>NZ_CP146348.1:0-4800000 GCF_051122975.1 Pseudomonas sp. AK181
CGTGGCGGCCAACTGATCGTCTTCGCTGATGAAAAGGCCGGCATGACCAACGGTGAAGGCACCCACGTCATCAACATGCCGCACATCCACGACACCCTGTCGCCGATCCTCTACACCATCCCGCTGCAGCTGCTGTCGTACTACGTTGCCGTGCTCAAAGGCACCGACGTGGACCAGCCGCGTAACCTGGCGAAGTCGGTGACGGTGGAGTAAGCCTTACTGACGTACCCAAAAGGGGCTGTTTTCAACAGCCCCTTTTTTGTGTTTTGAATTCGCTCAATTCAAGGATGCGTATTGATGCAAAACCCTCCTGCTACCGTCCACGCACGTTTGCACAATCGCCGGTTCGTGGTCGCCAACAACGCCCAAGGGTTGTCCGGTACCGGCACCGTGTTTCATTACCAGGTCGAAGACGGGGTGATTTCGAGCACTTACCAAGGTGGCCGAATTCGCGTGGGCACGCAGGTCGGACGGGTGACCGGTGCAGAGACCATCGAGCTGCTATATCAGTGCGTAACCCTGGAAGGTGAACTGCTGGCGGGGTGGTCACGAGGCACGGTTGGTGTGGATCACGCCGGGCGCACCACGCTGAGTTTCGTTTGGGGCTGGCTATCGGGTGCGACAGGAGGCGGGGAGTCCAGCTATGTCGAGATCACTGCTTAAAGAGCTGTAGGAGCGAGCTTGCTCGCGAAAAACGTCAACGATAACGCGTGCTTTCTGAATAAACGCGGTGCCTGTGAGTTTTTCGCGAGCAAGCTCGCTCCTACATGGGGCATTGGGTTGGAGAAAGGGGTGGGTCAGGTCCACCAGTAGCGTACGAGGTGGAAGAAAATCGGCGCCGCAAAGCACACCGAATCCAGCCGATCCAGCATCCCGCCGTGCCCTTCGATCATATGCCCCCAGTCTTTCACGCCGCGGTCGCGCTTGATCGCTGACATCACGATCCCACCGGCAAACCCCAGCAAGTTGATCAGCAGCGCGATCAAGAATGACTGCCAGGGATTGAACGGTGTGGTCCACCACAGCGCTGCGCCGATCAGCGACGACAACAGGATCCCGCCGACAAACCCTTCCACCGTTTTCGACGGCGACAGGTTGGGCGCGATCTTGTGTTTGCCGAACAGCTTGCCGCACACGTACTGCAGCACGTCCGACAGTTGCACCACGATCACCAGGTAGGCGATCAGCAGCAGGTTACGGCCTTCGTAGCCCGGTATGTCCAAGGTCAGCAGCGCTGGGACGAAGGACACGCAGAACACGGCGATCATCAACCCCCATTGCACCTTCGACGCACGTTCCAGGAAGTGCGTACTGTCGCCGCCCAAGGAGGCGAGGATCGGTAGCAGCAGGAACACGTACACCGGGATGAAGATCGAGAACAGCCCATACCAGTCGGCGTAGATCAGCAGGTATTGCAGCGGCAGGGCCAGGTAGAACGCGGCCACCAGGGCCGGGTAGTCGCTGCGCCGGGTCGGGGTGAGCGTAAGAAACTCGCGCAGGGCGTAGAACGACACGGCGTAGAACAACAGGATCACTGCGCCAGTGCCGAGCCAGAAGGCGATGCCGATCACCACCACCATTACCCACCAGGCGTTGATGCGGGCGTTGAGGTTGTCGATCACGGCATTCGGGCTGCCACGGGTGCGCAGCTTGAGGATCAGGCCGATCAGCGAGGCGATGACCAGGATCGCGCCGATGCCGCCAAATAACATCAGGGTTTGGCTATCCATCTCAGGAATGCTCCGGGGCAAGGGCGAGCAGGGCGTCGCGGCTGCGGGCAAGGAAGGCGGCTTTGTTTTCGCCTTCTTCCAGTTGCAGGGGGGCACCGAAGCTGGTGGTGCATAACAACGGCAGTGGTAATACGCGTCCCTTGGGCATGACCCGGTTCAGGTTGGCTATCCACACGGGGACCAACTCGGCCTGTGGGTAACTTTTTGCCAGGTGATACAAACCGCTTTTGAACGGCAGCAAGCCATCCTCCAGATTGCGCGTGCCTTCGGGGAAAATGATCAGCGAATCGCCGCCCTCCAGCGCCGCAAGCATGGGCTGCAGTGGGTTATCCACAGGGTCCTTGCGCTCACGGTCGATCAGCACGCCATTGAACACTCGATTGATGATGTAGCGGCGCAGCGCACTCTTGTTCCAGTAATCACTGCCGGCCACCGGGCGCGTGAATTTGCGCAGGTTCTGCGGCAGCGATGCCCATACCAGCACGAAGTCACCGTGGCTGCTGTGGTTGGCAAAATAGATGCGCTGCACCGGCACCGGCGCGCACCCCAGCCACAGGCTGCGGGCGCCAGTGACGGTGCGGGCCATGGAAGTAATCAGCGTGGCGACCACGGGTTCGAACATGGGAATTCCTTATCCGGCGAAAGGTAGCCAAGGGCTGGCGAGGATGACGCCCAGGGTCAGCAGCGCTTGCGCGCCCAGCAGCCAGGCTTGTTTACGCAACAGTTTGAGGGCGCCACGGCGGCGTTCAGTCCACGGCCGACCGGCTCGTTTGGGCGATTGCAGGCCAAGGGTTTGCAGGGCCTGGTCGAGGTCTGGCGTGCGCGTGGTGTCACGAGCGAGCAGGGCGAACAGGTCGGCGTCGAAGGCCACCCGCAGCGCCCAATACTTTTGCAACAGCCCCAGCACGATCATCCACAGGGCCAGCAGCAGGCAGATCGTCGAAATACTGGCCAACAAGAGTTGGGCAAGGCCGAACAGTACGCCGAGCAGCGTCAGCCCTGTGGATAACTGATCCAGTGATCGGCCACGGCGCAACAGGCTGGCGACCACCTGAAGTTCCATATCAGCAGGCATTTGGCAAACCCTCCAACGCTTGACGGTGTGCGGGGTGCAGGACCACATCGGCCCGTGCTGTACGAATAATAGCCAGCGCTTGCTCAACCGTGGTGGCCCGCCCCGTGTTCAGCAGCCAGGCGGCGACGGCGGTGGCGCTGCGTGAGTAACCGAGGGCACAACACACCAACAGCGGGCCGCTCGCTCGCAGGCGTTCAATGGCGTGGGCGGCGTTCAGGCATTCATCGGGGGTTGGGGCGATCAGGTCCAGCACGGGCACGCAGACGTAAGCACGGCCTTGTGGATCCGTCGGCAGTTCGGCGCATAAGTCGACGATGCTCGCGAATGAGCGCTGTTCACCGGTTGTAGGAATGCGCCCAAGCCAGACGTTATCCACAATCAGGTCCGGCTGTGGATGTTTGCGTGTCCACAGCCGCGAATTGACCCAGGCACACGCCAAATAAGGCGCATACAACCATCGGGCGGCAGGCGTAAGGCGGCCATCCGCACGTTTTTGAAAGCCCGACACGCCGATCAAAAGGTAGTTGGCCGCGATCAAACCCAGGGAAACCGCTGGCCACAGCAGCCACAGCCAGCCGCCGCCCAGTACCAAGGCAAGCGCCAGCAGTAATAGCGCGCCCAGCCCATAGCGCACAGCCAGGCGCCAACGTTGGGCATCTCGCGTCAACCGCGCACTTAACAATGGGCTTGGATGTTCCACCGGCCATAACCACACGCACAGCCATCCCGCGAGGGCGCCTGTGGGTAAGTCGATAAAGTGATGTTGATAAGTGGTCAGTACCGAAACGCCGATCAGCGCGAACCAGCCATGTACTATCCAGCGCCACAATCCTTGAGTGTGCCGCTGGTACATCACCCACAAGATCACCAGCAGGGCGATATGCAACGAAGGCGCCTGGTTGAAGGGCTTGTCAAAACCGGCCAGCACCGCGAACAACCAACCGAACACACCGTCCAGTTCCGGCCGCTCAAATGTGAAGCGCAGTGGCCAGATCAGAAAGCAACTCACGGCAATCACCTGCGCACTCAGCAGGCGCAGCGCATGCTGTTTGAGTTCATGGCGTGTATTGGGCAGCAGCAGGGAGAAGCCGTAAAGCAGGTCGATGGACCAGTAGGGCACGATGGTCCAGGCCCAGAACGGCATGTGGCTTTCCCAGCCGAACACCAGCGTGCCGACGTCACTGCGCTGGCTGGTGACCCAGGTGGCAAAGCCGTAGGTGCTGAAAAACAGCGGTGCCAACAGCAGCAGCCAGAGCACCGCAGGTTTCAATAAACCGGGTTCGCGCATGTTCAGATCTTCTGTGCCAGGGACACGGTGAAAATGCCCCACTCATCCACGCGCTGGGTGATCTTACGAAAGCCCGCCGCTTCGACGAGTTGGTCCATTTCCGCCTGGCTGCGCCGGCGCATCACCCAGGCCTGGCCCTGGCGGTGGCTGGTGAGCGCGCGGGCAATCAGCTCCAACTGCGGGTGCCACGGTTGGCCGGTGTAAACCAGGTAACCACCTGGCTCTACGGCTTCGGCCAGGCCCGCCAGTGAACCGCCGACCATGGCGTTATCGGCGAACAATTCGTACAGGCCGGACACCACGGCCAGTGTCGGTTTGGGGTCCAGGGCAGCCAGGTCAGCGCGGTCGAACGCATCGCCTTTGACGAACTGCGCGATGTCCCCCAGGCCCTTCTCGCGAATCAGCGCGCCACCATCGCGCACGTTGATGTCGCTGTAGTCGCGCAGCAGGATCGATTCCGGCAACGGCGATACGCCTTGCAAGGCTTCCAGGATGTAGCGGCCGTGGCCGGCGGCAATGTCGACAATGCGCACTTCACGTTGGTCATCACGCAGCTTGGCCATGGCCAGACGCAGCAGTTCCTCGACGTTCAGCTTGCGCTGGCGAATACCGCGCCAGCCGATGGAGTTGAGGTAATTGGTGTCGATCATCCTTCCCAGCCCGCCCTTACCGGTAGGCTTATTGCGATACACGTAGTCCAGCGTGCTGCCGGAGTCGAAGCCGGTATCGAAGCCCAGCTTCACCCCGTCCGACAGGTTTTTACCCAGGCCCATGCTGGCGCGGGTCATGCGCCAGTACAGGTCGCGCAGGGAATTGCGCGGCAGCGGCGCGGCCAGGGATTCGGATTCGGCGCAGGTGGCGCCCAGTTTGTCGGCGTCCAGCAGGCTGGCGCGGTCCAGCGGGTGTGTGAAGTTCTGCAGGATAAACCGTTTGGCGCTGCTCACGGCCACGGCACGGTCACGTTCGCCGAGGGTGTCGTGGAAAAAGCCGGGGAGGATATGCAGCTCTTTTTTCAGGCTGCCGAGGCGGTCGAAAAACTGCTGCTGGGGTTTACGGTGCACCACAAAGTCGGAGCCGGAGATAAGCAGTTGGGTCGGCACCTGGATCGCCTGGGCGTCGGCGACCACTCGGTCGGCCGCTTCGTACAGGCCCAGCAGCACATTTACCGAAATGGCCTTGGTGATCAGTGGATCGTTGTCGTAGGACGCCACGCGTTCCGGGTCATGGCTGAGGAACTTGGCCTTGACGTAGCTGTTGACGAAAAAGTTGCCGCGAAACTTGCGCATCAGTGCCAGGCCGGGGCGGGCGAAGGGCACGTACAGCTTGACCTTGAAGGCTGGCGAGGCGAGCACCAGGGCACGGATTTTCGGCGCGTAGTCATGAACCCAAGTGGCCACGATCACCGCGCCGACACTTTGGGCGATGACGGCGAGGTCTTCCTCTTCGATGCCGTAGGTGGCATTGATGTGGTCACAGAACGTCTGCACGTCGCGGGCGCTGGTGGCAAAGCTGGGGCTGTCGCCGCGCTCGCCGGGGGATTGGCCGTGGCCACGGGCGTCCCAGGCGAAGAAGTCGAATTCAGGCAGGCCCAGTTCATCCACCAAGTGAGCAATACGCCCTGAGTGCTCATGGCCGCGATGGAACAACAGGATCGCCTTGCGCGGCCCGGCGCCTGCCGTGGCCGGCCAGTGCCGGTAGAAAAGCTCGACGCCATCATGGGTACTGAAGGTGTGCTGTTGCTGTTCGCGCATCGCAAAATCCTTATGCAGAAGGGAGAGATTGTTGTTCTTTGAGGCCCTGACGCACCCGGTTGACCAAGGTATAGGCGAGCAGGGCGGCGACCAGCCACATCACCGCCTCAACCCAACCGGCGCCGAGCCAGCCTAGCGCCACCCCGGTGGCCAGTACCCCGAGCACGAACGCCCGATCACTCTTGCCCATCGGCCCGTCATAACGGCGCGACGCGCCCACCATCGGCCCCAGCACCCCGGCGTATTCGCTGAATACCGCCAGCAGCGTCACCAGCAGCACCGGCGCCAGGCTCACCTCGGGGATCAAGGCAAAGGGCAGGATCAGCGCGCTGTCGGCGATCACATCGCACAGTTCATTGAGATAAGCACCGAGGCGCGACTGCTGGCCGAATTCCCGGGCGAGCATGCCGTCGATGGCATTGAGGGCCATGCGCACAATCATCCACAGCGGGATCAGCGCAAACAGCCAGAGGTGTTGGGCAAAGCCCGCGATCAACAGCCCCACCAGCAGGGAAACAACCCCGGCCAGCACGGTGATCTGGTTGGCGGTGGTGCCGTTGTCATAGAGGCGCTGCACGAGAGGGCGCAGCAGGTTTTGAAAACGCGGTTTGAGTTGGTAGATGGAAATCATGGGGGGTGGCGCTTCCTTGTCCGTGAACCCGCGAAAAACTGATCTGAAGTGTGCCGACTAATTGCAGCCGACACCAGTGATGGCTCGTGTTTATAGGGGGTTAAGGGTCAATGTAGGAGCGAGCTTGCTCGCGAAAACTCACAGGCGCCGCGTTTATTCAGGAAGCCCGCGTTATCGTTGACGTTTTTCGCGAGCAAGCTCGCTCCTACCGGGGTTTCGAACAAAAATTTCACGCTTCGTGTTATATCGTAACGAATTGTGTACAAGTGGGCGTTGAGCAGATGCAAGTGGATCTAGAGGCTGACGGGGCTTCGGTTGAAGGCCTCGCGCGTTTTCAGCAGGGGCTGTTCCACGCCCGTCGATTGCGCCAGGCCGGTATCGGCCTGACGACGCTGGCCCTTAGCGGTTGGATATTGGCGCTGTTCGTAGCGTTGTTTGCACCCCTTTCGATCTGGCCAGTGGTATTGATCAACTGCGCGTCGGCCTTGCTGCTGCTGGTGGCCGGGTTGCAGTCGGCCTGGTGGGTGGCCGATTGGCGCGCCCAGGCGCTGGAGGCGCCAAGCGGCGAGTTGATCGAACCTGACAGCGAGGCCATTTCTTGGCACAAGGGCCTGATCAACCGGTTCGGCAACGGCCTGTTGGCACAGGTTGGCGCGCCGGTGCTGTGGTTGGGGGGCTGGTCGCTGTTGGCGCTGGTCAGCATCCTGCAGTTCTGGAACCTGGGCTTGCCCGCTGCCGCCATCGGCCAATCAGCAAGTATTGGCGCAGCGCTCGCATTGGCCCTGGCGTTTGGCCTGCTGGTGTTCGAACGCCGCCTGGCCCAGGAAACCGCTGCCCAATGGCCGGAAGCCTCACAGTTGGCGCAGTTGAGCCGGATGGCAATTATCTGCCTGGTGATCAGCGCGATCTGCCTGCTGTTTGCCAATGCGGAGTCGGTCTGGCCGTTGCGCCTGGCCACTCTCATCGGGCTGTTGCCGGCGTTGGTGGCGTTGGAGTTCCTGCTCAGGGGCGTGCTCTCGCTGTTCAGCCCGCGCCAGCCGCGCCTCGAACCGCGCTTGATGGCGCAGAGTTTTATCGCCGGCCTGCTGCGTTGGCCGCCTCAGCCCTTGCTGGCATTGCAGCATGAACTGCACAACCGTTTTGGCATCGACCTGCGTCAGATCTGGGCCTTTACCTACATGCGCCGAGCGTTTTTCCCGGTGTTGCTGGTGGTGCTGGCAGTAGGTTGGGCGCTGACCGGTGTGCATGAAGTGCCCCTGCAAGGCCGTGGGATTTATGAGCGCTTTGGTAAACCGGTCGAGGTGTTCGGCCCCGGCCTGCATGCGGGTTTGCCCTGGCCGTTGGGCCGCGTACTGAACGTGGAAAACGGCGTGGTGCATGAGTTGGCGACCAGCGTCAGTGACGCCGCCGTACCTGAATTGGCCGCAGCTGAAGGCCCGGCGCCGTTGATCGCCAACCGCCTGTGGGACGCCAGCCATGTGAATGACAAATCCCAGGTCATTGCCAGCAGCAGCGGCGACAAGCAGGGCTTCCAGATCGTCAATATGGACGTGCGCTTTGTCTATCGCATCGGCCTCACCGATCAGGCTGCGCTTGCCGCCACCTACAACAGCGCGGATATCCCGACCCTGATCCGCAGCACCGCCAGCCGCATCCTCGTACACGATTTTGCCTCGCGCACCCTGGATGAATTGCTCGGGGAAGAGCGCACCAGCCTCGCCGACGAGATTGGCCGCAGCGTGCAAGCCGACTTGCAAACCCTCGACAGCGGTGTGGAAATCCTCGCCACGGTGGTCGAGGCGATCCACCCGCCGGCCGGTGCCGCCAACGCTTACCACGGTGTGCAAGCCGCGCAGATCGGCGCCCAGGCGCTGATTGCCCGTGAACGCGGTGCCGCCAGCGAGCAGACCAACCAGGCGCTGCTGCAAGCCAGCACTGCCCGCGATCAGGCCCAGGCCAGTGCCCGCGAAGTGAACGCGGGCGCCCAGGCGGCGAACCTGCGCTTTGCCGCTGAACAAAAAGCCTACGCCGCTGCGGGCCAGGCCTTCGTGCTGGAACAGTACCTGGGCCAACTGAGCCAGGGCCTGGCCCAGGCCAAGCTGCTTATTCTGGATCATCGTTTGGGCGGCGACAGCGCGCCGACGATCGATCTGCGTTCTTTTACCTTGCCCGCCGACCCGTCGGCGCCGCGCAAAGCCGTTCAATAAGGAGTTCGTCTGTTGAGCGCTCATTCTCACGATCATGATCACGGTCATCACCACCATCACGGCCACCACCATCACCACCATGGCGATGAGCAGGCGGCCGGGCCTTTTCCTTGGCGCCGC
The DNA here is from genome assembly GCF_051122975.1 of Pseudomonas sp. AK181. Classification (NCBI taxonomy): domain Bacteria; kingdom Pseudomonadati; phylum Pseudomonadota; class Gammaproteobacteria; order Pseudomonadales; family Pseudomonadaceae; genus Pseudomonas; species Pseudomonas sp. AK181. The sequence goes on from NZ_CP146348.1 coordinate 8,803, forward strand.
ATGGCGTGGGCGGTGTTGCTGGTGTTGTTCGCCGTGGCAGCGGCGAGCCTGGTGCAAGTGCGTTCCGGCGAGGCCACGGTGATTACCCGTTTTGGTAACCCCGCGCGTGTGTTGCTGGAGCCTGGCCTGGGTTGGCGCTGGCCTGCGCCGTTCGAAGCGGCGATCCCGGTGGACCTGCGCCTGCGCACCACGTCCAGCGGCTTGCAGGATGTGGGCACCCGCGATGGCCTGCGGATTATTGTGCAGGCCTATGTGGCGTGGCAGGTGCAGGGCGATGCCGACAACGTGCAGCGTTTTATGCGTGCGGTGCAGAACCAGCCGGATGAGGCGGCGCGGCAGATTCGCACCTTCGTCGGCTCGGCGCTGGAAACCACCGCAGCCAGCTTTGACCTTTCCAGCCTGATCAATACCGACGCCAACCAAGTGCGCATCGCCGATTTTGAAGCGCAGTTGCGCCAGCAGATTGATCAGCAATTGCTCACCACCTACGGCGTGCGCGTGGCGCAGGTCGGCATCGAGCGCCTGACGTTGCCGTCGGTGACCCTTACGGCCACGGTTGACCGCATGCGCGCCGAGCGCGAAACCATCGCCACCGAACGCACCGCCGTGGGCAAGCGCGAAGCGGCGCAGATCCGCTCTGCCGCCGAGCGAGATGCGCGCATCATGCAGGCCGATGCCACCGTGAAAGCCGCTGACATCGAAGCGCAGTCGCGGGTTGAAGCTGCGCAGATTTATGGCCGTGCCTACGCTGGCAATCCGCAGCTGTACAACCTGCTGCGCTCGCTGGATACCTTGGGCACGGTGGTCACGCCGGGGACCAAGATCATCCTGCGCACCGACGCCGCACCGTTTCGCGCCTTGGTGGACGGGCCCAAGGACCTGCAGCCATGAGCGAGCCCGAAAGCCCGGACAGCCCGTGGATCCAGGCCGGGCGCCTGACGTTCCTGGCGCTGTACGCGGTCACCGTATTGGCGGCGTTGGCCTGGGCCTTTTCCAATGTGCGCCAGATCGACCCGCAGAATCGCGCCGTGGTCCTGCACTTCGGTGCCCTCGATCGCATTCAGAACGCCGGATTGTTGCTGGCCTGGCCGCAACCCTTCGAACAAGTTGTCCTGCTGCCAGCGGCCGACCGGGTGATCGAACGGCGGGTGGAAAACCTGCTGCGTTCCGATGCGGCGTTGCAGGCCGATCGTGTGGCCAGTTTCGCCACGCCCTTGAGCGATGCCCTGGCCGGTTCCGGCTACCTGCTGACCGGCGATGCCGGGGTGGTGCAGTTGGACGTGCGAGTGTTCTACAAGGTGACCGAGCCCTACGCCTTTGTGTTGCAAGGCGACCACGTACTGCCGGCGCTGGATCGGCTGGTGACGCGCAGCGCCGTGGCCCTCACCGCTGCGCGGGATCTGGACACCATCCTGGTAGCCCGCCCGGAACTGATCGGCAGCGACAATGGTGCCGCCGAACGCCGTGAGCGGCTGCGCGGCGACCTGGTGCAAGGCATCAATAAACGCCTGGCGGAGTTGGCAGCCAGCGGCTTGGGGCTGGGTATCGAAGCCACCCGCGTCGATGTGCAATCGAGCCTGCCAGGGCCTGCGGTGAATGCGTTCAACGCCGTACTGACCGCCAGCCAGCAGGCCGATAAAGCCGTGGCCAACGCCCGCACTGAAGCGGAAAAACTCACCCAGACCGCCAACCAGGAGGCTGACCGCCAAGTGCAAGTCGCCCACGCCCAGGCCAGTGAGCGCTTGGCCAACGCCCAGGCGCAAACCGCTACCGTTGCCAGCCTCGCCCAGGTCAAAGACCCCGGTTTGCTGTTGCGCCTGTACCGCGAACGCCTGCCGAAGATTCTCGGCCAGGCCGGTTCCGTGACCACCGTCGATCCCAAAGACGACTCCCGCTTGATCATCCAGGGAGCCGAACAATGAGCGCACCCATGCTGACTTCCGCCGAACAGCGCAGCGCTGCCCGGCAATTGACCTTGGCGATGCTCGCCCTGGGCTTGCTCGTACTGGGCCTGGTGTGGCGCTGGCTTGCGCCGGACCAGAGCGGCGTCAGCCAACTGCTGCTGGGCGTGGCTTCGCTGTTGGTGGCGGTGCCGGTGATGCGTTCGGCCTGGTACAGCCTGCGCTTTCCGAGCCTGCACGGCATCACCGACCAATTGATCGCCCTGGCCATGCTCGGCGCCTGGGCCACCGGTGATCTGCTCACCGCCGCGTTGCTGCCGATCATCATGATCTTTGGGCATGTGCTGGAAGAGCGCAGCGTGATTGGCTCCCAGGAAGCGATCCATGCCCTGGGCAAACTCACCCGCAGCCACGCACGCCTGGTGCAGGCAGACGGCAGCATCACCGAAGTGGATAACGGCACGTTGAACACCGGCGATATCGTCGAAGTGCGGGCCGGCGACCGCGTGCCGGCCGATGGCGTGGTGTTGTCCGGCCAGGCGAGCCTGGACACGGCGCCGATCACCGGCGAGTCGGTGCCGTTGGAAGCCAGCGTGGGCGTGCAGGTGTTTGGTGGGGCGATCAACCTCGATGGCCTGCTGCGCCTTGAGGTCACGCGCACCGGTAACGAATCGACGTTGGGCAAAGTCATTGCGCTGATGCAGAACGCCGAGCGGTCCAAGCCGCCGATCACCCGGCTGCTGGAGCGCTATGCCGGCAGCTATATGGTGCTGGTGTTGCTGCTGGCGGCCGTCACCTGGTTTGTCACCAATGACGCCCAGGCGATGCTCGCGGTACTGGTAGCAGCGTGCCCCTGTGCCTTGGTGTTGTCGGCACCGGCCACGGCGATTGCCGGGATCGCCGTGGCGGCGCGCCATGGCATCCTGATTCGCAGCTCGGCGTTCCTGGAAGAGCTGGCCGACCTGACATCACTGGTGGTCGACAAGACCGGCACACTGACCTTTGGCACCCTGCGTTTGCAGTCCATCGAGACCCGCGCGCCGGATCGCCAAGTGCTGATGAACCTGGCGGCCAGCCTCGGTTCGGCGAGCAGTCACCCGGTCAGCCGAGCGTTGGCGGGGTTGGCGACCCAGGAGCAAATGCTGGTGCTTAGCGATATCCGCGAGCGTCAGGGCCTGGGCGTGGTCGCCCAGACCGAGCAGGGCGAAGCGGCGCTGGGACGGCCGGAGTTGTTTGAACAGTTGGGCATCGTCACCACCGACGTGCCCACCCATGATGGCCCGATTGCCGGGCTGGCGTTGAACGGCGAGTTCCTGGCCTGGATGCTGTTGGCTGATAGCGTCAAACCCGAAGCGCGCCAGGCCCTGCAAGAGCTGCGTGACTTGGGCCTGGGCCGCCAACTGCTGCTGACCGGCGACCGCCAAAGCGTGGCCGACAGCCTGGCGCTGGACGTGGGCATCAGTGATGTCGAAGCCCAAGCGCTGCCGGAAGACAAGCTCAACCGCGTGCTGGGCGAAATCAGCTGTGGCTTCAGGCCAATGGTGGTGGGCGATGGCATCAACGACTCCCTGGCGCTCAAGGCCGGCGTGGTCGGCGTGGCCATGGGCGCGGGCGGTGCGGACATCGCCCTGGCCTCGGCGGATGTGGTGCTGATCGGCAGCGACTTACGCCGCCTGGGCACCTGCGTGCGCTTGAGTCGCCAGTGTCGGCAGACGTTGCAGGTCAATGTGATCATTGGCTTGGGCTGGACGCTGGCCATTGTGGTGTTCGCCGCATTCGGCTGGTTGGGGGCGGCGGGCGCGATGATCGCGGCGGTGCTGCATAACCTCAGTACCTTGCTGGTGTTGGGTAATGCCGGGCGTTTGCTGCGCTTCCAGGAGCCGCTGTTGAAGCTCGATGAATAATTTCAAAAATATTTGCTTACGGCTGTAACGCCGATAGGGGACCTCACTCTAGTGCTGTGTCGAGACTGAACAATCCGTTCAGACCGGCTCCACTACTGATCATGAGGAATACAACAATGAGCATTAAATCCGCTGCTGCTGGTGCCGCCCTCGCAATGGCCGCTGCTTCTCTGTTCGCGGGTGTGGCCACTCAGGTACAAGCCGCAGACGCCACCGTGCACTGCTACGGCGTGACCTCCTGCAAAGGCATGAACGATTGCAAAACCAAGGACCACGCGTGCAAGGGCCAGGGCGAGTGCAAAGGGATGGGCTTCAAGGCCATGACCAAGTCGGCCTGCGACGCCGCTGGCGGTAAAGTCGGCGAGTAACCGGCACACGAGTGCAACCGCGGCGGCTGCCTGCCACCGCTGCGGACACTTTGCCCAGGAGTGAGTCATGTCCGCGTCCCTTCCAAGTCTGGGTTACGGCCTGGGTTTGCGCAGTGAGTACTACCACCAGATCCTTGAACAGTCGCCGGCCGTGGATTGGTTCGAAGTGATCTCCGAAAATTACTTGGTACAGGGCGGCAAGGCCTTGTACTACCTGGATGCGATAGCCGAGCGTTACCCCTTGGTGATGCACGGTGTGTCGTTGTCCATCGGCGGGCCGCATGCCCTCGATACCGATTACCTGAACCACATCAAACAACTCGCAGAGCGCATTCAGCCGGCGTGGATTTCCGATCACCTGTGCTGGAGCCGCGGTAGTGCGCATCAGCTACATGACTTGCTGCCCCTGCCTTACACTGAAGAAAGCCTCTACCACGTGGCCGGCCGTGTACGTCAGGTGCAGGACGTGTTGCAGCGCCCGCTGGTGCTGGAAAACGTCTCCAGCTATGTGCGTTCCAAGGCGGATGAGTTCACCGAGTGGGAGTTCCTCAACGCCTTGGCGCACCTGAGCGGTTGCCAGTTGCTGCTGGACGTCAACAATGTCTACGTCAGCGCACGTAACCATGGTTTTGATGCCTGGACCTTCATTCGCAACCTGCCACCCGAAAGCATTCGCCAGCTGCATTTGGCGGGGCATATGGACTATGGCGACTATGTGGTCGATACCCATGACCATCCCGTGTGCGACCCGGTGTGGGCGCTGTATCAACAAACCCTGGAGCATTTGGGCCCGGTGTCGACCTTGCTGGAACGCGATGACCATTTTCCGCCCTTCGAAGAGTTGCTCACCGAGTTGAACAAAGCCCGTGAGTTGGGTGCCAGCGCCTTGGCCCGGAGAGCGTTATGCGCCTGATCGACTGGCAGTTGGCGTTTGAACAGCATCTATTATCCGAAGCCTCCGCGGCCAATAGCAGCTTTGCCGCCACCTTGCTGGGTGGGCCGACATTGGATGTGGACACTGGCCTGGCGATTTACCACAACGCCTACCTGTCGCGTCTGCAGGAGGTGCTGCGCCATGACTTCGGTGCCATCTGGTATTGGCTGGGAGATGACGAGTTTTGCTCACTGACCGAGGCCTACATCCGCCGTTATCCCTCGGCCCATTACAGCGTGCGCTGGTTGGGCGAGCGCTTTGCGATGTTTATCGTGGAGCATCTGATGGCTGCGCAAAGTGCGCCTTTGGCTGAGTTAGCACGCCTGGAGTGGGCGTTCACCTTGGCGTTTGACGCCCCTGCGGGGGAGCCGCTGACCCTCAATGCTATGGCGCACCTGGCACCTGAAGACTGGCCGACCTTGCAGGTTGCGCTGGCGCCTTCGGTGCAGCAGCTGCTTTGCCGTTTCAATACGGTGGCGATCTGGCGAGCTAGCAAGGATGAATCAGACTTCCCCGGCAGCCATGCGCTGGACCCGGCGCAAATCTGCCTGGTGTGGCGCCACGAGAACCGCTGCCACTACCGCAGCCTGGAAGCCGCTGAAGCCTGTGCGCTGACGGGCATGGTGACCACGGGTTGGAATTTTTCAGAACTGTGTACTGAGCTGGCGGTCACTTATTCAGAGGGGGCGTCGCTGCAAGCGGCCACTTGGCTGAAACAGTGGGTCCAGGAAGGTTTGCTCGAGCGCCGAGCGCCATAGAAGGGGGGCTATTGATTCGATAGCTTCCTACTTTGTTTGGCATGGTCTACCCTCACAGCAGACGTCTGAAACAAGGGGGGACTACTCATGCTCGCGCAACTTCCACCGGCCTTACAGAATCTTCAGCTACCGCTGCGTCTTCGACTCTGGGACGGCCATGAATTCAACTTGGGCCCTGAGCCCAGCGTCACCATCGTGGTCAAGGACCCCACGGTTGTATCCAGGCTGACCCATCCAACGCTCGACTCACTGGGCGAAGCCTTCGTTGAGGGCAAGCTGGAGCTGGAAGGCTCCATCACCGAAGTGATCAGGGTATGTGACGAGTTGAGTCACGCTTTGGTCGAGGACGACGAGGAGAGTCGTCCGGTGCGCTCGATTCACGACAAGGCCACCGACGCCGCGGCCATTTCCTACCATTACGACCTGTCCAACGAGTTCTACCAGCTATGGCTGGACCAGGACATGGCGTACTCCTGCGGTTATTTCGAAACCGGCAGCGAGTCGATCGACCAGGCCCAACAAGACAAATTCCGCCACCTGTGCCGCAAGTTGCGGCTGCAGCCGGGTGAGTATCTTCTCGATGTGGGCTGCGGCTGGGGCGGGCTGGCGCGTTATGCCGCGCGGGAGTTCGGGGTCAAGGTGTTCGGCATCACCTTGAGTAAAGAACAACTGGCGCTGGCCAAGGAGCGGGTGAAAGCCGAAGGGCTGGAAGACCAGGTCGACCTGCAATTGCTCGACTACCGCGACCTGCCCCAGGACGGCCGTTTCGACAAAGTGGTGAGCGTGGGCATGTTCGAACACGTCGGCCACGCCAACCTGGCGCAATACTGCCGGACCCTGTTCGGCGCGGTGCGTGAAGGCGGCCTGGTGATGAACCATGGCATCACCGCCAAGCACACCGACGGCCGCCCCGTGGGGCGTGGCGCCGGCGAGTTTATCGAGCGCTACGTGTTCCCGAACGGCGAACTGCCGCACCTGGCCATGATGACCGCCCAGATCAGTGAAGCAGGCCTGGAAGTGGTCGATGTCGAAAGCCTGCGTATGCATTACGCCCGCACATTGGACCATTGGAGCGAACGCCTGGAAGACAACCTGGAAGCGGCAGCGAAGATGGTGCCGGAGCAGGCACTACGCATCTGGCGGCTGTACCTGGCCGGTTGCGCTTACGCGTTTGCCCGTGGCTGGATCAACCTGCACCAGATACTGGCAGTCAAACCCCATGCCGATGGCGGGCATGAACTGCCATGGACGCGGGAAGACCTCTACCGCTGATCAGGCTCAAAACTGTAGGAGCGAGCTTGCTCGCGAAAAACGTCAACGATAACGCGTGTTTGCTGAATGAACGCGGCGCCTGTGAGTTTTTTACGAGCAAGCTCGCTCCTACATGGGTTGTGTGTTGGCGGTCAGAGGATGGGTGAGATCAAGCGCGCCACGCGCATGCCCAGTTGCTGCAGGCGGCGAGTCTCGCGGCTTTCTTCCTGGCTCACTTCATGGGCCAGGGCGAAGTCGTCCAGCAGCATCTGTTCAACCTGGCTGGCGAAGGCTTCATCGACCGTCAGCAGCATCACTTCAAAATTCAGCCGGAACGAACGGTTGTCCATGTTGGCGCTGCCAATGGCGCTGATTTCGCTGTCCACCAACACCACCTTCTGATGCAAAAAGCCCGGCGTGTAGCGAAACACCCGCACGCCCGCTCGCACCGCTTCGTTGGCGTACAGGCTGGATGCGGCATACACGATGCGATGGTCGGGCCGTGACGGCAGCAGCAGGCGCACATCGACCCCGCGTAACACCGCCAGGCGCAGGGCGGCAAATACCGCCTCGTCGGGGATGAAGTACGGGCTGGTGATCCACACTCGTTCGGTCGCGGCATGGATGGCCTCGACGAAAAACAGCGAGCAGGTTTCATAAGGGTCCGCTGGCCCACTGGCGAGCAACTGGCAGAGCACGCCGTCTTCCGGGTAAGCATCCGGCAGGATCAACGGCGGCAGTTCCCGTGCGGCCCAGAACCAGTCCTCGGCAAACGACTCCTGCAGGCACGCCACCACCGGGCCTGTGACCTGCACATGGGTATCGCGCCACGGCGCCAGCGGCGGTTTTTTACCCAGGTACTCATCGCCTGCGTTATGCCCGCCGACAAACCCGGTGATGCCGTCCACCACCACGATCTTGCGATGGTTACGGAAGTTGACCTGAAAGCGATTGAGCCAACCACTGCGGGTGGCGAACGCCTTGACCTGCACGCCAGCGTCACGCAGCGCTTGCACATAACGATGGGGCAGGGCGTGACTGCCGATGCGGTCGTACAGCACGTAAATGGCTACGCCCTGAGCGGCTTTTTCCTTCAACAGCGCCTGCAACTGGCGGCCCAGTTCATCATCGTGAATGATGAAAAACTGGAACAGCACCGCGGTCTTTGCGTGACGGATAGCCTCGAAGATCGCGCCGAAAGTGGCATCGCCATTGATCAACAGGCGCACTTCATTGTTGGCCAGGCACGGCATACGGCCCAGCTTGGGCATGGCGCGCAAGGAGGCATAGGCGCTGGAGTTGCGCGCTGCGAGCGCTTCCTCCACCCACGGACGCCAGTTCAACTCGGTGATGGCCGTGTGCATTTCCTGGTTGGCTTGGCGACGGGCCTGGATGTACGCGTCGAAGGTGCTGCGGCCAAAAATCAGGTAGGGGATCAACGTCAGGTAGGGCATGAACATCAGTGACAGCGCCCAGGCGATCGAGCCTTGTGCGGTGCGCACGGTCAGTACTGCGTGGATCGCGGCGAGCGTTCCCAGAAAGTGCAGCGTGGCAATGACGTAGGCGAGCAGGTGCGGGCCAAAGAAATCCATGAACGACGTAACTCCAGGCAGTCCAGTGCGTAACAGACCATGAACGGCTGTGAATGTCGCTATTTTATTTGCCATGCAACACTGGCTGCTTTGCGACGTCTAACGCCCACAATTACCCAGGAGTTACCCGATGAATGCTCGTCTGCTTGGTTTGGCCATGGTTGTTGGTTTGTCGCTGCCTGTGGCGGCACAGGCGCAGATGCTGGCGCCGGGCTTGTGGGAATTGACCACCAGCAATATGAAAGTGGATAACCAGGACCTGCCGGACTTGTCGCTGATCCTCGGTCAGCTCAAGCAACAGATGACCCCTGAACAGCGCGCCATGCTCGAAAAGCAAGGCATCACCATGGCCGGCAAAGGCGTACAGGTGTGCCTGACCCCGGCCCAGGTGGCCTCCGATTCGATCCCGCTGACCGACCCTCAATCGGGCTGCAAACAGGAAGTCACCGACAAGAGCGGTAACCAGTGGAAGTTCCGCTTCAGTTGCCCGAAAGCCCAGGGCACTGGGGTGGCCACGTTCCAGAGCCAGAAAGCATTCACCACCAGCGTCAACGGTACCTTCAATGCCACCGGCATCCAGCAGAAGGGTAGCCTGGACAGCCACGCCCAGTGGCTGGGTAACGATTGCGGTACGGTCAAACCTCGCGCTTAACGCCCAAACTGCAGGGGCAAGCCCTGGCAACTGTTGACCACCTGGCCGTTGTGCCAGGCCAGGTGGCCGCTGACCAACGTTGTACTCACGCTGTGGCGAAAGCTGCGTTCTGCAAAGGGGGTCCAGCCGCAGCGGGCGAGGATGGGTTGGCTGCTGACAGGCTTGCCGGCAGGCTCCGGTTTGATCAGTACCAGGTCGGCCCAATAGCCTTCACGCACGTAGCCGCGATCAGCAATGGCAAACAGGTCGGCCACGCGGTGGCTGGTCTTGGCGACTAATGTGGTGAGGGGCAAATGCCCGTCGGCCACCAACTCCAGTAACGCCGGCAGGGCATGCTGTACCAGGGGCAAGCCCGAGGGGGCTTCCCGGTAGCCCAACTGTTTTTGCGCCCAGGTATGCGGCGCATGGTCGGTGCCAATCACATCCAGACGATCACTCAATAACGCCAGGCGCAAAGCGTCGCGGTCGGCGCGGGTCTTGATCGCCGGGTTGCATTTGATCTGGTGGCCGAGGCGGTGGTAATCGCGGTCATCGAACAGCAGGTGGTGCACGCAGACCTCGGCGGTGATGTGCTTGTCGGCCAGAGGCTTGTCTTCGAACAGCGCCAGTTCGCGAGCGCTGGTCAGGTGCAACACATGCAGACGCGTGCCATGGCGTTTGGCCAATTCCACGGCAAATGATGACGAGCGATAACAGGCCTCGGCATCGCGGATCAGCGGATGAGCCACGGCGGGAATATGCTCGCCGAAGCGTTCGCGCAGGCGTTGCTCGTTGGCCAGGATGCTGGGTGTGTGCTCGCAATGAGCGAGCAGAATGGTTGGCACCTCGGCAAACAGGCGCTCCAGAATGCGTGGGTCGTCCACCAGCATATTGCCGGTGGAGGCGCCCATGAACACTTTGACCCCAGCCACTTCACGGGGGTCGAGGGCCGCGACGGTGTCGAGGTTGTCGTTGCTCACGCCAAAGTGAAAGCCGTAGTTGGCCACTGAGTGCAGTGCGGCACGGCGCTTTTTATCGGCCAGGGCTTCCAGGCTCAGAGTGGCCGGGTGAGTGTTGGGCATGTCCATGAAGCTGGTGATGCCACCGGCCACCGCCGCCCGGGATTCGCTGTAGAAGCTGCCTTTTTCCGGCGCGCCGGGTTCGCGAAAATGCACTTGGTCGTCGATCATCCCTGGCAGTAGCCACTGGCCGTTGGCATCGATTTCCACCGGCTCGTTATCGCCTTGAATGCTGGTGGCAATCTTCTCGATACGGCCATTGGCGATCAGTACGTCGGCGTCGAATACCTGGCCTTCGTTGACCAGGCGGGCGTTGCGGATCAGCAGGCGGCTCATGGTTCAGAACTCGTTTTGCAGGGCTTTGTAGCCGCGTACCAAGTCGACATTGGTGCGTGCCACGTCTTCGGAAAACTCCGAGGCGCTGACACTCACCGGCGGAAACTGCGACAAATCGGTGTTGGGGCCGATACGTGTCGTAGAGGGCACGTAGAAAGCGGCGGGGAGGTCGCGGCCGTCGACCACCGAGTTGTGGCGCACTACGCACCCATCGCCCACGGCGCAATTGAACAGCACGCTGTTGAAGCCAATAAACACACGGTCGCCCACCGTGCAGGGGCCGTGGACGATGGAGCGGTGGGCGATGGAGGTGAATTCGCCGATGGTCACCGCCGCGCCGGATTTGGAATGGATGACCACGCCGTCCTGGATGTTGGAGTTGGCGCCGATGGTGATCGGGTCCATGGCGCCGCTGGCATCGACTTCGTCGGCGCGGATCACGGCGTAAGGGCCGACGAACACGTTCTCGCCGATGATGACTTTGCCGCAGATGATCGCGGTTTTATCGACGTAGGCCGACTCGGCAATCACCGGCAGATCGCCGGAAGGATTTTTGCGGATCATGGCTGGCTCAGTGCGGCGCACAGGGTGTTGAGGTTGTATTCGAACAGCCCGATAAAGGTGCTGGCCGGGCCTTCTGCGGCGAGGGCGTCGGAGTACAGCGTGCCGCCGATCTGTGCGCCGCTTTCGTCAGCGATCTGCTTGAGCAGGCGCGAGTCCTTGATGTTTTCCATGAACACGGCTTTGACCTTGTCCTTGCGAATCTGGGTGATCAGCGCGGCAACTTCAGCGGCCGAAGGGTCACGTTCGGTGGATAAGCCCTGGGGTGCGAGGAACTGGATGCCATAAGCCTGGCCCAGGTAACCGAAGGCGTCATGGGAAGTGACGATGCGGCGGTTACCTGGTGGCAGGGCGCCGAACTTGGCCTTGGCCTCGTCCAGCAGGCTATGGATTTGCTTGAGGTAGGCCTGGCTGTTGCGCAGGTAGGCGGTCTTGTTGGCGGGGTCGGCGGCCACCAGGGCCTTGGTGATGTTGCTCACATAGATCTCGGCATTGGCCAGGTTGTGCCAGGCATGCGGGTCGGGAATGGTTTCGCCATCCTCGTCCATGGTGTGGGAAATCACGCCTTTGCTGGCGGTGACCACCGTTGCCTTGGTTTCGGTGCTGGTGACCAGGCGGTCCAGCCACGGCTCGAAACCGAGGCCGTTCTTGATGATGACCTTGGCCTTGAGCAGTGCCTTGGCGTCATCCGGCGTGGGTTCATAGGTATGGGCATCGGCGTCCGGGCCGACCATGTTGCTGATCTGGATGTGCTCGCCACCGATCTGGTGGGTGATGTCATCGAGAATACTGAAGCTGGTGACCACTTGGAGTTTGTCTGCCGCGTGAGCCATCGACAGCGGCAGCAGCAGACTGAACAGCACGAGTAGAGCGCGCATGGGGAAACACCTCATTGGGATGTGAGCAAAGGCGGGCGGCGCAACAAACCGTGCACCGGACCGAACACCACGGACAACAAATACCCAGCGCCCGCCACCAGCACGATCGCCGGGCCGCTGGGCAGTGAGTAGTAGAACGACAGCAGCAGACCCAACCACACCGACAGGCAGCCCAGCAGCGCCGACACTGCGATCAACACCGGCAAGCGTCGGCTCCAGAAGCGTGAGGCGATGGCCGGCAACATCATCAAGCCGACCACCATCAACGCACCGATGGCCTGGAAACCGATCACCAGGTTCAGCACCACCAGGGTCAGGAATACGCCATGGGCGAGGGGGCCGAGGCGGCTGACCGTTTGCAGGAACAGCGGGTCGAGGGTGTCCAACAGCAGCGGTTTGTAGATCAGCGCCATGGCGATCAGGCTGAAACCCGAGACCCAGAGCATGCCGGTCAGGGTGGTTTGATCCACGGCCAGGGCGGAGCCGAACAACAGGTGCAGCAGGTCCAGGCGCTTGCCGGCAAGGCCCAGGATCAGCACGCCGGCGGCCAGAGAGATGGGGTAGATGGCGGCGAGGCTGGCGTCTTCGCGCAGGCCGGTGCGGCGGGTGATCCACGCGGCCAGGCCGGCCATGCTCAGGCCTGCACCCAGGCCGCCGAGGGTCAGCGCGGGCAGGCTCAGCCCAGCGAACCAGAAGCCAAGGGCGGCGCCGGGAAGGATGCCGTGGGCAACCGCATCACCGATCAGACTCATGCGCCGCAAGATCAGAAACACACCTAGCGGCGCGGTGCTGCAAGCGAGCACCAAGCCGCCGATAAGTGCGCGGCGCATAAAAACGAATTCATGAAACGGCAGCCACAAGTGCGCAGTGAAGTGCATTCAGGCCACCTGCATGTGCGGTTGCGGGCGGATCAGCTCTTTGCTGGGGCCGAACACGCAGCCAGTGTTTTTGATCTGCAGTACGTGCTGGGTATGGTGGCGCACGGAGGCCAGGTCATGGCAGACGATCACCAGGGTGCGGCCTTCGTTGTGCCAGGCGTGGATGTGTTTCCAGCACAGCGCCTGGCCATCCTCGTCGAGGGCTGCGTGAGGTTCGTCGAGTAGCAGAACGGGCGCGTCGGCCAGGCTCATGCGTGCCAGCAGGGCGCGCTGCAATTCGCCGCCGGACAATGCCATCAAGGGGCGGTGTTCTAGGCCAATCAGGCACCAGTCTTCGAGTACCGCTTGCAGGCGTTGGCTGCGTTGTTGCGCGGTGTGTTGGGTGCCCCAAAAACCTGCAGACACCAGTTCTTGCAGGCTGATGGGGAACTGGCGGTCCAAGTGTTGCTGCTGGGGCAAGAAGGCCAGGCCGCCACGGCGTGGAACATCCACGATGACTTTTCCCGCCAAAGGCTTTTGCAGGCCGGCGATGACTTTGAGCAGGCTGCTCTTGCCTGTGCCGTTGGCGCCGATGATGCCGGTGAGGCTGCCCTTTTCCAGGGTCAAATCCAGTGCCGGGGTGAGGGGCTGCCCGGGGGCACCCCAGCGCAATGCGTTGCAGGTGATCATGCAGAAGCTCTCGTCCAGCGGCTTTCAGCCACGGCATCGTGCGCGTGCAGGCTTTCGGCATGGACCACTTTGAGGTGGAAGGCGTTGATGGCATCCGAGCGTTTCAAGGCGAGGTTCAGGCGGCGAGCGGCGTCTTCGCAGAACATCAGGTTTTGCCCGTTGGCCAGGGCGAAGGCCTGTTCGTCGGCGCGTTTCACCGCGGTTTGTACGGCGGTGCCGAGCGCGGCTTCGGCAGCGTTGATCAAGTCGACTATCGGCAGGTCAGTACCTTGCAGATGAACGTGCAACTGCGCGCTGCTGCGTTGGCTATGGGGTGTGGCGACGATGCCGTTGGCGCTGCCGAGCCAGGCTAGTACCGCGTCATGCTGTAACGGCGTGTTGGCGAAATCATCGACAAATTGCTGCTGAATCAACTGCCTGGCGAGGGCGGCGGAGCAAGGGCAGGTTGAGGAATAAGTAACGTCAATTTTTAGTTCCACGTGGAACATCTGGTTTTCCAGCCGCGCTTCGATGCTCACCGGGTAGCTCTTCCAGCCGGCTAACGGGCTGACCAGGGCAGGGCGTTTAAGCAGCAGTTGGGTATGGATGCGCAGGTAAGCGTTCTTAGATAAACCTTCATGTGTGTCGAGAAAACGCTGCAGTACATTACGCAGCAGTGCAGGTGTCAGCGGCTGCTGATCGAGCACTTCCAGGGCCAGGTACAGGCGTGACATATGAATGCCACGGGCCGTGCCGTCGTCCAGGCTTACACCTGCATCAGCAGTAGCGGCCAGGTGTTGGCCGTCAATCAGGAGCGGCAAGGCGATGCCACACATCCCCACCCAGTCGAGTGGCAAGGCTTGGCGTGAAGCCTGCGCGGCAATGTCCGGCAGAGTCAGCGCATTCATAAGCAGGTCCATCGTTGGAAATAATTCGACATGTTATAGTATAACAATACGAGCTACGATGAATTTTCTGCTCCAGCCTTTGTTCAGTCATATCGAGTAGGGACGCTCCTTTATCTGCGGTATATGCCATGCACCGACGTCAGCTCCTCAACCTGCTGCTGGTCAGCCCCTTGTTTGCCTTGCCTTTGGGGGCTTACGCCACGCAGATTCGCAATGCACGCCTGTGGCGCTCGGAGGACAAGCTGCGCCTGGTGTTCGACCTCAGCGGCCCGGTGCAATACAAGACATTCTCCCTGACCTCACCGGACCGCTTGATCATCGACTTGAGTGGCGCCGGGCTCAGCGGCGATTTCTCCCAATTGGCGTTGAAGAACAGTGGGATTACCTCGATCCGTTCCGGGCATTTCGGCAAGAGCGATACGCGCATCGTGCTGGACCTGGTCGAGCCCATGCAGCTCAACAGTTTCGTGCTGCCGCCCCAGGATGGCCAAGGCCATCGCCTGGTGCTGGATTTGACCAACGCGACCCGTGCGCCCCGGCAAATCGCCGCTGAGCCAGCACCCTTGGTGGCGCCGGTAGACAAGGCGCATCCCAAGCGCGACATCATCGTGGTGGTCGACCCCGGCCATGGCGGCAAAGACCCAGGTGCCATCGGCTCCAAGGGCCAGCGCGAAAAAGATGTGGTGCTGTCGATTGCCCAGTTGCTGGCTAAACGCTTGAAACGCGAAAAGGGTTTTGACGTAAAACTGGTGCGCAACGACGACTTCTTCGTGCCGCTGCGCAAGCGCGTGGATATCGCCCGTCAGCACAAGGCCGATATGTTTATCTCGGTACATGCCGACGCCGCGCCACGGCTGACCGCGTCGGGTGCATCGGTGTATGCGTTGTCTGAAGGCGGCGCCACCTCGGCCACGGCACGTTTCATGGCCCAGCGCGAAAATGGCGCCGACTTGCTGGGCGCTACCACCTTGCTCAATCTGAAGGACAAGGACCCGATGTTGGCCGGGGTGATTCTCGACATGTCGATGAACGCGACCATCGCCTCCAGCCTGCAACTGGGCAGCTCGGTATTGGGCAGCCTGCAAAACATCACCAGCCTGCACCAGAAACGTGTGGAGCAGGCCGGGTTCGCCGTGCTCAAGTCACCGGACGTACCCTCGATTTTGGTGGAGACGGGCTTCATCTCCA
Organism: Pseudomonas sp. AK181; assembly: GCF_051122975.1. Taxonomy (NCBI): domain Bacteria; kingdom Pseudomonadati; phylum Pseudomonadota; class Gammaproteobacteria; order Pseudomonadales; family Pseudomonadaceae; genus Pseudomonas; species Pseudomonas sp. AK181. The sequence continues at coordinate 24,558 of NZ_CP146348.1, forward strand.
ACGCTCGCGACGCCCAGCGGCTGGTGACGGCACGCCATCAACAGGCGGTGGCGGATGGCCTTTTCGAAGGACTCAAGCGTTACTTCCAGAAGAACCCACCCATGAACAGCTACATGGCCTGGGTGCAGGCGCAGAAAAACAGCCAGGCCTAACAGCCGGTCATTCGGCTGCAGGTGAACTTGGCGCTGGCGCCCCCTGAGCTGGAAAACCGATTGAGGGTGGTCCAGCCCACGCGCCGCGTATAGCCGACCCACGCCTCGCCATCCGATGCCAACCCGGTAAAAAACGTCAGTTGCCCATACCGGCTGTTGGTTTGTGCCCAATAGCGTTTGCCGATCACTTCGAAACCGCGCAGGTAGATGGTGCTGCCGACGGTCGCCACGCTATAGGCATTGCCCAACGGGTCCACACACGCCAGCAGGTTGGCGCTGCGTGTGCACTTGGCCAACGGTGCCTGAGCGCAGGCAGGCCCGGCGGCTGCCAATAGCAGGGCGCACAGCAGGTATCTCATCGGGTTTCTCAGCATAAGAAGGTGACCCAGCATTGCGCCCTTCGTCGCGACGAGCAAGAGGGATTGGCTTAATTGTATTGTTATACTATAACATAAAAGCACAGCCCGACCCGCGAACCGATTCCCATGACCGAACACGAGCTTTTGGCCCAACCGGCGGCCGACTACATGAATGAGGCCCAGCAGCGCTTTTTCCGCGAACTGTTGCTGGCTCAGCGCGATGACCTGCAAGCCCGTATCGACGCGCAGTTCCAGGCACTGCGCGAGCAGGAAACCAACAGCGACCTGGCGGATATCGGCAGTGCCGAAGAGCAACGCCAATGGCAACTGCGCCTGCTGGAGCGCGAAAAGAAGCTGTTGGACAAGATCGACGATGCCCTGGAGCTGCTGGCCCGTGGCGAATACGGCTGGTGCCGTGAAACCGGCGAACCCATCGGCCTGCAACGCTTGCTGCTGCGTCCCACCGCCACCTTGTGTATCGAAGCCAAAGAACGTGAAGAGCTGCGCGAACGCCATAAACGGGCAGTTTGACCGGCCAACCTTGATGAGGAATACCTGATGCCCAATCGTCTCCCCGTGACCGTGTTGTCCGGCTTTCTCGGCGCCGGTAAAAGTACGCTGCTCAACTATGTCTTGCGCAACCGCGACAACCTGCGGGTGGCGGTGATCGTCAACGACATGAGCGAAATCAACATCGACGGCAGCGAGGTGCAGCGTGACGTCACGCTCAATCGCTCGGAAGAAAAACTGGTGGAGATGAGCAACGGCTGCATCTGCTGCACCTTGCGTGAAGACTTGCTTGAAGAGGTGGGAAAACTCGCCAAGGAAGGTCGGTTCGATTACCTGCTGATCGAATCCACCGGTATTTCCGAACCTTTGCCCGTGGCCGAAACCTTCACTTTTCGCGATGAAAACGAGCAAAGCCTGGCCGACATTGCACGCCTGGACACCATGGTCACTGTGGTCGACGGTATGAATTTCCTGCTCGACTACCAGGCTGCCGAAAGCCTGGCTTCACGGGGCGAAACCCTCGGTGAAGAGGATGAGCGCTCCATCACCGACCTGTTGATCGAACAGATCGAATTCGCCGACGTCATCCTGATCAGCAAGATCGACCTGATCAGCAGCCGCGAGCGCGAAGAACTGATGGCCATCCTCGAGCGCCTCAACGCCCAGGCGGAAATCATCCCGATGGTCATGGGCGAAGTGCCGCTGAACAAGATCCTCAACACCGGCCGTTTCGACTTTGAGCGCGCCGCCCAGGCACCGGGCTGGTTGCAGGAATTGCGCGGTGAGCATGTGCCGGAAACCGAAGAATACGGCATAGCGTCCACCGCTTACCGTGCGCGCCGGCCCTTCCATCCACAGCGGTTTTTCGACTTTATCGACCGCCCCTGGGTCAACGGCAAGCTGTTGCGCTCCAAGGGTTTCTTCTGGTTGGCGAGCAAACATCAGGATGCGGGCAGTTGGTCCCAGGCGGGCGGGTTGATGCGCCATGGGTTTGCCGGGCGTTGGTGGCGCTTTGTGCCGAAAAGCCAGTGGCCGCAGGACGAAGAAAGCGTGGCGGCGATCATGGCTAACTGGCAATTGAGCACCGGCGACTGCCGTCAGGAGCTGGTGTTTATCGGGCAAAACATCGACTTTGCCCAGATGCGTGCCGAGCTGGACGCCTGCTTGCTCAACGATGAAGAAATGGCCCTGGGTGTCGAAGGTTGGCGCCAGCTGCCCGACCCGTTTGGCCCTTGGTATGAGCAGGTAGCCTGATGCTGGCCCCGGTGATTCCCCTGCGCCCAGTCATCCGCCAAAGCTTCGGAGGAACGCCGCTGGCGCTGTCCGACATCCTCAATGATGGCGTCAACCTGGCGATCTGGCAGCGCCAACTGCCCCTGCATATCGCCGAGTTTGGCGCTTTGCTGGTGGCGCTCGATGAGCCACTGGCCGAATCCTTGGTGATCGAGTTGAGCAGCGAAGACGCCGTGCCGAACTTGCAGGGTTTGGCGTCCAGTTGTCGTGATCTTGAAGGTTACGACGGGTTTGTCGCCGATGTTTCGTGGCTAGTCAGTGCCTTCGCTTGCCTGCTCGGTGCCAAGCGCATCGGCGTGCGTTTACGGCTGTTGGACAAAGCCATGTGCCCGCGCTTTCACGTCGATCATGTGCCGGTTCGGCTGATCACCACTTACGCCGGTATCGGCAGTCAATGGTTGCGCGAAGGTGTCATGGACCGGCGCACATTGGGCCAGGCGGATGCCGAGCCCACTGAGCGCATCGAGCAGATCCACTGCGGTGAAGTGGCGCTGCTCAAAGGCACCAAATGGCACGGCAATGAAGGGCACGGTCTGATCCACCGCTCGCCGGCGCTCAAGACTGATGAACGACGGTTGATCCTGACGCTGGATTGGCTGGCATAACCGCGTAGGATCAAACGCTCTAAACGGCCTGAACCATGCCTCTTATGCTGCAGAACATTCCTACCCATGTGATTGCCGGGCCCTTGGGCGCCGGCAAGACCAGCCTGATCAAGCACCTGCTTGCCCAGCGCCCGGCCAAAGAGCGCTGGGCGGTACTGATCAATGAATTCGGCCAGATCGGCCTGGACGCTGCCCTACTCACACAAGACGATGACGGTATCGCCTTGGGCGAGGTGGCGGGCGGCTGTTTGTGCTGTGTGAACGGCGCACCCTTCCAGGTAGGGCTGGGCCGCTTGTTGCGTAAGGCCAAGCCGGATCGGCTGTTTATCGAGCCCTCAGGCTTGGGCCATCCAGCGCAATTGCTCAAGCAACTCCAGAAGGCACCATGGCAAGAAGTGCTGGCGGTGCAGCCTTGTGTGCTGGTACTCGATGCACAGGCGTTGGCGGCGGGCAGGCCGTTGCCCCAGGCACAGCAGGAGGCGTTGGCCAGTGCCGGTCTGCTGGTGCTGAACAAGGACGAGACGCTGACGTCCGCGCAACGTCAGACGATTGAAGCGCAATTACCCGATTGCCCGCTCCATTGGACACGCCAGGCGCAATTGCCACTCGACCGGTTGCCCGGTTTGAACGCACACGCCCAAGGCGCTGTGGATAACTTCGCGGTGCCTGAAGCAGTGGGGCAAATGCCGGCGATCTGGAGCGACCCTGGGCTACCGATCTGTTTGAGCCATAGCCAGGAGGGCGGCTGGAGCATTGGCTGGCGCTGGCACCCTAGCCAGCGATTCAATGTCGACCGTCTGCATCAATGGCTATCGAGTCTCGACTGGCGCCGAGCCAAGCTGATTATCCACAGCGTCGGGGGTTGGGTGTCTGCCAACGCTGTGGATAACAGTCCACTGCACTGGCAACCCAGCGCATGGCGGCGCGATTCGCGTGTTGAATTGATATTCAGCGAACCACAGGACATGGCCGCCTTGCAGACCGCCCTGGCAGCCTGCCGTTACTGATGCTTCTTGCTGGCGTGGTCTTGGCGCCACTGGCTCAATTCGATGATCTCGGCGCTGGGCAGCGGCTCTTTGGTTTCGAACGGGTAGGGCGCCAGTTCGATCTGCGCGCTGTGGGCGCCAAACTGGGTGATGACCCCGGCATGCCGGGTTTCGCCGGTCACGGTGAACTCGAAATTATAGATACGGGCCAAGCGTCGGCGGCCATTGGCATCCTTCACGAAACCGATGCGCTTGAGCGCCACGGCACCGTCGAGCAGCTCGATATCGAGCTTGGCGCAATGCTGCTTGACCCGCGCCAGCGCCCGTTCACGCAGGCCGTGGTTGTGCCAAACCCAGGCGGCGCCGGTGGCCAGCAGCATCAAGACGAAGATGTTTCCCAGGGTCAGCATTCCATCAACTCCAACAAAGTGAGCGCAGCTTAACTGTGTCGCCGGTCTGTCGTACAGGCTGCGTTTAGTCGCATACTGCTCGGCCAGAAATTCAACGGTTTTACGGAAATCTCCCGCATGAAACGTACACCTCACCTGCTTGCGATCCAGTCCCATGTGGTCTTCGGCCACGCCGGAAACAGCGCCGCCGTGTTCCCCATGCAGCGGGTCGGGTTGAACGTGTGGCCGCTCAACACGGTGCAGTTCTCCAACCACACACAGTATGGACAGTGGGCGGGCGAAGTGTTGGCGCCGCAGCAAATTCCTGCATTGGTGGAGGGCATTGCCGCGATTGGCGAGTTGGGCAACTGTGATGCGGTGCTGTCCGGATACCTGGGCAGTGCAGACCAGGGTCGCGCTATCCTCAGCGGTGTGGCGCGCATCAAGTCGATCAACCCCAAGGCGCTGTACCTGTGTGACCCGGTGATGGGCCACCCGGAAAAGGGTTGCATCGTGCCGCAGGAGGTCAGCGATTTCCTTTTGGATGAGGCCGCCGCCATGGCGGACTTCCTGTGCCCCAACCAACTGGAGCTGGACAGTTTTGCCGGGCGCAAGCCGCAATCGCTGTTCGATTGCCTGGCGATGGCCAAGGCGTTGCTAGCGCGCGGGCCCAAGGCGGTGTTGGTCAAGCATCTGGATTACCCAGGCAAACTGCCAGAAGGGTTTGAAATGCTGTTGGTGACGGCTGGTGGCAGCTGGCACTTGCGTCGGCCCCTGCTGGCGTTTCCGCGTCAGCCAGTGGGCGTGGGTGACCTGACGTCGGGCCTGTTCCTGGCGCGGGTGCTGTTGGGCGATAGCCTGGTGGCTGCCTTTGAATTCACCGCCGCGGCCGTGCATGAAGTGCTGCTGGAAACCCAGGCCTGCGCCAGTTATGAACTGGAACTGGTGCGGGCCCAGGACCGTATCGCCCATCCTCGTGTGCGCTTCGAAGCCACACCGATCAGCCTGTAAGCACACAAACCCATTTTGATTGGGTTTACAAATTACGGCGCGTCGGCTTTGATTTCCCGGTAGCGCTTTTCCAGTTCCTGGCGAATCTGCCGACGCTGCTGAGCCTGCACAAAGCGGCGCTTGTCCTCGCTGTTCTGCGGCTGCAACGGCGGTACAGCGGCAGGTTTGCGCTGGTCGTCCACGGCCACCATGGTGAAGAAGCAGCTGTTGGTATGGCGCACCGAGCGTTCACGGATGTTCTCGGTCACCACCTTGATGCCCACTTCCATCGACGTATTGCCGGTGTAGTTGACTGACGCCAGGAAGGTCACCAGCTCACCGACATGGATCGGCTCGCGAAAAATCACCTGGTCCACCGACAGCGTGACCACATAACGACCGGCATAACGGCTGGCGCAGGCGTAGGCCACTTCGTCGAGGTACTTGAGCAGCGTGCCGCCGTGCACATTGCCAGAGAAGTTGGCCATGTCAGGGGTCATCAGTACCGTCATCGACAGCTGGGCGTTTCCGGGTTCCATAGCACACTCACGGGTTGTAGGCATTGGTTGGGGGGAAGGTACCTCTGCGGGTACTCAAGGTCTTTGCAGCGCCATCCCTAACGGGACGCCGTCAGGCGGCTTGCCGTCACGCGCGCAGCGATCTGTTTCCATATATTGCACCGGCTTTCCAGCAGAAGTCGCGGTGTTACCCTTCAAAAGCCCTTCTCAGGGCTTTTCTTACGATCAAGGCAGACTTTTCCGACCCTACAAAGGCGCGGCCGGAAGTGGGAAAAGTGCCGGCACCCTCAAGGAGCCCCTCGCCATGCACGCCATCAGCTTTATCCAGGACTTGGCCGTGATCATGCTGGTGGCAGGGGTGGTCACCATCCTGTTTCACCGCTTCAAGCAGCCGGTGGTGCTGGGCTACATCGTCGCCGGCTTCATTATCGGCCCCCACACCCCGCCGTTTGGCCTGATCCACGATGAAGGCACGATCAAGACTCTGGCGGAGCTGGGGGTGATCTTCCTGATGTTCTGCCTGGGCCTGGAATTCAGCCTGCGCAAGCTATTCAAAGTCGGGGCCACGGCGTTTATCGCGGCGTTCCTGGAAATCGTGCTGATGATCTGGATCGGCTACGAGATCGGTCGCTGGTTCGACTGGAGCACCATGGACTCGCTGTTCCTCGGCGCGATCCTGGCAATCTCCTCGACCACCATTATCGTCAAGGCCCTCAACGACCTGAAGATGAAAGACCAGCGGTTCGCCCAGCTGATTTTCGGTGTGCTGATTGTCGAGGACATCCTGGGTATCGGAATCATTGCCTTGCTGTCGAGCATTGCCGTCAGTGGCACAGTCAGTTCCGGCGAAGTGTTCGCCACGGTCGGCAAGCTCTCGCTGTTCATGATCGTCGCCCTGGTGATTGGTATTTTGCTGGTGCCGCGCCTGCTGGCCTATGTGGCCAAGTTTGAAAGCAATGAGATGCTGCTGATCACCGTGTTGGGCCTGTGTTTCGGCTTCTGCCTGCTGGTGGTGAAGTTGGAATACAGCATGGTGCTCGGGGCCTTCCTGATCGGCGCAATCATGGCTGAATCCCGCCAGTTGATTAAGATAGAACGCCTGATCGAACCCGTTCGCGACATGTTCAGCGCAATTTTCTTCGTAGCGATTGGCTTGATGATCGACCCGCAGATCCTGCTGCAATATGCCTGGCCCATTGCGGTGATCACCGTCGCCGTGGTGCTGGGCAAGATGCTGTCTTGCGGGCTGGGCGCGTTTATCGCCGGCAACGATGGCCGCACCTCGCTGCGGGTCGGTATGGGGCTGTCACAAATTGGCGAGTTTTCTTTCATCATCGCGGCGCTGGGGATGACCCTGCAGGTCACCAGCGACTTTCTGTACCCCGTGGCGGTGGCCGTTTCGGCGATCACCACGCTGCTCACGCCCTACCTGATTCGTGGCGCGGACCCGCTGTCATTGAAGATCGCGGCGGTGATGCCCAAGCGTATGAGCCGAGTGTTCGGCATGTATGGCGAATGGCTGCGCAGCATTCAGCCTCAGGGCGAGGGGGCGATGCTGGCCGCGATGATCCGCAAGATCATCCTGCAGGTCGGCGTAAACCTAGCGTTGGTGATCGCGATCTTCTTTGCCGGCAGTTTTTTCGCGGGGCGCATCGGTGGGTACCTGGAGGGCTGGGTCAGCGATCAAAGTTGGCAGAAAGCGTTGATCTGGGGCGGGGCGCTGCTGGTGTCGTTGCCGTTCCTGATTGCGGCGTATCGCAAGCTCAAGGCGTTGTCGATGCTGCTGGCGGAGATGAGCGTGAAGCCGGAAATGGCCGGGCGGCATACCCAGCGTGTGCGCCGGGTGATTGCCGAGCTGATCCCCATCTTGTCGCTGCTGGTGATCTTCCTGCTATTGGCAGCCTTGTCGGCCAGTATTCTGCCGACCAACAAGTTGCTGGTGCTGATTGCCGTGGTCACGGCGGCGGTGGCTGCAGTGCTCTGGCGCTGGTTTATCCGTGTGCATACGCGGATGCAGGTTGCGTTGCTGGAGACGCTGGATAACCACAAGGATATGCAGTAGGAGCGAGCTTGCTCGCGAAGATCGTTAACGATAACGCGGGAAACCTGACACCCAGCGGCGCCCTCAGGTTTCTCGCGAGCAAGCTCGGCTCCTACAAGGGACTCAGCTTTCCAGCCAGACGTCCCGCGCCCAGTGCCACACCGATTCCCAGGTCTCTTCGGTGACCAGTTCTTCTTCGGCGGACCACAGCACCACGGTGCCGTCTTCTTCGACGCAGTAGTAGTCATCGCCGTCCTGGCAGATAGGGATCTGGCTGCGGTCAACACCGGCATCCCAGGCGTTGGCGGCAACGTCCGGCAGGTAGGTGTGGGACTGCGGGTCGGTGACGGTCACTGGCTCCAGGCTGCCATAGACTACGTCGCTGACGGTCAGCAAAAATTCACGGAAGACAAAGGGGATGTCGATGAACAGTTGTTCTTCGATTTCCACCAGTTGGTCTTCGTCAGGCAGCTCTAAAGGAACCGGGACCGGTTCGTTGGCTTCACGCAGTTGTTCGATGATTTCTTCCACGGCCGGGATCCTCTTGCTAGATGGCGCGGTTTATAGGGGCGTTTTATACAGTAGCTCGCTATAAGTGCAACCGTGAAATAGAAAACCCCGGACATGTCCGGGGTTTTTGTTACCGCTTGCTCAACCGCGCAGGTATTAACCGTTCTGGCGGATACCGGCGACCAGCCACGGCTGGTCGTCGCCCTGGGCGCGTTCCATGTTCCAGCTTTCGCTGAACACTTCGCCCTGGTCGAAACGCGAGGACTTCGACACACCGCTGAAGGTCAGGGTGGCGATGGTCTTGTCGGCACGATCATCCACGCCGTCGAGCTGTACGCGCAGGTCGTCGATGTAAGTCGACTGGAACCCGTCACCGATCTCGGCACGTTCGCGCTTGAGGAACTCCAGCAGCTGCGGGGTCACGAACTCGGAGATCTTGTCCATTTCGTTGGCGTCCCAGTGCTGTTGCAGGGACTGGAAGTGGCTGCGGGCCGCTTCGACGAAACGCTCTTCGTTGAACCAGGCCGGTGCGTTGATCACCGGACGGGCGGCAGGCGCTGCCGAACCACCGAAGATCGAACCCATGGCAGGCTTCTGTTCGAACGCTTCACGCTGCATCGGCGCGCCGGCTGGAGCCAGGTGCTCCTGCTGCTTGCGGCGACGGGCGGCGATAAAGCGGAAGACCAAAAAGGCGATGACGCCCATGATCAGGATGTCGAAGATCTGCATGCCCTGGAAGCCGTCGCCCATGAACATGGACGCCAGCAGGCCACCGGCGGCGATGCCGGCCAGTGGGCCCAGCCAGCGCGAAGCACCGCCAGCCTTGGCAGCAGCGCCAGCGGCACCGGCTGCGCCTGCAGTCGCCGCAGCACCGCCCGCACCGGCGGATGGAGCCATTTGGCTGGTCTGGTGAGTCGGTGCCGCGCCCGAGCTTTTGCCGCCACCGAAGCGTTTGGCGTTGGCGTCGAGGCTCATCGTCAGGCCGATGCACAACGCCATGGCGATGCTAAGAAAACGTTTCATATAGGGAATTCCCATTTGTGGATTGCACGCGCGCCATGTTGCACAGGTGTCGTGGCAGTGGCTAGCGGCATAATGTTTCGGGCTTTTGCGTAAGACCAAATCCGAAGGGTTTGTAGGACTAATTACAGATATTGGCCCGGCCTCGTGAAATATAAGGGCGCAGCCGTATCTTGCTGTAGGAGCGAGCTTGCTCGCGAAAATCGTCAACGATTACGCGGGCATTCTGGATGAACGCGTTGTCTGGGCGTTCTTCGCGAGCAAGCTCGCTCCTACAGGTGTGGGGCTCAGATAGCTTCGAGCTTGGCGTAACCCATCATCAGCCACTTGCTGCCCTCGGCGAAGTTCACCTGCACCCGGGCCTGGGCGCCGGCGCCTTCGAAGTTGAGGATCACGCCTTCGCCGAAGATCGCATGTTTGACTTGCTGGCCCAGGCTGAACGGGGTTTCCGGTATTTCGGAACCGGCAAACATGCTGCTGGAGTTCTGTTGCTGACCACCACCGAAGGGGCGGCTGACGCTGTTGGACAAGCGCACTTCCTGGATCAGCCCCTTGGGCACCTCACGTACGAAGCGCGACACCTTGTTGTAGGTTTCGCTGCCGTACAGGCGTCGGGTCTCGGCGTAGGTCATCACCAGGTTCTGCATCGCCCGGGTAATGCCCACGTAGGCCAGGCGGCGCTCTTCTTCAAGACGGCCGGGTTCTTCCAGGCTCATCTTGTGAGGGAACAGGCCTTCTTCCATGCCCACCAGGAACACGTAAGGGAATTCGAGGCCCTTGGCGCTGTGCAAGGTCATCAGCTGGATGCTGTCTTCATGCTCATCGGCCTGGGTATCGCCGGCTTCCAGCGAGGCGTGGCCCAGGAAGGCGGCGAGCGGCGTCAGCTCTTCGTCGTCATCGGTGTTTTCGAAGGCACGGGCGGCGCTGACCAGTTCCTCAAGGTTTTCTACCCGGGCCTGGCCTTTCTCGCCTTTTTCCGCTTCGTGATAGGCGATCAGCCCGGACTGCTCGATAACAGTCTGAGTCATCAGGTGAAGCGGCATTTCTGCGCACTTGGCCGCCAGGTTCTCGATCAGCTCGACAAACACGCCCAACGCCCCGGCAGCACGGCCAGTCAGGCCTTTGTTGGCGATCAGCAAGCGCATGGCTTCCCACATCGACACATCGGCATGGCGCGCATGGTCGCGGATCGCTTCGACGGTTTTCTCGCCAATGCCACGCGCCGGGATATTGATCACTCGCTCCAGCGCCGCATCGTTACCACGGCCTTCAAGCAAGCGCAGGTAGGCCATGGCGTTCTTGATTTCGGCACGTTCAAAGAAGCGCTGGCCGCCGTAGATGCGGTACGGGATGCGCTCGCGCAGCAAGGCTTCTTCCAGCACCCGCGATTGGGCGTTGGAACGGTACAGAATCGCGATATCGCTGCGGGCCAGGCCGGTTTTCAGTGCGCTTTCGATGGTTTCCACCACGTAGCGCGCTTCATCGTGCTCATTGAACGCCGCGTACAGGTTGATCGCTTCGCCTTCGCCGCCGTCGGTCCACAGCTCTTTGCCCAGGCGCCCGGTGTTGTTGGCGATCAAGGCGTTGGCCGCCTTGAGGATCCCGGCGGTGGAGCGGTAATTCTGCTCCAGGCGGATGGTCACCGCGTCCGGGAAGTCTTCGGAATACTGATAGATGTTCTCGATTTTCGCGCCACGCCAGCCGTAGATCGACTGGTCGTCATCGCCCACCACCATCAGGCTGTCGCCGCCCTTGGCCAGCAGACGCAACCAGGCGTACTGCACGGCGTTGGTGTCCTGGAACTCGTCCACCAGAATGTGGCGGAAGCGTTTCTGGTAATGGGCCAGCAAACCGGGGTTGTCGCGCCACAGGTCGAGGGCACGCAGCAGCAGTTCGGAGAAGTCGATGACGCCAGCGCGCACGCAGGCCGCTTCATAGGCTTCATAAATGCTGCGCATGGTGGCCAGGAAAAGGTCGCCGCTGGCCTGGATATGTTGCGGGCGCAGACCCTCGTCCTTCTGGCCGTTGATAAACCACTGCGCCTGACGCGCCGGCCAGCGTTGTTCGTCCAGGCCCAGCTCGCGGATCACGCGCTTGACCAGGCGTTGCTGGTCGTCGCTGTCGAGAATCTGGAAGGTCTGGCTCAGGCCCGCTTCCTGCCAATGCGCCCGCAACAGGCGGTGCGCCAGGCCGTGGAAGGTGCCCACCCACATGCCAGCCGGGCTGATGCCCATCAACTGCTCGATGCGGTGGCGCATCTCAGCAGCGGCCTTGTTGGTGAAGGTCACCGACAGGATGGAATGCGGGGACGCGTTCTCGACCTGGATCAACCAGGCGATACGGTGCACCAGCACTCGGGTTTTACCGGAGCCAGCACCGGCCAGGACCAACTGACGGCCAACGGGGGCCGCTACGGCCTGGCGTTGGGCATCGTTGAGGGAGTTCAGCAAAAGAGAGAGATCATCGCGCATCGACGCATTCTATGGGCCTTGGGGGGCCTGGGCAAATCCCAATGCCGGATGGTCGATGCAAAACGTCTACATGTTACCGACGCGGCGAACATTCTGGCGGGGGTGATGACCGGTTGGTCATCGGCCGAAGCCCGTGCCGCGTCTTGCCCAAGCGGTCTGGGCCAAAGGTTTGCGGCCAATCGCATTAGGTTTTTTATGACGTGCAGCAGTTTGGCCCAGGCGCTTGCTTGTGTATGCTCCGTCGACGTTTCGGGCTCACCATTATAAGAACACCGCCTATGACCCTTAGCACCGACCTGTTTGGCCCTTCGCCGGCCCCCGCACAGGTCATCCGTAAACACTATGCAACCGAAATCGCGGTTGAGCGCACGCGCCTGCTGTATCAGGGTTCGTTGCTGCCGACGCTGCTGATGCTGGTCAATGGCCTGGTCTGCGCCTGGTTGCTCTGGAACCCCGATCAGTACCTGCTGGACAGCGTCTGGCTGCTGTGGCTGCTCGCCCTGGTGGCGATGCGCGTGATCCAAGTGGCGGCCTTTGACTCGGCCATGCCCAGCCGGCAGGCCCAGCCCGTGTGGCGGCGTATGTTCATGCTCGGCTCGGCGATCAGTGGCCTGACCCTCTCCGTTGCGGCCATTGCCCTGGTGCCCACGGACAGCTTCATGCATCAGGCCTGGGTGTTTGGCCTGATTGGCGCCGCCACCTTGTCGGCCAGCGTAGCCTATGCCGTAAGCCTGTGGGCCTACCTGTCGTTTGCCTTGCCGTGCCTGGTGCCGGCCATCGTCTACCTGTTCTGGGATGGCACCCCGCAGCAACAAGGCTGGGGTGTGCTCGGCCTGATCCTGCTGGCGTCCCTGAGCCTGGTCGCGTGGCAGGTCAACCGCCTGATCCAGCGCGGGCTGTTGCGCCGTTTCCAGAACCAGGCCCTGATCGAGCATCTACAGCAGGCGCAGCAACGCAGTGAGCAGTTGAACCTGGAGCTGGTGCGCGAAGTCGAGCAGCGCCGCGAGGTGGAGCAGGACTTGCGTGAAGCCCAGGTCGGCCTGCAAGACCGTGTGGCGCAACGCAGTCAGCAATTGGATGCTGCCAGCCTCGCCTTGAGTAAAAGCGAAGCGCGCCTGGCCATGGCCCTGCAAGCCAGTGAACTGGGCCTGTGGGACTGGAACCTGCAAACCGATGAGGTCCACCACACACAACTCAAGGAGCTGTTCGGCCTGGAGCCCGAATACGTCACGGCGATGCTCAGCCACCTCAAACCGCGCCTGCACCCCGACGATCTGCCCTTGCTCAAGCACGCGCTGGTCGAGCATCTCAAAGGCCGCAGCGAGGACTATCAGGTGGAATACCGGATACGTCATGGCGATGGGCATTGGGTGTGGATCCAAGACCGCGGGCGCGCCGTGGAGCGCACACCCAGTGGCCGGGTCATCCGTATGCTCGGCACGCGCCGTGACATCAGCGCCGCCAAGGCGGTGGAAGAGCAGCAACGTCTGGCCTCGACGGTGTTCGAGGCGGCCAGCGAAGGCATTGTGATCCTCGACCCGAACTATGCGTTGATCGCCGTGAACCAGGCGTTCAGCCGCGTCACCGGTTTCGACATCGACGACATGCTTGGCCGCAACGTCGTGGAACTGCCCTGCAGTCGCGATGCGCGGCGCCACTTCCCGCTGATCCGCCAGGCATTGCTCAGCCACGGCACGTGGCAGGGCGAATTGGTGGAAACGCGCAAGAACGGCGAACTCTACCCGCAATGGCTACAGCTGAACGTGGTGCGCGATGTACGGGGGAGCGTCAGTCATATCGTCGGGTTCTTCGCCGATCTGTCGGCGCGGCGCGAGTCTGAAGAGCGTATGCGCTACCTCACTCACTACGACGAGTTGACCGGCCTGGCCAACCGTTCGCTGTTTCGCGAACGGCTGCGTGAAGCTCACCAGCGCGTGCGCCAAGGCGGGCGCAGCCTCGCGCTGCTGCATATCAACCTCGACCGCTTCAAATTGCTCAATGACAGCCTGGGCCATGAAGTGGCCGACCAACTGCTGCAGAAAATGGCGCGGCGCTTGATCAACGCGCTGCCGGAGGCCGACACCATTGCGCGCCTGTCCGGGGATGAATTCGCCGTGTTGTTTGACGCCTATGGCAACCTATCGAGCCTGGCGCGGGTGGCGACCCGGCTGCTGGCGAAATTGCGCGTGCCGGTGAATGTGGAGGGGCATGAACTGGTGGTCAGCGCCTCGATGGGCGTCAGCCTGTTGCCGGATAACGCGCGGGAAATTTCTGCGTTGGTCAGCCAAGCGAATATGGCGATGCAGCACGCCAAGCACTTGGGCGGGAATAATTTCCAGTTCTTCACCGACAGCCTGCAAGCCAGCACCCTGGAGCGTTTGCAGCTGGAAAACCACCTGCGCAAAGCTATCGACGAGCGTCAGCTCACGGTGTTCTACCAACCCAAGCTGTGCCTGGCCACTGGCAAGCTGAAGGCTGCCGAGGCGTTGGTCCGCTGGGAGCATCCGCAGTGGGGGATGGTGCCGCCGAGTGACTTTATCGGTTTGGCGGAAGAAACCGGCTTGATCGTGCCGTTGGGCGAATTTGTGCTGCGCCAGGCCTGCTGGCAGGCCTGCGAATGGCAGCGCCAGGGGCTGGCGCCGATTCGCGTGTCGGTCAACTTGTCGGTGCATCAGCTGCGCCAGGGCAAGCTGGTCAGCCTGGTGCGCCAAGTGCTGGAAGAAACCGCACTGGACCCGCAGTACCTGGAGCTGGAACTGACCGAAAGCCAGTTGCTCGACAGCGTTGAACATATCATCGCCACCTTCGCGCAATTGCGCGACCTGGGGGTGAAGCTGGCCATCGACGACTTTGGCACCGGTTACTCATCCCTCAGCTACCTCAAGCGCATCCCGGTGGACTACGTAAAGATCGACCAGGCCTTTATTCGTGGGCTTGGCCAGGGACGCGAGGATGCGGCCATCACCCGCGCGATCATCGCCATGGCCCACGGGCTGGCGCTCAAGGTAGTGGCCGAAGGCGTGGAAGATCAGCAGCAGCTGGATTTCCTGCGCGGCGAGCAGTGTGACGAGGTGCAGGGTTACCTGATCAGCCCGCCCATGCGAGCCGAAGGGCTGGCGGATTTGTTACGTAAAAATGCAGATTTTTCTTAACGCAGCGTACGCCGCCTTTATGGCTACATAGCGCCTGCCCGCTGAATCAGAGGGGAGCAGGGCGATTTAGTGATGCATCGAGCGGGCAAAACGACAATTCTTGTAGTATAACTACAAGCTTGCTACATCCCTGGCGCCTGCCAATAACAAGAGTCCTGCCCTTTGAACCTGTTGCAACATATCGCCCAGTCGCGCCACCTGTTACGCAAATCGGAACTCAAGGTTGCCGATCATGTGCTGCTTGACCCTGCGGCCGTGATGCACAGTTCCATGGCCGACCTGGCCCACAGCGTGGGCATCAGCGAGCCGACCATCGTGCGCTTCTGCCGCGCCATTGGTTGCTCCGGGTTTCAGGATCTGAAACTCAAGCTGGCGCAAAGCCTGGCTGCCGGTGCCAGCTTCGGCCAGTTTGCGATCCATGAAGACGACTCCGTCGCCGACTACAGCCTGAAAATCTTCGACACCACCTTGCACACCCTGATGGAAGTGCGTGAGAAGCTCGACCCGGTGGAGCTGCAAAAGGCCGTGACCGCGATGTCCCAGGCCCAGCGCGTCGAGTTCTACGGCTTTGGCGCGTCCGGCGCAGTGGCGGCGGATGCCCAGCACAAGTTCTTCCGCCTGCTGCTGACCGCCGCGGCCTACAGCGACCCGCACATGCAGGCAATGTCGGCGGTAACCTTGAAGCCCACTGACGTGGCCATCTGCATTTCCCAATCGGGTCGTTCCAAAGACCTGTTGATCACCGCCAACCTGGTGCGTGAGAGCGGCGCTTCGCTGATTACCCTGTGCCCGAGCCAGACGCCATTGGCGGAACTGTCCACGGTAAACCTGGCGATCGACGTGCATGAAGACACCGAGATCTACACGCCGCTGACCTCACGCATTGCCCACCTGGTGGTCATCGACGTGCTGGCGATGGGCGTGGCCATGGCCCGTGGCCCGAGCCTGGTCAACCACCTCAAGAGCGTGAAGCGCAGCTTGCGCAGCCTGCGGTTGTCGCCCAAGTCCGTCAAAGCCCTCGACGACTAAGCCTGGGCCATACTTGGTCAAAGTGTGGGAGCTGGCTTGCCTGCGATAGCGGTGGGTCAGTTGATAAGGTGGCGACTGGCAGGCCGCTATCGCAGCATAGGTATCTACATATCTTTGGTGTGACGCTGGACCTGTGGCGAGGGAGCTTGCTCCCGTGACGGACTGACAGCCGACGCTGATCTAACTGACACGCCACGATCCAAATGTGGGAGCTGGCTTGCCTGCGAAGACGGTCTGACAGCCGACGCTGGTGTACCGAGTACATATCCATTTCTGCGGTAACGGCCACTTAGGGTTCCGCCCTGACGTGAACTGACCCCCGAATGTTGGACACCTGCCCCCTCGGGAGAGTGTTCCATGACGAAATACAACCTAGCGCTCAAGCAATCATTGATTGAAGAGTGCCTGTCTGCCAGTAGCATCCATGAGGTGGCCCTTAAGCATGACTTGAGTCCATCGCTCCTGCGACGCTGGGTCAAGGGTTTTGAAAAGCACGGCGCCTCTGGCTTGATCGCCAAGTACAGCCATTACGATGCCGAGTTTAAATTAAAGGTTTTGCAGTGCATCAAACAAGATGGACTGTCGGACCAACAGGCCTGTATACGGTTTGATATCCGTGGTCCAAGTAGTATCAGGCAGTGGCGAAAGCTGTACGATGAAGGCGGTGTAGAAGCACTACAACCGCAGCGTCTTAAAGAGTCCAGTATGCCCCGCAAACCTTCCAGGCAACCCAAAGCAAGTCCTGCTCTTCCTGCGGACGCAGAACTGACCCCTGCACAAATGCTCGCAGAACTGGCTTATCTGCGCGCGGAGAATGCCTATCTAAAAAAGCTCGATGCCTTAATCCAAGCGGATCCCCGTACTGCGCAGCCAAAAAAACGCAGGCCGTCCAAGGATTGAGGCATGAGCATCCACTTGCTCTGTTGCTACGTGCTGCGGCACTGGCACGCAGCACCTTCTATTACCAAAGCAAAACACTGCTAACCGACAAGCATGCCGGCCTTAAAGATCGCATCCGCAGCGTCTATCACGGGCATAAGGGGCGTTACGGCTACCGCCGCATCGCCGCGACCCTTGGAAACAGTGGTGAGTTGATCAATCACAAAAAGGTGTATCGACTGATGCAGGTGATAGGCCTCAAGTCGCTGGTCAAAGTGAAGAAATATCGCTCTTACCGAGGTGCTGAAGGGCTTGTTGCGCCTGATCTACTAAAGCGCGAATTCAAGGCAGAAGCCCCTAACGAGAAATGGGCAACCGACGTGACGGAGTTCAAGGTGAAGGGGCAAAAGCTGTTTCTCTCGCCTCTCATGGATTTGTACAACGGCGAGATCCTGGCTTACCAGATCAACCGACGTCCCGAATTCAGGATGGTTTCGACGATGCTGGAAAAAGCCTTCGGGCGACTGAATCAAGGTGACAAACCGATACTGCACTCCGACCAGGGTTGGCAGTACAGGCAGCCTATCTACCGACACATGCTGGCCGAAAAGAGCATCGAGCAGAGCATGTCGCGCAAGGGTAATTGCTTGGACAATGCCGCCATGGAGAGTTTTTTCGGCACGCTCAAGAGCGAGTTTTTCTATTTGGAGTCATTTGAGAGTGTGGAGCAGTTGGCATCAGGCATAGAGGATTACATCGCCTACTACAACCAAGACCGCATAAGCCTCAGACTAAATGGCTTGAGCCCGGTACAATTTCGGACTCAGGCATTAAATCAATAGCGTCCCCTGTCCAACTTTCGGGGGGCAGTTCAACGGCGGCTCACTTTGCAAAAGCGGCAAAGTAAGCAAAACGCTCTTGCCCCACCACTCGGCACCTCGCTTGGGCTCGGTGTGCCCGAACGCAGGCTTGAATCCGTGGGCCGCCGCCACGCGCCATCCATGGCGCGGGGCGGCTAACCCGGCGTCCTGCCGGGTTACCCACGAATTCAAGCCTGCGTTCGGCCAGCGTGGTTTAACGGGGCGCCTGAGATCAAGATCAAAAGCAGATCAAGAGCGGCTCGCTTCGCATCGTAGTTACCGTCGGCTGCTACAGGCTACAAAGTTGTGTAGATACCTATGGCTATCGCAGGCAAGCCAGCTCCCACATGGGTTTGCGCCATATGCGCAAGATTCATCATCCTGTAACCCCCGCGCCGCCAAACTGTCATCCCCCACGCCCATCCTGTACTCCCCGTACTCGCATTGGGAGACTCCAAATGACCCGGCCCTACGAAGACAGCAACAGCACCGTCAAGACCCGTCGTCAGCAGGAAGACCAGCGCCGCATGGCGTTCCGTCGCGCCATCGAAGACCGTTGCGAGGAGCGCCAGTTGCTCCAGAGCATCAGTGACTACCCGGAACTGCATTGGCAGGCACCCGTGGCTGCCCAGCGAAACGCTCAGCCAGCGCGCTGATCTGCACCCGTTCGCTGCGAATAAAGCCCAGGAACGCATGGGCCACCGGTGACAGGCGTTTAGCCTTGGCCTGCACCAGGCACCAACTGCGGTACAGCGGCAGTTCTTCCACCGGCAGTTCCTTGAGCCCGCCGGTGGCCAGCTCCAGGTTCAAGGCGTGGCGCGTCAGCAGGGCCACGCCCAATCCTGCCGCCACGCACTCACGCTGCGCCTCCGCCGAGGCCACTTCCACCGTCTGGGTGAAGTGCACGCGTTTTTCCTTGAAGTACTCTTCGCAGGCCAGCCGTGTGCCAGAGCCCGGTTCGCGGATGAGCAGGGTGTAAGGCTCCAGGTCCTGCAGGCGCAACGGCCCTTGCAGGCTCAGGGGATGATCCGGCAATGCCACGGCCACAATCGGGTTGTTGAGAAACGGCAGGAACTCCAGGCCCATGTCCTGGGGCACCATGGACATGATCACCAAGTCATCGCGGTTGTCCGAGAGCCGGCGGATCACCTGGGCGCGGTTGACCACCGTGAGCTGCAATTGAACCTCCGGATGCTGGCGCTTGAACGCGGCGAACAGGTGCGGCACGAAATACTTGGCGCTGGACTCCACCGCAAGTTTCAGTTGGCCTTGCAGTGAACCCTGCATATCCGACAGCTGCATATCGAGGTTTTCCAGGCGCCCGAATATATCGCGGCTGGCCCGCTGCAGGGCTTCAGCGGCCTCGGTCATGTAGAGTTTTTTGCCGGCATAGTCGAACAGCGGCTGACCGATCAGCTCTTCCAGCTGGCGAATTTGCAGGCTGACCGCCGGTTGGGTGAGGGACATTTCCTCGGCGGCACGGCTGTAGGAACGCAAATCACACACTTCATTGAAGATCTGCAATTGACGCAATGTCATACGCATCAACGACTTACGCATTTTATAAAGCCTCGGCCCCTTGGTATCTCGGCCAACTATAAGTCTTTACTTATACACAACCCAATAATTATTGATTTTTGTTAATTCTCCTGTGCGCATAGTGTGTGTCTCGCGACTGTCATGAAACATTTGGTCACGCGCCGGCCCGGCTGCAACGGGTCGAAGCACGCAAATCGGCTCAAGGGAATTTCCAAGTGATAAAAAAGATCCTGATCGCCAACCGTGGTGAAATTGCCGTACGAATCGTGCGTGCCTGCGCCGAGATGGGCATTCGCTCGGTCGCGGTTTATTCGGACGCCGACCGCCATGCGTTGCACGTCAAGCGTGCCGACGAAGCTCACAGCATCGGTGCCGAGCCACTGGCCGGTTACTTGAACCCGCGCAAGCTGGTGAACCTGGCGGTGGAAACCGGTTGCGATGCGCTGCACCCCGGCTACGGCTTCCTGTCGGAAAACGCCGAGTTGGCAGACATCTGTGCCGAACGCGGCATCAAGTTTATCGGCCCCTCGGCAGAAGTGATTCGCCGCATGGGCGACAAGACCGAAGCGCGCCGCAGCATGATCAAGGCCGGTGTGCCGGTCACGCCGGGCACCGAAGGCAACGTCGCCGACATCCATGAAGCCCTCACCGAAGGCGACCGCATCGGTTACCCGGTGATGCTCAAGGCCACCTCCGGTGGCGGTGGCCGTGGTATTCGTCGTTGCAACAGTCGCGAAGAACTCGAGCAAGCCTTCCCCCGCGTGATTTCCGAAGCCACCAAGGCCTTCGGTTCGGCGGAAGTGTTCCTGGAAAAATGCATCGTCAATCCCAAGCACATCGAGGCGCAGATCCTCGGTGACAGCTTTGGCAACGTGGTGCACCTGTTCGAGCGTGATTGCTCGATCCAGCGTCGCAACCAGAAGCTGATCGAAATCGCCCCCAGCCCGCAACTGACCCCGGAACAGCGCGCCTACATCGGCGACCTGTCGGTGCGCGCGGCCAAGGCTGTGGGTTACGAGAACGCCGGCACCGTGGAGTTCCTGCTCGCCGAGGGCGAGGTGTACTTCATGGAGATGAACACGCGGGTGCAGGTGGAACACACCATCACCGAAGAAATCACCGGCATCGATATCGTTCGCGAGCAAATCCGCAGCGCCTCCGGCCTGCCGTTGTCGGTCAAGCAGGAAGACATCCAGCACCGGGGTTTCGCGTTGCAGTTTCGTATCAACGCCGAAGACCCGAAGAACAACTTCCTGCCAAGCTTCGGCAAGATCACCCGTTATTACGCCCCCGGCGGCCCCGGCGTGCGTACCGACACGGCGATCTACACCGGCTACACCATCCCACCGTTCTACGACTCCATGTGCCTGAAACTGGTGGTGTGGGCGTTGACCTGGGAAGAAGCCATGGACCGCGGCCTGCGTGCCCTGGACGACATGCGCCTGCAAGGCGTGAAGACCACCGCCGCCTACTACCAGGAAATCCTGCGCAACCCGGAATTCCGTAGCGGCCAGTTCAATACCAGTTTTGTGGAAAGCCACCCTGAGCTGACCAACTACTCGATCAAGCGCAAACCCGAAGAGCTGGCCCTGGCCATCGCCGCCGCCATCGCCGCCCACGCAGGCCTGTGAGGAATATAACAATGAGCAAGAAGATCTTCGTAACCGACACCATCCTGCGCGACGCCCACCAATCGTTGCTGGCCACCCGCATGCGCACCGACGACATGCTGCCCATCTGCGACAAGCTCGACAAAGTCGGCTACTGGTCCCTGGAAGTCTGGGGCGGCGCGACCTTCGACGCCTGTGTGCGCTTCCTCAAGGAAGACCCGTGGGAGCGCCTGCGCCAACTGCGCGCCGCGCTGCCTAACACACGCCTGCAAATGCTGCTACGCGGCCAGAACCTGCTGGGCTACCGCCATTACAGCGACGACGTGGTCAAGGCCTTCGTGGCCAAGGCGGCGGTTAACGGTATCGACGTGTTCCGCATTTTCGATGCAATGAACGACGTGCGTAACCTGCGCGTGGCCATTGAAGCGGTCAAGGCCGCTGGCAAGCATGCCCAGGGCACCATCGCCTACACCACCAGCCCGGTGCATACCGTAGAAGCGTTCGTGGCCCAGGCCAAGCAATTGGAAGCCATGGGCTGCGACTCCATCGCGATCAAGGACATGGCTGGCCTGCTCACGCCCTACGCCACCGGCGAGTTGGTCAAGGCGCTGAAAGCCGAGCAGAACCTGCCGATCTTTATCCACTCCCACGACACCGCCGGCCTGGCCGCGATGTGCCAACTCAAGGCCATCGAAAACGGTGCCGACCACATCGACACGGCCATCTCCAGCTTTGCCTGGGGCACCAGCCATCCGGGCACCGAGTCGATGGTCGCGGCCCTTAAAGGCAGCGAGTTCGACACCGGCCTCGACCTGGAACTGCTGCAAGAGATCGGCCTGTACTTCTATGCCGTACGCAAGAAGTACCACCAGTTCGAGAGCGAATTCACCGCCGTCGACACCCGTGTGCAGGTCAACCAGGTGCCGGGCGGAATGATCTCCAACCTGGCCAACCAGCTCAAAGAGCAGGGCGCTCTGAACCGCATGAGCGAAGTGCTGGCCGAGATCCCGCGAGTGCGTGAAGACCTCGGCTTCCCGCCGTTGGTAACGCCGACCTCGCAGATCGTCGGCACCCAGGCGTTTTTCAACGTGCTGGCCGGTGAGCGCTACAAGACCATCACCAACGAAGTGAAGCTCTATCTGCAAGG
Organism: Pseudomonas sp. AK181; assembly: GCF_051122975.1. Classification (NCBI taxonomy): domain Bacteria; kingdom Pseudomonadati; phylum Pseudomonadota; class Gammaproteobacteria; order Pseudomonadales; family Pseudomonadaceae; genus Pseudomonas; species Pseudomonas sp. AK181. The sequence goes on from NZ_CP146348.1 coordinate 46,618, forward strand.
CGGTTACGGCAAGGCGCCGGGCACGGTGAATGAAAAACTGCGCCGCCAGGCCATCGGCAGCGAAGACGTGATCGACGTGCGCCCGGCGGATTTGCTCAAGCCGGAAATGACCAAGCTGCGCGGCGAAATCGGCGCACTGGCCAAGTCCGAAGAAGACGTGCTGACCTACGCCATGTTCCCGGACATCGGGCGCAAGTTCCTCGAAGAACGTGACGCCGGCACCTTGGCTCCTGAAGTGCTGTTGCCGATCCCGGAAGCGGGCGGCGTGGCCCGTGCTGGCGGCGAAGGCGTACCGACCGAATTCGTTATCGACGTGCACGGCGAAAGCTACCGCGTGGATATCACCGGTGTCGGCGTGAAGGCCGAAGGCAAGCGTCACTTCTACCTGTCCATCGACGGCATGCCGGAAGAAGTGGTGTTCGAACCGCTCAACGAGTTTGTCAGCAGCGGCGGCAGCAAGCGCAAGCACGCGACCGAACCGGGCCATGTCAGCACGGCGATGCCGGGCAATATCGTCGATGTGCTGGTCAAGGTCGGCGACGTGGTCAAGGCCGGCCAGGCCGTGCTGATTACCGAAGCCATGAAGATGGAAACCGAAGTGCAGGCAGCGATTGCCGGCAAGGTGAGCGCTGTACATGTGGCCAAGGGCGACCGGGTGAACCCTGGCGAAATCCTGATTGAGATCGAAGGCTGATCACAGCCTTCGAGACTAACGTTTAATCCTCGGGGGGGCAGGTGCTCCCCTTTTTTTTCGCCTGAAATTCAGGCGTTCACGGGCTTAGAAACTCATTTTCCACTGGCCCATCAGGCCTTGGTCGTGGCCATGGTTGCCGGCTTGGCTGCTATAGGTCAGGCCGACGCTGTGTTGGGTGGACAAGGCAAGGTCCAGGCCTGCATGCAAGTCAAAGCTATCGCGGTCCAGGGCGGTGCCGGTGATGGTGTACTCGTCGATCAGGCCCGGTGCATAGCGCGAGGTTTGGCGGACCTGGCTGTTGACGTCGCCGTAGAGGTGTTTCCAGCTCGTGCTGAGGTGGGGCGTGAGGCTCATGTTGTTGTCGAAGCGATACAGCGTTGCCAGGCGCAGGCCAAAGGTGCTGTTCAGGTTTCGCTGGGTTTGTGGGCCGACGTTCAATGCGGTTACGCCGCCGCTCTCTTTGAAACGGTCGCGCTGATAGCGTTGGTAGCCAAGGCCGACGAAGGGTTCGACAGTGGAATCACCGCTGCCCAATTGATAGCCGAGTTCGGAGAACAGTGTCTGGCTGCTGGCGTTGTATTTGCTTTTGAGCGAGTCGTGGTAAGTGAGCAGGCTGACGCTGCGTTTGTTCTGCCCGGCATGGTTGCTGTAGATCGCCCCCAGGCGCAGGGCGAAGGGGCCGTCCTGGCGCACGGCGTAGCCGCCCAAGTGCCAGCTGTCCAGTTCGGCGGCATAACGCGGGGCATCGAAGCGGCTGGAGGTCTTGGCGCCCATGACACCCACCCGCCAGGCATGGTCGATCGCCCAGTCGGCGCCCAGCAACAGGCCTTGGGTATCGTGTTTCAAGCCGGCGCTGCCGTGTTGTGGGTCCAGGCTGCCGGCGTTGCCCAGGCCTTGCACCCAGAAGTGGCCGTCGTCGTCAGTAGGCAGCGTGCGCAGGGTGGCGAGCAATTGGCGGCTCAGGTGCTGGGTGGTGGCCTGGGTTGCGGTGGCCAGGTTGGCGTTTTGGCTGGCGGCCAGTTGCTCAAGGGCTGCGCCGATCCCTCCGGGTTGCTTGCTCAATTGCTCAAGTGATTTTTGCAGCTCCTTGAGGTCTTCCGAGTCCAACTCGCCGGAGGCCACCAGTTGAATCACTGCCGGCTCCAGCACCTTGGCGACCTGCAGGCCGTTGTGCGAAGTGGCCTGCTGAGTGAGGAACCCGTCGAAGGGCGGTGGAATGGGCGGCGCTTCGAACTGGGGTATAAATACTCCGCTATAGTCGGCGGCGTCATAGGGATAGCTGCCGTAGGGCTTGTATTCGATATCGCCGCGCGCATGGGCAGGCTGAAAACTGGCGGCCACTGCCAAGCTGATGACGATTGCGATTCTTTGAAGTGTAAAGGGCATGAATTCCCAACCTCTGATGAATGAGGCCGGGAATTTAGGCGAGGTGCAGGGGGATAACTGTCAGTCTATCGACCGCTGATGTGCGGGAGTTGTCTCTAGTACGGTGCGATTAAAAACTCATCTGCCATTGGCCGGTCAGCGCATGGTTACGGCTGTTGCTGCCCACTTCGCCGGTATAGCCCAGGCCCAGGCGATGACGGGCGGATAAACCGACGTCCAGGCCCGCTTCGAGCAACAGGCTGTCGCGGTCCAGGGCGCTGCCTTGCACATTGAAGGCGGTGCCACCGGCCAGGAAAGCCTGGCGTGTGGTGCTGTCGACATCGCCATAGGTGTGCTTCCAGCCAACGCTGGCACGAGGTGTGAGGCTGACGCCGTTGTCCAGCTGGCTCAGGTGCGCCAGGCGCAGGCCGAAGGTGCTGCTGAAGTTGTCCTGGGTCTGGCTCTCGACGTGCAGCGCAGCGGCGCCGCCTTTTTCGTTATAGCCGTCGCGCTGGTAGCGCTGGTAGCCGAGGTTGGCGAACGGTTCTGCGCTCAAGCGACCGCTGCCCAGGGCGTAGCCCAGTTCCGCAAAAGCCTGCTGGCTGCTGGCGTCATAGTCGCCTTTGGGGCGGTCGTTAAAGCCGTTGAAGGCCACCGTGCGTTTACTGTCGCCTTGGTGCCCGCTGTAGGCCGCACCCAGGCGCAACGCCAGTGGGCCGCTCTGGCGCAGGGCATAGACGCCGGCGTGCCAGCTGTCGACGCTGCCGTCCACACCGGTGGTGTCCAGGTCGGTCTTGGAGTAACCGCCCAGCACACCCAGGCGCCAGTCACTATCCAGCGCCCAATCGGCGCCGAGCACTGTGCCTTTGGTGCGTTGGGTCAAGCCGTTGCTGCCGTGCTCGCCATCGAGCTTGCCGTAGCTGCCGATGCCTTGCAGCCACAGGCGGCCACGGGCATTCGGGTCATTGAGGTTGCGCACTTCGGCGGGCACGCCGGTGGCGGCCAGTAACGGCGTGTCTTTGTCATTGAGCCCCACCAGCAGTCCCGCACCGCCGCCCACCTGATGCATGGCGGCGAGCATGCTGTTGCCGACTTGCGCACTGGCATTGAGGGTGGCGCTGGTGAGGTTGGCGGTGCTGCTGCCCGCCAGTTGCTCGATGGCTGCACCGGCTGTGCCGGTGGTGGTATTGAGCAGGGCGTTGTACAGCGGGTTGTTCGTGCCCAGGCCTGCCAGGCTGTTGGCGGCGCTGGCGCCATTGCCGGTGCTGGCGAACTGGTTGAAAGCGATGTCGTTACGGGTGTACGTAAGGCCGACCTGGGTGGGGCTGTAATCCAGGGTTGGGGTCAGGAAGGCGTAGTCGCTGGTGACCTTGCCAAACGTGCCATTGATGCTGCCGGCTTGCAGCACGCTGTAATGGCTTTGCCAGGGGTAGGTGCCTTCGCCGGGGTTGACCGCCAGGGTCGCGCCATTGAGGTAAGCGGTGCCGCCGACCTTGATCGGCGCGCTGCTGCCGTCGGCGTTGACGCCATAGGCCAGGGTCGAGCCGCTGCCCATGCGCAAGTCACGGTTGATGCTGGCGGTGCCCAACGCGGTGTTGGTCTGCAGGGTGCCGTTCACCACCAGGCCGCCCACCGAGCCGCCGCCGGCATACACACCGCCTGTGTCGACCGTCACGTTGCCGGTAATCCCGCCTTGGTTGATCAGCTTGGCACCGCTGGAAATCTCGCCGCCGTCGCTGAAATCACCTTGGCCGGTCAACGTCCAGGTGCCTTGCTTCACGTCCAGCCGTTCGAGGTTGCGGCTGTCGCCAAAAGTGCCGCCTGCGACGTCGTCCAGGGTCAGTCGGTCGTAACCGCTGCCGCCGTCCACCGCGCCGATAAAGCGGCTACCGTTGCGCAAGATCAGATTGTCATCGCCGCCGCCCAAATCCAGGGCCAGGCCATTACTGCCGCTGATGGTGCCGCTGTTGATGACCGTGTCGGCGTAGTTGCCGACGAACTTCACGCCAAAGCCATCCAGGCCCTCAATCGTGCCGTGGTTCTCCAGGGTGGTTGCCGCGAGCCCCGGCCCGTCGCTGCCGTCGTCCACCAGGATGGCATTGTTGGCACCACTGATCAGCGCGCCTTTGGCGTTGTAGATAGCGCCGCCGCCCAGGGCGATCCCTTCGCTGCCGTTGGCGAAGCCGTTCTTGTCGACACCCCCGGCGCCGACACCCTGGATGACGCCGTAGTTTTCGATATGGGCGATCTTGTCGATGTCCACGCCGTCACCGTCGCCATCCGGTTGCAGCCCGGAGAACGCGCCGGTGATGGTGCCGTGGTTGATCACAGTGCCGTCGCCATCGGAACCAAAGCCCGAGCCGTTGCGGCCGATCACCGTGCCGTAGTTGGTCAGCGTGGCGCCCTCATCTGTGGTGATGCCATGGCGGCCACCGGAAATCAGGCCGTAGTTGGTGACCGTCACGCCGCTGGCGGAGTCGATGTCCACGCCATCGAACTTGTCATCGCGGGAGAAGGTGTTGCCGGTGGAGATCTCACCGTAGTTAGTGATAGAGGCGTTGGCGCCGGTCTTCATGCCGTCGCTGGCCTCCCCGCGAATCAAGCCACCGGCACGGTTGATGATCGTGGTAGTGACGTTGCTGCTGCGCAGCGCATCCAGGTCCAGCCCTTGGCCGGTGGCCGAGCGAATGGTGCCGCTGTTGTCGATCAGCACGCTGCCGCTGGCGAAGTTACTGTTGATGCGCAACGCATCATTGGCGCCCTGGATCACCCCGCCGGCAAGGTTGTAAATGCTGTACCTGCGCTCCCCGCTGACACTGCCCGAACTGTCGATACCCCGGCCGCCACTGGAGACCAATTTGCCCGCGTTAGTCACCACCACCCCCGCACCGCGGGTGCCGTCCTTGAGCGTCACCGCTACCCCGGAGGTTGTAATGCTGCCAGGCACCGACGTGGTCAATGTATCACTGCCACCCAAGGTTTGCCCCTGGGTGGTAGGCGTGTCGATCTGTAGGGTTTTGGCTGCGGCTGCTTCGATGAAACCACCGCTGGCCAACAGGGTGATGGCGAGCGCGAGGCGTTGTGGAGACGGGGGCATGCTGGACGACCTTGTTATGGCAAGCGAGTCGACTGGTATAGCGCAAGGTCGTTGCAGGAATGTGTCGCAGTAATGACGGTTAAGCCGTTTGCATTAAATTGCATATTTTCAGCTGTTTTCCTTCGGTATCTGCATTTTAATGCGTATATAAAGGCTCGTCATTCGTAGAATATGCACTATATTGCATGTGTCGCTCCCGTTTCCGCCTCGCAGGTGCACTAAATTGCAGAAAGACACCGCTTACTCTTTGACGCTGCAGATTTTCACCGCCGGGCACTGGCGTGATGCTATGCGACTTGAATTTCCTGAACCGCAAAAGGGTTTTGCCGGGCCCTGCAGGTTTCATTACCGCCAGGATTATCTGGTCGATCACCTCGAAGAGATCCAGCAACCTTTCTGCACCGCTGGCAGTGCCCGGTTCCCGCTGGATTGGGACGTGACAGTGCTCAAGTCAGCCCCCGCTTTTCTGCACGATATCGCGCCAGCCGGCGCGGCCAAGCGTTTTTTGATGCAGCGTCTTGGTCGTGAGAAACCTCAGGCCATCGATGACGATTTGTTCTTGCTGGGGCGCAGTACGCCGGCACCGATTGGCAACATGCGGATCAAGGAGTCCATCCAAGCCCTGGGCGGTGAAACACCGATGGGGTTTGCACGACATGAGGTTGTCAGTCGCGACAGCCGCTTCCTGGAATATGCCTATGAACAAGGTGCTGCCATCGGTGGTGCGACCGGAGCAGGGGGCGAGGCGCCGAAATTATTGATGACCCAAGGTACCGATGGCTTGTTGTACCCAGATGCGATCCTGAATGACGCTGACGTCGCTCAGCACTGGTTCATCAAGTTCGCGCGCAACCAGGCCACGCAGACTGATCAAGATATCCTGCGAAGTGAGTACCACTATTACCGGGCGCTTGAGTCTCTTGGCATCGAAACGGTCGCCACCCAAGGGCTGGCGCTGGAAGAGGCGACAAAACCCAGCCTGTGGATGCATCGTTTTGATCGCAGACTGGGTGAGGGCGGTGTTGAACGGCTGGCCGTCGAGTCGATCTATTCCTTGGCCGGTGTAACCACCCCTGACAGCTACATGGATCATCTGGAGGTGGTGAGGCTGTTGGTCGATCAATGGCGAGCAGTGGGGCAAGAGGCCCAAATCGCAGATCTGGTCGCAGAGTACCTGCGCCGGGATTTGCTGAATAAAGTGCTGGGTAATTCGGATAACCACGGCCGCAATACATCGATCATCCGCGAGCCCAAGGCGCTGCGCCTGGCCCCCCTTTATGACTTGGCGCCCATGGTCATGGATGCTGAAGCAGTCACTCGAACCACCAAATGGCCCAAACCCTTGGAGATCGCCGGGGATATCAATTGGAGAGCGGTATGCGAGGCTCTGGCCGACCTCGTCGACCCCGAGCAAAGCTTTGAACGCCTGCGACAAACAGCCGAGCACCTGCGTGCATTGCCGGATCTTCTGGTGGCCAGTGGCGTGCCCGCTGTGACCTTGAATCACCCCAGCATTCCACTGGGGAAGCTGGACCTGCGCCTGAAACAGTGGGGGTTGAGATGACTACCAGCATGGATGCTCGTGCGTTGTTGATTGACAGCGTCGAACAAGGCTTGGCCGATGGCTCGCTCGAGCTGGGCGCCGCCGTGCGCCGCCTGCGCACCGAAGTGACCGGCCTGCACCAAAGCCAGTTCGCCAGAATGTGCAAAATCTCGGTGCGCACCCTGGTGCATATCGAACATGGTGAGGGCAACCCAACCCTGAAATCGCTGAATGCTGTGTTTCGGCCTTTCGGTTTGCAGATGGGCGTGATCAAGGTGCGGCGCAACAGGCCCTGACCTTCAACCGCGCCGCACGTAGCCCTTGCCGAAATGCCGCTCCATGCGCGCCTGGATCAATTCCAGCCCCAGGGACATCACCCAATAAATGATCGCCGCCGTCGTGAGCATCTCGATATAGCGGTAGCTTGAGCGGCCATAGGACTGCGCCAGAAACATCACTTCCCATACGCCCATCACCGAGATCAGGGAGGAGTCCTTGAGCATCGAGATGAACTGGTTGGTGGCCGGCGGGATGATGGTGCGCATGGCCTGGGGCAGGGTCACGTGCCAGAAAATCGCCCTGTCACGCATGCCCAGGGCCAGCGCAGCCTCGCGTTGACCATGGGGCACGCCGAGGATGCCGGCCCGGAAAATCTCGCTCAGGTAGGCGCCGTAATTCAGCGACAGCGCGATGATCCCGGCGACGATGGCGCCTGGCACCAGCCCCAATTGCGGCAGGCCCAGGTAGATCAACAGGATCTGGATCAGCAGCGGCGTGCCGCGAAAGAACGAGGCGTAGAAACTGGCGATGCCGAACGCCACCGCACTTTTGGACAGGCGCCCCAGCGCGGTGATAAAGCCCAGCACCGATGAGGCGACAATGGCGCATAGGCACAAGAACAGCGTCAGCGCCGCACCTTGCAGGAAACCGTTGGGCGCAAGGTGCAGGCCGACCAGGTTGGGCAGCTTGTCGAGGATGATCGAGAACTTCAGGTCAAAGCTCAGGAAGAAACTCGCAAACAGGGCGAACAGTGCCGCCCAGGTCAGGTAAAGCCGTAGGCGAAAACTCATCGGCTGATATCGGCGCCGATCCATTTTTGCGACAGCGCGCTCAAGGTGCCGTCCTGCTTGAGCTGGGCGAAGACCTCACGCACTTTGCTGTCCCACTGCGGATCGCCTTTCTCGATGGCCACCGAGTTGGGCTCCGAGTACAGCGGCGCACCGGCGAGCTTGAAACGCTTGTCCTGGCTCAGGCGCGGCTGCGCGGTGACCAGGTTGGTGAGGATTGCATCCAGGCGCACGCCAGCACCCAGGCCCAGGTCCTGGAATGCCACATTGTCGGTGTCGTACGGGGCGATCTGCACCTCCTCGAATGGGTACTGCAATTGCGTGTCTTCGGCGCCTTCGATCACCAGGTTCTTGTTCAGGTAGCTTTCGTAGCTGGAGGCGCTGGTGAGGCCGACTTTCTTGCCGCTCAGGTCCCGGGCTTCGTGGATGCGATCATCCTTGGCATTGACCACGATCACGGCCGGCGAAGCGTAGTATTCCACCGGGAAGTCGAACACCTCAGCGCGTGCCTTGCTTGGGGTCATGGAGCAGATGCAGATGTCGTAGCGCCCGCTCCAGCGGCCGGCGGCGATCACGTCCCAGGACGGGGTTTCAAGGCGCAACTTCACGCCCAGTTTTTGCGCCACGGCCTTGGCCACGTCCACGTCGAAACCGTCGAGCTGGTTCTGGTCATTGAGAAATGAAAACGGCGGGTAGCTTTCCATCAGCACGCCGACCAGCTCTTTTTTCTGCTCGACACGATCCAGCGTGGCACCGCCAAAGGCTTGGGTTGAAGCAGCCAACATCGTCAGGCCCAGGGCCAACAGCGGTCTGAATTTCAAAATCGAACACCCGAATAAAAAAGAGGTTGTTATTAACCGAACGGTACGCATTAAATAGTTATAAGAACGACTCTCATAGTGAGTTATTTTCATAAGCATATGAGTAAAAAGCATATGGGCGCAGTAAGCACAGTAATTCTCGATGGCGGCATGGGCCGTGAACTGCAACGCCGTGGCGCGCCGTTCCGTCAGCCGGAATGGTCGGCACTGGCCTTGAGCGAAGCGCCGCAAGCGGTGGAGGCGGTGCACGCGGCCTACATCGACAGCGGCGCCAATGTGATCACCAGCAACAGTTACGCGGTGGTGCCGTTCCACATTGGCGAAGCGCGGTTTGCCGCAGAAGGCCAGGCGTTGGCCGCGTTGGCCGGTGAGTTGGCGCGACGGGCGGTGCAAGCCTCCGGTAAAGCCGTGCAGGTAGCCGGCTCACTGCCGCCGCTGTTTGGCTCTTATCGTCCGGATCTGTTCCAGGCCGAGCGCGTCAGTGAATTGCTGGCCCCGTTGGTGAATGGCCTGGCCCCGCATGTCGATCTGTGGCTGGCGGAAACCCAGAGCTCGATCGCTGAAGCACGGGCGATTCATGCCGGGCTGCCTAAGGATGGCAAGCCGTTCTGGCTGTCGTTTACCTTGAAAGATGAAGACACCGACGAGGTCCCGCGCCTGCGCTCCGGCGAACCGGTGGCGGATGCAGCCGAGGCGGCGGCGCAACTGGGCGTGCAGGTATTGCTGTTCAACTGCAGCCAGCCGGAAGTGATCGGCGCGGCCATTGATGCGGCGCGGGCAACCTTCGAACGACTGGGTGCAGCGATTCAGATCGGCGCCTACGCCAACGCCTTCCCACCGCAACCCAAGGAAGCCACGGCCAACGATGGCCTGGACCCGCTGCGCGACGACCTCGACCCGCCGGGTTACCTGCACTGGGCGGCAGATTGGCAGGCACGCGGCGCCAGCCATTTGGGCGGTTGCTGCGGCATCGGGCCGGAGCATATTGCGGTGCTGGCCCAGCGCCTGGCCGACTGATTCAGCGCTGGTCAAACCTGTGGGAGCTGGCTTGCCTGCGATGGCATCAACGGGTTTTGCCTGATACACCGAGGTGTCTGTATCGCAGGCAAGCCAGCTCCCACAGATGTGAGTATTAACCCCGACACTCTGTGAGTGTCTTCAACTGGCCCGACCCACTCTGGTTCGCCTCCGACAACCACGCCTCAAACCCGGCACCGACCTTCGGCCATTCCGAATCCAGGATCGAATACCACGCCGTATCGCGGTTCTGTCCCTTGACCACCATGTGCTGGCGGAACACCCCTTCAAAACTGAACCCCAAGCGCTCGGCTGCGTACTTGGACCGTGCGTTGCCGTTGTTGCACTTCCACTCCAGCCGACGGTAGCCCTGCTCGAACGCATACTTGGCCAGCAGGTACACCGCTTCAGTACTTTTCGGCGAGCGCTGCATCGGTGCGCCGAAGGTGACGTGGCCGATTTCGATTCGGCCTTGCGCCGGGACGATGGACATCAGGCTGAGGATGCCCTGGACCTGGCCCGTCGCGCGGTCGATCACGCTGAAAAAGTACGGGTCGCTGTGGGCGGCATGGTTGTTCAACCAGGCGTCGAAGGCACTGCGCTCGGTGAACGGGCCGTAGGGCAAATAATCCCACAGCTTCGGGTCGGCTCCTGGGCCTTCAAGGGCTTGCCACAGTTGGTCGGCATGGCGCGCCGGGTCGAGCTTTTCCAGGTGGATAAAACGCCCTTCAAGCAGGTGCGCGGTGGGCGCTGGGGCGCCTTTCCAGTCGGCGAGGGAAGTAGTCATGCTGCGCTCCTTAGAGACCTTTGCGAAATTGAATGAAGCCTGGGCGTTCGGCGATGCGCTCGTAGAGCTGGATCGCGGTGGCGTTGGTCTCGTGGGTCAACCAGTGCACCTTGCAGCAGCCATCGGCTTTGGCGCTGGCGTAGACGAATTCAATCAATTGGCGACCCACGCCGGTGCCACGTTGAGCCGGGTCCACCAGCAAGTCCTGCAGGTAGCAGGAGTTCTCGATGCTCCAGTTGGAGCGATGGTAGATGAAGTTGACCATGCCCACCGCCTTGCCGTCCTGCCAGGCCAGTGCCGAATGGGTCGGCTCGCTGGGGTCGATCAGGCGTTGCCAGGTGCTTTGGCTGACGGCGTCCGGCAGTTCGGTGTTATAGAACTTCAAGTACGCCTGCCACAGCGGCAGCCAGGCGGCGTGGTCGGCGGCGCTGACCTGGCGAATGTCGATCAAGCTCATTCTGAAACTCCTTGGGGAATAAAGCGGGCCAGGGTCTGGTCGCGTACATCGGCACTGGCGGCCAGGCCGTCGCGCACACCGGCCATGTCGGCCGCGCTGCGGTTCTGGCTGAGCTTGCGTTTGCCCACCAGGCGTTCGATCGGCAAGGCAAAGCCGACGATGGCTTTGAGCATGCCGTCAATGTAGTCCGCCGGTGCGTCGCTGACACGCCAGGGTTGGGCGCGGCCGCTTTCATGGCGGTCGGTGAGGGCGGTGACGACCTTGAGCAAGCGCTCGGCGTCACTGAACACCTCAGGCGTGCCATAGGCGTGCACAGCGATGTAGTTCCAGGTTGGCACTACTTTGCCGTGCTCGGCCTTGGCGGGGTAAAACGCCGGGCTGATATAGGCGTCGGCACCGGCGAAGATCACCAGCGCCTCACCGCCATCTTGCAGCTCGCGCCATTGTGGGTTGGCCTTGGCCAAGTGACCGTACAGCGTGCCGTTGGGGCCTTCGTCGGGGTTGAGCAGCAGGGGCAAATGGCTGGCTTGCAGGCCGTTTTCACCCAGGGTGATCAATTGCGCCAAACGAGTGTGCTGGATCAGTTGGTGGATTTCGGGCAAGTCATCGAGAGCAAAGGCGCGGGGTGTGTACATGGAGATTTTCCTTGGCGAATGCCTGCATCCTAGGCAGGCTATTGGTTCGTTGTAAGAGCCATCTAGCGCTATTTTCATAGGTCCAATATGCCGCCCCTTTCGCCGCCGTTGTCCTTCAACCCTGCCGGTATCGAGTTGGACCGCCGCCAGGGCCTCACGCGCCAACTCTATGAGGCCCTGCGCCAGCGGGTGCTGGATGGGCGACTGGTCAGTGGCACGCGGTTGCCCGCAACCCGAGATCTGGCGGCGGCCTTATCGATTTCCCGCAACAGCGTGGTGCGCGCCTACGATCAGCTGTATGCGGAAGGGTTTATCGAGAGCCGGGTAGGTGATGGCACCTACGTTGCCCAATTGCCGATGGCCAAAAAACTATCCACAAAAGTATCCACAGGGTTGTCAACAGGCTTATCCCCAGGGTTATCCACAAAATGGGCCAATTTACCCGAAGATTTGGACGATGAAGTTATCCACAGTGCCGGGTTGGCGCGGGTAAAAGACCATCACTTGCCCCAGCCGCCTGTGGGGCCGCCTCGGGCCTTTCGCGTGGGTGTACCGGCCTTTGATCTGTTCCCGTTTGAGGTTTGGGCCAAGCTGAATGGGGCGTTCTGGCGCAAACCCGACCTGGAACAGTTGTGCTATGGCGACCCGGCAGGTGACGGCCGTCTGCGTGGTTTGATCGCCGCGTACCTGCGCAGCTCGCGCGGCATGCAATGCACGGCTGAACAAATTGTGATCACCAGTGGCGCACAGCAGGCCATCAGCCTTTGTGCACAGTTGCTGGTAGAGCCTGGGGACGGCGTGGCGGTGGAAAACCCCGGTTACCGCGCGGCCGGCCATGCATTCGCGTTGGCCGGCGGGCGACTGCATGGCGTGCCGGTCGACGGCGAGGGCATGGATTGCCAGGTGCTCAGTACCCTCAATGATTGCCGCGTGGCGTATGTCACGCCTTCCCATCAGTACCCGTTGGGCGTGGTGATGAGCCTGGCACGGCGTCTGGAATTGCTGGCCTGGGCCGAACGTTCGGGCGGTTGGATCGTGGAGGACGATTACGACGGCGAGTACCGCTATAGCGGCGCGCCGCTGTCACCGTTGGCTGCACTGGACCGCAATGGCCGCGTGCTGTACGTCGGCACCTTCGGCAAGGTGGCGTTCCCGGCGTTACGCCTGGGTTACCTGGTGTTGCCACCGGGCCTGGTGCAAGCCTTCACCCGGCGCCGCGCCGTGGACGTGCGCCATTCCGAAGTCAGCACCCAGGCGGTGATGGCCGAGTTCATGGCGGCGGGGCATTTCCAGCGCCACATTCGCCGCATGCGCCGCGCTGCATTAAGCCGACGCAATGCCTTGCTGGCCGGTTGGCCCGACGGGTTGCCCGGCGTCGGGTCCTTGCCCAGCGTTGCGGCCGGGCTGCACATGACGGTGCGCGTGGACAGCCTGGCACGTGAACAGGTACTGCTCGCCCAGGCCCATGCCGCAGGTGTCGAAATCAACGGCCTGAGCAGCTATTGGTTGGCAGGCGCCAGCCCACCTGCGGACCAGCGTGCCGGCCTGGTGATGGGGTTTGCCGCCGTGCCCGAAGCCGACATCGCACAGGCGCTGGCACGTTTGCGTCAGGCGTGGTTGCCGTAAAGGCGTTCAGGTGTTGAAGAACAGCGACTTGGCCAGTGGCTTGCCGATCTTGCGGCGGTGAATCTCGATGATGTCCCAGTCATTGGGGCCAGTGCGTTGATGGGACCCCCCGAGCCCTTGTTGTTCGCGAGTCTTGAGGTGGTCTGCGGTGAAATCCTCAAGGGCGGCATCCTTCGTCCCATAGTGAAAGTGGGCGTACCACAACACCCTGCCGCTCTCTTTATCGCGAATCTCGTACTCATCCAGATAGCCCTTGTTGGGCCCCTTGAGTGCGCGGCGGCTCACGACCTTGACGATGCGGATCAAGCCTTGGCTATGCAGCCACTCCACGCGCTCGGCAGTGGGTGCTTGATGTTTGACCATCTCCAGGTAGGTTTTTTTGCCGAGCCGATAAAACCGTTGTGCCGCTTCGTTGAGCTTGCGGTTGGTCGAGGCGGCGGAAGCGTGATCGCTCTCGGTAAGGTTGCGGCGAGTCAGGGCCTCTTCAATGTCGTTGGATGCGCTCTCAAGCCTCCTGGCATAGGCATTGAACATGTCTTGAATGTCCTGCGGTGGGTGCCAGGACTTCTTGGAGAACCCCTGGTTTTTGCGGATTTCAGTCTGTTCTCCATCCAATAGCGTTTGCCCGGCGTTGATGCTGGTGTCCAGGTCAACGGAAACAGGCGCAGGTGGCTGTGACGAAGTTTTCTGCCGTTTGACCCACACGCCGGGCGCCTTTTCATGGAACGTGGCGATCACTTTGCCGGTGACGCCGGCCTTGATGTCCACCAGGCTGCTGTCGGTTTCACGCGGTTCGCCCATCACTAGGCCGTGATGGCGTGTCTTGATGACTTTACGCCGTGGCGGGGGCTCCGCCTTTGAGCTGCCGGGCTTGGGTTCCAGCGCTTTTTTCTCGCGCAGAAGGTAAGCCAGGTCGCGCACGGCCCGCTGGCTGAATTCGCCAATCTGCTGGCGAAAGCTTTCCAAGCGAGGCTTGAGCAGGAACCGCGGGTAATCGGCGTGCAGGTCCAGCAGGCGCTGATCGGCGCTGGAAAATTGCTCAACCAGGCTGTCCAGGACGTCAATACGTTCATCCAGCGACGTACCGTTACCGCGCTCTACGATCTCAACGAAACTTTCGACGTTGAGTTCGGCGGTATCGACGACCTGGCCCATTCGCTCGCGCAGTGTGGCTGGGATCTGGCTTTGCGCTTCGTCGATACACAGGTAGCGGCCCAAGCTGATATCCAGCGCCTTGAGTTCGATAAGCGTGAACGAGGGCAATGATTCCATGGTTTTACGAATGACGATTGCGCCCTCATCTCCCAGGGCTTTGAGATCGCCGAAACGCTCGTTGATGAACTCCAGGCGCTCGATGATCCCCCTGTTCAGAGTGGACAGGTTCTGTGCGCTTTGTGCCTGGTCCTGATAGTTAATATCTGCCTCGGCTTCAAGGACGGGCGACGAAGACAGCAGCGCCTCTTTGTAGCTCACCAGTTGCTGTTCCAAGGCAATCTGAGTCAATTGCACTTGTTGCTTCAGGTAGCCGCTCATGTTGCTCTGGTAGGTAGGCACCGTGTCGATGATGCTCAAGGACTTCAACTGGCTGATCGCTTCGTCGTATTCGACCAGCCGGCCATCGACTTTACCGAGGAATGCACTGCGCTGTTGGTCGGTGGAAGGGCCGGCAGCGGCGTCCAGCGCGGGCTTGGATTCAAGCACGTCCAGTTGTTTGCTGGCGGCGACCGCATCGAAAGCGTTGAGCGACGTTTTGAGCGCCGAAATGCGCGCAGGCTGATCGACCTTGACTGCCCGTCGACGGTTTCGAAGGCCACCGCCGCGCAGTCGCAGCCGAACATCCACAAACCACTGGCCCGCCAAGTTGCCGATCAGCGGTGGGCCGGTACGCGATGGGGTGTTCGGGTCGATGATGACGACGCTGTCATTGTCGTCGACCATCACCTCGAACCAACGCTTGCCCACCGGTGCATACCACTTATCTGCAAGCGCATAGAGATTCAGGTGGCGACCGGGGGTTTTGTTCTGTTCGCCCAATGCCTCAGGTTTGATGACGCTGAAGCTGTCGAGTGTGCTGGCCAGGCCCAGGCGGCTATGACTCAGGGCGCCGCTGATGTGCACCGGGCCTTGATGCTTGGCGGGTATTTGGCTGTCGGGAATAGTGGCTTGCTGATCTGCGTTGAATGCTGCCTCGGGCACTGCAGGCTTATCTATCGTTTGGAGGGCGGTTGATTCGGATTCGGTCTCGACCTTGGGAGTCTCGAAATGCTCCAGTGCGCGAGGGTGGCGCAGGGCGATGTGCAGGGTCAGCGCCATGCCCAGGTTGAGGAATACGTCCACCAACGCTGTCCAGGACGCGGGCGAGTCGTCCTTGCTCACCGCTTCCTCGGCGGATTGCAGGTCGTCCATGATTTGCCAGATCCAGGCGGCGACGCCAAGGGTGCGGCCCATGAAAGGCAATGCGGCATTGAATATCTGCCAGCCGGCATGCCGAAAGGTCGCCCAGCGTTTTTGCACGTTGGACACCGATTGGCGGGTTGCCAATTCGACCAGGGCATTGGCATTGGCCTTGAACAGCGTGGCCAGTGTGTCATTGCCCACTTCTTCATCGGTCAGCGTGATCGGGCCGCTCATGTACAGCACGGTCAGGGGCTCGACCAGCGCACGCACCACCGTCCACGGCGACGGCAAGGTGTCGGGGAACACGTATTGGGCGTAATTGAACCGTTGTGCCTCGGGCAGCCAGGCCAAAACCGATTCGCGCAACGATCGTTCATGTTTGATGGCGTACAGCAGGTTTTGCCGCGACGCGAATTGCAGCAGCGCCGGTTCAAGCAGGGGCCGATAGAGCACGCAGGGGCCAGCGCCGGACTGTCGTGGGCCGATCACGAACATATTGGCGACCCCATCTTGTTCATGCCCAGGGCGCAGGGTGGGCACGAACGCCAGGCAGCGGATGACGATAGGCTGCCCGTCCACCTGGCGCTCATGTTCCTCGGTACGCATCACCGCGGCGACATAGCGGTAACCGCGTTCATCGATACCGCCCTGTTGGCGAATCTTCATCTGCAGGGCCAGCAGCGGCAATTGCACCTGCAAGTGGCTGGTGTAGAGCTGCTGTCGTCGGCTGGATTGCTGCGGGTCCTCGAGGAGTTTCTGTTTGACCAGGGCAGGGTAGTACTGGCCAATATCGATGTCTTCGATTACGTCTTTCAGGTAGCCGTAGGTCAGCCAGTCGGGTACGCCGTTGTCCTTGCCGTTGTAGTGCACCGTGGTATTGCCGGTGGGCAGGCCGGTGAGGTTCTCCAGGGCCAGGTCGATCAGGCTGCGACGGGTAATGTCCACGGCACCGGGGATGATAAAGGTGCCCCACAGGACCGGGCTCTCGATGACGATCTCGATCTTGTCCAGGTTCAGGTGCGCGTTCTTTTTCGGGGCGCGGATGCGGCTTTGCAACTGGGTTCGCGCATAGTCACGAATGGCTGGAATGCCGTCCTGGAAGGTCTCGCCATGGTAGTGGGTGTGCAGGTGGGCCAGGTCGATCAGGTAGCGGCTGTAGGCGGCGGTATCGGAGTCTGATGCCGACGCCAGCCAGTCGGGAAGTTGTAGGTGAATGTCGCGGATACTCGACAGTTGATGATCGCTCATCTCTTCAATGCTGGGCACGATGCTCACCACGCCGGGGGCACGGGGCTGTTCCCGCACATCCGTCTCGCCGAAACTGCCAATCACCTGTATTTGCAGCGAAATCAGGATGCAGGCCAGGGCATCGAAGAAGTTGCCGTCGGGTTCATACAGGCGCCATTGCAAGGTGGTGTCTCGTTCTGGAGCACTCAGCCGGGCGGGCAACGAGGCACCGAACGCGGCCAATGATTCGAACGCTTCATACCCACTGACCAATGAGTAGGTGAGGACCATCTGGCGCTTCTGGTATTGGCCCACTAACACGGTGATGTCCAGAAAGCTCACGTGGGTGGATTGGCCATCTGCCAGGATATCCACATCAACCAGGTAGGCATGACTGTTGTAAGGGTCTTTGCGAGAACGCTTGGCCCGGTCGGGTTCCTGAAACACCGTGCGCGCCATGGCGCATTCGTGTTCATCCAAGCCTTGCTCTTCGGTGAGGTTCCATACTTTGCGCAGGGCGTTGGAGAAGGACTGCCAACGAGGGCCGGTGCCGCCGTTGGACGCGTTCCAGAAGTCCAATTGCTGTTCTTGGAACGCAGTGAACAACAGGCCGGACAGCTCGTTGATCAGACGTGCGATGGCGTCGATCTTCACGGCCAGGTGGACAGGTGCCGCAGCATTGGGCTGCAGCGTCAGGAAGTGTTGGCCGTCAATGTAGGTGACGCTGCCGCTGGACAGCGCCTGACGCGCGAGCACCGACGTGAGCGATTCGACAAGCGCTGGGGCGCGTTCGACAGCCTCGCCGATCACCTCCCATTGAGGGCTGACCACCACCGCCAGGTCGGGGTCGATATTCAGCGTGGGATACAGCTCTTTGAGCGCCGAGCGCAGTGTGTTGGCGGCCACTTCACGGGTGGTGGGGCCAGTGGTCAGTTGGGTGAGCAGTTCATAGGTCGTCGGTGGGCGGTGGTTATTGGCGATGTCATTGGGCATGCGCAGCTCCTCTGCATTCGATGGCCCGGACGGGCTTCAGGAATGGGCAAGGTAGCGAGCGCCATGGCGGTGAGGGCGGTAGATACGTCGAGGCGCAACTGCTCAGTGCTGCAAGGGTGGCGAGGGCGCAAGCGGCCCTCGTATTTAAAGAAAAATGACCAACCAGAGAACCGGTGCGTTACTTCCCGGATTTGATCTTGGTCCAGGCCCGCGTCCTGGCGCGTTCGGCTTTGCTGTCCAGGGGTTTAAGGGTGTAGAGCGTGGCCATGGCCGCGTCGGTCGGGTACAGGTTGGGGTTGTTGCGAATGGCCGGGTCGACCAAACCGCTGGCGTCCTTGTTGGGGTTGGGGTAACCGACAAAGTCGCTGATCGGCGCGATCACGTTGGGTTGCAGCAGGTAGTTGATAAAGGTGTAGGCATCGCCCGGGTTTTTAGCGCCTTTGGGAATGGCGAGCATGTCGAACCAGATCGGCGCGCCTTCCTTGGGCAGGCGCATGTCCACGGTCACGCCATTCTTGGCTTCCTTGGCGCGGTTGGCGGCCTGGGAAAAACTGCCGGAGTAGCCCACCGCCACGCAGATATCGCCGTTGGCGATGTCGGCCATGTATTTGGAGGAATGAAAGTAGGTGACGTACGGGCGGATCTTCATCAACAGCGCTTCGGCCTTGTCGTAGTCCTTGGGGTTGCTGCTGTTGGGGTCCAGGCCCAGGTGCTGCAAGGCCAGGGGCAGGATCTCCGAGGGCGAGTCCAGCAGGGCGACGCCGCATTGCTTGAGCTTGCTGATGTTCTCTTCCTTGAAGATCAGGTCCCAGCTGTCCACGGGCGCGTTGTCGCCCAGGGCCGCTTTGACCTTGGCGGGGTTGAAGCCGATCAGGATGGTGCCGTACATGTAGGGCACGGCGTATTGGTTGCCGGGGTCGTTGGCCTCGATCAGCTTCATCAGCTTGGGATCGAGGTGGTTCCAGTTAGGCAGTTGGCTGCGGTCCAGGGGCTGGAACACGCCGGCCTCGATCTGCTTGGCCAGGAACACATTGGACGGCACCACCACGTCATAACCGGAGTTGCCGGTGAGCAATTTGGCTTCCAGCGCTTCGTTAGTGTCGAAGATGTCGTACACCAGCTTGATCGACGAGTGCTGGGCCTTGAAGTCTTCCAGTGCCTTGGGCGTGATGTAGTCGAACCAGTTGTAGACCTTCAGGGTTTTTTCTTCAGCCTGGGCTGCGCCGCTGACAACCACGGCGCACAGGGCGAGCGACTTGAGCATGTTCATTGGGCTGCTTCCTCGAAACCTTCCAGCACGTTGACGGCATTGATGCCGATTTCTTCCACCGCGTAGCCGCCTTCCATCACGAACAGCGTGGGTTTGCCCAGGCGGGCAATGCGTGCGCCCATGGCCAGGTAGTCCGGGCTGTCGAGCTTGAATTGTGAGATAGGGTCGTCCTTGAACGTGTCCACGCCCAGGGACACCACGATGATGTCGGCGGCGTAGCGCTCGATCTCGGCGCAGGCCTGTTCCAGTGCGGCGCTCCAGGCCTGCCAGCCGGAGCCGGCCGGCAACGGATAGTTGAAGTTGAAACCAACGCCTGCGCCCTCGCCATGCTCATCGGCATAGCCGAGAAAGAACGGAAACTCCGCCTCCGGATGGCCGTGGATCGAGGTGAACAGCACGTCGCTGCGCGCGTAAAAAATCGACTGCGTGCCGTTACCGTGGTGGTAATCCACGTCGAGGATCGCAACCTTCTTGCAGCCCTGATCAAGGAACGCCTGGGCCGCGATGGCCGCGTTGTTGAGGTAGCAATAACCGCCCATCAAATCGCTGGCGGCATGATGCCCCGGTGGGCGGCACAGGGCGAAGGCACTGTGAGCGCCTTGCGCGATGGCGGCCTGCGCCGTGAGGGCCACTTGCGCTGCGCTGTAGGCCGCTTGCCAGGTGCCGGCGGTGATCGGCGCGCCACCGTCGAAACTGTAATAGCCCAACTGGCCGTGCAGGCTGGTGGGCAACACGCGGCGCAACGTGCGCGCCGGCCAGGTGTAGGGCAGCAAGTCGCCGTCCTGGCCGTATTCGGTCCAGCGCTGCCAGGCGCCTTTGAAGAAGTCGAGGTAGTCGCGGCTGTGGATACGTTGCAGCGGCGCCAGGCCGAAATCCTGCGGCGCCTGCACCGGCCCCAGCTCCCGCTCTTTGACTCGTTGCAGCACATGGTCGGCGCGCGAGGGCATTTCGAAGCAGGGCATCAGTTGCCCGTCCATCAGCTCACAGCGGCCATGGTGCAAATGATGATCGTCCGAGTAGATCGTCAGCATGTTGTTGTTCTCCAAAGGCTCAGGGGTATGCCATGCAGTGTTGCCAGACGCCGGGGTTTGGAGAACGGCAGGAGCGGCCAAAAGGGGATCGATATGGCCAATGTGTTTGTCCGCTATTCGCCCCCTGCTAGGGCCTGAACTGACTCGGCGCCACACCGCTCCAGCGCACGAACGCATGCCTGAAGCTGGCGGTCTCGCTGAAGCCCAGTTGTTCGGCGATGCGGTAGATCGGCAGTTCATCCTCCCCCAGTAACTGCTTGGCGCGTTCGAAGCGTAGCTCGTCGAGCAGTTCCTGATAGCTGCACCCCAGATCGTGCAAATGCCGGCGCAATGTGCGTGCCGAACAGTTCATTTGCCCTGCCAGTCCATCCAGGCCCGGAGCGGCATTTAATTGGGCGGCCAGTAACAGGCGCACGCGCCCCAGCCAGGCCTGGCGACCGGTGAACTCGGCGTTCTGCCGACGGCAGCGTTCCACCATGGCGCAGTGGGTGACGGCATCGGCCAGCGGCAGGGGCTGGTCGAGCCAGTCACGGTCGAAGGCAAAAGCATTAATCGCGGCGCCAAATTGCAGCGGGCAGTCGAAGCGTTCGGCGTAGCGTGCTCGATAGTCGGGCGCTGGGTATTCAAAGCGTGCACCGAGCAATGGCAGCGGCTGGCCGAGCAGGTCGTCGCAGATGACTTTCAGCGAGAGCAGGCAGAACTCGACATTGAAGGCGCCCAGGGCTGGGTCTTCGCGATAGTCGCTGGCGCGGAACCAGACACGCTGGTCGTCCTCCTCCAGGCTCAGTTCGAAAAGTGTTCCCAACAGCGCCGGGTAGCGCAGGGCCAGGCGCAAAGCGTCACCGAAGGTGGCACCGGTGAGCAGTGCATAACCGAGCATGCCGTAGGACGACACATGCATGCGCCGGCCCAGTTCCAGGCCGATGTCCCGACGCAATTCCACGGCGTTGGCGCATACGCGCATTTCCTGATGGGTGGTAATACGCGTGTCGGCGCGGCTCAGGTCGGCACTGGCGATGCCACTGCCAGCCAGCAGGGTCTGGCTGGGTATGCCGTCGGGCTTGAACGTCTCCAGGATCAGCGAGACCGCATTGAGGGTGGTCAGGTGTGAATGCAGCATGATGGAGTCCAGCCTGGGTTTGTCAGGCTGGAGCAAGTTATGTGCCGTTGCGCGGGAAGGCGGTCAATCGAGCGTGTCGGGAAAAAACAATTGCTGTGCCTGGGTGAGGCTGATGCCGCTGCGATAGAAGGCTATCCGTTGTTCGGTGGTGAGCCCGCTCGCATGGTCTGCCGCGCTGCCCAGTTCGCGTTCTTGTGGGGTTTTCAGACGTGCTGAAAGAAACCGCCCAAATGAAGATTCTGGCGTCGGGTAATGGAAATGGGCATACCAGAGCACCGTTTTAGTGGCCTTGTCGGTAAGGGTGTACTCATCCAGGTAATCCTTGGTGCTGCTTTTGAGCCGGCGCCGTTTTACGGTCCTTTTGATTTTGATCAGGTCATGGTTTTTGAGCCACTCAACCCCCTCGATGGTCGGTGCCTGTTGCTTGATCATTTTTTGCAAATGCTGGTTGGCCTGTTCGTACAGGGCGGTCGCGGCTTCCTCAAGTTGTTTGCGCACGGCGACTGCGGGGTGCTCGGTGCTTTCCGTCGCATTGATGCTGGTCAAGGCCTCGTCGATGTCATCGACGGCCTGCTCCAGTAACTTGGCATGCTGGTGCAGCACATATTCGACGCCGATAGGCGTACGCGAGGTATCGTTCGATTGCTCGGTGATCCGCGTCTTGAATGCCGGTAACGCGTCCAGCAGGGTCTGGGCCTGGCTCAGGCTGGTATCGACAGTAACTGCCGGGCGTGAGGGTTGTGGTGTGTCGGGGTCGATATGCTGAACCCAAATGCCTTTGGGTTTCTCGTGGAAGGTGGCGATGATGCTGCCCGTCAGCGGCGAGCGGATATCCACCAGGTCGGTTTCAAGCCCTGCGGTGGTGAGGCGCGGTTCGCCGATCAGGGTACCGTTGAAGCGCGTATGGATGAACCTCTTCACGGGCCTTCGCGGCATCGGCGGCCCCAATGGACGGGCCCGAAGTTGTTCCAGCTCCAGATGCAGGGGTGCCAATTGAGCGCTGGCCCGGCGCGAGAAATCGCGCAGCGATTCACGCAGTTGGGCGAGGGGGGCGGCGAGTGTCTGCTCGGGAAACTCCTGGGCAACATCCTGCAGGCGCTCGTCGATGAACTTGAACTGCTCGACCAGGCTGCTCATCGTTTGAACACGTTCGTCCAAATTGGACTCGCTGCGTTGCTCCAGCGTGTCGCGCAGGGTCTGTACGGCGATGTCGGCGGAGTCGACCGTCTCGACGATCATCTTCCAGGCACCTGGCGCGGTGGTGAGCGATTGCGGCGTCAGGCACAAGTTGCGCGCCATCGTCACTTGCAGCGCTTTGAGGTCATCGCTGGTGTAGCCAGGCAGCGCCTCCTTGAAGCTGCGGGTCAGTTCGATGCCAGCCCGGCCCAATTGCCTGGATTCGGTAAAGCGTAATTGGGTGTACTCCAGCCGATCAATCATTTGCCGGTTCATCTCGGCCAGTTGTTTGAAGTCCTCAATGTGGCTTGCCTGGGGCGACGAGGCATGGGCTTGGAGTTGATCCAGGACTTTTTTGAGTTGGGGCGCGAAGGTGGTTTGTTCTTCGGCGATGGCGGCCTGGTTGAGCTCCAGTTGAGCTTTCAGGTAGCCGAGCGCTCTTTGCTGGAAGTCAGTGACCGGGCTGAAGATATTCAGAGTCATCAGATGCTGGCGTGCCTCTTCGTAACTTGAACTCTGGTGGCTGAGTTTTTCCAGGTACGCCTGGCGTTTGGCTTGTGCTGAGGTGCTGGGCGCCTCGCTCATTTGCGTGCGGGCTTGTTGCAGCTCGCGCTGGGCGTCTTTTTTCGTCTTTTCGAACGCGACCAGTTTTTCGCGCAGTTGGATCGACTTGGTTTTTGCCAGGTCTTTGGCTTCCTGGGTCAGGGTTTCGGTACTGGTCCCGCCCAAACGCGCTCGCCGTTCGACGAACCACTCGCCTTTGGCGTTGTGAACCAGTGCCAGGTCAGTGCTGGCCGACTGTTCGGGGTCGATGATCACCACGGTCCGCTCACCTTCCACCGCCACCTTGAACCAGCGCTGACCTACCGATGCGTAATAGTCTTGCCCGTGCTGGTAGAGATGCTGGTGAGCGCCCGCTTCCGTAATCGGGCCTTGCAGGTCGGAGGGTTTGTCGATTTTGTAACTGTCCAGCGCCGCTGCCTGGCTGGCTGTTGTCCGCTTGGTCGCGCCGGTAGTGTTCAAAAGGCCCGAGTGGCCGGGAGGTGGTGCGTGGGACTCCAGTTCAGGCAGTTGTTCCACGATGAAGTGCAGGGTGGTCTCGGCAGGGTCGGGGGGAGTGAGAGGCGCTTGGGTCTCAATCCTGGCAGGGTCGGCGTGAGCATGGCTGCGTTGAGCCGCGTGCAAGGCGAGCGCCATGCCCAGGTTGAGCAGTACATCAGTCAGGGCCGACCATTTTGCCGGTTGATCGCCATGTTCCTGGGCTTCGACAAAGGTTTGCAGTTGATCGACGACCTGCCAGATCCAGGCACCGGTGTTTGCCAAACGCCCCATGAACGGCATGGCCGCATTGAAGAGCAACCAGCCGGCCTTCTTGAGCGTGGCCCAGCGGCTTTCAGCGTTCGACACCGATTGGCGATCAGCCAGTTCAGCCAGCGCCTTGGCATTACTGTTGAACAGCGTGGTGAACAGATCGCCATTGAGCATGTCTTCGCCAAGGGCCATGGGGCCGGTATAGGCCCAGATCTTGTCTGGCTCCACCAAAAAATTCGCCACAGCCCACGGCGAAGGTAGTGAGCCGGGGAATACATAGTTGTTGTAATCGCCGCGCACCGCGTCCGGTAGCCAGGCGAGCACCGAATCGCGCAAGGTGGGGGATTGCGTGATGGAGTACAACAGGTTGGCCGGCGAGGGGAATTGCAGCAGTACCGGTTCGAACAAAGGGCGATACAACAGGCAGGGGCCGGCTTCTATACGCTGCGGGCCGATCACATACATGTTGCTAACTACATCGTGACCGTTGCTGGTGCGGCGTTTTGGGTTGAAGCTCAAGCGCCGCATGACAATGGCCTGGCCGTCGACCATACGGTCGGTGCTCTCTGGCTGCATCACGGCCGCGACATAGCGGTAGCCGCGTTCGTCGAGCCCGTGCTCCCGCCGAATCTTGTGCTGCAACGCCAGCATCGGCAGTTGGATGCGCAGGTGTTGGCTGTACAGGGCCTTGCGGCGTGTCGATTCGGTAGCGTTATCCAGCAGTTTGCTGCGGATCAGGGCGGGGTAGGTGGTGCCGATGTCGATGCGGGTAACAAGGGTTTGGATGTAGTCGACGGTCAGCCACGACGGGATGGATTGGCGCGAATCCATGCGCAGTGATTTGTTGCCCAGGGGCACCGCGATCAGGTTTTGCAGCGCCAGTTCGGCGAGGCTGAAGGTGGTGGTTGTGCTCTGGAAGGGGACGGTAAACGTTCCCCACACCACTGGGCTTTCGACCTGTACGCTCAGTTTTTCCAGCGCCAGGTGTTGCGCCTGGGGGTGGTCTTTGTTGATCTCGGCTTTAAACCGGTCCAGCGCGTACTGCTTGATGTCAGGGATATCGTCCTGATAGGTCTTGCCTGCGTTGCGGCTGTGCAACGCGGCCAGATCTTTCAGGTGCCTTGAATAGAGGCTCTGGTCGGTACTGGAAGCGCTGGCCAGCCAGTCTGGTAGCGCCGTCTGGAACCAGTCCAGGCCGGGCCCCTCGGCCTCAGGCTGCAGCGTACTGGCCGGGAGTGTACTTATCGGTATGGCAAGCGTGCCATGGGCCTCGATCACGTCCCGGTTACCTTGAACCTGCAGGGCAATCAGTTTGAAGGCCAGGTGATCAAAGTAATTGTCATCCGGTTCATAGAGGCGCCACTCCAGGCGATCATAGGCCTCGACATCCTTCAATTGGACTGACAAGGACGCTCCCAACTGCTCCATGGAGGTGAATTTTTCGTACCCGCCGTCCATTGAATAGCTGAGGATCAGGGTCTGCTCCCCCGATGTCCCTACGAGCACTGCGTTGAAGACCAGGTCCGTGTGCTCGGTTTTCGTGCCCCTGACCAGGTCGACATCTATCAGATAGGCGTGGCTCTTGAATCGGTCATTGGCCTGGCGAACTGCCCTGTCCGGCGCATGAAACAGGCTGCGTGCCAAGGCGCACTCTTCTTCTGTCCAGCCATCCACCTGTTGGACATTCCAGATATCGCGCAATGTGCTGGAGAGCGTGTGCCAGCGAGGGCCGTCGCCGTTGCTCTCGTTCCAAAAATCAACCAACTGCTCTTCGTAGGCGCGAGGAATGACTGTCGCCAGGATATTGATCGTATTGGCGATTTCCCCCATACGCACAGGCAGGTGAACGGCCGGCTCTATCAGCGGCTCTTGGGCCAGGAAATGTTCGCCCTCTATGCACAGGGTCGGTATTGCGGTGAAGGCCTGCCTGGCAAGGAGGGTACTGAGGGATTGATAGTAAGGCTGCCCGGCAACGATCTGATCATCAATGAGTTCCCAGGTCGGGGTGCCCATCAGCGTGTTGTCCGGGTCGATATGAAGGTCGGGGTACTGCTCTTGCAAGGACTGGCGCAGCAGCGCTCGGGCAGTCTCGGTGAAAGACGGTGCAACGTTGAGCAGGAGGGCGATCAGTTTGTCCTGATGATTGTCGTCCTGCGCGGTGGAGCCTGAAGTGGTCATTATGCAGCCCTGCTTTGTCGATGGATGGGTCACCCCGAGGCGGATGCTCGGGGAGGGTCCATGCTAGGAAGGCGCAGGTCAGGGCTGGGGGTGCTTATGTAGGGGTTACTCGGGCTCAGCTTGGCTCTAAGAGCAAGTCCAACTCGACCAGGCGCCGCACTTCCTCCACGGCAAGACCGGCACCGATCAAGGCGTGCAACTTGCCGAACGCTGCTTCGCGAGTCATCCCACCGCCGGACAACACGCCGGCGCCCCGCAAGCGGCTGCCGGCCTCGTAGACATCCAGCTCCACACCGCCTTCATGGCACTGAGTGATGGCGACCACCACCACCCCTTGATCCTGCGCACGCTGCAAGCTGGCGAGGAACTGCGGGTTATCGCTCGGCCCGGTGCCGCTGCCGAAGCACTCCAGCACCAAGCCCTGGATGCCGCTGCCGATGATTGCGTCCAGCTGTGCAGCGTCGAAACCGGGTATCAGCGGCAATACGCCGACGTTCGCCAAGGCTTTGGGCTGACGGTAATCCAGCGCTGCTGGCAGGGTTTTGGCACGGGCGAAGTCGTCCTGGCGTTGCAAGGCTGCGAACGGGTTGCGCCCAAAGCTGCGAATCTTCGCGCAGCGGGTCGGCGCCATCAGCGCGCCGTGGAAGTACAGGTGCACACCCGGCTTCAACCCTTCGCCCAAGGCCGTCAACGCACCGCTGACGTTTTCCCAGGCATCGCTGTCGGGCACACCGGCTGGCAGCATCGAGCCGGTGAACACCACCGGCACCGGCAGGCCCAGCAGTTGGAAGCTCATGGCCGCCGCGCTGTAGGCCAGGGTGTCGGTGCCGTGCAGGATCAGCACGGCGTCGCAGCCGGCGTCCACTGCCTCGACCACCGCGCTGCGCAGGCGTTGCCAGTAGGCAGGGTTCATGTTGGCGCTGTCGATCAGTGGCGACATTTCCTGGAAGCGCCACGCGGGCAGGTCTGCGCCGGCAAACTCTTCACGCATACGCAGTTCAAAACCAGACGCGGGCGCCAGGCCGTTGGCGCTGGCCTGCATGCCAATGGTGCCGCCGGTATAGAGCACCATCACGTTATTAGCTGATTGCATCGAAAATCTCCTGAACGAAAAACGCCGCCGGGCCCAGAGCATGCCCAAGGCCGGGCGGCGTGTCATCTGGCTGTGATTAACGTTGCGCTTGAGCGCTCAGTTCCGCTGCCGGGGCCGTTTCGGCTTTCACCGGGTTGGCCGGCCAGGCTTTGCGGTCCAGGTCCAGGTCGGGGAACTGGCTGGAATCGAACACCGGGGTCTTGATACCCGCCGCGCGCTGGTTGTCGTAGTCGTTGAGGATGCGCATGGCAATCTTGAACAGGAACGCCAGGGCGAACAGGTTGACGAACGCGAGCATGGTCATGGTGATGTCGGCGAAGGCGAACACCGTGCTCAGGTTCTCGATGGAGCCCCAAAAAATCAGCACCAGCACCAAGGCGCGATAACCCATCAGCACCTTGCGGTTGTTGCCCACCAGAAAGCGCAGGTTGCTCTCGCCCAGGTAGTAGTTGTACATGATCGAGGTGAACACGAACAACGCCAGGGCCACCGAGATGAACATGCGGCCCCAGTCACCCACTACCGCCGCCAGGGAGTTCTGGGTCAGGGCAATGCCGTCGCCTTCAAAGCCTGGGGTGTAGAAACCGGACAGCAAAATCAGCAACGCCGTGCAGGTGCAGATCACGAAAGTATCGAGGAACACACTGAACGCTTGCACCACGCCTTGGGCGATCGGGTGTTCTACCGAGGCCACTGCCGCCACGTTAGGCGCACTGCCCAGGCCTGCTTCGTTGGCGAACACGCCGCGCTTTACACCCATGATGATCGCGCTGCCCACCAGGCCACCGAAGGCTTGGTCGAGGCCGAAGGCGCTCTTGACGATGGTCGCGAGCATGGCCGGTACGTGGTCGAATTGCAGCACGATCACGTACAGGGTCACGGCGATGTAGACCAGGGTCTTGACCGGCACCAGCAGGTCGGCAATCGAGGCGATACGCTTGATCCCGCCGATGAACACCAGGCCCAGCAACACCGCCAGCGCAAGGCCGGTGTAGGTGGTGTGGAGGCCAAAGGCGTTGTTCAGCGAGTGGGTCACAGCGTGGGCTTGTAGGCCGTTGAAGGCAAAGCCGAAGGTCACCAGCAGCAGGAACGCCATGACCATCCCCAGCCAGCGCTTGTGCAGGCCGTGCTGGATGTAATAGGCCGGGCCGCCACGGTAGGTGCCTTCAGCGTCGGTGCGCTTGTACAACTGGCCGAGGGAGCACTCGATAAAGCTCGAAGACATGCCCACCAGTGCGGTGACCCACATCCAGAACACGGCACCCGGGCCACCCAGGGTCACGGCAATGCCGACACCGGCGATGTTACCGGCCCCCACGCGGCCCGCCAGGCTGAGCATCAGCGCCTGGAACGAGCTGAGTTGGCCGGCGCTGCTCTTGAGGCTGTCTTTAAACACCGAGAACATGTGGAAAAAGTGACGCAATTGAACGAAACGCGAGCGGATCGTGAAATAACCGCCGAGCCCGACTATGAGCACGATCAGTACTTTCCCTGAGAGGAAGTCGTTGATGACTTCGAGCATGGAGTGTTCCTCGCTGATTTTTCTGATGGCAAACGCAGGACGGTCCGACGCATCGCTCGGCACCAGGCAGTGCACGACGCTCGATCCCCATCCTTTTGCGGGTGTTGTTATTCATGCGCTTTCGCGGTGTACCCGGGCCTCGTTACCGACGGCCGCAGACGCGAAGAGGGGCGGCACTATACCTAGGCAAGCGTGATCCGTCTGCACGGGGCGATTAAAGGTTTCAGCGCGGTCGCGGAAGGGGAGGAAGGTTTGCGGTGCGATATTAGATTTTTTATGGGCGTCATGGAGCAACCTCAAGGCAAAAAAAAGGGCCTGAAGAACGAGCCTTCAAGCCCTCAAAAGGTGAGAGGTGTCTAGTCCCTCAGCCTGGTGAGCGGTGCAACAAACGCTTAGGCCTTCAGCGGGACCAAGCGTGGGGCAATCATGTTTTCCGGGCGCAGGATGTCGTCGAGCATGGCATCGTCGAGCAAGCCTTCTTCGCGTACCAGTTCCAGCACGCCGCGCCCGCTTTCAAGCGCGATACGCGCGATGCGGGTGGCGTTTTCATAGCCGATGTATGGGTTCAGCGCGGTGACCAGGCCGATGGAGTGTTCTACCAGTTCGCGGCAGCGGGCTTCGTTGGCGGTGATGCCGACGATGCAGTGCTCGCGCAGCATGTCCATGGCGCGTTGCAGCAGGCGGATCGAGTCGAAGATCTTGAAGGCGATCAGCGGTTCCATCACGTTCAACTGCAGTTGGCCGCCTTCGGCTGCCATGGTCAGGGCCAGGTCGTTACCGATGACCTGGAACGCTACTTGGTTGACCGCTTCCGGGATGACCGGGTTGACCTTGCCGGGCATGATCGAGCTGCCTGGCTGGCGAGCCGGCAGGTTGATCTCGTTGATGCCGGTGCGTGGGCCGCTGGACAGCAAGCGCAGGTCGTTGCAGATCTTCGACAGCTTCACGGCAGTACGCTTGAGCATGCCGGAGAACAGTACGAAAGCGCCCATGTCGGAGGTGGCTTCGATCAGGTCGGCCGCCGGTACCAGCGGCTGGCCGCTGATGGTAGCCAGGCGTTGTACGGCCAGGGCCTGGTAGCGCGGGTCGGCGTTGATGCCGGTACCGATCGCGGTGCCGCCCAGGTTCACTTCGGTCAGCAGCTCTGGCGCCAGGGTTTTCAGGCGGGCCAGGTCTTCACCCAGGGTGGTGGCGAACGCGCGGAATTCCTGGCCGAGGGTCATCGGCACGGCGTCTTGCAATTGGGTGCGGCCCATTTTCAGCACATGGCTGAACTCGGCGCCTTTGGCGGCGAACGCCTGGATCAGGCTGTCGAGGCTGGCCAGCAGCGCGTCATGGCCCAGCAGCAGACCCAGGCGGATCGCGGTCGGGTAGGCGTCGTTGGTCGACTGCGCCATGTTCACGTCGTTGTTGGGGTGCAGGTACTGGTATTCGCCCTTCTGGTGACCCATGGCCTCCAGCGCGATGTTGGCGATGACTTCGTTGGCATTCATGTTGGTTGAAGTGCCAGCGCCGCCTTGAATCATGTCCACCACGAACTCTTCGTGGAAGTCGCCGCGGATCAGACGAGCACAGGCTTCGCTGATGGCAGCGTGCTTGGCTTCGCTGAGCTGGCCCAACTCGCGGTTGGCGTCCGCCGCTGCTTGCTTGACCATTGCCAGACCGACCACCAATTTCGGGTAATGCGAAATCGGAACGCCCGAGAGACGGAAGTTATTCACCGCTCGCAGGGTCTGGATGCCGTAATACGCTTGAGCCGGTACTTCGAGTACGCCAAGCAGGTCTTTTTCGGTACGGAAAGATGCAGCAGAGGACATGACGGAAATCATCTCAATATGGACCCGGAACTGGCCGGAACGCTGCGAATGCTAGGCTTGTAGAACTTTTTGGGCCAATGCTGTTAAACACTGGCCTATGCACAAACGGCATAATGTGGATGTGACCCGGTTATCTTGGCGGGCGTGTGTGCCAAAATGGTGCATTCCGTGGGAGGCAGTGATGAACCTTGAGAGCAAGTGGTTGGAAGACTTCAGCGCCTTGGCAGCGACGCGTAGTTTTTCCCAGGCGGCTGAGCGGCGCTTTGTCACCCAGCCGGCGTTCAGTCGGCGTATCCGCAGCCTGGAAGCCGCGTTGGGGCTTACGCTGGTCAACCGTTCCCGTACGCCGGTAGAACTGACGGCGGCCGGGCAGTTGTTTCTGGTGACGGCGCGCACCGTGGTCGAACAGTTGGGCGAAGTGCTGCGCCATTTGCATCACCTGGAAGGCGGGCAGGGCGAAGTCATGCAAGTGGCGGCCGCCCACTCCCTGGCCTTGGGGTTCTTCCCACGCTGGATCGCACAGTTGCGCAACGAAGGGCTGAACATCGCCACGCGGCTGGTCGCCACTAACGTCGGCGACGCGGTACATGCCCTGCGCGAAGGCGGTTGCGACCTGATGCTGGCGTTCTACGACCCGGACGCGGCGATGCAAATGGACGCCGAAATCTTCCCTTCGCTGCACCTGGGTAACACCGAAATGCTCCCGGTGTGCGCCGCCGATGCCGATGGCAAGCCGCTGTTCGACCTGGAAGGCGAGGGCAGTGTGCCGCTGCTGGCCTACAGCGCCGGCGCGTTCCTGGGCCGCTCGGTGAATTTGCTGCTGCGCCAGCGGGCCCTGCGCTTTACGACCATTTACGAAACCGCCATGGCCGACAGCCTCAAGAGCATGGCGCTCGAAGGCTTGGGTATCGCCTGGGTGCCGCAGTTGAGCGTACGTGCAGAGTTGGCGCGCGGCGAACTGGTGGTATGCGGCGGGCCGCAATGGCATGTGCCCCTGGAGATTCGCTTGTATCGCTGCGCGCTGGTGCGCAAGGCGAATGTGCGGTTGTTGTGGCGCAAGCTGGAAGGTGGGGCCGCGCAAGGAGATCGAGGTCTCGCCTGAGTGAAATTGAGTGGTTTACTGCTCAATAGATCGCTTTTTATCATATTTCGATCATTTTTCTGCCCAAAAAGTATTGTTCAATACGTGATCACTTGCCGGATAAATATTGGCTAGAATACTGATCAAAGGTTTGTGTAAATCCATCTTTTGATCAGGAAACTGCACAAAATGCGAATGACGACGATGAGTGAGCAAGCTATCGCACAAGCGATTGGCTCGCGCGTTGAAGCCTTGAGGGTGAAGAAGAACATCAATCAGGAAACGGTTGCCGAGGAGGCGGGTATTTCCCGCACGACGTTACGGCAGTTGATGGCGGGCAAGGGCACCTTGCTCAATCTGATTGCGGTATTGCGGGTGATCGGGGAACTGGATCGGTTGAGTTCTCTGGTCGAGGAGGTGCGTTCAAGCCCCATCCAGATGGCGAAAATGGCTGGGAAAAAACGTCAGCGCGCCTATACCACCCGCAAAGACTCATCCGAAACCACCTCTGTACCGGGCCAGAAAAAACGCCTTGTGCCCGACGCAGTCAAGAAGGACACCCGTTGGTGATTGCACAGATCTATTTATGGGGTTTATACGTCGGAGCGCTCAATTGGGACGAGACAACCCAGGTGGGCGAGTTCGAGTTTTCACCCGAGTTTGTCTCCACGGGGCTTGAGATCTCGCCCATTCACATGCCCGCCCGCGCCGGGTACACCTACGCATTCACTAACCTGAACCGGGAAACCTATAAGGCGCTTCCGGCGATTTTTGCCGACTCGCTTCCGGATGACTTCGGTAATGCCTTGATCAACGCATGGTTGGCGCAGCAGGGTCGCGACAAGCTTTCGTTCACGCCGGTGGATCGACTCCTCTACCAAGGTAATCGCGGCATGGGCGCGCTGGAATATCGGCCGGCCATGAATACTGAGGCCAATGAGGCCCAAACCATCGAGATCGCGGCGTTGGCCCAGTTGGCAGGGGAGGTACTCTCGGGGCGCCAAAGCCTGGAGGACCGGCTGACATCCAATGACCCTAGCGTCGACGACGCCGCGTTGCAGCGCTTGATCCAGGTGGGCACAAGTGCCGGTGGCGCTCGCCCAAAGGCGATCATTGCCATCAATCGCGAAGGGCATATCAGGTCAGGGCAGGTTCCAGCGCCCAAAGGCTATAGCTACTGGTTGCTCAAGTTCGATGTCGCAAAAAACACCGACGTGCTTGCCGATAGCCAGGGGTTTGGTCGCATTGAATATGCCTACCACCTGATGGCCAGGCAAGCCGGTGTGGTAATGACTGAGTGCCGTCTGCTTGAAGAGGGTGGGCGTGCTCATTTCATGACCAAGCGATTCGACCGCACCGATGACGGCGACAAGATTCACACCGCGACCTTGTGCGCACTGGATCATGCCGACTACAAAAAACCAGGTGAATACTCCTACGCCGAGGCCCTGAACGTGTTCAGGGCGCTGAAACTGGGGCGTCGGGAGGCGGAGCAGTTTTTCAGGCGCATGGTGTTCAACGTGATCGCCCGAAACCAGGACGACCACACCAAGAACATCAGCTTTTTGCTGGACACTGACGGTACCTGGTATTTGTCGCCTGCCTATGACGTTACCTGGTCCTACATGCCTGGAAACTTCTGGGTCGACAGCCATCAGATGAGTATCAACGGTAAGCGCGATAATTTTGTGGTGGCTGACCTGCTCAGTGTGGGCAGCCAGATCAAAGGGCTGAAGGCCAAGCAGATCATCCGCGAGGTGCATGAGGCGGTGATGCAATGGCCTGTGATCGCTGCAAAAGTGGGGGTCTCGTCGGTCATGATCGATGCCATTGCCAAGACCCATCGACTGGACCTTTCGCCTGACTCTTAAGTCAATAAAACCGCCACTTTGCGCCGCTAGACAGATGGTCATCCGAGGGGCTGTTTATCTGGATTATTACGGTATACTGCGCGGCCTTCGGCCGGTCCAACCGGCCGCGTTTCGAGGTCAGAACTCGCCGAGCGAAGATCAGGCAAGGCAAAAACAAGCGAGGAAGCGGAGTTGGCTTTAGCCAATGAGCATTCCGAGTTTGTTTTTAACGCAGCCTGATTGAGCGCAGGCAGTTCTGGCCCGAAACTAATTCGTACAACAAGCCACGCCGGTCTCCCGCGTGGCTTGTTGTTTTTTGACGCGCCTGCGGGCGCCCAGAGAGAAGAGGCACGACGATGAGTGCATTGGTTGGCGTGATCATGGGCTCCAAGTCCGATTGGTCCACCCTTAGCCACACCGCCGATATGCTGGAAAAACTCGGCATTCCGTACGAAGTGAAGGTGGTCTCCGCCCACCGCACCCCGGATTTGCTGTTCCAGTATGCCGATGAAGCAGAATCCCGTGGCATCGAGGTGATCATCGCCGGTGCCGGCGGCGCGGCGCACTTGCCTGGCATGTGTGCGGCCAAGACTCACCTGCCCGTGCTTGGCGTGCCGGTGCAGTCGTCGATGCTCTCGGGCGTGGATTCGCTGTTGTCCATCGTGCAGATGCCCGCCGGCATCCCGGTGGCCACCCTGGCGATCGGCAAGGCCGGCGCGATCAACGCAGCCTTGCTGTCGGCCAGCATCCTGGGCGCCAAGCACCCGCAGTTTCATGCGGTGCTGAAAAAATTCCGTGCTGAGCAGACAGACAGCGTGCTGGACAATCCAGACCCACGCATCGCCTGAGGTTGTTATTGATGAAGATCGGTGTAATCGGTGGCGGCCAACTGGGCCGCATGCTGGCTTTGGCGGGTACGCCGCTGGGGATGAACTTCGCTTTCCTGGACCCGGCGCCGGACGCCTGCGCTGCGGCCCTGGGTGAACACCTGCGCGCTGACTACAGCGACCCGGACCACCTGCGCCAACTGGCCGATGAAGTCGACCTGGTGACCTTCGAATTCGAAAGCGTCCCGGCTGAAACCGTGGCCTTCCTGTCGCAGTTCGTGCCGGTGTACCCAAGCGCCGAAGCCTTGCGCATCGCTCGCGACCGCTGGTTCGAAAAGAGCATGTTCAAGGACCTGGGCATTCCGACACCCGCTTTCGCCGATATCCAGTCCCAGGCCGACCTGGACGCCGCAGTCGCCAGCATCGGCCTGCCGGCGGTGTTGAAAACCCGCACCCTGGGTTACGACGGCAAGGGCCAGAAAGTTCTGCGCACCGCCGCCGATGTGGTCGGTACCTTTGCCGAGCTGGGCAGCGTCGCCTGCCTGCTGGAAGGCTTTGTGCCGTTCACCGGTGAAGTCTCGCTGATTGCCGTACGCGCCCGTGATGGCGAAACACGCTTTTACCCGTTGGTGCACAACACCCACGTCAACGGCATCCTGAAAGTGTCGGTAGCCAGCACTGACCACCCGCTGCAGGCCCTGGCCGAAGATTATTCCAGCCGCGTCCTTAAGCAACTGGATTATGTCGGCGTGATGACGTTCGAGTTCTTTGAAGTCGACGGTGGCCTGAAGGCCAACGAAATCGCCCCGCGTGTGCACAACTCCGGGCACTGGACCACCGAGGGCGCCGAGTGCAGCCAGTTCGAAAACCACCTGCGGGCGGTGGCGGGCTTGCCGTTGGGCTCCACGGCCAAGATCGGCGAGAGCGCCATGCTCAACTTCATCGGTTCTGTGCCGCCGGTAGAGCGCGTGATGGCGATCGACGATTGCCACGTGCATCACTACGGCAAGGCCTTCAAGGCCGGGCGCAAGGTCGGCCACGCCAACCTGCGTTGCAAGGACCGTGCGACGTTGCAGGCGCAGATCCTCAAGGTTGAAGCGCTGATCGCCGAACAATAAGCCTGGCCCTGGCGGGAACCATTGGGGTTCTGCGTCTCTCTGATTGCAGGATGCCAAAGCCTGACTAGGCTTTGGCATGACTCATACCAATCAGAGGGAAATGCCATGGGTATCATCGGAACCATCTTTATCGGCTTGATCGTCGGCCTCCTGGCGCGCTTCCTCAAGCCTGGCGACGACAGCATGGGCTGGATCATGACCATCCTGCTGGGTATCGCCGGTTCCCTGGCCGCGACCTACGGCGGTCAGGCCCTGGGGATCTACCAGGCAGGCCAGGGCGCAGGCTTCATCGGCGCGCTGGTAGGTGCCATCGTGTTGCTGGTGATCTACGGCCTGGTCAAAAAGAAGTAATCAGCCGACAAAGTCCTCTGCGCTGCGCAGGCGCAGAGGGCTAGAATGCTCGGCACTTGTATTTGCCGAGCCTCTCCATGCGCCGTCTTCTGTTAACGCTCCTTCTGCTGGGCTCTGGCCTGGCGCACGCTGGCGAACTGCCGGAAACCGACTGGCTCGACCTGATGCCGCTGTCGGATCAGAAAGCCCTCGAGGCTATGCCCGAGATCGACCACAACTCCCCCGAAGCCCAAGGCACCTTCACCGAGAAGGGTGGCTTGAAGCAGAGCAAGGGCCTGCCTGCGGTGATGTATTCCACCAAGACCGTAGCGGCCATGAACGGCAAAAATATCCGCATTGGTGGCTATCCGGTTCCGCTTGAAACGGACGCCAAGGGCCGCAGCACGTTGTTCTTCCTGGTGCCTTACCCGGGCGCCTGCATACACGTGCCACCACCGCCGCCTAATCAACTGGTGCTGGTGCGCTATCCCAAGGGGTTGAAGCTGGATGATATCTACACGCCGCTATGGGTCACGGGCACGTTGAAGGTGGAGAAGGTCAATAACGACTTGGCGGATGCCGCGTATGCGCTGGAGGCGGGGAAGGTGCGGGTAGTAAAGGAATCTGATCTCTAACTGGCGCTACCAATCTCTGTGGGAGCTGGCTTGCCTGCGATGCAGACGACTCGGTGTGTCAGTTGCACTGAGGCGATGCTATCGCAGGCAAGCCAGCTCCCACATTTTGACCGGGTTTACAAAGTGATATTGGTGATACGAACGCCCAAGGTGTGGCTTTCGCCGGGCGCCAGGTTCACCACATCATCCAGCACATTCGCTGTCTCGATGCACAACATACCCTGCCAGCCGTCATCGGCCATATCGTCGAAGGCCTTGGCGCGTTCGGTCCAGGGGTTCCAGACCACGGTGGATTTGGAGCCTTCGCTGGTGAGCTGGATACGGCGCTGCCAGTCGCTATCAACGATATTCAGCTGTGCCGGCGTATTCAGGTAAATGCGGTCTGTCTCGCCGGTAAACTGCAGCAGCCCGGCTTGCTGCTTCTCGGCCCACCCATCGGCGGTATCGATATAATCCACGCCATCCAGGCCCTCGACCTGCACCTTGCGCACATCGCTCACGGCGAAGTAGGTGTGCAGGGCCTGGCTGAGGGTCACGGTGTCGGTGCCACGGTTTTGACTGGTCAGGCGGATATGCAGGTGATCGTCCAGCAGCAGGCTCAGCGTCAGGTCTACCTGATGGGGCCAGCCTGGAAAGCCGCCCGCCGGCACCGGCAATACCAGGTCCACTCGCAGCGTCTGGCCGTCGAGTTCGGTGGTGGTCAGCTCCCAACGCGCGGTGCGCACAAAACCGTGGGCGCCGGCAGGCTGATCGCTCTGGCGCATGGCTTTGACGCTTTGCGGGTTGCGGTCGAACACCCCGAACCACGGCCAACACACCGGTACGCCGGTACGAATGCCTTTGCCCTGCTTGTACACGGCCTCAGGGTTCGGCCAGATCAGCGGCTGTTCGCCCTCGCGCTGGTAACTGAAGATATGCGCACCCTGTTGGGCCACCATCAACTCGGCACCGTTGTGGCGGATGCGCCAGCAGTCCAGCTCGTCGATTTTTACCGTCTCAACGTGGGGCGTAGGCATGACAAAGCTCTCTTAGTGGCAGGCAATGGGGCAATTGACCGTTAAAACCCAGCGAGGTTTAACGCGCCCGTGACGGTACCGAGCGCGTGCGGCCGCTGCCATCGATGGCGACGAACACAAATACGGCTTCGGTCACCTTGCGCCATTCGCTGGACAACGGATCGTCGCTCCACACTTCGACCATCATCTGGATCGAGCTGCGGCCGATTTCCAGGGCCTGGGTATAGAAGGAAAGCTGCGCGCCCACGGCCACCGGCACCAGGAACGCCATGCGATCAATGGCCACGGTGGCCACGCGCCCACCGGCGACCTTGCTGGCCATTGCCGTGCCGGCCAGGTCCATCTGCGCGACCAGCCAGCCGCCGAAGATATCGCCAAAGCCGTTGGTTTCACGCGGAAGCGCGGTGATTTGCAGGGCGAGATCGCCTTGCGGGATAGGATCTTCTTGTTCGAGTTCGATCATGCCGGGGGTGCCTCTGACCCGTGACTCTTGGACTATGTAATCGGTGAATAGCCGTCTTGGAAAAACGATTCAGCCCCGAACATACTACGTTCGTCACGTTTTTCGAAAGGCGCCTTGAGGGAAACTCTGCGAAATCGGCTGGCCGGTGCCAACGACGGTTTCGCGCAACTTCCACGCAATAGACAGGTGCAGGGCTGGGAGTATATCGGTCGATAGCCTGCGCGACGACCATCTGCTCCTGATTTTGTGCATCTATATAGAGGTGTTTCCAGGCGTCAAAAAATTGGCCAAAACAGTCATCCAACTTGAGGGGTTTGACCATTGTTTCTTTTTAGCGCTGGCCGTCAGTATCTGATGGCGTTTTCGGCCCCCATAATAATTCGGAAAGGGAATAAGTCGCTTCGTAAGTGGGGATGCTTGCGAGGTGGCGCTGATGCGGCGCAAGGGTTTGGACTGTGCTTTTCCGGGCAATTTGCTATCGTGCCGGACCTGCCAGGCGCAAACCCACGCTGTTGCGGATTCCTGATCTGACTAATAAGAGAAGCCTTGCCATGACCACAGTGCCTTCAAGCATTGCGCCGCCCGCACGACCGCTTAACCGCAACGACTACAAAACCCTGTCGCTGTCTGCCCTGGGTGGGGCGCTGGAGTTCTACGACTTCATCATTTTCGTGTTTTTCGCCACCGTGGTCGGGAAACTGTTCTTCCCTGTCGACATGCCCGAATGGCTGCGCATGATGCAGACCTTCGGCATCTTCGCGGCCGGCTACCTGGCGCGCCCTCTGGGCGGCATCATCATGGCGCACTTCGGTGACCTGCTGGGCCGCAAGAAGATGTTCACCCTGAGCATCTTCATGATGGCCGTGCCGACCCTGATCATGGGCCTGCTGCCCACCTACGCGCAGATCGGCCTGTGGGCACCGGTCCTGTTGCTGCTGATGCGCATCATCCAGGGCGCGGCGATTGGCGGCGAAGTACCGGGCGCTTGGGTGTTCGTCTCCGAGCACGTCCCGCCGCGCCACATCGGCTACGCCTGCGGCACCCTGACGAGTGGCCTCACCGCCGGTATTCTGCTGGGCTCGCTGGTAGCCACCGCCATTAATACGGCCTATACGCCGGAGCAGGTCTCCGATTACGCCTGGCGGATCCCGTTCCTGCTCGGCGGCGTATTCGGCTTGCTGTCGGTGTACCTGCGTCGCTGGCTGCATGAAACCCCGATCTTCGCCGAGATGCAGCAACGCAAGAGCCTGGCCGCTGAGCTGCCGTTGCGCGCCGTGTTGCGCGATCACCGTGGCGCCATTGTGTTGTCGATGCTGCTGACCTGGCTGCTGTCGGCTGGCGTGGTGGTGGTGATCCTGATGACCCCGACCGTGCTGCAAACCATCTACCACTTCAGCCCTACGGTTGCGCTGCAAGCCAACAGCCTGGCCATCGTAACCCTGAGCCTGGGTTGCATCGCCTCGGGTGCGCTGGCCGACCGTTTTGGCGCCGGCCGCGTGCTGGTTACCGGTTGCGCACTGCTGCTGGCGACTTCCTGGACGCTGTATCACAGCCTGATGGCCCACCCGGACTGGCTGTTCCCGTTGTATGCGTTGACTGGCCTGTTTGTCGGCACCATCGGTGTGGTGCCCTACGTGATGGTCAAAGCCTTCCCGCCGGTGGTGCGCTTCAGCGGTCTGTCGTTCTCCTACAACGTTGCTTATGCCGTGTTCGGCGGGTTGACGCCATTGGCGGTGTCGCTGCTAATGAAGGAGAGCCCGATGGGCCCGGCTTACTACGTGGCTGTCCTGTGTGTGATGGGGATGCTGGTGGGCGGGTATCTGTGGAAACGCGGCCGCTGAAGCCTGCACATTCAGATAGTGGCCTTTCATCTAATTGTCATATTCCAGACATAGAGTGTTCACACGGCCTGCCGATACTTGGCCCCGATCCAATTATCCCTATCTGCTAGGAGCAAGGCATGAAACTGAAACGTTTGATGGCGGCAATGACTTTTGTCGCTGCTGGCGTTGCGACCGCCAACGCGGTGGCCGCTGGTGTTGATCCGGCAATCCCGGCTTACGTCAAGACCACTGGTGTGTCGGGCAACCTGTCCAGCGTCGGTTCCGATACCCTGGCTAACCTGATGACCCTGTGGGCTGAGGGTTACAAAAAGGAATACCCGAACGTCAACATCCAGATTCAAGCTGCCGGCTCTGCCACTGCGCCACCTGCGTTGACTGAAGGCACCTCCAACCTGGGCCCGATGAGCCGCAAGATGAAGGACACCGAACTGGCAGCCTTCGAGCAGAAGTACGGCTACAAGCCAACCGCTATCCCGGTTGCCGTGGATGCCCTGGCAGTATTTGTGCACAAGGACAACCCGATCCAGCACCTGACCATGGAACAGGTCGACGCCATCTTCTCCTCGACGCGTCTGTGCGGCGCCAAAGCCGATGTGAAAACCTGGGGCGACCTGGGCGTGACCGGCGACCTGGCCAACAAGCCAGTGCAACTGTTCGGGCGTAACTCGGTATCCGGCACCTACGGCTACTTCAAGGAAGAAGCCCTGTGCAAAGGCGACTACAAGCCAAACGTGAACGAACAACCGGGCTCGGCTTCGGTCGTGCAGTCGATCAGCTCCTCGCTGAACGGCATCGGTTACTCGGGTATCGGCTACAAGACCGCCAGCGTGAAGACTGTGCCACTGGCCAAGAAAGGCAGCACTGACTACATCGAAGACTCCGAAGAAAACGCCCTGAACGGCAAGTATCCGCTGTCGCGTTTCCTCTACGTGTACGTCAACAAAGCCCCGAACAAGCCACTGGCGCCGCTGGAAGCTGAGTTCGTGAAGCTGGTGCTGTCCAAGCAGGGCCAGGAAGTGGTGGTCAAAGACGGCTACATCCCACTGCCAGCCAAAGTCGCCGCCAAGGCCCTGGCTGACCTGGGTCTGAAAGAAGGCAACTAAGTAGCTGGGCTGGGTAAAACCAGCCTTTCTGTAGGAGCGAGCTTGCTCGCGAAAGACGATAGAACACCGCGTTTATTCAGAAACGGCGCGTTATCGTTAACGATCTTCGCGAGCAAGCTCGCTCCTACAGAAACTCCTAATTTTTTATCCGCTGCCAGCCCTGCTTCGCGGCGGATTTGTTGCGTCACTGCACTGTCATCTTTCTGTCATACAGGATCGCTAGGGTGTGCGCATGAATGATCTGGCCAATTCCACCATGACGACGACTTCCCCTCCCAAGCGCATTGATTTCAATACGCCTGAGCTGCAACGCAAGCGCCGCATCCGCGCGCTCAAGGATCGCTTCACCCGTTGGTATGTGCTGGTCGGCGGCCTCGCCGTGCTGGCTGCCATTACCCTGATCTTCTTCTTCCTCGCCTACGTGGTCGCGCCGCTGTTCCAGGGCGCCTCGTTGACCAAGGAAGACGCGTTGACGCCGGCCTGGATGCAAGACGCCGGCAAGCCGTTGATGATCTCCCTCGAAGAACAGAACCAGGTCGCCATGCGGGTTTCCGACACGGGCCAGGCGCTGTTCTTCGCCGTGGACACCGGTGCCGAGCTCAAGCGTGTCGACCTGCCGCTCCCGGCCGGTACCAGCGTTGCTTCCATTGGTGAAGACCAGCCGGGCAGCCCGCTGGTGATCCTCGGCTTGTCCAATGGCCAGTCTTTGGTGTTCCGCCACACCTATAAGGTGTCGTACCCGGACGGCAAGAAGACCATCACCCCGGCGATCGAATACCCCTACGGCGAAACGCCGATCGTGCTGG
The DNA here is from genome assembly GCF_051122975.1 of Pseudomonas sp. AK181. Taxonomy (NCBI): domain Bacteria; kingdom Pseudomonadati; phylum Pseudomonadota; class Gammaproteobacteria; order Pseudomonadales; family Pseudomonadaceae; genus Pseudomonas; species Pseudomonas sp. AK181. The sequence continues at coordinate 87,935 of NZ_CP146348.1, forward strand.
ATGACGCCGGACGCGCGCTGGAACACGTCGCGCTCAATGCCACCGACACCTCCCTGGTGGTGGCCGGTTCCGCTGGTTCGCATTTGAATGTGCTGACCCTGAGCCGCGAAGAAAACATGATGACCGGCGAAGTCACCAGCGAGCAGAAGCGTGTCGAGCTGCCGCAGATGACCGAGCCGGTGAAGGCGATCTTCATCGACCCACGCCAGCAGTGGCTGTACGTGATCAACGGCCGTGCCCTGGCCGACGTTTTCAGCCTGCGCGACAAAAGCCTCAACGGTCGCTACAAACTGCTGGAAGACGCCGACACCGAAATCACCGCCAGCACCCAGTTGGTTGGCGGCATCTCGCTGATCCTGGGTAACTCCAAAGGCGGCCTGGCCCAGTGGTTCATGGCCCGCGACCCGGATGGCGAACAGCGCCTGAAGCAGATCCGCACCTTCCAGATGGGCACTGCGCCCATCGTCGAAATCAGCGCTGAAGAGCGCCGCAAAGGCTTCACGGCCCTGGATGCTGCTGGCCAGTTCGGCGTGTTCCACAGCACCGCCCACCGCACTTTGCTGGTGGACCCGGTGGTCGACGGCCAGGGCCTGTTCGGCATGTCGCCACGGGCCAACCGTGTGATCGTCGAGGCGGGCGGCAAGCTGCAACCGTTGTTGCTCGATAACCCGCACCCGGAAGTGTCGTGGAGCGCGTTGTGGAGCAAGGTCTGGTACGAAAACTACGACGAACCTAAATACGTCTGGCAGTCCACGGCCGCCAACACTGATTTTGAACCCAAGATGAGCCTGGCCCCGCTGACCTTCGGTACCTTGAAGGCCGCGTTCTACGCCATGCTGCTGGCGGCGCCACTGGCGGTTGCCGCAGCGATCTACACCGCTTACTTCATGGCACCGAGCCTGCGCCGCAAGGTCAAGCCGGTGATCGAGCTGATGGAAGCCATGCCGACGGTGATCCTCGGTTTCTTCGCCGGCCTGTTCCTGGCGCCTTATGTGGAAGGGCACCTGCCGGGCATTTTCAGCCTGTTGATGCTGTTGCCGATTGGCATTCTGGTCGCCGGTTTTGTTTTCAGCCGCTTGCCTGAGTCGATCCGTCTACGCGTTCCCGATGGCTGGGAAAGCGCGATCCTGATCCCGGTGATCCTGTTCGTGGGCTGGCTCTCGCTGTACATGAGCCCGTACCTGGAAACCTGGTTCTTCGGCGGTGACATGCGCATGTGGATCTCCCACGATCTGGGCATTACCTACGACCAGCGCAACGCGTTGGTGGTCGGCCTGGCCATGGGTTTTGCGGTGATCCCGAACATCTACTCCATCGCCGAAGACGCCGTGTTCAGCGTGCCGCGCGGCCTGACCCTGGGCTCCCTGGCCTTGGGCGCCACGCCGTGGCAGACCATGACCCGCGTGGTCATCCTCACTGCCAGCCCGGGCATCTTCTCGGCGCTGATGATCGGCATGGGCCGCGCCGTTGGCGAGACCATGATCGTACTGATGGCAACCGGTAACACCCCGGTGATGGAGATGAACCTGTTCGAGGGCCTGCGCACCCTGGCGGCCAACGTTGCGGTGGAGATGCCCGAGTCGGAAGTGGGCGGCAGTCATTACCGCGTGCTGTTCCTCTCGGCGCTGGTGCTGCTGTTGTTCACCTTCATCATGAACACCCTCGCCGAGCTGATTCGTCAGCGTCTGCGCAAGAAATACTCGTCGCTTTAAGAAAGGTAGAAGTCTGTGAAACAGAACTCCCTGAATGGATGGTTCAAGAGCGGCGCCCCCGGCGTCTGGATCAGCGGTGGCGCGGTGTCCATCGCGGTCATCATGACCATTGGTTTGCTGGCTGTGATTGCGGTGCGGGGCCTGGGCCATTTCTGGCCGGCCGACCTGATCCAGGCCAACTATAACGTGCCAGGCCAGGCCAACCACATCGTGATCGGCGAAGTGGTGCAGAAAGAAGAAGTGCCGCGTGAGCGCCTGAAAAGCGCGGGCCTGCCGGTGCCGGACCAAGGCCCGGAATTCATGACCCGTGAGCTGATCAAGGTCGGCAACCGCGACCTGAACGGCAACGACTTCACCTGGATCGTCGGCGAGTGGCTGAAGGACCAGACCAAGCCTGCGAACCTGATGGCCATCGAGCGTCGTGAGTGGGGCAACTTCTACGGCACCCTGGTCAACGTCAAGCAGGACGGCAAGGTCATCGCTGAAGGCGAAGCTGCGTGGCCAGAACTGCAGGCGCGTGTCGAGCGTGTGAACAAGCTCGCCGCTCAGCTCAAGACCTTGGAAAAATCCGATATTGGCGCGATCAACGCAGGCCTGGAGCGCATCCGCTTGCACGGTCGCAAACTGGAACTGGAAGGCAAGCTCGACGCAGCCGCCCAGGCCGACATGGACGCCGACCGCGCCGAGCTGAACGCCCGCTATCAGGACATCGAAGCGCGTCTGGCCGACCTGCACGCACAGTTCAACCGCGACGCCCTCACTGCGCGTGACGGCAACGGCAAGGAAGTGGAAATCGGCATCGGCAAAGTGGTGCACGCCTACCAGCCGAACGCCATGGGCACCATGACCAAGATCGGCTTCTACTTCAGCAAGGTCTGGGAATTCTTAAGCGATGACCCACGGGAAGCCAACACCGAAGGCGGGATCTTCCCGGCCATCTTCGGCACCGTGATGATGACCCTGATCATGGCAATGATCGTGACCCCGTTTGGCGTACTGGCCGCGGTGTACCTGCGTGAGTACGCCAAGCAGAACACTTTGACCCGCATCATCCGCATCGCTGTGAACAACCTGGCCGGTGTACCGGCCATCGTCTACGGCGTGTTCGGCCTGGGCTTCTTCGTGTATGTATTGGGGGGCTCGGTCGACCGTCTGTTCTTCGCTGAAGCCCTGCCGGCGCCGACCTTCGGCACGCCGGGGCTGCTCTGGGCCTCGCTGACCCTGGCGCTGCTGGCGGTGCCGGTGGTGATCGTGGCCACTGAAGAAGGCTTGGCGCGCATTCCCCGCACCGTGCGTGAAGGCTCCTTGGCACTTGGCGCGACCAAGGCGGAAACGCTGTGGAAGATCGTGCTGCCGATGGCCAGCCCGGCGATGATGACCGGCATGATCCTCGCCGTGGCGCGTGCCGCCGGTGAGGTGGCCCCCCTGATGCTGGTGGGTGTAGTGAAGCTGGCGCCGTCGCTGCCGCTGGACGGTAACTATCCGTACCTGCACCTGGACCAGAAGATCATGCACCTGGGCTTCCATATTTATGACGTCGGCTTCCAGAGCCCCAACGTCGAAGCCGCACGGCCACTGGTGTACGCCACCGCCTTGCTGCTGGTACTGGTGATCGCCACGCTCAACCTGTCGGCGGTGTGGATTCGTAACCACCTGCGCGAAAAATACAAAGCGCTGGACAGCTGATGCGATCCAATGTGGGAGCTGGCTTGCCTGCGATGGCATCGCCGCGGTTTTACTGCAATACCGCGCCGCTCGCATCGCAGGCAAGCCAGCTCCCACAGGGCTCGGCGTCAGGCACAGAATTTGAGTAAGCCGCCCCGGCGGTTCAACGAAATGAATTGGTAGCACAGGGAGCATCCCATGCAACACGAAACCCAATCCCACGGCATCAACATGTCTGCCCTGGGTCGCGACAAGCAGAGCCTGAGCCTGGCCCAGGAAACCGTGGCCATCGAAGTCCCTGGCCTGAGCCTGTACTACGGCGACAAGCAGGCGCTGTTCGATGTCAGCATGAACATCCCCAAGCAACGCGTGACCGCCTTCATCGGCCCGTCGGGCTGCGGCAAGTCCACGTTGTTGCGTACCTTCAACCGCATGAATGACCTGGTGGACGGTTGCCGTGTAGAAGGTGCAATCAACCTCTACGGCACCAATATCTACCGCAAGGGCGAAGACGTGGCCGAGCTGCGTCGCCGCGTGGGCATGGTGTTCCAGAAGCCCAACCCGTTCCCCAAGACCATCTACGAAAACGTGGTCTATGGCCTGCGTATCCAGGGCATCAACAAGAAACGCATCCTCGACGAAGCGGTTGAATGGGCGCTCAAGGGCGCGGCATTGTGGGACGAGGTCAAGGACCGCCTGCACGAATCGGCACTCGGCTTGTCCGGCGGCCAGCAGCAGCGTCTGGTGATCGCCCGTACCATCGCCGTAGAGCCGGAAGTGTTGCTGCTCGACGAACCGTGCTCGGCCCTCGACCCGATCTCTACCCTGAAAGTCGAAGAGCTGATCTACGAGCTCAAGTCCAAGTTCACCATCGTCATCGTGACCCACAACATGCAACAGGCGGCGCGGGTTTCCGACTACACCGCGTTCATGTACATGGGCAAGCTGGTGGAGTTCGGCGATACCGATACCCTGTTCACCAATCCGGCGAAGAAGCAGACCGAAGACTACATCACCGGTCGCTACGGCTAGGAAGCTGTGGTTCTGATTGCACTGACGCTGCGGTTCTCCGCACCTTACCGGACGCTCCAAGGACGCCAACATGATTAGCAAAGAAGGCCTTACCCACCACATCTCCGCGCAGTTCAATGCCGAGCTTGAGGAAGTGCGCAGCCACCTCCTGGCGATGGGCGGGCTGGTGGAGAAGCAAGTCAACGATGCGGTCACCGCGCTGATCGAGGCCGACTCGGGCCTGGCCCAGCAGGTGCGCGAGATTGACGAGCAGATCAACCAGATGGAACGCAATATCGACGAAGAGTGCCTGCGCATTCTTGCCCGCCGCCAGCCGGCGGCCTCGGACCTGCGTTTGATCATCAGCATTTCCAAGTCGGTGATCGACCTGGAGCGCATCGGTGACGAAGCCACCAAGATTGCCCGCCGTGCCATCCAGCTGTGCGAAGAGGGTGAAGCCCCTCGTGGCTACGTGGAAGTGCGCCATATCGGTGATCAGGTGCGCAACATGGTGCGTGATGCCCTCGACGCCTTCGCCCGCTTTGACGCCGAACTGGCGTTGTCGGTGGCCCAGTACGACAAGATCATCGACCGCGAATACAAGACCGCGCTGCGCGAGCTGGCCACTTACATGATGGAAGATCCGCGCTCGATCTCGCGGGTCTTGAACATCATTTGGGTGCTGCGTTCCCTGGAGCGTATCGGCGACCATGCGCGCAATATCTCGGAATTGGTGATTTATCTGGTGCGCGGCACCGACGTGCGGCACATGGGCCTCAAGCGCATGAAGGCCGAAGTTGAAGGCACTGCTGATCTAATCCCTAATGTTTCGGGCGAATCTGACGATAAGTAAGGTTGCCCGAGAAATTAACGCCCGGCCTCTGGCCGGGCGTTTTCGTTTGTGGCATCTGAATTTTTTGCACAGCAGGCGCCATAAAGTCCTTCTGTGACCCGCGAGTTTTGGCAAAATGCCATCAGTCAGGCGTTTTGCAGACGTTTTTATAGGATGAAGGGTCGATGAGTAAAGTCAGTGTGTTGGTGGTGGATGACGCCTCGTTTATTCGCGACCTGGTGAAGAAGTGCCTGCGCAATTACTTCCCCGGAATCAAGATCGAAGATGCGGTGAACGGCAAAAAGGCGCAATCCATCCTGATGCGCGAAACCTTCGACCTGGTGCTGTGTGACTGGGAAATGCCGGAAATGTCCGGCATTGAGCTGTTGACCTGGTGCCGCGAGCAGGCGCACCTGAAGGCCATGCCGTTCGTGATGGTGACTAGCCGTGGCGACAAGGAAAACGTGGTGCAGGCGATTCAGGCGGGCGTTTCCGGCTACGTGAGCAAGCCGTTCACCAACGAGCAGTTGCTGAACAAGGTCAAACAGGCCCTGCACAAGATCGGTCGCCTCGATGCGCTGATTGCCAGCGCGCCGACCAAGATGAACTCAGCCTTCGGCAACGACTCCCTGAGCGCCCTGACCGGCGGCAAACCCGAAGCGGTCAAGCCGGCGCCGGTGGCGGCGCCCAGCAAAGGTCTGCTCAACACCCCGCCAGTCAAGGCCCCCGCAGCAGCGGCGCCGGCTGGCAGTCGCGGTCAGGGCCAGTTGCGCCTCGCAAGCGGCACCCAGCAATGCGTGATCAAGGCCCTGAGCATCAAGGAGGCGTTGCTGGTGGTGAAGCGTGGCGAGGTCCTGCCTCAGGTGCTGGAAAGCGCCGTGCTCGACCTTGAGCAGGGCGACAACGCGGAAGTCGCACGGCTTAACGGCTACCTGCACGCCATCGTCGCCTACGAGCCCAAGCCCGACAGCGACTGGTTGCAACTGACCTTCCGCTTTATCGACCAGGATGCGCAGAAGCTGGACTACATTTCCCGCCTGATCGCCCGTGGCACGGCGCAGAAGCATTTCGTGCCGGGTGCGTAAAGCGCTGCCCCCTGTAGGAGCGAGCTTGCTCGCGAAAAACGTCAACGATAACGCGTGCGTCGTGAATAAACGCGGCGCCTGTGCGTTTTTCGCGAGCAAGCTCGCTCCTACAGGAGGTGCCCGGCTCTACAGTCAGTCGAGCAGCAAGACCTTGGCCAACACGATCTTCGGCCCTTTCATCTTCTTGATGATGATCCGCAAGCCTTCAACTTCCAGCACTTCTTCCTCTTCCGGCACGCGCTTGAGCGTGTCGTAGATCAGGCCGGCCAGGGTTTCGGCTTCGATGTGGTCCAAGTCGACGCCCAGCAGGCGTTCCACCTTGAACAATGGCGTGTCGCCACGTACCAGCAATTTGCCGGGCTGGTAGGCGAGGATGCCGCGCTCGGCCTTGCGGTGTTCGTCCTGGATATCGCCCACCAGTACTTCCAGCACGTCTTCCATGGTCAGGTAGCCGATGATCTTGCCGTCGGCTTCTTCCACCAGGGCGAAGTGCGCGCCGCCTTTGCGGAACTGCTCCAGCAGTTGCGACAAAGGCATATGCCGCGATACGCGTTCCAGCGGGCGGGTCAATTCGGCCAGGTTGAACGATTCGGGGATATGGTCCAGGGCCGCCAGCTCCAGCAGCAAATCCTTGATGTGCAGCAAGCCGACAAACTCGTTGCGCACCGCGTCATACACCGGGTAACGGCTGAATTTGTGACGACGGAACAGCGCGAGGATTTCCTTGAGCGGGGCGTTGAAGTCCAGGGTCACCAGGTCTTCCCGGGAGTTGGCCCAATCCACCACTTCCAGCTCGCCCATTTCCACGGCGGAGGCCAGTACGCGCATGCCTTGGTCGCTGGGGTCCTGGCCACGGCTGGAGTGCAGGATCAGCTTGAGTTCTTCGCGGCTGTAATGGTGCTCATGGTGCGGGCCAGGCTCGCCTTGGCCAGCGATGCGCAGAATGGCGTTGGCACTGGCGTTGAGCAGGTAGATGGCCGGGTACATTGCCCAGTAGAACAGGTACAGCGGCACGGCCGTCCACAGCGACAGCAGTTCGGGTTTGCGAATCGCCCAGGATTTGGGGGCCAACTCACCGACCACGATGTGCAGGTAGGAAATTACGAAGAAGGCGGCAAAGAACGACACGCCCTTGATCACTTCTGGCGACTGCACGCCGACCGCGCCCAGCATCGGCTCGAGGATGTGCGCAAAGGCCGGTTCACCGACCCAGCCCAAGCCCAGGGACGCCAGGGTGATACCCAACTGGCAAGCCGACAGGTAGGCGTCGAGCTGGCTGTGCACGGTACGCAGGATCTGCCCGCGCCAGCCGTTTTTGTGGGCAATGGCCTCGACGCGGGTGGCGCGCAATTTGACCATGGCAAATTCCGCCGCAACGAAGAAACCGTTGAGCAGTACCAGGATCAGTGCAAAAAGAATCATGCCGAAATCGGCGAAGAGTGTAGCGAGGGTAATGCCAGGGGAAGGGTCCATGATGGGGTTTTGCAGGTTCCGTGTGTTCAATAAGGGGTGACAGGTGGGCCTGAAAGGCAGGCACAAGTCGGCCAATGTAGCGGCTGACGGGGCGCTTGCCTAGTGCCCGCTGCCGGGCGGGGCTGCAAAGTCGTGTCGCAGAACCCATGTGGGAGCTGGCTTGCCTGCGATGGCGGTCTGCCTGCTACCGATGATTTGGCTGACCCGCCGCCATCGCAGGCAAGCCAGCTCCCACAGTGGGCCGTGCTCACTTCAACTTAATCATCGGCCTCGACCGCTCGCGAACGGCTTACCTGCGCCGGCGGAAAATGGCAGGTAAACGTACTGCCATGCCCCAGCACGCTGCTGATTTCCAGACGGGCCCGGTGGCGCAGAAGCACATGCTTGACGATGGCCAGGCCCAGCCCGGTGCCGCCGGTGTTGGAATTGCGGCTGGAGTCGACCCGGTAGAAGCGTTCGGTCAGGCGCGGCAGGTGCTTGGCGTCGATACCGATCCCCGAGTCCTGCACACTCAGGTGCGCGCCGTGCTCGTCGGCCCACCAGCGAATGCGGATATTGCCCTTGTCCTGGGTGTACTTCACCGCGTTGAACACCAGGTTGGAGAAGGCGCTGCGTAGTTCGCCCTCGCTGCCCTTGAGCAATACGGTGGGGTCGGCCTCCAGCGTGATCTGCTGCCCGCGTTCGCCCGAGAGGGCCTGAGCATCGTTCTTGATCGTCTGCAACAGGCTCTGCACGGCCACGGGGTGGTTGTCTGAGGGGTAGTCCGTGGCTTCAAGCTTGGCCAGCAACAGCAGGTCGTTGAGCAGGGTCTGCATGCGTGAGCCTTGCTGCTGCATCTGTTGCAGGGCGCGGCTCCAGCGCGGGTTGATCTCGTCGACGTTGTCGAGCAACGTCTCCAGGTAGCCGCAGATCACCGTCAACGGCGTGCGCAGCTCGTGGGAGACGTTGGCCACGAAGTCTTTGCGCATCTGTTCCAGCTGGTGGATACGGGTCACGTCGCGCACCAGCATCAAGTGCTCGTTGTTGCCATAGCGGGTCAGGTACAGCTGGATGCGCACGCGGTCGTTGGTGGGCGAGGGGATTTCCAGGGCTTCTTCGTAGTTGTCCTGCTCGAAGTATTCCTTGAAGCGCGGGTGACGCACCAGGTTGGTCACCGGCTGGCCGCTGTCCTGGGGCGTCTTGAGGCCCAGCAGGGTCTCGGCGGCACGGTTCCACCATTCCAGGTTGCCGTCGCTGTCGAGCATGATCACCGCGTCCTTGAGCGCGGCGGTGGACTCCTGCACCCGGTCGATCACCGCTTGCAGGCGGCCGCGTACCCGTTGGTCGCGGCGTTGCAGGTGATAGATGCTGTCGAACACCTCGCCCCACAGGCCGTAGCCATCGGGCGGTGCTTCATCGGGTTTGTGCTGGCGCAGCCATTCATGCAGGCGCAGCAGCTGCTTGAGGGTCCAGCCCAGGTACAAGGCAATGCCCGCGGCCAGGCTCCAGCCGTAGTAGCCGCTGACCAGCCCCACCAGCAGGCAGCCGGTAACCAGCAAGAGCATGTGGCGGATCAGGGTGCCATGCCAGTTTTGATTCACTTGAACATGCGTCCTTGTCAGCTGTTTAAGTCAGGCGATTAAGTCACGAAACGGCTGGCTCAGCCTTTGGTAGAAAACCGATAGCCGGTGCCGCGCACGGTTTGTACCAGATTCTCGTACGCATCGCCCAAGGCTTTGCGAAGGCGGCGGATATGCACATCCACCGTGCGCTCTTCCACATAGACGTTGCCGCCCCACACCTGGTCGAGCAGTTGGCCACGGGTGTAGGCGCGCTCCTGGTGGGTCATGAAGAATTGCAGCAGGCGGTATTCGGTCGGTCCCATCTCCGCAGGCTTGCCGTCGATGGTCACGCGGTGGCTGATCGGGTCCAGAATCAGGCCATCGACTTCGATAGGCGCTTCGCCATCGGTCGGGCCGGCGCGGCGCAGCACGGCTTTGAGACGCGCCACCAGCTCCCTGGGGGAAAACGGCTTGGTGATGTAGTCATCGGCGCCGACTTCCAGGCCCTGGATCTTGTTGTCCTCTTCGCCCTTGGCAGTGAGCATGATGATCGGGATATCCCCGGTCAGCTCGTCACGCTTGAGACGGCGGGCCAATTCGATGCCCGAGGTGCCGGGCAGCATCCAGTCGAGCAGGATCAGGTCCGGCTTGCGGTCGACGATAATGGCGTGGGCCTGTTGGGAGTTTTCCGCCTCCAGGCAGTCATAGCCGGCCATTTCCAACGCAACGGCGATCATCTCGCGAATGGGCGCTTCGTCGTCAACAATCAGAATGCTCCTGCCAACCATGCTCAAAATCCTCTTGTCATTTAACTGTCTTGCGCCGCATTAGATAACGGAATTATTGCAGTCGTGTGACAGTAATTTAGTCGCTTGGGCAATTAACGGCACTCTGGACTACCCTTTGGGTCCGAATCCTGACAACCACAAAAGGAAGGTTCCGATGACTTACAGCACTGTTTCCTGGAAAGCCCTGCTGGTATCTGCGGTGTTGGCGCTGCCAGGCCTGGCGTTTGCGGCAGAGCCGGCGATGACTAAAGACGGGATGTTGGTGGATCACAAAGGGATGACGCTCTACACCTTTGACAAGGACGCCGATGGCAAATCGGCGTGCAAGGACCAGTGCGCGACCAACTGGCCCCCGCTGAAGGCAGAATCCACCGACACCAAGACCGGCGATTGGACGGTGATCACCCGCGACGATCAGACCAGCCAGTGGGCCTACAAAGGCGACCCTGTCTACACCTACAAGGACGACAAGAAAGCCGGTGATAAGACCGGTGATGGCAAGGGTGGCGTTTGGCACATCATCAAGCCTTAAGTCTGCGGCGCTGCTGACTCCATCGGGGCAAGCCCCCTCCCACATTTTTTTTGATGTGCGAATACAATCAAAATGTGGGAGCTGGCTTGCCTGCGATGGCGTCCTAATAGTCACCACAGAATCCTCAGCGAACCGCGTAATCCACCACAATCCCGACAAAAATCGCCAACCCCGCCCAGTGGTTATGCAAGAACGCCTTGAAGCACTTCATGCGGTCCCTGTCCTGCGTGTACCAGAACTCCCAGACAAAACAGCCCGCTGCCGCCAGCAACCCCAGGTGGAACCACCCGCCCAGCTCGAACCGCGCGCCGGCCAGCAACAGGCACGCCAGCGCCAGGCCTTGCAGGGTGAGAATGATCACGCGGTCGGCATCGCCAAATAGAATCGCGGTGGATTTCACCCCGATCTTCAAGTCGTCATCGCGGTCGGTCATGGCGTAATAGGTGTCGTAGCCCACCGTCCACAACAGGTTGGCGATGTACAGCAGCCACGCGGTGGCAGGCAAATGGCCGGTCTCGGCGGTAAACGCCATCGGCATGCCCCAGGAAAACGCCGCGCCCAGCACCACTTGGGGGTAATAGGTGTAGCGCTTCATGAACGGGTAGCTCGCCGCCAGTGCCAGGCCGCCCAGGGACAGCAAGATAGTGCTGGCGTTGGTCAGCAGCACCAGCAGGAAACTGATGCCCATCAGCACGGCAAAAAACACCAGCGCTTCTTTCGAGCTGATCTTGCCGCTCACCAGCGGGCGTTGCTCGGTGCGTTTCACATGGCCATCGACCTTGCGGTCGGCCCAGTCATTGATCACGCAGCCGCCGGCCCGGGTGAGTATCACGCCCAGCACGAAAATCACGATATTGATCAGCGACGGCGAACCCTTGCCGGCGATCCACAGAGCCCACAGTGTCGGCCACAGCAGCAGGTAGATGCCGATGGGTTTGTCCATGCGCGTCAACTGAATGAAATCCCAGGCCCTGGGGTTCAGGCGGTTCAAGGACTTGAGCAGACGTTGGTACATCAGCAGTTCTCCGGATGATCATGCAGCGCGTGCCAGAAACTCGGCAGGAAGACTTCCGCCACCAACACGCTCAGCGCCCCGCGGTCGAAGCGCGAGCGGCGCGCCCACAGATTATCGGCCTGGTCCGCTGTCGGCAGCCAGGCACGAGGGTAGTGACACACTTCAATGGCCTGGCGGGTAAAGGCGCGGTCGCAGAACAGCAACTCGCCGAGCGAACGGCTGCCCAACTCGTCCATGTGCAGCCCATCGCCCTGCAAGGCACTACGGGCCGCCACGCTGCGGGCGAACACCCAAGGCTGGCCGTGCCCGCGCAAATACACCTCGCGTACCCAACCGATACTGGCCGGCGGCAGGTCCAGGGCGGCACATTCGTCGTCGCGCAACGGTTGCCAGCCTTCGAACAGCGGCGTCACGCTGAAACCCTCGTTGGACAGCCACGTCAGCCGTCGCGTCAGCGAGCCTTCGTCAAACAGCCAATTGAGGGTCAAGGGCGTGGGCAAGGGGCTCAGAAGGCTCTGGGTCAGCCATTGGCAAGCATCGGGAAGGGCGATTGAGTGCGGCACGGTGAGTCAGTATTGGCAGCAAAAGAGGCGGCGAGCTTACCATGGCACCCTGGGCTTTTGCCGTGCCAAACCCGTCGTTTGCGTCGAACGTGCTTGCATCTGCCGGCCCCGATCAGTACAAAACGCCCTGAGCCGCGCGGCAACGCTGGATCCATCGACCGTCGGCCAACACGCCTGAACCTGAGGAAGCACGTAATGAAGAAGTGGCAATGTATCGTCTGTGGCCTTATTTACAACGAAGCGGACGGCTGGCCGGATGACGGTATTGCACCAGGCACTCTGTGGCAGGACGTCCCGGAAGACTGGCTGTGCCCGGACTGCGGCGTGGGTAAGTCGGACTTCGAAATGATCGAAATCGCGTAATCCCGAATTTAAGAAACGTACTACAAGGAGAAAGGAATGAACGCACCTGTCGTGATCATCGGCACAGGATTGGCCGGTTACAACGTCGCCCGGGAGTTTCGCAAGCTCGACAGCGAGACCCCGTTGCTGCTGATCACTGCTGATGACGGGCGCTCCTACTCCAAGCCCATGCTCTCCACCGGCTTTGGCAAGAACAAGGAAGCCGATGGCCTGAGCATGGCCGAACCCGGCGCCATGGCCGAGCAACTCAAGGCCCAGGTACGCACCCATACCCGTATCAGCGGCATCGACCCAGGCCACAAGCGCCTGTGGATCGGCGAGGAAGCGGTGAGCTATCGCGATCTGGTGCTGGCCTGGGGCGCAGAAACCGTGCGCGTACCGGTCGAAGGCGATGCGGCTGATTTGATTTTCCCGATCAACGACCTGGAAGACTACGCGCGCTTTCGTGCTGCCGCAGCCGGCAAACGGCGCGTGCTGCTGCTCGGCGCCGGCCTGATCGGTTGTGAGTTTGCCAATGATCTGATTCTGGGCGGCTATGAAATAGACCTGGTTGCGCCGTGTGAGCAAGTCATGCCGACCCTGCTGCACCCGGCGGCAGCCGCAGCGGTGCAAGCCGGGCTGGAAGGCATCGGCGCGCGCTTCCGCCTGGGCCCGGTGCTCAATCGCCTGCAACGCACGGCTGATGGCCTTGAAGCGCACCTGTCGGACGGCGAAGTGATCCACTGTGACCTGGTGGTGTCTGCCATTGGCCTACGCCCGCGTGTAGACCTGGCCGCAGCGGCCGGCCTGCAAATCAACCGCGGGATCATGGTGGACCGCCACCTCAAGACCTCCCACGCCAATATCTATGCCCTGGGCGACTGCGCCGAGGTCGATGGCCTGAACCTGTTGTACGTGATGCCGCTGATGAGCTGCGCCCGCGCCCTGGCGCAAACCCTGGCCGGCAATGCCACGGCGGTGAGCTATGGGCCGATGCCCATCACCGTGAAAACCCCGGTGTGCCCGCTGGTGGTATCACCTGCGCCACGGGGCACGGAAGGCGTGTGGAGCGTCGAAGGGCAGGGTGCCGACATCAAGGCCCTGTGCCGCGATGCCAGCGGCCGCCTGCTGGGTTATGCGTTGACCGGCAGCGCCGTCATGGAAAAACTGGCGCTGAACAAAGAACTTCCGCCGCTGCTGGCGTAAATACCGCCCGTTCTGTCGCAAACATCACGTTCATGCCCCCAGAAAGGCCGCCGCGAGACTGGCGCGGCGCCCGAGGGCATGCCATCCTCACTCCCGTCTGCCGCAGAGTAGAGCCTGCGGCGCCTTGGCGCTGCTCCACCAGAGAGCAGCACGGACATAACAACAAAAAACCGTCAAAGAGGCTTCACATATGCGTAAACCAGAACTCGCAGCCGCCATCGCTGAAAAAGCCGATCTCACCAAAGAACAGGCCAACCGCGTCCTCAACGCCGTCCTCGAAGAAATCACCGGCGCCCTGCACCGCAAAGACAGCGTCACCCTGGTCGGCTTCGGCACTTTCCTGCAACGCCACCGCGGCGCCCGCACCGGCAAAAACCCGCAAACCGGTGAGCCAGTGAAAATCAAGGCGAGCAACACCGTAGCGTTCAAGCCGGGCAAGTCGCTCAAAGACAGCGTCAACCCGTAAGTTAAGCGGTACCGTCTCGAAGGGAGGCGGGGCGGTAAAGAAAATGGGCACGCCGACGGGGTCGGGTGCCCATTTTTGTTGGGCGCCGGAAAGTGTGAGGGTGAAATATAAGAAATGGCCTCTATCGCCCTTATAAAAAATCACGGCAGAGGTTGTATTTGGTCAAAGTTGTAGGTTTATCCGCTGAGGTTGGAACCATATTTGCGCTATGGACACATAGACTTTTGGAAGGCAGGGATCGCTCTCTAAACTAACTTTTAGAGGTGTATATATGCAAAGCGTCGGCCAAACTCATGTTCCGTTCCGCATCCCGGCACCTGACGATAAGAAGGTGGAAACCATGACGCCCTCGACGTCAGGTAATACCCGAGCGGTTGCGGAAGACCCGAATGTTGAACTGAACTCCAGCATCGGCAAGGGGCGCTCCCAGTATCCTGAAGCAAGCCCTGAAGAGATTCTCACTAGAACCAGGCGCGCGAGTGGAAGGTTTAACCCCAGAAGGGGCGGCGGCTCTAAAACTGATAAAAATAAAAAGACAGAATACAAGAGTAATACAGGGCAAGAGAACAAGACAGAAAACAAGAGCACTACAGGGCAAGAGAACAAGACAGAAAACAAGAGCGCTACAGGGCAAAAGAACCAGAAAGAACACAGGAGCAATACAGAGCAAAAGAACCAGACAGAAAACAGGAATAATCCAGGGTCAACGCTCAAGCAGAAGCCAAAGCTTACAGGCGGATCGAACGGCCCAAGCGCGGCAGTCGGTACCGGTAACGACATTGCAGCTTTGCCAAATGCCTTCCCACCGGCTTCTCCTCCAATCGTGAAGACGATGCGTGATACTTTTTTAAGTTCAGTGGTCAGTAACTTTGTCAGTAGCTCCTTTACTGTGGGGCAGCAATTAGTTTCGAAAGGCCTGGCGGAAAAGATTGACGCCCAGTCTAAAATGCCTGGGGCGCAAGTAAAGAACCCAGATGGCACGAAGGGAACCGTAGATCCTGCTGCGACGCAAGAGCAAAAAATGCAGGCGAGTCTCACAGGCGCTGAAATAAAGACTGAAACGTTGACCAACAGCATTATTTTTATCAACGAAGGCCCAGACGCGAACGCTGTCGAAGCTAGCCCTGACGCGCCAAAGGACACACAGGGGCGTTTGACCAATCTTGAGAAGCGGATGGACGCGATAGAAAGCCAAATGCAGGAGCTCGCCAAGCGCTACGGACTTATCTACACGCCTTATGTGGCGCCTGATTCATCGGAGGCGCCGACTGATGAGTCGCGTATGCAGACCATCGAAAAACGCTATGCTTTTATGAACATAATGATCAACACATTAGTGACACTTAAGCAGAAGCAAGCAGAAGCTGACTAGGTTTTTTACGTGAAGGGTTAAAGCGTTGAAGGGGGAGAATGTATTTGATTTGTTTGATTTAAATAATTTGTCCCCTTTAGTGCACCCTGTAATGAAAAAGCTTTGGGGGGCGCCTGTCAGTTTTTATCTGGGGTTGCCCTACCGTTTCGTACGTACCCTGCTAAGACTGTTCATTTCGTCGTTGTTTATACCCGGTGCCCTCAGGTGAATTGAACTAGGAAATAGCCGCCCACATCCCCTTCCTTCAGCTTTTTCGCTCGATTATCGGCGAACACATAGCCGATACCTCCACCGAATATTCCTTCGTGACTAGGGCTGATTTTTGCAATGTCGGCGTCGGTGAGTTGAGCCAAGAAATAGTAGCGAGGGCTTTCATACAAAGGGTCTTGCAACCAAGCGGGGCGCCCAAGGGCCTTGCTGATACCCGCGCCACTGTCCACGTCTTCCAATTCTTCCTCCATTTGTTCGGGAGTGAACGGTTGCTGGGCGATATACGTTCGCGCAATTGGATCAACCAACGCAGCGGGTGTGAGTTCGGAAGTCGCCAGTGCGTGAAGCAGAACCTGGCTATGGCCAAGTTGAAGATTTTCCATCTCGCTTTGTTGATGGACAGTCAACTTTCTTACAGATGATCGTGTGCATGTTTCGTCAGTTCGCTCAACGGAGACGAACACCGTAAGCGCCATCCCGGAGGGTATGAATGGGACGTCCAAGAACGTTGAGGTCATCGTAATCACCGGCAGCATAAGCTGACCGGTTT
Source organism: Pseudomonas sp. AK181 (assembly GCF_051122975.1). Lineage (NCBI taxonomy): Bacteria > Pseudomonadati > Pseudomonadota > Gammaproteobacteria > Pseudomonadales > Pseudomonadaceae > Pseudomonas > Pseudomonas sp. AK181. The sequence goes on from NZ_CP146348.1 coordinate 104,298, forward strand.
GCGGATCTTTAGGCCACAGCTCAAGGTCTGTAAGCCACGCACCTGCGCCTATTTGTACAAGGTTATAGCCTCCCGCCAACCCAATCGGATCCGGCGTCGTAAACCTCCCCACATCCGGATCATAAAACCGAAACGTGTTGTAGTGCAGCCCAATCTCCCGATCCAGATACTGCCCCTGGAACCGCAAATTCTGCTCTTCGATAAAGTACGCTTCACGCACTTCTTCGTCAGCATTCCCCCACACCTGATACCGCGCCTGCCACACCGTTTTTCCATCAGCTTCGGTCAGTTGCTCAGGCAATCCATTCAGGTCGTTGTGTTAGTAGCGCACGCTTTGATGCTCACCCGTGCCGTCCACTCGAGCCAGCGGTACATAGCCGTCTTCTTCATAGATATAGAGGCTGGTCTGGCTATGCCGATGCTCTTGCAGCAGGCGGCGCCCGGCAGTTGCGTGGGCTGGCCATTGGGACAGCGTATCCGTGAGCGCAGCCGGCCGCTGCCGTAGTACAGGCAGTTGAACCAACGGCCGCCGGGCAATTGTGTCTGATTAATTAGCTACAGAGCTCTGTTAGCAAAGCGAATATTTAGCAAGGGCTGGTGCAGTAACATAGCTCAGCAAGCTTGGGTGACGGTATAAAAGCTCTGTTTTCCTTCATCAAAAAACAGATAAGCCTGAGCGTTGTCGTGGCTAAGCTCGCTTATGTCGAGCTGGCCCAGGAAAACCATAGGCTTCCCATCCACCATTGGCCATGCGGGGCTTTGAAGCCATTTCGGTGGGACTTTCAAGTACCGAAAATCAATTTTTATTTTTTCCTTCAGCCAAGCCTGCAACTCTTTAGAACTGAGATTTTTTCGCTCTTCGACCAGCTTGGACAGATAGTCCGATGGTAGCGACAGCCATTTTGGCTGAACTTTTAGCGTTAGGTTGAATAGGTTTTCGTACTTTTTTTCCACCGTGTGGGTGATGTTTTTCTTGGAAAGAACAGTAGATAGAAGTGTCTGAACGTTGTAGATAGACTCTAAGTTCTGATAGTTCTGACTGATTGTGTAGGTGTAGAGATCAGGTTCCGTAACATAAGCAGGGAGGTTGTTCTCACTCCTGAGCAATGCTTCGACTGCCGGGTCTGCGTATATTTTTTCTTCAAATGCTTTAGGCGAAATTGCCCCTTCGACGAATTGCTTGATGATTTCTATAGCTGTCATTATTTGGTTCCTAAATGTCTAAATTCATCAAGCGCGGGGTGCTGTTCCCGAGTGACTTCGCGTAGGTTTCGAGGGTTGTTCACATCTACACCACCATTACGTTGAGGGTTGTGATGATGCAACTCCATCGAATTTCCGTTTGCGTCCAGCGGCGCAGAGCCGCGCTTCATACGGCTCATGTTGGCGGGGCTGAACTCACCTGAGGCTTTTGAAGCCTCATAGCGATTTTTCCAGTATCGATTTCTTACCACATCCCATGCGGGAGCTTTACCGCTGGGCAGGGGCTTGTCTATGGCTTGGCCTCTTTTCCAGCGTTTGAACTGGCCACAACTCCAACCCCACGGGTCAATCCAACCGATGGGATTCGGCGCGTACTGGTAAAGATTGAATCCACCTATCAGCCCAATCGGATCCGGCGTCGTAAACCGCCCCACATCCGGATCATAAAACCGAAACGTGTTGTAGTGCAGCCCGATCTCCCGATCCAGATACTGCCCCTGGAACCGCAAATTCTGCTCTTCGATAAAGTACGCTTCACGCACTTCTTCGTCTGCATTCCCCCACACCTGATACCGCGCCTGCCACACCGTTTTCCCATCAGCTTCGGTCAGTTGCTCAGGCAATCCATTCAGGTCGTTGTGGTAGTAGCGTACGCTTTGATGCTCGCCCGTGCCGTCCACGCGAGCCAGCGGTACATAGCCGTCTTCTTCATAGAGATAGAGGCTGGTCTGGCTATGCCGATGTTCCTGCAGCAGGCGCAACCCCTCCCAATCAAAGCGGGTTTCACCCAACGGATAGCCGTTGCTGTCATGTTCGGTTTTAGCGATGCGCCGGCCGAGGGGGTCGTAGGTCATTTTCACGACCGTTTCGCGTCCATCCTTCTGGCTACGGACTTCGATCAGGCGATGCTCTGCGTCGTAGGCAAAGAGCTGTACGCCGCGTAGGGCACTGCGCTTTTCGATCATTCGGCCAAAACCGTCGTAACGGTAGCGTTTGTCCTGATAGGTCAACAGCTTGTTATGCACCACCAGCCCAGCACTGGCTGACGGACCGTCCAGCAGGTTTGCTGCGGCATCGTAGGCAAACGTTTCTCGCTGGCCCTGAGCGTTGTCCTGGCTGGCAATAATGCGCCCGGTGGCGTCGTAGTGGAGCAGTTGGCGCTGATCCCGACGGTTATCGCGGTCACGCTCCAGGCGGCCGATCAGGTTATCGGCCGGGTCATAGTCAAAGTGTTTTTGCTGGGCGGCCGGCAGTTGCGTGGGCTGGCCGTTGGAACGGCGTATCCGTGAGCGCAGGCGGCCGCTGCGGTCATATTCGCTGCGCGTGGTGATCTGGCCCTGGGTACGCAGGACTTCACGGTGCAGGCGGTCGCGTTCGAAGTCACAGATGACGCGGCCGTCGAGGTTGATCTGGTGCAGGTGGCCGCTGCCGTAGTACAGGCGGTTGAGCCAACGGTCGTCGGGTCATATAGTCTGGTCTCACTATCAAGTGTGGCCCGGTATCCAGAATAAATTTTTACCTCCGGATTTAATGATCTTCTCAATCAGCTCAGTAAATGATTTTGCGATCAGTGTGCTCTCATCGGCGGTCGGGTAACTGTCCCAGAACGAGTCGTAGCAGTAGCCAAATTGCGGGCCAGGTTTCAGGTTAATTGAAATTATTTGATCCGCACATTTAACGAGCGCGTACCAGTTAGCTGAGTCTGGGTCCTCCAAGTCTTCGTCCATAACGACAAAGTCGGAGCGTTCAAGTTCTGGCGCCTGAATCATGAAGCTGTACTGTGCCTTTGGATAGAAAACAGCGCTGCTGTAATGGTTATAAAAATCGGTCAAGTCATCGGGGACGGGATTACTCGGCAACCCAGTAGAAGGTGCTGTCGTGCAGTCGGCGTTTTCTATTAGATTAAGAATGTTCATCTTCCGCATCCATTGTAGATAAAGAGAATAACTTTAATTAAAACGAAATGCATCCATCCCTTTTTGCCTCAGCCATTTGATCCGTTACCAATCGCCTCGCCACTCATCAGCATACTCTGATGTTGGGTCAAGGCCGACAATTTTTCCTAAGGTATAAATGTGTTCAAATATAGATTCGCGTTCGATAGTTTCTATTTCATTCTCGAAATAATTAATGTTAAGTATGCACTTTTTGAAGTGTTCCAAGATGGTTGATTGATTTGTTTTTTCAGGAAGTTGTTGCAATTCACTGATAAGTGCTTCGAGCAGCCTCGTTATCTTGGCGATAAGTTTTTTTTCACCCTCTAGATTAAGGTGATGCTTTTGAAAGTCCTGTAACTCTTTGTTTTTCATTTGGTTGTACTCAATTTTTTGGCGTGTGGCGCTGAGATGCCTTTGAATAAGAATTCTTTGGATTTGTCCCAATTCACTCCGTTTTCAAAATAGTTTATTAAACGATTTTGTAGCTTTTCTGGATCGCCGATCATGCCTGATAATTCATATTTATAAATGGTGTCGAGGTCGTCGGTTAATGTTAAGTTGCTTTTCAATGTAATTGCATCAAGAGTTTCAAAAGAATCAGTCAGTTCTATAAGATCCGCGCCGTAATTGCCGCCAATAATAGCTCTCAGCATTTTTTTTTCGGGAGGGCGCATGTCTATGCGGACTTTATCCGATGACGGCTCACTTATGGCGAGGCCCTTCAAAGCCTTCGTGGACGCGAAGATAAAAAATAGCGGGTCGACTTTTTGGAGGTTTACACCTGTCCAGGTATCCTGAGTATTTGTCAAGTCGAAAAACTGCAGGTAGTAGTTTTCACGCATCTGGACAAGCGTGTAGAGGTCATCTTTTAGTTTTAAACTTAGAATCTTGCCTTCTTGCCATGTGATCTTCTTCAGCATCTTCCGGGACCTTTGAATTTCTTAGTTGATTTTTGAGGTTTGACGCCTCTATGTTTATCTGCGGCCGCGAGATAAATATCCCGTCTTTTGTTATTCGGGCCGACAGGTCTTTGTTTGTTCGCGACAGGGCCTTCTTTCAATTTGTCTTCATATATTCTTTGTTCCAGGCCCCTTGCAATGTCTTTTCCTTTTTGCCCATCTCCTTTGAATACTGCCTCTGGTGCAACGTCAAAAATTTGCTTATTAGGATAGCGGTAGTCCAACACAGCTTGCGCGGAATGCCCCAACCCAGGCTTGCTGGCGTAACCCACATAAGGTTTACCGTCTTTCACGCCGACGTAAGTGATGTGTGTCGCTTTCGCAGGGTCACCTGCCCATCCCCACGGGTCAATCCAACCAATGGGATTCGGCGCGTACTGGTAAAGATTGAATCCACCCATCAACCCAATCGGATCCGGCGTCGTAAACCTCCCCACATCCGGATCATAAAACCGAAACGTGTTGTAGTGCAGCCCAATCTCCCGATCCAGATACTGCCCCTGGAACCGCAAATTCTGCTCTTCGATAAAGTACGCTTCACGCACTTCTTCGTCTGCATTCCCCCACACCTGATAGCGCGCCTGCCACACCGTTTTCCCATCAGCTTCGGTCAGTTGCTCAGGCAATCCATTCAGGTCGTTGTGGTAGTAGCGCACGCTTTGATGCTCGCCCGTGCCGTCCACGCGAGCCAGCGGTATATAGCCGTCTTCTTCATAGAGATAGAGGCTGGTCTGGCTATGCCGATGCTCCTGCAGCAGGCGCAACCCCTCCCAATCAAAGCGGGTTTCACCCAACGGATAGCCGTTGCTGTCATGTTCGGTTTTAGCGATGCGCCGGCCGAGGGGGTCGTAGGTCATTTTCACGACCGTTTCGCGTCCATCCTTCTGGCTACGGACTTCGATCAGGCGATGCTCTGCGTCGTAGGCAAAAAGCTGTACGCCGCGTAGGGCACTGCGTTTTTCGATCATTCGGCCAAAGCCGTCGTAACGATAGCGTTTGTCCTGATAGGTCAACAGCTTGTTATGCACCACCAGCCCCGCACTGGCTGACGGACCGTCCAGCAGGTTGGCGGCGGCATCATAGGCAAACGTTTCTCGCTGGCCCTGAGCGTTGTCCTGGCTGGCGATAATGCGCCCGGTCGCGTCGTAGTGGAGCAGTTGGCGCTGATCCCGATGGTTATCGCGGTCACGCTCCAGGCGGCCGATCAGGTTATCGGCCGGGTCATAGTCAAAGTGTTTTTGCTGGGCGGCCGGCAGTTGCGTGGGCTGGCCGTTGGAACGGCGTATCCGTGAGCGCAGGCGGCCGCTGCGGTCATATTCGCTGCGCGTGGTGATCTGGCCCTGGGTACGCAGGACTTCACGGTGCAGGCGGTCGCGTTCGAAGTCACAGATGACGCGGCCGTCGAGGTTGATCTGGTGCAGGTGGCCGCTGCCGTAGTACAGGCGGTTGAGCCAACGGCCGTCGGGCAACTGCGTCTGGATCAGGTTGCCGAGCTCATCGTAGTGGTAGTTCAGGCTGCCGGCGGCGCTTTGTTCGATGAGCAGTTGGCCGCGCGCGTCGTAGGCGAAGGCCAGTGCCTGGGTGGTTTCGTCATTGCTGATGAAGGTGACAGCGGTGAGCTGGTCCAACGGGTCATAGGCGTATTCGGTGCGACCATCATCGGTTTGTTTCAACAGCAAGCGACCCACTGCATCGCGTTCGAGTCGATGCACAATTGAAGGCTCAGGTGTCTGCCCCGTGGGCACGTACTCAACGGCGGCTACGTTATCCAGAAGGTCATAGGCATAACGTCGTGCGCTGCCGTCGAGGTCTTGTTGCTCTACCAGACGGTCGCACGGGTCCCAGGTAAAGCGGTAACTCTCACCATTTTCATTGGTCAGGGTTTGGAGGTGTCCGTAGGCGTCGTAGCGGAACTCAATCTGCCGGCCATGGGCATCTATTCGTTGGCGCACTTGCCCGCGGCGTCCGTACTGGTAGCGGGTGGTGTGACCTGCGGCATCGGTATAGCCGATCAACAACCCGCTGGTGTCACGCAGGTACTGCTCGATGCGGCCGTCCGGCATTTCGCTCTGTAGCAACCGGCCTTGGCTGTCGTGTTGATAGCGCTGGCGCTCACCCAAAGCGTCGATGACTACCTGCAAATGACCCTGGCGGTCGTACTCGAAGGCTGTGGGGTACCCCGAACAGTCGATATGCTGGATTAACTGTCCGGTTTCATTCCAGCGCAGGGTTTTGCTTTTGCCCGTGGCATCGATGATCTCCACCACCTGTCCAAACGTATCGTAGCGATACCGTGTGACATGCCCCAACGGGTCGATTTCACTGACGCAATTGCCTCGCTGGTCGTACTGATATTGCCACGCGTGGCCTGCGGCATCGGTCTCCACCAGCGGCAGCGACCAATGCTCCAGCCACAACGTCGATTCGATACGCCCCACCGGATCCTGGGTGCTGCACAGGTTGCCGGACTCGTCGTAGCCGAACTGCCATTTGCCGCCTTGTGGGTCGGTGGCGCTAAGCAGCTGACGCTCGTCATTCCATTCAAACTGCCAGGTTTTTCCCAGGTTGTCGGTGTACTCGGTTATCTGGTACTGCGGGTTCCAGCGGCGTGTGCTGACCCGTTGCAAGCCATCAGTAATGCGCGTCACGCCACCCGGCAAGTCATAGTCGAACCGGTACTCGTCACCTTCATCGGTCCAGTGCCGCACCACGCGCCATTCGCTGCCGTCCACACAGTCCCATTGGTAGTAACAACCCAGCCCGGTGGGCAACTGATGCTCGACCATGCGCTGGCCGCTGTCGTAGGTGAAGCGGCGTTGCACATTTGCGTCGGGATCGCGAACTTCGGCCAGGTCGCCGCGAGCATCGTAGCCGTAACTGACAAGGGTTTCTTGGCTGTGATCGGGGTATAGCCGTTTGACTTGCTCCACTCGCGCAGGCCATTGCTGGCTGTAAAAAAATTCGACACGCACATGGTCGAACGTATCTCGTAAGTGGCTCAGCCGACCCTGAATGTCATAGTCAAGGAAGATTCGGTTGTCGTTGCGATCCCCCAATTGGCTAAGGCGCAGGTGTGAGGCGTTGCCTGGCGTTGGTTCGAATAGCCGATAGAGCCCGTCAACGCTTTCAATCAGTAGTTGGCCATTGGTGTTGCGCCGTACGCTCAAGCCTTCTCCTGCGCTGAATACGGCACCGCCCAGCGGGATCACGCCCATGTCGATCTGTCGCGCTTGCTCATCGGTATAGACCAGCCGTTCCCCACCTTCGGGGTGTACGCCGATCTCGACGCAGACCTCGTAGATCACGCTCCAGCTGGCACCGAACAGACCGTCGCGACGCTCGTCCCGGCTGCTGTAGTAGCGCTGCCACTCGATAGGGAGCAGGCCGGGCAGGGCGAAGTCCAGATCGTCTTCCCCATCAAGAATTTTCGCGCCCGTGGAACTGTGTACCGGGTTAGGCGAGCCTGCTACCGCGGACGTAATGGCATTGGTCACTTGGCTGGTGCCCCACGACACCAGTCCACCAACGACCATGCACGGCAGCTTGCTGAAAAACTTGGAGCCACCACCGCGCAGCATCAACAGCGCGGTCACCGCCAGCCCGACACCGGGTGTCTTGCCGCTGCGGATCTCGCGTACCACCACTGGGCTGCCGCCAATACGCACGTTGCTGGAGATCATCCCCGACTCGACAATCGATGCGTCGCAGGTACTTCGGTCACCGCTACGGGCGGCCGGCTGACCATTAATCGTGACCTTGCTGGAGCCTTCGGCAATAAACTGCGGTGGCATGGGTGGATGCTTGGTGCAGATCACAATATCCAGCGGTTTGGGGACTGCGCCTGGAGCAGGAACTGCCACTGTGGGTCGCCACATCTGCGAGAAGAAACCCTTGGCCATGTCAAGGTAGCTGGCTTCTTCGGGACTACCACCTTCGGCGGGCTGCGAACTGACCGGGCCGATTGCGCCTGCGGCGCGTGCAGAGGGAATGCCGTTGGTAAAGGTGTTGTGGGAGCCGGTGGCGATTGTTGCCATCACCACCGGCGGGAATAACGCATTGCCTATCCAGTCACAAACTTTTGTCAGTCCCTTGTCTGCCCCCGTCTTGCTCATGCCGATGCCGACGATGATGCCCACCACGGCACCCAGTACAAAGCAGCCTAGGCCGCCGGTTACGACCGTAATACCGGTGGCGGCCACAATCGCAGCCGTGGCGACGGCCGTAATAGCGATGTTGGCCGCAATTTCCAGCACGCCGCCCAGGATGTCGGCCATCGCCGAGGTGTGCAGCAGGCCGTCGCCGAGACGTGCCGCCCAGAGAGCGTCAGACATGGATTAGAGACTTCAAGGTGTGGGATTGAGCTGCAAGGTGCTTTTGATGGTTGCCCAATGGGCGCTTTCAGCATCGCCCAGGGGTTGGGCTTTGACATAACTCAGGGCAAGCATCTGCCGAGTGCCGGGTATCACAAGCGCCAACTGGTATTGATGGATACGCTCGATGCCCTTGCTGAACTGGTTATGCACTTCGATGGCGTCTATATCCTGCGCCGCGCCTACACGAAGAGCCTTGGCCGGTTGGTAGCGCAAGTCCTGTACCTGTTTTTCCAGCTTGCCCAGTTGCTCTTCGAAGTTGCTTTGCAGCGTCTCGCCATCTCCCAGCAGGCTGCGGCTGACGATCAACGAGGTACCCAGCGCGGCGAACTTCAGGATATTGATGGAAGCATCCTGAACCTCATCGCTGGGCAGGGTGAATTCAAATTCATTGAGTCGATAGGTCATTGAAACGGAATCTCGTTATTGGCCGGAAGACGGCTTGGGAAACATGGCGTTGACGGCGGCGTCAATGTCGCCCTTGACCCCTTGGCCCATGGGTGTGGTGCCGCCTTTGCCGCCAATATTCAAATGCAGATTGCCTCCGGTGTTGATCTCGGAGCTGCCTTCGGAATACACATTGATCTGAACACCGGTGAGATTGATCTGCCCGCTGGCATTGAGCTCCAGCACGCTTTTGCCACAGACCAGGCGCAGGTTTTCGCCCACTTCAATCAGGTAACTTTTACTGATGGCGTCTGTCTTGCTGAACCCCACCATGAGCATGTCGTCGTGCTTGACTGCGCGTACCCGGTCGTTACCGACGGTCACGACTTCGTCATGCCCGATGCTTTTATTGCGGTCATGCCCCACCGAATGGCTCTCATCCACTTCCACCACGATGTCCTGGTTACGCTCGGCATGGATATACAACTGCTCCAACCCCTTCTTGTCTTCCATGCGGATTTCATTGAAGTTGGCCGGCGAGCCGCCTTTGCTGGAGCGGCTTTTCATGCCGCTCTGGGTGGCGTTCTCTGGCAAATCGTAGGGCACGGTCTGCTCAGCGTTGTAGACGCGACCGGTGATGATCGGCCGGTCGGGGTCGCCTTCGAGGAAGCTGACGATCACCTCTTGGCCGATGCGTGGAATCTGCATCGAACCCCAGTTTTTGCCGGCCCAGGATTGCGACACACGAATCCAGCACGAGCTGTTCTCGTTGGATTGGTCGTGGCGGTCCCAGTAGAAGTGCACCTTCACGCGGCCGTACTGGTCGGTCCAGATTTCCTCGCCCTTGGGGCCCACCACCAGCGCGGTTTGCGGGCCTTTGACGATGGGGCGGTGGGTGTTGGCCAGCGGGCGGAAACTTTGTTGGGCGTCGATGCAGGTCAGGCTGCTTTCGAACTGCGCCGAGCCTGAACCGCCACCGCTTTCCAGGCTTTCCTGCACGATGAAGTAGCGGCAACCGACGATCAGGTATTCGCGGTTCTGGTCCTGGCGGCTGAAACCGGTAAGGCTGAACAGATGGCCCGAGCCCAGGCCGCGCGCGTTGCCGCTGAACTCGATCTGTTCATGCAGGGTTTGCAGGGCTTCGATGCGGGTGCGCGCATAGTGTTCGCCGTCGGCGCTTTGCACGTAGGTGCCGGGGTAGTCGTACAGCGGATAGTCGCCGGCAGCGTGCGGGCGCGGCATGGCCGAGCGCACATCGATGCTCGCGCTGGGGCGCTGGAAGTCGTAGTCGTTAAGCTCCAGCGAGCCCGGCTGCACCTCCTGCGCCAGGTGCCAGTTGTGCATATGGTCGCGTTCGCGCTGTTGCTCGTCCTTGGGGTAGTAAGGGATCGACGCATAGCCAGGCACGCTGGTGTGAGCGCCATAGGCGTCGGCCAGCACCAGCACATGGCGGTCCTGTTCATGGCGGAAGAAGTAGTAGATGCCTTCCTGCTCCATCAGCCGGCTGACGAAATCGAAGCTGGTCTCGCGGTACTGCACGCAGTACTCCCACTCGCGATATGGCCGGCTGAGGGCGTCTTCGAAGTCGGAAAAACCCAGGTCACGGAACACCTGCTTGATGATCTGCGGGATGCTCAGGTTCTGGAAAATCCGGCAATCGGAGGTACGGCTGAGCAACCACAGCCAAGGGCGCAGGGTGGCCTGATAACTGGCGAACTGGCCCTGGTCGATGTTCTGGCTGCAACGCGCGACGATGCCATGAAAGTACCGCTCGCCACCGTCGGCCAGTTGCAGGCCTACGCTCATTGGTTTGCCCAGCAACTGGTTGAGGTCGATGTTGGCGTCCAGGGACGTCAGTTGCAGCTCATAGTTGAACAGCCGGCCCAGCTCTTCACCGCCGCCCATTTCATTGAGCAGCAGCACATCCGGCCCGAGGGGGCTGGTGATCTTGGCCAGGCGTGAGGCTTGGTTGAATAGCATCGGTAGTCCCGTAAATACCGTCATCACTGACGGAACCGGATCAACTGTGGGAGCTGGCTTGCCTGCGATAGGGGTGGATCAGTCAACATCAATGCTGAATGTCAGACCGCTATCGCAGGCAAGCCAGCTCCCACACTGACCGTATTCCAACAATAGTTATTCGGTGTCGCTGAAGTCGTAGTGCAATTCTTTATCCCGACTGCTGATCCGCACTCCCGCCAACGCCTTGCCTTCCAACATGCGCGTGAGGAACTCGCGGCTCATGTCCGGCAGCAGGCTGTTGGTGAGGATGGTGTCGATCATGCGCCCGCCGCTTTCAGTCTCGGTGCAGCGCGAGACGATCAGGTCGACCACTGCGTCGTCATACTCGAACGCGACTTTATGGGTGTTCTCCACACGCTTCTTGATGCGGTTCAGTTGCAGGCGGGTGATCGCCTTGAGCATCTCATCGCTGAGCGGGTAGTACGGGATGGTCACCAGGCGGCCGAGCAACGCCGGTGGGAAAATCTCCAGCAGCGGCTGGCGCAGGGCCTTGGCGATTTCCTCCGGTTCAGGGATGTTCGCCGGGTCTTTGCAGACGTGGGAGATCAGCTCGGTACCGGCATTGGTGGTCAGCAGGATCAGGGTGTTCTTGAAGTCGATCACCCGGCCTTCGCCGTCTTCCATCACGCCCTTGTCGAACACCTGGAAGAAAATCTCATGCACGTCCGGGTGGGCTTTCTCCACCTCATCGAGCAGCACCACGCTGTAGGGTTTGCGCCGTACCGCTTCGGTCAGCACGCCGCCTTCGCCGTAGCCGATATAGCCCGGAGGTGCGCCCTTGAGCGTGGACACGGTGTGGGCTTCCTGGAACTCGCTCATGTTGATGGTGATCACGTTCTGCTCGCCGCCGTACATGGCTTCGGCCAGGGCCAGGGCGGTTTCGGTCTTGCCCACACCCGAGGTGCCGGCCAGCATGAATACGCCAATCGGCTTGCTCGGGTTATCGAGGCCGGCGCGGGAGGTCTGGATGCGCTTGGCGATCATCTGCAGGGCATGGTCCTGGCCGATGATGCGTTTCTTCAGGTGCTGGTCGAGATTGAGCACAGTCTCCAGCTCATTGCGCGCCATGCGGCCCACCGGGATGCCGGTCCAGTCGGCGACCACCGAGGCCACGGCCTGGTAATCCACGGTCGGCAGGATCAACGGGGTTTCGCCTTGCAGGGTGGTGAGGCGTTGCTGCAGATCGACCAGCTGCGCACGCAACGCATCGTTGCCGCTGTCCACCACGCCGGCTTTTTCGCGCAAGGTGGCACGGGTGGCGAGCAGTTCATCCACCAAGGCTTTCTCTTCAGCCCAACGGCTTTCCAGGGTCGCCAGGCGCTCGCGCTCGGCGCTCAACAAGGCTTCGCTGTTGCTCTGGCGCGTACCCGTGGCGATGCCGATCGCATGCTCACGGGCGATGATTTGCAGCTCGGTTTCCAGGGCCTCGATACGCCGACGGCTGTCGTCTACTTCTGCGGGTACCGCGTGCAGGCTGATGGCGACGCGGGCGCAGGCGGTGTCCAGCAGGCTCACGGACTTGTCCGGCAACTGGCGCGCCGGAATGTAGCGATGGGAGAGCTTCACCGAGGCTTCCAGGGCTTCGTCGAGGATCTGCACCTGGTGGTGTTTTTCCATGGTGGAAGCCACGCCGCGCATCATCAGCAGGGCCTTGTCTTCCGACGGTTCGGCAACCTGTACCACCTGGAAGCGGCGGGTCAGGGCCGGGTCTTTCTCGATGTGCTTTTTGTACTCAGCCCAAGTGGTGGCAGCCACGGTACGCAAGGTGCCACGGGCCAGGGCAGGCTTGAGCAGGTTGGCCGCGTCACCGGTGCCGGCAGCGCCACCGGCACCCACCAGCGTGTGGGCTTCGTCGATAAACAGGATGATCGGCTTGGGCGAAGCCTGCACGTCTTCGATGACCTGGCGCAGGCGCTGTTCGAACTCGCCTTTCATGCTGGCGCCGGCTTGCAACAGGCCCACGTCGAGGCTGCGCAGCTCCACGTCCTTGAGCGCAGGCGGCACGTCACCGGCGACGATGCGCAGGGCGAAACCTTCGACCACGGCGGTCTTGCCCACCCCGGCCTCACCAGTGAGGATCGGGTTGTTCTGGCGCCGACGCATGAGGATATCCACCAGTTGGCGAATCTCCTCGTCACGGCCCACGATGGGGTCGAGCTTGCCGCTGCGGGCCTGTTCGGTCAGGTCCACAGTGAAACGCTTGAGCGCTTCCTGCTTGCCCATTGCACTGGGCGCCATGGCCCCGCTGGCCTCGCCAGGGACGCCGGCATTGAAGCCGTCGCTGGCGCTCAAGGCGTTTTCCGGCGAGTCACCGACGTATTCATCAAAACGTTCGCTCAAGGCCTCGGCCTTGATCTTGTCGAACTCGGCGGACAAACCCAGCAGCGCATGGCGCAGGCTCGGCGTCTTCAAGATGCCCAGCACCAGATAACCGGTGCGCACCTGGCTTTCGCCGAACATCAGGCTGCCATACACCCAGCCGCGCTCTACGGCCTCTTCCACATGGGAGGACAGGTCGGTGATCGACGTGGAGCCGCGCGGCAGGCGGTCCAGGGCTTCGGTGAGGTCGCGAGCCAGGCGCGCCGGTTCCACGTTGAACTGGCGGATGATGCGGTGCAGGTCCGAGTCCTGCAGTTGTAGCAACTGGTGAAACCAGTGGGCCAGTTCCACATACGGATTGCCCCGCAACTTGCAGAACACGGTGGCGGCTTCGATGGCCTTGTAGGCCACGCTGTTGAGTTTGCCGAACAGTGCGGCGCGACTGATTTCACCCATGCTCTGGATTCCTTGAGGTGGTGGCGTGGTCGGCGTAATGCCGGGCCAGGATTAGGTCGTTGGCGTCATGCGCAGGTTGGCCGAGCCAGGTGTTGAAGCCCAGGCGGAACTGGCCGTTGAGTTGCAGCGCCGGTACTTCGGGTTGTTGCAAAACCAGGTTCAAGTCCCAGTCCAGTTCATGGCCCAGGTACTCGGCCACCCACGCCACCAGCTCGTTGAACGGCTGTTGGCCGGGCAGCATGCCCATGTAGTCATCCAGCGTGAGCGGGCCCAGGCGGATGCGGAATTTATGCTGGCGGTCCCACACGTGGCTGCCCAGGCAGAAGTCCACGCCCAACTGGTTGGCGCTGACCCCCACGCGGCTGCGTTCGGGCAGTTCCAGCCATTGGCCCACGTATTCCTCGATCTCTACCGGCAGGCCGAAGTACTCGCCGAGGATCGCTTTCAAGCCATCCGGGTAGCGGGTTTGCGCCGACAGATGGCCGCTGTAATGCAGCTTTGCAGTATCGGGGATCAGCCCTTGATTGAGCAGGCTCGGCATCCCGCGGCCACTCAGGGCGGCGAGGCGAGCGGACCAGTAGTCATCGTCCGGGCGGTCATGGCTGACCGTGGGCCGCGCCTCGGCCCAGGCCCGATAGAACAGGGTCAGCAGGCGATGGTGAAACACATCCAGGAACTGCTTGCTGGTGCTGTCGGCGTTGTTGCGTTGGCGCTCGCGTACGTACTCGGTGATGTGCAGCGGCAGCGGGCCATTGGGGCCGCCGAGGCCGAAGAAGAACTGCTCCAACCGCGCCGGCTTGCCGTCGCCTCCCGGCTCGACCGAGGCAAGGGTGGCGGGTGCGAAGGTGCAATCGGCCTGCTGCCCCAGGCGCAGCGGATCATCGGCCAGGCGCAGGGAATGGCCCAGGCGTGGCAGCTCGGGCGTTTCGCACTCGATGCGCCGCAATGCCTGGAAGAAGTCATATTCCCAGGGCTCCTGGTGCATCGCGTCCAGGGTTCTCACAGGGTCGGACGCCGTCCGGGCTTGGCTTTCCATCGCATGATCTCGCCGCGTTCGGTGGTACGGATCACCGTCTCGGTAAAACTGTTGATCGACACGTAGCGTGCCAGGAAGCGCTCCAGCACTGCACCGAGCAGGAACACGCCGGTGCCGCGAAACGCGTTTTCATCGAACTCCAAGGTGATTTCCAGGCCGCGGCCAAACACAATCGGGCCGGGCATCGGCAGGCGTCGGGTCACCGCCTTGCTGCTGACTTCGCGCAGGCCTTCGATCTGCAATTGCAGGGCGGCGTCATTGCTGTCGCCGTACAGGCGCAGCAGTTCACGCAAGGCGCCGGCGCCCTGGCCCTGTTCGCTCAAGGACAGGTAGTTGAGCGACAACTGGCTGATCAGGCGCCAGGCCTTGGCGTCATGTGCGTGGCTGGCACGCGGGCGGCTTGGCCCGGCGACGCACCGCACGGCCAGTACCGGCGCGCTGTCGGCCAGGGTGAAGTCGGTCTTGCCGTTGCCCACGCTCATGAACAGCGGCAGATCGCGGTTGGTGCACAGCGCCGTCACGCCCAACTGGCGCAGGTCATGGCGATACGGCGCCTGGCGGCTGTCCACCAGGCTGACGAAGGTTTCACTGCCCACATAAGTGGAGCGCGGGCCATTGCGGCGCTGATCGCTGGACAGCACCCGCGGCTCGCGGCGCACGCTGTAATACGCCTGGTCGCGGCCATAGCGCGACGGATCGCGCACCGCGTAGAACGGCAAAAACGGCTGCTCCGGCCCGGTGCCATGGCCGGTGATGCCGCTCAAGGAGTGAATCTCGAAATCCATCGGCCGCGTACGGTCGGCGATCACGTGGTGTTCATTGACCCGGTCGGACAAGTGGATACGGTCCACGCGCTTGGGGAACAGGTTGATGGCGGGTGTGCAGAACGGTAAGAACTGCGCCGCGCCGACGCTGCCTTCCAGGCTCGGTTCGTGGCGGTCGAACAGCACGATCAGTTCCAGCTCCTGGCCGTCACACCGTTTGACCGCACGGCTCAGTTCGGCGAATTCAACGAACAGGAATCGATGGGGCAGGGCGAAGTACTCCTGCAACAGGCGATAGCCCTGGAATGCCCGCGCCACCACCGGCATGGCCGCATCGGCATCGTCGAACCCCCGCGAGCGCAACGCGCCCTGGGGCAGGCGCTCGACCCAATCGCCACCGGGCTGGCGCGCAAACACCGCACAGGCGTTGCCCAGCAGTTGTTCGTAGAGGCGAAACGGTTGTTCATCAGCGCCGCTCAGGTACAGCGGCAAGGTGTCCAGGTCGAGACTGTTGAACGGCAGCTCGGCACCGGTGCGCAAGGTCAGGCGCAGACCGGCCTTGGCTTTCGGCTCGCTGGCGGCCAGGCGCCCGAGCACGGCGGCGGGGTTGCCGAAATATTCGGCGTTGCTGACCTGCAACGGCCACAGCGTCACCGGGTGCGCGGTGCGGTACTCGCAGCAGGTCTGGGTTTCACGGCCCAGGGCGGCACGCAGTACCGTGTCACGGGGCAGCGGGAAACCGCCGGCCAGGGAGCCTTCATCGGGGTCGGTCTGCAATTGCACCACGGTCATCGACGGCGTCGGCGCCAGGTAGTGCGGGTAGGCGATTTCCAGCAAGTTGTGGGTGAAGGTCGGGTACTCGGCGTCGAGCTTGAGCTGCACGCGGGCGGTGAGATAGGCGAAGCCTTCAAGCAAACGTTCGACGTACGGGTCGGCGCAGTCCATACCGGACAGGGTCAGCCGACTGGCGATCTTCGGGTATTCCTTGGCGAACTCGGCGGCGCTTTCGCGCACGTGGTGCAGTTCCTGGTTATACAGCTCCAGCAGGCGCGGGTTCATGGGCGTCTCCGCTGGTCGGCATTGAGCACGCGCACATGGCCGGACTCCAAGTCCACGTCGGTCTGCAACAGCAAACGCAACGGCACCGGCTGTGCCCACAGGTCGCCTTCAATCTCGAAACTCAGGGCGTTGTGGTTCATCTCGCCATGGCCCATGCGCGCCTTGACCCGCAATGTGTGGCGCAAAATACGCGGCTCGAAAGTGGCGATGGCCTGGTAAATCAAGGCTTCCAGGGCTTTGATATCGACGCTCGACGCGCTGTTGCCCGCCAGAGCCGGCAGGCCGTAATTGACCACCGACGTGCCGGCCGGGGTGTGCAGCGTGGCATCGGTATCGAGTAACGAGGTGGTGTTAAGCAACCACGCCAGGTCACGGAGCACCGAGGCCTTTAATTGGGTCAGGGACAGCACGCGTTTGTCGGCGCTTTCCTTGGGGTTGGTCGGGTCGTCGTCGGTCAACCGGTCCAGCAGGGACGGTTGCAGACGGTCGCGGGAAGCGATTTCAGTTACCACCAAAGCAGCTCCACGGACGGGTTGCGAGAGGGACACAATGGCCGTGGCACCGGGCCACGGCCACAAGGGCTATCAGCGTTTGGTGTTGGAACGGATGTTCCAGCCAAACTTGATCGCGCCGCCGTCTTTGGTGCCGTCGGCTTTCTGCGGCTGGTAGTCGACCATCACTTGGGCAAAGTTCAGGGTGACGTTTTCGGTCAGGCGATCATCGCTGCCCGAACCGCCGGTGCTCAAGGAGGTGACCAGCACTTCTTCCAGGTTGATCACCATGTACTCGACCTGGCTCTCGCCACCGGCCTTGCGCACGGTCAGCTTGACCTTGTCGATGTGCTTGCCGCTGGCGCAGTGCATCATCAGGTTGGGCGAAGCCTTGTCGACGTATTTGGTCAGCGACAGGTCCTGGATATTCACCTTGCCCGCGCCACCGCCACCGCCGACGTGCATGTTGCCGGACTGGGACATGCCCCAGCTCCAGTTCAACACATCGATTTCGTCCTTGTGGGCCTTGTCCATGGACTCGCCCTTGATGTCGCCGATCTTGATGAAAATATCAACAGCCATGTTTTCTCCCTGTGTGGCCCATGCCACTTGATTGGGTGATCGTTCCCACGCTCTGCGTGGTAACGCATCCTGTGACGCTACGCGTCACCGGGACGCAGAGCGTCCCGGGCGGCATTCCCACGCGGAGCGTGGGAACGAGCTAGCTCAATCGTTACTTATGCGCTTTTTGCCGAAGGCAGTTTCGATACCAGGCGCAACGACACCGTCAGCCCTTCAAGCTGATAGTGCGGGCGCAGGTAGAACTTGGAGTTGTAATACCCCGGGTTGCCTTCGACTTCTTCCACGATCACTTCGGCGGCTGCCAACGGGTGCTGGGCCTTGGTGGTTTCGGTGGAGTGTGCCGGGTCGCCGTCGACGTAGTTGAGGATCCAGTCCTGCAACCAGCGCTGCATTTCGTCCTTCTCTTTGAAGGAGCCGACCTTGTCGCGCACGATGCACTTCAAGTAGTGAGCGAAACGGCAGGTGGCGAACAGGTACGGCAGGCGCGCGGCCAGGTTGGCGTTGGCGGTGGCGTCCGGGTCGTCGTATTCGGCAGGTTTCTGCAGCGACTGGGCGCCAATGAACGCGGCGAAGTCGGTGTTTTTCTTGTGCAGCAGCGGCATGAAACCGTTCTTCGCCAGTTCCGCTTCACGGCGGTCGCTGATGGCGATTTCGGTCGGGCACTTCATGTCCACACCACCGTCATCGGTAGGGAACGTGTGGGCCGGCAGGTTTTCCACTTCACCGCCAGACTCGATGCCGCGGATGCGCGAGCACCAACCGTAGTGCTTGAACGAACGGTTGATGTTCACCGCCATGGCGTAGGCGGCGTTGGCCCAGGTGTACTTGGAGCTGTCGGCGCCGTCGGTGTTTTCTTCGAACGCGAAGGCTTCCACCGGGTCGGTCTTGGCGCCGTACGGCAGGCGTGCCAGGAAGCGCGGCATGGTCAGGCCGATGTAGCGTGAGTCTTCCGATTCACGCAGCGAGCGCCAGCCGGCATACTCCGGGGTGGTGAAGATCTTGGTCAGGTCGCGTGGGTTCGACAGTTCCTGCCACGAGCCCATGCCCATCACGGTCGGCGAGGCTGCAGCGATGAACGGCGAGTGCATGGCGGCGCAGACTTTCGACAGCTCGCCCAGCAGTTCCACGTCGGGCGGCGACTGGTCGAAGTAGTAGTCACCCACCAGGCAGCCGTAAGGTTCGCCACCGAACTGGCCGTATTCTTCTTCGTACATCTTCTTGAAGATCGGGCTCTGGTCCCACGCGGTGCCCTTGAACTTCTTCAGGGTCTTGTGCAGGTCTGGCTTGGAGATGTTGAGCACGCGAATCTTCAGTTGCTCATCGCTCTCGGTGTTATTGACCAGGTAGTGCAGGCCACGCCAGGCGCTTTCCAGTTGTTGGAAATCCTGGTGGTGGATGATCTGGTTGACCTGGGCGGTGAGCTTGGCGTCGATGGCGGCGATGATCGATTCGATCGACTTGATCGCGTCGTTGGACACCAGGTCGGTTTGCGCCAGGGCCTGTTCAGCCAAGGTGCGCACCGCAGTTTCAACGGCTTCGCGGGCACGCTCGGTCTTGGGTTTGAATTCTTGCAGCAGCAGGTTCGCGAACTCGCTGGCTTCTTCGGTGGTACCCAGGATCTGGCTGCCTTCGCGGGCGGTATTGTCCGTCATGATTACTGCTCCCCTGCAGGCTTGGGCGCGCTGGCAAGTGCCTGAAGCAATGCCGGGTCCTTGATCGCCTTCATGATGATTTCTTCAGCGCCAGTCTTGCCGTCCATGTAGGTCAGCAGGTTGGCCAATTGGGTGCGGGCTTCGAGCAGCTGGTTCAGGGAGTCGACCTTGCGGGCCACAGCGGCCGGGCTGAAGTCGTCCATGCTTTCGAAGGTGATGTCCAGGCTCAGGTTGCCTTCGCCGGTCAGCTCATTGGGTACGTGGAACGCGACGCGTGGCTGCATGGCCTTGAGGCGTGAGTCGAAGTTGTCGACGTCCACTTCAAGGAACTTGCGGTCGGCCACGGGTGCCAACGGCTCGGCAGGCTTGCCGGCGAGGTCGGCCATCACGCCCATTACGAAGGGCAGCTGGACCTTTTTCTCGGCGCCGTAAAGCTCGACGTCGTACTCGATCTGCACTCGAGGCGCACGGTTGCGCGCGATGAATTTCTGAGAACTTTGCTTCGCCACGTTGCTGCTCCTGGTCGCTTGAGCGACGGTGTTGTTACTGCACGGTCCGGCGGCTTACTCGCTGTCGGGGCCGCGCAGGTTTTCAAATTGGGACATGCCATCGGGAATCAGATTGCGCACGATGGCCGCAAAGTCGGCATGTACCAGATTCTTGGCTCGGTTCAACAACACCGGCAGCGGGCTCGAAGGCTCGTGGCGGGTGTAGTACGCGAGGATTTTGTCGAGGCTGCGCAGCACATCGTCGCGGGTGGCGATGTCGCCAGAAGGGCGAGGGGCTGCGGGCGCGGCGGCGTAATCGACCGAGGGGGCATTGTCTTCACTGACGGCCTCGGGATCGCTGCTGCTGTCGGTGCCTGGCACCGCTTGGTTGAGCAGTTGCAGGGCCTGTTTGAGCGGCTGTTTCAAGGCGCTGAGGTCCACGCCCTGGGCGGAACCGACTTGGTCATTGACCTGTTGCTCAATGGCCTCGCATGCCGCACGCGCCGCGCTCAAGGCGTCACGGGTGGCTTGCAGTTGTTCGGGGTCGCTGTCCAGGAACGCGGCATTGAGTTGCTGGTTGCCCAACTGCTCATCGGCAAAACTCTGCAGGCCGCTGGCGTTGAGCGCTGCGCGCAGGGTCACGGGCCCGAAGGTGCGCGAGCGTGTGAGGATACTTTCGCGCAGCAGGCGAATATTGGTCTCGCAGGTCAGGCCGGTAAGGGCGTTGATGCGCACGGTAGGGTCGTTGTCATCGTCGGCATCCAGGCGCGGGTGCAGCTCGGCCCAGTATTGGCGCAGCAAGGCGTCGATCAGCGTGAGGACTTCGGCCAGCCCGGCCACACCCTGGAGGGCGAGGGTGCTTTGCAGCAGAAAGTGGGTGATGCGCAGGTCTTTGCTGCGCTGCAACAGGTCCAGGCTTTGCTGCTGGATGCTGCGCCACTCGGGCGGCTCAGCGGGCAGGATCGAGTCGCCCATGCTGCGTTCGGGTTGGCCCTTGGCATCACGTTCCAACTGCAGAAATTGCGCGTCATATTCCATGTCCTCGCCACAGGGCGACGTCGCGGAAACGGCGGTGAGCAGCAACGGCACATCCACTGAATTCGATCTCCTTATCGGCCCGCTGGACGGCGAGCAATGCATGCATTAGTTACGCGATGAACTTTGCATGTTTTCTTGGTCATATACTCAGCGTGCCACTACTGCGCCATCACTGATGTTCAAGAAGTTGTGCATTTTTGGTGTAGTACTTATGGCTTGTCAAGGTAAGCTATTCGCCCTCTGTGACAGATGTGCGGTGTTTAACAACCTGCGCGACTGGCGGGTCGAAAGGCGCGCCCAGAGCGGATTTTTGTCATGGAAGCCAGTTAAGATCAGCGATCATGCTGGTAAAAGCAGATTTTGGCGGTCGTTTGTACGACAGGACGGGACTCTCCAGGGTGGCACTGCCTCCTGGGTAGACTGCGCGCGATGTATCAGCAAGGAGGCAAGATGTCGCTGTGTTTGACTATCACTAGTTATCACAAGATCACCCCTGGGCAATGCCCCGAAAAGTCCATGGATCAGGGCGTGATGGCTATTGGCCGCAGTTCTGACAATGACTGGGTATTGCCCGACCCTGAGCGTCTCGTCTCTTCGCAACATTGCGTTATTCAATACAAAGATGGCCGTTACTACTTAACCGATAACAGCACCAATGGTGTGGAATTGGTCAAGGCGGGTATTCGTATGCGTCGGGGTAACAGCGAGCCGCTGCAAGACGGTGAGTTGATCCGCATCGGTGATTACGAGATCCAGGCGCGCATCGACTTCAACGTGCAGGCCATCGACAGCCAGCCATTTGCCGGTAACTCACCCAACAGCTTTGAAGCGCTGATGGGCGCCGTGGCGAGCCCGCCTGCGCCCACGCCGATGATCGCGCCGCAGTTCCAGGGCGCCTCGGCCATGGAAACCCTGCCAGACCTGTTCGACTTCCTCAGCCCCACCGCCGTGCCGCCGCCCACCGTGGCGGACCATGTGCCGTCCGAGCAACACGATTTTCGCCCCCCGGCTCCGGTGGCCGTACCGGCGCCTGAAAAGTCGCCAGTGCAAGGCTCGGTGATTCCCGAAGACTGGGACCTGTTCGGCGACGCGCCCGCGCCCCTGGTCAATGCTGCGCCCGCCCCAGACCCGATCATCCCGCCGCCACCTGTGGTCGAGCCTGTTGCGCTCCCCATGGCCAATGCCGAGCCACAACCGGACCTCTTGCAAGCCTTCCTGCGCGGTGCGGGCCTGGACCAGTTGCGCCTGGATAAAGCCGACGCCTGCGCGCAGATGGAAAGCATCGGCCGCAGCTACCGGCTGATGGTCGAGGGCCTGATCGACGTCTTGCGCGCCCGTGCCAGCCTCAAGGGCGAGTTCCGCATGCAGCAGACGATGATCCGCCCCGCCGAAAACAACCCATTGAAATTCGCCCCGAATGCCGATGAAGCGTTACTGCTGTTGCTGCGTCATGGCAACCAGGCATTCATGGCGCCGGACCTTGCCGTACGTGACAGTTTCGACGACCTGCGCGCCCACCAGTTGGCCGTGATGGCGGGCGTGGAAGCGGCGATCAAACACCTGCTCACGCGCTTTGAACCGGCGCAATTGGAGGAGCGTATGGGCAAACCCGGCGGCCTCTCGAGTCTGTTCAACGGTTCGCGCCAGGCCCAGTACTGGCAGCAGTTCACCGAGCTCTACAGCAACATTTCCCGGGAGGCCCAGGAAGACTTCCAGGACCTGTTCGGTCGCGAATTCAGCCGGGCCTACGAAGAACACAGTGCACGACAGCGACGCTGAAAACGCCTCGCACTAATGGATAAAACGGATAGCTAAATACGTCATTGAGGACGCAGGATGATTCCCAGGTTTTTACTCGCAGCCGCTACCGCGCTGCTGCTGACGGCGTGTGCCAACGACGCGGTCAAACCCCAGGCGGCTGCCGAAGCCGAAGCTGACACGGCTGCCGTTGAGCTGCATTTTCACGCCATTGCCGGGCTTAACCCCGGTGCCAACGGCCAGGCCGCGCCGGTGCGGGTGCGCATTTTCGAATTGAAAAACGCCGCTACCTTCTCACGCTCCGATTACTTCGCCCTGGCGGACCGTGCGCAATCCACCCTCGGCCTGGACCTACTGGACCAGGACGAAGTGATGGTGCAACCCGGCCAACAACTGAGCGTGCAGCGCGATCTCGACCCGTCCACGCGCCAGATCGGCCTGCTGGTGGGCTACCGCGAGTTGGACCGTGCGCAATGGCGCGCCGTCATCAACGTGCCGCCGCGCCAATACAGCGAATACCAGATCAGCCTCGACGTGCATGCCGTGCGCGCCGACGTCGTGGCTTCCCCATCCAGCCCAGCCCAATAACAAGCAATCGGAGCCCCCATGTCCTGGAACAATCGCGTGGTCTGGTCGGAAGGCATGTTCATCGGAACGCAGCACTTCCAGCAGCATGACCGTTACCTGGAAAACCTGATCGATGCCCGCAGCCGTCCGTTGTCAGCGGGTGCCTGGGGGTTCTCCGAACTGCTGATCGACCAGGGCCTGCTGGCCCAGGGCAAGCTGGCGATTGTGTCGGCCCGCGGCCTGCTGCCCGATGGCACGCCGTTCAATATTCCCCAGGACGACCTGGCGCCGAGCCCGTTGAACATCGACGACAACCTGCGCGACGGCCTGGTGTACCTGGCCCTGCCGCTCAAGCGCGCCGGCGCCCGTGACACGGTGGACGAGGGTGAAGCCCTGGAAGCCGCGCGCTACGTGAGCCAGGTGCGTGAAGTGCGCGACGACAACGCCCCGTTCGAAAACCGTGCACCGGTGGCGGTGGGGTCGCGGGCATTGCGCCTGCTGACGGCGCAGGACGGCATCAGCGACTACGCGGCCATCGGCCTGGTACGCATCAAGGAAAAGCGTGCCGACCGTGCGTTGGTGCTCGATGACACTTACATCCCGCCCGTGCTGGACGTGGCCGCGAGCAAACCGCTGACGGCCTTTCGCAGCGAACTGCTGGGCCTGTTGCACCAGCGTGGCGAAGCCTTGGCCGGCCGCGTGGTGGCCTCGGGTGCCGGTGGTGCCTCGGAGATCGCCGACTTCATGCTGCTGCAACTGGTCAACCGCGCCCAGCCGCTGATCCAGCACTTCAGCCAGTTGAGCCCGTTGCACCCGGAGCGCTTCTTCAGCGAACTGGTCAGCCTGGCCGGTGAGTTTTCCACCTTCTCAACCTCCGGCCGCCGTCCCCACGAATACCCGCAGTACCAGCACGACGACCTGGCCCTGAGCTTCATGCCGGTGATGGCGGCCCTGCGTGAGGCGCTGTCGATGCTGATCGACAGCAAGGCCACGCCGATCCCGATCGTGGAGAAAGCCTACGGCATCCATGTGGCGATGCTGGCCGACAAGACCCTGCTCGACAACGCCAGTTTCATCCTCGTGGTGCGCGCCGATGTGCCCGGCGAAACCCTGCGTGCGCGCTTCGGCCAGCAAAGCAAGGTTGGCTCGGTGGAGCACATCCGCGACATGGTCAACCTGCAACTGCCGGGCATCGGCCTGCTGCCATTGCCGGTGGCGCCACGCCAATTGCCTTACCACGCGGGCAGCACCTACTACGAGCTGGACCGTGGCAGCGAGCACTGGCAGCAGCTGAACAATTCCGGCGGTTTCGCCTTCCATATCGCCGGGCAGTTCCCGGGCTTGAACCTGGCCTTCTGGGCGATCCGAGGATAATTGGCGATGCATCCCAATGATGATGACCGCACCCAGTTCATGCCGCGCCCGGGTGGCCGAGAACCTGCACCCGCGCGTGCCGAACCGGCGCCGCTGTCGATGCCTGCTGCACCGATCCTCACCGGCAAGAGCCAGGGCCTGAACCCGCTGGAAAGCGCCGCCGGCCCGTTGCTGGCGTTGTTGACGCGGCTGCGCAACACCATCGCCCACCCCGCGCCGGCCAGCCTGCGCGCGCAGTTGCTGGCGTACCTGCGCCAGTTCGAAGAGCGCGCCGAAGCCGCCGGTGTGGCACGCAATGAAGTGCTGTTGGCCCGTTACGCGCTGTGCACCGCCTTGGATGAAGCGGTGCTGAGCACGCCGTGGGGCAGCACCAGTGACTGGGGTAAACAGAGCCTGTTGATCACCGTGCACAACGAAGCCTGGGGCGGCGAAAAGGTTTTCCAGTTGCTTGACCACTGCCTGCAAAGCCCACGGGAACGCCTGTACCTGCTGGAGCTGTTGTACCTGTGCATGTGCCTGGGTTTTGAAGGCCGCTACCGCGTGATGACCGACGGGCGCAGCCAGTTGGAAGCTTTGCGCGAGCGCACCGCCGCAGCGATACGCAGCGCCCGTGGCGAACACGAGCGTGAGCTGTCACCGCACTGGCGCGGTGTGACCGTGGCCCGTGATCGCCTGGCGCAATTCATGCCGCCGTGGATCGCCGTGGCGATTGGCTTGGCGCTGCTGTTGGCGTTGCTGTTCGGCCTGCGCCTGAAGCTGGCCTCGGACGCCGAGCCGGTGTTCAAGAACATCCATGCCCTGGGCGAGATCCCGGTGCAGGCCATCGACCGTCCGGTGGCGCAGCCCAAAGTGATCGAGCGGCCGCGCCTGGCCGGGTTCCTGGCCGACGACATCAAGGCCGGACGCGTGGCGGTGGAAGACAAGGTTGACCGCTCTGTCGTGACCATTCGTGGCGATGAGCTATTCGCCTCGGCCAGCTCCAGCATCGTCGATGACTACCAGCCGCTGATGCTGCGCATCGCTGACGCCATCCGCAAGGTCAAGGGCCAGGTGCGCGTCACCGGGCACAGCGACAACCGCCCGATTGCCACGTTGCGCTTCCCGTCCAACTGGGCATTGTCCGAAGCCCGGGCCAAGTCGGTGCTGGAAATTCTCGCGGCCAAGACCGGCCAGGCCGAGCGCTTCAGTGCCGAAGGCCGCAGCGACACCGAGCCGTTGGCCACCAACAGTACTGCCGAAGGCCGTGCCCGCAATCGTCGGGTTGAAATCACCGTATTGGCGGAGGGCGTCGAGTGAAGGCGTTTTTCAGTTTCATGATTCGCTGGGTGATCCCCGTGCTGGGCCTGATTGCCCTGAGCCTGATCATCTGGTTTGTTGGCCCGCTGCTGGACGTGCTGGTGCCCGAAGCGCGCCGTTGGGTGCTGATCGTGCTGGTGTTTGCGCTGTGGGTGGCCTACCGCGTGTTCCGCATCATCCAGGCCCGTCGCCAGGCCGCCGAAGTGATGCGCAGCCTGGCCGCAGAAACCCCGGTCGACCCCAACAGCGTCGCGACCGCTGAAGAGCTGTCCACCCTGCGCCAGCGCATGGACGAAGCCCTGGCACTGCTGAAAAAAGCCAAGCTGGGCGGCGATGAGCGCCGCAACCTCTATGAGTTGCCGTGGTACGTGATCATCGGCCCGCCGGGCTCGGGCAAGACCACCGCGCTGGTCAATTCCGGGCTGCATTTCCCGCTGGCGGCGCAATTGGGCGCCGGTGCGGTGCGGGGCGTGGGTGGTACGCGCAACTGCGACTGGTGGTTTACCGACCAGGCCGTATTGCTCGACACCGCGGGCCGCTATACCACCCAGGACAGCAACTCCACGGTGGATAAAGCCGCCTGGCTGGGCTTTCTCGACTTGCTGAAAAAGCAGCGTTCGCGCCGGCCGATCGACGGTGCCTTTATCGCCATCAGCCTCTCGGATCTGTTGCTGGGCACCGACGCCGAGCGCGCCGCCCATGCCGCCGCGATTCGCCTGCGCATCCAGGAGCTGTACACGCAGCTGGGCGTGCGTTTCCCCATCTACCTGATGCTCACCAAGCTCGACCTGGTGCCGGGCTTCATGGAGTTCTTCGACAACCTGAGCAAGGAAGAGCGCGCTCAGGTGTGGGGCATGACCTTTGCCCTGGACGACGGCAAAAACAGCGACAGCCCGCTGGCGCACCTGCAAAGCGAATTCGCCGGCCTGGAGCAGCGCCTCAACGAACGCCTGGTCGAGCGCCTGCAACAGGAACGCGACCCGGCACGACGCGACCTGATCTATGGCTTCCCGCAGCAGTTCGGCGCGTTGAAAGATTGCTTGCAAAGCTTCCTCGAAGGCGTGTTCAAACCCAATGCCTTTGAAGAGCGCGTGTTGCTGCGTGGCGTTTACTTCACCAGCGGCACCCAGGAAGGCAGCCCGATTGACCGCCTGATCGGTGCCATGGCCCAGAGCAT
Source organism: Pseudomonas sp. AK181 (assembly GCF_051122975.1). NCBI lineage: Bacteria > Pseudomonadati > Pseudomonadota > Gammaproteobacteria > Pseudomonadales > Pseudomonadaceae > Pseudomonas > Pseudomonas sp. AK181. Next base: position 131,233 of record NZ_CP146348.1, read on the forward strand.
GAACCTGGACCGCCAGCACCTGGCGCGCCAGAGCGGCACCGGGCGCAGTTACTTCATCGAAAAACTCTTCACCGCCGTGGCCTTTGCCGAGCGCGGCCTGGTGGGGGTGAACCCGAAACTCGAGCGGCGCCGCAAGTGGATCGCCCGTGGCGTACTGGCGGCCACCGTCGCGCTGGTGGTGGTGGTCAGCAGCCTGTGGTGGGTGAGCTATCGCGCCAACCAGGCGTATATCGCCCAGGTCGACCAGAAGGTCGCGCCCCTGGGCCAGACCGTACAGAACCTGAGCCCGGCACAACGAGAAGTGCTCGCCGTACTGCCGTTGCTCAACGCGGTGAAAAACCTGGCGGGCGATTCGCCGAGCTGGTCCGAAGGGCTGGGGCTGTACCAGAGCGATATGCTCGAAGCCGAGTCCGCCAGCGTGTACCGCAAACTGTTGATCGCCGTGTTCGCGCCACGCCTGGTGACGCGTATCGAAGAGCAACTGCACGGCGGCGGCAACTCGGACTTCCTCTACGAGGGCCTCAAGGCTTACCTGATGCTCGCCGACACCGAGCATTACGACCCGGACTTCATCAAGGCCTGGATCGCCCTGGACTGGGACCGCAACCTGCCCCGCGACCTGCCGGCCGATCAACGCCAGGCCCTGGCCGGGCACTTGCAGGCGCTGTTCGAACGCCACCCACCGAGCGCGCGCCTGGACCCACGCCTGATCGACGATCTGCGTCGGCAGTTGCAGCAACTGCCGGTAGCCCAGCGCGTGTATGACCGCGTCAAGCGCCAGAAACTGCCCGAAGGTATCCCGGACTTTCGTCTCAACGAGGCCGCCGGTCGCGATGCCGCACTGGTGTTCAGCCGCAAGAGCGGCAAGCCGTTGGGCGAACCGTTGAGTGGTTTCTTCACCGCCAAGGGCTATCGCCAGGCGTTCTTGCTCAGCAGCCTGAACCAGACCGGCACCCTGGCCGAAGAGCAATGGGTGCTGGGCCATGAACAGGCCGACCAGCAGAACGTGGTGAGCCTGGCCGCCGACGTGCGCCGCTTGTACTTCCAGGATTACCAGCGCCAGTGGGACGCGTTGCTCGCCGACATCGACTTTGTGCCGATCACCAGCGTGGCCCAGGCCGCCGATGTGCTGCGGGTGATTTCCGGGCCGACTTCGCCGCTGAAAAAGCTGCTGGTGGCAGTCGCCAGGGAAACCGACCTTCAAGCCGAAGAACGCCAATTGGCCGCCAAAGGCGCGCCAGTGGAGGGCGGCGTGGACAAGCTCAAGGAGCGCCTCGGCAGCTTGCTGGGCGAGGCGCAACCGACGGCGAATGCCCCGGCACCGGCGGATGATCCGGTGACCGCGCACTTTGCCGAACTCAACAGCATCGTCAGCAAAAACGAAGGCGAACCGGCGGCCATCGACGGCCTGCTGTCGGACATGAATGCACTGTATGTGCAGGTCAGCGCCATGGTCGGTGCCAGCGGCGATGCCTTGCTCGGCGAGGCCAAGAACCAGGCGTCGGCTGCGGCCACGCGGGTCAGCCTGAACGCCGAACGCCAGCCGCCGCTGGTGCAGGGCATGGTCAAGTCGGTGGTCAATTCCACCACCAACAGCATGATGGGTGGGGTGCGTAACCAGCTGAACGCGGCGTGGGTCAGTGAAGTGGTCAACGTGTATCGCCAGTCGTTGGCCGGGCGCTACCCGATGTCGCCGGGCAGTGCGCGGGACGCCACCCTGGATGACTTCGGCCAGTTCTTCGGCGTGGGCGGGGTGATGGACAACTACTTCCGCAAATACCTGCAACCCTATGTGGACACGTCGGCACAGACCTGGCGCTGGCAGCCGGGGGCGGCGCAGAAGCTGGGGATTGCCCCTGGCGTGCTGCAAACCTTCCAGCGTGCGGCGACGATTCGGGACGCGTTCTTCCGATCCGGTGGCACCCAACCCATCGTGCGTTTCGAGCTCAAGCCGGTGTCGATGGACCCCACCATCACTCAGTTCCTGCTGGACCTGGACGGCCAGCAATTGAGCTACGATCACGGCCCGAGCCGCCCGGTGGCGATGCAATGGCCGAACCCCGGCAGCATTGGCGTGGTGCGTATTTCCATCATGCCGCCGTCGGCCAGTGGCCGCTCCGGCATCACCCTGGACGGCCCGTGGGCCTGGTTCCGCCTACTGGAGCAATCGGACCTCACTGCAGGCAACTCGCCGGACCGTTTCAACCTGCGCCTGCGGGTCGATGGCGCGAGCATCGCCTACGAGTTGCGCGCCAACAGTGCGTTCAACCCGTTCAAGAGCCGCGTGCTCAGTGGCTTCAGCCTGCCGGAGCGGCTATGACGGCCTTGGGTTTTTACGGCAAGTTGGCCAGCCGCGGCGACTTTGTCAGCCGCGCCTTGCCCCAGAGTTTTATCGGCCCGTGGGACAGCTGGCTGGCGGCAGGTTTGCTCGCCAGCCAGAACAGCCTCGGCGCTGACTGGCTGAATGCGTACCTGGTCAGCCCGTTGTGGCGTTTTGTGCTGGCACCGGGCGTGTGCGGGCCGGATGCGGCGGCGGGCGTGGTGATGCCGAGCATTGACCGGGTCGGGCGGTACTTTCCGCTGGCGGTGGTGACCTTGCTGGATCACGACACCAACCCGGCGTCGCTGGTGGGCGGTTCGGACGCCTGGTTCGAGCAGGCTGAAACCTTGTTGCTCAGCACCCTGGACAGCGGCGCGACCTTCGAAGGCTTCAACGCCGGGCTCGACGAGTTGGGCGTGCCGGCCAGCGAGCCGCGGGCGGTGGACAGCCGTTTCGCCGGCCTGCAAAGGGTGGCAGCCACCGTGCCGCACCAGCGTATGACCGCGCTGGCCGAACAGGCGTGCGAGGGCGCAAGCCTGTGGTGGGGGCGAGGTTCGCAGCGTATCTCCCCCGGTTTATTACGGTGCCAGGGCCTGCCTGCCGCCAGCGATTTTGCGCAGTTTTTGCTCGGACAAGAAGGTGTGGTGTAGATGGGCGTGACGTACAAATCCGCGAGCAAAAGCCATGTGGGCATGGTTCGCCAAGTCAACGAAGATGCCTTTCTGGACCTGCCGGAAAACCGCCTGTGGGTGGTGGCCGATGGCATGGGCGGGCACGCGGCGGGGGACTATGTCAGCAGCTTGATCGTCGACAGCCTGCGCCATGTGCCGCTGGGCCGCTCCCTGGACGAATACTCGGCGGCGCTGCGCAATGACCTGCTGCGCATCAACACGGCTGTGCGCGAAGAAACCGCCAACCGTGGCGTGACCATGATGGGCAGCACCGTGGTGGTGTTCGCCGCGCGCGGCTTGCGCGGGGTGTGCCTGTGGGCCGGCGACAGCCGCCTGTACCGCCTGCGCGACGGCGTGTTGGAAAGCATTTCCCGCGACCACAGCTACGTGCAAGACCTGCAAGACAGCGGCCTGCTCAGCGAAGCCGACGCCCGCACACACCCGCGCTCCAATATCGTCACCCGCGCCATTGGCGTGGAGGCCCAGTTGGATGTCGCTTCAGTGGACCTGTTGATCGCGCCCGGCGACAGCTATTTGCTGTGCAGCGATGGCCTCAACAAAACCGTCGAAGACCACGAAATCCGCGACGTGCTCAGCCATGACGCGCCGGATGAAATCGTGCGCAGCCTGGTGCACCTGGGGCTCAATCGCGGCGCACCGGACAACATCACCACCCTCGTCGTGAAGGTCTCGTCATGAACATCGTCATCCCGGGTTATGACATCGAAGGCGAGATTGGCGAAGGCGCCATGGCCAGCGTGTACCTGGCGACCCAGCGCTCGCTGGAGCGCAAGGTGGCGCTGAAGGTGATGGCGGCAGCGCTGGCAGCCGACCCGAGTTTCTGCGAACGCTTCCTGCGCGAGGGCAAGACCCTGGCGCGCTTGTCGCACCCGCACACGGTGACCATCCATGACATCGGCAACGTCGGTGAGCTGTATTACATGGCCATGGAATACCTGCCCAACGGCACGCTCAAAGAGCGCATTGCTGCTGGGCTGACCCCGGAGCAGGGCGTGACGCTGATCCGCCAGATTGCCTCGGCCCTGGGCTATGCCCATGCCCAAGGGCTGGTGCACCGCGACGTCAAGCCGGCGAACATTCTGTTTCGCGCCGATGGCACGGCAGTGCTGTCGGACTTCGGGATTGCCAAGTCGCTGGACGATCGCACCCAATTCACCCAGGCTGGGTTTGCCGTGGGCACGCCAAGCTACATGAGCCCGGAGCAGGCGCGGGGCCAGGAGATCGATGGCCGCGCCGACCTCTACGCGCTGGGCGTGGTGCTGTATGAAATCCTCGTCGGCAAGCTGCCTTATAACGGCACCGATGCGCTTTCCACGGCGCTGGCGCACCTGACCGAACCCTTGCCGGAATTGCCGGTGCACCATGGGCGCTATCAGGGCGTGCTGCGCAAGTTGTTGGCCAAGGACCCAGCGGAACGTTATCCGGATGCGGCAGCGTTGTTGTTGGCGCTGGATCAACTGCCGGCGGATGAATCGGATGTCACGCTGGTGCGGCCGCTGCCGATTCCATTGAGCTTTGATCTGGCGGGCATGACCCCTGTCACCATCGACATTCCCACGGATAAACCGCAGCCGCAGCCAATAGCGCGTCAATCGGTGGTCACGCCGACGCAGCACAATGCTCCGTCCGAGCAGCGCCGTGGGCCGGTATTGGCCTTGGCCGCCGTGGCGGTCGCCGTCGCGTTGGCCATTGGTGGCGCCAGCTACTGGTGGTTGAGCGGCGGCGATGAACCGGCCCAGCCGCCAGCCGCCGTGGTGCCCAAGGTGACGCCGCCGGCGGCTGTGGCTGAAGTGGATGGCGGTCAACGCCCGTTACTGATGGCAGGCAAGAAAACCTTGTTCCAGCGCGTGCTCAGCAAACCCGGCGCCCAGCTTTCAGCGGACGCAGGGAGCCCGCCGGGTAAAGCGCTGCCGGCGTTTTCCGTGCTCTACGTGTACCAGCGCAAAGACGTCGACGGCAGCCCGTGGGTGCGCGTCGGCGCCGCTACCGATGGTCGCAGTGACGGTTGGCTGCCGGCCTCCCAGGTCAGCGACTGGAAACAAAGCCTGGTGCTCAAGTTCACCGAGCGCTCCGGCCGGGCTCCCGTGATGTTCCTGCGCCAGCCCGGTGAGGTGGAAAAACTGCTGGCCGACCCCGCCGCCGCAAAAAGCGCCTTGGCCAAGGCGCAGAACAACCGCGAAGACAACCAGCAAGTCCTGGCCCTGGAACCCACCGCCAGCGCGGTGCCGCAAAACCAGTTCTACCTGTTGCCGATTTTCGACTCCAAAGAAAGCTTCGACGACAACGGCCAGCCGGTGCAGTTGCTCAACGTGGCCTCCATCGACCCAGGCAGCCGAGCCACGGCCAAACCGGCCAGCCCGACGCTCAGCGCCCATGCCGACGCGTTCCGCACGGCCGTGGTGCTGGTGGTGGACACCACCGTGTCGATGCAGCCCTACATCGACCAGATTCGCGACGTGGTGCATGAGCTGCAAACCCGCATTGCCGAGCGTGGCGAGTTGGACAGCGTCAGCTTCGGCATGGTCGGCTTTCGCAGCAGCATCCAGAAAACCCCGGGCCTTGAGTATGTCGCCAAGACCCTCATCACCCTCGACCAAGGCCGTGATCCGCAGCGCTTTCTGGATATGGCGCGCCAGGTCAAAGCGTCGACGGTGTCCAGTCACTCCTTCAACGAAGACGCGTTTGCCGGGGTGATGCAGGCGGTGGACGGCATGGATTGGTCCGGCTACGGCGGGCGCATCATCCTGCTGGTCTCCGATGCTGGCGCGTTGCGCAAGAACGACCCGTTCGCCGCCACCCAGATGAACGAAGCCGAAGTGCGCCAGGCGGCGCTGGGCAAGCAGATCAAGATCTACGCGCTGCACCTGCGCACCGACGCCGGCAAGAAAACCCATGCCGGCGCTGAGAGCCAGTATCGCGTTCTCACCGCCGACGCCAACCCGCAGATCGGCGACCTGTACACCCCGGTGCCAGGCGGCGATGTGCGCAAGCTGGGTGAGCGCGTCGATGAGATCGGCACGGTGTTCGCCAACCTGGTGCATCAGGTGCGCAGCAACACGCCGCAGCCCGTGCCGTTGCTCAGTGCCGCGCCGAGTCTGGCGGACAAGTCCGCCGCCGTCGGTTATGCCATGCACATGGACTTTCTCGGGCGCAAAACCGCGAGCCAGGCACCGCAACTGGTCAGCGCCTGGACCGCTGACCGCGACCTGACCAACCCGGCGCTGCCGGCGTTCCAGGTGTGCGTGATGCTGACCAAGCTGCAACTCAACGACCTGCAACAATCGCTGAAGTTGATCGTGGACGCGGCGCGCAAGACCCAAAGCTCGCCCAAGGATTTCTTCCAGGAAATCGCCAGCGCCTCGGCCTATATGAGCCGCGACCCGCAGGCCCTGCGCAAGGGCGGCAACCTGGCTGACGGCGGCCTGCTCGGTGAATACCTGGAGGGCCTGCCGTACCGCAGCAAGTCGCTGAACATGACCCAGGACCTGTGGTTGTCATTGAGCGTGGCCGAGCAGGAAGACTTTATCGACGAGCTGGATTCGAAAATCCGCCTGTATGAAACCTTCCATAACGACGTGGCCAACTGGGTCCGTTTCGGCGATGCCGAACCGGGCGATGCGTTGTACCGCGTGCCACTGTCGACGTTGCCGTAATGCTGAACCTGAGCGCGGTGCACAAGAGCCGGGGCGTCGGTAGCCAGCGCTATAGCCTGGTGATCCCGGCGTTGCAGCTGGGCGCGGGTGAACAACTGGCGATTGTCGGCCCCAGTGGTTGCGGCAAGAGCACCTTGCTGGACTTGCTGGCGCTGGTGTCGGCGCCGGATCAGGTGGGGCAGTTTGCGTTCAACCAACAGGACATCGGCGCGTTGTGGCGTGCTGATCGGCAATCGGCGCTGGCCGCGTTGCGCAGCCAGCACCTGGGCTATGTGCCGCAGACCGGGGGGTTGCTGGGGTTTCTGGATGTGCGCGGCAATATCGCGCTGTCGTGCCAACTGCTGGGCTTGCAGGACGACGGCCGCGTGGCGCGCCTGGCTGAGCAGTTGCAGATCAGCGATCAGTTGGCCAAGCGCCCGGCGGCGTTGTCGGTGGGCCAACGCCAGCGGGTCAGCTGCGCGCGGGCTCTGGCCCATGGGCCGCAACTGGTGCTGGCCGATGAGCCGACGGCGTCCCTGGACCCGCTCAACGCCGAGCGCGTGATGCAGGCGCTGCTGGCCCAGGCGCGCGAACACCGTACGGCCTGTGTGATCGCCACCCATGACGAACCGCTGGCCCGCGCCAGTGGCTTGCAGGTGCGACGTATCCGTTGCCAGCGCGATCCAGACGGCGGCGTCACCGCAACCCTCGGGGAGGTGTGCTGATGCGCATCGGCTTGGTTGCCTCGCTCGCCTGGCAGGACTACCGCAACGATGGGTGGCTGTCGGCCTGTTCGGTGTTGGCATTGGTGGCGGTTATCGCGCCATTGCTGGTGTTATTCGGGCTGAAATTTGGACTGGTTAGCAGTTTGACCGAACGCTTGGAGACCGACCCCGCCAGCCGTGAAATCATCCCATTGGGTGGTGGCCGATTCAGCGCGGCGTTTATCGCGCAACTGGGTGAGCGCAGCGATGTGGACTTTGCTGTGCCGCGCACACGGCAGATTGCGGCCACGGCGCAGGTGGGCACCTTGACCCTGGAAATGCTGCCGACTGCCGCAGGGGACCCGTTGTTGGCAGGCTTGCCGATGCCCCACGGCCTGGACCAGATCGTGCTCAGCCATACCGCCGCCGAAAAGCTCGCGGCAAGGCCCGGTGATTGGCTGGAAACCAGCTTTGCGCGGCAAGTGGCGGGGCGCGTCGAGGCCCAGCGCACGCGGTTGCAGGTGCTGGCGGTGTTGCCGCTGGAGGCTTTCGCTCGCGAGGGTCTGTTTGCCGATCTGGCGTTGCTGGAGGCAGCGGAAGATTATCGCGACGGCCGTGCGGTGCCGGCGTTGGGTTGGGCCGGTGAAGCGGCGAGCGTGAGCGAACAGCGTATCTACCCGGCGTTTCGCCTGTATGCGCGCAGCCTTAGTGATGTGGAGCCGTTGCGGGTGTATTTCGCCGGGCAGAACCTGTTGGTTTCGACCCAGGCGCACACCATCGCTCAAGTGCAATCGTTGAGCCGCAACCTGTCGATTGTGTTCTGGATCATTGCCGGGCTGGCGTTGGCCGGGGCGTTTGCGGCTATTTTTGCGGGCACCCTGGCGGCGGTGGCGCGCAAGCATCGGGAACTCTCGGTGTTGCGCCTGCTGGGGTTTTCCACCGCCGCGTTGTTGCTGTTTGTGCTGCTGCAAGCGCTATACAGCGCAGGGTTTGCCGCTGTGCTCAGCGTTGGGCTGTATGGCCTGGCTGAGGCCGCGTTGAACAAGCTTTTTGTGCAGGTGCCGGGCGAGTACGCCAGCCACCTGTTGGCGCGCCATTACGGCCTGGCCCTGGTGGCGGTGCTCGGCGTCAGCGCCGTGGCGGCCGCCTGTGGTGGTTGGCGGGTGGCACGTATCCAGGCTTCTGAAGGAATCAGAGATGTATAAATTACTGGGCGCCTGCGTGGCGCTGAGCCTGGCCTCGCTGGCCTGGGCCGATGAGGCAAGTGACAAGCTCGACAACCCCAAGCCGTTGCCGGACGACGTGAGCCTGCCGCTGCCCTGCGAAGGCAACATGGTGTTCCGCTACGCCTACATCCTGGCCCAGGGCACCCTGGATGACCGTGAAATCAACCTGGGCTACCCCTTTGCCGAAGGCGAGGCGGGCTATCAGCAGTCGTTTATTTCCGGTTACCGCCGCGACTTCATCAACGGCCAGTTCACCCTCAAAGACTTGCCCAAAGACTGGAGCAAGGCCATCGCGCCGCAGATGCCGAAGACCGACGCCAAGACCCCGCTCAAGCCCATGCTGTACTTCATCGGCAAGTACGAAGTGACTGCTCGCCAATACGCCCAGGTGATGGCCCAGGCACAATCCCTGGCCAGCGGTGAACCGGCGCCGGCGTGTGATGCGCCCACCGGCATGGCCGGGCGTTTGCCCAAGGTGAAGCTGTCGCGCTTTGAAGCCGAGCGTTTCTCGGCGGTGTACAGCGCCTGGCTGATGAAATACCACCGCGAGTTGTTGCCGGTAAGCGGGCGCGGTGCGTCGGCCGAAGACGGCGGCCTGGGCTTCGTGCGCCTGCCCACCGAAGTGGAGTGGGAGTACGCCGCACGCGGCGGCCAGGCGGTGAGCCGCCAGGACTTCGAAGGCCGCCTGTATCCACGGCGCGCCGAGGGCAGTGAAAGCGATGGCCCGCTGGCCGATTACGCGGTGTTCAACCAGGTGGCTGGCGGCACCGGCCAGGCGGCGCGGCTGATGCCCATCGGCACCAAATTGCCTAACCCCATCGGCATGTTCGACGTGATCGGCAACGCTGCGGAAATGGTCCAGGAGTCCTTCCAACTGGTCCACGCCGGCCGTCGCCAGGGCACCTACGGCGGCTTTGTGGTCAAGGGCGGCAACTACCTGGAAGGCGAGGGCACGCTGTTCACCGGCATGCGCCGCGAATACCCGCTGTTTGCCGCTGATGGCACCGAGCAAAGCAACGAGACCACCGGTTTTCGCGTGGCGATTGGCGCGTTGTCGGCGCCGCGCTCGCGCTACAAGGAATTGTTCGCCCAGTGGCAGAAGGAAGGCCGCCTGGCTGCGCTGACCGATGCCATTGACGATGCCCAGGACCCGACCAAGCGCCTGGACAGCATCATCGCCGCCAGTGTCGATCCCAAGCTGCAAGCCGAGCTGGGCCTGGTCAACGAAGAGCTCAAGCGCAACGTGTCGCTGATCGCCCAGCAACGCGAAGAAGCGGCGGGCAATTTGATCCAGTCGTCGGCTTTGGTGGCCGAGACCATCAGCAACTACAACATCCGCCTGGCCAACCTGCAGAAGAGTCGCCAGCAGGCGGTGGACAGCAAGGACGAGGCCAGCGCGCAGCTGTTCGACATGGCCATTACCAATGGGCGCAGCGCGTTGGACGGCGCGGTGGCGATTTACATCGACAACCTGGCCACCGGCACGCGCTACACCGATGCGGTGATCCAGGCGCAGTTTCAACGGATCAAGGAAGAGTTGGATCGCAAGCCAGTGCTCGGCAAAAGCCTGGTGACGCGCGCGACACTGTTCGTTCGCCATGTCGGCAACTACCGCAAGCAACAGCGGGCCGACCCGGCAACGATCTTGAAGGAATTGCTCGCAGCGAGCGGTCAGCGGTCTTGATCGTTGGCTGTCTAGCGAGCTTGGAAGGGACTCAGGCGGCGGTGGGCCGTGCTGGGCAAGTCAAACTTAACAGAGATCACATCTATGCTTTTTTCCCGTAAGGCGGTTTCCAAGCGTCACCTGCTGCTGATCGCAGCTGGTTTCAGCACCGTGTTGACTGGTTGCGCTACGTCGCCTGCGTCCAAGGTAGCGTCGAGCACCAAGGTCGAGTACTACCCCAACTGCTACGAGCCGGTGCAGCACCTGCGCGCCACCGATTCGGACATGACCAAGTCGGTCGTTACCGGTGCAGCCCTCGGCGCGGCCGGCGGTGCCCTGCTGGGCGCGCTGACCGGCGACAAGGACAGCCGTGGCCGCAATGCCGCGATCGGTGCCGCAGGCGGCGCCCTGGCTGGAGGCGCGGCGGGTTACTACACCGAGCGCCAGAAGCAGATCACCGATGACAACCAGCGCATCGCGTCCTACTCCACCGACTTCAACAAAAGCGCCTCGGACATCGACCGCAGCACCGCCTATGCCAAGGCGTCGCAGCAGTGCTACCAGAGCGCATTCACCAAGCTGGTGGCTGATCGCAAGGCCAAGACCGTCAACGACACCGAAGGCCGCAAGCGCCTGGCGGAAATCGTCGCGGGCCTGAAGGAGTCCAATGACCTGATCGTGACGGTCAACGGCAAAGCCAGCGAAGACCTGAACAACTACACCCAGGCTTACGAGAAAGATCTGCAACAGGTCGGCGTACAGCGCAGCGATGTGGTGACCGTGGCCACCGCCGATACCACGCCAGTGGTCGCTCCGGCCAAGGGCAAGAAAGCCGTCAAGCCAGCCAAGAAGCCAGTGCTGCCAACAGTGCCAAAAGAAGCGGTAACCACCGAGCGCAGCATCCAGACCGTTCAGGCCAAGCAAGCTGAAAGCAAGCAGGTCGCCACTGCGGGCAAGACCCAGATCGAAGCCACCTGCCGCAATCCAAACCTGGCCGATTGGGCGCCAGTGCCGTGCCCTAACGTTTAAGTACTTGTTGCTATAAGCGTTAAACGCCAACCGATCTGCGCCTAAAGCGCGAGATCGGTGGCGTTCTTTTTGCAAATCGTTACACTGCTGCGGCCACTCCAATAAATACACCGAGGCCGTGTGCATGAAATTTCGTCTTCTCCTGTGGGTGCTGGGCCTGATGATGGGCAAAGCCAGCCGCACCAACCCCGCCTTCCAGCAGCAACTGGGTGATAAAGACCTGGCCTTCCAGCTGCAGACCCTCGACGGCAAGGTTGCCCGTCACTTCATCGTCAAAGACCAGCGCATCACCAGCCGCTCAGGTGTCCACCCGGCGCCGGCCTTCGCGATTGCCTTCAAGGATGCCGCCTACGGCTTCGCCACGATGCAGGCGAAGAATAAGCAACTGGCGTTCATGACGGGGATTCAGGACAAGTCGATCCAGATCAAGGGCAACCCGGCACTGGTGATCTGGTTCCAGGGGCTGACCAAGTATCTGAAGCCGAAGAAAAAGAAGTAACGATGACGCGGGTTGCCTGGCGCCCCGCGGTGTTCTCAGGTTTTTCGCGAGCAAGCTCGCTCCTACATTGAGGGGGGGCAGGTAGACCGAGTTGAATTCATCGCAGGCAAGCCAGCTCCCACAGTGACCGCGTTTCACCTTTGAAATACGGCCAACTGTGGGAGCTGGCTTGCCTGCGATAGCGGTGTAACAGGCGGCAGGTTTATCCCTGGCTGAACTGCGAAGCCAATTCGCGCAACAGCACTTCGGCATCCAGCACTTTACCCACCACATCCTCCGCCTTCTCGCGGCTCAAGCCCAGGCGCTCAAGCAGTGCGTCCGGAATGGCTTCATCCGGCCCAGAGCCAATCCCCCTGCTGCGCAACAGGCGCACCGCCAGGCACACCAGGTTTGGGTACTCGGCGTATTGCCCGTCATACGTGGGGTCGTGCTGGAAGCGCAGGGCGGTGCACAGTTCGTCCGGCATGTCCCAGTAGCGCATCAGCCAGGCGCCGATCTGTTCGCGGCTGATGCCCAGCAAGTGTTGCTCGACGTAGCTGTGGCACAGGTGCGGGTTGACCTCCAGGTGCCGGCAGATCAGCGAGAAGTGCGGCGGAAATACGTGGGCCAGCAGCAGGTAGCCGAAGTTGTGCAGCAAACCTGCCAGGTAGGTCAGGCCGGCTTCCGGGCGCTGGGCACGGGGCATGGCGCGGGTCAGGCCTTCAATCACGGCGGCGGTGTAGATCGACTGGTGCCAGTACGGCGTGGACAGGTGCGGACGGTCCTTGGGCAGGCTCAGGGTTTTACCCAGGGCCAGGCCCAGCGCCAGGTTGATCACAAGATCAAAGCCCAACACGCGCACGATGGCGTCTTCCACTGAGCGGATCTTGCCCGGCGAGGCGTAGTAGGGCGACGCGGCCCAGCTCACGACCTGGGCGGCGAGGGCCGGGTCGGTTTCCACCACGCCAGTGATGTCGTCGATGGTGGCGTTGGGGTCGACACGCAGCTTGATGATCTTCTGCGCGGTGTCGGCCAGTGGCGGAATCTCGATGGTCGCTTCCAGGCGTTGCTGAATACGGCGCGCGGTGAACGCTTGCATCGCCTGGGTGATTTCCTCACGGTCATCATTGGGGCGGTCGAGGTTCGGGCGGATGTTGCTCAAGGGTTCGCCAAACTGCGCGGCGCTGGCCTTGGTGAGCAGGCTCTTGAAGGCGTCGGTGGGGATTTCCAGCAACAGCCCGGCTTCGCCCGAATGCACCAGCAGGCTCGGCTCATTGAGCAAGCGGCCTTCGTACAGGCATGGCGAACTGGTCAGGGGCGGCAAGCCTGGCAGCAGGCTCAGGTCATGCTTGCCCAACATCCGCTCGACACGCTCGGGGGCCACGGCCGTGAGGCGGCGACCGGTGAGTTCGGCGAGGCGGTTGAGGTCCAGCAACTGGCTTTGGGGGAACAGCACCATGAGCGCGCCAACCGCATCCTCAAGCAACACCGCCTGGACCTTTCGGGCAGGGTTCAGGCCAGGCTGTTCGATGACTTCCGTGTAGGGGATGGCGAGCTTTGCGAGCAGCGCCCGAATGACCGGCGGGGCGGTCAGTGGGGCTGTGGCGAGGGCAACTTCTGACATGGCCTGATCCAATTTCTTACAGTCATTGGAGTATAACCAGCTTGATACGGGTGTTGGTCGGATAAGTGTTCTTTGTGACGAGGTTGGCTGCGCGCCGATCCCCCTGTAGGAGCGAGCTTGCTCGCGAAGAGCTTCCGGACGGCGCGATCACCCAGAATGTCCGCGTTATCGTTGGCGTTCTTCGCGAGCAAGCTCGCTCCTACAGGATGAGGGTCAGACTTGGCCGTATTGCTGGCCGTGGCGCAGCCAGCGGTTGAGCAAGGGGCTGACGTGATCGGGCCAACGTTCGAGCAACGCTTGCGCAGCATCGCGCACGGCGGGCAGCAGGTCGGCATCGCGCATCAGGTCGGCGACCTTGAATTGCAAGAGGCCTGTCTGGCGCGTGCCGAGCATTTCGCCGGGGCCGCGCAGTTCGAGGTCTTTTTCGGCGATGACAAAACCGTCGTTGGTTTCGCGCATGATGCCTAGGCGCTGGCGACCGATCTGCGACAGCGGCGGGTGATAGAGCAGCACGCAGTGGCTGGCGGCGCTGCCCCGGCCAACCCGCCCGCGCAACTGGTGCAGTTGCGCCAGGCCCAGGCGCTCGGGGTTTTCGATGATCATCAGGCTGGCGTTGGGGACGTCCACGCCCACTTCAATCACCGTGGTAGCCACCAGCAATTGCAGGTTGCCGGCCTTGAACTCGGCCATCACCGCGGCTTTTTCCGCCGGTTTCATACGGCCATGGATCAACCCGACCTTGAGCTCACCCAAGGCGCTGGTGAGGTCTTCATAGGTGGTTTCGGCGGCCTGGCAGGTCAGTTCTTCGGACTCTTCGATCAGGGTGCATACCCAGTACGCCTGGCGACCTTCGGCGCAGGCGCCGCGCACGCGCTCGATCACTTCGACGCGCCGCGTGTCGGTGACCAGCACGGTGTTGACCGGCGTTCGCCCCGGCGGCAGTTCGTCGAGGATCGAGGTGTCGAGGTCGGCGTAGGCGCTCATGGCCAGAGTGCGTGGGATCGGCGTGGCGGTCATGATCAACTGGTGCGGGTTCATACGCCCGCCCACGCCTTTCTGGCGCAGGGCCAGGCGCTGTTGCACGCCAAAGCGGTGCTGTTCGTCGATGATCACCAGCGCAAGGTTCTTGAACTGCACTTCGTCCTGGAACAGTGCATGGGTGCCCACCACCATCGGTGCGCCGGCGGCGATCTGCTCCAGGGCGGCGACGCGGTTCTTGCCTTTGAGCTTGCCAGCCAGCCACGCCACCTCCAGGCCCAGCGGTTCGAGCCAGCGTTTGAAGGTGATGAAGTGTTGTTCGGCGAGGATTTCCGTCGGTGCCATCAGCGCCACTTGATAGCCAGCTTCCAGGGCTTGCAGGGCGGCGAGGGCAGCGACCACGGTTTTGCCTGCCCCCACGTCACCCTGGATCAACCGCAGCATCGGTTCTTGCTGGCTGAGGTCGTAGGCGATTTCATTGCCCACGCGCTGTTGCGCGCCGGTGGGCGCAAAGCCGAGGTTGGCCAGGTATTGTGCGGGCAGCCGGGTGGCCTTGGGCATCGCCGGGGCGCGCAGGGAACGCATGCTTTCGCGCAGGCGTTGCTGGGACAGCTGGTGCGTGAGCAGTTCTTCAAAGGCCAGGCGATGTTGGGCCCAGTGATGGCCGAGGGCGAGCTCGTCCACATCGGCATCGGCGGGCGGGTGATGCAAATACCGAATCGCATCGGCCAGGGGCGCCAATTGATAGTCGCGGGCCAGCTCCAAGGGCAGCCAATCGGGCAGGCTTTGCGGGCCGAGCATGGTCAGGGTCTGCATGCACAACTGGCGCAGGCGTTGCTGGGTCAAGCCCTCGGTCAGCGGGTAGATCGGCGTGAGCGTGGTATCCACCGGTGGCGGCTCATCGCCGGTAATGGCGCGGTATTCCGGGTGGTAGATTTCCAGGCCCGATGCGCCGGGGCGTGCCTCGCCGTAGCAGCGCACACGGGTACCACGCTTGAGGCCCTCCTTCTGCGCGTTACTGAAGTGGTAGAAGCGCAGGCTCAAGCCGCCAGTGCCGTCCTGCAGGCGCACCACCAGGCTGCGGCGCTTGCCCATCACCACGTCGGCGCCGCTGACGGTGCCTTCGATCACCGCGTCCTGCCCAGGGCGCAAATGGCCGATGGGCACCACGCGGGTGCGGTCCTGGTAGCGCAGGGGCAGGTGGAACAGCACGTCCTGAAGGTTCTCCAGGCCGACCTTGGCCAGCTTCTCGGCCATGGCCTCACCGACACCCTTGAGTGCCGTCACCGACACCTGCGACAGCTCAGTCATACCGTGGCTTAGCTCGCAACGGGCGGCTTGGCCACCGAACACAGGCGGATCGAGTCCGCGAGGATCTCAATCGCTTTGGGGCGCGGGAAGCTGGCGCGCCAGGCAATCGCCACGGTACGGAACGGCACCGGCGGCGTGAGTGGGCGCACTTCGATTACGCCTTGGGCGTAGTGATGGCTGTCCACAGCCGACAGCGGCAGGATCGAAATGCCCAGGCCGGAAGCGACCATATGGCGAATGGTTTCCAGGGAACTGGATTCCACCGTGGTGTGCTTGGCGCCGTCGTTGCCCTTGGTGAGGGTCGGGCAGGCTTCCAGCACCTGGTCGCGGAAGCAGTGGCCTTCACCGAGCAGCAGCAGGCTCTTGTCATTGAGCAGGCCGGCGTCGATGGTGTCCTTCTTGGTCCACGGATGGGAGGCCGGCATCAGCACGTAGAACGGCTCGTCGTAGAGCGGCAGGGTCAACACGTCCGCCTCGTTGAAGGGCAGGGCGATGATGATCGCGTCCAGCTCGCCGTTGCGCAGTTTGTCGCGCAGCACGTGGGTGAAGTTTTCTTCGATATACAGCGGCATCTGCGGCGCGACGCGGTGCAGTTGCGGGATCAGGTGCGGGAACAGGTAGGGGCCGACTGTGTAGATCGCGCCAACCTTGAGCGGTGCGGTCAGCTGGTTCTTGCCGGCCTGGGCCAGTTCGCGAATGCTTTGCGCTTGTTCCAGGACCTTCTGGGCCTGGGCAACGATGCCTTCGCCCACCGGGGTGAGGCGCACGGCGCTCTTGCTGCGCTCGAAAATCAGCACACCGAGTTCGTCTTCAAGCTTTTTCACGCCCACCGACAGCGTCGGCTGGCTGACGTGGCAACGCTCGGCTGCATGGCCGAAGTGCTGTTCTTGGGCGAGGGTCACGATGTAGCGTAATTCTGTAAGAGTCATAGCGGGCGTCCATGAGGTTGCGGGCCAAGCATACCGGCTGCAATCGATAGACGCACGTTATCAGAACTTTGCTGTGGATTGAGTGGGAAATGTCGGAATTTTGCTGAGGTAAGAAAGCGCATGTGGGAGGGAGCGAGTCCCTCCCACAGGGCTCTGTCAGCGGCGACGCTTGTCGATGTTGTAAACGAACGGTGCGACCAGTTCGACGCTGCCGTTTTTCAACAGGTCGGCCGGTGGTTTGGGTAGCGGCTGAGCCTTGCGGATCATCTCAAGGGTTGCACGGTCCAGGTCGGCGTTGCCGGAGCGGCCTTCCAGTTCGTAAGACAGCACATTGCCTTCACCATCGACCACGAAGCGCAAGCGGTTCATACCTTCCTTGCCACTGCGTTGGGCGCCAGGCGGGTACTTCTTGTACTTCTGCAGATGCGCCAGCAACGTGCTTTGCCAGGAAGCCTGGGCGGCCAGCTGCTGTGCCGATGGGCCCGGCGTAGGCTGTGCGGACTTCTGCGCAGGTGCGTTGCTCGGCGGCGTTTCGCTCGGCGGCTCCTCGGAAGGTTTCTCCTTGGGCGGCTCGGGCTTCTTCTCCACCGGCTTTGGCGGTTGTGGCTTAGGCTTGGGCTTGACCGGCTTGGGCACCTGAATCGTTGGCTTGGGCGCCTCGGCCAGCTTTGGCAGGGGCAGCTCTTCGACCGGTGGTGGCGGCGGCGCAACGACCTTGGGCGGTGCTGGAGGCGGCGGTGGCGCTGGCAGCGGCGCCAGGTCGATGACCATGGCGGCGGGTGGCAGCTGGATCGCCTGCGGCGCAGACCATTGGAGCGCGATGATGATCGCGACGGCATGCACGCCCAGCACGACGGCGAGGCTGGTGCCATAACGCGTCAGTTTGTGGCGCGTCGTGATCATTTCTTGGCTGCCGTCTCAAGTCCGACCAGGCCGACCTTGAGGTAGCCGGCTGCCCGCAGGGCATCCATCACGCTCATCAGGTCGCCGTAGTCCACGCCTTTGTCGGCCTGGAAGAAGATCGTCGTGTCTTTCTTGCCTTGGGTCTTGGCGTCCAGCACCGGCCCCAGGGTTTCAGCCTTGACTTCTTCTTCGCCCAGGAACAGGCGTTGGTCCGCCTTGACGCTGAGGAAGATCGGTTTCTCTGGCCGCGGCGCCGGCTTGGCGCTGGACGCAGGCAGGTCCACCTTGATGTCCACGGTCGCCAGCGGTGCGGCCACCATGAAGATGATCAGCAGCACCAGCATCACGTCGATAAACGGCGTGACGTTGATTTCGTGGTTCTCGACGAGTTCGTCGTCGCCTTGATTCAAATGCAGGCCCATGGCCGATTACCCCACTTTCACCATGTGCGGTTGCGAGCTGCGCTCGGTAGGCAGGTGATCGAGGTCACGGCTGACCAGCAACAGGACTTCAGCCGATGCATCCGACACCTGGGCCTTGTAGCCGGCAATCGAACGGGCGAAGACGTTGTAGATGACCACCGCAGGAATGGCGGCAACCAGGCCCAGTGCGGTCGCCAGCAGGGCTTCGGCGATGCCGGGGGCAACGACGGCGAGGTTGGTGGTCTGGGTTTTGGCGATGCCGATGAAGCTGTTCATGATGCCCCACACGGTACCGAACAGGCCGACGAAGGGCGCGGTGGAACCGATGGTGGCGAGTACGCCGGTGCCGCTGCTCATGTTACGGCCGCAGGCGGCAACCAGGCGCTCCAGGCGGAAGCTGACGCGCTCCTTGATGCCTTCTTTTTCGCGGGTATTGGCCGACAGGCGCATTTCTTCCAGTGCGTCGTGCACCAGCAGGTTGGCCAGGGTGCCCTTCTTGGTCGCGGTTTCGCTCGCTTCCTTGAGGGTGGTGGCTTTTTTCAGGTGGACGATTTCAGCACGCAGACGACGCTTGGCGCCCAACAGCTCGAAGCCTTTGGCAATCCAGATGGTCCAGGTGATGATCGAGGCGATGGCCAGGCCGATCATGACGGCTTTCACCACCACGTCAGCATTCTGGTACATGCCCCATGGCGACAGGTCGTGGGCCATGCCCAGGGTGTTGTCTTCTTCCAGCACCACACCGGTTTCGTCGGCAGGTGCGGCAGCACCGGCGGCCTGGGCTGGGTCGGTGGCCACGGGCGCGACGGCAGGCGCTGCCGGGGTCGCGGCATTTTGCTCGGCGGCTGCTGGAGCGGCGGGGGCGGTGGCGTCAGCGAATGCGGCGGTCGGTGCCAGCAGTACGCTGAACAGCATCGCAGCAATCGCACGCCAGGCGCGGGAGGGACTGTGAAGCTTGGTTGGCGAAGCGGGGGTTGTATGACGTGTCATGCTGGCCGGACCTGAGAGAAAAAATGGGTGATCGTCCTTCCAGACCCAAAGGGTCGAGGACAAATGGGCGGTCATTATTGCAAGTAATTCTTGTTAACAGAAGTAATACAGTAACTTTATTTGTGCTTTTTCTGGCCGTTGGTCATGTCTGGCGGCTACTCTGCGCCTTTAAGAACGGAGTTTTGTGATGTCTGCGCCTTCTGTTGTGATTGCCGGTTGCGGTGATGTGGGTAGTCGGCTGGCTAGCCAATTGCTGGCCTCGGAATGGGAGGTCCACGGCCTGCGCCGCGATATTTCACGCCTGCCCGACGGCGTGATCGGCATCGCTGGCGATCTGTTCAAAAAGGGTTGCCCTGATACCTGGCCCATCGGCGGGGTGGATTACCTGGTGTATTGCGCCGCCGCCACTGACCACGACGAAGCCGGCTATCGCGCCGCCTACGTGCAAGGGTTGCTGCATGTGTTGGAGTGGCTGGACGACTACGGCCAGACGCCCAAGCATTTGCTGTTTGTTTCCAGCAGCAGTGTGTATGGGCAGCAAAACGGCGAGTGGGTCGACGAAACGTCCGAGACGCAAGCGAAGGGTTATTCCGGGCAGGTGATGCTGGAAGCTGAGCAAGTGGCGCTCAATAGCGGTATTCCAGCGACCATCGTGCGCTTGACCGGCATCTACGGACCTGGCCGTGAATGGCTGCTGACCCAGGTGCGTCAAGGCTACCGCGTAGCGGTTGATCCGCCGTTGTATGGCAACCGTATCCACGCCGATGACGCCGCGGGCCTGCTCGCCTTTTTGCTGCGGCATGTGGAAAAGGGCGGCTCGCTGGACAAGGTCTACATCGGCGTTGACGATGCGCCGGCACCCCTGGCCGAGGTGGTGGCCTGGTTGCGCGAGTACTTGGGTGTGACTGAGTGGGCCGAGGACGCCAGTGTGCGCCGTGCTGGCAGCAAACAATGCAGTAATGCGCGTATCAAGGCGTTGGGCTGGGTGCCGACATACCCGACTTACCGGGAAGGCTATGCGGCGATCCTGAAAGGCTGAAGCGCGGTAAAAAATGTGGGAGCTGGCTTGCCTGCGATGGCGGTATATCCATCACATCTTTGTTGGATGTAATACCGTCATCGCAGCATAGGTATCTACACAACTTAGAGCCGACGCTGGACCTGTGGCGAGGGAGCTTGCTCCCGTGACGGCCTGAAAGGCGACGCTGATCTGGCTGACACACCACCATCCAAATGTGGGAGCTGGCTTGCCTGCGAAGACGGCCTCACAGTCAACACAGTTGAACCGGGTACATATCCGTTATTTAGGTAACGGCCACCTAGGGTTCCGCTCTGACAGCGGCTCACTTTTGAAAAGCGCAAAAGTAAGCAAAACGCTCTTGCCCCACCACTCGGCACCTCGCCTAGGCTCGGTGTGCCCGTAATCCGCCAGGGATTTGGGGGGTAAACCGGCATCCCTGCCGGTTTACCCCCCAAATCCCTGTCGAATTCCGGCCAGCGTGGTTTAACGGGGCGCCTGAGATCAAAAGCAGATCAAGATCAAGAGCGACTCGCTTCGCATCGTGGTTACCGTTGATCGAGTTGTGTGGAGACCTACGATTCTCGCAGGCAAGCCAGCTTCCACATTTTGATCAAGTGAGACTTTTATTACTTTTCAAGCAGCCACTGGCGCGGGCCTGGCGTAAACGAAGGCACTTCATCGGCCTGCGCGGTATTGATCGCCTGGAAGATCTCCAGTTGCTCACCCTTGCGCGCGAAGATCCATGGGTTGCCCTGGCCGTTCAGTTGCAGCCAGATGCTGTCGTAGCCGCCGCTCATGGAGGCGCAATCGCCTGCCAGGCAGAGTGAATAGCGATCAACCCCCGGCAGGCCGGCGACTTTGCCGTCAGCCTGGAACTGCACCGTGGCGCCGCTGCCGGTGCCGTCGCTGATCTTCCAGTCACCGCCCATATAGGCCGCGTACAGTGCGCGTTCGAAGTTGGCGCCCAGTGGCGCGCCTTCTGGGGCCGGGTCTTTGGCGCGGGCAAACAGCTGCTCGGGCTCATTGTCGTTGGCCACTTGCAGCAGTTGCTTGCCTTTGCGCTTGAGTTCGGTGGCAGAGCTGCCATAGAAGTCCACGTTCCACGCGCCGGGCTTTTCACCCGACAACTTGCCTTCCGCCACTTCAAAACCGTTGTAGTAGCGCGCCTGCAAGGCCTTGGTGTTGACCTCCCACTCAAGGTTAGGGCCATAGGATTGCAGGGCTTCACGCAAAGGGCCGCCCTTGGCCGCCGCGTCGATGGCGGCCTGGTTGATCCAGGTGCCGCTCACATCCAGGTCGGCGGGGTTGCTGGCACAGCCGCCGAGCAGCAGGGCGAGCAACGAGGAGGCTACAAGCGCTTTGCGCATTACGAAATCCTTCTGAAACGAAGTCGGCGCAGCCTGTTGGGGCTGCGCCGGGTGTTTTACTCGATGACCAGAATGGCGTCCATCTCAACCTGTGCGCCCTTTGGCAGGGCGGCAACGCCGATGGCGGCGCGGGCTGGGTAAGGTTGTTCGAAGTACTTGCCCATAATCTCGTTGACCTTGGCGAAGTGGCTGAGGTCGGTGAGGAAGATGTTCAGCTTGACGATGTCCTTGAACGAACCACCGGCAGCTTCAGCCACGGACTTGAGGTTTTCAAAGACCTGTACGGTCTGGGCTTCGAAGCCTTCAACCAGTTCCATGGTCTTTGGGTCCAGTGGGATCTGGCCGGACATGTAGACGGTGTTGCCCGCCTTGATCGCCTGGGAATAAGTGCCGATGGCAGCTGGTGCTTTATCGCTGGTGATAACTGTCTTGGTCATGAATGACTCCTTGTAATGGATCGGTTATGCACGCATGCGGGTGATGCGGATCACACCGGTCAAGGCGCGCAACTTTTTGATCACGCGGGCCAGGTGCACGCGGTCGTGCACGCTGACCACCAGTTGGACCACGCTGATGCGACCATCGCGTTCGTCCATGCTGATTTTCTCGATATTGCCGTCGGCGGCGTTGACGCTGCTGGCCAGCAGGGCGATCAGTCCGCGCTGGTGTTCCAGCTCCACCCGCAGCTCGACGTTGAATTCGCCGGTGACATCCTTGGCCCACGAGAGCTGGATGCATTTTTCCGGGTTGTGGCGGATTTCGGTGATGTTGCGGCAGTTGTCCAGGTGCACCACCATGCCTTTGCCTGCGGACAAGTGGCCGACAATCGGGTCGCCCGGGATCGGCGTGCAACATTTGGCGTAGCTGAGCACCAGGCCTTCGGTGCCGCGAATCGCCAGCGGGCCTTCAGGGCTCGGCAGCTGTTCGCCTTCGCCCAGCAGGCGTCGGGCGACCACGTAGGCCATGCGATTGCCCAGGCCGATATCTTCCAGCAGGTCTTCGATGGTTTCCTGGCGGTACTCGTGGAGCATCGCTTGCACGCGCTCTTGCGGGATCTTGTCCAAGGCGCTGTCGAAGCCGTTGAGCACCTTGTTCAGCAGGCGTTCGCCCAGGCTGATGGACTCGGAGCGGCGCTGCAATTTCAGCGCGTGGCGAATATGCGTACGCGCCTTGCCGGTGACTACAAAGTTGAGCCAGGCCGGGTTCGGGCGAGCGCCCGGTGCGCTGACGATCTCCACCGTGGAACCGCTTTGCAGCGGCTCCGACAGCGGGGCCAGGCGCCGGTTGATGCGACAGGCAATGCAGCTGTTGCCGACATCGGTGTGCACCGCGTAGGCAAAGTCGACCGCCGTGGAGCCTTTGGGCAGCTCCATGATCCGGCCTTTGGGCGTGAATACGTAGACCTCGTCCGGGAACAGGTCGATCTTCACGCTTTCGATAAATTCCAGGGAGTTGCCGGCACGTTGCTGCATTTCCAGCACGCCCTTGACCCATTGGCGCGCACGGGCATGGGTGCCTTTAGGCTGCTCGTCGCCGCTGGACTTGTACAGCCAATGGGCGGCGATGCCGTTGTTGGCCATCTCTTCCATTTCGCGGGTGCGGATCTGGATCTCGATCGGCACCCCGTGCATGCCAAACAGCGTGGTATGCAGCGACTGGTAGCCGTTGGCCTTGGGAATTGCGATGTAGTCCTTGAAGCGGCCTGGCAGGGGTTTGTACAAATTGTGTACAGCACCCAGTACGCGGTAGCAGGTATCGACCTTGTCGACGATGATCCGGAACGCATACACGTCCATGATCTCGTTGAAGGCCCGACGCTTGCCGCGCATCTTCTTGTAGATGCCGTAGATGTGCTTCTGCCGGCCGCTGACCTCGCCCTCGATCTCGTCGATCGCCAGGCAATGGCTCAGGGACTCTTCGATCTTGTTGACGATTTCCTTGCGGTTGCCCCGTGCGCGCTTGACCGCCTGGTAGATGCGCGCCGAACGCATGGGGTGCATGGCTTTAAAGCCAAGGTCTTCGAATTCGATACGAATGGCGTGCATGCCCAGCCGGTTGGCGATGGGCGCATAGATTTCCAGGGTTTCCTTGGCGATGCGCCGGCGTTTTTCGCCGGACAGCACTTCCAGCGTGCGCATGTTGTGCAGCCGGTCGGCCAGCTTGACCAGGATCACCCGAATGTCTCGGGCCATGGCCATGGCCATCTTCTGGAAGTTTTCCGCCTGGGCTTCGGCCTTGGTCTCGAAGTTCATCTGGGTCAGCTTGCTGACCCCATCGACCAGCTCGGCCACGGTTTCGCCAAATTGCGCACTGAGCGCTTCCTTGGCAATGCCGGTGTCTTCGATCACGTCATGCAGCATCGCGGCCATCAAGCTCTGATGGTCCATGTGCATGTCGGCAAGAATATTGGCCACCGCAAGAGGATGGGTGACATACGCCTCGCCGCTACGTCGGCGCTGGCCGTCGTGGGCTTGTTCGGCGTAGAAATACGCTCGGCGAACCAGGTTGACCTGGTCTGCGCCGAGGTAGGCCGATAAGCGATCGGCGAGGGCGTCTATGCTCGGCAAAGTGTGAACTCCTGCCGATGGCTGTGACCCCGCGCCGTGCTACGTCGACCAGGCATAGGCTTAGACGTCCTCGTTGGACTCGCCTTCGAACGCTGCAAACAGCGGTTCGTCTTCAACGATTTCGGCGTTGGCGATGAACTCGTAGCTCATCAGGCCTTCAGCGATTTCACGCAGCGCTACAACGGTAGGCTTGTCGTTTTCCCACTGGACCAGGGGCTCTTTGCCGCCAGTGGCCAGTTGACGGGCACGCTTGGTAGAGAGCATGACCAGCTCAAAGCGGTTATCCACGTGTTCTAGGCAGTCTTCAACGGTTACGCGGGCCATGGTATTCCTCGGAGCGAATGCAAGATGCGCGCTGCCCGGTTGGGCGAGCGGACTGAGCAGTTTAAAAAATCACCAGCGTTTAGGGAAGCGCTGATTTTTCGCAGGCCTTCGCAAAACCGCTACAAGTGCCAATGTAAGGCCCTTGCAGCTGTTTTGGGAAGAGCCAATCAGCCAAGCAATTCGGCGAGTAATTTGCCGAAACGTTGCTGTTGGCGCTTTTGCTGCAGTTGATTGGCGCGGAAAATCGCCTTCAAATCGTCCAGTGCGTGGGCAAAGTCGTCATTGATGATCAGGTAGTCGTAGTCGACGTAGTGGCTCATTTCGCTGACGGCCTCACGCATGCGCCCCTCGATGATCTCGTCGCTGTCCTGGCCGCGGTTGGTCAGGCGCTGGTGCAGGGCTTGGAGCGAGGGCGGCAGGATGAAGATGGAGCGCGCCTTGGGCATCAGCTGGCGCACTTGTTCGGCGCCCTGCCAGTCGATCTCCAGGATCAGGTCGTGGCCTTCGTCCAGGGTCTGTTGCAGGTGGCTCTGCGAGGTGCCGTAGAGGTTGCCGAACACTTCGGCGCGCTCCAGGAAGTCACCGTGCTCGATCATCTTGACGAACTCGGTACGCTCGACGAAGTGATAGTGCACGCCGTCCACTTCGCCCGGGCGCATGGCACGGGTGGTGTGGGAGACCGAAATGCGGATCTGCTCGTCGGCGTCGGTCAAGGCCTTGACCAGGCTGCTTTTGCCCGCGCCCGAAGGGGCGGAAATGATGTAAAGGGTGCCGGTGCTGTGGGTCATGGAGGGTGCCT
Source organism: Pseudomonas sp. AK181 (assembly GCF_051122975.1). Taxonomy (NCBI): domain Bacteria; kingdom Pseudomonadati; phylum Pseudomonadota; class Gammaproteobacteria; order Pseudomonadales; family Pseudomonadaceae; genus Pseudomonas; species Pseudomonas sp. AK181. The sequence goes on from NZ_CP146348.1 coordinate 156,212, forward strand.
TACTCAATATTCTGTACTTGTTCGCGCATTTGCTCGATCAACACTTTGAGGTTGACCGCCGCCGTGGTGCTGCGCGGGTCGAACGCTTTGGAGCCCAGTGTATTGGCTTCGCGGTTGAGTTCCTGCATCAGGAAGTCCAGGCGCCGACCGGCGGCACCGCCCGACTTGAGTACGCGGCGCACTTCAAGGATATGGGTGCTCAGGCGGTCGAGTTCTTCGGCCACGTCGCTCTTCTGCGCGAGCAGGACCATTTCCTGTTCCAGGCGCGTCGGGTCGAGGTCGGCTTTCATGTCGGTAAAGCGGTCGAGGACCTTCTGGCGTTGGGTGGCGAGCATCTGCGGTACCAGTTCGCGCAGGGTCACCACGTCGGCTTCGATCGACGTCAACCGCTCGTTGATCAGGCGCGCCAGCTCGGCGCCTTCGCGCTCGCGGCCGGCCTTGAGTTCCTTCAGGCCCTGGTTGAACAGGGCGAGGGCTTCGGCATTCAGGGCCTGCGGGTCGGCCGCGTCGGCCACCAGCACGCCGGGCCAGGCCAATACTTCCAGAGGGTTCAATGCGGCCGGCTGCTTGATCAGCCCAGCGATGGTTTCGGCCGCGGCCACCAGTTGGGCGGCGCGGTCGCGGTCAACCTGCAGCGGCTTGCCGGTGGTTTCTTCGGTAAAGCGCAAGGTGCATTCCAGCTTGCCACGGGAGATGCCCTGGCGCAGCGCTTCACGCACCGCTCCTTCGAGGTCGCGGAACGACTCTGGCAGGCGCAGGTGCGGCTCCAGGTAACGGCTGTTGACCGAGCGCAGTTCCCAGCTGAGGGTGCCTTGGGCCCCGGCTTTTTCGACACGGGCGAAGGCGGTCATGCTGTGCACCATGGAGGTACCTCGCGTTGGATAAATAGAAATTGACCAGGCCCACCCGTAGGAGCGAGCTTGCTCGCGAAGAACGCAAGGGCACCGCGTTTAATCAGGAAGGCCCCGTAATCGTTGACGTTTTTCGCGAGCAAGCTCGCTCCTACCGTCTTGAGGCGCAGGATTGTAGCGCAGTGGGAGGAGGCACCCAAACACGGGCATTAGTAACCGGATTTTTTAGAAGTGCCCCGAACCGGCTTGCGGCTCTATAATGCTCGGCAGTTTTTCGTCCTCAGTACAGGTATCCCCTATGAAACGTCCAAGTGGTCGCGCTGCCGATCAGCTCCGCTCGATCCGCATCACCCGCAACTACACCAAACACGCCGAGGGATCTGTACTGGTCGAGTTTGGCGATACCAAGGTCATCTGCACTGTCAGCGTCGAAAACGGCGTGCCGCGCTTTCTCAAGGGCCAGGGCCAAGGTTGGTTGACCGCTGAATACGGCATGCTGCCGCGCGCCACTGGCGAGCGTAACCAGCGTGAAGCCAGCCGTGGCAAGCAAGGCGGGCGTACCCTGGAAATCCAGCGCCTGATCGGCCGCTCCCTGCGTGCCGCTTTGGATATGTCCAAGCTGGGTGACGTCACTCTCTATGTTGACTGCGACGTGATCCAGGCTGACGGCGGTACCCGCACGGCATCCATCACCGGCGCCATGGTTGCCCTGGTTGACGCTTTGAAAGTGATCAAGAAGCGCGGCGGCCTGAAAGCGGGTGACCCGCTCAAGCAGATGATCGCCGCTGTCTCGGTTGGCATGTACCAGGGCGAGCCTGTGCTGGACCTGGACTACCTGGAAGACTCGGCCGCCGAGACCGACCTCAACGTGGTCATGACCAGCACCGGTGGTTTCATCGAAGTGCAGGGCACTGCCGAAGGCGCGCCATTCCAGCCGGCTGAGCTGAACGCCATGCTGGCCTTGGCCCAGAAAGGCATGACCGAAATCTTTGAATTGCAGAACGCCGCGCTGGCTGACTGAGCCCGCCCCAAGGAGAAACGCCATGAGTGACAGCCAGTTGCCGGTTCCGGCACCGTCCAAGGAAGTACGCCAGTGGGCAATGTTGTGTCATTTCGCGGCATTCCTGGGGTTGGTATTCCCCTTCGGCAGCTTGTTGGGGCCGTTGATCCTGTGGCAGTTCAAGAAAGACATGGACCCGCTCGTCGATGACCAGGGCAAGGAGGCGCTGAATTTCCAGATCACCGTGGCGATCGCCTGGCTGGTGTGCCTGTTGCTGGGCTTTGTGGTGGTCGGCTTCTTGCTGATGACCGTGCTGGTGATCGGGGCGTTGATACTGACGATCATCGCCGGTATCAAGGCCAACAAAGGCATTGTCTATCGGTATCCGTGGACCTGGCGCCTGGTCAAGTAACCGAGCGGCCACAAAAAAACCGACATCACTGTCGGTTTTTTTTGTGCCTGGAGAATGACCTCAGATGGTCAATGTCCAGTCGTAGTCCACGATCAGCGGCGCGTGCTGCGAGAAGCGCGGCTGGCGCGGCAGGCGTGCGCTGCGTACGAACCGGCGCAGGCCTGGGGTCAGCAGCTGGTAGTCGAAACGCCAGCCCAGGTTGAGCATCTCAGCCTGTTCGTTATCTGGCCACCAGCTGTACTGGTCGCCTTCGCGGCTGACTTCACGCAGGGCATCGACATAGCCCATGTTGCCGACAATCTCGTCCATCCAGGCGCGTTCCGGCGCCAGGAAGCCTGGGGATTGCTGGCTGTCGCGCCAGTTCTTGATATCCAGCTTCTGTTGCGCCACGTACAGCGAGCCACAATAAATGTACTCGCGACGTTTGCGCCGCTGTTTATCCAAGTAACGGGCGAAATCGTCCATTAGCTTGAATTTCTGGTTCAAGTCTTCATCGCCGTTCTGCCCGGAAGGAAGCAGCAAGGTCGCGATGCTGACCTTGTCGAAATCGGCTTGCAGGTAACGCCCGTAGCGGTCGGCTGTCTCGAAGCCGAGGCCGCTGATGACCGCCTTGGGTTGCAACCGCGAGTACAAAGCCACGCCACCTTGGGTGGGCACTTCGGCATCGCAGGCATAAAGGAAGTAGCCATCCAGTTGGAAGGCTGGGTCGTCCAGTTCAAAGGCGGAGGCACGGGTGTCCTGCAGGCAGATGACGTCGGCATTCTGTGCTTGCAGCCAACTGAGCAAACCACGCTCGACTGCAGCCTGAATACCATTAACGTTCACACTGATGATCCGCATAAATGGCCCCAAAAATCGCGTGCGTGTATGATACACGCCGTCCACCCAATTAGCTAAATCCGTGGTATCTGAGGCTTTTTTCATGCAGGCGTATCAGCGCGATTTCATTCGTTTTGCCATCGATCGCGGCGTTTTACGCTTCGGTGAATTCACACTCAAGTCCGGGCGCACCAGCCCGTACTTCTTCAATGCGGGCCTGTTCAACTCAGGTTCGGCCCTGGCTCAGCTGGGCCGTTTCTATGCGGCAGCCATCGTTGAGAGCGGTATTTCCTTCGACGTACTCTTTGGCCCGGCCTACAAGGGTATTCCCCTGGCTGCGGCGACAGCGGTCGCCCTGGCGGAGCATCACGGGCAGGACCTGCCGTGGTGTTTCAACCGTAAGGAAGCCAAGGCCCATGGTGAAGGCGGCAGCCTGGTTGGCGCGCCGTTGACCGGCGATGTGCTGATCATTGATGACGTGATCACCGCGGGCACTGCTATCCGTGAAGTGATGCAGATCATCGCTTCCCAGGACGGCGCCAAGGCTGCCGGTGTGCTGATCGCCTTGAACCGCCAGGAGCGCGGCAACGGTGAGTTGTCGGCGATCCAGGAAGTGGAGCGTGACTTCGGCATTCCGGTGGTGAGCATCGTGTCGCTGAACCAGGTGTTGCAGTTCCTGGAAGATGACCCGCAGCTCAAGCAGCATTTGCCAGCTGTGCGTGCATACCGCGAGCAGTTCGGCGTCTGACACTGGTCTCGCTGTAGGAGCGAGCTTGCTCGCGAAAAACTCCCAGGCGCCGCGTTCATTCAGGAAGCACGCGTTATCGTTGACGTTTTTCGCGAGCAAGCTCGCTCCTACAAAAAAAGCCCCGCTCAATTGAATTGAGCGGGGCTTTTTTGTTTGCAGCGATTAAGGACGCTTGCGGTTGCTGATCAGCGTACCCACACCGGTATCGGTGAAGATTTCCAACAGGATTGCATTCGGTACCCGACCGTCCAGGATCAGCGAGCTGCCGACGCCGCCTTGCACTGCTTCCAGCGCGCAGCGGATCTTGGGCAGCATGCCGCCGTAGATGGTGCCGTCGGCGATCAGGTCATCCACCTGTTGGGTGGTCAAGCCGGTCAGTACCTTGCCTTCCTTGTCCATCAGGCCGGCGATGTTGGTCAGCAGCATCAGCTTTTCGGCCTTCAACGCTTCTGCCACTTTGCCCGCTACCAGGTCGGCGTTGATGTTGTACGACTCGCCATTGGCGCCCACGCCAATCGGCGCGATCACCGGGATGAAGTCACCCTTGACCAGCAGGTTGAGCAGGTCGGTGTTCACGCCCACCACTTCACCCACCTGGCCGATATCGATGATTTCCGGCTGGGTCATCTCGGGCGTCTTGCGGGTAACGGTGAGCTTTTTCGCACGGATCAGCTCCGCATCCTTGCCGGTCAGGCCGATGGCGCTGCCGCCGTGGCGGTTGATCAGGTTGACGATGTCTTTGTTGACCTGGCCACCGAGGACCATTTCCACCACGTCCATGGTTTGCGCGTCAGTGACACGCATGCCATCGATGAAGTGACTCTCGATCGACAAACGCTTGAGCAGGTCGCCGATTTGCGGGCCGCCGCCGTGAACGACCACCGGGTTGATCCCCACGGCCTTCATCAGCACGATGTCGCGGGCAAAGCCGGTTTTCAGCTCATCGCTTTCCATGGCATTGCCGCCGTACTTGATCACCAGCGTCTTGCCGACATAGCGTCGAATATAAGGCAACGCTTCGGACAGGACCTTGGCGGTGTTGGCAGCGGCTTCGCGTTCGAGGGTCATTCAGGGCTCCGGGCAAAAAATCAGAACGGTAATTGGAGATCAGGGGCAACACGTTTCAACTGGGCGTGGAACACGTCCTTGATGCGCTGCAACTCCGCTTCGGTATCCGCCTCGAAACGCAGGACCAGTACCGGTGTGGTGTTGGACGCGCGAACCAGGCCCCAGCCTTTGGCGTAATCGACTCGCACACCATCAATGGTGGTCAGGTTGGCGCCTTCACCCCATTGCGCATCGTGCAATGCGTCAATGATGCTGAATTTGCTCTCCTCGGTCACATGGATATTGATCTCAGGCGTAGAAATATCATTCGGGAAGGTCTGAAACAGCTCTTCGGCCGTGGATTTCTCCTTGCTAAGGATCTCCAGCAGACGAGCGGCGCTGTAAATGCCGTCGTCAAACCCGAACCAGCGCTCCTTGAAGAACACGTGGCCGCTCATTTCACCGGCCAACAGCGCGCCGGTTTCCTTCATTTTCTTTTTGATCAACGAGTGGCCGGTCTTCCACATTAGCGGGCGACCGCCGTATTCCTTGATCAATGGCGTGAGGCGGCGAGTGCATTTCACGTCGAAGATGATCTCGGCGTTGGGGTTGCGCGCCACTACGTCACGGGCAAACAGCATCAGCAGGCGGTCCGGGAACACGATCTCGCCGGTTTCGGTCACCACGCCTACACGGTCGCCGTCGCCATCGAAGGCCAGGCCGACGTCGGCGCCCACTTCTTTGACCTTGGCGATCAGGTCCACCAGGTTTTCCGGCTTGCCTGGGTCTGGGTGATGGTTGGGGAAGTTGCCGTCCACTTCGCAGAACAGTGGGATCACTTCGCAGTTCAGGGCTTCGAGCAGTTGCGGGGCAATCACGCCGGCTGCGCCGTTGCCGCAGTCCACCACGACTTTCAGGCGGCGGGCGAGCTTGACGTCACGGGTGATTTCATCTGAGTAGCGCTGGAGGATATCGACCTTGGTGATGCTGCCGGTGCCGCTGGTCAAGTCGTTGGTCTTGAGGCGGGTGTGCAGGGCCTGGATCTGTTCATTGGCCAGGGTGTCGCCAGCGATGACGATCTTGAACCCGTTGTAGTCCGACGGGTTGTGGCTGCCGGTGAGCATGACCCCGGATTTGCCCGCCAGTACGTTGGCGGCGTAGTACAGCGCGGGGGTTGGTACCAGGCCGACGTCGCTGACGTGGCAGCCGCTGTCAGCCAGGCCCTGGATCAGTTGCTCGACCAGCTCCGGGCCGGACAAGCGGCCGTCACGGCCTACCGAAACGTTGGGTTCGCCCTGGGCCAGGCTCTGGGAGCCGATGGCGCGGCCGATCCAGTAGGCGGTTTCGGCGGTCAGGGTCTTGGGGACCACACCACGGATGTCATAGGCGCGAAAAATGCTGTCGGGAAAGGTCGGGGCTACGCGGGCTGCGGTACTCATCGCGGGGGAAACTCCATCTGAAAGGGGGCAAGGCAGGCCTGATGTGGCTGGCCGGCAGGCTCAAACTGAAGGGTATGACGGCGTTTTCGGCAGAGAGTTCGTGGTGTAAAAATGCCATCGGCGCTTTGGCGCTAGCATTATTTTTACGTAGTCCTTTGATTTCATTAGAGAAATCTCGATGATTATTTCCGCGCATTCTTCATCCTGAAAAGCCGGGCGGTGGCGCGTGGCCGGACGATGGCGTCCGGCCACGTTCAGCTTAGTCAGTGACTGCCGGAATGCCCAAAACCGCCTGCGCCGCGTTGGGTTTCGTCAAACTCCTGCACCAATTCAAAATGCGCCTGCACCACCGGCACCAGTACCAACTGGGCGATGCGCTCGCCGATGGCGATGTTGAAAGCAGTCTGGCCACGGTTCCAGCACGACACCATCAACTCGCCCTGGTAGTCGGAGTCGATCAGGCCGACCAGGTTGCCGAGCACGATGCCATGTTTGTGGCCCAGGCCGGAGCGCGGCAGGATCAACGCCGCCAAGCCAGGATCGCCGACATAGATCGACAGGCCGGTGGGAATCAGGAGGGTCTGGCCCGGCTCAAGGACGGTGTCTTGCTTGAGCATGGCGCGCAGGTCCAGGCCGGCGGAGCCCGGTGTGGCGTAGGCCGGCAGGGGGAATTCGTCGCCGAGGCGTGGGTCGAGGATCTTGGCTTGCAAAGCGTGCATGGAGATTAAACCTGGTTCAGCCGTTGGGCGATAAAAGAGATCAGTTGGCGGGCAATCTTGCCCTTGCTGGTCTGGGCGAAAAGGGTGGCGTGCAGTTCGCGGTCGATCACGCTGCACGCATTTTCCTCGCTGTTGAAGCCGATGCTCGGGTTGGCGACATCATTGGCAACGATCAGGTCGAGGTTTTTGTCTTTCAGTTTGCGTGCGGCGTAGTCCAGCAGGTGCTCGGTCTCCGCAGCGAAGCCGACGCTGAACGGACGGTCTGGACGGGTGGCGATGGTGGCCAGGATGTCCGGGTTACGCACCATTTGCAGGAGCAGGCCGTCGCCGCTCGTAGGGTCTTTCTTGAGCTTCTGCGGGGCGACGACCTCCGGGCGGTAATCCGCAACCGCTGCCGAGGCGATAAACAGGTCGCAGGGAATGGCGGCTTCGCAGGCCGCCAACATGTCCCGGGCGCTGACTACGTCGATTCGCGTGACGCGATCAGGGGTGGGCAGATGCACGGGGCCGGTAATCAGTGTGACCCGTGCGCCTGCCTCGACCGCAGCTTCTGCCAGCGCAAAGCCCATTTTTCCTGAGCTATGGTTGGTGATGTAGCGCACCGGGTCGATGTTTTCCTGGGTTGGGCCAGCCGTGATCAGCACGTGCTTGCCGGTCAGGGCCAGGTGCTGGAAGCACTCGGCGGCGCATTGCGCGAGGTCGGTGGCTTCGAGCATGCGGCCCAGGCCGACGTCGCCGCAGGCCTGGCTGCCGGACGCCGGGCCGAACACCTTGAGGCCGCGGGTTTGCAGGAGTTGGGTATTGGCTTGGGTGGCCGGGTCGCGCCACATGGCCTGGTTCATGGCCGGAGCGATAGCGACGGTGGCGTCGGTGGCCAATACCAGGGTGGTCAGCAGGTCATCGGCAATGCCCTGGGCCAGGCGGGCGATCAGGTCGGCGGTGGCCGGGGCGATCAACACCAGGTCGGCCCATTTGGCCAGTTCGATATGGCCCATGGCGGCTTCTGCTGCCGGGTCCAGCAGGTCGAGGTGAACCGGGTGGCCGGACAGGGCCTGCATGGTCAGCGGGGTGATGAACTCGCTACCACCACGGGTCATGACCACGCGCACTTCGGCGCCCTGGTCCAGGAGCCTGCGAACCAACTCTGCGCTCTTGTAGGCGGCAATGCCGCCGCCGACGCCGAGAACGATGCGTTTCCGATACAGACGCTGCATTGGTTTGCCTTTCCAGTTCAGTGATGCCAGTTCAGTGACGCCTGCGATGACCCCTCCCCAGGTGAAATCGCCGGCAAAAAAGAGGGCCCTACGATAACACAGCGCCCGCCGGGCAACAGCGGAGCAGATACAGGGAGGTGGGATGAGTATTCGTGATTGGCCCGTGGCGGAGCGTCCGCGGGAGAAGTTATTGGAAGGCGGCGCAGCGAGCCTGTCCGATGCCGAGCTGTTGGCGATTTTCCTGCGTACGGGGGTTGCCGGCCGAAGTGCGGTGGATCTGGCGCGCCATCTGCTGGCGCAATTCGGTGGCCTGCGCCCGTTACTGGAGGCCAGCCAGACGCTGTTCAGCCAGCATCTGGGGCTGGGCCCGGCGAAGTTCGCTCAACTGCAGGCGGTACTGGAAATGTCCCGGCGCCACCTGGCCGAGCGCTTGCGAGCTGACTCGGTGCTGGAGAGCCCGTTGGCCGTGCGCGAGTACCTCAAGGCGCTGCTGCGCCATGAGCCCCATGAGATATTCGGCTGCCTGTTCCTGGACTCAAAGCATCGGGTGCTGGGGTTCGAGGTCATTTCCCAGGGCACCATCGACGCTGCGATTGTCTATCCGCGACAAGTGGTCAAGCGCGCCTTGGCGTACAACGCGGCGGCGTTGATCCTGTGTCACAACCACCCGTCGGGGAGTGCGGAGCCCAGCGCGGCTGATCGAAAATTGACCAAGTTGCTGCAAAAGGCGCTGGACGTGGTGGATGTGCGGGTGCTGGACCACATCATCGTGGGCGATGGTGATCCATTGTCGATGGCTGAATACGGTTGGCTGTAATAACCCTGCCTTTGTAGGAGCGAGCTTGCTCGCGAAAAACCTGAGAACCCCGCGGGGCGTCAGGCTTGCCGCGTTATCGTTGGCGATTTTCGCGAGCAAGCTCGCTCCTACAGGTGGTGGGGCTTAGGGCTTGAGGTTGACCTTCGAGTAGTCCTGGCGGCCGAATGGGCTTACCTGGTACCCGTCGATGTTCTTGCGGGTCAAGGCAAACGCCATTGGGTGCGCCAGCGGCAGCCACAGCGCCTGTTGCTGGATCTGCGCCTGGGCCTGTTGATACAGCTTGCTGCGCACACCTTGCTCGCTGGTGGTTTTGCCGGCACTGATCAACTTATCCAGGGTGGGGTCGCAATAGCGGGCGAAGTTGGTGCCGGACTTTACCGCGGCGCAGGAGAACTGCGGCGTCAGGAAGTTATCCGGGTCGCCGTTGTCGCCGGCCCAGCCCATGAACAGCAAGTCGTGCTCGCCGGCCTTGGCGCGGCGGATCAACTCGCCCCATTCGATCACGCGAATCTCGGCCTGGATGCCAACCTTGGCCAGGTCGGCCTGCAACAGTTGGGCGCCGAGGTTCGGGTTGGGGTTGAGCAGGCTGCCGGTAGGGCGGGTCCATATTGTGGTCTTGAAGCCGTCCTTGAGCCCGGCGCGGCCCAGCAGCGCCTTGGCTTTGGCGAGGTCCTGCGGGTAGCCTGGCAACTCTTTGGCATAGCTCCAGGTGTTCGGCGGGTAGACACCGTTGGCCGCTTCGGCGGTGCCTTCGAACACGGCCTTGAGGTAGCTGCCCTTATCAAAGGCCAGGTTGATTGCCTGGCGTACTTCGGGCTTGTCCAGCGGCGGGTGCTGGCTGTTGATGGCGACGAATGCGGTCATGAACGCGGCGGTTTTTTCCACCTTCAGCGCCGGGTCTTTTTCGGCCTCGCCCACATCCAGGGGCTTGGGCGACAGGGCGATCTGGCATTCATCGCGATGCAGCTTCTGCAGGCGTACGTTGGCGTCCGGGGTGATGGCGAAAATCAGGTTATCCACCGCCGGTTTGCCAGCGAAGTAGTCCGGGTTGGCCTTGTAACGCACCACGGCGTCTTTCTGGAAACGCACGAACACAAAGGGGCCGGTGCCGATGGGCTGGCTGTTGAGCTTCTCGGGTGTGCCTGCCTTGAGCAGTTTGTCGGCATATTCGGCCGGGTAGATCGAGGCAAAGCCCATGCTCAGCGCCGGCAGGAAGGTGGAGTCGGCGTGGTCGAGGGTGAAGCGCACCGTCAGCGGGTCAAGGGCGTCGATTTTCTTGACCAGGGTGGGCAATTGCAGGGATTGGGCGTGAGGAAAGCCGCTCTGGGCGATCTTGTGCCACGGGTTGGCCGGGTCGAGCATGCGCTCGAAGCTGAAGCGCACGTCTTCGGCGGTCAGGGTGCGGCTTGGGCTGAAATAGTTGGTGCGATGGAATTTCACATCGGGGTGCAGCTTGAAGGTGTACGTGAGCCCATCGGGCGACACTTCCCAGCTGTCCGCAAGGCTCGGTACCAACTTGCCACTGGCCGCGTCGAATTCCACCAGGCGGTTCATCAGCACATCGGCCGAGGCGTTGGTGGTGGTCAGCGAATTGTACTGCACCACATCGAACCCTTCGGGGCTGGCCTCGGTGCAAACGCTCAAATTGGTGGCCGCAACGGCCACTGGCGCAATAAAGAGAGGGGCAAGCAATAGCGGTAGGGCAGCGAGGCGCATATTCGGTTTCCTGTGCAGATCGAAGGCCCATCTGCGAGTGCAGTCTGGAAAAAGCCTACCGTAGAGGTCTGATTGATAAATGACTAGCCCATTTTTGCCTGTGCTTTTGGCCAAAATGCTGTTTTGATGGCGCCTGCGCGTGTTGCGCCGTGCACTTCCCTGTGACCGCAGGCGTTGTAAATCATTCTGTGCGACGAGCGGTCGGCTGTTACAGCGGCCCATCCTGGCAGCGGTTCAGGCGCTTGTGGTCACGATTTACGCTGCTAAAAGTACACAGGTTGTTGTTGCACTGGGGTCTTTCTGGTATAAAGCAGCGCTCTTTTCTAGGGGCCCGGTTCCTTCACTGTAGGTGTAGCCGGTAAGACCCTAAAGAAACGCGGCGCCTGGCGCCAAATGACTGAGAGATTAAGCGGCCAACCCATGCCGGGTTGGGCATGTGGTTTTAGAGGGCTGAGGCATGTCGAGAGTCTGTCAAGTTACCGGTAAGGGTCCGGTGACTGGGAATAACATTTCCCACGCAAATAACAAAACCCGTCGTCGTTTCCTGCCGAACCTGCAGCATCACCGCTTCTGGGTTGAAGAAGAGAAACGTTTTGTTCGCCTGCGTGTATCTGCTAAAGGCATGCGTATTATCGACAAGCGTGGCATCACTGTCGTGCTGGCCGAAATCCGTGCCGCTGGCAAGATCTAAGGAGCTCTATCATGCGTGAATTGATTCGAATGATCTCTAGCGCCGGTACTGGTCACTTCTACACTACCGACAAGAACAAGCGTACTACCCCGGACAAGCTCGAAAAGAAAATGTTCGACCCGCGCGTTCGCAAGCACGTGATCTACAAAGAAGGCAAAATCAAGTAATTGATTTTCTTCCTTGTGAAAAAAAGCCCGTATCTCACGATGCGGGCTTTTTTTTGCCTGATCGTTCCCACGCTCTGCTGATCGTTCCCACGCTCTGCGTGGGAATGCCGTCTCGGACGCTCAGCGTCCCGCTGTCGATCAATCAATGATCAGGCTTTCTCTTCAAACACCACGTAAATCTTGCGGCACGCTTCCAGCACTTCCCAGGTACCGCTGAAACCGGCAGGGATCACAAAGCGGTCGCCCGCCCGCAGGGTCTTGGCATTCCCCTCGGCATCGCGCAACACCGACACGCCTTGCACGATCTCGCAGTACTCATGCTCGGTGTAGTTGACTTTCCACTGGCCCACTTCACCTTCCCAGACGCCGGCGTTCATCTGGCCGCATGGGCTGTTGTAGTGGTTGTAGAGTGTCTGCTCGGGATCGCCCTTGAGGATTTTCTCGGCGCCAGGGCGGTAGCGTTCGGGGGCGGTGTTGGCTTGGCTGAAATCGACGATGTCCTGGATGCTCATGTGCATTTCCCGTCTGGCCTGCGGTTGGAGAGCCCAAAGTCTATGTTTATTAAAATGAACATCGCAAGGGCGTTTGCCACTGTTATGTCAAATATATTGAAACATCCCCAGCCGCTGGTTTAGGGTGGCAGCTGCCTTGAGCCGAACAGCAGGCTGGTCGGGCAAGCATTCGTGATGGCGCCGGGATAAACCTCCCAGGCCCTTGTATTCAATAAGAGGAGGACACTCGCATGACCACCCTGACCCGTGCCGACTGGGAACAACGCGCCAAGGCTCTGAAGATCGAAGGCCGCGCCTATATCAATGGCGAGTACACCGCCGCCGTTTCCGGCGACACCTTCGAATGCATCAGCCCGGTGGATGGGCGCTTGCTGGCCACTGTCGCCAGCTGTGATGCCAGCGACGCCCAGCGCGCCGTAGAAAATGCGCGTGCCACTTTCAATTCCGGCGTGTGGTCGCGCCTGGCGCCGGCCAAGCGCAAGTCCGTCATGATCCGTTTCGCCGCGCTGCTCAAGGCTAACGCCGAAGAGCTGGCGCTGCTCGAAACCCTGGACATGGGCAAGCCCATCAGCGACTCCCTGAACATCGACGTCCCCGGCGCGGCGCAAGCCCTGAGCTGGAGCGGCGAGGCGATCGACAAGATCTACGACGAAGTCGCCGCCACGCCTCACGATCAACTGGGCCTGGTGACCCGCGAGCCCGTCGGTGTCGTGGGCGCCATCGTGCCGTGGAACTTCCCGCTGATGATGGCCTGCTGGAAACTCGGCCCGGCGCTGTCCACCGGTAACTCTGTCATCCTGAAGCCGTCCGAAAAATCCCCGCTGACTGCCATCCGCATTGCCGCGCTGGCCGTAGAGGCCGGTATTCCAAAAGGCGTGTTCAACGTGCTGCCTGGCTATGGTCACACTGTGGGTAATGCCCTGGCGGTGCACATGGACGTCGACACCCTGGTGTTCACGGGCTCCACCAAGATTGCCAAGCAACTGTTGATCCGCTCCGGCGAATCAAACATGAAGCGTGTCTGGCTGGAAGCTGGCGGCAAGAGCCCGAACATCGTGTTTGCCGATGCGCCGAACCTGCAGGCGGCCGCCGAATCCGCCGCCAGCGCCATTGCCTTCAACCAGGGCGAAGTCTGCACCGCCGGCTCGCGCCTGCTGGTCGAGCGTTCCATCAAGGACACCTTCCTGCCGCTGGTGATCGAGGCCCTCAAGGGCTGGAAGCCGGGCAATCCACTGGACCCAGCCACCACTGTGGGTGCCTTGGTGGATACGCAGCAGATGAACACCGTGCTTTCGTACATTGAGGCCGGCCACGCCGACGGCGCCAAGCTGGTCGCAGGTGGCAAGCGCACCCTCGAAGAGTCCGGCGGCACCTACGTCGAGCCGACGATTTTCGACGGCGTGACCAATGCCATGAAGATCGCCCAGGAAGAGATCTTTGGCCCGGTCCTGTCGGTGATCACTTTCGACAGCGCCGAAGAAGCCATCGCCATCGCCAACGACACCCAATACGGCCTGGCTGCAGCGGTGTGGACGGCGGATATCTCCAAGGCACACCTGACGGCCAAGGCGTTGCGTGCCGGTAGCGTGTGGGTTAACCAGTACGATGGCGGCGACATGACCGCACCGTTCGGTGGTTTCAAGCAGTCGGGTAATGGTCGTGACAAGTCGCTGCATGCGTTCGACAAGTACACCGAACTGAAAGCGACCTGGATCAAGCTCTAAGCAACACCGCTGATCCCCTGTAGGAGCGAGCTTGTGTGGGAGCTGGCTTGCCTGCGATAGCATCACCGAGGTGTGGCTGACACACCGAGGCGTCTGTATCGCAGGCAAGCCAGCTCCCACACAGGTCCGCTCCTACAGTTCGTTTTGCAAACCAGAATTATCCACAGGAGCGTGGCAATGCGTTGGGCGACTTATTTCGCCGTGCTGGCCTCGGTACTCAGCGTTGGCCTGGCCCTGGGTGTCAGCATGCCGTTGGTATCCCTGCGTCTTGAAGGCTGGGGTTATGGCAGTTTCGCCATTGGCGTGATGGCGGCGATGCCGGCGTTCGGCGTGCTGCTGGGGGCCAAGGTCTCCAGCCGCATGGCGTCCTGGCTCGGCACTGCCAACCTGATGCGCCTGTGCCTGTGGGCCGGTGCGGTGTCCATCGGCTTGCTGGCGATCCTGCCCAGCTACCCGGTGTGGCTGGTGCTTAGGCTGATGATTGGGGTGATCCTGACCATCGTCTTCATCCTTGGCGAAAGCTGGATCAACCAACTGGTGGTCGAGCAGTGGCGTGGCCGACTGGTGGCGCTCTACGGCTGCAGTTATGCCTTGAGCCAGCTGTCGGGACCGTTGCTGCTGGGCCTGATTGGCACCGACCATGACTACGGTTTCTGGGTCGGCGCGGGCCTTTTGGTGGTGGCGCCGCTGTTGTTGCTGGGGCGTACCGGGGCGCCGACGGCGGATTCGTTCAGCGTGACGTTTGGCGACCTGTGGCGCTTTTGCCTGGGCCTGCCAGCGATTGCCTGGGCCGTGGCGTTGTTTGCTGCGTTCGAAGCGATGATTCTGACGCTGTTGCCGGTGTACTGCCTGCAACAGGGCTTTACCGCCGAGATCGCCTTGGCGATGGTCAGTACGGTGGTGGTGGGCGATGCGTTGCTGCAATTGCCTATTGGCGCGTTGGCCGACTACCTGCCGCGACGGACCTTGTTCCTGGCCTGTGCGCTGCTGTTGCTGGCGTCGAGCCTGGCGGTGCCGTTATTGATGCACACCGTGCTGATCTGGCCGGTGTGGGTGCTGTTCGGCGCGAGTGCCGGTGGGTTGTTCACCTTGTCGCTGATTTTGATTGGCGAGCGCTACCGCGACGATGCGTTGGTGCGTGCCAACGCTCATGTGGCGCAGCTGTGGGGCATTGGCTGCCTGATCGGGCCGTTGGTGGCGGGGGCGGGCAGCCAGTGGATCAGCGGGCATGCGCTGCCGCTGTTGATGGCGGCGGGGGCGTTGGGGTTGGTGGTGCTGTTGCTGCGCCAAGGGGCATTCGGCGCTACACAGCCGGCCTGACCTTGAAATGCAATCTATTGTGGGAGCTGGCTTGCCTGCGATAACGGTTTGTCAGTCGCTTATGTGTCGCCTGGTACACCGCTATCGCGGGCAAGCCGGGCTCCCACAGGTGATTTGCAGGGTTTTTAGAGCATGCGTTCCAGGCCGACGCTGGTGGCGAACCAGGCGTTGAACCGCCGCCACCAACTGCCCGGTTCGCGGGTCAGGGTGTGCATCTGGCCGTTGTCTTCTGTTACCCACACCACCTGGCCGTCCTGCAGTTTGGCCTCATAGCTCAACGCCGGCGCCATACCTTCCAGCGCCAGGTTGCGTACGTGCTCGGCCAGCTCGGGGCTGTCCACCAGTACGCCGACTTCGGTGTTCCACAACACTGAGCGCGGGTCGAAATTGAATGAGCCGATAAACGACTTTTCTCGATCAAAAATCATCGCCTTGCTGTGCAGGCTGGAGTCCGAGCCGCGCCAGCTACCATGCCGAAACAGGTGTGGGCCGCTGCTTGCGCTGGGGTCGCCGGGTTGCCTGCGCAGTTCATAGAGCTTCACCCCGTGCTCCAGCAACGCCTTGCGATACGGCGCGTAACCGCCGTGCACGGCTGGCACGTCGGTGGCTTCGAGGGCGTTGGTCAGCAGGCGCACCGAAACACCCGCATCGGCACGTCCTGTGAGGTAGACCAGCCCAGGTTGGCCCGGCACGAAGTAAGCCGAAATCATGATCAGTTCATGGCTGACCCCCGCCAGCTCTGGCGCCAGCTGAGTGGTCAGCAGCAGCTGTGGGTCGGGGTCGGCCTTGGCCAGTACCTTGCTCGGTGCGTCCCACAGCGCCTGGTTCCAGGCCCAGATCAACTCGCGGCGCCAGATGTCCATGCGCGGTTGGGTCTGGTAACTACGCAGGCGGTTGTACAGCGCGTGGTTCTGCTGACGGGACTCGGCCAGTGAGGCTTCAAGGCGCCCGCGGGCGATGGCGAGGTCGACCTTGGAGGGTTTGTTCGAGACGAAGTCATCGATCGGCTTGCTCAGGGCGCTGTTCCAGTACTGGTCGAAGCTGTGACCCAATTGCTCGGCCACCGGCCCGACGCTGAGCATGTCGATATCGGTGAAATTCAGGTTGGGTTCGGCGTCGAAATACTCGTCGCCCAGGTTGCGCCCGCCCACGATGGCCACGCTGTTATCGGCCAGCCACAGTTTGTTATGCATGCGCCGGTGTTGCAGTGACAGGTTGAATACTCGGCCCATGGCGCGTGTAACGCCGGTGCTGCGCCCTAGGTGCAGCGGGTTGAACAGGCGTATCTGCACCTTGGGATGGGCGGCAAGGGTGGCGATGATCTGGTCGAGGCCATCGCTGGTGGTGTCGTCCAACAGAATGCGCACGCGCACCCCGCGGTCGGCGGCCTTGAGCAATTCGTCCACGAGCATGCGTGTGCTGATGCCGTCGTGCACGATGTAGTACTGCAAGTCGAGGCTGCTCTGCGCGTTGCGGATCAACTCGGCGCGGGCCATGAAGGCTTCACTGCTGTTGGGCAGTAAACGAAAGCCTGAGCGCCCTTGGTAGGGGGCGGCCTGGGCCTGGATCGAGCGACCGAACGAGGAGTCCTGCGCGGGCAGAGCATCGCTGGGGAGGCGCGGGGTGTCGACCGTGGCGCAGCCGCCCAGGGCCAGGGCGCCTAGCAGGCAAAACGGTAAAAGCCGTCGAATCATCAAGGAAACTGCTTCCGGGTCAGGGCGGTTGTGGCATATGACGGCATTTGCTCGGGAAAGGTCAGTCCGCCGTCTCTTCCAGCATCTTGCCAGCGGCTGCACCCACCTTGCGCACGGCCTCTTCAATCTGCGCCGTTGGCTTGGCAGCGTAGTTCATGCGCAAGCAATTACGGTATTTGCCGGAGGCAGAAAAAATACTGCCTACCGCCACCTGTACGCCTTGTTCCACCAGCACGCGGTTGAGCTTCAAGGTATCGAACCCTTCAGGCAGTTCGATCCACAGCATAAAACTGCCCTGGGGCCGGCTGGCGCGCGTGCCAGCGGGGAAATAACGGCTGACCCAATCAAGCATCAGGTCGCGATTACGTTGGTATTGGGCGCGCATCCTGCGTAAATGCGGCTCGAAATGGCCGCCTTTGAGGAATTCGGCAATGGCGATCTGCGGCTGCGTGGCCGTAGAACCGGTGCTGATGTATTTCATGTGCAGCACCCGTTCCAGGTAGCGTCCCGGTGCGACCCAACCAATGCGCAGGCCGGGCGCCAGAGTCTTGGAGAACGAGCTGCACAGCAGCACACGGCCGTCTTCATCGAAGGATTTGATGGTGCGCGGGCGTGGGTAGCTGTAGGCCAGTTCGCCATACACGTCGTCTTCGATAATCGCCACGTCAAAGCGCTGGGCCAGGGTCAGCAAGGCGCGTTTACGCGCTTCCGGCATGATGTAGCCCAAGGGGTTGTTGCAGTTTGGGGTGAGCTGGATGACTTTGATCGGCCACTGTTCCAGCGCCAGTTCCAGGGCTTCGAGGCTGATGCCGGTGAGCGGGTCGGTGGGGATTTCCAGGGCTTTCATGCCCAGGCCCTTGAGGGTCTGCATGGCGCCGTGGAAGCTGGGCGAATCCACCGCAACGATATCGCCGGGCTCACAAATGGCGTGAATGCTGGCGGAGAGGGCTTCGTGGCAACCGGTGGTGATCACGATGTCTTCGGCGCTCAGTTGGCAGCCAGAATCTAATGACAGCCGGGCGATTTGCTCACGCAGTTCCATACAGCCGAGGATGTTGTCGTAATACAGCCCCGGCAGGTCCTGGCGCCGGCTGACACGGGCCAGGCTACGCAGCAGAGGCTTCAAGGTGGGCGACAGTACATCTGGCATGCCCCGGCCCATCTGTATGACGTCTTTGCGCGGCACCGCACGAATCAGTTCCAGCACCAGGTCCCACTGGGATATTTCCACTGGGCGTTGGGCCGGGCGGCCTATCTCGGGCAGCGCCGGCAGTTCACGGCCCACCGGCACAAAATAGCCCGACTTGGGCTTGGGCATCGCCAGACCGTTGTCTTCGAGCAACCGATACGCCTGCTGCACGGTGCTCAGGCTCACCCCGTGTTCCACACTTAAGGCCCGCACTGAAGGCAGCCGATCGCCCGGACGATAGAAGCCCTGCTCAATGCGGGTGCCGAGCAATTCGGCGAGGTTGACGTAAAGGGTCATGGTGCTCACTCCCGAGAGACCAGTACAGATAGGGGCAAAATACAGGATTCAGCCACGCAGCGGCAGTATCTGTATGGGTTTAATAAAAGTTGGCTGAATCTGTCATGGTTCTGGCCGCCCCGCGCATGCTGGTCACTCAAGGCAACAGGCCAATGAGGGCAGTCAAATGAGCGGCATGAGCGATGTACGGCTGGCGTTACGCAGTCAGGAACTGGAAGCGGGGCAGGAGCAGGTGATCACTGCCTCGGCGCCTGGCCGCTGGAGTCTGTTCTGGCGCCGTCGCCATACGCGCAAGGCTCTGCTGGACCTGAGCCGCGAGCAGTTACGCGACATCGGGCTGACCGCCGAGCAGGCGCGCCGTGAGGGTTTGAAACCCTTCTGGCGCGATTGATCAGAGCAGTTCTTTGAGGCGGTGCCAGAGCATTCCCAGGGCCAGCAACGGCGAACGCAGGTGTTTGCCGCCGGGGAAGGTGATGTGTGGCACCTGGGCGAACAGATCGAAGCGCCCCTGTTGCTCGCCGCTGATGGCCTCGGCCAGCAGCTTGCCCGCCAGGTGCGTGGCGTTGAGGCCATGGCCGGCATAGGCCTGGGCGTAATACACGTTGGGCTGATCGGCCAGGCGGCCAATCTGCGGCAGGCGGTTGGCGCCGATGCCGATCATGCCGCCCCATTGGTAGTCGATTTTCACGTCAGCCAATTGGGGGAATACCTGCAGCATTTTGGGCCGCATGTAGGCGCCGATATCCTTGGGGTCTCGACCGGAGTAGTGGCAAGCGCCGCCGAACAACAGGCGACGGTCGGCGGACAGGCGGAAGTAATCCACCGTCACCCGCTGGTCACACACGGCCATGTTCTGCGGCAACAGGCTGGTGGCTTGCGCTTGGCTCAAGGGCTCGGTGGCAATGATGTAGCTGCCGGCGGGCAGCACCTTGCCGCTCAGTTGCGGGTTGAGGCCGTTCAGGTAGGCGTTGCACGCCAGTACCAGGGTTTTGGCGCGCACAGTGCCTTGGGCGGTATGCACCTTGACCTCAGGGCCATAGTCGATGCGGGTCACTTGGGACTGCTCGTACAGCGCCACGCCCAACTGCTGGGCAACGGCGGCCTCACCCAGTGCCAGGTTCAGCGGGTGCAGGTGTCCGGAACCCATGTCGATCATGCCGCCTACATAGCGATCGGAGCCGATGACCGTGCCCATCTCGCTGGCTTGCAACAGGCGCACTTCGTGGCGGTAACCCAGGCTGTGCAGCTCTTCGGCATCTTCGGCCAGGCCTTGCAGGTCGCGGGATTTGTTGGCCAGGTCGCAGTAGCCCCAGGTCAGGTCACAGGGGATCTGGAAGCGCTCCACACGCTCGCGCACGATCTCCACGGCTTCCAGGCCCATCAGCTTCATCTGGCGCACGCCGTCGCTGCCGATCACCTGGGTGAACTGATTCAGCCCGTGGCCGACACCGCGAATCAACTGGCCGCCATTGCGCCCGCTGGCACCCCAGCCGATCTTGCGCGCTTCCAGCAACACCACGCGAAAGCCGCGCTCGGCCAATTCCAGGGCGGTGTTGAGACCGGAGAAACCCCCGCCGATCACACAGACATCGGCGTTTACCTCACCCATCAACGTCGGGTAATCCGGTTGCGGCACGCTGCTGGCAGCATAGTAGGAAGCGGTGTGCCGGGCGCTGGCGGTCATGGGGAACCTCCCTGTCTGGAAAATTTGACGCAGGATACAGTGGTCGCACGACGCTGTCTGCGCGGGGCGTTTTGCGTCAGAATCCACGTCTATTCGCCGTTCGGTATGGGTTTCGATGAGTTGCAACAGTCAGAAAATCAGCGCGCTGCGTCGCCAGATTCCTTCGTTCGAGTGCGTCCCGGGTTGCCACGACTGCTGTGGACCGGTGACCACCTCGCCCGAGGAAATGTCGCGCCTGCCGCGCAAGACCGCCGCCGAGCAAGAGGCGGCGATGGACGAGCTGAACTGCGTGCACCTGGGGCCCAAGGGTTGCACGGTGTATGACGAGCGGCCGCTGATCTGTCGCCTGTTCGGCACCACCAAGACCTTGCCGTGCCCCAATGGCCGGCGGCCGGTGGAGCTGATTCATCCGCGGGTGGAGAAGCAGATTCACGAGTACATGGCGAGCACCCGGCAGGTGCTGGTCTGACGCGATCATCCTGTAGGAGCGAGCTTGCTCGCGAAGACCGTCAACGATAACGCAGCGCATCTGGTTTAACGTGGCGCCCTCGGGTTTTTCGCGAGCAAGCTCGCTCCTACAGGGGTTGAATTCAGTCAGGAATCGGCAGGTTCAGGCTCTCTTTCACCTCTTCCATCACGATATAGCTCTTGGATTCGCGCACATGGGGAAGTTTGAGCAGGATATCGCCCAGCAATTTGCGGTACGACGCCATCTCGGAAATCCGCGCTTTCACCAGGTAGTCGAAATCCCCTGACACCAGATGACACTCCAGCACATGGGGTAGTTTCAGCACCGCACGACGAAATTCTTCAAAGGTGTCACCCGACTTGTAATCCAGGCTGATCTCGACAAATACCAGCAAACTCCCCTTCAAATGCTGGGGATTGAGCCGTGCGTTGTAGCCCATGATGATCCCTTCGCGCTCCAGGCGCCGCACGCGCTCGGTACAGGGCGTGGTGGACAGCCCGACCTTTTCCCCCAGCTCCGTGAACGAGATGCGCCCGTCGGTTTGCAGGATGCGCAGGATATTGCGGTCGATCTTGTCCAGCTCCCGCTTGGTCTGGGTGTTGGTACGCATAGGGGATACGCCTCTGTCAAAAGGGTTTTTGCCAAGAATTGTCGCCAAATATAGGCATTTATATAGTGAAATGCACTGCCGATTGTTTTTTACACTGCGCCCATCATTGCTCGAATAACACACGTCAGCGGCCAAGCCCGCGATGAGGATATAAAAATGCGTGTTCTGGTCTTGGGTAGCGGCGTCATTGGGGTGACCAGTGCCTACTATTTGGCGCGGGCCGGCTTCGACGTTGTGGTGGTTGATCGTCAGCCTGCCGCTGCCATGGAAACCAGTTTCGCCAACGCCGGCCAGGTGTCCCCTGGCTACGCCTCGCCATGGGCCGCACCGGGTGTGCCACTCAAGGCCATCAAATGGCTGCTTCAGCGCCACGCGCCGCTGGCGATCAAGGCCACCGCCGATATCGACCAATACCTGTGGATGGCGCAGATGCTGCGCAACTGCACGGCCAGCCGCTATGCCGTGAACAAGGAGCGCATGGTGCGCCTGTCCGAGTACAGCCGCGACTGCCTCGACGAATTGCGCGCCGAGACCGGCATTGCCTACGAAGGCCGCAGCCTCGGTACCACCCAGCTGTTCCGCACCCAGGCCCAGCTCGATGGCGCCGCCAAGGACATCGCCGTGCTGAAAGAGTCCGGTGTGCCGTTCGAATTGCTCGACCGTGCCGGCATTGCCCGGGTTGAGCCGGCGCTGGCCAGCGTCACCGATATCCTCGCCGGGGCCCTGCGCCTGCCCAACGACCAGACGGGCGATTGCCAGATGTTCACCACGCGCCTGGTCGACATGTGCAAACAATTGGGCGTGGAATTCCGCTTCGAACAAGACATCCAGCGCCTGGACTACGCAGGCGACCGCATCAACGGCGTGTTGATCGACGGCAAGCTGGAAACCGCCGACCGCTATGTCCTGGCCCTCGGCAGTTACTCGCCCCAGCTGCTCAAACCGTTGGGAATCAAGGCGCCGGTGTACCCGCTCAAGGGTTATTCGCTGACTGTGCCGATCACCAACCCGGCAATGGCGCCGACCTCGACCATTCTCGATGAGACCTACAAAGTCGCGATCACCCGTTTCGACAACCGCATTCGCGTCGGTGGCATGGCTGAAATAGCCGGTTTTGACCTGTCGCTGAACCCGCGGCGACGTGAAACCCTGGAGATGATCGTCAACGACCTTTATCCTCAGGGCGGCGATCTGACCCAAGCCAGTTTCTGGACCGGCCTGCGCCCGACCACCCCAGACGGCACACCGATTGTGGGTGCCACGCCGTTCAAGAACCTGTTCCTGAACACCGGCCACGGTACCCTCGGTTGGACCATGGCCTGTGGTTCGGGTCGCTTGCTGGCCGATCTGATGGCGAAAAAAACGCCACAGATCAGCGCCGCAGGTCTCGATATTTCCCGTTATGGCAACCACCAGGAGTCCGCACAACATGTCAATCCAGCGCCAGCTCACCAATGAGCGCATGAGCCAGATCGTTGTCCACAGCGGTACCGTGTACCTGGCAGGGCAAGTCGGCGACGACATGAGCGCCGGGATTGAACAGCAGACCCGTGAAACCCTGGTCAATATCGAGCGCTTGCTGGACCTGGCCGGTACCGACAAGACCAAGTTGCTGTCGGTGACGATCTATCTGAAGGATATCGACGCCGACTTCGCCCTGATGAACGCGGTATGGGACAAGTGGCTGCCCAAAGGTGTCGCCCCAGCCCGCGCCACGGTGCAAGCCAAGCTGTGCGAACCCGAGATTCTGGTAGAGCTGTCTGTCGTGGCTGCGCTGCCTTAACAAGCATCCCTCTCCCGGTGCCGAGGTTGTTGGTCGGCACCGGTTTTTTATTTACTTTTGCTGCCTAGAAGCCTGCCGCCATGCGTCCAGCCCGTGCCCTGATCGACCTCCAAGCCCTGCGCCATAACTACCAACTGGCCCGAGAAGTCACCGGGGCCAAGGCCCTTGCCGTGATCAAGGCCGATGCCTACGGCCATGGTGCGGTGCCCGTGGCCCAGGCGCTGGAAGCCGAAGCTGACGGGTTTGCCGTGGCGTGCATTGAGGAAGCGCTGGAACTGCGCGCCGCCGGCATTCGTGCGCCGGTGTTGCTGCTGGAAGGTTTTTTCGAAGCCGACGAGTTGCCGCTGATCATCGAGCAGGATTTGTGGTGCGTGGTGCATTCGTTGTGGCAGTTGGAAGCCATCGAACAGGCGCGCCTGAGCAAACCGCTGACGGTGTGGCTCAAGCTGGACTCGGGCATGCACCGTGTGGGCCTGCATCCCAAGGATTACCAGGAGGCGTATCAGCGCCTGCTGGCCAGCGGCAAAGTGGCGAAGATCGTATTGATGAGCCATTTTGCCCGCGCCGATGAGCTCGATTGCGTCAGCAGCAACGAACAAGTAACGGTCTTCGAGGCGGCGCGCCAAGGGCTGGCGGCTGAAGTCAGCCTGCGCAACTCACCCTCGGTATTGGGCTGGCCAAGCGTGTCCAGTGACTGGGTGCGCCCTGGCATCATGCTGTACGGCGCAACGCCCTTTGGCGAGGACCAGGCCCTCGCTGCGCGCTTGCAGCCGGTGATGACGCTGGAGTCCAAAGTGATCTGCGTGCGCGAATTGCCAGCCGGTGAGCCGGTGGGCTACGGCGCCAGGTTCGTTACGCCCAAGCCGATGCGCGTCGGTGTGGTTGCCATGGGCTATGCCGACGGTTACCCGCGCCATGCGCCGACCGGCACACCGGTGCTGGTGGCTGGCCAGCGCAGCCGGTTGCTGGGACGCGTGTCCATGGACATGCTGTGTGTCGACCTCACCGACTTGCCCCAAGCGGGCCTTGGTTCCACGGTGGAACTGTGGGGCAAGCACATCCTCGCCAGTGACGTTGCCGTCGCCGCCGAGACCATCCCCTATCAGATTTTTTGCAACCTGCGCCGAGTGCCAAGGCTCTATTGCGGCGCTTAGCCGCCGGCAACGAACCGAGCAGGCCGGGATTTAGGCCCAAGTGTTGTAAATACTGAACGCTGTCGCCATGATAACGCTCAATTACAACAAAGCCTGAATCCTAGGAGGCTCCTGCATTGGACGTCGGCGAACGACTGCAATCCATCCGTAAACTCAAAGGTCTTTCCCAGCGTGAGCTCGCCAAGCGTGCGGGCGTCACCAACAGCACCATTTCGATGATCGAGAAAAACAGCGTCAGCCCCTCGATCAGCTCCCTGCGCAAGGTGCTGGGCGGTATCCCCATGTCCATGGTCGAGTTCTTCTCCGAGGAAGTCCTCCAGGAAATACCGACGCAGATCGTCTATAAAGCCAATGAGCTGATCGACATCTCCGACGGTGCCGTCACCATGAAACTGGTGGGGCGGGCGCGCCCGAGCCGGGCCATCGCGTTTCTCACCGAGATCTACCCGCCAGGTGCCGACACGGGCGAAGAAATGCTCACCCACGAAGGCGAGGAAACCGGGATTCTGGTGGAAGGTCGCCTGGAGTTGGTGGTCGGTCTTGAAACTTTTGTGCTCGAGGCGGGCGATAGCTACTACTTTGAAAGTACCAGGCCCCATCGTTTTCGCAATCCGTTCGACGTGCCGGCGCGACTAATCAGCGCAGCCACCCCCGCGAACTTTTAAGAATAGAGGCGCCCTGCCAGCGTTGCAGAGGTTCCCGCAGCTGTACACCGTGAGGCCGAATCTCCCTTTATTTAATAGGGTTGTTTCGGCCAGGCGGGCTAACCGTTATACTTTCGCCGCCTGCGAAACCGTGGCCGCAGGCGTGAATAGCCACCATTGAGGGTGAACGCGTGAACCTAATTATGAAAATGCTGGCTGCACCAGCAACCGTACTGGCCCTATGGGCTGTCAGCGCTCAAGCTGCGACCAATGATGACATTGCCAAGCGCCTGGAGCCTGTGGGCCAGGTTTGCGTCCAGGGCCAGGAATGCAAGGGCATGGAAGTGGCTGTGGCAGCGAGCGGCGGCGGTGCGAGAACTGCGGACGAGATCATCGCCAAGCACTGTAACGCTTGCCACGGCAGCGGCCTTTTGGGTGCGCCGAAAATTGGCGACACCGCCGCATGGAAAGAACGCGCCGACCATCAAGGTGGCCTCGATGGCATCCTGGCCAAGGCCATCACCGGTATCAACGCCATGCCGCCCAAGGGCACCTGCGCTGATTGCTCGGACGACGACCTCAAGGGTGCGATCAAGAAGATGTCCGGGCTGTAATCGGTCGATCTTCGCCAAAAATGCCGCTTACGAGCGGCTTTTTTGTGTCCGCAATTTCTGTATTGAGGCTGTTCATTGCAGCAAAGACCCGGCAAGCTCGGTCCAACTCCAATTCATGGAATGTTCGGGAGCAGTCGGATGGTGCAGTTGTGTTCAATCGAGCAAGCAGTTGACGACGTACTGGCGCGGTTGCCGGCGCATATCCACATGGGCATGCCGCTGGGGCTGGGCAAGCCCAACCTGTTCGTCAACGCGCTGTACCGGCGCATCGCCAAGTTGCCGGAGCGGGCGCTGACTATCTACACCGCGTTGAGCCTGGGTCGCCCGACGATGGGGGATGGCTTGCAGAAACGCTTTCTCGAACCCTTTATCGAACGGGTGTTTGGCGACTACCCCGAACTAGACTTTCTCGCCAACCTGCACAAGGGCAGCCTGCCGAAGAATATCCGGGTGCAGCAGTTTTTCATGCAACCCGGTAGCCTGCTGCACAGCACGTCGGCGCAGCAGGATTACGTCAGCAGCAACTACAGCCATGCGGCCCGCGACATCAACGCCGCCGGCCTGAACCTGGTGGCGCAGTTGGTGGCCAGTAGCAGCGAGCATCCCGACCGTCTGAGCCTGAGCTGCAACCCGGATATCACCCTCGACCTGATGCCCATGATCGCCAAGCGGCGCGCGGCCGGGGAGACCATCCTGGTCGTTGGCCAGGTCCATAGCGACTTGCCCTACATGCCCGGCGATGCCGAGTTGGGCATGGATGAGTTTGACTACCTGCTGGATGAAAAAGACAGCACCACGTTGTTCTCCACGCCGAACATGCCAGTGGGCTTTCAGGACCATTTTATCGGCCTGCATGCCAGCACCCTGGTGCGTGACGGCGGTACGTTGCAGATTGGTATCGGCTCCATGGGCGATGCGCTGACCGCTGCCTTGCTGGCGCGCCAGGCCGACAACGAGGCCTATCGCCTGTTGCTCACTGACCTGGATGTGTACCAGTGGGCGCCGTTGATCAGCCGCGAAGGCGGCGTTGAGCCGTTTGCTCGTGGGCTTTACGGTTGCAGCGAGATGTTCGTCAACGGCCTGCTGGTATTGGCCGATGCCGGGATTGTGCGGCGCAAGGTCTACCCGGATGTGGCGACCCAGACGCAGGCCAACGCGGGCACCCTGGACGACGCGGCGCAACCCGACGGCGTGGCGATCCATGGCGGTTTCTTCCTGGGGCCGCGCAGTTTTTACCAGCGCTTGCAGGAAATGCCCCACGCCAAGCGCCAGGCATTCAACATGACCCGCATCAGCTACATCAACGAGCTGTACGGTCAGGAAGAACTCAAACGCCTGCAGCGCCTGGATGCGCGGTTTATCAACAGCGCGATCATGGTCACCTTGCTCGGCGCTGGCGTGGCCGATCAGCTGGAAGACGGTCGCGTGCTCAGTGGCGTGGGCGGGCAATACAATTTCGTGGCCCAGGGGCATGCGCTGGAAGGCGCACGCTCAATCCTGATTTTGCGCAGCTGGCGTGAGTCGGCGGGGGAGGTCAGTTCCAATATCGTCTGGGAATATGGCCACTGCACCATTCCCCGGCACCTGCGGGATATTGTCATTACCGAATACGGCATTGCCGACTTGCGCGGTCAGACGGATGCCAAGGTGATCGAAGCGCTGCTGAACATCACCGACTCCAGGTTCCAGCACGACTTAATTGAACAGGCGCAAAAGGCCGGCAAATTGCCCAAGGATTTCCAACTGGATCCGCGTTTCGCCGACAACACACCAGAGCGGCTCCAAGCCATTCAGGCCAAGCATCGTCGCCTGTTCCCGGAATACCCCCTGGGCAGCGACTTCACGGATGAGGAGCGGGATTTGTTGCGGGCGCTGAACTGGCTCAAGAGCAAATTCAAGCTCACCGAGATTCTGGAATTGGGTAAGGCGGCACTCGACGCGCCGGAGCCTGAGGCATTTCCCAAGCATTTGCAGCGCATGCGCTTGGATAAGCCGGAGGGCATCAAGGAGGACCTGTATCAACGCTTACTGCTGGCGGGCCTGCAGGCCACCACCCACTGACAGCGCAACGCAAAACCTAATGTGGGAGCTGGCTTGCCTGCGATGAGGGTCTTTCAGTCGACACCTCTGTCGCCTGATACACCGCTATCGCAGGCAAGCCAGCTCCCACATTTGGTTAGTGATTACTCGATAAAAGTCACGACACCACCGGCCAGCGACTTCACCCGCGCCAGCGACTCAACCCGATAACCTTGGGCGTCCAGCTCCGCCCGCCCGCCCTGGAACGACTTCTCGATCACGATCCCCAGGCCGGCCACGGTCGCGCCGGCCTGCTTGATGATCGAGATCAGCGCCTGGGACGCCTTGCCGTTGGCCAAAAAGTCGTCGATCACCAGCACGCGGTCGCTGCTGGTCAGGTGGCGCGGGGAGATCGCCACGGTGCTTTCGGTTTTCTTGGTGAAGGAATACACCGTGGCCGACAGCAGGTTTTCCGTGAGGGTCAAGGATTGCTGCTTGCGGGCGAAGATTACCGGCACGCCCAGGTTCAGCCCGGTCATGATGGCCGGGGCAATGCCCGAGGCTTCGATGGTGACGATCTTGGTGATGCCCGAATCCTTGAACAGTGCGGCGAACTCGTCGCCGATCAGTTTCATCAGCGCCGGATCGATCTGGTGGTTCAAAAAGGCGTCAACCTTGAGGACCTGATCGGAAAGCACGATGCCTTCTTCGCGAATTTTCTTGTGCAGTGCTTCCACGGAAAGCTTCCTCTAATGGCGCGTTGTGCGCCGAAAGTAGATTAAAAAGTAGTCGATTCTAGCGCTTTAGCATCGCGCGTATATCCGCCAAGGCGGTGTTGCCGCGAACGGCCTTCACCTCGGTGGGGGTGTCGTCATTGCCTTCCCAGGCCAGGTCGTCCGGCGGTAGTTCATCCAGAAACCGGCTGGGGGCACAATCGATGATTTCACCGTATTGCTTGCGCTTGGCAGCAAAGGTGAAGGCCAGGGTCTGACGTGCGCGGGTAATGCCCACGTAGGCCAGGCGGCGTTCTTCCTCGATGGTGTCGGCTTCGATGCTGGAGCGGTGCGGGAGGATTTCCTCTTCCATGCCCATGATGAATACGTAGGGAAATTCCAGGCCCTTGGACGCATGCAAGGTCATCATCTGCACGCCTTCGGCGCCGTCTTCCTCTTCTTGCTGACGCTCGAGCATGTCGCGCAACACCAGCTTGCCGATGGCGTCCTCGACGGTCATTTCGCCGTCTTCGTCTTTTTCCAGGGTGTTCTTCAGCGCTTCGATCAGGAACCAGACGTTGCCCATGCGGTAATCCGCGGCCTTGTCGCTGGAACTGTTGGTGCGCAGCCAGTTTTCATAGTCGATGTCCATGACCATGCTGCGCAGGGCGCTGATCGGGTCTTCGCCGGCGCACTGCTCGCGCACCTTGTCCATGAAGCGCTTGAAGCGTGACAGGCGATCAGTGAAGCGCGTGTCCAGGTGTTCGCCCAGGCCGATTTCGTCGGTGGCGGCGTACATCGAGATCTTGCGTTCGGTGGCGTAGTTACCGAGCTTTTCCAGGGTCGTGGAGCCGATTTCCCGGCGCGGCACGTTGATCACGCGCAGGAAGGCGTTGTCGTCGTCCGGGTTCACGATCAGCCGGAAGTAGGCCATCAGGTCTTTGACTTCCTGGCGTCCGAAAAAGCTGTTGCCGCCTGAAAGGCGATACGGCACCTGGTGGTGCTGCAATTTCAGCTCGATCAGCTTGGCCTGGTAGTTGCCGCGATACAGGATCGCAAAGTCGCTGTAGGGCCGGTCGGTGCGCAAGTGCAGGCTGAGGATTTCCACGGCCACGCGCTCAGCTTCGGCGTCTTCGTTGCGGCAGCGGATCACACGGATCTCGTCGCCATGGCCCATCTCGCTCCACAGTTGTTTTTCAAACTCGTGGGGGTTATTGGAGATCAGCACGTTGGCGCAGCGCAGGATGCGGCTGGTGGAGCGGTAGTTCTGCTCCAGCATCACCACTTTCAAGGAGGGGTAATCTTCCTTGAGCAGCATCAGGTTTTCCGGGCGGGCACCGCGCCAGGCGTAGATCGACTGGTCGTCGTCGCCTACCACGGTGAACTGGTTGCGCGTGCCGATCAGCAACTTCACCAGCAGGTATTGGCTGGCGTTGGTGTCTTGATATTCGTCCACCAACAGGTAGCGCACCTTGTTTTGCCATTTCTCCAGGATGTCCTTGTGCTCCTGGAACAGCTTGACCGGCAGCAGGATCAGGTCGTCGAAGTCCACCGCGTTGAACGCCTTGAGCGTGCGCTGGTAGTGGGTGTAGACGATGGCGGCGGTCTGTTCCTTGGGGTTGCGCGCGGCTTCCAGGGCTTCGGCGGGCAGGATCAGGTCGTTTTTCCAGGCGCCGATCATGTTCTTGATCTCGTCGACGCCGTCGTCGCCCGCGTATTCCTTCTGCATGATGTCGGTCATCAAGGCCTTGACGTCGGTCTCGTCGAAGATCGAGAAGCCCGGCTTATAGCCCAGCCGCACATGCTCCTTGCGGATGATGTTCAGGCCCAGGTTGTGGAAGGTACACACGGTGAGGCCACGGCCTTCGCCACCCTTGAGCAGGGTGCCGACGCGTTCTTTCATTTCCCGCGCCGCCTTGTTGGTAAAGGTCATGGCGACGATGTACTGGGCGCGGATGCCGCAGTTCTGGATCAAGTGCGCGATCTTGCGGGTGATCACGCTGGTCTTGCCGGAGCCTGCACCGGCGAGCACCAATAGAGGGCCGCCGACGTAGTTCACGGCTTCTTGCTGCCGGGGATTGAGTCGGGACATACGGAATTTTAGGGGTCGTTGTTCAAAAGGGCGGGCATTTTAACAGGCTGGAAAGATTCTGCTGCCATAGAACGACGGTGTGACGTACCACTCGATCTAAATTTGCCGGTTTTGCTACTTTGCCGCAGGATGTGGAGGAATATCCGAGACGATTATTTACAGTCTGCGCATTTGATAACAACTATCATTTGTCATCCTTTGTCATTGTCAGGCCGCACGTCATAATGGCACCGCTAATGAAATTTTGCAGAGTCTAGGGAGTTAGCGTGTCTACGCCTGTCGAACCCTTGCGTTTGCTGCTGCTGGCCGATGAGCCCGAGTGGGCAGCGTTGTTGCGCGAGTGCCTGGCGCCGATGGGCGAAGGGGCTGTGCTGATCAGTGCGCCCAACTGGGACTCGGTGAGCCGCCTGTTCGATGACGACCAGGGTGCTGTGTTATTGACCACGCCCAGCCTGCAGCCCGGCCCTGGCCGGTGCAGTTTGCCGTGTGTATTGCTGCTGGAGCAGGAGCCGCTGGTGTCGCCGCTGGGTGTCAGCGATTGGTTGGTGCTGGAGGCATTGGACGCCGACACATTGCGACGCTGCCTGCGCCATGTGCGCGAGCGCGGCGTGCTGGAGAACACCTTGCAGCGCCTGGCCGAGCAAGACCCGCTCACCGGTATTGCCAACCGCCAGGGTTTCCAGACCTTGCTGGCCGCGCGCTTGGCGGAAAACGACGGCCGTGGCCTGGCCCTCGGTCACCTGGACCTGGACAACTTTCGTCACGCCAACGATGCCCTCGGCCATCAGGCGGGCGACCGGTTGATCCTGCAAGTGGTGTCACGGCTCAAGAGCCAGCTCGAAGCCGGAGACCAACTGGCGCGCCTGGGCAGCGATGAGTTTGCCTTGTTGATTGATACCCGCCGGGCGCCCCAGCGCGCCGAATGGATGGCCGAGCGCATCACTGAAGTGATGGCCGAACCCTATTGGGTAGATGGCGAAAGCCTGTTGATCGGTTGCAGCCTGGGCATGGCCCATGCCCGAGCCCGTGCGGGCGCCGACCCGTTGATGTGGCACGCCCATATCGCCATGCAGCAGGCCAAAAGCACCCAGGGCTGCACCTTTCATATCTTCAATGAACGTATCAACCGCAACGCCCGCAGCCTGGCCGACCTGGAAAGTGAACTGCGCCGGGCCTTGCGCCGCGATGAGTTGGAGCTGCATTACCAACCGCGCCTGGACCTGGACGACGGCCATATCGTTGGCCTCGAAGCCCTGGTGCGCTGGCGTCACGGCGAGCGCGGCTTGTTGCCGCCCAGCGAATTCGTGCCGCTGGCCGAACAGAGTGGCCTGATCGTGCCATTGGGCTACTGGGTGATCTCCCGCGCCCTGCGCGACATGCAAGACCTGCGCGAACGCGGCCTGCCGCCGCTACACATGGCGGTCAACCTGTCGTTTCGCCAGTTTCAGGACAGCCAGTTGCTGTCCACCCTCAGCCGCCTGATTGCCGAGCGCGCCGTGGAAGCGCAATGGCTGGAATTCGAACTGACCGAAACCGCCGTGATGCGCCGCAGCGACCTGGTCAAACAGACCATGGATGCCCTTGGCCGGTTGGGTGTGCGGTTTTCCCTGGATGACTTCGGCACCGGTTTTTCATCGTTTGTGCACCTCAACAGCCTGCCGATTGCCTTGTTGAAGATCGACAAGAGCTTTGTCGGCGGCATGGAAGAGCGCGAAGAAAACCGCAAGCTGGTGCACGCCATGATCAACCTGGCCCATAACCTCAACCTGGAAGTGGTCGCCGAAGGCGTGGAAACCCCCGAGCAGCTTGAGCTTTTGCGCTTGTTTGGGTGCGATCAGGTCCAGGGTTACCTGATCAGCAAGCCGTTGCCGCTGCCAGAACTGGTGGAATACCTGATGTTCGGGCAAAGCCAGCAGGCGCTGTTGGGCTAAGCCTTCAAAGTGGTTCAAATGTGGGAGCTGGCTTGCCTGCGATAGCGGTCGTTCAGCTAAAAATGATTAGCCTGACACACTGCTATCGCAGGCAAGCCAGCTCCCACATGAACCGCGTGCACTCGCTAGTCAGGCAGTGCCGCTTTGAAACCAACAGGAGCATCCGGCTCCTGGCGAATCATCCGCTTCATCTTCGCCTCAAACGCCCAGGTCAGGCTCACCGCCGCACACGCCAGGCCCAGTGCCAGGCCCCACCAGACGCCGGTTGGCCCCCAGCCCAGGGTGAACGCCATCAACCAGGCCGACGGTGCACCAATCAGCCAATAGCAACCCAGCCCCACCAGGAAGGTGGTCTTGGCGTCCTTCAGGCCCCGGATACAACCCATGGCGATGGTCTGTACGCCGTCGAACAATTCGAACCAGGCGGCGACGGCCAGCAGGCTCACTGCCAGCACGATAACGTCATGGAATGCCGGGTCGTCATGGTCGAGGAACAGTCCTATCAGCGGGTCGGAAAACAGCCACAGCACTGCGGCGAATCCCAACATCACCATGGCGCCGAATCCTATGCCGACTCGCCCGGCCAGGCGTGCCATCAGCAACTGCCCGGCGCCGTAGTGCTGGCCGATGCGCATGGTCACCGCGTAGGACATCCCCGCCGGTACCATGAACGCCACCGACACAATCTGCAGGGCGATCTGGTGTGCCGCCAACTGCGTGCTGCCCATGGTGCCCATGCACAACGCCGCAAAGGCAAACAACCCGACCTCTACCGCATAGGTGCCGCCAATCGGCAGGCCCAGGCGCCATAGCTCGCGCAGGTAGTGGGTATTCAGGCGCAGCAGGCCGGTGCCCAGCGGGTAGGCGGCGTAGGCGCGGTTGCTGCGGATGTACCACATCAAGGCCAGCGCCATGCCATTGGCGACGATGGCGGTCACCAGGCCGATGCCCATCAGGCCCAGTTTCGGCAGGCCGAACATGCCTTCGATCAGCGCATGGTTGAGCAGGTAGTTGACCACGGTGCCGCACAGGCTGATCACCATCACCGGAGTGGCCTTGCCGATGGCGCTGGTAAAGCCGCGCAGGGCCATGAAGCTCAGGTAGCCGGGCAGGGCAAAGGGCAGGATCGTCAGGAATTGCCCGGCCGCCTGCACGTTGGTTTCGGTCTGGCCGAACATCAGCAGTACTGGCTTCAAGTTCCACAACAGCAGCGCCGCCGCCAGGGCCATCAACCACGCCAGCCACAGCCCGGCCTGGGTGAGGCGGGTGGCGCCGTCGATATCGCCCGCGCCGTGGCGAATGGCGACCAGGGTGCCCACGGCCGCGATCACGCCGATGCAGAAGATCGCCACGAACGAATAGCTCGCCGCGCCCAGGCCACCGCCGGCCAGGGCCTCGGGGCTCAAGCGCGCCATCATCAGGGTGTCGGTCAGCACCATCAGCATGTGCGCCAACTGTGAGGCAATCAACGGCCCCGACAGCCGCAGAATGGCCCAGAGTTCGGTACGTGCCGGATGTTGCATGATCATCACACTCGAATGGTCAGGAAGATGGGGAAGGGTTGATTCTCGGCGCATTCAGCGCATTGCACAAAAGGATAAAAGCGATCGTTGGCATGATTAAAACTCATGCTTGAGCGATTCTGGTAGGGTTTCCAGATTGCGCAGTCGGAGCTTTCAGCATGTCCCGTCGTCTTCCTCCTCTTTACGCCTTGCGGGCCTTTGAAGCCGCCTCCCGCCACCACTCCTTTACCCGCGCGGCTGAGGAATTGTCGATTACCCAAAGTGCTATCAGCCGGCATATCCGCACGCTCGAAGATTATTTTGCCTGCCGATTGTTCCAGCGCAGCGGTCGCACATTGCAGCTCACGGAAGCGGCGCGTTTGTTGCTGCCTGGCGTACGGGAAGGCTTCGCTGCCCTGGAGCGTGCGTGCCATACCTTGAATGCCGAAGATGACATCCTGCGTATGAAGGCGCCGTCCACCTTGACCATGCGCTGGCTGCTGGCGCGGTTGAGTCGCTTCCGCGCCTTGCAGCCAGGCAATGAGGTGCAACTCACCAGTGCGTGGATGAGCATCGATGAAGTGGACTTCAACCAAGAGCCGTTCGACTGCGCGGTGTTGCTCAGCAACGGACACTTTCCGGCGGACTGGGAGGCCAGTTATCTGTTTGCTGAAATGCTGATCCCGGTGGGAGCGCCCAATCTGCTGGACGACGGTCCCTGGGACGTGACGCGGTTGGCAACCGCCGAACTGCTGCACCCAACCCCGGACCGTCGCGACTGGCGTTACTGGCTGCAGCGCATGGGGCTGTCGTCTCAGGTTTCACTCAAGGGCGGGCAAGTGTTCGACACGCTTGAGCTGGGCATGATCGCCGCCGCCCGAGGCTATGGCGTCTCCATGGGTGATTTACTGATGGTGGCCGAAGACGTGGCACAGGGGCGCTTGAGCCTGCCATGGCCGACGGCGGTCGCCAGTGGGGAAAGTTATTACCTGGTGTGGCCGAAAACCCGCCCCGGTGGTGAGCGCTTGCGACGGCTGGCGGAATTTCTTCAGGGTGAAGTCAAGGCGATGGAATTGCCCCAGGTCGAACGCCTCGATTGAGTGGCGGCGAGTTGTTAGTGCAATCGTTTGCGGGATACCCCTGTGATTCGCTCAAGTATTGCCAAATGCCGCCGAAGAAGGGGGTTGGAACCATCGTGCATCAACGTTTCCCACTAGATAATTTGCCGAGCA
The DNA here is from genome assembly GCF_051122975.1 of Pseudomonas sp. AK181. Lineage (NCBI taxonomy): Bacteria > Pseudomonadati > Pseudomonadota > Gammaproteobacteria > Pseudomonadales > Pseudomonadaceae > Pseudomonas > Pseudomonas sp. AK181. The sequence goes on from NZ_CP146348.1 coordinate 191,035, forward strand.
GCGCTATGAGATCAGGATGATCCTGGCCTCGGCCAGGAGCTGTCATGTCTCAACCCCGTGCCCGGATTGCCTCCCAGTTAGGCCTCGCACTCGCCGTGATTCTCGCTGTCGTCATCAGCGGCAGTACGGTCTTTGCCTTGCGTACCCTCGACTCCGCCAACCTCGCCACCCGCGAGGAGCACTTGGCCAGCGAGGCGCGTTTGCTCGCCGACCAACTCAACACCTTCCACAGCACCTTGCGCGAAAGCACCCAGCGTTTGAGCGGGCTGTTTGAAAAGCGCTTCGGCGCCGGCTTGAGTGTGCGTGCGGACCAACCCGTGGCCGTGGCCGGCGTGCAGACGCCGAGCCTCTATCTGGGCAACGAGGTGCTGAACAACAACTTCGAAGAAGTGGATGAGTTCAAGCAGATGTCCGGTGGCGTGGCCACGGTGTTCGTGCGCAGCGGCGAGGACTTTATCCGCGTCAGTACCTCCCTGGCCAAGCAGGATGGCAATCGCGCCATTGGCACCGTGCTTGACCGTCAGGGCGCGGCCTACCGGCGCGTTGTGAGCGGCCAGACCTACATCGGCCGTGCCGTGTTGTTCGACCGTTCCTACATGACCCAATACAGCCCCGTACGTGACAGCAGTGGCCAGGTCATTGCCGTGCTGTTCATCGGTTTCGATTACACCGATGCCCAGAACGCCCAGTTTGAAAACCTCAAGCGCTTCCGCATCGGCCAGACCGGCTCCCTCGCGTTGCTGGATGAGCAAAAGCACTGGCTGGTGCCGCCGGCGGGCGTGCAAGCGCCGGATCAGGCGATTGCCGTGATGCTCGACCTGGCGAAAAAGCCGGGTGCAGGCCGTTTCTGGAGCGACAAGAACGAAGATTTCTATAGCGTCTCGGTGCCGTTCGAAGGCGGCCCTTGGGCGGTGGTAGCGAGCATGCCCAAGGCTGAGATTCGCGCCGTGACCTGGGAAGTCGGCATCCGCCTGGTGATCGGCAGCGTGCTGGCGATGTTGCTGGCAGTGGGCGCCACGGTGTGGCTGTTGCGCAGCAAGCTGGCGCCATTGAGCGAGCTGGTACGCCAGGCTCAGGCCCTGGGCGCGGGCGATTTGGGTGCGCGTCTCAATGTGTCCAGCCATGACGAAATCGGCCAGTTGGCGCGCAGTTTCAACCAGATGGGCGAAGCGCTGTCGACCATGGTGTCGCATATTCGTACGGCCGCTGAACAGGTCAACAGCCGCGCCCAGGCGTTGTCGGGCTTGTCTGGTGGTGCCTACGAAGGCATGGAGCAACAGTCCGGCGAGATCACCAGCATGGCCGGTGCGGTGGAAGAGTTCAGTGCTACCTCGCTGAATATCGCCGACAACATGGGCAACACCGAGCGCCTGGCTCAAGAGAATGCCCAGCAAACCCGTATTGGCCGCACATCGATGCAAGAAGCGTCATCGTCCCTGGAGCATATCGCCACCGCGCTGAACAGCACTGCTGCCGTGATCAACACCCTGGGCCAGCGGTCCCAGGAAATCGGCGGGATCGTCGGGGTGATTACCGCCATCGCTGAACAGACCAACCTGCTGGCGCTCAACGCCGCCATCGAAGCCGCCCGTGCCGGTGAGCAAGGTCGTGGTTTTGCCGTGGTCGCCGACGAAGTGCGCAACCTGGCTTCGCGCACCCGCCAGGCCACCGATGAAATCTCCGGCATGATCCAGAGCATCCAGCAGGAAACCGGTAACGCCATCAGCACCATGGAGCAAGGCAATGCGCTGATGCAGGAAGGCCTGTCGCGCAACGCCGACGTGGCCTCGGCCCTGGCGCGTATCGACGAGCAAAGCCGCTCGGCCGGCCAGCAGTTCGCGGCGATCACCACCGCCACCCAGGAACAGAGCAGCACCGCGACCTTGCTCAGCAGCAACCTGCAGAGCATTGCGCTGGCCAACAGCGAGCAGCGTGAAGTGGTGTCGAACCTGGCGGTTACCGCCAAGGAACTGGAGACCTTGGCGGCAGGCTTGCGCCATGAGGTGGATCGGTTTCGCTGAGGCACCGCCAATAAAATTGTGAGAGCGAGCAAGCCCGCACATTGATATTGCGTACGGCTCAAGTCACGGATGTGGGGCGGTACTGCAGGGCCTCCTTCAGATGGTCGCGGGTGATGGCTTCCATCTGGTCCAGGTCCGCCAAGGTGCGCGCCACCTTCAGCAGCCGATGGGCCGCCCGCAGTGACAGTGTCAGTCGCTCGCAGGCGGTCTCCAGCCAACCCTCGTCGACCTTTGGCAGCTTGCAGTGCTGGCGCAGCCCCGGCAGGTCCAGAAAAGCATTGGCACACCCCTGGCGTCGCTGCTGACGCTCGCGTGCTTGCGCTACCCGCACCGAGGCATCGGCCGTGGTATCGCCCGCCTGTTGTGTGGGGCTCAGGGCAGTGGCCTCCCGCGCGACAGTCAGGTGCAAATCAATCCGGTCCAGCAACGGCCCGGACAGTTTATTGCGATAGCGCTGGATCTGCTCCGGTGTACACCGGCAACGCCCGCTGGGCTCGCCCATGTAGCCGCAAGGGCAGGGGTTCATCGCCGCGACCAGTTGAAAGCGCGCCGGGAAACTCACACGGTCTCGGGCCCGGGAGATCACGATATGCCCCGATTCGAACGGTAGGGCTATATAACACATTTTTCTGGACTAGCTAGCGGCATCACCATGTGCTAATGATGGCGTATCGCTCAATAGTACTGGGTAAACCGTATGACTTCGCATGTTACAGACCAGCTTACGAAACTTTTGAAGGCGAACACCGCCGCCCCGTTTCTGTTCATTGGGTCTGGTTTTTCCCGTCGTTACATTGGGCTAGAGAACTGGGAGGAGTTATTAAGTAGGTTTTGCGAAAAGATTAAAAACTTTGGCTTCTATAGTTCTCAAAATAATAGGGATATGCCTAAAACTGCCAGCGATATGGCTAAAGATTTTAATCCCGTATGGTGGGAAAGTGATGAGTTTTCCGAGTCCCGTAAAAACCATCAAGGCGAAATGCACCATGTGTCATCAGCGCTGAAATTTGAAATATCCAACTATTTAACTGGTATAAGTAGTAATAAACCGACCGATGAGAAGTATGTAAAAGAGCTAGAAGTGCTCTCCCGCATAAATGTTGATGGCATTATAACTACAAATTGGGACCTCTTTCTTGAAGAGCTTTTTCCAGACTATCAAGTATATATTGGTCAAGAAGAACTGCTTTTTTCAAATCCTCAATCAATAGCCGAAATATACAAAATCCATGGCTGCTCTTCACGACCCAATAGTTTGGTTTTAACATCGGAAGATTATGAAGCTTTTGAAGCAAAAAATCCCTACCTTGCAGCAAAGCTAATAACACTGTTCATCGAGCACCCTATTATTTTTATCGGCTACTCAATAAGTGATAAAAATATTCAAAAAATCATAGAGTCAATTGTCAACTGTCTTGGGCAAGACAAATTAGATACATTTGGTAAAAATTTGGTTTTCGTGCAACGACCAAGGGGCGAAGAGGAAGCTTCGTTTCAAGAATCTATAATGTCGATTGGAGAAACGAGGTTATCTATAACAGTTATCAAAACACACGATTATTTAGATATTTACGAAGCAATTGAAAGTACGAAGCGGAAAATACCAGCGCGCATACTACGTTACTGTAAAGAACAAATGTATGATTTGGTAAGAGATAACGACCCGGAAGGCAAACTCGCTGTAATGGACTTGGACCAAATCGAAAATAAAGATGATGTCGAGTTTGTCATGGGTGTGGGCGTGGCTAAAGATGCCATCTCAAAACTGGGCTACATTGCGATTACGGTTGATGATATTTTAATTGATATGATAGTAGATGGCGCGAAATTTAACTCGGCCCATCTACTTCGTGATGTTTATCCAGCATTGCTAAAACGGTCCAATAAGTATATCCCAATTTACAAGCACTTACGGGCTATCGGAATTAATAGCTTGGCCGAGCTTCATGCTTCAGATTACGCAAATGTTGAAGGTGTATTGCGTAAAGCTTCCAGAGATGACTTCCGTACAAAGCAATATCGTAAGCAGTACGCCACACACTATAGCAATATGTCAACATCTGAAATGATTGCCTCGCTTACAAGTGAGAAAGCGGCGATTTTTATACCACATCAACAGGACACTGATATTGATATTGGGGCAGTTAAAAAACTGTTATTAGCGCATCAGGGGAGTTTGGGAGCTGGTAACTATGCCAGTTATTATAGAAGACTAGGGTGCTTGGTAGACTTAATTGAATACGGATTCCCCATTTAGGTGATTTATTAGGCCTACCTTTGACACAAGATTGCATCAGAAGCTTACAAAGTTTGACGTAAGCGGCGAGGCTACAACAATGAATGAAAGTTATATATTGAAGTTAAGATGAGGGAACCTAGAATTATGAAGCTTCCAACGGACCTTCAAGTTTTGGACGCGATATACAAAGAGTATTATGAAGCGTATAGCAACTATCGGGAAGGAGAAGAAAACGGGCGTGGTGGAAAAGCCTATATGCCAATCGATATAAAGCTCATCGCGTCACGATTAAATGTAGATGCCGGTATAGTTTTCGGGCGGCTGTATAATCATTTAAATAGACTTCACTCTTATGTGAATGATGACGAACAAAAATCGAAAGTGCCACTCTTTGCTTTACAGGTTGGCAGTGATGTTCACTGCATACACTTCCCACTAATGTCTTCGATTTTAGCAGGGCTAGAATCAGAGAAAAGTAAATTTCTTACAACTACTTGGATTTCAGGAGTTGCCATTATAGTTTCAGTAGCTGCTTTGGGTGTTAGCATATTTAAGTGAAGCTGGATAGAAGTGCTACAATTGAGAGATAATAATCTCTAATTGATATGGAAGATGTCTTTAAATTCTTTGTGGTTCTCGGTGCGCTTTGCATTGCAGTAAACACTGGTTATTTTAAAAATAACGATGTTCAGCAAGGCACTGTTATCGAAGCTAAAATCTCGGCAAAGGATAGGCTGACTGACAAAGAGAGAAAAGAGTCTGTAAGAGCTTTCCAAAAGGCCGCTAACGACTGTAAAAGCAAAGACTCACTTGATGAGCGTGGTAGTACATTATTACAGACAAGTCACTCATTTAATTTTGAGACTGGGACCTGTGAGGAAGCAAAAACATTATGGACTTTAAAGGATGAAGATTTCTGGAGAGAACCTGAATATATTAGTAAGGGTATTACTGTAAAAGGCTACTCCCTCCCAACAAATCCTTATTTCTAATAATTAGTCGAGGGGGCTGTACTTCTTGACTGGTGATAACCTAATGCAATGTATAGCTGAGCCGCCAGGCTAATGCTTTTGATTTTCTGCTGTTGATTTTGCTCTTCTTGGATAATTCTAAAACAACTCTCACAAAATAGGTAAAAGCTATATAACAAAAGGGTGGGGATGCCTAATTCAAACAATTGTTTAATTTTAGGATAGAAAAAAAGAGCCGAAGCTCTTGTGTTTTTCTTGCAAATGTTAAGATGTAGTTACTACACAAACAACTTAACAATGATTTACAATAACAGCATACCATTTTATTTCCAGCGCGCAATATCAAAAGAACAAAATAAAGAAACTTTCCTCAATAAATTGCACGCCCATATTGAGGCTAAAAAGCTAACTGACAAAATATCGACCTTCAACCAAGCTGGTTTCGATTACAAAAAAACCTTAGAAAAACTTCAGTCGGATTCAAAGCCGGTCCATGCAAGTAGCAAACTTGTATCTAACCTGCAAGAAGTGTGTACGTCTTTCTATGAAATGGAAGTGCTTGTAAGCACCCAAGAGTTAAGCACAGCAAATCAAAGAAGTCTTTTACGATACTCCGAGCGTATGCCATCATTCAGGCAATGGGATAGAGACGCAGTTTGTCTTGCCATTGTAATTAACAAGCTATTTTTGCATATAACAAAAAGCACGAAAATGACTAGCCAGGTTATTGAGCTTTCAAAGTGTAAAATCACTCGTCAAGAGCTACTAAATATTGAGTTAATCAAAGGTATTAAAATTCGAGACTTGAAAGCCAGCGGAACCATATTGGATAAGCTTGATAAATATTATGAAGATGAAGATTTGATTTATGAGTTTGATTTGAACTTGTGCAGTAACGACGAAAAAAGACGTTTCAACGGCTTTCAGAAACACAAAAGAATAATAAGAAAAATCAGAGTTAGAGAGAATGAACTCATACAGCTTTCTGAAAAAGCTATTGGTTCGCATAATAGTTATTGCAGTAGAATAGCGCTGGACTATCGTAATTATGTAGATGAATGTCAGAAAGATTATCTACTCAATTCCTACATTCAGTATGGCGATGACGTTTCGACTCAAAAGCCATTAAATGATGTTGCAATGACTCCTGAAAGACGTGTTGCAGAACTATACTCATGTGTTAAAAATATGGAGCTGGTTGCAGAACAAAGAAAATATGTATGTTTATTTTTAACTGCGACTTGCCCGGCTTCATTTCACGCAAACCCAAAGTTTGGAAAAAATACGTGGGATGGTTCAACTCCACGCCAAGCGTCAGATTATTTGAGTAAAAAGATAGACCAATTGAGTAAGGCTCGCAATCGTTACGAGCTTAATGATTTTGGGCTTTGGACGAAAGAATTACACAAAGACCAGTGTCCGCACTTGCACGCACTATTATTTGTTTGCCCCACAAAAGTCGATGATTTAATACTTCATATAAATAGAATCTTCAAGCATTCAGAAAAGTCTACGACTATCGAAATAATATCTGCCGAACAAGCTCAAAAGCACGGTAAGAAAAGAGCATCTGCATCTACTTATGTAATGAAATATCTAATCAAAGCAATACAGAACCCTGACAGCGAATCGTTGAAAGTAAAGGCTGGATGCATGGTTTGGGGGATAAGGCGCTATGGATTTTTCGGAGTCGAACGAGCAATATCAGTTTGGCGAAAATTTAATCGTTTCGTAAAAATGGAAGAGTGGCAAATAAAGCTCGAACTTAAACATCCCGTTTTTAGAAAATTAGCATCCCTGAGAAAAGATTTAAAATTTTTAGATTTTTGTAAGGTCGCAAAAGAGCGGCTGGAATGGATTACAGAGCTTAAAATTGTTGAGCGTCTATACAATTTTGAAGAAATGGTTGTTTCTAATGTTGGGTTGAGGGTCGTAGGGTCTAATATAGAATTAGCGACGAAGATAGATTGTTCAATAATTTACAAAGACAAACCCTAAAATTTAGGGTTTATGTACTTTTAATGGTTGCAGTGGGTCAAGTCCCATTTCCCCTTGCCGGGTTAATTTTTCTAATAGTTTTTTATCAGTCTCTTGATTGTCGAATATTTTTTCTGCGCTTGTTTTTTTAACCGTGTTAATTTTCTTTGTCTCGATTTCTCCATATGGTTGAGTCTTGTCGTGTTTCTTTTGGGCCACCTGTAATGTTGAATTATCGGGAAATAATTCAGAAAAAGGAACATCAGACTTTATTAATTCATCAATCTCATAACTTTCTTTTTTTAGAGCGTTAATGTGGCTCTCCAGAAGCTTGATTTTTGCTTTTGGGTATTTTTCTCGATTGGTTTTTACACGCTCGAAAAGCGCAGATAAATCCGATTGAGTTGGTTGATAATTGGACACTTCTAAACCCATCATTGCGGAGACAAGCCAAGTTTTACGTTTAAAATCTTGCGAGCCGGTTAGGTAGAATGGTCCTCTATTACCTTGTTCAAGCAACGCTTGAAGCCCAGCCTTAATGCTTATCTCGTTAGGGTTTGTAAAAGAAACACTACTGTCATTGACTGTAAAACTGGTTTTGTACTTCTCATTCTTGCTTGTGTAGTTCACTCCATCCGAAGTCTGAAATTTTGTATAAAGGCTTTCACGGCGGTTAGGTTGTGGTTTTGGGTCTGGTCCGGGACTCGAAGAAATCTCGCCTAATTCGTCGGGAGGTAAGGGGCACTCAAAGCGTAGGATTAACTCGGCAATGCCATTTTCATCAACCTTGTATTTTTCAATCAGTTTGCTCATTTGAAAACCGATTGAGCTTGGCTTTATAGATGTTGAACCTTTTGTGATGTAATAGCCTGATAGCTTGCTAGGGTCAGTTTTGCTCTTATTGGCACGAATAGTAAACCCATCGGCAATCATCGCCTTGAACAACGCCTGCGGCGTCTGGGCGCTGGAAAGGAGACCTTTCAATTCGCTCTTATATTTCTTCTCATCAGACTCTTGCCCGGTACGACTCTCGTACTGTTTAGAAGCATAATTTAGCCTCGTTGGGTTGGATGTGTTCCGGCTTTCAGATATTTGCTCATTTTTGAGCGAATATTTATTTTCGAGTTTTTTGGCTAGGTCTTCTAAACCACGATAATTATCTTTTTTGTAAAATGGCTTGTTATCGAAATCCCTATTTTCCATAACCAAATGCAAGTGAGGATTGGCTGTGTCTCTATGAACAGCAAGCAAGAAATTACGATTATCACCGAAGTGACGTTTAATTAATTCATTGCCGATGAGTAGCAATTTGTCGTCTGAAATATCTTTGTGTTGTTCCTCAAACGAAACTATATAATGCATTTCATTGCTTTTCTGTTTTGCCGTTAACCGGCTATTAAAATCGGATTCGATAAACTTCGCTGATTCATTAATATTGCCCATATTGACTGGAATATTGCCACCGATGCGTTTAGCTTTATTTAAAACATACTGGGCAAGATTTTTGGTATTAGGCCGAATGCGTGGAACTTCTTTAATTAACATTTTTTTCAACCCAATATCATTTCAATTAGGTCACTGCTACCGTCCATGAGTTTGTCATTAATCATATCAATTCTTGGGATGAAATATTCTAGCGTCTCTTTTAGTTGGGATTCTTTTTTTGAGCCTTCAAGAACATACCTGTTGATATAATCGCAGATTTTAATTAGCCCATCATTATGAGCAAACGAAATATTAGGGTTTGAAAATATGGCTTGATAAACGGAGAACTCACTCAAGAACTTATAAAGTTGACTGGAAAAGGATTTATCTTTTTCATCAAGAGTTAATAGCTTTCTTTGGTAAAGCGAAAATTCTTCTTGTGAAAAACTAATCGTATATTGCTTTTCTCGTTTTGAAAGCTGGTCAATAAATAAAGGGTGATTTATCGTTGCTTCGACGTCTGGTTTTTTTGAGGTTTGAACTGCAAATGACTCAAAAAGCAGCGGCTTTATATTTACTCTGGCTTCCATTATCTTGTTAATAGCATTGCTGATTAGCTTTTTTAACGCTGGGTCTTCTGTTTCAATCCTGTTTAAATTTGTATGAAGATTTACAATCAGCTGATTATATTTTCTAAAATCCACAGCATTTGTGTTCTTTGAAATTACGACGTAGCTGCGGTCACTTAAAAAATGCTGCTTGAATGCATTTGATAGAGAGAATTTTGTGGATGATATTTGATTGTATTCTTTTCTCAACTGCTCAATAACGATTGAGTTTATCTCGGTTAGGCGCGTGCTTAATTTATATTTACTCATAATGAATTTATTGGTTATGAATATATAATAGCATTTTATATTTCATTGCTGGTTTGTTAGATGTTGGTTTTGCTTTGCTTTTAGATACGACCCTTGTGGGAGTAGATTTGCCCCCGTAATGACCAATAGGGAATGAGTGGGGCAAGCATAAACAACCGAACGACGATAGTCGTGATGGTTTTTTATTCTGCTTGCTTCTTTTGATTACGCTCTTTCAGTACTTTGATTTTGTGATTGCGAATTTATAGCCAATAGCATTTACTGCCAGACTGACGGATTGAAAGCTATCAATAGGCGAGAGATCGATTTTTTTAAGCTTCGCAATTTCCTGAATACAGCGTATCAAAACAGACTCGTCATGGTGTTCGATGGCGCTTTCGAGCAACCCTGCAATATCAGCCTCACATGTCAGATAATCGCCTACACTGAATTCTTTCATTGAACAGTTCCCTTTGTTGAAGTCCTCAAAAAGGCAGAATTTTAATTCTGGCTTTGGGAGGGCTCGATAGCTTTACTGGTTTCCGACATTTTGTTTATGTTCTGAATTCCATACTCTTCGACAAGTGGATTATGTAGAGAAAATTTCTTCTCGACCCACTGAATAAAAACACCTTTGTGCAAAACCTTACCTACCAATGTGCGATTTTCTTTCGAATATTCGAAAATAAAACTTATTTCGTTCACAGTGAAGAAGTTGTTTAGTTCTAACCGACCTTTTTCAGTTTCGTACAAGCGCAAAATATCCTTTGTTGAGTAGATTCTTAAATCGGTCTTGTTAGTGTTTAAACTCGCTTTCAGTTTTGTGATTTCGGTTCGAAGTTCTGTTATTGATTTTTTAACTTTGATAACGCGGTTAATAAAAAGGTCGGGTATCACACCATCGCTATAGGCCTCGAATGACTTATTGAGGTTTTGCTCAATGACTAGGTTTTTTGAAAGCTCCGCTTCAAGCGTTGAAAGTTTTTGCTGATTAGCAATTGCTCCACCCTTGTCATTCATAATGTCGGCAAGCAGTTCTTTAAAATTGTTATGCCGAGCTTCCCAAATGTCAGGGTCAAGAACATCAATATAGTCAGGGTCAACGTAACCTTCTCCAATATAGTTTGGATTTTCCGTGGCATTTTTTACAAGCTCTAACAGTATGCCAAGCGCATATTCAAATCGAAACCGTGGCTGGTTGCACTTGCCTTTTATTTCTTTTCGAGTATGACAATGAAAGTAGGAGTATTGTATCCCTTTGGGGTTTTTGTTCATCTCAAATAGTAATGATGCTTTACATTCTCCGCACTTAATAACGTGTCGAAAAATGTTCAGATTGCCCAATGAATGCGACCCGTAGTTTCTACGATGTTTACGACCTTCCATTGCGTTACGAACTTCTTGCCAAAGCTCAAACGAGATTATTTGAGGGTAATAGTTTTCTATATACGATTCAAAGACTTTCTTTTTGTGCTCGTCTCTACGTTGAGCCATATAATAGCCGAGGGGGTATTTAGTGCTAAATAAATGGCTTACGTTTTTGTTAGTCCATTTTCGTTTGGACGTTGTATTTATCTCTTTTATTGTTTGGCTAACTCCAACGAACTTTAATGACTCAAAGATTTGACGAATTTCTTTGGCTTCATCTTCGTTGATTTTGAAGCTATTAGTTTTTTTGTCGAAAAATATGCCGTAAGGAGGATTGTGGGCGTTAAATATTTTCTGGTCCGTCTCTGCGTTAGCCTTTGCCCGATTCCAAGCAGATTTGCGACGAATTGACTTTGTTCGGCTTTCTTCGTGGGCACGTTTCGAAATGACTGAAAGTAGAATATCCTGTTGTAAATCATCAATGCCATTTACATCGTTAGGTTTTTCATATCTTTGACCGTCGATAGTGGTTATTAGGACAATACCCTTTTCAAGAATATTGTTTACCAGCTCTTTGGCTTGTAAAAGCCGTTGACGTGAAAGTCGGTCAATCGACTCAACGAAAACATAATCGCCTGTTCTAATTTCGAGGCTGTTAATCCTATCAATCAGTTCTTTAAGCTTGCCCGTTCGACTGTTCGAACCGTCATAGCCAGATACACCAGTATCGGAGAAAATATTTTCAGGTAATAGCTCTATGTTCTGGTGCTTGGTGATTGCTTCGATGGACGACATTTGACGGTCCACAGAGTCCCTATCAGCACCACCTTGAGCCTTGGATGAGTACCGGATGTATGCATAGGCTGTTGGCATTAGTCAGTCTCACAGACGGTTATGCGATGTGTGAGGATACCACCTACCATTCTCCAATGGCTCACGCAGTACCTCCAGCACCTTGCGATCGAACTCTGGCAGCTCATCCAGGAACAACACCCCGTGATGGGCCAAAGTGATTTCCCCCGGTTGTGGCTTTGAGCCGCCACCCACCAGCGCCGGCCCGGATGCCGAGTGGTGTGGCTGACGGAACGGGCGGTTAGGCCAATGACTCAGCGGGGCCAGGCTGACCACGGATTGGATAGCGGCCACTTCCAGTGCTTCCTGCTCGCTCAATGGCGGCAGCAAACCCGGCAGCCGGCTGGCCAATAAAGTCTTGCCGGTGCCTGGTGGCCCGCTGAACAACAGGTTATGCGCGCCCGCCGCCGCGATCAGCAATGCGCGCTTGGCCGCGAGTTGGCCCTGTACTTCACTCAGGTCCGGGTAAGGCTTGTTCAAGTACAACAAACCGTCGGACCTATAGGGCTCAATCGGCACGTGCCCATTCAAGTGCGCCACCACTTGCAGCAAGTGATCCACCGCAATCACCTTCAACCCCGACGCCAGGCACGCCTCCTCGGCATTGGCGCGCGGCACTATCACGGTGCGCCCGGCCTTGCGCGCTGCCAGCGCGGCCGGCAACACGCCCTTCACTGCGCGCACCTCGCCGGACAGTGCCAATTCCCCAAGGCATTCCACGTCATCGAGCATCAAGGCCGGCACCTGCACACTGGCCGCCAGAATGCCCAGGGCAATCGCCAGATCAAAACGCCCGCCGTCCTTGGGCAGGTCGGCGGGCGCGAGGTTGAGCGTGATGCGGCGGGCCGGGTATTGCAGCGCCGAGTTGAGGATGGCACTGCGCACGCGGTCTTTGCTTTCCTTCACTGCGGTTTCGGGCAAACCCACCAAGGTGAGCGACGGCAGGCCATTGGCCATATGCACTTCGACGGTGACGGCGGGGGCTTCTACACCGACCTGGGCGCGGCTGTGGACGATGGCGAGGGACATGCTCGTTCCTTGAATGGGAGGGCCGCTTCCTGCGGTTTTTTCAAGGGTAGACGAGGGGAGATGGAGCGGGGCGGGGGAGGTTTTACAGAACGTATCCGGGCGGCAATGCAAAACAAATGTGGGAGCTGGCTTGCCTGCGATGGCTGTGTGTCAGCAAAGAATCATCCGCTGATGCACCGCCATCGCGGCATAGGTATCTACTCAACTTTGTAGGCTGTCGCAGCAAACGGTAACCACGATGCGAAGCGAGTCGCTCTTGATCTGCTTTTGATCTTAGGCGCCCCGTTAAACCACGCTGGCGGATTACGGGCACACCGAGCCTAAGCGAGGTGCCGAGTGGTGGGGCAAGAGCGTTTTGCTTACTTTTGCGCTTTTTGTACGGACCGGACACATGGTTGACGGGTGTGCGGGGACATGGTGGACACTTTGCGGCGAACCAACTTCGCCGGGAAGTCATCATGCCTTGGACTACGAGAGACACCATGAGCCTGAAAGAAGAGTTCGTTGCCTTAGCGCGGCAAGCCAGCTCCCACATTTGGATCTCGGTGCGTCAGTTAGAACAGCGTCGGCTATCCGGTCGTCACGGGAGCAAGCTCCCTCGCCGCAGGTCCAGCGTCACACCAAAATTGTGTAGATACCTATGGCCATCGCAGGCAAGCCAGCTCTCACACACACCGTGTTTATTCAGCAGAGGGCGGCGTCAACCGTGCTTCAAGTTCCGCCACCTTCGCCTCCAGGCTCTCCAGTCGCGCACGTGTGCGGGCCAGCACTACCATCTGGCTGTCAAACTCTTCCCGGCTGACCAGGTCGAGCTTGCTGAAACCACTCTGCAGCAAAGCCTTGAACTGGCTTTCGATTTCATTGCGGGGCAGCGGGGTGTCGCCGCTGAACAGGCGAGAGGCGTGGCCGCTCAGGGCGTCGAGGAAGTCTTTGGGCGCGAGCATTGGACATATTCCGGAAAACAGTTGGCCGGCAGTGTATCACGCAGCGTCTATAGTCATTTTTACGCCCTGTTGCGCACGGTTTTCGCGCATTGGGGCGGGCGGCTGCGCACTGTTTTGATGCGCATTGCGGCCACGCAGGCGCCCCGTAGGTGGGCACAAGCGGGCAAAGGATTGATTTCGGTGGTTTTTACGGAGCTGGCAAGGTTTCTGCTTAGACGATCATGACCCATGCACTGATGCAGTCGCTGTGACGAATGCAGTGCGCCGACGGATCCGGGGTACAGGGCTCGTCACCAGTGGTTCGCTGGCGTCGCGACGGCAAATGCCGAGGCGACGATGCGTTACAAAGCCAGGCACTGCGCTTAGACTTGAGACGGGTTTGTTTTCCTGGGGCAAGTCCACCAAATTCGGGAGAGAGTTTTCATGAAGCTAGTCACTGCCATCATCAAGCCGTTCAAGTTGGACGATGTTCGCGAGTCACTGTCCGAGATCGGCGTGCAGGGCATTACCGTTACTGAGGTCAAGGGCTTCGGTCGGCAGAAGGGTCATACCGAGCTGTATCGCGGCGCGGAATACGTGGTCGATTTCCTGCCGAAGGTGAAGATCGATGTCGCCATTGACGACAAGGATCTTGACCGGGTTATCGAGGCGATAACCAAGGCGGCCAACACCGGCAAGATCGGTGACGGCAAGATCTTCGTGGTCAATCTGGAACAGGCTATTCGCATCCGTACCGGCGAAACCGATACCGACGCAATCTAAGCCGCCAAACCCCAACGCCCCAGGAGAAAACAATATGACTCTGCGTAAATTCGCAGGGCTCGGAGCCCTGCTGTCCATCGTAATGCCAAGCCTGGCCATGGCGGCAGACGAAGTGGCTGCTCCAGTCCTCAATTCCGGCGACACCGCCTGGATGCTCACTGCCACCGCGCTGGTGCTGTTCATGACCATCCCTGGCCTGGCGCTGTTCTACGGCGGCATGGTCCGCTCCAAGAACATTCTGTCGGTGATGATGCAGTGCTTTGCCATCACTGGCCTGATCAGCATCCTGTGGGTCGTCTACGGCTACAGCATCGCGTTCGATACCACCGGTATGGAACAAGGTGTGGTCAACTTCAATTCCTTCTTCGGCGGCATGGGCAAGGCGTTCCTGGCGGGTGTCACCCCGGCCAGCATCACCGGGCCGGCGGCGCTGTTTCCGGAAGCCGTGTTCATCACCTTCCAGATGACCTTCGCCATCATTACCCCGGCGCTGATCGTCGGTGCTTTCGCTGAGCGTATGAAGTTCTCCGCGATGCTGATCTTCATGGCGATCTGGTTCACCCTGGTCTATGCGCCAATTGCGCATATGGTCTGGAGCGGCAACGGCGGCCTGATGTGGGACTGGGGCGTGCTGGACTTCGCTGGCGGCACCGTGGTGCACATCAACGCGGGTGTGGCTGGCCTGGTGGCGTGCATCGTGCTCGGCAAGCGTAAAGGCTTCCCGACCACCCCGATGGCCCCGCATAACCTGGGCTATACCCTGGTGGGTGCGGCCATGCTGTGGATCGGCTGGTTCGGCTTCAACGCCGGTTCCGCTGCGGCGGCCAACGGCACCGCCGGCATGGCGATGCTGGTGACTCAGATCGCCACCGCCGCCGCGGCCTTGGGCTGGATGTTTGCCGAGTGGATCACCCACGGCAAGCCAAGCGCGTTGGGCATCGCCTCCGGCGTGGTCGCCGGCCTCGTCGCCGTAACGCCAGCCGCCGGCACCGTGGGCCCGATGGGCGCCCTGGTGATTGGCCTGGTCGCCGGTGTGGTGTGCTTCTTCTGCGCGACCAGCCTCAAGCGCAAACTGGGTTATGACGACTCCCTGGACGCTTTCGGCGTGCACGGTATCGGCGGTATCGTCGGTGCGATCCTTACCGGTGTGTTCGCAGCTCCTGCACTGGGCGGCTTCGGCACCGTGACCGACATCGCGGCCCAAGTGTGGATCCAGTGCAAAGGCGTGGGCTTCACCGTGATCTACACGGCGATCGTGACCTACGTCATCCTCAAGGTGCTCGACATGGTCATGGGCCTGCGTGTCACCGAAGAAGAAGAGGCGGTTGGCCTCGACCTGGCGCAGCACAACGAGCGCGGCTACAACTTGTAACTACATGAAAAAAACATGCCCGGCTTGCCGGGCATTTTTTTGCCTGGCGTTTGTCTGTGGCTAAAGGTGCATGGGTTTTTTATCGACTTTGTGATGGGATCCACACAGCACTTTTAAGGGTGCAAATGTCTTACAGGCATGAAGGCGTATTCGGCCCTTTGTTTTTTCTCAGAGCGCGCTAGAATGCGCGCCGATGGGCGGAGAACTGTATGTGGCAACAGACCCTGATTACCCTGCGGGCCAAGCCCCGGGGCTTTCACTTGGTAACGGACGAGTTGCTTGCCGGCTTGCCTGAATTGAAGGCGTGCCGTGTGGGCCTGTTGCATCTGTGGCTGCAGCACACCTCGGCCTCGTTGACTGTCAACGAGAATGCCGATCCGGCGGTTCGCCGTGACTTCGAACGGTTTTTCAACCTGCTGGTGCCGCAAGGCCGCACGGGGTTTGAACACAACGACGAAGGTCCGGATGATCTGCCGGCGCACTTCAAGGCCAGTCTGCTGGGCTGCCAGCTGAGTTTGCCGGTCAAGGCCGGCCGCTTGGCGATAGGGACCTGGCAAGGTGTTTATCTGGGCGAGCACCGTGATCATGGCGGTGCTCGTAAAGTCCTCGCCACCTTGCACGGTGATGGGGCATAAGCCACTGGCTATTCAGTGGATGTTGATTTTTTTCCAGCGGCCTCGACAGAGGGTGAAGCTGGGCTATAACTAATCTGCTTTTCGCAAGTCATGAGGTAGAACATGAGCGACGATGATCTGGAACAAGACGACCTCGAAGTAGGTGATGAAGACGACACCGAAGAAGGTCTTGAAGTAGCGGCCGAAGACGTTGCTGACGACGCCGATGACAGTGTGGGCGATGACGTGGCCCCCAAAGCCAAAGGCAAAGCCAAGGCAGCTGTTTCGGTAGACGAGTTGCCGAGCGTTGAAGCCAAGAACAAAGAGCGCGATGCCCTGGCCCGTGCGATGGAAGAGTTCCTCGCTAAAGGCGGCAAAGTGCAGGAAGTCGAGGCCAACGTGGTGGCTGATCCACCGAAGAAGCCGGATAACAAGTACGGCAGCCGACCTATCTGAGGTCTGCCTCCTGCTTGTAAGAAAAAGCCCGCCGTCGCTGCGGGCTTTTTCATGCCTGGAGCAATTTACCCGTTCGCTGCAATACCCTGTGGGAGCTGGCTTGCCTGCGATAGCGGTGTATCTGCGAGCCCTGTGTTGATTGGCCCACCACTATCGCAGGCAAGCCAGCTCCCACATTTTGGGTCAGTGTTAGCTCCAGCGACTCAGCAAGGGCGGCAACTCCGTCAGGCTGCGAATCTGCGCATCCGGACGCTTGTCACCCTCCCAGGCCTTGCCCGTGGGGTTGAACCACACCGCCCGCAGTCCCGCCTGCTGCGCGCCGGCAATGTCGTCCCCAGGATGATCGCCCACATGCACAGCCGCGCTGGCGTCCACACCGCCACGTTGCAGCGCCTCCTGAAACAGCCGTGCATCCGGCTTGGCGATGCCGATATCTTCAGCGCGCAGGGCGAAGTGAAAGTAGTCCGCCAAGCCCACGCGCTGCACATCGGCATTGCCATTGGTGATCACGCCGAGCAGGAAGTGCTGGCGCAGCGCCTTGAGCATTGGCTCGGCTTCCGGGAATACGGTGAGTTGGTGGCGTGCGTGGATGAACGCTTCGAAGCAGACATCCGCCATCTGTGTGGCCTCAGGCTGGGGATAACCGGCCTCCTCGAACGCATGCATCAACACGCGATGACGCAGCAGACTGATACGGTGTTTGAGTTCGGGATGACGCTGCAGCACCTGCTGGCGCAGGCTGGCGAAATGCTCAAGGGGCAGGTCGCCGACCTTGGACGCATGGACTGCCAGCCATTCGCGCATCGACGCTTCGGCGCTGATGATGACGGGTACGTTGTCCCAGAGGGTGTCGTCCAGGTCGAAGGTGATCAGCTTGATACTCATGAGTCGCCGCCCTTGATGCGTTTGGCCCGTGGATGGGCGCTGTCGTACACCGTTGCAAGGTGCTGGAAGTCGAGGTGGGTGTAGATTTGCGTGGTCTTGATATCCGAGTGCCCGAGCAGCTCCTGCACGGCGCGCAGGTCCTGGGAGGATTCGAGCAGGTGGCTGGCAAAGGAATGACGCAACATGTGCGGGTGCAGATTCTGCCCCAGCTCCCGCTCGCCAGCGGCCTTGACCCGCAGCTGGATCGCCCGTGGCCCCAGGCGCCGGCCTTGCTGGCTGACAAATACGGCATCGTCTGCCGGGTTGGTCAGCAGGCGTAGCGGCAGCCACAGCTGCAAGGCTTCGCGGGCTTTCCTGCCCACGGGCAGTACGCGGGTCTTGCTGCCTTTGCCGAGCACTTGCACCAGGCCATCGGCGAGGTCCAGTTGATCGAGGTTCAGGCCTGTGAGCTCCGACAGGCGCAGGCCCGAGGAATAGAACAGCTCAAGGATTGCCTGGTCGCGATGGGCCAGGAAATCATCCTCGACGGCACCGTCGAGCAGTTGCAGGGCGCGGTCGGTGTCCAGGGTCTTGGGCAGGCGCCGCTCGCCTTTGGGCGGCGACAGGCCATTGGCCGGGTCGTGGTCGCACAGGCCTTCGCGATTGAGGTAGTGATAGAGGCCGCGCACCGCCGACAGCAGGCGAGACAGGCTGCGGGAGGATTGGCCCTGCTGGTGCAACCGGGCGATCAGGCTGCGCAGGGCCTGGATATCCAGGGCCTTCCAACTGCTGACGTGCTGTTTTTCGCAATAGGCCAGGACCTTGTTCAAGTCCCGCCGGTAGGCTTCCAGCGTATGGGGCGACACCTGGCGCTCATTGCGCAGGTGAGCGCAGTAAGCGTCCAGTTGCCGCTCCATGATCAGCGCACCGCGCGCAGGGTGGTGGTGTGGCGTGGCAGGACGCGGCCCAGCACTTCGGCGATATAGGTGAGGAACAGCGTGCCCACCGAGCTTTTGTAGTGCGCCGGGTCGCGGCTGGCGATGGCCAGTACCCCGTGCAAGCCTTGATGGCTGAGGGCGATGACGGCCGTAGAGCCGATCTGCTTGCGCTGTTCGGCGCCAAACAGGAAGTCCAGTTCATGCTCGCGCAAGGTGCCGCTGACAGTCTTGCCTTCGGACAACAGGCCGCCGATGGCCGTCTGCGCCTCGCCACCTGTGACCCAGCGACCCACCGGCATCGGGTTGTCGCTGAACAGGATCAGGCTGACGAAGGGCACCTGGAAATCCTCACGCAGGCTGTCTTCCACGGCGATCACCGTTTCTTCCAGGCTGGTGGCATCCATCAGGGTCAGAATCAGGCGCCGGGTCTTGTCGAACAAGCGGTCGTTGTCGCGGGCCACGTCCATCAGATGAGAGAGCCGGTGGCGCATTTCAATATTGCGCTCGCGCAGGATCTTCATCTGCCGCTCCACCAGCGACACGGTATCGCCGCGTTGGTGGGGGATGCGCAGGGCTGGCAGCAGTTCTTCGTGCTCGACGAAGAAGTCCGGATTAGCCTCAAGGTACGCCGCAACAGCAGCGGCCTCCAGGCTGTCACTCGGGGTTGCGTGTGCGGGTACTTGAGGCTTATCGGTCATTAGCTTGGCTCACTCATAGACGGACCTGTCCTTCGTATACACGCGTGGCCGGCCCGGTCATCATCACCGGGTGGCCAGGGCCTGCCCATTCGATGGATAAACGTCCACCGGGCAGGTCGATCAACAGCGGCGAATCCATCCACCCCTGGCTGATCGCGGCCACGGCAGCGGCGCAAGCGCCGGTGCCGCAAGCCTGGGTTTCGCCGACGCCGCGTTCCCATACGCGCAATTGCGCACGGTTACGGTCGATCACCTGCAAAAAGCCCACATTAGCCCGTGCCGGAAAGCGCGGGTGATGTTCGATCTTCGGCCCCAGTTCGTGCACGGGGGCGTTATTGATGTCGGTGACCCGCAGCACTGCATGGGGGTTGCCCATGGACACGGCGGCGATTTCTACGGTTTTGCCATCCACGTCCAACGAGTAACTGAGGGCCTGCTCGGTGGCCTGGAACGGAATATCCGCCGGCACCAGGCGCGGCGCGCCCATGTTGACGCTGATCTGGCCGTCGTTGCGGATGTCCAGTTCGATCACGCCACCTTTGGTTTCGACGCGAATCTGGCGTTTGGCAGTCAGGCGTTTGTCGAGCACAAAGCGCGCAAAGCAGCGCGCGCCGTTGCCGCACTGTTCCACTTCGGAACCGTCGGAGTTGAAGATCCGGTAGCGGAAATCTACCTCCGGGTTGCTCGGCGCTTCGACCAGCAGCAACTGGTCGAAACCGATCCCCGTGTGGCGATCGCCCCACTGTTTGGCGTGCTTGGGCAGGATGTGCGCGTGCTGGCTGACCAGGTCGAGGACCATGAAATCATTACCCAGCCCGTGCATCTTGGTAAAACGCAGCAGCATGGCTTACTCCGGCAGCAGGCTTTCGCCAGCATACAACTCGGCTACCGTCTCGCGGCGACGCACTTCAAATGCTTGATCACCGTCCACCAGCACCTCGGCGGTACGCCCGCGGGTGTTGTAGTTGGAACTCATGACAAACCCGTAGGCACCGGCCGAATGCACGGCCAGCAGATCACCTTCCTCAAGCGTCAACTCACGATCCTTGGCCAGGAAGTCGCCGGTCTCGCAGATCGGCCCGACGATGTCATAGGCGCGGGCTTTGCTTGCGCGCGGCGTCACGGCGGTGACATCCATCCAGGCCTGGTACAGCGCCGGGCGGATCAGGTCGTTCATCGCCGCATCGACGATGGCGAAATCCTTGTGTTCGGTGTGCTTGAGGTACTCGACCTGGGTCAGCAGCACGCCAGCGTTGGCGACGATGTAGCGGCCTGGCTCGAACATCAGCGTGAGGTCGCGGCCTTCGATGCGCTCGCGCACGGCCTGGATATAGTCGGCAATCAGTGGCGGCTCTTCATCGCGATAACGCACACCCACGCCACCACCGAGGTCGATGTGGTGCAGGTAGATGCCGCACTCGCCCAGGCGGTCGATCAACCCCAGCAGGCGGTCGAGGGCATCCAGGAACGGTGGCAATGTAGTCAGCTGCGAGCCGATATGGCAGTCGACACCCAGCACTTCCAGGTTCGGCAGTTGGGCGGCGCGGATGTACACGTCCTCGGCGTCGGCGATGGCAATGCCGAACTTGTTCTCTTTGAGACCGGTGGAGATGTACGGGTGGGTGCCGGCGTCGACGTCCGGGTTGACGCGCAGGGATATCGGCGCACGCACGCCCATCTCGGCGGCGACCACTTGCAGGCGCTCCAGCTCGTCGGTGGATTCGACGTTGAAGCAATGCACGCCGACTTCCAGGGCGCGGCGCATGTCTTCGCGGCTCTTGCCGACGCCGGAGAAGACGATTTTGTCCGCCTGGCCGCCGGCGGCCAGTACGCGTTCCAGCTCGCCACGGGACACGATGTCAAAACCAGCGCCAAGACGCGCCAGGACATTGAGTACACCCAGGTTGGAGTTGGCCTTGACTGCGTAGCACACCAGGTGCGGCACGCCGTTGAGTGCGTCGGTGAACGAGCGGTATTGGGCTTCGATATGCGCACGCGAGTACACATAGGTCGGGGTGCCGAAGCGCTGGGCAATCGCGGACAAGGCCACGCCTTCCGCGAACAGCTCGCCGTCCCGGTAGTTAAAAGCGTCCATAAGATTCCCTTGCTTAGTAGGTGTCGTGCTTATGGGCTTTTGACGGCTTTTGCGACGATTGCGCCTGTTCGTTTGGATCTTTGCTGTCATCGGGCAGGTACAACGGGCCTTTCTGGCCACAGGCACTAACGAGGCAAGCGACCGCGACGAGCGCAGCAAGGGAAGAGATCAGGCGCTTCATGGCGAAATCCTTGAATATGCATTAATTGCGCCCGAGTATACCGACCACCCGCCAGCTTGCCTATGCGCCGCAACACCCGTCCGGCGGGGGTTTGCCGAGACAGTAGGGAAGCAGGCTACGATGCCTGGGGATATTTCGTACCGTCATCCGTGATGAAATCAGTATCCTTTGCAATCGGCGAAGCTCGCCCGTATCGTGCGGCGCTTGAGCAAAACCAGACACTTTTGAGGTTGCCACAATGAGTTTGACCGAAGCCCGTTTTCACGACCTGGTGGATACCACCCAGCAGGGGCTGGAAGATATTTTCGACGACAGCGGCCTGGACGTGGACCTGGAAAACTCGGCCGGTGTGCTGACCGTCAAGTTCGAGAGCGGCCAGCAACTGATCTTCAGCCGCCAGGAGCCGCTGCGTCAGCTGTGGCTGGCGGCGCGTTCCGGTGGCGTTCACTTCGATTACGACGAAGAAAGCGGCAAATGGCAGTGCGACAAGAGTGAAGAGTTGCTGGGTGAGATGCTCACCCGCCTGGTTCAGGAATACACCGGCGCGGAACTGGATTTCGACGAGATCTGATGGTGAGTGAACCCGTAGCCGTACGCCCGCCCAAGCCGCTGTTCAGCAATGTCAGCCCGGCGGTGCCGTCACCTTGTATCAGTTTGTGTCGCCTGGATGAGCAGAAAGTCTGCCTTGGCTGCTTCCGCCACGTGGAAGACATCCGGGAATGGCGCTCTGCCGACGATGCGCGGCGCCGGGTGATCTGCGCAGAGGCCGAGCAGCGCAAGGCGAGCACCTGACGGCGTCTTGTTTATTTGTGTCGCTGTGGTAGTGTCCCGATACACCTCCATTCATCGAGGTCCGTGAGAACCCCGCCTTTTCCTGGCGGGGTTTTGCTTTTTTGTGCAGAAAAAAGGAGTCTGCCTGAATCATGACCACCGCACCGTCCATCATTCTTACCCGTCTTGACGTGCAGCGTCTGGAGCAACTGATCGACCGCTTGGGCGACGACTCTCCCGGCGCCGAAGCATTGCAAGCCGAACTCGACCGCGCCGAAGACGTGGTTGGTCACGATGAAGTGCCTGCGGGTGTCGTGACCATGAACTCCAGTGTGCATTGCCGTGAGCAAAGCAGCGGCAAGGACTATCACCTGACGCTGGTCTACCCAAAGCACGCAAACGCCGACGAAGGCAAGATTTCGATCATGGCGCCGGTAGGCAGCGCGTTGCTCGGCCTGCAAGTGGGCCAGCACATCGACTGGCCGGCGCCAGGCGGCAAGACCCTGAAGCTGGAATTGCTCAGCGTCGAAGGCCAGCCCAAAGATGGCGGCGCCTTCCCGCTCTAAACCTGATTCAAGGCCGCATTGAGTGACTGTTCCAGTTCGGCTTTATAGCGCAGGTACAAATTGCTTGGGCTTTGCACATCACCGAGCAGCCCCGACAGATCCAGATCAGTGATATAGCAGCGGTAACGCTCGGTTTCCCGACGTTGCCCGACGATCTCCCGGGCGACCACCGCAAACAGCTGGTCGCCAAATTCCAGCTCGGAAAACTCCCGCTGATTGCAGTACAGGGTGATCCCCACGTGGCCTGGCGCGCCTTTGCCGATAATCGCCTGCACGTCATAAAACGCTTTGTTGGCAGGGTCTTGCGGGGCCGGCCGTGGCTCCACGCCCCGCGCACGGCCGCTGCCCGATGGCAACAGTTGGTAGTACAGGATCTGTACCTCGCCGGCGGGCTGCTGGGCGTCCAGGGACGATAGCGCTTCGCGGCGATACAGGATCGATTGCAAAAAACGCTGCAGCGGCGCCAGCAGGCTTTGCTCATCATGAAACGGCGAGCGCTGTTGCCAGAGCGCGTTGAATTCGTCGAGCACGTACACGTCGGCGAAGCCTTCATTGACCCGGTAGAACACCTGCACACACTCGGCCTGGCCCATGGGCAGCAGCAGCGCCAGGTCGTGGTCTTCCAAAGCCATGGCGTCCAGGTGCCACGGGCTGTAGCTGGCCAGCTCCTCGCTGAGGTAAGCGATCAGCGCGTCCTGGGTCGGCAGCGATACATGGGTGGCTTGGCCCGGTACCAGTTCCATGACGTGATAATGCTGCTGCACCTGAAGCAGGTAGCGATGGTTGCCCTGGCCGAGCAGCAGATGCTGCGCGGTGTCGAATACCTCTTCCACCCGCTGGGCAATGAACTGTGCCCGGTTGTGGCAGAAGCAACGCACTCGCAGGCGTGGCAGATGGTTCGATGGCAGTTGGTTGAGGTAGTCGCGCAGGCAGTCGAGCAGGGCGTGGGGGCCGTCATAGCGGCTGACCATCACCTCGTTCCAGCTGTTGAGCGTGACCTGGTCCAGGGTCAGCACCAGGTTGTCGCGCACGCCGGCATAACTCAGGGAGTCGGTGCGCTCGGTGGTCATCAGGATATTCAGGTCGCGATGATGCTTGAGCGGGTCAACCCCAACGTTGATCAGCAGCAGCACTTCTTCTGGCACTGCCGGGCGCAGCAAACGGCTCTCATCGACGCTGGCCAGGGGCAAGGCGATGGTCTGTTGCAGGCTGCCCAACAGGTTGAACAGCTCGAACTCGGTCATGTCGCTGGTGCCGGGGTGCAGCGCCAGGCGGGTGCTGCTGTCGATCACGCCGTTGCGATGGCACCAGGTGAGCATTTCCAGCAGGTCGCGGCTGCGTTTGATCGGCGCGAAGTGTTCCCATTCCAGGGCGGTAAGGTTGCCGTTATACAGGCCCCAATGGTGTTGGCCCGGCTCTTTGCGGTTGGGCGACTGCACCAGGGTCAGGGTGTCTTCGGCCAGGTCGGGGGCGATGCCGGGGTTGATGAACTCGACCTTGCCGGCCTTGCGCTCGAACGCCGCGTACAAGCGGCGGCCGAGTACATTGAGGTCGCGTTTATTGATCGGGCTGGCGGACTGTTCGCTGCGGGTGAACTGGGTGAGGAAGCGGTAGCTGTAGTTCAACTCATTGACCAGGGCGCGGCGCTCGGAGGCGACCTGGCGCACCTTCCATTGGCTGCGGCTGTCCAGCAGGGCCAGTTGCCGCGTGTCCCAACCCCATTCATGCGCCAGGCGCTCCAGCAACTGCCGTTGCCAACCGGCGGTGCGCTGGCCGGCGCTGAGCTTGCGGTTGACCTTCAGGTACAGGCTGCGGCGCACCAGTTCCAGGCGCTCCAGCTCGTTGCGGGCCTTGAGGTATTCCTCGATGCGGCGGTAGACCATGATGTACGGGTCCAGCTCATCCAGGTCTGCCTGATGGCTGAACACCGCCTGTTTGAAGCGCAGGCTCAGGCACTGCACCTTCGGGTGTTCGCTGGCGTAGACCTCGGTCAGCAGCAGCTTGAGCACCGACTTGTAGGGCGACTCGATGCCCTTGAACAGTTGCCACAGCCCGGCGCCAATAAACTCCCCCGGAGGAATATGAGCCAGATGGCCGAGGTCGAGGGTTTCATCGGCGCGGATAAAGCGCTTGGAAATCAGGGCGTGAGTAAACTCGGCGTAGCGGTTTTCTTCGTAGACCGGCACCAGCCACCAGATGGGCGTGCGCCCGGCCAGCCAGATCGCGGTGCGATAGAACTCATCCAACAGCAGGTAGTGCTGGGTGGTGCCGCAGTCGTCGGAGCTCAATTGTGTATCGCGATCACCCAACACAAAGCGCGTCGGGTCGATCAGGAAGAAATGCGCCTCGGCGCCCATGCCCAAGGCCCAGGTCTCCAGCAGTTGGCACTTTTTGCGCAGCTCGGCCAGCTCGGTCTCGCTCAAGTCGGGAGCGTGGCACACCCACACGTCCATATCGCTTTGATCGGCCTGGGCCAGCGTGCCCAGGCTGCCCATCAGGAACAAACCGTGGATCGGCGTAGGCGGATTGCCGTGGCGCGGTTTATAGGAGAACGAGCGGGTCAGACGCTGGGCATCGGCCAGGGCCTGGGCGTCCGGTTCAAAATTCGACAGCCCGGCCGGCGTGCTGCCGGAGACGTAACCTGGCAACAGCGGGTGATTGACGTGGAAAAACAGCGGCAACAAAGCCAGCACGCTTTGCTGGCGTGGCGTCAGCCCCTCGACGGCCCGGGCCATGCGGCCTTGATTGAGGCTCATGAAACGCGCGCGCAATTGGGTCAGCACCTTGCGGTCGATGCCTTCGTCCAGATCAGGGCGGATTTCATGGGTGCGGGTCATGTCGAACTCGTTGGCTCGCAGGGCCCGACGCGGGCGGCCATGCAGGAGTTTACAGACAGTAGCGTAGGAGTTTTAGAGGGAAGTGGCTTTTTGGCGTCAGAATTTTGTATGCCGCGCAGCAATGCCCGCGGAATCCGCAGGCGGCGGACTCCATGGGCGGTATCAGGTATCAGGCGGCTTCTTTGGTGTTGGCAGTGGTGAGGATGGTCAGCAGGGTTTGGGCTTGCTCGGCAGCGTCCCGGCCAAGGCTCGTCAGATAGCCCCCGTCCGGTTGGTCGATCAGCCCTTTGGCATGGAGGCGCTTTGCAGCGGCGACGGCAGTAGGGGCGGCAGTCTGATGGACTTTCAAGCCTTCCTTGGTGCTGTCCAAGGGGAAGAGTACAAGGATTTCCAGTTCGGCAACCAACTCAGGGGTATACGACATAAGGACTCCAGACTTTCTAAAATTTATTAGAGGCTAGCAGGCCATAAGGTGAACGCACTTTGCCGAACTGTCCAGCGTGTTACTACGTACCGGGGTTATTGCTTTTCCGGCGGCAGCTCGGGCAGTGCCCGCAATGCCGTTTCATACCACTCGGTATTGAAGGCGCGGTCCTCGTCCAGCATGGCGTCGATCTCGAAGGCCAGCACGTGGGCCATCAGATTCAGGATCTCTTCGCGCTCGTAACCCACCAGGGTCAGTTTATTGAACGTAGCCTTGGCCGCTGGCGGGTTATCGCTCTCGATCTGGTTCTCGATGGCTTCGATCAGCGTGTTTTCGG
Source organism: Pseudomonas sp. AK181 (assembly GCF_051122975.1). Lineage (NCBI taxonomy): Bacteria > Pseudomonadati > Pseudomonadota > Gammaproteobacteria > Pseudomonadales > Pseudomonadaceae > Pseudomonas > Pseudomonas sp. AK181. The sequence goes on from NZ_CP146348.1 coordinate 217,633, forward strand.
TGAATTCTTCTTCGTCGTTGTCGATATCGGTCGGCTCGCTCATGGCAGGCTCCTCAAGGAAAGGGCGCCAGTCTACCCCCATTCAGGTAAATGATGCTGCTGGTCAGGGTGGCCTTGAGGATCTATAACTCTTGCAGCCAACCCCGCACCCGGCCTGGAGGCTTTGCGATGCTCAAGCTTTACGGATTTTCGGTCAGCAACTACTACAACATGGTCAAGCTGGCGCTGTTGGAGAAAGGACTGCCCTTCGAAGAAGTGCCTTTTTACGCCGGGCAAACCCCCGAAGTCTTGGCGGTCAGCCCCCGCGGCAAAGTGCCGGTGCTGGGTGTGAAGCAGGGGTTCATCAACGAAACCAGCGTCATCCTCGAATACCTCGAGCAGACCCAGGAAGGCCCTGCGCTGCTGCCCGCCGACCCGTTTGCGCGGGCTCAGGTGCTGGCGCTGTGCCGTGAGATCGAGCTGTACATCGAACTGCCTGCGCGGGCGTGTTACGCCGAGGCTTTTTTCGGCATGACGGTGCCGGAGGCGATCAAGGAAAAGTCCAGGGCCGAGTTGCTGCTTGGGATCGGTACGTTAGGCCGGCACGGTCAGTTTGCGCCTTACGTGGCGGGGGAGAGCTTCACCCTCGCGGACCTGTATTTCATGTACAGCCTGAACCTGGCCTGCGGTGTGGGCGAGAAGGTGTTTGGGCTGGACCTGCTGGAGCCGATGCCGAAGGCGAAGGCGTTGTTGGCGCGCCTGAATGAGATGCCCAACGCGCAGAAGGTAGAGGCGGACAGGCAGGCGGCGATGCCGGCATTCATGGCGATGATTGCGGCCAAGAAATAAATCTTTGGCATCTGTAAGGACGCCATCGCGGGCAAGCCCGCTCCCACATTTTGATGTGTGAACCCAATCAAGTGTGGGAGCTGGCTTGCCTGCGATGCTTTTAGCGGCTGGCGAGCAATTGCTGGCCGCGCACGACCGCTGCCTTGACCTGTGCCGGCGCAGTGCCGCCCACATGGTTACGGGCGTTCACCGAGCCTTCCAGGGTCAGCACGGCAAACACATCCTGCTCGATCTGGTCGCTGAACTGGCGCAGTTCTTCCAGGCTCATTTCCGCCAGGTCCTTGCCGGTGTCCACACCGTACTTCACGGCGTGGCCAACGATTTCGTGGCAGTCGCGGAATGGCAGGCCACGGCGCACCAGGTAATCCGCGAGGTCGGTGGCGGTGGAAAAGCCACGCAGGGCCGCTTCACGCATGATCGCGTGCTTGGGCTTGATCGCCGGGATCATGTCGGCAAAGGCACGCAGCGAGTCGCGCAGGGTGTCGGCGGCGTCGAACAGCGGCTCTTTGTCTTCCTGGTTGTCCTTGTTGTAGGCCAGTGGTTGGCCTTTCATCAGGGTCAGCAGGCCCATCAGTGCGCCGAATACACGGCCACTCTTGCCACGCACCAGCTCTGGCACGTCGGGGTTTTTCTTTTGCGGCATGATCGAGCTGCCGGTGCAGAAGCGGTCCGGCAGGTCGATGAACTGGAATTGCGCGCTGGTCCAGAGCACCAGCTCTTCGGAGAAGCGCGACAGGTGCATCATCGCGATGCTGGCGGCGGCGCAGAATTCGATGGCGAAGTCACGGTCCGACACGCCGTCCAGTGAGTTGCCGCCCACGGCGTCAAAACCCAGCAGTTGTGCGGTGTACTCACGGTCGATCGGGTAGGTGGTGCCGGCCAGTGCCGCGCTGCCCAGCGGCATGCGGTTGGCGCGCTTGCGGCAATCGACCAGGCGCTCGTAGTCGCGGCTGAGCATTTCGAACCAGGCCAGCAGGTGGTGGCCGAAGGTCACGGGCTGTGCGGTCTGCAGGTGAGTGAAGCCGGGCATGATGGTGTCCGATTCGCGCTCGGCCTGCTCCAGCAAACCTTTTTGCAGGCGGGTGATTTCGCCCAGGATCAGGTCGATCTCATCGCGCAGCCACAGGCGGATATCGGTGGCGATCTGGTCGTTACGGCTACGGCCGGTGTGCAGTTTTTTGCCGGTCACGCCGATGCGATCGGTCAGGCGTGCCTCGATGTTCATGTGCACGTCTTCCAGGTCGACGCGCCAGTCGAACGTCCCTGCCTCGATCTCACCGCGGATGGTGGTCAGGCCGTCGATGATGCTGTCACGCTCGGCGTCGGTCAGCACGCCGACCTTGGCCAGCATCGTGGCGTGGGCGATGGAGCCCATGATGTCGTGGCGGTACAGGCGTTGATCGAAGGTGACGGAGGCGGTGAAGCGCGCGACGAAGGCGTCGACGGGTTCACTGAAGCGGCCGCCCCAGGACTGGTTGGTCTTGTCGGTGCTCATGGATTCGCTCGTGATCTGCTTAAAAGAGGCATGAAGGTGTGCCGGCGATCATAACAGGGTTGCCCGTGGAGGCGGTGCTGCGGGTGGTCGGCAATTTTATTTATGCGGGAGATGGCTAAGTGCCTTGCCGCCGACCGCATCCAGGACGAGACTGGAGGCAGGTACTTATTGAAACGATATTTGACGATTGAGCAATGTCGCCTCAGTGAGCGTCTACAGTTGGACTGATAGTGTGTGAATGCACCAAAGTCGGGTGATGCGGTCATAACCAGACTATCCATTAAACAGGGGGGTATTCGGATTGTTTATCAGTGAACCCTACGACGATGCCCGAAGGCAGCGGGTCTTGGGCGCTATTGAACAGGTCCGGGTAAATTTGGGTGCCACTCTCAGGGCACTTTTTGCCGCTCGCGCTAGTCTTAGCGTGGATCGCTGTGACGTCAGTCACCGCACCTGTCTACGCTATCCTTGTGCGAGACTCACGCAGGAATCCAGCGCAATATGAATGTCCTGATCGTTGATGACGAACCCCAAGCCCGCGAGCGACTGAGCCGTCTGGTCAGTGAACTCGAGGGTTATACAGTCCTTGAACCGAGTGCCACCAACGGCGAAGAGGCGTTGACGCTGATCGACAGCCACAAGCCGGATGTAGTGCTGCTCGATATCCGCATGCCGGGCTTCGACGGCCTGCAAGTCGCCGCCCGCTTGAGCGAACGCGAATCGCCGCCCGCCGTGGTGTTGTGTGCGGCGCAGGATGAGTTTTCTGCACAGACGCTGGAAGACAGCGGTGTCAGTTTTCTCGTCAAGCCGGCCACTGCCGAAGCCTTGCTCAAGGCCCTGAAAAAAGCTGAGCGCCCCAGCCGCGCCCAACTGGCAGCCTTGACGCAACCGGCTGCGCAAAGTGGTAATGGGCCACGCAGCCATATCAGCGCGCGTACCCGCAAGGGCATCGAGCTGATCCCACTTAGCCAGGTGGTCTACTTTATTGCCGATCACAAATACGTGACCTTGCGCCACGAGAGCGGTGAAGTATTGCTCGACGAGCCGCTCAAGGCCCTTGAAGACGAATTTGGCGAACGTTTCGTGCGCATTCATCGCAATGCGCTGGTCGCCCGTGAACGCATCGAGCGCCTGCAGCGCACGCCCCTGGGGCACTTTCAGCTATTCCTGAAGGGCCTCAATGGCGATGCCTTGATCGTCAGCCGACGCCATGTCGCCGGCGTGCGCAAGATGATGCAGCAGCTTTAGCCCAAGGGCTGCGGCGCGGTCTGCATTCCTTATCCCGGTGCGACGTGGCCAGGGAGGCCCCGCACTTGCTGATTCAAATCAAAGCGTATTTGCCTGAGCTGTTATTATCCGCCGTATCTATTCAGTACGGATTGATCCATGTCCTCTCGCGAAATCCGCATCGCCACCCGTAAAAGCGCCCTGGCCTTGTGGCAGGCCGAATACGTCAAAGCACGCCTTGAGCAGGCCCATCCCGGCCTCAAGGTATCCCTGGTGCCCATGGTCAGTCGCGGCGACAAGCTGCTGGACTCGCCGCTGTCGAAAATCGGCGGCAAGGGCCTGTTCGTCAAGGAGCTGGAAACCGCGCTGCTGGACAACGAAGCCGACATTGCCGTGCATTCGATGAAAGATGTGCCCATGGACTTCCCTGAAGGCCTGGGCCTTTTTTGTATCTGCGAGCGCGAAGACCCGCGCGACGCCTTTGTTTCCAACACCTTCGCATCCCTGGACGAATTGCCGCTGGGCAGTATCGTCGGCACCTCCAGCCTGCGTCGCCAGGCCCAGTTGCTGACGCGGCGTCCTGACCTGCAGATCCGCTTTTTGCGTGGCAACGTCAACACGCGCCTGGCCAAGCTGGATGCCGGCGAATACGACGCGATCATCCTCGCCGCTGCCGGCCTGATCCGCCTGGGTTTTGAAGACCGCATCACCTCGGCCATCAGCGTTGAGGACAGCTTGCCCGCTGGCGGGCAGGGCGCAGTCGGCATCGAATGTCGCACCGCCGACAGCGAAATTCACGCACTGCTAAAACCTCTCGATCACGCAGACACCGAAGTGCGTGTCACCGCCGAGCGTGCCTTGAACAAACACCTCAACGGTGGCTGCCAAGTGCCCATCGCCTGCTATGCCGTACTTGAGGGTGAGAACCTGTGGCTGCGTGGCCTGGTCGGTGATCCGGACGGCGGTAACCTGCTGACCGCCGAGGTGCGTGGGCCGCAACGTGATGCCACGGCCCTGGGGATTCAGGTCGCCGAGGAACTGTTGGAAAAAGGCGCGGGTGCCATTTTGCAGAAAGTCTATGGCGAGGCCGGCCCACAGTGACCGACTGGCGAGTGCTGCTGACGCGGCCTGCCGAGGAGTCGACGGCGCTGGCGGCAGTATTGGCCCAGGGCGGTATTCACAGCAGTTGCCTGCCTTTGCTGGAGACCGAAGCGTTGCCGGTGACCGCGGAGCAACGCGCGGTGTTCGCCGCGCTGCCACGCTATTGCGCTGTCATCGTGGTGAGCAAGCCGGCCGCGCGCTTGGCGTTGCAGCAGTTGGGGAGCAGTGTGCCGCCCATGCCCTGGTTCAGTGTCGGCGCGGCCACGGCCCAGATACTGGCTGATCATGGCCTCCAGGTTCACTATCCCCTCACGGGCGATAACAGCGAGGCCTTGCTTGAACTGCCTGCCTTGCGCGAGGCTATTGCACTGCCGGGCGCCCGGGTGTTGATCCTGCGTGGCGAAGGCGGGCGTGAGCTGCTGGCTGAGCGTTTGCGCGAGCAAGGTGCTAGTGTCGACTACTTGGAATTGTATCGGCGTTTTCTTCCGGTGTATGAGAAGGGCGCGTTGATGCAACGCATCCAGTTGGAACGCTTGAACGGCCTGGTGGTCAGCAGTGGGCAGGGTTTTTTACACTTGCACGCGTTGGCCGGCCCCGATTGGCCAGAGGTGGCACAGCTACCGTTGTTCGTGCCCAGCCCGCGTGTATATGAAGTGGCGCGGGCCGCGGGTGCAGAAAAAGTTGTGGATTGTCGCGGCGCGAGTGCCGCGGCTTTGTTAGTGGCGTTAGGGAGCTATCCCGTTCCCACTCTCTGATACGCAAAGGACGGATACGTGAGCGAAACAGCCTTGCCTAAAGATGAAGCTCAGCCCGCGCTTGATGCGCCGGTCGAGACACCGGTCAGCGCGCCACGCCGTGGCAATGGCCTGGCCATCGTCGCCTTGTTGCTGGGTGCTGCGGGCGTAGCCGCCGGCGGTTGGGGAATCTGGCAGGTCCGTGCCCTGCAAGCCAGCAGCCAGCACCAGTTGGGCCAGGTGCTGACCCTGGATGACCAGTCCCAGAGCCTCAAGCAAGGCCAGCAACAGTTGGCCGCCCGCCTGGCGCAGTTGCCGGGTGCGGATGAGCTGGAAGAACGCCGCCGCCTGGTCACTCAGTTGCAGGGTGATCAGCAGCGCCTCAACCAGCGTCTGGAAACCGTGCTGGGTGCCAGCCGCAAGGATTGGCGCCTGGCCGAAGCCGAGCATCTGATCCGTCTGGCCAGCTTGCGTTTGTCCGCCTTGCAAGATATCAACAGCGCTCAGTCGCTGGTCCAGGGTGCCGACGAAATTCTTCGCGAGCAGAGCGACCCAGGGTCTTTCGCCGCACGCGAGCAACTGGCCAAGAGCCTGGCCGCGCTGCGCAGCACCGAGCAGCCGGACCGTACCGGCCTGTACCTGCAACTGGCCGCCTTGCGTGACCAAGTGGTGCAGCTTGCAGCGATTGCCCCGGAGTATCAGCTCACCGAGCCTGCCTCCCAGGGGCGCCCCACCAGCGATACCCAGAACCAGTTGAGCCAATGGTGGGAGCAGATTTCCCGTTACTTCCGCATCGACTTCAACCCGGATGACAACATCCGCCCATTGTTGGCAGGCCAAGGTCTGAACCAAGTGCGGCTGGCCTTGAGCCTGGCGCTGGAGCAAGCCCAGTGGGCTGCGCTTAACGGCGAGGCGGCGGTGTACAGCCGCTCGCTGGGAGAAGCGCGCAGCGTGTTGCAGGACAACTTCAACCAGGACAACCCGCAGAGCAAGGCGATGCTGGCGCGTATTGCTGAGCTCGAGCCCAAGGCCGTGTCGGTGGTCACGCCTGACCTGGCCGCGAGCCTGGCCGCTGTGCAGGCGTACCTTGAACGTCGTCATCAGTCTGCCGACGAAGCCAAGGCCTCGGCTGGCAAGCCGGCGACCCAGGAGTAGAGCTGATGAAGCGTTTCTATGTGATCCTGGTGCTCGCCATTGCGGTTGCCCTGGCCTTGGGTGTGGGCATTTCGAAGCACACCGGCTACGTGCTGATTACCTATCCTCACCTGCTGCATTACGAATCAAGCCTGTGGGCGACATTGGTGGCGCTGTTCGCCATTGGCCTGGCGATTTACCTGATCCGTGTGTTGTGGAGCCTGGTCACCACATCCGGTGGCGTGGTCAACCCTTGGTCACGACGCAATCGCAGCCGTCGTGTGCAGATCGCTATCGAGCAAGGCCAGATGGACCTCGCCGAGGGCCGCTGGGCCAGCGCCGAACGCCACCTGCACCGCGCCGCTGAAGCAGAGCGTCAACCCCTGCTGTATTACATCGGTGCCGCCCGTGCGGCCAATGAACAGGGCCGTTATGAGGAATCCGACGGTTTGCTGGAGCGCGCGCTGGAGCGCCAGCCCCAGGCCGAACTGGCCATTGCACTGAGCCATGCGCAATTGCAGATGGATCGTGGCGATACGGAAGGTGCCCTGGTCACTCTTCAGGCGATGCATGAGCGTCATCCGCATAACGCGCAAGTGCTGCGACAGTTGCAACGCCTGCATCAGCAGCGTGGCGATTGGTCGTCGGTGATTCGCCTGCTGCCGGAACTGCGCAAGGACAAAGTCTTGCCCGCCAATGAGCTGGCTGAGCTGGAACGTCGCGCCTGGGGCGAGAACCTGAGCCTGGCGGCTCAGCGTGAAGAGCAAGGCGAGGCGGGGTTGCAGTCCCTGGAGCGCGCATGGGAGCAACTGACCGCTGCCCAGCGCCAACAGCCACAACTGGTATTGGCGTATGCCGACCAACTGCGTCGATTGGGTGCGGATGCCAAGGCCGAAGAAGTGCTGCGTGGTGCCCTTAAACGCGGTTATGACAGTCACCTGATTCGGTTGTATGGCCTGCTGCGCGGCAGTGATCCTGCGCGCCAATTGAAGTTTGCCGAAGGCTGGCTCAAGGACCATCCAGGCGATGCCAGCCTGTTGCTGACGCTGGGCCGTCTGTGCCTGCAAAACAGTCTGTGGGGCAAGGCGCGCGATTATCTGGAAAGCAGCCTGCAAGTACAGCGCAATCCCGAAGCCTGCGCCGAGTTGGCTCGCCTGCTGGCCCAATTGGGCGACACCGAGCGCAGCAACCAGCTGTTTCAGGAAGGCTTGGGCTTGCTCGACAATCGTCTGCTGTCCTCGCCGCTGCCGGTGCCTGCACGAGTTTGAAGTAGGAAAGGGTGAGTGGATTGGCTCGGACCGATCCTCCCCCCGATCCTTCAAACCCTGCAAACGCTCGGTTTAACTGGCCTTGTTGCTAATTCCTACTTGTTGTAACTGAATTTCCTCGGGCTCGTGGCGGGATGTCCTTATGTTTTCGAGGAAATGTCTGCTCTAGGGCGTATTGAAAGGGATCGGGCCTTTCCTCTACCGTAGCGACCTATCTCTTGCAGTGCGGATAAACAATGTCTTTGGCCCCTTTACGCTCTTTGTTTTTCCTGGCGTTCATGGCGGGTGCGCTGACGTTGGGCGCGTCTTTCTATCTTCAATACGGCGCGCTGCTACGACCCTGTTTTCTATGCCAGGTACAGCGCCTGTTCCTCGCGTCTTTTGCATTGATCAACTTGATTGCCGTGCTCCACAAGCCTGGGCGTTCCGGCCTTTGCCTTTACGGGCTGGCGAGCATGGGCTGTGCCTTGCTGGGCGCCATCACCGCAGGCCGGCAGGTGCTGTTGCAGAACAGGCCGACAAGTCAGGTGGGGGATTGCTGGCCCAGTCTGCAGCACATGCTTGAAAACCTGTCTGTCTGGCAGGCAATGCGCTCGGTGTTCAATGGCACTGTCGATTGTGTCGAAATCAACTGGACGCTGTTTGACCTGAGCCTGCCTGAGTGGAGCCTGTTGTTCTTCGTGGCGATGCTGATCCTGGGGCTCATGCAGGTGTCACGGTTGTTGTTCGGCAGGCATTTGCGCCTTGCAATGCCTTGAAAACGAGACTCAGGTTGTAGGAGCGGATTAAACACTTGTATGAACATTCTCTCCTGCGTACCTTGAAGCCATAGTCATGCGGGCATAATCTGGCCCGCACGCGTTATCCAAACCGCTTGTCAGACGCGGCCTTGTCCGTCTGCTGCTTCATCCTTGAAGTGTTGCGCAGGTACAGAGCTGCGGCGCCCCAATAGGGAAGAGAGATCATCATGTTGGAAAGTTGTCAGAATGCTCAGGAACGCTGGGGTGGGGTGCATAAGCTGATCGACAGCTGGTTGAAGGCACGTCACGAACTGGTTCGGGCCTTTGATGCTCTCGGCGCCAAGCCCGAAGCGTTGGCCGAGAATCGCGAGACATTGCAAGATTTCTGCGGTGTGCTGGTGGACTACGTGTCTGCCGGACATTTCGGCGTCTATGAGCAACTGACCAAAGAGGCGGAAGCCTTCGATGATCAGCGTGGCCTGGAGTTGGCCGAGACGATTTACCCGCGCATCGATGTGATTACTGAAAAGCTGTTGGCGTTCACCGACCTGTGTGATGCCGGGAAATGTGTTGCGGAAAAATTCAAAGAGTTGGGTGCGCTGTTGCATGAGCGTTTCGAGCTGGAAGATTGCTTGATCGAAGTGCTGCACAACGCTCACAAAGAAGAACCCGCCACCCAGGCTTGAACCTGATGGCGAGATAAAAAACGGTGCGCATGTCGCACCGTTTTTTTATGGGTCAGTGGCGAGTGCCGAGCAGTTCGATTTCGAACACCAGCGGCGTATAGGGTGGGATCAACTCACCTGCGCCGTCTGCGCCATAGGCCTGGGCTGAAGGAATCACCAGGCGCCATTTCGCACCCACCGGCATCTGTTGCAATGCACTGCTCCAACCGCTGATCACGCTGTTGAGGCGAAACCATTGCGGTTGCGTACTTTTGTCGAAGACAGTCCCATCAGGCAGTCGGCCTACGTATTTCACCTGCACTTCATCGCTGGCCAACGGCTTGTTGCCAGTGCCCGGTGCCAGCTCGGTGAGTAGGATCCCATCGGCTAACTGACGAACGCCGACGGCGGCTTTTTCCCTTGAGAGAAATTGCTGCTCGGCAGCGAGTGCTTTTTCGCTTTGCGGCAGTTGGGCGTCGGCGGCGTTCTGCGCTTCGTGCTGCGCGAGGATCTGTTCGATGCGCGCGTTATCCAGCGCCAGTGGCTTGCCTTGGTAGGCTTGTTTGAGCCCGTCGAGCAGGGCCTGTATCTGCAGGTCGGGGACTTCCTGGCGCAACCGTTCGCCAAGGCTTGCGCCCAGGCTATAGGCAAGGTCGTGCGGGGCTACGGCGGTGGTGTTTGACGAGGGCTGCTCGCTTGCATCGGCCACGCAGATCGCCAAGCCGAACACTAGAAAAAGGTAACGCGACATGGGCATTCTCCCGGCGAAAGTGCGACGGATTATGCCAGTGCGAGTGCGTAAAAAGTGGCGCGGTTTTCCGTTATATCGATAAGAATTTTCGCACGGTGCAACGCAAGGCAAAGGATACTGTCAACATGCCCTAGCGGCGGTAAGAGCAGAGGGCTAGTATGAGCCGCACCCACGTCAGCCAGGAGGTAAACCATGTCGGCCAAACAGAAGCCTGTAAATACCCCGTTGCACTTGCTCCAACAACTTTCGGGCAGCCTGCTCGAACATCTGGAAAGCGCGTGCTCCCAAGCCTTGGCTGATGCAGAAAAACTGCTCGCCAAACTGGAAAAGCAACGCGGTAAAGCGCAAGAAAAACTGCACAAGTCCCGTACCAAACTGCAAGACGCCGCCACTGCCGGCAAGTCCAAGGCACAAGCCAAAGCCAAAGGCGCGGTCAAAGAACTTGAAGAGCTGCTGGATGCTCTCAAGGATCGCCAAGCCGAAACCCGCAGCTACATTTCCCAACTCAAAAAAGACGCTCAAGAAAGCCTGAAACTGGCCCAGGGCGTTGGCCGTGTGAAGGAAGCCGTAGCTAAAGCATTGGGTGCTCGTACGCCTGCAAAAGTAGCCGCCAAGCCAACTGCTAAAACGGCTGCCGCCAAACCAGCTGCAAAGCCAGTCGCTAAAACTGCTGCTGCCAAACCAGCCGCGAAGCCAGCTGCTAAAACTGCTGCCGCCAAACCAGCCGCGAAGCCAGCTGCTAAAACTGCTGCTGCCAAACCAGCCGCGAAACCAGCTGCTAGAACTGCTGCTGCCAAACCAGCCGCGAAGCCAGCTGCTAGAACTGCTGCTGCCAAACCAGCCGCGAAGCCAGCTGCTAAAACTGCTGCTGCCAAACCAGCTGCCAAGCCAGTCGCTAAAACCGCTGCTGCCAAGCCAGCTGCCAAAACTGCTGCTGCCAAGCCAGCCGCGAAGCCAGTTGCTAAAACTGCTGCTGCCAAACCAGCTGCCAAGCCAGTCGCAAAAACTGCTGCTGCCAAACCAGCCGCGAAGCCAGCCGCTAAAACTGCTGCCGCCAAACCAGCTGCGAAGCCAGTCGCAAAAACTGCTGCTGCCAAACCAGCCGCGAAGCCAGCCGCTAAACCTGCTGCTGCCAAACCAGCCGCAAAGCCAGCCGCTAAACCTGCTGCCGCAAAACCGGCCGCGAAGCCAGCTGCCAAGCCAGCGCCCGCCAAGCCAGCCACTCCAGCAGCCGCCACTGCCACCCCGGCAGCAGCCACCGCTCCAACTGCATCGGCCAGCAGCACTCCTGCACCGGTAGCGCCAAGCACCACCCCAACCAGCGCTTCCTAAGTGTTGGTGGCCATGACGCGCAATTGCAGCAGCGCGTCGTGGTCAAGGTTGGCGACTTCGGTCGCCAGGCCTTCACGCCATTCTTGCTGACCCGGCACCTCATTGATCGGCCATGTCTGCGCCAGCGCTTCCAAGCGCGCCAGCAGCGTTCTTTCGGCCTCCAACTCCAGTGTCTTGACCTGCTCGCGTAGCGATGCCAATTGCGTATCCTGCTGGGCCAAGGCGCGCCATTGCACCCGCATTTGTCGCAACGGTTCGACAACCTGCACCCGCCACGGCTGAGCGATCTGTTGCAGCGCCTGAACCCGTTCGGGCTTGTACGCCACACCTCGTTGCTCCAGCCAAGCACCACACAACAACAGGCACACGTCTGCCCCTTGCTCCTGCAAGCGCAGGCACGCGGCCTCCACGCCCGGGCGGGCATAGGTCGAAAGGGCAAAGCTCCACAGGTCAGCGCACATATTCACACCCAAGCCAGCGGCCAACGAAGCTGGTAGACTCCGCCGCCATTATGATCCGACTTCAAAGCCTAACATTACAGCGTGGCCCGCAACGTCTTCTTGAAGACGCCGAGCTGACCCTGCACGCCGGTCACAAAGCCGGCCTGATCGGTGCCAACGGCGCCGGCAAATCCACGTTGTTCGCCTTGTTGCTGGGTGAGCTGACCCCGGACTCCGGGGACTGCCTGCTGCCGGCCGACTGGCGCATTGCCCATATGCGCCAGGAGATCGACACCCTGGACCGCATCGCCATCGACTACGTGCTCGATGGCGACCTGCGCCTGCGCCAGGTACAACACGACCTTGCCGAAGCCGAAAAAGCCCAGGACGGTGCCGCCCAGGCGCGCCTGCACTCGGAGTTGGACAGCGCCGACGGCTACACCGCCGATGCCCGCGCTCGCAAGATGCTTGCCGGCCTTGGGTTTACCAACGAGCAGATGGACCGTCCGGTCGCCGACTTCTCCGGCGGCTGGCGCATGCGCCTGAACCTGGCCCAAGCGCTGATGTGCCCCTCGGACCTGCTACTGCTCGACGAACCGACCAACCACTTGGACCTCGATGCGATCCTGTGGCTGGAAGACTTCCTCAAAAGTTACCAGGGCACCTTGCTGTTGATCTCCCACGACCGGGATTTCCTCGACGCCGTGGTCGATAACATCGCCCATGTCGAACAGAAGAAAATCACCCTTTACCGTGGCGGCTATACCGCGTTCGAACGCGCTCGCGCCGAACGCCTGGCCCAGCAGCAACAGGCCTTTGAAAAGCAACAGGCGCAACGTGCGCACATGGAAAGCTACATCGCCAGGTTCAAGGCCCAGGCCACCAAGGCCCGTCAGGCGCAGAGCCGGATCAAGGCCCTGGAACGCATGGAAGAGCTGTCGGCGGCCCACGTCGATTCGCCGTTCGACTTTGTATTCCGTGAGTCGGTGAAGATCTCCAGCCCGCTGTTGGACCTCTCGGACGCTCGACTGGGCTACGGCGAAAAAACCATCCTGGAGAAGGTCACGCTGCAGCTCACGCCGGGCGCCCGCATCGGTTTGCTCGGCCCGAACGGCGCCGGCAAGTCGACACTGATCAAGAACCTCTCGGGTGAGCTTGAGCCGCTGGCCGGCCGCCTCACCCGGGGCGAGAACACGGTGGTGGGTTACTTCGCCCAGCACCAACTGGACTCGCTGGACGCCAAGGCCAGCCCGCTGTTGCACCTGCAACGCCTGGCGCCAGCCGAGCGCGAGCAGACCCTGCGCGACTTCCTCGGCGGTTTCGACTTCCGTGGCGCGCGCATCGACGAGCCCGTGCTGAATTTCTCCGGTGGCGAAAAAGCCCGACTGGCCCTGGCTCTGATCGCGTGGGATCGCCCGAACCTGTTGCTGCTCGACGAACCGACCAACCACCTGGACCTGGAGATGCGCCTGGCGCTGACCATGGCCCTGCAGGAGTTCAGTGGTGCGGTATTGGTGGTGTCTCACGACCGTCACCTGCTCAAGAGCACCACCGACAACTTCCTGCTGGTGGCCGACGGCAAGGTCGAAGAGTTCGACGGCGACCTGGACGACTACGCGCGCTGGCTGACCGAATACCGCCTGCGCAACGCGCCGGCCAGCAACACGCCGGTCAACCCGGACAAGACCGACAAGAAAGCCCAGCGCCAGGCCGCCGCCGCGCTGCGCCAGCAGTTGGCACCGCACAAGCGCGAAGCCGACAAGCTGGAAGCCGAGCTGGGCAAGGTGCATGAGCGCCTGGCCAAGATCGAAGCCAGCCTGGGCGACAGCGCCGTCTACGAGGCGTCGCGCAAGGATGAACTGCGTGACCTGCTGGCCGAACAGGCCAAGCTCAAGGTGCGCGAGGGGCAATTGGAGGAAACCTGGATGGAGGCCCTCGAATTGCTCGAAACCCTGCAAGCGCAGCTGGAGGCGCTGTCCTGATGGAAGCGCTGCAATTACCGGTACCGGTGCAATGGATCGAACCCATCTGGATTGGCGTGCAAATCCTGCTGATCCTGCTGGCTGGCTACCTGGCCCAGCGCTTCGTCGCCAAAGGCCTTACGCGCCTGGGCGAGCGCTACCCGTTCCCGCCGCAATTGCTGATGCCCCTGCGCGGCGGCTTGCGCTGGCTGATCATGGGCAGTGCGTTGATCTTTGTGTTGGGCCGCCTGGGTGTGTCTGCCACGGTGTTGTGGACGGCCCTGTCGGGCTTTGTCGCGGTGGCGGCCGTGGCGTTCTTCGCCATGTGGTCGGTGCTGTCCAACCTGCTGTGCGCGATCCTGATCTTTACCGTCGGGCCGTTTCGCCTGGGTGATATCGTCGAGTTGGTGGACACCGTCGACAAGCCGGGCGTGAAGGGCCGCGTCGTGGCGATCAACTTGCTCTACACCACGCTGATCGAAGTCGAGGAAGCCGGGACCAACAGCGCGATGGTGCAGGTGCCCAATAGCCTGTTCTTCCAGCGTTCGGTACGCCGCTGGCCCGGCTCTGGCACCAATATCCTGTAGGAGCGAGCTTGCTCGCGAAGAACCTGAGAGCGCCGCGTTCATCCAGTTTGCCCGCGTTATCGTTGACGTTCTTCGCGAGCAAGCTCGCTCCTACAGAAATCTATAGCCAGCCTTTGGTCGCTGGAGTTAGCTTAAGGCACAACCGCTAACTCCCTTACGAGGTGTGCAATGGCTCTCGATACATGGCTGGCCTTTTTCCTCGCCAGTTGGATCATCTCCCTTTCCCCTGGCGCCGGCGCCATCGCCTCGATGTCCAGCGGCCTGCAGTATGGTTTTGTGCGTGGCTACTGGAACGCCATCGGCCTGCAACTGGGCCTGGCGATGCAGATTGCCGTGGTCGCCGGTGGTTTGGGGGCCATTCTGGCGGCGTCGTCTACCGCGTTCTATGCGATCAAATGGTTCGGCGTGGCCTACCTCGTGTACCTGGCCATCAAGCAATGGCGCGCCTTGCCCATGGACATGACCGATGACGCCGCCGTGCGCCCCATCGGCAAACCGATGGCGATGATGTTCCGCGGCTTTCTGGTCAACGCCAGCAACCCCAAGGCGCTGGTGTTCATGCTGGCGGTGCTGCCGCAGTTCGTGAACCCGCAGGCGCCGTTGTTGGTCCAGTACCTGATACTCGGTGCAACCATGATCAGCGTCGATATGATCGTGATGGCGGGCTACACAGGGTTGGCGTCGAAAGTCTTGCGCCTGTTGCGTACGCCTAAACAGCAGAAACGTGTAAACCGCACCTTTGCTGGCTTGTTTGTTGGCGCTGCCGGTTTCCTTGCCAGCCTGCATCGCGCCACGGCCTGACCAAGCGACTGGACCAAAAATGTGGGAGCGGGCTTGCTTGCGAATGCGGTGTGTCAGTCAAAGGAAATAGTGACTGAAGCACCGCATTCGCGAGCAAGCCCGCTCCCACACTCGTTTTGTAGTGATATGAAATAACACCTTGAGTCGAATCCATTAAAGCTCAACAATAGTGTTACTTCGTATTTCCACTTGAGATTCATTCATGACCGCCCCTTTCCGCTTTCTCGCCTGGCTGCTGTTGCCGGCGTTGCTGTCGTGCAGCTTCAATCTGTCGGCCGCGACCGCCGAGGGCGCGCCACAAGCCCTGCATTTGCTGGACTACATTGGCGCCGACTACCCACCCACGGTGGAGGCGGGCAAGGTGGTGGATGACTCGGAATACCGTGAACAAGTGGAATTTCTCGGGGTGTTGCAGGGGCTGGTGGCGGATTTGCCAGACAAACCCGAGCGCGCTGAGCTGATAAAGGGCGTTGATGAACTGCTGGCCGCAGTTACTGCCCACCAGGACGGCGCGAGCGTTGCCCGCCAGGCCCGTCAATTGGGCGCCAAGCTGGCCGTGGCGTATGAAGTCAGCCAGGCTCCGGCCATCACGCCGGACCCGACCCGCGGCGCGCCGCTCTACGCCCAGCATTGTTCGGTGTGCCATGGCACGGCAGGTGCCGGCGATGGCCCCGCAGGCATGGGCATGACCCCGCCACCCGCTAACCTGCGCGATGCCACGCGCCTGGATCGCCTGAGCCTCTACGCGATCTACAACACCCTCGGCCTGGGCGTCGAAGGCACCGACATGCCATCGTTCGCTGACCAACTGGACGACCGCCAGCGCTGGGACCTGGCAACCTATATCGCCGGCTTCACGGCCAACCCGGCCGCCGCCAAAGGCGAGCAGACGTTCAACCTCGCCGACCTGGCCCGCCAAACCCCCAATGAAGTGCTCGCCGCTGGCGGCCCTGGCGCTGCGGCTACGTTCCGCGCCCAGCGTGCACAGCCGCCGCAGGTTCAGCGCGGCCCCGCGCAGTTGCTCGATTACACCGCCGCCACCCTGGACAAGAGCCTCGCGGCCTTCCGCAACGGCGACCACGAGCAGGCTTACGATCTATCCGTCGCGGCCTACCTGGAAGGCTTCGAACTGGTGGAAAGCTCCCTGGATAACGTCGATGCCAATGTGCGCAAAGACACCGAGAAGGCCCTGATGGCTTATCGGCAATCGTTGCAGGACGGTTTGCCTATCGAGCAGGTGCAGCAGCGCCTGGATGTGGCCAAGGGCAAACTCACTGAATCCGCTGGCTTGCTGGGCGGCGATGGCCTGAGCTGGTCGTTGAGCTATATCTCCGGCCTGCTGATCCTGCTGCGTGAAGGCCTGGAAGCGATTCTGGTGCTGGCAGCGATCCTCGCCTTCCTGCGTAACACCGGCCAGCAATCGGCAGTGCGCAGCGTCAACCTCGGCTGGGGCCTGGCGCTGTTGGCAGGCTTGGCCACGTGGGCCTTGGCGGCCTATGTCATCGACGTCAGCGGTGCCCAGCGTGAATTGCTCGAAGGCTGCACGGCGTTGTTCGCCAGTGTGATGGTGTTGTGGCTTGGTGTGTGGATGCACGACCGGCGTCACGCGGCAGCCTGGCAGGACTACATCAAGAGCAGCCTGGTGGGCGGCGGTGGGCGTTTCGGTTTTGCCGTGCTGGCGTTCTTCTCGGTGTACCGCGAACTGTTCGAAGTGATCCTGTTCTACGAAACCCTGTGGCTGCAGGCCGGCCCTGCCGGGCACAACGCGGTGCTGGCCGGTGGTGCCACGGCGCTGGTGCTGCTGGTGGGCCTGGCGTGGGTGATCCTGCGCGGTTCGGCGAAGCTGCCCCTGGCGCTGTTCTTCGGCATCAACGCCGCGTTGCTGTGTGCGCTGTCGGTGGTGTTCGCCGGGCACGGTGTGAAGGCCTTGCAGGAAGCGGGCATCTTCGGCACGCGGCCAGTGGCGTTCTTTGACTTCGACTGGCTGGGCATCCACGCCGATGCGTATTCGCTGGGCGCGCAGGCCATGGCGATCCTGGCGATTGTGGTGTTGTATGGCCGTAGCCGCCTGACCGAAAAGCGCCGGGTGGCGGCGTAGCATGCGGGTGTGGATCGACGCCGACGCCTGCCCTCGGGCGGCCAAGGACCAAGTGGTGAAGTTCGCCCTCAAGCGCCAGTTTGAGGTGGTGCTGGTGGCAGGACAAAGCCAGATCAAGCCCAGCTTTGCCTGTGTGAAGTTGATTGTGGTGCCCAGCGGGCCGGATGCCGCCGATGATTACCTGGTGGAGCACGCCGTGCCCGGCGAACTGGTGATTTGCAGCGACGTGCCCTTGGCCGACCGCCTGGTGAAGAAGGGCGTCACGGCCCTTGACCCGCGTGGCAAGGAATTCAGCCCGGCGAACATGAGCGAGCGGTTGGCGGTGCGTAACCTGTTCACCGACCTGCGCGAGCAAGGCCAGATGGGCGGCGGCCCACCGCCCCACGGCGAAAAGGACAAGCAGGCGTTTGCCAATGCACTGGACCGAATCCTCACCCGCTTGATGAAGCCTCTGTAGCGAGCTTGCTCGCGAAAAACGTCAACGATAACGCGGGCACTCTGGATGAACGCGGCGTTTTCAGGTTCTTCGCGAGCAAGCTCGCTCCTACAGAAAGAGGGCGTCAGTCGTTCTCGTGAGTCAACTCCAATACCCGATCCACCAACTTGTTGATGCCCGACGCCACCTCGCTGATGTTCTTGCCCAGCATATAGGCCGGCGTACTCACCAGCTTGCGCGCCGGGTCCTCGACGATGTCCTCCACGGTGCATTCGACGTGGGTGGCGCCCATCTTGTCCAGGGCTGCGGCAGTGTCGGCGTCGTTGCCGATGGTGCAGGTCACGCCAGGGCCGTAGATCTTGGCGGCCAGGGCCGGCGAGATGCAGATCAACCCCACCGGCTTGCCCGCTTCGGCAAAGGCTTCAGCCAGCGCCAGCACCTGCGGGTTGATGCTGCAGCCGGCGCCTTCCACGGCAAAGTTAGACAGGTTCTTGGCCGCGCCAAAACCGCCCGGCACGATCAGCGCATCAAAGTCCGCGGCGTTGGCTTGGCCAATATCCTTCACGGCGCCACGGGCGATGCGCGCCGATTCCACCAGCACATTGCGCGACTCGGGCATTTCTTCGCCCGTGAGATGGTTGATCACGTGCAACTGCGCTACGTCGGGTGCAAAGCATTCCACTTGAGCGCCGCGCTGATCCAGGCGCAGCAGGGTGATCACGCTTTCATGGATCTCTGCGCCGTCGTACACGCCACAGCCGGAAAGGATCACTGCAATCTTTTTGCTCATGGGCATTTCTCCTGATTCATGGCGTTAAATGTCTACTAATTTGTAACCTGTTGCCAATGGGATCTCACGTCGCTGCACCTAATCTTGATGTAACAAAAATAGACCGGACTAGCCCATGGACTTTGTGCCTTACGCAGTACCGTTTTTTATTGCCCTGATTGTGGTGGAGTTGTTGGCCGACCGTTGGCGTGGCGTGCGCAACTACCGAGTGGCGGATGCCATCAACAGCCTCAGCACCGGTGTGCTGTCCACCACCACCGGCTTGCTCACCAAGGGCGTGGGCCTGCTGACCTACGCGTTCGCCCTCAAGCACCTGGCACTGTTCGAGTTGCCGGCCCAGAGTGCCTGGACCTGGGTATTCGCCTTTGTGTTCTATGACTTTTGCTACTACTGGCTGCACCGTATGGGCCATGAGCGCAACATCCTGTGGGCCGCGCATTCGGTGCATCACCAGAGCGAGGACTACAACCTCAGCACTGCCTTGCGCCAGACCAGCACTGGTTTCCTGCTGAGTTGGATCTTCTACCTGCCGCTGGCGGTGGCCGGCGTGCCGCTGGTGGTGTTTATCAGTGTGGCCTCGCTCAACCTGCTGTATCAATTCTGGGTCCATACACGTCATGTTCCCAAGCTCGGCTGGTTCGAATGGTTTTTCGTCACGCCGTCCAATCATCGGGCCCACCATGCACAGAACGCTCTCTACATGGATCGCAACTACGGCGGGGTGTTCATTATTTGGGACCGGCTGTTCGGCACCTTCCAGGAGGAAGACGATAACGAGCCGGTGATTTTCGGCGTGACCACACCCCTGGCCAGCTGGAACCCGCTGTGGGCTAACCTGCAGTTTTATGCGCAGCTCTGGAGTGACGCCCGGCGTACTGAGCGTTGGTGGGACAAGCTGCGCATCTGGTTCATGCGCACCGGCTGGCGCCCGGCGGACGTCAAGGCCCAGTACCCGATCGCCAAGCCGGACCTGAGCCAGTTCCGCAAGTTCGAGGTGCCGCTGGACGTGCGCCAACAGGTCTACATCGCCTTGCAGTTTGCGGCTTATGTGGGGTTTGGCAGCTATCTGATGAATGTCGGTGAGAGGTTGCCCACCTCGGCGCTGGTCCTCGGTTGGGGCACGATGGCGCTGGGGCTGTTTACACTGGGCGTGGCACTGGAGAATCGCCCATGGACGTTGAAGGCCGAACTGGCACGCCTGGCGTTGAATGTGCCGTTGGTATGGCTGGCGCCGCTGGTGGGGTTGTGGCCCGCCAGCAACCTGGGCTGGCTGGGCCTGGCGAGCTACAGCCTGCTCAGCATTATCGGCCTCTACTGTTGCAGAAGCCGGCTTACTCGGTTGGCGTCTTAGGCGTTTCGACCGGGGCTGGCTCGTTGGTCAGCCGAGCCTTGGCCTCGGCACAGGCTTGGCGGGCAATGCGGGCATTCTTGAAGCGGCGTCTCAGCCACAGGCCAAAGCCCAGCACCAGCAAGGCGCCCAGTACCCATAGCTCGTATTTCTTGACGCTGCCAAGCATGCCTTCCAGCACCGCGCCAAAGTGATAGGCCGCAGCCCCCAGTGCCGCGGCCCAGATCGCCGCGCCAATACCGTTGAGAACCAGGTAGCGCAACGGTGGATAGCCAGACAAGCCAATCGCCACGGGCATCACCGTGCGCAAGCCGTAGACGAAGCGGAAACTCAATACCCAGATATCCGGATGCTTGCGGATATGTTCCAGTGCCTTGTCGCCCATCAACTGCCAGCGCGGCTTGCGCGCCAGCAACTTGCGGCCGTGCTTGCGCCCCATGTAGTACCAGAGCTGGTCGCCGGCGTAGCTGCCAAAAAAGGCAACGACCACCACCAGGTTGATATCCATGTAGCCACGGAACGCCAGGAAGCCTGCGAGTACCAGGATGGTCTCGCCTTCGAAGAACGTGCCGAGAAAAAGGGCAAAGTAGCCGAAGTCATGCAGAAATTGTTGAAGCATGGTCAAGGGTGCTGGCGAAATGAACGCGCAGCCTACGCCTTCACGAAGATTCATGAAAGTATCGAGATGTGTCACGAAGTGAACAATTCCTACGCAAATGACGAATGGGACTACAGGTCGCGTCGATAAGCACAACTGTCATTCATTCGTCATAATGGCCGCTTATAACTGCAACGCTCGCCCGTAAACACGGGCTCAGGAGTCTGTCGTGAGCTTTACCCCTGCCAATCGCCTGTTCCCCGCCACCCGTCTGCGTCGCAATCGTCGTGATGATTTTTCTCGTCGCCTGGTACGTGAAAATGTACTGACCACGAATGATCTGATCCTGCCGGTTTTCGTGCTTGACGGTGAAAATCGTCGGGAAGCGGTGGCGTCGATGCCGGGTGTGGAGCGTCTGACCATTGACCTGTTGCTTGAAGAGGCGGCGAATTGGGTCGAGTTGGGCATTCCGGCGTTGGCGCTGTTTCCAGTGACTCCGGCCGAACTCAAGTCCCTGGACGCCGCCGAAGCCTGGAACCCCGAGGGGATTGCCCAGCGTGCCACCCGTGCCCTGCGCGAGCGCTTCCCGGAACTGGGTGTGATCACTGACGTGGCGCTGGACCCTTTCACCACTCACGGCCAGGATGGCATTCTTGACGAAGAAGGTTATGTTCAGAACGACATCACCGTCGATGCTCTGGTCAAGCAGGCGTTGTCCCACGCCGCGGCAGGCGCCCAGGTGGTTGCACCGTCGGACATGATGGACGGGCGCATCCAGGCGATTCGCGAAGCCCTTGAGCTGGCTGGCCACGTCAATGTACGAATCATGGCCTACTCGGCCAAATACGCCAGCGCCTACTACGGCCCATTCCGCGATGCGGTAGGCTCGGCGCTGAACCTGGGCAAGGCCAACAAGGCCTCGTACCAGATGGACCCGGCCAACAGCCAAGAGGCCCTGCACGAAGTGGCCGCCGACCTGGCCGAAGGCGCCGATATGGTGATGGTCAAGCCAGGGATGCCCTACCTGGACATTCTTTACCGGGTCAAAGAGGAATTCAAAGTGCCGACCTTTGTCTATCAGGTCAGCGGTGAATACGCCATGCACATGGCGGCAATCCAGAATGGTTGGTTGAGTGAAGGGGTGATCCTCGAATCCCTGACTGCCTTTAAACGTGCCGGCGCTGATGGCATTCTGACCTACTTCGCCGCCCGCGCCGCCCAATTGCTTAGAGAGCAACAATAGCCCTCACAGGAACACTCGATGAATACCGAAGGACTCTCAGAAGTTGCCGTAAAAGACGCTCACCCGGTGGTTGAACAAGTCGCCGAAACCCCGCCGGAGCTGGAGCCTGCACCGCCTGCGGTGGTGGCTGAAGCACCTGCGCCGGCGCCGGTGCCCTTGGTCACCAACCTGGATGACAGCAGCCTGTACATCCACCGCGAGTTGTCACAACTGCAATTCAACATCCGCGTGCTCGAGCAGGCGCTGGATGAGTCCTACCCCTTGCTGGAGCGGCTGAAATTCCTGCTGATCTTCTCCAGCAACCTGGACGAGTTCTTCGAGATCCGTGTTGCCGGCCTCAAGAAGCAGATCACCTTCGCCCGTGAACAAGCCGGTGCCGACGGTCTGCAACCGCATCAGGCCCTGGCGCGCATCAGTGAGCTGGTGCACGGCCATGTGGACCGCCAGTACGCGATCCTCAACGATATCCTGCTGCCGGAACTGGAAAAGCATCAGGTCCGCTTCATTCGTCGTCGTCACTGGACCGCCAAGATCAAGACCTGGGTGCGCCGTTACTTCCGGGACGAGATTTCGCCGATCATCACGCCTATCGGCCTCGACCCGACGCACCCGTTCCCCTTGCTGGTGAACAAGAGCCTCAACTTCATCGTCGAGCTTGAAGGTATCGACGCCTTTGGCCGCGACTCGGGCCTGGCGATCATCCCGGCGCCGCGGCTGTTGCCTCGGATCATCAAGGTACCGGAGGAGGTGGGGGGCGCTGGCGACAACTATGTATTCCTGTCGTCGATGATCCACGCGCACGCCGATGACCTGTTCCAGGGCATGAAGGTCAAGGGCTGCTACCAGTTCCGCCTGACCCGTAACGCTGACCTGGCGCTGGACTCAGAAGACGTCGAAGACTTGGCCCGTGCCCTGCGTGGCGAGCTGTTCTCGCGGCGCTACGGCGACGCGGTGCGCCTGGAAGTGGCGGACACCTGCCCCAAACACCTGTCGGACTACCTGCTCAAGCAGTTCAACCTGGCCGAATCCGAGCTGTACCAGGTCAACGGCCCCGTGAACCTGACGCGCCTGTTCAGCATCACCGGCTTGGACAGCCACCCGGAGTTGCAATACAAGCCGTTCACCCCGCAGATCCCGAAACTTTTGCAAAACAGCGAGAACATCTTCAGCGTGGTGAGCAAGCAGGACATCCTGCTGCTGCACCCCTTCGAGTCGTTCACCCCGGTGGTCGACCTGTTGCGCCAGGCCGCCAAAGACCCGCATGTGCTGGCCGTGCGCCAGACCCTGTACCGCAGCGGCGCCAACTCGGAAATCGTCGATGCGCTGGTGGATGCGGCGCGTAACGGCAAGGAAGTCACCGCGGTGATCGAGCTGCGTGCGCGTTTTGACGAGGAGTCCAACCTGCAACTGGCCAGCCGCCTGCAAGCGGCCGGTGCGGTGGTGATCTACGGCGTGGTCGGCTTCAAGACCCACGCCAAGATGATGCTGATCCTGCGCCGTGAAGCCGGTGAGATCGTGCGCTACGCCCACTTGGGTACCGGCAACTATCACGCCGGCAACGCCAAGCTCTACACCGACTACAGCTTGCTGACGTCCGACGACGCGCTGTGCGAAGACGTCGGCAAGTTGTTCAGTCAGTTGATCGGCATGGGCAAGACCCTGCGCATGAAGAAACTGCTGCACGCGCCGTTCACGCTCAAGAAGGGCATGCTCGACATGATTGCCCGCGAGACCCAGTTTGCCCTCGACGGCAAGCCTGCGCACATCATCGCCAAGTTCAACTCGCTGACCGATCCGAAGATCATCCGCGCGTTGTACAAGGCCAGCCAGTCCGGTGTGCGCATTGACCTGGTGGTACGTGGCATGTGCTGCCTGCGCCCCGGCATTGTGGGCGTGTCGCATAACATCCACGTGCGCTCGATCATTGGCCGCTTCCTGGAGCACACCCGCGTGTTCTACTTCCTCAACGGTGGCGAAGAGCAGATGTTCCTCTCCAGCGCCGACTGGATGGAGCGCAACCTCGACAAGCGCGTGGAGACCTGCTTCCCGGTGGAAGGCAAGAAGTTGATCATGCGGGTCAAGAAGGAGCTGGAAAGCTACCTGACCGACAACACCCACAGCTGGAGCCTGCAGTCGGATGGGCGCTACGTGCGTAACACCCCGACCGGCAACCAGAACCCGCGCAGCGCGCAGGCGACGTTGTTGGAGAAGTTGGGTAGCCCGATTCTTGCGGTGAACTAAAACCCAGCTCAGTCAAAAAGTGGGAGGGGGCTTGCCCGCGATAGCGGTGGGTCAGCCAAAGATGCATTGGCTGACACTCCGTCATCGCGGGCAAGCCCGCTCCCACATTTGTTTTGCAGAATGCTTTTAGATTTGCTTTAGCGCAGGTTCAGGCTGAACCCCACCCGCGTCAGCCATTCCGCTTCCTGGGCGAAGTCCGCCTGGGTCAGCTGGTTTTCATCCAGCCAGCCTTTGGGGAACATCACTTCCAGGCTGTCGCCATCGGCGTGCAGTTTGACCTGGGGCATTTCCTGGGTGCCACGGATGTGGTGGAACAGGATTGCAAAGCGCAACAGCGCACACAGACGGATCAACTTGATGCCGTCTTTACCGAATTCGGCAAACTTGTCCTTGGGAATATTGCGACGATGGCCGCGCACCAACAGCGCAAGCATCTGCTGGTCTTCCCGCGAGAAACCGGCCAGGTCCGAGTGTTCGATCAGGTAGGCGCCGTGCTTGTGGTAATGGTAGTGGGCGATGTCCAGGCCCACTTCGTGCACCTTGGCTGCCCAGCCCAACAGCTCGCGCCAGACGCCGTCTTCCAGGTCCCAGTCCTCGGCCACCTGGTCGAAGGCGTGCAAGGCTTTGCGCTCCACACGGGCGGCTTGTTCCAGGTCAACGTGATAACGCTCCATCAGCGAGCTGAGGGTGCGCTCGCGCACGTCTTCATGGTGATGACGGCCCAGCAGGTCGTAGAGCACACCTTCGCGCAGGGCGCCGTCACAGTGGTCCATGCGTTGCAGTTCAAGGGCGTCGAAGATGGCTTCGAGAATCGCCAGGCCCGCAGGGAAAATGGCGCGACGGTCGGGCTTGATGCCGTCGAAGTCGATTTTCTCTGCATCCCCCAGCTTGAACAGCTTGCGCTTGAGCCACGCCAGGCCTTCGGCGTTCACCTCGCCGGTGCCATGACCGCCGGCTTTCAAGGCCAGGCCAATGGCACGGATGGTGCCGGACGAGCCGATGGCTTCATCCCAGGTCAGGCGGTGCAGGGCATGTTCGATGCTCATGATTTCCAGGCGCGCTGCGGTGTAAGCCTGGGCGTAGCGCGCCGGGGTGATCTTGCCATCCTTGAAATAACGCTGGGTGAAACTCACGCACCCCATCTGCAGGCTTTCACGCAGCAGTGGTTCGAAACGCTGGCCGATGATGAACTCGGTGCTACCGCCGCCGATGTCGGCCACCAGGCGTTTGCCGGGCGTATCGGCCAGGGTGTGGGACACGCCGAGGTAGATCAGGCGCGCCTCTTCACGGCCCGAGATGACTTCCACCGGATGCCCGAGGATTTCCTCGGCGCGATGGATGAATTCGTTGCGGTTGCGCGCTTCGCGCAAGGCGTTGGTGCCAACGATACGTACCGCGCCAGGCGGCATACCGTTGATCAGTTGCGCGAAACGCTTGAGGCAATCGAGCCCGCGCTGCATGGATTCTTCATTGAGCTTGCGCTCGTCGTCGATCCCGGCGGCCAGTTGCACTTTCTCGCCGAGCCGCTCAAGGATGCGGATCTCGCCGTTCTGGGCCTTGGCCACGACCATATGAAAGCTGTTGGAGCCCAGGTCGATGGCGGCGATCAAGGACAGATTCTTGGCTTGGGATTGCGGCATGGTTTGGGGATCTCGGTCGATAACCTTGCCATCGTGCCACGATCGACCGCTGACGCCAACGCGTTGTGCTTCGGTAATTGGGTCGATGCTGTCTGTAGGGAAATCTCTGAGAAGTGTAGGGCAGCTTCGTAAGCTTTAAGCGAATAGGTGCTCCGATACTGTAAGACGTTTTAACTGTATATCGTCGTAAGTTGTGTATGACATTGCCTACAGTGATCGGGATCATAGATCATGCAATTTCAGCGATAGGACTACTTTGCTGATGGATTAAAGCCGTTGCCTAATTTAATAGAACCCACAGTAAATACCGCGTTGTCTGATTTTTTTGCCAAGCACCAAGGCGCCAGACTGTCATTCGGCAATTCTGCCTGGGTGTTATTTATTTATAGTTTTGTGTTACGGAAGATAAAGCGTTGAGCGACGGAGTCGCAAAAACCAAAATAAAGAGCGCCTGTTAATTCCAAATGACAGGACGAGCATGAAAAAAATTATTGGATTAACCGTCGGTATGGCGTGCCTGGCTGCGACCCTCAATGCCCAGGCAACCACCAGTGCACAGTTGGTTGTCAGGGGCACGATTACACCGGCTGCCTGCAACCTCAGCCTGGCAGGCAGTGGCATCATCGACTACGGCACGATTCGCTCGGGTGAGTTGTCCCGCACGGCATTCAATCCGCGTGAAGAGAGGACCACTTCGCTGGTGATCAATTGCGGCACCACGCCTGCCAGGTTCGGGCTCACGTTTACTGATCTGCAAGCGGGCAGCAAGGTGACGGGCATCCTCGGCGCGGGCTTCACCGAAGCACAGAACTATGGTTTGGGTATGGTGGGCGCTCGGCGTACCGGTGGCTATTCGGTCACGCTCAGGGACCTCAGGTCTTCCGGTACGACGCTGTTTCCAATCATGCGCACCGGTTTCGGGGCCTGGTACAACAGCGATGGCAAAATTGCGCAGTCGCCCAGCCAGTATTCCTGGCGTAATGGCGTGAGTATTACCCCTGCCGCTATTAGCCAGTTGACCGGCACGCTTGCGGTGAAAGCGGTGATCAACAAAGCTCAGGACCTGGATTTAAGTCGCGACATTTCCATTGATGGGCGCGCCACGCTTGTATTGAGTTACATCTAACTAACTGAAAACAGCCGATTAGGAAACTGACCCTTTCTCATTGGCTGTTTTTCTATGGGCGCGTGATTGCCAATCGTCAACGGCATGAGTTGAGGGGAATACCGAGTGCGTGGTTTTTTAATAAGTTGTGCGCTGCTGTGGCATCTTTTTTTCAGTGCTGTTGCCGCCGCCGACGGTATGTTGCCGGAAACAACAGTGGTGGTGCTTTATGAGGAAGACGGCGAAGCCACCTTGAGTATCAAGAACACCGATGCGGGGCCGGCACTGTTGCATTCCGTTGTTGAGAATGTGCCTGAAGACCTGGAGCCGCTACTGATTGTCACACCGCCTGTCACCCGTGTGGAGGCGGGGGATACGCAGCTTGTGCGCTTTATCAGCACCTTGAAACAGCCGCTCAAGACCCAGCGGCTCAAGCGCGTGTCGTTCGAGGGCATTCCCCAGGCGCGTGCTGCCGGTGGTGCGACCATCGGCATCACCCTGCGACAGAATTTGCCGCTGATCCTGCACCCCCAAGGCCTGCCGCGTCACCACACGCCCTGGGAACTGTTGACGTGGAAGCGCGTCGGCGACCGGCTCAGCGTCCACAACGACAGCGCCTATGTAGTGCGCCTGGCGCCGGATGTGCAACTGCTGCCACAAGGCACACTGGCGACATTGCCGCGCACTTACATTTTGCCAGGTGAGGCATTGGTGGCGAAGGGCGAAGATCCGTTGGGCAATGTGGCTCAAGTAGAGATCCAGCCCGCCACGGTCTACGGGTTTTCGGTAGACAACTACCGAGCGCCGGTCATCACCGATGAGGGTTGATCGGTTCATGATGATTCGCTCTAGGCGTGGCATTGCGGGTAATTCCTGGCCCGGTCGATCCACGTTGTTCATCAGTTTTGCGGCGCTCTGGAGTTTGCCTGGTATCGCGACCGCGCTGGAACTCGGTGAAGGGTTTGAGCTGGCGGCCCTCACCACCCACGGCATAGACCCCAAGGTTGCCGATTACTTTCGCAGTGCGGCGCGCTTTCGCGAAGGTGTCCAGGTGGTGGGGTTACGGGTCAATGGCAATCCGCTTGGGCTGGTGGATGCTCAGTTTGGTCCACAGGGGGAATTATGTTTCACCCCTGGTTTACTGGAGAAAGCCGGGCTGGTTAAACCCGGCGCAATCTTGCAGCCAGGCGCCGGGCCAGGCCAGGCCTGTCATGATTTTCTCGGCGCATTTCCCGCCACGATGGTGCGCCTGCGTCCCGGTACCGACGAAGTGGTGCTGGTGGTGCCGACCCAGGCCTTGCGCGAACCCGAGTGGGAAAGCGGAAATTTTTCCCAGGGCGGCGCGGCAGCGTTGTTCAACTATGACGTGCTGGGTTACGACAGCCATTCGCGCAGCGGACCCAGCCGGTTCGTGTCGGCCCACACTGAAGCGGGTTTCAACCTCGACGATTGGATTGTCCGCAGCCGCCAGTTCTATGTGTCGGACAACGGCCAGGCCCGTACCGAACACTTGCACGCTTATGCCCAGCGGGATATCGCCGCGTTGCGTTCGACGTTCCAGGCAGGCCAGCTCTCCAGTAATAACCCGCTGTTTGGCGGGATCCAACTGTCTGGCGTGCAGTTTTCCCCCGATGGGCAGTCCAGGACACCCGCAGGCGGCAATATCGCAGTGGTCGAGGGGTTGGCCCAAAGCCAATCGCGGGTCGAGATACGCCAGTCCGGTGTGTTGGTCCACAGTACGTTGGTACCTGAAGGACCGTTCCGGCTGACGGGCTTGCCCCTGCTCAACGCCACCAGCGACCTTGAGGTCAGCGTGATTGATGTGCGGGGCGCCAAGCGCAGTTTCGTGGTACCGGCGGCATCATTCGCGGGGGCTGCCCCGGCGGCGCCTGGTTACTATTTATCGGTGGGCGAACTGCGCAGAACGGCGGGTGAGGAAGGGCCATCCCCGGTGATCGCCATGGGCAGTGGCACTTGGGGCCTGGGGAGTCATTCGTCTGCGGGTTTTGGCTTGTTGAATACCGATGACTATTGGGCGGCAGGGGGCACCCTGAGCAGCGTGTTTTTCCAGCGGGTTTCTGTCAACGCACGCCATAACCTGTCCCGAGATAGCCAGAAGGCCGTGTCCGGCTCACGCAGCAGCCTGTCACTGAGCACACGGGTCGGGGCCAATATCGACGTCAACCTCAGCGCCACCACCCAGACGCGTGGTTATCGCGAAGTCACGGAGGTGGGCCAGTCGCTCAGAGCCGATGATCTCAATTCGCACTTCAAAAACCAGTACACCGCAGGCGTGAGCTGGGCCGAACCCACGCTGGGCGTATTTTCTTTGAATTACACCCGCAGCGCGCAATTGGGCGGGCAAACCAGCGAGCATGTGTTTGCCTCATGGAACAAGTCGTTCGGCCGGGCCGATGTGGCGCTGATCGCTGACTCCCAAGTGGGCGGCTCACGGGCTCGCCGTGACGCCAACTATGCCGGTAGCCGGCGTGATCGTGCGATAGATAACGACGTGTCCCTGCGGTTGCAGGTCAGCGTGCCGCTGGGCGGCGATCGCCGTGTGAGCAGCTACACCAGCCGCCGTGGGGAGCAATTTACCGCCGGTACTGCACTGAGCGAACGGGTCAACGAGTATGTGAACTACGAAGTGGCGGTGGAGCGAGACATGCGGGCCCGCGAGCAATCGTTGCGTGGGCAAGTGGACGTGTTGCCACGCTATGCACGAGTGGGCCTGGGCGTCAGCCGCGACCCGTTGGGTAGCAGCTACACAGGTCAGTTGCAGGGCGGCGTGGTGGCTCACGAAGGCGGGCTGACCTTTTCGCCGTACGGCGTGCAGGACACGTTCGGCATCGTCTCGGTCGGCGATATCGGCTCGGCGAAAGTCGAGACGCCACAAGGCCCGGTATGGACCGACTTCAACGGCCAGGCGGTGATCGCCGGCTTGCCGGCCTACACCAACAGCCGCGTCCAGGTACAGACCCCTTCGTTGCCCAAGCAGGTAGACCTGAAAAACGGCACCCAGGTCATTGCGGCGGGCCGAGGCTCATTCAATCACGTGGATTTTGACGTGGTGAAAGTGCGCCGGATGCTGGTGACCGCCAACGATCAGCACGGCCGGCCATTGCCTCAGGGCGCCTCGGTGTTCGGCAAGGGCAACCGCTTTGTCACCAGCGTGGTGGGCGAGGGCATGATTTTTCTCAACGACGTCTCCGAGTCGCAAAACCTGAGGGTTTCATTGCCGGACTCTTCCACTTGCCTGTTGCACATCGACCCCGAGGCCAAGCCTGACAATGACAAATTCTATGAAGCTGCATCGGCGGTATGCCAGGGTGGTTAAGCGTACCAGCCTGCCCTTGGCGCTCTCATGCATGCTGCTGGCAACGCTCGATGCGCAAGCTGAAAATTGTCGGCTATCGCTGAGCCCGCCGCGCATCGACTATGGCGCAATACGCCGGGATGCAGTGGTCGAAAACGCCACTGTGGTGCTGGCCACTCGCACGTTCAACCTGACTGTGCTCTGCGTTGAGCCGGCGGTAATGGCCCTGCGTTTTGTCGCAGCGCCTGCCGATGGGCAAGGATTTCGGTTTGGTCGTGAGGGGCGTTTTCGCTTGCGTCTCAAGCATGCCCAGGTCGACGGGCGAGCTGTCGGCTGGGTGTCTGCTCAAGCGCCTGACGAGTCGGCCAATGGCCAGCTATTACCTGGCCAGGCCTTGGTTGCGCGCGGCGCAGGTGTGCCGGTGGCAGGGCGGCGATTCACCGCCCAGGTCGATCTCGACACCGAACTGCCCTTCGAGGCGTTGATGGTACGCGGGGAGGCCCACCTCGAAGGGATGGGCAGTTTCGAACTGATCAGCCAGGCTGTTCCACCGAGCCAATGAAGTTGGCGAGCTCAACTGTTTGCGGGTTGGCGAACAACACCTTCGGGTCACCGGTTTCATGCACCTTACCCTGGTGCATGAACACCAGCTTGTCGCCGACCTCACGGGCAAAACGCATTTCGTGAGTCACCATGATCAGCGTCATGCCGTCCTGGGCCAGTTGGCGCACCACGCTCAGCACTTCATTGACCAGTTCGGGGTCCAGGGCCGAGGTAATCTCATCGCACAGCAACACCTTGGGCGACATGGCCAGGGCGCGGGCAATAGCGACGCGCTGTTGCTGGCCGCCGGACAAACGATCGGGAAAGGCGTCGAACTTCTCGCCCAGCCCCACCCGGTCCAGCATCTGCCGGGCCAGTTCGGCAGCCTTGGCTTTGGGCACTTTCTGCACCACTTGCGGCGCCAGCATCACGTTCTCGCCCACGGTCAGGTGCGGGAACAGGTTGAATTGCTGGAAGACCATGCCGACCTTCTGCCGCAGGCTGCGCAGGTCGGCGCGGGCGGCGTCGAGGTATTCGCCATCGACTTCGATGACGCCGTCGTTGATCGACTCCAGGCCATTGAGGGTGCGCAGCAAGGTGGACTTACCCGAGCCGCTGCGGCCGATGATCGCCACCACCTGGCCTTCGTCCACCGTCAGGTCGATGCCCTTGAGTACGTGGTGATCGCCGTAATACTTATGTAGGGCAGAAATTCTAAGCAGAGGCATGCAGTCTCCTTTCCAGGTAGCGCGCACTGAGGGACAAGGGATAACAGAGCAAAAAGTAACCGAGGGCCACCAGGCCATAGACCATGAAGGGCTCAAAGGTGGCGTTGGCGAGCATGCCGCCCGTCTTGGTCAGTTCGGTGAAGCCGATGATCGAGGTCACGGCGGTGCCTTTGACCACCTGCACCGAAAAGCCCACCGTCGGCGCGACAGCAATACGTAATGCCTGGGGCAAGATCACATAGCGCAGTTGTTCAAACGGGTTGAGGGCCAGGCTGGCCGAGGCTTCCCACTGGCCGTGGGCAATGGAGTCGACGCAGCCGCGCCATATTTCAGCCAGGTAGGCGCTGGTAAACAGGGTCAAGGCAATCGCCGCTGCCAGCCAGGGCGATATGTCCACGCCAAGCAGGGCAACGCCGAAAAACACCAGGAACAGCTGCATCAGCAGGGGTGTGCCCTGGAACAGTTCGATATAGGTGCGGGCCATATTGCGTGGGAACGCTTTGCGGCTGATGCGCAGGGTCATCACCAGTAAGCCGATCAGGCCGCCGCCCACAAACGCCACCAATGACAGCAGCAGCGTCCATTGCAGGCCGGTAAGCAGGTTGCGCACGATGTCCCAGAACGAAAAATCACTCATCGACTGTTCCTCATCACGAACCTTCGGCCGATCCAGTTGAGCAATTGGCGAATCATCAGCGCCATGCACAGGTACACCAGGGTGGTCAGGGCATAGGTTTCAAAGGCACGGAAATTACGCGACTGGATAAAGTTGGCTGCAAAGCTCAGCTCTTCAGTCGCGATCTGCGAACACACCGCCGAACCGAGCATCACGATGATGATCTGGCTGCTCAGGGCCGGCCACACCTTGCCCAGGGCCGGTAGCAGCACCACATGGCGGAACGCCTCGAAGCGCGTCATTGCCAGCGCCGCGGCCGCCTCCAGTTGCCCGCGTGGGATGGCCTGGATACCGGCACGGATGATCTCGGTGGAGTAGGCCCCCAGGTTGATCACCATCGCCAGCACGGCGGCTTGCCATTCGGTGATTTTCAATCCCAGGGACGGTAGGCCGAAGAAGATAAAAAACAGTTGCACCAGGAACGGCGTGTTGCGGATCAACTCGACATACACCCCAAAGAACCACGCAAACGGCTGGATCTTCCACGCCCGTACCACCGCGCCGACAGTGCCCACGGCCACGCCGAGGATGGCGCCAATGGCCGTCAGCTCAAGGGTGAACAGCGCGCCGCGCATGAGCAGGTCGGTATTGGCCAGCACTGGCACAAAGTCGAATTGATAGGCCATCGTTGAGCTCCGCGTCAGAGGTCGGCAGGCAGCGGTTCTTTGAGCCACTGCATCGCGTTTTTTTCCAGGCTGCCGTCAGCCTTGGCTGCCACCAGGATCTGGTTGACCTTTTCCAGCAGCGCCGGCTCGTTCTTGTTCACGCCCACCTACACCGGCGAGTCCTTGAGTTTCACCTTCAGTGCCGGTACGCGTTTGGGGTTGCGTTCGCTGATGGCCACCATGACCACGTTGCCGCTGGCGATCAGGTCCACCTGGCCGGCAAGGTAGGCGGCGATGGTGGAGTTGTTGTCTTCAAAGCGCTTGATCGTGGCTTCCTTGGGCGCCACCGCGGTCAGTTCGATGTCCTCGATGGCGCCACGGGTTACGCTGATGGTCTTGCCCTTGAGGTCGTCGAGGCTGGCGATGGCGGCGTCAGGCGGCCCAAACACGGCAAGGTAGAACGGTGCGTAGGCGTTGGAAAAGTCGATGACCTTTGCGCGCTCGGGGTTCTTGCCCAGGCTGGAAATCACCAGGTCGACCTTGCCGGTGGTGAGGAACGGGATGCGGTTGGTGCTGTTCACCGGGGTGAGTTCCAGCTTGACCTTGAGTTGGTCGGCCAGCAGCTTGGCGGTGTCGATGTCCAGGCCGCGTGGCTTCATGTCCGGGCCCACCGAACCAAACGGCGGGAAGTCCTGGGGCACGGCAACCTTCAGGGTGCCACGGGCGACGATGTCATCCAGACCATTCGCCTGGGCGGGTGCCTGGCTCAGCATCAGGCTGGCAAACAGGGCAGTGAGCAGGGCGCTGTAGCGCTTGGTCATGGCAACTCTCCGAAAAAGGCGAAGGAATTTTCTGAGTTTGCCCAGTGCACAGCCCATGCCAGCACTGCTCGGATCGTCTGCAAGGCTGATGGTTGTTGAGGTGTACAGGTCTTACTGGTCTGAACAGTGGCCAGGGATTTCGCACCCTTTTCGAGCGTCGGCAAAAAACGGCGAGCCCCTTTGGGGCGTGGCTTGCAGCCAACCCTGAATAGTTTTACAACGGGTCACACCGCTATCGAGAACCCAGAGCTTTTTATGAATTCCATTGCCCAAGCCGTACCGGAAGCGGCCTTGCAGGCCATCCGCAAACTCATCAAGGAGCAAGGCTTCGGGCCGGGCGACGCGTTGCCGTCCCAGCGCGAACTGGCGCTGCAATTGGGGGTGAGCCGGGCGTCGTTGCGTGAGGCGCTGTCGTCCCTCAGCGCCTTGGGCGTGGTCAGCGTGCAGCCGGGCAAGGGCGTGTTCGTGCAGGACGTGCAAGAGGCGCCGGGGTTCGCCTGGCCCTTTGCGGCGCAGGCCACGCCGCCGGATATCTTCCAATTGCGCTACGCCTTGGAGGGGTTTGCGGCGGGCTTGGCAGCGGTGACACTAACCCTCGATGCACTGGACAGCCTGCAAGACAATGTTCAAGCCATGCGCAAAGTACTCAAGGCGGGTGACTTCGAAGCGGCTGCCCGCCTGGACTTCGAGTTTCACCAGCGCATTCTGCTGGCCAGCGGTAACCAGGCCATGGTGAGCATCCTCAGCGCCAGCGCCGAGGTGTTTCTGGAAAGTCAGAAGCTACCGTTCATCCGGCCGGAACGGGCCATGGAAACCTGGCAGGAACATCGCAGAATCCTGCGCGCCCTGGCCCGCCGCAGCAGTACGGCGGCGCAGAAAACCATGCAGGAACATATACGTAATGCAGCGTTGCGCACGGGCATTGCGTTCGTGACGCCCGCTACGCCGTGACGGGGTCATACCCACACTCATTCAAGTTCATAGCAAGACTCAATCAGACGCGGCTTCCTGAACAGGGGAAGGGCGGCTATGATGGGCAACGTTTTTTTTTGCTTACAATCCGGAGACATCCATGAGCAGCGATCTTATCAAACACGTTAGCGACGCTAGCTTCGAAGCTGACGTACTCAAGGCCGACGGTGCTGTACTGGTCGACTACTGGGCTGAGTGGTGTGGGCCATGCAAAATGATCGCTCCGGTTCTAGACGAAATCGCAGAGACTTACAAAGGCAAGCTGACCGTTGCCAAGCTGAATATCGACGAAAACCAGGAAACCCCGGCCAAGCATGGTGTGCGTGGTATCCCGACCCTCATGCTGTTCAAGAACGGCAATGTCGAAGCGACTAAAGTAGGCGCGCTGTCGAAGTCTCAGCTGCAAGCTTTCCTCGACGCGAACATCTAAGCGTCGTCAAAAAAGCCCCGCAATTTGCGGGGCTTTTTCGTAAAACAGGGCTAGACGCTCCGAAATCCAGGTGGTACATTCGGCCCCGCAGTGGTTTCTCCACTGCCCCCTGCAAGCCGTCGCCGACGCATTCCTTTTCGATTAGTACGCGATCCTGTCGCCTTCTCTGCGGCGCGGCCTCATTAAGCCAAAAGCTTAATTTCCCCCCTCCATAAATGATTACGTCATTCCTATATGAATCTGACTGAACTCAAGCAAAAGCCGATTACCGACCTGCTCCAACTGGCCGAAGAAATGGGCATAGAAAATATGGCCCGTTCGCGCAAGCAGGACGTGATTTTCTCCCTGCTCAAGAAGCACGCGAAAAGCGGCGAGGAAATCTCCGGTGATGGCGTGCTGGAGATTCTCCAGGACGGCTTCGGCTTCCTCCGCTCTGCAGACGCGTCCTATCTCGCCGGCCCAGACGATATCTACGTCTCGCCGAGCCAGATCCGTCGCTTCAACTTGCGCACCGGTGACACCATCGTTGGCAAGATCCGTCCTCCGAAGGAAGGTGAGCGTTACTTCGCCCTGCTCAAGGTCGACACGATCAACTTCGATCGCCCCGAGAACGCGAAAAACAAGATTCTCTTCGAGAACCTGACTCCGCTGTTCCCGACCGTGCGCATGAAGATGGAAGCCGGTAACGGCTCCACCGAAGACTTGACCGGCCGTGTGATCGACCTCTGCGCTCCAATCGGCAAAGGCCAGCGTGGCCTGATCGTCGCACCGCCGAAAGCCGGTAAGACCATCATGCTGCAGAACATCGCCGCGAACATTGCACGTAACAACCCTGAAGTTCATCTGATCGTGCTGTTGATCGATGAGCGTCCGGAAGAAGTGACCGAAATGCAGCGCACCGTGCGCGGCGAAGTGGTTGCCTCGACGTTCGATGAGCCGCCAACCCGTCACGTGCAGGTTGCCGAAATGGTGATCGAAAAGGCCAAGCGCCTGGTCGAGCACAAGAAAGACGTGGTGATCCTGCTCGACTCCATCACCCGTCTGGCTCGCGCCTACAACACCGTGATCCCGAGCTCCGGCAAGGTGCTGACCGGTGGTGTCGATGCCCACGCCCTGGAGAAACCAAAGCGTTTCTTCGGCGCTGCGCGCAACATCGAAGAAGGCGGCTCGCTGACCATTATCGCCACCGCGCTGGTTGAAACCGGCTCGAAGATGGACGAAGTGATCTACGAAGAGTTCAAGGGTACCGGCAACATGGAACTGCCTCTGGACCGTCGCATCGCTGAAAAGCGTGTGTTCCCTGCGATCAACATCAACCGCTCCGGCACCCGCCGCGAAGAGTTGCTGACCGCAGACGACGAACTGCAGCGTATGTGGATCCTGCGCAAGCTGCTGCACCCGATGGACGAAGTCGCTGCCATCGAGTTTCTGATCGACAAGCTGAAAACTACCAAGACCAACGACGAGTTCTTCTTGTCGATGAAACGTAAGTAAATACAGCGTTTCTGGTCCAAAAAAATGGCGCCCCCTCAGGGGGCGCCATTTTTTTTGCGTCGAGTTTGTGTGGTTTTTATGGCATAAGTATCAGTTAAGTAACAAAAATTGACGCGTGACTACGCTCATTCCTTTCGTCACAGACTGACCACATTCATATGACCACTCTTGCTTACCGCAGAGACATCGACGGCCTGCGTGCCATCGCTGTCCTTGCAGTCGTGTTGTTTCACTTTGGCGTACCAGGCATCACTGGCGGTTTTGTTGGCGTTGACGTGTTTTTCGTCATTTCCGGTTTTCTAATCACGTCAATTATTTGGCGTGAGCGTCAAGCCGAACGCTTCAGCTTCATCGACTTCTGGGCTCGCCGCGCCCGGCGTATCTTGCCGGCCCTGTTTGTGATGATCGCGGCGACGCTGGCAGTGGGTTGGTTTCTGTTGGCGCCCAAGGACTATGAAGAGTTGGGGCGGTCTGCGCACTATCAGGTGACCTTTACCTCGAACCTGCTGTTTTCACGCCAGCACGGCTACTTCGATGCCTCATCCGACATCAAGCCATTGCTGCATACCTGGTCGCTCGCAGTAGAAGAGCAGTTCTATATTTTCTTCCCGTTGCTGCTGGCTTTGCTTTCCAGTCGTTTGAAGCACTGGCGCCTGGCATTGTTCGCGGTGCTGCTGGTGTCGTTTGGCATGAGCGTCTGGGCGGTTCAGCATGAGCCGCAGAAAGCTTTCTTCCTGTTGCACCTGCGGGCCTGGGAACTGCTGGCCGGTGCGATGCTGGCGGTGCAGCCCAAGCGTGAATGGCGCGCCTCGCCGGCCTTGGCCCAAGGCGTCAGCCTGGCTTCGCTGGGATTGATCCTCATCGCTGTGCTGGGCTACGACGCTAAAACCCCATTCCCAGGTGCGACTGCCTTGTTGCCCGTGCTGGGGGTGGTCGGGTTGATCTGGGCCAACGGCCAACAACAGACCTGGGTCGCTCGCCTGTTGGGCACGCGGATCATGGTGGGCATCGGGCTGATCTCTTATTCCTGGTACCTCTGGCACTGGCCGGTGTTCGTGTATGCCAACTATGCGGCCGTGGATGGCTTGAGCGCACTGGAACTGGCGGGGCTGATGCTGCTTTCGCTGGTGCTGGGCTACCTGTCCTGGCGCTTCGTGGAAACACCGTTCCGGGAAAAACGTTTGCTGGCCTCGCGTAAGGCGATTCTGGCTTCGGCCATGGTCGGCATTCTGGGGCTGGGTTTCACTGGCCTGGCGATCCGTGAGTTCGACGGCGTGCCTTCGCGCTTGTCCGAACAGGCGTTGCGTTTTGCCCAAGCCAAGAAGTGGAGCCCGGACTTGTTGGCGTGCATGGCCGACAAAGATACTCCCGATGAACGCTTGTTCTGCCATTTCGGCCCCAAAGGCCAATCGGTTTCAGCGTTGGTATGGGGCGACAGTCACGCCACCGCGCTGATACCGGCACTCAAAGACGGCGCTGATCGCCACGATATCAGCCTGGTCGAAGCCAGTTTTGCCGGCTGTATTCCCCTCGATGGCCTGGAAAATATTGCCCGCTGCGCGCATTTCAACCGTCGCGTCGAGAAGGCCATGGCCGAGCAGACATTCAGCGATGTGGTGTTGGCCGCCCGTTGGAGCCTGTATGTATATGGGCAAATGTCGGGTGACAAGGAGCATGCGCTCAAAGACCCCGGCACCGGCCAGTATGTGCGTGCTGTCGCCGAACAACGCTTTGCCCAGGGCTTGCGCGAGCGCATCCAGGGCTTGCGCGCTGCCGGGCACAAGGTCTGGCTGGTCAAGGAAGTGCCGCTGCAGGAAATCATCGTGCCTTACCGTCTCAGCCGTCTGGCCATGATGAACCGCCCCGTGGACGGTGAAGGGCTCGCATTGGCTGAGCATGTGAAACGCCAGGCCTTTATCACGCAATTGTTTGATGAGTTGGCCGCTGCCGACAGTGGTGTCGCGGTGCTGGACCCCGCGCCATTGCTGTGCGGCGCCGATGGGTTGTGCCGGGTCGAACTCAATGGCCGCGCGCTGTATACCGACGATAACCATCTTTCGGACGTCGGCGCGCGACATATCGAAGCCTTCCTGGAGCCGTTGTTCAGTTCTTTGCAATCACGTGGATTGACGGCCAATTAAGCTGCCAGCCGCCCTCAGAGCAGGTAGGATGTACGCCTATTTTACGGGTGGCATGGTTAATGAAATTCAAGGATCTTCGGGATTTCGTGCAGCAACTTGAGCAGCGCGGAGAGTTGAAACGTATCCAGATGCCGATTTCTCCGGTGCTGGAAATGACTGAGATTTGCGACCGTACCTTGCGCAACAAGGGCCCGGCGCTGTTGTTCGAAAACCCGACCGGCTTTGATATCCCGGTGCTGGGCAACCTGTTCGGCACTCCCGAGCGCGTGGCCTTTGGCATGGGCGCCGAGTCTGTCAGCGAACTGCGCGAGATCGGCAAGCTGCTGGCCTTTCTCAAGGAGCCCGAGCCGCCCAAGGGCTTGAAGGACGCTTGGTCCAAGCTGCCGATCTTCCGCAAGATCATCGCCATGGCCCCCAAGGTGGTCAAGGACGCGGTGTGCCAGGAAGTGGTCATTGAGGGCGATGATGTCGACCTGGCCATGCTCCCGGTGCAAACCTGCTGGCCCGGCGACGTCGGCCCGTTGATCACCTGGGGCCTGACCGTCACCAAGGGCCCGAACAAGGACCGCCAGAACCTCGGTATCTACCGTCAGCAAGTCATTGGTCGTAATAAAGTGATCATGCGCTGGCTGAGCCACCGTGGCGGCGCCCTCGACTTCCGTGAGTGGTGCGAGAAGCATCCCGGCAAGCCATTCCCGGTTTCCGTGGCCCTGGGTGCTGACCCTGCGACCATCCTCGGCGCAGTGACACCCGTGCCCGACAGCCTCTCCGAGTACGCCTTCGCCGGGTTGTTGCGCGGTAATCGCACGGAGCTGGTGAAGTGCCGCGGTAATGACCTGCAGGTGCCGGCCACCGCCGAGATCATTCTTGAAGGCGTGATTCACCCAGGTGAAATGGCCGATGAAGGCCCCTACGGCGACCACACCGGTTACTACAACGAAGTCGACAGCTTCCCGGTGTTCACCGTCGAGCGCATCACCCATCGGGTCAAGCCGATCTATCACAGTACCTACACGGGCCGTCCGCCCGATGAGCCGGCCATCCTCGGCGTGGCGCTCAACGAAGTGTTCGTGCCGATCCTGCAAAAGCAATTCCCGGAAATCACCGACTTCTATCTGCCGCCCGAGGGCTGTTCGTACCGCATGGCCATCGTGACCATGAAGAAGTCGTATCCGGGGCATGCCAAGCGGGTAATGCTCGGTGTGTGGTCGTTTTTGCGACAGTTCATGTACACCAAGTTCGTTATTGTCACCGACGACGACATCAATGCCCGGGACTGGAACGACGTGATCTGGGCTATCACCACGCGCATGGACCCCAAGCGCGACACGGTGATGATCGACAACACGCCCATCGACTACCTCGACTTCGCGTCGCCGGTATCGGGGCTGGGCTCAAAGATGGGCCTTGATGCCACGCACAAATGGCCGGGCGAAACCACGCGTGAGTGGGGTCGGGTGATCGTCAAGGATGAAGCCGTGACGGCGCGGGTCGATGCGATCTGGAAAGAATTGGGAATAGATTGATGCGTGTAACCCTGCAACCTTCCGGTGCTGTGCTGGAGCTGGCCCCTGGCGAGCGAATCCTCGAGGGCGCACGCCGCCTGGGCTATGAGTGCCCCCAAGCCTGCCGTAATGGCGTGTGCCATGTCTGCGCGGCGTTGTTGGTTGAAGGCCGCGTAAGGCAGGCCGGGGAGGTGCGCGATCATGGTGAGTTCTACACCTGTATCGCCGAGCCGCTGGAGGACTGCGTGGTGTTGTGGGATGGCGTTCTGGCGCCGGGAGAGTTGCCGTTGCGCCAATTGTCGTGCCAATTGACCGAGTGTGTGCAAGTGGGTGGCGATGTGTGGCGTGTGCGCCTGCGCGCCCCGGCAGGCAAGGCGGTGCGTTACCACGCCGGGCAATACCTGATGATCGAGCGGGACAGCGGCGAGAAGTCGGCGTTCTCCCTGGCCTCGGCGCCCCATGCCGGACGTGAGTTGGAGTTGCATGTGCTGGCACGGGAAGCCAGTGCGCGCAGCCTGATCGAGCAGTTGCAGCGTAACCAGATGGCCCGCGTCGAGCTGCCGTTTGGTGACACTCACCTGGCCGAACTGCCGGATGGGCCACTGGTACTGATGGCTGCCGGCACCGGCATGGCGCAGATGCACAGCCTGATCGAGCATTGCCGCGCTTCAGGCTTCAAGCACCCGGTGCATCTGTACTGGGGCGTGCGCCTGCCGGAAGATTTCTACGAGATTGAGCACTGGGATCAATGGCTGCAATTACCCAACCTGTTCCTGCACAAAGTGGTCAGCGACCTGTGTGGTTGGGAAGGGCGCTGTGGTTTGCTGCATGAAGCGGTGTGCGAAGACATTGCCGACCTCAATAGCGTGTACGTCTACGC
Source organism: Pseudomonas sp. AK181 (assembly GCF_051122975.1). Classification (NCBI taxonomy): domain Bacteria; kingdom Pseudomonadati; phylum Pseudomonadota; class Gammaproteobacteria; order Pseudomonadales; family Pseudomonadaceae; genus Pseudomonas; species Pseudomonas sp. AK181. The sequence continues at coordinate 258,307 of NZ_CP146348.1, forward strand.
CAGCGGTTCGCCGGCGATGATCTACGGCACCCTGGACGCACTGGTCAACGCGGGCATGGATGCGCACCGGATGCGCGCCGACGTCTTCGCTTATGCCCCAAGGCCCTAATACCTTGCGCTGAATAATGTGGGAGCTGGCTTGCCTGCGATGACGGCCTGCTAGCCGAAGCCTATCTACCTGACACCCCTCGATCCAACTGTGGGCTTGCTCGCGAAGGCGGCCTGGCAGTCAACACCGTTGGATTTTGTGCATATCCATTGCTGCGGTAACGGCTACTTAGGGTTCCGCCCTGACGGCGGGTCACTTTGGAAAAGCCCCAAAGTAACCAAAGGGCTCTTGCCCCACCACTCGGCACCTCGCCTGGGCTCGGTGTGCCCGTAATCCGCCAGTGATTTGGGGGGCCGCCGCCACGCGCCATCCATGGCGCGGGGCGGCTAAACCGGCATCCCTGCCGGTTTACCCCCCAAATCACTGGCGAATTCCGGCCAGCGTGGTTTAACGGGGCGCCTGAGATCAAGATCAAAAGCAGATCAAAAGCAGATCAAGAGCAAGAGCGGCTCGCTTCGCATCGTGGTTACCGTCTGCTGTTACAACCCACAAAGTTGTGTAGATACCTATGCTGCGATAGCGGTGGGTCAGCGCCTTATTTGATGGCTGGCACACCGCTATCGCAGGCAAGCCAGCTCCCACCGGGGACCGTGCTTTGTCAGAAGCGCACTCCAGTCGTCACCATGGCCGCGTTGAACCCGAGTAACACCAACTCAGCCGCCACCGGCCCGTAATGCGTGCCCACCGATGGAATGATCACCGGCGCCACGCCGAATCGGTTCAACGGGATCTTGTCGCGGTACTCGCCGCGATAGCCCTGGAGCAGCCCGCCGGTCAACTTTGCATACACCGGGTACTCGGCCATGTCATAGCGCTTGCCCACATAGGCGTAGTACGAGCGCTGGCGAAACGAGTTGCGAAAAGTCACCCCGCCGTACAGCAGGCCCGATGCCTCGTTGCGTTCCAGGCCGATCAAGTCCTGCTTGTTGTTGTGCTCTGGGTCTGGCGCGAAGTGCCGGGTGTAGACGCTGGTCTGGGCGTACCAGAAGCCTTTGTCGTCGTTGGCGGGTGGGGTTTCGCTCGCCAGAGCGGTGGTGGCTTGGGCCAGGAACAACAGCCCAGGCAATCGAAATTTTTTCATGGGGCGACCTCGATAGTCGATGTGATGAACGGCTAAGTGGGTCGTTGTGTGCGCGCTATTTTGACGGCTTGGCACCCGCCCAGGCTGAACCGGGGCTGACAGTAGCGGGATTAACCGTGCAGATCCTGACGAGTGGCGGGCGTTGATTACGCTCAATGGGACTTTTTCGCCGTACGGTTACAGCGCTGCGTTTTATTACGGTAAAGTCGCTTACAACTGGTAACACACAGGAGGCGCACCGCATTTCGCCATGACCGCCATTGAAACCGATCTTCTGCAATTGGCTTACCCTCCGCGACTCGATCTTGGGCCGCAACTCACCCACGAACAGTTAATGAGCTCGATGCAAGCCACCATGGCTCGGCATAAGGGTGGGCCGGTGTGGCTATTTGCTTATGGTTCGCTGATCTGGCGCCCTGAATGTTCCTCCACCGAACGCGTTCGGGCACGGGTCCACGGTTATCACCGGGGCTTGTACCTGTGGTCCCACGAGCATCGGGGTACGCCGGAGTTGCCGGGGTTGGTGTTCGGGCTGGATCGCGGTGGTTCCTGCAGCGGGTTCGCCTACCGTTTGCCGGAAGATCAGTTGGAGGCCTCGCTGTATGCCCTGTGGCAACGCGAGATGCCTTACCCCTCTTACCGGCCGCACTGGCTCAGCTGCCGATTGCAAGATGGCAGTACCGTGCAGGCGTTGGGGTTTGTGTTGGAGCGGCATTTGCCCAGCTATGCCGGCAACTTGCCCGATATCGTGCTTAACCATGTGCTGCAAAGCGCTTGCGGGCGTTACGGCACCACTCGCGATTATGTCGAGCAGACCGTGAACGCCCTGCGTAGCCACGCCATGCCAGATAAAAACCTGGAGGCGCGGCTCAAGCGTTGTGCCAAGGATTGCCCGGGCGGTTAGCGCGCCGAGCTGACACTGTTGGTGTGCCACAGCGTAGGGATCAGGAACGCGATCGCCAGTACGCAGGCGCCAATCAGCAGTACGAAACCACCGTCCCAGCCGAAATGGTCAACTGTGTAGCCCATGGCCGCACTGGCCGCTACCGAACCGCCCAGGTAACCGAACAAACCGGTGAAGCCTGCTGCGGTGCCCGCGGCTTTCTTCGGAGCCAGTTCCAGCGCCTGCAGGCCGATCAGCATTACCGGGCCGTAGATCAGGAAGCCGATGGAGAACAGCGCAATCATGTCGATCATCGGGTTGCCCGGCGGGTTGAGCCAGTAAACCAGGGTTGCCACGGTCACTAAGGCCATGAACACGATGCCGGTCAGGCCGCGGTTGCCACGGAAGATCTTGTCCGACATCCAGCCGCACAGCAGCGTGCCCGGAATGCCTGCCCACTCGTAGAAGAAGTACGCCCAGGACGACTTATCGACCGTGAAGTGCTTGGCTTCTTTCAAATAGGTCGGCGCCCAGTCCAGTACGCCGTAGCGCAGCAGATAGACAAACACGTTGGCAAAGGCGATGTACCAGAGCATTTTGTTGCGCAGCACGTATTTGACGAAAATTTCCTTGGCGCTGAATTCGTCTTCGTGGCTGGCGTCGTAGCCTTCTGGGTAGTCGTTCTTGTATTTCTCGATAGGCGGCAGGCCCACCGATTGCGGGGTGTCGCGCATGGTGATGAAGGCAAACGCCGCGACCGCCAGGGCCACGGTGGCCGGCACATAGAACGCCGCATGCCAGTCGTTGAACCACGCCATGCCCAGCAGGAACAGCGGGCCGATCAGGCCGCCGCCGACGTTATGCGCCACGTTCCACACGGACACCACGCCGCCGCGTTCTTTCTGCGACCACCAGTGCACCATGGTGCGCCCACTTGGCGGCCAGCCCATGCCCTGGGCCCAGCCGTTGATGAACAGCAAAATGAACATCATGGTCACGCTGGACGTTGCCCAAGGCGCGAAACCGAAAATGAACATCACCCCCGCCGAAACCAGTAGGCCAAAGGGCAGGAAATAGCGCGGGTTGGAGCGGTCGGACACCAGGCCCATCAGGAATTTGGACAAGCCGTAGGCAATCGCAATCGCCGACATCGCCAGGCCCAGTTCACCACGGGTGTAACCCTCGTCGATCAGGTAAGGCATGGCCAGGGAGAAGTTTTTGCGCAGCAGATAGTAGCCGGCGTAGCCAAAGAAAATACCTGCGAAGATCTGCCAGCGCAGTCGTCGGTAGGTACTGTCTATTTTTTCTTCAGGCAGGGGCGCCTGGTGTGCGGCAGGACGAAAGAAAGCAAACATTCAAGAGCTCCAAATTTCTTGTTTTGACTGCGGATGCGAATGTTACAGTTTCGTTACCGAAAATAGCATCGCCTCTTATCCGCAAACACAGGAAACGCGAGCAATTGCATGTTCTTTTACGAACATGTCGCTAATAGATAAGTTGTGGTCGTGAGTGGGTTTTGGATAGATCGGTGAACCCAATGTGGGAGCGGGCTTGCTCGCGAATGCGCAGTGTCAGTCGACCTGACTTTGACTGACAGTGCGCATTCGCGAGCAAGCCCGCTCCCACACGGACCCCATTTCAGCGGGTCTGGACGACGACCTTACCCACCGCCTTGCGCTGTCCCAGGTCATTGATCGCCTGTGCCGCCTGTTCCAGCGGATACACCTGCGACACCAGCGGCTTGAGCTTGCCCTCGCCATACCAAGTGAACAATTGCTGGAAATTCGCCGCATTGTCCTGTGGCTGGCGTTGGGCAAACGAGCCCCAGAACACCCCGACCACCGCTGCGCCCTTGAGCAACGCCAGGTTCACCGGCAGTTCAGGAATACGCCCGCTGGCGAAACCCACCACCAACAGGCGCCCATTCCAGGCGATCGAACGAATGGCCTGGTCAAACAGGTCACCACCCACTGGGTCGTAGACAACATCGGCGCCGTTGCCATCGGTCAGGCGCTTGACCTCATCCTTGAGGCTGGCTTCGCTGTAGTTGATCAGCTCATCGGCGCCGGCGGCCTTGGCGACTGCGAGTTTGTCGGCGCTGCTGGCGGCGGCAATCACCCGGGCGCCCATGGCCTTGCCAATCTCTACCGCAGCCAGGCCCACGCCGCCGGACGCGCCAAGCACCAGCAAAGTCTCGCCGGGTTGCAGGTTGGCGCGTTGTTTCAGCGCATGCATGGAAGTGCCGTAGGTCATGCTGAAGGCGGCGGCGGTGTTGAAATCCATGCTCGGCGGGATCGGCAGCACGTTATAGCCGGGCACCGCGACCTGCTCGGCAAAGCTGCCCCAGCCGGTCAACGCCATCACGCGGTCACCGACTTTCAGGTGGCTGACTTTCTCACCCACCTCGCTGACTACGCCCGCCGCTTCGCCACCGGGTGAGAACGGAAAGGGTGGCTTGAACTGGTATTTGCCTTCGATGATCAGCGTGTCCGGGAAATTCACCCCGGCCGCATGCACGTCCAACAGGATTTCATTCTTCTTGATCGCCGGGCTGGCGATCTCTTCCAGCACCAGGGTTTCGGCGGGGCCGAAGGCTTTGCACAGCACAGCTTTCATCGGACTATTCCTTTTGGCGTCGTGGCCGATAAGTGTAGGAGGGTACGCCCGTGGGTCAACGAGCATGCCCACGCCTGATAAGCCCCCATAAGCTTGTGCTCAGCCTTGCTAGCGTTATGCTACCCGGCAACCGAATTCGAGGAATGAACTGTGAAAGCGTGGATCCTGTTGATGCTGGCCCTGACCTTGCCGATGGCAGCCCAGGCCGAAGAGGCCAAAGAGGGCGAGGCGCCGAAGGTCAGCTATATCAGCCTGAGCCCGCCGTTCGTGGGCAATTACGGCCTGGATGGCACCGCGAAACTCAAGGTATTCAAGGCCGACATCGCGCTGCGCGTGACTGGTGATGAGGCGGCAAAGTTGGTCAAGGCCAACGATCCGTTGATTCGTAACCAATTGGTGGCGCTGTTTACCCAGCAGACCAACGAGACCATGAGCAGTGTGGAAGGCAAGGAAAAGCTGCGCCAAGAGGCGTTGAAGCAAACGCAGCAAGTGATGAACGATGAAACCGGCAAGCCGGTGGTGGAAGACCTGCTGTTCAACAACCTGATCATCCAGTAGGAGCGAGCTTGCTCGCGAAAAACGTCAACGATAACGCGTGCTTCCTGGATAAACGCGGCGCCTGTGAGTTTTTCGCGAGCAAGCTCGCTCCTACAAGAAACCAGGGTTAGTTAAAGCAACTGAAGGACCACCGCCCACTGCTCCGGTGTGACCGCCATGACAGAAAGCCGGCTGCCCTTCTGCACCAGCGGCATTTCAGCCAGTGCAGTTTGCTGCTTTAGGTAGCCGAGCCCCAGCACCTTGGGAAAGGTCTGCACGTGCGCGACGTCGATTGCGCTCCACGGGTTTTTCTCCGTTGTAGCCTTGGCGTCGAAATAGTGGCTTTCTGGTTCCAGTGCGGTGGGGTCCGGATAGGCGGCTCGAGTGATTTTGCCGATGCCGGCAATCCCAGGCTCCGGGCAACTGGAGTGGTAAAAGAAAAACTCGTCGCCCACGGCCATGGCGCGCAAAAAGTTGCGTGCCTGATAGTTGCGAACCCCGTCCCAGCGCGCTTCGCCGAGCTTTTCCAGGCCGTTGATAGAGAGTTCGTCGGGCTCGGATTTCATCAGCCAGTAGGCCATTTTTGGGCTCCTGAAAAAGGCATTGGGCAAGTTGTCGGGCAATTGCATGACAAACCGACAGTCGGTTGGCGTCAAGGTTTGCGTGTTGGTTCACGTTACCGCAGAATGCGCGCTTTTAAGCTTGACGCAGCTGCAACGGACTACTTTGGAACGTTGTTGTCATCGTGTACGAGGTGCCTGAAAGGGGGGCAATCGATGCAACGTAAGCCGGATTTACTATGGATTTTGGTTATTTTGTTTGGTCTGGGCGTCGTGACCACCGGTTATGCCCAAAGCCTGTGGTCGAACAAGACCGATGCACCGGTTGAACTGGCTCAGCAGCAGCCACAACCGTTCAAGCGTTAACTCAAGCATTCACTAAGGCGCCGCTGTTTCCAGCGGCGTTTGTGCGACATACCACTGCTTATCGGTCACCGTCCCCGCCAACGGCACATCCCAGCTTGCCTGCGCCAGGCGTTCGACTTTCTGGCATTCATGGGCCAAACCCAGCAACGTTGGCTTGCGCCAGCTCTGGCGGCGGGCAAGATAGGCCAGGCTGCGGTCGTAAAACCCGCCGCCCATGCCCAGGCGCCCACCTACATCATCGAACCCCACCAACGGTAACAACACCAGGTCCAGCGCCCAGACCTTGCGTTGACGACGGGCATTGACCCGTGGCTCAAGGATGCGAAAGCGGTTGGGCAGCAACTTATCCCCAGGCCGTACGCGCTGGAACACCATCTTGGTGCGCGGCCAGGCGCTGAGCACCGGCAGGTAAGTGGCTTTGCCGCGGCGCTGGGCTGCACGCAGCAGCAGGCGCGGATCGATTTCACCGTCCGTGGGCAGATATAAAGAGATATGTTTGGCCCGGCGAAACAGCGGGTGCTGTGCCAGTTGCCGGTAAAGACCGTGAGCGGCCTGGCGCTGCTCGCTTGGCGTGAGGGCGCGGCGGGCCTTGCGCAACATGCGTCGAAGGTGCGGACGAGATAGCGGCGCAGGTTCGGTCATGATTTTCGGCTCATAAAACAATGCCAGTCCGGGGACTGGCATTGAGTTTGGGAAATTCAGGCTCCCCGACAGAGCCGCTGTCGACTTAGCCCTTGAACCCGAAAGTTCAAGGTGGAAGAAGCAGTAGGCTTTAAGGCTTTCCGTCTAGCGGACATGCACACCAGCCCAACGTGCAACTTCCAGGGTAGTGCGAATCGGCTCAGGGACATCGCCGACTGGCAAACACGCCAGGGAGTGGGGCGAGTATACCTTAAACCTGCTCGGCAATCAGCCCTTGGGTGTGTCTGAATCGGTGGAAAGCACCAGATCCACGCGATCGAGCAGGTCACGCACCTGCTCGCGCGTCGAGCCGCTTGCCTGTACGTCAGGGCGCTCCTGCTTATGCAGCAGGTCGTGGGTGATATTCAGCGCGGCCATCACGGCGATGCGGTCGGCGCCGATCACTTTGCCGCTGCTGCGGATTTCGCGCATCTTGCCGTCCAGGTAGCGGGCAGCGCTCACCAGGTTGCTGCGTTCTTCCTGGGGGCAGATGATCGAATATTCTTTGTCGAGGATCTGCACGGTAACGCTATTGCTTGAACTCATGAGTCTTGCTCCAGGGCCTTCAGGCGCGAAATCATCGATTCGACCTTACGCCGGGCGATTTCGTTTTTTTCAATGAGGTGAGCGCGTTCCTCGCGCCAGGTCTTTTCCTGAGCTAATAGGAGTCCGTTTTGACTCTTAAGTTGCTCGACCCGATCAATTAGCAGTTCGAGTCTGGCCATCAGCGCTTGCAGGTCGGTGTCTTCCATTGGGTTCCACTGGATTTGTCTGATGAATGGCAACTGCAGGATAAACGATCTGACGCCCTCGATAGTCTTGGTGCGTCTGCCGGTGCTAGGATACAGCGCTCCATTCTAGACATTGCGCCGTCTGGCGCCTAGCTCACCATGCCCATTCAGAATTCCCCGTACGACGCTTTTTCCAAACTGCTGAGCACCAGCGGCCATCCATGCTCGCCTGCTGAACTGCACGGCGTGCTGTTGGGCCGCAGTTGCACCGGCGTGGGCTTTGATGCCGACAACTGGCTGGCCGATGTGGCCGAGCTGCTGGAAACCGAACCCACCGACAATGTGCGCAACGCATTGATCGGCCTGCAAGAAATGGTCAAGGGCGAGCTGACCGGTGATGACGTCACCGTGGTCCTGCTGCTGCCTACCGACGACGCCCCGCTGGCTGATCGCGCCGCTGCGCTGGGCCAATGGTGCCAGGGTTTCCTCCACGGTTTCGGCGTGAATGCCGGCGGCCTGGAGCTGAGCACCGACGCCAAGGAAGTGCTGCAGGACCTGGCGGCCATCTCCCAGGTGCAAGACGCCCTGGAAGAATCCGAAGACGGCGAAGGCGACTACATGGAAGTCATGGAATACCTGCGCGTCGCGCCGCTGCTGCTGTTCACCGAGACCCGCAAGTCCGCTGAGCCCGCCGCGCCCAAGCCGTCGCTGCACTGAGAAAGGAAGCCCATCTGCCCATGATCCATATCCCCAAAGCGGAATACACCCGGCGCCGCAAGGCGCTCATGGCGCAGATGGAACCCAACAGCATCGCGATCCTGCCGGCCGCCGCAGTGGCCATCCGCAACCGCGATGTCGAGCATGTCTACCGCCAGGACAGCGACTTCCAGTACCTGAGCGGTTTCCCCGAACCCGAAGCGGTGATCGTGCTAATGCCCGGTCGCCAGCACGGCGAGTACGTGCTGTTCTGCCGCGAGCGCAATGCCGAGCGCGAATTGTGGGACGGCCTGCGTGCCGGCACCGAGGGCGCGATCCGCGACTTTGGCGCTGACGACGCATTCCCCATTACCGATATTGACGACATCCTGCCCGGCCTGATCGAAGGTCGCGACCGCGTGTACTCGGCCATGGGCAGCAATGCAGAGTTCGACCGGCATGTGATGGAGTGGATCAACGTGATCCGCTCCAAAGCGCACCTGGGCGCCCAGCCGCCGAACGAATTCGTTGCCCTGGATCATTTGCTTCACGATATGCGCCTGTATAAATCGGCGGCAGAGGTGAGGGTGATGCGCGAGGCGGCGCGAATTTCCTGTGCGGCCCATGTGCGGGCGATGCAGGCCAGCCGTGCCGGTTTGCATGAGTTCAGCCTGGAAGCCGAGCTGGATTACGAGTTTCGCAAAGGCGGCGCGAAGATGCCGGCCTATGGCTCCATCGTCGCCGCCGGGCGCAACAGCTGCATCCTGCATTACCAGCAGAATGACGCGGTGCTCAAGGATGGCGACCTGGTGCTAATCGATGCCGGCTGTGAGATCGATTGCTACGCCAGCGACATCACCCGTACCTGGCCGGTCAACGGCAAGTTTTCGCCCGAGCAAAAGGCGATCTACGAGATTGTGCTGGCCTCCCAGGAAGCCGCCTTCAAGCAGATCGCGCCGAACAAACATTGGAACCAGGCCCACGAGGCGACCGTGCAGGTCATCACCGCCGGCCTGGTGAAGTTGGGGTTGTTGCAAGGTGATGTTGACGAGCTGATCGCCAGCGAAGCCTACCGCGCCTTCTACATGCACCGTGCTGGCCACTGGCTGGGCATGGATGTGCATGATGTGGGCGAGTACAAAGTGGGCGGTGAATGGCGCGTGCTGGAAGTGGGCATGGCCTTGACCGTTGAGCCGGGCATCTATATTTCCCCGGACAACCAGAACGTGGCAAAGAAATGGCGTGGCATTGGCGTGCGCATCGAGGACGACGTGGTAGTGACCAAGCAAGGCTGTGAAATCCTGACCGGCGGTGTGCCCAAGACCGTTGCCGAGATCGAAGCGTTGATGGCGGCTGCCCGATGAGCCGGGTCAACCTGGCGATTATCGGCGGCGGCCTGGTGGGCGCCAGCCTGGCTCTGGCATTGCAAGCGGGGGCGAAGGAGCGGGGCTGGAAGATCGTGCTGATCGAACCCTTTGCGCCGGGCGACAGCTACCAGCCGAGCTACGATGCGCGCTCTTCTGCGCTGTCGTTTGGCGCACGCCAGATTTACCAGCGGCTGGGCCTGTGGCAAGCCATTTCCCGGCGCGCCGAGCCGATCAAGCAGATCCATGTATCGGACCGTGGGCGTTTCTCCACCGCGCGCTTGTCCGCGATGGAGGAGGGCGTGCCGGCCCTGGGTTATGTGGTGGAAAACGCCTGGCTCGGCCAATGCCTGTGGCAAGGCTTGGACAAGGACGTGGTGAGCTGGCGCTGCCCGGCAGAAGTCACGCGCATGGAGCCGCTGCCCGATGGCTATCGCCTGACCCTCAACGATGAAACCGTGCTGGAATGCGACCTTGCGGTACTGGCCGATGGCGGCCGCTCCGGCTTGCGTGAGCAACTGGGCATTGGCGTGAAAACCCGGCCCTACAACCAGAGCGCCCTGATCGCCAACATCACCCCGAGCGAAGCCCACAATGGCGAGGCGTTCGAGCGCTTTACCGATGAAGGCCCCATGGCCTTGCTGCCGCTGCCGGACAACCGTTGCGCGCTGGTCTGGACCCGCATCGGCATGGACGCTCAGCGCCTGGCCAGCCTTGACGAGCGTAGCTTCCTGAGCGAACTGCAGGGTGTGTTCGGGTATCGCCTGGGCACTCTCAAACAAGTGGGCGCCCGTCACCTGTACCCGTTGACCCTGGTGGAAGCCGAAGAGCAAGTGCGCTCGCACCTGGCCGTTCTCGGCAATGCCGCCCACAGCCTGCACCCGATTGCCGGACAGGGGTTCAACCTGTCCCTGCGCGATGCCAGTGCCTTGGCCGAAGCGCTGTTGGCCGGGCCGGCGGTGCCGGGTGACCTGGCGACGTTGCAAGGCTATCGCGAGCGCCAGCGCCTGGACCAGCAACTCACCGTAGGCTTCTCCGACCAGGTCACGCGCCTGTTCGGCAGTGCTCAGCCATTGGTGGCGCTGGGCCGCAATATGGGCTTGCTCGGCCTCGACCTGTTGCCACCGGCCAAACGCTGGTTCGCCCGTCAGGCCATGGGCCTGGGCACGCGTTCCGATGTTTGAAGCGGACCACACCTTTACTTGCGGCCTGTGCCGCACACGAGACAAGGCTTGAATATGGACATGCGCGCAGATGTGCTGATTGTCGGGGCCGGAATGGTCGGAAGCGCCCTGGCGCTGGCGTTGCAGGGCAGTGGCCTGCAGGTGCTGCTGCTCGACGGCAGCCCATTGAGCGTCAAGCCGTTTGAGCCGGCTGCGGCGTTTGAACCGCGGGTGAGCGCGTTGTCGGCGGCCAGCCAGCGCATTCTTGAACGCCTGGGCGTATGGGACGGCATCGTAGAGCGGCGTGCCAGCCCCTATGGCGAAATGCAGGTATGGGACGGCAGCGGCACCGGGCAGATCCACTTCTCGGCGGCCAGTGTGCATGCCGAGGTGCTTGGGCATATCGTCGAAAACCGCGTGGTGCAGGATGCCTTGCTCGATCGCCTGCATGACTGCGACCTAGGCCTGCTGGCCAATGCACGCCTGGAACAGATGCGCCGCTCTGGCGATGACTGGTTGCTGACCCTGGCCGACGGCCGCAAGCTGCGCGCGCCGCTGGTGGTGGCCGCCGACGGGGCCAACTCCGCCGTACGCCGCCTGACCGGTACACCTACCCGCGAATGGGATTACCTGCATAACGCCATCGTCACCAGCGTGCGCAGCAGCCAGCCGCACCAGCGCACCGCGTGGCAACGCTTCACCGACACCGGCCCGCTGGCGTTCCTGCCGCTGGTGCGCGATGGGCAGGAAGACTGGTGCTCGATTGTCTGGTCGACCACGCCTGCTGAGTCCGAGCGCTTGATGGCGCTGGATGATGAACGCTTCTGCCGCGAACTGGAACGTGCCTTCGAAGGGCGCCTGGGCACCGTGGTCAGTGCTGACCCGCGTGTGTGCGTACCGTTGCGCCAGCGCCATGCCAAACGCTATGTGGCCGAAGGCCTGGCATTGATCGGCGACGCCGCCCACGTCATCCACCCGTTGGCAGGGCAGGGCGTGAACCTGGGCTTCCTCGATGCGGCCGTGCTGGCCGAAGTGCTGCTGGCGGCGACCGAGCGCGGCGAGCGCCTGGCCGATGTGAAAGTGCTGAGCCGTTACGAGCGACGCCGCATGCCCCACAATCTGGCGCTGATGGCGGCAATGGAAGGCTTCGAGCGCTTGTTCCAGGCCGATCAACTGCCGCTGCGCTGGCTGCGCAACGCGGGTTTGAAAATCGTCGACCAGATGCCCGAAGCCAAGGCAGTGTTCGTGCGCCAGGCGCTGGGGCTGACTGGCGATCTCCCCGAACTCGCCAAACCCTGACCTGACAATACAACCCTCTGTGGGAGCCGGGCTTGCCCGCGATGAGGCCGTCAGCTCCAGCGCATATTCTGGCTGTGCAACATCTGGTAACGCCTCCACCAAGCGTTACCAAATGTGAGTCCTTATCATTTGCCCTCCATTTGCAAATGAGAGACCGCACCCATGTTGGCACCCAAGCGCCTCCTGACTGCCCTGGCACTCACCCTGATCGGCAGCACCACCGCGCAGGCGGCCGACGAAGTCGTGGTCTACTCCTCGCGTATCGACGAGCTGATCAAGCCCGTATTCGACGCCTACACCAAAAAGACCGGCGTGCAGGTCAAGTTCATCACCGACAAGGAAGCCCCGTTGATGCAGCGCATCAAGGCCGAGGGCGAGAACGCCACCGCCGACCTGCTGCTCACCGTTGACGCCGGCAACCTCTGGCAGGCCGAGCAGATGGGCATCCTGCAACCGTTCACCTCGCCTGTCATCGACAAGAACATTCCTCTGCAATATCGCTCATCGGCCCACGCCTGGACCGGTTTGAGCCTGCGTGCGCGAACGATCGCCTACTCCACCGACCGGGTAAAACCGGGCGACCTGACCACCTACGAAGCCCTGGCCGACAAGCAGTGGGAAGGCCGCCTGTGCCTGCGCACGGCGAAAAAAGTCTATAACCAGTCGCTGACCGCCACGTTGATCGAAACCCATGGCGCGACCAAGACCGAAGAAATCATCAAGGGTTGGGTGAATAACCTCTCCACCGACGTGTTCTCCGATGACATCGCCGTGCTGGAGGCCATCAACGCCGGGCAATGCGACGTGGGTATCGTCAACACCTATTACTACGGTCGCCTGCACAAACAGAAGCCAGACCTGGCGGTGAAATTGTTCTGGCCGAACCAGGGCGATCGCGGTGTGCACGTGAACCTCTCCGGCATCGGTCTGACCAAGCACGCGCCGCACCCGGAAGCAGCCAAGGCGCTGGTGGAGTGGATGACCACGCCTGAGGCACAGAAGATCTTCGCCGACGTCAACCAAGAGTTCCCGGCCAACCCGGCGGTACCGCCATCGGCGGAAGTGGCGACCTGGGGCAAGTTTGTGGCCGATACCTTGCCGGTGGAAGTGGCAGGCAAGCGCCAGGCCGAGGCGATTCGCCTTATGGATCGCGCTGGCTGGAACTGAAGCCGCGCCGCTCAACTGTGGGAGCTGGCTTGCCTGCGATTGCATCACTTCGGTATCACTGATACACCGAGGTGCTTGTATCGCAGGCAAGCCAGCTCCCACATTGGTTAGCGGCAGCTTCAACATCTTTATTTTTCTGAGAGCTTTTCCTTGGCCCACCCCGCCCAACGTCGCTGGTACCTGCCGGTCTTCAGCGTCGCCGCCCTGGTGCTGTTGCCGCTGAGCGTGCTGCTGCTGTCCTGGCAAAGCATTGACCCGCAGATCTGGTCGCACCTCTGGGACACTCAGATGCCCCGCTTGCTGGGCAACACCTTGACCCTGGTGCTTGGGGTCGGCCTGGGCGTGACGCTGCTGGGCGTCAGCCTGGCCTGGCTGACCAGCCTGTGCGAATTCCCCGGGCGGCGATGGCTCGATTGGGCATTGATGTTGCCCTTTGCAATCCCTGCCTATGTGTTGGCCTTCGTGTTCGTGGGCCTGCTGGATTTTGCCGGGCCGGTGCAAACCCTGCTGCGCGAGTGGTTCGGCACCGGGCTGCGTTTGCCACGGGTGCGCTCCACCAGCGGCGTGGTTATCGTATTGGTGTTGGTGTTCTATCCCTATGTCTACCTGCTGGCGCGTAGCGCGTTCCTGGCCCAGGGCAAAGGCTTGATGGAAGCGGCGCGGGTACTGGGGCAATCGCCATGGCAAGCGTTCTGGCGCGTGGCATTGCCAATGGCGCGGCCAGCGATTGGTGCCGGTGTGGCCCTGGCGTTGATGGAGACACTCGCGGATTTTGGCGCGGTCTCGGTGTTCAACTTCGACACCTTCACCACCGCTATCTATAAAACCTGGTACGGCTTTTTCAGCCTGTCCAGCGCCGCGCAACTGGCCAGCCTGCTGCTGCTGGTGGTGATGCTGGTGCTGTATGGCGAACGGCGCGCGCGCGGGGCCAGCCGACCGAGCAATGAGCGCCCGCGGGGCAAGGCGTTGTACCACTTGCGCGGGTTCAAGGCCGTGGCGGCCAGCGCCTGGTGCAGTCTGGTTTTCGCCTGTGCGTTCGTGATTCCGATGCTGCAACTGGTGGCGTGGTTCTGGCAGCGTGGCCGTTTCGACCTGGATGAGCGGTACACCGGGCTGATCGTGCATACCCTCTACCTGGGCGGGATCGCAGCCCTGATCACGGTCAGCGTGGCGCTGATACTGGCCTTTGCCAATCGTCTGGCGCCGACCCGCGCGATTCGCTCCGGTATCAGCCTGGCCAATGTCGGCTATGCCTTGCCGGGCTCGGTGCTGGCGGTGTCGATCATGCTGGCGTTCAGTTACCTGGACCGCGAGTTGGTGGTGCCGCTCTCCGGATGGCTGGGCGGGGCGGGCAAGCCTTTGCTGCTGGGCAGCCTGTCGGCACTGGTGCTGGCGTATCTGGTGCGGTTCCTGGCGGTGGCCTACGGGCCGCTGGAAAACAGCCTGGCGCGCATCCGGCCGTCTTTGCCCGAAGCGGCACGCAGCCTTGGGGTGAGCGGCCCACGACTGTTTTGCAAAGTGTATCTGCCGTTATTGCTGCCGGGCACGTTGAGCGCAGCGCTGCTGGTGTTTGTGGATGTGCTCAAGGAAATGCCGGCCACCTTGCTGATGCGCCCGTTTGGCTGGGATACCCTGGCGGTGCGGATCTTTGAAATGACCAGTGAAGGCGAATGGGCGCGGGCGTCTTTGCCGGCGCTGACCCTTGTGCTGGTCGGCTTGTTGCCGGTCATCGGGCTGATCCGTCGCTCGGCTCGGCAAATCGGTTAGGTGCCAGTCCTACGGCTTGAGGCTACAATGCGCGGCATTCGGTGCGCTCCGTCTTTCGGATCGACCTGCTGTATGTGGCTGCGGGCCTTGTAGTACAAGGTGTTCGGCGCAAGTGGCAGCTCTGCGCGCCTTCGCCAAGCCCGGAAGGAGAAACCCATGGGACAGCGTACGCCTCTGTATGACCTGCATCTCGCCCTCGGCGCGAAAATGGTCGATTTTGGCGGTTGGGATATGCCTTTGCATTACGGCTCGCAAGTTGAAGAACACCACCAGGTGCGGCGCGACTGCGGGGTCTTCGATGTATCTCATATGACCGTAATCGATGTCACCGGCCCCCAGGCCAAGGAATGGCTCCAGTACCTGCTGGCCAATGATGTCGACCGACTGCACGGCTGTGGCCGTGCGTTATACAGCGCCATGCTCAACGAGCAGGGCGGGGTGGTGGATGACATGATCGTCTACCGCACCGAAACTGGTTACCGCCTGGTGGTCAACGCCGCCACGCGCGATCAGGACATGGCCTGGATGCAGGCGCAACTGGGCAGCTACGCAGTGCAACTGCATGAGCGCTCCGAGTTGGCCATGCTCGCCATCCAAGGCCCCCACGCCCGGCAAAAAATTGCCGAACTGGTGACCCAGTCCCGTGGCATCCTGATCCATCAGCTCAAACCGTTCGAAGGCCGGGCCGACGGCGACTGGTATATCGCCCGCACCGGCTATACCGGCGAAGACGGCCTCGAAATCGTGCTGCCGGCCGATCAGGCTCCGGGCTTTTTCAACGACCTGGTAGGCGCTGGCATTTCCCCCATCGGCCTCGGTGCGCGCGACACCTTGCGCCTGGAGGCCGGCATGAATCTGTATGGCCAGGATATTCACCAGGCCGTCTCGCCCCTGGCGGCCAACATGGCCTGGAGCATCGCCTGGGAACCTGTCGAGCGTAACTTCATTGGCCGCGCCGCGCTGGAAGCAGAAAAGGCGGCCGGCGTGCAGTTCAAACTGGTGGGGCTCGTCCTCGAAGAACGGGGTGTGCTGCGTGCTCATCAGGTGGTTCGTATCGCCAATGTTGGCGAAGGAGAGATCACCAGTGGTAGTTTCTCGCCTACGCTAAGCAAATCCATTGCGCTGGCGCGTGTGCCGACGGCGACTGCCGACCGGGCCGAAGTGGAAATCCGCGGCAAGTGGTATCCGGTTCGAGTGGTCAAACCGACCTTCGTGCGCCATGGCAAAACCTTGATCTAACCAATTCCGGCAGGCCAAAGGCCGCTGACATTTCATCTTGAGGACACAGACTATGAGCAATATCCCTGCCGACCTGCGTTTTGCCGAAAGTCACGAATGGGCTCGTCTGGAAGCTGACGGCACCGTGACCGTCGGGATCTCCGACCATGCACAGGAAGCTTTGGGTGATGTGGTGTTTGTTGAGTTGGCGGAAGTAGGTGCCAATTTTGAAGCGCAAGGCCAGGCGGGTGTGGTTGAGTCGGTGAAAGCCGCCTCGGATATCTACTCGCCGGTTGCCGGCGAAGTGATTGCTGTCAACGAAGAGCTGAGTGGCAGCCCTGAGCTGCTGAACTCTGACCCGTATGGCGCGTGGATCTTCAAGCTCAAGCCAAGCGACAAGGCCGAGCTGGACAAGCTGCTGGATGCCGCCGGCTACAAAGCCGCCATCGGCGAATAAACCCCATAGTTGCAACGACACAAATCAATGTGGGAGCTGGCTTGCCTGCGATTGAATCACCCGGGTATCACCGATACACCGAGGTGCCAGCATCGCAGGCAAGCCAGCTCCCACAGTTGATTTGTTGTGATCAGTCTCTTTTCAATACAGTTTTAACCGCCGCTACAGCCCGCTCCACATCCGCCTCTGTCATCGCCGTGAACATCGGCAACGACACGATCAAACGCCCAACACGCTCTGCCACCGGGAACATGCCTTCCTTGAAACCCTGTGCCCGATACAGGCTCAGCAGGTGGATCGGTGGGTAGTGATAGCCGATACCCACGCCGTGGGCCTGCATCTGTTCCATGAACGTCGCACGGGCCGGCAGGCCATCCTGGCGCTCCGGCAACACCAGTTGGAACAGGTGCCAGTTGCTGTTTTCGAAGTCTGCCGGCGGCAGTTGCGCGCCGTACTGCGTTTCGAAATCGCTGCCCAAGCACTTGAAATAGTGCCGTGCCAGGTTCTGACGATGGGCGGTGATCTTCTCGATGTGCGCAAATTGCCCCAGGCCGATGGCGGCGGCAATGTCGGTCATGTTGAACTTGCCACCCAGCACATCCACATCCAGGCCATCGAAGCCGCTGCGGGTGACGCCTTGCAGGCGATACTTCTCAGCCAGACGGGCCTCCTCGGCATTGTTCAACACCAGGCAGCCGCCTTCGGACGACGTGATGTTCTTGTTCGCCTGGAAGCTGAAAGACACGAAGTCGCCGGTTGCGCCGATACGCTCCCCATCCCAGCTGGAACCCAGGGCCTGGGCAGCATCTTCGACAATGCGCAGGTTGTACTTGTTGGCCAGCGCGTAGAGCATCGGCATATCCAGGGGCAAGCCGGCCAGGTAGACCGGGATGATCGCCTTGGTGCGCGGGGTAATGGCAGCTTCCACCTGGGCCAGGTCGATATTGCGCGTCACCGGGTCGATATCGGCAAAAACCGGAGTGGCGCCGACTTCGAGAATCACGTTGGCCGTGGCAACCCAGGAGATTGGGGTGGTGATGACTTCATCCCCAGGCCCGATTCCAGCGATGCGCAAGGCGATCTCCATGGTGCAGGTGCCCGAGTTGAAGGTGCGCACCGGACGGCCGCCAAAATACTCCGACAACTGTGCTTCGAACGCCTGCACCTTTGGCCCGCTGGTGATCCAGCCAGAACGCAGAACATCGCCGACCGCCGCGATGGTGGCTTCATCAATGGTCGGTTTGGAAAACGGCAGGAAAGGCTGTTGGCTCATGACGAAGAAGGCATCCGTTTCAGGTAGGCAATGAAAAATACACGTGTCAGTGGGGCATGGTTGCACGCTGAGACTGAATATAGCCTGTCATCCATGAACGATTCGTCATGCAGCAGGCAAAAAAATGCCGCTTGAAAAAGCGGCATTTTTTATGAGGGCAGTGTTACTCGGTGACAGCATTCTTAGCCAGGATGGCGTTAGCCAGTTCCATGTCCGTGGCCTGGAGGCCAGGGTTATCGGCGCGGACCTTCTGCATGGCCGCTTCCAGGTACGGGCCGCGAATGCCGCCGTCGCTGGCGACGAAGCTGCCTGCGTCGTCTTGGGCGGCGACCACCAGCTTGTGGTCCTTGAACGTCAGGTAAGTCGAGCCAGTGGTGGCGCCCGACGAGATGACATTACGCCAGAAGCTATCGGCCATGGCTGAGCCGACAGGTAGGGAAAGCACAGCGAGGGTTGCGACAGCATATTTGAGACGCATGATGGGTGACTCCGGTGGGTTATCTGTACGTTTTGATTGTAGTTAACCCGATCCAGTTCCATCACTGACTAAACAGTTTCAACCTTTAAAATCACCCCATCCTGCCCTACCACGCGGACTTGAGCGCCCACGGGGGCGTCGGCACCGGTGACCATCCACACGCCATCGCCGACTTTGACCTTGCCGCGGCCATCCACAATGGCTTGATGCACCACGAACGTGCGCCCTACCAACTCCGAACCGCGCTCGTTCAACCCCGGTTGATCGCTGGCCTTGGCGCTGCTGCGTTGGCGTTTCCACCAGTACACGGCGGTCAGTATCGACAACATCGCAAACAGCAGCAGTTGCCATTCCAGCCCCAGCGGTGGGAACAGGAACTTGATCACGCCCACGGCAGCGGCGGCGATGCCCATCCACAGCAGGTAGCCTCCGGCACCGAACACCTCGAGAATCAACAGCACGGTGCCCAGTGCCAACCAGTCCCAGAACGACAAATGCAGCAAAAAGTCCCACATGGTGTTGGCCTCAGCCTTTCTGGTTGCCGAAGGTTGCCTTGACGATTTCGCCGATACCGCCCACGGCGCCAATCACCTGGCTGGCTTCCAGCGGCATCAGGATGACCTTGCTGTTGTTGGCCGATGCAAGCTTGCCCAGGGCGTCGATGTATTTTTGCGCGACGAAGTAGTTCACCGCCTGCACGTTACCCGACGCAATGGCTTCGGACACCACTTGCGTCGCCCGCGCTTCGGCTTCGGCCTGGCGCTCGCGCGCCTCGGATTCCAGGAACGCGGCCTGGCGGCTGCCTTCGGCTTCAAGGATCTGCGCCTGCTTCTTGCCTTCGGCTGTCAGGATCGCCGACGCCCGCAGGCCCTCTGCTTCTAGGATCTGTGCACGCTTGATTCGCTCGGCTTTCATCTGGCCGGACATGGCGGCCATCAGGTCGGCGGGCGGGCTGATGTCTTTGATCTCGATACGGGTGATCTTGATGCCCCATGGCGCAGTGGCTTCATCCACGGTGCGCAGGAGTTTCTCGTTGATGCCGTCACGCTGGCTCAGCATGGCGTCCAGCTCCATGGAGCCGAGTACGGTACGGATATTGGTCTGCAGCAGGTTGCGGATAGCATGTTCGAGGTTGTTGACCTCATAGGCGGCCTGGGCGGTGTTGACCACCTGGAAGAAGCACACGGCATCGATCTGCACTGTGGCATTGTCGGCGGTGATGACTTCTTGAGGCGGGATATCCAGCACGCTTTCCATCACGTTGATCTTGCGACCGATGCGGTCCATGACCGGGATGATGATATTCAGGCCAGGCTTGAGGGTGTTGGTGTAGCGGCCGAAACGCTCGACGGTCCATTGGTAGCCCTGGGGCACCACTTTGAACCCCATGAACAGGATGGCGATGGCCAAGCCCACGAAAAGAAGCAGTACGGTTCCGATCTGCATAGCGATTCCCTATCTGAAGGTGTCAGTGAATGACATTAGGCCGATTGTAACGGTCTGGTCACGGATAAAGACGGTTTCATGGCCCAACAAACAAAGGATTTGTTTCTGAATCCCCAGGCGTGACCCGCAACACCTCCGTCATCGTGGTCAGCCCGGCCTTCACTTTCTCGATGCCGGCCATGCGCAGGCTGCTCATGCCCTGCGTCAGTGCCCCACGGCGCAGGGCTTGCACGTCCGCGCCCGGGGTGACCAGCGCCTGGAGCGCCGGA
The DNA here is from genome assembly GCF_051122975.1 of Pseudomonas sp. AK181. Lineage (NCBI taxonomy): Bacteria > Pseudomonadati > Pseudomonadota > Gammaproteobacteria > Pseudomonadales > Pseudomonadaceae > Pseudomonas > Pseudomonas sp. AK181. Next base: position 278,468 of record NZ_CP146348.1, read on the forward strand.
TCCATGAGCATGATTTCATACAGCCCGGCCCGGCCTCGATAACCGCTGTCACGGCATTGCGCACAGCCGACAGCCTGGTAGCCGCCAGCGTCCTCCTGGCCCGCGGGGCGCTTGCAGTGGCTGCACAGAACCCGCACCAGGCGCTGCGCCATCACGCCTATGAGCGTGGCTTTGATCAAATAGTGAGCAATACCCAGCTCCTGCAGGCGGCTGATGGCGCTGGGCGCGTCGTTGGTGTGCAAGGTCGATAGCACCAGATGCCCGGTCAGCGCGGCCTGGATAGCCATCTCTGCGGTTTCCTGGTCGCGGATTTCGCCGATCATGATGATGTCCGGGTCCTGGCGCAGCAGGGCGCGAATACCGCTGGCGAACGTCAGGTCGATGTTGTGCTGGACCTGCATCTGGTTGAAGGCCGGCTCGAACATTTCAATCGGGTCTTCCACCGTGCACAGGTTGACCTCGCGGGTCGCCAGTTGCCTGAGGGTGGTGTAGAGGGTGCTGGTCTTGCCCGAGCCGGTTGGGCCGGTGACGAGGATGATGCCGTCGGTGCGTCGCGTCATGGCGTGCCAGCGTTGCTGGTCGGCGTTGGACAAACCCAGCTGGTCAAAATCCTTGAGCAGCACCTGAGGGTCAAAAATTCGCATCACCAGCTTTTCGCCGAATGTCGTGGGCAGGGTCGAAAGCCGCAATTCCACCTCGATACCCGCAGGGTTCCGGGTCTTGACGCGGCCATCCTGGGGTTTGCGTTTCTCGGCCACGTTCATCCGCCCCAGGCTTTTCAGGCGGCTGACCACGGCCATGGTGACCTGCGGGGGAAATTGATAGACGTCATGCAGCAGCCCATCAATGCGAAAGCGCACCCGACCCTGGTCGCGGCCGGGCTCGATATGGATATCGCTGGCCCGTTGGCCAAAGGCGTATTGCAGCAGCCAGTCAACAATGTTGACGATATGCGCGTCGTTGGCATCCGGCTCCTTGTCGCTGGCGCCGAGGCTGAGCAAGTCGACATTGCCAGGCGCCGTCATCTTTTGATCCGCGCCGCTGACGGACTTGGCCAAGCGGTAAAACTCGTTGATACAGCGTTGGATATCCCGGGGGTTGGCAACCACCCGCTTGATTGTGCGTTTGAGCACCTGGGACAGCCCGGCTTCCCAAGTGGTGATATGGGGTTGGGCACTGGCGACCGTTACGCTGCGGGCATCCACGGCGACTGCAAGAATGCCGTGGCGCTGGGCAAAGGCGTGGGACATCAAGGGCACCACGGCCGCCACGTCGATCTTCAACGGGTCGATGCGCAGGTAAGGCTGGCCGACCTGCCGGGCCAGCCATTGGGTCAAGGTCTCCAGGCAAGGGCCCTGGGCTGCGATGCATTCCAGGGGATGCTGGCTGCCGGGCGCTGGCGCAACCTTTTGCGCTGCCTGCGCCGTGATCAGCCCTTGCTCGACCAACGCCGGCAACAATTGCTGCAGTTCCAAGGGGTGATCGTGAGCGGTGACGGACATGCAGGTTTTCCTGGCGGCTTGGGGTGTAATCCCAGGCTAGCCAGCCGCTGAAGATCCTGCTTGCGCGTGTATTTCAGGTTTTTACTGCGCCATCGCCGCCAGCGCTTGGGGCCGCTCGGAATCAGCCGACCACAGCTCCAGGGTGCAGACGCTGATCAGGTTTCGAATCTTTTCACCGATCACTTGGGCGCGGTGCCAGCTCAGGCCGGTCATCACGATATCGATGCTCAGCAGGTCGGCTTCCCGGTTCACGCTGACCTGGGTGGGCGTGAGCAATTGCAGCGCGAAGTAGTTCAGCACCCGGCACAGCACGTCCGGTTCGGCCTCGGCGACGATGTGATAGTGCGCCTGGCAGTGGCTGCTATTGGCCGCCCACGCATCGACGCGGGTAGCAGGGTAGGCGGTTTCGACGGCGTGCATGCTGACTCTCCAAATTCGACTGGGGGAATTTTTACATTCGCCTCGGGAGATTTCTTATCTAAGATGAGTCTGTTTGGCGATAAATCGACTCAATCAATTCAATATCAGCCTATTAACGGGTACGTTTATGCACAGTGAGTTGGACGCCTACGACCGCCGCATCCTGGCCTTGCTGCAAGAGGACGCCTCGCTCTCCAGCGCACAGATTGCCGAGCAGGTCGGCCTGTCGCAGTCGCCGTGCTGGCGGCGCATTCAGCGGCTCAAGGAAGAGGGCGTGATCCGCGGCCAGGTCACCCTGCTGGACCGCAAGAAAATCGGGCTCAACACGCAGATTTTCGCCGAGGTCAAACTCAACGCTCACGGTCGCTCCAATTTCACCGAGTTCACCGAGGCGATTCGCGGGTTTCCGGAAGTGTTGGAGTGCTATGTGCTGATGGGGGCGGTGGATTTTCTGCTGCGTATCGTCACCTCGGATATCGAGGCGTATGAGCGGTTTTTCTTCGAGAAGCTTTCGATGGTGCCGGGGATTCAGGAGGTCAACTCGATTGTGGCGCTGTCGGAGATCAAGTCCACCACCAGCCTGCCAGTATTGCGCTTGTAGGAGCGAGCTTGCTCGCGAAGATCGTTAACGATAACGCGGGAAGCCTGGCTCCCCACATCGCTCTCGGGTTTTTCGCGAGCAAGCTCGCTCCTACAGGTAGAGGGACTTACAGGCGCAGAAGGGTCTTCCAAGCACGATTCTGATACACCGCAATCGCCTGGTGCATACGCGCATCCAGGGATTCATCGGTAATCGGCCCGTTGGCCAGGTGCGCCAGCTTGTTCAGCTCGCCGTACAAGCGGTCCAGCTCAGGAATGTCCACCACGTGGCGCGCATGGTGCAGCCAGGCCTGGATGCGTTCGATACGCGGCAGTTGCTCGGCGAGGTCTTCCGGCTGTTGCTGGTAGCGCTGCAGTTGCAGGGCGACGGCGTCGTCGGCCAACAGGCGTGGCAGCCAGTTGGTGATTTGCGCAGCGCCCTGGCGGTTGCCACGCACGTTACGTTCGGCCGTCCAGGTGCGAGCCAGCAACCAGCGCGAGAGGTTGAGTGAGAACAGGCCCCAGCGCACGTCTTGCAGCTCTTCGATGAACTGCTCTGGCGCGGCTTTGCGAATGTCTTCATCGTCGTCACCGGCCTGGACCAGCGGGCGCCAGTCTTCCAGCAACGCATCCAGGGCGCTGCGCAGTTCGCTGGTGGATTGGCGCGGCGCGGCCTGGCCGAGGCTGCCGATCAGGGCGCGCAATTCACCAAGGTTCTCGACCCAGTCCTGCAGCAGGCGCCAGTGGCCATTGAAGCGGTATTGCTCGGCCAGGCGCTGGCTGCTGCCCAGCAGGTGCCACAGGATCGCGGCGAACGCATCGTCCAATGGCATTTCGGCGTGGATCTGTGGCGCCGGCAGGCTCAGGGAGTAGCTGCTGGCGTCATACAGGCGATAGCCGCGTTCGGCCTTGCTGATGTCGCACGGCATCAGGGCCAGGGTCGCGGCCAGTTCGGCGGCCAACTCCAGCAGGGCTGCCGGTTCGCCTTCGCGCAATTCCAGTTCCAGCTCGCAGATTTCTTCCTTCTGCTTGCCGACCACCACGTGGCCCAAGTCCAGGGCGGCTTCGATCACCACCTTGGCTTTGCCACGGCCCCAAGCGATCTCGGCGCGTTCACGCACGAAGTCGGTGGTGAAGATCGGCTTGAGGGTCTTTTTGTCCAACTCGGCCAGTTGCTCGGGCCAGCACTCGCCATCGAGTTTCTTCACGTCGAGCTTGGCTTTGGGCAGGTCCCAGTTGTATTCGTTGCGTTCCGACAAGCCGGCGACGCTTTGGCCGCGGGTCTTGAGGGTCTGGATGATGTCGTCACCGTCCTTGCGCAGGCGCAGGGCAACCTTGGCCTGGGCCAGGTCGCGCTCGGGGGTGTCGAAGTACTGGTTCATCAACTCACGGCGTTCCCAGCCACTTTTGTTGCGTTTTTTCAGTAACGGGTGCTCACGCAGCGCGGCGAGTGTTTCGCGGCTGACGCGTAGCTTGATTTCGGTTTCTTTCTGCATGGCCGGAAAATCCAGGATCGGGAGCGCAGCCGGGGAAAAGTGTGGCTGCCAAGGTCGTGCAGTGTACAGGACTGAGCCCGGCAACGCGCCGCAACGGTTTATTGTGTTGCGCAGATGCCTCTATAGTGAGGTTCATCCGGGAAGTTGGGAGACCGCGCATGCCGTTACCGTCCATGAAAGAGCAGTTCGCCGCCTTGATCGCCGCGCCGTCGGTGAGTTGCACCCAGGCGTCTCTCGACCAGAGCAACCGCCCGGTGATCGACCTGCTCGCCGCTTGGCTGGGCGACCTGGGCTTTGCCATCGATATCCAACACGTCAGCCCCGGCAAATTCAACCTGTTGGCCAGTTTTGGCAGCGGCCCTGGTGGCCTGGTGCTGGCGGGGCATAGCGATACGGTGCCGTATGACGCGGCGCTGTGGAAAACCGACCCGCTCAAGCTGACGGAAGTCGATGGCCGCTGGGTAGGGCTGGGCAGTTGTGACATGAAGGGTTTCTTCGCCTTGGTCATCGAAGCGGTGTTGCCGCTGCTCGACCAACCCTTCAAGCAGCCGCTGTTGATTCTTGCCACCTGTGACGAGGAAAGCTCCATGTCCGGTGCCCGTGCGCTGGCCGAGGCGGGGCGCCCGCTGGGTCGCGCAGCGGTGATCGGCGAGCCGACCGGGCTCAAGCCGATCCGCCTGCACAAAGGCGTGATGATGGAGCGCATCGACATCCTCGGGCGCAGCGGCCACTCGTCGGACCCAAGCCTAGGCCACAGCGCCCTGGAAGCCATGCATGACGCCATCGGCGAATTGCGCGGCCTGCGCCTGGCGTGGCAGCGCGAGTACCGCAACGCGCAATTCAGCGTGCCGCAGCCGACCATGAACTTCGGCTGCATTCACGGCGGCGACAACCCCAACCGCATCTGTGGCCAGTGCTCCCTGGAGTTCGACCTGCGCCCTCTGCCGGGCATGGACCCCGAGGTGTTGCGCGCCGCGATCCGCCAGAAGCTCGAACCCGTGGCCGAGCGGCATAAGGTCAAGATCGACTACGCGCCGTTGTTCCCCGCAGTGCCACCCTTTGAGCAGCCCGAAGACGCCGAGCTGGTGCGGGTGGCGGAACGTTTGACCGGTCATCGTGCCGAAGCAGTAGCGTTCGGCACCGAAGCGCCTTATCTTCAGCGCCTCGGTTGCGAAACCCTGGTGCTCGGCCCTGGCGACATTGCCTGCGCCCACCAGCCGGGCGAATACCTTGAAATGTCACGCTTGACGCCTACAGTGCGTCTATTGCGGGAACTGATCGAACACTACTGCCTGAAACCTGCATAAATTTACCCCTGCCCATTCGTACATAAGGAGAGTGAGCGTGTCGCCAAGCCTGTTCCGACGATAACCATCAGCCGCTGTGCGCTTTCACGATTGATCCTTTATTTGGCTGCTTTTTATTACAGGCCCAGGTGTTATGCCCGAATACGTCAACTGGCTTCGTCACGCTTCGCCCTACATCAACGCCCACCGCGACTGCACCTTTGTGGTCATGCTGCCCGGCGATGGTGTGGACCACCCCAACTTCGGCAATATCGTCCACGACCTGGTGCTGCTTCACAGCCTGGGTGTGCGCCTGGTGCTGGTGCACGGCTCGCGCCCGCAAATCGAAACCCGCCTTGAAGCACGCGGCCTTACCCCGGCTTACCACGAAGGCTTGCGCATCACCGATGCCGCGACGCTGGAGTGTGTGATCGACGCGGTGGGCCATCTGCGTATTGCCATCGAGGCGCGCCTGTCCATGGACATGGCGTCCTCGCCGATGCAGGGCTCGCGCCTGCGTGTGGCCAGCGGCAACCTGGTCACCGCACGGCCAATCGGCGTGCTTGAAGGCGTGGACTACCACCACACCGGCGAGGTGCGCCGGGTCGACCGCAAGGGTATCAACCGCCTGCTGGACGAACGCTCCATCGTGCTGCTGTCGCCCCTGGGGTATTCGCCTACCGGTGAGATCTTCAACCTGGCCTGCGAAGACGTCGCCACCCGCGCCGCCATCGACTTGGGCGCCGACAAATTGCTGCTGTTCGGCGCCGATCCCGGTCTGATCGATGAGAACGGCCGCCTGGTGCGTGAATTGCGCCCACAACAAGTGCCCGCGCACTTGCAACGCTTGGGCAGCAACTATCAAGCCGAGTTGCTCGATGCCGCTGCCGAAGCCTGCCGGGGTGGGGTAGGGCGCAGCCATATCGTCAGCTACGCCGAAGATGGCGCCTTGCTCACCGAGCTGTTTACCCGCGACGGCGGCGGTACGCTGGTGGCCCAGGAGCAATTCGAACTGGTGCGCGAAGCGGCGATTGAAGACGTCGGCGGTTTGCTGGATCTGATCAGCCCGCTGGAAGAGCAGGGCATTCTGGTGCGCCGCTCGCGGGAAGTGCTGGAGCGTGAGATCGAACAGTTCAGCGTGGTCGAGCGCGAAGGCATGATCATCGCGTGCGCAGCGCTGTATCAGATCGCGGATTCGGATGCGGGCGAGCTGGCGTGCCTGGCAGTGAACCCGGAATACCGCCACGGCGCGCGCGGCGATGTGTTACTCGAACGTATCCAGACCCGTGCACGAGCGCAGGGCTTGAAAACCCTCTTTGTACTCACCACCCGTACGGCCCACTGGTTCCGCGAACGCGGCTTTGTGCCCAGCAGCGTGGATCGCCTACCGTCGGCGCGTGCGTCGCTGTACAACTATCAGCGCAACTCCAAGATCTTCGAAAAGGCCCTATAAAAGATTACTGCTCTGTGTGGGAGCTGGTTTGCCTGCGATAGCGGCGCCTCGGTTTATCTGAAGGACCGAGTTGCTGGCATCGCAGGCAAGCCAGCTCCCACCGAAGACTGTATTTATTCTGGGATGAATTTGTCGGTCACATAGGCCGAATAATCCGGCAGCACCGTCTCCACCTTCCCCTGTTCCTTCAAGAACTTCGCCGTCTCCCCAATCGCCTTTGCCGTGCCGCCCTTGAGCAGCGCAGCGGTTTGCTGTGCCTGTGCATCCGGAAACGTCGTGCCCGCCAGTAGCTCCGGAATGTCGTCGGCATTCGAACCTGTCAATTTGGCGATTTTCTGCACCGGCTCCGAATCGACCGTCCAGCTGTCTTTGTGGGCGGCATAGTCGGCAAAGGCATCCAGGGTGACCTTGGCGAACTTGGCCACGACGTCAGGATGTTTTTGCGCGAAATCCTTGCGCGCCACCCACACTTCAAATGTGGGGGCGCCCCATTGGCCCACCTGCGCCGCGTCTGTGAGGGTTTTGCCGGTCTTGCGGATTTCGCCCAGGGCCGGCGACCACACGAAAGCCCCATCAATATCGCCGCGTTTCCAGGCAGCGGCAATTTCGGCCGGTTGCAGGTTCACCACTTTGACTTGCTGGGTGTTCAGCCCCCAGTGTTTCAGCGCGCCGAGCAGGCTGTAATGGGAGGTCGAGACGAACGGGGTGGCGATGGTTTTGCCGATCAGGTCTTGGGGTTTGTCGATGCCACTGCCGTTGCGCACCACCAGGGCTTCAGAAGCGTTGATCTGTGCCGATACGATAAACGCCACAATCGGCAGGTTGCGCGACGCCGCCGCCGCAAGCGGGCTGGAGCCGAGGTTGCCGATTTGTACATCACCCGACGCGATGGCCGTGACCACCTCTGGCCCGCTGTTGAAGCGGCGCCAGGCGATTTTTTCGCCAATGGCTTTTTCGTAGAGGCCGTCGGCCTGGGGAACCTTGCTGGGATCGATGCCGGTCTGGTAGCCCACCGTCAGGTCGGCGGCGTTGACTCCAAAAGAAAGTAATAGCGATACAAAAACTGTAACAAATTGACGGGAGGATGTGCGTTTGGCCATGATGGCGTCGCCTTTTTGATCGTGAGTGACGTATGCAACCGTACGGCCACACTAATCGATCTAAAAAAGCACCAGTAAATACCCTTTAGGAATTAGCTTATGGAGCGGCGCGTCTATCCTGACCGGCCAGCTTCACGGAAAGTCTTATTCCTGGATCGTATGAAAAAGAATGAAATAATTCTTTTTGGGTGTATGAAAAACTCATTACCCTGCAGGGACCAAATCAACTGCGATTAGACGAAGGTAGTAGACACACAAGGTTACGATTGACTTGGTGGTCACTATCTGGCGCTAATCGCGCATCTGTGGATCGAGGGCGTCAGACCCGAGACCAAAGAAATACAAAAATTAGAAATGAGAGGAGCGGTACATGAAGAAGTCCACCTTGGCTGTGGCTGTAACGTTGGGCGCAATCGCCCAGCAAGCAGGCGCTGCCGGTTTCATCGAAGACAGCAAGGCCACACTGGGCCTGCGTAACTTCTATATCAACACCGATAACCGCGAAGGCACGGCCAACCCGAGCCGCAACGAAGAATGGGGCCAAGGCTTCGATCTGCGTTTCATCTCCGGTTACACCCAAGGCACCGTTGGCTTCGGTCTTGATGCTATCGGCCTGTTGGGTATTCGCCTGGATTCGGGCGGCGGTACCAACGGCGCGACTGCCAGCTCCTACGGCGGCACCATCTTCCCGAGCAAGTCCAATGGCGAAGCCGTTGATAACTACTCGAGCCTGGGCCTGACCGCCAAGGCCAAGATCTCCCAGACCGAACTGAAGCTGGGTACCTTGCAGCCTAAGCTGCCGGTCATCGTCACCAACGATGGTCGTATGCTGCCGCAGACCTTCCAGGGTGGCCAGATCACCTCCAGCGACATCAAGGACCTGACCCTGGTCGCCGGCCAGATCGAAAAGGCCAAGGGCCGTAACTCCAGCAACAACGAAAGCCTGTCCATCTCCGGCGCCAACAGCCGTGGCGTGAACTGGCGTTCGAGCAACAAGTTCTACTACGCCGGTGGCGACTACAAGATCACCAAGGATCTGACCGCCCAGTACTACTACGGCAACCTGGAAGATTTCTACAAGCAACACTTCCTGGGCCTGACCCACAACTGGGCTATCGGCCCTGGCGTGTTGAAGTCTGACCTGCGTTACTTCAACAGCTCCGACGATGGTAACAACGGTAACCAGTCCGCTTACTTCTCGACGGGCAACTACGGCGGCGTGAACTCCGGCCGTGGCAAAGTCGACAACAACCTGTACAGCGGCCTGTTCCTGTACTCGGTGGCCGGTCACACCTTCGGTGGCGGTTACCAGGTCAGCAACGGCAGCAGCGACTTCCCTTGGCTGAACCAGGGTGACGGCTCGTCGGCTTACATCACCACCGACATGCAGATCCAGAAGTTCGCCCGTGCCGGCGAGCGTACCTGGCAAGCGCGCTACTCCTACGACTTCGCCAAAGTCGGCGTACCTGGCCTGACCGCGGGTGTGGTTTACCTCAAGGGTGACCATATCGACACCGTCTCCAGCAACCGTACCGAGTTCACCGGCCAGTCCGAGTGGGAACGTGATATCACTGTTGCCTACGTTGTACCGGAAGGTCCGCTGAAGAACGTTGGCGTGGCGTGGAAAAACGCTATGTGGCGCAGCGACATCGCCAGCGCGCGTAACCAGGACGAAAACCGCTTGATCGTCAGCTACTCGATCCCGCTGTTGTAAGACTGTAAAACCTTGCCCGGCGCAATGCCGGGCAAGGTGTCTTGCTGTTCAAGTCGGGCTCAACCCCCGCAAGCCCTTCCTGAACCCCTCTTTTTGCAGCATCTCAAGGCCTTCTCGAACCTTGAAAGCGATGTTGGCCTCAGGCCGTTCCCAAGTCCAATGAACTGATTTTTAATATTCCTTTATCGTCTAGATAAATCGATATTTATTCTTTTTAAATCAGCAAAAATCCATGCACAGTGGGCTCCATAAGCACTCACCAGGAGCCATACCATGAGCCTAAGACTGGGCGACATCGCCCCCGACTTCGAACAGGATTCCAGCGCCGGCAAGATTCGTTTCCATGAATGGCTGGGCGACAGCTGGGGAGTGTTGTTTTCCCACCCGGCGGACTTCACGCCGGTGTGCACCACCGAACTGGGTTTCACCGCCAAGCTCAAGGATGAATTCGCCAAGCGTGGGGTCAAGGCCATCGCCCTGTCGGTAGACCCGGTGGACTCGCACCACAAGTGGATCGAAGACATCAACGAGACCCAGAACACCGTGGTCAACTTCCCGATCCTGGCCGACGCCGACCGTAAGGTCTCGGACCTCTACGACCTGATCCACCCGAACGCCAGCGATACCCTCACCGTGCGCTCCTTGTTCGTGATCGACCCGAACAAGAAGATCCGCCTGACCATCACTTACCCGGCCAGCACCGGGCGAAACTTTCATGAAATCCTGCGGGTGATCGACTCCCTGCAACTGACCGACAACCACAAGGTGGCGACGCCGGCCAACTGGCAGGATGGGGATGAAGTGGTGATCGTGCCGTCGCTCAAGGACGAGGAAGAGATCAAGAAACGCTTTCCCAAGGGCTACCGCGCGGTGAAGCCGTACCTGCGCCTTACCCCACAACCCAATCGTTAAGGCTGATATCGCCATCGCGGGCAAGCCCGGCTCCCACAGTTGACCGCATTCCCCTGTGGGAGCCGGGCTTGCCCGCGATAGCGGCCTTATCAACAACACATGTTTCCAAACCGTCTCACACAGCAGGGGTTTTCAGGCCGTTTCGACGGCCTTTTTTTTCGCCTGGCGATTGATTAAACGCTTATGTATTTATGGAATAAACAAATGAATAAATAAGATTTATAGATATATAAATCTGCTGATAAGGTCTATCCCATCTTGGCGCCATCGCCGTACAGCGAACCGCCGACACTTGCTCAAGGAATCTCCTGCATGCTGGTCGTAACACTTGGAGGCAGTCCCAGCCAGCGTTCCCGCTCTGGGGTCTTGCTGGATAAAACCCGTCAGTGGCTGCAACAGCAAGGCGTGGAAGTGGTGAGTTACCAGGTACGGGACTTCCCGGCTGAAGACTTGCTGCATGCGCGCTTCGACAGCCCCAAGGTCATTGACCTGCTGCAACAAGTCGCCAATGCCGACGGCCTGGTGATCGCCACGCCGGTGTACAAGGCCTCATTTTCCGGTGCGTTGAAGACCGTACTGGACCTGCTGCCAGAACGCGCCCTGGCCCATAAGGTGGTGCTGCCGATGGCGACCGGCGGCAGCATCGCCCACATGCTGGCGGTGGACTACGTCCTGAAGCCGGTGCTGTCAGCCCTCAAGGCCCAGGAATTGCTCCACGGTATTTTTGCCGAAGACAGCCAGATCGCCTATGGCGAAGGCAGCGTGCAGGCGCAACTGGTGCCGGTACTCGAACAGCGTCTGCACGAAGCGCTGGAGCAGCTCTACAGCGCCATGGCGCGCCGGCCAAAACCGCTGGACCCTGACGTATTGAATGAACGTTTGTTGAGTGCTCGCTGGAGCATCTGAGCCTCACCCCGAAAAGCTGGAAACCCTCACCTTACTCAGCCGACAACGGCCAAGCAGGTGCAGCCAAAACCCTAATCGCACAGTTGGAGAGAGCGCCATGCGCACTGTCATCTTGCGTCGTGGTCTGGTCGCACTCTTTGCTGCGGCTGTGTCCTTCGGCGCCATTGTTCAAGCCCAAGCCGCCGAGACCTTGCGGATCGGTTATCAGAAGTACGGCACCCTGGTGCTGCTCAAGGCCAAGGGCACCCTGGAAAAACGCCTGGCCGCCCAAGGTGTGCAGGTGCAGTGGACCGAGTTCCCTGGTGGCCCGCAATTGCTCGAAGGCCTGAACGTCGGCTCCATCGACTTCGGCGTTACCGGCGAAACCCCACCGGTGTTTGCCCAGGCGGCTGGCGCCGATCTGCTCTATGTCGCCTACGAGCCACCCGCGCCTACCAGCGAAGCGATTCTGGTGCCCAAGGACTCGCCGATCAAATCGGTGGCCGAGCTCAAGGGTAAAAAGGTCGTGCTCAACAAAGGCTCCAACGTGCACTACCTGCTGGTGCGTGCCCTGGAAGACGCCGGCCTCAAGTACACCGACGTGAAGACCGTATTCCTGCCGCCCGCCGATGCCCGTGCCGCGTTCGAGCGTGGCAGCGTGGACGCCTGGGTGATCTGGGACCCGTACCAGGCCGCCGCCGAGAAGCAACTGCAAGCGCGCACCCTGCGAGACGGCACCGGGATTGCCGACAACCATCAGTTTTACCTCGCCACCAAGCCCTACGCCGAACAACACCCACAAGTGATCAAGGCGTTGGTGGAAGAAGTGCGTGCGGTAGGCGAGTGGTCTAAGGCCAACCCGCAGGAAGTGACGGATCAGGTCGCCCCACTGCTCGGCCTGCCGGCGGAAATCACCCTTACGTCGGTGAAACGCCAGGGCTATGGCGCGCTGTTCCTTACCCCGGAAGTGGTCGCCGCCCAGCAGAAAATCGCCGACAGCTTCTACCAACTCAAATTGATCCCCAAGCCCTTGAGCATCAAGGACGTGATCTGGACGCCACCCGCCGCGGTTGCCAAAGCGCCGTAATCCGACTTCATTCAGGAGACAACTCCATGAGCCTCAATATTTTCTGGTTCCTGCCCACCCACGGCGACGGTCATTACCTTGGCACCGCCGAAGGCGCCCGCGCTGTCGACCACGGCTACCTGCAACAAGTGGCCCAGGCTGCTGACCGCCTGGGTTTTGGTGGGGTATTGATCCCTACGGGTCGCTCCTGCGAAGACTCGTGGTTGGTGGCCGCTTCGCTGATCCCCGTGACCCAGCGCTTGAAATTTTTGGTTGCCCTGCGCCCCGGGATCATCTCCCCGACCGTGGCCGCGCGTCAGGCTGCGACCCTGGATCGCCTGTCTGGTGGCCGTGCGCTGTTCAATCTGGTCACCGGTGGCGATCCGGAAGAACTGGCTGGCGACGGTTTGTTCTTGAGCCATGAAGAACGCTACCAGGCGTCGGTGGAATTCACCCGCATCTGGCGCCGTGTGCTGGAAGGCGAGACCGTGGACTACGACGGCGAACACATCAGCGTCAAAGGCGCCAAATTGCTCTACCCACCGATCCAGCAGCCACGCCCGCCGCTGTATTTCGGTGGTTCCTCCGAAGCCGCCCAGGACCTGGCGGCCGAACAGGTGGAGATGGTGCTGACCTGGGGCGAGCCGCCGGCAGCTGTCGCGGAAAAGATCGCGCAGGTACGCGCCAAGGCCGCAAAACTGGGGCGCACGGTGCGCTTTGGTATTCGTTTGCATGTGATCGTGCGTGAGACCAACGACGAAGCCTGGAAAGCCGCCGACAAACTGATCTCCCACCTGGACGACGAGACCATCGCCCGCGCACAGGCGTCCCTGGCGCGTTTCGATTCGGTGGGCCAGCAACGCATGGCAGCCTTGCATGGCGGTAGCCGTGACAACCTGGAAGTCAGCCCCAACCTGTGGGCCGGCGTCGGCCTGGTACGTGGCGGCGCAGGGACGGCGCTGGTAGGCGATGGCCCGACGGTTGCGGCGCGGGTCAAGGAGTACGCGGACCTGGGTATCGATACCTTTATCTTCTCCGGTTATCCACACCTGGAAGAGTCGTATCGGGTTGCCGAATTGTTGTTCCCGCACCTGGATATCGAACGTCCCGAGTTGCCCAAAAGCGCCGGCTACGTCAGCCCGTTCGGCGAGATGGTTGCCAACGACATCCTTCCCAAAGCTGCGTCACAGAGCTGAGGTGCCGTTATGGACTTAGAAAAAATCAGCCATCGCGTGGCGCCCTGGGTGCTGCCGATCTTATTGCTGGCGGTGTGGCAGTTGTCAGTGTCGGCGGGTTGGCTGTCGACGCGCATTCTGCCAGCGCCGAGTGCAGTGATCGAAGCCGGGGTTAACCTGGTGGTCAGCGGCGAAATCTGGACGCACCTGGCCATCAGCGGCTGGCGCGCCGGCCTGGGTTTTGTGATCGGTGGCAGCATCGGCTTGGCCCTGGGCTTTATCACCGGGCTGTCGAAGTGGGGCGAACGCTTGCTCGACAGCTCCGTGCAGATGATCCGCAACGTGCCGCACCTGGCGCTGATTCCGCTGGTGATCCTGTGGTTCGGCATCGATGAGACCGCGAAGATTTTCCTGGTGGCCCTGGGGACCTTGTTCCCGATCTACCTGAACACTTACCACGGCATCCGCAATGTCGACCCGGCGCTGGTAGAGATGTCGCGCAGCTATGGCTTGTCCGGTTTCAGCCTGTTCTGGCAAGTGATCCTGCCGGGCGCGCTGCCGTCGATCCTGGTGGGGGTGCGCTTTGCCCTGGGCTTCATGTGGCTGACGCTGATCGTGGCGGAAACCATCTCGGCAAGTTCCGGCATCGGTTACTTGGCGATGAATGCCCGTGAATTCCTGCAAACCGACGTGGTGGTGCTGGCCATCGTCATGTACGCCATCCTCGGCAAACTGGCCGACCTGGCAGCCCGTGGGCTGGAACGTGTGTGGCTGCGCTGGCACCCGGCGTATCAAGTCAAAGGAGGTGCAGCATGACCGCTCAACAACCTCCGCGCTTGTTGAAGGGTATTCCGCTGGCGGTGCGCAAATTGCGCAAGGCCTTTGGTACCCGCGAAGTACTCAAAGAGATCGACCTGCATATTCCCGCAGGGCAGTTCGTGGCCGTGGTCGGCCGCAGTGGTTGCGGCAAAAGTACCTTGCTGCGTCTGTTGGCGGGGCTGGACAAAGCCAGTGGCGGCGAGCTGCTGGCCGGCTCCGCGCCGCTGCACGAGGCGATTGAAGATACGCGGTTGATGTTTCAGGAGGCTCGCTTGCTGCCCTGGAAAAAGATCATCGACAACGTCGGCCTGGGCCTCAAGGGCGACTGGCGCCCCAAAGCGCTGGAGGCCCTGGAAGCGGTCGGCCTGGCCGAGCGCGCCAATGAGTGGCCGGCGGCGTTGTCCGGCGGCCAGAAACAGCGTGTGGCACTCGCCCGGGCGTTGATCCACCAACCGCGGCTGTTGCTGCTCGATGAGCCGCTGGGCGCACTGGATGCCTTGACCCGCATCGAGATGCAGCAACTGATCGAGAACCTGTGGCGCAAGCACGGCTTCACGGTGTTGCTGGTGACCCACGACGTCAGCGAAGCCGTGGCGATTGCCGACCGCGTGATACTGATCGAAAACGGCGAAATCGGCCTGGACCTGACCATCGACCTGCCACGCCCACGGGCCCGTGGCTCACACCGCCTGGCCGCACTGGAAGCCGAAGTGCTCAACCGCGTGCTGTCGCTACCCGGTTCCCCACCGGAACCCGAACCTGTTTCACCGCTGCCGACGCAATTGCGTTGGGCTCAATAACCCACACAGGAAAAACACCATGACGATTAAAGCCATCAACGTGCGTAACCAGTTCAAAGGCACCATCAAGGAAATCGTGGTTGGCGACGTGCTGTCGGAAATTGACGTGCAGACCGCGTCCGGCATTGTCACCTCGGTGATCACCACCCGTTCGGTCAAGGAGTTGGAGCTGGTGATCGGCAGTGAAGTGATTGCCTTTGTGAAGTCCACTGAGGTGTCGATTGCCAAGTTGTGATAACCCCACTGATCGTTCCCACGCTCTGCGTGGGAATGCCGCCTGGGGCGCTCCGCGTCCCGCTGTGCCGAAGGTGACGCAGAGCGTCACGGGATGTATTCCCACGCAGAGCGTGGGAACGATCAGCGCTTGGGCAGGTAGGCCGGCAAATAAAGCCCCACATACGCATCAAACACCCGCATCCCTTCCTCCGCCATGCGCGGGGTAATCAGCCCATGCTGATGCACCGAGCGCGCGTACACGCGGTCGCTCAACTCCAGCGCCAAGGCAAACACATCCACGTCGCTCGGTAGCGTTGGTACTTCAAAGTGGCGATTGAATACCGCCTGCATCAAGTCGCCCAATTCCAGATCATGCTGGCGATCAGCCTGGGTCACTTCGGTCAACCCATGCTGGGCCAGGATCAACTGGCGCGCCGCGGCATCGTTGCTGTAGATGCTGAGCATGCGTTGTTCGACGATGTAGGACAGGTCGCGCCAATGCTTGAGCGATTCATGCTCGATGGGCGCCTGGATGGCAGCGCGAAAGGCCGCGTGAATGTCAGCGGTCAACGCCTCAAGCAATGCCGGCACACTGGCGAAAAAGTGGTACACCGACGACGGCGGAATCTGTGCCCGTTCGGCCACGCTGTAGATCGACAAGCTCGCCACGCCTTCGGCGGCCAGCAAGGTGCGGGCGGCGTCGAGGATCGCATCGATCCGGGCCTGGCTGCGGGCGCGGGGTTTGCGAACAGTGGCGGGGCGGGTGGTCATGGATGTCTCCTACAAGGCAGCGGGCATTGTATGAGCAGGAAGGTTGTGTTGTCTGCCAGGCCGCTATCGCAGGCAAGCCAGCTCCCACAGTGGAACGCATTTCAAGGTTGGAACTCGGTCAAAGGTGGGAGCTGGCTTGCCTGCGATGAGGCCAACCCGATCTCCCAAAATAAACCCATAAAAAAACGCCACTGACCAAAGCCAGCGGCGTTCTTTCAACTGCAGCAACCGCTTACACGGTATGCAGGTACCAGTTGTACTCAAGGTCGGAGATGGAGTGTTCAAACTCCTCCAGCTCACTCTCCTTACAGGCGACGAAGATATCGATGTATTTAGGATCGATGTACTTGGCCATCACCTCGCTGTCGTCCAACTCGCGCAGGGCATCGCGCAGGTTGTTCGGCAGGCTCTGCTCGTTCTGCTCGTAGCTGTTGCCTTCCACCGGAGCGTTCGGCTCGATCTTGTTGGTCAGGCCGTGGTGCACGCCCGCCAATACCGAGGCCATCAGCAGGTAAGGGTTGGCATCGGCGCCGGCCACGCGGTGTTCGATACGCACGGCATCGGACGAGCCGGTGGGTACGCGAATCGCCACGGTGCGGTTATCCAGGCCCCAGCACGGCGAGTTCGGCACGTAGAACTGTGCGCCGAAACGACGGTAGGAGTTGACGTTAGGGCACAGGAACGCCATTTGGGCGGGTAGGGTCTCCAGCACACCGCCGATCGCGTGACGCAATGCGGCGTTCTGCTCGGGATCCTCGCTGGCAAAGATGTTCTTGCCGTCCTTGTCCAGAATGGAGATGTGTACGTGCAAACCGTTGCCTGCCTGGCCTGGGTAAGGCTTGGCCATGAAGGTGGTGTCCATCTCATGGTCGTAGGCGATGTTCTTGATCAGGCGCTTGAGCAGTACCGCGTAATCGCAGGCCTTGATCGGGTCGGCGACGTGGTGCAAGTTCACTTCGAACTGCGCCGGGGCGCTTTCCTTGACGATGGCGTCCGCCGGGATACCTTGCTCCTTGGCACCTTCCAGAATGTCCTGGAGGCAGTCGACATATTCGTCGAGGTCGTCGATCAGGTAGACCTGTGTCGAGTGCGGGCGTTTGCCGGAGATCGGCGAGCGGGGCGGTTGTGGGCGGCCGTTCACGTTCTCCTGGTCGATCAGGTAGAACTCAAGCTCGAAGGCAGCGCAGATGGTCAGACCGAGGTCGTCAAACTTGGTAACAACTTGGCGGAGCACTTCGCGCGGATCGGCGAAGAAAGGTTCACCTTCAAGTTCGTGCATGGTCATCAGCAGTTGCGCGGTAGGGCGCTTTTGCCAGGGTTCATTGCACAGGGTGTCGGGGATTGGATAACAGATTCGGTCAGCATCACCGATGTCCAGGCCCAGGCCGGTGCTTTCCACCGTCGAGCCGTTGATATCCAGGGCAAATAAAGAGGCAGGCAGGTTAATGCCCTTCTCGTAAACCTTGTGGAGGCTGGTGCGTTCGATGCGCTTACCGCGCACCACACCATTCATATCCGCAATTAGAAGGTCTACGTACAGAACCTCAGGATGATCCTTAAGGAACGCGTTCGCTTCGTTAAGCTGAACGGCACGCGGGGGTACCGACATGATGCAACACCTTTGTTGTTAAAAATATCAATCATTGATCTTTTCTGGTTTCAGTCAACCCGAACGGCTAGCCGAAGTCAAGCGAGGCATTTTTTGCCCTAAAAAAGCGCCATGAAGGCTTTTTTGCGGCGTTTTGGGGCGGTTTTTTGGGTTTGGGGGTCTTGGGACCTGCAGGCTTGAGCGGGCCGTGTAGGATTTTTTACGGGGGTGTTGTGTAAAAAAATGAACAAGGCTAAGCTCGATTCAAACCCATAACAGCAATAATACCGGGGTGCTTCATGTTTCACCTGCCGCCAATCGGCGTCTGCGCCTGCTCCAGCCAGGCTTTGTCCGCAGCTCGTTCGCCCCGTGTGAATGCCCAGGCACCGGCCAATATTCTTGACGGCCCGGCCGATCTCCTTTTTGCCATCTCCTACGCCACTGACCTGCCCTCATCCGCTGTGCCGATCATGATTCTGCACAACTTTGGCCTGAGGAATGCAACCCATGGGCAAATGGCAGGTAAGCTCCTACCCTGAATGAAAAAACGACGCGGATGCTGCGTCAACCAACGCCTGGCCTTTAATGGATGCCAGGAAACCCAGCCCAGAGGCATTTATGAGTAACAACCTCGACCAGCTCACCGATTGGTTGAAAGACCACAAGATCACAGAAGTCGAATGCATGATTGGCGACCTCACCGGTATTACCCGGGGCAAGATCTCGCCGACCAACAAGTTCATTGCCGAAAAAGGCATGCGCCTGCCCGAGAGCGTTCTGTTGCAGACCGTGACCGGCGACTATGTCGAAGACGACATCTATTACGAATTGCTCGACCCGGCCGACATCGACATGATCTGCCGCCCCGACCAGAACGCGGTATTTCTGGTGCCGTGGGCCATCGAGCCGACCGCCCAGGTGATCCACGACACCTACGACAAGCAAGGCAACCCGATCGAGCTGTCGCCGCGCAACGTGCTCAAGAAAGTCCTCAAGCTCTACTCCGACCGCGGCTGGCAGCCCATCGTGGCGCCGGAGATGGAGTTCTACCTGACCAAGCGCTGCGAAGACCCGGACTTCCCGCTGCAACCGCCGATTGGCCGCTCCGGCCGCCCGGAAACCGGTCGCCAGTCCTTCTCTATAGAAGCGGCCAACGAATTCGACCCGCTGTTCGAAGACGTCTACGACTGGTGCGAACTGCAGGAGCTGGACCTCGACACCCTGATCCACGAGGACGGCACCGCGCAGATGGAAATCAACTTCCGTCACGGCGATGCCCTGTCCCTGGCCGACCAGATCCTGGTGTTCAAGCGCACCATGCGTGAAGCCGCGCTCAAGCACGACGTGGCCGCCACCTTCATGGCCAAGCCCATGACCGGCGAGCCCGGCAGCGCGATGCACCTGCACCAGAGCATTATCGACATCGCCACCGGCAAGAACGTCTTCTCCAATGAAGACGGGACCATGAGCCAACTGTTCCTCAACCACATTGGCGGCCTGCAGAAATTCATCCCTGAATTGCTGCCTTTATTCGCCCCCAACGTGAACTCGTTCCGCCGCTTCCTGCCCGACACCTCGGCGCCGGTAAACGTGGAATGGGGCGAAGAAAACCGCACCGTCGGCCTGCGCGTACCGGATGCCGGCCCGCAGAACCGCCGCGTGGAAAACCGCCTGCCGGGCGCTGACGCCAACCCGTACCTGGCGATTGCCGCCAGCCTGTTGTGCGGCTACATCGGCATGGTCGAAGGCCATAACCCGAGTGCGCCGGTGGTGGGCCGTGGTTACGAGCGACGCAACCTGCGCCTGCCGTTGACCATCGAAGACGCCCTGGAACGCATGGAAAACAGCAAGACCATCGAGAAATACCTGGGGCAAAAATTCATCACAGGCTACGTCGCGGTCAAGCGGGCCGAGCATGAAAACTTCAAGCGCGTGATCAGTTCGTGGGAGCGGGAATTCCTGCTCTTCGCCGTCTGATGCGCCGGGCGCGTCCTTCAAACGGCGCGCCCTTCACTGAAAAGTCTAGGAGATTGGTATGTCCAGCAACAACCCGCAAACCCGTGAATGGCAAGCCTTGAGCAATGATCACCACCTGGCGCCGTTCAGCGACTTCAAGCAATTGAAAGAGAAAGGCCCAAGGATCATCACCAAAGCCCACGGCGTTTACCTGTGGGACAGCGAAGGCAACAAGATCCTCGACGGTATGGCCGGCCTGTGGTGCGTGGCGATCGGTTACGGTCGCGATGAACTGGCCGATGCCGCCGCCAAGCAAATGAAAGAACTGCCGTACTACAACCTGTTCTTCCAGACCGCACACCCGCCGGTATTGGAGTTGGCCAAGGTCATTTCCGATGTCGCGCCGGCCGGCATGAACCATGTGTTTTTCACCGGCTCTGGCTCCGAAGGTAACGACACCATGTTGCGCATGGTCCGCCACTACTGGGCGATCAAGGGCCAGCCCAACAAGAAAACCATCATTGCCCGCAAGAATGGCTACCACGGCTCTACCGTGGCCGGCGCCAGCCTGGGCGGCATGACCTATATGCACGAGCAGGGCGACTTGCCGATCCCGGGCATTACCCACATCGCCCAGCCGTACTGGTTTGGCGAAGGCGGCGACATGAGCCCCGAGGAATTCGGTGTGTGGGCGGCCAACCAGTTGGAAGAGAAAATCCTGGAGCTGGGCGTGGACAACGTCGGCGCCTTTATTGCCGAGCCGATCCAGGGCGCCGGTGGCGTGATCGTGCCGCCTGCCACGTACTGGCCGCGCATCAAGGAAATCCTCGCCAAGTACGACATCTTGTTTGTCGCCGACGAAGTGATCTGCGGTTTCGGCCGTACCGGTGAGTGGTTCGGTAGCGATTTCTACGACCTCAAGCCACACATGATGACCATCGCCAAGGGCCTGACTTCGGGCTACGTGCCCATGGGCGGCCTGATCGTGCGCGACGAAGTGGTGGCGGTGCTCAACGAAGGGGGCGATTTCAACCACGGCTTTACCTATTCCGGTCACCCGGTCGCTGCGGCTGTGGCCCTGGAAAACATCCGCATCCTGCGCGATGAAAAAATCGTTAACCGTGTGCACGAAGAAACGGCACCGTATTTGCAGAAACGTCTGAGGGAACTGGGCGATCATCCGCTGGTGGGTGAAGTACGCGGCGTCGGTATGCTCGGTGCGATCGAACTGGTGCAGGACAAGGCGACGCGCAAGCGTCATGAAGGCAAAGGCGCCGGTATGATCTGCCGAACCTTCTGCTTTGAAAATGGCCTGATCATGCGCGCTGTGGGCGACACCATGATCATTTCGCCGCCACTGGTTATCAGCAAGGCTGAAATCGACGAGCTGGTGACCAAAGCCCGTCATTGCCTGGACCTGACATTGCAGGTGTTGCAGGGCTAAGCGTCAGGCTCAGTGCGCGGTGCGCTGGGCAGTTAAAAATGCAGGGGCTTTGGTTGAAAGCCGGCCCCTGAACTTGCCAGACTGTCGCCCTGTTTTGTTGCCCTTCGGTTGGGCCGTAAAACATACAACGCTTGTGGCCCAAAAAAGAAAAAATTGGAGCATCACCAAATGAAGGCATTAGGTTTGAAGAACGCTGGCAAGACCCTCCTCGCCTTGTCCCTGATGGGCGCAATGGCGGGCGCGGCCCAGGCAGACAATAAAGTGCTGCACGTCTACAACTGGTCCGACTACATTGCACCGGACACCATCGCCAACTTTGAAAAAGAGTCGGGCATCAAAGTGGTGTACGACGTTTTTGACAGCAACGAAACCCTGGAAGCCAAGTTGCTGGCAGGCAAGTCCGGCTACGACATCGTCGTGCCGTCGAACAGCTTCCTCGCCAAGCAGATCAAGGCCGGTGTCTACCAGGAGCTGGACAAGTCCAAGCTGTCCAACTACGACAACCTGAACAAATCCCTGCTCAAGGCCGTATCGGTCAGCGACCCGGACAACAAGCACGCCTTCCCGTACATGTGGGGCTCGATGGGCATCGGCTACAACCCGGAGAAGGTCAAGGCCGCACTGGGCGTGGACAAGATCGACTCGTGGGACGTACTGATGAAGCCGGAAAACATCGCCAAGCTGAAAAGCTGCGGCGTGAGCTTCCTCGATTCGCCAACCGAAATGCTGCCGGTAGCGCTGCATTACCTGGGCCTGCCGACCGACACTACGAAGAAGGCTGATCTGAAACAGGCCGAAGACCTGTTCATGAAAATCCGTCCTTCGATCGGCTACTTCCACTCGTCCAAGTACATCTCCGACCTGGCCAACGGCAACATCTGCGTGGCTGTGGGTTACTCGGGTGACATCGAACAGGCCAAAACCCGCGCGGCTGAAGCCGGTGGCAAGGTCAAGATCGCCTATGACATTCCCAAGGAAGGTGCTGGCAGTTTCTTCGACATGGTCGCCATTCCCAAGGATGCCGAAAACGTCGAGGCTGCCTACGCATTCATGAACTACCTGCTCAAGCCAGACGTCATGGCCGCGATCACCAACAGTGTGCGTTTCCCGAACGGTAACGAGAAAGCCACCGCCCTGGTCGATAAAGACATCACCAGCGACCCGGGTATTTATCCGTCGGCCGAAGTGCAATCCAAACTCTACGCCATTGCCGACATGCCGGCGGCAACTCAGCGTGAAATGACCCGTAGCTGGACCAAAATCAAATCCGGTAAATAACGCACAAACCTGTAGGAGCGAGCTCGCTCGCGAAAATCGTCAACGATAACGCGGGGCCTCTGATAGCCCGCGTTGCCTGTGAGTTCTTCGCGAGCAAGCTCGCTCCTACAAACAGCGGCAGCAGTACAGAAAATAAATGACAGAAAGTTTTGCCGGATCGGTTTATCGACGGTAAGTTGCGCGCCGGTTTTGTTGCCGGGCAACAACTTCAAGGCCCCAACTATTTAAGAGGACCTCCACTTGCCAATTTCTTTATTTCGCAAAGCCATGCTGGTGGGTGCAGGTATCACGCTGGCCGCCAGCGTGCAGGCCGCACCGACGGTGCATATTTATAACTGGTCGGATTACATCGGCCCCGACACCCTGGTCAACTTCGAAAAGGCCAGCGGTATCAAGCCCGTGTATGACGTGTTTGACTCCAACGAAACACTGGAAGGCAAGTTGCTCGCCGGGCGCACCGGCTACGACGTAGTGGTGCCGTCCAACCATTTCCTGGGCAAGCAGATCAAGGCCGGGGCGTTCCAGAAGCTCGACAAGTCATTGCTGACCCACTACGCCAACCTCGACCCGGTACTGCTCAAGCGCCTGGAAAAGAACGACCCGGGCAACCAGTACGCGGTGCCGTACCTGTGGGGCACCAACGGCATTGGTTACAACGTCGACAAGGTCAAAGAAGTACTGGGTGTCGACAAAATCGACTCCTGGGCTGTGTTGTTCGAACCGGAAAACATGAAGAAGCTGGCCACTTGCGGCGTGTCGTTCATGGATTCGGCCGATGAAATGCTGCCGGCGGTACTCAACTACATGGGCCTGGACCCCAACAGCACCAACCCGGCCGACTACAAGAAAGCCGAGGAAAAACTGCTGAAAGTGCGGCCCTACGTGACCTACTTCCATTCCTCCAAATACATCTCGGACCTGGCCAACGGCAACATCTGCGTGGCGGCCGGTTTCTCCGGCGATGTGTTCCAGGCCAAGGCTCGCGCAGCAGAGGCGGGCAAAGGCGTGAACATCGCCTACACGATTCCCAAAGAAGGCGGCAACCTGTGGTTCGACGTGCTGGCGATTCCCAAGGATGCCAGCAACGTCAAGGAAGCCCACGCCTTCATCAACTATTTGCTGCAGCCTGAGGTGATCGCTCAGGTCAGCGATCAAGTCGGTTACGCCAACCCTAACCCAGGGGCGGACAAACTGATGGAGCAATCGATACGCACTGACGCAGCGGTTTACCCACCGCAGGCGGTTCTCGAGCGGACATTCGTCAACTTTGAGCTACCCCCGAAAGTGCAGCGTTTAATGACCCGTAGCTGGACCAAGGTCAAGACGGGCAAGTAAGGCTCAAACTATCCAAGGCTGGCTCGCATTGGGCTGGCTGCACAGTTTTTTTTGGGAGTTTCGTAAATGGCAGTTGCCTCCGGCGCCTATAAGAAAGCCCTCGAGGGCGACCAGACACCGAAGAAGGTGCTGGTCAAAATCGACCGGGTCACGAAGAAGTTCGACGAGACGATTGCCGTGGACGATGTGTCCCTGGAAATCAAGAAAGGCGAGATCTTCGCCTTGCTCGGCGGTTCGGGTTCGGGCAAATCCACCTTGCTGCGCATGCTTGCAGGTTTCGAGCGCCCAACCGAAGGTCGCATCTACCTCGACGGTGTGGACATCACCGACATGCCGCCCTACGAGCGGCCGATCAACATGATGTTCCAGTCCTACGCCTTGTTCCCGCACATGACCGTGGCGCAGAACATCGCCTTCGGCCTGCAACAGGACAAGATCCCCAAGGCTGAAGTCGACGCACGCGTGGCCGAGATGCTCAAGCTGGTGCAGATGAGCCAGTACGCCAAGCGCAAGCCGCACCAGTTGTCTGGCGGCCAGCGCCAGCGTGTAGCCTTGGCCCGCTCCTTGGCCAAGCGCCCGAAACTGCTGCTGCTCGATGAGCCGATGGGCGCACTGGACAAGAAGCTGCGCTCGCAGATGCAACTGGAGCTGGTGGAGATCATCGAGCGCGTCGGCGTGACCTGCGTGATGGTGACCCACGACCAGGAAGAGGCCATGACCATGGCCGAACGCATCGCGATCATGCACCTGGGCTGGATCGCCCAGATCGGCAGCCCCATCGATATCTACGAAACCCCCACCAGCCGCCTGGTGTGCGAGTTCATTGGCAACGTCAACATCTTCGACACCCAAGTGGTGGACGACGCTGAAGGCCACGCGGTGCTCAAGTGCCCGGACCTGGACCGCGACATCTACGTGGGCTACGGCATCGCCACCTCGGTGGAAGACAAGTCGGTGACCTACGCCATCCGCCCGGAAAAGCTGCTGGTGACCACCGAAATGCCGACCTGCGAGCACAACTGGTCCAGCGGCAAGGTGCACGACATCGCCTACCTGGGCGGCCACTCGGTGTTCTACGTGGAACTGCCGAGCGGCAAGCTGGTGCAGTCCTTCGTCGCCAACGCCGAACGCCGTGGCCAGCGCCCAACCTGGGGTGATCAGGTGTATGTGTGGTGGGAAGATGACAGCGGCGTGGTACTTCGCTCATGAACATGAAGAAATTCAAGCGGCGCTTGGATCGCATCGTGCCCAATGGCAAGCAGGTGGTCATCGGGATTCCCTTCCTCTGGCTGTTCCTGTTTTTTGCACTGCCGTTTTTCATCGTGCTGAAAATCAGCTTTGCCGAAGCCGATGTGGCGATCCCGCCCTATACCGAGATCTATACCTACGTTGAGCAAAAGCTGGAGGTGGTGCTGAACCTGGCCAACTACAGCTTGCTGGCGGGCGACGAGTTGTATATTGCCGCCTACCTGGGCTCGCTGAAGATGGCGTTTTTCAGCACGCTGCTGTGCCTGCTGATCGGCTACCCGATGGCCTACGCCATTGCCACCGCGCGCAAAGAGATGCAGACCGTGCTGGTGCTGCTGATCATGATGCCGACCTGGACTGCGATTCTGATCCGCGTCTATGCGTGGATGGGCATTCTCAGCAACAACGGTTTGCTCAACGGCTTTTTGATGTCCATGGGCTTGATCAACGAGCCGCTGCAGATCCTCAACACCAACATCGCGGTGTACATCGGCGTGGTCTATTCGTACCTGCCGTTCATGATTCTGCCGCTCTACGCCAACCTGGTGAAGCACGATCAGAGCCTGCTGGAAGCCGCTTCCGACCTGGGGTCGAGCACTTTCAACAGCTTCTGGAAAATCACCGTGCCGCTGTCCAAAAACGGCATCATCGCCGGTTGCATGCTGGTGTTTATCCCGGTGGTGGGCGAGTTCGTGATTCCTGAACTGCTCGGCGGCCCGGAAACCCTGATGATCGGTAAGGTGTTGTGGCAAGAGTTCTTCAACAACCGTGACTGGCCGGTGGCGTCTGCCCTGGCGGTGGTGATGCTGGCGATCCTGATCGTGCCGATCATCCTGTTCAACCGCAGCCAAGCCAAAGAGTTGGAGGGCAAGATATGAAGCGCTTTCGTTTCTCCAGCTTCATGCTGGTCGCAGGTTTGTTGTTCATCTACCTGCCGATGTTGATCCTGGTGATCTACTCGTTCAACGAATCCAAACTGGTGACAGTGTGGGGCGGTTGGTCGATCAAGTGGTACGTGGGCCTGTTGGACAACACCCAGTTGATGGGCTCGGTAGCCCGCTCCCTGGAAATCGCCTGCTACACGGCGGTGGCGGCGGTGGCGTTGGGTACCCTGGCGGCCTTCGTGCTGACGCGTATCAGCCAGTTCAAGGGCCGCACGCTGTTCGGCGGCCTGGTGACGGCGCCGTTGGTAATGCCAGAGGTGATCACCGGTCTGTCGCTATTGCTGCTGTTCGTGGCCATGGCGCAGATGATCGGCTGGCCCCAGGAGCGTGGCATCGTCACCATCTGGATCGCCCACACCACCTTCTGTGCGGCGTATGTGGCGGTGGTGGTGTCGGCGCGTTTGCGTGAGCTGGACCTGTCGATTGAAGAAGCAGCGATGGACTTGGGCGCACGGCCGTGGAAGGTGTTCTTTCTGATCACCATCCCGATGATCGCGCCGTCGCTGGCGGCGGGCGGCATGATGTCGTTCGCGCTATCGCTGGACGACCTGGTACTGGCCAGCTTCGTGTCGGGCCCCGGTTCCACCACCTTGCCGATGGAAGTGTTCTCGGCGGTGCGCCTTGGGGTTAAACCCGAGATCAACGCCGTGGCGAGCCTGATTCTGTTGGCGGTGTCGCTGGTGACCTTCCTGGTGTGGTTCTTCAGCCGTCGGGCCGAAGAGCATCGCAAGAAGGCCATTCAGCAAGCGATTGAAGAAGCGGCGGCGGATGGCTGGCAACAGCCGGACAAGCGCCGGGCGCCAGCCCCGGTCTAACTGCCGACGCGTTCCACTGTAGGAGCGAGCTTGCTCGCGAAGAACGTTAACGATGACGCTGGGTACCTGACACCCAGCGGCGCTCTCAGGTTTTTCGCGAGCAAGCTCGCTCCTACAGTGGGGCTTAGCTAGGCAGCCCACGGCGACGTGCGAATCACCTGCACAAAATTCATCGGCTTGAACCCAGGCTCCTGGTCCACCAGCACATCGGTCTTCACGTTGCCAAACGTGGTCTGCGGGCGATGGCGCAAGCCGTCGGCGAACGCGCAGATGATGCACTCCTTGAACCCTTCACCCCGTGGATGCGCATGCACCACCGCTTCGCGCTGCACGCTGCTGAACGCGGCGTAGTCCATGCCCAGTACGTCCATCTCCACACCAGCGGTCACCAGCGCTACGGTGGGGCGCAGGTGTTTCGGCACGCCCGGCGTGGTGTGCAGGGCGATGGACAACCACACTTGTTCAATATCGTCATCGCTCAACCCATAAGGCTTGAGGAACGCAGCGGCGGCGTTGGCGCCGTCCACTTCGAAACGCTCGTCGTCACTGCGGTGGCCTTCCACCAGGCCTAGGTCATGGAACATCGCGCCGACGTAGAGCAACTCCGGGTTGTAGGCCAACTGCTTGCGCTCACCGCTCAAGGCGCCGAACAGGAAGACCCGACGCGAATGGTGGTAGAGCAGGTCGGACTCGACGTCGCGAATGTATTCGGTGGTGGCCCGGGCCAAGGCGCTGTCAGGAATCTGGATACCGGCTATGGTGGTGCTCATGGTGGATCTCCTCTGGAAAGATTCCAGTCTGGTCCCATGACCCTGGAGCGGCTATCGCCACAGGGAGGCGATCCCGGCCAATGTGATGCCACATCGTGCCAAGCCTATAGGCGATCCCCTGTGGGAGCTGGCTTGCCTGCGATAGCATCACCTCGGTGTACCTGAGGTACCGAGGCGTCTGCATCGCAGGCAAGCCAGCTCCCACAAGGGGTTTGTGTTTATTCAGTTGGAAAAAGGTGTTTGTGAGTATGGGCAAAACCGTCGCCATTCTGATCTTCCCCGGTGTCCAGTCGCTGGACGTGACCGGGCCGATGGACGTGTTCTGCGAGGCCAACCGCTTCCTGGCGCCCGAGGACCACTATCGGCTGGAAGTACTCGGCTTCGGCCACGGCGCCATGGCGGCCTCCAACGGTTTGTCATTGCAGGCGCACAAGCACTACAGCGAAGCTCGGCAACCCTACGACCTGCTGCTGGTCGCCGGTGGCCCGCAGTTACCGTTCGACGATTTCGGCCCCGAGTTTGACGCCTGGCTGCGCACGGCCGCCGCTAAGGCGCAGCGCTTTGGCTCGATCTGCAACGGTGCCTTCATGCTGGCCCGTGCGGGCCTGCTGGACGGCAAGACCGTCACTACCCATTGGAACGATGCCGCCAGCCTGGCGCGCCTGTGTCCCTCGGCTCAGGTCGAAGCCGACCGTCTCTATGTGCAAGACGGTAAGCTCTACACCTCCGCCGGGGTCACGGCAGGTATCGACCTGTCGTTGTACCTGCTGGCCCAGGATCACGGCCCGGAAGTGGCCCTGAGCGTGGCCAAGCGCCTGGTGGTGTTCACCCAGCGCTCGGGCGGGCAGTCGCAGTTCAGCCCGTTCCTCACGCCCCATGCCGAAACCACCTCGGCGGTGGCGCTGGTGCAGCTGTACGTGCTGGCCAACCTGACGGGAGACCTGACCATTGCTGACCTGGCCAAGGCGGCCAATATGAGTGCGCGCAATTTCTCCCGGGTGTTTGCCCGTGAAGCGCGGATTACGCCAGCGGAATTTGTCGAGAGGGCGCGTGTAGATGCGGCGCGGGTGATGCTTGAAAGCAGCCACGCACCGCTTAAAACCGTGGCCTATCAATGCGGCTTTCGCGACGCCCAGCACATGCGCAGTGTGTTCAACCGCCGGCTGGGCGTCACGCCGCAACAGTTCAGGCTCAACTTTGCGGCGCCGGTTTGAGCGTGTGTGATCGTTCCCACGCTCTGCGTGGTAACGCCTCTTGGGACGCTCTGCGTCCCGTTTCATCGGGCGGGCAGCAGTTTCAAGGTGCCGCGGGTATTGGCCGTCACTTCCTCGTCACTGAAGTGCGCCTGCTCGTACCTTCCCTCGATATAGCTCTGCGCCTGGTCGCCATAGTGCGTATCAAACGGCACGCCGCTTTGCCCCACCGGGTTGATGGTGAGGGCGTGGGTCGGGTCGGCAAAGTCGATCAGGCGTCGTGTCGACGGGCCGTAGGTCACCGGCCATGGCGCCGGGCCAATCGGGGCGGTCTGGTTGTTCGGCACTTCGTGGCTGCCCGGCGCCGGGAACGGGCCGACGTTGAAGATCTTATCCAGAGGCTTTTGCAGGCCCAGCGGGTGGCCGTGGGTCAGGGTGTGCGCCTTGCCCCACTGCCACTGCGCCGGGTCATCGCCGAACGTCGCCTTGAGGTGGGCCAGGCTGTTGTCCCAGGCGAGCTTGACGGTATCGGCGCGGTTGCCGTTCCACCAGGGCGAGTCCGGCGAAGCGGCCAGGCGGGGCAATGCGGCGTCGATCACGCGGGTGCCGAGCAAGGTCTTGAACAAGGCATCGCCCAGTTTGGGGTGAAAGGTCGCGTCGCTGAGGTTGAACAGCAACTGGTTGAACAGCGTGGCGCCGGTGGACTCCAGCGGGTAGTCACCCTTCCAGTTGGCAAGCTGTTCCACCAGTTTGAGTTGCGCCGGGTCCTTGACCACCTCGCGCAGCACCGGCAACAGCGGCGCCAGCAGGCGCGGGCCATAGGCGGTGGTGGTGCCCAGTTGCAGGGCCTGGCTGTTGGTGACATCCCACTTAACGCTTGTGTCGCTCAACTGCGCGTTCAACTGCTGGCCACGGTCAGCCAGGTTGTAATAGCCGGGGATCGGCATGCCGGTGGGCGATGCCGGCTGGGCATTGGCGGACACCACGTAGCCGCGCGGCGGGTTTTCTTCCTGGGGGTTGGCACTGAAGGGGTAGAAACCCAGCTTGTCGGCCTGGGCGGTACTGCCGTCGAGGACGAACGCCGGGTTGACGCCAGCCGGGCGGATCGGCAACTGCGCCGCCGCCCACCAGCCGATATCGCCCTTGGCATTGGCCCACACGATGTTCAGGCCCGGCGCCGAAACCTTGGCGGCCGCGGCACGCGCCTTGGCCAGGGTGTCGGCACGGTTGAGTTGGTAGAAGCCATCGAGGATCGGGTTTTCACTGTCCAGGAACGCCCACCACATGGCAATCGGTGTGCTGCCGGCGTTCTCACCGAGCACATCGTTGATGATCGGGCCGTGGGGCGAGCGGCGCAGGGTGAGGGTCACCGGCGCCTGGCCCTTGACCTGGATCTGCTGCTCGCTACTGCTCATGTCCACCCATTGGTCGTGATACCAGACCTGGTTGGGGTTGTCTGGGTTGACCTTCTCGGCGACCAGGTCGAGGTCGTCGTTCTGGAACATGGTCAGGCTCCAGCCGAAGTCCAGGTTGTGTCCCAGAAACGCCACCGGTACCAGCGCGTTGTGGTAGCCGTACAACTCAAAGCCTGGCGCCGACAACTGCGCTTCGTACCACACCGAAGGCACCGAAAAACGGATATGCGGATCACCCGCCAGCAACGGCTTGCCGCTTTGGGTATGGCTGCCGCTGACGGCCCAGGCATTGCTGCCTTCGAACTGCGGCAGGCCGTTGTCGGCCAAGGCCTGTTCGCTAAGGGCGGCGATGGCGCCAAGGGTCTGCCAATCGCTGGCCGCCAGGTTGAGGGCGCCCTTGGGTTGCCAGTCCAGATCGAAGACCTTCAAGTAGTCGCTGCCCAGCCGGTCGCGCACATAGGTGAGCACCGGCTCGGTGCGAAAGGCCGCGGCAAAGCTGTAGGCCATGTACCCGGCGACGCTGATGCTGTCTTCGGCGGTAAACGGTCGCTTGGCGATGCCCAGCACATCGAACTCCATGGGGCTGGCGTGGCTGTCCTGATACTGGTTGATCCCGTCCAGGTAGGCTTGCAGGGCCTTGGACGAGGCTGAGTCAGGGTCCATGTGCTCCACGTAGCTCAAGGCGCGCTCGCGAATGCGCAGGCTGCGAAACAGCTTATCGGTTTCCAGCAGCTTGGGCCCCAGTACCTCTGCCAGTTCGCCACGGGCCAGGCGCCGCATGATCTCCATCTGGAACAGGCGGTCCTGGGCATGCACATAGCCCAGGGCGCGATACAGGTCGGCTTCGTTTTCGGCGCGGATATGCGGTACGCCACGGTCGTCGTAGCGCACCGTGACCGAGCCTTGCAGGTGCGCCAGCGTCACCGTGCCCTGGCGCGTGGGTTGTTTGCTGTAGACGTACCAACCGGCGCCCAGGGCGACCAGCACAATCAGCACCGCAAAAACCTGCAGGGCGCGTTTCATGAACATTCCTTACCAGAGTGGACGGACTACAGATCCTTAGGCCACGAACAATAGCAGCCTACCGCGAGGGTGTGAGTGGCATTCACGTCGCGTCCGGTTCCAAGGGCCTTGAGAATCGGCTCGATAAAACTGTTGCTGGCGTTGCACGTGAGGCCTTCGCTGTAGGGGCCGAAATACGCCAGCTTGCCGGTGCGATCCCAAATGCCCACGGCCGGACTGGCGGGTATTTTGTCGGCGCCGGGCAGAGCATCAAGAATTTTCAGATGGCGCAGGTTCTCGGGTAACTGGCCGTGGCTGCCGGGTTTTTGCAGGGCATAGAACTCCACCCCCTGGGGCGCGTACTGCTCGATCAACTCGCCCAGGTGTTGCTGGTTACCCACATTGCACGGGCAGGCCGGGTCCCAGAAGTGCACCAGACGAATCGGGCCAGGGCCGCTGAGGGCGGCGGGCAGTTGCAGCGCATCGCCGGAAAATACCGCCGTGTGTTCGCTGAAGGCGCGCAGGTAGCGGCCCTGGAACCAGTCATAGGCCGCCCACAGCACCCCGGCGCAGATAACCAGAATCAGGCTGGCGAACAGGGCGTTACGGTAGGGCGGTCGCATTGGATGTATCCTCGCAGGTCGCGTAGCTTGCCATGCTTGTCCTGACAGATGAATATCGCAGCTCGATATTCATCTTCACCGCAAGTCTGGAAGCCTTTATGCCCGTCACCTTTGACCCTGATCATCTGCGCGAAAGCTTGCGCCCGCTGGTGGATGCGCAGCCGCTGTCAGCCGAGGCGAGGGTTTACCAGCGTTTCTACGGGCTCGACCTGGCCGCACGCCAGGTGCCGGCGCTGAGCCGCCTGGGGCGTTTTCAGGTGGAGGGATTCGAGGTGGTGGCCCAGGTCTGGTGGCCGCTGGCACCGGTGGCGACGATGTTCCTGTTTCACGGGTTCTACGATCACATGGGGCTGTATCGCCACGTGGTGGATTGGGCGCTGGACCAGGGCTTCGTGGTGATCGCTTGCGACCTGCCAGGCCATGGCTTGTCCAGCGGCGCACGCGCCAGCATTGATGACTTTGCGGTGTACCAGAGCGTGGTGCAGGCGTTGTTCGTCGAAGCCAAGGCGCTGCAATTGCCGCAACCTTGGCACCTGTTCGGGCAAAGCACCGGCGGCGCCATTGTGGTCGATCATCTGCTCAACCACGGCGCCCACAGCCCGGCCCAGGGCAAGACCTTCCTGCTGTCGCCGTTGGTGCGGCCACGTGCCTGGGGTTGGTCGCAGGTGAGCTATTACCTGCTGCGCCCGTTCGTCAAAGGCATCGCCCGGCGTTTCAGCGATAACTCCAACGACCCGGCGTTCAAGCCGTTCCTGGAAGCCGACCCGCTACAGCCTCGCCAATTGCCTACCGCCTGGGTGGGGGCGCTGGCGCGCTGGATCAAACGCATCGAAGCCGCACCACGCAGCCCCCGGCGCCCGGTGATTGTGCAGGGCGAGGAAGATATGACGGTGGACTGGCAGCATAATTTGCAGGTGTTGCGGGGTAAGTTCGACCGGCCTGAGGTGTTGATGCTCAAGCGGGGTCGGCATCATCTGGCCAATGAAATTGCGCAGATTCGCAATGAGTACTTCAGTTTTCTCACCCGCCACCTGAAATAACGCAATCCAAATGTGGGAGCTGGCTTGCCTGCGATAGCGGTGTAACTGATAGATCGCAATCGCAGGCAAGCCAGCTCCCACAGGGTTTACTGCGCCAGGCTTGAGGTGCTTTGGCCGACCGCAAGCCCTGCGCGAATGGCGGCAAGGGCGGCCTGGTAATACGCCTTGCCCTGCGGCGACTCGGCAAAGGTGGCGAATTCTTCCAGCTCCGGGTCGGACAAATCCCGGTAGACATACAGCAAGGTGTTGTTCAAATCCTTGTCGATCTGCTGCATCAGCCGCTCGCGCTGGCCATTCAACATGCCTTGCGCCTGACCGCCGCCGAGCAGGCCGGGGATCATCTGGCTCAAGCTGTCGGCCGCTACGCCCGCAATCGCCAGGCTGACCTCGGCACCGGCCTCGCGGGCGGGCAGGGCCTGGGCCAGGTGGCCGATGATCAGGCTGCGGGTGGCATCGGCTTCGAGTTTGGGCAGGCCCTGGGCATTTTTAGCCAGTTGGTCGCGGCGCGTGGCCAGCAACTCGGCGGCGACGATCTTGCGGCCCAGGGGCGATTGGAAAAACGCCAGGGCAGGTTTCGGGTCGGGCAAGTGCTTGCGCAGTTGCGCCTCCGCACGCTGGTCCATGGCCTGGGCGGCAAAGCGTTTATTGCTGTTGTCCACCAGCGCCTGGTACACCACTGGCGGCAGGCTATTGCGGTAGCGCTGCTGGGCGGCACTGAGGGCGTCATTGAAGTGCGCACGTTGTTCGGCCCAGCCGGCGACCTTGTACAACTGGTCATGGCCGTCTGCCCAGGCGGGCAAAACGCAGAACATCAACACAGAAAAAAACAAACGACGCATAAGGACTCCTGTCAGTCGGCCACTATTGTCCGTGTCGGGCGTAGGATTTGTCGAGAAGTCCTATCAGTCACCTGACTAAAGTGTATTCGGACGCTCAACGGCGCTGTCGGATTTCCAGGCGTATGGATACTATGCGCGCCATGCAAATACCCCTCGATCACCCGCTGCTGCAACGCATCGTCGACGACCTGGCCGAAAAAGGCTGGTCGCAGCAAAATGGCTTCCTGCCCCAGGCTCTGACCCTGGAGCTGGCGGCTGAGTGCCGTAAACGTGCGGCGCAGGGTGAACTGGCACCGGCGGCGGTAGGGCGTGGGCCGGCCCAGGAGATTCGCGAGGGCATTCGCGGTGACCATATCCAGTGGTTGGAGGAGGGTGACGCGCCTATCTGCGACACCTACATGGGCGTGATGGACGGCCTGCGCCTGGCGATGAATCGCAGCCTGTTCCTGGGCCTGGAAGATTTCGAAAGCCACTTTGCGATGTATCCGCCGGGGGCGTTTTACCTCAAGCATGTGGACCGTTTTCGCGACGACGACCGGCGCATGGTCTCGGCGGTGATCTACTTGAACGATGCCTGGCTGCCCGAGCATGGCGGCCAACTGCGCATGTACCTCAAGGGCGGCGTCGAATACGACGTGGTGCCCACCGGGGGTTGCCTGGTGGTATTCCTGTCGGGCGAGGTGCCCCACGAAGTCCTGCCCGCTACGCGCGAACGCCTGTCCCTGACGGGCTGGTTTCGCCGGCGGGGCAACGAGCCGTTTTGAGCATGGAAAAGATTCTGGTCAGCCGCTGCCTGCTCGGGCACAAGGTGCGCTATGACGGCGGGGCCAGCGGCCCATTCGATCAACTGGCGGCGTGGCAAGCTGAAGGTCGCGTGGTTGCCATCTGCCCGGAAGTGGCGGGCGGCTTGCCCACACCGCGCCCGCCGGCCGAAATCCCAGGCGGGCAGGGTATCGACGTGTGGGAAGGCCGCGCCCAGGTGCTGACCGCCGAGGGCGAAGACTTCACCAGCGCCTTCCTCGACGGCGCCCGCCAAGCCTTGGCGTTGGTGCAACGCCACCGCATCCGCATCGCCATTCTCAAGGCCAACAGCCCGTCCTGCGGCAACCTGTTGACCTATGATGGCACCTTCAGTGGGGTGAAGGTCAGTGGCGAAGGCGTCACGGCAGCGCTGCTCAAACGCCATGGTGTGCAGGTGTTCAGTGAGCTGCAGTTGCCTGAGGCGGCGGTGGCTCTCACGCAGCTTTAGAAACAGATCAAATGTGGGAGCTGGCTTGCCTGCGATGACGGCCTGCCAGCCGACGCTAATCTAGCTGATACCGCACGATCCAACTGTGGGAGCGGGCTTGCTCGCGAAGGCGGCCTGGCAGTCAACACAGTTGGATTGTGTACATATCCATTGCTGCGGTAACGGCCACTTAAGGTTCCGCCCTGACGGCGGCTCACTTTTGAAAAGCGCAAAAGTAAGCAAAACGCTCTTGCCCCACCACTCGGCACCTCGCTTAGGCTCGGTGTGCCCGTAATTCGCCAGTGATTTGGGGGGCCGCCGCCACGCGCCATCCATGGCGCGGGGCGGCTAAACCGGCATCCCTGCCGGTTTACCCCCCAAATCCCTGTCGAATTCCGGCCAGCGTGGTTTAACGGGGCGCCTGAGATCAAAAGCAGATCAAGATCAAGAGCGGCTCGCTTCGCATCGTGGTTACCGTCTGCTGCTATAGCCCAGAAAGTTGTGTAGAAACCTATGCTGCGATAGCGGTCGTGCAGTAACAGATGCAGTGACTTTCACACCGCTATCGCAGGCAAGCCAGCTCCCACACTTATTGCGCCTTGAGCCATTTCTGCGACAGCGCCTTCAACCGGCCATCGTCCGTCACCCGCTTCAACGCCCCATTCAAACTGCTTTTGAATGCCGGGTTGCCCTTTTGGAAGGGGATCGCCAATGCCGGCTTCTGGTGATAAGCCTCACTGAAATCGAAACGATCCTCAAGCTCGGCAGTCATAGCGATATGGTTAATGGCCACGTCGTACTTGCCGGTTTCCACGCCGGATAGAAGGTCGGCGTTATCGGTGGTGATAAACGAGGAGCGCACCTCCATTTCCTTGGCCAGCAGTTCACCCAGCTCCACTTCAAAGCCGGCGAGTTTGTCGCCCTCTTTGAAATTGTACGGCGGGGTGTTGGCTTCCAGGGCGATGCGCAGTTCACCGCGATCGTTGACGTCGTCAATCAGTTCGGCATGGGCCAAGGGGCTCAGAAGAGTAAGCAACAGCAACAGGCCAGGCGAAAAACGCATGGTCACTCCTAAAGAATTCGTACAGGCGAGGCGCCGTTCAGCAACGTTTTGTTATGGTGTCGGGTGCCTTGGACCGCAATTTATCGCGAAGTTGTCATAACCCTACAGATTTCACCGAAAAACTGGAGAAGCGAATGAAAGCCCTTTTGTCCCGTGCAACGATTGCCAGCCTTTTGCTGGGTACCTCGCTGTTGGCCAGCGCCGCAGACCTTCCTCGTACGCCTGCACCTGAAGGCGCCGAAGTGTTCATCGTCTCGCCGAAAGATGGTGCCACCGTCGATAAAACCTTCACCGTCAAATTCGGCGTCAAGAAGCTGGACCTGGAGCCGATCGACAAGCAAGTGCCTAACGCCGGTCACCACCACCTGCTGGTAGACCAGGAAGTGGGGGCGCTCAACGCCGACGAGGCGATCCCGGCCACGGCTACCTCGATTCACTTCGGCAAGGCGCAAACCGAAACCGAGCTGACCCTGACGCCAGGCAAGCACACCCTGCAACTGGTGGCCGGCGACAACGTGCATCGCCAGTTCGAACCCACAGTTGCCTCGAAAGTGATCACTGTTAACGTCAAATAAAAAAACGGGAGCCCTTTGCGGGGCTCCCGTTTTTTATTGGTAGGAGCGAGCTTGCTCGCGAAAATCCTAAGGGCGCCGCGTTTAATCAGGTTAAACGCGTCATCGTTGACGTTCTTCGCGAGCAAGCTCGCTCCTACTAGAACAACACGCGGCTACGAATAGTGCCGTTGATGTGCTGCAGCTTCTCTTGCGCCAGGTCCGAGTACTCGGCGTCGACGTCGATTACCACGTAGCCGACCTTTTCGTTGGTCTGCAGGAACTGACCGGAGATGTTGATGCCGTTTTCCGCGAAGACCTTGTTGATCTCCATCATCACGCCAGGGATGTTCTGGTGGATGTGCAGCAGACGGTGCTTGCCCGGGTGAGCCGGCAGGGCTACTTCCGGGAAGTTGACCGACGATACCGAGGTACCGTTGTCGCTGTACTTGACCAGTTTTTCCGAGACTTCCAGGCCAATGTTGGCTTGGGCTTCAGCGGTAGAGCCGCCGATGTGCGGGGTCAGGATCACGTTGTCCAGGCCACGCAGCGGGCTTTCGAAGATGTCATCGTTGGAGCGTGGCTCCACCGGGAACACGTCGATGGCAGCGCCGATCAGGTGCTTGTCCTTGATCGCGTCGGCCAGGGCGTCCAGCTCGACCACGGTGCCGCGCGCGGCGTTGATCAGGATCCCGCCTTTCTTGATCGCGCGGATTTCCTTCTCACCGATCATCCACTGAGTCTCGGCGGTTTCCGGAACGTGCAGTGTGACGATGTCGGACATGCCCAACAGCTCGGTCAGGCTGGCCACTTGGGTGGCGTTGCCCAATGGCAGCTTGGTCAGGGTGTCGTAGAAGAACACCTGCATGCCCAGGCCTTCAGCCAATACCGACAGTTGTGTGCCGATCGAGCCGTAGCCGACGATACCCAGCTTCTTGCCGCGGATTTCGAAGGAGTTGGCCGCGCTCTTGATCCAGCCGCCACGGTGGCAGGAAGCGTTCTTCTCAGGGATACCGCGCAGCAGCAGGATGGCCTCGGCCAGCACCAGCTCCGCAACGGAACGGGTGTTGGAGTACGGTGCGTTGAACACCGCGATGCCACGCTCGCGCGCTGCATTGAGGTCGACCTGGTTGGTGCCGATGCAGAAACAGCCGACAGCCACGAGTTTCTTGGCGTGGTCGAAGATCTCTTCGGTCAGCTGAGTGCGGGAGCGAATGCCGATAAAGTGCGCGTCGGCGATCTTTTCCTTGAGCTGGGCTTCCGGCAGAGAACTGGTGATGTACTCAATGCTGGTGTACCCGGCGGCTTTCAGAACGTCGACAGCCGATGGGTGGACGCCTTCCAGAAGAAGGAACTTGATCTTGCTCTTATCGAGAGAAGTCTTGCTCATCTGCGTAAACCTGTATCCCGGAGAAAATTGGCAGGGAGTCGAGCAGCCGGATGTGCCCTGATTCACCAATACTGTTTCTGTTTGACGGCGTCTGTTGCCGTCATGCTGCGTTGCCGCTCCTCCCCATAGCCAGCTATGAGTCGTCGCGGCGCCTTGCCTGACAACAACAGCCACTCGTCAAACAGAAACGTATTGGCAAATCAGGGCACAGAGCTGACCCGGACGGCAGGAAAGCCGTCACCGCAGAAACGCCCTTTGGGTCTGTCCTGCGGGGGCGGTATGCTAGCATACGCACCCCGCTAAACACCTATTCCTGCGACGTGAAGCGTTCTCAGGATGACCATGAATTGTTCGAGAGTTCTGTCGATGACCCATCCTGCCCTGATTGATGAGCTAAAGACCCTGGTTGAGCCCGGCAAAGTGCTGACCGACGCCGACTCCCTGGAGGCTTACGGCAAGGATTGGACCAAGCATTTCGCCCCTGCACCCACCGCCATCGTGTTTCCCAAGACCACTGAGCAGGTGCAGGCCATCGTACGCTGGGCCAATGAGCACAAGGTGGCGCTGGTGCCATCGGGTGGGCGCACCGGCCTGTCTGCGGCTGCCGTGGCCGCCAATGGCGAAGTGGTGGTGTCGTTCGACTATATGAACCAGATCCTCGACGTGAACCTCACCGACCGCACCGCCGTGTGCCAGCCGGGTGTGGTCACCAAGCAGTTGCAGAACGTCGCTGAAGAAAACGGCCTGTATTACCCGGTGGACTTCGCCTCGTCCGGTTCCAGCCAGATTGGCGGCAATATCGGCACCAATGCCGGCGGGATCAAAGTAATTCGCTATGGTATGACCCGCAACTGGGTGGCCGGCATGAAAGTCGTCACCGGCAAAGGTGATGTGCTGGAGCTGAACCGCGACCTGATCAAGAACGCCACCGGCTACGACATGCGCCAGCTGTTTATCGGCGCCGAGGGCACCCTGGGCTTTGTGGTCGAAGCCACCATGCGCCTGGACCGTGCGCCAAAGAACCTCACGGCCATGGTGCTCGGCACGACTGATTTCGACTCGATCATGCCGGTGCTGCATGCCTTCCAGAGCAAGCTGGACCTGACCGCCTTCGAATTCTTCTCCGACAAGGCCCTGGCCAAAGTCCTCGGCCGTGGCGACGTGCCGGCACCGTTCGAAACCGAGTGCCCGTTCTACGCCCTGCTGGAATTCGAAGCCACCACCGAAGAAGTCGCCAACCACGCCCTGGAAACCTTCGAGCATTGCGTGGAGCAGGGCTGGGTGTTGGATGGCGTGATGAGCCAGAGCGAAACCCAGCTGCACAACCTGTGGAAGCTGCGCGAGTACATCTCCGAAACCATTTCCCACTGGACGCCGTACAAGAACGACATCTCGGTGACCGTGTCGAAAGTGCCGGCCTTTCTGAGCGAAATTGACGCGATCGTCGGAGAACACTACCCGGACTTCGAAATCGTCTGGTTCGGCCATATCGGCGACGGCAACCTGCACCTGAACATCCTCAAGCCGGAAAACCTGAGCAAAGACGAGTTCTTTGCCAAGTGCGCCACCGTGAACAAATGGGTATTCGAGACCGTCGCCAAGTACAACGGCTCGATCTCCGCCGAGCACGGCGTGGGCATGACCAAGCGCGATTACCTGACCTACAGCCGTTCACCGGTTGAAATCGAATACATGAAAGCCGTCAAAGCCGTGTTCGACCCTAACGGGATCATGAACCCCGGCAAGATCTTCGCTGTTTAACCGCACCTGAAGGAGTCGTTCCATGAGCTACCAGCACAAGTATGTCGACGGCACCAACATCCACTTCCCGGTGGGTAAAGTGGTGTGCATCGGGCGTAACTACGCCGAACACGCCAAGGAACTGGACAACCCGGTGCCTACCGAGCCGCTGCTGTTCATCAAGCCGGGCAGCTGCGTGGTGCCGTTGGAAGGCGGTTTTGCCATACCGACCGAACGCGGTTCGGTGCACTACGAAGCGGAAATCGCCGTGTTGATCGGCAAGCCTTTGTCCGCCAAGCCGAGCCGGGAAGAAGTGCTGGACGCCATCTCCGGCTTCGCCCCGGCCCTGGACCTGACCCTGCGCGACAAACAGGCCGAGCTCAAAGCCAAGGGCCTGCCGTGGGAAATCGCCAAGTCGTTCGATGGCGCGGCGGTGATTGCCCCCTTCGTGGTCAGCAGTACCTTTGCGGACGTGACCGATATCGGCATTCGCCTGAGCATCAACGGCGAAGTGCGCCAGGACGGCAACAGCGCGCAGATGCTCAACCCGATTGTGCCGATGATCCAGTACATGGCGGGTTGCTTCTCCCTGCAAGCGGGCGACGTGATCCTGACCGGCACCCCGGCGGGTGTAGGCCCGTTGAATGTGGGGGATGAAGTGGTGCTTGAGCTGGCGGGTGTGAACCGTTTCGAAAGCGTCGTGCGCTAAGTAGCCGGCACGCTGCGATCAAACTGTGGGAGCGGGCTTGCCCGCGATGGCGGTGTGACAGTCACTGAATAGTTGACTGAACGCCCTCAATCGCGGGCAAGCCCGCTCCCACAGTTGTTTGTGTACATCTGCAGGATCCGGCGTTTTGCATTTTTTTCACACGCCATCCGGATAATTCCCTGCTCTTGCGCGCGGGTCCTTGAATCCTGTGCTATCCCCTACAGCTGACTTTCCGGAAAAGCGCTCAATGGTCGTGCCTCTGCCCACTTCGAAAACCTCGCTTCGCTCTCGCTTGTCCATGCGCTGGTATTCCTGGGTATTTTTGGCTGGTGCCATTTTGTATGGCATCGCCTGGGCCATGCACTGGGACGATCGCGGTGTGCTGTGGGTGCTGGAGCGTTTCGAGAGTTCGGCTGAGCGCCGCGAAAGTGTGTGGCTACCGGACTATCACGCGGTGATCGACGCCAAGTTGTTGCCCGGTATGGAGAAGGATGAGGCTTCGGACCTGTCCTACAACCCCCAGACTAAAACCCTGTTTTCGGTGATGGGCAAGAACCCCTTCCTGGTCGAACTGAGCCTGCAAGGCGATGTGCTGCGCAAGATGCCGCTCAACGGCTGGAACAACCCGGAAGGCGTGGCGGTGATGGAAAACGGCTTGATGGCCGTGGTCGATGAACGCGATCACAGCCTCACCGTGGTCAAGGTGGACGCCAGCACCACCGCGCTGAACAAGGCCGATTTCCCCAGCCATGACCTGGGCCCGTCCAAGGACCAGAACAAAGCCTTTGAAGCCGTCACCTGGGACAAGCGCAACCAGCAGCTGGTGCTGGGCGAAGAGCGCCCGCCGGCGTTGTTCACCTGGAAAAGCGATGGCAACACGCTGACCGGCGACAAGCAGAAACTGGCCAGCACCGAACTGGATGTGCGCAATCTCTCGGCTTTGGCCATCGACCCACGTACCGGGCATCTGCTGGTCATGTCGGCCGATTCCCACCTGCTGCTGGAACTCGATGAAACCGGCGAGCAGGTCAGCTTCATGACCTTGCTCGGCGGCTTCAACGGCCTAAAGGACACGATCCCCCGTGCCGAAGGCGTGACCATGGACGAGAACGGTACGCTGTATATTGTCAGTGAGCCAAACCTGTTCTATCGTTTTGAGAAGCAGAAGTAATCGACGAATTACGTCAGACTTTTCTTAATAAACGGCATTCGCCAGACAGCCCGGTGCGTTTAAGTTTAAATTCAGGTGACCTTGATATCTATTCGCCAGTTTTTTCTCTGAGCCCGCCCCGATGCGTCGATTTGCCCGCCCCAAACCTGCTGTTTTTATCCTGCTGTTGCTCGCCCTGGTCGCTGCCGGGCTGGTTGCACAGCAGTTCCGTCTGTTCGAACGTGCCTGGTTCAACTGGCGGGTGTGGTACCAGCCGGCTGATGAGCGTGCCATTGGCTTGGCGGATTACCGCGTCACCCTCGAAGGCCAGGTGATCGAAGGGCTCGACGACGATGTCTCAGCTCTGACCTACGACCCCGTGCGCAAGAGCCTGTTTACCGTCACCAATAAAAACGCCGAACTGGTCGAATTGTCCCTGGAGGGCAAGATCCTGCGGCGCATTCCCCTGGTGGGCTTTGGCGATGCCGAGGCGGTGGAGTTTATCAGCGACAACATCTATGTCATCAGTGATGAGCGCCAGCAGCGCTTGATCAAAGTGCATGTGGATGACGACACCACGTTCCTCGACGCCGCTGATGCGGA
Source organism: Pseudomonas sp. AK181 (assembly GCF_051122975.1). NCBI lineage: Bacteria > Pseudomonadati > Pseudomonadota > Gammaproteobacteria > Pseudomonadales > Pseudomonadaceae > Pseudomonas > Pseudomonas sp. AK181. Next base: position 320,586 of record NZ_CP146348.1, read on the forward strand.
GCAAATGACCCTGGGCGTGCACGTGGGTGGCAACAAGGGCTTTGAAGGGTTGGCCTACGACTCGGTGGGCAAGCGCCTGTTCGTGGCCAAGGAGCGCGACCCCATGCTGATCTACGAGGTGCATGGGTTTCCCCATTTCAAGCCAGAAAAAACCTATTCGGTGCATGTGATCAACAACCCCAAGCGCGATGCCGGGCTGTTTGTGCGCGACCTGTCGAGCCTTCAATACGACGAGCGCAGCGGCCATCTGTTGGCGCTGTCGGATGAGTCGTTCCTGGTTTTGGAGCTGGATATCGATGGTCGCCCTCTAAGCAGTTTGTCATTGCTTAAAGGGCGCCATGGCCTGAGCAAGCGTGTGCCCCAGGCCGAAGGGATCGCCATGGATGACGACGGCACGCTGTACATGGTCAGCGAGCCCAACCTGTTTTACGTGTTCAAGAAACCCTGATCAGAACATCCATTGCACGCCCAGCGAATAACCGGTCTGGCTGCCTTCGGCATGCCCGAGACGGCCGTTGACCTCGGCGAACACGCCCAGCTGTGGGGTGATCGCCAGTTGGCTACCGAGTTGTGCACGAGCAAAGCGCTTATCCACTGAGCCCAGCCTGGCGGTGCGGGCCTGGCCATCGGCGCGTGCGGTGAGTTGCAGGTCGTCCAGGCGGCCATCGGCCAATTCCTTGACCCAGGCGATGTCGCCGTAGGGCATCAGGCTCAGCCCATAGGGCAGGGCAACCGCGCCGCGCACGCGCCAGCCGAGGCTGGCTTCCAGGGAGTCGAAAGACTGCTCTTCATATTCCAGGGCTGTGCGCAGGTTCTGCTTTTCGTGGAACTTGTCGATGCGGTAATGGCTGTAGTCCAGGCCGGCGAACGGCCCGCTCTTGATCGCGCCGAACTCAAAATCATAGCCACCCAACACCCGTGCGCCCAGCGCCAGAGCATCGGTGTCGCCGGTCAGTTGCTGGTTGAGCAGGATCGGCCCGCCATTGGCCTGGATGACCAGGTTGCGCTTGGAATCGAAGCGCGTGTGGCCCGCGCTCAGGTCACCGGCCAGCCAGCTTGGCCCGCCATCGTTGAGCAGCGCATAGACAGCTGCCTGCCAGGTGTCGCTGTCGAGCTTGCCGCGATGTTCCAGTTTGTCGCGCCCATTGAGGTAGCTGAGGCTGGCGCCGATATTCAGGCTTGAAGTCAGTTGGTAGTCGCCGAGGGCATGCAGGCCCAGGCGCCGGGCTTCGGGGTTGGGGGCCGTGTCGAAGCCGCTGTCCGGGTTGTATTCGCCATCCACACCGATCTCGCCATCAAAGCTTGCGACTTCGCGGCTGGCCGCTTGCAGGGTCAGCCAGCGGCGATCATGCAGGCGCACCAGGGCCTGATGCTGGCGCTGCAGGTTGTCTTGCATATTGCGCGCAACCGCACCGCCAGAAGCCGTCGAGGCCATCAGGTCGGCGTTGGTCAGTTCCAGCACCAGGCGGCTGAGCAGGCGTGAATAGTCACGCAGGCGTTGGTCGATGCGTGCCTGGCCGAATGCATCGGTCAGCACGGCTTTGTTGTCTTCGGTGGGGTCGTGCCAGGTCGAGCCGCCGGGAATTTTCGGGTTGTCGGTCTGGGTGTAGCCATCCAGGTCGCCCAGTTCCCAGTTGGTAGCCTCTATATAAAGGATCGGGATATTCAGCGGTTCGAACGCCTCACCATCGCTGCAGCAGCCGGTGCCCTTTGGGTACTGCGGGTCCAGGCCGGGGTTGCTGAACAAGGGGATGTTCAATTCCCTGGCGATCTGGAAGGTGTGCTCGCGCAAGGAGGCCAAGGCCGGGTTGGCGGTGCTGTTCTGGCCGGCGTGGGCGTACATCATGTCGCCGGTGATCAGGCTGTCGAGGTTGATCATCGCGAGCATATTGGCGCGCTGGCTGGCGCTGAGTGAGTCGACAAAGGCCCGCGAGCCGCGCAGGCCTTCTTCTTCGGCGCCGAAGCCAACGATTTGCAGGCCATTTTCCAGTGACAGGCCGCCGAGGTTCTTCGCCACCTCAGTCAACACGCTGGCGCCGGAACCGTTGTCATCCAGGCCTTGCAGGGTCGGGCGGCCGAAGTACGTATCGAAATGCGCGCCAATCACCACGTACTGGGGCTTGGTGCCAGCGGCATAGGCCACCACGTTTTGCGAAGCCCGGCTGCCGTTGTTCCAAGTGAAGTCCTGGCGGCTGAGGCTATAGGCGGTGCCCATCTGGCTCTGCATCCAGTCGGCGGCCCCGGCAAAATTGGCCGTACCGCGATAACGGCCAGGGTAATCGTTGATCAGCTTTTCCAAGGTGGTGTTGGCGTGCTGGCCGTAATCGTAGGCCTGGGTATGGGTAGACAGCAGGGCACTGGCAACGCTGATGGCGAGGGCTAGAGGCTTTATCACAGGGTCTTCCTTGAGGTGAGGGGAACGTTCAAGCCCAGACCCTTTGCACAATGCGCGCCTCATTCCATGGGCGGCTGCGAATTGGCGCATTGTTAAACGCGTGGGTCGCGTGGCTGTAATTTGTATCCGATTGGATACCAGGCGGGGCAGGGGATGCCGTGACAGAGCGCACGGTTTTGGCGAGGAGTGCTGCGAAAAGTAGCGTTTTTGTTACATCGCTCTAAAGCCGAGCGCCTAACAAATGTGGGAGCTGGCTTGCCTGCGATGGCATCGCCTCGGTATCCATTGATACACCGAGTCGTCTGCATCGCGGGCAAGCCCGACTCCCACAGGGTCAGGCCTTGAGGGTTTTCACGCCTTCCGAGGTGCCCAGTAGCAATACATCCGCCGGGCGCGCGGCAAACAGGCCGTTGGTGACCACGCCCACAATGGCGTTGATCTGCGTCTCCAGCTCCACCGGGTTGGTGATCTGCATATTGAACACGTCGAGGATGATGTTGCCGTTGTCGGTCAACACGCCTTCGCGGTACACCGGGTCGCCGCCCAGTTTCACCAGCTCGCGGGCCACGTGGCTGCGGGCCATGGGGATGACTTCCACCGGCAGCGGGAACGTGCCCAGCACCGGCACCAGCTTGCTCGCGTCGGCGATGCAGATGAAGGTCTTGGCCACGGCCGCGACGATCTTCTCGCGGGTCAGGGCCGCGCCGCCGCCTTTGATCAGGTTCAGGTGCTCGTCGCTTTCATCGGCGCCGTCGACGTAGAACTCCAGGTCGCTCACGGTGTTGAGCTCGTACACCGGAATGCCATGGCCCTTGAGGCGGGCAGCGGTGGCTTCGGAACTGGCCACGGCGCCGTCGAACGCGCCCTTGTGCTGGGCCAGTGCGTCGATAAAGCAGTTGGCGGTGGAGCCGGTGCCGACACCGACGATGCTCTTGTCGTCGAGTTTAGGAAGGATTAAATCGACAGCGGCCTGGGCCACTGCCTGTTTGAGTTGATCCTGGGTCATGCGGGCTCCGGAACGGGCGGGGAATTAACGAGGGCGGCGAGTATAACCCAACAAAACCTCGGGATTCGTGTGGTCGCCCGGCCAAACGCTGGGTTAGACTCCTTGGCCCTGCCCAACCCGTGAAGTAGATGCCTGCCGATGCTTGAACACTACGTCAAAAAAATCCTCACCTCGCGCGTTTACGACATCGCCGTGGAAACCCCCTTGCAGACTGCCCGCCAGCTCTCCGAGCGGCTGGGTAACAAGATTTGGCTCAAACGCGAAGACTTGCAGCCGGTGTTCTCGTTCAAGATTCGCGGCGCCTACAACAAGCTCACCCAGCTCAGCGCCGAAGAACGTGCGCGCGGTGTCGTCACCGCGTCGGCCGGCAACCATGCCCAGGGCCTGGCCCTGGCGGCCAAGGTGCTGGGGGTGAAAGCCACCATCGTGATGCCCAAGACCACCCCGGAGATCAAGGTCGAAGGCGTGCGCTCCCGTGGCGGCAAAGTGGTGCTGCACGGTGATTCCTTCCCGGAAGCCCTGGCCTACTCGCTCAAGCTGGTCGACGAAAAAGGCTACGTCTACATCCACCCCTACGATGATCCGCACACCATTGCCGGGCAGGGCACCGTGGCGATGGAGATCCTGCGCCAGCACCCAGGGCCGCTGGACGCGATTTTCGTACCGGTGGGCGGCGGCGGCCTGATCGCCGGGATTGCGGCGTACGTGAAATACCTGCGCCCGGAGATCAAGATCATCGGCGTGGAGCCGGACGACTCCAACTGCCTGCAAGCTGCCATGGCGGCGGGCGAGCGCGTGGTATTGCCCACCGTTGGCATCTTTGCCGACGGCGTGGCGGTGGCGCAGATCGGCCAGCACACCTTCGACATCTGCAAAGACTACGTGGATGAAGTGATCACCGTCAGCACCGATGAAATCTGTGCGGCGATCAAGGACATCTACGACGACACTCGCTCCATCACCGAGCCGGCGGGTGCGCTGGGCGTGGCCGGGATCAAAAAGTACGTCGAGACCCGTGGCGTCAGCGGCCAGGCCTTTGTCGCCATCGACTCGGGCGCCAACGTCAACTTCGACCGTTTGCGCCATGTGGCCGAGCGCGCCGAACTCGGTGAAGGCCGTGAGGCCATCATCGCGGTGACCATCCCCGAGCGGCCGGGCAGCTTCAAGGCCTTCTGCGAAGCGGTGGGCAAACGCCAGATCACTGAATTCAATTACCGCTACCACTCCGGCAGCGAAGCGCACATTTTCGTCGGCGTGCAGACCCACCCGGAGAACGACCCGCGCAGCGCGTTGGTGGCCAGCCTGACCAGCCAGGGTTTCCCGGTGCTGGACCTCACCGAGAACGAACTGGCCAAGTTGCACATCCGCCATATGGTCGGTGGGCATGCGGCCAAAGTCAGCGACGAGTTGGTGTTTCGCTTCGAATTTCCGGAGCGGCCGGGGGCGTTGTTCAACTTCCTCCACAAGCTCGGCGGGCGCTGGAACATCTCGATGTTTCACTACCGCAACCACGGCGCGGCTGACGGCCGAGTGGTGGCGGGCTTGCAAGTGCCGGCGGACGAGCGCCACCTGGTGCCTGCCGCGTTGGCGCAAATCGGTTACCCGTACTGGGATGAAAGCGAAAACCCGGCTTACCAGCTGTTCCTCGGTTGAGCGACTACGCTGACTGAGCGGCCTATAAGGAATAGAGACCATGGAAACGCTGACCACCCTCAAGGTGATCCACATCACTGCCACCGTATTGCTGCTGCTCAGCGGCCTGGGCCTGGCGGTATTGGCGTGGCGTAAACGCAGCGCCGGCCCGGCCGCGACCGTGCAGCGCCCCTGGGCATTTGTATGGCTGCTGATGGGCATTTGCCTGGTGAGCATGCCATTCACCGGTTGGTGGCTGGTGCACCTGCTCGGCTGGCCATTGGGGCAAACCTGGATCTTGGGCTCCAGCATCCTCTACACCGTGGCGGCGCTGGCGTGGTTCTGGCTGGTCGCGCGGCTCAATCGGCTGCGCAAGGGCGAGGGCGGGAGCCTGAACTTCACCTTGGTGCTGGCGGTGGTCAGTCTGGTGGGGTTTGTGGCGATTGCAGGGCTCATGGGCGCCAAGCCTGTTTGAAACCGCGTCGCCTTCATCGCAGGCAAGCCAGCTCCCACACTTGACCGGATTCCAACATGAGAACAGGGTCAAAATGTGGGAGCTGGCTTGCCTGCGATAGCGTTGTCAGCTGCGCAGTGTAATCACCAGCCAGCCACGCTTTTGAGCCTCAGCGCGCAAATTCGGATCCGGATCCACTGCCACCGGATGCGTCACCTGCTCCAACAACGGCAAATCATTCATCGAATCGCTGTAGAAGTAGCTGTCTTCCAGGTTGTGCCCGGTTTCTTCCAACCAACGGTTCAAACGCGTCACCTTGCCTTCACGAAAGCACGGCACGTCGGTGCTGCGCCCGGTATAGCGGCCGTCCACCATTTCGCACTCGGTGGCGATGAGGGTCTCGACGCCCAGGCGTGCGGCAATCGGCGCGGTGACGAAGCGGTTGGTGGCGGTGATGATCACCAGCTTGTCGCCGGCGGCGCGGTGCTTGGCCAGCAGCTCGACGGCCTTGGGGAGCATGATGGGCTCGATGCAGTCGCGCATATAGTCGTTGTGCCACGCGTCCAGCTGAGCCATCTCGGTGCGGCCGAGGATTTCCAGGCAGAAGTTCAAGTAGGCGGCGTTATCCAGCGTGCCGGCCAGGTAGTCCTGGTAGAACGCGTCGTTGCGGGCCTTGTAGGCCACCGGGTCGAGAAAACCGCGTTCACACAGGTAATCGCCCCAGGCGTGATCGCTGTCACCGCCCAGAAGGGTATTGTCCAAGTCGAATAAAGCCAGGCGCATTGCAGTTACTCGCTGAAAAGTCTGTAAAAAGGCGTCCAGAATACGGTCTTTTCACAAGAGTGCACATAAGGTAAGAAGCCTCGTTGCCGCTGGAACAACCTTTGTGGAACAATGCGGCGACATGCGTTTGCGAGGTTGTTGCCGTGATCGACCCCGATGGTTTCCGTCCTAATGTCGGCATTATTCTGACGAATGATGCCGGACAGGTGCTATGGGCTCGCCGAATCAACCAAGATGCCTGGCAGTTTCCTCAAGGTGGAATCAACCCCGACGAAACCCCTGAAGACGCCTTGTACCGTGAGTTGAACGAAGAAGTCGGCCTTGAGCGCGAAGATGTACAAATTCTGGCCTGTACCCGTGGCTGGTTGCGCTATCGTTTGCCGCAACGCCTGGTGCGTACCCACAGCCAACCGCTGTGCATCGGCCAGAAGCAGAAATGGTTTCTTTTGCGCCTGATCTCCAACGAGCAGCGGGTGCGGATGGATTTGACCGGTAAACCGGAGTTCGATGGCTGGCGCTGGGTCAGCTATTGGTATCCGTTGGGCCAGGTGGTGACATTCAAGCGCGAGGTTTATCGTCGCGCTCTCAAAGAGCTTGCCCCGCGCCTTTTAGCGCGCGACTGACGACGGAGTTCGACCCCGAGCCATGCTCAATACGCTGCGCAAGATCGTCCAGGAAGTTAACTCCGCCAAGGATCTCAAGGCGGCGTTGGGGATTATTGTGTTGCGCGTCAAGGAAGCCATGGGCAGCCAGGTCTGCTCGGTTTACCTGCTGGACCCCGAGACCAACCGTTTTGTGCTGATGGCCACGGAGGGCTTGAACAAGCGCTCCATCGGCAAGGTCAGCATGGCGCCCAATGAAGGTCTGGTGGGCCTGGTGGGGACGCGTGAAGAACCCCTGAACCTCGAGAACGCGGCCGATCACCCGCGTTATCGCTACTTTGCCGAAACCGGCGAAGAGCGCTACGCCTCGTTCCTGGGTGCACCGATCATTCACCACCGCCGCGTTGTCGGCGTGTTGGTTATCCAGCAAAAAGAGCGTCGCCAGTTCGACGAAGGCGAAGAAGCCTTCCTGGTGACCATGAGCGCCCAACTGGCCGGGGTTATCGCCCACGCCGAAGCGACCGGCTCGATTCGCGGCCTGGGGCGCCAGGGCAAGGGTATCCAGGAAGCCAAGTTCGTCGGTGTACCGGGTTCGCCAGGCGCTGCGGTGGGTACTGCGGTGGTCATGCTGCCGCCCGCCGACCTCGATGTGGTGCCGGACAAGAGCGTCAGTGACATCGACGCCGAGATCAAACTGTTCAAGACCGCCCTCGAAGGCGTGCGCGCCGACATGCGCAACCTGTCGACCAAGCTGGCCACCCAGCTGCGCCCCGAAGAGCGTGCGCTGTTCGACGTGTACCAGATGATGCTCGACGACGCGTCCCTGGGTAACGAAGTCAAGACCGTGATCAAGACCGGCCAGTGGGCCCAGGGCGCGTTGCGCCAGGTGGTCACCGATCACGTCAACCGTTTCGAAATGATGGACGACGCCTACCTGCGCGAGCGGGCATCGGATGTGCGCGACCTGGGCCGCCGCCTGTTGGCGTACCTGCAGGAAGACCGCAGCACCAACATGGTCTTCCCCGATAACACCATTTTGGTCAGTGAAGAATTGACCGCCACCCAGCTTGGCGAAGTGCCTGAAGGCAAGCTGGTGGGCCTGGTGTCGGTATTGGGTTCGGGTAACTCCCACGTGGCGATCCTGGCCCGGGCCATGGGTATCCCGACGGTGATGGGCCTGGTGGACCTGCCGTATTCCAAGGTCGATGGCATCGACATGATCGTCGACGGGCATCGCGGCGAAGTATTCACCAACCCCAGCGACGTGCTGCGCAAGCAATACGCCGAGGTGGTGGAAGAAGAGAAGCAACTGGCCCAGGGCCTGGATTCGCTGCGCGAGCTGCCGTGTGTCACCCCCGATGGCCACCGGGTACCGCTGTTGGTCAACACCGGCCTGCTGGCGGATGTCGCCCGTGCGCAACAGCGCGGCGCCGAAGGGGTGGGGCTGTACCGCACCGAAGTGCCGTTCATGATCAACCAGCGTTTCCCGAGCGAGAAGGAGCAGCTGGCGATTTATCGCGAGCAACTGCAAGCCTTCCACCCGTTACCGGTGACCATGCGCAGCCTCGACATCGGCGGCGACAAGTCACTGTCTTATTTCCCGATCAAGGAAGACAACCCCTTCCTTGGCTGGCGCGGTATTCGCGTTACCCTCGACCATCCCGAAATCTTCCTCGTCCAGACCCGCGCCATGCTCAAGGCCAGCGAGGGCTTGAACAACCTGCGCATCCTGCTGCCGATGATCTCCGGCACCCATGAACTGGAAGAAGCCCTGCACCTGATCCACCGTGCCTGGGGCGAAGTGCGCGACGAAGGCGCCGATGTGCCGATGCCGCCGATTGGGGTGATGATCGAAATCCCGGCGGCGGTGTACCAGGCCAAGGAACTGGCGCGGCAGGTGGACTTCCTGTCGGTGGGCTCCAACGACCTGACCCAGTACCTGCTGGCCGTGGACCGTAACAACCCACGGGTGGCCGACCTTTACGACTACCTGCACCCGGCGGTGCTGCAAGCGCTGCAACACGTGGTGCGCGACGCCCATGCCGAAGGTAAACCGGTGAGTATCTGCGGCGAAATGGCCGGCGACCCGGCGGCGGCGGTGCTGTTGATGGCGATGGGTTTTGACAGCCTGTCGATGAACGCCACCAACTTGCCGAAAGTGAAGTGGATGCTGCGCCAGGTGGAATTGAGCAGGGCCAAGGATTTGCTCGCCGAGTTGATGACCATCGACAACCCGCAAGTTATCCACAGCTCGCTGCAACTGGCGTTGAAGAACCTGGGGTTGACCCGGATGATCAACCCGGCCTCGGCCAAAACCCTTTAACAGATCGTTCCCGCGCTCTGCGTGGGAATGCAGCCCTGGACGCTCCGCGTCGGCTTTTAGAGCGTGACGCAGAGCGTCACAAGAGGCGTTCCCACGCAGAGCGTGGGAACGATCAGATTTCCAGTTCGACCTCACCCAGCCGCCCACCGTGCGGGCCAAAGCTACGCTCCAGCATCCGCCGCGTCCCATCGGCATTCACAATCAGCGCCGTGCTCGCCCGTGTCCCATAGCTGGGGCTGGCGATAAACACGCTCGACAGCAGGCTTTCAGTCGCCAGGCCTACGCCGGTGTCCGGCAGCTCAGCAAACGGCGCGGTCTGCGGGTCGCTCAGAATCCGCAGCAGGGCCTCCGGCTCGGGGTTCTCCAGCACTGCGCTGAACGCCGCCTTGGCCTTTAGCAACTTCGGCCAGGGCGTATCCAGCCCGGCATTGGATAACCCATACACCCCAGCCTTCAGCAGCGTCGGTTCGGTGTCCTTGGCGTTGTAGTGCCACAGCTCATCCCGCGTGCCCACCAGCAGGTTGAACCCGGCGTATTCAATCGAGCGGCCATTCACATCGGCCAAATAATCGTCAATCGGCAGCGAACCACTGAGAAACCGCGCAACCAATTCGCCGCGAGACTTGCGTGCTGGTGGCTGGTGCGGGTCGCGAATATTGGTCAAGGCGGCAAAGCGCCCATCCGCGTTCACCCCCAGCCAGGTGCCCCCGGCCTCCTGATCGCGACCGGCATAGACCTGGGGCGCATCCGCCCACTGAGCCAGTGGCAGGCTGGGGCGGGCGTAGAACTCATCGCGGTTGGCCGCGACGATCAGCGGTTGGGCATGGCCCGGTCGCCAGGCGAAAACAATCAGGCACATCGGGTGACCCCTTTTGTGTTTTTGCCACTCTACCCACAGACGCGCAGGTGTTCCATCGTCTCGAAGTTGGGCCGCGCACCTCTGATCCGTTAACATGCCGGGCTGTTTGGTGTGTATGTGAACTTCTTAATTTGATCTCGCAGCTGTAACGCAGGCTTAATCGCACATCGGCATGGTCCGGTGCGTCATGACTAAATGTTTTAACGAGGAGTCGCAATGCTGCCTTACCCGCAGATCGACCCGGTGGCCCTGGCCATCGGTCCGCTGAAAATCCATTGGTACGGGTTGATGTACCTGATCGGCATCGGCGGTGCCTGGCTGCTGGCTTCCCGGCGCCTGAACCGTTTCGACCCGACCTGGACCAAGGAGAAGCTCTCCGACATGGTGTTCTGGATGTCGATGGGCGTGATCGTCGGCGGGCGCCTGGGGTATGTGCTGTTCTACGACCTGTCTGCATATCTCGCCAACCCGACCCTGATCTTCGAAGTGTGGAAGGGCGGCATGGCGTTCCACGGCGGGTTTATCGGCGTGATGATCGCCGCCTGGTGGTTTGGCCGGCGCAATGGCAAGTCGTTCTTCCAGCTGATGGACTTCGTCGCTCCCTTCGTACCGATTGGCCTGGGTGCCGGGCGCATTGGTAACTTTATCAACGCCGAGCTGTGGGGCAAGCCGACCGACGTGCCGTGGGCGATGGTGTTCCCGCCGTTCAGCGACCCGGCGCAACTGCCGCGCCACCCGTCGCAGCTGTACCAGTTCGCGTTGGAAGGTGTGGCACTGTTCCTTATCCTCTACATCTTCTCGCGCAAGCCACGCCCAACCATGGCCGTGTCGGGCATGTTCGCGCTGTTCTACGGGATTTTCCGCTTTATCGTCGAATTCGTACGGGTACCGGATGCGCAGTTGGGCTACCTGGCATGGGGCTGGCTGACCATGGGTCAGGTGCTTAGCCTGCCGATGATCCTGGCGGGCCTGGGCATGCTGTGGTGGGCGTACAATCGCCCGCAGCCGCTGAAGAACGCCGCGCTTTAAATTCGAATGCCAAGACCAGGAGGTCTTGGCTTCAACGATACGGGTAAAAACATGAAGCAATATCTCGAACTGCTGCAGGACGTCGTGACCAATGGCCTGACCAAGGGCGACCGCACGGGCACCGGCACCAAGGCTGTGTTTGCGCGTCAGTATCGGCATAACCTGGCCGACGGCTTCCCGCTGCTGACCACCAAGAAGCTGCACTTCAAAAGCATCGCCAACGAACTGATCTGGATGTTGAGCGGCAACACCAACATCAAATGGCTCAACGAAAATGGCGTGAAGATCTGGGACGAATGGGCCACCGAAGACGGCGACCTGGGCCCGGTGTACGGCGAGCAGTGGACCGCTTGGCCGACCAAGGACGGCGGCACGATCAACCAGATCGACTACATGGTGCACACGCTCAAGACCAACCCCAACAGCCGTCGCATCCTGTTCCATGGCTGGAACGTCGAATACCTGCCGGACGAAACCCAGAGCCCGCAGGAAAACGCGCGTAACGGTAAGCAAGCCCTGCCGCCGTGCCATTTGCTGTACCAGGCGTTCGTGCATGACGGCCATCTGTCGATGCAGCTGTATATCCGCAGCTCCGACGTGTTCCTTTTATGCCCCCGAGAAGAAACTGCACAGTACGTAATGACTGCGTAACCCAGTAAGCCTTCCAAGCCTGTTTATTGTGCCCCATATCAAAATGCACATTGTGTATAGTACGGGCCGCTTTGAAAAGGAAGGAAGAAGTGAAGGTAATCGCGGTACGGGGCAACCCCCTAGATCTCAGTGAGTCCCCGACCAGGCGGGACGACACCCTTGATGAGCATCAAGCTCAAGAAACCTTGAAGGTCACAGGAGCAGCCGTCTTTGATGACGATGAGCGCCTGATGCCTCTAATGTCCGGCTTCCTCTCCCAGCAACTCCAAGCTGCGCTGATAGCTGAGCAGACCGCCATGACCTTTGGCCGGAACCTTGGTTATGTCCATGAGTACCTGAGCAGCCGCCGTGAGTTCGCTAGCTGTGAGCGGGATTCCGCTTACCTGGAGATCCGTACCCACGTTATCCAAGAATACTTTGCGCACCTGCGCGAGGTTGAGGGGATCTCGAAGAAGACTGTCCGCAATCGAGATTCATCGCTCATGGCCTTCTTCAACAAGTCGCTTTGTAATTGGGTGGACGATGTCCCTCCTCCTCGAAAAGAAGCTAACCCGTATGCGGGTGGGCTGCTGTCTCCGCGTCCAAACAAGAATCTGGTGGTGGCCTGTTCCCTGGACGACCTCTTACAGCTAATCCTTGCCACCGAGAGCGAGCGTGAGCGGTGCCTCCTTCAGTTCATGTATGACGCAGGCATTCGCCGCTCGGAAGTCCCTCGCGTGACCCTGAGGGCGATTGATGACGCTCTTCGCTTCCAAGACACCATGTTCATTTCACCCGGTGCCTCTGTCGCGGTGAATGCCGACTATTGTCCCCTTCGTATCGATGGGAGTAAGGGGCCCGCTGATTCCTTCAAGCCTCGCGATACCTTGGTGAGCAGGGCAACGTTGCTTCGCATAAAGAAGTACCACGCCTCTCCGCTGTACAAGATGCACAAGCGCCAGTTCGGCAGCTCCGAGACCACTCCTGCATTCCTGAATGCTGAGGGTGGCGAGTTCACAGCGCGCTCCGTCTCCAAGCTCCTTGAGCGCACCTCGAAGCGTGCCTTGAATCTTATGAAGATCAACAGAATGATCTCCCCGCATAAGCTGCGTCATGGGAATGCTTATGCCCTGCTCCGCACGCCGGATATTGGCACGAGCTACCTTGACCGGCTGGTAGCCGTACAAAAAACGTTGGGGCATTCCCGGCTCAAGACAGCCGAAACTTACACACAGATTCCTCACGACATCTATCAGAAGCTTGTTCGCCCTGGGACTGAGACCAAAACAAAGGCCGGCGAGATGGCTGAGCTCGCCGACCGGACGCGCCTGAGAATTGATGCGGGAGATATGAAATGAGTAGTCGGTTAACGGGCTCGCAGGTAGACGCGACCATTGAGTCCTTTGTTGCCCTAGCTACTGATGATCGAGAGTCGTTGCTTCAGATCTGCTTGAGCAAAAATGCCGAATTGGCGGTGTCTGCTGGGTATGTGATCGAACAAACCGGCTTGAGTGCCTCGACGGTCAAGAATAAAGCTTCGCTTTTTCAGCCCATCCTGGATGCGATGGCAGATGAGGGGATCATTGTCTCAGGTCATCCTTCGGGCGCTTGCGAATGGCGCCGCAGGCTTCTTGCCTGGTATGAGGGCATGCCTAAAGAACAGAAGCTAGCGATTCCGGTGGCGGCGAACACCATTCGATATCGAGGTTATTTGAGTGATGTTCCTGAATTGGTAGGCTTCCCCTCTGCCAGGGCGAAATATGAGTTGGTGCGGTCTACGTTCGAGGAGATCCTTGAAGACCTCAGAGCGCTGGGAGTTCTAGATAGGGAGTATCAAACAGTCGTCGAGCGCGTCGCGTCGAAAAAGCCCGTCGAGCTAACGGAAGCGGGGAAGTTGAAGGCAGCCTTCAAGTCACTTCGTTCGGTCTCCATTTATGGGCTATCTGATGTCATGTCAGTAGAGCCGGAGCGTCCATTTATTCACCTGCTCCATGTGTTCAGCGCTGCGTCGATGAACGCCAGCAGTGAATCGGGTCAGGCAAACTTTATCGAAGCGTTTAAGTACTTTCGAGACTATCTGAAGGTGGCGGAATTCACAGGGCTGGAAGATCTTCGTGAGCTGGTAAGCGTCTATGCTTTGCCCAAGTTTCGGGTATATCTTCAAGAAAAAATTATTGAGCGCGTGTTGTCGACAAACCATTGCAACACGCTGATGAGCTCGGCCCGGAAAATGATGGAGCGTGCACTTCAGATTAATGGGCTAGGGCTGACGACCTTCATGGCTGCCCAAGGCTTCGACCCAGAGCGAGAAACTGATCAATACAAGCCTTACTCTGCTCCAGTACGTGCTCGCATTGCCGAAGCCATCCTTGAAGAGATTGCGGAGACTAACCGTCTGGCACAGCCGTATGTTCTGAGCCATGTAGGGGAGGATCCCGTTGCGCCTAATGGCAAGATTCGGCGTGGGTGTGCCACTATTGAAAACGCCCGCTGGATCTTTGAGAACAAACTCAATTGCAAGCCTTTGGGTTTCAAGTCGGCCAATCGTGAAGATGCTTATGAAAAGGCTTTCATTACAATTATCCAAAGTTCCGAATTGTCGATCTTTGATATCTATAAAGAATGGGGTGTTCTCTATCAGATTGACAGCCGGGTGCTAGCACCCTATGTGATCCGGCTCGCCCAGGTTACTGGCATGAACGCTGATTCGTTGTTGGGTCTCGATCTCGATGACTTTATCGAACGTCACGATCTAACCGATCGGCCTTGCTTGCTGTATTGGAAAGAGCGATCAGATGGCGAGAAGATGTACCATCTTGATTTGTTTCATGCCGAGATTTCGTGGCTTACAACTTCTCAGGGGCGCGCAGTAAAACAGGTGTTTGATGACATTAAATTCTTGACCCGTAATCTTCGCGCTGAAGCTCAGCCTGAAGTTGAGAATAAGTTATTCATCTATCGCTCAAGCTCTCCCAGAAAGTTCGGGGTGGTTGACTCCATTGAGAATTCTTCCGGCAATATGATTAATAAGATCATGAAGGGTTTCTCTGAAGATCGGGGGTTGCTTGATGAAGAGGGCAACCCATTGCCATTGTCGGCCTCTCGGTTTCGACCAAGTTTTGTGAGTGAGTTGATTGAGCGCGGTGTGTCTCCTCGGGAGATTCAAGTGATGTTAGGGCATAAGAACATTAGCACCACTATGGCGTACCTTGATCAAATGGATTTTAACCCGATGGCGCGGAAGATGTTGAATAAAGTGCTCCGTGAGATGCACCAAGAAACGATGGACGAGTCGGTGACGATCATCCCAACGAAAACCATCGAGTCGACCCCAAAAGGCATGCCCATGGAAACTGGTACGGTCACATGCATGAACGTGTACGACCCGCCAGACTTCATCAAAAATCTGAAGGACTACGACCCCAGCAAGCCGTGCACGCTGTTCAACAAGTGCCTCTCGTGCAGTAACAGCATAATCACGGTTTCGCACCTGCCGGAGCTCTTTGCTCGCCGTCGCGATTACCAGCGGATGATTGAGGTAAACCGGGTGCTCGATACGCCCTACGGCACCGTCATCCTGGATAACCTTGACGTGCTCAACAGCATCCTTGACCCGGAGACATCTGATTTTTCAGCAAATGAGCTGGCTAAAGCCGAGCGCCTTTCTGAAAACCTGCAGGTCGATATCCTGACAGAGGGGGTAACTCTGTGAGCGAATCCATCATTCCTGAATTTGCAGCCTTCAAAAAATGGCGTATGGCCGCTCATGGTCTGCTGCTGGGCCTGCAGAAAGATGTTGGCGAGTCTAGCGCTGTGCCAGTTGAGGCGCTGTCTTGGTACAACGCGCTCTTGGCGCTACCGGTCAGCAAAACGTCAGATTTGGGTGATCCCATTTGGGACTTCAACGAGGACTACCCGAACGCAGCCAGGAACATCCAGGGTGCCAAGCTGAGGCTTGATTTCGGGAGTTTCCCATTGGTCAACCAGTCAGCAGTCCTTGAGGTAAAGGTGGCGATGTACTGCTGGCTGAAGATGCCGGCCAGCCTGCAATCGCTGACAAGCTCCGCAAGGAACATCAAGGCCAATACTGCCATCTCCTGCTTCAAGGCGGGGCTCAGCTTTGTTAACACAATGTCAGGACAGGCGCGGGAAATCCTGACGGGTGAGTTTTTCGAGGTCGGTTACCATGGCCTCTCGTACTTTGATGCAGGGATGTATCGTACCGCCGCTCTCGTACACCCCCACGCTTTCGGCCCTGAGCTTCAGAGATTTTTCACAGCGATTAGGTCGCCATTCCTCTTGGAACAGATTTTTGATAAGCCTCTGCCCTACGTTGAGCTTGACTCGTTGCCTTGGGCGAAGGTGCTTAAGCGGGTAGACGAGTCTCAAAAAACGTATCGGATTCTTCCCAACGATGTATTCGAGAAGGCCTCTCGCGAAGCCTCATTTGCCGTCGTCGACTTCCTGAGCGTACTGGGCGAGCCGGTGAACGACCTGATCGCTCTAACGCGTCAGAACGCTAAAGGTTACTCATCGGCCAAGAGCCAGAGATTGACGCCTTACAATTACGACCTTTACGTGGCCCTACGGCTTCGACGCAAGGGTTATGACTCCAGCGCCATGGGGGCGGCGATTGGTGCTGTTCGCCCAGACTTTCTATCGGGAAACAGGCAGCACGACTTCAAAGCGCCAGAGACCTTGCTTAAGCTTACCAAAGTGCCCCTGGATGATGAGTTTCGTCGGTACATCAACTTTATTTCTTACAGTGCGTGCTATCTCGTGGCGCAGTACACGGGAATGCGACCCTCCGAGCTCTCTGAGATCTTGGTGGAGTCCTGCATGGAAAAAGAGAATGACTACTGGCTGCTCATCAGCAACGTGGTGAAACACCGTCAAGGACTTGCCAAGTTGTTTGATGACAAATGGGTCGCAATTCCTATCGTGCGCGACGCCATTCGTGCGGCCTGCCTGATCGCCAAGGTCAAACAGAACCCGTATCTGTTTTCAAATGTGGACACGGTCGCTCAGGGAGCGGAGCCGGCCTCTATGAGCTCAGTTGGGATCTCAGTTCAGTTCAGTTCCTTCTTTAAGGAGATCCTGACGGACGAAGAGTTTGAGTCTCTTGAGTTTTCGCCCTACACCTTACGGCACACATTGGCTTACCAAATGGCAAGGGCTGAGCTTGGCCTCCCGTTCATTTCACACCAGTTGAAGCATTTTGGTGACCTTATCGGTGGAGCAGGACAAAACCAATCGTTCAGCGCCGTTTCGCTCGGGTACGGCGCAATTGCGGAGATCCTTTCAAAGGGTGGCCGATCTGGTGGCAAGACGCCTAGTCAGGTAGCTGAGGAAGAGTACATCACAAGCTACTGCGATCCTGATGGCAACTACGCCGGGCCTAATGCCGAGAGCCATAAAGCTCGGATGAAAAAGGTATTCGACGGCTACATGGCCGCTGGGTACACGAAAGAACAGGTCATTGCTCAGATGGCAAAGAAACGCTTGGCGATCATCAACGTTGGGCAAGGGTTTTGCTATGGCGGTCAGCGGGAGGCTCACGACGACTCCCTGCCTTGCATCGGGACTTTGCGCTGCAACCCTAATCGCTGTAAGAACGCTGTCGTCACCAAAGTGCATGCGCCTAAGTGGCGAGAAATTTATGTCTCGAACAGCCTTGCGTTGAGCTCCCCGTCGTCCGCAAGCACGGAAGAGGAGCTTCGTGCTGCGATGGAGGAAGCTAGAGGAGTCCTGGAGTATCTGGGAGAAGAGGTTGAGCTATGACCACCCAAGCTTTTGATTCTCGGAATAAGCTCGACTTCGAGAAAAATACCGAGCAGCTAGCCGAAGGCATCCTCCAGATTGCCTCCGATAAATCGCTGAAGCCTACGGTTGCTGAGCTCAGTCGCATCACAGGGATCCATCGCAATACCATCAGGATGCGGGGGTGGCCGATGGAGAAGCTTGAGGCCATCAAGGAAAGCCGCATCGTTGAGGCGATGGTTCAGAAGGTCAAAGCTGAGAAGAAGCAAGATCCCAAGACCATTCTGATGCAACGGCTTGAAAAGAGCCGACTGGAAGTGCTTTATTGGTTCAATAGGTATCAGGATGTTGAGAGCTCGTATGCGACTCTTGATAAGCGGCTGACCGGTGTCATTGAGTCCAGGGCCTACTACGTGGATCAAAATGCCGAGCTCACGGCCAAGCTCAAGCAGCGGGATACTGAAATTCAGAAATTGCGTGATGCGCTGCATATGGTCAGCGTAAATCTAGAGGATCCGAAATGAAGATGTACCACGATTTGCTGGCCGACGTGCTGGGGAACGGCGTCGAGAAAGGCGATCGCACAGGGACAGGCACGCTGAGCGTGTTTGGTCGTCAATTCCGCCACAACCTGGAAGATGGCTTCCCACTGCTGACCACGAAGAAACTGCATTTCAAGAGCATCATCAATGAGATGATCTGGTTCTTGAATGGTGATACCAACACCAAATGGCTCAAGGAGAATGGTGTCAAAATCTGGGATGAGTGGGCAACCGAGGATGGCGATCTTGGGCCGGTTTATGGTAAGCAGTGGACTGCGTGGCCGACTAAGGATGGCAAAACCATCAACCAGATCGACTACGTTGTTAACACGCTTAAAACGAACCCGAACAGCCGTCGCATTCTGTTCCATGGATGGAATGTCGAGTACCTGCCAGATGAGTCTGTCAGCCCTCAAGAAAATGCGCGTAACGGAAAGATGGCATTACCGCCGTGCCATCTGCTTTATCAGTTTTATGTGGCTAACAATAAGTTGTCGACACACCTCTATATCCGGTCGAGTGATCTGCTGCTTGGGAATCCGTACAACTTAGCCGGGGCGAGTTTTCTAACTCATATGCTTGCTCAACAGTGTGATATGGGTGTTGGCGAAATTGTCGTTACTATGGGTGATGCGCATATTTACTTGAATCACATTGAGCAAGTAAAGTTGCAGCTAACTCGCGAGCCTCGCCCTCTGCCTAAGTTGCAGTTCAATCGTAAGCCAGACAGAATCTACGACTACAAGTTTGAAGACTTTGAGATTGTGGGTTATGACCCACATCCTCATATCCCCGCTCCTGTATCGATCTAACTGAGTCGATGCCTGGTTAGCCAATCTTGGTTGGCCAGGATGCGGGTGTTGAATGGCAAGTCTAGGCCTAGCCTCATCGCTTTAGGCTTCAGGTTATGCAGGACGCACTCAGGCAACCGCCAAGGAGTTCACATGTACCTCACGATCATGAAGCCACAAGCGCTTCAGCAAATCGCTGTATTAGCCCGTGGGTTATGGATCGTTGAAGGCCCTGAGGGCTCCGTGCTGGTAATCAAGGCAGGGAAAGAGCTGATCCTGGCCGCTCAGCAAAGGCGTGAACTGAAGCTTTACCTCGCGCCATACAAGGCAGACGAAACGATGGGACTTACGCTTCTCACTGCCTGCTTTGATGACCCACAAAGCCCGCTATTGATCAAAACCCCACTCATCCCTGGTGACCCTCTCACCGAGGCACTGCAGAGCCTCCCTGACGAGTTCAGTGTGTGCTTTTTCGACGAGCACAATCGTGAGCTGTTCAGTTGTAAGGCCCAGGCGAAGCTTGGTCAGCTCCGCAAGGAGCTCGGTACACTCAGCCCGATTGGTGCAGATCACTGGCCCAAGATGTATGAGCGGGCGGACAGATGGTTCAGCCTCACGACCTATGAGGACGACGCTCGTGCCACAACGGTGTTCCTAGAGGAGGATCTGTTCCCTTCGGACTATTTGATCACCGACCTTACCCGCCAGGACTTTCGAGGTTCCAAAGGCTGTTGCCGCTGACCGAAAACTGACCCAGTAGAGGCTGTTCTGCCGACTGAAAACTGACCCAGGTGTTCAACTGCTTCTGCTCACTTTTTGAGCAGGAGAACACAGGGTGATCAGCATGGAAATGTTGGGAAAAATCCGGCGGATGTACTTCCGCGACAAGCTCTCGCTGCATCAGATAGCCAAGCGTACCGGGCTGTCGAGAAACACCATCCGAAAATGGGTCAGAGCGCCCGAAGCCACTCAGCCAGCGTACCAACGGTGCGCAACCTTCAATAAGCTCAGCCCTTTTCACGAGACCCTGGAGCAGGCGCTCAAGGCCGATTCGTTCCGGCCAAGACACAACCGCAGGAGCGCCAAAGCGCTTTTCGAGCAGATCAAGGCCGAGGGTTACGACGGCGGCTACAGCCAGCTCACGGCGTTTGTCCGCTCTTGGCGAGGGGAGCAAGGCAAGTCTTTACGCGCTTTTGTACCGCTGACGTTTGCTCTCGGTGAGGCCTTTCAATTTGACTGGAGCGAAGAAGGTCTGCTGATCGGTGGTCTTTTTCGACGTGTCCAGGTCTCCCACATGAAGCTGTGCGTCAGCCGCGCATTCTGGTTGGTTGCGTACCCCAGCCAAGGCCACGAGATGCTATTTGATGCCCATACGCGCTCGTTTGGAGCGTTGGGTGGCGTGCCACGTCGCGGCATCTACGACAACATGAAAACGGCTGTCGACAAGGTCAACAAAGGTAAAGGCCGCACGGTCAACGCCCGGTTTTCCGTGATGTGCGCGCACTATCTGTTCGATCCGGACTTCTGCAACGTGGCCTCTGGCTGGGAGAAAGGCATCGTCGAAAAGAACGTACAGGACAGCCGGAGGCGAATCTGGCTCGATGCTCAAAATTGCATGTTCCATACCTTTGAGGAGCTGAATGTCTGGCTCGGCCAACGTTGCCGGTCGCTCTGGAGCGAACTGGTGCATCCGCAGTACAACGGGCTGACGGTGGCCGAGGTCTTGGAGCTGGAGCAGGTCGAAATGATGCCAATGCCGACGGTATTTGATGGCTACGTCGAGCGTACCGTGCGGGTCTCCAGCACCTGTCTGATCAGCGTGGCGCGAAATCGCTATTCAGTGCCATGTGAGAGAGTCGGCCAGTGGGTCAGCAGCCGTTTGTACCCTTCGCGGATCGTGGTCATTGCCGACGAAACGGTGATCGCCAGTCACGAGCGCCTCTTTGATCGAGATCAGGTCAGTTTTGACTGGCAGCACTACATCCCACTCATCGAACGCAAGCCTGGTGCATTGCGCAACGGCGCGCCATTTGCTGATTTGCCAAAACCGTTACGGCTTCTCAAACGAGGACTGAGGCGTCACACCAACGGTGATCGAATCATGATGCAGGTACTGGCTGCTGTGCCAATTGCGGGTCTCGAACCAGTGCTGGTGGCGGTGGAGCTGGTACTTGAATCGGGAAGTCTGAGCGCCGATCACATCCTCAATGTCGTTGCCCGCCTGACCTCCACCACACCACCTCCCTGTGTAGAAACCAGCCTGCAACTCAAGGTCGCGCCTGTTGCCAATACGGCACGCTACGACCGGCTCCGTGCGACCGATGAGGAGAATCGCAATGCGTGACCTAATGACTGAACTCAAAGAACTTCGCCTGCACGGCATGGCCAGTGCTTGGGAAGAACTGGTCTCTCAAGGAACAGCGTCGACGGCTTCATCGAAATGGCTGCTGGAACATCTGCTTCAGCAGGAACATGCGGATCGCGCGGTACGCTCGGTGAATCATCAGATGAACATGGCAAAACTCCCCATGCACCGTGACTTAGCTGGCTTTGACTTCAGCGCTTCCAGCGCTGATGCCCGGCTGGTCAGCGATCTATCCAGCTTAGCGTTCACTGAAACCGCGCAGAATGTCGTGTTCATCGGCGGCCCTGGAACCGGGAAAACACACCTGGCCAGTGCCTTGGCTGTATCCGGAATCACGGCCCACAACAAACGCGTGCGCTTCTTTTCCACGGTGGATCTGGTGAATCTGCTGGAGCGTGAGAAGTACGATGGCAAGGCAGGGCGAATCGCCCAGGGACTGCTACGAACAGACCTGGTGATACTGGATGAGCTGGGGTATTTGCCCTTCAGTCAAAGCGGCGGTGCCCTGTTATTTCACCTGCTGTCCAAACTGTACGAACACACCAGCGTGGTCATCACCACCAACCTGAGCTTCTCGGAATGGTCGAGTGTGTTTGGCGACGCCAAGATGACCACCGCGTTGCTGGATCGGCTGACACACCACTGCCACATCGTCGAAACGGGCAACGAGTCCTACCGACTACAACACAGCACCTTGGCCGCGCAGACAAAGATCAAGTCACGGGAACGAAAGCGCAAGGACGGAGATGATGTCGAGGACGATGAGCCATTTTGATCCGCACCATAAATGCCCTGCCGCTTGCGGTGGGGCTTGATGGTCTTGAATCGGAACACTGCTGCTAAGCTTATCCACAATTGCTGGGGCAAAAATCAGCAATCCGTCCTGGGTCAATTTTCAATCGGCAGGGTGGGTCAGTTTTAAATCAGCGCCAACATTCCAAAGGCTTCTCCAATACACAGTTGGAGCGCACTGAGCCGGGTACGTTTCAGGAACTGGATATCATCTATCTGCTCCAGCGGGCATATACCTCCGAGCGGATCATCCATGGCCCGCTGAAGGTCTCCGATGGCGAGGAGCTGGCTGACGTAGTGGTAATGGGCGATGAAGTGACTTTACTGCTGCAGGCGAAGGACAGTCCCAATACCCCAGCGACGTTGAACACAACGCTTGAGAGAAAGCGAAAGAAGGCCATAGGTCAGTTGAAGAACGGCCTTCAGCAACTACGTGGCGCTATTTCAACGATCAAACGAGAAGGCAATCCAGCCTTGGCGCTTGTGGACGGCACGCCCTTGGACATTGATCTTGCTGCACGCCCCCTAGTGGGAGTTGTCGTGGTCAGAGAGTTTTTTATCGACAACTACGATGAATACAGCACCATGATTTTGAAGTTCATGGATGAGGTCGGTGTCCGCGTCCTAGCGTTCGATTACAACGAGTTCGAGGTCATGACCCGCCACTGCCCTTCGGAAGATGCACTGCTGTCAGCGTTCTTCCAGATTTCCAAATGCGCTGAGGAAAGGCGGATCTATCCCAGGCTGCGCTTCACGGATCTGCCGCCGCGCTAAATCGAATCGGACAAGTGGAGAGCTTCTCTGCTCGTACCCCACAACTCCCTTTCTACCCAGGCAGTTCTTTGAGCCAGTAACGCCTGACAGTCGCTTCAGGCAAACCCAGCGCTCGACTCACCTCCGCCTTCGACATGCCACTGGCCTTGAGCTCTAGCACAGCTCGGATTCGGTCTGGACTGCTGGGTTTGCCTCGCGTGCGCTTTACCAGCCCTTCACCAGCGTCCCAGTGCTTCTTCAGGCCCTGCAAGCCTCCCAGGGCTATGAAGCCCTCCAAATCCTGCGAAGCCTTCGCCATGACATCGATAGGTGACGACCCATCCTGGAGGGCCTGACACAGTGCGACCAGAGCCACGAGGTCGAAATCTAGGGTCAGCGCGATCTTGCTCAGCTTGACCAAAGAGACCTGCGTTTTCCCTTGCTCCAATCGCGACAGATTGGCTTGGGAACTGATCTCGGCGAGCTCCTCCTGGGCCGATCCTCTAAGGTCGCGCAGAGCTCGGACTATTGCTGCTATCTCGTTCTGCATGCTGAGCGCTCAAAACGAAGAATAGGGCCACAGCGTCATGCGTCGATAAATATCGAAAGTTGGCAATAATGGCGCCAATCGTTTATCGTGGGCCTACAGATGACAGCCTCGCCGCGTCCGGGCGACCGGCCAGGGAGTGATCAATTTATTAGAAAGTCGACGTCAGCAGGCTAGGGATGAAGCTTCACATACTGTCTGATTTACATTGTGAGTTCGCCGATTTCGTCCCCCCTGTGGTGGACTGTGACGTGGTCGTATTAGCCGGCGACATCCACGTGAAGTCCAGGGGGGCCAGATGGGCCAGCCTGGCCTTCAGCACGCCTGTCGTCTACGCCATGGGCAATCATGAGCACTACAGCGGGAATATAGATCGAACTCACAGCAAGCTGCTTGACGCTGCTGAGGCGCACGTCCACGTCTTGGAAAATCAGGTTTTAGAGTACGGTGATGTGCAGTTTCTCTGTGCTACGGCTTGGACAAGCCTGGCCGCGACCGGAGACCCAGTAGCTGCTTCTTGGTGTGCTCGTGACTCACTGAATGACTTTCGCGCTATCCGTGTCGGTGAACAGTATCGGCGTTTGCGCCCTGACGACCTGATCGCGAGAAATCGAGAGACGAAGGAGTGGTTAGAGGCTCAGCTGTCTCTGCCATTCAACGGTAAACGTGTAGTTGTGACTCACCATCCGCCTCTTATGAAGTTCGTGAGTGACCAAGGAGCCGATCCTCACTTGCGAGCAGCCTATGGAAACAATTGGGATGGCCTGATGGATTTCAAGATCGATCTATGGATCTTTGGCCATACCCACGAAGCTGTGGATGAGGTTGTTAATGGCGTCCGGTTTGTGAGTAATCCTCGTGGTTATCCCACCGAAGAAACTGGCTTTCGGCCAGACCTAGTTGTCAGTGTATGAAGCCTGACAGGGCTGCCGGCGTTTAGCTTTTTTCAGTAAGTGAGTAGGTTTCAAATTCGAACGTGATGGAGAATCCATGAGTTGTCTGAATTCCCAGGACTGGACGGCTGAGGGCGGAATACGACTGCCCAGTCTGGTGTCAGCTAAGTTGGCGATTGCGCAGGCCCATGATTGGGGTGCACTAGTGGACGCGTATCTGGTAGATGCAGCTGAAGTTGGCGATCGTTTCGTTGCGTATGTGTATGGCGATCTTTCAGGGCAACTGGTTGATGGGATGACAATTGTCACACCCCCTAGTGAGGTGATAGCGGAGGTCGAAGGCATGGCGTTATTGCGGACAGTGTCAGGCAACGATCATTACGTCATGGTCAGCCGATTGCCTGCCGCCGCTTGAGTGCCCCCGCGTCGTCGAGGCCGCTGTCTCAGCCTGCTTCAGTAGGCCCCACCGTCATCTAATCCATTAATAGTTAATGTGTGTTTAAGGGAAGAAGCATGTCCGAGTTAAAGAAATTGACATTGACTGTTAAGAACTATGATGCTCAAGCGAGCGGTGATCTAGACGCTCTCTATCGACGTGTTAGATATGAAGATGAACACGGCGCTACGCTCTATTTCAAGGAGGTTGTGATGCTGAAGTATCTTGCGAAGCATGGTGCTTTGGCGACTGATGTTCCGCGAACTTGGTACTATAAACATGCCTCAAAGAAATCGATAATTGTTGTCGCTTTTGAGAAGGCTGGTGGGAAAGTTGAGTGCGACTTGGATGATCTGCGAATTATTGCAAGGTCGACTTTGGTAAAGGGTGTGGTTATTTCGCTAGCAGCGGTTCCAGCTGGGATTATTGCTGCAACGGCCACCTTTGGAGTTGGGCTTGTCATTATTCCTATGTTTTTGTGGTATGGGTACAGGAACGTCTTCAAGCTTCCGAAAATGCTGGGTCGAAAAACGCTGGTGGATGATTTTTCAAAATTTGG
Source organism: Pseudomonas sp. AK181 (assembly GCF_051122975.1). NCBI lineage: Bacteria > Pseudomonadati > Pseudomonadota > Gammaproteobacteria > Pseudomonadales > Pseudomonadaceae > Pseudomonas > Pseudomonas sp. AK181. The sequence goes on from NZ_CP146348.1 coordinate 345,737, forward strand.
CGTTACTCTTCGGTAGATTGGTTATTTGGTTGTTGAGCTTGATTCTCGTTAGAGTGGCTGGCTGTCTTGCGGACGGTGACCAGCGAAGGAAACTCAGATGAAGACCAGTGCCGTAATCTTTGACGCCTTCGGAACGCTGGTAGAGATACAGCAGCCGACACATCCGTTTCGACAGTTGCTTCGAGAGGGGCGACGCCAAGGCCGCTTGCCTCGCGCTGATGACATTCGAGCGATCATGACCCGTCGCCTTTCTCTAAGCGAGGCTGCGCTGGCCTTTGGTATCAAGATCTCGCCCTCCCAGCTTGCATTTCTCGACCAATGCTTGGAGGAAGAGCTGGCAAGCATTCAGCCTTATCCAGACGCGGTTGAGGCCGTTGGGCTACTGCAAGCTGCAGGGGTGAGACTGGCCGTATGTTCAAACCTGGCAATGGCCTACGGCCCCGTAGTGGAAAGGATTTTCCCGCACCTTGGGGCCTATGGTTTCAGCTATCGCATTGGTGTTATGAAACCGCAAGCCGGCATCTACCAGCACACCTGCGATCTGCTTAATGTCCGGCCAGAAAATGAGCTCAGTGGTAAGAGACGGATCGTCATGATTGGCGACTCAGAAAGGTGTGATCGGGATGGGCCTGCCCTGGTCGGTATCAAGGGTTACCTGTTGCGCAGGAATGGAGGCGGGGCTTCCAATCTTTCCCATTTTGCACAATCAGTGCTGAGTGATACGTAGCTGCTAGCAGATCCTCAATTCGATGGTAAGCGTTGCGTCTGAGCTAAAGGGCCGCGCCACGAGGTGGCCCTGCCAGGATGCCCCCTGCACAGAGTACGAGGGGCGACCAGACCAGTATCACCAGAGGGTGAAGCATGAATGAGCTTAGGATTGTCGGGCGATGCGTTCGCTCCCCGATCGGCTGCTGGAGTGCTAGGCATCGCTGTTTTCAGGCGCGTTACGAGCAGGTCTTCTCAATCGCACTTGAAGTGTTTGGAAGCCGAAAGAAGGCGCAGCGATGGCTTGTAAGATCTGTAGTAGGTGTAGGCCGTCAGACACCCTGCAGGGTGCTGTGCACACCTATGGGATTCACAATTATCCATGACGAGATTATGCGGCTTGATCACGGCATACGTGACTAATCCCATTTAGCCAGTCATTTGGCAGGGAGAGCAAGGCTCGTAATAAAGCTTATTGCTACTAGAATGCACATTCCAACTAACAGCGGAATTGATCCAAATCTTTCTAGAGCAAGTGCTGCTGCTACGGGGCCTACAGCCTGGGCAATCAGCATCGGGCGAGCCAGCAGCCCCATACGTGCTCCGTAGCCATCCGCGCCGAATAGAGCCAAGGGTAATGTTCCGCGAGCAATGGTCAGAATTCCATTACCTGCTCCGTAAAGCGCCAAGGCTACGAAGGCCAGCCACGGGATGGCCGGTAACAGCAGCGCAATACCCACCCCGCATAGCAGGATGGCGATACGAGCCGACCAGGTAGGGTGTAGGTTTCGCCCAATCGAAAACTCTGCAAGGCGTGCCATGACTTGAGATGGCCCAATCATCATTCCTATGGCCAGTGCTGTTGAAGTTGCGATGCCAAGCAGTTTTAGCACATCAAGTAGGTGGACTGAGACGGAAGAAATAACCAGCGACTGGAATGTCAGCAGCGCTGCCAGCAGGATGAATATGCGATTGGTTAATTTGCTGGAACTAGGAATGGACGGGGGACTTGTAAGAGGTGCAGATTCGGCTGGGGGGCCTTTCTCGCTGGGAATTGTCAGAAGATGGATTGGTAGTCCAACTACCAGGTGCATTGCGGCTAAGGCAAAGCAACTGTACCTCCACCCGATCTGGTGCTCTAGGCCTGCGATCAGTGGCCAGCCTAAGGTGCTGGCAAACCCACCTAGCAAGGTTAGACCAGTCATCGAGGCACGTGCGTGGTCGCCAAGTAGTCGTCCGAGTGTCGAAAAAGCTGCGTCATAAAGGCCAGCAGCCATGCCCGCACCGATCAGCGTCCATGCTAGGTAATAAACGGCCAAGTTACTGGCCAAGCCCATCAACAGCATACCCATCGCCAACAATAACGAGCTAGCTGCCAACACGGGGCGTCCCCCATTTCGGTCGATCCATCGTCCCACCATGGGCGAGCAAGCTCCTGCGACCAGCAGTCCCCATGACAATCCAATTACTACGCTCGTAACTGACCATCCTGTTTCTTTGGTGATTGGTGTCGCAAGAACTGCTGGCAGGTAATAGGTCGAACTCCAAGCGAGGATTTGTGCGATTCCTAATGCCCACACAAGCCTGAATCTATTGATAGGTTGCTGGCTGCTTTCTAGGTTTTTCACTAGCTACGGACTCTTGTGTTTTTCAGACGTAGGCTGCTCAGTTTTGCGTTACGAGCGTGGGGGCGGCTTCCAAATTACGAACTCGCTTTAGCAAATACCGAAGTATTTGTTCGGCATCAGGCCCCACGCCTCGTAGGGTTGCAGAGGCGAAGTTGCGTAGTTTGGGCAAGCCTACAAAGTACAAGCCTGGAACATGAACGGCTCGCCCGTCGCGCTGCGCCACTCGTCCCTGCTCATCCATTACTGGAAGGCCTTGGAGAAATGGCAGGTTCGGACGATAGCCAGTGGCAAAAATCAGGCTATCAACGGTTTCATGCTGCCCTTCGGCCCAAATAACGCCTGTTGAAGTGACCTCGGAGAACATTGCTGCTTGATTGAAGTATCCGGATTTCAGAGCCTTTCTGTACGTTCCGTCGTCCAGTACAGGCGTGCTTTGATCGTTTAGCCACTTAGTTTTCTCCAGGCCTGTCCATTTCAGCCAAGTATGAAAATCTGCTCCTAATATCCGTTGTGGCGCGAATCGAATCGCCTCTCGCGTGGCCAGAGTCACGGTTGCAACTTTGGATAGATCGTAAGCGATTTGTACAGCGGAGTTAGCGGCGCCAACTACGACAATGCGTTGTCCACTAAATGCTTCTGCATTCCGATAATGAGCACTGTGAAGCTGAGTGCCGCTGAAGTTTTTGAGCCCAGGGATATCGGGCACGTAGGGACGGCTGAAGGCTCCTGAGGCCACGACCACCGCTCTCGCCCAAAAGCGTTGTCCGTTCGTTGCAGTGATCCGAAATCCTTCGCCTTCCTGACCTACGTTCGCGACCCTAATCCCTTGGAGAATAGGTAGCCGGAAGAAGTCGGCATACCGTTCGAGGTAACGCACGACTTCATCTCTAGTAGGGTAGTGGCCTGCTGCTCCAGGGAAAGGAAGCCCCGGAAGAGAGGAATATGCTGCTGGTGAGAACAATTCAAGGCTGTCGTAGTAATTACGCCAGTTCCCCCCAGGCTGCGATTGCTCATCAAAAATGCGGAAATTGAGGCCGTGCTGCTTCAGGTGCCAACCGGTAGCCAACCCTGCTTGGCCAGCACCAATGACAATAACATCCAACATCTGACTGCTTATGTTCATGTATGCGCACTCATGCACGTATTTATGCAAAAAAAGGCTCAGACCTTTTCGCCTGGACAGCACAGTGGAACGATGCTTTTGGTGTGGATGAGGATGGCCTCTAGACGCTTGATAATGGCTGGGCCGTCCACTTCATAGAACATCTGGCGCCCTACCTTAGTGGCTCTAACGATCCCCGCCTCTAGTAGCACCTGAAGGTGGCGAGACACAACCGAACGCTCTTGAGGTAAGTCAGCCGCAATTTCAGTGACATCAGCACGGCCTAGTAGCATTACGCGCTTCAGCACTGCGATTCGCGGTGGCTCACAGAGGGCTTTGAAGAATGCACCGTCCAGCGACTCTATGGCGGCCTCGATTGCCTGGGTTCGGTTCAGTAATAAGGTCATGTAGCGACTATATGTGTATGTACGTGCACATGTAAAGGTCGGGTCGACAAAGCACGACCTGCCAGCACTCCGGAGGGCCGTGCCTATCTACTGACGAGCAACACCTCAATCCAGGTGCCAAACGTCTCAATGGGATGATCGGCCAACCTTCTGCTGCTAGGTTATCGGTAGCGTCTACAATCAGCCATCGTCCAGCGGTAACGCCTTGCACATGTAGCAAGCCGAGCCAGGGCAAAGCCCCCTGAACTGCTCCGTCTGAGAAATCAGAGGCGGCGCAGAGCCTCGCTGGTTCAGTGCGTAGCCCTGCCGTTCAAAAAAGCCTGATGCAGTTGTTGTCAGCAAATGAAATCGAGCGATTCCCTGCCCGGCGGCTATCGCTTCAATGACTCGAAGCATTTCAGCTCCAACCCCTTTCGATCTGTATGCGGGCTCCACGACCAGAGAACGCAGCAACCCGTCCGTACCATGCGTTTCGAATCCTCCCCATGCGACCGTCTCACTGTCCAGCGTGAACTCAAAAAAGGTTCGGCCAGGAAGATCAATATCGTCTGATGGAAGGTCAGCAGATTTCAGTGCATCGCGAAAGCGCTGCCATTGCCCTGCGGCTATTTCCGTTGCCTGGATCATCATCACCGTCTCCATCCTTTCATCTCCTTTGTGCCGCTTTGCATGGACTGTTACGGCTCAAGCCGAAGCCGAAGCCATCATATTCGCTTTACCGAATATCTGCCAAAGCGTATATTCGATTTTCCATATGCATCGAGTCTAGTCATGACCCCTGCTATCAAAGTGCTTTTCGTGTGCGTTGCCAACTCAGCCCGCTCCCAGCTCGCAGAGGCTTTGCTGCGTCACACCGACCCGCGCTTCGAGGCCTTCAGCGGAGGATCCCAACCCTCTGAGGTTGATCCGCGCACGATTCAGGCGTTGGAAGTGGTTGGAGTCGATGCAACGGGCCTGCGAAGCAAGTCCATCAGCGAGTTTCAAGCTGATCGATTCGATTACGTAATCACTCTTTGCGATAAATCCGCCAGCGAGTGCCTACCAATGCCCAGTGCAGGTGAAGTCATTGCCTGGGACTTTCCTGACCCAGTAACGAGCGATGATCCCGGTGCATTTCGCCACACGCTCCACGACATCCACGAGCGCATCAAGCTCTTCGTTTTGGTCAAGACCAAACACCTGGAGGATCTATGACAGAACCCATGAACCCCACCACGTTATTCAAGTGCTTGGCGGATGACACCCGAGCCAAAATTTCCCTGCTTGTCGTGAGCGAAGGCGAGCTGTGTGTCTGCGAGCTGACGGCGGCACTCGACCTGAACCAGCCGAAAATTTCTCGTCATTTGGCCCTGCTGCGTTCTGCTGGTTTGTTGATGGATCGCCGGCAAGGTCAGTGGGTGTACTACCGCCTGAACCCCGATTTGCCTGCGTGGGTAACTGCGGTTTTGAAAGAAGTCGTAGACGCCAATCAGCAATGGCTGGAAACCGAGACTAAACGCCTGTGCGGTATGAACGACCGTCCGATCAACCAGGCCGTGTGCAGCTGATTCACGCCCAACCGGATTAACGAAATGCTGATTGCCGTATTGATATTTATCGCCACCATCGTGCTCGTCATCTGGCAGCCCAAAGGGCTCGGAGTTGGTTGGAGTGCCACGTTGGGTGCCATCGTGGCGTTGCTGGCAGGCGTCGTTACTCTTGCAGACATACCCGAGGTCTGGCGCATCGTCTGGAATGCTACCGGAACTTTCATCGCGGTCATCATCATCAGTTTGCTGCTTGATGAGGCAGGCTTTTTTAAATGGGCTGCGCTGCATGTGGCCCGATGGGGAGGCGGAAGCACCCGCAAGCTGTTCGCATTTATCGTCCTGCTTGGCGCAGCGGTGTCGGCCCTGTTCGCCAATGACGGAGCAGCATTGATCCTCACACCCATTGTGATCGCGATGTTGCTGGCGTTGCGTTTTTCTCCTGCGGCTACTTTGGCATTCGTCATGGCAGCCGGTTTTATCGCCGACACGGCGAGCTTACCGCTGGTGGTTTCCAACCTGGTCAACATCGTTTCTGCTGACTACTTCGATATCGGCTTCAACGAATATGCTTCGATCATGGTGCCGGTAAACATCGTCAGCGTGGCAGCGACATTAGCCATGCTGCTGTGGTTTTTCCGCAAAGATTTACCAAAGACCTATGACCTCAACCAACTGAACAATCCGGACGAGGCAATCCACGACCGGGCCACGTTTGTAGCCGGCTGGTGGGTGCTGGCACTACTCCTGATCGGCTTCTTTGTCATTGAGCCATTGGGGGTGCCAATCAGCGCCATTGCAGCGGTCTGTGCGTTCATTCTCTATGTCATCGCGGCTCGTGGTCACGCCATCAACACAAGCAAGGTGCTCAAAGAGGCCCCATGGCAAGTGGTGATTTTTTCCTTGGGTATGTATCTGGTCGTCTATGGCCTGAAGAACGCGGGCCTGACCGACCACATCGCGCAGATCCTGAACGTGTTCGCCGGTTATGGCGTTTGGGGCGCGTCCCTGGGTACAGGGCTGCTAACAGCATTGCTGTCTTCGATCATGAACAACATGCCTACGGTTCTGGTTGGCGCCTTATCCATTCATGCCGCCGAAGTCGATGGTGTTGTCCAGCAAGCGATGGTTTACGCCAACATCATCGGCTGCGACCTGGGCCCGAAGATCACCCCAATTGGGAGCTTGGCAACTCTGTTGTGGCTGCACGTGCTCGCCCGGAAAAATATAACGATCAGCTGGGGTTACTACTTCAAGACTGGGATCGTGCTGACCTTGCCTATCCTCGTCGCCACCTTGTCTGCCCTGGCATTGCGCCTCAGTTTTTGAATCAAGGAATCGTCTGATGAAAGTCTTGTTCATGTGCACCCACAACAGCTGCCGAAGCATTCTGTCCGAGGCGCTGTTCAATCACCTTGCGCCTGGAAGCGTAGAAGCGGTCAGCTCAGGAAGCTTTCCCAGTGGCCGAGTGAATCAAAGGGCACTGCAGACGCTTGAGGCAGCGGGTATCTCTACGGCGGGCCTAAGCAGCAAGGCTTCGGATGCTTTTGAAGGCTCGCCTCCCGACATCGTGATTACTGTCTGTGATCGGGCTGCAGGAGAAGCATGCCCCATCTTTTTCGGCCCAGCTTTGAAGGCGCATTGGGGGCTGGCCGACCCGTCTGAGGCTAGCGGGTCGGAAGCCGAGATCACAGCAGCGTTTGAAACCACACTGGCCAAAATTCACGAACGCGTGAGCGCATTTCTTGCGCTGCCACTGAAGACCATCAGCACTGACCAGTTGAAAGCTGAATTGAATCGCATCGGTTCGCTTTAAAGATCAACCGAGGCGGCCCCAATCAGGCGCCGCCGTAGGAGTTTGTATGCAAGACGCATTGCCGAACGTACACGCCGACCTGATCGACATTCCTTCGCTGGAGCAACTGTCGCCTCGTACTCCATCGCTCCATAAACCTCGTATTCTTCTGCTGTATGGATCAACGCGAGAACGCTCATTCAGCCGGTTAGTCACGCAAGAGGCGGCACGCCTGCTGAATGAGTTTGGCGCTGAAACCAAGATCTTTGACCCATCAGGTCTCCCGCTGCCGGATGACGCTCCCGATACACATCCCAAGGTCTCTGAGCTGCGCGAGCTGATGCAATGGTCTGAGGGGCAGGTGTGGTGCTCCCCTGAGCGTCACGGCTCCATGAGCGCAGTATTCAAAGCCCAAATTGACTGGGTACCGCTGGCGATGGGCGCTGTACGGCCTACGCAAGGCAAAACCCTTGCAGTGATGCAGGTCTGCGGCGGCTCGCAATCTTTCAACGTGGTCAATCAGCTGCGGGTACTGGGCCGATGGATGCGGATGTTCACCATCCCAAACCAATCTTCGGTGGCCAAGGCATTTACCGAGTTCGACGAGGCAGGTCGTATGAAGCCGTCCTCGTACTACGACCGACTCGTGGACGTGATGGAAGAGCTGATGAAGTTCACCCTGCTGTTGCGGGATCGCCAGGATTATTTGGTTGATCGGTACTCCGAGCGCAAAGAGTCCGCCGAAGAGCTTTCCAAACGCGTCAACCAGCGCTCCATCTAACGTCAGTGCGAGGAAACTGTATGAGCCAGATCACGATCTATCACAACCCGCAATGTGGCACCTCTCGCAACACCTTGGAGCTGATCCGCAACAGCGGAGAAGAGCCGACTGTTATCGAGTACCTACAGACCCCACCTGACCGCACCACGCTTGTCAGGTTGATCAAGGATATGGGTATTGAGGTGCGGGCCCTGCTTCGCATCAAAGGCACTCCTTACGAGGAGTTGGGACTGGTCGATACGTCACTTACTGATGATCAGCTCATCGATGCCATGATGGCTCACCCCATCCTGATCAATCGCCCCATCGTCGTGACGCCCTTGGGCACACGCTTGTGTCGTCCGTCAGAGGCAGTCCTCGACCTTCTGCCGCAAGAGCAGCGCGGCAGCTTCGTCAAAGAAGACGGACAAGTCGTCATTGATGAGAATGGCCGCAGGGTTTAAACCGATGTAAAGCAGATGGGCCTGGGGGGATGCTGGTGAATCAAAACTCGAAATTTGATGTAGTGGTCATTGGCGGTGGCCAATCCGCGCTCACCGTAGCCTATTTCTTGAGGCGTACAGGCCTTTCCTATGTATTACTCGACGCCGAGTCAGCACCGGGAGGGGCCTGGCGGCATGGGTGGGATTCTCTCCGACTATTCTCGCCGTCTGCTTGGAGCTCAATTGCCGGCTGGCCCATGCCAGCAGTATCCGAGGGGACTCCTGGGCGGGACGATGTTATTGACTATCTAACTCTGTACGAGCGTCGATATGACTTTCCCATCATCCGATCCACGCGGGTAAACCGTGTCGAGAAAATCGAAGACGGATTACGGGTTGTCTCCGAGGACAGAGCCTGGGAGGCCAAAGCGGTTATCAGTGCAACAGGCACCTGGAGCCGCCCATTTATCCCAAGCTATCCCGGACAGGAGTTGTTTTTAGGGCAGCAGCTTCATTCCGCTCATTACGTTGGGCCGGATGAGTTTGAGGGGAAAACTGTCCTTGTCGTCGGTGGTGGCAACTCGGGAGCCCAGATTTACGCCGAGGTTTCCAAAGTGGCTCAGGCAACCTGGGTAACTCAAGAAGTCCCAAAGTTTCTACCTGATGAGGTTGATGGGCGCGTCCTGTTCGAACGAGCTACTGCTCGATTGAAGGCGCAACAGGATGGTGTGGAGCCTGAGCAGCCCGCTGGAGGGTTGGGCGACATCGTAATGGTGTCATCGGTGAAAGACGCTCGTGAACGCGGTGTATTGAGCGCAGTACGGCCATTCACGCACTTCACTTCGACAGGCGTTGTGTGGTCATCAGGAGACGAAACAAAGGTGGACGTTGTCATCTGGTGCACGGGATTTTCTCCCGCGCTCGACCACCTGAGCAGCCTGGGCGTTGTAGGCCTGGACGGTAAAGTGGCTGTGGACGAAAATCGAAGTGTTGCGTCACCCAATTTGTGGCTGATGGGTTACGGCGATTGGACGGGGCTCGCCTCTGCGACATTGATCGGAGTAACCCGCACCGCTCGGGATGTAGTCAACCAAGTCCAAAGCTATCTCACTAGCGAACCCTGATGTCTCGCGACGCAAATCGAGTGTGCCTACTGTGATGCGACTTCAAGCTCAGGAAAGAGAATAGGCTCCAGTGGAGGAGTTGCCGGACACAGCCCGAGTCGCCAGTAGCCGACGTCGTGCCATTTCCCAAGCTTGAAGCCTACCTCCGGATATGTGCCGATGTGGACGAACCCCAGCGACTCGTGCAGGCCCACACTGCCTTCGTTTGGCTGCGCAATTCCGGCGTACGCTGCGCGAAATCTCTGCTTATCAAGAATCGGAAGCAAGGTCTCATAGAGCTCACGGCCAACTCCCTGCCGGCGAGCCGATTCAGCTACATAAACCGTCACGTCAACAGCCCATCGGTACGCCGGACGAGCCCTGTGCTGGCTTGCGTAGGCGTAGCCCTTGATCTCGCCATCATCTTCAGCCACTAGGTAGGGATATGTCTGAAGTGTCGTCGCTATCCGCTGAGCAATTTCCTCAACGCTTGGCGGGGTCTCTTCGAATGAGATCGCTGTATTTAGAACAATGGGAGCATAAATGCGCTGGATGGCTTCTGCGTCGGTGATTACTGCCGTACGAATTTTCAAACCCTTTACAGCCATCGTGAATGATCTCTCGTTGAATAGCCGTCGTTCGGCACTCGGATTCTAACTACGCTCGCCGCAGCGATGCATTTCTGACTGAAGCCGGTGACTGGTATGACTTAGAGGCAGAAACGACCGGCATGGCCAATGTACCTGCTGGGCGCGCTCGTAGGCGATCAAAATTCGCATTTGGTGAATCGAAACTCATAAATGTTAGCGTTTTCGCTTGCTTTAAAGCATTTTTTATAGGTTTTCGAGGATTTTTGAGTGAAAACTCAGATTGACAAATAGGCAATTTATTTACCGTTCGTCGGCAATGTCCATTTTATTTTCACCCCCCCCTCTTGAAAATTTTTAAGCGAGACGGAGTTCTTATATTTGAGAGCAAGATAAAAGCGGCAGTGGCCCAGGCACCGCTTTTCTCACAGGATTTCGCCGGCTTTTACATCTGATATTTACGGCTTCTAGATCACACGGTTTTGAGGACTGAAGGTGAATTTGAGGTTGGAATGGGTGGGCCGGGGGCCAAGGAGAAATCGCTTTACTTTGCAGCCGCAGGCTGCTGCTTACGCTTTGACGTCAAACCAATAGGGCTTTTTTGCTGGGATCAGTCCGTCTGAAATTCCACCCGTCTCGTACAACAGGCGTCTGCAAACGTCCGCCCCCGTCATATTTCTAACGAAATGCATTTGCTGACCCTTGTACGCACTTTGAAAATTCGAGCCTGTAAACCAAATTTTTACACTGTAAACTCCTGTGATTAACACGTTAAAAAATTGGTTTACAGGGTGCACCTGAATTCTGGCCGCGCTTGGGTGCTATGTTGCCAATTTATGGATAATGCGAGCCCGACATCGGATCCTATGACCCCACTGTCTGATGGTCAGCTCTGGTCTCTTGCCTGCGAAGCCTATGGGGATGATCTCCCTGTAATCCTTCGATCGCTTTTAAGCGCCTACGAGCGTCGTCCTGGGCTGAATAATCCTATCCGTGTTCACAGGTCGGTCATCGGCGTTGATGGCTTTACTGCGCTTCGAGAGGCCCTTGTTACACAGCGCTCCAATGGTTTCCATCAGCTCGACGGTTGCTTGGAAATCCGTGAACCTTTGGCTTGGCATCTCGTACGCCATCTGCAGCAGAAGCTGATCATCGATGGGCATGCCCCTGCTTCAATCCGCGACCAGCGTTTTGCGGCAGACCTGGGGCTTTGACCTTGTCCAGTTGAGACACCTACGGATTCCGGACTTGCAGAGGCTTGCAGCGGACGAGCTCATTTGTGATAGCCCAAGCGCTGAGGTTTACGGGTATAGCTTGAAGTCGCTGCCCTCATGCCACTGGCTAGGATCGATATCAGTGATTTCTAGCCCGTAGGTGCGCAGGAGCCAGCGTGTTTGCTCGCCGTATTCACTTCCAGGCTCACTGCGGCCATGCAGCGCAATGCGATTGTTTACCAAGGCGATATCACCTGGCTGCAGAGGAACAGCGATTGCGCAGTCAGCACATGCGTGTTTCAGAGCGTCCATTGCCTCCTGCGCGGACTTGTGGCCGATGTCAGCAATCTGCGTGGTGCTGTGGCTGAATCGGATCCACCAGCTTCCATTCATTTGGAAGAGAAGCTGCGCATCATCGACATCAAGTTCGTCGCCCAGGATGTCTACCATCCCATCCTGGAAGGTCAGTTGCGAACCAATGATGTACTGGGGCTTCTGGAGTTCGTCGATATGCTCTTGGCTCAAGTGCGCCATGAGGTGGTCAAGAGGCATAACCGTAGTCGGAACTTGCTTCGGGTTGCGCAGTGCCGACAAGCACACAAAGTCTGGAGAGGGTGCAATGCGTTCATTCAGGGGGTCGCGGTATCCCCGCAACGGGAAGGTCACTCCATCGGTGTGCCCACTCATCTTGTCCGCCGATTTGACTGTGAATTTACCTCGGCCAGGCGGGAACACCACCAGGTTCACGAACAGATCGCCTCCGTTCTCGGAGCCATAGGAAACCGTGGCGGAATTGATAGCCGCAAGGCACGCGATCGCAGTGACTCGGGCAATGACCGTGCCTTCTGCTTCAGGCACCGGGCAAAAATCAATAGGGGTATCGGGTAGGTCATCTGGCCGGAAGATACCCTCCAGCGTCAGGCAAGGCTGTGCCCATGCAAAGGCTTGCACCTCTGCACAGCTGCTCCCCCGGCTATTGAGCTCGCGTTCGATCGCAGGCTGCAGCTCACGCCCCAGATCGCCGGGGCGCGCCAGGTACTCAAGCACTTGCTCGTAGGTCACGTTCGCTCGCCATTCGCTGACTGCGACACGCACTGCTTCTGTAAAGATTGCCTGGATCAATTGTGTCCCTACACGCGCGAGTGATATAAAAGTGATGTATGTCAGCGTGATTATCACGCACGATCTCACCAGCGACCAAATCCGTCTATGAAAATGCCCAAGCTTCAGCCTGCCGATTATCTCCAAGGGTGCGCTAGTTTCCTAGCCTGCCTTAAGCCATTCATGCACTTGCGGGAGACCTCCCAGGGCATTGAGTGTGAGATGACACTGGCTAATGGCCAGCCTGTAGTGGTCACCGGCAAGGACGAACCGCACCTGCTGCTTGGCTTGATGTCCGTACTCGTCGAACTGATTCCTCAAGTTCCAGCCGACGAACGGTTAGCGATGCCACCTGTCTCACGCACAGTGCCTGCGGATAAGCAGACTTTGGAGGCGACCATGCAACCTACCGCTACTACCAAAATCACCGATGAACGAACACAAGCTGCCCGCTTGCAAATTGGTTTAACTACCAAGGTCTCGCTTCATGAGTTGGTAAGACGCGTAGCAAAACGCCGTGGGGTATCGCTGTCGATCGCTGCGCGAGATCTGGTGCAGGACGGGCTGACCCGGTTCGATAAAGAATCAAGGACAGTAGACCCTTCGGAGCTGCTGACTGATTACGAGCGCACTGCCAATGATTACGCAGGTGCCGATTCGGAGAGTTGGATCATCCGGGCTGACAGGCGTCTGGTGATGAGAACGCGCTTACGCGCAGGTGAATATGAGCGCTCGTTGTCATCATTCACCAACTTCCTTCTCGCCAACGCTTTGAGCCATTGCCCTCACGCTGCTGCTGTGCGTGAGGCAACGACTAATTCGATTACCCGTGATGAGGTTGTCGTAGAGGCTATCAAGGCGATCGAGCAGGTCAGTGGGGTAAAAGCCCGTGCTCTCGCTCCTCAGATCGATCTAGGTGAGCAACGCGGCCTGACCAACATGATCCTTGGTGGTTCTGTACTGGCGCCTGCGCGAGTCCTGGCGAAGCTGGCTGTCGTTTTGAAGAAGCCTTTGGATGTTGTGTCGGTAGCCTTGGAGCGTCGGTTCGCCACCCAATGCGTTCCAGCTTTCAAAGCGACTGATGGAAAACCCACCGTGCAAGCGGAACGCAAGGCGTGGAGTGTCGCAGTCAAAGAGCTTCAGCTGCCGGCTGAGGAACAAGAGCGTCTCCTGAACCTAGAGGGCTAAGTGTGAATCCATTCGACCGGGCACGTCGGCAAGCATTCGAAACCCGAGAAGCCCTGGTCGGATTGGCCGCTTCTCTAGGTGGCGTCAGCTCCTCTGGGCTCTTGGCTCATGTTGAGGACACGCTCGAAATCGCGATTGAGCGCTTACCTTTCGGGCACCCAGAGTTGGGTGGCGGCAGCGGGGTGCTCAAGCGAGAAATTCAAACCATCTACATCCGCAACGATGTGTCTCCAGGAGAAACGGCCTATCTCATCGCCCATGAGTTGGGTCACTGGTACCTCGACGGCGATCGCCCTGCACAGACGGTCGCTCATCTGACCAGCATGACGGATTCCTATGGGAGTCAGGCTACGGTGGCGGTGGAAGCATACGGTGCTCGTGAGCGCTTGGAGCTTCAAGCAAACGTGTTTGCTCGTGAGCTTCTGCTACCCCGTGGTGTCGCAAGCCAACTGTTCCATAGCGGTACTGGTGCCACGGTCATCGCGGCCACTCTGGAGGTACCGCTGGAGATCGTTCGTCTTCAGCTATTCGACGGCATTTTGCTCCCCATATTGCCTCCTGCTCCACCTCCTCCTCTGCCGCTTATGACGCAGGGGCAGCACGATGCTGCTACCGCGTCCGAAACCTTCGTCAACGTTGTTGCCGGGCCGGGTACTGGTAAAACGACGACACTGATCCATCGCATCAAGCACCTGGTCGAGCGCGGTATCCCTCCCAGCCAAATCTTGGTGCTGACCTTCACGAACAAGGCGGCTCATGAATTGGTTGAACGCCTGAAGGTGTCTGGCATCGCCGGAGCCGCCGACGTGTGGGCCGGGACTTTTCATGCATTCGGGCTCGAATTCCTTCGCAAATACCATCAGATTTTCGGCCTGGAGTCCGACGTTCGGCTCGCAGATCCGCTGATGCAAGTTCGCCTGATGGTGAGCACGCTGCCCAAGGTGCGGCTCAAGTATTATCTGAGGCTACAGAACCCGTACGATTGGCTACCTGGCGTTCTGGGCCATATCAAACGACTCAAGGAAGAATGCCTCACAGTTGCCGACTACCGCACGCGCTTGGCTGCACTTCCGCCCTGCGAGCCGGATGTAGCCAATGAGCGCGAAGACATCGCCACCCTGTTTGAAGCGTACGAAACAGCAATGCGAGCTGAGCATTTGGTCGACTACGTTGACCTCATTGCCCTCCCTGCATCCCAGGCCAAGCGGGATAGAACAAGCGTTGCTCAGTACATCGACCATTTCTCGCACGTACTAGTGGACGAGTATCAGGATGTCACCGAGGTGATGGTCGACCTCCTTCGTCAATTGGCGCTGAATGCTCAATCATTCTGGGTCGTCGGTGATGTGCGTCAGGCCATTCACCATTGGCGAGGCGCGTCGATCCGTAGCTTGATGCACTTCGACACCACGTTCTTGAGCACCATTCCAGGAGCAACGGTGCGCCGCTACGCTCTCGACCTGAATCGGCGAAGCACGCCTGAGATCTTGGAGCTATTTTCCTGCGCAGGCATCCATCATGCACTGAATGACCGGATGCCTCTGGAACCAGTCACGGCGTATCGTCCCTCGATCGGGGTCATACCTACCCTGTATGAGTGCGACTCCAAGCCCTCCCAAGCCGTCACCATCGCTCAGCGCATTGATGGGCTGGTGCAGAGGGGTGTCCCGTACAGGGATCAAGTCGTGATCAGCCGCAAATCGGCAAACGTTGAGCAAATTGTTGAAGCGCTTGAAAATCTGAATGTGCCAGTGCTGCACATCGGCGATGTCTGCCAGCGCCCTGAGATAAAGAAGCTGCTGTGCCTGATGGAACTGCTGTGTATGCGACAGCCGCGTTCACTGGTCGGGCTGATCTCTGAGCCAGCGTTTCGAATGCCGCCCCAAGACATTGAGCACCTCATATTCCTGACCCGCAAAGGCGCGGGATTGAGCATGCAGCGAGGCCGTTGGCTATGGCTGCCTACGCCAGGCCTCTCGCCCGCTGGCCAGCAAGCCAAGTCAAATTTGGCGTTGCTGTTGAGAGGGCTCAAGCGGAATTCAAGGCCTTGGGATTTTGTCGCCAAAGTACTGCTCGATCAGCGCTACGGTCTTCCAAACCCTGCTGATCAGACCATTCAGGCCCATACTCAGCGCTTGGCAACATGGCTGTTCGTCTATGCCGTACGCAATGGTGACGGAGATATCCGCCAGGCACGGCTTTCCCAGTTCCTGCTTCGCGAGGAGCTTCGCCGTAGGATTGGAGAAAAACTAGGGGATCGCGGTTTACCGCCTGAAGCGCGAGTCCTGGATGCGGTGAGCGTTATGACCGTGCATTCCAGCAAGGGGCTTGAGTACCCAGCAGTTCACGTCACCGATGTTGACGACGCGTCATACGGCGCCAATCGACCCTATGCATACGATGTGCGGGGGTTGGATCTCATCCCTCCCGAAGTTTTGAACAGCACTGGGTCAGAGTTCATGTTCGAAGAGCGGGTAGAGCGCAATAACCTGCTCTATGTCGCCCTGTCTCGGGCCCGTGATTACCTGTATCTCTATGAGATCAGTGGGTGGCCACGTCCAGTTCCGCTCAATCGCGCTGCTCCCACTAGTCTGGTTAAGCGCTTGGGGGTGAAGGTACCGCCCGCACCCATCATACCGCTGCCGTTGGCTAGCAGCACCGTGGTACCCACTGTGAGCTATGAGGCGTTCCAGGCCTACATGAGCTGTCCCCTCCAGTACCACTATCGCTATGAGCTAGCGCTCACTGCCGAGCAGGAAATCGACGTCTCGATCCGTGCTCGCTGGGCGATTATGGACATGCTGTTGGCCGTGGCGAGGGACGGCACTGACCCCAACACGGCATTCCAAGCTGCATGGGCGTTACGCGGACTTCCAGATAGGGCAGAAGACCCTGGCTTGATGGATGATGCGATTGCCGCCGCCAAGCGTGGGCTGGTGGTGGTTAACAGCGTCGGCGGTGCCGTCGAAGAAGGGATGGTTTCTGAAGTCAACGGTGTGCGCATTGAGCTCCCTTGGATGCTCGTCGATAAAGGGCAGCTGCACTGGATTCGAGCTCAGACGGGGATCCCATACACCCTGAGTCACCTACGGCCCATGATGCTCGATATCAATGGCTCTCGAAGGCCGAGTGCGAAGATCTACTCCATTATCACTGACCAGTACGTGATGGATGGCCCTTCCAAGCAGGCCGCGAGCACGTCCGTATACAAGATGGCTCAACGTTTTGCCGCAGGTGATCGATCCGCCTCCAGAGGTCGGCATTGTGGGCGCTGCGCCTATCTGAGCATCTGTGCCAGTATCCCCTGATCAACCTCAAGGGCTTCTGTGTTTCATCGCCATGGGGCTATCTCTCAGAGACGCGGAAAGCTGTGCGCTGAGATGAGACGGTAGCTTGGCCACCATTACACAAGGATAGTTTTGGGTATGACCTACATTAACTTGCCGAGTAATCAGCAAGCTGCAATCAGCGACGTAGACGAGACAGCGCTTCGGACAGCTGTGCGCAAGTGCCTGGATGAAGAGCGTATGGGGCCGATTCATGGCCTTGGGCTCAGTGACTGTGGCCCTTACGTGGGTACCAAGCTTCACGCATTCCAACAAGCGATCGCTGAGTACGGCAAGGCCAAGGCCCATGCCAAGCGCGAACGCACTCGACAGGATGCGCTGCATGCCGGCAATGACCTCATTCACGCTGTGCAGCAGATGAAGGGTCGGCTTGAAACTGAGCACAAAGAGGGGGAGCTGTTTTTCATTGATGATCAGATCAGGCCGCCTTTCCATCTCAGCAAGCGACTGTCAGTGCAAGTGTCATTCCGCTGGCGAGCGTCACCGTCTTCGGACTGGAAGCACGGGCACCTGACGTTCGTCTACGAATTCTCCCCTCAGCCCAGCTATACCTTGCCGATGCCCAAGCGCAAGCCCAGCGCGGCGGAGGCAGCCAGGGATCTAGAAGACAGTCTTAACCGAGAATGGGAGCGTTTGAAGGCTCAGGCGCTTTTCTCTATGAGAGAGTTCTTCCGCGATGGCGGCGATGGGGATGCGGTGCCAGAGGTGTTCGCGGTGAGGCCTAGTGCCTACGGCGGGGGCCTGAATAACTTCAGCTGTAATTTTTGGCAGCCCGAGAGGCCGGTACCCTGAATTCGAGCAAGCATCAGCCTAGGTTGCTATGGCTGATGTGAGCAATCGCTCGCGTACCAAGTCTGCGTGGGCCGGGGAGCATTAGGAGATTCAAGCCTCAACTGAAGTGGTTTTGCCCCTATTTTGTTGGCATCCGCTTCATCTGAAATAGCCAGCCCTCACTTCCCATCATGGGATTTCACCTTGTATAACGCAGGTCGTGACGCTATAGTGGGTGTGCGGGAAATAAGAGCAGGGCTCCGAGATCATCAGGCGAAATTGGATCTGGAGTGTGGATTGCACGGAGACGCCATCCGTGTGGTAGCGGCATCAGACTTCGGTCTGTTGGCATGTGACCCAACCCCTAGGGGTTAGCTAAGCAAGCGCTGCGACTACCATCCCGCATATCTTCTTCAGTCAAGGGCGCCAAATCTGGCGCCTTTGGCGTTTCTGGGATTTGAAAACCCTCAATCATCCCGACAGCTTTCCCGTTCGGCGTACGGTTGCGATAAGCCGTCACCACGCTGTAATAGAGCTGGTCATCGCCGATAGGCCAAGCTGCTAATACTGCACACCCTTTGCGACCCCGGAGCACGATCAGTCGCTCGTTCCCCTTCATCGAGTCAAACTCACAAACGATGTTTGAGCCATGCACGATGATGTCGGACACAAAACGCGGTACGTCATAGACCGTTGGGTAGCCCCACTTTACTAGGTCATGGCCACGCTCTTGCCAGATGTGGCGTACACCGAAGCCTTTGTGGGGCCCGATGTGCTTGCCCGCCCTGAGGTAGATATCCCCGCCAGGCTGTTGCAATAACTGGCTGGTGACCTTCACCAATCCCCAGGATTCCAGGCCTGTGGAGGGGTGAGCAATATTGAAATCTTCGTGATGGTCGAACTCGACCGGTATCGCCTGAGGCGGCGGCGCCTTGAAACGTGACATGCCAGCAATCCTTAACTACTTGATGGCTCCATTCTCACGTCACGACTGGCCGTGTCAGAACCGCACTTTCCCATTTTACAGAATTTAGTGATGCCGATGGTCATTGGGTTTCTGCGGCGAGTACTCTGGATGGAGAAGCTGAGTCGGGGTGATCCCTAGAATCGTGCAGGTGGCTCGATGACTCAAGGTGTGGGATACCTCAGAGGCCGCCGAGCACTGCTAACACGATAGCCATTAAGGCTTAGGTACTTTGCCGGCTGATTCGCAGGCCTCCATCGTCGAGTCGAGTATGAATTGGCGTGGAGACTTGTTCAGCATGTTGGCCGCTTTGTTGACTTTGTCGGTCTGGTTGACCCCAAAGGTAACCAAAATGGGTTTGCCAGCGATGGCGGGTGGAGCGGATTTGCGGCTCATTTATTTTTCCCCTGTTCCAAAACCTGTTCCGCTTTCTGCAAAGTCGCCTGCTTAATGAGCTTGTTCACGGAAATACGTTTGCCGGTGCATCGCTCCATCAAATCAAGTTGGCGGTTTACCGAATCGGCTTCCTCCTGGGTGAGTGACAGGCGTTGCTGGCGCTTCATCGTGTATTGCTCTGAGTATTCACCGGCAGCGGGGGTAGGCGCTGCTGCCTGTTGTGCTGCAGGATCTGCAGCGATGTGGGGGTTGAATGTCGTCATTCGTGAAGTCCTGTATGTGGGCTTGGCCCAGTTTTTTGCTGAATGGGTGAGCCAGTCCATGGGAGCCTGGCTCATTTGCCCTGCCAGTGCTGCGACACGTTTGCGGCGTAGGCTCGACATCGGCGGGTGAAGCAACCATAATCGTTGCTCATGGGTTTGTCACCTGTTTTGAAAAGTAAACGTTACGAGGCGTGTAAACGTGTCTGAGAGCAAAGTCAAAAAGGCAATCAGCGTCCGATTCGATCCAGTGGAGTACGCGAATTACTCGGCTATGGTCGAAAATGCGGGGGTAGCCGTGAGCGACGGCCTTCGCTACCTGGTGACGGAAAAGCTGCAGCAAGCGGAAGAGGCCGACATGAAGAAATTTCATATCAGCTTCGATTTTCGATGGAAGGAGCGTGACGTTGCTTTTCCTGAGCACGTCGGGAATATGCTGGTGACGGTAACCCCTCCCCGCGAGCTATCGGACGATTTCTTGCAGCGGCTCATTTTTGTCATCCCAGAGTTTTGGGATGACTCAGGGTCGGGATTGAAGGAGATGTTCCGTATCGACTCAGCCTATTTCCACAGAGTCACGGCAGAGCCCCACCATAGAACGAGTGCCAAGGCCTCAAGAAATGTCCTGAGCTTCCATCTCCTCAAAAGCCGATGGAGATCTGCCATATTCGACTATGGCAGCGGGTACAAAGCAGAGGAGCTAGAAGATCGAATTCGCTCAGCGGTTACGTCTCACTTTACCCAGACTATCCGGCTTTACCTTATCGATCATCTTCCAGCGTCTCGGGTACTGCCAGAGGAGCTGTTCAACGAGATGATGAGTTTTCGCGACGAAAACACTCTCGATCAGATGATGGCTTTAGGGTAGATGTCGCTTGGTGTCGCGAGAAGACGTCCCTGGCCAGCTGTGGGTGTGTACCCGTGCCAAGGATGCATCAAGTCTCTCTGGTGTATTGAGCGCCCCTGCAGGAGGCTGCGTGTGGCCGCCACTGATCATAGGACGCCGGCTCCAGCTAATTTCAGCTGTTACGCAGCCAGGTATCAATCTTGTGGTGTAGCGACTGGAGAATTGCATTCCACTTGGCCGCCCGTTTGCAAGAGACTTGACCGGCGAACTGCATGCCCTCGACCGGCTGGAGTCGACCAATAGCTGCCCTCGGCTGGGGGCAGCTAACGGCCGATTCTGTTGAAAAAGTCGGTCTGCCCAAACTGCCTGATCATTGACTGGTGAGAACGCCTTTTTTGCACGCAGCTACGTGAAATCCGAGTCCGGAAGCCCCTGCCAAAAGTAAAGATTTCAATCTCGGACGCGTACTTTTCTGATGCGCAAACCATGGCCGACTTTTTCAACAGAATCGGCCAAAAGCGGCCCTCCAGCTTTAGAAATCTAAAGCGCATGAAAGAAGCATTTCTGTCGCTGACAACATTGTGCAGCTCCTAAAGCCCTTATTTGCGCACGACCACTCCTCCTACAGTCGGACTCACCAATATCCGTGTTTCGATGCGCGGCTTCCCAAGCGCCAAGATCTTGATTAATGTAATCGTCATTACAAACTATATAGCTAACTCTACATGAATAATTGGCTGGCTCTGATTCTTGGCTTACCCACTGCCAATGCCACCGAACGCATGCGCGCCTGGCGTGCATTGAAAGCTTCTGGTGCTGCGGTTCTGCGCGATGGCGCGTATCTGCTGCCAGACACTGGCGTCTGCCGTGAAGCACTGACGTCTGTCGAGCGCGATATCCTCGCCATCAATGGCACGGCCTACGTTCTGCCGATCGTCGACCCTAGAGGTGAGCGCTTCGTCGAGTTGTTCGACCGTAGCGATGACTACGGTAGGCTTGGTGCGGAGATAGAAGAGTGCCGTGGACAGCTGAATTCTGAAAATGCCCTGGCGACGACCAAACAAATTCGTAAGCTGCGCAAAGCCCACGATCAACTGGTCAGCATCGATTACTTTCCAGGCAAGCCCAAGCAGCAAGTTGATTCGGCGTTGCAGGAGCTAGAGACGGCGGTCAGTAGAGCCCTGTCGCCGGATGAGCCACACAGCAGCAACCAACCAATAACGGCACTCAATCTCAGCGATTATCAGGGCCGTATCTGGGCGACCCGTAACCGTCCCTGGGTCGACCGGCTCGCCTGTGCCTGGTTAATCCGCCGCTTCATCGACCCGCAAGCTCAGATCGTCTGGCTGAAGACTCCACAGGACTGCCCAGTCGACGCCTTAGGGTTTGATTTTGATGATGCAACCTTCAGCCATGTTGGTAACCGCGTCACCTTTGAAACCCTACAGGCCAGTTTTCAAATCCAGATACAAGGTCTAGGTCGCATTGCTGCACTTGTGCATTACCTCGATATCGGGGGCATTCAACCCGTGGAGGCTGCCGGCATCGAACGTGTACTGGCAGGGCTGCGAGAAACCATTACCGACGACGACCAACTGCTGGCTGCCGCGTGTGCCATTTTCGACGGTCTGCTCGCCGGTTTTGTGAAAGAGGAGCAGCCCAATGAGTAAAGTTATTGCACCAGAGATTGAAGCGGATCCGTCGAGGCCTGAAGAAATTAGTCTGCGTGAGGCGTTCTGGTTCTGGTTGAAGCTCGGTTTCATTAGCTTCGGCGGGCCTGCGGGCCAGATCTCGATCATGCATCAGGAGTTGGTGGAGCGGCGACGCTGGATTTCAGAACGCAGATTTCTGCATGCCCTCAATTACTGCATGTTGTTGCCAGGGCCCGAGGCTCAGCAACTGGCGACTTACATTGGTTGGCTGATGCATCGAACGTGGGGAGGCGTGATCGCCGGCACGCTGTTTGTGCTGCCCTCACTATTCATCCTGATCGCGCTGTCGTGGATGTACATCGCGTTCGGCGAAGTACCCGTGGTAGCCGGACTCTTCTACGGCATCAAGCCCGCCGTGACGGCCATCGTGGTGCAGGCGGCACATAGGATCGGCTCTCGGGCATTGAAGAATAATTGGCTGTGGGCGATAGCGGCGGCTTCATTTACTGCGATCTTTGCATTCAATGTTCCGTTCCCGCTGATCGTCTTAGGGGCAGCATTGATTGGCTATTTCGGCGGGCGACTGGCACCTGAGAAGTTCAGAGCCGGTGGCCATAGCGCCGCCAAAAAATCCTTCGGCCCGGCCTTAATCGATGACGACACGCCGTCCCCGGAACATGCCCGCTTCAGCTGGTTGAAATTGGCCTCACTCGCACTGATTGGTGCCGTGCTATGGGCTTTGCCGATGGGTGTTTTGACCGCGCTCTTTGGGTGGGAAGGAACCCTGACCCAGATGAGCTGGTTCTTTACCAAAGCTGCATTGCTGACCTTTGGCGGTGCTTATGCCGTACTGCCGTATGTCTATCAAGGCGCAGTCGGTCACTATGGCTGGTTAACCCCGACACAGATGATCGACGGCCTTGCGCTGGGGGAAACCACGCCTGGGCCGCTGATCATGGTGGTGGCTTTCGTCGGCTTCGTCGGGGCCTATGTCTCGCAAGTGTTCGGGGCTGATCAGCTGTTTCTGGCCGGAGCTGTCGCAGCTGCCCTGGTGACCTGGTTCACCTTTTTGCCCTCGTTCCTGTTCATCCTTGCGGGTGGCCCTCTGGTTGAGTCGACCCACAACGAACTCAAGTTCACTGCACCGCTTACCGCCATCACCGCCGCCGTAGTTGGGGTGATCCTCAATCTGGCGTGCTTCTTCGGGTATCACGTGCTTTGGCCGAAAGGCTTCAGCGGCAACCTCGACTGGCCCTCTGCAGTAATCGCCATCGCAGCGGCAATAGCATTGTTCCGCTTCAAGCGCGGCGTCATTCAGGTACTGATGGCCTGTGCGCTCGCTGGTCTGGCAGTACATCTGCTGCGCTAGCTATCACGAGCGGATTAAACAGCGTCCGTCAGACACCCAGGCCCCTTCAGATCTGAAGTGACCAGCTCACACCAATGCCCAGCCTGACGCTGGGCTTTTGCCATTTAATGGCAGTGGTAGTCGTTGGTTTTATGGTTGCGATGGCAACCTTTTGAATCAGTACCGCCGCTGTGCGCGAAGGCAGCAACGGACGTAATCGAAAGTAAAGCGGCGATCAAAATGGCGGACAGTTTCATCAGGGCTTGCTCCTTGCTCATATTTTATATCCGTGAGAGGTCTCACGCCCGGCAGCGTATGGCTAAGTGCCTTCACTGAGCAAGCTACTTCTCCGGGGACTCGATCAAAGGTCGAATGCTTATTTCTTGAGCTACTTCTGGCTCTGGTTTAGGATGAATTCATATCCCCCTAGGGGGGATACAAAATCATCTGAAAACGAGAACTCGTAGTTCTTCTATCTTCGGGAAATCTCAGTGACTAGATAGGCGCACGCGTTTCCTTTTGAGATTTCTCATGCTGAAAATCCTAGCCAACCGAACCTATCGCCATCTTTTCCTGGCTCAAGTGATTGCACTCGTAGGGACTGGCCTTGCCACCGTCGCGCTCGGTTTACTGGCGTTCGATCTAGCAGGCGCCCAAGCAGGTGCCGTTCTCGGCACGGCGTTGGCGATCAAAATGACCGCCTACATTGGCGTTGCGCCCATTGCAGCGGCTTTTGCAGAGCGCCTGCCTCGCCGAGCCATGCTGGTCTCTCTGGATCTGGTGCGGGCCGTGGTCGCGCTGGCTCTCCCGTTTGTGACTGAGGTTTGGCAAATCTACGTACTGATTTTCGTCCTTCAGTCCGCATCGGCAGCGTTCACTCCAACGTTCCAAGCGACCATTCCAGACATCCTGCCGGATGAAGACGACTACACGCGTGCGCTGTCGTTATCGCGCCTGGCCTACGATCTCGAAAGCGTCGCGAGCCCGATGCTCGCTGCCGCGCTCCTGACGGTGATCAGCTTCCACAACCTTTTCGCCGGCACGGTCATCGGCTTCCTCGCTTCTGCCGCCCTAGTCGCCACGGTGTTGTTGCCAAAGGCGAAGCAAGTACCACGACGCAGCATCTATGAACGAACCACCCGTGGCATGCGCATATTCCTAGCGACGCCCCGCCTGCGAGGGCTGCTGGCTCTCAACCTGACGGTAGCGGCTGCCAGTGCAATGGTCATCGTCAACACCGTGGTTCTGGTTCAGTCGCGCTTCGCTCTGCCCCAAAGCTCAACGGCATTGGCGCTGGCTGCGTTTGGTGGTGGTTCCATGATCTCGGCCCTGGTCTTGCCTCGCCTGCTGAAAAACATCAAAGACCGAACGGCCATGTTGTTTGGCGGAGGAATACTGGTCGTAGGCTTGGCCGTCGGCATCAACCTGACCACCTACAACTTCCTGCTGCCGTTGTGGATGGTGCTCGGGGTGGGCTATTCGCTGGCCCAGACTCCGAGCGGTCGCCTGTTGCGTCGCTCGGCACATGCCGAAGATCGCCCGGCGTTGTTTGCCGCCCAATTTGCGCTGTCCCATGCTTGCTGGTTGATTACTTATCCACTGGCGGGATGGCTGGGAGCCAACATCAGCCTCACGGCGTCGTTTGTTGGCCTCGCCGTGGTGGCAGGCAGTGCACTACTGGTCAGCATCGTGATCTGGCGCCCAGCTCATGATCAGGAGTCGATCAAACACACCCATGAGAATCTGCCGGGCGATCACGCGCACATCGACGGCCAGGACGGTGTGGATCACGAACACCCATACGTGATCGA
This sequence comes from Pseudomonas sp. AK181, assembly GCF_051122975.1. Classification (NCBI taxonomy): domain Bacteria; kingdom Pseudomonadati; phylum Pseudomonadota; class Gammaproteobacteria; order Pseudomonadales; family Pseudomonadaceae; genus Pseudomonas; species Pseudomonas sp. AK181. The sequence goes on from NZ_CP146348.1 coordinate 370,692, forward strand.
TGATCAGCATCGCCGATGGCCCAATAGGTGATCGCGAATTCCTAAGATTTGCTAAAGCTGGTGACCGGTATTCAGCCAAGCAACCGTAGCGCTTGCAAAGCGGCAAGGTGGCCCGGATAGAACCAATATCCCCATTGCCGCACCGGCCAGACCTTGAAGGTGAAGGTCTGACGCAGTAGCCAGAGTCCGATCAGCGGCGCCGCGAACGCGGTGCTCAAAGCCACCAATGAATAGACCTCCAAGTCCAGCGCCTTGGTTACGATGCTACTTCGCGTATTGCTCATCAAGCATAGAGCCGCAGGCAGCAGCCAAAGAACACCAGGGCCTTTGATTGCTATTAAGACAGCCGCTGGAACAAGCGCACCGTAGAAGCCGTACATCAGTGGATCATCCAGCACGTAGGCAATCGCGGCGGCCAATAACGCCATAGCACTGCTCAACAGGGTGCGATGCTGCCATCCCCAGGCAATCACCAGTCCCAATGCCAGCGTCACCAACACGTTGAATGACCCCGAAGAACTGATGTAGCGATACGGCACTTCTGAAATGGCGGCGAACACCAGCATCAAGGCAAGGTATCGACCATTCGCCGCCGTCAACAACTCGCCCCGTTTGGAGCGCGCCACGTTGGCCGCAATGGCGACACAGAACAACGGAAAGGAAAGTCTCCCCGGAATGAACAGGTTGCTCAACTCCGGCCACACCAACCGCAAGTGATCGATAACCATGGTCAACATCGCTAGCCACTTGATCAGATCCAGGCTATTGCTTCGGCTCTTGAGTGGGGAAAGCGGGACAGTAGGCATCGTCATGCCCACCCCAGCGTGACGGCGGTCAGCACGAGATAACGCAGGCCCTTGGCCAGGGTGACAATCAGCAGGAAACTCCAGAGTGGCTCGCGCATGACTCCGGCGACGACTGTCAGCGGGTCGCCAATGATGGGCACCCAGCTCAACAACAGTGACCAGCGCCCGTAGCGCAGATACGACTGCTGGGCCTTTTCTAACTTGCTCTCGCTCACGGGGAACCAGCGCTTGTGGCGGAATCGCTCAACGGAACGGCCCAGAAGCCAGTTCAGAGCGGAGCCAAGCACGTTGCCAACAGTGGCGACTGCCAATAGCGAAGAAACAACGTACCGGTCGGAGAGCAACATCCCGACCAGCACGGCTTCAGACTGCATCGGCAATAACGTCGCGGCACCGAATGCCGCCACGAACAGACCAATGTAGCTCGTGAGTTCAAACACGAAAGACTTGCCTCAAGCGTTCAGGCCGATCCAGCCATGGAAGCCCACGTACAGACCAACACCAATGATCAGCACGCTGGACAGGTACGGAGCACGACGAGCCACGGTGCCCAGCCAAGGCCAACGGTTGGAGGCCTGCTTAGCACCAATTGCCGCAGCAGCACCGACAGTGACCAAGGTGAGCGCCAATCCTATGCTGAAACACAGGACAAGCATGCCTCCCAGCGCGACTTCTTTAACCTGAAGACATAGCAACAGAACGGTAATGGCTGCCGGACAAGGAATCAGACCCCCAGTCAGGCCGAACATAACGATCTGGCCCGTGGTGACCTCGCGATTGGTGAAGCGCTTGCGGATATCGTTGGCATGCGCACGTTCATGCGCATCCTGGTAGCCATCAATCGACAACTCTAAGCCTTCCAATTCGGAATGAGCATGCCCGTGATCGTGTTCCTGATACTGGAGATCGTAATCATGGGAGTGACCTGCATGCCCAAGACTCAAGCGAGCACTGAACTCATGTGGTTCCGGAATATCGACCTTCGACTCCAGGAAGCCGTCGCGCTCAACGAAAGAGAACGATTGGCTGCTACCGTCCGGACGAGTAGTCATCAGGCGAACATCTGAGGCAGCCCAAGCGTGCCCGGTCAGTGTCTTCAGGCGCCAGTGCGGTGGCATGCCTTCCTCGAAGATCGACAGCTCAATGCGGCCATGGCCGGTATCGATTCGATGGGTCTCATCATGATGACCATGGTCGTGCTCGCCGTGGTGATGATCATCACCTTGCTCGAACTTGAACATCTGCTCGCCGCGCCAAGTACGCCAGAGCATCCATAGCGCAATCACGATAATCAGTGCAGAAGAGGCAAGCTGGAAGTACGGCTCAGTGGTTTGCGCATCCAGGCCTTTGCCCAGGTACATGCCGCCGATGGCGACCAACCACACCACTGCGGTATGCGACAACGTCGCGGCCAAACCTAACAAAACAGCCTGTTTGACCGAGCCTCGGATGGCCACGATGAAGGCCGCCATCATGGTTTTGGAATGTCCCGGCTCCAGGCCATGCAAGGCGCCGAGCAGGATCGCGCTCGGGAAATACAGCCAGGCGTGAGCCCCGCCTTGTTGCAGCAGTTCAGCAAAATTGGGCATGACAGACCTAGAGGTACTTGGTGATTTGCTTGAAAGCTTCCAGTGGTGCGCGTTCGCCATTGCCTAGCGCCGAAACGGTGTCCTCCAGGCAGTGATCAATGTGATCCTGGATGAGCGTACGTTTGGCCTGGCACACTGCTTTTTCAACCGCATGCAGCTGCTGGGCGATGTCCACGCACTCACGACCCTCTTCGATCATGGTGATGATGCCGCGTAAATGCCCATCCGCCCGTTTGAGACGTTTGATGATCGCCTCATGACTTTGGTGGGTGTGGGGATGGCTGTGTTCGTGTTCGTGCTCACTCATGACTTGAGCCTCAGGCCTCAATGAATTACGCTGGCATCCTATCCCCCCTAGGGGGATGTGGTCAAACGCGTAAAAGCCCTATAAACCGAGTTGAAACCCTAACGCCATGTTCAGCAGAACACTGACAACTACGGTGGTAATCGCGCTGGCTCTCGCCATGTTAGTGGCTTGGGCCGGGCATACCTATTCGTTATCAGTGGCGTCGAAACAGCCAGCCTGGGAGATCACGCAAGACGCCCATCACTCCCACGGCGAAGAGGCTTCATCCAGCTATTCGAGTCTTTCAGATCACTACCATTCGCCATTGACCCCTGATCACCAGCACGAAACACCGCAACTCACAGCGGCGTTGATGCTGGCGACATCCCCAATGCTATCCATCCGGGTCGATGCGCTTCGACACTCTGTTCCCCTGCCGCCGATATTCTTGATCGAGCGTCCACCCCGTCCTTCGTTCGCATCTTGACCTTGGCCGCACTGCGGCCTTCGATCTCTGCAACGTAGGATTGATCTATGCATCCGTACTCGATGAGCGGCGCCGGCGCGTTTACTACGCCTTTGCACCGCCCCGTATTGCTGTTGTTTTTACTTGTCGCTGCACTTTTCCTGGGAATGCCCGAGGCGATGGCTCACGCCGTAGCGGAAGGTGACAAAGGCTTCATCCAGGAAAGCTCCGGCGTCATGTTGCTGCCCTTCATCTACATGGGCGCCAAGCACATGATGACCGGATACGACCACCTGCTGTTTTTGTTCGGGGTGATCTTCTTCCTCTATCGCCTGAAAGACGTGGGGCTGTATGTCACGCTGTTCGCTGTAGGCCATTCGGTCACGCTGCTGCTTGGCGTACTTACAGAGGTCAGCATCAGCTCGTACATCATCGACGCCATCATCGGCTTCTCGGTGGTGTACAAGGCGCTCGACAACTTGGGCGCATTCCAGCGCTGGCTCGGTTTCCAACCCAACACCAAGGTGGCCACGCTGATCTTCGGCTTGCTCCACGGTTTTGGTCTGGCGACGAAGATCCAGGAGTACGAGATCTCGCCTGATGGCCTGATTCCGAACCTCATCGCCTTCAACGTCGGTGTTGAGATTGGCCAGTTGCTGGCCCTCAGCGCGATTCTCATTTTGATGGGTTATTGGCGGCGCACCGGCAGTTTCTGGCGCCACGCCTATACCGCCAACGTCGCCATGATGAGTGCCGGTTTCCTGCTGATGGGTTACCAGATCACCGGCCTGTTTGTCTCCGTGTAAGGAATTCTGACCATGTTTAATACTCCGCTTCCGACTGTTAATGAATTGCCAAGCACTCGCAAACTGGTGCGCTCCACTGTTATTGCCCTGCTGACTGCGGTCGGCCTGCTGGTGACAGTGGTTATGCCTTCGGAATATGCCGTCGATCCAACGGGTGTGGGCCGAGCACTGGGACTGACCCAAATGGGCGAATTGAAGATCATCCTTGCTCAGGAAGCTTTGGCGGATGCCGCGCCACCGCAAGCTGCTACTCCAGCTCCAGCTCCAGCTCCGCAGGTTGCGCAAGTCCAGCCTATTGCGAAACCTGTTACTCAGCCGGCGCCCACACCCACTTCAGCTTTGAAGACTAATCAAATGAGCGTCACGCTCAAGCCAGGTGAAGGGACGGAAATAAAGCTCGAAGTCTTGAATGGCAAGTCTGTTAGCTACGAATGGACTGCGGTTGGCGGGCCTGTGAACTTCGATACCCATGGCGAACCTTACAACGGTGAGAAGGGTTACTTCCACAGCTACAGCAAGGGCAAGCAGGTCAAAAGTGACAAGGGTGAATTTACCGCCATTTTTGACGGCACCCATGGTTGGTTTTGGCGTAATCGCAGCAACAGCGACGTGACCATCGCACTGAAAACAACCGGCGATTACTTGAGCGTCAAACAGTAATTCGAAACAGCGATGGCTGTCCTACTGCCGAAAATTCACCGTTCAGCCTGCCCCCAGACCATTTATCAACTTTTGAAGAGTCCTTCCATGAAAACCCCAACCACTCTGGTTCGTTCTATGCTCCTGATCTGCTTCTTCGGCCTGATGACGGCATGCGGTGGTGGTGAGAAAGTAGAAACCTCCGACAAAGCTGAGCACGGACATTCCCACGAATAACCCCATAAAAACAAGGCCGCAAATGCGGCCTTGTTTTTTCTGCGTGACGAAAAATTTTTGCCTGACATCCTGCAAAAAAATGACTGTTTTGGGTCGATTGCTGGTAGTCACGTATGGCAGCTAATGGCCGATCAGGGTCGGCCAGCGGGCTGGTCAAATCCGACGCAAGCGACTGGTCAAGTCGAATGCAAATGGGTGGTCAAGTCCATGCAATTACTCAGCGGCGACAGTTGGATGCCAATAGGGGATCTGTGAGGCCCCTGGCTTATCCAAGACAATCGCCACGCTTTGCTCGGCCCGTGTGACCGCCACATAGAAATCGGCTGCGGAGAGGGGCAGGAGATACTCCCCTTTGCTGATGAACTTGCCGATAGGTTCGGTTGGATAAATCAGCACGCGGTTGAAGGTCTGCCCTTTGGATACCCCAAAGTTCATGTAGTTGAGGTCGAACTCCGTCCCCGAGCGAATGCTGTTGCGCAGGCACTGGGGTTGGAATGTCTCAACGTACTGACGGACGTGAGTCTTTCTCACGAGGAAAACGCCGTCGTGGGGTGTGATCGCGTGATTCTGTGAGGTCGTTTCCGGAAACTCCCAGATTGCCTCGAAGATGGTGTCGGAAAAGGTAGCTATTGTCTGGCAGCACCTCCATGTGACAGAGCTGTAGTTGATTTCCAGGCGGCCTGCTTTCTGCTGTTTTTTGAACCATGCAATGGATTTCGAGTAGGCAAAGGCCTTCTTCATTTGACCACGAGGATTGGTGGACAAGACTGCCTGCCGGACGTCCCCGACGAGCCGTATCTCAATGCGTGTGCCGAACAGCGCCTCCAGGATGTCCCAGTCGTAACCTGAAAGATCCTGAACCTCGTCGATGAGTATTTCGTCGTAAAGGCATTCGAGGCGTTGAATCAAGGCCCCGCCGCTTTGGCCAATCAGTTGGTGGGCCAAGCGTGCTAATTCCTTCGCATACACACTGTCCGACGAATCGAAAAATCGATTCTCACCGCTGGCATATCGTCCTGGATCACCTTCGAAATTGAAGCCCCTGCAGCGCTTGCCGGGGAAGGCGAATGGGACGAAGGGTTTGACGAAATGACGCAGCAAAAAGCTGAACCAGCCAGAGACTTCCAAGCCGGGTCGGTCTCCGGCATACCGCCTTACGCGCTCGCGCAACTCGATCTGATTGGCCTGGGCGAAGGTGATGAGCAGAACTTTGCGATCGGCTGCTAATGCTTTGCAATGCTCCACCAGGCCTTGAGTCTTGCGAGCACCCGCAACTGCCAGGGTCAGGTAGTTTTTAGCCATGAATGAACGCCGCAGCCGCAGCCATATATGGTGGCGGTGTGACCGTCTCCTTGGATTTGGCGATGAGAAGTGCTGCTTCCGTTTTTTCTCTCGACATCCATTTCTCAAGGCTGGCCCTATCAGTGGCCCCAAGAATATTGCGCAGAGACTCTTCGCTGTTGCACGCCCTCAATTGTGGTTCCAATGTCCTGCCCGCTTCCTTTGCACCAATAAAGAGTTCGCGCTTTCCTGTTTCGAGCAGTTCGCTGACAGTTTCCTTAAGGGTTTCTGGGTCTTCCCCGTCGTTGTCTCGAAGCACTGCAACTGGGCGATCGATGGCAGTACACAGTTCCAGGCAGCGCTTCAATGTCAGTCCGTGCATGCTCATCACATCAATCCCCAGCTCCATCGGGTGCTTACCGTAGAGGTCTTTGAAGAAGCGCTCAAACAAGATCTCGTCCGAGGGGCCTTCCACCAGGACGAGCTTGTGAGCCAGTACCATACGCAACGTGTCGAAGCCTGGCAGCTTTTGGAAATAGCCGACGGTGTCCGGATCAAGCGTCTCGATGTGAGATGCCTTGCCGCGATGCAGGAGGAGCAAGGAGCTCAGGCCGAGCCGATTTAGCACATAGGCACTGTGAGTCGAGATGAACAGCTGACGCTCGCCTGCAGCTTCCTCGATGCGCGACAGCAGCGTGGTCAAACTCGTATGCGACAGATGGTTTTCTGGCTCTTCGATCATCACGATGCTGGTGTGCTCGGACAGGCGCTGCATGGCCAGCGAAATCTTGATTGAGGCTTGCTGCCCTTGGCCTGCCAGCGCGAAAGGCACATGATCCACATGTGGTGTGACCGACCCCTCCCAGGAGGATTGAGCGCTTTGATCCATGGCCAGGGCCATCACCTGGTTATCCAGTGGCGCTCGAATATCCTTGAGGCGATCATTCACGCCACCCAGGGAGTTAGAGGTCATGGACTCTTTGATCTCGCGGTAATGCTGGGATATCTTGGCTTTCTCGCCCGGCTCCAAGTGGTCACTTAGGATTTGGCGCAGGTGGTAGTCGACGCCCGAGGTCGAGCGGACGGTACGGGAATCGATAGTCGCTACGGCTAGCTGCCGGGGGCGCCTAGTCAGTACTTCATCCCCAAAGGTACGCCATTCAATCTTGTAGTACTCGACGGGGATCAGCGCGCTGGGGTTGATACGCCACTGGGTAAGTTCCTCGTCATATTCAGGGTTGGGAATGACCTTGAATGAGATGCCAGGGCAGGCATTTGTCTTCCTGTCGCTATTGATCGCGCCACAGAGGAATTGCAGCTCTGGCCGATTTTCGAGGAAAAGCTCAATCAGAATTTCTGGTAGAGCTGGGTTTTCATCCCAATCGCAATTATCTAGAAATTGATTAACCAGCTCTTTGTTGAACCAATAGGGGTTCAACTCCTCCTGAGCGGAGCGACCACCGATACGCCCGTTGAGCGCGAGACCAATTGCCTCCATCAGGGTCGACTTCCCCGCGTCATTACCGCCCACAAGGATGTTGAGATCCCTGTTGGGCAGCAGCGTGAAGTCGCCGTAGATCCGATAGCCCTGGATTTTGATCTTCGTGATCATCTGCTGTCCTTACATGGAAGGGATGTCCGATTAGTCGGTGCATTACTCATAGTGGAGCTCACCAAATAGTCCGATCATGAGGTCGCCGTCCAGGATCTCAAAAGGTAGGGTGACGTACTGATCTCGATGGCGAGGTAGCGCCTTTCCATCGTGCGGTGCGTTCTTCGTGTGCCCTTGAACCTTTTCCCCGTTCTCCTTGATATAGGGAAGCACGACGATCCGGCCATGGTTCTTGGATAAGATCGTTCCCTCGTACCACAAGGTGTTTCCTTCATCGCTGCTGGACTCGCCACCCGTGTTTTTCAGCACCCACCGTGGCACCCCGTCGTCCTCATACCAGAACACGAAGCCACCGCAGACCACTACTCTCTGGCCGCGCATCCTCGCCTCGGCAAGCATTTGCTTGACGCTCGCTAACTGCAGCAGCTGATTGGCCCTGGGAAGAAGCAGTGCCCGAATCTGTGCTTTCGTTCTCCCCCAGTGATCTGCTCCCGAAAGACCGAATCCTTTGGCTGTCACCTCTCGCAGGCAAATCTGCGAGCGTTTGGGAGACAAGGCTCCGATCTGTTCCCACGTCTGGTCTTCGGTACGACGAAGGCACATGTTGAATCTCGGGATGGCAACTATCTCCAGGTAAGGAGCGCGCTCAAGCTCCTGGTAGAGGGGTTGTCGCAAGCTTTCCATCGTATTGTGCAGTTCCAGCTCCTGCATGTTGGGACGGGGCAAATGGGCGTTTCGCTTGATTGCTTCGCGCTCCATGAGCTCTTCTTCTGCGTGGATGCGACGCGCTGCTGTCAGGGCCTTCTCGACTTTTAGGGCGGTCGAGCTCTGAAGCACAGGATCCGGTACCGCCTGAGCTACCAGTTCACTGGTTCGGCTGTTGAATTCGTCCGCAGCTTCTATGGCCTCCTCGTAGGAGGTGAAAACAGCCGCCCTCGCATGGCCACTGCCGTTATCGTAGGAGTAGCGCTTCCAGGACAGCTGAGACTCGGGGAAGAGCTTGAGTGCCCGCAACTGCCATGTCCATCCGATGCTGAATTGCCGGAACGGAAGGACGGCCAGGGTGGGCATTGAGTGGTATGGCATCTGATCTAGGCGCATCGACTCTCCCTGCTTTATTGCGCCTTAGCGTCTGCGGAAGCGCTGGAGCTTAGTCTGGGGAGATAGATTCCCCCGACATTATGGATAGCACATTGCCAGGGTGAGTCAACTTCTTGGCTGCAGGCCCCGTATTTCGGGGGCTTCAGGAGAAAGGGAACTGCGGGCGGGACTTAAAAAAACTGGTGGTTTATCCAGCATTAGGGGTTGCGCAGGTAATGTGCAAAAGCTATAATGCACATATACCAAGTTGCTTGGAAGGCATTACAAGTCAGCGTAATGTGCAGTAAAGGTGGGGGGTGAAGTTCCTGGGCCTGCCGTACAACACCGCCGCGTTGGCGTTGCTGACCCACATGCTGGCCCAGCAGTGCGACCTGATCCCCCACGAGATCATCGTCACCACCGGCGACACCCATGCCTATAGCAACCACATGGAACAGATCCAGACCCAGTTGGCGCGTACGCCGAAAAAACTGCCGGAACTGGTGATCAAGCGTAAGCCTGCCTCGATCTACGACTACAAGTTCGAAGACTTTGAAATCGTGGGCTACGACGCCGACCCAAGCATCAAGGCCGACGTGGCTATCTAAAGCCTGTTGCGGTCAGAAACTGTGGGAGCTGGCTTGCCTGCGATAGCGCAGTGTCAGGCGACATCAATGTTGCTGGCACACCGCTATCGCAGGCAAGCCAGCTCCCACATGGGTTCGGTGTTCGCTTGAGTTAGTGGCCGTGGCTTCTGCCCACATGCGAAGGCTCGGCCTCGCTGGCCGCAATCCCTCCGCTGACTTCCAACTGCTGCAAGATCCCGCACTGGGTCCCACCGCCGCAACGTTGGCGCAGGTCCAGCAGTTGCTCCTGCAAGGCCAACAACCCGTCGATCCGCGCTTTCACATGGTGGATATGTTCGTCGATCAAGGCATTCACGCTTTCGCACTGGTCCTGGGGGCTGTCGCGCAGCCCCAGCAGGCTGCGGATCTCTTCGAGGGTCATGTCCAGGCTGCGGCAGTTGCGGATAAAGGTCAGCCGCTCGGTGTGCGCCTGGGTGTACACCCGGTAGTTGCCGTCGGTGCGGGCCGGGGGTGGCAGCAGGTTTTCCTTCTCGTAATAACGGATGGTTTCCACCGGGCAATCGGTGAGTTTGGCCAGTTCGCCGATCTTCATCGCAGCAATCTCCAAATGGGTGCTTGACCCTATAGTGGCTACAGGGTCTTTACTTGGCAACAGGCACCTTTACGGACGCGACCTGATGAGCCACTCCATTCATACCCCGCACAAGCACGACCACAAGCATGATCACGATCACGATCACGCTCATGACCACGGCCATGATCATAAACATGACCATGGGCCCGCCAAACTCACGCCTGTGGATAACCACGGCCATTCCGGTTCCTGCTGCTCCGGCGCTGCCGGGCCTGCCATCGTGACCTTGAGTGAAGCGCCCACCGCCGGCTCGCGCCTGAGCACCTTCCGCATCGAAGCCATGGACTGCCCTACCGAGCAGACGCTGATCCAGAACAAGCTGGGCAAGCTTGCTGGCGTGCAGCAACTGGAATTCAACCTGATCAACCGCATCCTCGGCGTCACCCATGACCTGCCGAACACCGCGCCGATCATCGAGGCAATCAAGTCCATCGGCATGCAGGCCGACCCTATCGAAGAAGGCAGCCCCGCCGCCGCGCCGCCCGCCAAGAAGCATTGGTGGCCGTTGGCGGTGTCGGGCGTGGGCGCCCTGGGTGCCGAGGTGCTGCACTTCACCGGCGTGGCGCCCACCTGGGTAATCGCACTGGTGGCGCTGGTGTCGATCCTCAGCGGCGGCCTTACCACCTACAAGAAGGGCTGGATTGCCCTGAAGAACCTCAACCTCAATATCAACGCGTTGATGAGCATCGCGGTGACGGGGGCGATCCTGATTGGCCAGTGGCCGGAAGCGGCGATGGTGATGTTCCTGTTCACCGTGGCCGAGTTGATCGAGGCCAAGTCCCTGGACCGCGCGCGCAACGCCATCAGCGGCCTGATGCAGATGACCCCGGAACAGGCCACGGTGCGCCAGGCCGACGGTTCCTGGCTGGAACAGGAGGTCAAAAGCATTGATCTTGGCGCGATTGTGCGGGTAAAGCCTGGCGAGCGCATCGGCCTCGACGGTGAAGTTACGGCCGGCCAGTCCACCATCGACCAGGCTCCGATCACCGGGGAAAGCCTGCCGATTGAGAAAGCCCTAGGCGATAAAGTCTTCGCCGGCACCATCAACCAGGCCGGTTCCCTGGAGTACAAGGTCACCGCAGCGGCGAACAATTCGACCCTGGCGCGAATCATCCACGCCGTGGAACAGGCTCAAGGCGCACGGGCACCGACCCAGCGGTTTGTCGACAGTTTCTCCAAGGTCTACACCCCGGCAGTCTTTCTGTTTGCCCTCGGTGTGGCGGTGATTCCGCCGCTGTTCATGGCGGGCGTGTGGTTTGACTGGATCTACCGCGCCCTCGTGCTGCTGGTGGTGGCCTGCCCTTGTGCCTTGGTGATCTCCACCCCGGTGACCATTGTCAGCGGCCTGGCAGCGGCGGCGCGCAAAGGCATCCTGATCAAAGGCGGCGTGTACCTGGAGGGCGGCTACAAGCTCGACTACCTGGCCCTCGACAAAACCGGCACCATCACCCACGGCAAACCTGTGCAAACCGACTACCTGCCGCTGTTCCCGAACATCGAAGACAGCGCGCCGGCCCTGGCCGCCAGCTTGGCATCGCGTTCCGATCACCCGGTGTCCCTGGCAATTGCCAACGCGGCTGTGGATAAAAACCTGTCGACTCACGCTGTGGATAACTTCGAAGCCCTGGCCGGGCGCGGTGTGCGGGGTGATATCAACGGCCAGACCTATCACCTGGGTAACCACCGCCTGGTGGAAGACCTCGGCCTGTGTTCCGAGGCCCTGGAAGAAAAACTCTTCGCCCTGGAAAAACAAGGCAAGTCCGTGGTGTTGCTGCTGGACAAGTCCGGCCCGCTGGCGCTGTTTGCCGTGGCCGACACGGTCAAAGAAAGCAGCCGCGAAGCCATCCAGCAATTGCACGACCTGGGCATCAAGACCCTGATGCTCACCGGCGACAACACCCACACCGCCCAGGCCATTGCGGCCCAGGTCGGTATCGACCAGGCCCAGGGCGACCTGTTGCCCACCGACAAATTGCAAGCCATCGAAACCCTCTATGGCCAGGGCCACCGGGTGGGCATGGTCGGTGACGGCATCAACGACGCCCCGGCCCTGGCCCGTGCCGAGATCGGCTTTGCCATGGCCGCGGCGGGCACTGATACCGCCATCGAGACCGCCGACGTGGCGCTGATGGACGATGATTTGCGCAAGATTCCGGCTTTCATTCGGTTGTCGCGGCAAACGTCGAGTATCCTCAAGCAGAACATCGCCCTGGCGCTGGTGATCAAGGCGATCTTCCTGGCCGTCACGTTCATGGGCATGGCGACCATGTGGATGGCAGTCTTCGCCGACATGGGCGTGAGCCTGCTGGTGGTGTTCAATGGCCTGCGCCTGGTGCGCAAATAGCGGATGAGAGGGTGGTGTGCTGAGTGCTGAGTTAAAGGCGTTTTTCATGGTCGCCCGCCTGGGCAGCATTACCCAGGCGGCGAAGAAACTCGGCCTGAGCCAGCCCACGGTGACCACCCAGATTCGCAATTTGGAAAGCCAGTATGGCGTCGAGTTGTTCTACCGTGGCGGCCGCCGCCTCACCGTCAGCGACGAAGGCGCGCGGCTGTTACCGATGGTCAAGGCGTTGTTGCAGCAGGAAGCGGATATCGAGTTTTTCCTGCGCAACAACGGCCAGGTCCAGGGCGCGCTGAGGATTGCCGCAACGGCACCGTATTACATCCTCGATCTGGTCAAAGCCTTTCGCGAGCGCCTGCCCCAGGTGGAAGTGTCGGTGGAAATCGGCAACTCCCAGCAGGTGCTTGAGGCGCTGGACGATTACCGCGTCGATGTCGCGGCCTCGTCGCAATTGCTGGAAGACGCCCGTCTGATCCGCCGCGTGCTGGGCACGGACCCGCTGGTGCTGGCGGTGCACCGCAACCACCCGTTGGCCAAGCTTGATCACGTACCGTTGAACGCGCTAATCGGGCATACCTTGCTGATGCGTGAAGCGGGCTCAACCACCCGCCGGCTGACGGAGGAGATGTTGAAGAACGCCGGCGTGGGGTACGGGCCGTTGCTGGAGATTGGCAGCCGTGAGTCGATTCGCGAGGCGGTACTGCGCAATATCGGCATCAGCATCATTGCCCGCCAGGAAGTGCCCCATGACCCGCAGTTGCGCGTGCTGACCATCGAGAATGCGCCGCAGATTCCGGAGTATCTGTATTGCCTCAAAGAGCGCAAAGGTGCGCGCCTGCCGGCGGCTTTCCTTGGCCTGGCCCAGGAAATGTCACCCCTCTGATCGTTCCCACGCTCCGCGTGGTAACGCCGCCCAGGACGCTCCGCGTCCGTGACGCGGAGCGTCACTAGAGACGTTCCCACGCGGAGCGTGGGAACGATCATGAGTCCTACACAAATCCACCAATACCACTATCACCTCCTTTTGCCTTTCTGCCACACCAGCTACGCATTCCCTCCCTAGCATGGCCTTCATCCGTTCGATGAGGTGCCACCATGCACACAGCCCTGACCCAACCCGGCGCACCGATGAAAGTGCGCGGGATCCAGAAACGCTTTGGCGCCTTCACCGCGCTGGACAACGTGTCCCTGGACGTCGCCGCTGGCGAGCTGGTGTGCCTGCTGGGCCCTTCCGGTTGTGGCAAGACCACACTGCTGCGCTGCATCGCCGGCCTGGAGCGCCAGGACAGCGGTGAGCTTTACCTGGGCGAGCGGGACGTGTCCCTGCTGCCACCCCAGGCGCGGGACTACGGCATCTTGTTCCAGTCCTACGCGTTGTTTCCCAACCTCAGCGTTGAAGCGAACATCGGCTATGGCCTCACCGGCAGCGGCCGCGATGAAGTGCGCAAGCGGGTCGCGCAGATGCTCGAACTGGTCGGCCTGGTGGGCAGCGAAAAGAAGTACCCCGGCCAACTCTCCGGCGGCCAGCAACAGCGCGTCGCCCTGGCCCGCGCACTGGCGCCGGCGCCGTCGTTATTGCTGTTGGATGAGCCGATGTCGGCCCTCGATGCCCGGGTGCGCGAGCACCTGTGCACTGAACTGCGCCAACTGCAGCGGCGCCTGGGCATCACCACCTTGATGGTGACCCACAACCAGGACGAAGCCATGTTGATGGCCGACCGCATTGCCGTGATGAACAACGGTAAGGTCGAGCAGTACGCCACGCCCCAGGAAATTTACGACCGCCCGGCCACGCCGTTCGTGGCGGAGTTTGTCGGCCAGGGCAACTGGTTGCCGTTCAGCCGTAACAGCGCCAGCCATGCCCAGGTGGGCGGGTTGAACATGCGCCTGGCTGAGGACGCCGGTGTCGCCCAGTCCGGCCGCTTGTTCTGCCGCCCGGAAGCGATCTGCGTCAACCCGCCGGTGCACGAAGAAAACCTGTTCCCGGCCAAGGTTCGCGAGATCACCTTCCTCGGCAACCGCTGCCGCATGAGCTTTGAGCTGGAGCAGTTGCCAGGCCATCCGTTGCTGGCTGAACTGGCGCCGGAAGCCATGCCGCGCTTGGGCGCCCAGGACATCTGGGTGGCGTTGCCGCCGCGCAGCCTGCAGGTGTTTGCCTGAGATGGGGGCTGTGATGACATTGCCGGTACCGCGTCAGGTGTCCCGCGCCGAGTGGGGCGACCGCCTCTTTGTGGTCGGCGGCAAATGGCTCTGGCTGGGCCTGTTGGTGGTGGCGGTGCTGTTGCCGCTGTTGGCGATCTTCTGGCGCGGCTTCAGCAGCGAAGCCGGGCAGGGCGGTGGCCTGGTGGCCGCACGCGAACTGCTGAGCAGCGCCAACTTCCACTGGTTGCTGGGCAATAGCCTGAAAGTTTCTCTCAGCGTGGCGGCCATCGTCGTGCCGCTGGCCTACTTGTTTGCCTATGCCCTGCAACGCACGCTCATCCCCGGCAAGTCCATCTGGCGCGGCCTGTCATTGCTGCCGTTGATGGCACCGTCGATGCTGCCGGGCATTGCCCTGGTCTATCTGTTCGGCAACCAGGGCCTGCTGCGGGGTTTGTTCTCGGAGAATATCTACGGGTTCTGGGGCATTGTGCTCGGTGAGGTGATCTACACCTTTCCCCATGCCTTGATGATTTTGCTGTCGGCGTTGTCCCTGGCGGATGCGCGCTTGTTCGACGCCGCTTCGAGCATGGGCGCCAGCCCGGCACGGGCGTTTCGCAGCATTACCTGGCCAGCCACGCGCCAGGCAGTGTTCGCCGCATTCTGCCTGGTGTTCACCCTGACCATCACCGACTTCGGAGTACCGGTGGTGGTGGGCGGCGATTACCAAGTGCTGGCGCTGGAGGCCTACAAGGCTGTGGTGGGCCAGCAACAGTTCGGTCGCGGCGCGTTGATCGGCATGGTGTTGCTGCTGCCGGCGCTGTTCAGCTTTGGCGTAGATGCGTGGTTGCGCCGTCGGCATGGCGACGCGATGAGCGGCCGCGCCCAGGTGTTCCAGCCGGCGCCATCGCGGCTGCGCGACGGGTGCTACCTGGCCATCGTGCTGCTGATCTGCGCGGCGTTGCTGCTGGTGTTCGGCATGGCGGTGTACTCCTCGCTGGTGAAATTCTGGCCGTACAACCTGTCGCTGTCGCTCAACCACTACCAGTTCGAAGACACCGCCGGCGGCGGCTGGCTGGCCTATCGCAACAGCCTCACCATGGCGCTGTGCACGGCGTTGATCGGCAGCGTGCTGATTTTTACCGGCGCCTACCTGATGGAAAAGACCAAGGGCCAGAAAAACCTCAACCTGGCGCTGCGCATGCTCAGCTTTGTGCCGATGGCCGTGCCGGGCCTGGTCCTGGGGCTGGGCTACGTGTTCTTCTTCAACCTCAACGGCAACCCGCTGCATGTGTTGTACGGCAGCATGGCGTTGCTGGTGGTGTGCACCATTGCCCACTACCTGACCACCGCGCAGATGACCGCGACCACCGCCTTGCGCCAACTGGACGCCGAGTTCGAAGCCGCCGCGCTGTCCCTCAAGGCGCCGTTGTACCGCCACTATCTACGCGTCACGGTGCCGATCTGCCTGCCGGCGCTGCTGGACATCCTGCGCTACCTGTTTGTCTCGGCGATGACCACCGTGTCGGCCGCGATTTTCCTCTACAGCCCCGACACCATCCTCGCCGCCGTCGCCGTGCTGAATATGGACGATGCCGGCAATGTGGGCGGTGCGGCGGCCATGTCGACCCTGATCCTGTTCACCTCGGCCAGCGTCTCGCTGCTGCTGGCGTGGGCCTCACGTGGCGCGCTGCGCCGCTCCCAAGCCTGGCGCCAGCGCGCACCCGGCCAATAAACATCCCTGAAGGAGGTGCTCCATGTTCAAGCCCCTGGCGCTGGTCGCTGCAGTCCTCACGGCATTCAGCCTGAATGCTTTGGCCAAGACCGAGTTGACCGTGTACACGGCCCTTGAAGCCGAGCAATTGAAGACCTACAAAAAAGCCTTCGAACAGGCCAACCCCGACGTCGAGATCAAGTGGGTGCGCGACTCCACCGGCATCATCACCGCCAAGCTGCTGGCCGAGAAAGACCGCCCCCAGGCTGACGTGGTATGGGGCCTGGCCGCCTCCAGCCTGGCGATCCTCGATCAGCAAGGCATGCTCGACAACTACGCGCCCAAGGACCTGGACAAGATCGGCAAAAACTACCGCGACGCTGCCAACCCTCCGGCCTGGGTCGGCATGGACGTGTGGGCTGCCACCATCTGCTTCAACACCGTCGAAGCCGAGAAGCAGGGCCTCACCAAACCAATAAGCTGGCAGGACCTGACCAAGCCTGAGTACAAGGGCAAGATCGTGATGCCCAACCCGGCGTCATCGGGCACAGGCTTCCTGGATGTCAGCGCCTGGCTCCAGACGTTCGGCGAGAAGCAAGGCTGGCAGTACATGGACGACTTGCACCAGAACATCGGCCAGTACGTTCACTCCGGCTCCAAGCCGTGCAAGTTGGCCGCGTCCGGTGAGTTTCCGATCGGTATTTCCTTTGAATACCCGGCGGTTCAGCTCAAGCGCCAGGGCGCGCCGCTGGACATTATCCTGCCCAAGGAAGGCCTGGGCTGGGACATCGAAGCCACCGCCGTGATCAAAGGCACGGCCCATGCCGACGCGGCGAAAAAACTCGCTGACTTCTCCGCCAGCACCGCGGCGATGGATCTGTACAAGGACAACTTCGCCGTGCTCGCCCAACCGGGGATCGCCAAGCCACAGACCGAATTGCCGGCGGACTACGAGCAACGGTTGATCAAGAACGACTTTGTCTGGGCTTCCAAAAACCGTGACAGCATCCTGGCCGAATGGCGTAAGCGTTATGACGGCAAGTCGGAAAAACAGTAACCGATCGTTCCCACGCTCCGCGTGGTAACGCCGCTCTGGACGCTCCGCGTCCGCTTTTTAAGGTCGTGACGCGGAGCGTCACCGGATGAATTCCCACGCGGAGCGCGGGAACCAGAGGACAGTATGAGTAGTGATCTGTTAGTCGTCGGCGCCGGCATCCTCGGCCTCTCCCACGCCTATGCCGCCGCCAGGCGCGGCCTCAAGGTCAAGGTGTTCGAGCGCAGCGCCACGCCATTGGGCGCCTCGGTACGCAACTTCGGCCAGGCCTTGGTCACCGGTCAGCCGCCCGGGCCTATGCTGGACCTGGCGCGGGAAAGCCGCGAAATCTGGGGCCAGTGGGCGCAAGCGGCAGGCCTGGCGCTCAAGCGCAATGGCGCCTACCTGTTCGCCCGTACCGAAGCCGAAGAACATCTACTCGAAGCCTTCTGCGCCGGGCGCGCGCGGGAGCACGGCTACAACGTCGAGCTGCTGCAAGGCGCGGCCATGAACGACCTGTACGCTGGCCAGTTCCGTCATCACCGCGCCGCGCTGCATGGCAAGGACGACCAGCAACTGTATTCCCGCGAGGCCATCCCGGCGCTGATCCATTACCTGAGCCAGGCGCTGAACGTGGAGTTTCATTTCTCCACCCTGGTGCGCGAGGTGGAACCGGGCCAGTTGCACAGCACGGCGGGCAGCTTTCGCGGCGAGCAGATCATCGTCTGCTCCGGCCACGATTATCAGACCCTGCTGGCCGACGCCATCGCCGCGCTCAACCCGCAAACCTGTCGCCTGCAAATGCTGCGCGCCCGGCCGGTGCTCAATCTGAACCTGCAACATGCCTTGCTCACCGGCTTAAGCTGCGTGCACTACGGCGCCTTTGCCGACCTGCCGGAAGCGGCCGCGGTGCAGGCGCAGATCCTGCGGGAAACGCCGTACCTGCACGAGCACGGCATTCACCTGTTGATCAGCCCTACGCCCCATGGTGAGTTGATCATCGGTGACTCCCACCATTACGACAGCGATCCGTCGCCCTTCAACGCCGAGCAGGTGGATGACTGGCTGATCGAACTGGCGCAACAGACCCTGGGTTGCAAGGTCCAGGTAGTCGAGCGCTGGCAGGGCGTCTACGGATCTCGTGGGCCTGGGCCGTTTTCGTTTGTGCAGGCGGCACCCGGCGTCAGCGCTGCCTTGATGCACACCGGCGTAGGGATGAGCGTAGGGCCGGCGATGGCCGAGCGTAATATCAGCACGCTGTGGGGCGCGACGCGATGAACCCGGAACAGGCGATTGTCCAGGTGTTTGGTTTGTACGAGCAGCATGGCACGGCTGACTACATCGGCGAGCCGGTGTCGCAAATCGAGCACATGTCCCAGGCCGCGCAATTGGCCATGGCCGAAGGGTTTGACGAGGAGGTGGTGTTGGCGGCGTTCTTCCACGACATCGGCCACCTCTGCGGCCAGGGCGGCGCGAACATGGGCGGTTATGGCGTGGTCAGCCACGAGCGGCTGGGCGCCGATTACCTGCGCCGCGCAGGCTTCAGCGAACGCCTGGCCAGGCTGGTGGAATACCACGTCCAGGCCAAGCGTTACCTGACCTTCAGCCAGCCGGACTATCTCGCCCGCTTGAGCCAAGCCAGCCGTCGCACCCTGGGTTACCAGGGCGGCGTGATGAGCGCCGAAGAGGCCCGGACCTTTGAGCAAGACCCGTTGTACGCCGTGAGTTTGCGTATGCGCCACTGGGACGAGCAGGCCAAGCAAACGCAGGTGCCGGTGTTGGATCTGCAACTGCTCAAAGCCATGGCCGCCCGACTACTGGCCGCGTAGACAGGCCTTACACACATCGCAGATACGCCGCCTGGAGCCTCGATAGCCCCCGCACTAAGGTGCTTGCTTCTTAGCCAAGGGAGCAACGCAGATGCGCTATTTGAAGGTTGTTGCACAGGATCAAACGGGAGATGGCCGGGCGAATACGGTGCGGCTTCAGTTCTACCAAGGTACGCCACGCAATCAGGACGAGTTGCTCAATGAGGCCGTGGCCTATGACTTCACCTCAGACGCAAAGGTCGATTACAGCAGGGGAGACGTTACCAATGACGGTCAGGAAAACAGTCTTGATCGAGCGTTGTTGGATCAATTTGCCAATGCCTATTTGAAGATCAATTGGATGAATCGCGGCGCCAGTACCCGGCTTTACATGAAGATATTTTCCGAAGACTTCTATAAAGACGGCACCCCCGACACCGTGCGCCTGCACTTGCATAAAGGCCCAGGGCTGCTGAGTTCGGACGCTCAGGTGTCTTGGAGCGCCGCCTATGATTTTGATAACAACGGTGAACTTGAGTGGAACATTCACGCCGACATCAACTGCGATGGCGTCATCGATGACGTTGATAAGCACTTGGTCCAGCAATTGGCTGAGCTTTATTTGAAGTTCAATTGGCACACACCTGAGCCCTTCGACGCCAAGGTTGTGGATATCAAGGCACATTGATCCAAGGAAGGGAGCACGTGATGCGCTATTTAAAAGCCGCTGCCCAAGACAGAAGCGGCAATGGAAAGGCGGATACCGTCTTTTTGCATTTCTATGAACGCGGCGCCGGCGGCTTCGATGAGCTGGTGCATGAGGCGTTTGCCGTTGATATGAACGGCGATGCAGACGTAGATCTTCAAACCGTTGTCGATATTGACGTTGAGGGCAAAAATATTGTCATCGATCGCCAACGGCTCAAGGTGTTCGCCAACACTTTTCTGAAGCTGAAGTGGTTTAACAGCGGCGAGAGCTGGAAGCGCAGCTTGGTGGTGGTCGCCGTCCATGAATACGAAAAAAGCCCGCCCAATGGGGTGAAACTCAATTTTCTGGAACGGCGTAGCGCTGTGCGTAAACCGACGCTGGCTTATCAGGCGTCAGCCTATGACGGCTACGGGAATGGTGAGCTGGAATGGTTCAGCCATACCGATATGGATAAGAACGGCGTGGTTGATCAGGCCGATAAAGAACTGATCCGCTCCCTGTGCAGCAGTTTCCTCGCATTCGCCTGGTACACAGACAGCACCGTTTGACGCTGCTTACTGAGCGCTCAAGGCACGAGCCCCGGTTCATTCAGTTGCACCGACAATGCCTCGACCTGTTCCTGGCGCTCGGCCTGGCTCAGTTTGGCGTGTGGGTTGAGGGACGACCATTGCGGGTAGGCGCGGGCCTTGTTCAGGGCGTCCGGCAGCTTGCCTTCGCGCCAGGTTTTGTCCTGGGGCGTATCGACCTTGATGCTGTGCATCGCCGCATGGCCGCGCAGGTTCAGGGCCTTGAGCAGTTGGCGTTGGCGCAGGGCGAGCAGGCGCAGCACGCTGTCATCGACGGTGAGTTCGCGTTGGCCCTTGATCTTGCCCATCAGGCGGCTGCCATAGCTGCGCGCGGTTTGCAGCGCACCGCCGGCAATCGCGCCTGCCAGGGCCGCAGCGCCGAGTGTCAGGCCGCCGACCAGGAGATCCACGCCCGCACCGGCCGCCGCGCCGGCGGCGATCCCGCCACCCACGCGCACGCCCAGTTGCTTGAGGGTTTCGGGGTTGAACAGGTCGTCGCCCCAGCGCCCGTCCAGCAACGGTAAGTCGCTGGCGGCGGCGTCCTGTGGGCGAAAGCCGAACAGTTTGAGCAGGGCTTCGACGCACTTTTGTTCGCGCTGGCGCACGGCCTTGCGTAAATCACTGATGGCCTGGGGCTCATCTTCGGTGGTCACGCTGCGGCGGCAGGCGGCGCAGTCGATCAGCAATTCGGCGATCAGCCGTGCCGCGCTTTGCTGGCGAGCCTGGCGCTGGGCTTCTTGGTCGAGGATCAGGCGTTCCAGCTGGGGGCGGGCGTTTTCCAGCAGCAGGGCCAGGCTTTCATACAGGCGGCGCTCGCCGTCTTCGGGCGGTGCCACGCTGTCGAAACGCACCAGCGCATGCAGGCCGAGGCGGGCCAGGGCTTCGCGCCAGTCTGGTTCGCGGTGGTCGCTGCTGCTGACAAAGTTGAGCACCGGCAGCAACGGCTTGCCGCAACTGGCCAGCACTTGCAGCTCGTCGCGGTACTTGGCCAGCACCGGCTCGCGGGCGTCGATCACGTACAGGCCGGCATCCGAGGCGAGCAATTGGCGCAGCACCTTGGCTTCCTGTTCGAAACGCTGGCGCGCTTCGCTACCTTCCAGAAAACGCGCCAGCCGCGCCGGGCCATCCAGGCGTTCGCCGGGGCGGTCGAGGCGTTCCAGGTAATCGAGCAGGGCGATGGCGTCTTCCAGACCGGGGGTGTCGTACAGCTCCAGCAAGGCTTCGCCATCTACCGATAGGCGCGCACCTTCCACGTGCCGCGTGGTACTGGGGCGATGGGACACTTCGCCGAAGCCGACATCGCGGGTGAGGGTGCGCAGCAGTGAGGTTTTGCCCACGTTGGTGTGGCCGACCACGGCGAGTTTCAGCGGTTTAGTCATGACCGGCCTCCAGCCAGCTTAGCGGCGCGCAATCGGCAAACGACACCTCAAGTTGTTGCAGCGCGGCATGCCAGTCGCCCAGGCGCTCGGCGTCCAGCGCCTGGCCTGGCGGCGCCTGCAACAGCCATACGCGGGTGTCGGTGGCGCTGCGTGCCAGCTCGGCGATCAGCGCCAGGCTGCCACGGTCGGGCGAGCGGCGCGGGTCACAGGCGATGGCCAGGCGCGCGGGCGGGAAGCGACTGAGTTGTTCCAGCAATTTGTTGCGTGATTCGCGGCTGTCGAGGATGCCGGCATTCTTGACGTTGGCGGGCAGTTTGGGCGGCCAAGGGTGTTGGTCGTCGAGTTCGATGGCGACCAGCAACGCACCGTCGCTCTCCAGCTCGCTCACGCCGCCGCTGACCTGGTGCAGGTGTTCGGGTGCCACATCGTTGACCCCAAGGCGCTCGCTGCTGGGCATCAGGCGTTCGCGCAGTTGGGCGTAGCCGGGCAGGTTGAGGTCCAGGCGCAACGCTGCACGCCCGCGTTTCCAGCGCCACAGGCACAACAGGGCGAGGATCAATCGCGGCAACAGGCCGTAGACCAGCAACACGCCCACCAGCCAGGCGGCCCAGGCCTGGCGGGCGCTTTCGATATTCAGCGCGGAGTCGCCGCTGGCGCGGATCATCTCCACGGTGGGCACATTGAAACCGAGCAGAGCCGGGAGTGTGCCAAGGGCCTGGGTCACGGCGACAAAGGTATCGGCGCCGAGAATGGTGGTTTCCCACACAAACCCGTAGCGGCGGGTGGCGAGCAGCGTCAGCAGGATCACCAGGGCGCTGAGCAAGGCCAGCAACCACAAGCTGTTGACCAGCACACCCACCGCCCAGCGATTGAGTTTTTGCCGTTGCAGCAACAGCAACAACGCCGGGGCCAGTTGTGCGGCCTTGGCATCACGCGCCAGTTTCTCGCTGAGCCACAACCACAGCCGCCCGAGGCTGGCGCTGTGTTCGCCGGCAAACAGCAGGCCCAGGGCCCAACTGACCAGCAAGATAAGATTCAGGCCGAGCAGGCTGCCCAAGGCCCAGAACACATTCACCGGGGCCAGGCCATTGCCCAGCGCGGCGAACGCCAGACCGGCGCCGCTGATGACGGCGACCACCGCCAGTAACACCAGCGCCAGGCGTGCGCCTTGCAGCCAGCGGCTGAGCGCGGCGGCCAAACCATCGCGCTCGGCCAGATGCAGCGCACGCTGCTGGATGCGCGTGGGCAGGTCGCCCCCGGCGGTGCGGGCCAGGCGGTTGGCTTCCAGGTCTTCCAGGGGGCCGGCGTGTTCTTCACGCAGGCGCACGGTTTCGGTCAGCCAAAGTCTGTGCAGCGGGTTCAGTGCAGTCACGCGCCGTCCTGTCGTGTTGATGAGGTTGGAGCATAACCGCTGGCTCGCCGCTCTGGTATTCTCGTCGCCATGAAAAAAACTCTCCCTTTAAGCCTGATCGCAGCCCTCGGTGAAAACCGTGTGATCGGCGTCGACAACAGCATGCCCTGGCATTTGCCGGGGGATTTCAAATATTTCAAGGCCACCACGCTCGGCAAGCCGATCATCATGGGGCGCAAGACCTGGGACTCCCTGGGCCGACCGCTGCCGGGGCGCTTGAACCTAGTGGTCAGCCGTCAGACCGATCTTGTGCTGGAAGGTGCGCAAGTGTTTCCGTCATTGGAGGCTGCGGTAGAGCGCGCTGAGGAATGGGCCAGGGAGCAAGGCGTGGACGAGTTGATGCTGATCGGCGGCGCGCAGTTGTATGCGCAGGGGCTGGAACAGGCCGATCGCTTGTACCTGACCCGCGTGGCGCTGAGCCCGGAAGGGGATGCGTGGTTTCCAGAGTTTGATAGTAACCAGTGGAAGCTGGTGTCGAATGTCGAGAATCCAGCCGAAGGTGATAAACCGGCCTACAACTTCGAAGTGTGGGAGCGCAACTAGTGTAGGAGCGAGCTTGCTCGCGAAGATCGTCAACGATGACGCGGGCGTTCTGAATGAACGCGGCGCCCTCAGGTTCTTCGCGAGCAAGCTCGCTCCTACAGGTTATAAGCCTTTATGCCTGCGCTAGTTCGGCATGCTCATCGGCATCCAGCAACGCCTTATCCGTCTGCCCCATGATCTGGCTGGTAATCGCCCCCGCCGTCATCGAACCATTGACGTTCAACGCCGTGCGGCCCATGTCGATCAGCGGCTCCACGGAAATCAACAGCGCCACCAGTGACACCGGCAAGCCCATGGCCGGCAGCACGATCAGCGCGGCAAAGGTCGCACCGCCGCCGACGCCGGCAACGCCCGCCGAACTCAAGGTCACAATCGCCACCAGGGTCGCGATCCACAGCGGGTCCAGCGGGTTGATGCCCACGGTCGGCGCGACCATCACCGCCAACATGGCTGGATAAAGACCGGCGCAACCGTTCTGGCCGATGGTCGCGCCAAACGAGGCAGCGAAGCCGGCGATGGATTGCGGAATGCCCAGGCGACGGGTCTGCGCTTCAATGCTCAGCGGGATGCTTGCAGCGCTGGAGCGGCTGGTGAAGGCGAAGGTCAGCACCGGCCACACCTTGCGGAAGAAGCGCAGCGGGTTGATCCCGGCCAGGGACAGCAGCAGGCCATGCACCACGAACATCAGGCCCAGGGCCAGGTACGACACCACGACGAAACTGCCCAGCTTGATGATGTCTTGCAGGTTGGAACCGGCGACCACTTTGGTCATCAGCGCCAGCACACCATAAGGGGTCAGCTTCATCACCAGGCGCACCAGGCGCATCACCCAGGCTTGCAGGGTGTCGATGGCGTTAAGGACTTTCTGGCCTTTTTCCACGTCGTCCTTGAGCAGTTGCAGCGCGGCAACCCCAAGGAACGCGGCGAAAATCACCACACTGATGATCGACGTCGGCTTGGCCCGGGCCAGGTCGGCGAACGGGTTGGCCGGTACGAACGACAGCAGCAACTGCGGGATATTCAGGTCGGCGACCTTGCCTGCGTAATCACTCTGGATCACTTGCAGGCGCGCCATTTCCTGGGTGCCGGCCACCAGGCCTTCGGCGGTGAGGCCGAACAGGTTGGTCAGGCCAATACCGATCAGCGCCGCGATGGCCGTGGTGAACAGCAGCGTGCCGATGGTCAGAAAGCTGATCTTGCCCAGGGACGAGGCGTTATGCAGGCGCGCCACGGCACTGAGGATCGAGGCGAACACCAGCGGGATCACGATCATTTGCAGCAGTTGCACATAGCCGTTGCCGACAAGGTCAAACCAGCCGATGGAGGCTTTGAGCACCGGGTTACCGTCGCCATAGATCGTGTGCAACGCCGCGCCGAACAGCACGCCCAGCACCAGGGCGAACAGCACCTTCTTGGCCAGGCTCCAGTTAGTACGGCGAGTTTGTGCCAGGCCCAGCAACAGGGCCACGAACACCAATAAATTGAGAATCAGGGGCAGATTCATTGAAGCTCCGTTGAGAAGGCAGCCAATCGCGTGAGCCTGCGATTGCGAACCGGGAAGCCTAACAGCTTGAAATATATTGATTTAATACCGATATGGAATGGCGACTGTCGTTTTTGGAATAAGCGTTTGACGCTCAGGCGTATGCCCTTGGCGTGATCACGACGTCCTTGGTCGTGCTCGGGCGATAACTGTCATACGGATTTGTTAGCGTCGATGTCTTTCACTTGAGGGAGACAACGCCTATGAAGCTCGCGCCGAAACTATTGGTATCCGCCGCCTTTTGCCTCGGGCTTGCCAGCCAGGCGTTTGCCGCCACCGAGTTGAAACACTGGCCGGCACCTGCCGCCAAACAACTCAACGAAATGATCGCCGCCAACGCCAACAAGGGTAACTACGCGGTGTTCGACATGGACAACACCAGCTACCGTTACGACCTTGAAGAGTCCTTGCTGCCGTTTATGGAAAACAAGGGCCTGATCACCCGCGACAGCCTCGACCCGTCGCTCAAGCTGATGCCGTTCAAAGACACCGCCGAGCATAAAGAGAGCCTGTTCAGTTACTACTATCGCCTGTGCGAAGTCGATGACATGGTTTGCTACCCGTGGGTGGCCCAGGTGTTTTCCGGCTTTACCCTCAAGGAACTCAAGGTCCAGGTGGATGAACTGATGGCCTCCGGCAAGCCGGTGCCGGTCAGTTATTTTGAAGGCGACGCGGTGAAGACATCCGAGGTGCAGCCGCCAAAAGTCTTCACCGGCCAGGCCGAGCTGTACAACAAGCTGATGGAAAACGGCATCGAGGTGTATGTGATGACGGCCGCTTCAGAGGAGCTGGTGCGCATGGTCGCCGCCGATCCGAAGTACGGCTACAACGTAAAACCCGAAAACGTCATCGGCGTGACCACCCTGCTCAAGGACCGCAAGACTGGCGAGCTGACCACCGCCCGCAAGCAGATCGCCGCCGGAAAGTATGACGAGAAGGCCAACCTCGGCCTGGAACTCACCCCCTACCTGTGGACCCCGGCGACCTGGATGGCCGGCAAGCACGCGGCGATCCTCACCTACATCGACGAGTGGAAAAAACCAGTGATCGTCGGCGGGGACACACCGACCAGCGATGGCTACATGCTGTTCCACGATGTGGACGTGGCCAAGGGCGGCATCCACCTGTGGATCAACCGCAAAGACAAATACATGACCCAGCTCAACGGCATGATCGCCAAGCACGCGGCGGCGCAAGCCAAGGAAGGGTTGCCGGTGACGGCGGATAAAAACTGGGTGATCGTCAAGCCCGACGAAATCCAGTGACCCTGCCACTGATCGTTCCCACGCTCTGCGTGGGAATGCATCCTGTGACGCTCCGCGTCATGCTTTCTTAAGGGCCGACGCAGAGCGTCCAGGGCGGCATTCCCACGCAGAGCGTGGGAACGATCGGTCTTCAGCGTCTGGAGGTTTTCTCCAGGCAAAAAAAGCCCCGCACCTGGCGGGGCTTTTTTATGCGCGGGGCTTACAGGCCGTCGAGCATGGCTTTGTTGCGTACCGCACCTTTGTCGGCACTGGTGGCCAACAACGCGTAGGCCTTCAACGCGGTAGTGACTTTACGCGGACGCTTCTCCACCGGCTTCCAGCCCTTCTTGTCCTGCTCAACCCGGCGTGCCGCCAGTTCTTCATCGCTGATCAACAGGTTGATCGAGCGGTTCGGAATGTCGATCAACACCTTGTCGCCATCCTGCACCAGGCCAATTGCGCCACCGGCAGCGGCTTCCGGCGAAGCGTGGCCGATGGACAGGCCCGAGGTGCCGCCCGAGAAACGCCCGTCGGTCAGCAGCGCGCAGGCTTTGCCCAGGCCTTTGGATTTAAGGTAGGACGTGGGGTACAGCATTTCCTGCATACCCGGGCCACCTTTGGGGCCTTCGTAGCGGATGATCACGATATCGCCTTCCTTGACTTCGTCCGCGAGGATGCCGCGTACCGAGCTGTCCTGGCTTTCGTAGATCTTGGCGCGGCCTTCGAAGACGTGGATGGACTCATCCACGCCCGCTGTTTTGACCACACAGCCGTCGAGGGCGATGTTGCCGTACAGCACGGCCAGGCCGCCTTCTTGCGAGTAGGCGTGCTCGACACTGCGGATGCAGCCGTTTTCACGGTCGTCGTCCAGGGTGTCCCAACGGGTCGACTGGCTGAACGCCGTCTGTGTCGGAATGCCCGCAGGGCCAGCCTTGAAGAAGGTGTGCACGGCTTCGTCGTCAGTCTGGGTGATGTCCCATTTGGCGATGCCTTCGGCGATGGACTTGCTGTGCACGGTCGGCAGGTCGGTGTGCAGCAGGCCGCCACGCGCCAGGGAGCCGAGGATCGAGAAGATCCCGCCGGCACGGTGCACGTCTTCCATGTGGTACTTCTGGATATTCGGCGCGACCTTGCACAGTTGCGGCACGTGACGGGACAGGCGGTCGATGTCGCGCAGGTCGAAATCGATCTCGGCTTCCTGGGCCGCGGCCAGCAGGTGCAGGATGGTGTTGGTGGAACCGCCCATGGCGATGTCCAGGGTCATGGCGTTTTCGAACGCCTTGAAGTTGGCGATATTGCGTGGCAACACCGACTCATCGTTCTCGCCGTAGTAGCGCTTGCACAGTTCGACGATGGTGCGGCCGGCCTGCAGGAACAACTGCTCGCGGTCGCTGTGAGTGGCCAATGTGGAACCGTTGCCCGGCAAGGCCAGGCCCAAGGCTTCCACCAGGCAGTTCATCGAGTTGGCGGTGAACATGCCGGAGCACGAACCGCAGGTCGGGCAGGCGCTGCGCTCATATTCCGCGACCTTCTCGTCAGAAGCGCTGGAATCGGCGGCGATCACCATGGCGTCAACCAGGTCGAGGCCGTGGGAGGCGAGTTTGGTCTTGCCGGCTTCCATCGGCCCGCCGGAAACGAAGATCACCGGGATGTTCAGGCGCAAGGCAGCCATCAACATGCCGGGGGTGATCTTGTCGCAGTTGGAGATGCACACAATGGCGTCGGCGCAGTGGGCGTTGACCATGTACTCCACGGAGTCGGCGATGATCTCGCGGCTCGGCAGGGAGTACAGCATGCCGTCATGGCCCATGGCGATGCCGTCGTCCACGGCGATGGTGTTGAATTCTTTTGCCACGCCACCGGCGCGTTCGATCTCGCGGGCGACCAGTTGGCCCAGGTCCTTGAGGTGGACATGGCCCGGCACGAACTGGGTGAACGAGTTGGCAATCGCGATGATCGGCTTTTTGAAGTCGTCATCTTTCATCCCCGTGGCACGCCACAGCGCGCGGGCGCCGGCCATGTTGCGGCCGTGGGTGGATGTTTTCGAGCGGTAATCTGGCATGGAGCACTCCGGGCGGCTAATCAGGTACTAAAGGGGAGTGAGCTTCTATTGACGTCTGGAACACCCGAAAAATGGCCGTGGTGTCCGGAAGTTGCCACTCGCACCGCGGGATCGCCGCTTGCTTGGGCCTCGAGCTCATAAACCCGCCGGGGGATGACTGGCGATGAATAGGGCCGATTCTACACCGACTTCTTGTAGGAGCGAGCTTGCTCGCGAAAATCGTCAATGATGACGATGTGCTATCAGGTAGCCCGTGTCGTCTGTGGGTTTTTCGCGAGCAAGCTCGCTCCTACAGGGGGGACATATTCAGAACTACTGTTTAAAGGCTGGTTGGCGCCTCAGCTCCTACCGTTTCTCTTCCAATCACAGAAGAGGACGAAGGAATGTCCAACCAGCAAAATGCGAATCGGCTGCGCAGCGGGCGCTATTCAGAATCGGGCCGTATCTACTTGCTAACGGCCGTCACCCATCAACGGCAACATATTTTTCAAGACTGGCTTATCGGTCGCTTGCTGGTCCGCGAATTCAGAAAGGCTCAGGAAGACAAAGATGCAACGTCACTCGCCTGGGTGGTCATGCCCGACCATTTCCACTGGCTGGTGGAGTTGCACAGCGGCGATTTGCCCAGGCTCATGCAGCGAACCAAATCGCGAAGTGCCCGTGCAGTCAATAAGGCAAGACAGTCCTTTGGAGTGCTTTGGCAAAAAGGCTATTTCGACCGGGCGTTGCGCCGTGAAGAAGACTTGAGGGCAATGGCTCGCTACATCGTCGCAAACCCCTTGCGCGCAGGCTTGGTCGAGCACATTGGCCAATACCCACTATGGGACGCCATCTGGCTATAAGACACCTTCCCCTGTAGGAGCGAGCTTGCTCGCGAAGATCGTCAACGATAACGCAGCGCTATCAGTTAGCCCGTGGCGTCTATTCGTTCTTCGCGAGCAAGCTCGCTCCTACAGAGGGTTTGGTTTTAATCAGCTATTGGGTAGCAACCGGCAGGTAATGCTCTTGATATAGCGCGTTTCGGCAATCGCCGGGTGCACCGGGTGGTCCGGGCCTTGGCCGCCGCGTTCGAGCATCTGGATGTTGCGGTCCAGGTGGCGGGCGCTGGTGAGCAGGATGTTTTGCAGGTCGTCTTCCGGCAGGTGCATGGAGCATGAAGCACTGACGAGGATGCCGTCCTTGCTGAGCAGGCGCATGGCTTGCTCGTTGAGGCGGCGGTAGGCGCCTTCGCCGTTTTTCATGTCTTTCTTGCGTTTGATGAAGGCCGGTGGGTCGGCGACGATCACGTCGAAGCGTTCTTCGCTGGCTTTCAATTCTTTGAGCGCTTCAAAGACGTCGCCTTCGATGCAGGTCATTTTCTCGGCAAAGCCGTTCAGCGCAGCGTTGCGCTCTACGCCGTCGAGGGCGAAGGCGGAAGCGTCGACGCAGAACACTTCACTGGCGCCAAAGGCAGCAGCTTGCACGCCCCAGCCGCCGATGTAGCTATACAGGTCCAGTACACGCTTGCCCTTGGCATACGGGGCCAGGCGGGCGCGGTTCATGCGGTGGTCGTAGAACCAGCCGGTTTTCTGGCCCTGAATCACCGGGGCTTCGAATTTCACGCCGTTTTCTTCCAGCGCCACCCACTCCGGCACCAGGCCGAATACGGTTTCGACGTAGCGGTTGAGGCCTTCGGCGTCGCGCGCGGCGGAGTCGTTCTTGAACAGGATACCGCTGGGCTTGAGCACTTGGGTCAGCGCGGCGATCACATCTTCTTTATGGGCTTCCATGGTCGCCGAGGCGATCTGCACCACCAGGATGTCGCCGAAACGGTCGACCACCAGGCCCGGCAGCAGGTCGGAATCACCGTAGACCAGGCGGTAGAACGGCTTGTCGAACAGGCGATCACGCAGGGACAGGGCCACGTTGAGGCGGTGTACCAGCAGCGACTTGTCCAGCGGCAACTTGATGTCGCGCGACAGCAGGCGGGCGCAGATCAGGTTGTTCGGGCTCATGGCCACGATGCCCAGGGTCTTGCCGCCGGCCGCTTCCAGGATAGCCTGGTCGCCTGCCTGGAAGCCGTGGAGTGGGGTGGCGGCCACGTCGATTTCGTTGCTGTAGACCCACAGGTGGCCGTTGCGCAAACGACGATCGGCGTTGGCTTTGAGACGCAGGCTTGGCAGGGACATGACGTCGCTCCGGAAAAAAGAGCGGGAGTATACCCTTTGCGCACTCTTTCATGTGGGAGCTGGCTTGCCTGCGATGCGGGCGGCGCGGTGTATCAGACGTACGGTGGTGAGGCTATCGCAGGCAAACCAGCTCCCACATTTGATCCGATTTCACAGTTGGGTTTTTGGGTGTCGGCCATGTCGGCATAAGGGGTAGAATTCGCGCCTAGCCCAGAGTGTGTACTTATGTCCCAAGAGCTTTCCCCCGAGCAGATCCAACAGGCCCTGCAAGGCATCAGCGTGCCGCCTCAACCGCAAATCATGGTGGATTTGCAGATGGAGCAGTACATGCCCGACCCGGACCTGGAAGTGATTGCGCGGCTGATCTCCCAGGACCCGGGCTTGTCCGGTGCGCTGCTCAAGATTGTCAATTCGCCGTATTACGGCCTGAGCAACAAAATCGCTTCGATCCAGCGTGCGGTGAACCTGCTGGGCAGTCGTTCGATCATCAATTTGATCAACGCGCAGTCGATCAAGGGCGAGATGTGCGACGACACCATCGTCACGCTCAACCGTTTCTGGGACACCGCCCAGGATGTGGCCATGACCTGCCTCACCCTGGCCAAGCGCACCGGTTCCCAGGCTGTGGACGAAGCCTATGCCTTGGGCCTGTTCCATGATTGTGGCGTGCCGCTGATGCTCAAGCGCTTCCCCAATTACATGGCGGTACTGGAAGAAGCCTACGCCAACGCGGGCCCGGATTGCCGCGTGGTCGACACCGAAAACAACGCGTTCCACACCAACCATGCGGTGGTTGGCTACTACACCGCCAAGTCCTGGCGCCTGCCGGAGCATGTGACCGACGCCATCGCCAATCACCACAACGCCCTGGCGATTTTCAGCGATGAGTCCTCGCGTAACCCGCAGCTCAAGAACCTGCTGGCCATTTTGAAGATGGCCGAGCATATCTGTTCGTCCTATCGCGTACTGGGCAACCAGCCGGTGGATCATGAGTGGAATGCCATCGGCCATCTAGTGCTGGATTACGTGGGCCTGTCGGACTACGACTTCGAGAGCATGAAGTTGTCGATCCGCGAACTGGGCGCGCACTGACCCGTTATTCAAGAGGTACACATGCCCGAGTTACCAGAAGTCGAAACCACCCGCCGCGGGATCGCCCCGCACCTGGAAGGCCAGCGCGTCAGCCGCGTGGTGGTGCGTGAGCGGCGCCTGCGCTGGCCAATTCCAGAAGACCTGGATGTGCGCCTGTCGGGGCAGCGCATCGTGCTGGTGGAGCGCCGGGCCAAATACCTGTTGATCAATGCCGAAGTGGGCACCTTGATCAGTCACTTGGGCATGTCGGGCAACTTGCGCCTGGTGGAAGTCGGCATGCCGGCGGCCAAGCATGAACATGTGGATATCGAGTTGGAGTCGGGCATGGCCCTGCGCTACACCGACCCGCGGCGCTTCGGTGCGATGCTCTGGAGCCACGACCCGCACAACCATGAGCTGCTGATACGGCTGGGGCCGGAGCCGTTGACTGACCTGTTCGATGGTGAGCGCTTGTTCCAGTTGTCTCGCGGCAAGTCGATGGCGGTGAAGCCATTCATCATGGACAACGCGGTGGTGGTGGGCGTGGGCAATATCTATGCGACAGAGGCGCTGTTTGCCGCGGGGATTGACCCGCGCCGCGCCGCTGGGGGGATTTCACGCGGGCGTTATTTGAAGCTGGCGATTGAGATCAAACGGGTGCTGGCCGCTGCCATCGAGCGGGGCGGTACCACGTTGCGGGACTTTATCGGCGGCGATGGGCAGCCGGGGTATTTCCAGCAGGAACTGTTCGTGTATGGCCGGGGCGGCGAGGCGTGCAAGGTCTGCGGCACTGAGCTGCGCAATGTGGTGCTGGGGCAGCGGGCGAGTGTGTTTTGCCCCAAGTGTCAGAGCTGATTGTTGGGGGAGGGCTGATATTGCTATCGCAGGCAAGCCAGCTCCCACCTTTGAATATATTCACCTATCCAAATGTGGGAGCTGGCTTGCCTGCGATGAGGCCCTTACGGGCAATGAAGAGGCTTAAGCCTTACCGGTAATCTTGCGGTACTTCTCCATCAACTGCTCTTCAGTCTCAGGGTGTGCCTCATCCAGCGGGATGCAATCCACCGGGCATACCTGCTGGCACTGCGGTTCGTCGTAATGACCGACGCACTGGGTGCACAGGTTAGGGTCGATCACATAGATCTCTTCGCCCTGGGAAATGGCGGCGTTCGGGCACTCGGGTTCGCAGACGTCGCAGTTGATGCAATCGTCGGTGATGATCAGGGACATGGAAACTCCTGCCAGGGCACTCTGCCAAGGCATCTGAAAACTAATGCGCGTAATTGTGCCGCATTGGCGCCCGCAGTGCGAGCAGGCGCCGACCGAGCAGCCCTACTTCTTGAAGCGTAGCGTCAGCGCATCGGCCACGGCTGGATGGACGAACTTGGTGATATCTCCGCCCAAAGCGGCGATTTCACGAACCAACGTCGAGGAAATAAACGAATAACGCTCCGACGGCGTGAGGAACAGGCTTTCGACGTCCGGCGCCAATTGGCGGTTCATGTTGGCCAGCTGGAATTCGTATTCGAAGTCCGACACCGCACGCAGGCCACGCAGGAACACATTGGCGTTCTGCTCCTTGGCGAAATGCGCCAGCAATGTCGAAAAGCCCACTACTTCCACATTCGGCAGGTGCTTGGTGACCTCTTGCGCCAGCTCCACACGTTGTTCCAGGGGAAACAACGGGTTTTTCTTGGGGCTGGCCGCGACCGCGATGATCACATGGTCGAACAGGCGAGAGGCGCGTTCGACCAGATCGCCATGGCCTTTGGTAATCGGGTCGAAGGTACCTGGGTACAACACTCGGTTCATCGCGTCGTCCTGGCGGAGTCCGTTGGGGAACCGGATGGTATCGCAGCATTACCGGTGGGCCAAGTCGACTTATGTAGATAGATGCCGTGAATACCCTGTTTTTTCATGCCGTTTTCAGACGTTCGGCCAATGCGCTCGCCAGTTGCGCGGTCAATCCGTACACCGACAATTGCGGGTTGGCGCCAATGCTGGTGGGGAACAGCGAGCCATCGTGGATCGACAGGTTACGCAACTGATGATGGCGACCCAGGCTGTCGGCCACGGCATTTTTTGGCTCTTCTCCCATGGCACAACCGCCCATCACATGGGCGCTGCCTAGGGTGGTGCGATGCAGTTCCAGGTTCAAGCCGTCGATCACGCTGCGCGCTTCGGCCAGGTTGTTCACAAAGCGCGCGTCGTGATGCAAGGGCTTGACCGATTTGGCCCCCGCCGCGAACTGAATCTCGGCCATGCTGTGGAAGGCCCGGCGCAGGCCGTCCCAGGCGTAGGGCGAGACCTGATAGTCGAGCACGGGCGTGCCATCACCGCGTAGCTCCACGGCGCCGCCCGGGCTGTCGGGGTGAAAGCCGTCGCGCAGCAGGGCGAGCATGGCGTGGGTGTGGGGCAATTGGTTCATGTCCAAGGCGTTCTGCTTGCCGTAGCCACCGAACAGGGTGCTTGCCAGGCCTGGATGCAGGGGCGGTGCTTCCAGTTTGTAGGACATTTTGCCGGTAGTGCCGTCCTGCCATTGGAAATGGTCGGAGTAGATGGATTGCGGCGCACCGTAGAAGGGGTTGATCACCTCGTCGAACAGCCCGGCGGAGAAATTGACCAGGTGCAGGAAGGTGCGCTTGCCCAACCGCGAATGCGGGTCGGGTGCGTCCGAGCGCATCAGCAGGGCCGGGCTGTTGATGCCGCCGCCCGCCAGCACATAGTGCTTGGCTTTCACGCTGATCTTGCGCCCGGTGGGCGCTACACAGCGCTCGTCCATGGCCACGCATTCAAGGCTGCTGATGGTGTCGCCGCTGTAAATGAGCCGCTCGGCGCGGGCCAGGTAAAGCAGTTCGCCGCCCTGTTCCAGGGTGGACGGGATGGTGGTCACCAGCATCGACTGCTTGGCGTTGACCGGGCAACCCATGCCGCAATACCCCAGGTTGAAGCAGCCGCGCACATTGCGCGGGATCACATGCCAGCTGTAGCCGAGCTTTTCGCAGCCTTTGCGGATCACATCGTTATTGGCATTCGGCGGCAGCGCCCAGGGCGCGATGCCCAGGCGCTGTTCCATTTTTTCGAACCAGGGCGCCATTTCGGCGCTGCTGTGGCCTTTGACCGCATATTCGCTGGCCCAATGCGAGAGGGTGGCATCGGGGGTGCGAAAGCTGGAGGTCCAGTTGATCAAGGTGGTACCGCCCACCGCCCGGCCCTGCAGGATCGTGATAGCGCCGTCCTTGCTCATCCGCCCGATGCCTTCCTGGTAAAGGCTGGCGTAGGCTTCGTCTTCCAGCAGCTTGAAGTCGCTGCTGGTCTTGAGCGGGCCTTCTTCGATCAGCAACACTTTGTAGCCGGCGGCGCTGAGGATTTCGGCGGTGGTACCGCCCCCGGCGCCGCTGCCGATGATGGCGACATCCGCTTCCAGGGTGAGGTCGTTATCCAAGGCGGCGCCATTGTGGGTTTTCCAGCCACGGGCCAGGCCGTCGCGGAACAGATCGGGTACGGGCATAGGTGTGCACTCTTATTCTTGTAGGAAGATGCAATCTTTGGGGGGATTGCCCAGGCTAGATCTTCGGCGGGCCGGGGTAGCCGCAATGGCCCCAGGACTCGGGCCGGAAGTACCAGGCCATGATCACCAGCTTGAGCAGCGAGCCCTGGCCCATGCGCAAAAGATTCAGGTAGCTGTTTTCCCAGCGGTGCAGGAAATTGCGGATCTGCTCGCTGCTGGCGTTTTCCCAGCTGCCCCAGATACCGGTCAGTGGGCCGCGGGTGACGCCCATTGCCAGCACGTCGAATAATTGCTGGGTGAGCTTGAACATCTCGGGCGACAAGTGCTGCAGGCTGTAATCGAGCTTTTTCAGGGTGTCCTCAACACCAGCAAGCACGTGCTCGGCGCTGGCCGCGCCTTCCAGCAGCACCGGGATCACCGCCCGCAAGAACGGCAAGTCGCTGGTGCGCAACATCGCAAAGCCGCTGGCTGGCGTACTGCTGGAGCAACCGCTGAGGCTGGCGCCCAGCCCTGCGGTGGCGAGGAAGGCGCTGGCACACAGGCCGATTTTCAAGACGCCGCGCCGTGACAGCGCGGGTGAATCAGTCAGGCTGGGATTCATTGTTTTTATTGTCCCGAAGGTGGCGGTTATCAGCGGATAAACAGCTTCTGGATCAGCTTCTGGATCGACTTGCCATAGGGCGGGTAGATCAATTTCGCTGCGTTCAGGCGCTGTTTGACCAGCACACCCTTGGCCTTGCTGAACGTCAGGAAACCTTCGTGACCGTGGTAATGGCCCATGCCCGACGGGCCGATGCCACCGAACGGCATATCGTCCTGGGCGACGTGCAGCAAGGTGTCGTTCAGGCACACACCACCGGAATGGGTTTCGTGGAGCACCCGCGCTTGTTCGCCTTTGTTGTAGCCGAAGTAATACAGGGCCAGTGGGCGCGGGCGCTGGTTGATGTAGGCAAAGGCTTGGTCAAGGCCGCGATACGGCACGATAGGCAAGAGCGGGCCGAAAATTTCGTCCTGCATCACGGTCATGTCGTCGCTGACATTCAACAGCAGGCTGTGGGCCATTCGCCGCGCCTGGCCTTGCTCGTACAGCGGGATCAAGGTGGCGCCTTTGTCGGTGGCGTCCTTGGCGTAGGCATTGAGCCGAGCCAGTTGGCGTTCGTTGATGATGGCGGTGTAGTCGGGGTTGTCGGCCAGCGTCGGATAAAACCCACGCACGGCCTTGGAATACGCCTCGACAAAGGCCTCCACGCGATCTTCCGGTACCAGCACATAATCCGGTGCCACGCAGGTTTGCCCGGCGTTCAAGGCTTTGCCGAAGGCGATGCGTTCGGCGGCGTCCTTGAGCGGCACATCGGCCGAAACAATCGCCGGCGATTTGCCGCCCAACTCCAGGGTCACTGGCGTGAGGTTTTCGGCCGCCGCACGCATCACATGCTTGCCTATGCTGGTAGCACCGGTGAACAGGAGCTGATCGAAGCGCAACTTGGAAAACGCCATGCCCACGTCGGCTTCGCCCAGCACGACGCACACCAGGTCCTCGGGGAAGATCTTGGCCAGCAAAGCCTTGAGCAGTTCACCGGTGGCGGGCGTGGACTCGCTGAGCTTGAGCATCACCCGGTTACCGGCAGCCAACGCCCCCACTAACGGGCCGATGGCCAGGTACAGCGGGTAGTTCCACGGCACGATGACGCCGACGACGCCCAGTGGTTGGTAAATGACTTTGGCTGAGGCGGGCTGGAAGGCAATGCCTACAGCGCGGCGGGAAGGTTTCATCCAGCCCTTGAGGTGTTTGCTGGCGTAGTGAATGCCATGCAGGCTAGGCATCAGTTCGGCAAACAGGGTTTCGTCGGCACTGCGATGGCTGAAATCATGGCTGATCGCATTGATCAGCGCCTGGCGTTCGTCGCTCAGCAGATCCCGCAGGGCCTTGAGCCATTGCTGGCGCTGCCCGGCCGGCGGCATCGGGTTGGCGGCATAGGCGCGGCGTTGGGCGTCGAACAGGTCCTGGAGTTGATCCAGCGCCTGGGAATCTTGCAGGTAAGCAACGTTGGCAGACATGGCGCGGCACCGATTGTTATTGGTCTGCCTGGATTTTTAGAGTCATTGCTCTAAATTGTCAAATAACATTGCAGTAACATCCAGATTTATCCTGGCCGGGTTAGGCCGTAAGATGCCCCATCCCGTGTATAGAAGCTGATCCCCTATGGCACCACGAGTAAAGACCAGCGAGCGCATTGTGCAAACCAGCCTGGAGCTTTTTAACCAGCAGGGCGAGCGCAGTGTCAGTACCAACCACATTGCCGCCCATATGGAAATTTCTCCGGGCAACCTGTACTACCACTTCCCCAACAAGCAGGCGATCATCGCCGTGCTGTTTCGCGAATATGAAGCCTTGGTAGACAGTTTCCTGCGCCCACCCCAAGGGCGGGGGATGCTGGTGGAAGACAAGCGCTTTTACCTGCAAGCGGTATTGGCCGGCATGTGGCGTTATCGCTTCCTGCACCGCGACCTCGAACACCTGCTGGAGAGCGACCCGGAACTGGCAACTGGCTACCGGCGTTTTTCCCAGCGTTGCCTGATCCAGGGCGGCGCGATCTATCAAGGCTTTGTCGACGCCGGCATTCTCAATATGGACCCGGTGCAAACCGAAGCCCTGACCCTGAATGCCTGGATCATTCTCACTTCGTGGGTGCGCTTTTTGTGCACCACCAATGAAAAATCCACCCACCTGAGCGCCGAGGCGATCAAGCGCGGGGTCTATCAGGTGCTGGTGCTGGAGGCGGGGTTTGTCACGCCGCAGGCCAAAGAGGCGGTGGATGCCTTGTTCAAAGAGTTTTACGTGCCATTGAATCAGGCACTGGAAGAAGTGAAGTAAGACATTTCCCCTTTGTATTCACAGGAGTCAGTCATGCCGCTTGCCCAACTGATCAGCCCCCAGCAATTGGCCGAGCGCCAACAGTCGAGCGGGTGGGTGATCCTGGATTGCCGCTTTGCCCTGGAAGACCCGGACTACGGCCGGTGCAGTTACGCCGAAGGGCATATAGAGGGCGCGCAATACGCTGACCTTGAGCGCCACCTGAGCGGCCCGGTGACCAAGGGCGTGACCGGTCGTCATCCTTTGCCGGCGGCGGACACGCTCACCAGGCAACTGCAGGCCTGGGGCATCAGCGCCGATACCGATGTGGTGCTGTACGACGACGGCCCCGGTGCCTACGCCGCCCGTGCCTGGTGGTTGCTGGCCTGGTTGGGCAAGCGTGATGGCGTGTTTATCTTGGATGGTGGCCTCAAGGCCTGGCATGCCGCGGGTTTCCCCCTGAGCCTGGACGCGCCTGTGGTTGAGCCGGGTACCTTCGCCGGTACGCCGGATCATCGTCTGTTGCTGGATGCCGAACACCTGCAAAAACGCCTGGGCCAACCCGGCCTGACCTTGATCGACGCCCGCGCCCAGCCGCGCTTTCGTGGCGAAGTAGAGCCCATCGACCCGATTGCCGGGCATATCCCTGGCGCGCAATGCGCGGCGTTCAGTGAAAACCTCGGCAGCGACGGCCGCTTTCTGCCGGCCGAGCAGCTCAAGCAACGCTTTGCCGCGCAGTTGCAAGGGCGCGAGGCGCAGGAATTGGTGGCGTATTGCGGGTCTGGGGTGACGGCGTGCCATAACCTGTTTGCGTTGAGCCTGGCGGGGTATCCGTTGGGCAAGTTGTATGCGGGGTCGTGGAGTGAGTGGATTACTGATCCTGCCCGGGGAATAGCAACGGGCGACTAAACGATTGGTGTGAACACTTGCTCAAAATGTGGGAGCTGGCTTGCCTGCGATAGCGGAGTGTCAGCCACCTCAACATTGGCTGGCCCACCGCTATCGCAGGCAGCCAGCTCCCACACTATTGACCGTACTGGGCCTGAAGCCACTGCGGGATCCGGCGTTCCAGGTAATAACCCGGACGCTTCAGCGAACCCTCCACAAACCCCACATGCCCGCCCTTGGCCAGCAACTCGAACTCGGTGCAGTCCGACAGCTCACGGGCCTTTGGCAAGCTGTGCGCAAACACAAACGGGTCATCGGCCGCCTGGATAATCAACGTGGGCGTACGGATATCGCCCAGGTAATAACGGCTCGACGCGCGGCGATAGTAGTCTTCGGCGCTGATGAAACCGTGCAGCGGCGCGGTTACCCGCCCGTCGAAGTCCCAGAACGTACGCATCTTTTCCAGGGAGCCAAGGGCCTCCAGGGTTTTGAGCCCATCCTCACGACCGTCCAGTAGGAATTGGCGCTGCTTGACGCGGATATACGCGAGCATTTCGCGCATGAAGTGCTTCTGATACACCCGCGAGAACCCCAGGCCGATGCGATCGGCGCATTGATCCAGGCGAAACGGCACCGACACCGCCGCCGCGCCCTGCAAGCCCGAGGCATTGCCGGTCTCCCCCAGATGCTTGAGCAACACATTGCCACCCAGGGAATAACCCACCGCATACAAGGGCGCCAACGGCCGCTTGGCGCGCAGATGAGCAATCGCGGCTGCCAGGTCTTCGCTGGCGCCGGAGTGATAACTGCGAGCCAGCAGGTTGGGTTCGCCCGAGCAGCCACGCCAGTTCAACGCAGCACTGGCCCAGCCTTGGGCGGCCAGGACTTTTTGCAGGCCGGCCACATAGGGCGAATTGGACGAGCCGGTCAGCCCATGCAGCACCAGCACCAAAGGCGCTTGCACGTCATGGGGCCCATGCCAGTCAAGATCTAGGAAGTCGCCATCCTCCAGCCACAGGCGCTCGCGTTGGCGTTCGATGTGGGTGGTCGGACGCCACAGCGGCCCCCACAGTGTCTGCAAGTGGGGGTTGCCGAGGCCGAAGGCGGGTTTGAAGCGGTCTGTCGATGGAATCATGAATTACCCGCTGCCGCGTAGGAGCGAGCTTGCTCGCGAAAAACGTTAACGATAACGCAGCGCTGTCAGACAGTCTGTGTCGCCTGTTCGATCTTCGCGAGCAAGCTCGCTCCTACAGGGCGCGATGCCACAACGCGTAATACACCCGACCGGACTTCTGCTCCCGGTGCAGGCGCCAGCCACTTGGCAGGCCGAGCGTGGAGGGCGCGGTCTCGCTCTCAGTGTAGATCCAGGCATCCGGTGCCAGCCACTGGCGTTCTTCCAGCAGGGTGCAGACGGTCGGCAGCAGGTTCTGGTTGAACGGTGGGTCGAGGAACACTACGTCGTATTCAGTCGCCGCCTGGGTTTCCAGGTAGCGCAGCGCGTCGGCCGTCTGTACCTGGCCGGTGGTGCAACGCAGCGTACCCAGGTGCTCCTTGAGGCTGGACACCGCCACGTTGCTGGCGTCCAGCGCCTGGCCCTGAGCCGCGCCACGGGACAGCGCCTCCAGGAACAGCGCACCGCTGCCAGCGAACGGGTCCAGCACCTTGGCCCCGCCAATGTACGGCGCGAGCCAGTTGAACAGGGTTTCGCGCACGCGGTCTGGCGTCGGGCGCAGGCCCACGACGTCGGGGAAGCTCAGCTTGCGGCTGCCCCATTCACCGCCAATGATGCGCAGTTGGCCCACACCGTTATGCACGTTGTGGACAGGTTTTTTCGGGCGAGATGAACTGGCCATTAATGCTCCGGAACCCCGAGCGGCTGCTCGGCAGGTTTATCAGTGGGGGGCGGTAGTGGCTTTTGCGCAATCGTCGGGCCGGCGGTCACGATGACCATCTTGTCGGCGCTCAAGTGTTTGTTCATTGCAGCCTTGACCTGATCGACGGTCAGGGCTTGGGATTGTTTCATGAAATCTTCCAGATAGCTCAGCGGCAGGTTGTAGAAACCCATGGCGCCCAACTGTCCGACGATATCGGCATTGCTGGCGGTGGACAGCGGGAAGCTGCCGGCCAGCTCGCGCTTGGCGTCATCCAGTTCCTTTTGCGTCGGGCCGGTCTTGAGGTAGTCAGCCAGCACGTCCTCCACCAGGCGCAAGGTGCCACCGCTCATTTCGGCGCGGGTCTGCAGGTTGATCATGAATGGGCCGCGCACCTGCATCGGTGAGAAGCCGGAGTACACGCCGTAGGTCAAGCCGCGTTTCTCTCGCACTTCGCTCATCAAGCGGGTGCCGAAGCCGCCGCCGCCAAGGATCTGGTTACCCAGGGACAAGGCTGCGTAGTCCGGGTCGGCACGGTCGATGCCCAACTGCGCAAACAGCAGGTGGGTTTGCTTGGACGGGAACTCGATACGGCTCAGGCCGGCTTTTGGCTCGGTCGGCTGGGCGATCTTGGCCATGGCCGGGCCCTTGGGCAGCGAGGCGGACACCTTGGCCGTCATGGCTTCAGCTTCGGCGCGGGTCAGGTCGCCCACCACTGCAATCACCGCGTTACCCGCCGCATAGGCCTTGGCGTGGAACGCCTGCAACTGCGCCAGGGTAATCTTCGGCACGCTCTCGGGGGTGCCTTCGCTCGGGTGTGCGTAAGGGTGGTCGCCGTAAAGGCGCTTGAACAGCTCGATGCTCGCCAGTTTGCCGGGGTTCTGCTTCTGGTACTCGAACCCGGCCAGGATCTGGTTCTTGATGCGTGCCAGTGAGTCTGCCGGGAACGTCGGCTGGCCGATCACCTGGTTGAACAGTGACAGGGCTGCGTCGCGCTTGGCGCTGTCGCTCAGGCTGCGCAGGGTCACCAGCGCCATGTCGCGGTAGGCGCCGTTACCAAAATCGGCACCCAGGCCTTCGAACCCGCTGGCGATCTGGCTGACGTCCTTGCCCGGCACGCCTTCGTTGAGCATGGCGTTGGTCATCAGCGCCAGGCCTGGCACGTCGCCATCCTGGCTGCTGCCAGCGGCGAACAGCAGGCGCATGTCGAACATCGGCAATTCATGGGCTTCGACGAACAGCACCTTGGCGCCTTCGGCGGTGGTCCAGGTTTGTACGTCGAGCTTGCGGTTGGTCGGTGCCTTGCCATCCAGTTCCGCCAGGGATTGCAGGGTGCTGGCCGTTTGAGCCTTGTCCAGGGCCTGGCTGGCGACCGACTCGCTGGGGCGCAAGAAGTAAACGGCGCTGGCCGCCATCAGGGTGACGGCGATCAGGCCGGGCAGGATCAGGCGGCTGTTTTTGCGATCACTCATGAGCGGTCTCCTCAG
Source organism: Pseudomonas sp. AK181 (assembly GCF_051122975.1). Lineage (NCBI taxonomy): Bacteria > Pseudomonadati > Pseudomonadota > Gammaproteobacteria > Pseudomonadales > Pseudomonadaceae > Pseudomonas > Pseudomonas sp. AK181. The sequence continues at coordinate 413,057 of NZ_CP146348.1, forward strand.
GCAAAACATGGGCGACGCTCAGACGTTCGCGGGTGAAATAGGTGCGTGCGGCCTTCTGGATGTCTTCCGGGGTCACGCTTTGCAGGTCGTCAAGCTCGGTGTCCATGAGCTTCCAGGACAGACCAACGGTTTCCAGGGAGCCAATGGCCGTGGCTTGGCTGGTGATGGAATCACGCTGGTACACCAGGCCGGCAATCACTTGGGCGCGGATGCGTTCCAGTTCTTCGGCGGTCGGTGGCTTGGCCTTCAGCTCATCGAGCAGGCGCCACAGGCCGGCTTCGGCTTGGGCAACAGTTTTCTTCTTCTGCTGGTTCGGCGTGGCCGAGAGGGTGAACAGGCTGTCGCCACGGGTGTAGGCGTCGTAGTTGGTGGAAGCGGCGGACACCAGCTCTTCACCGCGTTCCAACTGCTCGGAGATCCGTGCACTGTAGCCGCCGTCCAGCAGGGCCGAGATCAGGCGCAGGGCCTGCACCGAGCGTTTGTCTTCAGCGGTGGCCAGGCCGGGCACGTTGAAGCCCAGGATCACACTCGGCAGTTGGGTCTGCACGTGCAGGGTCAGCAGGCGCTCGCCGGGCTCGGCCAGTTCCATCGGGATTTTTGCCGGCGGCACGTCACGCTTGGGGATCGGGCCGAAGTAACGTTGGGCGAGGTTTTTCACCTCGTCCGGGGTCACGTCGCCGACCACCACCAAGGTGGCGTTGTTCGGCACGTACCAGGATTGGTACCAGTGGCGCAGTTCCTCGACCTTCATGCGGTCCAGGTCGGCCATCCAGCCGATGGTCGGCGTGTGGTAGCCGCTGGCCGGGAACGCCATGGCCTTGAAGCGCTCGAACGCCTTGGACATGGGGTTATCGTCGGTACGCAGGCGACGTTCTTCCTTGATGACCTCGATTTCACGGCTGAACTCGTCGGCCGGCAGGCGCAGGCTGGCCATGCGGTCGGCTTCCAGCTCAAAGGCCACACCCAGGCGGTCACGGGCCAATACCTGGTAGTACGCGGTGTAGTCGTCGCTGGTGAAGGCGTTTTCTTCGGCGCCCAGGTCGCGCAGGATCAGCGAGGCTTCGCCGGGGCCAACCTTGGCGCTGCCCTTGAACATCATGTGTTCCAGGGCGTGGGACAAACCGGTCTGGCCCGGGGTTTCGTAGCTTGAGCCAACCTTGTACCAGACCTGGGAAACCACCACCGGCGCGCGATGATCTTCGCGCACGACCACTTTAAGGCCGTTATCGAGGGTGAATTCATGGGTGGGTTGTGGATCGGCAGCCAAAGCTGAGAGAGGCAGACAAACTGTGCTGAACAGCAGGCCTGCGGCGCGGCGGGCTAGAGCATTCATTCGTTTTTAAACCTGTTGGGCTGCCCGCTTGGTCTTAGCGTCGGCGGGCGAGGAGGTGCTAGGATACTGGTCCGACTTAAGGACGGCCACTGCGGCTGTCTTGTGAAGGCCCTATTTAGGCCTTACAAAATGTTGCGCATGAACGAGCTGGCTAAAAAACAGTCTGTTACGCATCGAATTTTATTTACCGGCGCGCCCTGTGGCGCGTCGCTACCTTGAGATAGCCGTCTCCATGTTTGGTTCCAACGACGACAAGAAGACCCCAGCTGCGGCTGGCGAGAAGAAAGGCCTGTTCGGATGGCTGCGCAAAAAGCCGCAGGAAACCGTCGTCGAACAGCCACAGGTTCACGCCGAACCGACCCCTGAACCCGTAATAGAAGCCGAACCGGTTGCCGAGACGCCAGTTCCGGTGGTGTTGCCGATGGCTGAGCCGGTGTTGCAGCCGGTCGTCGAGGCCGAGCCGGAGCCGGAGCCGGAACCTGAGCCCGAGCCCGAGCACAAGCCCTGGTTGGAGCTGCCCGTGGCCGAAGAGCCCGTGGCGTTGGTGGAGGATGTTCAGGCCGAGCACGTCGTGCCGCCGATTCCTGCAGTGGTCGAGCCGGTGCCGGTAGAGGTTGTGGCAGAAGTACCGCCCGTCGTTGAAGTGCCTGCACCGGTTGTCGCTGCACCTGCCGTTATCGAGCCAGAACCCGCCGCTGCCGCAACCGAAACCAGCAAAACCGGATTCTTTGCCCGCCTCAAGCAGGGCCTGAGCAAGACCAGCGCCAGTATTGGCGAAGGCATGGCCAGCCTGTTCCTGGGCAAGAAAGTCATTGATGACGAATTGCTGGAAGACATCGAGACCCGCCTGCTCACCGCCGACGTGGGCGTCGAAGCCACCGCCGTGATCATCCAGAGCCTGACGCAGAAGGTCGCGCGCAAGCAGTTGACCGACGCCGATGCGCTGTACAAATCCCTGCAGGCTGAGCTGGCCGCCATGCTCAAACCGGTTGAAGCGCCGCTGGTGATCACGCCGAAAAAGCCGTTCGTCATCCTCGTGGTAGGCGTAAACGGCGCTGGCAAGACCACCACCATCGGCAAACTGGCCAAGAAGCTGCAAGGCGAGGGCAAGAAAGTCATGCTCGCCGCCGGTGACACCTTCCGTGCCGCGGCCGTCGAGCAGTTGCAGGTGTGGGGTGAGCGCAACAAGATCCCGGTGATCGCCCAGCACACCGGTGCCGACTCTGCGTCGGTGATCTTCGATGCCGTGCAAGCCGCCAAGGCGCGCAACATTGATGTGCTGATCGCCGATACAGCCGGCCGCCTGCACACCAAAGACAACTTGATGGAAGAGCTGAAGAAAGTGCGCCGCGTGATCGGCAAGCTCGACGCCGATGCACCCCATGAAGTCCTGCTGGTGCTCGACGCCGGTACCGGCCAGAACGCCATCAGCCAGGCCAAGCAATTCAACCAGACGGTGCAGCTGACCGGCCTGGCATTGACTAAGCTCGACGGCACGGCCAAGGGCGGTGTGATTTTCGCCCTGGCCAAACAGTTCGGGTTGCCGATTCGCTATATCGGCGTCGGTGAAGGCATCGACGACCTGCGCACCTTTGAAGCCGAACCCTTTGTACAGGCACTGTTTGCCGAGCGGGAGCGTTCATGATTCGATTCGAACAGGTCGGTAAACGCTATGCCAACGGGCATGTGGGCTTGCATGAGCTGAGCTTTCGAGTGCGTCGCGGCGAATTCTTGTTTGTCACCGGCCATTCGGGTGCGGGCAAAAGTACGCTGTTGCGCCTGCTGCTGGCCATGGAACGCCCGACCACCGGCAAGTTGCTGCTGGCGGGCCAGGACCTGGCCACTATCAGCAATGCGCAAATTCCATTCCTGCGCCGCCAGATCGGCGTGGTGTTCCAGAACCACCAATTGCTGTTCGACCGCACGGTGTTCAACAACGTGGCCCTGCCGTTGCAGATCCTCGGGCTGTCCAAGGCCGAGATCGTCAAACGCGTGGATTCGGCCCTGGAACGTGTGGCGTTGTCGGACAAGACCGACCTCTTCCCCGGCGACCTGTCCACCGGCCAGCAACAGCGTGTCGGTATCGCCCGCGCCATCGTCCATCGCCCGGCTTTGCTACTGGCGGACGAACCCACCGGTAACCTCGACCCGCGCCTGGCGGCCGAGATCATGGGGGTGTTCGAAGACATCAACCGCCTGGGCACCAGCGTCTTGATCGCCAGTCACGACCTGGCCCTGATCGCTCGCATGCGCCATCGCATGCTCACCCTGCAACGCGGCCGCCTGATCGGCGATGGGGAGGCTGGCGTATGAGTGCTACACGCAGCCCTAAAGTATCCGAACGGGTGGCGCCGAAGCCGGCCGACCCGCAACCGAAAAAGAAAAAGCACGACGAAGACGACGGCCCGGACTTCGGCACCCTGGTGCACGCCTGGATCGAAAGCCATCGCGCCAGCCTGCTGGACAGCCTGCGTCGCCTGGGCAAGCAACCGATCGGCAGCTTTTTCACCTGCCTGGTCATGGCCGTGGCCTTGAGCCTGCCGATGGGCTTGTCGCTGTTGCTTAATAATGTGGAGCGCCTGGGCGGGTCCTGGCAGCGGGCGGCGCAGATTTCGCTGTACCTGAACCTGGACACCAGCAGCAAGGAAGGCGAAGCGCTGCGCGATGACATCAAGAACATCCCGGGGGTGGCCGAGGCCGAGTACATCAGCCGCGACCAGGCCCTTGAAGAGTTCCAGCAGCAATCGGGCCTGGGCGAGGCGCTCAAGGAGCTGCCGCAGAACCCACTGCCGGGCGTGGTGCTGGTAACGCCGAACGAGGTCGACAAGCCGGCGCTGGAGGCCCTGCGACAAAAACTCGCAGAGATGCCGAAGGTGCAACAGGCGCAACTTGATCTAGTCTGGGTAGAGCGCCTGGCCGCGATCCTCAAGCTGGGTGACCGCTTTGTGTTCGGCCTGACGGTGTTATTAGTGTCTGCATTACTTTTGGTGATAGGTAATACCATTCGTCTTCATATTGAAAACCGTCGCACCGAGATAGAAGTGATTAAACTGGTGGGCGGCACAGACAGCTATGTGCGCCGGCCTTTCCTGTACATGGGCGCGCTGTATGGCCTGGGTGCGGGGATCTTGTCCTGGGGTGTACTGGCGTTTGGCCTGGATTGGTTGAACGACGCGGTTGTCGGCTTGGCCGGGCTTTACGGCAGTGATTTCGCCTTGGCCGGTGTGCCGGTAGCCGATGGTCTGAGTCTCTTGCTTGGCGCGGTGTTGTTGGGGTATATCGGTGCGTGGATTGCGGTGGCACGGCATTTACGTGAGCTGGCGCCGAAGTAGTTAATGTCAGATTAATCTGGTTTCGTTTGTATTGACCGTATCAGCGGTTTAGGGAACTTGTCCTACGGTTCCCAGGTCAATTTTCGCAGTGCTGAACTGCACGAGTTATGTGAGTCGGAGGTTTTTTCGTATGACCACTTCTTTGCAACCTGCTTATGCCTTGGTCCCAGGTGCGAACCTGGAAGCCTATGTGCACACGGTCAACAGCATTCCATTGCTGACGCCCGAGCAGGAGCGTGAACTGGCCGAGAGTCTCTACTATGAGCAGGATTTGGGGGCGGCTCGGCAGATGGTGCTCGCCCACCTGCGTTTTGTCGTACATATCGCCCGTAGCTATAGCGGCTACGGTCTGGCCCAGGCCGACCTGATTCAGGAAGGCAACGTTGGCCTGATGAAGGCTGTGAAACGTTTCAACCCTGAAATGGGCGTGCGCCTGGTGTCGTTTGCCGTGCACTGGATCAAGGCGGAAATCCACGAGTTCATCCTGCGCAACTGGCGCATCGTGAAAGTGGCCACCACCAAGGCCCAGCGCAAGCTGTTCTTCAACCTGCGCAGCCAGAAAAAACGCCTGGCGTGGCTGAACAACGAAGAAGTCCACCGCGTGGCCGAAAGCCTCGGCGTGGAGCCGCGTGAAGTGCGCGAGATGGAAAGCCGCCTGACCGGCCATGACATGGCCTTCGACCCAGCCGCCGAAGCGGATGACGACAGCGCCTTCCAATCGCCGGCCAACTACCTGGAAGACCACCGGTACGACCCGGCGCGTCAACTGGAAGACGCCGACTGGAGCGACAACTCCAACCACAACCTGCACGAAGCGCTGGAAGTGCTGGACGACCGCAGCCGTGACATCCTCTACCAGCGCTGGCTGGCCGAGGAGAAAGCCACGCTGCACGACCTGGCGCAGAAGTACAACGTGTCGGCCGAGCGGATTCGTCAGCTTGAGAAAAGCGCGATGAACAAGCTGAAGTTGTCGATCGCCGCCTAAAACGCAGCGAACAAAGAATGCCCCGATCGAAAGATCGGGGCATTTTTGTATGTGTTCGTAAATTTCAAATCCACCACAGTCCACTGTGGGAGCTGGCTTGCCTGCGATAGCGGTGTGTCAGTTTGCAGATAAGTTGGCTGGCCTGCCCTCATCGCACCATAGGTATCTACACAACTTTGTGAGCTGTAGCAGCAGACGGTAACCACGATGCGAAGCGAGCCGCTCTTGATCTGCTTTTGATCTTGATCTTAAGCGCCCCGTCAAACCACGCTGGCCGGAATTCGACAGGGATTTGGGGGGTAAACCGGCAGGGATGCCGGTTTAGCCGCCCCGCGCCATGGATGGCGCGTGGCGGCGGCCCCCCAAATCACTGGCGAATTCCGGGCACACCGAGCCTAAGCGAGGTGCCGAGTGGTGGGGCAAGAGCGTTTTGCTTACTTTTGCGCTTTTCAAAAGTGAGCCGCTGTCAGAGCGGAACCCTAGGTGGCCGTTACCGCAGGAATGGATATGTAAACGGTCCAACTGTGCTGACTGTCAGGCCGCCTTCGCAGGCAAGCCAGCTCCCACATTTGAATCGCGGCGCGTTAGTTAGATCGGCGCCGGCTGTCAGGCCGTCACGGGAGCAAGCTCCCTCGCCACAGGCCCAGCGTCGTATCGAAGTTGTGTAGATACTTATGCTCATCGCAGGCAAGCCAGCTCCCACAGGTCCCGTATTGTGTCAGTCGGACCAGGGTGCCTTTCGAGAGTTGTTCAGCTCTACCAGATAACCATCCCCACCCAACTGGCTCATCTGCTGACGAATCCATGCCGCTCTAAGTGCCACATAGGCTGTGGGATGGCTGGCACTCCACACCCGTGGATTGGGCAACACCGCCGCCAGATAACTGGCCTGCTGCCGCGAAAGCCCCTTGGCGCTCACGCCAAAATGGTGCCGCGCCGCCGCCTCTGCGCCAAACACACCTTCATCCCATTCCACGCTGTTGAGGTACACCTCAAGAATCCGCTGCTTGGGCCACAACACCTCGATCAACCCGGTAAACCACGCCTCCAGGCCTTTGCGCAAATAGCTGCGCCCGGCCCACAGAAACAGGTTTTTCGACACCTGCTGGCTCAGGGTGCTGGCACCGCGAATCGAGCCGCCGCGTTCGTTGTGCAGAATCGCCGCCTGGATCGCGCCGAAATCAAAACCCCAATGTTGCGGGAAGCGCTGGTCTTCCCCGGCCATCACCGCCACTTTGAGGTCATCGCAGATTTCATCCCACGGCACCCAGCTGCGTTGCAGGTCAATGGGTTCGCCATCTATCCAGGACTCAACCTTGCGCTCCACCATCAGCGCAGTGAACGGCGGCGGCACCACACGAAACAGCAGCACCAGCAATACACTGCCGATGGCAAACCATTTCACGACGTTGAGAAAGCGTTTGAAGAGGACACGCAGCATAGAGATGGCTTGGCCGAACCCGTTGAGCGGGCCATTATACAGACCCTGCCCGATGAGTCTGACTGGAGTTCCCCATGCTGCGTAGCTTTCTGATGCTGGCTGCCTTTTTCGGCTTTACCGGCGTTGCGCTGGGCGCGTTCGCCGCCCACGGCCTGAAAAACCGCCTGAGCACCGACTACCTGGCGATCTTCCATACCGGCGTGACCTACCAGTTGGTGCATGCCCTGGCGCTGTTCGGCGTGGCCTTGCTGGCGGCGCATATTCCGGGCCGGCTGGTCACCTGGGCGGGCGTTTCGTTTACTGTCGGCATCCTGCTGTTCTCGGGCAGCCTGTATGTGCTGACCATGACCGGCATCAGTAAACTGGGGATCATCACGCCGTTTGGCGGGCTGGCGTTCCTGCTTGGCTGGTTCTTCCTGGGCCTGGCGGCGTGGCGCTTGCAGCTTTGACCGCTTGACGCTTGGAGCTGACCTTCAGGTTCCAATCGCGCTAGAATGCGGGCCCCTAAAAACGATGGCGGCCCGTGGCATGCGCATTCAGTTGAACGGCGAATCCTTTGAACTGCCCGACGGCGAAACCGTTGCGGCCCTGCTGACCCGTCTGGACCTGACCGGGCGTCGCGTCGCAGTGGAGCTCAACCTGGATATCGTCCCGCGTAGCCAGCACGCCGAGACTGTGCTCACCGAAGGTGACCAGGTCGAAGTGGTCCACGCCATCGGCGGCGGCTAGCCCGCCCCGGCCGCAACGCATTCTGCAGAACCTCATCCAACCAGAGGATTTCCCATGAGCATCGTTCGTAGCGACAAGCCTTTCGTCCTGGCCGGTCGTACCTACCAGTCCCGTCTGCTGGTCGGTACCGGCAAGTACCGCGACATGGAAGAAACCCGCCTGGCCATCGAAGCCTCGGGTGCCGAGATCGTCACCTTCGCCGTGCGCCGCACCAACCTTGGCCAGATCGAGGGCGAGCCGAACCTGCTCGAAGTGCTGTCGCCGCAGCGTTACACCTTCCTGCCCAACACTGCTGGCTGCTACGACGCCATCGAAGCCGTGCGCACCTGCCGCCTGGCCCGTGAGCTGCTCGACGGCCACAATCTGGTGAAGCTGGAAGTGCTGGCCGACCAGAAAACCCTGTTCCCCAACGTGATCGAAACCCTCAAGGCCGCCGAAACCCTGGTCAAGGAAGGCTTCGATGTGATGGTCTACACCAGCGATGACCCGATCATTGCGCGCCAACTGGCAGAAATCGGCTGCATCGCGGTGATGCCGCTGGCCGGTCTGATCGGTTCCGGCCTGGGTATCTGCAATCCGTACAACCTGCAGATCATCCTCGAAGAAGCCAAGATTCCGGTGCTGGTGGATGCGGGCGTCGGCACAGCCTCCGACGCTACCATCGCCATGGAGCTGGGCTGCGACGCCGTACTGATGAACTCGGCCATTGCCCATGCCCAGCAACCAATCATGATGGCCCAAGCCATGAACCACGCCATCGTCGCGGGCCGCCTGGCCTACCTCGCCGGGCGCATGCCGAAAAAACTCTATGCCAGCGCCTCTTCGCCGCTGGATGGTCTGATCAAGTAAGAGCTATTGATGACTGAATCAAACGAAACGCCGAACACCGTGGAAGAGGGCGACGAGTCCAAGCACCGCCGCATCAAGAGTTTTGTGATGCGCGCCGGTCGCATGACCGAAGGCCAGCAAAAGGGCCTGGAGCAGGGCACGCCGCTGTTCGTGTTGCCCCTGGCCGATGCGCCGGTGGACTACGACCAGGTGTTTGGCCGTTCAGCCCCGCGCTCTCTGGAAATCGGTTTCGGCATGGGCCATTCCCTGCTGGAAATGGCTGCGGCCGCCCCGGAGCAGGATTTCATCGGTGTAGAAGTTCACCGTCCAGGTGTCGGCGCACTGCTCAACGGTGTGCTGACCCAAGGCCTGAAAAACCTGCGGGTCTACGACTGCGACGCGATTGAAGTGCTCAACCGCTGCATCGCCGACAACAGCCTCGACCGCCTGATGCTGTTCTTCCCCGACCCATGGCACAAGGCCCGTCACCACAAGCGCCGCATCGTCCAGGCCTCCTTCGCGGAGCTGGTGCGCAGCAAGCTGAAAGTGGGCGGCATCCTGCACATGGCCACCGACTGGGAACCGTATGCGGAATACATGCTGGAACTGATGAACGTTGCCCCTGGCTACCGCAACCTGGCCGAAGACGGCAAATGCGTACCACGCCCGGCCGAGCGGCCGATCACCAAGTTCGAACGCCGTGGCGAGCGATTGGGGCATGGGGTGTGGGATTTGAAGTTCGAGAAGTTGGCTTAACTCGCGTTGCTAATCACGGCGGTGGAATCGATGGGTTCCACTGCCGCTTCGCTTTTTACTTGTAAAGGAATACAAGCGCTTGAAAACCCTCCTTTCCAGTCTACTGTTGCTCAGCCTGCTGTCTGCGACAGCCTTCGCGGCCAGCACATCCTCTTTGCCAGTGACTTCCAGTGACGACTACTTTGAGCGTGCTCAGAAGAAGGCGGAACAACTCAAGCTGATGTTCGATGAGAGCGTCAAGCTGGAAACCAGTGGCAAGCTGGATAAAGCCACGTTGCCCGAAGAACTCAAAGAGGTTCAGGGTGTCATGACTGCGTTCCAAGATGATCTGAAAATGGCCTCGGAGGGCGGGCATGTTGTTGCGACCTATATGCTGGCCAATATCCAAAGCCGGTTCGGCATGTCCGAGGAAGAACGCAAACAGGTGTGTGAGCCGATGCACAAGGCAATGGATCAAGGTTTGTTAGCCGCCGGCGTGGGGTATTACTATCAATGTGATATGGCGTACATGCGTCTAAATCTGCTTGATCCTGGGCACGTAAAGTACCTGGAAGCGCTCAAGCAGATGCTTCTGAACGTTGATCCCAACCATGACTATTATCCGCTGTACACCAATCGTTCGCTTTGTTTCGAAGGTGATCGGCTAGCTGAGATCAAGGAAGAAAGAACCTTGGGCAACATGCAAGCACGCGCCAGCGCGCGGATGCTGACCTATGATCAGTACCGGGCGGATGCCTACTACATCTTGGCGGCGACTCGTATGAACGACAAAGGTGAGCCCGACAGCGTGAATTTGACCTACCTGAATCAGGCGCTCGCGCTGGGTTGCAAAGACCCGATGACACTTAAAGAGTATTACGAAAAAGCATTTGGCAGTCAGGCCTCTAAATAGCTTCGAGGAACTGGGCAGGAACCTGCTTCGTCAGCCAAACCCCATTCTGCGCCTGATAAAACTTGAAACCCTGGGCCAGCATCTTCGAAGTGTTGATCTTCAGAATAACCACTTTCCCATAGCGCTGCCCAACTTCCCTGGCCGTCTCAAGCTGTTCACTGAGATGCACATGATGTCGTGACCCGGGAATCAGGCCCTTTTGGCTGATTGACTCGATGAAGCGCGTTGCGGTGCCGTGGTACAGGACGGCTGGTGGTTGTCTTTCATCGAGTTGTAGCTGGACGCCTTGGTTGGAGTGACCCTGCACGGCGCGGATGTGTTGACCGTCCTCGGAGAACGAAAAGCGCTTCTTCTCGTTTGTGCGTACCACCTGCTCCAGCAGTTCTCGGCTAAGGCTGCGCCCGTCGCGGCTGGCCGCCTCAATCAGCTCTGCAATGCCTGCCCAGCCTTCTGAATCCAATGAAAGGCCAATTGCCTGAGGCTCATGGCGCAGTACATAGCTGAGAAATTTGCTAGTGTCGTCCAGAAGCTTTTTGCTCATGAGATGTCCTTGCCTTCATCTGGATGAAATCAGCGGCGGTCTGCGACGACGCCAATCAACACCAGCACCACGATCAACACCGGCGCCAGGCTGTAGTTATTGAACTGGCTCAACCCCCGCACAATCCACGGCGTGGCATAGATCAACGCCGCGCCGCTGCCGATCAGGCACAGCAGGGCCATCAAGGGTACGCGCAAGGCGCCGGCGATGCTGCCCAGGCGCGCTTCGACCCAGCCCTTGATGTCGGCGCCGAACAGCACCAGCAAACAGCCCACAAGAGCCAACGAGATTTCCGACAGGTTGCTACGGCTCCAGCGGGATACGGTGGCGAGCAGGTCGAGTACCAGATCCATTCGATTTCCTTAAGAGCTATCAGCTCAAAAACTTCTGCAACAGGTCATTGAGAAAGAGTTGCCCACGGTCGGTGGCCGCCAGGCGTGACGGTTCGACCTGCATTAATCCACTTTGTTCTGCGTCGCGGCGGCCTTCGTCGAGGCTCGCCAGATCGAGGCCGGTGCGCTCGGCGTAGAGCTTGGCATCAACCCCGTCGGTGAGGCGCAGCGCGTTCATCAGGAACTCGAACGGCAGTTCATCGTTGGTCAGTTCTTTCGCGCCGGCCTGGAAGCTTTTGGCCGGGTTGAGGTAGTCCTTCGGTGCACGGGTTTTCCAGGTGCGGATGATGCGCCCGTCCGGGTGGCTGAGCTTGCCGTGGGCGCCGGCGCCGATGCCGATAAAGTCGCCAAAGCTCCAGTAATTGAGGTTATGCCGCGCCGGCCGCCCCGGTTGGGCGTAGGCCGAGACTTCATATTGTGCGTAACCGTGTTCGGCCAGCAGCGCCTGGCCGGCTTCCTGGATATCCCACAGTGTGTCGTCTTCCGGCAGCGCGGGTGGCTGGTTCCAGAACACGGTGTTGGGTTCCAGGGTCAGTTGGTACCAGGACAGGTGCGTGGGCTTGAGTGCAATGGCCTGGCGCAGGTCGCCCAGGGCGTCTTCCAAAGACTGGTTGGGCAAGCCGTGCATCAAGTCCAGGTTGAAGTTATCGAACCCGGCCTGGCGCGCCATACCGGCGGCGCGCACGGCTTCATCGCCATTGTGGATACGGCCCAGGGCTTCAAGCTTCTCTTGCTGGAAGCTCTGGATGCCGATGGACAGGCGATTGATCCCCAGCTTGCGGTACGCCACGAACTTCTCTTGTTCGAACGTCCCGGGGTTGGCTTCCAGGGTGATCTCGATATCGTCGGCAAACGGGATGCGCGCTTCAACGCCCTTGAGCAGGCGGCCAAGTGCAGCAGCGCTGAACAGGCTGGGCGTGCCGCCACCGAAGAAAATCGAGCTCAGCTTGCGGCCATACACGGCGTGCAGGTCTTGGTCCAAGTCGGCCAGCAAGGCGTCCACATACTCTTCTTCCGGCAGCACTTTGCTTGCGGTGTGGGAATTGAAGTCGCAATACGGGCATTTGCGCACGCACCACGGAATGTGGATGTACAGCGCCAGGGGCGGCAGATGGGGCAGGGCCGCCCGGGGTGTTTGCGCGCCACCGTGGATCAGCGGCTGCGCAGAGGTGTTCTGGGTCATTTCAAACCCAGGCGCTGGCGCAGTAACGCCATGGCGCGGGCGCGGTGGCTGATCTGGTTCTTGTCGGCCGGGCTCAGTTCGGCGCTGGACACATTGCGCTCCGGCACCCAGAACAGCGGGTCATAGCCAAACCCATGCTCACCGCTGGCGGCTTGCAGAATGCGCCCGTGCCACAGGCCTTCACACAGGATCGGCAACGGGTCATCGGCGTGCCGCACCAGTGCCAGCACGCAGACGAACTGCGCACCACGCTCGGCCTCCGGTACGTCCTTGAGGGCGTCGAGCAGCTTGGCGTTGTTGGCCGCGTCGCCCTTGCCGTCGGCGTAACGGGCCGAGTAGATGCCAGGGGCGCCGCCGAGAAAGTCCACGGCCAGGCCCGAATCATCCGCCAGGGCTGGCAGGCCAGAGATACGTGCGGCATTGCGGGCCTTGAGGATGGCATTCTCGACGAACGACAGGCCGGTCTCTTCCGGTTCGACCTGGCTGAACTCACCAATCGAACGCAGGTGCACAGACTTACCGAGCATGGCCTGCAGTTCTTTGAGTTTGCCGGCGTTGTGGCTGGCGAGTACGAGTTGGGTAAGGTTCATCATTCGGCCGGGAACAGTTCTTGGTTGAATTGGAAGCCGTGGGCCTTGCCGCCGGTTTCAACGTTGATGGTAAACGTCTTGTATTCCCGCTGGGTCACCGAGTAGGGCGCGAGGTAGCTGATGCCGTTTTTTTCTTCGATCTGCTTGAACGTCAGGATCTCGCTCTTGCCACCCAGGTCCTTGATGGTACCGGTGACTTGCGCGGCCACCGGGCTTACGCCCTTGATCACGGTCACGTTGATCAACCCTTTCTCCTTGCTGCGCACCACGCCGACTTTCTGAGCGGTCTCGGGTGGCAGGAAGCTTGAAGTGAAGGTGTTGTAATGAACGGTGATATCGCCAAAGTCTTTCTTGCGATTAGCGTCGATAGTGTCGGCGGCCATGGCGCTGGCGCCCAGGCATGCGGTCAATAGAAAAATAGCCAAACGACTCATGAACGTCCCTCTTGAAGATGATTAGACGGCAACTTTGTGGTCGGTCAGGCCAGGACTGCTGACCCGGTAAATACCAATTTCGCCCAACAGGTTGGGCCATAGCTTACTCGCCCAGCCGTGGCGGTGCTGTTGATCGACGGCAAGGCGGTTGATCACCTTGGCTTCACGCTCGCCACACAGGGCTTCGAAGTCTTCGAAGGTGCAAAAGTGGATGTTCGGCGTGTTGTACCAGGTGTAGGGCAGGAAGTCGGAGACCGGCATGCGCCCCTTGGTGGCCAGGTACCAGCGGCAGCGCCAGTGGCCAAAGTTGGGGAAGGTGATGATGCATTGGCGGCCCACGCGCAGCATTTCGTCGAGGATGCGGTCCGGGTAGTGCACCGCTTGCAGGGCCTGGGTCATCACCACGATATCGAAGCTGTTGCTGGCAAAGTTGCCCAGGCCCTTGTCCAGGTCCTGCTCGATCACGTTGATGCCCTTGGCCACGCACTGGGCGATGTTGTCCGGGTCGTTTTCCAGGCCGTAGCCGGTGACTTGCTTGTGGTCGCGCAGCCAGCTCAGCAGTTCGCCGTCGCCGCAGCCCAGGTCGAGCACGCGGCTGCCGGCGGGGATCCAGTCTTGGATGATTTCCAGGTCGGCTCTCATGGCGTTCTCACAAAGTAATGCGGTTCATGTAGTTACTGAACGCCTGCAGATAGCGTGGGATCGGAATCAGGAAGGCGTCGTGGCCTTGCGGTGCATCGATCTCCAGGTAGCAGACGTCTTTCTTGGCGGCCATCAGGGCATCCACCAGCTCACGGGAGCGTGCCGGCGAAAAGCGCCAGTCGGTGGTGAACGACATCACGCAGAACTTGGCCGTGGCGTGCTCGAAGGTTTTTGCCAGGTCGTCATCGTGGTTGGCGGCCGGGTCGAAGTAGTCCAGGGCCTTGGTCATCAGCAGGTAGGTGTTGGCGTCAAAGCGCCCCGAGAATTCCTCGCCCTGGTAACGCAGGTAGCTTTCCACCTGGAACTCGACGCTGTGGAAGTCGTAGTTGAGCTTCTCGCTCTTGAGGCCACGGCCGAATTTCTCGCCCATGGAATCGTCGGACAGGTAGGTGATGTGGCCGACCATCCGCGCCAGCATCAAGCCGCGCTTGGGGATCACGCCCGCTTCCTGGAACGAACCGCCGTGGAACTCGGGGTCGGTGAGGATCGCCTGGCGCGCCACTTCGTTGAAGGCGATGTTCTGCGCCGACAACTTGGGCGCCGAGGCGATGGCCAGGCAATGACGCACGCGGTCCGGGTAAGTAATGGTCCATTGCAGCGCTTGCATGCCGCCCAGGCTGCCGCCAATCACGGCGGCCCACTGGTTGATGCCCAGCAGGTCGGCGAGGCGTGCCTGGCTGTGCACCCAGTCCTCTACCGTCAGCACCGGGAAGTCGGCGCCGAACGGCTTGCCGGTCTCCGGGTTGAGGCTGCTGGGGCCGGTGGAGCCGTTGCAGCCGCCGAGGTTGTTCAGGCTGACCACAAAGAACTTATTGGTGTCGATGGGCTTGCCAGGGCCGATGCAACTGTCCCACCAGCCTGGCTTGCGGTCGTCGACGCTATGGAAGCCGGCGGCGTGATGATGGCCGGACAAGGCATGGCAGATCAGCACGGCGTTGCTCGCCGTGGCGTTCAGTTGGCCATAGGTTTCGTAGATCAGGTCGTAGGCTGGCAACGAACGGCCGCAGGCCAGGGCCAGGGGTTCGCTGAAATGCGCCACTTGTGGCACGACCAGTCCAACAGAATCGGGGGGGAAGGCAGCTGGCATCGACCCTGCTCTCGTTTAAATGAGGCGTAAGTCTAAAGAGCGGGGACCCTAGCGGCAAGCAATGGTCGGGGGTTAGCGTGATCGTTCCCACGCTCCGCGTGGGAATGCCTCTTTGGACGCTCTGCGTCCTGCCCTGGTGACGCGGAGCGTCACGGGCTGCATTCCCACGCAGAGCGTGGGAACGATCAGTTCTTCGCGAGCAAGCTCGCTCCTACAGGTCAGATCAGGCCAAACAGCTCTTTTGGCATGAACGCATAGTAGGCCAGGCGTGGAATCACCCAGCTCTGCAGCAGTTGAATCGCGATAAACGCAAAGATCGGCGAAATATCCAGGCCGCCCAGGTTGGGGATCAGGCGACGGAACGGCGCCAGCACCGGCTCGGTGATCTGATAGACCAACTCGGCACCCGGGCTACGGCTACCCGGTGCGACCCAGGACAGGATCACGCTGATGATCATCGACCAGAAAATGATCTTCAGGAACAGCGAGAAAATCCCGATCAGGCCCCATGGCAACAGCAGCACGGTGAAGGCCTGGTAGCCATTGAGCATCAGGATCACCACGAACAGCAAAATCTGCAGCAACAGCGCCAGCACCAACGACGACATGTCCAGGCCGAACAGGCTCGGGATCACCCGGCGCAGCGGCTTGAGCAGCGGTTGGGTGGCCTTCACCACGAACTGGCACAGCGGGTTGTAGAAGTTCGCGCGCACCAGTTGCAGGATAAAGCGCATCAGCACGATCAGCAGGTACAGGCTGCCCAGGGTCTGGATGATGAAAATGGCAGCGTCATTGATTCCGAGCATGTTTGATTACCTTGGTAAGGGACGACTATTTGCCCAGTTGCTCAGCCATCTCGGCTGAACGATGTGCGGCGGCACCCAGTGCTGTTTCCACCAGGGCTTCAAAGCCCCCGGCCTGGAACGACTCGATAGCCGCTTGTGTGGTGCCGCCTGGCGAGGTGACGCGACGGCGCAGTTCGGCGGCATCCACTTCACTGCCGACCGCCATTTTCGCGGCGCCCAGGGCGGTTTGTTCCGCCAGTTGCTCGGCCACGTCGTGGGGCAGGCCCAGCTTGACGCCGGCGGCTGTCATGGCCTCGATCAACAGGAAGAAGTAGGCCGGGCCGCTGCCGGAGACGGCGGTGACCGCGTCCAGTTGCTGCTCCTGCTCCAACCACACGGCGATGCCCACCGCAGACAGCAGTTCCTGGGCCTGGTCACGTTGCTGCGCGGTGACTTCGCCAGTGGCATACAAACCGCTGACGCCCTGGCGCAGCAGCGCCGGGGTGTTGGGCATGCAGCGCACGATAGGCTGGGCACCGAGCCAGTTGGTCATGCTGGCGCAGGTGATGCCAGCGGCAATCGACACCACCAGTTGATGGGGTTGCAGGCTCGGGCGCAGGCTCTCGCACACGGCCTTCATGGCTTGGGGCTTGACCGCCAGCACGATCACGTCGACGCCGTGGATGGCCTCGGCGTTATCGGCGAAGGTTTTTATGCCGTGTTCGGCGCTGACGCGCTCGCGGGTCTCGGCGCCCGGGTCGCTGGCGCGGATCTGCTCGGCGTCCAGGCCCTTGGCCCGCAGGCCACCGATCAGGCTGGCCGCCATGTTACCGGCGCCGATAAAGGCAATACGCGTGTTGCTCATGACAGGTCCTTATTTCGAGGGATGTCAGCCATTTCACGGCTGGCCGTAGTCGCGGGCGCCAAACAGGGCGGTACCGATCCGCACCCAGGTGGCGCCTTGGGCAATGGCCGACTCAAGGTCGTGGCTCATGCCCATGGAAAGTGTGTCCAGCGCCAGGTTCAAGCTGGCTTGCAAGTCGCGCACCGTGGCGAACGCCGCATCCTGTTCGGCCCGATCTTCAGTCGGCTCGGGAATCGCCATCAAGCCCCGCAGCTTCAAGCGCGGCAGGGCGCTGATCGCCATGGCCAGGGCCGGCAGGTCGGCGGGTGTGCAGCCGGACTTGCTGGCTTCGCCACTGACATTGACCTGGATGCAGATATTGAGCGGCGGCAGGTCGGCCGGGCGTTGTTCGGACAGGCGTTGTGCGATTTTCAGGCGGTCCACGGAATGCACCCAAGCGAAGTGCTCGGCGATGGCGCGAGTCTTGTTCGATTGAATGGGGCCGATGAAGTGCCAACTCAAGGGCAGGTCGGTTAAATCCGCCTGTTTGCCCAGGGCTTCCTGCAGGTAATTTTCACCAAAGTCGCGCAGCCCGGCGGCGTAGGCTTCGCGCACTGCCTGCGCGGGTTTGGTCTTGCTCACGGCCAGCAGGTGGATGCTGCTTGCGTCACGTTGCACGGCGTCGGCTGCGGCGCGGATGCGCTGGCTAACCAGGCCGATGTTGTCTGCTATCGTCGACATTCAAGATGCGCCCGTGGATATGGAGTCCGCGGCATTCTACTGGAAATGGAAAGCCCTATGGATATCACGCAATTGCTGACGGCCAGCGTAAGCCGAGGCGCCTCAGACCTGCATCTGTCAGCCGGCCTGGCACCGATGCTGCGCATTGATGGCGAGGTTTGGCCCCTGGATGGGCCGGCGCTGAACGCTACCCAGGTGGTCGACTTATTGAGCCCTTTGCTGAATAAGCATCAACAAAAGGATTTCGAAACATCTCTTGAAACGGATTTTGCCTTCGAATTGCCAGGCGTCGCCCGGTTCCGGGCGAACGTGTTCCGCCAGGATCGCGGCGTGGGTGCGGTGTTTCGGGCTATCCCGGCTGAGGTACAGAGCCTCGAGGCACTGGGATTGGGCGAGGTGTTCCAGCGTATCGCCCGCCTCCCGCGCGGCCTGGTGCTGGTGACCGGGCCCACCGGCTCCGGCAAATCCACGACCCTGGCGGCGATGATCGACGACCTGAACCGGCATCGACGCCAGCATATCCTCACGCTGGAAGACCCCATCGAGTTTATCCACAGGCCGAAAATGGCCCTGGTCAACCAGCGCCAGGTGCATCGCGACACCCACAGTTTTTCGGTAGCCCTGCGTTCAGCCCTGCGTGAAGATCCGGATGTGATCCTGGTGGGTGAACTGCGCGACCTGGAAACCATCCGCCTTGCGCTGACGGCGGCAGAGACCGGGCACCTGGTGTTTGGCACCTTGCACACCTCGTCGGCGGCAAAGACGGTAGACAGGCTGGTGGACGTCTTCCCGGCCGGGGAGAAGGCGATGGTCCGCTCGATGCTGTCGGAGTCGTTGCAGGCGGTGGTGTCCCAGGTGCTGGTGAAGAAGGTGGGCGGCGGGCGCGTGGCCGCCCATGAAATCATGCTGGGCACCCCGGCGATTCGAAACTTGATCCGCGAAGACAAAGTGGCGCAGATGGTTTCGGCTATTCAGACCGGTGGGGCGTTGGGGATGAAGACCCTGGATATGAGTTTGAAGGCGTTGGTGGGCGCGGGAGTGATTAGCCGGGAAGAGGCGCGGGAGAAGGCGAGGGTGCCGGCAGATATCTAAAACGCACAGATACACAATGTGGGAGCTGGCTTGCCTGCGATAGCGGACTGTCAGGCACTCTCTCTGCCAACTGACCCCCCGTCATCGCAGGCAAGCCAGCTCCCACATTTGATTGCATTTCAAATGGGGAGCTTCAGTGGCGCCTGGCTTAGCGCTGCACGATCCGCAGGTTGCTGTTCTGCTCTTTAGGCAGTACCCGCTTGGCAATCACGTAGTTCTTGTTCCAGAACGGTTTTTTCAGCGTGTCGATGCTCACCGACTTGCCACGGCGCGGTGCGTGGATAAAGCGGTCGTTGCCCAGGTAGATGGCAACGTGGTTGACCTGGCGGCTCTTGAGCTTGAAGAACAACAGGTCGCCCGGTTTGAGGTCCTTGCGGTCAACCTTCAACCCATGGCCGGCCGCCATGGCGTTGGAGGTGCGGGGCAGGTCCACTGCTTTTACATCGTTAAATGCATATTTCACCAGCCCGCTGCAGTCGAACCCTTTACTTGGGCTGCTGCCGCCCCAACGATAAGGTGTACCGAGCACGTTGACGGCACGGCTCAAGACGTTGCTGCTTTGCTTGGTGTTCACGGCCAGCTGGGTGGAAAGCGCTTTGCCGTTGACCTTGCTCAGTTGAGTCGGGCGGCTGACGGTTGGCTTTGCCGATTTGGCAGTGCTGGGCGTGCTATGGACTTTAGGGGTGAAACCGTTAACGTTCGGAAGTCGTTGCTCACGATTGGTGGCGTGGGCGGCCAGTGGCATTAATAGGCAAATGGTTAGCCATGTCTTGAAAAATGGTCGCATTAGGCGTGGCTCTTATGGGTTTGCGCGCAACTTTATAACAGCTTTTTGTGCTGTTCTCAGGCCGTTTGTCGACTGAACCTTGGGGTCAAACTCAGGAAAAACGCGACGATTCGCCGCAATTGTCCTACACAAGGCAGGTGGCACAAGGCTTTGAGGGCAGGAAGATACCATTTACCGTACGTCGGGCGCCCGTAAAAAAGTCACAAAGAAAATGAAAAAATTTATCTATCGAAGCAAAAGAGGTCCTTCATGAACACCTATCAACAGGTTGGTCAGCAGCACGATACCCACAGTAAGGCGATTGGTTACCTGCTGTGGATTTTCGGTTTTACCGGGGCTCATCGCTTTTATTACGGCAAGCCCGTGACCGGTACGATCTGGTTTTTCACCTTCGGCTTGCTGGGTATTGGCTGGCTGATCGACTTGTTCCTGATCCCGGCCATGGACCGTGAGGCCGACCTGCGGTTTACCGCTGGGCCGATTGAATACAACGTGGCGTGGATTCTGTTGGCGTTCCTGGGGGTGTTTGGCGTGCACCGCATGTATCAGGGCAAATGGATCACTGGTCTGATCTACCTGCTGACCGGCGGTTTGTTCCTGGTCGGGGTGCTGTATGACTTCTGGACGCTGAACACGCAGATCTCGATCCGCAATGCCGAGCGCAACAGCGGCCGCTGAGCACTGATCGTTCCCCCGCTCCGCTGATCGTTCCCCCGCTCCGCGTGGGAATGCAGCCCAGGACGCTCCGCGTCCACCTTTGGAGTGGTGACGCAGAGCGTCACAGGATGCGTTCCCACGCAGAGCGTGGGAACGAGCGTCATCGCTTCAAGCCTGGTAGCTGATCCGCCCATCCATCAAGGTATACCGCACCGTCGCCGGCAGGCTGTGGCCGATGAACGGGCAGTTTTCGCCCTTGGACAACCAGCGCTCACCAGCCACCGTCGAGCTTGCCAGGTCGAACAGCACCAGGTCCGCCGGTGAGCCCACCGCCAACTGACCCGCCGGCAAGCGCAGGGCTTCGGCCGGGCCGGCGCTCAGGCGTGCCAGCAGTGTTGGCAGGTCCAGCAAGCCGTCTTCCACCAGCGTCATCGCCAACGGCAACAACAATTCCACGCTGCTGATGCCCGGCTCGGTCGCGCCAAACGGTGCCAGCTTGGCGTCTCGCTCGTGAGGTTGGTGGTGGCTGGAAATCGCCGACACCACACCCGACTTCACTGCCGCCCGCAAACCGTCACGGTCTGCCTTGGTGCGCAGCGGGGGCTGTACGTGGTACAGGCTGGAGAAGTCGATCAGCGCTTCATCCGTCAGGATCAGTTGGTACAGGGCGACATCCGCGGTTACCCGCAAGCCACGGGCCTGGGCCTGGGCGATCAGGGCCACGCCCCGGGCGCTGGTCAACTGGCTGAAATGCGCACGCACGCCGCTTTGTTCCACCAGCAACAAATCACGGGCCAGGGCCACGGTTTCTGCGGTTTCCGGAATGCCCGGCAGGCCGAGGAAGCTGGCCACCGCACCTTCATGGGCCAGGCCGCCTTCGGCCAGGTCGCGGTCCTGGGAATGGAAGATCACCGTCAAGTCGAAGGTGGCCGCGTATTCCAGGGCACGGCACAAGGTGCGCGTGCTGCGAAAGCTTTCCAGGCCATTGCCGAAGGCCACGCAACCGGCGTCACGCAGGGCGATCAATTCGGCAAGTTGCTCGCCGTCCAGGCCCTTGCTCAAGGCGCCAATGGGAAACACTTTGCAATTGCCGGCTTCGCGGGCGCGGTCCAGGATCAGCTCGGTCACAGCGGAAGTGTCCAGCACCGGCTTGGTATTGGGCGGGCAACACAGGCTGGTCACGCCACCGGCGGCAGCGGCTTGGGTTTCACTGGCGATGTTGCCTTTGCGGCTGTAGCCCGGCTCGCGCAGGGCGACATTCAGGTCCACCAGCCCAGGCGCGGCCACCAGGCCCTTGGCATCGATGCTTTGGCCGGCGTTGAAGCCTGCGGGGGCGGCGCCGATGGCGACGATCTTGCCGGCGTCCAGGTGTAGATCGGTAACTTGGTCCAGGCCACTGGCCGGGTCGATGACTCGGGCGCCGAGAATGCTGAGCTTCACTGGGCCTGCTCCTGCTCGAATTGACGTTGCGCGGTTTGCCCGCTCATGGCCATGGACAGCACAGCCATGCGCACGGCGATGCCGTAGGTCACTTGGTTGAGAATCACCGATTGCGGGCCGTCGGCCACCGCCGACTCAATTTCCACGCCGCGGTTGATCGGCCCCGGGTGCATCACGATGGCATCCGGCTTGGCCTTGGCCAGGCGTGCGGTGGTCAGGCCGAACAGTCGGTAGAACTCACCTTCGCTGGGCAACAAGCCCCCAGCCATACGCTCGCGTTGCAGGCGCAGCATGATCACCACGTCCACATCCTTGAGGCCCTCGGCCATGTCGGTGTAGACCTTCACGCCATACTGTTCGATACCGATGGGCAACAAGGTCTTGGGCGCGATCACGCGGATGTCCGGGCAACCCAGGGCCTTGAGGGCCAGCATGTTCGAACGCGCCACCCGCGAATGCAGGATGTCGCCGACGATGGCCACCGAGAGGTTTTCAAAGCTGCCTTTGTGCCGACGAATGGTGAGCATGTCGAGCATGCCCTGGGTCGGGTGCGCGTGACGGCCGTCGCCGCCATTGATGATCGCCACGTTCGGGCACACATGCTCAGCAATAAAGTGCGCAGCGCCGGAGTCGCCGTGGCGTACCACGAACATGTCGGCCGCCATGGCTTCCAGGTTGCGCAGGGTATCGAGCAGGGTTTCGCCCTTGCTCGCCGACGAGGTGGACACGTTCAGCGTGATCACATCGGCCGACAGCCGCTGGGCTGCCAGTTCAAAGGTGGTGCGGGTGCGGGTGGAGTTCTCGAAGAACACATTGCAGATGGTTTTACCGCGCAACAGCGGGACTTTCTTCACTGCCCGGCCACCGACTTCAAGGAACGAGTCGGCGGTGTCGAGGATTTCGGTGAGCAGTTCGCGGGGCAAACCGTCGAGGGACAAGAAGTGTTGCAACTGGCCCTGAGCATTGAGCTGCAGCGGGCGCTTGGCATCTAGAGGCGTCATCGCGGGGACTCTTTACAAGGCGGTTTAAAGGGCAAGGTCTTGCAGTTCGAGTTCGAGCGGCGTGGGACCGGACAATTTTACCCGCTGCTGGGGGGCAAGCGACAGGGTGGCGCCTACGACGTCCGGGCTGATCGGCAGTTCGCCAGCATCCAGGTCCAGCAGGCACACCAGGGTCACGCTGGCCGGGCGGCCATAGTCGAACAGCTCGTTCATGGCGGCGCGGATGGTGCGGCCGCTCATCAGCACGTCGTCGATCAATACCAGGTGCTGGCCTTCGATCTCGAAGGGCAGGGCTGAAGGGCGCACCTGCGGATGCAGGCCGTTCTGGCTGAAATCGTCTCGGTAGAAGGACACGTCCAGGGTGCCCAGGGGCGAATCACTGCCCAGTTCTTTGAGTAGCGCCTGGGCCACCCACACACCACCGGTGCGTATGCCGATAAAACGCGGTTCGCTGATGGCACGGTGTTCCAGGTGCGCCTTGAGGCGTATCGCCATCTGGCTGATCAGTTCGGCAGGGTTCGGCAAGCTCATGGTGGCTCCTTGTTAAGTGTGTAGGAGCGAGCTTGCTCGCGAAAAACGTCAACGATAACGCGTGAAAACCTGGAAGTGCGCGGTGCCTGTGAGTTCTTCGCGAGCAAGCTCGCTCCTACAAAAACGGCATAGCAGCAAGCCGCGTCAGTCAGGATTCAAATAAAGCGGTGTTTTCATCCAGCCAGCCCTGCAACAGCAAGGCGGCGGCAATGGCGTCCACCGGGTTGTCGCGATAACTGCCCTTTTGCCCGCCACGGTCACGGCGCTCACCCTTGGCTTCAAAGGTGGTGAGGCGTTCGTCGTGGGTATAGAAGGGCAGGTTGTAGCGGCCATTGAGGCGGCGTGCGAACTTCTCGGCGCGCAGGCACATGTCACTCGGGGTGCCATCCATGTTCAGGGGCAGGCCGACCACCACCGCGTCAGGCTTCCACTCTTTGATGAGGGCTTCGACCTGGTTCCAGTCCGGCACGCCGTTCTGGGCCTTGAGGGTGCACAGCTCGCGGGCCTGGCCGGTGATGACCTGGCCAACCGCTACGCCGATCTGTTTGGTGCCGTAGTCAAAACCGAGGATCAGACGCAAAGTCATCAGGCGTGCCCCGCCTGGCTGGTCAACAGGCTGAGGTTGACCCGCAGCTTGGCCGCGGCCGCTTCCAGGCGCAGTTCGCTGGCGGTGTTGAACAGGATGTCAGCGTCGAAGGGGCAGGTCAGCCAGGCATTGCTGGCCAGTTCGGCCTCCAGTTGCCCGGCTTCCCAACCGGCGTAGCCCAGGGTGATCACACTTTGCTCAGGGCCCACGCCGTCGGCGATGGCGAACAGCACGTCCTGGGATGTGGACAGTGACACGCCTTCAAGGTCTACCGTGGCCTGGTACTTCGGCCCGGTGGGGTGCAAGACAAAACCGCGATCGGTCTGCACTGGCCCGCCGATGTAGATCGGCACGTGCTGGCAGCTTGCCGGCGGGTCGATTTCCGGGCGCAGTTGCTCAAGGATATCGGCCAGGTTCAGCTCCTGCGGGCGGTTGACCACCAAGCCCATGGCACCATTGGCCGTGTGCTCGACGATGTAGGTCAAGGTCTGCGCAAAGTTCGGGTCGGCCATATGGGGCATGGCGATCAGGAATTGGTGCTTGAGGTAGGTCGGGCTGACGTTTTTCATGTCCGCTAGTGTGGCGTTGGAGGGGCGAACTGACAAGTGTAGGAGCGAGCTTGCTCGCTGATCGTCGCTGATCGTTCCCACGCTCCGCGTGGGAATGCATCCCGGGGCGCTCCGCGCTCCAAGAGCAGACGCAGAGCGTCCATGGCGGCATTCCCACGCGGAGCGTGGGAACGATCAGCGGAGCGTGGGAACGATCTGTGCGATCAGTTGCTGGAAAGCCGGTCGCCCTTGGCAAACCGCCAGGTGCGGATGATTTCCAGGCGGTCGACGTCGTTCAAGTCGCCGCTGAACGGCGCGAAAGGCGCGGCCAGGCGCACGATGCGTTGCGCGGCCTGGTCAAGCAGCGGCTGGCCGGAGGACTCCAGCACCTGCACTTCATACAGCGAGCCGTCACGGTTGATCGACACCAGTAAGCGCAAATTGCCATAAATCTGCTGGCGCCGTGCCTCGTCCGGGTAGTTGAGGTTGCCGATACGTTCGACCTTCTTGCGCCACTCGTCCTTATACCAAGCGCCTTTGTCGCGCATGGTCGAGGCCGCGTTCAGGCGGTAGATGCGCGGGCGCTTGGCATACAGCTGTTGCTCATGGGCCAGTTCGGCTTCCAGGCTGGAAATTTCGTCGGACAGCGTCGAACTGTCGAACGTCGGCGCAGGTTTCACCGGTTCGGGCTTGGGTTCGGTCTTGGCCTTTTCGCGCTGGGTCGGGGCTTTTTGCGGCTTGGGCGCGACGGTGGCTACCGCAGCCTTGGGCGCGGCCTGCTTGACCTCGGGCTTGGGTGCCGGCGGCGGGGTGACCTTCTTGACCTGGTTGTCGTGGAAGGGCGCCACTTCGGTGGTCTTGGGCACGGCTTTCTTGTCGAGGGTGCCGCTGCCCTGCTGGTTGTCCTGGGCGAGAAAGTCAGCCTTTTCGGGCTTCTTTTCGCTCTTGAACGTGGCGAGGGTGATTTCCAGGGTCTTGGTGATCTGCTTGGGTTCCACCAGGGTGAACCCTACGCCCAGGAGCAGGGCGAGGTGAATCAGCGCAGCGAGGAACAGGGTAAAACCGAGACGATCAGCCGGGCGCACGCCGCTATGGGTGAATTCGGGGGGCAGATCGGACGGGAGTGTCATGACAAGAAAACCAACATCGCGCGTTTCACAGGTGGCGCATGATAACGCAATGTTGGTGTGTGTCCGGCTGTTCTATGTCACTTGGCTTTTAGCTTGCGCTCAATGGCGGCCATCAGCATTTCGCCGATGTTCGTGCCAAATGCATTGTCGATCTCGCGAATACAGGTCGGGCTGGTGACGTTGATTTCAGTGAGGTTCTCACCAATTACGTCGAGTCCGACAAACAGCAGGCCTTTTTCCCGCAGGGTCGGGCCGACTTGAGCGGCGATCCAGCGGTCCTTGTCCGACAACGGCCGCGCTTCACCGCGACCACCGGCGGCCAGGTTGCCACGGGTCTCGCCGGCTGCCGGGATACGCGCCAGGCAGTAATCCACCGGCTCGCCGTCAATCATCAGGATGCGCTTGTCACCGTCCTTGATCGCCGGCAGGTAGGCCTGGCCCATGATCTGCTGGGTGCCCAAGGCGGTCAGGGTTTCGAGGATCACCGACAGGTTCGGGTCGCCGGCACGGTGACGGAAGATCGAGGTGCCGCCCATGCCGTCCAGCGGCTTGAGGATTACGTCGCCATGCTTGGCGGCGAATTCACGCAGTACATCGGCGCGGCGGCTGACCACGGTCGGTGGCGTGCACTGCGGGAACAGCGTGGCGAACAGCTTTTCATTGCAGTCGCGCAGGCTTTGCGGCTTGTTGACGATCAACACGCCGGCACGTTCGGCCTGCTCCAGCAGGTAGGTGGAATACACAAATTCCATGTCGAACGGCGGGTCCTTGCGCATCAGGATCACGTCGAGGTCGCTCAGGGGGCTGTCGACTTCGTCAGAAAGCTCGAACCACTTCTCGGGGTTGGCGAACACCTGCAGCGGGCGCATGCGTGCGCGGGCCTCGCCGTCACCCTGGTAAAGGTCGCGCTGCTCCATATAGAACAAGGTCCAGCCGCGGGCCTGGGCGGCCAGGAGCATGGCCAGCGAACTGTCCTTTTTATAGGAAATGCTGGCGATAGGGTCCATGACAATGCCGACGCGAACGCTCATGGGGGATTTCCTCTAGCAAATTGGGGCGCATAAAAGTGGCGTCAGAGTGGCTCTGCGGCTGTTGTGGGTCAAGGAAAAACCACTGGGCGGGCGCCTCGATAGATTGCGCCAGGAGACTGTGCTAAAAAGGCTGGCACGGCGCAGCAGCCCTTGAATTCCAAGGCTTGCGGCGTTCATCCTGTGCAACATCAGGCAGTACACACCGAAAACCGATTCGCTGTGGCGATGGTAGAGCAGATATGGAACAGCATTCCAACGCCTTGAAGGTGATGGTGATCGACGATTCGAAAACGATCCGCCGCACCGCCGAGACGCTGTTGAAGAACATGGGGTGCGAGGTCATCACGGCGATCGACGGTTTCGACGCCCTGGCCCGTATTGTCGATCATCACCCGCACATTATCTTTGTCGACATCATGATGCCGCGCCTGGATGGCTACCAGACCTGCGCCCTGGTGAAGAACAACCCGGCGTTCAAGTCGATCCCGGTGATCATGCTGTCCTCCAAGGACGGCCTGTTCGATAAGGCCAAGGGGCGCATCGTGGGTGTCGATCAGTTTTTGACCAAGCCTTTCAGCAAGGAAGAACTGCTGGGGGCGATCAAGGCCTATGTGCCTGGGTTCGCCGCAGTAGAACAAGCACACTGACGCCGCCTCACGAGGGCCGGCGCCGACCAATGTAGCGGGGAAAACCATGGCACTTATTCTGATCGTCGACGATTCACCGACCGAAATGTACAAACTCACCGGCATGCTGGAAAAGCATGGCCACAAGGTGCTCAAAGCCGAAAACGGCGCGGACGGCGTGGCCCTGGCCCGCCAGGATAAACCCGACGCCGTGCTGATGGACATCGTGATGCCCGGCCTCAACGGCTTCCAGGCCACGCGCCAGTTGTCCAAGGAGCCGGAAACCAACGGTATCCCCGTGATTATCATCACCACCAAGGACCAGGACACCGACAAAGTCTGGGGCAAACGCCAGGGCGCCAAGGACTACCTGACCAAGCCTGTGGATGAAGAAACCCTGATCGCTACCCTGAACAAGGTGCTGGCCGGCTAAGGCTTGCGATCATGACCGAGTCGCAAACCGCCTTCGAGCTGCTGCTGGATATCGACCGCCGCTGCCGCTTGCTGGCCGCGGACCTGCCGTCCCAGGAAACGCGCCTGCAACGCTGGAGCGGCATCGCTTTTCGCGTAGGGCCAAACGCCTACGTGGCGCCCATGGGCGAAGTCGCCGAGGTGTTGCATGAGCCGCGCTGCACCTTGATGCCGGGGGTCAAGCCCTGGGTCAAAGGCGTGGCCAACCTGCGCGGGCGCTTGCTGCCGGTGATGGACCTGGGTGGTTTCCTGGGCCTTGAGTTGTCCAAGGCGCGCAAGCAACGGCGGGTGCTGGTGGTGGAGTTCAACGACCTGTTTGTCGGGCTGCTGGTAGATGAGGTGGTAGGCATGCAGCATTTCCCATTGGACGCCTGGGTGGCGAGCGCCGCCTCGAGCGCGCCGTTTATTCAGGGCCAGTTCGACGGCGACCCGCCGTGGCAAGTCTTCAGCCCCTTCGCCCTGGCCCAGGCCCCTGGCTTCATGGATGTAGCCGCATGAGCACCGTTACCACGCCCAAACCCCAGGCCGCTTCGCGCAGCCGTTCGCAGATCATCGTGCTGTTTATCGCCTTGATCGTGTTCATCATGTTGCTGTTCGCCAACTTCGCGTACCTCAACACCCAGTCCACCTACGACAAACAGTACATCGGCCACGCCGGTGAGCTGCGCGTGCTGTCCCAGCGCATTGCCAAGAACGCCACCGAGGCCGCTGCCGGGAAAGCGGCGGCGTTCAAGTTGCTGGGCGATGCGCGCAACGATTTTGCCCAGCGCTGGGGCTACCTGAAAAAAGGTGACCCGCAAACCGGCTTGCCGGCGGCGCCCAGTGCGGTACGCGCCGAAATGCGGGCAGTGCAGACCGACTGGGAGGCGCTGCTGAAAAACACCGACGCCATCCTGGCCAGCGAGCAGACCGTGTTGTCGTTGCACCAAGTGGCGGCGACCCTGGCCGAAACCGTGCCGCAACTGCAGATCGAGTCGGAAAAGGTCGTGGATAGCCTGCTGCAACGCGGCGCACCGGCCAGCCAGGTGGCCTTGGCCCAACGCCAGTCGTTGCTGGCCGAACGTATCCTGGGGGCGGTCAACACGGTGCTGGCGGGGGATGAAACCGCCGTGCAGGCCGCCGATGCTTTCGGCCGCGATGCCAACCGTTTTGGGGTGGTGCTCAATGGCATGCTCAACGGCAACCCGGGGCTGCGTATCACCCAGGTCGAAGACCCGGACGCCCGGGCGCGGCTGGCGGACATTGCCGAGCTGTTCGAATTTGTCTCCGGCTCCGTGGATGAAATTCTCGAGACTTCGCCGCAGTTGTTTCAGGTGCGCGCCTCGGCGAGCAATATTTTCAACCTGTCGCAAACCCTGCTCGATGAAGCCTCGCACCTGGCCACCGGTTTTGAAAACCTCGCCAGCGGGCGCAGTTTAGACACCATCGGCGGTTACGTGCTGGGTTTGCTGGCGTTGGCCTCGATCATCTTGATCGGCCTGGTCATGGTGCGCGAGACCAACCGCCAACTGCATGAAACCGCGCAGAAGAACGAGCGCAACCAGAACGCGATCATGCGCCTGCTGGATGAAATCGAAGACCTGGCCGACGGCGACCTCACCGTCACCGCCTCGGTCACCGAAGACTTTACCGGCACCATCGCAGACTCCATCAACTATTCCGTGGACCAACTGCGCGACCTGGTCGCCACCATCAATCTCACGGCCGGGCAGGTCGCGGGCGCGGTGCAAGACACCCAGGCCACCGCGATGCACCTGGCCCAAGCGTCGGAGCACCAGGCCCAGCAGATTGCCGAAGCGTCCACGGCGATCAACCAGATGGCGCAGTCCATCGACCAGGTATCGGCCAACGCGGCCGAATCCTCGGCGGTAGCTGAACGTTCGGTAGAGATCGCCAACAAAGGCAACGAGGTGGTGCACAACACCATCCACGGCATGGACAACATTCGCGAACAGATCCAGGACACCGCCAAGCGCATCAAGCGCCTGGGCGAGTCGTCCCAGGAAATTGGCGACATCATCAGCCTGATCGACGACATCGCCGACCAGACCAACATCCTCGCCCTCAACGCCGCGATCCAGGCCAGCATGGCAGGTGACGCCGGGCGCGGCTTTGCTGTGGTGGCCGATGAAGTGCAACGGCTGGCCGAACGCTCCTCGGCGGCCACCCGGCAGATCGAAACCCTGGTACGCACCATCCAGGCCGACACCAACGAAGCGGTGATCTCCATGGAACAGACCACCACCGAAGTGGTGCGCGGCGCGCGCCTGGCCCAGGACGCCGGGGTGGCACTGGAAGAGATCGAAGGCGTGTCCAAAACTCTGGCGGCGCTGATCCAGAGTATTTCCAATGCGGCGCAGCAACAGACCTCATCGGCGGGGCAGATTTCCCTGACCATGAACGTGATCCAGCAGATCACTACGCAGACTTCGTCGGGTTCCACCGCCACCGCCGAAAGCATTGGTAACCTGGCGAAGATGGCCAGCCAGTTGCGCAGGTCGGTGTCGGGTTTCACCTTGCCGCCGCCCAAGCAGGTGGACGATTGAAATGCGACCTGAACAACACCACAGTCCAACTGTGGGAGCTGGCTTGCCTGCGATAGCGGTCTGTCAAATACAGATGTATTGCTGACCCACCGCTATCGCAGGCAAGCCAGCTCCCACACTGGATCTCCATTGTTTGTGCGATACCAGCAACTCATGAATTCTAAGCGGAGCAGTTATGGTTGATCGGCACGACTACGTGGCCCTCGAATGGGTCAAGGGCGATATTGCCGAAACCCTGAAGCAGGCCCGGTCGGCCCTGGACGCGTACGTTGAAACCCATGACGACGACGCCCTCAACGAATGCCTGGCCGGTATCCACCAGGTAAATGGCGCGCTGCAAATGGTCGAGTTCTACGGCGCGGCGTTGCTGGCCGAAGAAATCGAGGAGCTGGCCCTGGCGCTCCAGGCCGGGCACGTCGGCCAGCGCGATGAAAGTATCCGCCTGCTGCAACAAGCCCTCGGCCAATTGCCGCTGTACCTCGACCGCGTGCACAGTGCCCGCCGCGACTTGCCGCTGGTGGTGCTGCCGCTGCTCAACGACCTGCGCAGTGCCCGTGGTGAAAGCCTGCTATCGGAAACCAGCCTGTTCAGCCCGCAACTGCTATCGATCGAGCCGTTGCCTGAGCAAGCCCTGGCCCAACGGGCAACGGCGGATCTGCATGAACAGTTGCGCCAATGGCGCCACCTGCTGCAACAAGCCCTCGCCGGGTTGCTGCGTGAAGACCACGGCCCCAGCAACCTGGAAGACATGGCGCGGGTGTTCGCACGCCTTGAAGCGCTGTGCCAGGGCGCGCCGCTGCTGCCGTTGTGGCAGGTCACCTCGGCGCTGGTCGAAGGCATGCTCACTGGCGTGGTCGCCAACAGCCCGGCGCTGCGCAGCCTGCTCAAGGCCAGCGACAAGCAACTCAAGCGCTTGCTGGTTCAAGGCATCCATGGCATCAACCAGCCGGCGCCAGATGAGTTGCTCAAGAGCCTGTTGTTCTACGTCGCCAAAGTCACCCGGCCGACGCCGCGCATGCAAAGCCTGAAGGAACGCTACGGCTTGGACGAAGCCTTGCCCGACAGCGCCGTGGTCGATGCTGAACGTGCCCGGCTGGCCGGGCCGGATCGCAATGCCATGGGCTCGGTGCTCGGCGCGTTGTGTGAGGAGCTGGTGCGGGTCAAGGAACGCCTGGATCTGTTCGTGCGCAGTGACCGCCAGCACACCCAGGACCTCGACCCCTTGCTGGCGCCGTTGCGGCAGATCGCCGATACCCTTGCGGTACTGGGTTTCGGCCAGCCGCGCAAAGTGATCATCGACCAACTCGCGGTGGTGTTGAGCCTGGTTCAGGGGCAGCGCGAACCCAATGACGCGGTGTTGATGGATGTGGCCGGCGCGCTGCTGTATGTCGAAGCGACGCTGGCCGGGATGATCGGCACCGTCGAACCGCAAAGCCGTGAAGACAGCCGCTTGCCCACCACCGACCTGACCCAGATTCACCAGCTAGTGATTCGCGAGTCGTGCCAGTGCCTGCGCCAAGCCAAGGAGCTGGTGATCGACTGCATCGAGGCCGACTGGGACCGTCAGCGCCTGGAGTCCTTGCCCGAGCTGTTGAGCCAGGTGCGTGGTGCCTTGGCGATGATTCCTCTGCCGCGTGCGGCGAGTTTGATGCGCGGTTGCACCGATTACGTCGATGAGCAGTTGATGGTCAACGACGGCGCCCCTTCGGCGGTACAACTGGAGCATTTCGCCGAGGTGGTCAGCAGCCTGGAGTATTACCTCGAACGCATGCTTCAAGACCCTGACGCAGTTGGGGAGAAAGTGCTGGAACTGGCCACCCAGGGCTTGAATGCACTGGGCTACCTGCCGGTGGAAAAACCCTGGCGCCAGGCCCTGGCTGCGTCCGAGGGGGCGTTGACCACCGAGGCTGCACCCAGCCAGTCCCAATTCGATGCGCTGGCGAGCCCCACCTCACGTCTCAACCCTCCAGCCTTGCAGCGTCCCGGTAGCCTGTTGCCGCCGCCGGCCGGTGAAGAACCGATTGACGATGAGCTGCGCGAAGTCTTTCTTGAAGAAACCGATGAAGTCCTCGACGTGTTGCATCGCTACCTGCCCGACAGCACGGACAAAGCCGCCCAGGGCGAAATGCGCCGCGCCTTCCATACCCTCAAGGGCAGCGGCCGCATGGTGCGCGCCCTGGTGCTGGCCGAGCTGGCCTGGGCCGTGGAGAACCTGCTCAATCGCGTGCTGGAACGCAGTGTAGCCCTCGGCCCTGAGGTGCAGCAGGTGTTGGATGAGGCCGTGGCCCTGCTGCCGGAGCTGATCGCCGATTTTGCCAGCGGCGACCAACGCCAGCGCGATGAGGTCGACGCCCTGGCCGCCCGTGCCCATGCCCTGGCCAGTGGCGCCGCCACGTCGGCCACCGAGCCCCATGACCCACTGCTGCTGGAGATCTTCCGCAACGAAGCTCAGGGCCATCTGAACAGCCTCGAGCACTTCCTGCAACAGGCCGCCGAGCAGGTGCCGCTGCAGGTCAGCGATGAGCTGCAACGCGCCTTGCACACCCTCAAGGGCAGCGCCTACATGGCCGGCGTATTGCCCATCGCCGAACTGGCACGCCCGCTGGATCACCTCACCCGTGAATACAAGGCCCACCGCCTGCCGCTGGGTAAGGACGAAGTGGCGTTGCTAGTTGAAGCACAAGCGCTGTTCCAGCTCGGGCTGGGTGGCCTGGACCACAATCCACTGGCGCCGATCAACGGCGCGGCCGACCTGATCAGCCGCAGCCAACGCCTGCTGGAGCATCAACTTGCCGCCTTGCTCGACGCGCCCACGGCCGGCCTGCGCGTCAAGCGTGACCCGCACTTGATCACCAGCTTTCTGGCCCAGGGCATGGACATCCTGCTCGACGCCGAAAGCCTGCTGCGCCGCTGGCAGCAACACCCCGGCGACCGTCAGGAACTCACGGCGTTGCTGGACGAACTGACCACCCTGGGCGAGGGCGCGCACCTTGCCGACCTGCATCCTATCGACGCGTTGTGCGAAGCCTTGCTCGACCTGTATGGCGCGGTAGAGGAAAGCAGCCTGGCGGTCAGCGCCCGGTTTTTTCAGGAGGCCGAACAGGCCCACGACGCGCTGATCAACATGCTCGACCAGTTGGCCGCCGGCCAGGAAATCAGCCCCGCGCCCGCACGGCTGCAAGCGTTGCGCGAGTTGCTCGATGAAGCATTGGACCCGTCCGCCACGGGCCTGATCAAAAGCGACGGCAGCCGCGCCCTGAGTATCTCCGAATTGGGCGCGGCCACTGCGCAGTTGGATCACGCAACGGCGATGGACGACGAGATTGTCGAGATCTTCCTTGAGGAGGCCGTAGACATCCTCGACAGCGCCGGCCAGTCGCTCAAGCGCTGGTTATTGGAACCCGAAAACGCCGCGCCCTTGTCCTCGTTGCAGCGGGACCTGCACACCCTCAAGGGCGGTGCGCGCATGGCCGAAATCGACCCGGTGGGCGACTTGGCCTACGAGCTCGAATGCGTTTATGAGGGGCTGGTGGACCGCCGCTATAGCTATTCCGTGGAGCTGTCCCAGGCACTGATGGCCAGCCACGAGCGCTTGGCCCAACAGTTGGACGAGCTGCAACAGCAGCACCCCTTGAGTGACGGTGCCGAGTTGGTCGAAAGGCTGCGCGAATTGCGCCAGGCCAGCAGCCCGGCAGCGCCGGTTGCGGTGGAGCCCGCCTCGGGTGCCGACCCGGAATTGCTGGATATCTTCCTCGAAGAAGCCGCCGATATTCTCGACAGCTCAGGCAGCGCGCTAGTGCGCTGGCAGGCCGAGCCGGGCAATCGCCAGGAAGTGGAAACCCTGCTGCGTGACCTGCACACCCTCAAGGGCGGCGCACGCATGGTCGAAATCGGGCCAATCGGCGATCTGGCCCATGAGCTGGAATTTCTCTACGAAGGGCTGTCCGCCGGTTTGCTCGCGCCGACTCCTGAATTGTTCGCTCTGCTGCAAGGCTGCCATGACCGCCTGGCGCAGATGATCGACGCCGTGGCCGAGGGGTTGCCAGTGGGCTCGGTGGATAAACTCATCGAGCGCATCAAGAGCCTGGTGCACCCCAGTGATGAGCCGGTGACACCCGTGGCACTGCCGGCGGGCAAGGCCGAAGCGGTCGCCGATCCGGCTGCCGACATGGTGAAAATTTCTGCTGACTTGCTCGATGACCTGGTCAACCTCGCCGGCGAAACCTCGATCTTCCGTGGTCGTATCGAGCAGCAAGTCAAGGATGCGCGCATTGCCTTGAGTGAGATGGAAACCACCATCGAGCGCATGCGCGACCAACTGCGCCGGCTCGACAGCGAAACTCAGGGCCGCCTCCTGAGCCGCCAGCAGGCCGAGGCCGAACGTCTGGGCTACGAAGAATTCGACCCGCTGGAAATGGACCGCCATTCGCAGCTGCAACAGCTGGCCCGTGCGCTGTCCGAATCTGCCTCCGACCTGCTCGACCTCAAGGACACCCTTGAGCGCCGCAACCAGGATGCCCACAACCTGCTGCAGCAACAGGCGCGTATCAACACCGAATTGCAGGAAGGCCTGATGCGCACGCGCATGGTGCCTTTCGAGCGCATGTTGCCACGCCTCAAACGCATCGTGCGGCAAGTGGCGGGCGAGTTGGGCAAAGACGTGGAGTTCATCGTCGGCAATGCCGAAGGCGAGATGGACCGCAATGTGCTGGAGCGCATGGCGGCACCCTTGGAGCATATGCTGCGCAACGCCGTCGACCACGGCCTGGAGTCCCGCGAAGTGCGGCTGGCAGCGGGCAAACCGGAGAAGGGCCGCATCACCCTGGACCTGACCCACGAAGGCGGCGACATCGTTTTCGACATGCGCGACGACGGTGCCGGCGTGCCCCTTGAAGCGGTGCGGCGCAAGGCGATCAAGCGTGGCTTGCTCGCGCCCAATCAAGAAATCAGCGACCGTGACGTGTTGCAGTTCATCCTGCAACCGGGCTTTTCCACCGCCGAAAAAATCACCCAGATTTCCGGACGCGGCGTGGGCATGGACGTGGTGCATGAAGAAGTGCGCCAGCTCGGCGGCTCCATGGTGATCGACTCGACGCCGGGCATGGGCGTGCATTTTCGCATTCGCCTGCCGTTTACCGTGTCGGTCAATCGTGCGCTGATGGTGCACTGCGCAGACGACCAATACGCGATCCCGCTCAACACCATCGAAGGCTTGGTGCGCGTGCTGCCCCACGAATTGGCCGGGCACTACCAGCAAGACCCGCCGCACTATGAATACGCCGGCCAGCGCTACGAGTTGTTCTACTTAGGCGACCTGCTACACACCGCCAGTCGCCCGAAACTGCTGGGCCAGTACCAGCCGGTGCCGGTGCTGCTGGTGCACTGCAATGAACGCCGCGTGGCGGTGCACGTGGATGCCATGGCCGGTACCCGCGAGATTGTGGTCAAGGGCCTGGGGCCGCAGTTCTCCGGGGTGCAGGGCGTGACCGGCGCGACCATCCTGGGCGACGGCCATGTGGTGCTGATCATCGACTTGCTCGCGCACATCCGCGCCCGGCAACCGGCCTTGCCGGCCCAGGCGGTGGATGCGCCGCTGACCCTCAACGACCCGCTGAAAAAACGCCCGCTGCTGGTACTGGTGGTGGACGATTCGGTCACCGTGCGCAAAGTCACCAGCCGCCTGCTGGAGCGCAACGGCATGAACGTGCTCACCGCCAAGGACGGCATCGACGCCCTCGCCATCCTAGAAGAACACACCCCAGACCTGATGCTGCTCGACATCGAAATGCCGCGCATGGACGGCTTCGAAGTGGCCATCCAGATACGCAACGACCCACGCCTGATGCGCTTGCCGATCATCATGATCACCTCACGCACCGGCCAGAAACACCGCGACCGCGCCATGGCCATTGGCGTCAACGACTACCTCGGCAAGCCGTACCAAGAGTCGGTACTGCTGGAAAGCATCGCCTACTGGAGCAAGTCCCATGCTTGAGCACCGCACCAGCCAACTCACCGGCCTGCTACTGCCCCTGGCCGACCGCCACCTGGTGCTGCCCAACGTTGCCGTGGCCGAGCTGATCGACTTCCAGCGCGGCGAACCGGCCAGCGACGCGCCGCCGTGGTACTTGCGGCAGGTTACGTGGCGCGATCGGCAGATTCCGTTGATCAGCTTTGAAGCGGCCTGCGGAGAAGCCAGCATGACGGGTGAACGCTCACGTATCGTGGTGTTGAATGCACTGGGCGGGCGCCCGACGTTGAAATTCATTGCGCTGGTGATCCAGGGTATTCCGCGTTCGTACAAGCTCGATAGCGAATTGAGCTACGTGGACGTGCCGCTATGCCCGCTGGAACTGGCGGCAGTGCAAGTGGGCGAGCAGGTGGCGAAGGTGCCGGATTTGATGGGGCTTGAGGCGCTGCTGGTAGAGTCCGGCCTGGCCTGACTGATCGTTCCCACGCTCCGCGTGGGAATGCCGCCGGGGACGCTCCGCGTCCCGCCAGTCAGCACAAGGGTGACGCAGAGCGTCACAGGATGCATGCCCACGCGGAGCATGGGAACGATCAGTTAGCTTGCAAATGATCGGCGATATGTCGGAATAGGATGGAGTTGCTGTAGGCGAGTTCTGAATTTGGAATAGGCGGGTTTTCAGGCCGCAGTGGAGTGGCTAGTTTCTGCACTCCTCACTGCCAGCAAGGACTCGCAAATGGCCGTACCGTTAATGCCGCCCGGTGTTTCAATTCTTGAAAACATGGCGATATCCCAATCCAAACGCATTCATCTCAAGCCCGGCTCGGCATTTGCCTATTCCTGGTTTTACTCCCAAGTACGTGCGGCCGGCCCTTGGAACTACAAGAAGCAGGGGCGTCAGTACGAAGCTTTTGGTAACTTCAATTACGGTGCCACAGGCACGGTGCTGGGCATTCCCGAAAATGTGTTGCTGCGAGCCGCCGGTGTGGCTCAAACCGTCGCCAGAACGACTCGTCCGGATTTTGGATTATGGTGGGGCGGTGAGCCTTTTGGTGACGACCCACAGGACCAATATTGGATAAGAAGAGGTATCGAATATGCCATTTCGCAAGGCCACTAAGCGCCTCATACCTGTTCTGCGTAATTGCCTGCTTGTGATCTGCCTGCTCTATATCGGCGGCAGTTGGGTCCTGGCGCCCGGAACACCGGACCTGGATGAAGTGGTGTTGAAGCACTCCCTAGGCAACGGTATGTCGATCTATGGTGCGCGAGATGGCCAAGGTGGTGCGACGGTGGGGTTTTCCTACAGGTACTACGTGCATAAGGATTTGGGAAGTGATCAGGAAATACTCAGCGCATTAGCGTCTGCACCTCCTTTTCTCAAAACAAAAGAGCCCGATGTTCAAGTCAATAATGAGGGTGGCACCCTGCATCTGGTTATTCAGGGGGAAGTGTATGAGTACCACAGTTATGCGCTGGAGGGCCTGGGGAAGGTCAAGGTCATGATGGTGTTGTGATGGGCTAGCGCTCAGATTTTTCCTGCAACCTGGCCTTCGACCTGGACACTTCCCAGCGCACCATCATGCTGGGGATCCAGCAAATGGCAG
The DNA here is from genome assembly GCF_051122975.1 of Pseudomonas sp. AK181. Classification (NCBI taxonomy): domain Bacteria; kingdom Pseudomonadati; phylum Pseudomonadota; class Gammaproteobacteria; order Pseudomonadales; family Pseudomonadaceae; genus Pseudomonas; species Pseudomonas sp. AK181. The sequence goes on from NZ_CP146348.1 coordinate 450,673, forward strand.
AGTTGGGGCAGTTGTTGGTCGATAGAGCGCTGGAGCAAGTCAGCCCGTCGCCAGCAACTTGGAACGGTCCCAAAAAGGGGCTGATCGTTCCCTCTTTGGGACCGCTATCTAACCAACACCACCGACCAATGTGGGAGTAGGCAAGCTCCCACAACGAGCTGCGCTCATCTCTAGGTCTCAATCAATCCGCGCAAACCGTTCAATCACTGGCTGCTCCCGGTGCTCGGCCTGCCACAAGTCATAAGCACTTTGCATCGACAACCATAACTGGGCGGTACTCACGCCCGCGCGCTCCAACCGAACGGCAAGATCCGGGCTGACCGGGGCGTGGCCATGCAAGATCCTTGAAAAAGTCTCACGGGCGAAACCCAGGCGTCTCGCCATCTCGGTGATGGTGATGCCCAAGGCAGGGATCACATCTTCAAGCAGGATCTCACCTGGGTGAGGTGGATTGTGCATACCCATATCAATGCCTCTACTCAGTGGTAGTCAAGATAGTCGACTAGTTCGACCTGATCGTCGAACATCCGAAAAATAATGCGCCAGTTACCACTTATGCTGACGGACCAGTAGTCAAGCAGGTCGCCCTTTAAACGATGGAAGCGCCAGCCGGGCAGGTCCAGTGCATCTGGGTGCTCGGCTTTGTCCAGAATGAGCAGAACGCGGCGCAAGCGCTTTGCATGATTTGCGTTGATGCCTCTGGTTGAACCGGTCTCATAGAAGGCCCTGAGTCCCTTATGTTTCCAGCTAACGATCATGGCATGATTGTGATGTGATGCATCACACTCTGCAATGGCCTTGCATCGGGTTTAACGGTCGGATTCATGATGTCTGCCCGTGGCACGATTCGGATGGAAAAGGTTAGGGAGGCGAGTTCCGAGCAACAACCTGAAAAGCCTGTCGGAGCATTCTTTGCTGCCTATCGGAAGGATGATGGTGGAGGTGGTCTTAGGATTTTTCCCGCAAGATTTTGGGCTATGCATGAACTTGTGGTGAGAGGTCCGCACGCCTAGTCTTCGCTCCGTCATCGCAAAAAACGGTGACACGGACGTGCAAGTCCGACGAAACTGTTTAGGCGTACAAACGCCCAGCCAAACAACGGGCGTTTTTTGTGCTCGCTGCTTTATGGCGGCTGCGCGCAGGAGGTCTTCGGACCTGCTGGGTGTCCTAAACAGGCCCGGTCTTGCACACCTGCGCACGGTCGCCACCCTCATTCGCGTGCAAGCGAACGATGGCGCTCCTTACTAACTGTTTAGGAGTTTCATCATGATCAAACCTACGCCCAATCCACACCTCTTCACCGTAAACCCCCACCAAGACACCGAAACCCTACTGGTCAACGCCAGCGAAACCCTGTCCTCCCTCAACGCACTCACCTGCAACCTGGCCTTCGACTTGGACACTTCCCAGCGCGCCATCATGCTGGGGATCCAGCAAATGGCCGAGTTGGGTCAGTTGCTGGTGGATAGAGCACTGGAGCAAATCAGCCCGTCGCCAGCAACTTGAAACGGTCCCAAAAAGGGACTGATCGTTCCCTCTTTGGGACCGCTATCTAACCAACACCACCGACCCATGTGGGTGGCTTGTCTGCGATGTCCATAGGTATCTACACAACTTTGTGGGTTGTAACAGCAGACGGTAACCACGATGCGAAGCGAGTCGCTCTTGATCTGCTTTTGATCTTGATCTCAGGCGCCCCGTTAAACCACGCTGGCCGAACGCAGGCTTGAATTCGTGGGTAACCCGGCAGGACGCCGGGTTAGCCGCCCCGCGCCATGGATGGCGCGTGGCGGCGGCCCACGGATTCAAGCCTGTGTTCGGGCACACCGAGCCTAAGCGAGGTGCCGAGTGGTGGGGCAAGAGCGTTTTGCTTACTTTTGACTGGGCCGGCATTCCGGCTTTTCAAAAGTGAGCCGCTGTCAGAGCGGAACCCTAAGTGGCCGTTACCGCAGCAATGGATATGTACTCGGTATAACTGTGTTGGCTGTCAGGCCGTCTTCGCGAGCAAGCCCGCTCCCACAGTTGGATTGTGGGGTGTCAGGTAGATAGGCGTCGGCTGGCAGGCCGCCATCGCAGGCAAGCCAGCCCCACATCAAGCTTTATGTGCTACGGCCGATAAGGAGGATTCAGTTTTAGGGATGGAGTGATGTGGGCGTGATGGAATTTCTTGGCGCAGTAGGCAACAGTTTTTCATTTCTCTACAACATGGTTACCGGCGCTTTGATCTTATGGGGCCTGACAGTGACCGCAACAGCGTCCGCAGTCAGGTCATTGGCTGAGGGGCGTGGTGCGCTTTGGGGGGGCATGATTTCCATTGTAGGTGCAGTGATTATCCTACTGCTGATCCAGTTGGTCGGTGTTCCCGAAGACACTATTAACGTTTTAAACAACTTCATCATCATGACCCTTGGAGGGCTGGGGTCTGGTCTGCTGGCTGTTGCACTCGTGACAAAGCCGAACGCGGTCGAGGCGTTGAAGTTCAAACGGGCGTTGTTCAACATTCTTGATTACGCCTTTGTTTGGTTATGGCTGTCCTCTCTGTCCATGATTTTTCTTTTCCTTATTTCGAAGCTCTCTGGCCGCGTAGTGGCAACTGATCATGCGCTTGGAATCATGCTTATTACCTTCTTGTTCACCTTTTTGAGCATTGTGGTGCTTGAGTGCCGTAACAAATTCCCTAAATGGGGAGAGTCGGTCGGACTGGGTCTATTTCTCATACTAGTTGTGCTCTTGGTGCTCTATGTAGGGACGCTTGCCTCTGTATGGTCCAAGGCACCGGGTTGGATACTGACGTTAAATAGTCTGGTGGCTTGCTCGATATTGAGCACATCGATGTATTACCGCAGACGTGGTGCTGCACTGTTACTCCAGCCGTAACGATCCAGCACCCAGCTTGATTGATGCCTCTGCACATTCGCTCCTAAGGTACAGCCCACGACAGCAAACCCCGTGGAGCGACCATGACAACAACCATCACCCCCGACTCGCGCTGGACGCGGCGGCGCGACGAGAAGCAGCGGCGGCTCGGGCTGGTCAAGAAATACGCAGACGGGGCGGTGTTGCCCAGTGACAAGATCGTCGAGGCCCTTGAAGCCTTGATCCTCCCCGGCGACCGCGTGGTGCTGGAGGGCAACAACCAGAAGCAGGCCGACTTCCTCTCGCGCTCCCTGGCCAAGGCCGACCCGGCCACGCTCCACGATTTGCACATGATCATGCCCAGCGTCGGCCGTTCCGAGCACTTGGACCTGTTTGAAAAGGGCATCGCCCGCAAGCTGGATTTCTCTTTCGCCGGCACTCAATCTTTGCGCATCAGCCAGTTGCTGGAAGACGGCCTGCTGGAAATCGGCGCGATCCACACCTACATCGAACTCTACGCACGGCTGGTGGTGGACCTGATCCCCAACGTGGTGCTCTCCGCCGGTTTCATGGCCGACCGCGCCGGCAACATCTACACCGGCGCCAGCACCGAAGACAGCCCGGCGTTGATCGAGCCCGCCGCCTTCAGCGATGGCATCGTTATTGTGCAGGTCAATCAGTTGGTGGATGACGTCACCGACTTGCCCCGCGTCGACATCCCCGCAAGCTGGGTGGATTTCGTGGTGGTGGCCGACAAGCCGTTCTACATCGAGCCGCTGTTCACCCGCGACCCGCGCCATATCAAGCCGGTGCATGTGCTGATGGCGATGATGGCGATCCGTGGCATCTATGAAAAACACAATGTGCAGTCGCTCAACCATGGCATCGGCTTCAACACCGCCGCCATCGAATTGATCCTGCCCACTTACGGCGAATCCCTGGGGCTGAAAGGCAAGATCTGCCGCAACTGGACCCTCAACCCGCACCCCACATTGATCCCGGCGATTGAAAGCGGTTGGGTGCAAAGCGTGCATTGCTTCGGCACCGAACTGGGCATGGAAAACTACATCGCCGCGCGCCCGGATGTGTTCTTCACCGGCCGCGATGGTTCGATGCGCTCCAACCGCATGTTCTGCCAACTCGCCGGCCAATACGCCGTGGACCTGTTTATCGGCGCAACCCTGCAAGTAGATGGCGACGGGCATTCCAGCACCGTGACCCGTGGCCGCCTCGCCGGTTTCGGTGGCGCGCCGAACATGGGCCACGACCCACGCGGCCGCCGTCATGGCACGCCGGCCTGGTTGGATATGCGCCACGACGATGCGCCAGAAGCCCTGCTTGAGCGCGGCAAAAAACTCGTGGTGCAGATGGTCGAGACCTTCCAGGAGGGCGGCAAACCGACCTTCGTCGACACCCTGGACGCGGTGGAAGTGGCGCGCAAAAGCGGCATGCCCCTGGCGCCGATCATGATCTACGGTGACGACGTCACCCACTTGCTCACCGAAGAAGGCATCGCCTACCTGTACAAGGCGCGCTCCCTGGAAGAACGCCAGGCGATGATCGCCGCCGTCGCCGGGGTGACCGCCATCGGCATGCGCCACAACCCCAAGGACACGGCGCGCATGCGTCGCGAAGGCTTGATTGCCTTGCCCGAAGATTTGGGTATTCGCCGCACCGACGCCACCCGCGAGTTGTTGGCTGCCAAGAGCGTGGCCGACCTGGTGGAGTGGTCTGGTGGCCTGTACAACCCGCCCGCCAAATTCAGGAGCTGGTAAATGCGCGCGCTCAAACTGCATGAACTCAGCCTCGCCGATCGCCTCGCGGACATGGCCGTCGATGCGCTGATCGATGAAGCGGATTTGTCGCCTAAACCCGCATTGGTAGACCGGCGCGGCAACGGCGCTCACAGCGATTTGCACCTGGGGCTGATGCACGCCTCGGCGCTGTCGCTGTGGCCGATGTTCAAGGAAATGGCCGAGGCCGCGCTCGACATCGGCGAAGTCGGCCTGCCCCTGCGCGAAGCGCTCGGGCGTATTGGCCGGGAAGGCGAGCAGGCCATGCTCGCTACCACCCAGGGCGTGAACACCCATCGCGGTGCGATCTGGGCGCTGGGTTTGCTCACCGCGGCGGCGGCCCTGGAACCGCATGCCATAACCCTGACCGCCGCCAAACTGGCGCTGCTCAACGACCGTTACGCACCGCAGCCCATGAGCCATGGCGCCCAGGTCGCCCAGCGCTACGGCGCACGCGGTGCCCGTGAAGAAGCGCAACTCGGCTTCCCCTCGGTGACCCAACGCGGCCTGCCGCAACTGCACAAGAGCCGCCGCGCAAACGCCGGTGAACAGAACGCTCGCCTGGATGCCTTGCTGGCGATCATGACGGACCTGGCGGACACCTGCGTGCTCTACCGCGCCGGTACCGAAGGCTTGGCCGCCATGCAACAGGGCGCCCAGGCCGTGCTCGACGCCGGTGGCAGCGCAACCCTCGCCGGACGCCGCCAACTGCATGAGCTGGACCTGCAACTGCTTGCCTTGAATGCCTCCCCCGGTGGCGCCGCCGACCTGTTGGCCGCCTGCCTGTTTATCGACCGCCTCGACGGAGCGTTGTGATGGAAACCTTGTCCTTTGAATTCCCCGCCGGGCAGCCCCCCAAAGGCCGTGCGCTGGTAGGTTGCGTCGGCTCGGGCGACCTGGAAGTGCTGCTGGAACCGGGTACGCCCGGCACCCTGACCATTCAGGTGCAAACCTCAGTCAATGGCGCGCAGCAACGCTGGCAGCACCTGTTCGAACGCATCTTCCAGGAGCAGACGCTGCCGGCCCTGAACATTGATATCCACGACTTCGGTGCCACGCCCGGCGTAGTGCGTTTGCGCCTGGAGCAAGGTTTCGAGGAGATCGGCCATGACTGACTTACTCGCCAAACACAGCTTTGTGGAGCTCGGTGCCCGGCAGCGCGCCAAGGCGCTGTTGGATGCGGGCACCTTCCGCGAGTTGATCGACCCGTTCCAGCGAATCATGTCGCCGTGGCTCAGCCGCCAAGGCGTGGTGCCCCAGGCCGATGACGGCGTGGTGATCGCCAAGGGCAGCATCGGCGCCAAGCCTGTGGTGATTGCCGCTATCGAAGGCAATTTTCAGGGTGGCAGCCTGGGTGAGGTCGGCGGTGCAAAGATCGCCGGTGCGCTGGAACTGGCCGCCGATGACAACCGCAACGGCATTCCCACCTGCGCGGTGCTACTGCTGGAAACGGGCGGCGTACGTTTGCAGGAAGCCAACCTCGGCCTGGCCGCGATTGCCGATATCCACGCGGCGATTGTCGACCTGCGCCAGTACCAGCCGGTGATCGGTGTGGTGGCCGGCAGTGTCGGATGCTTTGGGGGCATGTCCATCGCGGCTGGCTTGTGCAGTTACCTGGTGGTCACTCGCGAAGCACGCCTGGGTTTGAATGGCCCGCAAGTGATCGAACAGGAGGCGGGCCTGGAGGAATACGACTCCCGCGACCGGCCTTTTATCTGGAGCCTTACCGGTGGCGAACAACGCTTCAACAGCGGCTTGGCCGACCGTTATGTGGCGGACGATGTGGCGCAGATCCAGCAGACCGTCAGCGCACTGTTGCAGCAAGGTGTGCCCGTACAACCTCGCAGCCGGCGCGCTGATTTCTACCTGGCGCGCCTGGCCGAACTGGACGCGAGCGCGCAAATCGAGCCGGCGACTGTTCGCGGCCTATATCAGGGAGAACGCTCATGAGAGGCTCGCAGTGGTTCAACGCGTTGAGCGCCAACGCAACGCCCGTTGAGGGTTTGCCGGGCTCATTGAAAGTGGCGGACGGAGTATTGGGTGAACAGGCGGTGCGCTATATCGCCGTGGTTCCCGACCCGCACAACCGCTTCCCCCGCGCCCGCCATGGCGAAGTCGGCCTGCTGGAAGGCTGGGGCTTGGCCCAGGCGGTGGACGAAGCCATCGCCCGGGGTGACAAGCGTCCTATCATCGCCATCGTCGACGTACCCAGCCAAGCTTATGGCCGTCGCGAAGAAGCCTTGGGCATTCATCAGGCCCTGGCCGCTGCCGCTGACAGCTACGCTCGTGCCCGGCTTGCCGGTCACCCGGTGATCGCGCTGCTGGTGGGCAAGGCCATGTCGGGCGCGTTCCTCGCCCACGGCTACCAGGCCAATCGCCTGATCGCCCTGCGCGACCCTGGCGTGATGGTGCATGCCATGGGCAAAGCCTCGGCCGCCCGGGTGACCTTGCGCAGCGTCGAAGAGCTGGAAGCCCTGGCCGCCAGTGTGCCGCCGATGGCCTATGACATCGACAGCTATGCCAGCCTGGGTTTGCTGTGGGAGACGCTGACAGTCACCCAGATTGAACAGCCCACGGCGGATGACGTGGCGCGGGTTCACGATTGCCTGGTGCAGGCGGTCAAGGATATCGGCAGTACCGACTTGAGTTCACGCCTCGGCGCGACCAACCGGGCTGCCTCCAGCCACGTGCGCCAGCTGTTGCGGGAGCAATGGTGAACGCCCACGACTTGCTCTGGGGCATGACCCTGGCGCATCTGCCTGCCGATGCCCCAGCCTGGGTGCGGGATGCGATCCGTGCCGGGCATCCAGTGGTGGTGCGGCGCGCCATCGCCGAGCCGGGCCATGTGGCGGTCGGTGTACGTGGGCGTTTGCGTGAGCAGCGTTTTGCCGCCCGGATGCCTGTGGCGGCGGTGCAACGACGGGTGTCGCCGCAAGCTTTGCGAGAGGTGCTCTCGCCACGGGATTTACCAGCGCTGCGGGCCCTCGATCAACTGCGCCCGGTGCTGGCGCAGCAAGACTGGGGCGTCAGCGGCAGTGCCGGGTTTGAATTGGCCAGTGGCATTGAAGCGCTGCATGCCCAAAGTGACCTGGATTTGATTCTGTGCACGCCCAATCCTTTGGGGCGTAGCGAGGCGCAAGCGTTGTTGGCGATCCTGGACACCGCGCCCTGCGCCGTCGACCTGCAACTGCAAACCCCTTTCGGCGCCGTCGCCTTGCGCGAATGGGCCGGCTCCTCACGCCGTGTACTGCTCAAGACCGTCAGCGGTGCGCACCTTGTGCTCAACCCTTGGCAGGCCGTGGCATGAGCAGCCTTCTGGTGTTTCCGGGGCAGGGCGCCCAACGCAGCGGCATGCTCCAGGCGTTGCCGGCCGACATTGTGCAAGAGGCCAGTGATGCCCTGGGTGAAGACGTTCGTCAGCTCGATTCGACGCAAGCGCTTGAGTCGACGCGGGCTGTGCAGCTGTGCCTGTTGATCGCCGGCGTGGCCCATGCGCGGCAATTGGCGTGCACGCCGGATTATGTGGCGGGCCTGTCCATCGGCGCCTACCCAGCTGCGGTGATCGCCGGCTCCCTGGGCTTTGCTGATGCGATAAAACTGGTCAGCTTGCGTGGCGAATTGATGCAGCAGGCTTATCCACAGGGCTATGGCATGACCGCGCTGATCGGTCCTGATCTGGCCAGCGTCGAGGCCTTGCTGGCGGATATCCACAGCCCACAAATGCCGGTGTACCTGGCCAATATCAATGCCGATAACCAGACCGTCATCGCCGGCAGCAACGAAGCGATGAAGCGGGTCGCCGAGTGCATCAAAGGCAACGGCGTCGCCAAGCGCCTGGCCGTGAGCGTGCCGTCTCACTGCTCGTTGCTTGAGCCACCCGCCCAGGCTCTGTTCCAAGCCTTCGTCCCACTCAAGGCACCGCGCATCACTTACCTGAGCAGCACCCGCGCACGGCCTATCCACAACCCCGAACACTTGCGTGACGACCTGGCCTTCAATATGTGCCGCGTCGTCGATTGGCGCGGCACGGTGCAAAGCGCCTACGAGCGCGGTGTGCGCCTGCAAATCGAACTGCCGCCGGGCGCGGTGCTCACCGGTCTGTCACGCCGTGTGTTTGAACAAGGCACGGTGATCGCCTGCGAAGGCGCCCGCCTGGACACCTTGCAGGCCCTGCTGCAAGAGGAGGAACGCCGCCACCGATAACGCAGTACCCAAGGCTTTCGAAGCACAAAAACAACAATTTCGAACGAGCACTTTGAGGACAACAACCATGATTATCTACGGTGTGGCTTTTTTGGCGTTCTGCACGTTGGCAGGGCTGTTTGTGGGTGAACTGCTGGGCAAGCTGCTGGGTATTCCGGCCAACGTCGGCGGGGTGGGTATCGCCATGCTGCTGTTGATCGGCCTGGGCAGCTACCTGAGCAAACGCGGCCTGTTTACCGGCAAGTCAGAGCAAGGCGTGAGTTTCTGGGCGGCGGTGTATATCCCGATTGTGGTGGCGATGGCTGCCCAGCAAAACGTATATGGCGCCATCAGCGGTGGGCCGATGGCGATTCTGGCCGGGACCCTCGCCGTGGTGCTTGGCTTTGCCCTGGTGCCCGTGCTGGTGCGTATCGGTAACCGCGAGCCGGTTACTCCTGTTCCCACCAAAGAAGCCGGGTGATCGCCATGTACGAATCGATGATGAAAGTGATCACCGGCTACGGCTTGATCAGTGGTTTTGCCGTGATCGGCCTGACCATGTGGGTGTCCTATTGGATCTCCGATACCTTCACCAAGGGCCGCCTGCATGGTTCGGCCATTGCCATTCTGCTGGGGTTGGCGCTGTCGTATGTGGGCGGTGCGTTTACCGGTGGTTCCAAGGGTGTGGTGGACATTCCACTGTTGTCGGGCATCGGCCTGCTCGGTGGTGCGATGCTGCGGGACTTTGCCATTGTCGCCACGGCGTTTGGCGTGAGTGTCGATGAGCTCAAACGCGCGGGCTTCGTGGGTGTGTTGGCGCTGTTTGTCGGCGTGGGCTCGTCGTTCGTTGCCGGGGTAGGAGTGGCGATGGCGTTCGGGTACACCGATGCGGTGAGCCTCACCACCATCGGCGCCGGGGCCGTGACCTATATCGTCGGCCCGGTGACCGGCGCGGCGATTGGGGCCAGCTCCGAGGTGATGGCGCTGTCCATTGCCGCAGGGTTGATCAAGGCCATTCTCGTCATGGTGATGACGCCGTTCGTGGCACCGCTGATCGGGCTGAACAACCCACGTAGCGCGGTGATCTTCGGTGGCTTGATGGGCACCTCCAGCGGCGTGGCGGGCGGCCTGGCGGCGACAGATCCGAAGCTGGTGCCTTATGGGTGTTTGACGGCGGCGTTCTATACGGCGCTGGGGTGCTTGCTGGGGCCGTCGTTGTTGTTTTTGCTGATGCGTGGGTTGGTGGGCTGACAGGGGATGCTCGTTCCCACGCTCCGCGTGGGAACGCCTCTTGTGCCGCTCTGCGGCACGGTCTCAAAAAGCGGACGCGGAGCGTCCTAAACTGCGCTCCCACGCAGAGCGTGGGAGCGATCGTCCTCAGCTTTGGCGATTGGCATACATCCGACACTCCGCCAACAACGCCAGCAAGTTCGGATCGCGCTCTTTGGCTTTCAAAAACACCACACCGATTTGCTGCTGCAACCGATACCTGGGCTGCAGCGGTATCAGCTTCACGCGGTTCTCATACACCGCCGCGATCCGCCCAGGCAGCAGCGCATAACCCACCCCTGAACTGACCATGCTCAGCAAGGTGAAGATATCGTTCACCTGCATCGCCACCTTCGGTTCGAACCCTGCCTGATGGAACACGCGGTTGCCGTCCTGGTGCGTAGCGAAGCCCTGGGTGAGCGTGATAAAGGTGGCATCGCACACGTCGGCCAGGTCGATTTCCTGATTGCGGTCCAGGGGCGAATCGGCCGGGGTGGCGAGGAAGATGTCATCGCTGAACAGCGCGATCTGCTCACAGTCGGGGTCGTGGGCGTGTTCGTCGAGGGAGATGAGGATCGCGTCCACTTCCATGTTCTTGAGCTTGTAGAGCAGGTCGAAGTTGGAGCCCAGGATCAGGTCGATATTGAGTTCGCTGCGCCGGATTTTCAGGCCCATGATCAATTGCGGTACGGTTTTGACCGTCAGCGAATACAGCGAGCCGAGCTTGAAACGTTCGGCCGAGAACCCAGCGGCTTCGCGGGTCAGGCGCACGCTGTCGACCACATCCGCCACCAGTTTCTGCGCACGCTCTTCGAGCACGTAGGCGCTTTCCAGCGGGGTAAGGTTGCGCCCCTCGTGTTTGAACAGCGGGCAGCGCAGGGCACTTTCCAGCGAGTGGATGGCGCGGTGCACGCTGACATTGCTGGTTTGCAGCTCGGCGGCGGCGCGGGCCAGGTTGCCGGTGCGCATGAACGCCAGGAAGATCTCCAGCTTCTTGAGGGTGAATTCTTCGTCGATCAGCATGGCCTTGGGCTCTTGTTCGATTGCGCTCGATTGTGCCCGTAAATCCGGCTGTCGTCGCCGGAACGTCACGTGCCGCTTGCACTCTGATGCGCAAGGCAGGACGCTTGTCCGCCTGTTCTTGAGGGTGACGGGAGGTCAGTGACAGATGTACCACGGGGAACGATTCAACGCCTGGAGCCATTTGCTCGGTGCAGTCGCGGCCTGTATTGGCGCCGTGTGGATGTTGGTGGTGGCGAGCCTGGACGGCAGCCCCTGGAAGATCGTCAGCGTGGCGATTTATGGCTTTACCCTGATGGTGCTGTACAGCGCGTCAACGGTGTACCACAGCGTGCAGGGCCGGCGAAAAGCGATCATGCAGAAGGTCGATCACTTTTCCATTTACCTGTTGATCGCCGGCAGCTACACACCCTTCTGCCTGGTGACCCTGCGCGGGCCGTGGGGCTGGACGCTGTTCGGGATTGTCTGGGGGCTGGCGGTGATCGGCATCCTGCAGGAGATCAAGCCGCGCTCGGAGGCGCGGATTCTGTCCATCGTGATCTACGCCGTGATGGGCTGGATCGTACTGGTAGCGGTCAAACCGCTGATGGCGGCGCTGGGCACGGCCGGGTTTATCTGGTTGGCGTCGGGTGGGGTGCTGTACACCGTAGGCATTATCTTTTTTGCCCTGGAGGATCGCTTGCGCCATTCCCATGGCATCTGGCATTTGTTTGTGATCGGCGGCAGCCTGCTGCATTTTGTGGCGATCATGCATTACGTGCTCTGACCTGCGGGAGGTCCAGCAACTCACGCGCCCGAGTGCCGAAAATCTGTAGCAGGTCGGCCAACATATGCGGTGGCGGTTCGTGGGCGCGGGTCAAGGCGTAGAGGGTAATCGGCAGGGGTGGCGTGAGCGTACGGATACACACGGTCGCCGTGGAGGCACTGAGGGCGGTGAAGGGATCGATGACCGTTATGCCCGCGCCCGATTCGACCATCGCCCTGGCCAGGGAATAGGTTTGTACGGAAATGCTTATTTGTGGTGGTGGGCTGACGTTTTCCAGATAGTTGTCGAGCTTTGCCGCCAACGGATCGGCGCTGGAAAGGCCGATCAGCGACGTACTTGCCAGGTCGGCCAACGGCAGTGCCTTGTGTGATTCAGATTCAGGCCAGTAGCCTTTTGAGGCCAACGCCACCAGCGCTCCGTTCGCCAGTATCTGGGTGGTGAGGCCCGGGTGGCCGGAGAAATTGAGGGTCAACGCCAGGTCGATTTCACGCATCAGTAACTGCTGCACGAGCTCGCGGCTATGGTCGCTGGACAGCTCGCAGGCGATGTCCGGGTAGCTGCGCTTCCACTCCAGAATGGAGGGAGGCAGCAGTGACTGCGCCAGCGCGGGGATCGCCCCAATGCGCACACTTTGCTCAGGCGTATGGCGCAAGCTCTTGGCCAGCCGCTGCACCCCCTGCAGGCTCGTCGTCACTTTCTCTACTTCACTTTCCAGGGCCAGAGCTTCCGAGGTGGGCTGCAATTTGCCGCGCACCCTTAGAAACAAAGGAAAGCCCAGTTGCAATTCGGCGTGTTGCAATACCTTGGTTACCGCGGGTTGCGAGACATGAAGCAACTGCGCGGCGGCGCTGACGGAGCCCGTCTGCCGGATGGCCTGGAAGATTTCTATATGTCGCAAGCGCATGAAAGTTCATAACCTCAACTTATGGGTCGCTTACCTTTATTCATTGTTCAACTTTTGTCACTGGAACCTACTCTGGAATTCGTTTCAATCCATGTGAGGTGTCAATATGGCAAGGCGAGTATGTATCATCGGCGGCGGCGTCATTGGCTTGGCGAGTGCCTATGCATGTGTGCGTGCAGGCATGGAAGTCACTCTGGTCGAAGCGCAAAAAAAGTTGGGCAATGCCAGCAGCTTCGCGAACGGTGGCCAACTGTCGTATCGCTATGTCACACCCCTTGCCGATGCCGGCGTGCCGCTGCAGGCACTCAGTCTGCTGTTACGGTCGGAGTCGCCCCTGAAACTCAGACCCCGGCTGGACCTATCGCAATGGCGCTGGCTTGCGTCCTTCCTTGGGGCATGCCGCACCTCTGTCAACCGCACCAACTCCGCGCATTTGCTTCGCCTGGCGTCGATGAGCCAGGACGTGTTGAACCGTTGGCGGGTAGAGGACCATCTGGAGGGGTTCAACTGGAAACGCAATGGAAAACTGCTGACCTTCCGCTCCGAAGACAGCTTCGCAGAGGCGCGGCGCAAACTGACAGACCCCCTCCAGCAACAGGTGCTATCGGCCGAAGACTGCCGCAAGCTTGAGCCGTCGCTGATGGAGGGCACCTTTATCGGAGGTATTTACAACCCTACCGAAGAAGTCGCCGATTGCCATGCATTTTGCCAGCTGCTAGGCGGGGAATTGGAGGCGTCGGGACGTTGCCGCATTGTGTACGGGCGCAAGGTGCAACGTATTCATGAGGCATTTGGTGCGGTCGTGGCGGTGGAGCTTGAAGATGAAGTCCTGCCTGTAGAGAACCTCATTCTGGCGGCAGGCCATAACAGTTCGAGCCTGGGGTTGCCGGGGATGCGTTTACCGCTTTACCCCCTCAAGGGCTACAGCCTCAGTGTACCCATCGGCGAACATCACTGTGCGCCGAAGATCAGCGTGACGGATTACGATCGCAGGACTGTTTATGCCCGAATCGGCGAGCAGTTGCGCGTCGCCGCGATGGTCGACATGGTGGGCTTCAACAGCGCACCAGAGCCTAAGCGTCTGGCGGTCGTAAAACGCTTGGCCCGCCAGACATTTCCGATGGCCGGAAATTACGACGCTGCGGTTGAATGGGCAGGTATGCGGCCAGCGACGCCCACGGGCCTGCCACTGATTGGCGCCAGTTCCTATCGCAATCTGTGGCTCAACCTCGGGCACGGCGCCCTCGGTTTCACGCTTGCGTGTGCCAGTGGCCAGTTGTTGGCCGAAATGATTGCCGAACGGCCCACCTCGATCGACGCCCATGTATTTCTTCCCAGGGCGGCCTGATCGCTAATTAGCGGAGCGTACAACGATGAATAATGATGTCTGGTTAGGCGTGACACTGGTTCGAACGGCAGCCCGGCCCGTGGCCAGTGGTATCGCCTGATGCCAGGAAAAGTGGCTACCCGTTGCATTTTCAAGGCGTGTGCTTTTGTTTCGCTGGCGCTGGGAGGGCATCTGGCGCTGGCGGACGACGTCAGCGCAACCTTGAAAAAAATCACCACGACCCAACAAATTTCTGTCGGCTATCGTGATTCGTCAGTGCCGTTCTCGTATATAGGCGATCAAAGCGGCAGGCCAATGGGCTATTCGGTGGACCTCACGCACAGAATCATCGAGCGCCTTCGGGAAAAAACCGGCCTGCCGAAGTTGCGGGTGAAGTATCGCCTGGTGACGTCCCAGACGCGTATTCCATTGGTGCAGAACGGCACCGTCGACCTGGAGTGTGGCTCCACTGGGGTGACAGCCGATCGACAGAAGCAGGTGGCGTTTTCCTATGGGTTTATCTATGTCAAAGGGCAGTTATTGACGGCCAAGGACAGTGGCATCAATGGCTTTTCTGACCTCAAGGGCAAGCACGTAGTGACTACCGCCGGCACTACCAACGAGCGGTTTCTCAAACGCTATAACGCCGAGCATCAGAGCAATATATTCGTGATCAGCGCCAGGGATCATGGCGAAGCGTTCAAGATGCTCGAAACCGGCCGGGCGGTAGCGTTCTATATGGATGACGCCCTGCTTTACGGCGAGCGCGCCAAGGCCAGGGACCCGCATCATTGGGTGGTGGTAGGCAAGGAACAGTCGCGGGAGATCTACAGCTGCATGGTGCGCAAGGATGACCCGCAGTTTCTGGCGGTGGTCAACGAAACCCTGGGCGATCTGTACCGCTCGGGGGAAATCAACGGGATTTACCAGCGCTGGTTCGAGCAGCCGATTCCGCCCAAGGGCTTGAACCTGGAGTTCCCGATGACCAGCGAGTTGAAGGCGATCATCGCCAAGCCGGTGAGTGACCCGGTGGAGTAAATCTGGGGTTACGCGATAGAACTGTGGGAGCAGGCAAGCCAGCTCCCACCTTTGATTGGGTTTAGAAGTCGCCCCAGAGTTGTTGGGCGACGGATAGTGCGACGACGGGGGCGGTCTCGGTACGCAACACCCGCGGGCCGAGGCGAGCGGCGTGGTAGCCGGCGTCTTGGGCGGTCTCGACTTCATTATCGGTGAGCCCCCCTTCGGGACCGATCAAGAACGCCAAGCTGGATGGCTTGGCGTGGCTGATCATCGGCTGTGCCACCGGGTGCAACACCAGCTTCAAATCCGCCTCGGTTTGCTTGAGCCAGTCTGCCAGCAAGAGCGGTGGGTGAATCACCGGCACCGTCGAACGCCCACACTGCTCGCACGCACTGATTGCCACCTGGCGCCAGTGCAGCAAGCGCTTGTCGGCGCGTTCGTCCTTGAGGCGAACTTCGCAGCGGTCGCTGAAGATCGGTGTGATCGCGTTGACGCCCAGTTCAGTGGCCTTCTGGATCGCCCAATCCATACGCTCGCCCCGGGACAGGCCCTGGCCGAGGTGAATGTGCAGGGGAGATTCGGCCTGGCCGGCAAAGCTATCGGTGAGTTGCACGGTGACGCGTTTTTTACCGACTTCCAGCAAGGTGCCACGAAACTCCTGGCCAGAGCCGTCGAACAATTGCACGGCATCGCCCTCAGTCATGCGCAACACACGGCTGATGTAATGCGCCTGGGCTTCGGGCAGTTCGTGATCACCGAGGCTCAGCGGGGTGTCGGTGAAAAAGCGGGACAGTCTCATGTCTGTTCTCTGAAGAGGTTGTTTATGTAGGAGCGAGGGGGACGCCTAGTTCTTGCTCGCGAAAAATGTACATCCGACGCAGCGGTGCGCCTGGAATGCCTTCGCGAGCAAGCTCGCTCCTACAAGGATTTGGGCAATCAGCCTGGGTCGCGGAAGCCTGGGTGGAAGTCTTTCGGCACCGCCACACTGACCTTGCTGTTAGTGGCGATATCGATGCCTTCGCTGGCCACCTCGGCCAGAAAGTCGATCTGTTCGGGTGTAATCACATACGGCGGCAGGAAATACACCACGCTGCCCAATGGCCGCAACAGCGCACCGCGCTCCAGAGCATGCTCGAAGACCTTCAGGCCACGGCGCTCCTGCCACGGGTAGGCGGCCTTGGTGGCTTTGTCCTGCACCATCTCGATGGCCAGCACCATGCCGGTCTGGCGCACTTCGGATACGTGAGGGTGGTCCACCAAGTGCGCGGTGGCGGTGGCCATGCGCTGGGCCAGGGCCTTGTTGTTCTCGATGACGTTGTCTTCTTCAAAGATATCCAGCGTTGCCAACGCCGCCGCACAGGCCAGCGGGTTGCCGGTGTAGCTGTGGGAGTGCAGGAAGGCACGCAGTGTGGGGTAATCGTCGTAGAAGGCGCTGTAGACCTCTTCGGTGGTGACCACGGCGGCCAGCGGCAGGTAACCTCCGGTAAGGGCCTTGGACAGGCACAGGAAGTCCGGGCGGATGCCGGCTTGTTCACAGGCGAACATGCTGCCGGTGCGGCCAAAGCCCACGGCGATTTCGTCGTGGATCAAGTGCACGCCATAGCGGTCGCAGGCTTCGCGCAGCAGCTTGAGGTACACCGGGTGGTACATGCGCATGCCACCGGCGCCCTGGATCAGCGGCTCGACAATCACGGCGGCGACGGTGTCGTGGTGCTCGGCCAGGGTCTGTTCCATGGCCAGAAACATGTTGCGCGAATGTTCCTCCCAGCTCATGCCTTCGGGGCGCAGGTAGCAGTCCGGGCTCGGCACTTTGATCGTGTCGAGCAGCAGCGCCTTGTAGGTCTCGGTAAACAGCGGCACGTCGCCCACCGACATCGCGGCGATGGTTTCGCCGTGGTAGCTGTTGGTGAGGGTGACGAAGCGCTTTTTATTCGGCTGGCCGCGGTTGAGCCAGTAGTGAAAGCTCATCTTCAGCGCCACTTCGATGCAGGACGAACCGTTGTCGGCGTAGAAGCAGCGGGTCAGCCCTTCGGGCGTCATTGCGACCAGGCGCTCGGACAGCTCGATCACCGGCTGATGGCTGAAGCCGGCGAGGATCACGTGCTCCAGCTGGTCGACCTGGTCCTTGATGCGCTGGTTGATACGTGGGTTGGCGTGGCCGAATACATTGACCCACCAGGAACTGACGGCATCGAGGTAGCGCTTGCCTTCGAAGTCTTCCAGCCATACGCCTTCACCGCGTTTGATGGGCACCAGCGGCAATTGCTGGTGGTCTTTCATCTGGGTGCAGGGATGCCACAGCACCGCGAGGTCGCGTTGCATCCACTGGTTGTTCAAGCCCATCGGTGATCTCCTCGAAGCGGTCCTGCGGCCGGCGCAGGCGAAACAATCGCGCAAGCCTATGCAATGGTGGCTTGGCTCACAAGCCATTGTGGGGAAATTGGCGGTAAATGCAGGACGGTCTGTCACGTTTCTTGGGAATAGTCTTAATCCCTTGTTAATTTATGATGCATAGCCTCTTTATCGTATTTCTCGATATTTCAAAGCAAAATTTTCCGCTTTAATTCGATAGGTAAAGCGCTAGTCTTGGGCACAGTTCTTACGGGATTAAGTACATGCAGCTACGCAATTCGCCGGCCCGCTATGGTTGGGTCAGCATGGTTCTGCACTGGGGCGTCGCCCTGGTGGTGTTCGGTTTGTTTGCCTTGGGCTTGTGGATGGTCGGCCTCGACTACTACAGCGCCTGGCGCAAAGATGCGCCCGACTTGCACAAAAGCATTGGCATCACGCTGTTCGCCATCATGCTGGTGCGGATCGTCTGGCGCCTGGTCAGCCCGCCACCACCACCGCTGGCCAGCTATAGCCGCATGACGCGGATCGGTGCCGCATTTGGGCACGCGTTCCTTTATCTCGGGCTGTTTGCCGTGATGATTGCCGGTTACCTGATTTCCACCGCAGACGGTGTCGGTATTCCGGTGTTTGGGCTGTTTGAAATTCCTGCGCTGGTTTCCGGTCTACCGGACCAGGCAGATACCGCCGGTTGGGTGCACCTGTACCTGGCCTGGGTGTTGGTGGTCTTCGCCGGCTTGCACGGCGTGGCGGCACTGAAACACCACTTTATCGATCGTGATGCGACCCTTACGCGAATGCTGGGACGCAAAGCCTGATGTTCAACCTCGACTCACAAGGAATAGAAAGCATGTTGAAAAAAACACTCGCTGCGCTGGCAATCGGTTCTGCCCTGCTGTCCGCAGGTTCGGCGATGGCCGCTGACTACAAGATCGATAAAGAAGGCCAGCACGCCTTCATCGATTGGAAAATCAGCCACCTGGGCTACAGCTACATCCACGGTACCTTCAAGGACTGGGATGGCACTTTCAGCTGGGACGCAGCCAAGCCTGAAGCCAGCAAAATCGCGGTCGACGTGAAAACCGCCAGCCTGTGGTCCAACCACGCAGAACGTGACAAGCACATCGCCAGCAAAGACTTCATCGATGTGGCCAAATTTGCCGATGCCAAGTTCGTGTCTACCGCCGTCAAATCCACTGGCGAAAAGACAGCTGATGTGACTGGCGACCTGACGTTCCACGGTGTGACTAAGCCTGTGACCTTCAAGGCCACCTTCAACGGTGAAGGCAAGGATCCATGGGGCGGCGAACGTGCCGGCTTCAACGCCAAGACCACGATTGACTTGAACGACTTCGGCGTGAAAGGCCCAGGCCCGACTTCGCAGACTGTCGACTTGGACATCTCGCTGGAAGGCGTGAAGCAGAAGTAATTTCTGCCTGTACACAAAAAACCGGATTCTGAGATCCGGTTTTTTTGTGTCTGAAATGCAGTCAATGTGGGAGCTGGCTTGCCTGCGATGCAGGCAACTCGGTACATCAGGTGCACCGGGTTGATGCCATCGCAGGCAAGCCAGCTCCCACAGAAAATCAGCGGTTGCGAGTCAGCAGCGCTGGTTTCTCACCACGAGGACGGCCTGGCAGTTGGTCCAACTGCTCAGGTGTCGGGAAGCGATCCGCTTTCGACTCCTTGTGGATGATCTTCGGCGCCGGGCCACCACGCGGGTTTTGTACCGCAGGCTCGGACGAACGAGGCTGATCGTCACGGGCCGGGCGGCGGTTGTTGCTGCGCGAGTCTTCGCGACGGGCCTGGCCGTCACGCGGTGCGCCATTACGCGGGCCGCTGCGCTTGGCAGGCGGGGTACCGGTGGTGCCGCCGCTGCTGTTGCGCGGTGCGTTCTGACGACCGCCCTGTGGCTGGCCGCTACGTGGAGCGCCTGCACCCTGGGCCGGAGCCCCTGGGCGACGGCCACGGCCCTGAGCCGGTTTGGCCTGGGGTACGTAGTCAACGCGGTTACCGAAGTTATCGATATCGTCGTCAAGGAACTCGTCCGGGGCACGGTCGGCCGCGGCGCGTGGTGGCTGGCTCGGCTGGCGCTGTTCGCGGGCCGGGGTACCTTCACGGGGCTTCTGCTCACGGGCCGGGCGTTCGCCACGGCTGCTGGTCGCGGATTTTTCCTTGCCCTTGTCCTTGCCTTTGTCGCGACGACCACCGCCACCACCGCCGCCGTTCGGGCCATCGCCTTTGGGGCCGCGTGGGTTGCGTGGGTTACGCACGTCTGGGCGTTCGCGCGCTTCTGGCTTCTCGGCCTCCACGGCGCTGGCATCGAAGCCCATCAGGTCGCCGTCGGCGATTTTCTGCTTGGTCATGCGTTCGATGCTTTTCAGCAGTTTTTCTTCGTCCGGCGCGACCAGCGAAATGGCCTCGCCCGAACGACCGGCACGGCCCGTACGGCCGATACGGTGCACATAGTCTTCATCGACGTTTGGCAGCTCGAAGTTGACCACGTGTGGCAACTGGTCGATATCCAGGCCGCGTGCGGCGATATCGGTGGCCACCAGGATACGTACGGTACCGGCCTTGAAGTCGGCCAGGGCTTTGGTGCGCGCGTTCTGGCTCTTGTTGCCGTGGATGGCGACGGCGGTGAGGCCGTGCTTGTCCAGGTACTCGGCCAGGCGGTTGGCGCCGTGCTTGGTGCGAGTGAACACCAGCACCTGTTCCCAGGCACCGTGGGTGATCAGGTGCGCCAGCAGCGAGCGCTTGTGGCTGGCGGCCAGGCGGAACACACGTTGCTCGATACGCTCGACCGTGGTGTTCGGTGGCGTGACTTCGATGCGCTCGGGGTTGTGCAGCAGCTTGCCAGCCAAGGCAGTGATGTCCTGGGAGAACGTTGCCGAAAACAGCAGGTTCTGACGTTTGGCCGGCAGGCGGGCGAGGACCTTTTTCACGTCATGGACAAAGCCCATGTCGAGCATGCGGTCGGCTTCGTCCAGCACGAGGATTTCCACGTGGGACAAATCGACGCTGCCTTGGCCGCACAGGTCGAGCAAACGACCTGGGCAGGCTACCAGCACATCGACGCCACGGGACATGGCCTGAACCTGTGGGTTCATGCCGACGCCGCCGAAGATGCAGGCGCTGACGAACTTCAAGTCGCGGGCATACAGCTTGAAGCTGTCGTGCACTTGGGCTGCGAGTTCGCGGGTTGGGGTCAGGACCAGTACACGCGGTTGGCGCGGGCCGTGACGTTGGGATTTGTCCGGGTGACCGTTGGGAAACAACCGCTCCAGGATCGGGAGGGCGAAACCGCCGGTTTTACCAGTACCTGTCTGAGCCGCGACCATCAGGTCGCGACCTTGCAACACGGCGGGAATGGCCCGCTGTTGCACCGGAGTAGGCTCGGTATAGCCCGCTGCCTCGATGGCGCGGACTAAAGCCTCGGAGAGACCGAGGGAAGCAAAGGACATGAGTAATCCTGTTTTAGTTAGGGCTTGGCCCAAAGGGATAATCTTGCCGGGCGTGAATGGCGCTTAGGGGAGCGCAACCCCGTCCGGTCCTGCTGTGTCTGGCGGGCACTCCACCGGCTCGCGCGGGCCGCAAAGCTGCGCAGTAGCTGGGTTGGGTGCCGTTTTCAAGACCCGAGCGGCCGGGCGTAAGCCTGGCGGAAAGGCCGCAGTATAACAGAGCAATCACTGCGCGCTGCTTTCCTGCTGCTCAACGGCGTGTTCGGGGGCCGGTATGGGTGCCGCTTGCTCGTGCATCCGGCCATATTTAGCACTCAAGGTGGCATAGGCCGGCTCTTGCTTGAAGCGCTTGAGCTCGGCGGCAAAGCGTTGCACCAGCAGGTCCATGCCTGCGCCACGGCGTACCGCAAGAAATTGCTGCTGGCGGCTGACCACCACCGACGCCTGGCTGACTTTACCTTCCAGGCCCAGCGCCTTGATCACGTGGTGCCCCACGCGCCGGTCAGTCACCACCATATCGACGCGCCCCAGCATGAGTTTGCCAAAATTGGCTTCATGGCTGGGCGCAGGTTCACGCTGGAAGGTGTTGGACTCACTGAACGCGTCGCCATACAGGTAGCCTGGGGAAACGCCAACCGTCAGGCCACGCAGGTCGTCGAGGGTGGCGGCGGGGTGGGGGCGTTCGTTGGCATAGAACAAGACAAATTCGACTTCCGACAACGGCTCGCTGGGATAGAGCAGCAAGGCGTCGCGCTCCTGGCTGTGGAAAATATCCAGCGCGCCGTCGGCGTGGCCCTGCTCGAGCATCGCCAGGCACCGCTTCCAGGGCAGGAACTGCCATTGCACCTCCACCCCCAGGCGCTGGAACACGATCACCGTGGTTTCATAATCCAGGCCGGCCATGGTGCCGTTGTCTTCGTAGACATAGGGTGCCCAGGGTTCGGTGACAATGCGCAGTTTCTCGCCATGAGCGGCCAGGCTCAGGCAAGAAAACAACACAGCGGTGATCAGCTTGAAGAGGACGGGCATACCCTGAGGTTACGACGCTGCCCACAGAAAGAGAAGCTCTGGCACGCGCATTGGCGGGCGGTCTTACTTCGCGGGTGCGTTCAGCAGGTGCTCGTGGATCGCGGCGCGGCGCTCACCCAGAATCAAACGCACCACGGGGTTGGCGAACCAGTGTTCCAACTGGTGGGCATCAATCGGGCGCTTCTGGCGTTCTTCCTGGTTTTGTCGAGCCTTGTCCCACCAAACCGGGCCGCACGCCTGGTCGAACTCGTTTTCGTGTTCGTAACAGCCGTAGAGGATTTCGCGGATGAACTGCTGCTGGTGCTTGGGCAGCAGCAGGGTGATCAGCTTGTACATCAAACGCTGCAAGCGCGGCGGGCGCGGCAGGTGCGATGAGACATGGCGCGTATCGGCCAGGGCTTGTGCGCTGGTGGGCGCGCTGGCGTGCTTGGCGATCCACGCCTTGACCTTGGCCCGGAACAGCTGTTTACGGCTCCAGTAATGGTGGATCAGGTCCGGGCACTCGCGCACCTTGACGGTGCGGTAGGCGGCGATGGACAGGCAGAACTCTTCCAGGGTGTACGCGCCCTGGGCATGGGGGAACAGTTCATCCATCAACTCGATGGAGCGGTCGAGGATGTGCGCATCCTGTTGGGTCAGGCCCATGACGCCGGAGTTGAGGGTCATCATGTCATCGTCGGCCACGCCCATGTCCAGCAGGCGCTGGCGCAGGGCGGTGTACAGGATGCTTTCGTGGTTGTCGCCGTACTTGGTGTAGAAGGCGTTGCACAGCAGGGTGCCAGGCTGTACGCGTTCGAACAGGGCCATGGGCGAATGATGGAAGAAGGTATCGGTGTCGATCAGCAGCGCCACCGGGGATTCTTGCAGCACCTGGCGCAGCACCACGTGTTTGGTGCGAAAGTGATAGCCGTGAGGCTCGCTCCAGCGCTTGCGGGTGGTTTCGTCCAATGGGCGCACGCGCACCGGCAGCAGGCGATAGGGCTCGGGGTTGTCGCTAAATACCTGAATGTCGATGTTCGCGTCCGGCGTGTCCTGCAGGAATGCCAGTGCGCTGGCGATGCTGAATACGGCTTCCTGATGGTAGGTGTCGGCGCCGAAGACCAGGTAAACCAGTTGCGGGCGGGACGTCGGGGGCACTGTATTCATGGACTGCGGGGTTCCGTGGGTAACGTAAAACGACAAAGGCCCTCGTCAGAACGAGGGCCTTGGTACAACCGGTCAAGCGTTAACGTGGCAGCTTGAGGTTGTTCCAGATGGCAAGGCTGGGTTCAGCCTGGTTCAGGGTATAGAAATGCAACCCTGGTGCACCACCTTGCAACAATTGCTCACACATCTCGGTGATGACCTGCTCGCCGAACGCCTGGATGCTTTTGACGTCATCGCCATAGGCTTCCAGTTGCTTGCGTACCCAGCGTGGGATCTCGGCGCCGCAGGCGTCGGAGAAGCGCGCCAGCTTGCTGTAGTTGGTGATGGGCATGATGCCCGGCACGATGGGGATGTTCACGCCCATCGCCCGTACACGCTCGACGAAGTAGAAGTAGCTGTCGGCGTTGAAGAAATACTGGGTGATTGCGCTGTCGGCGCCGGCATTGGCCTTGCGCACGAAATTCTGCAAATCATCTTCGAAATTGCGCGCCTGGGGGTGCATCTCCGGGTAAGCGGCCACTTCGATATGAAAGTGATCACCACTTTCTTCGCGAATGAAGCTCACCAGGTCGTTGGCGTAGCGCAGCTCACCGCTGGCCATGCCCATACCCGATGGCAGGTCGCCACGCAGCGCAACGATGCGCTTGATGCCGGCGGCTTTGTATTGGGTCAGCAGGCTACGCAGGTCGGCCTTGCTGTCGCCCACGCACGACAAGTGCGGAGCGGCGGGAACTTTGACTTCACTTTCCAACTGCAACACGGTGTTGATCGTGCGATCACGGGTCGAACCGCCAGCGCCGTAGGTGCAGGAGAAGAAGTCAGGGCTGAAGCTGGCCAACTGCTTGGCAGTGGTCATCAGTTTTTCATGCCCAGCATCGGTCTTGGTCGGGAAGAACTCGAAGCTGTAGCGACGGTCTTGGGACATGGTCATACCCTTGGAAACTCGAAAGCCTGGAAGGCATACGCAATCGATGCGGGTGCCTGGCTTTCTGTGGGAGCTGGCTTGCCTGCGATAGCATCAGCTCGGTGTTACTGGAACACCGAGGCGTCTGCATCGCGGGCAAGCCCGGCTCCCACAGAAGAGCCGGCGCCAGCAAGGTCGATCAGTAGCGGTAAGCGTGCGGCTTGAACGGACCTTCAACCGTCACGCCGATGTAGTCGGCCTGGGTCTTGGTCAGTTGAGTCACCACGCCGCCGAAGCCGCGGACCATTTCCAGGGCCACTTCTTCGTCGAGTTTCTTGGGCAGTACTTCCACGGTCAGGCGCTCGGCTTTCTGGGCTGGCGACAGGTCGGCGTACTTCTGTTCGAACAGGAAAATCTGCGCCAGTACCTGGTTGGCGAACGAGCCATCCATGATGCGGCTTGGGTGGCCAGTGGCGTTGCCCAGGTTCACCAGGCGGCCTTCGGCCAGCAGGATCAGGTAGTCATCGTTCTGTGGGTCGAAATCGCCAGCGCCGGTACGGTGAACCTTGTGTACCTGCGGCTTCACTTCTTCCCATGCCCAGTTCTTGCGCATGAAAGCGGTGTCGATCTCGTTGTCGAAGTGACCGATGTTGCAGACAACGGCGCGCTTCTTCAAAGCCTTGAGCATGTTCGCATCGCACACATTCACGTTACCGGTGGTGGTGACGATCAGGTCGATCTTGCCCAGCAGGGCTGTGTCGATGCAGGCGGAGGTGCCGTCGTTCTGGCCGTTGATGAACGGCGAAACCACTTCGAAACCATCCATGCAGGCTTGCATGGCGCAGATCGGGTCAACTTCGGAGACCTTGACGATCATGCCTTCCTGACGCAACGACTGGGACGAACCCTTGCCCACGTCACCGTAGCCGATTACCAGGGCTTGCTTGCCCGACAGCAGGTGGTCGGTACCGCGCTTGATCGCATCGTTCAGGCTGTGACGGCAGCCGTACTTGTTGTCGTTCTTGCTCTTGGTCACCGAGTCGTTGACGTTGATGGCCGGGATTTTCAGCTCGCCCTTGGCCAGCATGTCCAGCAGGCGGTGTACGCCGGTGGTGGTCTCTTCGGTCACGCCGTGGACGCGGTCGAGGATCTGCGGGTACTTCTTGTGCAGCAGCTCGGTGAGGTCGCCACCGTCGTCAAGGATCATGTTGGCATCCCAAGGCGCGCCATCTTTGAGGATGGTTTGCTCCAGGCACCACTCGTACTCTTCTTCGGTCTCGCCTTTCCAGGCAAATACCGGGATACCGGCAGCAGCGATAGCGGCGGCGGCCTGGTCTTGAGTCGAGAAGATGTTGCAGGACGACCAACGCACTTCGGCACCCAGGGCAACCAGGGTTTCGATCAGCACGGCAGTCTGGATGGTCATGTGGATGCAGCCGAGGATCTTCGCACCCTTGAGTGGCTGCTCAGCGGCGTACTTGCGACGCAGGCCCATCAGGGCTGGCATTTCGGATTCGGCGATAAAGGTTTCACGACGGCCCCAGGCAGCGAGGGACATATCGGCGACTTTGTAGTCATTGAAATCAGCAGGCGTCATTACAGCGCTCATAGAGAGCCTCCATTCGTAGGGTGCGAATGGGCGCCGTTGTGCGTTTAGTATCAGGCCAGGGCAACCAGGCCGGACAACGCCCCATCCGAGCCTGACAGGTTGAACCTGCTGCAGCGCCCCTCGGACAGGTGGCGGGAGAACGGTATCAATCGAAGATGACCGTTTTGAAACGGAGGCGATTATAGCCGTGTCAGCGGCACTTCCCAAGCCTTTCTGTCGGCGGCATGAAGATCGCTCATGGGCCTGATAGCTAATGGCTCATAGAGCTTGGGCCCTGGCTCTGCCATGATGTTGCCCATCATTTGGCAAGACGCTTTGGAGTGATCATGAACTTCCACACCCGCAAATGGGTAAAACCCGAAGACCTCAACCCCAACGGCACCCTGTTCGGCGGCAGCTTGCTGCGCTGGATTGACGAAGAAGCGGCCATCTACGCCATTGTCCAACTCGGCAACCAGCGCGTGGTCACCAAGTACATCTCGGAAATCAACTTTGTCAGCGCCTCGCGCCAGGGCGACATCATCGAACTGGGCATCACCGCCACCGAGTTCGGCCGCACCTCCATCACCCTGACCTGTGAAGTGCGCAACAAGATCACGCGCAAAAGCATCCTTACCGTAGAAAAAATGGTCTTCGTCAACCTGGGCGAAGACGGTTTACCAGCGCCCCACGGTCGCACCGAGATCAAGTACGTGAAGGACCAGTTCAAGGACGACAGTCTTCCCGAGTAACAACTGCACGGCGTGATTTGCGTTACCAAATCATTCCACATGGATCTATCCGAGGCTCTCTCATCACTCAGGCCTACACCCTGTAGAGAGAGCCTCGTGTATGAAAGTCTCCAGTTCTGTTGTACAGAATCAGCCCCCTCAGCCTCAGACCGCCGGCCAGGACGTAAAGACGCCTTTGGTCAAAGGTGTGGGCGAGCGCAACCTGAGTATTTATCGTCACAGTGACGGGCGGGTGGAGGTGGTGCTGTCACCGCCGCCGCCTGCTCACTTGGTGCTCAGTGGCGGTGGCGCCAAGGGCATCGCCTTTCCAGGCATGGTGCAGGCGCTTGAAGAGGCCGACAAACTCAAAGGCGTCAAAGTGGTTTCCGGCTCTTCTGCCGGCGCCATTTCGGCAGCGCTGCTCGCCAGCGGCATGGATGCCAAGGCCTTTACGCAACTGTCGAATAACCTTGACCTGCCTAGCCTGCTCAATAGCAAAGACCCGGTCACGGCGTGGTTGCAGGAGGCCAGTTCCCAGCTCGGCAAATTCGTCGCAAAAGTGCCAGGGCCGGCGGGTAATATCTCTCAACTGCTGCTGACGTTGCTGCCGCGCCTGCAAACCGATGGGCAGCAGCTGGAAGACTTGATTCGTAATGAATCACGTAAGTCTGTTCTCGCCCATATCGCGGGCATGCCAGCGGCTAACCGCCCGCCCGAAGTCACGGAAATTGCCGACCGGCTAAGCGCTGGCGCAGGGCCGACGTTTCGCGACTTGGAAATTTTGAGCCGGCATATTCCGGCGATCAAGCAACTGAACATCACCGGCACGGGCATGTTCGATGGTCGCCCGCAGTTGGTGGTGTTCAATGCCAGCCTGACACCGGATATGGATATCGCCCGCGCCGCGCTTATTTCGGGGGCGCTGCCTGGGTTGTTCAAGAGCCCTTCCGAACAGGGCCATGGGTTTCAGGCTGCTTCAGAGGTCACGGCGTTTCAGGACGGAGGTTTGCTCCTCAATACCCCGGCGCCAGGCATTATTGAACGTTCTTTCCCGGAAAGCCCCCTTGGCAAGGACGAAGCCCTGATCGTCAAGTTCGAGTCTGACAAACCATCAGCGCCCCCAAAAAGCGGTGGTTTTTTCAGCTATCTGGCCGACACGTTCACCGGCACGCCACACACCGCTGCTGAAAGCTATCAGGATGACCGGCTCAAAGCGTATTCGGAGCAAACGGTAACGTTGCCGTTGAACTCCGATAAAGGCGACTATCGCGGCCTGCTCGGTGGCACCGTCAACTTCACTATGACCTCCGAGCAGAAGCAGCATTTGCAGGCCCAGGCCCGCCAGGCGGTGTCAGGGCACCTGCAAAAACGTGAGCTGGAGCGTGAGCGCCATGAATTCCCCTCGCTGAACGATGCCGTGATGGCGATGGATGATCAAATGCTCGCCAGCGTGCAGGACGAACTGCAAAAGGACCCGGCCGGCGCCGAGGCGTTGCGTTTTCGCAAAGACGCACAACAGGCGTTGAAGGCGTTGGACAGTGCGATTGCCGAAGCGAATCAATCCGATACGTCGCTGGTGATGACGCCCAAAATAGCCTCGGCGCTGCGCAATCTGGACGCCCTCGCCCGTAGACCGGAGGATATCGAATGGTTGGGCAAGCGCCTGAATGCGCCAGGCCAGCGTAATTTTCAGCAACTGCTGCAGGTGGGCGCCAAACGCGGGACGGGCAATGGCTCTGGCCTGTCCAAGGTGTTGAGCAGCGCCGTCACTGAAATGCGAAAACGCGATATCGGGGTGAAGGCAGAGAATTTTATCCGCGAAGTCATTTATCCCTCGCTATACCGCCCTGGCCAGCCGGCTGCCAACGTCGAGTTATTGCAACGCGCGGTGCGTGATTTGGGCGAGGCGACGACGCCAGCGGAGTTTAACCGTGTGCTTGATGGCATCGTCAAACACTACCGGGCGCGCAATAAACCCTGGAGTAAACCCTTCAGCTCTACCACCGTGGAGCAGGCCAAGGCCTGGCGTATTCCGGTTTAGTTGCGGTGCCACTGAACAGCCATCGTCGCGGCGTGTCGTAGCTACAGGCACCCCTTGGACTCTGGTACATCATGGCCACTCAAGCAGACGGCAAGACCCCCAACCTGTCGCAGGAAGAGCAGCAGGATGTTGATGACAACCAGCCGCCTCGCGCGGCTGTATTACACGAAATTATCCGCACCCAAGGCGACCAGGAGCTGGAGCGCAATGTGGCCGCGCTGTGGTGGTCGGCGCTGGCTGCCGGCTTGACCATGGGCCTGTCGCTGATGGGCATGGGCCTGCTCAATTCGCGCCTGCCGGACGGTGAGGAATTCAAGGTCATCGCCAGCTTTGGCTATTGCGCAGGCTTTCTCGCGGTAATTCTTGCCCGTCAGCAATTGTTTACCGAAAACACCCTGACTGCCGTGCTGCCGGTGATGAGCAAGCCGACCCTGGCCAATGCCGCGCGCTTGTTGCGGCTGTGGACGGTGGTGCTGGTGGGCAACCTGTGTGGCACCTTGCTGGTGGCCTACGTGATGCTGCACCTGCCGATCTTCGATACCAAGACTGACCTTGCCTTCCTCGAGATCGGGCGCAAGGTCATGGAGAACGACCCCGCGCAGATGTTCGCCAAGGGCATCGTCTCCGGTTGGATGATCGCCACCATGGTCTGGATGATTCCGTCGATGGAGAGTGCCAAGGTGTGGATTATCATCCTGATCACCTACTTTATGGCGCTGGGGGACTTCACCCATATCGTCGTCGGTTCAGCGGAAGTGTCCTACCTGGTATTTGCCGGCGAGTTGCCGTGGAAGGATTTCTGGCTGGTCTTCGCCGGGCCGACCCTGGCCGGCAACATCATCGGCGGTAGTTTCATCTTTGCGTTGATCAGCCATGCTCAGGTTCGCAGCGAGGCTTCCGTGCCCGCTGTTACTCAATCTCATACGCGGGCCAAGCCCCGCCAGGATAAGGATAAAGCCTGATATCGCCCTGGCTGCCGCGTCAGGCCTTGAATGGCACGCTGGGAGGTTCGGAGGCCGGCGTGCTGTCGGGTGCCCTGAGCTGGCCTTCCCAGCGTGCGATGACCAAGGGTGCCAATGCGTTGCCCAGTACGTTCAGTGCGGTGACGGGCATATCCATCAGCCGATAGATGCCTGCGATGATCGCCACGCCTTCCACCGGCAGCCCTGCGGCGGTCAAGGTCGCGGTCAGGATGATGAACATGAAACCTGGCACGCCTGCCGCGCCTTTTGATGTCAGCACCATGATCAAGACCAGCATGCCTTGATCCGCCAGGCTCAAGTCGATGCCATACGCCTGGGCGATGAACAACGTGCCGAGTGCGGCAAACAGCGATGCTCCATCCAGGTTGAACGAGTACCCCAGTGGGATCACCATGCTCGTAATGGGCCGGGGCGCGCCATAACGCTCCATCTTCTCGATCAGTTGAGGCATGACCGTCGCCGAGGCGGCGCTGCTGAAGGCCAGTAACAGTTCACTGCGTATTTCTCGCAACAGGTGAAAAAAGCCGACGCCGGCCAAGCGTGCCACTGCCCCCAATACACACAGGGCAAACAAGAGCACCGCGACATAGGTGGTGCCGATCAGTTTGGCCAGCGGCAGCAACGCGCTGAGGCCAAAGCTGGCGACGGTGACCGCGATCAGCCCGAAAATACCTATCGGCGAGTAATGCATAACCAAGTGGGTGACTTTGAACATGGTGTCGGAGACGCCCTGCATCACGCTGATCAACGGTGCTTTGCGCTCCTCGGGCAGCAACGACAAGGCACAACCGAACAGGATTGCGAAAAACAGCACCGACAGCAGCTTGCCCTGCGACATGGCAAGGACGATGTTATCCGGCACGATCGCCAGCAGTATCTGGCCCAGGTTCTGCGGGGTGCCGCTGGAGGCCAGCCCCGTGGCCGGTGCCTGCAGCGTGCTGCCGAATTCGGCGCCCGAGCCCGGCTGCACCACATTGCCAACCAGCAGGCCGAAGATGATGGCAATGCTGGTGATGGTGAAGAAGTACACGAAGGTCTTCAGGCCGACGCGACCCAGGGCGGCCGGGTTGCCCATGCCGGCGATGCCGACGGTCATGCAGGCGAAGACGAGCGGCACGACGATCATCTTCATCAGCTTGATGAACAGGTCGCCCGCCGGTTGCAGCAGGTTGTCGATGAACCAGGCTTTTTGCTCGGGAAATTGGTTGAGCAGGATGCCGACGATTATCCCGGCAACCAGGCCGATCATGATGCGGGTGATAAGGCTGGTGGGTTTTCTGACGGTCATGGGGGTGGCCCTTATTGATGTGGTGGTCAGGGATTTACTGGGCGAACAACCCTTCGAAGTGCTTGAACCCTTTCACTTCGATGGGGTTACCGCTGGGATCGAGGAAAAACATCGTGCGCTGCTCGCCCGGTTCGCCGGCAAAGCGCGTCACGGGTGGGATCTCGAAGCGTGTGCCCAGGCGGGTGAGGCGCTCGGCAAGCGTTAACCACTCATCAAGCGGCAGCACCACGCCCAGGTGCGGCATCAGTACCTGATGCTCACCGACCAGGCCGGTACGTGTGGTTGGAAAGGGCGTACCCAGATGCAGTGAAAGTTGATTGCCGAAAAAGTCGAAGTCGATCCAGGTCTCGCTGCACCGGCCCTCGGTGCAACCCAAAACATCTCGATAAAAAATGCGCGCCTCGTCTAAGTCATAAACATGGTATGCAGCGTGGAAGGGTCTGTTCATGGCTGGCTCTCCAGGTGGGGAGCTGTCAGGTTAAACAGGCGGTGCCGCCAGGGTAAAACGGGTTTGCCTTGGTCTGAGCGAAAGGAAAACTTATGGATGTTCGATTCCTGAGGAGCCTGGTCGCTGTCATTGAAACCGGGTCTATAGCCGCTGCTGCACGGCGTGAAAACCGCAGTGCGGCGGCGATCAGCCAGCGGGTCAAGGCGCTTGAGCGCACGCTGGGCTGTACGTTGCTCATGCGCACCGCACATGCCGCGTGGCCTTCGGACCAATGCTTGCTGCTTTTGCCCAGAATCCAGGCCGTCATTGAACAAGCGCGCCAGTTGCAGGAGCACCTGAGCCAGGACGAGTTATCGGGGGAGATTAACGTCGGGGCCATTTCCACGGCGCTGACTGGCGTCTTGCCGGGAGTGATCGAGCGGCTGACAGTGTCGGCACCCAAGCTGAGGCTGAAGATCACACCCGGCGACTCCAGAAGCCTCTATGAGAAGTTGCTCAACCAGGAGTTGGATGCAGCGATACTGGTGCGACCGCCCTTTCAACCGCCCAAAGCCTTGTCGATGACCTTGCTGCGTGCCGAACCCTTGATTCTGATTGCGCCCGCCGAGTGGGGTGCGCAGTCACTGGCAGCCTTGTTACGCGAATGCCCGTTTATCCGCTATGACGCTCGCTCCTGGGGTGGGCAGATCGCCCAGCGCTTTCTCGATGAACAGTCCTTCGAGCCCGAGGTGTTATGTGAGCTGGATGCGCTGGAAACTATCCTGATGCTGGTCGCCCAGGGGATGGGAGTATCGCTGGTGCCGCAGTGGGCGGGCATGCCCTGCAACGGCATCCATGTGTTACCGGCCGGCGACCGGCTGTGCTATGCACGCGAGATGGTGGTCATGTACAGCTCGACACCGCGCCGCCCGTTAGCGATGCGGCATCTGCTTGAAGTGTTGCGCGGCGCGGTTACTGCGGCGCAGTGACGCGGCTGACAACGCGACCGATCGTCAACCCCTGCAACAGGATCGAAGACAGCACCACGATGTAGGTGATGCTCAGCAACAAGTCGCGCTCCGGGCCCAAGGGCAGGGCCAAGGCCAGTGCCACCGAGACGCCGCCACGCAGGCCGCCCCAGGTGAGGATGCGGATTGTGCCGCGTGGCACCGAGCGCCAACGGCGCAGCAACAGGATCGCCGGGGCCACGGTCAGCAGGCGCGAGAGCAGGATCGCCACCGCCAGCAGGCTGGCTGCGAACACGTGCAGCCAGTTGAATGGCAATAGCAGCAGCTCCATGCCGATCAGCGCAAACAGCAGCGCGTTGAGCATGTCATCGAGCAGTTCCCAGAAACCATCCAGGTAGCGACGCGTCATGTCGTTCATCGCCAGCTTGCGTCCCAGGTTGCCGATGATCAGCCCCGCGACCACCATCGCAATCGGTGCGGACACATGCAGTTCTGAAGCCATGGCCGAGCCGCCGATCACCAGGGCGAGGGTCAGCATGACTTCGATCTGGTGCTGTTCGATGCTCTTGATCATCAGGTACACGAGGTAGCCGATCAGCCCGCCAAACAGCACGCCGCCGATGGCTTCGTGGGCAAACAGCATGGCCGTGGCGCCGACGGTGGGTGTCTCACCCAACTGCGCGATGCCCAGCAGCACGGTAAACACCACCACGGCGGTGCCGTCATTGAACAGCGACTCGCCGACGATGGTGGTTTTCAGCGGTTTGGAGGCATTGGCGGTCCGCAGCACGCCGAGCACCGCAATGGGGTCGGTGGGGGAAATCAGCGCGCCGAACAGCAGGCAGTAAAGGAAACTCACGTGCCAGCCAAACAGGGCGAAGATGTAGTACGCCAGGCTGCCGATCACCACGGTGGCGATCAACACGCCAAAGGTTGCCAGCAGGCCGATGGGCCAGCGGTAGCTGCGCAGGTCGTTCAAGTTGACGTGCAAGGCGCCGGCGAACAGCAGGAACGACAGCATCCAGTTCATCAGCAAATCGCCGAAGTCGATCTGGCCGATCAACTGCTGGATACGTTCTTCCAGGCCCGGGTAGCCGAGCACGCTCAGGCCTTGCAGGATCAGCGAGAACAGCAGTGCGGTGACCATCACGCCGATGGTGGGCGGCAGGCCGATAAAGCGGAAGTTCACATAAGTGAGCAGGGTGGTGAGGCAGATGAAGGCGGCGACAAGTTCAAGCATCCGGGGTCCTTGGAGCGGGGGAATATAGGTGCACGAGGTGCGTCGAATCGGGGTTTAGTATAAACAGGTGCTGTTACATGACGTATCAATTAAGGAGGTTCGGGTGGTAGCGACAGCCCTGGTGCTGGTAGCGGCGCTGTTGCATGCGACGTGGAACACCTTGATCAAGTTCAGTGGCGAGCGCCTTTTGGTCATCGCCTGCATGGACAGCGTGGCGCTGCTGTTCGTGATAGTGGCGGTGGGGTTCGTGTCCTTGCCGCCGTTGGACATCTGGCCGTGGATCGCGGCCTCGGCGCTGTTTGAGTTGCTCTATCGCTATTTGTTGATCCAGGCCTATCGGGTGGGGGACCTGGGCCTGGTGTATCCGTTGATGCGCGGTTTGTCGCCGCTGGTGGTGCTGGTGCTGACCCTGGTGTTTGCTGGCGAAGTGCTGAGCACCCAGCAGATTCTGGGGATCCTGCTGATCCCGTTCGGCATGGTATGCCTGTTGTGGCAGGGCGGCGGCGGTGACCGGTTGCCCTGGTCGATGCTGCCGGTGGTGTTGCTGATCGGCCTGTGCATTGGCTGTTACACCTTTCTGGATGGGCAGGCGCTGCGGCGCTGGTCGCACCCGCTGGATTATCTGGTGTGGCTGACGCTGGTCAGTGCCTGGCCGTTTCCGTTGCTGGCGCTGTTGCGCAAGCGTGCAGCTTTCAACCTGTTCTGGCGCAACCAGTGGCGGTTGGGCTTGAGCGTGGGGCTGTGCGTATTGTTGAGCTACGCTTTGGTACTTTGGGCCATGCAGTTGGGCTCGATTGCCGAAGCCGCTGCGCTGCGGGAAGTCAGTGTGATCCTGGTGGTGCTGTTCGGCATGCGTTACTTGAAAGAACCTTTTGGCCGTCCACGGCTCATAGCCTGTGGGTTGGTGTTGATTGGCATGTTGGTGATGAAACTCTAACCGTCGGATAAAACTAAAAGGAATCGGTGATGACAGTCGCTTTATGGTGTGTGTTGATCGCAATTTTTCTGCCGTACATTTGCACCGGTGTGGCCAAGTTCAGTACAGGCAAGTTCGGGCCACGGGATAACCACGACCCGCGTGCCTTCCTCGATAGCCTGGAAGGCGTCGCCAAGCGTGCGCATAGCGCGCAGCTCAACAGTTTCGAAGTGACCCCTGCGTTTGCCGCCGCAGTGATCGTTGCGCACCTGGCCGGCAACGCCGACCTGGTGACGATCAATGTGCTGGCAGTGCTGTTTATCACCAGCCGCCTGCTGTACATCATCTGCTATCTGGCGGACTGGGCGATCTTGCGGTCGCTGGTGTGGGCCGTGGGTATGGCGTTGATTGCGAGTTTCTTCTTCGTTTCGATGTAAGTGGGGGGCGGCAAACCCGACTGTAGGAGCGAGCTTGCTCGCGAAGAACGTCAACGATAACGCGTGCTTGCTGAGTAAGCGTGGCGCCTGTGCGTTTTTCGCGAGCAAGCTCGCTCCTACATGGAATTAGGGCAAGTCCCTCCCACATTGATTATTAGCGGTTGTCAGGTGCCGGCAGGCGCATCCGGCACCTGGGGCAATGCCGCACCTTTGGGCCACAGCATCCAGATTTGCCCTTGCTGTTTCATATTCCCCGCCAATTCGCCTGCGGCATTGCCTGTGCCCCAGAACAAATCTGCGCGCACTTCGCCAGTAATCGCGCCGCCCGTATCCTGGGCTGCGACCGGGCGTGCCAGTGGCGTGCCGTCTGGTTTGGTGGTCGACAACCACAACAGGCTTCCCAGCGGAATCACCTTGCGATCCACCGCCACACTGTAGCCGGCGGTCAATGGCACGTTCAGCGAGCCGCGCGGGCCTTCGTTGCTGTCGGGGCGGGCACTGAAGAATACGTAGCTGGGGTTGCTCGCCAGCAGTTCTGGAATGCGCTGCGGGTGGGCCTTGGCCCAGGCGCTGATGGCGCCCATGGTCACGTCTTCTTTTTTCAGCTCGCCTTGTTCCACCAGCCAACGGCCGATAGGGCGGTACGGGTAGCCGTTCTGGTCGCCGTAACCCACACGCAGTTGGCGCCCGCCGGCCAGTTGGATACGCCCCGAGCCCTGGATCTGCAGGAATTGCAGGTCCATCGGGTCGGTCAGCCAGGCGATCGGCTTGGCAGTGGAACCTTGGCTGTTGAGAGTGCTGGCATCGTCATACGGCTTGAGTACGCGGCCTTCCAGGCGCCCGCGCAGGCGCTTGCCCTTGAGTTCCGGGTAGATGCTCTCGAGGTTGACGATGATCAGGTCATCCGGCACGCCGTATACCGGCACGTGGGCGGTGGCGGTCTTGGTCAGGCTGCCGGGGTAGACGGGCTCGTAATAGCCCGTGATCAACCCGTTTGGCGTGTTGTCGGCCGAGCGCAGGCCGAAGACATCCAGGTGTTCCTTAAGAAAGCCGCGAACTGCCACGGCATCGCCCGGTACGCTGGCCGCGGCCGCGCAGGTCGCGCCCCAGATCGGGTCGGCCTTGAGGCGCTGGCAGGCGCTGCGCCAGGATTCAAACCCGGCGAGCAAGTCGCTGTCGGAAACGCTCGGCAGGGCTTCCCACGGTGCGCTCACATAGGTGGCAACGGCGTGAGGTTTGGTTGGCTCCTGGGCAACTTCTTTGCCGGTGTCTTTACCGCCATCGCAGCCGGCCAGTAGCGCGAACATCGGCAGAGCCCACGCCAGGCGCCGGCCCCAGGGTTTGAAGGTGACATTCATGTAGGTAGTTCCTGAAACGATTGCCCGTGCTTCACTGCATCCGGGCAACCCTTATTATTAATAGGGCTATTGGTCTTTGTAGGCGGTGCGAGGATACTGGCCGCCGTTTCCCGTGACCTTGAAGCCATGATGATGTTAAAAAAATTGACTGTTGTATTGCTGGCCTGCCTGGCGGTGTCTGCCTGTGGCGGTGTTGACCCCAATTCTCCCTTGGGCCAGCGCAAGGCGATCTTCAAGCAGATGCTCAAGACCGGTGAAGACCTGGGCGGCATGCTGCGCGGGCGTATCCCATTCGATGGCGCCAAGTTCGCCGAGGGTGCGGTCAAGCTGGATGCGTTGTCCCATGAGCCGTGGAAACATTTCCCGAGCGTGCGCGAAGAAGACCACACCAGTGCCAAGGATGATGTGTGGCAAAAACAGGCGCAGTTCCAGCAACTGGCTCGTGACCTTGAGGCGGCCACCGGTGAATTGGTGATCGCCAGCCAGGTGCAGCCTTATAAAGCCAGCAACCTTCAGCCTGCGGTGCAAAAAGTTGAAGATGCCTGCAGCGCTTGCCATAAACAGTTCCGCGATCATTGATCGGTTTTACTGGTCGAGTTCTTCCACCGCGTCTTGCAGCTCTTTGCGCGCTTCGGCCAGCTTCTCCTTGCGCTTGTTGATCTTGTCCGGGTCACCTTTTTTCATGGCCTTGTCGAGGTCGGCCTGACGGCGGCTGACGTCATGCTTGGCGTCGAGCACTT
Source organism: Pseudomonas sp. AK181 (assembly GCF_051122975.1). NCBI lineage: Bacteria > Pseudomonadati > Pseudomonadota > Gammaproteobacteria > Pseudomonadales > Pseudomonadaceae > Pseudomonas > Pseudomonas sp. AK181. The sequence goes on from NZ_CP146348.1 coordinate 487,416, forward strand.
TGTTTTCACGTTCTTTCTTCAAGCTGGCATCGGTGCAGTTGGCGGTGACTTCGGCCAGGGCTTTTTCCAGGCCGGCCTGTTGGTAGCTGTTGCCGTGGGCCTTGGCCTGTTCGATCTGGCTGCTGATGGCCTGGCGTTTGGCGGCGCAGCCTGTGAGCGGTTGCGCGTCTTCGGCGGCCAACAGTGGCGTGCTCATGAAGCCTGCGAGGGTCAGCAAGGCAAAGGGGGCGAGAAATTTCATATAAAGCTCCAAGTTCGCAATCAGGTGGCCGGGTGGTGTTCAAAACCCATCTACCCCGGCTGCGCGTAATGTTTCAGCCATGGCTTGTACCTGCGGGTCGCGAAAAAAAGCGCTGAGTTGCGCTGCGCGTCCCGGGCCGATGCCATCTGAGGCCAGCCAGGCTTGGGTGTCTTTGGCGACCAGCGTCTGCCAGTTGCCTTCCAGGTTGTTGCGCGCCGCTGGCGGTATGCCCAAGGCGCAGAGCCATTGTAAAAAAGGGCGTTGCCGGGCGCTTTGAATACTGTCGAGCACCCGTGCGCGGGTACGCTCGCCTAAGCCCTCAATGGTAGCAAGCTCGGCCGCATCCAGGGTTAACCAATCGAGAAAGCCTGCGATTAGACCTGCCTGGATCAATACGTTCCAGGTTTCACGGCCCATATGGGGCAAGGCCAGGCCGTGTTTGCCGCTCAGCCAAGTGAGGCGGGCGAGCAGTTGATCTTCGCAACCGGGGTCCAGTTGCCAGCAGCTCAAGGCGTGGAAGTCTTGAGGGTCGGGTACCTGCACGTCCACGCGTGTCTTGTTGCGCAGGATCACCTCGTCCAGCCGCGGTATCACCTGGCCCGCCAGGCTGATCGACACATGATCGCCAGGGCGAATATCCAGGGCTTGCCAGCGCTTGAGCGAGCTGGCGCTGACCCGGCTGATCTGCCGATCATCCAGCCGTACGGGCTCCAGTTCGAGGATTGGGGTAATGCGCCCGGTGCGCCCCACCCTGAACTGAACGTTGCGCACCAGGGCCAGTGCCTTGATGGCCGGGTACTTCCAGGCAACCGACCAGTAAGGCGCACTGGCTTGCCAGCGCTCGGCGGGTGCTCGCGCAGCCTGGTGCAGCACCACGCCATCGCTGGCGAAGGGCAATGGCGCGTTGTACCAATGGGTACGCCAATGCGCGGCTTCGCTGATGGTGCCGACGGGCTGGCTGTACTGTTGACTGTCGGTGAACCCCCAGCGCGCCAGGGTGGCCAGGCGTTCGGTGAAGTCCGCCGGGCCGTCGGGCCATGCCCAGACGAACAGGCCGATCCCGGCAGCCTCGGCATCGTTCAACTGGCGACGGTTCATCAGGCCGGCCACTTTGCTGCGCGCATTGAGCCCGCCCTTGAGCGATTGCACATGGTGGTTGAGGCGCCAATAGAGTTCGCCTTGCAGCACAACATCAACGGCGTCGGGCAGCTGTTGGACAATGCCGGGGATCTTGGCGGCGGAGGCTGACCAGTCGTGACCCAGCAGGCCGTCGCCCCGACTGATGAGCTGGTGCAAGCGGCCCTGGCGATACACCAATGTCACCGCGACGCCATCGACCTTGGGTTGGACCCAGACATCCTGTCGAGTGCTGAGCCAGTCACTGACGGCCGGCTCGCTCGGCAGCTTCTGTAAACCCGTGTGCGCGACCGGGTGACGTAAGGTGCCGCGCGCCCTGGCCAGTGGGTTATCAGCCTTGGGTGTCTGCTGGCGGGCGCATTCCTGCCAATGCGCCAGGCGTGTGCGGGCCTGGTCGTAGAGCTCGTCGCTGATCAGCGATTGGCCCTGTCGATGGTAGCTGTCGTCCCACTGCTGGATTTGCCTGGACAAGGTTTCCAACTGTGAGTGAACGTCATCGGGGCAGGCTTCGGCCCAGGCCCAGGCCGGCAGGGCGCTTAGGAGAACAGCCAGTAATACGCGCATCATGAGCATCCTTGCTCGAAAAGGGTGCCCAGCCTAAGTGATCCACGCGCCCACAAAAAAGCCCCGACCGAGCGGGGCTTTTTACCGGGTATTTCTGTTTACTTGAACAGGCCGCCCAAGGCCTTCACAGCGTCGTTGTTTTCAGCCTTGGCCTGCTGCTTTTGCTGCTTGGCGTCGACTTTTGCCTGGCTGTCGGCGAGTTTGTTGCAAGCTTTGTTGACCTGCTCCAGCGCAGCCTCATACGCACGCACTTTTAACAGATCGTTCTTGGCATTGGCCGCGTCGATCTTGGCTTGCAGGTCTTTGGGTTGCTGCTGGCAATCGCCGGCATTGCCGCCACCGAGCTGGGCACTCAGGGCGCCGCTCAGTGCGTTCAGGTCAGCGGCCTGGGCTGGCAGGGTGAACAGGCTGAGCAGAAGGGCGGCAGGGGCGAGTGTGGAAATGCGCATGAAAACCTCAATGTTCGATTGCCTGCGCGCTTATCCATCCCGGGCGGGCGCAGTGCAATATCCAGTAAGGTGAAGGGCCCGAGAGGGCGCGGATTCTAGTGGGCCATCATTTGGCCTGCAAGCCTTGGATCCAAAAAAGCCCGAAGTGGCCCTGCAGACAACAAAAAGCCCCGCCAGGCAGGCCTGGCGGGGCTTTATTTACCGCGAACGATTACAGGCCGGCGGCGGTACGCAGGTCGTTGGCGCGGTCGGTTTTTTCCCAGGTGAAGGTGCTGAAGGTGTCATCGCCCACAGTCTTCTGCGCAGGGGTACGGCCGAAGTGGCCGTAGGCTGCGGTTTCCTGATACATCGGGTGCAGCAGGTCGAGCATGGTGGTGATCGCGTAAGGGCGCAGGTCGAAGATCTCGCGCACCAGCTTGACGATCTTGTCATCGCTGATCTTGCCGGTGCCGAAGGTATTCAGCGAGATCGACGTAGGCTGGGCCACGCCAATGGCGTAGGAAACCTGGATTTCGCAGCGCTCGGCCAGGCCGGCAGCGACGATGTTCTTGGCCACATAACGACCGGCGTAAGCGGCAGAGCGGTCAACCTTGGACGGGTCCTTGCCGGAGAACGCGCCACCACCGTGACGGGCCATGCCGCCGTAGCTGTCGACGATGATCTTGCGGCCGGTCAGGCCGCAGTCGCCCACCGGGCCACCGATGATGAACTGGCCAGTCGGGTTGATGTGGAACTGGGTGTCCTTGGTCAGCAGTTCGGCAGGCAGCACGTGCTTGACGATCAGCTCCATCACGCCTTCACGCAGGTCGGCGTAGGACACGTCGGGGTTGTGCTGGGTCGACAGTACGACGGCGTCGATGCCCACCACTTTGCCGCCTTCGTAGCGGCAGGTCACCTGGGACTTGGCGTCCGGGCGCAGCCATGGCAGTACGCCGGATTTGCGCGCCTCGGCCTGGCGTTGTACCAACTGGTGCGAAAAGGTGATCGGCGCGGGCATCAGCACGTCGGTTTCGTTGCTGGCGTAGCCGAACATCAGGCCCTGATCGCCCGCGCCCTGGTCTTCTGGCTTGGCTCGGTCAACACCCTGGTTGATGTCCGGGGATTGCTTGCCGATGATGTTCATCACGCCGCAGGTCGCGCCGTCAAAGCCAACGTCGGAGCTGTTGTAGCCAATGTCGGTGATCACGTCACGCACGATCTGCTCAAGGTCAACCCAGGCAGTGGTGGTGACTTCGCCGGCGATGATCGCCACGCCCGTTTTCACCAGCGTCTCGCACGCCACACGGGCGAACTTGTCTTCAGCGATGATAGCGTCCAGCACCGCGTCAGAAATCTGGTCGGCGATTTTGTCCGGATGCCCTTCAGACACGGACTCGGAGGTGAAAAGGGAGTATTCGCTCATCTCGATGTTTTCCTGATATTTACCGATGGTGAGTGTCGCCAGCCGGTCGCTGAAAATGGCGGACCTGAATCTGGAAACCATTACGTAAACCTACATAGAGGCTTTCCCCGGGAACGAGTCCCGCAGCGGTGGCCCAACGGGCCAGATCGTCCTGTTCAAAACCCAGCCAGAGATCACCGCAGGCCTCCTTGGCCCAATTCTGGTTGTGGCTGCATAAATCCGTAACCAGCAGGCTACCGCCGGGGTGCAGCAACCCGGCCATTTGCTTGAGGGCTTCTGCCGGTGCAGCGAAATGGTGCAAGACCATGTTCAGCACCACGCAATCGGCCCGCAGGCCGGTGTCACTCAGGGCGTCGGCCAACTGCAGGCGCACATTGCCCAGGGCTTCGCGCTCACAGAGTTGGCGTGCCAGTTCAAGCATTGCCGGGCTGTTATCCAGCGCCGTGACCTGCTCGAAGCGGCGCGCCAGTTCGGGCAGGAAACCGCCGTCGCCAGGGCCGACTTCCAAGGCCGTGGCCTCTTCACTGAAGCTCAGCTTGTCCAACAACGCCAGTACGCTTTCGCGGTACTGAGCCAGGCCGGCGATCAGGTCCTGTTGGGCGCGAAACTTGTCGGCCACCCGTGAGAAAAAATCCTGGCTGGCGGCGGCGCGTTGCCCGTGCACCTGGCCGATGCGCGACTGCACATCACCGGGCAGGCACAAGTTGTCCACTTCGTCGAGCAGGGCAGCGTGCAATTTGCCGCCAAGCAGTTCGGTATGGGGCAGGGCGCGTCGGTAGAAAATCGCATTGCCTTCGCGACGGGTGGCCACCAGGTCGGCCTGGGCCAGCACCTTCAAATGGTGGCTCATGCCGGACTGGCCGATGGCGAAGATCTGCGCCAGCTCCAGTACCCCGAAAGAATCGTTGGCCAGTGCGCGCAATACGTTCAAGCGCAACGGATCGCCAGCGGCCTTGCACAAGGCAGCCAGTTCATCGCCGTCGTCAGGACGCAGGGAGGGCACGGGTAGGTTCATAAGGCCAGCAGTCTAGTGACGGGTGTAGATCCCCGCAAGGCCAATATCAAAAAGTTTTGATATTGATCGATAAGTGGCGGTTATAAGCCATCGCTATAACCTTTAGACGAACCGGTTAAAGGTTTCTGCAAGGGATTGGTGCCCAAAGCACAGGAAAAACGCCCACAAGTGACTATCTGTCATTGCCCGCAGGCGGTGGCTGAGGGAAAATGCCGGTCCTTTTTTCCGTTTCTTTATAAGCAAACTCCAGGAGATCAGCGATGCCCAGCCGTCGTGAGCGTGCCAACGCCATTCGTGCCCTCAGCATGGATGCCGTGCAAAAAGCCAACAGCGGCCATCCCGGTGCCCCGATGGGCATGGCGGATATCGCCGAGGTACTTTGGCGTGACTACCTGAAACACAACCCGAGCAACCCGTCGTTCGCCGACCGTGACCGCTTCGTGCTGTCCAACGGTCATGGCTCGATGCTGATTTATTCGCTGCTGCACCTGACCGGCTACGACGTCACCATCGACGACCTCAAGAGCTTCCGTCAGCTGCACAGCCGCACCCCGGGCCACCCGGAATTCGGCTACACCCCAGGCGTTGAGACCACCACCGGTCCCCTGGGCCAAGGCCTGGCCAATGCGGTTGGTTTCGCCCTGGCGGAAAAAGTATTGGGCGCGCAGTTCAACCGCCCTGGCCACGACATCGTTGACCACCACACCTACGTATTCCTGGGTGATGGCTGCATGATGGAAGGCATTTCCCACGAAGTTGCGTCCCTGGCCGGCACCCTGGGCCTGGGCAAGCTGATTGCCTTCTACGATGACAACGGCATCTCCATCGACGGCGAAGTCGAAGGCTGGTTCACCGACGACACGCCAAAGCGTTTCGAAGCCTACAACTGGCAGGTGATCCGCAACGTCGACGGCCACGATCCGGAAGAGATCAAGACCGCCATCGACACCGCTCGCAAGAGCGCGCAGCCAACCCTGATCTGCTGCAAGACCACCATCGGTTTCGGCTCGCCGAACAAGCAAGGTAAAGAAGACTGCCACGGCGCCCCACTGGGTGACGCGGAAATCGCCCTGACCCGCGAAGCGCTGAAGTGGAACCACGGCCCGTTTGAAATCCCGGCCGACATCTATGCCGAATGGGATGCCAAGGAAAAAGGCCTGGCCGCCGAAGCCGAGTGGGACCAGCGTTTCTCGGCCTACTCCGCCGAATTCCCGGAATTGGCCAACGAACTGGTGCGCCGCCTGGCCGGTGACCTGCCTGCCGACTTCTCGGAAAAAGCCTCGGCCTACATCGCTGAAGTCGCGGCCAAGGGCGAGACCATCGCCAGCCGTAAAGCCAGCCAGAACACCCTGAACGCCTTTGGCCCGTTGCTGCCTGAGTTCCTCGGCGGTTCGGCTGACCTGGCCGGTTCCAACCTGACCCTGTGGAAAGGTTGCAAAGGTGTCTCGGCCGAAGACGCCAGCGGCAACTACATGTACTACGGCGTGCGCGAGTTCGGCATGAGCGCCATCATGAACGGCGTGTCCCTGCACGGCGGGTTGGTGCCTTACGGCGCGACCTTCCTGATGTTCATGGAATACGCACGTAACGCTGTACGTATGGCCGCGCTGATGAAGAAGCGCGTGATCCATGTCTACACCCACGACTCCATCGGCCTGGGTGAAGACGGCCCGACGCACCAGCCGGTCGAGCAACTGACCAGCCTGCGCACCACGCCGAACCTGGATTGCTGGCGCCCAGCCGACGCGGTGGAATCCGCCGTGGCCTGGAAGCACGCCATCGAGCGCAAGGACGGCCCTTCGGCGCTGATCTTCTCGCGTCAGAACCTGCAACACCAGGTGCGTACCGACGCGCAGATCGCCGACATCAGCCGTGGCGGTTATGTGCTCAAGGACTGCATCGGCGAGCCGGAGCTGATCCTGATCTCCACCGGTTCCGAAGTGGGCCTGACCGTTCAGGCGTACGACAAGCTGACCGCCCAAGGCCGCAACGTGCGTGTTGTGTCCATGCCCTGCACCAGCGTGTTCGAAGCCCAGGACGCCGGCTACAAGCAATCGGTATTGCCGTTGCAGGTCAGTGCGCGTATCGCCATCGAAGCGGCTCACGCTGACTACTGGTACAAGTACGTGGGCCTGGAAGGCCGCGTGATCGGCATGACCACCTACGGTGAGTCGGCGCCGGCGCCAGCCTTGTTCGAAGAGTTCGGTTTCACCCTGGAAAACATCCTGGGTCAGGCTGAAGAGTTGCTGGAAGACTAAGTCAGTCTGCGTTGTCTGTACTGACGCTATCGCGGGCAAGCCCGCTCCCACATTTGGATCGCGGTCCACTGTGGGAGCGGGCTTGCCCGCGATAGCGTCAGTACGTTCGACACCGAACTAACCTTGATCGAGAACCCCATGCCTCAACCGCGTCCCTACAAAGTTGCACTCAACGGCTACGGCCGCATTGGTCGTTGCGTCTTGCGTGCTCTGTTCGAGCGAGGGGCGGCGGCCGGGTTTGAAATTGTCGCGATCAATGATTTGGCCGACATGGCCAGCATCGAATACCTGACACGCTTTGACTCCACCCACGGCCGCTTCCCGGGCGAAGTGCGGGTTGAAGGCGATTGTCTGCATATCAATGGCAACTGCGTGCAAGTGTTGCGCAGTGCCACCCCCGAAGGCATCGACTGGAAAGCACTGGGCGTCGACCTGGTGCTGGAATGCTCCGGTGTCTATCACACCCGTGCCGATGGCCAGCGTTTCCTCGACGCCGGCGCACCGCGTGTGCTGTTTTCCCAGCCGATGGCCAGCGAGGCGGATGTCGACGCCACCATCGTCTACGGCATCAACCAGGATTGCCTGACCGGCGATGAGCTGCTGGTGTCCAACGCGTCGTGTACCACCAACTGCAGCGTGCCGTTGTTGCGCCTGCTGGATCAGGCGATCGGCCTGGACTACGTGTCGATCACCACGATTCACTCGGCGATGAACGACCAGCCGGTGATCGACGCCTATCACCACGAAGACCTGCGTCGCACCCGTTCGGCGTTCCAGTCAGTGATTCCGGTGTCCACCGGCCTGGCGCGCGGCATCGAGCGACTGCTGCCGGAACTTGCCGGGCGAATCCAGGCCAAAGCCGTACGGGTGCCGACGGTGAACGTGTCTTGCCTGGATATCACCATGCAAACCGTGAGCGACACTGACGCGGCCGAGGTTAACCGGATCCTGCGCGACGCCGCCACCAGCGGCCCGCTCAAAGGCCTGTTGGCCTACACCGAGTTGCCCCACGCCAGTTGCGATTTCAACCATGACCCGCATTCGGCAATTGTCGATGCCAGCCAGACCCGCGTTTCCGGCCCCAGGCTTGTGAACATCCTGGCCTGGTTCGACAACGAATGGGGCTTTGCCAACCGCATGCTGGATGTTGCCGAACACTATCTGCACATCGCTTCTAAACAACCTCAACAGTAATTCAGGAACTGCGACCCATGACCGTGTTGAAGATGACCGACCTCGATCTGCAAGGTAAGCGCGTACTGATTCGCGAAGACCTCAACGTCCCCGTCAAGGACGGTGTTGTCACCAGCGATGCGCGAATCCTGGCCTCGCTGCCGACCATCAAGCTGGCCCTGGAAAAAGGCGCGGCCGTGATGGTCTGCTCCCACCTGGGTCGCCCGATCGAAGGTGAGTTCTCTGCCGAAAACAGCCTCAAGCCTGTCGCTGAGTACCTGAGCAAGGCCCTGGGCCGTGACGTGCCATTGGTCGCAGACTACCTGGGCGGCGTGGACGTGAAAGCCGGCGATATCGTGCTGTTCGAAAACGTGCGCTTCAACAAGGGCGAGAAAAAGAACAGCGACGAACTGGCCCAGCAATACGCCGGCCTGTGCGACGTATTTGTGATGGACGCGTTCGGCACCGCCCACCGCGCCGAAGGTTCGACCCACGGCGTGGCCAAGTTCGCCAAGGTCGCCGCGGCGGGCCCGTTGTTGGCTGCCGAGCTGGATGCACTGGGCAAGGCCCTGGGCGCTCCGGCCCAGCCAATGGCCGCTATCGTGGCCGGCTCCAAGGTCTCCACCAAGCTGGACGTACTCAACAGCCTCAGCCAGATCTGCAACCAACTGATCGTCGGCGGCGGCATTGCCAACACCTTCCTGGCTGCTGCTGGCCACCCGGTGGGCAAGTCCCTGTACGAGCCAGACCTGCTCGACACCGCCCGCGCCATTGCCGCCAAGGTCAGCGTGCCGTTGCCGGTGGACGTGGTGGTTGCCAAGGAATTCGCTGAAAGCGCCGCCGCTACCGTCAAGCTCATCGCTGACGTGGCCGACGACGACATGATCCTGGACATCGGCCCGCAAACCGCGGCCAACTTCGCCGAGCTGCTCAAGGCATCCCAGACTATCCTGTGGAATGGCCCGGTGGGCGTGTTCGAGTTCGACCAATTCGGCAATGGCACCAAAGTACTGGCTAAAGCGATCGCTGAAAGCTCGGCGTTCTCCATTGCGGGCGGCGGCGATACCTTGGCGGCCATCGATAAATATGGTGTGGCTGATCAGATCTCCTACATTTCTACCGGTGGTGGCGCTTTCCTCGAGTTCGTCGAGGGCAAAGTGTTGCCAGCCGTGGAAGTGCTGGAAACCCGAGCCAAAGGTTAAGGCTCGCGTGATCAGGAAAAGGAGCGTTCCCATGATCAAGTCGTTGGCACTGGTGATTGCAGCGGGCCTGTTGGCCGGCTGCGGCAGCACACCCAGCGCGGCGCCCGAGGCGGATAATGCCAAGGCACCGTTGAGAAAAAGCTGTTACCAGGCTGACTGGCAAGCCGAGACCATGCCGGTGATCAACAAGCGCATCGGCAACGAACGGCTGGAGAAATACGACTCCGCGCCCAACGGTCAGGAACAGGGTTGCCCATGACGGGTCTGATCCACTAACCGACAGCAACGGCGGCCCATAGGCCTCCCTGCGAGGATTGGCAATGAAAGGCGTTTTCGCCCTGGCAGCCTTGGCCCTGTTGGCCGGCTGCAGCAGCATGAACCTGTTCGACAAGGCAGAGCCGGCTGACAAATGGACCACCTGGACCTGCGACAGCAAGGCCGAGGTCAACTGGCGCTTTGCCAACCCGGCCCGTTCCGAAGTGGATGTACGCCTCGGCGGTTCGGACCAGGTTTACCGGCTCAAGCAAGAAGTAGCCGCCTCCGGCGTGCTGTACAGCGACGGCCAGTTGGCGTTTCACACCAAGGGTGAGGAAGGCCTGGTTTACTGGGTGGCGACGGATGATTTGATTGGGCGCGGCTGTAAGGCCCAGTGAGAATACGATCTGAAGTCCAATGAGATCAAAGTGTGGGAGCTGGCTTGCCTGCGATTGCGGTGGGTCAGCAAAGCCAATATCGACTGGCTCGCCGCCATCGCAGGCAAGCCAGCTCCCACATTGACCTGCTTCACAGTGGCATTAGCGCTAGGCCACACCAGCAATAACGATTCAGCAGCACAAGGCTCAACCCCTTGATCTGCAATAACTTGAATAGCAGCCGCCGCTACGGCAGGCTTGCACGATTAACGACCCTCGACCGGGAGAGACAACACAATGGCACTTATCAGCATGCGTCAAATGCTGGACCACGCAGCCGAGTTCGGCTACGGCGTCCCAGCCTTTAACGTCAACAACCTTGAGCAGATGCGCGCCATCATGGAAGCCGCTGACAAGACCGACTCCCCAGTGATCGTCCAGGCTTCGGCCGGTGCGCGCAAATACGCCGGCGCCCCGTTCCTGCGTCACCTGATCCTCGCCGCGATCGAAGAATTCCCACACATCCCGGTGTGCATGCACCAGGACCACGGCACCAGCCCTGACGTGTGCCAGCGCTCGATTCAACTGGGCTTCAGCTCGGTAATGATGGACGGCTCCCTCGGCGAAGACGGCAAGACCCCAACCGACTACGAGTACAACGTACGCGTGACCCAACAAACCGTGGCCATGGCCCACGCCTGCGGCGTATCGGTTGAAGGCGAGCTGGGCTGCCTGGGTTCGCTGGAAACCGGCATGGCCGGCGAAGAAGACGGCATCGGCGCCGAAGGCGTGCTGGACCACAGCCAGATGCTGACCGACCCGGAAGAAGCCGCCGACTTCGTCAAGAAAACCCAGGTCGACGCCCTGGCCATCGCCATCGGCACCAGCCATGGCGCCTACAAGTTCACCAAGCCACCTACTGGCGACGTGCTGGCCATCGACCGCATCAAGGAGATCCACAAGCGCATCCCCAACACCCACCTGGTGATGCACGGTTCTTCCTCGGTACCGCAAGAGTGGCTGGCGATCATCAACCAGTACGGCGGCGACATCAAAGAAACCTACGGCGTACCGGTTGAAGAAATCGTCGAAGGCATCAAGTACGGCGTGCGCAAGGTCAACATCGACACCGACCTGCGCCTGGCCTCCACCGGTGCGATGCGTCGCCTGATGGCTACCAACCCGAGCGAGTTCGACCCGCGTAAATTCTTCGGCGCCACTGTGACGGCGATGCGTGATGTGTGTATCGCACGGTATGAAGCGTTTGGTACTGCGGGTAATGCTTCGAAGATCAAGCCGATCTCGTTGGAAGCGATGTACCAGCGGTATTTGAAAGGTGAGTTGAACGCTAAGGTGAATTGAACCTCAAGCGTTTAACTGAAGAAGCCCGCAGCGATGCGGGCTTTTTTGTGGGTGCCTGTTTATCCAGACGTAAGGTGATTGAAATGTCCGTCATAATGGACATAATCAGATTAATTTATTTAAAAGTTCGATATAGGTGACATTTTGCTCATCACGACCCCTCCAGCTTTTGGCGAGCGGCTCAGGCAACTACGCCGAGCTAAGCACTACAGCCAGCAGCAACTCGCGGAAAAAGCGCGGTGCAGTCGCAAGACCATCATCGACCTTGAGGCAGGGGAAAATGTCGCGATGTACACCGCCTTCAGGGTGATTACTGCGCTAGGCATGGCGCTGGAAGTGGTTGATCGGCGTATTGATCTCAAATCGCTTGCCGAACTGGTAGAGCACGATGAGTAAGATCAAACGGCTCAACGTCGCTACTCCCCAAGGCATTAGCGGCGAACTGTCCAAAGGATCGCAATTTTCCTTCGCCTACTCGTCGGCTGAGTCCCCTCGTGAAGTATCGTTGGTAATGCCTTATGACCCGACACCGACGGTCAGTAATGTTCTGCATCCGATTTTCGATATGAATGTTCCCGAGGGCTTCCTGGCTGATCAGATTAAGCGCCGCATGGCCAAGCATATGCAGGTGGATGAAATGCGCTTGCTGTCGGTCATTGGAGGCAACCAGATTGGTCGGCTGAGTTATGAAAACCCGATAGAGGCGTCCATGCCTGTAAAGGCTCAGGTCGGGTTACAGGAGATTCTGTCTGCCGATACCTCCCAAGGCGTATTCGATTTTCTGGTCGACACCTACTTCGAGTCCGGAATTTCAGGGGTGCAGCCGAAAGTACTGGTACCTGATCTGGACAAGTTGACGGGCAACCGCAAAACCATGCTCAGCTCTGACCTGATTGTAAAATCCGGTGCAGATGAATATGCCCACTTGGCGCAAAACGAATTCCTCTGTTTGGAAGCCGCTCGCCTTGCCGGGTTGGAAACGCCGCGTTTCTGGCTGTCCGACAGCGGTGATTTATTTGTTATGGAGCGCTTCGATCTGACCCCCTCGGGCAGGTTAGGATTCGAAGATATGGCGGTACTATTGGGGCTGAACAAAGACCCCCACGACAACTATAAGTATTCCCAGAGTTACGAAACGCTCGCGGCAGTGATTCGCGAGGTGTGCCAGCAGGGTGATGTGTTGCGTGAACTTGAGCGCTTTTTCTCCTCTGTTTGCTTGTCGGTCATGGTGCGCAATGGCGATGCCCACTTGAAAAATTTCGGTGTGCTCTATACCCATCCGGGAGCCCTCGAAACGGTGCAATTGGCACCTGTGTTCGATGTGACAACGACCACTGCCTATGAGCATTACAACCCCAAATCCGGCCAGGCATTGGTTGACCGTACCCTCGCCATCAAAATGAACAAAGTGAAGGCGTACCCTGATCGTCAACAGCTGATTGAGTTCGGGCGCAAGCACTGTGGTATCGCAGCCCCAGGCGTCATTATTGAACGCATCGCCCAAGCCATGTCCCAGGCGCTGAGTGCGCATCAGGCGCGTATTGATAGTGAGCTTTTTTCAACGATGCAAAAGGAGTGGGACGCGGGCCGTGCCATGGCGCTTCACGACTCGGTAACACCGGCTATGAGGCGCAGGCCGGTGGTAAGACCGTTGCGCTGAGGTCTATGAAAAACCCGCACGAATGCGGGTTTTTTGTTGTTGGGATCAGAAGACCACGGGTGTATCGAATCCACGGTGTTCAATGACTCGAAACACATAACTCACGTCCTGCACCAGAATGCGTGCGGTGTTGGCCACGTTGTTCAGGTCGCGCTCGGCGAAGTCTGGCAGGCTGGAGCAGGCCATCAGGTTTAGGTGTTCCAGAGCGGCGTTGAGACGTTCGCGCAGGCAGGCGTGGAGGTCGAGCAGTGGGGCTTTGCTGTCGATCAACAGCACGGGGTGGTCGGTGGCGGTTTCGGTGCAAGGGGTGAAGCGACGGGGTGGTAGTTGCTGGGTCATGGTGAATCCTTAACTCAAGAGAAGAATAACCACCGTTTGCTGCGAAACAAATTGGGTGGCAGCTGTACGCGGGTTCGCAGACCGAGGAGTTAAGACCCGGCAGACCCGAAGGTCTCCCACGCACAGCCGCCATAACAAAGACGACCTTCGGCAAGAGTACCGGGGTTGTTTTTGACGGGTGCGGTTTTAACTCTGTAGGGCTGCGAAACCCTATCGCCGATCAATGCCAGCGACGGGGCGAACTATAAGCGGCGATCTGGCTTGTCGCAATGGCACTGTAGGACCCGCACCGGACCTTGAGCCGATGCACGGTCAATGTGGGAGCCGGGCTTGCCCGCGATGGCGGTGTGTCAGGCGCCGAGGAGAGTGACTGATGCGCCGCCATCGCGGGCAAGCCCGGCTCCCACAGGGGGCTGCGGGGTGTTTAAGGTGTGGGATTTATCCGGGAAAAATCCTGCGCGTTGCGGGACGTTTCACTCATGATCAATATCCAACTTCGCAAACGTCACCCGCGCGCCCTCATTGGTGTCGCCCGAATTGTCCTGCACGTACACCCCCGCCTTGAAGTACAACGGCTTGTCGCCCCAGGCCGCGCCAATCCGTTCATTCCACTCGCTGTCGGCGGCATACACGCTGAGCAACCCGGCTTTGTTGAGGTTGATCACATAGGTGAAGCTCTTCTCCAGCGGCACATTGGAGGCGACGATGATCACCCGGCTTTCGGCCTCGTCCGGGCGCATGCGCACCTTGGCGACGATGTTGCCGGTCTGGGTTTTCTCCTTGAATTGGTACTCCAGCTTGATCAAGGGTTTCTGGCTGTCGTAGGCATGGATCTGGCCGATCACGATCTTGCCGGAGGAGGGCACCTGGTTGACCGTGAGGGTGGCGCGCAGGAAGTTGTCGGCTTCGGGGTAGGTCCAGTTGCGCAGGCGGCCGTCGGCGTAGGTTTCGCGCAGTTCGCTGCGTGGGTAGATGGCGTTTTCGGTACGCGAGCCCGTCACAGGTGTCCAGAACTGCACGTCGCTGTCTTTGGCCTGGAAGTATTGATCGTTGAAGCCGCTCAGTAGCCTTGGCGTTTCAATGGTCGTGGGTGGGGAGCCGACCGGAATGCTCAGGTTCCAGGTGGAAAGGTCGATCATGGTGTTGGCCTTTTTACAGAGGGTGAAGGCATTGGCCCAAAGGGCCTTCCAGGTTCTTTATAGGCGGTGCTGGTGAGATTGTTAAACAATTGCTGGCAATTTATTGGCGTCAGAGGAATGCCAAAAAGCCATGTTGCCCGTGAACCGCGGGCTACAGGGCCTTACCGTTAGTCGGCTTCCTGGCCTTTGGCACAATGATGGCCCCCACGTCACTTCTGCTTTTTTAGAACCACGGCTAGAGTGAGCCCTCAGTGTTTATCCGGCCTTTGTAACAAAAGTGACCGGTGTAGCTCCCTAAGGAAGAGACGTAGCATGGATGGCGCTCCACAACACGACGATGCAATTTCGGTTCTGTTGGTGGTCGATGACTACCCGGAAAACCTCGTCAGCATGCGTGCGCTGTTGCAGCGTGACGATTGGCGTGTGATCACCGCCGCGTCTGGCCTGGAGGCCCTGGAGTTACTGCTGGCCCACGACGTCGACCTGGTGCTGCTGGACGTGCGCATGCCGGGCATGGACGGCTTCGAGGTGGCACGCCTGATGCGGGGCAGCCAGCGCACGCGCATGACGCCGATTATCTTTCTGACCGCCACCGCCCATTCCCCCGACGCGGTGCTTGAAGGCTATGCCAGCGGGGCGATCGACTACCTGTTCAAGCCCTTTGACCCGCATATCCTCAAGCCCAAGGTGCAGGCGTTGCTGGAGCACCAGCGCAATCGCCGTGCCTTGCAGCGCCTGAGCCATGACCTGGAGTTGGCCCGCGCCTTCAATGCCTCGGTGCTGGATAACGCCGCCGAGGGCATTTTGGTGGTGAGCGAAGCCAGTGTGATTGAGTACGCCAACCCGGCCATTTCGCGGCTGTTGAATGCGACGATGGCTGAGCTGCAGGGCGAGAGTTTCCTCAGTTTTCTGCAAAAACCCCATGTGCCAGCCTGGTTGGGTTTCCCCATGTACGAGGCGTATCGCCGGGGCGAGACGTGGCGCCAACACGATGCCATTTTGCGCACCGGTCGGGGCCAGCAGGTGCCAGTGGCGTTGTCCTGTGCGCCCTTGCCTGCCGAGCAGAAGGCAATGGTGGTGACGGTGCTGGACATGTCTGAAGTGCGTCACCTGCATCAGCAGCTTGAGTTCCAGGCCGTGACCGACCCGTTGACCGGGCTGTTGAACCGGCGTGGTTTCCATCAGGCGATGGAGAACACCTTGCTGCGCAGCGAACGTAGCGAGCAGGCGCTGGTATTGCTGTACCTGGACCTGGATGGCTTCAAGCGGGTCAACGATACGCTGGGCCATGACGCCGGGGATCGCGTGTTGCGTTGGGTCTCGGAGCAAATGCAGGCGTGCCTGCGCTCCTACGACATTCTGGGGCGCATGGGCGGGGATGAATTCACCGCGTTGCTGGAGCTGGAGTTTCCCGAGCAGGCCGCGAAGATCGCGGAAAAGCTCATCGAGCGGGTGTCTGTGTGCCAGCAGGTCGATGGGTTGGAGGTGATGCTGGGGGTCAGTATCGGCATCGCGACCTTCCCGGATTGCGGCTCGGACTTGGGCGGCCTGCTGCGGGCCGCGGATATTGCCATGTACGAAGCCAAGCGCGCCGGCCGTCAGCAGTATCGTTACTACGACCAGGAAATGAACGGCCGCGCCCGCTCGCGGCTGATGCTGGAAGACAGTGTGCGCACTGCCATTGCGAACAAGGATTTCACTTTGGTGTACCAGCCTCAGGTCTGCCTGGAAGACGGGCGCTTGCGCGGCGTCGAGGCGCTGTTGCGCTGGCAACATCCCAGCGTCGGCGATGTGCCGCCGGGCCTGTTCTTGCCGCTGCTGGAAGAGGCGCGGTTGATCAACCAGTTGAGTGCCTGGATCTACCAGCAAGTCGCTGCCCAGCGCCAGGCCTGGCAAGCTACCTTCGACCCCGAACTGGTGTTGAGCGTGAGCCTGAGCAGCAGCCAGTTCAACATGCCCAACCTGGCTAACCAACTGCAGCAGGTGCTGGAGCGGCATGGGTTAGAGGGGCGGCAACTGGAAGTGGAAATCGGCGAGGACTGCTTGATGAGTAATCTTGCCGAGTCTACCAAGCAACTCCAGTTACTGCGCCGGATCGGGGTGCGGATTGCCCTGGACGATTTTGGCTGCGGCCAGTGCTCCCTGGCCCATTTGCGCGACCTCAAGTTCGATACCCTCAAACTTGACCCTCAACTGGTGGCGCGCCTGCCTGGCTCGGCGCGGGATGCGGCGATGGCGCGCAGCATCATCCAACTGTGTGAGCATTTTGGTGTGCTGGTGATCGCCGAAGGCGTGGAGACCCTTGAGCAAACACAATGGCTAAAGGTCAATGGCTGCGCGTATATCCAGGGGCCGTGGGCGGCGCTGCCGTTGATGGCCGAAGACGTTGCCGGCTGGTCGTACCCTCGCGCGCTTTGAATTCGCTACACTGGCGCCCGTCCCAATTGCGTTGCCGAGCCCATGACCGCGTTGAAATACCTCCAGGCCTACCCCGCCGCGCTCCAGGAGCAAGTGCGCCAACTGATCGCCAAGGACCAGTTGGGTGCGTACCTGGAACAGCGTTACCCCGAACGCCATGCGGTGCAGAGCGACAAGGCCCTGTACGCCTATGCCCTGGCCTTGAAGCAGGAGCACCTGCGTAACGCGCCGTCTATCGACAAAGTGCTGTTCGACAACCGCCTGGACCTGACCCATCGTGCCTTGGGTTTGCACACCACGATTTCCCGGGTGCAGGGCGGTAATCTCAAGTCCAAGAAAGAGATCCGCATCGCTTCGCTGTTCAAGGAAGCGGCCCCGGAGTTTCTGCGCATGATCGTGGTACACGAGCTGGCGCACTTCAAGGAGTCGGACCACAACAAGGCGTTCTACAAACTCTGCCAATACATGATGCCGGGCTACCATCAGGTGGAATTCGACCTGCGTGTGTACCTCACCTGGCGCGATTTGCAGGGCAAGCCCTAACCCCAAGGCGACTGACCATGGATGTGAGCAAGACCAAAAGCAGCTTCTACCGCCGCCTGTACGTGGCGTACTTGATCGACAGCCAACTGGCCAGCAGCGTCCCGGCGCTGACCGAGGCCACCGGCATGCCTAGGCGTACCGCTCAGGACACGATTGCGGCGTTGGCCGACCTGGATATTGTGTGTGAGTTCGAGCAGGAGGACGGTGCGCGCAACCATGCCGGGCGCTATCGGATTCGGAATTGGGGGGCGATTGATCGGGGGTGGATTGAGGCTAATCTGGCGTCGATCAAGCAGGTGTTGGGCTATCCCTGAGTTTAGCGGTGGCAGGGCTGACGCTATCGCGGGCAAGCCCGGCTCCCACAGTTGAATGCGTTCCAATGTGGGAGCTGGCTTGCCTGCGATGGCGCCCTCAGAGGCGGCGCATACCGATATGGGGAATATCGTCCTCCAGGTATTCCTCACCCGCCACCACAAACCCATACCGCCCGTAATACTTCTGCAAGTGCGCCTGGGCCGAGAGAAAAATCGGCGTTTGCGGCCAGATATCCTCAATACGCTCAAGCGCCTCTTCCATCATTTGATGCCCCAGCCCGGTGCCCCGCGCTGCCGGCGAAACGATGACGCGGCCAATCACCACATCGCCGCCCTGGGACTCCGGGTCCAGCAGGCGCAGGTAAGCCACCAGTTCATTATCGTTCCAGGCCATCAGGTGATGGGTATCACCCGCCAGGTCCTGCCCGTCGATGTCCTGATACGCGCATTTCTGCTCGACGACGAATACCTCGCTGCGCAAGCGCAGGAGGGCGTAAAGCTGGTCCTTGCCCAAGTCGTTGTGATGTTTACAAACCCAATCAACCGTCATGATGTGTGCTCTTATAAAGACGTGCCTGGATAGTAAGCGGGACGGGCGCCGCTGTCTAAAATTGGCAAATGTGTGAATGGCGTCAATTTGCCATCATTCAGTGCGTGCGCCGTTGGCTGCTTTGTGTAATCTGCAATGCAAGCTTATTGATGAGCTACTGTTATCAGGCCACCGCCTGCCCGCCAAGGACTTTGAGCATGCCGCGATTGACTCGTGCCGTTGCTTTGATCGCAGTGCTGTTGCTGGCCCAGCCGGTGCTGGCCCAGCGTCTGCGTCTAGTGGCGGATGGCTGGCCGCCGTTCACCGATGCCACCTTGATCAATGGCGGCCTGGCCACGGATATCGTCAGTACAGCCCTGGCCCGTGCGGGGTACGCCAGTGATTTTGAACAGGTGCCCTGGGCCCGTGCGCTCAAGGGCGTGGGGGATGGGCGCTACGATGTGCTGATCAACGCCTGGTACGACGAGGCCCGCACGCAGTTTGGCCAATTTTCTGCTGAGTACCTGCTTAACCGCGTGCGCTTTCTCAAGCGCAGCGATGATGACATTGGTTATCAGAGCCTGGCCGAACTGCGCGACGAGACCATCGCCGTGGTGCGCGGTTACGCTTACTCGGCGGCGTTCGACCAAGACACCCAGCTACAGAAAGTACCCGTGCACAACTTCGCCATGGCGGTGCGCATGCTCGCGGCGCGGCGGGTGCGGTTGACGCTGGAAGACGAATACGTGGCGCGTTATTACCTGGCTCGGGAGTCGCCGCGGGTGCGCAATACCGTGGCGTTTGTGGGCAAGCCCTTGAGCGAGAACAGCCTGCATATTCTGGTCAGTTTGAAGAACCCCGAGCATGCGCAGATCGTTGCGAGTTTTGATCGGGAGATTGCCAGGATGAAGGCTGATGGCAGTTATGCGCGGTTGATGAAGGCGCATGGGATGTAGCGTGCTTGCGGGCCTCATCGCGGGCAAGCCCGGCTCCCACAGTTGAATGCGTTCAAATGTGGGAGCTGGCTTGCCTGCGATAGCGGCCTAAGCCGCACCGGTATCCTTGATCAGATGCGCCGCCAACGTACGCAACGGCCCCAACTGCCGGCAGATCAACGCCAACTGCGTCTGTACCAACCGCTGCCCTTCGTCGATCTCATCGGGCATTTGCTCAAGCTCGGCGGCCAGCGCTTCCTCGGCATCGCTCTGGATCGCAATCGACTGTTTGTTGGCCAGGCCGGTGGCGATCTCATCAATGCTCGCCGCCAGGCTGTTGCCCGCGCCTTCGATCAAGTGCTCACGCACATCGCTCGGTAGCGAAGTATCGCGATGCGCGCCCAGGCCCGATAAATAGCTGAGCAAGGTGTGAGACAGCACCAGGAAGCGAAAGCCCACGTCGGCTTCCTTACGGAAGTGCCCAGGCTCCATCAGCATATTGGCCAGGGTGGTGGACAACGCGGCGTCGGCGTTGTGGGCGTTGCGGCGGGCCAGGCGGTAAGCCAGGTCGTCGCTCTTGCCGGCGGCGTATTGCTGCATGATCTGGCGCAGGTAGATGCTGTTGCAGGTCAGGGTGTTGGCCAGCACTTTGTTCAAGCGTCGGCCTTGCCAGTCTGGCAGGAACAGGAACACCGCCAGGCCCGCGATCAGGCTGCCGAGCAACGTATCGAACAGGCGCGGCAGGAACAGCCCGTAGCCATCGCCCACCTGGTTGAAGCAGAACAGCACCATCAAGGTGATCGCCGCCGTCGCCAGGGTGTAGCGGGTGGTGCGGTTGATAA
Organism: Pseudomonas sp. AK181; assembly: GCF_051122975.1. Taxonomy (NCBI): domain Bacteria; kingdom Pseudomonadati; phylum Pseudomonadota; class Gammaproteobacteria; order Pseudomonadales; family Pseudomonadaceae; genus Pseudomonas; species Pseudomonas sp. AK181. The sequence goes on from NZ_CP146348.1 coordinate 507,570, forward strand.
AGAACACCAGGCCTGCGGCGATAGCGAACATCGACTGCACCACCGGGTTGGGGAACAGATCGAACAGCGCCCAGGCCACGGTGAGGCCGATGGCGGTGCCAATGATCCGCTGGCCGAGTTTGCGCCGGGTGGCGCCGTAACTTGGCTGGCACACGAACAGGGTAGTGAGGATGATCCAGTAACCCTGAGACGCATGGATGGCGTGCAGCGTGGCGTAGCCGACGGTCAACGCCAGGGACAGGCGCAGGGCGTGGCGGAACAGCAGCGACGTCGGCGTGAGTTGAGTGCGCAGGCGCGTCCACATCTCCTTGAGGTTGCGCGGGGCGCGGTCCAGCAGGTTGCTGTCGGTGGCGTCGGCCAGGGCATCGGGGTTGCTGGCGTCGCCCAGCAGGCGGTCGAGCGTAGACAGGTTGGCCGCCAGGGCGCGCAAGGAGCGCAGCAGGCCACGCCAGGCCGGGTTGCTCTGGATGCGCAGGTGCTCCAGGGACGCGTTGAGGTCGCCCAGGGCTTGGGCAAAACTGTCGTCGTAGATAAACGGTTGGCGCAGTTGGATCGACTCGGCCAGGGTCTGGCAGGCCTTGCCTTGCTGGCGCAATAGGCGCTGGCAACGAAACAGCACATCGCTGTGGATGAAGGCTTCGGTGAGGGCGTTGTAGGGGTAGTGGGAGGAACTGGCGCGCTCGTGGATGTCCTGGGCCAGGAAGTAGAGTTTCAGGTAACGGCTGACCTTCGAGCCCGGCCGGCCATTGCCGACGCGGTGCAGGATGATTTCCTTGGCGGCATTCAGCGCTGCGACTACCCGGCCATTTTGCTGGGCCAATTCCAGGCGCCGCGCTTCTACATCCAACTGCCGGATCGGTTCGAACAGGGAGGACTTGAGCTTGAGGTAACGCCCCAGCTCGCGGAACAACCGCGCCAGGCTCTGCTGCACCGGCTGGTTGGAAAACAGCGCCTGCCACAGCACCGACAACGCGCCGTACCAGGCGGCACCGGCGACCAGCAGCAGGGGCTCATGCCAGAAATCCGTGACGGCGCCGCCGCGCTGGTCCACGCCGATCATGGTGTAGACCGACAGAATCAAGGTGGCCGAAGCAATCGCGCCATAGCGTTCGCCCAGCGCGCCGAGCATGGTCAGGCAGAAACTGGCCAGGGCCAGGGCAATGGCAAATATCCAGGGGTAAGGGAACAGCAGCTCCACCGACAGCGCGGCGATGCTGAAACACACCAGTGTCACCGCCAGCGCATTGAGGCGGCCTTGCCAGCTGTCATCGGTCTCGGCCAGGGCGCTGGCGATAATCCCCAGGAACAGCGGGATCAGCAGCGTCATTTCATCCTGGTACCAACACAACGCCATGCTGCCGGTGAGGGCGATGAACACCCGTACGCTGTAGCTGAATTTATCCAGCGCCCACAGGCGCCGCATGGACTGCTTGAACGAGGTCGATGACATGAAGTCTGGAGTCTTCCGGGACGTTGTCGCTAAATTGAGCCAGTAATGACGCCACGGCAAGCGCGACGATCACATCGGACAGCAAAATTTTCAGTATCACTGCAAAACCAATGTGGGAGCTGGCTTGCCTGCGATAGCGGTGTTGGATTCACCACCGCTATCGCAGGCAAGCCAGCTCCCACAGGGGATTGCATTTCAAAGTGCAAGTCAGGCGTATTGCGCGGCCGCGTAGCCCGAGGCCCAGGCCCACTGGAAATTGAACCCGCCCAGGTGGCCGGTCACATCCAGCACTTCGCCGATAAAGTACAGGCCGGGGCTTTTCAGCGATTCCATGGTCTTGGACGACACTTCCCGCGTATCCACCCCGCCCAATGTCACCTCGGCGGTGCGATAACCCTCGGTGCCGGCCGGTACCAGTTGCCAGCTCCCCAGCTTTTGCGCGATATCGGCAATTTCAGCGTGGGTGTACTGCTTCATCGGCTTGGATTCGAACCAGCTTTGAGCCAGCAGGTTGGCCATCTTCTTGGTGAAGATCTCGCCCAGCAGGGTTTTCAACTCGCTATTGGGGTGTTCGGCCTGTTGCTGTTGCAGCCAGGCATGGGCGTCGTGGTCGGGCAGCAGGTTGATTTCTACCGTGTCGCCGGAGTGCCAATACGAGGAAATCTGCAAAATCGCCGGCCCGCTCAGGCCGCGGTGGGTGAACAGGATGTTCTCGCGAAAGCTCTGGCCGTTGCAGCTCACCAGGCAGTCGACCGAGGTGCCGGACAACTCGCCACACAAATCCTTGAGCTGGTCGGTGATGGTGAACGGCACCAGCCCGGCGCGGGTCGGCAGCAGTTCATGGCCGAATTGCTTGGCCACCTGGTAACCGAAACCAGTGGCGCCCAGTGTCGGGATCGACAAACCGCCCGTGGCGATCACCAGGGATTCACAGCGCAGTTCGCCCAGGGTGGTTTGCAGTTGATAGCCGCTTTCGAGCTTGGCGATGGCCTCGATGGAGGTGTCCAGGTGCAGGCTCACGCCGGTCTGGATGCACTCATCAAGCAGCATGCCGAGGATGTCGCTGGACTTGTTGTCGCAGAACAGCTGGCCGAGTTTCTTCTCGTGGTACGGCACGCCGTGCTTGGCCACCAGCCCGATGAAATCCCACTGGGTGTAGCGGGCCAGGGCGGACTTGCAGAAGTGCGCGTTATGGGAGAGGAAGTTGGCCGGCTCGGTGTACATGTTGGTGAAGTTGCAGCGGCCACCCCCAGACATCAGGATTTTCTTGCCGGCCTTGTTGGCGTGGTCGATCAACATCACTTTGCGCCCACGCCCGGCGGCGGTCAGCGCGCACATCAAGCCTGCGGCGCCGGCGCCAATGATCACAACTTCGGTCGAGCGCACAGCCATGTCCTCACAAAAATTCTGAATTGAAATACAGTCAAAACTGTGGGAGCTGGCTTGCCTGCGATGGCTGTAGTGAGTTCACCACCGCTATCGCAGGCAAGCCAGCTCCCACATTGATTCGGTTCCTACAGTAACTATGTTGTTACAGGATGCGCACGCGCAGCGAACGGCCCTTGATCTTGCCGTCATTCAAACGCTGCAACGCCTGCTTGGCGATGCCGCGTTCCACGGCCACGAAGGCCTGGAAATCAAAGATCGCGATCTTGCCGACCTGGGCACCCGGAATGCCGGCTTCACCGGTCAATGCACCGAGAATGTCGCCTGGGCGCACCTTGTCTTTACGCCCGGCGGCGATGCACAGGGTGCTCATCTGCGGCAACAACGGGCCACCGCTTTGCGGCTTGAGGTTGTCCAGTTGGTCCCAGTTCAGCGGCGACTTTTGCAGTTGCTCGATGGCCTGGGCGCGGTGGGCTTCGGACGGTGCCACAAGGCTGATGGCGATGCCGGTCTCACCGGCACGGCCAGTACGGCCAACACGGTGGATGTGAATTTCCGAGTCGCGGGCCAGTTCGACGTTGATCACCATGTCCAAGGCGTCGATGTCCAGGCCGCGGGCGGCGACGTCGGTGGCCACCAGCACCGAGGTGCTGCGGTTGGCAAACATCGCCAGTACCTGGTCACGGTCGCGCTGTTCCAGGTCACCATGCAGGCCAACGGCGGAAATGCCCTTGGAGGTCAGGTGGTCGACGGTTTCCTGCACTTGCTGCTTGGTAAAGCAGAACGCCACGCAGGAGGCCGGGCGGAAGTGCGCCAGCACCTTGGTCACGGCGTCCATGCGCTCTTCCGGGGAGATCTCGTAGAAGCGCTGTTCAATCTGGTCGTCGGAGTGGAACGCTTCGGCTTTCACTTGCTGAGGCGCACGCATGAACTTGGAGGCTAGTTGCTTGATGCTCACCGGGTACGTGGCCGAGAACAGCAGGGTCTGGCGGCGCGGTGGGGTCTTGCTGATGATGTCTTCGATGGCGTCGTAGAAGCCCATGTCGAGCATGCGGTCGGCTTCGTCGAGGATCAGGGTGTTCAAGCCGTCCAGCACCAGCGAGCCTTTACGCAGGTGCTGCTGGATACGGCCCGGCGTGCCGACGATAACGTGGGCGCCGTGCTCCAGGGAGGCGATCTGCGGGCCGAGGGACACGCCGCCGCACAGGGTCAGTACCTTGATGTTGTCTTCGGCACGGGCCAAACGACGGATTTCCTTGGCGACCTGGTCGGCCAGCTCACGGGTCGGGCACATCACCAGCGCCTGGCAACCGAAGTAGCGCGGGTTGATCGGGTTCAACAGGCCGATGCCGAATGCAGCGGTCTTGCCGCTGCCGGTCTTGGCCTGGGCAATCAGGTCCAGCCCTTTGAGGATCACCGGCAAGCTTTGCGCCTGGATCTGCGTCATCTCGACATAACCCAGCGAGTCGAGGTTAGCCAGCATGGCGGCGGACAGGGGCAAAGTATTAAAAGCGGTGGCGATGGTAGTCACGGGACTGGCTCTGCAAAACAAAATGTCGCGCAGTGTACCAGTCTCGTGGGATTTTCCCCGCAAGTTCTCGACGAGACGCCCGTTAGTGCTCGATATCGTGCTCGCGGCTGACCACGCGTTTGCCGTCCTTGGGCGACAGTTGCAGGAAGATCGCCGCCGCCAGCATCGCCATGATGCCCACGGTGAGGAAGGTCAGTTGAAAGGCGCCCAGCACCGTATTGACCCCGTCATTGCCGGCTTCGGCGGTAAAGCCGCCGAGCAATGCACCGGCACAGGCCACGCCCAGGCTCAGGGACAACTGCGCCACCACCGACAGCAAGCTGTTGCCGCTGCTGGCCTGGGCGTCGTCGAGGTCGATCAGGGTGACGGTGTTCATCGCGGTAAATTGCAGGGAGTTGATGGCCCCCAGTACCGCCAGCATGCCTAACAGCAGCGGGTAGGGCGTTTGTTCGCTGACCAGGCCCATGCTCGCCAGCATCAGGCCCAGGGCCAGGGTGTTGCCGGTCAGGACGATGCGGTAGCCGAGGCGCTCGATAAGAGGGCGCGCGATGGATTTGGCGAACATTGCCGCCGCCGCCAGCGGCAGCATGCTCATGCCGGCTTCTGACGGCGAATAGCCCAGCGCCACTTGTAACAGCAGCGGCACCAGGAACGGCAGTGCGCCGCTGCCCAGGCGCGCAAACAGGTTGCCGAGGATCCCCACGGCAAAGGTGCGCGTCTTGAACAGCACCGGCGAGAACAGCGGGTTATCGATATGCCCGGCGCGCAGCCAGTACGCCGCCAGGCAGGCAAGCCCGCCGAACAACAGCAACATCACCCGCAGGTGCGGCAGGTGCAGTTCGCCCAGACCCTCCATGGCGATGGTGATCAGCACCATCGCCGCGCCGAACAGCAGAAAGCCCAGGCCGTCGAAGCGCGTGCGCTCGCTGCCGCGCAGGTCGGGGATGAATTTCCAAACGGCATAGCAGCCGATCATGCCCACCGGCAGGTTGATCAGGAAGATCCAGTGCCAGGTCAGGTATTGCACCATCCAGCCGCCCATTGTCGGGCCAAGCAAGGGGCCAAGCAGGCCGGGAATGGTGATGAAGCCCATGATCCGCACCAGCTCGGAGCGCGGATAAGCCCGCAGCACCACCAGCCGCCCGACCGGCAGCATCAGCGCGCCGCCCAGGCCCTGGACCACCCGTGCGCCCACCAGCATGCTCAGGCTACTGGACAGCGCACACAGCAACGACCCGATGCTGAACAGCATGATCGCGCCAAAGAAAATCTTCTTGGTGCCAAAGCGGTCAGCGATCCAGCCCGAGGCGGGAATCAGCAAGGCCACGGTGAGCATGTAGGCAATCACCACCCCTTGCATGCGCAGCGGGTTTTCCGCGAGGTCCTGGGCCATGGCCGGCAGCGCGGTGTTGAGAATCGTCCCGTCCAGCGACTGCATGAAGAAGGCAATCGCTACCACCCAGGGGAGCCAGCGGGCGGTCTTGGCATCGAGAGGGGCACGATTCGGCATGGGATCCCTTTTTATTAGCAGGCTATGTGTTGGCGATTATGCGCCATCCGTCGCCCCTTTTCCCACTGGCGGTTCGTCTATAGCTGACGAGCTCGCATGCTCGCCCACCAGGAAGTCCAGCAAGGCCCGATGCACTGCCAGCGCGGCTTCGCGGGACTCCAGGTCCAGCAGATGGCCGGTGTGTTCGGCCACGGCAAAGCTGCTGCGGCCTACATAGTGTTTGAACAGCTGGGCCTCGTCGGCCGGGGTGTATTCGTCCAGCGCGCCGTTGAGAAAGTGCACCGGTGTTTCAATCTGCTTGAGCGCCGGCAGGTAATTGCCATCACCCAAGGCCAGCACCTGATGGATATGAAAGCGCGCCTGGCGGTACTCGGTGGTGGCCATGGTCGACAGGTGCCGATGGTTATTGCGTTTGAGGCGCGGCGACAGGTATTTGCCCACCGTTTCGTTGAGCAGATGGCCGACCGCCGACTTGTCATCGGCCTCGATCAGCACACGCACGCGCTCGACATATTCCAGCATCGCCTGGTTGAGGTTGGGCGCCAGGGCCATCACCACCGAGCTTTCGATGGAGGGCGGGTTGTGCGCCAGGGTCAACAGCGTGGAAATGCCGCCCCATGATGCCGAGACCAGATGGTTGACCGCAAAGCGCGCCACCAAGGCACGCAGGATTTGCACTTCGTCGTCCTTGGTAACCAAATCGAGTTCAGTGTTGTACTCGCGTGACAAGCCAGAGAAGGGCAAGTCGAACAGCAGCACATTGAAGTGCTCGGCCAGGCATTTGCTGGTACGGGCAAAGGAGCGCGTGGTGGATAGCGCGCCGTTGACCATCAGTACGGTTTTTCTGTGCGGGTCGTTCCCCAGTTGCTCGACGTGAACGTTGTAGTGCTTGTACAACTTCTCAATGACAAAACTTCCATGGTTCATCTCAAGACTCCAGCTTGCCTTTCCCAGGCAAGGTTATGCTCTCGTGGGCAGGGGTGGCGGGATAGACGTTTCTTTGCAGTGCAGGTTATTGCTCTGTAGGAGCGAGCTTGCTCGCGAAAAACGTCAACGATAACGCAGTGCTGACAGCCAGCCCGCGGTGTCTGTACGTTCTTCGCGAGCGAGCGAGCTCGCTCCTACAGTTTATAAGGTCAGCGTCAGGCGTTTTACCAAAGCGCCTGGCAACAGGTTGGAAGCGGTGTTGCGCTGGTCATAGGTACTGGCCGACAACAGCAGCTCACGATCAGCGGTCAGCGCTTCCAATTGCGAACCGAGCAACTGATAGACACTGTCATCAAAGCGCATGGTGCTGACCGGCGCCTGGATCTCGCCGTTTTCCACCCAGAAGGTCGCGAAGCGCGTCATGCCGGTCAGGCGCGCTGCCGGCAGGTCGGAGTAGTTCAGGTACCAGAGGTTGCTGATATACAGCCCAGTGCCCAACTGCTTGAGAATATCGGCCTGGGCCAGGTTGCCGGCCGCCATTTGCAAGGCGCTGGGCGACTCGTCGCTGCTGGCGCCGTTGGTGTTCAAGCCGTATTCGGCGGCGCTGCGCGAGTTGATCAACTGGCCCTCGGCTTGGCCTGCGTTGATCAGGGTGACATCCTCGCGCGGGTAGCCTTCAGTGGAAAACGCCTGGCTCAGGGAACCGCTGATCTGCTCATCCACCGTCACCAGCGGGCTCAGTGACTGATCACCCGCGTACAGGCGTTGCAACGAACTGCCTTTGCTGGCGATGGCCTGGGCCGAAAAACCACCCCAGGTGATGATGCTGATGATTTCTTCCAGCGCTGCCGGCGCAAGGTAAGCGCGGTATTGGCCGGGCGCCAGGTTGTGCAGCGGGCGCCCGAGAAACGCCAGTTGCTCACGGGCCTGTTGGAAACGGGCGGCGAAGTCAGCGCTGTTCCAGGTGTGTCCGGCGTAGCTGGCTTTTACCGCTTCGCCATTGGCGTGGAACAGGCTGAAATCGAAATTGAAGCTGGTAGCCCGGTGCCAGCCGAACGCGCCCGTTGAGCTGGCGAAACCACGGCTGATGGGGCCGGCGGCGTAGAAACCGACCAGGTCCACGCCGTCGGCGGCCTGGCTGATATCGTTCAGCACTTGGGCCAGTTCCGGCAGCGGGCGCAGCTGTTCGTTATGGTTTTGCCAGGCGTCTGGGTTCAACCTCAAGTACGGGTCTGGCGGCAACAGCGGCAAGGTCTCGCGCAGTTGTTGCAGGCCATTCGCCAGGCGTTGGCGATCCAGCTCCGCCTCGCCCGACAGGGTGATACCCAGGTCGGCGTGGCGCCCATCGTTGATCAGCTTGAGGTTCAGGCTGGCCTGCTGTACCTGACCCGCCTGGCGCACCTGCGCGTGGTTGAAGCGCACGAACTCGGACGCTTCATCCGCATAGCCGAGTTGAAAGTGCTCCTTGTCGGTGATGGCTTGCTGGAGCCAGTCCACCAGTGCCTTGAAGTGGTTCATCAGGCATCTCCCCCGAATACATCGACATTGCTGAACACACAGGCCGGCGACGCATGGCCGACGCGGATCACCTGGTTGGGTTCGCCCTTGCCGCAGTTCGGCGTGCCCAAGACCTTGAAGGTGCTGGCATCACCCACCGCGCTGAGCTTGCGCCAGAACTGCGCGGAGATCGCCCGATAGTTGGGGTTCTTCACCACGCCCTTGAGCTCGCCGTTTTCGATCAACTGGCCCCACTCGCAGCCGAACTGGAACTTGTTGCGCGCATCGTCGATGGACCACGAACGGTTGGTCGACATCAGGATGCCGCTCTCGATGCCGCCCACCAATTGCGCGAGGCTTTTATCGCCGGGCTCGATATTCAGGTTGGCCATGCGGTCGATGGGCGCACGGTTCCAGCCGCAAGCGCGGCTGTTGGCGACGCCGGGCAAGTTGGCGCGAAACTGCGACAAGGCCCCGCCCAACGGCTTGAGCAGCAGGCCCTCGCGAATCAGAAATTGCTTGCTGGCAGGCGTGCCGTCGTCGTCATGGCCGTAACTGGCAAGCTGTTCGGGGATGTCCGGGTCGAAGGTGACGTTGAGCAGCGGTGAGCCATATTGCAGGTGGCCAAAGTCGCTGGCCTTCACAAAACTGGTGCCGGCGTAATTGCGCTCGTCACCGAGGATGCGATCCAGCTCCAGCGGATGGCCGATGGACTCGTGGATCTGCAGGATCATCTGGTCAGGCATCAGCAGCAGGTCACGCGGGCCGTGGGGCGTATTCGGAGCGAGCAGCAATTGCAGGGCTTCGTCGGCCACCTTGCGGGCGGCGCCTACCAGGCCGAAGCGCTGGATTACGCCGGCACTGCCTTGCTGGCCGAAGTTGGTACCGCCCAGGGTGCGGGTCTGGCTGTCGTTGCCGTCGAAGGCGGTCACGCTCAGGCCGGGGAACACGAAACGCTGGGCCTGACGCAGTTGCGCGCCGGCGCTGTTGAGGTAGATCTGTTCGACTCGCGTGGTCCCCAGGCTGACTTCCCAGCTCACCAGGCGCTCATCCTTGGGCACGGCGACGGACTCATCGCCGAGCAATTGGTAGCAGTCGCTCAGGGACGGGAATGGCTGGTCGAGGTCGGGCGACAGGTAGTCGGCGACGTCGCTGGACACCGGCTGCTGGTGCAGGTCGAGCAGGGCGTGGGGCTTGATCAACCGGGCTTGCTGTTCCGCACGCTCAAGGGCGCTTTGCAGGCCGGCAAGGGAAATATCGTTGGTCGCGGCGTAGGCTTCCACGCCGTTGAGACGCACGGTGAGCATGGCGCCTTCGTCATGGCCCAGGTGAGGCGGCTCGGCGACGTTCTTGCGCACCGACAGGTACTGGCCGGATTCGCGAACGTAGCGCAGGGAGAAAAATTCGGCGGAGGTGCGCAGGGCACCGAAGTGTTTCTTGAGCGTGGCGTGGTGTTCGAACATGGGGCCTTCCTTGTGGGCGGCTCGGCGCGGGCAGGCCAACAGAGTAGGCCTGGGCGGGGAGCTGATCAAGGGAGGTTTTGTTGTGTGATCGTTCCCACGCTCTGCGTGGGAATGCCACCCCGGACGCTCTGCGTCCGCTCTTGAAGGGCGTGACGCGGAGCGTCACAGGATGCGTTCCCACGCGGAGCGTGGGAACGATCAATCAGTTACTGCGCAATCTCACGCAACGGCTTGCCACGCACCGGCGCATCGCCTGCCACGTAGTAGTCGGCGGTGCTGCGCGGCAGCGGCTTGCGGCCACGGATCTTGTCGGCGATTTTCTCGGCGATCATGATCGTCGGCGCGTTCAGGTTGCCGGTGGTGATGATCGGCATGATCGAGGCATCGACCACACGCAGGCCCTGCATGCCATGCACGCGGCCTTCGCCATCGACTACGGCCATCTCGTCGGTGCCCATCTTGCACGAGCAGGACGGGTGGAACGCAGTCTCGGCGTGCTCGCGGATGAACTTGTCCAACTGCTCATCGGTTTGCACGTCGATGCCCGGGCTGATTTCGCGGCCACGATACGGGTCCAGTGCCGGCTGCTGCATGATTTCACGGGTCAGGCGGATGCCATCGCGAAATTCCTGCCAGTCCTGCTCGGTAGCCATGTAGTTGAAGAGGATGCTCGGGTAGTCCCGTGGGTTCTTCGACTTCAGATGGATACGGCCGCGGCTTGGCGAACGCATGGAACCCATGTGCGCCTGGAAACCGTGCTCTTTCACACCGTTGCTGCCGTTGTAGTTAATCGCCACCGGCAGGAAGTGGTACTGGATGTTCGGCCACTCGAATTCTTCACGGGTACGGATAAACCCGCCCGCTTCGAACTGGTTGCTGGCGCCGATGCCGGTGCCGTTGAACAGCCATTCGGCACCAATCGCCGGCTGGTTGTACCAGAGCAGCGAAGGGTACAGCGACACGGGCTGGGTGCACGCATATTGCAGGTACAGCTCAAGGTGGTCCTGCAGGTTTTCACCCACGCCCGGCAGGTCGTGGACCACTGGGATGTCGAGGCTTTCCAGCAATTTGGCTGGGCCGACGCCGGAGCGTTGCAGCAGTTGCGGCGAAGCGATTGCGCCGCTGCACACCAGTACTTCTTTACGCGCACGGGCTTCAACGCGTTCTTCGGCGGCGCCAATCAGGTAACGCACGCCCACGGCACGCTTGCCTTCGAACAGTACTTTGTCGGTGAGGGCATGGGTGACGATGGTCAGGGTCGAACGCTTTTTAGCCGTGTCCAGGTAACCGCGAGCGGTGCTGGCGCGACGGCCGTTCGGCGTGACGGTACGGTCCATCGGGCCGAAGCCTTCTTGCTGGTAGCCGTTCAAGTCTTCGGTGCGTGGGTAACCGGCCTGTACGCCCGCTTCAACCATGGCGTGGAACAGCGGGTTGTTGCCCGCTTTCGGCGTGGTCACGCTGACCGGGCCGTCGCCACCGTGCCAATCGTTGGGGCCGATGTCGCGGGTTTCGGCTTTGCGGAAATACGGCAGGCAGTCCAGGTAGGTCCAGTCTTCCAGGCCCGGCAGCTTCGACCAATTGTCATAGTCCATGGCGTTGCCGCGGATGTAGCACATGCCGTTGATCAGGGAAGAGCCACCCAGGCCCTTGCCGCGACCGCATTCCATCCGGCGGCCGTCCATGTGGGGCTCTGGATCGGTTTCGTAGGCCCAGTTGTAGCGGCGGCCCTGCAGCGGGAAGGCCAGGGCGGCTGGCATCTGGGTACGAAAGTCGAGGCGGTAGTCCGGGCCACCGGCTTCCAGCAACAGAACGGTGACGCCTTCGTCTTCGGTCAGACGGGTCGCCAGGGTGTTACCGGCAGAGCCGGCACCCACAATGATGTAATCGTATTCTTGGGACATGAATGTACCCTCTTTGAAGTGTGGTCAGGTCTGGCGAGTGCTTCGCACTCGATCGCAGGCAAGCCAGCTCCCACATTTGATCGGGTTCACACAGAACAAATGTGGGAGCCGGGCTTGCCCGCGATGGCGGCCTTACAGGCAATACAAGGCTCGGGTGTTAGAACACCGAGGCGTAATCGCCCAACTCAACCTGTACCGACTTGATGCGGGTGAAGTTGTTCAGCGAGCTGATGCCGTTCTCACGGCCCACACCCGACTGCTTGTAGCCACCGACCGGCATCTTCGCGTCGGACTCGCCCCAGGCGTTGATCCAGCAGATACCGGCTTCCAACTGGTGAATCACGCGGTGGGCGCGGTTCAGGTCGCGGGTTACAAGGCCAGCGGCCAGGCCGAAGTCGGTGTCGTTGGCGCGACGGATCACTTCTTCTTCGGTTTCATAGGTGAGGATGCTCATCACCGGGCCAAAGATTTCTTCACGCACGATCACCATGTCATCGGTGCAGTCGGTGAACACAGTCGGGGCCACGAAGGCGCCTTTGGCGAAGTCGCCGTCGGTCAGGCGCTCGCCGCCGCACAGCAGGCGTGCGCCTTGCTCTTTGCCTTTGGCGATGTAGCCCAGCACGCTTTCCATGTGGGCGAAGCTGACCAGCGGGCCGAAGTTGGTGTTTTCGTCTTCCGGGTTGCCGATGCGAATACGCGCAACACGCTCAACGATCTTGGCTTCGAACGCGGCTTGCAGGTGCTTGGGCACGAACACGCGGGTGCCGTTGGTGCAGACCTGGCCGGAGCTGTAGAAGTTGGCCATCATGGCGGTGTCGGCGGCGCGGTCGAGGTCGGCGTCGTCGAAAATGATCAGCGGGGACTTGCCGCCCAGCTCCATGGTCACGTCCTTGAGCGAGGAGCTCGACGCGCTGGCCATGACTTTCTTGCCGGTGTCGGTGCCGCCGGTGAAGGAGACTTTCTCGATGCGCGGGTGCTCGGTCAGCCAGGTGCCGACTTCACGGCCGCTGCCGGTCAGTACGTTGAACACGCCCGCTGGAACGCCAGCCTCGGTGTAGATCTCGGCCAGTTTCAGGGTGGTCAGCGAGGTGACTTCGCTTGGCTTGAAGATCATCGCGTTACCGGCAGCCAGGGCCGGTGCGGATTTCCACAGGGCGATCTGGATCGGGTAGTTCCACGCGCCGATACCGGCGACCACGCCCAGCGGCTCGCGGCGGGTGTAGACAAACGAAGTGTCGCGCAGTGGGATCTGCTCGCCTTCGATGGCAGGTACCAGGCCGGCGTAGTATTCCAGCACGTCAGCACCGGTGACGATGTCGACGTACTTGGTTTCGGAAAAGGCTTTACCGGTGTCCAGGGTTTCCAGGGCGGCCAGTTCATCGTTGCGCTCGCGCAGGATGTCCACGGCACGACGCAGGATGCGCGAACGCTCCATGGCGGTCATGGCGGCCCAGATTTTCTGGCCTTTTTCAGCGCTGACCACGGCACGTTCAACGTCATCGAAGGTGGCGCGTTGCACTTGGGCGAGAACTTCACCGTTAGCCGGGTTGATGGCTTCGAAGGTGGCATCGCTGCCAGCGTCGCTGTAGCCGCCGTCAATGTAGAGTTTTTGCAGGTCGAAACGGGCCATAAAGTCCTCGCAAGTGCATAAGTGGTTGGCGTTACCCGCCGAACAGTGGGCCATGGGGTTGTGGCAACACTGAGCGGCGGACGTTCAGGGGTTGAGCGGTTATGTGTGCTCTAACTCACCTGCTTGGCCAATTGGAAATCCATGTATTCGTAAGCGATCCGTTGCGCCTGCGCCGTGTCGAAAGCGTCTCCCGACAGGGCGCCGCGCAACCACAAACCGTCGATCAGGGCCGCCAGGCCTCGGGCTGCTTTGCGTGCGTGCGGCAGCGGCAGCACTCGGCGGAACTGGCAGCACAGGTTGGAATACAGACGTTGATCGTTGATCCGCTGCAACCTGTGCAATGACGGGTGGTGCATGCTGGTGGCCCAGAAGGCCAGCCAGGTTTTCATTGCCGGGCCGTTGACCTGGCTGGCGTCGAAGTTGCCTTCGATGATCACCTGAAGGTGCGCCCGTGGGCTGTCATCCTTCAAGGCACGCCTGCGTTCTTGCACGTTCTCGATCAGCGCATTCATCAGGTAGCGCATCGTCGCTGCGATCAGGCCGTTCTTGTCCTGAAAGTAGTGGCTGATGATGCCGTTCGAGACGCCGGCCAGACGGGCGATCAGCGCAATGCTGGCATCTCCCATCCCGACCCGATCGATGGCCGTCAACGTGGCTTCGATCAACTGCTGGCGGCGTATGGGTTGCATACCGACCTTGGGCATGTAGCACCTCTCCTTAGGCCTGCCGATGGGCGATCCACGTCCGTCGGCTTGAGGGCCAGTCTATTTTGTTTTGATTGAACGTTCAATCAACAAAGAATAAGATCTGCGACAAATGGTCGCTGCCTACAGATGTTTCCTACCTGCGAGCTGCAACCTTCGACACCTGCAAAAACCCTTGAAACAGGCCACTTCAGAGCCTGATCACCGCTTCGGCGGGCTCAAGAATTTTGGGGTGTCTTTATAACACCCGTCCGTCGACTGCCGAAAAATCGATGTCCCGGGATAACCGTTGCCTTGTGTTTCTCTCTCGCACTGCCTGGAGCATCTGCGCCATGAGTTCTGCCTCTCTTATAAAGACCCCACCGGAAAAGGTCCGGGTCAACGGTTGGGTGTTCTACACCTCCACCGCGCTGATTTTATTGTTGACCGCCATTCTGATCGTCGCCCCGCAGGAGGCCGGGCGCCTGCTCGGTGTAGCACAGGCCTGGCTGTCGAAAAGCTTTGGCTGGTACTACATGGTGGTCATCGCCGCCTACCTGGTGTTTGTGGTCGGCCTGGCGTTTTCGTCCTATGGGAAACTTAAGCTGGGTGCGAAGGACGATACCCCAGACTTCAGCTACGGCGCCTGGGCCGGCATGTTGTTCTCGTCGGGTATCGGCATCTCGCTGTTGTATTTCGGTGCGTCCGAGCCGTTGGACCACTACTTCAACCCGCCCGAAGGCGCTGCCGCCAGCAATGGCGCGGCACGCCAGGCGCTGCAACTGACCTTCCTGCACTGGGGCCTGCACGGCTGGGCGATCTATGCGCTGGTGGGCCTGGCCGTGGCGTACTTTGCCTACCGTCACAACCAACCGCTGGCACTGCGTTCGGCGCTTTACCCGCTGGTGGGCGAGCGTTGGGTGAAGGGCGCGGCGGGCCATGCGGTAGACGGTTTCGGCATGTTCGTGACCCTGCTGGGCCTGGTGACCAACCTGGGGATCGGCTCGATGCAGGTGTCGTCGGGGCTGGAAAACCTGTTCGGCATGGAACACAGCAACACCAACCTGCTGATCGTGATCATCGTGATGAGTACCGTGGCGACCATCGCCGCCGTGTCGGGCGTGGAAAACGGTATTCGCCGCCTCTCCAACCTCAATATCGTGCTGTTCAGCGGTTTGCTGATTTTTGTGCTGCTGTTCGGCCCCACCTTGCACCTGCTCAATGGCCTGGTGCAAAACACCGGTGATTACCTCAACGGTATCGTGCTCAAAACCTTCGACCTGTATGTGTACGAAGGCGACGGTGCCAAGACCGAACGCTGGATGGGCCTGTGGACCCTGTTCTACTGGGCCTGGTGGATTTCCTGGGCGCCATTTGTAGGCATGTTCATCGCGCGTATTTCCCGCGGGCGTACCGTGCGTGAACTGGTGGCTGGCGTATTGCTGATCCCGCTGGGCTTTACCCTGGCGTGGCTGTCGATCTTCGGCAACTCGGCCCTGGACCTGGTGTTGAACCATGGGGCCGTGGAGTTGGGCAAGACGGCGCTGGAGCAACCGTCCATGGCCATCTACCAACTGCTTGAGCATTACCCAGCGTCGAAAGTAGTGATCGGCGTGTCGATCTTCGTGGGCTTCGTGTTGTTCCTGACGCCTGCGGATTCCGGCGCGGTGATGATGGCCAACCTTTCCTGCAAAGGCGGCAATGTGGATGAAGATGCGCCGCACTGGTTGCGCATCTTCTGGTCGGCGGTGATCACCCTGGTGACCATCGGCCTGCTGTTTGCCGGCAACTTCGAAGCCATGCAAACCATGGTGGTGCTGGCGGGGCTGCCGTTCTCGGTGGTGCTGGTGTTCTTTATGTTCGGTTTGCACAAGGCCATGCGCCAGGACGTGGCCACCGAACAGGAGCAGGCGCAATTGGCTGAACGCGGGCGTCGTGGTTTCAGCGAGCGCTTGACGGCGCTGGACCTGCAACCGAGCCAGGCCACCGTGCAGCGCTTTATGGACAAGCACGTAACGCCGGCGTTGGAGGAAGCCGCGATTGCGTTGCGTGATCAGGGATTGGAAGTGCAGACCTTGCTGGGCAAATCCAAACGCTGCATCGGCGTGCGGATCGAGATGGACGAAGGCAACCCGTTTGTCTACGAAGTGAGCCTGGATGGCTACTCGGCAGCACCCGCTGACCTGCCTGAAGAAGAGCGCACCCGTTACTACCGTGCCGAGGTGTACCTGCACAACGGGCCTCAGGAGTATGACCTGATGGGCTTCACCCAGGAGCAGATCACCCGGGATGTGCTCGATCAGTTCGAAAGCCATCGGCAGCTCCTTGGCCGGGTCTATAGCTGATAGTTGAAGCCTGGTGGTGTCCTCCCTGACATGATCGTTCCCACGCTCTGCGTGGGAACGCCGCCATGGACGCTCCGCGTCCCGCTCTTGAAGTCGTGACGCGGAGCGTCACAGGGTGCATTCCCACGCAGAGCGTGGGAACGATCCACAGTGTTCTAACCCAGGTTCTTGCCCAGCAGGGCATGGTAGAGCTCACTGTCGCCCAAGATCCCCACCACCTTGTTGTTGTCATGCAGCACCAGCTTGTTGCCTGTCTGGTAGCGAATCTGCAACGCATCGCGCATGCCGATGTTTGAGTCCACCAGGGTCGGTACGCGACCCAAGCCTTCCACGGCCTGCCCTGGCGCCCAGTTCTGCAGGTTCATCGTCACGCCATTCTGGCGTGCGCCCTGGATGGTGTTGCCTTCGGCCAGGTCCAGCCAGGAGTCGCCACCCGGATCAAGGCACACCGAACCATTCACACGCGTGCAGTTATCCAGGGTGCGCATCAGGCTGCGCCCGCACAGCACGTTCAATGGGTTGGTATGCGCAACGAAGGTGCGCACATAGTCATCCGCCGGGTTCAGCACGATCTCTTCCGGCACGCTGTACTGGATGATCTTGCCGTCTTTCATGATCGCGATACGGCTGCCGAGCTTGAGTGCTTCATCCAGGTCGTGGCTGACGAACACGATGGTCTTGCTCAACTTGCGTTGCAGTTCCAGCAGTTCATCTTGCAAGCCTTGACGGATCAGCGGGTCGAGGGCCGAGAAGGGTTCGTCCATCAGCAGGATATCGGCGTCCATCGCCAGGGCGCGGGCCAGGCCGACGCGCTGCTGCATGCCGCCGGACAATTCATCGGGCTTCTTGTTGCGCCATTGGCTCAGGCCCACCAGTTCGAGTTTCTCGTCCACCAGTGTGCGTCGTTCTTTCTCTGGGCGGCCCTGCATCTCCAGGCCGAAGCTGATGTTCTCGCGCACCGTCAGCCACGGCATCAGGGCGAACTTCTGGAACACCATGGCGATGCGTTTGGTGCGCATCATTTTCAGTTCGGCAGGGGTGCAGGAGGCGATGTCGATCTGGCGACCTTCATGCTCCACAAACAGCTGGCCACGGCTGACGGTATTGAGGCCGTTGATGCAGCGCAGCAAGCTGGACTTGCCTGAGCCCGAGAGGCCCATCAGCACACAGATCTCGCCTTTCTCGATGTCCAGGCTGGCCTTTTCAACGCCGACAATCTGCCCGGTCTTCTTCAGAATTTCGTTACGGCTCATGCCCTGGTCCAGCAGCTTGAGCGCTTCGCGTGGGTCTTTGGAAAAGATCACGTCGACATTGTCGAATCGGATAATGCTCATGCATCACCCCCTACTTTAGCGTCGGGTTGTTTGCAGATACGGTCGAGCATGATGGCGAGCAACACAATGGCCAGGCCCGCTTCAAAGCCCAAGGCAATGTCTGCGGTGTTGAGTGCGTTGACCACCGGCTTGCCGAGGCCATCAGCGCCCACCAGGGCCGCGATCACCACCATCGACAGCGACAGCATGATGCACTGGGTAATGCCGGCGGCGATGCTCGGCATGGCGTGGGGCAGTTCAATGCGCGAGAGCAACTGGCGGCGCGAGCAGCCAAAGGCCTTGCCGGCGTCCATCAGCTCTTGCGGGACATCGCGGATACCCAGGTAGGTCAGGCGGATCGGCGCGGCAATCGCGAACACCACCGTGGAAATCAGCCCAGGCACCACACCCAGCCCGAAGAGGGTCAGGGTAGGGATGAGGTAGACGAAGGTCGGCACGGTCTGCATCAGATCGAGTACCGGCCGCATCATGGTGTAGAACATCGGTTTATGCGCGGCAACAATGCCCAGCGGCACACCGATGACCACGCAGACCAGGGTAGCGAACAGCACCTGGGCGAGGGTTTCCATGGTTTCCTGCCAGTACCCCAGGTTGAGGATCAGCAGGAAGGAGGCGATGACAAAAACAGTCAGTCCCCATTTACGTTGGATAAAGTGAGCCAGCAGCGCAATCAGACCGATCAATGCCAGTGGATTGAACCAGGTCAGCGCAAACGTCACGCCGTGGATCATCGTTTCCAGTGTCGATGCGATTGCGTCGAAGTAGTTGGCCCCGTGTTGGGTCAACCAGTCGACGAAGGCAGCGATGTACTGGCCTAGTGGGATTTTCTGTTCAGTCAGCATGGTAGTGAATGTCCACATGCGAAGGGGAAAACATCCCAGGCCAGCGCACCGGCCTGGGGTCAGCGGGTGCTATTTGGCGAGGTAAGCTTTAACGGCATCGAGCCCTGGTTTGCCATCAACGGTGGTGACACCGGCGAGCCAGGTGTCGAGCACTTGCGGGTTCTTTTTCAACCAGGCCTTGGCGGCAGCATCGGCCTTCATCTTGTCGTCCAGGACGTTCCCCATCAGGGTGCTTTCCATGTCGAGGGTGAACACCAGGTTCTTCAGCAACTGACCAACGTTGCTGCATTCCTGGGTGTAGCCTTTGCGGGTGTTGGTGTAGATGGTGGCCTGGCCGTAGTTGGGGCCGAACGAGTCGTCACCACCGGTCAGGTACTTCATCTTGAAGCGGGTGTTCATCGGGTGCGGTTCCCAGCCGAGGAACACGATGGCCTGGTTGCGCTTGGAGGCGCGTTCAACCTGAGAGAGCATGCCGGCTTCGCTGGATTCGACCACCTTGAAACCGGCGGTTTTCAGGCCGAAGGCATCTTTGTCGATCAGCGTCTGGATGGTGCGGTTGCCATCGTTGCCCGGCTCGATGCCGTAGATCTTGCCGCCCAGCTCATCCTTGAATTTGGCGATGTCGGCGAAGTCTTTCAGGCCCTTCTCATACAGCGCCTCTGGGACCGCCAGGGTGTACTTGGCGTTCTCCAGGTTGGCGCGCACGGTTTCCACGGTGCCGGCATCACGGTACTGCTTGATGTCGTTTTCCATGGTCGGCATCCAGTTGCCGAGGAAGATATCCATGTTCTTGCCGTCGGCCAGGGACTTGTAAGTCACCGGTACCGAAATCATCGTGGTGCGCGGCTTGTAGCCCAGGCCCTTGAGGATCTCGCTGGTGGTCGCGGTGGTGACGGTGATGTCGGTCCAGCCGACATCGGAGAAGTTGACGGTCTTGCACTGTTCCGGTTCTGCGGCGTGTGCCACGACTGGCAGACTCAGCATGGCGGCCAACAACAACGAGGGTGAACCTTTCATGTGGGTAGACTCCTGTGTCTTTTCTGGCGGCATTCGCCGCGCTTTATAAGTGTTGCGGTTGGAGCGTGAGGCAACAGCTCTGGCGCGGTGCCTTGCAAACGAGTCGAGACTGATCATGTACCAGTGAAAATCTGACGCCTACAGGGGGCGTCGTATCCAGTACAGGGAGGGTCGCATCCAGTACCGATGACGTCGCTTACAGGTTTTTCCGAAGGTAAAACTGCTGTTTTTACCCTTGTGCACCGCAAAAAACGGCCAAAACTGGCGTTCGCACGCGAGCGCCGCTGGTGAGCATGAGTGCGTCGGTGTGAGACGCCGTGATGGCGAATAAAAGCTTGATGATGCCGCCATCTGGGCGATCTGAGCGTAGCACCTCGTTCAAGCCCGGCCCGTGCTTATCGAGGAGTTTCACGTTAATGGCTATCAGCGTTTTCGACCTGTTCAAGATCGGCATCGGGCCTTCGAGTTCCCACACCGTGGGGCCCATGCGCGCCGCGGCGTTGTTCGTTCAAGGGTTGCGTGAACGTGGGTGGCTGGAACAGGTGCAGCGTGTCGAGGTGCAACTGTACGGCTCGCTGTCGGCCACCGGCATCGGTCATGGCAGCGACACCGCCACCATCATGGGCCTGATGGGCGAATGGCCGGACGCAATCGACCCCACGCAAATCGGCGCCCGCATTCACACCTTGCGCGAAACCGACACGCTGCTGCTGGACGGGCGTCTGCCGGTGCCGTTTGTGTGGGCGCGGGACATGCGCCTGCTCGATGAGAACCTGCCGTTCCATCCCAATGCCATGACCCTGGTGGTGTTTGGCGAAAACGGCGAGTTGCACCGCGACACCTATTACTCGGTGGGCGGCGGTTTCGTGGTGGATGAAGCCCAGGCCCAAAGCGGTGTGGCGGATATGGACCGCACCGAGCTGCCCTATGACTTTTCCAGTGCCGTGGAGCTGTTGCAGCTGTGCAAGACCCACAACCTGCGCGTTGCCGAACTGATGCTGGCGAATGAAAAAACCTGGCGCAGCGAAGAAGAAATCCGCAGCGGCCTGATGAAGCTCTGGCGCGCTATGCAAGATTGCGTGGAGCAGGGCCTCAAGCACGAAGGCATCTTGCCTGGCGGCTTGAACGTGCGCCGTCGCGCCGCCAAGTTGCACCGCAGCTTGCAGGAGCTGAACAAGCCCAATGTGATCGGCTCGACCTTGAGCGCCATGGAATGGGTCAACCTGTTCGCCCTGGCGGTCAACGAAGAAAACGCCGCCGGTGGGCGCATGGTCACGGCGCCTACCAATGGCGCGGCGGGGATCATCCCGGCGGTGTTGCACTACTTTATGAAGTTCAGTGAAGAAGTCACCGAAGCCAACGTGGTCGACTACCTGCTCGGCGCGGCGGCAGTGGGCATCCTGTGTAAAAAGAACGCCTCGATCTCGGGGGCCGAAGTCGGTTGCCAGGGCGAGGTCGGTTCTGCGTGCGCCATGGCCGCGGCCGGGCTGGCGGAGATTCTCGGCGCCACGCCGGAGCAACTGTGCAACGCCGCTGAAATCGGTTTGGAACATAACCTCGGCCTGACCTGCGACCCGGTGGGCGGTTTGGTGCAAGTGCCGTGTATCGAGCGCAATGCAATTGCGGCGGTGAAGGCGATCAACGCGGCGCAAATGGCGTTGCGTGGCGATGGCCAGCACTTCATCTCGTTGGACCGGGTGATCCGCACCATGCGTGATACCGGGGCCGATATGCATGACAAGTACAAAGAGACATCGCGGGGTGGGTTGGCGGTGAGTGCTGTCGAGTGCTGAGACCGAGTTGATCGTTCCCACGCTCCGCGTGGGAATGCCGCCCCGGACGCTCCGCGTCCCATGGGTGACGCGGAGCGTCACAGGATGCATTCCCACGCAGAGCGTGGGAACGAGCCGTAGTGCAGACACAATTGCTCACAAAGTGAACACCCCGGCCAAAATCGCCACCTTTTAGCGCGTCGCAAATAGATAAGTAGCTTCCGAACGATTCCTACACGATCACACGCCTGATGTGCTTTGGGTGACAGACTTCTCCTACGCCCGCAAAGCGCCTTCCCACAAGTGCTACCGATCTGCTCACACCCCTTGAACCCCGCCCGTTAGGCGTCATATCCCGCACTTCACGCGCGGGCTTGTATAGACGCATCAACAGGTCGTTTTCAGGAGTTCTTGAATAGCCATTCAATTTTAGGCATGGCATTTGCTCTATCAATTACAAAGCCTCTCCTTTCCAGGACGAGCGCAATAACAAGAGCCTCGCCTGAGGCCACCACCTGCTTTGTGTGATGTGAGGAGATACTGCGATGACGTCGACCAACTCCGGGGCCCAACCCCAGAACCGTGCGCCTCAATCCATCGGCTTTTTGCTGCTGGACAATTTCACGCTGATTTCCCTGGCGTCAGCCGTGGAGCCACTGCGCATGGCCAACCAGCTGTCCGGCCGCGAGCTGTATCGCTGGACAACCCTGAGTGTCGACGGCAACCAGGTGTGGGCCAGCGATGGCCTGCAAATCACCCCCGATGCCTCCATGCACAAAGCGCCCGTCCTGGACACGGTCATCGTGTGTGGCGGTGTGGGCATCCAGCGCACCGTCACCCGTGAACATGTGTCGTGGCTGCAAAGCCAGGCACGCCAGTCTCGTCGTCTTGGCGCGGTGTGCACCGGCAGCTGGGCCCTGGCCTGCGCCGGCTTGCTCGACGGCTTTGATTGCAGCGTGCACTGGGAATGCCTGGCGTCGATGCAGGAAGCCTTCCCGCGGGTGGCCATGAGCACGCGCCTGTTCACCCTCGACCGTAACCGCTTCACCAGCTCCGGCGGCACCGCGCCCCTGGACATGATGCTGCACCTGATCAGCCGCGACCACGGCCGTGAATTGTCGGCCGCCATCTCCGAGATGTTCGTGTACGAACGCATCCGCAACGAACAGGATCACCAGCGTGTGCCGCTCAAGCACATGCTCGGCACCAACCAGCCGAAGCTGCAGGAAATCGTCGCGCTGATGGAAGCCAACCTCGAAGAGCCGATCGACCTGGATGAACTGGCGGTGTACGTCGCCGTATCGCGCCGGCAGTTGGAGCGGCTGTTCCAGAAATACCTGCACTGCTCGCCGTCGCGCTACTACCTCAAGCTGCGCCTGATCCGCGCACGGCAACTGCTCAAGCAGACGCCGATGTCGATCATCGAAGTCGCCTCGGTGTGCGGATTTGTGTCTACGCCGCACTTTTCCAAGTGCTACCGCGAGTACTTCGGCATTCCGCCACGGGATGAACGCGTAGGCTCCAACACCACCCAGCAAGTGGCGATGATGCCGATTCCGCCAGCGTTGGTGTTGTCCCCATTGTCGGGGCCGATGTCGGCGTTGAGCCAGGCGCGCAATGAGTCGACGTTTGCCAGCGTAAGGCTCTGACGCCGGGCTGCCTTATGCTTATGGTAGGAGCGAGCTTGCTCGCGAAAAACTCAAGATCGCCGTGGGGTATCTGATGCCCGCGTTATCGTTGGCGATTTTCGCGAGCAAGCTCGCTCCTACAGAGGATGTATTTCAGGCGCCAGAGCTTTGTTTGAACTGCATCAGCGCCGGCAACAATTGCTTGTCGATCGCCTGCCTCACCGCCGGCAAAATCGTCGCGCTGCCGCTGTACATCTTTTCAACCATGCCCTTGAGCGCCTTGGCCCGCGCTTCGCTCAACCCGCGCACCGCACATTCGCAAGCCTGCTCGGCGGTAGCGCCGCTGGACACTTCAAAACCCAGCGAGCGCAGTTGGCCCAGCAGGTCATCCTGGTCAATCAAATCCGCGTGCATCATGACGGTCATCCTGGTGTAGGGAGCGGGAATTGACTTGGATTCTGGTAGGCCCCAGCACTCGCGGCAAGGGCAGAATCCACCGATGGCTCGTATGGCTATGAACAGGTCGTTTTCGGGGTACTTGACCTGACCCGTAACGGGCACACTGACTCCAGGCACGCAGCTTGAAGGTTTGGTCACCCTCGAAATGCACGGCTCACACAAAGCACTCTGCCCCGATCCCGTCACGGCTGGATCGGGGCTTTTTTTTGCGCGGGCAGCCCGATCACCCGGCCAAGTAGGGCAGGCCGGGGTAGGGCGGCGTGCTCCTGGCTGAGGGCGATGAGTTTTTCCAGGGTCGCGCCGGCAAACGGCGCCGACTGCGGCCCGGCCAGGTCGACATGCAGCAGCATCTGTTCGTTACCCGCCAACTCGCGTGCTTCGCCCACAAGGTGCAGGCTGTGATAGAGGTGCAGGCGCTTGGCGTCGTGGGCGATCAGTTGGGTATGCACCTCAACCTCGGCGCCGAGCTTTACCTCGTGCAGGTAGTTCAGGTGCAACTCCAGGGTGAACAACGAGTGGCCGCTGGCTTCGCGGTTTTCGCTGTCCAGCCCCAGGGTGTCCATCAGCGCATCGGTGGCATAGCTGAAGATCAGCAGGTAGAACGCGTCACGCAGATGGCCGTTGTAGTCGACCCAGTCGGGCAGGATTTTGGTGGTGTAGGTGGTCAGTGCGGGCATGGTATGAATTCCAATGTGTAGGAGCGAGCTTGCTCGCGAAAAACTCAAGATCGCCGTGGGGTAACTGATGCCCCGCGTTATCGTTGGCGATCTCGCGAGCAAGCTCGCTCCTACAGGGTTATTCGGCGAAGTTCATGCCGTGCTTGGCTTTGGTTGTTTTTACGGCTTCCAGTACCGCCAGCAGGCAATCATCACGATAGCGCTCCAGCGCCGAAATGCTGTGGTTGCCCAACTGCTCAGCGGTGCCGTCGACCACATCATCAATCAGTTTTTCAGTCAATTCAGGCGCCGGCAGGTAAGTCCACGGCAACTGCAACGCCGGGCCGAACTGCGCCATGAAGTGGCGCATACCGGCATCGCCGCCCGCCAGGGTGTAAGTGAGGAAGGTGCCCATGAACGACCAGCGCAACCCGGCACCAAAGCGAATGGCATCGTCGATTTCGCCGGTGGTTGCCACGCCGTCATTGACCAGGTGCAGGGCCTCACGCCATAGCGCTTCCAGCAGGCGGTCCGCAATAAACCCCGGCACTTCCTTGCGGACATGCAGCGGGCGCATGCCCAGGGATTCATACACCGTGATCGCCGCCTGGATCGCCTCTGGCGCGGTGTTTTTACCGCCCACCACCTCTACCAGTGGCAACAGGTAGACCGGGTTGAAGGGGTGGCCGACCACGCAGCGTTCCGGGTGGGTGGAGCCCTCATAGAATTCGCTGGGCAACAGCCCGGAGGTGCTCGAACCAATCAAGGCATTGGGCTTGGCCGCGGCGCTGATCTGGCTGTGCAGTTGCAGCTTGAGCTCCAGGCGTTCCGGGGCGCTTTCCTGGATGAAGTCGGCGTCTTTTACGCAGTCTTCGATAGTAGTGACAAACCGCAGGCGGTCCTGGGAGGCACCGGGCGCCAGGCCCTGTTGCTCTAGGGCGCCCCAAGCGTTGGCGACGCGTTTGCGCAAGGCCGCCTCGGCACCGGGCGCGGGGTCCCAGGCCACCACATCCAGGCCATGGGCAAGGGCACGGGACACCCAGCCGCTGCCGATGACGCCGCTGCCCAACGCAGCAAAGGTTTTGATTTCGGTGATAAAGCCCATGGCATATTCCTAAAGTGTTCGATGATCCTTTGTGGGAGCCGGGCTTGCCCGCGATGGCGGCATTCCAAGCTCTAGAGATGTGGCGGATGTACTGGCCTCATCGCGGGCAAGCCCGGCTCCCACAGGAATGATGGTGTTTGTGTTAGCCGCGTTGGGTCAGGCCCATCTTGATGCGGCCTTCGGCTGGGGTCAGGACCCGTGCGCCTAACCGGCTGAGGATTTCACTGGCGCGTTCCACCAACTGGCCATTGGTGGCGAGCACGCCCTTGTCCAGCCACAGGTTGTCTTCCAGGCCCACCCGTACGTTGCCGCCCAGCAGCACCGCTTGTGCGGCCATCGGCATTTGCATGCGACCAATGCCGAAGCCGGCCCACACGGCGTTGGCGGGCAGGTTGTCGACCATGGCTTTCATGGTGGTGGTATCGGCCGGCGCGCCCCAGGGAATGCCCAGGCACAGTTGGAACAGCGGGTTATCGAGCAACCCTTCCTTGATCATCTGCTTGGCGAACCACAGGTGGCCGGTGTCGAAGATTTCCAGCTCGGCCTTTACGCCCAGTTCCTGGATACGTTTGGCGCCGGCACGCAGCTGCGCCGGGGTGGACACGTAAATGGTGTCGCCATCGCCGAAGTTCAGCGTGCCGCAGTCCAGGGTGCAGATTTCCGGCAGCAGCTCTTCAACGTGGGCCAGGCGGGTCAGCGGGCCGACCAGGTCGGTATTGGGCCCGAACTCCATGGGGTTCTCGCCGCCACCGATCTCCAGGTCGCCGCCCATGCCGGCGGTGAGGTTGACGATGATGTCGATGTCGGCCTCGCGGATGCGCTCCATCACTTCGCGGTACAGGGCCACATCGCGGCTGAACTTGCCGGTCTGTGGGTCGCGTACATGGCAATGCACCACGGTGGCGCCGGCCTTGGCGGCCTCTACCGCGGCGGCGGCGATTTGTTTAGGGGTGACCGGCACGTGCGGGCTTCTGGCGGTCGTGTCGCCAGCACCGGTGAGTGCGCAGGTGATGATGACGTCGTGGTTCATGAGGCGGTTCCTTACAGGCGTGTGATTTCAAGGCGCAGGGTGCCGTTCGCAACCGTCAGGGGCTGCGAAGCGGTGATCTGGGTGGGTTATTTGGTGGTCAATTGCAGGTTGGCGGCAGCAGGCTTGCCATCGAAGGTGGTCACACCCTCCAGCCAGCGCGCCTGGTCTTGTGGGTGATCCTTGAGCCACTGTTTGGCGGACTCGATGGCGTCCTTGTGGTCCAGCAGCGGCTGCATCATCCGGCTCTCGTCGGCGGCAGTGAACGTCAGGTTGGTCAGCAGCTTATGCACATTGGGGCACTGGTCGGCGTAGGCCGGCGCGGTCACGGTCCACACGGTGGCCATGCCTTCGTTCGGGCCCAGGGCGTCTTCGCTGCCGGTGAGGTAAGTCATCGCCACATTGACGTTCATCGGGTGCGGCGCCCACCCAAAGAACACCACGGCTTCCTTGCGGCGCACGGCACGGTCCACGGCGGCCAACATGCCGGCTTCGCTGGACTCCACCAACTGGAACTTGCCCAGGCCGAACTGGTTCTTAGCGATCATCGCCTTGATCTGCGTATTGGCGCCCGAGCCCGGCTCGATGCCATAAATCTTGCCGCCCAGCTCTTTCTCGAACCTGGCGATGTCGGCAAAGGTTTTCAGGCCCTTGTCGGCCAGGTAAGTCGGCACGGCGAGGGTGGCGCGGGCGTCTTGCAGGCTGGCTTTGTCGAGGACTTTGACTTGCTTGGCGTCGACGAACGGCGTGATGGTCTGGGTCATCAGCGGGTTCCAGTAACCGAGAAACAGGTCCAGGCGCTGGTCGCGGATGCCGGCAAAGATGATTTGCTGAGAGGCGCTGGTTTGTTTGGTCTTGTAGCCGAGGCCATCGAGCAGCACCTGGGCCATGGCGCTGGTGGCGATGACGTCGGTCCAGTTGACCACGCCCATGCGCACGTTCTGGCAAGCAGGGGCATCCGCTGCCATGACAGGGGTGCTCAAAATAGCGCTGGCGCTGAGTGCAAGTACGCAGCGGCTGATCAGTCGGTTCATGGGTGGAGCCCTCGGCAGGTCGTTATTGTGGGTGCCGGCGTCTTGGTGCGCCGTGGGATCACGTTACGCAGCTTGGCGCCCCGCAAAGCGCACGGCGGCGACTCGCTCTTGCACTGCAGCGACCTGTGCTCTTGAATGGCCGGTTGAACTGGCGTATCACAGTGACCACGCTGCCCGTCCGACGAGAGCGCCACCATGTCCCAGGATGTCTATTTCTTGCTGATGCCGGGTTTCTCGGCCCTCGGTTTTATCTCCGCACTGGAACCGTTGCGGGTGGCCAACCGCTTTCGCGGCGAGCTGTACCGCTGGCACATCTTGAGTGCCGATGGCGGCGCGGTGCTGGCGAGCAACGGCATGTCGGTCAACGCTGACGCAGCGCTTGAGCCGCTGAAAAAAGGCGCGACTTTACTGGTGGTGGCCGGCTTCGAACCCCTGCAGTTCGCCACGCCCGCCCTGGAGCATTGGCTGCGCCGCCTCGACCATGAGGGTGTGACCCTCGGCGCCATCGACACCGGCGCCTGCGTGCTGGCCGAGGCGGGCCTGCTCGACGGCCACCGCCTGACCTTGCACTGGGAAGCCATCGACGCCTTCAAGGAAGCCTATCCGCACCTGAGCGTGACCCAGGAACTGTTCGAAATCGACCGGCGCCGCATCACCTGCGCCGGCGGCACTGCCTCCATCGACCTGATGCTCGACCTCATCGCCCAGGCCCACGGCCCGGAGCTGGCTATCCAGGTTTCCGAGCAATTCGTACTCAGCCGCATCCGCCCGCGCAAAGACCACCAGCGCATGCAGATCGCCACGCGCTACGGCATCAACAACAAGAAGCTGGTGCACGTGATCGGCGAAATGGAACAGCACACCGAACCGCCCCTGAGCACCTTGGCCCTGGCCGAAACGATCAAAGTCACCCGACGCCAACTGGAGCGGCTGTTTCGCCTGCACCTGAACGACACCCCCAGTAACTTCTACCTTGGCCTGCGCCTGGAAAAAGCCCGCAAACTGCTGCGCCAGAGCGACATGAGCGTGCTTGAGGTAAGTATTGCGTGCGGGTTTGAGTCACCGTCGTATTTCACGCGAAGTTATCGAGCCAGGTTCGCCAAATGCCCGAGGGAGGACCGGCGGCGGGAGGTCGTTTAATCCATGTGGGAGCTGGCTTGCCTGCGATAGCCATAGGTATCTACACAACTTTTGGGCTGTAGCAGCAGACGCTAACCACGATGCGAAGCGAGCCGCTCTTGATCTTGCTCTTGACCTGCTTTTGATCTTAGGCGCCCCGTTAAACCACGCTGGCCGGAATTCGACAGGGATTTGGGGGGTAAACCGGCAGGGATGCCGGTTTAGCCGCCCCGCGCCATGGATGGCGCGTGGCGGCGGCCCCCCAAATCACTGGCGAATTACGGGCACACCGAGCCTAAGCGAGGTGCCGAGTGGTGGGGCAAGAGCGTTTTGCTTACTTTTGCGCTTTTCAAAAGTGAGCCGCTGTCAGAGCGGAACCCTAAGTGGCCGTTACCGCAGGAATGGATATGTACACGATCCAACTGTGGTTGACTGTCAGGCCGCCTTCGCAGGCAAGCCAGCACCCACATTGATAAGCAGTCAGGTGTCTGAAAGCGCATCTGGTGGCGTGGGAATATTCTTGTTTTGCAAGGTTGCGGGCGATTACTGGAAACGGACTGCTAACGTCCAAAGGGTTCCTTACGTAACCATAAGAGGTTGGCATGCTGAAAAAACTAGTCACTCTGATCGCACTCGCGTCCACCCCAGTGTGGGCAGCCCAGGCGCCAGCGCCGTTCACCGGCGCCGATTACAGCGGGCGTTATGAATGTACCGGCCAGGACAAACATATCGGCAACTTCAAAGGCGTTGTCGACATGAAACTCGACGCCAAGCAAAGCACTGGCAAATATGCGGCCTACACCTTCACTCTGACCCTGGAAGACAAGTCCCGCTATGAAGGCATGGCTGCCGGGACTGCCGATACCCTGGGTATCTACTTCGCCCATACCGACCCTGCCTTGAAAGACTTTGGTGTGGGTGTCGCCCAAGTAACACCTACCCCGGAAGGCAAGGTGTCCTTCGTCAAGTATTACTACGGCCCAGAATACGAAGGCGGCGGGCACGGCTTGGAGCACTGCGTCAAAAGCTGATGTGCGGTTATTTCTTCATCAGACATGAGCACGCGGTCTTATAGGCCTCGTGCTGATACTTGTTGAGCGTCGCTGGCAGATCAAAGGTGTGTTTTTTGTATTGCGCATTGATGGTCTGCGGCGACAGCAGCGTCACCTCCACCCCTTCCAGCAATTGAAATACGCCTTCAATCTTAAATGTCGTCGGGCCGCCGGCGAACTCACCCTTTTTGCTGCGTTTCTTGATGGCAATACGCGTGATGCCGTTGGCCTGGACGAATGCTTTTACCTGGGCGGCAAAGGCTTTGACGTTGGCCGCTTCATCGTCATCGTCGAGGGCGATTTTCTTGGTGGCCAGGGCGACGTGGGTCAGCGCCTGGTTGTCCAGAGAGGCAACGGCGATGATGGCTTCGCTGCCTTTGATTTCGATGCCGCAGAGAGTCATGAGTAGCCTTGATCAAAAGAGAAGGTGGCGCGATTGTCGCTTATTCCTGGCCAATCGACTCCAAAAACTCCGACCGCTCATCACTCATCCGCGCCAGGCAGTCGTTGTGCGCAATGGCATAGGCCTTGGTGCCGGTTACCGCCGGGAAGGTGTCCACTGCACAATCGGCGTCGCGCAGTTTTTCCCATTTTTGCTGGGCATCCTTCAGACGGGCGGTAATGTCCGCCAGTTTGGTCTTGTCGCTGCCGTAGGTCGAACCCATGCGCTCGAGCAACCCCTGATAGTTATCCTTGAGCAATTGCTCGGCGGTGGTTTTGTTGTAGGTGGCGCATTCCAGGGTTTGCTGGTCGTTCTCGATGCCGTCGCACGGCGTGCTGTCGGTGTCTTCGGCCGCGTGGGCGGTGGTTGCGATGAGTGCCAAAGCCAGGAAAATCGATTTCATTGCGCCGTCTCATATCAGGTGATGAGGAATTCTGGCTCAAGCGTAAGACAAAGAACAGCCGACCGTGGGGCCTGTCTTCGCAGCCTTTGTCGCGGATTGACGCTTTCGGCAATTCCCCTGTCGTTTTTGCACCCGGCTCCGTCGGTGCCTGGGCATATGCTGGCCCCAAAGCGCCGGCAGACGATTCGGCGCATGAATCGCCAATAAGGGGACGCCTGATGAGCCCAGCCGAGTTGCACGCCGACAGCATCGTTATCGACGGTCTGATTATTGCCAAGTGGAACCGCGACCTGTTCGAAGACATGCGCAAAGGTGGCCTCACCGCCGCCAATTGCACGGTGTCGGTGTGGGAAGGCTTCCAGGCCACGATCAATAACATCGTTGCCAGCCAGACCCTGATCCGGGAAAACAGCGACCTGGTGATCCCGGTGAAAACCACCGCCGACATCCGCCGCGCCAAGGAGCTGGGCAAGACTGGCATCATCTTCGGCTTCCAGAATGCCCATGCCTTTGAAGACCAACTCGGCTATGTCGAGATCTTCAAGCAGCTCGGCGTGGGCGTGGTGCAGATGTGCTACAACACCCAGAACCTGGTGGGCACCGGTTGCTACGAGCGCGATGGCGGCCTCTCCGGTTTCGGGCGTGAGATCGTCGGCGAGATGAACCGCGTCGGCATCATGTGCGACCTGTCCCACGTCGGCTCCAAGACCAGCGAAGAAGTCATCCTCGAATCGAAAAAGCCGGTGTGCTACTCCCACTGCCTGCCGTCCGGGCTTAAAGAGCACCCGCGCAACAAGTCCGATGAAGAGCTGAAGTTCATCGCCGACCATGGCGGTTTTGTCGGCGTGACCATGTTCGCGCCGTTTTTGGCCAAGGGCATCGACTCGACCATCGACGACTACGCCGAAGCCATCGAATACACCATGAACATCGTCGGCGAAGACGCGATCGGCATCGGCACCGACTTCACCCAGGGCCATGGCCAGGATTTCTTCGAAATGCTCACCCATGACAAGGGTTACGCCCGCCGCCTGACCAGCTTCGGCAAGATCATCAACCCGCTGGGCATCCGCACCGTGGGCGAGTTCCCCAACCTCACCGAGACCCTGCTCAAGCGCGGCCACAGCGAGCGCGTGGTGCGCAAGATCATGGGCGAGAACTGGGTCAACGTGCTCAAGGACGTCTGGGGCGAATAAGCCACTGCTCGCTTAATCCTTCACCCGCCGCCATCCGCGTGGCGGGCATCAAAACGAATTTTCTGGAGTTAAGTTTCCATGGCCAAGATCGCCCCGCAATTGCCAATTGAAGTCGACAGCGAAACCGGTGTCTGGACCTCCGACGCCCTGCCAATGCTGTACGTACCACGCCATTTCTTCGTCAACAACCATATGGGTATCGAAGAAGTGCTGGGCGCTGACGCCTACGCCGAGATCCTCTACAAGGCCGGCTACAAATCCGCCTGGCACTGGTGTGAAAAAGAAGCTGAATGCCATGGCCTGGAAGGCGTCGCGGTGTTCGAGCATTACATGAAGCGCCTGTCGCAACGCGGCTGGGGCCTGTTCAAGATCCAGGACATCGACCTGGATAAAGGCACCGCCAGCGTCAAGCTGGAACACTCGGCGTTCGTCTACGTGTACGGCAAGGTCGGCCGCAAGGTGGACTACATGTTCACCGGCTGGTTTGCCGGCGCCATGGACCAGATTCTTGAGGCCCGTGGCAGCAAGATCCGCACTGTCGCCGAACAAGTCTACGGAGGCTCCGAAGAGGGCCACGATGATGGTTTGTTCACCGTCAAACCGTTGTAAGCCGAGGACCGTGCCATGGCTTTCGAAGCAATGTTCCAGCCGATCCAGATCGGCAAACTGACCATCCGCAACCGCGT
This sequence comes from Pseudomonas sp. AK181, assembly GCF_051122975.1. Classification (NCBI taxonomy): domain Bacteria; kingdom Pseudomonadati; phylum Pseudomonadota; class Gammaproteobacteria; order Pseudomonadales; family Pseudomonadaceae; genus Pseudomonas; species Pseudomonas sp. AK181. Next base: position 539,665 of record NZ_CP146348.1, read on the forward strand.
GCTCAGCACTGCGCATGCCGAGGTGTATGCCACTGACGGCGGCATGACCACCGACCGCTATGTGAAGTACTACGAAGAGAAAGCCAAGGGCGGTATTGGCCTGGCAATCTGCGGCGGCTCCTCGGTGGTGGCCATCGACAGCCCGCAGGAGTGGTGGGCGTCGGTGAACCTGTCCACCGACCGCATCATCCCGCACTTCCAGAATTTGGCCGATGCCATGCACAAGCATGGCGCCAAGATCATGATCCAGATTACCCACATGGGCCGTCGCTCGCGTTGGGACGGCTTCAACTGGCCAACCCTGATGTCGCCGTCCGGCGTGCGTGAGCCGGTGCACCGTGCCACCTGCAAGACCATCGAGCCGGAAGAGATCTGGCGTGTGATCGGCAACTACGCCCAGGCCGCGCGCCGGGCCAAGGCCGGTGGCCTGGACGGGGTGGAATTGTCGGCGGTGCACCAGCACATGATCGACCAGTTCTGGAGCCCGCGGGTCAACAAGCGTACCGACGAATGGGGCGGCACTTTCGAGGGGCGCATGAAGTTCGGCCTGGAAGTGTTGAAGGCCGTGCGTGCCGAAGTGGGTGACGACTTCTGCGTGGGCATGCGCCTGTGCGGTGACGAGTTCCACCCGGACGGCTTGTCCCACGAGGACATGAAGCAGATCGCCAAGTATTACGACGACACCGGCATGCTCGATTTCATCGGCGTGGTGGGCTCGGGTTGTGACACCCACAACACCCTGGCCAACGTCATTCCGAACATGAGCTACCCGCCGGAGCCGTTCCTGCATTTGGCGGCCGGTATCAAGGAAGTGGTCAAGGTCCCGGTGCTGCACGCGCAGAACATCAAGGACCCGAACCAGGCCACGCGCATTCTGGAAGGCGGCTATGTGGACATGGTCGGCATGACCCGTGCGCACATCGCCGACCCGCACCTGATCGCCAAGATCAAGATGGGCCAGATCGACCAGATCAAGCAGTGCGTGGGCGCCAACTACTGCATCGACCGCCAGTACCAGGGCCTGGATGTGCTGTGCATCCAGAACGCCGCGACCTCCCGTGAATACATGGGCGTGCCGCACATCATCGAGAAGTCCACCGGGCCCAAGCGCAAGGTGGTTGTGGTGGGCGCCGGCCCGGCCGGGATGGAAGCTGCACGCGTGGCGGCTGAACGTGGCCACGACGTGACGTTGTTCGAGAAAAAAGAGTTTATCGGCGGGCAAATCACCACCGCGTCGAAAGCGCCGCAGCGCGACCAGATCGCCGGTATCACCCGTTGGTATCAACTGGAACTGGCGCGTTTGAAAGTCGACCTGCGCCTGGGCGTGGCGGCAGACGCCGAGACCATCCTGGACGTGCGTCCGGACGTGGTGGTGCTGGCGGTGGGCGGTCACCCGAATATCGAGCAAAACGAACACTGGGGCGCCGCCGAAGGCTTGGTGGTGAGCAGTTGGGACGTGCTCGACGGCAAGGTGGCGCCTGGCAAGAACGTGCTGGTGTACGACACCATCTGTGAGTTCACCGGCATGTCGGTGGCCGACTTCTTGGCCGACAAAGGCAGCCAGGTGGAAATCGTCACCGATGACATCAAGCCGGGCGTGGCGATCGGCGGTACGTCGTTCCCTACCTACTACCGCAGCATGTACCCCAAGGAAGTGATCATGACCGGCGACATGATGCTGGAAAAGGTCTACCGCGAGGGCGACAAGCTGGTGGCCGTGCTGGAGAACGAATACACCGGCGCCAAAGAGGAGCGGGTAGTCGACCAGGTGGTGGTGGAGAACGGCGTGCGTCCGGACGAAGCCATTTACTACGGGCTCAAGGAAGGCTCACGCAACAAGGGCCAGATCGACGTTGAAGCCTTGTTTGCGATCAAGCCGCAGCCCTGCTTGAGCGAAGCGGGCGAGGGGTACTTGCTGTTCCGCATTGGTGACTGTGTGGCCCAGCGCAATACCCACGCCGCCATCTATGACGCCCTGCGCTTGTGCAAGGATTTCTGACGCACCTGATCGTTCCCACGCTCTGCGTGGGAATGCCGCCCTGGACGCTCCGCGTCTGCTTTTAAGGTCGTGACGCAGAGCGTCACAGGATGCATTCCCACGCAGAGCGTGGGAACGATCTTAGTGGGAGCTTCACCATGCTCAATACCCTTCTTCCCATCCTGCTCTTCGCCGCCCTGGGCCTCGCCGTCCTCGGCGCCCTGCGCCGGGTGAACATGTGGCGCCGTGGCCGCGCATCCAAAGTCGACCTGCTCGGTGGCCTGCTGGCCATGCCCAAGCGCTACATGGTCGACCTGCACCACGTGGTCGCCCGTGACAAATACATCGCCAACACCCACGTTGCGACGGCGCTGGGCTTTGTGCTGTCGGCGCTGCTGGCGATTGTGGTGCACGGCTTCGGCCTGCAGAGCCGCATTCTTGGCTATGCGCTGCTGCTGGCGTCGACATTGATGTTTGTCGGCGCGATCTTCATGTACCTGCGCCGCCGCAATCCGCCTGCGCGCCTGTCCAAAGGCCCGTGGATGCGCCTGCCCAAAAGCCTGATGGCGTTCTCGGTGAGCTTCTTCCTGGTGACCTTGCCGGTGGCCGGGATTCTGCCCGCCGACTTCGGCGGCTGGTTGCTCGCGGCATTGCTGAGCGTGGGCGTGTTGTGGGGCGTGTCCGAAATGTTCTTCGGCATGACCTGGGGCGGGCCGATGAAACACGCCTTCGCCGGTGCCCTGCACCTGGCCTGGCACCGCCGCGCCGAACGCTTTGGCGGTGGCCGCTCCACCGGGTTGAAACCGTTGGACCTGAGCGATAAAACCGCGCCGCTGGGCGTGGAAAAACCCAAGGACTTCACCTGGAACCAACTGCTCGGCTTCGACGCCTGCGTGCAGTGCGGCAAGTGCGAAGCGGCGTGCCCGGCGTTTGCCGCCGGCCAGCCACTGAACCCGAAAAAACTCATCCAGGACATGGTGGTCGGCTTGGCCGGTGGCACCGATGCCAAGTTCGCCGGCAGCCCGTACCCCGGCAAACCGGTGGGCGAACACGGCGGCAATCCGCACCAGCCGATCGTCAACGGCCTGGTGGACGCCGAGACCCTGTGGTCGTGCACCACCTGCCGCGCTTGCGTGGAAGAGTGCCCGATGATGATTGAGCACGTGGACGCTATCGTCGACATGCGTCGCCACCTCACCCTGGAAAAAGGCGCCACGCCGAACAAGGGCGCCGAGGTCCTGGAAAACCTGATCGCCACCGATAACCCTGGCGGTTTCGCTCCCGGTGGTCGTTTGAACTGGGCGGCGGACCTGAACTTGCCGTTGCTCAGCGACAATGGCAGTTGCGATGTACTGTTCTGGGTCGGCGACGGCGCCTTCGACATGCGTAACCAACGCACCCTGCGCGCGTTCGTCAAAGTGCTCAAGGCTGCCAAGGTGGACTTCGCCGTGCTTGGCCTGGAAGAACGCGACAGCGGTGACGTGGCGCGGCGCCTCGGCGATGAAGCGACCTTCCAGCTGCTGGCCACGCGCAATATCCAGACCCTGGCCAAGTACAGTTTCAAGCGCATCGTCACCTGCGACCCGCACAGCTTCCATGTGCTGAAAAACGAATACGGCGCCTTCAACGGTAACTATCGCGTGCAGCACCACAGCACCTTCATGGCCGAGCTGATCGGCGAGGGCGCGCTGAACCTGGGCCAGCACAAAGGCAACAGTGTGACCTATCACGACCCTTGCTACCTGGGCCGCTACAACGGGGAATACGAGGCGCCGCGCCAAGTGCTGCGGGCGCTCGGTATCGAGGTCAAGGAAATGCAACGCTCGGGCTTCCGGTCGCGCTGCTGCGGTGGCGGTGGCGGCGCGCCGATCACCGACATTCCCGGCAAGCAACGTATTCCCGATATGCGCATGGACGACATCCGCGAGACCGGTGCCGAACTGGTGGCCGTGGGTTGCCCGCAATGCACGGCGATGCTGGAAGGCGTGGTCGAACCACGCCCGTTGATCAAAGACATCGCCGAGCTGGTCGCCGACGCGCTGCTTGAAGACGCCGCGCCGGCCAAAGCCCCCCTCAAGCGTGAACCTGCGGAGGTGCACTGATGAGCGACATTATCCGCCGCGACCCACGGGCCGAATGGATCGCCCGTAACCGCCTGCACCCGTTGCACGCGGCGATGCAGCCGGTGCAACACAGTTGGATGGGGCCCAACGGCGTCATTCGCAAAAACGTGCATGGTGTCGGTTTTATCGGCCCCAACGGCATCAAGCGCATCGACCGCAGGGGTGCCCAGCAGGGCGGCGCGGCCAAGCGTATCGCGGCAGTGCAAGTGCAATTGCCGCTGCATCAGGTGCCGGCCCCGGCGTTTTACATCAACGTGGTGCCTGACATGGTCGGCGGCCGCCTGAGCAGCCACGACCGTGACCTGCTGGGCCTGGCGCGCCAGTTGGCCGGCAGTGACGGCGCGGTGTTGGCGGTGGTGTTCGGTGAACACAAGGAAAGCGCCTTTGCCACGGCCGGCGTCGACCGTCTGTTGGTATTGGATGGGCATGAGTTCGAGGGTTATGCACCGGAGCAACGCGTGCAGGGTTTGCGTGCTGTGGATAATCAATTCAGCCCGCGCCACTGGTTACTGCCAGACAGCCGCAGCGGTGGTGGTGAGCTGGGGCGACGTTTTGCCGCCAGCCTCAAAGAACGCCCGGCGACGCGGGTGTGGCAGATCAAGGGCGAGGAATGCATCGGCCGGGCCGGTGCCGGCCAGGAAGACCTGGCGCGGCCGTTGCCCCGTCTGATCCTCGCCGCCGCTGAATGTGCCGACCCAGTCAGTGAAACCCGCCACGAAGTCTTGCCCGTGGAGTTATCCACAAGCTTGGCGCGCAGTTTGCCGCGTATCGAAGACCTCGGCGCGGTGGCGGTCGACCCGGCAGCGATTCCAATGGCCGAGGCCGAGTTCATTTTCTCCGGTGGCAACGGCGTGAAGGACTGGGCGCTGTTCCACCAGACCGCCGCGGCCCTGGGCGCCACCGAAGGCGCCTCGCGGGTGGCAGTGGACGATGGTTTCATGGCACGTGATCGCCAGGTCGGCGCCAGCGGTACCTGGGTCACTGCGCGGGTGTACGTGGCCGTCGGGATTTCCGGGGCGATCCAGCACCTGCAAGGCATCGGTGCCTGCGACAAGGTGGTGGCGATCAACCTCGACCCAGGGTGCGACATGATCAAGCGTGCCGACCTGTCGGTGATCGGCGAAAGCGCTGCGATACTGCAAGCCTTGATCGCCGCGGTCGAAACCTACCGCAACGGCGCCAAGCGCGATGCAGCCTGAGGATATGACCATGACGAACACTGTATTTAGCTTGGTGTCCATCGGCGCTCACCCCACCTCCGGACGACCACGGCGCGCCGAGCAGGACGCGCGCGCGGTCGAGCTGGGGCTGCAACTGGCTGGGGATAAGTTGCAGGTGCTGCACGCGGGTGATGTCAGCGAGCCGACCCTGCGCAGCTACCTGGGCATGGGCCTGCCGCAACTGCAGGTACTCGAACAGCCGGCGGGCGCGGATGCGTTGCCGGTGCTCAGCGAGTATCTGCGCGACGCGGGCGCCCAAGTGGTACTGACCGGAAGCCAGGCAGAAACCGGCGAAGGTTCGGGGATGCTGCCGTTCCTGTTGGCCGAACAACTGGGCTGGCCGCTGATTGTGGGGCTGGCGCAGGTGGAGTCCATCGACGCCGGCGTCGCCCTGGTGCTGCAGGCGTTGCCTCGCGGCCAGCGGCGGCGCTTGAAGGTGCGCCTGCCGTTTCTTGCCACTGTGGATAACGCGGCGCCCAAGCCACGGCAGAGCGCCTACGGCCCGGCGCAACGGGGTGAGCTGGCGGCCCATGACGTCGAGATTGAACAGGATGAGTTATTCACAGGCGCACTGCTGCAACCGGCCAAGCCACGACCCAAGCGCCTCAAGGTGATCAAGGCCAAGAGCGGCGCCGATCGTATGAAAGCTGCCACAGCCAAGGCCAGTGGGGGTGGGGGGCAGGTGCTCAAGGGCGTCAGCGCCGAAGAGGGCGCGCAGGCGATTCTCAAGTTGCTGGTGGAGGAAGGCGTGGTTCGCTAAGCCCTTCTGAAAAGATAGCGAGGCAAACGCTGTATACACCACAGCGTTTGTCTCGCAACAGACATTTTAATTCTCAGTCTTTCTTATCCCACGCATCGTTCCATTGGCTGCCTACACCAGGTTCGTAATAGCTGGGTGATTGCGAGCACCAGCCGCTATTTGGGTAGGGTTTGCACACATAATTGGCGCCCTTGTTGGATACAACGTCACCTGGCTTGTAAGGGGGGCTCTTGTTCGGCACGTACGCGGGGTATTCCCCACCGCCCGCTTCGACTATCGCCATGGCCTTGGAGTAACCCTTGACCTGTACGAATACCGAATTGACCTGCGGATCAGCTGTGTTGAACACAATGTCATTGCCGTCTTTTTCCCCTACTTTGGCGATGCTTGAAGGGATTTGATTGGCCAGTTGCGGGCCCCATATCTTCGCGTCCAGATTGTTTGCGTCAATGGGCAGGGTAATGTCTACGACCTCTTTCGCTTGTGGCGTGTTGTCCAGAATACGGAAGTGAACGGCGTCTCCTGGGGTGAGGTCTTTCATGACGGCATCGATGAATTGACCCAGATCAAACCACCGCTCAGGAACGCCTGCCCCGAGGATATTGATATCGCTGCAGTTGTAGAATCCTTCCCCGGCCGGGTCAATTCGTTGCCATTGCACGAAGAGGGTCGCGTTGCCGAATTGTTCTGCAGGGATAGGCACTGGAAATCTGAAGTACCCCGAAGACGAAATGGCAGGCGGCCTGGTGCCCCAGTCGGTTTGAGCGACTGTCAGTTGCTCGGTATGGATAAGGACCAAATCATTCCAGGTCAGCGGTGCTGTGGTCGGATCAAAGCCAGGTTTTGTCAGGAATACCTTTGCAAAACTGGGGACGTGAGGGGCCGTACCGATGATGCGAACGTTGATTTTACCGTTGTGAGGCGTGACGTCCGTTCGATACCAATCATTTGACACCAAGTTAAGGCCGTCTTTCTTCTTGTCACCTGCTGAACATAGTTGCCCATCTGGAACTGCTTTTTTAACGATTTCCGGGTCGTTATACCCCGGGGCAGCAATTAAATGGGCAACTTCATTCCATTGCTGGCCTGGATACTGCCCGCTTGTCTTGGCTAACGCCGCGCATCCTGGATCGCTGGGGTTTCCCGACCAGAAATCTGGAAGCGCTTTGCAATGAACCTGGCGTGATACCGGCTCATCGACGGCACCGTGTGCCATGACCAACAGGGGGGCCAGAAGCACCGCTGCCAGCAGCCACTTGATGAGAACGTTCGTATGTTGCTGTAAGTTATTCATGCTTTAGTCCACCTTCAATTCAGACAAACAAGTTCCGAACTGCTGGAACGCTCAGTGTGTTGTTAGCGTTTTGTAAGCATCGATGGCACAGCGAATTTCTCGCAGCGAACGCTGCAAGTCGAGTTCCCGAATGTGTTGACCCATCAGCGCCGTCAGCGGATAAGCCACTGTCGAAAGCGTGGCCAGTGAGGCCAGCGTCAGTAGTAATTCAATCAGCGTAAAACCTTTGGCGCGGTGATGGCTGGGATTGCCCTGCCACGTCACCGGTCTATCTCCTCTTTTGCGCCAAGGACTTCTGTACTTACCTGGGCCAATGGATATAACTGCAAGAAAGAGTGTAGATGAAGTTTAAATTTGAGCGTTTCCGCACAGGGAACGGACAAACGGGCAATTACCCACAATCGCTGTGCACGTGCCTGTGGATAAGGTGTTTGTGTTTGTCCGTAGGGCACGTATTTAAAGGCCTGTGCGCTATTGGCTGAAAAATGATCAGGCTAAGTGGCGGTTTTCTCTAGGGTTTTGATGTGGATAAAGCTAAGCGGATTTTATAACTTGCCCCCAAAGTCTGTTGGCGGATCTGTGGATAAGATGTTCGCTATCCGTTGTAGGCCAGGTGATACGAGGCCTACAGAGGATTGGTTAAAAAATCACCAAAACACTGTATTTAACCCTGAAAACGTCTCATGACCCGCGGAAATAGCGACTTTAGGTGGTTTTCCACAGCCCAGGCAAAGTTGCCCCCAAAGTCTGTTGGCGCATCTGTGGATAAGGTGTTCGCTTACCGCTACAAGCCACGTAAAACAAGGCTCTTGGAGGTTTGATCAATAAATGAACAGCTTGCGGTGAAAACCGAAATATTGAATAAGTCACGGTTTTTCTTGATTTAATTCTCGTGCGCAGCGCACTTGCCCACAATGGCTGTGGGTGACTTTGTGGATAAGTTGTTGGGTAAAGGCTGGAGGGCAGGGCCCTAGCGGCCTGCGCGAGAAATGATGTAGGAGCGAGCTTGCTCGCGAAAAACGTCAACGATAACGCGTGCTTCCTGAATAAACGCGGTGCCTGTGAGTTTTTCGCGAGCAAGCTCGCTCCTACATTGTGATCATAGGGTGTCAGTTATTCGTGTGCTGCCACACCTTTGAGGTACGGCGCCGGCGCAGCGCCCAGGTTGCTCAACATGCGCTCGCTGTACCAATCCACAAAATTCACCACGCCAAACTCATAGGTCTTGGAGTAAGGGCCAGGCTGGTAAGCGGTGGAGTTGATGCCACGCTGGTTCTCTTCGGCCAGACGGCGGTCCTGGTCGTTGGTGGCGTCCCACACCTGGCGCATGCGCTCCACGTCGTAGTCCACGCCTTCCACGGCGTCCTTGTGCACGATCCACTTGGTGGTGACCATGGTCTCTTGGGCGCTGATCGGCCACACGGTGAACACAATGATGTGGTCGCCCATGCAGTGGTTCCAGGAGTGGGGCAGGTGCAGGATGCGCATCGAACCCAGGTCCGGGTTCTTGATGCGGCCCATGAGCTTGGCGCAGCCTTGTTTGCCATCCAGGGTCATCGACACGGTGCCCTTGAGCAGCGGCATGCGCACAATGCGGTTACGCAGGCCGAAGCTGGCGTGGGCGTAAGGGATTTTTTCGGCATCCCAAGCGGCAGCAGAAGCGGCCACGTGGTCCTTGAACGCCTGGTCGGCGCGTGGGTCGGTGACGTCGTCCCACTCCAGCAGGGTTTTCAGCAGTTCGGGGTGTGACGCGTTGCAGTGGTAGCACTCGCGGTTGTTTTCCAGCACCAGTTTCCAGTTGGCTTTTTCGAACAAGGTGGTCTGGATCGCCACCTTGGTGTTCTCCATGTCGTAGGGTTCCATGTAATGGCTGAGCGTCGACAGGAAGTCATCGATGGCCGGTGGGTTTTCGGCCAGGCTGATAAAGATGTAGCCGCCAGCGGTCTTTACGTTCACCGGCTTGAGGCCGTACTGCTTCATGTCGAAATCGGCGCCCATCTCGGTGCCGGCGAACAGCAGGCGGCCGTCCAGCTCGTAGGTCCACTGGTGGTAGTGGCAGACCAATTTGGCGACCTTGCCCTTGTCGCTGGTGCACAAGCGCGAGCCACGATGGCGGCAGACGTTGTGGAACGCATGCACCACGCCGTCGGCACCCCGGATCACGATGATCGGGTTTTTGCCCACTTGCAGGGTCAGGTAGTTGCCCTTGGTGGGGATTTCGCAGGTCATGCCGGCGATCAACCACTCTTTCTGGAAGATCTCCTGCATGTCGATATCGAACAGCCGCTCATCAGAGTAAAACGGCTGCGGCAGGGAAAAAGTGCGCTCGCGCTCTTGCAGCATTTGCGCGGTGGCCTTGCGTGCGGGTTCCAGCGGATCGCCCAAGCTTAAGGTTGCGGTGACGTCCATCGTGTGTGTCCTCATGGCCATTCTGTGTGGCCGGCGAATAGTGGCTACGGTTGGTGCTGTGCAAGGCGTAAAGAACGCGTCTTTGTTGGGAGCGAGTGTGGGCCCGGCGTCACGTCGGACCTTATCCATGGGCGACATGGCCCAATCTGATCCCGACGCGCAAGCCCCTGTCTTTGGGGGCTGGTCGCCGTAAGTATGTGAATGTCGCAGATAGGTAAATGGGTGGTTCTCGCGTTACGCAGAATCGCCACCATAAGGCCGACGTCGGCGGTGGAGAACAACATGTCCAATAATTTCCTGAATCCGGTAACCACCCAGACCTGGGCCAATGGTCGGCACATCGTCCGTTGCGTCAAAGTCATCCAGGAAACCTGGGATGTGCGCACCTTCTGCTTTATGGCTGACCAGCCGATCCTGTTCTTTTTCAAGCCGGGGCAATTCGTCACCCTGGAGCTGGAAATCGAAGGCCAGCCGATCATGCGCTCCTACACCATTTCCAGCTCACCGTCGGTGCCTTACAGCTTTTCGGTGACCATCAAGCGTGTGCCGGGCGGCCGGGTTTCCAATTGGCTGCACGATACCTTGCACGAAGGCCAGGAGTTGGCGGTGCACGGCCCGGTCGGGCTGTTCAATGCCATTGATTTCCCGAGCCCTAAAGTGCTGTACCTCAGCGGCGGTGTGGGGATTACGCCGGTGATGTCCATGGCGCGCTGGTTCTACGACACCAACGCCAACGTCGACATGACCTTTATCCACAGCGCCCGCTCGCCCAAGGACATCATCTATCACCGCGAGCTGGAGCACATGGCGTCGCGGATCGACAACTTCAGCCTGCACCTGATCTGCGAAAAACACGGCCTGGGCGAACCCTGGGCCGGGTATCGCGGCTATCTGAACCACAAGATGCTCGAGCTGATGGTGCCGGACTTCCTGGAGCGCGAAGTGTTCTGCTGCGGCCCTACGCCGTACATGAACGCAGTGAAGCGTTTGCTGGAAGTCGCCGGTTTCGACATGACCCGTTATCACGAAGAATCCTTTGGCGCGACGCCACCGGAAGCCCGTGCCGATGCGGTGGAGCAGGCCGAGCAAGCCGCGGATGCGCCGGAGATCGACCTGGCGGACCTGCATCAGGTGGAATTTATCGCGTCCGGCAAGAGCATTCGCGTGGCACCGGGGGAAACCGTGCACGCCGCAGCCGCCAAGCTCGGCCTGCTGATCCCCAAAGCCTGTGGCATGGGCATCTGTGGCACGTGCAAGGTGATGAAGCTGGGCGGCGAGGTGGAGATGGAGCACAACGGCGGGATTACCGAAGAGGACGAAGCCGAAGGCTATATCCTGTCGTGCTGCAGTGTGCCGAAGGGTGATGTACGCATCGAATTCTGATCTGATCGTTCCCACGCTCTGCGTGGTAACGCCTTCCAGGACGCTCCGCGTCCCATCGCAATTGAGGTGTGACGCGGAGCGTCACGGGCTGCATTCCCACGCGGAGCGTGGGAACGATCTTCCCAGCAGAAGGCTACATGCTCGTTCCCACGCTCTGCGTGGTAACGCCTTCCAGGACGCTCCGCGTCCCATCGCAATTGAGGTGTGACGCGGAGCGTCACGGGCTGCATTCCCACGCGGAGCGTGGGAACGATCTTCCCGGCAGAAGGCTACATGCTCGTTCCCACGCTTTGCGTGGTAACGCCTCCCGGGACGCTCCGCGTCCCGTCGTCAGGGAAGGGGTACGCGGATCTTCAGAGCCAAGGTTGGATGTCGATCAGGCCTGTCATACCTGCATAGTTGCGCGCGCTGGAGTAACGCCAGTGTTCAGCCAGGTCCACATAGCCTCGCTTTATGGGGTTGTGATGAATGTAATCAAGCTTCTGGCGCATGACTGCCTCGCTGTAAACCAACTCCGCATGTGAACCTTCCTGCCAAAGTTGATAAACACGATCTGTCTTGTGTGCACGCTTGCAGAAACGCAGGCGCTGCAATACCCGCTCCGCGCCTTTGCTTTGCAGGTCGTCAATGATGGTGCGGGCGGTGAAGGACTTGAATTGGCTGACGCACTTTCCCAGATCGGGCGCTTGAGCAATAAAGTGCAAGTGGTTTTCCAGGATGACGTAACCAAACAAGTTTAAAGCGTGGTTGCTTTGTTGATAACGCCAGCAATCCAGAAGATGGTCCACCAGGTAGTTGCGTGTGAAGAGGGGGAGCCATTCCATGACAGTGCAGGTGAGGAAGTGGGGTTTTTCGGGTTCGGTGATGACATAGCGGCTTCTACCCACGTGTTCATCCTTGAGTTCGGGTGGACGCCGAGCGTCCGAGGAGGCATTCCCACGCGGAGCGTGGGAACGATCATGATTCAGCGTCGCGTCGCAGGCCATGAATCTGCGACGCGGCGCTTAGGTGTTAACGCTTATTGGGCGTAGATATGAACAACAAAGTGCTGACCTGAGGTTGTCAGTTCGTAGACTTTGTCGTAGATGGTCAGGGTTTGCGATGGCTCTTGAATGGTATCCCCGATTTTGGCGTGTTTCCTGAACTCATCCCAGTCCACGACCGTGGTGCTACTGCTGCCGCCGCTTTGTAATGTGTTGCTATTGCTTTGATATTCCATGATTAAGCTCTCCATTGATTTACCTTTTCCGCCGATTATTCAGCGGGCGATGAAACCCGAAAGGTGGCAGATATCGCTGCGTTTTCCTTGCGGGTAACAAGAGGCTAGACAATAAAAACGAGCTGAATGGCTGTCAGAAATATCAAAAAACAGTCTCGGCGATCGGCCAGTACGGACTGGCCGAATTCGTACGTTAAGCGTTCATGACTTCCCGAATATCGGCGGCTAATTCCCTTACACGCTCTTCCTCGGTATCCCACGCACACATGAAGCGCGCACCGCCTTTGCCGATGAAGGTGTAGAAACGCCAGCCCTTGGCAGTCAGCGCTGCAATCGCGGGTTCAGAGAGTTGCAGGAACACGCCGTTGGCCTGTACCGGGAACATCAATTCCACGCCGGGAATATCCGCCACCAGGCTGCTCAGCAATTGCGCGCAATGGTTGGCGTGGCGTGCATGCTTGAGCCAGGCGCCATTTTCCAGCAGGCCCACCCATGGCGCAGAGAGAAAGCGCATTTTCGACGCCAATTGACCGGCCTGTTTGCAGCGGTAGTCGAAGTCTTCAGCCAGCTTGTGATTGAAGAACAGGATGGCTTCACCCACCGCCATGCCGTTTTTGGTGCCGCCAAAGCACAGCACGTCGACGCCGGCTTTCCAGGTCAGGTCGGCCGGTGAGCAACCCAGGAATGCACAGGCATTGGCGAAGCGTGCGCCGTCCATGTGCAGGTTCAGGCCCAGCTCCTTGCAGGTGGCGCTGATGGCGCGGATTTCTTCGGGGGTGTACACGCTGCCGACTTCGGTGGCCTGGGTCAGGGTGACCACGCGAGGCTTGGGGTAGTGGATGTCCTGGCGCTTGAGGGCGATCTCGCGGATCGACTCGGGGGTCAGCTTGCCGTTTTCGGTGCGGGCAACCAGCAGTTTGGAACCGTTGGAGAAAAACTCCGGCGCGCCGCATTCGTCGGTCTCGACGTGGGCGGTTTCCGAGCAAATCACGCTATGGTAGCTCTGGCACAACGAGGACAGCGCCAGGGAGTTGGCGGCCGTACCGTTGAAAGCGAAGAACACCTCGCAGTCGGTCTCGAACAGATTGCGGAAACCGTCGGCGGCGCGGTGGGTCCATTCATCATCGCCGTAGGCGCGCTGATGGCCCTGGTTGGCTTGTTCCATGGCGGCCCAGGCTTCCGGGCAGATGCCGGAATAGTTGTCACTGGCGAATTGTTGGCTCTTGTCGGTCATGGCCCGTTCCTGTGGTCGATGTTGGTGCGCACTTTACCCAAGATTGCCGGGGGCGCGCACGCACTGTAAATGCAAAGTCGTTGGGGAATTATGCACGGTACTCAAACCCTGCCTGTCGGACCTGTCCGAGATGGCGCTTTGGATCTGCTCAAGTGGCTGGCGCTGCTGAGTATGGTGCTTGATCACCTGCGCTATGTGGGGCTGAGCCTGGATGGGCTATACGTGCCGGGGCGCCTGGCGTTCCCGTGGTTCTGTCTGGCGATTGCGGCCAATTTGCATCGCGTCCGTTACGCCCCTGTGACCGGCCATTGGCGCTACGTGGGTTGGTTGCTGCTGTTCAGCGTGATCAGCGAAGTGCCGTATCGGCTATTTATCGAGGACGCCGATACGTTGAATGTGCTGCCGACCTTGGCGTTAGGTTTGCTGGTTGCCCGAGGATGGCAACAAAAGGCGCTTTTTGATCGAGGATTAGCGCTGATAGCACTCACTATCGCGGCGGTGTTTGCGACACATTTGATGTTCGGTTTTTTCGGCGTGTTATTGCCCTTGGCGATGTTGCTGGTGTTCAGTCGCCCTTGGTATTTCAGTGTGCTTCCAGGCTTGGTTTGTGTTGCTGCCAACCAATGGCAGATTTTGCTTAGTAGCGGCACGCCGGTGGCGCTGTTGGGGTTGGCAGCATGCCTGATTGCGCCATTGGTGGGTTTGGTCTTGTTGCGACATGCCAAAAATGTCTCGCCACCAGCGATGCGGCGTTGGGCCTATGCGTTATATCCACTGCATTTCTTGCTGCTGCTACTTATCCGCCAGATCATCGCCTAACCCCTGTGGGAGCTGGCTTGCCTGCGATGCAGACACCTCGGTCTGCCAGTTGCACCGCAGCGATGCCATCGCAGGCAAGCCAGCGCCCACACAAGCGTTTGCACATTCTTCGGTCCATGTCGTAAACGCACCTTTGCGTGGCGTGCGCAGGCATTTGGCCCGCACGCGCCAGCCCTACCATCGCATCAAAGGGCCCTGCACGGGCCTCAACAATACGAAAGGCTGGGAGAGACGCGATGTTCAGCAAACAAGACCAGATCCAGGGATATGACGACGCACTGCTGGCGGCGATGAATGCCGAGGAGCAGCGCCAGGAAGATCATATCGAGCTGATCGCGTCGGAGAACTACACCAGCAAGCGCGTGATGGAAGCCCAAGGCAGCGGCCTCACCAACAAGTACGCCGAAGGCTACCCGGGCAAGCGCTACTACGGTGGTTGCGAGCATGTGGACAAGGTCGAAGCCCTGGCCATCGAGCGCGCCAAGCAACTGTTCGGCGCCGATTACGCCAACGTGCAGCCGCACTCCGGTTCCTCGGCCAACAGCGCCGTGTACCTGGCGCTGATCAATGCCGGCGACACCATCCTGGGCATGAGCCTGGCCCACGGCGGTCACCTGACCCACGGCGCTAAAGTGTCGTCCTCGGGCAAGCTGTACAACGCGGTGCAATACGGCATCAACACCGACACCGGCCTGATCGACTACGACGAAGTCGAGCGCCTGGCGGTCGAGCACAAGCCGAAGATGGTCGTGGCGGGTTTCTCGGCGTACTCCAAGACCCTGGATTTCCCACGCTTTCGTCAGATCGCCGACAAGGTAGGCGCGCTGCTGTTCGTCGACATGGCCCACGTTGCCGGCCTGGTTGCCGCTGGTCTGTACCCGAACCCGCTGCCTTACGCCGACGTGGTCACCACCACCACCCACAAGACCCTGCGCGGTCCACGGGGCGGCCTGATTCTGGCCAAGGCCAACGAAGAAATCGAAAAGAAACTCAACGCCGCGGTATTCCCCGGCGCCCAGGGCGGCCCGCTGATGCATGTGATCGCCGGCAAGGCCGTGTGCTTCAAGGAAGCGCTGGAGCCCGGCTTCAAGGCTTACCAGCAGCAAGTGATCGATAACGCCCAGGCCATGGCCGAAGTGTTCATCAAGCGTGGCTACGACGTGGTCTCCGGCGGCACCGACAACCACCTGTTCCTGGTCAGCCTGATCCGCCAGGGCCTCACCGGCAAAGAGGCGGACGCCGCCCTGGGTCGCGCCCACATCACCGTCAACAAGAACGCGGTGCCGAATGACCCGCAGTCGCCGTTCGTGACCTCGGGCCTGCGCATCGGTACCCCGGCGGTGACCACCCGTGGCTTCAAAGTGCCGCAGTGCGTCGAGCTGGCCGGCTGGATCTGCGACATCCTCGACAACCTCGGTGACGCCGATGTCGAGGCCAACGTGGCCAAGCACGTGTCTGCCCTGTGCGCTGATTTCCCGGTTTATCGCTGAGCGCGGTTTTGGAGTAATGACTATGCAACGCTACTCAGGCTTCGGCCTCTTCAAGCACTCCCTCAGCCATCACGAAAACTGGCAGAAGATGTGGCGCACGCCGACCCCTAAAAAGGTCTATGACGTGGTGATCGTCGGCGGTGGCGGGCATGGTCTGGCGACCGCCTACTACCTGGCCAAGGAGCACGGCATCACCAACGTGGCCGTGGTCGAAAAAGGCTGGCTGGGCGGCGGTAACACCGCGCGCAACACCACCATCGTGCGTTCCAACTACCTGTGGGACGAGTCGGCGCACCTGTACGAACATGCAATGAAACTCTGGGAAGGCCTGTCCCAGGACCTGAACTACAACGTGATGTTCTCCCAGCGCGGCGTGTACAACCTGTGCCACACCCTGCAGGACATTCGTGATTCCGAGCGCCGTGTGAGCGCCAACCGCCTCAACGGCGTAGACGGCGAACTGCTGAATGCCCAGCAAGTGGCCGACGAAATCCCGTACCTGGATTGCTCCAAGAACACCCGCTACCCCGTGCTCGGTGCCACCGTGCAACGGCGCGGCGGCGTGGCCCGTCACGATGCCGTGGCCTGGGGCTTTGCCCGCGCTGCCGACGCCTTGGGCGTGGACTTGATCCAACAGACCGAAGTGATCGGTTTTCGCAAGGAAAACGGCGTGTGCATCGGTGTGGAAACCAACAAGGGCTTTATCGGCGCCAAGCGCGTCGGTGTGGTCACAGCCGGTAACTCCGGGCACATGGCTTCGCTGGCGGGCTTTCGCCTGCCGATCGAATCCCACCCGCTGCAAGCCCTGGTGTCGGAGCCGATCAAGCCGATTATCGACAGCGTGATCATGTCCAACGCCGTGCACGGCTACATCAGCCAGTCCGACAAGGGCGACCTGGTGATCGGCGCCGGTATTGACGGCTACAACGGCTACGGCCAGCGTGGCTCGTACCCGGTGATCGAGCACACCATCCAGGCCATCGTTGAGATGTTCCCGGTGCTGTCGCGGGTGCGCATGAACCGCCAGTGGGGCGGCATCGTCGACACCACGCCGGATGCCTGCCCGATCATTTCCAAGACCCCGGTACCGAACATGTTCTTCAACTGCGGTTGGGGTACGGGCGGCTTCAAGGCCACACCAGGCTCAGGCAACGTGTTTGCCGCCAGCCTGGCCAAGGGTGAAATGCACCCACTGGCCGCACCTTTTTCCATCGAGCGTTTCCACAACGGTGCGCTGATCGACGAACACGGCGCTGCGGCCGTCGCCCACTAACAGGAGAAATTCCCTATGTTGCATATCTTCTGTCCTCACTGTGGCGAACTGCGCTCCGAAGAGGAATTCCATGCGTCCGGCCAAGCGCACATCCCGCGCCCGCTGGACCCGAATGCCTGCACCGACGAGCAGTGGGGCGACTACATGTTCTTTCGCGACAACCCGCGCGGCCTGCACCACGAGCTGTGGATCCATGCCGCCGGTTGCCGCCAGTATTTCAACGCCACCCGCGACACTGTGACCTACGAAATTCTTGAAACCTACAAGATCGGTGAGAAGCCTCAGTTCACCGCCAAGGCCTCTGGAGAGAAGGTATGAGCCAGATCAATCGCCTGTCCAACGGTGGCCGCATCGACCGTAATAAAGTCCTGACGTTTACGTTCAACGGTCAGAGCTACAAAGGCTTTGAAGGCGACACCCTGGCCGCAGCCCTGCTGGCCAACGGCGTCGACATCATTGGCCGCAGCTTCAAGTACTCGCGCCCACGGGGCATCTTTGCCGCAGGCGCCGAAGAGCCGAACGCGGTGCTGCAGATCGGCGCCACCGAAGCCACGCAGATCCCCAACGTGCGCGCCACCCAACAGGCGCTGTACCAGGGCTTGGTTGCTACCAGCACCAACGGCTGGCCGAGCGTGAACAACGACATGATGGGCATTCTCGGCAAGGTCGGCGGCAAGCTGATGCCGCCGGGCTTCTACTACAAAACCTTCATGTACCCGCAATCGTTCTGGATGACCTACGAGAAGTACATCCGCAAGGCGGCGGGCCTTGGCCGTTCGCCCACCGAGAACGATCCGGACACCTATGACAACTTCAACCGTCATTGCGACGTGCTGGTGGTGGGTGCAGGCCCTGCGGGCCTCGCGGCTGCGCTGGCCGCTGCGCGCAGCGGTGCTCGGGTAATCATCGCCGACGAGCAGGAAGAATTCGGTGGCTCGCTGCTTGATTCCCGTGAAAGCCTCGACGGCAAGCCGGCCACTGAATGGGTTGCCAGCGTCATCGCCGAATTGAAAGCCCTGCCGGACGTGGTGCTGCTGCCCCGCGCCACCGTCAACGGCTACCACGACCATAACTTCCTGACCATTCACGAACGCCTGACCGACCACCTGGGTGACCGTGCGCCGATTGGTGTGGTGCGTCAGCGTATCCACCGCGTACGTGCCAAACGTGTGGTGCTGGCCACTGGTGCGTGCGAGCGTCCGCTGGTGTACGGCAACAACGATGTGCCGGGCAATATGCTCGCAGGTGCGGTGTCTACCTACGTGCGTCGTTATGGCGTGGCACCGGGTAAAAAACTGCTGCTGTCGACCAACAACGATCATGCCTATCGCGTAGCGCTGGACTGGTTCGATGCGGGCCTCACCGTCGTCGCGGTGGCCGATGCGCGCCACAACCCACGCGGTGCACTGGTGGAAGAAGCCCGCGCCAAAGGCATCCGCATCCTCACCGGCAGCGCCGTGATCGAGGCCCGTGGCAGTAAGCACGTGACCGGCGCCCGCGTGGCAGCCATCGACGTCAAGGCGCATAAAGTCACCAGCCCTGGCGAGTGGCTGGACTGCGACCTGGTCGCCAGCTCCGGCGGTTACAGCCCGGTGGTGCACCTGGCCTCGCACCTGGGCGGCAAGCCGACCTGGCGTGAAGATATCCTCGGGTTTGTACCGGGCGAAGCACCGCAAAAGCGCGTGTGCGTCGGTGGCATCAACGGTGTCTACGGCCTTGGCGATTCCCTCGCCGATGGCTTTGAAGGCGGCGTGCGTGCGGCCAGCGAAGCCGGTTTTGCCCCGGTTGAAGGCACGCTGCCAAAAGCCTTGAGCCGTCTTGAAGAACCCACCCTGGCGCTGTTCCAGGTGCCCCACGAAAAGGCCACTGCTCGGGCGCCAAAGCAATTTGTCGACCTGCAAAACGACGTGACCGCCGCTGCCATCGAACTGGCCACTCGCGAAGGTTTCGAGTCGGTGGAGCACGTCAAACGCTACACCGCGCTGGGCTTTGGCACCGACCAGGGCAAGCTGGGTAACGTCAACGGCCTGGCCATCGCGGCCCGTTCGCTGAACGTGACCATCCCGCAGATGGGCACCACCATGTTCCGTCCCAACTACACGCCGGTCACGTTCGGCGCCGTAGCGGGCCGTCACTGTGGGCACATTTTCGAGCCGGTACGCTACACCGCGCTGCAAGCCTGGCACGTGAAAAACGGCGCCGAGTTTGAAGACGTCGGCCAGTGGAAACGCCCGTGGTATTTCCCGCGTAACGGTGAAGACCTGCACGCCGCGGTGAAGCGCGAATGCCTGGCGGTGCGTGACAGCGTCGGCCTGCTGGACGCCTCCACCCTCGGCAAGATCGACATTCAGGGCCCGGATGCCCGCGAGTTTCTCAACCGCATCTACAGCAACGCCTGGACCAAGCTCGACGTGGGCAAGGCGCGCTACGGTCTGATGTGCAAGGAAGATGGCATGGTCTTCGATGACGGCGTGACTGCCTGTCTGGCCGACAACCACTTCCTGATGACCACCACCACTGGCGGCGCCGCCCGCGTATTGCAGTGGCTGGAAATCTACCAGCAGACCGAATGGCCGGACCTCAAGGTGTACTTCACCTCGGTCACCGACCATTGGGCAACCATGACCTTGTCGGGCCCCAACAGCCGCAAGCTGCTGGCGGAAGTCACCGACATCGACCTGGACAAGGACGGCTTCCCGTTCATGACCTGGAAAGAAGGCCTGGTGGGCGGCGTGCCGGCGCGGGTGTTCCGTATCTCGTTTACCGGTGAGCTGTCGTACGAAGTCAACGTGCAGGCCGACTACGCCATGGGTGTGCTGGAAAAGATCGTCGAGGCCGGCAAGAAGTACAACCTGACCCCGTACGGCACCGAGACCATGCACGTCCTGCGCGCCGAGAAGGGCTTCATCATCGTCGGGCAAGACACCGACGGCTCGATGACCCCGGACGACCTGAACATGGGCTGGTGCGTTGGCCGTACCAAACCGTTCTCGTGGATCGGCTGGCGCGGCATGAACCGTGAAGATTGTGTGCGTGAGGAGCGCAAGCAGTTGGTGGGGCTCAAGCCGATCGACCCGAACGTGTGGCTGCCGGAAGGCGCACAGTTGGTGTTCGATCCGAAGCAGACGATCCCGATGAAGATGGTGGGTCACGTTACCTCAAGTTATGCGCATAACTCCCTGGGCTATTCGTTTGCCATGGGTGTGGTGAAGGGCGGCTTGAAGCGCATCGGCGAGCGGGTGTTCTCGCCGCAAGCGGATGGCAGCGTGATCGAGGCCGAGATTGTGTCTTCGGTGTTCTTTGACCCCAAAGGCGATCGCCAGAACATTTGACACCTGATCGTTCCCACGCTCCGCGTGGGAATGCATTTCGGGGCGCTCTGCGCCCCAAGAGCGTCCATGGCGGCATTCCCACGCAGAGCGTGGGAACGATCAACAGAATTCAGAACAGGTGCTTTATGACAGCAGCCAATGTTTACCAACAACGCCCCACCACCGGTGCCAAGGCCGAGTCGTCGCTGCACCATGCCGACCTCGCCAGCCTGGTGGGCAAGGGCCGCAAGAACGCCGGCGTGACCGTGCGTGAAAAGAAACTCCTCGGCCACCTGACTATCCGTGGCGATGGCCACGACGCCGCCTTCGCCGCTGGCGTACACAAGGCCGTCGGCATTGAACTGCCCGGCCCGCTGAGCGTGGTCTTCAAAGGTGAAACCAGCCTTCAGTGGCTCGGCCCGGATGAGTGGCTGTTGATCGTGCCGAGCGGTGAAGAATTTGCCGCCGAGCAAAACCTGCGCGCCGCCCTGGGCGACCTGCATATCCAGATCGTCAACGTCAGCGGCGGCCAGCAGATTCTTGAACTGAGCGGCCCGAATGTGCGCGATGTGCTGATGAAGTCCACCAGCTACGACGTGCACCCCAACAACTTCCCGGTCGGCAAGGCCGTGGGTACGGTGTTCGCCAAGTCGCAACTGGTGATCCGGCATACCAGCGACGACACATGGGAACTGCTGATCCGTCGCAGCTTCTCGGATTACTGGTGGTTGTGGTTGCAGGATGCCTCGGCCGAATTCGGCCTGAGCGTTGTCGCATGATGATCATTCCCACGCTCCGCGTGGGAATGCATACCGGGACGCTCTGCGTCCCAAAAGCGGACGCAGAGCGTCCATGGCGGCATTCCCACGCAAAGCGTGGGAACGATCAGCCTGAGGAGTGACCCATGAGCCGCGCACCCGATACATGGATTTTGACCGCCGACTGCCCCAGCGTGCTCGGCACGGTGGACGCGGTCACCCGCTACCTGTTCGAGCAGGGCTGCTACGTCACCGAGCACCATTCGTTCGATGACCGCCTTTCGGGCCGGTTTTTCATTCGTGTGGAGTTTCGCCAGCCCGATGGCTTCGACGAGCAAGCCTTTCGCGCAGGCCTGGCGAGCCGTGGCGAAGCGTTTGGCATGATCTTCGAACTGACGGCGCCGAACTACCGGCCCAAAGTGGTGATCATGGTCTCCAAGGCCGATCACTGCCTCAACGACCTGCTGTACCGCCAGCGCATCGGCCAGTTGTCGATGGATGTGGTCGCGGTGGTGTCCAACCATCCCGACCTCAAACCGTTGGCCGACTGGCACCAGATTCCCTACTACCATTTCCCGCTGGACCCCAACGACAAACCGTCCCAGGAGCGTCAGGTGTGGCAGGTGATTGAAGACACCGGTGCCGAATTGGTGATCCTTGCGCGCTACATGCAAGTGCTGTCACCAGAGCTGTGCCGCAAGCTGGACGGCAAGGCCATCAACATTCACCACTCGTTGCTGCCGGGCTTCAAGGGCGCCAAGCCGTATCACCAGGCGTACAACAAGGGCGTGAAACTGGTGGGCGCCACGGCGCATTACATCAACAACGATCTGGATGAAGGGCCGATCATCGCCCAAGGCGTGGAGGTGGTGGATCACAGCCACTATCCCGAAGACTTGATTGCCAAGGGGCGGGATATCGAAGGGCTCACATTGGCGCGGGCGGTGGGGTATCACATTGAGCGGCGGGTGTTCTTGAATGCCAATCGCACCGTCGTTCTCTAGATCGCTATCGCAGGCAAGCCAGCTCCCACATTCCTGGAGGTGTGAACCCATTCCACTGTGGGAGCTGGCTTGCCTGCGATGAGGCCCTTATAGCAACACAAGAAACAGCATCTGTAATCCGAGCACTTAACGCGCTGTCCCAAGGGCAACGCAGTTCCATAAAAACAACAGCGAGGTGAAAGCATGTCTGGTAATCGTGGTGTCGTGTATCTCGGCAACGGCAAGGTCGAAGTACAGAAAATCGACTATCCCAAAATGCAGGACCCCCGTGGCAGGAAGATTGAGCACGGCGTCATCCTGCGCGTGGTCTCCACCAACATCTGCGGCTCCGACCAACACATGGTGCGCGGCCGCACCACGGCCCAGACCGGCCTGGTGCTGGGGCATGAAATCACCGGTGAAGTGATCGAGAAGGGCAGCGACGTCGAGAACCTAAAAATCGGCGACCTGGTGTCCGTGCCCTTCAACGTGGCGTGCGGCCGCTGCCGCTCGTGCAAGGAACAACACACCGGCGTCTGCCTGACCGTCAACCCGGCCCGTGCCGGTGGCGCCTACGGCTACGTGGACATGGGCGACTGGACCGGCGGCCAGGCCGAGTATGTGCTGGTGCCGTATGCCGACTTCAACCTGCTGAAACTGCCGGACCGCGACAAGGCCATGGAGAAGATCCGTGACCTGACCTGCCTCTCTGACATCCTGCCCACCGGCTATCACGGCGCCGTCACGGCCGGCGTTGGCCCTGGCAGCACCGTGTACATCGCTGGTGCCGGCCCGGTGGGCCTGGCGGCTGCCGCCTCCGCTCGTTTGCTGGGTGCAGCGGTGGTGATCATCGGTGACGTCAATTCAATCCGCCTGGCCCACGCCAAGGCCCAGGGTTTTGAAGTGGTCGACCTGTCTACCGATACCCCTCTGCACGAACAGATTGCCGCGTTGCTCGGCGAGCCGGAAGTGGACTGCGCCGTTGACTGCGTAGGCTTTGAAGCACGCGGCCACGGCCACGATGGCGTCAAGGCCGAAGCCCCGGCCACGGTGCTTAACTCGCTGATGGGCGTGGTGCGCGTGGCGGGCAAGATCGGTATCCCAGGCCTGTATGTGACCGAAGACCCAGGTGCTGTCGATGCCGCCGCGAAAATGGGTAGCCTGAGCATTCGCTTTGGTCTGGGCTGGGCCAAATCCCACAGCTTCCACACCGGACAGACGCCGGTGATGAAATACAACCGCCAACTGATGCAGGCGATCATGTGGGACCGTATCAACATTGCCGAGATCGTCGGCGTGCAGGTGATCAGCCTGGATGACGCGCCACGCGGGTATGGCGAGTTCGATGCGGGTGTGCCGAAGAAGTTTGTGATTGATCCGCATAGTTTGTTTAGTGCAGCTTGAGTTCAAGATAAAAGGGCGGCCAACGGCCGCCCTGCTGCATTATTTGAAAGCTAGGACTTTCATAGTGAGGTAACGCGCGTTTAGCGGCTTTGAATTCTCCACGCGACAACCCACGCTGAGAGGTCTGGTAGTCGTATTTATTTAAAAGAGCAACTTGTATGGGTGCAGTACTTGTTGATCGTGCCGGCTGTATTAGTGGTGGTTTCATTTTCCCAAGTGCCAGCATCCGGTTTAGGTAGCTCGCCGACGCGTTTGACCAGTCGGATTCGAGCGTCATCTCCCGCGCCAACATAATCGCATCTGATGTAGGCGACAGTTGTGCCCGGACTTTCTGTTTCATTGGGATCCTCCGATCCCTCTGTGCTTGAAATTACCCGTTGCGCCAGTGTGACCCTGTCAAAGTGTAGCCCTGCATTCAGGTAAGACTTCTCTGCGTCGGGTGCGCCGGGCTGATTGGAGCCTTTCCAATTACCAAACTGGTATTTGTAGGTTCCGTTGTCCAAGGAACCATTGACCTGACTGAGATCTGGACAGCTTTCCGCCGACGCGTAAGTGGCTCCAAATAACGCAGCCAGCGATATAAAACCTGACAGGCAGAACATGCTCAGAGAAGGCTGTTTTTTGAATGTTGAGGGGTTCATCCTTGTTTGCTCCAGTGCTTGAAGGAGTCTCCATCATCAATATTTAATCTGATATGAGCTACTGTGAATGTTGACAGGTTTTTAGATTCATTTTTTATACGATCTATAATCAAATTGAATAAGTATTCAAAATGTCTGATCGTGTGATGGGTGATTTACAGGTGACGTTGGAGCGGGCAAGCCCGCTCCGACAGTTTGAACCGAGTTTGCGCAGCCGATGATTAGCGAGTGGCCAGTGCCCCTTGATACACCGTAGGCCCGGTTGGCTGCTTACTCACTGAACCACCTTTGGTTTCAGAACTTACCATCAACTCCACGGGCTGTTTGATCGTCTCCTGCTGGCGGGGGTTCAGGCCAATGATGCCTTTGCCATCCTCCGGTAACAGGCCCAGTGACACCGGTGCGCCATCTTTAGGGATCGCCCAGAGTTCAAGGCTTTGGTCCGGTGCTGGCGCCGTGGAGGCAATCGGTTCTACTTCCAGGTAATCCTTGTGGGCCATGATCTGTGCGGCTGGCTGCTGGGTCGTGGTCACCAATGTCGCCGCGGATTTGACGCTGTCCTGGGTGTAGAGCGCGCCGCCGATACCGGCAACCACCACCACGCAGGCGCCGATGAACAGGCGAGGGCGGCTCCAGAACGCAGGCTTGTGCTCAATCACTGGGGGTTGGATCGCAGTCATAAGTCTCTTCTCGACAAATTTTGTAGTCAGTTCATGGACCCGCTTATCCTCGATGGGTTCCTGAGTGGCTCCGGAACAACCGACGGGATACCCAGTCCAACGCCTGCTTTTACCCCTATACCCAGAGGTTGTTTCGATGAAGATTTCACGCGGTTTTGCCCTGTCCTGCCTGTTGACCGTGGCCGCCGGCCCGGTGTTCGCCGCAGGTTTCAGCCTTGGCGATGCAGCCAACGCCATTTCCGGCATGCAGGGTGGCAACAACAAGGCCGCTGCCGCCGCGCCTACGTCGGAGACGGCTGACCTGCTGACGGCCCTGACCTCGCAACTGAACATCACCCCCGAGCAAGCGGTGGGCGGCACGGGTGCCATGCTGGGCCTGGCCAAGAACAAACTCAGTGGCAACGACTTCTCGCAGTTGAGTAGCAGTGTGCCGGGCCTCGAGCAACTGTCGGGTAATAACGCATTGGGCAGCCTCGGTGCCTTGAGCGGGATGCTCGGCCAAACCGGCGGCAGCAAAACCAGCGGCCTGGACGGCCTGTTGGGCAACGTTAAAAGCACCAATGACTTGAACACCGCCTTCAGCGCCCTGGGCATGGACAGCGGCATGATCGGCCAATTTGCCCCGGTGATTTTGAAGTATCTGGGCGGTGAGGGTGCCAACAGCTCCGTGCTGGGCAAATTGGCTCAGGCTTGGGGCACCACTGGCGGTTGATACCTCACGCAACGTGTCGTTTTATGCGTTTCATCGCTGAAAATTCATACATGGTGAAAATCACCAGGTTGTAGGGAACCGTAGGAAGCAAGACGCCACATAAAGTTACCTTTCAAGGTCTCGTTCACAGCGACCTTGGAAGGTTTCCTTAATAGCTGATGAGTGGTGGCGTTTTGAATATCAAAGAAACACAAACTTCA
This sequence comes from Pseudomonas sp. AK181, assembly GCF_051122975.1. Lineage (NCBI taxonomy): Bacteria > Pseudomonadati > Pseudomonadota > Gammaproteobacteria > Pseudomonadales > Pseudomonadaceae > Pseudomonas > Pseudomonas sp. AK181. The sequence continues at coordinate 565,556 of NZ_CP146348.1, forward strand.
GACATCAAATACTATTTTAATCCGCCTGCGCTTGCGCGCAGTGACACGGATGACGCCTTGCGTTCACGTCTTGCAGAGATGGGGGTTAGCAAAGCAAATGTTCAATACCCACTGCCTGACCTGCGCTTTATCGTGCAGGGTGGGATAGACCATGCCGCGTCGATGGCTACTGTCTTCAATGGCGCTGCTCGAACGGCCACTTAACGTTTTTCATAGTCAGATTTCGTAGCATTTCGGTGGGAACGAAGGAGGTGGGTTGACCACACAATCGAACCTTCCCGAGGTTTTTGGCATTGCGGAAGGGACTCTTGACTAACCATAAGGACGTATAGTTTATGAATGCGATTGGACAACTTATAAACACCTCGTTTTACCCGCAACTTCCTGAAGCCGCTCCGGAACCAACGATGTCCAGCAAGCACGGCGGTAATGCGAAGTGGCAGGTGCAGAACGACCGTGACATCAATGACATTTACGCGATGGTAAGTAAAACAAAGACGGACTGCGGTATGGATGGGAACGTGCGAACCTGATGCATCGCGTGCCAAGGGATACGTTGAGTAGAGAGGCTAGTACTCATCGTTATCCCTCGCGTTGCCCCCCGTCGTTTTCCAGCAGTTCCTGAATTCGACGGTCTTTTTCCGTCCAGAGCTGGTTGACCCAGTTCTGGACGGTCTGGCGAAACGCCGGATCATTCTCGTAATCCCCTTGCCACAACGCCGGGTCCAGCTCGCGGGTACGGATATCCACGATCACCTTCGGCACCGCGCCGCTGATCAAGTCCCAGAACCCCGGAATCTTTTGCTGCGGGTACACCACGGTCACGTCGAGGATCGCGTCCAGTTGTTCGCCCATCGCCGCCAGCACAAAGGCCACGCCGCCTGCCTTGGGCTTGAGCAGCCGGTTAAACGGTGAAGCCTGTTGCGTGCGCTTGGCCTCGTTGAACCGCGTGCCCTCCAGGTAATTGACCACCGTGACCGGCTGGCGCTTGAACAGCTCGCAGGCCTCTTTGGTGATCTTCAGATCCTGCCCCGCCAGCTCCGGGTGCTTGGCCAGGAACGCCTTGGTGTAGCGCTTCATAAAGGGGTAATCCAGCGCCCACCAGGCCAGGCCGAGGAAGGGCACCCAGATCAGTTCTTTTTTCAGGAAGAACTTGAAGAACGGTGTGCGCCGGTTCAATGCCTGGATCAGTGCGGGAATGTCGACCCAGGATTGGTGGTTGCTGATCACCAGGTAAGAGGTATCGCCGCGCAGGTCCTCGCCACCGCGAATATCCCATTGGGTGGGGATGCACGCGGCGAAGATCAGCTTGTCGATCTCGGCCCAGGTCTCGGCGATCCACATCACCGCCCATGAGGCATAGTCGCGCGAGCGCCCTGGCGCCACCAGCTTGAGCAGGGCAAAGACCATCAAGGGGCCGATCAGGATCAGCGTGTTGAGTAACAGCAGCAGTGTAACCAGACAGCCGGTGAGCAGGCGGCGCATAAGCAACTCTTGGAATTCTGTGGGCGGGCCATGATAAGCAAGGTGAGTCTAGAGGCCAAATCGCAAAATCGCGCACGAATGTTTCACACTGTGCGCGATATGCTCGGTCATCCAACTAAGTGCTGTGTTTGCGGTCTAGACTCCGCCCACTTCTTTCGAGGAAATCCTGCCGTGAAATTACTCCTTGCCGCGTTCGCCCTGGTTGCCGTACCTGTCATGGCGGCCGAGCCGACCCTTTACGGTCGCTACGAATACATCCAGTTGCCGGAGATCGGCCAGACCTTCAAGGCCAAGATGGACACCGGCGCACTGACCGCCTCGCTGTCGGCGCGTGACATCGAAACCTTTCAGCGCGACGGCGATGACTGGGTACGCTTCCGCCTCGGCGGTGAGGATGCCGGTAACAAGGTGTATGAGCACAAGGTGTCGCGCATCAGCAAGATCAAGAGCCGCGCCGACGAAGATGATGACAAGGACGAAGCCAGCGTGGCCAAGCGCCCGGTGATCGACCTGGAAATGTGCCTGGGCGACGTCAAGCGCACCGTCGAGGTCAACCTTACTGACCGCAGCAGTTTCAACTACCCACTGCTGATTGGCGCCAAGGCCCTGCGTGAGTTTGGTGCTGCGGTAAACCCGGCGCGTCGTTACACTGCCGACAAACCGGACTGCTGATTGAACCCATGCCGCACATCCTGATTGTCGAAGACGAAGCGGCGATAGCCGACACGCTGATCTTTGCCCTGCAAGGCGAAGGCTTCACCACCACTTGGTTGACGCTCGGCCAGGCGGCGCTGGAGCATCAGCGCCAGACCCCGGCGGACCTGGTCATCCTCGACATCGGCCTGCCGGACATCACCGGCTTTGAAACCTGCAAGCAGTTGCGCCGTTTCAGCGAAGTGCCGGTGATGTTCCTCAGTGCCCGGGATGCGGAGATCGACCGCGTGGTGGGGCTGGAGATCGGCGCCGATGATTACGTGGTCAAACCTTTCAGCCCACGGGAAGTGGCGGCGCGGGTCCGGGCAATTCTCAAACGGGTCGGCCCGGGTGTGGCGCCGACGCTGTTCCAGGTAGATCTGGAGCGCATGCAGATTCTCTATCGCGGCCAACCCTTGAGCCTCACGCGCCATGAGTTCCGCCTGCTGCAAAGCCTGCTGGAGCAACCCGAGCGTGTGTTCAGCCGCGAGCAACTGCTGGACGCGGTGGGCGTACCTGCCGATGCCGGTTACGAGCGCAATATCGACAGCCATATCAAAAGCCTGCGCAGCAAGCTTCGGAGTGTGGCGGCGGACGCCGAGCCGATCCAGACCCATCGTGGCCTTGGCTATAGCTACAGCCCGAGCCACAGCTGATGCGCCTGGGGCTGCGGATTTTCCTGGTGTATGCGCTGTTTATCGGCCTGACCGGCTACTTCGTGCTCAACACCGTGATGAAGGAAATCCGCCCCGGCGTGCGTCAGTCCACCGAAGAAACCCTGGTGGACACCGCCAACCTGCTGGCCGAGATCCTGCGCGAGGACGTGAAGAACGGCACCCTCGGCCAGAGCCATTGGCCAGCGCTGCTCAAGGCCTATGGCAACCGTCAACCGGGTGCGGTGATCTGGGGGCTGCCCAAGAACCAGGTCAACCATCGCATCTACGTGACCGACGCCAAGGGCAGGGTATTGCTCGACTCCAGCGGTGAAGCGGTGGGCCAGGACTATTCGAAATGGAACGACGTGTACCTGACCCTGCGTGGCGAATACGGTGCGCGCTCCACCCGCAGTGACGCGGATGACGCCACCTCATCGGTGATGCACGTGGGGGCGCCGATTCGTGATAACGGCCAGATCATCGGCGTGGTCACCGTGGCCAAGCCCAACAGCTCGTTGCAACCCTACGTGGATCGCACCGAGCGGCGCCTGCTGTGGTACGGCGCTGGGCTGGTCACCCTGGGGCTGCTGCTTGGCGCGCTATTGTCGTGGTGGCTGACGGCGGCCCTCAGACGCCTTACCGCCTATGCCGAAGCCGTGAGCGAGGGCCGCCGCGCCGAGTTGCCGCATTATCGCGGCGGCGAGCTCAAGCAGTTATCCACTGCCGTGGAACACATGCGCACGCAGCTGGAAGGCAAGGCTTACGTAGAGCGCTACGTGCATACGCTGACCCATGAATTGAAAAGCCCGTTGGCGGCGATTCGCGGAGCAGCGGAGCTGTTGCAGGGCGACATGAGCCGCGAGCAGCAGCAGCGTTTTGTCGGCAATATCGACAGCGAAAGCGCGCGCCTGCAACAGTTGATCGAACGCCTGTTGAACCTGGCCCAGGTGGAGCAGCGCCAGGGTCTGGAGGAGCAGTCGAGCATTCCTTTGTCCGCGCTGGTTGAGGATGTGCTCAAGGCTCAATGTGCGCGGATCGAAGGCGCCGGCTTGCACGTTGAACAGGCCATCGCCGCTGATGTGAAGGTGTTTGGCGAACCTTTCCTGCTGCGCCAGGCCTTGGGTAACCTGCTCGACAATGCCCTGGATTTCACCCCGCCCGGCGGCACGCTGAGGTTCAGCGCCCAGGTGCAGCATCACGAGGTGCAGGTCACCCTGTTCAACCAGGCCGAGGCGATTCCCGATTACGCCTTGCCGCGCCTGAGCGAGCGCTTCTATTCGCTGCCGCGCCCGGCCAGCGGGCGCAAAAGTACGGGCCTGGGGCTCAACTTTGTCGAAGAAGTGATGAAGCTGCACGGCGGTACCCTGCAGATCGGCAACGTACCCGGCGGCGTGCAAGCGGTGCTGCATCTCCACACAGTCTCCACATTGCCCACATAAATCCCCCATACCGGCTGGGCAGACTCTCCCCATCAAAACAGGGAGAGACCCATGAACCGCAACCTGCTTTTCAAACTGGGCGCGATTGCGCTGCTGATCCTGCTGTTGCTGATTCCATTGCTGATGATCAACGGCATCATCAGCGACCGCCAGCAACTGCGCGACGGCGTGTTGATGGACATCGCCAGAAGCTCAAGCTTTGCCCAGCGCCTCACCGGGCCGGTGATGGTGGTGCCGTATCGCAAGACCGTGCGTGAGTGGAAGCTCAATGAAAAACTCAACAAACGCTACGAAGAAACCCGTGAAGAACGCGGCCGTCTGTATTTCCTGCCGGACCGTTTTGAGCTCGACGGCAAGGTGCAAACCGAACTGCGCTCGCGGGGGATCTACCAGGCGCGGTTGTTCCATGCCGACAACCGTATCAGCGGGCGTTTCGAGCTGCCTGCGCAGTTGGGGATCACCGAAGACTTTGCCGATTACCGCTTTGAACCGGCGTTTCTGGCGGTGGGCATCAGCGATATTCGCGGCATTGAAAACGCACTGAAGCTGGAACTGGGTGAGCAGCGGCTGGAGTTCTCGCCGGGCTCCCAAGTCGATTGGCTGGGCGAGGGCGTGCATGTGACGTTGCCCGAGCAAGACAGCAAGAAACCCGCCGTGGTGGAGTTCGCCTTCGACCTGCGCCTGCAAGGCACCGAGCAACTGCAAGTGGTGCCCGTGGGCAAGACCAGCCAGGTATCACTGGCATCCAACTGGCCGCACCCAAGCTTTATCGGCAACTTCCTGCCGGCTCAACGTGACGTCACCGACCAGGGCTTCAGCGCCAATTGGCAGACGACATTCTTCTCCACCAACCTGGAACAAGCCCTGCAGAACTGCCTGGACGGGCAAGGCTGTGAAAACTTCAGCAACCGCAGCTTTGGTGTGAACTTTATCGACCCGGTAGACCAGTACCTCAAGAGCGACCGGGCGATTAAATATGCGCTGTTGTTTATCGCCCTGACCTTTGCCGGCTTCTTCCTTTTCGAGGTGCTCAAGAGTCTGGCCGTGCACCCGATCCAGTACGCCTTGGTGGGCGTGGCGCTGGCGTTCTTCTACCTGCTGCTGTTGTCGCTGTCCGAGCATCTGGGCTTTGCCCTGGCCTACCTGATATCCGCCAGCGCCTGTGTGGTGTTGATCGGCTTCTACGTGTGCCATGTGCTGCGCAGCGTCGCCCACGGCCTGGGGTTTTCGGCCGGGCTGGCGGCGTTGTATGGCTTGCTGTACGGGTTGCTCAGTGCCGAGGATTACGCGCTGTTGATGGGCTCGCTGTTGCTGTTTGGCCTGCTGGGTACCGTGATGGTGCTGACGCGCAAGCTGGATTGGTATGGGGTGGGTAAACGCAAGGTGGAGCAAGGGCAATGATCGGACTGCGCGAAGACCAGCAAATGAAAGCGAAGATGGTCAACTTCCTCACCCACGCCACCTTCCACTGTAGGAGCGAGCTTGCTCGCGAAGAACGCAAGAACACCGCGTTTAACCAGACGACCCGCGTTATCGTTGACGATTTTCGCGAGCAAGCTCGCTCCTACAGAGGCGGCTGAGTCTGCTGCATCGAAGGCCGCTGGCTGACCTCGGCGTACCAGGCGGCGAGCTTGGGGTTGTCCGAGCGCCACTGCATGTCCGGGTGACGAAAGTCGATATAGCCCAGTGCACAGGCCACACTGATGGCGGCGATGTCGAAGTGGCTGGCCAGTTCGGCAATGGCGTCCCGCTCCAGTTCGGCGAGGGCGCGGCGGATCTTGTTGCGCTGTTCGTCCAGCCAGGGCGCCCAGTGTTTTTCTGGCGGGCGCATGGCGGTCTCGTAACGCACCAGCACGGCGGCATCCATGATGCCGTCAGCCATCGAGGCCAGGGTCAGGCGCCGCCAGCGGGCCGAGCCGTCGCGGGGGATCAGCGGGTTGCCGACATGCTGGTGGTCGAAGTAATCGAGAATCACCCGGCTGTCGTGCAGTACCGAACCGTCGGCCAGGCGCAGGGCCGGGATCTTGCCGGTGGGGTTGCCTTGCACCACCTCGGCGTCCGGGGTGATGGGCGTGGGCATGCAAGCGTGCAGGGCCACGCGGTCCTGTTGGCCGGTCTCGATCAGCAGCACACGGACTTTGCGCACGAAGGGTGACGCCGGGTTGTGGAACAAGGTCATGCTGGGCGCGGACATGGGCATTCCTCGAGGTGAATTGTGGCTAGCCTAGAGGGTTGTGCGGTGCCTGGCGAGGGGGCTGCGTTGTTTTTGAGGGCCTCATCGCAGGCAAGCCAGCTCCCACATTTGAATGCGTTAACAGATCAAAATGTGGGAGATTCTATGGTTGAGGGGCAACCCTCAACCAACCTTTGGCTGATATTCGCTTTGCCCTTTCAGTAGAGCGAATACCACCCGAGCAAGCTTGCGAGCCAGTATTACCAACGCCTGAGTGGTGCTATAGCCTCGTGCCCTCTGTGCTTGATAAAACGCTTTCCATGTCTCTGTTCGGCTAGCCGCCATCGCGGCGTTATGCAGCAGGCGCCGGGCCTCCGAGTCGCCGCGCTTACTTAAACTACGACGACCATCTTTCTGTCCTGACTTGTTGACGCGCAAATCCATACCAAGAAAGGCGATAAACGCGTCTGAATTCCTGAATTCTCCCCGTTGGAAGGTGGCAATCAAGCGCGCGCCAGTCAAAAAGCCGATGCCTTCGACCTTCAAGCAACGCTTCAACTGCCCCAGCAAACCTGCTTCTTTCAGGCAATCACTGATCATCTTTTCAATTAACCCTTCAAGTCTCTGCATCGACTTCACCTGCTCGGCAAACGAAGCCTTAAGCAGCGGTTCATTCGCCCAGCTTTGCGTCAGGCTGACGCGCGCCTGAACCAAGGCTGCGCGCCGACGAAACAGGCTTAGAAGGTGGCGATACAGCGGCGATGGCGGTGTCCAGGGACGCAGTTCGTCTGCCTCCTTTCTCAAATAGCGGGCGAGCAACTGGGCATCCAAAGCATCGGTCTTGGCCCGGATCTTCAAACTTTCGCGGTAATGCTTGAGCTCATAACCTCCAACCATGTAAACCACGCAACCAGCTTCATGGGCTAGATCGGCAAACTCCAAGTGGTAGATGTTGGTGGCTTCAATTGCGATGGCCACTTTGCAGGACAGCGTTTTCAGCCATTTTTTGATAGCAGCTTTGTTGTTTGCGATCGTTTCCAGTAGATCGGCTTCAGCGTGATAAATCACCAGCTCATTCTTAGCGACATCAACGCCTACGATCGGCTTTGAGACAGAAACTGGCATTGCCATGGGGGCTTCCTCCGGGCTATGTTTTTGAGCACTTGAAGGGCTCACCCAGAGGCGCAGGCTTGTTCCTATCGTCGGTCATAGCCAGATGCATTCTTTATCGGCGCTTGGGTGAAAGGAGGAGGGGTGAAATCTCCCACGGTCTGTACTGCGTCAACAGTCAGAATCGGGCTTCGTCCCTTCTCCTCCCTTCAAGTCCTAGCATACAAGCTGGCTTGCCTGCGATAGCACCCTCAGCCGCGCCGCTTCAACAACGCCGAAGCACCCAGCACAGCAGGGATACCCAAGCCAACCCAACTCAAAGAATCCCACCACCCATCCCCCAGCAGCGCCGCAAACAACCCCGCGGCACTGAGCAGGCCAATCCCCAGCGGTAGGGCAAACACCTTCCAGAAATTCGACTGCCGCGGCTTCATACCTTGGCCGCCTTGCGCCGCACGATCCATAAGTAAATGCCGCTCACCAGCACGATGATGGTCAGCACATCCAGCACCGCCCACAGGACCTTCATCGGCATGCCGCCGTAATCACCAAAATGCAGGGGTTGGGACATGCCCATGGCGTCCATGTACCACGGCCGTTCGGCGATGGCGGTGACGGCCAGGGTACTGGCGTCGATCAGGACCGGTGTCAGCAAATGGGAGGTCAGGTGCGTGCTGCCTTTCATGAACACCGCGTAGTGATGTTCGCTGGAGAAGCGCGTGCCGGGGAAGGCGATAAAGTCCGGCTCCATACCCGGTGCGGCCTTGGCGGCAATGCTCAACAGCTCGGTGGCGGGTGCGCGCTGGGTCAGCGGCGGGGCGTTCTTGTAGGGTTCGATCATGGCGCTGAGGCTGTCCTGGCGCCAGGCGGCGATGATCAGGTCGGCGCAGGCGCTGATCACGCCAGTCACCCCCACCACCAGCGCCCAGGTCAAGGTGACCACGCCGATCAGGTTGTGCAGGTCGAGCCAGCGCAGGCGAGTGGACTTGTCCTGGCGCACGGTGGCGAACTTCAAGCGGCGCATGAACGGCAGGTACAACACCGTGCCCGAGATAATCGCCAGCACAAACAGAACGCCCATGAACGCCAGCAGCAACTTGCCCGGGAGCCCAGCAAACATATCCACATGCAGGCGCAGCAGGAACAGGGTGAAACCCCCATTGGCAGACGGCATTTCGACGGTTTCGCCAGTGCGGGCATCGAGCATGAAGGTGTGCGACGAGTTCGGCTCCGTGCCGGCGGTGGCCGCCATGATCGCGATCACGCCGTTGTTGTCGTCTTCGTCCCAGGCCAGGTACTGCATGGCCTCGCCGGGGCGATGGGCCTGGGCTTTGGCGACTAGCTGCTCGAGGTTGAGCCGGGGCGTATCGGCAGGCATCTGCGCCAGTTCGGGCTCATTGCCCAACAGGTGGTCGATCTCGTGGTGAAACACCAACGGCAGGCCGGTGAGGGCGAGCAGCAGCAGGAATACGGTGCAGATCAGGCTGGTCCAGGTATGGATGAAGGACCAGCGGCGGATGGTTTTGCTTTTCATTGTCTAGCCTTCAGATGCACCAAAGCCGCCCGATGGGGCGGCCTGGCTGTTAACTCAGCTGATTACCACTGGTAGGTGGCGCTGGCGACTACGCTGCGTTGGTCGCCGAAGTAGCAATAGGAGCCATCACAGGTGGAAATGTAGTCCTTGTTGAACAGGTTGGTCGCGTTCACTTTCACCGACGCGCCCTTGAGGCTGTTGTCCAGGCGGCCGAGGTCGTAGTGCACCGCGCCGTCGAAGACGGTGTAGGCGTTGGCCTTGCCGGCCCAGGTATTGGCCTGGTCGCCGTAGGTGTTGCCGGTGTAGCGGGCGCCGAAGCCGATACCGAAACCGTCGAGGGCGCCGGTGTGCCAGGTGTAGTCGGTCCAGAGGGAGGCTTGTTGATTTGGCATCAGTTGCAGGCGGTTGCCCTTGAAGTCGCCCTTTTGTACTTCGGATTTGGCCAACGTGTAGGCGGCGATCACTTTGAGGTTTTCGGTCACGTCAGATACGGCTTCCAGCTCCAGGCCTTTGACTTTCACTTCGCCGGTCTGGTCGGTGACAGACACTCCACCGGACTGGAAGCTGCTGACCAGAACGTTTTTCTGGGTCAGGTCATACAGCGCGGCACTCAGTAGTGTGTTCGAACCCGGCGGTTGGTACTTGATCCCCAATTCCCACTGCTTGCCTTCGGTGGGTTTATAGGACTCTGTAGGAGAGGCACTGGCGTTGCTCGCCGGCTGGAAAGATTCGGCGTAGGAGATATACGGTACGAAGCCCGAGTCGAACACATAGCTGAGTGCCGCGTTCCCGCTGAAATTCTTGCTGCGGTCAGTATTGGTCGCGTCGTTTTTGTTGAGGTACGTAGTGCCTTGGTGCACCCAGTCTTCACGGCCACCCAGGGTCAAGCGCCAGTTATCAAGAGCCATCTGGTCTTGGACGTAGAGGCCGGTCTGGACGGTTTTCTGGTTGTAGTCGTAGAAAGCGCCGGAGCGGGCGGGGCGTTCAACCGGCGTGGTGTTGACCGGGTTGAAGATGTTGACTCGTCCGGCCTGCCCGTAAATCGACAAGTACGAGGTATCGGTACGCTGGTGGTCAAGCCCGAGTAGAAGGGTGTGGGTGACGTCGCCGGTGGAGAAGTCGGCCTGAAAGTTGTTATCTACCGCCAATTGTCCGATGTTCTCGTCCACGTTGGTCGAAGAACGGTCCATATTTCCTTCGGCGTCGACCGGTGCCCAGCCAAAGGCGCCCACGGTCAATTGTTGGAACGACAATTCTGATTTGGTGTAACGCAGATTCTGTTTGAACTGCCAGGTATCGTTGAAGCGGTGCTCGAATGCGTAGCCGAGTGCGTAATAGGTACGGTCGTAGAACTCGTAGTCCGGATCGCCCAGGTTTTTATGATGCGAAACGTCACCCAGTGGCGACTTGATCTTGGTGCCGACTATCGGCAGGAACTGGCTGGTCGCCCCGGTATCGTCACGGGTGAACTGCGACAGCAAGGTCAATTTGGTATCGGTGTCGATGTTCCAGGTCAGGCTGGGCGCGATGTTGTAGCGCTTGTTGTCGATATGGTCGATCTGCGTACCGGCATCACGTACCACGCCGCCAACGCTGTAGAGAAACTGGCCCTCATCATCGATCTTGCCAGTGCTTTCGAAATTGATCTGGCGGTGGTTGTCACTGCCGTATTGCACCTGGATAGCACTGCTCTGTTCGGCGCTGGGACGGCGGCTGACCATGTCCAGCAAGCCACCAGGTGGAGTTTGACCATAAACCGATGAAGCCGGACCGCGCAGCAGGGCGAGGCGGTCGAGGTTCCAGGTTTCGGCTTTAGGGTTGGCGTACACGCCACGGGGCAGTGGCAGGCCGTCGAGGAATTGGGTGGGTTCAAAGCCGCGCACGCGCATCCAGTCGTAACGGGTGTCGCTGCCGTAGCTGGCGGACACGATGCCGGGCATGTATTTGACCGCATCGTCGAGGTTCTGCACGTTACGGTCCTGCATCTGCTCGCGGGTGGCAACCGAGATCGAGCGTGGTGCCTCAACCAGCGCGGTATCGGTTTTGGTGCCGGCGGCGGTGCGCTTTGCTACATATCCCTCCACCGGCCCCCAAGCGCTTTCATAGCTGCCTTGGCCGGTGATGTTGGTGGTCGGCAAGGCGACGACGCCCTCCGGAACCGGCATCAGGGTGTAAGTGCCCGCACTGCTTTGTTCCAACTGCAACCCCGTCCCCCGCAACGCCTCACGCAACGCGCCCTGCGCATCGAACTGGCCTTTGACCGGCGCCGAGGTCTTGCCGGCAGCGAGTGCGGGGTTGAGGGTCAGGGCCAGGCCGGCTTGGCTAGCGATCTGGTTCAGGGTGGTGGCCAGGGGCGCAGCTGGCAGGTTGTAGGCGCGCACGCTCAAGGCTTGTTCTGCGGCATACAGCGTAGTGCTGGCCAGCGGGGCGCTGAGGGCGATCGCCACGGCTAACAGGCTGGGGCGCAACAAGTTGTCTAGCGTGCGGGACATAGGGGCGGCTCCTGAATGGAAATATTTCTCAATTGCCTAGGTGCCGAGCGAGAATCGAAAAGTGATAGGGGTGAGTGAAAATATTTTCCGCAGGTGTGTGATCGTTCCCACGCTCCGCGTGGGAACGCCTCGTGTGACGCTCTGCGTCACGGCCTGGGACGCAGAGCGTCCGGGCTGCATTACCACGCGGAGCGTGGGAACGATCAAACTTAAGGCTTACCCTTGACGGTCACCCACCACGGCGTGTGCTGCTCGATCTGCACCGGCAAAGTCGGCAACAGCGCATTCAATGCCAACGTGGTGTCGTGCAGCGGGAAACTGCCGGTGATGCGCAGATCGGCCACGGCCTTATCCACACCCAGGTAGCCGGTGCGATAGCGTGCCAACTCCGCGATCACGTCCCCCAGCCGGGCGTTGTCCACCACCAGCATGCCGCGGGTCCAGGCATCGGTGGCCGGGGTGACGGCCAGCAGCGGGCCAAGGCCGTCGCTGCGCATCAGCACCTGCTGGCCCGCCTTGAACACCTGTTCCTGGTGCAATGCCTCGGGCTGGGCGGCCACGGCGGACTGCAACACACTCAGGCGTGTGGCATCGTCTTCGCGCTTGACGATAAACCGGGTACCCAGCGCCCGCAGGCTGCCGTCACGGGTTTGCACGTAGAACGGGCGTGAATCGTCGTGGCCGGTTTCGACGAGGATTTCGCCTGCCTGCAACACGATCAAGCGGCGTGTTTCGTCGAAGCGCACATCAATGGCGCTGTGGGTGTTGAGGTTGACCCGCGTGCCGTCCGCCAGTTTCAGCGTGCGTTGTTCACCGGTGGCGGTGCGTTGGTCGGCCAGCCAATAGTGGATAGGTACGTAACGCTCACCGGCAAACAGCGCCAGGCCGCACACCACAACGATACTGGCCAGGCCCCGGCCCAGTTTGCGCACGCGCTGGCGGATGCCGTGGCGCGATTGCAGCAGCGCCGCCCGGGCCGGGCCCGAGGCCACGCTGAAACGCTGGTCGAGCATGCCCAACTGGCGCCAGGCGCGAGCGTGTTCCTCATCGCTGGCCAGCCACTTGCTGAACTCTTCCCGTTCCACCGCGCTGCCGTCGCCCGAGTCGAGGGACAGTTGCCAGGCAATCGCGGCATCCAGCACGCGCGACGACACCGGTTTGGAGCCGATGGCGGTCACGACGGCTCGCCATACAGTGCGATGTAGCACTGGCGAATGCCCTGGGCCAGATATTGGCGCACGCGGGGCACTGACACGCCCAGGCGCTGGGCGATTTCGGCGTGGCCCAGGCCGTCGAGGCGGTTATAGAGGAACGCGGCGCGGGCCTTGCTCGACAGTTTGCCGAGCAGGCGGTCGATGGCCTTGAGGTCTTCGAGGATCAGTTGCTGGGCTTCCGGCGAAGGCTGTTCGCTTTCCGGGATCAGCATCAATTCGGTGAGGTAGGCCTGCTCCAACGCTGCACGACGGAAGTAGTCGAACAGCAAACCCTTGGCGATAGCCACCAGGAATGCCCGCGGTTCGCGGGGCTCGCGCAGCTCATCACGGCCCAGCAGGCGCATGAAGGTGTCCTGGCTCAGGTCTTCGGCACGGCTCGGGCACGCTACGTTACGTCGCAGCCAAGCCAACAGCCAGCCACGGTGGTCGCGATATAACGCACCAACAAGCTCACTGCGTGGGGTCTGGACCGACGACAAGGCATCACCGAATAAACAAGAGGTTTAAACTAACGAGAATTATTCGCGATTGTCGCAGAGGCGTGGGGTGGGCGCAATTGGCGTCTGTCGGGAGATCGTCCCCACGCTCTGCGTGGGAATGCATTCCGCGATGCTCCGCGTCGGGCGCGAAGCGTTAAAGGGAAGGTGACTGTTTGCGTCGTTTCCATTGGGCCAAACGCTCTTGCAGCGCCTGCGCCGTGTCTATCTGTTGCTGCCGCGCACGGCTGAACAGGATCAGCATCAGCTCAGCCGTCGCCAATGCATCGGCGCTGGCGTGATGGCGTTCGCCGGCCTGTAGGCTGAAGTGGTTGAGCCAATCATCCAGCCCGGCCTCGCGAATGTGCGCCTCTGGGCACAACAACGGGGCCAGGTCTGCCACATCCAGGAACGGATGGGCCAGGCGATACCCCAGGCTGTCCTTGAGCGCCCGGCACAGCATGTGTTGATCAAACGGCGCATGAAAAGCCAGCAGAGGGCTGTCGCCCACGAACGCCATGAAATCCAGCAACGCTTCGGCCGGGTCGCTGCCGGCAGCGATTGCACTGGGCCCCAGCCCATGGATCAGCACACTGGGGCTGAGCTTGGTGTCGGTGCGCTGCAGGGTACGTTCGAACAGCTGGGAAAAATCCACCGCACCGTCCTCGATGACCACGGCGCCGATCGACAGCACCTGGTCGCGGTGAAGGTTCAGGCCGCTGGTTTCCAGGTCGACCACCACCCAGCGCTGGCTGCGCAATGGGCCGTTGCCCAGTTCGGCGGGCTTGGGTAACTGCTCCAGGCGCTGCTGTTGCGCGGTGCTGAGCCCAGGTTTTTTGGCGCGCAGCCAGCCAAACAAACTCACAGTTGATACCGCAAGCTCAGGCTGCTTTGCAGGCGTTGGGCCTGGCGCAGGGACTCACGCAGGATGCGCCTGTCGAGGTGGTTGAGGTTGTCGGGGTCGACGCGGTTGGAATAGGGCAGGTTCTCGCGGGTCTGCAATTGATGCTGCTGCATACGGGTCTGCTGGATAAAGTGGTATGCCTCTTCATAAGCGGCGCCATCCAGGGGCTCGATCACGGCCTTGTCCACCAATTGGCGCAGGCGTTCCAGGGTGTTGTTGGCGTGGATGCCATTGGCCAGCGCCAACAGGCGCGCGCCGTCTACAAAGGGCGTAAGGCCCTGCACCTTGAGGTCGAGGGTGGCTTTTTCGCCATTTTTTCGGGTCAGCACAAACTCGCGAAAACGCCCCACCGGCGGGCGTCGCAGCAGTGCGTTTTCGGCCAGCATCCGTTGGAACAAGCGGTTATCCGCCACCTGATCGAGAATACCCTGGCGCAGTTGCTCGCAACCGCGCTCGTCGCCCCACACCACGCGCAAGTCAAAATAGATGCTTGAGCCCAGCAGGTTTTCCGGCGTCGCCTCACGAATGAACGCGCCAAAACGCCGCGCCCACTCCGCGCGGGACAAGCACAACTCGGGGTTGCCGGCCATGATATTGCCCTTGCACAGGCTGAAGCCGCACAGCGCCAGGCTTTGGTTGATGTGCTGCGCCAGGGGCAGCAAACGCTCACGCATGTTGGCGGCTTCGACGGCGTCCTTGGCCTCGAACAGGATGCCGTTGTCCTGGTCGGTGTACAGCGTTTGTTCGCGGCGGCCTTCGCTGCCAAAACACAGCCAACTGAAGGGCACGCCGGGGGCGCCTTTTTCCGCGAGGGTCAGCTCGATCACCCGGCACACGGTGTGGTCGTTGAGCAGCGTAATGATGTGGGTGATCTGGGTGGATGAGGCGCCATGGGCGAGCATGCGCTCCACCAACTGGCCGATTTCACCGCGAATCGCCACCAGGTTTTCCACCCGGGGCGCGTTGCGGATGGTGCGGGCCAGGTGCACCAGGTCCACGCGCTGCAAGGAGAACAAATCCCGCTCGGAGACCACGCCACACAGGCGCTGGTCTTGCACCAGGCACACATGGGCGATATGCCGCTCGGTCATGGCGATGGCTGCGTCGAAAGCGCTGTGCTCCGGGCTCAAGTAAAACGGCGCCTGGGTCATGTGCCCGGCAATGCTCTGGCTGAAATCGCTGGTGCCATCGGCGACCACCTGGCGCAGATCGCGCAGGGTGAAGATGCCCAGAGGCGCCTTGTGTTCGTTGACGATCACAATGCTGCCCACCTGCTGTTCGTGCATCAAGGTCACCGCTTCACGCAACGGCGTGTGCGGGCTGCAGGTGACCGGGTGGCGCATGGCCAATTCACCCAGGCGGGTATTCAAGGAATATTGGGTGCCGAGGGTTTCCACGGCTTTTTGCTGTACTTGCTGGTTGACCTGGTCGAGCAGGCTGCTGACCCCGCGCAAGGCGAAATCACGAAACGGGCTGGACAGCGCGAACAGCTTGATGAAGGCCGGCTTGTTCAATTGCAGGCAAAAAGTGTCTTCAGCGGCTTTGTGTTCTGTGCGGGTCGCGCGTTCACCCAGCAAGGCGGCGAGGGGGAAGCATTCGCCGGTGGCGATTTCAAAGGTGGTGTCCGCCGAGTCGGGCCGTTCACCCACGACCCGGCCCTGCTTGACGATATAAAAATGCTCGACCGGGCCGCCCGACGGTTTGAGGATGCTGTCGCCAGGGCCATAGAACCGCAGTTGGCACTGTTCCACCAGGAAAGCCAGGTGCGCCTGTTCCATCTGGTTGAACGGCGGGAAGCGTTGCAGGAATTGCAGGGTGCCGTGGATGTTCTGCAACACAGCGGTTTTACCCGCCTGTGCGAATGCATCAGCTTTACTCATAACAGTGACCGCAGTGTTTTTGTCGTTATCGTGCTGCATGGTCGACTCCTGCGCAGTGGGTGCCCATTGGACGTAAGTCTAGGTCGAGGAATACCGCGCAAAACTAGGGAAAAACCTTACATGACAATCGTCCAAAACCCGTAGAACGCCCACTAGGCAAACTTTCCGACGAAGTGCACATTGATCGCCCTTCCGCAGATGTCTGACGAGTGTGCTGGGAGATTGATGAGAACTGCTGAGAAACGTATGTCCGACCACGATATTTTGAGTGATGCCGAGCGCGAGGCGCTGAGCGCCGTAATGCTGGAGCCCGATTTACCCCCCCAACGCGTATTGATCGTGGACGACGACAAGGACGCGCGTGAACTGTTGGCGGAAATCCTTGGGCTCGACGGTATTCGCTGCATGACTGCCGAAAGTGGGGAGGCAGCGTGGGAGTTGTTGAAGACGCGTAGTTCCATCGGTTTGTTGATCACCGACCTACGCATGGCGCCCAGCAATGGCCTGGAATTGATTCGCCAGGTACGGGAGTCCACCCGTGCGGCGTTGCCGATCATCATCATGTCGGGGGACGCGGAAGCGCCGGATGTGATTGATGCGATGCATTTGAGCGTGGTGGATTTCTTGCTCAAACCGATTGATAGCGTGAAGCTGGCGAAGTTGGTGAAGCGGGAGTTGGGGATGGTGCCCTGAGAGTAGGGTGACTGGCCTGCCCAATTCCCACATTTGAAATGCATTCCTCTGTGGGAGCTGGCTTGCCTGCGATTCAGGCAACGCGCTCTAACTGACACACCTGATAAAAAAGCCCCGATCTTTCGATCAGGGCTTTTTTGCATCTGTAGGAGCGAGCTTGCTCGCCAAGAATGCACAGGCACCGCGTTTGTCCAAGGTGCCTGCGTTATCGTTGGCGTTTTTCGCGAGCAAGCTCGCTCCTACCATTACAGGCCGTTCTTGGCCTTGAACTCCCGACGCCTGCGATGCAACACCGGCTCGGTATAGCCATTGGGCTGCTTGGTCCCTTCAATCACCAACTCCACCGCTGCCTGGAACGCGATGTTGCTGTCGAAATCCGGAGCCAGTGGCCGGTACAACGCGTCCCCGGCATTCTGACGGTCTACCACCGGCGCCATGCGCTTGAGGCTTTCCATCACTTGAGCTTCGTTGACGATGCCGTGGCGCAGCCAGTTGGCGATGTGCTGGCTGGAGATACGCAGGGTGGCGCGGTCTTCCATCAGGCCGACGTCATTGATGTCCGGCACCTTGGAGCAGCCCACACCCTGGTCGATCCAGCGCACTACATAGCCGAGGATGCCCTGGGCGTTGTTGTCCAGTTCGTTGCGGATCTCTTCTTCAGACCAATCGGTGTTGCTGGCCAAAGGAATGGTGAGGATATCGTCCACCGAAGCGCGCTCGCGCTTGGCCAGCTCGGCCTGGCGGGCGAACACATCAACCTTGTGATAGTGCAACGCATGCAGGGCCGCGGCAGTCGGCGACGGTACCCAGGCGGTGTTGGCGCCGGCCAGTGGGTGAGCGATTTTCTGTTCGAGCATCGCTGCCATCAGGTCGGGCATGGCCCACATGCCCTTGCCGATCTGTGCACGACCTTGCAAGCCAGTGCTCAGGCCGATATCGACGTTCCAGTTCTCATAGGCGCCGATCCATTTTTCTGCCTTCATGGCCGCTTTGCGCACCATCGCGCCGGCTTCCATGGAGGTGTGGATTTCATCGCCGGTGCGGTCGAGGAAACCGGTGTTGATAAACACCACACGCTCGCTGGCCGCCTTGATGCAGGCCTTGAGGTTGACCGTGGTGCGGCGCTCCTCGTCCATGATCCCGACCTTGAGGGTGTTGCGCGCCAGGTTCAGCACCTCTTCGATGCGACCGAATAGTTCGTTGGTGAACGCGGCTTCTTCCGGGCCGTGCATCTTCGGTTTCACGATGTACACCGAACCGGTGCGGCTGTTCTTGCGGGTGTTGTTGCCGTTGAGGCTGTGGATCGCCGCCAGGCTGGTGATCAGGCCGTCGAGGATGCCTTCGGGCACTTCGTTGCCGTCTTTATCGAGGATCGCGTCGATGGTCATCAAGTGGCCCACGTTACGCACGAACAACAGCGAACGGCCGTGCAGGGTCACGTCGCTGCCATCCACGCCGGTGTAGACGCGGTCAGGGTTCATGGTGCGGGTGAAGGTCTGGCCGCCCTTGGCCACTTCTTCGGCCAGGTCGCCCTTCATCAGGCCGAGCCAGTTGCGGTAGATCACCACTTTGTCATCGGCGTCCACGGCAGCCACGGAGTCTTCGCAGTCCATGATGGTGGTCAGCGCGGCTTCCATCAGCACGTCTTTGACGCCGGCAGCGTCGGTCTGGCCGACCGGGGTGCTGGCGTCGATCTGGATTTCGAAGTGCAGGCCATTGTGCTTGAGCAAGATTGCAATCGGCTCGGCAGCAGGGCCCTGGAAACCGATCAACTGGGCATCGTCACGCAGGCCGCTGTTGCTGCCGCCTTTGAGGCTGACGATCAGCTTGCCGTCGACGATTTTGTAGCCGGTGGAATCGACGTGGCTGCCGGCGCTGAGCGGTGCGGCTTCGTCGAGGAAGGCGCGGGCGAAGGCAATCACCTTGTCGCCACGCACTTTGTTGTAGCCCTTGCCCTTCTCGGCGCCGTTGGCTTCGCTGATGGCGTCGGTGCCATAGAGCGCGTCGTACAGCGAGCCCCAGCGCGCATTCGAGGCATTCAGGGCGAAGCGGGCGTTCATCACCGGCACGACCAGCTGTGGGCCGGCCATGCGTGCGATCTCGTCATCGACGTTTTGGGTCGAGGCCTCAAAGTCCGCGGCTTCTGGCAGCAGGTAGCCGATGTCTTGCAGGAAGGCTTTGTAGGCCACCGGGTCATGGGCCTGGCCCGCGTGGGTCTGGTGCCAGGTATCGATCCGCGCCTGGAAGTCGTCGCGTTTGGCGAGTAGGGCTTTGTTCTTCGGGGCCAGGTCATGGATGACCTTGTCGGCACCGGCCCAGAACTGGTCGGCAGTGATGCCGGTACCGGGAATGGCTTCGTTGTTCACGAAGTCGAACAGGACTTTGGCGACCTGCAGGCCACCGACTTGAACGTGTTCAGTCATTGCTTGCCTCACTCTGCGGAGCTTATGCGCTTTTTCAGATTTTCATTATGTAGTGCACGGTTGGGCATACTACATGATGACTTGCGGTTGTGAAAATTAGACTAAATACGTCGTTTAGCGACCCACTTTGGTCGTACGGTCACAGCGGAGAACCGGATGTTCTCAAAAAACTATTGGATTGTTCCAGATAAATATCAAAATGGTACACGATTTGTCTTCCAGCGACCGCGCGTCCACTTTGTAGGAGCGAGCTCGCTCGCGAAAAACCTGAGAGCACCGCAAGTGTCAGTTTTTTCGCGTTATCGTTGACGACCTTCGCGAGCAAGCTCGCTCCTACAGGAATAGCACCGAGGTATTTCGCCATGGACCATCTTGTACTCACTATTATCGCCGCCGACAAACCCGGCCTGGTTGAACGCATCGCGCAGAACATCGCCAGTCATGGGGGCAACTGGCTGGAAAGCCGCATGGCGCACATGGCCGGGCAGTTTGCCGGGATTCTGCGGGTCAGTGTGCCGAGCGAGCAGCGCCAGGCATTGGTGGGGGCGCTGGAGGACTTATCCACCCACGGCATTCGCGTGTTGGTGGGTGAGGGCAGCAGCGGCCAGGCATCGGCGTCCAAGCCGATTCTGATGACCCTGGTGGGCAATGACCGCTCGGGCATCGTGCGTGAGATCACCGCGCTGTTGAGCCAGCAGGGTGTCAACCTGGAACGCCTGAGCACCGATGTGCGCCCGGCGCCCATGAGTGGTGATCCGCTGTTCAACGCCGAGGCGTTATTGCAAGTGCCGGCCACGCTGTCGCTGGAAACCTTGCAAGAGGCTTTGGAAACCTTGGCCGATGACTTGATGGTGGAGCTGCGTCAGGAGGAATAACGATCCACAAGGTTATGCATCGAAATCTTGCATGGGCCTGTGGATAACCTGTAGAGACCCGACGCCAGGCCACGCCCGGCGGGCATCTGCGCAAGTTGAGCAAAAAACGAGCAGTTTCAAGGGCTTGTGCACAAATGGCGGGGATCAGGTTGTGGATAACCTTGGGGTGGAACGCTGCAAGCCACGAATGCTGTGGCTTGCAGAGGTTTGTACGTTATTTGATCAGCGTTTGCGCACGGTCAGCCAGGCATCCAGGCTGTACACCACCAGCCCGGCCCAGATAAAGGCGAAGGCAATCAGCGTGCTCGGTGCCAGGTGTTCACCGAACAACAGCACGGCTTCGAGCAACACCAGCGTCGGCGCCACATACTGCAAAAAGCCCAGGGCGGTGTAGGGCAAATGCCGTGCAGCGGCGTTGAAGCACACCAGGGGGATCAGCGTCACCGGGCCTGCGGCCACCAGCCACCAGGCCTCGGAGGTGCTCCAGAACGCCAGTTGCGCGCTGTGGGCGGTGGGGTTGAACAGCAACCAGGCGATGGCAATGGGTACCAGCATCCAGGTTTCCACCACCAGCCCTGGCAGCGCCTTGACCGGCGCCTGCTTGCGGATCAAACCGTAGAAACCGAACGTCAATGCCAGCGCCAGCGACACCCACGGCAGGCTACCGACCTGCCACACCTGCTGCGCCACACCCGCCGCTGCCAACCCGACAGCCACCCATTGCAAGCGACGCAGGCGCTCGCCGAGAATCAGCATCCCCAGCAGCACATTCACCAGCGGGTTGATGTAATAACCCAGGCTGGCTTCAAGCATGCGCCCGGTGTTCACCGACCACACATAGGTCAGCCAGTTAGCGGCAATCAACGAACCACTGAGGGCCAGGATCGCCAGACGCTTGGGGTTGTCGCGCAGCTCGCGAAACCAGCCGGGGTGTTTCCACACCATCAGCAACAGCCCACCGAACAGCGCCGACCACAACACGCGGTGCACGATGATCTCGGCAGCGGGCACGCTGGCGATGGCTTTGAAGTAGAGCGGGAACAGACCCCAGATGACATAGGCGCTCAGGCCCAGGATGTACCCCTTGCGAGGGTTGGCGGCTTGCATTGCAGAATCCTTGCTTAGGCAGCTAACAAAGCGCAATTGTAAGGATATTTGTCAGACAACGCTCGTTCCCACGCTCTGCGTGGTAACGCCGCCTTGGACGCTCTGCGTCTGCTCTTAAATCGTGACGCGGAGCGTCACAGGATGCGCGCCCACGCAGAGCGTGGGCGCGATCATGGAACGTGTTCAGAAGAGCTTCAGCGGTTCTTCATTGAGCGCCGACAGTTGCTCGCGCAACGCCAGTACCTGGTCACCCCAATACCGCTCGCTGCCAAACCACGGAAAGCTATGGGGGAAGGCGGGGTCGTCCCAGCGTCGCGCCAGCCAGGCACTGTAGTGCATCAGGCGCAGGGCGCGCAGCGGCTCGATCAGCGCCAGTTCGCGGGGGTCGAAGTCGTGGAACTCCTGGTAGCCGTCCATCAGCTCCGAGAGCTGGCCGAGGCATTCCTGGCGGTCGCCCGCCAGCATCATCCACAGGTCTTGCACCGCCGGGCCCATGCGGCAGTCATCCAGGTCGACGATATGGAACATCTCGTCGCGGCACATCATGTTGCCGGGGTGGCAGTCACCGTGCATGCGGATGTTCTTGTGCGGGGTGGCCTTGTAAACCTCTTCCACACGCTTGAGCAAGTCGCGGGCCACGGACTCGTAGGCCGGCAACAGGCTTTTGGGAATGAAGTTGCCTTCAAGCAGGGTGGTGAGGGAGTCATGACCGAAATTCTTCACCCCCAGGGCTTCGCGGTGTTCGAACGGGCGGGTGGAGCCTACGGCGTGCAAACGCCCGAGCAGTTGCCCAAGCCGATAAAGCTGATCGAGGTTGCCAGGCTCCGGCGCGCGGCCGCCACGGCGGGGGAACAGGGTGAAGCGGAAACCTGCGTGTTCGAACAGGCTCTCGCCGTTGTGGACCAACGGGGCGACCACCGGTACATCGCACTCGGCCAGTTCGAAGGTGAAGCGGTGTTCTTCCAGGATCGCCTCGTTGGTCCAGCGCTGGGGGCGATAGAACTTGGCGATCAGCGGTTCGGCGTCTTCGATGCCCACTTGGTACACGCGGTTTTCGTAGCTGTTGAGGGCTAGAACCCGCGCGTCGCTGAGGAAACCGATGCTTTCGACGGCGTCGAGCACCAGGTCTGGGGTGAGTGTTTCAAACGGGTGGGCCATGCGAACTCCTGCGCGCAGCAGGGCGCCGCGTCCGGCCGGGTATGGTAACAGCATAGATAGGCGGTGGCTGTGCGGACGCCTTCGCAGGCAAGCCAGCTCCCACACTGGCATGTATTTACACATCGAGATGTGGGAGCTGGCTTGCCTGCGATAGCGGCCTATCAGGCGCCTACGATCCCACCATCATCCCGCCGAATTGCCATCACCGACGAACGCGGCTTGCCGTTAGGCAGGTGTTCCGGCCAGGTCGAACCACCGGTTTCCCCTGGGTGTTGAATACCCACGAACAGCGTCTTCTGGTCCGGCGAAAAACTGATCCCCGTCACCTCACACGCCACCGGCCCCACCATGAAGCGACGGATTTCACCGGTGCTCGGGTCGGCACACAGCATCTGGTTATTGCCCATGCCCGCAAAGTCGCCAGCGTTGCTGTAGTCGCCATCGGTGAGGATCCAAAGACGCCCGGCTTTGTCGAAGCCCAGGCCGTCGGGGCTGTTGAACATGTTTTGCGGGTTGATGTTGGACGAGCCGCTCTTGGGGTTACCGGCATGTACGCCGGGGTTGCCGGCCACCACGAACAGGTCCCAGGTGAAGTCCGTGGCACCGTGGTTATCGGCGTCGGCTTTCCAGCGCAGGATCTGGCCGTAGACGTTTTTCTCCCGTGGGTTTGGCCCGCCCACCGGCTGGCCCTCTTCGCCGCGCTTAGCGTTGTTGGTCAGGGTGCAATAGACCTGGCCATCGGTGGGGCTGACCACGATCCATTCCGGGCGGTCCATGCGTGTGGCTTTCACCACGCTGGCGGCCAGGCGCGCGTGAATCAGCACCTCGGCCTGGTTGGCGAACCCGCTGCTGGCGTCGATGCCATTTTTGCCATGGGTGAGTTCAACCCACTGGCCTTTGCCCTTGGGGTGGTCGGCGTTGCCGTCGCCCGCGTCGAAGATCGCCACGTACAAGGTGCCGTGGTCGAGCAGGTCTTTGTTGGCCTTCGGGTTGGTGTGGTTGATCTGATCGCGGCTGACGAACTTGTAGATGAACTCACCGCGTTCATCGTCGCCCATGTACACCACGGCGCGGCCGTCACGGGTTTCGGCGAGGGCTGCGTTCTCGTGCTTGAAGCGCCCCAAGGCCGTGCGTTTTACCGGGGTGGATTGCGGATCGAACGGGTCGATTTCCACCACCCAGCCATGGCGATTGAGTTCGTTGGGGTTCTTGGTCATATCAAAGCGCGGGTCGTGCTGATGCCAGTTGATGTCCTTGCTGGCGGCCACCACGCCGTAGCGCTTCTGCCCGGCGTCGAAGGTTTGCTGCGGGTTGCTGCTGCCAAAGCAATCGGTGAAGTTTTCTTCGCAGGTCAAGTAGGTGCCCCACGGAGTCTTGCCGTTAGCGCAGTTCTGAAACGTGCCGAGAACTTTTTTGCCGGTCTTGTCGGCGCTGGTTTTCAGCCAATCATGGCCGGCAGCAGGGCCGCTCAAGCGGATCGGTGAATTGCCGTGGATGCGCCGGTTGTAGCGCGAGTCCTGGACGAACTGCCAGGTGTCACCCTGGCGCCGCACTTCGATCACCGACACGCCTTCGCTGGCCAGGGCCTTGCGCACGTCTTCGGCAGATTGTGGCGCGCCGCCGTGGGCGTAGAGGTAACGGTAGTTGGTGTATTCGTTGTTGATTGCCATCAGCGCGCGGTTGTCGTCACCGGGGAATGGAAACAGGCTCATGCCGTCGTTGTTGTCGCCGAACTGCTGTTCCTGGGCCTTGGCGGTGCCATGGCCGGTCGGGTCGAAAGCTGGGGCGTTCTTGTGTAGGGGCTGGCCCCAACTGATCAGCACCGAAGCGCTGTAGCCCGGTGGCAGGGTGATGGTGTCACTGGTGGCGGCGGCGATGCTGGTAAACCCCAGCAGCGGGCTGGCGGAAGCGGCATTCACGGCCAGGGCGCTGCGGCTCAGCAGGTTACCGCCGAGGAACATTGCGGCGCCGCACAAGGCGCCTGCGCCGATAAAGCGACGGCGGGTCAGGCCCACCATCTGTTCAAGGTCGGTGGCTTGGTTTTCTTCTAATAGGCTCATCACAGGCTCCTTAAGGTTTTTGCAGACACCTTAAGCAGCGCTTGTGACCGAATTGTTGCAGCTTGAAGACGCGGGCCCGTTACACCGGGGTGCCGAGCAATACATGGCTGGGTGCAAACTGCACGCGGATCGGCTGGCCCTGCGCTGCGTCGATGGCCTTGAGTGCGACGGGCTGCGCCAGCGCGCACAACACTTGGCCGTTGGGCAGGGCGATACGCACCTCGCTGGGGCCGTCTTCGGCGGCGAGAATGGTCTCGATCCTGCCTCCCAGGCAATTGTGTCCAAGTGTTTCAGCTTGCCCCTCCGCCAGTAATTCCAGCCATCCGGCCTTGATCAGCGCGACCACTTCCACGCCAGTCTGCAGTTCCAGGCGCAGGGTGCTGTCGTGGGTAATCTGTGCGTCGAGGTGCAGACCGCCGGCCAGTTGCAGGCGGATCATGTCGTTGTGGCCATGGCTCTCTATAGCGCTGACCTGGCCGTGCAATTGGTTGCGCGCGCTGGTGCGCAGCATCAAGCGGCCCAGCAGGTTGAAGTCGCTGGCCGCTTCGTCCGAGCCAAGGATCTCGGCCTGTAGCAGTTGCAGGCGCTGATAAAGGCGCAGCACCCGTTCACCTTCTTGCGTCAGTTTGGCGCCGCCACCGCCCTTGCCGCCGACGCTGCGTTGCACCAGCGGTTTTTGCGCCAGGTTGTTCAGCTCATCAATGGCGTCCCAGGCGGCCTTGTAACTCAACCCGGCACTCTTGGCCGCACGGGTGATGGAACCCTGCTCGGCGATGTGCCCCAGCAAGGCAATACGCTGGGGGCGGCGGATGATGTGTTGGTTGAGAGGGCTGGGCACAGACATGGCAGATACGCTTGGGTGAGATGCGCCGACGTTGCCGCGCTGGCGCAGGGGAGTCAAGTCAGCTGCCGGGTTTGGGCGTACGGGCCAGGCAATACACGTCCACCTGGCGGGCGCCGGCATTGATCAACAAGCGCGCCAGGCTGTGGGCCGTGGCGCCGGTGGTGAGGACGTCGTCTACCAGCGCCAGATGTTGCCCGGCGACCTGGATGCCGGGAGCCAGGGCGAAGGCGTTGAGCAGGTTGCGTTTGCGGGTTTTGGCATCGAGGTCTTGCTGCGCCACGGTTTCATGGGGGCGCAACAGCGCATGCTCATCAAAGGGAATGTCGAGGGCGTGACTGAGCCAGCGGGCCAGCATCAACGCTTGATTAAAGCCGCGTTCGCGCAGACGTTTGCGCGCCATGGGCACCGGCAGCAGGCAGTTGGGGCGCTCCAGTTCGGCGTTATCGAGGCGATGTTGCAAGTGCTGCCCCAGCAGGCGCGCCAACAGATGCCCCAGCGGCCAACGCGCCTGATGCTTGAAGCGGCTGATCAGGGTGTCCACGGGAAAGCTGTAGGTCCATGGCGCCACCACTTGGTGAAAGGCCGGAGGCTGTTTTTGGCACTGGCCGCAGATCAACCCATCCATGGGCAAGGGCAGGGCGCAGCGTTCGCATTGTTCCATCAGCCACGGCAATTGTGTTTCGCAGGCGCTGCACACGGCCTCGGCCGATTCGGTGCATTCATCGCAAATCAGACAGGGCTGTATACTTTTTAACCAGATGTAAACCTGGTTCTTGTGCTTGGGTTGACAGTGCATGGATCTTCCTTAAATATGCCGAGCATCCGTGTCGTGCCTGTGGGTATTGCCCTTCCCACAGCGCTTGCCAAAGCATAATCAAGGAATCGCCCATGAGCGCCAGCACCTCTGCCACCCTGCGT
This sequence comes from Pseudomonas sp. AK181, assembly GCF_051122975.1. Taxonomy (NCBI): domain Bacteria; kingdom Pseudomonadati; phylum Pseudomonadota; class Gammaproteobacteria; order Pseudomonadales; family Pseudomonadaceae; genus Pseudomonas; species Pseudomonas sp. AK181. Next base: position 591,690 of record NZ_CP146348.1, read on the forward strand.
CACGATTGGTCTTTAGCTGAAGTCAAAGCCCTGTTCGTGCAGCCCTTCAACGACCTGTTGTTCCAGGCGCAGACCGTGCACCGCGCGCATTTCGACGCCAACCGCGTGCAGGTCTCGACCCTGTTGTCGATCAAGACCGGCGCCTGCCCGGAAGATTGCAAATATTGTCCGCAGTCGGGCCACTACAACACGGGCCTGGAAAAAGAGAAGCTCATGGAGGTGCAGAAGGTCCTCGAAGAGGCCGCGCGCGCCAAGGCCATCGGTTCGACGCGTTTCTGCATGGGCGCGGCATGGAAACATCCGTCGGCTAAAGACATGCCCTACGTGCTGGAAATGGTCAAAGGCGTGAAGGCCATGGGCCTGGAAACCTGCATGACCCTCGGTCGCCTCGACCAGGACCAGACCGAAGCCCTGGCCCAGGCCGGCCTGGACTACTACAACCACAACCTCGACACCTCGCCGGAGTTCTACGGCTCGATCATCACCACCCGCACCTACAGCGAGCGCCTGCAAACCCTGACGTACGTGCGTGATTCGGGGATGAAGATCTGCTCGGGCGGCATCCTCGGCATGGGCGAATCTCTCGATGACCGCGCCAACTTGCTGATCCAACTGGCCAACCTGCCGGAGCATCCGGAATCGGTGCCGATCAACATGCTGGTGAAGGTAGCGGGTACGCCGTTGGAAAACGCCGATGACATCGACCCCTTCGATTTCATCCGCATGCTGGCGGTGGCGCGCATCCTGATGCCGCAGTCCCACGTGCGCCTGTCGGCCGGCCGCGAAGCCATGAACGAGCAGATGCAGGCCCTGGCGTTTTTTGCCGGCGCCAACTCGATCTTCTACGGCGACAAACTGCTGACCACCGCCAACCCCCAAGCTGACAAAGACATGCAGTTGTTCGCACGCCTGGGCATCCTGCCCGAAGCCCGTGAAGAGCATGCCGACGAAGTGCACCAGGCGGCGATCGAGCAGGCGTTGGTGGAGCAAAAGAGCAGCGAGCAGTTCTACAACGCTGTGGTGTAACCACCTTTGGATGCATTCCAGTGTGGGAGCTGGCTTGCCTGCGATGACGGCGGCACTTTCAGCATAGAAGTGTCAGAAGAACCGCTATCGCAGGCAAGCCAGCTCCCACATAGGACCCAGTTGAACCTGTTGAATCGAGGCCAGCATGTCTTTCGATCTCGCCGCGCGCCTCGCTGCCCGCCGTGCCGACCATCTTTACCGCCAGCGCCCCTTGCTGCAGAGCCCCCAAGGCCCGCACGTGGTGGTGGACGGGCAACCGTTGTTGGCGTTCTGCAATAACGATTACCTGGGCCTTGCCAATCACCCGCAAGTGATCGAAGCCTGGCGCGCCGGTGCGTCCCGTTGGGGCGTGGGCGGTGGTGCTTCGCATTTGGTGGTGGGCCATGCCACACCGCACCATGAGCTGGAAGAAGCCCTGGCTGACTTGACCGGTCGCCCGCGTGCCTTGCTGTTCACCACCGGCTACATGGCCAACCTCGGCGCGGTCACGGCGCTGGTAGGGCAGGGCGATACGGTATTGGAAGACCGGCTTAACCACGCGTCCTTGCTGGATGCCGGTTTGCTGTCCGGTGCGCGTTTCAACCGCTACCTGCATAACGACGCGGGCAGCCTGGCCAAGCGCCTGGAGAAAGCCACCGGCAATACCTTGGTGGTCACCGACGGTGTGTTCAGCATGGACGGCGACCTCGCCGACCTGCCCGCGCTGGCCCGTGAAACCCGGGCCAAAGGTGCCTGGCTGATGGTGGATGACGCCCATGGCTTTGGCCCGCTGGGCGCCAACGGCGGCGGTATCGTCGAGCATTTCGGCTTGAGCCAGGACGACGTGCCCGTGCTGGTTGGCACCTTGGGCAAAGCCTTCGGCACTGCGGGGGCTTTTGTGGCCGGCAGTGAGGACTTGATCGAGAGCCTGATCCAATTCGCCCGCCCGTATATCTACACCACCAGCCAACCACCGGCCCTGGCCTGCGCCACCCTCAAAAGCCTAGAACTGCTGCGCAGTGAACATTGGCGCCGCGAGCACCTCAACGCGTTGATCCGCCAGTTCCGCCATGGCGCCGAGCAGATAGGCCTGGCGTTGATGGACAGTTTTACGCCGATCCAGCCGATCCTGATCGGCGACAGCGCCCGGGCACTGCGCCTGTCGCAGATGCTGCGCGAGCGCGGCCTGATGGTGACCGCCATTCGCCCACCGACCGTGCCCGCCGGCAGTGCTCGATTACGGGTGACATTGACGGCGGCCCACAGCGAGGCGCAGGTGCAGCTACTGTTAGACGGGTTGCAAGCGTGTTTTCGCTTGTTAGACGCCTCGGAGCCCGGCTATGCGTAATCGACTGATCCTGCTACCGGGCTGGGGCCTGGGTGTGTCACCGCTGGAGCCGTTGGCCGCTGCGCTGCACGGCCTGAACGAGCATTTGCAGGTACAGATCGAACCCTTGCCAGCGCTTGAGGCCAGCGAACTTGGTGAATGGCTCGACGAACTCGATGCGACGCTGCCGGACAACGCCTGGCTTGGGGGCTGGTCGCTGGGCGGCATGCTCGCGTCCGAGTTGGCGGCGCGCCGTGGCGAGCGGTGCTGCGGTTTGCTGACCCTGGCGAGCAACCCGTGTTTCGTCGCCCATGATGGCTGGCCTCACGGGATGCCTGCCGAAACCTTCGATGCATTCTTGGCCGGCTGTCATGCTGATTCCCAAGTCACGCTCAAGCGTTTTGGCCTGTTGTGCGCCAAGGGTGCCGAAGACCCACGCGGCTTGTCGCGGTTGTTGGTCAGCGGCGCGCCGAAAACCTCCCCCAGCGTGTTGATGCCCGGCCTGGAGTTGTTGGCCCAACTGGATACGCGGGCGGCGTTGCAGGCTTTTCGCGGGCCGCAGTTGCACCTGTTTGCCGGCTTGGATGGGCTTGTGCCTGCCGAAGCCGCCAACGACCTGCTGGCCTTGCTCCCCGATGTAGAAATCGGCCTGATTGAACAGGCCGGTCACGCGTTTCTTCTGGAAGACCCTCACGGAGTAGCCGGGGCTATCCAGGCTTTTTTGCATGAGTGTGTTGATGACTGACCTATCCCACCCTCCCTTGCCTGGGGGCTTGCCGGACAAGCGCCAGGTCGCAGCCTCGTTCTCCCGTGCGGCGGCCAGTTACGACAGCGTGGCCGAGTTGCAGCGTGCGGTCGGGCATGAACTGCTCAGCCGCTTGCCGCACGGCCTGGTGCCCCAGCGTTGGCTGGACATGGGCTGTGGCACGGGTTACTTCAGCCGCGTATTGGGTGAGCGTTTGCCCGGTAGCCAGGGTGTGGCGCTGGACATTGCCGAGGGCATGCTCAACCACGCGCGTCCACTGGGTGGCGCTGCGCATTTCGTGGCTGGCGATGCAGAACGTTTGCCGCTTGCAGCGGACAGCTTCGAGCTGCTCTTCTCCAGCCTCGCGGTGCAGTGGTGCGCCCATTTTGATGCGGTGCTCAGCGAAGCCCAGCGTGTGCTGCGACCAGGTGGCGTGCTGGCCTTTGCCAGCCTGTGCGTAGGCACTCTGGATGAGTTGCGCGAAAGTTGGCGGGCGGCGGATGGCCTGGTCCACGTCAATCGCTTCCGCACCTTCGAGTCTTATCAGCAACTGTGTGCGGCCAGTGGTTTGCGCGTGATCAGCCTGGAGCGACAGCCCCACGTATTGCATTACGCGGATGTGCGCAGCCTGACCCATGAGCTCAAGGCATTGGGCGCCCATAACCTCAACCCAGGCCGCCCGGGAGGGTTGACGGGCCGTGCGCGGATTGTCGCGTTGGTAGAGGCCTACGAGCAGTTCCGCCAGGCCCAGGGCCTGCCCGCCACGTACCAAGTGGTGTATGCCGTACTGGAGAAACCGCTATGAGCGCCGCTTACTTCATCACCGGTACAGACACCGATGTTGGCAAAACCACCATCGCCGCCGGCCTGTTGCATGCCGCCAGGCTCGCCGGCAAAAGCACGGCCGCCGGAAAGCCGGTGGCGTCGGGCTGCCAACTGACGGCCAAGGGGTTGCGCAATGCCGATGCCTTGGCGTTGCTGGCCGAATGTTCCGTGCCGCTCAGTTATGCCGAGGTCAACCCGGTGGCCTTCGAGCCGGCTATCGCGCCGCATCTGGCAGCGCGCGAGGCGGGCGTCGGGCTCACGGTGCAATCGCTGCTCAAGCCGATGCAGCAGATTCTGGCACGGGGCGCGGACTTCACCTTGATCGAAGGGGCGGGCGGTTGGCGCGTGCCCTTGGCCGACCAAGCCAACCTGTCGGACCTGGCCATGGCACTCAAGCTGCCGGTGATCCTGGTGGTAGGCGTGCGCCTTGGATGCATCAGCCACGCGTTGCTCACCGCCGAAGCCATCGCGCGGGATGGCTTGCCGCTGGCGGGCTGGGTGGCAAACATCATCGACCCTAAGACCTCCCGTCTGGAAGAAAACCTCGCCACCCTGGCTGAGCGCCTGCCCGCGCCGTGCCTGGGGCGAGTGCCGAAACTCAAGCATGCCGGGGCCGCCGCAGTGGCCGAGTACCTGGAGCTGGACCTGCTTGACTGATTTTGGCTATCGCTAAGGCAATATGCCATTAGTGTTTTTGACGGGCCTTTTGCCAGGATGTCTGGTTCAATCGGGCTTCACGATTTTCTCAAAGGCAGGCTTACGCCATGGACATCTCTGGAAGCAGCGCGTTTTATTCGGGCCTGAGCACCATTCAGACCGGGCAGAACCGCGTCGACCAGGCGGCCGGCAAGATTGCCAGCGCCGCGACCACCCAGCCATCGGCCGCGCAAAGCGACCGTCTGCAAGCCAATGACCGCGCCCAAGCGTCCAACTCGGCGAGCAACATGGTGGAAATGGCCCAGGGCAAGTTTCAAGTCGAGCTGGGGGCGAAAGTCGCCAAGGCTTCGGACGAAATGCTCGGTACGTTGATCGATACCTACGCTTAACGTCGCTATCGCACGCCCGCTCTTCTGTGGGAGCTGGCTTGCCTGCGATAGCATCAACGCGTACTGCCTGATACACCCTGGCGTCTGCATCGCAGGCAAGCCAGCTCCCGCAGTGGTTCTGCGACATTCTGCTCTTCCTTAAATCATGAGGCATCCCGCCGCAGGCCTTGCCGTGTCTGGCGCTGACCCGCGTCAAGACAAACGGCATCTGGCCGACGCTTGACAACCCTGGGTCGTAAACGTATGTTTCAAACACCTGTTTGACCGCCATAACAAATCCACGCGGTTGTTCATCCCAGTTACATCAGCAGAGGTTTATCGCTATGCCTGACTACAAGGCCCCCTTGCGTGATATTCGCTTCGTTCGTGACGAACTGCTCGGTTATGAAGCGCACTATCAGAGCCTGCCGGCTTGCCAGGACGCTACCCCGGACATGGTCGACGCCATCCTCGAAGAAGGCGCCAAGTTCTGTGAGCAAGTACTGGCACCGTTGAACCGCGTGGGCGACATCGAAGGGTGTACCTGGAGTGAGTCAGGCGTTAAGACCCCAACAGGTTTCAAAGAAGCCTACAAGCAATTCGTCGAAGGCGGCTGGCCAAGCCTGGCCCACGACGTGGAGCACGGTGGCCAAGGCCTGCCGGAATCCCTGGGCCTGGCTGTGAGTGAAATGGTCGGCGAAGCCAACTGGTCGTGGGGCATGTACCCTGGCCTGTCCCATGGCGCGATGAACACCATTTCCGAGCACGGCACCCCCGAGCAGCAAGACGCTTACCTGACCAAGCTGGTGTCGGGCGAATGGACCGGCACCATGTGCCTGACCGAGCCACACTGCGGCACCGACCTGGGCATGCTGCGCACCAAGGCCGAGCCTCAGGCTGACGGTTCCTACAAAGTCTCCGGTACCAAGATCTTCATCTCGGCCGGCGAACACGACATGGCCGACAACATCGTCCACATCGTACTGGCCCGCCTGCCGGACGCACCGGCTGGCACCAAAGGTATCTCGCTGTTTATCGTGCCCAAGTTCCTGCCCAACGCCGATGGCTCGGTGGGCGAGCGCAACGCGGTCACCTGTGGTTCCCTGGAACACAAAATGGGCATCCACGGCAACGCCACCTGCGTGATGAACTTCGACGCGGCCACCGGTTTCCTGATCGGCCCGGCGAACAAAGGCCTGAACTGCATGTTCACCTTTATGAACACCGCTCGCCTGGGCACCGCGCTGCAAGGCCTGGCCCACGCCGAGATCGGCTTCCAGGGCGGCTTGAAATATGCGCGTGATCGCCTGCAAATGCGCTCCCTGACCGGCCCCAAAGCACCGGACAAAGCCGCTGACCCGATCATCGTGCACCCTGACGTACGCCGCATGCTGCTGACCATGAAAGCCTTCGCCGAAGGTAACCGTGCGATGGTGTACTTCACCGCCAAGCAAGTGGACATCGTCAAGTACGGCACCGACGACGAAGCCAAGAAACAGGCCGATGCCCTGCTGGCTTTCATGACTCCGATCGCGAAGGCGTTCATGACCGAAGTCGGTTTTGAATCGGCCAACCACGGGGTGCAGATCTACGGTGGCCACGGCTTTATCGCTGAGTGGGGCATGGAGCAGAACGTGCGCGACAGCCGCATTTCGATGCTGTACGAAGGCACCACCGGCATCCAGGCGCTGGACCTGCTCGGCCGTAAAGTGCTGATGACCCAAGGCGAAGCGCTCAAGGGCTTCACCAAGATCGTGCACAAGTTCTGCCAGGCCAACGAAGGCAATGAAGCGGTTAGCGAGTTCGTGGCACCGCTGGCAGCATTGAACAAAGAGTGGGGCGAGTTGACCATGAAGGTCGGCATGGCCGCGATGAAAGACCGTGAAGAAGTCGGCGCCGCTTCGGTGGACTACCTGATGTACTCCGGCTACGCGTGCCTGGCTTACTTCTGGGCCGACATGGCACGCCTGGCCGCCGAGAAACTGGCCGCCGGCACCAGCGAAGAGGCGTTCTACACCGCCAAGTTGCAGACTGCGCGCTTCTACTTCCAGCGCATCCTGCCGCGTACCCGCACCCACGTGGCAACCATGCTGTCGGGCGCCAACAACCTGATGGACATGAAAGAAGAAGACTTCGGCCTGGCTTACTAAGCCTTACCGGGTCCTTGAAAAAACCGCCGCCTCCCTCGGGACGCGGCGGTTTTTTTTGCACTCCTGTAGGAGCGAGCTTGCTCGCGAAGGTCGCTAACGATAATGCGGGCGGCCTGATTAAACGCGGTGCCGGTGATATTTTCGCGAGCAAGCTCGCTCCTACAGGGGGGCGAGTTAAAAAACCGCAGTGATGCACTCAGGGATTGCGATGAGCTGCCGTTACAGTGATGGCAATGTGATACATGCCCGGTCGGTTTTGCTTAACTGACCGCTTAGAGGCACAGTGCCATTATTTGTTTGCGGGTCGGAGTTTTACCCTTGTCACGCGTGTCCGCTGTACGTTTCAGTCATTTCCTCCCTTCGCTGCTGCTGTTGCTGGCCGGGCTTTCGGCTGCGTACGTCAAGGACCTGAGCGTCTTCTTCACCTCGCTGTTTAACGTGTTGCCCACCCTGGTCCTGTTGCTGGGCGGCGCCTATTGCGCGGTGTATCGACGCCAGCGTGAACTGTTCCTGATGATCACGGTGTACGTCGCCTATTTCCTGCTGGATACCCAGACCGACTTTTATCGCGACAACGGCCGCGTGCGTGAAGACGCTGCGGTGGTGTTCCACCTGTGCTGCCTGCTGTTGCCCTTGCTGTTCAGCATCTATGCGCTTTGGCAGGAAAAAACCCATCTGTTCCGTGACTTCGTCGCCCGCTGCGCGGTGCTGCTGGCGGTGGGCAGTGTGGCGCTGGCCCTGGAGCAGAGTTTTCCCCAGGCGTTGCTGGGCTGGTTGGCGGAGATTCGCTGGCCGATGCTGCACGGCGCGTGGATGAGCCTGATCCAACTCTCCTACCCGATGTTCCTGATTGGTTTCCTCACCCTGGCCGCCCAATACTGGTACCAGCCGCGCCCGCTGCACGCCGCGCAACTGGTGGGGTTGCTGGGGATGTTCTGGATGTTGCCGCAAACCTTCATCCTGCCGTTCACCCTCAACATTATGTGCAGCCAGGTGATGCTGATGATCGCCGCGGGGGTGGCGCACGAGGCGTATCAAATGGCGTTTCGTGATGAGCTCACCGGCTTGCCGGGGCGACGTGCCCTTAACGAGCGTATGCAGCGGCTGGGGCGTAACTATGTGCTGGCGATGAGCGACGTCGATCACTTCAAACGTTTCAATGACACCCACGGCCACGACGTGGGTGACCAGGTGCTGCGCCTGGTGGCGAGCAAGCTGTCCAAGGTCAACGGCGGCGGGCGGGCCTACCGTTACGGCGGTGAAGAGTTTGCCGTGGTGTTTGCCGGCAAGACTCTGGATGAGTGCATGCCGCACCTGGAGGAGATCCGCGAGATCATCGCCAGCTACGACATCAAGTTGCGCAACCCGGACCGTCCCCAGGACGACCATCAAGGCCGCCAACGCCGTGCGGGCAGCGGTGCATCCAGTGTGTCGGTGACGGTAAGCATCGGCGTGGCCGAGCGCCAGGCCGAGCAGCGCAGCCCCGACGAGGTGCTCAAGTCCGCCGACCAGGCGCTGTATGCCGCCAAGGGGGCGGGGCGTAATTGTGTGGTCGCAGCCGGGCAAACCCGCCGTGGCGCGGTGCGCATGCAAAGCGCTGCCGGTTGAGTAATGGCGCTGTATTCAGCAGCGCTACAGTGATTGTCCACGGCCATGGCCGGCAGTAGGTTAACCCTATCTGCTGCCGGAGACATTGCCATGCCTGAGTACAAAGCTCCCCTGCGCGACATGCGCTTTCTGATCGACACCGTATTCGATTTCCACGGCCACTACGCGGCGCTGGGTGCCACGGATGCCAGCCCGGACATGGTCAGTGCGATCCTCGAAGAAGGCGCCAAATTCTGTGAGAACGTACTCGCGCCGCTCAATCGCAGCGGCGATGAAGAGGGCTGCCATTTCGATAATGGCGTGGTAACCACTCCTAAAGGCTTCAAGCAAGCCTTCGCCCAGTATGTGGAAGGCGGCTGGCATGGCGTGGCGGCAGACCCGGCCTACGGTGGCCAGGGCCTGCCCCATTCCCTGGGCCTGGTGCTGAGCGAGATGATCGGCTCCAGCAACACCTCCTGGGGCATGTACCCGGGCCTGACCCACGGCGCGATGTCGGCCATCCACGCCCACGGCACTGACGAACAGAAAGCCACCTACCTGAGCAAGCTCACTGCTGGCGAATGGACCGGCACCATGTGCCTGACCGAAGCCCACTGCGGCACCGACCTGGGCTTGATCAAGACCCGCGCCGTGCCGCAGGCAGACGGCAGTTACGCGCTCACCGGCAGCAAGATCTTCATCTCGGCCGGCGAGCACGACATGAGCGCCAATATCATCCACCTGGTGCTGGCCAAGCTGCCGGACGCGCCGGCGGGCACCAAGGGCATCTCATTGTTTATCGTGCCCAAGTTCCATGCCGACTCCGGCGAGCGCAATGCGGTGCACTGCGGCTCCATCGAACACAAGATGGGTATCAAGGCTTCGGCCACCTGCGTGCTGAACTTCGATGGCGCCAAAGGCTATTTGATTGGCGAGGCGAACAAGGGCCTCAACTGCATGTTCACCATGATGAACCACGCACGCCTGGGTACCGGCATGCAGGGCCTGTGCAACGGCGAGGCGAGCTTCCAGGGTGCGATCAAATACGCTAACGATCGCCTGCAAATGCGTTCGCTCACCGGTGCCAAGGCCCCGGAAAAAGCCGCCGACCCGATCATCGTGCACGCCGATGTCCGTCGCATGTTGCTGACCATGAAAGCCTTCAACGAAGGCAACCGCGCCTTGACCTATTTCACCGCGCAACTGCTCGATACCGCGCACCTGGGCAGCGACGCCGGCCAACGCCAAGAAGCCGAGGACCTGCTGGCCTTCCTCACGCCGATCTGCAAAGCCTTCATGACCGAAACCGGCCTGGAGGTGACCAACCACGGCATGCAGGTATTCGGTGGTCATGGCTATATTCGTGAGTGGGGCATGGAGCAACTGGCCCGTGACGCACGGATTGCCCCGATCTATGAAGGCACCAACGGCATCCAGGCTCTGGACCTGCTCGGTCGCAAGGTGCTGGGCAGCCAAGGCAAGTTACTGCGCGGGTTTACCAAAATTGTGCATAAGTTCTGCACGGCCAATGCCGAGCATGCGCAACTCAAAGCCCATGTGGCGCAACTCAATGAGCTCAACCAGCAATGGGGCGAACTGACCCTGAAGGTCGGCACGGCGGCGATGAAAAACCCTGACGAAGTGGGTGCAGCGGCCATGGATTACCTGATGTACAGCGGTTACATCATCCTCGCCTACCTGTGGTTGCGCATGGCGATCGCGGCGCACGCCCAGGATGACGAAGGGTTTGCCCAGGCGAAGCTTGCGACCTGCGACTTTTATTTCAAGCGTCTGTTGCCGCGTACGACCATGCACCGTGCTGCGGTCGAGGCGGGAAGCGAATGCCTGATGAGCTTACCGGCGCAGGCCTTTGCACTGTAGAGGTCACTGATTGCTCGGGGACAAAATGTGGGAGCGGGCTTGCTTGCGAATGCGCTGGTACAGTCAAAAGATGTAGCGACTGACACGCCGCATTCGCGAGCAAGCCCGCTCCCACAATGGTTTGTATGTGACTTATAAATACTTAATGGTCACGAATGGACCCTATGTGTCTGAAAAGTTGTTCGGGTACACTCGGCGTCTATAAAACCGATCCTATCGAATCACTTTTCACGTTCTCACGAGGTTTGCCATGGCTGATTACAAAGCGCCGTTGCGTGATATGCGCTTCGTCCTCAACGAAGTTTTTGAGGTCGCTAATACTTGGGCCCAGTTACCGGCATTGGCAGACAGCGTTGACGCCGAAACCGTCGAGGCGATCCTGGAGGAGGCCGGTAAGGTCACCGCCAAATCCATCGCCCCACTCAGCCGCGGCGGCGATGAGCAAGGCTGCCATTGGGCAGACGGTGCCGTCACGACGCCCGACGGTTTCCCCCAGGCCTATAGCACCTACGCCGAAGGCGGCTGGGTAGGCGTGGGCGGCGACCCGACCTACGGCGGCATGGGCATGCCCAAGGCCGTGTCGGCGCAGGTTGAAGAGATGATCAACTCGTCGAGCCTGGCTTTCGGCCTTTACCCGATGTTGACTTCCGGTGCCTGTGTATCGATCAACACCCACGCCAGCGAAGAGCTCAAGGCCACCTACCTGCCGAAGATGTATTCCGGTGAGTGGGCCGGTTCCATGTGCCTGACGGAGGCCCATGCCGGTACCGACCTGGGGATGATCCGCACCAAGGCCGAGCCTCAGGCGGACGGCTCTTACAAGGTCAGCGGCACCAAGATCTTCATCACCGGTGGCGAGCATGACCTGACCGACAACATCATCCATCTGGTGCTGGCCAAACTGCCGGACGCACCGGCCGGGCCCAAAGGCATCTCGTTGTTCCTGGTACCGAAGTTTTTGGTGAATACCGATGGCAGCCTGGGCGCGCGTAACCCGGTGAACTGCGGCTCCATTGAACACAAAATGGGCATCCAGGCCTCCGCCACCTGCGTGATGAACTTCGACGAAGCCGTGGGCTACCTGGTTGGTGAGCCCAACCGTGGCTTGGCGGCGATGTTCACCATGATGAACTATGAGCGTTTGGGCGTCGGTATCCAGGGCTTGGCTTCTGGTGAGCGGTCCTATCAGAACGCGATTGAATATGCCCGCGACCGCCTGCAAAGCCGTTCCCCATTGGGGGCGCAGGCCAAGGACAAACCGGCAGACCCGATCATCGTGCATCCGGATGTCCGTCGCATGTTGCTGACCATGAAGGCGGCGAACGAAGGCGGCAGGGCGTTCTCCACCTACGTGGCGACGCAGTTGGACATCGCCAAGTTCAGCGACGATGCGCAGGCCCGCGAGCGTGCCGATAACCTGGTGGCGTTGTTGACCCCAGTGGCCAAGGCGTTCCTCACTGACCTGGGCCTGGAAACCACCGTACTTGGCCAGCAGGTGTTTGGCGGCCACGGTTACATCCGCGAGTGGGGCCAGGAGCAATTGGTGCGTGACGTGCGCATCACCCAGATCTACGAAGGCACCAACGGCATTCAGGCCCTGGACCTGATGGGCCGCAAGATCGTCGGCAGCGGCGGTGCGTTCTATACCTTGTTCGCTGATGAGATTCGCCAGTTCATCGCCGCATCGGGCCCTGAGTTGGCCGAGTTCACCCAGCCGCTGAGTGCGGCTGTGGATAACCTGGATGAGCTGACGGCCTGGGTGCTGGACCGCGCCAAGAGCAACGCCAATGAAATCGGTGCGGCCTCGGTGGAATACCTGCATGCGTTCGGCTACATGGCCTATGCCTATATGTGGGCGCGCATGGCCAAGGCGGCGTGGGGCAAAGAGCGCGAAGAAGATTTCTACGCCAGCAAACTGGGAACTGCACGTTTCTACTTTGCCCGTCTGTTGCCGCGTATCCACTCGTTGAGTGCGTCGGTAAAAGCCGGTAGCGAATCCCTGTTCCTGATGGATGAAGCCCTGTTTTAAGGGCGAGGAGGGCGTGTAAGCATTCTCTTACATGACGTGCTGCTAATCGTCCTCTATCGCCACATTGGATCCACGGCTAATCTACTTCACATGGACGTCGCGCAGGAAGCGCAAAGCAACAACACGGACACGTAGGATTCTGCCAGGACGGCGGAGTGAAATGGATGTCAGGGAAACAGTCTGCAAAGCCCCGCTTCGGCGGGGTTTTCTTTTGCCCGCGAAAAAGTCAGGCGGTTGCCGACGGAGCATTCATGACGTCTTCCAGCAGGGTGCGCAATAACGCCACCGTCGCCTGCTGGCGTTGCACATCGCGGCATACCAACCCCACTTTCAGCGGTACCCTGGGCTCGCTCAAGGGTTTCCACAGCAGCGCCTTGCTGTTGTGCTCGTCCTGGGAGCGCCCGGGCAGCACCGTCGCCAAGCGGGTGTGAGGCAGGCTGTCGAGAATGCCCACCATGGTATTGAGCTCCGCCTGCACTTGCGGACGCCGCCCGAGGTTGGACAGTTGGCCTTGCCAGATCTGCCGAACCTGAAACTCTTCCCCCAGCAGCAACATCGGCAATTCGGCGGCTTGTTTGAGCGAGACTTTCTTGAACTCGCGCAAGGGATGGTCTTCGGGAATCACCACCTTCAACTCGTCTTCATACAGCAGCACGCCATGCAGGCCCGGTTGACGCGGTGGCAGGTAGCTGATGCCGATATCGAGTGAGCCATTGAGCAGCCGCCGTTCAATCTCAAGCCCGGTCAACTCGTAGATCTGCACCACCAGATGGGGCTGGGCTTTGCGCACGCGCTCAAGCATCTGTGGTACCAGGCTGGTGTGTACGGTTTGCAGCACGCCGATGGCCAGGGTGCGCATGGCCTGGCCCTTGAAGTTGCGCAGCGCCTCGACGGCTTGCTGCATGCCATCAATCAGCGGCAACGCATGGTTGTATAAGGTGTGGGCCGCCAGGGTCGGCAACAGGCGCTTGCTGCTGCGTTCGAACAGGCTGACGTCGAGGTTCTGTTCCAGTTGGCGAATCTGTTGCGACAGCGCTGGCTGGGAGATCGACAGACGCTCCGCGGCACGGCCTACGTGGCCTTCCTCATACACCGCGACGAAATAACGCAGTTGCTTGAAATCCATAAGGTTTGCTTATCGAAAAAGCTGGAAAATCGAAATGGCCGCTGGCCCCCGAGGCGCCTAGTCTAGCGCCTATTCGCAGGGCTTACAGGGCCGGATCGGACAATGAACAGCGTTTTTGTTGATAGCGTTTACATAGGCAAGGCAAAAAATCGAAAGGCCCCAGTGGCAGGCGGCATCGACCAAGGTCAGGTTGCCAGCGGGGGTGAAGTGTGAGCTTGTTCCGTCGCTCTGCGCCGAGTCTGGATGACCTGGTTGTGCATGCCCCGCGTGCAGAGGTTTCCAGCCAGTGCCTGATGCCCACTGTGGCGCGCCCGCCCCAGGTGTTTGTGCAGGGGCAGGGCTCCTGGCTTTCGGACGCTGACGACCGTGCCTATCTGGATTTCAGTCAAGGCGGTGGCGCCAACAGCCTGGGCCACAGTCCCCAGGCCGTGCGCGACGCCGTTACCGAACAGATGCACACCGTGATCAACCCCGGCCTGGGCTTGCACAACCGTGCGCAACTGGACCTCGTCGACCGTCTGTGCCACCACACCTGCAGCGACCAGGCCTATTTGCTCAACAGCGGTGCCGAAGCCTGTGAAGCGGCCATCAAGTTGGCACGCAAGTGGGGCCAACTGCATCGCGGTGGCGCTTACCACATCATCACCGTAAGCAACGGCTGTCACGGCCGTAGCTTGGGGGCGATGTCGGCGTCGGCTGTGGCCTGCGAAAACCGTTTCGAACCGCAGTTGCCAGGTTTCAGCCAGGTGCCGTTCAACGATCTGCCGGCCCTGCACGCAGCGGTGGATGCGCAGACCGTCGCTATCATGCTGGAGCCGATACAAAGCGGCGGCGCTGTCATCCCCGCGACCGAACATTACCTCAAGGGCGTCGAACGCCTGTGTCGTGAGCTGGGGATCCTGCTGATCTTCGACGAAGTGCAAACCGGCGTGGGCCGTTGCGGCAGCTTGCTGGCCGAACAGCAATACGGCGTGCGTGCCGATATCATTGCCATGGGCAAAGGCCTGGGCGGCGGCGTGCCCCTGGCGGCGCTGCTGGCGCGTGGCACGGCCTGTTGCTTCGAACCGGGCGAGCTGGACGGTACGCATCATGGCAATGCGCTGATGGCATCTGCGGGTATCGCAGTACTCGACACCCTATTGGCGAACGGCTTTCTCGAGCACTTACGCGAATCCGGCTTATACCTGGCAGAAGGCCTTGCCCGCCTGGCCTACCGTTACGGCCATGGACCCTTGCGCGGCAACGGGCTGCTTTGGGGCCTGACACTGTCGGACGATTGCGCCGCAGCAGTGGTCAAGGCCGCGCTGCACGAAGGCCTGATTCTCACCGCCTCACAACCTGACTGCCTGCGCTTTACCCCTGCGCTGAACATCAGCAAAACACATATCGATGAAATGCTGCTGCGGCTTGCCCGTGCTTTTTCCCGGGTGCGTACCGCTCAAGTGCAATGCCGCAAGGGCATCGCTGTTTGACCCCAGTTTCCTGAACCGTCTCGCGGCATACGCGGCGCCTCCAGCCTGATTCTTTTGGCTGGGGGCGTTTTTTTGTCTGGGTAATTTCTGGTGTGAAAACGTTGATTGAGTCTCTCTGGAAACAGTGGTTTTTTAGCGTGCGTCGGCAAGGAATGCCGATGGGGTACGACGTGCTCGACTTTCAATCTATACCACTGGGTGGTATGTTTTACGGAAGGGATCTCCATGAAGCTCAGGTTGTTCAAAACACGGCGATTTGCCGAGGCGGCCACAAAAGCCTGGATCTGCGATTCGGAGTTGAGGGAGGCGTTTGGCGAAATGCTGAGGGGGCAGGCAGATAATCTGGGAGGTGGTGTCTGGAAAAAGCGCCTCAACCAAAATCGGCATCGTTCCATCGTATTGGCCAAGGGCAGGCACTATTGGGTCTATCAGTTGCTATTCGCGAAGAAGGATCAAAGCAACATTACTCAAAGCGAACTTGTTTGGTTTCGATCACTGGCCAAAACTTATGAAGGGTTAAACGAGGCACAGATTCAGCAAATGCTGGATCTCAAGGAGTTTGTGGAGATACATCATGACCAAGAAGTATAAAAGCGAGGCGTTTGAGTCCATTCACGAGTCAGCCAAAGCGCTTCATGCTGTCGGCGCCATCAGCAAAACCACTCTGCGAGAATATGATGAGGCATGTTTATCTATGCCAGACCAAATCCCTGCCGAACAGATCAAGCAACTACGTGAAAGCAGCCATGTCAGCCAACCTGTATTCGCCCGCTACCTAAACACCAGCGCGTCCACGGTCAAAAAATGGGAGTCGGGAGAGAAACGGCCCAGTGGCATGGCGCTCAAGTTATTGAGTATCGTGCAAAAACATGGCCTGGAGATTCTGGCCTGAGATGGCCCAATGCCAGAATCCACTGAACCCTCACGAACCGCCAAGGTCGATTAGCTACACGGCTCACACGAGCCGATTTTCTGGAGCTGACCCATGGACATTATTCGTATCATCATCGCCATTCTGCTGCCGCCATTGGGTGTGTTCCTGCAAGTAGGTTTCGGCGGTGCCTTCTGGCTGAATATCCTGCTGACCCTGTGCGGTTACTTCCCCGGCATCATCCATGCGGTGTACATCATCGCCAAGCGTTGAGGCCCTCAGCCTTTTGCAATGAGCCTTGAGTTGCGCTCATTGCGAAAGGCCAGTTGCTCGATGGTCTGGGTGGCCTGTTCGGCCTCTTCCCGCGCCTGAAGGATGATGCCGTGCTGCTCGGATTTGCTGCATACCGGGTCGGCGTTGCTGGCGTCACCGGTGAGCATGAAGGCCTGGCAGCGGCAGCCGCCGAAGTCCTTTTCTTTTTCGTCGCATGAACGGCACGGCTCGGGCATCCAGTCGTAACCACGAAAGCGATTGAAGCCAAACGAGTCGTACCAGATGTGCTGCATGCTGTGGTCGCGCACATTGGGGAACTGCACGGGCATTTGCCTTGCGCCGTGACAGGGCAGGGCGGTGCCGTCGGGTGTGACTGTCAGGAAGATGCTGCCCCAGCCGTTCATGCAGGCTTTGGGGCGCTCCTCGTAATAATCCGGTGTCACGAAGATCAGCTTGCAGGGGTGGCCTTCGGCTTCCAGCGTGGCGCGGTATTCATTGGTGATACGTTCGGCGCGCACCAGCTGCTCGCGGGTCGGCAGCAAGCCCACGCGATTGAGCTGCGCCCAACCGTAGAACTGGCAGGTGGCGAGCTCGACGAAATCCGCTTCCAGCGCAATGCACAGTTCGATGATGCGGTCGATCTTGTCGATATTGTGCCGGTGGGTGACGAAGTTCAGCACCATCGGGTAGCCGTGGGCTTTCACCGCTCGGGCCATTTCGAGTTTTTGCGCGAAGGCTTTTTTCGAGCCGGCCAGCAGGTTGTTCACCTGCTCGTCACTGGCCTGGAAGCTGATCTGGATATGGTCCAGGCCGGCTTTCTTGAAGTCGCTGATTTTTTGCTCGGTGAGGCCAATGCCAGAGGTGATCAGGTTGGTGTAGAAACCCAGCTTGCGCGCCTCGCCGATCAGTTCGGCCAGGTCCTGGCGCACCAGCGGTTCACCGCCGGAAAACCCTAGCTGCGCCGCGCCCATTTCACGGGCTTCGCGAAAAACCTTGATCCATTGTTCGGTGCTCAGCTCCTTGCCCTGCTCGGCGAAATCCAGCGGGTTGGAGCAATACGGGCACTGCAACGGGCAGCGATAGGTCAGCTCGGCCAGCAGCCACAGCGGCAGGCCGATGGCGGGTTTTTCAGGCAAGGGTGATCCAGTGCTCAGCACGGGCGACCTCCATGAATTGCTCGATGTCGTCACCCAGCTCCGGCACGCCGGGGAATTGCTTGTCCAGCTCGGCAATGATGGCCGCCACGTCGCGCTCGCCGTCGATCAGGCCACCGATCAATGCGGCGCTGTCATTGAGCTTGATCATGCCTTCGGGGTAGAGCAACACATGGCCTTTTTGCGCAGGCTCGTACTGGTAGCGATAGCCCTGGCGCCAGGTCGGTTTTTTGCTGCGATCAAAGCTCATAGGGTGATCCCTTTATGCCATACCCGCTGCTCGGTCACGCTGTGATAGGGCGGGCGTTTGAGTTCGTAGGCCATGCTCATGGCGTCCAGCATGCTCCACAGGATGTCCAGTTTGAACTGGAGAATTTCCAGCATGCGCTCCTGCCCCTCGCGGGTGGTGTAGTGCTGCAGGGTGATCGCCAAGCCGTGTTCCACATCGCGACGGGCCTGGCCCAGGCGTGTGCGGAAGTACTCGTAACCGGCCGGGTCGATCCACGGGTAATGCTGGGGCCAACTGTCGAGGCGCGACTGGTGGATTTGCGGCGCGAACAGCTCTGTCAGCGAGCTGCTGGCGGCTTCTTGCCAGCTGGCGCGGCGGGCGAAGTTGACATAGGCATCCACGGCGAAGCGTACGCCGGGTAGCACCAACTCCTGGGAACGCAGTTGGTCGGGGTCCAGACCTACAGCCTGGCCCAGGCGCAGCCAGGCTTCGATACCGCCGTCTTCACCGGGCGCGCCGTCGTGGTCGAGCAGGCGCTGGATCCATTCGCGACGGATTTCACGGTCTGGGCAGTTGGCCAGGATCGCCGCGTCTTTCAGCGGGATATTCACCTGATAGTAGAAGCGATTGGCGACCCAGCCCTGGATCTGCTCACGGCTGGCGCGGCCTTCGTACATCGCCACATGGTAAGGGTGATGGATATGGTAGAAGGCGCCTTTGGCGCGCAGGGCCGCTTCGAACTCAGCCTTGCTCAACGGTGTGTCGGTCATTTCGATCACTCCTACAATTCAATGCTCATGCCGTCGTAAGCCACTTCGACATTGCGCCGCACCAGTTCCGCTCGCTCGGGGGAGTCTTCATCGAGGATCGGGTTGGTGTTGTTGATGTGGATAAGCACTTTGCGCTGTTTGGGCAGTTGCTCCAGCACTTCAAGCATGCCGCCGGGGCCGTTCTGTGCCAGGTGGCCCATCTCGCGCCCGGTGCGGGTGCCGACGCCACGGAGCTGCATCTCATCGTCGTCCCACATCGTGCCGTCGACCAGCAGGCAGTCACTGCCGGCCATGATGTCCAGCAGCGGCGCGTCGACCTTGCCCAGCCCAGGGGCGTAGAACAGTTTGCCGCCGGTGCGCAGGTCTTCGACGATCAGGCCGATGTTGTCACCGGCGTGCGGGTCGAAGCGGTGCGGCGAATAGGGCGGTGCGGCGCTGCGCAACGGCAGCGGGGTGAAGCGCAGGTTGGGGCAGGCCGGGATGGTGAAGCTGGCGTCCAGCTCGATGCGGTTCCAGGCCAGGCCACCGTTCCAGTGGGTCAGCATGGTGAACAACGGGAAGCCTGTGCTCAGGTCTTCGTGGACCATGTCGGTGCACCACACCTGATGCGGGCAGCCTTCGCGCAGGCTCAGCAGGCCGGTGGTGTGGTCGATCTGGCTGTCCATCAGGATGATTGCGCTGATGCCGGTATCGCGCAGGGCGCGGCCCGGTTGCATGGGCGCAAAGCCTTGGAGCTGCGCGCGGATATCCGGCGAGGCATTGCAGAGCACCCAGTTCACGCCGTCGTCGGAGATCGCGATGGACGACTGGGTACGCGCGTGGGCCCGCAGGCTGCCATCACGAAAACCTGCGCAGTTCACGCAGTTGCAGTTCCACTGCGGGAAGCCACCGCCGGCGGCGGAACCTAGAATCTGGACAAACATGATCGCTCCATCAAGCACAGCTCAAAACAAAAACGCCCCGGGCGAACCGAGGCGTTGTATCACTCAGCCAATCAACGGCTGGCGAAGTACATGGTGACTTCGAAACCAATACGCAGATCAGTGTAAGCAGGTTTGGACCAGGTCATATTCTTACTCCTATCAAGGGATGGGACGTTCACTACCAAGTAATACATATAGTCCACCTCCCATTGGAGATGTTCAGATATTGCTGCGCAATGTTACGCAATTTTATTCAAGTTAGCGCTGTCTCGGTGGAGAAAGCCTGTTGCAGGGTTGGCAATGATCACGGCACTGCTTGCCAGTCGTCGTTGATACGCGGCCCGTTGGCCACGCAACGCCAGCCGCCTGCTGCGTCATTGAGTTGGTGCGCGGCGTGCTGCACATCCTCGCGTGTGCGCTGTTGAATCAACTGTTGAAGCTGATCCAGATAACCCGACGAATGACCTGCCAGATGCGCATGCCAGAGCAACTCGGCAGCTTCGTTGATGGGCAGCGTCTGGGCCGAGAACTGCTGCGCGAGGGCCTGGTTACCCAGGTCGGGGCAGCGCTTGATCAACGACGGCAGTTGTTCGAGGAAGGCCTGCAACTGTTCGACGATGCCGTCCAGGGAAGTGCTGGGCGATTGCACCCCAAACAGCAGGCCGGTTTGGCCGTTGATTTGTCGGATGCCGCTGAACACGGCGTAGCCGATTTGCAGTTCGACTCTCAGGCGCTGGTAGAACGGCCCCTTGAGCACATGCCCGAGTAACCGCCAGTTGGCTTCATCGGCGAGGGTTTGCGTCGGCGTTGGGCAAAATAGCAGTAGCGCCGCCTCGCTGGATTCGGTGTTGACTGCGTGCCAGCGCTTTTTTCCGTCAAGGGGCTGAGGTGTGAGAGACATAGTTGCCGGTTGCCCAGGCAGCCGGGCCGCTGCGGCTTTGATTGCGGCTTCACAGGAGGCGGGCAGACCTGCGCCCAGCCCCTGCCAACGCGCAGTGGCCCATGACGCTGTCGTCCCCTGAGGCTCGGGCTGAACACCCGCACAGCAAGCAGGCAACGCCTTGAGCAGTTCCCGGATGGCGATCATCGGCACGGGAGCGGGCACTGGTAAAGTTTCATCCGAGCCAGTCAAGCACCGAGCCAACGCTTCGAGCACCGCCGGCATGGGCTCGTTGAGGCCGTGCATTTTTACCTGCCAGTCAGTGGCGATCGTTTCGCAAGACAACTCGACGCCCGCCTGCCGTGCCTGTTCGCACAGCGGCCGCAACAGGCTTTCCAGCCCGGTGGGTACCGCCGAGTCAAACCGCCAGTGCAGGTACAGCGCGCCTTCGCCCGTGTCATCCGCCAACGCCTGGCTGAAGGTCAACGCTGACAGCTCCCGTCGGCCCCGTGAGCGATCCTGGGCAAAGGTTCGCAAGCCACGGTGGGCGCTGGTTTGGCCGCGAATCAGGCCGGCGCGTTCGTCCTTGGCGGGTGCACGGAGAAAGGGATTGTCAGGCGGCAGTTGCCAAGGGTGCCGGGAGGCGGGCAGGTGCAGTGAATCGAGCATGGCCTTGAGGGCTGCGGCGCCTTGTTCCGACAGGTCTTGGGCATCGTTGCGCGCCAAGGCCAGGGCGCCTTGAACCTGTTGTTGACGGGCATTGAGCAAGGCGAACTCTTCGCGTAACGCTGTCCAGTCGCTGTGTACGAAGAAGCTCAGCCAGTCGTGCAGCAACGCTTCGATCTGTGTGGCCGGTTCGCGCTCGCTGCCGAGAGTGAAGTGGATATCCAGCACGGCTTGATCCGCGAATTGGTACAGCACGGACGCTTGCAGCGTGGTGGTCAGTCGTCGAGCTTGCAGTTCAGCGAGCAACCCGCCGGACGCCGAGGCGTTGAGCCAGGTGCAGAGAAACGCCAACGCTTCCCGTGGGGCGTTACAGGTAATGACCTGATGCAGATGCTGACCGTCGGCGTGTTGATAGCAGCGTGCCGAGCCTTGCATCAAGGCCGGTGGAGCGGCCTGCGGGTGTAATGGCCCGGGCGTCAGTTGGTCACTGAACTGCTGGGCCAAGGCCTGTAGGTTGGTCAGCGATTGTGGGCCGGCAAGGCTCAAAGTCATCTGCCCGCTTTGATAAAAGTGTGCGTGGAACCCGCGCAAGGCTTGCTGAAAGGCATCGCTTTCCACTGGCAGGCTGTCGCGGTTGCCGGCATGAAAACCGCGCAATGGATGATCCGCCGCCAAGCCTTGCAGCAGCGCCACTTGCTGTTGGGCCTTGGCATCCTGGGACCAGGCGATGAACTCCGCGTCGAGAACTTCGCGCTCACGCTGTTGATCGTCAAGGTTCAGGCGTGGGTGAGTCAGCATATCCGCCAACCGCATCAGCCCGTCTGCAAACACCGGCACCGGCAGTTCAAAGAAAAACTCGGTGGTGCGCTCACGGGTGCTGGCGTTGACCTGCCCACCATGGCGTTGCACGTAGGCCATCAGCCCTTCGTCGGCTGGAAAACGCTCGGTACCGAGAAACAACAAGTGCTCAAGAAAATGCGCCAGCCCAGGCCAGGCCAGTGGCACGTCATGGCTGCCGGCAGCCACCTGTAAAACGGCGGCGCAGCGCTTCAAGCGCGGCGCATGGCGCAGGCAAACCCGCAGGCCATTGGCGAGGGTCAGGTGAACGGGATGAGGGTGAACCGGCGCAGGCATGGGCACTTCCGAGGCGTGGGAAGTGCCTATGCTAGCAAACCCAATGGGTCAGGGCTTGTGCAGTGCGCCGTAGAGTTCGGCGCGCCGGTCTTGCAGGTAGTGGTTGGCGGCGCGGGCGTCGACAATAGATTGGCGCTCCAGGGTGCCGACGATCAAGGCTTCATCCAGGCCGGCCTGGGCAATTCGCTGGCCGTCCGGCGCGGCAATGCTGCTTTGCCCGCAGTAGTGAATCTCGCCTTCGTGCCCGCAGTAGTTGGCATAGGCAACGAAACATTGGTTTTCAAAGGCTCGCGCCCGCACGGTGACGTCGGCGACAAAGTCGAACGGCACCATGTTGGCGGTGGGCACCAGGATCAGTTCGGCACCGGCCAGGGCCAGGCGCCGGGTGTTTTCCGGAAACTCCAAGTCGTAGCAAATCAGCATGCCCACCTTCCACCCGTTCAATTCCACCACCGGGAAATCATCGGGGCCGGCGCTGAACATCGAGTGGTCAAGATCGCCAAACAAGTGGGTCTTGCGGTAATTGCATAGGCGTGTGCCCTGGGCATCGATCAACTGCACGGCGTTGTAGACCTGGCCGTCTTCGGCCCGTTCCGGGTAGCCATACAGGATCGCCAGCCCGGCACCTTGCGCCAGTTCGGCAATCGCCTGCGCCGACGGCCCGTCCTGTGCCTCGGCCAGTGCGCCAACGGCTTCGGCGCCAATGTTATAGCCGCTGAGGAACATCTCTGGCAGCACCAGCACATCGGCGCCGTGTGCCTCATGGGCCAACCGGTGCAGGCGCTGCAGGTTAGCGGCCACATCCAGCGGCAGTGGCGGGCATTGGTACAGGGCGACACGCATGCTCAACTCCTTATTCTGCCAGGGCGATGGGCCCTATTTCATCGAACACGTCGCCCGGGCCTGGGTTTTGCGGGTGAGTGCTGCCACCGAAGTGGTTCATGATGCCCCACACCGCGTTGAGCGAGGTTTGTACCGCGCCTTCGACCCAGGCAGGCGTCCACGATACATCATCACCCGCGATGAAGATCCCGCGTTGTTCGGCGGGCATATCCTTCTGCATGAAGTGCGCATACATCCGCTGGTTGTAGCGATAGTGGCCGGGCAAGGCGCCTTTGAAAGCCCCGAGGAAATGCGGGTCGGCCTCCCAGGACACGGTGATCGGGTCGCCGATGATGCGCGCCTTGATGTCGACCTTGGGGTAGATCTTCTTCAGTGCATCCAGGGCCAGTTTCACCCGCTTGTCGATAGGCTGGGGCAGCATCTTCAGTGCGTCGCTCATCCACGAGTAGGACAAGCAGATCACCCCCGGCTTGTCGTCACCGTTATCGAACAGGTAGGTGCCTCGGGTCAGGCGGTCGGTGAGGGTCATGCTCATCAGGTCGCGACCGGTTTGTGGGTCTTTGTCTTTCCAGAATGGGCGATCAACCATCACGAAAGTTTTCGATGACTGCATGTAGCGAGTGCGGTCCAGGGCCATCCACATTTTTTGCGAGAACAGGGTTTCGTCGCATTCGATCTGGGTGGTCAGCAGCCAGCTTTGGCAGGTGGTCAGCACTGCCGCGTATTCGCGGGTGTCGCCATAGTTGTCGGTAACGGCAAAGCGGCCATCGGCGGCGTGGGCAATGCGCTTCACGCCGGCCCGTGGTGCACCTCTATGCAGCGAGCTCAGGCTGGTGCCGGCTGGCCAGTGGGCGCAGCGCTCCGGCACATGGCGCCAGATGCCCATTGGCACTTGGGCCACGCCGCCGACGATCAGGTGTTGATGATCATCGCAGTTGGTCATCACCACGCGGAAGATTTCCAGCATGGAGTTGGGGAAGTCCGAGTCCCAGCCGCCGGTGCCGAAACCGACCTGGCCAAACACCTCGCGGTGGTGGAACGACAATTTGGCGAAGGCCTTGGAGGTGGCGACGAAGTCGTAGAAGGTACGGTCATCCCACAGCGGCACGAGCTTGTTCCACAGCTCCTTGAGCCGCGGGACGTCGCGGTCGCGGATCGCCTGCTGGATATCGCCGAACTGTGAGCCGGCTTCCAGAGCGTCGGCCCAGGCATCGGCTACTTCCTGAAACAGTGCAGGTAAATCGGAGAGTTTTTGCGCGTAGTGAGTCTGGCCTTCCAGATCGATCACAGTGCTGCCGGACGCCGGTGTCAGCGGGTTGGGAAAGGGCTTGGTTTCCAGTCCCAGTTTGTCCACGTAATGGTAGAACGCCGTGGACGACACCGGGAACCGCATGCCGCCCAGCTCGGCGATGATGCCTTCGGCGCCTTCAAAGGCCTGCGAGCGCAAGCGGCCACCCATCTTCGAGGCTTCATACACCACCGGCTTGAGCCCTAGCTTCATCAGCTCGTAGGCCGCAACCAGGCCCGCGATCCCGGCCCCTACGATCGCCACCTCGGCGCCATGATTAGCCGCAGGAATACTGCCCAGCCCGGCGGGGTGTTCGATCCAGTCATCAAAGGCAAACGGGAAGTCCGGGCCGAAGATGGTGATGGGTTTCTTGCCGTCGCCCGGGTGGCGATTGGGCTTGCTGAGGGTGCTGGACGGAATGCTCATGGCTGACCTTACTGACGGCTCGGCGGGAGGAGGGCCCGTTGAGTATAGGAAAAGATGGCAGCCAGTTTAGGGAGCGTTGCGCTCGTTAATAAGACGCAATGTGTCGTCGTATTGCGCTAGTTTTAGTCAATATGACGAGTTTAGTGATCAGATTGGTTGTCCGCGATCCAATTTGTTACTGAGGATGATCGAGGTGGTGGTTTTCTCCACGCCGTCGACACTGCCGATCTGGTCCAGCAATTGGTCCAGTTGCTCCGGCGAATCGGTGCGCAGCCAAGCCACGTAATCGAACTCCCCACTTACCGCACACAACTGCTGCACCTGGGCCATGGCGCTCAGCCTGCGCAACACCTCTTTGCCCGAACGGGGTTGTACGGTAATGCCCACATAAGCCTGCAACCCGCCATCCGCAACACGCTGGCCCAGGCGCACGCCGTAACCGGTGATGACCTGGGTCTTCTCCAGGCGTGCCAGACGCGACGTGACGGTGGTGCGCGCGATGCCCAACTGCCTGGCGAGCATGGCCACGCTTTCACGGGCGTTGAGCTGCAGGGCGGCGATCAGTTGGCGGTCGATTTCGTCTAGGGCGGGCAAGGGGAGAGCTCCAGTGCGGGAGGGCAGTGAGCAGGCATGTTACAGGCTTGGCCCTGCGGGCAAAATGATTCAGCCAGATACGCAAAAGCCGCGCAATGCGCGGCTTTCTTGTGTGGTGGGCCCAGTAGGACTCGAACCTACGACCAAGGGATTATGAGTCCCCTGCTCTAACCAACTGAGCTATAGGCCCTCAGTAGGTCGCGGATTATAACGATGGTTTGTTCACTGTGCCATCCGAAAAATCCTCATGCCGTGTACGAAGGAAGCTGGCGGCAAAAAGCTCCGGCGGCAGGGGCAGGCTGACGATGTAGCCTTGCATCTGTTCACACCCCTCGCTTGCGAGGAATGCTTGTTGTGCCGGGGTCTCCACGCCTTCGGCGATGATGGTGAATTGCATGCTGTGGCCGAGGGCGATGATGGCGCGCACGATGGCTGCATCGTGAGGGTCGTCGGGCAGGCCGCGGACGAAGGATTGGTCGATTTTGAGGAAGTCCAAGGGCAGGCGTTTGAGGTAGCTGAGGGACGAATAACCCGTGCCGAAATCATCGATCGCCAATTGGACGCCCAGGCGCTTGAGGTGGTGCAACACCGCAAGCGCTTCTTCGGCTTGGCTCATGATGAAGTTTTCGGTGATTTCCAGTTGCAGGCAGCCGGGTTCGAGGCGGTAATCGCGCAGCAGTTGTTCGATGCGTGACAGCAGGTTGGGGTGACGCAGTTGCGCGCCTGCGAGGTTGACCGACAGGGGGCCGAAATCCTCGAAAGCCGTTTGCCAGGCGTGCAGCTGTCGGCAGGCCTGTTCCAGTACCCAGTCGCCGATTTGCAGGATCATGCCGTTTTCTTCGGCCAGGGCGATAAAGTGCTCTGGCGGGACCTCTCCTAGAGTGGGGTGATGCCAGCGGATCAAGGCTTCGGCGCCGATCAGTTGTTGGGTGACTAGGCTGCGTTTGGGTTGGTAATACAGGCTCAATTCTTCACGTTCGATGGCGCGGCGCAGTTCGTGCTCCAGCGCTACGCGTTCATTGGCCTGGGCCGTCAGGTCTCGGGTGTAGCGCTCGACCCGGTTACGCCCCTTGGCTTTGGAGCGATACATCGCGGCGTCGGCATTTTTGACCAGGGTGGCCACATCGGTACCGTCTTGCGGATACAGGCTGGTGCCGATACTGGCGCTGATAAAGAACTCATGCTCGCCGGCCTGGAAGGGCGGGGTAAAGCAGTCGAGCAGTTTGTTCGCCAAGTGCTGGGCGTCGCTGGCCTGTTGCAAACCGGGCAGCAGGATGATGAATTCGTCGCCGCCCAGGCGAGCAACGGTGTCCACGTCCCGCAACTGCTCCTTGAGGCGTACCGCGATGTCTTTGAGCAGCAGGTCGCCGACCGGGTGGCCGAGACTGTCGTTGATGTGTTTGAACCGGTCGAGGTCGAGAAACAGCACCGCGCCCTGCTTGCCACTTTCCTGCTGGCCGTTGAGGGCGGCTTGCAGCCGGTTTTCGAACAGCGTGCGATTGGGCAGGCCGGTCAATGGGTCGTGGTGGGCTTGATAGTCGAGGCGTGCCTGGGCCAGCTTGAGGCTGGAGATGTCGGCGAACACGGCAACGAAATGCGTAACCAAGTGCTCACGGTTACGCACGGCACTGATGGTCAACCAACTCGGATACACCTCGCCGTTCTTGCGGCGGTTGGAGATCTCGCCTTGCCAGTGGCCGTGGGTCGTCAACTGGTGCCACATCGCCGGGTAGAACGCGCTGTCATGCAGGCCGGAGGCAAGCAGACGCGGGGTATGGCCAAGGGCTTCAACCTCGCTGTAGCCGGTTATCTCAGTGAAGGCGCGGTTGACGGCGCTGATGTTCTGCCGTGTGTCGGTGATCAAGACACCTTCGGCGGTGCTTTCGAACACCGTGGCGGCCTGCTGCAGTTTTTCCTGCATCACCTGGCGTTCGGTGATGTCCCGGGCGATGGTCAGCATGCAATCTTCGTCGCCAATCGGCAGTGGGCGGCTGGACACTTCGCACAGACGAATCTGGCCGTCGGCACGGCGGATATGACAGATGAAATCGCGGACAAAGCCGTCGCGCTGCATCAATTCGAGCATGTGCTTGCGTTCGTTGAGGTCGACCCAGATGCCCAGGTCCAGGGCTGATTGGTCGAGTGAAGAGGCGCTGGTGAAGCCGGTCAGGTGGCTGAAGCCCTCGTTTACTTCGATCAGCAGGCCGTCGCTCTGGCGGCTCAGCAGCAAGCCATCGGGGGAGGCATGGAAGGCTTTGGCAAACTTTTCTTCGGAGGTTTGCAGTCGCTGTTGGGTTTCCTTGAGCTGGGTGATGTCCCGCACCACCACCACCAAGGCTTCGGTGGTGTCGAGTTGGAACGGCTCGGCTGAGATCAGCCCGGTAAAGGCCTGGCCATTGCTGCGCAGAAAAGGCATTTCCAGGTTACGGATGCTGGTGGTCTGTACCCGTTGCAGCAAATCCGGGCCGCCCCCTTGAATACCCCATATATTCAGGTCGGTGGCGGTTTTGCCTACCACCTCGTCGGCGCGCAGGCCAATCTGGTCCTCGAATGCCTTGTTGACCTCCAGCAGGCAGCCATCAGACAACCGGGCAATCACCAGAATGTCGGGGCACTGCTGAAACACCGAGGCAAATTTCTGCTCGGACAGTTGCAGGGCTTCTTCGGTGCGCTTGGCTTCGCTGATGTCGATCATCAGGCCGCGCAGCACTGGCTCGTGGCCGTGTTCGATCAGGCTGACAATGTCACGTACCCACAGGCAGCGGCCATCAGCGGTAATGACTCGGTAATCAATGCTGTGATCACGGTTGGCACGGGTTTCCCGATAGCAATAGGCCTCGGCGCGGGTCAGGTCGGCGGGGTGGATGATGTTGCGCCAGAAGCCTGGAATCAGCCAGTGGGCGCGGGGATAACCGAGCAGGTTTTCGGCATGGGGCGACACGTAGCTGTAGGTGAAATCGCTGATGCTTGCTTCCCAAGCGATGGCGGACAAGCTCTCCACCAGGCCGCGATAGTGGTACTCGCTGCTACGCAGTTCTTGCTCAAGGGCGACCCGGCGGGAAATTTCCGAGCTGAGCCGGCGATTGATCCGAATGACGATCGCCAGCACCGTACTCAATAGCAGCACCGCTGGCAGGCCGTACGTGAGCAGGTCAGCCCAGAAGGTGCGGTGATCGGTGAAGCTGCCGACCCAGTGTTGCTGGATCGCGTCAGTTTCGGCAGAGCTGAGGTCGGCGAGGACTTTGTCCAAAATGCCTACCAGTATTTTTTCGTCGCGTGGGACACCCATCGCCAGTTGGTAGCGATAGGGTGTTTCTCCGCTGACGTATAAACCGTCGAGCTTGAGTTGGCGTAGGCTCCAGACGCTGGAGGCCAGGTCACCGACTACGGCATCCACTTCATCGGTGGCCAGGGCTTGCAGCGTCGAACTGACGTTGGGCAGGGCCACCAGATTCAGGTCCGGATGGTGGGTACGCAGCAGTTCATGGGGCGCGTAGTTTTCCACCACGGCAATTTTCAGCCCGTACAAATCCTTGAGGCTGCGGGGTTTCGCGCCGCCTTCATGGGCCAGGATGACGATGGGAAAGTCGAGATAGGGGCGTGTGAAGGCCAGGAAATTCTGGCGTTCGGGGGTGGACATGATGCCAGGCAGCAGGTCGAGCTGGTTATTGCGGGCTTGTTCAAGCACCGCGGTCCAGTTAACCGGTTCGATCAGTTTGATTCGCACGCCCAGGCGGTCTTGGAGTAGGCGTACGTAATCGGCAGCCAGGCCCTGATATCGGCCATTTTCATCGCGATATTCAAACGGTGGCCAGGACGCGTCCACGCCGAGGCGCAGCTCCTGATGGTCCGCCAACCAGCTACGCTCATCATCCGTAAGAGTCAACGCGCCAGCCGTTGCGGTCCAGGTCAGCAGCGACAGCAGTATCACGGTCGGCAATCTGGGCATAACGGTCTCGTTATGGCACGGGGAATGTCTCGAGTGTAGACGGGCATTGCGAGGGTGGGGTGGTGCGGGGCAGTTAATCTGTCAAAGCAATCGGTAGAAAGCAAAACCCCCGGCCTGGGCCGGGGGTTCTGGTATCACTCGTCGAGGAAGGAGCGCAGATGCTCGCTTCGCGTCGGGTGGCGCAACTTGCGCAGCGCCTTGGCTTCGATCTGACGGATCCGCTCACGGGTCACGTCAAACTGCTTACCGACTTCCTCAAGGGTGTGGTCTGTATTCATGTCGATGCCGAAACGCATGCGCAGTACCTTGGCTTCACGGGCAGTGAGGCCGGACAGTACGTCGCGAGTCGCTTCTTTCAAGCTCTCAACAGTGGCGACATCGATTGGCGACTGCATGGTCGAGTCTTCGATGAAGTCACCCAGATGGGAGTCTTCGTCATCACCAATCGGCGTTTCCATGGAGATCGGCTCTTTAGCGATCTTCAATACCTTGCGGATTTTATCCTCAGGCATTTCCATGCGTTCGCCCAGCTCTTCCGGGGTCGGTTCACGACCCATTTCCTGCAACATCTGCCGGGAAATACGGTTGAGCTTGTTGATGGTCTCGATCATGTGCACCGGAATACGGATGGTGCGGGCCTGGTCGGCGATCGAGCGAGTGATCGCCTGACGGATCCACCAGGTGGCATAAGTCGAGAACTTGTAGCCGCGACGGTATTCGAACTTGTCCACCGCCTTCATCAAGCCGATGTTGCCTTCCTGGATCAGATCAAGGAATTGCAGGCCACGGTTGGTGTACTTCTTGGCGATGGAGATCACCAGACGCAAGTTCGCTTCAACCATCTCTTTCTTCGCGCGGCGGGCCTTGGCCTCACCGATCGACATGCGACGGTTGATGTCTTTGATTTCTGCAATCGTCAGGCCGGTTTCGGTCTCAAGCGCGGTCAGCTTCTGCTGGCAACGGATGATATCGGGCTGCAGGCGGCCGATGGCTTCGGCGTATTTCGCCTTGCCCTTGGCCAGTGCGTCGCTCCAGCTTTCGTCAACTTCGTTGCCCGGGAACTGGCGCAGGAAATCGGTACGCGGCATGCGCGCATCACGCACACAGAGCTGCATGATTGCGCGCTCTTGGGCACGCAGACGCTCAAGGGCACTGCGAACACGCTCAACCAGGCCTTCGAACTGCTTGGGCACCAGCTTGATCGGCATGAACAGCTCAGCCAGGGCCACCAGCTCGGCAATTGCCTGCTTGTTGCCGCGACCGTGCTTCTTCAGGGCCTTGCGGGTGATTTCCATTTGATCGGAAACCGCACCGAAGCGCTGGGCAGCGATAACCGGGTCTGGACCGCTTTCGGCTTCTTCTTCGTCGTCGCTGCTTTCAGCTTCGTCGTCGTCGGTGTCGTCGTCCGCTTTTGCGGCTTTCGCATCAACAGGCGGCGGCACTTCGGCGGCAGGCGGCGCAATGCCGTCGTCCGGGTCGATATAACCGCTCAGGACGTCGGACAGGCGGCCACCTTCGGTGGTGACGCGGGTGTACTCGGAGAGAATGTGGTCAACCGTGCCAGGGAAGTGCGCAATTGCGCCCATCACTTCGCGGATGCCCTCTTCGATACGCTTGGCGATTTCGATTTCGCCTTCGCGTGTCAGCAGCTCGACGGTACCCATTTCGCGCATATACATGCGCACCGGGTCTGTCGTGCGGCCGATATCGGTCTCTACTGCAGCCAGCGCGGCAGCAGCTTCCTCAGCGGCGGCCTCGTCGGTATCAGCGTCGGCCAGCATAAGGGAATCCTTATCTGGCGCGACTTCGAATACGTTGATCCCCATGTCGTTAATCATGCGGATGATGTCTTCCACCTGCTCAGGATCTGAAATATCCTCAGGCAGGTGGTCGTTGACCTCCGCGTAAGTCAGGTAACCCTGCTCACGACCAAGAAGTATCAACTCTTTGATACGAGACTGCTGTTGCGCTTTTCCGGACATAACACCCTATCCACTGAAGGTCTTGGCGGGCAAAAAACAAGCCGAGGATTATACCCGAGCTATGACCTCACACGCCAGCTGAGGTCGGGTTTGATGCGTAAACATTCTGTTTTAAGAGGTCGCGCATCTGTTTTGCTATCTGAATTTGCTCTTCAGCCGATAATCCCGGCTGCCTCGCTCTCTTGATAAGTTCATCGAGGGTCTGAGTGTGTTGACCCGCGGATAACCTATTAATGGTGTCTAAAAACTGTTGTTCAAGGTTGTCGCCGTCAATTAGCCACTCCTTTTCCGCCAGTGCCCGCAATAAACGGCCCTGTTCCGTGCCATGCCAGCGAGCCATCAACTGAATTGAGTTTAGCTTAGGGTTTTTCTGCACGGCTTCGATCAGTGCGATAAGCACCTGAGCGTAGGTGTTGCTCTCGTTGGCAAAGTGGTCGGCACTTTCAACCTTGCCGGCCAATTGCGGGTGATGAATCAGTGTGCGCAGTGCAATCAGTGTGGGGGCTTCCACCGCTACGGGTGTGCGTGGCGCGTAGGCTTCATCGCGATCACCGCGTTTGCCGTTTTTGCTCCACGGCTTTTTATCCCACTTTTTGCCGCCGGCGCCGGGCTTCTTCGGCGTCCATTCCTGCTGGGGCGCGAAGGCCTCCTGAGGTTGGTGAAAGTCAGCGTAGTCCGGCATGGCGTCGTAATCCATGCCGGGGTCGTAGGCTGGCGGCGTATCCTGTGGGGCGCTGTGCACCAGCTGGCTCACGGCTTCGCCGCTCAAGCCGGTGATCTCCAGCAGGCGCTGACGCATCAGTGTGCGCAAGTTGGCGCCCGGGACCTTGTCGATCAGCGGCGCCGCGAGGGTGGCCATATGGGCCTTGCCTTCGAGGGAGCGCGGGTCGGCCTCTTCGGTCAGTTGCTGGAAAAAATAATCCGCCAGCGGCTGCGCATGTTGATTGATGCGTGCGCGGAACGCGTCGGTACCTTCCGAGCGCACCAGGGTGTCCGGGTCTTCGCCTTCGGGCAGGAACAGGAAGCGAGCGCGGCGCCCATCCTGCAGGCTCGACAGCGTGGCTTCGAGCGCGCGCCAGGCGGCGTTGCGGCCGGCCTGGTCGCCGTCGAAGCAAAACAGCACGCTGGGCACGACGCGGAACAGGCGCTTGAGATGTTCTTCGCTGGTGGCGGTGCCGAGGGTCGCGACCGCGTTGCGCAGGCCTTGTTGGGCCAGGGCGATCACGTCCATATAGCCTTCAACCACGATGATCTCGTCGAGGTTGCGGTTGTTCTTGCGCGCTTCGAACAGGCCGTAGAGTTCCTGGCCCTTGTGAAACACCGGGGTCTCCGGAGAGTTCAGGTACTTGGGCTTGTCGTCCCCGAGTACACGGCCGCCGAAGGCGATGATGCGGCCACGGCTGTCGCGGATCGGGAACATCACGCGGTCGCGGAAGCGGTCATAGCGCTTGCCGGTCTCGGCGTTTTCCACCAGCAGGCCGGCATCGATCATGGCCTTTTGCTGGAGGGTGTCGCTGCTCAGGTGCTTATACAGGTTGTCCCAGCCCGGCGGGGCGAAGCCCAGTCCGAAGTCCCGAGCAATTTCGCCGGTGAGGCCGCGCCCTTTGAGGTAATCGACAGCGGCCTTGCGCTGCGGATGGCTCTTGAGTGCCTGGCGGTAAAAATCGGCAGCGGCGGTCAGCAGTGGATACAGCGGCGAATCGGTGGGTTGCCGGGGTTTGTGCGGGCGACCACTGTCTTCGCGGGGCACTTCCATGCCGGCGGCTTTCGCCAGGTCCTCGACGGCCTGGGGGAAGTCCAGGTTGTCGTGGTCCATCAGGAAGCCCAGGGCATTCCCGCCCGCGCCGCAACCAAAGCAGTAATAGAACTGCTTGTCGGGGCTGACGCTGAACGATGGGGTTTTTTCTTTATGGAACGGGCAGCAGGCGGTGTAGTTTTTGCCGGCTTTTTTCAGCTGTACGCGTGAGCTGACAACATCGACGATGTCGGTGCGGTTCAGAAGGTCGTCAATAAAGCTCTGGGGAATCAGCCCGGCCATGGCGTTCTCGTCATCACTGCGTGTAAATGAGGGCCCGTGACGTGTTCAAGCGCACGTATGGAGTGCTCGATCATCATCGTCTGCATGGGTCATCAGGAAGTGTATCTGCCGAATATTCACTGAGGGTAGTTTCTGATCAGTCTTCGGCATGGAAATGTTGCCCGGGCGTCCGGTCTTGGCCAATGGCGGCCTCGGAAACGCATCGTTGGGCACAGCCGACACGGTTGATCGTCTGTTTGAAGAATAGGTGTGCTCGTCAGTAGCCTTGTTAGGCTCGTCAGAAGAGACGTGCACCGCTGGCAAAAGAGCCAGCCCTGACGTGTGAAGCAGTGTCTCGGTCGCATGTGCGGCGTCGACGGTGAAGCATCAAGCGATATCCGCAAATGCCAACAGCCCGGCTGAGGGCCGGGCTTGGCAGAAGCTTGCTACGAACGTCTGTGTATTAGTACAGACGAACGGCGCGGCGCTGTTCGCGCTGAACTTTCTTAGCGTGACGCTTAACAGCGGCTGCTGCTTTGCGCTTACGCTCAGAAGTTGGCTTCTCATAAAATTCGCGGCTACGAACTTCAGCCAGAACACCGGCTTTTTCGCAGGAGCGCTTGAAACGACGCAGAGCTACGTCGAAGGGTTCGTTCTCTTTTACTTTGACGGCTGGCATCCAGAGCTACCTTCTTTCATTACCGGGAATCAACGTTCTCGTCGCAAAAAATTCGCGGCTGAGGTCGTCGGTTTTTAAGGGTTGCGGATGTTAACCCCTCATTGCCCGGAATGCAAAGCCTCTGATCGAAAACCGCTAGTCGGGAGGGGGAGTGGCGACTATTATGCGCGCCTTCGAATTCAGCCTCTACAAGGCGCAAACCCATGCTAGTACTGGGACTTGAAACCTCCTGCGACGAAACCGGAGTCGCACTATACGACAGTGAACGCGGGCTTTTGGCCGATGCACTGTTCAGTCAGATCGACCTGCATCGCGCCTATGGCGGCGTGGTGCCGGAGCTTGCCAGCCGCGATCACGTCAAGCGCATGCTGCCGCTGATCCGCCAAGTGCTGGATGAAGCCGGCTGTGTGGCAACCGAGATCGATGCCATCGCCTACACGGCAGGGCCCGGATTGGTCGGAGCCCTGCTGGTTGGGGCCTCTTGTGCCCAAGCGCTGGCCTTTGCCTGGGGCATTCCTGCCCTTGGCGTGCACCATATGGAAGGCCATTTATTGGCGCCCATGCTGGAAAAAACACCGCCAGAGTTCCCGTTCGTCGCTTTGTTGGTTTCGGGCGGGCATACGCAGCTGGTTCAGGTGGATGGGATCGGCCAATACACGCTGTTGGGCGAGTCGCTGGACGATGCTGCCGGCGAAGCGTTCGACAAAACCGCGAAGATGATGGGGCTTAATTATCCTGGCGGTCCGGAAATCGCCCGCCTGGCTGAGAACGGTGTTGCCGGTCGCTACACCTTCCCGCGGCCGATGTGTGATCGTCCTGGCTTGATGTTCAGTTTCAGCGGCTTGAAAACTTCTGCCTTGAACACCTGGCAGCAGAGCGTCAGCGCCGGGGGCGACGGCCAACAAGCCCGTTGCGACATCGCGCTGGCGTTCCAGCAGGCTGTGGTGGAGACTTTGACCATCAAGTGCAAGCGCGCCCTGAAACAGGCGGGCATGAAGCGGCTGGTGATCGCAGGCGGCGTCAGCGCCAACAAGGCATTGCGTAGCTCCCTGGAAACGATGCTCGGCGACATGAATGGCAATGTGTTCTACGCACGCCCTGAGTTCTGCACTGACAACGGCGCGATGATCGCCTACGCCGGTTGCCAGCGCTTGCAGGCCGGGCAGCACGAAAGCCTGGCGATCAGCGTGCAGGCGCGCTGGCCGATGGAGCAACTGCCGCCGTTGTAAGGGTTGAGGGCGCCGGGTTCGGGCGGGTATTTAAAAATGCCGTTCGCGCCCGGCAAACAGGTCGCGTAGATTGCCGCGGTGGCGCCAGACGATCAGCAGTGTCAGCACGCTCATCGGCACCAGCGCTTGCGGTTCCTGCCAGGCCAGCAACGGTAGGGTCAGTGGCGTGGCAATCAGCGCGGCCAGCGAGCTGGTGCGGGTCAGGTAGAACGTCAGCAGCCAGGCGAGCATGGCCAGTAACGCCGCAGGGGGGTAGATGCCCAGCAGCATGCCGGCCGCCGTGGCGACGCCCTTGCCGCCGCGAAAACGGAAGTACAACGGGAACAGGTGGCCCAGGACGGCACATAGGCCCACCCAGGCTTGCTGTTGCAAGCTAAGGCCAACGAGGCTGGCGATCAGCACGGGCAGCAGGCCCTTGCACAGGTCGCCCAGCAAGGTCAGGACGGCGAGTTTCTTGCCAGCCAGGCGCAACATATTGGTGGCGCCGGCATTGCCTGAGCCACTCATTCGCGGGTCGGGATTTCCCGTCAAGCGGCTGAGCAAAATGGCGAAGGACAGCGAGCCGAGCAGGTAGGCGAAAATCGCCAGTGACCAAAACATGCTAACTATTCCGGGCGAGGACGCCCTGATTCTAACGGGGCATCGCGCCCTTGTCGTGCTGCGGAGAAAAGTGCTTGGACAGAGTGTTTATCGAAGGCCTGGAAGTCGACACCGTGATCGGGGCTTACGACTGGGAGCGCGGAATCCGGCAATGCCTGCGCCTGGACCTGAGCTTCGCCTGGGATAATCGCCCAGCTGCGGCCGGTGATGACCTGACCCTGGCACTGGATTACGCCAGGGTGTCTGCGCGTATCCAGGCCTTTGCCGAGCAGTCCCAGTACCAGTTGGTGGAAACCTTTGCCGAGCGCCTGGCCGAAGTGCTGATGAGTGAATTCCAGATTCCCTGGCTGCACCTCAAGTTGACCAAGCCCGGCGCGGTACCGGCTGCCAAGGGCGTGGGCGTGGAGATCGAGCGCGGATGTCGTTGACTCAGGTTTACCTCGGGCTTGGCAGCAATATCGAGCGCGAGGCTCGTTTATGCGCTGGCTTGGATGCGTTGGCGGGCTTTTTGACGGATATGCGCTGTTCAGCGGTGTTCGAAAGCCAGCCGGTGGGTATCAAGAGCGGGCCGTTTTTCAATCTGGTGGTATCGGCTTATACCGACCTGCCATTGACGGAATTGGATCGCCGCTTGAAATCCATCGAGGCCGACAATGGCCGCTACGCGCCCGACCGCAAAGGCCTGCCGCTGGATATCGATGTGTTGTTGTATGGCGATCTGGTGGGCGATTTTGATGGCTTGGTCCTGCCGCGAGCCGAAATTCTGAAAAACGCCTTTGTGTTGTGGCCTTTGTCGATGATGGCGCCGGAGCGTATGCATCCTGAGGCCGGCAAGACGATGGGCCAGTTGTGGCGAGACGCGCAGATTGATCAGGTGCTGGCACCTGTGGCGTTCGAGTGGCAGGGGCAGCCACTCACGCCGCTAGCTCTGTTGTAGGCGCCGAGCTTGCTCGCGAAAAACCTGAGGGCGCTGCGTCATCGTTGAGGTTCTTCGCGAGCAAGCTCGCTCCTACAAGGGCTTTTGCTGTTCCTTGTAGGCTTTCAATGCGTTTAGTCGTTCGCGCTTGAGCGCTTCGCCCAGTTCGGGGCCTTTGAAGCCTTTTTCCAGCAGTGGGGCTACCGGCACTTCGCGTGCGGCCTTTGCCGCTGCGCGCAAATAATCGGCCTGTGGATAACTGCGTTGCTCAAAACCCAGGCGGCCACGAGCGTCCATTTCGCAGGCCACCACGAATTCTTCAAAGCGTTGCGGCCGACGGTAAACGTCGAAACTTTGCAGCAACTCCAGCAATGTCGAGGCTTTGAGCTCTAGCGCACGATGCCCATGGGTATGATATTGCCCCACGAGCAAGGCCAATTCCTGGCAATCCTTTGGCACCTTGAAGCGCTCGTTCACCGCTTTGATCAGCTTCAGGCCGCGCTGCTCGTGGGCAATATGCTGCGGTAACTTATCCACAGGCGTCAGGCCTTTGCCCAAGTCATGCAGCAGGCAGGCCCAGCGCACGCTCAGCGGTTGCTTGTGTAGGGCGGCCTGCTCCAGCACGCTCAAGGTGTGCACCCCGGTGTCTATTTCTGGGTGATGCGCTGCGGGCTGCGGCACGCCGAACAGCGCGTCCACCTCCGGCATCAAGGTTTTCAGCGCGTCGCAGTCACGCAGTACTTGGATAAATACCTGGGGTTGAGCTTCCATCAGCGCCCGTGAGATTTCCTTCCAACTGCGTTCGGGGGTAAGGGCCTCCAACTCGCCGGACTCACTGAGTTGGCGCATTAACTCCAGGGTCTCAGGGGCGACTGTGAAGCCCAGAGGCGCATAGCGCGCGGCGAAGCGTGCAACGCGTAAGACGCGGAGCGGATCTTCGGCGAACGCGGGAGAAACATGCCGCAAAATACGCGCTTCAAGGTCGCGTTGCCCGTGGTAAGGATCAGTCAGGTTACCCTCGTCGTCCTCCGCCATGGCATTGATGGTCAGGTCACGCCGGATCAGGTCTTCTTCCAGCGTAACGTCGGGGCTCGCATGGAATATAAAGCCGCCGTAACCTCGGCCATTCTTGCGTTCGGTGCGAGCGAGGGCGTATTCGTCACCGTTCTTCGGGTCGAGAAATACCGGGAAATCGGCGCCCACCGGTTTATAGCCCTTGGCGAGCATCTCTTCGGCCGTCGCGCCAACGACGACGCGGTCGATATCGGTGACCTCGATGCCCAGAAGGCGATCACGCACGGCGCCGCCGACTTTGTAGATTTTCATGAAAAAGCCTCCATTAGCGGCACAGGATAACGCCTGAGCCTGGCCAATGGAGGCTTTGCTGTTTCAGAGATGAACGACGGCCATGTCCAGGCGGCCGTAGTCGTTGTCGTTATGATCGCTGCGCGGTGGTACATGGTGGGTTTTCATCACCTGGTCGCCCTGCAGGGTTTCCAGATGAATATCAAAACCCCAGAGCCGATGCAGGTGCTTGAGCACTTCCTCAGTGGATTCGCCCAAGGGTTTGCGGTCGTGCTGCTGGTGACGCAAGGTCAGCGAACGGTCGCCACGCACGTCGATGCTGTAGATCTGCACATTAGGCTCGCGGTTACCGAGGTTGTATTGCGCGGCCAGGGTTTCGCGAATGATACGGTAGCCGGGTTCGTCGTGGATGGCAGGCACCACCAGGTCATCCTTGAGGTCGTCGTCCAGGATGCTGAACAGCTTGAGGTCGCGAATCACCTGGGGCGACAGGTACTGCAGGATAAAACTCTCATCCTTGAAGCTGCTCATGGCGAACTTGATGGTCGATAGCCAGTCGCTGCCGGCGATTTCCGGGAACCAGCGGCGGTCTTCCTCTGTGGGATGCTCGCACATACGGCGAATATCGCGGTACATGGCAAAACCCAGCGCATAGGGGTTGATGCCGTTGTAATACGGGCTGTCGAAGCCTGGCTGAAAGACCACGCTGGTGTGGGACGTGAGGAACTCCATCATAAAGCCGTCCGTGACCAGGCCTTCGTCGTACAGGTCGTTCATCAGGGTGTAATGCCAGAAGGTAGCCCAGCCTTCGTTCATCACCTGGGTTTGGCGCTGTGGATAAAAATATTGCGCGATCTTGCGCACGATACGCACGATTTCGCGCTGCCAGGGTTCCAGCAGCGGTGCGTGTTTTTCCAGGAAATACAGGATGTTTTCCTGAGGTTCGGCGGGGAAGCGTGCATTGTCCTTGTCGCTGTTTTTGTCGGCGCGCTTGGGGATGGTGCGCCACAGGTCGTTGATCTGTTTCTGCAGGTGCTCCTCGCGTTCTTTCTGGCGCAGCCGCTCCTCCTCGGCAGAAATCGGATACGGGCGTTTATAGCGATCAACCCCGTAATTCATCAGCGCATGGCAGGAGTCCAACAGGTCTTCCACCGCATCGATACCGTGGCGCTCCTCGCACTGCATGATGTATTGCTTGGCGAACACCAGGTAATCGATGATCGAACTGGCATCGGTCCAGGTGCGAAACAGGTAATTGCCCTTGAAGAAACTGTTATGCCCATAGCAGGCATGGGCCACTACCAGCGCCTGCATGCAGATGGTGTTTTCTTCCATCAGGTACGCGATGCACGGGTCGGAGTTGATCACGATCTCGTAGGCCAGGCCCATCTGGCCACGGGTGTAGGACTTCTCGGTACTGAGGAAGTGTTTCCCGTAGGACCAATGGTGATAGCCCAGCGGCATGCCCACCGAGGCATAGGCATCCATCATCTGTTCAGCCGTGATGACTTCTATCTGGTTGGGGTAGGTATCCAGGGCATAACCCGCCGCGATACGGCTGATTTCCCGGTCATAGGCCTGGATCAGTTCGAAGGTCCACTCGGAGCCGGTGGAAATGGGTTGGCGCTTGTTCTCTTTTTTGGCGGTCATGTCACTAACCTGCGCTGGAAGAGTTCACGGAAGACCGGGTAGATATCGCCGGCCGAGACCAGTTGCTGCTGGGCGAACGTGTCGGCAAAGGCTTCGCCGATGCGCTCGTATTCGAACCACAGGGCCTGGTGCTCACGGGGGGTGATTTCGACGTAAGTGTAGTACTGCACGAACGGCATGATCTGGTTGATCAAAATGTCCCGGCAGATCGGCGAGTCGTCGTTCCAGTTGTCGCCGTCAGAAGCTTGGGCGGCGTAGATGTTCCACTCGTTGGCGGGGTAGCGCTCTGCCATGATCTCCTGCATCAGCTTCAGTGCACTGGAAACGATGGTGCCGCCGGTTTCCCGCGAGTAGAAAAACTCCTCTTCGTCCACTTCCCGGGCGCTGGTGTGATGGCGGATGAACACGACGTCGATCTTGTCGTAGTTCCGTTTCAGGAACAGGTACAGCAGGATAAAGAAACGCTTGGCGATGTCCTTGGTGGCCTGGGTCATGGAGCCGGAAACGTCCATCAGGCAGAACATTACAGCCTTGGAGCTGGGGTTGGGTTGCTTGACCAGCAGGTTGTATTTCAAGTCAAAGGTATCGAGGAACGGCACGCGGTGAATGCGCGCGCTGAGTTTTTCGATTTCCGCCTCTATTTCCTGGATATCGCCGAAGTTGTCCGGTTCTTCGCGCTTCAAACGTGCCAACTCTTCCTTGGCCTGCTTGAGTTTGGCGCGGCTGCTGCCGGACAGGGCGATGCGCCGGGCATGGGCTGAACGCAGGGTGCGGATGATGTTGATACGCGAAGGGTTGCCCTCGTTGCTGATGCCTGCGCGTACGGTCTTGAAGGTGTCGGTGCCGGTGAGATTGCGCTTGACCAGGTTGGGCAATTCCAGGTCTTCGAACATGAATTCGAGGAATTCTTCCTGGGTGATCTGGAACACGAACTCGTCCATGCCTTCGCCAGAGTTGCCGGCCTTGCCCGGGCCTTTACCACCGCCACCGCCTTGCGGGCGCTGGATATGTTCGCCGGTGGTGAATTCCTTGTTGCCGGGGTGCACCACGGTCTGTTTGCCGCCGCGGCCATGGTGGAGCACCGGTTCGTCGATGTCCCGGCCGGGAATACTGATTTGTTCGCCATGCTCCATGTCGGTGATGGAACGGCGGCTGACGGCCTCTTCTACCGCCTTTTTGATGTGGTCACGGTAACGCCGCAGGAAACGCTGGCGGTTTACCGTGCTCTTGTTCTTGCCATTGAGGCGTCGGTCGATCACATAGCTCATAGGGAGCCCTCCGGGCAGCTTCACGTTACAAGCTTCAAGCCGCGAGCTGGAAGCTTAGGGACAAGCGGTCGCCTGCCAGGCCGGTTGCCTGGCAGTGCGCGCTTGCCGCTGCCTTACTGCGATTTGCGAACCCGCAGATACCACTCGGAGAGTAGCCGTACCTGTTTGTCGGTATAGCCTCGCTCGACCATGCGTGTGACGAAGTCGTTGTGTTTTTGCTGATCCTCCTTGCTGGCTTTGGCGTTGAAGCTGATGACGGGCAGCAGGTCCTCGGTGTTGGAGAACATTTTCTTCTCGATGACCACTCGCAGCTTCTCGTAGCTGAGCCAAGTGGGGTTCTTGCCGTTGTTGTTGGCACGGGCGCGCAGTACGAAGTTGACGATTTCGTTGCGGAAATCCTTCGGATTGCTGATGCCGGCGGGTTTCTCGATCTTTTCCAATTCTTCGTTGAGGGCCACGCGATTGAGGATTTCGCCGGTTTCCGGGTCGCGGTATTCCTGGTCCTGGATCCAGAAATCGGCGTACAGCACGTAGCGGTCGAAGATGTTCTGGCCGTACTCGCTGTAAGACTCCAGGTAAGCGGTCTGGATTTCCTTGCCGATAAACTCGATGTAGCGCGGCGCCAGGTATTCCTTGAGGAAGCGCAGGTAGCGCTCGCGGGTTTCGGCCTGGAACTGCTCCTGTTCAATCTGCTGTTCCAGCACATAGAGCAAGTGCACCGGGTTGGCGGCGATCTCGTGAGGGTCGAAGTTGAAAACTTTGGACAGGATCTTGAACGCAAAGCGTGTCGACAGACCGTTCATGCCCTCGTCCACACCGGCTGTGTCACGGTACTCCTGGATCGACTTGGCCTTGGGGTCGGTGTCCTTGAGGTTTTCGCCGTCGTAGACGCGCATCTTCGAATAGATATTGGAGTTCTCCGGCTCCTTGAGGCGCGACAGCACAGTGAACTGGGCAAGCATTTTCAGGGTGTCGGGCGCGCAGTGGGCCTTGGCCAGGGAGCTGTTGAACAGCAGCTTGTCGTAAATCTTGATTTCATCGCTGACCCGCAGGCAGTACGGCACCTTGACGATATAGATCCGGTCGATGAAGGCTTCGTTGTTCTTGTTGTTGCGGAAGGTATGCCATTCCGATTCGTTGGAGTGGGCCAGCAGGATCCCGGTAAACGGAATCGCCCCCAGGCCCTCAGTACTGTTGTAGTTGCCTTCCTGGGTAGCGGTCAGCAGTGGGTGCAGCACCTTGATCGGTGCCTTGAACATCTCCACGAATTCCATCAGGCCCTGGTTGGCCCGGCACAATGCGCCCGAGTAGCTGTAGGCATCGGCATCGTTTTGTGGGAATTCTTCCAGTTTGCGGATATCGACCTTGCCCACCAGCGCCGAAATGTCCTGGTTGTTTTCATCGCCGGGTTCGGTCTTGGCCACGCCGATCTGGTTGAGGATCGACGGGTAGAGTTTCACCACACGGAACTGGCTGATATCGCCGCCAAACTCGGCCAGGCGCTTGGTGGCCCACGGCGACATGATGGTGTTTAGATAGCGCCGCGGTATGCCGAAGTCTTCCTCGAGGATCGCGCCATCTTCCGTGGCGTTGAACAGGCCCAGGGGCGACTCGAAGACGGGCGAGCCCTTGATCGCATAGAAGGGCACCTTCTCGATCAATTGTTTGAGCTTTTCCGCCAGGGACGACTTGCCGCCGCCGACCGGGCCGAGCAGGTAGAGGATCTGCTTCT
This sequence comes from Pseudomonas sp. AK181, assembly GCF_051122975.1. Lineage (NCBI taxonomy): Bacteria > Pseudomonadati > Pseudomonadota > Gammaproteobacteria > Pseudomonadales > Pseudomonadaceae > Pseudomonas > Pseudomonas sp. AK181. The sequence continues at coordinate 634,240 of NZ_CP146348.1, forward strand.
TCTCTTCCAGGCCTTGGGCGGCATGGCGGAAGTAGGAAACGATCTGGTCGATGCATTCTTCCATTCCATGGAAGTCTTCAAAGGCCGGATAGCGGCGGATCACCTTGTTGGAAAATATCCGCGACAGGCGCGAATTATTGGCGGTTTCCACCAGTTCTGGCTCGCCAATCGCCAGTAGCAGGCGTTCGGCGGCAGAGGCGTAGGTGCTGCGGTCCTGTTTGCACAGCTCGAGATACTCCTGAAGCGTGAGTTCTTCCTGCTGTGTGGACGCGAAGCGTTGTTGGAAGTGGCTAAAGATACTCATGACGTCGTCACCTCGCTCGATACGTGGAGCCGACGCCGGATCAATCAGTCGATGCTGGCAGCCATTGACGCACGCCAATGGCTGTTTTCCCCCCAGAACACCCTGAAACGCTACCGATGACCCGAACGCCGGTGTACCGGCTCTCCCCTGATTCGGATGGCCTGCGCTTAAGGATAGTTCGGAATCCGGGAGGTCAAGGCGCGATGCGCAATTAGTTTGGCTGCGCCGTTCGTCAGAAACGGCGCAAGCCCAAGCGTCACGCGGGGTAGCGGGGTGTGAAAAAAATTATTGCGAATCGCCTGAAGAAATTTCCGAAGGAAAGGTCGCACGCCACAGCTCAAACCCGCCGTCCAGGCTATAGACGTCGGCGAAACCCTGGCTGACCAGATAGGCGGCTGCGCTCTGGCTGGAATTGCCGTGGTAGCAGGCCACGATCAGCGGCGCATCGAGGTCTGCGGCGCGGATGAAGTCGGCGATGTTGACGTTATCCAAGTGCTGGGCGCCGGTGATGTGAGCGGCGGCATAAGTGGGCTGGTCGCGGATGTCGACGACTACGGCACCTTGCTCGCGCAGGGCCTGGGCTTGTTCGGGGGGAATACGTTTGAATTCGGTCATAGCGGGCTCCTAGGGCTTGGCGGCGGCCGGCGGGGTAATGGAAAGAGGTGATTCGCACTGGCAGTCGAGGCGTTCGCCCGTGTCGATGTTCATCAGGGTCATGGCACCGCCCCACACGCAGCCGGTGTCGAGGGCGAACACGCCGGGCTCATCGCACTTGCCTTCCAGCGCGGCCCAGTGGCCAAAGATGATCTTTGTGTCGCGGGTCTTGCGTTCCTTGTAGGCGAACCAGGGCTGGTAGCCGGGGAGGGCGGTGTCGGCGCCTTCCTTGCTTTTGAGGTCCAGTTTGCCTTCGGCCGTGCAGAAGCGCATGCGCGTGAAGTAGTTGGTGATCACTCGTAGGCGGGCCACGCCCGTGAGGTCGTTGTCCCACTTCACTGGGTCGTTGCCGTACATGCCGTCGAGGTACGCGGTGTACAGGTTGTCATCGGCCAAGGCAGTTTCAACTTCGGCAGCGCATTTGAGGGCTTTTTTCAGTGACCACTGGGGCGGGATGCCGGCATGCACCAAGGCCATGTTGCGGCCTTCATCGTAGTGCATGAGTTTTTGCCGGCGCAGCCAGTCGAGCAGTTGAGCGCGGTCTGGGGCTTCGAGGATTTCCCGCAGGGTGTCGCCTTTTTTGAGGCGCTCGATGTTGTTGCCGGCCGCAAGCAAGTGCAGGTCATGGTTGCCCAGTACGCATACCAGAGAGTCGCGCAGGCTATAGAGGTAGCGCAGGGTTTCCAGGGACTGTGGGCCGCGGTTGACCAAGTCGCCCACCAGCCACAAGCGATCATTTGCCGGGTCGAAGGCTACGCGCTCCAGCAGGCGCTTGAGAGGGTCCAGGCAGCCTTGCAGGTCGCCGACCGCGTACGTCGCCATCAGTGCAGGGCTCCTGGTACGGCCAGGCGGAAGGGCTTGATGATTGCGTCGAACAGTTGGCCGTCGGTGGCCTTCATTTGATACGAGCCTTGCATGGTGCCGACCTTGGAGGTCATCACCGTGCCGCTGCTATAAGTGTGGCTGGTGCCGACGTCGATCAACGGCTGTTGGCCGACAACGCCTGCTCCGCGCACTTCCTCGACCTGGCCGTCGCCATCGGTGATGACCCAGTGGCGCGACAGCAGCTTGGCCGGCACCAGCCCGTTGTTCTTCACCGTAATGGTGTAGGCAAAGGCGAAGCGGTTATGTTCGGGTTGTGATTGGTCCGCCAGGAAGCGGGTAACGACGCTGACGTCGATCTGATAGCGAGGATCGGACATGCAAGAGGCCTTAAAAGCGAAGGACAGCAGATGCGGGTCAGTCTAGGCCAAGAGGAGGGCACTAGGCCAGACATGCTGTCTGATGCTCTGTAGGAGCGAGCTTGCTCGCGAAGGTCGTTAACGATAACGCGTTCAGTCTGAAAAAACGTGGCGCCTGTTAATTCTTCGCGAGCAAGCTCGCTCCTACAGTTTTGTCATTCCATTGACGGCGCTGGCTGGATGGCAAGCTGGTCAGCCAAGCGCACGAACGCGGCCAGGTCCAGTTGCTCGGGGCGCAGACCGCCGTCGACGCCGGCGGCTTCGATTTCAGCGTTGCTCAGCAGGGCCTTGAGGGTGTTACGCAGGGTCTTGCGGCGTTGGTTGAACGCTTCGCGTACCACACGCTCCAGCAGTTTGTGATCCTTGGCCGGGTGCGGCAGTACGGCATGCGGCACCAGGCGCACGATGGCCGAATCGACCTTCGGCGGCGGGTTGAACGCGCCCGGGCCGACGTTGAACAGGTGCTCTACGCGGCAGTGATATTGGACCATGATCGACAAGCGGCCCCAGTCACCACCACCGGGGCCGGCCGCCAGACGTTCCACCACTTCCTTTTGCAGCATGAAGTGCATGTCGCGGATGATCCCGGCGTTGTTCAGCAGGTGGAAAATCAGCGGCGTGGAAATGTTGTACGGCAGGTTGCCGACTACCCGCAGGCTGTTAGGCGCAGCGTTAAGGCTGTTGAAGTCGAACTTCAGCGCATCGCCCTGGTGCAGGTTGAAGTTGGCTTTGCCGGCGAACTGCTGGTTGAGGATCGGAATCAAATCCTTGTCCAGTTCCACCACGTCCAGTTGCCCACCGCTGGCCAGCAAGCCTTGGGTCAGCGCGCCCTGGCCCGGGCCGATTTCCAGCAGGCGGTCTTCAGGCTTGGCATGGATGGAGCGCAGGATGCGATCGATCACGCCAGCGTCGTGCAGGAAGTTTTGCCCGAAGCGCTTGCGCGCCCGGTGTTGGTAATGCTCAGTCATATACGGGTCTCGGCCATCTGATAGGCGGTTTCCAGGGCCACGTGCAGGCTGCCGGTATCGATCTTGCCGCTGCCTGCGAGGTCCAGGGCGGTGCCATGGTCGACGGAGGTGCGGATGATCGGCAGGCCCAGTGTCACGTTGACTGCGGCGCCAAAGCCTTTGTATTTCAGCACAGGCAGCCCCTGGTCGTGGTACATCGCCAGCACTGCGTCGCAGTGCTCCAGATATTTGGGGGTAAACAGAGTGTCTGCAGGCAATGGGCCGCGTAGGTCCATGCCTTCTTGGCGCAGGCGCTCTAATGTCGGTTCAATGATGTCGATTTCTTCATGGCCCAAGTGGCCGCCTTCACCGGCGTGGGGGTTGAGCCCACACACCAGGATACGCGGATGGGCAATGCCGAACTTGTGTTGCAGGTCGCTGTGCAGGATGCGCGTGACACGCTCCACACGTTCGGCAGTGATGGCATCGGCGATTTCACGCAGCGGCAAGTGGGTGGTCACCAGGGCCACACGCAGGCCACGGGTGGCGAGCATCATCACCACTTGAGCGGTATGGGTCAGTTCGGCGAGGAATTCGGTATGGCCGGAAAAGGCGATGCCGGATTCGTTGATCACGCCTTTGTGCACGGGTGCGGTGATCATGCCGGCAAAGTCGCCGTCGATGCAGCCTTGGCCCGCACGGGTCAACGTCTCCAGCACAAATGCCGCGTTGGCCGTGTTCAACTGCCCGGCCACTACCTTGGCCTGCAGCGGGGTGTCCCACACATACAGGCTACCGGCGGGGGCCGGCAGGTCGGGCCAGTTGCCCGGCGCTGCGTCCAGCAGGTTGACGGCCACACCCAGCTGCGCGGCCCGCTCAAGGAGCAGGTCGCGGCTGGTAATGGCAATCAGGGGGTGTGGCTGGGGTTGCGAGGCGAGCAGCAGGCACAGGTCTGGACCAATGCCGGCCGGCTCGCCGGGTGTCAGCGCGAAACGCTGGGGTTTCACTGGGGTGCCTGGTCGGTGCCTGTTTGCTCGGCGCCTGGCAGCTTGTTCTCTACATAAGCTTCGTCACGGATCTGACGCAGCCAGGTTTGCAGCTCTTCGTCGTATTTGCGGTTACGCAACACGGTCAGGGCTTGTTGCTCGCGGGCCTGGGTGGTGTTGTCCGTGGCGCGACGGCCAAGGACTTCCAGCACATGCCAGCCGTACTGAGTCTTGAACGGCTTGGACAATACGCCTTGCGGTGTCTCGGCCATAACCTGCTGGAACTCAGGCACCAGGGCTTTCGGGTCGATCCAGTTCAGGTCGCCGCCGTTGAGGGCAGAACCTGGGTCTTCCGAGAAGCTTTTGGCCAGGGTGGCGAAGTCTTCACCGCTTTCAATGCGGTCGTAGATCTTCTGCGCCAGTTCCTTGGTTTGGGCCTCGGTGCGGATTTCGCTCGGTTTGACCAGGATGTGACGAACATGGACTTCGTCTTTCAACGAGGTTTCGCCGCCGCGGCGCTCCAGCAACTTCAGGATGATGAAACCACCCGGAGTGCGTGCTGGCTGGGTAATGCCGCCGACTTCCATGGCGCTCAATTCGCGATCAAACGGAGGTGGCAATTGAGCGGCTTTACGCCAGCCCATGTCACCGCCTTCAAGAGCGTTGTCGCTGCCGGACTGAGCAATGGCCATCTGGGCAAAGTCTGCACCCGCTTTCAGGCGCTCGTAGATCGCCTGGGTTTTAGCGGCAGCGGCATTGAGCTGCTCAGAGTTGGCTGCGTCCGGGGTTGGAATCAGGATATTGGCCAAGTGCAACTCTTCGGAGAGCTGCATCTTGCCCAGGTCCGAAGCCAGGAAGTTCTTCACTTCCTGCTCGGACACCTGAACCCGCTCAGCCACACGACGCTGGCGCACACGGCTGATGATCATTTCACGCTTGATCTGGTCACGGGCGTCCTCATAGGACAAACCATCGTGAGCCAGGGCGGCGCGGAACTGATCAATGCTCATGTTGTTACGCTGAGCGATGGTGCCAACGGCCTGGTTCAGTTCTTCGTCCGAAATACGGATGCCGGAACGGTCGCCAATCTGCAATTGCAGGTTTTCGACGATCAGACGTTCCAGTACCTGGGGTTCCAGGACGCTGCTCGGTGGCACACCACCGCCACGCTTGGCGATGGTTTGCTGAACTTCCTTGACCCGTTGGTCCAGCTGGCTCTGCATGATCACGTCGTTGTCGACGATGGCCGCTACTTTATCCAGCTGTTGAACCGCGGCGTGTGCCGACACAGTACCCAGGAACAGCGCGCCCAGCACTAGCGGGCGCAAACACTCAGAAAGCTTTGTCTTCACGTTCACGATAACCTTCAATGCCTTTGTCGAGGAAGCTCTCTACCTTGGCGCCGGTCAGGCCGCCGAGTCCTTTGAGGACGATCTGGAAGAAGAGCCCGTGGTCACCCTTTTCGTTAAGCGGGGCGATCTGGGTATATTCATCGTTGGAAACCCAGTAACGGTTGATGACACGCAGTTTCCAGCAGCAGTTGTCGTACTCGAAACCACCGAAGGCTTCCAGGGTGCGGTTGCGGGCATAGTCGTACTGCCAGCGGGTGATCAAGTTCCACTGGGGAATGATCGGCCACATCATCGAGAAGTCGTGTTGCTGGATTTTGTAGTAATCCTTCACGAAGTTCGGATCGCCTGGCTGGCCATAGTCGCCACCAAATTGCCATTTACCGGTCAGCTGGTTGTAGACCACTTGGTCGTTGCGATAGCGGTAACCAAGGTTGACGACCTTGTTCGGGTTGTCTTCCGGCTGGTAGTGAAACATCGCGCTGCCAGAGCGTGGGGCATGGCTTTCAGTGTCCCAGTTATAGTCAGCTGTGGCGCGCCAGTCACGGTTAAAGCGGAACTCGTATTCCAAGGCAATAGGTGAGACATCGGCGCGAGCATCGTCGCGATCGGCGGCCAGTACGCCCGGCAGTTGAACTTCGCGATCCTTAAAGTACAGCGCTTGGCCTACGGAAACACGTTGGCGTTCGAAGCCGTTGTCTTCGATCCAGCGACTGGTGACGCCCAAGGATAATTTGTTTTCGTCACCAATCCGGTCGGAGCCGCTGAAGCGGTTGTCACGGAACAGCGAGGAGTAGCTGAACGAATATTCACTGGTATCAAAAACCGGAATATCGCTTTGGTCCTTGTTCGGTACGTAGAGGTAGTACGCCCGCGGTTCCAGGGTCTGGTTAAAGTCCTTACCGAACCAATTGGTTTTGCGATCAAAGTACAGACCGCTGTCTACGCTGGCGATAGGTACCGCACGGTCTTGGGAGCTTTTGAATTTATCTCCGGCAGCCAGTGAGTTTTTACCGATCGTATCAAGGTCCAAGTCATACTTTGTATAGACGTACTTGAGCTTCGGCGTAATAAAACCGTAAGTCCAGTTCATCGGGTATTCAACCGCTGGCGCAACGTTTAAACGCGTGCCGTTTGCGCGGGTGAGCCCTCTGACATTGGTATCCAAACGAGGTGTCACTGCACCGTTCTCGTCGGTAAAGGTGCCATTTTCCAAGTCACGATCAAAGCGGACGGCTTCAGTCTCATAACTAAAGTTCAAGCCACCCGGATGGAATGGCAATTGACCGTTGAGAGTGAGCTGCGGCAACCGATCATACGGTGTGATCTGAGAAATCGTCGCTAACTGGTATGCCTGGAGATTCAGGCGAGCCTGATATGAGTCGCCCCGGTACGTCAGGGAACCTTGCTGGTTCAGGAAGTCCTGGCTCTCAACCCCTTCCTCAAACGACTTCAAATCCTGGAAGTAATAAGGATCGCTGATCCGGGTGTAATCCACCTGCGACGTCAGACGCGAATCCAACCCGCCCTTATGCTGCCAATTGAGCATATAGCGGGTCTTTTCGTAGTCGGTCTGGTTCTTGCGCTCGTCGTTATCGTCGTTGAGGTAAGCCCCACCAAACTGCCCTTCACTCGACTTGGTCAGATAGCGGAATTCGCCCTCCATCAACAAGCCACGCTTGGTCATGTACTGCGGGTACAACGTGGCATCGTAGTTTGGTGCCAGGTTGAAGTAGTACGGCGTTACCAGCGTAAAGCCAGTTTCCCCACCGGTGCTGAAGCTCGGCGGCAGGAAGCCGGATTGACGACGGTCGTCGATCGGGAAGTAGATGTACGGGGTGTACAGGATCGGGATGTTCTTGACCCGCAACGTCGCGTTGGTCGCCGTACCGAAACCGGTGGCCGGGTTCAACGTGATGTTGTTGCCCTTGAGCTGCCAGGCGTTGCTGTCCGGCTCGCAGGTGGTGTACGTACCGTCCTTGAGACGGATGATCGCGTTCTCGGCACGCTTGGCGTACAGCGCGTTACCGCGGATGCGCGACTTGTGCATCACGTATTCGGCGTTGTCGATCTGGGCGGCGCCGGTGTCGAGCTGGACCTGGGCATGGTCGCCCACGATCAGGGCACCGTTGTCGCGCAGGCGCACTTTGCCGTTCAGTTCGCCACGGTTCTCGGCCTGGTACAGGCTGGCTTCGTCCGCTTCCAGCTGCATGCTGCCCTGGCGCATGACCACGTCACCGGCCAGGGTAGCGACCTGCTGCTCCTGCTCGTAACGAGAGGCCTTGGCGCCGATGAAGGTCGGTGCATCGCTCTTGTTCGTCTTGTCGTTCATGCCAGGACGAGTCGGCTCGATGTACGCGCCGCCGCAGTAAGGGCCGGTTTCGGCCAACTGTGCTGCGGTCAGCTTGTCGCGAGGTACCCAGTCCAGGTGGCTGTAGTCGGCACTGCGCGAACGCAGGCCACGGCCCTTGGCTTCGGTGACCAGCATGGTCTTGGGCTCGGCGTCGACGCTGCCGCCAGCTTTGCCTTGCGGCGTGCTGTTGGCCGAGCTGACGGCAGCACCGTCATGCACCGGGCGCGGTGGCAATGGGGCGGCGGCCGTCTTCGGCGCGCAATCCCAGGCACCCGAAGCAGAGACTGAGCAGTCATACTGTTCCGCGGCGACCACGAATGAGGTGGCGAAAGGTTGCAAGGCCAGCAGACTGCCGGTTACCAGCAACGGAAATTTTCTACGAAACGCGGGGGATTTCAATGCCATCTTATTAGTCCGGGCTTCCTGCGTGCCATCTGCCCGCGGTTTGGGCCGCACGCCTCTCGATGGTCTGAAAAAGATGCGTGATAATAAAGCATGCCCCGCTTGACGGCTAGCGCCGTCGGAGACCCTTGTAATGCCCGAGCACGATCTACGTTTACAACAGCTGGAAGTCTGGCTGGATGAGCAGTTGCCGATCCTCTTCAACGCTCAGGACTGGGGCCCCGTGCCCCCGGCCACATTGACCGCGGCCAGCAGCGACGCGAGTTTCAGGCGTTACTTCCGATGGGAGGGCGGTGCCCATACGTTCATCGTCATGGACGCGCCACCCCCTCAGGAAAACTGCAAACCTTTCGTCGATATCGCGCATTTGCTCGCGAAATCGGGAATAAATGTGCCAAAAATTTATGCAGAAGATTTGCCCCGAGGCTTTCTTTTGCTCAATGACCTGGGCACAAAAACCTATCTGGACGTGATTGACGGTGAAAACGCCGACCAATTATTTGCCGATGCCATCGACGCGCTGTTGGCGTTCCAGCAATTGCCGATGGATGCGCCGTTGCCCAGTTATGACGTGGCCTTATTGCGTCGCGAGCTGGAATTGTTCCCGGAATGGTACGTGCGTCGTCACCTGGGCATCAACCTCGACGCTGAGCAACAGGCCCTTTGGCAACGTGCCAGCCAGCAGTTGATCGACAGCGCCCTGGCCCAGCCCAAGGTGCTGGTGCACCGCGACTACATGCCGCGCAACCTGATGATCAGTGAGCCAAGCCCTGGCGTGCTGGATTTCCAGGACGCGGTCTACGGGCCGGTGACCTATGACATTACCTGCCTGTTCAAGGACGCCTTCCTCAGTTGGCCCCAGGCCCGCGTGCGCGAATGGCAGCGTGGCTATTGGCAGCGTGCCGGGCAGTTGGGCATTCCCGTACAGGACGACTTTGAAGAGTTCCTGCGTGCCAGCGACCTGATGGGCGTGCAGCGTCACCTCAAGGTCATCGGCATCTTTTCGCGTATCTGCCACCGCGACGGCAAGCCACGCTACCTGGCCGACGTGCCGCGGTTCTTTGCTTATATAGAAGCGGTGCTGGCCGACCGACCTGAGTTGAGTGACCTGGGCGAATTGCTCGCCAGCCTGCGCGAACCTGCCGAGGCCAGCGTATGAAGGCGATGATCCTGGCGGCGGGAAAGGGCGAACGCATGCGTCCGCTCACCCTGCATACGCCCAAGCCGCTGGTGCAAGCCGGCGGCAAGCGGTTGATCGAGTATCACCTTGAAGCCTTGGCGAAGGCCGGCTTTACCGAGATCGTGATCAACCACGCATGGCTTGGCCAGCAGATTGAAAACTACTTGGGCGACGGCGCCCAGTTTGGTCTGCGCATCCGCTACTCCCCAGAGGGTGAACCGCTGGAGACGGGGGGCGGGATATTCCAGGCGTTGCCGCTGCTGGGCGACGAACCGTTTCTGGTGGTCAATGGCGATATCTGGACGGACTACGATTTCACCCAGCTCAAGCAGCCGATCCGTGGCCTGGCGCACTTGGTGATGGTCGACAACCCAGCGCACCACCCGTCGGGCGGGGATTTCTACCTGGATCACGGCGTGCTTCATGATGCCGCGCCCGGTGCCGATAACCTGACCTTCAGTGGCATTTCAGTGCTCGACCCTAAATTGTTCGCGGGTTGCAGCGCCGGTGCCTTCAAGCTGGCCCCGCTGTTGCGCGAGGCCATGGCCAAAGGTTTGGTAACGGGGGAGCACATGGCAGGACGCTGGGTGGATGTAGGGACGCTGGAGCGACTGGCGCAGGTCGAAACCTTGCTGACAGCGGGGCAGTAGGATGTTGTGGCCAGGGACGCTGATCGGCGCCGGGGCTGGCTTTGCCATTGCCAGTATCCCGGGGGCTCTGTTGGGGGCATTGCTGGGGCAGGCGCTGGATCGCCGCCTGCAATTGCACAGCTGGGCGCAGTTGCGTGAACGCCTGGGTGGGCGCCCGGCCTTGCGCAACGATGAACTGTTGTTTGTGCTGCTGGGGCGCTTGGCCAAGAGTAACGGCCGGGTAGTCGATGGGCATATCCAGCAAGCGCGCCAGGAAATGCGTGCACTGGACATGACTGAGCCGGCCCAGCGCCGCGCGATAAGCGCCTTCAACCGAGGCAAGTCCGGCAGCGACCGGGTACGCAGTTACCTGCGGGTGCTCAAGACGCAGCCCCATGCGGCGGAAGGCGTGCTGCGCGCCTGTTGGCGCATGGCGTGGGCGGACGGTCGGGCGGATGCCGCCGAGCGCGACCTGATCGACCAGTGGGGCAAGTGGCTGGGCTGGACGCCGCAACAGCTGCAGGCATTGGCGAGCGATTACGCGCCGGAGCGCAAGCCACTGGCCAATCGTGGCGGTGCCTATCAGGAGGCGTTGCGTATTTTGGGGGTGACGGCAACCACTGAACCATCGGTGATCAAGCGCGCCTACCGCCGCCTGCTCAGCCGCCACCATCCGGACAAGATCGCCGGCACGGGAGCCAGCCCTGCGCAAGTGCGTGAGGCGACCGAGCGAACCCGAGAGTTGCACAATGCCTATGCCTTGATTCGTGAACGGCGGGATTTTCGCTGAGGCTATCGCCACTCAACTCCATGTTGTAGGAGCGAGCTTGCTCGCGAAAAACTCCCAGGCGCCGCGTTTATTCATGAAGCACGCATTATCGTTGACGTTTTTCGCGAGCAAGCTCGCTCCTACAGAAAGCGATGTTGCCCTGTCAGTCTGCGCCGCCCTGCGGGCTCAACCACCCGCGAACCCTGCGGTACAACTGTTCTTGCTGCGCCGCGCTATTACCGGGCAACGCCGTGAGCGACACCTGCTTATAGCCGTCATTCTTCGAGCGCTTGGCCGCCTGAAGTCGTTCCTGGGCGTTTTTGCGATCCTGAGCGCCCTCTTGATAGAACACATCCGCCGTGGGCACCTTCAAAGCCGGCGCCAGTTGTTGCAGGTCCGGTTGGCGAGCCGCAGGCGTCTTGCCGGCCACCATCACCAATCTCTGCACCTGGGAGGGTTGTTTCTCGCTGAGGTAGCGTGCGGCCCACCAGGCGCCGGTGCCATGGCCGAGCAACACCACGCTGCGTGCGCTTTGGGTCTGAGCGAAGGCGACGGCGGCGTCGATACGGTCGAAGATGCGCTTGGCGTCGGTCTTGTCCTGTTCATCCGCCCCCGGCACCACCGCCGGGTCAGTGCCTTCGGCCTCGGCGCTGGCGGCCTGTTCGACCGGCTTGGCTGCGGTGCTGCCTTCCTTGCTGCTGGTGTCGACCGCCGCTGTCGGCGGTTCGATGACCCGTGGCGGCAGGGTGTCCACACTGACGTCAGGCAGTGACAGACTGAGGGTGCTCCAGGCGGCGTCCGGCAACTTGCGCCGCAGAGGCGCGATGGCCTGCGGCCAGTCCGCGTTCTCCCCAGCACTGGGTATGAGGATCACCACACCCTCGGCTTCGGCGCTGTTGGCAGGTTTCCACAGCGCCAGGAACGAATCGCTACCCGCCTGCAATTGTTGTTGCTCCTGCTGCGGCACCTGGCGTTCGAGCGCACTGGCTTCTTGCTGGCTACGCTCGGGCAAAGGCTGGCGTTCAGCCGGTTTTTCGACGGCAGGCGAGGGCGCATCCTCGGCCTGAACAGGCAAGACGCTGGTAAACAGCAGTGACAGGCACAATGCTGGCAGTGCCGAACGGTGAAGAAAAAGCATCGTTGATTCCCGGCCAGAAGTGATTCCAGCAGCCTAATGGGTTGGTCGGTATTTGTCAGGGGTATGAGGCGCGGTTCTCGCTACCGACAGGCTATCCGCGGTTTGTTAGCTGTCTTGATGGTCGCGGCGCGGCCATTCAACCAATGAATGGCAGACAACACGCCAGGGGCAGCTATCCTTGTGCCAGCCCACCATTCATAAGAGGCCGCGCACATGAGTACCTCCTCATTCAAGATCGCCCACAAACTGCTGACCGGCGCAGGTGCCATCGAGCAACTGGCTGCCGAGCTCACGCGCCTGGATGTGGATAACCCGCTGATCGTCACCGACGCCGCGCTGGTCCAGTCCGGCACCGTGGCGCTGGCCCTGGAGCACCTGGGCGATCGAGCCTATGAGATTTTCGACCGCGTGCTGCCCGACCCGGAAATTGCCATCGTCGAAGACTGCATGCGGGCGTACCGCGAAGGCGGGCATGATGGCCTGATCGGTGTGGGCGGCGGCAGTGCTATCGACATCGCCAAGAGCGTGGCGGCCTATGCCGGTTATCACGGCGCACTGGCGGACTTGTTTGGCGTCGATCAGGTGCCGCGCAAAGGCCCGCCGTTGATCGCCATCCCCACCACGGCCGGCACCGGCTCGGAGGTGACCAATGTGGCGATACTGTCCGACAAGGCTGCACAGCTGAAAAAAGGCATCGTCAGCGATTACTTGCTGCCGGATGTCGCGCTGATCAGCCCGCAAATGACCCTGACCTGCCCACGGGGTGTCACGGCCGCCAGTGGCGTTGATGCCTTGGTGCACGCCATCGAGTCCTACCTGTCGCTGAATGCCTCGCCGATTACCGATGCCCTGGCCATCGGTGCGATCAAGTTGATTGCCAGCGCGTTGCCCAAGGCTTACGCCAACCCGGCGAACCTGCAGGCCCGTGACGACATGGCCACCGCCAGCCTGATGGCCGGCATGGCCTTTGGCAACGCGGGCGTCGGTGCCGTGCATGCGCTGGCGTACCCGTTGGGCGGGCGCTTCAATATTGCCCATGGCGTAAGCAACGCGCTGTTATTGCCGTATGTCATGCATTGGAACAAATTGGCCTGCGTCGAGCGCATGCAGGACATTGCCCAGGCCATGGGCGTCAATATCGCCGGGCTGAGCGTGAATGACGCTGCCGACCAGGCGGTAGCGGCGATGACGCGACTGTGTGCGGCGGTGGAGATCCCGTCCGGCCTGCGCAGTTTCGGCGTGCCCGAGGACGCCATCCCGGCCATGGCCAGTGAAGCCGCAGGTATTGAGCGCTTGATGCGCAACAACCCGCGCAAGCTCAGCCCCGCCGATATCGAAAAAATCTACCGGGCAGCTTACTAACCGTTGAGATAGGTCACGGTGCGCGCAGCAAAGCATGAGGTATACAATGCGCGCCATCGTGATTTAGCTCAAAAAAGGTGCGTCATGCAGCCCTTCGTCATTGCTCCATCGATTCTCTCTGCCGACTTCGCCCGCCTGGGTGAGGAAGTGGACAAGGTGTTGGCCGCCGGTGCCGACTTCGTGCACTTCGATGTCATGGACAACCACTACGTACCCAACCTGACCATCGGCCCGATGGTGTGCGCCGCATTGCGCAAGTACGGCATCACCGCGCCGATTGATGCGCACCTGATGGTCAGCCCCGTGGACCGTATCGTCGGTGACTTCATCGAGGCGGGTGCGACCTACATCACCTTCCACCCGGAAGCTACGTTGCACGTTGACCGCACCTTGCAACTAATCCGCGAGGGCGGCTGCAAGGCGGGCCTGGTATTCAACCCGGCTACTCCGCTGAGTGTGCTTGAGTACGTGATGGACAAGGTCGACATGGTCTTGCTGATGAGCGTCAACCCAGGCTTCGGCGGGCAGAAGTTCATCCCTGGCACCTTGAACAAACTGCGTGAAGCCCGTGCGCTGATCGACGCCTCGGGGCGTGACATCCGCCTGGAGATCGACGGTGGGGTCAACGTCAACAATATCCGTGAGATCGCCGCAGCGGGTGCCGATACCTTCGTGGCCGGCTCGGCGATCTTCAACGCCCCGGACTACCAGGCCGTCATCGACCAGATGCGTGCCGAACTGGCGCTGGCGCGTCCATGAGCGGTTTTGAGCAGTTGTTTCCCGGCAAATTGCCACGGCTGGTGATGTTCGATCTGGACGGTACCTTGATCGACTCGGTGCCTGACCTGGCGGCCGCGGTGGACCAGATGCTGCTCAAGCTGGGGCGCAAGCCGGCAGGGATTGATTCAGTGCGCGAATGGGTCGGCAATGGCGCGCCGATGTTGGTGCGCCGGGCCCTGGCCAACAACATCGATGCCACGGGCGTGGATGAGGTCGAGGCGGAACATGCCTTGGAGTTGTTCAATGCCGCTTATGAAAGCAGCCACGAACTGACCGTGGTTTACCCCGGTGTGCGCGACACCCTCAAGTGGTTGAGCAAGCAGGGCGTGGAAATGGCCCTGATCACCAACAAGCCGGAGCGCTTCGTTGCGCCGTTGTTGGACCAGATGAAAATCGGTCGCTACTTCCGCTGGATCATCGGCGGCGATACCTTGCCGCAGAAAAAGCCCGACCCGGCGGCGCTGTTTTTCGTGATGAAAATGGCCAATATCCCGGCGTCGCAATCGCTGTTTGTCGGCGATTCGCGCAGTGATGTGCTGGCGGCGAAAGCGGCGGGCGTGCAGTGCGTGGCCTTGAGTTATGGTTACAACCATGGCCGGCCGATTGCGGAAGAGTCCCCAGCGCTGGTGATTGATGACCTGCGACTGTTAATCCCCGGTTGCTTGGGCGCTGGTGCTGAGATAACGTTGCCCGACATTGAATCGTCCCCTTCTGGAAACTCCATCGTGGTGGTCACTCGCAAACTCTGGATGAAAGTCATCAAGGCCCTGGCCCGCTGGCGTTGGCGCGCCTGACTGATCCTGGCCGCGTGTGCGGCACGTTTGCCTACCTGACTGTTTGACCCTCACACCACGAGGCACCTCATGACCCGCGAAGAATTCCTGCGTTTGGCCGCTGCCGGCTATAACCGTATCCCCATGGCTTGCGAAACCCTGGCCGACTTCGATACGCCGCTGTCGATCTACCTGAAGCTGGCCGACGAGCCCAACTCTTACCTGCTCGAGTCGGTACAGGGCGGTGAGAAGTGGGGCCGTTACTCGATCATTGGCCTGCCATGCCGCACGGTGCTGCGGGTACACGACCATCATGTGAGCATCACCCATGACGGCGTGGAGATCGAAAGCCATGACGTAGAAGACCCGCTGGCGTTTGTCGAAGCCTTCAAGGCGCGCTACAACGTGCCGACCATTGCTGGCCTGCCGCGTTTCAATGGCGGGCTGGTGGGATACTTCGGCTATGACTGCGTGCGCTATGTGGAGAAGCGCCTGGGCAAATGCCCGAACCCGGACCCGCTGGGCGTGCCGGATATTTTGCTGATGGTGTCCGACGCGGTGGTGGTGTTCGACAATCTCGCCGGCAAGATGCATGCGATTGTCCTCGCCGACCCTGCCCAGGGTGATGCCTTCGAACAAGGCCAGGCCAACCTGGAAGCGCTGCTGGAAAAACTCCGCCAGCCGATCACCCCGCGTCGCGGCCTCGACCTCAGCCGCCCACCCGCCGCCGACCCGGTGTTCCGCTCAAGCTTTACCCAGGATGACTACGAGCGCGCCGTCGATACCATCAAGGAATACATCCTTGCCGGTGATTGCATGCAAGTGGTGCCGTCGCAACGCATGTCCATCGACTTCAAGGCGGCGCCGATTGACCTGTACCGCGCCCTGCGTTGCTTCAACCCGACCCCGTACATGTACTTCTTCAACTTCGGCGACTTCCACGTCGTGGGCAGTTCGCCGGAAGTGCTGGTGCGGGTTGAAGACAACCTGATCACCGTGCGCCCGATTGCCGGTACGCGCCCCCGTGGCGCGACCGAAGAAGCAGACGTGGCGCTGGAAGAAGACCTGCTCAGCGACGAAAAGGAAATCGCCGAACACCTGATGCTGATCGACCTGGGGCGCAACGACACTGGGCGTGTTTCGGAAATCGGCTCGGTGAAACTGACTGAGAAGATGGTCATCGAGCGGTATTCCAATGTGATGCATATCGTGTCCAACGTCACCGGCGAACTGAAAGCCGGGCTGACGGCGATGGACGCGCTGCGGGCGATTTTGCCGGCGGGCACCTTGTCGGGGGCGCCGAAGATCCGTGCGATGGAAATCATCGACGAACTGGAGCCGGTCAAGCGTGGTGTCTATGGCGGCGCCGTCGGGTATTTTGCCTGGAACGGCAATATGGACACCGCCATTGCGATCCGTACGGCGGTGATCAAGGATGGCGAACTGCATGTGCAGGCCGGTGGCGGGATTGTGGCGGACTCGGTGCCGGCCCTTGAGTGGGAAGAAACCCTGAACAAGCGTCGGGCGATGTTCCGTGCGGTGGCGTTGGCAGAGCAAACCCCACAAGACTAAAGCTGGAATAAAAAATGTGGGAGCGGGCTTGCTCGCGATCGCGGTGTGTCACTTGAGATATTCAATGACTGATCCACCGCCATCGCAGGCAAGCCAGCTCCCACATTTGTTTGCGCAGTATTTAGAAATCCAGACTGACCCCGACATTGACGCCTTGCTGGGTCAAATTGTCATCCTTCCTCAGGTTATACGCCGCCCGCAATGCCAGGTCCTGCGTCAGCTTGTGGCTGACACCCAGGCTCAAACGGTCAGAGTTGCTGCGAGGCGTATACCCGTCCAGCTTGAAGTCGATTCCCTGCACGCTGTTGAGCGAAATGTTCACCTTCTGGGTGTCATTTTCAAACTCATGCTCGTGGGCCACTTCGCCAAAAGCTTGCGTTTGTGGCGTGATGCGGTAGCTGCCTTGCAGGCCGACGCCCAGGCGCTTGGAGTCACGTTGTTGATCGTCAAAGGTCAGGGCGGTGGAGCGGCTGCTTTTCTCCGAGTAACCATTGACTTCAACCCGCGCGTAATCGGCGCTGATGAAGGGCGACAGGTGCCAGTCGCTGCCCGGTGCGGCGATGTCATACCCCACGCGTCCACTCAAGGCCCAGAGCCAGCCATCGGTGTCACCTTTCTCCGAACCTTCGCTGACGCCCAGGGCGAACTTGCGCTTGAGGCTGTCGAAGTCCAGCTTGCCGCCGGTCAATGCGGCATCGGCCCACCAGTGATTTTGCTGGTACTGAGCGAATGCCGTACCCATATAACTGTTGAGCTTGTAGTCCGAATCATTGGCGCCGGCTTCGAGTGTCTGCCGATACAGGCCGGCGGCAACGCCCACGCGCCAGTTTTCATCGAGCCGGTAGCTGCCACCGATATTCAGGTTATAGCCGCTGCCGTCGCCACTGGCCGAGCTGCTTTGATCATCAAAATCCAGGCGCTGGCCGCCGCCGGCCACTATGGCGCGCCATTGGCCGACGGCTTGCCAACTGCCGTTGTCTGCTTGCCATTGGTTGCGCAGCTCGTCCTGGTGGGCGCGCAAGGTGCCTTGGGCCATTTCCGGCAGCAAGGTCAGTTCCCACGGCGCGGCGAGTAGCGAATAGGCGTAGTCGGCAATCAAGCGTTGCCCGGCCACGGTAGGGTGGACCGAGTCGTTGTAGATCAGCTTGGTTGGGTCCGGGTTGGTACCACCGATGCCGTAGGTTGGGTTGGCGGTGCAACTGTTACCGCTGAAGCAAGTGCCCGTCAGGTTCTGCCCGGTGGCGAGGCCGAAGCGGGCCGGATCGGCGAAAGCCTCGTTCAACAACAGCGGGATGTTCAGCGGGATAACCTGGGCATCCACTTGTGACAGGCGCTGTACCAGGGACTGGTTGAAAATATTACTCAGGGCCGAAGTCGCTGCTTGCTGTGGGGTGCCGTTGATGGCCGGCGTCAGCCCCAGGTCGGGTAGCATCCAGACCATGATGTAACGCGCGCCGGCTTGTTGCAGGGCCTGGGCGCTGTCCGCCAGCCTGCCACCGGCGGCGACCGCTTGAGCGGGGCTGAGCACCCGGCCCTGCAGGAAGTCATTGCCGCCCCCTGAAAGAAAGTAAAGCGCGTTCGGGTCGGCTCTCCCACCATTAGCCGGCAGATAGCCCTGCCGGCTGCGCAACACAGTGCCGCCCCCGGGGTTGCCTGGGGGAATCGCAGCATTGGAGACTGAGGTAATGGAGTCGAGGATATTGTCGGTGCGGTAGCCACCCACTGCCCAGTTGTTGCCGTCTGGCAAACCCTGGGCTGCGCGAACCGGTGAGGTGGAGGCATTCAGGTCGTTGGGAGTGACGCCCAGTTTTGCGCCCAACAGGGTCGAGGAGACCAGGCCGTATTCACCCTGGAAGTTCGCCCCGGTTCGGTTGGTAAAACGTAATGTGGCGCCGGCCGAACCGTCGGGAAACTGGCCCGCATCCGCCAGGCTGTCTCCGAAAACCACCATGGTTGAATAAGGTGACGGGGCTGCGAGCGCCTGGGCGCAGGCCAATGACAGAAGGCAGCCGGCAAGGGGCGCGTAAAACGCTGGTCTGAGCATGCAAGATTCCATTCGGTTGTTTTTATGTTGGAAGTGAAACACTAGCAAAATATTTGGCATTTTCTGTAGGGAAATCCGGAATCCGCCTACGTTGCGTCCCCGTATTTGCGGCTCCATATTGCACCGCTGGCGAGCCTACGTTACTGTGCCTGAACGTATGAATGAGACCCTCCCCGTGTTGATCATCAGCAAACTCTTGATGCGAGTAGTCAAGGCACACGCCCGTTGGCGTTGGCGCGCCTGACATTTTTCTCTGCCGGCCTGGCCGGACCTGTACCGATTTGCCTTCTTCACCCGTTGTCTGACGCCCCTTGCCAACTCCCCCCTGGCAACCGGAACGTGCGTCTGGCAGCGGGTCACGCTCTTGGAAGGCGGTCATTTGAAATCAGTGAATTCAAGAGGTTTGAACCCACATGTTGCTGATGATTGATAACTACGACTCCTTTACCTACAACGTTGTGCAGTACCTGGGCGAGCTGGGTGCCGAGGTCAAGGTGGTGCGCAACGATGAACTTACCGTTGCCGAAATCGCCGCGTTGAACCCCGAGCGCATCGTGGTCTCACCTGGCCCATGCACGCCGACCGAGGCGGGCATTTCTCTGGAAGCTATCCAGTATTTCGCCGGCAAGCTGCCGATCCTGGGCGTCTGCCTGGGCCACCAGTCCATCGGCCAGGCGTTTGGCGGTGACGTGGTGCGCGCGCGCGAGGTGATGCACGGCAAGACTAGCCCGGTATTCCATCGCGACCTGGGTGTGTTCCAAGGCCTGAACCTGCCGGTGACCGTGACCCGTTACCACTCACTGGTGGTCAAGCGTGAAACCTTGCCCGAATGCCTGGAGCTGACCGCCTGGACCCAGCTGGAAGACGGCTCGGTCGACGAGATCATGGGCCTGCGTCACAAGACACTGAACATCGAAGGGGTGCAATTTCACCCTGAATCAATCCTGACCGAGCAGGGCTACGAGCTGTTCGCCAACTTTCTCAAGCAGAGCGGCGGCACGCGCTAAGGACTTTTCATGGATATCAAGACTGCCCTGAGCCGTATCGTCGGCCATCTGGACCTGAGCACTGCGGAAATGAGCGATGTGATGCGCGAGATCATGACCGGTCAATGCACCGATGCTCAGATCGGCGCTTTTATGATGGCGATGCGCATGAAGAGCGAAAGCATCGACGAAATCGTCGGTGCGGTGTCGGTGATGCGTGAGCTGGCGGACAAGGTCGAACTCAAGACCCTCGACGGCGTCGTCGATGTAGTGGGTACCGGCGGTGACGGTGCGAATATTTTCAACGTGTCGACTGCCTCATCTTTTGTGGTGGCCGCCGCTGGTTGCACCGTCGCCAAGCACGGTAACCGTGCAGTGTCTGGCAAGAGCGGCAGCGCCGATTTGCTGGAAGCGGCCGGTATTTACCTGAACCTCACGCCGGTGCAAGTAGCGCGCTGCATTGACAGCGTTGGCATTGGCTTCATGTTTGCCCAGTCTCATCACGGCGCGATGAAGCACGCTGCCGGCCCGCGCAAGGACCTTGGCCTGCGCACCCTGTTCAACATGCTCGGCCCGCTTACGAATCCGGCCGGTGTGAAGCATCAGGTGGTGGGCGTGTTCAGCCAGGCGCTGTGCCGGCCGCTGGCCGAAGTCTTGCAACGCCTGGGCAGCAAGCATGTGCTGGTGGTGCATTCCAAGGATGGCCTCGACGAATTCAGCCTGGCAGCGCCGACCTTTGTGGCGGAGCTCAAGAACGACGAGGTCACCGAATATTGGGTCGAGCCCGAAGACCTGGGGATGAAAAGCCAGAGCCTGCACGGCCTGGCGGTGGAAAGCCCGGCGGCTTCGTTGGAGCTGATTCGTGATGCCCTGGGGCGTCGCAAGACCGAAAACGGTCAGAAAGCTGCGGAAATGATTGTCCTGAATGCTGGCGCAGCCCTTTACGCGGCCGACCATGCCTATAGTCTCAAGGAAGGTGTTGCCTTGGCCCACGATGCGCTGCACACCGGCCTGGCTCGCGAGAAGCTCGAAGAGCTGGGAGCATTCACCGCCGTATTCAAGATGGAGAATGAAGGATGAGTGTGCCAACCGTTCTGGAAAAGATCCTGGCCCGCAAGGCTGAAGAAGTGGCCGAGCGCCGCGCCCGTGTGAGCCTGGCCGAGTTGGAAGCGCAGGCGAAAAGCGCCGATGCGCCACGCGGCTTTGCCAATGCCTTGATCGCCCAGGCCAAGCTCAAGCAGCCGGCCGTGATCGCCGAGGTCAAGAAAGCCTCGCCGAGCAAAGGGGTGATTCGCGAACACTTCGTACCTGCTGAAATCGCCGCCAGTTACGAGAAGGGTGGGGCGACCTGCCTCTCTGTGCTGACCGATATCGACTACTTCCAGGGTTCCGACCTGTTCCTGCAACAGGCGCGCGCCGCGTGCAAGTTGCCGGTGATCCGCAAGGATTTCATGGTCGACCCGTACCAGATCGTCGAAGCCCGAGCCTTGGGTGCCGACTGCGTGTTGCTGATTGTCTCCGCGTTGGATGACGTGAAGATGGCCGAGCTGGCGGCCGTGGCCAAAAGCGTCGGCTTGGATGTATTGGTCGAAGTGCACGACGGCGACGAGTTGGAGCGCGCATTGAAGACCCTCGATACACCGCTAGTGGGCGTCAACAACCGTAACCTGCATACCTTCGACGTCAGCCTTGAAACCACTCTCGACCTGCTGCCGCGTATCCCTCGCGATCGTCTGGTGATTACCGAAAGTGGCATCGTCAACCGCGCCGATGTGGAACTGATGGAAATCAGTGGCGTGTACTCGTTCCTCGTGGGCGAGACGTTTATGCGCGCCGAGAACCCAGGGGCGGAATTGCAGCGCTTGTTCTTCCCGGAGCGCGGCGTAGCGGTCAGCGGCTCGACCTTGGATTGATGTGAAACACGCTCGAAACTGTGGGAGCTGGCTTGCCTGCGATAGCGGCGGGTCAGCCAACCGCTGTGTAGCTGATACACCGCCATCGCAGGCAAGCCAGCTCCCACATTGGGTTTGTGGTTATTCAGGTAGGTAGGTGTTCGATGCTCCAGCCCGTGATCATGACTGTCGAAGCTGGCCTTGCCGCCGAGCAAGACCTATTGGCAGCCGTTTGCGCGGGGGAGCAAGCGTTCGGATTGCTGTTCTGGCAGCCCAGTGACCAAGCGCTGGTCATGCCGCGCCGTTTGAGCCGGCTGCCGGCATTCGAGGCGGCGAGCCAGGTCTCGGCCGATGCGGGTTGGCCCGTGTTGCTGCGTGAAACCGGCGGTGAGCCGGTGCCGCAGTCCGGCGCCACGGTCAATATCGCCCTGGTCTATGCTCCGCCGCGCAGTGAAGGCGACCAGGGGCGTATCGAAACTGGCTATCGGCGCTTGTGCCAACCCATCTGTGATCTGTTGATCGAGTTGGGGGGCGATGCGTCCGTCGGCGAAATTGACGGTGCTTTTTGCGACGGTCGTTACAACGTCAACCTCAATGGCCGCAAAATGGTGGGCACTGCCCAGCGTTGGCGACAAAGCGGTGGCCGCCCGGTCGGATTGGTGCATGGCGCGATGTTGCTGGAGAATGATCGTGAGCAATTGATTGCGGCGGTCAACCGCTTCAACCAAGCCTGCGGCCTGGAGCAGCGAGTTCGCGCCGACAGCCATATCGCACTGCACGAAGCGTTTCCCGCGCCGGATGCTATCAGTCGGCTCGACACGCTGTACCGGCAGATGCTGGCTGGCTTCCTGCCGGTTTAACGGGTGCCGAACACCACCATCGTCTTGCCTTTGACGTGCACCAGGTTGCGTTCTTCCAAGTCCTTTAGCACGCGGCCGACCATTTCTCGTGAACACCCGACAATCCGTCCGATCTCCTGGCGCGTGACTTTGATCTGCATGCCGTCGGGATGGGTCATGGCGTCGGGTTGCTTGCATAACTCCAGCAGGCAGCGAGCGACGCGACCGGTGACATCAAAGAACGCCAGGTCGCCGACCTTGCGCGTGGTGTCGCGCAGGCGCTGGGCGATCTGTCCGCTCAGGGCATACAAGATATCCGGATCATGCTGGGCCAGTTCGCGAAATTTCGAATAGCTGATCTCGGCCACTTCGCACTCAACTTTGGCCCTTACCCAAGCGCTGCGTTCCTGCTCTTTGCCTGCTTGTTCAAACAGGCCCAGCTCCCCGAAGAAATCCCCGGTGTTGAGGTAGGCAATGATCATCTCACGGCCATCTTCATCCTCGATCAGGATGGTGACCGAGCCCTTGATAATGAAAAACAGGGTTTCTGAACGCTCGCCGGCGCAGATGATGTTGTGCTTGGCCGGATGACGCCGGCGCTGGCAATGCAACAGCAGTTTGTCGA
Organism: Pseudomonas sp. AK181; assembly: GCF_051122975.1. Classification (NCBI taxonomy): domain Bacteria; kingdom Pseudomonadati; phylum Pseudomonadota; class Gammaproteobacteria; order Pseudomonadales; family Pseudomonadaceae; genus Pseudomonas; species Pseudomonas sp. AK181. The sequence continues at coordinate 657,065 of NZ_CP146348.1, forward strand.
GGTTCTTGATCTTGGGTGTGGGAGTAAGAGCAACCATGGTTGTATCCCGAAAAGACTGCGCGGTGTAGTTGGCGTTGTTTTTATCCAGCGGCATCTCATTGATAGACGCTGTACAAGTCATGGCAATGCGCCATTCATTTGGCGCCAGCTTACCAGACACCTTCTGTCACGATTAGCCAATTTACCGGGCAAACGCTGTCATTTATCGAATTTATGCAGGGCGCTGCTGTTTCAAAGCCCTGTGCTAAGCTGGCGACCCTTTTTTAGCAGTGGAGTCTGGGCGATGAAGGCACGCATCCAATGGGCGGGCGAAGCCATGTTCCTCGGTGAGTCGGGCAGCGGCCACGTGGTGGTCATGGACGGTCCGCCGGAAGCCGGCGGGCGTAACCTGGGGGTACGCCCGATGGAAATGTTGCTGCTGGGTGTGGGCGGTTGCAGCAATTTCGATGTGGTCAGCATCTTGAAGAAGTCGCGCCAGGCCGTGGAAAGCTGCGAAGCCTTCCTGGAAGCCGAGCGCGCTACTGAAGACCCCAAGGTTTTTACCAAGATCCATATGCATTTCGTGGTCAAGGGCCGGGCGCTGAAAGAAGCCCAGGTCAAGCGTGCCATCGAGCTGTCGGCCGAGAAGTACTGCTCCGCGTCGATCATGCTGGGGGCTGCGGGCGTGGTCATTACCCACGACTACGAAATCATCGAGTTGGGTTGATTGCAGCAGGCAAAAGAAAGGGCGCTTCGGGCGCCCTTTTTTCGGTTCAGATTCGATAGGTGCTTTTGGTCATGACCTTGGCCAACACGCTCATGCCGAACCGTACCGGGGCTGGAAAGCGGAAGCCGCCCGCGTCCAGCGCGCTTTCTGCGTGGTGTTCTTCGTCGATACGCATCTGCTCAAGAATGGCCCGGGACTTTTCGTCTTCGGCTGGCAGTTGCTCCAGGTGTTCATCCAAGTGCTTGCATACCTGATGTTCTGTCGCGGCCACAAACCCCAGGCTGACTTTATCGCTGATCAGCCCGGCAGCCGCGCCGATACCAAACGACAAGCCATAAAACAGTGGGTTGAGCACGCTGGGATGGCTGCCCAACTGGCGGATGCGTTGTTCGCACCAGGCCAGGTGGTCGATCTCTTCCTCGGCTGCATGCTCCATCGCCGTGCGAACCTGCGGCAACTTGGCGGTCAGCGCCTGGCCCTGGTACAGCGCCTGGGCACAGACTTCACCGGTATGGTTGATGCGCATCAGGCCGGCGACGTGTCGAGTGTCGGTCTCGCTCAGCTGTACATCCGGCTGCACGATGGCGGGCGATGGACGGTAAGGTTGGCCGCTGAACGGCAGCAGGGTGCGCATGGCCATGTCGGCTTGCAGCAACAGACGGTCAATCGGCGAGTAGTGACGTTGGGTAGTCATGCTGACCTCCGGGAAGAATCTCGGCGGCCAGTTTACCGCAAGAGAGCGTCCAGCGTTTGTGCTGAGTCAATTTGCCCTTGTGCACTCAGCCCGGTGGCCAGTTCATCTGGCGCTGACCGAGCACGTGCATATGGATGTGATAAACGGTTTGCCCGCCGTCTTCATTGCAATTCATCACCACGCGAAAGCCTTTTTCGCAGCCTTGTTCCACGGCCAGGCGTTGAGCAGTGAACAGGATATGGCCGGCCAGCGCCTTATCTTCCTCGGTCAGGTCATTGAGGGTACGAATGGGCTTTTTCGGGATAACCAGAAAATGCACCGGCGCCTGTGGGGCAATATCGTGAAAAGCCAGGACCTGGTCATCTTCATAGATGATCTTCGCCGGTATTTCTCTGTTGATGATCTTGGTGAACAGAGTATCCACAGCTGTATCTCCATTGTGAAAGTGAGGTGAGTGTACGCAGGCCATCAGCGTGGGCAATAGGCCTTGTTGATGGCGCCGGCAATTTTGCGGGTCAGCCAGCGCGGGCTCAGGCGTGGGCTGAACGTCAGCCAACGGTTGCGGCGCCCGGGAATGATGATGGCTTTGTTCTTTTCCAGTGCGCGTACGGTGTAGAGCGCGACTTCTTCCGGGCTCATCAGTTGCTGGCTGCGGTCGAGTTTCGCCGTATCCATCTGTGCGGTGCCGAAGAATGCGGTGCGCGTAGGGCCGGGGCACAGCACTGACACCTTGATGCCGCAGGTCTTCAATTCTTCGCGCAACCCTTCGGAGAAGTGCAACACGTAGGCTTTGCTGGCGTAGTAGCTGCTCATCCACGGCCCGGGCTGAAAGGCGGCGACCGAGGCAACATTGAGGATTTGCCCGCCGCCATGCAGGGCCATGGCATTGCCCAGTGCGTGGCACATGCGGGTCAGGGCCAGGATGTTGACTTCGATGAGGTCCTGCTCGGTCATCCAGTCCTGGGCCAGGAACGGCCCGCTGGTGCCGATGCCGGCGCAGTTGACCAGCAGGTCGATCTGTCGCTCACCCTCTTCGAGCTCCAGCAAAAAGCCGGACAAGCGCAGCGGCTCGCCCAAGTCACAGGCGCGAAACAGTACCTCGACGCCGAAGCGTTGGGTCAATTCCAATGCAATGCTTTCCAACTGATCACGCTGGCGGGCCACCAGAATCAAGCTGCGGCCGCGCCGTGCCAAGGCTTCGGCCAATGCCAGGCCGATGCCGCTGGAGGCGCCGGTGATCAGAGCGTAACGGGTCATGCCTTTCTCCATCGCAACGCCGCCGGCCCATGACAGTGCGTCACAGGCGGCAGGCGTTTCTTCACTGTTCTGGAGAGTCTACAGGTTCGGCTGCGTCGTCAGCACTTTGCGCTGCGGCTTCATCAACGATAACGCTTTGATCGGCGTCTGCATCGGAGGTGATGGAGCTGCTTTCGTAGCTGCTGTCCATGTTGGCTTCAAGCTGGTCCAGGTAGCCGTTCATGCCCAGGGTGACGACAATGATGAGCATCAAAGGGATAAACGCCAGCCACAGCGAGGCCAGTATTTTCACCGCAGTGGAGTTGCGTGGTGGTGGCGCGCCGTATTGGTTGGCGCCCGTGTTGCCTGGCAATACCAGCAACAGCAGAGGGAACACACTGTTGACCAGCGGAACCAGGTTCAGCAGGTACAGCCAGCCAGACCAGCCCAGGTCATGCAGGCGCTGCACGCCGATTTGCACGCTCACCACTACCAGTGCCACAAACAGCGCGAAACCCAGCAGCGAGCCAATAAGGATGGCGATGGTTGGCGAGGCCGTCGCCACCGCGAAGCCGACCGTACTGATGATGCCCGCTGCCACCAACATCGCGACGGTCAGTGCCAGCGTCCAGGCCAGGTAGCGCAGACGCCCGATGCGCCCGTGGATGGTGAATACCTTGAGAGTGGCGAACTCCGGCAGGTCATCGCCAACAGCGGCGCGTGGCGGTGCATAAGGTGACGCGGCGGCGCGGTCAGCGGTTGACGAGTCGGTCTCGTGGGTTTCTGCCAGGCTGAATGCCACGGGGTGTTCCTCTTCGATGCGTGCGTCCACCCCGGCATTGTGCAGTGCCGTGAGGTAGGTTTCAGCGTCGGGGCGCGACAGGTCGCGCTTGAGTGCGACCGGGCGGCCGGTAAAAAGCTTTTCGATCGCCGCGACATCGCTTTTGAATAACTCGGCGAGATTCAGCTTGGCGGTGGTGCTTTCGACACCTGGGCGCAAGGCTCCGTCAAACACAATCTTGAAACGGCTGTCGCTCATGCGGGCATCCTTGTCACTTAATCAGGGGGAGTATGCAGGCCTGTCCAATTGGCAGGCCCGGCAGTGGGTCAGCGTGGCCAGCGCAGTTGCGCGGCGTGCTCGCGTGCTTTGCGGTATTCGGCATCCAGGCGCGCTATGAGCTCATCCACACTGGGCACATCATTGATCTCACCGACGCCTTGGCCGGCAGACCATACAGTTTTCCACGCTTTGGCCTCATCGCTCAATGGCTTGAGCTTGGAACCGAAGTTGACTTCCCCTTTGCCTTGAAGCGCAGCGAGGTCAAAACCGGCATTTTCCAGGCTCTGACGCATGAAGCTTGCAGGTACGCCGGAGACTGCAGGAGTGTGCACGATGTCGGCGGCGCGCGATGTGAGCAGCATCTCCTTATAGGCATCCGGTGCCTGGCTTTCGGTGGTGCCGATAAAGCGCGTGCCGAAATAAGCGAGGTCTGCCCCCAGCACCTGGGCGGCTAGGATTTCGTGCCCATGGTTAAGGCAGCCCGCCAGCAGCAGGGTTTTGTCGAAGAACTGGCGAATTTCGGCAATCAGTGAAAAGGGACTCCAGGTGCCAGCGTGGCCCCCCGCGCCAGCGGCTACGGCAATGAGGCCGTCGACGCCCGCTTCAGCGGCTTTCTCGGCGTGGCGTCGTGTAGTGACGTCATGAAATACCAGGCCGCCGTAGCTGTGAACGGCGTCTACCAATTCCTTTACCGCACCCAGGCTGGTGATGACGATGGGCACCTTGTGTTCGACGCAGATCGCCAGGTCGGCCTCCAGCCGCGGGTTGCTGTTGTGCACGATCAGGTTCACGGCATAGGGCGCAGGGTTGTCCAACTGCGCCAAGCCCGCTTCGATTTCTTCCAGCCAGGCCTTGAATCCACTGCTTTCGCGTTGGTTGAGCGCGGGGAAACTGCCAACTACGCCGTTGCGGCAGCAGGCCAGGACCAGTTGCGGATTGGAGATCAGAAACATCGGCGCGGCCACCACGGGCAGGCGCAAACGTTGTTCCAGCAGAGCGGGCAGCGACATTGGAGGTTCCCCGAGTAATTGAAGTTAGAACGGTTTGACCACGACCAAAATTACGATAGCCAGCAATATCAGAACCGGGACTTCATTGAACCAGCGATAAAAGACATGGCTGCGGGTGTTTTCGCCACGGGCGAAGCGCTTTACCTGTGCGCCGCACATGTGATGGTAGCCAATCAGCAGGACGACCAGGGTCAGCTTGGCGTGGATCCAGGCGCCCGACTGGAAAATGCCGGGGTTGAGGGCCAGCATCCAGATGCCGAAGACCAGTGTGGCAACCATCGCCGGGCCCATGATGCCCCGGTACAACTTGCGCTCCATGACGCTGAAGCGCTCCTTGCTGACGGTGTCTTCGCTTTGGGCGTGGTAGACGAACAGGCGCGGCAGGTAGAACAGCCCGGCAAACCAGCAGACGATGCTGACGATATGGAAGGCTTTGACCCATAGATAGAGCATTTTAGTTATTCCCAGGTTCACGGTAGCGAAGATAGTAGTGGCTCATGCGCCCGTACGTCACGTTGACGGTTGTCGCAGGACGATACGGCCCCTATTATCGACGGCTTTCCAGTGGGTTCGTTGAGGGCAGGTTTATGGTCAAGGTCGGTATCGTCGGCGGCACGGGTTACACCGGTGTCGAATTGCTGCGTCTGTTGGCTCAGCATCCGCAAGCTGAGGTGGTGGTTATCACTTCCCGATCCGAAGCCGGGCTGGCCGTGGCCGATATGTACCCGAACCTGCGAGGCCACTATGACGGCCTGGCGTTCAGTGTGCCGGACACCAAGACCCTGGGTGCCTGCGACGTGGTGTTCTTCGCCACGCCTCACGGTGTAGCCCATGCGTTGGCCGGTGAGCTGTTGGCGGCGGGTACCAAGGTTATCGACTTGTCGGCAGACTTCCGCCTGCAAGACGCCGATGAGTGGGCCAAGTGGTACGGCCAGCCCCATGGTGCGCCGCAGCTGTTGGAAGAGGCCGTCTACGGCCTGCCCGAAGTCAATCGCGAGCAGATCAAGCAAGCACGCCTGATTGCGGTGCCGGGTTGCTATCCAACAGCCACGCAATTGGGCTTCCTGCCATTGCTGGAAGCTGGCCTGGCGGATGCGTCGCGCCTGATCGCCGACTGCAAGTCGGGCGTCAGTGGTGCGGGCCGTGGCGCGGCGGTCGGTTCTCTGTACTCCGAAACGTCGGAAAGCATGAAAGCCTATGCGGTAAAAGGTCATCGTCACTTGCCGGAAATCCGCCAAGGCCTGCGCCGCGCTGCCGGCCAGGAGGTAGGGCTGACCTTCGTGCCGCACCTGACGCCGATGATCCGCGGGATTCACTCCACGCTGTATGCGACCGTCACCGATCGCTCGGTAGACCTGCAGGCGCTGTTTGAAAAGCGTTATGCCAATGAGCCGTTCGTCGATGTGATGCCGGCCGGCAGCCATCCGGAAACGCGCAGCGTGCGTGGCGCCAATGTGTGCCGTATTGCGGTGCATCGTCCGCAGGATGGCGACCTGGTGGTGGTGTTGTCGGTGATCGACAATCTGGTCAAGGGCGCGTCGGGCCAGGCGGTGCAGAACATGAACATCCTGTTCGGCCTGGACGAGAAGTTGGGCCTGTCCCACGCGGGCATGCTGCCTTAACGCGGGCTTACCGTTGTGCAAAAGGCCCGTTGATCGGGCCTTTTGCATTTTTAATGGGCGCTGGGCAGATTGATATACCGTAACAATAGTTGACCGCTTTTCTAGGAGAAGCGGATAATACCCGCCATTACGCATATGGCGGCGCTACGCCGGGAGATTATCAGCATGAGCGTTGAGTCCTTCACCCCCACGGCTTTGCAATTCACCCACGGTGCTGCGCACAAGGTGAAGAGCCTGGTCGATGAAGAGGGTAATGATCGCTTGAAGCTGCGCGTATTCGTTACGGGCGGCGGTTGTTCAGGGTTTCAGTACGGTTTTACCTTCGATGAAGATGTGGCCGATGACGACACTATCGTTGAGCGCGAGGGTGTGAGCCTGGTCGTGGATCCGATGAGCTTCCAGTACCTGGCGGGTGCCGAGGTGGATTATCAGGAAGGTCTGGAAGGCTCGCGTTTCGTGATCAAGAACCCTAATGCCACCACGACGTGTGGTTGCGGGTCCTCGTTCTCGATCTGACCGGTAGCAGATACAAAAACGCCGCTTGGCTCTTACGGGCCAAGCGGCGTTTTGCTGTCTGGGGTTCAGGCGGGGTAGATCGCGCCAAGCACTCGAAGCCCGCGAGCGCCAGTGACGCTGGGGCGATTGGCGGCAATGCCTTCAAGGCAGCAATGGGCCAGCCAGGCGAAGGCCATGGCCTCTACCCAGTCCGGGTCTACGCCGTAGGCCGCTGTAGTGCTGACATGGGTGGAAGGCAGTAGCGCGGTCAGCCGGCTCATTAGTGCCCCGTTATGGGCGCCGCCGCCGCAGATCAGCAAAGTTGTTGTGTCAGTCTGGGCGCTTTGCAGGGAGTCGGCGATGGTCAGGGCCGTCAGCTCCAGCAGGGTGGCCTGTACGTCTTGGGGTTCAAAGGCGGGCAAGCGGCCAAGGTGCTGCTGCAGCCAGGCCAGGTTGAACACCTCTCGGCCCGTACTTTTCGGGCCTTTGGTCAAGAAAAACGGATCGCTGAGCAACGTGGTGAGCAACTGGGGCTGTACCTTTCCGCTGGCCGCCCATTGCCCGTCCCGATCGAAGTGTTCGCCGCGCTGCAGATGAATCCAGGCATCGAGCAGCACGTTCCCTGGGCCGCAGTCGAAACCGGCGACAGGCTTGCCCGTCTCGATCAGGCTGAGGTTGCTGAACCCGCCGACATTCAATACCGCGCGATTGCCCGTCTGCTCGCCGAACAAGGCTTCATGAAAGGCAGGAACCAAAGGAGCGCCTTGGCCGCCGGCAGCGACATCGCGGCTGCGGAAGTCGCTGACGACGGTGATGCCTGTCAGCTCGGTGAGTAGGGCAGGGTTGCCGATCTGAACGGTAAAGCCTCGGGCGGGCTCATGGCGAATCGTTTGGCCGTGGCTACCAATCGCCCGAATGTCCTGAGGCTTGAGGTTCTGTTGATCCAGCAAGGCGTGGATGCCTTGAGCGGCAAGCGTTACCCATTGTTGCTGGGCAATTGCCGAGCGGGCGATTTCATCCGGGCCGCTGGCGCATAGGCTCAGCAGTTCTGTGCGCAAGGCGTCAGGCATTGGGATGTAGCGGGTGGCGATCAGATTGATCGCCGCGCCTTGTTCGATAAGGGCGATATCCAGGCCGTCGAGGCTGGTCCCGGACATCACACCAATATAGAGCGGCATACCTTAACGCTTCGCCGAAGCCAGCAAGGTGGAGCGCTCTTGATCCATCCGTGCCATCAGCGGCTGGCTCTGTTGCATGAAGCGTGCGCGTTCGGCCTTGGCAATCGGGTCAGCCATCGGCAGCTTCTGGCCCAATGGGTCGACGTGTACGCCGTTTACCTGGAACTCGTAGTGCAAGTGCGGGCCGGTGGAGAGGCCGGTGGTTCCGATGTAACCGATCACTTGCCCCTGTTTCACGTTACCGCCAGTCTTGACACCCTTGGCGAACCCTTGCATGTGGCCGTACAGCGTGCGGTAAGTGTTGCCGTGCTGGATGATCACCGTATTGCCGTAACCACCACGGCGCCCCGCCAGCAAGACCTTGCCGTCGCCCGCCGCCTTGATTGGCGTGCCACGCGGCGCGGCATAGTCGACGCCCTTGTGTGCGCGAATTTTGTTCAGAATTGGATGCTTGCGGCCCATGGAGAAACGCGAGCTAATACGGGCAAAGTCAACGGGTGTACGGATGAAGGCCTTGCGCATGCTGTTGCCATCAGCCGTGTAATAGCTGCTGTTGCCTTGTTTGTTGGTGTAGCGCACGGCGGTGTAGGTTTTGCCGCGGTTGGTGAAGCGTGCAGACAGAATGTTGCCAGTGCCGACTACTTTTCCGTTGGCTACTTTCTGCTCGTAGATCACGTCGAATTCGTCGCCTTGACGGATGTCCTGAGCGAAGTCGATGTCGTAGCCAAATACGCTGGCCATGTCCATGGTCATGCTATGCGACAGGCCCGCACGCGCGGCCGATTGCGACAGGGAGCTGTTGATCACGCCGTGTACGTAGGCGGAACGCATGACGGGTTTGGTGGTGATTCGGTTGAAGGCGAAGCCTTTGGCGCCTTTGCTCAGGCTGATGCTTTCCAAGTCACTGATGCTGGTGTGCAGGTTGTTCAACTGGCCGTCTGGCGTCAGCTCAAATTCAAGCTTTTGGCCACGTTTGAGCTGGGTGAATTGCTTGGCTTGCTTATCGCTGGCGAGCACGTCATTTACAGTGGCGGCAGGCAACCCAACCTTTTCGAATAGGGTAGAGAGTGTGTCGCCTTTGCCCACGATGACTTCGCGATGCTGGGGATTCTTGGCTGCGGCTGTCGCAGGTGCTTCCTGAGTGGCCTGCTGGGTGTCTTCGGGAGTGCTTTCGATCTGTGCGAAAGGTGATTCAGTTGCAGTGTTTGTGGCTTGTTGAGCGTCGGAAGCGTCTTGGTCTTGTGTCAGTTGTTCAACTGGGCTTTCCAGGTCAAGGCTCAGGGATGTTCGTTTGGCTTCAACGTCACTGGAAGGGAATACCAGCAGTGCCAGGCTGAGAAGGGCGGCGATACCACTTGCGGCGAGCAGGTGGGTCTTCGGGTAAAGCGGCGGCGCTTTAGACGGTTCAGTGGTCATAGGTAATTTTGACTTTGAAGATGAAATGGAAAAGATGAATGACATGATGAAGATGAAATAACTGTATAAAATATAACCAAATCATCTGTGGCGCAAGCTCGCGAACGCTGTGCTTGCTGAACGGTGTCCGTGCGCAGGGCAAAACTTGTAATTAGTCCCTGATCTTGTATGGTTGGTTCCCTTTTGAATCTGAGCCTTGCGGGTCTGTTATGAAGTCGGTTGAAGAGCAGCTAGCGCTGATAAAACGTGGTGCGGAAGAACTGTTGGTCGAGGCCGAGCTGATCGAAAAGCTCAAGCGTGGCCAACCCCTGCGTATCAAGGCTGGCTTTGATCCGACTGCGCCGGATCTGCACCTGGGTCATACCGTGCTTATTAATAAGCTGCGTCAGTTCCAGGAACTGGGCCATCAGGTCATCTTCCTTATAGGTGACTTCACCGGGATGATCGGTGATCCAAGCGGCAAGAGCGCTACGCGCCCGCCGCTGACTCGCGAACAGGTGCTCGATAATGCCGAGACCTATAAGACCCAGGTATTCAAGATCCTTGATCCAGCCAAGACCGAGGTGGCGTTCAACTCCACCTGGATGGACAAAATGGGGCCGGCAGATTTCATTCGCCTGACTTCCCAGTACACCGTGGCGCGCATGCTTGAGCGTGATGACTTCGACAAGCGCTATTCGACCAATCAGCCAATCGCCATCCATGAGTTTCTCTATCCGCTGGTTCAGGGGTACGACTCGGTGGCGCTGCGTGCGGACGTTGAGTTGGGCGGCACCGATCAGAAGTTCAACCTGTTGATGGGGCGTGAATTGCAGCGCGCCTATGGTCAGGAGGCTCAGTGCATTCTGACCATGCCATTGTTGGAAGGCTTGGATGGCGTCAAGAAGATGTCCAAGTCCTTGGGTAACTATGTCGGTATCCAAGAAGCACCGGGTGTGATGTACGGCAAGCTGGTGTCTATTCCGGATGCGCTGATGTGGCGTTACTTCGAGTTGTTGAGCTTCCGCTCGATGGACGAAATCAATGCGCTGCGTGCGGATGTCGAGGCGGGCGCTAATCCTCGGGATGTGAAGATTAAGCTGGCTGAAGAAATCGTTGCGCGTTTCCACGGTGAGGAGGCAGCGGCCAGCGCTCACCGTGCGGCAGGTAATCGCATGAAAGATGGCGAGCTGCCTGATGATTTGCCGGAGATTGAGCTGAGTGCTGCCGAGGCTATGCCGATTGCGGCTGTGCTTAATAAGGCTGGCCTGGTGAAGAATTCGGCGGTCGCGCGCGATCTCTTGGGTTCGGGCAGTGTGCGTATAGATGGTGAGGTGGTTGATCGCACCTTTATATACGAGCTGGGCGCCACTCACGTTTGTCAGGCAGGGAAGAAGGCATTTGCGCGTATTACGCTCAAATCCGAATAAGTCTGAAATAGGTGTTGACGGCGAATTATATCTGTCTATAATTCGCCCCACTTCCGGCGCAGTCGAAACGGAAAACTCCTTGGTAAACAATGAGTTACGCAGTTATCGACAGCAAGTTGCTTCAGTTCATCGAAGCCAAAAGGAAGTTGAAAAAGAGGTGTTGACAGCAGCGTGTAACGCTGTAGAATTCGCCTCCCGCTTACGAGAGATCGCAAGCGCAAGTGGTTGAAGTTGTTGAAGAAATCTTCGAAAACTTCTGAAGATAACCACTTGACAGCAAATGAGGCTGCTGTAGAATGCGCGCCTCGGTTGAGACGAAAGATCTTAACCAACCGCTCTTTAACAACTGAATCAAGCAATTCGTGTGGGTGCTTGTGGAGTCAGACTGATAGTCAACAAGATTATCAGCATCACAAGTTACTCCGCGAGAAATCAAAGATGTAACCAACGATTGCTGAGCCAAGTTTAGGGTTTCTTAAAAACCCAAAGATGTTTGAACTGAAGAGTTTGATCATGGCTCAGATTGAACGCTGGCGGCAGGCCTAACACATGCAAGTCGAGCGGTAGAGAGAAGCTTGCTTCTCTTGAGAGCGGCGGACGGGTGAGTAATGCCTAGGAATCTGCCTGGTAGTGGGGGATAACGTTCGGAAACGGACGCTAATACCGCATACGTCCTACGGGAGAAAGCAGGGGACCTTCGGGCCTTGCGCTATCAGATGAGCCTAGGTCGGATTAGCTAGTTGGTGAGGTAATGGCTCACCAAGGCGACGATCCGTAACTGGTCTGAGAGGATGATCAGTCACACTGGAACTGAGACACGGTCCAGACTCCTACGGGAGGCAGCAGTGGGGAATATTGGACAATGGGCGAAAGCCTGATCCAGCCATGCCGCGTGTGTGAAGAAGGTCTTCGGATTGTAAAGCACTTTAAGTTGGGAGGAAGGGTTGTAGATTAATACTCTGCAATTTTGACGTTACCGACAGAATAAGCACCGGCTAACTCTGTGCCAGCAGCCGCGGTAATACAGAGGGTGCAAGCGTTAATCGGAATTACTGGGCGTAAAGCGCGCGTAGGTGGTTTGTTAAGTTGGATGTGAAATCCCCGGGCTCAACCTGGGAACTGCATTCAAAACTGACTGACTAGAGTATGGTAGAGGGTGGTGGAATTTCCTGTGTAGCGGTGAAATGCGTAGATATAGGAAGGAACACCAGTGGCGAAGGCGACCACCTGGACTAATACTGACACTGAGGTGCGAAAGCGTGGGGAGCAAACAGGATTAGATACCCTGGTAGTCCACGCCGTAAACGATGTCAACTAGCCGTTGGAAGCCTTGAGCTTTTAGTGGCGCAGCTAACGCATTAAGTTGACCGCCTGGGGAGTACGGCCGCAAGGTTAAAACTCAAATGAATTGACGGGGGCCCGCACAAGCGGTGGAGCATGTGGTTTAATTCGAAGCAACGCGAAGAACCTTACCAGGCCTTGACATCCAATGAACTTTCTAGAGATAGATTGGTGCCTTCGGGAACATTGAGACAGGTGCTGCATGGCTGTCGTCAGCTCGTGTCGTGAGATGTTGGGTTAAGTCCCGTAACGAGCGCAACCCTTGTCCTTAGTTACCAGCACGTAATGGTGGGCACTCTAAGGAGACTGCCGGTGACAAACCGGAGGAAGGTGGGGATGACGTCAAGTCATCATGGCCCTTACGGCCTGGGCTACACACGTGCTACAATGGTCGGTACAGAGGGTTGCCAAGCCGCGAGGTGGAGCTAATCCCATAAAACCGATCGTAGTCCGGATCGCAGTCTGCAACTCGACTGCGTGAAGTCGGAATCGCTAGTAATCGCGAATCAGAATGTCGCGGTGAATACGTTCCCGGGCCTTGTACACACCGCCCGTCACACCATGGGAGTGGGTTGCACCAGAAGTAGCTAGTCTAACCTTCGGGAGGACGGTTACCACGGTGTGATTCATGACTGGGGTGAAGTCGTAACAAGGTAGCCGTAGGGGAACCTGCGGCTGGATCACCTCCTTAATCGACGACATCAGCTGCTCCATAAGTTCCCACACGAATTGCTTGATTCATTGAAGAAGACGAAAAGAAGCAGCCCGAAATTGGGTCTGTAGCTCAGTTGGTTAGAGCGCACCCCTGATAAGGGTGAGGTCGGCAGTTCGAATCTGCCCAGACCCACCAATTTTGTGTGGGAAACGCCTGTAGAAATACGGGGCCATAGCTCAGCTGGGAGAGCGCCTGCCTTGCACGCAGGAGGTCAACGGTTCGATCCCGTTTGGCTCCACCACTACTGCTTCTGTTTGTATAAAGCTTAGAAATGAGCATTCCATCGTTGTGATGGTGAATGTTGATTTCTAGTCTTTGACTAGTTCGTTCTTTAAAAATTTGGGTATGTGATAGAAAGATAGACTGAACGTTACTTTCACTGGTAACGGATCAGGCTAAGGTAAAATTTGTGAGTTCTCTTAACTGAGAAATTCGAATTTTCGGCGAATGTCGTCTTCACAGTATAACCAGATTGCTTGGGGTTATATGGTCAAGTGAAGAAGCGCATACGGTGGATGCCTTGGCAGTCAGAGGCGATGAAAGACGTGGTAGCCTGCGAAAAGCTTCGGGGAGTCGGCAAACAGACTTTGATCCGGAGATGTCTGAATGGGGGAACCCAGCCATCATAAGATGGTTATCTTGTACTGAATACATAGGTGCAAGAAGCGAACCAGGGGAACTGAAACATCTAAGTACCCTGAGGAAAAGAAATCAACCGAGATTCCCTTAGTAGTGGCGAGCGAACGGGGACTAGCCCTTAAGTGGCTTTGAGATTAGCGGAACGCTCTGGAAAGTGCGGCCATAGTGGGTGATAGCCCTGTACGCGAAAATCTCTTAGTCATGAAATCGAGTAGGACGGAGCACGAGAAACTTTGTCTGAATATGGGGGGACCATCCTCCAAGGCTAAATACTACTGACTGACCGATAGTGAACTAGTACCGTGAGGGAAAGGCGAAAAGAACCCCGGAGAGGGGAGTGAAATAGATCCTGAAACCGTATGCGTACAAGCAGTGGGAGCCCACTTTGTTGGGTGACTGCGTACCTTTTGTATAATGGGTCAGCGACTTATTTTCAGTGGCGAGCTTAACCGAATAGGGGAGGCGTAGCGAAAGCGAGTCTTAATAGGGCGTCTAGTCGCTGGGAATAGACCCGAAACCGGGCGATCTATCCATGGGCAGGTTGAAGGTTGGGTAACACTAACTGGAGGACCGAACCGACTACCGTTGAAAAGTTAGCGGATGACCTGTGGATCGGAGTGAAAGGCTAATCAAGCTCGGAGATAGCTGGTTCTCCTCGAAAGCTATTTAGGTAGCGCCTCATGTATCACTGTAGGGGGTAGAGCACTGTTTCGGCTAGGGGGTCATCCCGACTTACCAAACCGATGCAAACTCCGAATACCTACAAGTGCCGAGCATGGGAGACACACGGCGGGTGCTAACGTCCGTCGTGAAAAGGGAAACAACCCAGACCGTCAGCTAAGGTCCCAAAGTTATGGTTAAGTGGGAAACGATGTGGGAAGGCTTAGACAGCTAGGAGGTTGGCTTAGAAGCAGCCACCCTTTAAAGAAAGCGTAATAGCTCACTAGTCGAGTCGGCCTGCGCGGAAGATGTAACGGGGCTCAAACCATACACCGAAGCTACGGGTATCACGTAAGTGATGCGGTAGAGGAGCGTTCTGTAAGCCTGTGAAGGTGAGTTGAGAAGCTTGCTGGAGGTATCAGAAGTGCGAATGCTGACATGAGTAACGATAATGGGTGTGAAAAACACCCACGCCGAAAGACCAAGGTTTCCTGCGCAACGTTAATCGACGCAGGGTTAGTCGGTCCCTAAGGCGAGGCTGAAAAGCGTAGTCGATGGAAAACAGGTTAATATTCCTGTACTTCTGGTTATTGCGATGGAGGGACGGAGAAGGCTAGGCCAGCTTGGCGTTGGTTGTCCAAGTTTAAGGTGGTAGGCTGGAATCTTAGGTAAATCCGGGATTCTAAGGCCGAGAGCTGATGACGAGTTACCTTTTAGGTAACGAAGTGGTTGATGCCATGCTTCCAAGAAAAGCTTCTAAGCTTCAGGTAACCAGGAACCGTACCCCAAACCGACACAGGTGGTTGGGTAGAGAATACCAAGGCGCTTGAGAGAACTCGGGTGAAGGAACTAGGCAAAATGGCACCGTAACTTCGGGAGAAGGTGCGCCGGTGAGGGTGAAGGACTTGCTCCGTAAGCTCATGCCGGTCGAAGATACCAGGCCGCTGCGACTGTTTATTAAAAACACAGCACTCTGCAAACACGAAAGTGGACGTATAGGGTGTGACGCCTGCCCGGTGCCGGAAGGTTAATTGATGGGGTTAGCTAACGCGAAGCTCTTGATCGAAGCCCCGGTAAACGGCGGCCGTAACTATAACGGTCCTAAGGTAGCGAAATTCCTTGTCGGGTAAGTTCCGACCTGCACGAATGGCGTAACGATGGCGGCGCTGTCTCCACCCGAGACTCAGTGAAATTGAAATCGCTGTGAAGATGCAGTGTATCCGCGGCTAGACGGAAAGACCCCGTGAACCTTTACTATAGCTTTGCACTGGACTTTGAATTTGCTTGTGTAGGATAGGTGGGAGGCTTTGAAGCGTGGACGCCAGTCTGCGTGGAGCCATCCTTGAAATACCACCCTGGCAACTTTGAGGTTCTAACTCAGGTCCGTTATCCGGATCGAGGACAGTGTATGGTGGGTAGTTTGACTGGGGCGGTCTCCTCCTAAAGAGTAACGGAGGAGTACGAAGGTGCGCTCAGACCGGTCGGAAATCGGTCGTAGAGTATAAAGGCAAAAGCGCGCTTGACTGCGAGACAGACACGTCGAGCAGGTACGAAAGTAGGTCTTAGTGATCCGGTGGTTCTGTATGGAAGGGCCATCGCTCAACGGATAAAAGGTACTCCGGGGATAACAGGCTGATACCGCCCAAGAGTTCATATCGACGGCGGTGTTTGGCACCTCGATGTCGGCTCATCACATCCTGGGGCTGAAGCCGGTCCCAAGGGTATGGCTGTTCGCCATTTAAAGTGGTACGCGAGCTGGGTTTAGAACGTCGTGAGACAGTTCGGTCCCTATCTGCCGTGGACGTTTGAGATTTGAGAGGGGCTGCTCCTAGTACGAGAGGACCGGAGTGGACGAACCTCTGGTGTTCCGGTTGTCACGCCAGTGGCATTGCCGGGTAGCTATGTTCGGAATAGATAACCGCTGAAAGCATCTAAGCGGGAAACTAGCCTCAAGATGAGATCTCACTGGAACCTTGAGTTCCCTGAAGGGCCGTCGAAGACTACGACGTTGATAGGTTGGGTGTGTAAGCGCTGTGAGGCGTTGAGCTAACCAATACTAATTGCCCGTGAGGCTTGACCATATAACACCCAAGCAATTTGACTACTCTAACGAGCATCAGATTGCGGTGTGTGAAGACGAAGATGAACCGAAAGTTCGACGCTCACAAAACACCAAGCTCTATCACATACCCAATTTGCTGAAGCGAGGCCAGCTGGCCACGACTCAGTACCCGAATTTCTTGACGACCATAGAGCATTGGAACCACCTGATCCCATCCCGAACTCAGCAGTGAAACGATGCATCGCCGATGGTAGTGTGGGGTTTCCCCATGTGAGAGTAGGTCATCGTCAAGATTAAATTCCGAAACCCCAATTGCGAAAGCAGTTGGGGTTTTGTTTTGGGCGCTTGAAAATGTCGATCCAGACTGATATCCAGCCTTTCTATGCAATGACCCTGCGCATGGCTATCATGCGTGCCTCATTCTGAGGCGATATGTGCATGCTGACGTTGTTGAAACTTCTGAAAGATGGTCAGTTCCATTCTGGAGAAGCGCTTGGCGCTGCCTTGGGCGTTAGTCGCAGTGCCGTGTGGAAGCAGCTTCAGCATCTTGAGGCAGAATTGAATCTCCCCATTCATAAGGTGCGGGGCCGCGGATATAGATTGGCTGCGCCATTGGTGTTTTTGAATGCGCAGGAGATTTCTCTGGTCGCGGCTTCCTTGGCTTGGCCCGTTCACATTTTCGGCTCCATTGATTCCACTAATGCTGAGGCTTTACGTCTTATCGGTGCGGGCAGTGCGGCTCCTTTTGTTGTGCTGGCGGAGCAGCAGACGGCTGGTAGGGGGCGACGAGGCCGAAAGTGGGTTAGCCCATTTGCGCAAAACGTTTACTACAGCCTTGTATTGCGTATTGAGGGCGGTCTGCGGCAACTAGAAGGGCTGAGTCTGGTGGTGGGGCTGGCAGTCCTGCAGGCTCTGCGTGAGTCGGGTGTGCGGGGCGCAGCTTTGAAGTGGCCAAACGACGTCCTGGTTGGGAAAAAGAAAATCTCAGGCATCTTGCTTGAGTTGGTGGGAGATCCCGCAGATATCTGTCACGTTGTGCTAGGGATAGGTATCAATGTGAATATGCAGAAGGCTGTAGAGGTTGATCAGCAATGGACTTCGATGCAGCTCGAGGCTGGCTCTCCTGTGGATCGTAATCACTTGGTGGCGCGTTTGAGTTTGCAACTACAAGCCTACCTAGATCGACACAAGGCTGCGGGTTTTGCAGGGTTGCAAGACGAATGGGAGCAGCATCACGCCTGGCAGGGGAAGTCTGTGTCGCTTATCGCGGGCGTCAATCAGATTGATGGGGTTGTGCTGGGCGTGGATCGTCAGGGCGCCTTGCGTTTGGATGTCGGTGGCGTTGAGAAAATATACAGCGGTGGTGAGTTAAGCCTGAGGTTGCGTGATGATTCTTGAACTCGACTGTGGAAATAGCTTTATCAAATGGCGTGTTCTTGAGTTGAGTGAGGCAACTGTTCGCGCGGAAGGCATCGCAGGTTCGGATATCGCGCTGATCGATAGTTTAGTGGCATTGCCTGGTCTATTGCTCACGCGTTGTCGGTTGGTGAGTGTTCGCGCGCTTGAGGAGACCGATAAGCTGATAGCTGCCTTGGTGGCGGCATTTGGCGTTGCTGTTTCCTGCGCCACCTCTGCTCAAGAAATGGGCGGAGTGCGCAATGGCTACGACGACTTCCAGCGCCTGGGGATGGATCGATGGCTGGCCATGCTAGGCGCCTTCAAGTTGGCGTCAGGTGCATGCTTGGTACTCGACTTTGGTACAGCGGCGACAGCAGATTTTATTGGTCCGGACGGTGGCCACCTGGGTGGGTTTATTTGTCCAGGTATGCCGCTTATGCGTAATCAACTGCGAACCCATACCCGCAAGATACGCTATGACGACGCGGCCGCTGAGCGGGCTCTGGAGCGTCTCTCTCCTGGTCGAACAACCGTAGAGGCGGTCGAGCGTGGTTGTACGCTCATGCTTAGAGGGTTCGTGCTGACCCAGCTCGAGTTGGCGCGAGGCTATTGGGGGGAGGATTTCACGGTCTTCCTCACTGGAGGCGATGCCGACCTGGTTAGGGATGCTGCGCCTCAGGCTCGGCTGGTCCCGGACCTGGTGTTTGTTGGTTTGGCGATGGCGTGTCCTTTGTCTTGAGGTGATTATGCGCTGGCTGTTTTTACTTTTACTGGTTCTCAATGTTTTCTATTACGTCTGGCATCAGCAAGAGGCGCCATTGCGGGCCAAGGATGTCACGCCCTTGAGTCTCCATCGGGGAGCGCAGCAAGACATTCGCCTCTTGAGTGAGTCGGCAGACACGGTGGCTCGGCGCGATCGAGCGAGGCCGGCCGAGGCGCAAAATACCTGCTTATACATCGGTGGCTTCTCGGATCGACGCCAAGCCTCCTCTCTCGAGCAGAGGCTCACGAGCCTGGATATCAAGGTCAAGGTCCAGTTGCTGAACGCACCGGACGCCTCGGGTTATTGGTTGCGCGTAGCCCCTGAGAGCCGTCGCCTGGCTGACGATCTGCCCTTTGAAAGCCTTGCTAATGAATTCAATGAGTTAAAACATAAAATAATGCTGTGTGAAGGCATTGCAACTCTCGAGTAGTTTGCATAGAATGGCGCCCGCTTCGCAGTGAAGACCTTTAAGGGCTACAGTGCAAAGCTACCGTCAATGCAGCTAACCTCATAATTTAAATGAGAAAATGCTTGACAGAAGGTCGGCGTAATGTAAAATGCCGGCTCGCTTAGGAGGGGTTCCCGAGCGGCCAAAGGGATCAGACTGTAAATCTGACGTCTACGACTTCGAAGGTTCGAATCCTTCCCCCTCCACCATTTTTAGCGTGAGCTGCAAGCTCCGCGGGTATAGTTTAGTGGTAGAACCTCAGCCTTCCAAGCTGATGATGCGGGTTCGATTCCCGCTACCCGCTCCAAGTTTGCAGGTTGTGCAAGGTGTTTCGCTCTTGTAGCTCAGTTGGTAGAGCACACCCTTGGTAAGGGTGAGGTCAGCGGTTCAAATCCGCTCAAGAGCTCCATATAACAAGGCAGATATGAAAATATCTGCCTTTGTTTTAACAGCTGCCTCGGCTTGAATGTTGTTCGATGTTTCAGGTCTTGTGGGGTTGGTTGTTGTAAAGTCTTTTTCAGGCCTGCATAATGGTCGGCCTGATTTTGTTTTAGGTCAGTAGCTCAATTGGCAGAGCGACGGTCTCCAAAACCGTAGGTTGGGGGTTCGATTCCCTCCTGACCTGCCAGATTCACGTGGTGTGTCTGGCTTTCTTTTCACAGGATCTTCATAGATGACTCCTAAGGCTGAAGCTCAAAGCTCTCGTTTCGATCTGGTAAAGTGGCTCGCTGTAGTCGCCTTAGTGGTCGTAGGCGTTGTTGGCAATCAGTACTATTCTGCTTCGCCGATCCTGTACCGTGTACTCGCTTTGCTTGCCCTTGCTGCTGTAGCTGCCTTTGTAGGCCTGCAGACTGCTAAAGGCAAGTCCTTCGCGGTACTGGTTAAGGAAGCTCGCACCGAAATCCGTAAAGTCGTTTGGCCGACTCGCCAAGAAACCACTCAGACCACATTGATTGTCGTGGCTGTTGTTTTGGTTATGGCGTTGCTGTTGTGGGGGCTTGATTCCCTGCTCGGCTGGCTTGTTTCCTTGATTGTTGGCTAAGGGTGTCCCGTGGCTAAGCGTTGGTACGTTGTGCATGCTTACTCGGGTTACGAGAAGCATGTTATGCGCTCTTTGCTGGAGCGCGTAAAGCTGGCAGGCATGGAAGATGGCTTCGGCGAAATTCTGGTTCCCACTGAAGAAGTGGTTGAAATGCGGAATGGGCAGAAGCGCAAAAGCGAACGCAAGTTCTTCCCTGGCTACGTGCTGGTACAGATGGACATGAACGAAGGTACTTGGCACTTGGTCAAGGATACCCCTCGCGTCATGGGCTTCATTGGCGGTACTGCCGATAAGCCTGCTCCGATCACCGACAAAGAGGCGGAAGCAATTCTGCGTCGTGTTGCTGATGGTAGCGACAAACCCAAGCCGAAGACATTGTTCGAGCCGGGTGAGGTTGTTCGCGTTACAGACGGTCCGTTTGCTGATTTCAACGGTACGGTCGAAGAAGTTAACTACGAAAAGAGCCGGATCCAAGTGGCAGTGCTCATTTTCGGTCGCTCTACTCCGGTAGAGTTGGAGTTCAGTCAGGTCGAGAAGGTCTAGCTGGGCAAGCATCCCAACCCCGCAGCCTCGGCTGTGGGGTTTTGTCGTCACTGGGATAAACGCGCAAGTAACCGGGGAGCCTTTCGAGGCGTTTGAACCCGTAATTGGAGTGCCTCATGGCCAAGAAGATTACCGCTTACATCAAGCTGCAAGTGAAGGCCGCTCAGGCCAACCCTAGCCCACCCGTCGGTCCAGCTCTGGGTCAGCACGGCGTGAACATCATGGAATTCTGCAAGGCCTTCAATGCCCGTACTCAGGGTCTTGAGCCAGGTCTGCCGACTCCAGTGATCATCACTGTATACAGCGACCGTAGCTTCACCTTCGAAACCAAGTCGACCCCGGCTTCGGTTTTGCTGAAGAAAGCTGCCGGTCTGACCAGCGGTTCCGCTCGTCCTAACACCGTTAAGGTTGGCACTGTAACCCGTGCTCAGCTGGAAGAAATCGCGAAAACCAAAAACGCGGATCTGACTGCAGCTGATATGGATGCAGCCGTGCGTACCATCGCCGGTTCTGCTCGTAGCATGGGCCTTAACGTGGAGGGTGTGTAATGGCTAAGCTGACCAAGCGCCAAAAGGCTATCGCCGGCAAAATCGAAGCAGGCAAGTCCTACAGCTTCGTAGACGCTGCTGCCCTGCTGACCGAGCTGTCGACTGTCAAGTTCAGCGAGTCTGTTGACGTTGCTGTAAACCTGGGTGTTGACCCACGTAAATCCGACCAGGTCGTTCGTAGCGCTACTGTGCTGCCACACGGTACTGGCAAGACTGTACGTGTTGCTGTCTTCACCCAAGGCCCAGCTGCTGAAGCTGCTCTGGCCGCTGGTGCTGATCGCGTTGGCATGGACGACCTGGCTGCCGAAATGAAAGGCGGCGACCTGAACTATGACGTCGTAATTGCTTCCCCGGATGCAATGCGCGTTGTAGGTCAGTTGGGTCAGATCCTCGGTCCACGTGGCCTGATGCCTAACCCTAAAGTCGGCACCGTAACTCCAGACGTAGCTACCGCGGTTAAAAACGCCAAGGCTGGTCAGGTTCGTTATCGCACCGACAAAAACGGCATCATTCACACCTCCGTTGGCAAAGTCGGCTTCGATGCCGTCAAGCTGAAGGAAAACGTTGAAGCCCTGATCGCTGATCTGAAGCGTATCAAGCCTGCTTCCTCGAAAGGTATCTACGTCAAGCGCGTTACCCTGAGCACCACTATGGGCCCAGGTCTGGTCATCGACCAAGGCTCGCTGGACGTATAAGACATAAATTGGCGCAAGTAATTGCGCCAATTGAAAGATTGGGGTCCCTGCCTGGCGGGGGCTATCCAAGACCGTAGGCGACGCAAGTCTTAAACCAACAAGCCTACGCAGATGGTGCTCCCGGTTCCTTACCGAATCAGACACCAAAACGACATCAGGCCTAGGCCAGATGAAACGGTAACAAGCAGGAGTTAAACCCGTGGCAATTAATCTCGAAGACAAGAAGGCCATCGTCGCTGAAGTCAACGAGGCTGCCAAAGCTGCTCTGTCCGCTGTCGTGGCTGATGCCCGTGGTGTGACAGTAGGCGCTATGACCGGACTCCGTAAAGAGGCTCGTGAAGCTGGCGTATACGTACGTGTTGTACGTAACACCCTGCTCAAGCGCGCCGTTGCTGACACTGAATACAGTGTTCTCAACGACGTGTTCACCGGCCCGACTCTGATCGCGTTCTCTAAAGATCATCCAGGCGCTGCTGCCCGTTTGTTCAAAGAATTCGCCAAGAGTCAGGACAAGTTCGAGATCAAGGCAGCTGCGTTCGAGGGCAAGTTCCTCGCAGCTAACCAAATCGACGTACTGGCAACACTGCCGACCCGTAACGAAGCTATTTCGCAGCTGATGAGCGTGATTCAAGGCGCTACCAGCAAGCTGGCTCGTACTCTGGCTGCAGTTCGCGAGCAAAAAGAAGCTGCCGCAGCCTAAGGCTGAGCAAATTCTCTCGCGTATTTTTGTTTATTTCGATGGCCGCGTAGGCCGTCCCCCAATTCAGGAAATACAGCAATGTCTATCTCCCAAGACGATATCCTCAACGCCGTAGCTGAAATGTCGGTTCTGCAGGTTGTTGAGCTGATCAAAGCTTTCGAAGAAAAATTCGGCGTTTCCGCTGCCGCTGCTTCCGCTGGCCCAGCTGTTGCTGCTGTCGCTGCTGAAGAGCAAACCGAATTCAACGTCATGCTGCTGGAAGCTGGCGAGAAGAAAGTAAACGTGATCAAGGCAGTACGTGAACTGACCGGTCTGGGCCTGAAAGAAGCCAAGGCTGTAGTTGACGGCGCTCCTGCCCAGGTTCTGGAAGCAGTGTCGAAAGACGCCGCTGACAAAGCCAAAGCTACTCTGGAAGAAGCAGGCGCTAAAGTCGAGCTGAAGTAAGCATCGACCTTGCGTCTCCAGCCCAAGCGTTAAGCTGAAGGCTGATGGCTGGTGGCTCTTGCCACCGGCCTTTTTCCGTTCTTGGCTGTCGACTCGGTCGCCGCCATTAACGTGCTGTAGCCACCCGAAGCGGTGGTGCAAACCATGGGGTTTGCAAGATTTTCTGGCTGCTCCCGTCGGAGGGGCCAAACAAGCAGGTGACCAAGCTGGGGAACGCTGATGGCTTACTCATATACTGAGAAAAAACGTATCCGCAAGGACTTTAGCAAGTTGCCGGACGTCATGGATGTCCCGTACCTTCTGGCTATCCAGCTGGATTCGTATCGTGAATTCTTGCAGGCGGGAGCGACCAAAGATCAGTTCCGCGACGTGGGCCTGCATGCGGCCTTCAAATCCGTTTTCCCGATCATCAGCTACTCCGGCAATGCTGCGCTGGAGTACGTCGGTTATCGCCTGGGCGAACCGGCATTTGATGTCAAAGAATGCGTGTTGCGTGGCGTTACGTACGCCGTACCTTTGCGGGTAAAAGTCCGTCTGATCATTTTCGACAAAGAATCGTCGAACAAAGCGATCAAGGACATCAAAGAGCAAGAAGTCTACATGGGCGAAATCCCACTGATGACTGAAAACGGTACCTTCGTAATCAACGGTACCGAGCGTGTAATCGTTTCCCAGCTGCACCGTTCCCCGGGCGTGTTCTTCGACCACGACCGCGGCAAGACGCACAGCTCCGGCAAACTCCTGTACTCCGCGCGGATCATTCCGTACCGCGGTTCGTGGTTGGACTTCGAGTTCGACCCGAAAGACTGCGTGTTCGTGCGTATCGACCGTCGTCGCAAGCTGCCGGCCTCGGTATTGCTGCGCGCGCTCGGTTACACCACTGAGCAGGTGCTGGACGCTTTCTACACCACCAACGTATTCAGCCTGAAGGATGAAACCCTCAAGCTGGAGCTGATCGCTTCGCGTCTGCGTGGTGAAATTGCTGTCCTGGACATCCAGGACGAAAAAGGCAAGGTCATCGTTGAGGCTGGCCGTCGTATCACTGCGCGCCACATCAACCAGATCGAAAAAGCCGGTATCAAAGAGCTGGAAGTGCCACTGGACTACGTCCTGGGTCGCACTACCGCCAAGGTCATCGTTCACCCGGCTACAGGCGAAATCCTGGCTGAGTGCAACACCGAGCTGAACACCGAGATCCTGGCCAAGATTGCCAAGGCCCAGGTTGTTCGCATCGAGACCCTGTACACCAACGATATCGACTGCGGTCCGTTCATCTCCGACACACTGAAGATCGACTCCACCAGCAACCAATTGGAAGCGCTGGTCGAGATCTATCGCATGATGCGTCCTGGTGAGCCACCAACCAAAGACGCTGCCGAAACCCTGTTCAACAACCTGTTCTTCAGCCCTGAGCGCTATGACCTGTCTGCGGTCGGTCGGATGAAGTTCAACCGTCGTATCGGTCGTACCGAGATCGAAGGTTCGGGCGTGCTGTGCAAGGAAGACATCGTCGCGGTATTGAAGACCCTGGTCGACATCCGTAACGGCAAAGGCATCGTCGATGACATCGACCACCTGGGTAACCGTCGTGTTCGCTGCGTAGGCGAAATGGCCGAGAACCAGTTCCGCGTTGGCCTGGTACGTGTTGAGCGTGCGGTCAAAGAGCGTCTGTCGATGGCTGAAAGCGAAGGCCTGATGCCGCAAGACTTGATCAACGCCAAGCCAGTGGCTGCGGCGGTGAAAGAGTTCTTCGGTTCCAGCCAGCTTTCGCAGTTCATGGACCAGAACAACCCGCTCTCCGAGATCACCCACAAGCGCCGTGTTTCTGCACTGGGCCCGGGCGGTCTGACCCGTGAGCGTGCCGGCTTTGAAGTCCGTGACGTACACCCGACGCACTACGGTCGTGTTTGCCCGATCGAAACGCCGGAAGGTCCGAACATCGGTCTGATCAACTCCCTGGCTGCCTATGCGCGCACCAACCAGTACGGCTTCCTCGAAAGCCCGTACCGTGTGGTGAAAGACGCCCTGGTCACCGACGAGATCGTATTCCTGTCCGCCATTGAAGAAGCTGATCACGTGATCGCTCAGGCTTCGGCCACGATGAACGACAAGAAAGTCCTGGTCGACGAGCTGGTAGCTGTTCGTCACTTGAACGAGTTCACCGTCAAGGCGCCGGAAGACGTCACCTTGATGGACGTTTCTCCGAAGCAGGTAGTTTCGGTTGCAGCGTCGCTGATCCCGTTCCTGGAGCACGATGACGCCAACCGTGCGTTGATGGGTTCCAACATGCAGCGTCAAGCTGTACCGACCCTGCGTGCTGACAAGCCGCTGGTAGGTACCGGCATGGAGCGCAACGTAGCGCGTGACTCCGGCGTTTGCGTCGTTGCTCGTCGCGGCGGTGTGATCGACTCCGTTGATGCCAGCCGTATCGTGGTTCGTGTTGCCGATGACGAAGTAGAAACTGGCGAAGCCGGTGTCGACATCTACAACCTGACCAAATACACCCGCTCGAACCAGAACACCTGCATCAACCAGCGTCCGCTGGTGAGCAAGGGTGATCGCGTTCAGCGTAGCGACATCATGGCCGACGGCCCGTCCACCGACATGGGTGAACTGGCTCTGGGTCAGAACATGCGCATCGCGTTCATGGCATGGAACGGCTTCAACTTCGAAGACTCCATCTGCCTGTCCGAGCGTGTGGTTCAAGAAGACCGCTTCACCACGATCCACATCCAGGAACTGACCTGTGTGGCGCGTGATACCAAGCTTGGGCCTGAGGAAATCACTGCAGACATCCCGAACGTGGGTGAAGCTGCACTGAACAAGCTGGACGAAGCCGGTATCGTTTATGTAGGTGCTGAAGTTGGCGCTGGCGACATTCTGGTCGGTAAGGTCACTCCGAAAGGCGAGACCCAACTGACGCCGGAAGAGAAGCTGCTGCGTGCCATCTTCGGTGAAAAAGCCAGCGACGTTAAAGACACCTCCCTGCGTGTACCTACCGGTACCAAAGGTACTGTCATCGACGTACAGGTCTTCACCCGTGACGGCGTTGAGCGTGATGCTCGTGCACTGTCCATCGAGAAGACCCAGCTCGACGAGATCCGCAAGGATCTGAACGAAGAGTTCCGTATCGTTGAAGGCGCGACCTTCGAACGTCTGCGTTCCGCTCTGGTAGGCCACAAGGCTGAAGGCGGCGCGGGCCTGAAGAAAGGTCAGGACATCACCGACGAAATCCTCGACGGTCTTGAGCACGGCCAGTGGTTCAAACTGCGCATGGCTGAAGATGCTCTGAACGAGCAGCTCGAGAAGGCCCAGGCCTATATCGTTGATCGCCGCCGTCTGCTGGACGACAAGTTCGAAGACAAGAAGCGCAAACTGCAGCAGGGCGATGACCTGGCTCCAGGCGTGCTGAAAATCGTCAAGGTTTACCTGGCAATCCGTCGCCGCATCCAGCCGGGCGACAAGATGGCCGGTCGTCACGGTAACAAGGGTGTGGTCTCTGTGATCATGCCGGTTGAAGACATGCCGCACGATGCCAATGGCACCCCGGTCGACGTCGTCCTCAACCCGTTGGGCGTACCTTCGCGTATGAACGTTGGTCAGATCCTTGAAACCCACCTGGGCCTCGCGGCCAAAGGTCTGGGCGAGAAGATCAACCGTATGATCGAAGAGCAGCGCAAGGTCGCAGACCTGCGTAAGTTCCTGCACGAGATCTACAACGAGATCGGCGGTCGCAACGAAGAGCTGGACACCTTCTCCGACCAGGAAATCCTGGATCTGGCGAAGAACCTGCGCGGCGGCGTTCCAATGGCTACCCCGGTGTTCGACGGTGCCAAGGAAAGCGAAATCAAGGCCATGCTGAAACTGGCAGACCTGCCAGAAAGCGGCCAGATGCAGCTGTTCGACGGCCGTACTGGCAACAAGTTCGAGCGCCCGGTTACTGTTGGCTACATGTACATGCTGAAGCTGAACCACTTGGTAGACGACAAGATGCACGCTCGTTCTACCGGTTCGTACAGCCTGGTTACCCAGCAGCCGCTGGGTGGTAAGGCTCAGTTCGGTGGTCAGCGTTTCGGGGAGATGGAGGTCTGGGCACTGGAAGCATACGGTGCTGCATACACTCTGCAAGAAATGCTCACAGTGAAGTCGGACGATGTGAACGGTCGTACCAAGATGTACAAAAACATCGTGGACGGCGATCACCGTATGGAGCCGGGCATGCCCGAGTCCTTCAACGTGTTGATCAAAGAAATTCGTTCCCTCGGCATCGATATCGATCTGGAAACCGAATAACACGTGACGCGAATCGAGGGCGGGGCTGTTTAGCCCGCTCTCTGCTCCGCCAGGAGGAAAGGCCTTGAAAGACCTACTGAATTTGCTGAAAAACCAGGGTCAAGTCGAAGAGTTCGACGCCATCCGTATTGGATTGGCATCGCCTGAGATGATCCGTTCGTGGTCGTTCGGTGAAGTTAAAAAGCCGGAAACCATCAACTACCGTACGTTCAAACCTGAGCGTGACGGCCTGTTCTGCGCCAAGATCTTTGGCCCGGTAAAGGATTACGAGTGCCTGTGCGGTAAGTACAAGCGCTTGAAGCACCGTGGTGTGATCTGCGAGAAGTGTGGCGTTGAAGTCGCACTGGCCAAAGTTCGTCGTGAGCGCATGGCGCACATCGAACTGGCTTCGCCGGTTGCCCACATCTGGTTCCTGAAATCGCTGCCGTCCCGTATCGGCTTGCTGATGGACATGACCCTGCGTGATATCGAACGTGTTCTCTACTTCGAGAGCTATGTCGTTATCGACCCAGGCATGACCACCCTTGAAAAAGGTCAGCTGCTGAACGACGAGCAGTACTTCGAAGCGCTGGAAGAGTTCGGCGACGATTTCGATGCCCGCATGGGTGCCGAAGCTGTCCGCGAACTGCTGCACGCTATCGACCTGGAGCACGAGATTGGTCGTCTGCGCGAAGAGATTCCGCAAACCAACTCCGAAACCAAGATCAAGAAGCTGTCCAAGCGTCTGAAGTTGATGGAGGCCTTCCAGGGTTCCGGCAACTTGCCAGAGTGGATGGTGCTGACCGTTCTGCCGGTTCTGCCGCCAGACCTGCGTCCGCTGGTACCGTTGGACGGTGGTCGTTTCGCGACGTCCGACCTCAACGACCTGTACCGCCGCGTGATCAACCGTAACAACCGCTTGAAGCGCCTGCTTGATCTGTCCGCTCCGGACATCATCGTGCGCAACGAAAAGCGTATGTTGCAAGAAGCGGTCGATGCCCTGCTCGACAACGGTCGTCGTGGCCGCGCTATCACCGGTTCGAACAAGCGTCCTCTGAAATCCCTGGCTGACATGATCAAGGGTAAGCAAGGTCGTTTCCGTCAGAACTTGCTCGGTAAGCGTGTTGACTACTCCGGTCGTTCGGTAATTACCGTAGGCCCGACCCTGCGTCTGCACCAGTGCGGTCTGCCTAAGAAGATGGCACTCGAGCTGTTCAAGCCGTTCATCTTCGGCAAGCTGGAAATGCGCGGTCTCGCGACCACCATCAAAGCGGCCAAGAAAATGGTCGAGCGCGAACTGCCAGAGGTTTGGGACGTTCTCGCTGAAGTGATTCGCGAACACCCGGTTCTCCTCAACCGTGCACCGACCCTTCACCGTCTGGGTATCCAGGCGTTTGAACCGGTACTGATCGAAGGTAAGGCTATCCAACTGCACCCTCTGGTCTGTGCCGCGTACAACGCCGACTTCGACGGCGACCAAATGGCCGTGCACGTACCGCTGACACTGGAAGCCCAGTTGGAAGCGCGTGCGTTGATGATGTCGACCAACAACATTCTGTCGCCAGCCAACGGTGAGCCAATCATCGTTCCGTCGCAGGACGTTGTATTGGGTCTGTACTACATGACCCGTGAAGCGATCAACGCCAAGGGCGAAGGTCGTGTGTTCGCTGACCTGCAAGAAGTTGACCGTGTGTTCCGTGCCGGCGAAGCCGCACTGCACGCCAAGGTCAAGGTGCGGATCCACGAAACCGTCAACGACCGTGACGGCGGCAGCGTGAGCAACACCCGTATCGTCGACACCACTGTCGGCCGTGCGCTGTTGTACCAGGTTGTGCCAAAAGGTCTGTCGTACGACGTCGTCAACCTGCCGATGAAGAAAAAGGCGATCTCCAAGCTTATCAACCAGTGCTACCGCGTGGTTGGTTTGAAAGAGACCGTTATCTTCGCTGACCAGTTGATGTACACAGGTTTCGCTTACTCGACTATCTCCGGCGTTTCCATCGGCGTTAACGACTTCGTTATCCCGGATGAAAAAGCCCGCATCATCAGTGCTGCCACTGACGAAGTGAAAGAGATCGAGAGCCAGTACGCCTCCGGCCTGGTAACCCAGGGCGAGAAGTACAACAAGGTGATCGACCTTTGGTCCAAGGCGAACGACGAAGTTTCCAAGGCGATGATGGCCAACCTCTCGAAAGAGAAAGTCATCGACCGTCACGGCGACGAAGTTGACCAGGAATCCTTCAACTCGATGTACATGATGGCCGACTCGGGCGCGCGGGGTTCTGCTGCGCAGATCCGTCAGCTCGCCGGTATGCGTGGCCTGATGGCCAAGCCGGACGGTTCCATCATCGAAACGCCGATTACTGCGAACTTCCGTGAAGGTTTGAGCGTACTCCAGTACTTCATCTCCACTCACGGTGCTCGTAAGGGTCTTGCGGATACCGCGTTGAAAACCGCTAACTCCGGTTACCTGACTCGTCGTCTGGTAGACGTTGCACAAGATCTGGTTGTAACCGAGATCGATTGCGGCACCGAGCACGGCCTGCTGATGACTCCGCACATTGAAGGCGGTGACGTTGTAGAGCCACTGGGTGAGCGCGTATTGGGTCGTGTGATTGCCCGTGACGTATTCAAGCCAGGCACCGAGGAAGTTATCGTTCCTGCCGGCACCTTGGTTGACGAGAAGTGGGTCGAGTTCATCGAACTCAACAGCATCGACGAAGTGATCGTTCGCTCGCCGATCAGCTGCGAAACCCGCTACGGCATTTGCGCCAAGTGCTACGGCCGTGACTTGGCTCGTGGTCACCAGGTGAACATCGGTGAAGCGGTCGGCGTTATCGCTGCCCAGTCCATCGGTGAGCCGGGTACCCAGCTGACCATGCGTACGTTCCACATCGGTGGTGCGGCAAGCCGGACCTCCGCAGCCGACAGCGTTCAGGTGAAGAATGGCGGTACCGTCCGCCTGCACAACCTCAAGCATGTTGAGCGAGTGGATGGCCACTTGGTTGCTGTGTCCCGTTCCGGTGAGCTGGCCATTGCTGATGACTACGGTCGTGAGCGTGAGCGTTACAAGCTGCCGTACGGTGCTGTGATTTCGGTTAAAGAAGGTGACAAGGTCGACGCTGGCGCAATCGTGGCCAAGTGGGATCCGCACACTCACCCAATCGTTACCGAAATGAAAGGTACCGTGACCTACGTGGGCATGGAAGAAGGCATCACGATCAAGCGTCAGACTGACGAATTGACCGGTATGACCAACATTGAAGTACTCGACGCCAAAGATCGTCCAGCTGCCGGTAAAGACATCCGTCCTGCCGTGAAGATGGTCGATGACAACGGCAAGGATCTGTTGCTGCCAGGTACTGACGTAATCGCTCAGTACTTCCTGCCAGCCAACGCCCTGGTCGGTGTAGCGGATGGTGCGAAGATCGCGATCGGTGATGTTATCGCGCGTATCCCGCAAGAAACTTCGAAGACCCGTGACATCACCGGTGGTCTGCCGCGTGTTGCCGACTTGTTCGAAGCTCGTCGTCCGAAAGAAGCGTCGATTCTGGCTGAAGTCAGCGGCACCATCGCGTTCGGTAAAGAGACCAAGGGCAAGCGCCGTCTGGTCATTACCCCGAACGACGGTAGCGATCCGTATGAAGAGCTGATTCCGAAGTGGCGTCACCTGAACGTGTTCGAAGGCGAACAGGTAAACCGCGGCGAAGTTATCTCCGACGGCCCGAGCGATCCACACGACATCCTGCGTCTGCTGGGTGTGAGTGCGCTGGCCAAGTACATCGTTAACGAGATCCAGGACGTTTACCGTCTGCAAGGCGTGAAGATCAACGACAAGCACATCGAGACCATCCTGCGTCAGATGCTGCGTAAAGTTGAAATCGCTGAATCCGGCGATTCCAGTTTCATCAAGGGCGACCAGATGGAACTGACTCACGTACTGGTAGAAAACGAGCGCCTGGCGAACGAAGAGAAATTTGTCTCCAAGTTCACTCGCGTGTTGCTGGGTATCACCAAGGCCTCGTTGTCCACTGAGTCGTTCATCTCGGCGGCCTCCTTCCAGGAGACCACTCGCGTACTGACCGAAGCAGCGGTAACCGGCAAGCGCGATTACCTGCGCGGCCTGAAAGAAAACGTAGTCGTGGGTCGTCTGATCCCGGCAGGTACCGGTTTGGCTTACCACAGCGAGCGTAAGCGTCGCCGTGATGCTGACAAGCCGCTGCGCGTAAGCGCCAGTGAAGTGGAAGCTGCACTGACCGAAGCGCTGAACTCAAGCGGTAACTGAGTTCTGCGATAGATGAGTCTGGGCCCTGACACTCCCATTCGTCGGATCGAGGCATTTTTGCCCCGGTTCGACGCGAGGGGAGGTCGGGGCCTTGCCTTGACTGGGGACAAGATCCTCTTTAGACTCTTGTACCCCTAAATTTGGCGGGAATTCGTTCCTGCCATTTTGCTTTTCTTGCAAGACAATAGCGTCGCAAGACAACAGTGGAGCTAGTAGATGGCAACTATCAACCAGCTGGTACGTCAGCCGCGTAAGCGTATCGTCGAGAAATCCGACGTACCTGCGCTGCAGAACTGCCCGCAACGTCGTGGCGTATGCACCCGTGTGTATACCACCACGCCGAAAAAACCTAACTCGGCACTGCGTAAAGTATGCCGTGTGCGTCTGACCAACGGTTTCGAGGTTTCCTCGTACATCGGCGGTGAAGGCCACAACCTGCAAGAGCACAGCGTGGTACTGATCCGCGGCGGTCGTGTAAAAGACTTGCCAGGTGTTCGTTATCACACCGTACGCGGTTCTTTGGATACTTCCGGCGTTAAAGGTCGTAACCAGGGTCGTTCGAAGTACGGTACCAAGAAGCCTAAGTAGTAGCGGCTTTTTGTAAACCTGAATCATCTTATTTTCTGAGTCGATAAGAGTAAGGTCGGAGGCGTCCCGAAAGGGCACCGATTCCGAGCGAACCTGAAGACCGTTTGAGGGCTTATCCATGCCAAGAAGACGCGTAGCAGCCAAGCGCGAAGTGCTTGACGATCCAAAATACGGAAGCCAAATTCTGGCCAAGTTCATGAACCACGTGATGGAAAGCGGCAAGAAAGCCGTTGCCGAGCGTATCGTTTATGGCGCGCTGGAAAAGGTTAAAGAACGCAAGAACAGCGACCCCCTGGAAATCTTCGAGAAAGCTCTCGACGCCATCGCTCCGCTGGTCGAAGTGAAGTCGCGCCGTGTAGGCGGTGCTACTTACCAGGTTCCGGTTGAAGTTCGCCCGTCCCGTCGTAACGCTCTGGCAATGCGCTGGTTGGTAGACTTCGCCCGTAAGCGCGGCGAGAAGTCTATGGCTCTGCGTTTGGCCGGCGAACTGTTGGACGCTGCTGAAGGTAAAGGTGCTGCTGTTAAGAAGCGTGAAGACGTGCACCGTATGGCTGAAGCCAACAAAGCTTTCTCGCACTACCGCTTCTAATTTTAGCTTCACTAATTTTGCGAGGGCTTTATGGCTCGTACTACTCCGATTAGCCGCTACCGTAACATCGGTATCGTCGCTCACGTGGATGCTGGTAAAACCACCACCACCGAGCGCGTACTGTTTTACACCGGCAAAAGTCACAAAATGGGCGAGGTGCATGACGGCGCCGCGACCACAGACTGGATGGTTCAGGAGCAGGAGCGTGGTATTACCATTACTTCTGCTGCTATTACCGCCTTCTGGAAAGGTTCCGAGAAGCAGTACAAAGACGAGCATCGCTTCAACGTAATCGATACCCCGGGCCACGTAGACTTCACCATTGAAGTTGAACGTTCCCTGCGCGTACTTGACGGCGCTGTCGTTGTGTTCTGCGGCACCTCGGGTGTTGAGCCTCAGTCGGAAACCGTATGGCGTCAGGCCAACAAGTACGGTGTTCCACGTCTTGTTTATGTAAACAAGATGGACCGTGCTGGTGCCAACTTCCTGCGCGTGATCGGTCAGATCAAGCAGCGTCTGGGTCACACTCCGGTGCCTATCCAGTTGGCTATCGGTTCCGAAGACAACTTCCAGGGTCAGATCGATCTGATCAACATGGAAGCTGTTTACTGGAATGATTCCGACAAAGGTATGGTTCCTGTTCGTAAGCCTATCCCTGAAGAGCTTCAGGAACTGGCTGACGAGTGGCGCAACAACATGGTTGAGGCTGCTGCCGAAGCCAGCGAAGAGCTGATGAACAAGTACCTCGAAGGTGAAGAACTCACCAACGTGGAAATCAAGGCCGCTCTGCGTCAGCGTACTATCGCTGGTGAGATCGTCTTGGCTGTTTGCGGTTCCTCGTTCAAGAACAAGGGTGTTCCCCTGGTTCTCGACGCCGTTATCGACTACCTGCCTGCTCCAACCGACATTCCTGCTATCAAGGGTTCCAACCCTGATAACGAGGAAGAAGAAATGGAGCGTCACGCCGATGACAACGAGCCGTTCTCGGCTCTGGCGTTCAAGATCGCTACCGACCCATTCGTGGGTACTTTGACCTTCGTCCGCGTTTACTCGGGCGTGTTGGCCTCCGGCGACGGCGTGATCAACTCGGTTAAAGGCAAGAAAGAGCGCGTGGGTCGTATGGTGCAAATGCACGCAAACGCCCGTGAAGAGATCAAGGAAGTACGCGCTGGTGACATCGCGGCCCTGATCGGCATGAAGGACGTCACCACTGGTGAGACTTTGTGCGACGCTGCCAAGCCAATCATCCTGGTTCGCATGGACTTCCCGGAGCCGGTTATTTCGGTTGCCGTAGAGCCTAAGACCAAGGATGACCAGGAAAAAATGGGTATCGCTCTGGGCAAACTTGCTCAGGAAGATCCATCTTTCCGCGTCAAGACTGATGAAGAGACTGGTCAAACGATCATCTCCGGCATGGGCGAGCTGCACCTGGACATCCTGGTTGACCGGATGCGCCGTGAGTTCAACGTCGAAGCCAACATCGGTAAGCCTCAGGTTTCCTATCGTGAGCGCATCACGAAGAACTGTGAAATCGAAGGCAAGTTCGTTCGTCAGTCCGGCGGTCGTGGTCAGTTCGGTCACTGCTGGATCCGTTTTGCTCCTGCTGACGAAGGTCAGGAAGGTCTGCAATTCGTGAACGAAGTAGTAGGTGGTGTTGTTCCTAAGGAATACATCCCTGCTATCCAGAAGGGTATCGAAGAGCAGATGAAGAACGGTGTTGTTGCCGGCTATCCGCTGATCGGCCTGAAAGCAACCGTTTTTGACGGTTCTTACCACGACGTCGACTCCAACGAGATGGCGTTTAAGGTGGCTGCTTCCATGGCAACCAAGCAACTGGCCCAGAAGGGCGGTGGTGAGTTGCTTGAGCCAATCATGGCGGTAGAAGTTGTTACACCTGAAGACTATATGGGTGATGTCATGGGCGACCTTAACCGTCGTCGCGGCATGATCTTGGGTATGGAAGACACGGTTTCCGGCAAAGTGATTCGCGCCGAGGTTCCGTTGGGCGAGATGTTCGGTTATGCGACCGACGTTCGTTCCATGTCCCAGGGTCGCGCAAGCTACTCTATGGAATTCAAAAAATACAACACAGCTCCGGCGCACATCGCTGAAACTGTATCCAAAAAACAAGGCTGATTCAGTCCTTTAGGCAAGGAGTTAATTGTCGTGGCTAAAGAAAAATTTGATCGTTCCCTACCGCACGTCAACGTTGGCACCATCGGTCACGTTGACCACGGTAAAACCACTCTGACTGCTGCACTGACTCGCGTTTGCTCCGAAGTATTCGGTTCCGCAATCGTTGATTTCGATAAAATCGACAGCGCGCCAGAAGAGAAAGCTCGTGGTATCACCATCAACACCGCGCACGTTGAATACAACTCGCTGATCCGTCACTACGCTCACGTTGACTGCCCAGGTCACGCTGACTATGTGAAGAACATGATCACCGGTGCTGCCCAGATGGACGGCGCAATCCTGGTTTGCTCGGCCGCTGATGGTCCGATGCCACAAACCCGTGAGCACATCCTGCTGTCCCGTCAGGTTGGCGTTCCGTACATCGTGGTTTACCTGAACAAGGCTGACCTGGTAGACGACGCTGAGCTGCTGGAACTGGTTGAGATGGAAGTGCGCGATCTGCTGAGCACTTACGACTTCCCAGGTGACGACACTCCGATCATCATCGGTTCTGCTCGTATGGCTCTGGAAGGCAAGGACGATAACGAAATGGGCACCACGTCCGTTCGTAAACTGGTTGAGACTCTGGACAGCTACATCCCAGATCCAGTCCGTGTTATCGACAAGCCGTTCCTGATGCCAATCGAAGACGTATTCTCGATCTCCGGTCGCGGTACTGTTGTAACTGGTCGTATCGAGCGCGGTATCGTCAAGGTACAAGATCCACTGGAAATCGTTGGTCTGCGTGACACTACCGTCACCACCTGCACCGGTGTTGAAATGTTCCGTAAGCTGCTCGACGAAGGTCGTGCTGGCGAGAACTGCGGCGTTCTGCTGCGTGGTACCAAGCGTGACGACGTTGAGCGTGGCCAGGTTCTGGTCAAGCCAGGTTCGGTTAAGCCGCACACCAAGTTCGAAGCTGAAGTGTACGTGCTGAGCAAAGAAGAAGGCGGTCGTCACACTCCGTTCTTCAAAGGCTACCGTCCACAGTTCTACTTCCGTACTACTGACGTGACTGGTAACTGCGAACTGCCGGAAGGCGTAGAAATGGTAATGCCAGGCGACAACATCAAAATGGTTGTCACCCTGATCAAAACCATCGCTATGGAAGACGGTCTGCGTTTCGCAATCCGTGAAGGCGGCCGTACCGTTGGTGCTGGCGTTGTAGCTAAAATCATCGAGTAATCTCTCTTTTGAGTGAGCTTTGATGTTTTGAGAAAGCCCCCGCTTAGCGGGGGCTTTTTTATTGGGTTGACACCTATCTAGGGCGTCTATAGAATTGCGCCTCCTTTTAACGGGCGTATTGCGCCCGGTGGGAATAGCAGCCGGAGTCTGAAATCCAATGCAAAATCAGCAAATCCGTATCAGGTTGAAGGCTTTTGACCATCGCCTGATCGACCAATCCACCCAGGAAATCGTGGAAACCGCGAAACGTACTGGTGCTCAAGTGCGTGGTCCAATTCCACTGCCTACCCGTAAAGAGCGGTTCACCGTTCTGGTCTCCCCGCACGTCAACAAAGACGCGCGTGACCAGTACGAGATCCGTACTCATAAGCGCGTACTGGACATTGTCCAGCCAACGGATAAAACCGTTGATGCACTTATGAAGCTCGATCTGGCGGCCGGTGTGGAAGTACAGATCAGCCTCGGCTAAGACTTGGGTCTTAGTCGTGTAACGCTCTGAAATGGGCGGCCATAGCGGGTGAAAGCCCCGTACACTCATGAGGTTTACAACATGACTATTGGTGTAGTCGGTCGTAAATGCGGTATGACCCGTATTTTCACCGAAGAAGGTGTCTCCATTCCGGTCACGGTCATTGAGATCGAACCGAATCGCGTCACCCAGTTCAAAACTGAAGAAACCGATGGCTATCGTGCAGTGCAAGTCACTGTCGGCGAGCGTCGTGCTTCGCGCGTGACTGCTGCTCAAGCAGGTCACTTCGCTAAAGCAAACGTTGCAGCTGGTCGTACTGTCATGGAGTTCCGTCTTGAAGACGGCGACTACCAGGCTGGCGATCTGATCAACGCTGAAATCTTCGCCGCTGGTCAACTGGTTGATGTAACCGGTCAGTCCAAAGGTAAAGGCTTCCAGGGTACGATCAAGCGTTGGAATTTCCGTGGTCAAGACAACACTCACGGTAACTCCGTTTCCCACCGCGTCCCGGGCTCTATTGGCCAGTGCCAGACTCCTGGTCGTGTATTCAAGGGCAAAAAAATGTCCGGTCATATGGGCGCTGAGCGCGTGACCGTGCAGTCCCTCGAAGTAGTGCGCGTCGACGCTGAACGCAATCTGTTGTTGGTCAAGGGTGCTGTTCCTGGCGCTACTGGCGGCAACCTGGTTGTACGTCCAGCGGCCAAGGCTCGCGGTTAAGGGGAAGCTGACATGCAATTAAATGTAAATGACGCTCAAGCGATCGAAGTTTCCGAACTGACATTTGGCGGCGAATTCAACGAGACGCTCGTTCACCAAGCAGTCGTGGCCTACATGGCCGGCGGCCGTCAAGGTAGCAAGCAGCAAAAGACCCGTTCCGACGTACGTGGTGGCGGTAAGCGCCCTTGGCGTCAGAAAGGCACTGGCCGTGCTCGTGCCGGTACTATCCGTAGCCCAATCTGGCGTGGCGGCGGTACCACTTTCGCAGCTCGTCCACAGGATCACTCTCAGAAGCTCAACAAGAAGATGTACCGCGCAGCACTGCGCTCCATCCTTGCTGAACTCGTGCGTACTGATCGTCTGGTCGTGGTTCAGGACTTCGCTGTTGAAAGTCCAAAAACCAAAGATCTGCTGGGCAAACTGAACAACATGAGCCTGACCGACGTTTTGATCGTGTCCGAAGCTGTTGATCAGAACCTGTACCTGGCTGCTCGCAACCTGCCACACGTTGATGTACGTGACGTGCAAGGTTCCGATCCAGTTAGTCTGATCGCATACGACAAGGTGTTGATCACCGTGTCGGCCGTGAAGAAATTCGAGGAGCTGCTGGGATGAACCAGGAACGCGTATTTAAAGTTCTGCTTGGCCCGCACGTTTCCGAAAAGGCTACGGTTCTGGCTGACAAGAAAGGCCAGTTCGTTTTCAAGGTTGCAACTGACGCAACCAAGCTGGAAATCAAGAAGGCCGTCGAAAGCCTGTTCAGCGTGAAAGTAGAGCGTGTTACTACCCTGAATGTTCTGGGTAAGAGCAAGCGCACTGCTCGCGGTCTGGGCAAGCGTAATGACTGGAAGAAGGCAGTTATCTCCCTTCAGCCAGGCCAAGATCTCGATTTCAGCAGCAGTGCTGAGTAAGGAAGGGGTGCATCATGGCAATCGTTAAATGCAAACCGACTTCCCCTGGCCGCCGTTTTGTGGTCAAGGTGGTCAACCAGGAGCTGCATAAAGGCGCTCCTCACGCACCGCTGCTCGAGAAAAAATCGAAGTCTGGTGGTCGTAACAACAATGGTCGCATTACCACTCGTCACATCGGTGGTGGCCATAAGCAGCATTATCGTCTGGTCGACTTCCGTCGCAACGACAAAGATGGCATCGCTGCCACTGTCGAGCGTATCGAATACGATCCAAACCGTACTGCTCACATCGCTCTGCTGCTGTACGCAGATGGCGAGCGTCGCTACATCATCGCCCCTAAAGGCGTGAGTGCTGGCGACCAGCTGATCGCAGGTGCTCTGGCACCGATCAAGCCGGGCAACGCTCTGCAACTGCGTAACATTCCAGTTGGTAGCACCGTACACGGCATCGAATTGAAGCCAGGTAAAGGCGCACAGATCGCTCGTTCCGCTGGTGCTTCGGCTCAGCTGATCGCTCGTGAAGGTGTCTACGTGACCCTGCGTCTGCGTTCTGGTGAGATGCGTAAAGTACTGGCTGAATGCCGTGCGACCCTGGGCGAAGTCTCGAACTCCGAGCACAGCCTGCGTTCGTTGGGTAAAGCTGGTGCCAAACGCTGGCGTGGCGTTCGCCCAACCGTTCGTGGTGTTGCCATGAACCCGGTTGACCACCCACACGGTGGTGGTGAAGGTCGTACCTCTGGTGGTCGTCATCCGGTATCGCCATGGGGCTTCCCGACTAAGGGCGCGAAGACTCGTGGTAATAAGCGTACCGACAAAATGATCGTCCGTCGTCGCAAGTAAATAGAGGGATACGACAGTGCCACGTTCTCTGAAAAAAGGTCCTTTTATTGATCTTCACCTACTGAAGAAGATCGAAGTGGCGGCGGAAAAGAACGATCGCAAACCAGTTAAAACCTGGTCGCGTCGTTCGATGATCCTGCCACAAATGGTCGGTCTGACCATCGCAGTACACAACGGTCGTCAACACGTCCCAGTTCTCGTTAACGAAGACATGGTCGGCCACAAACTGGGCGAGTTTGCCGGTACCCGCACTTATCGTGGGCACGTGGCAGACAAGAAAGCCAAGCGTTAAGGGGTTAGGAAATGGAAGTAGCCGCTAAGTTGTCGGGCGCTCGAATCTCCGCCCAGAAAGCCCGCTTGGTCGCCGACCAGATCCGCGGGAAGAAGGTGGGCGAAGCGCTCAACCTGTTGGCTTTCAGCAGTAAGAAAGCCGCCGAGATCATGAAGAAAGTGCTGGAGTCGGCCGTAGCCAACGCCGAGCATAACGAAGGCGCAGACGTTGATGACCTGAAGGTCAGCACCGTTTTCGTCAACGAAGGGCGTTCGCTGAAGCGCATCATGCCACGTGCCAAAGGCCGTGCTGATCGCATCGTCAAGCGGTCTTGCCATATCACTGTCAAGGTTGCTGACAAGTAACGGAGTCGAAGAGATGGGTCAGAAAGTACATCCCATTGGCATTCGCCTGGGAATCGTCAAGGAGCACACCTCCGTCTGGTACGCAGACGGTCGGACTTATGCGGACTACTTGTTCGCTGATCTGAAGGTGCGTGAGTATCTCCAAGACAAACTAAAAAGCGCGTCCGTAAGCCGTATCGATATCCATCGTCCGGCCCAAACTGCACGTATCACCATCCACACCGCTCGTCCAGGTATCGTTATCGGGAAGAAAGGTGAAGATGTTGAGAAACTGCGTCAGGACCTGACCAAGCAAATGGGTGTGCCTGTGCACATCAATATCGAAGAGATCCGCAAGCCGGAGCTCGACGGTATGCTGGTTGCGCAGAGCGTAGCTCAGCAGCTGGAGCGTCGCGTAATGTTCCGTCGCGCTATGAAGCGCGCCGTACAGAACGCCATGCGCATTGGTGCCAAAGGCATCAAAATCCAAGTGAGCGGTCGTCTCGGCGGTGCTGAAATCGCACGTACTGAATGGTATCGCGAAGGTCGTGTGCCACTGCACACCCTGCGTGCCGATATCGACTATGCCAACTACGAAGCTCACACCACTTACGGTGTGATCGGTGTAAAGGTTTGGATCTTCAAAGGCGAAGTAATTGGTGGTCGCCAAGAAGAACTGAAACCACAAGCACCAGCGCCTCGTAAAAAAGCTGCTAAGTAAGGGGTACGCCAAATGTTGCAACCTAAGCGTACGAAGTTCCGCAAGCAGATGACAGGCCACAACCGTGGTCTGGCTCAGCGCGGTAGCAAAGTCAGCTTCGGCGAGTTCGCGCTGAAGTCTGTAGCTCGTGGTCGTCTCACCGCTCGTCAGATCGAGTCAGCGCGTCGTGCTCTGACCCGTCACGTAAAACGTGGCGGCAAGATCTGGATCCGTGTATTCCCGGACAAGCCGATCTCCAAAAAACCTCTCGAGGTTCGGATGGGTAAAGGTAAGGGTAACGTGGAATACTGGGTAGCCCAGATTCAGCCAGGCAAAGTCCTGTATGAAATCGAGGGTGTTTCTGAAGAGCTGGCGCGTGAGGCTTTCGCCCTGGCTGCTGCAAAGCTGCCGCTCGCCACCTCCTTTGTTAAACGGACGGTGATGTGATGAAAGCGAATGAACTTCGTGAAAAATCCGCACAGCAGCTGAACGAGCAACTGCTCGGCCTGCTGCGCGACCAGTTCAATCTGCGTATGCAGAAAGCAACTGGCCAGTTGGGGCAGTCTCATCTGCTCTCGCAAGTTAAGCGTGACATCGCTCGCGTGAAGACTGTGCTCAACCAGCAGGCAGGTAAGTGATCATGGCTGAAGCCGAAAAGACTGTCCGTACGCTGACTGGCCGTGTTGTCAGCGACAAGATGGACAAAACCATCACCGTTTTGATCGAGCGTCGCGTTAAGCACCCGATCTACGGTAAATATGTTAAGCGTTCGACTAAGCTGCACGCGCACGACGAAACCAATCAGTGCCACATCGGCGACAAAGTCACTATTCGTGAAACTCGTCCGATGGCCAAGACCAAGTCTTGGGCACTGGTTGATGTTCTCGAACGCGCTGTGGAAGTCTAAGGACTAGGGGTCGGAGAAATTATATGATTCAGACTCAATCCATGCTCGATGTGGCCGATAACAGCGGCGCTCGCCGTGTTATGTGCATCAAGGTGCTGGGTGGCTCCCATCGTCGTTACGCTGGTATCGGTGACATCATCAAAGTTACCGTGAAGGAAGCAATTCCTCGCGGTAAGGTGAAAAAAGGCCAAGTGATGACTGCTGTTGTAGTCCGCACTCGTCACGGCGTACGTCGTGCTGATGGCTCCATTATCCGCTTTGATGGCAACGCTGCTGTTCTTCTGAACAACAAGCAAGAGCCGATCGGCACCCGTATCTTTGGGCCAGTGACCCGTGAACTTCGTACTGAGAAGTTCATGAAGATCGTCTCGCTCGCCCCAGAAGTGCTGTAAGGAGATCCGACATGCAAAAGATTCGTCGTGACGACGAGATCATCGTGATCGCCGGCAAAGACAAAGGTAAGCGCGGTAAGGTGCTTAAGGTTCTCGCTAATAACCGTCTGGTTATCGGTGGTCTGAACCTGGTCAAGCGTCATACCAAGCCTAACCCGATGTCGGGCGTGCAGGGCGGTATCGTCGAGAAAGAAGCTCCGCTGGATGCTTCTAACGTCGCCATCTTCAACGGCGAAACCAACAAGGCTGACCGCGTTGGTTTCAAAGTAGAAGACGGTAAGAAAATTCGTGTCTTCAAGTCGACCCAAAAAGCGGTTGATGCTTGAACACTGCTAGGTAGATTAGACCATGGCACGACTACAAGAGATTTACCGGAAGGAAATCGCCCCTAAGCTTAAGGAAGAACTTAAGCTCGGGAACGTGATGGAAGTTCCGCGCGTCACCAAAATCACCCTGAACATGGGTCTGGGCGAAGCGATCGGCGACAAAAAAGTCATCGAGCACGCTGTTGCCGACCTGGAAAAGATCACCGGTCAGAAAGTCGTTGTGACTTACGCTCGGAAATCCATCGCTGGCTTTAAAGTCCGTGAAGGTTGGCCGATCGGCGTCAAAGTGACTCTGCGCCGTGAGCGTATGTACGAATTCCTGGATCGTCTGCTGTCGATCTCCCTGCCTCGGGTCCGCGACTTCCGCGGCCTGAATGCCAAGTCCTTCGATGGTCGTGGTAACTACAGCATGGGCGTGAAAGAGCAGATCATCTTCCCGGAAATCGACTACGACAAGATCGATGCTCTCCGCGGTCTGGACATCACCCTGACCACCACTGCCAAGAACGATGATGAAGGTCGCGCCCTGTTGCGTGCTTTCAAATTCCCGTTCCGCAACTGATTGGAGTAGGACCATGGCCAAGATGAGCATGAAAAACCGCGAGCTGAAGCGTCAGCTCACGGTTGCCAAGTACGCCAAGAAGCGTGCAGCACTGAAAGCAATCATCGTTGATCTGAACGCAAGTCCAGAAGCGCGTTGGGAAGCTACAGTTGCTCTGCAAAAGCAGCCACGTGACGCAAGCGCTTCGCGCATGCGTAACCGCTGCCGCCTGACCGGTCGTCCACACGGCGTTTACCGCAAGTTCGGCCTCGGCCGTAACAAACTGCGTGAAGCGGCAATGCGTGGTGACGTACCAGGTCTGGTTAAAGCCAGCTGGTAAGTACTTTCAACGTCCAGGTGGTCGGAATCACAAGATACTGACCGCCGGTGACCTTGAATCTGGATCAAGCCCCTTTTGGGGCTTGTTTCATTTCTGGAGTATGTCTAAAATACGCGGCTCGCCTGAGCCCGTGTTTTTTGTGCTCGGAGATTCTCGGCGACATATGTAGCCGCAAGGCTAATTTTTTTGTATTAGGAGCGTCTAGCCCATGAGTATGCAGGACCCGTTAGCGGACATGCTAACTCGTATCCGTAATGCCCAGATGGCTGAAAAGTCCGTCGTAAGCATGCCATCTTCCAAGTTGAAGGTAGCTGTTGCCAAAGTCCTGAAAGACGAAGGCTACATTGCGGGTTATCAGATCAGCAGCGAAATCAAACCACTGCTGTCCATCGAGCTGAAGTACTTCGAAGGCCGTTCGGTCATCGAGGAAGTGAAGCGCGTTAGCCGTCCAG
The DNA here is from genome assembly GCF_051122975.1 of Pseudomonas sp. AK181. Taxonomy (NCBI): domain Bacteria; kingdom Pseudomonadati; phylum Pseudomonadota; class Gammaproteobacteria; order Pseudomonadales; family Pseudomonadaceae; genus Pseudomonas; species Pseudomonas sp. AK181. The sequence continues at coordinate 700,192 of NZ_CP146348.1, forward strand.
GCCTGCGTCAGTACAAGTCCGCTGAAGATCTGCCGAAAGTTCGTGGCGGTCTGGGCGTGTCTATCGTCTCCACCAACAAAGGTGTGATGACGGATCGTGCTGCGCGCGCTGCCGGTGTCGGCGGCGAAGTTCTTTGCACTGTGTTCTAAGGGGGGATAAGCATGTCTCGCGTCGCTAAGAACCCCGTTAAGCTGCCAGCCGGTGTCGAAGTCAAATTCGCAGGCCAACAGCTTTCGGTGAAGGGTGCCAAGGGTACTCTTGAACTGAACATCCATTCGTCCGTTGAGATCGTTGAAGAAGCTGGTGAGCTGCGTTTCGCTGCTCGCAATGGCGATCAACAAACTCGCGCAATGGCCGGTACCACGCGTGCGTTGGTAAACAACATGGTCCAAGGCGTAAGCCAAGGCTTCGAGCGTAAGCTCCAGCTGGTCGGTGTTGGTTACAAAGCGCAAGCAAAAGGCACGGTTTTGAACCTTGCCCTTGGCTTCTCGCACCCAGTGGATTACGAACTGCCAGCGGGCATCACTGCTGAGACTCCTAGCCAGACCGATATCCTGATCAAGGGCATCGATAAGCAGCTGGTAGGTCAAGTGGCCGCTGAGATCCGCGACTTCCGTCCACCAGAGCCGTACAAAGGCAAAGGTGTGCGCTACGCGGACGAAGTCGTCCGTCGTAAAGAAGCCAAGAAGAAGTAGGGCATAGCAAATGACCGACAAAAAAGTTACTCGACTGCGTCGCGCTCGCAAAGCACGCCTGAAAATGCACGAACTCGAAGTCGTGCGTCTCTGCGTGTTCCGCTCGTCGCAGCACATCTACGCCCAGGTCATCTCGGCCGACGGCAACAAAGTCCTGGCAAGCGCCTCGACTTTGGATAAAGAACTGCGTGATGGTGCCACTGGCAACATCGACGCGGCCACAAAGGTTGGCCAGCTGGTCGCTACGCGTGCTAAGGCCGCTGGCGTCTCGCAAGTGGCTTTCGACCGCTCTGGCTTCAAGTACCACGGTCGCGTGAAAGCGCTGGCTGATGCTGCTCGTGAAGCTGGGCTGGAGTTCTAAGTTATGTCAAATAACGACCAAAAGCGCGACGAAGGCTACATTGAGAAGCTGGTTCAAGTTAACCGCGTAGCCAAAACCGTTAAAGGCGGCCGTATCTTCACTTTCACCGCGTTGACCGTGGTGGGTGATGGTAAAGGGCGTGTTGGCTTCGGCCGTGGCAAGTCACGTGAAGTGCCTGCTGCGATCCAGAAGGCAATGGAAGCTGCTCGTCGCAACATGATCCAAGTTGATCTGAACGGCACCACTCTGCAGTACGCAATGAAGTCCGCTCACGGCGCTTCGAAGGTGTACATGCAGCCTGCTTCTGAAGGTACCGGTATCATCGCTGGCGGCGCTATGCGTGCTGTCCTCGAAGTTGCTGGCGTTCAGAACGTTCTGGCCAAGTGCTACGGCTCGACTAACCCGGTAAACGTGGTTCACGCCACTTTCAAGGGTCTGAAGGCTATGCAATCTCCTGAGTCCATCGCTGCCAAGCGTGGTCTGACTGTCAAGGAGATCTTCTGATCATGGCTACCGTTAAAGTAACGCTGATCAAAAGCATGACCGGCCGCATCCCTAACCACAAATTGTGCGTTAAAGGTTTGGGTCTGCGTCGCATCGGTCACACTGTAGAAGTCCAGGATACTCCCGAGAATCGCGGGATGATCAACAAGGCTTACTACATGCTGCGTGTAGAGGGTTAATCGATGAAACTCAATGATCTGAGTCCAGCGCCGGGTTCCCGTCGCGAAAAGCATCGTCCGGGCCGTGGTATCGGTAGTGGTTTGGGTAAGACCGGTGGCCGTGGCCACAAGGGTCAAACCTCCCGCTCCGGTGGCACCATCGCTCCAGGCTTTGAAGGCGGTCAACAGCCGCTGCATCGTCGCCTGCCTAAGTTCGGTTTCGTATCCCTGAAAGCCATGGACCGCGCAGAAGTGCGTCTGTCCGAGCTGGCTAAAGTGGAAGGCGACATCGTTACTGTGCAGACCCTGAAAGATGCCAACGTGATCAACGTCAACGTACAGCGTGTGAAAATCATGCTGTCCGGTGAAGTGACTCGCGCTGTCACTATCGGCAAGGGAATCGGCGCCACCAAAGGTGCGCGTTCGGCTATCGAAGCAGCTGGCGGCAAGTTCGAGGAATAAATGGCTAAGCAAGGTGCTCTCTCAGCGCTCGGCAAAGGCGGTATGTCTGAACTTTGGGCTCGTCTGCGTTTTCTGTTCCTGGCGATTATCGTCTACCGAATAGGCGCACACATCCCGGTTCCAGGTATCAACCCGGACCGACTCGCAGACCTGTTTCGACAGAATGAGGGGACCATTCTTAGCTTGTTCAACATGTTTTCCGGCGGCGCGCTGGAGCGGATGAGCATCTTTGCACTGGGGATCATGCCGTATATCTCGGCATCGATCATCATGCAGCTGATGACAGCCGTCAGCCCGCAGCTGGAGCAGTTGAAGAAGGAAGGTGAAGCTGGCCGTCGCAAGATTAGCCAGTACACCCGCTACGGCACTGTCGTCCTCGCCCTGGTTCAAGCTATCGGCATGTCCGTTGGCCTGGCAGGGCAGGGCGTTGCGTTCACTGGTGACTTTGGCTTCCATTTCGTCGCAGTATCCACGTTTGTGGCTGGTGCGATGTTCATGATGTGGCTGGGTGAGCAGATTACTGAGCGTGGTGTTGGCAACGGTATCTCGATGTTGATTTTCGCAGGTATCGTCGCCGGTCTTCCGAGAGCAATCGGGCAGTCTTTCGAGTCTGCGCGTCAGGGTGATATCAATATCTTCGCCTTGGTTGCCATCGGTTTGCTGGCAGTAGCGATTATCGGTTTTGTGGTGTTCATTGAGCGTGGCCAGCGTCGTATTGCTGTTCACTACGCCAAGCGTCAGCAGGGCCGTAAGGTCTTTGCTGCGCAGACCAGCCACTTGCCGCTGAAAGTGAATATGGCCGGTGTTATTCCGGCAATTTTCGCGAGCAGCATCTTGCTGTTTCCGGCTTCGTTGGGTACCTGGTTTGGTCAGTCTGAAAATATGGGCTGGCTGCAGGACCTCTCTCAGTCGATCGCTCCTGGTCAGCCGTTGAATATTCTGCTGTTTAGTGCAGGGATTATTTTCTTCTGCTTCTTCTATACGGCGTTGATGTTCAATCCGAAAGACGTAGCGGAAAACCTGAAGAAGTCCGGTGCCTTTATTCCGGGCATCCGTCCAGGTGAGCAGTCGGCACGCTACATTGATGGCGTTCTGACTCGTTTGACCCTGTTCGGTGCTCTATATATGACGGCCGTGTGCTTGTTGCCCCAGTTCCTGGTGGTTGCAGCAAACGTTCCGTTCTACCTTGGCGGGACCTCGTTGCTGATCGTGGTCGTGGTTGTGATGGACTTCATGTCCCAAGTACAATCGCACCTCGTTTCGCACCAGTACGAATCCCTGATGAAGAAAGCCAACCTGAAGGGCTACGGCAGCGGCATGTTGCGCTGAGTACCCCATAAGGTTCGAGGAGTTGGTGATGAAAGTTCGTGCATCGGTGAAAAAGCTGTGCCGTAACTGCAAGATTATTCGCCGCGAAGGTGTTGTTCGAGTAATTTGCAGCGCGGAACCGCGTCACAAACAGCGCCAAGGCTGAGTGTGATCCGCTTGAAGCCCGGCAGCTAGTGCGCTGCCGGGTTGATTATTTGTTATTACAGCGATATTATCTCGCGCCCTATTTCTTGGCTTCCGGGGCGTAGGTAGCTGTCAATTGGAGTCCCACTGAATGGCCCGTATTGCAGGCGTTAACATTCCAGATAACAAGCACACTGTTATCTCGCTGACCTACATCTATGGTGTTGGTCGCACTACTGCGCAGAAAATTTGCGCAGTCGCTGGGGTAAACCCAGCCGCTAAGATCAAGGATCTGAGCGACGAGCAGATTGAACAGCTGCGTGGCGAAGTGGCGAAGTTCACCACTGAAGGTGACCTGCGTCGCGAAATCAACATGAAAATCAAGCGTTTGATGGACCTCGGTTGCTATCGCGGTCTGCGTCATCGTCGTGGTCTTCCAGTACGCGGTCAGCGTACCAAGACTAACGCGCGTACCCGTAAAGGTCCGCGTAAGCCGATCCGCAAGTAATCGCCCCAGCGAATCGACAGGAAAATTATCATGGCAAAACCTGCTGCTCGTCCTCGTAAAAAAGTTAAAAAGACAGTGGTTGATGGCATCGCCCACATCCATGCATCTTTTAACAACACCATCGTGACCATCACCGACCGTCAAGGTAACGCGCTTTCTTGGGCTACCTCCGGTGGTTCGGGTTTCCGCGGTTCCCGCAAGTCCACCCCGTTTGCTGCTCAAGTAGCTGCTGAACGTGCTGGTCAAGCTGCGCTGGAATATGGCCTGAAAAACCTCGACGTTAACGTCAAAGGTCCAGGTCCAGGTCGTGAGTCTGCTGTCCGTGCTTTGAACGGCTGTGGCTATAAGATCGCCAGCATCACCGACGTGACGCCAATCCCGCACAACGGGTGCCGTCCGCCGAAGAAGCGCCGCGTGTAATCCAGGAGATTGTAAAGAATGGCTCGTTACATTGGTCCAAAATGCAAACTCGCTCGTCGCGAAGGCACCGATCTCTTCCTGAAGAGCGGCGTGCGCGCGATCGAATCGAAGTGCAACATTGAAGCAGCACCTGGTATCCACGGCCAACGCCGCGGTCGCCAGTCCGACTACGGCACCCAACTGCGTGAAAAGCAGAAGGTCCGTCGTATCTACGGCGTTCTCGAGCGTCAGTTCAGCGGCTACTACAAAGAAGCTGCTGGCAAGAAAGGTGCAACCGGTGAAAACCTGCTGCAACTGCTCGAATGCCGTCTGGACAACGTTGTATACCGTATGGGCTTTGGTTCGACTCGTGCCGAATCCCGTCAGCTGGTATCGCACAAGTCGATCAGCGTTAACGGTCAGACCGTAAACGTTCCGTCCTACCAGGTTCGTGCTGGTGACGTGGTCGCAGTTCGCGAGAAAGCAAAAAACCAACTTCGCATTGTCCAAGCTCTCGATCTGTGTGCCCAACGTGGCCGCGTAGAATGGGTAGAAGTAGACACTGAGAAGAAGTCGGGCGTTTTCAAGAACGTTCCTGCTCGCAGTGATCTGTCCGCCGACATCAACGAAAGCCTGATTGTCGAGCTCTACTCCAAGTAAGGGCTAGAAAATAGGTGCATCCATGCAGATTTCGGTAAATGAGTTCCTGACACCCCGCCACATTGATGTGCAGGTTGTCAGTCCAACCCGCGCCAAAATTACTCTCGAGCCTCTCGAGCGTGGTTTTGGCCACACCCTGGGCAACGCGCTGCGCCGCATCCTGTTGTCCTCAATGCCCGGCTGTGCAGTAGTCGAGGCCGAGATTGACGGTGTGCTCCACGAGTACAGCGCCATCGAAGGTGTACAGGAAGACGTAATTGAAATCCTGTTGAACCTTAAAGGTCTGGCTATCAAGCTGCACGGCCGTGACGAAGTTACGCTGACCTTGTCGAAGAAGGGTTCGGGGGTGGTTACCGCTGCCGATATTCAGCTGGATCATGATGTCGAGATCGTTAACCCCGATCACGTAATCGCTAACCTGGCGTCTAACGGCGCCCTGAACATGAAGCTCACTGTAGCTCGTGGTCGTGGTTATGAACCGGCCGACTCGCGTCAGAGCGATGAAGACGAAAGCCGCAGCATTGGTCGCTTGCAGCTTGACTCTTCGTTCAGCCCGGTTCGCCGTATCGCATACGTGGTGGAAAACGCCCGTGTCGAACAGCGTACTAACCTGGACAAGCTGGTTATTGATCTGGAAACCAACGGTACCCTGGATCCTGAAGAGGCTATCCGCCGCGCTGCAACCATTCTGCAACAGCAGTTGGCTGCGTTCGTCGACCTCAAAGGTGACAGCGAACCAGTGGTAATCGAGCAGGAAGACGAGATCGATCCGATCCTGCTTCGCCCGGTTGACGATCTGGAACTGACTGTACGTTCGGCTAACTGCCTTAAGGCGGAAAACATTTACTACATCGGTGACCTGATCCAGCGCACCGAAGTAGAACTGTTGAAGACTCCGAACCTGGGCAAGAAATCCTTGACTGAAATCAAGGACGTTCTGGCCTCCCGCGGTCTGTCCCTCGGCATGCGCCTCGACAACTGGCCGCCTGCAAGTCTTAAGAAGGACGACAAGGCGACTGCCTGATCGTCGTAATCACCGAACGTGAGTTTGGTAAGGAATGAACCATGCGTCATCGTAAAAGTGGTCGTCACCTGAGCCGTACCAGCTCGCACCGCAAGGCCATGTTCCAAAACATGGCGGTGTCGCTGTTCGAGCACGAGCTGATCAAAACTACACTGCCGAAAGCTAAAGAACTGCGTCGCGTTGCTGAGCCGCTGATCACTTTGGCCAAGACAGACAGCCTGGCTAACCGCCGTCTGGCTTTCGACCGTACTCGTTCGAAAGCTATCGTTGGTAAGCTCTTCAACGACCTGGGCAAGCGTTACGCTACCCGTGAGGGTGGCTACCTGCGCATCCTCAAGTGCGGTTTCCGCGCTGGCGACAACGCGCCTATGGCGTACGTCGAGTTGGTTGATCGTGCTACTGCCGGCGAAGCTGTAAGCGCCGAGTAAGACGACAAGCTGCAACGAAAAACCGGGCCTAGTGCCCGGTTTTTTGTGCGCGTAACAAAAGCGCGCTGCGTACAAGAATCCTCAAGCGAGACGCTTCACTATGAGCGTTGGGTATGTTGGTAGTTATTTTCTATTGATGCCTACAATTTAATGAATTTGTAGGTGTCATGTGGATGGTCAATACTCCCTCCAAGCCGATTAGCCGGCAGTTCCAAGCCCGACCTGAGGAAGATGCGCATGAGCCAGAATAAAGTCCTTACCACCGCCAGCGGCGCGCCCGTTGCGGACAACCAGAACTCACGTTCTGCCGGCCCGCGTGGCCCTTTGCTGCTCGACGATTTCCACCTGATCGAGAAGCTTGCTCACTTCAACCGTGAAAATATCCCTGAGCGTCGCGTGCACGCCAAAGGTTCGGGTGCCTTCGGTACCTTTACCGTGACAAAAGACATTACCCAGTACACCAGCGCCAAGTTGTTCGAGTCCGTTGGCAAGCAGACGCCTACGTTCCTGCGTTTCTCCACCGTAGGCGGTGAGCGTGGTTCGGCTGACACTGAGCGCGATCCACGTGGCTTCGCCTTGAAGTTCTACACCGAGGAAGGCAACTGGGACATTGTCGGTAACAACACCCCTGTGTTCTTTATCCGTGACCCGCTGAAATTCCCGGACTTTATCCACACCCAGAAGCGTCTGCCCCAAAGCAACCTGAAAAGCGCGCAGATGATGTGGGACTTCTGGTCGCACTCCCCAGAGGCGTTGCACCAGGTCACCATTCTGTTTTCGGACCGTGGCATTCCGGACGGCTACCGTCACATGCACGGTTTCGGCAGCCACACTTACAGCCTGATCAACGCCCAGGGCGAGCGTCATTGGGTAAAGTGGCACTACAAGACCAAGCAAGGCATCAAGAACCTGGCGCCGGCCGAGGCTGCCCGCTTGGCGGGTACCGACCCTGACTACGCCCAGCGTGATCTGTTTGGTGCAATCGAGCGCGGTGACTTCCCCAAGTGGCGCGTGTGCATCCAGATCATGACTGAGGCACAGGCGAACGCCCATTACGAGAACCCGTTTGACGTGACCAAGACTTGGTCGCAAAAAGAATTTCCGTTGATTGAAGTGGGTGAGTTGGAGCTCAATCGTAATCCGCAGAACTACTTCGCCGAAGTCGAGCAGGCTGCATTTGGCCCAAGCAACATGGTCCCAGGCGTTGGCCTGTCGCCAGACCGTATGCTGCAAGGTCGGGTTTTCGCCTACGCCGATGCTCACCGCTACCGTGTGGGCACCAACCACCAGCAACTGCCGGTGAACGCGCCACGTAGCCCGGTTAACAGCTACCAGCGTGACGGCTCTATGGCTTTCGGTAATAACGGCGGTGCGGCTCCGAACTACGAGCCAAACAGCTATGCCGACGCACCGAAACAAGCCCCGCACTATGCAGAGCCGGCACTGGCCCTGAACGGCGCCGCTGATCGCTACGATCATCGTGAAGATACGGACTACTACAGCCACGCCGGTGCGCTGTTCCGTCTGATGAATGACGAGCAGAAAGCCCTGCTCACCAATAACATCGCCGGTGCAATGGGTGGCGTTTCCAGCGATGTCGTCCAGCGTCAACTGCAGCACTTCTATAAAGCCGACCCGGCTTATGGAGAAGCAATCGCAAAGGCGCTGGGTGTATCGCTTAACTGACTCTAAACGATAAGCAGAACCGCCCTCATTTGGGCGGTTTTTGCGTTATTTCAGCCACTTTTCCCTGAAAATCTTCACTTTTCTGCCGTTTGTCCCGTGACCTTCAAGTCAGCATGGTTCAAACTACAGTCTTTCAAGCAGGGAGATGTAGGGCGATGCAAGGTCACCCCGACGTAATCGATTACCTCAACACGTTGCTGACGGGCGAACTGGCAGCTCGTGACCAATATTTCATCCATTCGCGTATGTACGAAGACTGGGGCTTTACCGAGCTCTACGAGCGTATCAACCACGAAATGGAAGAAGAGGCGCAGCACGCTGACGCCCTGATGCGCCGCATTCTGATGCTCGAAGGCACGCCGCGTATGCGTCCTGATGATCTGGACGTGGGTACTACGGTGCCTGATATGCTCGCCGCCGACCTTCGTCTTGAGTACAAGGTTCGTCCCGCACTCTGCAAGGGCATCGAGCTTTGCGAGCAGCACAACGACTATGTCACCCGGGAAATACTGCGGGTGCAGTTGAATGACACCGAAGAAGATCACACCTACTGGCTGGAAAAGCAGTTGGGCCTGATCAAGCTGATCGGCCTGGAGAATTACCTGCAATCGCAGTTCTGATTCCCGGTTACAAAAAAGCCCCTGTCACCGCAAAGTGACAGGGGCTTTTCATTGGGCGATGAAAAAATCAGGCCCGGTCGCGTTCCAGCAACGGTTTCAAGTAGTAACCTGTGTGCGACTGCGGCATTTCGGAGACTTGCTCCGGCGTGCCCACTGCGATGATCTGGCCACCCTTCGAACCGCCTTCTGGCCCCAGGTCTACCAGCCAGTCGGCAGTCTTGATCACATCAAGGTTGTGCTCGATCACCACCACGGTATTGCCGTGGTCTCGCAAGCGGTGCAGTACGTCCAGCAACTGCTGGATATCCGCAAAGTGCAGACCAGTGGTCGGCTCGTCGAGGATGTACAAGGTTTTGCCTGTATCGCGCTTGGACAACTCGCGAGACAGCTTGACCCGCTGCGCCTCGCCACCCGACAGCGTAGTCGCCGATTGCCCCAGCTTGATGTACGACAGGCCCACATCCATCAGCGTCTGCAGCTTGCGCGCCAACGCCGGCACTGCGTCGAAGAACTCGCGAGCTTCCTCGATGGTCATTTCCAGGGTCTCGTGGATGCTCTTGCCCTTGTACTTGATCTCCAGGGTCTCGCGGTTGTAGCGCTTGCTCTTGCACACATCGCACGGCACGTAGATATCAGGCAGGAAGTGCATTTCCACCTTGATCAGGCCATCGCCCTGGCACGCTTCACAGCGGCCACCCTTGACGTTGAACGAGAACCGACCCGGCCCATAACCCCGTGAGCGCGACTCTGGCACGCCAGCAAACAGCTCGCGGATAGGGGTAAACAGCCCGGTGTAAGTGGCTGGGTTTGAACGCGGCGTACGCCCAATCGGGCTCTGGTCGATGTCGACCACCTTGTCCAGATGCTCCAGGCCCTTGATGCTGTCGTGAGCCGCCGCTTCCAGGGTGGTCGCGCCGTTCAGGGCGGTGGCACTCAGGGGGAACAGGGTATTGTTGATCAGCGTCGACTTGCCCGAACCGGAAACACCGGTCACGCAGGTCAACAGGCCCAGCGGGATCTCGAGGTCGACATTGCGCAGGTTGTTGCCGCGCGCGCCCTTGAGATGCAGCGCCATCTTCTTGTTGCGCGGCGTTCGCTTGGCGGGCACTTCAATCTTCACACGGCCGGACAAGTATTTGCCGGTCAGTGAATCAGGATGTGCCATCACCTCGGCAGGCGTGCCTTCAGCAACGATATGGCCTCCATGCACGCCCGCGCCGGGGCCGATATCGACCACGTAGTCCGCCAGGCGGATAGCGTCTTCATCGTGCTCGACCACGATCACGGTATTGCCGATATCGCGTAGGTGTTTGAGCGTGCCCAGCAGGCGGTCATTGTCCCGTTGGTGCAAGCCAATCGAAGGCTCGTCGAGGATATACAGCACGCCCACAAGGCCCGCGCCAATCTGGCTGGCCAGGCGAATACGCTGTGCCTCACCGCCAGACAAAGTGTCGGCGCTGCGGTCCAGCGACAGATAGTCCAGGCCCACGTTAACCAGGAACTGCAACCGCTCGCGAATCTCCTTGAGGATCTTGTCGGCAATTTCCCCGCGACGACCGGTCAGCTTCAGCACGCCAAAGTATTCACAGGCATCGCCGATCGGCAGGTTGGTCACTGCCGGCAGGGTCTTCTCGCCCACCCATACATGCCGGGCTTCACGGCGCAGGCGCGTGCCACGGCAATCCGGGCATGGCTGTGTGCTGAGGAATTTCGCCAGCTCCTCGCGCACGCTCGCCGATTCGGTTTCGCGGTAGCGGCGTTCCAGGTTCGGCACGATGCCTTCGAACGGGTGCGAGCGCTTGACGATATCGCCACGATCGTTCAGATACTTGAAGTCGACATTCTGCGAACCGCTACCATGGAGAATGACCTTCTGCTGGTCTGCCGGCAGTTGGTTGAATGGCACTTCCAGGCTGAACTTGTAGTGGGACGCCAACGACCCGAGCATCTGGAAGTAGTAGACGTTACGCCTGTCCCAGCCACGTATCGCACCCTCGGCCAAGGTCAGTTCGCCATTGACCAGGCGCTTGATATCGAAAAACTGCTTCACACCCAGGCCGTCGCAAGTCGGGCAGGCGCCGGCCGGGTTGTTGAAGGAAAACAGCTTGGGTTCCAGCTCGCTGATGGCATGGCCACAGATCGGGCAGGCAAAACGCGCGGAGAAGATGATCTCTTCGCCGGGCTCGTCATCCATCGGCGCTACCAGGGCAATGCCATCGGCCAGCTTCAGCGCGGTTTCGAACGATTCCGCCAAACGCTGCTGCAGGTCGGCGCGCACCTTGAAACGGTCGACCACCACATCAATGGAGTGCTTTTTCTGCTTGTCCAGCTTCGGCGCTTCGTCCAGCTCATAGAGCTTGCCGTTGATGCGCGCCCGCACGAAGCCCTGGGCCCGCAGCTCTTCGAAGACCGACAGGTGTTCACCCTTGCGCTCGCGAATGACGGGCGCCAGCAGCATCAGCTTGGCGCCTTCGGGCTGGGCCAGCACCAGGTCGACCATCTGGCTGACGGTCTGGGCTTCCAGGGGTATATCGTGATCCGGGCAGCGGGGGATACCCACGCGTGCGTACAGCAGGCGCAGGTAGTCGTAGATCTCGGTAATGGTACCTACGGTAGAGCGCGGGTTGTGGGACGTGGACTTCTGCTCGATGGAAATAGCCGGCGACAGGCCTTCAATGGTGTCGACATCGGGCTTTTCCATCATCGAGAGGAACTGCCGGGCGTAGGCCGACAGCGATTCCACATAGCGACGCTGACCTTCGGCATACAGCGTGTCGAACGCCAGGGACGATTTGCCCGAGCCGGACAAGCCGGTGATGACGATCAGTTTGTCCCGGGGCAGGGTCAGGTCGATGTTCTTCAGGTTGTGGGTTCTAGCCCCACGAATCAGGATCTTGTCCAAGATGGCCTCGCACGGCGGGCGTAAATGATGCCGGAGTATACGGCTAAAGACTGGATGAATATACACTGTCAAAACGCCGCTTGCAGCCTTACATGAAAGCTGCGCGGCAAAGCGCCGCATATACCCTCTCAATCGATGGGACTGGTAGAATCGCCGCCGGTTCACACGAGGTTTTTCCATGCACGATCCCCACAGCGAACGCATGAGTAGCGGCGAGACCCGAGCGGCAAGCGGGCTGGCCCTGGTGTTCGCCTTCCGTATGCTGGGCATGTTTATGGTGTTGCCGGTGCTGGCCACCTATGGGATGGATCTCGCAGGCGCCACCCCCGCCTTGATCGGCCTGGCGATTGGCGCCTATGGCCTGACCCAGGCAATTTTTCAGATTCCGTTCGGGATTATTTCCGACCGCATTGGCCGTCGCCCGGTGATCTATCTCGGGCTGATCGTATTCGCCCTTGGCAGTGTGCTAGCGGCCCAATCCGATTCGATCTGGGGCGTGATCGCCGGGCGCATCCTGCAGGGCGCCGGAGCGATTTCCGCCGCCGTGATGGCGCTGCTCTCGGACCTGACCCGCGAACAACACCGCACCAAGGCCATGGCGATGATCGGCATGACCATCGGCCTGTCGTTTGCCGTGGCCATGGTGGTCGGCCCCTTGCTCACGCGTGCGTTCGGCTTGCATGGGCTGTTCCTGGCCACGGGCGGCATGGCGTTGTTTGGCATCCTGATCGTGGCCTTTATGGTGCCGCGCTCCACCGGCACCCTGGCGCACCGTGAATCGGGCGTTGCACGCGAGGCGTTGCTGCCGACGCTCAAGCACCCGGACCTGCTGCGCCTGGATTTAGGTATCTTCGTATTACACGCCATGCTGATGTGCAGCTTCGTCGCCTTGCCCCTGGCCCTGGTGGAAAAAGCCGGGCTGCCCAAGGAGCAGCACTGGTGGGTCTACCTCACTGCGTTGTTGATTTCGTTCTTCGCCATGATCCCGTTCATCATCTATGGCGAGAAGAAACGCAAAATGAAACGAGTTTTACTCGGCGCCGTCGCGACATTGATGCTCACTGAACTATTCTTCTGGCAGTTCGGCGACAGCCTGCGCGCACTGGTGATCGGTACGGTGGTGTTTTTCACCGCGTTCAACCTGCTCGAAGCGTCGTTGCCGTCGCTGATCAGTAAAGTTTCACCGGCGGGCGGCAAGGGCACGGCCATGGGGGTGTATTCCACCAGCCAGTTCCTGGGCTCCGCGTTAGGCGGCATCATGGGCGGCTGGATGTTCCAGCATGGCGGTTTGTCGGTTGTGTTCCTCGGATGCGCCGCGCTGGCTGCACTTTGGCTGGTCTTTGCTGTTACCATGCGCGAACCTCCCTACGTCACCAGCCTGCGTTTGCCGCTATCGCCCGAGGCGATCCGCGAAGCTGGCCTGGTCGAGCGCCTGAAGGCCGTCGTAGGGGTAACGGATGCAGTCGTGGTCGCGGAAGAAGCGGCCATTTACATCAAATTGGACACCGAATTATTGGATCGCGCGACGCTCGAGCAACTGGTCAACCCAGTGCCGACAGCGCGCCCAGCCTAGGAGAACGTTATGGCCCGTGGGGTTAACAAAGTCATATTGGTCGGTACTTGCGGCCAGGATCCCGAAGTTCGCTACTTGCCTAACGGTAATGCTGTGACCAACCTGAGTCTGGCGACCAGCGAGCAATGGACTGATAAGCAGACCAACGAGCGCAAAGAGAAAACCGAGTGGCACCGCGTGTCGTTGTTCGGCAAGGTCGCAGAGATCGCCGGTGAATACCTGCGCAAAGGTTCGCAGGTGTACATCGAAGGCAAACTGCAAACCCGCGAGTGGGAAAAAGACGGCATCAAGCGTTACACCACCGAAATCGTGGTCGACATGCAAGGCACCATGCAACTGCTGGGCGGCCGTCCACAGGGCGACCAACAGGGCCAGGGTGGCATGTCCAACTCGGCACCGCGCCCGCAGCAGTCGCGTCCGCAGCCAAGCCAACAGCCACAGCGTGAGTCGCGCCCAGCGCCACAACAGGCTGCTCCGCAACCGGCTCCGGATTTCGACAGCTTTGATGACGATATCCCGTTCTAAGGTCCAAGACCGACCCTGAACAAACAAAACCCCCGATAGCGAAAGCATCGGGGGTTTTTTATAGGCAATGCCCAGGTGTCGGTGCAGGGGATGCCTTTGTATAGACAGCACCCCAACCCCGTCATTTGTTCTCATGGCCCACAAGATTTAGGCTGTCGCCACCTCTAGCAAGAAGGAAAGCTGTGATGACCTGGTCCGCCAAGCAGTACACGATGTTCGAACAGCAGCGCACTCGCCCCGTCCGTGACCTGGTGGCGGCCATTCCCAACACCGAGGTGAACAGCGCCGTCGACCTGGGATGCGGGCCGGGGAACTCCACCGAGGTGCTGGCCGAGCGTTTCCCCCATGCGCACGTCACGGGCATGGACAGCTCCGACGACATGTTGCTGGACGCCCGCAAGCGTCTGCCCAGGTTGAACTTCGAGCTGGCAGACATCGGCGCCTGGCATCCGGCGCAACGCTTGGATGTGATCCTGGCCAATGCCTCGCTGCAATGGCTGCCCGACCACGCCACGCTGTACCCGCACTTGGTCCACCAACTGAACCCAGGCGGTACGCTGGCGGTGCAAACCCCGGACAACCTTGACGAGCCCGCCCATCGCCTGGCCCGTGAAGTTGCGGCCGATGGCCCATGGGCGGCAAAGATTGGGGCGGTCAAACACAATGAGCGGCACACCGCCAGTTACTACTACGAACTGCTGAGCAAGCATTGCAGTACCGTGGATGTGTGGCGCACCACCTATCAGCACCCGTTGGCGGACCACGGGGCGGTGGTGGAGTGGTTCAAGGCTTCGGCATTGCGGCCTTTTCTTGCGCCGTTGACCGACGATGAAAAAGCCGCCTTCCTGCAGCAATACCAGGCGCGAATTACCCAGGCTTATCCCGCCCTGGCCGATGGCACGGTGTTGTTGCCCTTTCCGCGGCTGTTCATCATCGCCACACGCTAAAGCGATCGGCCTGAGTGGCGGTCACGCGGCCGCTGCTTGGGCCTTCAGATATTCCTCTGCCGACACTACACCCGCATAGCCAAAGGCCAAGGAGGCCATGTACGCGCCGTGCACCTGCGCCGCCGGAATCACCTGGCCGTTGAATTCCTGATCGCGGGTCGCGCAGGCATCATGAATCACCGTCACCTTGTAGCCCAGGTCCGCCGCCGCCCGCACCACGGCGTCAACGCACATATGGCTCATGCTGCCCACTACCACCACGTCGGTGATGCTGCGCTGCTCCAGCAGTTCGCGCAGGTTGGTTTGGCGAAACGCATTCACGAAGTGTTTGAGCACTACCGGTTCCTCGCCCTCGTTGAGCACCTTGGCATGCAAGTGCGCGCCTTCGGAGCCCGGGGTGAAGAACGGTGCGTCGTCGCCAGCGAACTCATGGCGTACATGAATCACCGCATCGCCTGCTTGCCGAAACGCCTGTAGCACCTGCGCCGCCTTGTCCGCTGCGGCTTCCACGCCGTCGAGCGGCCACTTGCCCTGGGGGAAGTAGTCGTTCTGGATATCGATTAGGATGAGCGCCTGCTTGGCCATGTGTGTTGCCTCGTGATGGGTTGATGGGCCTAGTATCTTAGCTGGCGATCACACCGAGAATTGGCTGCACCGACAATAACAGGGGGAAAACTGACAATGGCCGCGCAACGCAGCACTCTCGAGCTGGGTGTATTGATCTACCAGGGCGCGCAACTCGCCGCAGTCCACGGGCTGACCGACCTGTTCGGGGTCGCTAACCGCATCGCCGCCGAGCATGGATCTGCGCAACTGCCGCTGCTGCGGGTCAGCCACTGGCAGGTTGATGCCCACGGCACACCCGCGCGCACGTTCGACAGTCACCCCGGCCCCGACCAACCAATGATGGCCGTGCTGGTGCCACCCTCGATTGCCGAGTTCACCGAAGACCAGGCGCCGCCTGCACTGCTGCAATGGCTGCGCCAGCAACATGCAGCCGGCACCGTGCTGGGCGGCGTGTGCATCGGTTCGATCATGCTGGCGCGCAGCGGCCTGTTGGATGGCCGCAGCGCCACCACTCACTGGTCTTCCGCTAAGTCCTTTGCGGCCAGTTATCCGGCGGTGCGCCTGGAGGCGGATAAACCCATTGTCGATGACGGCGACCTGGTCACCTCCGCTGGGCTGATGGCCTGGTCTGAACTGGGCCTGCGCCTGGTCGACCGCCTGATGGGTCCGAGCGTTGCGGCCGACACGGCGCGCTTTCTGGTGATCGAACACAGCGCCAGTGCCAGCCAGTGCGGTAGCAATTTTGCGCCGATTCTCAGGCATGGTGATGGTGCGGTCCTCAAGGTCCAGCATTGGCTGCAGGCCAGTGGCGCGGTGGATGTGTCCGTGGCGGCGATGGCGCAGGAGGCCAACCTGGAAGAGCGCACCTTTCTGCGGCGCTTTCGCAACGCCACCGGTTTGAAACCCACCGAGTACTGTCAGCACCTGCGGGTCGGCAAGGCGCGGCAGATGCTGGAGTTCACCAACGGCACGATCGATCACATTGCCTGGACCGTGGGCTATCAGGACCCCAGCGCCTTTCGCGCTATTTTCAAGAAAATCACCGGCCTGTCCCCCAGCGATTACCGTAACCGTTTTGGGGTTTGAATCGTGCAGAACGCCGCAGGCTTAACCTCGGGTCGTGCAGAATAAAACAGGCTAACAGCCATCACTTTGTGCGCAACTGATTGATTTAAAGGCCATCCCCGCAAGCCCTGCGTTGGCCTGATCTATGCAGTCTTCCTGCTACACAACGGCTGATAGAAAGGGGAACGCATGACCCCCATAAGTCGCAAGAAGCTGGTGGTTGCCCACTCCATGCGAGAAGGCGCGCCCCTGCATGAAATCGAAACCAACCGTGCCCTCGCACGCTGGCTGGCGCAGATTCTGGGGCTCAAGTTCGGTGATAGCTACGACCCAGCCCTGCATGCGGGTCGGGAATTGTATCTGCTGCCCACGCAAACGCTGGTCGGACCTGCCCAAGCGCAACAGCTCAATATCAAGGGGCCACAAGATCTGTGGGGCGGCTATGTTGATCACGCCTTCATCTGCACCAAAGCCATCAGTCACGGCCTGCTGAGTCCCGAGGCCAAGGCGCCCGAAGGCTGGTCGCCCACATTTTGCGAGCGTGTGCGTGACGTGGTGTTGGACGGTGTGAGTGTGTTCGCCCTTGAGGATGCACGGCCTGCCGCGACCCGCTTGCTCTACAGCGGCCCGATTCGTCTGAAACCCGTAAATGCCTGTGCAGGGCGGGGCCAGGAAGTTATCCACAGCCTGGATGAATTCGACGCGATCGTGGCGCGCCCGGAAGCGGCCCGAATGTTCAATCAAGGCGTGGTGCTGGAACAAGACCTGCACGAGGTGATCACCCATAGTGTGGGTCAGAGTTTTATCGGCGATCACCTCTTCAGCTACTGCGGCGAGCAGCACTTGACGCAAGACGCGCAGGGGGAAGAGGTCTACGGCGGTTCCGATCTGCTGGTCGTCCCCGGTGACTACGCAGCCCTGCTCAAGCTGGATCTGCCTGAAGACGTGCGTAAGGCTATCGAACAGGCGCTGGTTTTTGACCGAGCCGCGAATGAAGCCTACCCAAGCTTCTTCGCCTCGCGCCGCAACTACGACATCGCCCAGGGCCTGGACAGCGCAGGTCAGCGCCGCAGTGGCGTGCTCGAACAATCCTGGCGCATGGGCGGGGCCAGCAGCGCGGAAGTCGCGGCGCTGCAGAGCTTTATCAACCATCCGGGCCTGAAGGCCATCCGTGTGTCCTCGGTAGAAACCTATGTAGACCAAGCGCTGCCGGCGGATGCCATCGAGGTATACCGAGGCCCGGCCGAAAACAGCGACTTTCTCCTCAAGTATGTGACGGTCAAGACCTATGACGGCTAGAAGCGAGAGCATCAGCATCGATATAGACGACGAACAAATGAGCGGGACATTCCTGAGTCCCAAGTCCAAAGTGCCCGGCGTGTTGTTCGTGCACGGTTGGGGCGGCAGCCAGGAGCGCGACCTGGAGCGGGCCAAAGGTATCGCAGGCCTTGGGTGTGTGTGCCTGACCTTCGACTTGCGCGGCCATGCTGGCACGGGCATCCCTCTGTCCCGCGTCACCCGTGAAGACAACCTGCGCGACCTGCTGGCTGCCTACGACCGCTTATTGTCCCACCCGGCTATCGACACCTCGGCGGTGGCGGTGGTGGGCACCAGTTATGGCGGCTACCTGGCAGCGATCCTCACCTCACTGCGGCCGGTACGTTGGCTGGCGCTGCGAGTGCCGGCGCTGTACCGCGACCAGGAATGGCTCAAGCCCAAGCGCGACTTGGACAAAGCCGACCTGATGGATTACCGCGGCACCCTGGTGCACGCCGAAACCAACCGGGCTCTGCATGCCTGTGCGCAATTTACCGGCGATGTGCTGATTGTCGAGTCGGAAACCGACGACCATGTACCCCACGCCACCATCATGAGTTACCGCGCGGCGTGCCAGCAGACCCATTCCCTGACCCACCGCATCATCGACGGTGCCGACCATTCCCTGAGCGACCCGGTGTCGCAACAGGCGTACACCTCGATCCTGGTGGACTGGATTACCGAGATGGTGGTGGGGGAGCGGTTGAGCATCATCCAGGCCCGATAGGTGTTGCCTTGGTGATCGCTATCGCGGGCAAGCCCGGCTCCCACAGGGGAATGCGTTCCGAGGTGGGAGCCGGGCTTGCCCGCGATAGCGATTCAACAGTCACCACCGTCTCATCAGGCTGTCTTCTTCACCCGCAACGCCTTGGCCTTGGCCTCCACCCCCAAATACATCACCAGTGCAATCAACAACGGGCAAATAAAATAAATCGCCCGGTAAGCGATCAACCCAGCCAGCAAACTCCCCCGCGACGCCTCATGCTGCAACAGCGCAATGAACACCGCCTCCAACACACCCAGCCCGGCCGGGATATGAGTGACCACCCCGGCAATCGCACTGATCAACAGCACCCCCAGCACCAACGGGTAATCCAGTTTGGCCGGCAACAAGGTAAATATCACCGCGGCCATCAATGACCAGTTCAACGCACCCAGAGCCAGCTGCAAACAGGCCATGCGCAGCGACGGCAAGTTGATCTCGATACCGCGAATCGACCACGCGCGCTTTTTAGAAAACCGGCACGCCGCCAGGTAGCCCAGGCTCGCGAGCACCAATAACACCCCGACCCCTTGCAAGGCGCCGCTGCTGAGCTTCCAGCCCGGCGGCAGGGTCACCAACCCGCTGCTGAACACCACCCCGGCCAACGCCATATAGCCGAACCAATTGGTGGCCAGGCTCAGACCGAGGATCTTGGCGATATTGCTGGTGCTCACGCCCAGGCGCGAATACAGCCGGTACCGCATGGCAATACCGCCGACCCAGGCGCTGAGGTTGAGGTTGAACGCGTAGCTGATGATGCCCACCGGCAATATCTGCTTCCAGCGCAATGGTTGGCGAATGTAGGTGCGACCGATCAGATCGAAACAGGCATAGACGATAAAACTGCACAGCGTCAGCGCGCCGGCGATGAACAATGTGCGCAGCTTGAACTCGCTCAGGGTCTGGAACACTTCGCTCCAGTCGATGCGCCGGGCGAGCAGGGTAAACAACACGATCAGCAGCACGAAGAACGCAATCGTCAGCGGTTTCTTCCAGCGCTTGAACCCGGAGGCTTGCGCTTGGGGGCGGGCTTCAGACGTCATGGGGCGTGGCCTCAAAAGGTTTCAAGCGCGGTTTGTGGGCCGGCAACCAACTGGCCAGGACCGGGAAATGGCGCATCACATGGAACACCAGGAAACCCACGGTCAGGCGCCAGAGCCACAGGCGCGGCTTGCGCTTTTCCGGCATGGTCTGGCAATGATTCTTGGCGAGTGCTTCCAGGCGTTCGTAGAGCTGTTGATTGAAAGCCCGGTCGCGAATCAGCACATTGGCTTCCAGGTTTAATGCCAGGCTGAGTGGGTCCAGGTTGCTGGAGCCGACGGTGCTCCATTCGTCATCCACCAGCGCCACCTTGCCGTGCAGCGGGCGTTGGCAGTATTCGTGAATCACCACGCCATCCTTGAGCAAGTAGTCATAGAGCATGCGCGCGGCCAGTTTCGCCAACAGCACGTCGGGCTGGCCCTGCATGATCAACTGCACATGCACGCCACGGCGCGCCGCGTTACGGATCTCGCGAAGCAGGCGGTAGCCGGGGAAGAAATACGCGTTGGCGATCACCACCCGCTGCCGGGCCTGGCTCAAGGCGTGGATATACGCGTCTTCGATGTCGTCACGATGCTGGATGTTGTCGCGATAGATCAGGCGCACCAGGCCGTCGCCTGGCTCGTTCGTCCAGGGCGAAGGCCGCTGCTGGCGCCGTCGCCAACCGCGACGGCTGCGCACCTGGCGGCCACTTTGGGCGAGGGCGAAATGGTGCAGGTCGGCCACAGCCGGGCCGATCACCTGTACTGAGTAATCCTGCTTGGCTTCGGGGCCGAAATCCGCCAAGTGGTCGGCAGAAAAATTGATCCCGCCGATAAACGCCACGCGGGCGTCCACCACGACAATCTTGCGGTGCAGGCGGCGAAACCAGTTAGTCCGTATGCCGAGCGTCTTGGGCGCCGGGTCGAACATCTGCACCATCACCCCGGCCTCGGCCAGCTCCCGCAGGAAGCCCGGGCTCAGTTCGCCGCAGCCAAAACCGTCGAGGCTGACCACCACCTTCACCCCGCGCTTGGCCGCCTCGATGAGGATGCTGTGCAGCTCAAAGCCGACCTTGTCTTCAAAGAGGATAAAGGTCTCCAGCAGGATCTCGCGCTCGGCGCCGCGCAACGCCTCGAATACGGCAGGAAAGTACGCCTCGCCGTTCTCCAGCAATTGCACCTGGTTGCCGCTCTGCCAGCCGTAATCCAGATCCCGCGCCTTGCTGTCGTCTGGCGGTTGGTCTGTGGCGATATGGTCTACCGCAACGTTCATAGCTCAACCTCCACCGACAGCGGCACATGGTCTGAAAGATGGGACCAAGGGCGAGTGGTGAGCACGCGCGGGTTGTGCACCGTCAAATTGCGCACATAAATACGGTCCAGCGGCAGTAGTGGCAGGCGCGCCGGGAAGGTGCGCGCCGGGAAGGTGCGCGCCGGTTTGCCGAGGGTGTGCATAAACACTTCCTGCAAACCGCTTTGACTCAGGTCGGCCTTTTGCCGCCAGTCGTTGAAGTCGCCGGCGACCACCAACGGCGCATCGGCCGGAATCTCGCTGATACGTTGTTCCAGCAACCGCAATTGTTGTTGGCGATGCACCTCGCGCAAGCCCAGGTGGATGCAGATCGCGTGCACTTGCTGGCCGCTGCCCGGCAGGCGCAGCACGCAATGCAGCAGGCCGCGGTTTTCATGGCCGCTTTGCGAAATGTCGAGGTTGTCGTAGCGAATGATCTGGAATTTCGACAGCAGCGCATTGCCATGGTCGCCATGGGGGTACACCGCATTGCGTCCATAGGCAAACTGCGGCCAGATGCTGTCGGCGAGGAACTCATACTGCGGCATTTTCGGCCAGTCGCTGTAGCGCTGGGGATGGCGTTCGTGGGTGCCATGGATTTCCTGCAAGAACACCATGTCCGCGCCCACACTGCGCACCGCTTCACGCAGCTCGGGCAAGATGAAGCGGCGATTAAGCGCGGTGAAACCCTTGTGGATATTGACCGTCAGCACCGTGAAACGGGTGATGGCGGTGGTCGGCGGGGTGGGGATCAGCTCTGGATGCGTCATGGCAATACTCCTGGTTCCGGCAGCCGGCCAGGTTCGGTGAGCAGGTGTTGGTCCAGCCCGAAACGTTGCAGCAATTGGCGTGCATCGAAGGGGGCGCGAACTTTGATGTCGTTGTCGAAAAAACAGAACACATCGCGCTGTTTACGCCTGCGGGGTGTGTGGTGCGGGTCGACCAGGTGTGCATCGGCAGGCTGCCTGCCCTGGGCCCAGCGCTCGATGCGGTCACCCCAGCGCTGGAGCGCTTCGGCGCTATAGCCACTGGCGTATAACTGCTTGTCGCCGTGCAGGCGCAGGTACATGAAGTTGGCGGTCACGTCTTCCATGTACGGCCACTTGCCTGCAGTGTCGGCGACCACCAGGGCCACCCCGTGTTTATCCAGCATCTGGATGAACTCCGGCACCGCAAAACTCGTGTTGCGAATCTCCACGGCATGGCGCAACGGCTTCTTGGCATAGGCCTTCATGCTCGCCTTGCCGTTAAGGCGCGGCTCATGCTGGCGGGCGAGGGCGGCGGCCTGCTGGGTGTCGGTGGGTAATTCAGCCAGAAAAGTTTCGAACAGCGTGGCGTCGAATTTGAAGCTGGGCGGAAACTGCCAGAGGATGGGGCCGAGTTTTTCTTTGAGTTCCAGCACGCCGGAAGCGAAGAAATTCGCCATCGGTTTGTGCACATCCCGCAGGCGCAGGATATGCGTGATGAAACGCGGCGCCTTGACACTGAACATGAAACCTTCGGGCGTATCGGCATACCACTCGGCATAGCGCTTGGGGGTTTGCAGCGCGTAGAACGAGCCGTTGATTTCGATGCTGTTGACGGCGCGTGACGCAAACTGCAACTCGCGTTTCTGGGTCAGCCCTTCGGGGTAGAAATCCCCGCGCCAGGGCGTGTAGCGCCAGCCGGAAATGCCGATGTGAATCGCCGCCATGTGTGCTCCCGTGGTTGGTGGGTGAGGTGACCTCCGTTATGGGATGACTGCGCTATTTGGCTGAAAGTTTCCACATTCCTACAGGCGGTACAGGGTAGGAAAAGATCGGAGGGCATCGCCCATGCGGGGAACGATCAAGGCCTAAACCCGTCAGTTCCTTACAGACCCTGCTGAAGGAGCTCGCTGTTTTGCTGAATCTAAAGACTGCATTACTGCTCGGTGCGTTGCTGCTTTGCGGTAACGGCGCACTGCAAGCCGCAGCGACGGCACCCGCTGCCGAGACGCCGGCCAAACCGGAATTGCTGGTGCAAGGCGGGCTGCTGGGGGCCATCAGTTCCAGTATTGATGACGTGCAAGACAAGCTCGACCTCAACCAGAACCTCATTGACGCCTGGCGCCTGCGTGCCGACCGCGCCGCTGACGAAGTAGGGCGCCTGGTGGACCAGACCACCGCACGCTCGCCGTGGAGCGTGGCCGGCGATTTCCTGCTGTTGTCCGGCGTGTGGGTCGGTGCCTTTGCTGTGCTGACGATGCTGGGGCGCCTGATCGTGAAGCGCGCGAGCCGCCGCCCATTCCTTGCGCGGCGTCAACGGCTGCAAGGCTTGCTGGGCTATGTGGTGCCCTACACGATTCCAGCGCTGATCTGCCTGCCGTTGACGCTTTATGTCAGTCACTTTTTAGCCGCGTCTGTCGGCCGAGCCCTGGCACTGTGTTTTGCCTACGCCACCAGCAGTGGCATCTTTTCCACCTCGCTGTTGCTGTGCGTCATTGTCATGTTCAACGTCGGGCACAAGCGCCCTGCGGTGCAGATCATTCGTGACTATTGCCCCAAGCCACTGTTCCTGATCGGCTTTCTCGCGGCCCTCAGCGATGCGTTGACCAGCCCGCAAATCGCCCGTCAGTTGGGCGGCAATATCACCAGCAGCATCGCTGTGTTTACCGGCCTGTTTGCTGCGGTCATCTTTGGCGTGCTGGTGGTACGCCTGCGTCGCCCGGTGGCCCATTTGATCCGCAACCGGCCGCTGGCCCAGCGCCTCAAACACCCGGCATTGCAACAATCGCTGCGGGTGTTTTCCGGGCTCTGGTACTGGCCGATTCTGTTGATGGTGCTGGTCTCGGCGGTCAACCTGATCGGCGCCGGTGACGACAACCAAGAGGCCCTGCGCTGCGCGCTGCTCACTACACTGTTGCTGATCGGCACGGTGTTTCTCAGCACCGTGCTGCAACACTTGTTCAAGTCCCGCAGCCAGGTGTCGATCCAACGCAGCAGCGCCTACAAGGAACGCTTCCTGAGTTTGCTGCACGCGATTTTGCGCATCGTCATGGCCATCGCGTTTATCGAGATACTCGGGCGTATCTGGGGTGTCTCGCTGTTCGAATTCGCCCAGCGCAACTCCGTGGGCCGGGCCATCAGTGACTCCCTCAGCAGCATCGGCCTGATTCTGTTGGTGACCTGGCTGTTCTGGGTGGTGCTCGACACCGCGATCCAGGAAGCCCTCAAGCCACCGGTGAATAAACGCTCCAGCCGCCAGCCCAGTACCCGGGTCAAAACCATCCTGCCGCTGCTGCGCAATGCGGTGAAGATCATCCTGGTGGTGATCTGCGCGATCACCACCATGGCCAACCTGGGCATCAATGTCGCGCCGTTGCTGGCGGGCGCCGGGGTGGTGGGCCTGGCCATCGGTTTCGGTTCCCAGCAACTGGTGCAGGACGTGATCACCGGCCTGTTCATCATTATCGAAGACACCCTGTCCATCGGCGATTGGGTGGTGCTCGACTCCGGCCACGCCGGCACCGTGGAGGGCCTGACCATCCGCACCCTGCGCCTGCGTGATGGCAAGGGCTTTGTGCATTCGGTGCCGTTCGGGCAGATCAAGGCGGTCACTAACCAGTCCCGTCAATTCGCCTATGCGTTCTTCTCGGTGCAGTTCACTTACGACACCGACGTGGACAAGGCCGTGGAGCTGATACGCGAAGCCGGCCAGTCGATCCGCGACGATGTGTTCCTCAAGTACAACCTGCAAGGGCCGCTGGAGGTGTTCGGGGTGGACAAGATGGACCTCAATGGCGTGGTGCTCACCGCGCAGTTCCGCACGGTTTCGGGTGGCCAGTATGCGGTCAGCCGTGCGTTTAACCAACGTCTGAAAAAGCTTGTGGATAACTGTGAGGCGGTGCACTTCGCCCAGACTTATCCACAGCAGCTCTTGCTCGCACCGCGCACGGCGCTGAAACAGGAGGCCGCCGAACCCGACGTCAAGACACTTAATCCGTGACGGTTGCGCTACAAGCCCGCAAAATGCAACGATTCTGGCAATGACCTACGACAGGGCACACGCGCCTGTCGATAATAACCATCGTTCCAAACAGACCGGGCCTGCTCAATCTATGCGAATGCGCCTTATGTTACTGGGCGGCGGGAATGCCCTCGGGCAGGCGCTGATTCGCCTCGGTGCGGAGGAAGACATCGGTTTCCTCGCCCCCAAACCGCCCCAAGACGGCTGGGATGCCGCAAGCCTTACCCAATTGCTCGACGACACCCGTCCCGATGCCTTGATCAACCTCGCCTACTATTTCGACTGGTTCCAGGCCGAAGCCGTGAGCGAAACCCGCCTGGCCGCCCAGGAGTTCGCCATCGAACGTTTGGCTGAGCTGTGCCAGCATCACAGCATCACCCTGCTGCAACCGTCCAGCTACCGCGTGTTCGATGGCTCCCGCGCCACCGCCTACAGCGAGAAAGACGAGCCGGTGCCCCTGGGCCTGCGCGGCCAGGCGTTGTGGCGTGTCGAACAAAGCGTGCGTGCTACATGCCCGCAGCATGTGCTGCTGCGGTTTGGCTGGTTGCTCGATGACAGCGCCGACGGCACACTCGGGCGCTTCCTGGCCCGGGCCGAGAACGCTGACGAGCTACTGATGGCCGACGACCGCCGGGGCAACCCGACGCCGGTGGACGATGCGGCGCGGGTGATCATCTCGGTGCTCAAGCAACTCGATTGCGCGGCGCCACTGTGGGGCACTTACCATTACGCCGGCCACGAGGCGACGACGCCGTTGGCGCTGGGCCAGGCGATTCTCACCGAAGCGCGCAACTTCCATCCGCTCGCCATCGAGTCCCCCACCGCCCAGGCTCACGCAGCGCGGCCGGATGCGGCGGATGAGCCGCAGCATGCGGTGTTGGCCTGCAAGAAAATCCTGCATACCTTTGGCATCAAGCCACGGGCATGGCGGGCAGGCTTGCCGGCGCTACTGGATCGCTTCTACCGCCATAGCTGACACCCCCAAAACCAAAAGTGGGAGGGGGCTTATGTGGGAGCTGGCTTGCCTGCGATAGCATCACCTGGGTATCACTGATACACCGAGGTGTCTGCATCGCGGGCAAGCCCGGCTCCCACATAAGCTCCCTCCCACATTGGGTTATGCGGTGTGGCTTAAACCGGACTTAGAACTTGTAGCCGATACCCACCATGTAAACCATCGGGTCTACATCCACATTGACCTTGGCCCGAGTGCCCTGGCCCAGCGCGTTGTTATCCACAGTCGCTTTGGTGCTGATGTCGATGTAGCGCGCCTGGGCGTTGATCATCCACTTGTCGTTGATCATGTAGTCGGCGCCGATCTGCGCGGCCCAGCCCCAGGAGTTCTCGGCCTTGAAGTTGCTGAAACCGGCCTGTTCGGCACGGCTGCCGACGTGCTCGTCGTAGATCCAGGTGTAATTGATACCGGCACCCACATATGGCTGGAACGCAGACTTATGATCCAGGGGGTAGTACACGACGCTCAAGGTCGGCGGCAGGTGTTTCAGGGTGCCGAGCTTGCCGTTGGCGGCACCGAGGGCGGTGTTCTTGATCTTCACGTCATGCTCGAACGGCGTAGCCGCGAGCAATTCGATGCCGACGTGGTCGGTGATCATGTAGGCGAAGTTCAAGCCCAATTGGGTGTCGCTGCTCATGGTCGCCTTGCCGCCCAGGTTGGTGCCGGCCAGCGGGCCCTGGTCAACCTTGACTTTGCCGCTGTCGGCCTCCGGGTTGACGGTGATTGCACCGGCACGCACCAGAATATCGCCCGCCTGGTGAGCGTGTGCGACCGGGGCGACGAGGGCGAGCGCGAAGAGGGACGCGCCGAGCAGAGACTTGTTCATGGGAGCTCCAAAGGACGTTTAAAAGTTGTACGTCCAATGGTAAAGATCGTTCCGTTCGGTCTTTTGACTCAGCTCAATGAAAGGGCGATCAGTCACTTTTGCCACTGATCTAAACCTGTGGGAGCTTCGGTGTGTTCGTAGGTGAGGATTATTCCTCGAGCTCGTACATGTAAATCTTCTGAGCGTCCATCTGGTAACCGGCATCGGCCAACTCGCTGGACGATGGCTTGACCTGCATCGCGCCCTCGATCCAGTACGGTCGAGCAGGGCAGGTTTCATGGGTTAGATCGCATTACGCAGGCTGAGGTTTTCCGGGTGCGGTTGCAGGTAGGCCTGCTGCGCGATGTAGCGGTCCGGGTGTTGGCGAAAGTGGTGCTTGAGCAGGGTCAGCGGCACCACCAGCGGCACGATGCCGTGGCGGTATTGGCCGATGACGGTCTGCATTTCCTGTTTGTCATCGGCGCTGATGGCCTGCTTGAGGTAGCCACTGATGTGTTGCAGCACATTGGTATGGGTGCCGCGCGTCGCGCATTTTTTCAGGCCCGCCATCAGTTCGCTGAAATAGCCGTCGGCCAGGGCTTGCAGGTCAATGCCCTTGCCCATGCTGCCGAGCAAGTGGCCCAGGCTTTTGTAATGCGCCGGGCTGTGGGCCATCAGCAGGTACTTGTAGCGCGAGTGAAACGTCAGCAAGCGGTGACGGGTAAGCCCTTCGGCCAACAGTTGCTGCCAACTGGCGTACACGAATACGCGGGTGAGGAAGTTTTCCCGCAGCACCGGGTCGTTCAGGCGACCGTCTTCTTCCACCGGCAGGTTGGGGTGGCGAGCACAAAACGCCTGGGCGTAAATGCCGCGCCCGCCACCGTCGACGGGCGTGCCATTGTCGCGGTAGACCTTGACCCGCTCCAGGCCGCAGGACGGTGACTTTTGCATGAAGATGTAGCCGCACAGGTCGGTGTGTTCCCGGGCCATTTGCTGGCCATAGTCGTCCAGTGGCTGCGTGACATTGAGCGCAGGGTTTACGCTGCCCACGGCCTGCGGATGGTCAGGGTCCCCGACCAGGCGGATCGCTTGCCGAGGAATGCCCAGGCCGATGGCAACTTCAGGGCACAGCGGGACAAAATCGAAATAGTCACTGAGGGTCTGGCTGCACAGCAGGGACTGTTTATGCCCGCCGTTGAAGCGCACGTTCTCACCCAGAAGGCAGGCGCTGATGGCGATCTTCGGTTTCACATGGCTGGACATAAGCAAACCTCTGCAAGAATCCTGTACAAGCTACAAAGCTTGTACAACTAAATCTCATCATAGGCTCGATGTTGTACAAGTCAAATAATTTGTACAGGTTTGTGCGGCCGCGTTATTTCCAGCCGATTTTCCAGTCCTCAGCGTTTTTCAACGTCTCCCAGGGCAGGCGTTCGGCGCGCCGGGTGAGGACGGCCTGCAGTTCGATGTCCAGCACCGTGCCCTCGTCGTCACGGAACAATTCGGTGACCAGGAAGTGTTTTTCCTTGTGGCGAGGATGGGCTGCCGTCCATTTTGACAGCAGCAGTTTGGCGGGGTTGATGCGGTTCATTGCAGGTGCTCGATCAAGCGTCGCGCCGCTTCCTGGCCACTGAGCCAGGCGCCTTCCACCCGACCGGACAGGCACCAGTCGCCGCAGACGAACAAGCCCAGGTCGGCGTCGGCCAGCACGCCGAACTCATGGCTGCTGGAGGGGCGTGCGTAGAGCCAGCGATGTGCCAGGCTGAACGATGGCGGGGGCATGGCGCTGTGCAGCAATTCGGCAAAGGCGCCGTGCAGGTGTTCGATCACCGCTTCCTTGGGCAGGTCCAAGTGGGCCTTGCTCCAGGCGCTGGTGGCGTGCAGCACCCAGGTGTCGAGGGTGGTGTCGCGCCCGGGCTTGCTGCGGTTGCGCGCCAGCCAGTCGAGGGGGCTGTCTTGTACGAAGCAGCCCTCCATCGGCGTATCCAGGGGCTTGTCGAACGCCAGGGCGATGGCCCAGGTCGGGTCCATTTTCACCCCGGCGGCGGCGCTCGCCAGTTTGGGCGCGGCGGCCAGCAGGGCGGTGGCTTGGGGCGCCGGCGTGGCAATGATCACGTGACTGAAAGGGCCGTGATTGCCGCCGTCCGCGTCGAGCAGGTTCCAGTGCTGCGTGCCCTGGAAGACTTCGGTGATGCGGCAACCGAACTCCACCGGCAAGTCGTCGAGCAGGGCGCGAGTGATGGCGCTCATGCGCGGCGTGCCTACCCAGCGGATCTGCTCATCGGGGGAAGGCGTCAGTTGGCCAGACTTGAAGTTATACAACTGCGGCTTCCACTGCTCGGCCCAGCCGTTGCTCTGCCAGCGCTGCACTTCGTTGACGAAGCGCCGGTCGCGGGCGGTGAAGTATTGCGCGCCCATGTCCAGCGCGCCGGCGTCGCTGCGCTTGCTGGACATGCGGCCACCGCTGCCGCGGCTTTTATCGAAAAGTTTTACTGCGTGCCCGGCGTCTTGTAACGCTCGGGCGGCGGAGAGACCGGCGATGCCGGTACCAATGATCGCGATGGGGACAGTCATGGGAGGCCTCGTTTTACCGTTGGGTACAGACTACGCCGACACCAATAGCTGTACAATATTGTTTTTTGGTATAAGTTTTGGCGTGCCTGATTGTGTGGCGTGACCTATGGTTAAGCTAAGGCTTGAACCCCCGTCACGCTCCATTATCAAATTGATCCCTGCTTATAAAATAGACCAGTGAGCGGCGGCGAACGTTACATGAGGAGAGTCCCATGCATATTTTGCTGACCGGCGGTACCGGCTTGATCGGCCGTCAACTCTGCAAGCACTGGCTCGCGCAAGGCCACCGCCTGACGGTGTGGAGCCGGCAACCGGAAACGGTCGCCCGGGTGTGCGGTGCGCAGGTGCTCGGAGTGGCTCGCCTACAAGAGGTGATTGGCACGGTGGACGCGGTGGTCAACCTGGCAGGCGCGCCTATCGCGGACCGGCCTTGGACCCACAAGCGCAAGGCATTGCTGTGGAACAGTCGCATTCACCTCACCGAAACCTTGCTGGCCTGGATGGAAAGCCTGGAGCAGAAACCGGCGGTGCTGATCTCCGGCTCTGCGGTGGGCTGGTACGGCGACGGCGGCGAGCGCGAACTGACCGAAGCCAGCGGCCCGGTGCTGGATGACTTCCCCAGCCAGTTGTGTA
Source organism: Pseudomonas sp. AK181 (assembly GCF_051122975.1). NCBI lineage: Bacteria > Pseudomonadati > Pseudomonadota > Gammaproteobacteria > Pseudomonadales > Pseudomonadaceae > Pseudomonas > Pseudomonas sp. AK181. The sequence continues at coordinate 730,135 of NZ_CP146348.1, forward strand.
TCGCCTGGGAGGAAACCGCCCAGCGTGCCGAAGCCTTGGGCATTCGCGTGGTGCTGGTGCGTACGGGGTTGGTGCTGTCTGCCGAGGGCGGCTTTTTGTCGCGCCTGCTGCTGCCGTTCAAACTCGCGCTGGGCGGGCCGATTGGCAATGGACGGCAGTGGATGCCCTGGGTGCATATCAAGGATCAAATCGCCCTGATTGATTTTCTTCTGCACAAGCAGGACGCCAACGGTCCTTATAATGCCTGCGCGCCACACCCGGTGCGCAACCGCGAATTTGCCAAGACCCTGGGCCAGGTGCTGCACCGCCCGGCGTTCATGCCGATGCCGGCATTTGCGTTGAAGGTTGGCCTGGGTGAGTTGTCCGGCTTGTTGCTGGGCGGGCAAAAGGCTTTGCCTGAACGGCTGCAGGCCGCAGGTTTCACTTTCCAGTTCACTGAGTTGCGTGCGGCTCTGGACGACTTGTCCAGCCGCCTCTAAAGATAGGATGTTGCATGACCGATCACGCGTTGTTACTGGTCAACCTGGGTTCGCCAAAGTCCACTTCAGTGGCCGATGTGCGCAGCTACCTCAATCAGTTCCTGATGGACCCTTATGTGATCGACTTGCCGTGGCCGGTGCGGCGCTTGCTGGTATCGCTGATCCTGATCAAGCGCCCCGAGCAATCGGCCCATGCCTATGCGTCGATCTGGTGGGATGAGGGTTCGCCGTTGGTGGTGCTGAGCCGCCGCCTGCAGCAGCAGATGACCGCGCAGTGGACCCAGGGCCCAGTGGAACTGGCGATGCGTTATGGCGAGCCGTCCCTGGAAACGGTCCTGACGCGCCTGGCCGCCCAGGGTATTCAAAAAATCACACTGGCGCCGTTGTACCCGCAGTTTGCCGACAGCACCGTCACCACGGTGATAGAGGAAGCCAAGCGAGTGGTGCGCGACAAGCAACTGAATGTGCAGTTTTCGATCCTGCAACCGTTCTACGATCAGCCTGAGTACCTGGATGCGCTGGCGGCGAGTGTGCGCGCTTATGTGGAGCAGGATTACGATCACTTGCTGCTCAGTTTCCATGGTTTGCCTGAGCGTCACCTGACCAAGCTCGACCCCACGGGCCAGCACTGCTTCAAGGACGCCGATTGCTGCAAGAACGCATCCCCCGAGGTGCTTGCCACTTGTTATCGCGCGCAGTGTTTCAGCGTGGCGCGGGACGTGGCCGCGCGGTTGGGTTTGCCGGAGGGTAAGTGGTCGGTGGCGTTCCAGTCCCGCCTGGGGCGGGCCAAGTGGATCGAACCCTACACCGAGGCGCGCCTTGAGGCATTGGCCCAGCAAGGCGTGAAGAAGCTGCTGGTGATGTGCCCGGCGTTTGTCGCCGATTGCATTGAGACGCTGGAGGAAATTGGTGATCGCGGTCGCGAGCAATTTCGTGAAGCGGGGGGCGAGGAGTTGGTGTTGGTGCCTTGTCTGAATGATGAGCCGCAGTGGGCGGCGGCGCTTAATACACTGTGCGAGCGGGCGCCGGTTGCCTTGTAATCGAGCCCTGCGGTGAGCCAATTGTGGGAGCTGGCTTGCCTGCGATGGTGGCCTGCCAGCCGACACCTACCTACCTGGCACCCCAACGATCCTAGTGTGGGAGCGGGCTTGCTCGCGAAGGCGGCCTGGCAGTCAGCACAGTTGGATTGTGTACATATCCATTGCTGCGGTAACGGCTGCTTAGGGTTCCGCTCTGACAGCGGGTCACTTTTGGAAGGACCCAAAAGTAACCAAAAGGTCCTCGCCCCACCACTCGGCACCTCGCCTAGGCTCGGTGTGCCCGAACGCAGGCTTGAATCCGTGGGCCGCCGCCACGCGCCATCCATGGCGCGGGGCGGCTAACCCGGCGTCCTGCCGGGTTACCCACGAATTCAAGCCTGCGTTCGGCCAGCGTGGTTTGACGGGGCGCTTCAGATCAAGATCACAAGCAGATCAAGATCAAGAGCGGCTCGCTTCGCATCGTGGTTACCTATGGCCATCGCAGGCAAGCCAGCTCCCACAATTTGACTGTATTTACAGATTAAGGGTCAGGCTAACCGTGAAGTTGCGTGGCTCGCCGGGGTTGACCCAATAATTGCTATAGGACCGCTCGTAATACTTTTCATTGAACAGGTTGTTGAGGTTCAGCCCCACCGTCACGTTCTGCGTGGCCTTGTAATGGGCCAGCAAATCCACGGTGTGGTAGGCGGGCAGTTCGAAGCCTGTGCCGGCTTCGCCTGAGCGGTCACCCACATAGGTGAACGCTGCGCCCAGGTCTGAGCCACGCAATGCGCCGTCCTGGAATTCATACACGCCCAATACACTGCCGCTGCGTTTGGCCACGCCGAGAATGCGGCTGCCCGTGGGGATGGTTTTGTCGCCCTTGGTCACTTCGGCGTCGATGTAGGCCAAGGCGCCGATCACGCGCACGGAGTCGGTCACTTGCCCGGTTACTTGCAGGTCGAAGCCCTGGCTGCGGGCCTTGCCCATGGCGCGGTTGAGGTTGGTCGCCGGGTCCAGGGTCAGTACGTTTTCCTTTTCGATATGAAAGGCCGCCAGGGTGGCGCTGAGGCGGTCGTCAAACAGCTCGCTTTTGATTCCCACCTCATAACCCACGCCTTCTTCGGGCTTGAAGGACTTGCCGCCGGCATCCAGGCCGCTATTGGGCTTGAACGAGGTGGAAGCGTTGGCAAACACGCCGACTTCTGGCGTGAGCTGGTAGAGCAGGCCGGCGCGCTGGGTGAAGGCGTCGTGGGTTTGGCGGCTCTTGGCGTGGTTGCGGGTGAAGTCGTCGGTGCTTTGTTCGAAGTGTTCGAAGCGCGCACCGATCATGCCGCGCAGGCGGTCGGTGAAGATGATCTGGTCTTGCAGGTTCAACGCGTGGCTTTTGGTTTGTTCGAAGAAGTCGGTGCCGGAGCGTGTGCCGTTGGGTTTGGGCTGGCCGTACACCGGCTTGTAGATGTCGATGGGATAGTCGCCAGCGATCGCCGTCACACGCTCTTTCTTGCGGTAATCCTCGTATTCGGTACCGATCAACAGTTCGTGTTGCCAACTGCCGATATCGAACACCCCACGCAGTTCCAGCTGGGTGATGCTGTCGTGCCAACCGGTGGAGCGTTCACGGTAGCGGCGATTGACGCTGTGGCCGTCTGGGTTCAGCGCACGGCTTTCCGAAGCATCGCCCCACAGGCTGCCCTGTTTGTAATGACTGGCCAGGCGCAGTTTCCAGGCGTCGTTGAGGTGGTGTTCCAATGCCGCCTGAATGCGGTTGTTGTGGTTGCGGATATTGCCGTCGTTGGGCTCGCCGAGGAAGGTGGAATGTGACATGCCGGTGTTGGCGACGATGCCTCGGTCGAAGGTGGAACTGTGGCGTACGAACTCGCTTTCCACCAGCAGGGTGGTGTCCGGGTCTAACTGCCAACTGAAAGAGGGTGCGACGAACACGCGCTTGGCGTCGACGTGATCGCGAAAGCTGTGGTTGTCTTCAACCGCCAGATTCACCCGCGTCAGCACACGCCCCTCGCTGTCCAGCGGGGTATTCACATCCAGCGCCGTGCGGTAGCGGTCCCAGCTGCCGGCGCTGGTCTGCAGCGTGGTGAAGGCCTCGGGTTGGGGTTTCTTGGTGACGATATTCACCGTGCCGCCGGGATCGCCACGCCCATACAGGCTGGCGGCGGGGCCCTTGAGCACTTCGATACGCTCGATATTCGCTGCTTCCGGGGTACTGGGGTAACCGCGATTGGCGCTGAAACCATCCTGGTAGAACTCGGACGTGGTGAAGCCGCGCACGCTGTATTCGTAGAGGGTCAGGCCGCCGAAGTTGTTTTGCTTGGACACACCGCCGGCGAATTCCAGGGCGCGCTCCACGCTGGTACTGCCCAGGTCTTTGAGCACCGTGGCCGGAATCACGCTGATCGACTGCGGGATGTCGCGCAAGGCCGTGTCGGTCTTGGTCGCACTGGCAGAGCGGGTGGCCCGGTAGCCGTCGACTGGGCCGGTGGCGGATTCATAGGCGTCGGAAGTGACGCTGATGGTGTCCAGTTCCAGGGTGTTGTCTTCGGCGTAGGCAGGGTCGAGCAGCAAACCCAGGGCCAGGCCGGCCAAGGGCACAAACTTTCGAGACGGCATGATAGAGCGTTCCAATAGCGATATTGAAACAATATAACATGCCTAATGAGAATGAATCGCTAAGAAATATGGTCTTACAAGCGCCCGCGAACGGGCGCTAGGGTCGCGACGGTTATTGCTCTTCTTTCACTGGCGCGGTCGCCGGTGGTGGGCGCAGGCCGATTTCCGCCGACAGTTTGATCTCCTTGCCGTTGCGCATCACCAGGATCGCCACCTTGTCGGTCGGTTTGATCCGCGCCACCTGGTTCATCGACTTGCGCCCATCACCCGCCGGGGCGCCGTCGATGCTGAGGATCACATCGCCCAGCTGCAGGCCGGCTTTCTGCGCCGGGCCGTCGCGGAAAATTCCCGCCACTACGATGCCTGGACGCCCAGTCAGGCCGAACGACTCGGCCAGCTCCTTGGTCAAGGGTTGCACTTCAATGCCCAGCCAGCCACGAATCACCTGGCCGTGCTCGATGATCGACTTCATCACTTCCATCGCCAGCTTCACCGGGATGGCAAAACCAATGCCCTGTGAACCGCCGGACTTGGAAAAAATTGCGGTGTTGATGCCAGTCAGGTTGCCATTGGCGTCCACCAGCGCACCGCCCGAGTTGCCGGGGTTGATCGCCGCGTCGGTCTGGATGAAATCTTCGTAGCTGTTAAGGCCCAGCTGGTTACGCCCGGTGGCGCTGATGATGCCCATGGTCACCGTCTGCCCCACCCCGAACGGGTTGCCGATGGCCAGCGCCACATCGCCCACGCGCAAACCGTCGGAGCGGCCGAGGGTGATGGCCGGCAGGTTCTTCAGATCAATCTTGAGTACCGCCAGATCCGTTTCCGGGTCGCTGCCCACCACGCGGGCCAGGGTTTCGCGGCCGTCACGCAGGGCCACCACGATCTGGTCGGCGCCGGTGGTCACGTGGTTGTTGGTGAGGATGTAGCCCTCGGGGCTCATGATCACGCCGGATCCGAGGCTGGATTCCATACGGCGCTGCTTGGGGCCGTTGTCACCGAAATAGCGGCGAAATTGCGGATCTTCAAACAACGGATGCGCGGGCTTGTTGATGACTTTGGTGGTGTACAGGTTGACCACCGCCGGCGCGGCAATGACCACGGCGTCGGCATAGGTCACCGGACCCTGCACCACCGTGTTGGTCTGCGGCGCCTGTTGCAGGTTCACATCCAGTGTGGGCAGGCCCACCCACTGGGGATAACGCTGGATAATCAGCATCGCGATCAGCACGCCAGCCAACAATGGCCATCCAAAAAAACGCAGTGCCTTGAGCATCAAGTAAGTCCTGACAGGTTGCAGGGGGCGGGAGAGCGCCCATAATGTCGCGCATTATACGAGGCTGTGACGCCTGCGAACGGGATATTTAGGAGTCTTTTATGGCCGTGCCCCTTACTACCCTCGTCGAGGAAGCCGACCGCTACCTCGGCAGCGCCAAAATTGCCGATTACTGCCCCAACGGCCTGCAGGTCGAGGGCCGGCCCCAAGTGATGCGCATCGTCAGCGGCGTGACCGCCAGCCAGGCGCTGCTGGACGCCGCCGTCGAGGCCAAGGCCGACCTGGTGCTGGTGCACCACGGTTATTTCTGGAAGGGCGAAAACCCCTGCATCACCGGCATGAAGCAACGCCGCCTCAAAACCCTGCTCAAGCATGACATCAGCCTGCTGGCCTACCACTTGCCCCTGGACCTGCACGCCGATGTGGGCAACAACGTGCAACTGGCTCGCCAGCTGGACATCACCGTCGAAGGCCCGCTGGACCCCGGCAACCCTAAAATCGTCGGCCTGGTCGGCTCCCTGGCCGAGCCCCTGTCACCCCGCGACTTCGCCCGCCGCGTGCAGGACGTGATGGGTCGCGAACCGCTGCTGATCGAAGGCAGCGAAATGATTCGTCGCGTCGGCTGGTGTACCGGTGGCGGCCAGGGCTACATCGACCAGGCGATTGCCGCCGGTGTCGATTTGTACCTGAGCGGTGAAGCGTCCGAACAGACCTTCCACAGCGCCCGGGAAAACGACATCAGCTTCATCGCCGCCGGCCATCACGCCACCGAACGTTACGGCGTACAGGCGTTAGGCGACTACCTGGCGCGACGCTTTGCCCTGGAGCACCTGTTCATCGACTGCCCCAACCCGATCTGAAGCACAGCACTGAACACGGTGGGAGCTGGCTTGCCTGCGATTGGCCGTACGCCTCTACACAACTCTGTAGTGAACAACGGTAACCACGATGCGAAGCGAGCCGCTCTTGATCTTGATCTTGATCTGCTCTTGATCTTAGGCGCCCCGTTAAACCACGCTGGCCGAACGCAGGCTTGAATTCGTGGGTAACCCGGCAGGACGCCGGGTTAGCCGCCCCGCGCCATGGATGGCGCGTGGCGGCGGCCCACGGATTCAAGACTGTGTTCGGGCACACCGAGCCTACGCGAGGTGCCGAGTGGTGGGGCAAGAGCGCTTTGCTTACTTTCGCGCTTTTCGAAAGTGAGCCGCCGTCAGGGCGGAACCCTAAGTGGCCGTGACCTAAATAACGGATATGTACCCGGTCCAGCTGTGTTGACTGTCAGGCCGTCTTCGCAGGCAAGCCAGCTCCCACATTTGGATCGTGGGGTGTCAGATAGAGATGCGTTGGCTGGCGGGCCGTCTTCGCAGGCAAGCCAGCTCCCACATTTGGATCGTGGGGTGTCAGATAGAGATGCGTTGGCTGGCGGGCCGTCTTCGCAGGCAAGCCAGCTCCCACATTTGGATCGCGGTGCGTCAGCTAGATCAGCGTCGGCTATCAGTCCGTCGCGGGAGCAAGCTCCCTCGCCACAGTACGGCTTTCGCAGGCAAGCCAGCTCCCACACTGCCCAAATTGAAGCCCAAACCGGCCGGCATATTCATATATCGTTTCGGTCTAGCCGGCGCCCTAAATAGAAGAAGTTGCTGTGCTAGCATGCCTCGCTCGAACACGGCCCGCTGGCCGTCCATAAGATCGTTTTTCCGTGAGTAACCATGGTCGACAAACTGACGCATCTGAAACAGCTGGAGGCGGAAAGCATCCACATCATCCGCGAGGTCGCCGCCGAGTTCGATAACCCGGTGATGCTCTACTCGATCGGTAAAGACTCCGCCGTGATGCTGCACCTGGCACGCAAGGCCTTCTTCCCAGGCAAGTTGCCGTTCCCGGTGATGCACGTCGACACCCGCTGGAAATTCCAGGAAATGTACAAGTTCCGCGACAAGATGGTCGAGGAGCTGGGCCTGGACCTCATCACCCACATCAACCCCGATGGCGTGGCGCAGAACATCAACCCGTTCACCCACGGCAGCGCCAAGCACACCGATATCATGAAGACCGAGGGCCTCAAGCAGGCGCTGGACAAGCATGGTTTCGACGCAGCATTCGGCGGTGCCCGTCGCGATGAAGAGAAATCCCGTGCCAAAGAGCGCGTGTACTCGTTCCGCGACAGCAAACACCGCTGGGATCCAAAAAACCAACGCCCCGAGCTGTGGAACGTCTACAACGGCAACGTCAACAAGGGTGAGTCGATCCGCGTATTCCCGCTGTCCAACTGGACCGAGCTGGACATCTGGCAGTACATCTACCTCGAAGGCATCCCTATTGTGCCGCTGTATTTCGCCGCCGAGCGCGACGTGATCGAGAAGAACGGCACGTTGATCATGATCGACGACGACCGCATCCTCGAGCACCTGTCCGACGAAGACAAAGCCCGCATCGTCAAAAAGAAAGTACGTTTCCGCACCCTTGGCTGCTACCCGTTGACGGGTGCGGTGGAGTCCGAAGCCGAGACGCTGACGGACATCATTCAGGAAATGCTCCTGACGCGAACTTCCGAGCGCCAGGGCCGTGTCATCGACCACGATGGTGCCGGCTCGATGGAAGATAAAAAACGTCAAGGCTATTTCTAAGGGGCTGTCATGTCGCATCAATCTGATTTGATCAGCGAGGACATCCTCGCCTACCTGGGCCAGCACGAGCGCAAAGAGATGTTGCGCTTCCTGACCTGCGGCAACGTCGACGACGGCAAGAGCACCCTGATCGGGCGCCTGCTGCACGACTCCAAGATGATCTACGAGGATCACCTGGAAGCCATTACCCGCGACTCGAAAAAGTCCGGCACCACCGGTGACGATATCGACCTGGCGTTGCTGGTCGATGGCCTGCAGGCCGAGCGTGAGCAGGGCATCACCATCGATGTCGCCTACCGCTATTTCTCTACCGCCAAGCGCAAATTCATCATCGCCGACACCCCCGGCCATGAGCAGTACACCCGCAACATGGCCACCGGTGCGTCCACCTGTGACCTGGCGATCATCCTGATCGACGCCCGCTACGGCGTGCAGACCCAGACCCGTCGCCACAGCTACATCGCCTCGTTGCTGGGCATCAAACACATCGTGGTCGCCATCAACAAGATGGACATCAACGGCTTTGACCAAAGCGTATTCGAGTCGATCAAGGCCGATTACCTGAAGTTCGCCGAAGGTATCGCGTTCAAGCCGAGCACCCTGGCCTTCGTGCCGATGTCGGCGCTCAAGGGCGACAACGTGGTGAACAAGAGCGAGCGTTCGCCCTGGTACACCGGCCAGTCGCTGATGGAGATCTTGGAGACTGTCGAGATCGCTAACGATCGCAACTACACCGACCTGCGTTTCCCGGTGCAATACGTCAACCGCCCGAACCTGAACTTCCGTGGGTTTGCCGGCACCCTGGCGAGCGGCATCGTGCACAAGGGCGACGAAGTAGTGGTGTTGCCGTCGGGCAAGAGCAGCCGCGTCAAATCCATCGTCACCTTTGAAGGCGAGTTGGAACACGCAGGCCCAGGCCAGGCCGTGACCTTGACCATGGAAGACGAGATCGACATCTCCCGTGGCGACCTGTTGGTGCATGCCGACAACGTGCCGCAAGTGACCGATGCCTTCGACGCCATGCTGGTGTGGATGGCCGAAGAACCGATGCTGCCGGGCAAGAAATACGACATCAAGCGCGCCACCAGCTACGTGCCGGGCTCCATCACCAGCATCGTGCACCGCGTGGATGTGAACACCCTGGCCGAAGGCCCGGCGAGTTCGCTGCAGCTCAACGAGATTGGCCGGGTCAAGGTCAGCCTGGACGCCGCCATCGCCCTGGACGGTTACGACAGCAACCGCACCACCGGCGCGTTTATCGTGATCGACCGCTTGACCAACGGCACGGTGGCCGCGGGCATGATCATCGCACCGCCGGTGGGTCATGGCGGTGCTGCGCAGCATGGCAGCCTGGCGCATGTGGCCACCGAGGAACGCGCCCTGCGTTTCGGCCAGCAGCCGGCCACGGTGTTGTTCAGCGGTTTGTCGGGCGCTGGCAAGAGCACCCTGGCCTATGCGGTTGAGCGCAAGCTGTTCGACATGGGCCGTGCGGTGTTCGTACTCGATGGCCAGAACCTGCGCCACGACCTGAACAAAGGGTTGCCGCAGGACCGTGCCGGGCGTACCGAGAACTGGCGTCGTGCCGCTCATGTGGCGCGCCAGTTCAACGAAGCCGGCCTGCTGACCCTGGCGGCCTTCGTTGCCCCGGATGCCGAAGGCCGTGAACAGGCCAAGGCGCTGATCGGTGCCGACCGCCTGCTGACCGTCTACGTACAGGCATCGCCGTTGGTGTGCGCCGAGCGTGACCCGCAAGGTTTGTACGCGGCCGGTGGGGATAACATCCCTGGCGAATCCTTCCCGTATGACGTGCCGTTGAATGCCGACCTGGTAATCGACACTCAGGCGTTGTCGCTGGAAGACAGCGTCAAGCAAGTGCTGGAGCTGTTGCGTCAGCGCGGCGCGATCTAAACCTCGCGGCCATCAAAAAGCCCGCCATCGATCACTCGGTGGCGGGCTTTTACATGCTTGAGGCCTGGCTATTGCCTTCTGTAGGAGCGAGCTTGCTCGCGAAAAACGTCAACGATTACGCGTGCTTCCTGGACAAACGCGGCGCCTATGAGTTTTTCGCGAGCAAGCTCGCTCCTACAAAGTGATATTAAGGCAAGCCTGCTCCCCCATTTTGATCAGCGGCTGGCTGGAAAGTCTTTGTGAAGCTGCTCCAGCAATGCATCCTTGTCTTGCCACAACTGGTTGATCCAGCCCTGGAACGCCAACCGATAGTCCCCATCCTGCTCATAATTCTTGCCGATGAACTCAGCCGGGATCTGTACCTCTTCAAAGTGCACCACCACCTCCTTCACATTGCCGCACAGCAGATCCCAATAGCCTGGGCGCCCGCCGGGGTAGTGGATGGTCACATTCACCAGTGATTTGAGCTGCTCGCCCATGGCGTCCAGCACAAACGCAATACCGCCCGCCTTGGGTTTAAGCAGGTAGCGAAACGGTGACTGCTGCTGCGCGTGCTTGCCTGGGGTAAAGCGCGTGCCTTCGGCAAAGTTGAAAATCCCCACGGGGTTGTCGCGAAACTTCGCACAGGTCTTGCGCGTGGTTTCCAGGTCTTTGCCTTTCTTCTCCGGGTGCTTCTCCAAATAAGCCTTGCTGTAGCGCTTCATGAAGGGAAAGCCCAGTGCCCACCACGCCAGGCCAATCACCGGTACCCAGATCAGTTCTTGCTTGAGGAAAAACTTCAGGGGGCGAATGCGCCGATTGAGCACGTACTGCAACACCATGATGTCGACCCAGCTCTGATGGTTGCTGGTCACCAGGTACGAGTGCTGGTAGTCCAGGCCCTCAAGGCCGGTCAGGTGCCAGCGCGTACGCCGCACCAGGTTCATCCAGCCCTTGTTGTTGGTGACCCAGGCTTCGTGGGTGTGGTTCATCAGCCATTCGCTCAGGCGCTTGGCGAACGGCAGCGCCTTGAACAGCGCGACGATAAACAGGAACGAACACAGCAGGATCGTGTTCAGCGCCAGCAACAGCGAAGCGATCACCCCGCGCACGGCGGCAGGTAGAAAATCCAGCATTTAGATATCCATGGGTCGGTTGGCGGCTTGGATCGCCGTGAGGGCGATGGTGTACACGATGTCGTCCACCTGGGCGCCACGTGGCAGGTCATTGACCGGTTTGCGCAGGCCCTGGAGCATTGGCCCCAGGCTCACGCAATCGGCGCTGCGTTGTACGGCTTTGTGAGTGGTGTTGCCAGTGTTCAGGTCTGGGAACACAAAGACAGTGGCCTTGCCCGCCACCTGGCTGTTGGGCGCCAGTTGCCGGGCGACGTTTTCGTTGGCGGCGGCGTCGTATTGCAACGGGCCGTCGATCAGCAACGAACTTTGTTGTTCGTGGGCGAGCAGGGTGGCTTCGCGGACTTTTTCCACCTCCTCGCCGCTGGCCGAGTCACCGCTGGAATAGCTGATCATCGCCACCCGTGGCGTGATGCCGAACGCGGCCGCCGAGTCGGCGCTTTGCAGGGCAATTTCCGCCAGTTCCGCAGCGCTTGGGTGCGGGTTCATCACGCAGTCCCCGTACACCAGCACCTGCTCGGGGAACAGCATGAAGAACACCGACGACACCAGGGTGCAGCCCGGCGCGGTCTTGATCAGCTGTAACGCGGGGCGAATGGTGTTGGCGGTGGAGTGAATCACGCCGGAGACCAGGCCATCCACTTCGTCGAGGGCGAGCATCATGGTGGCGATCACCACGGTGTCTTCCAGTTGTTGCTCGGCCATGGGCGCGTTGAGGCTTTTGCTCTTGCGCAGGGCGACCATCGGCTCCACATAGCGTTGGCGAATCAGATCGGGGTCGAGAATCTCCAGGCCTTCGGGCAAATCGATGCCCTGGGCACGGGCAACGGCTTCCACATCCTCAGGCTTGGCCAGCAGCACGCAACGGGCAATGCCGCGTGCCTGGCAGATCGCGGCGGCCTGTACGGTCAGCGGCTCGCTGCCTTCGGGCAACACGATGCGTTTGTTGGCGGCCTGGGCGCGTTGGATCAGTTGGTAACGGAATACCGCCGGCGACAGGCGCATCTCCCGTGGCGTGCCGCAACGCTGGTGTAGCCAGCGCGCATCGAGGTGGCTGGCGACGAAATCGGTGATGATTTCCGCGCGCTCGCGGTCGTCGATGGGGATTTCCTTGTTGAGGCTATTGAGCTGGTTGGCGGTGTCATAGGAGCCGGTGCTCACCGACAACACCGGCAACCCGGCCTGGAAGGCGCCTCGGCACAGATCCATGATGCGCGGGTCGGGCAGGGTGTCGCTGGTCAGCAGCAGCCCGGCCAGCGGCACGCCATTGATGGCGGCCAGGCTGACGGCGAGGATGATGTCGTCGCGATCGCCCGGGGTCACCACCAACACACCGGGCTTGAGCAGCTCGACGGTGTTACGCATGGTGCGCGCGCAAATGATGATCTTGGTCATGCGCCGGCTTTCGTAGTCACCGGCGTTGAGGATCTGCGCGCCCATCAGGTCGGCCACGTCGCGGGTGCGCGGGGCATTCAGCTCGGGTTGGTAGGGGATGCAGCCAAGCAGGCGGAAATCGCCGCTGCGCAACAGCGGCGAATGCTCTTTGAGGCGCGCCGAGAAGGCTTCCATGCTTTCGTCGGTGCGTACCTTGTTGAGGATCACGCCCAGCACTTTCGGGTCTTTGGGACCGCCAAACAGTTGGGCCTGCAATTCCACGCGGCCGGAAAGCTCGGTGAGCACTTCATTTTCCGGGGCCGAGACCAAGATCACTTCTGCGTCCAGGCTCTTGGCCAGGTGCAGGTTGACCCGTGCCGCATAGCTGGCGCTGCGGGTCGGCACCATGCCTTCGACGATCAACACATCCTTGCCCACGGCTGCCTGCTGGTACAGCGTGATGATTTCTTCGAGCAGCTCATCGAGCTGGCCGTCGCCGAGCATGCGCTCTACGTGAGCCAGGCCAAGCGGCTGCGGCGGTTTCAGGCCGTGGGTGCGTGCCACCAGCTCGGTGGAGCGTTCCGGCCCGGTATCGCCCGGGTGTGGCTGGGCGATGGGTTTGAAAAAGCCGACTTTCAGGCCGGCCCGTTCCAGGGTGCGCACCAGCCCAAGGCTGATGGAGGTCAGACCCACACCAAAATCGGTGGGCGCGATAAAAAAAGTCTGCATGCGAATTCTCTGGAGGTGCATGGCTTGGGTGGCGCTCTATGGGTGAGTGCCTACCGCGAATCAGGCGCCAAGGTTATCGTTATTCGTGCCCTTGCGCACACCAGCCGCACGCAAAGGCCTGGCCGATTTTTTCAAGGCGTTGCGCGGGGTCGAGCACCCAGGCGCGTGACTGCCAGGGCGGTTGGTGGCGTAAATGCTGGGTGTGGCCGCAAGACAGCTCGGCCACCCAGTGCCCATCGTCGTCCTGATGAAAACCTGTGATCGTGACCGTTGATCGGCCCCGTCCGTCCGGGTTCCGTTCGCTTTCGGGCAAATCCTTGTTTAGACTTGTCCGTTCTTCATTCTTTTGCAAAAGGTCTCGCCCCATGACGATCGCCGCTAACAAGGCTGTCTCCATCGACTATACCCTGACCAACGACGCTGGTGAGGTCATCGACAGCTCCGCCGGCGGCGCGCCGCTGGTTTACCTGCAAGGCGCAGGCAACATCATCCCGGGCCTGGAAAAGGCTCTGGAAGGCAAGAACGTCGGTGACGAACTGACTGTCGCCGTAGAACCTGAAGATGCCTACGGCGAATACTCCGCCGAACTGGTCAGCACCTTGAGCCGCAGCATGTTCGAAGGTGTTGATGAGCTGGAAGTGGGCATGCAGTTCCACGCTTCGGCGCCGGACGGCCAAATGCAGATCGTCACCATCCGCGACCTGGACGGCGATGACGTTACCGTTGACGGCAACCACCCTCTGGCTGGCCAGCGCCTGAACTTCCAAGTGAAGATCGTGGCCATCCGCGACGCTTCCCAGGAAGAAGTGGCTCACGGCCACGTCCACGGCGAAGGCGGTCATCACCATTGATTGTCGTTTGATCAATAGGTAGCAAAAACGCCCCGACTGGTTCGGGGCGTTTTTTTGCCCTGAGAATATCCCCGGCCAACTCTCTGTAGGAGCGAGCTTGCTCGCGAAAAACCTGAGAGTCCCGCTGGGCGCCAGGCTTCCCGCGTCATCGTTAACGATTTTCGCGAGCAAGCTCGCTCCTACAGTTGTTGGGCGTGTTTTCGGGGGCACACAAAAATGCCCCGGACCTTTCGGTACGGGGCATTTCTTAACTGTTACGCAACCTGAGCTGCGTTGCAGTTGTTACCACTTAGGCTGCAGCAGGAACGCTCAGAGCCTTGATGTGGCCATTCAGGCGGCTCTTATGGCGAGCGGCCTTGTTCTTGTGGATGATGCCTTTATCGGCCATACGGTCGATAACAGGCACAGCCAGAACGTAAGCTGCTTGAGCTTTTTCAGCGTCTTTGGTGTCGATGGCTTTGACTACATTCTTGATGTAGGTGCGAACCATGGAACGCAGGCTGGCGTTGTGGCTGCGACGCTTCTCAGCCTGTTTTGCACGTTTTTTGGCGGAAGGTGTGTTGGCCACCGTCGAGCTCCTCGAAAGACTTTTTAGGAAATAGCAAACAAAATAGGCCGCGAATCATGCCGATGACTTGACGGGTTGTCAAGGGCGGCTGATGCGAACTGCTGAGTGGTCGATCTGAAGAGGCGGGTGATTTATTTCCGGCGCTTGACCTGTAAACTCGCGAGCTTTGGCTCTGTGCTGTTGCAGGCGCGCAGTATCGCATAAGTGGGCGCGTAGTTCGCCTGCTCTTTATCTATAGGCGCAAACTCTTTCAATGAATCTGCTCAAATCGTTGGCTGCCGTCAGCTCTATCACGATGATCTCCCGGGTTTTGGGGTTTGTGCGTGACACCCTGCTGGCGCGCATCTTTGGCGCCAGCATGGCCACGGATGCGTTCTTTATTGCCTTTAAACTGCCCAACCTGTTGCGGCGGATCTTCGCCGAAGGCGCATTTTCCCAAGCATTCGTGCCGATCCTGGCCGAATACAAGACCCAGCACGGCGAGGAGGCGACCCGTACGTTCATCGCCTACGTCTCGGGCCTGCTGACCCTGGTCCTGATGCTGGTAACCATCGTCGGGATGCTCGCCGCGCCCTGGGTGATCTGGGCCACCGCCCCCGGCTTTGCCAATACCCCGGAAAAATTCGCACTGACCACTGATCTGCTGCGCGTGACCTTTCCTTATATATTGCTGATCTCCCTGTCGTCCCTGGCCGGCGCGATCCTCAATACCTGGAACCGTTTCTCGGTGCCGGCCTTCGTGCCGACCTTGCTGAACGTCAGCATGATTATTTTTGCGCTGTTCCTCACGCCGTATTTCGACCCGCCCGTCATGGCCCTGGGCTGGGCGGTGCTGGCCGGCGGCCTGGCGCAGTTGCTGTACCAACTGCCCCACCTGAAAAAAATCGGCATGCTCGTACTGCCGCGCCTGAACCTCAAGGACACTGGCGTGTGGCGCGTCATGCGCAACATGCTGCCGGCGATCCTCGGGGTGTCGGTCAGCCAGATCTCCCTGATCATCAACACCGCGTTCGCCTCGTTGCTGGTGTCCGGCTCGGTGTCGTGGATGTACTACGCCGACCGCCTGATGGAATTGCCATCCGGTGTGCTGGGCGTGGCGTTGGGTACGATCCTGCTGCCGACCCTGGCGCGTACCTACGCCAGCAAGGATCGCCAGGAATATTCGCGCATCCTCGATTGGGGCCTGCGCCTGTGCTTTTTGCTGGTGTTGCCGTGCGCCCTGGCACTGGGCATCCTCGCCGAACCGTTGACGGTCTCGCTGTTTCAATACGGGCAGTTCGACGCCCATGACGCCTTGATGACCCAGCATGCGCTGGTCGCCTACTCCGTCGGCCTGCTCGGCATTATCGTGATCAAAGTGCTGGCGCCCGGCTTCTACGCCCAGCAGAACATCCGCACCCCGGTGAAAATCGCGATTTTCACCCTGGTCGTCACGCAATTGCTCAACCTGGTGTTTATCGGCCCGCTGGCCCACGCCGGCCTGGCCTTGGCGATCAGCGCGGGTGCATGCATCAACGCAGGCCTGCTGTTTTACCAATTGCGTAAACAGCAGATGTACCAACCGCAGCCAGGCTGGGGCGTGTTTGCGTTCAAACTGCTGGTGGCGGTAGCGGCGATGTCGGTTGTGCTGTTTGGCCTGATGCACATCATGCCGGCCTGGAGCCAAGGCAATATGCTGGAGCGCTTCATGCGCCTGGGTGTATTGGTAGTAGCGGGCGTGGTGGTGTACTTCGGGATGTTGCTGTTGCAGGGTTTTCGCCTGCGCGATTTCAATCGTAAGTCGCTGGGGTAGCGAGTTTGCCGCGATAAAACGGTTGTTTTATCGATTCGACCCATTTGGCCTGCGCTGTTGCCTGTCGTCCGGGGCTGGGTGTGGTTATAATCGACCACTTTATGAGCAAGAAGCGCGTTATGCAGCTGGTTCGAGGTCTCCACAACCTGCGCCCCGAGCACCGGGGCTGCGTCGCCACTATTGGCAACTTTGACGGTGTTCACCGTGGCCACCAGGCTATCCTGGCTCGGCTGCGCGAGCGTGCGGTCGAGTTGGGCGTGCCCAGCTGCGTGGTGATTTTTGAGCCACAACCGCGGGAGTTCTTTACCCCGGAAACGGCGCCGGCCCGCTTGGCGCGCTTGCGGGACAAGCTGCAGCTGTTGGCGGAGGAGGGCGTGGACCGTGTCCTCTGCCTGGCATTCAACCAGCGTTTGCGCAGCCTCAGCGCCGCCGAGTTCGTCGACCGCATCCTGGTGGACGGCTTGGGTGTGCAGCATCTGGAGGTCGGCGACGACTTCCATTTCGGTTGTGACCGGGTCGGGGATTTCGATTTCCTGCAACATGCCGGTGTCAATCAGGGGTTCACTGTCGAAGCCGCGCAAACCGTCGAGCTGGACGGCCTGCGCGTGAGCAGCACCCAGGTGCGTAACGCCCTGGCCGCCGCCGACTTCGACCTGGCCGAGCGTTTGCTCGGTCGCCCGTTCCGCATTGCCGGGCGGGTACTGCACGGCCAGAAGCTGGCGCGCCAACTGGGCACGCCAACCGCCAACGTGCAACTCAAGCGCCGTCGTGTGCCGCTGACCGGGGTTTACTTGGTGAGCGTCGATATCGACGGCCAATCGTGGCCAGGAGTCGCCAATATAGGCGTCAGGCCCACGGTTGCAGGTGATGGCAAGGCCCACCTGGAAGTTCACCTTTTGGATTTTGCCGGTGATTTATACGACCGGCGTTTGACGGTGGTTTTCCACCAGAAGCTGCGTGAAGAGCAGCGTTTCGCCTCCCTGGAGGCGTTGAAAACGGCGATCAATGCGGATGTCGCCGCCGCCCGTGCACTAGCCGCACCTAGCGCCCATCGCTAACCGAAGAGCCTTAAATGACCGACTATAAAGCCACGCTAAACCTTCCGGACACCGCCTTCCCAATGAAGGCCGGCCTGCCACAGCGCGAACCGCAGATCCTGCAGCGCTGGGACAGTATTGGCCTGTACGGAAAGTTGCGCGAAATTGGCAAGGATCGTCCGAAATTCGTCCTGCACGACGGCCCTCCTTATGCCAACGGCACGATTCACATCGGTCATGCGCTGAACAAGATTCTCAAGGACATGATCCTGCGCTCCAAGACCCTGTCGGGCTTCGACGCGCCGTATGTCCCGGGTTGGGACTGCCATGGCCTGCCGATCGAGCACAAAGTCGAAGTGACTTACGGCAAGAACCTGGGCGCGGACAAGACCCGCGAACTGTGCCGTGCCTACGCCGCCGAGCAGATCGAAGGGCAGAAGTCCGAATTCATCCGCCTGGGTGTGCTGGGCGAGTGGGACAACCCCTACAAGACCATGAATTTCAAGAACGAGGCCGGTGAAATCCGTGCCTTGGCCGAAATCGTCAAGGGCGGTTTCGTGTTCAAGGGCCTCAAGCCCGTGAACTGGTGCTTCGACTGCGGTTCGGCCCTGGCCGAGGCGGAAGTGGAATACGAAGACAAGAAGTCCTCGACCATCGACGTGGCCTTCCCGATCGCCGACGACGCCAAGCTGGCCGAGGCGTTCGGCCTGGCAAGCCTGGCCAAGCCAACCGCCATCGTGATCTGGACCACGACCCCGTGGACCATCCCGGCCAACCAGGCACTGAACGTGCACCCGGAATTCACCTACGCCCTGGTGGACGTCGGTGATCGCCTGCTGGTGCTGGCCGAAGAAATGGTCGAGTCATGCCTGGCGCGTTACGAGCTGCAAGGTTCGGTGATCGCCACCACCACCGGTTCTGCGCTGGAGCTGATCAACTTCCGTCACCCGTTCTATGACCGTCTGTCGCCGGTGTACCTGGCTGACTACGTCGAGCTGGGTTCGGGTACTGGCATTGTTCACTGCTCGCCAGCCTATGGCGTGGACGACTTCGTGATCTGCAAAAAGTACGGCATGGTCAACGATGACATCATCAACCCGGTGCAGAGCAACGGCGTATACGTGCCTTCGCTTGAGTTCTTCGGTGGCCAGTTCATCTTCAAGGCCGACCAACCGATCATCGAAAAGCTGCGTGAAGTCGGTGCGCTGATGCAAACCGCCACCATCCAGCACAGCTACATGCATTGCTGGCGTCATAAGACCCCGCTGATCTACCGCGCTACGGCGCAGTGGTTTATCGGCATGGACAAAGAGCCGATCAGCGGCGACACCCTGCGTGTACGTTCGCTCAAAGCCATCGAAGACACCACGTTCGTCCCGGCCTGGGGCCAGGCGCGCCTGCACTCGATGATCGCCAACCGTCCTGACTGGTGCATCTCCCGCCAACGTAACTGGGGCGTGCCGATCCCGTTCTTCCTGAATAAGGAAAGCGGTGAGCTGCACCCGCGCACCGTCGAGTTGATGGAAGTCGTGGCCCAGCGCGTTGAGCAAGAAGGCATCGAAGCCTGGTTCAAGCTGGACGCCGCCGAGCTGCTGGGCGACGAAGCGCCGCTGTACGACAAGATCAGCGACACCCTCGACGTGTGGTTCGATTCGGGTACCACTCACTGGCACGTGCTGCGTGGCTCGCACCCGATGGGTCACGAGACCGGCCCGCGCGCCGACCTGTACCTGGAAGGTTCGGACCAACACCGTGGCTGGTTCCACTCGTCATTGCTGACCGGTTGCGCCATCGACAATCACGCGCCGTATCGCGAGCTGCTGACCCACGGCTTCACCGTCGACGAGACGGGCCGCAAGATGTCCAAGTCGCTGAAGAACGTGATCGAGCCGAAAAAGATCAACGACACCTTGGGCGCCGACATCATGCGTCTGTGGGTGGCCTCCACCGATTACTCGGGTGAAATCGCCGTGTCGGACCAGATCCTGGCCCGCAGCGCCGACGCCTACCGTCGTATCCGCAATACCGCACGCTTCCTGCTGTCGAACCTGACCGGTTTCAACCCGGCCACCGACCTGCTGCCGGCCGAAGACATGCTCGCCCTGGACCGTTGGGCCGTGGACCGTACCCTGTTGCTGCAGCGCGAGCTGCAAGAGCACTACGGCGAATACCGCTTCTGGAACGTCTACTCCAAGATCCACAACTTCTGCGTGCAGGAGCTGGGCGGTTTCTACCTCGACATCATCAAGGACCGCCAGTACACCACCGGCGCCAACAGCAAGGCGCGCCGTTCGGCGCAGACCGCGCTGTACCACATCAGCGAAGCGCTGGTGCGCTGGATCGCACCGATCCTCGCGTTCACCGCCGATGAGCTGTGGGAGTACCTGCCGGGCGAGCGTAACGAGTCCGTCATGCTCAATACCTGGTACGAAGGCTTGACCGAACTGCCGGCCGACTTCGAACTGGGCCGCGAGTACTGGGCAGGCGTCATGGCCGTCAAGGTTGCAGTGAACAAGGAACTGGAAGTCCAACGTGCGGCCAAGGCCGTGGGTGGCAACCTGCAAGCCGAGGTCACTCTGTTTGCCGAGGATGGCCTGACCGCCGACCTGGCCAAGCTGAGCAACGAACTGCGCTTCGTGCTGATCACCTCCACCGCGAGCCTGGCACCTTTCGCCCAGGCCCCGGCAGATGCCGTGGTCACCGAGGTGCCGGGCCTGAAGCTCAAGGTGGTGAAGTCGGCCTTCCCTAAATGCGCCCGTTGCTGGCACTGCCGTGAAGATGTTGGTGTGAACCCTGAGCACCCGGAAATCTGTGGTCGTTGTGTCGATAACATCAGCGGTGAAGGCGAGGTTCGCCACTATGCCTAATGCAGCCAGTCGTTTCGGACGTCTGGGCTGGCTCGTACTGAGCCTGCTGGTGCTGGTCATTGACCAGGTCAGCAAGGCTCACTTCGAGGGCTCCCTGGAAATGTTCCAGCAAGTCGTGGTGATCCCGGATTACTTCAGCTGGACCCTGGCCTACAACACTGGCGCCGCCTTCAGCTTCCTGGCTGACGGCGGTGGCTGGCAGCGCTGGCTGTTTGCGGTGATCGCCGTGGTGGTCAGTGCCGTGCTGGTGGTGTGGCTCAAGCGCCTGGGTCGCGACGACACCTGGCTGGCTATCGCGCTGGCCCTGGTGTTGGGCGGCGCGCTGGGTAACCTGTATGACCGCATCGCCCTGGGCCATGTGATCGACTTCATCCTGGTGCACTGGCAGAACCGCCACTACTTCCCGGCGTTCAACTTTGCCGACAGCGCGATCACCGTTGGTGCAATCATGCTGGCGCTGGATATGTTCAAGAGCAAGAAAACCGGAGAAGCTGTCAATGACTGATCAGGTATTGGCTGAGCAACGTATCGGCCAGAACACGGAAGTCACTTTGCATTTCGCATTGCGCCTGGAGAATGGCGACACGGTAGACAGCACTTTCGATAAGGCCCCGGCGACCTTCAAGGTGGGCGACGGTAACCTGCTGCCTGGTTTTGAAGCGGCATTGTTCGGGTTCAAGGCGGGCGACAAGCGCAACCTGCAGATCCTGCCGGAAAACGCCTTCGGCCAACCCAACCCGCAAAACGTGCAGATCATCCCGCGTTCGCAGTTCGAAGGCATGGACCTGTCGGAAGGCTTGCTGGTGATCTTCAATGATGCGGCCAATACCGAATTGCCCGGTGTGGTTAAAGCCTTCGATGATGCGCAAGTGACCATCGACTTCAATCATCCGTTGGCCGGTAAAACCTTGACGTTTGATGTTGAAATCATCGACGTTAAAGCGCTCTAACTGACGAAACCGGTTCCTGTGGGGCTGGCTTGTGTGGGAGCTGGCTTGCCTGCGATAGCATCACCTCGGTGTACCTGATACATCGAGTCGTTTGCATCGCGGGCAAGCCCGCTCCCACAGACGCTTATTCTATAGAGCTGAGTTGATCCAATTTCTTGGCCTGCAAGGCACGAGGCACAGCATGCAAATCAAACTCGCCAACCCCCGTGGCTTCTGCGCTGGCGTGGACCGGGCGATCGAAATCGTCAACCGCGCCCTGGAAGTCTTCGGGCCGCCGATTTATGTGCGCCACGAAGTCGTGCATAACAAGTTCGTGGTCGAAGACCTGCGCGCACGCGGTGCGATCTTTGTCGAAGAACTCGACCAGGTGCCCGATGACGTTATCGTCATCTTCAGTGCCCATGGTGTGTCCCAGGCTGTGCGTACCGAAGCGGCCGGCCGTGGCCTTAAAGTGTTCGATGCCACCTGTCCGCTGGTGACCAAGGTGCACATCGAGGTAGCGCGTTATAGCCGCGACGGTCGCGAATGCATCCTGATCGGCCATGCCGGTCACCCGGAAGTCGAAGGCACCATGGGCCAGTACGACGCCAGTAACGGCGGCGCCATCTACCTGGTGGAAGACGAAAAAGACGTTGCCAACTTGCAGGTGCACAATCCCGACCGCCTGGCTTTTGTCACCCAGACTACCTTGTCCATGGACGATACCAGCCGCGTCATCGACGCCCTGCGCACGCGATTCCCGGCCATTGGCGGCCCCCGCAAGGATGACATTTGCTACGCCACGCAAAACCGCCAGGATGCGGTCAAGCAACTGGCGAATGAGTGCGATGTGGTGCTGGTGGTCGGCAGCCCAAACAGTTCCAACTCCAACCGCTTGCGTGAGCTCGCCGAACGGATGGCCACACCGGCGTACCTGATCGACGGTGCCGAAGACATGCAGCGCAGCTGGTTCGACGGTGTCGAGCGTATTGGCATCACGGCGGGCGCCTCCGCTCCGGAAGTGCTGGTGCGCGGCGTGATCCAACAGTTGCAGGCCTGGGGTGCCACCGGCGCCGATGAGCTGGCGGGTCGTGAAGAGAACATCACGTTCTCGATGCCCAAGGAACTGCGGGTCCGCTCGCTGCTCTGACGGCCAGGGTGCTGGAATAGCCTCGGCATAATGCCTGTTCGGTCTTGTCACTGCGCAGGCTGATGCGCCCGCTGGGGGCCAGCACGATCTGATACAGGCTCTGTGCCTGGTCCTTGCCACACACGTGCACGGTGCCGGCACGAAATCCCCCGCCGGCGAACACCGGTTCCCCCAGGCCGCTGAAGCGCACCTGGCTCGTCACCGGGCCATTACCGGCGACCGGCACGCGCCCACTGCGCTCACGCTCCAGCAATACTGGATTGTCGTCATCCAGGTGGCCGCGCCCACTCACATCCAGTATCACGCGCCATCCCAGGCTCCAGTCCTCGTCCTTTGCATGAATGACCACCGCCCGGTTGCGCGTGATGGCCTCGGTGCGTGCGTAGCGCAACCCGGAGGCGAGTGATTGGGCCACGCCTTGTCGTTGCTGCGATTCAAGTAAACCCTTGAAACCGGGTACGGCCAGTTGCGCTAGAAAACTGGTGACGATCAGCCCCAGCAACATTTCAATCAGGGTGAATCCTTGTTGTTTCATGTGCGTTCCCTCCTTGGGCACGAGTGGGTTTTATAGGTATAGCGCTTGGTCCTTGGCGCTGGATGATGGCCTTTATGTCCAAAGTATTTCCCTTTATTCCGGGAGCTGCGCGGCTCGAAAACCGACGCTAGTCTTGGGTCGTACAGCAGGCTTTGCCTGTTTTTTCACCGGCCTTCGACATGGATGACGACGCAAATGCCAGCCTGCCAGAACCGATTTTTCCTGCGCGTTGCGCACTCGCGCCAGTCCGGCATGACGCTGGTCGAAGTGCTGGTAGCGCTGTTGATATTGGCGATCGGCCTGATGGGCGCTGCGGTACTGCAACTCAACGCGCTCAAGTACACCAACAGCGCCAGGATGACCAGCCAAGCCAGTTTTATTGCTTACGACATGCTCGACCGCATTCGCACCAATGCTGGCGCGGATTACACATGGGGCAGGGCAGAGCTGGCACCACCCAACACTGCCACCTCCAGCGTGCGTGACCTGGACCTGCACGATTTCGAAGCCAATATCATGGGGTTTGCCGGAGAGGGTGCCAAAGGTTCAGTGGTGGTGAACGGGCACGAGGTCACCATCAGCATCAGTTGGGCGGATGCCCGGGCAGCAAACCGTCCAGGGGCGCGGGAAACCTTCACCCTGAGCAGTCGCATCAGTAATGAACAAGGAGTGTCGCAATGAAGCGTGTTGTGCGAGGTTTCAGCCTGGTGGAAGTGCTGCTGGCGCTCGCCCTCGGGTTGGTCTTGATACTGGGGGCGAGCCGGATACTGATCAGTGCGCGGTTGACCCATGCCAGCCAGCAGGCCGCCATGCTGCTGCAGGATGATGCGCGGTTTGTGCTGAGCAAGATCACCCAGGATATTCGCCAGGCAGGCATGTTGGGGTGTTTGGCCGTGGCCGTTATCGACAATGCTCCGGCTGCCTTTGATCGGCCGATAAGCTGGGAAGCGGCGGGGAGTGCGAAGTCACTGACGCTGGTGACCGCGAACGTCGGCGACGGCGTCGGCAAGCCCGACTGGACGGTGCTCTCCGACTGTAAGGAGGCGGCCCAAGCTTATGCCGGCACACCATCCGCTGCCGAACCCGGCCAACTTCGCTTTGGCATACGCCAACTCACCTACACCTACGAGTCGGGCCAGTTGAAGATCAGTACCCCGGCAGCACCGGCCAGGGCGGTATTGATGGATAACGTACGGGCATTCGATGTCAGCTTCGGCATGGCGGCCACCTCGGCATCAACGGGTGTGGTGCGCTACGACAGCCATCCCGCCGATGAGTCGCTGATACGTAGCGTGCGCATCCTCATGACCCTTCAGGACCCCGCTGGGCGGGTGAAAGACCAGACCTACAGTGTCGTGGCGGCACTGCGGAATCGACTGGGGTAGGGGCGATGACCATACAGGGTGGTATTCGTGTACGGCAGGCCGGGATGGTGCTGCTGATCAGTCTGGTGTTTCTGTTGGTGCTGTCGCAGGTGGGGCTGTCTTCGATACAGGCTGCGGTCTCCCAGCAAAAAGTCGCGAGCAGCCTGTGGCATCGCAATCAATCGTTTCAAGCTGCCGAAAGCGGGCTGAGGTGGGGAGAGTCGGCCGTGCAAAGGGCTGGCCAGGCGATGCCCGTCTGTCACTCGATCACCCGCTGTGCGCCGCCTGCTGAAGCTTTTTTCTTGACGGCGGCCGGGACGAACCCTGCCTCGGCGGTCACCTGGATTGCCTTGAAGGATGGGTTTTATGGCATTCAATCCCTTGGGGAGGGTAAAGGGCTGGCTCATTTGCCGCCCCGTTCCCCGGCCATGCTTTTTCGAGTCACGTCGGTCGGGCTTGCGGGGCAATCGCGCACGGTGCTGGAGACGGTCTATGCACGGGTGGAGGAGGGCAGCCGTGTCAGGTTTCGACGGGTCTTATGGCGGCAACTTCAATAAGGAGCAATCGGATGGGCAAGGAGAGCCAGGGTTTTACCCTGATGGAGTTACTGATCGTCGTGGCGATCATCGCGTTGCTGGCCGGGATTGCGTATCCCGCGTACCTCGGCCAGGTAAAAAAGGCGTATCGGGCGCAGATCGTCGCGTTGTTGAGCGAACAAGCCCAGCATCTGGAGCGTTCTTACACCAGAAATGGCACTTTTATTGATGCGGGCGACGTCAGCGCGGGCAATGATCACTATAGAATCAGTGTCGTCCTGAACCCCCAGGATTTTGACCTGCTCGCCACACCTGCTGCGGACTCGGTCATGGCG
This sequence comes from Pseudomonas sp. AK181, assembly GCF_051122975.1. NCBI lineage: Bacteria > Pseudomonadati > Pseudomonadota > Gammaproteobacteria > Pseudomonadales > Pseudomonadaceae > Pseudomonas > Pseudomonas sp. AK181. Next base: position 755,248 of record NZ_CP146348.1, read on the forward strand.
AACGACGCGTGCGCAGCCTTCAGCTTGACCAGCACCGGTATGCGCAGCAACCCGGGAGCGGTGCCTGAACTGTCGCCCAAGGTCTGCTGGGGGCAAGGATGAGCGTACTTGAAGCGTGGGCGCCGGGCGCGCCTTTCCCTGTTTATCGGCTGGATCAAATGATGGCTAAGCAACAGCAAGTGGTGATTGTCGGCGGCGGAGTAATCGGGCTGTTGACGGCGTACAACCTCGCCAGTGAGGGCCAGGCGGTCACGCTGCTGGAGCGCGGTGGGCTTGGGCAGGAGTCTTCCTGGGCGGGCGGTGGGATTGTTTCGCCGTTGTATCCGTGGCGCTATAGCCAGGCGGTCACGGCCTTGGCCCATTGGTCCCAGGATTTTTACCCGCAACTGGCGCAACGGCTGTTTGCTGCCACCGGCGTTGATCCAGAGGTTCATACCACGGGTTTGTATTGGCTCGACCTGGATGACGAAGCGGATGCACTGGCCTGGGCTGCCCGTGAAGGGCGGCCGTTGAGCAAAGTGGACGTGTCGGCGGCCCATGACGCCGTGCCGGTGCTGGGGGGCGGCTACGCCCAGGCGATCTATATGGCCGACGTGGCCAATGTTCGCAACCCGCGCCTGGTCAAATCACTGAAGGCGGCGTTGCTGGCGTTGCCGAACGTGACGATTTACGAGCAATGCGCTGTGTCGGGCTTTGTGCTCGGCGACGACAGGGTGGTGGGTGTGAATACCGCTACCGGCCAGGTTTTGGGTGATCAGGTTGTACTCGCGGCCGGCGCCTGGAGCGGGCAATTGCTGGGTACGCTGGGCCTGGGGCTGCCCGTGGAGCCGGTCAAGGGCCAAATGATCCTGTACAAATGCGCGTCCGACTTTTTATCCAGCATGGTCCTGGCCAAGGGGCGCTATGCGATCCCGCGGCGTGATGGGCACATCCTGATCGGCAGCACGTTGGAGCATGAAGGATTCGACAAGACGCCAACCGACATTGCGCTGGAAAGCCTCAAGGCGTCTGCGGTGGAACTGATTCCCGCCTTGGCGGACGCCGAGGTGGTCGGGCATTGGGCCGGTTTGCGGCCTGGCTCCCCCGAAGGTATACCGTTTATCGGTGAGGTCCCTGGCTTCAAGGGGTTGTGGCTCAATTGCGGGCATTACCGCAATGGCCTGGTACTCGCACCAGCCTCTTGCCAGTTGTTCACCGACTTGCTGCTGGCGCGGGCTCCGATCATCGATCCAGCGCCTTACGCCCCCGCAGGTCGCCTCAACGCTGGATAGACTTTGGCCCTTGCTCCAGGTGCGCCTGGGTGCAGTACCATTGCTGGCGTGAACTCAGTGCGCGGTCCTGCGGCAGGTGCACGCCACAGTGGGCGCAACGCACCATCAGGGCCGCATCCGGCTCGGCGGGCCGTTGCTGACGGGCGGCAGGGTTTTTGAATTTGCGCCAGAACCATACCGCGGCAGCAATGACAGCAATCCAGAACAGTAGACGAAGCATGATGGGCAGTTTCTCGACAAGGAATGCGCCAGTTTAGCCAAGGTGATACCGGGCGCACAGGGCAATAAATACTCGCTCATAAAAAAGGGAGCTCCTTAAGAGCTCCCTTTTGCGTTGCGTCGAACAATCAGTCGAACACACCGAAGGTCATGTAGCTGAACCACGAGCGGTCCTGGTTATCGCCCAGGGCTTGCGGCTCTTCTTCTTCGATCACATCGCCGTTCTCGTCGTGCGGCTTGAGCTCGGAAGGAATGGCGTCCTTGGCGTCCTGGTACATCTTGATCACGTCCTGGTTGGCGCGGGTTTCACCCGGCGGCAGCGGTGGACGGGATTCGATCAGGCCCAGGGTGTACTTGCTCAGCCACGAACGGTTGTCCGCTTCGTCAACCTGGGGCACGAACTGGCCGTCTTTCAGGCTCGGGTGGTCAGGGTAGTTGAGCTTCAGGGTTTCCAGGCTGGTGGTGGCCAGGGTGTCCAGGTGCAGACGCTGGTAAGCCTCGGTCATCACGGCCAGGCCGTCACCCACGGACGGGGTTTCCTGGAAGTTTTCCACCACGTAGCGGCCACGGTTGGCGGCGGCCACATAAGCCTGACGGGTCAGGTAGTAGTGGGCCACGTGGATCTCGTACGAAGCCAGCAGGTTGCGCAGGTAGATCATGCGCTGCTTGGCGTCCGGCGCGTAGCGGCTGTTGGGGTAACGGCTGGTCAGCTGGGCGAACTCGTTATAGGAGTCGCGGGCAGCACCCGGGTCGCGCTTGGTCATGTCCAGCGGCAGGAAGCGCGCCAGCAGGCCAACATCCTGGTCGAACGAGGTCAGGCCCTTCATGTAGTAGGCGTAGTCCACGTTCGGGTGCTGCGGGTGCAGGCGGATGAAACGCTCGGCAGCGGACTTGGCAGCTTCCGGCTCGGCGTTCTTGTAGTTGGCGTAGATCAGCTCAAGCTGGGCCTGGTCGGCATAGCGGCCGAACGGGTAACGCGACTCCAATGCCTTCAGCTTCGCTGTGGCGCTGGTGAAGCTATTATTGTCCAAGTCTGTCTGAGCTTGCTGGTACAGCTCGACTTCGCTCAGGTTTTCGTCGACGACGTCCTTTGTTGACGAGCAAGCAGCAGTCATGGCGAGGATGGCGATCAGCAGCAGGTGTTTCACTTGCATGGCGGCTTGCGTCCCTATGACGGCCGCTGTCTTGGGCGGGGCCGTCCTGTTATGATGAGCGCCCCGTTGAAAGCCTCGGGGCAAAAGACGCCGTATTTAACCACAAGCGCGCAGCCGAAACCAAAGGCTACGCCACGCCTAGTCTGAGCATGTCCGATAAAATTGAACTTCGCGCAGAGGTGCCGTCCGAATTGGGCGGCCAACGCCTCGATCAAGTCGCCGCACAATTATTCGCTGAGCACTCGCGCTCGCGCCTTTCCGCCTGGATCAAAGACGGCCGCCTGACTGTGGATGGAGCGGTTATCCGCCCGCGAGACATAGTCCATGGCGGTGCGATTCTTGAGCTGACTGCCGAGCAGGAAGCCCAGGGAGAATGGGTCGCCCAGGACATCGAGCTGGATATCGTCTATGAAGACGACGACATCCTGGTCATCAACAAACCCGCAGGCCTGGTGGTTCACCCGGCTGCCGGGCACGCTGATGGCACCTTGCTCAATGCTCTGTTGCACCACGTGCCGGACATCATCAATGTGCCGCGCTGCGGCATCGTGCACCGTCTGGACAAGGACACCACCGGCCTTATGGTGGTGGCCAAGACCATTCAGGCGCAGACGCAACTGGTTACGCAATTGCAGAGCCGTAGCGTCAGCCGCATCTATGAGTGCATTGTGATCGGCGTCGTTGTGGCCGGTGGCAAGATCAACGCACCCATTGGTCGTCACGGCCAGCAGCGCCAGCGTATGGCGGTGATGGAGGGCGGCAAGCAAGCCGTCAGCCACTACCGTGTGCTGGAGCGTTTTCGCTCCCACACCCATGTGCGGGTCAAGCTGGAAACCGGGCGTACCCACCAGATTCGCGTGCACATGGCGCACATCAACTTCCCGTTGGTCGGCGATCCGGCCTACGGTGGTCGCTTCCGTATTCCGCCAGCGGCCAGCCAGACCATGGTTGAATCGCTCAAGACGTTCCCGCGCCAGGCACTGCATGCACGCTTCCTGGAGCTGGATCATCCGACGAGCGGTAAGCGCATGAGCTGGGAATCGCCACTGCCGGACGATCTGGTCTGGCTGTTGTCGCTGCTCAAGCAGGATCGCGAGGCGTTTGTCGGATGAGTGACTGGCTTATACCTGACTGGCCCGCGCCGGCTCGGGTAAAAGCCTGCGTCACCACCCGTGCGGGCGGCGTCAGCCTGGCGCCGTTCGACAGCCTCAACCTGGGCGATCATGTCGAGGACAGCCTTGAGGCCGTTCTTGAAAATCGCCGTCGCCTGAGTGACGCCTTCGATATCCAGCCTGCCTGGTTGCGCCAAGTCCACGGTACTCACGTGGTTGAGGCCGATCCGAGCCGTACTGTCGAGGCAGATGGCAGTTGGACTAGCACCCCTGGCATCGCCTGCACATCCATGACCGCCGATTGCCTGCCTGCGCTGTTCTGTAATCGGGCGGGCACCCGGGTTGCCGCAGCCCATGCCGGTTGGCGTGGCTTGGCGGCTGGGGTGTTGGAGGCCGCTTTCGAAAGCCTGGATAGCGCACCCGAAGACGTTCTGGTCTGGCTCGGCCCTGCCATTGGCCCACAAGCCTTTGAGGTCGGCCCGGAAGTGCGTGAAGCATTCATGCAGCAACTGCCGGCCACCGCTGAAGCCTTTGTTTCCAGCCACAACCCTGGCAAGTTCATGGCCGACATCTACCAGCTGGCGCGCCTGCGCCTGGCAGCGCGTGGTGTCACCGCTGTGTATGGTGGCGGTTTGTGCACTGTCACCGACCCGCGTTTCTTTTCTTATCGCCGCAGCCCGCGTACGGGCCGATTCGCCTCCCTTATCTGGCTTGAACGCTAGACTCTCCTGACCTGTATCAACCGTCCGCCGCTTGAAACGCCCAGAATCCACCCCATCTATAAGGGTATCTGGCAGGTTTCTTCATTCAGGATGTGTTTGTTCATAGCTCCGGCCTGCTCAAAAGGAAGGTGACTAATGCGTATTGATCGTTTAACCAGCAAATTGCAGTTGGCCTTGTCTGACTCTCAATCCTTGGCGGTGGGCCTCGACCACCCGGCCATTGAGCCTGCGCACTTGATGCAGGCACTCCTGGAACAGCAAGGTGGTTCAATCAAACCCTTGCTGATGCAGGTGGGCTTTGACGTCAACAGCCTGCGCAAGGAGTTGAGCAAAGAGCTCGACCAACTGCCGAAAATCCAGAACCCCACCGGCGACGTGAATATGTCCCAGGATCTGGCGCGCCTGCTCAACCAGGCCGACCGCCTGGCCCAGCAGAAAGGTGACCAGTTCATCTCCAGCGAACTGGTGCTGCTCGCCGCCATGGACGACAACAGCAAACTCGGCAAGTTGTTGCTGGGCCAGGGCGTGAGCAAGAAAGCCCTGGAAAACGCCATCAACAACCTGCGTGGTGGCGAAGCGGTGAACGACCCCAACCATGAGGAGTCGCGCCAGGCCCTGGACAAATACACCGTCGACCTGACCAAGCGTGCCGAAGAAGGCAAGCTGGACCCGGTGATCGGTCGTGACGATGAAATTCGTCGCACCATCCAGGTGTTGCAACGTCGCACCAAGAACAACCCGGTGCTGATCGGTGAACCTGGCGTGGGTAAAACCGCGATTGCCGAGGGCCTGGCCCAGCGCATCATTAATGGTGAGGTGCCGGACGGCCTCAAGGGCAAGCGCCTGCTGTCTCTGGATATGGGCTCGCTGATTGCCGGTGCCAAGTTCCGGGGTGAGTTCGAAGAACGCCTCAAATCCTTGCTTAACGAATTGTCGAAGCAGGAAGGGCAGATCATTCTGTTTATCGACGAATTGCACACCATGGTCGGCGCCGGTAAGGGCGAAGGCTCCATGGACGCCGGTAACATGCTCAAGCCCGCCTTGGCGCGGGGTGAGCTGCACTGCGTCGGTGCGACCACGCTCAACGAATACCGTCAGTACATCGAAAAGGACGCGGCCCTTGAGCGTCGCTTCCAGAAAGTATTGGTGGAAGAACCGAGCGAAGAAGACACCATCGCGATCCTGCGTGGCCTGAAAGAGCGCTATGAGGTCCACCATAAGGTGGCGATCACCGACGGTGCGATTATTGCGGCGGCCAAGTTGAGCCATCGCTATATCACTGATCGTCAGTTGCCGGACAAGGCTATCGACCTGATCGACGAAGCGGCCAGCCGCATCCGTATGGAGATCGACTCCAAGCCGGAAGTGCTGGATCGCCTGGATCGACGCCTGATTCAACTGAAAGTCGAATCCCAGGCGCTGAAGAAAGAAGAAGACGAGGCGGCCAAGAAGCGCCTGGAAAAACTTCAGGAAGAAATTGTCCGCCTGGAACGCGAGTATTCGGACCTCGAAGAAATCTGGACCTCGGAAAAAGCCGAAGTACAGGGTTCGGCGCAGATCCAGCAAAAAATCGAGCAGTCCCGCCAGGAGCTGGAAGCCGCGCGCCGCAAAGGCGACCTGAACCGCATGGCCGAGTTGCAGTACGGGGTGATCCCGGACCTGGAACGCAGCCTGCAGATGGTCGACCAGCACGGCAAGCCCGAAAACCAGTTGCTGCGTAGCAAGGTGACCGAGGAAGAAATTGCCGAAGTGGTCTCCAAGTGGACCGGTATTCCCGTGTCGAAGATGCTCGAAGGCGAGCGCGACAAGTTGCTGAAGATGGAAAGCCTGTTGCATCAGCGCGTCATCGGCCAGGAAGAGGCAGTGGTGGCGGTGTCCAACGCGGTACGGCGTTCCCGGGCAGGCTTGTCCGACCCTAACCGTCCAAGCGGCTCGTTCATGTTCCTGGGCCCGACCGGTGTGGGTAAGACCGAGTTGTGCAAGGCCCTGGCCGAGTTCCTCTTTGATACGGAAGAGGCCATGGTGCGGATCGATATGTCCGAATTCATGGAGAAACACTCGGTGGCTCGCCTGATCGGTGCTCCACCAGGCTATGTGGGCTATGAAGAGGGCGGTTATCTGACCGAAGCCGTGCGGCGCAAGCCTTATTCGGTGATCCTGTTGGATGAGGTCGAGAAGGCGCACCCGGATGTGTTCAACATCTTGCTGCAGGTGCTGGAGGATGGTCGCTTGACGGACAGCCACGGGCGTACGGTGGACTTCCGTAATACGGTGATCGTGATGACCTCTAACCTGGGCTCGGCGCAGATCCAGGAGTTGGTAGGTGATCGTGAAGCCCAGCGTGCGGCGGTGATGGACGCGTTGACCACGCACTTCCGTCCGGAATTCATCAACCGGGTCGACGAAGTGGTGATCTTCGAGCCTCTGGCGCGGGATCAGATCGCGGGCATCACCGAGATCCAGTTGGGCCGCCTGCGTAGCCGCCTGGCTGAGCGCGAGCTTGACCTGGAACTGAGCGGCGAAGCGTTGGATAAGCTGATCGCGGTCGGTTACGACCCAGTGTATGGCGCACGGCCGCTTAAACGTGCGATCCAGCGCTGGATCGAGAACCCACTGGCGCAGTTGATCCTGTCGGGCAGCTTTATGCCTGGCACTCGCGTCACGGCGACGGTGAAAGACGACGAAATCGTCTTCCATTAAGCCCAGCGCTTGGCGTAAACAGAGAAGGCCCCGCATCGCGGGGCCTTTTTTTTCGATAGGGCGTTGAACTGTAAGGCAAAGGCTTGTAAAGTGCGCCCCGCAGCAACGTCAGCCCACGGGTTTCTTCTCCCCAAGAAGAAATCAGAAAGAAGCGCAAATCATTGTCTTAAAAGCAATTTAAAGGGTTGACAGGGGGTTTTAAGATTGTAGAATAGCGCGCCTCAGAGACGCTAACGTAGCGATACGGACAGGGTCGAAGAGGAAGCAACACAGCAGTAACTTTGAAATATGTAGTTCCGTGATAGCTCAGTCGGTAGAGCAAATGACTGTTAATCATTGGGTCCCAGGTTCGAGTCCTGGTCACGGAGCCAATTTCAAACCGGGGTATAGCGCAGTCCGGTAGCGCGCCTGCTTTGGGAGCAGGATGTCGGGAGTTCGAATCCCCCTACCCCGACCATATTTGGGTCGTTAGCTCAGTTGGTAGAGCAGTTGGCTTTTAACCAATTGGTCGTAGGTTCGAATCCCACACGACCCACCATTTTTGAGACCAGTTGACGCTGGAATCAAATCTTAGAATCAGAGGTTCTAGCTCTGATAGAGGCGGTTTTACGGTTTTGGAAAGTGTTACAGCACTTAGATATCGCCGTAGACATGCAGCCGTCTGAGGCGAACAGTAGTTTCGGTTCGTCATGATGTCAATGTGCATAGGCTTTGCGATGCGCATTCCGGGGTATAGCGCAGTCCGGTAGCGCGCCTGCTTTGGGAGCAGGATGTCGGGAGTTCGAATCCCCCTACCCCGACCATATTTAATGAAAAAGGCGTCTTTATGACGCCTTTTTTTGTGCCTTGAGCAAAGTCGTACCGTTCGTCTGGAAAAAATCCGGATTTCGACCTGGTTCTTTATTCCGGGCATGCGAAAGCCTCTGGCCAACCAGAATTCCCTATAGCCAGTGCGCTTTGATTATGAGCGTACTAGGGCGATGCTCTGGAAAATGATGAGCTTCGCATTGAATGCTCAGTTGAGGTGCGTTTCCTGAATGTGCCGACACCAAGCCCGCTCGCCATTAGCGTCAATAGTAGACTCTGCTCTACTTGATCTACTGGTGGGTCCATAGAGCATGTCATTGACTCGCGATGCAGTTGCGCAGATGCGAGCTCGAGAGCCTTCTGTAGCGCGCTTCGGCCAGTCGACTTGGTCCGCCGATCAATACTGACCTCTGTGCTGCTAGATTGTTGTGGAGCTGGCAGCTTCTTGGGCTCTGGTTGAGCGGTTTCCTGTGAATGCACACCTATTTTGGCGGGTAAGGGGGCAGAGGGTTTGCCACTTGGATCAACCCGTGTCACTCGGCTCAGAGCGCCCTGAGCCCGACTCCGCTCATGTAGAACAGCACGCATATGGTCGTAGTCCGCCTCTATGTAATTCATCGTTGTCGCTAGATTCGAATGATTCAGCAGGCTTTTCGTGAGATGAATGTTTCGCTCAGGCTGCTTCATCAAGTCTGTTGCTAATGTGTGCCTGAAGCGGTGAGGGGTCATGCGCACGCCGATCTTATCGGTGAGCTTGCCGTACATTGACTCCACCTGGTCGATGTTCATTTCCTTGCCATGGAAGTGACGAGAGAATCTGTTGACGTTGAACAGCTGATCGTCTGGTGAAAAACCGATTTTCTCGGCCTCCCCCAAGATCCTGGATAAGTGTGGAGCGAGTCCTTCCATAATGGGGAGGAAAAACTCCCGATGGGTCTTCTCTGTTTCACCGCGGACCAAGATCATCTGGCTGTCCCAGTCGATATCTTTGTAACGCAGGCACAGCAGGGCATTCAGACGTATGCCTGTGTAATAAAACATCTCGAAGACGCTGAGCCAGAACCAGGCAGGTGTGATCTGGCTACGTTCATGCGTACAACGTTCTTGGCCTACAAGGGATATGAGCCAGTTGCGTGCTCGTTGGATGGCGTCTCCATTGATTGTCTTGCTGGCTCGCTTTGGTGGGATAACGCTGGTTTTCTTGAATGGGTTGATCGTGGTATGGGTCATCAGGCCGTGTTCTATGGCGTAGCCCCAAACAGTTCGAAGGTGATTTGAATAGGTGTTCCAGCTGCGTTTGGATAATCCGTTCTCAAGGACTTTTTTTCGCCATGTCAGAACCGCACGATGATCGATCTCCTCAACTGAGGCCGTTCGGAAATGCTTGAGTAGTGCTTTGGTCGAGGCGCGATAGATCTTTGCACTGGCAGGCCGCAGATCATGGGCAAAGATGTATTCCTCCGTCAGATTCGAGGGCGTCGTCATTGTGGCGGCTCCGTTGCTTCTGACTTCAAGGACAGGCTGATATTGTCGAAAGGGACCTCAGAGAAGATTGTTCGCGGGTCTAGTAGTAAGTACCCCTTGAGCTGCTTGGATTTTCGAGGTCCAACAACGTCACAGGTCCAAATATTCAAACTCTTATGCGTTTTTCGATGAAGTTTCTGTTTCTCGAAACTACGTTGAACCAGCTGCCAGGCGCTGACTTGCTGTACTTTGGCTTGCTGTTCGATATGGGGGAATTCAAGGACGTAGCGTTTGAAAATTCCAGGCGTTACCAGCATAGCGGTCCCTGCTACGGTATGAACCAGCGCTTTGGTATCGTTGATAATGATGGTCCGGGATGCGATGCCTTTCTTAAGCCATTCAACAAATCCCTGACCGATCTCGGTGTTATTGCTAGGCATCGGAGTGACTTCTTCGATTATTGCTAAAGGCGCACCTCCTTGATTGGAGGTTTGGGAAGGCTGGATTTCATCCAGTTTCGGAGGCGCGGTATGTGCCGCTGAGACCGCTTTGTTTTTGGTGTCTTCTGATGGCTCATTGATGTTACCAAGGAGCGCCAGTAGCTCGTCAAATTCATCTGTACTGCTCGAGGAATGCTGAGGTAGTTCGAACGGTGATGGCTGTGCCGGTGCTAAAGGCGCCGGCACAGGGCTGGATTGAATTTCCGAAGGCAACTTTTTGGCCGGTGTGGCGACGGTATTTTCAGCTGCAGAGTCTTCTACCGGGTTGCCAGCTTCTACCTCAAGAGTCCCAGCGTAAGCTGTGGGCCGATCACTTGGATCATTCCAGATCAGTGCCGGTGAGAGCTTCAGCAGGGTGAAGGTGTTTCGCCAACCACGACCATTGTCTATCGTGGCTTTCCAGATTGCCTTGTCTTGGGCATTGGTTTGGATTACCCCCTGATCTTGCAGCATGTTGAAGAAAGGCGCATTCGTACTGGGTACACCTTCAACGCCTTTGGTCAGCAAATAGGCTCGCAATTGATCAGCAATAGGCTTGCTAACCAGCCAAAGAGCATCCTGTGTCAGCCATCCATCTGACGGTCCATCGGGTTGATTCAGTTTGAATGTATCTCGGACCAGGTGACGCAACCCATCTGCTAATTGACGCTGCAAAGACTGTTTGGGCGCGGACAGCGCGCGGGCTGGATTTCCACCGAGCTCCTGTGCGACGGACGCCTGATCGGCCTTGACCACGATCTCTCCCAAAATGCCGGCATGTTCGTACTGACCAGCCAAAATGAAGATTAACTGCGACCACACTTCGGGGAAATTACTGAGCCAATCTAAGATTTCTGAGGAGAGGATCTGCGCGTAGATCAGTGCGGCAGCGGCTCCGTGAAGTTGGTAGTTGCGTCCTTTCACGTAACGGAATCGATAGGGACGATCGATTGGGCCGTGCCACGGGTGCCAGGTTTTACCTCCTGCCAGCTCGACGTGCACGTCGACGGCGATCTTGCCGAGGTCGTGTATCAGAGCGCCGTAAGCCGCGGCGGCAGTCCAGGCCTCAGCCTGTGCTGATTGAGACTCCGGCGGTGCGCCTATAGGAAGCAGGTAGCTCTGTCGAATTTTCAAGGCATAGGCGACGATTTCAAGCCCGTGATCCAGCATGCCGCCAGGGTGTGCATGATGGTGGTTTTGCGAAGCAGGGAGCTGCTGGACCAACTCCGCGTAGCGCTCAAGTGGACGCCTATAGAGCTCGACAAACTGTGAGCGAGATAACGATGCGCGCTGCCAAATGTTCTCCAGTAGTTTCTGACGGCGCGGCGATGCCAGTAGTGCTTGGCTAGAGGCCGGCTGTATAAAACCGTTAGGGGAGGGGCTTTGGGCGGGTAGCGCTTTATTGCGGCGGAAAATAGAGAACATCGCCTGCTCCGTAAATGATTCATGGGGCAGGCTTTTCTCCTATCAAAGGGGGGGCGAGCAAGGGGAAAGGATCACTGGTTGCCTCGGGTATTTCTTTTGGCGAAGAGCCATCTTTCTATGGTGGTGACGGAGAAAGGAATGCAGAATTATCGTCGTTTCGGTCTAAGGGCACGGGGCCGCAGATCGACTATGTGAGGAAAAAATGATGGTTTCACTTCGCTACGCTACGAAATCAACCTCAGATAATGTTTGGGCACTTTGTGATTTGATACGTGACAATAAGTGTGATGAGATCATTCTTTTTGCTAGTGTAGGGAATGATCTTGATGATGAGGAAGCAAGGTGGGACAACAACCTTCCTCTGGTTGTCGCCTTAGCTAAATATATTATTCCTCACGTTGATAGCGTCTTGGTCATTTTTGATGGAGTGTTTCTAACCGCTGCGCGTTCCGCTCGTTATGGTGAAGTACGTGAACTGCTGGATGTAGCTATTGCGTCTGACAAGGTTTATTACTCTGGGCAGAGAGCCCCACTTACTAGCGAAATGACTCCTGACGAGGCTGTTTCAACTCTTATTAATTTAGGTTCTATCCAACCGTTGACGGTTGAGTCCAGAGCTGAATACTTTTCTTTGCTTAGTAATTTTACAGAAGACGAGTTAGTTGAAGTTTATTCGACTCGCGAGATGCGTTGATGAGATTGGACCTTTTTCCCGCTGAAAGCGGCCCTTTCGGGTAAGGCTTTTACCCTTGTGAACCATTCCATTCGCTTCTACAAAACCTTTTACCTTTTGGGCCATTTTTGTTGTGAAAGGGGGGCATCTGGTGCTGAAGGCAAAGGCCGTTTGTCTCATGATCTTGCAGCATAGAAAAATCGGTATTATAAGTAATGTCAAATCGCCCCTAGACCGGGTAAGAAGGAGACGCACCATGACCGCACAGACCTCTCAGGGAGTAGCAAGTCGCTTAGGCTATGGCCTGGGTCAGGCTGCGCGCCTCGTTTGGTGCAGTCAGAACCGTACCCTGCGTTGGGTCAAGCGTCTGGTTGTGGCTGCCGTACTCCTATATTTTTCTGCAGACATTTTCAGCGGGATTATCAGCGTTGCAGTATTTACCTTGGTTTTGGGTGGAGGGCTCTGGGCGTTGAATCACAGACCTACGCCTCGCAGAAACCAGATAGAGTATGGTCAATGCTATGGCCCCGATGGCTATGGGTACTATGTTGCTGGTCAACGTGTAGACGACGATGATTAAGGGTCTCATATCAATGATATGAGACCCTTACGTTACATAACGCTACGTTTGACAGTATTCACCCCTTCCTGACCTGCCTTTTGAACATCTTTTGTTCCGCTGGTAAGGCCTTCCAATGCTTTTCCTGCGCTCACCCCTGCCCATCCCAGCGCGCCCATCCAAAACACTGGCAGGATGATGAACATCGAGCCCATCACGAAGTTTAAGATTGCGTCCTGGGTGGCAGTGTTCAAACCCATCACAGGATCAAATGATAAATGCGGAGAACCGGCTCCATATAAAGCGTCCAATATCGTGGTATCGACCCATCTAGCCAGTTGAAACCAAAAGTCCACGAATATCAGAGCGAAAAAAACAACGGACATAGTCATGGCCACTTTTAGTTGGTAAGCCCCGACGATTAGCACCAAGGGAATGCAAATCACCATCGCCATTTTCAAGAACGCCATGACCATCGGTAGCGCCTGGCGAACCATGTCCATCGCTGGAAAATAGGCCATAGATCCTAATGCAACCCCGAGAGTCCCCGCTGCCCGGGCTGCACCATTCCACACAGTTCCGTCGATTTGTCCCCCGTAGTCCGTATAAACATCCCCTTTCACCTGGTTCGACGGCGAGACCAGTTGCCGGACAAGCGAGTCAGTGACTTCGTCCGGGGACAACCACTTTGCCCAGCCGAGCATTTTGGTCATGAGGTCCGGCGACACTTGAGCCTTGATACGGTCCCGCAGTCCCACTCCGCTATCTGACCACCATTGTTTGCAAGTTGGATAGCCCCCACCTCCACCCACTTGTGGTAAACCCACATCACGAGATGCGTTATAGGGCCATGATGCCCTTGGAGTTTTGGAGTAGTCCGTGTCGTAATAACCCGAGGTGTTCAATAAATAGTGCGAACCAATCCAGCTGAGTTCCTGCGCAAAACGAGGGTCATTCCCTTGCGCTCCCAATTCGGGTTGGCGCATGAATAATCTGGCACGGGAGGGTCCATAGCAATCGTGCGTAAAGTCGCCAATTTCCTGAGCCAATAGCGGGTTGTTGATCTTGGTGTTGCTAACTTCCATGCGTACTTGCCGTAAATCAGTCCCGCAGGGAATTGCTGCTACAGCGCCATTGGTTAATCCCTTTGATAATGCATGCATTAATGCCCACCACATGGGCATCTGGGCACTCTTTCCTGCCAGTGAGCTGAATGTTGTGTTCCAGCCTGTGTCTGTGGGTTTAGGTAAGTTGTATTGACATTGCTGAGCTCTACTCTGGTCAAATGCCAAGGTATCAAAACTCACATTGACGGCTGGTACAGCGAAGAATGCGACTACGATGTAGCCAACGTAGATATTGGTTTCGATACGTGCCAGTGAGAGAACGCCTTTGTTGCCCTCATCGGCCCCCTCACCACGGACTTTCAGCCACTCTCGAATAACGATGATGCAGAAGGGGAGGGCGAATAGACCGGTATCTGAAATCATCGCCCAGATACCATTGTTGATGATCCAACCGACCAACGTCAGGTAGTACTCTAAATAGTCATTGGTGTAGAGCGTCACAGAACACCCCCTGCCTGATACAGCACCTTGCTCAGTTCAACCATCAGAAATAATAAGATCACCATTATCTCGATCTTCAACAGGCCTTTGCGCCGTTTCGAGCGTTCTGAGTTCGATAACCGTACCTTGAATTTGAACCAGGCAACGGTCAGTGCGATATAAAGCATTAGGCGCCAGGTAAAGAGCGGCCAATAGTGGTCGGTGCGCCAGGCTTGCCATTGCTCGGCGCTGTCGAACATGTTCATCAGGACAGCGCTGAGTAGGACTACGAGGGCGGCAGTCGCGAGCAAAACACCCAGAACAAGCAGAATGCTCCTCCCGGTTCGTCGAACCAGCGAACGGTTGGGAGCGGCGACAGGCTCCTGTATTTCGGTCATGGCCTTTCTCACTGTTTGTTCTGGGCGGGTGACTGCAACTGGTCCAATCGATTCGTTTCTGGGGCTCCCGGGGACACGCCACGAGAGTCTTCTGCCCGTGCTTTGCTGCGTTCAATGATGGTCAGAGGCGAGTTCTTCGCGAGCTGCTGACGCATGTCCAGTTCCATTTTGAGGTTGCCGATCTCCTGTTGCAGCGAGGAGCTCTGCTGGCCGACTGCCTGGACGGCGAGGTCATTAGCCGCGACGTTCGGTTCCCGACTGCCTGCCATCAAGGTGCGCTGTAGGGTCAGAGCTTTCTCCAACACATCGGACAACGCGACTTCGGAGGCAAGCCGGCGAGCGAGTACGTCCTGGTCGCGCTCATCCTTGAGTGCTGCTACAACGCCTCGGGTGATGGGTAACGAGTTGCTGCTCGCTGCTTCCAGGTTTTCTAGCGACAGCGTTTTGCTTCCGCTCAGCAGTTCCTGCAGGGCCTTCAGCTTGGTGTCGTACGTTTCCTGGATCAGCGGCGTGAGGCCGACGCCTGCGGCTGTCACCGTTTTAGGGCAACTGTCACAGGTCTGCTGTTGTTGTTCACCCAGGACACGATTGGCAAAGGTGGTGGCTTCCTGGGGCGATGACCAGACATTGCACACCATGCCGTTGTTGCAGTTCGCTTTACTGATGGATGCGGTGTCGCCGGCCGCGCGCTTGTTCAGAAGGTTGTAGCCCGCCTTGGTGACGTCGCCTACGATACGAATTGGCTTCTGACCGGAACCACCTGCTCTATCACCACCAACCCAAGTGACGCCATCGTTTCCACCTTTCTTTTCGACTTGTTCCACCGCCGACACTGCGTCTGTGTTGGATGTTAGCGCCTGACTCATAGCCTGACCTTCAGCAAGCTTGCCCCAGCCCATTTGGTTACCGGCGATATCCGCCATCTTTTCGCCAATGGCGCGGCAGGTGCCTTTGGAGCGGTCGAAGTCCAGGCGGGCCTGCAAAATGCCGTTGGTGATGAGGTTGTATAGCGCCGGGTTCGCACGTTGAAGAATCAGTGCCGGCAGCGAAGCCACGGCGCTGGTGGCGCTCTGTACCACCGAGCTCATGATGTTTTTGAAGCCGGAAGTGGCACCATTCAATTGGTTTTCAAGGGTTGTGCTCAGGCTCATGTTTCCGCAGATTAGATTGGTATTCCAACCGCCTCCCACAGAAATACTATCCATGTTGCCTGCGCTCCCCATGGTGACTGCGTTGCCGCCGCCAATGCTATACAGCACGTTGTCCCCAATGACGCTTCCGGAGGAGGAGACGTTGATTGGATCAGCAGAGAGCGCTATTGCACTGCTGAGGCTGCAGGCGAGCCCTATCGCCAAGGTAGTGAGTTTCATGCTTTGCTCCGATCGCTGTTTCATTGGAAGTCCGTACTGCCGAGGAAGGTCTGTCCTCGACGCTGGCAACACGAATAAGGGCG
This sequence comes from Pseudomonas sp. AK181, assembly GCF_051122975.1. Lineage (NCBI taxonomy): Bacteria > Pseudomonadati > Pseudomonadota > Gammaproteobacteria > Pseudomonadales > Pseudomonadaceae > Pseudomonas > Pseudomonas sp. AK181. The sequence goes on from NZ_CP146348.1 coordinate 771,231, forward strand.
CCAGAGTGCCCAGGCGTAGCCGCCATCCTGCGCATCGATGTTCGGATCGATGGTGGGAAAGGTTGCGCAAGTCGGGTTGAGGACTGGGGTGAGCTCTTGCCACTTACCAGTGGAGGCGTCACCTTCGCGTAGCGGCCCTGCGGGCCAGTAACCGGGGTAGGGAAGGGCGAGCATCGGCAAGTAGACATGGACCTGGCCTGGGCGGGTAACCACGTCGCCGGCACGCTGCGCAATAACTGCGCCCGTTTTGTAGTCGTCAGTCTGGTTAAGGAAGCCGCTACGCGGGTAGACGTTCCCCCAGCTGCTTGCTGAGAGCAGGCTACCGACTTCGCGCATGCCCGGAATGAGTGCTTCGGGGTATACGGATTCCGGGACGCCGTATCGCCAAGCAATGGGGTCAAGGGTGCTCAGAAAGTAAGGCACAAGCGGTAAGGTTGCGCCTTTGCATACATAGCCCGAGGCGCTGGCAAACTGACTCAACGCCGCACCACCTGGATGGCCGATGACATCGGCTTCCTTAAATTTGATGATGTTGTTCTCTGCAACGTGATTGGTAGTGCCGTCGTTGCCCGCTTGGGCCATCGGATTCGGGGTGCCAAGAGGTGACATCTCTATCCAAGGGTTCATCCCGGTATTCGCATATGCAGACACCACAGCGTCCGGTACGTAGTGACGAACCTTGGTCGAGGTTTTGACTTTGCATCCGAATGGCGTGCAGAGCAGCCAATAGCAGATGCCGACCACTTTGTACTCCAGGCAGGTTGGTGACAGGGTCGAGGCAATAATCGCTGCCGAGTTGATCGCAGCCGATGCACTGAATGACAGGCTGAAAGTGATAGCCAGCGACAAAGGCCGGATCGCAAAACGTGAGCGTCTCATCGTGACAGGCTCCGTGCTCGTTCAATCAACGCGACGGCTTTAGCTGCGTCAGGCTCGCCGTACACGACGTAGCGACGATCTACGACCACGGCTGGGAGTTTTTCGACTCGCAGGCTCCAGGCGTCTATGACGCCCTGCTGGGCTTGGGCCAACTCGTTTTGCAGATGCTTCCCTGCAGGGCTGACAAGGTAGCGTTGAATGGCCGCTTCTGCCTGGCGTGGATCGGCGGGTAGTTGGTTGGAAAGTTGTTCTTCAAGGCGCTGCTGATCATCCAGGAAGATGACGCGAGCGCCAGAAGGTGCGGATACTGGATGTGCTCGGTTTGTAATGACCCACGTCTCCGCGTGGGACGCAGTTGACAAGAACAGTAGCAGTGAAAACAGCCAGCGCCGCGTTTCGCTAATGTGGGTAAGGATCTGGAGCATGGCACCGTACCTGATATGGATTCAGGTACAGAAGACCGGATGGCTGTCTTGAGCGCAGTAAGAAATAGGAATTTGGAAGCTTTGGGTATTTGAGAGCGACGAATTCGTGTGGGTTGGATTAGAGATGGCACTTGGTCGGCTCAAATTGACGACGCAGTGAGTACGCAGTTAACTGGCTATCCACACAGCAAGAGTTCAAGCCAAGTTTATGAGGCGACCCTTCTTGGCCCCATCGCCGCCGATGGTCCACAGTACGCCAGTCGGACGAGTCTCGCCACCGCCCCACGACATAACGAAAAATCACTTCTATTGAAGCTTCGGGCGACATCAACGGCAAAATGCTCGCCCTGCCGATATCGTCAGCGGGTTTGGTCGTGCTGGAGAAAACAACCTCAAGATTCGAAGGCTTTATCTTTATCCTTGGGCAGGCAGTAGTTTGTGCTGTCCTGCTTGAGATCCTTCACGATCAAATGTTGCAAACGGAGCGCCTGCTGCACAGCTTCAATGTCATCTTCGATGACGTTAAGGATAAGATAAAAACCTATCCTCCGAGACCGTATTGCTGTTAAAGACCATCCTGCCGATTGCGTTTTCGGTGCTCTACGTAGTGCCTAATTTCCGCAGCCCATGAGGCTTTTGTGACACGTTCGTAGTCTCATTTAGCTACGCCCAAACGATTCATCCGCCTGTAGCGGTCAAAGCCGCTTTTCATAATAGGAAGATATGCATTTTTATAAAAAATCTCTAGATGCTCCAGGTGGGATACGAGTTGATTTCTGATGGTCGTATGATGCATTCAGCGTGCTCTGCCAATAAAGCTAAACTTTAAATAGTTGAACTCACGAGCTCTACGAGAGGCCTTACAGATATGTAATATTCGCGGCAGCTTCCTGAAAGGCATCACTGGTTATCCTCTAGTCAGAAGTAAGTGAGCACTAGGAGAAAATCATGAAATTATTAAAAGTTGTTTTTGCCGCTTCCATCTTGACCATGTCTTCTTTGGCCATGGCTGAAGGAGGTGGTGACCGTGTTTATGGTCGAATGATGCAAGAGAACCAGAAGGCGATGGAGCAGTACGCCTTAGAAAACGGAAAGGCGACACCTGAAGTTGTTCATTATGAATACGGAATGAACCTCGATGTCCAGAAGGTAATCAGTACCACTCAAGCCAATAAAACCTGTGGCGTAGCCCCTTCGCGCATGACCTATGAAGATTCGGCGGGCAAGCTCAACACCTTGGAATACAAGGTTATGGGTACTAACTGCCCTCACGGAAGTTAATTAGCGTTAGCCCTGACTGCGCAAGGTTGTTCGGTATGTTTTGAGCCTGCTTGCTGTTCGCTGACACAGAAGTAATTTTCAGGTCACGCTGGAGTTATCTATTGTATGAAATTATGTCTGCCGGCACGTAGGAGAAATCCTCACGTGCTGGTGGCTTTTATAATTATAAAAAATATTTCATAAAGAAACTCTGCCAAGCTAAAGCCTGGAGTGTTAAATGAACAATAAAAGCATTTATGGTCTTTCTCTCATTTCCCTTGGCATGAGCATGGGGCAAGTTGCAGTAGCTGTGGAGCAAAAGCCTGAAGGGTTCATTGAGGGGAGCACCTTTAGTATTCTCAATCGGAATCTCTATCTCAATCGTGATTATCGAAAGGGTCAATCAAGCCCCACGGGCAATGGTTACTCAGCCGAATGGGCTCATGGCATCATTGGCCGATTCGAATCAGGCTTTACTCAAGGTACCGTAGGCTTCGGCATTGATGCGTTTGCAATGGAAGGCCTCAAGCTCGATTCAGGTGATGGTCGCTCGGGAGCCCGTAGCTCAGTCGATGTCTTGCCGCACAATAGCAAAGGCCAACCTGAAGACTCCTACTCAAAAGTAGGCGGGGCCGCAAAAGTGCGTTTCCTGGATACAGTCGTCAAGGTAGGCGACGTATTTCCATCGACGCCTGTCGTTGCCTATGGGGATTCCCGACTTCTCCCGGAGAGTTTCCGGGGTGCAACGTTCACTAATACCAGCATCAAAGGCCTGACCCTTCAGGGGGGCCGGCTGCATGCGATGAGCCAACCCAATTCCAGTAGCATGCGTGACGGCTTTTCAACTTTTTACGCCGGTGTAGTAGATGCTCCATGGATCGCTTATCTAGGGGGCGATTACACGGTCAATGAACACGTAGGTGTGAGTCTTTACACCAGCCAATTCAAGGATGTGTGGAACCAATACTACGCGGGCACCACATTGAGCTATCCACTCTCAGAAAGCGTATCGCTAATTGGCGGCTTTAATTACTACCGAGCGGTTGATGAGGGTGAAAAACTTCTGGGAAGCTTCGATAACAAGATCTGGAGCGGCAAGACCGGGGTCAAATTCGGAGCGCACGCCGTGACCGTTGGTTACCAGCGCAATAATGGTAACGACGACTTTGACTACCTTCGCCAGTCCGACTCAATTTTTTTGGATAACTCCATTCAGTACAGCGATTTCAACTCACCGAAAGAGCAATCCTTGCAGCTGCGCTACGATCTAGATATGCAGGCTTTCGGCATCCCCGGTCTGAGCTTCATGACCCGCTACGCTAAGGGTTGGGATGCGGACTATTCCAACGCAAACAGCGTGTACATGCGTCGCGGAGCGGACGGTGCCCCATTGCAGGACCAAAAGCGTTGGGAGCGAGACATCGAGGCTAAGTATGTCATCCAGTCAGGCTCACTGAAGGACATGTCTTTACGTGTCCGCCAAGCAACGACACGAGCTACCGATTTCGAATCTGATTTGGACGAGGTCAGACTGATTGTTGAATATCCACTGCAACTCCTTTAACGGGCATTAGCCATCGGCATCAACTGTCCGGTATCCCCGATACACCCCGTCTCCTTGTTTCTCCTTTGGTTTGGAGACGGCTTAGGCGCCCTAGTGGCGCCTTTTTTTGTGGATTGAAGAAACTGTTGGTATATCCATCCCGGCGGCGAGCGTCCCTGGGGTTGTATGGCTGATTGGAACGTGTGAACATACTCTCAATATAGGTAGGGGGGGTATGGTATGGGTCATATGAGATCAAGCAAAGACAATCTTCTTAAGCGTGTAAAGCGAATCGCTGGGCAAGTCCAGGCGATTGAGCGAGCACTCGACTCTGATGATGACTGCTCGAAAACCCTGCTTTTGGTCGCTTCTGCCCGTGGCGCTATCAATGGGCTGATGGATGAAATTATCGAAGACCACGCTCGTGAACACGTTGCGAATCCGACACTCAGCAACGAAGAAAGAGCGAAAGGCGTCGATGAGCTTCTCGAAGCCATTCGCCGCTATTCCAAATAGGATTTGCCCAGATGAGTAATTCGTACACCGACTATTCCCACGACCATATGTTCCTGGGGAAATCACATGAAGAAAACGCCAAGCGAACCTTGTGGGTAGTGGCTCTGACCGTCGTAATGATGGTTGCTGAAATCACCGCAGGTTATCTCACTGGCTCAATGGCGTTGCTTGCTGATGGATTTCACATGGCAACACACGCTGGAGCACTTGGCATAGCCGCAGCTGCTTACGGTTACGCAAAAAGACATGCCTCAAATGCTCGCTACAGTTTTGGAACTGGCAAGGTTGGAGACTTGGGTGGCTTCGCATCTGCTCTGATTTTGGGACTGGTCTCTTTGGGAATTGCCGGAGAGTCGCTATTTCGTCTCTTTCAACCGACTCAAGTGCAATTCGGGACAGCGACTCTTATCGCAATTGTCGGATTAGCAGTGAATGTGGTGAGCGCGCTTTTGCTGTCTGGCGGTCATAATCATCACCATGGGCATGACCACGGCCAAGATGAATCTCACCATGCACATGGTCATGACAATAATCTGCGCTCTGCTTATATTCACGTCATTGCAGATGCACTGACTTCGGTTCTGGCCATCGCAGCACTGCTTGCTGGTCGTTACCTTGGTTGGGTCTGGCTCGACCCTGCAATGGGGATTGTGGGTGCAGTTGTCATCGCACGCTGGGCTTGGTCGTTGATGCGGGTGACTGCGAGTGTATTGCTAGACCAGACAGATGATCATGTCGCTGAAGAGATTCGTGAACTGGTTGAGCGACAGGGAGATGCTTCGATCATAGATCTTCATGTCTGGCAGGTAGGGCCGCAAGCCCGCGCCGCTATTGTGAGTGTTCTAGGCAGCCCAGCAGTGAATGCACAAAACATACGAGAACGGCTTGCGACAGTTCATGAGATCACTCATCTGACAGTTGAGTACCGCACGAAGCCGGGCGCTGTTTCACCCGATCAGGTCGCCGTTCAGGCTTAGCAATGAGCCCGTAGTTCGCATAAGTTCGCCGAGGAATTGACCAATGGCCAAGGACATCGAGAATCCGTGTACTTCTGTCTGCCAGTTGAACAGCGAACTGTGCGTCAGCTGCGGTCGCACCAAGGAAGACATCAGAAAATGGAAACGAATGAAGCGTCCAGAAAAAATGGCCGCTGTACAACGCGCGACCCTGCGTCTGAAAAGCCTGCAAAAAAAGAACTCTCAAACCACTGTAATTTAACTTTTCTACGCTTTCAGCCGAGACAGATGTCCAGATTCGGAAAGGCAAGCTGAGTGGCAACGCCACCCGAACTTAGCACTATCGTGGTCAGATGCGCAGTGCTTGTCAGCAGACGGAGCATGGCGTCATCTCAAATTGTTATTGAGGACAGCGGTACGGGGTTATCCGATTCGGCGCAGGCGCGCCTTTACAGCTTGTTGCTGATCGTCCTTTGCGTATTGCTTGAGAATGAAATCAACATAGCATGTCCCGCTGCATGGCCATGAGCTGGGACCATGCTGTGGCCGAATGGATGAGGTGGGATTAGTTTGCGGGGTATTCAGCAATGACCTGATCTACGCCGGCTTTGGTCAGGCCGATTATTTGGTAGGTCTCATGTACTCCGTCGACTTCCATTCCTGGAGAACCTGCTGGCATTCCAGGAGCAGCGATCCCGAGAAGGTCGTCACGCTTACTCATCGCAATTATTTGCTCAACTGGCACATGACCTTCAACAAACTTCCCGTTGATCATCGCAGTGTGACAAGACGAGAGTCGTGGAGCGACACCTAGATCTTGTTTGACAGCACTCATGTTGGTTTCTACATGATCAATGACGGTGAAGCCATTGGCCTCAAGATGCTGAATCCATTTTTTGCAGCATCCGCAGTTTGCATCTCGATGCACATCGATGGTCAGGGCCTGCGCCGCTTGAGCCGTTGAGCCGATGAACAGCGCAGCGAATGTTGCAATACGCAGAAATCGACTTGAAAGTCGGAAGCTACCTGTCATGAATATTTCCTTTTCCCTTGGAGACGGCGAGATGTTCTACGAAGCAATAGAACCCCACTCAAGCGTTCATGCCGCTGCAAAGGTTACATTGAAGGATCTACTTTAGAGTCGGGGAGCCAACTCCCCGATCATTTGAATTCGTAGGGCTAGTGCTCAAATCGCTCAGAACCACATCCGAATACCAGCTACAAACCGGGCCTCGTTTGTCTTTTCCCCTTCATCGCTGGCTAGGTCAGCCGTCTTACCATATGAGCGATTCCAGCTAACACCAATGTAGGGTGCGAATTGACGAGTAATTTCGTAGCGCAACCGCAGGCCTAGTTCGGTGTTGGCCAATCCAGATCCTATGCCGCGCTGAGGATCATTTTTCCCGTACAAGTTTACTTCGGCGGTCGGCTGCAAGATCAGGCGATTGGTCAACAGGATGTCGTAATCGCCTTCAAACCGAGCTGCGGTTTGACCGTTCTCACCAATATAAGCAGTCGCTTCAGCTTCAAAGTTATAGAGGGCCATGCCCTGAATACCGAGCGCTCCCCATGTTTGAGGTGACCCAGGTTTGAAGTCTTGTCGAATGCCGGTGACGACATCCCACCAAGGACCGATGGCGTGTCCCCACAGAGCCTGAAGTTCAGCGTTCTCGGTTACGCCATTGGTACGTTCGCCTTCCGAACGCAACCATAGGCGATCGACGTCACCGCCGATCCACCCTTTTGCATCCCAAGCCAGCGCACTACCGTTGTCAGCGTCTTGGTACTCAAATTTATCCAGGAGGATGAACGAGTTAATTTTTTTATCGTGCACACCATGGCCTGGTAAGTCTGGAAAAGCGGCGGCCCGGTCAGCGTCGGTAAGTACGGGGATTGGGGTTCGGCTTGTGGTAGTCGCCCCTCCATCCATGCTTTCCATACCGTCCATTTGCCCGTTATCGCTGTGATCCATAGCCCCCATCTTGCTATGGTCCATGGCTCCCATTGAGCCGTGGTCCATCTTGGAGTGATCCATCGCGGCATCTTTCGGTTTGGCGGGTTTGGATTTTTGTGCAGTTGAAGACTTTGCGTCCGCACTTGATGGCATCGCCATCGACGGATCCATCTCTTCAGCGGCTTGAGCCATGAAAAAGAATGCTGGACCGGTAGAGACTGCAAGTGCCATCAGCGTTGGGCGTAAAAACTTACTGGTCATGATCTCAATCTGCCTTTTTGGTTTTTTGGTCATGATCCATCGACTCATGGCTCATCTGGCTATGGTCCATCGCCCCGTGATCTAGCTTCGAATCGTTTGCCGTTGCTGGCTTGTCCGTTGCTGTAACAGGAACAGTGGTTGAATGGTCGCTGCCATTTTCCTCTGCCAGCACCGTGGACGAGAGTCCACCCAGCAGGACAGCGGCAAAGAGGCAACCCACGAGGGAATTACGATTTCGGTATGTGCTCACAGATCGTCTCCTTTACTCATCAACCCGTACTTCACGGAACATGCCCATTTCCATATGGAAAAGCAGGTGACAGTGATATGCCCAACGGCCTAAGGCATCAGCGGTGACTCGATAGCTGCGTTTGGTACCTGGTGGCATATCGATCGTGTGCTTGCGCACCATGAACTTGCCGTTCTCGTCCTCAAGGTCACTCCACATGCCGTGAAGGTGGATGGGGTGTGTCATCATGGTGTCGTTCACCAAGGTGATGCGCAGACGCTCGCCATACTTCAGGCGCAGCGGTTCGGCGTCAGAGAATTTGATGCCGTTGAACGACCACGAAAACTTCTCCATGTGACCGGTCAAATGAAGCTCGATGGTACGATTTGGCTCGCGGCCGTCAGGGTCTTGGAAAGTGCTTTTCAAGTCGGAGTAAGTGAGCACTCGACGACCATTGTTCCGCAAGCCTATGCCCGGATCACTTAGCTTTGGCGTTGGATTCATGGCTTGCATATCAACCAGGGGATTGTTGGTTTCAGAGGCAGGGTGTGTCTGCATTTCTCCACCCATACCACCCATGCCAGCCATCCCTGACATATCACCATTGCCCATCCCAGCCATCTTGCTGTGATCCATGCCCGCCATGTTAGTCATGTCACCGCTGTCCATGCCGGTCATCCCGGTCATGTCACTTTGGTCCATACCGGTCATCTTGCTGTGGTCCATGCCCGCCATGCCCGCCATGCCGGACATGTCACCTGGTGTCTTCTCTGCGCCGCCCATACCAGCCATGCTGCCATGGTCCATACCAGCCATACCGCCCATCCCCATGTCATCCATAGTGACGATTGGACGTGGATCTATAGCAGGTACCTGAGCAACTAGCCCTTCACGAAGAGCGAGGGTTCCGCGTGCATAACCCGTCCGATCCATAGACTGGGCGAAGATGGTGTAAGCCTCTTCACTGGCAGGCTCTACGATCACGTCATACGTTTCAGCTACGGCGATGCGGAATTCGTCAACACTCACTGGGTTGACGTGTTGGCCGTCGGCGGCCACAACGGTCATTTTCAAACCAGGAATGCGGACGTCGAAATAGCTCATCGCCGAGCCGTTGATAAAGCGTAGTCGTAGCTTCTCACCCGGCTTGAAAATACCGGTCCAGTTACCGTTTGGCGCCTGGCCATTCATGAGATAGGTGTAAGTATCTGCGCTGACGTCTCCAAGGTCGGTTGGGCTCATGTTCATTTCAGCCCACATCTTCCTGTCAGCTACTGTAGCTGACCAACCTTGCTTACTGACATCGTCGATAAAATCACCAACGGTGCGTTTATGGTGGTTGTAGTAGCCCGACTGTTTCTTAAGCTTGGCCATGACGCGACTAGGATCTTCATCGGTCCAATCAGTCAACATCACCACATAGTCGCGGTTGTATTGAAAAGGTTCAGGCTCTTTCGAGTCGATAACGATTGGCCCGTAAACCCCTGCCTGCTCCTGTAAGCCCGAGTGGCTGTGGTACCAGTACGTACCATTCTGATGAACCTTGAACTTGTACTCGTACATGCCGTCGGGTGCGATGCCATGGAAACTCAAGCCAGGTACACCGTCCATATTGGCCGGCAGAATGATCCCGTGCCAATGGATTGAGGTGTCTTGGTCCAGGCGGTTTTTTACACGCAGGGTGACTGTCTCTCCTTCGCGCCAACGCAGCAAAGGTCCTGGCAATGATCCATTGATGGTCATGGCTGTTCGCGGCGAGCCGGTAATGTTTACAGGTGTTTCACCAATAAACAGATCAAATTCATTGCCGGTGAGTACGCTCGGCAGACCTGGACTTGTCACCGCCCATACTGGAGTGCGCCAAAGGCCAAAGCCGCCGAGAATGCCACCAGCGGCCAAGCCTTTTACGAATGTCCGTCTAGAGGTTTTGGAATGCATGCCGTTTATTTCCAATCAGTCAAAAGGGAAGCCGTGCGAAACAACCGATCATGAGTTGCCCGGATCAGCTTTGCCCACCGTCACAAAAGACAAACTCTTACGGCAAGCGAGCTCAGAAATTGCCACATTTAAACCACCGCAGTGATTACATTTCTGTCAGCTTGGAGGGCTAGCTATTTAGCAATTCTTGTGATCCATCGCCTTGGCTTTGCTTTCAGCGACGGGATGTTGGGCATTTTGCGTTTGAGCTACTCGGTACGATTCCATCGAATTATTCCTGGCCACTTCCATGCGTGCGAAAGTCCGGTCACCACCCCCTTCAGCCATAGCCAAAGAAGAGACGGTCAGAGCCGCGATGACGAACAAGGTTTTGATAGGGTTCATTTGGGGGGCCTCGGATGATTATTGGTGACCCCTGAATCCACATCAGTCGTTGACTCTAGGGGGTGAGCTTGAGGCTCAATAGGACTATAAGACTCATCCCCTGTCAGGAAGCTTAGGCCAATATTACAGTTGTGTCAGGTTGCGATATTTCTCTTGAGATGCAGAGTGATTAGTCCGTAAGGTCTAAGCTATCCAACGACACATAACCTCCATCCACCATCTAAAATTTACCTGTGCGGCGTTGTAAGTTTCCGGTCACTGCACGATGGCGTGGCGTTTTTTGAGTTTTTCGCTGAAATCATACATCGGCTCGGACGCACTACGTTAAGCACTTGAGTGTTCGATAGGTGGGAATTAAATGGCAGCGTAACTAAAGGTGGCCACCGGTGAGTATTAATTTTGACAAAGCGCTTGGCTCCGCAGAAAGAGCATTACGTTTTCGCAGCCAACGAGCTGAGGTACTTAGCAATAATATCGCTAATGCCGACACTCCTAACTTTAAGGCCAGGGACTTGGACTTTTCTGCTGTACTGGCTAGCCAAACAAAAGGAGGTTTGGCTACTCCGTTCTCTTTAAAAACAACAAACCCAAAACATATTGCCGTAAACGAATTAGTAAGTGATATTCACGGCGGTGCTTTGCTTTACAGTACGCCGAACCAACCTTCCATTGATCAAAATACTGTGGATCAACAGGTCGAGGTCGCAAAGTATACGGAAAATGAAATTCATTTCGAAACCGCCTTTACTAGATTAAATGGAGCATTTAAGGGGCTACTTAAAGCTCTGCGAGGTGAATAATAAACTTTACCCAGCGAGGGAATCAGCGCCTCAGGCGCTGATTTGGGAAGGGAAACCGAGTGCTTCGACAGTTTTACGGACTTGCTCTGGGTTTTCACTGCTTTCAACGCTTACCTTACCTGCTGCGCGATCCACGGAAATCATAGCCTCGCTGTCCAGTGACTGAATTGCTTTGGTGATTTTGCTGACGCAGCTACCGCAACCAATGCCTGATACGTTTAAGACGAACATGGTTATTCCTCTTGTGCTGAGCAGTCTATTTTCACCGCAACAACAAGATCAACGTTGACACCACGGTAAGGTCAAGAGTTATGTATAGCGGGCTGTGAGCATCGGTTACGCTCATTCAATTCGGGTATTCCTCAGCCTCAAAGCATTGAAAACTACAGACGCAGAACTGACGCTCATGGCTAACGCAGCAATCATTGGAGACAGAAGGTGCCCCGTCAGTGGATAGAGCAGGCCTGCGGCGAGGGGAATACCCATTGAGTTGTAAAGGAAGGCGAACCCCAAGTTTTGCCGCATGTTTTTTACCGTTGCAACCGAAAGTGCCCGTGCCCGTAAAATCCCCATCAGGTCGCCTTTTACCAGCGTGAGCTGCGCGCTATTCATCGCGACGTCAGTCCCTGTACCCATGGCAATGCCCACATCTGCTCGCGCCAAGGCCGGTGCGTCGTTGATACCGTCGCCGGCCATGGCAACCTTTCGACCGGATTGCTGGAGGTCCGCCACCAGGCGCTCCTTGTCCTGAGGTTTCACTTCACCATGAACCTCTTCAATACCCATCTCCTTGGCGACAGCACGTGCGGTGGTGAGCCCGTCTCCCGTGGCCATGATGATTTTTACGTTATCAGCCTTAAGCTTGGTGACTGCTTCTTTAGAGGTCGGTTTTATCGGGTCTGAGACCGCTAGTAATCCTGCCAAGACCCCGTCAACTGCTAGATAGATGATGCTGATGCCTTCAAGGCGCAACAACTCTGCACGTTCTTGTAAGACCTTTGTGCTCACGCCGGCAGCTTCCATCAGTGCAGTGTTGCCCAGCTGTACTTTCTTGCCATCAACGAGACCACTCACCCCAATCCCTGAGCCGGACTCAAACGATTCAGGCTTGGTGAGCGCAATATTTTCAGTTCGGGCGTGATCGACGATGGCGTGTGCCAAAGGATGTTCGCTGCCTTGATCAAGGCTAGCGGCCAGTTGAAGCACATCGCGTGGGTTGAAATCTGGTGTGGCCTCCACACTGTGAAATACCGGCCGTCCCTCTGTCAGGGTTCCCGTTTTATCGACAATCAGTGTGTCGATCTTGCAAAGGTTTTCGATGGCACTGGCATCTCTGAACAGCACACCCATACTGGCGGCTTTACCCGTCGAAACCATGATCGACATGGGCGTTGCCAGACCCAGAGCACAGGGACAAGCGATGATAAGCACGGCGACAGCGTTGATCAGGCCGAAGACCCAGCTGGGTTCCGGGCCGAACAGTCCCCAACCTATGAGGGTCAGCAACGCAATCGCGATAACCGCCATCACAAAGTAGCCGGCGATCGAGTCGGCCATTCGTTGCATGGGCGCTTTGGAGCGTTGGGCTAGTGCGACCATTTGTACTATCTGCGACAGCATGGTGTCAGCGCCGACCTTTCGCGCCTCCATCACCAAGCTTCCATGAGTATTAAGCGTGGCACCGATCAGACTATCCCCTGCTCTTTTCATGACCGGCACAGGTTCACCAGTGAGCATGGATTCATCCACCGCACTTTCTCCCTCGAGTACAGAGCCATCAACTGGCACTTTTTCACCAGGTCTGACCCGCAAATGGTCTCCCAAGTGAACATGGGTAAGAGGAATGTCTTCCTCCTGACCATCGGCGTTGATCCTGCGTGCAGTCTTGGGAGATAGGCCAAGAAGGGACTTAATGGCGGCGGAGGTTTGTGACCGTGCTTTGAGCTCAAGAATCTGCCCAAGCAAGGTGAGCGAGATGATGACCGCAGCGGCTTCGAAGTAGACGCCGATGCGTCCATCTTGCATGAAGGTGGTGGGAAAACTTTGGGGAAATAGGGTTGCCGCGACGCTGTAAAGATAGGCTGCGGCAGTACCTAAACCAATCAGAGTCCACATGTTTGGACTGCGATTTCTAACGGATGCTATGCCTCTTACAAAAAAGGGCCAACCTGCCCATAAGGTGACCGGAGTGGCAAGAGCGAACTCGATCCAGTTTTGAACCGAACCATGGAAGATTTGTAATGAGTGACCCGCCATGGCTAGAAGGGCCACCATTACGGTTAAAGGCAGCGACCACCAAAAGCGGCGGGTGAAATCCAGGAGCTCGGGTTTGTCATCGTCATCAAGCGCGGGCATGACGGGCTCTAATGTCATGCCACATTTAGGGCAATTGCCGGGCCCTGGCTGTCTTATTTCCGGGTGCATAGGACAGGTAAACTCAGTGGCTACCTGTAGCGTGGGCTCTATAGCGGCGCTGCTGGGTTCAGCGCTGGGATGATTACCAATGTAGCGTTCTGGATCTGCCCGAAATTTCTCTTGGCATTTCTGGCTACAAAATTGATACGTCTGTCCTTGGTAAGACTCGCCAAATTTACTTGGAGGTATAACCGCCATACCGCACACCGGGTCGCGTAGACCACCGTCATTGGGTGAGGCAGCGTGGGCGGGACCGTGATCGTGGTGGCTCGGTGGAGTGGGCATAGCTATTTCTCTTCCTTGTTGGTTCCTGCCTGATCGCCATGGTCATGTCCGCCATGTCCATGTCCAAAAAAATGCATCAATGGACAGATCAACAGGATGAGGTAGGGCAAATACGGATAAACGTGGGTGAAATGTTCCCGCACCCCGTAAAAGGCACCGATCGCAATGAGCATGATCAGTACAACGCCTGTTTTGCGCCTCCAAAATGGTGGGGAGGTGCTTCCAGCCGGATGCTGATGCTTATCCATGATCTAGACCCCGTGTGTGAGCGTGTTGCTCTGATCTCTGCCTCAGAGCATAGCGAACTCTTGCGTCGACGCGGTTTTAGCGGTCGGTTCAGGCTTACTTCAAGTCAAATTGACCGACCATCCCCGACTGGTAATGACCTGGCACGTTGCAGGCAAATTGAAGTCCAGTTGTGTTGTTGAAGGTCCAGATCAACTCCTTGGTTGCCCCTGGCTCGATCAGCACGCTATTCGGGTCGTTGTGTTCCATTCCAACCATCTTCATGCCTCCCATGCTATGGCCCATGTTGCCCCACATTTTTCCAGTTCCGGTGGGTGTAAGCGTTCCATTCTGGAACATGCTCGCCATTTCTTTTTGGTGCGCCGCGTGAGCAGCGGCTTGGCCGATATTGAACTCGTGCAGCAACGCCCCTTTGTTGTGAAGTACAAAGCGAACCGTTTCACCGGGCTTTACGTCGATGCTTTTAGTTTTGAAGAAAATATCACCCATCTCTACATCAACCGTGCGAGTGACCTCTGAGGCGACTCCAGGCTGACCGATATCCTCTTTCCCATGACCTACGCTGGCCATCGCCGTAGCGCCGAGGAGTAGGGTGATTGCCGCAATAACTGGAGTAATGAGCTTAGTTTTCATGGTGACCTCGAGAGCCAGTGGAAAATACTAGCTATGCTAAAGGGATAGAGCTGAGCGTTAACTGACTTGAACACTACATTTCTGTCAGTTTTCCTGAGAAAACACGGCGCCCAGATGACGCCGTGTCTAGTGGGCGGTTCAGAGAGCCCCGTAGGAGTTATTCGGTTACTGATGGTTCTCAGAAAGCATCAGTTTGTGCTCGCGCTGCATTTGGTTCAAAACGTCATCAACCATGGCGTCGTGTTTTTCCATCCAGGCGAGATGTTCCTGAGGTGACATTGATGCTTTTGGATGATCTAGATGAAGCTGGCCCATGATCTCGCCCAGTATTTTCATATGCTCGGCCATGTGAACATGGCGCTGCCCTTCAGGAGCTTTTTCAGCTTGTACCAAGGTCGCTTCGGCTTTATCGCGCAGGCTTTCCATGCGCTCCATAATCCGATCTGCACCACCTTCAGCCAACGCAGATGCTGAGATGAGTATCGAACTAGCAAAGAATAGGACTTTTAAACGGTTCATGAGGAAGCTCCTTTTTGATTTGTTTTCCGGCTCCTCTAGCTTTCATGGTTAAGAGTCGGTCGAGCACCAGAAAGTACTCATGCTCGAACCCTAGACAGCACTCGCTGACATCTACCTGAAGCCAATATTACTTTTCTGTCAGTTGCTGGTTGGCAGAGGCATTTCATTGCAGACTCAGCCTCACAATTATTCGAGAGCCATCCCCATGAGACTTCTGGTTGCGGAAGACGAACCCAAAATAGGTATTTATTTGCAGCAAGGACTCACCGAGGCGGGGTTCAATGTTGATCGTTTTACCAATGGCAAAGACGCGCTTCAGCACGCCTTGAGCGAGGCGTATGACCTGCTGATTCTCGATGTGATGATGCCTGGGCTGGATGGCTGGGAAGTACTTCAGAAAGTGAGAGCATCCGGAAAAAATGTCCCTGTGCTTTTCCTCACGGCGCGAGACCGAGTTGAGGATCGGGTAAAAGGACTTGAGCTGGGGGCTGACGATTACCTGATCAAACCCTTCGCATTTTCTGAATTGCTGGCTCGCGTCAGAACGCTGCTGCGTAGAGGTACCACTGCCCCCTCCCAAACCCATATGAAATTGGCTGATTTGGAGGTGGACCTCCTCAAACGCAGGGTTATCCGCGCAGGCAAACGTATAGATCTAACGGCCAAAGAGTTTGCGTTGCTCGAATTGCTGCTCCGTCGTCGAGGTGAGGTTCTGCCCAAGTCGCTTATTGCTTCCCAGGTCTGGGACATGAACTTTGACAGCGATACTAACGTCATCGAGGTTGCTGTCAGGAGGCTCAGAGCAAAGATTGATGATGATTTTGAGGTCAAGCTTATCCACACCTCTCGAGGCATGGGGTACATGCTGGATGCGCCGGATTCGGGGACGGGGTCGGAATGAAGCGAATGTCCCTGACTACGCGCATGAGCCTGATGTTCATGCTAGCTGTAACGGCTGTGCTCACCGTCGCTGGACTCAGTTTTAACAACCTCAGCCGGCATCATTTCAAGATGCTGGATCAGCAGGCGCTGAACGAAAAGCTTCACTCGACGCAAAGAATTTTGACTGGGTTGAACAGCATTGATCAATTCAGTGATGTTAAGCCTGAGCTGGAGGCACTGCTTGGTGCTCATCGTGATTTGACAGCTCTTATCATCGATGGTGACGGTAAGCTCCTGTTTGCTGACCCAGGTCCGATCGTAGTTCCTGAAGACTTCCGAACGGTCACAAACAGCAATGTCTGGGAGTGGCGAGACCAGGAGCAGATATTTCGAGGCGTGACGGCGCAAGCCATAGTGACGGGGCAGGACAAGCCATTGACAGTGATGTTGATCTTTGATGTTACTCAACATATGGCCTTCTTCGAGACGCTTGAACGATGGTTTTGGATAGGACTGGTGATAAGCGCGCTGGTCAGTGCTGCACTGGGCTGGATGGTAGCGCGTAGTGGACTACGACCTATTCGCCTAGTCACTCAGGTAGCAGCTTCGATGTCAGCTAAATCGCTCAAAGAGCGTATTCCATTAGGTCCCGTTCCCCAAGAGCTCCAGCAGATGGTGCTCTCGTTCAACGCAATGTTATCTAGACTGGACGATGCGTTTGTTCGTTTATCGAACTTCTCTGCGGACATTGCTCACGAATTACGGACACCCGTTAGCAATTTGATGACTCACACTGAAGTGATTTTATCTAGAAAAAGAAATATTGAGGACTACGAGGACAATCTGTACTCAAATCTTGATGACTTGAAACGTATGGGACGTATGATTGATGACATGCTTTTTCTAGCGAAATCAGATAACGGTCTAATTACACATGAAAACAAACCGATTGACCTGGTAGCAGTAGTAGAGAAATTACTCGAGTACTACCGTTTGCTGGCTGATGAGCGAGGGATCGACCTGAAGGTCACAGGCAGGGGTAGCGTCCGAGGTGACGTACTCATGCTCGACAGGGCCATCTCTAATCTGCTCTCAAATGCGCTCCGGTACACCCCCGAAGGAAAGTGTATTACTGTCGATATTCGGCAGAAAGGAACTTCAATATCAGTCTCTGTGGAGAACCCGGGAGAGCCCATTGCGTCCGAGCATCTTGAAAAGCTGTTTGATCGATTTTATCGCGTGGACCCAGCTCGCAGAGAAGGAAGTCCAAGTAATGCAGGGCTAGGTTTATCGATTACTCGATCTATCATTGAAGCGCATGACGGAAAAATATGGTGTACGTCGTTAAACGGAATAACAGCCTTTCATATTGAACTCCCATGTGCTGATGCAAGAAAGGTCTAAGACACCTTGTTCATATGTATGCAGGCAACATGTGGTTAGCTCAATAGGATCGTTTTTGGATGAGAGAAAACTCTTGGAGCGTTCCAAAGAAAGTCGCGTATTTGGCGCCGTATCCGGGCAGATCAGTGCCAAAAACCCGCCCCAAGCTGACTGAAATGTAATCGAACAGTTTGCGTTCATGTGGCATCGTGTACTCGCACTGTGACGTTGGAAATCTTGTGATTCCTCCCTGTCCAGCCGGCCCTAGAACACGGAATTTGCTAGGTATTCGTCAGTGGTTTTAACGAGCGTCAAAAAGTAAAAAACTAGATATTCCCTAAAAACCTAGAACCAACAGCTTTTGCTGTCAGGAGTCTTGCATGTCATTCCTTAAAACTACCACCGTAGCTGTTGCGCTGACTGCGGGTTTGCTTCTGAGTGCAGTTGCTCAGGCGCATCCAAAGCTGGTTTCTTCTACTCCCGCTGAAGGATCGGATGCGGCGGCTCCGTCTAAAATCGAACTGCACTTTTCTGAGAATCTAACGACTCAGTTCTCTGGTGCAAAGCTGATTATGACCGATATGCCTGGTATGCCGAATTCACCTATGGGCGTAAAAGCTAACGTGGCAGGTGGCGGTGATCCGAAGACGATGGTTATTACACCCGCATCGCCATTGACCACGGGTACTTACAAAGTCGAATGGCGTGCCGTTTCCTCGGACACTCACCCGATTACCGGCAACTTTTCTTTCAAAGTGAAATGATTCATGAGCGACTCATTAAATATCGTTGTTCGCTTTGCTCTTTATTTCGACCTGATGCTGTTATTTGGACTGGCAATTTTTGGTCTTTATAGCCTCAGGGGAAAAGAAAGAATATCGGGAACAGTTTTGAATTTTGAGTCGCTTCTTTACAGTACTTCTGCTGTAGGTGTAGCTCTGTCCCTTGCCGCCATGTTGTTACTTGCGAAAGCAATGAGTGGCGTGTCGGGTTTCATGGAGCTACATCACCATATCTTTCAAATGGTTCTCATGGGGACTGACGTCGGTTTGACCTGGATGGTCCGAATAGGGGCGTTGGTGACGGCCATTATTGGCGTTTCCCTGAACAAGCGCTTTCCAACACTGAGTCTTTGGATTGTCACTGTCTGTGGCGCGATTGCGCTAGCGACGCTGGCATGGACAGGGCACGGAGCAATGGACGAGGGGAGCCGTCGCTACTGGCACTTTATTAGCGATATCTTCCATCTTTTGGCCGCAGGCGGTTGGTTGGGTGCGCTAGCGGCATTTGCCCTGCTGCTGCGTTTGAAATCACTGAAAGGTGAGCGAGAAGCACGAATTCTTGCTCGGGTACTGACAGGGTTTGAATCGGCCGGCGCGGTGATTGTAGTGATCATCAGCATTACGGGAGTGGCGAACTACCTATTTATCGTTGGGCCAAATCTCGATGAGGTGATGCTCAGCACTTATGGCGAGTTGCTATTTTTGAAGGTCCTGCTCTTTGCCGGGATGATCGTATTAGCGACGCTCAACCGTTTTCACCTAAGCCCGCTCTTGGAACGTTCTGTTCGAAATGGAGACTATGCTGTCGCGGTCAATGCCTTGCGCCGTAGCATGAAGCTCGAATTTTCAATGGCAGTCATCATTATTTGTCTAGTCGCATGGTTAGGTACTTTAAGCCCGGTCATGGAAATGAGCGCGGCATAGCGGTTGGTGATGGCCGACTAAGGAGTCTCAAGGGTGAATTGTAAGGGCCATTTGCACCGTCTACACTCCAGCTCATGAAACGCTACCTGCGGTTTTGCCTAATTTTCCTGATTAGCTTGGCGCTTCCCCTCAGCGGGATGGCGGGTGTTCAGACATCGATTGAACCATGCCCGATGAAAACCATGGGCATGGCGATGATGGATGGTATGGGGCAAGACTGCTGCCACGACATGAAAAGTCCCACCGAGCATGGCAAACCTTGTAAGCCCGGTCAGGAATGCAAAACTGGCGGCATGTTGCAAGTATCGATCATCAAGCCTCCTATCACCCTGTCCAGTCCTCTCATTCTATCATTCTCCAGCCATTTCCCGCTCGTACAAACCTCTTCAGGGGTATGGCGACCCCCACGTACTTGATTCCTGTACCACACTGAGCCTCATTCCGCGTTAGCGGGATGGCATATCTGCGCGCATGTCTTATGAAGCGCGCGGTGGATCATCACAGGAATCGTGAACATGAACTCCAAGTGCTGTTGCACAGGTTGGTCCTTCCTGGCCGGCCTGGCGGCAAGCGTACTTGCATTGCCGAGCTTCGCTAGCGCATTGACATTCGATGAAGCGCTGCGTCTGGCCGAAAACAATGCACCATCGTTGACCGCACAAGACGCCAAAATTCAAGCAGCCACTAGCGCGGCCATTCCCGCCGGCGAACTACCCGATCCCAAGCTACTGCTGGGCGTGCAGAACTACCCCATTGGTGGACCCGACAGATGGAGCATCGACCAGGACTTCATGACCATGCAAGTGGTCGGGATTAGGCAGGAGATGCCCAACAGCGACAAGCGCAAAGCACGTATCGAGGTCGCGGATGCGGCTGTTGATCGAGCGTCAGCCGAGCGTCGAGTGGCGCGTCTGAACGTCCGACAGTCCACGGCATTAGCCTGGATCAGAAGCTACTCGGTTGAGCGTAAAGATGCGTTGTTCCAGGACTTCTACAAAGAAAACCGTCTTCTGACCGATACCGTCAGAGCTCAGATTGCGGGTGGCCGAGCCCAACCCGCCGATGCGGTGACACCTAAACAGGAAGCTGCTCAACTGGCTGAGCAGCAGGATGATTTAGTTCGTCAACGTGCACAGGCCCGGGCCGCCCTCAAGCGCTGGATTGGCCCTGCCGCCGATGACAAACCGGTAGGCGGTTTGCCTGATTGGCCTATTGAGACCTCAGGTTACTCCCATAAGCTGCAACATCACCCCGAATTAGCGGCTTTTGTGCCGATGACCCGTGAAGCACAAGCCAAGATCCGTGAAGCTGAGGCGGAAAAGCAGTCTGACTGGAGCTGGGAATTCGATTATCAGCACCGAGGCCAACAATTCGGTGACATGGTCAGCGTGCAGTTTTCATGGGATCTCCCGCTGTTCCCTAACTCTCGGCAAAACCCCAAGATTGCGGCCAAGCACGCCGAACTAAACCAGCTTGAGGCTGAGCGCGAAGCCCTGTCACGCGAGCATACCCAGCAACTGGAGGATGAGTTGGCTGACTACGAGCGCCTCAATCGTGCAGTCAGCCGTAATCAGGAAAGCTTGTTGCCGTTGGCTAAAGAAAAGGTCGAACTCACGATGGCCAGCTACCGCTCCGGCAAGGGTGATTTGAACTCGGTTGTTGCCGCCCGACGCGAACTCATCGAAGCCCGTCTCAAGCAGGTTGACGTTGAAGAGCAACGTGCCCTGACCAGCGCTCGCCTGTATTTCTCTTACGGGGAGTCCGCTCAATGATTTTTAAATTATGGAAAGGGACTTTAATCATCGGCATCTCGATTGCCTTGGGTGTTGCCGGGGGTTACTGGTTAGCCCAACCGCGAATGAGCGGAGTAGCTGGTGTCGTACCGGATCATGAACCCAAAGCCTCTGCCGATCGAAAAGTTCTGTATTGGTATGATCCCATGTACCCACAACAGAAATTCGATAAACCGGGTAAGTCACCCTTCATGGACATGCAGATGATCCCTCAATACGCAGATACCAAGGGGGACAGCGCTGCCATTCGAATTGATCCAAGCCTGACTCAGAACCTTGGTGTGCGACTGGCTAGTGTCAGTCGAGGCGTATTTGCCTCGACACTGAACGTGGTAGGTGTGCTGGCCTTCAACGAACGGGACGTTGCAGTCATTCAGGCCCGTACAGCGGGTTTTGTCGAGCGTGTGTATGCCCACGCACCTGGTGATGTGCTGAAAGCGAATGCCGCCTTGGCAGATATCTTGGTGCCGGAGTGGGCAGCTGCTCAGGAGGAATTTCTCGCCCTCAAGCGTAGTGGCGATGCTGGCTTGCTGACAGCGGCCCGGCAGCGACTGCGGCTAACCGGAATGCCACTTACGTTAATTGCTCAAGTTGAGCGCACTGGCAAAGTTCAATCGAACCTGACGCTGACCAGCCCTATTGGTGGTGTGCTTCAAGAGCTGAGTGTGCGTGAAGGTATGACGGTGGCCGCAGGCGAGACGTTGGCTCGTGTTAATGGTTTGAGCAGTGTCTGGCTGGCCGTGGCTGTACCAGAGGCGGAAGCTGGGTCAATCGTAGTAGGGCAAGCAGCTGAAGCGCGTTTATCCGCATTCCCTGGAGTTGTGCTCAAGGGCGTCGTCAGTGCGATTCTTCCGGAAACCAGTTCGGACAGTCGCACACTTCGCGTTCGAGTTGAGTTACCCAATCCAGATGGCCGACTCAGACCAGGTTTGACCGCACAGGTAAGCCTCAATCGTTCAACGGAGCAAAGTGTTCTGTGGGTGCCGAGCGAGGCCGTCATTCGTACCGGTCGACGTGCGTTGGTCATGCTCTCTGAAGACGCTGGTCGATATCGCCCGGTGGAGGTGCAGCTAGGCCAGGATAACGATGGCAAGACGGCGATATTGAAAGGCTTGGAAGAGGGGCAGAAAGTGGTGACCTCTGGCCAGTTCCTGCTCGACTCGGAGGCCAGTCTCAAGGGCGTTGTCGCAAGCTCATTGGACGTTTCGCCATCTACTATGCCCGTTGGCGCTTTGCATGAGGCCGATGGTCAGATCGTTGAGATCAACGACAAAGAAGTCACGCTCGCCCACGGTCCCTTCAAGACATTGGGTATGCCAGGCATGACGATGACTTTCCCTCTCGCCACTCCTGCTCTGATGAAGGGCCTAAAAACGGGCGACAAGGTTCGGATCGCTGTTAGCCAGACGGACGATGGTCTGCGTGTTGAACGTCTGGAACGCTCTGGGGGCCAGCCATGATTGCGGCCCTTATTCGCTGGTCGGTGGCCAACCGCTTTCTTGTGTTGCTGGCGACGCTGTTCGTCACGGCATGGGGGATCTGGGCGGTTCAAAGTACGCCCATCGATGCATTGCCAGACCTGTCGGATGTTCAGGTAATTATCCGTACACCTTACCCAGGCCAAGCCCCACAGATCGTCGAAAACCAGGTGACCTATCCACTGGCAACCACCATGCTCTCGGTACCTGGGGCCAAGACTGTGCGCGGTTACTCCTTCTTTGGCGACAGCTTCGTTTATGTGCTGTTCGAAGACGGAACTGACTTGTACTGGGCCCGCTCGCGGGTGTTGGAATACCTGAGCCAGATACAAAGCCGCCTACCAGCCAGTGCTAAGCCAGCCTTAGGACCTGATGCCACTGGCGTTGGCTGGATTTTCCAGTACGCGTTGGTTGATCGCAGCGGTGGGCACGATCTGGCGCAACTGCGAGCCCTACAGGACTGGTTTCTCAAATTCGAGCTCAAGACGCTGCCGAACGTTGCGGAAGTTGCCACCGTAGGTGGCATGGTCAAACAGTATCAGGTCCAGCTCGATCCGCTAAAGTTGGCGAACTTGGGTATCACGCAGTCTGAGGTGACCGAGGCGATCGGCAAAGCCAATCAGGAAACCGGTGGAGCCGTGCTGGAAATGGCGGAGACAGAGTTCATCGTACGAGCTTCCGGCTACCTAAAGACGCTCAATGACTTTCGCGCCATCCCGCTCAAACTGGGCGCGGGCAGTGTGCCGGTCACGTTGGGCGATGTTGCCACGATTCAGTTAGGGCCTGAGATGCGTCGAGGCATTACCGAACTCGACGGTGAAGGTGAGACCGTCGGCGGCGTGGTGATTCTGCGCAGCGGGAAGAATGCTCGTGAAACCATTGCGGCGGTCAAAACCAAACTCGACGAGCTGAAAAGCAGTCTGCCGGCGGGGGTTGAAATCGTCACCACCTACGACCGCAGCAAGTTGATTGATCGTGCCGTGGAAAACCTCAGCCACAAGCTGATCGAAGAGTTCATCGTCGTCGCGTTGGTCTGCGGAATCTTTCTCTGGCACCTGCGTTCATCTCTGGTGGCAATCATTTCCCTGCCGGTTGGGGTGCTGATCGCCTTCATCGTGATGCGCTATCAGGGTATCAACGCCAACATCATGTCCCTTGGCGGGATTGCCATCGCCATCGGCGCTATGGTCGACGCTGCCGTGGTGATGATTGAAAATGCCCACAAGAAGGTCGAGGCTTGGCACGTGGCCAATCCTGGGGAGGAACTGAAAGGTGAACGTCATTGGCACGTGATGACTGAAGCGGCTGCCGAGGTAGGACCTGCATTGTTCTTCTGTCTGCTGATCATCACCCTGTCGTTCATTCCGGTGTTCACGCTGGAGGCTCAGGAAGGACGTCTATTCGGTCCATTGGCGTTCACCAAAACCTACGCTATGGCCGCAGCGGCTGGACTGTCGGTAACTCTCGTACCGGTGTTGATGGGGTATTGGATTCGTGGACGAATTCCCAATGAGCAGCAGAATCCGCTAAATCGCTGGTTGATCCGGATCTACGAACCCGCTCTGGACGCCGTATTACATCGACCTAAAATAACGCTGCTGGTTGCGTTGCTAGTCTTTGTCAGCGCGTTGTGGCCGATCTCTCGTCTGGGTGGTGAGTTTCTTCCCCCGCTGGACGAAGGGGACCTGCTCTATATGCCATCAGCTCTGCCTGGATTATCGGCGCAGAAGGCCGCGCAACTGCTTCAACAGACTGACCGTCTGATAAAGACAGTTCCAGAGGTCGAACACGTTTTCGGCAAAGCCGGCCGCGCTGAAACCGCGACTGACCCAGCACCTTTGGAAATGTTCGAAACCACCATCCAATTCAAACCACACGAACAGTGGCGCCCAGGCATGACCCAGGAAAAGCTCGTTGAGGAGCTAGACCAAGCGGTGCGTGTCCCAGGATTGACCAACATCTGGATACCGCCGATTCGTAACCGCATCGACATGCTGGCCACTGGCATAAAAAGCCCTATTGGTGTGAAGGTTGCCGGTACCAACCTGACGGAGATCGATGCCGTCACCCAAGCCATCGAACGTGTTGCCAAGGATGTCTCAGGTGTGAGTTCAGCGTTGGCCGAACGACTGACCGGTGGCCGCTATATTGATGTGGATATCGATCGTAAAGCTGCGGCCCGCTATGGGTTAAATATTGCCGATGTGCAATCGATCGTGGCCGGCGCAATCGGCGGTGAAAACGTCGGGGAGACGATTGAAGGGTTGGCTCGTTTCCCAATTAACGTACGTTACCCTCGTGAGTGGCGGGATTCACTCGGCGCTCTGGAGCAGTTACCTATCTATACCCCTCTAGGCAGCCAGATCACTCTTGGCACCGTTGCGAAGATCAAGGTCAGCGATGGTCCGCCGATGCTTAAGAGTGAGAACGCCCGACCTTCAGGCTGGGTGTATATCGACGTGCGGGGACGGGATATTGCTTCGGTAGTCGCCGATCTACGACGGGTCGTCAGCGAGCAGGTTAAGTTGCAGCCTGGTATGAGCCTGAGCTACGCAGGACAGTTCGAATTTCTCGAAAGGGCCAACGCACGACTCAAGCTGGTGGTGCCTGCCACGCTGTTGATCATCTTCGTGCTGCTTTATTTAACCTTTGCTCGCTTCGATGAGGCCTTGCTGATCATGGCCACTCTGCCATTCGCACTGACTGGTGGGGTATGGTTTCTCTATCTATTGGGATTCAACCTGTCGGTCGCCACTGGTGTCGGCTTTATCGCTTTGGCCGGTGTTTCTGCCGAATTTGGCGTAATTATGCTGCTTTATCTGAAGAACGCCTGGGCTGAGCGTGAAGACCTCGGCGATAGGACCGAGCACGGGCTGATGGCCGCGATTCGTGAAGGCGCTGTCCAGCGCGTTCGGCCCAAAGCCATGACTGTGGCTGTCATCATTGCTGGCTTGTTACCCATTTTGCTGGGCAGCGGGACCGGCAGCGAGGTGATGAGCCGAATTGCGGCACCCATGGTTGGAGGCATGATTACCGCGCCCTTGCTGTCGCTGTTTGTCATTCCGGCAGCCTATCGACTGATGCGTCGCCGGCACCTCTCAGTTGAGCCCATCAATCCTCAAGAAAAAGTCGTATGAAACTGACCCTGATTGCAGTTGCAAACACCGTATTTGCGCTGTCTCTTTCGGCCCACGCGTAGGACATGCCGGGCATGAAAATGTATGAATGGAATGCAAGCTCATTTAATGACAATGGCTAAGTGATTTAACGTTCGACTTTTGCAGAGCGTCGCAGCTCTTTTTTTGAGCCAGCCAATCACGAGCTGATAATAACAATACCCCGTCAGCTGGTCCCTCAAGCTTTACGGAGCTGCCAGTCGTGTTGTCTTTAATTATCACAGTAGGAGTTGCCGTAATGCCCGCTTTGAGGGCCTCCTCGACCTGTTGGCCAACATGCCGGGCGATCACTTTGTCGGTAGCTGCACAGGACAATAAGTCCTGGTAAGTAACATCAACGACGTTCAGATGCCCATTGAAACCCTCACCGTTGCTACGGGTCCGGTCAAAAATCTGGTCAATGGCTTGCCAGAAGGCAGGTGCGCCACCAAGCGCCCCCGCACATTCAGCGAGCTTGGCTTCGTGTAATGCGGTCGGACCGTGCACATCCAGTGGCAGATGATGCCACTGCAGGTTTACATCCTTCTGCTGCTGTATCCAGGTTTTCAACGCAGGTGTGTACGTCTTGCAGTAGGGGCACTCCAGATCCGCGAACTCAGTCACAGTCCAGCGTGCTTTGGAAGGACCAAACAACCACGGGCCTGTGTTGTGCGGGGATGGTATCTCACTTCGAGTGAGGGCTAAGCAGGCCATCGATGTGCCTGCCAAAACGCACCCCAGCATCAACCAATATTTGCGAAGGCCTATCATGCCCGAGCCTCTGCTGGCTTCGATGAAAGCAGCGCTTGTTTACGAAGGGCCTCAAGAAGAGCGTTCTCAGCATTCTCGGGTTGTGGGTGCTGTAGCAGCCAATTGGCTAACACCGCGTGAAGTTGGGACTCGATGTCACGACGATCCACCGCACGAACCAAAACCTGTTGCAGTTGCTCTATCAAAACGGGGGCACACACCTCAAGGGTTTGAAGGGCGTCTTCACCCGGTTGTTCAAGCAGCTGGGTCAGACTTTCTATAAGGTTCTGGGTCAGGGAATTCAATGCTCTCATGCTTGGCGCTCCAAGGCCGTGACTTGCTCGGGGAAAGTAATGATGTGAGGTTCGATACCGCGATAGCGGTCAAGCGTTGCAGCAACTTCAATGGCCGCATCCAGCTCGCTGCAGCCTTTGGCTTGCATGATGTCGAAGCGTTGCTTTTTCTCTTCCGGCTCGGTCATGGCCAGGGCCAGATACAAACTCGGTGGTACCGCCCGGAATAACATTTCCATGCTTTTGGACAACACGACGCCCTCGGTGAATTTGCCGCTTTCTTTACGCGCTGACAGCATCATCGACTTCTGTGCAGGAGTCAGTTCACGAAACCGCGCGATCTTCTCCACCTCATCAGGCGGCATGTTTAAGCACATCCACCACTCGATCATGTTGAGCAGGGCTGAGGCCTCTGGCGGCACGTCGTCAACGTTCTGGGTGGCCATCCAGAACCAGGCGCCGAGCTTTCGCCACATTTTGGTAATCTTGACGGAGTAGGGGGATAGGAGTGGGACCTTCAACTGGATGTGGCCTTCGTCGGTGAAGCAGATCAGCGGACGGCCTTTAAACTGGTCACGCTCGGCAATGTTGTTGACCGTGTTGAGCAGGGAAATATAAGCGATGGCCATCTGTGCGCTATAGCCTTCTCGCGCATAGGTGGCAAGGTCGACAATGGTAATGTCCGCTTCTGGCCATGGGGTGCCAGGACGGTTGAACATGTCGCCTTCGGTGCCCATACAGAACATGGACAAGGCTTCCGCCATCTCCAAGAATCGTGAGCTTCGGGCGTCTGGAATACCGGGCTCGAGTCCCATTTCTCGCAGCGCTTCACGGATATCTTCCGGCAGAACGATACGTTGCTCCGTCACGCATTTTTTCGCTGCATTCAGTATGCATTGGCGGATGGCGCTACGGTCGGCACGAGTAAGACGGGCATCCTCTTTTTCTTCACCACCGGTGATCATCAGCCTGGCCGCAATTTCCATCTCGCCCAGGATGTCGCGTTGTTCATCCTCGGTCTGGCTAGTCAGATGTTCGTCCGACGCCTCAAGATCATCAGCTTGGATAATCTTCACGTTTTGGCTGGGTTCGATGAGCTTCACGGCATCAGCGAATGGCGCGAGGCTGACACCCGATCCAGGTGCAAGTCGAACCCGGTTTACCGTCAAACCCAACTTTTTGGCGAAATCACCGAGTAAGCCGAAGCTGTTGCCAGCCTCCACAATGAATAGACGTGGCCGATAGATGGCGATGATTTGGCTAAGGATGTTTGTCGCGCTGGCCGATTTACCTGAACCCGTAGGCCCGAAAATGAACAAATGCGCGTTCATCTGCCGGTCCAGCTTGTTCAGCGGGTCGAAGGTTATCGGCGCTCCCCCACGGTTAAACAGGGTAATACCCGGGTGCCCGGTTCCGGTCGACCTACCCCAGACGGGGGCCAGGTTCGCAATGTGTTGGGCGAACATCAGTTGTGCGTACCACTCCAGTGCTTTGCGCGCATTGGGGTCGAAGTTGCCGGGTAGCCATCTAAGGTAGGAGTTCAGCGGTGCCACTTCATCCCGAGGTTCCACCGGCTCCATGCCCGCACCCAGCAATGCGCTGCTGAGTTGCAAACTGCGTTCGTGCAGCTGGGCATCATCTTTACCCCGCAGGTAAAACGCTACGCTACCTCTGTACAGCTTGTGCTTGCGCCCGAGCAACTGACGGGCGGTGGCGACGTCTTCGCGTGTCAGGATCGAGGCCTGAGTGTCTCCAACTGCCTTGCGTGAAAGCTGTTCCAGATGCCCTTCGAGAATGTCCTGCGGGGTGATCACGAGAGTGATACAGAGAATGGTGTCCTCTGGCATTTTGTCGAACAGTGCGTTGAGCGCATCACCGCCCTTTCGGGTTTCACCGGTTAAGTGCCCGGTCTTGGGAGCATCCCTCAAGCGGTCAAGCATCACCACCTGATGGGGAAGGCCGTCGAAATACCACAGACCTTTCTCTATATCTGACAGTGGTTCGCGATAAAACAGGTTTTGCGAGAAGTCAGTGCCGCTGGCGAGCGGCAGCTCGCCCTCTGCAGCACCAGGTGCTTGCTTGCACACCAATTCGTAGAAGCGGCGAATATCTGCATCGGCAGGGCCAAGATGATCGGGACGTGGATTGAACCAATGAATCAGCCAATGGCGAATGGCGTGGCCATCCATGCGATGGGTTTTAATGCCGGCGTTCGCCAAGCCGCCCACCAAGCGATCGCAGATGATTTTCAGGTAAGGACCTGGTGCCTGGCCTCGCACATCCGCTTGCGCGCCTTGGGTACGGCGGTAGACAACAACACGGACGCGGCGCTGTTGGCCCCTCCAGGGCAGTTGGCTGACCTTGGTGTCTTCAAACAGCCCGCCTGGTTTGGAGATGGATTCCAGGTGTTGCTTCATCAGCTTCAAATAAAGCTCGGTGAATGCACTGCCTTGTGCGCGTGGTTGAACGTAGTCATGCAGTTGCTGAAGGTAATCGTCCCAGCTGGTTTCGTCCTGGGCATAGAGCTGAACCACCCAGGGTGAGGTTTCAAGCTCGTCGAAGGAGTCCTGGAGGGCGTTTTCCAGGGCGTCGCGGGCCTTGCGTAACCATTCGGGATCCCGACCTTCAGTACCAATCGGTGTCAGCTCAAAAAAGGCAGCACGAGACACGCCGTCTTCCAATAGCATGGCTTTTTCTGCAGGCAGGTAATCTACCCACGGCAGTAGGTCTACGAAGGAGGGGTTGACGTGGTATAGACGGTCAGCATCAGCGGTTGTGGCTGGCTTTTTCTTTGGGTTACGCCAATCGCTCGGCGAGGGAATACCCATGGCAGCAAGGCGTTCGTAGTAACGCTCTGTAGCAGCCTCAAACGTCTCGGTTGCTGGTCCCTGCACATCGTCAGATAACGGCGAACCTGGTGTTACGCCAGGTTCCACACGCTCTGTCGCCCGTCGCGTTTTGAATCGTTCAAAAAAACCCATCAATATGCCTCCGTGCGTTCGCCAGGCATGGCGTATTGCACCCGCTGATACAGCGGAAACACCGTGGTGTAGCCTGGGATCGGTGCCGGGTCTGAACCCGCTAAATGAGGAAAGACGTACATCACCAGGTCGGGATTGGGTAGGCGTTTAAATTGGCTGTAGATCTCGTTTTGTGCGGTACGTGTGAACATGGTGTTGTCTGTTTCCCTCGTCTCCAGAGGCCGACGAAGATCTTGGCGTGCATCGAGCAATTGGCGGCTGCTCGAGCTGCTTGAGCCGCTGGAGCCTTGATCCCAAACGTCCATCATTGTGCGGTCCCCATGGGGGAGCAATTCGTCTTTGTTGGTGGAACAGGCCGAGGCGAGTAGGGCGATGGCCAGGTATGCACCTAGTTTTAAGCCATGATTAGTCAAGCGCAGTCGAAACATGACGGGCTCCTGAGCGATAGTTGACCTTGCGGCCATTGAGTTCGTAATCGATGGTCAGTTGCTGGTCCAGGTGCACAGCTATCTTTGCCCCGGGTTGTACATACACCGCTGCGAAGGCTTGCCCGTAGAGTTTGTTGACCCAGCTGGAGACGTCATTGACGCCCTGGCCAATAATTTTGCCCATGGCTTCACTGCCCGAGCCGCCGACAGAACCGATGGTCCCGGACTGAGGGTTTATAAAAGAGCCGCTGTTTCCATCTGACTTGATGAGGGAGGCAGCACCTGCGCCGGCGGCGGTAATCAGTACCTGCGAGCCAATGTATTGCGAGGCGTTGCTTTTGCGGTCGCCACTGATACAAGGAATGCCATAGGCATCGCTTATCCAGCCCAGGCCACCCTGAATGGTGGTTTGGTTGCCATTGTTCTGATTGTTACTATTTTGACTGCTATTCGTTTCTTCCTGAGGTTGTGGCAGCGTGCGCACAGTGCCGTCATTGAAGACGAACGTCAGGCTTTTGATCTGACCGCGTACGCAAGACAGGGTCCAATCGCCGGAAGCCGTTCCGCTGGCCACCGCGCCGGCGACGTCGGGCAAGTCGATGCCGTTGGCCGTGAGATTGTCCGGCCCGATCAATACCTTGAACGGGTAGGGGTCGTTGACAGTGCCGTCAATGGGCACCCGGCCGATCAGCGCGGACATGGCCACCGAACCCATCAATGTCGAGTTCTGCGGCAAGGTGTAGACCTTGCGCACCTGTTTGCGGGCCTCCTGTGGCGAGATTTCATTCGCAACACTTTGAGCGCCCGTGCGCAGTGCATTTTGTCCTCGGTCCACGGACTCGCCAAAAGAGGTCGGGAAGTTGAAGCCGCTTGCCGTTTGATTTGTCCCTGCAGCGATGGGCTTGCCGTTGACATCGACCGGCGTTGCGTCCTGCGGCTCTATCCAAACAACGTCCGCGCCAGGTCCGCCTTTGAAGCCTTGACCGTCACCTGGCTGAACGCCGAAGCCGATCGGCAAATCAGATCCAGACTCATTGCCACTGCCCGATTTGCTGCTCAGGGTATTGTACTGCTGCTGCAGTGTGTCCAAGAGGGTTTGGCTCTGTTGTTGCGCCTCCTGCTTCATCGTTTGCTGAACGTTCTGCAGTTTGTTATCGACGTTGAGGTCGATGTTCTGCAGGCGTTTTTGCAGCTCGATGTTCTGTTGCTTTAGTTCGTCATTGTTCTTCAAAGCATTGGAGACTTGGTCCTTGAGTTGTCTGCTTTCCACGACAATGGTGCGCAATGTGTCGCTGGGTGTATCTCCGTCAACCCCAAGCTTTTTAGCCTCCTTCGTACTAAGTACAACCGTTTCCGGCGCATGAACCTGTTGGTCGGCACTTTCGCGATTGAATAATTTGACCACTACGTATATCGCCAGGATCGCGAACGGTATGACCAGGTATTTAACAAGTGGATTACTCTTCACGACGGCCTCCCTTCGGATCGATCTGGCTGATGGCGGCCGGCAATAACGATTCGGCTAGACCATGACCACGGGTCACCAAGTAGACCGTCGAGGTGTCGCTGGAATCACCTTTGGCGCCAAGGTAGGGATGCTGAAAAGTCGCGGTGACAAAGTCACCCATCAGGTCACGCGGATCCAATGTGAGGTTTTGGGCGCTTGTGTTACGTAGCTTCACCGCCGTGACCCAATACTCGTCTAACCGCCACGACCCCAACGCAGAGGCTTCGACCGGCAATATCGGCATTAGGGTGGTGAGGTCCAAACCGCGCTTCAGATTGATCTGAGCAATCCCCTCCACGGGCTCAACGGTGCGTAGGGGCGCGTAAAGCATCTGTGCGGCATAGCGCGTCATGACCACCGGAAGAGGGGTCTCACGACGCGGTTTCGGCGCGTCCTCATCCTCCTCGGCTTGAGCGCTGGCTTGGGCCGTGGAAGAAGTTGAATGGTTGCTTGTAGGTTTGGCGTTGACTTGGCCGTAACGCGGGGCGGGACTGTCCCCGGCTACAATTTTAGCCGGCTCGGATGCGACCTGATTTGGTTTCCCTACCGTTGCGATGATATCCACGAGCATGATCTCACCGGAGTTCATGTTCTGCAGCTGTAAGCGAGTCGGTTCAATCGGCTCTTTCGCCAACAGGTAGAGGGCACCACCGGTGCTCTGCACGCGCAGTTTGTCGACGAGGTTACGAGGCAGACCCACCCGTACGTTTTGGTCCACAAAGACAATACGCTCCTGACCCACGATCAAGGGCAGTGCTATAGGGATACGATCCCAGCGCAGGATTTCGACGGCGTTGGCCAACCCGCAGAAGTGAAGGGCTACGAGCCCGATGATCAGTAGGCGGCGTGTCATCATTTGCCTCCTGCTCTGGTCGTTTCTGCGGAGACTTCGATGCGTTGTGGATTACTGCTATAACAGTCCCAGGCCAAGCCGAATGGGTTTTTTTCGGGATCGACGTCGAATCGGATAATTCTTAACGGATAGCGAGCAAATGCCCGCTTTACGCGCTCCCCGCCGTAGTGCTCGTCAGCGGTGATGTCCAGGTTGACGGTCCAGTCATTGATGCTGTGCTGTTCAATATGTTGCTCAGACTTATCGTCGATGCCTCTGCCTGGAATTTCAAATACACCCCGCTCACGTTTGCGCAGTTCCCCGCTATTGCGGCGTAGCTCGAAATCTTTCTGCAAGTAGGCTTTGCAGCTGGGAGTCAGGTAGCTTTCCAAGCGGGTAATGTTGTCCTCGTAGTCGGTTTCACCGTCAACGGGCCAACGGTTCATCTGCTGAAAAATGTACAGACCGAAGGCGTATACCGACTCCGGTGGAATATCCCACCACTTACGGGTGCTACCTGAACGTAGATCTGGAGGTACATGAACAGTTAGGTCACGCGGTGCGCTCTGCCAGCCATAAGCCATGTACAGACCCAGGGCAATGAGAAAACCAATGACCATGCGCAGGCTGTTAATGTGGGCCAGTTGGGCGTCTACTTTTTTACGGTAAGTCATTGAACCTCCGTTCGATGACAGGTCCACGCACCTGTACGAGTAATCAGCAGGGCTTTATTCCAGGTAGGAAAGAACCGCGCGATGTTCAATTGCATCTGGCGGTATAGCCATGTATCAGGTCGGCCGCGTTTCCACCGACGCAAGAAACGACTGGCAAGAAACAGCCCTAGGACAGCACAGAGCATGGCGGCGCCGATGATAAGTGCCCAAATCTGGGTCAATATCGCGGCCGGAATACCGATAACCAGCCCTGCGCCGGTGCTCAACGCCAAGGTGGCCCACATTTCGTCAGCGGTAAGGCCGCCCATGATGACTGGCTGATTGTTCAATCGCACAGGGAGGAAAATCAGGGTCCCATCGTCTGAGAGTTCTGTCATGGCCACGGCTCTTTTAAAGAATATTTGAAGCCTTGGTGACCAGAAAAATGGCGACACCGAGGATGGCGACGCCAACGGCGGCTGTCGCCCCCAGATCTCCCCATTTTTTCTTGCCAAGTTGAATTTCGTGGTAGGTGCCGAAGGCATGCCAAGCAACGCCACTGAAAATGACTGCGCAGATGATGAGGCCAAGCAAAGTAAAACCGTCAAAGGCGTAGTTCTGCATGGTTTGCATCAGGTTAGAGCCTTCCCCCCGGGTAGGAGGCTGAGACTGCGGAAGAGCCGCCATGGCCAGTTGGGGGAGAGCAAGCAACCCGATCAGCATGCGGCCCGGTTTTAAGAATGAAGTCATGGTGTATCTCCCATAGGGTCAACTAAGAACAAATGTGGTGAGGATCATGCAAAGCAGTAGGATGCGGACGAGCGAGGTCGAGGCAATCGTTCGATCAAGGTTGCCAGTGGCCCATCCTCGGTAGCAGCTCCAGATAGCCCAGGCGCCCCACATAAAGATGATGGCTACAGCGACGCCGACGAAAAACAGGTAGCTCGTCGAGGCAGGAAATCCTCCTGCCGCTTGAAACGCAGCAGCCTGAGCGCCGCTCATGCTCATGGCTTGCGTCCTTCGGTCGTGTATTGGCCTGACAGCTCAACAGGATCACGAGGCTGGGCTCGGGTTGGGGTTAGATAGCCCTCCAACCCATGACGAATTCGAGCGATATCACCTGCTAGACGCTGGTAATCGAAGAAGTAACGCTTGCCAGGTTCGTCGGCCACTTGAGCGCTACGACGTGCGGTGTCCTCTAAGGCATTCAACTGGCGGATCATCACGTCCAGGTTGGCCTGTTCGGAGGCTGAAGCAGCGGTCGCATGAGAGACAGGCAGGCCGCATCCAAAAAGTGCGATGAGGCCTGGCAAGGCAAGTCGGCAAGTGAGTGCAGTGAGACGCGGGTACTGGATCACGGCTGGGCTCTAGTCATTCCTGATGCCGTCAGCTTGCCGTGATCAAGCTATGGTCGCCGCAAGAAAACCATATTCAGGACTGTAAGGATTTCTTCTGACGGTACTGACACCATCAATCACAGTGGATAGGGCGTTTGAAGAACAGCAGATACCCGATGGGCAAGGCGAATCCGTAAGCCCAGCCTTGGGCGTTTTGATTGCCAACCTTGACTTCTCCTTTGACCACGGGCTGCACGCTGACCAGCTCCCAGCCTTCGCTGCCTAATTGAGCAAGGCGGTTTTGACGTTCAGAATCTTCCAGAAAACCCTGGGTGTCGGGTTCAGTGGTGGGCTCTTCGGACTTGAACATGAAGAGCTTTTTGGTTCTGACAACGTACTGAAAGGGAGAGAACTCAGTGTGGTATTCAAATTTCTGACGGCCCATGGCGACGTCCTCAATGTGCAGAGCTACCAGGGTTTCAATAATAAGCGCGTGCCAGCAATCTGAAATAGTTTGTTGCTAAGCGCGTGATTTCTGAGGTTGGAGTGCAGAGGTCCGAGCATCGACATAGCGCTGCATGATAGAAAGCACCATTGAGTTCAACGCTAGGATCTTCATCCCTCGCGTCACCGCCACGTACAGCAAATTCAACTCGTCATCTTTACGACCTTGATCGATATCGGGTGAAAGCGGATCAGCGCTAAAGTCGTCATACAGGCTGACAAAGTCCCACTCCAGCCCCTTGGCCTTGTGCCCAGTCGTGAGTGTCACGGTGGCGTCGAGCTCGTTATCTACAGAGCGGGAACGTAGGGTTTGGATCCGCTGGGGCAGGTCCGGATAGGCTGTAATGATCTTGATCGATCGCAACATCTCCGTATCCTGGCTTACCTCGGCTATTTCCACGTACTGTGAAAAGTCCCGGTAATCTCTCAACAGCCTGCGGTTCTGCACCTCATGGTTACGGTTGCGGCTGAATAGGTATAAATCTTCCAGATCGCGTAGCGAGTAGCTGTCGATACCGCCGACCCAGAAAATCTTGGGGTTGCTTGCGACCAGCTGCAGGGCGTTCTCGATGACGCCGGTCACGGTACGATGGATAAACGTGCGATGCGGTAGCTCTTCAGGCAGAGCCCGTTTAACCAGGGTATTGCAACCTAACCCCTGCAGCTTTCGTGTCTCACCCTTGTAAAAAAGAATGATGTTGGCCACATGCGCGACGGCAGGGCCGAAGCGAAAGCTTTGGGTCAGGTAGTGACGTTCGGCGTCGGCCATCCAGTCGCTGTTGAGCGCATCTTCTGCGCCGCGGAAGCGATAGATCTGCTGGTGGGGATCGCCGACTGCCACCTTGCGGACCCGTTGTATTTTTACTATGTCGGCAATAACTGGGTTCACGTCTTGACCTTCGTCGAGCAGAATGGCGTTAAATCGTTCGCTCAGGTCGGGCTTGCTTAGCTGATACAGCTTCAAGTAAGCGTCATGGGTGATCGACATTGCTGTGTCCTGCAGATCGATCATCCGGTTCCAGATGGTTTTAGCCACGTTTAAAGCATTGTTCAGGAAACGTTCCTGGGCACTTGTGAGCATTCGTTGCCCCTGGAATCTGGGAAAATGCACACGGCCCAACTCGTCATCGGCGCTGGCCATGAAGTTGTTAAGCGTGCTGAGGACATCCCGCACGAGCTCCCAGTCCTGGGTGTTGATGGCCCTTGCGATGTCCGTCAGGCGTAAGTTATTGGTCTGCTTGGTGGCGTACTGACTGCCATAGACTGCATATGCGAGGCCATGCGCCGTCTTACACACCACGTTTCTGCGTGGAAAGCGGCCCCTGGCAGCGAGCTCGACGGATTTGTTGTAGCAGAGGTAGAGCATTTTCACCGAGGCGTGTTGTGTGGCGTAGCCCACCAGTGTGGTGGTTTTGCCGGTACCGGCAAAAGCCTGAACCAGTAGCTTGTCAGCCGTGGAATGGATGATGGGCTGCTGTTCTTGTGTCCACTGCATGGGCAGCTC
The DNA here is from genome assembly GCF_051122975.1 of Pseudomonas sp. AK181. Classification (NCBI taxonomy): domain Bacteria; kingdom Pseudomonadati; phylum Pseudomonadota; class Gammaproteobacteria; order Pseudomonadales; family Pseudomonadaceae; genus Pseudomonas; species Pseudomonas sp. AK181. The sequence continues at coordinate 807,660 of NZ_CP146348.1, forward strand.
CTAAAGGTATTTTTTGAAGCTTGAAACGGTGATGTAAACGGACACACCCAACAGCACGGCGCAGGGCAACAGAATCAAAAGGGGGCTGATGCTGATGGGGATGGCCAGGTAGACCGTCCAGGGCACGATGGTCAGCGGAATGATCGTCCCCCGGGCTTTGTGATACAGGTAACTTGACTCGCGGCCGGAGCCGAATTTTCGTAGATCACGCCGCACCAGGCCATCGACCAAGCCAGTGAACGCCGCCAGTGCGAACAGCGGAATCGTCAACGTCAGAATGACCATTCGCACACAGAAGGTCAGGACTGTGTATAACGCGGCTAAGCCATAGTCCTGGAATTTGATCATCGCCCGACCGAGTTCGTAGCGAAGGTTCAAGGTTCCCGTTTGTTGTGGTGATGTTGAGCGAGCGTACTGTGTCAGTGCATTTATATTGTCCTGCATGCCGGTTTTCACCATCAGCCAGTCATAGACCGTTTGTGCCAGCCAGGTTGCCGTACGCCCCGGTTCTTTGATGACAACGCTGTGCAGCAGATCCTGGGACAGCCAGCCCAGTTCATGTTGGAACATCTGCTGAGCATGTTTCCAGCCGGCATCCGGCCAGAACGTGTACATGCAAAGCCATTCAACGACGATGGCGCCGAGCAAGGAGCCGAACATCACCCCCAAGAAATGAAAAGGGGTAGAGAACAGCATGCCCAGGAAGTTTTTTTGACCTTCCTGCTGTTGCTGGGCTTTTTCCGCGATATCGGCCATGGCTCTGTTCCTTCAAGCCTATGCGGCTTTTCCGTTATTGGCCATCTGGCGGAAGTCGTCTACCAAGTCATCAGGAAGCGACTCACTTAGTGCGTCATATCCCGGTGCTTGCCACCAGTCGCTGCTGGTTCCGGATCCTTTACGCATGCCCTCAACCAAGGCCTGAAGATCCTTGGGCATCACTTCATCGGGATCGCTTGCCGGCAACGGCATACGAATCTTCCACAAATTCCCGCCCTCTATCAGGGCAAAGCATTGCCCCTTGGGTAGGGCAACCACATGCGCCGGTTCGATCATCGGTACGCTGACACTTTGGATCTGATCGTGAGTGTTAGAGGTGAAAGCGGTGTTGCCGTTAATAGCGTCGTTTGCACTGCTTGCTGGTGTACTGGTAAACACCTGGACCTTTGGCAACTGGTTGGTCAGCAGCTCGGCGGTTGCAGTCTCACGTACACGTAACATGAACAGGTTGTTGAAGTTACCGATGACTTGGCCAGCTTTAGCCCGGTTACCGATTTTTGCCTCAATATCGCTCATGGTTTGGGTATAGGCCGTGACCTGCATGCCGGCACCACCGCCTTTGTTGATCATCGGTATGAATTCATCGCCCATCAGTTCGTTGAATTCGTCCGCATGTACGTTAATTGCTACCTTGCCGCCGGTGGCCCCGGGCAAGCCATCATCGATGCCAAACTTATAGATGTGACCCGCAACTGACACCAGGTCGCTGAACATCGAGTTGCCCACCGCTGCAGCTACCTCTGTATCAGATAAAGCGTCCAGGCCGACATAGACCACTGCCCGTTTGCGGATGATCTGCATCCAGTCAAAGATTGGTCGTGGGTCCTCAAGATCCATGTAGTCGGGAGATAGCAGCTCTGCAATCCGGCCTGTGGTCAGTTTTTCCAGCAATGGCAGAAGGCTGGCCACGATCTTGTCGAAATAGGTTTTGTCATAGCGTACGGCTGATCGCAGACCCTCCATCACTGGGTCGGAGATGCGTTGCTGAGTGAGGTACATGTCCAGGGCCACCACGCGTAGCGGTCGATCCTTCATGGCGAAACTGAGGTTCTTACGATCGATCTTTCCTTCCAGCTCAACGATGGTTTGCCAGGCTTTGGGATCATTTTCAGCAAAGTGCTTCTGCGCATACTCAATAAACAGCGCGTCAATGTTTGTCACATGCTTGAGGATCTGTTCATAGTCCGGCCGACGTCCCAGTGCCACGAGGGCGCGCGCGATGATGTTGACGAAACGCCAGGCGAATTCCCGGAATGCCGCGGAATTGCCTTCCCCCGAAAGTTGGCCGGCAATGCGGGTGGCAACCTCCGAGATCCGACCAAACCGGCCGACGGCGTTGTAGCGAGCGGAGTGATCGGGCCAGCCTAGGTGGAACACGTAGAATTCCTCCAGTCGGTTTGCGCGCTTGCATTCGATGTACATGCGCTTCAGGAGGTCTGCGTCGCCTTTAGGATCGAAGACAATCACCACTTCGCGGTCCAGGTCCATTTCTACATTGCGCTGGCTTCGATGAACGGGTTGCACGCGGCGCCCCATATGAACGCGGCGCCGGGGGCTACGGCGGGTACGCCTGATGTCTTGGGTGATAAACAACTCTGCCAAGCGGGTTTTTCCAACACGAGTAGTCCCCAATACAAGGGAGTGTCCAACCCGCTCACCCAGTGGCAGGCTGACATCCGCTTCGTTCGGCTCTATACCGTGTAAGCGCGGTAGCCCCCCGACTGGAGGAAGTGGACGCGCCGGGTTAAATGGCACATCCCACGAGGTAGCCTTTGACAGCAATTTGAGTGGAAAGGGTGCGAACTCCAGACGCTCCTCAATTCTGCGAGCAAAGGTATAGATAGACGTGGGCTCGACATACTCGGCGTACTTTGGGAGGTAAGTCTCCATCAACCGCTGAGTATGTTTTTGGGTCCAGCGAAAGCCTTTACCGATGAATAGCCGCTCATTGCTGACCGGCATGTCTTTGCTGGTCATGGTGTAGTGGGGTAGGCGCCGAATATTGCGCCGGTAACGCAGCACTACCAACGCTTGTTTGAGGCGGACGAACCCTAGACCCAGAAAGCCTGTACCGGCAACCATGCCGAATAAAGGCGTCAGAGCAACCGCCCAGGGCGCGAAAATACAGAGCAACGCCGCAGCGGCACATACGCAAACTGTGTACAGCTCAACAGCAGGGCGTAGTAACGACTCAATGGTGTAGGAGGTGGTCATGGATCACTTCCTATGAGTGAAAGGGGACAATGGCCCCACTGTTTCGAAATGGAAAACGACTGGCTTGCCTGTCTCAGCGATCAGCCCATAGGACTTGGCCAGGCGGTATATGGGGTGGTAGCTGTTAAGGGAGTTGACGTGTCCAGCAATGCGCTCTCGCCAGACTTCTAGTGGCATCGCTGCCTTGCTCAAATTACACGGCACGCACGCGGGCATCATGTTGCTGATGGCGTGGTTCTCTGGCCGCCCCAAAATGATGGCACCGGAGTACTTGCCGTCCACCCTCTCTGGTTCTCGCCATACTGCTTCCATGTGGTCCGCATGCCACCGGTCACCCAACAGCACACCGCAGTATGCGCAATGGCCCGCGAATTTAGCGTGAAGCTCGCAGCGTTGCTTCTTGGTCAGCTTCATGGGGCCGGGATCCTCCTTTCATGCGTGATGATGAATTGGCCAACTCTTGCCTCGCTTGCTCAACTGCCTCGGGCAGTCGTTCTTTTAGCCGCTGACATAGCTCCACCTCGTCACCAGGTACGCGGGCGATGACGGTGCCGCCATAGAGCTTGGCGACATAGGTGACCTGTTCAAAAAGCAGTTGGCCTGCTCGTGGGTCATCTGGTTGCTTGATGACCAAGGTGATGTGCGTAAGAGAGGCCATACCCTGGTTACTGCTGGATCGTTGTGGCAGTGATCAACAGCGGGTAATGCTGGACTCCCAAGCGCTGTGCCAGATCATTTGATGGAGCCGGGACCAACTGTAGATTTCCTGCCCATCGTTGGATTTCGGCAAACCGCTCGGCGCTGGCCACGTTAACCACAAGGCCCACTGCCTGCAGTTGCTGTAACTGATCGCGGCGCTGTGATAACCACTTTCTGGAGCTTTCATCGTCGCCTACAAGAAACAATGGTTGCAGGCCAGGTGCATTGATTACCCGGCCCTGTACCTGCCCGGGTGTCAGTTGGTCAGAGCGCACTGGAAACGAGCCTTGCCCACGCACACCAATATTCTCTGACTGTGCTGACTGCTCAGTAGGTTCTGGAGCCAAGTACTGGTAGTAGGGCAGAGCGGAAACACCCCCTCGGTCTTCAACAACAATCAGCGAGGTGGCATGCACTGCCATGGGGGAGGCCAAAGACAGCAAAACAGGCAGATGCAGCAATCTATTCATGGATTATTCGCCATCAGGTTGATACCGGTGACCCGGCTGAGGTGTTTGGCAAAAGCTCGTCGGTATCGGGCAGCGGGTTCGCCTCCGGCAGGGCGGTGGTACCGACCAGCAGCGGTGATCCAGTCGCCTCCTTTGGCTTTTTGCTCAGCCAGGATCTGGGCCGTAACCGAGAGGTTTTTGTACGGATCCAGCCCTTCGCAGGGATAGCTATAACGGTGGCCGTTGGCACCGATGTTGGTTTGTCCAAGCCCGACGTCGACTCTATTTGGGCCTGCGGTCTGAAGGGCGATCATCAACGCTCTGCAAGCATCGCTGCGTGTCGCAAAGCGATATCCGGCGCCGGCGACATTCAACGTCCAGGGCCAGGGGACGATCTGGCCGCGAAGTCGGGTGCCACTCTCTTGCAGTGCAACGGAGTACAGCACCTCGGACGGAACGCCGGCAGGCAGGGCAATCAACTGATAGGCCGGTGGCGGAACCTCGGCACCGTTAGCAAATGCCGCGGTGAGCAGTAGCCCCCCCGTTAAAGCCGCGCGAATTACAGACGCTGCCATTGTCCATTCACCTCGCGTACCACGGCCGGCAGCTCACCGCCGAGTCCAAGGCCAAGCCATCGACCGGCATCGTGATTCAATGTGATCTGTCGGCTTCTCACGCTGGCCGGTTCGACTCCAGCCAAGATGGCCCAGCGGCGAATTATTTCGTCATCACCTTGACTACCAACGAAGTACAGATCAAAGGACTGTTTCTGGTTTTGTAAGTCTTTGACGCGGTCAATACATGCGTTGCAACTGTCTTGAACAAAAACGGCTAGTCGTCCAGTGCCTTTCACAGCAGTTAACGCTCCCGAGCCAGGAGCAGATGCAGGGTTGGACGATAGTTGGATGACTTTTTCATTGGGGTAAAGACGTGCGAAGGCTTGGTCATAGGCCCTTTGGTACGCCAGTTCCTTATCGATACGCTGTCGCTCGGCTCGCACCTGCAGCTCTGCATAGCGTCGCCGCTCCTCCTCCGACTTCGCTTCGATGCCAAGTGCTGTCAGAGGATCCAGGCCTGGCGAATAGATTCCGCGAGGACCCTCCATCACAGTTTGAAAACGGGACCATTCTTGGGGGGTCAATCCCCACTCGCGGGCGAGTTCTGTCTGACTTGCTCCTTGAGAAGAGTTGTGAACTTCACTGTTCTGAGTGTTCGAGATCGACGTTGATTGCCCCGAAGCCGCATGACAGCCGTATGCAAACGCGAAGGTGGCCAAGCCTGCAATGAAACCCAAAATGTTCCTGGGCTTCATTGTTTTCGAGGAAGTGGTAGGGGAGTGCATAAAGGAGGTCCTATTGCGCGACGGTTACGGTTTGAGGTGTTCCGGCCACGTCAAAGCGTGCGGATCTTCCGTCCAGCGCGTTGAGTCGCCAGGCGGTGCCCGCCACAGCGTCACCAGGTCGGATAAGGTAAATTTGATTCAACTGCGTGCTGCCAGGCGGTGCTACGGACAAAAAGCGTTCACCGCCGCGATACTCGATACCGACAACGGTAAAAGGGGGTGTTTGCGGTGTGACAGTGGCGGTAGCGGGCGGTTTTGGCCGCTTTGGTTGGCGGGCAACGGGCTTAGGCTTGGGCTTGAGGGGCACAGCAGTGGTTTGTTTGATGCGTGACTGACTGAGTTCTTGAAGACGGCTATCGAGTGTTTCGACGCTGGCTTTGAGGACTAGCAATTCACCAGCAGACGCAGCATTTTGAGAGATTTCTTGCGCTGACTCCGTCGCTTGCTTTGCATACGCTTGTGCGGCATCAATTCGATTCGATAAAGCCTGCTGCCCGGCTCGGAAGTCCTCGTTGGTCACCAGGTGGTTGCCGGCTACCGTGCCCAGTCGCTCATCGACTTTGCCAAGCCGCGTCAACAACGCATCGAGCGACTCTTTGTCTGCAGTCGCAGCCAAGCTGGTGCGGAGTTGGGAGAGTTGATGATGCTCATAACACAGAATGCCTGCCAATAATGCAAGGCACAGACTGAGTATCGCTGTGGTTCGAGTAGGGCGTGGTAGGTTCATGGGCGTCCTCGCGCAAAAGCGAATACACCCTCTCAAACCAGTCTCTTAGGTGCATCAGGAAATAGGTTTTCCAGGACGCATGGTTTTTGAAGTGTCGAGTTGGCCGCTGGTAAATTGGGATCGTTATAAAAAAATGGCCACCCGAAGGTGGCCGTCAAACTATGAAGCAATGAGCTGCCTTGCAAGTGTCATTTCAACTGAATCACCATCTTGGTTCAGCGAGTCGAGACCAGAATCTGGCACATCTCCCGACGTGCTTTGAATCACGGCGATTTTCTTGGCCATCAACTGCAGGCAAGTAATCTGAGAGCTGCCGGCATAGCCAAAAAAACACCCTCACTGGCTGCTTTTGCCCAATCCGCCATCACCGTCGAAATGCCTGTTGCAAGGTGTTGGGTAAAGCCATATACCGTAGCCCCACTGCGCGGAGTAAAGTCTTAAAAACCCGTGATAATGATCTGCGGAGTCAGAATAAAGTGGGTAACCGTCCGGCCAGGTCATCTACCCAGCTCTGCAAAGCGAAGACATGGTGTGCATTTAAATTAAGTGGACACCAATTCTAGCCTTTCAAGCGGGTATTTCATGCAGCCAACACGCCGTTCCTATTCCAAATCCTTCAAAGCCCAGATCATTCAAGAGTGCGCCCAACCAGGCGCTTCGATTGCCAGCGTCGCGCTCGGCCATAGCCTCAACGCAAACCTCGTCCACAAATGGATTCGGCTGCAAACGCAGAAAATTCCGGCACACCCACCTGCGGGGGCGAACTCCCATCCAGCATCATCGAATATCTGCGTTGAAATACAGCACCCGCGCGCCATCATCAAAGTGGACTGGCCCACTGAAAGTGCTGCCGCCTGCGCGACTTTTCTTCGAGATATTCTGCGATGATTCACATCGACTCCATCTGGCTCGCCACCGAACCGATGGCCATGCGCGCAGGCACCGAAACGGCGCTAGCCAAGGTGATCGCGGTGTTCGGTGCGGCGCAGCCGCACTGCGCTTATCTGTTCGCCAACCGCCGCGCCAATCGCATGAAAGTGCTGGTGCATGACGGCTTCGGAATATGGCTGGCGGCGCGCCGGTTAAACCAAGGCAAGTTCCACTGGCCTGGCATCCGCCATGGTCCTGAGATGGAACTGGATGCCGAGCAACTTCAAACGTTGTTGCTGGGGCTGCCATGGCAACGCGCAGGTTCTGGAGGCTCGATCACACTGCTTTAACGGCAGCCATTAGCCTATCGGTCTATCGTCGCGAAACGCCCGCTCTGGCAAAGTCCGGCGTATGACTTCTTCGCCCAATCTCGACCAACTGTCTCCCAATCAACTGCGCGTCCTCGCAGCGCAGTTGCTCTCGCAAGTCGACACTATGGGCAAGAAAATCAACCGTGATCAAACAGTCATTGAGAAACAGACCCACGAGATCGCCCAGCTCAAGCGTTTGAAGTTTGCCAAGCGCAGCGAGCAGATGAATCCTGAACAGGCCAGCCTGCTAGATGACCTGATCGATACTGATATCGCGGCGATTGAGGCCGAGCTTCAGGCGTTGCAAATAGCACCAGAGGCGACCGAGGAAAAGCTAAGGCCCAAGCGCACGGCATTGCCGGCAGAATTTCCGCGAACGTTGATCCATCACGAACCGGACAACACTCACCGCCCATGCGGCTGCGCCCTGAAGCGCATCGGTGAGGACGTTAGCGAGAAGCTGGACTACACGCCCGGCGTGTTCACCGTCGAACGCCATGTCCGTGGCAAGTGGGTCTGCGATAACTGCGAAACGCTGATCCAGGCACCGGTTCCGCCGCAGGTCATTGATAAGGGCATCCCGACTTCGGGCCTGCTCGCACACGTCATGATCGCCAAGTTTGCTGACCATCTGCCGCTTTACCGTCAGGAATCGATCTTAGGTCGAGCGGGCTTGGCGATTCCACGTTCAACCTTGGCTCAATGGGTTGGCGTGACCGGAGTTCAGTTGCAGCCGCTGGTCGATGCGCTGCGCGAAGTAGTGCTTGGGCAACAAATCATCCACGCAGATGAAACACCGGTGCAGATGCTCATGCCGGGAACAAAGAAAACCCACCGCTCCTATGTGTGGTCCTACGCTACCAGCCAGTTCTCGGATGTGGCAGCGGTGGTTTATGACTTCAGCCCCAGTCGCGCCGGAGAGCATGCTCGCGACTTCCTTCAGGACTGGAATGGCAAGTTGGTCTGCGACGATTTTGGCGGCTACAAGGCCAGCTTTGAACTCGGCGTGACCGAGATCGGCTGCATGGCCCATGCACGGCGCAAGTTCTTTGAACTGCACGCTACGAATAAAAGCACGCTCGCCGAGCAAGCCCTGCGCTATATCCAGTTGTTGTACGAAATCGAAAGAGAAGTCAGAGACCTGGAGCCGGATTTACGGCGCCGAATACGGCAAGAAAAAGCCGTACCGGTGAAGGATAGGCTGCATGCCTGGATGAACGCGCAGCGTGATCTTGTGCCCGAAGGTTCGGCCATCAGCAGAGCGCTCGATTACAGCCTTAAACGCTGGGCAGCGCTGTCGCGCTACCTCGATGACGGGGCGGTTCCCATTGATAATAATTGGGCGGAGGTGCGACACGAAGTCGCTTAATGAAGTTGTTCCCCCTTGGTGGGAACCACCCGTGTCACCGGGTGAATCTAGAAGGCTGAATCAAGAGCGCCTTCGACAATGTTACGAGGCGCCGCAAGGTGCGGGGTACCAATCGTGAGAGGCGTACCCTTCTGGCAGCCATGGCCGGACAAGTGCTAGATAGTTGGTATGGTGAACACACGTGAATCTGCGCAACGATCGTTAAATTAAGCGAGCGGAAATGGCTTACACGCTCGAACCAAAATGGTAATGGAGGTGGGAACTGCGTCTTTCTACTACGCATTCGTGACCCACATGCCTCCCGGTCGATAGCAGGCACCTAACCCGACGCACTTCAGTAAGCGGAACGTGGAAATCCCGTATCGCTCCCGTCAGGGAAAGCCGTTTGTAAAAATTGCCCATGGCGGTGCGGGCGAAGGAACGAGGAAAAAGCGAACGCCGTCCTGTAATGGGTTGGATAGAGGTTGAAACATCACTTCACGCGAAAGCGGGCAGACGTCCTCATGGTCTCTCTTCACACGAGAGTAGGTAGAACCCTTTCAACGGAAGGAGAGCAAATGAACGCAGCAGCATTGGCGTGTGCACCTTCCGGCACGTCGTGGGACAGCATCGATTGGATCGCCGTACAACGTCGTGTCAGAGGGCTGCAAGCGCGTATTGTGAAGGCTGTACAAGATGGCAGACATAACAAGGTGAAAGCCCTGCAATGGCTGCTGACTCACTCGTTCAGTGGCAAGGCATTTGCTGTGAAACGGGTGTCTGAAAACAAAGGCAAAAATACCCCCGGCGTGGACAAGGTTACTTGGAATACGCCTAGGGCCAAGCTCGGCGCGATAGAGTCGTTGACGCGGCGAGGTTACTCGCCGCTCCCGCTTCGGAGAGTGCTTATTCCGAAGAAAAACGGCAAAACGAGACCTCTTGGAATTCCCGCGATGAAATGCCGGGCCATGCAGGCGCTTCATCTGCTGGCTCTGGAACCGATAGCGGAAACTACCGGCGACCCGAACTCTTATGGGTTCAGGCCGGAACGCTCAACTGCGGATGCCGTCGCACAGTGCTTTGGTGTGCTGTCACGAAAAGCAAACGCGGAATGGGTGTTAGAGGGCGACATTCAAGGCTGTTTCGACAATATCAGCCATGACTGGTTGATCGCCAACATTCCCATGGACAAGGCGATTTTGCAGAAATGGCTCCGGGCTGGTTATGTCTACCAAAAGCAGCTATTCCCCAGCCACGCCGGAACCCCGCAGGGAGGCATCATATCCCCGGGGTTGGCGAACATGACGCTGGATGGGTTGGAAGCGATGCTGGCGAAGAGATTTCCCAACGCGAAGTGGACAGCCCGAAAAATGCGCGTGGTGCGTTATGCAGATGATTTCATCATCACTGGTTGTTCGAAAGAATGGCTGGAGAATGAAGTCAGGCCCGCCGTGGTTGAATTTCTGGCAGAGCGTGGACTTGTCCTCTCTCCGGAAAAAACCAAGATAACGCACATAGGGGACGGGTTCGACTTCCTCGGATGGAACCTGCGCAAGTACAACGGCAAGCTCCTGATCAAGCCGTCCAAGGCGAACATCGGGGCTCTACTTGCCAAGCTGCGAGAGTTGATCAAGACCAACAAAACGATACGACAGGCTAACTTGATAGGTTTGCTCAACCCGGTTCTACGGGGCTGGGCGAACTATCACAGTCATGTCGTCGCCAAGAAGGTCTTCAACCAGGTGGACAGCGCAGTGTGGGAAATGCTCTGGCGATGGGCGGTACGTCGCCACCCTCGCAAGACACGCCGATGGGTGAAGGATCGGTATTTCAAAGTACAAGGGGCGCGCCGTTGGGTGTTCTCGTGTACTGAAAAATCCGCCGATGGTCGGAAGCGTCAGTACACGCTAGTAGACGCCTCAGACACACCGATTGTGCGACATATCAAGATTAAGGCTGCTGCCAACCCTCACGACCCTGCATGGGATGAGTACTTCGAGTCCCGCTGGGGCAAGAAGATGCTCACTTCCGTTAAAGGTCGAGCCAAGCTGTATCGGGTATGGGTGCAACAGGGCGGCAGGTGCTGCGCCTGCTTCAAGCCGGTGACCAAAGACACACCGTGGCACAGTCGCCATATTGTGAAGCTAGGTCATGGCGGGACGGACGCTGCGGCTAATCTTGAGATTTACCACCTGCGTTGCCCACGAGATGTGCAATTTGCCAATGTCGACGATGTATAACCGGGTGCCCAATGGCGCCTTAGCAGAGGCTTGAGCCGTGTGCTGGGAAACTCGCATGCACGGTTCTTAGGGGGTTGGACGCGGGCAACCGCGTCTGACTACCCGACAACCAGATCCGGCCATGGGCTCTTGGGCGCAAGAACTGGCTCTTCGCCGGGTCGCTACGCAGCGGAAAACGGGCTGCGGCGATCATGAGCTTGATCCAGTCAGCGCGGCTGAATGGCCATGATCCGTACGCCTATCTAAAGGATGTTCTCACGCGCCTGCCGACGCGGCGCGCGAGTGAGATTAACAAGCTGCTGCCGCACAGGTGGGCACCTGTTTAATCGCGCAGGGTGTTTTGTGCTTATGTCTTCCCTGGCATCTACATTTTGCGCCACACCAAAGCAGGAATTGCTCGGATGTAAATTAGTTCGCTGACCAACTCAATCAGCGTTTGAGTAATCACTGCTGCCGCAGCGAGCCCTCTGATTTCCTCGGGCAAGGCCAATGCCAATGGTAGAACTACCAATGAGTTTCGTGTCGAACTGCTGAAAGCGACAGATCTTGCCGTGCTAGCCGGTAACTTAAACGCCCGAGCCACCAGCGCACCCACCACGGGTGCCAAGAGCATGAAACCAATGTAGACGGGAATAACAGGCAGCAGCTTGTCCATGTCTCTGACCACCGTTGAAATCTGAGAGCCGATCACTACGACCAATACAGCCGCCATAGCTGGCACAGGCATCCAAGCCCATACATTGTTCCAGCCCTCAACGATGCGTGACCCCTTTGCCCCGGCAGCTGTTGCTACTGCCAAGACCAAGGGTAAAGCGATCAGCACTACGAAGGCCTCAACAAATGGGCCGACCGATATAACCACCGCCGAGTCATCACTCACCATGAAGGCTAGATAGAGGGGTAGTAGCACAAGCTGAAGCACGAGTAGTAATGGTGTTGCCGCCAGAGTCAGTTTGGAGTCGCCCTTACCGATATGGGTAAACACAACAACATAATCGATACAAGGCGTCAGCAAGACCAATAGTGCGCCCACCAAAATCGCCGGGTGGTCGGCTAGGCCCATCGTCAACGCCCAAACCAACAGGGGGATGGCGACGAAATTGGCGGTCAGCAGCGCGGTCATGAAACGCTTGTTTGCAAGCCCTTTGCGAAGATCCAAGAATGGGATCTGCAGAAACATGGCGTACATCAGCACAGCGATGGCTGGTGTCACCAACGCACCTAACGCTTGAGAGGCATCAGGTGCGAGCAGGCCCCCGATAGCCGCGACAATGACCGCGACGAAGTAAACGGGAATCTGGTTCTTCTCTAGCTGTTCTCTGTCCACGGAATGCCCTTAAAACGCGTGAAATCATTTTTCGATTGAGCAGGTTAATATCTGTAGCTACTACAGGTTCAAGAAAATGCTTGGGGAGTTTGGATGTCAGGAATCGGAGCGCTGTCGAAATCAACGGGTTGCCACATTGAAACGATTCGCTACTACGAGAAAATAGGCCTTCTCCCTCCGGCCCTACGGTCGACAGGGCGGCATCGAATCTATACCGAAAAGCATCGGTCACGACTCATCTTCATCAGGCAGAATCGTGAACTGGGCTTTCCACTCGACGATATCCGCGAACTCATTGCGCTCGCGGCAGATGCTGATCGTCCGTGTGCTGATGCGTTGTCGGTGGTCAAGAAGCACTTGGCAGAAGTGGAATCTAAGGTAGCTAAGCTCCTGCAGATCCGGATAGAGCTGCTCTCAATGGCAGGCACGTGTGAGTCAAGATGCCTAGGCTCGAACACTCCAGACTGTACGATTATTGAGTCACTGTTCGAACCCGCTGCTGGGGCTCGCTCTGGTTGCTGCTCCTAGACGAGTCAAGAGCATAGGGGAGCAAGCTGCCATTGAAACCGAATAGCGCGATAGTCTCGACAGGGTCTTTCGAGCGTCCGTCTACACCAAACGGGCTGGTGCAAGATGTGTTCGGCAGACGCTTACTAAAGTGGTGCGCCACTGCTGGCATAAAAATATCAAGCTATAGTGTTTGGGGCCCTCAATCTCGTGACCGTACTGAGCGAACGCTTACACGGCAGACGTTTGCCAGGGCATATACCTATCAACTGAAGGAGCAAGTTCTATGGCCATCAAACCTGGGCCCAAGCCAATTGCCGAATCAACCGGCAAGACAGACCAGCGTCGCCGTGTAACCCCCGAGAACAAGCCTAAGCATCCCGACCTGGACGTGCATAAGCACAAGAAGGGTGATTGATGAGACCCCGCCAGACATGGCGGGGTTTTATTCTCGGTTAGCAGGTGTCACCGGATTTCCAGTGGGCATCTCCTAATTAATGCCGAAAAGCTTGTAGTAGGGTTGTTGAGGAGGACATGCTGGTGCGACTGTGTCGAGGAGCTTTCTGGATATTTCTACCCTTAACCCTGTCGGCTACCGATGGTAATGAGCGCTTAGAGAGGTCTACAGCCGACACATGCCAATGGCGTCGAAAACCATCATGGCGGATTTCTCCAAACGTTTACTCGTAGGCTTCACAACGCGATTGACGACTTGCTCGATATGCATGACTCCCAGGGTGAAAGCTGAGTGGGCATTTGAGGTGCTGACCAACCTGGCTGATGCATCGCAGCATGCAGCTATCAGGCGCTCGCACTGAGGGACGTAGACTCGAGCGGCGCCCTCGGCCCAGTCGAAATTTCAAACTCATTGCTTGACACTGTAGCTACTACAGGCTGTTCAATGACGCCATATCCTTATTGGTAGATGCGTCATGAGCCAGGAAAACCCGTCGAAAGCCAAATTGCACCTCGTGCCGAAGTCGGACGATTGCTGTTCTGCTGACCCCCGCGAGACCTTCGCCAAACAGGTTCATTCTCGTGCACATCATGTTGAGCATGGGCCTGATCACGCCGAGAGCTTGGGCAGAACGGGATCGCATGCGTGCGGTTCGAAGGATTCTCAGCCTTGTGGAGCCAAGTCCACCGACCATAATCAAGACCATAGCGCACACGATCATGGCACTTCAGCTCAAGCCCATTCCGATGCCGACCATTGCTGTTTGAGCAAAGTGGATTCCGCAGGGGCGGTGACTTCACATTCGGCCATGGCTGAGCCAGAAGGCACGACCCTGGTTCGGTATCGCATTGATAAGATGGATTGCCCTACCGAAGAGCGGCTAATTCGTAATCGCTTAGAGCCGATGCCTGGCATCGCACGACTTGATTTCAATCTGTTGGATCGTGAGCTGACAGTGCATCATCGCTTGGATGATCCGAAGGCGATAGTCATCGCTTTGACCGCGCTGGATATGGGGCCCAATCTCATCGAGGCCGGCGCAACCCCGAATGCCATTTCACCTGCTCTGACGACGCGCTTGAAAGGGCTGCTGGCGGTCAGCGGTCTAGCTGCCATCGCCGCTGAAGTGATCGCTTGGACGACCGGACAGGAGGGTTCTTTGCCTGTAATGTCCTTGGCTGCGCTGTCCATTCTTACTGCTGGTCTACCAACTCTGAAGAAGGGGTGGATCGCTGTAAAGAACTTCACATTGAACATCTACTTCTTGATGTCTTTGGCTGTCTTGGGTGCCATGGTGATTGGCAAGTGGCCGGAAGCCGCGATGGTGGTTTTCCTTTTCGCTATTGCCGAAGCCATCGAAGCACTCTCACTTGAGCGAGCGCGTAACGCGATTAAATCGCTGACTGCATTAGCTCCTGAGACTGCGGAAGTCATGACCGAAGCTGGCTGGAAAGAACACCCGGTTGAGAATGTCGTTCTCGGCAGCCGTATTCGTGTTCGCACAGGGTCGCGGGTACCGCTGGATGCGAGGGTGGAATCTGGTCGTGCTGCTCTCGACCAAGCCCCTATCACTGGTGAAAGCTTGCCAGTAGATAAGGCAGAGGGGGATCCGCTATATGCTGGCAGTATCGTGACAGACGGCGTCGTGGAGGCGACTGTCACGGCAGTCGCTGGCGAAAGTACGCTCGCTCGTATTGCTGCCGCGATTCAGGATGCGCAGTCTCAGCGGGCGCCGACGCAGAGGTTCGTTGACCAGTTCGCACGGTATTACACCCCAGCCGTAGTGGCGGTGGCATTTCTTGTTGCCGTTTTAGGCCCAGTGCTGCTTGGTGGTACGTGGGGTGAATGGTTGTATGAGGCCCTGGTGTTGTTGGTCATCGCGTGTCCTTGTGCCTTGGTCGTCTCAACGCCTGTCACTGTTGTGAGTGGTCTTGCCGCAGCCGCACGGCATGGAATCTTGATCAAGGGTGGTGCCTACCTGGAAAGCGGGCGCCTGCTGAAGGTGGTTGCTCTGGATAAAACAGGCACGTTGACTCAGGGCAAGCCAGTTCTGACTGACTCAGATATATTCAGTGACTTGTCTATCGAGAAGGCAACTTTGATTGCTGCGAGTCTTGATGAGCAAAGTACCCACCCAGTAGCGAAAGCATTGGTCAATGGGTGGAAATCGCAGCAGCCTGGCGCTGTGGCTCTGCCTGTCAGTGACTTCAGTGTGCTAAATGGCCGAGGCGTGAAAGGCACGATCGACGGTCATCTTTGGCATCTAGGCAACCATCGTTTGGTTGAGGAGTTGGGCGTGTGTTCTTCGGAGCTGGAGGCCAGACTTTCACGGCTTGAGGAAACTGGCAAAACGGTGATCGTGCTATGCGGCAATAGCGGCCCCGCCGCGATATTCGCGGTCGCAGACACAGTCCGACCGGAGAGTGTTGAAGCTGTGGCTGCTTTGAAGGCTTTGAACGTGGTTCCAGTAATGCTGACTGGGGATAATCCTGCGACGGCGAGGTCGATCGCTGAGCAATTGGGCATCGAGGATGCCCGTGGAAATCTGATGCCAGAGGACAAGCAGACTGCAGTCGCTGAACTCAAACGCAGATATGGCGCCGTTGGGATGGTTGGTGACGGCGTTAATGACGCCCCCGCCTTAGCGCAATCCGATATAGGTTTCGCAATGGGAGCCGCAGGGACAGCGACAGCTCTCGAAACAGCTGACGTTGCGATCATGGACGACGACCCTCGAAAAATCGCGTACTTTATCAGCCTGAGTCGCCGATCCGCCTCGGTTCTAAAGCAAAACATCATTTTGGCTCTGGGCATAAAAGTTGTCTTCTTGGCGTTGGCTCTCTCTGGTTTCGCGACATTGTGGATGGCCGTTTTCGCCGACATGGGGGCGAGCTTGCTCGTCGTATTCAATGGCTTGCGGCTGCTGCGTCGGTGAAATGGCTGCTGCGTTTTATATAGCTCATTCGCTGGAGGAGAGAACCATGCACTGCCCAGTTTGCAAAGAAGTACTGTTGGTAATGTCGGAACGTCAAAACGTTGAAATCGACTATTGCCCGCAATGTCGAGGTGTTTGGCTTGACCGGGGAGAACTCGACAAGATCATCGAGCGTAGCCAGCAGGAAGAACAAGAAGCTCGTTTTCTTCCACAGAGCGTATCTCAGTCGCTGCAAGGTACACCTCCGTCTGAACCTGTGTATGCCCAGCCGTCTTCTGGCCACCATGACAACAAACGCGGCACTAAGCACGGCCACTCCGCGCCGCAGCCTGGTCACGGTGGTGGTTGGCGGGACGGATATCAGAACGGCCATCAGAATCAGTCGAGGCATCAGGAAGAGCAGGTTTATCATAAGAAATCGTTTTTACGGGAAATTTTCGACTAATATTTGCTTGGATACAGCGATCCGCTAATCAGACTCCAGCCGGAAGATTTGATCAGCCGGCTGTAGCTTTTTCGAAACCCGGTATCCGGTATTCAACCAGTTTAGTAGAGCGGTTCCTCAGCCACTAGGGAATCTCCGAACAAGCCTTCAGTTATGCGAGAATCCCCGCAACACCTGATCCGAGCCGCCCATGAGCCAGATGAGCTTTTCCGACTTTGAGTACGCCGGCAAGCGCAAGCAAACCCGCCGAGAGCGCTTCCTCGCCGAAATGGATCAGGTGGTGCCCTGGGCAGGCCTGCTGGAGCTGATCGAACCGTTCTACCCCAAGGCCGGCGGCGGTAGAAAACCCTATCCTCTGGAAACCATGCTGCGCATCCATCTGTTGCAGAACTGGTTCTCCCTGAGCGACCCGGCCATGGAAGAAGCGCTCTACGAAATCACGCCCATGCGCCAGTTCGCACGCCTGACGCTGAGCGCGCCAATCCCCGAAGACACCACGATCATGAACTTCCGGCACTTGCTGGAGAAGCATCAGCTCGCACCGGCAATCCTTGCGGTCATCAATGGTTATCTGCAGGAAAAAGGCCTGTCGCTGCGCCAAGGCACCATCGTCGATGCCACCATTATTCATGCCCCCAGCTCGACCAAAAATAAAGAAGGCAAGCGTGATCCCGAGATGCACCAGACCAAGAAAGGCGGTCAGTATTTCTTCGGGATGAAGGCGCACATCGGTGCCGATGTCGAGTCCGGCCTGGTGCATCACGTCCATGGCACCGCTGCCAATGTGGCCGATGTCACGCAGGTGGCTGAACTGTTGCATGGCGAAGAAAACGCCGTGTATGCAGATGCCGGTTACACCGGTGTCGAAAGGCGCGAAGAGCATGAAAATCGGGGGGTGATCTGGCAGATTGCAGCGCGTCGCAGCACCTATTCCAAGCTGAACCAGCGCAGCGTACTGTACAAAGCCAAGCGCAAGATCGAGTTCTGCAAGGCTCAGACACGGGCCAAGGTCGAGCATCCGTTTCGCGTGATCAAGCGGCAGTTTGGTTACGTGAAAGTACGTTTTCGTGGGCTGATGAAAAACACGGCTCAGTTGACCACGCTGTTCGCCCTGGCAAACCTGTGGAGGGTTCGAAAACAGCTCATGGGTATGGGTGAGGTTCGCGTTTAACACGGAGAACCGGTCGAAAAAGCTCTCCGTACATGATTTTTCGGTCACTTTTCGTCCAATGACGCTGTAGGTGCCTGGAAAATTGCAACTTGCCGCGGCTGCACGACAAGTTGATCGGAGCATCCCTAGCGGGCCCGAAAATCCTGTAAAACCGTCTCTCCCCTTGACTTGCTCATCCCAATTACCGGGTAGGCGCTGCGTCGGTCACCTGACTCCATTCCGAGCGATCCCACGGGCATACCGAAGGCAGCTATTCCGTCCAGATTGGCTCGTCGACTTAGTTCAGCAATTTGTGTGACCGGAACATGGCCTTCGACGAATTTCCCACTTACAACTCCCGTGTGGCACGACGCCAGATTTACGGGTACGCCGAGCTTCTCGTTCATATCGCTAATGTTGTTTTCCATATAGTCGACCACTCCTTCAGATAAGCGATCCACCTGGTCCAGCAGCCACAGTTAGGGGCTTTGTAGACGGCAATTGATTACGCTGCCTGTAACAATGAGGCTGCATTTAGCGTTGCAACGAGTGCAATGACTTGAACGGTCTTTTTGAATGAATTCATGGCTGATGCTACTTAACGAAGAGAAAGAGAGGAGGAGTTAGCGTGCATAGCCTCACCGACGGTGGCCAGATGGCCGTGACTGGGGTTCAGTTCCAGCCGCTGGTTGATGCGCTGCGCGACGTGGTTCTCGGGCAGCAGATTATTCAAGCCGATGAGACACCTGTGCAAATGCTCATGCCGGGAACTAAGAAAACCCACAGTTCTTATATTTGGTCCTATGCCACCAGCCAGTTCTCGGACGCGGCAGCGGTGGTTCACGACTTCAGCCCTAGCCGCGCCGGAGAACACGCTCGCAACTTCCTGAATGACTGGAAGGACAAGCTGGTCTGCGATGATTGTGTCGGTTACAAAGCCAGCTTCGAACTAGACGTGACCGAGATCGGGTGAATGGCTCATGCGCAACGTAATTTCTTTGAGCTGCACGCTAAGAATAAAAGCACGCTTGCGGAGCAAGCTCTGCGTTATATCCAGTTGTTGTACGAAATTGAAAGCGAAGTCGCGATCTGGGGCCGGATTTACGACTCCGAATACGGCAAGAAAAAGCTGTACGGGTGATGAATATGCTGCACGCCAGGTTGATTGCCTAGCGTGACCTCGTGCCTGAAGTCTCAGCCATCAGCAGAGCACTCGATTACAGTCTCGAACGCTGGGCAGCGCTGTCGCGCTACCTCGATGACGGGGCTGTACCCATAGACAATAACTGGGCAGAGAACCAGATCCGATCATAGGGCCTTGGGCGCAAGAACTGGCTCTTTGCAGGGGCCTTACGCAGCGGAAAACGTGCGGCAGCGATCATGAGTCTGATCCAGTCTGCGCGCCTGAATGGTCATGATCCGTATGCATATCTGAAGGATGCTCTCACGCGGCTGCCGACGCAGCGGGCGAGTGAAATCGATCAGTTGCTGCCGCAATCTTTTTAATCACGCAAGGCGTGATGCCCGGACGCTTATGGCGATACTCAAGCTAATGCAAAAGTTCTGACGATTGAGCAAGTGTGACGGCTTAACCCGACGGCAAGGGGAGGTGTCGAATATCGTCAACCATCAACGCAAAACGCCGTAATCGTTTCAATATGTAGCTTTCACTGTAGAGTTTAAAAGCGTTATGCAATGAGCTTGCAAGGTATCTAGAGAGCCGGAGTGATTCACTTGCTCGCCTTCAGAGATCATAGAGTATGCGACCTTTAAGTCACGACCGTATTGTCCACTCCATGGCATGCTTAGGCTTCATGCCCCGGTAGATTTATCATATCCACACGCAACTACATGGATATGTGCGCCGTGGCACCGTCACGTAGTTCGTCTCACCAGATTATGAGAGTATCAACTGATAAAAATCCACGTTCCTTGAACTACACTTTATCATCGGCAACTACGTTACTCACAAATACCTAAAGTGAAAGCGGGTCTGAACGCTTCCACATACATTGGACACTGAAATCCAGCTTGTGGATAAGCATTATCGAGCGCTGTTTCGGGGGGGTATGGTGTTTTTTCGCACCACGGTTTTGGACCGGTAGGCGAGTTGAAAGCTTCGATTAGCAAGTTTTTTGCGCGCCGAAATGTATATCCGACGCGGTAGGCCAGAAGCGCCAAGTGAAAGACAAACTTGGATGAAACCTGAAGTGCCCGTGAGTCGGCGAAATCACAGGAGCGTATGTGATTGCTTCAAGAACAGCACGCTAGCGTTTTTCTAGAACATATCCTACGCCTCTGAGTGTATGTATCAGTTTGTTTTCAAAAGGATCATCCATCTTGGCTCTTAATCTTCTAATTGAAACTTCTACAACATTTGTATCGCAGTCGAAATTCATGTCCCATACCTGAGATATGATCTGTGTACGACTCAGGACAATTCCCGTATTTCTCATTAAATAGTGCAGAAGTGCGAATTCCTTCGTTGTTAAGTCGATACGCTGACCGTCTCTAAACGCCCTATGACGGCTTTGATCCAGCTCCAGATCGGCTACGCGAATGATCTCAACAGATGCTGGATTATCAGACCTGCGCATCAGTGCGCGAACTCGAGCAAGCAGTTCCGGGAATTCAAAAGGCTTAATTAGGTAATCATCTGCACCATTCTCTAGTCCTCTGATTTTATCAACCAAGCGACTTCGAGCAGTAAGCATCATAATTCTACAAAGACAATTGTTTCTTCGCAACAATTCAAGTACCTGCCACCCATCCATCTCCGGCAGGTTGATATCTAGGATGATTAACTCGTACATATGTTGTTTGGCCAGAAAAAGCCCGTCGTATCCGGTATGTACGCAATCCACGATATAACCGCTCTCCGTAAGGCCTTGGCGCACATATTCGGCAGTTTTTACTTCGTCCTCAATTACCAGAATTCGCATTGGATTTTGTCTCGATATGACTGAGCTGTTTTAACTACGCGAATGCGCTGTCATCATTGGCAGGAATGATAATTCAAAACCACTTGGGTGGGGGCTAAATAACGTACTTGTAATCAGTGAGCAATACACTTGATAACATCGCGATATATTATATCGTGGCTCGGACCAACCAGTTGCGGGTTATTTCTCTACTGCTGAATTGACCTTATGAAATGTTGGGTTGTTTTTTTTATTATGGCCATTTTATTCCGTGCAGATGAGGGCGATTTTTCTCATGCTGAAGAAGGCGGTCACTGGTGCAGTCATGAACTCCATCGGGACGCGGTGCGCGTACTCGAAGATTTACTCGAATTTTAGGTAAAAAAAAGCGCCCCAGGGGGGCGCAAAATATTCACCTTTTACCAAAGGAGCATTTAAGCAACTCAAGGTGAATTCTTTAAGCTCGCTATTTTTGTTTTAGGCGAGTCACATGAATAAATCGATCTTGTTTAGGGCTCACAGTATCGAAAGTGGATATTCAACGATCAGGCGTACTTCATCCAAGTCCGATTCGAATGCAGTGGCACGAGTATTTGCTTGACGTAATCGCAAGGAAAGATCTTTCGCCGCACCTGTTTGTACGACGTATTTGACTTCAATATCACGCTCCCAACGTTTTTGATTCGTGAGCGGATCGCCGTTACCATCAGTGCGCATATAGAATTGATTGGCGTTCGAATAGTCTGCACCAGAACCTCTGGCATAACGAGTCATGAACGATAGCCCCGGAATACCGTAGCTGGTCATGTTCAAGTCGTAGCGCAGCATCCAAGAGCGTTCCTTCGGTGAGTTGAAGTCGCTGTACTGTATTGAGTTGTCAACGAAGATTGAGTCTGATTGACGAAGGTAGTCGAAGTCGTCATCGCCATTGTTTCGCTGATGAGACAGTGCAAGAGTATGCGCACCGTACCGGACGCCGAGCTTGGCGCTCCATATATTGTTGTCGAATTCGCCCAGGCGCTTCTTGCCTTCATCTACAGCTTTGTAGTAGTTGAATCCGCCGATAAGCGTCAAATCATCGCTGAGTGGGTAAGTGAGGCTGCTACCGGCATAGTATTGATTCCAAACATCCTTCAATTGGCTGGCGTAAAGGCTCACCGTGATGTTGTCGTTGACTTGGTAATCACCGCCGCCGTACCCAATCCAAGGCGAGTTGACCGGGCCGGCATAAAATGTGGCAAAGTTATCGTTCAAGTTGCTGGAACCAGGCTGGCTCATCGCATGCAGTCGACCACCCTGCAAGGTTAGGCCTTGAATGCTACTATTTTCGACCGTCACGCCGCGGAAACTTTCAGGGAGTAAGCGAGAATCTCCCGATGCCACGACGGGTGTTGCGGGGAAAACATCTCCAACCTTTACGACAGTATCAAACAGCCGAAACTTCGCTGCTCCACCCACCTTAGTGTATTCATCACGTGCTTCGCCGTCACCGTTAACAGGCAGCACGTCAAAGCTGCTACGGCCACCGTTGCGCCCGCCACCAGTATCAAGCTTGATGCCAATCATTGCAAACGCATCTATACCAAAGCCCACAGTGCCCTGCGTAAAACCAGAGTTGAATTTAGTGATTATCGCATGTGCCCAAGCTTCGGAATAACCGTTGGTATTGCCTTTGCCGCTGTTGAAAGTCGGCGCAGATGCATCACGATTATCACGATTGAAATAGAAGTTGCGGTTTAGAACAGTAAGGCTGCTACCTTCAATAAAACCTTCTGGTTTACCTTCCGCTTGTGCCGTGAGGGCATAGCTTCCAGAAAAAGCTGAAACCGCAGCCAAATACAAAGTTACTTTGTGTCTCATGCGATGCTCCTTTGATTACGGCAGTTTTTATTATGATTTACCTACGCGGGTATAGTCTGTTGTTTTGGCCCGGTGGAGCACTTAGAATAGCGCCTGGGTCATATTTGCAGATCAAAGATAACGAGTCGGTGACGGGGTGATTACAATTCTGTTATCAGGTATTTCCACCGTTGCAGGGCTTCCAGAATCTTTTTCACTAAATCCCTGCGTTTCGCCTGAAAGCTTTCTATTTCGACTATCCCCCCAGGGTTTCTAACGAAATTGTAATTTTATAGCCACCCCTCTGATAGTGATCGCTGATTAGAGTGCCATCACCTGATCCAGAGGAGCTTGGCAGCTGTTTAGGCGTTCTCGCCAAGCTTTATCAAAGTTTGTGCATGAGGACTATCAAAGTGCCCTGGTATAATCACATTGCTTTATCTAAAACCCCCATCTTTCCTTTGAAAGTCTTTGTGTTCTGTATGGTCTTGTCTGGATTGTGGGTGCCTGCCGCATTTGCCCAGAGTCTCAGTCTGGCTGAAGCGCTTTCGACGGCAATAGACGCTAACCCCGATCTTGCAGCAGCACGTCAAGAGATCGGAATCTCTGAAGGAGTGCGCAAGCAGGCTGGACTCATCCCCAATCCTGAAATTTCTTATCAAGTAGAAGACACCCGTCGTAATACCAGCACGACGACTGTCGCGCTTAGTCAGCCGTTAGAGTTGGGTGGCAAGCGACGTGCTCGTGTCGAGGTTGCAACCTACGGTCAAAGCGTCGCGCAGTTAGAGCTGGACCGTCGAGTCAATAGCCTTCGTGCAGATGTTGTTCAATCTTACTACGCTGCTTTGAGAGCTCAGACCGGCTTGAATCTGGCAAAACAATCATTGGAGCTCACCGAACGCGGTCTGCGCATCGTCGATGGACGGGTGCGTGCCGGTAAGTCCTCGCCGGTGGAAGCCACGCGCGCTCAGGTGCAACTGGCTGAAGCCAAGTTACAGGTAAGGCGCGCTGAAACCTTGAAGTCAACGGCTTACCAGCAATTGGCCCAGTTAATAGGCAGTTCGGTCACTGCATTTGATCGTCTTGACTCGCCAGACCTATCTCCCGGCAAGCCGCCGCAAGCTACAGAATTACTGGCGAAGCTCGATCAAACCGCAGATATGCGTCAAGCGCTTGCTCAAATAGATAAGAGCGATGCCTCACTAGGCGCGGAAAAGGCGCAGCGCATCCCGAATCTCACCGTGAGTGTTGGTAGCCAATACGACCGCTCTATTCGCGAGAGGGTCAATGTCGTGGGGCTGTCGATGCCTTTACCGCTGTTTGATCGCAATCAGGGCAACATTCTTTCCGCTTCTCGCCGCGCAGATCAGGCCCGAGACCAGCGAAACGCTGTTGAGCTCAGGCTACGTTCCGAAACTCAAACCGCAGTGAATCAGTGGGCTACCGCCATGCAGGAGGTCGAGTCCTATGACAAGACGATCCTGCCTTCAGCTCAACAGGCCGTGGATACCGCAACTCGTGGATTTGAGATGGGCAAATTCGGTTTCATCGAAGTGCTGGATGCTCAGCGCACCTTGATAGTTGCTCGTGGCCAGTACCTCGACTCTTTGGCGGCTGCGACCAATGCGCGTGCTCAAGTGGAAAGGGTGTATGGCGACGTCGGCTTGACTGCCAATACGCGCTGAACAGGCCAGGCATTTTCCTTGTATGCGTCTTTGAATAAGCCGGTACCTAAGATCAGCAGGAGTAGCAATGGATAACAAACGCAAGATCGCGCTCGCGGTAATCGCTGTGGCAGTCCTCGGATTTGGCAGTTTCGCCTGGAACTCCAGTTCCGAGCAGCCTCCAGTCAGTAAGGCCGAACATGGCACTGAAGATGGCCATGAGAGAACTGCTGTAGCACCTGCTAAAGACGGGGGGGATGAAGGTCACGGTGAGGAAGGCCACAGCGAAAATGCCAATGAGGAAGAGGGCAAGATGACGCTTAGCGCCGAGCAGATTGAGGCTGCGGGCGTCGTTCTGGAAGCAGCTGCTCCCCGTGAGATTAGCACTATTGTGACTTTTCCTGGCGAAATACGGTTTGATGAGGACCACACCGCACATGTGGTACCTCGCGTTCCTGGAGTTGTTGAAAGCGTTCAGGCGAACCTGGGCGAGTCGGTCAAGAAGGGCCAAGTCCTTGCGGTGATTGCCAGTCAACAGATCTCGGATATGCGCAGTGAGCAACAAGCTGCACAGCGACGTGTTGAGTTGGCACGCTTGACTTTTGACCGCGAGAAGCAGTTGTGGCAGGACAAAATCTCCGCCGAGCAAGATTACCTTCAGGCGCGACAAGCTTTGCAAGAAGCTGAAATATCACTGGCCAACGCTAAGCAAAAGGTCGGAGCAATCGGCGCTTCGGTCAATTCTGCAGGCGGTAACCGCTATGAACTGCGTGCGCCTTTCGACGCAGTTGTAGTGGAAAAGCACCTGACCGTCGGTGAGGTGGTCAGCGAGGCAACCAATGCTTTCATCCTGTCCGATCTTAATCAGGTGTGGGCAACTTTCGCGGTTCCTCCTGGCGATCTCGGAAAGGTCGTGACTGGCCGCTCGGTAAAGGTTTCTTCTCCTGACATGAAGGCTGAGGTCGAGGGCAAGGTGGGTTACGTAGGCAGCCTTTTGGGCGAGCAGAATCGTGCAGCGCCCGTCCGTGTCACTCTGACCAATCCCAATGGGGCCTGGCGACCGGGGCTGTTCGTGAGCATCGCAGTCACGTCACAAACTGATCAAGTTGCTGTAGCTGTTCCAGAGTCAGCGGTGCAGACCGTCGAGGAAAAAACTGCAGTTTTCGTGAGGACCACTGAGGGCTTCGACACTCGCAGGGTAACTCTAGGTCGCCGTGCCGGTGGCTATGTGGAAATAACCGAAGGCCTCCAATCGGGTGCCCAAGTGGCAACCAGTGGCAGCTTCACGCTCAAGTCTGAGCTTGGCAAAGCGTCTGCCGAGCATGGCCACTGATGCGAATTTACAGGATGATTTCTTATGTTTGAACGTATCATCAGATTCGCCATTGAGCAGCGCATCGTAGTAATGATCGCAGTTCTAATCATGGCCGGTATAGGTATCTACAGCTACCAAAAACTGCCCATTGATGCGGTGCCTGATATCACAAACGTCCAGGTGCAGATTAACACTGGCGCCCCTGGTTACTCGCCGTTGGAAACCGAACAGCGGATCACGTTTCCAGTTGAAACGGCCATGGCCGGTCTTCCGGGCCTTCAGCAAACCCGATCCCTATCTCGCTCCGGCTTGTCACAGGTCACCGTGATCTTCAAAGACGGTACTGACATCTTTTTTGCCCGCCAACTCATTAACGAGCGTTTGCAGGTTGCAAAGGAACAGTTGCCAGATGGGGTCGAGGCCGTCATGGGGCCTGTATCCACCGGGCTTGGTGAAATCTTCCTGTGGACCGTTGAAGCGGAAGATGGCGCACTCAAAGAAGATGGTACTCCTTACACTCCCACCGACCTGCGAGTGATCCAGGATTGGATTATCAAGCCGCAGCTGCGCAACGTCCCTGGTGTTGCCGAGATCAACACCATCGGTGGCTTCGCCAAGCAGTTTCTGATTGCGCCGGACCCGAAGCGGTTGGCTACCTACAAGCTGACACTTAATGACCTGGTAGTTGCATTGGAAAGCAACAACGCCAACGTGGGCGCCGGTTACATCGAGCGTAATGGTGAGCAGTTGCTCATTCGTGCGCCGGGTCAGGTAAGCAATATCGAAGATATTGCCAACATCGTAATTACCAGTGTAGATGGCACGCCGATTCGCATCAGCAACGTTGCTGAAGTCAGCATCGGTAAAGAACTGCGAACGGGGGCTGCTACTGAGAATGGTCGCGAAGTAGTACTCGGTACCGTATTTATGCTGATTGGTGAAAATAGTCGTACAGTGTCCCAAGCTGTGGCCACCAAATTGACCGACATCAACCGCACCCTGCCGAAGGGCGTGGTTGCTGTGACCGTTTATGACCGTACCAACTTGGTTGAAAAAGCCATTGCGACGGTGAAGAAGAACTTGGTGGAAGGCGCGATTCTGGTAATTGCTATTCTCTTCCTGTTCCTCGGCAACATCCGCGCAGCACTGATCACCGCAATGGTGATCCCGCTGTCCATGCTATTTACCTTCACAGGTATGTTCAACAACAAGGTTAGTGCAAACCTAATGAGTTTGGGAGCACTCGACTTTGGCATTATTGTAGATGGTGCCGTGGTTATAGTAGAAAACGCGATCCGCCGACTGGCTCATGCGCAACACAAGCATGGTCGCATACTCACCAAAGCAGAACGCTTCCATGAAGTCTTTGCCGCTGCAGGTGAAGCTCGCCGGCCACTGATATTTGGCCAGTTGATCATCATGGTAGTGTATCTGCCGATCTTCGCCCTAACCGGCGTCGAAGGAAAAATGTTCCACCCCATGGCATTCACTGTCGTAATGGCGCTGCTGGGGGCAATGATTCTTTCCGTAACCTTTGTTCCTGCTGCTATCGCCATGTTCATCACTGGCAAGGTCAAGGAAGAGGAGGGCGTGGTAATGCGCACCGCCCGACAGCGCTATGAGCCGATACTGCAATGGGTTCTTGGGCACCGGAACATTGCGTTCTCGGCTGCAGTAGCTCTGGTCGTACTTAGCGGTATACTTGCAAGTCGTATGGGTAGCGAGTTCATTCCCAGCCTTAGTGAGGGCGACTTTGCGATGCAGGCTATGCGAGTGCCCGGAACGAGCCTTACTCAGTCCGTCGAGATGCAACAGCGCCTGGAGAAAGCGGTAATAGCGCAGGTCCCAGAAGTAGAGCGGATGTTCGCACGCTCGGGTACTGCAGAAATCGCATCTGATCCAATGCCGCCTAACGCCTCTGACGCCTACATAATGCTTAAGCCTCAGGATCAGTGGCCAAATCCCAATAAGCCTCGTGATGAGCTGATCGCTGAGGTGCAGAAAGCCGCAGCAGGTGTCCCGGGAAGCAACTATGAGTTGTCCCAGCCGATCCAGTTGCGTTTCAACGAGCTGATTTCGGGCGTGCGTAGTGACGTTGCGGTGAAAGTTTTTGGCGATGACATGGACGCGCTCAACAGCACCGCCAACAAAATCGCGGCATCGCTTAAAGCGGTACCGGGCTCATCGGAGGTCAAGGTTGAGCAGACTTCCGGCCTTCCTGTGTTAACCATCAACATCGACCGCGAAAAAGCAGCACGCTACGGTTTGAACATCGCGGATGTGCAAAACTCAATTGCTATTGCTGTGGGTGGCCGCCAGGCAGGTACATTGTATGAGGGCGATCGTCGGTTCGATATGGTGGTGCGACTGCCTGAGACCGTGCGCACTGACGTAGCGGGTATGTCCAGCTTGCTGATTCCTGTGCCTGCTAATGTTGCTCAGGATGCTAATCAGATAGGGTTCATTCCTCTGTCCCAAGTCGCTAATCTTGACTTGCAGTTGGGCCCGAACCAGATCAGCCGCGAAAATGGGAAACGGCTGGTAGTAGTTAGTGCAAACGTTCGAGGCCGTGACCTAGGCTCGTTCGTTGAAGAAGCGACTAAGTCGCTGGCTACTGTGCAGATCCCAGCAGGCTACTGGACTACCTGGGGTGGCCAGTTTGAGCAGTTGCAATCAGCAGCCAAGCGTCTGCAGATCGTTGTTCCAGTCGCATTGCTTCTGGTCATGACACTGCTGTTCCTGATGTTCAACAACTTGAAGGATGGCATGCTGGTCTTCACCGGAATTCCATTCGCACTCACCGGCGGTGTAGTTGCACTGTGGTTGCGGGATATCCCGCTGTCTATCTCGGCGGGAGTTGGCTTCATTGCGCTGTCCGGTGTGGCAGTTCTAAACGGCCTGGTTATGATTTCTTTTATCCGCGGGCTGCGGGAGGAAGGACGTACCCTCCGGCAAGCGGTAGATGAAGGCGCGTTGACACGGTTAAGGCCCGTTCTGATGACAGCCCTAGTCGCATCCCTCGGATTTATCCCGATGGCTCTCGCAACAGGTACCGGTGCTGAAGTTCAGCGGCCACTGGCGACAGTGGTGATTGGCGGGATTCTTTCGTCTACCGTGCTTACTCTGTTGGTGCTTCCTGCTCTGTATCAATGGGCACACCGCAAAGATGATGATGGTGATGAAGCGGGTAGCTGATAGCCCATAACAGAAGCCCACAGCAACGTTGTGGGCTTTTCATTCTGGATATTGTTGTCACCTTTCAAAATTGTAAGTTTACCGTCATGCCGGTGATGCCTGTGAGTTGATAAGGTTACTCCCAATAAGATTGATATTGAGAGGACCTTATGAAAAAGCTTATCATTGCGGCAGCCCTAGCTGTTTTGCCTATAGTTTCACAAGCTACTACGTTTTCCGAAAAGAAGCAGTTGCAATATATTCAGGAACATCAGAACGCCGTGGCTAGCTATGCGGCGAAAAATAATAAGCCAATACCAGAGATTCAGGACTACAAGTATGGAATGAAGATTGATGTTGCAAAATTTGTGCGTCAGTCCCAGGATCCCCGTACTTGCGAGGTGTATCAACGGTTGATGACCTACGAAGACTCGCGGGGTGAGCTTAATACGATTCGTTATTCTTTGTTTTCCCAATGTGTCAACAACAAAAATTGAATGCATCGATAGGATTTTTAGAGGCCATAGAAAAACGCCAGGCGATGCCTGGCGTTTTCTATGGTCCTTGACATGTTTTAACCAAAGATTGTCAGTCCTTGCCCCCCTCCCCAAAAGTAAGTCAAGTCCAGCTAAAAAATTTAGGCCGGCGAATTTGCACTCAGAAGCAGCGAATTTTGAAAAAAACTGATTTCTGTGACATCCAGGCAAAGCATGAGCACTGACTCAGTCGAAGTGCGGCTTGATAAGGGTGTTTATTGGAAAGTTTATAATTGGCTCGGGGCTTAGGCTTACTTAAAGACTTAACTCCGGATAATTGCTTTAGGTGAGTCCTCAGGCTTTGAACGAAAAACGAAAGTCGATGGTGTGGCAGCAAGTTCTGGGTCGTACTAGCTTGCTACCCAACCAAAAATAAACACTGAATATATGGGCTTAGCTCGACGACACGTACGTTTAGCAGGTTGCTTCTTGTTTAAACTGATGGGCGCTCGTGAGAAAATGGATCACTGGTTGGTAAGTTGATACTTAATTGGTGTAATTATTGGTGTCGTTACTGGTTTTCATGTTTTGAGAAAGTGCTTAATTGTCCAAGATCTAAAGTGCCATCATGTATATGCTCTTATCAGAATTGTAATCTCTGGATCATGCTAGAGTTATTTGTTCAGTTTATTATTAGGGTTTTTTGGTGTTTGTTGGGTGGCACAGCTATTGTCGAGGTGCTGCATCATTTAGTTCTGAAATTACATGCAGTTCACTTTTTTTTCACTTCGGGTTGTTTAGTCTTTGTAGATGGAAAATACAAGCATGTCGATCATAGCTTTGCTTATTCGTTATCTAGGCATTGGATTCGTAGCAACCGGGGGGCACTATTTTGTATTTCTCCTGCTTATTGTAAATGGAGTTACTGATCCAGTGTTAGCCAGCGTTGGCGGAGGCGTGATAGGCGCTATTATTAGCTATATTGGTAATAGAAGGCTCAGTTTCGTGGCGACGGGAATTTATAAGCTTCAACCTATCAGGTTTGTACTTGTCTCGTTGGCAACTAATATCGGTAATGGTGTAGGTATGTGGGTTCTGATTAAATTCAATCTCTCACCGCTTGTCTCTCAGATTTTAGTGACTTTAACCCTAACTGCGCTCGGATTCACTGCGCATCGTTTCTGGACATTCAATCATGCGGACATCACATCGGCTTTCCGAACGCGCTGACCCCTTGTTAACAATAGTGGTTCCTTGCTTTCAAGAAGAGCAAACCATTCCGGAATTTCACAAGCGCATCACCAGAGTTGTAAAGCGCCTGCCTGTTTCGTGCGAGATTCTCTATGTCGACGATGGTAGTAGCGATCAAACTGCAGACCTACTTCGACACTATCAAGATGGATCAAATGTACGATGCCTGTTCCTAAGTCGGAACTTCGGAAAAGAGGCTGCGTTAAGTGCAGGGATCGACCATGCACGCGGTAGCGCATTGATCTTCATTGATGTCGACCTTCAGGATCCACCTGAACTCATCTCGAGTATGGTATATCATTGGCAGATGGGTTACGACGTTGTGAACATGCAACGCGACTTGCGAACTGGCGACTCCTGGCTAAAACGCACGAGTGCACGTAGCTATTACTGGATCATGCAGCGCCTGGTGGAGAAAGTTGATCTTCCGGTGGATGTCAGTGACTTCCGTCTGATTGGTCCTGCTCCATTGGCCGCCTTAAGAGCGCTGGACGAACGCTCCAGAATTCTTAAGGGTTTGATCGGCTGGGTAGGCTTTCGCACCATTGAGTTACCCTACAATCGCACTTCCCGTCATGCCGGCAATACCAAGTGGAACGCCGCTAGCCTGCTGGACCTAGCCATCGAAAGTATTCTCAGCTTCTCCCGCAAGCCGCTTCGTATATTCAGTCTCATTAGCTTCAGTTTCTTTGTCTCCAGCATCTGCTACCTGCTCGCAGTACTGGTAGCAGGCTCCTTTGACATCCATCACCTGCTTGTCGGAATTGCTTCATTCATGTGCGTGGGTGTTGCACTGGTGGGCGAGTACGTAGGCGTAACGCTCGCGGAGGTCAAACGCCGCCCCCTTTATTTTCTAAATAGTAATAATGAAGCGCGACCCATGACTATTCATCCTCCGGCTTCCTCACTCGAGGGTAAGAAATGCTGAATTTGAAAAGCGAGCGAACATTGTGGTTCATCCTGAGTTCGATTCTGCTTTTGCGTCTCCTGGGGCTGGGCGTATATCCCCTGATGGATACCTCTGAAGCACGCTACGCTGAAATGGCACGCAAGATGGTTGAACTGAGTGACTGGGTGACTCCGATGTTCGATTACGGAGTTCCATTTTGGGGCAAGCCACCGCTGTCTTTCTGGACCCAAGCGGCGAGCATGACGGTATTCGGCACCAATGAGTTTGCTGCTCGATTCCCAGCCTGGTTTCTCCACTTGGCAAGCTGCTTCATCATCATCAGGCTCGCGACACAGGAGGTATCGCGCAAGGCGGGCATTTGGGCAGCCATCATCTTTTCCGGCACGGCGCTGGGCTTGGTGTCCAGTGGTGTTGTGCTGACTGACCCCGTTTTATCGTTCTCGATCCTGTTGGCCAGCTATGGTTTCTGGCGTTGGATGAAGTGCGCAGGCAAAGGGGATGCCTACCTTATGTTCTTAGCTCTCGGCTTGGGCCTGCTTGCTAAAGGGCCACTGACCTTGGTACTGATGGGCGCGCCAGCATTTTTTTGGATCGTCATCTACAAGCAATGGAATCGGGTATTGAGGCTTCCTTGGGTAACGGGGATTGCTCTCATGTTAGGTATATCAGTGCCTTGGTACATTGCAGCCGAAATGAAGACGCCGGGTTTCCTTGAGTATTTTTTTGTCGGCGAGCACTGGAGCCGATATGTTGTAAGTGATTGGGCCGGGGATCTCTACGGGAGTGCTCACGCCAAGCCCTACGGCACCATATGGATTCAGCTTGGCTTAGCGTTGCTTCCTTGGACTTTCTTTCTACCCCTCGTTATTAGCAGGCGTGGGACGATGCAGCGCTTCGATGTATACCTTTGGCTTTGGGCATTGGCGACACCTGTTTTCTTTACTTTCTCTGGTAACATTCTCTGGACCTATCTTCTTCCTGCTCTGCCTGCATGGACGCTACTCCTTGCCGAATGTATCAGCGAAGTGGGCAGAAAGACTGCTTGGGCTGCTGCAGCGAGCGCTCTGATGCTGCCAGTCGCGGGCGCCGGTATTATCTATAACGGTGTGCTTGAGGATCGTCCTCAGAACCAGCGAGATTTAGTGCAGGCCTGGCTGGATGTGCAGTCGTCTCAATCGGGCCCCCTGATTTATCCTGGCCGCCGCTCGTATTCGTCGGAGTTTTATAGCCGGGGAATGTCCAAAAGCATCAAAGATCCTGACAAGTGGCCTCGCGACAGATCGTTCTACCTTTCCAGGCGTTTGCGCGACAGCGATTCTGATCTACCTGTAGACGTTGGTTGCAAAATAATCACTGAAACGAACGCGAGCCAACTGCTTCTATGCCGCTGGAAGGACACTGCACAGGATGGTGAAAATATTCTAGGAGATAGTGCTACTGGCTCCCGTTGAAAGTAAGAGCCCGGCGAAGAGAGTATTTAAATTTCTAGCTGCTTTTCAGTTTAAAGTGAATAATCCATCTCAGGATTTATCTTTGATGCTGAAAAATTATTTAATAAGTACAATTAGGGAGAGGTTGCTAAAAAGCCAGATATTAATCTGGCTTTTTGTCGATGGCTTTGATCGTGTTAATTGTTTTTTACTGTCTCTTAGTTGTCGACTTGCTGCTAATGCCCTTAGGTTCTTTCTGTTTTTCTTGAGCAATTTTCTGCTTACTTTTCTCCGATACATCAGGACCCCATAGACGAGCTTGCTCGGCTCGGAAGTTATCTTTGAAATTTTTGGTTCGCTCGAAACCGTCTTCAGCAAAAGCGGAACTCATAAATCCAGTCAGTACGATACCAATAGAGAGGAGTTTTATGAATTTCATTGTGCCCTCGATGTTTACTAGGTCTGCTTAACTAGCAGCCTTTGTGGTTTGATAGTTTAGGATTTTGAAGCTAACAGCAGGGTGAGGGAATCATTACAATTTCGTAATTTATGCGTTTGGTGAAACGGTATAAATTTTGTGTTTGTGAAAGCTCCGAAGCAGGCTATTTTTCTTTCATAACCTTTAATGTGATATCTAAGCCATTGATGTTTTTGGATTTTTTGCCACTAGTGGAAGCTAGCCATAAACGATCTAAAGACTGTGTAGCAGCGATTGGATATTTTTGTTTACGCATCGAAGCTAACGGCTAGATTAGCTGGCATCTCAAATGCGGCGCCGTTGGCGGTTAGTCAAACTGGCTGTCGAATTTTTTTGACTCCGTCTGTGGTTCACTCAGAGGGGCGTGAAAGAGTTTAAGGCGGGGGGGGGGGGGCGTGCCGATAAGGTCGCGTTATATGTGGCTGCTCGCCATATTTTCGGGTAGGGCTGCCTTCCCCTCTAGACGTCGAGCTAAAGACCAAAACAATACGGCAGCCCTCAGGCATTAAAGCTTTCAAGTAAAAAAGAGAGCTCTTCTAAAATCGGCCCCCTCCATATACGGGACCTAGGCTGCGCCCATTTGCGTTTGCTTCATTTGGGTGTCGGGAAAGTTGAGGTGAAACCAGGTAAAATTCTGATCAGTCACTTCTACGCTCGCAGAACCCTGATGCAATCCCATAATTGACTGTACTATAGCTAGGCCCAGACCCGTACCACCTTCATTTCGTGCTCGGCTTTTGTCTACACGGTAGAACCGCTCGAACAAATGCACCTGGTGTTCCTTGGCGATTCCGCGCCCCGGGTTACCAACACTCAAGGTAGTTCCGTTAGCACCGCGTTGAACTTTCACGTAAACCGTCCGGCCTCTTGGGCAGTAGCGAATCGCGTTCGAGACAAGGTTCGAGATGGCTCGTTGAATCATTATCTGATTGCCACGCACCACGCCATTTCCTGTGAGCTGGAGTTGTATTTCGCCTTCTTCGGCCGTAATGCTGAAGAGGTCGCAGACCCGCTGAATTTCGTCGAGCAAACAGACATTTTCGAATTCTACCATTGACGCGGGGTGGCTGACCTGGGCTAGAAATAGCATGTCGGAAACCATTCGACTCATGCGGTCCAACTCTTCCGTGCACGACTCCAAGACTTCTCGGTACTCAGGAAGAGACCTTTCCCGGGTCAGCGCAACCTGAGCCTTACCCATGAGATTGGACAAAGGTGCACGCAGTTCGTGAGCAAGATCGTCCGAGAACTGCGATAGCTGCTGAACCCCATCATCTAGACGCATCAGCATGATATTGATTCCATCGCCGAGCTTCTTCAGTTCTGCCGGCATCCCCTTCGTTGGTAGGCGATGATCAAGGCTCTCGGTGGAAATTTTCGAGGCAATCCTCAAGAACTTGGTCAGAGGCAGTAGTCCTCTGCGCACAGTCCACCATCCAATGGCCAAGATCAGCAAGAGAATAAGAGGCGAGACCATCAGCGCCCAGGTTAGCAATGCATCGAGCAGGGCTTGGTTGGCTGACTGGTCCATGGTCATGAACACACTAACTTCGGTTCCATCGCCTAGATTCATTACTCGCGAAGCGCTAAGTAGCGGGCGACCCGTGGAGTCACGCCACTCGTGCTGTTTAACCTGCTCGGTTGGCTTGAACTTGTGCACTTCCAGGTTGACTGCCTTCGAACCTATTGAGAGCAGTGGAGTTTGCGTTTGTCCTGACTCAAAGATGCTGACGTACAGATTATTGTGCCCCATGACCAAGTCAACTAGCTGGTGCGCGTCTGGATTGACATCAGCGATACTAGTGATAGCGGATAGGTTGTGAGTCATACCCGCCATTTTCACTTCGAGGTCCATTCGGGAGTTTCTCTCGAGAGCTTGGCTCACCATCACATACCCAAAGGTGGCGAAAAGGAGGAGCAGCGCTGCGCTCATCAAACCGACTTTGAATCCCAGCTTCACAGCCAGACTGAACGGCCTCATGCGCGCTCCTCCAGAACGTACCCTATGCCTCGAAGTTTATGTAT
Source organism: Pseudomonas sp. AK181 (assembly GCF_051122975.1). Classification (NCBI taxonomy): domain Bacteria; kingdom Pseudomonadati; phylum Pseudomonadota; class Gammaproteobacteria; order Pseudomonadales; family Pseudomonadaceae; genus Pseudomonas; species Pseudomonas sp. AK181. Next base: position 843,001 of record NZ_CP146348.1, read on the forward strand.
GAGCTTGGTCTCAAATGGATCATCGATCTTCGAGCGTAATCGCCGGATAGAGACGTCAATAACGTTATTATCGCAGTCAAAGTTCATGTCCCATATCAGCCAGATGCTCTGAGAGCGTGTAAGTGCTTTGCCAGCTCGACTAATGAGAAGGTGCAGGAGAGCAAATTTCTTGGTGTTGAGGTCTATGCGTGTAGATCCACGGAACACCCGATGGCGCACAGAGTCGAGCTCTACATCCGAAATTCTCAGCGCGTTTTTCTCAAAAAGCTCGTCGCCACGTCTTTGCAGCGAGCGCATGCGAGCAAGCAGCTCGGGAAACTCGAAGGGCTTGACGAGGTAGTCATCTGCGCCACCGTCCAAACCCTTGAGCTTGTCGTTGGTTCGTCCCCAGGCAGTCAGCATAATGACGCGGACCCGGCTGGTTTCTCTAATGACTTCCAAAAGGTCCAAGCCATTGATGTCAGGGAGGTTCACATCGAGAAGCAGAAACGAATAAATATTAGTATTGAATAAGTGAGCGGCATCAACACCATTGTTTGCTATATTTACGATGTACCCGCTTTCAGAAAGGCCCTGCTGAAGGTATTCTACGTTTTTGGTTTCGTCTTCCACAACTAGAACGCGCATAACTTATCTCAGGATGTGAGTAAAATAATAGTCCAATCGGCCGCCAGTGTGGTTATACGCTGATTGGTAGTACTGCTGTGTGCTTGGTGTTTAATTTCATTATTTATTTTCATGCGCATTACATTAACTCAATAATAACTGATCCTAGCGCGAATTGGCTAAATGCGCGTAAGCTTTGCAAATTTGTAATTTTTGCGCAATATTATTGATAGTTATGATAAATTGATTGTTTGGAATAATCGAGAATCTGTCAATGGTAAGGTTTTTAAGGCCAAAGCTGGCGGATGCCTTCAGTGCGCGTAGCAGGCGAATCTGCCTGAAGGCTCCTTTAATATTGGCCGCCGGTCAACTCGATTAGTCGTTAAATTTAGAGGTGGCAGTAATGCATATTTAAAAGCGCGTATAGTCTTGGGGAACGCATCTTAAGTCGATTTTTCTTAGGGCTTCTGCCTGCAAATACAACAATTAGCGTCATCAAAAAAACGACTAGTGTGAAGGCTTCGGAGCATTATCATGAAAGGCTGCTTGCTCCATTTGAATCGTGCAGTGATGAATTTCGAACGATTTACTCACCGCGTCAATGACTGATGCGAGAATAACATCTCGATTTAATGAATCTCGCACGACTACGTGCGACGTCAGGATATTGCGGCCACTACTTAGAGCCCAAACATGCAGATCATGGACCTCCATGACCCCATCTACTCCAAGTATCAGGGACTCTATTTCCGCAATATTGAGATTGTCGGGTACCCCTTCCATAAGTACCCCCCAAGCTTTCGCGCAACAACTGCCAAGTACGTGGAAACACCCATATACCGATTGCTACGGCGACAATCGTATCGACCCAGCTCCAACCTGTAAATCGGATGACAAGTGCCGCTATGATCACGCCCAATGAACCAAGCATGTCGCTCCAGACTTCAAGATAGGCTCCCTTGAGATTCAGACTTTCACTGCTGGCAGAGGAGAGCAGACGCATCGATATCAGGTTCACAAAAAGACCCCCAATTGCGATCCACATCATCGCACCGGTAGCAATCTCCGACGGTACTAGCAAGCGCTGATACGCCTCGTACAAAATGTAGGCAGCGACCATAAAGAGTAATAAGGCATTGAACGTTGAGGCTAGGATCTCTATGCGAGCATATCCAAAAGTCCGTTTCTGGTCCGCTGGCCGCTTGGCTATTTGGAGAGCAATCAGTGAAATTGCCAGAGCAGCAGTATCTGTGAGCATATGTGATGCATCAGACAGCAGGGCTAGGCTGCCGGTAACGCATGCTCCGATAACCTCCGCAATCATAAAAATACCAGTCAGGGCAAGCGCCATGAGTAGTTTTTTCTGGTGTCCTTCACGTAGAGCGGCACCGCCATGAGCGTGATTGGATCCCACATGCTTCTCCTTGCCTAATGTAGTGGTTGGCTTCAATCTAGATTCTCATCGCTACAAACAAAAACACAAATATGGATCCTACCTTTCAGAACGGCTAATAAAACTCATTTAAACTAATTGTAGTTTAGGATGAAAGTATGTTGTTGGTATGCGATTTTTTGCAGACCTGCGTCTCCTCTAGCCGGCGATACGGTGCTAGTCAACAGCCTACTTTGACACGGCTCAAAAAAAGAAGGTTCCGCTGGGATTGTGTCAGAATTGTAATTCTGCTGTAGCTATCTCGTTATCCGTCGTCAAAAATAATACGGCTAGCTAAAAATTTACGCTACGTAGCGGTGTCGCTAAGCACAGACACGAAATTACCTCAAACTCCTCGCAACGCTGCTGAGTAACATAATTACCTAGTTTTTTAACGCCGGCCGCGGTCAATATTTTCATCGCAAATTCTGATTCCTTAATCACTGAACTATCTCGTAAGGAAGAAACCGCGGGTTTTGAAATGATGCTCGGCGATACGGAGCTCGAGAGTGCCGTTCGATGTGAGGGGTTAGGTCGATGACACCGTTGAGATGCGGAACGGACTGAGGCTTAACCATTAACACCGATTGTCGAAAGTGGTCGTCGCTACCGACCCAAAAGGGGCGAATGGCGGTAATTTGGATGCCGCTAGACGCTGGCATCGTGTGCCGATTACCGACAGCGTAACCTTTCATTCTTGAAGAGTCGTATTTACCTGAGTCAAGCGACATGCGTGCTCACCCCAGATCGCAGCGGCTTTGCGACACGCTTGATTCATTCGCACACCTAGCCAGGTAGCAACTTGAATATTGGTTGTGGGTGAGGAGGTTATTGAAGTGAAAATCGGAGTTAGCGGCGCCGGCAATATTGGGGCTACCCTTGCCCGCAAGCTCGTCGCGTGCGGCCATGAAGTTAAGCTGGCAAATTCGAAAGGCCCCGAAAGCCTTCAAAACCTGGTCAGTAAAATCGGCGCACACGCTGTGACCAAGGAAGAGGCAGTGTCCGAGGTAGGCGTTGTGATCCTCTCGATACCCTTCCCAAAATATCCAGATCTCAAACAGACGTTAAAGAATGTCCCCGAGAAAGTCGTTGTCATTGACACGTCCAATTACTATCCGGGACGCGACGGGGCAATCATAGAAGTTGACGACGGCAAGCCCGTGAACGTTTGGGTAAGCGAGCAGTTTAGCCGCCCGGTCATTAAGGCTTGGAACGCCGTCCTTGCAGCGACTCTTGCCGACAATCGGCAACCAACTGGATCTTCGACACGCATTGGCTTACATGTAGCAGGGGATGACACTCATGCAGAGGCCGTCGCGCAGGATCTCGTTGAGGATACGGGCTTTATCGCGCTTGCCGCTGGTAGCCTTGAAGATTCGTGGCGTCAGCAACCAGGAACACCAGCCTACTGCACCGAGCTAACATTGCCGGAGCTGAAGATGGCGCTGGAGGCGGCAGACAAGGTACGGGCACCTCAAAACCGAGACGCACTTATCGCAAAATTTATGGTTCCCGGCAGTCAGTTTACAGATGAGCAAATTGTTGCCACAAATCGCGCTAGGACGGCCTGACTACCGGATTAGGCGGGATTCTTTGCTAGAATTTCGCCTAATTGATCTAGTCGCTAAACTCATCTCTTTACGTAAACAGGGCACTGCAGACGCGTGCCTAACTCAGCGTCTGGATGAGGCCGCGAATTTCCTAACCTGTCCTGTATCGCGGCCTAGGCCACGTCACGTTGTTCAAGCATCCGCTCAATCTCAGCGCCAGCTAAAGCGTCGCAAGCGTGCGGCGTGGTCTACTACCGATCTCAACTATTAAGGCGTTGGCGTCAGGAAGGCGTGTTTACCGGACGCTTACCTTCAAGGAATTCCGGGCAACACAGAAACAAGAACGCCGATTTGATTGATGATGTTCGTGCGAGCAAACACATCTAACAAACCGGCGTTCTTATGTGCGATATTATACTTTTCTTCCTTTTTGGGAGGGCTTTTCTGTCGTTAACACAAAGCCTGATGGTGATGCCCTCCAGATCGATCTGACTCCCCGCGCCAAACTAGACCGTCTCGTTTTGAAATAGTGGGCTGTGCCCAGTGAGAAAGATTTGCCCCAGGTATTTGGGGCGAAGGGCAACGGCGCCATCGGCTTGTTCTGCCGTCATTTCGAGCTCCTCTACGAAGAAGTCCCAAAGCTCCTCATTCGTCGATACCTCGTTATTGGCGAGCTGATCTTCGATGTTTTCAAGGATTTGTTGGGTCAGGTTATTGAAGATTAGATTCATGTGCTGCTCCTGTTGAGTCGAGGAGCGCCCAGGAGGGAGCCTCTCATGAATGTGCCGATTGGCTTGGCGTATCGCCGGCATCGTTAGGTATTGGAGATATTCCATACCTGCAGTTTGAAGTTGTGTAAATAGCCGAGCTCCGAGAGCCGACTGCACTGTTGGCGTAGTTGCTGACGATCAACAGTTGTGTCCAGCCTGACTGTATAGCTTAGAGGCCAGATTGTGCCGAACAACTCGGCATCTGCCTCGAGGTCGTTGGTTGCGCCGGTCGGGGTCATCCCGAACGGGGCATCCTCTTTTGATACCTGTTTATTGGTGGCCGGTAGGGCGGGCGGATTATTACGCTGCACAGGCTTGGAGAGGTTGGAAGAAGACTCTTCATCCATAGGGTCAGGCTCGTTTGGCGAGAGCCTGGCGGCGTCTTCTGGTGTCAGATTGTCGACGTCGTCGAGGCTCATGCTTTCCAGCCTTGCACGGATCTCAACGATCAGGCGGCCTGCTGTGGAGTAATACGAAGGACGGATCTCCGTTATCAGAAAGTCGCCTCGGTATTTGCCTTCATCGTACTGATCGAGGAGTGCGTCTTTGATCACGAACTCACCGATAGAGGTCGAAAGCCGTCCGACGTTGAATTCGCCATTACGGCCGCTGATGGTACGGATGGCCAGTTGGCCGGGGATGTTGATCATGGGCAGCTCCACACTGCTACGAATGAAAAAAGCCCGACAGGTGTCGGGCTTTGGGCAGTGCTGTGATTGTCGAAGGATTACGGGCAAGAAGTATGAGTTTCTTCCTTGAGTGAGATGTACAGATAGAAAACGCCTGGCGGTGATTCTATACGGTCAAGTTTTAGGTCCAGCCAGACTCGATCAGTGCTATTGCCGGCAGGCAATAAACGATAGAGGCCGAAATGGATCTGTGTGCTGTCAGGTTGCAAGTGCAGTTCTCGGTAGGCCTCCAGGACAACTTCGCCCAGTCGCTCACTGACAACACTTGCATCCTGAGGGTTTTCAATATGCACCGCTTCCTGCCAGGCCCGGGGTGTTAAAACGACCGGGAGCTTGAGCAGGTCAGACGACACGAGGTTAGTGGTGCTTTGCATGTTTATCTCCAGGTGTGAGAAACCACCCGGCCCGTCCGGGAAGTGGTTTCCCGGTTAGGTATGTTTTGGTTATGTCAGGACCAGCACACGTGGCGTTGTGTCCAGAGGTTGAGGTCAAAAGCTTGTTTCGCGGCATATTCGCTGCGGTAGTATTCTTCGGACTCCCTTGATACCGGTTCAAACTCATCAGCGGTACCAATGTAATAGCCCGCAGCGCTCTTCAGTATTTGGAGGGGGTACTCGATACCGCACTCGGCGAATGCAAGTTTCCCGTATGCAAAATCCGACACAATGTATGGTTCCGGTGTTATTAGCTGCTGCTGGTCTTCTTCAGTAAAGCGTGACCAACCGCCACCATTAATGGCCGCGTTCACTCCTTCGCCCCAAGCTCGACTGAGCGCAGGAACGGTTTTGAACAGCTCGGGTACGATCGGCTGGCCGGCGCGGTACGCGTCGGCACCCAGAATATGAGCCTCGATCTCAGCCTCATATTGGGTAATCTCGTCGCCATAGATTTCCGCTTTTGCATAAGCAACGCGTATATCGAGAGATTGCGTAAATAACGTGTTCATAAAGGTGAGTCTCCAACGGACGAGAATCACCGTGCCCGGAAGGGAGGTGTTCCCTGCGGACTTTGATAATAATGAAGGCACCCGAAGGGTGCCTTTCAACAAAGTGAATCAAGATGCCGTACGCTGCTGTTTAGCGGGCGTTGGCTTGGATTGTTCCTCTGCTACTGGCTCGGATGCTTCTTCGCTTGCGAGCTGTGCTTCAGGTTCCGCTTCGCCGTCTTCAACAACTGGTTCTACTTCACGAGGCTTTGCTTCATAGACGGTTTGGCCATCCACCTTGATCCAGCCGATAAACAACAGGCGTCCCTTGAGGCTTGCTCCAGGTTGACCTTTTTTATCGCCTTTCTCGTAGGTAAATGCGTCGGTCCAGATATCACCGATGCGGAAGCTCACAAGGACCTTCTTTCCGGCTTCAACGGCTGCTTGGCTGCGACGAATCAGCTTTTCAGCTTCAGCGCCGACCACGTTGCAGTCGATATAGGAATACTCGGCATCATCCATCGAGCCGCGCAGAGCCGCAACGGTAACTGCCATGAATGGCTTACCTTTGCCGCGAGGTTTCACTTCACGGATACGGTTGAGATAACCGATACCAGTGGTGTGAAGGTCGAAGAATTTTGCTTCGTTGGATTGATTAGTGCTCATGGTGATTCTCCAGTTTCGAAATAACAGAAAGCGGAGAAACACTTCGCCCTAGGGGGAAAGTATTCCCCGCGAGGGTGGGTGGAGCTTAAGGTTGTTTAATGCATCAGCTTCATTGCAGCAATCATTACACCGACAGCTGCAGACAACATGACGCCCATGCGAATGGTGAGCTTGACTTCAAGCTGTGAAATCTCAGATTTGAACTCTGCAGCAAGAGCAGTTAAATCTGCCTTGGTAGCCAAACGTGAAAGCATGTCGGTCTCCAAAGCTTCAATAACAGCATTTGCCTTCTGTTCCGGGACGTTAATCGAAATCAACGCCTGGTAGAGAGCCAGTTCAGTTTTCATCAGACCTCCAAAAGTGAGAGGCCTGCCCTGACGGGGTAGGCCCGTCATGGGTGGGAAAGGTGCTTCCATCGACTAAGTCGACTGATCGCGCTACCGGAAGCTATGGCGATCTTGGGAGTGGATCAATGCAGAAAACCGCATCGTAGTCTTGCGGATCCAGACTACTTGGGCATGTTGCTGACGACGTCAGCGATACATGTGCAGATCATGGAAATACGATTGTCGCTTGTCAAGCCCCTACCGTGAAAACTCTGAGGAAACCTTCCCTTTGGGAAGGCTCCCTACAGAGGCGAAGGACGCAGACTTAGCAAGTTGCTGGCACCAACGAGCGTGCAGCTGGCTTCTTACGCGGTTTCCGAGCTGGCTTTTCGACCACTCGAGTGTTAGCCGCGTACCAAAGGTTCAGGTCGACACCTTTACGAGTTATTGCCGGTACATGATCCATCTCACGTACGAGACGCTCAGGTACGCAGGGCGGTGGAAGCAACGGAGCTGCTTTGGTATGGATAGCTGTGGGCGCAGCGCTGGTTTTCTTTACCGCACGCAGAAACTGTCGCGTGATGGTGCCAAGCGCGAAACCGAAGCCATAAGCAAGTTTGGACATGGTGATTCTCCTGCAGGTTGAATGCGGAGAACCCACTGACCCCGTTGGGGAAGTGATTCCCCGCGAGGTGAGTTGCATAAGGTGCTTCCATCGACGATTGTCGACCGACCGCGCTACCAGAAGCTCAGCGGTCTTGGGCGGATCTGACACGAACATCGTGTCGCAGTCTTCAAGATCCTGACTGCCTGGGCATGATGCTGACGACGTCAGCAAAGCACGTCCATATCATCGAAGGGGGGATGGTGATGTGTCAAGCGGAGAGGGATATTTCGCGGAGGGCAAAGAAGGTTCAGGTCGACAGGAGAAGCTACCGAGAGTAGCTGGGTCAACAGTCACTCTCGGATGTAGTAAGTAGCGTCTTTCAGAAAAAAATACCACCTGTGCGGGATGAAGGCGTTGTTGATCCCTGGGCTGTGATCTGAACGTCTTACTTCCAACACCTGGCCGATTATCGTGGCTGAGGCCAGCTAGCATAAGGCACGCATCCGCGCACAAAGGGAGCCCTGCGTTTCGCCGGCGGGCCACCGGCAAGGAAAAGCAGCTACCAATAGGTAGCCTGATCATCCTTTGCAAGATGATCAGGCTACCTATTGTGTGAGCTTTAAAAAGTGTGGGCCACAACACCAGTGTGGCCCTTAGACTACGGTGCTTCGAACCTCAACAGAGCCCTATGTGCCTTTGAACTCGCAATTCACGAGTTAGACGGCTGCGTGTCTGGCTTGAACAGGGAGACACAGGGAGAGCTCTGAACCAGGTCCGCACGCCCTTCCCGGAGCTATGCGTGCTTTGGGGTTGGTGATGAGGCAAGCCGCATCACCGGGCGCTACTGATGACCGCCAGTAGCCAACGGGGTGGAAACGTTGTTGTGATCATTATGTTGATAGGCCGGAGCTTATGCAACCCGGCGCCTTTCAAAGTCGGTCGACTCAGACTAATTGACTGCGACGACCGCACCTTCGGGAACAGGGGACGGAATTGCTATACCGGTCGCCCCAGTTATCTGTGAAATCAGCATTCCTGAACGCTTTAAACCAACGGTAGTTGTCTTTGTCAGGTCTACCAGCACAGAAGGCAAGCCTGACGGTGCAACCCCATCAAAATAAGTATAGGCCGTTCCTGATGAGATGTAAGAACCTACGCCCACAGGTTTCACAAACCACCCAGGTAGGTTGAGCGCAGAATCGCTCGGTACTCCGCTGAAGCCCGGGTTGGCCTGGGCATATTCGGTAGCGGCAGATCGGTACACCAGAAAGCCGCGACCCAGTGAGTCGAGGGTAGCGTAGTCGGATGTACGTTGGTCCTGATGTTGGTTCTCCATGAAAATGCTGGAGGCAATGAGCACAATCATCAAAACGAGCCATTGCATTGTCATGATATGAGCTCCATCCACAAAATGGTGGTTGTTACCACCTACGCGTCAATAACAAAACTATTTCGTGAGGATAATCAATGTTAAGCAAATTCCTACTAGGCCAAGCGCAATGACAGTCCACTTTGCGGCTCGCTTGATGCTCATTGGTTTGCGTTGTGGATTGATTAATTCCATAGTGGCGATCTTTTTTACTAAATAACGACCAGAGGCCGTTGGTTGTAACTTGTAAGTGAACTCGCCGACCTCGAATGCCTCTTTTTCTTCTAGTGCGCGACGCCATAGCACAGTTGAGCATATCCTGCTTCGGGTGCTTAGCCAGGTCTGTAATTCTCCAGCACTATACTCAACGTTATTCTCAAGCGTCTGCACTGCAATAATCCCCATAAACATACTATAAAACGTTTTTGAAATTTTATAAATGGATGCTTTATTTGAAGCAGCTCCAATAGAAAAGACCTGGCCAGGAAAGTCGAGATGTGGAGAGAAACCATCCACTTGCATTTCTGAAGATGTACCCAGTCTCACTATCCCCGATGCCAAAAGCGCCAGTTAAAGAGCATGACTTCCATGTAGTGTCGCCAAGGGAGCAGGTCACACTTCCTCTGGCAGGCGCCTGGCAGGTGCCCTGGATCAGCTGGAATTCCCACCCACCTGGTCTTTTCCATAAGCCTTGTTCGCAGGACAACGTTATTCCCGCGGCGCTTTTTGCAAGAAGGGTTCGGTCACTGCACTGTTGCCCCTCGGTAGCTATGCCTCCCAGGGACAAATATTCATTTGTCTGAATGCGATCATAGGCCGTTATCTTGCCCGTCGAGGTTATCTTTCCACCCCATAGTTCACCTCCGGTTGAAAAGTTTTTGTCGTTATAAACTTGGACCCAGTTGGGGCTATTTTGATAAATCCCGCCTCCCCATTTTTCGCTGTACCAGCCTGTGTCACCACGTGTTCTGAACCAACCACCTGTGCTGGTATCACCGGTAATGGTTGCAGTAGCGGCATTAACATTGGCTGTGGCGATAACGTTTCGAGCTGTAATGTCGGCGTTAGCTGTTATGTTGCCTGACGCTGTGATACTTCCTGCGTTGTTAATATTGTGGTTGCCCATCGTGATATCAGTATTCATCGTGTTGAATTCTGGATGATTGGGCACTGCGTTTCGATATAGATAGTCATTAGCCAACGCTCCATCCATAAGAAAAAGTGCGCTAGCTGTATGTCCTGGGCCAGGAGCTATAGCATAGTTACTTAGTGCTACCTGCCATCCACCCCGCACGCCCTGGACGATGTTCGGATTGGCAGAAGAGATGAACCCACCAGGTCCTCCGAGATTTTCAGCGATGGTTCGAATACCCATTTCAGGAATCGTCTGCCCACCTGTAGTAACCACAATCACTTCCAGTTGATTGGCGTTGGGTTTCCGGGCGAGGCCGACAATGGTCTGCCCAAAGGCGTTAGTGGGGCTATAACCTGCAGGAAGGTAGTTGGTGTTGACGAGCATCGGAACGGTTATTTGCACCGGTACGGTTGCTGCCGCGTTGGCCAGCACCACGCTGTAGTTATCCTTCAGATATTTGGCCAATGCCTCTGAAATGGTTCTCTGTTGATCAGCCGCAATTCGATAGTCCTGAGAATCCATCTGCTTGATTTGCCATGCGATCGCCAAAGTGACGACAACGGAGAAAACGGCCAATCCGATCGCCATGTCCAAGCTCAAGAACCCCCGCTGCTTGATCCTACTGGTCATTCCAGAGACTCCTTGATGATTGGTGAGCGATGTCGTGATCGAGCATCGTGATCTTTCCTGCATGGACTTTCTCTCGGATGCCCGGTCCGTCATCGCCTGTGAAAAGCAGGCTCTGCAGGGTTAATCGACGACTTCCTTCGTTGCCACTTGATAAGGACTGGTGAAGAACAGCCACCAACCCCTTGGAGAGCAGCTCTCGGGCGTTATTGAGTAACGGCTGAGCCAGGGCTGATATACGTTCAATGCCTTGAGTAACGCTGCCGGCATGACCTGTGCTGATAATGAGATGGCCATTGATCGAGGCTTGAATTACTTGTGCTGCTGTCGAGCTGTCGCGAATTTCTCCCACGAACAGGAAATCGGCTCTTGTGCGCAGCGCTAGGATCAAAGCTTCCTCGTATCCCCCCATCCGGCGAGAGACCGGAACTTGAATGCAGCGCCCACTCCCATGCCTGCCATTCAAAAATGGTTCTGGAGGATCCTCTACAGCCACACAAATGCCTCCCCAGGCCTCGAGACGTGCTTTCACCAGTGATGCAGCACTTGAGGTTTTCCCTGTGCCCATTTCCCCACAAATAAATATCAGGCCGCGTACCGTGTCGCTCATCAGCGCGTCCTGCAGATAGTCGGGCAGACCCAGCATGTCCAATGGACGGATCTGGACTGAGGATTTGCTTACGACAAACACAGGCTTGCCATTCAAATCCAGCAACTGGGTTACACGAAGGACGACGCCATCTTCAATTAGGGCGAACTCTGGATCCTGGGTTGCCTTGTGCTTTTCCTCGCACTGCGCCCGTAAGCGCTCAAGGTCTGCCCGCCATTCGGCGGGCGCTTCAACCCTTCGTGCCTGCCCAGGGAGACCTTTGGCGTCGGCAAATCCATCGCCGAGGTACAGGTCGACGAATTCAGCATCAGAGATCACGCTCACACTGAGTTCCTTAGTACGAAGTCCAAGCGATGGTATTGGCGTCCGAGGAGCAGCTGGTCGCAGCTGCCACCGCAGTGATTTCGCCGGCAATTGCAGTGCCGCCATTGATCGCCGTCGTTGTCTGTTTGTCCTTGGCCATGTTCGAGGCAAGGGTGATGCAGGCATTTTTCGGAAGGTTGGATTCTGTGATGGTGAAGGTCATGCCGTTGCTCATTACGGTCACTGCGCCGTTCCAGCGGTTGGACAGGGCATTACCGTTGATGCTCATGCCGCCAGTTGCCTCGAGGTTGATCAAAGAGGGCGCCAAGTTGGTGCCTGCCGTGGCGTAGCCCGTGGTGCTTTTCAGTCGTTTGGTATTGCTCAGCAACGTGCCGAGATTGCTCTGTTCAATGGTGACGTCCGAGCTGCCGAACGTTCTGTAGCCCATGAACACGATGAAACCAAGTGCCACCGCGATCAGCATCAACCAGAACATCCCGTCCAGGGAGAGAAATCCGCGTTGGTTGTTTTGAGTGTTTGTTGGCATTTCCAGTACCTCATTTAGGTTTGATTTAAAGCGTTGCAGTCACATTGCCGGCCAACTGGAAGATCCCGACCACTACCAGAATCATCATGACCCCCATGGCCATGGAGGACATGCCGATAAGAGATTTGGCGATGGCTTCGACGCGCTGAAGCGTTTGCTCCAGCCACCGGTTGGAAAACCGTTCCATCGACTCAGCGAAGCCTTTGCGGGTGGCGAGCACTTCCAGAAAATGCATCGCCATGGGGTCTGGGAATTGATGACCCGCAAGCTTCAATGCGGTACCGAAGTTTTTGCCGGCGCTCACTCCGTAATGAATGGCGCTCAGGCGCTCTTTCAACCATGGAGAGGCATTGCGTTGAAGAGAGGTCAGCGCATCTAGTTGGTTGATGCCGGAGCGCAGCATCACAGCCATGTTGAGCAGAAAGATCGATCCGTGGAGCGCCTTGTAGACTGACCAAGGCGGGAGCCTCTCTGCTCGGACTCGCAGGACCTGGAGCAGCTTGTTCAACTGCAGCTTCCACGAAGGGCTGGCGGCCGTAATCTGAAGGCCGCAAAACACGGGTAGAGTGATGATCGATATGAGGATAAAGACGATTACAGCTATCAGCGTCACTAGCCCGTAGTGGGTCACGAAATTCGATAGGGCATAGAGGAAGGCCGGCACGCCGGTCCACGCCTCGGGGTTGGAGCGTCGTGTCATGGAGGGCACCATCCACACTGCAATCACATACAGCAACGCCGCCATGACGCTCCACACCATGGAGGGGAAAACGGTGGCGGACGCTACGAGTTTGCTGATCCGCTGACGTACTTCGATGATCCTCACGCAGTCCCGAAATGCCTGCACCAGGTTGCCGGTGTCTTCCCCGGAAGCGATCAAAGAGTTCTCGTCATAGGGAACCCAGCCTTCGCAGGAAATGCTCAGCGATTTCCCACCTTTTACCGATTGCGCGATATCCCTGCAGGCAAGGGACACTGGATGGAGCTTCTGCCCGTTATCGCTGAATGCTCTGGCCACCGTGTGCAGTGCGTCTTCAAGCGACACACCATCCTCAAGGATGCCCATCAGGCTCTCGTAGAACTGGATTCTTTCGTTTTTGCCAAACTGCTTGGCATAGAAGGTCTCTGCCCAACGATTCAGCATCGCTCTGACGTCACTCAGCATGAGCGAGCTCCAGGATTTGCCGGTCAAAGTCCAACGGCCCCACCGTCATTTCGGCGTGGCGGGGGTCTACTAATCCTTGTTTCAGTTTGATGATCGTGTGTGCGGTCTTGGTAATACCGCCCATTTCCTTGACCCAGTGGCGACGTGCCGCACTTGCACCCTGCCCATTGAAAACGCGCATGAATTCAAGGTCGGTGAGCAAAGTTTCCGCAACCACCGTGCGACCGGTGATGCCCAAGCCTTTGCAATGCGGGCATCCCGGTCCTTTGAGGTAGGTCTCATCAATCGCTTCCAAATCGCGCAAGTGCTGCACCAGCGCACTGTTGAGCTGCCCGAGATGCTCGCGTGCGGGGACGCGGCAGTGGGAACACAGCACGGGCAAGAGGGATTGATTGACCACGCTTGTCATCAGTGCAGGATCAGTAACCAGGTGTCGGTCTACACCCATGTCGATCAGTCGTTGAAGAGCTGCTACAGCGTTGTTGGTGTGCAGTGTCGTCAGCACCAGGTGACCAGTCATACCGCCGCGGAAAGCCGCTTGTGCTGATGCAAGGTCCCGGATCTCCCCATACATGAGAATGTCAGGGTCGAGTCGCATGGAATTGGTGATCCCGTCATTCCAGGTTTCACCGGCGCCCAGCGGTGACTGATTGGCGAGAAGTGGATATTCAGGTGGATCTTCCATCGTCAGAATGTGTTTTGTTCCACCGCACTCTTCGTGCAAGAGGTTCAGGTTTACCTGCAGCGACTTCGATTTGCCGGAACCGGTGGGTCCAGTGATCAGGTTCACCCCATAAGGCAAGCTGCGGATGCGGCTGAATGCATCAATTTGCTGCGTCAGGAAACCGAGATCACTAAGCGTCATTTTGGTTTTGTCGTCATACAGCAGACGCAAAACCATCAGAGGGCCATCTACGAGCGGCCGAGTGGCGACTCGGGCACCGAACAAACCGAGTTGGTCGACATAGGCGCGTTTTACCCTGGCGTCCTGGCTCACCTGCGGCTGGTAGTGGTCTTTCGCGACATCGCACATGCTGTTGTAGAGGGACGAGCAGAGCTCCATGCCCACCTGGCTCTGGTGCTGTTCTGCCTCCCACAAGAGCCCGTGGATGCGAAAGAAGATTCGAGTGATATCGTGACCTACGACAAAGTGGACGTCGCTGGCATTGCGCCGGTGGGCTTCTCCTAAAAGCTGCACCACCTGGGCCTGGCGCTTCGTCTCAGTCGCCGATAGTGCTTTACCATTTGCATCATCATTGGCGCGGTAGAGTGCCTTGATTGTGCTCATCGAGCAGACCTTGACCTCAAAGTGGTGATTTTCGTGTTCCAGCTGGTCCTCGAATGCCATGACATAGGCATCCGTTTGGTGTTGGGCTGACACATACAAAATCCCATCGCTGGTCAACGCACATAGTTGACGCAGCTCGGGTTTCAGCTCAAACGGTCCACCAGGGGCCGTCAGCAGTATTTGGTGCGACGTCAGTAGGACTGCAGCAGACTCATCACTGTCAGGCTCTATGACATCTGGTTTTTCAGTCAGGATCGTCATCGAACTTCTCAATCAACGTTGGCCAGGGATCAGCCCAGGCGGCATAGGTGCTGATGGGGTAATGCTGGGGGCTGAATTGTTAACGTTGCTCAAGCTGGCCGGGGGCGTACTGGAAAAGCCGAGGGGGTAGTGCTTACCGCCACGCTCGAGGGTCACGTTTTCGACGGAGAGGATGGCCATGCGATAGCCACCGGGTAACTCCCGAGATGAGGCATCTGCGTCTACTTCAAATCCGCTGCTGTAGAGCAGAGTCGCACGCAGCCGTTTTGCTGAGCCGAATACCGCTTTCACGACAGGCAAGTCAGACTGTGTATCACTGCTGTGCGCCGAGGCTGCAGCCGGCTGTGTGAGGTTTCCTTGAGAAAAAAACACAGTTGACGGCTGCGTCGTCGCACTTTGGTCTTCGCCCTTGATCGATCTTTCGGCCTTGGCCTTCTCGGCTTTGGCATTCAACAAGATCGTCTGGCTTTGAATCTGGGCCAGCTCGCCGACGTTCACCCCAGATAGGGTGTTCTCATCTGCCCAGCTCGATGGTGCCCCTAACGCAAGGATGGAGCACAAAAAGCACAGCGCTTTATTTCGCATATAGGTCACCTATTACTGACCAGACAAGGTGGCCGGTCTCATATTTGGTTGTGATTTCGCGCAGCCGTAAGCCCTGACTGGGTGCGCCGGATAATGAGTCCAGCGGCGTAATGCCAGTGGCATAGCTCAGCTCGAATTGCTTCCATTGAGGCGGTGGGGGCGGCGGTGGCGCAGGTTGGCCCGGTATCGCTGGTTGAATGGGCACAACGACCGGCACTTCTTTCAGCACTGGGGTTTGAGTGAAGCTGTGCAGCCAAGACGACAGGTTCGCCAACATCACGATGGCGTCTTTTAGAGGCTCATCACCGGCTGCGGGTAGAGAGATGTCGAATTTCAACGTGGCCGAGTTGCCCTCGTCAAAGAAGGCCGGCCGATCAGAAAAGTGGCCCTGCGTCGCCTGTATCAGTTTGTCGGCCGTGCTATTGCCCGAGCGCTTATAGGAGGACAAAACCTGTGCGCCGTCGCAGACGGCACTCGTGAACTGCCATCCCTGAATGGACAGAGGCAACTGATAAATGACGTTGCTGCAACCCTCCAGGAAATCTGCAACAGATGGACGTTTGGCCCAAGGGTGTTCAAGCGCTTGGGGCGTCTGTTCCATACCGGATTCTTTTTGCAGTCTGGCCAACTCTGCCAGGCGTTGCTGTTCAGCCTGGAAAGCCGCCTCTTTGGCTATCTGGTCCTGATGGTTCTGCCATTGAGCCCATCCGATGATGCCGGCAGCGATCAGCACGCCAAGAACCGCCAGCTGTACAAGTTCTGGTTTGGATAGCCCAAAGACGAGTGGCCGTAGCCGGTACTCGCGTTTTAGATGCGACGGCTGAAGCAGCTCTGCCACGTCCAGTGGTTGACCGCCCATATCGAACTCTGGGGGCAGGTACTCGTTGTCGAAGTTGATCCCACGACTGCGTTGTTGCGCGACTCGGCGGCGGACCTCAGCACCAGTGCCGATCATGTCGCAGCCAGAGATCACGCCACCTTGATACACAGCAACGAGGGCATATTGGTCAATCTCGCTTTCAGTTTTCCAGGCCGCGATCCATGAGTCCCCCAGCTGTCCAGCCAGGGTGGCCGCGAGCGAGTACATCCCTTTGATGACCTCCTCGCTGCGCGCTACAAAACCTGCCTGAATAATGGCTGGTGTTCTTCTAATGGCGACAATGTCGAGGTGGTGCTCACGACCGTACTGGCGCGCTTCCTTCATGTGCCCGGTGACACTACCCAGCGGATGCCAGCGCAGACCGGTGACAAATGATTTTCCACGATACTGGAGTACCTGGACTCGAGCAGAGCGTGCATTTTTTGAGGTTTCCGCAACCATGGCTTACCCCTTGGAACCTGTGCAATGCAGCAGTGGGGTAGGGCAAGAGCCCCAAGGCTCGTTGGCAGCAGGTGAAATCACCGCGCTGGGGCTGCCTGTGTCGCTATCAACAACAGGAGTAATCAGCACTACGAGTACGCTGTGCCCTGTGGTGCGGACACGGCTGCCGCCCAAACCGAAGAATCCAGGATCCCCTACGCCAGACTTGGTTGCGTTTTCGCTGTTCTCCTCAAAACCAGTCAGTACGAGGGTTTGACCGCTGCGCAATTTGACCTTGGGCGACAGATTCTTGGTGTCGTAATCCGCTGTCTGGACACTGGAGCCGTTGCTCGTAAAAGTGGTGAAGGTCGGTTTGCTACTCATGCTCAGGGTGATCATCAGCAACATGTTGTCCTGGTCGATGATTCGAGGGAGCAACATCATGTTGAAGCCGCTGGTGATAGTCGCGGGGGTGAGCGAAGTAGACGATCCAACGGAAGCCGTAGTGGTTGTCGAGCTTGATGCGACATAGCTCTTTACGTTGCCGATCTGGATGGGTGCCGGCTGCAGATTCAGCGTGGTGACCGACGGCGAGCGAACGTTCGAGATTCGGCCCTGTTCGGAAAGTGCTTTGATGATTAAGTTGGAGCCAGCCCAAGGAGACTTCGACGTGTCCAAAATACTCAACGAGCCCGACACCGCGCCCGTGCTTATGCCGGTGGTGGCATTCTTCAGCGAAAAGCCCCATTTGTTGCTCAAGGACGTATAGACAGCCGTCCAGTCCAGGCCGGTCTGGTCTGTGTCGGTGAGAGTTACCTCGAAAACTTTGACGTTGAACAACACCTGACGGGTGATACTGCTGTTGATCGAATTCAGGTATTTAGCAACGTTTGAGAGTACTTCTGGTCGATCACTTACCGTCAGGGTGCCAGTGGAACGCGAGAGGAACATCCGACCTTGGGGCTGTTGGCTCAGCATCGCCTTGACGTTTTTTTCAATGTCTCCGATCAGCGAGGTCTTGATGGTAACGGTGGTGCTCTGGTTGCTGCCTGATTCACCCGATGCACCTGTCGACGAAGATCCGCCGCCACCACCACCGGAACTGCTCCCGCTGCCTGTAGCGGTCAGCAAGCCCGACTTCACTGTGCTTTCAATGACCTGGTCATCACCAAATGCCCAGACGTCGAACGTCTTGGTGTCGAAGTAAGTGACATGCACGCTTCGATCATCGGAGGAATAATTCCACGCTAAGCCCAACTGGGAGGTCGCTTGATTCAACAACCCTGACAGCTTGCCGCTGTACTTAATGGGGAATGTGTTGGGTGCAGTCAGCCCAATCGAATTCATTGAGCGGGCGTTGCTCGGAACATTGCCGATGACGCCGGCGGGCATGAAGTTGGTCAGGTTGTCGGCAGAGCCCAAACCAGGTGGAACTGCAGGTCCTGAGTTGCCCTGCGTCGAACTGGAAAGGACACTTGGGTCGATTGCGTCAGGGGCTACGATGACCGGTACACCACATTCACTAGTGATGTACTGCGCGATCTCAGCGATCCCAACGTTATATGAGGGGCGATAGGTGATGTCGCAATCCATGGTCAGCGGTAAACCACGCTTGGCGACCAGCGGTTTTTTGGACACCCATGGTTTGTCGCTGAACACCACCGTAGCGCGCGCGGACTCTTGCTGCTGATTTCTCAGAAATCGGCTGTATTGAGAGGCTGTCGCAGCGTCATTTTCAGCTCGGCTGGCCGATTCATTCACACGCTGCAGCGAACAGGAACTCACCAGTGCGACGATAAGTGACAAGGCTGTGCTTTTGATCCAGAGACGAGCAGTCATCATTTGTTCCTCTCTGTAATAAAAATCAGCCGCTGTGAGGAGTTACTGTCGACCACATCGACCAGAAAGGACCGTGGAGCCGAGTCGTAGAGAGGGAAAATCGACCCAATGGCTTCTTGGAAACTGCCCTCAAATCGAAGTGGAGCGTCAATTGAGTAATCCAAATCATCGACCTGCCACATCAGTTTCCAGCCCGCTTTTTCAGCCCAGCCTTCGACGGTTTGACGAAGGGTTGAGCCAGTTGAAGCCGTCCATGTCTGGGCCAGCGGCTTCGGCGCTGCAATGTCCGTCGCAACCGGCTTTGGCGCTGCAGAAACTGCGGACGGCGCGGTGACCAGTTTCGGAGTTGAAGCGGCCTTGGCATCTGGGTTGCTGGACGAAGTCGAGGCCGGACTCTGAGTCGGCAAGGCAGACGTTTGTTTTGTAGAGCCATCCTTGGTAATCACCGTAGGAGGGGCCACGGTTTTGGCTGGTGCAGCGTTCGCCACAGGGGTAGCGGCTGATGCCGTTGTTGTGAAAGGCGCTGTTTGGGGAACGGCGGCGACTACTACTTGGCTGCCCGCATCATTGTTATTGCTCTTCGCTGCGATAGGCTGTGCAGCTGTCGATGTGTTGAGTTGAGCAATCTGAGTTGATGCAGGACGTGGAGAGTCCGGGAGCTGGTAGCCAGGGCGCAGGACGTAGCACACCTGACGGTTGACCTCGTCGACCTTCACCTGCCAGGCCGGACCTGCGAGCACCTGCAGGGTGTTACGCAGGGTCATAGGGCCAAGTTTATATTGGGCTGCTGGGAGTGGTCGGGTGTAAAGGATGTTGACGTGGCCAGAGTCTGCCGAGCAAAGCGTATAACCTGAACGGTCCACCACGTACTGCATGGCCTCATGCACATTTGGGTGCATGTTGGCTGGAATGCTGATGTCGATAATCTGAGCCATCAGGTCACGTTGGCCAGAATCTGGCAGCGTGCTGACGAGGGTGTAGCGGCCATAGCGCACTACTGGTTCTTTTTCAGGAACGGCGCCGCCAGGATAGAGGTCTGGCGTCAACATGTCCGGATTGCGACTGCTGTCGAAAGCGGGCTTGGGTGTCTGCGCCGTTTGGGTCGTGCAACTGGCGATTAACGCTAGAAGCGAGAGCGTGGTGACGTGCCTGATCATGTGCCGAGAGGCCCCCTGTAATGATAGGGGAACGGTGACAGGCTGGTACCAGCTGCGCAGTAGGAAATAGAAAACTACGTCTATAGGTATTTATAGGCTATACAAAGATGACGCGACCGAGGTGGAAAATTACCTAGTATCTGATCACCCATTTCCATTCACGCTGAGCATTCATTTGCATTCACGCTGACCACTCAATTGCATTCGACCTGACCAGCTATCCTGCCATTACGCCTAGAGTAATGAATCCAAAATCGCGTTCAGCGAACATCCATTCGAACATCAAATCTCCGTCCGCGTGCTGAGGCGATTGTTAATCCCTCCTGGTCGTTACCCTGTGGTCGACCGGTGAGCATTGATCCCCATCGTTAACTCCCGCCACAGGCATTTGTGCAAGCAGGCTGAACGTGGTTAAATCTGCATATTCGATTATCCACATATGCAGAGCGATTGCTTATGAGCCTTACACCACACACATTCTTCAAGTGCTTGGGTGATGAAACTCGCGCCCGGATCATGCTCATGCTTTCGGCTGAGGGTGAGTTGTGCGTGTGCGAGTTAATCTGGGCACTGGACGATAACCAGTCGAAGGTCTCCAGGCATCTTGCCCAACTGCGTGCTTGCGGGTTACTCGCAGATCGGAGGCAGGGTCAGTGGGTTTACTACCGGCTGCATCCCGAGCTTGAACAGTGGGCACTGGATGTTCTGAACGTCACTACGCAGGCACACCAGTCCTGGGTTAACGACCATCAAGGACGGCTGGCTTCCATGGAAGACAGACCCGTGCGCCAAGCCTCCTGCTGCTGACATCCTGATCTGGAACATACTCATGCTCATCGCAGCATCGATTTTCGTAGTTACGCTCGTCTTTGTTATCTGGCAACCCAAGGGGTTAGGTGTCGGCTGGAGCGCGGCAGCGGGTGCCGTTCTGGCACTACTGACTGGCGCCGTAAGTCTAGGGGATGTGCCGGTTGTGTGGCACATCGTCTGGAACGCTACCGCGACCTTCATTGCTGTGATCATCATCAGTTTGTTGCTCGATGAAGCGGGATTCTTCAAATGGGCGGCGCTTCATGTCGCTCGCTGGGGTCGGGGCAAAGGCGGACGTCTGTTTGCGCTGATGATCCTGCTCGGTGCAGCCGTTTCGGCACTGTTCGCCAATGATGGAGCCGCACTGATTCTGACCCCAATCGTCATCGCGATGCTGACGGCGCTTCGCTTCAGCCCGGCATCCACCTTGGCATTCGTGATGGCCGCAGGCTTCATCGCTGATACCGCCAGTCTGCCGATGGTGGTGTCCAACCTGGTGAACATCGTTTCGGCAGACTTTTTTGGCGTGGGTTTCGGTGAATACGCTTCTGTCATGTGGCCAGTGAACCTAGTGGCCGTGGCCGCGACACTGTTCATGCTCTGGATGTTCTATCGCAAGGACATTCCCGCCCAGTACGACGCGGATCAGCTTGAGGCCCCGGAGTCGGTGATTCGAGATCGGGCGACCTTCATTGCTGGCTGGTGGGTACTTGGCCTGCTGCTGGTTGGTCTGTTCGCACTGGAGCCGTTAGGTATCCCCATCAGCGCTGTTGCTGCTGCGTGTGCAATGATCCTGCTGGTCATCGCAGGTAAAGGCCAAATCATCTCCACGAGAAGGGTCATCAAGGACGCGCCCTGGCAAATTGTCGTGTTTTCGCTGGGCATGTATCTGGTGGTCTATGGCCTGCGTAATGCTGGCCTAACCAACTCGCTCTCGGGGCTGCTGAACATATTTGCCGAGCATGGCCTATGGGCCGCTACCTTGGGCACCGGTATCACCGCTGCGCTGTTGTCCTCGATCATGAACAACATGCCGAGTGTGCTTATCGGCGCTCTGTCCATTCAGGGCAGCGACGCTACAGGACTGGTACGTGAGGCCATGATCTACGCCAACGTCATCGGTTGCGATCTTGGCCCCAAGATCACGCCCATCGGAACCCTGGCCACGTTGCTGTGGCTGCATGTGCTAGCGCAGAAAAATATCCGCATCACCTGGGGTTACTACTTCAAAGTCGGCAGCATCCTCACCCTCCCTATCTTGCTGGTAACGCTGGTGGCACTGGCGTCGCGGCTGAGCATCCCTGTCTAGGAGAAACCCATGAAAGTGCTATTTATGTGTACGGCAAACAGCTGCCGGAGCGTTCTCTCGGAGGGGTTGTTCAACCACCTGGCCCCGAGCGGTTTTAACGCCGTCAGTTCGGGCAGCTTCCCAAGCGGACAACTGAATCCACGCGCCGTGAGTACGTTGCAAGCGCTTGGTATCGACACCACAGATCTCTACAGCAAAGGCTCAGAGGTGTTTTCGGACTCACCACCGGATGTGGTGATCACCGTGTGTGATAAGGCTGGAGGCGAACCCTGCCCGGTCTATTTCGGGCCTGCTGTCAAAAGCCACTGGGGCCTCGCCGACCCTTCCGATGTAGAAGGCACAGACAGCGACATCCAAGCCGCATTTGACGCGACCGTCGTCCAGATTAAAAAGCGTTTCGAGGCATTCTTCAGCTTGGATCATTCGGCGCTCACACCGCAGGAACTGAAGCGCGAGCTAGATCAAATAGGTGAACTGTAATGGACGAATTTTCCTCGGAAAGCAGCCTGGATCTACCTAATCTGGATCAGTCGCTAATCGACTTCGTCACACTGGATCGCCTGCAAGGCAACGAGCAACCGACTCACAAACCACGCATCTTGTTGCTGTATGGCTCAACCCGTGAGCGCTCTTTCAGCAGGCTGCTGACCCAAGAGGCCGCGCGCATCCTGACCCTAATGGGAGCCGAGACCGTCATCTTTGATCCCTCGGGTCTGCCTCTCCCTGATGACGCTCCGGAAGACCATCCAAAGGTTAAAGAGCTGCGGGATCTGGTTCTGTGGTCAGAGGGACAGGTGTGGTGTTCGCCAGAGCGTCACGGTGCAATGTCTGCTGTATTCAAAGCCCAAATAGACTGGATACCTCTCACGTTGGGCGCTGTCCGCCCCAGCCAGGGCAAGACGTTGGCCGTCATGCAGGTCTGCGGTGGATCACAGTCCTTCAACACGGTAAACCAGCTTAGGATCCTCGGGCGCTGGATGCGGATGATCACCATCCCAAACCAGTCGTCAGTACCCAAAGCCTTTCTGGAGTTCGACGACGCAGGGCGTATGAAGCCATCCGCCTACTACGACCGTGTTGTGGACGTGATGGAGGAACTGATGAAGTTCACGCTGATGGTTCGGGGCCGGGAAACGTATTTGGTAGACCGCTATTCGGAGCGCAAGGAAAGCGCCGAAGCACTCTCGAAACGAGTCAATCAAAGATCGATTTGAGCGACCAAGGGGATAGAGGATGAGCAACACCACAGTAAGGATTGCGCAGATTTCGGACGCTCAAGCCATCCAGGCAATTTACGCACCGATGGTTGAGCATACGGCGATTTCGTTTGAGCTTGAGCCGCCCACAGTCGAAGAGATGGCCAAGCGGATTGGGTCGACTTTGCCGACTTACCCGTATCTGGTAGCGGAGCGAGACGGCCAGCTCATCGGCTATGCATATGCCAGTCAGCACCGGGCTCGTGAGGCCTATCGCTGGTCGGTCGACGTCACCGTTTATATATCGCCAGAAGCGCACCGTAGCGGGGTCGGCCGGGCACTGTATGGCGTGTTGCTGCCGACATTGAAAAGGCAAGGGTTTCACGCAGCCTTTGCCGGGATCGCGCTGCCAAACGATGGCAGCGTGGGGCTGCATGAAGCACTAGGCTTCGCTCACATCGGTACGTATCCAGAAGTAGGATTCAAGCATGGCGCTTGGCATGATGTTGGATATTGGCGTATCGCGCTGGATTCAACGAGTCCGCCAAAACTGTCCGTGCCTTTCAGTGAGATCAGTCTCTTCTGAATGGGTCTCGACGGCCATTATGAGCGATGGGAAGATTCTAATACGTAACAAAGTCAATTATGTTCGACTCCTCGAAATGAATACGAGCAAAGTGGGTAAAATCGAAATAGATTTGCCACTTTCGGAAGTTTGCAGATATCGAACGAAACTATTGTTGCCGATGGGGAGGCCTATTAGATTCCAGAAAACAAAAGTAATGGTTCCAAGTACGTTTACAAGGTCTCAGCCACTAAGAAGCAGTGATATACCGCAGATCTACAAATTGGTCGCCAATGCTTGTCTCGCGTTGCCGGCCGCGTCGGGCTCAATGAGGTCACTTGCCAACTGACGCTTATCCTGCAGCATTTGCCAAAGCATCTGGTCGATTGTGTTTTCCACCAGCGGGATTTTCACCACGACCATGCGCAATTGCCCATTGCGGTAGGCCCTGTCCTCAGCCTGGTCCTGCAGTCCAGGCGTCCAGGGGAGGCCCAGGAACATCACATAGTTGGCCGCAGTGAGGTTGTTGCCGGTGCCGGCAGCGGAGGTAGTGGCGGCAAAGACGCGGGTTTCTGGATCACTTTGGAATTGATCGATCGCCTTCTGCCGTTTGCCTACAGAGTCACTGCCGACAACCGTGACGCACCCGTACTCAGCTTGCTTGCACCGAGTGCGAAGTGTTCCTACCGTATCCTTGAACTCACAGAACAAGATTACTTTGTCCTCCGCGTCCAGTTCGCACAGCAGATCCATTACGACACGAATCTTTACCTGCTCAAGCAACTGACGCAGTGATCCCAACCTGGCGAGGCTAGGCCTGTCTTCGAGCCGAATTTGATCGTATTGCTTGCGCTCTTCAGCAGTGAGTTCGATGGGTAAAGTTTGGCGCTGTTTGCCCTTGAGACCGGGCAAGACATCCTTGCGTCGACGGAGCATCCAATCGCCGATTGCGCCCCGCAGATTCATGCGGAAATCCTGACTGCCGGCGAACTGTTCGCAGAATTCTTTCAAGGGCAGTTTCCCAACGGGGTGGCCGGATAGCCGTAGCAGCGTGTGCAGCTCAGATTCTCGGTTGAGGACTGGCGTACCCGTCAGCAGGTAACGGTTGGGTATCTTGGCGGCAATGTCGAAGCCGTGACGTGTCCACGCGGCGGTCGGCTCTTTCAGGCGGTGCGCCTCGTCGATGATCATCACTTCAAAGTGTCCTGCATGCAGAACAAAATCGCCAAGGCGTTCGTAGTTGGTGATAATCCATTGCGAAGAGGGATCAAAGACCTGTTGGCCGATAGTGGCCTTGGGATACACCATCTGGATTTCGCGTTGCCAGTTGATGATCAACGTCGACAGGGTGATAACCAAGATGGGTCTATTAGCTGCTCGGATTGCAGCGGCAATGATTGCTTGGCGAGTTTTACCAAGCCCCATGTCATCCGCAAGCAAGGCGCTTGTGCGCTGTAGCAAGTGCCGGATGCCTGCCGGTTGATGGTCCAGTAAAGAATAACCAGCCAATGCCTGGTTAATCTGTTCGGTAGTGGACCCGGTGCGCTCGATTGAGGGCACCGCGGCTAAATACACATCGGTTGAGGTGCTATCGTCAGCCGCTTTTGCTGCGCGCTCTTGTGGCGGTCCACCAAGACTGATGCGGGTGATTTCATCAGCTGGAACAACGGATCCGTCGGTCAGCAGCTCTTGCACGGTGTCGAGGATTTCGAACTGATCCTCCGACAATCCAAGCTCCAGGATCAAGTTGCTTCGCACCACTTCCGCACCAGCGTCAATGCGCCAGGACTTGGAATGCCCGAGAAACACGCCGTGCATGCGCCTTGAAACGGCGACCGCGCCAGGATGGTAGTCACCTGACAGCAGGATCCCGCCCTGAACGAGTGGAGCTATCCGAAAGGTCAGCCCCCACGTGAATGCCTGCCGATCTGGGTCGTTTTGTGCGGCTGTGATTTTATGTGAAAACGTCTCCCAACTTTCATTGAAACGGTCCTCGGACAACTCCATCAAACGGTGGAAGAGCACATCCAGGTCATCCAGCAACTTGCCTTTTGGTAATCGCCAATAGCGATGTTGAGGATGCTCGGCACGCCGAATATAGAAACCATTACGTTCGAGAAACAGCCGGTTCGCACCCTCAACGTATTGCATTAAGACCCCGAAGTCATAGCCGTCAAAAATGACTTTTTCGACCAGGTCCTGCCGGCGGTTCATCAGACGTGGACGACTCATGTCCTGCTCAATCGTTGGTTGATCCATTCCGCACAGGCCTGGGCATGCATTTTTTTCCGGTTTCGATTTGTATAGCGCGACATGGATAGTGTTTGGTCGGGCCATTCCAGGTTAATGGCGAGCTCACCCGATTTGATCTTTGCCCAAAACCATTGATAGGCCCGGTCAACCCTGGAGCCCGACTTAGGTGTGCGATTGCGGAGCCCTCTCAGTTGTATCGTCACCAGGTGTTTGGGAGTCAATTTTGCTAACGTTTCGCCCCAGGCACTTTCATCCATTTGGATTTCTGCAGAGGCCAACGATTTCCCGTTTTCGCGAACCGAAAAAAGACGGCAGATGCCCCGATAAGCACTGTAGTCGTAACCATCAATGCAATGGCCCAGCGCTCGATGTTCCGCATCAAGATCGGCGGGGCACTTCAGTTCGATAATTTGCAGCCCATTTGGACTCACGAGGGGTGTGCTGGTTGAATAAAGCAGCGGCTTCCAGGGCGTTAAAGAGTCTGTTCTTGTTTGTGGATCTACTGCATCTAAAGCCTCACGGATGTCTATCAACGCGAGGTGAAAGCCATTCACCAAGCTGGCGATCTGGTGATAGGAAGCAGTAGCAATGAAGCTTTTGAGTTTCTGCAGTGCTTCACCAGAAGCTGGTCCGTCGCTCTCATCAACGTTGTTAAAGAGCTCGTTCAGGTCTCGAAAGTCGTCGGCGATTTTGGACCAATTGTCGTCCGACCAATCAGTTGGACACCCTGACAGCAGCCTGTTCCAGTCCTGCGTTTGATCCAGCAGTTGATACGGGATTTTATCCAGCAGCGCGAAGAGAGTGATCCAGTGCGCTTTTTTAAGAGGACGGCGATTGCCCAGTGAGGCTCCCAGCAGCAGTCGATGCCAGGGTCCTTGTGGCCCCTCGCGGCTGATACGGGTCAATGCACTGCCGGTATCGAATACCCGCTGTTGACCCAGGTAGCGCACTGCAGCGCGCGGCGCCTGTAGCAGCCAAGCCAGTGTGTCGGAAAGGGGGAGGCCCGCGTCGGCTATGCGACCTACCAGGCACTCTTCAGCGGAAATCAAATAACGGTCCTCACTCCAGTATGGGCGCCACGCCTGAAGTTCATCCCATGGGCAGTTCATGTATACCTGCTGCTGCCCATCCCACGGCCACGGCCATTGATCTGCTAGTACCAGAAGTGGAATCAGTACTGGCTGGGCTTTTAGGGCCTGAAGGCGGCGTTTTCGGTCACCTTGAGCCAGCCAGTTATAGAGCTTGGGTGAGGGACATTGCGCTGAACGAATGGCGAATAAAAGCTCTTGGTCCAGACACTGGCAAAACTGCTTCAGCGTGCTGCCAATCTGCTTCAGGTAAAATCGGGTGCGGGGATTGAAGTACCGATTGTTGCTCGCCGTCCAATCGAAGCCGCGGCGATTAAAGCTTCCTAGATCTTCAATCGAAAGGGCTTTCGCCCTCTCTCCAGCAGACTTGCAGAAGGAGGTCAGTAGGACGTCTGCATACCAGCGTTTTTCAAACCTGAGCAGTAGCTGCTGGGCCACCATTGCGGTGGGTTTTCTCTTATGCACGCGGTCCTTGCTGAAGATTTTGCAGGCCTTAACCTGATGACCATCGAAGTACTGGAGGTGATCGCCGATTCTGGCCAGGAGCCGCCGTGTTTGATCATCTGTAGAGGGCAGGGCTACGCACCAGCAACGAGTATGGACAGTGGAACTCAGATAGGTATCGATGAAGGAGGTCAGCTGGGAGGGCGGTACGTTAAATTGTAAAGCCCAGGTCTGGGCGACTTCAATTTGCCGGTCTGAGAACTTCTCCAGCTTCGGCGCTAAGATGCGCAGCCCCACCACCGATTGTCTCTTCTGTACGCTCACCCATGACCTCCTCTGCAATTTCGCAGAGGACTGTCAGGTATAGGAATGGTGGGCTTCTAGGGTTAATGCGTAACGGCGTTGTCGGTGATTTATATCGGCAATGGCAGAAGTCACACCCCTCTGGGTTTATTGAGATCTGGTTTGCCATTCAAGTTTGGAAAACTCACCTTGCATCCATTCGATTTGAAGCCTGTGCAACCCCAAAAGTCATAGCCACCGCCCCCTTTTTTTTGTCGCCTTGCGAGGGGTTGATTGCACTTGGGACAGTTGAAAGCGCCACCTGCTGTGGCTGGGCGTGGAGCGGACGCCATCGGCACACTCGGCATTCCACGTTGCTGAGACAGTTCCTCTTCCAGGCGTCTATGCAGACGCGCAACGACAGCTCCATAGGTGTCTTGGCCCTGGGCGACTTTGTCCAAATCCCGCTCCAGCTCCCTCGTAAAATCGAGCTCCACGAAACTGTAGAACCCTTCCAGCTTCGCGATTGTTTCCTCCCCCAGCGGCGCCGGTACCAGCTTGCGGCTTTTTTCCTCAATCATTCCTTTGCTGGTGATGTTCTTCAAGATCGAGGCGAACGTGCTGGGACGACCAATACCGCGGCGCTCCATTTCTTTGATTAGACTGGCCTTGGTGTAGCGGGATGGCGGCTGAGTTTTCTTCTTCAGCAGTTCTCCGTTGTGCACAGAGATGATCTGTTTTGGTGTGAGTGCAGGAACTGGGTTGCTCGCTGCTCCATCTTCCTCATCGTCTGTGTCATCGCCCTTGAGCAGTTTCCGCCACCCAGGATGAAAAAGGGTTTCACCAGTTGCATTGAATCGCAAAGCCTTACCATTTGGGCCAACCGCGAGCAGTTTTACAGCACGCACGTCGAATACCGCCGCTTCGATCTGGCTGGCCAGCGCCCGGACCCAAATCAACTTGTACAGGGCGAGTTCCTCGTCGTTCTCACCAGCTTTTGTATCAGCCCAATGCGTCGGGGTAATAGCGGGGTGGCCTTCCTGCGCGCCTTCGGCGGCCTTGAATGTACGTCGCTCGTCGACGGTCTTCAATCCGATAGATCTAGCTACGGTTCTAATATCCTCCATGGCCTCGTCTGGTACGTTGGGATTATCCGTCCTGTGGTAGGTGATCACGCCTTGTTCATACAATCGCTGGGCGACTTGCATGGTCTTGTCCGGGTCCCATTTCAAGGCGTTGCTGGCTGCTTGTTGAAGGGTGGAAGAGATGAAGGGCGCGGGTGGGTGGCGCTCGGCCTTGCGGTCTTCACAGGACTCGACGACGACATTACGTGTGCCGGCGACGAGTCGGGCCAGGTTGGCATCTTGAACGTAAGGAAAGTCTTTGCTCGCGAAATCCGGTACCGGTCGCCAGTCTGCATACCAGGTGGTGCCCTGATTCATATCCACAAAGTTCAGACGCACACCGAAGTGGTTGATTACCTGAAAGTTGCGGATCTCGCGCTCGCGCAAAACCACCAGGTATACGGCAGGCGATTGCACGCGGCCTGCAGAGGTGGGCTTGCCCATCAGTCGGCGTAGCTCCTGAGTCACCAGGTAACCCACCAAACGATCAAGTACACGCCGGCATTCTTGTGACGCGACTCTGTTCAAATCGATTTGGCGAGGATTGGCTAGAGCCTCTGCGACACGCTTCAGGGTGATTTCATTGAAGGTGATGCGTTTGTAGGATTTGACCGCCAGTACCTGCTGGATGTGCCAGCTGATGCTTTCACCTTCGCGATCCGGATCGGTTGCGAGGTAGATTTCATCGGCCTGTTTAGCTGCGGCCTTGATGGTCCGCACGGCCTTGGCGCTCTTATCCAGGATCTCGTACACCGGTGTGTAATTTTTGCGGACGCCTGTGGTGATCATGCTGTCGTCCTGCCCTCTGGCGGGCAAGTCACGTATGTGCCCACCACTGGCGACAACCAACCAGTGTTCGCCTGGGCGCAGTTTCTTCATCATTGGCTGAAGCTTTTTCAGCTTCCCAGGTGCCTCGATGATCAATAGCTTCACGGTGTGCCCCTTCTCAATTATGCAGAGCGGGACTGTCACGTCATGGCAGGTAAGGCTTCAATGGGAAATGGTCAATGCACAACGGGAGGCTTTTAGCGGCTAGAGGTCCAGCGTCAGCTGCTGTTCCTGGGCAAAGCCCTTTAGCCACGACGCGCGCATCGCAGGATGGTGGTAAGGGCAGTCATACACCCGTAGCCCTTTTCGGGCGGCGTCAGCACCGGCTATTTGAACGGCAGTATGGGGGTTATTGAATTGCCGCCTATCTGCTGGTTTCAAAGAAGTTCGAGATTGCGCCATTGGCTATCGGTCCCCGAAGAACAGATCTATCAGACAGTAACATCACGAATAGCGCATTTTTTTGCATCAAAAACGGAAGTTTTAAACTTCTGTGCTTGAGATAGCCGAATGGAAGTGTGACTCAACCTGAAAGTTAACGAATGGCGCGATTTTTTGCCAACCAATTGGCGGTTTGATGTCAATTCGAAGCTGGCTCGTCCGTCCAGTTCGCAACTCTGATCCACGCGATGAAGTCCTGAGTGGATTGTCCGCTTTGAACACGTAGTTGTTCCAGCTTGCCGTATAAGTGTTCAGTCATTTCGTCGTCGTCGTCAAAGTCGACGCGGTATTCAGTATCTAAGCGGTATTCATCGAGCAAGGTGTTGATAAATCGGCGGGCTTGCCAGGTATCAAGGTCTGTCTCTCCACGGCCCCCCATCAGATACTCTCCCGTTCGCCACCCAACTGGAGCCCATGATGCTCGGTTTATGTCCAGGGTGAGCCCGTAGTAGTCCGGAGCATTCACCTCGCTTTCATCAAAGTAAGCCCAGTAAACACGGCCTAAAGCTGGGTGCTCTGCGCCAATGACAACGTACCCTGTTGGGTCCCTCAAAACTTCATCCATCGGCACGTCCTAATTTGTAGTGGTTCTCTAATGAGGTCGGGGGAAACGATGAGCTGTTTCCCCCAACACCGACAGCTACACGAATGGGCCGAAAAATTAAGCCCCTGTTTTCAGAATTGCGGTGGATCGGTATCTGGATATTCATCCGGGCCTGGAGCTGGCTGCGGCCGCGATTCGGGTCTGTTGGACTGTTGCGAATTCTGGTTTTGCGAAGGCGCCAGATTCACCATGGTCACGCGGTGTGGCAGCATGCCGACCCGGCTGGCCTGGATTTTCAAAGCTTCGAATTCGCCATCGTCGTTCTTCCAACGGTCCATAACGGCGCGACCGGAAACCAGCACTCGCATACCTTTCTGGAACAGTTGCGAATAATGCTCGGCGTCCTTGTGCCACCACTCCACATTCGCCCAAAAACCGCCACGATCTTCGTAGCCGCCTTTGCCATCCGGAATCGAATTGTCGAAGTAAACGTTGGCTCGCATGAGTCGACGTGGGTCTTTATTGCCGTTGGGGAATTCTTTGAATTCCGGTGCAGAACCGATATTGCCTTCCCAGCCTTGTACGGGCGTGCCCATGAGTATTCTCCGAGGTTATTGGTGTTGCGTTGGGTTGTTGAGCTGCTGCAGGCGAGCGGTATACACGGCCTCTGCCTGGCCCATTTTTTCTGCGCACTCGGCGGCCTGTTTGGTGATCGAGTGCAGCAAACTCATTTGCATATTCAAGGTGATGCGCTGCAGCTCCATCACGTAAAGATCCTGCAGCATGGATTCCGGTGTTCTGGGTGAGCCCATCATTTCTGCCCAAACCCCTACGCCCATCCGCCGATCTGTCACCTGCTGCCATCTCAAAAACTGGGTGCCGGCTTGGGTGTTCTGCTCAGTCAACCGCACTGGAACTAGGGTGAATGGATATCGGCGGGCCTGGCTCAGCACTTCCTGGGCAAGAGCTTTTAAGTCCGATTCTTGAGCTCGGCAAAGATCGGCAAATTGGGTCAGCTCCCCCTTACCTTTAAAAGGCTTTAAAAGGCCCTTTAGTGAGGCAGCCTGTTGCAGTCGCTGGAAGGCTTCCTGTTGCAGTGGCCGGAAGGCGGTCTGTTGCAGCGACCCATCATTGGAGGGAATCTGGCCCATGCTCTTTAACCCTCAACGGGGTCATCGAGATGATCATCCGTCTCGGTTTGCTGCTGACCGCGGATGATCGGTGGCGCGAAATTCGAACGGCGGGTGCCTTCCAGGATGTCTTGTGGCAGCTCACCGTACCGCTCGTACATTTTGCGGGCTGCTTCAGCCTTGGCATTGTTTGCAGCGAAGTCGTCGCGGGCAGCGCCTGAGTACTTATAGATCTGGGCCAGACCAAACAGTCTCCGCAGTACCGCTGCGCCTTCGTCGATCCAGGTTTCCATATCGTGGCGCCCGACAAGGCCAACGTGCTGGGCCAACAGAATGCGTCTGACAATTTCGTCGTAGTTCGTCAGCAGGTACACAGCCTGAAATCCCAGGGGATTGGAGATGTACAGCGGGAGGCTGACAGGCTGGATCGAGAGGTTTTCGCTAATGCTGATGGCCGGTGGAAGAGAGGCCATGGCTGTGTCCAGGCGATCTTCGATGGTCTTTAACGCTTCCTTGGAATCGTTGATCTTTTCCTCGAGGAGGATCATCCACCAGTCAGAGTAGGGATCATCCTGTTGGGCGCCTCGAGACATTCGATTGACGACAGTGCAGAACCCTGACAGACCAATGATGCCGGCTTTGAGGTCATTTTTAGGGCGCCCCATCCATATACGAGCGGCGTGGTGAGTGTGAAGGGTGAGCTTCACATCGCTGCGCAGTGAACCGATGTTGAGCCGGAAGTTATCAGCCATGGTGCAGTGTTTCCTTGGGAAGAGGATTGACGTACCCATGCTGCAATTTGGCTATAGGAGACGCAGCATTAAATACGTAGCCCGATGGAAGGGGATTTGTTGAGGCTTCTATATAGGAAGAGCTGAAACTCGCCGGTGCGGACCGAATCCCTTGCGTGGCGGCCACCTCCGGTGCCGGATGCTGTCAGGGTGTTGTGGGCCACAACACTTGCCATGTCGCCGGCACGGATGCCGGATCCTGCCAAGGTGGTGCGGGCCGCACCACTTATATGGCTGCCACCTCCGGTGCCGGATGCTGTCAGGGTGTTGTGGGCCACAACACTTGCCATGTCGCCGGCACGGATGCCGGATCCTGCCAAGGTGGTGCGGGCCGCACCACTTATATGGCTGCCACCTCCGGTGCCGGATGCTGTCAGGGTGTTGTGGGCCACAACACTTGCCGTGTCGCCGGCACGGATGCCGGATCCTGCCAAGGTGGTGCGGGCCGCACCACTTATATGGCGGCCACCTCCGGTGCCGGATGCTGTCAGGGTGTTGTGGGCCACAACACTTGCCATGTCGCCGGCACGGATGCCGGATCCTGCCAAGGTGGTGCGGGCCGCACCACTTATATGGCGGCCACCTCCGGTGCCGGATGCTGTCAGGGTGTTGTGGGCCACAACACTTGCCGTGTCGCTGGCACGAATGCCGGATCCTGGGCAAGTGATTTGGGCCGAGTCACTTGCGTGGCGGCCGCGGCGTATTTCGGTTCCTGTCAGGGTGTTGCGGGCCGCAACACTTGCTGTGTAGCTGGCACAGATTCCGGTCACGACCGCTTCGCTCTGGGCCGCGTTACCACGATATTCTGGTTGTCCACCTGACATCATGGATGTGTACCCCGATTAGGCTTCAGCAGATGCAGCATTCCGCTGAGTGTGTGTTTTGCGGTTTGTATCGACTCAGGGCTACGCGTCTGCGTTAGCGTCTTCGTCGGCTGCTCTGCGCCCTCTGGCGGGGCTGAAGCGTCTTGACGCTCGGGGCTCGCTTTTGCCTTGTCGTCAGGGTTCCATTGGCTGTTGAAATCGCCGCGAACGGCCATGCCGACGAGCGTCATTAAGTATCCAAGCGGGTTTCGGACCCCTCCCGAGTCACAGCGGTGGACCCATTGTTTGATGAGCGCGGTTTTCAACTCTGCTGGAACCTTTTGCAGCGCCAGGACCGCGTTCTGTTTTTGCTCGACCGGTAGTCGATGCAGTGCACCGAGCAAATCGGCAGCGATGTCGTTTGGTGTGGGCGGTACATGTACAGAGCTTTTACAAACATCTTTGTGTGTATCTGTATACGTACTATATGAGTTCGGATGCCGAACTAAGTCCGAACTCAGTGATTTACGGCTGAGTTCGGCATCCGAACTCTGCTCCAAAGCGATTCGCTCTTCGCCTTTTTCACTGAGTTCGGTATCCGAACTCAGTGGAGATAGAGCTATATTTTGCTGAGTTCGGATTCCGAACTCAGTCGCTTTAAGAACGACTGGAGCCTGCGCTTTGGTCCAGGCCTGGCTATTCATGCGGGATTCGATGATGTCCAGCCTGCTAGGTAAGCGTTGGCCAACATCAGGATCAGCTGCAAATTCCTTCCAGGCAATTTCTGCCACTTCGCGAATCACCTTGGTCTGGTGCTGCATTGACTGCGCGAGTAGCTGCAAGTAGTCCTTGTCGAACTCTATAGCTTCGGCCGGTGTGACCGGTTCGTCGTGAAGCAGGTAGACGTTGCCTTGCACTTGTCCACTCAGATCATTGCGCACCCGTCGCCCCAGGCTAAGCCAACGGGTGAGACGTAAGGTCACTAATGCTTTTGATACAGTTTCACGCGAGGCAGGCCTACCGGGTTGCATACCCAAATATGGCCGCAGTTGGTCATAGGTAGGGAACGCCGTAAGGCCGTCGTCATTGATCAGTAGGCGAAATACCTGCCAGGTGTTTCTTTCAAGCGGGGTTAAGCGATCATCCAAAAGCAATCGGCGAGGAACCGTTTCGTGTGGGTTCCCGCTGAAAATAATTCCGGAGTAGGGGGAAGACCCTTCAATCCCCGGAGGCGCCGACTCTTTTTTCTGAAGCAAATGAGCTTCAAGGTGACCCGAGGCCGAGTCTAAAAGCGTCGACAAGGGAAGCCGAGACAACCTCATAATACAGAGTCACCTTCCACCGATGTCGCTGCAGGCTGTGCAAGTCGTTGAGAAGACACAAGCTGTAGCCTTCTCGGAAGGCCAGGGTTTGCAGGAGGGTAAAGCCCTTCCTTTATCCAGGACTGAATGCGATGCCAGATGATGGCCAGGCTGAGGTTTTCGTGGGTCTCATCTGGGCTAGTATCCTGTGGAGCATTGAGTTCCTCGGCGACCAACATGGCGATGTCCAGCAACGCGAGACTGTCGCCAAGCTCTACCTGATGCTCTTGCATTAGGTGCGTCCATCGGTACCAAAGCTGAGCGTCCATCTCCTCACTGAATTCGCGCCAACGGCCACGACGTGCCGTCACGCCGATCATTAGGCGTTGAAGGGCCACATCCTGCGGAGACAGCCCGAAGAACTGTTGCAGCATTTGAGTGGTCGCGCCAAGTCGCAGCGCACGTTCAATCATGCGCACTTCTTCATCAGAACGCTGCGCGCCTGACAGTAGTTTTTTTACCATGTCCCCATCAATGGTGACGTTGCACCAAGACACGGGAGTGTTAAGCAGCAAGCTCAGTACTGAAGGTTGTTGGAGCTGAGCCAATATCTCTGGCTCCAGGCCCATTTCGATGCAGCGCCGAAGTTGGCCATTACGCATGTGATGAAGCACCTGTGACAGGATTGCTTCATTTATTGGTGTCTTGGACATGACGACTCCCCCTTGTAGAGTCCGTGTGTTAACTGGCTGAATTCGGACCGTTGTTGGCGACTGACTGGATTTCCAGGTCAATCAAACGTCTTGCGAGACGAATAATGCGGAACAGCTTCACTAGAGCGCCGTCGCTGAGACGGCATTCACTTTCAGGGGGCTGATCTTTTGTGTGAGGCTGGCCCAGTAAGATCTGGCCCAGTCCGGCTGCGAACTCAAAGTCAGCCAACGCGTCGATTTGAAGCTTGGGTTGCTGCTGAATCATTTTCAGTACGATGGCCATCGAGCCGCTCAAAGACTGGAGCAGCGTCAAGGTATGTTGGGCTGTGGCAGTAATTTCGACTTCCGCTTCGGGGTGTCGGTAGCTGAACCCGACGCCACCATCGATATCGATAAATTGACCTGGGGCTTTGACCGAGCTGGCTATTTCGCGAGCCAATTGAGCGATGTGCTGACGCAGGGTCGCGGTATTGTCTATTTCGCGTTCGATGTACCAAAGGTCAGAAATGGGATTGAGTCCGCCAGCTTGAACAGGGATGGCCACCAAGGCATTGGAGGCGAAGTCGGGCAAGACCTCACCGTCAAGCGCAGCGAGCTCCCGTTTCATCTTGTCGACTCTGGGAGAAGTCTTCACAGGGCTCGCAACGTGCCCATCGATACGTGCTTGGCGCTCTTGTGGGCTCATTTGCTCCTGCGGAGTTGGGGCCAGTTGCTGTTGCACCCCTTGAGGTGAAGGACTCTCTTTGGAGGGCGTCGTCTTATGTGTGCTGCCCCCCGAAGTAGTAGGGGGTAGTTGTAGAGGGTTCTGATTAGCCTCAATGCCATTGTTCGAAACGTTAAGTTGAGTCCCCCCCTCAAATTGCGATGCAGGGTACTGTGGCAGCTCAAGAACCGGCGTAGACCGGCGCAATTGGTCCTGGTTCTGAGTGATTTCCAACAGTATTTGCTCGTAGCCGAGGTTCAGCGGCTTTTTAAGGTGATCTATCAGTTCGTCCTGAAATCGCTGGAATAGAAATTCTTCAGCGTCGCCCTCAAACTGGGACAGTACATCTTGGAAAAGCGTATCGAAATCAAGGTGCTGCTCCTGCTCTTGATAATTGCGATCCCAGCACTGAAGAGCTGTTTTGCGCAAAGACAGAAGCTTTATGATTCTGTCTACTCCCAGTCCAGAGTACAGCGCGCCTGGAATTGCTGGCAGTAAGTACCGAATGGTGTCGTGCATACGACTCAAGTGAGACGCGGAGACCGGGTAGCCATCCGCTGACAGCCGCCGTGAAAGCTCACGTAATGAGATAGACTCCCCTGCCTCTGTTTCATACAGCGCTCTCGCTTTGTCGACCCCAATAGCCCGCTCAATGAACAGGAGCTGGCCTTGGAGGTCGTTTTCAGCCAAGTGGCCGGTGAGCGAGATGATTTCGCCCCGAACGGCGTCCCAGGGTCGAAATAGGCAGTGAAACTTGAAGTACTTCTCGTCGCCGGTCTCACGATACAACTCGTTTAAAATTGCCAGGCGAGTGTTGCCGCCGTTGCGGATCCGGTACTTATCTTCCCCAGGTTTACGAGTGACGGGAGGTGGCGTATCGAGTCCCCGATTTCGTATCGACTCTTTAATTTCATCGTACTTCGGGTTACGAGTCGTCCTTGGGTTTTCGTCATACGGCAGCGTTTCGTCGAGAGTCAACAGCATGGGGGTATCGACGATGGGGTCGCTCATTCGCGCTGCCACCGGCGACTTCGATTCAAACGCCGGCAGCAACAGCTTATCTTTCATGGTTTGGGCCAAAGACGCTTTCATACTCTGGCTCCTGGCTGCTCATAAGCCGGGCTTGCCGCCAAAAGCTGGTCAATGATTTTCAAAGCACGATCCAGAGCAGCTTCAAGTTCGGCAGTTGTCTCCAGCCGATAAACAATTTCTGAGTTCATCGACCTGGCGTTTTCACGTGCTTCCAACGCGATGCGTTCGCGCATCCCGTCGGGCAGGCGAATAACGAATTTTTCTTCATGCAGACGCTGTGGTTTGTTACTCATGGTGGGCTCCGATGCCTAGGGTAGAAAGTGTGTTCAGCGACGTTTCAACTGATCAGTGAGTTGGGTAGGTAACCCCTTGATGACTAATGAATTGGACGCCTCGTCGTACTCGATCTTGTCCCCTAGCAGATGCGCTTCAAAACTGATGGACAAGCCTTCGGCACGGCCGGTGAACCGACGGAATTGGTTGAGAGTGCGTTTATCCAGGGGGATTTCCGGCGACAGGCCGTAGTCCTTATTGCGGATATGGTCGTAGAACGCCTTGGGGCGATCTTCATCGATCAAGCCTGACAGTTCCTCCAGGCCCATGGGTTCACCGAGCTTGGCCTGGCTGGTGGCGTAGTCCACTAGGGCCTTGGTTTTCTCGCGGGCCGATTCGTCTGGCAGGTCTTCGTTTTCAACGAAGTCGCTGAACGCCTTGAGGAGGGCGCGGGTTTCGCCCGGGCCGTCGACGCCTTCCATGCAGCCAATGAAGTCGCTGAAATACCCCGAGATCTTCTTACCGTTTTTGCCTTTGATGTACGAGATGTACTGCTTGGATTGCTTGTTGTTCTGCCACTCGGACAAGTTGATACGCGCTGCCAGGTGCAACTGGCCAACGTCCAGGTGGCGTGAAGGAGTGACGTCCAGATCGTCAGTAACCACCACGCCTTCACTGTGGTGGAGCAGGGCGACAGTTAGGTAGTCGGTCATGCCTTGCTGGTAATGGGCAAACAGTACGTGGCCACCGGTGGAGAGGTTGGACTCTTCCATCAGCTTTTGCAGATGCTCGACCGCCGTGTGGCTGAAGGCGGTGAAGTCCTGGTCACCTTCAAAGTACTGCTTTAACCAGCCGCTAAACGGGTGCGCGCCGGACTCGGCATGGAAGAAACCCCAGGCCTTGCCTTGTTTGGCGTTATAGCTCTCGTTGAGGTCGGCAAGCATGTTCTCGATGGCGACCGATTCGGATAGCTCCGAATCGCGTGCCTGGAGAACAGCAGGTGTGCCATCGGGTTTTTTGTCGATCAGGTGGACGATGCAATGACGGATAGGCATTAGATTGCCTCCTGCGAGTGTAGGGTTTGAGCTCGATCAGCACGACGAATACGGGCTTTGGCGTTGAGGCCTGAGCGGTAATCGCTTGCGGTTGATGAGGTGTAAATCGATCCAAGGCCAGATTTCGTGAACTTGATATGGCCACCTTGAGTGCGAGACACCGTCCAGCCATTCGCTTCAGCAAACTTCACGAGTACACGAAGGCTCTCGCTTTTTCCGCGTAGGAGATTGGTGGTCATAGCTCTGCATCCCTGTCTGCCAGAACGTTACCGGTCTGGATCGCGATGATTTCAGCCTGATCGCCAGGAAACTTGGTACCGAGCTCATGCAAAAAGTGACGCGTAGCCTCACGTGCTCCAGGCACGCGGAACACCACGCTGCAGTGCTGAACTTCCGCGGGGTGTTGCAGGTGAGACATGACGGCCACTTTCAGCGAGCAGCACTGGAGGTAGCGGGGCACCCAAACCGACCAGAAGTAGCTGGATAGCAAGGCGCCCGCACAGAGCAGTTCAACGGTAATTGTTGCGCTGGGCGTGTTGGTCAGCTCGACGTAGCCGAGCTTCTCAAACTCCAACAGATCCTCACGCATGCTCATTGGGACCACGGTGCTGTGGTCACGAGCAAGGCGGCCGATCGCTTGAGCTAATGCGTCGAGCTCCACCGGGTTGATCCCAGATTTATGGGCATGAGCCACAGCAGAGGCTTCGAACACGGCACCGGCATGGATACTAGGAAATAGCTCGGCGCTACTGTGCATCCGACACCTCCTGAAGCTCCTCGATGTCATAGCTATTGCAAGTAGGGCAAATAAGCTCGTCCACTTCACCGCCGGGTAAGGCTGGAGCGCCACTCACTTGATGTTTCGGGTGGTGGCTATCGCATTGAAGGCACCAGTGAGTGATGCGTACGAGAGTATTCATCGCTGAGGTGTGCTTTTTCATAGTTGAGCCCCTTGCCAGCCGGCGTTGGGACTGAGGTTGGCAAACCGGGTCTGATTGGCGATGAAGGCTGTTCGTACGGTCCCAGTTGGGCCGTTACGCGCCTTGCCGAGAATGATTTCTGCAATGCCTTTGTGTTCGCTCTGAGGGTGGTACACCTCGTCCCGGTAGACGAACATAATCAGGTCCGCGTCCTGTTCAATCGCACCGCTATCACGCAGGTCTGCGTTGATCGGACGCTTATTTGGCCGTCGCTCCAGTTCTCGGTTGAGCTGGGAAAGCGCAACCACCGGGCAATTCATCTCTTTCGCTAGGGCCTTGAGGGACTGGGATATAGCGCTGATCTCGTTGGCCCTGTTTTCCTGACCTGGGCAGCGCATGAGCTGCAGGTAATCGATCAGGATCAAGCTCGGGTGTCCGAAGCGACGAGCTGCTCGACGAGATTTAGCTCTGATTACTGCAGGCGTGAGCGCTGATGAGTCGTCGATGACCAGCCGCTCTCCATAGCCATTAATACGAGAAACCGCTGCAGTCAGCTTCGGCCAATCATCATCATCGAGCTTGCCCTTCAATAGCCTGCCCAGATCGATATGGCCTAGGATGCCCATCAATCGATACATCAGTGCTTTGGCCGGCATTTCCATGCTGAAAACCTGAACTGTACGATCAAGCTTTGCCTGCAGAGCCGTATCTATGAAGTTCAAGGCCAGAGAGGTCTTCCCCATAGACGGGCGCGCGCCGAGGATGATCAGGTCGGCTTCTTGAAAACCCGACGTCAGCTCGTCCAGGTCCTCCAGGCCTGAAGGCAGGCCGGTCACGGTGATATTGCCGTTGAAATGTTCGTCTATTTGTTCGACGACGTTCGTCAGGCATTGGTTGATATTGACGAATTCCGTTGCGCTCTTGCCTTCACCCAGAGCGAACAGTTGCTGTTCAATTGATTCTTGAACATCCTCCGCACTTGCCAACGGGTCTGTCGCCTCGCGAGAGCATTGGTATCCAAGGGACATGAGCTGTCTGAGCCGAGAGCGATTACGCACGATGGATGCGTAATGCTCGATGTTGGCTACAGACGGCGTGTTTTTGGCCAGCTCGCCCAGATAGCTCAGCCCTCCGGCTTCGTCTGGCTCCTCCAACGCGTTGTGGACGGTGACGATGTCGAACGGAATGGACTTGTCAGCAAGGCTTGCCATTGTCCGGAACAGCAACCGATGGTCGTGTCGGAAAAAATCAGAGGCATCCAGTTTGTCTGCGACGAGATCCCAGGTGTTGTTGTCGAGCAGTAGCCCACCTAACACACCTTGTTCAGCCTCTACGGAGTAGGGAGGTGAGAGGTCAAGGTGATTCATTTCCCAGACTCCTGGCCTATCTGAAGAAAACCACTCCCGTTGCGTGCCCCCAGGGCTTTGACCATGTCGACTTCAACCTTCGCTGAATTGATCATGACCTGAGCAACCTCGGCAACCGCTTTGGCCCGTTCGATTTCCATTGGTCTTTCTGGGTCCAGGAGGCTCTCGATCGCGACGAACAGGTGATTACGTAGATCTTCAATCTTGTTCTTCATGTTCAACCTCCCGGATGGTGCGTTTGAGTTTGCCGATAGCGCGTATTGCGGATTTCAGCTCTTCCGGATACCGATGAATGGTGTTCCGACGCATACGTTCTGCTCTCGTCAGCAACTCCAGGTTATTCAGGGCTATATGGGCCTTGTTGCCGTCCTTGAAGCACACGCACATGTTTATAGGGACTGGTCCGTGATGCTCCTCCCAAAGCAGTACATGCACGGCTTTCCAGTCAACGGGTGGGTAACCGGTATCGGTGATTTTCTTCTGCTGATAACCGTCAGGAGTTGTGCGCAGGCTGCCAATAGGCAGCCAGTTCCCCGGTTTATTGCCGGCCTTAAACTGCGTCTGAGTCATACGGCCAGAGGAGGGGAGCCCCTTAAGGCCCTTATTCCATGGGACGGATCCCTTGGGAAAGCGGAATTCTGCGCCCAACTTGCCGTCAAGCCGGCCACAGAGACTACTGCGAAGAAACTCGGCGCTTTTGCTCAAGCCCAGCCGTTTGGCTTTGGCATAGACCTGATAGACGCTGAGCCCCAATTCGGCGGCTAGGACCTGAGTCGGTTCATTGGGATAGCGGGCAATGAGCGAGCGCTCTTCTGCCTCACTCCAAACATGGTGTTTGTGAACCGGGGCAAGCCCAAGTTGGGATCTGGCTTGTTCCAGCGCCGCCATGGCCAAAGGTGAAAGCGAATGAGTTCTCATTGGCTCCCTCCATGCCCAAGGGCTCCTTGTGACTGCTGTCCGACACCACGATGCAGCCTGGCATGCTTGCCCTGGTCCCATCCCGCTTGCAAAGAGCGGGTGTCATGACCTTTGGCTTCGATGGGCTTGATAATGGCTAGCGTTAGTTTTGGATGATGCCATTCCAGGTAGGCTTGGATCTCCAGCGCAGTGTTTTCGTCTATCCCACCTGCAAACTGGTTCACCTTAGAGGCGACGGCATTGAGCCAGCCCTCGGCAAACAGTTGGCCGCGGTGACGTTTGGTTTTCAGTTGGCAGCGCTTCTGCTGGGCAACATGAGCTCGTCGGGCTGCGACAAGCTGGTGATGCAGCGTTGAATAGGTGTGAGCTGCCAGATCGGGTGAAATACCTTTCCCCAAGAACTTGAAGGACCAGCCAAGTAGCGGATTGAAATACGCCAAGTGGCTGCAATCGAAGGCTTGGGAACAGATTGAGGCCAGGTTGTGCAGCCAATCCTGCGGTGCCCGACGGGTTTTGGTACCCACAATGGATTCTTCGATTGTATGGGCAGCGACTTCGGTGTGTTCCAAGTTGTACTGATTCATCAAATGGCGAGCTTGACGAAGTGCAATTTCCACTTCGTTTGGGGCAGCGCCTTGTGACTTGGCCAGCGCCATGAGTTTGGCGACCTTGCTGAGGACTTTTTGCTTGTCCATCATTCACCCCCTTCCTGTTGGAGGCGGGGGGAGAGCGCCTCTGACCACAGGCGAAGTGTTTCTTCCTCATCAGCAGAGAGGTGAGTCCGGGCAAGGCAGTCCGCAACCTTCTGTTTCAGGGCATCAAGGCGGTCTTGAACACTTGACCCATCGTCGTAAGCAATCTCTTGCTCAACAGCTTGCACAACGTCATTACGAAGAGAGAGAACCGTGCTTATCCAAAAAGCACTTGGGCTGGTCCAGCCAATGAGCTTTCGAGTTCTGGCAGGCGACAGGTAATCACGGAGCCTGAGATTGAACTCCCTAGGGGAATAACCATTCCTGAAAACGTCTGCTCGATTAAGCGTCAGCGCTGTTTTAAGAATATCTAGAAGAGGGTCCAAAGCCGTTGGCTCAGGAGCAAAGGGTTCTAAATATGTTTCAGCTACCAGGCGTTTGGCTTCGGCATATCGACTTTGCTGACGGCGTTTGGCTTGGTTTTCGTCGCGGCCGCGCTTTTCCTTCGCGTGCTTAATGTTCGAGTTCACTGACTCGATAAGCTTCGCGGCGTCCTGCAAAAGCTGAAGCTGGTCAACGCTCAACTGAGCGCCAATCCGACCGGGTAATTGGTAACCGCTTGTCAGGGCTCGGATTTCTCGTGCGGTTCCACTGAGCTTGGCTTGCAAGCTGCGCAATTGCTGAGCGCTGTAGTACTTGCCAACCTCTAGGATGAGGTTTGCAGTAATACTGCGGGCGTCGGTAATGGAGGGCTTCGCCATTTCAACGACCCTCCCTCACCAAGTTAGCTACCTTTTCCTCGGTCATGGCCTCGAAGCGGTCACGCCATTCTGGAAAAAGCTCAATGGCCAATTGGCGGATCACGACAAGGGCTGCAGGGGATATGCGGTTGGAAGGCTGTCTGTATTCCAAGCGGTGTACTGGGACGCCCAGGGATGAACTGTTACGAAACACCACTGCGGAGGGGACGACGCATTCCAGAACGTTGATTTCGTCATTGTCCTGGAAAATTTCCCGTACCGACTGCTCGATCATTTGCGCGTCGGTGGTTTGGTCGAGATTGTTGACGACGATCCGCACAGGAGGGATTTTCATGCCCAGGCGCCCATAGGCGCGCAGGCCGTCCAGCATCTGCATGGATCCCCGGCTGAACTCCCGTGCAGCGAGCATATTGGGCGGAAGTGGGGATATGACCAAATCAGAGGCTAGGACCACCATTTCGAGCATTGCCGACCTGGCGCCTTGGGTGTCAATCAGTACCAGGTCGAAATGATCTTTGAAGCCCGGCATCAGGTTGGCGAGTCGCAACCGTCCGTCAGGTGCTTGCAGGATCAGGCTGTTCAGTTGGTTGTTGATGTCGTTGGAAATGACAAGCGACAGGTTTGGTATCGTGGTGCTGGATATGATCTTGGCTGATTCGGTGATATTGAATGCCAGCAGGTCGTAGATGCCTCCTTGAGCTTCATCGACCAATTGGTAATACGAGGAGAGCGAAGGCTGTGCAGGATCTAGGTCGATCATGAGCACGCGCAGGCCTGCATCCGCACAAAAAGCGCCGAGGTTGGCCTCGATGGTAGTTTTGCCTACGCCGCCTTTGGTCGAAACGACCGCAGAGATTTTCATGGTTTGGAGCCTCTAATGTGGGTTCATTAGAGGCTGCGAGGCCACGGAAACA
This sequence comes from Pseudomonas sp. AK181, assembly GCF_051122975.1. Lineage (NCBI taxonomy): Bacteria > Pseudomonadati > Pseudomonadota > Gammaproteobacteria > Pseudomonadales > Pseudomonadaceae > Pseudomonas > Pseudomonas sp. AK181. Next base: position 887,015 of record NZ_CP146348.1, read on the forward strand.
GCTATGTGTAGCGAACACGATCCTGGGCTATGAAGCACTAAAACCAATTGTCTTTTAACCAATTGGTCGTAGGTTCGAATCCCACACGACCCACCATTTTTGAGACCAGTTAACGCTGGAATCGAATCTTAAGATCAGAGGCCAAAAGCGCTGATCGAAGAAGGCGACTGAAAGGTCGCCTTTTTATTACCGGGGTATAGCGCAGTCCGGTAGCGCGCCTGCTTTGGGAGCAGGATGTCGGGAGTTCGAATCCCCCTACCCCGACCATATTAAAAATCCTCGTATCGAAAGATACGGGGATTTTTTTTGCCTGTTGTAGGAGCGAGCTTGCTCGCGAAAAACGTCAACGATAACGCGGGCTTTCTAAGTGAACGCGTCGCCTGTGAGTTTTTCGCGAGCAAGCTCGCTCCTACAGGGGGCAAGATTCGCTTAACTTGCCCCCCACAGGTGTTATGCGTTGTTAATGCAATTTAAGGCGTGGCTCGGTGCCGCGGCCGATCTTGCTGCCCAGCATCAGCATCGCCGTGCGGAAGAACCCATACAGCGCCATCTGGTGCATGCGGTACAGCGACACGTAGAACATCCGCGCCAGCCAGCCTTCCAGCATCACACTGCCCGTCAAATTACCCATCAGGTTACCCACCGCGGAAAAGCGCGACAGCGAGATCAGCGAGCCGTAGTCGGTGTACTTGTAGGTCGGCAGCTCTTTGCCTTCAATCCGCAGCTTGAGCGATTTGGCCAGCAATGACGCCTGTTGGTGGGCGGCTTGGGCCCGTGGCGGTACATTGCGGTCGGTGCCCGGTTGCGGGCAGGCGGCGCAATCACCAAAGGCGAAGATGTTTTCGTCGCGGGTGGTTTGCAGGGTTTGCAGGACTTGCAGCTGGTTGATGCGGTTGGTTTCCAGGCCATCGATGTCCTTGAGGAAACCGGGTGCGCGGATACCGGCCGCCCAGACCTTGAGGCTGGCCGGAATCACCTGGCCGCTGCTGGTAATCAGGGCGTCGGCGGTTACTTCACTGACCGCCGAGTTGGTCAGTACCGTCACCCCTAGTTTTTCCAGGGTCTTGTGCACTGGCCCACCGATCCGCTCCGGCAGGGCAGGCAATACCCGCGGGCCGGCTTCGATCAGGGTGATGTGCATGTTTTCTGGTTTGATACGGTCCAGGCCATAGGCGGCCAGCTCATGGGCAGCGTTATGCAGCTCGGCGGCCAGCTCGACACCGGTGGCACCGGCGCCGACGATGGCGACGCTGATCTGTTCAACGGCGTCGGTTTGGCCTGCATGGGCGCGCAGGTAGTGGTTGAGCAGTTGCTGGTGGAAGCGCTCGGCCTGCTTGCGGGTGTCGAGGAACAGGCAATGTTGCGCCGCGCCCTCGGTGCCGAAATCGTTGGTGGTGCTGCCTACGGCAATCACCAGGCTGTCGTAGCCCAGCACGCGTGCGGGCACCAGTTCGCGGCCTTCTTCGTCGAGGGTGGCGGCCAGCTGGATTTTCTTCTGTTCACGGTCAAGCCCGCTCATACGGCCCAGCTGGAACTCGAAGTGGTTCCATTTCGCCTGGGCGACGTAGTTGAGTTCGTCTTCCGAGGAATTCAACGAGCCGGCAGCCACTTCGTGCAGCAACGGCTTCCAGATGTGGGTCAGGTTAGTATCGACCAGCGTGATGCTGGCCTTGCCACGCTTGCCCAGGGTCTTACCCAGGCGGGTAGCCAACTCCAGGCCGCCGGCACCGCCGCCGACGATAATAATACGATGGGTCATGGGGATATCTCGCAAGGCTAAAAGAAATCGGAGCAGTTACCCTCGCGAGCGCCAGGCGGCTCATAGCGTCAGGTAACTCAATAGGCGGCTCAGCGCACCGAGCCCGATCACCACTACCAGCACCACGCAGAGGAGCAGCCACGGCCGGAAAGGCTTGCGCTCGACTCTGTTCTGGGAGAGTTGCAGGTACTCTTCGACACGCTCTTGGTCATCGGGTTTCAGGCGGCTGGTCATAAAGGCCTCGTCAGGTAGACGTTGCAAAGGGGCGCCACGTTACAGCCAGGGGCATCACAGGCTGATGCCGACATCAAACACTATGCTGCGGCCCAGGTTGTTGCGCAAGAAGTCCGGCGCGTCGGGATGTGCGAACAGCACCCGCGCGAACGTCGGCCCCACTAGCGATAGCGAGCGCCAGCCCTGACGCAGGTATTCGGTCGGCGGCGGAAAATGGCTGTTGAGGTCCAGCACCTCGCGTTTGAGGCTGGTAAACGCAATCAAGTCCAACTCACCCAAGTCCATGCCGCGTTCTTTGTAGTTGTGGGCCTTTTTACGCAGTGTGGGGGCCAGGCGCAGCAGGAACTCATGGGCGGGGATACGCCGTGGCTTGGCTTCGCGCCGTACCAGTTGGCTCAAGGAGAAAGCACTGCGCCTGCGCAGTAACTCATCGCGCCACTCGTCGTTCAGGCGACGGCCCTCGTCCAGCACAAAAAAGACCTCGAAGCTGGCGTCGCGAAACAACACGTCGGGCGGCTCCTGGCCCGCCGCGTGAAATTCTTCGACACGGTAGGGCACGTTCAAGCCTTGCAGCAGGCGCTGGCAGACCCAACGCTCACGCTCCCACTTGCGGGCATTGGACAGGAATGCGTTGGCTTGTTCGGCCGCTACGGTGAGCAGGCGCAAGTAATCTGAGTCATCCATAGTCGCAGCTTAGCGTTCAAATGATGACCACAGGAAGTCTTGCCTTAAAACGCGGGTGTAGAATGCTCACGTGAAACAGGCCAGGGACGAGGTGTGTGATGAGTTTTTTGGTAAAGGCAGAGCGTCCGTGATCAGTGCAGCGGTTCTGGCACCCCAGACCCTCGGTATCGGCTGGCTGGTGTATGCGCCCGTGGTGATATGGGCGATCCTGCGCTCGCCCTGGGTGGAGCTGTTTGCCGACCGGCGGCGCCAGCATTTGCTCTTCGGCACGGTGTTCGCGCTGTTCATGCTGTGGCTGGTGCGGCGGGATTTCGATGCCGGCGTGTCCTATCACTTCATCGGCATGACCGCCGTGACCTTGCTGCTCGATTGGCCGCTGGCAATCGTCGGTGGCTTTGCCGCCCAGCTTGGCTTGATGCTGTTGGGGCGCCAGGACCTGGCCGCGCTTGGCGTCAATGGCCTGCTCCTGATCGTGCTGCCGGTGCTGGTCACCGAAGGGTGCGCGCTGTTGGTGGAGCGGGCGCAGCCGCGAAACCCCTTTGTGTATATCTTCTGTTCGGGCTTTTTTGCTGCCGCACTGTCGGCATTGCTGTGCCTGTTGGCCGGCCTGGGACTGCTGTGGTTCGACGGCCTTTTTGCAATGCCGCAATGGCTGGAGGATTTTGTCGGTTACCTGTGGCTGATCATCTTTCCCGAAGCCTTTATCAACGGCATGGTCATTAGCGCGCTGGTGGTGTTTTGCCCCGAATGGCTGGAGACCTTCAACCGCACCCGCTACCTCTCGGCGCCCTGGAAGGACGACGATTCGCGGCGTTGATCCAGGTCAAATGCAGGGCAGCGGCGCAGGTCCATGCTCGGCAAAATTTTCAGGAGCATGAATCATGAGTGTGTATGAATGGGCACGGCAGGAGTTGCGCAGAAGCCAGGATGCAGCGCAGGAAATCGGTTTTGACCCCGGTTTGACCTTGCGCGCCATGCTCAGCGCAGTGGTGCAGCAAAGCAAGGCTGTACGCAGCTTTGAAGACCTGGCCGACGAGTTGCAATACCTTGCAGAAAACCTCGACGACCAGCAGGAATATGCCTTTATGCGGCCTTAGTGGCGCGGCGGCAGGTCTTCGGAAAACAGTTCGTCTTCGGCGTCCGGGGCCACGGGAATCTTGTGTTCTTCAGCGGCCCAGGCACCCAGGTCGATGAGTTTGCAACGGTCCGAGCAGAACGGCCGGTTGAGGTTGGTCGCTTTCCATTCCACGGGGGCGCCGCAGGTTGGGCAGTCGACGGTCAAGGGTTGGCTCATGATCGGCCTCCACGCAAAGTAAGGTAAAAGTGGTGCAGTCGCTCGACCTCGCCGTGCAGCCAGGCCAGGTCCTTATCGTTGACCAGCACGTCATCGGCATGGTTCAGGCGGTCTTCGCGGCTGGACTGGGCCTTGAGAATCGCCTGCACCTGTTGTTCGCTGATGCCGTCGCGCTGCAGGGTACGCTGAATCTGCAGCGATTGCGGCACGTCGATCACCAGGATGCGCTGGGTCATGCTGTACTGCCCGGACTCGATCAGCAGCGGTGACACCAGGATCGCGTAGGGCGACTGGGCGCGTGCCAGATGGCTGCGAATTTCCTCGGCGATCAGCGGGTGCAGCAAGGCTTCCAGCCACAGGCGCTCTTGTGGGACCTCAAAGATCAGTTTGCGCAGCGCGGCGCGGTCCAGTTGGCCGTCGGCTTGCAGCACGCCACTGCCGAAATGTTCGGCAATGCGCGCCAGCGCCGGGCGGCCAGGTTCGACCACCCAGCGCGCGGCGTGATCGGCGTCCACCAGGTCGATGCCCAGCTTGATAAAGTGCTCGGCCGCAGCGCTTTTGCCGCTGCCAATGCCGCCCGTGAGCCCAAGAATCCAGGGTGTTGCAACAGAAGTGGTCATCTGAAACCGACAGACTGCAAATAGAAGTCGGTTATTTGACCACCCCAGAGCAATGCAATCCAGCCGGCAATTGCCAGGCAGGGGCCAAACGGCATTGGCGCTGACACCTGGGCCTTACGCAAACGCAGCAAAATCAGCCCGGCAAACACGCCCAGCAGCGAGGCCATCAGCAGAGTCATCGGCAGAATCTGCCAGCCGCCCCAGGCTCCCAGCAAGGCCAATAACTTGAAGTCGCCATGGCCCATGCCGTCTTTGCCGGTGGCCAGCTTGAACAGCCAGAACAGGCACCACAAGCTCATGTAGCCGATAACCGCGCCCCATACTGCATCGTGCAGTGGCGTCAGCAGGTCAGCGCTGTTGAGGATCAGCCCCAGCCATAGCAGCGGCAGCACCAGCACATCCGGCAGCAGTTGGTGGTCCAGATCAATCAGGCTCATCCCCAGCAAGCCCCAGCTCAACAGCATCACCGCGCCGGCTTGCCAGCCAAAGCCGAAGTGCCAGGCGACAGCGGTTGAGATCAGCGCGCAGACCAGTTCGGTGAGAGGGTAACGCCGGCCGATGGGTTCGCGGCAGTGGGCACAATGCCCCCGGAGCAGCAGGTAGCTGAGCACCGGGATATTTTCCCAAGGCCGAATCGGTTGATTGCAGTGCGGGCAGCAGGAGTTCGGGCGCATCAGGTTATAGGCCGGCCCACCGGGCTCGGCTGGCAAGTCGAGAATCTCATGGGCCTGGGCACGCCACTCCCGCTCGAGCATTTTGGGCAGGCGCCACACCAGCACATTGAGGAAGCTGCCGACGATCAGGCCCAACACCAGCGCCAGGCCTACAAACGCCCAAGGATGTTCGCTCAGCAGCAGGCTCAAAACGCCGTCCCCAATTGGAATACCGGCAAGTACATGGCGACTACCAGCGCGCCGACAATCCCCCCCAATACCACCATGATCAGCGGCTCCATCAGGCTGGTGAGGTTGTCGACCAAGGTATCCACGTCTGACTCGTAGTGGTTCGCGACTTTTTCCAGCATGCGGTCCAGGGTGCCGGACTCCTCACCGATTGCGGTCATCTGGATCGCCATGCCTGGGAACAGGCCGCTGTTATGCATGGATTGATTCAACTGCATGCCTGTGGATACATCATGGCGCATACGTTCGATTGCCTGTTTGAAGGGGCCATGACCGACGGCGCCAGCCACCGAACCCAATGCCTGTACCAGAGGGACGCCCGCCGCAAAGGTGGTGGATAGCGTGCGAGCGTAGCGGGCGACCGCAGATTTGTGCAGCAGTTTGCCTGCCACGGGCACTTTCAACAAACCTGCTGCCCACCCATGGCGAAACCCCGGGTGAGTCCGGTAGGCGTAGCGCCCCGCAACCAGCGCCGCGCCCACACCCAGCCCCAGCATCCACCACGCCTGTTGCAGCAGTTCCGACAGCGCGATGACCCCCAGGGTAAACCCCGGCAATTGGCCGTTGACCCCGGCGAACAAGTTCTGGAATTGCGGCACCACATGAATCAACAGCACTGTGCTCACCCCTGTGGCAATTATCAGTACCGCGATAGGGTAGGTCATGGCTTTCTTGATCCTGGTTTTGAGCCGTTGGCTTTTTTCCAGATGAATCGCCACGCGCTCCAGCAGGGTTTCCAGGGCACCGGCCATTTCGCCAGCCGCTATTAGATTGCAGTACAGCTCATCGAAGTGGCGGGGATACTGACGCAGGGCAGCGGCCAACGGGTGGCCGCTGGCAATATGCTGTTTCAGCGCCTTGACCAGTTCGCGCAGTTGTGGGTTTTCGACGCCTTCACTGATGATGTCGAAGGCTTGCAGCAGCGGGATGCCGGCCTTGAGCAAGGTGGCCAACTGGCGAGTGAACAGGGCGATATCCACAGGCGTTATGCGCGTTTTGAAGGTCGGCAGTGCACAAGACTTCTTGCGCACACGCTCGGGGCAGATCCCTTGCTGGCGCAGTTGTACCTTGATCAGCGCAAGGTTATGGCCGGTGATTGTTCCGGACACCCGGCGCCCTTTGCGGTTGATGCCCTCCCAGGCATAGATTGTCGACGTGTCGTTCATGTGAGGTTGGCGCACCCAGGTCGTGAAGAATTTATAGCTTAGTCAGGTGGCGGAGTCGGGCAGGCTGGTGCTGGGCGATAAAATGTCAGATTGTGCGTCTTGCAGGCGAACGGCTGCGTGGGGATGAGTACACTGGCGCCGTTGCACACTACGGGGCGCAGGACGCGCCTTGTCATGGTTCTATTCTGGAGAGTGAAAGAGATGCGTCAAAAAGGTTTTACCTTGATCGAGTTATTGATCGTCGTGGCAATCATCGGCATTTTGGCCACCATCGGTCTGCCCATGTACACCAAGCACCAGGCCAAGGCCAAGTTCACTGCGGGGTTGGCTGAAATCAGCGCCTTGAAGGCTGGCTACGAGGACGCCATCAATCAGGGCGAAGTGCCGAAGCTGGCGCTGATCGGTGGAACCAGCCCTACCGCCAACTGCACTATCGAAGTGACAGGCGATGTAGCCTCGGGCGCAGGTACTATCCGTTGTGAAATCCTCGATGCGCCCGGCCCCGTGCTCGGCAAGACCATCACCCTGACCCGCAGCGCTACCACCGGCTGGAGCTGTGCCACCACGGTAGAGCCGCAGTACGCTGCCAAGGGTTGCGGCGCCAACGGCGCGTGACAGTCGCCGGGCGGTGAGCGAGCAAGTTGCTGCATGCCCAATGCAGTGCTAGCTTTAGCCCACCGCCCGTGTAGCTCAGCCGGTAGAGCAGCGCACTCGTAACGCGAAGGTCGCAGGTTCGATTCCTGTCTCGGGCACCACAGGCACCACTGTTTCAACGGCAATGTTTTCAGATGATCCCAGAATGGTTCTGAAGGCCAGGTGAGCCGGGCATTTGCGCCCGCTCTTTTGTATCTGCGCAACCTTGAAGACCCAGATGCATTCCCATTCCTCGATCTAAGAGAACAACATGACCACGACTGAAATGACCCAGGACGCTCGGCACGAACAAGCGCTCAAGCACTACCTTGAGGACACGCCGCAGCTAAAAGAAGAGATCAAGGACCTGAGTGCCGACGATCAGCGCGACCAGATTCAATGGGCATTCGAGGACGAGGCCGAGAGCCAGAACCTCCAGCCTTGGGAGCTGACCCTCAAGTACACCACGACCCCTGAAGAGTTCGAAGCTGCACGGTTGGCCTTGCATAAAGAGGCGGCCGAGGTGCTGGGTGTCGATTGGGACGAGTACTGCGAGATGAATAACCTCGTCGTTTAAAAGCAGCCTGTAGGAGCGAGCTTGCTCGCGAAAAACTCAAGACCACCGCGTGCCCCCAGAGGTACGCGTTATCGTTAGGGTTTTTCGCGAGCAAGCTTGCTCCTACAGTTACGGCATCTTCAGATACTGAGGCGCATCGACAGGTCCACCGCCTTCACATCCTTGGTCATCGCGCCGATGGAGATGTAGTCCACGCCGGTTTCAGCGATAGGCAGCAAGGTGGTTTCATTGATCCCGCCGCTGGCTTCCAGCTTGGCCTTGCCGGCGTTCAGGCGCACGGCTTCGCGCATGTCGTCCAGGCTCAGTTCATCCAGCATGATGATGTCGGCACCCGCCGCCAGGGCTTCGCGCAATTCCCCCAGGCTTTCCACTTCGATTTCCACCGGCTTGCCTGGGGCGATCTTGTGGGCGGCGGTGATCGCTTGGGCAATGCCACCGCAGGCAGCGATGTGGTTTTCCTTGATAAGGAACGCGTCATACAGCCCGATGCGGTGGTTGTGGCAACCGCCGCAGGTCACCGCATATTTTTGCGCCAAGCGCAGGCCGGGCAATGTCTTGCGGGTGTCCAGCAGTTTGACCTGGGTGCTCGCGACAAAGTCCGCCAGAAACTGCGCTCGGGTGGCTACACCTGACAGCATCTGCAAAAAATTCAGCGCACTGCGTTCACCCGTGAGCAGCGAGCGTGCTGGGCCTTCAAGGTGGAACAGCGCCTGGTTGGGGCTGACACGTTCACCGTCAGCTACCTGCCAATGCACGGCGACCCGTGGGTCCAGTTGGCGAAATACCGCGTCCACCCAGGCCGTACCGGCAATCACGGCCGCCTCACGGGTAATGACCGTGGCCTTGGCCAGCCGTTCGGCCGGGATCAACTGCGCAGTGATGTCACCACTGCCGATGTCTTCCAGCAGTGCGCGGCGCACGTTGGCTTCGATTTCGGCGGTGAGGTCGGCAAGACGGAGGTTCGGCATAACAGGCTCCACAAACAAAGTGCCTCGATTATAGGGCTAGCGTGCGTTCTAACCCAGGCTCGCCACTCATTTACCGCACAAAGTCAGAGTGTGCTGGCGCAACTGCCCTCGTTTGCAAGATAATCTCGCGCCTTGCAATTGGCGTCATAGCTTTGACGTCTTGGTGGTAACCGGGATATTTGCAGTGCCTGCCGGGCCTGCTCCCGGTCTTTCCACCTCTCAAAACCGCCGTTTCAGGAGGCCAGGATGCACAATGACGGGAAGGTGGTGCCTATCAACAGGGCACAGGCCACGCCATCGCCGCTCGCGCGCCTGCCGGTGGTGTTGCTGCAGGTGCGTGACAAGGCTGCGCAACAGCTGCAACAGGGTTTGCAGGAACTGTTTGATAACGCCGACGACACCCTGTTTGAAATGGCCGAAAAGGCCCGTAGCACCGTCGACCATCATATTTTTTTCGAGGCCATGCGCGACCTGCGCCTCAAGCGCAAGAACTTCGAACGCGTGTTCATGGAGCAGTTGTTCGTGGCGTTCGCCAACCTGGGCCAGGCCCGGTGCAGCGGGGCACATCTGGTGCCGCTGGTGTCTTATGAGGCGGTACCCGGCACCAGCGCCGATGACGTGGAGAAAGCCGTGGCCCTGGAGGCGATGCTCGGTCGGGTGCGCCACCGTGATGGCTTGGCGCTGGGGCAATTGAACGCGCGCTTGAGTGAACTGCTCGGCAGGCGCCTGGATGATCCGGAAAACCCCTTGGCCCCGGCGCGGCTGTGCGAGTTTTTCTTGCAGGCAGGGCGCAGCCTGGGGGTGGAGATCCGCGTCAAGCTGGTCATGCTCAAGCTGTTTGAGAAGTACGTGCTCAGTGACGCCGACCTGTTGTATGGCGAGGCCAACCAATTACTCATCGCCACTGGCGTATTGCCGGAACTCAAGGCGCTCCCGTCCCGCCGAGCCGGCGGGCGTGCGGCCCGGGAGCATCAGGACTGCACCGGCCAAGCAGTGGCCGACCCGCCGCTGGATAAAAGCGGCCAGCAAGCGTTCAGCGCCTTGCAGACGCTGCTGGTAGCCGTGCGTGGCAGCGTGGCGCCGACCCTTGAAGCCAGCGCCGAGCCGCAACCCATTGCCACGCGCGATCTGCTGCGGCTGCTGTCGCATTTGCAGCAATATGTACCTGAGCCGGAGTGCGAGGACGATTTCGACCTGCGCAGCCAGCTTGAACAGTTGCTCACTCGGGTCAGTGTCAAAAGTGGCAAGTCGCGGGTGTTGGAAGAAGCAGACGAAGATGTGATCAATCTGGTGGCCATGCTGTTCGAGTTCATGCTCGATGACAACAGTGTGCCAGACGCTTTCAAGGCGCTGATCGCTCGCTTGCAGATCCCGCTGCTGAAAGTGGCGGTGCTGGACAAGAGCCTGCTCAGTTGCACGCAGCATCCGGCGCGGCGCTTGCTCAATGACATCGCGAGCGCCGTCATCGGCTGGAGCCCGCCCCATGAACCCCCACGGGACAACCTCTATCTGTGTATCGAGCAACTCGTACAGCGGTTGCTGAATGAGTACGTCGAAGACCCGGCGATTTTCTCCCAGTTGCTCACCACGTTCAGCGCATTTACAGCCCAAGAGCGCACGCGCAGTGAACGCCTTGAGCGGCATACCCGTGACGCCGAGCAAGAGCGCCTGCATATCGAGGTGGCGCGTCAACGTGTGGCGCAGGTGCTCAATCGGCGACTTGTGGGCAAAACCTTGCCGGCATCGGTGCTGCAATTTGTGCAGCAAGCCTGGAGCCAGGTGCTGTTAGTGGCCGTTCTCAAGCACGGCGAACAATCGCTGCAATGGCAGACGGCGCTTCGCACCCTGGATGAATTGGTCTGGAGTGTCGGCCTGCGTGAAGACACCGAAGCCGGCCGGCGTCTGCTGGAGCAATTACCCGGGCTGCTCAAGGCATTGCGTGACGGGTTGGCCGGTGCGGCGTTCGATCCTTTCAGCACCCGCGAGTTCTTCCTGCGGTTGCAGGCCATGCATGTTCAGCCGCTCGAGGGCGAGGTGCTGGTTGAAGTGCGCGAGCCTTTTATCCTTGGCTCTGGGCCGCCGACTGCCGACGAACCACTGTCCCCTGACGACCCCGACCAGCTCAAGGCCCAGCAGTTGCGAGTCGGTGCCTGGGTCGCGTTGCAGCAACATGAAACCGGTACCCTGCGCTGCAAATTGACCGCAATCATGCCGCCCGCCGACACCTATATTTTTGTCAGCCGCACGGGCCTCAAGGTCCTGGAGAAAAGCGCGGGCCAGTTAGCTCTGGCGTTCAAGCAGGGCATCCTGCACACCTTGGACGATGGCCCGCTGTTCGAACGTGCGCTGGCAGCCGTGGTGGGCAACCTGCGGCAACTCAATCGCGGCAAGTGATCGCAACCGCAGGGTGGAACGCGGCATACTGGTCACACCTCGTCTCACTCAAGGAGCCTGTATGCAGTTGGACCCCGCCAGCGGTTGGTGCCAGGGCATTCGTCATTGCCCTTCGCCCAACTTCAACGAGCGCCCTGAAGGCGAAATCTCGCTGTTGGTGGTGCACAACATCAGTTTGCCTCCGGCGCAGTTCAACACCGGCAAGGTGCAGGAGTTTTTCCAGAATCGCCTGGATATCTCAGAACATCCCTACTTTGAAGGGATTGCCAGCCTACGAGTGTCTGCGCATTTTCTGATTGAGCGTGACGGCGCTGTGACGCAGTTTGTTTCGTGCCGCGATCGGGCCTGGCATGCCGGTATCTCCTGCTTCAAGGGGCGCGAGGTGTGCAACGATTTTTCCCTTGGGATCGAGCTCGAAGGTACGGACGACCTGCCGTTCACCGATGCCCAGTACGCGGCGTTGATCGACCTGACGCGCCAACTGCTGGCCGCTTACCCAGATATCACCTACCAAAATATTTGTGGTCATAGCGACATCGCTCCGGGGCGCAAGACCGACCCGGGCCCCGCTTTTGATTGGACGCGCTTTCGCAGCGCCCTGCAGGATGGAGGACACGAACGATGAGTTTCCTGGTGTTGGTGCTGGCGGTATGGATCGAGAAGTTTTCGGCCTTGCGCCTGCGGTTGCAGCGTGACGGCGGATGGCTGCGTGAACTGGCCAAGCTGGAATCGAGCCCGCGCATGGGCAAGCGGCCCTGGTTGATCCTGCTGGTATTGGTGCTGTTGCCGGTGGCATTGCTGGCCTTGTTGTTGCTGGTCCTGGAGCCAGTGGCCTATGGCCTGTTGGCATTGCCGGTGCATTTGCTGGTGGTGATCTATAGCTTGGGCCGTGGCGACCTATTGGCAGGGCTGGGGCCGTTTCGTGATGCCTGGCGGCGCGGTGATCTGCAAGCGGCCGAGCATGTGGCCGAACGCGACCTCAAGCTTGGCGCCGACAGTGGCGAACAACTGCTGGAGCGCGTCCAGGGCTACCTGCTGTGGCAGGCGTACCAAAGCTTCTTTGCGGTGATTTTCTGGTATTTCCTGCTGGGCCCGGTGGCCGCCCTGGCGTACCGCCTGTTGGCGCTGGCCAGCGAACACAGCCAGAACCCCTTGGTGGCCGAGCGCGCCACGCAATTGCGCCACGCGTTTGACTGGTTGCCGGTACGCCTGCTGGCGGCCAGCTTTGCCTTGGTGGGCAATTTCGTCGGGGTCAGCCGTGTGATGCTCCACGAACTGCTGAGCTGGGACATCAGCGCGGCACAGCTGGTGGAAAAAGTCGGCCTGGCCGCTGCGGAAATCCCGCCGCCAGTAGTGGGGGCCGATGGCATCAACAGCCTGGATCGCCTGTGGGAACTGCTGCTGCGCGCGGCGGTGCTGTGGTATGCCGGGTTTGCCATCTGGACGGTACTGCCCTGATGCCAATTTGTAGGAGCGAGCTTGCTCGCGAAAAACGCCAACGATAACGCGTGCTTCCTGAATAAACGCGGCGTCGTTAAGTTTTTCGCGAGCAAGCTCGCTCCTACATGGCGTTAGGGCTTCCAGACACGCCGTTAACCTTACGTTACAAAACTCCCTTTCGAATTGAGCTATACAGATAGAGCGCCAAATAGTGGCTATCTGCCGCCGCCCTGCGCCTCAATAAAAATAAAAGAAGGGGAGGTCACCTGTGAAGAGCTTGCTCTATCCCGCCGTTGCGCTGATGAATCGCCTGAGCTTCGGCATGAAGTTCAGCCTGATCAGCGTGCTGTTCCTGCTGCCAATGCTGGCGACCAACTATTACCTGGTGCGCGACTCGTGGCGTGAATACCAGGGCACCCGCGTCGAACTGCAAAGCCTTGACCTGCTCGGCAGCAGCCTGGCGTTGCGTCGCGAGCTGGAAACCCTCAACAACCAGGTACAGATCAACGCCACCCTCGGCCAGTCTGGCAAAGCGGCAGACCTGGAGACCAAGATCAGTGCCTTGGAAGCGAGTGTAGTGGAGCGCTTGCAGGGCTTGCGCGCCATCGCGACCCAGGCCGAGCAAGTTGCCGTCTTCGACAGTAAACGCGACGAACTGATCGCTGCGTTCAAGGCCCAGCAGCAGGAAACCTCGTTGCTCAACAAAGCGGCGTTGATCGGCAAGTTACTCAGCCAGGCCCAGATGTTCAGCCAGATCATTGCCAGCCAAGCCGGCTTGAGCCGTGATCCGCAAAGTGATCTGCGCCAGCTCAGCGACCTAGTCACCACCGTCACTCCTCAAGTCACCCAGGCCTTGGGTGAAGGCCGTGCCATGGGCGCGTACTCCCTGGGGCAGGGCTTTATCAATTCGTCCTCCAGCACCCGTTTTGACGAACTGTTGCAGCAACTGGAAAAACTCCACGGTGAATATGGCCTGAAGCTGCAGGACGCGCTTGGCGCCAGCCAGGCCGCGCACGCCGCCCTCGACGTCTCGGCGCAAGCCAGCCAAGCGAGCCTCAAGCAAGGCAGTGAGTTTTTCGAAGAGCAGGTGGTGATGGCCGAGACCCTCGACGCGCCTTGGCAGGGCTTTTATGACGGCGTCAGCCAACTGATGGCCAAGACCTATCAATTGGATGACGCCACCCTGGCGTTCCTCGGGCAGCAGTTGCAGCAGCGCCTGGCGCAGAACCGTTTGCACATGGTGTTGCTGGTCACGGCCCTGGCGGCGGTGTTTGCGCTGATTTTCTATCTCTATGCCGGTTTCTATGTTTCCACCCGTACCACCTTGCGCCGCTTGGGGGCGATGATGGACAAAGTGGCGGCAGGTGACATGACAGTCACCTTCGTTGCCCAGAGCCGTGACGAACTGGGCGACCTGGGCCAGGTGTTCAATGGCACTGTGGCCAAGATTCATGACCTGATCGAGCGCGTTGGGCATACGGTCAGCCAGGTGGAGTTGCAGGCCGGCCAGGTGCAGGCGGTGTCGGCGCAGAGTAACCAGGCGGTGTCCGGCCAGCGTAGCCAGATCGAGCAAGTGGCGACGGCGATGAACCAGATGTCCGCCACCGCCCAGGAGGTGGCGCGCAGCGCGGCGGCGGCGGTCAGCAGTGCCCAGAGTGTCAACGATGAAACCGTCAGCGGGCGTGCGCTGGTGCAATCCCAGCAAGGCGGCATCGCGCGCCTGGCGGCGGAGATCGACGAATCGGTGCGGGTGATCAACCAACTGGCGACCGACAGCCAGTCCATCAGCAGCGTCTTGGAGGTGATCAAGAGCATCGCCGAGCAGACCAACCTGCTGGCGCTCAACGCGGCCATCGAAGCGGCGCGCGCCGGTGACCAAGGGCGCGGGTTTGCGGTGGTGGCCGACGAGGTGCGCACTCTGGCCCGGCGCACCCAGCACTCCACCGAGGAAATCGAGCAGATGATCATCCGCTTGCACAGCGGCGTCGGTGCGGCGGTAAAGGCCATGGGCAGCAGCCATGAAATGGCGAATGGCACGGTAGGGCAGTCGGAAAAAGTCCAGCAAGCCCTGGAAAATATCCTGGGGGCGGTTGGGATGATCGTCGATCAGAACCAGCAGATCGCCGCCGCCGTGGAGCAGCAAACGGCGGTCGCCCACGACATCGACCAGAACATTGTCGAAATTAACCGTGCTGGCGAGCATGCGGCGCAGGGCGCGCAGCACACGGAGGCGGCCAGTCGGCAACTGGCAACCCAGGTGGTTGAGTTGAAGCAATTGATTGGCGCGTTTCGGGTGTAGGGCGGTTCTGAAGGACGGAGCGGCGGGCGATGTGGCTTATGTCTTGATTTGCCGAGGCGTGTTTTATCGGGGCGTGAATAGGTGAAAATTTATTTCATCCGTCACGGTCACGAGAGGACAAAACGATGGCCGCCGCAATCGGTATCAAAGGGCATTGCGCCCAATGCAACATGACGTTTGAGCTCAAGCCCTGGCAACTGAACGCCATTGCCATTGAGGTGCCGTTTGACTGTATGTATTGCCACTGCGGTTTGCAGTTGGAGTGTGTCAAGCAGTTGCGCCAGTTCAGGGCCCTGGACCACTGGGCGCTGGTGCGGCCGAGCATGATCATGCTGACGTGCGCAACCTTGCTGATGGCCTTGGTCGCTGAATGGTTGGGGCTGCTTAGTGTGATCGGGCAACTGAACATTTCGCTGGTCGCCGTGCTGATCCATTTGCTGGTGGTGCGCTATGTCCGCCATCGACAGACAATGACCTTGAAGCTGCAGGTGATCAGTCCGCTACCAGTTGAACAGCTCGCACGCATTGCGTGTGCTCGCCTCAGCCAGCAATAAAGGGCTGATCCCCATGCGCTCGGCGAGGGCCGTGCAGATCTGCGGCAGGTGCTGCGGGCTATTGCGCTGGTTGGGGAACATGGCTGGGGCCATATCCGGCGAGTCGGTTTCCAGCACCACCGCGTCGAGTGGTAACTGCGCCAGTACCCGGTGCATGCGCAGGGCCTGGGGCCAGGTGGCAGCGCCGCCCAGGCCCAGTTTGAACCCGAGCTTGATGTACTCGCGTGCCTCTTCAGCGCTGCCGGCGAACGCATGGATGATGCCGCCTCTGGGCACGCGGATGCGCTTGAGGGTGGCAATCACGGCGGCGTGGCTGCGGCGAACGTGGAGCAAAGCCGGCAGCTGGAAATCCACCGCGAGTTTCAGTTGGGCTTCAAACAGCGGTTGCTGGCGCTCGTGGTCGAGCTGTTCCAGAAAGTAATCCAGGCCAATTTCGCCCACGGCGCACAGTTGCCGGTGGCCATGCAGGCGCGTCAACCAGTCGCCCAGCTCCAGCAGGTCGGCGGGGCGATGCTCTTCGAGATACACCGGGTGCAAGCCGAAGGCGGCGAACAGGCCTTCGTCCTGTTGCACCAAGTCCCACAGCCGCTGCCAATTTTTCTGGTACACCCCCAGCACCACCATGCGCCGCACGCCGAGTTGACGGCTGTGGGCGAGGACGTGCGAGCGATCGGGGTCGAAGTCCTCGAAGTCCAGGTGCGTGTGGGTGTCGATCAGCTCCACGCTCAGGCCTCGTGGATACGCTGCTTGAAGGTCCGGCCAATCGCATGCACGCCGGGTTGGTACTGTTCCTCTTCAATGGCGGCCAGGGCCAGGCGCAGGGCGGTTTCGGCAATCAACTGATGTTGCTGGGCCATGGCGTTGACCGGCAGCGGCAGGAAATCCAGCAACTGCGTATCGCCGAAGGTGCCCAGGCGCAGGGGCCGCGACTTGAGGGGGAAGTCATGCAGCGCGTCGAACACGCCTTGCAGCAGTACGTAGGAAGTGGTCACCAGCGCGTCCGGCAGATGCCCCAGGCGTTGCAGCAGTTGCTCCATCAGCTCTCGGCCGCAGTCACGACTGAAGGCTTCGCCCTGCTCGATGATCACGTCGCCCGTAAAGCCTTGCAGCGCATCCCGGAAACCGGCGGTACGTGCCTGGCTGATGCTCAGCTCGGGCCGTGCGCCAATCAGCGCGATCTGCTTGGGCAGCGGTTGCAGCAGGCTGCTGGTGAGTTGCTGGCAGGCCTGGTGGTCGTCGCTGACCACGGAGCAGAACTGGTTCGGCTCCATCTCCCGGTCGATGGCAATCACCGGCAGCCCCTTGGCCTGCAGCTCGCGATAGCTGTCATCGCTGGCCGGCAGGCAACTGGCGACGAACAACGCATCGCAACGCCGCGCCCGGAACAGTTGCAGCAGTTGGCGCTCGCTGTCCGCTTCGTCATCGGAGCTGGCGATCAGTAACTGATAGCC
Source organism: Pseudomonas sp. AK181 (assembly GCF_051122975.1). Classification (NCBI taxonomy): domain Bacteria; kingdom Pseudomonadati; phylum Pseudomonadota; class Gammaproteobacteria; order Pseudomonadales; family Pseudomonadaceae; genus Pseudomonas; species Pseudomonas sp. AK181. The sequence continues at coordinate 903,990 of NZ_CP146348.1, forward strand.
CCGCGCCCGTGCACCTTGTTCCAGCAGTTTGGCGATGCGTGCGTAGCTGGGGTTTTCCAGGTCTGGCAGGATGAACCCCAAGGTCCGCGTATGCCGGCTGCGCAGCCCCGCGGCTTGAGGGTTGGGGGTAAAGCCATGGGCTTGGACCACGGCACGCACACGCTCAACGGTGGCGTTGCTGATGCGCTGCTGTTCGGCCTTGCCATTGATGACATAGCTGGCGGTGGTAACGGACACACCGGCCAGACGTGCGATATCACTGAGTTTCAAACCGGGATTTCCTTGTTTTTTGGCGCTCGCCCCGACATTTTGTCCAATCGTAACCGATTCCAGCATTCGACCAATGTCCCACAGCAAGCGCCGAGTGGCCCTTCAAGCTTGCGTAATTAACGCGTAATCTGCCATAAATTCTAGATTAAACGTTTCAGCAAGCGTATTTTTACGATGTTCGCTACTGAGTGACCACTGCCAATTGACCGCTCAGTCAGTTAATTTTGATCATATTTACCTACAACAATACCTAGTGCGCCCGTCGCACTAACTAGGAGAACGGCATGCTTGAGCTCACTGTAGAGCAGATATCCATGGGCCAGGTGGCTGTGGATAAATCTGCTGCCTTGCACCTGCTCGCTGACAAATTAGTGGCCGATGGCCTGGTTGCCGAAGGTTATCTCAGTGGCTTGCAAGCCCGTGAAGCCCAAGGCTCGACCTTTCTCGGCCAAGGCATTGCTATCCCCCATGGCACGCCAGAAACCCGCGACCAAGTGTTTTCCACCGGTGTGCGCCTGCTGCAGTTCCCCGAAGGGGTGGACTGGGGCGATGGCCAGATCGTCTACCTGGCGATTGGCATCGCGGCTAAATCCGATGAACACCTGCGCCTGTTGCAACTGCTCACCCGTGCCCTCGGTGAAACCGACCTGGGCCAGGCGTTGCGCCGTGCCGGCAGTGCCGAAGCGCTGTTGAAACTGTTGCAAGGCGCGCCGCAGGAACTGGCGCTGGATGCGCAGATGATCAGCCTGGGCGTGTCGGCCGATGATTTTGAAGAGTTGGTGTGGCGCGGTGCGCGCCTGCTGCGCCAGGCCGACTGCGTGAGCAATGGCTTTGCCGCCGTATTGCAGCAAGTCGACGCGCTGCCCCTGGGCGATGGCCTGTGGTGGTTGCACAGCGAGCAGACGGTCAAGCGTCCGGGCCTGGCCTTTGTGACGCCGGACAAACCTATGCGTTACCTCGGCCAGCCCTTGCACGGCCTGTTCTGCCTGGCGAGCCTCGGTGAAGCGCACCAAAGCCTGCTTGAACGCCTGTGTGCCTTGCTGATTGAAGGACGCGGCCAGGAATTGGGACGCGCCACCAGCAGCCGCGCCGTGCTGGAAGTGCTGGGCGGTGAACTGCCGCCGGACTGGCCCAGCGCCCGTATTACCCTGGCCAACGCCCACGGCCTGCACGCGCGCCCGGCCAAGATCCTGGCGCAATTGGCGAAAAGTTTTGACGGCGATATCCGCGTACGTATCGTCGATGGCGCGGTGGGCGCCGTGTCGGTCAAAAGCCTGAGCAAGTTGCTCAGCCTCGGCGCACGTCGTGGCCAGGTGCTGGAGTTTGTGGCCGAGCCGACGGTGGCCGGCGATGCACTGCCCGCCCTCTTGGCCGCCGTGCAAGAGGGCCTTGGCGAAGAGGTCGAGCCCTTGCCCACGGTGAGCGCACAGCCCGCACTGGTCGATATCGAACCGGTGCTCAGCGCGCCACTGAGCGGTAGCCAACTCCAGGCCATTGCCGCCGCGCCGGGTATCGCGATCGGCCCGGCTCATATCCAGGTGCCGCAGGTGTTCGATTACCCGCTACGGGGTGAATCCGCCGCCGCCGAACGCCAGCGCCTGCACACCGCTTTGAGCGACGTGCGCACGGATATCCAGGGCTTGATCGAGCGTAGCCAGGCCAAGGCCATCCGCGAGATTTTCATCACTCACCAGGAAATGCTCGACGACCCGGAACTCACCGACGAGGTCGACACCCGCCTCAAGCAAGGCGAAAGCGCCGAAGCTGCCTGGATGAGCGTGATCGAAGCCGCCGCCAAGCAGCAGGAAGCCTTGCAGGATGCCCTGCTGGCCGAGCGTGCTGCCGACCTGCGTGACATCGGCCGCCGCGTGCTAGCCCAGTTGTGCGGCGTTCAAAGCGTGCAGGAACCGAGCGAACCCTACATCTTGGTGATGGAAGAAGTCGGCCCTTCGGACGTGGCGCGCTTGGATCCGGTCCGCGTTGCCGGCATTCTCACCGCCCGGGGTGGCGCCACCGCCCACAGCGCCATCGTTGCCCGCGCCCTGGGTATTCCGGCCTTGGTGGGCGCTGGCGCTGCGGTATTACTGCTCAACGCTGGCACGCCGCTGTTGCTCGATGGCCAACGCGGTCGTCTGCATGTCGACCCCGACACCGCCACCCTGCAACGCGCTACCGTGGAGCGCGACAGCCGCGAACAGCGCTTGCAAGCCGCTTCGGCCCAACGCCATGAAGCGGCGCTGACCCGCGACGGCCACGCCGTGGAAGTGTTCGCCAACATTGGTGAAAGCGCCGGCGTGGCCAGTGCAGTGGAGCAGGGCGCCGAAGGTATCGGCCTGTTGCGCACCGAACTGATTTTCATGGCTCACCCCCAGGCGCCGGACGAGGCCACCCAGGAGGCCGAATACCGTCGCGTACTCGACGGCCTCAACGGTCGCCCGTTGGTGGTGCGCACCCTGGATGTGGGCGGCGACAAGCCCTTGCCCTACTGGCCGATCGCCGAAGAAGAAAACCCCTTCCTCGGTGTGCGCGGCATTCGCCTGACGCTGCAACGCCCGCAGATTATGGAAGCGCAACTGCGCGCATTGCTGCGTGCTGCGGATAACCGCCCGCTGCGCATCATGTTCCCCATGGTCGGCAGCGTGGATGAGTGGCGCGCCGCCCGGGACATGACCGAGCGCCTGCGCCTGGAGATCCCCGTGGCGGATCTGCAACTGGGGATCATGATCGAAGTGCCTTCAGCCGCGTTGCTGGCGCCGGTGCTCGCCAAGGAAGTCGACTTCTTCAGCGTCGGCACCAACGACCTGACCCAGTACACCCTGGCCATCGACCGCGGCCACCCGACCCTGTCGGCCCAGGCCGATGGCTTGCACCCGGCAGTTTTGCAACTGATCGACATCACCGTGCGCGCCGCCCATGCCCACGGCAAATGGGTGGGCGTGTGCGGCGAGTTGGCGGCGGACCCGCTGGCGGTGCCGGTGCTGGTCGGCCTGGGTGTGGATGAGTTGAGCGTGTCGGCCCGCAGCATTCCTGAAGTGAAGGCGCGGGTGCGCGAGTTCAGTCTGAGCGAGGCCCAGGGCCTGGCGCAACAAGCACTGGCGGTGGGTTCGCCCGCGCAAGTGCGTGCCCTAGTGGAGGCCGTGTAGATGGCGAATATTCTGACCCTGACGCTGAACCCGGCGTTGGACCTCACGGTACGCCTGGCGCACCTGCAACCCGGTGAGGTCAATCGCAGTGAAGCGATGCTCACCCACGCGGCGGGCAAGGGCGTGAATGTGGCGCAAGTGCTGGCGGACCTGGGCCATTACGTCAGCGTGGGCGGGTTCCTCGGCAGTGCCAACCCCCAGGCGTTCAATGCGCTGATCAAGCGCCGTGGGTTTGGCGATGCCTTCATCCGTGTCCCCGGCGAAACCCGCAGCAACATCAAGATTGCCGAACAGGATGGGCGGGTCACCGACATCAATGCACCGGGGCCGCTGGTGACTGAAGAGGCGCTAAAAGCGCTGCTCAAGATGGTCGCGATCATTGGCCCGGAGTTCGATGCGGTGGTGGTGGCCGGTAGCTTGCCGCGCGGCGTCAGCCCGCAGTGGTTTAAAGGCTTGCTGGAGGCGTTGAAGGACCTCGGTTTGAAAGTCGCCCTGGACACCAGCGGCGAAGCGCTGCGCCTGGGGTTGGAGGTTGGCCCATGGCTGGTCAAACCCAATACCGAAGAGTTGGCCGAGGCCCTGGGTAGCACCACCGATGCCATCAGCCGCCTGCATCAGCAAGGCGTCGAACATGTGGTGGTCTCCGACGGGGCCGCAGGCGTGACCTGGTACCGCCCAGGTGCGGCGCTGCACGCCACGCCGCCCAAGGTGGCAGTGGCCAGTACCGTGGGCGCCGGCGATTCGCTGCTGGCCGGGATGCTCCACGGTTTGCTCAGTGGCGATACGCCGGAGCACACCCTGCGCCGGGCCACGGCGATTGCCGCGATGGCAGTGACACAGATCGGTTTTGGCATCAGCGATGACGCGCAGTTGGCGCATCTCGAAAGCGGCGTCGATGTGCGCACGCTGACAGAACAATAAGAGGGTTTGTGATGAAGTTAGCCATTGTTACTGCCTGCCCGAACGGCATGGTCACCAGTGTGCTGTGCGCCCGCTTGCTGGACGCCGCCGCCCAGCGCATGGGCTTGCACACCAGTGTTGAAGTCGTCGATGTACAGCGCCCGGAGCGCCAGTTGTCCCAGGCGACGATTGATGATGCCGAGTGGGTGCTGCTGGTCAGCAGTACCCCGGTGGATATGCAGCGGTTTGTCGGAAAGCGCGTGTTCCAGAGCACGCCGGCCCAGGCGTTGGCGGATGTCGAAGGCGTATTGCGCCGGGGCGCCGAAGAAGCCCAGGTGTATGTCGCCGACGCCGTCCCGGTGGCGGCCAAGGCTGCGCCGCGTATCGTTGCGATTACCGCGTGCCCCACTGGCGTGGCCCACACGTTCATGGCCGCCGAAGCCTTGCAGCAGACGGCCCAGCGCCTGGGTTATGACTTGCAGGTCGAGACCCAAGGCTCGGTGGGCGCCCGCACGCCGTTGAGCCCGCAAGCGATTGCCGATGCCGATGTGGTATTGCTCGCGGCCGATATCGAAGTGGCCACCGAGCGTTTCGCCGGCAAGAAGATTTACCGCTGTGGCACCGGCATTGCTCTCAAGCAATCCGAAGCCATCCTCAACAAGGCCCTCGCCGAAGGCGCAGTGGAAAGCGCGGCCAGCGGTGCAGCGGCCAAGGCGGAGAAAACCGGCGTCTACAAACACCTGCTCACCGGCGTGTCGTACATGCTGCCGATGGTGGTGGCGGGGGGCTTGCTGATCGCCTTGTCGTTTGTGTTCGGCATCCATGCCTTCGAACAGCCCGGCACCTTGGCGGCGGCGCTCAAGTCCGTGGGTGACCAGGCGTTCCTGTTGATGGTGCCGCTGCTGGCGGGCTACATCGCCTACTCGATTGCCGACCGTCCTGGCCTGGCACCCGGCATGATCGGCGGGCTGCTGGCGGGCACGCTGGGGGCTGGGTTTATCGGCGGCATCCTCGCCGGTTTCGTCGCCGGGTATTGCGTCAAGCTGATCAGCCGCGCGGTGCAACTGCCCCAGAGCCTGGAAGCGCTCAAGCCGATCCTGATCATTCCGTTATTGGCAAGCCTGTTTACCGGCTTGGTGATGATCTACCTGGTGGGCCCACCGGTCGCGCGCTTGCTCACGGGCCTGACGGACTTTCTCAGCACCATGGGCACCACCAACGCGGTGCTGCTGGGCATTTTGCTCGGCGGCATGATGTGCGTGGACTTGGGCGGGCCGATCAACAAAGCGGCGTATGCGTTCTCGGTTGGCCTGCTGGCCGCCTCGAGCGGCGCGCCGATGGCCGCGACCATGGCCGCCGGCATGGTGCCGCCGATTGGCATGGGCATCGCTACGTTACTGGCCCGACGCAAGTTCGCCCAGACCGAACGCGAAGCCGGCAAGGCGGCGATGATCCTGGGGCTGTGCTTTATCTCCGAAGGCGCGATTCCCTTCGCCGCCAAAGACCCGCTGCGCGTGATTCCGGCCAGCATCGCCGGTGGTGCGTTGACCGGTGCGCTGTCGATGTACTTCGGCTGCAAACTCGCCGCGCCCCATGGCGGCTTGTTTGTGCTGGTGATTCCGAATGCGATGAACCATGCGTTGTTGTACTTGTTGGCGATTGTGGCGGGCAGTGTGTTGACCGGCTTGGTGTATGCCCTGCTCAAGCGACCGGAAGCGGCCGAGCTGGCCGTTACTGCCTGACACTCGCAAAAAATGTGGGAGCTGGCTTGCCTGCGATAGCATCGACTAGGTTTGCCTGATACACCGAGGTGTTTGCATCGCAGGCAAGCCAGCTCCCACAGCTGAACTCGACCGTTCTGCTAATCGGTGTCATATCCGCTTCATCCCATCATGCTTAAGTGGCCCTTTTGATACTCAAGAGGGCACCTGCATGAGCCACTTCGATCTCGGTCGCCGCCGTGTGATGCAAGCCGTGGGCGCCGGCCTGTTGTTGCCGGGCCTGGCGCCGGCGGTGATCGCTTCGGTGAAGGACCGGCCGCAACTCACTGACGGCGTGCAGTCGGGCGACCTGCAGGGCGACCGCGCGATAATCTGGAGCCGCAGCGACCGCCCGGCGAAGATGGTGGTGGAGTGGGACACCCGCAGTGTGTTCAGCAACCCGCGCCGATTCGTCTCGCCCCTGGCCGACAGCCGCACCGACTTTACCGCCCGCGTCGAACTCACCGGGCTGCCGGTCGACCAGGCGATTTTCTACCGCGTGCATTTCGAAGACGCCCAGAGCGGCATTGCCAGTGAACCCTGGTTCGGCCATTTGCGTAGCGTGCCGCAACAGCGGCGCGATATCCGTTTTGTGTGGAGCGGCGACACCGTCGGCCAAGGCTTCGGCATCAACCCCGACATCGGTGGCATGCGCATCTATGAAGCCATGCGCCTGCGCCTGCCGGACTTTTTTATCCACAGCGGCGACACCATCTACGCCGACGGCCCGGTACCCGCGCAGCTCACCACCGAAGGCGGGCGCATCTGGCGCAACATCACCACCGAAGCCAAGAGCAAGGTTGCCGAAACCCTCGATGAATATCGCGGCAATTACCGCTACAACCTGCTGGATGAAAACGTGCGACGCTTCAATGCCGAGGTTCCGCAGATCTGGCAGTGGGACGATCACGAGGTGATCAACAACTGGTCATCGAGCAAGCAGTTGGATGAGCGCTACCAGACCCGCGACATCAACACCTTGGTGGGCCGTGCCCGCCAGGCCTGGCTGGAATATTCACCCATGCGCCGACAGAGCGCCGACGCTGGCGGGCGCATTTATCGCAAGCTCAGTTATGGGCCGCTGCTGGATGTGTTTGTGTTGGATATGCGCAGCTATCGCGGGCCGAATGACGACAACCTGGGCGCTGAAAAACCCTTCCTGGGGCGTGAACAGTTGGACTGGCTCAAGCGCGGGCTCAAGGCGTCGCAAGCGCAGTGGAAGGTGGTCGCCGCCGACATGCCCATCGGCCTGGGCGTGCCCGACGGCGAAGTCAGCCCCGGCGTGGCGCGTTGGGAAGCCATCGCCAATGGCGACCCTGGCCCGGCGCAAGGGCGTGAGCTGGAGATCGCCGAACTGCTGGGGTTCCTGCATGAGCACAAGGTGCGCAACCACGTGTGGCTGACGGCCGATGTGCATTACTGCGCGGCGCATCACTACCACCCAGACCGCGCGGCGTTCCAGGATTTCGAACCATTCTGGGAGTTTGTGGCAGGGCCGTTGAATGCCGGAAGCTTCGGGCCCAACCCACTGGATAAAACCTTTGGCCCGCACGTGGTGTTCCAGAAGGCGCCACCGGCACAGAACACCTCGCCGTTTGCGGGTTTTCAGTTTTTTGGTGAGGTGCAGATTGATGGGCAGACGGGGGAGTTGACGGTGATGCTGCGGGACTTGGACGGGGTTTCCGTGTTCGAGCAAAAACTGGAACCGGCCTGATTGGAATGCTGATAAGAGCGGGCGCGGAGCGCCCAGGGCGGCATTCCCACGCGGAGCGTGGGAACGATCAGGAGCAACAAAGGGTCAGTAGACATCCCGACGATAGCGGCCTTGTTCGATCAGGCGCTCCAGCGCCTCATTGCCCAGAATGTCTGCCAGCGCCTGATCCACACCCGTCGCCATCCCCTGCAAGCTGCCACATACATAAATCGCCGCGCCATCCGCCAGCCATTTGCGCAGCACATCCGCTGATTCGCGCAGGCGGTCCTGTACGTAGATTTTCTCCTCCTGGTCCCGGGAAAACGCCAGGTCCAGCAGGGCCAGGTCTCCATTGGCGAGCCAGCCTTGCAGTTCCTCCTGGCACAGGTAGTCGTGGGCGATATTGCGCTCGCCAAACAGCAGCCAGTTACGCTGCTGGCCGTCGGCAATGCGTGCTTTGAGCAAGCTGCGCAGGCCCGCCAGGCCGGTGCCGTTGCCCAGCAGAATCAGCGGCACAGGCGCGTCGGGCAAATGAAAGCCGCTGTTGCGCCGCAGGCGCAGGCTGATGGCCGAGCCGAGGGCGGCGTGTTCAGTCAGCCAGCCGGAGCCAAGCCCCAGGCTGCCGTCGGGGTGGCGCTCCTGGCGCACGATCAGCTCCAGCACACCGTCGCTGGCAATCGAGGCGATGGAATATTCGCGCATGCCCAGCGGTACTAACGCGTCCACCAGTGCCTGGGCGTGCAGGCCGACCAGGTGCGTGCGGTTGTCCGGCAGTTGGCGCGTGGCCAGGGCCTGATCGAGGGTGTGGGCGACGCCGTCGATTACCACGCCGTCGCTGCCGACCAAGCCCAGGCCGGCCAGGAAGTGTTCGATGGCCCAGGGGCAATTGCGCGGCAGAACTTCCACCAGGTCGCCGGCCAGCCAGCTGTGCGCAGACGTGGATGTGAGGCCCAGCAGGTAGACGGGCGAGCCGACACTGTCGGGGTTGAGTAGAGTGCGTTGGCTCAGGGTCCAGTTTTCGTACTGGGCCGTCGGCCAGGCCGCTGCCGGGGCATGGCCGGTGAGCTGGCCCAACTGCTGTTGCCAGGTCTGCAGCGCCAGGGTGTCGCCGCTGTCGACTTCCACCGGGGCAAACAGGGGGTTGCCGCCCTGGTTGGTCAGCCAGAAATGCAGGCGCCGCGCAAAGCCGCAAAAATGCTCGTACTGCCGGTCACCCAGGGCCAGCACCGAGTAGTTCAAGCCTTTGAGGGGCAGCGCCTGGCCGAGCACGCTGCGCTCGAAACCACGGGCGCTGTCGGGGGCTTCACCGTCGCCGAAGGTACTGACCACAAACAGCGCGTTCTGCGATTGGCTGAGGTCGTCGCGGCTGACACTGCCCAGAGGCTGCACCTTCACCGCCAGGCCCGCAGCCTGCAATTGCCCGGCCGTTTGCCAGGCCAGTTGTTCGGCAAAACCGCTCTGGCTGGCGAAGCCGATCAGCCAGGCCGGGGCATCGCTGTGGTTGTCTGTCAGACCTTTACGGGCATCGCGTACCTGGCGTTTTTTGCGGCGTCGGTCGAGGTACAGCAGCCAGCCAGTGATGAAAAACAGCGGCATGAGCAGTGAACTGACGGTGAGGACAATCCGCCCGACCAGGCCGAAATAGCTGCCGGTGTGCAGCGCATACACACTGGTCAACAGCTGCGCCTTGAGGCTTTTGCTGGCGTAGCGCTCGTGGGATTTAACCTCGCCGGTTGCCGGGTCCAGGTTGATCTGGTTCAGCGCGCGGTCATGGGGCGATGAGTTGAGCAGGTAATACACAGTGGCCGGTTGCCCGGCAACCGGCGGCATCCGAATGTTGTAGGCGCTCAAGTCGGGGCCGGCGTTGCTGTAGATGCTGCTCCAGATCGCGTCGTAGTTGGCCACGGGAGCCGGGCCAGCGGGGGCAGGGCCGCGCTTGCGCATGCGCTCGTTCTGCGGCGCGTCGGACAGCAGTTTGGTCACGCCACGGTTGTACCAGTCGTACGACCAATACAGCCCGGTCAGCGCCGCCAACAGATAAAACAGCAGGCACCAGGTGCCGAATACCGAGTGCAGGTCCCAATTGAAGCTGCGGCCCTTTTTGCGCCAGTCCAGGGTCAGCCAGACGCGCCAGCTTTTCACCTGGCGCGGCCAGCGCAGGTACAGGCCGGAGAGGCAGAAGAACAACAGGATCAGGGTGCAGGCGCCGGTGATATTGCGCCCGGTGTCACCGATGGCGAGGAAGCGGTGCAGTTGCAGGATAAAGCCGAACAGATCCTGGCCGACCGCGTCGCCCATGTAGTCGCCGGTGTACGGGTCAAAGTAGCGCATCTGGCCACGGCGCTCGCCCGGTGGTGGGGTGAAGGACACGCGGCCGGCGTTGCCGCTGTCGCTTTCTACCCACAGCATGGCCACGGTCTTGCCTTCGGTGGCTTCCAACTTGCGTACCAGCTCGGCGGGCGGCAGTACACCGGCCTCGCGTTTTTGCACGCTCAACACGGTGGGGTTGAGCGCCCGCAGGATCTCGTCCTGAAACGAGTACGCGGCCCCGGTGACCCCCATCAAGGCCAGCACCAGCCCGGCCGTGATGCCGAAGAACCAATGCAACTGGAACAGGGTTTTCTTCAACACGTCGGAGCGCCTCGCTTAGCTGGATATCTGATCACGGCGCGCATTATGCCGTGAGTTGCCGAAAAACACGCAAAAGCCCCACGCATCCGATGTGTGGGGCTTTTGGCTGGAACTTTACCGCTTTTAGAAGTGGAAGCTGGTGGTCAACAACGCCGTACGACCGGCCGCCTGGTTGGCGAAGTGCGTGGAGAAAGCCTTGTCGTAGTAGGTCTTGTCAGTCAGGTTCTGCACGTTCAATTGCAGGTCGACGTTCTTGGTCAGCTTGTAGCTGGCCATGGCGTCGTAGCGGGTGTAGGAGGGCACATACACCGTGTTGCCGACGTCGCCGTAAACCTGATCGACATAGAAGGCGCCGCCGCCGATGGTCAGCTTGGGCGTGATGTCGTAGGTGGTCCACAGGCTGAACGAGTTCTTCGGCGTGTTGGGCATTTGGTTGCCCTTGCTGGAGCCGGAGCTCACGACACCGTTACGCCCGTTGAGGCCGGATTTAACCAGTTCGCTGTCCAGATAGCTGTAGCCCGCAAACACCTGCCATTGTTCGGTAATTTTGCCGCTGGCGGACAACTCGATGCCGTCGACCTGAGATTCACCGGCGTTCTGGTAGGTGAGTGCATCCACCAGGATGCGGGTGTTTTTCTTCTCGGTGCGGAAGATAGCAGCGGTCAGGGACAGGCGGTCGTGGAACAGGTCCCACTTGGTGCCCAGTTCGTAGTTGACGGTTTCTTCCGGCTGCAAGTCGCTGGTAGCGGCACCGGCAGACAGCGGGTTGCCGTCGGAACCTTCACCGATGAGGCCACCGGCTGGCGTGGCCGATGTTGCGTACGAGGCATAGATACTGCCGTTCTCCACCGGCTTCCAGACCAGGCCGGCCTGCCAGTTGAAGAACTGGCTGTCGTCCTTGATCTTGGTGCGTCCGGCGACGGCGTTGGTGTTGGCTTCGGTGTCAAAGGTGTCGTAACGCAAGCCTACGTTCAGCAGCCATTTCGGATCGAGCTCGATGGTATCGAACACGTACGCGGCGCGGCTGGTGGCTTTGGTGTTGGTGCCGTTGTAGTTGCGGGCGATGCTGCCGTTCCAGGCATCGTCGGGGTTTGGGTTGCTCAGTGAGGTGCACTGGCCGCCCAGGCTGCCCTTGGCGGTGGTGCACACCGGGTTCGCGTTAGGGCTGACGGTGTAGCCACTGACACGGGTTTCTTCACCGGTAAATTCCAGGCCAGTGGAGTAAGTGTGCTTGAAGCCCAGGGCCTGGAAGCTGCCAAACAGGTCGGTCTGGTTGGTGGTTGTGGTCGTGGTGGAGACACGGCTGTTGGCGCGACGCCAGACGGTGCCGTAGCGGTTGACGTTGAACTTGCTGTCATCCGGCTGAGTGAGCACATAGTCCTGGCCGGTGCTGCCGTGGCGCAGGGTGTTTTTCAGCGTCATGTTGTCGTTCAGGTCGTGCTCGATGGAGAACGTGCTGATATCGGCGCGAGTCTTGCGGAAGTCACGGCTTTTCAAACCGTAGAAGTTGTTGCTGTCGCCGCCGTCGTTGGGTTTGTCATGTACGTGGGCCGTGGCGGTCGACGAACCGTAGCCGTAGGGAATCCCTGAGTCCGGCAGGTCATCACTTTCCATATGGTAGTAGCTGAGGTTGACACGGGTCGGTGTGCCCAGGCCAAACGTCAGCGACGGTGCCACGCCCCAACGGTCGTAATTCACCGCGTCGCGGCCAGCGACGTTTTGTTCATGGCTCATCAGGTTCAGACGGAAGGCGGCGCTGTCGTCCAGGAACTGGCGGTTCACGTCGAGCACGTAGCGGCGGGTCTGGTCGGAGCCGTAGGTAAAGCCGCCGTTGGTGAAGTCCCGCGCTTGTGGGGTCTTGCTCACCAGGTTGAGGCTGCCACCGGCCGAGCCACGGCCGCCGAACGAGGAGTTGGGGCCTTTGCTGACTTCGATGGACTCGATGTCGAAGATCTCGCGGCTCTGGCCGCCGGTGTCGCGCACGCCATCGAGGTAGGTGTCGCCCTGGGCGTCAAAACCACGGATGAACGGACGGTCGCCCTGAGGGTTGCCACCTTCACCGGCACCGAAGGTGATACCCGGTACGGTGCGCAAGGCATCCTGCAACGAGGTGGCGGCGGTGTCCTTGAGTACTTGTTGCGGCACCACGGTGACCGAACGCGGCGTGTCCACCAGCGGCGCGGTGTACTTCTGCGACGAGGCTTTTTCCACCTGGTAGGAGGTGTTGTCCTGCTCCTGGCCGGTGATGTTGGTGGCGCCGAGGGAGATAGGGTTGCGCTCGCCTTTTGGCTCGGTATTTTCAGCCGCCTGCGCCAGGTGGGCGGCGGAGCCGGCACTCAGGGCAACGCCGATGGCCGAAGCCAGCATGCGTGGTGAACTGACCGGTATTTTTAGAATAGTGCGCGACATGACGTGTCCCTTCCCCAAGGATGTGAGGCCGCGGAATATAGGGCCAACAAGACTTTGTATCAATTGCGAGATATTGCTATTCGCATCAAATTTACATTCTTTACACTTTTTTGTTACGGAATTTGCCTTCTCGTTCGTCCCCGTGTTTTACAGGTCGGATAAGAATCAATATCATTGACGCCTCTCTGATCGCAGGTATTGCCCCATGTTGCTGCACATTCCCGGCCTGTTCTCTCGCGAGGAGGTGCTGCGTATTCGCCAGGCCCTGGAAGAGACCGAATGGGCTGACGGCAAAATCACTGCCGGGCACCAGTCGGCCAAGGCCAAGCACAACCTGCAATTACCTGAAGGCCACCCGTTGGCCAAGGAAATTGGCGCAGCCATGCTGGAGCGGTTGTGGAGCAACCCGCTGTTCATGTCGGCCGCGCTGCCGCATAAAGTCTTCCCGCCACTGCTGAACTGCTACACCGCAGGCGGCAGTTTCGACTTTCATATCGACAACGCGGTGCGCCAACCCAAAGGCAGCCATGAGCGCGTGCGCACCGACCTTTCGTCCACGCTGTTCTTCAGCGACCCCGACGACTACGACGGCGGGGAACTGGAGATCCAGGACACATTCGGCGTACAGCGAGTCAAGCTGCCTGCCGGCGACATGGTGCTGTACCCCGGCTCTAGCCTGCATAAAGTCAACGCGGTGACCCGTGGCGCGCGCTATGCCTCGTTCTTCTGGACCCAAAGCCTGGTGCGCGAAGACAGTCAGCGCACCTTGCTGTTCGAGATGGACGGCGCGATCCAGCAACTGACCCGCGACGTGCCCGACCACCCCGCGTTGATCCAGCTCACCGGCACCTATCACAACCTGTTGCGCCGCTGGGTCGAGGTCTGACCATGGGCTTTTTATTGCGCCGCGAAGAAGTGCTCAACGTCGAACAATTGCAGAGCATGCTCGATGATTCCCCGGTGCGCGCCGCCCAGGCCATCCTCATCGCGGCCAAGGCAGGCGTGGTCGATGCCCAGGCCCTGCTCGGGCAAATCTTGCTGGAAGGGCGCGGCATCGCACGCGATGAGGCCTTGGCGCTGCGCTGGTTCCAGATTGCCGCGCAGGGCGGGCACCTGATGGCGCGCAATATGATCGGGCGTTGCCGGGAGCATGGCTGGGGCTGTGCCGTCGATGAAGCCGCAGCCGCGCAGGAATATCGCCTGGCGGCACACGCCGGGTTGGATTGGGGGCAGTACAACTACGCCAACCTCTTGGCTACCGGTCGTGGCGTTATTGAAGACCAGGCGCAAGCACTGGCGCTGTATCGCCAGGCCGCCGAGCAGGGCCACGCCAAGTCCATGAACCTGCTCGGGCGTTACCTGGAAGACGGGCAGCATTGCCCCAAGGACCTTGAGGCGGCTGTCGAGTGGTATCGCCGTTCAGCCGAGGCCGGGGATTTTCGCGGGCAGTTCAGCCATGCGGCGGTGCTGGCCGACAGCGGCCAGGTCGATGCGGCACTGGAGTGGTTGCGCAAGGCGCTGGAAGGCGGGAATCTCAAATTCCTGCGAACGGCGCACAAGGCCCTGGCGCTGGCGGATGATCCGCGAATTCGCGCCATGGCCGAGGCCTACCGACAACGAGCCGCGACCTGATCGTTCCCACGCTCCGCGTGGGAATGCCGCCCTGGACGCTCTGCGTCCGCACATGAGCGCGTAACGCAGAGCGTTACAGGAGGCATTCCCACGCAGAGCGTGGGAACGAGCGGGGGAGGGGTTAAACGTAGAAGGATTTCAACGGCGGGAACCCGTTGAACTCAACCGCGCTGTAGCTGGTGGTGTAGGCACCGGTCGACAACCAGTACAGACGATCACCAATGGCCAGGTTCAATGGCAGGCCGTACTTGTAGTTTTCGTACATGATATCGGCGCTGTCGCAGGTCGGGCCGGCGATGACCACTTCTTCCATCTCGCCTTTCTTCTCGGTCCAGATCGGGAACTTGATGGCCTCGTCCATGGTTTCGATCAGGCCGGAGAACTTGCCCACATCCGTGTACACCCAGCGCTCGACGGCGGTACGGGACTTGCGCGCCACCAATACCACTTCGCTGACCAGGATGCCGGCGTTAGCGATCAGCGAACGGCCAGGTTCCAGAATGATTTCCGGCAGGTCGTCACCGAAGTCTTCCTTGAGGAAACGGATGATTTCTTCAGCGTAGGTTTCCAGGCTGTTGGTGCGGGTGATGTAGTTGGCCGGGAAGCCACCGCCCATGTTGATCAGCTTCAGGTGAATGCCGTCTTCTTCTTTCAGGCGTTCGAAGATCACCTTGACCTTGGCGATGGCCGCGTCCCACACGCTGATGTCGCGCTGTTGCGAGCCAACATGGAACGAGATGCCGTAAGGCACCAGGCCCAGGTCGCGGGCGAGGATCAGCAGGTCCATGGCCATGTCGGTCTGGCAACCGAATTTGCGCGACAACGGCCAGTCAGCGGTGGTCGAGCCTTCGGTGAGGATACGCACATACACTTTCGAGCCCGGCGCGGCCTTGGCAATATTGCGCAGGTCGGCTTCGGAGTCGGTGGAGAACAGGCGCACGCCCTTCTCATAGAAGTAGCGGATGTCCTTGGATTTCTTGATGGTGTTGCCGTAGCTGATACGGTCGGCGCTGACGCCGCGGTCCATGACCTTGTCCAGCTCGTAGATCGAAGCGATGTCGAAGCTCGAGCCTTTGTCTTTCAACAGGTCGATGATTTCAACGGCCGGGTTGGCCTTGACGGCGTAATACACCTTGGCGAATTCGAAACCGGCGCGCAGGTCATCGTAGGCCTGGCTGATCATCGCGGTGTCGATCACCACGAACGGGGTTTCTTGCTTGTCGGCGAACGCCTTCATTTTGTCAAAAGTGGCGCGCGCGAAATAATCTTCGACGTTGATCGACATGCTGGGAACTCCTAAGGGCAAACTAATTTGATCAATGGGTGCAAATGAACGTCCTCCGTATCCCCACTTTGGTTCGCCTACTTCCCAAGGCATGTCGCCGAAAGCAAAAAGGCCACGGGCTAAGCTGCCCTTGGCCTTGCTGTCTCGTCGTCAGTACTTGAGCCGGATGGATCGTTTCCAGCATGGACGTTCGGCGCGAACTTTAGGGCTTGGCGGGCGTGGGATCAACTAAAAATGTCGCGTTTTTGCACGCGTTCGTCGCGCGGCCGCGTGCAGCTACTTATGTAACCGACCGGTGTGACGGATTGATGTTCCCCGGATGGGGCCAATCAGATGGATTTGCGGTGTATTCATCGCAGGCAAGCCAGCTCCCACATTTGAACTGCATTCTTATGCTGGAATGCATTCCCCTGTGGGAGCTGGCTTGTCGGGTCGCCGCATCGCTGCGATAGCAATCTATCAAGCCAAAGCAGTTTCGGCCGGGGAGACAATACTGGTCTTGCCCCCACGGGACTTACCAGAGCTCAGGTACTCGGCAATCGACTCCTGGGTCACCTCACCCAAAAACACCCGCTCTGCATCCATCACCGGCAACCACGAGCGGTTGAACTCGTACATGCGCGACAGCAGGATGCGCAAATGCTCGTCATATGCCGCCGTGGCGTTGAACTCGCGCAGGTACTGGCCGCAGGTACCGGCCTGGCGGTGCAGGTCGCGGCGGCGCACATAACCCAGCGCCTTGTTCTCGGCGCAGGTGACCACCACGTAACGGCGGTCATGCTCGTCCATCAGTTCCAGGGCATCGGCCACCGGGGTTTCCGGGCTCACGGACGGGGCGTTGTCCGCCGCGTCTTCGGCTTTGACCAGCAGCAGGCGCTTGAGGGTGCTGTCCTGGCCCACGAAATTGCTGACGAACTCGTCTGCCGGGTGCGCCAGCAGCGTGTCCGGATGGTCGATCTGCAGCAGCTTGCCGGCGCGGAAGATGGCGATCTTGTCACCCAGCTTGATGGCTTCGTCGATGTCGTGGCTGACCATGATCACGGTCTTGTTCAGCGCGCGCTGCATCTCGAAGAACTCGTTCTGGATCATCTCGCGGTTGATCGGGTCGACCGCGCCGAACGGCTCGTCCATCAGCAGCAACGGTGCGTCAGCCGCCAGGGCGCGGATCACGCCGATGCGCTGTTGCTGCCCGCCCGACAATTCACGCGGGTAGCGATGCAGGTACTGCTTGGGCTCCAGCTTGATCATGCTCATCAACTCGCGGGCGCGGTCGTGGCATTTCTGCTTGTCCCAGCCGAGCAGCTTGGGCACCACCACGATGTTCTCTTCGATGGTCATGTTGGGGAACAGGCCAATCTGCTGGATCACGTAGCCGATGTTGCGGCGCAGGGTTACCTCGTCGAGGTCGGTGGTGTCTTCGCCGTTGATCAAAATCTTGCCCGAGGTGGGCTTGATCAGGCGGTTGATCATTTTCAGCGTGGTGCTCTTGCCGCAGCCCGAGGGCCCCAGGAATACGCAAATCTCGCCTTCGTTGACGGTCAGGCTTACATCGTTGACGGCAGTGACAGTCTTGCCGTTGCTTTGAAAAGTCTTGGACAGGTTTTGAAGTTCGATCATTTGAGCAATCCTTTTGGAGTCAGCGAGCGTTGCAGCCATTGCAGAAGCAGGTCGGCGAAGATGGCCAGGAGGCTGACCAGCACGGCGCCGACGATCAGCATCGACATGTCACTGCGGCTGATAGAGGCCAGAATCAGTACACCCAGGCCACCGGCGCCGATGGTGGCAGCGATGGTCATCACACCGATGTTCATCACCACGGCGGTGCGCACGCCAGCGAGAATCACCGGCACCGCAATCGGCAGTTCGACCATGCGCAGGCGCTGGCCGAAGGTCATGCCGATGCCGCGTGCGGCTTCGCGAATGCCTGGCTCTACGCCGGTCAGCGCGAGGTAGGTGTTACGCATGATCGGCAGCAGGGAGTAGAGGAACACGGCGGTAATCGCCGGCATTGGTCCCAGGCCCTGGCCGAACTTGGAGTAGAACGGCAGCAGCAGGCCGAACAGCGCGATGGAGGGCACGGTCAGCAGTACCGTGGCACTGGCTTGCAGGGGGCCTGCCAGGGTCGGAAAACGCGTCATCAGAATGCCCAGGGGCACACCGATAAAAATCGCGAGGATCACGGCGATGCCGACCAGGGTGATGTGCTGCCAGGTCAAGTGCAGCACTTGGGCCCAATCAAGATGGGAAAAGGCGTTCAAAAATTCCATGTCTTCTCCTTTTTAGTTGATTGGATGTTGGCGCAGGAAATCGGCGGCAACGGCGGACGGGCTTTCATGGTCGACGTCGACCCGTGCATTGAGCTGGCGCATGGTTTCGTCGTCGAACAGGTGGGCCAAAGGCTTGAGTTCGGCCGCCAGTTGCGGGTGCTTGTCGAGGTATTCCTGGCGGATCACCGGGGCTGCGGTGTAGTCCGGGAAGTAGTGCTTGTCGTCTTCCAGCAGCTTCAACTTAAAGGCGTTGAGGCGCCCGTCGGTGGTGTAGACCAAACCTGCGAACACCTGGCCGTTACGCAGCGCGGTGTAGACCAGGCCGGCGTCCATCTGCCGGGTGTTCTTACGCGTCAGGTTCATGTCGTACAGCTTGACCATGCCGGCCAGGCCATCGGAGCGGTTGGCGAACTCGGTGTCCAGGGCGACCAGGCGATGCTCTTTGGTCTCCTCGGCCATGGCTTGGGTGAGGTCGCTGATGCTGTTGATCTCGGGATGTTCCTGCGCGACTTTCTCCGGCAGTGCCAGGGCGTAGGTGTTGCTGAAGCGCGACGGCGATAGCCAGACCAGGCCTTTTTTCGCGTCGAGTTCTTTGACCCGAGCGTAGGACTGTTCGCTGTCGAGTTTCTCGTCGATATGGTTGTAGGCCACCAGGGACACACCGGTGTATTCCCAGATCAGGTCCAGTTGCCCGCTTTCCTGGGCACTGCGCGCCAGGTTGCTGCCCAGGCCGCCGGTCACACGGGCGTCGTAGCCCTTGGTGCGCAGGTACTGGGAAGTGATTTCGGCGAGCAGGGTCTGCTCGGTGAACACCCGGGCGCCGATGCGGATCACGGGTTTTTCGGCGGCTTGTGCAATACCTGCAAGCAGCAGGACGCAGCCTAATATCAAGCTCAGTTTTTTCATGTGAGTTCCTTTACCGGGCTTAAGACGGGCGCAACCCGCGTTCCAGCCAGAGGCGGCTGGCCATGGTTACCAGGCCGTCAAGCAGCAACGCCAGCAGCGCGGTACACGCGGCGCCGAGCAACAGTTGCGGCTGGTTGTTCAGGGCGATGCCGGGGAAGATCAGGCTGCCCAAGCTGTTGGCGCCGATCAGGAAGGCCAGCGGTGCGGTACCGACGTTGATCGCCAGGGCCACGCGTACACCGCCGATGATGATCGGCACGGCGTTGGGCAGCTCCACGCGAAACAGCACCTGGCGCGGGGTCATGCCGATGCCGGTGGCGGCTTCTTTCAGGGAGCCCTGAACGTTTTTCAGGCCTTCGTAGGTGTTGCGCACGATGGGCAGGAGCGAGGCGAGGAACAGCGCGAAGATGGCCGGGCCGCTGCCGATGCCGAGGACGCCGAGGGCGATGGCCAGTACGGCCAGGGGAGGGACGGTGTTGCCGATGTTGAAGATCTGCATGAAACGTTCTGCGCGCCCGACCATGTTGGGTCGGCTGAGCAGGATACCGGCGGGGATGCCCACAATCAGGGCTGCCAGCATGGAGACTAGGACGAGAATCAGATGAGCTTGCAGGTAAAACAACAAATCGTCGCGGTACAGTTCGATCGTGTTGATGCCGATCCAGTGGACCAGCAGGGCCAGGAGAGCGACGACAACCACTGCTCCTATCAGCCCTTTGCCATAGCGAATAGCCACAGGCGGACTCCTTTTTTTCTTCTGTCGGCGAACACATTTCCGAGCGGCAGGGCCATGACTGGCTGCCTTGGAATGGGTTCGCGAAAAGCAACTCGCCGATACTGGCAATGCAGTATGCGATCGAGCCATGAGCGCAGCCTCGTCAGGCTAACTTGCTGATTTTTCAGCCCCTGTTCCGAGTGCGATAGCAGGGGAGTGGACGTCTCTACCTTTTAAAAGGTTCCACACTTGGGAGCATTTAGCCACCCCCAATGGGCTCAACGGTGGTCCGTACCCTCGCGTTTGCGCTATACTCGCCGCCCTTTTTTGACTCACCTGCCAGGCGATTTCCCATGACCCACCAGGCCGCCGAAGTCGCGAAACGCCGCACTTTCGCCATTATTTCCCACCCCGATGCCGGTAAGACCACCATCACCGAAAAGCTGTTGCTGATGGGCAAGGCGATCGCGGTAGCCGGCACGGTGAAATCGCGCAAATCTGACCGCCATGCCACCTCTGACTGGATGGAAATGGAAAAACAACGGGGTATTTCCATTACCACGTCGGTCATGCAGTTCCCGTATCGCGAGCACATGATCAACCTGCTCGACACCCCGGGGCACGAAGACTTCTCCGAAGACACCTACCGCACCCTCACCGCGGTGGACTCGGCGCTGATGGTCCTCGACGGCGGTAAAGGCGTCGAGCCGCGCACCATCGCGCTGATGGACGTGTGCCGTCTGCGTGACACGCCGATTGTCAGCTTCATCAACAAACTCGACCGCGATATCCGCGACCCCATCGAGCTGCTGGATGAAATCGAAGCCGTCCTGAAGATCAAGGCCGCGCCGATCACCTGGCCGATTGGTTGCTACCGCGACTTCAAGGGTGTGTACCACCTGGCCGACGATTACATCATTGTCTACACCGCCGGCCACGGTCATGAACGCACCGAAACCAAGATCATCGAGAAGCTCGACTCCGACGAAGCCCGCGCCCACCTGGGCGACGAGTACGACCGTTTCGTCGACCAGCTGGAACTGGTGCAGGGCGCCTGCCATGAGTTCAACCAGCAGGAGTTCCTCGACGGCCAACTGACGCCGGTGTTCTTCGGTACCGCGCTGGGCAACTTCGGTGTCGACCATGTGCTCGACGCTGTCGTGGACTGGGCGCCAAAACCCCTGGCCCGTGTTGCCAACGAGCGCACCGTGGAACCGGTCGAAGAGAAATTCACGGGCTTTGTGTTCAAGATCCAGGCGAACATGGACCCCAAACACCGCGACCGTATCGCCTTCATGCGCATCTGCTCCGGCAAATACGAAAAAGGCATGAAGATGCGCCACGTGCGTACCGGCAAGGACGTGCGCATCGGCGACGCCCTGACGTTCTTCTCCTCCGAGCGTGAACAGCTGGAAGAGGCGTTTGCCGGCGACATCATCGGCCTGCACAACCACGGCACCATCCAGATCGGCGACACCTTCACCGAAGGCGAAGCCCTGGGCTTTACCGGTATCCCGCACTTCGCCCCGGAACTGTTCCGCCGCGTGCGCCTGCGTGACCCGCTCAAGTCCAAGCAACTGCGCCAAGGCTTGCAGCAATTGGCCGAAGAGGGCGCCACCCAGGTGTTCTTCCCCGAGCGCAGCAACGACATCATCCTCGGCGCCGTGGGTGTGCTGCAGTTCGACGTGGTCGCCAGCCGCTTGAAAGAGGAATACAAGGTGGAGTGCTCCTACGAGCCGATCACCGTGTATTCGGCGCGCTGGATTGATTGCAGCGATAAGAAGAAGTTGGAAGAGTTCTCCAACAAGGCCGTGGAAAACCTCGCGATCGACGGCGGTGGGCATTTGACCTACCTGGCGCCGACCCGGGTGAACCTGGCGTTGATGGAAGAGCGTTGGCCGGATGTGAAATTCCGTGCGACCCGCGAACACCATTAAGGTTTGAGCGGTTAAGAGAAGGGCGAAGCTGTGATGGCTTCGCCCTTTTTATTTAATCAGCGGGCTATTGGTTGAGTTGCAGATTATCAAGGGGGCCAAAATTTTTACGCCCGAACTTCCCGTCCCTGTGCCTCCTTAGTGGTTAATCGATTCACTGTCAGAAATGACAGTAGTGGTGCTTCGTCACTCACGCTATAAGTCAGTGTAGGGAGCCTACGGTGCTTGGCGTGATACGAAGAGGATACAAACATGATCAAACAAGCGAAGGCAAATATAGAAGGTGTGTTAACTGCCCGTGTTGATGAGGGAGAGGTCTTTACCGCTGTCAATCACTCATTTTCTTATGATGTGAAAAACTTTACGGTGTCGGGTTATTTTGAAGATGGTCGAAATATTTATTTTTCTTTTGATAAAGATATTGAGCCTGGTACTTATAAGTTTGATGAGGAAAGTAAAATTTCAGCTTGGTATAACGCTGGCCCTGGCTATTCGTGGGTAGCGCTACGAGACGGAATCGGAGAGGTGGTGATTAAAAAGATTTCGGTGCATGAAAACGCATGTGTGGAGTTTACGTTCAAGTTCAAGGCGAAGCAGTTTGAGGGGGACGATTCTACAATAATTACACTCGAGGGGGCGGTAGCGTTGAAAGCCGTTACTGCGCTTGCTACGACCGGGGAAGTTAATGGGCACATTGAAGGTGGCCCCAGTTTCAGTGCGGATAAGCTGTATTTCCTGTCAGAGGGACGTGGCTGTTACGTAGGGGGGGCTAGCAGCGAATACGCTGGGCTTGGCGTGTTTATATATTTTGATTTTCTTGATATCGAAGAGCGTAGTTACGAAATATCAGAAAAGGATAACGTGTATGCTTGGTATAACCCTAGTGAGGCACACAGCAGTTGGTTGGCGACGGAAGGGGCAGTGGACATAAAGTCATTTTCGCTAACCGGGGGGGCTTTTATAAAGTTCGAATACCGGTTCACGGCTGTGGATAGGATAGGGACAGGGGAGGTCGATATCTCGGGAACGGCTGAACTCAGCGGTTTTTCCCGTGCGGCTAATCGATAGATTTTTCTGCGTGTTGAATAGCGCCTGGCAACTGATAGGTGTTTGTCTGCTGATAAGAGGGAACGTTGAAAGCATTATCCAACAGTCCCGCAGAAAAACTCGCACCGCTCCCGCTCATTTTGATCTCATCAAGGCTGTGAATTGGCGGTAATCCGGCATCGCGACTAGCGTAAACGCTGGTGGCGGTTAATGACTGCCGTGCGAGGCCCATTTACTGACTGGACGGAATCGATCATGAGTATTTTTCAACGAGTAGTGCTGTTGATGAAAGTGCTGGTGCTGTTGTCGTTGGGGATGTCGACGGCCTGGGCGCATAACCCGGTGCATGGCTCAGCCAGGGTGACGAGTAGCCAGAGCTCGGACTTGCAGTTGGCCAAGTCCGAAGCGGAACCCGGCGATAAAGGCCAAGGTGGCGCTGAGGGGGATGATGACTCGCCCACCGAAGAGCCAGACAGCGACGACGCAGACGAAGGCGATAGCCAGACGTAGAATGTAAAGCGCTTCAAACAATGCCTTGGATGGGGTTTCCAAGGCATTTTTCTTATTGGCCGCCCACTTTCCTCAGAACGATGTAGTCACCGACGCGAAGTAAGCCCGTCCTGGCTCATTGTAGGTCTGCGCCCCCGCATCCTCGGCGTTGCCTTTGCGCGACAAACGCTTGTCCAGCAGGTTGTTGATGCCCACCCGTACGCTCAGGTTTTTATTGAATTCGTAGCCGCTGCTCAGGCCCATCAGCCCGTACGGGTCGACGTCCTGCTGGGCGCTGCGATCGTAACTGCTGGCGCTGCGTGAGTTGAGCTTAGGCGCCTCCTGCTTGCCGTAATAGGTGCCGCTGACCTGGAAAGACAGCTTGTCAGTGGCTTGCCAGTCCAGCGTGGTGTTGACGGTGTACTTGGGGATGATGCTCAAGGGCTCGCCGGTGTCCTTGTCCTTGGAGTCGATCATGTAGGTCAGGTTGGTGTTCAAGTCCAGATCATCGCGCAGGCTGATGAACAGGTTGCCTTCAACGCCCTGCACCAAGGCGGGCCCGCTGTTTTCCCACTCCAGCACGCGGCGACCGTTGCCCAGGCGGAAGGCCGCCTCGTTACTGGCGTTGATCTTGTTCTTGTAGTCATTACGGAAATACGTCGCACTGGTGCGCCAGGTGCCCTTGTCCAAAGCCAGGCCGATTTCCTTGTTGACGCTGATTTCCGGCTTCAGGTCCCGGTTGCCCACCAGGTAGCAACCGCCCATGTTGGCTTCGCTGGCGTTGCAGCCATTGCCACGGCTGTAGAGCAAATAGTTCGGGTTTGACTGGTACAGGTTGGGGGTCTTGTAGGCGCGGGCAATGCCGCCCTTGATGCTCAGCTCGTCGGTCAACTGGTGCGAAGCGTTGAAGCTGGGGCTCCAGTTGCCGCCGTATTCCTCATGGTCGTCGAAGCGCAAGCCAGGCGTGATCACGGTCTTGCTGCCCAGCTCGATGTTGTCCTCGGCAAACAAGGCGTAGCTTGAGGCGGTGGTCTTGGTGCTGTTGCGGCTGACGCCCGGGATGGCGGGGACGCCGCCGGTGCCTGGGTCGTAGGTTTGCGGGCGCAACGAGCCTGGGTCGTTCATCGACTCGTAGAGGTATTCGCTGCCCAGGGTCAGCACCTGTTCGGCACCGAGGCTCAGGGGCAGGTTGACCTCGGCGGTGGCCCGGGTATTGCGCAAGCGCGACTCGAAACGGCCTGCACTGGCGGAGGGCGCGCCCTCGCCGGAACCGGCCAGGCCTTCGTTGAGGCGTTCGTTGCGGGTCAGGTCGTGGGTCAACGAGGCCAGGGTCGAACCCCAGTCGAATTCGCCGCGATGGGTGGCAGAAAAGCTGCTGCGTTGAATCACGCTGGTTTCCTTGCCCACCAAGCTTTCCACGAACGCGCCACCGCCGTTGAGCATGGTGTCGCCGGCGAAAATATTGCCCTGGCGGCTGTAGCCGGCTTCCAGGTCGAGGGTTTGCTCGGGGGTGAACTGCCAGCTCAGCAAGCCATTCACGTCTTTGTTGCGCACACCTTCGCGGCCGGCTACCAACGAGTCCGGGGTCGCTTGCGCTGCGCGGTTGATGTCGGCGTCATCGGCGTCGGTCTTGTTCAGGCCGCCATAGACGCGGAACGCCAGGGTGTCGGTCAATGGGCCACTGAGGTTGAAGTTGGTGCGCTTGCTCGCGCCTTCGGCATCGTTTTCGGGAAAGGCGGTGTAGGCGGTCAGCGAGCCGTGCAGTTGGTCGGTGGGGCGTTTGGTGATGATGTTGATGACACCGCCCATGGCACCGGAGCCATAACGGGCGGCGGCCGGGCCGCGCAGGATTTCAATGCGCTCGACTTCTTCGGCCGGTACCCAGTTGGTTTCGCCACGGGTATCACGGTCACCACTCCAGCCGTAACGCACAGCGTTGCGGGAGGTGGACGGCTTGCCATCGATCAGAATCAGGGTGTTTTCCGGGCCCATGCCGCGCAGGTCGATCTGACGGTTATTGCCACGACTGCCGCTGGAACTGTTGCCGGTCAGGTTCACACCCGGCTCGCGGCGGATGATCTCCGACAGGTCGTTGGTGGGCGGGCGTTTCTTGATGTCTTCGGCGGTGATGATCGACACGCCGGGCGCTTGCTTGAGTTCTTCGGCGGCGGTGCCCAGTACGCGCGTTTCGCCCAATACCAGGGCTTGGGGCGTGCCATCCACAGGTAGGTCTGTCGCTTCGATCGGCACTTTGTCGCGCTCTTTTTCCACACTCTGCGCCAGCAGCGCGGGGGACGAAAGGGTAGCGATAAACGCCAGCGAGAGATGGCTGAGCCTGAATTGAGACGACATGTCCACAAAGTCCTTTAGGAGGGGCGATTGAACGAGAGGCGTCTGAATTTTTTCGTGCATCCAGCGCTCTCTGTGCGCCGTAATGGTATTGATTCTCAAACAGAAGTAAATTGCATTTACAATCTATACACTTTTCAAAACGGTCTGGCTCAATGTTTTCAGGGCTTTTGGCATGGGTTCAAACGGTATGTTTTCTGTTACAACCGCGCAAAAAAAAGCCCCTCCGGCCAGACTGATGCGCAATCTGGCGGGAAGGGCGATGGAACTCATGCAACGAGATCATCCCCACGCTCTGCGTGGGGATGGATCCTGTGACGCTCCGCGTCACTCTTGCGCAAGGCTTGAGCTGGCGGACGCAGAGCGTCGCCGACGGCGTTCCCACGCAGAGCGTGGGAACGATCCCACACAGGGGAGGTTGGGTTGCTTCAGGCCACGAATTGCTCCGCGTAGTGGCAAGCCACCTGCCGGTTATCCAACGCACGCAACAGCGGCTCCTCGCTACTGCAGCGCTCCGTCGCATACGGGCAGCGCTTGTGGAACGCGCAGCCAGGTGGCGGGTTCAGCGGGTTGGGCAGTTCGCCGACGATCTTGATCTTCGGCTTGCTCGGGTCCGGGTGAATGGTCGGGGTGGCCGACAGCAGCGCCTGGGTATAAGGGTGCAAGGGGCGTGCGTAGATGTCTTCCTTGGGGCCCACCTCAACCGGGCGGCCGAGGTACATCACCATCACATCATCGGCAACATGCTGCACCACCGCCAGGTTGTGGGAAATGAACACGTAGGCGGTGTTGAATTCCTGCTGCAAATCCATGAACAGGTTGAGCACCTGCGCCTGGATCGACACGTCCAGCGCCGAGGTCGGTTCGTCCGCCACCAGCACTTTGGGTTGCAGCATCATCGCCCGGGCCAGCGCGATGCGCTGGCGCTGGCCGCCGGAGAACATGTGCGGGTAGCGCTGATAATGCTCAGGGCGCAGGCCCACTTGCTTCATCATCGCCTGCACTTTCTCGCGGCGTTCGGCGGCGGACAGGTTGGTGTTGATCAGCAGCGGTTCGGCCAGTTGATCACCGACTTTCTGGCGTGGGTTCAGCGAGGCATAGGGGCTCTGGAACACCATCTGCACGTCTTTGCGCAATTGCTTTCGCTGGGCCTTGTCGGCGCCGGCCACTTCTTGCCCGGCGATTTTCAACGAGCCCGAGGAGGGCTCTTCAATCAGCGTCAGGGCACGGGCCAGGGTGGACTTGCCACAGCCCGACTCGCCTACCACGGCGAGGGTCTTGCCGGCTTCCAGCTCAAAAGACACACCATTAAGGGCACGCACGGTGGCGTGGCCCTTGAACAGGCCACGGGACACTTCGTAGTGACGGGTGAGGTCCCGGGCGGTAAGTACGACGGCCATTACGCCACCTCCTGGTTCAGCGGGTAGAAGCAGCGGGCAAGGCTGTGGCTTTTCGGATCGAGGCCCGGGCGCTGGGCGCGGCAGGAGTCCTGCACGTACGGGCAGCGCGGCGACAGCAGGCAACCCTGCGGACGGTCATAGCGACCCGGCACGATGCCTGGCAGCGTGGCCAGGCGCGTGGCACCCAGGCTGTGCTCGGGAATCGCCTTGAGCAGCGCTTCGCTATACGGGTGCGCCGGAATGTCGAACAACTGCGGCACCTGGCCGACTTCCACGGCTTGGCCGGCGTACATCACGCACACGCGCTGGGCGGTTTCAGCCACTACCGCGAGGTCGTGGGTGATCAGCACCAGGCCCATGTTCTGCTCTTTTTGCAGGGCCAGCAGCAGTTCCATGATCTGCGCCTGGATGGTCACGTCCAGTGCAGTGGTCGGTTCATCGGCGATCAGCAGTTTGGGCTCGCCGGCAATGGCCATGGCGATTGCCACGCGCTGGCTCATACCGCCGGACAGTTGATGCGGGTAAGCGTCCATACGGCTGGCGGCGCCCGGGATCTCGACTTTTTCCAACAGCTCAATGGCGCGTTTGCGTGCTTGTTTGCCGGACATTTTCAAATGCAGGCGCAGCACTTCTTCGATCTGGAAACCCACGGTGTAGCTGGGGTTCAACGCGGTCATCGGGTCCTGGAACACCATCGCCAGGTCTTTGCCGACGATCTGGCGGCGCTGGCGGTTGCTCAGCTTGAGCATGTCCTTGCCGTCGAAGTTCAGGGCATCGGCGGTAACGATGCCGGGATGCTCGATCAGGCCCATCAGCGCCATCATGGTCACGGATTTACCCGAGCCCGACTCGCCAACGATCGCCAGTACTTCGCCTTTGTCGACCGAAATGTCGAGGCCATCGACCACCGGCACGGCGGTCTTGTCGCCGAAGCGCACGTTGAGATTCTTGATTTCTAACAGTGACATGGGAATCTCCTCAGGCGGCGTTCTTGAGTTTCGGGTCCAGCGCGTCGCGCAGGCCGTCACCCATCAAGTTGATTGCCAGCACGCTGAGCAAAATGGTCAAGCCAGGCAGGCTCACCACCCACCAGGCGCGTTCGATGTAGTCACGGGCCGAGGCCAGCATGGTGCCCCACTCAGGGGTTGGCGGTTGTACGCCAAGGCCAAGGAAGCCCAGGGCCGCGGCATCGAGAATCGCCGAGGAAAAGCTCAACGTCGCCTGTACGATCAGCGGCGCCATGCAGTTAGGCAGCACGGTGATGAACATCAAACGTGGCAGGCCGGCGCCAGCGAGGCGGGCGGCAGTCACGTAGTCGCGGTTCAGTTCGCCCATCACGGCGGCGCGGGTCAGACGCACATAGGACGGCAGCGACACGATGGCGATGGCGATCACGGTGTTGATCAGGCCAGGGCCGAGGATGGCGACAATCGCCACGGCCAGCAGCAGCGACGGCAGGGCCAGCATGATATCCATCAAGCGCATGATGGTCGGGCCGAGCAAGCGCGGGAAGAACCCGGCGAACAGGCCCAGCAGGATGCCCGGGATCAGCGACATCACCACCGACGACAAACCGATCAGCAACGACAGGCGCGAACCCTGGATCAGGCGCGAGAGCAAGTCACGGCCCAGTTCGTCGGTGCCCAGCAGGAACTGCATCTGCCCACCTTCCAGCCACGCCGGCGGCGTCAGCAGGAAGTCGCGGTATTGCTCGCTGGGGTTATGCGGGGCAACCCACGGGGCGAAGATCGCGCAGAACACGATCAGCAACATGAACAGCAGGCCGGCGACCGCGCCTTTGTTCTTGGAGAAGGCTTGCCAGAATTCTTTGTACGGGGACGGGTACAGCAGGCTCTGATCGACTGCTGACACTTGAGTAGGTGTGGTCATGGTCATGATCTCAGCGCTGGTGACGGATGCGTGGGTTGGCGAAGCCGTAGAGGATATCCACCACGAAGTTCACCAGGATCACCAGGCAGGCGATCAGCAGAATGCCGTTTTGCACCACCGGGTAGTCCCGCGCGCCAATGGCTTCGATCAGCCATTTGCCGATGCCGGGCCACGAGAAGATGGTTTCGGTCAGTACCGCACCGGCCAGCAGCGTGCCGACTTGCAGGCCGACCACGGTGAGCACCGGGATCAGCGCGTTGCGCAGGCCGTGCACGAACACCACGCGAGCCGGCGACAGGCCCTTGGCCTTGGCGGTACGGATGTAGTCCTCACGCAGCACTTCGAGCATCGACGAGCGGGTCATGCGCGCGATCACTGCCAGCGGGATGGTGCCGAGCACGATGGCCGGCAGGATCAGGTGGTGCAACGCATCCCAGAACGCGTCCGGCTCGTCGGCCAGCAGGGTGTCGATCAGCATGAAACCGGTGCGTGGCTCGATGTCGTAGAGCAGGTCGATACGCCCGGAAACCGGGGTCCAGCCCAGGCTCACCGAGAAGAACATGATCAGGATCAGGCCCCACCAGAAGATCGGCATCGAATACCCCGCCAGGGAGATGCCCATCACCCCATGGTCGAACAGGGATCCTCGCTTGAGTGCCGCGATCACCCCGGCCAACAGGCCCAGGATACCGGCGAACAACAGCGCGGCCATGGACAGTTCCAGGGTCGCGGGGAAGAGGGCGGTGAACTCGGTCCACACGCTGGTGCGGGTGCGCAGCGATTCGCCAAGGTCGCCCTGGGCGAGCTTGCCGACATAGTCCAGGTATTGCGCATACAGCGGCTTGTTAAGGCCAAGGCGCTCCATTGCCTGTGCGTGCATTTCGGGGTCAACCCGTCGCTCGCCCATCATGACTTCTACGGGGTCGCCTGGAATCATGCGAATCAACGCAAAGGTCAGCAACGTGATGCCGAAGAACGTGGGGATCAATAACCCCAGTCGGCGGGCAATAAAACTAAACATCTTGGTGTGTACCTCAATCAGCCGGTTAGGCAGGTCCGGCACCGTCAGTGTCGACGGTGCCGAGCGTTTTTCTTATTTACTTCACCTGGGTGGTGGCGAAGTTATTTGTACCCAGAGGGCTTTGGGTGAAGCCTTCTACGTTCTTGCGCATGGCGGTGAACAGTTTCGGGTAAGCCATTGGAAGCCATGGCTGGTCCTTCTCGAAGACATCTTGTGCTTGTTCATAGAGCGCAGCCCGTAAGGCCGGTTCCTTTTCCGCACGAGCCTTGTCGATCAAGTCCTGAAACTCTTTGTTACACCAGCGTGCGTAGTTTTCGCCGTTTTTCGCCGCATCGCAACTCAGGTTCGGAGTGAGGAAGTTATCCGGGTCGCCGTTATCACCGACCCAGCCAGCCGAAACCATGTCGTGCTCGCCGTTTTTAGCCCGCTTGAGCATTTCGCCCCATTCCATGACTTTGATATTGACCTTCAGGCCAACCTGCGCCAGATCCGCCTGCATGCGCTGGGCGCCGAGCATTGGGTTGGGGTTCGTTGGGCCACCGCCGTTGCGGGTGAACAGGGTGAATTCGGTGCCTTCCGGTACGCCAGCTTCCTTGAGCAGGGCGCGAGCCTTGTCCAGGTCACGGGGTGGGTTCTTCAGTTTTTCGCTGAAACCCAGCAAGGTCGGTGGGTAGGGGCCGGTGCCGACCACCGCATTGCCTTTGCCGAACAGGGCTTCGGTGTAACCTGCCTTGTCGAACGCGATGTTAATCGCGTGGCGTACCCGGGCATCGCTCATGTATTTGCGCGTGGTGTTCAATGCGGTGTAGCTGGTGGTCATCGCCGCCAGTTCATCGACTTTCAGGTTCGGATCTTTCTTGATGCTTGGGATGTCATCCGGCTTGGGGAACAGCGCGATCTGACATTCGTTGGCCTTGAGCTTCTGCAGCCGCACGTTGTTATCGGTGGTGATCGCGAGAATCAGCGGGTCGACCGCCGGCTTGCCGCGGAAGTAGTCCGGGTTGGCCTTGAAGCGCGCCTGGGCGTCTTTCTGATAACGGGTGAAGATGAACGGGCCAGTGCCGATGGGCTTGGCATTGAGATCTTCGGTCTTGCCGGACTTGAGCAACTGGTCGGCGTATTCCTTCGAGTGGATTGAAGAGAATGCCATGCCCAGATCGGCCAGGAACGGAGCTTCTGGGCGGGTCAGGGTAAAGACGACGGTGTGATCATCGGTCTTCTCTACGCTCTTGAGCAGTTCCTTGAAGCCCATGCTTTCGAAATACGGGTAGCCCACGAGGGACTTTTTATGCCACGGGTGATTCGGGTCCAGCTGACGCTGGAAGCTCCAAAGCACATCATCGGCGTTCAGGTTGCGCGTGGGTTTGAAATAGTCGGTGGTGTGAAACTTGATGTCGTCACGCAGGTGGAACGTATAGGTCAGGCCATCGGCGCTGATTTCCGGCAGGTCTTTGGCCAGGGCGGGCACCACTTCCGTGGTGCCGGGCTTGAAGTCCACCAGGCGGTTGAACATGGTTTCAGCGGCGGCGTCAGCGGTCACGGCAGTGGTGTACAGGACCGGGTCGAAACCTTCCGGGCTGGCTTCGGTGCAGACCACCAGCGGTTTGGCCGAAACGCCGATCGCCACGCTCAACAGCGCAGCGGCCATGGCGGCTTGTAGTGGGAGCATTTTCATTCAGAGCCCTCTGCAATCGATGGAGCCAGAAAAGCGTAGGCGGCGGGCTCGTCCTGAGCTCGCCGCCTGCCTGGCACTAATTAAAGGATGTTGAACGGGATGGTGGTGACCAGACGGAACTCTTTGATGCTGCCGTCGGACTGGAACTCGCTGCCACGGTGCTCAACATAGGTTGCGCGCACGGTGGTGGCTTTGAGTGGGCCGCTCTGCAGCGCGTAAGAGGCGCCTACACCGTATTCCTGGTGCTTCTCGCCGTCCTGGGACTGGATGCCGTCATAGGCAAACTTGGCCCGGCCGTTGTTGCCGGTGTAGTGGGTGCCGTCGATGCCCCAGCCGCGTGCCGAGTAGGCGTTGAACTTAAGGCCAGGTACGCCGTATTCAGCCATGTTGATGGCATAGGCGATCTGGAAGGATTTCTCGTTCGGGCCGTTGAAGTCAGACGTCAGGGAGTTGGCCAGGTAGATGCCGTTGGTTTCGTGCAGGTAGTCGAAGTACTCGTTACCGTTCACTTGCTGGTAGCCGAAGGTCAGGCTGTGTGCCTGGTGAGTCAGGCCCAGGGAGAGGGAGAAGGTATCGTTGTCGATTTCCCCCATTTCTTTTTTGCCTTCATCGACAGTCTTGTAGTAGTTGAAGCCGGTGGTCAGGCCCAACTGCTGCGCGTCGCCCAGCTCGTGGGTGGCGCCGAAGTAGTACTGGTTCCAGAAGTCCTTCACGTTGGCGGCGAAGAAGCTGGTCTTCAGGCTTTTCAGCGGCTGGTAGTTCACACCCAGGGTCGACACTTTGTCGGTTTCTGCGCCGTTGCCGTATTCGCTGCGGAATTTCGACAGGCTCTGCTCGCTACGTGGGGAAACGCGGTCGAACACGCCGCCTTGGAACGACAGGTTGCTGAACTCTTCGCTGTTGAAGCTCACACCCTGGAAGCTGGAAGGCAGGGCACGGTTGCCGATGGTGTCGACGATGCCGCTGCTGAAGTTCTGACGGCCGGCGGTCAGTGTGGTGTTGGACACACGGAATTGCACGTTGGCCAGGCCCAGTTTGCTCCACTGGTCGACGGCGTCACCGTTGGAGTCGGCCAGGGTACGGTTGGAGCCGCCTTTGATATCACGCTTGCTGCGGTCCAGTACCAGGGCGTTGTACACCGCCACTTCAGTCTTGACCCCAACGGTGCCCTGAGTGAAACCCGAGCTGGCGTTGAGGATGGTGCCTTGCACCCAGTTGGTACGGTTGCGATCGGTCAGGGTCTGGCCGTGTTTCTGGTACGAGAAGGTGCCCCCACGGTATTTGCTTTCATGGGAGTACCAGTTACGCGTGGTGCCGCCCAGGCTGAAATCTTCGATAAAGCCTTTGGCCTCGCTTTGGGCGCTGGTGCCGGCCAGGGTGGTAGGAACGAAGTCCTGGCTTTGCGTTTCAGCGTAGGCGGTGGCCGTGATGCTGCTGATGGCCAAGGCCAGAAGCGCTTTGCTGCTCAGTTTCATGGGTGAAGCTCCTTTGGTTCTCTTTTTTAATGCCGGTCTTTTTGGGTGATCCGGCTATTGGGTGTGGAACTCGTTCAAGCTATTGCAAACGTTTGGCGTAGGAAATTTCCCAACAAAAGCCTGCACGTTTGCCGGGGAGCCGATTTCGCTCCCCGCCATCCGGTTATTGTCTTATGGGTTGATGCTGACGCCCGAGAACACGTTGCGGCCGAAGGGGCTTACCTTGAAGCCTTCGACTTTGGCGCTTAACGGCTGGTTGACCGTCGAGTGGGCGATAGGCGTGATCGGCACCTGCTGCTTGAGCAGTTGCTGCGCCTGTTTGTACAGAACAGTCCTTTGTTCACGGTCGGTCACGACCTTGGCTTGCTTGATCAGCTTGTCGTACGCCGGGTCGCACCACATGGAGTAGTTGTTCCCGCCGATGGCGTCGCAGCTGTAGAGGGTGCCGAGCCAGTTGTCCGGGTCACCGTTGTCGCCGGTCCAGCCGATCAGGCTGACATCGTGCTCACCGTTTTTGGTGCGCTTGATGTACTCGCCCCACTCATAGCTGACGATCTTGACCTTGAGGCCGATCTTGGCCCAGTCGTTCTGTAGCATCTCGGCCATCAGCTTGGCGTTGGGGTTATATGGGCGCTGTACCGGCATGGCCCACAGGGTGATCTCGGTGCCTTCCTTGACGCCGGCGGCCTTGAGCAACTCCTTGGCTTTTTCCGGGTTGTAGGCGGCGTCCTTGATGCTGTCGTCGTAAGACCATTGCGTCGGCGGCATGGCGTTGACCGCCAGTTGCCCGGCGCCCTGGTACACGGCATTGAGGATGCTCTGCTTGTTCACCGCCATGTCCAGCGCCTGGCGTACTTCAAGCTGATCGAATGGCTTGTGGCGCACGTTGTAGGAGATATAGCCGAGGTTAAAGCCCGGCTTTGTCAGCAGTTGCAGGTTCGGGTCGGCCTTGAGGGCTTCGACATCGGCGGGGCGTGGATGCAGGGTTACCTGGCATTCGCCGGCCTTGAGCTTCTGCACGCGCACCGAGGCGTCGGTGTTGATGGCGAAGATCAACTGGTCCAGCTTGACGCGGCTCGGGTCCCAGTACTGTTTGTTGCCCACGTAGCGGATCTGCGAGTCTTTCTGGTAACGCTGGAACACGAACGGGCCAGTGCCGATCGGCTTCTGGTTGATGTCGCTGGGCCGGCCTTGCTTGAGCAACTGCTCGGCGTATTCGGCCGAAAGGATCGCGGCAAAGCTCATGGCGATGTTCTGCACGAACGCAGCGTCGACCGTGTTCAGGGTCATCACCACGGTGTACGGGCCTGTTTTCTCGACCTTGGCGATGTTCTTGTTCAGGCTCATCCCGTTGAAGTACGGAAACTCGGTAGGGTAGGCCTTGCGAAACGGATGGTCGGGGTCAAGCATGCGGTTGAAGGTGAACAGCACGTCATCGGCGTTGAAGTCGCGCGTCGGCTTGAATTCCTTGTTGCTGTGGAACTTCACCCCTTCACGCAGGTGGAAGGTGTAGGTCAGGCCATCCGGGGAGATATCCCACTTGGTTGCCAGCCCAGGGACGACGTCGGTGGCGCCTTTTTCGAACTCCACCAAACGGTTATACAAAGGCTCCGCCGCATCGTTGTCGGTGGCGGTGGTGTATTGCGCAGTGTCAAACCCTGCCGGGCTGCCTTCGGAGCAGAACACCAGGCTCTTCTTTTCGGCGGCTTGGCCCATCGTGGCCACGGCCAGCAGGCTGGTGGCAAACAGAGCGGATACAACGGTTGTATGGCGCATGACGATCCCCGTCCTTGTTTGTAGTTATCAACAGCGAGCCTTCCTGCTGGCGTGCAGCCAGGCAGACTTCACTGATCCCACACACAGCAAGTGCCCTTCACCAGAATGATGCCGCTGCTGTCCTACGACCTTATGGGGCGTTGACCTTGCAGTAAATGCGTCAATTCTGACTGACCTTGTAGGCAACGGAGGCACGGGTCGCAGTTCATTGCTGTAAGACGGCAACGCTTGCAAACGTAGTCTGTTTCCTAAGGTCCAGGCGGATGGAATAACGGCGACGTTATGAAACGTCGCCGTTATTGATCCTTACTTGCCGCTGACGCTAACGCCGTAGAAGGAATTCAAGCCAAACGGGCTGATCTTGAAGTCCTGTACGGTATTGCGCATGGGTTGATACACCGTCGAGTGCGCGATAGGTGTCATCGGGACTGCATCTTTGAGGATATGTTGCGCCTGCTTATACAGCTCGGTGCGTTTGGCGACATCCGATGTGGCCTTGGCTTCTTTCACGATGCCGTCGAATTTCTTGTCGCACCACTTGGAGAAGTTGTTGCCCGACAGCGAGTCGCAGCCGAACAGCACGTTCAGCCAGTTGTCCGGGTCACCATTGTCGCCGCTCCAGCCAATGATCATGGCCTGGTTCTCGCCGCCCTTGGAGCGCTTGATGTACTCGCCCCACTCGTAGCTGACGATGTTGACCTTCAGGCCGATCTGTTTCCAGTCGTTCTGCAGCATCTCGGCCATCAACTTGGCGTTGGGGTTGTAGGGGCGCTGAACCGGCATGGCCCACAGGGTGATCTCGGTGCCTTCCTTGACGCCAGCCGCCTTGAGCAGCTCTTTGGCTTTGGCAGGATCGTACTTGGCATCCTTGATGGTGGTGTCATAGGACCACTGGGTCGGCGGCATGGCGTTGACTGCCAGCTGGCCGGCACCCTGGTACACGGAGTCGATGATCTGCTGCTTGTTTACCGACATGTCCAGGGCTTCACGGACGCGCAGGTCGGCCAGCGGGTTCGCGGCAGTCTGGCCCTTGAGTACTGGCATGACGTTATAGGCGATGTAGCCCAGGTTGAAACCGGCCTGGTGTGGCAGTTTCAGGTCCTTGTCCTCACCCAGCGCCTTGAGGTCGGCCGGACGTGGGAACAGGGTGATCTGGCATTCGTTTTTCTTGAGCTTCTGGATACGCACCGACGGGTCAGTGGTGATAGCGAAGATCAGGTTATCGATCTTCACGTCTTCAGGTTTCCAGTAGTCCTTGTTGCCGGTGTAGCGAATGTTCGAATCTTTCTGGTAGCTCTTGAACACGAACGGGCCAGTGCCGACCGGCTTCTGGTTGATGTCGGCAGGCTTGCCTTCCTTCAACAGCTGCGCAGCGTATTCGGCGGACTGGATCGAGGCGAAGCTCATGGCCAGGTTCTGGATGAACGCGGCGTCCACGGTGCCAAGGGTGAACTTGACAGTGTGGTCATCGATTTTCTCGATGTTCTTGATGTTGGTGTCCATCCCCATGTCCGTGAAGTACGGGAACTCGGTGGGGTAGGCCTTACGGAATGGATCGTCTTTATTGATCATCCGGTTGAAGGTGAACAGTACGTCGTCAGCCGAGAATTCACGAGTAGGCTTGAAGTACGGGGTGGTATGGAACTTGACGCCTTCGCGAAGGTGGAAGGTGTACGTCAGGCCATCCGGGGACACATCCCAGCTGGTGGCCAGGCCAGGAACCACGGCGGTGCCGCCACGTTCGAACTGGCTCAGGCGGTTGAACATGGTTTCGGCCGAGGCATCGAAGTCTGTTCCGGTGGTGTACTGGCCTGGATCAAAACCGGCCGGGCTCCCTTCGGAGCAGAACACCAGGTTAGTTGCCGCAAGGGCTACGGGGGCTGCGGCCATAAGGCCAGCGCTCACTAATAACGGAAGGACTGCGTGTTTAAGCATGTTGGCCTCATGATTTGTTGTCATTTTTGGTGGTGAGGGCGACCTCGTGAGTCGGCCTGCGGATACTTATGCAGGCGCCATACCCAATGCAAGATGCAGAGCGGTTGCAAAGGGAAAACTGTGGTACGAACGTACAGGAATGTCGCAATTATGAAAGTTTCGACACAAAAGTGCTTATTTGGAGGGTTTTTTCGGTGCAAATGGCGCACCAAAAAAGCCCAGCCGAGGCGTCTAGCGCACTCGGTTGGGGCGCAGCTGTTACTTATCTAGACCCACACCGTAGAACGGTGTTAGCCCAAACGGGCTGATCTTGAAGTCCTGCACTTGCTTGCGCATAGGCTGGAAAACCGTCGAGTTCGCAATAGGCGTTATAGGTACTTGTTCCTTAAGGATTTTCTGTGCCTGTTGATACCACTTGATGCGCTGCTCGCGGTCGCTGCTGACCTTGGCCTGCTGCACCAGCTTGTCGTAGGCCGGGTTACACCATTTGGCGTAGTTGCTGCCCTTGACTGCGGCACAACTGTAGAGCACGCCCAACCAGTTATCGGGGTCGCCGTTGTCGCCGGTCCAGCCATAAATCATTGCATCGTGTTCGCCGTTTTTGGCGCGCTTGATGTATTCGCCCCACTCATAGCTGACGATGTTGGCCTTGATGCCGACCTTGGCCCAATCCTGTTGAATCATTTGTGCAGACATCCGCGCATTCGGGTTCGAGGCGCGTTGCACGGTCATTGCCCACAGGTTGATGGTGGTACCTGGTGCAACCCCTGCTTCTTTTAGTAGCAACCGTGCCTTGGTCGGGTCGTAGGGGGCGTCCTGGATATTCGGGTCATAAGACCACTGCGCGGGAGGCAGTGCGTTCTGCGCCAATTGCCCGGCGCCCTGGTACACGGCCTTGATGATCGCGGGCTTGTCGATGGC
The DNA here is from genome assembly GCF_051122975.1 of Pseudomonas sp. AK181. NCBI lineage: Bacteria > Pseudomonadati > Pseudomonadota > Gammaproteobacteria > Pseudomonadales > Pseudomonadaceae > Pseudomonas > Pseudomonas sp. AK181. The sequence continues at coordinate 941,513 of NZ_CP146348.1, forward strand.
CATGTCCAGGGCCTGGCGAACCTTGAGTTGATCCAGCGGCGGGTGAGTCACGTTATAGGCCAAAAAGCCCAGGTTGAAGCCTGCTTGTTGCAGCACGCGCAGGTTGGGGTCTTGCTTCATCACCTCGATATCGGCGGGGCGCGGGTAACCGCTGACCTGGCATTCGCCGGCCTTGAGTTTTTGCAGGCGTGCGGCAGCATCGGGCGTGATGGCGAACACCAGGTTGTCGAGCTTCACGTCCTCGGGCTTCCAATACTGTTTATTGGCCACGTAGCGGATCTGCGAGTCTTTCTGATAGCGCTTGAACACAAACGGCCCGGTACCGACCGGTTGCTGGTTGATCTGCTCGGCCTTGCCCTCTTTCAGCAGTTGGGCGGCGTATTCGGCCGATTGCACCGAGGCGAAACTCATGGCCAGGTTTTGCACGAACGCAGCATCGACCGTGTTCAGGTTGAATCGCACGCTATGCTCGTCGAGTTGTTCGACGCTCTTGATCGTGGTGTTCAGGCCCATGTCGGTGAAGTAGGGCGACTCGGATGGGTAGGCCTTGCGAAACGGGCTCTCGGCATCCAGCAGGCGATTAAAAGTGAACAGCACGTCATCGGCGTTGAAATCGCGGGTCGGGGTGAAGAAGTCGGTGGTGTGGAACTTGACGCCTTCACGCAGGTGAAAGGTGTACGTCAGGCCATCCTTCGAAACATCCCAGCTCGTCGCCAGACCAGGCTCGACCTCGGTGCCACCGCGCTTGAACTGGGTCAGGCGGTTGAACACCGTTTCGGCGGAGGCATCGAAATCGGTGCCACTGGTGTACTGGCTGGGGTCGAAGCCGGCGGGGCTGGCTTCGGAGCAGTAGACCAGGGTCGTGGCGGCCTGGGCCATCGGCATAAAGGCCGCAAGGCTTGCGGCGAGGAGCAGTGGCTTGACGGCGATTCTTTGCATGGAGACCCCTGAAATGGCGGGCATATTAAAACTGCCCAAACGAAAACGGCGGTCACCGAGGTTACCGCCGTTCAGCTGGCTTAGGTAGGAGATACGTTTATGCTGGGGGATACTTCTATCCGGATGGGAGCCGATTTGTCGATTGTAACGGGCTGGCCATCTATTTCATTACTTTCACGAAGGGTGAAAGTTCGAGTGGCTGTTATGTTCACGTCATCGGCGGGGGTGGACTCACCTCTAACCTCAGATTTCAGGTGCCATTGGGTGGTTATGGTGACCTCTGTCTCATTTTTTAAAGGGTTGTAATCGATGACGTACCGCCTTTTGCCAACGTTGCTGCTAAAGCCGGGCTTCACTCGGGGAGGCTGCAATTCAAACCACACAGAAGCGGAAGAGCCTTGATGAGCAACCTCTGAAATTGCCGCTCGCATGTCGGGATCGGGCACGATGTGCTCAAATTTATCGATCCCGTCCCGTATAAGATTTTCGCGGATCGATTCTTCCAAGCCATTTGGGATATTCATTCCTTCCATCTGCCGGGGTATGTCGATCTCAACGTCCGCCACGCCAGGGCGTCTTATTGTGTAAGGGTCTCGGTCGATGTCTTTGGCAAATTGGTCGGAGTAATTGCTGGTACCGAACGGGGATGAGGAGGCTCTTTCCGATGCGGATACGGTGAAATCCCCGCTGTCGGCTGTCCAAGAAAAAACAGGGCGATTTTTTAAAACACCGTTGTCTTCCTCGAAGCTGACGCCATATTTATAGTTCGCTTGCTCTTCAACGTTGAAATATTTGTCGAATATGTCAGCGCCTTTCATTTTGGTACCGTTTAACTCAATAAAGTTATCCGATACCTGTGTAGGCGTTTTTATATCGTCACTGGGTGTCGGGGACTCAGAGCGTGGCCACGGCCACGGCAATTTCACCCCGCCATCGCCCGGCGCACGGGCCCACTCTCCATCACGTCCGGGTGTAATGACCATCAGCCCCGCGCCGTTATCAGGGTTGATGACTCTGGCAAACATATCGCCGGTGCGGTAACGCCCCGATATCTCAAATACCTTGCTCGTTCCCGTCTCATCGGTAAGGCGCACGAATTGGCGCAGTGCTCCCTGGCTGTCGGTTATGCGGTAGACACCCAGCGCGTCGCGGGGCGCGTCCTTTATCAACTGTTCACCCTCGGGGACGGCATAGGGCGCCATCGGCAGTAGGGGGCGGGATTTTGGCGCCGCAGCCCCAGCTTCGTTGACCACCTGAGTACCGCTGGATGGGCCGGGTTTTGGTTCTTCTATTTCGGTGATGTGTGGTTGAGCAAGCGGGTCACTCACCGGCAGTTCTTTCTCCGGTGGCAGCGCAAAAGGATCTTCAGGGACGGTACTGGCCCCCATGGAGAATAATGTGTTCAGCACACCATCGAGTGCTCGGGAGGCCCCGTTGTCGCGTTCCGCCTCGGTGTCTCCGGACGCGGATTGTTCGAACCCCAACCCCAGTTCGGTCAACCCGGCAATTACTGCGGCGCCGGTGACCGGTGCCGCGATGGGGGCAAGCTTGGCCAGTAACCCCGCGGCCACGGTAATGTCATTGAGCCAGGTGTCCCGCGTCACTTCGCTGTTGGATTTGACGACAACGTCGGTATCACTCGTCATGCGTTGCTTGGCAGCGGTTGCCAGGGTGGAAAACACGTCCCCCTCGATTTTTGACTGACTGCTTTTATTCACCGGTGTTTTCAGATCGCCGGCGGCCATTTTCTTGAAGAGGGCGTCCAGGCCATCTTGCGTGTCGCCAATACCCGTAAAGCCCCCGCCCGGTACAGCCCCGCTTGCCAGTTGTATGAAAACGCTAGGCTTACGGTTCTGACGATCAGCCAACGAGAAGTGCGCGAGCAGCGACTGGCTTTTTTTCGGGTCCTTGGTCTGGTCAATCACCCATTGATTGAGCTTGTCCAAGGAGTCGAAGCGCAGAAATGCCGGTTTGGCTCCAGGTATGTAAAGCACTTGCCGGCCAGCGTCGTCGTTGCTGAATCGAAGAATGTCGCTGGATTTAAAGCCGTGGATATCAAGGGCATGCACTTGGGGGGTGCTGTTTACTGGCGCTTTAGCCTTTAGCTGTTCAAGGCTCAGGGGGGTGTTTTCGTCGAGTGGAATATTGTTCGCCGCCGCCATTACCAGGCTGTAGTCGCCACGGGTGAACTGATGTTCGCGGGCTTGTAAGGCTCGCTCAGCAGATGACCCGGCTTCGGCGCTCTTCAGTTGTTCCCGGGCCTGGGAAACGAACTCGCCCTTGATTACCGTCTGGTAGTCATCGGTATGCGCGCTCCAGAACGCGTCGAATTTCTGGGTCATCTGGGTCTGAAAGTCGGTTTTCCAGCTTTCGTGCATCACTTGGGACGGCTTGAGGTCGATTTGATTGTGTTTGCCGTAGCCGCCTTTTTCGCTTTGCCCAGCAGGCTGGGTATACAAACCCGCGTCCAGGTCCAGGTTGCCAGGCACCCAGTCGTGCTCGGAGAAGTTTTTCAGCAGGGCGTCGGGCAAGCGCAGCGAAGACCAGGGCTCCTGGAATGTGTGTTCCCAACCGGTCGCCGTGTCCGCGCTTTCGCCGCCTTTGAAGCGATTCAAGTAGACGGTGTCGGAGTCGATAGGTTTGCCTGTGAGTTTGAGCAGCAGGTCATCCGCCCACTTCTTGGCTTCCGCCCGCGTATTGGGCAGGTTGTTGGCGACGTCAACCGCCAGGCGCTTGTAAGCCAAGGCCTGTGGTGCGGTGCTGTAGTACTTGGCGGCGTTGTGTTGTTGCTCTTGCAGCGCCTGTGCCGAGCGGCTGCTGGCAGGGCGCAGGCGGTCATCGGCGGGGATAGGGTCGAAGGTGTCTTTATGTTCCAGGTGCCTGATTTGCGCACGGGCCTGTGTCAGTGTTTGCGGCAGGGTAACGCCTTCAAAGTTGGCCACCACTTTTGCGCTGACCTGTATGGAGTCCTTGCGCAGCCTCACACGCAAATCACCGTTATTGCCAGGGGCGATAACTTTTGCGGCGTCCAGCAATGGCCCTGAAATTTGCCCCCAGCCTGATGTATCCGACAGTTGAAAGGTTTTGGTTTTGCCCTCGACTTCGGCCGACAAGGTACCGGTAGAAGGGTTGATTGAAAGCAGGGTGTCCGCAGCGACGTGTTGTTCGCGCAGCCAGCTCTGGACAACGTTGTTTTCCAAAAGCGTGCGATACAGCCCAAGCCATTGACCCAGAGTACTTTGGGGCGGGACGGTTATAAGCCCGGCATTGCCGTGTAACACCTTGCGCTGTGCGGCCTCGAGATAGGCCTTGAGCAATGCTGTTTCGTCGGGTTGGCCGGTCTTGGCCGTGGGCGGGACTGTGGATGGCGTCTGCGTTTGAGTGCTCGGTGTCGGATAGGCGATTCCCGATGGCAGTGATGCAGAAGAGGGTATTGGGTTGATTGATAGGGACATGAATTCGGCTCTCATTGTGTGAATAAATGCCAGCACAGCCCTCCCTGGTAGCTATGGCAGTAATGAGTCGTGAAAGCCGGGCACTTGATTCCTGCAAGATATGCTGCTGGATATGACGTGGCGCCAACGCGCAAAAAAAAGGCGCACGCCCCGTGGGGCTGCGCCTCTGTCCTGTCTAAAAAAGTTACTGTAAAACTTCGATCACGCCGTCGGCACTCATAGTGACTTGGCTGGTGCCGGCTTCCACTTCAGGCGTCGGCGCTGAGTCGGCCATGGCGGCTTTCATCATCATGCCGCCATTGCGGGCGTAAGGCATCGGGTAGCCATTGGTGTTGAAGTTCAGGTTGACGATCTTGTAGCCCTTGCCGCCGAGTGCATCGGTAGCCAGTTGCGCGCGCGCCTTGAACGCCGCCACCGCGTCTTTGAGCAGCGCATCTTCGCTGGCCTTGCGCGTGGTGTCGGCGATGGCGAAGTCCATGCTGTCCATTTTCAAGGTGTTCAACAACTCGCCGGTGAGTTTGGACAGCGCCGGGAAGTCCGCGCTTTCCAGGCGCAGCTCGGCGCGTTCACGCCAGCCGGTGATCTTCTGGTTCTTGCTGTCGTAGATCGGGTAGCTGTTGCGGCTGCCCTGGCGCAAGGTCACGCCTTTGACTTCGCGCGCCTGGCCCAGGGCCTGGTTCAGGGTGGTGGTGATTTCGGCAGCAAGCTTGGCCGGGTCGGCGTTTTGCGATTCGGTGTAAAGGGTGACGATCATCTTGTCGCGGGCCACTTCCTGGCTGGCTTCGGCGCGCAGGGAGATCTGGTTGTAATGCAATGCATCGGCGGCCATGGCCGGCAGGCTGGCCAGGGCGCTGGCGCTGAGGGTAATGATGGCTGCACTGCGAATGAAACGAGACATGGAAGCTCCTTGAGATAGTCGTGCTCGGTAAGACTGTAGACGTTGGCACTGGGTTCTTCGGGTTTACACATTACCTACAAGTTATGCGGGCGCCGACGAACGGTCATTTACCCGGCCTGCGTCAAAGAGCCACACACGCCGTGCCAGCAGGTCTGCTTCGTTTATACTCGTGCCGATCCGCCTGCAGCGCTCACCGGGAGAGCTCATGCTCGCCGCCGTAAAACTGACTTCCGCCACTCGCCAGAACCTTTGGCGCCTGACGTTCATTCGCACCCTGGTATTGGCCGCGCAGGCCGGTTCCGTCGGGCTTGCCTATTGGTTCGACCTGCTGCCGCTGCCCTGGCTGCAACTGGCCGTGACCCTGGGTTTTTCCACCGTATTGTGTGTGTTCACCGCCATACGATTGCGTACCACCTGGCCTGTGACCGAGCTGGAGTACGCCCTGCAACTGGCCTGTGACCTGTTTATCCACAGCGTGTTGCTGTACTTCTCCGGCGGTTCCACCAACCCCTTCGTTTCCTACTACCTGGTGCCTTTGACCATCGCCGCCGTGACCCTGCCGTGGCGCTATTCGGTGGTACTGTCGGGCATCGCGCTGACGCTGTACACCTTGCTGTTGGCACAGTTCTACCCCTTGCAGACATTCCCCATCGCTCGGGAAAACCTGCAGATCTACGGGATGTGGTTGAGCTTCGCCCTGTCTGCGGCAGTCATTACCTTCTTCGCCGCACGCATGGCCGAAGAACTGCGCCGCCAGGAAGAACTGCGCGCCATTCGCCGAGAGGAGGGCCTGCGTGACCAACAGTTGCTGGCCGTCGCCACCCAGGCCGCCGGCGCCGCCCATGAGTTGGGCACGCCGCTGGCGACCATGAGCGTGCTGCTCAAGGAAATGACCCAGGATCATCATGACCCGGCCCTGCAAGATGATTTGAGCGTGCTGCAGGAACAGGTCAAGCAGTGCAAGCTGACGCTTCAGCAACTGGTGCGCGCCGCCGAAGCCAATCGCCGCCTGGCGGTCGAAATGCAAGACGTCACCCAGTGGCTCGATGAGGCGCTCAACCGCTGGCACCTGATGCGTCCCGAAGCCAGTTACCGTTTCAACCTGCTGGGCCAAGGCAGCGTACCGCGCATGGCGCCACCGCCAGACCTGACCCAGGCGCTGCTCAACCTGCTGAACAACGCCGCCGACGCCTGCCCTGAAGGCCTAGGTGTGCAGTTGGACTGGGACGCCGAAAACGTCACCATCAGCATTCGTGACCATGGCGCGGGTGTGCCGTTGGCCATCGCCGAGCAGATCGGCAAACCCTTCTTTACCACCAAGGGCAAAGGCTTCGGCCTGGGCCTGTTTTTGAGCAAGGCCAGCGTGACCCGCGCGGGCGGCTCAGTGAAGCTCTATAGTCATGAGGAAGGTGGCACGCTCACCGAGCTGCGCCTGCCCCGTGTCGCACGAGGAGATATCGATGAGTGACGAGATCCAAGTCGAAGGCGAAGAACTGCCGCACCTGTTGCTGGTAGATGACGACGCGACCTTTACCCGCGTGATGGCACGCGCCATGAGCCGGCGCGGTTTTCGCGTCAGCACCGCAGGTTCTGCCGAAGAGGGCCTGACCATCGCCCAGGCCGACCTACCGGACTACGCTGCCCTGGACCTGAAAATGGACGGCGACTCGGGTCTGGTGCTGCTGCCCAAGCTGCTGGAACTCGACCCGGAAATGCGCGTGGTGATCCTCACCGGTTACTCCAGCATCGCCACCGCCGTCGAGGCGATCAAGCGCGGCGCCTGCAACTACCTGTGCAAGCCGGCGGATGCCGACGACGTGCTGGCCGCCTTGCTGTCCGAGCATGCCGACCTCGACACCCTGGTGCCGGAAAACCCGATGTCGGTAGACCGCCTGCAGTGGGAGCACATCCAGCGCGTGCTGACCGAACACGAAGGCAATATCTCCGCCACCGCCCGCGCCCTGGGCATGCACCGCCGCACGCTGCAACGCAAGCTGCAGAAGCGCCCGGTACGACGCTGAACGGCGACTGAACAATCCGCTTCAGGCTGCACGGACGCACGAACCGATCACCTATGATCGGTTCAAACGCCTGTCATTCTTTTCCTACCGAGCCTGAACGATGAATCAGAACGCTGAATACCGCGCGGTCAACGATGCGGTGCGTGGGCAATTCTTCCGCCGAACCTGGGCGATGATCACACCCTATTGGCGCAGTGAAGAGAAGGGCAGGGCCTGGCTGCTGCTAGCCGCAGTGATTGGCCTGTCGCTGTTCAGCGTGGCGATCTCTGTGTGGATCAACCACTGGTACAAGGACTTCTATAACGCCCTGGAGAAGAAGGACACCGCAGCCTTCTGGCAACTGATCGGCTATTTCGGCGGGATCGCGGCGGTGGCGATACTCGGTGCGGTGTACCGCCTTTACCTGACCCAGATGCTGACGATCCGCTGGCGCGCCTGGCTCACCGAAAAACACTTCAGCCGGTGGCTCGCCCACAAGAATTACTACCAGTTGGAGCAGGGCGGCTACACCGACAACCCGGACCAGCGGATTTCCGAAGACCTCAACAACTTCACGTCCGGCACTTTAAGCCTGGGGCTCGGCTTGCTGCGTAACGTGGTCAGCCTGGTGTCATTCTCGATCATCCTGTGGGGCGTCTCGGGCAGCATCGAGGTGTTTGGCGTCACCATCCCCGGCTACATGTTCTGGTGTGCGTTGCTGTACGCCGCCGTGGGCAGTTGGCTGACGCACCTGATCGGCCGGCGCTTGATCGGCCTGAGCAACCAACAACAACGCTTTGAAGCGGACCTGCGTTTTTCCATGGTGCGGGTGCGTGAGAATGCCGAAAGTATCGCCCTGTACAACGGCGAGCCGAATGAAAGGCAGCGCCTGAGCACGCGCTTCGGCAAGGTCTGGCAGAACTTCTGGGACATCATGAAAGTGTCCAAGCGCCTGACCTTTTTCACCGCCGGCTACAGCCAGATCGCAATCATCTTCCCCTTTATCGTCGCCGCGCCGCGCTACTTCACCGGCAAGATCGAGCTGGGCGAGCTGATGCAAATCAACTCGGCGTTCGGCAACGTACAAGAGAACTTCAGCTGGTTTATCAACGCCTATTCGGAGCTGGCGACATGGCGCGCCACCAGCGACCGTCTGCTGAGTTTCCAGCAAGCCATGAGCGACAACGAGCAACGCACGCCGGCGATCGACGTGCGCCCTGAAGGCGAGCGCCTGGTGATCAAAGACCTGGGCATGGACCTGGCCGACGGCCGCCATTTGCTCACCGACGCCGACATGACCGTGGAGCCTGGCCAGCGCGTCATGCTCAGCGGGCGTTCCGGCAGCGGCAAGAGCACGTTGCTGCGGGCGATGGGAGATCTGTGGCCCGCCGGTCATGGCAGCATTCGCCTGCCGGCGACACGCTACCTGTTCCTGCCGCAAAAGCCTTACCTGCCAATTGGTACGCTCAAGGCCGTGTTGAGTTATCCACAGGACGATAGCGTCTATGCGCCAGAGCGTTATGCACAGGTGCTGGAAACCTGTCGCCTGCCCCATCTGGTCAATCGCCTGGATGAAGCCAACCACTGGCAACGCATGCTCTCGCCCGGCGAACAACAGCGCCTGGCCTTTGCCCGTGCGTTGTTGTTTGCTCCGCAGTGGCTGTACATGGACGAAGCGACCTCGGCCATGGATGAAGAAGACGAGGCAACCCTGTACCAGGCGTTGATTGATGAACTGCCGGGACTGAGCATCGTCAGCGTCGGCCACCGCAGCAGCCTCAAGCGTTTCCATGGGCGGCATGTGCGCATCGACGGTGGGCGGTTGCAGGAGCAACAACTTACTTGAGCTCTTGCCCGCTCTTACAATTGGTGGGGTGTCTGAGGCAGGTGTGTCAACGGGCACACCGCTATCGCAGCATAGGTATCTACACAACTTTGGTGCGACGCTGGACCTGTGGCGAGGGAGCTTGCTCCCGTGACTTCCGGACAGCCGGCGCCTATCTCCCTGACGCACCGTGATCCAAATGTGGGAGCTGGCTTGCCTGCGATGGCGGCCTGGCAGTCAACACAGTTGGATTGTGTACATATCCATTGCTGCGGTAACGGCCACGTAGGGTTCCGCTCTGACAGCGGCTCACTTTTGAAAGGAGCCCAAAAGTAAGCAAAAGGCTCTTGCCCCACCACTCGGCACCTCGCTTAGGCTCGGTGTGCCCGTAATCCGCCAGTGATTTGGGGGGCCGCCGCCACGCGCCATCCATGGCGCGGGGCGGCTAAACCGGCATCCCTGCCGGTTTACCCCCCAAATCCCTGTCGAATTCCGGCCAGCGTGGTTTGACGGGGCGCCTGAGATCAAGATCAAAAGCAGATCAAGAGCGGCTCGCTTCGCATCGTGGTTACCGTCGGCTGCTACAGCCTACAAAGTTGTGTAGATACCTATGGCTATCGCAGGCAAGCCAGCTCCACAGGGGGCGGGGTTGTCTGGTGGTTCAGGCACCCAACAAAAAAGCCCGGCTGATCATCGATCAGCCGGGCTTTTTTATTGCTCGAAGATGACTTACTTCTTCAAGCCGTAATGCTCATCCAACATGCCTGGGGCGTTTGGCGTTTTTGGCGCGTAGTCCCGTGGTGGCTCCTGGTTTTCCCGTGGTGGGGTCAGGCGTTCCCGTGGGGTTTGCGGTGCATCGGAATGCAGCGCGGCCAGCAGGCGCTGGCGGGTGATGTCGTCGAGGGCCAGGCGGTTAGCGCCATCGGCGAGATGATCCTGTACTTCCTGGTAGCTCTGGGTGAGCTTCTTGACCAGGGTCGCGGTGCTGTTGAAGTGGGTAACAACCTCGTTCTGATAACTGTCAAAACGTTCCTGAATGTCATCCAACTGACGTTGCGTGCGGTTAGGCGCGGCATTCGGCAGCAGGCGGGCAACCAGGAAACCAATGGCGACACCGGCAACCAGGGCAAGAGTCGGCAACAACCAAACTAAGAGCGAGTGTTCCACGAGTCCTTCCTCTATAAACGGCTTTGCTTTACGTTAACGGCTCAAACCTGCGCTGTATACCGCGATTAAGCTCGCAATGATGCCATGCACAGACTTTTAGCTAGACGAGTCGACCCCTTGAGAGGTCACGGAGTTCATCCTTGCTCATGCGTGAAACCCCCGTTTTGATCGATGGCCCGGTGGGCCAATTGGAAGCCTTGTACCTGGATCACCCCGAACCACGTGGCCTGGCGCTGGTTTGCCACCCTAACCCGGTGCAGGGTGGGACCATGCTCAATAAAGTCGTATCGACCTTGCAGCGCACCGCCCGCGATGCCGGTTTGATTACTTTGCGTTTCAATTACCGGGGCGTCGGTGCCAGTGCCGGTACTCACGATATGGCCAGCGGTGAAGTCGACGATGCTGAAGCGGCCGCCACCTGGCTGCGGGAAAAACACCCGGACCTGCCGATCACCTTGCTCGGTTTTTCCTTCGGCGGTTACGTGGCTGCCAGTCTCGGCGGGCGTTTGGAAGCCAAGGGCGAGAAGCTCGCGCACCTGTTCATGGTGGCTGCGGCGGTGATGCGCCTGGGCGAGTCGGACGTGTTGCCCCAAGGCTGCCCGTTGACCCTGATCCAACCGGAAAGCGACGAAGTGGTCGACCCGCAAGTGGTCTACGCCTGGTCCGCCGCCCTGAAACGCCCCCATGAGTTGCTGAAAGTGGCAGAATGCGGACACTTTTTTCACGGCAAGCTGACCGATCTCAAGGATCTGGTGCTGCCACGCCTTTCGAATTGATGACAAGCGAACACCCATGACGACCCGTACCCGTATCCTCACCGGCATCACCACCACCGGCACGCCGCACCTGGGCAACTACGCCGGTGCGATTCGCCCGGCGATCCTCGCCAGCGAAGACGCGAATGCCGATTCCTTCTACTTTCTGGCCGACTACCACGCCCTGATCAAATGCGATGACCCGCAGCGCATCCAACGCTCGCGTATGGAAATCGCCGCGACTTGGCTGGCCGGTGGCCTGGATGTGAACCGGGTAACGTTCTACCGCCAGTCGGACATCCCGGAAATTCCGGAGCTGACCTGGCTGCTCACCTGTGTTGCCGCCAAGGGCTTGCTCAACCGCGCCCATGCCTACAAGGCCTCGGTGGACAAGAACGTCGAAAACGGTGAAGACCCGGATGCGGGCATCAGCATGGGCCTGTACAGCTACCCGGTGCTGATGGCAGCGGACATCCTGATGTTCAATGCGCACAAGGTACCGGTGGGCCGCGACCAGATCCAGCACGTGGAAATGGCCCGCGACATCGGCCAGCGCTTCAACCACCTGTTCGGCAACGGTAAAGAATTCTTCACCATGCCCGAAGCGCTGATCGAAGAAAGCGTGGCCACCTTGCCGGGCCTGGATGGTCGCAAGATGTCCAAGAGCTACGACAACACCATCCCGTTGTTCACCAGCGCCAAGGACATGAAGGACGCGATCTCGCGGATCGTCACCGACTCGCGAGCCCCAGGCGAAGCCAAGGACCCGGACAATTCGCATCTGTTTACCCTGTACCAGGCGTTCGCGACCAAGGCCCAGGAAGCCGAATTCCGTGGCCAGCTGCTAGAAGGCCTGGGCTGGGGCGAGGCGAAGAACCGTCTGTTCCAACTGCTCGACGGCCAGCTCGGCGAAGCGCGCGAGCGTTACCACCAACTGATGTCGCGCCCATCGGACATGGAAGACCTGCTGCAGGTCGGCGCCAAGAAGGCCCGCGCTGTGGCGGCACCGTTCCTGGCCGAGCTGCGTGAAGCGGTGGGCCTGCGTTCGTTCGTCAACCAGGCGGCGGCGCCGGTCGCCACCAAGAAAAAAGCAGCGAAGGCTGCACGGTTTGTGAGCTTCCGTGAAGACGATGGCAGCTTCCGCTTCCGCCTGTTGGCCGCCGACGGCGAGCAACTGCTGTTGTCGCGCAACTTTACCGATGGCAAAGCAGCCGGCGCGGTGACCAAGCAACTGCAAAGTGGCGATGCGCTGGACGTACGCGCCGAGGCCCTGGGCTTCAGCGTGTGGCTGGACGGCGCCGCAGTCGCTGACAGCGCCGAGTACGCCGACCAAGCTTCGCGTGACGCGGCCATCGAAGCCTTGCGCGTTGCGTTAGCCCCAATCGAGGATTAACCCGACCAAGGGTTGATTGCCATTATCCAGGGCCGTCGTTACAGTGTCGGCCCGTTTTTGTTGCCTTGCTAACGAAATTATGACGCCCCTAGAACGATATCAAGCTGATCTGAAACGCCCCGAGTTCTTCCACGACGCGGCCCAGGAAAATGCCGTGCGTCATTTGCAGCGCCTGTACGAGGACCTCGTGGCCGCGTCGCAAAGCAAGCCAGGGATGTTCAGCAAGCTGTTTGGCAAGAAAGACCACACGCCGGTCAAGGGCCTGTATTTCTGGGGTGGCGTGGGCCGGGGCAAGACTTACCTGGTAGACACCTTCTTTGAAGCACTGCCGTTCAAGGAAAAGGTACGTACGCACTTCCACCGCTTCATGAAGCGCGTGCACGAAGAGATGAAGACCCTGCCGGGCGAGAAAAACCCGCTGACCATCATCGCCAAGCGTTTCTCCCAAGAAGCCCGGGTGATCTGCTTCGATGAATTCTTCGTCTCCGACATCACCGACGCCATGATCCTTGGCACGCTGATGGAAGAACTGTTCAAGAACGGTGTGACCCTGGTGGCCACCTCGAACATCGTGCCCGATGGCCTGTACAAGGACGGCCTGCAACGTGCGCGCTTCCTGCCGGCCATTGCGCTGATCAAGCAGAACACCGATATCGTCAACGTCGACAGCGGCGTCGACTACCGCCTGCGTCACCTGGAGCAAGCCGAGCTGTTCCACTTCCCGCTGAACGAAGCTGCACACGAAAGCCTGAAGAAGAGCTTCCGTGCGCTGACGCCGGAATGCACCCAGGCGGTGGAAAACGACAAGCTGATGATCGAGAACCGCGAAATCATCGCGCTGCGCACTTGCGATGACGTGGCCTGGTTCGAGTTCCGCCAATTGTGCGATGGGCCGCGTAGCCAGAACGACTACATCGAGCTGGGCAAGATCTTCCACGCCGTGATCTTGAGTGGTGTGGAACAGATGGGCGTGACCACCGACGATATCGCGCGACGGTTTATCAACATGGTCGATGAGTTCTACGACCGTAACGTCAAGCTGATCATCTCGGCGGAAGTCGAACTCAAGGACCTCTATACCGGCGGCCGCTTGAACTTCGAATTCCAGCGCACCCTGAGCCGCCTGCTGGAAATGCAGTCCCACGAGTTCCTGTCGCGCGGGCACAAGCCTTAAGCAATCTCCAGCTCAATGGAGACCTAATGTGGGAGCCGGGCTTGCCCGCGATGGCGGTGTATCAGTCAACTATAGGCTGGCTGATACACCGCCATCGCAGGCAAGCCAGCTCCCACAGTGGTTTGTGTTGGGCTGAGGTCAGGCGGCCTGTTGGAATTGCTGCCTGTACTGGTTCGGCGACAACTCCGTGTGCTGCCTGAACAACCGCGCAAAGAAACTCGCATCGTCGTAACCCACCTCATAACTGATGGTCTTGATGCTCTTGCGGCTGCCCGAGAGCAGGCCCTTGGCGGTCTCGATGCGCAGGCGTTGCAGGTAATGCAGCGGCTTGTCACCGGTGGCGGTCTGGAAGCGGCGCATGAAGTTGCGGATGCTCATGCCGTGTTCGCGGGCGACGTCTTCAAAGCGGAATTTGTCGGCAAAGTGCTCTTCAAGCCAATGCTGGATCTGCAGGATGATTACATCCTGGTGCAGCTTCTGCCCGCCAAACCCGATACGCCCCGGTGAATAGTTGCGCTGCACCTCATAGAGAATGTCGCGGGCCACGGCCTGGGCGATGTTGGCGCCGCAAAAGCGTTCGATCAGGTAAATATAAAGGTCGCAGGCCGAGGTGGTGCCGCCGGCGCAGTACAGGTTGTCGGCGTCCGTGAGGTGCTTGTCCTGATTGAGCTGCACCTTGGGGAAGCGCTCGCTGAAGGCATTGAAGAAGCGCCAGTAGGTGGTCGCCTCCTTGCCATCGAGCAGCCCGGCTTCGGCCAGCCAGAACACCCCGGTGGCCTCGCCGCACAGCACAGCCCCGCGAGCATGTTGTTCGCGCAGCCACGGCAGCACTTGGGGGTAGCGGGTGCACAGCACATCGAAGTCGTCCCAGAAGGCCGGCAGCACGATGATGTCGGCGTCTTCGAGGCCGCCGTCCACCGGCATGATCACATCGCTGAAGCTGCGCACGGACTGGCCGTCGGGGCTGACCAGGCGCGTTTCGAACCCGGGGGTCAGGCCCAGGCCTTGCTGTTTGCCATGGCGCAGGCTGGCGAGATGGAAGAAATCCTTGGCTTGCATGAGGGTGGAAGCGAATACCCGATCAATGGCCAAAATGCTGACGCGCCGCAACGGCGTGGAGATTTGGTTAGACATAATTTCATTTATTCTTATAGGGGAAAGTGGTCACCAGACGGCTGGATCGTCTTATTTTTTGTCGCATGTGTCCAGTGTCCCGTGACGCCTTCGGGGCATAGGCTCTGTGGTCTCGTCCTTGTCCGACAATCCACACAGGTGACCCATGATCCCCAGAACCTTGTTCAGCTCGGAGCACGAACTCTTCCGTGAGAGCGTGCGCACCTTCCTCGAAAAGCACGCCGTGCCCTTCCATGGGCAATGGGAAAAGCAGGGCTATATCGACCGTAACCTGTGGAACCAGGCGGGGGAGGCGGGCATGTTGTGTTCCCACCTGCCAGAGGAATATGGCGGTCTGGGCGCGGATTTTCTCTACAGCGCGGTGGTGATCGAAGAGGTCAGCCGCCTGGGGTTGACCGGCATCGGCTTTTCCCTGCATTCGGATATTGTCGCGCCGTACATCCTGCATTACGGCAGTGAAGCGCTGAAGCACAAGTACTTGCCCAAATTGATCTCCGGGGACATGGTCACGGCCATTGCCATGACCGAGCCGGGCGCTGGTTCCGACCTGCAGGGCGTCAAGACCACAGCGGTTTTGGACGGCGATGAGTACGTGATCAACGGCTCCAAGACTTTTATCACCAACGGCTACCTGGCCGATCTGGTGATCGTCGTTGCCAAGACCGACCCCAAGGCCGGCGCCAAGGGCACCAGCCTGTTCCTGGTGGAAGCCGATACGCCGGGCTTCGACAAGGGCAAGCGCCTGGAGAAAGTCGGCATGAAGGCCCAGGACACCTCGGAGCTGTTCTTCCAGGACGTGCGCGTGCCCAAGGAAAACCTGCTGGGCCAAGCGGGCATGGGCTTTGCGTACCTGATGCAGGAGCTTCCGCAAGAACGCCTGACCGTGGCGATTGGCGCGCTGTCTTCAGCCGAAGCGGCGTTGCAATGGACCCTTGAGTACACCCGTGAGCGCAAGGCATTCGGCAAGGCGATTGCCGATTTCCAGAACACCCGCTTCAAGCTGGCGGAGATGGCCACCGAGATTCAGATTGGCCGTGTTTTTGTGGATAAGTGCATGGCTATGCACCTGGAAGGCAAGCTGGACGTGCCTACCGCAGCGATGGCCAAGTACTGGGCCACAGACCTGCAATGCAAGGTGCTCGACGAGTGCGTGCAGTTGCATGGCGGCTACGGCTTTATGTGGGAATACCCGATTGCCCGGGCCTGGGCGGATGCGCGGGTGCAGCGCATTTATGCGGGGACCAATGAAATCATGAAGGAGATTATTGCGCGGGCGCTTTGATTGATCGTTCCCACGCTCCGCGTGGGAACGCCTCATGTGACGCTCCGCGTCACGACTCTGAGAGCGGACGCAGAGCGTCCAAGGCGGCATTCCCACGCAGAGCGTGGGAACGATCAGTGCGGATCAATCAAGGTGCTGGATTCGGATGATCCTTCTGAATCGCCTCAATCCCTTCCAACACTTCTTTCGACAATTTCAGATCGGCACTGGCGATGTTGCTGTCCAGCTGTTCCAGCGACGTGGCCCCGATAATATTGCTGGTCACAAACGGTTGCTGCGTCACAAACGCCAGCGCCATCTGCGCCGGGTCCAGGCCATGTTCCCGCGCAAGAGCCACATAGCGGCTGCACGCCGCTTCCGACTGCGGGTTGAAGTAACGGCTGAAGCGGCTGTATTCAGTCAGGCGCGCTTTGGCCGGGCGTGCGCCATTCTCGTACTTGCCACTGAGCATGCCGAACGCCAGGGGCGAATAAGCCAGTAAACCGCACTGCTCGCGAATGGCAACCTCCGCCAGGCCCACTTCAAAGCTGCGGTTGAGCAGGTTGTAAGGGTTCTGGATCGACACGGCGCGCGGCCAGCCACGGGCTTCGGCCAGGGCCAGGAACTTCATGGTGCCCCACGGCGTTTCGTTGGACAGGCCAATGTGGCGGATCTTGCCGGCCTTCACCTGTTCATCCAGGGCTTCGAGCGTTTCCTCCAGTGGGGTGAGGTCGTCTTCGTCCTTGTGCTTGTAGCTCAACTGGCCGAAGAAGTTGGTGCTGCGCTCCGGCCAATGCAGTTGGTAGAGGTCGATCCAGTCGGTCTGCAGGCGCTTGAGGCTGGCGTCGAGGGCTGCGCCGATGTGCTTGCGGTTGTGGCGCAGGTGGCCATCGCGGATATAGTCGATGGTGTTGCCGGGGCCGGCGATCTTGCTGGCAAGCACCCAGTCGGCGCGGTCGCCACGGCTTTTGAAGTAGTTGCCGATGTAGCGCTCGGTGGTGGCGTAGGTGTCGGCCTTGGGCGGCACCGGGTACATTTCTGCGGTGTCGAGGAAGTTGATCCCCGCGGCCTTGGCCCGTTCGATCTGCGCGAAGGCCTCTGCCTCGCTGTTCTGCTCGCCCCAGGTCATGGTGCCCAGCGCGATCGCGCTGACATTCAGATCGGTGCGGCCCAGCTGTCGGTAATCCATCGGGTACTCCTTCGGGGGAAAACAATCATAAAAGCAGGTTGAATTTTTTTTCGCAATCTGCATAATTGCCCACCTCTTTCTGCAGTGGAAGTGATGCGCCGCCTGCCGAAGAATCTTGCCGTTGAACGGACGCGCCGACCCGAGCCCCCGATAGCGTCTGTATCCGGCTGCCTTTGACCTTGTCAAAGTACGCACTATTCAGTAAGATCCGCCGTCTAAATTTACAGGCGGCCCCTGAGGCTATTAAAGAATGACAACTTTTACTGCAAAACCGGAAACAGTTCAGCGCGACTGGTTTGTCGTCGACGCCGCTGGTCAGACCCTGGGTCGTCTGGCCACTGAAGTCGCCAGCCGTCTGCGTGGCAAGCACAAGCCTGAATACACCCCGCACGTTGATACCGGCGACTACATCGTCATCATCAATGCTGAGCAGGTTCGTGTAACCGGCAACAAAGCAAGCGACAAAATGTACTACCGTCACTCCGGTTTCCCAGGCGGTATCAAGTCTTCCAACTTCGAAGGCCTGATTGCCAAGAAGCCTGAAGCCCCGATCGAAATCGCGGTCAAAGGCATGCTGCCTAAGGGCCCACTGGGTCGCGATATGTTTCGCAAGCTGAAAGTCTATGCGGGCGCTGTACACCCTCATGCTGCTCAGCAGCCCCAAGAACTGAAGTTTTAACGGAATAGTTCATTATGTCGGCGACTCAAAATTACGGCACTGGCCGTCGCAAAACCGCAACCGCACGCGTTTTCCTGCGTCCGGGCACTGGTAACATCTCGATCAACAACCGCTCCCTGGACAACTTCTTCGGTCGCGAAACTGCCCGCATGGTAGTTCGTCAGCCGCTGGAATTGACCGAGACCGTTGAAAAGTTCGACATCTACGTCACCGTTATCGGTGGCGGTGTAAGTGGTCAAGCTGGCGCAATCCGCCACGGTATCACTCGCGCTCTGATGCAGTACGACGAAACCCTGCGTGGCGCTCTGCGCAAAGCTGGCTTCGTGACTCGCGATGCTCGTGAAGTTGAACGTAAGAAAGTCGGTCTGCGTAAAGCGCGTAAGCGTCCGCAGTACTCGAAGCGTTAATTCGCTTTACGTTCCACAAAAACGCCCAGCCTCCTCACGGAGCTGGGCGTTTTTTATTGCCTGCGATTTATGCACATTTTTCGCCGTGACAACTTGCCACATCCGTAGACCCCCTATACTACAAGGCCTGGAGGCGGAGCTCCGGGCAATTCCCTTGTCATACGTGGGGCTTTTCATTACCATCCGTCAAAATTTTTATAAGTAAAGATTCAACACTTAGTAGACGCCTGATTTAACAGGCCAAAAAGCTGATGGGAGAGGACTGAATGAGCAATGACGGCGTGAATGCAGGCCGGCGTCGCTTCTTGGTAGCAGCCACATCCGTGGTGGGTGCTGCAGGAGCGGTGGGGGCTGCGGTCCCGTTCGTGGGGTCATGGTTTCCCAGTGCCAAGGCGAAAGCCGCAGGTGCACCGGTGAAGGTGAATGTCAGCAAGATCGAGCCAGGCCAGCAGATGATTGCTGAGTGGCGCGGCCAGCCGGTTTTCATTGTTCGTCGTACCGAGGAAATCCTGGGGAATCTGAAGAAGATCGAAGGCCAGTTATCTGACCCGACATCCGAAAAGTCCGACCAGCCCGCCTACGCCAAGAACGAAGCGCGTTCGATCAAGCCAGAGATTCTGCTGCTGGTTGGTCTGTGTACCCACCTGGGTTGCTCACCTACCTTCCGCCCGGAAGTGGCGCCTGTGGACTTGGGCAAAGACTGGGTCGGCGGTTATTTCTGCCCGTGCCACGGTTCCCACTATGACCTCGCTGGCCGCGTCTACAAATCCCAGCCCGCGCCCCTGAACCTGCCGGTTCCTCCTCACAATTACGAATCTGACGACATCATTGTCATTGGCCTCGACAAGGAGAACGCGTGATGAGCAAGTTCATGGATTGGGTGGATGCGCGCTTCCCCGCCACTAAAATGTGGGAAGACCATCTCAGCAAATATTACGCGCCGAAAAACTTCAACTTCTTCTACTTCTTCGGCTCCCTGGCCCTGTTGGTGCTGGTCAATCAGATCGTCACTGGCGTGTGGTTGACGATGAGCTACACGCCGTCGGCGGAAGAGGCCTTTGCCTCTGTCGAATACATCATGCGTGACGTCGAGTACGGCTCGATCCTGCGCCTGCTGCACTCCACTGGCGCGTCGGCGTTCTTTATCGTCGTCTACCTGCACATGTTCCGCGGCCTGCTCTACGGCTCGTACCAGAAGCCCCGCGAGCTGGTGTGGGTCTTCGGCATGTTGATCTACCTGGCGCTGATGGCCGAAGCCTTCATGGGTTACCTGCTGCCGTGGGGCCAGATGTCGTACTGGGGCGCCCAGGTGATCATCTCGCTGTTCGGCGCAATCCCGGTGATCGGCAACGACCTGACCCAGTGGATTCGTGGTGACTACCTGATCTCCGGCATCACCCTGAACCGTTTCTTCGCCTTGCACGTGGTGGCCTTGCCGATCGTGATCCTGGGCCTGGTGGTACTGCACATCCTGGCGCTGCACGAAGTGGGTTCCAACAACCCGGATGGTGTGGACATCAAGAAGCACAAGGACGAGAACGGCATCCCGCTGGATGGCATTCCGTTCCACCCGTACTACACCGTGAAAGACATTGTCGGCGTGGTCGTGTTCCTGTTCGTGTTCTGCTCGATCGTGTTCTTTTTCCCGGAGATGGGCGGTTATTTCCTGGAGAAGCCTAACTTCGAACAGGCCAACGCCTTCAAGACACCCGAGCATATTGCACCGGTCTGGTACTTCACGCCGTTCTACGCGATCTTGCGCGCGATCCCCGACAAACTCATGGGCGTGATCGCCATGGGTGCGGCCATCGCGGTGCTGTTCGTGCTGCCGTGGCTCGACCGTAGCCCGGTCAAGTCGATGCGCTACAAAGGCTGGCTGAGCAAGATCTGGCTGTGGGTGTTCTGCATTTCGTTCGTGATCCTGGGTGTACTGGGTGTATTGGCACCTACCCCTGAGCGGACGTTGCTGTCGCAGGTCTGCACCTTCCTGTACTTCGCCTACTTTATTCTGATGCCGTTCTATACCCGGCTCGAGAAGACCAAACCGGTTCCGGAAAGGGTGACTGGCTGATGAAAAAATTACTCGTTGCATTCGTGCTTGCGGCACTGCCGCTACTGTCCTTCGCTGCCGAACATGGTGCGCAGCTGGAAAAAGTCGATATCGATGTGTCTGACAAGGCCGCCATGCAGGATGGGCTGCGTACATTCACCAACTACTGCATGGGTTGCCACAGCGCCAAGTTCCAACGCTACGAGCGCGTTGCCGATGACCTGGGCATTCCCCATGAAGTGATGCTCAGCCACGCGGTGTTCACGGGTGCCAAGATCGGCGACCACATGAACATCGGCATGCAGCCGGCCGACGCCAAGACCTGGTTTGGCGCTGCACCGCCCGACCTGACCCTGGTGGCCCGTGTACGCGGTACCGACTGGCTCTACGGTTACCTCAAGTCCTTCTACGAAGACCCTGCGCGCCCCTATGGCGTGAACAATAAAGTCTTCCCGAACGTCGGCATGCCGAACGTTCTGGTCGGCCTGCAGGGGCGCCAAGTGGTAGGATGCAAGCAGGTTCAGGTCGTTGAAGACGGCAAGAAGCAATATGATCCGTTGACCGGCACGCCGCTGACCCATGAAGCGTGCGATCAACTGACCATCGTGCCCAAGACCGGTACGCTGAACGAAGAGCAGTTCGACGAGAAGGTCAAGAACCTGGTGACCTTCCTGGCCTACTCGGCCAACCCGGTCAAACTGCAGCATCAGCGCATCGGTACGTACGTCTTGCTGTACCTGGCTTTCTTCTTCGTATTCGCTTATTTGCTCAAGCGTGAATACTGGAAGGATGTGCATTGATCCAACCGTAAGCAATTGCTGTTAATCTTGCGCGCCCAGCGGCATCTCTGAACACGTAGCGCCGGTTTGAACCGGTCGTTACAGGGATGCTTTCTGGGCGCGCTCGTTTTTGAGCTTTCGATAATTTCAACAAGCGAGGAGGACCGCCATGGGCGTGACCAACCGGTTGGCCTGTTACTCCGACCCCGCCGACCACTATTCCCACCGAGTACGCATCGTGCTCGCAGAGAAGGGTGTCAGCGCCGAGATCATCAGTGTGGAGGCGGGCCGTCAGCCGCCGAAGCTGATCGAAGTGAACCCTTACGGCAGCTTGCCCACCCTGGTCGATCGTGACCTGGCGTTGTGGGAGTCGACCGTGGTGATGGAATACCTGGATGAGCGTTACCCTCATCCGCCTTTGCTGCCGGTGTACCCGGTGGCGCGTGCCAACAGCCGCCTGCTGATCCATCGGATCCAGCGTGACTGGTGCGGGTTGGTGGATGTGATCCTGGATTCGCGTTCCAAAGAAGCCGCTCGTGTGCAGGCGCGCAAGGAATTGCGCGAGAGCCTGACCGGCGTTTCGCCGTTGTTCGCCGACAAACCTTTTTTCCTCAGTGAGGAACAAAGCTTGGTGGATTGCTGCCTATTACCCATACTCTGGCGCTTGCCGATTCTGGGCATTGAACTGCCACGGCCGGCCAAGCCGTTGCTTGATTACATGGAGCGCCAGTTTGCGCGTGAGGCTTTCCAGGCGAGTCTGTCTGGCGCCGAACGCGATATGCGCTAAGGCTTAAGGAGCCGTTGATGAACTCCAGTCGACCTTACCTGGTCCGCGCGCTCTATGAGTGGATTGTGGACAACGATTGCACCCCGCACATGCTGGTCAATTCCGAATTTCCTGCGGTTCAGGTACCTCAGGGTTTTGCCAGTGACGGGCAAATTGTGCTGAACGTATCGCCCAGTGCCGTGCGCCACCTGCACATGGACAACGAAGCGGTGAGCTTCGAAGGGCGTTTCGGCGGTGTGCCCCATACGCTGTTCGTGCCTATCGGTGCCATCCTCGGGATCTATGCCCGGGAAAATGGCCAGGGCATGGTGTTCGATCTGGAGTCGCCTTTAGAGGATGACGAAACGATCGAAGGCGAAGACGGTGATGATGTACCACCACCGGATACCGAGCCGCCGCGCCCTAGCGGTCGGCCAAGCCTGAAAGTGGTGAAGTAGGCGGATTACGCTTACAGACCCATCTGAAAAATGCCTCGACATCTGTCGGGGCATTTTTTTTGCGTGAAGGATATGGATGAAAGTCGCGCCAGAACGGTGATCGTACAACCACCATGGGCTATGATGCGGTCTTTAGTTCGTCGAGAAAGATGGTTCATCATGGAAAACGCCAGCGCCGCCCCACGTCTTCCCCGCAAGCGCCGCAGCCTTGCCCAGGAATTGGTCACGGTGTTGTCCGAGCAGATCCGCGATGGCCAGCTCAAACGCGGCGACAAGCTGCCCACCGAGTCGGCGATCATGAACGCCCATGGCGTCAGCCGGACGGTGGTGCGCGAAGCCATCTCGCGGTTGCAGGCGGCAGGGCAGGTTGAGACTCGCCACGGTATCGGCACCTTCGTGCTGGACACGCCAAGCCCCAGCGGTTTTCGCATAGACCCGGCCACCGTGGTGACCTTGCGTGATGTGCTGGCGATTCTGGAACTGCGTATCAGCCTGGAAGTAGAGTCTGCGGGCCTTGCTGCCTTGCGTCGCAGCGATGAGCAATTGGCGGCCATGCGTGCGGCCCTCGATGCCTTGAATGAAAGTGCGGCCCATGCCGGCGATGCGGTGGCGTCGGATTTTGCCTTCCACCTGGAAATTGCACTGTCTACCGGCAACCGCTACTTCACCGACATCATGACCCACCTGGGCACCAGCATCATTCCGCGTACCCGCCTGAATTCGGCGCGCCTGGCCCATGATGATCAACAGCACTACATGAGCCGCTTGAGCCGCGAACACGAAGAAATCTATGAGGCGATTGCCCGCCAGGATTCGGATGCGGCACGGGCGGCCATGCGCCTGCATTTGACCAACAGCCGTGAGCGGCTGCGCCATGCCCATGAAGAGGCAGAGGCACAACGGGGCTGATCGTTCCCACGCTCCGCGTGGTAACGCCTCTATGGACGCTCCGCGTCCCGATGTGCGTGGATTTTCAAGCCCTACGCAGGGTGACGCGGAGCGTCACAGGCTGTATTCCCACGCAGAGCGTGGGAACGATCATGCCAGCCGTTAGTTGGCGGGTTGGTTTGGCTTGTAGTCCTTAAGCAGCAAGTACGTACTCCACCCCCACCAATCATTGGTCCAGTGCTTGTCGTTCAAATCGTTGACGTCCTTGCGCCGCAGCACCTTGTCCCCCTCCATCTTGAACAGTGGCGAAAAGTTATTCGCCGGGTTTTGCACGGCGTTCAGGTCGGGCACATACCGCGGTGCCTTGTACTCAGCCGGGGAGGGTGCGATGCCGCTGATGAAGGTTTCGAAGATTTCATCCGCCGAGGCCTGTACGGCCCCTTTGACCTGCACGCGATTGTCGGCGTCGATGCTGTCGAAGTAGCGCTTGTCGCCGTAGGCATGCCACTGAGCGCCCATGGCATTGCGCACCTTTAGCCCGAATTTACTGTCTTCATCGTGCATGAAGCGGCTGATCAACGAGCCGAGTTCTCCTGGCGTCACCACTGCCGCCAGTTGTTTACGCGGTACCCGCAGGTGGCCGGCGGAAAACAGGTCGGTCAAAAAGTGATCGGCAAAGCTGTTCATGGCGTAGGCCAATTCCAGGGCTTGATCGGTGCCGGTCTGATGGGCCACCACCGCCTGTTGCAACGCCGCTGTATGGCCGGCCAAGTAGGCGGACAGGGCCCACTCACCGAAGTGGTCGGCGTTGTCCGCTGCCAGTTTCAGGTAGCGGCCCAGTGGCAGGAGAGCCGAAACAGCGCTGCCGCCGCCGGTGATGCGGTTCCACTCCTCGGACAACGTATCACCCAGGGCGTCGTAGGCTTCGTGAGGCTGTTTGCCGTCCTTGATCGCCTGGTTGACGGCGTTGATCTCCTTTTGCATCACCGCCAGGATCTTCTGCGCTTCTTGCCGTGAAGCGGGCAACACGGCGAGAGAGTTGAAAGCGGCGGTGAATCGTTGCACGCGCTCGGCCGGGGAGTTGCCATCGCTGATCGGTTGGCCGGGGATGCCATAGAAGTCGCCGCCCAGGGCGATTACTTGGCCATAAGTGAGCGCGAGCCCGTTGGGCAGGTGCAGTTCGACTTGGCGTGCGGGAATGGCCGGGGCGTCCTTGACGAAGCGAAGCAGGGTGTCGTCGCCGATGGCGGTGTGCTCACCGCCTTCGAAGCGCAGGGTAGGCGGGGTTTTTTCGGGTGCTGCGAGTTCAAGACCTGACATGTTAGCTCCTTGCTATGTCGTAGGAATCTTCCTTGATAACTGTATGTATATACAGTTATCTGAATCATAGATGAGAAATTTCCTACGTCAAGAGCCGCGTCTTAAGCCTTCGCCGGGTTACGGCGGATGAATTGCAGTTGACGAATTTATTTATAGTTGTACGATGACGTACGACATCACCAAAACCAACAACAACCTTTCGTAAGAAAGTCTTCGCCCAGGGTGTTCGAATAATGAATCCACAAGAACTGAAGTCCATCCTCTCCCACGGTCTGCTGTCCTTCCCGGTGACCGATTTCAACGCCCAGGGTGATTTCCACCAGGCGGGTTACATCAAGCGCCTGGAATGGCTGGCCCCTTATGGCGCCAGCGCCTTGTTCGCCGCGGGCGGCACAGGTGAGTTTTTCTCCCTGGCAGCCAGCGAATATTCCCAGGTGGTGAAAACCGCTGTGGATACCTGCGCGTCCAGCGTGCCGATCCTGGCCGGTGTGGGCGGTGCTACCCGCCAGGCCATCGAGTACGCTCAAGAGGCCGAACGCCTCGGTGCCAAAGGGTTGCTGCTGCTGCCGCACTACCTCACTGAAGCCAGCCAGGACGGGGTTGCCGCCCACGTTGAAGCCGTGTGCAAGTCGGTCAAGATCGGTGTGGTGGTGTACAACCGCAATGTCTGCCGCTTGACCGCACCGTTGCTGGAGCAACTGGCCGAGCGCTGCCCGAACCTGATCGGCTACAAGGATGGCCTGGGTGATATCGAGCTGATGGTGTCGATCCGCCGTCGCCTGGGCGACCGTTTCAGCTACCTCGGTGGCTTGCCGACTGCTGAGGTTTACGCCGCAGCCTACAAGGCCCTGGGCGTGCCGGTGTACTCCTCGGCGGTGTTCAACTTCATCCCCAAGACGGCGATGGATTTCTACCACGCCATTGCCCGCGAAGATCACGCCACCGTCGGCAAGATCATCGACGACTTCTTCCTGCCGTACCTGGATATCCGTAACCGCAAGGCCGGTTACGCGGTGAGCATCGTCAAGGCCGGTGCGAAAATCGTCGGTTATGACGCCGGCCCCGTGCGTACGCCACTGACCGACCTGCTGCCGGAAGAGTATGAAGCCCTCGCCGCGCTGATCGACAAGCAAGGCGCGCAATAAATTATCCACAAGGCCGCTGAGCAATCAGCGGCCTTTTGCGTCAGGAGAAGATTCGTGTCCCAGGCAAAGCGTTTTGAGAACTACATCAATGGCGAATGGGTAACCGGCGCCGACTACTGCACCAACATCAACCCGTCGGATCTGTCCGACGCCATTGGCGAATATGCCAAAGCGGACGTGGCCCAAGTCAACGCGGCCATCGACGCTGCCCGCGCCGCGTTCCCGGCGTGGTCCACCTCCGGTATCCAGGCGCGTCACGATGCGCTGGATAAAGTCGGCAGCGAAATCCTCGCCCGTCGTGAAGAACTCGGCACCTTGCTGGCCCGAGAAGAGGGCAAGACCCTGCCTGAAGCCATTGGTGAAGTGACACGCGCCGGCAATATCTTCAAGTTCTTCGCCGGTGAATGCCTGCGCCTGTCGGGCGATTACGTGCCGTCGGTGCGTCCGGGCGTCAACGTTGAAGTGACCCGCGAAGCCCTCGGTGTGGTGGGCCTGATCACCCCGTGGAACTTCCCGATTGCCATCCCCGCGTGGAAAATCGCCCCGGCCCTGGCCTACGGCAACTGCGTGGTGATCAAGCCTGCTGAACTAGTGCCGGGCTGTGCCTGGGCCTTGGCGGAAATCATCTCCCGCGCCGGCTTCCCCGCCGGTGTGTTCAACCTGGTGATGGGCAGTGGCCGTGTGGTCGGCGACGTGTTGGTCAACAGCCCGAAAGTCGATGGCATCAGTTTCACCGGGTCTGTGGGCGTTGGGCGTCAGATCGCCGTCAGCTGTGTCTCGCGCCAGGCCAAGGTGCAGTTGGAAATGGGTGGCAAGAACCCGCAAATCATTCTCGACGATGCCGACCTCAAGCAGGCTGTCGAGCTGTCGGTACAGAGTGCGTTCTACTCCACCGGCCAACGTTGCACCGCGTCGAGCCGCTTGATTGTTACTGCCGGAATTCACGACCAGTTTGTCGCCGCCATGGCCGAGCGCATGAAGTCGATCAAGGTCGGCCACGCGTTGAATAGCGGCACCGACATTGGCCCGGTGGTGTCCCAGGCCCAGTTGGATCAGGACCTGAAGTACATCGACATCGGCCAGAGCGAAGGCGCCCGGCTGGTGAGCGGTGGCGGCCTGGTGACCTGTGACACCGAAGGCTATTACCTGGCGCCCACACTGTTTGCTGACAGTGAAGCGGCGATGCGCATCAGCCGTGAAGAGATCTTCGGCCCGGTGGCCAACGTGGTGCGCGTGGCCGACTACGAGGCGGCGCTGGCCATGGCCAACGACACCGAGTTCGGCTTGTCGGCGGGCATTGCCACCACCTCGCTCAAATATGCCAACCACTTCAAGCGCCACTCCCAGGCCGGGATGGTGATGGTCAACCTGCCGACGGCAGGGGTGGATTACCACGTTCCATTTGGTGGCCGTAAGGGCTCATCCTACGGTTCGCGTGAGCAAGGTCGCTATGCGCAAGAGTTCTACACCGTGGTGAAAACCAGCTACATCGGTTCGTAACACGCAGCACCCTCCCTGTAGGAGCGAGCTTGCTCGCGAAAAACTCGAATTCACCGCGTGCGTCCTGAATGCCCGCGTAATCGTTGAAGTTCTTCGCGAGCAAGCTCGCTCCTACAGGGGGGCGCAACCAGGCAATACAAAATCATTACCCGCAAAAAAAATAATTAGTGGGAGTACTTCTACATGCAAGCGACCAAGCCGACCCACGTCCGCTATTTGATCCTGCTCATGCTGTTTCTGGTGACCACGATCAACTACGCCGACCGGGCCACCATCGCTATCGCCGGCTCCAGCCTGCAAAAAGACCTCGGCATCGACGCGGTCACCCTCGGTTATATCTTCTCTGCATTCGGTTGGGCCTACGTGGCCGGGCAAATTCCCGGTGGCTGGCTGCTCGACCGTTTCGGCTCGAAAAAAGTCTATGCCTTGAGCATCTTCACCTGGTCGCTGTTCACCGTGCTGCAAGGTTATGTCGGTGAGTTTGGCGTCTCCACTGCGGTGGTCGCGCTGTTCATGCTGCGCTTCATGGTGGGCTTGGCCGAGGCGCCGTCGTTTCCGGGAAATGCCCGTATTGTTGCGGCGTGGTTTCCTACTGCTGAACGCGGCACTGCGTCGGCGATCTTCAACTCGGCCCAGTACTTCGCCACGGTGTTGTTCGCGCCGTTGATGGGCTGGATCGTCTATCGCTTCGGCTGGCAGCACGTGTTTATCGTGATGGGCGTGATCGGCATTGTGTTCTCGCTGATCTGGCTGAAAGTTATCCACAGCCCGCGCCAGCATCCGATGATCAACGAGGCCGAGTTCAATCACATCGCTGCCAATGGCGCGATGGTCGATATGGATCAGGACAAGGGCAAAGGTAAGAAAACCGACGGGCCGAAGTGGGATTACATCCGCCAGCTTCTGACCAACCGCATGATGCTCGGCGTCTACCTGGGCCAGTACTGCATCAATGGCATCACCTACTTCTTCCTGACCTGGTTTCCGGTGTACCTGGTGCAGGAGCGTGGCATGACCATCCTCAAGGCCGGCTTCATTGCCTCGTTACCGGCGATCTGCGGCTTTATCGGCGGGGTGCTCGGCGGGGTGATTTCCGACTACCTGCTGCGCAAAGGCCACTCGCTGACCTTCGCGCGCAAGGCGCCGATCATCGGTGGCCTGCTGATTTCCAGCAGCATCGTGGCCTGCAACTACGTGGATATCGAATGGATGGTGGTGGGCTTCATGGCCTTGGCCTTCTTCGGTAAAGGCGTTGGCGCACTGGGTTGGGCGGTGGTGTCCGACACCTCGCCGAAACAAATCGCCGGGCTCAGTGGCGGCTTGTTCAACACCTTCGGTAACCTGGCGTCGATCACCACGCCAATTGTGATTGGCTACATCATCAGCACCACCGGCTCGTTCAAATGGGCGCTGGTGTTCGTTGGCGCCAACGCGCTGGTGGCGGTGTTCAGTTACCTGGTGATTGTCGGCCCGATCAAGCGCGTGGTTCTCAAGGAGCCGCCTACCCAGGGCCCTGAGTTGACCAACCTTTCTCAAGCGCATTCCTGAGGTTCGTGTGATGCAGTTGATTGAACATGCCGACTCGCCGCGCTCGATCCGTTTGCACGAGCGCGACAATGTGGTGATCGTGGTGAACGATCAAGGGGTACCGGCCGGTACCGAGTTTCCCGACGGCCTGGTCACCGTGGATTTCATCCCGCAGAGCCACAAGGTGACGCTGGAAGACATCCCCGAGGGCGGCCAGATTATTCGCTACGGCCAGACCATCGGTTATGCCCTGGCGCCGATTCCGCGCGGCAGTTGGGTGCAGGAGGACCAGTTGCGCATGCCCACCGCACCGCCGCTGGACAGCTTGCCACTGTCCACCGAGGTGCCTGAAACCCAGGCACCCCTGGAGGGGTTTACCTTCGAGGGCTATCGCAATGCGGACGGCACCGTGGGCACGCGCAATATCCTCGGCATTACCACCACCGTGCAATGCGTCACGGGCGTGCTGGACCATGCGGTCAAGCGCATCAAGGACGAGTTGCTACCCAACTACCCCCATGTCGATGACGTGGTGGCGCTGACCCACAGCTACGGCTGCGGCGTGGCGATTACGGCAACGGATGCCTACATCCCCATCCGCACGGTGCGCAACCTGGCACGCAACCCCAACCTGGGCGGCGAAGCCTTGGTGATCAGCCTGGGTTGCGAAAAACTCCAGGCCGGCCAGGTGATGCACGATAACGACAGCTCCGTGGACCTGAGTGATCCGTGGTTGTATCGCCTGCAGGATTCCAGCCACGGCTTTACCGAAATGATCGAGCAGATCATGGCCCTGGCCGAAGTGCGCTTGAAGAAACTCGACCAGCGCCGCCGTGAAACCGTGCCGGCCTCCGAGCTGATCCTGGGCATGCAGTGTGGCGGCAGCGATGCGTTTTCCGGCATCACCGCCAACCCGGCGCTGGGCTACGCCTCGGACCTGTTGCTGCGCGCCGGCGCGACGGTGATGTTTTCCGAAGTGACGGAAGTGCGCGATGCGATTTACCTGCTGACTTCACGCGCGCAGAACGAAGACGTTGCCCGCGAGTTGGTCAGGGAAATGGACTGGTACGACCGTTACCTGGCCAAGGGCGAGGCGGACCGTAGCGCCAATACCACGCCGGGTAACAAGAAGGGCGGGCTGTCGAACATTGTCGAAAAATCCTTGGGCTCCATCGTCAAGTCCGGCAGCAGTGCGATCACCGGTGTACTTGGCCCTGGCGAGCGCTTCAAGGAAAAGGGCCTGATCTTCTGCGCCACACCGGCCAGCGATTTTGTCTGCGGCACCTTGCAACTGGCGGCAGGGATGAACTTGCATGTGTTCACCACCGGGCGCGGCACGCCGTACGGGCTGGCGATGGCGCCGGTGGTGAAGGTTTCGACCCGCACCGAGTTGGCCCAGCGTTGGCCGGACCTGATCGATATCGACGCCGGGCGCATTGCCACGGGGCGCGCGAGCATCGAGGAGCTGGGTTGGGAGCTGTTCCACTTCTATCTGGATGTGGCCAGCGGCAAGAAGCAGACCTGGGCAGAGCGGCACAAGCTGCATAACGACATCACGCTGTTCAACCCGGCGCCGATTACCTGAGACCAGGCGCTAACCCTGTAGGAGCGAGCTTGCTCGCGAAAAACGTCAACGATAACGCGTGTTAACTGAATGGACGCGGCGCCTGGGAGTTTTTCGCGAGCAAGCTCGCTCCTACATTTGAAGTGCGTTGCCCACACGAACCCGCTCGTACTGGCTTATCATTAGCCAACTAACGACGCCCACCAAGGTTCTCCCCGGCATGCTGGCAATCTTCCTCACCACCCTCACCATCACCGCGCCGGTGTTTGCCATGCTGTTCCTGGGCGTGTTCTTAAAGCGCATCAACTGGATCAATGACAACTTTATCCACACCGCATCGTCCCTGGTGTTCAACGTTGCCATGCCGGCGCTGCTGTTCCTTGGCATTCTGCATGCCGACCTGCACTCGGCGCTCAAACCGGGGCTGCTGATCTACTTTTGCGTCGCCACCCTGGTGAGCTTTGCCATGGCCTGGGGCTGGGCGATCTTTCGTTGCAAGCGCGAAGACCGAGGCATCTACGCCCAGGGCGCGTTTCGTGGCAACAACGGGGTCATCGGCCTGGCACTGGCAGCCAGCATGTACGGCGACTACGGCATCTCTTTGGGCGCGATCCTCGCCGCGTTGGTGATCCTCTTTTACAACACGCTGTCGACCATCGTGCTGGCGGTGTATAGCCCGGTGATCAAGTCTGACCCGTGGAGCATCTTCAAAAGCGTAATGGCCAACCCGCTGATTGTCAGCGTGATCGTCGCCACGCCGTTCGCGTACTTCCAGATCGGCGTGCCCGGCTGGCTGGAGAAGTCCTTGCAGTACCTGTCCGACACCACGTTGCCGTTGGCGTTGATTTGCATCGGCGGTACCTTGTCCATGGCCGCGCTGCGCAAGAGCGGCAACATGGCGTTGAGCGCGAGCCTGATGAAGATGATCTGGCTGCCGGTGATCGCGACTCTGGGCGCGTGGTTGCTGGGGTTCCGCGGGCCGGAGTTGGGAATTCTGTTCCTGTATTTCGGCGCGCCGACTGCGGCCGCAAGCTTTGTGATGGCTCGGGCGGCGGAAGGGAATCATGAGTTGGCGGCGGCGATTATCGTAATCACCACGCTGATGGCGGCGGTGACTACGAATATCGGGATTTTTGTGTTGCAGGCGGGTGGTTGGATCTGAAATAGGCGGGTAGCTTGAGGCCCCATCGCAGGCAAGCCAGCTCCCACACTTGAAGGTATCCACACATCCACATGTGGGAGCTGGCTTGCCTGCGATAGCTATCTGGCAGTCACTGCTGATCGGCCTGATACGCCTCAATCACTTCCTGCGCCGCCCGAAACGCATCAATCGCCGCCGGCACCCCGGCATACACCGCGCAATGCAGCAGCGCTTCGCGAATCTCTTCGACCGTACAGCCATTATTCAGCGCACCGCGCACATGCCCCTTGAGCTCCTGCGGGCACTTGAGAGCGGTGAGGGCGGCGAGGGTGATCAGGCTGCGGGTCTTGAGTGGCAAACCTTCGCGGTTCCAGACGCTGCCCCACGCGTGCTCATTGACGAAGTCTTGCAGCGGCTGGGTGAACGCCGTGGCATTGCCCAGGGCGCGGTCGACGAACACATCGCCCATGACCTGGCGACGCACTTCAACCCCGGGCTTTTTCTGATCGGTCATTGCGATTCCCTCTTGTGTTGGCGGTGCCAGGCGCGCAGTGAGGTGAACAACAGCAGAACCCCTAACGCCGGCAGGACGTAGTACAGCATCAATTGTTCAAGTTTGTTGGCCAGCGGCATGCCAGTGGTGAAGGCCATCACATGCAGGCCGTAAGCCAGGTACAGCCCCAGCAGCACCAGCCCTTCGATGCGCGTTACCCGGTAGCCGGTATAAAACACCGGCAGGCACAGGATGATGGCGCCGAGCATCACCGGTAAATCGAAGTCCAGGGCGTTGGGCGATACCGACAGCGGCGTCGGCGCCACCAGGGCGGTAAAACCCAGCACGCCGAGCAGGTTGAACAGGTTGCTGCCGATCACGTTGCCCACGGCGATCTCCCGTTCGCCACGCAAGGCGGCGATCAGCGAGGTGGCCAGGCACGGCAGCGAGGTGCCGACGCCGATCAGCGTGAGGCCGATGACGCGCTCCGACAGGCCCAGGTCGCCCGCCACGTCCACCGCTGCGCCGAGCAACAAATGCCCGGCCAGCACCAGCACCAGCAAACCGCCGAGCATCAGCAGCACACTGCTCAGCCATGGCGCTTTGGCCACGGTGTCCAGAGTGCGCGGGCGGCGGGAATGACGCGTCTGATAATGCAATACGCCAACGTAGGCCAACAGCGCCACCAGCAGCACGGCGCCATCGAAGGGCGTCAGCATTTCATTGGCGGCCAGGATAAACACCAGCAGGCCGGCGACGATCATCACCGGGATATCCACGCGCACCAGCTGCCGCGAGACTCGCAGTGGAATGATCAGTGCGGACAAGCCCAGGGTCACGAGGATATTGAAGATGCTGCTGCCGATGACACTGCCTACGGCAATGTCCGTGTTGCCAGCCAGCGTGGCCTGCAGGCTCACGGTCATCTGTGGCGCACTGCTGCCGAAGGCGACGATGCTCAAGCCGATGATCAGTGGCCGCACCTTGAGGCTGGCCGCCAGGCGCACCGCAGCGCGCACCAGGATTTCAGCGCCGACGATCAGCAAGATCAGGCCGCCCACCAGTTCGAGCAGGCTCCAGGGCGAGAGGGCGTTCAATCCGAAAATGCTCAAGGCTGCCTCGATCAGTTGTTCAGGGCTTGCACGCGAACGCGTGCGGTGCCGCTGCTCAGCATGCGCAGTTGCTCGGCAGCCTTGCGTGAAAGGTCGATCAGGCGGCCACGGGTATGCGGGCCGCGATCATTGATACGCACCACGACAGAACGGTTGTTGTCGAGGTTGGTCACCTTGACCTGGGTGCCGAAGGGCAGGCGCCTGTGGGCCGCGGTCAAGGCGTTCTGGTTGAAAGGTTCACCACTGGCAGTTCTCTTGCCATGGTGCTTGGCGCCGTAATAGGACGCGGTGCCGGTTTCGTCGTAGCCGTTGGGGTCGATGAGGCCGCTGGCGCAACCGGCCAGCAGGGAGGACAGGGCCAGGAGGCCGAGTAGACGCTTCATTTCAAGATGTCCCCGTTGGATCGTTCCCACGCTCTGCGTGGGAATGCAGCCGGTGACGCTACGCGTCACAAAAGCGGACGCGGAGCGTCCCGTGAGACGTTCCCACGCAGAGCGTGGGAACGATCATGGATCAGCCTTCGAGCTTGCTTTTGAGCAGTTCGTTCACCTGTTGCGGGTTGGCTTTGCCCTTGGAGGCTTTCATCGCCTGGCCGACAAAGAAGCCGAACATCTTGCCGCGCTTGGCTTCGTCTGCCGCGCGGTATTGCTCGACCTGCTCGGCATTGGCCGCGAGCATTTCATCGAGTACGGCCGAGATGGCGCCGCTGTCGGTGACTTGCTTGAGGCCACGCTTCTCGATGATCTCGTCGGCATTGCCTTCACCGGCGGCCATCGCTTCGAACACGGTCTTGGCAATTTTGCCGGAGATGGTGTTGTCCTTGATGCGCAGCAGCATGCCACCCAGTTGTTCTGCGGTGACCGGCGCTTCGTCGATTTCCAGGCCCTGTTTGTTCAACAGGCTGCCCAGCTCGACCATCACCCAGTTAGCCGCCAGCTTGGCGTCGCCGGCAATGCTCACGACTTTTTCGAAGTAGTTGGCTTGCTCACGGCTGGAGGCCAGCACGCTGGCATCGTAGACCGACAGGCCGAACTGCTCCTGGAAGCGCTCGCGTTTTTGCTGCGGCAGTTCGGGCAGGGTGGCGCGGATATCATTGAGGAACGAATCCTCCAGCACCACCGGCAACAGGTCCGGGTCGGGGAAGTAACGGTAGTCGTTGGCTTCCTCTTTGCTGCGCATGGCGCGGGTTTCGTCTTTGTTGGGGTCGTACAGGCGCGTTTGCTGGATCACCTTGCCGCCGTCTTCGATCAGCTCGATCTGGCGACGCACTTCGCTGTTGATCGCCTTCTCGATGAAGCGGAACGAGTTGACGTTCTTGATTTCGCAGCGGGTGCCGAACTCGACCTGGCCCTTGGGGCGGATCGACACGTTGCAGTCGCAACGCAGCGAGCCTTCGGCCATGTTGCCGTCGCAGATGCCCAGGTAGCGCACCAGCGCGTGGATGGTCTTGACGTAAGCCACGGCTTCCTTGGCGCTGCGCATGTCCGGCTCGGACACGATCTCCAGCAGCGGCGTGCCTGCACGGTTCAGGTCGATGCCGGTCGCGCCCGGGAATTCTTCGTGCAGGCTTTTGCCGGCATCTTCTTCCAGGTGCGCACGGGTGACGCCGACGCGCTTGATGGTGCCGTCTTCCAGGGGAATGTCCAGGTGGCCCTTGCCGACAATCGGCAGTTCCATCTGGCTGATCTGGTAGCCCTTGGGCAGGTCCGGGTAGAAGTAGTTCTTGCGCGCAAACACGTTGTGCTGGCCGATCTCGGCGTCAATCGCCAGGCCGAACATCACTGCCATGCGCACCGCTTCCTGGTTCAGAACCGGCAGCACGCCGGGCATGCCCAGGTCTACCAGGCTGGCCTGGGTATTGGGCTCGGAGCCGAACGTGGTGGCGCTACCGGAGAAAATCTTCGATTGGGTGGCGAGCTGGGTATGAATCTCCAGCCCGATCACAACTTCCCATTGCATAGTGTTCTCCTCAGAAGCCGGTAGGGGTGCGGGTGTGCCAGTCGGTGTTCAACTGGTACTGGTGCGCCACATTGAGCAGGCGGCCTTCCTGGAAATACGGGGCGAGCAATTGCACGCCCACCGGCAGGCCATCGACGAAACCTGCGGGCATGGACAAGCCCGGCAAGCCCGCGAGGTTGGCGGTGATGGTGTAGAGGTCTTCCAGGTACTCGGCGATCGGGTCGCCGGTCTTGGCGCCGATCTTCCACGCCAGGTTCGGCGCGGTCGGGCCGAGGATCACATCGACTTCTTCAAAGGCGGCCATGAAGTCGTTCTTGATCAGGCGACGGATTTTCTGCGCCTTGAGGTAGTACGCGTCGTAGTAGCCGGCGGACAGGGCATAGGCGCCGACCATGATCCGGCGCTGCACTTCACTGCCGAAGCCTTCGCCACGGGAGCGTTTGTACAGGTCGGTGAGGTCTTTCGGGTTCTCGCAGCGATAGCCGAAGCGCACGCCGTCGAAACGCGACAGGTTGGAAGACGCTTCTGCTGGCGCGATCACGTAGTAGGCGGGAATCGCGTGCTGGTTGTTCGGCAGGCTGATTTCCTTGATCACGGCGCCGAGCTTTTCCAGCTCTTTGATGCTGTTTTGCACCAGCTCGGCGATACGCGGGTCGAGGCCGGCGCTGAAATATTCCTTCGGCACGCCGATGCGCAGGCCCTTGATCGAGGTATTCAGGCTGGCGCTGTAGTCCGGCACGGGCTCATCGATGCTGGTGGAGTCCTGTTTATCAAAACCTGCCATGCCTTGTAACAATATTGCGCAGTCTTCAGCCGTGCGAGCCAACGGGCCGCCCTGATCCAGGCTGGACGCATAGGCAATCATGCCCCAGCGGGACACGCGACCGTAGGTCGGCTTCAGGCCGGTGAGGTTGGTGAAGGCAGCTGGCTGGCGGATCGAACCGCCGGTATCGGTGGCGGTAGCGGCCGGCAGGAAGCGTGCGGCCACGGCCGCAGCCGAACCACCGGACGAACCACCCGGTACGTGTTCCAGGTTCCACGGGTTTTTCACCGCGCCGTAATAGCTCGATTCGTTGGCCGACCCCATGGCGAATTCGTCCATGTTGGTCTTGCCCAGGGTCACGGCACCGGCGGCGGCCAGCTTGGCGACCACAGTGGCGTCGTAGGGCGCCTTGAAGTTGTCGAGCATCTTCGAGCCGCAACTGGTGCGAATGCCCTGGGTGCAGAACAGGTCCTTGTGGGCGATCGGTGCGCCGAGCAGCGCGCCGTTCTCACCGTTGGCGCGACGGGCGTCGGCGGCCTTGGCCTGGCTCAGGGCCAGCTCCTCGGTGAGGCTGATAAAGCTGTTGACCTTCGGATCGAGCGCGGCGATACGCGCCAGCAAGGTCTGGGTCAGCTCTTCGCTGGAAAACGATTTGTCGGCGAGACCGCGGGCGATCTCGGCCAGAGTCATGTGATGCATGAAAGGCTCTTTCCCTTTAGTCGATGACTTTCGGAACCAGGTACAGGCCGTTTTCGACCGCTGGCGCGATGGACTGGTAGGCCTCGCGATTATTGCGTTCGGTCACGACGTCTGCGCGCAGGCGCTGGCTGGCTTCCAGTGGGTGAGCCAGGGGCTCGATGCCGTCGGTATTCACGGCTTGCATTTGGTCGACCAGCCCGAGAATGCTGTTCAGGGCTGCGGTGGTCTGTGGAAGATCGGCATCATTGAGGCCAAGCGAGGCCAAATGTGCGATTTTTTCCACGTCGGAGCGTTCAAGCGCCATGGGATTCTCCAGTGGAAAACAGAACGGAGGGCGTCCGTGTGTTAGATTGTCGGAACACTACCGCATTTCTACGGTCATAAGGCCGCGATTGTGGGGGTTGGTGCACAGAAAGTCGGCCAATTTAGCACATTGGCGCCTTGCCCAAAATCCCTGTCGTTGTTAGAGTTTGCCGCACTTTTTTACCCACGCGTTGCCTAGGGTCCTTTCCCCATGTTCAAGAAACTGCGTGGCATGTTTTCCAGCGATCTCTCCATTGACCTGGGCACTGCCAACACCCTTATTTACGTGCGCGAGCGCGGTATCGTTCTGAATGAGCCATCGGTTGTGGCCATTCGGACCCATGGTAATCAGAAAAGTGTCGTTGCCGTTGGCACCGAGGCCAAGCGCATGCTCGGCCGTACACCAGGCAATATTGCTGCCATTCGTCCGATGAAGGATGGCGTGATCGCCGATTTCAGCGTCTGCGAAAAGATGCTGCAGTACTTCATCAACAAAGTTCACGAAAACAGTTTTCTGCAGCCCAGCCCTCGCGTGCTGATCTGCGTTCCGTGCAAGTCCACCCAGGTGGAGCGTCGCGCCATCCGTGAATCGGCCCTTGGCGCCGGTGCCCGTGAAGTCTTCCTGATCGAAGAGCCGATGGCCGCTGCGATCGGTGCCGGCCTGCCGGTTGAGGAAGCACGCGGTTCGATGGTGGTGGATATCGGTGGTGGTACGACCGAAATCGCCCTGATTTCCCTGAACGGTGTGGTGTATGCCGAATCCGTACGCGTGGGCGGCGACCGTTTCGACGAAGCGATCATCACGTATGTGCGTCGTAACTACGGCAGCCTGATCGGCGAATCCACCGCCGAGCGCATCAAGCAGGAAATCGGCACCGCTTACCCAGGCGGTGAAGTGCGCGAAGTCGATGTGCGCGGTCGCAACCTGGCCGAAGGCGTTCCACGTGCCTTTACTCTGAACTCCAATGAAGTGCTGGAGGCTCTGCAAGAGTCCCTGGCCACCATCGTTCAGGCCGTGAAAAGTGCCCTGGAGCAATCGCCGCCGGAGCTGGCTTCCGATATCGCCGAGCGTGGCCTGGTACTGACCGGTGGTGGCGCCTTGCTGCGCGACCTCGACAAGTTACTGGCCCAGGAAACCGGCCTGCCGGTGATCGTCGCCGAAGACCCGCTGACCTGCGTTGCCCGTGGCGGTGGTCGTGCGCTGGAAATGATGGATAAACACACCATGGACCTGCTCTCCAGCGAATAAGATTGCCTGGATGGTTCATGCTTCGTCGGCAGGCAGCACTTTGCAGTGCTGCCTGTTGGCGTTTATCTTCTTCAATCTGCATCCAGGCCGGTTTGATGCCGTATGAATAAAGAGAACATTTGCCTGGGAGGAGCGGCTTATTAAACCGCTTTTCGCCAAAGGCCCCTCATTGGGTGTGCGCTTATTGGTGCTGACCGTGCTTTCGGTCGCGCTGATGGTGGTCGATGCCCGCTTTGCACTGCTCAAGCCGGTGCGTAGCCAGATGTCGCTGGTGTTGATGCAGACCTACTGGATCACCGACCTGCCGCAACGTCTCTTCCAGGGTGTGTCCAGCCAATTTGGCAGCCGCACCGAACTGGTCGCCGAGAACGAAAAACTCAAGACTGAAAACCTGCTGTTGCAGGGGCGCATGCAGAAGCTGGCGGCCCTCACCGAGCAGAACGTTCGGCTGCGCGAGTTGCTCAATTCTTCCGCACTGGTCAACGAAAAGGTCGAAGTGGCCGAGCTGATCGGCATGGACCCCAACCCCTTTACCCATCGCATCATCATCAACAAGGGTGAGCGCGACGGTGTGGTGCTTGGCCAGCCGGTGCTCGACGCCCGTGGCCTGATGGGCCAGGTGGTCGAGTTGATGCCCTACACCTCGCGGGTGCTGTTGCTGACGGACACGACCCATAGCATTCCGGTACAGGTCAACCGTAACGGTTTGCGCGCGATTGCCAGCGGCACCGGTAACCCGGAACGCCTGGAACTGCGCCATGTGGCCGACACCGCTGACATTAAGGAAGGCGACCTGTTGGTCAGCTCTGGCCTGGGCCAGCGTTTCCCGGCGGGTTATCCGGTGGCGACGGTCAAGGAAGTGATCCACGATTCCGGCCAGCCGTTCGCTATCGTTCGGGCGGTACCGACTGCCGCGCTGAACCGCAGCCGTTACCTGCTGTTGGTGTTCAGCGACAACCGCACCCCGGAAGAGCGCGCCAACGACGCCGCCCAGGCCCAGGAAGCGGAAGACCAGCAGAATGGCACTGCGCCTATCGTGCCGGCCACGGTGCCGAAACCGGCTTTCGTCGGTCCGCCTGCCCCTGCGGCAACAACTGCACCGGCAGCGACGGCACCGGTGGCAACGCCCGCTCAACCGGCAGCGCACACCGCGCGCCCGGCTAAGCCGGCTGTAGCCAAACCCCCGGCTACTGCGCCGAGCACCGCTCCGACCACCACACGGCAGAGGGAGCAATAATGGCCGGTACTCATTCACGCAATGGCTGGATCGTCTGGCTGACCTTCGCCATCGGCCTGCTGCTCAGTGTTTCGCCGCTGCCGCAGTTCATGGAAATCCTGCGCCCGCTCTGGCTGGCCTTGTTGCTGGCGTTCTGGTCATTGAACCTGCCGCACAAGGTCGGCATGGTCACGGCCATGTGCCTGGGGTTGGCCGAAGATGTGCTGTATGGCACCTTGCTGGGCCAGAATGCGTTGATCCTCACCCTGATCACCTTCCTGGTGCTGTCGCTGCAGCAGCGCTTGCGCATGTTCCCGATGTGGCAGCAGTGTTTGGTGATCCTGGTGATCTTCGGCCTGGCGCAGTTGGTGCAACTGTGGCTCAGCGCGTTGACTGGCAACCGCCAGCCGACCCTGGCGCTGGTCTTGCCGGCGCTTGTCAGTGCCCTGTTGTGGCCCTGGATCAGTTTTGGCCTGCGTGGGCTGCGTCGCCGCTATAAAATCAATTGAATGGATTGCGAGGCTCTGCCTGGTTATCGAACCTCACAGGGAGAGGCTGCAATGAATTCGCTTTATCTGGCCTCGGGCTCCCCGCGGCGACGTGAACTACTGGCCCAGATCGGTGTGCCCTTCACCCTGGTCAGCGCCGCTATTGATGAAACGCCCCTGAACAACGAACCTGCCGTTGCCTATGTCGAGCGCCTTGCGCGAGGCAAGGCGACGGCGGGTTTTGTTGCGCTTGGCCACACCTCAAACACCTGCGTACTGGGGGCTGACACGGCGGTGATCGTGGATGGACGGATCCTGGGCAAGCCGGTGGACCAGGCTGATGCACTGGCCATGCTGATGGCTCTTTCCGGCCGCGAGCATGAAGTGCTTACCGCCATCGCCCTGACCGACGGCCAGCAATGTGAAACCCGATGTGTCAGCAGCCGTGTGCGGTTTCGCGAGGTTTCTGTGCAGGAGGCTACCACCTACTGGCACAGTGGCGAACCGCAGGACAAGGCCGGCGGCTATGCTATCCAAGGGCTGGGGTCGGTGTTTGTGGCCGGGCTGAATGGCAGTTATTCCGCCGTGGTGGGCCTGCCAGTCTGCGAAACCGCGCAACTGCTCGCCCAATTCGGCATACCCTGTTGGCAAAACCTTACCGTGTGCTGAACGCCGTATTCCAGCGCCAAGCCTTAAGCGACCGGTCACTATTGTGAAAACGCCTGAACGAGACCCAGCCATGAGTGAAGAGATTCTGATCAATATCACGCCGATGGAATCGCGCGTGGCGGTGGTAGAGAACGGTGTTCTGCAAGAAGTGCACGTCGAGCGCACCCAGAAACGCGGGATCGTCGGCAATATCTACAAAGGCAAGGTGGTGCGCGTATTGCCGGGCATGCAGGCGGCCTTCGTCGACATCGGCCTGGACCGTGCAGCCTTTATCCATGCCTCGGAAATTTCCCTGCGCGAAGGCCCTGCGGTGGAAAGCATCAGCGCCCTGGTGCACGAGGGCCAGAGCCTGGTGGTGCAAGTCACCAAGGACCCCATCGGTTCCAAGGGCGCCCGCTTGACCACCCAGCTGTCGATTCCCTCGCGCTACCTGGTGTACATGCCGCGCACTGCCCATGTGGGCATTTCCCTGAAGATCGAAGATGAAGCCGAGCGCGAGCGCCTGAAGAAGGTGGTCAGCGACTGCGTCGCCGCCGAGGGCATCAAGGAAGCGGGCGGGTTTATCCTGCGCACTGCCGCCGAAGGTGCTGGCGCTGATGAAATCCTCATGGATATTCGCTACCTGCGGCGTTTGTGGGACCAGATCGACGCACAGATCAAAACCATCGGCGCGCCCAGCGTCATTTATGAAGACCTTGGCCTGGCGTTGCGCACGTTGCGCGATCTGGTCAGCCCGAAGATCGAGAAAATTCGCATCGATTCGCGGGAAACCTTCCAGCGCACCACGCAATTTGTTGCTGAGTTGATGCCAGAAATCGCCGATCGCCTGGAACACTACCCCGGCGAGCGGCCGATATTCGACCTGTATGGCGTCGAAGACGAAATCCAGAAAGCCCTGGAGCGCAAGGTGCCACTCAAGTCCGGCGGCTACCTGGTGGTGGACCCGGCAGAAGCCATGACCACCATCGACGTCAACACCGGTGCCTTCGTGGGCCATCGCAACCTTGAAGAGACCATCTTCAAGACCAATCTCGAAGCGGCCACGGCCATCGCTCGTCAACTGCGCCTGCGCAACCTGGGCGGCATCATCATCATCGACTTCATCGACATGGAAGATGAAGAGCACCAGCGCCAGGTGCTGCGTACGCTTGAGAAGCAACTGGAGCGCGATCACGCCAAGACCAACATCATTGGCATCACCGAGTTGGGCCTGGTGCAGATGACCCGCAAGCGCACGCGCGAAAGCCTTGAGCAGGTGCTGTGCGAGCCGTGCAGCAGCTGCCAGGGCCGCGGCAAACTGAAGACCCCGGAAACGGTTTGCTACGAGATTTTCCGCGAGATCCTGCGCGAGGCGCGCGCCTACCAGGCCGAAGGTTATAGAGTACTTGCCAATCAGAAGGTGGTGGATCGCCTGCTGGACGAAGAGTCCGGTAACGTCGCCGAACTGGAAAGTTTTATCGGTCGCACGATTCGCTTCCAGGTCGAAACCATGTATTCACAGGAACAATACGACGTGGTGTTGCTCTGATCCCCAGCTGTGCACTTTCTTCGAGACCGGCAGACCTTGATCTGCCGTCCGCTAACTGTTTTTTGAGGGTCGCCTGACATGGAGCGTCTGATACGCTTTTTTGCCGCTTTGACCCGTTGGGGCCTGGGCCTGTGTGCGTTGCTGCTGGTATTGGCAGCGGTGTACGTGAGCCTGGGGCGCGAACTCACCCCGCTGGTGGCCGAATACCGCGCCGAAGTCGAAGCCAAGGCCCAGGCCGCGCTGGAGACGCCGCTGCATATCGGTAGCCTTGAAGGCCGCTGGAGCGGGTTTGCCCCGGTATTACTGGCCCACGACGTCATGGTCGGCGAAGGCAGCAGTGCCTTGCGCCTGGACCAGGTGGAAGTGGTGCCGGACATGTGGGCCAGCCTGTTGGCCCGCGAAGTGCGTATCGCCCATCTGCAAGTCAGTGGCCTGCAACTGAGTGTCAAGGAAGACCAGGACGGCCGCTGGACCCTGCAAGGCTTGCCGGTGCAGGACGACCAGCCGTTGGACCCGCAACAGTTGCTGACGCGCATGCAGATGGTCAAGCGCGTGTCGGTGCTGGACAGCCAGGTAACCTTGCAACCCTTCGATCAGGCCCCTGTGACCGTGACCTATGTGGGCCTGAGCCTGCATACCGGCATGAGCCAGCAGCGCCTGGACGCTCGCCTGACATTGCCCGACGGCCAACCGTTGGCGGTCAGCCTGCGTAGCCGCATTCGCGCGAGCCAGTGGCAAGACGCTGAGGTCGATGCCTACCTGAGCCTGCCGCAAAGCGACTGGGCCAAGTGGATCCCTGTCAGGCTGACCCAGCAATGGAAGCTGACGCAATTGAAGGCCGGCGGCGAGTTTTGGCTCAGTTGGGCCAAAGGTACGGTGCAAAGCGCGGCGGTACGCCTCAATTCGCCCCAAGTGAAGGGCAGCTACGCCGACCGTAAGCCGGTACACCTGGAAAACCTGGCCCTGACCGCCTACCTGCAGCGCAGTGACACTGGCCTCAAGGTGCTGTTTGATTCCCTGGCGATGAACATTGGCGAAACCCGCTGGGAGTCGCGCCTGCAATTGCAGCAAAGCCTGGCGACCGGCAAGGAACAGGAAGTGTGGAAGTTGCAGGCCGACCGTCTCGACCTGACGCCCATCACTCCGCTGCTCAACGCCTTGGCACCGCTGCCGGACGGTTTCGCCAAGGCCGTCGAACACCTCAAAGCCACCGGCCTGTTACGCAATGTGCTGGTGGACTTCCGACCCCAAGACACCACCGACCGCAAACTCAGTTTTGCGGCCAACCTGGAGCGTGTCGGCTTCGATGCGTACTTCGGCGCGCCGGCCGCACGCAATGTGTCCGGCAGTATCAGTGGCGACTTGGGCCAGGGCGAGTTGCGCATGGACAGCAAGGACTTTGCCTTGCATCTGTATCCGATCTTCGCCAAGCCGTGGCAGTACATCCAGGCCAATGCGCGCCTGACCTGGAAGCTGGACAAGCAAGGCTTCACCCTGATCGCCCCGTATATCAAGGTACTGGGCGAGGAAGGCAAGGTGGCGGCGGACTTCTTGATTCGTCTGCATTTCGACCACAGCCAGGAAGACTACATGGACCTGCGGGTCGGCATGGTCGATGGCGATGGCCGTTTCACTCCCAAGTACCTACCGGCCGTGTTGAGCCCGGCGCTGGATGAATGGTTGCGCACGGCGATCCTCAAGGGGGCGGTGGACGAAGGCTTCTTCCAGTACCAGGGTTCGCTCAGCCACAATGCGCTGCCGGCGTCGCGCAATATCAGCCTGTTCTTCAAGGTGCATGATGCCGAACTGGCCTTCCAGCCGGGCTGGCCTCATGTGAACAAGGTCAATGGGGAAGTGTTCGTCGAGGAGAGCGGTGTACGCATTCTGGCGAGCAAGGGCCAGCTGCTCGACACCCAGGTCAAGGATGTCTACGTCAATATCCCCCACGCCCCAGCGGGCGGGGACAGTCATCTGCTGCTCACGGGCGGGTTCTCCGGCGGTTTGGGCGACGGCCTGAAGATCCTTCAAGAAGCCCCTATCGGCACGGCGTCCACGTTCGCTGGCTGGAAAGGCGAGGGCGACCTGCAAGGTAGCCTGGACTTGGACGTACCGTTGGCCAAAGGCACTGAGCCCAAGATCGTGGTGGACTTCAAGACCGACAAGGCGCGCCTGCAATTGGCGGAACCGCCGCTGGACCTGACCCAGCTCAAGGGTGATTTTCGCTTCGACAGCGCCAAGGGCCTGAGCGGGCAGAAGATTTCGGCCCAGGCGTTCGACCGCCCCATCACGGCGCAGATTTTTGCCGAAGGCAAGCCGGGCAAT
The DNA here is from genome assembly GCF_051122975.1 of Pseudomonas sp. AK181. Classification (NCBI taxonomy): domain Bacteria; kingdom Pseudomonadati; phylum Pseudomonadota; class Gammaproteobacteria; order Pseudomonadales; family Pseudomonadaceae; genus Pseudomonas; species Pseudomonas sp. AK181. The sequence goes on from NZ_CP146348.1 coordinate 985,728, forward strand.
ATCAGCACGCGCGTGACCGCCAATGGCCAGGTCACCGTCAAGCGCCTCACGGACTGGTTGAAAATCAGCCAGCCGTTGCCGGTCTCCGGCGATATTCCGTACCAGTTGCAAGTGATCCTCGACGGCGCGGACAGCCAGTTGATGGTCAACTCCAACCTCAAAGGCGTCGCGGTGGACCTGCCGGCACCGTTCGGCATGCCCGCCAGCCAGGGGCGTGACAGCACCTTTCGCATGACCTTGCAGGGCGCTGAACGCCGTTACTGGTTTGATTACGGCGAGCTGGCTAACTTCACCTTTGCTGCGCCGCCGGACAAGTTCAATGATGGTCGCGGCGAACTGTTCCTCGGCGATGGTGATGCCGTGCTGCCCGGTGCCAAGGGCCTGCGCATTCGTGGCGTGCTGTCGGAACTGTATATCGATCCCTGGAAGAAACTCGTGGATCGCTACGCGGGAAATGATCCAGGTGGCAATGCCAAGCAACTGCTCAGCGGTGCCGACTTCAAGGTGGGCAAGCTGACCGGGTTTGGTACCCAGTTTGACCGGGTCAGCTTGCAGCTTGATCGCAAACCAGCGGCCTGGGGCCTGCAACTCGATAGCCAGCAAGCCAAGGGCACGGTGAACCTGCCGGACGCCAAGGGCGCGCCGATTGCGGTCAACCTCAAGTATGTGAAATTGCCTGCGGCAGACCCAACCGCGCAGGCCGACGAAAACGCGCCGGACCCGCTGGCCGATATCGACCCCAAGAGCATTCCGGCCCTGGATATTGCCGTCGATCAATTGTTCCAGGGTTCGGACCTGATCGGGGCCTGGTCGCTGAGAATCCGTCCGACCGCCAAGGGCCTGGCCTTCAATAACCTCGACCTTGGCCTCAAGGGCATGCTGCTCAAGGGCGCCGGGGGGTGGGAAGGTGTGCCAGGCGCCAGCAGCAGTTGGTACAAAGGCCGCCTCGATGGCCGCAACATTGCCGATGTGCTCAAAGGGTGGGGTTTTGCGCCTACGGTGACCAGCGAAGACTTCCACCTGGACGTGGATGGCCGCTGGCCGGGTTCGCCGGCCTGGGTCGGGCCCAAGCGGTTTTCCGGCAGCCTGGATGCTGCGTTCCGTAAAGGTCAGTTCGTCGAAGTGGAGGGCGGGGCCCAGGCATTGCGAGTGTTTGGCCTGCTTAACTTCAACTCCATTGGCCGGCGTTTGCGTTTGGACTTTTCCGACTTGTTCGGCAAGGGTTTGAGCTACGACCGGGTCAAAGGCTTGTTGGCCGCCAGTAATGGCGTGTTCGTGACCCGCGAGCCCATCACCATGACCGGGCCTTCCACCAATCTGGAGCTTAACGGCACCCTGGATCTGGTTGCCGATCGCGTCGACGCCAAGTTGCTGGTCACCTTGCCTGTGACCAACAACCTGCCGATTGCAGCACTGATTGTCGGCGCGCCGGCCATTGGTGGTGCGCTGTTTTTGATCGACAAGCTGATCGGTGACCGGGTTTCGCGCTTTGCCAGTGTGCAATACAAGGTGCAAGGCCCCTGGAAGGATCCGAAAATCACCTTCGACAAGCCATTTGAAAAGCCAAACTGAGAGGCTGTGGAGTAGCATGGCCCCATGCCCTGTATGGAGTGTCGGCCCATGTCCTTTGCGGTAATTCAAATGGTCAGCCAGAGTGACGTGCTGGCCAACCTCGCCCAGGCGCGTCGCCTGCTGGAGCAGGCGGCGGCCGGTGGCGCGAAACTCGCGGTGCTGCCAGAAAATTTCGCCGCCATGGGGCGCCGTGACGTGGCCGACATTGGCCGCGCCGAGGCGTTGGGCCAAGGGCCTGTGCTGCCTTGGTTGAAACAGGCCGCCCGCGACCTCACCTTATGGATAGTGGCCGGTACATTGCCGTTGCCGCCCCAGGACCAGCCCCACGCCAAACCCAATGCTTGCTCGCTGCTGATCAACGATCAGGGTGAAATCGTCGCTCGCTACGACAAACTCCATCTGTTTGATGTGGACGTAGCGGACGCTCGCGGTCGTTATCGCGAATCTGACGACTATGCTTTCGGTAGCCAGGTAGTGGTGGCGGATACGCCGGTGGGCCGTGTGGGGTTGACGGTGTGTTACGACCTGCGTTTCCCGGAGCTGTACAGCGAGTTGCGCGCGGCGGGGGCTGAACTGATTACCGCGCCTTCGGCTTTCACGGCGGTGACCGGGGCTGCGCACTGGGATGTGCTGATTCGTGCGCGGGCCATCGAAACCCAGTGCTACCTGCTGGCGGCCGCCCAGGGTGGTGTGCACCCAGGCCCACGGGAAACCTTTGGCCACGCAGCGATTGTCGACCCTTGGGGCCGAGTGCTGGCGCAACAGGATCAAGGCGAAGCGGTGTTACTGGCCGAACGCGATAGCAGTGAACAGGCGTCGATACGGGCGCGCATGCCGGTGACCAATCACCGGCGCTTTTTCTCGCAGGGCGCGCAGCGGCCTGCTTCAGAACGATGAATTTAAGGCCAAACCTATGAGCGAGTTGTTGTCCTCAGTCAGTGATCACCTCCTGGCACCCGGTGGCGTGACCATCGAAAGCCTGCAAACCGTGCTCGGCGATCTGGCCGGGCCGGGTATCGATGCGGCTGACCTGTATTTCCAGGGGCAGATCTCCGAGTCCTGGGCGCTGGAAGATGGGATCGTCAAGGAAGGCAGTTTCAACCTTGACCAGGGCGTAGGCGTTCGCGCGCAATCGGGTGAGAAGACCGGCTTTGCCTACAGCAATGCGATCACCCTGGAGGCCCTGGGCCTGGCGGCGCGTGCCGCCCGTTCGATTTCCCGTGCCGGCCAGAATGGCACAGTGCAGGCGTTCAGTACCCAGGACGTGGCCCAGCTGTATGCGCCGGATAACCCCTTGGAAGTGATCAGCCGTGCGGAAAAGGTCGAGCTGCTCAAGCGTATCGACGCAGCTACCCGTGCCTTGGACCCGCGTATCCAGCAAGTGACCGTGAGCATGGCCGGCGTGTGGGAGCGCATCCTCGTGGCGTCCACCGACGGTGGGCTGGCGGCGGATGTACGGCCGCTGGTGCGTTTCAATGTGAGCGTGATCGTCGAACAGAACGGGCGCCGCGAGCGCGGTGGCCATGGTGGCGGCGGGCGCACCGACTACCGTTATTTCCTCGCTGACGACCGTGCCATGGGCTATGCCCGTGAGGCGCTGCGCCAGGCATTGGTCAACCTGGAAGCGATTCCGGCACCGGCCGGCACCTTGCCGGTGGTGCTGGGCTCGGGCTGGTCTGGGGTGTTGCTGCACGAAGCCGTGGGCCATGGCCTGGAAGGCGATTTCAACCGCAAGGGCAGTTCCGCTTATAGCGGGCGCATGGGCGAAATGGTTGCGTCCAAGCTGTGCACCATTGTCGATGACGGCACCCTGGCCGGCCGCCGTGGTTCGCTGAGTGTCGATGACGAAGGCACGCCGACCGAATGCACCACCCTGATCGAGAACGGCGTGCTCAAGGGCTATATGCAAGACAAGCTCAACGCCCGCCTGATGGGCGTGGCGCGCACCGGTAATGGTCGTCGTGAGTCCTATGCGCATCTGCCAATGCCGCGCATGACCAACACCTACATGCTCGGTGGCCAAAGCGATCCGGCAGAAATCATTGCCTCGGTCAAACGCGGTATCTACTGCGCCAACCTCGGCGGCGGCCAGGTGGACATCACCAGCGGCAAGTTTGTGTTCTCCACCAGCGAGGCGTACCTGATCGAAGACGGCAAGATTACCGCACCGGTCAAAGGGGCGACGCTGATTGGTAATGGGCCGGAAGCCATGAGCAAGGTGTCGATGGTCGGTAACGACCTGTCGCTGGACAGCGGCGTGGGTACGTGCGGCAAGGATGGGCAGTCGGTGCCGGTAGGTGTCGGCCAGCCAACCTTGAAAATTGATGCGATCACCGTGGGTGGCACGGGGTCGTAGGAGCGGGAGCTTCGGGTGGCGAAGACCGCCACCCGGGGAAGAGGATCAGCGCAGGCCGCGTTGAGTCTCGTCCAGCTCACGGATGTACTTGAAGATTTTACGGCTGGTGGCTGGCGCCTTGTTATGCGCCAGCTCGTGCTGGGCCTGACGGATCAGGGAGCGCAATTGCTGGCGGTCCGCGTCCGGGTAGTCCAGTACGAATTTCTCCAGCACCGCGTCATCGCCCGAGATCAGGCGGTCACGCCAACGTTCCAGGTTGTGGAAGCGTTCGTTGTACTGGCGAGTGGAGGCATCGGTTTGATCGAGCAAAGTCAGAATGGCGTCAATGTCTTGGTCGCGCATCAGTTTGCCGATAAACGAGATGTGCCGTTTACGCGCGATATTCGCGGTGTGCTTGGGCGCATCGGCCAGCGCCCGACGCATTTCGTCGGTCAGTGGCAGTTTTGCAACCAAATCCTTTTTGAGCGTTGTAAGGCGCTCGCCAAGGTCAACCAGAGCATGCAGCTCACGTTTGACCTGGGTTTTGCTTTTCTCCCCATCGAGGGAGTCGTCGTAAGAATCAACCATGGTGGCAGTCCGCAAAGAAACGCCGCCATGATAACCAGTCGGGGGCCGCTTGTCCGGCCCGGTCGCTCGATGGCCATAACCGAAAGCAGAATTTGAGTGGAGAAAACCATGAGTGCAGCCCAAAGCGTCGGTCCGCAAGCGTTACCGGCACTGCAGGAACAAGTCGAGCAGATCCTTGCCGAGGCCAAGCGCCAGGGGGCCAGCGCCTGTGAAGTGGCGGTGTCGCTGGAGCAAGGGTTATCGACTTCGGTGCGCCAGCGGGAAGTGGAAACGGTTGAGTTCAATCGCGACCAAGGGTTTGGCATTACCTTGTATGCAGGCCAGCGCAAAGGCTCGGCCAGCACCTCAGCCAGTGGTCCGGAGGCGATTCGCGAGACCGTCGCCGCGGCACTGGCGATTGCCAAGCACACCTCCGAGGATGAAAGCTCGGGCCTGGCCGACAAAGCGCTGATGGCCAAGGATGTGCAGGATTTCGACCTGTTCCATGCCTGGGACATCACCCCTGAGCAAGCCATCGAGCTGGCATTGACCTGCGAAGCGGCAGCCTTCGATGCCGATGCCCGCATCAAGAATGCGGACGGCACCACCTTGAGCACCCATCAGGGCTGCCGCGTCTACGGCAACAGCCATGGCTTTATCGGTGGTTATGCCTCCACGCGTCACAGCCTCAGTTGCGTGATGATTGCCGAAGCCAACGGTCAGATGCAGCGTGATTACTGGTACGACGTAAACCGCCAAGGCGAGTTACTGGCAGACCCTGCAAGCATTGGCCTGCGTGCAGCGCAACGGGCTGCGAGCCGCCTGGGCGCGCGCCCGGTGCCGACCTGCGAAGTGCCTGTGCTGTTTTCCGCAGAGTTGGCCGGTGGTTTATTCGGCAGCTTCCTTGGGGCGATTTCCGGGGGCAACCTGTATCGCAAGTCTTCGTTCCTGGAAGGCGCCATCGGCCAGAAGCTGTTCCCTGAGTGGCTGACCATCGACGAGCGCCCGCATCTGATGCGCGCGATGGGCAGTTCTTCGTTCGACGGCGATGGCTTGGCAACCTATGCCAAGCCGTTTGTCGAGAAGGGTGAGTTGGTGTCCTATGTGCTGGGCACTTATGCCGGTCGCAAGCTGGGCCTGCCAAGCACCGCCAACGCGGGCGGCGTGCATAACCTGTTCGTGACCCATGGCGATGAAGACCAGGCGGCGTTGTTGCGGCGGATGGGGCGTGGGTTGTTGGTGACTGAATTGATGGGCCATGGCCTGAACATGGTCACCGGTGACTACTCGCGCGGTGCGGCGGGTTTCTGGGTGGAGAACGGCGAGATTCAGTTCGCCGTCCAGGAAGTGACCATCGCCGGCAATATGCGCGATATGTTCAAGCAGATCGTTGCCGTGGGTAACGACCTGGAACTGCGCAGCAATATCCGTACGGGTTCGGTGCTGATCGAACGCATGACGGTCGCTGGCAGCTAATCCTCCAGCACGTCCTTAAAAGGCGCGCCATCGCAAGATGGCGCGCCTTTTTTATTGCAGCTCTTTTCTCAGGATCAATGGGCTACTCTTGTTTTGATTCTCAATATCATTTAATAATAAATATCATTACCGAGTGAGTGTGGCTCATGAGTTCTGTCCTGCATGAGGATCCCTATCTGGAAAGCTGGCGTTGGATGAGCCGCCAGATTCGCTGTGGCCTGGATCCCAATGAACCCCGCCTGATCGAGCATTACCTCAACGAAGGTCGGTACCTGGCGTGTTGCACCGCAACCCATCCGTGGACGATCGCTGAAACCTCATTTCGCTTGTTGATCGACACCGCCAGCGATATCGCCTTGCCCTGGCATTGGCGCTCCCTGTGCCTGGACCAGGCCTGGCGGCCACTGCGCGACCTGGAAAAACTCTCCCACTGTGCCTGCCGCCTCAAGCGCTGGCAGACCTTTGCCTGGCAATTGGCGAGCTGCGAATTACTGCCTTCGATTTCCGTTTCTGACTTGGTGCAAGGATCTAATGATGAGTAACACCCGTATCGAACGCGACAGCATGGGCGAACTGCGTGTGCCGCAAGACGCTTTGTACGGCGCGCAAACCCAGCGTGCCGTGAATAATTTTCCGATCAGTCATCAACCCATGCCGGCGCAATTCATTCGCGCCCTGATCCTGGCCAAGACTGCCGCAGCGAGAGTCAACGTCGATCTCAAGCAAATCAGCGAAGGGCAGGGCAAGGCCATTGTCGATGCCGCCCAAGGTCTGCTGGAAGGCGACTACATGCAGCACTTCCCGGTGGATATCTTCCAGACCGGCTCAGGCACCAGCTCCAACATGAACGCCAACGAAGTGATCGCGACCCTTGCCAGCCGTTTGCTCGGCGAGGCGGTCAACCCTAACGACCATGTCAATTGCGGCCAGAGCAGCAACGACATCATCCCCACCACCATCCACGTCAGTGCCGCGTTGGTGCTGCACGAGCAAACACTGCCGGCCCTGTTGCATCTGGTGCAAGTCATCGAGCAAAAAGCCGAGGCGGTTCACCCGTTCATCAAGACCGGCCGCACGCATTTGATGGACGCCATGCCGGTGCGCATGAGCCAGGTGCTCAACGGCTGGGCGCAGCAGCTCAAGGCCAATATCGGCCACTTGCAGGACCTGCTGCCGGCGCTGCAAGCACTGGCCCAGGGCGGCACGGCGGTCGGTACCGGGATCAACGCGCACCCCGAGTTTGCCGGGCGTTTCAGCCAGCAACTGAGCCTTTTGACCGGGGTGAAGTTCACCCCCGGCAAGAACCTGTTTGCGCTGATTGGCTCCCAGGACACCGCCGTTGCAGTCTCTGGCCAGTTGAAGGCCACGGCGGTGTCACTGATGAAGATCGCCAATGACCTGCGCTGGATGAACTCCGGCCCATTGGCCGGCCTCGGTGAAATCGAACTGGAGGCGCTGCAGCCGGGCTCGTCGATCATGCCGGGCAAGGTCAATCCGGTCATCCCGGAAGCGACCGCCATGGTGGCCGCCCAGGTTATTGGCAACGACACAGTGATCACCGTGGCCGGCCAATCGGGCAACTTCGAGCTGAATGTGATGCTGCCGATCATTGCCCAGAACCTGCTCAGCAGCCTGGAGTTGCTGGCCAATGCCAGCCGGTTGCTGGCGGACAAGGCCATTGCCAGCTTCAAGGTCAACGAACCCAAACTCAAGGAAGCGCTGTCGCGCAATCCCATCCTGGTCACCGCACTTAACCCGATCATCGGTTATCAGAAGGCCGCTGAAATCGCCAAGAAGGCGTATCAGCAAGGCCGCCCGGTGATCGATGTCGCCCTCGAACACACCGACCTGCCTCGCAGCCAACTGGAAGTCCTGCTGGACCCGGAAAAGCTCACGGCCGGCGGCGTGTAATCAACGACTCTGCTTTGGAGGCTCACCATGGAGCACTGGAAACGCACGATCGAACGGGCCAATCGCTGCTTTATGGCAGGTGAGCTGGTTGACGCTCGCGAGGCCTATCTGCAAGCCCTGGCCCTGGCCCAAGTGTTATTCGAACGCTGGGCGGATGCTGACGAAGCAGTGGCGGCTTGCGTCATTTCCCATCACAACCTGGCGGACCTGCACTTGCGGCTGAACCAGCCTGAGGAAAGCGCGGAATACCTCTGCGCTATCCACCAGCGCCTGCTGCAGACCATGCAGGACCCGCGCCTCAGCCCGTCATTGCGCGAGGCCGCGTTGCGCCAGAGCAGCAAGACCTACGTCGAGCTGCTGAATTTTATCAGCGATCACGGCGAATACCCGCGCACTCATCGGCTGCTGGGCAGTGCTGCGACGCCAACGTCCACGCCTCAATATGGAGCACATTGATATGACCTATACCTTGCCGGCCTTGCCTTACGCCTACGACGCCCTCGAGCCGCATATCGACGCGCAAACCATGGAAATTCACTACACCAAACACCACCAGACCTACATCAATAACCTCAATGCCGCGGTCGAGGGCACTGAGTTCGCCGGCTGGCCGGTGGAGAAGCTGGTCTCCAGCGTCCAAACATTGCCGGAGAAATTACGCGCCGCCGTGGTCAACCAAGGAGGCGGGCATGCGAACCACTCGTTGTTCTGGGCGGTCATGTCACCGACAGGGGGCGGCAAACCCGAGGGTGCGCTGGGCAAGGCCATCGACGAGCAACTTGGCGGCTTCGACAGCTTCAAGGAAGCCTTTACCAAGGCGGCGTTGACGCGTTTCGGCAGCGGTTGGGCTTGGCTGAGCGTTACGCCCCAGAAAACGCTGGTGGTGGAAAGCAGCGGCAACCAGGACAGCCCGCTGATGAGCGGCAATACGCCCATCCTTGGTCTGGACGTCTGGGAACACGCTTACTACCTGCAATATCAAAACCGACGACCCGAGTACATCAATGCATTTTATAGCGTCATCAACTGGCCGGAAGTTGCCGCGCGCTATCAGGCGGCCCTGGCCTGACACTCACTCCATAACAAGATCTAAGGCCGACTATGGGCACTCAAACACTGGCGATCGGTAGCGTACGAATGTTTCGTTATGCGTTTGGCACGCTGCTGCTATTGGCAGGTACTGCGTTATTGGTGGCCCATGGGCTGGCCTGGTTGAACCTGGAACCGCGCATCCTGCGTGCTTTGCAGGGCGGGGCGATCTGCGCGCTCGGCACGGCGCTGGGCGCGGTGCCGGTGTTGGTGATTCGGCGCATGCCGATGGCGCTGAGCGATACCCTACTGGGCTTTGGGGCCGGTGTGATGCTGGCGGCTACCGCTTTTTCCCTGGTCGTGCCGGGTATCGCGGCTGCTGAAAGCCTGGGGCTGTCGCCCTGGGGCGCCGGTGGCCTGATCAGCTTCGGCATCATGCTCGGAGCGTTCGGCCTGTACCTTGTGGACCGTAAGGTCTCTGGCGCCAGCCCGGAAATGCTGGTGGGTACACCGGATAAACCGGTGATTCCGCCGCGTATTTGGCTATTCGTGTTTGCCATCATTGCGCACAACATCCCTGAAGGCATGGCTGTGGGCGTGTCTGCTGGCGGAGGCATGGCGGATGCCGACAGCCTTGCCATGGGCATTGCCTTGCAGGATGTACCTGAAGGACTGGTGATTGCGTTGGTATTGGCTGGGGCGGGAATGTCGCGGCTCAAGGCCTTCTTGATTGGCGCTGCATCAGGCTTGGTTGAACCGGTATTTGCGGTGCTCTGCGCATGGCTGGTAAGCCTTGCCGAAGTGTTGTTGCCGCTGGGTCTGGCGCTGGCCGCTGGGGCAATGTTGCTGGTGGTGACTCATGAAGTCATCCCCGAGTCGCGCCGCAATGGCCATGACAAACTCGCCAGCCTCGGGCTGTGTATCGGGTTTTGCCTGATGATGGTGATGGATACAGCGTTGGGCTGAGAATGGTTCCCTGTAGGAGCGAGCTTGCTCGCGAAGAACGCAAGAGCACTGCGTTAAACCAGGATGCCCGCGTTATCGTTGACGTTTTTCGCGAGCAAGCTCGCTCCTACAGTAGGAGTTATTCGCCTTCGTCGAAGTAGTTATTGATCAGCGCGACCAGTGCGTCCATAGCCTCCTGCTCTTGCTCGCCTTCGGTGCTCAGGTGGATCTTGGTGCCTTTGCCGGCCGCCAACATCATCATCGCCATGATGCTTTTGCCATCGACCATGGACTCTGGCGTGCGCCCTGCACGGATCTGGCAGGGGAACTGCCCGGCCACTCCAACGAATTTAGCCGACGCCCGGGCGTGCAGGCCCAGCTTGTTGATGATTTCAATTTCCCGAGCCGGCATCGCAGTGGTGTTCCTTTCAGCTAAGGTCGCGGTGGCGAACCTGGACGTTCTTGAGGGTTTGTTGCAGCACCTGGCCCAGCCGTTCAGTCAAATAAACCGAGCGGTGGTGGCCGCCAGTGCAGCCAATGGCAATGGTGACATAGGCCCGATTGCTGGCGGCAAAGCGCGGCAACCATTTGAGCAGGTAGCTGGAGATGTCCTGGAACATCTCTTCCACATCCGGTTGTGCAGCCAGGTAGTCGACCACAGGCTGGTCCAACCCCGACTGATCGCGTAATTCCGGCTTCCAGTAAGGGTTGGGCAGGCAGCGCACGTCGAACACCAAGTCGGCATCGACCGGCATGCCACGCTTGAAGCCAAACGACTCGACTAGAAACGCCGTCCCCGGCTCAGGCTGGTTCAGCAGGCGCAGCTTGATCGCATCGCGCAACTGATACAGGTTCAGGTTGGTGGTGTTGATCTTCAGGTCGGCCAGGTCAATGATCGGCCCCAGCAGTTTGGTCTCGTCCTCGATGGCTTCGGCCAGAGAGCGGTTGGCACTGCTGAGGGGGTGACGTCGACGGGTTTCGGAGAAACGCTTGAGCAGGGTTTCTTCGTCGGCATCCAGGTACAGCACGTCGCAATGAATGTGCTTGGCGCGCACTTCTTCCAGCAGTTCCGGGAACCGCGAAAGGTGGCTGGGCAGGTTGCGCGCATCAATCGAGACAGCCACCAGTGGCTGTGCCAATTCGGTATGGATCAATGCACGTTCCGCCAGCTCTGGCAGCAGGCCGGCCGGCAGGTTATCGATGCAATAGAAGCCGTTGTCCTCAAGCACATTGAGGGCGGTGCTCTTACCCGAGCCGGAGCGACCGCTGACGATGATCAAACGCATGATTACTGCCCGTTTTGTTCATCCAGGACAACTTGGTACAACGCCTCATTGGTGGGGGCGCTGCGCAGTTTGTCGCGTACATCCTTGCGGTCAAGCATGCTGGCGATCTGCCGGAGCAGTTCCAGGTGCGCATCGGTGGCGGCTTGCGGGACCAGCAGAACGAACAGCAGGTCAACCGGGGCACCGTCGATGGCGTCGAAGTCGATGGGTTTTTCCAAGTGCAGCAGGGCGCTGACCGGGGTATCGCAGCCTTCGAGGCGGCAGTGAGGAATGGCGATTCCATTACCAAAACCGGTCGAGCCGAGTTTTTCACGAGCAATCAGAGCTTCGAAAACATCTTGCATCTCCAGCTCAGGCACTTGGCTGCTGATCAGGTTGGCAATTTGTTCGAGGGCGCGCTTTTTACTGCCGCCCGGCACGTTCACGAGGGAACGGCCGGGGGTCAGGATGGTTTCAAGTCGGATCATGGGGGGAGAGTTAACGACCTGTACCTTGCATCAGGTGCAGATTCTTTTCCTTATGCTTTATGAGTTGGCGGTCGAGCTTGTCGTAGAGCGAGTCGATTGCCGCGTACATGTCTTCATGTTCCGCATTGGCGACGAGCTTGGCATTCGGTACGTGCAGGGTGGCCTCGATTTTCTGCTTGAGCTTATCGACCTCCATGATGACCTGCACGTTGGTGATCTTGTCAAAATGCCCCGCAAGCTTGTTCAGCTTGCTCTCGGTGTATTCACGCAGGGGCTTGGTGACTTCCAGCTGGTGTCCACTGATGTTGACTTGCATACAGCTTCTCCTTCGTTGCCAGTGCATAAAGCGGTGGGCAGGAATACCCACCACTGGAACGCTGTGGCCCGCCCGTCACATCAACCGCTTACGCTCGCTGGAAGGCGCGATCCCAAGGGACTCGCGGTACTTGGCGACGGTTCGACGGGCGACCTGAATGCCTTGTGCCTCCAGTAAACCAGCGATCTTGCTGTCACTCAACGGCTTTTTCTGATTTTCCGCGGCAACCAGTTTTTTGATGATCGCGCGGATCGCCGTGGACGAGCATTCGCCGCCTTCGGAGGTGCTGACGTGGCTGGAGAAAAAGTATTTCAGCTCATAAATACCCCGTGGGGTATGCATGAATTTCTGCGTGGTGACCCGGGAAATCGTCGATTCATGCATGCCAACGGCTTCGGCGATGTCGTGCAGCACCAGAGGCTTCATGGCCTCGTCGCCGTATTCCAGGAAACCGCGCTGGTGTTCGACGATCTGGGTCGCGACTTTCATCAGGGTTTCGTTGCGGCTTTGCAGGCTCTTGATGAACCACCGCGCTTCCTGCAACTGGTTGCGCATGAAGGTGTTGTCGGCGCTGGTGTCAGCGCGGCGCACAAAACCTGCGTACTGCGGGTTGACCCGCAGGCGCGGTACCGACTCCTGGTTCAGCTCCACCAGCCAGCGTTCGTTGTCCTTGCGCACGATGACGTCGGGGACCACGTATTCGGCTTCGCTGGATTCGATCTGCGAGCCCGGACGCGGGTTGAGGCTTTGCACCAGCTCGATGACCTGGCGCAAGTCATCTTCCTTGAGCTTCATGCGGCGCATCAGTTGGCTGTAGTCGCGACTGCCCAACAGGTCGATGTAGTCACTGACCAGGCGTTGCGCTTCGGTGAGCCATGGCGTCTTGGCGGGCAGTTGGCGCAGTTGCAGCAACAGGCACTCGCTGAGCGTGCGGGCACCGATGCCGGCGGGCTCGAATTGCTGGATGCGGTGCAGGACGGCTTCGATTTCGTCCAGTTCGATGTCCAGTTCCGGGTCGAAGGCCTCGAGGATCTCATCGAGGGTTTCGTCCAGGTAGCCCTGGTTGTTGATGCAGTCGATCAGGGTGACCGCGATCAGGCGATCGGTATCGGACATCGGCGCCAGGTTCAGTTGCCACAACAAGTGGCTCTGCAGGCTCTCGCCCACCGACGTACGGGTGGTGAAGTCCCACTCGTCATCATCGTTGCTCGGCAGGCTGCTGGCGCTGGTCTGGTAGACGTCTTCCCACGCGGTGTCCACGGGAAGCTCGTTGGGAATGCGTTCGTTCCAGTCGCCTTCTTCCAGGTTGTCCACCGTCGGGGCGGTTTCCTGATAGGAAGGTTCCTGCACGTCGGGGTTGGGTTTTTGCTCGATGTTGTCGGCCAGCGGATCTGCGTTGTCGAAGTCGTCGCCTTCTTCCTGGCGTTCGAGCATCGGATTGGACTCCAGGGCCTCCTGGATTTCCTGTTGCAGGTCCAGGGTCGACAATTGGAGCAGGCGGATGGCCTGTTGCAGCTGCGGTGTCATCGTCAGCTGCTGGCCCATTCTCAGGACTAGCGATGGTTTCATGGCAGGGGCTTAACACCTTATTCGCCGGCGCAATGCGCCATCCACGACAGGGCGCGTGAGCGCCAAACATAAGCAAATTATATGCCTGATCTCGGGGCCTTTGCCTAGAGCGCGGTAACAATAAAAAAACCGAGGTTTCTATTGACTCCCGCGCGCTCCAGGGAAAAGCGCGATACCCCTGTGTTTACAGGCGGAACTCGTGACCCAGGTACACTTCCTTCACCAGCTCGTTAGCCAGAATCGTCTCGGCATCGCCTTCGGCAATCAGCTGACCATCGTTGACGATATAAGCGGTTTCGCAGATATCGAGGGTCTCGCGCACGTTGTGGTCGGTGATCAGCACCCCAATGCCCTTGGCCTTGAGGTGATGGATGATCTGCTTGATGTCACCCACCGAAATCGGGTCGACACCGGCGAAGGGTTCATCCAGCAGGATGAATTTCGGCGCGGTTGCCAGGGCGCGAGCGATTTCCACGCGGCGACGCTCACCACCGGACAAGCTCATGCCGAGGTTGTCGCGAATATGGTTGATGTGGAATTCCTGCAACAGGCTTTCCAGCTCCTGGCGGCGGCCATCGCGATCGAGTTCCTTGCGGGTCTCGAGGATCGCCATGATGTTGTCGGCTACCGACAGTTTGCGGAAGATCGACGCTTCCTGGGGAAGATAGCCGATACCTGCCCGTGCACGACCGTGCATGGGTTGGTGGCTGACGTCCAGGTCGTCGATCAATACGCGACCCTGGTCTGCCTGGACCAGCCCGACGATCATATAGAAGCAGGTGGTTTTGCCGGCGCCGTTAGGGCCGAGCAAACCGACGATCTGGCCGCTGTCGATCGACAGGCTGACATCGCGTACCACCTGGCGGCTTTTATAGGCTTTGGCCAGGTGCTGGGCTTTCAGGGTTGCCATTACTCGGCCTTCTTCTTCGGCTGGATAACCATGTCGATGCGTGGGCGCGGTGCGGTGACCTTGTTGCCGTTGGCGCGACCGGCGTTGGCGATCTGCTTGACGGTGTCATAGGTGATTTTTTCACCTTCGGTCGAGTTGCCGTCGGGGCTAAGTACCTTGGCCTGGTCGATCAGTACGATACGATTCTGCTGGGCGTGATACTGGATGGTCTTACCGTAGCCCTTCATCGGGCCGGTGTCGGTGGCGGACTGCTTCTGCTCGAAATAAGCCAGGTTGCCCACCGATGTCACCACGTCAATGTCGCCTGCCTGGGTGCGCGTCAGGGTCACCGTGTTGCCGGTGATCTTCATCGAGCCCTGGGTGATGATCACGCCGCCGGTATAGGTGGCGACACCTTTCTTGTCATCGAGCTGTGCATCGTCAGCCGAAATATGGATCGGTTGCTGGCTATCGTTCGGCAGAGCCCAGGCGCTCACGCTTCCCAGTGCTGCGCCCAGACCGAGCAAAATAGGGAGGGTTTTAACGAGCCTCATACTGTCCTCTTACGTTCGATAGCAGGTGTATCCTGCTTTCTTTCAAATACGCTTTCATTCCCTTGCCAGTCGATACACCGCCAGCGCCGTCGATTCTAACGTCTTGCTCGGTCTGCGCATATTGCTTCTGTGGGAATACGGTCATGCGACTGCTGGTAATGATGGTGTCACGGTTCTGCGCGTCTGTACGTGCGACGCGAACCGAGTCGATCAGTTCAACTTCGGTGCCGTCCGAGTTCACTTCGCCACGCTTGCTGGTCACGTGCCAGGGAAATTCGGTGCCGCGATACAGGTTCAGGTCCGGATTGGTCAGCAGGCTGACGTCGGCTACCTTCAAGTGCTCGACCTTGTCCGACGTCAATTCATACTGCACCTTGCCGTCGGGCAGGTACTGAATGCTGTAGGCATTGGTGGCGTAATAGTCGATTAGGCCTTCGTCAACCTGCGCAACAGGCTTGTCGAGAAAGCGCTCCGGGCTGATATTCCAGTAGCCCACCGCCAGGAGCAGCGCGGCGATGACCCCGAATAACAGGAAGTTGCGAATCTTTTTGCTCAGCATATAACGCTCTATAGGTAGGCGGCGTGGGCCGCTTCAAGACTGCCCTGGGCACGCAGGATCAACTCGCAGAACTCGCGGGCGGCACCTTCGCCGCCACGGGCGGTGGTGATGCCATGGGCGTGTTCGCGCACAAACGTTGCGGCATTCGCGACGGCCATGCCCAGGCCCACCCGGCGAATCACCGGCAGGTCTGGCAGGTCGTCGCCCAGATAGGCGACCTGTTCATAGCTTAGGTTGAGTTGGCCAAGAAGCTCGTCCAGTACCACCAGTTTATCCTCGCGGCCCTGATACAGGTGAGGAATACCGAGGTTTTGTGCGCGGCGTTCCACAACCGGTGTTTTTCGACCGCTGATAATTGCGGTTTGCACGCCCGCTGCCATCAGCATCTTGATGCCTTGGCCGTCGAGGGTGTTGAAGGTCTTGAATTCGCTGCCGTCTTCGAGGAAGTACAGGCGGCCATCCGTCAGCACGCCGTCAACGTCGAAAATCGCCAGTTTGATGTTCTTACCGCGTTGCATCAGGTCGCTGGTCATTTACATCACTCCTGCGCGCAGCAAGTCGCCAAGGTTAAGGGCCCCGATCGGCCGATCATCGTGGTCGACCACTATAAGAGCGCCTATCCGGTGGTCTTCCATGATTTTCAACGCTTCGGCCGCGAGCATTTCGGCGCGGGCGGTCTTGCCGTGAGGGGTCATCACGGCGTCGATGGTGGCGGTATGGATATCAATGGTGCGGTCCAGGGTACGACGCAGGTCGCCGTCGGTGAATATCCCGGCCAGCCGGCCATCGGTCTCGACGATGGCGGTCATGCCCAAGCCCTTGCGGGTCATTTCCATCAGCGCATCCCGCAAAAGGGTACCGCGTGGAACGCTCGGCAATTCTGTGCCGCTGTGCATCACATTTTCCACTTTCAGCAACAGGCGACGGCCCAGTGCACCACCGGGATGGGAAAACGCGAAGTCTTCAGCGGTAAACCCGCGAGCCTCCAGCAGTGCCACCGCCAGGGCATCACCCATCACCAGTGCGGCGGTGGTGGAGGAGGTGGGCGCCAGGTTCAGCGGGCAGGCCTCGTGGGCCACGTGCACGTTCAGGTTGACGTCGGCGGCCTTGGCCAGCGTTGACTCAGGGTTGCCTGTGAGGCTGATCATCTGGATGCCCAAGCGCTTGATCAGCGGCAACAGGGTCACGATTTCGTTGGTGGTGCCGGAGTTGGACAGCGCCAGAATCACGTCATCCTTGGTGATCATGCCCATATCGCCGTGGCTGGCTTCGGCCGGGTGCACGAAAAACGCCGTGGTCCCGGTGCTCGCCAAGGTCGCGGCGATCTTGTTGCCAATGTGGCCGGACTTGCCCATGCCGACCACCACAACGCGGCCCTTGCTGGCCAGAATCATCTCGCAGGCGCGCACGAAATCCGCGTCGATATGCGCCAGCAAGCCTTCTACGGCTTCAAGCTCAAGGCGTATGGTGCGTTGTGCGGATTGAATAAGGTCGCTGGATTGGCTCATGTCTGAAATCGTATAGCCTGACGAAAAGTCGGCGATTATAGCGGTAATGATCGATTCCCTCACGCAAGTTCGTCAGGCTTTGTGCGCGGGATAACTGAAAAGCACCGTCGGTAACATAGCAAGCAACGTTTTTTCCCTGTCTCAAATCTGAACCAGCGCTGTTCCGGCCTTGGGCGCTCTGTACCAGCAGTGATATAGTTCGCCGCCAGTTCGGTCCGCCCAACCCATGTGCCTTATTATTGCGCATCAGTTGAAAACGAAAGTCGCACACATGGTGTCTGAGTGAAAGGCTGCATCCCAAGGAGATTAGATGAGTGCCGATAACGCCTACGCGGTCGAGCTGAAGGGTCTTACCTTCAAGCGCGGGACGCGCAGCATCTTCAATAACGTCGATATTCGCATTCCTCGCGGCAAGGTCACGGGCATCATGGGGCCTTCCGGTTGCGGCAAGACCACCCTGTTGCGCTTGATGGGCATGCAATTGCGCCCCAGTGCCGGGGAAGTGTGGGTCAACGGCCAGAACCTGCCGACGCTGTCGCGCAGCGATCTGTTCGATGCGCGCAAGCACATGGGCGTGCTGTTCCAGAGCGGCGCGCTGTTCACCGACCTCGATGTGTTCGAAAACGTGGCCTTCCCGCTGCGGGTGCACACCCAGCTGTCCGACGAGATGATTCGTGACATCGTGTTGCTGAAACTGCAGGCCGTGGGCCTTCGCGGTGCCATCGACCTGATGCCGGACGAGTTGTCCGGCGGCATGAAGCGCCGTGTCGCCCTGGCGCGGGCCATTGCCCTCGACCCACAGATCCTCATGTACGACGAGCCATTCGTGGGCCAGGACCCGATCGCCATGGGCGTGTTGGTGCGCCTGATCCGTCTGCTCAACGATGCACTGGGGATCACCAGTATCGTGGTGTCCCACGACCTGGCCGAAACCGCGAGCATTGCCGACTACCTCTATGTAGTCGGTGATGGTCAGGTGCTGGGGCAGGGTACGCCTGAAGAGTTGATGAACGCCGATAACCCGCGCATTCGCCAATTCATGACCGGCAACCCCGATGGCCCGGTGCCTTTTCACTTTCCGGCAGCGGACTACCGCTCAGATCTTCTGGGGAAGCGCTGATGCGCAAGACATCTCTTATCGAGAAGGTTCGCCTTTTCGGTCGCTCGGGCATCGACATCGTCGAAGTGCTGGGGCGTTCGACCATTTTCCTGTTCCACGCCTTGCTGGGGCGCGGCGGCATCGGCGGCGGCTTTGGCCTGCTGGTCAAGCAGCTGCACTCGGTGGGGGTGATGTCCCTGGTGATCATCGTGGTCTCCGGCGTGTTCATCGGCATGGTGCTGGCGCTGCAGGGTTTCAATATCCTCTCCAGCTACGGCTCGGAGCAGGCGGTAGGGCAGATGGTGGCCCTGACCCTGTTGCGTGAGCTTGGCCCGGTGGTTACCGCCTTGTTGTTCGCGGGGCGTGCAGGTTCGGCGCTGACTGCTGAAATCGGCAATATGAAGTCCACCGAGCAGCTGTCCAGCCTGGAAATGATCGGCGTGGACCCGCTCAAGTACATTGTTGCCCCGCGCCTGTGGGCCGGCTTCATTTCCCTGCCATTGCTGGCGATGATCTTCAGCGTGGTGGGTATCTGGGGTGGTTCGTGGGTGGCGGTTGACTGGCTGGGAGTCTACGACGGCTCCTACTGGGCCAACATGCAAAACAGCGTGACCTTCACCGGTGACGTGCTCAACGGCATCATAAAGAGCATTGTCTTTGCCTTTGTGGTGACCTGGATTGCCGTATTCCAAGGCTATGACTGCGAGCCCACTTCAGAGGGGATCAGCCGTGCCACTACCAAGACCGTTGTGTACGCCTCGCTGGCGGTACTGGGCCTTGACTTCATTTTGACCGCCTTGATGTTTGGAGATTTCTGATGCAAAACCGCACTGTGGAAATCGGTGTCGGCCTTTTCTTGCTGGCTGGCATCCTGGCTTTACTGTTGTTGGCCCTGCGAGTCAGCGGCCTTTCGGCCAGCCCTACCGCCGATACCTATAAACTTTACGCGTACTTCGACAATATCGCCGGTTTGACGGTCAGATCCAAAGTGACCATGGCCGGTGTCACCATCGGCAAGGTCACGGCAATCGATCTGGATCGCGACAGCTTTACCGGTCGGGTGACGATGCAACTGGACAAGAAGGTAGATAATCTGCCGACTGACTCCACAGCATCTATCCTCACTGCGGGGTTGCTGGGCGAGAAGTACATCGGTGTCAGCGTGGGTGGGGAAACAGCCCTGCTCAAGGATGGTTCGACCATCCACGACACACAGTCGTCGCTGGTGCTTGAAGACCTGATCGGAAAATTTTTGCTCAATACGGTCAATAAAGACGCCAAATGAGGAATCTGTTCATGATCTCTACCTTGCGACGTGGCCTGCTGGTACTGCTTGCAGCATTGCCGATGATGGCCAACGCGGCAGGTTCTGCCCACGATTTGGTGCAGGACACCACCAGCAGAATGCTGGCTGACCTCAAGGCTAACAAAGAACAGTACAAGCAAGACCCTTCCAAGTTCTACAACGCGCTCAACACGATCGTTGGCCCTGTGGTCGATGCTGAAGGCATCTCCAAGAGCATCATGACGGTCAAGTATTCGCGCAAGGCTACGCCTGCCCAGATGCAAACGTTCCAAGAGAACTTCAAGAAGGGTCTGTTCCAGTTCTACGGTAACGCCCTGCTGGAGTACAACAACCAGGGCATTATCGTTGACCCGCCCAAGGACGAGTCGGGCGACCGCGCCGAAGTCGGGATGAAAGTCTCCGGCAGCAATGGTGCCGTGTACCCAGTGTCCTACACCCTGACGAAGATCAATGGCGAGTGGAAACTGCGCAACGTGATCATCAACGGTATCAACATCGGCAAGCTGTTCCGTGACCAGTTCGCCGACGCGATGCAGCGCAATGGCAACGACCTGGACAAGACCATCAATGGTTGGGCCGGTGAAGTGGCCAAGGCCAAGGAAGAAACCGACAAAGCTGCCGGGAAGCCTGCGCAATGACCGAGTCGGCTGTTCGTATCGGCGATGCCGGCGAGCTGTTCCTCAGCGGCGTGCTGGATTACCGCACCGGGCCTGACCTGCGCAAGCAAGGCCAGGCGCTGATCAAGGCCAGCAAGGCGCCAGAGCTGGTGCTCGATTGCTCGGCGGTGACCAAGTCCAGCAGTGTCGGCCTGTCGTTGTTGCTGTGCTTCATGCGTGATGCCGAAGCGGCAAAAAAGCCGGTCAGCATCCGTGCGTTGCCGGAAGACATGCGTGAAATTGCCGAAGTTTCCGGTTTGACCGAGCTGCTGGCGCATCCTTAATACACATTATTAGAAAAGCCCCCCGTCAGAGTCCTGCTATGCGGGGTTCGCAGGCGCGGGGCTTTTTTGTATGATGTGCGACCCGTGCGCACTGGGCGCCGATAGAGGTTGAGCATGCAGGCCCTAGAAGTTAAGAGCTTCCTTGAAGGAAAGCTGCCGGAAACGAACATAGAAGTTGAAGGCGAAGGCTGCAATTTCCAGCTGAACGTGATTAGCGATGAACTGGCGGCATTGAGCCCGGTCAAGCGTCAGCAGCAGATCTATACCCATTTGAACCCATGGATCGCCGATGGCAGCATCCACGCGGTCACTATGAAATTTTTCAGCCGCGCGGCCTGGGCCGAGCGCACCTGAGCCCCCAAGGCGTCGAGATTCTTATGGATAAATTGATTATTACCGGCGGTGCCCGCCTTGATGGCGAGATCCGCATTTCCGGTGCGAAAAACTCCGCCTTGCCGATCCTGGCAGCGACCCTGCTGTGCGATGGCCCGGTGACCGTGGCCAACCTGCCGCACTTGCACGACATCACCACCATGATCGAGCTGTTCGGTCGCATGGGCATTGAGCCGGTGATCGACGAGAAGCTGGCCGTTGAAATCGACCCACGCACCATCAAGACCCTGATCGCACCGTACGAACTGGTGAAAACCATGCGTGCGTCGATCCTGGTGCTGGGCCCGATGGTTGCCCGTTTCGGCGAAGCCGAAGTGGCCTTGCCTGGCGGTTGCGCCATTGGTTCGCGTCCGGTCGACCTGCACATCCGTGGCCTTGAGGCCATGGGCGCAGTCATCGACGTCGAAGGCGGCTACATCAAGGCCAAGGCGCCAGAAGGCGGTCTACGGGGCGCGAACTTCTTCTTTGATACCGTCAGTGTGACCGGTACCGAGAACATCATGATGGCCGCTGCCCTGGCCAAAGGCCGCAGCGTGCTGCAGAACGCCGCGCGCGAGCCGGAAGTGGTCGACCTGGCTAACTTCCTCAACGCCATGGGCGCGAAGGTTTCCGGTGCTGGCACCGACACCATCACGATTGATGGCGTAGAGCGTCTGCACACCGCCACTTACAAAGTCATGCCTGACCGCATCGAGACCGGCACCTACCTGGTTGCCGCTGCCGTGACCGGTGGCCGTGTGAAGGTCAAGGACACCGATCCGACCATCCTTGAAGCCGTCCTGGAAAAACTCAAGGAAGCCGGCGCAGAGATCACCACCGGCGAAGACTGGATCGAGCTGAACATGCACGGCAAGCGGCCAAAAGCTGTCAACGTGCGTACCGCTCCGTACCCGGCGTTCCCGACCGACATGCAAGCGCAGTTCATCTCCCTGAACGCGATTGCCGAAGGCACCGGTGCCGTGATCGAGACCATCTTCGAAAACCGCTTCATGCACGTGTATGAACTGCACCGCATGGGCGCCAAGATCCAGGTCGAAGGCAACACCGCCATCGTCACCGGCATCGACAAGCTCAAGGGCGCGCCAGTCATGGCCACCGACCTGCGTGCTTCGGCCAGCCTGGTAATCTCGGCACTGTGCGCCGACGGCGACACCCTGATCGACCGCATCTACCACATAGACCGTGGTTACGAGTGCATCGAAGAGAAACTGCAGATGCTCGGCGCAAAAATCCGCCGCGTACCGGGCTAGTTCCCGCTGCCCTGTAGGAGCGAGCTTGCTCGCGAAGGCCTCATGTGCACCGCGTTGACTCTGAATAAACGCGTTATCTTTGACGTTCTTCGCGAGCAAGCTCGCTCCTACAAACACTGGTTTGTTTCAAATCGAGGCTGTCATGGCCTCGATCTGTGTCTGGCGCCGTTTGCGACCGGACAGCAATAGCCTGATGAAGGACTGACATTTCCCATGTTGACCATCGCACTGTCCAAGGGCCGCATCCTTGACGACACGTTGCCGCTTCTGGCTGAAGCGGGCATCGTGCCGACCGAGAATCCGGACAAGAGCCGCAAGCTGATCATCCCCACGACCCAGGACGACGTGCGCCTGCTGATCGTGCGGGCTACCGACGTGCCGACTTACGTTGAACATGGCGCCGCCGACCTGGGTGTCGCCGGCAAGGACGTGCTGATGGAATACGGCGGCCAGGGCCTGTACGAGCCCTTGGACCTGCGCATCGCCCTGTGCAAGCTAATGACCGCCGGCCGTGTCGGTGACGTCGAGCCCAAGGGGCGCCTGCGGGTCGCCACCAAGTTCGTCAACGTTGCCAAGCGCTACTACGCCGAACAAGGTCGTCAGGTCGATATCATCAAGCTCTACGGCTCCATGGAGCTGGCACCGCTGATCGGCCTGGCCGACAAGATCATCGACGTGGTCGACACCGGCAACACCCTGCGCGCCAACGGTCTGGAGCCCCAGGATTTCATCGCTGACATCAGCTCCCGCCTGATCGTCAACAAGGCATCGATGAAGATGCAGCACGCCCGTATTCAGGCGTTGATCGACACCCTGCGCAAGGCAGTGGAGTCTCGACACCGCGGTTGACTCACCCGCGTAGCTGAAAAGCTGCGCCCGTCTATCCGCCTCATAGCCAGAATTCTCAGGTGCCCAAGCGGAAACGACTGCTAGTTTAGGGCGCCTGAGTTTTTGCCAATTCTATTGAGGCCCTCGCTATGACCACGTCCACTGCAATTGCCCGACTCAACGCTGCCGACCCGGATTTCGCCCATCATCTGGATCATCTGCTGAGCTGGGAAAGCGTGTCCGACGACTCGGTCAACCAGCGGGTGCTCGACATCATCAAGGCCGTGCGCGAGCGCGGTGATGCGGCGCTGGTGGACTTCACCCGCCAGTTCGACGGCTTGGACGTAAAGTCCATGGCTGACCTGATCCTGCCGCGTGAACGCCTGGAGCTGGCGCTGACGCGCATTACCGCACCGCAGCGCGAAGCCCTGGAAGTCGCAGCGGCGCGGGTACGCAGCTACCACGAAAAACAGAAGCAGGACTCCTGGAGCTACACCGAGGCCGACGGCACGGTGCTGGGCCAGAAGGTCACGCCACTGGACCGCGCCGGCTTGTACGTGCCGGGCGGCAAGGCGTCGTATCCATCGTCGGTGTTGATGAATGCGATCCCGGCCAAAGTCGCCGGCGTGACCGAAGTGGTCATGGTGGTGCCGACCCCCCGTGGCGAAATCAACGAGTTGGTGCTGGCTGCCGCCTGCATCGCCGGCGTCGACCGGGTGTTCACCATCGGTGGCGCCCAAGCCGTCGCAGCGCTGGCCTATGGCACCGAAAGCGTGCCGAAGGTCGACAAGGTGGTTGGCCCTGGCAACATCTACGTCGCCACCGCCAAGCGCCATGTGTTTGGCCAGGTCGGTATCGACATGATCGCCGGCCCTTCGGAAATCCTTGTGGTGTGCGACGGCCAGACCGACCCGGACTGGATCGCCATGGACCTGTTCTCCCAGGCGGAGCACGATGAAGACGCCCAGGCGATCCTGGTCAGCCCCGATGCCGAGTTCCTCGACAAGGTCGCCGCCAGCATCAATAAACTGCTGCCGACCATGGAGCGTGCCGAGATCATCGAAAAATCGATCAACGGCCGTGGTGCGCTGATTCTGGTGCGTGACATGGAGCAGGCCATCGAAGTGGCCAACCGCATCGCACCTGAACACCTTGAGCTGTCCGTAGCGGACCCACAGGCTTGGTTGCCGTCGATCCGTCACGCCGGGGCGATCTTCATGGGCCGCCACACCAGCGAAGCCCTGGGCGACTACTGCGCCGGCCCCAACCACGTGTTGCCGACCTCCGGCACGGCACGTTTCTCGTCGCCGCTGGGGGTGTATGACTTCCAGAAGCGCTCGTCGATTATCTTCTGCTCGCCACAAGGCGCTTCCGAGTTGGGCAAGACCGCCTCGGTGCTGGCCCGTGGTGAATCCCTCAGCGCGCACGCACGCAGCGCTGAATACCGCATCGTCAAGGGAGAGTGAGGCATGAGCAAATTCTGGAGCCCTTTCGTCAAGGACCTGGTGCCTTACGTACCTGGTGAGCAACCGAAGCTGACCAAGCTGGTCAAGCTCAACACCAACGAAAACCCCTACGGCCCATCGCCCAAGGCGCTGGCGGCAATGCAGGCCGAGTTGAACGACAACTTGCGCCTGTACCCGGACCCCAACAGCGACCTGCTCAAGCAGGCCGTGGCCAACTATTACGGGATCGACGCCGGCAAGGTGTTCCTGGGCAACGGTTCCGATGAAGTCCTGGCGCACATCTTCCATGGCCTGTTCCAGCACGATCTGCCGCTGCTGTTCCCGGATATCAGCTACAGCTTCTATCCGGTGTACTGCGGCCTGTACGGCATCACGTTCGACGCGGTGGCATTGGACGAGCAGTTCCAGATTCGCGCCGCTGACTATGCCAGGCCCAACGGCGGGATCATCTTCCCCAACCCGAACGCGCCCACCGGCTGCGTGCTGGCGCTGGACGCGGTGGAGCAGATCCTCAAGGCCAGCCCGGATTCGGTGGTGGTGGTCGATGAAGCCTATATCGATTTCGGCGGTGAAACCGCCATCAGCCTGGTCGACCGTTACCCGAACCTGTTGGTAACCCAGACCCTCTCCAAATCGCGCTCACTGGCCGGTTTGCGCGTAGGCCTGGCCGTGGGCCACCCAGACCTGATCGAGGCACTGGAGCGGGTCAAGAACAGCTTCAACTCCTACCCGTTGGATCGGTTGGCGATTGTTGGCGCGGCGGCCGCGTTTGACGACCGTGAATACTTTGAGAAAACCTGCCAGTGGGTGATCGACAGTCGCAATCAGGTCGTCGCGCAATTGCAAGGCAAGGGGTTTGAGGTGTTGCCGTCGGCGGCGAACTTCATCTTCGCGCGTCACCCGCAGCATGACGCTGCAGGGCTGGCCGCCAAGTTGCGCGAGCAAGGGGTGATTGTGCGGCACTTCAAGCAGGAGCGGATTGCCCAGTTCCTGCGGATCAGTATCGGGACGCCAGAGCAGAACCAGGCGCTGATCGACGGGCTCGGCGAGCTCTGATTCTTCATAGGCTATAAGGGCCTCATCGCGGGCAAGCCCGGCTCCCACAGGAAACTGCATTTCCCTGTGGGAGCCGGGCTTGCCCGCGATGAGGCCATGAGCTACACCTGAAAACTGGGAGGCTTAGATCAGCGGCTCATCATCCGGCTTCTTGTTCTTCCAGCCATCATTGCCCGGTAGCAGCAAGTTCAAGCCAATCGCTACCACCGCACACAGGGCGATGCCCTTGAGGCCGAAATCATCCGGGCCGGTGCCGGTACCCACCAGCACACCGCCAATCCCGAACACCAACGTTACCGACACAATCACCAGATTGCGCGCCTCGCCCAGATCGATCTTGTGGCGAATCAGCGTGTTCATCCCCACCGCGGCAATCGAGCCGAACAGCAGGCACAGAATCCCGCCCATCACCGGCACGGGGATGCTCTGCAACAGCGCGCCGAACTTGCCGATGAACGCCAGGCTGATGGCAAACACTGCCGCCCAGGTCATGATCTTCGGGTTGTAGTTCTTGGTCAGCATCACGGCGCCGGTCACCTCGGCGTAGGTGGTGTTCGGCGGGCCGCCAAACATGCCGGCAGCCGTGGTGGCGATACCGTCACCCAGCAGCGTGCGATGCAGGCCAGGCTTTTTCAGGTAATCGCGGCCGGTCACGCTGCCTACCGCAATCACACCACCGATATGCTCGATCGCCGGGGCCAGGGCCACCGGGACGATAAACAGGATCGCCTGCCAGTTGAACTCCGGCGCGGTGAAGTGGGGCAGGGCGAACCACGGTGCCGCGGCGATTTTCGCCGTGTCGACCACACCAAAGTAGAACGACATGGCAAAGCCCACCAGCACACCGGAGATGATCGGCACCAGGCGGAAAATGCCCTTGCCGAACACGGCCACGATCAAGGTGGTGAGCAGCGCTGGCATCGAGATCAGCATCGCCGTCTGGTAATGGATCAACTCGGCACCGTCGCCGGACTTGCCCATGGCCATATTGGCGGCAATCGGCGCCATGGCCAGGCCGATCGAGATGATCACCGGGCCGATCACCACGGGCGGCAGCAGCCGATCGATAAAACCGGTGCCCTTGACCTTCACGGCCAGGCCCAGGAACGTATAGACGAAACCCGCCGCCATCACCCCGCCCATGGTCGCGGCCAGGCCGAACTGGCCCTTGGCGAGAATGATCGGGGTGATGAACGCGAAGCTCGATGCCAGAAATACCGGCACCTGCCGCCCTGTCACCACCTGGAACAGCAATGTGCCCAGGCCTGCGGTAAACAGCGCGACGTTTGGATCAAGACCTGTGATCAGCGGCATCAACACCAACGCGCCAAATGCTACGAAGAGCATTTGTGCGCCAGACAGGATCTGGCGCCAAAGCGGGTCGTTGAATTCATCCTGCATGCTCACGCGTCCTTCTGCTTGGTGCCGAAGATCTTGTCACCGGCATCGCCAAGGCCCGGGATGATGTAGCCGTGTTCGTTCAGGCGCTCATCGATGGACGCGGTGTAGATCTGTACATCCGGATGGGCCTTCTCGACGGCGGCGATGCCTTCGGGCGCGGCCACCAGCACCATGGCGCGGATGTCCCGGCAACCGGCTTTTTTCAGCAGGTCGATGGTGGCAACCATGGAACTGCCGGTGGCGAGCATCGGGTCGATGATCATGGCCAGGCGTTCGTTGATTTCCGGGACGAGTTTTTCCAGGTAGGTGTGGGCCTGCAGTGTTTCTTCATTGCGGGCTACGCCCACGGCGCTAACCTTGGCGCCGGGGATCAGGCTGAGTACACCTTCAAGCATGCCGATACCGGCACGCAGGATAGGGACGACGGTAATTTTCTTACCGGCGATTTTCTCCACCTGTACGGGACCGGCCCAACCGGGGATCTCGTAGGTTTCCAGGGGCAAATCCTTGGTGGCTTCGTAAGTGAGCAACGCTCCGACTTCCTGAGCAAGCTCACGGAAGTTCTTCGTGCTAATGTCGGCACGGCGCATAAGGCCGAGTTTGTGTCGGATCAGCGGGTGGCGGATCTCGCGAGTGGGCATAGGAAAGGCTCCGGCGGCGGGCAAAAAAACCGGCCTAGATTAATCTATCCGAGGGTGTTGTCCTATAGACATCAAGTACGTTAGTCCATAAAGGCTTGATTGGAGCGCACGAGAAGCGTACCTTCGCCCGCTTTTCTTGCCACAGCACCCCCTTGGAGAGCGCCATGTCTGCTGATCTCGAGCATATCCGTCAAATCATGCACGAGGCTGACTGCCTGTACACCGAAGCGCAAGTCGAAGCAGCGATCGCCAAGGTCGGCGCGCACATCACCCGCGAAATGGCCGACACCAACCCGGTGGTCTTCTGCGTGATGAACGGTGGCCTGATCTTCGCCGGCAAATTGCTGACTCACCTGCAGTTCCCGCTGGAAGCCTCTTACCTGCATGCCACCCGCTATCGCAATGAAACCAGCGGCGGCGACTTGTTCTGGAAGGCCAAGCCGGAAGTGTCGTTCATCGACCGTGACGTGCTGATCATCGATGACATTCTCGATGAAGGTCACACCCTGGGTGCGATCATCGACTTCTGCAAACATGCCGGCGCACGCAAAGTGCACACTGCTGTGCTGATCGACAAAGACCACGACCGCAAGGCTCGCCCAGAGCTCAAAGCCGATTTTGTCGGGCTGCCGTGCGTCGACCGTTATATCTTCGGGTATGGCATGGACTACAAGGGCTACTGGCGTAACGCCAATGGCATCTACGCCGTTAAAGGAATGTAATCGATGGCCCGCTTTCTTGATCAGACGCTGTTTGCCGAGTTGGCCGAGAAAGCGGCCGCCAGCCCCCGTGGCCGTCAAAACGTTAACTTCCATGAGATGCAAGAGCCTTGTCATCGCATGGCGGTCGGCTTGCAGCCCAGCACCTATGTGCAGCCTCACCGCCACCTGAGCGCCGATAAGGCGGAGACCTTGCTGGTGCTCAAAGGGCGCCTGGGTATCCTGATTTTCAGCGAGACAGGTGAGGTGTTGAGCACCCGTGTATTGCAAGCGGGCGGGGAATGCCAGGGCGTCGACCTGTCGCCCGGCGTGTTCCATGGCTTGGTAGTGCTTGAACCGGACAGCATCATGTTTGAATGCAAGGCTGGCCCTTACCGCGCAGTCGGTGAAGGTGAGCTGGCCGACTGGGCACCCCGCGAAGGCGAGGCTGGTATGGCTGAGTATCATCGCTGGATGCTTGCCCAGTTCGACTGAACACTGACATCCAAATGTAGGAGCGAGCTTGCTCGCGAAAAACGTCAACGATAACGCGTGCTTGCTGAATAAACGCGACGCCTTTGAGTTTTTCGCGAGCAAGCTCGCTCCTACAGGTATTAGGGTAAGCCCCCTCCCACATCCGGCGTCGCGCAGGTAGACTTCAAACCCCGTGTAAATGTCTGCAGGCTGGAGTCGGTAATGCGTAAAGATAAGAAACAGGTGATTGGCGACGAAATCGGTGACGACCAGATCAAGTTGTTCCTGGACTTCGAGCCGGTTGATGCGACGTCGCCGTCCCTGCACAAACTGATCAAGGCTTATCGCGGCCTGCGTATCGACGACTTCGAGCGGTTCCTGGGCTTTTTCAAAGCAGCAGGCCTGGATCTGGACGGCAAGGACGAGCATGGCCAGACCTTCGTCGACCTGATCAAGGACCAGCGCAACGCCGCCGAATACATCGAGCTGATCGACAACGCCCGCGGCTGATTATCCGAGCCACAAAAAAACGCCCCGGCCTCATGAGAGTCCGGGGCGTTTTGCTTTTACCTGTAGGAGCGAGCTTGCTCGCGAAGAACCTGAGAGCGCTGCGTTAATCCACTTGCGCTGCGTTATCGTTGACGTTTTTCGCGAGCGAGCTCGCTGCTACAGGGTCCACCAGCTCAAGGCTGATGTTGTTTTGCGTGTTGATCTGGCGATACAGCTCGGCATCCGTCTCCAGCACTTTCTCGCGCGCCGGGAAGATCTCGTGCAGCTTGGTAGCCCACTCACCGGCAGCTTTCTGCGGGAAGCAACGCTCGATCAACTCCAGCATGATCGAGACGGTGACCGAAGCGCCTGGGGAGGCACCCAACAGTGCCGCGAGCGAACCCTCCTTGGCTGCGACCAACTCAGTGCCGAATTGCAGCACGCCGCCTTTCTTTGGGTCTTTCTTGATGATCTGCACGCGTTGGCCGGCCACTTCCAGGCGCCAGTCTTCGGCTTTCGCCTCGGGGTAGAAGCGACGCAGGGATTCCAGGCGCTGTTCCATGGACTGGCGCACTTCGCTGACCAGGTACTTGGTCAGGTCCATGTTGTCGCGGGCCACGGCCAGCATCGGGCCGATGTTGCCGGCGCGAATCGACATCGGCAGGTCAAGGAACGAGCCGTGCTTGAGGAACTTGGTGGTGAAGCCGGCGTATGGCCCGAACAGCAGGGATTTCTTGCCATCCACTACGCGGGTGTCCAGGTGCGGCACGGACATCGGTGGCGAGCCCACGGCAGCCTGGCTGTAGACCTTGGCCTGGTGCTGCTTGACCACTTCCGGGTTGTCGCAACGCAGCCACTGGCCGCTCACCGGGAAGCCGCCGAAGCCTTTGCTCTCTTCGATGCCCGAGGCCTGCAGCAACGGCAGCGCCGCGCCGCCAGCGCCGAGGAACACAAACTTGGCGTCGACGTCGCGGCTGTTGCCGCTGTTGACGTCCTTGATGCTCACGGTCCAACCCGCGCCGTTGCGCTTGAGGCCGGTTACGCGCTTGCAGTACTTGACCTGGGCGTCTGGCGAACTGGTCAGGTGGCTGAGCAGTTGGTTGGTCAGGGCGCCAAAGTTGACGTCGGTGCCGTTCATCACGCGGGTGGCGGCAATTTTTTCGTCGAGCGGGCGGCCGGGCATCATCAGCGGCATCCACTCGGCCATTTCACTGCGGTCTTCGGTGTAGTGCATGTCCGAAAACGCGTGGTGCTGGCTGAGGGTCTCAAAGCGCTTCTTGAGGAAAGACACGCCTTTGTCGCCCTGCACGAAGCTCAGGTGCGGCACCGGGCTGATGAACGACTTGGACGAGCCAAAGGTGCCCTTCTTGGTCAGGTAAGCCCAGAACTGTTTCGACACCTCGAACTGGGTGTTGATGTGCACGGCTTTCTTGATGTCGATGGAACCATCGGCGGCCTGCGGCGTGTAGTTCAGCTCGCACAGCCCGGCGTGGCCGGTACCGGCGTTGTTCCACGGGTTGGAACTCTCCGCGGCACCCGAATCCATCAGCTCAACGACTTCCAGCGTGAGGCCGGGGTCGAGCTCTTTGAGCAGTACGGCCAGGGTGGCACTCATGATGCCGGCCCCTACCAGTACTACGTCGACTGCTTCGTTATGCGCCATTTAACGCGTCTCCAAAATCTGCAGCACCAAATTGTCGGCATGGCTGCCAGGAGTGACGGGGCGGTTCACGTGTTGCCCCAGGTTACCCATGGCCAGGATCGCCATGTCCGATTCGCAATTCTTTGCAACTTCAGCACACGCTTCCTGCCGGGCTAATCTGCCTATGAACGCATTCATGGGCGCCTGTGGCAATTCGACTTATGGTCAAAGCGTGCGATTCGTGCAACCAATCCGTAGCGGACAGGCTCAAGCTCCGGTTTTTGAGGCGTGCTCGGTCCTGTGTAATTGGGCTGTTCCAGACGCTGATGGTGCTTGTACAAACGCCAAACTATTCATTTGCTCGCCACACTCTTGTGAAGTTGTGAAAACCCGTTTTTTCACGCTCTTTTGAAGACGTGAACCTCAAAAAAGGGCTGCCCCAGCCTGGCACCTGGCCCGCAAACCTCTGCCGACACGCGGCAAAACGGGCAAACAACTCAAGTGGCCGAGCGCAATGGCAGCTCTGGCAGATTCGATAAAAGACGGGGTGGTTTGCAAAGGAAACAGCAAGCACGCCAGCTTCACTCGATCTGTGTGGGCGGCTCTCTGTGGGCGATTTTGGGGGCTAATGCCTGGGCATTAACGATGCTGCGAGGCCCGATCAGGAGACGTCCTTATAATCGGGGGGAGATTGTAGCGAAGAACGCCAGGGAAATGGGCGTGTTTTATGACTTTTATTAGGGCGTCGGTCAGGAGGCCAACGCTTGCCGGTGCCGTGGGCGAAAAACCTGCGGGCTGACCCGGGCGCTGGCCGGCAGTGGGCGGTGCATCCAGCCCAGGTGAGTCTCGGTTACTTCCACCCAGCCTTCACCGACGGGCGGCAGGCTGCACTGCTTGAAAGCCAGGCAATGACCGTGGGCGTCGAGCAGGGCAAAGTGGCGGTGACGGGCGTGCGACATGAACAGGGTCTTGAGAAGGCGCATGGCTGTGTACCTGGTGTGTTACATGCTTGAAGGTTGCCAGTGTGGC
Organism: Pseudomonas sp. AK181; assembly: GCF_051122975.1. NCBI lineage: Bacteria > Pseudomonadati > Pseudomonadota > Gammaproteobacteria > Pseudomonadales > Pseudomonadaceae > Pseudomonas > Pseudomonas sp. AK181. The sequence continues at coordinate 1,017,423 of NZ_CP146348.1, forward strand.
ATGACACTGGGGTGACGAATTTATGCGAATTTGTAATTTGCACAGCGGCTTCAGCCGTCGTTCAGGATCGCTGGTGAGTGGCGCGCGTGCACCGTTATACTGGCGACCTGTCTGCGCCTAGTCCTGGAGAAATGCGATGTTGCAACGCCTGTTGTTCGGTTTGATCACTGTGACCAGTTTGACCCTTGTCGGCTGCGCCAACAGCCCGCAACAACTCAGCCCGCAACCTAAAGTCACTGCGCCGTTGGCTGCGGTAGGCCATGGCCAGCCGGTGTCGGTACGCGTGGTAGACGGTCGTCCGTCGCCGACCCTGGGCTCGCGTGGCGGCCTGTACCCGGAGACTGCACTGATTTCGGTGAACGGCCAGGATGTGCTGCCCAAGTTGCAGGCCCAGGCCGAAGCCGCCGTGCGCTTGTTGGGTTTTACGCCAACCAACTCGCCAGGCGTGCCGCAACTGACCGTGACCCTGGCGGAGCTGAAATACCAGTCGCCCAAAGACGGCCTGTATGTGACCGAGGCTTCCATCGGCGCCACTTTCAAGTCTGACGTCAGCGCCGGTACCCGCCGCTACAGTGGCCGCTACGCTGCCTCGCTCAACCAGCGTTTCGGCATGTCGCCCAACCAGGAAACCAACACCAAGCTGGTCAGCGACGTGCTCAGCGATGCCTTGACCCGCCTGTTCAAAGACCCAAGCATCGGTCAACTGCTCAGCGCGCAATAAGTCGCACACAAAAAACCGGGCTCATCACTGGGCCCGGTTTTTTTGTGCCTGTGGTTTGGTCATGCCGCCGTATCGACATAAAAGTCCAGCATGCTCACACCGGTGAGCAAATCCAGCTCCGGCAGGTCGGCATGCTGGTGCCCGCCGAGGGCGCAATACACCAGCCAATGGCGGTCCTGAACGTTGAACGCGAGGCTGCCGATCAGCGCCTCCTGTTCCTCGCTCTGGGCGATCAGGTACAGCCGATCCTGGTTTTGCGCATGCAACATGACAAGCTCCTCAAGCGTCGAAGGGCAACAGAGTGGCTTGTTAAGGTGACGTTCAGGTGACGGCGTAAATTACTGGATACATTAGCCGTCCATGGGGAAGGAGCATTAAAGGCGCAGGAGGCGACTGTCGTTCAGGTGTGTATCTGGACTGATACCCGAACACTGGTTCACCGAGGTTTGCGATGGCGCTGCCCGCACTGCTCATTAATATTGTTGCCCTATTGGTTGCCTGCTCGGGCGCCTGGGTGCTGTTCATCACCCGCCTGCATGCACAACGTGCGATGGCCGAGCTGGCCCTGCGCAGCGAAGAGCGCGCTATCGACCAGCCGATGCTGTTTCTGGATACGCGCACCGAGCGGGCGCATCGCCTGGCGTACCGCGTCGGGTTCGCCTGCCTTGGCCTGGCCCTGGCCATCTCCTGGCTCAGCACCCGCTTTTAAGGCTACTGCAAGTCAAATGTGGGAGCGGGCTTGCCCGCGAAGGCGGCGTATCAGCCACTGAATCTTTAACTGAACCACCGCTATCGCAGGCAAGCCAGCTCCCACACTGGCCATGTACTGCCTGCAGAATCAGCGCCTGCCACATATCCCCTGTGGGCTCACTGTTACAGGGGGATCCCAGCCTTGACTCGGTATTGGTTGCGTACCGGCGTCGCATACTGCACCACCAGGTAAGGCCGGTGCTCCGCCGGGCACTCGTTCAGGCGCCGCTCCCATTCCGCCTTGGCCTTGGCCAGTTCATCGGCCGGGAACACATCCGCCGCCTTGGGCACCTGCAATTGCGGGTCGGCGTCACTCCACTGCGCGTACGCCAGGTAGTGCACCGGAAACAAGCGGTAGCCACCGAGGATCTGCCGATCCATTTCCAGTGCCAGCAGCTTGGTGTCTTCAAAGCGCTCGGTGATCGGCGGCGCAAAGTTCACGTGCACCCGACCTTTATAGCCGGTAATGCCCAGGGCAATGCTCACATCATCCTCGCCCGGTGCCTTGGTGTAGGTGCCGGTGGTGGCGCGGATATACAGCTCGCGGGCCTTGGCGGCATCGCAAGGGTCGTACTCGTAGCTGATGGACACCGGCGTCAGGTTCAACGACTGGATGACCTCGGCAAACGGCTCGTCCTTGCGGCTGACGTGGAACATCTTGAGAATCGCCGATTCGGTACGGTCATCACCATCCTTGGCCCGGCCTTCAGCCTGGGCGATCCAGATCGACTGGCAGTCGTTGCGGATCGAGTGGTTGATGTAGGCCGACAGCAGGTTGTAAGCCGCCATCTTCTCCTTTCGCCCGGTGATCGAACGGTGCACGATGAAGCTCTTGTTCAGGCGCATCAGGTCGCTGACAAACGGCTTTTGCAGCAGGTTGTCGCCGATGGCGATGCGCGGCGTCGGCAGGCCGGCGTGGTACACGGCGTAGTTGACGAAGGCCGGGTCCATCACGATGTCGCGGTGGTTGGCCAGAAACAGATAGGCGGTGCCGGATTTCAGTTGCTCGACGCCGGTATAGGTCACGCCGTCGGTCGCCCGGTCGATGGTGTGGTCGACGTAGTACTCGACTTTGTCCTGCAGCGTGGCCACGGTGGTGACGCCGGCGAACTCACGGCGCAGTTTGCGCGCGATCATCGGCTTGAGCAGCCAGCCCAGGGCGCCGGCAAACCGCGGGAAGCGGAAGTGGGTCAGGATGTCCAGAAAGGCCTTGTCACTGAACAGACGCGCCAGCACTGCCGGGACTTCGCTGTCGTTGTAAGGTCGGATGGTATCGAATTCGCCCATCATGCTCTCTTGTTAGAAACGGCTAGGGTAAGTAAAGGAAATAGCAGGGGCGGCGTGAGTAAACTGGCTCTGCCGGAAATAGCCCTGTAAATAGACCGGCGATTATACGCACAAGTCACCTGGGAGACTGCGATGCTGGAAACTGCGATGTACGATTGTCCTTATTGTGGCGAAGCGGTCGAGACAACGGTGGATTTGTCTGGCGGGGACCAGACCTATATAGAAGACTGCCAAGTGTGTTGCCGGCCGATCTCCTTCAGCCTTCAAGTCCATGGTGACGAGTGGATGCTTGAAACCCGCAGCGAAAATGAATAACAGGTACGCCCATGCAGCGAATCTACGAACCGGAAAACCTGATGGAGGGCGAGTTGCTGCAGCAGATGCTTGCCAGTGAAGGCATCGAGGCGCACCTGGTGGGGCGCCACCTGCTCGGCGGCACGGGCGAGTTGCCGATATTTGGCTTGCTGGGGCTGGAGGTCGACAACGACCAGGCCGCCAGCGCCCGTGAGCTGATCACTGCCTATATCGGCGCCCAACCGTTGCCCGGCGACGAACCCGACAGCTTCCCCGACGTATTGGTCTGTTAGGCTGTCGGTCGGTTTACCCCAAGAGTCGTGTTGCCCCATGTGTGGACGTTATGCCCTGTTTCGCTGGAACCCTGCCTTTGCTGCCTTGCCCGGCTTCCCCGCCGACCAGCAGGCCCAGTGGAACATCTCCCCCAATGATTCGGTGCTCATCCAGCGCCTGAGCGAGGGCCAGCTCACCCTGGCGCGTGCCCGCTGGGGCCTTACGCCGCCCTGGCTCACAGACCTGTCGCGCACCCCAGCCCACGCCCGCGCCGAAACCCTGGCCGAACAACCGATGTTTCGTGAAGCGTTCCGCCAGCGCCGGTGCCTGCTGCCCGCCAATGGCTTTTATGAATGGCGCGGCACCCAGCGCAAGCGCCCGTACTGGCTCACACCGGGGGAGGGCTCAACGCTGTTCTTTGCCGCGGTGTGGGAAGCGTATCCGGTGCAGGAGCAGGTATGGCTGAGCACGGCGGTGGTTACTCAAGCGGCGCAAAGTCAGCGCCGGCCATTGATCCTGGACGCGGCAGGGCAGGCCGCCTGGCTCGACCCCGAGACCCCGCTTCATGTGCTGCAGGGCATGCTGGCGGCTGAACCTGCCGTGTTGCGCGAGCGGGTGCTGGCCAATATGGTCAACGATCCGAAGCTCAATGGGCCGGAGTGCCTGACCCCGGCGTGAGCTTTGTTCAGTCGTTCCACGTTCGGATGTATCTGAAATTCAGCGGTTAAACGTCTGGTGTATCTGGCGCAGATACAAATGACCGCCTACGATACGCGCCATGTTTTCAGGGAGCGTGTTCATGAAGAAGTCATTGGTGGTAAGCGGTTTGGTTGCAGCGATGCTGCTGGCGGGTTGTCAGTCGGTCAATACCACCAGCGGCGGCGCCGTTGGGGTAGAGCGCAAGCAGTACATGTTCAGCATGCTGTCGAGCCAGGAAGTCGACCAGATGTATGCCCAGTCTTATCAGCAGACCCTGGGTGAAGCCAGCAGCAAAGGGGTGTTGGACAAGACCAGCGCCAACGCCAAGCGCGTGCAGGCCATTGCCAAGCGCCTGATCGCCCAGGCTCCGACCTTCCGTGCGGATGCCGCCCAGTGGAACTGGGACGTAAACCTGATCAAAAGCGATGAGATGAACGCCAACTGCGGGCCTGGCGGCAAGATCCTGGTGTACAGCGGCTTGATCGACAACCTCAAACTCACCGATGACGAACTGGCTGCGGTAATGGGCCATGAAATCGCTCACGCCTTGCGTGAACACGGCCGCGAAGCTATGTCCAAGGCTTACGGTATCCAGATGGCCAAGCAGGGCGCCGGGGCAATATTCGGTCTCGGCCAGGACAGCCTGGCACTGGCCGATACCGTGGCCAACTACGGCATGACCTTGCCCAACAGCCGCAGCAATGAAAACGAAGCCGACCTGATCGGCCTGGAACTGGCCGCCCGCGCTGGCTACAACCCCAACGCGGCCATCACGTTGTGGAACAAGATGGCCAAGGCTTCGGAAGGCGCACCGCCGGAATTCATGAGCACGCACCCGGCTTCCGACAGCCGCATCGCGTCGTTGCAGGCGGCGATCCCGAAGGTAATGCCGCTTTACCAGCAGGCCAAGAAGTCCTGATCCTGTAGGAGCGAGCTTGCTCGCGAAAAACTCACCGGCGCCGCGTTTATTCAGGCAGCACGCGTTATCGTTGACGTTTTTCGCGAGCAAGCTCGCTCCTACAGGCAGTGTTCGGCTTAGATCCAGCCGCTGCTTTGCATGGCCTTGTACACCGCAATAATCGCCAGCACGAAGAACGCCGTAGCCGCCAAGCGGCGAATCAAGGTCAGCGGCAGTTTCTCCGCGGCAAAATTCCCCGCCAGCACCACCGGTACGTTGGCAATCAACATGCCCAGGGTGGTACCGATAATCACCAGCCACAATTCCGGGTATTGCGCCGCCAGCATCACCGTGGCGATCTGGGTCTTGTCGCCGATTTCGGCGAGGAAGAACGCAATCAAGGTGGTCAGGAAGGGCCCGAACTTACGGGTAGTACTGGCTTCGTCATCATCGAGTTTGTCTGGCACCAGGGTCCACAGCGCCGTGGCGCAGAAGCTTGCGGCGAGGATCCAGTGCAGCACCGCATCCGAGAAGAAACTCCCGAACCAGGCGCCCACGGCACCGGCCGCCGCATGGTTGGCCAGGGTCGCGGCGACAATGCCGGCGATGATCGGCCAGGGCTTGCGAAAGCGAGCAGCAAGGATGAGTGCGAGCAGTTGCGTCTTGTCGCCGATTTCGGCCAAGGCAACGATTGCGGTAGGAACGAGTAGTGAATCCAGCATCAGGTAGTTTCCAGGGGCGGGTCGACACGGCTATGACACGTACAGCCTTCCCGCCCCGGGTAAGGTGTGCGTGTCATAGGTCTTGTCAAACCCCGGTCCGTCTGTGCGGACTCCTGGGTCGCATACGCCATGGTCTGCTGACCAAGTATGTTGACGTATGCCGGACGAGCATGGCGCTCGTGGGAGACTACTCCCCTAGGACGCTGCGGATTCTGCCTAGGCAAAACCCATTCGGCAAGCGTTCTTTTTCAAACGTCCGTCAGGGGCGCTTGGCGCGGTAAATGCGAAAACCATTGCCTTCGGCCTTGATTGCGCAGATGCCCAAATGCTCTTCGATCAGAGGTTGGTACTTCAAGAAGCTGTTAGCAACTAGGCGAAGTTCGCCACCTTTTGCCAGGTGTTTCGCCGCTTTTCGCAGCAGGTTCTCCGTGGCGAAATAATCGGTGTGCACGCCGACATGAAAGGGCGGATTGCTCAAAATCGCGTTCAAACCCATGGGCGCTGCGTCGATACCGTCACCGGTCAACACCTCGGCTTCCAGGCCGTTCGCTGCCAGCGTCAGTCGGCTGCTGGCGGCGGCAAAGGCATCCACATCCAGCATCGTCACCGTGTTGTGCGGGTAGCGGCGTTTGACCGCAGCCCCCAATACGCCGGCGCCGCAACCGAAATCGAGCAGGTTGCCGCTGGGCAGTTTGTCCAAGTGCTCCAGCAACAACTCGGTGCCGCGGTCCAGGCGACCATGGCTGAACACACCTGGCAAGCTCACGACCTTCAGTGGGCCTTCTGCCAGCGGTACGTCGAAAACTTGCGCCAGGCTCTCAAGCGCCACGGCTTGCGGCGCGTTGGCGACGGTGACCTGCCACAACTGGCAATGCCGTGCGCTATCGAGCTTGCGCGGTTTGCCGAACGGAGCCATCTGTTTGGCGGCGCTTTCGATACCACCCTTTTTCTCGCCCACCAGAAACAGCTCGGCGCCCGGCAGGCGCGCCGCCACGGCATTGAGCAGGTAGTCGGTGAGGTCTTTGGACTTGGGCAGGAAAATCACCGCCGCATCAAAGGCGCGCTCTGGGACATTCACGCCAAACTGGCTGCGTTCGGCGAAGCGCGCATCGAGCGCCGCCTGGTCACCGGCATGCCAGCACCAGCCGTGGGCGTTGGGCAGGCGCCCAAGCAAATCGTCGGCAGGCAAACCTACGAGCAGCAGGTTGCCTTGAAAAAGTTCGGCCTGGCGAAGCAGTACTTCACTGCGCGGATCCATAGTCTGCTCCTTGAAAAGGGGCGCAGTTTATCAACTGACGACGCGCAGCGGGGCGCCGCTGAAAAAGCCCAGGGCGTTTTCCGTGAGTTGGCCGACGATGCGTTGCCGCGCTTCGCGACTGCCCCAGGCGTTGTGGGGGGTGACGATCAAGCGTGGAATGTCTCCAGCCAGCAGCGGGTTGCCAGTGACTGGCGGCTCGACACTCAGCACGTCAGTCGCCGCGCCGCCAAGATGACCACTGCGCAATGCGTCGGCTAGGGCCTGTTCATTGATCAAACCACCGCGTGCGGTGTTGACGATAAATGCGCCGGGCTTGAGCAACGCCAGTTCACGAGCGCCGATAAAGTCGCGGGTATGCTCGTTGAGCGGGCAATGCAGGGTCAGCGCATCGACCTGGGGCAGCAATTGGTCCAGCGGCACACGGTCGGCGCGGGCAGGGCGCCCAGGTATCGCGCCGAGCACCACGCGCATGCCGAACGCTTCGGCCAGGCGCACCACGGCACTGCCCAGTTCACCGTGGCCGAGCAGGCCGAGGGTTTTGCCTTCCAGTTCGACGATCGGATAGTCCAGCAGGCAAAACTGTTTGGCCTGCTGCCATTTGCCCGCGGCGACATCCTGTTGATAGTCCTTCAAGCGCGTGGCGAGGTTGAGCAGCAGCATGATCGTATGCTGGGCCACTGACGGCGTGCCGTAACCCTGGCAGTTGCTCACGGTAATGCCCTGGGCGCGGGCGGCTTGAAGGTCGATATTATTGGTGCCAGTGGCCGACACCAGGATCAGCTTGAGCTCGGGGCAGGCGGCCAGGGTTTGGGCCGTGAGCGGGATTTTATTGCTGATGGCGACTTGGGCGCCCTGCAAGCGCTCCAGCACATTTTCTGGCGTGGTCTGTTCAAACAGCTGCAACTGGCTGAAGCAGTCATGCAAACCGCTGAGGTCGAGGTCGCCCAAGTCCAGGGAAGGGTGGTCGAGAAAGACGGCGCGGCGATTGTTCATGATCAACTGTACCTTTTGCGACGAGGTTCGAAGGCGTAATCTGCCGAGCCTATCAGATGAAATAATCAGTTACTTAATGGAGTGAGCATGTACGTCGCCGAGTTTTTGACCGTAGCCTTGATTCACTTGCTGGCGGTGGCCAGCCCCGGCCCAGATTTCGCCGTGGTGGTGCGTGAGAGCGTGACCCATGGCCGTCGCGCCGGCACATGGACGGCATTGGGCGTCGGTTCGGCGATTTTCCTGCATGTGGGGTACTCGTTGCTGGGTATCGGCTTGATCGTGTCCCAGTCCATTGTGCTGTTCAATGCGTTGAAGTGGGCAGCAGCGGCGTACCTGCTGTACATCGGCTTCAAGGCCCTGCGTGCCCAGCCGGCCAAGCCTGCGGCCGAGGGCGAGTTGCATCGTGAAGCGGGTGAGCGCACCCCTCGTGGCGCGTTTACCGCGGGCTTTGTGACCAATGGCTTGAACCCCAAGGCCACGTTGTTTTTCCTGTCGTTGTTTACCGTGGTGATTAACCCGCACACACCGCTGGCGGTGCAGGCCGGTTATGGGGTGTACCTGGCGGTGGCGACGGCGTTGTGGTTTTGCCTGGTGGCCATGTTGTTCAGCCAGCAGCGTGTACGTGCGGGGTTTGCGCGGATGGGGCATTGGTTTGATCGGGCCATGGGCGCGGTGTTGATTGCCATTGGGGTGAAGTTGGCCTTCACCAGCATGAAGTAAGCGCGGGCACGGTCAAAATGTGGGAGCTGGCTTGCCTGCGATGGCGGCCTACCAGCCGACGCCTATCTACCTGACACCCCGCAATCCAAATGCGGGAGCGGGCTTGCTCGCGAAGGCGGCCTGGCAGTCAACGCAGTTGGATTGGGTACATATCCGTTCCTGCGGTAACGGCCACTTAGGGTTCCGCCCTGACGGCGGCTCACTTTTGAAAAGCGCAAAAGTAAGCAAAACGCTCTTGCCCCACCACTCGGCACCTCGCTCAGGCTCGGTGTGCCCGTAATCCGCCAGTGATTTGGGGGGCCGCCGCCACGCGCCATCCATGGCGCGGGGCGGCTAAACCGGCATCCCTGCCGGTTTACCCCCCAAATCCCTGTCGAATTCCGGCCAGCGTGGTTTAACGGGGCGCCTAAGATCAAGATCAAAAGCAGATCAAGAGCAGATCAAGAGCTACTCGCTTCGCATCGTGGTTACTGTCGATTGCTGGAGCGCCATGATGTCCAGATAATGGCGTAACGCTAGCATTTGCTGGCCCCTGCAAATCATTCCTTTGGCTGATTTGGCTGAAACATAAGCCCTCTACAGTGCAGGTCTTCAAGTCAAGACCGTGCAGTCATTAAAGGGATTCTTATGTTGCAGACCCGTGTTATCCCGCCCGCCGAAGGTGCGTACCAGTATCCGTTGTTGATCAAGCGCCTGTTGATGTCCGGGACTCGCTACGAGAAGACCCGGGAAATTATCTACCGCGACAAGCTGCGCTACAGCTATCCGACGCTGATCGAGCGCGTTGCGCGCCTGGCCAACGTGCTGACCGAAGCCGGGGTCAAGGCCGGTGATACCGTGGCGGTGATGGACTGGGACAGCCACCGTTACCTGGAGTGCATGTTTGCCATCCCGATGATTGGCGCGGTGATTCACACCATTAACGTGCGTCTGTCGCCGGAGCAGATTCTGTACACCATGAACCACGCCGAAGACCGCTTTGTGCTGGTCAACAGTGAGTTCGTGGGGCTCTACCAGGCGATTGCCGGGCAGCTCACTACTGTCGACAAGACCTTGTTGATTACCGATGGTGACACCCACACCGCCGAGCTACCCAATCTTGTCGGTGAGTACGAAACCCTCCTGGCCGCCGCCAGCCCCAGCTATGACTTCGAGGATTTTGACGAAAACTCGGTCGCCACCACCTTCTACACCACCGGCACCACCGGGAACCCCAAAGGTGTGTACTTCACCCACCGGCAACTGGTGCTGCACACCATTGGCGTGGCGACCATCATGGGCAGCGTCGACAGCGTGCGGCTGCTGGGCACCAATGACGTATACATGCCGATCACGCCGATGTTCCACGTACACGCCTGGGGCTTGCCGTATGTGGCGACCATGCTCGGGCTCAAGCAGGTGTACCCCGGCCGCTACGACCCGGAATACCTGGTGGAGCTGTGGCGCAAGGAGAAGGTGACGTTCTCCCACTGTGTGCCGACCATCCTGCAAATGGTGCTCAACGCCAAGGCTGCGCAGAACGTGGATTTCGGCGGTTGGAAAATCGTCATCGGCGGCAGCGCCCTCAACCGCTCGCTGTACGAAGCCGCCAAGGCCCGAGGCATTCAACTGACCGCCGCGTATGGCATGTCCGAGACCGGGCCGCTGGTGTCTTGCGCTCACCTCAATGATGAGCTGATGGCTGGCAGTGAAGATGAGCGCACCACCTACCGCATCAAGGCCGGTGTGCCGGGCCCGTTGGTTGAGGCGGCAATCATGGACACCGACGGTCATTTCCTGCCCGCCGATGGCGAAACCCAGGGCGAACTGGTGCTGCGCGCGCCGTGGCTGACCGAGGGTTACTACAAAGAACCGCAAAAGGGCACCGAACTCTGGGCCGGTGGTTGGTTGCACACCGGTGATGTGGCCACGCTGGATGCCTTCGGCGTGATCGATATCCGCGACCGCATCAAGGATGTGATCAAGACCGGCGGTGAATGGATTTCTTCCCTGGCTCTGGAAGACCTGGTCAGCCGTCATCCGGCGGTGCGGGAAGTGGCGGTGGTGGGCATTGCCGATCCGCAATGGGGCGAGCGTCCCTTCGCGTTGTTGGTGGTGCGTGAAGGGCATGTGATCGATGCGCGAGAGCTCAAGGAACACCTCAAGCCTTTTGTCGAGCTGGGGCATTTGAGCAAGTGGGCGATCCCGAGCCAGATCGCCGTTGTTACTGAAATTCCCAAGACCAGTGTCGGCAAGCTCGACAAGAAACGTATCCGTGTCGACATCATCGAGTGGCAGGCCAACAACAGCACGTTCCTGTCCACGCTCTAAACCCTCTCGCCGCGCCCGTTCGGGCGCGGCAATGCTCTATATCAAGCCTTTACTTGTGATTTGCCGAATTTCAGCCATCCTTCCCGCGTCGACCTTCGTCGGCGTGGCGAAAGGGTCGTGGCAGACAGGTTGGTGATGCAAATCACACTTTAGAGGGATCAAGCACTACCCCCCTCTGGCTATAGTCCCTTTCAGAGTTTTTCGCGGATGTTGCGCTTCGAGCCATGGAGGCTCGGTGGCGATGCGGCATTGGAATCGTTGTATCCCGGCCGTTACATCTGAAGAAAGGGCTCACTGCCATAACAATAAAATATGCACATGGAGTAGCGTCGATGACCTCAGTAAACCAGTTCTGGCGCCGGGCAAGACTGCCCCTGGCCGTCAGCCTCGCTTCTACGCTCGCCGGGCCGGCATTCGGCGTCAGTTTCAACATTGGTGAAATCGAAGGGAGCTTTGACTCGTCGCTTTCCGTGGGCGCTAGCTGGTCCACAGCCAAACCCAATCGTGACCTGATCGGTGCCAACAACGGCGGCAAGGGCCTGTCCCAGACCTCCGATGACGGCCACTTGAACTTCAAGCGCGGCGAGACCTTCTCGAAGATCTTCAAGGGCATCCACGACCTGGAACTGAAGTACGGCGACACCGGTGTGTTTGTGCGGGGCAAGTACTGGTACGACTTCGAACTCAAGGACGAAAGCCGTCCGTTCAAGGACATCAGCGACAACAACCGCAAGGAAGGCGCGAAGTCTTCGGGCGGGCAGATTCTCGATGCATTCGTCTACCACAACTACTCGATTGCCGACGCGCCGGGCTCCGTGCGTTTTGGTAAGCAAGTGGTGAGCTGGGGCGAAAGTACCTTCATCGGTGGCGGCATCAACTCCATCAACCCGATTGACGTGTCGGCGTTTCGTCGCCCGGGGGCCGAGATCAAGGAAGGCTTGATCCCGGTGAACATGTTCTACGTGTCCCAGTCGCTCACCGACAACCTGTCGGCCGAGGCGTTTTACCAGCTGGAGTGGGACCAGACCGTGACCGATAACTGCGGCACGTTCTTCTCGCAGCCGGACGTGATCTCCGATGGTTGCAGCAATAACCTGCGGGTACTGAACAAGCGCTCCACCATTCCTGCCGCCGCCCTGCCGACCCTGGGGGCCTTGGGTGTGGACGTCAACAGCGAAGGCGTACTGGTGCGCCGTGGGCCGGACCGTGATGCACGCGACAGCGGCCAGTTCGGCGTGGCCATGCGCTACAACTTCGAACCGCTGGATACCGAATTCGGCGCCTACTTCATGAACTACCACAGCCGTGCGCCGATCTTCAGTGCACAGGGCGCGCCGTCGGCGGCCTACACGCGTCCGCTGGGGCCACTGGGAGCCTTGCGGCCGTTGATCGTGGCGGGCAGCTCGAATTACTTCGTCGAGTACCCGGAAGATATCCGCCTCTACGGCCTGAGCTTCTCCACCACCCTGCCTACCGGCACCGCCTGGAGCGGTGAGTTGAGCTACCGTCCGAATGCGCCGGTGCAGTTGAGCACCACTGACATTCTGTTCGCCGGCGTCACGCCGATCCCGGGCTTTGGCAATGCGTCCGTGCTCAAGGGCTCGCCGGGCCAGGACCTGCACGGCTACAACCGCAAGGAAGTCACCCAGTTCCAGACCACCTTCACGCACTTCTTCGACCAGGTCATGGGCGCCAGCCGTCTGACCACCGTCGGTGAAATCGGCGTGACCCACGTGGGTGGCCTGGAAAGCAAGTCCCAGGCTCGTTATGGCCGCGATCCGGTGTTCGGCCCAGGCACGCTGCCAGGTGGGTTCTGCAACGCCCTCAACAACTCCACCGCCAACGGCGCCGGCTTGCCCAACGCTGCCGGCCTGAACACCAACTGCAATAACGACGGCTACACCACCGCAACGTCCTGGGGCTACCGTGCCCGTGCTATCTGGGAATACCCGGACGTGTTCGCGGGTGTGAACCTCAAGCCTAACGTTGCCTGGTCCCATGACGTCAAAGGTTACTCGCCAGGCCCTGGCGGCAACTTTGAAGAAGGTCGCAAGGCGGTCAGCCTGGGCCTGGATGCCGAATACCAGAACACCTACACCGCGAGCCTGGCGTACACCAACTTCTTTGGTGGCAAGTTCAGCACCGTGGATGACCGCGACTTTGTCGCCTTGAGCTTCGGCGCCAACTTCTAAGCACACTCTTTTCAAGTGGCATGTATTCAGGAAGACCAGAGCATGAAAATAACAAAAAGTCTGTTGCACGTGGGTGTGCTTGGGCTGTCGATCCTGGCGAGTAACGTCATGGCGGCAGTCTCGGCAGATGAAGCCGCCAAGCTCGGCACGACCCTGACCCCGATGGGCGCAGAGATGGCCGGTAATGCGGCCGGCACCATTCCAAAATGGTCGCCAATGCCGACCAATGCCGGCGCAGTCGACGCCCGTGGCTTCCTCGCCAACCCGTATGCCAGCGAGCAGCCGCAGTTCACCATCACCGCGCAGAACGTCGAGCAGTACAAAGACAAGCTGGCCCCTGGGCAATACGCAATGTTCAAGCGTTACCCGGACAGCTTCAAGATGCCGGTGTACCCGACCCATCGCGGCGCCACCGTGCCGGCCGAGGTGTTTGCCTCGATCAAGAAAAACGCCACCACCACCAACCTGGTGTCCGGCGGCAACGGCCTGGAAAACTTCGAAACCGCCGTCCCGTTCCCGATTCCCAAGAGCGGCGTTGAAGTGATCTGGAACCACATCACCCGCTATCGCGGCGGCAGCGTGACCCGCCTGGTCACCCAGGCCACCCCGCAAACCAACGGTTCCTACAGCCTGGTGTACTTTCGCGACCAGTTCGTGTTCCGCGACAAGATGAAGGACTTCGACCCGAAAAACCCAGGCAACGTGCTGTTCTACTTCAAGCAGCAAGTGACTGCGCCAGCGCGCCTGGCCGGTGGTGTGCTGCTGGTGCACGAAACCCTGGACCAGGTCAAGGAGCCGCGTTCGGCCTGGGTCTACAACGCTGGCCAGCGCCGCGTGCGTCGGGCGCCGCAAGTGTCCTATGACGGGCCGGGCACTGCCGCCGATGGCCTGCGCACCTCCGACAACCTCGACATGTACAACGGTGCGCCGGACCGCTACGACTGGAAGCTGGAGGGCAAGAAAGAAATCTACATCGCCTCCAACAGCTACAAGGTCGACGATCCCAAGCTCAAGTACGCCGACATCATCAAGGCTGGCCACATCAACCAGGACCTGGCTCGCTACGAGCTGCGCCGTGTCTGGCACGTGGTCGCCACCTTGAAGGAAGGCCAGCGCCACATCTACGCCAAGCGTGACTTCTACATCGACGAAGACACCTGGCAAGCCGCGGTGATCGACCACTACGACGGTCGCGGCCAACTGTGGCGTGTCGCCGAAGCCCATGCCGAGAACTACTACGACAAGCAAGTGCCGTGGTACGCCCTGGAAACCCTCTACGACCTGCAGTCCGGCCGCTACCTGGCACTGGGCATGAAGAACGAAGAGAAGCAGGCCTATGACTTTGGCTTCACCGCCAGCACCAGCGACTTCACCCCAGCGGCCCTGCGCCAGGACGGTGTTCGCTAACCTCTGCTGATGCTCGCTCCCACGCTCTGCGTGGGAGCGCTTCCTGTGACGCTCTGCGTCACGCCTCACGCGCCCATCCTGAATGGGCGCGTTGTTTTTGAGCCCTTCGCGAGCAAGCTCGCTCCTACTTCTTTCCAGGAGGCTGGAAGGGATATTTCTTGTCGCAGTTCTTTTTCAGCCATTTGTTGCAAAGATCTACAATCCCGCCGCTTTTACCGCTAGTCTGCGGACATCTGCAATGCCGACAACAGCCTTCTACAAGAGCCCGGCGATGACTGATCTGTCCCGAACCCATAGGCCTGCCAGTGTGGTGATGCCGACCCTGGAAGGCCGCTTCTACAGGCCGCCGTTGCCCGACGGCTACGTGCTGCGCCCGCGCCTGTGCGAACGGCTGAATGCCGGCCTGGAAGGGCGACTGTTGCTGGTCAGCGCGCCTGCGGGGTTTGGCAAAAGTTCGTTGGCGGTGGAGTTTTGCCAAGGCTTGCCAGCCCAGTGGCAAAGCCTGTGGTTGGGCCTGAGCTCACGGGATAGCGACCCCGGCCGTTTCCTGGAGCGGCTGCTCGACGGCTTGCAACAGTATTTCCCGCAACTCGGCGCCCAATCCATGGGCTTGCTGAAAATGCGCCAGCGTCACCAACCCTTTGCCTTCGAAGAATGGCTCGATGGCCTGCTCGACGAGCTGGCCGTGCACCTGTCTGCACGCTCGCCGTTATTGCTGGTGCTGGATGACTATCACCTGGCCCAGGGCCCGGTGCTGGATCGCTGCCTGCAGTTTTTCCTCAATCATTTGCCCGATGGCCTGGTGGTGCTGGTCACCAGTCGGCAGCGACCGGACTGGCACCTGGCACGCCTGCGCCTGTCGCGGCACCTGCTGGAGTTGCATGAGCAAGACCTGCGCCTGACCCACGACGAATCCCTGGCGGTGCTGGATGGACACAGCAATGCGTTGCGCGGTGAGGCGTTGGAAAACCTGATCCGCCGTAGCGAGGGCTGGGTCGCCGGCCTGCGCTTCTGGCTGTTGGCGGCCTCCGAAGCGGGCAGTGATGGCGCCTTGCCGCAAAGCCTGCACGGTGGCGAAGGGCTGATTCGCGATTACCTGCTCGAAGAAGTCATCGACTGCCTGCCTGCGGAAGTGCAAGCGTTCCTGTACGACACCGCACCGCAGGAGCGCTTTTGCAGCGAACTATGCGACGCCGTTCGCGAGGCCCATGACAGCGCAGAAATCCTGCGTTACCTGCAGGCCCATCAAGTATTCCTGGTGCCGTTGGATGAGCAAGGGCACTGGTACCGCTATCACCATTTGTTCTCCGACCTGCTGCGCACCCGCCGCGAGAAAAGCGCCACTTTGCCGCCGGCCAGCTTGCACTTGCGCGCTTGTCGCTGGTTTAACGCCCAGGGTTTGATCGATGAGGCGGTGGAGCAAGCACTGCGGGCCGGCCACCTGGATGTGGCGGCGAACCTGGTGCAGAACCTGTCCGAAGAACAACTGCTGGCAGAGCAGAATATCGGCATGCTGCTGCGCTGGAAGATGGACCTGCCCGACAGCCTGCTGATCAGCACGCCGCGTTTGATCGTGCTCTACAGCTGGGCGCTTGGGCTCGCATGCCAATTGGATGCAGCGCAGGAGCTGTCCAGTTACCTCAGCCGCTTCCTGCCGGCCCCGTCGGCCACCGCGCAAAAATCCATGCTGGCCCAATGGTTGGCGCTGAGCGGGATTATTGCCCGTGGGCGCGGAGACCGTGAGCTGACCCAGCGCTATTGCCAAGAGGCGTTGGAAAGCCTGCCGCAAAAGCGTTACGGCCAGCGCCTGATGTGCCTCTCGACCCTGTCCAACCTGGCGATCGTCGATGCCGACCTGTGGCGCGCCCGTGGCCTGAACCGCGAATCGTTGGAACTGGCGCAGCGCGTCGGTAATCCCTTGTTTGAAGCCTTGGCCCATTACGACCGTGCGCGGGTGCTACAGGCGCGGGGTGAGATCCTGCGTTCCCTGGATGAAGTGCGCCAGGGCCTGGAACGCTTGCATGGGCTTGCCTCCCAGCGCCTGTACGCCGTGCGCGCACGGCTGTCGCTGTACGAAGGTTACCTGCTGCTGGTGCGTTGCCAGCCCGAAGCCGGCCTTGCGCGTTTGCGCGCCGGCTTGGCCGAAGCCCGCGCCTGCCGCGATATCAGCGTGCTGATCGGGCATTGCGTCATCGCCAGTTTCGAAGGGCGGCGTGGGGAGTTTGCCAATGCCTTTGCCGAGCTGGCCGAGGCCGAACGCTTGATGCATATCTGGGATGTGCCGCCGATCTATTATCTGGCGATGATCACCCTGATCAAATGCGAGCTGTGGCTGGCCCAGGGGCGCACTGACCTGGCCGACGCCTGGCTGGCCCGCCTGGGGCAAACCTACAACGGCGAGCACGCCGCGGCCGCCCCCGAGTTTCATCCGCACCTGCCGCAACATATCGAGCTGCAACAAGCCGCGCTCGATGCCACTCGCCACCAACCCGACAGCGCGCTGCAACGCCTGGAAGCGCTGGCCCAACAGGCCCATGACAGCGGGCGCCAGATGATTGCCTTGATGGCGCTGGCCCAGCTGGTGCAGTTGCTTCTGGAGAATGGCCAGGAGGCCAAGGCCAGGCCGGTATTCGCCCGTGCCCTGCACGCTGGTTCGGGCGGTGCGTTGCAACCGTTTCAACGCTTGTTGGAGGGACACCCGCAGTGGATGCGCGAGCAGTTGGGCAAGGACTCCCATGGGCTGCTCAACCAGGGCTTGCTGGCGCTGCTGCCCCAGGCCAGCGCAGTTGAAACCTCACCTCAACAGGAAACCCTCAGCACCCGGGAGTTGGCGGTGCTGCAACTGATTGCCCAAGGCTGTTCAAACCAGGAAATCAGCAACCAGCTGTTCATCTCCCTGCACACGGTGAAGACCCACGCCAGCCACATCAACAGCAAGCTAGGCGTGGAGCGCCGCACCCAGGCAGTCGCGCGGGCCAAGGCCATGGGCTTGCTGGCCTGAGCCCATGGCTCAAGGCGCGGTTGGGCAGCCTTTGAGTGAAGTGTCGACGGTCTGATTGATCAGCGCCGCGAACCGCTTGAGGTTGTTCTGATGCGCCACCACCAACTCGTCGATGCTCGGCCCGGCGGGTGATTGCAAGGTGGTACGGCAGGTCAACGCTGGGCGGTCGCCATTGATTTGCCTCAGGCGCCAGCGCACATCGAGCAGCGCGTACTGCCCCGGTACCGAGTCAAACCGCTGCACATCTACGCGCAAAGCCACGGCTTGCCGGGCATTGCTGTTGGCCAACTGATCCACCAGGGCACTCTTGAGCTCATCGGCGAGGGTAGCGGCCCACCACTGGGTTTCGAGAATCGCCAGGCCACTGTCGCCCTGGCGGATGACTATTTGCGCGCGGTCGACCTGGGGCGGCACGCTGATGCTCTCAATGCGAACACCGCCGGCATCTGCTCGTGCGCTGGGGCTCAAGTGTGCCGGGGTCAGGGTGTGAAAGGCGATGGGTTCACTGCGACAGGCACCGAGCAGCAGCAGGGCGCTCAGCAACGTGATCTTCAACGGCAATGTCATGGCGGCTCCAATGGTCATTTGCGGGGTGGCCCTTGCAGGTCCGTCGGTGCGGCGTTATCGGGGCGGCCGCGAATCAGCGACTCCGGATGCCGGCCCAGGTAATCCGAAAGCTCGCGCAGGGAGCGCGACATGCGCCCCAACTCGTCGAGCGTCTGGGTCAGTTGTTCACGCTGCGGCGAGTCTTCGGCCAGGGTTGAACTGGCCGATTGCAGGGTCTTGCTCACGTCGGTCAAGGTCGTCTGCACGCCCGGCAGCGTCTTGGCGTTGAATTGCGCCAGGCCCTTGCGCAGTTCGACCAGGCTGGCGTCGAGGTTGCCGGCAATGCGCTCCACAGGCAGTTGGCTGATCTTGTTGACGATGCCTTCGAACTTCTCCTGCAGTTGCTCCAGGTTGCCCGGGATGGTGGGGATGCCCACCGGGCGTTGGTTCGGGTCGAACGCGACTTTCTCGGCCTTGGGGTAGAAGTCCAGGGCGATGTAGAGCTGGCCGGTCAGCAAGTTGCCGCTGCGGGCCTGGGCGCGCAGGCCGTTTTCGATGAAGGTGCCGATCAGGCGTACGCCGGCTGCCTCATCGTCAGGGTTATTGTTCATGGCCTTGAGCAGCTTGGTGTGGGCCTCGCCGAGCAGTTGCGGGTAGATCACGATGCCGACATTGACCGGAAAGGTGCGTTTCTTCGCATCGAAATCCAGGTTGATCGATACCACCCTGCCGAACTCCACGCCAAGGAACTCCACCGGTGCGTCGACTTTCAGCCCGCGCAGAGCCTGATCGAAACGCAGGACCATGTATTGCCCCTTGCCATTGGGTGGGGCGAGGGCGCTTTGCTGGTCTTCGAACAATTCAAAGCTGCGGCTTTCTTCGGCCGGTTTGTCATTGGGGTTGTAGGGCGGCGCCTGGAAGGCGATCCCGCCCATCAACATGGACGACAAGGATTCGGTCTTCAGCGCGAAGCCATTGGCGCCGACGCTCAAGTCGACGCCACTGGCGTTCCAGAACCTTGTGTTCTCAGTGATGTACACATCATTGGGCGCATGCACGAAGATCTCGACATTCACGCCCTTGCCCTCGTTATCCAGCTCATAGGCCACCACCTGGCCTACCGGGATTTTGCGGTAATAGACCGGTGAGCCGATGTCCAGGGAACCCAAGGCCTGGGTGTGCAGCGTGAAGCGCTTGCCCGGTTCGCCGTAAGTGATGGGCGGCGGGTTTTCCAAACCGGTGAAGTGTTTAGCGCGGGTCTCGGACTGGCCGATGTCTGCGCCGATGTAGTCGCCGGACAGCAACGTGTCGATGCCCGACACGCCGCCTGCGCCAATGCGCGGGCGCACCACCCAGAATTTCGAGTCTTCGCGGGTGAAGCTTTCGGCCTGTTTGACCAGCTCGACGGTGGCATTGACGCTTTTCTGGTCATCGCTCAGGGCCACGGCGGTTACCTGGCCGATCACCACGTTGCGGTATTTGACCTCGGTTTTGTTGGCAACCAGCCCGCTGCCGGTCTTGAAGTTGAGGACGATGGTCGGGCCTTGTTGCATGACGCTGTGAATCACCAGCGAGATCCCCACCAGCACGGCAACAATCGGCACGATCCAGACCAGCGAGACACTGAAGCGACGCGTCTTGATCACGGGTTGCCCCGCAGGGGTTTCAGCCTTGGATGAGCTCATCCGAGGTCTCCTCGCTAGGTGGGTTTTCCCAGATTAGCCGGGGATCAAAACTCATGGCCGCGAGCATCGTAAACACGACCACCAGGCCAAAAAACAGAATACCCAGGCGCGGTTCTATCGTGCCCAAGGCTTGAAACTTCACCAGCGCGGCCACCAGGGCGACCACGATGACGTCGAGCATCGACCAATAGCCGATCAACTCGATAAACCGAAACAGCTTCGAACGCTCCTTGCGCGCCCACTGGCTATTGCGCTGCACGGTGACCAGCAACAGCCCCAGCGACAAGAACTTGATGCCCGGCACGGCAATGCTGGCGATGAAAATGATCAGCGCAATGTCCCAGGCGCCATGCTGCCAGAACTCCAGCACGCCACTCATGATGGTGCTGTCTGCGCCTGAGCCGAGCATGGTGGTGTTCATCACCGGCAGCAAATTGGCCGGGACGTAAAAGGCGAGGGCGGTGAGCATGTAGGCCCAGGTTCGGGTCAGGGACTGCACCTTGCGCCGATGCAACGCGGCGCCGCAGCGCTCGCACTCGGTGGGCTCAAGGCGCATGTCGCAGGGCTGGCCGCAGGTGTGGCACAGGCACAGGTTCAGCTCGCGGGCGGTAGGCGGTGAGTTCATACGGTGTCCCACAGGTCGCGCACATCGCGCCCGGCAATGCGGATCAGCAACAGGCTCAGGGCAGCCAAGGCAAACAGGCCGGTGCCAGGAATCACATCCAGCATACCGGCCAGCTTGAACACCGCGACCATCGCGCCCAGCAGGCACACCTCCAGCATGCTCCAAGGCCGGAGTGCTTCGAGCCAGCGCATGCACAGCTTGAACGCCGGCGAGCGTCTGCCGGCCAAGGCGAAACTCAGCACCCAGATCAGCAACAGCAACTGGAACACCGGCGCGATAATGATGGAAATTGCCGCCACCAATGCAATGAATGTGATCGGCCCCAGGCTCAGCGCAACCACCGAATCCCAAAGGGTCGCGCTGTTTTTCAAGCCTTGCAGGCTGATGCTCATCACTGGGTAAAAGTTGGCAAAGGTCCACAGCACTGCGGCAGTCACCGTCAGGGCCAGACGTTGCTGCACCGACAGGCCGTTATAGCGCTGCAGCACGCCCGAGCAACGCACACACAGGGCCTTTTGATGTTTGGCGAGCGTGACTTTCTCGTACACGCAGTCGCAGTGTTCGCAGATGATCTGTTGATTCGCCATGGGTGTTGCTCCAAATGCGACTGACTGCAGCAGGGGATTTCAATGGCGCGTGTGTAGCTTAGCAGCGGATAGACCGCGCAATCGACGCCTTCCCGCGCAGAGGCAAGCTACACCATACTGCACTTGGAACGCGCCAGAGAGCTTGCAGGACACCCATGACTATTGAAAAACAACCGTTGATTCGCGAAACCTTCCCCGTCGGGCCGTTGCAGTGCAACTGCACCATCATTGGCGACCCGATCACTAAAAAAGCCATCGTAGTCGACCCCGGCGGCAATCACGAGTTGATCTTGGCGCGCCTTGATGCGCTGGGCCTGAAGGTGGTGAGCATTATCCACACCCATGCTCACCTCGATCACTTTCTGGCCTCCGGGCAACTGAAAGAAAAGACCGGCGCCACGCTGCACCTGCACAAAGAGGATCAATTTCTATGGGACAACCTGGAAATGCAATGCCAGATGTTTCGCGTGCCCTACGTCCCGGTGCCGTCTCCGGATCGCTGGCTGGAGCATGACGAAGAACTCGCCTGCGGCTGCGGCGTAGCCTTGCATACTCCTGGGCATACGCCGGGCTCTATGAGTTTCTGGTTTGCCGACGCCAAGCTGTTGATCGCCGGCGATACCTTGTTTCGTCGTGGCGTAGGGCGTACGGATTTATGGGGCGGCGACCAGGCGACGATCGTGCGATCGATCAAGCAGCGCCTGTATACGCTGGACGAAGGCGCGACGGTAGTCACTGGGCATGGGCCGGATACGTGTCTGGGGGATGAGATGCGTGAGAATCCGTTTGTGCGTGCGTGATTGGGCTTATCAGTCAAAACTGGGGCGAGCTCTCTCTCGCCACAGACACACACAGACACAGGCCCAAGCCAAAGACAGCTATGCTTTACGCACCCCTTCACGGAATTTTTGCCGTTTGTCGCGTTCCAAACCCGGCACAGGTCCATTGCCAATGTCCTCTGCATCACAGAATGCAAAAGTAGGAGCTTCCTTCATGTTCACTCCGCGTCGTCTGCTTGTTGTCGCTACCGCCGTAGCCCTGTTGTCTGGCTGCGCCTCACCTAACCCTTATGACGGCAGCCAGGGACAGGCCAGCAATGGTTCCGAAAGCGGCATGAGCAAAACCGCCAAATACGGCGGCCTTGGTGCGCTGGCTGGCGCATTGGCCGGTGCGGCCATCGACCATAACAACCGTGGCAAGGGCGCGCTGATTGGCGCAGTGGTTGCGGGTGCCGGTGCGGCAGGCTATGGCTACTACGCCGACCAGCAAGAGAAAAAACTGCGTGAAAGCATGGCCAACACCGGGGTTGAGGTGCAGCGCCAGGGTGACCAGATCAAGCTGATCATGCCGGGTAACATTACCTTCGCCACCAACTCGGACGCGATCTCCAGTAGCTTCTACCAGCCGCTGAACAACCTGGCCAACTCCCTCAAGCAGTTCAACCAGAACACTATCCAGATCGTTGGCTACACCGACAGCACCGGTAGCCGTCAACTGAACATGGACCTGTCCCAGCGCCGTGCGCAGAGCGTGGCCAACTACCTGACCTCCCAAGGTGTCAACGGTGCCAACCTGAGCGCACGCGGTGCCGGCCCGGATAACCCGATTGCCAGCAACGGCGATGTGAATGGTCGCGCCCAGAACCGTCGCGTCGAAGTCAACCTCGGCCCGATCCCTGGCCAGCAATACGGCCAGCCTGGCCAGCAGCAGGCGCCACAGCAGAACAACCAGTTCCAGGGCAACCCGTACCAGCAATACCAGTAAACGCTGGGCATTAAAAAGGGCGCCGTGCAGTCAATGCACGGCGCCCTTTTTTTGATCGTTCCCACGCTCTGCGTGGGAATGCCCGCTCGGACGCTCCGCGTCCCACTGATGGCGCAAAAGTCGCGGCCTGTGGGGTGGTGACGCGGAGCGTCACGGGATGCGTGCCCACGCAGAGCGTGGGAACGATCAAGGACTCTACATCAGTCGATGTATTCGAACACCTTCACGATCTTCTGTACGCCCGACACACCCTGCACCAGGTTGGCGGCGCGGGTGGCTTCGGCCTGGGTCAGCAGGCCCATCATGTAGACGATGCCGTTATCGGTGACGATCTTGATCCGCGAACCAGGCACCGCACTGTCGGTCAGCATCTGGGCCTTGATCTTGGTGGTCAGCAAGGCATCGTTGCTGATGGCCAGCAGGGTGATCGGGTCCATGACCTGCAGTTCGTTGTGGACCTTCTTCACGCGTTGCACGCCGGCGGCGGCTTGCTCGGCCTGGGCCTTGAGATCGGCGCGGGGCGTTTGGCCTGCCAGCAGGACTACGCCGTTGAAGCTGGTCACCACAATGCGCGAGGCACCGTTGCCCAAGTCGGTAGCGGCCTTGGCGACGTTGACCTTCACCTTGGTTTCGATCAGCGAATCATCAATGGTGCTGCCGAAGGTGCGTGTGCCCCGGTCGTCCTGGATAGGGGTATCCCGTGTAGCGGTGATAGCCGAGCTGCAGCCGCTGATGGCGACGCACAGCGTGATGGCCAAAAGACTGAGGCGATTAACGGTCATTCTTCACTCCCGAACAGTTGGCTGTCGATCAGATCGCACAGGCAGTGGATCGCCAGCAGATGAACTTCTTGGATACGTGCAGTGACATTGGCCGGGACGCGAATCTCCACGTCCTCTGGCAGCAGCAGCGACGCCATGCCGCCACCGTCGCGACCGGTCAAGGCTACGACAATCATTTCGCGATCATGTGCGGCCTGGATCGCTTGAATAATATTGGCCGAGTTGCCGCTGGTGGAAATCGCCAGCAACACATCGCCGGGCTGGCCGAGGGCGCGGATCTGCTTGGAGAAGATTTCGTTGTAGCTGTAGTCGTTGGCAATCGAGGTGATCGTCGACGAATCGGTGGTCAAGGCAATAGCCGGCAGGCTCGGGCGCTCACGTTCGAAACGGTTGAGCAGCTCGGAGGAAAAATGCTGGGCATCGCCAGCCGAACCGCCATTGCCGCACGAAAGCATTTTGCCTTCGTTGAGCAAGGCATTGACCATCACCTGGCTGGCTTGCTCGATGTGCGGTGCAAGTACGTCCATCGCCTGTTGCTTGGTGTCGATGCTGGCCTGGAAAAGCTGGCGAATTCGGGATTGCATGTCCATCTGTGTGACCTTAAGTAGCGCGGCTGTTTGGCACAGGTAATGTGCAGCCCGCAAAGCAAAGAGCAAAAATGAGTGGTGAAGGTGCCCGGCGAATCAGCTGTCGAAGGCATTTTTGAGCCAGGTCAGATCAGCTGTGCCTGACGGGGTGCTTTCCATGGCAACCACATCGAAACGGCAGGGGCAGTCAGCCCAGCGATGCTCTTTTTGCAGAAAAAACTGCGCAGCGAGTATCAGCTTTTGACGCTTGCTCCCGTCGATACTGGCGAGCGCGCCACCCCATTGTGCGTGTTTTCTGTAGCGGACTTCGACGAATACTACTGTATCGCCGTCAAGCATGACCAGATCAAGCTCGCCGCGTTTACATAACCAGTTCTGCGCCAGAAGGCGCAGACCCTGTTGTTGCAGGTAATTGAGTGCATGCAGTTCGGCATCCTTGCCGCTTTGTGCGCTGGACCGCTCGGGCATCAGCGTGGGGTATCGGGCAGGCGCTGAATGTCGCCGCCGACGAACTTCGCCCACGGCATCTGGCGATCGACGCGCTGGTTGGCGCTGATGCCCAGGTTGCCCGAGAGGCCGTCTACACGGGTGTCCGGCAGTGCCTTGAGCTGGCCCAGGCGTGGCGCCAGGCGGTAGGCATCGACGCCCATCGCGTAGAGGCGGCCCAGGCTGCCATTGGCTTGCGGCCACTGCGCGGCGACCTGGTTGCGCAGCGGGTCGGTGGTGTTAAGCAGCCAAGGGGTTTCGCAGAACATCACATTGGTCATGTCCAGGTACTGGTTGCGGTCACCGCTGGCACTGAACACGTGAGAGGTCGCGTACACCGGCACATCGCCAGCGTATTGGAAGTTCAGGGTCGGCTTGATCTGCTGGGCCAGTTGAGGCGTAACAGCCAGGAAGATGAACTCGATGTCCTGGCGACGCGAAGGCTGGGCGGCAACGTCGGTGCCGACCGTGCTTTGCAGGCTCTTGGCGCGGCCTTCGCTCTTGCGCAGTTGGAACAGATCGGCGATCTGCTGGGCCAGGGCCACAGGTTGGTCGACATATTCAACACCCATGACGGTGCCGCCGTTGGCTTCCCAATCCTGGCGGAACGCCTTGTACACGCGCTCACCCCATTCGCCACGGGGCACCATGGCGGCGGCGCGATGCAGGCCATCAGCACGGGCGCGGCGCGACACTTCACGGGCTTCGTCTTCAGCGGCCAGGCCGAACTGGAACAACTGCGCCGGGCCTTGATCGGTCTCGCTGTAGTTCAGGGCCAGGGTGGTGATCGGCAACTGCGGGCGCGCGCTGAGTTGCTTGACCAGCGGTTTTTCCAGCGGGCCGACCACCAGTTGCACGCCAGCGGCCTGGGCCTTGGCGTAGAAGTCGTCGAGGGAGGTCAGGCGCGAGCTGTCAAAGAACTCGATGACCGGTGGCTTCTGCCCGGCTTGCTCAGCCTGGTAGTGAGCCGCCATGAAGCCTTCGCGCAGCGCTTTGCCCACAGCAGCCAGCGGGCCTTCCTGTGGCAGCAGCAGGGCGATCTTGTTCAGGGGCTGGCTGGCCAGTTCCTTGAGTTTGGTCAGCGGCGCTGGCAGTTGCACAGCCGCCGGGTGGCCCGGATTCTGTGCGCGCCAGGTGTCGATGGCGTCTTGTTGTTGCTCCAGCGTACCGGCGCCCTTGACCGCCTGAGCCAGGGTGATCCAGCCATCAAGTGTCGGGTTGCCGGTGGCTTGCAGCTGTTCGGCTGGCAGCGCGGCTATCAATACCCAGATGGCCTCGTGATTGCTGCTGGCAGCCTCACCCGTCAGCAGGGGCGCCATGGCCACGCGCTCGCGAGCGGCGGCGAGGGTCTGGCCGTCGGCTTCATAGGCGCGTGCATGCACAGTGCCGGTACGGATCTGCTGGTCGGTCGGCAGTTCCTTCAGGCTTTGCAGGCTGGGGTGGTTCAGCGCTGCCAAAGCCGCCTTGGGCTGGTTGCGCCCCATGGCCAGTTCTGCGGCCAGGGTGCTGGCAAATACTTGCGCGGCTGGCTTCAGGGCATCCAGGGGCACTTGCGCAAGGATCTGCGAGGAGCGGCCGGGATTGTTCTGCTGGTAGGCCAGGTCTGCCGCGCTCAGGCGCAGCAACGCGGCTTTTTCTGGCGTCTTGGCGTTCGTCGCCTGTTCGAGCAGTTGCTCGATACTGGCATCGGGCGTGCGTGGCAGTTCGCCAAGACTGGAGGAGGGCGAACTGGCGCAAGCGACCAGCAAGGCAGCGAGGCAGAGGGCGGAGAGCAGCCGCAGGCAAGCGATCATGTAAGTGTTCCTGATACCGATCAAATTAGCGTGGAAGTGTACCCAAGCACTGGCCCAGGCGCGATGTTCATGGCGTTAAACCGTGGATTTAGGTCGTGCAAATGTTGCCAATAGCTGACGGTGGCTGAAACGGCATCGGCCGTGATGGCATATTTTCAAGGCGTCTACGCGCTACAATGTGGCTTTTGCCAACCATCGAGGTGTGCGCTTTGACTGCTCCAGGTCCTTTGAATTCCACTGCTGGCTCGCTTTTTGTGGTGGCGACGCCCATTGGCAACCTGGACGACATCAGTGCCCGGGCGCTGAAGGTGTTGCGCGAGGTGAAATTGATCGCGGCAGAAGACACGCGACACTCCCAACGGTTGATGCAGCATTTTGGTATCAGCACGCCATTAGCCGCCTGCCACGAACACAACGAACGTGAAGAGGGTAGCCGCTTTATCACGCGCCTTTTGGCGGGTGATGACGTCGCGCTGATTTCCGACGCGGGCACGCCGCTGATTTCCGATCCGGGTTACCACCTGGTCCGCCAAGCGCGCGCCGCAGGTATCAATGTAGTGCCTGTTCCGGGAGCCTGCGCGCTGATTGCTGCGTTATCGGCCGCCGGGTTGCCCTCGGACCGCTTTATCTTTGAAGGCTTCCTGCCCGCAAAGGCTGTAGGGCGTCGGGCGCGTCTGCAGGCACTTAAAGAAGAGCCGCGCACCTTGATCTTCTATGAGGCCCCGCATCGCATTCTTGAATGCCTGCAAGACATGGAGCTGGTGTTCGGCGGCGAGCGCCTGGCCTTGCTGGCCCGGGAGTTGACCAAGACCTTCGAAACCCTCAAGGGGTTGCCGCTGGAAGAGTTGCGGGCGTTTGTCGAGGGCGACAGCAATCAGCAGCGCGGCGAATGCGTGGTGCTGGTTGCCGGCTGGACAGCGCCGGAGAATGAGGACGCAGTGGGCAGCGAGGCCATGCGCGTCCTCGATTTGTTGCTCAAGGAAATGCCACTCAAGCGCGCCGCCGCCCTGGCTGCCGAAATTACCGGGGTGCGCAAGAATGTGTTGTATCAGGTCGCGCTCGATAAACAGAAGGCCGAATAGTTCCGGTGCCAAAACTGTATTTCGTCTGAACGTGATGGCAATGCTGCACTTTTAATACTTGTCCTCAAGCCGCCGTGCCGTTAACCTTCGCGGCGGAGAGTCGATTGGACAGTCGCTGCCCTCTATGAAAATTAGGGGGGGGAGGAAAGTCCGGGCTCCATAGGGCGAAGTGCCAGGTAATGCCTGGGAGGCGTGAGCCTACGGAAAGTGCCACAGAAAATAACCGCCTAAGCACTTCGGTGCCGGTAAGGGTGAAAAGGTGCGGTAAGAGCGCACCGCACGACTGGCAACAGTTCGTGGCTAGGTAAACCCCACTTGGAGCAAGACCAAATAGGGTCCCAAGGCGTGGCCCGCGCTGGGACCGGGTAGGTTGCTAAAGATGTCCAGTGATGGCCATCGTAGACGAATGACTGTTCAAGACAGAACCCGGCTTACAGATCGACTCTCCACCTTTTTTCCTTGCGTTCGAATCTCGTGCGCAAACCCGGTAGTAGCGCAAGAATCCCTCCCTGCCAAATCATTGGCAGATGCATCTTCGTAATACCAAAAAAATCTTACTCTTAATAAATTACTTTAACTTTGCGCCCTAGCTCTTTGAGCTATTTGCTGTTGTTGAGTCAAAAACATCGCAAAACTCTCGTTTCTCCTCCCTTTACCTTCCTAAATCTCCGTTCTGTAAGGCTTTTCCTTGAATACGCGCCTTGACGGTGTGGTAGGCGCATTCCTATAGTGTGCGCAAGTGGCGGAAAGTGGCACAAAGTGGGTTTTTTGAACGTAAAACGCTAAAATTTGGAGAAACGCATCTGTGTTTCGCGGAGCTAACGCTATCAGTCTCGATGCAAAAGGCCGTCTCGCCATGCCGAGCCGGTATCGTGACGAGCTCATTTCGCGAAGTTCAGGGCAGTTAATCATCACGATTGACGCCGTTGACCCCTGTTTGTGTGTTTACCCCCTCGACGAGTGGGAGTTGATTGAAACCAAGTTGCGCGCGCTGCCTTCATTGCGTGAAGAAAACCGCCGCCTTCAGCGTTTGCTGATCGGTAATGCCGTCGACCTTGAACTCGATGGCAGCGGTCGTTTCCTGGTGCCTCCGCGACTGCGCGAGTACGCCAAGCTCGACAAGCGCGCAATGCTGGTAGGCCAACTGAACAAGTTCCAATTGTGGGACGAAGATGCCTGGGATGCTGTGTCTGCAGCGGACCTGGCTGCTATTCAACAACCGGGCGCCATGCCTGATGAACTGCGTGATTTGATCCTGTGACTATTGATAGCGGCTTTAACCACATCACCGTACTGCTTGACGAAGCCGTTGAGGCTCTCGCCGTACGTGCCGATGGCTGCTATGTCGATGGCACATTCGGCAGGGGCGGACATAGCCGGTTGATACTCAGCCAGCTCGGGTCCGACGGCAAACTCCTCGGGTTCGACAAAGACCCTCAAGCGATTGCCACCGGGCAAGCGCTAGCGGCCGAAGACGGCCGCTTTGTCGTTGTGCAGCGCAGCTTTGCCGAGCTGGGCGCCGAAGTTGCCGAGCGCGGTATGGCGGGCAAGGTGGCCGGGGTTCTGCTCGACCTGGGCGTGTCTTCGCCGCAGCTCGATGACCCGGAGCGCGGCTTCAGTTTCATGAACGACGGCCCCCTCGACATGCGTATGGACCCTACCCGTGGGGTCAGTGCTGCACAGTTCATCGCCACCGCGCCGGTGGAAGAAATCGCCCGTGTGTTCAAGGAATACGGTGAAGAGCGCTTCGCCGGTCGCATGGCGCGTGCCGTGGTCGAGCGCCGCGAAATCCAGCCGTTCGAACGCACCGCTGACCTGGCCGAAGTGCTGAAGGTCGCCAACCCGGCCTGGGAAAAGGGCAAGAACCCGGCGACCCGTGCGTTTCAGGGCCTGCGCATTCACGTCAACAACGAATTGGGCGATCTGGAAGCCGGCCTCGAAGCCGCTCTGGATGCTTTGGAAGTGGGTGGTCGCCTGGTGGTGATCAGCTTCCACTCCCTGGAAGACCGCATCGTCAAACTCTTCATGCGTCGTCTGGTCAAGGGCGAATCCGATAACCTGCCGCGTAACCTGCCGGTGCGTTTCGAAGCCTTTGTGCCGAAAATCAAAATCCATGGCAAAGCGCAGTTCGCTTCCGAAGCCGAACTCAAGGCCAACCCACGTTCCCGTAGCGCCGTCATGCGTGTTGCGGAGAAGTTGCGGTGAGCAAGCTTTTCGCCAAACCCCTGCCGGGCGGCAGCTTCTTTATGTTGCTGCTGTTTGTCGGCGTGCTGGTGTCCGCGATTGCGGTGTCCTACAGCGCCCACTGGAACCGTCAGTTGCTCAATACCCTGTACGGGGAATTGAGCGTGCGTGATAAAGCCCAGGCGGAGTGGGGTCGGTTGATCCTGGAGCAAAGCACCTGGACGGCCCACAGCCGTATCGAAGTGCTGGCCACCGAACAGTTGAAGATGCACATCCCTGGCGCGGCTGAAGTTCGCATGGTGGCGCCATGATGAAACTCGAAGGGGCACTCTACCCATGGCGCTTCCGTCTGATGCTCGGCTTGCTGGCATTGATGGTGGGCGCGATCGTCTGGCGCATCTTCGACCTGCAGGTGGTCGATCGCGACTTCCTGATCGGCCAGGGTGACGCCCGCAGCCTGCGGCATATTCCAATTCCTGCACACCGTGGCCTGATCACCGACCGTAATGGCGAGCCCCTGGCCGTCAGTACCCCGGTGACCACCCTGTGGGCCAACGCCAAAGAGCTGCAAGTTGCCAAGGACAAGTGGCCTGAACTGGCGGCTGCCCTCGGGCAAGACCGCAAGGCCCTGACCGAGCGCCTGGAAGCCCAGGCCAACAAAGAGTTCATCTACCTGGTGCGCGGGCTTACCCCTGAGCAAGGCCAGCAAGTGCTCGACCTTAAAATTCCCGGTGTCTATGGCATCGAGGAGTTTCGTCGTTTCTACCCGGCCGGTGAAACCACCGCGCACATGGTGGGTTTCACCGACATCGATGACCACGGCCGCGAAGGTGTCGAACTGGCCTATGACGAATGGCTGGCCGGCGTTCCCGGCAAGCGGCAGGTCATCAAGGATCGGCGCGGCAGGCTGATCAAGGATGTCCAGGTCACCAAAAACGCCAAGGCCGGCAAGCCTCTGGCGTTGTCGATCGATTTGCGCCTGCAATACCTGGCCAACCGCGAACTGCGTAACGCGATCATCGAGAATGGCGCCAAGGCCGGCAGCCTGGTGATCATGGACGTGAAGACCGGCGAGATCCTCGCCATGGTCAATCAGCCGACCTATAACCCCAACAACCGTCGCAACCTGCAACCGGCGATGATGCGTAACCGCGCAATGATCGACGTGTTCGAGCCGGGTTCGACCATGAAAGCCATCTCCATGAGCGCTGCCCTGGAAACCGGGCGCTGGAAACCCAGCGACAAGGTCGAGGTTTACCCAGGCACCTTGCAGTTGGGCAAATACACCATTCGTGACGTATCCCGCACTGAAGGTCCGGTGCTGGATCTGACAGGCATCCTGATCAACTCCAGTAACGTGGGCATGAGTAAAGTTGCCTTCGACATTGGCGGTGAAACGATCTATCACCTGGCGCAAAAAATCGGCCTGGGGCAACCCACCGGCCTGGATTTCCCAGGTGAGCGCGTGGGCAACCTGCCGAACTACCGCGAATGGAGAAAAGCCGAGACTGCCACGTTGTCCTACGGCTACGGCCTGTCGGTGACCGCCATCCAGTTGGCCCACGCTTTCTCGGTATTGGCCAATAACGGCCGCATGGTTCCGCTGAGCCTGATCCATGTAGACGAAGCGCCAAAAGCCACCCAAGTGATCCCGGAAAACGTCGCCAAGACCATGCAAGGCATGCTGCAACAAGTGATCGAAGCACCGCGTGGCGTTTTCCGCGCCCAGGTGCCGGCGTACCACGTGGCAGGCAAGTCCGGTACAGCGCGTAAGACCTCGGTGGGCACCAAAGGCTATGCCGAAAACTCCTACCGTTCGCTGTTCGCCGGCTTCGGCCCAATGAGCGACCCGCGCTACGCCATCGTCGTGGTCATCGACGAGCCTAGTAAAGCCGGCTACTTCGGTGGCCTGGTTTCGGCGCCGGTGTTCAGCAAAGTGATGTCCGGCACCCTGCGCCTGATGAACATCACGCCGGACAACCTGCCGCCGACCCAACAAGCCAACGCCGGCCCGCCGGCTGCCGCTGTCAAAGCCAATGGAGGGCGCGGCTGATGTCTCTTAGCCTGAACAAGATTTTTGCCCATGCCGGCCACGATCTGCTGATTCGTGAGCTGACCCTGGACAGCCGTAATGTGCGCGCCGGTGACCTGTTCCTGGCGGTACCCGGCGGCAAGCTCGATGGCCGTGCGCATATCGCCGATGCCTTGCAACGTGGTGCGGCTGCGGTTGCCTATGAAGTGGAAGGCGCCACCGTGCTGCCGATCACCGATGTGCCGTTGATTCCGGTCAAGGGCCTGGCTGCGCAGCTGTCCGACATCGCCGGGCGTTTCTACGGCGACCCGAGCCGCCAACTCAACCTGGTGGGCGTGACGGGCACCAACGGCAAGACCAGCGTGACCCAATTGGTTGCCCAGGCGTTGGACCTGCTGGGTCAGCACTGCGGCATCGTCGGCACCCTGGGCACCGGTTTCTATGGCGCGCTGCAAAGCGGCCTGCACACCACGCCAAACCCGATTGCCGTGCAAGCGACCCTGGCCGACCTGAAAAAGGCCGGCGCCAAGGCGGTTGCCATGGAAGTGTCTTCCCACGGCCTGGACCAAGGGCGAGTCACTGCACTGGCCTTTGACGTGGCGGTGATGACCAACCTGTCCCGCGATCACCTCGACTACCACGGGACCATGGAGGCGTACGCCGCCGCCAAGGCCAAGCTGTTTGCCTGGAATGACCTGAAGTGCCGGGTGGTCAACCTCGACGACGCATTCGGCCGCCAACTGGCGGGCGAAGACAGCGATGCGCGCTTGATCAGCTATAGCCTGCAAGATGCCAGCGCCTACCTGTATTGCCGCGAAGCCCAATTCAATGACGAAGGCGTGCGCGCCACGTTGGTGACGCCGCAGGGCGAGCACCACTTGCGCAGCACCTTGCTGGGGCGGTTCAACCTGAGCAACGTGCTCGCCGCTATCGGCGCACTGCTGGGCCTGGACTACGCCCTGGATGAAATCCTGCGCGTACTGCCAAAGCTGGAAGGCCCGGCCGGTCGCATGCAGCGCCTGGGTGGCGGCACGCAACCGTTGGTGGTGGTCGATTACGCCCACACACCGGATGCCCTGGAAAAAGTCCTCGAAGCCCTGCGCCCACATGCCAAGGGCAAGCTGCTGTGCCTGTTCGGTTGTGGCGGTGATCGCGATCGCGGCAAGCGCCCATTGATGGCCGAAATTGTCGAGCGCTTGGCCGATGGTGTACTCGTCACCGACGACAACCCGCGCAGCGAAGACCCGAGCCAGATTTTCGACGACATCCGTGTCGGCTTCAAAGATGCCTCCAAGGTCACCTTCGTCGCGGGCCGTGGCGCCGCCATCGCCCAGTTGATCGCCAGTGCCGGCGCGGACGACGTAGTGGTGCTGGCGGGCAAAGGTCACGAGGACTATCAGGAAATCAACGGTGAGCGCCATGCCTTCTCCGATCTGGTCGAGGCGGATCACGCCCTGACCGCCTGGGAGGTCGCCCATGCTTAAAGCGATGACATTCAGCGAGCTGGCCCAGGCCTTGTCGGCCCGTGTGCTGTCGAGCGACTGCACATTCAATGGCGTGAGTATCGACAGCCGTAACATCCAGCCGGGGCAACTGTTTGTCGCCCTGGCCGGCCCGCGTTTCGATGGTCACGACTACCTCAACGACGTTGCCGCCAAAGGTGCCGTCGGTGCTCTGGTACAGCGTGAAGTGGCCGACTCTGCCTTGCCGCAATTGCTGGTAGCCGACACCCGCCTGGCCCTGGGCCAACTGGGCGCGCTTAACCGTGCCGCTTTTGATAAGCCGGTGGCGGCCATTACCGGTTCCAGCGGCAAGACCACGGTCAAGGAACTGCTTGCCGGCATCTTGCGTACGCGCGGGCCGGTACTCGCGACCCGTGGCAACCTGAACAATGATTTCGGCGCACCGCTGACCCTGCTCGAACTGGCCCCGGAACACACGGCGGCAGTGATCGAACTGGGGGCTTCGCGTATCGGCGAAATCGCTTACACCGTGGCGCTGACCCAGCCGCACGTGGCGATCATCAACAACGCCGGTACCGCCCATGTCGGCGA
This sequence comes from Pseudomonas sp. AK181, assembly GCF_051122975.1. Classification (NCBI taxonomy): domain Bacteria; kingdom Pseudomonadati; phylum Pseudomonadota; class Gammaproteobacteria; order Pseudomonadales; family Pseudomonadaceae; genus Pseudomonas; species Pseudomonas sp. AK181. The sequence goes on from NZ_CP146348.1 coordinate 1,051,155, forward strand.
GTTCGGCGGCCCGGAAAAAATCGTCGAAGCCAAGGGCGAAATCCTTGAAGGCCTCGACGCCTCGGGCACTGCGGTACTGAACTTGGATGACAAGGCCTTCGAGACCTGGCGTGTACGCGCCGCCGGTCGCAAGGTCCTGACGTTTGCGGTACTGAATACCGCAGCCGATTTTTACGCCTCCAACATCCATGTCGATGCCCGTGGCTGCCCGTCCTTCACCTTGCACACCCCGCAAGGTGACGAGCACGTGCAGTTGAATTTGCTAGGCAACCATAACGTCGCCAACGCCCTGGCCGCCGCCGCTGCCGCCCATGCCCTGGGTGTGTCGCTGTTCGGTATTGCCACGGGCCTGGGCGCGGTGCAGCCGGTCAAGGGCCGCACCGTGGCGCAACTGGCTGGCAACGGTATGCGCGTGATTGATGACACGTACAACGCCAACCCGTCCTCCATCAATGCCGCTGTGGACCTGCTCAAAGGCTTTGATGGGCGCAAGGTGCTGGTGCTGGGCGACATCGGCGAATTGGGCGATTGGGCTGAACAAGGCCACCGTGAAGTCGGCGCCTATGCCTCTGGCAAAGTGGACGCGCTCTACGCCGTTGGCACCAATATGGCCCATGCGGTCAACGCTTTCGGCCCTGGCGCGCGGCATTTCGCCAGCCAAGCCGAGCTGATCCAGGCGTTGACGGCGGCTGAACATGACAAACACACAACCATTTTGATCAAGGGATCGCGCAGCGCGGTGATGGAAAACGTCGTCGCAGCCTTGTGTGGCTCAAGTACGGAGAAACATTAATGCTGCTGCTGCTGGCTGAGTATCTGCAACAGTTCCACAAAGGCTTCGCGGTCTTCCAGTACCTGACCCTGCGCGGGATCCTGGGCGTGCTGACCGCGCTGTCTTTGTCGCTGTTTTTAGGGCCGTGGATGATCCGCACCCTGCAGAACCTGCAAATTGGTCAATCGGTTCGTAACGACGGCCCGCAGTCGCACCTGTCCAAGTCCGGCACGCCCACCATGGGCGGCGCGCTGATCCTGTCATCCATCGGCGTTAGCACCTTGCTCTGGGCCGATCTGCACAACCGCTACGTGTGGGTGGTGTTGCTGGTGACCCTTCTGTTCGGCGCCATCGGCTGGGTGGATGACTACCGCAAAGTGATCGAGAAAAACTCCAAGGGGCTGCCAAGCCGCTGGAAGTATTTCTGGCAGTCGGTGTTCGGCCTGGCCGCCGCGATCTTCCTGTACACCACCGCGCCAAGCGCCGTGGAAACCACCTTGATCATCCCGATGCTCAAGGACGTGAGCATCCCGCTGGGTGTCGGTTTTGTGGTGTTGACCTATTTCGTGATCGTCGGCTCCAGCAACGCGGTGAACCTGACCGACGGCCTCGACGGCCTGGCGATCATGCCCACGGTGATGGTGGGCGGCGCGCTCGGCATCTTCTGCTACCTGTCGGGTAACGTGAAATTTGCGGAATACCTGCTGATTCCTTATGTACCGGGCGCTGGTGAACTGATCGTGTTCTGCGGCGCGCTCATTGGTGCCGGCCTGGGGTTCTTGTGGTTCAACACCTACCCGGCACAAGTCTTCATGGGCGACGTCGGCGCACTGGCGCTGGGCGCGGCCTTGGGCACCATTGCGGTTATCGTTCGTCAGGAAATCGTGCTGTTCATCATGGGCGGCGTGTTCGTGATGGAAACCCTGTCGGTGGTCATCCAGGTGGCGTCCTTCAAGTTGACCGGGCGCCGCGTGTTCCGCATGGCGCCGATTCACCACCACTTTGAACTCAAGGGCTGGCCTGAGCCACGCGTGATTGTCCGCTTCTGGATCATCACCGTGATTCTGGTACTGGTCGGTCTTGCCACCCTGAAACTGAGGTAGAAACGAGTGTCCCTGATCGCTTCAGACCACTTCCGCATCGTTGTCGGCCTCGGCAAGAGCGGCATGTCCCTGGTTCGCTTCCTGGCGAACCGGGGCACGTCGTTTGCCGTGGCCGATACGCGGGAAAATCCACCGGAGCTGGTCACGCTGCGCCGTGACTACCCGCACGTGGAAGTGCGTTGTGGCGAGCTGGATGTCGAGTTTCTGTGCCGTGCCGATGAGCTCTACGTGAGCCCGGGCCTGGCCCTGGCGACACCGGCCCTGCAAGCGGCGGCGGCCCGTGGCGTGAAGCTGTCTGGCGATATCGACCTGTTCGCGCGCAACGCGAAGGCGCCGATCGTGGCCATCAGCGGTTCCAACGCCAAAAGCACCGTCACCACCCTGGTGGGTGAGATGGCAGCGGCGGCGGGCAAGCGTGTGGCCGTCGGCGGCAATCTTGGCGTGCCGGCCCTGGACCTGCTCAGCGACGACGTCGAGCTGTACGTGATGGAATTGTCGAGCTTCCAGCTGGAAACCACCCACGATCTGGGCGCTGAAGTGGCGACGGTACTGAACGTCAGCGAAGACCATATGGACCGCTACAGCGGCCTGCCGGCTTATCACCTGGCCAAGCACCGGATCTTCCGTGGCGCCAAGCAATTTGTCGTCAACCGCCAGGATGCCCTGAGCCGTCCGCTGATGGGCGAGGGCATGCCCTGCTGGACCTTCGGCTTGGGCAAACCGGACTTCAAAGGCTTCGGCATTCGTGAAGAGAACGGCGAGAAGTACCTGGCGTTCGAATTCCAGAACCTGATGCCGGTACGCGAACTGAAAATCCGCGGCGCACACAACCAGTCCAATGCCCTGGCGGCACTGGCGCTCGGTCACGCGGTTGGCCTGCCGTTCGACGCCATGCTCGCCAGCCTGCGCACCTTTGCCGGGCTTGAACATCGCTGCCAGTGGGTGCGCGACCTCAATGGCGTCAGCTATTACAACGACTCCAAAGCCACCAACGTCGGTGCGGCCCTGGCGGCCATCGAAGGCCTGGGTGCCGATCTCGACGGCAAGCTGGTGCTGATCGCCGGCGGCGATGGCAAGGGTGCCGACTTCAAGGACCTTAAAGCGCCAGTGGCCGCCCATTGCCGCGCCGTGGTGCTGATGGGCCGCGATTCGGACCTGATCGCCGCCGCCCTCGGTGACGCTGTGCCGCAAGTACGCGCAGCTTCCCTGGACGACGCGATTGCCCAGTGCAAAGCCCTGGCCCAGCCTGGCGATGCGGTGTTGCTGTCGCCCGCGTGCGCCAGCTTCGACATGTTCAAGAACTATGAAGAGCGCGGCCACCTGTTCGCCCGCGCCGTGGAGGCTTTGGCATGAGCCTCAACCTGAGAAACATCATCAAGCCCTACCCGTCGCCGATCATTACCGGGCGCGGCATTGACCTTGATTTCCCTATGCTCGCCGGTTGCCTGGCGCTGCTCGGCCTGGGCCTGGTGATGATCACCTCGGCGTCCTCCGAAGTGGCTGCCGTGCAGTCGGGCAACACGCTGTACATGATGATCCGTCACCTGGTGTATCTGGTGATCGGCCTCGGCGCCTGCATCGTCACCATGATGATCCCGATTGCCACCTGGCAGCGTCTGGGTTGGCTGATGCTGATTGGTGCGTTCGGCTTGCTGGTGATGGTGATCGTGCCGGGCATTGGCCGCGAGGTGAATGGTTCGATGCGCTGGATCGGCTTCGGCGCGTTCAACGTGCAGCCTTCGGAAATCGCCAAGGTGTTCGTGGTGATCTACCTCGCAGGCTACCTGGTGCGCCGTCAGAAAGAAGTACGCGAAAGCTGGATGGGTTTCTTCAAGCCGTTCATCGTGCTGCTGCCCATGGCTGGCCTGTTGCTGATGGAGCCCGACTTCGGGGCCACGGTGGTGATGATGGGCGCCGCCGCCGCGATGCTGTTCCTGGGTGGGGTCGGGCTGTTCCGCTTCACCTTGATGGTGGTGCTGGCGGTGGCGGCGGTGACCATCCTGGTGCAGGCGCAGCCCTACCGGATGGCGCGTTTGATCACCTTTACCGACCCCTGGTCCGACCAGTTCGGTTCCGGCTACCAGTTGACCCAGGCGCTGATCGCCTTCGGTCGCGGCGAGTGGCTGGGCGTGGGCCTGGGCAACAGTGTGCAAAAGCAGTTCTACCTGCCGGAAGCCCACACCGACTTCGTGTTCTCGGTATTGGCCGAGGAGCTGGGTGTGGTGGGTTCGCTGTGCACCGTCGCACTGTTTGTATTCGTCTGCGTGCGCGCCATGTACATCGGCTTGTGGGCCGAGAAGGCCAAGCAGTTCTTCGCTGCCTACGTTGCCTATGGGTTGGCCTTCCTGTGGATCGGCCAGTTCCTGATCAACATCGGCGTGAACGTCGGCCTGCTGCCGACCAAAGGCCTGACCTTGCCGTTCCTCAGTTACGGCGGCAGTTCGTTGGTGATTTGCTGCGCCTGTCTCGGCTTGTTGCTGCGTATCGAATGGGAGAGCCGTACCCACCTGGGCAGCGAAGAGATGGAGTTCAGCGAAAGCGACTTCGCCGAGGAGCCGACTCATGGGCGCTAATGTGCTGATCATGGCAGGTGGCACCGGGGGCCATGTGTTCCCGGCCCTGGCTTGCGCCCGTGAATTCCAGAACCGTGGCTACACCGTGCACTGGCTGGGTACGCCCCGTGGTATCGAAAACGAATTGGTGCCCAATGCCGGCTTACCGCTGCATTTGATCAACGTCACCGGTTTGCGCGGCAAGAGCAAGTTGTCCCTGCTCAAGGCGCCGTTCGTGTTGCTCAAGGCGGTCATGCAGGCGCGCAAGATCATTCGCGAGCTCAAGCCAGTGTGTGTGCTCGGCTTTGGCGGTTATGTGACCGGCCCCGGTGGCGTCGCGGCGAAACTCGCGGGCGTGCCGGTGATCGTTCACGAACAGAACGCCGTCGCCGGTACCGCCAACCGCCTGCTGGTGCCGTTGGCTGCGCGGGTGTGTGAAGCCTTCCCGAAAACCTTCGCCGCCTCCGACAAGCTTCGCACCACCGGCAACCCGGTGCGTACCGAACTGTTCATGGCCATTGCGCGTGACGCGCTGGCGGGGCGCAAGGCTCACCTGCTGATCCTGGGCGGAAGCCTGGGCGCCGAGCCACTGAATAAATTGCTGCCTGAAGCCGTTGCGCAACTTCCTGAGGATGTGCGCCCGGAGATCTTCCATCAGGCCGGCAAGAACCACGATGAAGTCACCGCCGCGCGTTATCGCGAGGCCGGTGTAGAGGCCAATGTACAGCCCTTCATCAAAGACATGGCCCAAGCCTATGGCTGGGCCGACCTGGTGGTCTGCCGCGCTGGTGCGCTGACCGTCAGTGAACTGGCGGCCGCCGGTCTGCCGTCCTTGCTGGTGCCTTTGCCCCACGCCATCGACGATCACCAGACCCGCAACGCCGAATATTTGGCCGGGGAGGGCGCTGCCTTCCTGCTGCCGCAAAGAACGACTGGCGCCGCCGATTTGGCCGCTCGCCTGACCGAGGTTTTGATGCAACCGGAACGACTCAACAGCATGGCGAGCACCGCAAGCCGCCTGGCCAAACCTGACGCAACCCGCACCGTGGTCGATATCTGCCTGGAGGTGGCCCATGGTTGAGAATCAGAAAGCCATGCCGCAACCCGAGATGCGCCGCATCCGTCGTATTCACTTCGTCGGTATCGGTGGCGTGGGCATGTGCGGGATTGCCGAAGTGTTGCTGAACCTGGGCTACCAGGTGTCCGGCTCGGACTTGAAAGAGTCGCCGGTCACCGAGCGCCTGAAGTCCTTTGGCGCACAGATCTTCATCGGCCACCGTGCCGAGAACGCCGCCGAGGCTGACGTGCTGGTGGTGTCCAGCGCCGTGAACACCTCCAACCCGGAAGTGGCCACCGCCCTTGAGCGCCGTATCCCTGTGGTGCCGCGTGCCGAGATGCTTGCCGAGCTGATGCGCTACCGCCACGGCATCGCCGTCGCCGGTACCCATGGCAAGACCACCACCACCAGCCTGATCGCCTCGGTGTTCGCCGCCGGTGGCCTGGACCCGACCTTCGTCATCGGTGGGCGCCTGAATGCAGCCGGCACCAATGCCCAGCTCGGCACCAGCCGTTACCTGATTGCCGAAGCCGATGAAAGTGATGCGAGCTTCCTGCACCTGCAACCGCTGGTCGCCGTCGTCACCAATATCGACGAAGACCATATGGCGACCTACGACGGCGACTTCAACAAACTGAAGAAAACCTTCGTCGACTTCCTGCACAACCTGCCGTTCTACGGGTTGGCGGTGGTGTGCCTGGACGACCCGGTGGTGCGTGAAATCCTGCCCCAGGTCAAGCGCCCGACCGTGACCTACGGCTTCAGCGAAGACGCCGACGTGCGCGCAATCAATGTGCGCCAGGAAGGCATGCAAACCTTCTTCACCGTGCTGCGTCCTGATCGCGAGCCGTTGGACGTGTCGGTGAACATGCCGGGCAACCACAACGTGCTGAACTCTTTGGCGACCATCTGCATTGCTACCGATGAAGGCGTCAGCGATGAAGCCATCGTCGAGGGCCTGTCGCGCTTTGCTGGTGTGGGCCGTCGTTTCCAGGTCTACGGCCAACTGCCGGTTGAAGGTGGTGACGTGATGCTGGTGGACGACTACGGTCACCACCCGACCGAAGTTGCGGCCGTGATCAAGGCCGTGCGCGGTGGCTGGCCGGAGCGCCGGCTGGTGATGGTGTACCAGCCGCACCGCTACAGCCGCACCCGAGACCTGTACGACGATTTTGTCAATGTACTGGCCGATGCCAACGTACTGCTGCTGATGGAAGTCTACCCGGCCGGTGAAGAACCGATTCCGGGCGCTGACAGCCGCAAGCTGTGCAACAGCATCCGCCAGCGCGGCCAGTTGGACCCGATCTACATCGAGCGTGGCGTGGACCTGGCGCCTATCGTCAAGCCGCTGCTGCGTGCCGGCGACATTCTGCTGTGCCAGGGCGCCGGTGATATCGGTGGCCTTGCGCCCAAGTTGCTGGCGAGCCCGCTGTTTGCAGCCGCCGCCAAGGGGAAGTCGAAATGACCACTGACTACGGCTCCCTGTTTTCCACCCTCGCGCCTGCCGACTTCGGTCGCGTTGCCGTGCTGTTCGGCGGCAAGAGCGCCGAGCGCGAAGTGTCGCTCAAGTCTGGCAATGCGGTGCTTGAAGCGCTGCGAAGTGCTGGCGTGAATGCCTTCGGTATCGATGTGGGCGATGATTTCCTCGCCCGCCTGCAGGCCGAAAAAATCGACCGCGCCTTTCTCATTCTTCACGGCCGTGGCGGTGAAGACGGCAGCATGCAGGGCCTGCTCGAATGCGCCGGCATCCCTTACACCGGCAGCGGCATCCTCGCCTCGGCCTTGGCGATGGACAAGTTGCGCACCAAGCAGGTATGGCACAGCCTGGGCATTCCGACCCCGCGTCACGCCGTGTTGTGCAGCGAAGACGATTGTATTTCTGCGGCCAAGGAACTGGGCCTGCCTTTGATCGTCAAACCAGCCCATGAAGGCTCCAGTATCGGCATGGCCAAAGTGAACTCGGCCGCCGAATTGATCGACGCATGGAAAGCGGCAAGTACCTACGATTCGCAAGTGTTGGTGGAACAGTGGATTTCCGGTCCCGAGTACACCATCGCCACCCTGCGTGGCCAGGTATTGCCGCCCATCGCTTTGGGCACGCCCCACACCTTTTATGACTACGACGCCAAGTACCTGGCTTCCGATACTCAGTACCGGATCCCATGCGGCCTCGAAGCAACCAAGGAACAAGAATTGATGGACCTCACGGCGAAAGCCTGTGAGGCGCTGGGTATCGCCGGTTGGGCGCGGGCAGACGTGATGCAGGATGACCAAGGGAATTTCTGGTTCCTTGAAGTCAACACCGCACCGGGCATGACCGACCACAGCCTGGTTCCCATGGCAGCCCGTGCCGCCGGTCTGGATTTCCAGCAGTTAGTGCTGGCGATCCTGGCCGACAGCATTGAGCCAAGAGGCTAAACACATGAACGGCGCATCGCTTCGTCATCAGCCCCCACAAGCACCGAGCCGCAAGCCGGTGCCACGGGGTGCAAGCCGAATGGTGGCTAAAGAGCCGATGTCTTCGCGCCTGCCAAAAGCCAACTTTGGTTTTATCAAGGCGCTGTTCTGGCCGGTGCTGCTGGTGGTGTTGGGCTTTGGTACGTACGAAGGCGCACAGCGCCTGTTGCCGTATGCCGACCGGCCGATCACCAAGATCAGTGTGCAGGGCGACTTGAGCTACATCAGCCAGCAAGCGGTACAGCAGCGCATCGGCCCGTACTTGGCGGCGAGCTTCTTTACCATCGACCTGGCGGGTATGCGCTCAGAGCTGGAGCAGATGCCGTGGATCGCCCACGCCGAAGTTCGCCGGGTATGGCCGGACCAGGTGACGATCCGCCTGGAAGAACAACTGCCCGTGGCCCGTTGGGGCGATGAAGCGCTGTTGAACAACCAGGGCCAGGCGTTCACCCCGCGTGAGTTGGCCAACTATGAACACCTGCCGCAGCTGTTCGGGCCGCAGCGGGCGCAGCAGCAAGTGATGCAGCAGTACCAGGCCTTGAGCCAGATGCTGCGGCCACTGGGCTTCTCCATTGCACGCCTGGAATTGCGTGAGCGGGGCAGCTGGTTTTTGACGACCGGGGCAGGCAGTTCCGGCCCGGGCATCGAGTTGTTGCTGGGACGCGACCGCTTGGTGGAAAAGATGCGCCGCTTTATTGCCATCTATGAAAAAACCTTGAAAGAACAGATTACGAACATTGCGAGCGTCGACCTGCGTTACGCCAACGGCCTGGCCGTCGGCTGGCGTACACCGGCTGCGCCCACGGCAGCACAACCCGCTGTCGCGAAGAATTAAGAAGAGGCAGGACCCATGGCAAACGTGCAAAGCGGCAAAATGATCGTCGGTCTCGATATCGGCACCTCCAAGGTGGTGGCGCTGGTGGGTGAGGTCGGGGAAGACGGCGCGATCGAAATCGTCGGTATTGGCACGCATCCGTCCCGGGGCCTGAAGAAGGGCGTGGTGGTGAACATCGAGTCCACCGTGCAATCGATCCAGCGCGCCATCGAAGAAGCGCAGCTGATGGCCGGTTGCCGGATTCACTCGGCGTTCGTCGGCGTGGCTGGCAACCACATCCGCAGCCTGAACTCCCACGGCATCGTGGCGATCCGCGACCGTGAAGTCAGCTCGGCCGACCTTGAGCGCGTCCTCGACGCTGCCCAGGCCGTGGCGATCCCGGCGGACCAGCGCGTGCTGCACACCCTGCCGCAGGACTACGTGATCGACAACCAGGAAGGCGTGCGCGAGCCCCTGGGCATGTCGGGCGTGCGTCTGGAAGCCAAGGTCCACGTGGTGACCTGCGCCGTTAACGCTGCACAAAACATTGAAAAATGCGTGCGTCGCTGTGGCCTGGAAATCGACGACATCATTCTCGAGCAGTTGGCCTCGGCCTACTCGGTACTCACCGACGACGAAAAAGAGCTGGGCGTGTGCCTGGTGGACATCGGCGGCGGCACCACCGACATCGCGATCTTTACCGAGGGTGCGATCCGTCACACCGCGGTGATCCCGATTGCCGGCGACCAGGTCACCAACGACATCGCCATGGCGCTGCGCACACCGACCCAGTACGCCGAAGAAATCAAGATCCGCTACGCCTGCGCCCTGGCCAAGCTGGCCGGTGCCGGCGAGACCATCAAGGTGCCAAGCGTGGGTGATCGTCCACCCCGCGAGCTGTCGCGCCAGGCCTTGGCCGAAGTGGTCGAGCCACGCTACGACGAGCTGTTCACCCTGATCCAGGCTGAACTGCGCCGCAGCGGCTACGAAGATTTGATCCCGGCGGGCATCGTGCTGACCGGTGGTACCTCGAAGATGGAAGGCGCGGTTGAGTTGGCCGAAGAGATCTTCCACATGCCGGTGCGCCTGGGCGTGCCCCATGGCGTGAAAGGCCTGGGCGACGTGGTGCGTAACCCGATTTATTCCACCGGTGTGGGCTTGCTGTTGTACGGGCTGCAAAAGCAGACCGACGGCATTTCCCTGTCGGGCCCCAGCATCCGTGACAGCTACCGCAGCGATGACGAAGCCAAAGCGCCGTTGTTCGAGCGGCTGCAGGCTTGGGTAAAAGGCAATTTCTAAAGATTTACCGCGACACCGCAACACCGCAACAAGCAGTAGGCGAAAAAACTAGAGAAAATGAAAGGAGAGGGAACATGTTCGAACTCGTAGACAATATCCCCGCTAGCCCGGTTATCAAAGTAATCGGTGTCGGCGGTGGCGGCGGCAACGCTGTCAACCACATGGTCAAGAGCAACATTGAAGGCGTTGAGTTCATCTGCGCTAACACTGATGCCCAGGCGCTCAAAAGCATCGGCGCGCGGACCATCCTGCAATTGGGCACCGCGGTGACCAAAGGCCTCGGCGCTGGCGCCAATCCGGAAGTCGGCCGTCAAGCCGCCCTGGAAGACCGCGAGCGTATTGCCGAAGTGCTGCAAGGCACCAACATGGTGTTCATCACCACCGGCATGGGCGGCGGTACCGGTACCGGTGCTGCACCGATCATTGCCGAAGTGGCCAAGGAAATGGGGATTCTGACCGTTGCTGTCGTGACGCGTCCGTTCCCGTTCGAAGGCCGCAAGCGCATGCAGATCGCCGACGAAGGTATCCGTCTGCTGTCTGAAAGCGTCGACTCGTTGATCACCATCCCCAACGAGAAGCTGCTGACCATCCTGGGCAAGGATGCCAGCCTGCTGTCCGCCTTCGCCAAGGCTGACGATGTACTGGCCGGTGCCGTTCGCGGTATCTCCGACATCATCAAGCGCCCAGGCATGATCAACGTCGACTTTGCCGACGTACGTACGGTCATGAGCGAAATGGGCATGGCGATGATGGGCACTGGCTGCGCCAGCGGTCCGAACCGTGCACGCGAAGCCACCGAAGCGGCCATCCGCAACCCGTTGCTCGAAGACGTGAACCTGCAAGGTGCACGTGGCATCCTGGTGAACATCACCGCCGGTCCCGACCTGTCCCTGGGCGAGTACTCCGATGTGGGTAGCATCATCGAAGCCTTCGCTTCCGAGCACGCCATGGTCAAAGTCGGTACCGTTATCGATCCGGACATGCGCGATGAGCTGCATGTAACCGTGGTTGCTACCGGCCTGGGTGCGAAAATCGAGAAGCCTGTGAAGGTCATCGACAACACCCTGCACACCAGCCAGGCCAGCCAGGCAGCTGCCGCTCCAGCCCCTGCTCGCCAGGAACTGCCGTCGGTGAACTACCGTGACCTGGACCGTCCGACCGTGATGCGCAACCAGGCTCAGGCCGGTGCTGCGGCGTCCCGTAGCCCGAATCCGCAAGATGACCTGGACTACCTGGACATCCCGGCATTCCTGCGTCGTCAGGCCGATTAATGGAATGTATCAGGGCTATGAAGGTGATTGGTGTTCAGCAAAGGTCTGGTCTGCTATTATCGCCAGCCTTTGTTGATACCAGTTCGCAATTTGCGCTGAAGCGGTCCAAGCCATGATTAAACAACGCACCCTGAAGAATATTATTCGTGCCACAGGTGTAGGTCTGCACTCCGGGGAGAAGGTATACCTGACCCTCAAGCCTGCACCTGTCGACACCGGCATCGTGTTTGTGCGTGCCGACCTGGACCCTGTGGTGCAGATTCCTGCTCGCGCGGAAAACGTTGGCGAAACCACTATGTCGACCACATTGGTCAACGGTGACGTCAAAGTGGACACGGTGGAGCACTTGCTCTCGGCCATGGCTGGCCTGGGCATCGATAACGCCTACGTCGAGCTCTCCGCGTCCGAAGTCCCGATCATGGATGGCAGCGCTGGCCCCTTCGTATTCTTGATTCAATCTGCCGGCCTGGAAGAACAGGACGCAGCCAAGAAGTTCATTCGCATTCTGCGGGAAGTGACAGTAGAGGACGGCGACAAGCGCGCCACCTTCGTCCCGTTCGAAGGCTTTAAAGTGAGCTTTGAGATCGATTTCGATCACCCGGTATTCCGTGACCGCACCCAAAGTGCAAGCGTGGATTTTTCCAGCACTTCGTTCGTAAAAGAAGTCAGCCGCGCCCGCACCTTTGGTTTCATGAGTGACATCGAGTACCTGCGCAAGCACAACCTCGCACTCGGCGGCAGCGTGGAAAACGCCATCGTGGTCGACGCGGATGGTGTACTGAACGAAGACGGCCTTCGCTATGAAGACGAATTCGTGAAGCACAAGATCCTCGATGCAATCGGTGACCTCTACCTGCTGGGCAATAGCCTGATAGGCGAGTTCAAAGGCTTCAAGTCGGGCCACGCCCTTAACAACCAGCTGCTGCGCAAGTTGATTGAGCAGACAGACGCTTGGGAAGTCGTGACCTTCGAAGATGCCAGCACCGCACCGATCTCTTACATGCGTCCCGTTGCGGCGGTGTAAGTAACAACTCTCTTTCTTTAGTTTTGAAAGGCTGCCTTCGGGTGGCCTTTTTTTATGCCCGACGTTTGCCCCCCTGTAGGAGCGAGCTTGCTCGCGAAAAACCTGAGAGCACCCTGCACATTCAGGAAGCCCTCGTTATCGTTGACGTTCTTCGCGAGCAAGCTCGCTCCTACAGGGGCCGGGTTGTGGCATCCATTGTCCGGTTACGGCCGCTGTGCTTGGCCTGATACAACGCCTGGTCAGCCTTGAGCAGCAGGTCTTCAAGAGAAATACGGCTGTGCTTCTGCCATGTACTCAAGCCGATGCTTACGGTGATCGGTTGCTCGTCCCCGGCCACTCTCGGCAAGTGCTGGACCCCCTCGCGGATATGTTCGGCGATCACCCACGCCCCCTTGGTGTCGGTATTGGGCAGCACCACCGCGAATTCTTCACCGCCATAACGCGCCGCCAGGTCGGCAGGGCGGCGGATATGGCTGGCGATCACCTGCGCAACTAAACGCAAGGCCTCATCGCCGCCCTGGTGGCCATGGCGGTCGTTGAAGGCCTTGAAGTGGTCCACATCGATCATCAACACGCTCAACGACTCGGTGGAGCGTTGTGCCCGGTCCCATTCCAGCCGCAAGCGTGCGTCCAGGGTGCGGCGGTTGGCCAGGCCGGTAAGGGCGTCGGTGGCTGCCAGTTCTGACAGCACCTGTTCGGCGCGATGGCGACGGCGCAGCTCCATGCACAGCGCCCAGGTCAGCCACAACAGGCCCACGCACAGCACTCCGGTCGCGATGCTGACCAACCACGCCGCACGCCGCCAGGGTGCAAACATTTCATCGCTGGACAGGGCCACTGCCACGATCAGCGGCAAGTCGCCCACATTAGAAAAGCTGTAGAGCCGTGCCTGGCGATCGACGCTGGAGATGCTTTGGAAGCTGCCGTCCCGTTCGCGCAGCATGCGCGCCACATTCGGGCGCTGGCTCAGGTCCTTGTCGATGATATCCACTTCCAACAAAGGCTCTTGCGCCAGCAGGATGCCTTGGTGGTTGAGCAGGTTGATGGTGCTGTTGTTGCCGATGTTCAAGCTGCTGAATAACTGATGAAAGTACGACAGGCGCATGGACGCGACCGCCACTCCCAGAAAACGCCCGTCCGCTGACGAAACGCGGCGGCTGAACGCGATGCGCCACGGGTCGGCACACTCGCAGCGCGCCATGAACGGACGGCTGATATACAAACCCAGGTCGGGGTTGTTGCGGTGGGCCTGAAAATAATCTCGGTCGGCAAAGTTACCCAGCTTGGGCGTCAGCAGGGACGAATCGGCAATCACCTCGCCGGCCGGGTCCAGCAGCAGGATATCGCCCTTGTAGGGCGCCGCCGCGGAACGATCGAACAGCACCAGGTGCCGGATGCTTTCGGAAACGTCCTGCAGGTCAGTGCGCTCGGTAGCGGTTATCAAGCCTTTGAGGGCCATGTCGTACAGTTCGACATTGCGCAGCACGTCAGCGTCGATCAATTGCGTGATGGTGTTGGCGGTGCGCTTGGCCGTCTGCAGGGTGTTGGCATGTTCACGAATCAGCAGCGCAGTCACGACCCCCACGATCAGCAACACCGTGAGCGTGCTGCCCAGGATCAGCAGGCGCTCCGGGCGGCGGTTGGGGCGGGTAGGGCTTGAACTCATCGGGCACACTTCTGCGTTGAGAATGCCCTTAGCGTAGTAGCAACTCTTAACTATGGCTGTAGGAGCGTGCTCGCGAAAAACTTAACGACGCCGCGTTTACTCAGGAAGCACGCGTTATCGTTAACGTTTTTCGCGAGCAAGCTCGCTCCTACCTGTATTCAGAATACGTTGATTGGGTAGTCCACGATCACGCGGTACTCATCCACATCGCGGTCCACCGCCGAGTAGCCATTGCTGCCGCGGTTGGTCGCCCATTGCAGGCGCACGGCCAAGTCCTTGGCCTTGCCGCCCTGCACCACATATTTCAGGTCGATATCGCGCTCCCAGTGCTTGGCGTCCTTGCCATCGGCGCTGTACCAGTTGCTGTAGCCGCGACTGTTGGGATCGACCTTGGTCAGGTCGGTCTTGCCGCTGATGTAGGACACGGCGGACGTCAGGCCGGGCACGCCGAGGCCGGCGAAGTCGTAGGCGTACTTGAGCTTCCAGGAGCGCTCGTTGGGCCCGTTGAAATCCGAGTACTGCTGGGAGTTATCCAGGTACACGCTGTCGCCCTGGGTGATGTAGTCGAACGGCGTGTTGCCGTTGACCCGCTGATACGTCGCCGTGACGCTGTGGTTGCCTACGCCCACGGTGAAATGCAGGCTGTAGGTGTTGTTGTCGATATCCCCCAGCAGCGATTGGCCGGTGTCCTGGGTATGGTAGTAATGCAGGCCGGGCGTCAGGCTGACCAGGTCGTTCACGGCGTAGGTGTATTCCAGGTCGTAGTAATACTGGTGCCAGACGTCCTTGAGTTCGGAGGCGTACAGGTTGCTGGTCAGCCCCGGAGTAGCGCTGAATGAAACGCCAGCCCAGTCCAGGTGCTGGCTGTCGGTGTTGGCGGGCAGTGTGCCGTAGCTGGTACCAATGCGCCGATGGCCGCTCTGGTTGTAGAGCTTGGTGAAACTGGCCTGGCCACCTTCGAACATCCAGCCGTCGAAGCTGTGGTTGGTCAGGCTCACGCCACGGAAAGTCTGCGGCAACATGCGCGTCATGCCGCCGGCGATCACCGGGTTGTTGAGGAACAGGTCGCCGGCTTTCAGTTCGGTGTCGAAGGCGCGCAGCTTCAAGGTGCCGCCGGCCGTCGAAAACGAACCCGGCGCCTTGCCGTTGCCGCTGCCGTACGGGAGGATGCTGGAGCCATCCGTACCGCCACCGCCGTCGAGCTTGAGGCCGAGCATGGCATTGACGTCCAGGCCGAAGCCGACGGTACCCTGGGTGTAGCCGGATTCGAAAGTGCCGATAAAGCCCTGGCCCCATTCCTTGCTGTCATCCTGGTGAATGTCGCGCCGGTCGCGGTTCATGTAGTAGTTGCGGGTGTTGATCGTGAGGTGGGAGCCTTCGACGAAACCGTCGTGGGGGGTAGTGTCTGCCGCGTGGGCCAGCGGGGCGATCGTTGCTGCAATCGCGAGGAATAACGGGGTGAACGTCAGCGAGTTCTTCACCGGTAAAGCTCCTTTGGTCAATCCATAACGGCCAGTGTCGTGAGGGTGTGCCCGGCCTTTTTTTACGGCAAAAAAAAGCCGCTGAAAGTCAGCGGCTTTAAGACAGATTCCCAGTGTAGAGCCCTGGAAAAAAGTCGAGGGAAATTCGGGTAAGCGGGTCAGCTGTCTTTGCCACCGCGCTCATCGATGCGTCAAAGTAACGCAGGCGAGCGCTGCGATACAGAGTGTAACAAGATAATAACTATTGCCCAAACCGCAACAGTGTGGGAGCTGGCTTGCCTGCGATGCAGACACCTCGGTATGTCAGGCGCACCGAGGTGATGCTATCGCAGGCAAGCCAGCTCCCACATTTTGACCGAGTTGTTTAGACCGGCAGGGTGATACCAAACGTATTGCCACCGCCCTCACTGCGCACAAACACATCCCCCCCATGCATCAACGCAATCGCCTTGACGATGGCCAGCCCCAGCCCGTGATTGGCCCCGCTGTTGCTGCGCGAGGCATCTACCCGATAGAAGCGTTCGAACAGGCGTGGCAAGTGTTCGCTGGCAATGGCCTCGCCGGGGTTGGTCACGCCAATTGTCACCTGGTGTGCCTGCACTTGAATGTGCACGTCGATGACGTGCCCCGGCGCGGTGTGTTGTACGGCATTGCTCAGTAGATTGATCAGTGCGCGCCGCAGGTGGGCCTTTTCGATCTGCACCACGGCATCGCCGTGCACGCGTACTTCGACCTGGGCGTCTTCGAGGATGAAGTCCAGGTAGTCGAGGGTGGTGGCCACTTCATCGGCCAGGGCGCTTTCGATCAGCTTGGTGGCCTTGCTGCCCTGGTCGGCGCTGGCGAGGAACAGCATGTCATTGATGATCGAGCGCAGCCGTTCCAGCTCTTCCAGGTTCGATTGCAGCACCTCGAAATATTGCTCTGCCGAACGGCCGCGAGTGAGGGCCACCTGGGTCTGGCCGATCAAATTGGTGAGCGGCGAACGCAGTTCATGGGCGACGTCGGCGTTGAACGACTCCAGGCGCGAATACGCCTGCTCGACCCGGTCGAGGGTGGCGTTGAACGAGTTGACGAACTGGCTCAGTTCCGGCGGCAAGGGTGACAATTGCAGGCGCCCGGAGAGTTTCGGCGGCGCAAGTTTTTGCGCCTCATCCGAGAGTTTGCCCAGGGGCTTGAGGCCGATACGCGCGACCCAGAACCCCAACAGCGCCGCCAGTATGACGCCCACCAGTGCCAGGCTGATCAACGCCACCAGCAGATGATGCTGGGTGGCGCGGAAGTTCTCCGTATCGATAGCAATCATGAAGCGTAACGCCGGGCGTTGGTCCTTGGCGGCAAACTGGCTGACCAGCACCTTGAACGGATAATCGTGACCGGGCAGGCGCAGGTCGCGCTTACCCGTGGCGCCTTCGGCAAAGGCGCGAATCTGCGCATCCGGCTCACCGTATTCGTAGCTCGGGTCGCTGCTGACCACCCAAAAACGGATGCGCTTGTCTTCTTCGCCCAACAGCTTGAGCTTGGACCTGATCTTGGCCCAATGCTCCGGCGTGCCGAAGCGATTGATCGACGATTCCAGCACGCTATAGCGCGCATCCAACTCGGCCCCTGGCAACAACCCCAGGCCACGGTCCACCTGCTGGTACAGCGCGCCGCCGATCAACAGGAAGATCAGCAGCGCCACCAGGGTGAACATGCCACTCAGGCGCAGGGCGATGGAGTTAGCGACCACTGTGGTTTTCCTGCATGCGGTTCTCCAGCACATAGCCCATGCCACGAATGGTGTGCAGCAGCTTGTGTTCGAACGGCCCATCGAGCTTGGCGCGCAGGCGCTTGATCGCCACTTCGACCACGTTGGCATCGCTGTCGAAATTGATGTCCCAGACCATCTCGGCAATCGCGGTCTTGGACAGGATCTCGCCCTGGCGCCGCGCCAATACGCTGAGCAGCGAGAACTCCTTGGCGGTCAGGTCCAGGCGCAGGCCGTTGCGGCTGGCCTTGCGGCTGATCAGGTCGATCCACAGGTCGGCGACGGTGACCTGCACCGGTTCGTGGCCGCCGCTGCGGCGGGTCAGCGCTTGCAGGCGGGCCACCAGTTCCAGAAACGAAAACGGTTTGCCTAGATAATCGTCGGCGCCTTCGCGCAGGCCGCGGATGCGGTCTTCCACGCGCTCGCGGGCGGTGAGCATGATCACCGGCGTCTGCTTGCGGGCGCGCAGGGCGCGCAATACACCGAAGCCATCCAGGCCGGGCAGCATCACGTCGAGCACGATCACCGCGTAATCGTTCTCCAGCGCCAGGTGCAGGCCCTCGATGCCTTCGCGGGCCACATCGACGGTGTAGCCTTGCTCGGTCAGGCCGCGGTGCAGGTAGTCTGCGGTTTTTTCTTCATCTTCAATAATCAGGACGCGCATGACCGCCTCAGTGTGTGGTCGCCAGCGCCAGCGCTGGTTTGGGCCTGTGGAAAAAACGTTCAAGGTACAAGTATATGACCGGCGTGGTGAACAGCGTCAGCGCCTGGCTCACCAGCAAGCCACCGACCACCGCGATGCCCAGCGGCTGACGCAGTTCCGCCCCAGGGCCTGCGCCGAGCATCAACGGCACCGCGCCGAGCAACGCGGCAAGGGTGGTCATGATGATCGGCCGGAACCGCGTGACGCAGGCTTCATAAATCGCATCTTCGGGTGGCAGCCCGCGTACCCGCTGCGCCTCCAGGGCGAAGTCGATCATCAAGATACCGTTTTTCTTCACGATGCCGATCAGCAGCACCAGGCCGATCAAGGCCATGATCGAAAAGTCCTGGCCCAGCAGCCACAGCATGATCAGCGCACCGAGGCCCGCCGAGGGCAGGGTGGAAATGATCGTCAACGGGTGCACAAAACTCTCATACAGCACGCCCAGGATAATGTAGACCGCCACCAGTGCCGCGAGGATCAGCCAGGGTTGGCTGGCCAGCGAGCTCTGGAACGCCTGGGCCGCGCCCTGGAAGTTGCCGATGATCGTGCTCGGCATCCCGATTTCGTTCTTGGCCTGGTCGAGCATAATCACCGCATCGCCCAGGGCCACGCCAGGCGCCAGGTTGAACGACAGGTTGGCGGCAGGGAACATGCCGTCATGGCTGATGGACAACGGCCCGACTGTGGGCGGGTCGACTTTGGCCAGTGCCGACAGCGGCACCATTTCATTGGTCAGTGGCGAGCGCAGGTAAAAATAGTCGAGGCTTTCGGCCTTGCCGCGCTGTTGGCTGTCCAGTTCGAGTATCACTTGGTACTGGTTGATCTCGGTCTGGAACTCGTTGATCTGGCGCTGACCGAAGGCGTCGTACAGCGCCTGGTCGACATCGGTGGCGGTCAGCCCGAAGCGGGCGGCGGCCTGACGATCGATACTGATGTGGGTGATGCTGCCGCCCAGTTGCAGGTCGTTGGACAGGTCACGAAACGCCGGGTTGGCGCGCAGTTTTTCGGTGAGGCGTTGGGTCCAGGTGTTCAGCGTCGGGCCGTCGTTGCTCTTGAGCACATATTGGTACTGGGCGCGGCTGGGGCCGGAGCTCAGGTTGATGTCCTGGCCGGCGCGCAGGTACAGCACGATACCCGGCACCTTCGCCAACTGCGGGCGGATGCGGTCGATGAACTGGCTGGCGGACACGTCGCGCTCACCACGGTCTTTCAAGGCGATCCAGAAGCGGCCATTGGCGATGGTCTGGTTGCTGCCGGTGACGCCGACCGAATGGGAAAACGCCTGCACCGCCGGGTCGGCCTTGACGATCTCGGCCAGAGCCTTGTGCTTGGCGACCATGTCCTTGTACGACACGTCAGCCGCCGCTTCGCTGGTGCCGAGCACGAAACCGGTGTCCTGCACCGGGAAGAACCCTTTGGGAATGAACACATAGCCGACCACCGCCAGCGCCAGGGTCACCACGAAGATCCCGGCCATGCTGCGTTGGTGCGCCAGGGCACGGCGCAGGTTGCGCGCATAGCCGGCCAGCAGGCGTTCGCTGAAGCTGGGCTTGGCGTGGGCAGGGTGGGTGGGGGCACGCATAAACAAGGCGGCTAAGGTCGGTGCCAATGTCAGCGACACCACCACTGAAATCAGAATGGTCGCGGTGGCCGTCAGCGCAAACTCCTTGAACAATCGCCCGACCACGCCGCCCATGAACAACAGCGGAATAAACGCTGCCACCAGCGAGAAGCTGATGGACACCACCGTAAAGCCAATTTCGCCGGAGCCCTTGATCGCCGCTTCACGCTTGCCCAGGCCGGCTTCCAAGTGCCGATGAATGTTCTCCACCACCACAATCGCGTCGTCCACCACAAAGCCCACGGCAATCACAATGGCTACCAGGGTCAGGTTGTTCAGGCTGAACCCCATCACATACATCAGGGCGAAACTGGCCACCAGCGAGACGCCCAGCACCGCAGACACAATCAGCGTCGCCGACAGTTGACGCAGGAATAACGCCATCACCGCCACCACCAGCAGGATGGCGATCAGCAGGGTCATTTCCACTTCATGCAGTGAGGCGCGGATGGTCTTGGTGCGGTCGGTCAACACGCTGACCTGCACCGAGGCCGGCAACATGCCTTGCAGGCGCGGCAGCTCGGCCTGGATGCGGTCGACGGTGTCGACGATGTTGGCGCCGGGCTGGCGCGAAATCACCAGGTTCACCCCGGGGGTATCGCCGGACCAGGCTTGTACGTAGGCGTTTTCCGAACCGTTGATGACCTTGGCGATATCGCGCAGTTGAACCGGCGCCCCGTTCTTGTAGGAAACGATCAGTTGGCCGTATTCCTCCGGGTGAAACAGCTGATCGTTGGTCGACAGGGTGGACACGCTGTTTTCGCCATAGATCGCGCCCTTGGCCAGGTTGAGGCTCGACTGCTGGATGGCCAGGCGTATATCGGCGAGGGTCAGGCCGATGGCCGCGAGCTTGTCAGGGGACGCCTGCACGCGAATCGCCGGGCGTTGCTGGCCGGTGATGTTGATCTGGCCGACGCCGTCGATCTGGCTGATCTGGCGTGCCAGCAGGGTTTCCACATAGTCGCTCAGCTCGGTGCTGGGCATGCTGCTGGAACTGACGCTGAGGATCAGCACCGGGCTGTCCGCCGGGTTGACCTTTCTCCAGGTGGGCAAGCTCGGCATGTCGCTGGGCAACTTGCCGGACGCGGTGTTGATCGCGGCCTGCACTTCCTGGGCGGCGGTATCGATGCTTTTTTCCAGGGTGAACTGCAGGGTCAAGAGGCTGGAGCCCAAGGCGCTGCTGGAGGTCATCTGGGTCATGCCGGGGATGGCGCTGAACTGCACCTCCAGGGGCGTGGCCACCGAGGAGGCCATGGTGTCCGGGCTGGCGCCGGGCAGTTGCGCGGTGACCTGAATCGTCGGGAATTCCGCTTCCGGCAGTGGCGCGACGGCCAGGTTCGGGAAGGCAATCATCCCCAGCAGCACCAGGGCGAAAGTCAGCAGCAAGGTGGCGACCGGGTGATCAACGCACCAGGCCGAGGGCGACCGGCTGGCGCTCATGGTTGCACCTGGGCGTCGGCGGTGTGGATCACTTGCGGCGGCTCCTTGAGCACCTCCACCTGCGCACCGGCCTTGAGCCGCGATTGCCCATCGCTGACCAGCACATCGCCGGCCTGCACGCCTTTGATGATGTTGATAGCGCTGTTCTGGTAGGCGACCTGCACCGGCACCACCTCGACTTTGTCAGCGCTTACGCGGTACACGAAATGTGAGTCCAGGCCGCGCTGCACCACGGTGGGCGGTACCACCAGGGCGTTCTTGTCGAGGGCCGTCTGGATCTTGATGGTCACCAATTGCCCCGGCCATAGCTTGTGCGCCGGGTTGCTGAACTCGGCCTTGGCCCGCAGGGTGCCGGTGGTGGAACTGATCTGGTTGTCGATCAGGCTCAGGTGGCCTTCGCCGAGCAGGTCGCCGGTCTGGCCGTCGGTGTCGGCGCCCAGGTAGGCATCGACGGTGGCCCGGGTGGGGGCGGCGATCAGGCCCTGCAAGGTCGGCAGCATCTGCTGTGGCAGGGAGAACTCAACGGCAATCGGGTCGAGCTGGGTGACGGTAAACAGCCCCTGGGTATCGCTCATGCGCAGGAAATTACCTTCGTCCACATTGCGGATGCCCACGCGGCCGCTGACCGGGGAGCGGATCTGGGTATAGGAAAGTTGTACTTGAGCCGCATCAATGGCCGCCTGATTGCCCTGCACCGTGGCCTTGAGCTGGTTGACCAGCGCCTGTTGCTGGTCATAGGTCTGTTTCGACACGCCGTCGTCGATGCTCAGCGCTTTGTAGCGCTTGAGGTTGACCAACGCCACTTGCAACTGCGCCTGGCTTTCACCGAGTTGCGCCCTGGCCTGGTCGAGGTTGGCGCGGATCGAGCGGTCGTCAATGGTGGCCAGCAGGTCGCCGGTCTTCACCGATTGGCCTTCCTTGACCAGCAGTTGGGTGAGAATGCCGTCGATCTGCGGGCGAATCACCACGCTGTGCAATGACAACACCGAGCCGATGCCGCTGACAAACCGAGGCACATCCTGTTGCGTCACGCTCACCACCCGCACAGGAATGGCGGTAGGCGCTGCCAGCCGGGCCTTGGCCGGCCGGGTTAACGCCCAGGCTGCAACGGCCAGTATCAGGAGGGCACCCAGCATCAGGGCCACGTTTCGTTTGATCTGCATAGGAGGACGCCGGCGGAAACTGCATGTTGGAGTTCGGAACGTCCTTTATAGCGCTGTTCCGCCGTCAGCACGGTGACGGCAAACTGACAGCCGTGACAGCTAGGCCATGTGAGCTTGTCGCTTGAAGTTACTGCTGGCAGCTCAGGCCCCGTATACTCGCGCTTTTACACCTATTAGCTGTGCCGGAGCCCTTATGACTTCCCCAACCCAACCCGCTGTCGACGCGGCCGACCTCGTCGATCCGGCCACCGCCGACGGCGTTGAAAAAGCCGAGATCCCGGCGTTCAAGTTCCCTTTCAACCCAGGTGAACTGGCTGGCGCCAAGCATGCCAGCCAGCCTTGGTACAAAGGCGGCGCCAAGAACGGCCATACCAAGACGCCAGGCATGGCGCCGCCGGGCACTCGCCGCTCGATGGGTAAACGCTGAGATTAAAGCGTTTAGTACGTTATAGGCAGTTGCCTACATCGTGCGTAGACATTTCTGCTTGTAGGGCCGTCACCGATTCTTGAAAGCTGCACAGCGTTTGCTTCGTCCCGATGACGCTCATCGGGGCGTGGCGAGTCAGCTTTCCGGAAAAGGACATTCCCGTGGCCCTGATACACCTCTGTGCAGTGCTTGCTCTCTTGCTCTCGACGAGTGCCGTCGCCGCCGACGTTCAACCTCGGCGAGAAATCCGTTTCGCCGTTGCCGCGCATTTTCCGCCCTTTCAAAGCCGCAATGCCCAAGGGCAATTGGTGGGGCTGAATATCGAACTGGGCAATGCCCTGTGCGAGCAGCTCAACGTGCGCTGTACTTGGGTTGACCAAATCGTCATGGAAAATTTCCCGGCTCTAGAGGCCAGGCAATTCGACGCGATCATGGGCATGGCGACCACCTGCCGTCGGCGGCAACGGGTGAGCTTCACCGATGACCTCTACCCGATCACCACCCGGCTGGTGGCGCGTAAAACCTCGGGCCTGCGTCCTGATCGACGGTCCCTTAAGGGCAAGCGTGTCGGGGTGCTGGTGCGCAGTAATCGTGAAGCCTTTGCCCTGTCGCAATGGGCGCCGGCGGGGGTGATCATCAGGAGTTTCTGGCTTAACGACCAACTGGTGCAGAGCCTGGTTTCGGGCGATATCGACGCGACCCTGCAAGGCGCGGTGGAGATCCGTGAAGCCCTGCTCGACACGCCCCAGGGGCTGGACTTCGATTACATGGGGCCGCCTGTGTCGTCGGGCCTGCTGGGTAATAGCGTGGCGATTGCGGTGCGAAAAACCGATACTGCATTGCGTAATGAGCTTAATCATGCGCTTGAGCAATTGATGCAGAATGGCGAGTACCAACGCATTCTCCAGTCGTATCGGCTCGATGTATCGCCGCCCCATTCATGATCGCGAATGTGTGAGTGCCGCTCTGCACCCGTGAGGCACCTATCTACCTGACACGGCGAGATCCAAATGTGGGAGCTGGCTTGCCTGCGATGACTGCCTACCAGCCGACACTTCTCTACCTGACACCCCACAATCCAACTGTGGGAGCGGGCTTGCTCGCGAAGGCGGCCTGGCAGTCAACACAGTTGGATTGTGTACATATCCATTGCTGCGGTAACGGCCACTTAGGGTTCCGCTCTGACAGCGGGTCACTTTGGAAAAGAGCCCCAAAGTAACCAAAGGGCTCTTGCCCCACCACTCGGCACCTCGCCCAGGCTCGGTGTGCCCGTAATCCGCCAGTGATTTGGGGGGCCGCCGCCACGCGCCATCCATGGCGCGGGGCGGCTAAACCGGCATCCCTGCCGGTTTACCCCCCAAATCCCTGTCGAATTCCGGCCAGCGTGGTTTGACGGGGCGCTTAAGATCAAGATCAAAAGCAGATCAAAAGCAGATCAAGGGCGGCTCGCTTCGCATCGTGGTTAGCGTTGGTTGCTGCGAACTACAGTTGTGTCGTTTTCTATGCCGCTCTCAACGAGATGAACGCGTAATTGGCCGGAACTTCGGTGGCAATTTGCGCCCCGGCATCCAGCACCTGTTCGGCGATGTCCATCCCGGACACATGGAACACCCATTCATTGGTCACCGCTGGCTGTTCAATCGCCAGTTCAATGGCCTGGGCAAACGCCTGCATGTCCGGCAAGTACGCGGTAAACCCGTCGCCCTTGAGCGCGGTCGTGCGGATGCCGAGCAACGCGCATACGGCTTCCTTGGTCTGTACGTCATCACGGTCGGCCTGGCGCGAACGGCGAATCAGTTCGGCCAGTTGCGTGTCTATCAATTCACCTCCGACGATCAGCGCGGGGCCTTGCTCCCAGGATTCCGGTGGGCAGTCCTTGGCGCTCGGGTTCAGCGGGATATGCGGGTTGATTTCCATCGGGTAGATGCGGCACACCAGCGGGCGCCGTTCGTAGATGCGGCAGCGGTTGTCTTCGTCAAGATTCCGGCAGCGTCCGGCGTTGTAGGCGGCAAAGGTGATTGCCACAAACGCCTCGGTAGTGCCGCTGGGCACGATCACTGAGCGACGCTCGGCGTGTTCCCGTTGTTGCAGGGGCAGGCCCAGGCCGTTGCCAAGAAAGCCCTCGACCAGAACGATGACGTTGCCGCCGTCCGCCGCCCAGCTGCGGGCTTCTTCGAGGGTCAGGGGCACGTGATGGTCGCTGCAGCATTTGCCGCAACCGACGCAGGAAAAGTGTGTGTTCATGGCGGATCTGTCACCAAGCAAGGTCAGAGGGCACGCTTGAGGGGCGACGGGTTTTTACCTCTATCGACCGCTCAGGGGCTCTGGAAGCAAGTTATGCGCCAGTGAGGGTCAGCCGTTGGATAGGATGTCGCGCAGCACAAACCGCATGCCCGCACTTTCATACAGGTGCCGGGCGCGCAGGTTGCTCTCCAGCACCTTGAGGTCCACATAGGGTTCGCCGCGCTGCTTGAACACCTGGAAGCTGTGCAGCAGCAAGGCGCGGCCCAGCCCTTGGCCTTGGGCACAGGGGTGGACGGCCAGGTTCTTGATAAAGGCACTGGTCCAGCATTGCGCCACTGCGAGAATACCGTCGCGGTTACTGGCCACCAGGCACAGCGTCGGGTCGTACTCGGCATCGGTGACGAACTGCCGGCGCCACTCATCCAGGTGGCCGACACGGCCGCCGCCCTGGTCCTGGGTCATGCGCAGCACGGCATGGATCGCCGGGGCCAGTTCATCGCGATAATGATCCAGGCGAGTATTCGCTGGCCACTGCGGGGCGGGCAGGCTGCCGGTGAGGTCGCGACGCAGCAGTTGGTAATACTCGGCCAAGGCTTACAGGCCCTTTTGCGCCACGGTTTGCGCGGCAATGACCAGGCATTTGGTCAACTCTGGGGATGAGAATTTGGTGAGTACCGAGTCGGCACCGGCCAGGCGTGCTTTTTCGCTGTTCATCGCGCTGTCCAACGAGGTGTGCAACAGCACATAGAGGTCCTTGAAATCCGGGGTTTCGCGCAAGGTGCGGGTGAGGGCGTAGCCGTCCATCTCCGACATTTCGATGTCCGACACCACCACGTTGATCTGTTCAACCGTGCCTTGCAGCTCCAGCAACACGTCGATGGCTTCCTTGGCACTGCGGGCGGTGTGGCAGGTCAGGCCGAGGTTGCGCAGCGTGTGTACCGATTGCTGCAAAGCCACTTGGCTGTCGTCCACCACCAGGATGCGGGCATTGCCCAGCACTTCGGCTTCTTCCATGGTCAGGTCGGTCGGCGCCGCTTCAACCGGTGCCGGGGCGATGCCATGGATGACTTTCTCGATATCCAGCACCTGCACCAGGCCACCTTCCACCTGGGTAACCCCGGTGATAAACGCCCGATTGCCGCCGGAGCCGTAGGGCGGCGGGCGGATATCGGTGGTCAGACAATGCACGATCTTGCTCACCGCCTGCACATGCAGGCCCTGCTTGGAACGGCTGACATCGGTGACGATCAGGCAGCCGCCATCCGGGTCTTGCAAGGGCATTTCACCCAGGGCGCGGCTCAGGTCGATCACCGACAAAGACGCGCCGCGCAAGGTGGCGATGCCTTTGACGTGCGGGTGTGACTCCGGCAGCTTGGTCAGCGGCGGGCAAGGGATGATCTCGCTGACTTTCAACAGGTTGATGGCCATCAGCTTGCCGCTGCGCAAGGTAAAGAGCAGAAGCGAGAGTGAGTCTGCGCGGGCTTTGGTGGTGGACATAAAAACCTTCTGTGAATCAGGGATGACGATCTATACACCGTTATCGACCCTGGCCCCGAAAACTGTAGGAGCGAGCTTGCTCGCGAAAAACTTGAAAGCGCCGCGTTGAAACAGATTCTCGGCGTTATCGTTGACGTTTTTCGCGAGCAAGCTCGCTCCTACAGTGGGGCGGGGTATCAGCCCTTCCAGACTTGTGGGTTCACCAGGTCCTGGGGGCGTTGGCCCAGCAGGGCGCTGCGCAGGTTGTCCAGCGCGCGATTGGCCATGGCTTCGCGAGTTTCACCGGTGGCTGAACCGATGTGCGGCAGGGTCACCGCATTGCTCAGCTGGAACAACGGCGATTCAGCCAGCGGTTCCTTTTCATACACATCCAGCCCGGCACCACGAATCCGTTGGGTTTGCAGGGCTTCGACCAGCGCCGGTTCATCCACCACCGGCCCACGGGAGATATTGATCAGTATCGCGCTGGGCTTCATCAACGCCAGCTCTCGGGTGCTGATCAGGTGACGGGTCTTGTCGCTCAACGGCACCACCAGGCAGACGAAATCCGCCTCGGCCAGCAGCTGATCCAGGCTGCGAAACTGCGCGCCCAGTTCTTGCTCCAGCGCGGTCTTGCGGCTGTTGCCGCTGTAAAGGATCGGCATATTGAAGCCCAGTCGCCCACGCCGGGCCACGGCTGCGCCGATATTGCCCATGCCGACAATGCCCAGGGTCTTGCCGTGCACATCGCAACCAAACAACGGCGCGCCCACGCTGGCTTTCCATTGGCCGGCCTTGGTCCAGGCGTCCAATTCGGCCACGCGGCGTGCGCTGCTCATCAGCAACGCAAAGGCCAGGTCGGCAGTGCTTTCGGTGAGCACATCGGGGGTGTTGGTGAGCATGATCCCGCGCTCGTTGAAGTACGGCACGTCGTAGTTGTCGTAGCCCACCGACACGCTGGACACCACCTCCAGCTTGCTCGCGCTTTCAAGTTGCTCGCGGCCCAGCTTGCGGCCCACGCCGATCAAGCCATGGGCATGGGGCAGGGCTTCGTTGAACTGAGCATTGATGTCACCCAGCTTGGGGTTGGGCGCGATCACCTCGAAATCCTGTTGCAGGCGTTCGATCATCGGCGGGGTGATACGGCTGAAGGCCAGGACAGTCTTTTTCATTGCAGAACTCCACTCAACATGTGGGAGCTGGCTTGCCTGCGATGGCGGTGTGTCAGCCACTATTGTGTTGGCTGATTCACCGTCATCGCAGGCAAGCCAGCTCCCACAATGAATTTATAGGGGTTGGGAAGCAGCATTCCAAATCAGGTCGCCATCCGCACGCCACCCACACCACCGCTCAACTCATACGCCACCAACTCTGCCTGGTGCGCCGCCAGAATCTCCGGCAACGAACCGCGCAGGTATTCCACCCAGGTCTTGATCTTTGCATCCAGGTATTGGCGCGAAGGGTAGATGGCGTACAGGTTCAGCTCCTGGGAGCGGTAGGTCGGCATCACCCGTACCAGCGTGCCGTTGCGCAGCCCTTCGATGGCGGCGTACACCGGCAGCAGGCCGACGCCCATGCCGCTGGTGATCGCGGTTTTCATCGCGTCGGCCGAATTCACCAGGAACGGCGAGCTGTTGATCGCCACGCTTTCCTGGCCTTCAGGGCCGTTGAAGGTCCATTTGTCCAGCTGGACCACCGGGCTGACCAGGCGCAGGCATGCATGGTTGAGCAAATCCTGGGGCCGCTGTGCGCAGCCCTTGGCCTTGACGTAGTCCGGCGAAGCGCAGGCGATGCTGTAGGTGATGCCCAGGCGCTGGGACACAAAACCTGAGTCCGGCAGTTCGCTGGCTAGCACGATGGACACGTCGTAGCCCTCGTCGAGCAGGTCCGGCACGCGATTGGCCAGGGTCAGGTCGAAGGTCACGTCGGGATGGGTGCGGCGGTAGCGGGCAATCGCGTCAATGACGAAATGCTGGCCGATGCCGGTCATGGTGTGCACTTTCAACTGCCCGGCGGGGCGTGCGTGGGCGTCGCTGGCTTCGGCCTCGGCTTCCTCGACATAGGCGAGGATCTGCTCGCAGCGCAGTAAGTAGCGTTTGCCGGCTTCGGTCAGCGCGATGCGCCGGGTGGTGCGGTTGAGCAAGCGGGTTTGCAGGTGGGCCTCAAGGTTGGAGACCGCGCGCGAGACGTTGGCCGTGGTGGTGTCCAGTTGCACGGCGGCGGCGGTGAAGCTGCCGGCTTCGGCCACACAACTGAAGGCGCGCATGTTTTGCAAAGTGTCCATGGAGTGTTCTCAAGGGAGATAGCAAATTGTGACAGAAAGTTACGCTTTGAGTGATCCCTACCAACGGATTATCGCCTGAACGGTAACAAAGATTCACAGGAATGCCAGCTTATCGTCCTCCCTGCCGCCGCCTAGAATTGCGCCACCTCTCCCGCAACACCCTCTCAGGAATTCGCTTGCCGTGCCGCGTCGCATCAGCAGAGAGCTGAAGACTCTCAGTGTTTGGGCTTTAACGTCAGTCATCAGCGGTTGCATCGGAACCGGAGGAATCACCCCCCAAGGCCAGGCGATCAACGCCAACACCCTGGCCGCCGACGCCGCGATCCAGAGCGCTGCCCGCGACGCCCATTGGCCCACCGCCCAATGGTGGCAGGCCTACGGCGACCCGCAGCTTAACCGTTGGGTCGAACTCGCCACCCGCAACAGCCCCAGCCTGGCCGTGGCCGCCGCCCGCGTGCGCCAAGCCCGGGCGCTGGCCGGGGTGGCCGAGTCGGCCGAGTCGCTGCAGATCAACAGCGACACCACCCTCAAGCGCCACAACTGGCCCAAGGATCAGTTCTACGGCCCCGGCGAACTGAGCGGCGCCAACACCTGGGACAACAATTCGTCCCTGGGCCTGAGTTACGCCCTCGATCTGTGGGGCCGGGAAAGCAACAGCACCGAACGCGCCGTCGACCTGGCGCACATGAGCGCCGCCGAAGCGCGCCTGGCCCAGCTCGAGCTGCAAAACAATGTGGTGCGCGCTTACATTCAGCTGTCGTTGCACTACGCCAACCGCGACATCGCGGCCGCCACCTTGGCCCAGCAACAGCAGATACTGGACCTGGCCAACAAACGCCTGAGCGCCGGGATCGGCACTCACTTTGACGTCAGCCAGGCCGAAACCCCGCTGCCGGAAACCCATCGCCAACTGGATGCCCTGGACGAGGAAATCGCCCTGAGCCGTAACCAACTGGCGGCGTTGGCCGGCAAAGGCCCAGGGGAGGGCGCGCAATTGCAGCGCCCGACCCTGGCCCTCGCCGCGCCGTTGAAACTGCCCTCCAGCCTGCCCGCGCAATTGCTCGGCCAACGCCCCGACGTGGTCGCCAGCCGCTGGCAGGTAGCGGCCCAGGCGCGGGGCATCGATGTGGCTCATGCAGGCTTCTACCCCAACGTCGACCTGGTCGGCAGCCTCGGCTACATGGCCACCGGCGGCGGTATGCTGGAGTTTCTGGCCGGCAAGAAATTCAACTACAACGTCGGGCCGGCGATCACCTTGCCGATCTTCGACGGCGGCCGCCTGCGTGCGCAATTGGGCGAAGCCAGTGCCGGCTATGACATCGCGGTGGCCCAGTACAACCAGACCCTGGTCAATGCGCTCAAGGGCATCAGCGACCAGTTGATCCGCCGCGAGTCCATGGACAAGCAATCGGCCTTCGCCGCGCAGTCAGTGGCCTCGGCGCAGAAAACCTATGACATCGCCATGATCGCCTATCAACGTGGCCTCACTGACTACCTCAACGTGCTCAACGCGCAAACCTTGTTGTTTCGCCAGCAGCAGATCGAACAACAGGTGCAGGCGGCGCGCCTGAGCGCCCATGCCGAATTGGTGACCGCCCTGGGCGGCGGCCTCGGTGCGGGCGACGATGTGCCTGCGGATGCCAAGACACTCCCCAGCAAGACCCCGGCGGCGCTCGCCGTGTTTGATCACTGAGTAGGATTCGATGACTCCCTTGCCTGCACCGCTGCGCTGGCTGCATTCCCTTGAGTGGCGCCGTGGTTTCTTCGACTGGGCACGCAGCGATGGCGTGACCTGGGTGTATATCTTCAAGGTGCTGGTCGCCGCATTCCTGACGCTGTGGCTGGCCATGCGCCTGGAGCTGCCGCAACCGCGCACGGCGATGATTACCGTATTTATCGTGATGCAGCCACAGAGCGGCCAGGTGTTCGCCAAGAGCTTCTACCGTTTCCTCGGGACCTTGGCAGGCTCGGCGGTGATGGTGCTGTTGATCGCCTTGTTTGCGCAAAACACCGAACTGTTCCTGGGGGCGCTGGCGATCTGGGTGGGCATTTGCACCGCTGGCGCCACGCGCAACCGCAACTTTCGCGCCTATGGGTTCGTGCTCGCCGGCTACACCGCGGCGATGGTCGGCCTGCCGGCTCTGGCCCACCCGGACGGCGCCTTCATGGCGGCGGTGTGGCGGGTGTTGGAAATTTCCCTGGGGATACTGTGCTCGACGCTGGTCAGCGCCGCCATCCTGCCGCAGACCTCCAGTGCCGCCATGCGCAACGCGCTGTACCAGCGCTTCGGTGTGTTCGCGCTGTTCGTGACTGACGGCCTGCGCGGGCGCAGCCAGCGCGAAGGCTTCGAGGCCAGCAACGTGCGCTTTATTGCCGAAGCTGTGGGCCTGGAAGGCTTGCGCAGTGTCACCGTGTTCGAAGACCCGCACATGCGTCGGCGCAATGGGCGGCTCAGTCGCCTCAACAGCGAATTCATGAGCATCACCACACGCTTCAACGCCTTGCACCAATTGCTGGAACGCTTGCGCGCCGATGAGGCCGACCATGTGGTGGCAGCGATCAAACCCGGCCTGCAAGACCTGGCCGAAGTGCTCGACAGCTTCTCTGGCCGCGCCCTCACCAGCCCCGATGCCGCGCGCCTGGTCAACCAACTGAGCGCCTACAAGGACGGCCTGCCCGCCAAGGTGCGCAGCCTGCGGGCGAGCTTCCAGGAGGGCAACCCGACGGACGCCGAGCAGTTGGATTTCCACACTGCCTACGAGCTGCTGTACCGCTTCGTCGACGACCTGCACAACTACGCGCAAACCCACGCGTCCCTGGCTGACCATCGTCATGCACGGGAGGATTGGCACGAAGCCTACACGCCAAAGACCAACTGGCTGGCCTGCGCCGCTGCCGGTGTGCGCGCCTCGTTTATCCTGGTTGTGCTGGGCAGTTACTGGGTGGCCACGGCCTGGCCCAGCGGCGCCACCATGACCCTGATCGCGGCGGCCACGGTGGGCCTGTCTGCTGCCACGCCCAACCCAAAGCGCATGGCGTTCCAGATGGCCTGCGGCACCTTGATCGGCGCCTTGGTCGGCTTCGTCGAAATGTTTTTCGTGTTCCCCTGGATCGACGGTTTCCCGCTGCTGTGCGTGATGCTCGCACCGGTGATCATCTTCGGTGCCTTTCTGTCTTCACGCCCCCGCTACGCCGGCGTGGGCGTGGGCCTGCTGATTTTCTTCAGCACCGGCTCGGTGCCGGACAACCTCACGGTCTACAACCCCTACACCTTTATCAACGACTACATCGCCATGGTCATCGGCATGCTGGTGTGCGCGGCGGCGGGGGCGATCATCCTACCGCCCAACAGCCGCTGGTTGTGGCGCCGCCTGGAGCAAGACCTGCGTGAGCAAGTGGTGTATGCCATCAGCGGCAAGCTCAAGGGCCTGGCGTCGAGCTTTGAAAGCCGCACCCGCGACCTGCTGCACCAGGCGTATGGCCTCGCGGCCGGCCAGCCGCAGGTGCAACGCGATTTGCTGCGCTGGATGTTCGTGGTGCTGGAGGTCGGCCACGCGATCATCGAGCTGCGCAAGGAGCAGGCGATTTTGCCGGTGCACCCGGCGTATGCCGAATCCCAGCCGTGGCGCCAGGCGATCCGTGTGATGGGGCGCTCGCTGGTGCGGCTGTTCCTGCAACCCAGCGCCAGCAACCTGGAGCGCGGCCTGATTGCCGTGGACCATGCGATCAGCCGCGTGCAGGCCACCGACGAACCTTTCGCCCCGCACTTCGACACCTCGGCCCTGCGCCGGGTGAAGAGCTACCTGCACTTTATTCGTACCTCGTTGCTCGACCCGCAATCGCCTTTAGCCGCCCTAAAAGGAGCCCCGAATGCCTCGTGAAATCGCATTCCACGGCATCTATATGCCGACCATGACCCTGATGTTTTTGATCGCAGCGGGGCTGGCCTGGGCGGTTGACCGCTTCCTGGCCGGGTTCGACCTGTACCGGTTTTTCTGGCACCCGGCGCTGCTGCGCCTGAGCCTGTTCGCTTGCCTGTTCGGCGCCCTGGCGCTGAGCGTCTACCGTTGAGAATGCCCCGATGAAAAAGTTTTTCAGCCTGCTCGCCACCTTGCTGGTTCTGGCGTTGGCGATCTGGATTGGCCGCACGTTGTGGGTGCACTACATGCAAACGCCGTGGACCCGCGATGGCCGGGTGCGCGCCGACATTATCAATGTGGCGGCTGACGTCACCGGTGAAGTGGTGGACGTGCCGGTACGCGATAACCAGTTGGTGAAAAAAGGCGACCTGCTGATGCAGATCGACCCCGAGCACTACCGCATTGCCGTCAAGCAAGCGCAATCGCTGGTGGCTTCACGCAAGGCCACCTGGGAAATGCGCAAGGTCAACGCGCACCGCCGCGCCGACCTCGACGCCCTGGTGATCTCCAGGGAAAACCGCGACGACGCCAGCAACATCGCCGACTCGGCCCTGGCCGATTATCAGCACGCCCTGGCGCAACTGGAGGCCGCCGAACTCAACTTGAAACGCACGCAAGTGCTGGCGGCGGTGGACGGTTATGTCACCAACCTCAACGTGCATCGCGGCGACTATGCGCGTATTGGCGAGGCGAAGATGGCTGTGGTGGATATGAATTCGTTCTGGGTCTATGGCTTCTTTGAAGAAACCAAGCTGCCCCATGTGAAGGTGGGTGACACAGCCGATATGCAATTGATGAGCGGCGAGACCTTGAAGGGGCATGTGGAAAGCATCTCGCGTGGCATCTACGACCGTGATAACCCCGAGAGCCGTGAACTGATCGCCGATGTGAACCCGACCTTCAACTGGGTGCGGTTGGCCCAGCGTGTGCCGGTGCGGATTCACATTGATGAAGTGCCGGAAGGCGTGTTGTTGGCGGCCGGTATCACTTGCACCGTCATCGTCAACCCAACACAAAAATAAACTGTGGGAGCTGGCTTGCCTGCGATGGCGGCCTAACAGTCAACACAGTTGGACCGTGTACATACTCATTGCTGCGGTAACGGCCACTTAGGGTTCCGCCCTGACGGCGGCTCACTTTTGAAAAGAGCCCAAAAGTAAGCAAAAGGCTCTTGCCCCACCACTCGGCACCTCGCTTAGGC
Organism: Pseudomonas sp. AK181; assembly: GCF_051122975.1. Lineage (NCBI taxonomy): Bacteria > Pseudomonadati > Pseudomonadota > Gammaproteobacteria > Pseudomonadales > Pseudomonadaceae > Pseudomonas > Pseudomonas sp. AK181. The sequence goes on from NZ_CP146348.1 coordinate 1,084,880, forward strand.
TCGGTGTGCCCGTAATTCGTCAGTGATTTGGGGGGCCGCCGCCACGCGCCATCCATGGCGCGGGGCGGCTAAACCGGCATCCCTGCCGGTTTACCCCCCAAATCCCTGTCGAATTCCGGCCAGCGTGGTTTAACGGGGCGCCTGAGATCAAGATCACAAGCAGATCAAGATCAAGAGCGGCTCGCTTCGCATCGTGGTTACCGTTTGCCCATCGCAGGCAAGCCAGCTCCCACATTCGACCTTGTCAGGCTTTGATAAAGGTCTCGTGCAAGTGCCGCCAAAGCAGCGCGCCACTGGCCTGTTTCTCAAACACCACCGTGGCGCGACGGTCGGTCTGGGTGCCACTGTCATCCACCTGATGCTCGCGATACGTCACCGTGGCGCCGCGTGCATGGCGGTCGATGCCGGTCATTTCACTCAGGGTGATTTTCAATCCTGGGCGCATCCCGCCCAGGCGGGTGAACAACGCATTGACCCCGGCCCTGTTGACCCGCGTACCGGTGGCGGGCGCGATCATGCTGAACTCCGGTGAGAAGCGCGCGAGCAGATTTTCCAGCGTGCCCTGAGGCGCAACCCCGGCAAACCATTGTTCGATCTCGACGTGGGTCTGGATCACTTCTTCAAAAAAATCGCTGTAGTCAATCATGCGTGGGCTCGCTGCAAGGGTGAAGCAGCATGCGTACTCTGGAAGCATCCAGGCGCAACACTGCGAAAAGCGGCAACAGGGTCAGAGCTGCCGCCATCGTGAAGGTTATGGCGAAGGAATCCAAGGCCGACAGTATTGCACTGAGCACGGCGGCGCCGACGCAGAAGCTTACTTGACGGTTCATGTTCCACAACGCACTGGCGTGGCCCATGCGCTCGGCGGGAATATCCAGAAAGGCCAGGGTTTGCGCAGTGCTGCTGCACAGGCTGCCGCCCAGGCCCATCAAGACGTAGGCCGCAATAATCAGCGCGGGCTCGTTGAGCAACAGGATGCCAGCGCATTGCAGCGCCATGCCCGCCAGCAACAAGGGTTTGGGGCCGCAGCGGTTGAAGAGTTGCTTGCTCAGGTAGATTGCCACTGCCGAGGCCAGCGCCCAGGGCAACATCAGTGCGCCGGTTTGAGTGGCGTCATAGCCCAGGCTGCGCACATAAAGGATGGCGATCAGGCTGGTGCCGATAAATACGCCGGGGATACATAGGTAGACCAGCATCGCCACGCGCAGCATCGGGCTGGCAATCTGTTTGAAGATACTGCTCAGGTCCAGAGGTGGGCGCACGCGGGTGGGCGTGTCGGGTTTTATCCACAGCAAGGCCAGCAGCAGGGTGATCAGGGCCAGGGGCAGGTTGGCGTAGAAAATCCAGCGCCAGGACACACTGTCGACAATCACCCCACCCAACGCTGGCGATAACGCCGGCACCAGCAACGCCACCGACATCACCCGCGCCGTCAGTTGGCTGCGCTCGGCGGCGGGGAAGTGCCGGTAAGCCATGGACTGGCCCACGGGAATCAGCAAGCCGCCGCCGAGCCCTTGCACCGCGCGCCAGCCTATCAACGCCTCGATGGAACCGGCCTGGCCCACCATCACCGAGGCGCCGGCGAACAGCAGCAGGCTGGTGGCGATCAGCGTGCGTTCGCCCATGATCGCTGCCAGCCAGACACTCAGGGGAATGATCAGGGTCAGCCCGAGCATGTAGGCGTTGCTGATCCACGCCAGTTGTGTGACCGAGGCGTGCAGCTCGCGGGCAATATCCGGGTAGGCGACGGTGGCGACAAACATGTTCACCAGGTCCAGGGCAAAACCCAATAAAAAGATCCAGGCGACTTTCGAGCGGTAGGTCATGAACGCGTTCCTGCGAGTGAAGCCGGCAGGGTAGGCCGCACGCAGGGTTTGGGATACGTCGGTTTGCCTGCTAGTTTGTCAAAAATATTTTGACAAAGGAGGGCGTCCACCATGGTCAGCCTGGACCGTTTTGACACCTTCAAGGCCGTGGTCGAGGCCGGTTCGCTCACCGCGGCCGCGGATCTGCTCGGCCAGACCCGCGCCGTGGTCAGCTTCAACCTCAAGCGCCTGGAGGCGGAACTCGGCGTCACCCTGTTGACCCGCAACACCCGCCAACTGGCGCTCACCGACGCCGGCGAACGCTTCTACCTGCGCTGCACGCGCATGCTTGAAGAGGCCCGCCTGGCGGTAGAAGAAGCCCGCAGTGAGCATGCTCAACTCAAGGGCACCCTGCGCATCACCACCACTGTCGAATATGCCCTGGCCGTGGTCGCCCCGGCGGTAGAAGCCTTTCGTTGCCTGCACCCGGACCTGAACATCCACTTATCCACATCTTCCACCCACGCCGACCTGATCTCCGAGCGTTTTGACGTGGCGATACGGCTGGGGCGCTTGCTGGAATCCAATCATCGGGCGGTGCAGTTATCGACGTTCGAGGTGTTTGCCGTCGCGGCGCCGCAGTTGGCCGGGGTGCAGACCTTGTGCGACTTGGAGCAGGTGCCCAGGCTGGGCCATGGCCGCTTGAGCGAATTGAGCGTGACCGACCCGGCGGGTCTTGAACACTCTTATCGAGCCGGCCCGTCAGCCTTGGTGGCCGACAGCGCGGCGGTCCTCCAGGCGTTTGCCGCGCGCGGCCACGGTGTGGCGGTGTTGCCGCAGTGGCTGGTGCAGGGAGATCTGGATGCGGGACGCTTGGTGCGCCTGTTGGCGGACCATCGCTTTGCCCCGCAAGGGGTTTACGCGATGTATCCGGACACGCGGCATTTACCGCTGAAGGTGCGGGCGTTTATTGATTTCATGAAGCCTTAGAGTGTACCGCCCAGGCCAAAGCGCTTCCTCAACACCTTCTCCAACAGCCCCTTGGGCAACAGCGCCGCCATCAACGGCAGCGCCCGGCTGCCGTTGCCCGAGCGCAGCAGGCGCGGTGGCTGCGCTTTTTGCGCGGCCGTGAGTACATTCGCGGCAAATTCACTGGCGGGGGTTGGCTTGTCCTGGGACGCTTGGCTGCGTGCACGAATGCCCTCGCGCAACGGCCACCATGGCGACTGTTCCTGGATCAATAATTCGGCCTGGGCGCCGGCATTTTTTGCAAAGCTGGTATCGATCGCACCAGGCTGCACTTCCATCACGCGCACGCCAAACGGTGCCAGCTCCATGCGCAGGGCGTCGCTCAACGCATGCACAGCGGCTTTGGACGCGCAATAGGCGCCGGCGAACGGCGTCACCAACACGCCGGAAACGCTGCCGATATTCACCACCATGCCCTTGCTGCGACGCAGGGCGGGGAACAGCGCCCGGGTCACGCCGACGATGGAAAACACATTGGTTTCGAACTGGCGCTGCATCGCCTCGGTGCCGCCGTCGAGCAATGGGCCCATGGCGCCGTAGCCGGCGTTGTTGATCAGTACGTCCAGCTCGCTCCATTGCTCCGACAAGCGTTGCAGAGCGGCGCTGTCGTTGACGTCCAGTTGTAGGGCATTAAAGCCTGCGGCGGTAAGCGCGGCGACGTCATCGGGTTGGCGGGCGCTGGCCCATACCTCAAAGCCTGCGGCTTTGAAGGCGTCGGCGAGGGCACGGCCGATGCCGCTGGAGCAACCGGTGATCAGTACGTTGGGCATGGGTCCATCCTTTGTCAGTCGGAGAAACTGCCTTGCAGGTGCTCGGCGCGAAATTCCAGGGTTTGTGGGCGATAGCCAGGGCGCAGCGGCGGGGTGGGCAGGCAATCGTCCCAGGTAGCACCCGCCTGCAGCTCGCCGGGGCCGCGGTAGCGTGGGGCGGCGTAGACATTGTCGGCCAGGTTGACCGTATCGCCCGGTGCATAGGCGGCCACGCGCCAGCGCAGTTCGGTGAGCGGTACGTCGTTGCCGTTGTTGAGGGTCAGTTTGAGCGGTCGGTCGGCGGGGCAGTCTTGCGGGGCGTAGGTGATACGCAGCTCAAGGCGCGCCAGTTGCGACGCTTCGCGGTTGTCCAGCCATACCACCCAAACGGCTACGAAACCCAGGCCGACGGCAGCGGCCAATGATACCGGCAGCGCCTTGGCGGGGTAGCGCAGCAGCAGGACCAGCCAGGTGATGATCAGGAGAACGCCGAAGAACATGGAGACCACCTCGAATAGGGAACCAGCATCCTAACTTAAGCTTAGGTGGGATTGGTTACCTTGAGCATTGTGTTGGCCGGGCGGACGCTATCGCAGGCAAGCCAGCTCCCACAGGTTGAATGTATTCCAGGGATGAACCCGGTCAACTGTGGGAGTGGGCTTGCCCGCGATGACTTACTTACTGAGTAGAAGCATCGGCCTGCAGGCCATCAATGCAAGCCTCCACTAAAGCCAAGCCAGTTTCTGCCAACTGCAGGCTCGCCCAATTCAGGTAGCTCTGGTGTTCGGTGCATAAATCTTGAGCGGCCAGAGTGAGCACGCGCGCAGTACCAAGAACACAGCTGGCATGTTCCAGCGCATGTTCAATAAGGATGCCGGGCTGTACGGAAAACAGGGGGGCCTCATTCCGGTCGCAGACGCCGAAAGGGGTGGGGCGGGTGGTTTGTTTGGACATCGTGGATCTCCTGAGTAAAAAAGGGACCCTATGAGTATTCGAGGCCGTCAAACCTCATCACGAATGAGTCGTGACAGGCGCGAGGATAGGCAGGATGGGCGCACTGGTCAATGATGGCGGTTGTGCTTTCGGACGCCATCGCAGGCAAGCTAGCTCCCACAATTAGATCGCGGGGCGTCAGGTAGATAGGCGTCGGCTGTCAGGCCGTCACGGGAGCAATCTCCCTCGCCACAGGTCCAGCGTCACACCAAAGTTGTGTAGATACCTATGCTGCGATGAGGCCTGTACAGGCACCACAAATAGATCGCTCCCACGCTCCGCGTGGACATGCTTTGCGTGACGCTGCGCGTGACGTGCGCGCGAACCTTGAGCGGGACGCAGAGCGTCCCAGGTGGCATTCCCACGCGGAGCGTGGGAACGATCAGCCCCCACCCAACCCACTGCGGATAGGGGACGCAATGGGCTGGGCGAGGGCTTCTTGTACGACTGTTTTACTGCGCGATAGTTTTCACCGACACGCCACGTTCAACCGGTGTCGAGCGACCGTAGATATCTTCGAAGCGCTCGATATCGTCCTCGCCCAAGTAGCTGCCCGATTGCACCTCGATGATCTCCAGCGGGATCTTGCCCGGGTTGCGCAGGCGGTGCACCGAGGCGATCGGGATGTAGGTGGACTGGTTTTCGCAGAGCAGGAACACGTTCTCGTCACAGGTGACTTCGGCAGTGCCGCTGACCACGATCCAGTGTTCGGCGCGGTGGTGGTGCATCTGCAGCGACAGGCACGCGCCCGGCTTGACCGAGATGTGCTTGACCTGGAAGCGCCCGCCCATGTCCACCGAGTCGTAGGAGCCCCACGGGCGATAGACTTCGCAGTGGTTCTGGGTTTCGCTGCGGCCTTGCTCGTTGAGGGTGTTGACCATCTGCTTGACGCCCTGGACCTTGTCCTTGTGGGCAATCATCATCGCGTCCTTGGTTTCCACCACCACGATGTTATCCAGGCCGATCACCGACACCAGTTTGCCGTTGCCATGCACCATGCAGTTGCGGCTGTCCTGGATCACCACATCGCCTTTGCTCACGTTGCCGTTGGCGTCTTTATCGTTGACCGCCCACAGCGAGGCCCAGCAACCTACGTCGCTCCAACCAGCAGCCAATGGCACGACGCAGGCGCGTTGGGTTTTTTCCATCACGGCGTAGTCGATGGAATTGTCCGGGCAGCAGGCGAAGGTGGCGTCATCGAAGGTCACGGTGTCGGCGGTCTGCTCGCTGCGTTCCAGGGTCAGCACGCAGGTGTCGTAGATGTCCGGATCATGCTTTTTCAGCTCTTCGAGGAAGCGGCTGGCGCGGAACAGGAACATGCCGCTGTTCCAGAAGTAGCCGCCGCTTTTGACGAACTCGACCGCGCGTTTTTCATCGGGTTTTTCCACGAACTGCTGCACGCGGCTCACGCCTTCAGGCAGCAGCGAGTCGTTGGTGGACTTGATGTAGCCGTAGCCGGTTTCCGGGCGGGTGGCCGGCACGCCGAACAGCACCATCTCGCCACGCTCGGCGGCCACGGTGGCCAGGGCCAATGCGCGTTGCAGGGCTTTCTGGTCGTCGATCACGTGGTCGGCGGGCAGCACCAGCATCAAGTCGTCACGGCCTTCGTTGACCAGCATCATCGCGGTCAGGGCTACGGCTGGCGCAGTGTTGCGGCCGAAGGGTTCCATCAGGATGCGCTGGCAGTCGAGCTTGCGTGCGCTCAGTTGCTCGTTGACGATGAAACGGTGGTCTTTGTTGCAGACCACGATGGGGGCGTCCATGCCTTCGAACACCAGGCGCTCCAGGGTTTGCTGGAACAAGGTGTGCTCGCCGGTCAGAGCCAGGAACTGTTTAGGGAACTGTTTGCGGGAAAGCGGCCAAAGACGTGAGCCGCTACCACCGGAAAGGATTACTGGGATCATGGGTGTTTCTCCTTGAATCAGTTTGGGTCAGAGCTACGAAGGTTTGTCGTTTCACTCTTGTTTTTGTCTCGGTCCTGAGTTGAACCCCGGTCAGTGTGGGAGCTGGCTTGCCTGCGATGGCGCCTATAAGACCGCCATCGCAGGCAAGCCAGCTCCCACAAGGGGGCGTGCCAACTCAGGGAAATAGTTAGCGGGTCGACACTGGGCGTTTCACCCACACTGGCGACAGGCTTGAACCTGAGCCGGTGACATACAGCACCGCCGCTTCACCGCGTTCCAACGCAACCGGCTTCACATCGCCGACTTTTTTGTCACCGTCATACAACGCCAGGCTTACCTTCACCGGGTTGATCTCACGCTCGCCACGGCCCTTGGCAGCCACCGACTTGACCACATCGGTCTTGCCGTCGGCGGTTTTCAGGGTCAGGGCCTTGTCGCTGAGGTTTTGCACGCGCACCAGGGATTTCTGCTTGTTCTTGAACGGCGGTTCTTCGATCAACTGCGGCTGGCCGCTGCCACTGTTGACCAGGGTGTAGTAGTGGTCGGCGGCCAGCTTGACCGGCAGGGTCTGGCTGCCGACCTTGGCGCTGTAGTCACCGCCGGGCATGAAGCTGAAGTCGCTGCTGGCCAGTGGCGCAACGTCGCTGAGGTTGGTGCTGCCGACGGTGGCGCTGACTTCCTGGTTGCTGGCGTTGTAGATACGCACAAAGCTGGAGCCTTTTGGCGCAGTCGGGCCGTACAGGGCGGCGTCACCGGCAGCGAAGGCCGACAGGGATACGAAGCTCAGGCCCGCTGCGATAGCCAGGGTTTTAGCGAGACGACGAGGAGTAGTAGTGAAAGTCATTGTGAGTTACCTCTCTTTCAGTTTTGCGCCCGGTCGGGCGTCTCGGATTTAGATGTGTTGATTGCCATGTTCTGTTGGCGCGAACCGGCTTGTTTAAGCTGCGCAACCCAGGCCGGGTCGGCATCACCGATTTCGTTGTTAACGGGCAGATAACGTTCAGGAAACTCCCAGATCAGCACCTGCGGCGGGCTGTTCTTGAAGTCATCACTTTTGAGGTAGCTGAGCATCGGCAGGATCGGGCCGTGGCCGTCTTCGGCGTAGCTGACCACGTCGCTGTGCAAGGCTTGCTTGAGCGCACCGACGAAGTTCCAGTTGGGGTTGGCGCTGTAGCTGGTGCCTACCAGTGCCACCGGGGTTTCGCTGTCGCTGAACAGCGCGTCATCACCTTTCTCTTCGGCCAGGTGGGTGACGCGTTTTTCCAGCGGTTCTTTAGGTGGCATCAGGTTTTCGAACAGCGGGTCCAGGGGCAGGAACAAACGCAAGTCGCCTTTATGCGGCTCGGTTTTCTCGGCCTCGGTGACAAAGCGCTGCGGCTCGCCGCTCAGTGGGGGCTTGTCGGCAATCGCCTTGGCCAATTGCTTGGCGGCGACTTCGGCACCGTCTGGGGTCCAGTGGGTGTCGGTGCGCAGGAACACTTGCTTGCCACTCAGCTTGGCCTGTTGCAGCGGGCCGAGCAGGTCCGGGGCCGGAATGTTGTCCGCCGCCACTCGAGCATGGAAATCCTGGTACAGATTGGCGTGCACGCTGGCCGGTTTCACTTCACCCAGATGCTCCGGATACAGGCGCACCTTGGCCGGCACAATCGCCATCACCAGTTGGATGCCCTGGGCCTTGAGCTTCTGGCGTACGCCTTCGACCAGCGCGTAGTTGCCTTGCAGGTTCTGGTCTTCGTTGACGGCGGGGTTGAATTCCTCGTCGCTGTACAACCAGTGATCGCGGCCCAGCACCACGCCAGGGCGGCCTTCATTGAACAGCTTGTAGTCCAGCGCCGCCCACAGGTTGGTGCCCAGACGCTTGATCGGGAACTCGTCGTCGTAGTGAGTCTCGACGGCTTTGGTCCAGCGACCATTAAGCACCGTGGCGTCGGCGTTGGTACTGAAGCCAAAGAAACTGCGCAGCGACCAGGCGCCAAGTGCCAGCAACAGCACCAGGAACAGGCTGATGTAGAGGACGCGTAATGAACGGGTCATGGTCGGCTCCCTCAGAATTGGAAGTAAAGGAACGGCGAGAAACTCTGCGCCGACAGTTTGAGAATCGACGCCACGAACAGCAGCAGCACCGCGCCGCGCATGGCGTAGCGTGGCCAGTCAGCGGTCCAGTAGGCCGGTTGCACGGCAGCGTCACGGCCCACGCTGAAACCGGGCTCGTGGATGCTGCCAGGGTTGTCGCCGGGTACGGCCTTGATCAGGCTTGGGTCGGCTGGCTTGGTCTTGTCGGCAGGGCGGTTGGTGTAGAAGTCGCGCAGGCCGAAGAACGCCAGCGTTGCGTAGGCCACCACCAGGGTTGCCACTTGCAGGCCGGTGAGGTTGGCGCGGTTGAGTTCCGACAGCGACCATTCGCCAAAGCTGAACATCGCACCGTACATACGCCCGGCAACGTGCAGGTTTTCGGCGCGGAAGATCACCCAACCCATCACCACCAGCAGGAAGGTGAAGGCCCAGCGCAATACATTGAAACTGCGCGGCGCGGTGTTCAGGCCGATGGCTTTTTCAATCGCCAGCCACATGCCGTGCCAGGCGCCCCACACGATGTAGGTGATGTTCGCACCGTGCCACAGGCCACCGAGCAGCATGGTCAGGAACAGGTTGCGGTAAGTGGTCAGCGTGCCTTTGCGGTTGCCGCCCAGGGTGATGTACAGGTAGTCACGCAGCCAGGTGGACAGGCTGATGTGCCAGCGCCGCCAGAACTCGGTGATCGACTGGCTGATGTAGGGCTGCTTGAAGTTTTCCATGAAGCGGAAACCCATCATCAAGCCCAAGCCAATGGCCATGTCGCTGTAGCCGGAGAAGTCGAAGTACAGCTGCGCGGTGTAGGCCAGCGCGCCAAGCCAGGCATCGCCCGTGGTGGGGTTTTGCAGGGCGAAGCAATGGTCGGCCACCACCGCGAGGGTGTCGGCAATAAAGACCTTCTTGATGAAACCCTGCATGAACCGTGTGCAGCCCTCGGAGAATTTATCCAGGGTGTGGGTGCGGTTGTTGAACTGGTCGGCCAGGTCGCGAAAGCGCAGCACGGGACCGGCGATCAGGTGCGGGAAGATCGCCACGAACGCCGCAAAGTCGATGAGGTTGCGGGTTGCCGGCGTGTCACCACGGTATACGTCGATGATGTAGCTGATGGACTCGAAAATGTAGAACGAGATCCCGATCGGCAACAGCACGTGGGTGAGGATGAACGGTTCCAGGCCGGCCGACTTCATCATCACGTTGATGCTGTCGACGCCGAAGTTGGCGTACTTGAAGTAGCCGAGGATGCACAGGTCGACCGCCACGCCGAGCAACAGCCAGCGCTGCGCCGGCTTGGTGCGAACGCCCGCGGCACCGACCTTGAGGCCGATCCAGTAGTTCCACAGCGTGACGGCCGCGAACAGCGCCAGGAAGTCCACTCGCCACCAGGCGTAGAACACGTAGCTGGCAATCAGCAGCAGCAGATTGCGATAGCGTTGCCCGCTCAAATAGTACAAGCCGAGGAAGATCGGCAAGAACAGAAACAGGAACACATTGGACGAGAAAACCATCCCGATCTCTCCATGTTTAACCAACAGTCAAGGGCCAGAGCCCCCCCAAACCCCCCCCACGATTTCGGGGGGAGGCTGTGATCGTTCCCACGCTCTGCGTGGGAATGCCTCTTGTGGCGCTCTGCGCCACTCTTTGGAACGCAGAGCGTCCCGTGCTGCATTCCCACGCAGAGCGTGGGAACGATCAGCGACTAGCTGCCTTTGTTGCCTTTTTCATGCGCCGGGTCGTAGACCTTGGTCAGGTCACCCCCCAGGCGGAAGGTCTTGAACGGTTGCATGCCATGCTTGCGTTCGATCACATCCGGCGCGCAGGTGTAGAGGGTGCAGAAGGGCTCAAGCCAAGCAAATTTCATGTCCTCCTTGAGGTCCTTCATGTCCTGCTCTTTGCCGTTCTTCTGCTCGAAGATGTCCGGGTCTTTCACCCCCGCCAGCACCTTGTCACCCAGGCGCTTGAGCGCGCTGTTGTTTTCCTGGCGCAGGTCCACGCCGTTGTCCAGGGCAAAACTGGCGATCATCGACAGCGGCGGCAGCGCGTAGTTGTGGTACGACAGGGCGCGTTGCTGGCGCTTCAATTCGTTCGGCAGGAAGCCCTGGTCATCGACCTGGTTCACGCCGACCTTGTATTCCTTCACTGCCCAGTCAAACAGGTCGCGACGGTTGGTGGCGATGGACGTTGCCATCACCGACCAGGCGGCCCAGTAGGAGTGGTTGTTGGTTTTTTCCAGGGGCAGGTTGTCCCAGTCGCTCACCACCTGGTCGGCCAGCTTGTTGAACCAGGCTTCGATCTGCTGGGCTTCCTGTGGGTGCTTGGCCAGCGGCTGCGACTCGGAGAACTTCAAGCGTACGTAGGCCGAGGCCATGCTGCCCAATGCCCATTTGCGCATGGACTTGCCGGTGTGGTTGAAGTCCTTGGACATCAACGCATCGGCTTTGGCCCACGACACCAGCCAGTTCAGGGTGCATTCGAGCTGCTGCGGGCGGCCGTCACGCATGAACTGCATCACGCGTTTACTGGTGTCTTTTTCCAGCTTGGTGATGTCGGCGGTGCTGTCGCGAAAGGCTTTTTCCGACTGCACGTTCAGGGTTGAACGGGCCTTGTCGGAGCCTTCGTACTTGCTGCGAAACTGCAACGGCCCGGTGTAGGGCGTTGGCATGCTGTCGCAATCATTCTTGAAGTCGCCGGTCTTGAACGCTTCGATCGGTGCGAAGTAACCCTGGGGCGGACGCAGCGGCGCGGCGGCGTTGGCTGCCCCGGCGAAGATCGCCAGGCCCAGCAACGATGGAATCAGTAACTTCTGCATAAGTAACCTCATTGCCCCGTTGAAGCGGTCTGTTGACCACCGGCGGGGAACACGTTGCGTGTGCAAATTTTCGCTTCAACCTTCTGCGCCGCAGCGCCCGCTTCGGGGCCCTGCACTTCCACGGCCAGCAAGTTCTGCGAGGCCCAGTCTTCATCGGTGCGCAGTTCAAAGGCGAAACGCCCGTCTGTATCGGATGTTTCGGGTTTCTCGATCTTGATGTCCTCGTGGCGCCCGTTCATGTACCAGAGGGTGGCTTGCAAGGTTTTCACCGACGGATCGGCGAAGCGGATATCCACCTGGTGGTTTGCGTTGCGCAGGTCTTTGTTGGCGCTGTTGACCATCAGTTCGTTTTTGCCGGGTTTGAGCGTGGTGCTGGCCGACATCTGCGCGGTCTTGCCTTCGCAGCCGTTGTCCAGCAGCGCCATCATCTGGCGGTAGATGGTTTCCTGGTCGAGGCGGTACAGCGGCGAGAACTCCCAGATCAGGATCTTCGGTGGGCTCTTCTGGAATTCATCGCTGCCCAGGTACTGCAGCATCGAACCTTCCAGGCCACCGCCGGGGAAGGCGACGTTGAGGATGTCGGCGCCGATTTCTTCTTCTAGGAAGCCGGCGAAGTTGTAGTTCTTGCCGCTGTGGCTGGTGCCCACCAGGGTGATCTGCGGGTTGCCCGAATCGCCGAACAGGTCGCCGTCACCGGCTTCGCCCTTGGGCTCGGTGGTGAACTGGTCCATGTACTGGATCGCGTAGCTGGTGCCACACAGTTGCCCGGCCATGTTGTGCAGGGTGCCGGTCTTGCCCATGCGGCCCGAGCGCTTGGTCTCGAACTCACGCTTGGGAATCTCGGCATATTCCGGCATTTGCTTGACCTTGGCCGCGACAATTTTTGCGGTGCGCTGGGCGCCGTACGGGGTCCAGTGCTGGTCGCCACGGAAGTAGAAATCGTGGGCTGGCAATTCATCCGGCAGTTGTTCGTTGGTCAGCGGCGACAGGTCTGGCACCACGTAACCCATCTTGGCGAAGCGGCCGAGCATGGTCTTGTAGTTGCCCAGGGCTTTGTCGAAGTCGAACGCGGCTTTCTCCGCCGGGTTGAGCTTGTTGCGGTTCACCAGGCCACGGGTTGGCTGGTAGACCACCACCAGTTCCACGCCCTTGCTCTTGAACGCATCGTGCAACTGCTGCATGCGCTTATAGCCGGCCGGGGTGGTGTCGAATTCGGTGCGCAGGTCTTCCTGGGTACGGAACAGCCAGTCGCCCTGAGCTTGCACCAAGGTGGTGAAGTTCTGTTGGTAGCGCGTGGTGTAGTTCTTCGCGTCATGGGCGGCCGGGCACAGGCTGCAGCAGGGTTCGGCGGTGAAGGTCGGGGCTTTGACTTCATCGGCGCGTACGCCCTGGCTGGCCGCCAGCAGGCCGAGGGTCAGACCCGAGAGGCTCAGCAGTTTGATCATGTGTGGGTGCATAAGGGTCATCCTCAGTCCTGCAATTCGGTCTGGCGTTCGACGGGGTCGATCAGCACGGCTTTCTGCTGGCGCACCAGCAGGTCGAGAATTTCTTCCTGGCGGTCACCCAGGATGCCGGAGAAGCTGATGCCGCTGGATTTGGTCGGCGCCAGCATCGACACGCGATACAGCTCGATACTCAACGGCGAATCGATGGACAGCGGCCCGCTGCCGTTACCCGCCAGTTCACCGCCGACCACGATCAGCGACACCTTGGCGTCAAACGGGTCGAGGGCGATGTCGCGGTCGGTGTCGGTCAAATCCTTGATGTGGCCGTACACGCCGGTCAGCCCGTTGGCCATCGAGGTGTTTTCGTAGAGCTTGATGTTCACGCTGTTACGCACGCGGATCCCGTGGCGACGGTTGCTGATCACCTTGTTGCCCCACAGCAGGTTGTCACCGCTCTCATAGAGGGTGATGCCGTCGGTGTGGTTGCGGTAGATCTCGTTGTCGGCGATCAGGTTATTCACGCTGTTACGGTCGATCACCAGGCCCGACAGCTTGTTGTCGTAGCTGCGGTTGTTGAAGATGAAGCTGTCGTTCACTTCCCGGGAAATGATGATGCCGTGCTTCTTCTTGGTGCCGTACACGGTGTTGTCCGCGATGATCAGGCCGTGAGAACGGTCATGGGGGTCAATGCCGTAGACGATGTTGTCTTTGTAGGTATTGCCCTTGATCACAAAGCCTGTGGTCTCGTAGCAGTAGAAGCCGTACCACATGTCCGAGAACTCGGAGTCGATGATCCAACCGGTCGGCTCGGGGCGCTTGAGCACCTTGGCCATGTTCGGCGTGTACTGGGAAATACTCACCCCGTACGACTTACTGTTGGCGTAGCCGAAGCTGGCCATCTTGGTCTTGGAGATATAGGTCTCGGTGCCGCCCCAGGCCAGCAGGAACGGGCGGAACTCCTTGGCCGACTTGAACAGCGCCGGGCCGTTGGCTTTTTCGTCCCAACCGGTGACCTTGGTATCGCGCACGAACAGCTGGCCGTCGTTGATCAAAAACGAACCGGCTTGCTGGGACAGGCGCAGCTCCTGGGTGTTTTTGTCGATATCGAGGATACCTTTACGGCCCACCACGATCGGCAACTTGGCCAGGAATACCCCCGGCGACGTTTCGCTGAAGTACTGCTTGGGCACCTTGCCCAGCAGGTCCTTGAGGTTCATGTAGCCGTCGTCGACGAAGATCGCCTGGGGAATGCCGTGCTGGCGCACCACCCATTCGGCCATCTTGTTGTCGCCGCCGATAAAGTCCTTGAGCGCGTCTTCCTGCATCATGCGGCGGATGCTGATTTTGCCCGCCTTGGTCTTGACGATCTTCTTTTCCATCGCCTGCGCGGTGTAGCCCGACAGATCGGGCAGCGCCGGCTTGGCCATTTCCAGCGGCGCGGTGGGCGGGCTGGAGATGGTGTAGGTCTTGGCTTGTTGCAGTTCCTTGGCGATGGTCGGCGCCTTGGCCGCCGTATCGGCAAACGCTGTGGCGCTGGCCATCAGCATTGCCGCGACGAGTAGGCTTTGAGCATTCATGGCGCAGGCTCCCATCAGAATTTCCAGACCACGTCGACGAACGCGCGGTGCATGTAGGAGTCGACCTGGCTGCCATAGGCATCGCCGGGCTTGAACACGCCGGCACGCAAACGCACCAGGGCTGAAGGCTCGTCGATCGACTGGCTCAGCGCCGCAGGCAGCAAGCCTTTCTTGAAGTACTTGGTGACCACCAGGTCCATCTCTTGGCCGAGGTCTTTCTTGCCGTCTTCAAGGGGCAGGGAGGTGCTGGAGAGGATCGCGCCGGTGACGTCATCGGTGTTGTTCTGCACCGCGTCGATACCGTTGCTGCCCACCGGCTTGTTGCCGTCCACGCGCCAGAACTTGTGGTACACCAGGCTGGCGTCGTAGTCCTCGCGCAGCTGCCAGGAACCGAACAGGCTCATGGACTGCATGTTGTTCATCTCGCCGCGAAAGGCTTCACCGAAGCGATGCACACGGGACTGGGTGCCGGTCCAGTTCGAACGGTTGCTTTGCAGGCCGTTCTGCTCGTACTCGGCACTGGCGCGCGAATAGGCCGCGCCGACTTGCCACTGCGGGTCGAGGCGCAGGCGCACGCCGATGTCGGTGGCCCAGCCGCTCAGGTCATCGCTGCGCTTGGCGCTGGTAGGGCGCGTGCCGTCGGCGTTCAAGGCGTTGACCTTGTCGCGGTCGCCGCGCATGCCGGTGATGCTCGCCCAGTAGTTGACGGTGTTGGTGTTGCGCCAGTTGTAGGCATCGCTGTTGGCTTCGATGCCCAGCCAGGTCAGGTCGCCGTTTTCGCGCTTGTCCAACGGGTCGTTGGCGACACCCGGTTCGGCGTAGTCGAGCTTGCCGTCGTCATGGGTGTGGTGGCCGCGCACGCCGATCCACTGGCCCGGCGTCCACTGGTAGGCGGCGTCGGCGTAGAAGTGCTGGCGGTCTTTGTCGACCGGTGACAGTTCCTTGAGGTCGGTGCGGTATTCGCTGAAGCGTTCGGCGGCGCCGACATTGGCCTTGAGCAAGGTGGTGTCGAAGGTCCAGTTCAGCGCTTCGATGTTGGTGTCGCGCCATTGGCCGTCGTCATTGCGCAGGCGCTGGCGGCCGAACTTGAGGATCTCGCCGGGGTAGGGCGTAAAACCGCTGTAGCCGACCCAGAACTCACGCAGGGCCAGGTAGTTTTTCTTGGCCTTGCGGTCGTCGTTGCTCGACTGCTGCTCGGTGGTGTCATCGGTCGACTGTTGCAGGGTGTCGGTCTCGATGATGTCGCTGGACACCACGGCCTGGCCCATGGCGTAGGCGCTCCACGCGCCGCTTTCGCCGTAGATCCAGGGGCGCAGGTCGAGGCCGATGCCGTTGACGTCGCCGCCTTTCTGGGTGCCGAGGTCGCGGTCATCTTCAGACTGCGCGGTGGCTTTGACTTCCAGGCCGAAGTTCTTGGCTTCGGTGAGCGCGGCCAGGGTCGGGCACGACCACAGCAGGGCGAAGGACAGGCCGATGCCGGCCTTGACGAATGGGTTGAGCTTCATAGGGATTCCTCGCCGTCTTCTTCTTGCAGGGCGTGCAGTTGCAGCGTGCTTTGGGCCAGGGTGCCGCGGGCGGCCAGTTCCTGTTGCACCAGGCGTTGGCCTTCGGCGCGTTGCGCAGGGGTCAGCGGCGCTTCGAGCTGGGTGGCCAGGTCATTGGCTTCTGGCGTGTCCTGGGCCTTGGCCAACTGGCTGAAGACATAGGCGTTCAATGGGTCGGGCTTGGTGCCCTTGCCTTGGGAAAACAGCTGGGCAATGGCGAAATCGGCGCTGTTCTGGCCGTTGCGCGCGGCGGTCAGCAGGTGGTCCAGGGCTTTTTGCGGGTAAACCTTGCCCAGGTAGCCACGGCGGTAGATCTGGCCGAGGTAGTAATCGGCGGCCACTTCACGCCCCACGGCTTTCTCGAAATGCGCCTCGGCGGCCTTGGCATCGGCGGGCACCCACTTGCCTTCGTAGTAGAGTTTGCCCAGCAACAGTTCGGCGCGTGGCTGGTCGGCGGCGCGGCCGTTGTCGAGGTACTTCATCATCTGGTCGACATCGCCCAGTTCGGGGAAGTCGTAGAGCAGTTGCGCCAGGCTGACCCAGGACGCCGGGTAGCCAGGGGCGATTTTTTCAAGCAAAGCCTGGGCGGTTTTTTCGTCCGGGGTGCCAAGGGTGGCATCGCCGAGTACGCGGGCGACGCTGTCGACGCGCTGGGCGGTGACGGTGCCACGGCTGTAACCGGCTTCCATCTGCTTGAGCAGTTCGGCCTGTTGTTCCGGCTGCTGTTTTTTCTGATAGACCGTGGCCAGCTCGACGTAGCAGATATCCGTGGTGTTCAGCGCGGCTTTGCAGATGCGCTCCACATCATCCAGATGCTGGTCGTAGGTACCCTGGGTGCGATACAGCAGCACCTGAGCTAGGCCGGCCTCCGGGTAACCGGCTGCCTGCCATTGGCTGATCTGCTGTTGGGCATTAACGTTGGGGAAACTGTGCGGGTATTGCAAGTACAGCATTGCCAGCGGG
The DNA here is from genome assembly GCF_051122975.1 of Pseudomonas sp. AK181. NCBI lineage: Bacteria > Pseudomonadati > Pseudomonadota > Gammaproteobacteria > Pseudomonadales > Pseudomonadaceae > Pseudomonas > Pseudomonas sp. AK181. The sequence continues at coordinate 1,101,768 of NZ_CP146348.1, forward strand.
ATCAAGGTATTGCCTTCGCCATTGGCAAAGGCTTTTTTCAGCAGGCTTTCGGCTTCATGGTGTTCGGCCTCGGTGGCGCCGGGCTTGGCCACCAGCAGGCGACCGAGACGCGCCTGGGCACGGGGCGAGGTGTCTGCCGCTGCACGGTAGGTGGCTTCGGCCTGCTTGATTTGCGCCGGGTCGCGGGTGCTGACCTGGATATCGGCCAGGCCCACCTGGGCCTCGCTGTAGCCCAGTTCTGCCAGTTGCTGGTAATTCTGCTGCGCGGTGACGGTGTCGCCGCGTTTCAGCGCCTCATTGGCCAGGCGTTGGTCGGGCAGGCCGGCGCAACCGGCCAGGCTCACGGCCAGTGCCAGCGCGCAGTACGCAGAGGCCAAGTGAAATCTGCTCTGTGTGGGAGCTGGCTTGCCTGCGATGGCATCGCTGCGGTGCAACTGATGCACCGAGTCGCCTGCATCGCGGGCAAGCCCGGCTCCCACATGGGTCAACGGTGTATTTGGAAGAGTCACAGGCATGTCCTCGCTTACAGACCGTGAGCCATGGCTTTGTCGATCAGCCAGTTCAGCGATGGGCCACGGTCGCTGGTGACTTCCACCGGGCGGCCGGCGTAGGTGCTGTCCAGCGGTGCGTCAGGCTTGATCTGCACACGGATGTCAGAAGACAGATCGGCGCTGTTCAGGCTGGTGCTGCTGACGATGGTGCCGGTGCGCACTTGTTCTTCGTCGGCGACCTGGAAGTTCACCTGCGTACCTGGGCGCACATCACCGAACTGGCGATAGCTGAAGCGCGCTTCCACATTGGCCTGGCTGCCGCGTGGCACCAGTTGGAAGATCACATCACCCTTGCTGGCGTACTGGCCGTCGGCGACCAGTTGCTGGGCCACCACGCAATCGCAAGGCGAGGTCAGGGTGCCGGTCATTTGCTTGCCGAACAGCTCTTCGACCTTGGCCGGTTGCAACTGGTCTTCGTCCAGGTGGCCCTTGAGCACATCGAGCATGCTGGTGCTGAAGGTCGCCAGTGGCGCGCCTTTGGCCGCTACCGAATCACCTTTGAGCAGGCTTTGCACGGTGCCGTCACGGGGCATGGTCACGTTCATGCCCGGTACGCTGACGAGGCCGGCCTGGGCGTGGCTGACGAAGTACATGCCGTAGAGCGACTTGACCACAAAACCGAAGGCCGCCAGGCCCACCAAAAAGATCGCCAGGCTGAAGGTCACGGCGCGCAGGCGACCGAACGCGGTCATGCCGTTGCCGCCGTCCTTGACCTTGCGTGCCTTGGTGAAGTTGTCGCGTTGCAGGGTCGCGAGCACGTCGCCCATGGTCACGATGTCGCCGGACAGGTGCGAGGTGATCAGGTGGCGCAGGGTGGAAATATCCTGGGCATCGAGGTTCTGGAACTGGCAACCGGTGCGGCCGGTCTGGCGGTCGTAGGAGCGAATCTGCAGCTCCACGTCCATGGCCAGGCCGAGGTTGTCGATCACGAACTGCAGGCGGCCTTTGTGCACTTGGCCGATGGTGAGCGGCTGGGTGGCGGTGAAGGCCAGGCCGCCGGCGGACAGGTCGATTACCTTTGCCTCGGTCGGCGTGCGGTCGCTGTTGAAGAAGCGCAGCTTGGCCGGGATTTTCACCCGGGCGTGTTGGCGTTGGGCTTCGGATTCGTGGACAACGTTGGCGTTTACTTGGCTGTTCATAGTATTCGATTTCCTAGTTAATTCAGGCTTGGCAGGGTCAGACCATCATCAGCAACACGGCAACGAAGATGCTGCCGGCGGAGAAGGTCATGGTCCGAGACGACCAGGTGTTGAACCAACGTTGAAAGCTGGCCAAATCGCGGGTCAGTTTGGTGTCCTGGCGGGTCCAGGACTGTTGATCAAGGCGGAAGAACACGTAGATCTTCACCAACGCGCCCATGATCTGGTTGTAATAGAGAATCAGCGGGTAGGCCGGGCCGATCTTGTGGCCAGAGCACGACAACAGCAGGGTGAGGATCAGGCGGGTAATGCCGATCCACAGCAGGTAGGCGAGGATGAACGCGCCGCCGTACTTGAAGGTGGCGATCATGGCCACGGTCAGGCCGAGCAGGGAGGTCCACATCGACACGCGCTGGTCGAACAACACCACGCTGGTGAACAGGCCGAGGCGCCGCACGCCCAGGCCGAGTGCGCGGGAGTTCTGACGCAGGTTGTTGCCGTACCAGCGGAACATCAGCTTGCGGCTGGCCTTGATGAAGCTCTTTTCCGGCGGGTGTTCCACGGTGTTGATCGCCGCATCCGGCACGTAGAAGGTGTCGTAGCCCAGGCGCATCAGGCTGAACCAGCTGGACTTGTCATCCCCGGTGAGGAACTTGAAGCGGCCCAGGCGCCAGTGTTGCAGCGAGTCACTTTCCACGTCGGCGATAAAGCCCGGGTCGGTCACTACGCTGGCACGGAACACCGACATGCGACCGGTCATGGTCAGCACGCGCTTGGACAGGGCCATGGAGCACATGTTGATGTGGCGTTGGGCGAAGCGCAGTTTGTGCCATTCGCTCATGATGTAGCCGCCGCGCACTTCGCAGAATTCGTTGGTGGTCAGGCCACCGACATTGCCGAACAGCTGGAACCACGGCACGGTCTTGCGCACCACACCTTCGGCCAGCACGGTGTCGCCATCGATCACGGCGACCACGGCGCGGTCGTCCGGCAAGTGGCGGGAAATGGCGCGGAAACCGAAGGCCAGGCCGTCACGCTTGCCGGTACCGGCGATGCGCACGAAGTCGAGCTTGACGTGAGCCGGCGGGTTGAGCTTTTCCCAGAGGCTTTTCACCAGCAGCTCATCGGACATTTCCACCAGCGAGCACACCACGGTGGTGGGGAAACCGCAGTCGATGGCTTCGCGAATCACCGAGCTGTAGACCTGGGCGGTGGTCAGCGCGTCGATACGAAAACTGGTGACCATCAGGAACACATGGGACGGGTCGGCGGCTTTGCCCAGCTTGCGCACTTTGCGGCGCAGGTGCGGGTACACCACGTACAGGAACAGCATGCCGCGAAAGAAATGCGTCGCGCCCATCGAGTAGCGCCAGATACCCACGGCACCAATCAGGAAAATAAAATTCTTCGATTGCGAATCGAAGGTGCTCGCCGGCAACAGCAGGGCGAGACCCATCAGCAGGCTGAGAAAGAACAGCCAGCCGGCCGATTGCAGAAATACATGTTTTAACTTGGACATAAGCGTCATCCGCAAGGTGAGGAGGCTTCAGGCTGCAAGCGCTGGGGATAAAGCCACTTGCAGCCTGAAACTTGCCGTTGCTGTTACCAGCAAATACCTTCGGTACGGCCGCTCACGCTGGTGGCCTTGGACATGAAGCCCACCAGGTCGACCACTTGTTTGCCTTCCGGAGCGTTATGCGCCAGGGCACGGAACTTCTCGTCACGGTTACCGAGGATGATCACGTCGGAGTTGTTGATCACATCATCGAAATCCGAGTTGAGCAGGGACGACACGTGGGGGATCTTGCCCTCGATGTAGTCCTTGTTCGCGCCGTGTACACGGGCGTATTCGACGTTGCTGTCGTAGATGCTCAGGTCGTAGCCCTTGCCGATCAGCATTTCTGCCAGTTCTACCAGCGGGCTTTCGCGCAGGTCGTCGGTGCCGGCCTTGAAGCTCAGGCCCAGCAGCGCAACTTTGCGTTTTTCGTGGCTGGAGACGATGTCGAACGCGTTCTGTACCTGGGACTCGTTGCTGCGCATCAGCGAGTTGAGCAGCGGCGCTTCCACGTCCAGGGAGCCGGCGCGGTAGGTGAGGGCGCGCACGTCTTTTGGCAGGCACGAGCCACCGAAGGCGAAGCCTGGGCGCATGTAGTACTGGGACAGGTTGAGGGTTTTGTCCTGGCAGACCACTTCCATCACTTCGCGACCGTCGACGCCGACAGCTTTGGCAATGTTGCCGATCTCGTTGGCGAAGGTGACTTTGGTGGCGTGCCACACGTTGCAGGTGTACTTGATCATTTCGGCGACGGCGATGTCCTTGCGGATGATCGGCGCATCGAGTTCTTCGTACAGCGACTGCAGGACATCGCCGGAGGCGGTGTCGAACTCACCGATGACGGTCATCGGCGGCAGGTCGTAGTCGGCGATGGCGGTGGATTCACGCAGGAACTCCGGGTTGACCGCAACGCCGAAATCAACGCCGGCTTTCTTGCCGGAGCAGTCTTCGAGGATCGGGATCACCACGTTGGCCACGGTGCCTGGCAGTACGGTGCTGCGCACCACGATGGTGTGGCGGGTGGTCTTGTCACGCAGCACAAAACCGATCTCACGGCATACCGATTCGATGTAGTTGAGTTCCAGGTCGCCGTTTTTCTTGCTCGGCGTACCCACGCAGATCATCGACAGGTCAGTGTCGCGGATGGCTTCGGCGAAGTTGGTGGTACCGCGCAGTCGACCGGTTGCGATGCCTTGGCTCAACAGTTCGCCCAGACCTGGTTCAACGATGGGGGATTTACCCGCATTGATCAGGTCGATCTTTTCCTTGGAGATGTCTACGCCGACCACTTCATGGCCACGGGCAGACAGGCAACCGGCACACACGGCGCCAACGTAACCCAAACCAAATATGCTGATGCGCATCGCAATTACCTCTATGTTTAAATCATGCCATTAGATGGCCGGAGTTCATGTTTGCAAGCGTCACTGATGCCGCGAAAGTTAGGCGAATAGACGCCGACTTACCGCGTGCAGGCATGTTAAGTAGCGAGTGACTAACTATTGCACTCAAGTTGTGCGCAACGTGGCCTTGTTATTGGGGCTTGCCCTGAAATGCAGCCGGTTTTCCGTGGCGGAAGGGTCCGGCGCCAGTGCCGCTTGGCTTTGATACAGGCAATAAGCCTTTTGATATCAATGCCTTGGGTGTTAACACTGGCTCATTTAGGTCAGCGCTGCCTTGGCCTTTAGGGGGTTGGCAATGAGTCCTTATCGCCGCCCTCAACTCAATCAGTTGATGATATGACCCTCGAGCCAAAGTGCTTTATGACAACTTGGCTACTTCCATTGGTCGGTATGTAAGTCATCTCTTACGTAAACAGAGAATTTCGTTACCGGTGGTATGAGCGGTGCTTCAGGACGAAGTTCCGGGCCGCTCATCCCCTTTCCGGAAATTTTTTGAAATATTAGAAAAGATGGCACTAGTACTATATTGATAGCACTTGCTATTTAGGCCAGTAGTTATGGGGAGTTGGTGCGAGAGGATAGTTTTGTGCCACTACCGTTAAAAAAAAGTGGTGCCACTACGAAAAAAACCGACGAGTGTCGAGTGAAGAAATTGTTAGGGATGTGTCGGAATATTTTTTGACGCCAAATAAATGACGACCCCAGAGCTGAAATGCAGACAAAAATGTGGGAGCTGGCTTGCCTGCGATAGCGGTGTATCAGCAACATGTGAGTCGGCTGACCCACCGCTATCGCAGGCAAGCCAGCTCCCACAGTTGATGTTGGTGGCTGTACCGGCCTTATTCCGGTGCGTGATCGCGCAAAAACACCAGGTTGTCCGGCTTGGACTGCCCCGCATTGAAGCGGTAACCCTGCACATCGAACTGCTTGAGCTTCGCCGGGTCGTTGATGCGTTCTTCAATCACAAACCGGCTCATCATGCCCCGGGCCTTTTTGGCGTAGAAGCTGATGATCTTGTACTGGCCGTTCTTCAGGTCCTTGAACTCGGTATTGATGATCCGCGCCTTCAAGGCCGTGCGCTTGACCGCCGAAAAATACTCATTGGACGCCAGGTTAAGCAGCACATCGTCGCCTTGCTCGGCCAGTGCCTCATTCAACCACTCGCTGATGCGCGTGCCCCAGAAAGCATAGAGGTCCTTGCCACGGGCATTGGCCAGCTTGGTGCCCATCTCCAGGCGGTACGGCATCATCAAGTCCAACGGGCGCAGCAGGCCATAGAGACCCGAGAGCATGCGCAGGTGGTCCTGGGCGTAGCTGAAATCGGCATCGCTGAACGTCTCGGCATTCAGGCCGGTATACACGTCGCCCTTGAACGCCAGCAGCGCCTGCTTGGCGTTGGCCGCAGTGAAGGCCGGCGTCCAACTGCCGAAACGCGCGGCGTTGAGGCCACCGATCTTGTCGGAAACGTGCATCAGCTCACTGATTTGCGCCGGGCTCAGTTCGCGCAGTTGCTCGATCAGTTCCTGAGAGTGGTCCAGGTACTGCGGCTGGGTGAAGCGCGCAGTGACCGGCTTGGACTCGAAGTCGAGGGTTTTGGCGGGGGAAATCACCATCAGCATGAAGTTGGCTCCTGGAATCGTGGGGGGATTCTAGGGGGTTGGAGCGTTCGACTCCACCTATCAAACCGATAGGCCCCGGTTTTGTGTAGGAGCGAGCTTGCTCGCGAAAGTCGTCAACGATAACGCTGGTAGGCTGAATAACCGCGGTGCCCAGAAGTTTTTCGCGAGCAAGCTCGCTCCTACACAATAAAGGCGGGGCAGTCCGCTATGATGGGCGGTAACTCTGGAAAGGAAGACCCCGCGTGCGATTAGCGCTTTTAGTGTCCGCTTGCCTGCTGTGCCTGAATGCCCAGGCCGCGCCGGTGGATGTCGCCAGCCTGGACCGTGGTACCTGGCCGGAAAAACTCGTCAGCCCGGCGCTGTTCGATGTGGCTTCGCGTGCGGAGATCCTGATGTTTGCCCACGGCCTGCTCGCCAGCGAAGCCCTGGACGACGCCGCGCTCAAGCAGCGCTTGGGGTTGAAGATCATCAACCTGGCTGCCATCGACGACCTGCGTCGCCAGCTCTGGCAACGGCTGTTGGAGAACTACACGTTCGCCCAGCAGAGCTGCGAAGAAGACGCCTCGTTCTGCTACCTGGTGGAAAACATGGACGACCTGCGTGAGCAGGCCGGCAAGTTCGAGATCAGTGACAACTCGTTCTATATAGGCTGGGCCGAGCCCAGTCGGCACTTTCACGAGCGCTATCTGGACGAGTTGTTGCGCAAGGCTGCGCTGTTTCCGCAGATCAGCAGTGAAGTCGCGCGCTTTGGCGATCATGAGCGCAACGGTGATGAACTCAATGACCGGATGTTTTTACTGACCTTCGACGGTGGCCCTGCACCGGTCAGCGGCAATACCGACTGGCTCACCGATTACCTGCGCAAGCAAAAGATGAACGCGACGTTCTTTGTTCTTGGCAGCAGCTTGCAAACCCGCGTGGAGCGCAGTTCCGCCGCCGATGTGCAGGCGCTGTACCAAGGGCAGTGCGTGGGTCTTCAGGGCTGGCAGTACCGCTCCCACAGCCATTGGGTCGACTGGCAAAGCTCCATCACCCGCAGTGCCGGGCTGGTACAGAACCTGATGCCGGAAAATTATGTGCCCTTGTTCCGCCCACCGTATGGGCAGCGCCGCGCGGACAGCCAGGGCTTCTTTCAGCAACAGGGCTTGCAAGTGGCGTTATGGGACATCGATTCCCAGGACGAGCCGGGCAAGCTCAAGGCCGATGAGTCGGCGCAACGGGTGCTGACGTTGATGCTGCTGTGGCGCAAAGGCGTGATCGTGTTTCACGACACTCAGGACAAGGCGCGGGTGGCATTACCGATGGTGTTGCAGGCGACGGCGCAGAGTGGCTTGGGTTGGCAGGAGTGTCGCGAGGCATTTCGATGAAGTGCCCGTTTTTGTTGGGGGAGGGGTGTTTTCGGGGCGATTTGCTGCGACATTTCGATGCAGGCGGACTTCCGACTTTAACGGGGTACATGGCACTCGGCTAGTGCTATTCGTCATCCTGAAAAATAAACTTCAAAAAAGCGTCAAAGTGCTTTTTCCTGTCATGGGTTTTGCGGTATTACGAAGTCAGATCGCCGAAACCTGCAGCACAGGTGGCGTCTTCCAAGACTCCTCCTGTGGGCACTGCACTTGACCTTACTCAAGGTGCAATCGGTGGTCGAATCGAGGCGCAGCACCGCCCAGGTATTGCGTCGAATGGCTCCCACAAAGGTGACCGAGTATGGATGATCATGGACGTAACCCTTCTTCCGACCAGCCAATCCTTTATGTGCTTGATACCAACGTACTGATCCACGATCCAAACGCACTGCTGAACTTCGAAGAACACCACGTCGCCATCCCGATGATCGTGCTTGAGGAGCTCGACAAACTCAAAAGCGGCCACCACAGCGTTGCCGCCGAATGCCGCCAGGCCATCCGCCTGATCGACAAGACCCTGGGTGAAGCCTCGCCCGAGGACGTCGAGGTCGGCGTACCGATCCAGCGTGGCAAGGGCGGCCCGAAGGGCTTGCTGTCGATCCTGATGAGCAAGCGCAGCGAGCCCAACAGCCTGCTGCCGGAAAACCTGAACGACAACAAAATCATCAACCAATTGATCGACCTGCATGCGCGCGACAAGGACCTGCGCGTGGTGCTGGTGACCAAAGACATCAATATGCGCCTCAAGGCACGAGCGTGTGGGATCGCTGCCGAGGACTACAGCACCGACCAACTGGTCGACGACGTGTCGATGCTGTCCCGTGGTTATCACATGATGACCGGCTCGTTCTGGGACCGTGTCAGCAAGGTCGAAACCCGTCAGGACCACGGCCGCACCTGGCACCAGGTACAGCTGATCGACAACCTGCCGGCCGTGCATATCAATGAGTTCATTGTCGATGAACAGGGCTTCGTGGGCTGGATCAAAGAGATCCAGGTCGACAAGCTGCTGATTCTCGACCTGCATCAGGAACCCCTGTTGCACCAGGAAGCCTGGGGCCTGAAACCGCGTGATATCTACCAGAGCCTGGCGCTCTATGCGCTGCTCGACCCGGACATCCATCTGGTCAACCTGACCGGCGCCGCAGGTTCAGGCAAAACCATCCTGGCCCTGGCCGCCGCCATCGAACAGACCATGGTCACCAAACGCTATCGCCGCATCATCGCCACCCGCAGCGTGCAGGGCCTGGACCAGGAAATCGGCTTTCTGCCCGGTACCGAGGCGGAAAAAATGGAGCCGTGGCTGGGGGCGATTACCGACAACCTCGAAGCCTTGCACATGGATGACGAAAACACCCATGGCAGCGTCGACTACATCCTCAGCAAAGTGCCGTTGCAGTTCAAATCCCTCAACTACATCCGAGGTCGCAGCTTCCAGCAAAGCCTGATTCTGATCGATGAATGCCAGAACCTTACGCCGCACCAGATGAAAACCATCATCACCCGTGCGGGCGCAGGTTCCAAAGTGGTGTGCCTGGGCAACCTGGCGCAGATCGACACCCCTTACCTGTCCGCGACCAGCTCCGGGCTGACTTACCTGACGGAACGCTTCAAAGACTTCCCGAACGGCGTGCACATTGCGCTGCAAGGGGTACCCCGTTCGATTCTGGCTGAATACGCCGAGTCCCATCTGTAACTACAGCGAACCTGCGACGAAAAGCCCCGGATTTTTCACGAAGTCCGGGGTTTTTGTTCTGTGCGACATTTGCCTGCGTTAACGCGTCCTGGGTGCTTGTGGTCTATGTAATTATTTTGTTACATTTTTTCTCGCGGTAAAACAATAAGAACACTGCAAGACCCCGTCGGAACACCACCTCCTTGATTCGACGAACGTTTAGAAAACCTGTCCAGGGTTTTCACCGTGACCCTGCCTATTACAAAAGCCCGAAACACCGCTCATTGATGACGCATATATCCAAAGGGAAAGGAAAATGGACGTAGCAGGTAATGGCTTCACTGTGTCGCAACGCAATCGCACCCCTCGTTTCAAGACAACACCTCTCACACCCATAGCACTCGGCTTGGCCTTATGGCTGGGCCACGGTTCCATGGCCAGGGCGGACGACAATCCTTACACCCCGCAGGTATTGGAATCGGCGTTCAGGGCAGCCGTCGCCTCATTCGGCCCTGAGACTGCCGTGTACAAAAATCTCAGGTTTGCCTACGCGGATATTGTCGATCTTGCGGCCAAGGACTTCGCGGCCCAGTCCGGGAAGTTCGATTCGGCCCTCAAGCAAAACTATGAGCTGCAACCCGAGAACCTGACCATCGGCGCCATGCTCGGCGACACCCGTCGGCCACTGGACTACGCTTCGCGCCTGGATTACTACCGCAGCCGGCTGTTCAGCAACAGCGGCCGTTACACCACCAATATTCTCGATTTCTCCAAGGCCATTATCGCCAACTTGCCGGCGGCCAAGCCTTACACCTACGTCGAGCCGGGCGTGAGCAGCAACCTGAGCGGGCAGTTGAACGCAGGCCAGTCCTGGGCTGGCGCAACCCGTGACTGGAGCGCCAACGCGCAAACCTGGAAGACCCCGGAAGCCCAGGTCAACTCCGGCCTGGACCGCACCAACGCGTATTACGCCTATGCCTTGGGCATCACTGGCAAGGGGGTGAATGTCGGTGTGCTGGACTCGGGCATCCTCACCGAACACTCCGAGTTCCAAGGCAAAAATGCTCAGGGCCAGGACCGGGTGCAGGCGGTGACCTCCACGGGCGAGTACTACGCCACCCATCCGCGTTACCGCCTTGAAGTGCCCAGTGGTGAGTTCAAGCAGGGTGAGCCTTTCAGTATCCCTGGGGAATACGACCCCGCGTTCAACGACGGGCATGGCACGGAAATGTCCGGGGTGCTGGCCGCCAACCGCAACGGCACCGGTATGCACGGCATTGCTTTTGACGCCAACCTGTTTGTCGCCAACACCGGCGGCAGCGACAACGACCGCTACCAAGGCTCCAACGACCTCGACTACAACGCATTCATGGCCAGCTACAACGCCCTGGCGGCGAAGAACGTGGCGATCGTCAACCAGAGTTGGGGGCAGAGCTCGCGCGATGACGTGGAGAACCACTTCGGCAACGTCGGCGACAGCGCCGCGCAAAACCTGCGGGACATGACCGCCGCCTATCGCCCGTTCTGGGACAAGGCCCATGCCGGGCACAAAACCTGGATGGACGCCATGGCCGATGCGGCCCGGCAAAACACGTTCATCCAGATCATCTCGGCGGGCAACGACAGCCACGGTGCCAACCCGGACACCAATGCGAACCTGCCGTTTTTCAAACCGGATATCGAAGCTAAGTTCCTCTCCGTCACGGGCTACGACGAGACTAGCGCCCAGGTCTACAACCGCTGCGGTACATCCAAGTGGTGGTGCGTGATGGGCGTGTCGGGCATTCCGTCTGCCGGCCCCGAGGGCGAAATCATCCCCAATGCCAACGGCACCTCGGCCGCCGCGCCGAGCGTTTCCGGGGCCCTAGCGTTGGTGATGCAGCGCTTCCCCTACATGACGCCCAGCCAGGCGCGGGACGTGTTGCTGACCACCTCCAGCCTGCAGGCACCGGATGGCCAGGACACGCCGGTTGGCGAGCTGACCGGTGGCCGCACCTACGACAACCTGCAACCGGTGCACGATGCGCCGCCGGGTACGCCGCAAGTGCCCGGTGTGGTCAGTGGCTGGGGCTTGCCCAACCTGCAAAAAGCCATGCAAGGGCCGGGGCAGTTCCTCGGTGCGGTGGCAGTGGCGTTGCCCAGCGGTACCCGCGATATCTGGGCTAACCCGATTTCCGATGAGGCCATTCGCGCCCGTCGCGTAGAGGACGCTGCCGAACAGGCGAGCTGGTCCGCTACTAAAGCGCAGAAAGGCTGGCTCAATGGTCTGCCCGCCAATGCCTCGGCCGATGATCAGTTCGAATACGACATCGGTCATGCCCGGGAGCAGGCCACACTCACTCGCGGCCAGGACGCGCTCACTGGCAGCACCTACGTGGGTAGCCTGGTCAAGTCGGGGGATGGCGAGTTGGTGCTGGAAGGCCTGAACAGCTATTCGGGCAGCACCTGGGTGCGCGGTGGCAAATTGTCGGTGGACGGCGCGTTGACCTATGCCGTGACGGTAGACGGCAGCGCCGTTGGCACGCGCAATGCCGATAACGGCGTGATGACCACATTGGGCGGCACCCTGGCCGGCAACGGCACGGTGGGCGCCTTGACCGTCAACAACGGCGGGCGAGTGGCCCCGGGGCATTCGATTGGCACGCTGCGCACCGGCGATGTCACGTTCAATCCGGGTTCGGTGTATGCCGTCGAGGTCGGCGCCAATGGTCAGAGCGACCAGCTCCAGAGCAATGGCGTGGCGACTCTCAACGGTGGTGTGGTGAATGTGTCACTGGAGAACAGCCCCAACCTGTTGACCGCCACCGAGGCGCGCAGCTTGCTGGGGCAGCAGTTCACTATCCTCAGCGCCAGCCAAGGTATCCAGGGGCAGTTTGCGGCGTTCGCCCCCAACTACCTGTTCATCGGCACTGCGCTCAACTATCAACCGAATCAGTTGACCCTGGCGATAGCCCGCAACCAGACCACCTTCGCCAGTGTCGCGCAAACCCGCAATGAGCGGTCGGTGGCGACGGTAGCCGAGACATTGGGCGCTGGCAGCCCGGTCTACGAAAGCCTGCTGGCGTCGGATTCCGCCGCTCAGGCGCGGGAAGGGTTCAGGCAACTGTCGGGGCAACTGCACTCGGATGTGGCGGCGGCGCAAATGGCCGACAGTCGCTACCTGCGTGAAGCGGTCAACGCTCGTCTGCAACAGGCGCAGGCACTGGACTCCAGCGCGCAGATCGACAGCCGTGACAACGGCGGCTGGGTACAGCTGCTCGGTGGGCGCAACAACGTCAGTGGTGACAACAACGCCAGCGGCTACTCCTCGTCCACCAGCGGCGTACTGCTGGGCCTGGACACCGAGGTGAACGACGGCTGGCGCGTGGGCGCGGCGACCGGTTATACCCAAAGCCACCTCAACGGCCAGTCGGCGTCGGCAGACAGCGACAACTATCACCTGTCGGTCTATGGCGGCAAACGCTTCGAGGCCATTGCCCTGCGCCTGGGCGGTGCCAGCACCTGGCACCGTCTGGACACTTCGCGACGGGTGGCCTATGCCAATCAGTCGGACCATGCCAAGGCCGACTACAACGCGCGTACCGACCAAGTGTTTGCCGAGATCGGTTACACCCAGTGGACAGTGTTTGAACCCTTCGCCAACCTCACGTACCTGAACTATCAAAGCGACTCGTTCAAGGAAAAAGGCGGTGCCGCAGCCTTGCATGCCAGCCAGCAAAGCCAGGACGCGACGCTTTCCACCCTGGGCGTGCGTGGCCACACTCAGTTGCCGCTCACGTCCACCTCGGCGGTGACCCTGCGCGGTGAGCTGGGTTGGGAGCACCAGTTTGGTGATACCGATCGTGAAGCTTCTCTGAAGTTTGCCGGCAGTGACGCGGCCTTCGTCGTCAACAGCGTGCCTGTGGCCAGGGATGGCGCGGTGATCAAGGCCAGTGCGCAAATGGCGCTGACCAAGGACACCCTGGTGTCGTTGAACTACAGTGGCTTGCTGTCCAACCGCGGTAACAACAACGGCATCAATGCCGGGTTTACCTTCCTGTTCTAACCTTGAATGTAGGAGCGAGCTTGCTCGCGAAAAACGTCAACGATAACGCGTGCACCCTGGGTAAACGCGGCGCCTGTGAGTTTTTCGCGAGCAAGCTCGCTCCTACAGAGTGGGATAAACAGCCCTGCGCAAATTTTGACCCACAGGTTTACAATCGCTGCTCCTGATCAGGAGTATCCCTGTGCTGACTCATCTCGATTCCCAAGGTCGCGCCCATATGGTCGACGTCACCGACAAAGCCGTGACGTTCCGTGAGGCGGTGGCCGAAGCGCGGGTGCGCATGTTGCCCGACACCCTGCAAATGATTGTCGACGGCGCCCACCCCAAGGGCGACGTGTTTGCCGTGGCCCGCATTGCCGGGATCCAGGCAGCGAAAAAAACCAGTGACTTGATCCCCCTGTGCCACCCGTTGATGCTCACCGGCGTCAAGGTGGAACTGCGTGCCGACGGCGCGGACGCTGTGCATATCCTCGCGCGCTGCAAGCTCTCCGGCCAGACCGGCGTTGAGATGGAGGCCCTGACCGCCGCCAGTGTCGCGGCGCTGACGATCTACGACATGTGCAAGGCGGTGGATCGCGGCATGACCATTGAGAGTATTCGCCTGCTGGAAAAGTTGGGCGGTAAGAGCGGGCATTTCAAGGCGGATGAACAATGAGTATCAACGTACTGTTTTTTGCGCGCTACGCTGAAGCGGTGGGCTTCGATTCGCTGGAAATGGAAGGTGAATTCGCCACCGTTGATGCCGTGCGCCTCGCGCTGGCTGCTGACCCGGAATTCGCCGTACTCAACGAAACCAGCCTGATGTGCGCGCGCAACGAGGAGTTGTGCAGCCTGAATGAGCCGGTACAAGCCGGTGATGAAGTCGCCTTCTTCCCACCCGTGACCGGAGGCTGAGCATGGCCATTCGTGTGCAAGTCGAAGCCTTTGATCCCGGTGCCGAAGTCAACGCCATGCAGGCGGCCAATGTGGGCGTGGGCGCGGTGGTGAGCTTTGTCGGCTATGTGCGCGACTTCAATGACGGGCGTGACGTGTCGGGGATGTTCCTGGAACACTACCCCGGCATGACCGAAAAGGCCCTGGGCAAGATCGCCGTGGAAGCCGAGCAGCGTTGGCCATTGCTCAAGCTGGAGGTGCTGCATCGTGTTGGCGCGCTGGAGCCCGGTGAGCCGATTGTATTTGTCGGTGCGGCCAGTGCGCATCGGCAGGCGGCGTTTGAGGCGTGTGCGTTTGTGATGGATTACCTGAAGACGCGGGCGCCGTTTTGGAAGAAGGAAAATACACCGGATGGGCCGCGGTGGGTGGAGGGGCGCGACAGTGATCACGCGGCGGCTGACCGCTGGAAGCCCTGAGTCTTTCGATGCTTTAAACGGTTGGCGATAGTTGAAATGAATATAAACAACTGTCAGATCTGACAGTTGTTTCACCTCCCCGTGGCAGGTTCTGATGGTCTCGTCTACAGAGCTTATCGAAGGGGACGGGACATGGTCGCGCAAGCTAGCAACTGTCGTTTGGCGGGGTTTGGTATCCGGCGCGCCGCCAGGGCAGGGGTGGCGGATGGGCTCTATGCCAATGGGCGTCATCAATACGAAGTCATTATTGACGTGGTTAAAGAAGTCATCGACGCCAAGGGTGAGTGGGCTCAGGCGCCGTTGACGGATGAGGAGCGCGCCAGTGTTACGGTTGTTGAGTGGTCAGAAAGTCTCGACCAACCACTGACTCAGGGGTGGCATTGTGATGAGACAAAAAATGAATTCACGCTTGGGCTTTGGCGCGGTAAGTCGCCAGAGGCGGAGCAGAGCATAGAGCTGGCTGAGGCCGACAATTCACTAGTCGAAAGTATCAAACGCTATCTGCGTTGCGATACAGACGCCCCAATTGGGCCGGTAGTATTAATGGCTCGGATAATGGTTGGTGGAGGGTGGCATGCAACTAATGGTTTTAGAAAAACCGCTGGTTTTGAACCGTCTATCACGTTGAGTTCTGTGCGTCCCATCGAATTAAGTGAGACCGATCTAGAGATGCATATGGATCTGTGGGCCTACTATTCCGAAGATCGGAAGACTCATGTGCATGTGTTCTATTGGACACCTCCGGCCGGAATGTGGATCGTTGAAAATCAGGGGTTCGATAATCCGCTGGTTTCTCCAGGTCAAGGCAAGGATTTTCGTAGCGTAATATCGTATACAATCCCTATGACCGGTGAAGGGTCAAGAAAGATAGGTACATTTGTAAATAAAAATTCTCCTGATATACCTTTGGACTTGGATGAAATTCATGTGGGTCTGTCCGGAGGGGCACCAAGCCCATCTGTCCGGTTTGATCAAAGGCCGACTATTATGCGCTTGGTCAGGTTGACATCCTCTTTAAAATCAGAAAATCAAAATACAAAAAGTCTTTGGCAACTGCTGGATAACTATGGGAATGAACATAGATACTCAGTGTGGGCGTCAGACGGTATGGGACTGCCTGGTGTTCCTACAGTTGGAATAAGCGGAGGAATTTTTCGGCCGCTCAAGATAGTTCGTTTCCTGATTATGTTAACCGGTGGCGGGATAGTCACGGACGATTTGTATGCGAACGGCCGTCATCAATGCAAGGTCATCGTTGAGATCGAGGTTGAACAGGTAATGCCTGACGGGAGTTCGGTGCCTGCCAGGTTATCCGATGCGGAGCGTAACAGCGTAACGGTAACGCGCTACTCCTCAAATGTTCATGAGCCGCTCCCCCCGGGTTGGAGCTGTGACCAGCAGAAAAATATCTACGATACCGGACGTTGGACTACGGGCATCGATGAGCTCGTTCCGGATCAATATATAAATGCTATGGCCGGGCGCTCTCAACGGCAAAGAGAGGTCGTCGAGCGATATATGCGTGTGGAGCCCAATGTCGCTATCGAAGAACAAAGGTTCATGGCGTCTGTCACGATTAATGGAGTGACCTATACGACCAATTCCAGAGCCGGGGATGTTTCGTTCGATACGTATGTGACGATTCATCCAGTAAGACCTTATCAGTTGCGTGCGCAGGATCTTACTGAGTACGTTGATGTACATGCCTATAATGATGAATATTATGATATGGACGTTTATTATTGGACGCCGCCAGGAGGTTTGCATTTTATTGTCAATAAAGGTTTTGATACGCCATTGTCGATACGGAGGGAGGGTAATAATTTTCAGACAACTTTTTTTAATCGGCGTGGTGCTGGGTTTTATCGAAAAGGGTGGGGTCGTCGTAAATAAAGATGTTGCTAGTCCTGTGGTTTCGCTTGATGATATCTTTCTGGCTGGGAGTTCAAATCGTGAAAAAATTGTCAGATTCAATCAGCGCCCTACAATAATGCGTGCTGTCCGCGCCCATGTGACGATGTTTTCAGATGGCTCTGCTGATTCAAATAGTAAGTGGCGCCTTTGGGATAACTATGGTTGTGAGCATGTATTTGGCTTGGAGCAACAAGATGACGCAGATCGTATTAAATTAGTGGATGGTTAGGCGCGTGAGTACGCTATGTGACTTTTCGGCTCTCGGAGCTTAATATGGATATTTACTCTCAAGCCTTCAATTTCGCCTCTCACTTTGGCGGTACGGTAGACCCGCGTACCGGCCAATATAGTTGCCGAATTCAATTAGCTAACTTATACCCCCAAGGCCCGCTGGACGTGAGCAGAACGATCGCCCTGTCATTCTCCATGATGAGTAACGAGTCAGGGGTTTACGGCTCCGGTTGGCGAATGAGCAACACTGAATTCGATATCGCTCGTTCGCGCCTCACCCTGCTTACCGGCGAGCAATTCAAAACCCAGAGCCTGCCTGCGGTAGGCGGTACGCTGCTGTTCAAGGACCGTAAACTGGCCGACCTGGTGGTAAAGCGTCCGGATACCAACACGCTGCACGTGATCTACAAAGACGGCACCGTAGAAGTGTTGCAG
Source organism: Pseudomonas sp. AK181 (assembly GCF_051122975.1). NCBI lineage: Bacteria > Pseudomonadati > Pseudomonadota > Gammaproteobacteria > Pseudomonadales > Pseudomonadaceae > Pseudomonas > Pseudomonas sp. AK181. The sequence continues at coordinate 1,119,090 of NZ_CP146348.1, forward strand.
CGCACCAGCAGCACGTCCCCTTATCGCATCGTCGCCCTGCAGTTCGAAAACGGCGAGCGGATGAAGTGGGAGTACGCGGCAGGCGGTTCTCTTGAGCGCATTCTCGACCATGATCAGCAAGTGTTGCTGTTGCTGACTTACTCCAGTGGTCGCTTGGTCAGGGCCGACACCCGAGTGGATGGGGGGCGTCATGCGCGTGTCCTCTTCAGCCAGACCAACGGAAGGCTCACCGGTTTCAGCGCACCTTATGACAGTCGTGAACTGCCGCCGAGCATGGGCTATGTATTGGAGTATGGACGCGCCTTTCGCAACGGCATGATCGCTATCCATCGAGTGCGTTCGCCGATGAGCGGCGATGAACTGATCAACTACGCCGAAAACGGTCATCAGTATGCCAATGGTCAATACATTCCGCGTGTAACCAGCTGGGACCAGACCCCAGGCGCCTATCAGCCTGGGATGTCCCGAACCTACAGCTACAGCCCTAGGCGCAATTTTACCGGCTTCCCCTTTTCAGGCGGTTTTCGTGAGGGCGAGGACAACCTGTACCTGGTGGGCAGTGACTATGACTACTGGACGGAAGAGACCCGTATCGATAGCGCGGCCAACAATGCGGTGTTGAGCGTCACCCGCACCACCTACAACAAATACCATTTATTGACCCAGGAGCTTGTACGGCGCGAAGGCACCCTGGCCAGCACGCAGATCGAATACAACCTGCGGCCTGGGCTGTTCGCTGACCAACCCCCCAACTTCCAACTACCCAGACGTATCACTAAATCCTATGCGCTGGTTGCTGGCGGCACAGCGCGACAAGAGGTGGTAACGATCGAGACCGACTCCTTTGGCAATGAGCTTAGCCGTAGCGAGGCAACGGGAGTTAGCACCGAATATGACTACTACCCAGTAGGTGGAGAGCAAGGCCGCTGCCCCGCCGACCCTCGTGGGCTGTTTCAGCGTTATTTGAAGCAGGAGCGGGTGATCCCGGCGGATGGCACGCCGGGCGTTCGCGTGACCGACTTTACCTTCACCTCGCTGCCTGCACCTGCGGGTGGCTACTTCGTGCTGGAACTGTCGAGCATTCAGGCAGGCCGTGCGAGCGTGCACAAAACCTATTACGACGCGCCCGCTAACCTGGCCCTGCATGGCCGATTGCGTACCGACACCAGCACCCTTGAGGGGCTGGCCCTGATTACCGAGCTTTCCTACATCCAAAGTGGTGACACCCTCTCGGAAACTCGACGCCTGCGCGGGCGTGAGGGGCATTGGCTCGATTCGTTGAACGTTGTGTCTTTGACCAATCGGCGGCTGCTATCGATGAACGGGGATGGGGAGACAACGCTGGCAACGACATACGATGTCGCAGGGAGATTGACGTCCGAAACGGCCTCACCGGGTAAGCCGGAGGAAGCCGAAAGTCGTTTTGTTTATCACTATGCAACGCCTACAAAACGCGCTCACTTGGTAACCACGGATGCACGAGGCCGCAGCACCGTGACGTACTACGATGGGATGGGACGGCAGGTTGCACAAGCGTTGCTGCTGGAGGGCGGAACAAACGAGCAGCCCCTCGGCACCTGGCGTTATGACGCGCTTGGGCAAACGGTGGAAAAGACGCGTATTGATTATCTGCCGGATGGCGAGCGCGTCTTGACCACGCGCTACGCCTATAACCCATGGGGCAACGCCAGCCGCGTGACCCGGCCCGATGGCAGCGTGGAAATTGATGACTACGACCCACGGCTGCATATACGTGTGACGGGCATCGAGGGTGGCGAGCGTCTGGAAACTCATCTGAATGCTCATCATCAGCCGTTCCGGGTGAACCGGGTAGACGCTCTCGGGCAGCTCACTGAGGTGGAGTCGCGCACCTATGACGGTCTGGGGCGTTGCCTGTCACGTCTGGACGTGGATAAGCATCGCACCGATTACTCTTATGACCTGTTCGACCGCGTGGTGACGACCGTCCAAACGCCTTCGGATGGCAGCCCTTCGCGGCAGCGCACCGTGGCCTACGCGCCAGGAAGCAGCGACCAGCGGGTGAGTACAATCAGCATCGACGGCCGGAACGTGGGAGCGCGCACTTATGACAGCCTGGGGCGCTTGACTGCCCAATCCAGGGGAACGGTACCCGCCACCACCTGGCAGTATGAGACCGGCTGGACAGAACCAGTCGCCGCTGTGTCGGGAGCCGGGCATCGCCAGCAATGGTCCTACGACAAGGAGTTGGGCGCGCCGAGCAGCGTCGCGATGGCGGGGCATCCGGACAAGCTGTATCGGTACGACCCGATCAGTGGCCAGCCGACCTTTTCAGAGAGTGGCACGCTCAAACATGAGGTTTTCCATGATGTGAACGGGTACCCGCAAAAGGAGGTGCAAACGGTCCTTGGCACGCCACTGACCGCCTATTACGCCCATTCGCCGGGCGGGCGCTTGCTGCACCACACGTCCTACGAAGGGCAGCGCAGCGACTTTGAATATGACGCCAACGGCAGGTTTTTCAAGATGGTGGCCGGGGCTGTGGTGGTTGAACAGCGCTATGACGGGTTTGCGCGGCCCGAAGTGCTGACCACCCGCTATGCCAATACCGAGGTGGTCACCCGCGTGGGCTATGACGCCCTGGGGCGCGAGGCTGAGCGGCGCTTTGAGCAGAACGGCGCGCTGCTGCAAGTGATGAGCAGCACTTATCATCCCAATAGCTTGCTGGCCAGCCGTTTTGTACGTGATGCAGCCGCGCAGTTGGTGATTGGCGAGACGTTCACTTATGACGCCTTTTTGCGACTGACCACTTATCGTTGTGAGGGGCGTGAGTACCCCCAGGATTCCCTGGGACGAAACATCGCAGGGCAACAGTTCAGTTTCGACAGCCTGAACAACATCACCCGCGTCGTGACCTCTTTCGCCGATGGCACGCAGGACATCAGCACACGGTTTTTCACCGACGCAGACCCCACCCGCCTGACCCGTGTAACCCACTCCAACCCGGCGCAGGATGATGCCTTGACCTATGATGCGGCGGGTAATTTGACCGGTGGGCCGGCCGGGCGCATCTATACCTACAATGGCTTTGACCAGTTGACCAGCGTGCAGGAGGGCTCGCTGCAATGCAGTTACCAGTACGATGCTCAATTTCGCCAAGTCGTGGCGGCCCGGGGTAACGAAACACCGGTAGTCATGGCTTACGCGGGGGATCGCCTGGATACGTTGTTGGAGGGCAGCAGGAAACTGCGTTACTTCAATGCGGCTGGCCACGTGCAGGCGCGCACTGGCGGGGTAGAGGGGCCGCAACTGCATCTGAATGACGGGGCGGGCAGCGTGCGCGGCGTCGTGGCGCCGGGGCAGGCTACGGTGCAGCGCCATTACGCTCCGTATGGCGAGGGCAATGTGGTTGCGCGGGACGGTAATGTGCGCTCGATGGCGGACCTGCAATTGCCGGCATTTACCGGCGAACGGCTGGATGCAGCGGTCGGTCTGTACCATTTGGAAAAGCGTACCTACGATCCGCGCTTGATGGTGTTCCTCTCGGCTGATCCGCTGGCGCCTTTTGACGAGGGTGGGATCAACAGCTACTCCTACTGTGCCGGTAACCCCATCAATCTCATCGACCCCACTGGCCTTTTTCCAAAGTGGCTGTCTTGGGTGCTCACGGGAGTGGCGCTCGCCCTGTCATTGGTGGCGTTCAATTTTGCCGCAACCGGGCTGGCGTTGGCGCTCGCCTCAAAAACAATCACAGGGTTGGCGATGGCGGGCAAGGTGCTGGCAGTGGTCGCTACTTCAGGTAGCAGCATAGGCGGCACGCTGGGTATTACAGGGCTGAGTATCGAAGCGGTTGACAAGCAGATGGGCTGGGATCGTTCGAGGCACATCAAGAATCTGGGGTGGGCATCTTTCGCGTTTTCCACGGTGGGGGTGGCTGCCAGCTTAGGCCTTTCTGCCACAACAGGGGTTAATGCCTTTAGAGTCGCGGCTCTCAAGGCCTCTGAAAAGACCACTGGTTTCTTCTCCAGCCCTGCTGGGGTCGGGCTCGTTGCGGCAGGTAAGAATGCGACAGGGCTGTCCTACGCGTTCACAGCCAAGCAAGGGATCACTACTGTCAGTCAAGTATTCGGCGGTGCCCGCTCGGTGCTCAGATGGACCAACTTCGGCCGTGGCCTGGATGCTCGACTCAAAAGCACACAAGCGCAGCCAGTGGCCGAGGACGAGCAGCCCCAGTCGCAGCAGCAACCACAGCCACGACCCATGAGCCTGGGACTGGTGGACATGTCAGAGAGTAGTTTTCAGTTTTACGGGGAGTTTCGACGGGAGGTAACGCGTATTCGTCAGTCTGTTCTGATTGACTCGGATCGTGATGACTGATCAGCAATATTGGCCGAGGTGGTAAAAATGCCAGTCAGGTTCGCTGACTGGCATTGAATCGCGCTTAAGGCCGCTTGCGCTCCACCGCCCGCAACAAATGCGTTGGCGGCGTCTCACAACTGATCTTGCGCCCCAGCAATGCCTCGATGGACGGCAACTGGTACGAGTCATCTTCGCCCGCAAAGCTGATCGACACACCTGCCGCCCCAGCACGCCCGGTACGGCCGATGCGGTGTACGTAGTCGTCCGGTACTTCCGGCAGGGTGAAGTTGATCACGTGGCTGATGCCGTCGATGTGAATACCACGACCGGCCACGTCGGTAGCCACCAGCACGCGGATCTTGCCTTCACGGAAGCCTTCCAGGGTCTTGATGCGCTTGTGCTGCGGCACGTCGCCCGACAGTTGCGCGGCGTTGACGCCGTCGCGCACCAGGCGTTCTTCGATGCGGCGCACTTCGTCCTTGCGGTTGGCGAACACCATCACGCGCTCCCAGCCGTTATCGTTGACCAGGTTGTAGAGCAGCTTGTACTTGTCGGCACCGGCGACGGCGTAGATATGCTGCTCGACGTTTTCGCTGGCGACGTTGAGTGCTTCGATCTCGACGATGGACGGATCTGTAGTCCACTGCTTGGCGAGGTTCATCACGTCTTCGGTGAAGGTCGCGGAGAACAGCAGGGTCTGGCGCTCGGTTTTCGGCGGGGTCTGGCGAATGATCTGGCGTACTTGTGGGATAAAGCCCATGTCGAGCATGCGGTCGGCTTCGTCCAGCACCATCACTTCGACCATGTCCAGGTGCACGTCGCCGCGCTGGTTGAAGTCGAGCAGGCGGCCCGGGGTGGCGACGAGGATGTCGCAATGGCGGGCTTCAAGGTGCTTGAGCTGCTTGTCGAAATCCATGCCGCCCACGAACGTCATGACGTTGAGGCCGGTGTACTTGGTCAGGTCAGCGGCGTCCTTGGCGATCTGCACCACCAGTTCACGGGTCGGCGCGATGATCAGCGCACGCGGTTCACCCATGTAGCGTTCTTTGGGCGGCGGCGTTTGCAGCAGTTGGGTGATGATCGAGATCAGGAACGCGGCGGTCTTGCCGGTGCCGGTCTGGGCGCGGCCGATGGCGTCTTTGCCCGCGAGGGTGAAGCCCAGCACTTGCGCCTGGATCGGCGTGCAGTACGGGAAACCCAGGTCCTGGATGGCGTGCATCAGTTCCGGGGCCAGTTTGAAATCGTGGAAGCGGGTCTTGCCTTCCTGGGGTTCGACGACGAAGTCTTCGAGCTTCCATGGGGCCACGGGCGGCTTGGGCGCACGTTCGCGACGGGGCTTGGCCACAGGCGTCGGGGCGGGCTCGGCAGGCTTTACCTGTTCAGGCGGCGTCACCGTGGTTGTGTTCGGTGAGGCGGCGGGCGCGTTCCGGCCGGGCTGTTGACCGTCATTGCGGTTGCCGGGCTTGGGGGCAGGTGCACTGGGAACAGGCGCGAGCGGCTCAGCCTCGCTTTTGCCGAACATCTTCTTGAGTGCTTTGAGCACGGTCATCTCATTAATTGATTAAGGAATGTACGCCGGCCAGTGTAATGCAAGAATCGGGCGCGGCGTAGTGCGTCTGTCATACGGCTACATAAACACGGGGTTCAGCGCAGGCGTTCAGTCAGCCAGGCGCCTATGTCGTGTATCTCTTGGGGTAACACTTCGTGGCCCATTGGGTATTCCTGCCATGTCACGGTGACACCATGGCCCTTCAAATGCTCGTAGGCGCTGCGGCCCATGGCGTTCTGCACCACTTCGTCGTACTGGCCATGCAGGCACAGCGTGGGGATGCGTTGCTGGCTGGCGGATAATTGCAGGTCATTATCGAAGGTGGGCGCATAGGTGGAGAGGGCGATCACACCGCCCAAGGGCCCCTCCCATTTCTTGAACGCGGTGTGGAAAACCACGGCGCCGCCTTGAGAAAAACCGGCGAGGAAAATTCGCGAAGTGTCTATTCCGGTTCTCTGTTGTGTCTCGATCAGGTCTGTGACCATTTTTGCCGACGTTTCCAGTTCTTCCAGGCTGATCGAACGGGCCGGGCTCATGGCCTTGATGTCGTACCAGCTCGGCATCTCGTAGCCGCCATTAATCGTCACCGGGCGCGTGGGGGCCTGGGGCAAAACAAAGCGGGTGCTCAGCAAGGTTTCCTGCAGGGCTTCGGCCACCGGCATGAAGTCGTAGCGATCGGCGCCCAGGCCATGCAGCCAGATAACGCAGGCATCTGCGGGCTTGGCAGGCTGAAGAATCAAGGGTTCGGTCATGTTTGCTCCATAGATGTGCGGGTGCTCCGATTAGGTGCGTCGGAACGGTGCGCGACAGGTTGATCTGTTAAGAGAATGTCGCAAGGCTGAATCTTTTGCCATTGAAGCGCAGTTGCAGCCGCTCGGCCAAGACTCTGGTACGCGCCTTGCTATGTGTAGCTCGATGTCAGAACTCTCCTAGGACGGTAACACTATCAGTGAGTGCCGCTCGTGGGAAAGCACCTGGAATTACCGCAAAAACCTCATGCTGCTTGGCCCCAAAAAAAACCAACACGGGTCGATATCGCCTCATAAGGGTGCGCTGAGGTTGGAGCTCCGACACAACAAGAGCAATTGGAGGTTTGTAATGAAGGTATTGAAATCCACCCTGGCTATCGTCACTGCGGCGGCTGTACTGGGTGTCAGTGGTTTTGCCCAGGCGGGCGCCACCCTGGACGCCGTGCAGAAGAAAGGCTTTGTGCAGTGCGGTGTGAGTGACGGCCTGCCGGGTTTCTCGGTGCCGGATGCCAGCGGCAAGATCCTCGGGATCGACGCTGACTATTGCCGCGCAGTGGCGGCTGCCGTGTTTGGCGATGCCACCAAGGTCAAGTTCAGCCAGTTGAACGCCAAGGAGCGTTTCACCGCGCTTCAGTCGGGCGAAGTCGACATCCTGTCGCGCAACACCACCATGACCAGTTCCCGCGACGCGGGCATGGGCCTGAAATTCCCGGGCTTCATTACCTACTACGACGGCATCGGCTTTCTGGTGAACAACAAGCTGGGCGTCAAGAGCGCCAAGGAACTGGACGGTGCAACCATCTGCATCCAGGCCGGTACCACCACCGAGCTGAACGTTTCCGACTACTTCCGCGCCAACAACCTCAAATACACCCCGATCACCTTCGACACCTCCGATGAAAGCGCCAAGTCGCTGGAGTCCGGGCGTTGCGACGTACTGACGTCCGACAAGTCCCAGCTGTTCGCCCAGCGCAGCAAGCTGGCCTCGCCGAAAGACTACGTGGTGCTGCCGGAAACCATTTCCAAGGAGCCCCTGGGCCCGGTCGTGCGTAATGGCGACGACGAGTGGCTGGCCATCGTGCGCTGGGTGGGCTACGCCATGCTCAACGCGGAAGAGGCCGGTGTGACCTCCAAAAACGTCGAAGCTGAAGCCAAGTCCACCAAGAACCCGGACGTTGCGCGTCTGCTCGGTGCCGACGGCGAATACGGCAAAGACCTGAAAGTGAAGAAGGACTGGGTAGTACAGATCGTCAAGCAAGTGGGTAACTACGGCGAGATGTTCGAACGCAACCTGGGCAAGAGCACGCCGCTGGAAATCGACCGTGGCCTGAACGCCCTGTGGAACAACGGCGGCATTCAATACGCACCCCCTGTGCGCTGATCGCTGATGGTTCTGTCACCCGGTAGGCCAACTGCCGGGTGATGTTCTGTTCCATTATTTTCGGGGCACTTCATGCAAAATCAAATCGGCGCACCCAAGCAGAAGCTCAGCTTCAGCGACCCCAAAGTGCGTGCGTGGCTGTTCCAGATCATCACGATCGTGGCGGTGGTCTCGCTGGGCTGGTACCTGTTCCATAACACCCAGACCAACCTGCAACACCGGGGCATCACCTCGGGTTTCGACTTTCTTGAGCGCAGTGCCGGCTTCGGCATCGCGCAGCACTTGATCGACTACACCGAATCGGACAGCTATGCCCGGGTGTTTGTGATCGGGCTGCTCAATACCTTGCTGGTGACCGTGATCGGTGTAGTCCTGGCAACACTGCTCGGCTTCATCATCGGCGTGGCGCGCTTGTCGCCCAACTGGATGATCAACAAGCTGGCGACGGTGTACGTGGAGGTATTCCGCAACATTCCGCCGCTGCTGCAAATCCTGTTCTGGTACTTCGCGGTGTTCCTGACCATGCCTGGGCCGCGCAACAGCCATAACTTCGGTGACACCTTCTTTGTCAGCAGCCGTGGCCTGAACATGCCGGCTGCGCTGGCGTCCGATGGGTTCTGGCCGTTTGTCGCCAGCCTGGTGGTCGCCATCGTTGCCATCGTGCTGATGACCCGCTGGGCCAACAAGCGCTTTGAAGCGACGGGGGTTCCTTTCCATAAATTCTGGGCAGGCCTGGCGCTGCTGGTGGTAATCCCGACGCTGTGCGTGTTGCTCTTCGGCACGCCGCTGCATTGGGAAATGCCCAAGCTTGCTGGCTTCAACTTCGTCGGCGGCTGGGTGCTGATCCCGGAACTGCTGGCGTTGACCTTGGCGCTGACGGTGTACACGGCAGCGTTTATTGCCGAGATCGTGCGCTCGGGCATCAAGTCCGTCAGCCATGGCCAGACCGAAGCGGCACGCTCACTGGGCCTGCGCCCGGGGCCGACGCTGCGCAAGGTCATCATCCCGCAAGCGTTGCGCGTGATCATTCCACCGCTGACCAGCCAATACCTGAACCTGGCGAAAAACTCGTCGTTGGCCGCCGGTATCGGTTATCCGGAAATGGTTTCGCTGTTTGCCGGCACGGTGCTCAACCAGACCGGCCAGGCCATTGAAGTCATTGCCATCACCATGAGCGTGTACCTGGCGATCAGCATCAGCATTTCCCTGCTGATGAACTGGTACAACAAGCGCATTGCGCTGATCGAGCGGTGAGGACACACCCATGACTACGCATACGTTCAAACCTGACATGCCACCGCCGAGCAAAGTCTTCGGGCCGGTGGCCTGGATGCGCGCCAACTTGTTCTCGAGCTGGCTCAATACACTGCTGACCTTGCTGGCGATCTACCTGGTGTACCTGGTGGTGCCGCCGATCCTGCACTGGGCCATCCTCGATGCCAACTGGGTGGGCACCACCCGCGCCGACTGCACCAAGGAGGGCGCTTGCTGGGTGTTTATCCAACAGCGCTTCGGCCAGTTCATGTATGGCTATTACCCCGTCGACCTGCGCTGGCGCGTGGACATGACGGTATGGCTGGCCATCGTGGGCGTGGCGCCGTTGTTCATCTCGCGTTTCCCACGCAAGGCGATCTACGGCCTGGGCTTTCTGGTGTTGTACCCGATCATCGCCTACTGCTTGCTGCACGGCGGCGTGTTCGGCCTGAGCAACGTGGCGACCAGCCAATGGGGCGGCCTGATGCTCACCCTGGTGATCGCCACTGTCGGCATTGCCGGCGCCTTGCCGCTGGGCATTGTGCTGGCGCTGGGACGGCGTTCGAATATGCCGGCCATTCGGGTGGTCTGCGTGACCTTCATCGAGTTCTGGCGCGGCGTGCCGTTGATCACCGTGCTGTTCATGTCGTCGGTGATGCTGCCGCTGTTCCTGCCCGAGGGCATGAACTTCGACAAGCTGCTGCGGGCGCTGATCGGTGTGATCCTGTTCCAGTCGGCCTATGTGGCCGAAGTGGTGCGCGGTGGTCTGCAGGCGATTCCCAAGGGGCAATACGAAGCCGCTGCGGCGATGGGCCTGGGCTACTGGCGCAGCATGGGCCTGGTGATTTTGCCGCAGGCCTTGAAGTTGGTGATCCCTGGGATCGTCAACACCTTCATTGCCCTGTTCAAGGACACCAGCCTTGTGATCATTATCGGCCTGTTCGACTTGCTCAACAGCGTCAAGCAAGCCGCCGCCGACCCCAAATGGCTGGGCATGGCCACTGAAGGCTACGTGTTCGCCGCTTTGGTGTTCTGGATTTTCTGTTTTGGTATGTCGCGCTATTCCATGCATCTGGAACGCAAGCTCGACACTGGCCACAAGCGTTAGGAGTTTTTTGATGAGCGAAGCAATCAAACAGCCTGTGAGCCCTGAAGGCATTATCCAGATGCAGGGCGTCAACAAGTGGTACGGCCAGTTCCATGTGTTGAAAGACATCAACCTCAACGTCAAGCAGGGCGAGCGCATCGTGCTGTGCGGCCCGTCGGGCTCGGGCAAGTCCACCACCATCCGCTGCCTCAACCGCCTGGAAGAACACCAGCAAGGCCGCATCGTGGTCGATGGGGTGGAACTGACCAACGACCTCAAGCAGATCGAAGCGATCCGCCGTGAAGTCGGCATGGTGTTCCAGCACTTCAACCTGTTCCCGCATTTGACCATCCTGCAAAACTGCACGCTGGCGCCGATGTGGGTGCGCAAGATGCCCAAGCGCAAGGCCGAGGAAATCGCCATGCATTACCTGGAGCGTGTGCGCATTCCGGAGCAGGCCCACAAGTTTCCGGGGCAGCTTTCAGGTGGACAGCAACAGCGCGTGGCGATCGCCCGCGCGCTGTGCATGAAGCCAAAAATCATGCTGTTCGATGAGCCGACATCGGCGCTGGACCCGGAAATGGTGAAAGAGGTACTGGACACCATGATCGGCCTGGCCGAAGACGGCATGACCATGTTGTGCGTGACCCACGAAATGGGCTTCGCCCGCACCGTGGCCAACCGCGTGATCTTCATGGACAAGGGCGAGATCGTCGAGCAGGCGGCGCCGAATGACTTCTTTGATAACCCGCAGAATGAGCGGACCCGGTTGTTCTTGAGCCAGATATTGCATTGATCGACGTTTGAAAAAATAAACCCGGCCTGGTGCCGGGTTTGTTTTTTGCCCTCAGTCAGGGCGTTGTCACGATCTCGTGTTCTTTGTGGGTTGTATGCGTGGTGTTACGCATATCTGCACCCTCACTCAAGGTTTTTGCATCAACGAGCAGATGCGGGTGACGATCAAGCAAGCGCATAAGCACGACGAGGGATTTTGGCGCCAGCAGCTCACCGCGTTCGTAACGTGAAAGTGCGTTATGTCCGCCGCCGGACAGCAGTTGCACAGTGTCCTTTTGGGAAAGATGCAATTTGCGACGAATGCGCTTTATCTCATTACCGATCATCCGTCTGAAGCTGTAGACCATCTCATCACAATGATCTGAATAGCGGTCCGCGTCTTCAGGGTCAAAGATCACCTCACCACACCCTTGGCACTCCCAGCCTGAAAGGTTGTCGATTCGGCGGTGCAATCCTTTGACTTCCGATGTTTCGCTGCGACCCGAAAAATGCCGCATTCCGTCATGCTGGCCGCAGCTGAAGCACTGTTCTGTTTTCATAGGTTACTCTCCTTGAAGGAGATCACCGGAGGTTTACCGTCCGTGCGGTACGTCACCTTGATGTAGATCTCCAGGCCATGTGAGTGAATGTGATAAACGTCTTGCCAGACGCGGTGGTCGCCATAACTTGTCATGGATTTAAACAGCATCTTGCTCGTTAGCTTGTAAACAACCTCCTGCATTTGCGTAATGCTCAGATCGAGCTATTCCCCGCAGTTGCGTGCTGTTTTGGTAAAAGCCTGCTTTCCAAGCCGTCTGACATCCGCCTTGATCAAGGCCAAATCGTAATGAGGTATGTACTTTTCCATAAGACACCTGGGTCCAATAATTACCCTCTGAGGGTAATTTTACCAATCGAAAATACTGCTCCTTTTCCTGCCTAAGAACCCTAGTGCGTTGCCTTTGTAGGCAACTCCGAATAGCCTGTAGGAAAATTCATCCTATGATTGGACGAAAGCGCAAATCCCATGACAGACATCGCCCCGCTGATCAAACGCTCTCTGGTTGACCAGGCCCTGGAGCAACTGCGCCTGCGCATCTCCCAGGGTGTGTGGGCCATCGGCGAGCGCCTGCCCACCGAGCCCGAGTTGTCCGCCGAGCTGGGGATCAGCCGGAACACCGTGCGTGAAGCCATGCGTGTATTGGCCTTCTCGGGCTTGATCGAAATTCGCCAGGGCGATGGCAGTTACCTGCGCTCGATGACCGACCCGCTGGGCACGATGCGGGCGCTGTCCCATTGCACGTTGGAGCAGGCGCAGGAGACGCGCCAGATTCTGGAAGTGGAGGCCATCGGCCTGGCGGCATTGCGTCGTACCGAAGCGGACCTTGCGGCATTGCGCAAGGCGCTCGCTCTGAGCGCCGAGCGTTATCACGGTGATCTGGAGGCCTATATCAGCGCCGACCTGGTGTTCCACCAGCACGTGGTGGATGCGGCGCACAACCCGGCTTTGAGCGAGCTGTACCACTACTTCTCCGCTATTGTCGGCGCGCAGCTGCGCCAGACTCTGAACCGCTCACCGCGACGCCAGGCGGTGTTCGACCTGCATGGAGCGCTGCTCGATGCGGTGGAACAACAAGACCCGGACCGCGCCAAATCCCTCTGCCGGCAGTTGATCAATGAACCCTGAAGCCCCACGCAAGACCGAACTCGAAGAACTGTTGATCGACGCCGAAGCTGACGACGACAGCGTGCAGCAGGCGCCACCGAGCGTGGTTCGGCCATGGCTGTTGTTGCTGGGCCTGGTGTTGGTGGCCTTGAACCTTCGCCCAGCCTTGTCGAGCCTGTCGCCGTTACTGGCAGAGGTTTCGGGCAGTTTGGGCTTGTCCGCCGCCAAGGCCGGTTTGCTGACCACCTTGCCGGTGCTGTGCCTGGGCCTGTTTGCACCCACCGCGCCGATACTGGCACGACGTTTCGGCGCCGAGCGCGTGGTGCTCGGTATCCTGCTGACCCTGGCCGCCGGGATCATCCTGCGCAGTTCGTTCGGTGAGGTGGGGCTGTTCCTCGGTAGCCTGGTTGCCGGGGCGAGCATTGGCATCATCGGCGTGTTGCTGCCGGGTATCGTCAAGCGCGATTTTGCCAGGCAAGCCGGCGCCATGACCGGTGTCTACACCATGGCGTTGTGCTTGGGCGCCGCCATGGCGGCCGGTGCCTCCGTGCCACTGAGCCACGCCTTTGGCGACAGTTGGAAGATCGGCCTGGGCTTCTGGATCCTGCCGGCCCTGCTGGCGGCCCTGGTCTGGTTACCCCAGGTTGGGCAGAAGCACGGCGCCCATCGTGTGGCCTATCGTGTGAAGGGTTTGCTGCGCGATCCCCTGGCCTGGCAGGTCACCCTGTACATGGGCCTGCAATCGTCCCTGGCCTACATCGTGTTCGGCTGGTTGCCGTCGATCCTGATCGGCCGTGGCCTGAGCGCGACCGAAGCCGGGTTGGCGCTGTCGGGCTCGATCATCGTGCAACTGCTCAGCTCCCTGGCCGCACCGTGGCTGGCGACGCGCGGCAAGGACCAGCGCCTGGCGATTGTGGTGGTGATGCTGCTGACCCTCGGCGGGCTGTTCGGTTGCCTGTATGCACCGCTGGAGGGCCTATGGGGTTGGGCGATTTTGCTCGGCCTGGGGCAGGGCGGCACCTTCAGCCTGGCACTGACCTTGATCGTGTTGCGCTCGCGCGATTCCCATGTGGCGGCCAACCTGTCGAGCATGGCCCAGGGCATCGGTTACACCCTGGCGTCGATGGGCCCGTTCGCGGTCGGCCTGGTGCATGACTGGACCGGCGGCTGGACGGCTATTGGCTGGATCTTCGCCGTGATCGGCCTGGGTGCCATCGTGGCCGGCCTGGGCGCCGGGCGTGCGCGCTATGTGCAGGTCACCAGCGAGAAGGTCTAGAGATACACCACTTCCAGCGTGGCCGAGCCATCGAGCGCAGTTTCCACGCTCAGGTCCAGGTTCTGGCGGGCATTGATCACGGTCTGCACCGTGACATTGCCCCCCAGGGTACCGATGGCCGTGGGCCCACTGACGCTGCCCTCCACGTCGGTAAAGCCCAGGTAGCTTCGCGAGCCAATATCGATGGGGTTGAGATTGGAGGTGCGCCATGCCAGGCCACCGGTGGTGGACTCGGTGCCATAGACCTGCGCGGTGTTGTTGGCCTGGGTTTGCCGCGGGTCGAAGGTCATGGAGTAAACCCCCAGGCGGTTGCCGCTGCTATCAAACCCCAGCCCGTAGTAAATCTCGCTGTTGACCATGGCCGAGCCGTCGCGGTTGTCGCGCATGCGAAGGGCGTAGCGGACGGGGCCATTGCAGGCGATGCCGACATGCAGCGTCTTCAAGGGCAGGCGCGTGGCGGTCTCCAGGTTCAGGTCTTGCTGGGCAATCTTGCCGTAGTCGATCAGGCCACCGCTGGAAAGCTGCGGCAAGCAGGCGGCGGGGACGATCAGGCCGTGGACGCTCAGGTCTACCGTCGAGGCGGCCAGCACCGAGGGCGCGCAGGCCAGCGACAACAGGCTAAAAAGGATGCGGGTTTTCATGGGAGGGACTCCTTTCAGGGGGCTCAGGGGTAGACGATTTCGAGCGTGCCGGAACCGTTGATGTGCACCACGTCACGCAAGTCCAGGGTTTGCATCGGCGCCAGGTAAGTCTTGATGCGCATCGTGCCGGTCAGGGTCTGCAGGGCGACCGGCCCTGTGGTGACGCCGGTTTTGTCGGTAAAGCCCATGATGCTGTTGGCCGCCATGGGGATCTGCCGCGCGGTGGAACTGCTCCATGCCACGCCATTGCTGGTGGAGTCGGTGCGGTACAAGGTGGGAAAGGCATCGGCGCTGAATTCGGCCGGGTCGATGGTGAGGTAAAAGCGCCCGATCTTGTTGCGGCTGGCGTCCAGGTCCAGTCCGTAGGCCGTTTCATCGGTGCCGCCCGTGGCCGAACCGTCGCGGTTGTCCTTCATGCGCAGGGCGAAGCGGATGGGCGCGTCGCAGGTCACGTTCAGGCGCAAGGTGCGGGTGGGCAGCGGTGTTTCAGTGCTGGCGTTGAGGTCTTTGGCGTACAGGGTGCCGTAGTCCACCACGCCTTGGTCGGACAAGCTCGGCAGGCAGGCGATAGGCGCGAAGTGCGCACGCAGTGTCAGTTCCCGATAGCGCCCGTGGCGCGGGCCGTACAACATGCCCGCGACTTCCCAGGTGGTCGCATCGCGTACTTGGGTGGCGGCAGGGTCGGCCCAGGCGCGCAGGGTCAATTGCAGCGCCAGGGTTTTTCCGCTGAGCACCACGCCCCGTTCCACCGGTGCAATGCCGTGGTCGGGTCGCCATTGCATGACGCTGCCGCTGGATACGGGCGCCTGCCCCACGGCGGGCAGCACACCCAGCTCCACCGCGCGGCCGTCGAGCAGCGCATTCCCGACTTCAATGGCGTAGCTGCCGTGCTCGGTAAACTGCCAGCGCTGTGGGTTGGCAGCTTGCGCCTGGTAGAACAGGCTGAGGTCTTCGGCCTGGGGGCAACTGACGGTCACACTCAGCCGCCGCTCGCCGAGCAGGCGTTGCGGTGCGCTGTCGTTCTGGGCCAGGCGGCTCATCAGGCCCAAATCCAGCAAGGGTTCACTGACGTTCAGTTGGCATTCTTCAAAGGCCTGGGCTGTGCCGGCGGCGCCGATCAACAGCCCCAGGCACAGTTGACGCAAACAGCTTGCAAGGGGCATGGCGGGAATCCTCAAGGTGCATGACAGCGTGCGGGGGCGGTTTCGAAGTACACCGAGGGGTCGGCTTTTTCCGGCAGCGAATAACGCAATTGGCAACGACTGCCCTGGGGCGTAGTTATCCACAGCGTCGATTGGCCCAGCACATTGGGTAGAAACACCTGGCTGCCTTCCTGCACCAGGGTGATGAACTCGCCCTCGGCACTGCTGACCGAGGCGCCCGCCGGCAGCGGCGCGCCCTGGTCGGTGCTGACGGTGAGCAGCAGGCGGCGGGTCAGGCCGACACCGAACTCGACGCGGTCCACGGCGCCACGGCCGGCCGAAATCATGGCCAGGCCATTGTTGATATCGGCATTGCGCGGCAATGAACGCGTTTGCACTTCCACCGGGCTGCGCCCGTAGGCGGCGACCTGCGGCACCACGGCCTGGCCTTGCCAGTCGGTCCACACCGGGCCGCTGGGCGTGCTGAGCTTGATGCCGCTCATGTCGCCGACCGACACCAGCGCGAAGGTGTCGCGCACCGGGTAGGGGGAAAAGGTCACGCCGTCGCCATGCAGCACCACACCGCCGCGCGCACCGCCTTGATAGCTGGAACGCTCGGCGTCGGAGCGGCTGTAACTGACATCCAGCTGGCTGTAGCGTGGCAGCGCGGAGATGCCCAGGGTGGTTTCCACTTGATGGTCGCTGCTGTCGTGTTCGGCGCTGACGCGGTAGCTGAGTTGGTCGTCGATTTGTTCAGTGAGGCCCAGGCCGGTGCGGTTCTCACCGCCGGAATTGCGTACCCAACTGCGCAGCCGGCGACTCTCGCCCAGCGGTACGCTGATATTCAGGTACACCGCGTTGTCCTGCTGCTGGCGGCCGCCCATTTGCCACTCGGCACTGGCCGACAACGACACCGCACCGATGCTCGTGCCCCAGGAGGCCAGCGCCCGGCTGCTGCTGTCGCCGGCAAAGTTGGCCGAGCGCGAAACCCCGGCGCTGAACGCACCCAGACGTGGATGGGACCAGCCCAGGTTGAGGCTTTGCTGGTCGCGGTAGCGCGAATCCCGGTTGTTGTCGTCGCGCGCGTAAGTGCTTTCTTCAAGTTCGCGATAGCCGATGCTGCGCCAGGAATTGGCGGCGCTGATCGACCACTGCTCACCCAGGCGCTGGGACCACGACAGATCGGTCTGCACGCCGGAGACTTTTTCTTGCGCCTGGCTGTTGGACACTTGCGTGGACAGTTGGATCTGGCTGTCCAGCCACGGCAACCAGCCCAGGCTGGCGCCCACCGAACGGTATTGACTGGCCGCCAGCACGCCCGTGCTTAAGGTCAATTGCGGGTGCAGGGCGCCGGTCCAGCCGCCACTGACTACCCACGGATCCTCGCCTTTGGCATCGCCCACATTACGCACTCGGCCCGCTGCCACGGAGTAACCCGGGGCTGGCAACCCGAGCCCGAGCATGGCCGCTGGCACGGTGAAGCGCCGTTCACTGCCGACGCTCTCCTTGACCGTGACTTCAACGTCCGAGCGCGTGTTCAAGCGACGCACATCGGTGAGGGTAAAGGGCCCGGCGGGCACCACGGTGGAATGAATCAACGCGCCGTTCTGGCGAACCTCTACCTGGGCCGGGCTGTTGGCGATGCCCTGGATCAGCGCGCCCTGGCCCTGTTCTTGAAGGGCGTGCTCGGTGAGCACTTGCACGCCGGTAATCTGCGCGCCGGACAGCACCGGGTTGTACAGGTTGATTTGCCCGGCTTGCAGCACCGCCTGGTGGCTGGCGAAGGTACGTTGGGCATACGCTTCCAAATGGGTGCTGCGTGACAGGCCATCCTGCCAGGTCTGCACCTGGCGGCTGCGCACGATCCAGTCGCCGGCATTGAACCCCACCTCGGTATTGGCCGAGCCAAACCGGCTGGCGTCATCGCCGAAGCGGTTGTAGAAGCCGCTGAGGTCGTAGTTGAGCAGGCCGGCAAACCCGCCGGTTTCGTAGCCGGAGATATCCTGCTGCACGGGGCGCAGGGCATCGGTGGGCACCACCAGCGACACCGTCAGTGTCGCCGGGTCTGGTTCCACCAGGGTTTGCGGGTAGCGCGCAAGAAAATCATCGCAGCCCTGGACTTCACCGGGCGGCAGCAGATTGGCGGCGTCCAGCAAAGCGTGGTCAAAGCACAGATTGCCTTGCTGATCGAAGTTCACCGCCAGCCGGCCACGGCGCTGGCCGTTGACGCGCAGGTTGACGGTGTGTTGCCCGGCCGCGTAACGCGGTGCGGAGAGCAACAGGCTGGCCAGCTGTGGGTCGATACCACGTTGTTGCAAGGTCTGGGCATCGAAGCCGGACGGGCTGGAATCTTCAGCGCACACCTTGGCCGGTATGAGCGCACACAGCAGCAACACCAGCGCCAAGGCAGGGCTGGCAGAGGGATCGGGCACGGCTTCGCCGTCACGGTAACTCAATACTGTTTTCACGCAAGGTACTCGAGTAGTGAACGCACAGGCCTTGTGGGCCGGGCGTTCTGGTGACGATCAATAAGCCGTCACTTCATTACTCAGGCGGCGCAGGGTGGTACGCCGCCTGGGGTGTTCCGTCAGAAGCTGATCGGTGCGTCGTAAGCCTTGACCGCAAACCCGTACACCGTGGCCGGCTGCAGCCTGACTGTCTTGGCCTGGCTGCTGCTGGCTGGCACGCTCAAGGCTTCGCCGGGCAGCACATAGGTGCGTGGCAGCAGGGCCTTGCCGTCACCGGGCAGCAGTAACAACTCCTGCGCCAGGCGCACCACGTACGGCGTGTCGTTGCGCACCTGTAACTGGCCGTCGCGCAGTGTCCAGGTCAGGTCGGTCCAGGGCGTACGGTTGGGCGCCAGGCCCTTGGGGTGCACGATCACCGGCAGGTTCTGGCGCACGGTCACGCCCACGCGGGCATGCCCGGCGGCTGTGGCGGCGCGGCCCTGGGGCATGCCTTCGAACACCGCGCGTTTAAGCCGCTGGGTCAGTAACGGTTGCTGGTTTTGCAGAATGAAACGCACCAGCTGGGATTTGGAGGCTTCCACCCGTGAAAGAGGCGGTGTCACCACCAATAGCGGTTCGGTGTCTTCCGGGATGTCCTGCAAGGTCACGTGCAACAGGGCGAGTTGGCTGTCGGTGTTGGTCACCGACACGGACGCTTCGCCTTCGGCCTCGTGCACGATCACCACGGAGGTGTCCGGGACCATGCCGTCGGCTTTAACCTGGCCGCCGAGCATCAAGAGCAAGGCAATCAGGCCGATAGCGGTGTTTGAGAATGTCGTCGTCATGACGGGTTTCCATTTAGCCAATAAAGAGGGGCGGTCAGAGGTAGCGCAGGTCCAGGACGATGGCGCCGTCGAGCGGGACTTCCTGGTCCAGGGTCAGGTACTGGGAAAAGTTGATGGCGGTGCTCACCTGAACCTGGACGGTCAGTTGGCCGATGAAGTCCGGTTGGCGCTCCCCGACTGGCGCAAAGGCCATATAGGCCCGTGGGTAGGCATTGGGCTCCTGTGACCAGGTTTCACCGTTGTCGCTGGACGCCATTACCTGCATGGCCTGCGCATCGCCCACCGCGTTGCGATAGGCCAACGCCACAGAACCCAGGCGTTCTTCGGGGACATGGATGTTCCTGCCCAGCCCGTAGAAATAATCGGGGGCCGACGAGGAGTCGGCGCGATTATCCAGGCCCACCAACGCAAACAGCATGGGCCTGGCGCACTGCACACGTAGGTCGAGCGTCTGGATGGGCAGCACGGTGAACTCGTCGGCGTTGAGGCTGTGGGCAGGAATCTTGCCGTGATCGACGGTGCCGTCATTGGTCAGCTCGATATGGCAGGCGTCCGGGGTTACCCGGCCCGTCACCGTGAGGTCGACGGCCGAAGCCCCGTGGGCATCGGTCATCGCGGCCAGGCCAAGCACGATGGCCAGGTTTCGCCCCCATGCCATCAGCACGGGCAACGCCAGACGCCGCCCATGCCTGCCACTATTCAAGGACTGGGCGGCCATGGGTCAGAGGTACTTCACTTCGAGGGTGGCGGAGCCGTCGATGGTGACTTCGTTGCTCAAGTCCAGGCCATCGGCACGGTTGATGATGGTGAGTACTTCCAGATCGACGCTCAAATCCTTGATCGGCAGCGGCTGGGTGTCGTCATCCATCGAAGCTGCCGCCATGTACATGCTCGGCTCCCAGAATTTATCGGGGTACCAGGAGTTGCCCTGATCCATCGATGCGATGGGTTGGACTTCAAGGCCACCGTCTGCAAGCGCTTTGCGCCAAGTGAGGGAAAAGTGACCCAGCTTCTGGGTCTCGTTTATGAAGCCCAGACCGAAGTCCGTTGAAAGACCTGAGCCCGCCCGGTTATCGATGGGGTGCAGGGCAAACTGGATAGGCGCATCGCAGTTGACGGTCATCGACAGGGTATGTACGCCAATCGCCGTTGCCCTGTCCGGGTTCAGATCCTTGGCGGAGATCTTGCCATGGTCGATCACGCCCCCACCGGACAGGCTCGGCGTACAGGCGCTGGGTACGATCAGGCCCTTGACGGTCAGGTCCACACTCGACGCGGCGAAGGTAGTGGCCGAGTGGAGCAGCAGGGCGCTGGCGGCCAGGGTGGTCAATCGGGTTTTCATCGGGAGGCTCCTCAGAGGTAATTGACTTGCACAGTGGCGTGGCCGTCGATGGGCACTTCGTCGGTCAGCGTCAGGTTGCTGGCGGGGGCGATGTGGGTAATCAGGCGTATCTCGGCGTCCAGCTCCTGGACCGCAATCGGCGCCAGGCCGTCGCTGTCGGCGACTGCGGTCAACAAGGTATGGCTGAGCATCACCGAGGGAATCCAGGTCACGCCGCCATCCCGGGAGGTGATGGTGCGTACCGGGATGCCATCGGCCACCGGGCTATACAGGCCAAGCCCGGCATCGCCGACTTTTTCATCACTGGGCGTCATGCCCAGGCCGTGCCAGCTGAAGTGGCTGGCGGCAGTGCCCGCACGGTTGTCGATGGTGTTCAGGGTAAAAATGGTCGGCCCTTCGCAACGCACACTCAGCAGCATGGTTTCCCTGGGCAGGTCGGTGTAGGTGTCGGCATTGAGGTCTTTGACCGACACCTTGCCGAAGTCAACGGTGCCGCCGCCGGAGACCACGGGGGCGCAGGCGCTGGGGGTGATGACCCCTTTGACGGTCAGGTCCTGGCTACTGACGGCCCATACCGGGCCGGCGCCGATCAGCAACAATGTCGCGGTGAGGGTAGTGAGGGGGCTAACCATGGGTCACGTCCTGTGGGTGAGTGGGCGGTTACAGGTATTTCACTTCAAGGGTGGCGGAGCCGTTGATCGGGACTTCTGTGCTCAGGTCCATGCCGGCCGTGGGGGCGATAAGGGTTTGCACCATCAGGTCTGCCGTGACCTGCTGGACCGGGGAGGGTGCCCAACTGCCGGAGGAGCGA
Organism: Pseudomonas sp. AK181; assembly: GCF_051122975.1. NCBI lineage: Bacteria > Pseudomonadati > Pseudomonadota > Gammaproteobacteria > Pseudomonadales > Pseudomonadaceae > Pseudomonas > Pseudomonas sp. AK181. The sequence goes on from NZ_CP146348.1 coordinate 1,140,392, forward strand.
TCGCCAAACGAGGCGAGGTAGGTGATGGGCCAGGCGTCGCCCGCAAAGCTCTCCCGCCAGGTGAGGCCGTTATCGGACGACTCGATCACGTTGATTGCCGCGCCGTCCGCCACCGGATTGCCGAGCGCCAGGCTGTAGCCCCCCAATTTTTTACCGCTGACCAGGCCCAGGCCGTAGGTGTTCATGGGGTCATGGGCGTCACCCTTGTTGTCGGTGCCCTTGAGGGCCAGCAGGGTTGGTGCATCGCAGTCGATCGACAGTTGCAGGGTGTGGTTGCCGAGCAACGTCCAGCTGTCCTGTTTCAAATCCTTGGCCGCGACTTTGCCGTGGTCAATAATGCCGCCGCTGGAAAGGCCGGGTGCACAGGCGCTGGGCGTGATCAGGCCCTTGACGGTCAGGTCGACGCTGCTGGCGGCGAACACGGCGTTGGACAGGGCGAGCAGCAGGGCACCGCCCAGCAGGGGCATGCAGGTTTTCATGTGGGAGGCGTCCATTTACAGGTACTTGACTTCAAAGGTCGCGGAACCGTCGATCGTCACTTCGTCGGTCAATGTGAGGTCTTTTGCGGGATTAATCGTCGTTTCGAGCGTGACATCCATGACCGCGTCCTTGATAGGGTGAGGCGCCCAACCGCTGTCACCCCGACTGCCCAGCGCCACCAGTACGTGGGGGCCAATGACTTCGTCAGACAGCAGCGTCACCCAGAACCCGTCAGCGTCGTACATGGCCAACATGGTGGAGGGGGTTTCGGCCACCGGGTTGGTGACCGCCAGCAGATACCGCCCCAGCTTCTGGTTTTCATTGGTCATGCCCAGGCCAAAGTAAGACCTGTTAACCGCAGAGCCGGCTCGATTGTCGATGGGTTGGATGGCAAACAGCGTTGCCGCATCGCAGTTCACGCTCAGTGGCAGGGTCTTGCGCTCAAGCGCGGTGCTGGTGTCGATATTCAGGTCTTTTGCCGCGATTTTTCCGAAGTCGACATCACCTGGCAGGCTCGGCGTACAAGCGCTGGGCGTGATCAACCCTTTGACGCTCAGGTCGACACTGCTGGCGGCAAACACCGAGGATGTCATGGCGAGCAGCAGGGCACTGCTCAACAGGGATACAGGGGTTTTCATTTTCAATTGTTCCATTGCAGTCTGGCAGATAGAGACGCGTACAGGTCAGCGCTCGGCCCTGTGTGGGCGAGGGGGTGGCGTGGTGGCGTTCTCACTGTTTTTTTGCGTTGCCGGGAAGTGGCAAGCCGTCCCTCTTTTGGGGTGGGCACAATTTAGCGAGGGGGCTGTGAGGGGGAAATACAACTAATACGACATTGGCGGGTTGTGGTGTAAGCGAAGTGCGGGACGGTAGCTTTTAGCGGCGTTTTTCGTAGTTGTTGTATCGGCGTAAAGCCATTCAAAAGGTTATAGGTTGAAGGTCGATAACAATCAAAAGGGTGTGCCTGGCAGTGCTGTATCAGTGCCCCCGGATGGCTGCCGAACTAATAACCACAAAGAGGTACTGATGGGTTCGCCAGGAGGTTCAACCGCAGGAGCGAGCCGGACAGTCAAACCGCCTTTTTCTCCCCCGCCTCATTGGCAGTACTTGAATGTTCTGGTCGTGGAGGATCATTCAGCCTATCGCCTGTCGCTGGGTTGGCTCCTGCAAAAACTGGGGCTCGGACACGCGTTGGCCACCGATGGCTTCATGGGGTTGGACGCCTTTACCAGTAGGCCCTTCGACCTGGTGATCAGTGATTGCCGCATGCCCTTCATGGACGGTTACAGCATGACTCGTGCGATTCGCCAGCATGAGCGCGAGCAGGGGTTGAAGCGGGTGCCCATCATTGCTCTGACCGCCAACTTGCAAAACGACAGCCCCCAACGTTGCCGCAAGGCCGGCATGGATGCCTGGCTGCTCAAACCCCTGACCCTTGAACAACTGCACGCCGTACTGGTGCGCTGGTTGCCCGGCGGGGAGGGCCGTTATGTCGAGCCATACGCTGCTGCTGGGGTGGCGAACTGGCCCACCCGTGCCACGCTTGTGACCACGTTTGGCAGCGACCTGGTCGTCGACCAGTTGCTGGAAACCCTGTTGATGGAGGCCTGGGAAGACCAGCGGGTGTTGCGTCATGCCCGTGTGACGTTGAACGCGCCATTGACCGCCGAGCGTCTGCATCGGCTGGTGGGCAGCCTGGTATTTCTGGGCGGCACGGGGTTGGAATCCAGTGCCGTGAGCTTGATCGAGCAGGTTCAGGCCGAGGGTGTCGCTACGCACAAGGCGCAACTGGAAGTATTTGAAGCACGGCTGTGCGCTTATCTGGAGTATCTGTCTGAGTTGTGAAGAATGCTGTTGCAGAGCGTTTTGCCTGGTCGTTGGTCCAAGTTTGGCTGTAGGTATTTTCCTATTGTGTTGTAGTCCAAAAATCAGCCACTACTGAACATTGGGTTCGGCCGCAAGCGCCTCTTTGTTAGCAGTTGTTGATGATCGCAGGCAGAGGTATTTTGCGCGGATTCAAGTTGCCATCATTCGTGGGTGCCTATGCTTCGAGTAATTATTGCTGACGATCACCCTATTGTCCGGGTCGGGCAAAAAGTCGTGATCGAGGCGAATGGCAGATGCAAAGTGGTCGGCGAAGCCGACGGTCCCGATCAGTTACTCGGCGTGCTCAGTCGCACGCCGTGCGACGTGCTGGTCACGGACTTCGCCATGCCAGGCGGCCAGCAGGCCGATGGCTACTGCCTGTTGGGCCTGTTGCAGCGCCAGTATCCGCAGTTGCCGGTGATACTGGTCACCATGTTCGCCAACGTCGCCACGTTACGCGCAGCCTTTGCCCACGGTGCCAGGGCAGTGGTCGCCAAAAGTGCTTCGGCCAAGGAGCTGCCCTTGGCGATCAAGGCGGTATGTGCTGGTCAGACCTTCGCCAGCGAATGCCTGCGGGTACAACTGGTGGAAGCCGGCACTGGCGATCAATCCCAGGAGCCGCAGTTGTCCGGCAAGGAACGCGAGGTGGTGCGCATGCTGGCCAGCGGCATGACCGTCAGCCAGATTGCAGCCCAGGTCAACCGCAGCATCTCCACCATCAGCAAGCAGAAAAGCACGGCGATGCAGCGCTTGAGTATTTCCACTGACGTTGATTTGTTCGCCTATGCCCGCAGTACCGGGATAGCGCCGTAGCGCGCTTATTTGCGTGGCGAATGACAGTAGCCATGACGGCCTGGGCGGCTTATCGTGCGCCTACTCTTTTGACGTCCGCGGAGCCTGCCCATGAGTGATGCCCATAACGCCCTGATCAACCACTTCTATAGCGCCTTCCAGCGCCTGGATGCCGAGGCCATGGTCGCCTGCTACAGCGATGACGTGGTGTTCAGCGACCCGGCCTTTGGTGAACTGCGAGGCCGTGACGCAGGGGACATGTGGCGCATGCTTACCACCCGTGCCAAGGACTTTTCGTTGACCTTCGACCAGGTGCGCAGCGACGAGCGCACCGGCAGTGCGCATTGGGTGGCCACCTACCTGTTCAGTGCGACCGGCAATACGGTGGTCAACGATATCCAGGCGCGTTTTGTGTTGCGCGACGGCAAGATCTGCGAGCACCACGACCACTTCGACCTGTGGCGCTGGTCGCGCCAGGCGTTGGGCACCAAGGGCCTGCTGTTGGGCTGGACGCCGCTGGTACGCAACGCCGTGCGTGCCCAGGCGAACAAAGGCCTGAAGGCATTCCAGGCCAGTCGTTGATAAACTGCGCGCCCCTTTGCCTTGCCGAACCTGTCCGTGACTACGCCTGAACCCAAGCCCTGGTATGTCTACCTGGTGCGCGCCGCCAATGGCGCGCTGTATTGCGGCATCAGCAACGACCCGGTGCGCCGGTTTGCCTCGCACCAAAGCGGCAAGGGCGCGCGGTTTTTTCTGTCCAGCCCGGCAGTGGCGCTGGTGTACACCGAGCAGTGCGCGAGCAAGGGTGAGGCGCTGCGTCAGGAACGCCTGATCAAAAAGTTGAAGAAGAGCGCCAAGGAGTGTCTGGCCGCAAATGGCTCATCACTCTGACTGATAGGTTCCCATCACGCAGCCAGGACCGTTTGCGCGGTAATCTGCTCGCTCATTCGCCAAGCGGAAACCCGTATGTCTGAGCTCATCCTGCACCATTACCCGACCTCACCCTTTGCGGAAAAAGCGCGGCTGTTGCTGGGCTTCAAAGGCCTGTCCTGGCATTCCGTACACATCTCGCCGGTGATGCCCAAGCCCGACCTGACGGCCTTGACCGGCGGCTACCGCAAAACTCCGGTGCTGCAGGTGGGGGCGGATATCTATTGCGACACCGCCCTGATCGCTCGCCGCCTGGAGCAGGAAAAGTCCTCGCCGGCCCTGTTTCCGCTGGGCCAGGAAATGATCACCCAAACCTTCGCCACCTGGGCCGACAGCGTGGTATTCGCCCATGCCGTCAGCCTGGTGTTCCAGCCCGAATCGGTGGCGGTGCGCTTTGGCAAGTTACCGCCCGAGGCCATCAAGGCCTTTATCGCTGACCGCGCCGCGCTGTTCAGTGGCGGCACGGCGAGCAAGCTGCCGGCTGAACTGGCCAAGCATCAATGGCCGACGATCATGGCGCGGTTGGAGCAACAGTTGCAGCGGGAGTCCGGCGACTTCCTGTTCGGCGCGCCGTCGATTGCCGACTTTGCCCTGGCCCACTCGCTGTGGTTTCTCAAGGCCACGCCGGTCACCGCGCCGCTGGTGGATGCCTACCCGGCCGTGCTGGCCTGGCTGGGGCGCGTGCTGGGTTTTGGTCATGGAACCGCCAGCCAGATGACCGCAGAGCAGGCCTTGGACATCGCCCGCAACGCTACGCCGGCACCCTTGCCGGATGAGGTGTTCGAGGATTTGAACGGCTTTAAGGTGGGTCAGGAGGTGACCATTGCGGCTATTGACTATGGTGTTGATCCGGTGGCTGGCGAGTTGCTGTTCGCTGGGCGTGAAGAGCTGATCCTGCGTCGCACGGATGAGCGTGGTGGTACGGTGCATGTGCATTTTCCGCGCTGGGGGTTTCGCATCCAGGGCATCGCTGCCTGAAGGGTGAACGAATCACCCCTGTAGGCACTACGTGGCCAGTGTGGGAGCTGGCTTGCCTGCGATGGCGGCCTGAAAGCCGACACTGATCTACCTGACACACCACCATCCAAATGTGGGAGCTGGCTTGCCTGCGATGGCGGCCTGACAGTCGACATTGATCTACCTGACACACCAGCATCCAAATGTGGGAGCTGGCTTGCCTGCGAAGACGGCCTGACAGTCAACACAGTTGGACCGGGTACATATCCGTTATTTAGGTAACGGCCACTTAGGGTTCCGCTTTTACAGCGGGTCACTTTTGGAAAAGAGCCCCAAAAGTAACCAAAAGGGCTCTTGCCCCACCACTCGGCACCTCGCTTAGGCTCGGTGTGCCCGTAATCCGCCAGTGATTTGGGGGGCCGCCGCCACGCGCCATCCATGGCGCGGGGCGGCTAAACCGGCATCCCTGCCGGTTTACCCCCCAAATCCCTGTCGAATTCCGGCCAGCGTGGTTTGACGGGGCGCCTAAGATCAAAAGCAGATCAAGATCAAGAGCGGCTCGCTTCGCATCGTGGTTACCGTCTGCTGCTGTAGCCTAGAAAGTTGTGTAGACACCTATGCTGCGATAGAGGTGGCACCCAGATGCAGTAAATAAAAAATAATTGCCAGCAGAGGTGAGGTAAATCGTCGGCCCATCCGTGTAGTGCATGAAACTGCGATCAATTCGCATTAACAGCGTTTTCTACACGGGTGCTCACAGCATGAAATCGACGGCGGGCGGTTGGGTCAAACAGTGGCTGGGAGCCTCGGTATTCACGGTGTCTGGGCTGGCCTTGCTGCCTCTGGCCATGGCGCAGGCGCAGGAGCAGCACAGCGCCCAGTTCAATTTTGCCCTGGCGGCCAAGCCGTTGCCCCAGGCGTTGAGCGATTTCAGCCGGGTTACCGGGATCAGTGTGATCTACACCGACGAAGCGCCCTACGGCCTCAACGCCCCGGCGGTCAGCGGGCAGATGAGTGCGACCCAGGCCCTGCAACGTCTGCTGGGCCGTTCCGGCTTTACCTTTCGCCAGATCGACGCCCGTACTCTGGCACTGGAACCCGTGCTCACCGATGGCGCGGTCAACCTGGGCGCTACCACCATCAGCGGCATCGACTTGACCCAAGCCAGCACCAGCTACCAGCCACCGCCCACCAGTTCGGTGATGCGCTCCCGTGGCTTGCTGCTGGAAACCCCGCAAACCGTGAATGTGGTGCCCGCCCAAGTATTGCGCGATCAACAGCCGCGTAACCTGGATGACGCCCTGGGCAATATCAGTGGCATCACCCAGTCCAACACCCTCGGCAGCACCCAGGACGCGGTGATGCTGCGTGGCTTTGGCGATAACCGTAATGGCTCGATCATGAAGGACGGCATGCCCGTGGTGCAGGGCCGGGCGTTGAACGCCACCGCTGATCGCGTCGAAGTGCTCAAGGGGCCGTCGTCGCTGCTGTACGGCATCCAGGACCCGGGTGGCGTGGTCAATATCGTCAGCAAAAAGCCCGAACTGGTGCAGTCCACGGCCCTGACCGCGCGCGGTTCAACCTTCGGCAGCGGTAAGAACGGCAGCGGCGGCAACCTCGATACCACCGGGCCCCTCGGTGACAGCGGCTTGGCCTATCGTCTGATCGTGGATCATGAAGACGAAGACTACTGGCGCAACTACGGTACCCATCGCGAGACGCTGGTGGCGCCTTCCCTGGCCTGGTACGGCGATACCACCCAGGTGGTTGTCGCCTATGAACACCGCGAGTTTCTCTCGCCCTTTGACCGTGGCACTGCCATCGACCCCAAGACCCGCCACCCGCTGAACATCCCCGCGACCCGCCGCCTGGATGAGCCGTTCAACAATATGGAAGGGCGCTCCGACCTGTATCGCCTGACCGTCGACCACGATCTGAACGACGACTGGAAGGCCCACTTCGGCTACAGCTGGAACCGCGAAACCTACGACGCCAGCCAGGTGCGCGTGGTCAAGGTCAACCCCAACGGCACCTTGACCCGCAGCATGGATGGTACCCAGGGCGCGCTGACTACCGACCGTTTCGCAACCGCAAGCCTGGAAGGCAAAGTCGCGGTGGCCGGTATGCAACACGACCTGGTGTTCGGCCTGGACGACGAGTACCGCAAGATCTACCGTGCCGACCTGATCCGCCAGGCACCGCGCGGTGTCTTCAATTACAACAATCCGGTGTACGGCAACGAAGTGGCAGGCTCCAACGTCAGCGCGCCAGACAGCAACCAGACGGACCTGCTGCGCAGCGACTCGCTGTTCTTCCAGGATGCGATTCATCTCAACGACCAGTGGATACTGGTCGGTGGGGCGCGCTATCAGATGTACGATCAATACGCCGGCAAAGGCGTGCCGTTCACCGCCAACACCGATGGCAACGGCCAGAAATGGGTGCCACGGGCCGGCCTGGTGTACCGCTACACCGATGAACTGTCGTTCTACGGCAGCTACACCGAATCGTTCAAACCCAACTCCACCATTGCGCCACTGGCCAACAAAACCGTGCTGGATGGCAGCCTCGATCCTGAAGAGTCCAAGGCCTGGGAGCTGGGCACCAAGTTCGACCTGCCGGGGCGTATCACCGCCAGTGCGGCGTTGTTCAACATCGACAAACGCAACGTGCTGGTCCAGGTGGGCGAGGGGCTAACCTCGGTCTACAGCGTGGCGGGCAAGGTGCGCTCCCGTGGCCTGGAGCTGGATGCCAGCGGGCAATTGACCGACAAGTGGAGCCTGATCGGCAGCTATGCCTACACCGATGCCGAGGTCACCGACGACCCGACGCTCAAAGGCAAGCGCCTGCAGAATGTGGCGAAAAACACCGGCTCGCTGTCGGCGGTGTATGACTTCGGCACTATTTTGGGTGGCGATCAACTGCGGGTCGGCGCTGGTGCGCGCTATGTGGGCGAGCGGGCCGGAGATGCGGCCAACAGTTTTGAACTGCCGAGCTATACCGTGGCGGACGTATTTGCCAGCTACGACACGCAACTTGATGGGCAGAAAGTCAAGTTCCAGCTCAACGTGAAGAACCTGTTTGACCGCACCTATTACACCTCTTCGGTGAATACCCAGTTCGTGTCTATTGGCGATGCGCGGCAGGTGTCGGTTTCAAGCACGTTGACCTTCTGATTCCTTGTTGCTGGCATTCTTATGTGGGAGCTGGCTTGCCTGCGATGGTCCTAGGGATCTAACAACTCTGAAGCTATCGACTGTAACCACGATGCGAAGCGAGTAGCTCTTGATCTGCTCTTGATCTTGATCTCAAGCGCCCCGTTAAACCACGCTGGCCGGAATTCGACAGGGATTTGGGGGGTAAACCGGCAGGGATGCCGGTTTAGCCGCCCCGCGCCATGGATGGCGCGTGGCGGCGGCCCCCCAAATCACTGGCGGATTACGGGCACACCGAGCCTAGGCGAGGTGCCGAGTGGTGGGGCAAGAGCGTTTTGCTTACTTTTGCCTGGGCCGGCATTCCGGCTTTTCAAAAGTGAGCCGCTGTCAGAGCGGAACCCTAGGTGGCCGTTACCGCAGGAATGGATATGTACACGGTCCAACTGTGTTGACTGTTAGGCCGTCTTCGCAGGCAAGCCACACAGGAAAGCGGATAGCATTCAGTGCCCTCGCCACATTGATAGCGAGCTGTTAGCGTTGCCGCCATTGCAGGCTTATGGAAAACGCTACTGATGCACTTTGGAAAATGGTTTCACACCAGCACCCTGCTGGTCGGCTTGAGTTTTTTGCTGGTCGGCTGCGCCAGCGTCTCCCAAACCTCCACCCCGGCAACCCTGGATAAGCTGTTGAGCGACCCGGCGCTGCAAGGCGCCACTGTCTCGCTGATGGTGCGTGACGCCCGCACAGGCACCACGCTGTATCAGCACAACCCACGCACTCGGCTGGTGCCCGCGTCCAATCTCAAGCTGTTGACCACGGCGGCGGCCATGGATGTGTTGGGGCCGCACTACCGCTTCGCCACCCAACTGCTGAGCAATGGCATACGCCAGGGCGACCGGCTGACTGGCAACCTGTACCTGCGTGGCTTGGGCGACCCGAGTATTCAGTTTGCCGACTACCAGGCGCTGGCCGCGCAGTTGGCCAGCCAGGGCGTGCGCCAGGTGCAGGGTGACCTGGTGTTCGACGACACTTGGTTCGATGCCGAGCGGCTGGGCGTGGACTGGTCCCATGATGATGAAACCACCTACTACGGCGCGCAGATTTCAGCGTTGACCGTGGCACCCAATACCGACTTTGATGCCGGCAGCGTGCTGGTCACCGCCAAGGCGCCGTTGCGCGCCGGCTCGCCGGTCGGCGTGGACATCTACCCGCCCACCGATTACCTGCAACTGAATAACCGCGCCGTCAGCGGGCCGGGTAACAGCTATGGGATCAACCGCCGCCACGGCACCAACCTGCTGCAGCTCAGCGGCGCGGTGGCGCCTGGCCGGCAGAGCCAGCAATTGATCAGCGTGTGGGAGCCGACGCAACTGGTGGCCAACCTGTTTGAGCAAGCGCTAGCACGGCAGGGCATCAAGGTGCTGGGGCGTCGGGTGATGGGCGGGGCGAGTCCTGCTGGGGTAGCGGTGCTGGCTGAACACCAATCGGCGCCGTTGCAGGAGCTGATCGTGCCGCTGCTCAAGCTCTCGAACAACGCCATGTCCGAAGCCTTGCTCAAGGCCATGGGCCGCCAGACGGCCAACAATGGCACGGCGGCGGCGGGCGCCGTGGCGGTGGCCGGCTTTCTCAAGCGCGAGGGGTTGGACACCAGCACTTTGAGCCAAGTGGACGGCTCCGGCCTGTCGCGGCGTAACCTGGTGTCGTCGCAAACCCTCACCGATCTGCTGCTGGCGGCGAGCAAACAGCCGTGGTTCGACGCCTGGTACAACGCGCTGCCGGTTGCCGGCAATGCCGACCGCATGACCGGCGGCAGCCTGGGTTACCGCCTGCGCGGCACGGCTGCGGAAAATAACCTGCATGCCAAGACCGGCTCCATGGCCGGCGTGTCGTCATTGAGCGGTTACATCACCGATGCTCACGGGCGCAAGCTGGTGTTCGCGATGTTAACCAACAACTATGTGGTCGCTGGCGCGCAGGTAAAAGCCGTGGAAAACCGCGTCGCCGTTGCCCTGTCTCGTAGCGAAGACTGATTCAGGGCTGATAGCCCATGCGCCAACTCACGGCCCGGGTCGCCGCCAGCAAGCGCTGCGCCGCCGGGCCATCTTCATCAGCATGGAACAGCGAGGTTGGGCCGACCACGGTCATCACCGCCGCGACTTGCCCGACCGCATTGAACACCGGCGCTGATAATGCATCCACGCCCGGCATCAGCAACCCATGCACAAAGTGCAGGCCGCGGCTGCGGATTTGCTCGCACACGCTGGCATAGGCCTGATCGTCCGCCAAGGTGTGGGCGGTGCCGGCTTGAACCTCGCGCTCCCGCAGCTCCACGGTTTCCCGCGACGGCAGGTAGGCGCTGAACACCAGCCCGGTGGACGAGCTGAGCAGCGGTAATACCGAGCCCAATTGCGTCACCACTGTGACGGCACGCACCGCCGGCTCGATGTGCACCACCGTCGCGCCCTGGTTGCCCCATACCGCCAGAAAGCAGGTTTCATTCAATTCATCGCGCAGCTCGGCCAGGGGCAGGGCGCCGACCTTCAACACATCCAGGCTGCCCAGCGCCGCCAACCCCACGCGTAACGCTTCGCGGCCCAGGCCGTAATGGTTGGTGGCGCTGTTCTGTTCGGCAAAACCCGAGGCGATCAGGGCCTGCAAATAGCGGTGCACCTTGCTCGCCGGCATCTGCACATGTTCGGCCAGGCGTGACAACGACGTGGCCGGGGACAGTTCGGCCAGGGCCTTGAGGATATCGGTGCCGACTTCCGCCGAGCGGACTTTCTGTTTACCGGTGTCGCGGGACTTTTCCATGGAAGGGCGAGAATCCGAGAGATGAATGGGCGTCTTTATAGCTTGACGGTCGAGAGTGATCAAATTACGTTATGCGTAACTGGATTACGATAAATACAACTGACCCTCAGAGGACGATCCATGAACCTCGAATACCTGTCGGGTTTCGGCAATGAATTCGCCAGCGAAGCCTTGCCCGGCGCGCTGCCGGTCGGCCAGAACTCGCCGCAGAAAGCTCCTTACGGCCTCTACACCGAACTGTTTTCCGGCACCGCCTTCACCATGGCGCGCAGCGAAGCCCGTCGCACCTGGCTGTACCGCATCCAGCCGTCGGCCAACCACCCGGCATTCGCCAAGCTTGCGCGGCAATTGGCCGGTGGCCCGTTGGGCGCGGTGACGCCGAACCGCTTGCGCTGGAACCCGTTGGACATCCCGAGTGAACCGACGGACTTTATCGACGGCCTGGTGGGCATGGTCGCCAATGCGGGGGCGGAAAAACCTGCGGGCATCAGCATCTATAACTACCGCGCCAACCGCTCCATGGAGCGCGTGTTCTTCAATGCCGACGGCGAACTGCTGGTCGTCCCCGAGCAGGGCCGCCTGCGCATCGCCACCGAGTTGGGTGTGCTGGACGTCGAGCCGCTGGAGATCTTGGTGCTGCCCCGTGGCCTCAAGTTCCGTGTCGAACTGCTGGACGCGCAAGCCCGCGGCTACGTCGCTGAAAACCACGGCGCCCCGCTGCGCCTGCCCGACCTGGGCCCTATTGGCAGCAACGGCCTGGCCAACCCGCGCGACTTTCTTACGCCGGTTGCCCACTACGAAGACCTCAAGCAACCGACCACGCTGGTACAGAAGTTCCTCGGTGAACTGTGGGGCTGCGAGCTGGACCACTCACCGCTTAACGTGGTCGCCTGGCACGGTAATAACGTGCCGTACAAATATGACCTGCGCCGTTTCAACACCATTGGCACGGTGAGTTTCGATCACCCGGACCCGTCGATCTTCACGGTCTTGACCTCACCTACCAGCGTGCACGGCCTGGCCAACCTCGACTTCGTGATCTTCCCGCCACGCTGGATGGTGGCCGAGAACACCTTCCGTCCGCCATGGTTTCACCGCAACCTGATGAACGAATACATGGGCCTGATCCAGGGCGCCTATGACGCCAAGGCCGAAGGCTTCCTGCCGGGCGGCGCATCGCTGCACAGTTGCATGAGCGCCCACGGCCCGGATGGCGAGACCTGCACCAAAGCCATCAACGCCGACCTGGCGCCGCACAAGATCGATAACACCATGGCGTTCATGTTCGAGACCAGCCAAGTACTGCGCCCGACCCAGTTCGCCCTGGAGTGCCCGCAACTGCAACCTGCTTACGACGCGTGCTGGGCCGCGCTGCCCGCCACCTTCAACCCGAACCGGAGATAACCCATGACTCAACCAACGCAGACCCGCAGCTGGGTATCCTCGGCCAACGGCCACGCGGATTTCCCCCTGCAGAACTTGCCCTTAGGCGTATTCAGCATCAACGGCTCGGCACCGCGCAGTGGCGTGGCGATTGGCGATGCGATTCTCGACTTGCACGCCGCGCTGGACGCGTTTGAAGGCGAAGCCCGGCGCGCCGTCGAAGCCACTGCGGGTGGGCAGTTGAACGCGTTTTTTGAGCTGGGCCGTGGCCCCCGCGTCGCCCTGCGCGAGCGCTTGCTGGAACTGCTGGCCGAAGGCAGCGAGCTGCAAAACCGCGAAGCGCACGTGCTGCACCGTGCCGCCGATTGCCAGATGCACCTGCCGGCCAAGATCAATGACTACACCGACTTCTACGTCGGCATCGAGCACGCGCAAAACGTCGGCAAATTGTTCCGCCCCGATAACCCCTTGTTGCCCAACTACAAGTACGTGCCCATTGGTTACCACGGCCGTGCCTCGACCATTCGTCCCTCGGGTACGGAGGTGCGACGCCCTAAAGGCCAGACCCTCCCGGCCGGCCAGACCGAGCCGACCTTTGGCCCCTGCGCGCGCCTGGACTATGAATTGGAACTGGGCATCTGGATCGGCCAGGGCAATGCCATGGGCGATGCGATTGCCATTGGCGATGCCGCCGAGCATATCGCCGGTTTCTGCCTGCTCAACGACTGGTCGGCGCGGGATATCCAGGCCTGGGAATACCAGCCGCTGGGGCCGTTTTTGTCGAAAAGCTTTATCACCAGCATCTCGCCGTGGGTGGTGACTGCCGAAGCTTTGGAACCTTTCCGCAAGGCCCAGCCGCCGCGCCCCGAGGGTGATCCGCAACCGCTGCCTTACCTGCTGGATAAGCGTGATCAGAACGCGGGCGCTTTCGATATCGAATTGGAGGTGCTGCTCACCACGGCCTCGATGCGCGAGCAAAACCTGCCCGCCCATCGCCTGACCTTGAGCAACACCGAACATATGTACTGGACCGTGGCACAAATGGTGGCGCACCACAGTGTCAACGGCTGCCAGTTGCAGGCCGGTGACCTGTTTGGCTCGGGCACGTTGTCTGGCCCGCAGCCTGGGCAGTTCGGCAGCCTGCTGGAGATTACCGAAGGCGGTAAAAAGCCGATTGAATTGGCTTCCGGTGAGGTGCGTAAATTCCTGGAAGATGGCGACGAAATCATCCTGCGTGCCCGTTGCAGCCGCGAGGGCTTTGCCTCTATCGGCTTCGGCGAATGCCGCGGCACCGTGGTCGCGGCGCGCTGAGAGGGCAGGGTCATGGAACTCTATACCTACTACCGTTCTACCGCGTCGTATCGAGTACGTATTGCCCTGGCCCTCAAAGGCCTGGATTTCACCGCGCTGCCGGTCAACCTGCTGGTGCCGGCTGGCGGCGCCAACCGCCAGCCTGACTACCTGGCGATCAACCCCCAAGGGCGCGTGCCGGCGTTGCGTAGCGATGAAGGCGCGTTGTTGATCCAGTCACAGGCGATCATCGAGTACCTGGAAGAGTGTTATCCACAGGTGCCACTGCTCGCCAAGGATTTGGTCGCCAGGGCCCATGAGCGGGCCGTGGCGTCGATCATCGCCTGTGATATCCACCCGTTGCATAACTCCAGCACCCAGAACTTGCTGCGCAAGTGGGGGCACGACGAGGCGCAATTGCTGGAGTGGATCGGGCATTGGATCAGCCAGGGCCTGAACGCGGTGGAGCACTTGATTGGCGACACCGGGTTTTGCTTTGGCGAGCAGCCAGGCTTGGCCGATGCGTTTCTGATCCCGCAGTTGTACGCGGCCGAGCGTTTCAAGGTGCCCTTGGCGGCATACCCACGCATTGGGCGAGTGGCGGCGTTGGCGGCCCAACATCCGGCCTTCATGCAGGCCCACCCCGCCAATCAACCTGACACCCCCTGAACCCCCTGTAATGATCGTTCCCACGCTCTGCGTGGGAACGCCTCATGTGACGCTCCGCGTCACGGCTCTAAAAACGGACGCGGAGCGTCCAGGGCTGTATTCCCACGCAGAGCGTGGGAACCATCATAAAAAAAACAGGTACCTTGCGATGCACAATCAGATTGCCAGCTTTCGCGCGGCACTCGACGCCCGTCCGGTGTCGCGCTATCAATGGTTGATTCTCCTGCTGCTGGCACTGCTACTGGTCACCGATGGCTATGACGCCCAGGTGCTGGGCTACGTAGTGCCGGCGCTGGCCCAGGATTGGGGCCTGGAAAAATCCGCGTTCGGGCCCGTGTTCAGTGCCAACCTGCTGGGCCTCACCCTGGGTTCGCTGCTGGTGACGCCGCTGGCGGATCGGTTTGGTGTGCGACGCATTCTGCTGGCGTGTGTGCTGATCTACGCCAGCCTCACGGTGTTGATGGTGTTTGCCAACTCCCTGACCACGTTGATGGCGGCGCGGTTTATCTGCGGCATCGGCATGGGCGGTGCGATGCCCAGTGCCATGGCGTTGATGTCCGAATATTCGCCCCCACGCCTGCGTACCTTGATGGTGACCCTGGCTGCGTGCGGCTTTTCGTTCGGCGGCGCGGCGGGTGGCTTCGTGGCGGCCGGGTTTATCGACAGCTTTGGGTGGCAGGCGGTGTTCCTGGCGGGTGGTGTGACGCCGTTGCTGCTGTTCCCGTTTCTGGTGTGGCTGTTGCCCGAATCCTTGCCGCGCCTGTTGCGCGATGCGCCGCCCTATCTGCGTTTGCGCAGAGTCACGGCGCGGATGCTGCCCGACTGGCAACCACCGCCCGCGACCGAAGCGGAAAACTTGCAGGAGCAAGGCAGCAAACTGACGGTAGTGGAGCTGTTTCGTAACGGCTACGCGCGCCCGACGCTGCTGATCTGGGCGACTTTCTTTGTCAGCCTGATCCTGCTGTATTTCATGATCAGTTGGTTGCCGTCGCTATTGCTCGAAAGCGGCCTGGCGTTGAACGAAGCCAACCTGGTCACCTCCATGTTCCTGTTCGCCGGCACCTTGGGCGCCATTCTCATGGCCTGGTTTGCCGACCGCCTGAAAAGCAAAGTGCGGTTGCTGTCCGGCGTGCTGGCGGCGGCAGCGTTGTGCACCATCCTGCTGGGCTTGAACCACGACAACCCACGCTACCTGGTGGCGTGCGTGTTTGCTGCTGGGTTCTGCATCATCGGCGGGCAACTGACCCTCAATGCCTTTGCGAGCAACTTCTACCCGGCGCACGTGCGCGCCACCGGTACGGGCTGGGCGTTGGGTGTGGGGCGGTTCGGGTCGATTCTGGGGCCGCTGTTTGGCAGCCTGCTGCTGGCGATGCATATACCGGTCGAGCAGATTTTCTTCTTCTGCGCGATTCCGGCGGTGATTGCGGCGTTGTTGATTATTCAAGTGCGGGCGCCGGGAGCTAACACGCTGCACAGCGACGTTCTCAAACCCTCACTGTAGGAGCGAGCTTGCTCGCGAAGCACGTCAACGATAACGCGGGCATCCTGGTTTAACGCGGTGCCCTTGCGTTCTTCGCGAGCAAGCTCGCTCCTACAGTTGGGGCTTGGGTCAGTGCATTACTGAATTGGGCGGCAGGTGCCCCAGCCGCTCGGTCAGGCGCAGACGCTGGATCGGGTCGTCACTGAGCAGCAGGGCGTGCTCCAGGTCGAAGCGTTCGGCGCTGGGGCAATCTAGGCGTTGATACAGGCTGGCGCGCGCCAGGTAGTCGGAGGCGCTGGCGTTGCCCAGTTCCAGTACGCGCTCGGCGTCCACCAGGGCGGCCAGCGGTTCGTCGTTGGCAAGGTAGAGTTGGCGCAGGTTGCGCGACAGCCGTTGCAGGATCGCCCGTGGCTCGGCGGTCAGCAGGTGGTCGGCCTGTAATTTCAGCTTCTCCCCGTATTGGCGCGCCAGCAACTCGCGACAGTCGTTAGGGTACAGGCGCCGGCCGCCGCAAGGGTCCAGCAGGTGATCGGCACCGGGTACCCGTAGCAGGAAATGCCCGGGGAAGTTCACGCCGACCATGGGGATATCCAGGCGTCGTGCCATCTCCAGGGCGATCGGGCCCATGGCCAAGGGTTGCCCGCGTTTGCGTTGCAGCACTTTGTCCAACAGCGCGGCGGCGGGGCGCAACGGCGTATGGTCATCCTGGGCAAACCCCAGATCATTCATGCGCCGCAGCAGCGGCTGGCCGAGCTCATCCGCCGGTAGCAGGGGCATGCCCAGGCTGACCTGCTGTTGCAGCGCGCCAAGCTCGTGCAGGATCAGCGCCGGCTGCACGCTGGCGTCATGCTCGGCAGCAATCCACAACGCGGCTTCAAACAGCGCGGGTGGGGAACGGTCCAGGCAGGCGAAAAAAGCTGTGCGGGGGTTCATCGAGTTCTCCGGCGTATGCCCCCGTTTTAGCCTTGCTGCGAATTTTCGTCCAGCATCTTGAGAGATATCCCACGCGCTTATGTCGTAGATCCCACGAAAATGCGCGGCTTATTCCAGCGCAATCCAGCAGTTTTCTGCCGCAAGCCTATACTTGGCCCACTACCAGAAGTGATTCGGGAGCTCATTGATGTTTGCGCTCATGCACAGCACCCGCCTTGAATCGCTGCACCTGAGCGTTGATCCGGTGACCGGCTTGAAGGCGATCATCGCCATCCACAACAGTCGCCTGGGCCCAGCGTTGGGTGGCTGTCGTTACCTGGCTTACCCTAACGACGAAACGGCCGTAGCCGATGCTGCGCGCCTGGCGCAAGGCATGAGCTACAAAGCCGCACTGGCCGGGCTACCGGTGGGCGGCGGCACGGCGGTGATCATCCGCCCCGTGCACGTGGAAAGCCGTGCGGCGCTGTTCGAGGCGTTTGGCCGTTGTGTGGAAAAACTCGACGGCCGCTTCATCACCTCGATCGACAGCGGCACCTCGGTCGCCGACATGGACTGCATCGCCCAGAACACCCGCTTTGTCACCAGCACCACGGCCGCCGGCGACCCCGCGCCCCATGCTGCCATGGGGGTATTCGCCGGTATCCGCACCACCGCCATGGCGCGCCTGGGCAGCGACAACCTCGAGGGCTTGCGCGTCGCGGTCCAGGGCCTTGGCAATGTCGGTTACGCCCTGGCCGAGCAACTGCATGCCGCCGGTGCCGAGCTGCTGGTCAGCGACATCGACCACGGCAAGGTTCAACTGGCCATGCAGCAACTGGGCGCCCACCCGATTGCCAACGACGCCTTGCTCAGCACCCCGTGCGACATTCTTGCGCCCTGCGGCGTCGGCGCCGTGTTCAACCGCAACAGCGTCGGCCAGCTACGTTGCGCCGCCGTGGCGGGCTCGGCCAGCGCACAACTGACCAACCTGGACATCGCCGACCAATTGGAAGGCCGCGGCATCCTCTACGCACCGGACTATGTGATCAACTCTGGCGGGCTGATCTACGTCGCCCTCAAACACGCTGGCACCGACCTGCCAGGCATCACCGCGCACCTGTCAAACATCGGCAGCCGCCTGACTGAAATCTTCGCCCACGCCCAAGCCGAAAAACGCTCCCCCGCACGGGTGGCCGATGAGCTGGCCGAACGCCTGCTGTACAAATAGGCCAGGCATTAAAAAGGCCCTGAATCCATGACTCAGGGCCTATTCAATTCGGGCTTTACTCCGCCGCCGGGTTCAGCAACTCGGACAATGCGTCCGGTTGGCTCTTGAACGCCTTGGCAAACACATCGCGGTTCTTCGCCATGTAGATCCCGGCTTCTTCCACCTGCTGCTCGCTCAACGACGGCACGGCTTTTTGCAACACCTCTGCCAGCAACTCAGCGAGTTCAAGCATCTTGTCATGACGGTCAGCTTCGGCTTTATCCATGAACAAACGCTCCAGATCTCGGCTGCTGCGGTATACCACTTCGACGGCCATTCACCACCTCACATGCCTTCACGATAGTTGTCTTTTGCGACTACTGTATTTATATACAGCTAAAAGGATAAGCCAAACGTGGGGGTTTGGATAGTAGGTTTTTAATGTAGTTGGGAAATGGCGGGCTGAACCGGAAATTTCGCACAGCACGCTGAGGTCGATGGTTCCCACGCTCGATCGTTCCCACGCTCCGCGTGGGAATGCATCCCGTGACGCTCCGCGTCACCCACGAGCAGGTCTGAGGGACGCGGAGCGTCCCAGGCGGCGTTCCCACGCGGAGCGTGGGAACGATCAGGGGGGTAATTTAAGTGCCTCGTGTCACACGGCCACCATCTTATGCTCCAGCCCTGGCCTTTTTTCTGCATGCAGAACAACCGTCACGTCCACCCCGCATTATCCGGTCGAGCCGACCTAAGGAAGCATCATCGTGAAAATCAACTGGGCCGAAAGGCTGCGTCAGCAAGTACATGGGCTGGCCGAGTCGCTGGGTAATCTGTTTGTCGAGTCGTTCCATTATTTGGCGCTGTTCGCCATTGGTGCGGTGACCGCCTGGGCGGCGGTGATGGAATTCCTGGGGATGCTGGAGAACGGGCACATCAAGATCGATGACATCTTGCTGCTGTTCATCTACCTGGAATTGGGTGCCATGGTCGGGATTTACTTCAAGACCAACCACATGCCGGTGCGCTTTTTGATCTACGTGGCGATCACCGCGCTCACGCGTTTGCTGATCTCCAATGTATCGCACCACAACCCGCCGGACCTGGGCATCATCTACCTGTGCGGCGGCATTTTGCTATTGGCGTTTGCGATCCTGGTGGTGCGCTACGCCTCATCGGCCTTCCCTTCGGTAAAGGTCGAAAGCCCGCGTCGCAAGGGCGAGGCGAGCCTGGAGACCGAGAAGGGCGAGCTTTAAAGCCCGACGCTGAAGGGTAGAGTACGGGCGGGCGGGCGCTGCAGGAGTTTGTGGCTGTCGCCGTCCGTCATCAGCTCCAGGATTTGCACGGCGCTGTGGCCCTGTTCGATGGCAATGCCGAACTGGATGCTTTGCACCAGACGCTTGAGGCGTTGCGGGTCGTTGCGTTGTTCGGCGCTGATCATGCGCTTGGCCACTACGCCGGTCTCGTTCGAGAGGGTGAGCATGATGCTGCCATCCAGCCGTTGGATACTCAGGTTGACGCGGTATTGTGGGCTGAAGGTGTCGGTGATGACCTGAAAAGGATTGTCCATGGTGCGTTACCGCCTGATAAGAACATGCAGTCATTGACGACCGGTGTCGGGATTAGTTCGCATTGCCTGACCACTGGCCAAATTCCGTTTTCCTCAAAAGCTCTACAGCAAGGGCCGTGCCGTACAGCGATTTACCCCGCACAGAAATCCAAATGTGGGAGCGGGCTTGCTCGCGAAAGCGGTGCTTCAGCCAAGTATTTGTTGGCTGATACACCGCATTCGCGAGCAAGCCCGCTCCCACATTTTTTTGTGCTGTTTTTGAGATCAGTGAGCTAATTCAGGGCATCACGGAAAAAACGATCGCAGACAGCGCAATCAGCCCGATGATCACCACAAATACATTCGATGCCTGGCCTGAATACTGGCGCAAAGATGGCACTCGGCGGATGGCGTACATCGGCATCAGGAACAGCAGGCACGCGATGATCGGCCCGCCCATGGTTTCGATCATACCCAGGATGCTCGGGTTGAAGGTGGCCACGGCCCAGCAGGTCAGCACCATGAACAACGCGGTGCAACGCTCCAGCCATTTCACCGACATCGAACGGTTGCGCCCACGCAGGGATTTGACGATCAGGCCCTGGAAGCCTTCGCTGGCGCCGATGTAGTGGCCCAGGAAGGATTTGGTGATCGCCACCAGCGCGATCAACGGTGCGGCGTAGGCGATCACCGGCGTCTGGAAGTGGTTGGCCAGGTACGACAGGATCGAGATGTTCTGCGCCTTGGCCGCGGCCAGGTCAGCCGGTGACAGCGCCAGCACGCAACTGAAGCAGAAGAACATCACGGTCAGCACCATCATGCCGTGGGCGGTGGCGAGGATGCCGCTGCTTTTGCGCTCGGCCTGTGCGCCGTAGACGCGCTTTTGGTCCACGGCAAAGGCGGAGATGATCGGCGAATGGTTGAACGAGAACACCATTACCGGGATCGCCAGCCACAACGTCTTGAAGAACAGCGGCAACGGCATGCCCTCGCTGGCCGAGGCGAAGAACGCGCCGTTCCAGTTGGGGATCAGGCTGAACGCCAGCAGCAGCAAGGCGGCAACGAAGGGGTACACCAGCACGCTCATGGCCTTGACGATCACGCCCTGGCCGCAACGCACAATAGCCATCAGGCCGAGGATCAGCACCAGCGACAGAATCGCCCGGGGCGGCGGCGCCATGTGCAATTGGTGCTCCATGAAACTGCCCAGGGTGTTGGTCAATGCCACGCTGTACACCAGCAGGATCGGGAAGATCGCAAAGAAGTACAGCAGGGTGATCAGCTTGCCGGCGCCGACACCAAAGTGTTCCTCGACCACTTCGGTGATGTCGCCGGATTTGCCCGACAGCACAAAACGCGTCAGCCCACGGTGGGCGAAGAAGGTCATTGGGAAGGCCAGCAGTGCCAGCACGATCAGCGGCCAGAAACCGCCGACGCCGGCGTTGATCGGCAGGAACAGGGTGCCCGCGCCGATGGCGGTGCCATAGAGGCCGAGCATCCAAGTGGTGTCGTGTTTGGTCCAGCCGGTGGTTACGGTGTTTTCTCTGACATCGGGATTTTCGGCAGCAGGTGTACGTACATCAGTCATCGGTATTGCCTCGTTATTATTTTTGCGCGGGCTCACGTTGGGGCGGGTAGCAGTGCTCCGATCAGCACTCCACCCAGCTGACCGCCAGGCCGCCCCGTGAAGTTTCTTTGTATTTGTCATGCATATCGGCGCCGGTATCGCGCATGGTGCGGATCACCCGGTCGAGGGAGATGAAGTGTTTGCCATCACCGCGCAGGGCCATTTGCGTGGCGTTGATCGCCTTGACTGCCGCGATGGCGTTGCGCTCGATGCACGGCACCTGCACCAGGCCACCGACCGGGTCGCAGGTCAGGCCGAGGTTGTGTTCCAGGCCGATTTCGGCGGCGTTTTCCAGTTGCTCCGGGGTGGCGCCGAGGATATCGGCCAGGCCGGCAGCGGCCATGGCGCAGGCCGAGCCCACTTCGCCCTGGCAGCCGACTTCGGCCCCGGAGATGGAGGCGTTTTTCTTGCATAGGATGCCGACGGCGGCGGCGGCCAGGAAGAAATTGACCACATCGTCGTCAGACGCGTCGGCGTTGAACTTCATGTAGTAGTGCAGCACGGCGGGAATGATCCCGGCCGCGCCATTGGTCGGCGCGGTGACCATGCGCCCGCCGGCAGCGTTTTCTTCGTTGACGGCGAGGGCGAACAGGTTGACCCACTCCATGGCCGACAAGGTCGAGGTGATCACGTTGGGCTTGCCGATTTCCAGCAGGCTGCGGTGCAGTTTCGCGGCGCGACGCGGCACATCAAGGCCGCCGGGCAGGATGCCTTCATCGCGCAGGCCCTGTTCCACGCATTCGCGCATCACCGACCAGATATGCAGCAGGCCGCTGCGGATTTCTTCGTCGCTGCGCCACGCCCGTTCATTGGCCATCATCAGCTCGGATACCCGCAGGCCGTGCTTGTTGCACAAGGCCAGCAGTTCCACCGCGCTGGAAAAATCATAGGGCAATTGCACATCGCTGGTGGGCGCAACGCCTGATGCGGCTTCGGCGGCTTCGATGATGAAACCACCGCCCACCGAGTAATAGGTTTGTTCGCTCAGCAGGCCGCTGTCGCCATAGGCGTGCAGGGACATGGCATTGGGGTGGTAGGGCAGGCTTTCGTCCAACAGCAACAGATCGGTGTGCCAGTTGAAGGCAATTTCCTGTTGGCCGGCCAGCAACAGCCGGCCGGACTCGCGCAATTGCTGGATACGCCCGTTGATCGAGGTGGGGTCGACGCGGTCTGGCCATTCGCCCATCAAGCCCATGACACAGGCACGGTCGGTGGCATGGCCGACGCCGGTAGCGGACAGCGAGCCATACAGGCGCACTTCGACGCGACGGGTTTGGCTGAGCACATGCTGGTCGGCCAGGGCTTGGGCGAACGTCGCGGCAGCGCGCATTGGGCCGACGGTGTGGGAGCTGGAGGGGCCGATGCCCACCTTGAATAGATCGAAAACACTGATAGCCATGCTAAAGCCTTACAAGCAATGGAGTAGAAATCGCTGCCATGTTTTGTAGAGCAGGCGGAATTGGCGCGATACTGAGCCTCTGGCTCGGCACTGACCAACGAATTATCCTAAGACACCCTTTAGCAGGACTAAACGCTATGACCCGCCCCCTCCACGGCCAGACCTATGTCTGGTTGCACGTGTTTTCCTGCGCTGCACGGCATCTGTCGTTCACCCGCTGCGCCGAAGAACTGCACATCACGCCGGGAGCGGTGAGCCAGCAAATTCGCCAGTTGGAGGAGCGCCTGGGTTTTCGGCTGTTTCATCGGCGCGCGCGAGGGGTGGAACTCAGCGCCGAGGGGCAACGCCTGGCGGCCGTGGTGGGGGAGGCCTACGGCAGCATTGATGCAGAGTTGCAGCGCCTGGACGCCGGCATGATCAGCGGCACCTTACGCCTGCGCTCGATCCCCTCGTTTCTGGGCAAGTGGCTGACCCCGCGTCTGCCGCGCTTTCAGCAGCGTTTTCCGGACATTCAACTGCGCATGGTCGCCGAAGACAGCAGCATCGCCCTGCATGAAGGCGACTTCGACCTGGCCATCGACCTCAACGACGGCAGCTACCCGGGGTTGTTATCCACAGCCCTGTTGGATGAACAGATATTCCCGGTGTGCGCCCCCAGCCTGTTGCGTGGCCGCCCGCCCTTGCATGGCCCGGCGGACCTGGCGCATTTCCCGCTGCTGCACGACATCACCGCCTGGCGTGGGAGTTATGAATATGCCGAGTGGGAGTTTTACCTCAATGCTATCGGCTACCACGGCGCCGACGTGCGGCGCGGGCACACCTTCAACCGCAACCACCTGACCATCGAAGCCGCCATCGCCGGCATGGGCGTGGCGATTGCCCGGCGCACCTTGCTCAACGATGAACTGGAGCGCGGCACCTTGATCGTGCCGTTCGGCCTGGCGGTGCCCAACCATAAACGCTACGTGCTGCTGTATGCGCCGGGGGCGTTGAACCATCCGGGCGTGCGCGCAGTGCATGACTGGCTGGTGGAGGAAGCAGGGATTTTTCGCGGATTGCACCCGTTGGGAGAGGGGCAATTGTGAGTTTCGCAGAGGTAAGAAGATGTAACTAACTCCCCACCCTAACAGCGTTTTTGCTCGTCGTCAGGGTTAATTTGTAATGTAGGATTTATCTTTGCAAAGGACTTGAATTGTTTCAGCAGGTGCTCAATTGTGTAATCAAGAGGTCATGGTTTCACCACCCCGGTGTTGCAGTTTGTGACCTCTGGCGAGCTAGCTGAAATAAGGGAAGAACTATGCAAATCCAAGTCAATAGCGATAACCATATTGAAAGCAGCATCCGACTGGAGGAGTGGGTACGTACTACCATTGAGAGCACGCTCGAACGCTACGAAGAAGACCTGACCCGTGTGGAGGTCTACCTGCGGGACGAGAACGGCGATAAGCCCGGCCCCCACGATTTGAGTTGCCGTCTGGAAGCACGGCCAAAGGGCCATCAACCAGTTTCCGTGTGCCATAAAGCCGATACGCTGGAGCAAGCGATCGATGGCGCCGCAGTCAAGCTCGACCACGCACTGGAACATCTGTTTGGCAAACTGCAAGGCAAGCCGCGCGCTGCCGGTAAAAACCAGCCAATCAACAAAGTGAATGAAGACGCGCTGGAAGAGGAATTCCTGGAAAACGAGAACGCTGCCATTAACGGCTGATTGTTTTTTCATTCCCCCACTGAAAACGGGCCTGCACGTGCAGGCCCGTTTTTCGTTCAGCGCCCGCGCCGGAAGAAATGCCGGCTCAACAGCGCCAACCCGCTAGCGCCCAAGCCCGCAAACAGCATGGCCCAGCCGGCGCCGCTGCGCAGTGCTGTTTGCGCATCCACAACGGTCAGCCCCGGCGCATCCAACTTGCCGGCGGCAATATGCTGGTTGAGGCTTGCCCACTCCAGCGTCGTGCTGGCAGGCAGTACATGGGCCAGGTGATGGCTGATCCCCAACAACAGCACCAGACCCATCAGCGCGATATTGAGCGCGAGGGTGATCAGCCGTGCGCTGAAGTCGATGCCCGAGGCCATGCCTGCGCGGTCAGCCGAGACTGAGCCAGTGGTGGTGTTAGTGGTGGGGGAATTGGTCAACGCAAGGCCTGTGCCTGCGATCACGCAACTGAGCAGCACCAGCGCCGTGCTGGGTTGTTGGGCGTAATTAACGGCGGCCATCCCCATGAACCCTGCGCCCATTGTCCCCAGGCCCAGGGGAATAATGCGTTCGGCGCCAAAACGCAGGGCCAGGCGTTCGGCCAGCGGCGGCACCAGCAAAGTGGGCAAGGTGTACGCGAGCAAGGCGGCGCCAGTGGTCAAGGTGTCGTAACCCAGCCCCGCCTGGAAATACAACGGCAAGTAGATCATGAACGGCCAGAAGCTGAAGTTCATGCCGATCGAGCCCATCAACGCGCCGTTGAAACGCTGAATGCGCAACACCGAGAAGTCGAACATCGGGTGGGCACTGCGCCGCTCAATCCAGATAAACAGCAGCAGCCCGAAGACCGACAGGCCGGCCCAGCCGAGCATCGCTGGGGTGCCAAAACCGATTTCGCTGCCCTGGGTGATGAAATAGACCAGCGCAAACACCGTGAGTGTCATGGTCAGCATGCCGGCGATGTCGAGGCGATGGCTGGCCGGGTCGCGGGATTCCTGCACGCTGACGTGCAACAACGCCAGGGTGAACAGGGTCAGCGGTACGTGCACCAGGAACACCCAGCGCCAGTCCGCCACGGCCAGGATCAAGGCCCCCACCATCGGGCCGAAACCCAGGCCCACGCCAGCGATCACGCCCCATATCGCAAAGGCCCGCGCACGCGCCGCGGGTTCGCGGAACTGGTGGGACAAGATCGCGAACTGGCAAATCATCATTGCCCCGGCGCCGATACCTTGAACAAACCGCGCCACGATCAGCGTGGCGGCGCTGTCGGCCAGCCCACAGGCCAATGAAGCTAGCCCGAACAGCCATAGGCACACCACCAATACACGCCGACGACCAAAGCGATCCGCCAAGGTGCCCGCCGCCATCAGTACGCTGGTACAGGCCAGGGTGTAGGCATTCATGATCCATTGGGCGTCTTGAAAACCCGTGCCCAGTTCCTGTTCCAGCGTCGGCAGGATCACCGGCACGCTGGAGATTTCCAGGCCGAACATCAGGGCCACCAGGCAGACGGCGGTGAGGGCCAGGCCGTTCCTGGCGGTGCGCGGGGGAGTGAGGGCCGAGAGTGCGGCGGCGCGGGGCATACGACATTCCTTTCGAGAGCGAGAGGGGCTATTCTCTCGGGAATAAGGTTCTTTATTGGCGATAAGTTTTCCATTGATAAGGGAATAAAGAGCGACAATTAAGCATGGCTACCCCTCGTTTTGATGGTGTTGAACTCTTTCTACAGGTTGTCGAAAGCGGCAACCTCACCGAAGCCGCCGAACGCCTGAACCTCACCCGCTCGGCGGTGGGCAAGGGCCTGGCGCGCCTGGAGGCGCGCTTGGGCACTTGCCTGTTACAGCGTTCCACCCGGCGCCAGCGGTTGACCGAGGACGGGCAGGCGTACTACGAGCATTGCCTGCGCGCATTGGCAGAGTTGGAGGCGGCCGAGTCGGTGTTGGAAAGCGGCCGCCAGCAACCCCGCGGGCGTTTGCGAGTGAGCGTGCCCTTGGCCTTTGGTCATCACTATGCCGCGCCAGCGTTGTGGGCCCTGATAGACAGCTATCCGGAACTGGAAATCGACCTTTGTTTTTCCGATCGCATGATCGACTTGGTGCAGGAGGGCTTCGATATTGCCGTGCGCATCGGGCCGTTGCCGGACACCGACCGCCTGAGTGCAAGGCGCCTGGGTCAGCAGGTCATGGGGCTGGCGGCGTCACCGGCGTATTTGCAGCGCAAGGGCGCCATTGAAAGTATCGAAGACCTGGCCGTTCATCGTGGCATTGCTTACCGCAGCAACACCGCGCAGCGTTCGCGCCTGGCTTCGCCCTTGATCGTGGACGACCTCCAGGCCGTAGCCGATGCCGCCATCGCGGGCGTGGGCCTGGCCTGGTTGCCGAGTTGGTTGATTGCCCACTATGCGCTACGTGGGCAGTTGCAGGCTGTGCTGCCCAGCTACCGTGAGCAACCTGCGCCGATCCATGTGATCTGGCCGACGGCGGCGCATATGCCGGCCAAGACGCGGTGTGCCATTGACGCGTTGGTGGCCGCCACCCCGAGTTGCCTGGCGGGCAGTTAGATCCTGAACACACTGAAAACCATCTGTAGGAGCGAGCTTGCTCGCGAAAAACGTCAACGATAACGCGTGCTTGCTGAATGAACGCGGCGCCTCTGAGTTTTTCGCGAGCGAGCTCGCTCCTACAAAATGCGGTCAGAACGCGATAGAGGTTTGCACATACACCGTGCGCGGCTCACCCACGTACTTGCCCTTGTTGTTGTCATCAAACGAGCGGGTGTAGTACTGCTTGTTGAAGATGTTCTTCACTCCAACCGCCACGTTCAAATCCGACAGCTGCGGGCCGAAGTCATAGGCTGCGCGGCTGCTGAACAGCATGTAGCCGGGAATGCGGCCATTGGCGCCGTCAGCGCTTTCGGCCTGGGTGTTGGCATTGTCGGCGAATTGGCTGCTCTGGTAGCTGCTGTCCACATTCAGCTTCCATGGGCCTTCGGTGTAACCCACGCCGAGGGTGCCTTTGTGCTTGGAAGAGAAGGGCACGCGGTTGCCTTTGTTCGGGCCGTCTTCGCGGATGGTCGCGTCCACATAGGCGTAGGTCGCGTACACATCAAACCCTGCCAGCGCCGGGCTCAGGCCATCGAGGGCGTAGTTGATGCTCGACTCGATGCCCTGGTGACGCGTTTCACCGCGGGCGATCACGGTGTCGTTGGTCTGGTTGCTGTCGTACTGGTTGTCGAAGTTGATCAGGAACGCACCGATTTCCGCGCGCAGGTTGCCGTTGTCATAGCGCGTGCCGAGTTCCCAGGTGCGGGCTTTTTCTGGTTTTACTTCGCCGCTGTTCACACGGTTGGGCATCTGGCTGTATTGCACGCTGCCGAACGAGCCTTCGGTGTTGGCGTACAGGTTCCAGTCGTCGGTGAGGTGGTAGAGCACGTTCAGCGCCGGCAGTGCGGTGTTGTAGTCGCCCTTGTATTTGACGTTGCTCAGGTTGTTGGTCTGTTGGGATTCGATCATCTCGTAGCGAATGCCTGGGGTGATGGTCCACTTGCCGATGTCGATGCGGTCATCGATGAAGAACGCATTGGCTTCGGTGCCGCCCCGCGTGTCGCGGTCGTTGCGGCTGTTGGTGGTGGGGATTTGCTGGTTGGCGGCAATCGGTGTGCGGTAGCGCAGTTCGTGGCCAGCCTCATTGATGTAGCGGTAACCCACGCCGACTTCATGGCTGGTAGGGCCGAGGTCAAAGCCTTGGGCGAAGCGGGTTTCCAGGCCGCGTACCCAATATTCCCGTGGCGACAGTGACAGGAAACTGCCCTGGTCCAGATAACCGCTGCGCAGGGTCTTGGTGAAGAAGCTGTTGACCGTGAACTCACGGCGGTCCTGCTCGTAGCGATAGCCGACGTTGAACAGGGTGCGGCGGCCCCAGAACTTGTCGTAGGGGCGGGTGGACTGGTACGGATCAGCCTTGTAGTCCTTGACGTTCAAACCGCCTGGCATGTCGGCCTGGCCTTCGTAGTACTGCGCCATGGCGTTGAAGCTGTTGGCGTCGTCCAGTTGGTATTTGCCCTTGAGGATCAGGTCGTCGATGCGCGTGTTGCTGTTTTCACGCCAGTCGCCGCCGCGGGTGCCGGAGTACAGCAGCGCGCCGCCCAAGCCGTTGTCGGCGGTGCCGCCGGCCAGCAGGTTGCCGGTGGTCTTGAAGCCGTCGTGGCTGGAGGAGGGGCTGGTCTCGGTCTGCAAGCCACCTTTGACCGTCGGCGCATCTGGGATAGCCCGGGTGACGAAGTTGACGATGCCACCCACGTTTTGCGGGCCGTAGCGCACCGCACCGCCGCCGCGCACCACATCCACCGCGTCCATGTTGCCCATGCTGATCGGCGCGAAGGAGAGTTGCGGCTGGCCGTACGGCGCGAAGGGCACTGGGATGCCATCCATCAGCACTGTGGAGCGCGACGCCAGGCGTGGGTTGAGCCCGCGAATGCCGAAGTTCAGCGCCATGTCGTGGCTACCGGTGCCGTTGTTGTCCGGGGCGTTGACGCCGGGGATGCGGTTGAGCACATCGCGGGCCTGGGTGGCGCCCTGGCGTTCGAATGCTTCGCGGCGGATCACATCTCGGGCGCCGGGGTGCTCGAACACGTTGGTTTGCGCCGCATCACCGAGCCAGTCGCCGACCACGTTGGAGGTCTGCAACTCCAGCGTAGCGGGGGCGCCGGCCGGTTGCAGGCTGTAGGCGTTATCACCCTCGGCGCGGGCTTGCAGGCCGGTGCCTTCCAGCAGTTTTTGCAGGCCCTCGGCGGCGCTGTAGTTGCCCGACAAACCAGGGCTTTGCATACCGGCTGTCACTGCCGAACCGAAGGACACCAGCACGCCGGCTTCACGCCCGAATTGATTCAGGGCCGCTTCCAGGGTGGTCGGCGCGATGTGGTACGCCTTGGCGTCGGCTGCCATCACCGCCGGCAGTGCGGTCAGGCTGAGGCTGGCACCGAGCAGGAGTTGGCGCAGTGTACGGGCGAGAAGCGTCGGTTGCTGGGGCATAAGGGCGGTCCTGAGAAGGAAGGATCAAGGGGGCTTTCCTTCTCTGTCACGCCAGGTGCGGAAAACGGCTCACATTTAAAAAATACTCACTGTAGGAGCGAGCTTGCTCGCGAAAATCGTCAACGATAACGCCGGTTGCCTGGTTTAACGCGGTGTGCTGGCGTTTTTCGCGAGCAAGCTCGCTCCTACAAAAAGCGCTATGCATCACGCACGTGCCTGCACGGTCACCCAATAACGCGTAAAACGCCGCACTTTCACCGGCAGGCTGATCTCCAGCAGGTCGAGGATGCGTTCGCTGTCATCCAGCGGGTAGCTGCCGGACAGCAGCAGGTTGGCCACTTGCGGGTCGCAATGGAGCTGGCCACGACGATAGCGCCCCAGTTCACCCAAGAAGTCCTCCAGGCGCATATGTGCGGCCACCAACATGCCGTCGGCCCAGGCGCCGCTGTTGGCGTCGGTGGCGCGCGGGGTGTCCCAGCCTTTGCGGGTGAAATTGACTTGGTGCGCGGCGTCGACGCTCAGCGCCAAGCCGTTGTAGCGGTTGGGCATTACCTCAACCTGGCCGGCCAGCACCGCCAGTTGGGTGTGGTCGTTGAACTGGCGCACATTCAAGCGCGCCGCCTGGCTGCTGAGCAGGCCCTGGCCGGTCAGCACGTGCAACGGCGCCAGGCCTGCGCGGGCGGTGAGCAGGATTTCACCTTCAAGCAGGCGCACCAGGCGCTGTTGGCCGTCGAAATGCACATCCACTGCGCTGCCGGTGTTGAGCTGCAACTGGCTGCCGTCTGCCAATTGCACCGTGCGGCGCTGGCCCACCGGGCTGCGATAGTCAGCCGTGAGCGGCGGCAGGATATGTTGCTGGCGCAGGCTCCAGGCGGCGGCTGAACCGGCGCCCAGAATCAACAACAACTTCAGCGCCTGACGCCGGCTGCTGGAGGTGGGCGCATTCAACGCCGCGTGGGCCAGGGGCGAGGGCACGCCGCGCAGGCGTTGGTTGACGCGCTGGATCTGCTCCCACGCGCGTTGGTGTTCGCTGTGGGCATTCAACCATTGCTGCCAGGCCGCCTGCTGGCGTGGGTTGAGCGCGCCTTGCTGCATTTCCAGCAGCCAGTGCACGGCTTGTTCGGCGACTTGGCTGGAGACGTTCATAGGGCGAAGTAGCAGCGCATGGCCGCTTTGGTCAGGTGGCGTTTGACGGTGGCGATGGAGATGCCCAGTTGCGCGCCGATTTGCGCGTAGGTCAGGCCGTCGAGTTGGGCCAGCAGGAAGGCGCGTTTGACTTGCTTGGGCAAGCCGTCGAGCAGTTGGTCGAGTTCCAGCAAGGTCTGCAGGATGATTGCACGGTCTTCTTCCGACGGCGCCACGTGTTCGGGCATCTGCGCCAAGGCCTCGAGGTAGGCGCGCTCCAGGTCCTGGCGGCGGTAGAAGTTGAACAGCACACGCTTGGCCACGGTGGTGAGGAAGGCGCGCGGCTCGATCAGCGTTGGCGCCTCCCGGGCACTGAGCACGCGGATAAAGGTGTCTTGCGCCAGGTCGGCCGCGTTGTCCGGGCAGCCGAGCTTGCGTCGCAACCAGCCGGTAAGCCAGTGGTGATGGTCGTTGTACAACACTTCGACGGGATTGGACGGCTGCAACGCGATCACTCCGCAAGCATTCGATATGCTTTAGAGAACAAGAATTGTTCGCATTGTAGGGCTCGTGACCAGGTTCGGCAATCGGCCAAGGCAGGTGATTCATCCGTTCTCTTTTGCTTATGAGAATATTTATCATTAATATTGCGCGCTGATGAACCAGGCGCCTGCCGCATGAAAAGCAAAACCTCATTGCCCGCTTCCTACCGCCTCGCCGTCACCTCGCGCGTGCTGGCGGCGGTGATTGGCGGTTACCTGATGGCCTCCCTGGCCGCTATTTGCCTGGCGCTGTGGCTGCCCACTACCCGTGCCGATGCGGTGGTCACCGGCATGATGAGTTCCTTTGTGTTCTACCTGCTGGCGGTGCTCTGGTGTTTTGCCTGCCGCACGGCCTGGCGCGCCTGGGCAGGGGTGATGGTGCCGAGTGCGCTGTTTGCCACCTTGGCCGGCATTGGTTTCTGGATGGCTCGCACATGAAAGAGGGCTTTCGCCAGGCCATGGCCTGGCTGCACACCTGGGCAGGCTTGATCTTCGGCTGGCTGCTGTTCGCGATTTTCCTCACCGGCACCCTGGCCTATTTCAAAGATGAAATAACCCACTGGATGCAGCCCGAAGTGCAGGCCCATCCCCTGGACGATGGGCGCAGCCTCGCCGTGGCGCAAAGCTACCTGCAACAGCAGGCACCCACCGCCGCGCGCTGGTTTATTACCTTGCCGACCCGCCGCGACCCCGGCCTATCGGTGATGTGGCAGGACAAGCTCGAGCCCGGCAAGCGCGGTACTTTCATCCAGAAAGTCCTCGACCCCATTACCGGCCAACCGGTGCAGGCCCGCGACAGCAAGGGCGGCGAGTTCTTCTATCGTTTCCACTTCCAGCTGCAAATGCCTTACCCGTGGGGCCGCTGGCTGTCGACCATCGCCGCCATGGTGATGTTCGTCGCGCTGATCACCGGCATCATCACCCACAAGAAAATCTTCAAAGACTTCTTCACCTTCCGCCCGCGCAAAGGCCAGCGCTCCTGGCTGGACGGGCACAACGCCGTGGGTGTGCTGGTGCTGCCGTTTCACCTGATGATCACCTACAGCAGCCTGGTGATATTCATGAGCATGGTCATGCCCGCGCCCATCGTGGCGTCCTATGGCGACGACAGCCGGGCGTTCTTCAGCGAGTTGTTCCCCGCTACCGACAATCCGCCGGCCCTCGGCCAGCCGGGCAAACTGCTGCCGTTGATGCCGATGTACCAGCAGGCGCGGGAACAGTGGGCGGGCGGGCATGTTGGGCGCCTGGCGGTCAACAACCCCGGCGACGTCAACGCCTCGGTCAACGTGTCGCGCGCCGGCGCCGACAGCGTGGTGCATGCCTCCGGCAGTACGCTGTCGTTCAACGGCACCACCGGCGAGCTGTTGCGAGGCAGTGCAGAGCCGTCGTTGGCGACGGCCATCGGTGGCAGTTTCTACGGTTTGCACATGGGCCATTTCGCCGGCCCGGTGCTGCGCTGGCTGTACTTTATCTGCGGCCTGGCGGGCACGGCGATGATCGGCACGGGCCTGGTGATCTGGCTGGGCAAACGCCAGCTCAAACACGCCAAGGCCTCGGTCATGCCCTTTGAACTGCGCCTGGTGGAGGTGTTGAATATCGCCAGCATGTCCGGATTGATGATCGCCATCGCGGCGTTTTTCTGGGCCAACCGCCTGTTGCCGGTGAGCTTCGCCGAGCGTTCCGACTGGGAGGTGCAGGCGTTCTTTATCGCCTGGGGCCTGAGCTTGTTGCACGCTTTGCTGCGTCGCGGCCTCCAGGGCTGGGTCGAGCAATTGAGCTTCGGCGCGCTGTTGTTTGCCGCCATTCCACTGCTTAACGCCATCACCACCTCGCACCACTTGGGCGTCTCCGTGCCAAGTGGCGATTGGGCCATGGCCGGCTTCGACCTCACCTGCCTGGCCAGCGGCATGTTCCTGGCGTGGGCGGCGTGGAAGATGCACCACCGCACCGCGCCGCAACCCAAGGCTGAACGTGCCCGCGGGTTGGCACTCAAGCAGCAGGCCCACTGATGCTCCTCGCGCTAATGATGTGCTACGCCGGGTTTACCGCGCTGTGTTTGTCCACCGACCGTCACCACGGCGAGTTGCTGCACAGCAAACCCACGCCCACTCGGCGCCTGGCGCTGCGGGTGGGCGGCTGGTTGCTGCTGGCCGTGTCGATCTGGCCGGCCGTGCTTGGTGCCGGTTGGGGCCAGGGCCTGGTGGAGTGGTGCGCGGTGTTGATGCTCAGCGCCTTGCTGCTGGTGTTGCTGCTGCCGTATCGGCCAAGGCTGGCCTTGATCCTCGCGGGCCTCGGCCTGTTGGCCAGCCCTGTTGCGGCGTTCGCCCTGTCTTGAGCCGACCATGAGGATCAACCCACCGCCACAACCCCAGGACAATCCGCACGCGGAGGCGGCCAGTGGGCGTGCGCACTTTTTGCAGGTGTTTTTATCCCAGCGCTCGC
This sequence comes from Pseudomonas sp. AK181, assembly GCF_051122975.1. Taxonomy (NCBI): domain Bacteria; kingdom Pseudomonadati; phylum Pseudomonadota; class Gammaproteobacteria; order Pseudomonadales; family Pseudomonadaceae; genus Pseudomonas; species Pseudomonas sp. AK181. The sequence continues at coordinate 1,173,724 of NZ_CP146348.1, forward strand.
AAATGGAGGCGTTGGTCAGCCGCCGTGTCGGGTGCCGCGCCACGGCAGCCGACCTGGTGCAGGATTTGTTCCTGCGCTTCTGGCGTCGCCCGCTGGTGCAGGTCGAAGAGCTGAGCACCTACCTGCTGCGCTGCGCTGGCAACATCGCCATCGACCACCTGCGCAGCGAAGGCGCACGGGCGCGCAGCAGTGAAGGCTGGCTACCCGAGCAGTCAGACAATCAAGGCTGCGAACCCCAGGCGGCACTGGAGGCGGGCAATGATCTGCGTCATGTGGAAGCCGCCTTGCGCAGCTTGCCCGAACGCACCCGCCAGATTTTCCTGCTTAACCGCATCCACGGCCGCAAGTACGCCGAAATCGCCAAGGCCATGGGCCTGTCCCAAAGTGCCGTGGAAAAACATATGATGCGCGCCCTCGAAGCCTGCAAGGCCAGCCTTCGCGAACCATCGCCGCCAAGCACGCCAGGGAAAGCCCCGTGAACGTCACGCCCACGCCCGCCCAGGAACAGTCCGCGCTCGATTGGCTGAGCCTGCTGCATGACCAGCCCAGCAGCGGCGACCAGGCCACGTTCAGCCGCTGGTTGCGCGCAGATCCCGCACACGTCGAGGCGTACTCCCAAGCCCAAGTGCTCTGGGAATTGAGCGAAGTGCCGGCGCGCCAACTGGCCGATGAGGACGCGCTCGCCTTGCAGGGCTACCTCAATACGATCAACGCCTCCAAACGCTCCCGGGTAGCGCGTTGGTCCGGTGCCTTGGCCGTCGCCGCCTGCCTGCTGCTGATGGTGTCGATGGGCGCCGGTTGGCAGCCGTCGCGCTGGGTCGATGTATGGGGCGCCGACTATGTGACGGCGCCGGGGCAGGTGCAGACCTTCACCCTGGCCGATCAATCCAAGGTCACCCTCGACGCCGACAGCGCCATTGCGGTGGATTTCAGCCAGGGCGAACGGCACATCCGACTGCGCCGTGGTGCAGGTTTTTTCAGCGTGACTCACACCGGGCAATCCTTCGTGGTGGAGGCGAGCGGCGGTGAAACGCGGGTACTGGGAACGCAGTTTGAAGTGCGCCTGCAACCTGACGGCGCCGAGGTCACTGTGCTGTCCGGCCGAGTGGGCGTGACGCCCTCCAAACACGGCCAGCAACAGGTGCTGACCGCTGGCCAGCAAGTGGCCTACGCCGATGGTATTGCCGCTCCCTTGCATGGCGTCGACAGCGCCTCACGCCTGGCCTGGCGCGAGGGTTGGCTCAACTACTACAAGGCACCGCTGGCCGAGGTGGTCGAGGACCTGCGGCGTTATTACCCCGGTCGAATTCTTTTGCTTAACGACGACATGGCCGCCAAACGCGTCAGCGGCAGCTTTCCGAGCCAGGACCCTGCAGCGGTCTTGAACGCCTTGCAAGCGGTGCTGGGTTTTGAACAGCACACCTTGTTGGGCCGCATGATTGTGTTGCGCTAGGCCTGCGTTGCGGTTTTGCTGCTGAACCCGTTAGGCAAGGAATACCTCAGCTCGACACGCACCGCGATGGTGTCTCTGGAAGCCAACTTCTAAGGCCACCACAAAACCCAATGTGCAGAGCTGACTTGTGTGGGAGCTGGCTTGCCTGCGATAGCGGTGTGTCAGTCACAGGTATTGAACCTGTTGCACCGCCATCGCAGTATAGGTATCTACACAACTTTTTAGGTTGTAGCCGTCAACGGTAACCACGATGCGAAGCGAGCCGCTCTTGATCTTGATCTGCTTTTGATCTCAAGCGCCCCGTCAAACCACGCTGGCCGGAATTCGACAGGGATTTGGGGGGTAAACCGGCAGGGATGCCGGTTTAGCCGCCCCGCGCCATGGATGGCGCGTGGCGGCGGCCCCCCAAATCACTGACGGATTACGGGCACACCGAGCCTAAGCGAGGTGCCGAGTGGTGGGGCAAGAGCCTTTTGCTTACTTTTGGGCTCCTTTCAAAAGTGAGCCGCCGTAAGGCGGAACCCTAAGTGGCCGTTACCGCAGCAATGAATATGTACACGGTCCAACTGTGTTGACTGTCAGGCCGTCTTCGCAGGCAAGCCAGCTCCGACATTTGGAGGGTGGTGTGTCAGGTAGATAAGCGTCGGCAGTCAGGCCGTCACGGGAGCAAGCTCCCTCGCCACAGGGTCAGCGTCGCACCAAAATTGTGTAGATACCTATGCTGCGATAGCGGTGTGTCAGTCACAGGTATTGAACCTGTTACACCGCCATCACAGGCAAGCCAGCTCCCACATTTGATTGCGGATTACTTCAATGCGGCCATGATCGCTTCAGGGTTGTAGTCGCGAATCAAGGTGCCGTTCACATCCACAAACGGAATCCCACCACCGCCCAGCGCCTCATACGCCTTACGCGCCGGGGCGTCCTTCTCGATATCGACGGCCTGGTACGGGATGCCCTTTTGGTCCAGAAACCGCCGAATCTGCTTGCAGTACCCACACCACTCGGTGGCATAGAGCACCACCCGCGCAGAGGCGCGTACGTGCTCAGGCGCCACTTGGGACGGGTTGAACAGCCGCTCCACCTTGCCCCAGTTCTGGATCGCAACCACCACCAGCAACACCAGCAGGACTTTCTTGAGCACCCCGCCCAGCATCAGTTGCGGCGCTTGAGCTGGTCGGTCAGTTGGGTCGGCAGGCCCTTGATGATCAAGGTGCCGGCAGCTTCGTCGTACTCGATCTTGTCGCCCAGCAGGTGCGCTTCAAAGCTGATGGACAAGCCCTCAGCACGCCCGGTGAAGCGGCGGAACTGGTTGAGGGTGCGTTTGTCGGCCGGAATTTCCGGCGACAGGCCGTAATCCTTGTTGCGGATGTGGTCGTAGAAGGCTTTTGGCCGGTCTTCATCGATCAGCCCGGAGAGCTCTTCCAGGCCCATGGGTTCGCCGAGCTTGGCCTGGCTGCTGGCGTAGTCCACCAGGGTCTTGGTTTTCTCGCGGGCGGACTCATCGGGCAGGTCTTCGCTTTCGACGAAGTCACTGAACGCCTTGAGCAGGGTGCGGGTTTCGCCCGGGCCGTCGACGCCTTCCTGGCAGCCGATAAAGTCGCGGAAGTACTCCGAGACTTTCTTGCCGTTCTTGCCTTTGATGAAGGAGATGTATTGTTTGGACTGCTTGTTGTTCTGCCACTCGGAGACGTTGATACGCGCCGCCAGGTGCAACTGGCCCAGGTCCAGGTGACGCGAGGGCGTCACGTCCAGCTCGTCGGTCACCGCCACGCCTTCGCTGTGGTGCAGCAGGGCGATGGCCAGGTAGTCGGTCATGCCTTGCTGGTAATGGGCAAACAGCACGTGGCCGCCGGTGGAGAGGTTGGATTCTTCCATCAGCTTTTGCAGGTGCTCAACCGCCGTGCGGCTGAAGGTGGTGAAGTCCTGGCCACCGTCAAAGTAGTCCTTCAACCAGCCACTGAACGGGTGCGCGCCGGACTCGGCATGGAAGAAACCCCAGGCCTTGCCTTGTTTGGCGTTGTAGCTCTCGTTGAGGTCGGCAAGCATGTTCTCGATGGCGGCGGACTCGGCCAGTTCCGTGTCGCGGGCGTGAAGAACTGCGGGTGTGCCGTCGGGTTTTTTGTCGATCAGGTGGACGATGCAATGACGGATCGGCATAGGCTTCTCGGCTGGTTGAAGGGGGAGCGGTTGGCCTCCCCGAAAAGTCGCCCAGTGTACCGCACCCATTGGTCAAGACGTGCCCCGAACGGCATTTTGCACGCCCTCCGACTGGCCATATGCCTTTTTTTCACGGTTTAGAGCGATAAAGCTGACCAAATGGGTATGTTGAGGCGGATATTTCCCCGTCTCTGTGCTAGTTTTGCCCCGTCTTACGCCAAGTCTCGGCGTTAAGCGTGCATTCAGCATTTGTCAGGTCGAACCAATCCCCGTTTCAAGCATCTATAACCCCGATCTCCGTGGTTATGGCCGGGGATGCCAGGCCATGACGGTCGGGCTCGACGGCTGACACTGCACTCTGCAATCCATATGAATTTGATAGGGAAGGAACACCACAATGGCTATTACTAAAGACCAACTGATCGCTGACCTGGCTGAAGCAGTAGACGCACCGAAAACTACCGTGCGTGCTCTGCTGGACCAACTGAGCCAAGTTGTTGCTGATCAGCTGGAAAATGGCGGCGAAATCACTCTGCCAGGCGTTGGCAAACTGAAAGTGACCGAGCGTCCTGCCCGTACTGGCCGTAACCCTTCGACTGGCGCTGCCATCGAAATCGCTGCCAAGAAAGTTATCAAGCTGGTTGTGGCTAAAGGCCTGACCGACGCTGTTAACAAGTAAGACGCAGCAAAAAAAAACCGTGCTTCGGAGTGATCCGGGCACGGTTTTTTATTGCCTGCGTTTTTTAACTGTAGGAGCGAGCAAGCTCGCTCCTACAGGTGGGCGTCAGCGAACCCAGCGCTGGCGCCAGATCTGCTGCTCGTTCTTGGTCTGGAACGTCCAGGCCACAAAGCGGCTCTGCTTCTGCCCCTGGGACATCTCCACCACCTGGCTTTCCAGCACGCCGGCTTTTTTCAGCGCCGTCTCGATCGCTGGCAAGTTGGAGGCTTTGGACACCAGGGTGCTGAACCACAGCACTTTGTGAGCAAAATGCGCGCTTTCGGCGATCAATTGAGTCACAAACCGCGCCTCGCCGCCCTCACACCACAGTTCGGCCGATTGACCACCGAAGTTGAGCACCGGCAACTTGCGTTTCGGGTCGGCCTTGCCCAAGGCGCGCCATTTACGCTCGCTGCCTTTGGTGGCTTCGTCCATGGACGCATGGAAGGGCGGGTTGCACATCGTAAGGTCAAAGCGCTCACCCGGCTCCAGCAGGCCCAACAGGATCTGCTTGGGGTTAGGTTGCTGGCGCAGTTGGATAACCTTGCTCAGGTCGTTGGACTGCACGATGGCCTTGGCGGCGCTCACGGCTATCGGGTCGACCTCCGAGCCGAGGAAGTTCCAGCGGTACTCCATATAGCCAATCAGCGGGTAGACGCAGTTGGCGCCCATACCGACGTCCAGCACCTTGACGATCGAACCGCGCGGGATCTTGCCCTCGTTGACGCTGGCCAGCAGGTCGGCGAGGAAATGCACGTAGTCAGCACGCCCCGGCACCGGTGGGCACAGGTAGTCCGCCGGGATATCCCAATGCTGGATGCCATAGAACGACTTGAGCAACGCCCGGTTGAACACCCGCACCGCATCCGGGCTGGCGAAGTCGATGCTCTCTTTGCCGTAGGGATTGATGATCACGAATTTGGCCAGTTCAGGCGTGGTCTTGATCAGCGCCGGGAAGTCGTAACGGCCCGTGTGGCGGTTGCGCGGGTGCAGGGTGGCCTCTTTGCGCGGCGCGACGGGTTTGGCCGTGGCGGCGGTTTTAGGCTTCTTGCGCGGTGGTTTGGGCGTAGTGGGGGCGGTCATGATGATTCTGGTGTTGGCTCAAAGTGGTGGGCATTGTCACACATTCTTGAACACAACTCGGTCAAATGTGGGAGCTGGCTTGCCTGCGATGCAGGCGACTGGGTGTATCAGGCAGACCGAGGTGATGCTATCGCAGGCAAGCCAGCTCCCACAGGGATAGGGTTCAGAGTCGGAAATGGTGTCGTTTTGCTGGACAAAAAAAAGAGGCCCGAAGGCCTCTTTCTCTACACGGCTTCGCCTTACAGGCTGGAAATTCGCGCATGTTGCTCCGCCAGCTTGCCCAAGGCCTGTTCAGCCTCGGCCAACTTGGCGCGTTCTTTCTCGATCACTTCAGCCGGCGCCTTGTCGACGAACGCCGCGTTGGACAGCTTGCCGCCCACTCGCTGCACTTCGCCTTGCAGGCGCGCAATTTCCTTATCGAGACGGGCCAGTTCGGCGCCCTTGTCGATCAGCCCGGCCATTGGCACCAGCACTTCCATGTCGCCCACCAACGCAGTGGCGGACAGCGGTGCTTCGGCACCGGCAGCCAATACGGTGATCGACTCCAGCTTGGCCAGCTTCTTGAGCAGCGCATCGTTCTCGCTGAGGCGACGCTGGTCTTCGGCACTGGCGTTCTTGACGAACACGGCCAACGGCTTGCCCGGCCCGATGTTCATCTCGGCGCGGATGTTGCGTGTGCCGAGCATCAGGGTTTTGAGCCATTCGATATCGCTTTCGGCGGCCTCATCGATGCGCGCTTCGTTGGGCACCGGCCAAGGTTGCAGCATGATGGTCTTGCCTTCGATACCGGCCAGCGGCGCCAGGCGCTGCCAGATTTCTTCGGTGATGAACGGCATGAACGGGTGCGCCAGGCGCAACGCCACTTCCAGCACGCGCACCAGGGTGCGACGGGTGCCGCGCTGGCGTTCGACCGGCGCGTTTTCGTCCCACAGCACCGGCTTGGACAGTTCCAGGTACCAGTCGCAATACTGGTTCCAGATGAACTCGTACAGGGCCTGTGCGGCCAGGTCGAAACGGAACTGGTCGAGCTGGCGGGTCACTTCGGCTTCGGTGCGCTGCAGCTGCGAGATGATCCAGCGATCCGCCAGGCTCAGTTCAACGGCCTCGCCGTTCTGGCCGCAGTCTTCGCCTTTGTCCAGCACGTAGCGCGCGGCGTTCCAGATCTTGTTGCAGAAGTTGCGATAGCCTTCGACGCGGCCCATGTCGAACTTGATGTCGCGACCGGTGGAGGCCAGCGAGCAGAAGGTGAAGCGCAGGGCGTCGGTGCCGTAACTGGCGATGCCGTCCGCGAACTCGTCGCGGGTCTGCTTCTCGATCTTTTTCGCCAGCTTCGGCTGCATCAGGCCCGAGGTGCGTTTCTGCACCAGGGTTTCCAGGTCGATGCCGTCGATGATGTCCAGCGGGTCTAGAACGTTGCCCTTGGACTTGGACATCTTCTGGCCCTGGCCGTCGCGTACCAGGCCGTGTACATACACGGTCTTGAACGGTACCTGCGGGGTGCCGTCTTCGTTCTTCACCAGGTGCATGGTGAGCATGATCATCCGGGCAACCCAGAAGAAAATGATGTCGAAGCCGGTGACCAGCACGTCGGTGGAGTGGAATTTCTTCAGGAACTCGGTCTGCTGCGGCCAGCCCAGGGTCGAGAAGGTCCACAGGCCTGAACTGAACCAAGTGTCCAGTACGTCATTGTCCTGTTGCAGCGCGATGTCCGCGCCGAGGTTGTGCTTGGCGCGTACTTCGGCTTCGTCGCGGCCTACATAGACCTTGCCCGATTCGTCGTACCAGGCCGGAATACGGTGGCCCCACCACAGCTGACGGCTGATGCACCAGTCCTGGATGTCGCGCATCCACGAGAAGTACATGTTTTCGTACTGTTTAGGCACGAACTGGATGCGGCCATCTTCCACGGCGGCAATCGCAGGCTCGGCCAGCGGCTTGGTGGACACGTACCACTGGTCGGTCAGCCACGGCTCGATCACGGTGCCGGAGCGGTCGCCCTTCGGCACTTTCAGGCCGTGGTCGTCGACGCTGACCAGCAAACCGGCCGCGTCGAAGGCGGCAACGATCTGCTTGCGCGCTTCAAAACGGTCGAGGCCGGCATATTCAGCCGGGATCTTGCCGTCGATGCTGTCGTTGAGCGAGCCGTCCAGGTTGAACACCTGGCAGGCCGGCAATACAGCGGCATTTTTGTCGAAGATGTTCAGCAGCGGCAGGTTGTGGCGCTTGCCGACTTCATAGTCGTTGAAATCGTGGGCCGGGGTGATTTTCACGCAGCCGGTGCCGAATTCAGGGTCGCAATAGTCGTCCGCGATGATCGGGATACGGCGGCCAACCAATGGCAGCTCGACGAACTTGCCGATCAGCGCCTGGTAGCGCTCGTCGTTCGGGTTAACGGCGACGGCGGCGTCGCCGAGCATGGTTTCCGGACGGGTGGTGGCGACGATCAGGTAATCGTTGCCTTCAGCGGTCTTGGCGCCGTCGGCCAGCGGGTACTTGAGGTTCCACAGGAAGCCTTTCTCGTCGTGGTTTTCCACTTCGAGGTCGGAAATCGCCGTGTGCAACTTGGTGTCCCAGTTGACCAGGCGCTTGCCGCGGTAGATCAGGCCGTCTTCGTGCAGGCGCACGAAGGCTTCTTTTACGGCTTCGGACAGGCCGTCGTCCATGGTGAAGCGCTCGCGGCTCCAGTCTACGGACGAACCCAGGCGACGGATCTGACGGCTGATATTGCCGCCGGACTGGTCTTTCCATTCCCAGACTTTCTCCAGGAATTTCTCGCGACCCAGGTCGTGACGGTTCTGGCCGGTGGCTTCCAGTTGGCGTTCCACCAGCATCTGGGTGGCGATACCGGCGTGGTCGGTGCCCGGTTGCCACAGGGTGTCGCGACCCTGCATGCGGCGGAAGCGGATCAACGCATCCATGATCGCATTGTTGAAGCCATGGCCCATGTGCAGGCTGCCAGTGACGTTCGGTGGCGGAATCATGATGGTGTACGAGTCGCCCGCACCTTGTGGGGCGAAATAGTTCTCGGACTCCCAGGTGTTGTACCAGGAAGTTTCGATAGCGTGGGGCTGGTAGGTCTTATCCATGCGCGGCGGGACCCTAGTTGGCATTTATTCAGGAAAGCCGGCAAGTATAACGGGGGATAGGGGCGAGGGCGAGGTGAAGACGGTTTAAGACCGATGCAGAATTAATGTGGGAGCTGGCTTGCCTGCGATGGCGGTGTTTCAGTCAGCATCTTCGCCGGCTGATGCGCCGCCATCGCAGGCAAGCCAGCTCCCACAGGGATGGGGGCATCTTCAGTTCTGGTATTGGCTGAGCAACCGCTCCATCCGCGCATCCATCCGACGCTTGATCTCAGCCTCGATATGCGGCGCAAAGTCATCGATCACATCCTGCATGATCAATTGCGCAGCGGCGCGCAGTTCGTTGTCCAGGTGCAACAGTAGGGCGTCGGGCGCTTTTTCAGCGGCGGGCGGCGGCTCTGCAACAGGCGCCGGCGCGGCAGGCTTGCCGCCGACCATGTCGAACAACAGCGGAATCTGTACCTCGCCCTCGACCGTGTCGGTCAGCAGCGGCGGTTGCAGGTTGTCATCACCCAGCAACTGACGGATCGACTCCAGGTCATCCAGCAGGTGGTCGTCTTTTTTCAGCGGGTTTGGCGTGTCCATCATGTACTCAAAGTCGTTGTAGCCGGTGATCTTGCAGAGGATAGCCCTGTTCGCGGTAGAAACGGAAACTCTCCCGCGCGGCCTGACGAATAGCCGGGTCTTCGACCACCACTTCCGCCACACGGGCGAACGCTTTGGCAAAGGCCGGTACTTTCAGGTCGAGGTTGACCAGCAAATCATGGTGATCGCCGCAATTATCCCCCAAACCCAGCACAACCAGGCTTTCGGGTTCGGATTCGGCGGGGCCGTGGGGCACGAAGCTCTCGCCCTTGAAGCGCCACAGGCGGGCATCCAGCTCGTCACGTTGGGCGGCATCGCTGCAATGCAGGTAGATGCGATGGCCCATGCGCCAGGCTTTTTCGGTGAGTTTGCAGGCAAAGTCCAGGCGCGCGAGAGGATCGGCGCTGGGCAATATATAGAAGTCGACTTGGGGCATTGGAAATCCTGAGGGGCGCCAGTCCTGTAGGAGTGAGCTTGCTCGCGAAAAACCTGAGGGCAGCGCGTTCATCCAGGATGAACGCGTTATCAAAGGCGATCTTCGCGAGCAAGCTCGCTCCTACAGAAGGGCCGGGGCCGCTTAAGCTTTGGCGCGATCCAGCAGGTATTGGGTCAGCAGGGGTACCGGACGGCCAGTGGCGCCTTTGTCCTTGCCGCCGCTGGTCCAGGCCGTGCCGGCGATGTCCAGGTGCGCCCAGTTGAAGTTCTTGGCAAAGCGCGACAGGAAGCAGGCCGCGGTGATGGTGCCGGCTTTCGGCCCACCGATGTTGGCGATGTCAGCGAACGGGCTGTCGAGCTGTTCCTGGTACTCATCGAACAGCGGCAGTTGCCAGGCGCGGTCGTCGGCAGCCTTGCCAGCGCTGAGCAATTGCTCGATCAGTTCGTCGTTGTTGCCCAGCAGGCCCGAGGTGTGGGAGCCCAGGGCCACGATGCAGGCACCGGTCAGGGTGGCGATGTCGATCACGGCCTGGGGTTTGAAGCGCTCGGCGTAGGTCAGGGCGTCGCACAGCACCAGGCGGCCTTCGGCGTCGGTGTTGAGGATCTCCACAGTCTGGCCGCTCATGGTGGTGACGATATCGCCCGGGCGAGCCGCGCCGCCGCTCGGCATGTTCTCGGCGCAGGCCAGGATGCACACCAGGTTGATCGGCAGCTTGAGTTCCAGCACGGCACGCAGGGTGCCGAACACGCTGGCGGCGCCGCCCATGTCGTACTTCATCTCGTCCATGCCGGCGCCCGGCTTGAGGCTGATGCCGCCGGTGTCGAAGGTGATGCCTTTACCTACCAAGGCGTAAGGCTTCTCGGACTTCTTGCCGCCGTTGTATTGCATCACGATCAGGCGTGGCGGCTGGTCGCTGCCCTGGCCCACGGCATAGAACGAGCCCATGCCCAGGTCCTTGATCTTCTTCTCGTCCAGCACTTCAACCTTCAAGCCCTTGAACTCTTTGCCCAATGCCTTGGCCTGTTCGCCCAGGAATGTCGGGTGGCAGATGTTCGGCGGCAGGTTGCCCAGGTCGCGAGTGAACGACATGCCGTTGGCGATGGCCTGGGCGTGGGTGACGGCGCGCTGGACTTCAGCCTGGGCGGCCTTGATGGTCAGCAGGGTGATTTTCTTCAGGGCGCGGGGTTCGGCTTTCTGGCTCTTGAACTGGTCGAAAATATAGCCGCCGTCTACCAGCGACTCGGCCAGCAGGCGGGTCTTGCCGTAGCTGTCGCGGCCCTTGACCACGATTTCATCGAGTGCCAGCACCGCATCGCTGCCGCCCAGGCCCTTGAGGGTGGTGAGGATGCCGCTGACGATTTTGCGAAACGGACGGTCGCCCAGTTCGGCATCCTTGCCCACGCCCACCAGCAAAACGCGCTCGGCCTTAAGGTTGGGCAGGCTCTGCAGCAGCAGGCTCTGGCCGACCTTGCCGGCCAGGTCGCCGCGCTTGAGCACGGCGCTGATAGCGCCGCCGCTCAGTTCATCCAGTTGCTTGGCGGCGACGCCGAGTGTGCGGCCTTCGCCGACAGCGACCACGAGGGTGGCGGTTTTCAACGTTTCGGGGCTAACGCTTTTTACAACCAATTCCATTTTCGGGTCCCTTATCAAGGTCTGTGAGCCGGGAGCTTGTACTCCGGCTTTAAAGCTCGGCAGCGTTGTAAACCGCCAGCGACAAAGGCCGCAGTTTGAACCTCGCCAGCGGAGCCTGACAACCCTTGGCGCACGCTTTGTGCGTGCGCATGAGTAAGCTCCGTGACAGGCGCGGTCAATCACAGGATAATGCGCCATCTTTTTAGCCGGCCCGTGGTAAACGGGTCGACTCGGTATGCTTGCTTGTTTGGCCGCCTTAGCCTGACAACCCTGGAGTGTCTGGTTTGATTGTCTTCCGTTATCTGTCCCGCGAAGTCCTGTTGACCCTGAGTGCCGTGAGTGCGGTGTTGCTGGTCATCATCATGAGTGGTCGTTTCGTCAAGTTCCTGGCCCAAGCCGCCGCTGGCGCCCTGGATCCGGGCTCACTGTTCCTGATCATGGGCTACCGGATGCCCGGCATGCTCCAGTTGATCCTGCCGCTGGGCCTGTTTCTCGGCATATTGCTGGCCTATGGCCGGCTGTACCTGGAAAGCGAGATGACCGTGCTGTCGGCCACCGGCATGAGCCAGCAGCGCCTGCTGGCCATGACCATGGTGCCTGCCGCCGGTGTTGCCCTGGTGGTGGCCTGGTTGAGCATGAGCCTGGCGCCCCAGGGGGCCATGCAATTTCAACTGCTGCTGAACAAACAGGATGCGATGACGGAGTTCGACACCCTCGAACCCGGTCGCTTCCAGGCGCTCAGCGACGGTTCGCGGGTGACCTACACCGAAACCATGACCGACGACCGTTCCAACCTCGGCGGCGTGTTCATTTCCCAGAAGAACCTCGGCCAGAACCAGAAAGACCGTGGCATTACCATCCTGGTGGCCGACAGCGGGCGCCAGGAAATCCGCCCCGATGGCAACCGCTACCTGATCCTGGAAAACGGCTATCGCTACGACGGCAGCCCTGGCCTGGCGGATTATCGCGCCATCAAGTACGACACCTATGGCGTCATGCTGCCCAAGGCCGAGATCAGTGACGAGGTGACCGATCGCGACGCGCTGCCCACCTCATCGCTGTTCGGCAGCCCGGAATTGCGCTCCATCGCCGAGCTGCAATGGCGCCTGTCCCTGCCGCTGCTGGTGTTTATCGTGACCCTGATGGCTGTGCCGCTGTCGCGCGTCAACCCGCGCCAGGGGCGTTTCCTCAAGTTGCTGCCGGCGATCCTGCTGTACATGGCCTACCTGACCATCCTGATTTCTGCCCGTGGTTCCCTGGAGAAGGGCAAGTTGCCGCCGGCCCTGGGCCTGTGGTGGGTGCACGGGGTTTTCCTGATGATCGGCCTGGGGCTGCTCTATTGGGAACCTATCCGTTTGAAAATGAAGAGCCGTCGTGGCCTGAAGGAGTTGGCCCGTGGCTAAGCTTGATCGCTACATCGGCATTAGCGTACTGATCGCTATCCTGGCGGTACTGGGCATCATCCTCGGCCTGGCCTTGCTGTTCGCCTTCATTGATGAAGTGGGCAACGTCACCGACACTTACACAGTCACGGACGTGCTGAGCTACGTGGCACTGACCGCGCCGCGTCGTCTTTACGACATGATGCCAATGGCCGCGCTGATTGGCTGCCTGATCGGCCTGGGTACCCTGGCCAGCAACAGCGAACTGACCATCATGCGCGCCGCCGGGGTTTCCATTGGCCGTATCGTCTGGGCGGTCATGAAGCCGATGCTGCTGCTGATGGCGTGCAGCGTGCTGATCGGTGAATACGTCGCCCCGCCGGCTGAAGCCACCGCCCAGGCCAATCGCGCCCTGGCCCAGGGTTCGGGCGATGCGCAAAGCGCCAAGCACGGCCTGTGGCACCGCCAGGGCGACGAGTTCATCCACATCAACGCCGTGCAGCCGGGTGGCCTGTTGATCGGGGTAACCCGCTACACCTTCGACAAAGAGCGGCACATGTTGTCGTCCAGCTTCGCCAAGCGCGCGCAGTACAGTGGCGAACAATGGCAACTGAGCGACGTCACCACCACGCACTTTCGTAACGTGGGCCAGGGCACCCAGTCCAGCACCGAAGTGGTGAATGTGCCGACCGAGCAGTGGGATATCGCCCTCAAGCCGGAATTGCTCAATACCGTGGTGATGGTGCCGGAAGCCCTGCCGATCTCCGGGTTGTGGAGCTATATCCACTATCTCAAGGAGCAGGGTCTGAACAATGGCCGTTACTGGCTGGCGTTCTGGGTGAAAGTCTTGCAACCAGTGGTTACCGCCGCCTTGGTGTTGATGGCGATCTCCTTCATTTTCGGGCCATTGCGTTCCGTGACCCTGGGCCAGCGGGTATTTACCGGTGTGCTGGTGGGCTTCACCTTCCGCATCGCCCAGGACTTGCTCGGGCCTTCAAGCCTGGTATTTGGCTTCTCGCCGCTGTTTGCGGTGCTGGTGCCCACGGCCATTTGTGCCGTGGCCGGGTTCTGGCTGCTGCGCCGGGCCGGTTGAGCCCGCGCTCGCATAATGCCCCTCCCTGTAGGAGCGAGCTTGCTCGCGAAAATCTACGAAACGCCGCGTTTATCCAGGATAAGCGCGTTATCGTTGTTGATCTTCGCGAGCAAGCTCGCTCCTACAGTAATAAGCCCCGTGGAAACGGGGCTTTTTTGTATTGGTCAGCAAAGATGACGTCTGGCCTGAGCATCAGGTACAATTCCCGGCTATTTTTCAGCGGGCAATCTGCCTGCAGCCTTTTTGAGTGTTGATCCGTGAGTGATTTGAGTCATATCCGCAATTTCTCCATCATCGCCCACATTGACCATGGCAAGTCGACGCTGGCCGATCGATTTATCCAGATGTGCGGTGGCCTTGCCGAGCGTGAAATGGAAGCCCAGGTACTGGATTCCATGGACCTCGAACGCGAGCGCGGGATCACCATCAAGGCCCACAGCGTTACTCTGTATTACACCGCCAAAGACGGTATCAAGTACCAGCTGAACTTCATTGACACCCCGGGCCACGTTGACTTCACCTACGAAGTCAGCCGTTCGTTGGCGGCCTGCGAAGGCGCGTTGTTGGTAGTGGACGCTGGCCAGGGCGTTGAAGCCCAGTCCGTGGCCAACTGCTACACCGCCATTGAGCAAGGCCTGGAAGTGATGCCGGTGCTGAACAAGATCGACTTGCCACAAGCCGATCCGGACCGGGTGAAGGAAGAAATCGAAAAAATCATCGGCATTGACGCCACCGACGCCGTCGAGTGCAGCGCCAAGACCGGCCTGGGCGTCGACGAAGTGCTCGAGCGCCTGGTCAAGACCATTCCGGCCCCCACCGGCAACATCGAAGATCCGCTGCAAGCGTTGATCATCGACTCCTGGTTCGACAACTACCTGGGCGTTGTCTCCCTGGTACGTGTGCGCCATGGCCGGGTGAAGAAGGGCGACAAGATTTTGGTCAAGTCCACCGGCAAGATCCACCTGGTGGACAGCGTCGGTGTATTCAACCCGAAACACACCGCCACCGTTGACCTGAAAGCCGGTGAAGTAGGCTTCATCATCGCCGGTATCAAGGACATCCATGGTGCGCCGGTCGGTGACACCCTGACCTTGAGCTCCACCCCTGACGTCGATGTGCTGCCGGGTTTCAAGCGCATCCAGCCTCAGGTCTATGCCGGTCTGTTCCCGGTCAGTTCCGATGACTTCGAAGACTTCCGCGAAGCCCTGCAAAAACTGACCCTCAACGACTCGTCGTTGCAGTACACCCCGGAAAGCTCCGACGCCCTGGGCTTCGGCTTCCGTTGCGGGTTCCTGGGCATGCTGCACATGGAAATCATCCAGGAGCGCCTTGAGCGCGAGTACGACCTGGACCTGATCACCACTGCACCGACCGTTATTTTTGAGCTGGCGCTGAAAACCGGTGAAACGATTTACGTCGACAACCCGTCCAAGCTCCCAGATCTGTCTTCCATTGAAGACATGCGCGAGCCCATCGTGCGCGCCAATATCCTTGTGCCGCAGGAACACCTGGGCAATGTGATTACCTTGTGTATCGAAAAGCGTGGCGTGCAGCACGACATGCTGTTCCTCGGTACCCAGGTGCAAGTGACCTACGATTTGCCGATGAACGAAGTGGTCCTGGACTTCTTCGACCGTCTCAAGTCCACCAGTCGCGGCTATGCTTCGCTGGACTACCATTTCGATCGTTACCAATCGGCTAATCTGGTGAAACTGGATGTGCTGATCAACGGCGACAAGGTAGATGCCTTGGCACTGATCGTGCACAAGGACAACGCGCACTACAAAGGTCGCCAACTGACCGAGAAGATGAAGGAACTGATTCCGCGCCAGATGTTCGACGTCGCGATCCAGGCCGCCATTGGCGGGCAGATCATTGCGCGGACTTCCGTCAAGGCTCTCAGAAAGAACGTACTGGCCAAATGCTACGGCGGTGACGTAAGCCGTAAGCGCAAGCTGCTTGAGAAGCAAAAGGCCGGTAAAAAACGCATGAAGCAAGTAGGCAACGTGGAAATTCCACAAGAAGCCTTCCTTGCGGTGCTCAGGTTGGATAGTTAGGTCCTATGTCACTAAATTTCCCGCTGTTGCTGGTCATTGCCGTTGCCGTCTGTGGTCTCCTGGCGTTGCTCGATCTGGTGTTCTTCGCCCCGCGTCGTCGGGCGGCCATCGCTTCCTATCAGGGCAGCGTCAGCCAGCCCGATGCGGTGGTGGTCGAGAAACTGAACAAAGAGCCCTTGCTGGTTGAGTACGGCAAGTCGTTCTTCCCGGTGTTGTTCATCGTGCTGGTGCTGCGCTCGTTTCTGGTAGAGCCGTTCCAGATCCCTTCGGGGTCGATGAAACCAACCCTGGACGTGGGCGACTTCATCCTGGTGAACAAGTTTTCCTACGGCATTCGCCTGCCGGTGATCGACAAGAAAGTCATCCCCGTGGGTGACCCGCAGCGCGGCGATGTGATGGTGTTCCGCTACCCAAGCGACCCGAACGTCAACTACATCAAGCGTGTGGTCGGCCTGCCGGGCGACGTGGTGCGCTACACCAGCGACAAGCGCCTGTTCATCAACGGTGAGTCGGTGGCCGAGAAGCTGTTGGGCGCCGAGCCGAACACCCTGGGCAGCGCCGAGCTGTACCAGGAGAAACTCGGTGCGGTAGAGCACCAGATCCGCAAGGAAATGAGCCGCTACCGTGCGATGCCGGATGGCCAGTGGAAAGTGCCTGCCGGGCACTATTTCATGATGGGCGACAACCGCGACAACTCCAACGACAGCCGCTATTGGGATGACCCCAACATTCCCAAGGACCTGCTGGGCATGGTGCCCGACGAGAACATTGTCGGCAAAGCCTTCGCAGTCTGGATGAGTTGGCCGGAACCCAAGCTCAGCCACCTGCCGAACTTCTCGCGGGTCGGGCTGATCAAGTAATACAAGCGGCGCTGTGAACACAGCGCCGAATGCTTTTCTGGGGCTTGGACATTTTCCGATGCCCGGTACCCGTCAGGATTTTAATTTGAACACTGCGTCAATCGTCGATGGCCGCCGGTGCCATCAACTAGATATGGATAAACCGTGACCGTTTCTCTAAGTCGTCTCGAGCGCCAGCTCGGCTACACCTTCAAGGACCAGGAATTGATGGTCCTTGCCCTCACACACCGCAGCTTTGCAGGGCGCAATAACGAGCGCCTGGAATTCCTCGGTGACGCGATCCTCAATTTCGCCGCTGGCGAGGCGCTGTTCGAGCGCTTCCCCCAAGCGCGAGAAGGCCAGCTTTCGCGCCTGCGCGCACGCCTTGTAAAAGGCGAGACCCTGGCCGTGCTGGCCCGAGGCTTTGGCCTGGGCGAGTACCTGCGGCTGGGTTCTGGTGAGTTGAAGAGCGGCGGTTTCCGTCGCGAGTCAATCCTGGCTGATGCCCTGGAAGCCTTGATCGGTGCGATCTACCTCGATGCAGGCATGGAGACGGCCAAGGAGCGCGTTGTCGCCTGGCTGGCCTCGGAAATCGAAAGCCTGACGCTGGTAGATACCAACAAGGATCCCAAGACCCGCCTGCAAGAGTACCTGCAGTCCCGCGGTTGCGAACTGCCACGCTACGAAGTGGTGGATATTCAGGGAGAGCCCCATTGCCGGGTGTTCTTCGTGGAATGTGAAATCACCTTATTGAACGAAAAAAGCCGAGGTCAGGGTGTGAGCCGTCGTATTGCCGAACAGGTAGCGGCCGCTGCAGCACTGATTGCCCTGGGCGTGGAGAATGGCCATGACTGATTCAACCGCAACACGCTGTGGCTATGTTGCCATCGTCGGCCGCCCGAACGTGGGCAAGTCCACGCTGCTCAACCACATCCTCGGCCAGAAGCTCGCGATCACCTCGCGCAAGCCCCAGACCACTCGCCACAACATGCTGGGCATCAAGACCGAAGGCAACGTGCAAGCGGTGTATGTCGATACCCCAGGCATGCACAAAGGCGGCGAGAAAGCCCTGAACCGCTACATGAACAAGACCGCCTCGGCGGCGTTGAAAGACGTCGACGTGGTGATCTTTGTGGTCGACCGCACCAAGTGGACCGATGAAGACCAGATGGTCCTTGAGCGTGTGCAATACGTGACCGGCCCCTTGATCGTCGCGCTGAACAAGACCGACCGTATCGAAGACAAAGCCGAGCTGATGCCGCACCTGAGCTGGCTGCAGGAACAACTGCCGAACGCCCAGATCATCCCGATCTCGGCCCAGCACGGCCACAACCTCGAAGCCCTGGAGCGCGTGATCGCCGAGCACCTGCCGGAGAACGAGCACTTCTTCCCGGAAGACCAGATCACCGACCGCAGCAGCCGCTTCCTTGCCGCCGAACTGGTGCGCGAGAAAATCATGCGCCAGATGGGCGCCGAACTGCCTTACCAGATCACCGTCGAGATCGAAGAGTTCAAGCAGCAGGGCAAAACCTTGCATATCCATGCGCTGATCCTCGTTGAACGTGACGGCCAGAAGAAAATCATCATTGGCGACAAGGGCGAGCGCATCAAGCGCATCGGCACCGAAGCGCGCAAGGACATGGAGTTGCTGTTCGACTCCAAGATCATGCTCAACCTGTGGGTGAAGGTGAAGGGTGGCTGGTCCGATGATGAGCGTGCGTTGCGCTCCCTGGGCTATGGCGACCTGTAACAGGTCTCGAGCACACTGCAAAACCCTGTGGGAGCGGGCTTGCCCGCGATGAGGATGTAATATTCAGCAGAGATGTTGACTGTGACGCCGCCATCGCGAGCAAGCCCGCTCCCACATTGGATCGGCGCTGTTTCACGTTCTGCGAGAGAGCTTCATGTCCGCCTCCCCCCCCAGCCAACTCGCCTACGTCCTGCACAGCCGCGCCTACCGCGAAACCAGCGCGCTGGTGGACTTCCTCACGCCTCAAGGCCGCCTGCGCGCAGTCTTGCGCAGCGCGCGGGGCAAGGCGGGCACGTTGGCGCGGCCGTTCGTGGCGCTGGACGTGGAGTTTCGCGGCAAGGGCGAGCTGAAAAACGTCGGGCGCCTGGAAAGCGTTGGCACCTCGGCCTGGCTTAACGGCGATGCGCTGTTCAGCGGCCTTTACCTCAATGAACTGCTGATCCGCCTGTTGCCCGCCGAAGACCCGCACCCGGCGGTTTTCGATCACTACGCTGCCACCTTGCTGGCCCTCGCTGAAGGCCGGCCGTTGGAACCGTTGTTGCGCGCCTTTGAATGGCGCCTGCTCGACGACCTGGGCTACGGCTTCGAACTGGCCAACGACTTGCACGGCGAGCCTATCGCCGCCGATGGCATGTATCGCCTGCAAGTCGATGCGGGGCTTGAGCGTGTGTACCTGCTGCAGCCCGGCCTGTTCCAGGGCACCGAGCTGCTGGCCATGAGCGAAGCCGACTGGCACGCGCCCGGTGCGCTGTCTGCTGCCAAGCGCCTGATGCGCCAGGCCCTGGCCGTGCATCTGGGCGGGCGGCCACTGGTGAGTCGCGAGTTGTTTCGAAAGCCCTGACATCCCCGTGTATGCTGTGCACCGATTCTTTCCCTTTTCAGGAGCGCTTCCGTGACCACCAGCAATCGCATTCTTCTTGGCGTCAACATCGACCACGTCGCCACCCTGCGCCAGGCCCGGGGCACCCGTTACCCTGACCCGGTCAAGGCCGCGCTGGACGCCGAAGAAGCGGGCGCCGACGGCATCACCGTGCACCTGCGCGAAGACCGCCGCCACATCCAGGAGCGCGACGTGCTGCTGCTCAAGGACGTGCTGCAAACCCGCATGAACTTCGAAATGGGCGTCACCGAAGAAATGATGGTGTTCGCCGAGCGCATCCGCCCGGCGCATATCTGCCTGGTACCGGAAACCCGCCAGGAACTGACCACCGAAGGCGGCCTCGACGTCGCCGGCCAGGAAGCGCGGATCAAGGCTGCGGTGGAGCGCCTGTCGCGGATCGGCAGTGAAGTCTCGCTGTTTATCGACGCCGACGAACGCCAGATCGAAGCCTCCCGCCGTGTCGGCGCGCCGGCCATCGAACTGCACACTGGCCGTTATGCCGATGCGACCACGCCGACCGAAGTGGCCGACGAACTGCAACGCATCGTCGACGGCGTGAACTGCGGGCTCAACGAAGGCTTGATCGTCAATGCCGGCCATGGCCTGCACTATCACAACGTCGAAGCCGTGGCGGCGATCAAAGGTATCAACGAGCTGAACATCGGCCATGCGCTGGTGGCCCACGCGCTGTTCGTTGGTTTCAAAGGCGCGGTGGCCGAGATGAAAGCCCTGATTTTGGCTGCTGCCAAGCACTGATAAACAATGAAGATCAATGTGGGAGCTGGCTTGCCTGCAATAGCGGAGTGTCAGTTGGCGCATTCGTAGCAGGCCCACCGCAATCGCAGGCAAGCCAGCTCCCACAGGATGAGTCGTCGTGTTTTTGGCATGCGGCAATGCGAAGTCTTACTGTTTAGCCCCTGCAGGTGTATCGTATCTGCCCTTTGCGGGCCCTTGGCCTGCGGCAGATACGCGAGGTTGTTGTGTCCCGATCCTTTTCCCGTCGACAAATCCTGGGTGGTCTTGCTGGCCTGGCCGTAGTAGGCGTCGGTGCTGGCGGTGGCTACCGCTACTGGCTGGGGAAAGTCGCTGAGTCCGAGGCCGGGCACGATTACGAGTTGATTGCCGCACCCCTGGATGTAGAGCTGGTACCAGGGCACAAGACCCAGGCCTGGGCGTTCGGCCCATCGGCGCCGGGCACCGAGTTGCGGGTGCGCCAGGGCGAGTGGCTGCGGGTGCGCTTTATCAACCATCTGCCGGTCGCCACCACCATCCACTGGCACGGTATCCGCCTGCCGTTGGAAATGGACGGCGTACCCTACGTCTCGCAATTACCGGTGCTGCCTGGCGAATACTTCGACTACAAATTCCGCGTGCCCGATGCCGGCAGTTACTGGTACCACCCCCATGTCAGCAGCAGCGAAGAGCTCGGCCGTGGCCTGGTCGGCCCGTTGATCGTGGAAGAGCGCGAACCCACCGGTTTCAAGTACGAACGCACCTTGAGCCTGAAGAACTGGCATATCGACGAAGAGGGCGCGTTTGTCGAGTTCAGCATCCCCCGTGAAGCGGCGCGTGGCGGCACGGCCGGGCGCCTCTCGACCATCAACGGCGTGCCCCAGGCGGTGATCGACCTGCCGGCTGGGCAAATCACCCGCGTGCGCCTGCTCAATCTGGATAACACCCTGACCTATCGCCTCAATATTCCCGGGGTCGAAGCGCAGATCTATGCTCTGGACGGCAACCCCATCGAGCCGCGCCCGCTGGGCAAGGAATATTGGTTGGGCCCGGGCATGCGCATCTGCCTGGCGATCAAGGCACCGCCGGCGGGCGAAGAACTGTCGCTGCGCAACGGCCCGGTGCGTCTTGGTACCTTCCGTTCGGTGGCCAATACCGACGCGCCTACCGCATGGCCACCGGCATTGCCGGCCAATCCGGTCGCCGAGCCAGACCTGGCCAATGCGGAGAAACTCAACTTCAATTTCGAATGGGTCGGCTCGGTGTCGGTCAACGTCGAGAACGGCAAGCCGCCGAGCCTGTGGCAGATCAACGGCCAGGCCTGGGACATCACCGACAAGACCTGCGCCGACCGCCCGATTGCCAAGCTGGAAAAGGGCAAGAGCTACATTTTCGAATTGAAGAACATGACCCAGTACCAGCACCCGATCCACCTGCACGGCATGAGCTTCAAGGTGCTCGCGTCCAACCGCCACAAGGTGATCCCGTATTTCACCGACACCTACCTGCTGGGCAAGAACGAACGCGCCCGCGTGGCCTTGGTGGCGGATAACCCCGGGGTGTGGATGTTCCATTGCCATGTGATCGACCACATGGAAACCGGCCTGATGGCCGCCATCGAGGTGGCGTGATGCGCCAGATTCGCCCCGCCGCGATTATCGACCGCAGCCGCGACCAGGACTTTATGCGCGAAGCCCTGGCGCTCGCCGCCCAGGGCGCCGCATTGGGCGAGGTGCCGGTGGGCGCGGTGCTGGTGCAGGACGGTGAAATCATCGGCCGCGGCTTCAACTGCCCCATCAGCGGCAACGACCCCAGTGCCCATGCCGAAATGGTCGCGATCCGCGCCGCTGCGCAAGCGATCAGCAACTATCGGCTGGTGGGTAGCACGCTGTACGTGACGCTGGAACCGTGCAGCATGTGTGCGGGGTTGATCGTGCATTCGCGGGTGGCGCGGGTGGTGTATGGCGCTTTGGAGCCGAAGGCGGGCATCGTGCAAAGCCAGGGGCAGTTTTTTACCCAGGGCTTTTTGAATCATCGGGTGTTGTTTGAAGGCGGGGTGTTGGCCGAGGAGTGTGGGGCTGTCCTCAGCGAGTTCTTCAAGGCTCGCCGAGCCAAGCCACCGTCTAACTGACACTGAGAAACACTGTGGGAGCTGGCTTGCCTGCGATAGCTATCTGTCAGCCAGCCCAATATTGACTGACCCACCGCTATCGCAGGCAAGCCAGCTCCCACAGTTGATCTCCATTTTTTCAGGAAAAGGGTGGTGTCATTTGCGCGCGATGATCACCGCTCGCATCGGTGCCGGCAGCCCTTCAATGGTCTTGCTGTGATCCTCAGGGTCCAGGAAGTCACTGAGCGACTGATACTTCATCCACTCTGTTCCACGCTGTTCCTCAACCGTGGTCACGCTCACATCCACGCACCGCACATCACTGAAACCGGCGCGGCGCAGCCACAGCATTAACGCCGGTACCGACGGCAGGAACCACACGTTGCGCATCTGTGCGTAACGGTCTTCCGGCACCAGCACTTGCTGTTGATCGCCTTCCACCACCAATGTTTCCAGCACCAGCTCGCCGCCCTTGACCAGGGTGTCCTTCAACGCCAGCAAATGTTCGATGGGCGAGCGGCGGTGGTAGAACACGCCCATGGAAAATACCGTGTCAAAGCCTTCCAGGTTCGCCGGCAGGTCTTCGAACGGGAACGGCAGGTGCCAGGCCTTGGGCTCGGACAGGTAACGCTGCACCGCCTGGAACTGGCAGAAGAACAGCCAGTTGGGGTCCACGCCAATCACGCTGTCGGCCCCGGCGCCGAGCATGCGCCACATGTAGTAGCCGTTGCCGCAGCCCACATCGAGGATGCGCTTGCCTTGGAGGTTCAGGTGCGGCGCCACCCTCGACCACTTCCAGTCCGAACGCCACTCGGTGTCCACATGCACGCCGAACAGATGGAACGGGCCTTTACGCCACGGGCTCAGGCCCATCAAGGCGGTGTGCATTTGCTCACGGGTGGCGGCGTCGCAATCGCTGTCCAGCACCAGGCCGTTCAACAGGTCGACTTCGCTGGGCTGGATCTTCGGCAGTGCATCCAACGCACTCTGCCAGCGCTCCAGGTCGCCATGACCCTTTTCCATCTTGCTATCGAGCTGCGCTTGCAGGCCCTGGGCCCACACGGCCAGGGGAGTGCCGACCAGATGGCGGGCGAGGGGAGACAAATCAATCATGGCAAGGCAATCAACGAGGCAAAGTTAAGACACTGGAACCACGGCACGACTTTCGAGAACCCGACCGCCAGCAGGCGTTCGCGGTGTTCTTCGAGGCTGTCGGGCTTCATGACGTTTTCGATGGCGCTGCGTTTCTGGGCGATTTCCAGTTCGCTGTAGCCGTTGGCGCGCTTGAAGGCGATATGCAGGTCGGTCAGCAGTGCGTGCTCTTCAACATCGTTAAAGCGCAGCTTTTCCGACAGGATCAACGCCCCGCCCGGCAGCAGCGCCTGGCGAATGCGCCCCAGCAACGCCAGGCGCTCCTGGGGGGCGATAAATTGCAGGGTGAAGTTCAGCGCCACCACCGAGGCAGGCTTGAATTGCAGGGCGAGGATATCGCCCTCGATCAGCTCCACGGGCAGCAACTCCTGGAACATCGAGTCCTGGCCATTGAGGTATTCGCGGCAGCGCTCGACCATCGCGGCGGAGTTGTCCACGGCGATCACCCGGCAACCTTCGGTGCGTACATGGCGACGCAGGGCTTGGGTCACGGCGCCCAGGGACGAGCCCAGGTCATACAGCACGCTGTCGGGCTGGGCAAATTGCGCGGCCAGCACCCCGAGGTTTTCGACGATGGTGGGGTAACCCGGCACCGAGCGCTTGATCATGTCCGGGAACACCCGCACCACATCCTCGTTAAAGGCGAAGTCCGGCACCTGGGGCAGGGGCTGGGCGAATAGGCGATCGGGTTCTTTGCTCACGGCTGTTCCGGCGACGATGGGGGAAAGGCCGGCATTTTAGCCAAGTTGCTCCTCGGATGCGCGGGTTGTCTGATGGAAAGCCGAGGCGGTGATGCCCCACTGCCCGAGCCAGTAGGTGGCGATCAGTAAATACGGCGCCGCCTCGAATGCCAGCACAAACCGGTTGATGCCGATCAGCGCGTCGGAAACCACAAACGACACCGCACCCGCCGCCGCCAGCCACGCCGAACGTTTGGGCACCTGGCTGCCCAGTCGCGCCAACGCCCGCCAAAGCATGGCGCTGATCACCAGTGCGTAAATCACCACCGGTATCAGCAATTCACCGAGGCCGTGGGAGATCAGGATGCTCAGCAAGTTTGCGCCAATGCCGAGGGCCAGCACCAGCGGCAGCAAGGCTAAGCGCCGACAGTCACTGAAATAGGCTTTGAGATAGGCCAGATGCGCGAACAGAAACGCGCCCAGGCCAAAGATAAACAAGTCGCCCGGCCAGGCGAGCAACACGTCGCCCACCAGGGAGAAAATCAACCCCAGGCTGATCCAGCGTCGATAGTCGGTGGGCGGCGCGTCATGCAGCCAACCCAGCAGCGCCAGCACCGGCAGCGGCTTGACCAGCAGGCACAGCAGCGTCGCATGGGTCGCCAGGCCGTAGACAAAGGTGCCGGCGCCCATCAAGGCAAGGATCAGCCAGGGCATATCAGTTCACCGTAATGGCGCAGTCAAAGGTTTCGACAGGTTCGGCCTCCGGCTCCCAAGGTTGCTGGGATGTCAGGCGCAAACGCCCTTGCCCTGGGGCAAACGCCTGGAAGCGCCAGGTGGACTGGCCGCCACCGCCGATCACGCCGGATTCGGTGCTGCTGTAGACCTCGGGGCTCAAGGCGCGCAACACGCCGCCAGCGGAGTCCTGGATGGCCCAGCGGTAACCGGTGGTGGGGTTGCTGGGCAGGGTGAGGATCAGGTTTTGCCCGTTTTTAAGCTGGAGCGGGCAGGCGCTCTGGTTGTCCACGCTGACGTTTTGCTTGGGGGCACTGGCGCATCCGGCAAGCAGGGCAAGGCTCAAGGGGAGAAACAGGCGGGCAGCGGTCATGAAGGCTCCGTTAATACACGACGAAGGGGGAGCATAACCGAAGATGAGACAAGGTGTGACAAGAGGGCGTGCGGTGTGGCGGCTGGCGCCATCGCGGGCAAGCCCGCTCCCACATTTGACCGCGTTGTCATTAACAGCACCGATCCCTGTGGGAGCCGGGCTTGCCCGCGATAGGGCCAGTCCAGGTGCTAGAGATCTATCAGAATTGCACCGTCATGCCTTCCTTCAAATACTCCGGCAACGCCCCAAAGCTCCCACGGTTGGGGCTCTGCCAGAGCAGTTGGTGATTTTTCGTATAAGTTATCGCGCAGAGAATTCGAACTTGCCTGTTGCCCGCAACTTGTTCAGCGCCCCCAGCACCACGTCAAAGGAGAGGGTGTAATCACCACTTTTATTAGTGATGATTTCGTAGGTGCCTTCAGTGATTTCTGCTGAGAGAACGGGGAGGGGGTTAAGCTCGGCGTAGTGTAAACGACTCAACCCTTTGTCTTTAGGATACGAGTGCTTTCCCGTCGGGGTTTGACTATTGATCACCACATGGAAGGAGCTGTATTTGGGATCGTTTGGCGAGCCGTACTCTTGAAGAGCGTTAAATTGAACGGTGTGAGCGTGGTGTGCCATCGACGCGTTGGCGACTTTCATCTGCACATTACCGACAGTGGCTGTGAAATTACCGATTACAACCTGATCAACACGTGAATTGTTAGTCATCATTTTCCCCTTTTGCCGGACAGTGATCTTTCAGACCTTGTCCAGTATTGGGAAATGTCGGGTATTAACAACTGTCAGAGTTAACAGTTGTTAATACCCGATTTATTGGTGTCAGCTTATTTAGAAGGTTTTATTCAGGGAGAGATTAGAACAACACCTTCGCCACATCCGCAAACCGCTTGGCAAAGTGCACCGTCATCCCTTCCTTCAGGTAATCCGGCAGTTCCTCAAAGCTGCCACGGTTGGGCTCCGGCAGGATCAATTCGTGAATCTTCTGGCGCCGCGCCGCGATCACCTTCTCGCGCACCCCGCCAATCGGCAGTACATGCCCGGTCAAGGTCAGTTCGCCAGTCATCGCCACGCCTTTTTTCGGCGGTTGGTTGCGGGCCAGGGACAGCAACGCACTGGCCATGGTCACGCCGGCACTCGGGCCGTCTTTGGGGGTGGCGCCTTCCGGCACGTGCAAGTGCACGAAGGCTTCATCGAAGAACTTCGCATCGCCGCCAAACGACTTCAGGTTGGAACTGATGTAGCTGTAGGCGATTTCGGCGGACTCTTTCATCACTTCACCCAACTGCCCGGTGAGCTTGAAGCCGCGGTTGAGCGTGTGGATGCGCGTCGCTTCGATCGGCAAGGTGGCGCCGCCCATGCTGGTCCACGCCAGGCCGGTAATCACGCCGGTGCCAGACAGTACTTGCTCGTTACGGAACACGGGCGTGCCCAGGGAGCTTTCCAAGTCCTTGTTGCCAATCTTGATCACCGAGTCCGGCTCATCCAGCAGTTTTACCACCGCCTTGCGCACCAGCTTGCCCAGTTGCTTCTCCAACTGCCGCACGCCGGCCTCTCGCGCATAACCGTCGATCAACGCGCGCAAGGCGCCGTCGCTGATGGTCAGGCTATTTTTCGCCACGCCGGCTTTTTCCAATTGCTTGGGCCACAGGTGACGCTTGGCGATGGCGACTTTTTCTTCGGTGATATAGCCCGACAGGCGAATCACTTCCATGCGGTCCAGCAACGGCCCCGGGATCGAGTCCAGGGTGTTGGCGGTGCACACGAACAGCACTTTGGACAGGTCCAGGCGCAGGTCCAGGTAATGGTCGAGGAATTCGACGTTCTGCTCCGGGTCCAGGGTTTCCAGCAGCGCCGACGCCGGGTCGCCCTGGAAGCTCTGGCCCATCTTGTCGATCTCGTCGAGCATGATCACCGGGTTCATCACTTCCACGTCTTTCAACGCCTGCACCAGCTTGCCGGGCAGGGCGCCGATGTAGGTGCGGCGGTGGCCCTTGATCTCGGCCTCGTCGCGCATGCCGCCGACACTGAAGCGATAGAACGGCCGCCCCAGGGATTCGGCGATGGACTTGCCCACACTGGTCTTGCCCACGCCCGGCGGGCCTACCAGCAATACGATAGAACCGGCGACTTCGCCCTTGTAGGCGCCCACGGCGAGGAATTCGAGGATGCGGCTCTTGATGTCATCCAGGCCCGCATGGTGCTTGTCGAGCACTTTGCGCGCGTGCTTGAGGTCGAGTTTGTCGGCCCCGTACACGCCCCACGGCACCGAGGTGGCCCAGTCCAGATAGTTGCGCGTGACGGCATACTCCGGCGAACCGGTTTCCAGGATCGACAGTTTGTTCAGCTCTTCATCGATGCGCTTCTGTGCCTGGGCCGGCAACACCTTGCCTTGCAGGCGCTGTTCGAACTGTTCGACGTCGGCGCTGCGGTCGTCCTTGGTCAGGCCCAGCTCCTGCTGGATGACCTTGAGTTGTTCCTTGAGGAAGAACTCACGCTGGTGCTCGCCGATCTTGCGGTTCACTTCGGCGGAGAGTTCTTTTTGCAGGCGCGCGACTTCTACCTCTTTGCGCAGCATCGGCAGCACTTTTTCCATGCGCTTGAGCATGGGCACGCAGTCCAGCACTTCCTGCAGCTCATTACCGGTGGCCGAGGTGAGGGCGGCGGCGAAATCGGTGAGCGGCGACGGGTCGTTGGGGCTGAAGCGGTTGAGGTAGTTCTTCAACTCTTCGCTGTACAGCGGGTTGAGGGGCAATAGTTCCTTGATCGCATTGATCAGCGCCATGCCGTAGGCCTTGACCTCGTCGGTCGGCTCGCTGGGCTGGTGCGGGTATTCGACTTCCACCAGGTACGGTGGGCGGTGGTGCTTGAGCCAGGTCTTGATGCGCACGCGGGTCAGGCCCTGGGCCACGAACTGCAGCTTGCCGTTCTCGCGGCTGGCGTGGTGCACCTTCACCAGGGTGCCGTATAGCGGCAGGGCGGAGGTGTCGAAGTGCCGTGGGTCTTCGGGCGGCGTGTCCATGAAAAACAGCGCAAGGGAATGGTGGTCGGATTTGCTCACCAACTCCAGGGTCTCGGCCCAGGGCTCTTCATTGACGATCACCGGCAACACTTGGGCCGGGAAAAACGGCCGATTGTGGATCGGGATGATGTAGACCTTGTCCGGCAGGTTTTGCCCAGGCAGGGCCAGGCCAGTATTGGACGAGGGGGTTTCAGCGTTTTCGGGGTCGGCGTAATCGTTGAGGTCGTAATCTGGAAATTCTTGCTGGTCGCTCATGGGGCACCTGCATCAGTAAGTATGCAGGTTAGATGGGGCGGGGTTGCGGTGGTTTCAATGGGGCGGCGTCGTTAGCAACAATTTGCATGAAATAACGGGAGAGGTGCGGCCAAGGTGGGGGAGGGAGCAAGCCCCACTCACCTTCTCAGCTGATTTTGTGCAGGTAGGCAGGCAGCGGTTGTTCGGGGAGTACCGAGAGCACTTTCAGGCGCTGCAACATGCGCTGGCTGGCCCGCTGCAAATGCTCGCGCAGGTTCAGCGCCGCAGCATCAAATGCCCCATGCAGCAACAGCTCAAGTATCAGCCGATGTTCGGCTAACATGGCAGGATCGGCGCCGATCCCCAGCAAACGGTAGAAAATTCGACTGATGATCATCGGGCTCTGGCCCTGGCGGATCAGTGCGGCGATCTTGCGGTTTTGCAGGCCGGCCAGGCAGCGCTGGTGCAAGTCTTCTTCAATTTGTTCGATGGCTTCCAGGCTGCAATGGGGGCTGGCCTGGGCGTCGAGCACGCGCTGCAACATTGTCTGGAGCAGGTCGCGGTCAAGGTCAGGCGCGCTCTGGCGCAGGGCTTCGGGCTCCAGGCAGGCACGCAGCTCGTAGTCTTCGGTGACTTCGCGGGCGGTCAACGGCCCGGCCAGCCATTGGGAGTAGGGCTCCTTTTCCACCAGGCCGCGATCGCGCAGGCGCATCAGCGCTTCGCGCACCACGGCGCGGCTGACGCCGTAATGGTCAGCGGCGGCTTGCTCATCCAAGCGGTAATGGCCGAACGCGATGCAAGTGGACAGCGCCGCGCCGATCTCCTCGACAATCCGCTCGCCTAATGGCCGGGTGTCTACCAGCTCGTCGTCGTGGTTGAGGCCCAGATGCCCATGGCTTAACGGCAGGCGCAGAGGCTCCATGTTCAGGCCGTCAGGATTGATCAGGTAACCGCGGCCATTGAAGCGGCAAATCAGCCCTTCGGCATGCAACAGGTCCAGCGCCTTGCGCACCGGCACACGGCTGGTGCCGAACAGTTCAGCCAGCGGCGCTTCAAGCAAGACCAACCCGTGACGGGCGGTGCCGTTGACGATCGCGTCGCGCAAAATCTGGTGAATCATCGCGTAACGGGAGGCCGAGGCGGACACTGTTTTCATCTGTTTCTCTAGGTAAAGAGCTCTGGGGCTTGTAGGGCACTGGCCGGGGATTCTCTCATAGATGGGCTGTCACTCTGCGCCACGTCGGCGGCACATTTTTGGGGCCGTGGAAGACGTGATGTTACTTTTTTGCACCAAAATGTATTTTCTAATAAAAGATACATTATCCCATTCGGGACGCAGGTCCATCTCTTCGCCAATTTTTTCACCTCATCAAAAGGCATCTAGCCCGTACCTCAGCAGATAAAACCTGAAGCGTGGGGAACACGCGCTGATGAGACTGGCACGAAAGCTGCCTTTACAAAATGTACATTTTATTAATTTGTACATTTTAGAGGGTCATCTTGATGTCCGATGCCACTTCCATGGCCGAAGCCTTCGCCAGTGGTCGCAGTGATCCGGTGCAGGTGCTTGAACAAGCCCTTCTTCATGCAAGCATGGCCCCCAGCGTGTTCATCTCTCTGACGGCTGAGCGTGCTCGGCGTGAGGCTCAAGCATCCGCCGCACGCTGGCGCGCCGGGCAGCCTGTGAGCCAGTTCGACGGCGTGCCTCTGGCTTGGAAAGATTTGTTCGACATGGCCGGCAGTGTCACCACTGCCGGTGCTGCCTACCGTCGCCATGCGCCGGCTGCCGTGCAAGACGCGCCCTGTGTTGAACGGTTGTGTCGCGCCGGTATGGTCAGCCTGGGCAAGACCAACCTCAGCGAACTGGCCTACTCCGGTCTGGGCCTGAACCCGCATTTCGGAACACCCCATAACCCGAGCAGCAGCGATCAGCCACGCATTCCCGGCGGTTCGTCCTCGGGGTCGGCGGTCGCCGTGGCGGCGGGCATTGTGCCGATTGCCATGGGCACCGACACCGCTGGCTCGATCCGCATCCCTGCGGCACTCAATGGCGTGGTGGGGTATCGCAGCAGTTGCCAGCGCTACAGCCGTGAGGGCGTTTTTCCTCTGGCGCACAGCCTCGACAGCCTCGGGCCGCTGACGCGCAGTGTGCGTGATGCCTTGGCCCTCGACGACGTGCTCCATGGCCGAAGTCAGCGCCATGTCGCCACTAGCCTCAAGGGCCTGCGCCTGGTCTTGGAGCAAGGCGCGCTGGAAGGTATCGAGCCGGCCGTGCGCGATAACCTGCTGCGCGCCGCCGACCAGCTGAGGGCGTCCGGTGCGTTGATCGAGGTGCGCCCATCCGTCCCGTTCCAGGCCACGCTGGCGCTGATCAAAGAGCACGGCTGGCTCGGTTCATTCGAAGCGTTTGCCCTGCATGAAGCCTTACTGAAAAGCACCGACGCCGAGCAACTCGATCCCCGTGTACGCCGCCGTCTCGAAGCCGCAAGCGCGCTGCCGGCCCGTCAACGCCTGTACGTGATCGAAGCGCGTCGGCGGCTGCAACAGCAATTGCCCGATGACCTCGACGGTGCCCTGTTGATAACACCGACCGTCGCCCACGTCGCCCCGCCTTTGGCAGCGCTGGAGGCTGACGACGAGCTGTTCGTCACCACCAACCTCGCCACCCTGCGCCTGACCATGCCTGGCAGTTTGCTCGACATGCCAGGCGTCAGCTTGCCCAGCGGCCGCGACGCCCTGGGCTTGCCCACCGGGTTGCTGCTCAGCGCCCCGACCGGCGAAGACGCACGCTTGTTAGGCGCGGCGTTGGCCGTTGAATCCGTACTGACTCGTTAAGGAGACACACCATGGCTAAAGATATTCTCTGTGCATTTGGCGTTGACGTGGACGCCGTCGCCGGTTGGCTCGGTTCCTATGGCGGCGAAGATTCGCCCGACGACATCTCCCGTGGCCTGTTCGCCGGTGAAGTCGGCGCGCCGCGCCTGCTCAAATTGTTCGAACGCTACGGCTTGCGCACCACCTGGTTTATCCCGGGCCACTCGATGGAAACCTTTCCCGAGCAGATGAAGGCTGTGGCCGACGCCGGCCACGAAATCGGTGTGCATGGCTACAGTCACGAAAACCCCATCGCCATGACCGCCGAGCAAGAAGAGATCGTGCTCGACAAATCCATCGACCTGATCACCCAGGTCACCGGCAAACGCCCCACCGGCTACGTTGCGCCATGGTGGGAATTCAGCAAGGTCACCAACGAGCTGCTGCTGAAAAAAGGCATCAAGTACGACCACAGCTTGATGCACAACGACTTCCACCCCTACTACGTGCGCAAGGGGGATAGCTGGACCAAGATCGACTACAGCCAGCACCCCGACACCTGGATGAAGCCTTTGGTGCGCGGCGAAGAAACCGACCTGGTGGAGATCCCGGCGAACTGGTACCTGGACGACCTGCCGCCAATGATGTTCATCAAGAAAGCCCCCAACAGCCACGGCTTCGTCAACCCGCGCCATCTGGAAGAAATGTGGCGTGACCAGTTCGACTGGGTCTACCGCGAACACGAACATGCCGTGTTCACCATGACCATCCACCCCGACGTGTCTGGCCGCCCGCAAGTGCTGTTGATGCTGGAGCGCTTGATCGAACACATCCAGAGCCATGCCGGCGTGCGCTTCGTCACCTTCGACGAAATCGCCGACGATTTTATCCGCCGCCAACCGCGTACCTGACGTCCACCCGGTAGGCGCGAGCTTGCTCGCGAAGGTCGTCAACGATAACGCAGGCCACCTGGTTTTACGCAGTGCCTGTGCGTTCTTCGCGAGCAAGCACGCTCCTACAGAAGGGCAACCCCCTATCCCTTGAGGCGCGATTCATGTCTATCTACAACAAGCTTGACCTGACTGGCTGGAAACCCCGGCAACTGACATCCAAGGAAGTGCGCTTTGCCACCTGGATCGCGTTTTTTGCCTGGGTGTTTGCGGTGTACGATTTCATTCTGTTCGGCACCTTGCTGCCGGAAATTGGCCGGCACTTCGGCTGGGGTGAAGTCGAGCAAGCTGAGATTGCGACCTGGGTGGCAGTGGGCACGGCGGTGGTGGCCTTTGCCATTGGCCCCGTGGTCGATAAGTTGGGGCGGCGCACCGGCATTATCTTCACCGTGGCCGGCTCCGCGTTGTGCTCGGCACTCACCGCCATTGGCGGCGCGTGGGGCAAGTCGCCGCTGATTCTGATCCGTTCGTTGGGCGGCCTGGGTTATGCCGAGGAGACCGTCAACGCCACCTACTTGAGCGAACTGTATGGCGCCTCCGAGGATCCGCGGCTGACCAAGCGGCGCGGGTTTATCTACAGCCTGGTGCAGGGCGGCTGGCCGGTCGGTGCATTGATCGCCGCAGGTTTGACCGCGCTGTTGCTGCCGATTGTCGGCTGGCAGGGCTGCTTTATCTTCGCCGCCGTCCCGGCCATTGCGATCGCGATCATGGCGCGCAAGCTCAAGGAGAGCCCGCAGTTCCAGATCCACCAGCGCATCAGTCAACTGCGCAAAAGCGGTGCGGTAAAAGACGCACAGAACGTCGCTGAAACTTACGGCGTGGACTACGACGAGCACAGCAAGGCCGGCCTCAAAGCCGCGTTCCGTGGCCCGGCGCGCCGTGCCACCCTAGTGATCGGTGCCGCGCTGCTGCTCAACTGGGCGGCGATCCAGGTGTTCAGTGTGTTGGGAACTTCAGTCATTGTCAGCGTGCACCACATCTCGTTCGAGAACTCGCTGATCATCCTGGTGCTGTCGAACCTGGTGGGTTACTGCGGCTACCTCAGCCACGGCTGGATGGGCGACAAGATCGGCCGGCGCAACGTGATCGGCCTTGGCTGGATGCTCGGCGGCCTGGCGTTCGCCGGCATGCTGTTTGGGCCCAGCAATATGCCGATGGTGGTCGGGCTGTATAGCCTGGGCCTGTTCTTTTTGATCGGACCGTACTCGGCGGCCCTGTTTTTTATCAGCGAAAGTTTCCCCACCAGCATCCGCGCCACTGGCGGCGCGATCATCCATGCCATGGGCCCGATTGGTGCAGTGGTCGCAGGCTTTGGTGCCACCCAAGTATTGGCCGGCGGCAGTGACTGGCAGACCGCCGCGCTGTGGTTTGGTGCGTTGCCGTGTTTCCTGTCCGGAGCCCTGATGTTCGCCGCGCGCCATGTACGCCCGGAAACTGTCCAGTAAGGAGTGTTCGATGAAACGCAAAGTTGCCTTGATTACCGG
The DNA here is from genome assembly GCF_051122975.1 of Pseudomonas sp. AK181. Classification (NCBI taxonomy): domain Bacteria; kingdom Pseudomonadati; phylum Pseudomonadota; class Gammaproteobacteria; order Pseudomonadales; family Pseudomonadaceae; genus Pseudomonas; species Pseudomonas sp. AK181. The sequence goes on from NZ_CP146348.1 coordinate 1,207,158, forward strand.
TGCCGCCAGCGGCATCGGCCAAGCCCTCGCCGTGGCGTACGCGCGCAGTGGTGTGGCGGTGGTGGGCGGGTATTACCCGGCTGATCCCCATGACCCGCAGGCCACCGTGTCGCAGGTGCAAGAGGCGGGCGGCGAGTGCGTGATGCTGCCCTTGGACGTGGGCAATAGCGCCTCGGTTGACGCCCTTGCCGAGCAGGCCGTGCAGCATTTCGGACGCCTGGATTACGCGGTGGCCAACGCCGGGTTGTTGCGCCGCGCGCCGTTGCTGGAGATGACCGACGCGCTGTGGGACGAGATGCTCAATGTCGACTTGACCGGGGTAATGCGCACCTTCCGCGCCGCGACTCGGCACATGAACGAAGGCGGTGCGCTGGTGGCGATATCGTCGATTGCCGGTGGGGTGTATGGCTGGCAGGAACACAGCCATTACGCGGCGGCCAAGGCCGGCGTGCCGGGGCTGTGTCGTTCATTGGCGGTGGAGTTGGCGCCCTTGGGGATTCGCTGCAATGCGGTGATTCCCGGCTTGATCGAGACGCCGCAGTCGTTGGATGCGCAGAACTCGTTGGGGCCTGAGGGCCTGGCGAAAGCGGCGCGTGCGATCCCGCTGGGGCGAGTCGGGCGGGCGGATGAGGTGGCGTCGCTGGTGCAGTTCTTGACCAGTGATGCGTCGAGCTACCTGACGGGCCAAAGCATTGTGATCGACGGTGGCCTGACCGTGCGCTGGCCGGACTGACGTGCTCAACCTAAATGTGGGAGGGGGCAAGCCCCTCGCACAGGGAACCGTGTTTTTTCAGGAGTTTTTATGAGTCAACTCACTCACCGCCGCGCCGTCATCACCGGCGCCGGCAGCGGCATCGGTGCCGCCATCGCCCGCGCCTACGCCACTGAAGGCGCACGCCTGCTGCTGGCCGACCGTAATGCCGCGAGCCTGGCTGAAACCGCGATCACCTGCCGCAACCTGGGTGCCGAGGTGGTCGAATGCCTGGCCGACGTCGGCAGCGTCGAAGGCGCCCAGGCCAGTGTCGACCGCTGCGTCGAACACTTTGGCGGCATCGACATCCTGGTCAACAACGCCGGCATGCTCACCCAGGCGCGTTGTGTCGATCTGAGCATTGAGATGTGGAACGACATGCTGCGCGTCGATCTCACCAGCGTCTTTATCGCCAGCCAGCGCGCCTTGCCGCATATGCTTGCGCAGCGCTGGGGGCGGATCATTAACGTTGCCTCGCAACTGGGTATCAAGGGCGGCGCCGAGCTGACCCATTATGCTGCAGCCAAGGCCGGGGTGATCGGCTTTACCAAATCCCTGGCGTTGGAAGTGGCCAAGGACAATGTGCTGGTCAACGCCATCGCCCCAGGGCCCATCGAAACGCCGTTGGTGGGCGGCATCAGCGACACCTGGAAACGCGCCAAGGCCACCGAGCTGCCGCTGGGCCGCTTCGGCCTGGCGGATGAAGTCGCGCCGGTGGCGGTACTGCTGGCCAGCGAGCCCGGCGGCAACCTGTTCGTGGGCCAGACCCTGGGGCCGAATTCCGGCGACGTCATGCCATGAGCGGGGTGTAGCCATGTGTGGACTTTGCGGGCTGTTGGGTGAAGACCTGCACTGGAGCGACCCTTTGGGCGACGCCTTGCCGCGACGGCGTGAGCGCTTGCGCCGGATTGCGGCGATCAACCAGGTGCTGGCGGTGTTCCGGCTCAAGGTCGAAGACTTTCAAGGTGCCTCTTACCTGCTAATCGGTGCCACCGGTAAACAGGCACTGGCGAGCGGTTTGGACCCACTCTGGCAAGCAGCTGAAAGCATGCTGGGGCGGCCCTTGGATCCCCTCGATCCCACCCTGCTCGACCATTTGGAACACAACCCATTGTAGGCGCGAGCGTACTCGCGAAAAAAGTTAACGATAACGCGCTGCCTGGATGAACGCGGCGCTCTCTGGTTTTTCGCGAGCAAGCTCGCTCCTACAGTGAGTGGAGGTAGAAAATGAGCATCGCCCTGAATGTAATCACCGGCTTCCTCGGCAGTGGCAAAACCACCTTGCTTACCCGCCTGCTGCAAGGCGAGAGCCTCGGTGACACCGCTTTGCTGATCAATGAATTCGGCGACGTCGGTATCGATCATCTGCTGGTGGAAGAGGTCGCGCCAGACACCGTGCTGTTGCCCAGCGGTTGCGTGTGCTGCTCGATTCGCGGTGAGTTGAAAGATGCGCTGCTTGGCCTGCTACAGCGTCGCGAGCGTGGGGAGATTCCGGCGTTCAAACGGGTGATCCTGGAAACCACCGGCCTGGCCGACCCGGCGCCGATCCTGGCAACTTTGAACAACGACATGCAGTTGCGAGGGCGCTTTCATATCGGCCTGGTCATCACGCTGGTCGATGCCAGCCATGCCGCTCTGCAAGAGCGCCTGCACCCGGAGTGGTTGGCGCAAGTGGCGGCAGCGGATCGCTTGCTGCTGAGCAAGACCGACCTGGTCGACGACTGCGAGCCCCTGCGCACGCACCTGCGGGCCCTCAACGCCGGTACGCCGATCCTCGATACCCAGGCTGTCCGAAGCGGTGAGCAACTGCTGCTGGGGGAAGGCTTGCGCAGCGCCGAGCCGGCCCTGGAAGTCAGCCGCTGGCAACTGCATCAAACCACCACGGCCTGCCACGGCGCCGCGCAGGTGTGCTGTTTGACCTTCGATCAGCCGCTGGACTGGGTCGGTTTCGGGGTGTGGCTGTCGATGCTGCTAAGATGCCACGGCGAACGAATCCTTCGTGTCAAAGGGCTGCTCAACGTGAACGCCAGTAACGCTCCCATCGTCATTCATGGCGTGCAGCACTGCCTGCATACCCCGACCCATTTGCCCGCGTGGCCGGGCAGCGACCGGCAATCGCGGTTGGTGTTTATTTTGCGCGGCCTTGACCCGGCATTGTTGCGCCGCTCCTTTGAGGTGTTCTCCCGGCGGTTCGCGGCATGATCACCTTACGCGTCCTCGGCACTTCCGTGACCCTGCTCGAAACGTTGCGTAGACGCGCCGAGCAGGAGTTGGGCATTCGCCTGGTGTACCAAGTGCATGACGTCGAGCAGGCCCAGCGCATTGCAGTGATGCAGCCCGATAGCTACGACCTGTATGACCAATGGTTCCACAACGTGGACTTTGTGTGGCCGGCGCGGGCGATTCAGCCCATCGACACGCGGCGTATCGCCCTGTGGCACGAGATCAATGACCTGCCCAAGCGCGGCCGCCTCTCGGCCAATGACCGCCTGGGCAGCGGCAGTGTGCCCAGTGAGCGGCTGTTCGTGCAGCACGACGGCAGCCTGGGCAGCACCGTCACTGAGCGCATCAGTATGTTGCCGTTGACCCACAACGCAGATAGCTTCGCCTACCGCCCTGAACGTTTGCCCGACGGTTTCTGTCATGGCAATGAAAGCTGGGGCTGGTTGCTCGACCCGGCCTGGGGCGCCCGCACCGCGCTGCAAAGCGACGCGGCCATCGGCGCCCTGGATGCAGCGTTGGCAGTGCAGGGTGCCGGCCTTGCCACGTTCAAGGATATCGGCAACATGAGCATCGAAGAGATCGACGTGCTGGCCGATATCCTGGTGCGCAAGCAGAAACAAGGGCACTTCGCCGCGTTCTGGTCGGATGATGAAGAGGCCGCGCAATTGATGCTCAGCCCGAGCATCGATATCCAGAGCCTTTGGTCGCCGACCTTGATGCGTCTGCACCGCGCGGGGGTGAAATACCGCTTGGCCGTGCCTCGCGAGGGCTATCGTGCCTGGTTCGGCGGCCTGTCCCTGTCACGGCATGCCAAGGGGCCGGTGCTGGACGCGGCCTACGCGTATTTGAATTGGTGGCTGTCCGGCTGGCCTGGCGCCGTGATGGCCCGCCAGGGTTACTACATCGGTAACCCGGCGCGCACGCGAGACCACTTGAGCAGTGCCGAATGGGATTACTGGTACGCGGGCAAACCCGCGCGCGAAGAGTTGCTGGGCAGCGATGGCTTGCCGTTGATTGATATTGGAGAGGTGCGTGATGGAGGCTCTTATGAGCAACGCATGGGGCATATTGCGGTGTGGAACTCGGTGATGGATGAGCACAATTATCTGGTGAGGCGTTGGGGGGATTTCATGCGGGCACGAGGTAACTAGGCGGCCTAGTGAAAATAGAGTCAATAATGTGACGCTAAACCCCCTATTTTAATGGGTTTACTTATCCCCAGTCCCAGCTAACCTGCTTTAATAAAATTCCCCATAAAAAAGGATGTTTTTTTGACGCCGGTTAGCAGTCGGCAGGGACGCGTATGACACCAGGAAAGCACGGCCAAGAGCGACGAGCGCGGCCCGAGGGCGCGGCCATGCACTGGCGCCACACGTTTCAGACCCGCATCGCCGGGGTGCTGGCGCTGTTGTTGTTGGTGGTCGTAGCCGCCACTTATTTTGCGGTGAAGGCCGCCACTACTCGCGCGGTGGAGAACCAGGCCGACGTACAGCTGAACACCGGGCGGCAGGTGTTCGAGCGCCTGCTGGACCTGCGCGGGCGCCGCTTGCAGTCCGGGTTGGACTGGCTCACCGCCGATGGGCCGTTCAAGCAGGCGGTGGCCGGGGGCCGCACGGTGCCGATCCTGGAGGCGCTGGGTACCCATGGTACCGGGGTCAGTTCCAGCGAAGTTTTTGTCCTGGGCCTGGATGACCGGGTCATGGTCAGTACCCTGCTGGTGCAGACGCGCGGCCAGCTGTTCCCGTATGCCGATGCCTTGCGCAAGGCGCGGCGCAGCGGCCAGCAAATGTTGATCGTCGCCATGGCCGGGCGCCCCTATTTGCTGGTGCAAAAGGATGTGCTCGGGCCTGTGCCCATCGCCCGCGTGGTCATGGGTTTTCCCATGGACACGCAATTTGCCCACGAGCTGCGCTCCATGAGTAACCTGGAGGTGTCGTTCCTCAGCGTGCAGGACGGCCATCTCGGTCAGCTGTTCACCACCCACCCTGGCAATTGGCGCCCAAGCATCATCAGGCTCTTGCATGGCACGCAGGTCGATCCCGAGGCGAAGATCCAGCTGTTCCATGGCCAGCGTGTGCTCAGCCAGGTGCTGCCCTTGGCCAACAGCGGCGAAGGCGATGAAGTGCGCGTGTTGCTGCAAAGCCCGCTGGACCATGCACTGGAATCCTTCGCGCCGCTGGACCGGCAGTTCATGGGGATTGCCCTGGCGGTGCTGCTGGTGTCCCTGGCGGTGGCGTTATTCCTGGCGCGGCGCGTGTCACGCCCGCTCAATGCGCTGGTGCAAGCCGCTGAACGGATCGGGGCCGGTGACTACCGCACCCCGGTGCGGGTGCGTAGCCACGACGAGTTCGGCCTGCTGGCGCGTGCATTCAATGCCATGCAAAGCGGCATTGCCCTGCGTGAGCGGCAACTGGCCCACAATGCCTTGCATGACCCGCTCACCGGCCTGCCCAACCGCGCCCTGGCCATGGAGCGCCTGGGCAGTGCGATCAGCGCACGGCGGCCGGTGGTATTGCTGTACGTAGGCATTGAAAACTACCGGGTCATCAACGAAGGGTTTGGCCCCGAAGGTGTCGAGCACATGTTGTGCGAGGCCAGCCGCTGCTTGTCCATGAGCCTGTTGGCCAGCGACACCGCGGCGCGCATCGCCGGCAGTGAGTTTCTGTTATTGCTGGAAAACACCGAGATCGACTGCGCCGTGGCCCGCGCCGACCAGTTGCATGGGGCGTTGACCGAACCCCTGCGCATCGGCAATGACGAAGTGCGCCATGAGGTGAGCATCGGCATCGCCGCGTACCCTGCTGATGGGCAGCAGGTGGAAGAATTGATCAATCGCGCGGCCATCGCCCGGCACGACGCGGCCAACCTGCCGGGGCACTTGCAGATCTACCAACCGGACCGCGACCTCGCCCACCAACGCCAGATCACCCTGATTCGCGACTTGCGCCGCGCTGTGATCGAAGGCGAGTTGTTCCTGTGCTATCAGCCCAAGCTCGACCTGCGGCACGGGCACGTGAGCCAGGCCGAAGCCTTGCTGCGCTGGCAACACCCGACGCTGGGGCAAGTGTCCCCCGCAGAGTTCATTCCCCTGGCCGAACGCACCGGCAGCATGGGCGCGCTAACGCTGTGGGTGATCGAGGAAGCCATCCGCCAGATTGCCGAATGGGCGCAGCGTGGGCTGGTTATCCAACTGTCGGTGAATATCTCCGTGAACGACTTGGCGGATGACGACTTGGCCATTCGCGTTACTGCGCTATTGGCTCAGTACCACGTGAGCGCCGAGCATTTGATTTTTGAAATCACCGAGAGCGCCATCATGCACAACCCGCAGCAGGCCCTCAGCGTGCTGGAGCAACTGCGCAACTGCGGGATTAGCCTGTCGGTGGATGATTTCGGCACCGGTTACTCCTCCCTCGCACAGCTGCAGCGCCTGCCGGTGCAAGAACTGAAGATCGACCAGTCCTTTATACGCAACCTCGACAGCACCAGCGGCGACGGCGTGATCGTGCGTTCCACCATCGAGATGAGCCATAGCCTGGGGCTCAAGGTGGTGGCCGAGGGCGTGGAGTTCGAACACAGCCTCACCTTGCTCAAACGCTGGAACTGCGACACCGCCCAGGGTTACCTGATCAGCCGGCCGCTCAATGCCATGGCGTTCGAGCGGTGGATGCGGCGTGAACGGGTGCCTACCTAGAGAGTTTAACTGTGGCGAGGGAGCTTGCTCCCGCTGGGCTGCGCAGCGGCCCCAAAATCCTGGGAGCGCTTCGCACTCCAGCGGGAGCAAGCTCCCTCGCCACTGGGGGGCTACTTGGAAGGTGTTTCAGCGACCAGTGTTTGCAGTCGCGCCCACAACCTTTGGACATGCTGGCGTTCGGTGCCCAGTGCGCCGATGGACACCCGCACCATCCAGCGCTCATCGAGGAGGGCGGGGGTGACGTAGGCATCGCCTGACTGGTTGAGTTTTTCTGCCCAGGCTCGGGTGTGAGTATCCAGGGCCTGGCCTGCCAACCCCGGCGGTTCATGGCGAATGCACAGGGTTTGCAGGGCGGGCGTGGCCACCAGTGTCCAGTGCTCAGTGGCTTCGATCTGCTCTGCCAGCCAGCGCGCATTGGCCAGGTCTCGCCGCAGCCGCGCTTGCAGGCCGCTGACGCCTTGCTCGCGTATCAGAAACCACAACTTCAAGGCGCGAAAGCGGCTGCCCAGGGAGATCCGCCAGTCACGGTAGTTTCGCACTTGGCCGTCTGCGCTGGACTGCAGGTAGCTCGGGTTAGTGGTCATGATGCGAATCAAATGCTCGGGGTCACGCACAAAGTACACCGAGCAATCGAAGGCCGCGCCCAGCCATTTGTGCGGGTTGAGCACCAGCGAGTCAGCCTTTTCGATGCCATCCCACAGGGCTCGGCATTCCGGCAGGATCATTGCCGCGCCAGCCATGGCCGAGTCCACATGCAGCCACAGGCCGTGGCGTTGGGTGAGGTCGCCAATCGCATCCAGAGGGTCGATCGCCATGGCGGCTGTGGTGCCGGTGGTGGCAATCACCACGCAGGGCGTGTTGCCGGCGGCCAGGTCCTGTTCGATGGCCTGCACCAATGCCTGGGGCGACATTGCATTGTGTGCATCGGTGGCGATGGTGCGGATGTGGTTCTGGCCGAACCCGGCCAGGATCGCCGCCTTGTTGACCGAGCTGTGGGCATGGGCAGAGGTGTAGACGATCAGGGGCGCGCCGCTGTTTTGCAGGCCGTCGTGCATCAGCGCGTAATCGGAGCTGCGTTCCCGGGCGCTGATAAGCGCCACCAGGGTGGAGGTGGACGCAGAGTCCTGGATCACACCGCTCCATGTGTTGCCCAGGCCGAGCATGTCGCGCAGCCAATCGGTGGTGACTTCCTCGATTTCGGTGAGGGCCGGGCTGGATTGCCAGGACAACCCAATCACGCCCAGGCCGGTGCTCAGGCAATCGCCGAGCACTGAGGACAGTTCCACATTGGAAGGGAAGAACCCGAAGAAACTGGGATGCTGCCAATGCAGCAAGCCGGGCATGATCAGTTTTTCGACGTCGCCCATGATCTGTTCGAAGGGGTCGGCGGTGTCAGGCGGGCTGGCCGGCAGGGCGGCTTTGATCTCGCCAGGTTGGGTAGTGGGCTGCACGCCGCGTTGTTCGATGTTTTGTCGGTAGTCTGCAATCAGGTCGATCATGGCATAGCCATGTTGGCGGAATTCTTCGGGGGTCATAGATAAACGTCCATGTGCACGAGCAACAAAAGTATTAGCACCAGAAGTAAAACGGTTCACCGGCTGTATAGCCGATAAACGACTGCATGCTCACGCGTTTTCCCGAATCGAACCCGCAGATGGCGTGGGGGCGGCGGGTATTGATGAGCACCAGTTCGTTCTGGCGTGGGCGGATGCGCAGCGGTTTCTGTAAACACTGTTCGGGCAGTTGGGCACCCTCGAAGCGCTGCACCTGGTCATAGCTAAAGGCTTGGGTATCCCAGATGATCAACTCGCCTCCCGAAGGCGGCGTTTCAAGATAGATATTGGCGCTGAATTGCTGCTGCAACTCAGCGATTGAACGGGGCAGACAATCCACATGGGGCACCGTTTCCGAGAGGTGCGCCGTCTCCGGGAACATGACGCGGATGATCCCGCAAAACATCGGCTGGCCCTGGAACGCAGCGGCGGTTGCACCTTGCGGCCAGAGCGCCTGGAACTGTTCCATCAGCTGTTGAAGGGGCGGCGTTTGCGGCGCACAGAGGCTGTCGATAAGGCCGCGCATACGGGCCGCGTCAGCATAATATTTCTCTTGGGCATCACTGCCGGCGGCCTTGCCGTACGTGGAGTTGAACGGGGTGCCCCAGCGATGCACACCATAGAAGTGCTGAACCACGCGCCCCTCTTCGTAGGTTTCATGGCCGTAGTGTTCCAGGCTGGCGGTGTCGTCGATGGCCTGAATCAACCGTGCGCTGGTGGTTGCGTTGGCAAATTCAGGTACCCGAATGGCGAGCACTTCACCACTGATGAGTTTTTTCAAACTGGCAGTGTTGAGGTGTTCAAGTTCCAGGATTTTTGTGGACGTGGAAAGAGTCGGTTTTGTCGCGACATGGTCCGTCATGCAGTGAAGCTCCCTTTAAAGTTTTATCCGTACGCCTTTTGTATTACGCAGGGCGTGCGCACTAAATTAGCTTTAAAGGGCAGAGGGGCAACCGCCGGGGTATTTTCGGCAGGCAAAAAAAAGCGGCTGCCCATCTGGGCAGCCGCCTTTGTTTTACCGCCAGTGCTACTTAATCCGGCAGTTTGAACGCCATTACATAATCACCCTGCTTGGTGCCCAGGGAACCGTGACCGCCCGCCATGACCAGCACGTATTGCTTGCCGTCCTTGCCGGTGTAGGTCATCGGGGTGGTTTGCGCGCCTGCAGGCAGGCGGCCTTCCCACAGTTGCTTGCCGTTTTTCACGTCATAGGCACGCAGGTACTGGTCCAGGGTGCCGCTGAGGAACGCGACGCCACCGGCGGTGGTGAACGTACCGCCCAGGCTAGGCACGCCCATGGTCAGCGGGACTGGAACCGGCGAGCTGTCACGCACGGTGCCGTTCTTGTGCATCCAGATGGTCTGGTGGGTGGTCAGGTCGACCGCCGCCACGTAGCCCCAGGCCGGTGCCTGGCACGGCAGGCCCATCGGCGACAGCAGTGCTTCAAGGATCACACCATACGGCGCGCCTTTGTTCGGCTGCACGCCTTCGGTTTCGCTGACGCGTGGGCCTTGCTTGGCGATGTCGGCGGCCGGGATCAGCTTAGATTTGAACGCCATGTAGCTTGGGTTCACGAAAGCGATCTGGCGCACCGGATCAACCGAGATGCCGCCCCAGTCGAACACGCCGAAGTTGCCGGGGTACACGATCGAACCTTGCAGGGACGGCGGCGTGAACGGGCCGTCGTAGCGCATGGATTTGAAGTCGATCCGGCACAGCATCTGGTCGAACGGTGTCACGCCCCACATGTCGCGTTCTTTCAACGGCGGCGGCATGAAGTTCAAGTCGGACTTGGGTTGGGTAGGGGAGGTGCGGTCGCCCGCCACTGCGCCCTGTGGCACTGGGATCTCATTGACCGGCACCACGGGTTGGCCAGTGGCGCGGTCCAGCACGTAGATGCTGCCTTGCTTGGTCGACGCCATGACGGCCTGCTTCACGCCCGCAGCGGTCTTGATGTCGATCAGCGAAGGCTGGCCGCCCACGTCCATATCCCACAGGTCGTGGTGGGTGAACTGGAAGGTCCACTTCACGTGGCCGGTGTCGATGTCCAGGGCGGTCAGGCCAGCGGCATACTTCTCGGACTCATCGGTACGGTCGCCGCCGTACTGGTCGGGCATCTGGTTGCCCATCGGCAGGTAGAGCATGCCGAGTTTTTCATCCACGGCGAACATGGACCACATGTTCGGCGAGTTGCGGGTGTAGGTCTTGCCCTCGGCCAACGGGGTGGTGTCGTCCGGGTTGCCGCTGTCCCAGTTCCACACCAGCTTGCCGGTGTGCACGTCGAACGCGCGGATCACGCCGCTTGGCTCGTCGATGGAAACGTTGTCGGTCACGTGACCACCGATCACGACCAGGTTCTTGGTCACGGCCGGTGGCGAGGTGGAGTAGTAACCGCCTGGGGCGAAGCTGCCGATGTTGGCACGCAGGTCGACCTGGCCTTTGTCACCGAAGTCTTCGCACATCTTGCCGGTGTCGGCGTTCAGGGCGATCAGACGGGTGTCGGCGGTCGGCACGAAGATGCGTTTCGGGCAGGCGTTTGGTGCGGCGGCCGGGCTGGCAGTGCCAGTCGGGCTTTGCTCGGAAGCGTAGGCAGCGTCATCGTGGTACGACACGCCACGGCAGGTCATGTGCGCCCAACCCTTGAAGCTTTCAGCACCCTGGGTGGTGATCTTCGGGTCGAAACGCCAGATTTCCTTGCCGGTGTCCGGGTCCAGGGCAATCACTTGGCTGTGCGGTGTACACACGTAGAGCATGCCGTTGACTTTCAGCGGGGTGTTTTCCGCGGTGGTTTCACCGGGGTCGCCTGGGCCAGGGATGTCGCCAGTGCGATAGGTCCACGCCGGCACCAGCTTGTGGGCGTTTTCCGGGGTGATCTGTGCCAGTGGCGAGTAACGGTCACCGAAGGCCGAACGGCCATAGGAGTTCCAGTCGCCATCGGCTTGAGTTGGCGCAGCACTGGCCATGCCCGGTACCGCGTCGCGGTCCAGTTGGCCGGTCTTGACCATTTCACCTGGGTTGGTGAATTGGCTGGCCAGGGCGGTAGCGCCCGCCAGCACCACGGCCACGCTCAGGGCGCCAGTGCCCAGCGGTGCGGCCTGGCCACGCAGCAACGGACGGCGAAACCACGGCAGCAGCATGACGATGCCCAGGGCGAACAGCAGGGCCAGGCGCGGCACCAACTGCCACCAGTCCAGGCCGACTTCCCACAGTGCCCACACGGTGCTGGCGAACAACACCAGTGCGTACAAGCCCAGCGCAGCGCGGCGGGTGGCCAGCAGCAACACGCCGGTCAGGGTGATGCCGATACCGGCGAGCAGGTAGTACAGCGACCCGCCGAGCATGCTCAGCTTGACGCCGCCAGCCAGCAAGGCCAGCCCCATGATCAGCAGCAAGACGCCTAGCAGCCTGGGCAGCAGGCGGCTTGGGCTTGAAGCACCATCAGTGCTCATAGTGTGTTTCTCCGTGATGTTGGAATAATTATGTAACCCCGTGCTTCACTGTAGATGACGATTCGGCACGGGCTTGGTTCATCGTTATTTTCGGGTTTTTCTGTGGATAACCGGGTTATCCACAGGCGGGCAACAGATTCCTCAGCGCAGGTCGGTTTAAGACAGCGCTGTCTTTGCATGAAGGGAAATTCGGCAAATGGGATCGACCCGGAGGTGAAGCGTTTCAGATTGTTGCGAAGGATAATGCGGCGGGGCGTTTTGAGAAAGGGTGAATCGCAAGATGCATCATTTCAGTTTTGGTAACAGTGACAGATAGTCGCTGCACAATCATGTCGCAGGCATGCCCCCCAATACCGATCGATCAAGCGAACGCAATGCTCAAAGCAATGAAGATCAAATGTGGGAGCTGGCTTGCCTGCGAAGACGTCGGCCCAGCAAACAGTGATGTTGACTGACCCAACGCTTTCGCGGGCAAGCCCGCTCCCACAGGGGATTTGCAGTGATGATTAGAAGGTAGTGCGGATGCCGAACTGCACACTGCGCCCCGGCGCCGGCGCGATATCGCGCAGGATCGAGCTGGCATAGCGCACGGTCTGGTTGGTCAGGTTTTCACCGTTGACGAAGGCCAGCCACTGGCTGCCGCCCACATTGAAGCGATACCCCGCGCTGGCGCCGAGGGTGGTGTAGCCGTCGGTGCCGCTTTCGTTATCCGGCACACGCCCCTGGCCTGCGGCATGTTCCACATCGATACGCGCCTGCCAGCGGTCCAGTTCCCACAGCAGGCCGCTGCTCATGCGCAGGGGGGCAATGCGTGGCAAGGCTTCGCCGGTGTCCAGGTTGGTGGCGCGGGTGTAGTCGCCCGACAGTTCCAGCGCAAACTTGCCGTAGGCGCCTTCGCCGAGCTTCCAGTGATCCTGGGCTTCGAAGCCGGCGAAACGGGCGCGCACGCCAGAATATTCGTACTCGGGAATACCGCCCGCGTCCTCTTCGCCTTCCTCGTTCAGGGTACGACCCGTGCCCAACAAGCCGATGTAATTGGAGAAGTGGCTGTAGAACACGCCGAAGCTGCCCTTGTGGGTGCCGTTGTCAAAGCGCAGGGCCAGGTCGCTGGACACGGCCTTTTCTTTCTTCAGGTTGGCATCGCCCAACTCGTAGGTGCCGGTGGCGACGTGGGCGCCGTTGGCATACAGCTCGTAGAAGGTCGGCGCGCGTTCGGTGTAGCCGAGGGTGGCGGCCAGGGACCAGATCGGCGTGAGGGTGTACACCGCGCCCGATGACAGGCTGCCGGCGGTGAAGTTGCTGCTTTTATCGGCATTGGCAAAACGCTCGTTGCCTTTGGCGTTCGGGTCGACGCTGGTGTGTTCCAGGCGTGCGCCGAGGCTGAGTTTGAGGCGCTCGGTGGCTTGCATTTCTTCAAGGATAAACAGCGCGCCGGCGTTGGTGTCGGTCTGCGGTACGAAGGCTTCTTCGCCCAAGGCCGAGAACTCGTTGCGGGTCACTTGGGCGCCGACCACGCCGTCGAACGGGCCAATCGGCTGATGACGCGCTTCCACCCGCGCTTCATAGCCTTTGTTCTTGAAGGTGGTACCGGTTTCGCCGCCTTCGATTTCGCGGTGTTCGTAGTCGGTGTAGCCGGCGTCGAGTTTCACCGAGGTAAACGGGCCTTGCAGGTTGCGGATCTCTGACGCAAAGGCGTAGTGGTCCTGTTTCATGCGGATGCGCACATCCTGCTCGGCGGGTGAGCCGTAGTTACTGTCGTAATTGCTGTAGGACAGCCCGGCATAACCATCGTCCCAGGTGTAGGCGCCGCCCACCGCACCGCCGTCCTGGCGACCATTGCTGTTACCCAGGCGCCCGTTTTTGCCAGGGCCGTTTTCGCTCTCCGGTGCATGCCGGCTGCGGGCATAGCCTGGGATTTTCAGGTCGTTGAACTCGCGCGCATTGGCGTCCAGGTGCAAGGCGAAGGTGCCGTTACCGGCTTCCAGCTTGCCCGCGCTGCTGCGGGTGGTGTCGGCGCCGCCGTAGCGCAACTCGCCCGCGCCGTGGATGCCTTCGATGGCCTCGGTGGGGATGCGATTGTCGAAGGTATTGACCACGCCACCGATGGCGCTGCCGCCGTACAGCAGGGCGGCCGGGCCGCGCACGATTTCAATGCGGTCAACGTTGATCGGGTCCAGCGGCACCGCGTGGTCGTAGGACAGCGACGAGGCGTCCAGCGCCCCTACACCGTTGCGCAGGATGCGAATACGGTCGCCGTCCTGGCCACGAATGATCGGGCGGCTGGCCCCCGGGCCAAAGTACGAAGACGACACACCCGGCTGCTTGTTCAGGGTTTCACCGAGGCTGCCTTTTTGTTGCAGGGTCAGGTCATCGCCTTCCAGCACCGTGGTGGGCGAGGCCAGCTGTTCGCTGCCCAGCGGGTTGCCGGTGACCACTTGGGGTGGCAGTTCCAGGGCATGGGCCTGGGAGCCGATCAACAGGGCGGCGGCGAGGGGCGACAAGCGCCAGAGAGAAGGCAGCGACATCGGATATTCCTAGGCAAAAAGATTGTTAAGTAAAGTTACAATATAACATCTCTTTTTTGCGAAAAAGCGGAACTTTTCCTCGCGGGCTATATTCAATCCCATGCTTCCACCTGCAGGCCTCGTCGGCTAAGGTGCGCGGCTGTGTTTCCTCTTTTTGCAAAAGGCCCGGCATGACCGCGACAAGCAACGACCCGCTCCACGGTGTGACCCTGCAACACGTGCTCACCACCCTGGTGGAACATTACGAGTGGAGCGGCTTGGCCGAGCGCATTGATATCCGCTGCTTCAAGAGCGACCCGAGCATCAAGTCGAGCCTGACGTTCCTGCGCAAAACCCCTTGGGCGCGGGAAAAAGTCGAAGGCTTGTACGTCAAACTGATGCGTACCAAGCGCCCCCTGGATTGAGTGCATGAAGCGGTTTGTCGCGGCGGCAGCCTTGGCCGGTTGGGTGGGGTTGGCGATCCAGCAATACCTGATTCTCTATTCGCGCTGGACCAGCGGCGCGAGCTTGCTGGGCGGCTTGATCAGTTTCTTCAGCTTCTTCACTGTGCTGACCAATACCCTGGTAGTCGTGGTGCTCAGCTACGCGCTGGTCAACCGCGACTCTGCCGCCAAGCGGTTTTTCCTCGCGCCCCGTATCAGTAGTGCGATAGCGGCGAGCATCGTGGTGGTGAGCCTGGCCTACAACCTGCTGCTTCGGCATCTGTGGAGCCCGCAAGGCTTTCAATTTATCGCCGATGAGTTGCTGCACGACGTCATGCCGTTGCTGTTTGTGGTGTATTGGTGGCGGTGTGTGCCCAAGGGCACCTTGCGCTTCAACCACATTGCCGGCTGGGTGATTTATCCATTGGTGTACTTCGGTTATGTGCTGCTGCGCGGGCATATGCTCGGGCAGTATCAGTACCCGTTCATGGATGTGGACAGCCTTGGTTATCCACAAGTGTTTGTGAATGCCGCAGGGATTTTGGCAGGGTTCATCGTCATCGCGCTGGCGATCATTGGCCTGGACAAGCACCTCAAATCCCCCTCGATTTAAAGTGAGCACCATTAATGTGGGAGCTGGCTTGCCTGCGATGACGGCCTGGTAGGCAACACAGTTGGATTGTGGACATATCCATTGCTGCGGTAACGGCCACTTAGGGTTCCGCCCTGACGGCGGCTCACTTTTGAAAAGCGCAAAAGTAAGCAAAACGCTCTTGCCCCACCACTCGGCACCTCGCTTAGGCTCGGTGTGCCCGTAATCCGCCAGTGATTTGGGGGGCCGCCGCCACGCGCCATCCATGGCGCGGGGCGGCTAAACCGGCATCCCTGCCGGTTTACCCCCCAAATCCCTGTCGAATTCCGGCCAGCGTGGTTTAACGGGGCGCCTAAGATCAAAAGCAGATCAAGATCAAGAGCGGCTCGCTTCGCATCGTGGTTACCGTCTGCTGCTAAAGCCCACAAAGTTATGTAGATACCTATGCTGCGATGGCATCACCTCGGTGTGACTGATAAACCGAGGTGTTTGCATCGCAGGCAAGCCAGCTCCCACCTTATTTATTCTTCCTCGCTGCCCTCGGCACGCCAGTAGCCCACGGCCTTGAGGTATTGCTCGTTGACCTTGTGCGTGTCCAGCAGCACCCGCCGTACCTGGCGCGACAGCTTGGTTTCGGTGGCGACGAAGCTGTACAGCGTGCCGCTGGGCAGGGTCAGGTTGCGCACCACGTCGAGCAGGTCATCCTGGCCGCGCAGCACCCAGATCACTTCCACCTCGGCTGCGCTGCTGAGCACCTGTTGTTCCGCCGCATCGGCGATTTCAATCACCACCAATACCTTGCGCCCCGCGGGCAGCTCTTCCAGGCGCCGAGCGATGGCCGGGATCGCCGTTTCATCGCCAATCAGCAGGTAGCTGTCGAAGATATCCGGCACAATCATCGAGCCACGTGGCCCGCCTATGTACAGATGCTGACCGACCTGAACCTGCTCGGCCCAGGTGGAGGCAGGGCCATCGCCGTGCAGCACAAAGTCGATGTCCAACTCGCCAATGCTCAGGTCGTAACGCCGTGGCGTGTAGTCGCGCATCGCCGGTTGCGGGCCGTCGCCCTTGATGCTGAAGCTCGGGCTTTCCAGCGCCGCTTGCTCTTCGGCGTTCTGAGGGAACAACAGCTTGATGTGGTCGTCGCTGCCCAGGCTGACAAACCCCGCGAGCTCAGGGCCGCCCAGGGTGACGCGGCGCATGCGTGGGGTGATATCGACCACCCGCAGTACTTGCAGGCGGCGGCGTTTGATTTCGTGGGTCACGCGATGAATGGTTTGAGTGTTCATTGGTTTGTCCCGTCGGCAATGGCTTGGGCGGTGCAATTGAGCAGCGCCGCGACACGAGTGATTTCTTCCGGGCTCCAATGCCCGTTATGCGAATGCAAGGCGTGGCGCAGGTTGTGCACCGCCTCATGGATCTCTGGTGGGCGGTCGTGGCCACGCAGCGAGCGCTTGCTGACATCCAGGCGCATGCGCACACCGTCCAGGGCAACGGCTTGCTCGCTCAAGAAGAGACGACCGGGGTCGGTGATTGTGTAGCGCTTTTTTCCGCCATCGGCGTCGCCGCTGATCAGCTCGCTCTCTTCAAGAAAGGTCAGGGTGGGGTAGATCACGCCGGGGCTGGGGCTGTAGGCGCCTTCGAACAGGCCCTCGATGCGGCGGATCAGGTCGTAGCCATGGCAAGGTTGCTCGGCGATCAATGACAACAGCAGCAGCTTCAGGTCGCCAGGGGCGAACACCCGTGGGCCGCGACCGCCGCGTTTTTCAAACTCGCCGCGATGTTCGTGTTTCATGGGCAGGTCCTCTGTGCAGGTTTAGATATAACGTAAGATATATCTTAATGCTAAGGATAGTACCTGGC
Organism: Pseudomonas sp. AK181; assembly: GCF_051122975.1. NCBI lineage: Bacteria > Pseudomonadati > Pseudomonadota > Gammaproteobacteria > Pseudomonadales > Pseudomonadaceae > Pseudomonas > Pseudomonas sp. AK181. The sequence continues at coordinate 1,224,230 of NZ_CP146348.1, forward strand.
GACCAACGGTCGTTGGCGGCTGCACAAGCTTGGTCCGCGAAGCAACTAACAACTATTGGACCTGATTGGATTTTAGAGCTATAACTTTAATTAGAGTTGTGGCTCGAATTTATATCTGAACTTGTTGTTTGCCAGGCGCTGCTTAGTCTTGTGGTACGCTTCTTACAGCAACTTCTTTAGCGCATTTTTAGCGTGTAGCTTATTTCCTACGGATACTTTTAAAGTTTTGGCGAAATGCCATCTTTTTCGCTCAAGCCCTGTTTACAAGGGCTACGTGCGTTTTCGAATGTGCCTGCATACCTGCTTTTAGTTTCGGTTGATCATTGTCTGGCAGTGCGTAGTTCAACTAACCACGCCTGCTAATTCGTTGTTAGGGAGTTCCTTGGCAATGAACCACTCACTGTTGTCAACTACAGGTATTGACCATGTTCAAGAAGTTTGCTGTCGCTGTTCCCCTGGCTGTACTAGCACTGTCTTCCTCGGTAACGGCTATCGCTGCCGGTGAAGCCAGCCACACCGTCAACCTCAAGGCAAACATCCCCACCACCGTGTTCCACGCCCAGCCACGTGACCCGAACTGGGGCCGTGACGAAACCATGACCTACAACCTGGTCAGCGGTGAGTTGGCGCCCCTGAGCGCCATCTACGACATCAAGAACACCAACGGTTCGGTTCACGCCTACATCGAAGGCGGCCCGGCTGTGCTGTTCAACGGTGATGCCGCGCAGAACATCGCGCTGACCACCACCCTCAATGGCGTGACCCTGACCGGCTCTCCGCAGGAAGTGGTCAACGAAGCCGACTCCACCCCAGGTATTGGCGCTGAAATGCGCATCGTCGCGGCCAAGCCTTCGGCGACTCAACGCGGCTCCTACACCGCGGTGATGCCGGTGGTATTCGACGCGGTGTTGCCAACGCCTTGATGCCAATGAATGCCCTTTGAACACGGGCATTTGCTTGCAGGTCGGCTGACTTTCCCTCCTCGGTCCGCCGGCCTGATTTTCTCTCCAGTCCTTTGGCATACAGAGTGTTCCGTTCATGTTTCCGATGACGCCTATCGCGGCTGCGCTTGCGCTGTTGATGTGTACGAGTGCCCTGGCCGCACCTGCTGCCTCGGGCGCTTTGACGACGGGCAGCCTGCTGAGCCAGGCCCAAGGCCTGCCGGCTGGTTTTACCGATCACTTTTTCGACGTGCCGCTGGCCGTGCGCATAGACCTTGACCAGCAGTTACTGGGCGAGGCGCTGATTGTGTTGACCCGGGATGATCGCGTCACCTTGCTCGAATTCACCGACACCGCTGACAGCAAAGTGCCCGCCGCTACCCGCGACACCTGGCAAGCGCTGTTGGAAAAAGGCGTGGCGCTGGGCACCTGTACCCAGTCCTGCCCGGAAAAAATGCTCTCTGCGTTCTACAACCTGGAAAACTCGCAGTTGGCGATCATCACCCAGGATGTCGAGCTCAACGACGATGCACCCCGCTTCTACGCGCAACCGGAAGGCGGCAGCCTCGGGCTGATCGTCAACAACCAGCTCAACCTCAACGGTGGCCAGGACAACAAACTGGGCGGCCGCTACGGGTTGCAAGCCAGTTCCAGCGTCGGCAACTGGAGCCAGGTGTTCAACCTGCAACTGGCACGACAGAGTGGCGATAACGAACAGATGCGCCACGCGATCCATGAGCTGTACACCCAACGAGAAATGGAAGGGCAATTTTTCCGCCTGGGCCATTTCACCCCAAATTCCGACGGCCTGACCCGTCAACTGCGCAGCTTCGGCGCCAGCCCCGATACGGCACTGGGCCTGATGTATGGCAGTTCCGACAGCCTCGCCATTAACAATGCCAAGCCCAGCGTGTACCCGATCTACGTCACCGCCAACCGTCAGGCGGCGGTGGAGATCTACCGCAACGGCCTGTTGATCAACACTCAAGCCGTAGCAGCCGGCCTGCAAACCCTGGACACCCGGCCATTGCCCGGCGGCATCTATGAAGTGGAAGTGCGCCTGGTAGAAGACGGCCTGACCACCAGCACCACCCAGGAGCTGGTGTACAAGCCCAGCAACTGGCGCAACGCCGAAGACCCATGGCGCTACAACCTGTTCGCCGGGCGCGAGACCAAGCTGTTCAGTAACTGGGACGAACAAGCCTCTGGCGCGATGACCGCCGGTGCCTCCATCAACTACCTGCTGCACCCACGGGTGATCCTCGGCCTGTCGGCCCGCCAAGTGCGAGAACAACTGCAATACGGCGGTTCGGTGGACTGGACGGTGGCCAACAACACCAGCCTCTACACCAACCTGTATCAAACCCAGGACCACGGCACCGGCATGGACCTGCAAGCGCTCTACACCTTGGGCGCCACCAACCTGGTGTTCAGCCACAACCGCAGTTGGCTCGACACCCGCGACACCTACGAAACCCTGCCGGACGGCACCCGCCTGCGCCGCAATACCTTCGTGGGTGAGGCCAGCAACACGGCGCTGTCGGTCAACCACCGGCTGGATGCGAAAAACACCCTGAACATGCGCCTGTCCCACAGCGAAGGCAATGTCGAGGGCGCAGGTATCGACCTGGGCTGGAGCCGCCACGACAACCTGTTCGGCAGCGATGCCAACTGGCGTTTCTCGGTGTTCGACCGGCCCGGCAGCGCGGGCACCAACGACCGGCGCAACCGGGGCGTGGATGTGAGTGTCAGCGTCAATCTGGGCCGTGATGGCCGGCAGATCTCCGGCAGCATCGGCACCCGCACCGCTCGCGATGGCGGGCGTGACAACAACGCTTCGGTGACTCTGCGCCAAGACCTCACCGACCACTTCCTGCAAAGCGTCTCGGCCACGGCGATCACCGACACCTACGGCGTCGGCCTGTCAGGCATGGCCAGTTTCAGTACGGACGCGGTCAGCGGTGACGGTTTTGTGCAGCGCAGCTCCTTCAACGGCGACCTCAGCGGCGGCTTGAACCTCAACAGCACCCTGGTTGCCGGGGCCGGCAAGGTATTGCTCAGCAGCCAGTACCAGGGCAACGGCGCCGGCATGATCATCGACGTAGAAACCGACCTCGACGAGATCGCCCTGCGCGCCGACGACATGGGCGGCGGCAGCACCCTGCTGAGGCCTGGGCGCAACTACGTGCCGGTCTCGGCCTACAAGAGCAGCAGTGTGGCGTTCGACTTTGAAGGCAACCACCCACCGGCGGCCAATATCCAGCCGGCACGTTCCAGCTACCACCTGAACAAGGGCGGTGTGGACTATCGCAAGGTCAGCGTGATGAAAACCGTCACCGTGCTGGGCCGATTGCTGGATGAACGCGGCGCACCCTTGCGCGGCCATCACGTGATCAACCATGCCAGCCGCGGGGTCAGCGAAGTGGACGGGTTCTTCTCCATGGAAATGAGCTCCAGCTCGCCCACCCTGCAAGTGCGCTACCAGAACCAGTTGCTGTGCCAGTTCCGTCTGGACCCGAGCAACGCGCCGAGTGAAAGCGACGTGCTGATGATCGGTGATCTGCGCTGTACGCCGGATACCTTGGCCGAAGTCGCCCATGCGTCAGAGGCGGCCGGATGAACTTTTCACCCAGAACAACCTGTGTTCGCAGCAACGAGTTGATCAGCATGAACAAGCCTTGCAACACACCGTGGCGCGCTGCCGTATTGGCCGCTTCGTTGTGTCTGTTCACCCCTTTGGGCCTTGCGGCCACGCAAGACATCACGGCCGAATTCCGACCGGATCCCAGCAATCCGATGATGAACAAGTTCACCAACACCACGCCGCAAAGCGGGGTCTGCCCAGGCCATATGCCTGCAAGGTGCGAGGCGCTGGGCATTTTCAGTATCCGAACCTGGGATATCAACTTTGTAGCGAGCGGTCCGATAGAAGCCAATCATGCAAATCCGCGTCAAGGTTTGACGTTCAAAGTCCCCTCCGATTGGCGAAGTTTTGAAGTGGTCTCATCCCAGGGCGACCGAAAAACTGTCGAGATGCGTATTTCGGGACTTGGCAGCCGATTCAATACGACTAACCCGCCGAGTGTTTATGCCTGGAGTCCATTACCCGCCAACTGGACACATCCGCCACCACCGTGCCAATACACGGGTATGTGGGCGGCAGGCGACACGCTAAGGCTGTGGTTCTGGCTAGTGCCGGAAGGCGCGGGCGCGTGCAATTTAGCGACGCCGTTCAATGTGCCTGCTTCCAGTTTCAGCATGCTTGAGTACACGTATGAGCTGAGGACGCCTAATCCCTTGGAAATGGAAGCGGGGCAATACAGAGGGTCTATTAGTTATGGCGTTGGGCCCCATAAGGATTTTGACTTTGGTGATCTCTACCTTCCAAACGATGACGTGCTGACCTTCAATTTCGATCTTCGAGTGGAGCACATTCTCAAGGTTGATCTGCCACCAGGTGGCAACCGCGTCGAACTCCTGCCCGAGGGGGGCTGGCAGGCGTGGCTCAATCGTGGTCGCCAACCGTCCCGCCTGTTTCGCGATCAGACCTTGGTCATCTATGCCAGCGGGCGCTTCAACATGCAGCTCGAATGCAGCCTGGTCATCGGCAATACCTGCGGCCTGCGTAATAGCGCCGGGGACGAGGTGCCACTGCAGGTCGGCGTAACTCTGCCTTACGGCTTGCAAGATCAATACGGCCAGGCGGTGAACAAGCGGCCCTTGCGCCTGGACGGTACCGGCACCGAGTTGTTCCAGCCGGCCCACTATGTCAACAAGCGCCCGGCCAGCCTGCACTTTGCCGTAGAGCGCGACGACGTCAAGGAGATGCTCAAACACCCGGGCAGCACCTACAACGGCGTGGTCACCGTGATCTGGGATTCGGAAGTCTAGGCGGGCATTTACCGCATATCAGCCCCTGGGCTGGGTTCAATCATTGAGGCGTAATCAAACATGAAACATGCAGTGTTATCGGTCGGGCTGTTGCTGCTGTCATTGACCGCTCAGGCGGGGCCGGCAATCAATGTCGGCGTGGTGTATGACTATCTGGAAGGTGATCGCAGTTCCTACCTCAAACGTGTCTACAACGGCGGCACCAGCACCGCGTTTATCAAGGTCAATGTGCTGGAGATCGTCTACAACGCTGATGGCACGTCCAGGGAAGTGCCCGTTGCCTCGATGACCGACGCCAAGGGTGCCGCCACCAACCGCGACGGCCTGATGGCCAGCCCGGCGCGGCTGATCGTGCCGGCCGGCGGGCGCCAGGGCACGCGGTTGCTGTACATGGGCCAGCGTGACAAGGAACGTTACTTCCGCGTGCGCTTCATCCCGGTGGTGCCGGAAAAAGAAGACGACTTTGCCGTGACCGACGAAGAGCGGGCCGATTACAAAGACGCGCTGGCGGCGGGGGTCAACGTCATGGCCGGTTACGGCACGGTGTTCTTCGTACGCCCACAGAACACCCGTTTCGAGACGCAGATCAGCCAGACCGCCAACCAGTACACCTTGCGCAACGCCGGCAACAGTGTGGTGGTGCTCGATGAGTTCCGGGACTGTTCGGTGGCGAAAAAAACCGACTGTGAAGCCACCACCAAGCACCACATCCTGCCCGGCCGCCAGCTGGTGTTCGAGAAAAAGCCCGGGCGCCAGTTCAGCTTCCAACTGATCGAAGGCCGTGACAAAAAACCGATGACGGTCAACAGCAACGGGTGATGACAATGTTCAAGCAACTGACGGCACTGGCGGTACTGATGACCCCTGTGTTCCTGGGCGAGCCGGCGCAGGCGTTCCAGGAGCGGCACAGCTTCGATGTGTCGGTGACCATCCCGATCGAAGAGGCCTATGTGCTGCCCTCCGAACCCGACTGGATGGGCCATGACCAGGTTTTGGCGTGGGACTTGGCGACGGCGCGTCTGGGCCGCCTGCGCAAAAACTTCGACGTCAAGAACATCAATGGCGGCGTGACCGCGCGCCTGGGCGACATGCCGTATTTGCTGAGCGGGCGCAACCGTATCGACTTGCAGGTGCTGTTCAATCGGGTGCCGTTGACGTTGGACTCCACCCAGGTACTCAACGCCGACGAGGCGCGCACGGGCCGGCGCGCCGAACTGGAGATCTCAGCCATCGAGCCGCAGGACGGTTACAAGGGCGGGGAATATTACGGCACGGTGCACTTGATGTTCGATTTTCCCGCGCCGTGAGCCTGGTGTGTGAAACCCACAGCGCCGCAGATTTGGAGTGTTTATGCAGTTGATCACCGCAACCAAAAAATGGCTGGGGCCTTGGGCGCTGGCGCTAGGCGTCGGGTGGGTGAGCCTGCCCGTGCAGGCGCTGGAACAAAATATCTCGGCGGTGTTTCGCCCAGACCCGACCAACCCCATGGTCAATAAATTCCAGAACACCACGCCCCACAGTGGCATCTGCGCCTGGCACGTGCCGGCGCTTTGCGAGTCACTCAACACCTTCAGTATTCGTACCGACGAATTGATGTTCAACTCGATCGCGCAAATCGAGGCGGGCCATGAAGACCCGCGCAAGGGCGCGTATTACAAGGTACCGTCCTCCTGGCGCGATGTGCAGGTGACCCATGTCGCCACGGGGCAGGTTGAAACGGTACAGATGCGCATCGCCGGTATCGGCGGCAGATGGGGCCTGGGCGGGGGCGCCAGGGTGACTGTGTGGAGCGCCCCAGGAAGGCACTGGGCGGATCCTTGGCGTTACGGCGTGGATTCTTGTCGAGGCGTCAACTACTACACGTCGTCCGGCACTTACTTGCTGTACTTCTGGATCGTCCCGGAAAACGGCGGAGCCTGCAGTGTGGTCCCCAGCGCGCCTATTCCGCAAATGTGGTATCAGCCGGTGGAGTATGGCTATGAACTCAGAACCCCTAATCCGTTGGGTATGGCCAGTGGTGAGTACCGCGGCTCGTTGTCCTACAGCATCGGGCCTGGTAGGGATTTTGATTTTGGCGATGTGATGATGCCCAACGACAACACGTTGACATTCAATTTCGATCTTCGCGTGGATCACATCCTCAAGGTTGAACTGCCTCCAGGGGGCAACCGCGTCGAGCTGTTGCCTGAAGGTGGCTGGCAAGCCTGGCTCAATCGTGGCCGCCAACCGTCGCGCCTGTTCCGTGACCAGACCTTCACCATCTATTCCAGTGGGCACTTCAAGATGCAGCTTGAGTGTGGCCTAGTCATCGGTAACACCTGCGGGCTGCGTAATGGGGGCGGGGACGAGGTGCCACTGCAGGTCAGCGTGACTCTGCCCTTCGGTTTACAAGACCAATATGGCCAGGCTGTGAACAAATTGCCCTTGCGCCTGGATGGCAGCGGCACCGAGCTGTTCCAGTCCACCCACTACGTAAGCAACCGCCCCGGGAGCCTGCACTTTGCCGTGGAGAGAGATGACGTGAAGGAAATGCTCAAACAACCCGGCAGCACCTACACGGGTGTGGTGACGGTGATCTGGGATTCTGAGGTCTAGGTTTCAAATAGTGCGGTGGCTGATCCATCGTCTTCGCGAGCAAGCCCACATTGGCCCTCCTGTGGGAGCGGGCTTGCCCGCGAAAGCGGTTGGGCGGCCAACGACTTCAGTGGCTGGCACGCCACCCAATCAGGAACCACCACACATCACCTCACTCGACCCTTGCAGATAAGGCATCAACAACGGCGCCATGCCCTTGAGCACTTGCACCGGCAACGCCGAGGTGAACTTGAAACCTTGCGCCGAACTGCCAGGCACAAAAGCGGTGAGCGTGCCGAAGTGATGGTCACCAATAAAAAACACAAACGTGGCAGTGCGGTTGATCGACTTGGAACTGATCAAGCGCCCACCCGCGCCCATTGCCTGGATGCGATTATCGCCCGTGCCGGTCTTGCCGCCCATGGCCATTGGCGTACCGTCGGCCTGGGTGAAACTGCCCGACACGCGCTTGGCCGTGCCAGCGTCCACCACCCGTGACAACGCCCCGCGCAAGGCACTGGCGACTTCGGACGGCATCACCCGTTTGCCGGGGTCGGGCGTGTTGACCACGCGGGTCTCGTAAGGGGTGCCGGCGGCAAAGTGCAGGCTGTCGATGCGCAGCACTTTGCCGCGCACCCCGTCGTTGAGGATGATCCCCATCAGTTCGGCAAGCGCGGCGGGGCGGTCTCCCGAGCTGCCAATGGCGGTGGCCAGTGACGGCACCAGATGATCGAAAGGGTAGCCCACCGCTTGCCAGCGTTGATGAATGTCCAGGAATGCTTCGACTTCCAGCATGGTGCGGATCCGGCTGTCACGCGCGCCTTGATGACGGCTCTTGAACAGCCAGCTGTACACCTCCTGGCGCTCGAACTGGCTGGCCTTGACCACCTCGGTGAAGGTGGCCTGCGGGTGGTTGAGCAGGTAACCGAGCAACCACAGGTCCAGGGGGTGGACCTTGGCGATATAGCCCTGGTCGGGCAGGTCGTAGGTACCGGGGCCATAGTCCTTGTACAGGCGTTGCAGGCGCTCGTCGCTGAGGGCAGCGGTGGTTTTGACGCCGGTCAGGTGGGAGCGCACGAAGCGGTTGAAGGTGTCCGGGTTTGCTTCGGGAAACAGGTAGCGATGCACGGCTGCCAAGCGGATCGCGGTGGGGTGCAGGCTGTCGAGGAAGGTTTCCAGGCGCGCCTGGGTGTCTTTTTTCTGGTACTTCTTCCAGAACTTGAGCAGGAAGGTGGTGCCTTCGCGGTCGGCGAATCGAGCCAGGTATTCCTGGCGGCGTGGGTCGCCGTCATCCTTGAGCAATTGCGCACTGTTATTGGCGCCCGCGTAGGTGACGTACCGCGTCAGGTCGCGCATGAGGCGAATGAACGGCAGGTTGATGGACTCGCGCAGCGCGTCTCGCAATGTGGGGCTGCGGCCGTTGTCTTCGTTGCGAAAGTTGTGAAAGTAATGCATCCCGCCACCTGTGAAAAACCCTTCGTTGGGGCTGGCTGAATAGGTGCGGTCCAGGGCCGCCTCTAGCATGGCTGCCAGGGATTTATCCGGGGCCTGCAGCAAGTAATCGATGGCCCAGCGACTGAGCCGGTCCTGCTCGGCGATGTCGGCTTTTTTCAACGCCGCCGGGGTTTGGGGGGCGTAGCGATCATGCAGTTCGCTGATGATTTGCAGGTAGGTGGTGAGCACCCGCAACTTGGCGGTGGAGCCCAGTTCCAGCTTGCTGCCTTCGTTGATATCGAAGGGCTGGTCGGTGTTGTCGGTTTGCACCCGCACCCGTGAGCCGTCGGCGGTGCGTTCGAACAGCGTAAAGCTGTAGCGCACTTGCGGCGTGCTGGCAGGCGTCAGCAGGCGTTCGCCGAGCAGGCCGATGTTGCCTGCGAATACCGGGTCGGCCAGTTGCTTGAGGTAGGCGGTGACCTGGGTTTGCAGCTCGGCCTGCAAGGTGCTGGTGGCCGCGAGGTCAAGGCGGTCGAGGTCGTACAGTGGCCGGTTGAGCAGGGCCGCCAGGCGGCTGCGGGCCACGCTCACGCCCTTGTTGCTGTCGATCGGTTGCAGTGTGGGCTGTTGCAGCCAGTCGCGATAAGTGACGCGCGCGGCCAGGGCGGCCTTGAGCAGCGGCGGATCGATCACCGCGTTCTGCGCCAGCAACCGCAGATGGCTGTCGGTAAGTTGCTTGAGTTCGTCGCGACCGTTGGCCAGGTAATGGGAAGGGCGGCGCTGGGCGATCATCAACGACAACACTTCACGCAGTGCCAAGCCCCGCGCCGCCAGGCTGGCCGGTGTGGTGGCGGTGTCCTGAAGAGCGCCGTTGACCTGGGCGAAATCGGCGCCGTACCACACCCGCAACCCTTCGGCCATGCCATGCACTTCGCCATGGCCCGGCACGGCCGACAGAGGCACGCTGTTGAGGTAATCACGCACTATGTTGCGCCGCGCCGCAAGCGTATCGGGGCCATGCTGGTAAGCGCGCACGCTGGCGGAGAGCATCTGGCGGATTTTTTCGCTGCCCGACAGGGTCAGGCCGTCGGGCGAGTGGCGGTACTTTTCCAGCTGGGTGGCCAGCGTGCTACCGCCCGCCGCCTGCCCCGGCAGGTGCAACTGGCGCGCCACCTGCGACCACGCTGCTTTGGCGAAGCGTGGCCAGTCCACGGCCGGGTTGGCTTGCGCGGGCTCGGGATCGAGCAGCGTACGGTTTTCGATAAACAGCAGGCTGTGGATCATCAGCGGCGGAATGTCATCGAAGCGGGCGTACAGCTGGGTCGGGTAATTGAATTGATACAGCGGTGCTGAGCGGCAATCGGTGAGGGTCAAGCCGGCCTGGATTTTCTCGGCGTAGGGGATAAACAGCCCATGACGGCTGTAGTCCATCAACGCCTCGGAAAAGCGCGCCTGGGATTCGATCATGTAATTGCGCCTGAGCAAGCGCGGCAGGAACTCGCCCAAGGCGCTGTAGCCCAACCGCTGATCGAAGGGGCCTGCGCCTGGGTACACCATTGCATCGCTGGCGCCGGCGGCCACCTGGTAGGTCAGCTTCGCCGCCCATTCGCTGAATACGCGGGCCTGCCAGCGTGAGGTCTGCACCTCCCGATGCACGGCGAAAGCCATGGCGATCAAGGCCATCAACACAATCAGCCAGCCCACGCGACGCCAGGGTCTGGTTTTTTTCGGCAAAGGCGCTGGTGACGGGCTGTCGGGGTCGAGGTCAGCCTGGGTGGCATCGGTGTGCTGCAGAGCGCCCATAGTCGATTGATCCATTCCTACAGATTGATCGGACTTGTCTGAAGCGTAGACGCAGTTTGCCTGCGTCACGAGGTTTATCGGGCAGAGGATTTTTCTGTGTGCGGGCTTGCACGCGAAGGCGGTCTGGCAGCCGACACCCATCTACCTGCCGCCCCCGCGATCAAACTGTGGGAGCTGGCTTGCCTGCGATAGCGGCCTGACAGCCAATACAGGTGGACAGTGTACATATCCATTCCTGCGGTAACGGCTACTTAGGGTTCCGCCCTGACGGCGGCTCACTTTTGAAAAGCGCAAAAGTAAGCAAAACGCTCTTGCCCCACCACTCGGCACCTCGCTTAGGCTCGGTGTGCCCGTAATCCGCCAGTGATTTGGGGGGCCGCCGCCACGCGCCATCCATGGCGCGGGGCGGCTAAACCGGCATCCCTGCCGGTTTACCCCCCAGATCCCTGTCGAATTCCGGCCAGCGTGGTTTAACGGGGCGCTTAAGATCAAGATCAAAAGCAGATCAAGAGCGACTCGCTTCGCATCGTGGTTACCGTTGAGCGCTGCACAGTTATGTAGATACCTATGCAAGCAAGCCAGCTCCCGCAGTGGTCGTGTACTGCCCACAAAATTAGCGCCTGGCACATCTCCCGTAGAGCTAACTGTTTACAGCCACCGGTCCTGCGCCAGCCAGTAGCGTCTGCGATTTAATCGCATATCGAGCCCCTCATGACCCGCTCCGAGACCTACCTGGACTCACCCCGCCAAACCACCCTCGAGCAAATCGAAACCCTGTTTCGCGAGCCGCCCTCATTGCTAGTGGTTGCGCAAGACAGCGCCCAGGCTTATTTGGACCAGCACCTGGGTACCGACATATGGCGAGCCGGCCTGATCTACATCGGCACTCCCAACGACAGCGACGGCACGCTGGCTTACCAATCCCTGGCCGAGCGTGTGGTGCAGCGGCTGGCCAGCGCGAAAACCATGTTGCTGGCGCCGGAGTTTCATAAGGTCGTGCAGCGGCGTCGCGAGGTCTTCGAGCCGGGCGGGCCGGCTCTTGCGCAGCTTGAGCCGCTGATCAACCGCTGCGGCGCGCTCTTGCTCGGCGCCTATGCGCAACGCCTGCAAGCTTGGTGGCGTGAAGCATTGCCGGTGGACATGACGCGCTGGGGTTACCTCTCGGACGACTTGCTGGCCTTGCTTTACGACTCACCCAAACCGCCTGGCTTGAGCCAAGCGCAATTTGCCACGCTGTTCCCCAGGCATCTGCTGCACCCCGTGCGGCCAGACCGGCAATGGAATGCTCAGGGTGGCGCCCTGCGCGTACAGGCGTTGTACCAGCCAGGCCCGGACGGGCCGCAGATGCTGCCGGTGCTGGTGCTCAGCCATGGGCAACAAACCCTGGTGTTCAGCCCTGCCAGTGGTATCCACCCGCTAGCCCGCCTGGACGACGTCGCCGCGCTATTACCGGCCTATGGTGCGGTAGGCCAATGGTTTGCCCAGGACGTTGAGGGCGATCCCTTCGATGCCCTGGCGGCCAGTTACCTGGCGCAGCAATTGCGCGACATCGACAGCATCGACCGCCACCAACCCCTGTTGTCGGGGCAGCACCAGAGGCTTTTGGACCACATCACCGACCCACGTCGCTGGTTCGTTGCCAGCCTGACTCCCTTGCAACAGACCCTGCGCAGCGCCCTGCCAAACTGGCTTGCCCAGGCCGACGATGCCGACAGCATCGCCTATGCGCGCCTGCTCCAGAACCTGGTGCTGGCCCGCCAGCGCAGCAACGGTCAGCACTTTCTGGACGGCATTGACTCGATCCGGCAGTTTGCCGACAACGCCTTGCAAACCTGTCTGCGCACTGAGCCCGCTGCCCAGAAGCTGCGCGCGCAAGATATCCAACTGACATTCAATCGCGTGGTTGCCGCCGCCGTCCCGGTGGAGGGAGGCTTTATCGCCGGCGAAGTGGACCCGGTCACCCTGACCTTGACCGAACTGGCCCTGGAAAACCTGGCCGGCTTTCCCCACACCGCCAGCGACATCACCCTCAAGGGCGCCAAAGCTCCCAAGTGGCTGACCTACAGCCTGCTCCAACGCTGTGTGACCAAGGCCGACGTGGGCCAGGCCTACCCGGACCTGCTGAAGAAAAAACTGCTGGATGACCCGCAAGAGTCGGCGCGCCGTTTGCAGTTGTTCCAGGCCCAGTTGCGGGTGCAACTGCCGATGCTGGCGCTGGCGTTGAAGATCAAGGCCGAACAAGGCCTGACCGAAGCCGGCTTTCAATGTGTGCACGCCGCGTTGCAAGCCTCGGCTGCTGAACGCAAGGTGCAAGGCCAGGCCATGGCCGTGTGGCCGCTGGCGTTCAAGGCCGCGCCTGGTGCGGTGACGGACGAGGTGACCAACCAGTTCATCATCGGGCCTCGGGATAAGAGCGTTGGCGTACACCTGTTGTACCGGCCTTTGCTGACGCCGACGCTGCAGGAGTTCGTGTCCATCCAGGCACTGCTCGACGCGATCAAGGCCCCGGGTACCTTGCAGGAGCAGGTACTGGCGTGGCTGGCCCCGGCGCGGCAAGCGGTGTATGCCCACGGTGGTTTCAACGGGCCGCATATCCGCCACTTTTTGCCTGGCGATGAGTTCACCGCTTATGAAAAACCGGCGCCGGTGCAACTCAGCAAGCAACTGAGTACCGAGGACCCCGCCCGCCTGATTTTCCACGGCACCGCCAAGGCGCTGGTGGCGTTGGCCGACCGGCAATCGGTGTCGAATGCCGAGCAACGCTGGGCGCAGTTGAAACAGGCCGGCTGGTTGCTGTTGGGTGCCGTGCTGCCGTTTGCCGGCAAGCCGTTGATGCTGGGCGGGTGGTTGCTGCAGCTGGTGGACAGCCTGCAAAGCGATATCCAGCGCCTGGCCAGCGACGATCCGCAGGCCAAGAGCGCGGCGGTGATGGATGTGTTGACCAACCTCATGGTGATCCTCGCTCATCAGGCGGCGCCCCACGACCCCCTGCGGCCTTTGCAACTGGAGGCGCCGGTGTTTGCCTCGCTGGCGCGGCCAGAATCGAGCCCGCCAGTGCCGACGCAGGTGCCGGTGCCCGTGCGCTTCACTGCGCCGGCCGGCTGGGCCAATGCCCGCGGCAATCTGAATGCCGCGCAGATCGCACGGGCACGCGGCCTCAGCCTCCGGGCTTTCTCCGGTTCATGGGCCGGGGCCGAGCAAAGCGGCCCGCAGCGTGGCTTGCTGCGCGATACCTCGCACACCCCGGCGCAGTGGCAGGCGCTGATACGCGGGCACCTGTACCGCGTCACGGTCAAAGCCGGTGCGGTGCGGGTAGTCAGCGCCGATGGCAGCACCCTGGGGCCCTGGTTGAAACCTTTGGGCGAGGGGCAATGGGATTTCGATGGGCAGTTGCGTCTGGCGGGCGGCAATGCCGACGCCGCCGTCGACGCCAAGTTGAAGGCCGGCGAGGCGGCGCTGTCGAGCCTTGCGCAGCAATACCGCGAGGCAGGTCGCAGGCGGGCAAGGGCCAACGCGACGATGGAAGTGGCACGCCATCTGGCGCGGGAGACAACCAGCAAGATCAGCGAGGAACAACGGGCCACGTTGCGCGAGCGTTACCGCAAGGAACTGCAAAACAAGGTGCAATGTTCTCAAGAGGAACTGCAATTGCTGATGCGCATGCGTGAAATCAAGCCACGCCCCCATTATGAGCAGGAGCTGTGTGAAGTCCTTGAATCGCTGATTTTGAGCCTGCGTTTGCTGGATGTGCACATGCGTGAACAGATGGCGCAGATCAATGATCGCATCAAGCCGCTGCTGGAGGTGCTGGAGAACGAGAGCGAAGACGAAGCCGGCTCCGACCTCAACCGCCAGGCCCACGCCGACCTTGACCTGCGCATGCGTGAACAGGTCGACGCCGAAGAGTCTGCCATCCATTGGCGCACCCTGGAGCGCGCCTACCTGGACCAACTGCAAGCGGTGCCACGCCTGGGGCGTAACAAGGCGCGTGCGCTGGCGGCGGATGTACCGGCGCGCCCATCGATCCTCGACCTGCAAGCCTTGCAACTGGTCACCTTATGGGGCATCACCATCAATCTCGAGGGTCCGCCCTTGGAGGAAGAGTTTTTCGACAGCTTTAACCAAGTGATCAATCGTGCCCGCTGGGCCAGTCGCTCCCTGGCCGAGCTGGAAAACATGCCCGCCACCCATGAAGAGCGGGTCGAACTGCTCAAGAGCTTCAGCCATGTCTATGCCACGACCGATGACCATATTCATTTCTGGCGCGCCATGGCCCCGGACACCTTCGACTTGGCCAATCTGGAAAAACTTCAAGGCTTGCTGGCCAGCCTGCATCAGCATGTGGAGCAAGCGCTGGCCGATTTGCTCGCGCCGCCACCAGGCACCAGGCTGGCTAAGCCAGCCCAGGCGACGGGTGCGCGGCAGAAAAAGATCATTCGCACCCGCAACCGTGATGTGTACGTCGCCCGTATCAAGGCGCCGACCCAGGTCGGCGACACCGGCACGGCGGAACTGGTGGATAACAAAGGCACTGTGATTGCCACCTTCACCGAGGCGCAGGACGGTGTATGGGAACCGCTGGAGCCGCCGGCCAGGCCGCGTGTGGCCAACCCGCAATTGGGTGCGTTGATGAACAAGGGGCAACGCTTGCTGGCAGATGTCGACAAGGCTATCGACAACGTGCAGGCCATGACTGGCAAGTGTGAGCCGCAGTCGCTGCAGGCCTTGCTCGTGGCGCAGGCCAACAGCCGGCGGATGCTCGCCGCCGATATCGACAGCAAACTGCGCCAGCTGGACGTGTCGAGGTTGGCGGCGACGCAACAGGCCAACGCCCGCGTCCGAGCCAGCGACCTTCGGGCCGCGGCGGTGCGCCTGGATGCAGCGGGTGTACAGGCGCGGGTGCATGCCAGCAAGCTCAAGTTGAGCAGCGCGGAAGATGTGGATTTTCTGCACTCACTCAACGAAGTGCGCATTGTGAGACAGGGCGCACGCGTGCCGATCAAAGGCAAGCCCCGGGATTTCTTGCAGGTGTACGCCGTCGTGGACAGCCACACCGGCCAGCCACTGTGCTACGCGCATTTTCACTACGACAGCCGCGTAGGGCCGGACGACCATTACAAAGACGATGCCGCCCACCTCAAGAGCCCCGAGCAGGAATGGTTGGGGCGCCAGGCCCAGGCCGAGGTGGAAGCGCAGGCGTTCGCGCGCATCCGCACCGGCCAGACCGGGCGCGTGCGACAAACCCTGGAAATCGAGCGTGCAAGCATTTCCCGACGCCTGGCCCGGCGCCTGTTTTTCAGCGTGGACTGAGGCGCGCTGGATGAGCCTGGGTTTTGAAAGTTATGTAATACTCTGCGCCGTTTTGCCCTGGCAGGGCCGGTCTAGACAGCGGGGAGCCGATCCGTCGAAGCCGATTTTTCCGGGGCTTATCGCCAAATTTTGCCGTTTATTGAGTGAAAAGCCCTATCGGTAGCTTTTTATACTGCACGCCCCGCTGTCCTGGCCGAGCATTTGCGCCAGGCGGGTTTGCCCACGAGGCAGGCCCGGTCCGGCCGGTGTATGAGCCCACCCGCTGATACGCCTGAGACTCGGTGGCTAAATCCAATAACAAAATGAGGTTGTATCCCTATGCCTGTTGGCAAACCACTGCCCCCTGGCGAGACCGCTCAAGGCGGCCCGCTCAAACGTGAACTGGGCGAGCGCCACATTCGCTTGATGGCCCTGGGCGCCTGTATCGGTGTCGGCCTGTTTCTCGGCTCGGCCAAGGCGATCGAAATGGCCGGCCCGGCCATCATGCTCTCGTACATCATTGGCGGCCTGGCGATCCTGGTGATCATGCGCGCCCTCGGTGAAATGGCGGTGCACAACCCCGTAGCCGGTTCGTTCAGTCGTTATGCACAGGACTACCTGGGCCCCCTGGCAGGCTTTCTCACCGGTTGGAACTACTGGTTCCTGTGGCTGGTAACCTGCGTCGCGGAAATCACTGCCGTGGCGGTGTACATGGGCGTGTGGTTCCCCGACACGCCACGCTGGATCTGGGCCCTGGCGGCGCTGATCAGCATGGGCACCATCAACCTCATCGCAGTCAAGGCGTTCGGTGAGTTCGAGTTCTGGTTCGCGTTGATCAAGATCGTCACCATCATTGCGATGGTGATCGGCGGCGTGGGCATCATTGCCTTCGGCTTCGGCAATGACGGCGTGGCACTGGGCATTTCCAACCTGTGGACCCACGGCGGCTTCATGCCCAACGGTGTGCAGGGCGTGTTGATGTCGTTGCAGATGGTGATGTTCGCCTACCTGGGCGTGGAGATGATCGGCCTCACCGCCGGTGAAGCGCGTAACCCGCAGAAGACCATTCCCAGCGCCATCGGCTCGGTGTTCTGGCGCATCCTGCTGTTCTATGTGGGGGCGTTGTTCGTTATCCTGTCGATCTACCCGTGGAATGAAATCGGCACCCAGGGCAGCCCGTTCGTGATGACCTTCGAGCGCCTGGGCATCAAGACCGCTGCGGGCATTATCAACTTCGTGGTGATCACCGCCGCGTTGTCCTCCTGCAATGGCGGCATCTTCAGCACCGGGCGCATGCTCTACAGCCTGGCGCAGAACGGCCAGGCGCCGGCGACGTTCGGCACCACCTCCAGTAACGGCGTGCCACGCAAGGCGTTGCTGTTGTCGATCTTTGCTTTGTTGCTGGGCGTACTGCTCAACTACCTGGTGCCGGACCAGGTGTTCGTGTGGGTGACCTCCATCGCCACCTTCGGCGCGATCTGGACCTGGCTGATGATCCTGCTGGCCCAGCTCAAATTCCGCAAAGGCCTGAGCCCGGCCGAGCAAGCGGGTCTCCAGTACCGCATGTGGTTGTACCCGGTCAGCTCCTACCTGGCGCTGGCATTCCTGGTGCTGGTGGTGGGCCTGATGGCGTACTTCCCCGAGACCCGTGTGGCACTGTATGTAGGGCCTGCGTTTCTGGTGGTGTTGACCGTGTTGTATTACGTATTCAAATTGCAGCCCGCCGTTACCAACAGCAGCGCGACCCGCTCCGTCTAAACGTAGGAGCGAGCTTGCCTGTGATAGCGGCAGTTCAGTCACAGATTCAGTGGCTGACACACCGCCTTCGCGGGCAAGCCCGCTCCCACAGGGGATCTGTGCCAGGCGTTGATCCTGTGGGCAATGCATGGCCACTGTGGGATCTGTGCCAGGCGCTGATTTTGTGGGCAATACATAACCAGTGTGGGAGCTGGCTTGCCTGCGATAGCGGTGGTTCAGTTGAAGACGCAGTGACTGACAGACCGCCTTCGCGAGCAAGCCCCACCGGTAGCACCGGGTGTCAGGCCCTCAAGAGGTTGTTTTTTTCGCCTGCACAGCCAGGGTCAATTGGCGTATCAGCAGCGCCAACTCGTCTTTTTCTTCATCGATGATGGCCTGGCGACGCTCCAGATAAAGGTCTGAGCGCCGGTCCGATTCTTCACGGTTCAGCCTCTCGATCTTGTGCCGTGTGGTGGCGCTGATCGTCGCAAAGGGCTCGGGTAAATGGCGGGCCATGAACTCGATCCAGAACGGTTCGGTCATCAGCGCGTTGATTGCCGCATCGCTGGCCTTGAACCTTTGCAGGCGTTGACGGGCGCTGCGCACGTCCTGGGGTTTGACCCAGCGTTCTGCCGAATACAACATTTCTTCACGCCCGATCGGCAGGTTGAACTCTTCAGCCAGGGCGGTGCGCAGGTGCAGTTTGACTTCGACATCGTCCGGCTCTTTTCTGGCGGCCAGCAGCGCGCGAATGTGTTCATCAGCGAATTGATCCAGCTCGCGCAGTAAAAACACGCGCAGGGACAAATCCATCAAATCCCGGCTGGCCTGTAGGGTGGCAGGCTGCACCTTGGCGATATGGCGCCGGTGGGTGATTTCCATGTCGATGAAGATCAGCAACGCACCGTCGCCGCAGGTGCCGGCCAGGTAAGTGTTGAGAAAGATCTCGTTGCGTAACTCGGTGGAGTTGCCCATCGCTTCCAGCAGCCGCCACACTCGTGCCGTCAAGGCAGGGCGAGCGCTTGCGTGGGTGTAGGCATACGCCTGGGTCAAATCCCGCAGCACGCGGAACGTATCGTCCGGGCTGGGTTCTTCGATGGATAACAGTTGGTCCCACAGGGTGCGGCGTTGCGCGTGTTGTTCAGCAGGTACACCGCTCAGCCAATTGGCAAAGTCCGCCTCGCGGGGCGGTTGGTGGGCGATGCCCGGCAACGGGCCACCCAGGGCGGTTGCTGTGCGGTTTGTATGCGCGCTGATCCGAGCCAGGGTGTCGGCGTCCAGCGGGTTGTCATGTAACTGCAGATCAAGGTGCACCCGAGCCATGCGTCCGGGTTGGAACAGTGTGTGCGGCAAGGTGGTCAGGCGGTTTTCCTGAAGTAGCAGGCGGCTCAGGACGGGCCTGTCGTCGGCCCCCAAGGGCCACTGGTCGATCTGGGTATTGCGCAGGTTCAGTACCCGCAAGTTGTCCATCGCGCTGACATCCGGTGCCAGGCCCAGGGGGTTGTCGTTCAGGTTCAATTCACGTAGCGAGGTCATTTGTGCCAGGCGTTGGCGGGCCTCTTCGTCCAGGGTGATGTGGTTGCCGCCCAGGTTGAGCGTTTCCAGATGCCGCATCTGGGTAATTTCGTTTAGTAATTGGTTGAGCAGGCAGTCGATGTTCAGTTGACGCAGGTTGGCAAAGCGGCTGAGGAAGGCATTGCCGGTCGCCGGAAATGCGTTCCCAGAGATGCTCAAGGATTCGATGTGTTCAAAACCCCTGGTGCCGAGGATGAAATCGGCATCGGGCAGATTGTTATCATCCAGTTGAAGGTGCACAAAATGATGCTGGCCCGTGAAGTCAGCGCTGATCATTCTAGGGGTTTCATGGCGCCAGGCTCGACGCAAGTGCTGGGCCATATGGCGTCGCCTCCCAAGGTTCAGCCCCATGGGGTCGGTAGCTGGGTCGTCGATGGGTTGCGGGGTTTCGGCCCAGCGGGTCAGGCCATGATCCAGGGTGGCGTATTCCGCTTCGCGGCGCTCCAGCTCCAGTAGGGTGGCGGGCGCCGACAGGTCCAACGAGTCGATCAATAGCTCGGCCTGTTCCACGCTGAAGCTGGGGTAGAGTTTTTGCACCTTGCGCACCAGGTCCGCAGTCCTCGGGCCACGGAACGGCCAGAGGTTTTGCAACGAAAGTGGGTAGGCCACGAATGAGCTGTCCACCTTCATCGGCGGCTGCAACCATAGCGGGAGAGCGGGCAGGTCGAGCAACTGTTTGACCGCCACGCGTTGGTTCAGCGCCAGGTCTGCAACACGTGATTGCAGGGTAGCCAGGTCGAACCGGTCGGCCATGCCCAACGCGGTGCATTCGCTGGGCGACAGCAGCAGGGCAATGGCGCTCAGCAGATCACAGCTGCTGTGGGCCGGATCGTTGAGTGAGCGGCCATGCCTATCCAGTGCGCGGTAACGACCTCCGACCCGGATGAGCGTGCGGCGGTCGCTGCCATTGAGGTGTCCGCCGCTTTCCAGCAGGCGCCCAATGTCGGTGTCCTCGTGGATGTCCAAGCGCAACTCGCCAGGCCAGCCGCTGAGTGACTTGAGCATATGCAGGGTAATGGTGTCGCTGTCGGGGTTCATCAGCGTGGTCAGGTACAAGCCTTCATAAGCGCGGTTCAAGCGCAGGTCGTGGGCGGTCAGGCGCGCCTGTTCGGCCAGGCGCAGGCCGACCTGGTTTTTGTCCAGCAGTTGGCGTTGCTCCTTGACCGTGGCCTGGCCAAGAATAGCGCGCACGGCACTGACCGGCAGTTGTGGATGATGCTGTTTCAGGCGGGTTTCCAGCAGCGTGCCGGGTTGCTCGCTTTGCGCGTAGAACTGCTCGAACAGTTGGGTTCTTTCGCGGTGGGCGTATTCGGCGATGCGTTTGGCCAGCTTGAACTGGCGCTCTTCGATGGTTGCAGGCAGCTCGCCCAACAATGCTTGAACCAAGGTGTCGTTGAGCGCCGCGTCGTAAAGCGGCGTGGTGCCACGCGCATTGCCTTGGGATACACGAATGATTTGCACGGGGGCCTTGACCTTGGCGGGGTACTGGACCAGCACCTGATTGCGTTTATCCACCACTTGCAACGCATGGCTGTCGGGCCAGCCGGGCAGTAAACTCAACAGCATCAACTGCAGGGTAGGCCGGGCATTATGGCGGGCCGATGCGGTGGTCATCGCCTGGATAAAATGCAAGATCTGCCGCTCGATGCCTACGCGCTTGGTGGTGTCCTCCAGCAGCGGTGGCGGGGGCAGGCCGGCACTGTGTACCTCGCGCAGGGCACGGGCCGGTGTGTCGGTAATGGCGAGGATGCGCGCCGAGGTGGGCTGGTCGACATGGGCGTTTTCCGGCCCCAGGCGGTACAGCAAGCGGTGGTCATCCCAGCTCATCGGGTCTTCACTCGCCAAGCGCCAGGCGCCGTGCCGGTTGTGTTCGAGCAATGGCGTATCAACCCCCACTTTCTGTGGGTGCTTGAGTCGCCATTTGAGCAACTGCTCGTCAAACGTAATCGGATACAGTGAGCCGTACAGGCTGATCAGCTGTTGATCCTGCCACGTGTAAATGCCTTCGGCATTGGCCGGGTGTTCGGCGGGCAACACCAGAGCTTGTTCGTATTGGCCCAGGGAGCCATTGAGCAGGCTGACATAACCCTCGGGGCTGCGTTGCGCGCTCATCAAATCCCCCAGGGTTTTGCGCAGGCCCTTGGCGTCGGTGTCGGCGCTCATGCCCAGGCGGGTGCGTTCGTGGGGTTGCAGCACCGAACCGATCGCCAGGTAGAAACTGTCGATGGCCGGTGCTACCGGAATGGGGCCGGCATTGCGCATGTCGTATGCCTCGTAGCGGCCTTCGCCGTAGTGCAGCAGTTCCACGGTGGTGTCGTCCGGCCCGGTGGACACATAACGATTGGACGGCGCGCCGTTGGCCATCTCGGTGACCACGAAGTGGCGGTTGAACAACGTGCGCAGCAGGCTGGAGGCGAACTCCCGGGCCCATTGATCGTTGTCGGGGTTGAACGGGCGTGGGTGGTACAGGCCGTCGATGGCGGCGTCGATGCGCAAGGCGGTGCGGTGTTGTTCCAGCAGTTGCCGGGTCGCGGTGGGCAGGCTGGCGTCGTGCAGGAAACGTGTTTGTTGCGATGCGCTGAGCGGTTGTTGCTCGAGCAGTTGCGCAAGGTTGGCCGGGGTGAGTGGTGGGTACAGCTCATGGAGTTTGCGCAGCAGTGGCGTGACGGCCACCAAAGGCTGCGCCACCTTGATGGGCACCAAGTCGCGGGCCCCATGGGCCTGCGGCACTTCATGCCTGGCGTAGCCGGCGTAACGGGTGAGGGCCTGGAACAGGTCCAGACGCCGCGTCTGGGCCAAGGCGCTGATTTGCACGCGCAGGCGCGCAACACGCTGGGCCTGCGTCAAATGCGGGCTGCCGGCTTTGCCCAGTACAGAGCCTGGCGGTTGCTGGCGCAGGATCAGTGCGAACAGTTGTTCATCGGCATCAGAGCGCTCATCGAGCCCGGTGTAAGTGCCATCGTCACGACGCTTGAGGCGGATGAGCGTGGTCGCTGGCACGTGCTGTTCAAGGGCGCCGTAGGTTTCGCTCAATGTGCCGTCGGCGGTGTGCACGTTGATCAAGGCGCCCGCCGGCCATTCCGGCAATTGGGTCAGCAGGCACAACACCGCGCCGTCGGCGTGGGGCGGCATGTGTCCGCGGCGATGGAACTGCGTGATGAGCTGCTCGATCACCCGGTCGGCTTGCAACCGGCGCACCCCTTCGGCGAGGTTGACCGGCGTGGCCTGGCCCTGCCAGATGGCATCCAGGGTGCTGCGCGTGGTGGCTGTGCTGCGCAGCAAAGTCTCCATGGCTTGAGCGGGCACGGCGGTCGAGCCGTTGGGCAACATGCGTTCGGCCAACTGCACGTTGCTCAGGGTGTGCGCGTTTTTAAGGTCCAGCGTCCAGGCGCTCACGTGCGGGTCGTACACAATGGGTGGCGCGAAGCTGCCGCGATGATCGTTCTTGAGTACGAAGCGCATCAGGCTGGTGTCATAGCCGACCTCTACCACATGTTTTTGCTCAGCATGCTGCAGCCATGCGTAGTGTTTCTCGCGCAGCGAATAGAGGCCCTGGGCGTTGGCGACCTGGCCGTCGAGCAGGTGCTGATCGAGGATTGCATAGGGGCTGATATCCGGTTTCCACAAGGTGTGAGTGCCATCGCTACGCGTCACTTTGCGCGGGTCGCCCAGTTGCTCGAGCAGCCTGTGCATGCGCCGGCGATGCACGCTGCCGGCGGTGGAGATCAGCAGGCCGCTGACCGCCAGGTCGGCCACATCCCCCATGGCCGCGGCAAAATTGGCGGCCTCGCCCTTGAGGGCTTCGTTCACGCCCTGGATGACGCTGTGGCCCAGGCTGCCGAACACTGCGACCTGCATGATCCGGTTCAGGCCGGTCACCCCTCCTGGCACGGGGGTGAGCAGCAGCTCCAGCACCTCGGCGGCAATGGCGGCGGCGCCGTCGACGACAGCCTGCACGTCACGGTCGGCGCGACGGTTGGCCAGCGTCGCCAGGTTGGCCTGGAATTGCTGAACCAGCGACCCGGTCAAGGTCTCGACCAGGGACACGGGGCGTGAGGGCCTGGGCAAAGCGCTAAAGCGCAGGTCGGCCACGCTGCTTTCGGGGAACAGGTAGTGAAGGCTGTCGTACAGGAAACTGGCGGCGGCGGACAAGCCTGGCGGGCGCTGTTCCTCGTGGAGCAGGCGCTTGAACTCGTTGAGTTCAACCAGCGGCAGTTGGCGGGCGAACCATCCCAGGTCGTGCTTGCGATGGCTGTCTTTGAGTTGCGCCACAAACTGCGCGTTGGCACTGCTCGCATCCGGGTGATAACGCAGGGCGCCGCCGGGGCGGAAGGGGAAATAGGAAATCACCCCGAGGCTGGCCACCGGGATCAGCAACAGGGGCAGCGGTACGGCGGTGGCGGGCGGTGCCAGGGTCACATCGGGAAATACGCCTGAGGGTTTGCTCATCGCCAATCGGTCGATGGCAGGAAACGGTTCATCGCTGTCGATAGCCTGGGTCAGCGTCTGGTAAAGGGCCAGGGTCAGGCCGCTGGCACTGCGGTTTCGATACGCTTCAAGGGCTTCGAAACGCAGGCAAGCGCGTGCGCTGGCGCGCAGCAAGGTGTACAAGCTGCCACCGCTGCCCAGTTGCGCGGTGAGCACGCTTTGCAGTTCACCCCCAAGGTCCAGTTCACGAGCGATCTGGATGAAGGTTTCGACGGTCAGGCCTGGGTCATTGTTGCCAGAGAGATAGGTGGCATCGACGAAGGTCTGGCCGGATGCCTGGGGCGTCTGGGTGGTGTGGCTGAAGTTCAGGCAGGCCGCCTCCCACAGAGACATCGTCGAAAGATAGGGGCGGTATTTCCATTCGTCATAGGCGCGGCGAAAGCGCCCCTGGCGTTGGGCGTTGACGTCACTGCTGCGGGGCTCCCATGGCAGCGGCGGAGTAACCGGCTCCAGGTAGCGGGTGTGCAGCAAGACTGTTTCCGGGTCTTGGCCGCCGAGCTTTTCGCGCAGGCGCGCCAGGCCCTGGGTTTTGAAGGTGCTGATCAACGCGGCGTTTGCCTCCTCCACCGCCGTCAAGGCGGCGTGCGCCTCGCGTTGCAGTTTTACGTAGGTGCGCTGTTGGTCGGGTGTGAGGCTGGCCAGGCTTTGAGTGACGGTCTGGCGGATCATCTCCAGGGCTTGTTGCCGGTTCCAGGACTCGCTGTCTTGCAGGTTACCGGATAAGCCGTTGAGGCGTAATTGAGTGGGCATGGCGCCATTTCCTTTGACTGTAGGGTGCAAAGGCAAATGGAACCATCCCGGTGTCCGGCGGCGTCGCTAACTATGTAGTCGCGACGACGGCGCGGTTGGCGTAGCGTTGGTCCAGGCGCTTGTTCAGGTCCAGCCAGGCGGCCAATACGCCCATCAACACAGCACCGGCCAAGGCGGTGGATAACTTGATCGCCACGCTGTCGCCCGCCATGGCATTGAGCATGTCGGCCAGTGGCGCCAGCACCACGCCCAGGCAAAACACTTCCAGGGAGTAACGCCCCATCCGCGCCAGTTGCAGGGCCAGCCACTGCTTTGTCCAGCCAACGTCGGGGAGCAATTTGGCGGTCACGTAGGCCAGGGCCAGGAAGTGCAGCAGGCGCACCGGCGACAGGTCGGTCTTGCTGATGGGGTACAACCATTCGCCAATCACCCGTGGCATCCAGGCGTCATGCACCTCGGGCCAGCGCCACGACAGGGTGATCACGCAGGTCACCAATACGTAGAGCGCAGCGGCCACAAACAAGGGTTGGCGCAGCAATGGGCGCGCGTCGGCCGGGCTGGGTGAGCGCAATGCGGCTGCGCCGCCGAGGATGAACAGGCATTGCCAGGTGATGGGGTTGAAGTACCACACACCGCCATTGCTCGCTGGCAAATTCCAGCCCTGCCAGGGCGCCAGCAGGTACACCGCCACCGAGATCGCCACCATCACGTTGGGCACATACACCAGCAGTGGCAGGGTGAGCGGCAGGCTCAGGATCAGCACGATGTACAAGGGCAACGGGTCGGTGAGGTTGGGCTTGAAGCGCAGCAGCAATTCATCCTGCAAGGCCTGCTGGGTATTGGTGAGGAAATATTCCAGGCCCATCTCCTGCACCAGGTCGCGGGTCTCGATATGGCTATTGGCGAAAATCACGATGCCCATCAACAGCGCCAACAGGAAAATATGCGCCACGTAGAGCGTCCACACCCGACGCAGGATTTTCAGGCAGGCGAAGAGATAACCATCGCGCTGCAGAATCTTGCCGTAGGCCAACACGGCTGCGTAGCCCGCCAGAAACACGAAGATTTCCGCGGCGTCACTGAACCCGAAGTTCTGCACGGTGACATTGGCCAGGGGGTTGTGGGGCACGTGATCCCAGAAAATGAAGATCAACGCCAAGCCTCGAAAAAAGTCGATGCGCGGGTCGCGTCCGTTCAGCATGGCAGCGGGCTCTTGAACAAGTAGTTGAATGACGATAGGTGCGCGCGGGCGTCGCCGCACGTCGGGCGGGCGCAGGTTGGCGGTATTTGTAAGCAATTGCAAAGGCTGGGTATTGCTGAATGTCTCAATTGCGCTTGGGGCGTACCTGTCAAGGTTGACAGTAGACGGCGTTGGGCGGTCGTGGCTTGCTTGGCGTAGCCGCACAGGACTGAAACATGACTCGACTCTGGAAAGGATTCTCCAGCTACACGCTGATCGGTATCGCCAATACGGTGATCCATTGGCAGCTGTTTTTCATGTTCCGGGCAGGGTTTGAGTTGAATCAGGCGCTGAGTAATTTGCTGGCGTTCTGTGTGGCAGCCTCCTTCTCGTTTTACATCAATGCCCTCTTCACGTTTGATAGCCCCGTTTCCTGGGGCCGCTACTTGATGTTCATGGCCTGCATGGGCGGGTTGAGCCTGGCCGTGGGATGGCTGGGCGACCATCTGCGTATGCCAGGGATTGTCACCGTGCTGGTGTTTTCGCTGGTCGGCCTGGTGTGCGGTTTTTTGCTGTCGCGCTGTGTGGTGTTTCGCGAGCGTGGACAATGAAAATCTCGCTGGTGGTGCTGCTGTTCAGCGAGGAACAAACGGTGCGCGTTTTACTGCGCGCGCAATAGGCAACCCGCGCGTATCGCTCACCTCGAAATGCGCCTGGTTGGTAGTCGTCGAATCCGGCCCAACGAAGACGGTAAAACTGCCGGCCTCGACCTTCGGCGAAAAATGCTCGTCGAGCAAGGCAAAGTCCTGTTGGCCCAGGGTAAAGCTGACGCTGCGGCTTTCGCCCGGCGCTAAATGAATTTTGCGAAAACCCCGTAACCGGCGCACTGGTCGAGTGACGCTGGCAATATCATCGCGCAGGTACAACTGGACGATTTCATCACCGGCGCGTTTGCCGGTATTGGTGACGGTGACTTCAACCTCCAGCGTCTGGGTGGAGGTCAGTCGAGGGCTACTCAGGCGAGGAGAGGAGTAGACGAACGAGGTGTAGCTCAGGCCGAAGCCAAACGGATACAGGGGTGTCCAGGGCACATCAATGTAGGCGGATGCGTAGCTGCCATCACCGCTGGGTGGGCGGCCGGTATTTTTATGCGCGTAGTAAATCGGTATCTGGCCCACATGACGTGGGAACGTCATTGGCAGCTTGCCGCTGGGGTTAACGTCACCAAAGAGCACATCGGCCACGGCATTCCCGGTCTCGCTGCCCAGGAACCAGGTTTCGAGCAAGGCAGGCGCTTGTTGGACTGACTCATCGAGCACCAGCGGGCGGCCGTTCATCAGGATGATGACCAGCGGCTTTCCTGTGTTCAGCAATGTGCTTAGCAGCGCATTCTGCCCACCCGGCAGGCCGAGTTCGGCGCGACTATGGGCTTCGCCACTCTGTTCTGCGGTTTCTCCGAGCACGGCGATGATCACGTCGCTTTCACGCGCCGTGTGTTCGACCTGCTTGATGTCCTGGACATGCGGGCTGCTGGGCGAGGCGCCGGGCAGGTAAACAATCTCGCTGCCAGGTGCGACTGCATTGCGCAGACCTTGCAGCACAGTGACGGAATCTTCGGCGCGTCCGGCCCCGGCCCATGGGCCGATCGTGGCGCTGGCGTCCGAAGCGAGGCTGCCGGTCACCAACACCTTGCCCTGCTGTTTGGAAAGCGGCAGCAATGGGCCGCTGTTTTTCAGTAAGACGATGGATTTGTGCGCCGCTTCCCGAGCCAGGGCGCGGTGTTGGGGCGTGAATTGGCTGGCCCGCTCGCGGGCTTCGTCGCTGTACCGATAGGGGTCATCGAACAGCCCCAGGCGTTGCTTAGTCTTGAGCACGCGACGCACGGCGTCGTCCACGCTTTTGCGCGACACCTGACCGTTGCGCACCAACGTCGGCAGGTGTGGGCGATAGGATTGACTGGCCATCTCGATATCCACCCCAGCAGTGAACGCCAGCCGTGCGGTGTCGGCCGCCGTGGCGGCAATGCCTTGTGGGCCCAGTTCCCAGACAGCATTGAAATCACTGACCAGCAAGCCGGTAAACCCCCATTGTTTGCGCAACAGACCGGTCAGCAGGGCGGTATGGCTGTGCATGGGAATGCCGGCCAACTCGTTGAAGGACGGCATGATTGCATCGACGCCGGCCGCGACAGCGGCCTGGAAGGGAGGTAAGTACACTTCTCTCAAGGTACGTTCCGACAGGTCGGCAACGTTATAGTCTCGACCGCCTTCGGCAGCGCCGTAGGCCACGAAATGTTTTGCCGTCGCGAGCATCGACGAGACGTCAGGGGCACCTGCGCCCTGAAAGCCATGCACGAGGGCAGTAGCCAGTGCAGAACCCAGAAACGGATCTTCACCTGCGCCTTCCACCACGCGCCCCCAGCGCGGGTCACGGGTAACATCGACCATGGGCGCAAAGGTCCAATGCACGCCACTGGCGGTGGCTTCTACGGCTGCCGCGCGTGCGGTTCGTTGTGCCAGGTCCGGGTCCCACGCGGAGGCTTGCGCCAATGGCACTGGAAACACCGTCCGAAAACCGTGCAGTACGTCATAGGCGAATAACAAGGGGATATGCAGGCGAGAGCCGTTGACCACCTGTTCTTGCAACTGGCGGGTCTGTTGCGCGGTACTCGCCCCCAGTACCGAGCCCACCAGGGTGACGGGCATCTGTGTTTGCGTGCCTTGATCAATGACGGGGCCGGTGGGCGTAACCTGGATGCTAAGTTGGCTGAGCTGGCCAATTTTTTCTTCAAGGGTCATTTGCGCCAGCAAGCGTTCAACCGGATCGTCTTGGGCTAGCGCCAGTAGCGGGAGGCAGGCGAGCAGCAATGAAGCAACATATATAGGCATGGTTCACCCGTCCATGGGTAAGGTTGATGCCCTCAAGTGTTTTGCATCAGAGCCAAATCATCTACTGTCAGAATTGACAGTGCGCGCCCTTTTCAGACAGGCGGGGTATTCTCAGACAGCGTCCATCAGCAAGACCCTGCACGGTTTGGCCTGATACGCATTGATCTGCGGTACCAAACGGGTGAAGTGCTCGGTCTGGCAATGCGCATCCAGGGCTGCCTGATCGGGCCACTGTTCGATGAAGACGAAGTGACCAGGGTCTTTTTGATCGACAAACAGCTCGTAGGCGATGCACAGCGGCTCCTGGCGGGTTTTTTCCACCAGTTCGGCGTACCACGGGCGCACGATTTCCAGATGTTCGGGCTTGATAAAGTCTTCAGCGATGACTTTCAACATGCTAGGTGTCCTTTAGGCCGCAGCGATTTCATGGGGCTCAAAACTATCCGCCCGCGCCATCTGCCACATCCGCGAATAAAACTCGCCGTTCACTTCCCCAGTGAGCAACTCGCCGGGCTTTAAGAACACATGCAGCTGTGAAAACAGCTTGATCTCCGTCGCCGACATGCGCCGTACCAAGTGCTTGGCCGACAGTTGCGACGGATGCTCCAGCCCTGCGGCGGCGAGCATTTCTGCCAGGGCGTGCAGGGTGTTGCGGTGGAAGTTGAATACGCGCTGGGCCTTGTCCGGCACCACCAGGGCGCGTTGACGCAGCGGGTCTTGAGTCGCCACGCCGGTCGGGCATTTGTTGGTGTGGCATGACTGAGACTGAATGCAGCCGATGGCGAACATAAAACCACGTGCCGAGTTGGCCCAGTCGGCGCCGATGGCCAGGACGCTGGCGATGTCGAAGGCGCTGACGATCTTGCCGCTGGCGCCGAGCTTGATCTTGTCGCGCAGGTTCAGGCCCACCAGGGTGTTGTGCACGAACAGCAGGCCCTCACGCAGTGGCACGCCGATATGGTCGGTGAACTCCACCGGCGCGGCGCCGGTGCCGCCTTCCTTGCCGTCGACCACGATAAAGTCCGGAAGGATGCCGGTTTCGAGCATGGCCTTGGCAATGCCCATGAATTCCCACGGGTGGCCTAGGCAGAACTTGAAGCCCACCGGTTTGCCGCCCGACAGTTCACGCAACTGGGCGATGAACTGCATCAGCTCGATGGGTGTGGAAAACGCGCTGTGGCGCGACGGCGAGATGCAGTCTTCACCCATCATGATGCCGCGGGTGTCGGCGATTTCCTGGGTGACCTTGTGCTTGGGCAGAATTCCGCCATGGCCGGGCTTGGCGCCTTGGCTCATCTTGATTTCGATCATGCGCACTTGCGGGTCCTGGGCCTGCACGGCGAAGCGTTCGGGGTCGAAACGGCCGTCGCTGGTGCGGCAGCCAAAGTAACCGCTGCCCAGTTCCCAGGTGAGGTCGCCGCCGTTTTCTCGGTGGTAGGGGCTGATGCTGCCTTCGCCGGTGTCGTGGGCAAAGTTGCCGAGCTTGGCGCCGTGGTTGAGTGCGCGGATCGCGTTGGCGCTCAACGAGCCGAAGCTCATCGCCGAGATATTGAACACCGACGCCGAGTACGGCTGCGTGCACTGCGGGCCGCCGACCATCACGCGAAAGCTGCTGGGGTCGCTCAGTGGCGCAGGGCGCATGGAGTGGCCGATAAATTCGAAGCCGGACTGGTACACGTCAATCAGGGTGCCGAAGGGTTTGTCTGCTGTTTCGTTTTTAGCCCGCGAATACACCAGCGAGCGCTGGGCGCGGGAGAAGGGCAGGGCGTCGCTGTCGGACTCCAGCAGGTACTGGCGGATTTCCGGGCGAATGGTTTCCACCAGGTAGCGGATATTGCCCAGGATCGGGTAGTTACGGCGCACCGCGTGAGGCGTTTGCAGCAGGTCGAAAATGCCGATCAGGCTGAGTACACCGGTGACTATCGTGATCGGCCACAGCCATTCGTGTTCGATAAAGGGGAGGCTGGCGAGGGTGAAAATGACACACACAGCGAAGAAGGCGTAGCGGCTTAACAAGGACAGGCTCATACGGTTTCCTTGGGTTCGGACTCTTCAGGTCGATTGCCCATTCTGCACCTGTCGTTAAAGCACGGACAAGGATTGATCGCCCAGTCGTTTTTTTGTACTTCGGCGTCTTTGTACAGACAAAAATATCTATCAGCTTGATAGAGGAACGTATTACGCCCTCGTCACCATTCATTAGGCGTCCGGTTATGACCGGGCAATGGGAAAGTAAGGACACTTTTATCAAGACGGAATTTATAACGACAAGAGTGAGTGACTTGCATATGACCATAACGGTAACGGCATCGAATAATTTATATACCGCCTCGGCTTCTATACCTTCCAACCTCCACTGGAGTAAAAGCCAGTTAACCGGCTCGCAACGCGAGCAAGTCGCTCAAGAGCATAAACGCATGCAAGGTATTGAGAAGCCTGAGCAGGATGTGAGCCGAAAACCGGAACTCGCCACAGGCCGTCCACCGGGTGATACCCGCACCGCTGAGCAAATTATCGAAGACAACCCGATCCTCAAAAACCTCGGCCATCAGAAAGACATCAATCGTTCATTGGCTTATCAACAGCTTGGTGATTGGACGAGCAATAACAAAGACCCGCAAGCACGAGCGGATGCCGCCTTCAACGCTGCGCGGGTGCTCAACTATATCGATACGTCCTTATCGGCTGACGGCAAACACCGAGGCAAGGCCCATGGCAATGGCGATCTTGAAGGCATTACCCGTAGCGGCGATGCCCGGCACGGTACGCCGGCTGGTATGTGGAAAGACTTTACGGAGCAGGGTTATTCCGCCTTGCGCGACCATCACCGCCTGGATAGCACCAGCGATACCCATGTGAAGGCCGACGGCACCAACAAAGACAACCTGCAGTGGCTTGCCGGTGAGGCTGGCAAGAGAACCTGGTTTATCCCGGGGCTTAGCAATATTCTTCTGGGGATCGGCGATTCAGACTCGGGCGTGGAGGGGGCCATCAAGGGGGCCAAGGCGGGTTTCGACAAAACCCGGGCCGATGGGTTTGATCAGGCGCTCGGCAGCGCTGCGAAGGGGAATATTTGGGGCGTCTTAAAAGGGTATGCCAGTGCTGTGAACAAAAATGAGGCCACGCCTGAGCTGGTCAAGACCGTGTTGAATAAGGCGGGCAGCTAAGATCGGAGGGGAGACAGGTTTGGTTCTTGGAAAGGGATTTCCAGCAAGCCCCATAAGCCCATAAATATCTATAGATGATCTCGGCCCGGCAGGTAGGTATGCGTAGTCTGTCAGGCCGCCTTCGCGAGCAAGCCCGCTCCCACAATTTGATCGCGGGGGCGTCACCGGATACCTATGGGCATAGATCGGCGCAATCTATGCTTATTGCAATAGGTTCTCGTTTGGCTGCTTGATCTTGTGTTACTGTATAACAAATCAACCACGCCCAAACGCCCCGGAGGCCTCATGAAAGCTGGTATCCACCCCGACTACCGCACCGTGCTGTTCCACGATACTGCCGCCGACGTGTTCTTCCTCATCGGTTCCACCGCCGACAGTGATCGCACCCATAAACACAGCGACGGCAACACCTATCCCTACATCCCGCTGGACGTCTCCAGCGCCTCGCACCCGGTCTACACCGGCCAGCAGCGCAAGACCCAGGCCGAAGGCCGGATTGCCGGGTTCAACAAGCGCTTTGCCTCGTTTGGGTCGAGCCCGAAAAAAGCGGATGAATGAGCATGATTCGGCGGCGTGTCCTACGCCGCCGTCTGCCGAATCGGCAGTACCACCCGAAACTTCGTACCCTTGCCCAGCTCACTGCTGACGCTGATATCGCCACGGTGTTTCTTGACGATCCCGTAGGACAACGACAACCCCAACCCCGTACCTTCGCCCACTGGCTTGGTGGTAAAGAATGGGTCGAATATCTTCTGCACGGTTTCAGGCGCAATCCCACAGCCGTTGTCCGCCACTTCCAGCCATACGTGTTCGCCTTCCACCCCGTTGCTGATGGTAATGGTGCCGCGCTCAGGGCCCATGGCTTGTGCCGCGTTGATCACCAAGTTCATCACCACCTGATTGAGTTGGGAGGCCAGGCATTCGATTTCCGGCAGCGGCGCGTAGTGCTTGACCACATCGGCCTTGTACTTGAGTTCGCTGGCAACGATGTTCAGCGTCGAGTCGATGCCTTGCTGCAGGTTGGCAAATTGCCAGGTCTGGTCGTTATCCACCCGTGAGAAGTTCTTCAGATCCTTGACGATCTGCACCACACGCCCGATGCCATCCTTGGACTCGCGGATCAGGATCGGAATGTCCTCCTTGAGAAAATCCAGCTCCAGCTCGCTGCGCAAGGCCGTGAGTGGGTCGCGATATTCTGGCTCAGCAATATGCGCTTCGCTGCGCTGGTAAGCATCGAGCATCTGTTGCAACTGTTTGAAGTAGCCGTCGAGGGTGCTGAGGTTGGAGGAAATAAAGCCCACCGGGTTGTTGATCTCATGGGCGACGCCGGCCGCGAGTTGCCCCAGTGAGGCGAGTTTTTCCGACTGCACCAGTTGGCTTTCCAGGTGCTTGCGCTCTTCGATTTCCAGTTGCAGCGCTTGGGTGCGTTCTTCCACCAACCGCTCCAGTTGCGAGGTTTGCAGGGAGGCGCGGCGGGCCATGTCCCATTTGTTGGCCAGGGTGTTGGCCATTTGCTGGACTTCGATGTTGTCGAACGGTTTTTTCAGGATCAGCAGGCGGTCGTGGGCATGCAGGCGAAACAACAGGTCATCCCAGGAATAGTCCGAGTAGGCGGTGCACACCACCACTTGCAGGTCGGGGGCGACTTTCCACAGTTCTTCAATGGTTTTGGCGCCGTCCCAGCCCTGGGGCATGCGCATGTCGACGAAGGCCAAGGCATAGGGGCGCTGTTGCGCCATGGCGCTGGTCAGCAAGCCCAGGCCTTCCTCGCCGCCGTAAGCGCCGTGCAGCTCGAATGCTTGGGCTTGAGGTTTGGCCGCGTCGCCGAACAGTGCCGACTCCATCTCATCCAGCGCCTGGGTGGAGGCTTCGTCGGGCATCAGGATCTTGCGAAAGTCCTCATGAATGGACGGTGTGTCATCGATCAGCAGGATGCGCCGGTTGGGAGGTTGGTTCATGAGCTGCTTCCGGCAAGGGTCAGGGGGATGGTCAAGGTGAAGACGGCGCCGAGGCCCGGCCCGTCGCTGTGGGCGCTGAGTTGGCCGTTCATTTCCACGGCGGCCAGCGCGCAGCTGTGCAGGCCGAAGCCGTGGCCTTCCTTGCGTGTGGTAAAACCGTGGGTGAAGATGCGTGCCATGTTCTCAGGTGGTATGCCTTCGCCATCGTCCTTCACACTGATCTTCAGGGTCTCGTCGCCGACCGATTCCACCGCCAGGGTGATTTGCCGTGGCCGTTCAGACAGTTTGTCCATGGCGTA
Source organism: Pseudomonas sp. AK181 (assembly GCF_051122975.1). Taxonomy (NCBI): domain Bacteria; kingdom Pseudomonadati; phylum Pseudomonadota; class Gammaproteobacteria; order Pseudomonadales; family Pseudomonadaceae; genus Pseudomonas; species Pseudomonas sp. AK181. The sequence goes on from NZ_CP146348.1 coordinate 1,258,204, forward strand.
TTTGGCGTTGCTGATCAGGTTGACCATGATCAGCAGCAATCGGTGCTTGTCCCCCAGGATCTCCGGCACCGGCGCGTACGCCTTCACGACAGTGACATGGTGACGGCTCAGCGCACCGGCGTTCATGCGCAGGGCGTCGTCCATCAAGGCGCTGATGTTGACCGGCTCCAGCAAGGTAGACGCGCCCGCATAGGATTGCTGGGTCGAGACGATGTCCTTGATGTGGTCCACGCTTTTGCTCAACTGCGCCAGCTCATCGCTCATGCCTTGCTGTTCGACGGCAATCGCTTCGACCAACTGGTTGAGATAGCCCGGCAGCAATTTGCCCTTTTCATCTTCAGTGAGGAAAGTGCCCAGGTCGCCCGGGTGGGCGTTAATCAGCTGCATGGCCTTGCCGAGGCCGAGCGCCTTGCTGGCGCGCAGTTTGCGGCTCACCAGGTCGGCAGAGATATTCACACTGTTGAGCACGTTACCGACGTTGTGCAACACATTGGTGGCGATCTCCGCCATGCCGGCCTGGCGGGCGCTGTCCATCAGCTCGCTCTGGGCATCCTTGAGCTGTTGCGTGCGCCGCTCCACCCGTTGCTCCAGGGTTTCGTTGGCGGCCTGCAACGCGCGGTTGACGCGGTTGATCTCGGCAAAACTGCGCAGCAGGCGCACCGCCAAGTAAAGCAATAACACCACCAGCAACGTCGAGAAGATCAGCAGGTAGCGATGGTATTGGTGGTCGATGAGGTCAGCGGCTTGCTGGTCTTGATCAAGGTGGGTGGTCAGGTCATCCAGGTGTTCGGCCACCGGCACGGCGGCAATTCGCTCGAGCAGGCTGTTGACCAGTGGCTGTTCGCGCAGGATCAGCGAAATATGATTGCTGAGAATCTCTACCGGTGCCTGGAACTCATTGGGCAGGCTCTGTTGGTTGATGGCCAGTTTGCCCAGGCCCACCAGGATATCGGCGGCACGTTCGTCGCTGGTGACCTGGGCGAACTCCAGGCTGCTGAGCAGCAGGTCGTAAGTGTCGGTGGCCACGCTTTGCAGTTGCAGCCGGCTTTCATCGGTCATGCTGTTGAATTGGGCCTGGATGTCATCTTCGGCCGTCGGCAAAAATGCCAATGAGTTACGCAGCACTGCGTTGTGGGATTTGAACTGGTCGACCAGCCGGGCTTTTTCCTCGATGGCCTTTAGATACGCCGCATGGCTGGCTTGCCAACCGGGCAGGTCGGCAGCGCTGTGGTAGGTGTTGCGGCTCTGCAGTTCAGCCCCGATTCGGGTCATTTCGGTCAGCGGTGTGACCAGAGGGTCGTAGTTGTGGGTAATCGCGATGCGGGCCTTCAGCACTTCGCTGTCCCACTGGGCGTTGAGCTGCTGGAGCTGGCGGATCAAGTCGCGCGACTGGGTATACGTGGCCGTCTGGTCGCGTGAAGACTTGAGGTACAAAAACACCAGGGTGGAGGCCAGAAACAGGGTGATAAGGCCTAGCAGGATTTGGCTGGTGTGTCGGCGTGACAAGGGTCTCATAGTGGCTTGCCCGCCCATTCGCCAGTCAGGGTCTTGAGAAACTGGATAATCAGGTCCTTGTCTTCCTGGGACGGGTTGCGCCCCAACTGGTACTTGAACATCACGTCAACCGCCTCTTCAAGTGTCTTGGCCGAGGCGTCGTGAAAGTACGGCGCAGTGACGGCCACATTGCGCAGGCTGGGCACCTTGAATACATGGCGGTCCTCTTCATCCTGGGTCAGCAGGTAGCGCCCCAGGTCCGATTCCAGTGGGTTGCCGCGGGCCTTGAAGTAGTCGCCCATCACGCCGAACTTCTGGAACATATTGCCGCCAATGTTCACGCCCTGGTGGCAGGCGATGCAGCCGTAGTCCTTGAAGCGTTGATAACCGTATTTTTCCTGGGTGGTCAGGATATCGGTGTCGCCGAGCAAGTATTGGTCAAACCGCGAGTTGGGTGTCAGCAGCGTGCGCTCGTAGGTGGCCAGGGCGTTTTGCACATTGGAGGCGGTGACGCCATCGGGGTAGGCCTGTTTGAACGCGTTCTGGTAAGCGGGCAGGGCGGAGAGGTTGCGCACCACGGTATTCCAGTCGCTGCCCATTTCCACCGGGCTGATCACCACCTGCTCGACCTGGGCCTCCAGCGTGTCCACCCGACCGTTCCAGAACTGTTTGAAGTTCAGGCTGGCGTTGAACACGGAAGGGGTATTGATCTGCACCGGCTTGCCGTCAAAACCAATGGAGAACGGCTTGTTGTCGGCGCCGCCGCTGGCCAGTTGGTGACAGCTGGCGCAGGACAAGGTGTTGTTGACCGACAAGCGCGGCTCATTGAACAGTTGGCGACCCAACTCAACCTTGGCCGGGTCCTGTACGGGAACCGCCGGCAAGGGCTTGAGCGCTTCGTTCAGCGGCGCGGCTGCGAGCGGTGCGGTGCCCAGGCATAACGCGAACATCAGGCCAGAACGGTGGTTTACGACATTGCTCAAGCGAGCACTCCTTGCAGGCCTAGGGCTATTTATTTTATTGATCGGGCATCAGTGTCGCGCTATCCGTTTGCAGCAACTGCACAAAATCTTTCGAAGGCAGCGCCTTGCTGAATAGAAAGCCCTGGCCCTCTTCACACCGCTGGGCTTTGAGGAAATTCAGTTGGTCGATGGTTTCCACGCCTTCGGCAATGATGTTCAGCTCCAGGCTCTTGCCCATGCCGATGATAGCGCTGATCAGCTGTTCGTCCTGGCTATTGATGCGCAGGCCGCGCACAAAGGATTGGTCGATCTTCAGTACATCGATGGGAAAGCGCCGCAGGTAGCTGAGGCTGGAGTAACCGGTGCCGAAATCGTCCAGGGCCAGGCGGATGCCCATGGCCTTGATCTTTTGCAGGGTCTCCACGGTTTCATCGACGTTCTGCATCAGCACGCTTTCGGTGATTTCCAGTTCCAGTTGGGTGGGCGGCAGGCCGGTGTCCGTGAGGATGGCGGCCAGGTTGTCGACGAAGTCCCGTTGGCGAAAGTCGATCGCCGAAATGTTCACCGACATGCGCAAGGGCGCCAGGCCCATCTCGCGCCAGGCTTGGGCTTGTGCGCAGGCTTGGCGCAGTACCCATTGGGTCAGGCGTACGATCAGGCCGCTGTCTTCGGCCACAGGAATAAAATCCGCTGGGCTGACCCAGCCCGACTGCGGTCGAAACCAGCGTGTCAGCGCTTCCGCGCCGACGATGCGCCCGGACTCCAGCGCCAGCTTGGGCTGGTAATGCAGCACAAACTCATCGCGGTCCAGCGCCTGGCGGATCGCGCTTTCCAGGTTTTGCTGGTGCTGGGCGCGCAGGTTCATGTCTTCGGTGTAAAAGCTGAAATCCCCCGGGCCGCGTTCTTTGCTGGTGCGCATCGCAGTTTCAGCGTGCTTGAGCAAGCCCACGGCGTTGTCGCTGTCATTGGGGTAAATACTGATGCCCAGGCTGGCGCTCACACTCAGGTCATGCCCGGCGACATGGCGAGTCGCGCAGACAGCATTGAGCACCTTTTGCGCAATGTGCTGGGTTTGCTGGGGATGCTGGATATCGTTGAGCAGCACCACGAACTCGTCGGAGCCATAACGAAACACCGAGTCCGAGGCCCGTATCGCCGCCACCAGGCTCAGGCTCACCTGCGCGAGCACCTCGTCGCCTGCCGGATAGCCCAGGGCGTTGTTGATGCGCTTGAAGCGGTCAAGCCCCAGAAACATCACCGCCAGTTGCGTGTCGTGCCGTCGGCTCAAGGCGATCGCCTGGGTCAGGCGGTCGCCCAGCAAGGTGCTGTTGGGCAACTCCGTCAGGGCGTCGTATTGCAATAAATGCGAGACCTTGAGCAGCTCCTGCACGCGTTCCTCGATGGTGCGCTCCAGGCTGATCACCTTGAGGGCCGCATCCTGGGCCAGTTGCCATTTCCAGGTCAGGGCGCTGGCCATCTGGCGGATTTCCAGGTGGTCGAAGGGCTTTTTCAGGATCAGTAGTTGGTCGTTGTATTTCAGACGCGCTTCGATGGCCTCGAAGGAGTAATCGGAATAGGCCGTACAGAGGGCGATTTGCAGGTTGGGGTCCACTTCCCACAACTGTTCGATGGTGTGCAGGCCGTCCCAGCCAGGGGGCATGCGCATGTCGATAAACACCATGGCGTAGGGCGAGTGGGCGTCCAGGGCTTTCTTGACCAGTGCCAAGGCTTCCTGGCCCTGGTAGGCGGAATCCAGGTCAAACGCCTGGCGCACCGGCGCCGTGGTACCGAACAGGGCGGACTCCAGAGTATCGAGGGAGGGCTCGCCGTGCTCGTCGGCACAGAGGATCTTGCGAAAATCCTGGTGGATCGAAGCGGTGTCGTCGACGATCAGGATGCGCCGGTTGGCCCGGCCCGATTCCGTCTTCATGGCGCACTCGGCACATGCAAAAGGCTTGATGGCATGACAATTCCTTCCCTGGTTCTACAACTGAACGGGGCGCGAGTATGCAATGCAGCATAGTTGAGTTCCCTTGATATCGACGGCCAGTTGGCGTCAAATCAATCGCGCTTTGTATTGCGCGGATTCAATTTAGCTTAACTTCGTTTAATTTGAAGGCAGAGTCGCCATGGATGAACAACTCGCTACGAAGTCCGCTGTTTTGCTGGTCGACGATGAAGAGTCGATCCTTAACAGCCTGCGCCGCCTGTTGCGCAGCCAGCCCTATGACGTGGTATTGGCCACCAGCGGCGCCCAGGCGCTGGAGATCATGGCGACCCGGCCCATCGATCTGGTGATGAGCGATGCGCGCATGCCCGGCATGGACGGCGCCACGCTGCTGGCCGAGGTCCACCGCCTGTATCCCGCCACCAGCCGCATCCTGCTCACCGGCTACGCCGACCTCACCACCATCATCAAGGCGATCAACGACGGGCAGATCCACCGCTACATCAGCAAACCCTGGAACGACGAGGAGTTGCAGCTGGTGTTGCAGCAAACCCTCGAGCATCAACGCCTTGAACGCCTGGCCCGAGACCAGACCGAGCAGCTCAAATTGCTCAACGCCACCCTGGAAAAACGCGTGGCGGCGCGTACCGCCGAATTGCAACAAACCGCCGACATGCTCGACCTGGCCTACGACGAGCTCAAGCGCAGCTACGTGACCGGCACCGAAGTGTTTTCGCTGCTGGCCAACCTGCGCTTGCCCAAGGACAAACAGACCAACCGCGCGCTGATCGAGTTGATCCGCGTGTACTGCGCCGCCCAGTCCATGGACGAAGCCAGCACCCGCGACCTGACCATGGCCGCCGCGCTGTACAACATCGGCAAGTTGAGCTGGACCGACAGCATGATGGTTGCACCCTCGGACAAGCTGCACAGCACCGACCGCGGCTTGTACCGTGAATATCCAGGGCAGAGCGAGTCGCTGCTGATGACCCTTGAACCGATGAAGGACGCGGCGCGGATCATTCGTCATCACCAGGAGCGCTGGGACGGCACGGGATTTCCCGACCACCTCAAGGGCGATACCATCCCGCCCGGTTCACGGCTGCTGAAGCTGGCGGTGGACTTTATCGAATTGCAAAAAGGCCTGATCCTGGAGCGCCACCTCAACAGCGACGAAGCGCTGTTGTATATCCGCAAGTACGCCGGGCGCCTGTATGACCCAGCGTTGGTGGAAGATTTTGTGCAAGCCTGCGCAACCTTCCTCAGCGACGTGACCCTGGGCGACCCTACAGTCAAAGTCCTCACCACCCGTGAGCTTGAGGCCGGTATGGTGCTGGCCCGCAACCTCAATGCCGATAACGGCATGCTGCTGCTCAATGCCGGCAAGGTGCTGAACTTGCCCCTGGTGGACAAATTGATCGCGTTCGAAGCGATGGAAGGCGCCAAGTACAGCGTATTTATCAAACAACCCGAAGAGACCTCGATTCTTTCATGAATGATTCAACCATCCGCATCGCCGCCGCCATCCTCATTGATCAAGCCGGCCAGACCCTGCTGGTGCGCAAGCGCGGCACCCAGGCGTTCATGCAACCTGGCGGCAAGATCGACGCGGGCGAACAACCCGTGCAAGCGTTGGCCCGTGAGCTGTATGAAGAGCTGAACTTGCACATCAAGGTCGAGGACGCCAGATACCTCGGCCAGTTCTCGGCGCCTGCCGCCAACGAACCGGGCTTTACCGTGCAGGCTGAGCTGTTCCAGGTGCAGATCGACGTTGCGGTCACACCAGCGGCGGAAATCGAAGAAATCCGCTGGATCGACCCCATGGGCGATGGCGGCCTGCCATTGGCGCCGCTGACCCGCGATACGATCCTGCCGCTTTACCGCGCTTCGCTGATCGACGCATGATCATTCGCCCGCTGGAGGCTCACGACGCGCCTGCTTACCGGGCGTTGATGCTGCAGGCCTATGGCGCTTATCCCCAGGCGTTCACCTCCAGCGTGGCCGAGCGTGCCTTGATGCCCCTGAGCTGGTGGGAAAAACGCCTCGACAGCCCGCTGGACCGGCTGTTTGGCGCCTTCGACGGCGATCAGTTGGCGGGTATTGTCGGCCTTGCATTCGAGCCACGGGAAAAGGCCCGGCACAAGGTCACCTTGTTCGGCATGTACGTGACCGAGGCTTATCAACAGCAGGGGCTTGGGCGGCAACTGGTGCACGCCGCACTGGAAGAAGCCCGCCGCCACCCACGCCTCAAACTGATCCAACTGACCGTCACCGCCGGCAATGACGCCGCCTTTGCGCTCTACCAGCGCTGCGGCTTCATTCAATACGGCCTCGAGCCACTGGCCGTGCGGGTAGGCCTGGAGTACTTCGACAAGATCCACATGTGGCGCGAGCTACGTTGATCGTTCCCACGCTCTGCGTGGGCACGCATCCTGTGACGCAGAGCGTCACCACTTGGACGCAGAGCGTCCTTGGCGGCATTCCCACGCAGAGCGTGGGAACGAGCGGGCCCGCTCAACGCACCGCGCTGACGCCATCCAACGTGGAGAACGAGGTGTCCTTGGCCGTCAGCAAGAAGTCGCGCATGTAGGGCGCATCCAGCATGTCGGCCCGAATGCCCGCATACAAGGTGGCGAACAAACCCTTCTCGCCCAACCGCTTGGCCTTCACATACCCGCGTGAGCTGTATTCATGCAGCGCCCAGTGGGGCATGCCGCATACCCCACGGCCGCTGGCCACCAGTTGCATCATCATCACCGTCAGCTCCGAGGTCCGCACCTGGGCCGGTTCAACGTCGGCCGGTTCAAGGAAGCGGGTGAAGATGTCCAGGCGGTCACGTTCCACCGGGTAAGTGATCAGGGTTTCGGTCAGCAGGTCTTCGGGCACGATGTAGGACTTGTTCGCCAGCGCGTGTTGGTTGGCCACCGCCAGCATGGCTTCGTAGGTGAACAGCGGCACGTAGGTGATGCCTGGCAGTTCAAGCGGGTCGGAAGTCACCACCAGGTCCAGGTCACCACGGGCCAGGGCCGGCAGCGGCGCGAAGGCAAAGCCCGAGGCCAGGTCCAACTCGACTTCCGGCCAGGCATCGCGGAACTGGTCGATGGTCGGCATCAGCCACTGGAAACAGCTGTGGCATTCGATCGCCATGTGCAAGCGCCCGGCGGTGCCGCCGGCCAGGCGCGCAATATCGCGCTCGGCACCGCGCAGCAATGGCAGAGTGGCGTCGGCCAATTGCAGCAGTCGCAGGCCGGCGCTGGTGAAGCGCACCGGTTTTGTCTTGCGCACGAACAGCGGCATGCCCAGGCGCTCTTCCAGCTCTTTGAACTGGTGGGAGAGGGCCGACTGGGTCAAGTGCAGGCGCTCGGCGGCCTCTACCAGGCTATCGGCTTCGCGCAGGGCGTGCAGGGTCTTGAGATGGCGAATTTCCAGCACGGCGGCCTCCATGAATGAGTTTTGTGCTTTATGATAAATCATTGAAAAACATTCATGTTGGCCGTTGCGCTATTTAAGCTAGCCCAGGGCCTCGAAGTGTTTTTTTGCAAAGACCTTATCGATATTGCCGCGCCAGATTTTCAAGTCGGCGAATGTTACACCTCGTCCATCCATTTTCATTTGCCAGTGCAGGCCCTGATACTGCTGCTCAGGAATTTTCAGATGCGCCTTGGCAAAAGTGTCGAACGCTGAGTCGGCCTTTATGTAGTGAAAGTGGGCGAACCAGATCGGTTCGTTTTTCGGCTTGGTTGTGTCGTGAATAGCATATTCCTGCAAGTAGTCGGTTTCTCCGTCGGGGCGTTTTTGTTTCAGCTTGCGGCGGATACCGACTTTGCGGATCTCCACGCGGTTCATTTCCTTCAGGTAGTCCAGATAGCCCTCAGTCGGTGTCTTGCTGGCCAACGTGCGCTCAATACGCAGGGCTTGTCCGGCAGGTCTGAGGGGCGTTGCCCGGGCGCGCAGTTGTTCGATCAGCGGGTGATTGGGAGATAGGCCTTGCAGCTGGTTGGCTCGAGATTCCAATGCCTGGGCTTCACTCTGTAGCATGTGCTCAAGGCTGATTGGCTCCATTGTTTTGTAAGAGCGGACCGTTTTTTCGACGGCATCCACTGCGGCTAAGCGGGCTTGGGCCTCGGTCACCAGGGTGGGAAGGTTACCAGGCAGCGTCGGAGGCTGGGCTCTGGGCAGGCTCTGTTCGGTGCGCAGGCGGTACCGTTGGTTGTTGGGGTTTTGCTCCCACACTTCGACAGGTTTTCCCTCGCTGTCCGTGACGATGAATTGCCTCGGTGATTGCTGCTGTGCAGGTTTTTCAGTGCCCACGAGAATCTGGCCATCCTCGGTTTCAAAGATGGCTTTGGTGTGCTGTGGCTGGGGTTGTGCGTGGGCCTTTTTTATACCCGTGCGGGCCCGTTCTATAAGTTGGGGCATGGCGTCCAGCATTTGTGAAACATAGGTCGCGTCGAAGTGGCTCGGTGACATGGCGTTCCAGGTCGTCAGATCGAGGTGGAACTGCTCATACACCTCGAGGGTATTGTTTAATACCTGGTTGCGCTGGGCTCTACTGATGTTGGCTTCGGGAAGATCCCGATGAGAGGTGATGGTGCGATACAGTTTCTTGATGGCAGGGTTCAGCAACCGTTCTTGATAGATCCAGCTAATGTTCAAGGGCTGGCGCTCACCCTGTAGCAGATCCAACAAAAGTTCGGCCTGCGTTGTCTGCACGCGGTGCAAGGTAAAGTTTTTCTGAAGCGGCGATGCGGCTTCGTTAAAGACCTGCTTGTGGGGCGAAAGGGTTATGCGTTTGCCCCAGGTTTCCATATTGTTGAGCGCGATTTCCAGCTGTTTTAACTCACTGAGCATGTCGACCCGACACGCTTTGAGCGCTTTCTGAGCGCTCAGGTATTCAGCCCCGAGAGGGGGCTTTGCCTTCATGAGTTCTGTCAAGGCAATAAAGTCCTCTCGCAAGCCAGCCAACCTTCGTTGAACGTTCATTCCCAACTGTGCGTATCGAGTGCCCACGACCATTGCGGTCCAGTCTTTGGTTTTGGCGAGAATTTGGTTCAAGGTACCGCCTTGAAGCTGTGCGGTTGTTTCAAATGACGCGAATAACTGCTTGCCGCTTTCGACGTCTTCGATCAGGAGTCGATCCAAGTCCTTGGTCGCTCGGTGCTTGGATGTCGTGCCTGTCGTGGTTGAGGTCCGAAATTGGTTGTCCAGGTCCGACGCTTTAAGGTTGTTGCGTTGTGCTTGTTCAGTGAGTGTTTTAGCGTGCAGGCCAATATTGTTGATTATTGTCTGGCGTTCCGTCTGTACGGTGGCTATCGCTGACGGGGTCTGCTGCTCTACGGCGGCTGGCCTGCTCGAACCTGCGCGCGGTGTTCCCCGTCCTCGCCGACTGCCGCCACCATATCCGGTGAGATGGCCGCCATGCAGCGCCGAATAAATGTTCCACTGCTGCGTTTCATCAAAGGCGATGACCGGTGAGTAGAGTTTTCCCTTGGCGACCAGACGCATTTCATGGGCCGTCGGTTCATACCTCACTTTGAAGTGACGTCCACCGTCTGCAATGAAATGCTCACCGGAGATATGCCGCAGGGTGTGGCGATAAGGCCCGCTCTGCACCGCTTGCAGGCTGCCGACCTCAACGGGTTGATCGAATTCGTAGCCGGCAAAACGATGAGCGGTGGTTGTCATCTGCCGTGATTTCAGGTTTCGCCAGAAGGCAGGGCGCCAGGTGTGTTTGAGCTGATGCTGGCGGGTGAGCGTGCGTGCGGTGGAGGGGCGGGTCGCAGGCAGCGCGCCAAATGTCGCGGCGTCCATGCCCGCATACACCAGGCTGTCGAACACTGAGGCCAGTTGCTCAATGCCGTGGTGCACGTCTCCTTTTCTGAAGGCATCGACGCTCGCATACAAGCTAGTGACGGCATCGGCCAGGGAAACTGCGGTGCCGATCAGCGGAATAAAACCCAGCGCGATTTTGATGCCGTTGAGCAAAACGCCTGTTTTGAGCGCGTATTTTTCATCCGCCAAGTCTTCGTTGGAGCGGGCGTCATTTCGATTACTCTCAATCAGGCGGCCCATGTGGGCATCCAACTGATGCGCTGCCAGGGAGGTGGTAGCAGGCCAGGGGAAGCCGACACCGATGATGGCGTTATAGTTTTTGGTTGTGGCTTGGTCGATACGGTTGATGTGAGACTGGACTTCTCCTGTCAACGCACGGCTTGCCACGTATTTGACCAGAGTGTCGGTCTGGCATAGATCAAACAGTTTTTTACGCGCGAGCTCCAGGCTGTCGAAGCGCCGCAAGCATTGATCGTCCGGCGCATCGGGCAAGTAAAGTAAGGTCATCCCGGAGGTTTTTTCCTGAATGAAGCTGATGCCTGAGAGGGTCACTGCGCCATAGCGGTTATTGTCGCTGTCGTCTACCAGTGTTGCCGGCAGCAGAGCAATACGTTTGGTGCCGATTGCCCAGGCTTCAGGCGTATTGGCGTCGATTGCAGCCTCCCACACCTGCAGTTCGTCGGCGTTGATATGCTTTTGCATGAACGCCATCTGGCCTTGAATCTGGAGCATCAAGCGCAGCGGTTCGGTCAGGCATTCGCGGCGGTGGCTCAGTTGGAACGTCGTCCCCTGGGTGGTGCCCCTGAATGCCTGGTAGATCCGCGTTTCATAGGCTTTTGCCAAGTTAAGGTCGCGGACCATCTTGATCAGGTAGGCAGCGTTGATGCCTGCCTTGAGCCGGTTGAGCTCAGCGGTGTCGTCAGCCGTCACGTCCAGGGTCAGGTAGTGCAGCCGCTTACCCATGCTGTTGTCGATGTTCCTCAAAGCCAGTTCATCAACAGATATCTTGCTGCGTTTCCGGCTGGGTGCGGTGGTTACCTTGACTGCGGTTCCACCCACTCCGCTGCCGCCGGTTACGGGATCTTGGATATCTCTTGTCGAATCAGGTAGATCCAGTTGTACGGTAAAACCTTTAGTGATGGAGAAGTCTGTGCGCAAGCGTGAATCTATCTTGAGTCTGACGAACGTATCGCGTGAGGGCAGGGATTGAGTGATCAGCGTGTGGGCACGCTCGAGCGCGGGGATGTAAGCCTTGAGCCGAGTGTTGAGTCTTTCCCGCTGCTCCTCTGTTTGCGTGACCAGCCAGGTCGGCAGCTTGTCCGCCAGGTGGCTGCTGTTGTTCTGTTCAACTATCTCCAAAAAAGCCGCTTCACGGGCGCCGTGTTCGGGCACCAGGAGCTTTTCGAGGGTTTCTTCGCGTAACTTCTCAAGGCTTGCAGCCAGTTTTTCGGCATCGTCCAGTGTGGCATAGGTCGAGCGCAACTGCGCCGCGCGCTCCTCGAAATCGACTTGCTGAACGCTGAGGCTGTGTTCGAAGGGGTTGCCGGTCAGTTCCTTGAGCACCAAAGCCAGTTGCTTGTCCTGCGGGGAAATGTTGAACAGAGCTTCTTGCAAGGCTTGCAGGGACGCAAAGCGTTGCAGGGCTCCGCCTGTGCCCGGCCAGTAAACCAAGTAACTGGCGGCGGATGAGGCAGGCGATTTCAAGGCAGGTGCGGCAGTGAACACCAGCGGCCCTTTGAGCTCGCTCTCAGTGATCTTTTTCGTGGCGTTGGTATGTTCGGTGACCGAGAGGTGCATCGAATAAGCCGCTACTTCGATAAGGCGGTCTTCGGTCACGGGCGAATCAAGAATGACCTCCAGCAGTTTCAGTTCATCGGAGCTGATCTGGTTAAGCACCTGCTGAATCTGCGCTTCGATTCTCAACCCCGCCACCCGTGCATTGTAAAGGGCGGTGAATTGAGGGTTCAGGGTCGCTAAGTCCCAGGTGCGCCTTTGCAGCATGAGGCGTGCCGCGACGGCCGACGCTTGCTGTTGTGCTCGCAACTCGTCGAGTTTCTGTTTGAACTGCAGCAGGCGCGTGGTCCGGTTGGCTGCCGGGGAGCCTTCGCCTAGCAGTGCATCCAGAGCATTGTGTTGTTGCCGTACTCGCGCTTGGCGTTGGCTCAATGGCAGGCTGGAGTAGAGCAGGCCGAATTGCGCGAGTGTGTCTTCCTCAGGTGCGGGTGGCCTCGGCGGTTCAGGCGCCAGGACAAATAACGATTGGCTCTGGCGCTGTTTATCAAACGCTTCGATTGGATATCGCGCCATGTTGGCATTTTCGATTTCGATACCCGGGACGGGGTTGATTGCCTCGCGATATTGGGCATCGGCCAATAGATTGAGCCAGTCGTTGATACCGGTTTCCAGGAGGTTGGTCTTGAGGCGGTAGTCAATGGTGGCCAGGGGATCGGAGCTTGAGGTCGAAAACAAAACCTGCTGCTGATCGATCAACCAGCTTTCCAGGTCGGTACGTTTGGCGAACGTGCGCCACGTCGGGTATTGGGTGGGTAAGTACAACAATTGGCTGACCGGCTGGTCGGTATCGAGGGTTAACACCCATGATCCAGGCAAGAGAAGCGCATCAGCAGCGGGGCGCTTGAGCACGATTTGTTCGGTGAAAACCCTGTCGGCCCCAGGCTCTGCCAGGAGGGGATCGGTAATGGCGAACATGGGGTTGAGCGCTGTAGCGCTTACCGAACCTTGGGCCAGCAGTGCCTCGCCTGAGGCCTCGAAGTGGATTTTGTAAAGTTCGGTGGCCCTTGTACGGCATGACACCGGTTGATTGGGCGCCCGGTTGTTCAAAAAGTGCCGGGTCCAGGCGTCCTTGATTGCCTGCTCCAGATCCAGCCCTTTGAGTTCATCCAGCAACATGGGCACCGTATACCCAGAAAGCCGATGGTTGTCCGGTAGATAGAGGAGTTCGCCTCGAGGCACTTGGGTCGTATCCAGGGAGGGATGCTGTTGCATGAAAAGGCAAGCGTCGTTTATGGAGAGGATGCTTGAGCCGCGCGTTTCGGTGGCAGGGAACTTGAGTCCGGTACGCTCGCCGTCCAGTTCTAACTGCTCCTGGAGCATTTGGTTGACCACCGTGCGCACCGATGGTGTGCCTGCCATCAGCTCGCGCATATCCTTGCAGCAGTCTTGCCAGCGCTGTGTGGCGTCCAGCAGCAGATTTTCGTCGATGCTCGCGGGCAAAAGCAGGGGAGATAATCCGTAATCGTACAGATTGAGGTCTGAACTGTTGGTCATGGTGCTGGCTCATTGTTTTAAAAAGAAGATTAGAGAGCAGTCGCCATGACCCATGGCGGGATATAAATAGTGGACGACCGTTGAGCGGCGTTCATTAAACTGTCACGCAACTGTGGCAGCGCGCTTGAACAAACTTCATCAGACTCGCGCTCTACTGGGGTTCTGCGTTTTGGTGTTTTTCATGCGTGCGTTGTTTTTAGTGGCCGCTCTCCTGTTCGGCCTGCCGTCTTTTGCGGCTTCTCGATGTGATGTCAATGTCCCGACCCAAACGGTCGACCTGGCTCAGGTGAGCATCGCCTATCAAAGTATCGGCCGTGCGTCCGACCCTGCGTTGCTGCTGGTGATGGGCCTGGGGGGCCAGTTGATTCACTGGCCGGATGAAGTGGTGGTTGCCCTGTGCGAGCAAGGCTTTCGGGTGATCCGCTACGACAACCGTGATGTCGGCCTGTCCACCTGGCGGCAGGCGCCGGCGAGCGCCAACCTGACCTTTGAAGTGCTGCGCTACAAGCTCGGCCTGCCGGTGGCGGCCCCTTATACCTTGACCGATATGGCCGACGACGCCCTGGGGTTGATGGATGCGTTGCAGGTGCAGCAGTTTCACGTACTTGGCGCGAGTATGGGCGGCATGATCGCTCAACACCTGGCGGCCATGGCGCCGCAGCGCGTGGAAAGCCTGACCCTGATCATGACCAGCTCCGGCGCCGAGGGCCTGCCCGCGCCGAACGCGGCGCTGGTGCAATTGCTGTCGCGGCGCAGCGCGCCCAACCGTGAGGTGGCGCTGGAGCAACAGGCGGATTTGCTCGCGGCGTTGGGCAGCCCGGATATCAAGGATGATCGCCAGGCGTTGCTGCACCAGGCGGCGCTGTCCTATGACCGCGCCTTCAACCCCGAAGGCGTGAAGCGCCAGATCATGGCGATCCTGGCCGAGCCAAGCCGTGTGCCCTTGCTCAACCAACTGCGCGTGCCTGCGCTGGTGGTGCATGGCACCGCCGACCCTTTGCTGCCGGTGATGCACGGCGTGCACCTGGCCGCGCATATCCAGGGCAGCCAGTTGAAGTTGATTCCCGGCCTGGCCCATCGTTTTCAGGAAGCGTTCAAGGCGCCCTTGCTGGCGGCGGTATTGCCCTACCTGCAAGCCCATCGCCAGGATGCCGCGCACTGGGCGCAGATCGATTTGAGCGAGCCTTCGAAGGTGCTGTGAAGGTGGTGTATCGTGCAACCTTTATGCGCATGATTGCCCGCGAGGTTGCCCACCATGAGTACTCCCCTGAAAATCGATTTCGTCAGCGACGTGTCCTGCCCCTGGTGCATCATCGGCCTGCGCGGCTTGACCGAAGCCCTCGACCAGCTTGGCAGCGACGTGCAGGCCGAGATTCATTTTCAACCGTTCGAACTGAACCCGAACATGCCGGCCGAAGGTCAGAACATCGTCGAGCACATTACCGAAAAGTACGGCTCCACGGCTGAAGAGTCCCAGGCTAATCGTGCGCGTATCCGTGACATGGGCGCCGCGTTGGGCTTTGCGTTCCGTACCGATGGTCAGAGCCGTATCTACAACACCTTTGACGCGCACCGCCTGTTGCACTGGGCCGGGTTGGAAGGTTTGCAGTACAACCTTAAGGAAGCGCTGTTCAAGGCGTATTTCAGTGATGGCCAGGACCCTTCCGACCACGCGACCCTGGCGATCATCGCCGAAAGTGTTGGCCTGGACCTTGCGCGCGCCGCCGAGATTCTTGCCAGCGATGAATACGCCGCCGAGGTCCGTGAGCAGGAACAGCTGTGGGTTTCTCGTGGGGTGAGTTCGGTGCCGACAATTGTCTTCAATGACCAATATGCGGTGAGCGGTGGGCAGCCGGCTGAAGCCTTCGTCGGTGCGATTCGCCAGATCATCAACGAATCGAAATCCTGAGGCCGAGCACGGAGCAAAATGTGTGTGGCTGTCAGTTGCAAATGAGGTGGCTGACATACCGCCATCGCAGCATAGGTATCTACACAACTTTGGTGTGACGCTGGACCTGTGGCGAGGGAGCTTGCTCCCGTGACGGACTGACAGCCGACACTTCTCTACCTGACACCCCACAATCCAACTGTGGGAGCTGGCTTGCCTGCGAAGACGGCCTAACAGTCAGCACAGTTGGACCGGGTACATATCCGTTATTTCGGTAACGGCCACTTAGGGTTCCGCCCTGACGGCGGGTCACTTTGGAAAAGCCCCAAAGTAACCAAAGGGCTCTTGCCCCACCACTCGGCACCTCGCTTAGGCTCGGTGTGCCCGAACACAGGCTTGAATCCGTGGGCCGCCGCCACGCGCCATCCATGGCGCGGGGCGGCTAACCCGGCGTCCTGCCGGGTTACCCACGAATTCAAGCCTGCGTTCGGCCAGCGTGGTTTAACGGGGCGCCTGAGATCAAGATCACAAGCAGATCAAGAGCAAGATCAAGAGCGGCTCGCTTCGCATCGTGGTTAGCGTCTGGTGTTACAACCCACAGAGTTGTGTAGAGGCCATCGCAGGCAAGCCAGCTCTCACATTTGATCTGTGTGGGCATTAAGAGAAACGCTGGCCCATCCCTTGCATTACCCCCCTAAAGCCCAACCGGCCTGCGGTTGGGCGCTGCCATTAGGGGTGTAACTTACCTTGAATATTCTTGACCTTGACCACAGCCTCACCGGCCAGGCACCGATTGCCCGGCGGTTGGCCAGCGGTCGGGCCACGCGCCTGGACCTGCTGGACCTGGGCCCGAAATTGCGTTTGTGGTCCACCGAAAAAACCTGGAAGCGTTTCGTCGAGCGCCTGGCCCTACGGCCACGGCCCCGTGACGCGCGCCCGGAAATCCTGTTTGTTGGCTCCGGCGATTATCATCACCTCACGCCGGCCTTTTTGGCCGACCTCAAAGAGCCTGTCAGCCTGATCCACTTTGATAACCACCCCGACTGGGTGCGCTTTGCGCCCAAGCGGCACTGCGGTTCGTGGGTCAACCGGGCGCTGAAGATGCCGGCGATCCAACGCATCGTCACCCTCGGCCCGTGCAGCGATGACCTGCATAACCCGCAACTGCGCGGCGGTAACCTTGGCGCCCTCAAGCGCGGGCGATTGCAGCTGTTTCCCTGGCAGCATCCGCCGTCCAAGGTTTGGGGCCGGGTGGGTGACGGCGCCGGCCACCAGCAACAGGAAAACCACCTGCACTGGCGCAACCTGGCGGACCTGGATTGGGCAGCCTTCCTCGATCAGATGATTGCCAGCCTGCCCACCGAAGCGATCTGGATCACCATCGACAAAGATGTGCTGGCCAGTGAAGACGCCGCCACCAACTGGGACCAGGGCGGCATGCGCCTGACCCATTTGCTCCAGGCCCTGCGGGCGTTGGCGGCGCATAAACGCATCATCGGCATCGATGTCTGCGGGGAATTCGCCACGCCGGCATTCAGCAACGCGTTCAAGCGCTGGGAAGCCAAGTCCGACCAGCCGCCTCCGGAGCGCTGGAGCCCGCAAGACTTGCAGCGTAACGCCGCAACCAATGAAGCCTTGATCGACCTGTTTGAGGAGCTGTTCCCGTGACCCTGACCGTGGTGTTGTTACTGGCGTTTTCCATCGTCCTCGATGTGATTGGCCAGCTGTGTTTCAAACTGGGCGTGGACCGTTTGCCGCAACTCGATGGCGGTTTTCGCCTGCGTGCCTTTTGGGGCCAGGTGTTCAATGCGCCGCTGCTGTGGGCCGGCGTCGGCGCCTATGTCATTGAGTTTTTCGTCTGGCTCGAAGCGCTGTCCCGCGCGCCCTTGAGCCTGCTGTTTCCGCTGGCGGCGTTGGCCTATTGCCTGGTGGTGCTGGCGGGCAGGGTGGTGCTCAAGGAAACCGTCAGCCGACGTCGCTGGCTGGGCACGTTGGTGATCACCTTGGGTGTGATGTTGGTAGCAATCGCGGGGAACCAGGCATGACAACGCAAACAATCAATACCGGCTGGCTGCATGGGCGTGTTGGCACCCTGGTGCTGTGGGCGCTGCTGATCGCCACCGAAAGCGCCGGGCAGTTGTTCACCAAGGTGGCCGGCGATCAATTGGGGCCGATGGATTTCAGTTGGCAATGGCTGGCCGACGTGGCACGCAACCCCGGCATTCTGGCGGCGATTGCCAGTTATCTGGGTGCGTTTTTTGTGTGGATGCTGATCCTGCGACGTAGCAGTTTGTCCCTGGCGTTTCCGCTGAGTTCGCTGGTGTTTGTGGCCGTATTGCTGGGTTCTTGGCTGGGGCTGGGCGAGCACATCAGCGCGTTGCATTGGGTAGGCGTGGTGGTGATTATCGGTGGTATCGCGCTTCTGGCTGAAGGCGAAGAACACTGAAAATAGTGCTATGAAACACAGGCCCAATGTGGAAGCGGGCTTGCTCGCGAATGCGGTGGATCAGTTAAGTATTAGCTGACTGACACACTGCTTTCGCGAGCAAGCCCGCTCCCACATTTTGCTCCCGTGTAATTCAGTCGAAGGTGTAGCTGATCGCCGTCTGCACCTGGCCCTGATTCACCTGGCCAGCCTCCTTGACGATGCTGCTCTTGGCCGCCGACCCCACCAGGTGTACCCAGCTGGCGCTGGTCAGCAGTGACCAATGGGGCGCCAGGGGGAAGGAAAAACTTTGACTCAGCGTCACGTTCTGAAAGCCGCCACTCGCGTTATACGGCCGCAGGCCTGAAGCGACGGCTTCGTTATTATCCACGCCGAAGAAGGTATTGGTCTGGCGCGCGTCGGCAAAATGCGCAACCAGGCCACTGCTGCCGATAATCCCGCCACCCAAGGGGTAACCCAGTTCGCCGCCGATTTTACCCAGCGCGCCGCTCTGGGAATGCCCGCCGCCCACGGCCTGGCCCAATTGCGCGTAGACCCGCCAGAAATTGGCCGGGGCGTATTGGACGAAACCGCCCACCTCGGCCATGTCCGACACGTTGCGCAGGCCTTGCAACTCGCCGTTGGAGGTACGCCCCGCGAGGTAGTTGATATAGGGGCCAGCGGTAAGGCCGTGGGTATCCAGGGCGCTCCAGGTCAGGCCGTCATCGGTGCTCAGGCTGACGTTGCCCCAATCCAGGTCCAGGTAGGGCACAGGTCGGGTTTCGTAGCGGCTGCCAGTGGGGTCGTGGGGCTGGTAGCTGAGGCCCGCGCCCACATCGCCCGTAATGCCCTCTGCCCACGCGGCCCCGCAAAGGCCCCACCCTCCAAGTAAACCGGTGAATACAGCAGCAGCGAGCTTGGACATGGGGACGTTTCCTGAAGGTGGGCAGGCGCGCATGAACGCGCAAACCGACGCGCCTGCGCAAGCACTCATGTTGTTTGTAGCAAGCTACAAAAATTGTAGCTCCTGCGACATATATCGCCGCGTAATTCGCGCCAACCCCCAGCCCTGCGGGGTTTTGGCCAGTTGGCATAGTCCCTGCTCTATCCCTTGGCAAGCGCAGACAGCGCGCTCCTCCAAGGCCCTTTACCTAAAGGAAAGGCAGATGATCAACTGGCATATCGTGTGTGACTTCGACGGGACCATTACCCCCACCGATGTCATCGACAACGTCCTCCAACGCTTCGCCGGCCCCGAGTGGGAAACCATTGAGCAGGAATGGCTGGATGGGCATATCGGTTCACGCGAATGCCTGAGCCGCCAACTGGCGCTGATCAAGGCCACCCCGGCTGAACTGCTGGCGTACTTCGACAGCGTCGAGATCGACCCGGACTTCCCGGACTTCGTCGATCACGTCATGGGCCTGGGTGCCTCCATCGAAGTGGTCAGCGACGGCATCGAGCAGGGCATTGCCCGCATCCTTTCGCGCAACTACGTGACCCTGCTGCCGATCCTCGCCAATCGCCTGCGCCAGGTCGACCAGGACAGCTGGCGCATCGACTTCCCGTATGCCAGCGATGCCTGCCGCGCCGCGTCCGGTAATTGCAAGTGCAAATCCACGCCGCGCAACAAGCGCGTGCTGGTGATCGGCGACGGCAAGTCCGACATGTGCGTGGCTTCCACCGCCGACTTCGTGTTCGCCAAAGGCAGCCTCGCCGACTACTGCGTCGCCCATCAGATTCCTCATGCGCGCTTCGACACCTTTGCGCAAGTGCCGGCGTTGCTGGCCAAGTTGCCACAAGGCCTTGCCGCCAACGCCACCACCTTCAACACCTCTTCTGACAAACAGGAACTCTTCCATCATGTCTGATATCCGTATTGCTACCGCCGAAGACCAGGTGCTTCTGGATAAAGAAGCCAAGTACTGCTCCTACGGCGACACTGTTCACTACATCGAGCCACCGCGTATTTTCAGCCGCTGCGAAGGCTCCTATGTGTGGGACACCGAAGACCAGGCCTACCTCGACCTGCAAATGTGGTACTCGGCCGTCAACTTCGGCTATGCCAACCCACGCCTGAACAACGCGCTGAAAAAGCAGATCGACACGCTGCCGCAAATCGCCAGCCAGTACCTGCACAAAGGCAAGATCGAGCTGTCGGAAATGATCGCGGTGGATGCCAAGAACAAGTTCGGCCTCGACGGTCGCGTGCACTTCAACGTCGGCGGTTCCCAGTCCATCGAAGACTCCCTGAAGGTGGTGCGCAACGCCAGCAACGGCAAAAGCCTGATGTTCGCCTTCGAAGGCGGCTACCACGGCCGCACCCTCGGCGCCTCGTCGATCACCTCCAGCTTCCGCTATCGTCGTCGCTACGGCCACTTTGGCGAACGCGCCAACTTCATCCCATTCCCGTACCACTTCCGTGGCCCGAAGGGCATGACCAAGGAAGAGTACGGCAGCCATTGCGTGCAGCAGTTCGCCCGCTTGTTCGAGACCGAATACAACGGTGTCTGGGACCCTAAAACCAACCAGTGCGAATACGCAGCTTTTTATGTCGAGCCGATCCAGGGCACTGGTGGCTACGTGATCCCGCCGATGAATTTCTACCGCGAACTCAAGCACGTCCTGGACCAGCACGGCATCCTGATGGTGTCCGACGAAATCCAGATGGGCTTCTATCGCACCGGCAAACTCTGGTCGATCGAGCACTTCGACGTACAGCCAGACGTGATCGTGTTCGGCAAGGCGTTGACCAATGGTCTCAACCCATTGGGCGGTATCTGGGCCCGTGAAGAGTTGATCAACCCGAAGGTGTTCCCGCCAGGTTCTACCCACTCCACCTTCGCCTCCAACCCATTGGGCACGGCGGTGGGCCTGGAAATGTTCAAGATGACCAGCGAAGTCGACTACGGCGCCATGGTCATGGCCAAGGGCAAATACTTCCTGGAAGGCCTGCAAGACTTGCAAAAACGCTTCCCGATCATCGGCGATGTGGACGGCCTGGGCCTGGCGCTGCGCTGCGAGATCTGCGGCCCGGATGGCTTCACGCCGGACAAGGCGACCCTGGACTACATGGTCGAGGAAGGCATGAAAGGCGACATGCTGGTAGACGGCCAGAAACTCGGGCTGATCCTCGACGTGGGCGGTTACTACAAGAACGTGATCACCCTGGCGCCGTCCCTGGAAATCAGCTACCCGGAAATCGACTTGGGCCTGAAGTTGCTGGAGCAACTGCTGGTGCGAGCGACCACGCGGTGAATGCTCAAGGGATCGACCTCGGTGAAGGCACTGCCGGTTTCGTTCTTGGTGATGGTCCGGTCGGGATCCTGTTGATCCACGGCCTGACCGGCACACCGACCGAATTGCGCCAGGTCGCCAAGGGCCTGGCCAAGGCAGGCAACTGCACGGTGTATGTGCCCACGCTGGCCGGGCACTGCGGCGACAACAGCGACTTGCAGGCCACCGGCTGGCAGGACTGGTACGAAGGCGTGCGCAACACCTTCGTACAGGTCAAGCAACGCCATGCCCAGGTGTTTGTCGGTGGCTTGTCCATGGGGGCGGTGATGTCGATGTATGTGGCGTCCGAACACCCAGGCCAAGTCGCCGGGTTGCTGATGTATTCCACCACCTTGAAGTACGACGGTTGGAGCATCAACAAACTGGCGTTTCTCACGCCCTTGCTGATGAAGATTCCGTTCGGCGTGCACATTTGCAGCTTCGAAGAGAAGCCGCCCTACGGCATCAAGAACGAGCGCCTGCGGGCCATCGTCGAGCGGCAGATGAAGGAAGGCGAAAGCAGCGAGGCGGGGTTGCTGACCATGGAAGGCATCACCGTGCGCGAGCTGCACCGCATGAACGCCGTGGTCAAGAAACGCATGCCGCAGATCAAGGTGCCAGCGCTGGTGCTGCATTCCATCGAGGACGACATCACCAGCCGCTGGAACGCCGACTACGTGGAGCGCCACCTCGGTGGGCCGGTGACCAAGATCCTGTTGGACAACTGCTACCACATGATCACCGTGGATTTGCAGTACCGGCGGGTGATTGAGTTGAGCGCCAGGTTTGTCGAGCAGCACGCAGTGCAACTCAATCGTGTGGCGTGATTCGTTTACTTGTAGGAGCGAGCTTGCTGTGGCGAGCAAGCTTGCTTGCGCTGGGGTGCGAAGCGCCCCCAAAAGCCTGCGACTGCTGCGCAGTCGAGCGGGAGCAAGCTCCCTCGCCACAGCAAGCTCGCTCCTACAGTAGAGCGGTGTTGATAAGGAAAAACTGTGATAACCACCCAAGCCTACCCGACCATCCGCGCTATCCAGCGCGATGCCTGGAACGACTGTTTTCCCGGTGCCCTGGAGGATTGGGACTATTACCTGGCCGTGGAAAACGCTGCAATCGATGACTTTCAGTGGCGTTACCTGGCGGTCTTTGAAAACCAAACGCTGGTGGCCGTGGCTGCCGCGTTTATCA
This sequence comes from Pseudomonas sp. AK181, assembly GCF_051122975.1. Lineage (NCBI taxonomy): Bacteria > Pseudomonadati > Pseudomonadota > Gammaproteobacteria > Pseudomonadales > Pseudomonadaceae > Pseudomonas > Pseudomonas sp. AK181. The sequence goes on from NZ_CP146348.1 coordinate 1,280,502, forward strand.
CCCATTATCGCCTCGACACCACGGTGTCGGGGGCCGGCAAGCGCTTGACCGCGCGCCTGGAGCGGCTGTGGCCGGGGGCTCTGCAACTGGCGTTGTACGCCATCGGTTCGCCGGTGGCTGAACGCTGTGATGCCGGGGTCGCCAGCCATGTGCCCGAATCCCGGCGCGCGTTGCTGTTGCAGCAGTTACTGGCGGCTGCGCGCAGCGATGCCGATGCGCTCGGTATCGGCTTGCTGGCGGTCAAGGATGCGCCCACCAACGACCCCCATTGGGCCCAGAGCTGCCTTGCCGCAGGTTTTCAAAGCATGCCCAGCTTGCCCACGGGGGTGTTGCCGCTGCCTTATGGCTCGGTGGATGCCTACCTGGGTTCGCTGGGCAAATCCACGCGCAAGGACCTGCGCCGCAAACTGCGCGCACCGGGGCCGCGGGTCGAGTGGCGGCGTAATATCGACGACGTGCTGCCCGAGGTCATGCGCCTGTATGAAGCCACGCTCGCGCGTGCAGACTTGCAGTTCGAACGCCTGCCCGCCGGTTACTTCACGGGTGTGCTCGAACACCTGCACGAGCGGGCGGTCTGTGTTCTGTACTGGGTGGACGAGCGCCTGGTGGCGTTCAACCTGATCCTGCTGGATGAGCATCGGCTGGTGGACAAGTTCTTTGGCCATGACCTGGCGTTCAGCCGCGAGTACAACCTGTACTTCCGCAGCTGGTTGACCAATGTCGACTACTGTATTGAACACCGTATCCCGCTGTACGAGTGCGGCCAGGCCGGGTATGCCAGTAAACTGCGCCTGGGGTGCGAGTTTAAGGGCAACAGCCTGTTCTTCCGCCACCGCAACCGGCTGGTCAACGGCCTGCTCAAGCTTGTAAAACTGTTTATTCGACCGGATCGTTCCGACCCTGCCATGGCTGCTGCGATAAGCGAAACCTGATGATTACCAAGACCCGCCAGAAAGCCCGCCCCTTTGCCATCTCGCGTTGGAGCGTCCAGCGCAAGCTGGTGCTGGCGTTCTGGCTGGTCAGCGTGATTCCCACCATGATCGCGGCTGAACTGGCCGCCACCACGCTGTCGCAGATTTTCGACAGTAACGTGCGGATCTGGCTGCAAGAGTCGACCAAGATCGTCAAGGACGAAATCGGCGACATCCTCCACGACAACGCGCGCATGGCCAAGCTGTTCCTGCGCTATACCAGCCCGCCGTCGTCCAAAAATGCCGAGCGGCATGACCGGCTCACCGCCGACATTGCCGATGCCACCGATATCGACGTGGTCGCGCTGATTCGCACCAGCGACCGCAAAGTGATGTTCAGCACGGCCGCCGATGACATCGTCAGGCAGATCAACCTCACCAGCAACGCGGTGCTGCAGACCGTGCAAGTCGCCGGGGTGAGCACGGGCCTGGTGGTGTCCACCTTCGAAACCAGCCGTGACGGCGTGGATTACCTGTTGCTGGTCGCCACCTACCTGGACAGCAGTTTCCTCACCAGCGTGGCCGATGTGCATTCCCTCGACCTGCGTTTGTACCTGGCCAACCCTGCCGGTTTCTCCGAGATATTTTCCACCCAGCGCTTCGCCAATCACCCCTCGCGCATCCCCAAGAATGTCGAGGCCTACCTGCGCAGTACCAAGCAGCCCAGCGAGCAGTTCACTAACCAGTACAGCGGGTTGTATTGGCCTATTTTCAATGACGCTGGCGAATTGCAAGGCGTGATCTTCAGCGGCCTGCTACGCCATACCAGCCTGGTGGGGCTGGTGAACCAGAGCAATCTGTTTGTGCTGATCTTTTTGGTCAGCTCGGCGCTGTCACTGGCGGCCGGGTTGTTGGTGTCGCGGCGCCTGACCAAGCCCCTGCGCGATTTGTCCCAGGGCGTGGATGCGGTGATTTCGGGCAGTTACGCGCACCGTGTGGTGGTCAGTGGCGGTGACGAACTGGCGCAATTGAGCAGCACCTTCAACCACATGACCGAACGCCTGGGCGAGTTGCATCACCTGGAAGCCCAACTGCGTCGGCGTGACCGCTTGCATGCCCTGGGTGAAGTCGCCATGGGCCTGGCCCACGAAATTCGCAACCCGCTGGGCATCATCAAGACCGCCACCCAACTGTTGCATCGGCGCGCTGACCTGGCGGAAACCGACAAGCGTCACCTGGAATATGTCATCAGCGAGGTCAGCCGCATCAACGACCTGATTACCGAGTTCCTCGATTTCGCCAAGCCCAACCCGCCGATACGTGTGCAGCAACCGGCACGTGCGCTGGTGGAAGAAATCCTCGGTTTCTGCGGCCCGGAGCTGAGTAGCCATCGCATTGATGCGCAGATCGACGACCAGGCGCCTGGCGCGACGATCTACGCCGATGCCAAGCAGCTCAAGCAGGCCTGTCTCAATCTGATCCTCAACGCCATCGACGCGATGCCCGACGGCGGGCGCCTGACCCTGGGCATTCGCAGCGTGGGCGACAACACCGTGATCAGCATCGCCGATACCGGCGAGGGCATCCCGGCGGACATGGTCGAGCGCATCTTCACGCCATTCGTCACCACCAAGGCCTCGGGCACAGGCCTGGGCCTGGCCAAAGTCTATTCGATCATGGAAAGTCATGACGGCAGCATCGAATGCGCCAGCGAGAAAGATGCCGGCGCGACCTTCAGCCTGTACATTCCAGCTGACGGTGAAGACGACGGTGAAGATGAGGACGGGCATGACGCATAACGTATTGGTGGTCGACGACGAGCCCAAGCTCTGTGATCTGCTGACCCAGGCCTTGAGCCAGAACGGCATCCAGGTGTTCAGCGCGGGCAATGGCCTGCATGCGCTCAAGGTGCTGGGGGATGAAGACATCGACCTGGTCATCAGCGACTGGCGCATGCCAGGCATGGACGGGCCGGCGTTGCTGGCCGAGATCAAGGTGCGTTATCCGACTTTGCCGGTAATCGTGATGACGGCCTACAGCACGGTAAAAAATGCCGTGCAGTCGATGCGTAACGGTGCCTATGACTACATTGCCAAGCCGTTCGACATCGACGAGCTGGACATCACCGTGGCCAAGGCCCTGCAATTTCGCGACATCATGCGCGACAACGCGCGCATGCGCGCCGAGCTGGACGAACATGCACAGTTCGACAGCCTGGTGGGCGACAGCCCGGCGTTTCGCCAGGTGCTCCAGGCGGTGGACTCAGTGCGCGACAGCAACGCCACCATCCTGCTGACCGGCGAAAGCGGCACCGGCAAGGAAATGGTCGCCCGCGCCATCCACAAGCATGGCAGCCGTGCCGACCAACCCTTCGTGGCGGTCAATTGCGCGGCTATTCCTGAAGGCTTGCTGGAAAGCGAAATGTTCGGCCATCGCAAAGGCGCGTTCACCGGCGCTGTGGCTGACCGGGTAGGGCGCTTCATGCAGGCCGACAAGGGCACGCTGTTTCTGGATGAGGTGGGTGATATGCCCTTGGCGTTGCAGGCCAAGATTCTGCGCGCCTTGCAGGAACGGGTTATCGAGCCGGTAGGCGACCCCCGCGAGCGCAAGGTGGATGTGCGGGTAATTGCCGCCACCAACAAGAACCTGCTGGATGCGGTGGCGGCCAAGGAGTTTCGCGAAGACCTGTATTACCGCCTCAATGTCTTCCCGATTCCGTTGCCGTCCTTGCGCGAACGCGTGGAAGACATCGCGCCCCTGGCGCGCCACTTCGCCCACACCCTGAGCGCGACCACCGGCAAACGCATCACCGGTTTCAGCCCTGAGGCGTTGCAGGCCATGGCGGCGTATCACTGGCCGGGCAACATCCGCGAGCTGCAAAACTGCGTGGAGCGCGCAACCATTGTGGCGGCTTCATCGGTGATCGAGGACATTGATTTGCCGGGGTATCTGTTTGCTTCCAAACCGAGCGAGGGCGATGTGACCGCGATCCTCAGCGACGGGCCGGGCGTGCCGCGGGATCTGGATGCGGCGCTGGCCGAGGTGGAGAAAGCCTACATTCTTGCGGCGCTGCAGGAGAGCAATGGGGTGCAGGCCGCGGCGGCGCAGCGGATCGGGATTTCGGAGCGCAGCTTTTGGTATCGCCTGAAGAAATTGGGCATTCAGGTAGACAAGATCGTGCGCTGATGATCGCTCCCACGCTCCGCGTGGGACTGTCTCTGGTGACGCTCTGCGTCACGCGTGTGGACGCGGAGCGTCCTTGGCTGCATTCCCACGCAGAGCGTGGGAACGATCTGCCGTGTTGCGTCAGGTGTGGAGGCGTACCCACACGCTGACCAACACCGTCGCGGCCACCAACCAGGCCACGGCGGCGACTGCCAGCGATGCCTCGAGCCGCAGCCGATCGACCATCACATACAACGTCGCCAAATACACAAAATACGGAATGATCGACCACATCCCGAACAGGATCGTGGTCTTCAAGTCCTCAACCGTTCGGCCTTTGCCGACGATGTAATGGGCGATCAGCGCAAAAGTGGGAAACAGCGGCACCAAGCCTGCGATGTAATAGTTTTTGGTCTTGGCCAGCGCCGCCAGGATCAGCACCACGGCGGCGCCAAGTGCAGCCTTCAAAAACAGATCCATCAGTGACTCAACCCGTATTTCTTGACCTTGTCGAACAGGGTGGTCTTGGCCATCCCCAGTTCCTGGCTGGCCTGTGTCAGGTTGCCGCCGCTGCGTTGCAGGGCATCGTTGAGCAGGTTGCGTTCAAAGGCTTCCACCGCTTCGGTAAAGGCAACCCCTTGGCTGCCACTGCCGGCGCCGCTTTTTTTGAAGGCGGGCAGGCCGAGGGCGAAGCGTTCGGCGACGTTGCGCAGCTCACGCACGTTGCCTGGCCAGTCGTGGCTCATCAGGCTGGACAGGGTCTGGTTGTCCAACTCCGGCACGGCGCGGTCGAAGCGTAGCGACGATTGCTGCAGGAAGTGTTCGAACAGTTGCAGGATGTCTTCACGCCGCTCGCGCAGGGGCGGCAGTTCCAGGGTGACCACGTTGAGGCGGTAGTACAGGTCGCTGCGGAACTGGCTGGCGCGGCTTAACTCGTCGAGGTCGGACTTGGTGGCAGCGATTACTCGGCAATCCACCGCCACGCTCTGGTTCGAACCCAAGCGTTCCAACGTGCGTTCTTGTAGCACTCGCAGCAATTTGATCTGCAGGTTGATCGGCATGCTCTCTACTTCATCGAGGAACAGCGTGCCTTGATGGGCGTGCTCGATCTTGCCGATGCGACGTTTGCCGGCGCCGGTGAAGGCGTTGGCCTCGTGGCCGAAAATCTCGCTTTCAAACAGGTTTTCCGGCAGGCCACCGCAGTTGAGCGCGACGAACTGGTGGGTGTGGCGCCGGCTGAAATCATGCAGGCAGCGCGCGACCAGTTCCTTGCCGGTGCCGGTCTCGCCTTCGATCAGCACGTTGGCCGAGGTGTCGGCGACATTGGCAATCAGTTCGCGCAGGTTTTGCATCGCTGGCGAGCGGCCGATGATGCGACCTTCCAGCGAGTCGCGCTCGGCCAGTTGCCGACGTAGCGACCAGACCTCCCGCGCCAGCCCGCGTTGTTCCAGGGCACGGCGTGCCACGTCCACCAGGCGTTCGGGCGAGAAGGGTTTTTCCATGAAGTCGTAGGCGCCGTTACGCATGGCGCCCACCGCCATGGAGATATCGCCATGCCCGGTGATCAACACCACCGGCAGGCTTTTATCCAAGGCCTTGAGGCGGGTCAGCAGTTCCAGGCCATCGATGCCCGGCAAGCGGATGTCGCTGATGACGATGCCGGCGAAGTTTTCGCCGATGCGCTTGAGCGCTTCTTCGGCGCTGCCCACGCCGACGCTGGTAATGTCTTCCAGCGCCAGTGCTTGCTGGCAACCGAGCAGTACATGGGGGTCGTCTTCGACGATCAGGACGGTAAGGTCTTGGGCTTGTGTATTCATGTCGACTCAGCTCGTTGAGCGCCCACCAATGGCAGGTTCAGGACAAAGGCGGTACCACCATTGGCCGGATGTTCCACGGCCAGGCTGCCGCCGGTGGCGGCCGCGAGGCTCGCGGAAAGGGTCAGGCCCAGGCCCAGGCCTTGTTCGCCGGGCTTGGTGGTAAAAAAGGGTTCGAACAAATGCTTGCGCGCCTCGGGGTCGATGCCGTGGCCATTATCACGCACCAACAGGCGGTATTTGCCGTCGCCGCTCTGGCCTTCCAGCCATAGCTGCGGCGCCGCTTGGGCCTGCATCGCATCGAGGGCGTTGCCGATCAGGTTGACCAGGATTTGCTCCAGGCGGGTCTGGTCGATCTGCAATTGGGCGTTGGCAAAGTCACGGTGCACGGTCAACGGCAGGCTGTCCAGGCGCGCGCCGAGCACCTGGAACGCGGCGTCCACGGCTTTGCCGAGGCTGGCTTCGCCCTGGTCGTCACCGCGCCGGGCAAACGAGCGCAGGCTGGCGGTGATGCGGCCCATGCGGTCGATCAGTTCGTTGATGGTCTTGAGGTTGGTACTGGCGGTGTCCAGGGCGCCGCGCTCAAGGAAGCGTACGGTGTTGCCCGACAACGTGCGCAACGCCGCCAGCGGCTGGTTCAGTTCGTGGGCGATGCTGGTGGACATTTGGCCAATGGCTGCGAGCTTGCCGGCCTGCACCAGTTCGTCCTGGGCGTGGCGCAGGGTTTCTTCGGCCTGGCGTCGTTCGCGAATCTGGCCCTTGAGCCGTTCGTTGCTGGCGCGCAGGTCGGCGGTGCGTTCGGCAATCCGACGCTCAAGCTGGCTGTTGGCTTCCTGCAAGGCTTCCCGTGCGGCGAGGCGGGTGGCGATGACCTTGCGCCGTTCGTTCCAGGCGATCAGCAGGAAGGCGACCAGGCCAAAGGCGACGGCCACCAGGATGCCCTGGTTGATCGCGGCGCGGCGCAGGTCGTTGAGCGGGGTGAGCAGGGTGAAGTTCCACGGCGTGTCGTTGAGCGGGCGGGTCTGCGCCAGATAGCTGACGGCGTGCTGGTCGTTGACCACTTCGGTGTTGGCCGGGAAGGTCAGTTTCTCGGTGCCTTCGTTCAGGCGCTCACGGGCCAGGGGGTGTAGTTCATTGAGCGTCGCCCAGTAATATTGCAGGCTGTGGGCCAGGCGGTCCTTGGTGTCATCGCTCAACGGGCGTACGGCCTTGAGGCGACGCGCCGGGTCGCTGGAAAGAATGATGATGCCGTTCTCGTCGCTCACGAAGGCTTCGAGGCGCGCACGTTGCCAGCGCTCTTCAAGGGCTTCGAGGCGCACTTTGACCACGGCAACGCCGATGATCTTGCCGTGTTCTTCCAGGCCATGGGCCAGGTAATAGCCGGGCTCGCCGTTGGTGCTGCCGATGCCGTAGAAACGGCCGGGCTGGCCGCGTACGGCATTCTGGAAATAGGCGCGAAAGGACAGGTCTTCACCTTGGTAACTGTCGGCATCGCGCCAGTTACTGGTGGCCAGCACGCGGCCGGTGGTGTCCATCACATAGATGGCGCGGCTGCGACTGCGGCGGTTCAGGCCTTCGAGGTAGTCGTTGACCGTCTTGCGGGTTTCCTGGTTCGGGTCGGCGAGCAGTTGGGAAACACTGGACTCCAGCTCCAGCAGGCTGGGCAGGTAGGTGTACTTGCTCAGTTCGCTTTCGACGGTGCGGGCGTGCAGCTCCAACTGGCGTTCGCCATTGTCGCTGAGGGTGCGGATGCCGTAGTAGTCACTGACCCAGAAGCCGATATAACCCAGGCCGACCATCAGGGCGATGATCAACGGCGGCAGGAACAGTTGGCGTATCAGACGAGGCTTCACGGCAAGTGATGGCGGCGCGGCGCGATATTGATTGGGGTCGCATTTCATCACAGATGCCTTGGGTCAGCTACTTCTCGCCAGTGTAAGCGCGGGCTTGTGTGGGAGCCGGGCTTGCCCGCGATGCAGGCGCCACGGTGTAACAGTTGCACCGAGGCGATGCCATCGCAGGCAAGCCAGCTCCCACACAAGCCCGGCTCCTACAGGACGAACGGTGTTGCTTTTAGTGCTGCAGAATTTTCTCAAGGAAGTGCTGCGCACGCTCGGAGCGGGCGCTGATGTCGCCGAAGAATTCTTCTTTCGGGCAGTCTTCGATGATCTTGCCAGCGTCCATGAAGATCACACGGTCGGCCACTTTGCGCGCAAAGCCCATTTCGTGGGTCACGCACATCATGGTCATGCCTTCGTGGGCCAGTTGCACCATCACGTCGAGCACTTCGTTGACCATTTCCGGGTCCAGCGCCGAGGTCGGTTCGTCGAACAGCATGACGATCGGGTCCATGGCCAGGGCGCGGGCAATCGCCACACGTTGTTGCTGGCCGCCGGAGAGTTGGCCAGGGTGCTTGTGGGCGTGTGCCGACAAACCCACGCGGTCGAGCAGTTGCAGGCCCTTCTTGGTGGCCTCTTCCTTGCTGCGGCCCAGCACCTTGATCTGCGCGATGGTCAGGTTTTCGGTGATGGTCAGGTGCGGGAACAGCTCGAAGTGCTGGAACACCATGCCCACGCGCGAACGCAGTTTTGGCAGGTTGGTCTTCGGGTCGGCGATGGAGGTGCCGTCGACCACGATGTCGCCCTTCTGGAACGGTTCCAGTGCGTTGACGCACTTGATCAGGGTGGATTTGCCCGAGCCGGATGGCCCGCACACCACGATCACTTCGCCTTTTTTAACCTCGGTGCTGCAATCGGTCAGCACCTGGAAGTCGCCATACCACTTGTTGATGTTCTTGATAGAGATCATACGGCAAACCTTTTTTGCAGACGCTTGACCAGCAGCGAGGCGGAAAAGCTGATGATGAAGTAGACGACACCGGCGAAGATCAGGAACTCGTTGGAGCGGCCGATGATGTCGCCGTTGGAGCGGGCGGAGTTGAGGAAGTCCACCAGGCCCACGGTGTAGACCAGGGAGGTATCCTGGAACAGGATGATCGACTGTTGCAGCAGCAACGGCGTCATCTTGCGAAACGCCTGAGGCAGGATGATCAGGCGCATGGTCTGGCCGTAGGTCATGCCCATGGCTTGTGCCGCGGCCATCTGGCCCTTGGGAATCGACTGCACACCGGCTCGTACGATTTCGCAGAAGTACGCGGCCTCGAACATCATGAACGCCACGACGCAGGAGGTGAACGCGCCAATAGGGGTGTCTTCGCCGGTGATCCAGCGCAACACGAACGGCACCGCCAGGTAGAACCAAGTGATCACCAGCAGCAACGGGATCGAGCGGAAGTAGTTCACGTAGGCGCCGGCCACGCGGGACAGCAGTTTGTTGGACGACAAGCGCATCAGGGCCAGGAGGGTCCCGATGATGATGCCGCCGACCACGCCCATGACCATCAGCTTCAAGGTCATGACCATGCCGTTCCACAGACCTGGAATGGCGGGGATGATGCCGCTGAAATCGAAGTCCATTATTTGCCCCCCACGGAGATCAGGCCGGGCACTGCGACTTTCTTCTCGACCACGCGCATCAGCAGCATCAGGCTCATGTTCAGGGTGAAGTAGATCAGCGTGGCCAGGGTGAAGGCTTCAAACAGGTTGGCCGAGAACTCGGCGGTCTGTTTGGTTTGCGCCAGCAGTTCCATCAAGCCGATCAAGGACGCCACGGAGGAGTTCTTGAACACGTTGAGAAATTCCGAGGTAAGCGGTGGAATGATGATGCGGTAAGCCTGGGGCAGCAGCACGTTCCAGTAGATCTGCGGCAGCTTGAAGCCCATGGCGCGCGCGGCGGCTTCCTGGCCGCGTGGCAGCGCCTGGATACCGGTACGCACCTGCTCGCACACACGGGCAGCGGTGAACAGGCCCAGGCACACCACGACGCTCAGGTAGGCCGAGGTGGTCGGGTTCAGGTCTTGTTTGTACCAGTCCTGCAGGTTCTGCGGCAGCATGTCCGGTACCAGGAAGTACCAGATAAACAGCTGAACCAGCAGCGGCACGTTACGAAACAGTTCCACGTAGCAGGTCGCGATGCCCGATACGAGGCGGTTTGGCACAGTGCGCATGACCCCCAGAATGGAGCCCAGCAGCAAGGCGATAATCCATGCCACGATAGCGATGGCGATGGTCCAGCCCAGCCCGGAGAGGTACCAGTCGAGATAAGTCTCGCTGCCCACGCCGGTGGACTTGAAGAACACGCCCCAGTCCCAGTTGTAATTCATTAGGGTCTCCCCTCGAGATCGATCGATGTACAAGCACCCGCTTGGGGAAGATCCGTTCCCGCCTGACGTTGAACGCCAGGCACACACGATCGGCTCGAAAACCGCCAGGTCGAGTGTTCCAAGTTAAAACCAGCAGGTAATTACAGACGCCTGAGGGAGGGTTGGCTCCCTCAGGACATAAGCTTAGTCAGGTATCAGATTTTTACTTCTGGCGCTGGTTTATCGCTTGGGTTAGCGATCAGCTCCTTGACCTTGTCGCTCATCGGGAAGTTCAGGTTCAGGCCTTTTGGTGGGATCGGGCTTTCGAACCATTTGGCGTAGATCTTGTTGATCTCGCCGGACTTGTACAGGGCGACGATGGCGTCATCCACGGCTTTCTTGAAGTCCGGATCGCCTTTGCGAACCATGCAAGCGTAGGCTTCGAAGGACTGTGGAGTACCGGTAATGACCCAGTCATCAGGCTTCTTGGCCTTGGCTTCTTCACCGGCCAGCAGGGCGTCGTCCATCATGAACGCAACGGCGCGGCCGCTTTCGAGCATCTGGAAGGATTCGCCGTGGTCTTTGGCGGAGATGACGTTCATGCCCATCTGCTTGTCGGCGTTCATCGCCTTGATGATGCGCTCGGACGTGGTGCCGGCGGTGGTCACCACGTTTTTGCCTTTCAGGTCGGCAAAGTCAGCGTAAGACGGCTTGCCTTCCTTGTCTTTCTTGACCAGCAAACGGGTGCCGATTTCGAAGATGTTGACGGTGAAATCAACTTGCTGGGCGCGTTCGGTGTTGTTGGTGGTGGAGCCGCACTCCAGATCCGCGGTGCCGTTCTGGATCAACGGGATACGGGTTTGCGAGGTCACCAGGTTGTACTTGGCTTTGAGGTCGGGTTTGTTCAGGTCTTTTTTCAGCTGCTCGACGACGGCCAACTGGATGTCGTGGGAGTAGCCCACGGGTTTGCCCGAACCATCCGCGATGTAGGAAAACGGAATGGAGCTGTCGCGGTGAGCGAGAGTGATGGTGCCGGAGTCGTTGATTTTCTTCAGTGTGCCGGTGAGTTCGGCGGCAAAAACTGGAGTGCTGATCAGAGCAGCAGCGATAGCTGCGCCCAGGATATGGGGAACGATGCGCATCAATACTTCCTCGACATTTGTTTTTTTTATGAAGCCAGCTGAACGGCTCTCTTGTACAGCGACTGCCCGTGACGGCTCCTAAGGCGCCTCAGGCAATCGTTGAAGAGTGTAGAGCATGAGTCGTGCCATACCGAAAACAAAAGGATAACTGCATGATTTATATGGAAATTAACTTTTTGTTTCGGCGATATTTTTGGTTGCCGGTCCGGCAAACCGAATAGCGCACAGGAGCGCGTTCGGAAAACCGAATAGCCTGTAGGAGCGAGCTTGCTCGCGAAAAACGCAAAAACGCCGCGTTTATGCTGAATAAACGCGGCGTTCTCAAGTTTTTCGCGAGCAAGCTCGCTCCTACAGTGTAGGGCGCGCGGTCAGGCGGCTTCGATCTTGCTGCGGTTCTGCTCGACCTTGGACAGGTAGCGTTGCAGGTTTTCCTGCTCCTGCTCGGTGGTGAACAGGCCAAGCTTGGTACGGCGCCACAGCACGTCCTGCGGTTGTGTCACCCACTCTTCGGCGCACAGGTAGTCGACTTCGCGGGTATAGAGGCCGCCACCCAGGTGGTCACCCAGGTCGGCGAGCGATTGCACGCCCTCCAGCAGGCGCCAGGTGCGGCTGCCGTAAGTGGTGGACCAGCGGCGGGCGATCTCGCTCGGTACCCAGTCGAACTTGGCGCGGATGGCGTCGGCCAGGGCTTCAGGGGTGCTCATGTTTTCGCCGCCGGGCAGGCTGGCCGTGGCGGTCCAGCTTGGGCGCATCTGGGTGAAGTACGGCGCCAATTGGGCCATGGCCGACTCGGCCAGTTTGCGATAGGTGGTCAGCTTGCCGCCGAATACCGACAGGATCGGCGCTTCGCCGGTGCCGCCGGACAAGGCCAGGGTGTAATCACGCGTGATGGCCGATGGGTTATCCGACTCGTCGTTGCACAGCGGGCGCACGCCGGAGTAGGTGTGGACAATATCGTCACGGCTCAGTTGTTTCTTGAAGTGCGCGTTGACCACCTTGAGCATGTAGTCGGTCTCACCTTCGGTGATCGCTACTGCAGCCGGGTCGCCGGTGTATTCGCGGTCGGTGGTGCCGATGATGGTCAAGTGGTTCAGGTATGGAATGGTGAAGACGATGCGCTGGTCTTCGTTCTGCAGGATGTGCGCATGGGCGCCTTCGTACAGGCGCGGCACGATCAGGTGGCTGCCCTGAATCAGGCGGATGCCGTAGGGCGAATCCAGCTTCAGGTCGTCCTTGATGAATTTGGCTACCCAAGGGCCGGCAGCATTCACCAGGGCGCGGGCGCGGATCGAGAACAGGCTGCCGTCGGCACGCTCCATGTTCATTTCCCACAGGCCGTTGGCGCGATGGGCGCTGACGCAACGGGTCTGCGTGTGGATGTGTGCGCCTTTCTCGCGGGCCGCCATGGCGTTGAGCACGACCAGGCGGGCGTCATCGACCCAGCAGTCGGAGTATTCGAAGCCTCGGGTGATTTCACTTTTCAGCGGGCTGTCGGCGCCAAACTTGAGGCTTTTGGAGCCTGCCAGTTTCTCGCGCTTGCCCAAGTGGTCATACAGGAACAAACCGGCGCGAATCATCCACGCCGGGCGCAGGTGCGGGCGGTGCGGCAGTACGAAGCGCATTTGCTTGACGATGTGCGGGGCTTTGCCCAGCAGCACTTCCCGTTCTGCCAGGGCTTCACGCACCAGGCGGAATTCGTAGTGTTCCAGGTAACGCAGGCCACCATGGATCAGCTTGCTGCTGGCCGAAGAGGTGTGGCTGGCCAAGTCATCCTTTTCGCAAAGGAATACCGACAAACCGCGACCGGCTGCGTCTGCTGCAATCCCGACGCCATTGATCCCGCCACCAATTACGGCAACGTCATAGACTTCGGCAAGCGGTGGAGCAGGCAAGGTGGAAGGGTTCATCGGCTGGCCTCGCGATCTTTTTGTCTTGGAATTCGAACATGAATGTTCATTTGCGAAAATGGTAGCTGATAATTGCGGGCACAGCCACCCGACTTCGATTGAAAAAACTCATCGAAGGGTGGGGAAAGGAAGAATAATGAACAAAGATGAATGTGTGGGTGTGGGTGAAGCCGTCATCGCGGGCGAGCCCGGCTCCCACATTTGATCGCATTTCAATCTGTAGGAGCCGGGCTTGCCCGCGATGGCGTCTGAACAGGGCTAGACGACTTCCAGCCGCACCTTATGCTCATTCAACACCTGCACCAACGCCGGCACCGGCTGTTGGTCAGTCACCAGGCAGTCCACCAGGCTGATCGGCCCCAGGCGAATCATGGCATTGCGCCCGAATTTGCTGGAATCTGCCGCCAGGATCACTTGTCGCGCATTGGCGATGATGGCCTGGGAAACCCGCACTTCCTGGTAATCGAAGTCCAGCAGGCTGCCATCCTCGTCGATACCACTGATGCCCACCAGGGCAAAGTCGACCTTGAACTGGTTAATGAAGTCGACACTGGCCTGGCCCACCACACCACCGTCACGGCGCACATTGCCGCCGGTGAGCAACACATCGAAGTCGTCCTTGGCACTGAGCATGGTGGCGACGTTGAGGTTGTTGGTGATGATTTTCAGGTGGCTGTGATTGAGCAGCGCACGGGCGATGGATTCGGTGGTGGTGCCGATGTTGATGAACAGCGAGGCGTGATCGGGAATCTGTGCGGCAATGGCTTCGCCGATGCGTTGCTTCTCGTCGCGCATCTGGTCGGCACGCATGGCGTACGCGGTGTTCTCGACACTGGAGTCATAGGCTGCGCCACCGTGGTAGCGGCGCAACAGGTTGGCGTCCGCCAGCTGGTTGATATCGCGGCGGATAGTTTGCGGGGTGACAACGAATAGCTGCGCCATTTCCTCGATACTGACGTAGCCGCGTTCGCGGACCAGTTCGAGGATTTGTTGTTGGCGGGGAGGCAGATTCATGGGGCGTCCTTTGGGCTGCCATACAAAAGTGGCCCATGATGACGCAGGAATCCGCTCCCTGCCAGTTACAACCTTATTCAGCGCCCTCGTGCGGTTCCCAGTCACGGGTGCGGCTCACGGCTTTTTGCCAGCCGGCATAGAGTTTCTCTTTGGCCGCTTCATCCAGCTGTGGTTCGAACTCGCGCTCGATTACTGCCTTGCCGCGCAGCTCGTCCAGGCTGCCCCAGAAGCCACACGCCAGGCCAGCCAGGTAGGCCGCGCCGAGTGCAGTGGTTTCACGCATTTGCGGGCGTTCTACCTGGGTGCCAAGGATGTCGGCCTGGAACTGCATCAGGAAGTTGTTGGCAACCGCACCGCCGTCCACGCGCAGGGCCTTGAGGCGTTCGCCCGAGTCCTGTTGCATGGCGTCGAGGACGTCGCGGGTCTGGTAGGCAATCGACTCCAGGGCTGCGCGAATAATGTGGTCTACGCGTACGCCACGTGTCAGGCCGAACAGTGCGCCACGGGCATACGGGTCCCAGTAGGGCGCTCCGAGGCCGGTGAAGGCGGGTACCAGGTACACGCCGTTGCTGTCCTTGACCTTGCCGGCAAAGTATTCGGTGTCGTGGGCATCGTTGATGATCTTCAGCTCGTCACGCAGCCATTGCACGGTGGAGCCGCCGTTGAAGACTGCGCCTTCCAGGGCGTAGGCCACCTCGCCGCGTGGGCCGCAGGCGATGGTGGTGAGCATACCGTGCTTGGATTTGACCGCCTTGTCGCCGGTGTTCATCAGCAGGAAGCAGCCGGTGCCGTAGGTGTTCTTGGCCTGGCCCGCTTCCACGCACATCTGGCCGAACAGGGCCGCTTGCTGGTCACCGGCAATACCGCCGATGGCGATGCCGCTTTTGGTGCGGCCGTAGATTTCCGACGACGACTTCACTTCCGGCAGCATTTCCCGCGGAATGTCGAGAATCTCCAGCATCTTCGCATCCCACTCCAGGGTGTGAATGTTGAAGAGCATGGTGCGCGAGGCGTTGGTGTAGTCGGTGACGTGGGTCTTGCCGCCGGTAAATTTCCAGATCAGCCAGCTGTCGACGGTGCCAAACAGCAGTTCGCCATTGCGCGCGCGTTCGCGGCTGCCTTCGACGTTGTCGAGGATCCACTTGAGCTTGGTGCCAGAGAAGTACGGGTCGGTCACAAGACCCGTGGTGTCGCTGATGTATTGCTCATGGCCGTCGCGCTTGAGCTGCTGGCAGATCTCGGTGCTGCGGCGGCACTGCCAGACAATGGCGTTGTAGATTGGGCGGCCGGTGATCTTGTCCCAGACCACCGTGGTTTCACGCTGGTTGGTGATGCCGATGGCGGCCACCTGGTCATGGTGCAGGCCGGCCTGGGCCAGCGCTTCGACCATCACCGCGCTCTGGGTGGCGAAGATTTCCATCGGGTCATGTTCGACCCAGCCAGCCTGCGGGTAATGCTGGACGAATTCACGTTGGGCGGTGCACACCACGTTGGCGTCACGATCGAAGATGATCGCCCGGGAACTGGTAGTGCCCTGATCAAGGGCAATGATGTAGTTCTTATTCTGAAGGTCGGTCATGTCAATTGCCTTGGACGAAATAAGGAGGTCAGAAATCAGCCTGGGCCGCGAAGGGCAGGGGACCAGGCTGGCGCTTTCAGGAGATACGAGTCTTGCCGTTGACAGCCGTGTCAGGTGTTTCTTCAGCGATAGCCGGTGCGGCGCTCGGCAGGTGGCGGGCAATCAGCCCGCGATAGGCCGCAGCACCGAGGCATGCGCCGACAATCGGGGCGAAAATCGGCACCAGGAAGTAAGGAATATCGCGACCGCCAGTAAAGGCCATTTCACCCCAACCGGCAAAAAACGTCATCAGCTTGGGCCCGAAATCCCGAGCCGGGTTCATCGCAAAGCCGGTCAGCGGGCCCATGGCGCTACCAATCACCGCGATCAGCAAACCGATCAGCAGGGGCGCCAGCGGGCCGCGTGGCAGGCCGTTGTTGTCATCGGTCAGGGCCATGATCACGCCCATCAGGATGGCGGTGATGACCATTTCCACCAGAAATGCCTGGGCCGTGCTCAGCAGCGCGTGGGGGTAGGTTGAGAACACCGAGGCCAATTCCAGGCTGGCTTGGGAGCCGCGGACCATGTGGTGGGTTTGTTCGTAATCGAAAAACAGGTTGCTGTAGAGCGTGTACACCAAGGCGGCGGAGCAGAAGGCGCCGGCGATCTGGGCAAGAATATAGAAGGGCAGTTTGCGCTTTTCAAAATCGGCAAAGATGCACAGGGCGATACTGACCGCCGGGTTGAGGTGAGCCCCGGAAATACCGGCACTCAGGTAGATCGCCATGCTCACGCCGACCCCCCAGATGATACTGATTTCCCACAAGCCAAAGCTCGCACCCGCGACCTTGAGCGCGGCGACGCATCCTGTACCGAAGAAGATCAGCAGCGCGGTGCCCAGGAATTCGGCCATGCATTGGCTCGAAAGTGAAGGCTGTTGAAGAGCAGTTGTCATGGAAAACCTCAATTGTTGTTCTTGTCTTGCGCACGGCCTCAACGGGCAGTTGCGCGATATTCACCGCGAGAAGGATCCCCATCCTGGATCGCGGCTTACTGCGGAGTACCAGAGGATTATTCCTACGGTATTCGGAAACGAAAAAATATAGACAAGAATGACCGCTGTCAAAGGTCGAAAGTGAACCATTGGTCATTTCCGAACTATTGGTGTGGTGAATGATCATGCTCAGGGCGCGTCGCTTTAGCGGTAATAGGGCTGTGCTAGAGCGTTTCAGGCGGTCTTGGCCTAGAATTGGCCATCAGTTTGCCCGCCAGGAGCCGCCATGACCCCCGCATTGGACCTGTTGAAAAAAGTTCGCGCCGAACATCGTATCCATAGTTATGAACATGATCCCAAGGCAGCATCCTATGGGCTGGAGGCCGCGGAAAAATTGAGCCTCGACCCGGCCCAGGTGTTCAAGACGCTGCTGGCGAGCAGTGAGAAGGGTGAATTGTTGGTGGCGGTGGTGCCGGTCGTCGGAAGTCTGGACTTGAAAGCCCTGGCTCATGCTGCGGGTGTGAAGAAAGTCGAAATGGCTGACCCGGCAGCGGCGCAGCGTTCCACGGGTTATCTGTTGGGCGGCATCAGTCCGTTGGGGCAGAAGAAGCGGCTGCGCACGTTTATTGATGAAACGGCGCAACCCTTTGCAACGATTTTTGTCAGCGCGGGCAGGAGGGGTTTGGAAGTTGAATTGCCGGCGGCGGTGTTGGCGGAACATACCCAGGCCAAATTCGCACCGATTGGCCGGGCCTGATAATCATTTTTTGAAGGCCGTGGCTCTCAAATGTGTGGCTTGACAGAGATAGCCATAGGTATCTTCATAACTTTGGAGTGACGCTGAACCTGTGGCGAGGGAGCTTGCTCCCGTGACGGCCTGCCAACCGACGCTGATCGACCTGACACACTGCTATCCAATTGTGGGAGCTGGCTTGCCTGCGAAGACGGCCTAACAGTCAGCACAGTTGGACCGGGTACATATCCGTTATTTCGGTAACGGCCACTTAGGGGGGCCGCCCTGACGGCGGGTCACTTTGGAAAAGCCCCAAAGTAACCAAAGGGCTCTTGCCCCACCACTCGGCACCTCGCTTAGGCTCGGTGTGCCCGAACACAGGCTTGAATCCGTGGGCCGCCGCCACGCGCCATCCATGGCGCGGGGCGGCTAACCCGGCGTCCTGCCGGGTTACCCACGAATTCAAGCCTGCGTTCGGCCAGCGTGGTTTAACGGGGCGCCTGAGATCAAGATCACAAGCAGATCAAGAGCGGCTCGCTTCGCATCGTGGTTACCGTCGGCTGCTATCGCATTCAAGCCAGCTCAGCTCTCACAGTTTGATCCGGTTCTATCAGTGAGCGACGCTGTGGCGGCGCACGCCTGACTCAACGGCGGGAATCTGCGCCGCTGTGCTGCCGGATGCCTGGAACAACACCAGATGTTCAGCCGCCACACGAATCCCCACCTCTGCGCCCACTTGGTGATCGGCATGGCTGGGGAAAATTGATTCCAATTGCGCGCCGGTCGGCAGCTGTAACCGGTACAGCGTTGAGGCACCGAGGAACGTCTTGCCGACGATCCGGGCTTTCAGCGCGCTGTCCGGCGCATACACGATGTCATCGGGGCGCAGCAGTACATCCACCGCAGCACCGGTTGGCAAGGTATAGGCACGGTTCCCACGCAGGTCGCCCAATTCAGTACTGACCGATTCCGGCGAGTTCAGCCGGCCACGGATGAAATACCCCTGGCCGATGAAACTGGCGACGTAAGGCGTTTGCGGTTCGTGATAGAGGTTGTAGGGCGTGTCCCACTGCTCTAGTCGGCCTTCCTTGAAGACCCCCACGTGATCGCTGACGGCGAAGGCCTCTTCCTGGTCATGGGTCACCAGGATCGCGCTGGTGCCGCGCGCCTTGAGGATGTCGCGCACTTCATGGCTGAGCTTGCGGCGCAGTTCGCCATCGAGGTTGGAAAAGGGTTCATCCAGCAACAGCAGTTGCGGCTCCGGCGCCAGGGCGCGGGCGAGGGCGACACGTTGTTGCTGGCCACCGGAAAGCTCATGGGCAAAGCGCTTGCCCAGGTTCTTCAGGTTGACCAGTTCGAGCAACTCGGCGACCACGCGCTCTTTTTGCGGGTGTTTGCGAATGCCAAAGGCGATGTTGTCAGCCACGCTCAGGTGCGGAAACAACGCGTAGTCTTGGAACACCATGCCGATACGACGTTTCTCCGGCGCAAGGGTGAACCCGGCACGGGAGATCACGTCGCCCGCCAGGCTGATTTCGCCTTCATGCACCGGCTCAAAGCCAGCAATCGCGCGCAGGGTGGTGGTCTTGCCGCAACCCGAAGAGCCGAGCAGGCAACCGATATCGCCGGCGTTGAGGTGCAGGTTTAGGTTCTGCACCACGCGCTGGTCTTGATAGCCGCATGCCAGATTGCGCAGGTTCAGCAGTAATGGCTGGCTCATGCGTGGTGGTACGACGGTGGTACGAGGAATTCGAGCAAGGCTTTTTGCGCATGCAGGCGGTTCTCGGCCTGATCCCATGCGACTGAGCGCGGATCGTCGAGCAGGTCCTGGCTGATTTCTTCGCCCCGGTGGGCGGGCAGGCAGTGCATGAACAGCACGTCCGGCGCGGCCAGGTCGAGCAATGCGCGGGTCACCTGGAACGGCGCAAACTGGGCCAGGCGCTTGGCGGTTTCGTCTTCCTGGCCCATGGAGGTCCAGACGTCGGTGCTCACCAGGTGCGCGCCGACCACTGCGTCTTTTGGATCGCGCAGCAGTTGCACACGGCCATCGGCCTTGGCCATGAACTCGGCGCTGGGCTCGTAGCCTTCAGGGCAGGCGATACGCAGGTGGAAGTCGAACTGGACTGCCGCTTCTATATAGCTGTTGCACATATTGTTGCCGTCGCCGATCCAGGCCACGGTCTTGCCTTGGATCGAGCCACGGTGTTCGAGGAAGGTTTGCATGTCAGCCAGCAACTGGCAGGGATGCAGGTCATCGGACAGGCCGTTGATCACGGGCACACGGGAGTTGGCGGCAAATTCGGTCAGGGTGCTGTGGGCGAAGGTACGGATCATCACGGCATCGAGCATGCGCGACATCACGATGGCGCAATCGCTGATCGGCTCGCCACGGCCCAATTGGGTGTCGCGCGGTGACAGGAAGATCGCCTGGCCACCCAGCTGGATCATGCCGGCTTCGAACGACAGGCGTGTGCGGGTCGAGGACTTTTCGAAAATCATCCCCAGTACACGGTTTTTCAAAGGCTCAAACAGTACGCCGCGGTTACGCAGGTCTTTAAGCTCAATGCCTCGACGGATCACGCTGACCAGCTCTTCGGGCGTGCAATCCATCAGGGAGAGAAAGTGCCTTGCGCTCATCATTAACTACCTTTTGCAACAGACCGCAGATACTCAAAGCCTTGTTTATTGCGACAACGGGCGAGACCTGCGGCGAAAGCCGCACGGGGCGACGAAATAGGGGGAGACGCGATATTGACATTAAATGTCGCGTTTTACCAATAGGGCTACGGCTTTAGGGGTGTTCAAGCAGGGCGCTGGCGCGCGTTTGAAGATGATTTCCTGACAGCAGCGAGCCATTTGTACACTGGCGTCCAGGCCTTTTGCAATGCGCGGGGGCGGGCGTGGGCCAGGTCGCGTCGGTTTCAGCGCCTGTGGGCAAGGTTTCTGAAACATTTGCTCACGCTTGGCCATGCCCTGGCCTATGCCTGTCGATTCACAACGCGAAGATTGCTGGCGCCTCAAGTTGTCGCGGCCCATAGTTGAGCCAAAGCCCCTATAAAAGAGACTGGCCATGACCAAGACTCTCCACCACCGTGCCTGCCACCTGTGCGAAGCCATCTGCGGCCTCACCCTGGAAACCACCCAAGCCGAAGACGGTAGCTTGGCGATCACCTCGATCAAGGGCGACCCCCTGGACAGTTTCAGTCGCGGCCATATCTGCCCCAAGGCAGTGGCCCTGCAGGACATCCAGAACGACCCGGACCGTCTGCGCCAACCCATGCTGCGGGTGGGCAGCCAATGGCAGCCGATTGCCTGGGATGAAGCCTTTGCCCTGGTGGCCGAGCGGCTGGCCGGCATTCAGGCGCGGCACGGCCAGAACGCGGTGGCGGTGTATCAGGGCAACCCCAGCGTGCATAACTATGGGTTGATGACCCACAGCAACTACTTTCTAGGGCTGCTGAAGACGCGCAATCGTTTTTCCGCGACCTCGGTAGACCAGTTACCTCATCACCTCACCAGTCACCTGATGTACGGCCACGGCCTGTTGCTGCCCATCCCCGACATCGACCAGACCGATTTCATGTTGATCCTCGGCGGCAACCCGCTGGCCTCCAATGGCAGCATCATGACCGTGCCCGACGTGGAAAAACGCCTCAAGGCCATCCAGGCGCGGGGCGGTAAAGTGGTGGTGGTCGACCCTCGGCGCAGCGAGACGGCAGCCATCGCGGACCAGCACGTGTTCGTACGCCCCGGCGGCGATGCGGCGTTGTTGTTTGGGGTGCTCAACACTTTGTTCACCGAAGGGCTGACACGCGATAGCCATTTGCCGGTGGAAGGCCTGGACGAAGTGCGCAAGGCCATTGCCGGCTTCGATGCCCAGACCATGAGCCGCCAGTGTGCGGTGCCTGCCGAGCAGATTCGCCAGTTGGCCAGGGATTTCGCCGGCGCTGACAAGGCTGTCTGTTATGGCCGCATGGGCGTCTCGACCCAGGCGTTCGGTACGCTGTGCCATTGGCTGGTGCAACTGATCAACCTGGTGACCGGCAACCTGGACCGCGTCGGCGGCGCGCTCTGCACCAGCCCAGCGGTGGACCTGGTGGCGTCCACCAGCGGCGGCCATTTCAACCGCTGGCAGAGCCGCGTGTCCGGGCGCCCGGAGTACGGCGGAGAACTGCCGGTGTCGGCGCTGGCCGAAGAAATGCTGACCGAGGGTGAAGGGCAGATCCGCGCCCTGGTGACGGTGGCCGGCAACCCGGTGCTGTCCACGCCTAACGGTCGCCAATTGGAGCAAGCCCTGGACGGGTTGGAATTCATGGTCAGCATCGACCTGTATATCAACGAGACCACGCGTTATGCCGACCTGATCCTGCCTTCCACCTCGGCGCTGGAAAACGATCACTACGACACCACCTTCAATCTGTTTGCGGTGCGCAATGTCACGCGCTTCAATCGCGCCATCCTGCCCAAGCCTGAGGGCGCGTTGCATGACTGGGAGATCTTTGTCGGCCTGGCTAAGGCATTTGCGGCGCACACTGGTGCGGTGCTCAAGCCCACCCTGCCACCGGCGCAGATGATCGACTTCGGGCTGCGCGCGGGTGCCTACGGTGATGCATCCAGCCATAAACTGTCGGTGGCGATGCTGGCGGATCATCCCCATGGCCTGGACCTAGGGCCGCTCAAGCCCAACCTCGCGGCACGTTTGAAAACCGTGGATGGCAAGGTGCAAGCAGCACCGGCCGTGATCCTCGCAGACCTGGCGCGTTTCGCCGCGCAGCCGGTGCCGGTGGCCGACGAACTGTTGCTGATTGGCCGACGGCATGTGCGCAGCAATAATTCCTGGATGCATAACTATCACCGGCTGGTAAAGGGCAAGCCGCGCCATCAACTGTTGATGCACCCCGACGATCTGAGCCGTCGGCAGTTGAGCGATGGCCAGCGGGTGCGAGTGAGTTCGCGCGTCGGCATGATCGAAGTGGAAGTCGTGGCTAGCGCGGACATGATGCCGGGGGTGGTCAGCCTGCCTCACGGCTGGGGCCACGGTCGCCCGGGCGTGCAGATGAGCATTGCGAGCGGCCAGCCGGGGGCGAGTGCCAATGACTTGACCGACGAGCGGCAATTGGACGAGTTGTCGGGTAATGCGGCGCTCAACGGCGTACCGGTGAAGGTGGCGGCGGCCTGAGCATCCTGCTGGATTTTTGCGTTACAATGCGCCACCGTGCCGACCCGTGAGTCGCAAAGTTCCTGCAGAGGTGTTCCATGGATATCATCGAAACGATCAAAGAGCAGATTGCCAACAACACCATTCTGCTTTACATGAAGGGCGCACCTAACGCGCCTCAATGCGGTTTCTCCGCAAAGGCGTCCCAGGCTGTGATGGCATGTGGCGAGAAGTTCGCTTACGTGGATATCCTGCAAAACCCTGAAATCCGCGCCAACCTGCCAAAGTACGCCAACTGGCCGACTTTCCCGCAGTTGTGGGTAGCCGGTGAGCTGGTTGGCGGTAGCGACATCATCACTGAAATGGCAGCTGATGGTTCGCTGCAAGCGCTGATCAAGGACGCAGCGGAAAAAGCAGCGGCCAAGACTGACGCCTAATTGGCGAGCAATAAAAAGCCCCGCTTCTCACAAGAGAGCGGGGTTTTTTTGAGCTTTTCTGTAGGAGCGAGCTTGCTCGCGAAGAACGTCAACGATAACGCAGCGCGCCTGGTTTAACGCCTTGCCTGGGAGTCCTTCGCGAGCAAGCTCGCTCCTACAGTTGATAGCAAACGCAGTTATTCGCCCATCTGCGATTGCAGGTAATTCTCCAGGCTGACCTTGTCGATCAGGCCCAGTTGAGTTTCCAGCCAGTCGATATGCTCTTCCTGATCTTCCAGGATATCTTCCAGCAGTTCACGGCTGCCGAAATCGCCCTTGGTTTCGCAGTGAGCAATCGCGGCCTTGAGGTCGCTGTGGCTCTTGCGCTCAAAGCCCAGGTCGCTGCTGATCATTTCCTGGGTGTGCTCGCCGATGTTCAGCTTGCCCAGGTCCTGCACGTTCGGCAGGCCTTCCAGGAACAGGATGCGCTTGATCAGCGCGTCGGCGTCCTTCATGGCTTTGATCGATTCTTTGTATTCACGCTTGCCGAGCTTTTCCAGGCCCCAATCGTCGTACATGCGTGCATGCAGAAAGTACTGATTGATCGCGACCAGTTCATTGGCAAGGATTTTGTTGAGTTGCTGGATGACTGAGATGTCGCCTTTCATGACTGGGGTCCTGCCCTGTAATAGCTGTGTATAGGGCAGAGTCTGAGCGGTGAAAATCCTAGTGTCAAACCTAAGTTATTGAATAATAAATGAAAATTAATCGGAATAAGAATGTTTGTGTTCCGCGTCTAAGCGCTAACTAATTGAATTAATGGCATAAAAAAACCGGACACTAGGTCCGGTTCTTCAAAACAGGCCTATTCAGGCGTGTTTAAATTCTGCTGGGTAGGGGAGCGCGGCCTGGGCTGTCTGCAGCTGCGTCAGGGTTTCCCGTACCACTTGCTTGGCCAGGCAAGCACATTTGCCACACTGGCTGGCTACGCCGGTGGTTTCACGTACTTCCTTATAGCTGCAGCAACCTTCGTAGATTGCTTCGCGGATTTGTCCGTCGGTGACGCCAGTGCAGAGGCAGACATACATAAGTGAGAACCGTCGCGGGTTTGAGGCTTAAGTGCGATGGATCTTAATGTTAACGAGAATGATTGTCAAAATAGTTTCATCGACAATCCAGCACGCATCGCCCCTGCGCTGACGAACGGTTTTTTCGGTGTATGATGGTCGGTCTTTACGAAGCGTGATTGCGTCATGTTTCTGTCGATTTTCACCGGCAGACTCGACCTGTCCTTTTACTTCAATCGTCACCCCCTACATCAGGAGATATCCAATGAGCGTACTCGTCGGTAAACAAGCCCCGGATTTCGACGTACCAGCCGTCCTCGGCAATGGCGAAATCGTTGACAGCTTCAAACTGTCTGAAGCCATCAAAGGCAAATACGGCCTGGTGTTCTTCTACCCGCTGGACTTCACCTTCGTCTGCCCTTCGGAGCTGATCGCCCTGGATCACCGCATGGACGATTTCAAGGCGCGTAACGTTGAAGTGGTCGCGGTTTCCATCGACTCCCACTTCACCCACAACGCCTGGCGCAACACCGCCATCAATGATGGCGGCATCGGCAAAGTCAAATACACCATGGCTGCCGACATGAAGCACGACATCGCCAAGGCCTACGACGTTGAGTCCGAAGGCGGCGTGGCGTTCCGTGGCGCGTTCCTGATCGACGACAAGGGCGTTGTGCGCTCGCAGATCATCAACGACCTGCCGCTGGGCCGTAACATGGAAGAACTGATCCGCCTGGTCGACGCGCTGCAATTCCACGAAGAGCACGGCGAAGTCTGCCCTGCCAACTGGAAAAAAGGCGACAAAGGCATGAACGCTTCGCCAGAAGGCGTTGCGGCTTACCTGACCGAGAACGCTGGCAAGCTGTAAGCTAGCGTCACGGTATAAAAAAACCGGCCTGAAAAGGCCGGTTTTTTTGTGGGTGGGGACTTGCTCCCGTGACGGCCTGACAACCTACGCTGGTCTACTTGACACCCCACAATCCAACTGTGGGAGCGGGCTTGCTAGCGAAGGCGGCCTGGCAGTCAACACAGTTGGATGGTGTGCATATCCATTGCTGCGGTAACGGCCGCTTAGGGTTCCGCCCTGACGGCGGCTCACTTTTGAAAAGCCGGAATGCCGGCCCAGGCAAAAGTAAGCAAAACACTCTTGCCCCACCACTCGGCACCTCGCTTAGGCTCGGTGTGCCCGAACACAGTCTTGAATCCGTGGGCCGCCGCCACGCGCCATCCATGGCACGGGGCGGCTAACCCGGCGTCCTGCCGGGTTACCCACGAATTCAAGCCTGCGTTCGGCCAGCGTGGTTTAACGGGGGCGCCTAAGATCAAGATCAAAAGCAGATCAAGAGCGACTCGCCTCGCATCGTGGTTACTGTGGGCTGCGACAACCTACAAAAATGCGTAGATACCTATGCTCATCGGGGGCTCAGTCGTTGAAGTCTTCCCAGCCGCCCATCTGTTTCCACCGATTGACGATGCCGCAGAACAGCTCGGCGGTCTTCTCGGTGTCGTAGCGGGCCGAGTGGGCTTCACGCCCGTCAAAGTCGATACCGGCTGCCTGGCAGGCTTTGGCCAGAACGGTCTGACCGTAGGCCAGGCCGGCGAGGGTAGCGGTGTCGAAGCTGGAGAACGGGTGAAACGGGTTGCGCTTCATGTCCAGTCGCGCCACGGCGGCGTTCAGGAAGCCCAGGTCGAAACTGCTGTTGTGGCCGACCAGGATCGCGCGTTTGCAGCCATTGGCCTTCAACGCCTTGCGCACGCCACGGAAGATATCAGTCAGCGCCGCTTCTTCACTCACCGCCATGCGCAGGGGGTGGTCGAGCTTGATCCCGGTGAACTCCAGGGCAGCGGCTTCGATATTGGCGCCTTCGAAGGGTTCTACGCGAAAGAAATGCGTGTGCTCCGGGTACACAAAGCCTTGTTCGTCCATGCCGATGGTGGTTGCGGCAATTTCCAGCAAGGCATCGGTGGCGCAGTTGAAACCACCGGTTTCTACGTCGATGACGACCGGCAGATAGCCGCGAAAGCGCTCGGCCATCGGATGGCGCGAGCCGCCACCGCCGTGCTCTTGTTCGTCGTCGTAATGGTCTTCACTCACTTGCTTTCCTCCAGCAGGCGCCAGCGCAGTGTTTCACCGGCGCGCAGCGGGATAACGGTCAGCTCGCCAAACGGCAGGCTGGCAGGGGCGGTCCAGTCTTCACGAACCAGGGTAATGCGGTCGGTATTCGCCGGCAGGCCGTAGAAACGCGGGCCGTTGAGGCTGGCAAAACCTTCGAGTTTGTCCAGCGCGTTACGCTGTTCAAACGCTTCGGCGTACAACTCGATGGCGGCAAACGCGGTGTAGCAGCCGGCGCAGCCGCATGCGGCTTCCTTGGCGTGCTGGGCGTGGGGCGCCGAGTCGGTGCCGAGGAAGAACTTCGGGCTGCCGCTGGTGGCGGCATCCAGCAGGGCTACCTGATGGGTGTTGCGCTTGAGGATCGGCAGGCAGTAGAAGTGCGGCCGAATCCCGCCCACCAGCATGTGGTTGCGGTTGTAGAGCAGGTGATGGGCGGTGATGGTCGCGCCAACGTTGGCCGACGCCTCACTGACAAACTGCACGGCATCGGCGGTGGTGATGTGTTCAAACACCACTTTGAGCGTGGGGAACAGCTCGACCACACGACGCATGTGCTCATCAATGAAGATTTTTTCGCGATCGAACACGTCCACATCGCCACGGGTGACTTCCCCGTGGATCAGCAACGGCATGCCGACTTCCGCCATGGCTTCGATCGCCGGCAGGATCTTGTCGATACTGGTTACGCCGGAATCGGAGTTGGTGGTCGCGCCTGCCGGGTACAGCTTGGCAGCGTGCACATAACCGCTGGCCTTGGCTTCACGGATTTCGTCAGGCTGGGTGCGGTCGGTGAGGTAGAGCACCATCAACGGTTCGAAGCGGCTGCCGGCCGGTCGTGCAGCGAGGATGCGCTGGCGGTAGGCGTCGGCCTCTGCGGCATTGCGCACCGGAGGTACCAGGTTAGGCATGATGATGGCACGGCCAAACGTGCGGGCCACGTCGGCCACGGTTTGGGGTAACGCAGCACCATCGCGAAGATGAATATGCCAGTCGTCGGGACGCAGCAGGGTCAGGCGGTCGGACATTGGGGATTCCAGGCGGGTCAATCTGGTGGGAATGCTACCGGAAAAGACTCTTGCAGGCACTCGCTATCAAGTTTTGCCGGATGCTACCGATATCTCCGGGTATGCCTTAACGATGTATGACGCTGTGAAGTGTTGTAGAAACCCATGGAGCCTCCCGTGCGCCAGTATTATCTAGCCCTGCTCAGTGTGTTCGCCAGCCTGCCTGCGGCGGCCCTCACGTTCCAGACACGTCTGGAGAATATTGAGTGGAAGGTAGAGGGCGATCAGTTCGAGTGCCGCTTGACCCAGCCGATCACCGATTTCGGTTCCGGCGAGTTCGTACGCCGGGCCGGCGAACAGGCGACGTTTCGTCTGAAAACCTATGGCAGCAGCCTCGGCGCCGGCTCGGCAACCCTGTTGGCCGCTGCCGCGCCGTGGCAACCGGGCCGAGGTGATATCAACCTGGGGGCCGTGCGTGTCGGCAGCGGCGACGTGCTGTTCAATAGCTCCCAGGCCCAGGCCGGACGCTTGTTCACGGGCTTGCTCGAAGGGCGCAGCCCGACCGTGCGGCATTACGGGCGTGAAGGCGGTTACTCGGAAATTCGCCTACTGCCGGTGAAGTTCAGCAAGGCCTATAACGATTATCAGCTGTGCACCACCAAGCTGCTGCCCATGAATTACGATCAGGTCAAACAGACCGAAGTCGGCTTCCCCGGTGGTGGCATTGAGCTGGACGCGGCGGCCAAGAAGAAGTTGTCCGTGATTCTGGCCTTCATGAAGGCCGACCCGACGGTCAATCATGTCGAGTTGAACGGCCATTCCGACAACAGTGGCAACCGCCTGACCAACCGCGACGTGTCGCGCCGCCGCGCGCTGGCGGTGATGGACTACTTCAAGGCCAACGGCATTCAGGAATCGCAGATCACGATGCGCTTCCATGGCGAAAGCTACCCCTTGGCGCCCAACACCAATGCTGCCAACCGTGCGCGTAACCGCCGTGTGAATATTCAGCTTGAGCGGGTGGCTGCCCCTGAGAAGCCGGCGCCCCAGGCCACTGCGCCGAGCAACCCGGCGACCTCATAAGAGCATGGGTAACTACGCAACTTCGGTATGACGCCGAACCTGTGGCGAGGGAGCTTGCTTCCGCGACGACCTGTCAGCCGGTGCCTATCTCCCTGAGGCACCGCGATCCAAATGTGGGAGCTGGCTTGCCTGCGATGGCGGCCTGGCAGTCAACACAGCTGGACCGGGTACATATCCGTTATTTAGGTAATGGCCACTTAGGGTTCCGCCCTGACGGCGGCTCACTTTGCAAGAGCGGCAAAGTAAGCAAAACGCTCTTGCCCCACCACTCGGCACCTCGCCTAGGCTCGGTGTGCCCGAACACAGTCTTGAATCCGTGGGCCGCCGCCACGCGCCATCCATGGCGCGGGGCGGCTAACCCGGCGTCCTGCCGGGTTACCCACGAATTCAAGCCTGCGTTCGGCCAGCGTGGTTTAACGGGGCGCTTGAGATCAAGATCAAAAGCAGATCAACAGCGACTCGCTTCGCATCGTGGTTACCGTTGGACGCTACAAGGTTGTGTGGAAACCTATGCTCATAAGAGGCGACCATCGGTCGCCCACTCGACATAATCTGTCGCTTAATCTTCATTTGCTGTCGCGCCCCTGTAATTTCACGGTTTTGATCGGTAGAATCGTCGCCTTTCCGTACAACCCCGTGGAGTGATGGCATGGCCGACGTAAACAAGGTCGTTCTCGCGTATTCCGGCGGCCTGGACACTTCGGTGATCCTCAAGTGGCTGCAGGATACTTATAACTGTGAAGTGGTGACCTTCACCGCTGACCTGGGTCAGGGTGAAGAGGTCGAACCTGCACGTGCCAAGGCGCAAGCCATGGGCGTGAAAGAGATCTACATTGACGACCTGCGCGAAGAGTTCGTCCGCGATTTCGTCTTCCCGATGTTTCGCGCCAACACTGTCTATGAAGGTGAGTACCTGCTGGGTACCTCCATCGCCCGTCCGCTGATCGCCAAGCGCCTGATCGAGATCGCCAACGAAACCGGTGCCGACGCCATTTCCCATGGTGCCACCGGCAAGGGCAACGACCAGGTCCGTTTCGAACTGGGTGCCTACGCACTCAAGCCAGGCGTGAAAGTCATTGCGCCGTGGCGTGAATGGGACCTGTTGTCCCGTGAAAAACTGATGGATTACGCTGAAAAGCACGCCATCCCGATCGAGCGTCATGGCAAGAAGAAGTCGCCGTACTCGATGGACGCCAACCTGCTGCACATCTCCTATGAAGGCGGCGTGCTGGAAGACACCTGGACCGAGCACGAAGAAGACATGTGGAAATGGACCGTCTCCCCGGAGAACGCTCCAGACAAGGCGCAGTACCTGGAACTGACTTACCGCAACGGCGATATCGTCGCGCTGGACGGCGTTGAAATGACCCCGGCCACCGTACTGGCGACCCTGAACCGTATCGGCGGCCAGCATGGTATCGGCCGTCTCGACATCGTCGAGAACCGTTACGTGGGCATGAAGTCCCGTGGCTGCTACGAAACCCCAGGCGGCACCATCATGCTGCGCGCCCACCGCGCCATCGAATCCATCACCCTGGACCGCGAAGTCGCTCACCTCAAAGACGAGCTGATGCCCAAGTACGCCAGCCTGATCTACACCGGTTACTGGTGGAGCCCGGAGCGTCTGATGCTGCAACAGATGATCGACGCCTCCCAGGCTCACGTGAACGGTGTCGTACGCCTGAAGCTGTACAAGGGCAACGTGATCGTCACCGGCCGCAAGTCTGATGAGTCGCTGTTTGACTCCAACATCGCCACCTTCGAAGAAGACGGCGGGGCCTACAATCAGGCGGACGCGGCAGGCTTCATCAAGTTGAACGCACTGCGCATGCGCATTGCTGCCAACAAGGGCCGCTCGTTGTTCTGAGTCGTGCGCCTGTTGTGAAAAATGGCCCCTTGCGCAAGGGGCCATTTTTTTTGCCTGGGTTTTTATGGGCGCTTTAAAGGCAGAGCTGTTTATTAATGTTTAGCCAGTGTTTAAGGATTTTTTCGTAACTTGCGCAAGTATTTTCCAGTTTTGTCATTTGTTTTTAAGTCTGAATGATTTTTTACATCTGCGGAGGAACTATGTCTGACAGAAAATTCACTCATGTAGTTGCAATGGATATGTGAATTGTTGAATTTTCTGTAGGAATTGTGGAAGTGCTGAAATATGTTAAATGGAACTAATGGGAACGGTTGTTCCGGGTTGATTTGTGCGCGTCACGGCGACAAGCAAGGGGCATTTCCTGAAAGTGTTGTGCGGCACGTTTACTTTCAGGGGCTGATGGACACGATATTTCACTCAAAATATGTACGCGTCGAGAAAGGTCTGAAAGCAACCATAAAGCTCTATGCATCTAAGTTGGCGATTTTTTGTAGGTTAATTCCTATCTTCTTGTGGGTTGGGTCTCTGCCTGCTCTCGTTCGGGGGGGAATGCTATGCCAACTAGTAATCGACTAGGCTATTGTGTTTGCTCTAAATAATTCGAACAGCGAAATTGGACTTTCTCATGAATAAAGTGCTGATCGTGGATGATCATCCCGTCATTCGTCTTGCTGTGCGCATGCTAATGGAGCGTCATGGTTATGAGGTCGTTGCCGAGACTGATAACGGTGTCGATGCGTTGCAACTTGCACGGGAACATATGCCGGATATTGTGATACTGGATATCGGAATCCCCAAGCTTGACGGCCTGGAAGTTATTTGTCGGCTGGCATCAACCAAGCAAGCCGTCTCGTTCAAGGTGCTGGTGCTGACGTCCCAGGCTCCCGGCCATTTTTCCATGCGCTGCATGCAGGCGGGGGCCGCCGGTTATGTGTGCAAGCAGCAAGACCTGACGGAGTTGCTCAGTGCCATCAAGGCGGTGCTTTCCGGCTATAGCTATTTCCCGAACCAGGCGCTCAACTCGGTGCGCTCAACGATGGGCAATGCCAGTGAAGCCGACATGGTCGAACGCCTATCGGGGCGGGAGATGATGGTGCTGCAGCAACTGGCCCGCGGCAAAACCAACAAGGAGATTGCCGATGGCATGTTCCTCAGCAACAAAACCGTCAGTACCTACAAGACGCGCTTGCTGCTCAAGCTCAATGCCCGGTCCCTTGTGGACCTGATCGAACTGGCCCAGCGCAACGGCCTGGTTTAGGAGGATATTGCACCCCTTGAATACCCGTGTAACCGGCAGAAAAAAGCCTCCGTCAGGGAGGCTTCCGGCCGTCAACGGCTCGATCAGAAATCGAAGTCGTAATCGGCCAGCTGTTTTTGCAAGCGTCGCTCTTCCAGAAGATTGTCGATAGTGCGGCGTTTGCTCAAATTGGTCTTGGCCACCTCTGCCACAGGTGCCTCTACCACATCGTCATCCGACTCAACGAGGTCGTCGTCCACTTCCAGTTGTTCGTTGCCAGCGCTCATAGGGTCAACTCCAGGCTAAGACTGCCATTGGGGCTCCTTATAGCGATAATCCGCGGACGGGTAAAAAAGATTTTTTCAATCGCCTGATCACAAAAATCAATGATCGCTCAATCGTCGGAGGTCTTGTCCTTGTATTCGCACAAATCTTCGATACGGCAGCTGCCACAGCGCGGCTTGCGGGCCTGGCAAACGTAGCGTCCGTGCAGGATCAGCCAATGGTGGGAGTCGAGCAAATAGGGCTTGGGCACGAACTTCATCAATTGCTTTTCCACCTCAACCACATTCTTGCCCCGTGCAATGCCGGTTCGGTTGCTGACGCGAAAAATGTGCGTGTCCACCGCCATGGTCAACTGCCGAAATGCCGTATTGAGCACCACGTTCGCCGTTTTGCGGCCTACGCCTGGCAAGGCTTCCAGGGCTTCGCGGGTTTGTGGCACCTCCCCCCCATGCAGCTCCAACAGCAGGCGGCATGTTTCGATCACATTCTTGGCCTTGCTGTTATACAGGCCGATGGTCTTGATGTATTCGGACAGGCCTTCCACACCCAGGGCGTAAATCGCGGCGGGTGTATTGGCCACGGGGTACAACTTCGCCGTGGCCTTGTTGACGCCAACGTCCGTGGATTGAGCCGAGAGGATCACCGCAATCAGTAACTCGAACGGTGAGGAGTAGGCCAATTCGGTTTTCGGTTCCGGATTGTCTTCGTGAAACCTGCGGAAAATTTCCAGACGTTTTGCGGCATTCATAAGGGCAGGCGTTTCCTTGCAGGCGGTCGGCGTGATGTTAGCAATACACAGTGCAGTGGGTCAGCCGTTGGTCTCGGCATCTTGCAGCGTTTGCTCGGCGGCGTTCAGGGCGGTTTTCAAGGTTGCGATTTCATGCGCGTCAGCTTGCTGATCCTGAGCCTTTTTCAACGCAGCCCGGCGCATGGCCAACTGGATCTTTGCGCGCTTGAACTCGGCGCTTTTAGCGGCCGTCTTTGGTGGCTGTGGTGAGCTGTTGGCCTCCAGTGTGGCAAGCGCCTGCTCGGATGCCTCGAATTGTCGCTGCAGCATAATCAATTGCGACTGTTGCTCAAAGGTCGGCGGATGCCCAAACGCTTTCAAGGATTTGTGCAACTGAGCGCGACTCATGGCGACGTTGGTTTTGGCCTGCTTGATCGCGGCGTCCAGAGCGGCCTGAGGGTTATCGACCGTTGCCACCGCCATCGGCGCTGTGCGCTTGGCTCGTGCCACGCGCTCGGCGAGCTTGCAAGCCTCTTCACGTTGCAGGCGGGCGTTACGTTGCTCGAAGCGCCGCCGCGCCCGGTTGCGTTTGAGGTCGCGTGCACGCCGTTCATCATCGTTGCTGGCCAAGTCACCGACGATAGGCAAAACCTCAGCGAGCGGACGCATCTCGATGCAGTCAACAGGGCAGGGCGCAACACACAGGTCGCAACCGGTGCACTCATCGACAATCACGGTGTGCATCAGCTTGGCGGCGCCCACAATGGCGTCCACCGGGCAAGCCTGGATACATTTGGTACAACCGATGCATTCGGCCTCGCGGATATAGGCGACTTGCGCAGGCGCATCGCCACGGCTGGTGTCCAGGTCCAGTACCGGCAGGCGCAGCAGTTGTGCAAGCCCGGCGATAGTTTCCTGCCCACCGGGCGGGCACTTGTTGATGGCTTCGCCTTTAGCGATGCCTTCTGCGTAGGGCTTGCAACCCGGGTGCCCGCACTTGCCGCATTGAGTCTGCGGCAGCAGCGCGTCGATACGTTGAATGAGGTTCATGCTGTGATCATAGCGTTGACGCCCGGCCCAGAGAGAAGGGCAAGCTGAGAGGCCCCGCCGTAGCGACAGCGGGGCATTTTGCAGGGGTTACTTGATGCGTTGACCCGGCTTGGCGCCGCTGTCCGGGCTCAGCAGGTAGATTTCTTCGCCGCCAGGGCCGGCCGCCATCACCATGCCTTCGGAAATGCCGAACTTCATTTTCCGTGGCTTGAGGTTGGCGATCATCATGGTCAGGCGGCCATCGAGCTTGGACGGGTCCGGGTAAGCGCTCTTGATGCCAGAAAACACGTTGCGCTGTTCGTCGCCGATATCCAACGTCAGGCGCAGCAGCTTGTCGGCGCCTTCCACGGCTTCGGCTTTGATGATCAGTGCCACGCGCAAATCCACGGCAGCAAAGGCGTCAAAATCGATTTCCGGGGAAATCGGGTCCTTGGCCAGCTCGCCATTGCCTGCCGGGGCAGATTGGCCGGTATCGGTCTGGCTGGCGACCAGGTCTTCTTTCGAAGCGTCGGTCATGGCCTGGACTTTCACCGGGTCAATACGGGTCATCAAGGGTTTGAACGCGTTCAACTGATGATTACCGAGCAAGGTGGTGTGATCGTTCCAGCTCAACGGCGCCACATTGAGGAACGCCTCGGCATCGGCGGCCAGCAACGGCAGCACCGGCTTGAGGAAGATCACCAACTGACGGAACAGGTTGACCCCGGTGGCGCAGATCGCCTGGACTTCAGCCTCCTTGCCTTCCTGCTTGTTCAGCGACCACGGCGCCTTGTCGGCGATCCAGGCGTTGGCACGGTCGGCCAGGCCCATGATCTCGCGCATGGCGCGGGCAAAGTCGCGGGCTTCATAAGCGTCGGCGATGCTCGGCGCGGCGGCCAGGAAGGCGTCGGTCAGTTCCGGTGCGGCGTTCTCGGCTACCAGTACACCGGCGTTGCCCTTGTGGATAAAACCGGCGCAACGGCTGGCGATGTTGACGACTTTGCCGACCAGGTCCGAGTTGACCTTCTGTACGAAGTCTTCCAGGTTCAGGTCCAGGTCGTCGACGCCACGGCCCAGCTTGGACGCGTAGTAATAGCGCAGGTATTCCGGCGACAGGTGGTCCAGGTAGGTGCGCGCCTTGATAAAGGTGCCACGGGACTTGGACATTTTCTGGCCGTTGACCGTCAGGTAGCCGTGTACGGCGATGCCGGTCGGCTTGCGGTAGCCCGAGCCTTCAAGCATCGCTGGCCAGAACAGCGCGTGGAAGTTGACGATATCCTTGCCGATGAAGTGGTACAGCTCGGCGGTGGAGTCCTTGCCCCAGAACGCGTCGAAGTCCAACTCCGGGGTGCGGTCGCACAGGTTCTTAAAGCTGGCCATGTAGCCGATCGGCGCGTCCAGCCATACGTAGAAGTACTTGCCCGGCTCGCCCGGAATTTCAAAGCCGAAGTACGGCGCGTCGCGGGAGATGTCCCACTGCTGCAGGCCACTGTCGAGCCATTCGGAGAGTTTGTTGGCCACGGCGTCCTGCAAGGTGCCGCTGCGCGTCCAGGTTTGCAGCATTTGCTGGAAATCCGGGAGCTTGAAGAAGAAGTGCTGCGAGTCCTTGAGTACCGGCGTGGCGCCGGAGATCGCCGACTTGGGATCCTTCAAGTCGGTGGGTGCGTAGGTCGCGCCGCATTTCTCGCAGTTGTCGCCGTACTGGTCTTCGGTGCCGCATTTCGGGCAGGTGCCCTTGATGAAACGGTCGGCCAGGAACATTTTCTTTTCCGGGTCGAAATACTGGGTCACCGAACGTTGGTCGATGTGCCCGGCTTCTTTCAGCCGCAGGTAGATCTGGCTCGACAGCTCGCGGTTTTCGTCGGAGTGGGTCGAGTGGAAGTTGTCGAAGTCCACCAGGAACTCGGCAAAGTCGGCGCTGTGTTCAGCCTGCACATTGGCGATCAGTTGTTCCGGGGTGATGCCTTCCTTTTCGGCGCGCAGCATGATGGCCGAACCGTGGGCGTCGTCCGCGCAGACATAAATGCATTGATTGCCGCGATGCTTCTGGAAGCGCACCCACATATCGGTCTGGATGTACTCAAGCATATGGCCAAGATGGATGGAACCATTGGCATAGGGCAGGGCGCTGGTGACGAGGATCTTGCGTGGCTCGGACATGGGGCTCGGCTACTTGATGAAACGGAGGTCGGCCACTATAAAGCGCCGGGAAATTTATTTCACCCCGTGACGCTGTTTCAGAATCTTCCACGCCTTCGAAAGCATGCCGTTCAGCGGCTGGAACGGTTAGGATAGCCGCCTGTTTCAGTCAGTCTTTTTTCGGGAGTAGCCCATGAGCGCCGTCAATCGCGCAGCGGTGGAAGCCGTTCTTCGCCAGTACACCGACCCTTATTTGAACCAGGACCCGGTCAGTGCCGGCTGTGTGCGTGCCATCGAGGTCCAGGGCGACCAGGTGTCGGTGCAGTTGCAACTGGGTTATGCCGCGGGCCTGTTCAAAAGCGGTTGGGCACAGATGCTGCAAATGGCCATCGAGGGCCTGGACGGTGTGGGTTCGGCCAAGGTCGACATCCAATGCGTGATCGCGCCGCACAAGGCCCAGGCGCAGATCCCGGGCCTGGCCAACGTCAAGAATGTGGTGGCGGTGGCCTCCGGCAAGGGCGGCGTGGGTAAATCCACCACCGCGGCCAACCTGGCCCTGGCCCTGGCGCGAGAAGGTGCGCGCGTGGGCATTCTCGATGCCGACATCTACGGGCCGAGCCAGGGCGTGATGTTCGGCATCGCCGAAGGCACACGGCCGAAGGTCCAGGATCAGAAATGGTTTGTGCCCATCGAGTCGCTGGGTGTGGAAGTGATGTCCATGGCCTTCCTTACCGATGACAACACGCCGATGGTCTGGCGCGGGCCTATGGCCTCCGGTGCGTTGCTGCAACTGGTCACACAAACGGCGTGGGGCGACCTCGACTACCTGGTGATCGACATGCCGCCAGGCACCGGCGACATCCAACTGACCCTGGCGCAGAAAGTGCCGGTGGCCGGTGCGGTGATTGTCACCACGCCTCAGGACCTGGCACTGCTGGACGCCAGGAAAGGCGTGGAGATGTTCCGCAAGGTCAACATCCCGGTGCTGGGCGTGGTGGAAAACATGGCGGTGCATATCTGTTCCAACTGCGGGCATGCCGAGCATCTGTTCGGTGAGGGCGGGGGCGAGAAGCTCGCTACTCAGTATGGCGTTGAACTGCTGGCATCGTTGCCATTGGCGATGGAGATTCGCGAGCAGGCCGATGGTGGCAAACCTACCGTCGCGGCAGAGGCTGATGGGCAGATTGCGATGATCTATCAGGAATTGGCCCGTCATGTCGGTGCGCGGATTGTTTTGCAGGAAGCGATGGCGCCGGCGATGCCGACCATTACCGTGAGCGACGATTGATTAGGCTTTAACGGATACGCGAAAAGCCTGACGACCAGTGGTGCTCTCGGGTTTTTCGCGAGCAAGCTCGCTCCTACAGGTGGGGCGCCAATAGGGCTTGTTGCTACTTTGCGTAATGCGCGTGTAAGCATTCGCTTACTTTTTCGTAAGTGTTTGGTTTTTTTGGCGGTTGCGTACGTCTTGAAATGACGAAGCTATTATCTATCTTATTGAAATATAAATATTATTTTATCGATTGAGAGCGGTAGAGTTTGTCAGACCGCTGAGGGCATCGCGTTGAACTTCCCTCGGAACGCTCTAACATCAGCCCTGTGTCCACGGATTGGCACAGCCATCAAGGAACGATGGTTTGAAGGAACGTCGCAGGATGCGATTCATCAGGATGATGAAAAGGAATACAGGGACTAGGGAAAAAATGTGGGCGGGTCATACCGCCCCTTTTTTTTGCCTGTAGAAAAGTGAACGCAGGCACCCGAACGCAAAAAAGGCCCCTTAAGGGGCCTTTTTTTGTTGGGCAGCGGCGCTTTAGCGCTCTAGTTGCTCAATTTTGTTGGGCTTGCCATCCCATTCAGCGGCATCCGGCATCGGATCTTTGCGCTCGGTGATGTTTGGCCACACTTCGGCCAGCTCGACGTTCAACTGAATGAATTGCTCCATGCCCGCAGGCACTTCGTCCTCGGAGAAAATCGCGACGGCCGGGCATTCTGGTTCACACAGGGCGCAGTCGATGCACTCATCCGGGTGGATAACCAGGAAATTCGGGCCTTCGTAGAAGCAGTCCACCGGACAGACTTCTACGCAGTCGGTGTACTTGCACTTGATGCAGTTGTCGGTGACGACGAAGGTCATTTCTAATTTTCTCCTCAGGCGGCGGCAGCGAAACCCCTTATGGTGGGGTTCGCGAGGTTTGAGAGCGATAGTCTGCGGACCAGGCTAAAAGCCCGCAGCATCCCAAACCGCGCGAGATTCTATCAGCTTGCAAGCGTCTGCGTTATATCCGAGTCTTCAGTGCATATAACATTTCGAGCGCTTTACGCGGCGTCAAGTCATCCAGGTCAAGCTTTGCCAACTCATCCAACACCGGATGGGGCAGGCTGGCGAACATATCGCTCTGATGCGGCGCGGCAGGTTTCTTGTTGGCCTTGGCAGGGCTGGCGACGACCGTTTCGTGGGGCAGCGCCGTGGTTTCCAGGCGGCTTAAGTGTTCGCGGGCACGGGTGATCACCTCGCTCGGCACACCGGCCAATTGTGCTACGGCTAAGCCATAGCTCTGGCTTGCCGGCCCTGGCAGCACATGGTGCAGGAACACAATGCGCTCGTTGTGCTCAGTGGCATTGAGATGCACGTTGGCCACCAGCGGCTCGTTTTCCGGCAGCACCGTCAGCTCGAAGTAGTGCGTGGCAAACAACGTGTACGCACGCAAATGCGCCAAGCGTTCAGCCGCCGCCCAGGCCAGGGACAGGCCGTCGAAGGTGCTGGTGCCGCGGCCCACTTCGTCCATCAGCACCAGGCTGCGTTCGGTGGCGTTGTGCAGGATGTTGGCGGTCTCGCTCATTTCCACCATAAAGGTGGAACGGCCACCGGCCAGGTCATCGCTGGAGCCGATCCGCGTGAAAATGCGGTCCACCAGCGACAGTTCGCAACTGGCTGCCGGTACGAAGCTGCCGATATGCGCCAACAGCACGATCAACGCGGTCTGGCGCATGTAGGTGGATTTACCACCCATGTTCGGACCGGTGATCACCAGCATGCGGGTATCGTCGTCCAGCGACAGGTCATTGGCGACGAACGGCGTGGTCAGCACTTGCTCCACTACCGGGTGACGACCTTGCACGATGCGCATGCACGGCTCGCTTACAAACCGTGGGCAATTGAGGTCCAGGTTCAGCGCACGTTCGGCGAGGTTGCTCAACACATCCAGCTCCGCCAGGGCGGCGGCGGTGTCTTGCAACGGCGCCAGACGGCTGATCAAGTCTTCGAGCAAAGCTTCGTAGAGCATCTTTTCCCGAGCCAGGGCGCGGCTTTTGGCTGACAGCGCCTTGTCTTCGAACGCTTTGAGCTCGGGGGTGATAAAACGCTCGGCGCCTTTGAGGGTCTGGCGACGTTGATAGTCGATAGGCGCCGACTCGGCCTGTTTGCTCGGCAACTCAATAAAGTAGCCATGCACACGGTTGTAGCCGACTTTCAGGTTAGCCAGGCCCGTACGCGCTTTTTCGCGGGCTTCCAGGTCGATCAGGAACTGGCCGGCGTTTTCGCTCAGCGATTGCAGCTCATCCAACTCGCTGTCATAGCCGGTTTTCAACACGCCGCCGTCACGAATGATCGCCGGTGGGTTGTCGATGATGGCCTTTTCCAGCAGCGCTGCGAGGTCCGGGTAAGTGCCAGCGGTGACGGCAAGCTGTTGCAGGTGCGGCGTGTCCAGTTCGGTCATCGCCACTTGCAACTGCGGCAAGGCGCTCAAGGCATCACGCAGGCGCGCCAAGTCACGGGGCCGCGCATTGCGCAGGCCGATCCGCGCGAGGATGCGCTCGATATCGCCAATCTCTTTGAGTTGCGGCTGCAGTTTTTCAAATCGATAGCCGTCGAGCAGGCAGGTAATGGAAGACTGGCGCGCTTGCAGCACCGTCAAATCCCGTAGCGGACGGTTCAACCAACGGGTCAGCAAACGGCTGCCCATGGCGGTCTGGCAACGGTCCACCACCGATTGCAGCGTGTTATCACGCCCGCCGGCCAGGTTGGTATCCAGCTCCAGGTTGCGACGGCTGGCGCCATCGAGCACCACGGTATCGTCCAGACGCTCATGGCGCAGGCTGCGCAAGTGCGGCAGGGCGGTGCGCTGGGTTTCCTTGGCGTAGCTGAGCAGGCAACCGGCGGCACCGATGGCCAGGGTCAGCGTCTCGCAACCAAAGCCTTTAAGGTCCTGCACCGAGAATTGCTGGCAAAGACTCTTCAGCGCCGAATCACGCTCAAAATCCCACGGCGCACGCCGCTTGGTCCCACGACGTTTCTCCGCCGGCAAGTCCTTGGGCCAATCATCCGGAATCAACAACTCCACCGGATTGATGCGCTCCAGCTCCGCCAGCAGGTTCTCCCAGCCCTTGATCTCCAGCACGCTGAAATTGCCACTGGTGATATCCAGCACCGACAGGCCGAACAAACGCTCATCGCCCAACACCGCCGCAATCAGGTTATCGCGACGCTCATCCAACAACGCCTCATCACTAACCGTGCCCGGCGTAATAATGCGCACCACCTGGCGTTCCACCGGCCCTTTACTCGTGGCCGGGTCGCCGATCTGCTCACAGATCACCACCGACTCGCCCAGCTTCACCAGCTTGACCAGGTAGCCTTCCAGCGAGTGGTAAGGAATCCCACACATCGGAATCGACTGCCCCGCCGACTGCCCGCGCGCGGTCAGGGTGATGTCCAGCAGCTTGGCGGCCTTCTTCGCGTCTTCGTAGAAGATCTCGTAGAAGTCGCCCATGCGATAGAACATCAACTGATCAGGGTGCTGGTTTTTCAGACGCCAGTACTGCTGCATCATTGGGGTGTGGGAGGACAGATCGGAGGTGTTTTTACTCATTGGGTAATAGGCAAATTCGTTGAAAGTGATGGGGCAAAGGGGGCGCGTGGTCCAGTGTCGATCAGTTTAGAAATGCGTACGTCAAAACAAAGCAGGTCGAAAGTGGGAGCTGTCGAGCTTCAGCGAGGCTGCGATGGGATCACCGCGCTGTACCGGCGGGCCGAAGCACCCGCATCGCTGAAGTTCGAAAGCTCCACACCTTGCCTGATCGTGGTCGCTTAACTGATCGGCATTGGGCGCTTGGCCCAGCATTTTTTGCGATGGGCGCAAGGTTAACATGTGAAGTCGACCCTTCGCAGGTCGCAAACGACCCGGTAGAAATAGAAGAGGGGGCGGCGCATTTATTAAAATACGCCGCCCCCTTCTTTTTATCGGCTTTTACAACCTGTCACGCTGGGATAAGGCCGGCAGACCAGAATCATTTTATTCTTCGGTTCAAAGCCGTGATCAATCATGCAGCGTTGCGCTTTGGCTGTATGTCCAATGCTGGCGATTTTCAGATTCGACCCAAGTGGTTTCGGGTATCCGCAGGCATACATGACTGGCGGCGCTTCCTTATCGTTAGCTAGCTGCACCGAGAAGTGCGGTGATGCGCCTACTTTACGCCAGGTGACCTGCATGCCTTCAGACCGGCCAGAGTCGGGTTTTATCGGGTAGAAGCCGTCATCATCTTTAAACGGTAAAGCCTCAAGCTCGGACACGTTTAGTGGTCGACCTTTTTTTGCTTCGACGCAGGCCGGAGTGTCTTTCATGACTTCACAGAATTCAAAACCGTCTTTACGTTTAAAGCCCAGACGTTGCATGCATTGAAACTGGAGTACCTGTTCATTTATAGGTAATTGAGTCAGTGAGCCGCCTACAGGGTCACCACATTCCGCCATCGCAGCCTTAACACCATCGACGCTCGTGGAGGTACGCCGCCACTGTGTAAATTCAGCTGGTGGCGGACAGCCAGTGAGTAAAAGTACCGATGCGATCAATGCCGGGAGGGTTATGATCTGGCTTTTGCGCAGCATATTAATCCTTCAAAATTGGAATGACTGCGCGGTCCAACAGGCTATTTAGACCTACGCCCACTAGCCGGAAACAACCCTCTGATCACTCCGAGAAACGCCGCAAACAGATTGATCGAAGTTGCCGTAGTGATAGCAATCAACACATTGTCCGAGAACGGCGCTTTACTCGAGTAATACGTCGACCACCCATTCCACACCAGCAGAACCGCCCAGAAAATCACGCCACATGCCGCAAACCAAAACGCACGCCCCGCATACTTCTTGCGCAGTTGCCTTTCGGCCTTCTGGTCTTTGAGGTTCTGGTTTCTTTCATCGTCGGTGCCTATGGCTTGCTCGCCACCGGCTTGAGTGTCCTGGTCAGGCCCTGCCGCGGGGGGCAGGGTGAGTTCCAGGTTGTCGAGTTCTTCACTCACGGATGCGGCTCTTTGGGTGAATGAGTGTTGCCATGTCTTCCCAGTCGATGGCAGAACCGTCGGCACCCTTGAGGGCCCAGGCTGTGCCGTCCTCGTGGGACAGGTTGGACAGTTGGGTGCCCGACCATTTACCGTATTTGTTGATGATCCGGTCAATCAAACGATGGGTATAGGTGTCGCTCTCAGGCACTCTCGGTGTCACGAAGACAATGTCT
The DNA here is from genome assembly GCF_051122975.1 of Pseudomonas sp. AK181. Lineage (NCBI taxonomy): Bacteria > Pseudomonadati > Pseudomonadota > Gammaproteobacteria > Pseudomonadales > Pseudomonadaceae > Pseudomonas > Pseudomonas sp. AK181. Next base: position 1,322,581 of record NZ_CP146348.1, read on the forward strand.
TCGGCGTCGGGCTTCAGGTTGCTGAGCAACGACGTCACTGGACGATTACCGTAGGATTTCAACTCATGATAAAGCGACGGGATAACCGGGCCATATTGCCAGCGGGCAAAGTGATCATCCATGAGGGGCTGATCCCGTTCGCGTAAATGCCAGGACTGCGTATAAAACAGCAGTTTTTGCAGCTTCATAGGCGTCAGGCCCGAAAGCTTGCCTTCCTTCGCGCGTTCAATGAAGGCGTTAGCGACAGCTAGCGCTGAATAAGCCATGAGCACCTCCGTCGTTGCTGGCTACGTTGTCAAAGAGTTTTATACATATGCCTTGAGTTGTCGACATGCAAGGCGTCGACTGGCAGCAATACCAGGTTGTCGGAATAATAGGGTGTGGATGACTGGTTGTATATACAGTATTTTGATTCGAATTAAATGAAAATCGAATGTTTAATGCATGAATATGCAAATTAGCATTTGCCAACCCCAAAAACTCCCGTCACTATCCACGCTATGCAAAAACGCAACGTTTCTATCGTCTTAAGAGAGCTGCTGGACCGCGACCGGATCTCCCCCACGGAGCTTCACCGACGCACTGGCGTGCCTCAATCCACACTGTCCCGGATCCTCAGCGGCAAGATCGTTGATCCGTCGGATAAACACATCTCCCGTATCGCCGAGTATTTCCGCGTGAGCACTGATTACCTGCGCGGGCGCGCGGCAGTCGGCGCTTTGCGCGATGACGGGCGCGACCCGATGCATTCGGAACTCAAGGACATAAGCCTGTGGGACGACGACACCCCCGTTAATGATGACGAGGTGTCGATCCCCTTTCTGCGCGAGGTTGAATTGGCTGCTGGATCAGGAAGATTCGTCATCGAGGAAAGCGAGAAGGCCAGCCTGCGGTTCGGCAAGCGCAGCCTGCGGCATAACGGTGTGCAGTTCGACCAGGCCAAGTGCGTGACGGTGCGCGGCAACAGTATGTTGCCGGTGTTGCGCGACGGTGCCACGGTGGGGGTGAATGCTGGCAAGAGCGGCATTGGCGATATTGTGGATGGCGACTTGTATGCCATCAATCACAACGGCCAGTTGCGGGTTAAACAGCTCTACCGCCTGCCTTCCGGGATTCGCCTGCGCAGCTTCAATCGTGATGAGCACCCCGATGAGGACTACAGCTTCCAGGAGATCCAGGATGAGCAGATCAGCATCCTCGGTCATGTTTTCTGGTGGGGCATGTACGCCCGCTAACCTCCACGCGTAAGAAGAAACCCGCCCATGTGCGGGTTTTTTTTCGCCCTTAGAAAACCGGCCAAGCCCAAGCCCGTAAGGCTTCCAATGCACTCATGCATTTCCACAGCAAAAATAAATGCATCTGTGCATTGACTGTATATGCATACATGCATATTCTTCATCTCAAGCCAGCCAACAAGGCTTGGTGGAGGCGGCAAGGATGCTGCCAAGGAAGACAAGGAAGGCACGCAACATCGGCAAGGACGCCATCGAAGCGATGGCAGGGATGCCAGGCAACACCGGCAAGGATGCCGACGCTCTTTAGTTTCAACGCTTCAACAACAGGCAGCGATGAACCGGCCTTAACGGTTCAGAGGGTTGGCAACTGACCCGGGTGTGCAGCGTAAAGCACCAGAAGCAGTTATCCGGCAGACAGGGATCGTGGTCGGAAAAACATCGAGGAAAGGACCGTACCGCGCCAGTAGCGCCGAAAGTCCGAGGACATCATTACTGAAAAGCCCGGGCGACCGGGCTTTTTGGAATGCCTACCTACCCAAGCATTTGTAAATGAAATACGGACTATTTATTGCTCAGCCAGGAGGCGTGACATGACAAATGAACAGCAAGCGTTAGCGGAAATGCCTATCTGGCTGGTGATCGTATTGGCGGTGATCGGCGGGGTCTCAGGTGAAATGTGGCGCGCCGATAAAGAAGGCGCACGTGGCTGGTCGCTGATCCGCCGATTGGCCCTGCGTTCCGGGGCGTGCATGGTCTGCGGGGTGTCGGCCCTGATGCTGTGCTACGCCGCTGGTATGTCGATCTGGACCGCCGGCGCGATTGGTTGCCTGACCGCCATGGCCGGTGCCGACGTGGCCATCGGCCTTTATGAGCGATGGGCGGCCAAGCGCATCGGGATCAACCAAGGCTCCGGCCAGGACCCGCACTAATCGTTGCAAGGACGCGACTTAACATGACGTTTATCGAAAAGCCATCCCAACTGCCCCAAGCCATCGGCGCGGTGCTGCATGCGGCCTTCCCGGACATCAAGGTCGGCAGTCACCAAGACTTTCAAGGCGATGCTGAACAAACCGGCGTAATGGTCACGGTCGAAGGCAATGGCCCGGGCATTCGCTCTCGCGAGGGGCGCAAGGCACACGTCCTGGCCATTTCACTCCGGGCCATGGTTGCTCCCGGCGCATTGCCGTTCGATGCGTGCGACCTGGCCAGCCAGCTCATGGACCTTGTGCTGGATAACCGTTGGAACCTGCCCCAGGCACAGTGCGATTTGCCGGCGAATATCGTCGCGGCTCCCGCTGTGCGCACGTCCGTGGAAACGGACTACGACACCTGGACGGTTTCCTTCACTCAAACCCTCTATCTGGGGCCGGCGTTACTCGACGATCCCACAGGCCAACCGCTATTTGCCTGCACCTGGGACGTCTCCAACATCGACGACCCGGCCCAATACAAGCCACTGGCGGAGTAGCCCATGTTCGACGCGCTGTTACGCATGCAATTGGGGCCGATCGTTGAACGCCTGGCCGAGATGGAGTCCCAGCTCGAGGACCTCTACCGCCGCGCCGAGAGCTTCTGCCGGATCGGTATTTGCCAGCAGGTCGATGCGGCCAGCAACACCTGCAAGGTCAGCCACGGTGACCTGCTCACCCCGGCGATCCGTTTTTTCAACCCCAGTGCCGGTGCACAAACCGAAACCCGCATTCCCACGGTGGGTGAGCAATGCCTGCTGCTCAACTACGGCGGGGGGGAGGGCGGTGTGCAATCCGTGGCCCTGTTCGGCCTCAACAGCGATCGCTTTCCGCCGGTCTCCAACGTGCCAACGCTGACCCGGCGGCGCCATCAAGACGGCACCCAAAGCGACTACGACGACGCCAGCCACACCTTCAACTGGGTCAACGGCCCGACCACCTTCAGCGGTTCCCGCGAACAGGTTGACGTCAAGGTCGGCGCCGCCAGCCTGACCCTCAACGCCCAAGGCATCACCCTGCAAGTCGGCGGCACCAGCCTGCTGTTGGATGCCGGCGGCGCGCACTTCAGCGGTCCGGTGGTGGACCATCAAGGACGCGTCATCAGCCCCCGATAAGGACACCCCATGCTTGGAATCGATAGGAACACCGGGGCGGCCGTCGACGACTGGCTGCAATTTGTGCAGCGCGCTACCCGAGCGCTGACCACCCCCATCGGAACGCGGCAAAAACGCCCATTGTACGGCTCGCTGATCCCGCAATTGCTCGGCCAAAACCTCGGCGATGACCTGTTGATCCTCGCCCAGAGCCACGCCGCGCAAGCCTTCTACAACACCCACAACGGCATCGGCGACTTCGACCCGCAGGTCATCGTCGCCACCCGCCAAGGCGCCGGCCTGCTGTTGCGGTTTGCCGGCACCTGGAAAAACCGCCAACAATCCTTCGAGGTCGTGACATGAGCATGCTGATCCCCGGCCAGAACCAACTGGCGGAACCGGCCATCATTAAGGTCGATGAGTTCGAACCGTTGCTGGCCGAATTCAAAGCGTTTGTCACCGACTACGTCGCCACCCGCGCGCCGCAAAGCGCGGCCAAACTCCAGGTCAGCCTCGACAACGAAAGCGAACTGCTGACCCTGGCTCTGGAAGCCTTTTGCGTGCGTCTGCAAACCCATGAGCGCAAATACAACGCCCGCATCAAGCAGATGCTGGCGTGGTGGGCCACCGGCAGCAACCTCGATGCGCGCCTGGCCGATATGGGCCTGGAACGCCAAGTGCTCGACCCAGGCGACCCGGCCGCGTTCCCGCCCGTGCCGCCCACCTTGGAAAGCGACGACGACGCCCGCCTGCGTTACTACCTGGCGCCCCACGCCCCAGCGGCGGGCTCGCGCATGCAGTACCGCCGTGAAGTGTTCACCTTGGGCGAGCGCCCAGCAGTGAAAGTGCAAAGCGCGACGCCCGGTGTGGTCACGGTGACCTACACCTTCGACCCCGACGGTTACGCAGCCCAGGTCAAGGACGGCAACGCTCGCCGCACCGCACCGGGTGAAGTCATGGTCACTGTGCTTTCCAGGGAAGGTGACGGCACGCCATCTGCCGATTTGCTTGACGGTGTACGTCGACATTTCGCACGGCCGGATGTAAGGCCGGAAACCGATCTTGTCAGCGTTCAAGGCGCACAGATTCAACCTTATAAAATTCGCGTGGTGGCCAAGATCAACGCCGGCCCGGACTCGGGGCTGACCCAAGTGGCGGCGCAGAAACTGCTGCAAGACTACGCAGAGTCCTGCCACCGCCTGGAAGGGCGGGTGGACCCCAGCTGGATCGACTACGCCATCCACAGTGCTGGCGCTGCGCAACTGCACATCCTCGAACCGCTGGCGCCGATTGTCAGTACCGCGTTCCAGGCCCCGTATTGCACGGGCGTCGAGGTGGAGGTGCGCACGCTATGAGTGAACCCAACGCAAGTTTGTTGCCCGCCAACAGCTCACCGCTGGAAAAGGCCCTGGACCTGGGTTTCGGCAGATTGCTTGAGCGCGTCACCCCGCCGTTTCCGGCGCTGATGAACCCGCTGTACACCCCCAGCGAATTCCTACCTTACCTGGCCGCCGACCGTGGCGTCAGCGAATGGGATGCCGAGGCCAGCGAAGCGGAAAAACGCCTGACCGTGGCTTTGTCCTGGCAGATTCAGCGCCAGGCAGGTACGCCCAAGGCGCTGAGCCACGCGGTGGAATCATTGGGCTTCACGCCCAATATCAGCGCCTGGTACCAGCAACGTCCGCTGGGCGTGCCTTACACCTTCGACGTGCAGGCGATCATCGGGCGCAGTTGGTCCAGCGGCGACCACAACCGGCTGATCCGTCGCATCAACGCGGCGAAAAGTGAGCGCGATCAGGCGACGATCACCATCGTGCATGAGACCGAAGGCCAACTCGCGCTCACGCAAGTGCTCGACGCGCCTTTAAGCGACGGCGAGTTCTACCTGAACGGCGCGTTGCCGGAATTGGCGCTGGTGGCTCGGCTCAACAGTGCCGGGGTTGCCCAGCACTACACCATTAACGATTACGACCTCAGGGCGCAGCCATGACAGATGAAATCACGCGCCTGGTGCGCTTCACCTCCAAAGGTTTGGATGAAGTGCTGCAGGCAAAGAACCAGGGCCTCAAAGGCGAAATCACCCACATCGGCGCCGGCACCGGCCGCTACAACCCCGACGGCACGGAAGTGGCCTTGCGTGACGAGCGTCAACGGGTGGCCATCGTCGATTACGAAGACCTGGGCGAGCGCCAACTCAGGATGGCCGCGCTGTTTGATGGCGACGGCGAGTATGAGATTGGCGAGTTCGGATTTTACCTCGCCAGCGGGACGTTGTTGGCGGTGTATTCCGTGGCGGGGAAGTTGCTGACGTATAAAGCGGCGGCGGCGAGGGTGCTGCAGAAGTTTACGCTGGATGTTTCGCCGTTGCCGGCGGATAGCGTGACGATTGTGGTGGGGAATGACAATTTGAATGTGCTATTGACTGATGAAATTGCGGCCTTATCGGCCGCGAGCATAGACAATATGGCACGCGGTGTAGGGGTTCTATTTCGGGTGATGGAAGTCGAAAAGAAATAGGGCGTTTTTAATTGATTTTATATGACGCTCACCAGGCGTTTAGGAGCATTCATTTGAGTACTGAACAGCAACTTTCTGCCGTCGTTAGTGCGGCAAACAACTTGACTAATGTTATTACCGGAAAAGTTGGAGAAATTGACAAGGCGATAGCCGATGCGCGCTTGGCGTATGACGCACAATTGGCCGAGTTGAAAAATAGACTCCCAAGGTTAGCGGTCACCAAGAACTTCAATCTTTCCCCCAACGCCGACGGAACACTGATTGAAAATTGGGGGATTCATGCTGAAGTGACGCCCGCTAAGCTGCGAACTATCACCCCTGTTTCTCAAGCGGCCGGACGCCCGCAAGCTGATGTGGATTTCATGCTCCAGGTGCAGGCGGACGTGCGTGAACAATATCCAAGCTTTGAAATCAGGGCGAGCGACTATTGGCGCACGTTTGTATATCTGTGGCAAATGAAGTGGTCGGTGTCAGACGTTAGTCCTTGGCTTGCGTTCCCATACACGGTCGATATGGCGCTCGCGAATGGCTCTGGTGCAGTCCCGCAGAACTCCTACCTGACGGTAGGCGCCTTCGTGCGTCTTTTGGAAGGTAACGTATCGGGAGCATGGAGTAATGGTGTTGAGAAAGGCAAATGGCGCTGGTGTTCCAGTGTTATTTCTCCTACTGAACTGTTTGGGAGTTATTACCATCTGCACCCGATGCGCACCTCATCCACTGGCGTTGTTGAGGTGATGCTGGCAGGGGCTTGCACAGGCGTTGTAACCAACCCAGGTGATTGGGGAACGATGTTGGCTCTAGGCTGAGGAGAAAATATGAAACCGCTATTTGTACCTGCTGAACTGCATCCGATTATCAAGTGGGAAATGATCCGTAAGGCAAGGGATCAAGACTTGTCGGCGAGTGATTATGCTGCAATGCCAGACTATCCGATGCTCGAAAGCCATAAGCTTATCTTCGCTGAGTATCGTCAAAAACTGCGTGATATTCCAGATCAGGGAGAAGATCCAGACGCAGTGCTCTGGCCATCCAAACCCGATTTTCTGAAATAACTGATTACCGCGAAAGCGGTTTTTTTTCGCCTCCCCAAAGCCCCTCCCCGCAGGGGCTTTTGCATTTTCCACTCGGAGATCTCCACCCATGCCCACCCGCCAAACCTACACCGTCCTCATCCCATTCCCCATCGGCAACGGCCATTGGTCCACCGCCGGCGAGGAGCTGGAACTGCTCGACGTCGAAGCATCCGCCCTGCGCACCGCTGGTCGTCTGGAACTGACCAGCGTCCTCAACTCCACCCCCAAGAAGGCTGAATAACCATGGCAGAAGTCCTGAACTTCGAGCACAACGGCATCACTGTGAATGCCACTGAATCCCCCGAGGCAATGGGTGGCCTTGGTGATAACGTCATTGGCCTGGTCGGCACTGCGCCGAATGCCCATGCGTCGATCCCGAAAAACGCGCCGTTTCGCATCAACAGCTTCACCACCCAGGCGCTGCTGGACCCTACCGGCACCGAGTCGGGCACCTTGTTCCAGGCGGTGTACCAGATCCTCAAAGTGGTGAAGGTGCCGGTCTATGTGGTCATCGTCGAAGAGGGCGCTACTCCGGCCGACACGATCAACAATGTGATCGGCGGCAACGACCCGGTCACCGGTCGCAAGCTGGGCCTGGCTGCCCTGAGCAGCGTCCCTGAAGACCTGACCATCATCGGCGCTCCAGGCTTCACGGGCACCAAAGCCGTAGCCGGTGAGTTCGCCTCGTTCGGCAAACGCATCAAGGCCCGTGTGGTGCTCGATGGCAAGGACGCCTCCGTCGCCGACCAGGTGACCTACAGCGGCGAACTGGGCGGGGCCGACCTGGGCTTCGACCGTTGCCTGCTGGTACACAACATGCCGTCGGTGTACTCCAAGGCCGCGAAGAAGAATGTGTTCCTGTCGCCATCCTCGCTGGCCATCGCCGCACTGGCCAAGGTCAAGCAGTGGGAAAGCCCGGGTAATCAGGTGACCTTCGCCGAGGACGTTTCCCGCGTGGTCGAGTACAACATCCTCGACACCTCCACCGAAGGCGACCTGCTCAACCGCTATGGCGTGAGCTACTACGCCCGCACCATCCTCGGCGGCTTCTCGCTGCTGGGTAACCGCTCCATCACCGGCAAGTTCATCAGCTACGTCGGCCTGGAAGATGCCATCAGCCGCAAGCTGGTCAGGGCCGGCCAGAAAGCCATGGCCAAGAACCTCACCAAGTCCTTCATGGACCAAGAGGTCAAGCGCATCAACGACTGGCTGCAAACCCTGGTGGCCGACGAAACCATTCCCGGCGGCAGCGTGTACCTGCACCCGGAACTGAACAGCGTCGAGAAGTACAAGAACGGCACCTGGTTCATCGTCATCGACTACGGCCGCTACGCGCCGAACGAACACATGGTTTATCAACTCAACGCCCGCGATGAAATCATCGAGCAGTTCCTGGAGGACGTTCTCTAATGTTTACCAACCGAGTCAGACAGGCCATTGCGGCCACCCTTCAAGGCCTGCCGTTGTCGGCAACCGTCGATTCCTTTACGCCGCCGAAGATCGAGTTTGAGATGGACCCGATGACCGGTGGGCGCTTCATCGCCGAGGAGGTCGCCAAAAGCGCCAAGGTGCTGAATGCAACCCTGGTACTGCAAGGTGTTGGCGCCCAAGTCCTGCTGGCGCTTGGCGTCACCCAGGGTGACGACATCCTCCTGAACGTGCGTGAAGCCGGTCAGGATCAGGACGGCAAGACCTACTTCACCTACCACACCATGGGCGGCAAGCTGAAGTCCCTGGCCGAGACGGCGCTGACCATGAACGCCAAGCCGGTTACCACTCTGGAACTGTCCTGCCGCACCTACAACCGTCTGGAAAACGGCGTTTCGGTGATCGACATCGACGTACGCACTCAGAAGTTTGTGCTCAACGGCGTCGACATTCTTGGCGATGCCCGCCGCGCCGTACTGATGCCTTAAGGGCCGGCGCAGTCTGAAGCAAGCACGGTCAAGGTGGGAGCTGGCTTGCCTGCGATACAGGCGACTCGGTCTCCCTAGAGCATCGAGTGGATGCCATCGCAGGCAAGCCAGCTCCCACAGGGGCCGTGCTCAGGTTTAGATTTTTCGCACTTTTCAACACCGCTCAACAAGGAATTGCCCCATGGCCTGGATGCCTCCGTTGCACATCCTGCTGTCCCCGATCACCGCCGACACCGGTTTAATGATCGAGCAGGTTCAACTCAAGCCGTTGTTCTACGCCGCGCAAAAAGACGCGCTGGCCCGGGCCGGTGATGATGAGGACGACCAGTTTTTCGAACTGGCGAAACTCGCCACCGGCCTGTCGGAAAAAGAGCTCGACCAACTTAAGCGCCCGGACTACGTGAGCATTGCGCAGTACGTACACGAAATGTCGACCCGGCCTGCATCGTTTTTTCTCGCGCAAACCGATAGCCCGCGCGAGTCGTTGACGTGCGAACAGGTTGCCTTGCTGCTGCCGCTGCAAGCGAGCGGTCGCACTCTCACCAGCGTCACCCTGGAAATGCCCGCCTTGCGCGCTACCAAGGTGATGAAAAAACTGGCCACTAACAAAGACCGTGCCGAGTTCATCACCGCCCACTGCACCGGCCTGATGATTCCCGATCTTGCCGGCCTGACCGTGCCCGACTGGACCGAACTGCAGGAGCGCATTGACGATTTTTTAAACAAACCGGCGGACTTCTTTCGGAACGCGACATCGAAGTGATCCTCGATGTAGTGCCGCTGGTTTACTCGGTAAGCGAAGCGGAAATCCTCGACTGGGAAGCCGGCAAAGCAATGCGCCGCTACGACATCGCAATCAGTCGTCTTGGCGTTAAACAGGAGTAGAGCGCAATGGCAGACAGTAACCATGGAGCGGGGTCAGCCATTGCCAAGGAAGGCGTGATGACTCAGGGCTCACTTGCAATGGCAGGGGCACAAGCCAGCCTCAAGCCTATGGCGCAAACCCTGGCGAGCCCGCTGGAGGCGCCGGGGAGTACGGCGAATTTGGCATTGGCATTGGCCGATGCCAGCTTGCAGATCAAGCATCTGGCGGACGGGCAGGTACGGTTGGTCGATACGCTGGAGCTGTTCAACGTCTCGTTGCTCAAGGTGATGGACGCCCGGCAAACCGAAGCTGCCGGGAACGCAGAGGGTACGAAGACCACCGCGGCTATCGACAAACGTACACCCTCGCAGGCGCTGGACGCCGCGATGACCGACCTTGATCAACTGTTGAAATTTACCCGCAATGAGCGCAAGGCATTGCGCGAAGCCAACCTTGCCATGGCATCCGAGCCGGTGGTGGCCGCCAGTGGTGCCAGCGCCGTCGACCTCGCTAAGGTCGAGTATGCCGCCGCCCGCACAGGTATTGGCAGCGATCGTAAGGACGCTTCAGGCAATATTGACCCCGTTGGGCGCCAGTCAGACCTGCAGCAGTTCACCCGCGATGCCGCAATCATGGCGACCGCTTTCAAGATCGACGTCAAAAATGCCGGCGAAATCATGGGCGGTTGGCGCGAGTCCATGCACCTTGATCGCGCACAGGCCTTGGACCTGGCCGACGCAACAAACGTGCTGGGCACCCAGGTTTCGCTCAAGGCTGAATCGGCGGATATCGGCGCTATCGTGCAACAGCAGGGCGCTGCCGCGAAGGCTGCGGGCATGAGCCCCGAACAGGCTGCAGCGCTTTCGGCGGCGTTGTTGAGCGCAGGTAACAGCAAGGCTGTTGCCGGTGCCGGGCTGGAAAAAATCAGCGCCGTCCTGGCTAAAGGCGACAACGCCTCTGCAGGGCAACGCACTGCCTGGGCAGAGCTCAAGCTTGATCCAAAAGTACTCGCAGCCGGCATGAAACAGGACGCCCCACAAGCCGTGCTTACGGTGCTGGAGGCGCTCAAGTCGCAACCTGCCGAAAAGCAGGCGATGCTGGCGACGCAGTTGTTTGACGGCAACCAGACGATTCTGAGCCTGGTGCCGGTGATCGACAGCGTGAAACAGGCCTTTTCGCTGGTGGCCGAGAAATCCACTTACGCTACTTCCACGTTGGGCGATCAGGGTTCGGTCCTGCGCTCGGCCGCGGTTCGTGCAGACTCTACTTACGCACGTCGGCAAGCCTACGAGGCCAGTACCACACGCTTGAGCACCGCCTCTGATACAGCGTTGGCCCCCGTTGTGGATACCTCGCTGACCGCAATGAACGGCCTGGTCAGTGGCGTGGCTTGGCTCGCGGAAGGCCTGCCCAAGGCTGCCGCAGCCGTCACCCTGGCGGGGGCGGTGCTGATCCCGGTGGTTTCCGGTGTTTTCGGAGCCGTGAAGGACAAGATTTTCGAAAAGGTCGCAGGAAAAGTGCTCGGGGAGGGGCCGGCAGCAGGGAATAAAACCACATTGCCGGACAGCCAGCGCAAAGCCCCGAGTAATGACGGGCACAACGGCAATCGCCCGTCTGCTTCCGGCCCTGGCATCTCTGGCAAAGCGGCGAAGGTGAGCACGCTGGCCAAAGGGGCCCCCCTGGGTTTGGTGGTGGCCCAGGCCGGTGTCGAGATGACGCGAGGCGCGATGACCGGAAACCTGGGTCAAGCGGTTGGCACCAGCGTGGGCTCGATCGGCGGCGGTGTTGCCGGCGGTGTCGTTGGTGATGTGGCCGGGATGGCGATTGGTCGAGCGGTCGGCACGCTGGCGGGAGCTGTTATCGGTTCGGTCGTTCCGGGGGCTGGCACAGTGTTGGGCGGGGTGATGGGCGGCGTCGCCGGGGGCGCAATCGGTAAGGTAGTCGGTGGTGCCGTGGGCACTTTCGTGGGCAGTGACGTCGGTGCGTGGCTGGCTGAAAAAGTGATGGGGACGGGTGATCGCCTGCCATCCCCCACAGAGGTCAGCAAAAACCTCAACGCCCCTCAAGCCGACAACCGCCAAATCAACTTCGCCCCGCAAATCACCATCACCGCGCCTGAGCAAGCCAGCCATCAACAACTGGCGGCGCTCGTGGTGCAACAGATCGAAGCGCAATTTACTCCGCTGTCGATGGACAACCTGCTGGCGACCCGACGCGGCGCAGCACTCACCGATGGAGCTGCGTGATGCGACAACAGATGGTCTTGGGCACTTTTATTTTCGGGCTGTCCCGTGGGTTCGCCTACGACACCCTTGATCGAGGTAGCAGCGGGGGGTGGGTCAGCCTCGACATCATTGCCGGCAAACCTAAATCCAGCCAGGTCGGCCAGGGGCTAGAAACGCTGGCATTGGGCGGCAAGGCTGCGCGTGCCAAGGGCATGGCGCGCCTGGATGAGTTGCGCGCCCTGCAGGCCCTGCGCACGCCGTTGCCTTTGGTAGACGGGTTAGGGCGTAACTGGGGGCTATGGACCATTCAGTCGATCAGTGAAAAACAAGCCAGCGTGATCGACGACGGTACGGCCATGGTGATCAATTGGACGTTGTTACTGGAGGAGTTCGTCAATGCGTAGGGTTCGAAGTATTGCCGGCGACTCGGTGAACCTGTTGCTCTACCGCCAACTGGGGCGCAGTGATGATGCCGCAGAAGAGGCGTTGTGGCGCTTGAACCCGGAGTTGGCCGAACAGGGCGCGGTACTGCCTGCGGGCGTCAGTGTGCTGGTGCCCGAATTGGATGCGCAACCGGTCGCAAGCCGGCCGGTTTCCGCCTGGGATTAAGGAGCCATCATGGCACTCGGATTTACACCTGTAGTGGAGCTATACGGAGCCAATGCCGCGTTATTCAACGAGCGGCTCTTGGAGTGGGAGCATACCGACGCAGCGGGGTTTGTATCTGATCAACTGAAGCTGACCCTCGATATCGAGGGGCTTGAAGGGCTGCCCGATCTGGGCGGCAAAATTGGCCTGCGTATTGGCTACCTGGAATCGGGCCTGGTGGATAAGGGCGTGTTCAAGATCACCCAGCGTACGCCCTCGATGTTTCCATTGCGGCTGGTACTGGTGGCCACGGCGGCGCCCTTCGACGAGCACGAATTCAAGCAGCGCCGCACTGCCAGCCATGGGCCGATAACCCTGGGGGCGCTGTTTCGCCAACTGACCACCCGATACGGTTTTTCCCCGCGCGTGGCGCCTGAACTCGACGGTGAGCCCATCGCGCATATCGATCAGACCAATGAAAGCGACATGGCTTTTCTCACGCGCCTGGCCAAGCGCTTCGATGCCGTGGCCAAGCCTGTCGATGAGCTGTATGTACTGGGGCGCAAAGGCCAGATCAAGACGCTGTCGGGCAAGGCATTGCCGGATGTGCGGTTGTCGATCACCCATGACAATCGTCCGGGTGAGCGCGCGTTCATCAGCGCCAGCTTCACCGACGCCAGCCGTGCCAAATACAACGGCGCGCAAACCTCATGGTGGGATGCCGCAGGCGGCAAACAGCGTGTCATCCAGGTGGGCGTCGCTCCCTTCAAAGTGGTGACACAGCGATACCAGAGCGAGGACGAAGCGCGCTCGGCGGCGCAGGGAGAGATGCGGCGGGTGGGGCGCGAAGGGTTGCAGATCGATGTGGTCTGCCCTGGCAACCCCGCGTTGGCTGCTGAAGGCCTGTTGCTGCTGGATGAGTCGTGGCCGGGGTTCATGCAAGGGCGCTGGTCGATTAAAACGGTGAAATCCAGGGGCGAACGCAAAGGTGGCTATCGGAGTACGGTCCAGGCCAGCGGTTTGTCGGTGTAGAGGCTTCCTTAGAGTAAAACCCATGGTAATCACACATGCTCAGCTTCTGGGTGTCATGCCTGGAGCCCGCCTTCGCGCGGGCTTTTTTTTAACCTTTCTAAATGCGGCCTTCGCTGCACACCAGATCAATACGGCCCGTCGCGTTGCCGCCTTCCTCGCCCAAGTTGGCCACGAGTCTGCCCAGTTGCAGTACGTGCGCGAACTGGGCAGTGATCAATACCTGAGCAAGTACGACACTGGCAGCTTGGCCGCGCGGCTGGGCAACACCCCTGAGGCGGACGGTGATGGGCAAATGTATCGGGGCAGGGGGCTGATCCAGATCACCGGGCGCCGCAATTACATGGCGTGCAGCCAAGCGCTGTTCGGTGACGAGCGCTTGCTTGGACAACCGCAGTTGCTGGAGCAGCCACAGTGGGCCTGCGAATCCGCCGCCTGGTTCTGGCAAAGCAACGGTCTCAACGAGCTAGCCGACAACGACCAGTTCACCACCATCACCCGCCGCATCAACGGCGGCCTCAACGGCCTGGACGACCGTTTGCAGTTGTGGGCGCGGGCGAAGGCGGTGCTATGCGTTTCCTAGGTGCGTTTGGCCTGATCGCGTGTGCTGCTCATGGCGCATGTGTGGCAGGTGCAGGCCGTCGCGCATTAGTCTCTTGATGCACTCTGTGTCTTGCATGGTCGATGGGCTCCTGTAGGGTAGGCAAACCCCCGCCCATTCCTGGAGACGACCGTGAAGGAAATCACTCAACTGGCTGCCGAACTGGGGCGCCGTTTGCAGGTGCTCAGCGCCCACGTCACCACTGCCGAGTCCTGTACCGGCGGCGGTATTGCCGAAGCCATCACGCGGATCCCGGGCAGTTCGGCCTGGTTCGAGGCGGGCTATGTCACTTATTCCAACCGGCAGAAGACCCGACAACTGAATGTGCCGGAAAAGCTGTTCGCCAAAGTCGGGGCCGTCAGCCAGGAAGTGGTGGAAGCGATGGCCCGGGGCGCGCAGGAAAAAAGCCTGGCCCGATTTGCCGTGGCGGTCAGCGGTGTCGCGGGCCCCGATGGCGGCTCGCCGGACAAGCCGGTGGGCACCGTTTGGCTGGCCTTTGCCGTGGGCGACGAGGTGACGGCCGAGCTTGCGCACTTCCCCGGCAACCGCGACGAGGTCCGCCGACAAACGGTAAAAGCCGCGTTGGAGGGCTTGTTGCGACGAGCTGCAGCAGAAATAGACAATCAGGGGTAGGCGATCTCGGATCTTTGTGGAACAATACTGTCTACTTATACAGGTGTTGGCCGTCAGGCCTTATTGATTACGTGAGGACTTTAATGGACGACAACAAGAAGAAAGCCTTGGCTGCGGCCCTGGGTCAGATCGAACGTCAATTCGGCAAGGGTGCCGTAATGCGTATGGGCGATCACGACCGTCAGGCGATCCCGGCTATTTCCACTGGCTCTCTGGGTTTGGACATCGCACTCGGCATTGGCGGCCTGCCAAAAGGCCGTATCGTTGAAATCTACGGTCCTGAATCTTCCGGTAAAACCACCCTGACCCTGTCGGTGATTGCCCAGGCGCAGAAAATGGGCGCCACCTGTGCGTTCGTCGACGCCGAGCACGCCCTGGATCCTGAGTACGCCGGCAAGCTGGGCGTCAACGTTGATGACCTGCTGGTTTCCCAGCCGGACACCGGCGAGCAAGCCCTGGAAATCACCGACATGCTGGTGCGCTCCAACGCTATCGACGTGATCGTGGTCGACTCCGTGGCGGCCCTGGTGCCCAAGGCTGAAATCGAAGGCGAAATGGGCGACATGCACGTGGGCCTGCAAGCCCGCCTGATGTCCCAGGCACTGCGTAAAATCACCGGTAACATCAAGAACGCCAACTGCCTGGTGATCTTCATCAACCAGATCCGTATGAAGATCGGCGTAATGTTCGGCAGCCCGGAAACCACCACCGGTGGTAACGCGCTGAAGTTCTACGCTTCGGTCCGTCTGGATATCCGCCGTACCGGCGCGGTGAAGGAAGGTGACGAGGTTGTGGGTAGCGAAACCCGCGTCAAGGTTGTGAAGAACAAAGTGGCGCCGCCATTCCGTCAGGCTGAGTTCCAGATTCTCTACGGTAAGGGTATTTACCTGAACGGCGAGATGATCGACCTGGGCGTGCTGCACGGTTTCGTCGAGAAATCCGGTGCCTGGTATGCCTACAACGGCAGCAAGATCGGTCAGGGTAAGGCCAACTCGGCCAAGTTCCTGGCGGATAACCCGGATATCGCTGCCACGCTTGAGAAGCAGATCCGCGACAAGCTGCTGACCGCCGCGCCAGATGTAAAAGCGGCTGCCAACCGTGAGCCGGTTGAAGAAGTGGAAGAAGCCGACACTGACATCTGAAGCAAACGATGACTGTTGTACTGGATACACTCGTCGCCGTTCGGCGCACTGCGATGGACCTGCTCGCTCGCCGCGAGCATGGTCGAGTCGAGCTGACACGTAAGCTGCGTCAGCGCGGTGCAGAGCCCGAGATGATCGAAACAGCCCTCGACCGGTTGACGGAAGAAGGGCTGTTGTCGGAAGCCCGTTACCTTGAAAGTTTTGTGTCCTACCGAGCGCGCTCCGGTTACGGCCCTGCTCGGATTCGTGAAGAGCTGAGCCAGCGTGGCCTGCAACGTGCCGATATCGACCTCGCGCTACGTGAGTGCGGTATCAGTTGGCAGTCGCAATTGGAGGAAACCTGGCGTCGCAAGTTTGCGGGGCATCTTCCAATTGATGCCAGGGAACGTGCGAAGCAAGGTCGCTTCTTGAGTTATCGCGGGTTTTCGATGGACATGATCAGCCGCTTGTTGAGCGGTCGGGATATGGACGACTGAACGCCAAAAAATAAAAGGCCCACTATGAAAATAGTGGGCCTTTTTTTTCGCCTGTAAAAAATCACGCTGTCTCTGGCGTCATCCGTTGCTGGGCCTTGCCCTGAGCGTGCGCCCAGTTTTCCGGCAAATTGATGTAATCCACCAACTCCCGCAGCCGCCCCTGATCGCGACCGTTGAAATTGAACACCAGGCGCGTCAAATGGCTGAACCTCGGTTCGTCATGGTCTTCGCCCGTATAGGCGAGTTGCTGGAACTCGCCGCTGAGCCGCAGGCTGGCAAACGCTTGTTGCATATGGGCCAGGGCGCGCTCACTCAGGGGATGATTCATGCGCACCACAAACTCACGCTTAAGCCAGCGGGTGGAGTGGAAGTTGGCGTAGAACTGGTTGATTTCGTCCACGGCCTCTTCGGCGCTGTAGACCAGGCGGACCAGTTTGAGGTCGGTGGGCAGGATATAGCGATTGGCTTCCAACTGGTTGCGGATGAAGTCCAGGGCGCCTTGCCAGAATCCACCGCCCGGCGCATCCAGTAGCACTACCGGCACCAGCGGGCTTTTGCCGGTCTGGATCAGGGTCAGCACTTCTAATGCCTCGTCGAGGGTGCCGAAACCGCCAGGGCACAACACCAGCGCGTCGGCTTCCTTGACGAAGAACAGCTTGCGGGTAAAGAAGAAGTGGAATGACAGCAGGTTTTCGGTGCCATCAATGGTCGGGTTGGCGTGCTGTTCAAAGGGCAGGGTGATATTGAACCCCAGGCTGTGCTCCAGGCCCGCGCCTTCGTGGGCTGCGGCCATGATGCCGCCACCGCCACCGGTGATGACCATCAGGTCGGAACGTGCGAGCGCGGCACCTACTTCTCGGGCCAGCGCATACAGGGGGCTTTCCACTGGTGTACGCGCCGAGCCGAATACCGTGACTTTGCGCCGGCCCTTGAACTGTTCGAGAACGCGAAAGGCATGGTCCAATTCGCGAATGGCGCGCAGGGTGATCTTGGCGTTCCAGCGGTCACGGTCGTCCTGGGCCATGCGCAAGACAGTGAGGATCATGTCTCGATAAAGAGGGATATTCGGGCTGTTGGGGGCGATCAACTGAATTTGTGCGTCGACCTGCTGGGTGAGGTCGGTCCCGATTTCTTCAAAATGACGAAGCAGCAAATCATTTGATTCATAAGGCATTCAATTTCTCCTTCTTTACAGGGCCTGGGTAGTCGACGAGAACGTCGCCTGGGCCACGACACTGCTTGTGTCGCGGCATGCCGCAGGAGGGCAGGCCTTTTTTGCCCTGAAAATATGACAGAACAGCATTAAAAGCTGTGGTGGGCGGGCATCTGGGATGAACTGATCATGGGCCGAAAAACCCTTGGCTGGCAACCGCTTATTGGTGGCTCATTACGCAGTTTAGTCGTTGGTGGCAAACGCAGAGCAAGGGGGGCGCGCCGCTGGGAAGCAGCGCGGGAGGGTCAAGCCAAGCAGAGGTTACTTTTTCTTCTTCGCTGGCGCCGGGCAATCGGACTCTGCGAACTTGACCGAAGCCACTGGGCGATTGGTCTTGTTCTCGGTGATTTCATAACGCATCACTGCGCCCTTGGCCATCAGCTCGCGATAGCCTGGATTGGTGCACACACTGCGCCCCAGTTGGAAATACACAGCCTTGGGGTTGGCGCGCATCTGTTCGGCACGGTCAGGCAGCACGCTGAGGTGATCAATCAGCTGCATGCCTTCAACGGTGTAGGCGACTTCCAGGGTTTTTTCATCGATTTCCCGGGGCAGGTCTTTGTTGCTTTCAGCCGCGACGCTTTGCAGCTTCTTGTTCATTTGAGCCTCCAGCAGCGAGGCCGCATGGGCGCCCATAGGCAAGACCAGCGCAAGGGCGACGGATGGGGCAACAAGGCGCAGCATGGAACGCAGCATGAAACTCTCCTGATTCGGTTACTGGTGCATAGACCAGCCACTGGGCTGTGCGTTCAGTGGCGCGCAATTATAGGTGAGCCCTTGCCACTACAGCCAGGCGTATCGCTGGTAAACTGCGGGACTTCTGTTTTTCACGAGTTTGTTCCGTGTCGATTTCCTTTTCTTCGCCGCGTGCCCGATGAGCCACGCCGTCTCCCGTTTGCGTGCCCAGCGTCTGGCGCGTGCCGTCAGGCCGTTTCTCAATCGGGGTTCGCGTGCTGAGCGCTGTCCCGGCTGTCGGGTCATTCCTGAATACTGCCTATGTGCCTGGCGGCCGCAGGTAGAAGCCAAGTCCGCCATGTGCCTGTTGATGCATGACGTTGAACCGATGAAGCCCAGCAACACGGGTTGGCTGATCGCCGATGTCATTTACGACACCACCGCGTTCGCCTGGTCGCGCACCGAAGTCGACCCTGAGTTGCTCAGGTTGCTGGCCGACCCGCAGTGGCAACCGTATATCGTATTTCCCGGTGAATTCGTGGCGCCGCAACGGGTGGTCAGTGAAGTGTGCGTGGAGGAGGGCAGGCGCCCGCTGTTCATTCTGCTGGACGGTACCTGGAGCGAAGCGCGCAAGATGTTTCGCAAAAGCCCCTACCTGGAACATTTACCCGTGCTGAGCCTGGCGCCCGAGCAGCTGTCGCGTTACAAGCTACGGCGCTCCAAGCGTGATGACCATTTCTGCACCGCCGAGGTGGCGGCGCTGTGCCTGGAGCTGGCCGATGACCTCGCCGCCAGCGAAGTGTTGGATGCCTACCTTGATGTGTTCAGCACCCATTACCTGGCTGCCAAGTTCCAACTGCCACTGGATGCGGCGGACACCGTGCATACTCGCCTTGCACCCTACATCCCCGCGGGATAACCAGACGACGTTTGCATGATGGCACTGTAAGCCCGCAACCCGCTAAAATCCCCACGGGCGTAGTGCTTGACCCTCCAGGCTACGCTGGGCATGCTGTGCGCCGATTGGGTGCAACCGTGAATTATCGACGTCGTTTCATGTGTTTTTGACGTTGAACGGGCCCTGTGGCGATCGCTGCCTGGCCGTCGCCTCGTGTATTGGTGAACCCTGAACCCATCAGGGCTCCCATAAAAAACAGGATCATTTAACCAATGGCCACATACGAAATCCTGATTGCCGATGACCACCCGCTGTTTCGCAGCGCACTGCATCAGGCCGTAACCCTGGGCCTTGGCCCCGATGTACGTCTGGTCGAGGTAGCCAGCATTGCCGAACTGGAAGCCCGCCTCACTGAAAAATCCGACTGGGACCTGGTATTGCTCGACCTGAACATGCCGGGTGCCTACGGTTTCTCCGGGTTGGTGCTGTTGCGTGGGCAATATCCGCAAATACCGGTGGTGATGGTGTCGGCCCAGGAAGAAGCCGATGTGGTGGTGCGCTCCAAAGAGTTTGGCGCCAGCGGTTTCATTCCCAAGTCCAGCGCGATGGAAGATATCCAGAAAGCCGTGCGTACGGTGTTGGACGGCGATGTGTCCTGGCCACCCCAGGCGTTTGAAGAAATCAATGTGTCCGACGAAGCCAAGGCCGCCCGCGATGGCCTGGCCAGCTTGACGCCCCAGCAGTTCCGGGTATTGACCATGGTTTGCGAAGGGTTGTTGAACAAGCAGATTGCCTACGAGTTGAGTGTGTCCGAAGCGACCATCAAGGCCCACGTTACGGCGATTTTCCGCAAGTTAGGCGTGCGTACGCGCACCCAGGCGGCGTTGCTGTTGCAGCAACTTGAGTCTATCTCGCAACATTAAGTTACAGCCGCTTCACGCTTTTTTGACTTTGCGTGATCTAGCTTCCCCACTTCTTTGGTTCAGTTGCCTACATCTATGTCGCCTTTCAAGGGTCAAACCGGTATCAAACGTATCTTCAACGCAGGGGGCTATTCCCTGGATGGCCTGCGTGCAGCTTTCACTGGCGAGGCGGCATTCCGCCAGTTGGTGTTGCTGAACGTCATCCTGATCCCCCTGAGTTTTTTCCTGCAGGTCAGTCGGGTTGAACGGGCGCTGCTGATTGCAGTGTGCCTGTTGGCGCTGATCGTCGAATTGCTCAACTCAGCAGTAGAAGCGGCCATTGACCGTATTTCCCTGGACCGTCACCCGCTGTCCAAGAACGCCAAGGACATGGGCAGCGCCGCGCAATTCGTGGCACTGACCATGATCACCCTGGTATGGGCCGTCATCCTGATCTGACGATTACGCGATACTCGGCAGCACGATCTCGTCGCTGCGCTGCACCCCGGCGGTGAAGGCGCGGCACAGTTCGAGAAACTCGCGCATCGCCGAGGTCTGGTACTTCTGCTTGTGCCAGATGAAGTAGAACTGCCGGGCCAGGTCCAGGTCCGGGGTTTCCACCGGCACGAGGCTGCCACGGCGGAAGGCATCGCGCAGCGCCAGCCGCGAAATGCAGCCAATCCCCAAGCCCGACTCTACTGCCCGTTTGATCGCCTCGGTGTGCTCCAGCTCCAGGCGGATATTCAGTGCGCTGCGGTGATGACGCATGGCCTGGTCGAAGGTCAGGCGCGTGCCCGAGCCCTGTTCCCGCAGGATCCACGCTTCATGGGTCAATTCGTCCATGGTGGCCACGCCACGCTTGGCCAAATGATGCTGAGGGGCGCAGAACACCACCAGCTCATCTTCTACCCAGGTTTGCACCTCGATATCCGGGTGGCTGCAGTCGCCTTCGATTAGACCCAGGTCAATTTCGTAGTGGGCCACCTGGTGCACGATATGCGCAGTGTTCTGCACATGCAGCTTTACCTGGCTCTCGGGGTGTTGCTGCATAAAGCTACCAATCAGCAGCGTCGCCAGGTAATTGCCGATGGTCAGCGTCGCGCCGACCGCCAGCGAGCCGAAGCCAGACTTGCCGTTGAGCAGGTCTTCGATCTCCTTGGCCTGGTCCAGCAATGCCACAGCCTGGGGCAACAGCTGGTGACCAAGGGCGTTGAGGCTCAGGCGTTTACCGGCGCGGTCGAATAATTGGCAGCTGGATTGACGCTCCAGCTCAGTAATTGAGGTGCTGGCGGCGGATTGAGATAAGGCCAGAAGGCCAGCAGCGCGCGAGACGCTTTCCTGCTGGGCGACGGCGACGAAGACTTGCAGTTGACGGAGAGTAAATCGCATATCGATATAACCGATAACCCTTATCTTAATAATCCAGTTAACAGATATTGTCGCCGCCATTAGAATGCTGTGCAATTGCGCATCCTTACCTTTGGCGCAGACCCATTTCCAGGAGTTCCCCGTACATGAGCAACATGAACCACGAGCGTGTCCTCAGTGTTCATCACTGGAACGACACTCTGTTCAGCTTCAAGTGCACCCGCGATCCGGGCCTGCGCTTCGAGAACGGTCAGTTCGTGATGATCGGCCTGCAACAGCCCAACGGCCGCCCGCTCATGCGCGCTTACTCCATTGCCAGCCCGAACTGGGAAGAGCATCTGGAGTTTTTCAGCATCAAGGTGCCCGATGGCCCGCTGACTTCCCAGTTGCAGCATCTGAAGGAAGGCGACGAGATCATCATCAGCAAAAAACCGACAGGCACTCTGGTGCTTGACGATTTGAAGCCGGGCAAGCATCTGTACCTGCTCAGCACCGGTACTGGCCTGGCTCCATTCATGAGCGTGATCCAGGACCCGGAGACCTACGAGCGTTTCGAAAAAGTCATCCTGTGCCACGGCGTGCGCTACGTCAACGAAGTCGCCTACCGTGAGTTCATCACCGAGCACCTGCCGCAGAACGAGTTCTTCGGCGAGGCCCTGCGTGACAAGTTGATCTACTACCCGACCGTGACCCGCGAACCGTTCGAGAACGAGGGCCGCCTGACCGACCTGATGCGCAGCGGCAAGCTGTTCAGCGACATCGGCCTGCCACCGATCAACCCCGAAGACGACCGCGCCATGCTGTGCGGCAGCCCAAGCATGTTGGACGAGACCAGCGAAGTGTTGAACAGCTTTGGCCTCAAGGTTTCGCCGCGGATGCGTGAGCCGGGTGACTACCTGATCGAGCGTGCGTTCGTCGAGAAGTAATACAGAGTCAGTAACACCAGCGATTCAAAAAAAATGTGGGAGCTGGCTTGCCTGCGATGCAGACACCTCATTGGTTCAGTTGAACCGAGGTGATGCTATCGCAGGCAAGCCAGCTCCCACATTTGGTTTTCGCCCTATTTAATTAGCCGGAACCACTTCCAGCACACAAATCATCCCCGGCTCCGGGTAGTGCCAGCGCACATCCACGTCCCAGAAGCGCACACCGTATTCACGCTCAGGGCCGGGCGTTTGGTAGGCCGGTCGCGGATCTTGCGCCAGGCACTGATCAATCAACTCTACCAACGGTTCACCAAGGCGCTGGGCATGGCCTTGCGCCTGCTGCAGCGCAGCCTTGAGCCATTGCACGCCGATCAGCGCGGGCGCATCGCTGGCGATGTCGTTGGTAGCCGCATCAACGCTATCGGCATACGGCACATACGGCTTGATATCCAGCACCGGCGTGCCATCGAGCAAATCTATGCCGGAAATCCACAGCCGCCCCGGCTCCACCTTGTCCAGTTTCACCACCGACTGGCCGATGCCATTGGGACGATGGGTCGCACGGGTAGCAAACACACCCATGGACGTATTGCCCCCCAGGCGTGGCGGGCGCACTTTCAGGCGTGGCTTGTCTTCCAGGGCTTGGTGGAACAGGAACAGCAGCCACACATGGCTGACCTGCTCCAGCCCCTGCACCGCCTCACCCTGGTCGAACGGCGCCACCAACTCCAGCACGCCGCGGGCAGCCGGTGCCAGTTGCGGTTGGCGCGGGATGGCGAACTTCTCCTTGAAGCAGGAACGCACGAAGCCGACCGGTGAGACTTGATAGCTCATGGCTTAAGCACGAACCCGCAGGGTCAAGCCCTTGAGGAAGTTGCGCAGCAACTGGTCGCCACAGGTGCGGTAGTTGGTGTGGCCGAACTTGCGGAACAACGCGCTCAGCTCTGGCTTGGACACCGGGAACTCCGCCGCCTTGAGGATTGCATGCATGTCGTCTTCCTTCAGTTCGAAGGCCACACGCAGCTTTTTCAGGATGATGTTGTTGGTCACCGGGGTTTCGATTGGTTGCGGCGGGCGGCTTTCGTCCTTGCCGCGCTTGAAGATCACCAGGCCGTCAAGGAAGTGAGCCATGACTTCATCTGGGCAGAACACGAAGCCTTCTTCCTCGTCTTTCTTGAGGTAGGTCAGCAGATCGTCCTTGGTCACGTCCATGCCGCCGAGCTTGATGATCTCGACCATCTTGTTGTCGCTGATGTCGAGCATGTAGCGCACGCTGCGCAGTACGTCGTTGTGAATCATGGTGGGCAATCCTGGTATTCAACGGATGACACCGCCGGAATCAGGCGGTGTCGGGAAAAGGGGAACGGCTTAAAACTTCTCTTTGCCGGACAGGTAACGCCATTGACCCACCGGCACCTTGCCGATGGACACACCGCCGATGCGGATGCGGCGGATGGCGATAACTTTCAGGCCAACGGCTTCGCAGAACAGCGCGATCACGCCCGGTTGCGGGTTTTTCATCGCAAAGCGCAGGCGGTTCTCATTCTGCCAGCTGGCTTTGACGGCCGGCAGCTCTTTGCCTTTGTAGGTCAGGCCGTGGTTCAGGCGGTTAAGGCCGTGGGCAACCATGTCGCCTTCGACTTCCACCACGTATTCCTGCTCGATCTTGGCGGCATCGGCGGTCAACTTGCGCAGAATCTTCCAGTCCTGGGTGAACACCAGCAGGCCACTGGCCTTGGCTTGCAAGTCGGCGCTGGCGCTCAGGCGCAGGAAGTGCCCCTTGAGCGGACGCTTGCCGAAGCGGTGTTCTTCAGAGAGGGTATCGGCGCTGATCGAGGCCATGGCGGTTTCAGCGTCCACGCCTGCGGGGGCGTGCAGCAGGATGGTCACCGGCTCTGGCGCGGTGGCTTTGGCTTCTGGGTCCAGCTCGACTTTTTCGTCAGTGACCTTGAACTGCGGCTCGTCGATCACTTCGCCGTCCACCGAGACCCAGCCGCCTTCGATAAACAGCTCAGCCTCCCGACGGGAGCAACCGACCAGTTCGATAAGGCGTTTGGAGAGGCGTATGGGGTCAGTCATGACAAGGGCCGTAACAAAAGGGGGCCACTATTGTACCTGCCTGGCGCCGGTTAATCCCGGCTCCATTTCAGCGCATGTGCCTTAACAATTATTAACTGACGCGACACGGGTCAAATGTGGGAGCTGGCTTGCCTGCGAAGGCGGCGGGTCAGTCTACCCATCGGGCGCTGGTATACCGCCATCACAGCAAACGGTAACCACGATGCGAAGCGAGTCGCCCTTGATCTTGCTCTTGATCTGCTTTTGATCTTAGGCGCCCCGTTAAACCACGCTGGCCGGAATTCGACAGGGATTTGGGGGGTAAACCGGCAGGGATGCCGGTTTAGCCGCCCCGCGCCATGGATGGCGCGTGGCGGCGGCCCCCCAAATCACTGGCGGATTACGGGCACACCGAGCCTAGGCGAGGTGCCGAGTGGTGGGGCAAGAGCGTTTTGCTTACTTTTGCGCTTTTCAAAAGTGAGCCGCTGTCAGAGCGGAACCCTAAGTGGCCGTTACCGCAGGAATGGATATCTACACGGTCCAACTGTGTTGACTGTAAGGCCGTCTTCGCAGGCAAGCCAGCTCCCACATTTGGATCCTGGGGCCGGCCGTCAGGCCGTCACGGGAGCAAGCTCCCTCGCCACAGGTCTAGCGTCACACCAAAGTTGTGTAGATACCATCACAGGCAAGCTAGCTCCCACAGTTTGTACGGGATGATTTCAGGCATTACGCGCCTGTTGCTGCTGGCGCAGACGCAGGTGCAACAACGGATAAGGCTGCCCAAGCCCATCATGCTCTGTGCGCCCGATCACCTCGAAGCCTTGCTTGAGGTAAAACCCCAAGGCCTGGGGGTTCTGTTCGTTGACGTCCAGTTCATCGGCATTCATGTGTTCGATCGCGTAACCCAGCAGTTGCCGGCCCAGTCCCTGCCCACGGTAGTGCGGGTCGATAAACAGCATTTCCACCTTGCCCGCCGACACGCCGGCGAACCCGTTGATGTGTTGGCGCGAGTCCTTGGTGCAGATCAGCATCACCGCATCGAGGTAGCGGGTCAGCACCAGGTTTTTCAACATGTCGATATAGCTGTCCGGGAGGAAGTCGTGGGTGGCGCGTACCGAGTCCTCCCAGATCTGCACCAGGCGCGCGTAGTCGTTGGTTTTAGGTGTGTGAATCACCGAATGCTGACGCATACCCGCTGTCCCTTGCTGTATTCGGGGTTGATGGGCAATACGATAGACCTAAAAAAGCCCCGCATCTTCTCAGAGGCGGGGCTTTTTTATCATCGGGCGATCAGTCGCGCTTTTCGGCCCACAAGTCGTACTCGTCGGCGTCGGTCACGGTGCACCACACTTTGTCACCTGGCTTCAGGCCGCTGGCATCGTCGATGAATACGTTGCCGTCGATCTCAGGGGCGTCGAAGAAGCAGCGGCCCACAGCGCCTTGCTCGTCGACTTCATCGATCAACACTTCGATTTCCTTGCCGATGCGCAGTTGCAGGCGTGCCGAGCTGATGGCCTGCTGGTGCGCCATGAAGCGCTCCCAGCGGTCTTGCTTGACGTCGTCCGGCACCACGGCCAGGTCCAGCAGGTTGGCCGGCGCACCTTCCACCGGCGAGTACTGGAAGCAACCGACGCGGTCCAGCTGCGCTTCGGTCAGCCAGTCCAGCAGGTACTGGAAGTCTTCTTCGGTCTCGCCGGGGAAACCGACGATGAAGGTGGAACGGATGATCAGCTCCGGGCAGATCTCGCGCCAGTTCTTGATGCGTGCCAGGGTCTTGTCTTCGAACGCCGGGCGTTTCATCGCCTTGAGCACTTTCGGGCTGGCGTGCTGGAACGGGATGTCCAGGTACGGCAGGATCTTGCCGGCGGCCATCAACGGGATCAGCTCGTCCACGTGCGGGTACGGGTAAACATAGTGCAGGCGCACCCACACGCCCAGGCTGCTGAGGGCTTCGCATAGCTCGGTCATGCGGGTTTTCACCGGCGCACCGTTCCAGAAACCGGTGCGGTATTTCACATCCACGCCGTAGGCGCTGGTGTCCTGGGAGATCACCAGCAGCTCCTTGACGCCAGACTTGACCAGGCGCTGGGCCTCGTCGAGCACGTCACCCACCGGGCGGCTCACCAGTTTGCCGCGCATCGACGGGATGATGCAGAAGCTGCAGCTGTGGTTGCAGCCTTCGGAAATCTTCAGGTACGCGTAGTGGCGTGGGGTCAGCTTGATGCCTTGAGGCGGCACCAGGTCGATCAGCGGGTTGTGATCCTGGCGTGGCGGCACCACCTCGTGCACGGCGTTGACCACCTGCTCGTACTGCTGCGGGCCGGTCACGGCCAGCACACTCGGGTGCACGTTGCGGATATTGCCTTCTTCCACGCCCATGCAGCCGGTCACGATGACCTTGCCGTTTTCCTTGATGGCTTCGCCGATCACTTCCAGGGATTCAGCTTTGGCCGAGTCGATGAAGCCGCAGGTGTTGACCACCACCACATCGGCGTCCTGGTACGTGGACACGACGTCGTAGCCTTCCATACGCAATTGCGTGAGGATGCGCTCGGAGTCGACCAGCGCCTTCGGGCAACCCAGGGAAACAAAGCCAACCTTGGGGTTGGCTTTTGCGATGGTGGTGGACATGTCTAACCTCGGTATTGAATGACGCTGCCGGTCGTGCACGACAAGGCAACGGACGGGCGCTTGGCGCGCCTCTGATCAAAAAGTGCGCAATTCTATCGGTGGGCAACGCACTTGACCAGCTTTATGCAGGGAAATACGACGAGTGCTGCGCTATGCTTCGCGCCGTTGCGCACGGGTAAAGCCCTTGGGTCAATAAAACGTCTGTTACGAGAAGTAAAACAGCGCATGCTAGGGTCAGCTTAGAAGCGCTGTTTATAAAAGACCTCAGGTCAAAGGGCAGGAGTGGTTGATGGGTCAGGCAAGTAGTCAGGCAGCCGGTGCCGAGCATTCAAAAGCCAAGCCGATTGGCATGCTGGTGGCGGCGGTCGGGGTGGTTTATGGCGATATCGGGACCAGCCCGCTCTACACCCTTAAAGAGGTGTTCAACGGTGGTTATGGCGTGCAGGTCAACCATGACGGTGTTCTGGGGATCCTCGCGCTGATTTTCTGGTCGCTGATCTGGGTGGTGTCGATCAAGTACGTGCTGTTCGTGCTGCGCGCCGACAACCAGGGCGAGGGCGGGATTATGGCGCTCACCGCGTTGGCGCGACGAGCTGCCGGCACGCGGGCCAAATTACGCGGTTTTCTGGTGGTATGTGGCCTGTGCGGCGCGGCGCTGTTCTACGGCGACAGCATGATCACCCCGGCGATTTCGGTGTTGTCGGCCATCGAAGGCTTGGAACTGGCGTTCGACGGCCTGGAAAAATGGGTGGTGCCTATTGCCCTGGTGGTGCTGGTGGCGCTGTTCCTGATCCAGAAACACGGCACCGATCGCATCGGCAAGCTGTTCGGCCCGGTGATGGTCACCTGGTTTTTGGTGTTGGGCGGCCTGGGTGTGTACGGCATCCTGCAGCAACCCGAAGTGCTCAATGCGCTCAACCCGGCGTGGGGCGTGCGCTTCTTTATGGTTCACCCGGGTATTGGCGTGGCGATCCTCGGCGCGGTGGTGCTGGCATTGACCGGCGCTGAAGCGTTGTACGCCGACATGGGCCACTTCGGCCGCAAACCCATTGCCCGCGCCTGGTTCCTGCTGGTGCTGCCGGCGCTGGTACTCAACTATTTCGGCCAGGGCGCGATGCTGCTGGGCGATCCGGAGGCGGCGCGCAACCCGTTCTACCTGTTGGCGCCAAGCTGGGCGCTGGTCCCATTGGTGGGCTTGTCCACCATGGCCACGGTGATTGCTTCCCAGGCGGTGATTTCCGGCGCGTTCTCGTTGACCCGCCAGGCGATCCAGTTGGGTTACATCCCGCGCATGCATATCCAGCACACCTCCAGTGCCGAACAGGGCCAGATCTACATCGGTGCGGTGAACTGGTCGCTGATGGTCGGCGTGATCCTGCTGGTGCTGGGCTTTGAGTCCTCCGGTGCCCTGGCCTCGGCCTACGGTGTCGCCGTGACGGGCACCATGCTGATGACTACTATCCTGGTGTCGGCGGTCATGCTGCTGCTGTGGAAATGGCCACCGGTGCTGGCCGTGCCGCTGTTGCTCTGCTGCCTGTTGGTAGACGGCCTGTTCTTCGCGGCCAACGCGCCGAAGATCCTCCAGGGCGGCGCCTTCCCGGTATTGGCGGGGATCGTGCTGTTTGTGCTGATGACCACCTGGAAGCGCGGCAAGCAATTGCTGGTCGGCCGTCTCGACGAGGGTGGCCTGCCATTGCCGATCTTTATCAGCAGTATCCGCGTACAGCCGCCCCATCGCGTGCAGGGCACGGCGGTGTTCCTCACCGCGCGGCCCGACGCCGTGCCCCATGCGCTGTTGCACAACCTGCTGCATAACCAGGTGCTGCATGAGCAGGTGGTGCTGTTGACCGTGGTCTACGAAGACATTCCACGGGTGCCAGCGGCGCGGCGCTTCGAGGTGGATGCCTACGGCGAAGGCTTCTTCCGGGTGATCCTGCACTTCGGGTTCACCGATGAACCGGACGTACCCGAAGCGTTGAAACTGTGCCACTTGGATGATCTGGACTTCAGCCCGATGCGCACCACCTACTTCCTCAGCCGTGAAACGGTGATCGCCTCGCGCATCAAAGGCATGGCCCGTTGGCGCGAAGTGTTGTTTGCCTTCATGTTGAAAAACGCCAACGGCAACCTGCGGTTCTTCAAACTGCCGGTCAACCGTGTGATCGAGCTGGGCACCCAGGTCGAGATGTAAGGCGCTGCCTACCGGGAGCCGGCAATCGGCTCCCGCTTTCCTTTCTGAACCCTGTGCAAACGATGGTTGTCGACTAGGCTGGTAGGAGCGAGCTTGCTCGCGAAAAACGTCAACGATCACGCGTTAATCCTGGATAAACGCGACCCCTGTGAGGCCTTCGCGAGCGAGCTCGCTCCTACAAAAATGCCTATGAAGCCCAGAAGAGGTGCGCCATGAGTCAGCTGCTCGAACCTTACACCCTGCGCCAATTGACCCTGCTCAACCGCATCGCGGTTTCACCCATGTGCCAATACTCCAGCGACGATGGCCTGGCCAATGACTGGCACCTGGTGCACCTCGGCAGCCGAGCCGTGGGCGGCGCCGGGCTGATTTTTACCGAGGCCACGGCGGTGACCGCCGACGGCCGCATCACCGCCCAGGACCTGGGCCTGTGGAACGACGCCCAGATCGAACCGTTGCGCCGCATCACCCGGTTTATCGCGGCCCAGGGCGCAGTGGCTGGAATTCAGTTGGCCCATGCCGGGCGCAAGGCCAGCACTCATCGGCCATGGATCGGCAAACACGGCAGCGTCAAACCGGAGGAGGGCGGCTGGGTGCCGGTGGGGCCCTCGCCGATTGCCTTCGACCCCAATCACACCCAGCCCAAGCCACTGGACGAAGCACAGATACAGCAAGTGATCGCCGACTTTGTCGCCGCCGCCAAGCGCGCCTTGACCGCAGGCTTTGAAGTGGTGGAAATCCATGCCGCTCACGGGTACCTGCTGCACCAGTTCCTCTCGCCGATCAGCAACCAGCGTCAGGACCACTACGGCGGCTCTTTCGAAAATCGCATTCGCCTGGTGCTGGAAGTGACCAAGGCCGTGCGCGCCGTGTGGCCTGAGGAGTTGCCGCTGTTTGTGCGCGTGTCGGCCACCGATTGGGTAGAAGACGGCTGGAACCCGGATGAGACCGTGGAATTGGCGCGCCGCCTGAAAGACCTGGGGGTGGATCTGATCGACGTGTCGTCCGGTGGCACGGCCGCCAATGCAGAGATTCCTACCGGCCCCGGCTACCAGACGCGCTTCGCCGAGCGCGTGCGCAAGGAGTCGGGCATGGCCACTGGCACCGTCGGCATGATTACCGAACCCGCCCAAGCCGAGCACATCCTGCGTACCTGCCAGGCCGACATTATCTTCCTGGCCCGCGAACTGCTGCGTGACCCCTACTGGCCACTGCACGCCGACGATGACCTGGGTGGGCGCAAGGCAACCTGGCCGGCGCAATACCAGCGGGCGACCCATCGGGACCAGCCGATTCATGAGTCAGACCTGCGGGATTGATCCTGCTCACCTCTGTGCCAAACCCACCCTGACACGGTGGGTTTTTTCTTGCGCGCGTTGTAGGCCTTGCGCAGCCGATATCGGCCACTGCGTGAGCAATCGCTGTAGGTTTTTATTACCGACGTTATTTTTTAAGTTAATACTCTAAAAAAATCCCACGAATGATGAGATAGTTTCTACGCTAAGGGTAAGCCCGACTTCTGGCCCAGGGAGACAGGCGGTTGGTCCGCGAAGCCGTTGCGCTTCTCGGGAGTTGGGAAATGGGCACCAGGAGTATTTGACTGATATCAGGAGTAGCGGTCCATGGCCAAGTCCTATGGCGTAGCGGGTGCGGTGGCGTCTTTTCTGAGCCGCCGGATGTCCTTGCGGGGTCGAAGGTTGAGTTCAGATGAAATGGAGTTGCTGGCGCAATATCGGGCGCTGACCGAGAGTGATCAGGTGGCGATGCGCTATCTGATTGGCGCGATGAAAAGCGTGTCGCGGTTCTGAGCCAAATCCGATCATTCCCACGTTATTGCGTGGGAATGATCGTGCGGGTGGCGTCAGGTGTACTTGCGTTGCTCTGGCGCAGGCGGGAAGTACTGATACAGCCAGGTTTCACTCAGGGTGCGGTCCTGGGTGCGAATAAACAGGCGTAGCTCGACCGGCTCCACACTGTCGCTGGTGGGGTACCAGTCGAACAGGATGCGGTAACCCTTGATGTTGTCCAGCACCAGCACGCTGAAGTC
Source organism: Pseudomonas sp. AK181 (assembly GCF_051122975.1). Taxonomy (NCBI): domain Bacteria; kingdom Pseudomonadati; phylum Pseudomonadota; class Gammaproteobacteria; order Pseudomonadales; family Pseudomonadaceae; genus Pseudomonas; species Pseudomonas sp. AK181. The sequence continues at coordinate 1,353,852 of NZ_CP146348.1, forward strand.
CTTCACCTCACCGTGGGAACAGGTCACCACAGGCTCGATGCCGGTGCCCGCCGGCAGGCGATCCAGGCCGCCGCCCTTGAAGTCCACGGCAAAACGCCGCGCCCATACCTTCGGATAATGCTCCCCGGGTGCCCAGCCTTCGGTAAAGCCGCCCATACCCGAACGGGTCGCGTCGACTTGTGCCAGCGGCGTGCTCACTGGCGGCAGTGCGCTCCAGTACAGCTTGTAGCCATAGTTGAGCGAATCACCGGCGGCCACGGGCTTTTTCGGAGTCCAGAAGGCCACGATATTGTCCAGGGTTTCGCCGGTGGTGGGGATTTCCAGCAGGTCGATCGAGCCTTCACCCCAGGCAGTGGTTGGTTCAACCCACAGGCTTGGGCGTTTGCTGTACCAGTCGACGGTGTCTTGGTAGCTGGCGAACTCATGGTCGGTCTGCACCAGGCCGAAGCCTTTGGGGTCGGTGTCGGCGAACGCGTTGAATTGCAGCTTGGCCGGGTTGTTCAGCGGCCGGCAGACCCATTCGCCGTTGCCGCGCCACATAGCCAGGCGGTCTGAGTCGTGGATTTGCGGGTGAATGGTGTCGCACATGCGGCGCTCATGGGTGCCGCAGCTGAACATACTGGTCATGGGCGCGATGCCCAGTTGTTCGATGGCGGTACGCGCATTGATGTGCGCGTCGATCGCCATTACCACTTGGTTGGCCTGGCAGTCGATGTCGAAGCGATAGGCGCCAGTGGCGCTTGGCGAGTCGAGCAGGGCGTAGACCACAAAACGCGTGGCGTTCTTGTCCGGGGTTTCGAACCAGAACTGCGTGAAATCAGGGAATTCCTCACGTTTTTTCGCGTAGGTATCAATCGCCAGGCCACGCGCCGAGAGGCCGTACTGGCCGGTGGAATCCACTGCGCGAAAGTAGCTGGCGCCCAGAAACGAGAGCACGTCATGGCGGTCCAGCTCCGGCGCCTTGAACAGCTTGAAGCCGGAGAAACCCAGGTCGCCGGTCAGTTGCTGGGTGTCCACCGTGGTTTTTTCATAGTTGAACAGCGAAGGGCGAAAGTGCACTTCGCGGGCTTCACGGGTCTTGGGGTCGACGCTGTGCATGCGCACCGGCGTCTTGAAACCCATGCCGACGTGGAAGAACTGCACGTCCAGTTGGCCGTTCAACTCCTTCCACAGTGAATGGTTACGGTCATAGCCGATGGCGTTGAAGTTCTGCGGGGTCATGGTGGCCAGGGTCGGCGGCAGCACCTGCTTAGTGTCCTGGTAGCCACGGGTGGCCAACTGCTTGGCCTGGGCCTTGAGCGATTCGAAATCGAACGCCACGGCCTTGCCATCGGCAGCCCGGTTTCCTGCCCAGGCCTGCGCGGCCAGCAGGCCACTGGCCGACAAACCGGTGTAAGCCGCAATGGCCATGGATGCTTTGAGCAAATTCCTGCGGTGCATAGAGACAACCTGTCGTGAGCAAATCCCGCGCCGTTCCTGGCACGTAACGGATCAGAAATAACGGTTCGGACATGCCTTCGGCCAAACGCAACGGACAATAAACAGACGCCGGATAGCTTAAGCGGTTCGATGAGCGAGGCAAATTGATTGATGGCGGGATGATGGCGTTGCATGTGCAACAAGACATTTCCAGCATCGCAACTGAGCGTTACATCTGGAAGCACTCTAGATCACGGCTTTTTGGCACTTAGTTTTACGCTGGAGGCCTATTGGTCCTACGAACTCAAGTGTCTGGAGGCTACGAATGAATACCCGTGGATTGCTCGATCAACTGCTCAAGTCTGGCCAGGACATGTTGCAAAACAAGGCCGGCGGCCAACGCAAGTCCAATGACAAGGGCGCCCTCGGCGGCTTGCTCAACGGTGGCGGGCTCGGCAGCATGCTCGGCGGTGCCGGCGGCGGCGCCCTGGCAGCGGGAGCCATGGGCTTGCTGCTGGGCAACAAAAAAGCCCGCAAATTCGGCGGCAAGGCGCTCACCTACGGCGGCCTGGCCGCGCTCGGTGTGATTGCCTACAAGGCTTACGGCAACTGGCAAGCCCAGCAAGCCAGCGCGCCCCAAGGCGAGCCGCAAACCATCGACCGCCTGCCAGCGGCCCAGGTCGAACAACACAGCCAAGGCATTCTCAAGGCATTGGTGGCCGCAGCCAAGGCTGACGGCCATGTGGATGAGCGCGAGCGCGCGTTGATCGAAGGCGAATTTACCAAACTGGACAACGATCAGGAGTTGCAACACTGGCTACACGCCGAACTCAACAAACCCCTGGACCCCACCGACGTCGCCCGCGCCGCCAGCACCCCGGAAATGGCCGCCGAAATGTACATCGCTAGCGTGATGCTGGTAGACGAAGAAAACTTCATGGAAAAAGCCTACCTGGACGAACTGGCCCGCCAACTGAAACTTGAACCAGGCTTGAAGCTGGAGTTGGAAAAACAAGTACGGCTAAACGCATAAATAGGGCCACACGCCAGTCAAACCTGTGGGGCTTGCTCGCGAATGCGGTGGGCCAGTCACTCTATTTCTGACTGACGCACGCCATCACGGCATAGTTATCAACACCGTAACCACGATGCGAAGCGAGCCGCTCTTGATCTGCTTTTGATCTTGATCTCAAGCGCCCCGTCAAACCACGCTGGCCGGAATTCGACAGGGATTTGGGGGGTAAACCGGCAGGGATGCCGGTTTAGCCGCCCCGCGCCATGGATGGCGCGTGGCGGCGGCCCCCCAAATCACTGGCGGATTACGGGCACACCGAGCCTAAGCGAGGTGCCGAGTGGTGGGGCAAGAGCGTTTTGCTTACTTTTGCGCTTTTCAAAAGTGAGCCGCCGTCAGGGCGGAACCCTAGGTGGCCGTTACCGCAGGAATGGATATGTACACAATCCAACTGTGTTGACTGCCAGGCCGCCTTCGCAGGCAAGCCAGCTCCCACAGTTGGGCCGCGGGGCGTCAGGTAGATAGCCGTAGGCTGGGAGGCCGCCTTCGCAGGCAAGCCAGCTCCCACAGTTGGGCCGCGGGGTGTCAGGTAGATAGCCGTAGGCTGGGAGGCCGCTTTCGCAGGCAAGCCAGCTCCCACATTCAGATCGTGGGGGGGCAGGTGAATAGGCGTCGGCTGCCAGGCCGTCACGGGAGCAAGCTCCCTCGCCACAGGCCCCGCGTCGCACACAAAATTGTGTAGATAGATATGGCCAACGCGATCACATCTGCATTCTGTGCACTGCACATCAAAAGCCTTGATAAAAGCGCGCAGCCGCTCAGCTATACTCCCCTCCATTTGAACGGCCCTCGAGGAATTACTGTGAAGAACTGGACCCTGCGCCAAAGGATTTTGGCGAGCTTTGCGGTAATTATCGCGATCATGCTCCTGATGGTCGTAGTCTCGTATTCACGCCTGCTGAAAATCGAAGTCAGCGAAAACTCAGTCCGCGACGATGCAGTGCCGGGGGTGTTTTTCAGCTCGATGATCCGCAGCGCCTGGGTCGACAGCTACCTGCAAACCCAGGAGTTGATCGGGATCCACAAGAACCAGGGCATTTCCGAAGTCGACAAGCAAGACTACAAGTCGTTTGAATCGCGGCTCGAACAGCACATGGCCAGCTATGCGGGGACGATCAATATCGATCAGGACCGTACCGAGTTCGATACCTTCGAAAAGCTCCACCAGAACTACAACCGGATTCTCGCCCAAGTCCTGGAAGCCCATCAGAGCAACAACTCAGCCGAAGCATTGAAGTTGTTCGACGAACAACTGACCCCCGCCTGGACCGCAGGCCGCATGAAGCTCAACGACATTATCAACGAGAACAAACAGGTCGCCGACAACGCCACCGCGGCCATCGATGATGCGGTAGCGGCTGCGAAGATCAGCATGGGCGTCTCGCTGCTGCTGGCAATTCTTGCCGCCGCGCTGTGTGGCCTGTTGCTGATGCGCGCGATCATGGCGCCGATGCAGCGCATCGTTCAAATCCTCGAAGTCATGCGCACCGGCGACCTGAGTAAGCGCCTGAATCTGGAGCGCAAGGACGAATTCAACGCAGTTGAAACCGGCTTCAACGACATGATGACCGAGCTGACTGCCCTGGTGTCTCAGGCGCAGCGTTCATCGGTACAGGTCACTACCTCGGTCACCGAGATTGCCGCCACTTCCAAGCAGCAGCAGGCGACCGCTACCGAAACGGCAGCCACCACCACCGAAATCGGCGCCACTTCCCGCGAAATCGCCGCCACGTCCAAAGACTTGGTCCGCACCATGACCGAAGTGTCCACCGCCGCCGACCAGGCCTCGGTGGCAGCAGGTTCCGGCCAGCAGGGCCTGGCCCGCATGGAAGAAACCATGCACTCGGTGATGGGCGCCGCCGACCTGGTCAACGCCAAGCTGGCGATCCTCAATGAGAAGGCCGGCAACATCAACCAGGTGGTAGTCACCATCGTCAAGGTGGCCGACCAGACCAACCTGTTGTCCCTCAATGCTGCGATCGAGGCTGAGAAAGCCGGTGAATACGGGCGCGGCTTTGCCGTGGTTGCCACCGAAGTGCGTCGCCTGGCTGATCAGACCGCCGTGGCGACCTACGACATCGAACAAATGGTGCGCGAGATCCAGTCGGCGGTGTCGGCGGGGGTGATGGGCATGGACAAGTTTTCCGAGGAGGTGCGTCGCGGCATGTCCGAGGTGCAACAAGTGGGCGAGCAACTGTCGCAGATCATCCATCAGGTACAAGCTTTGGCGCCGCGGGTGTTGATGGTCAACGAAGGCATGCAGGCCCAGGCCACCGGTGCCGAGCAGATCAACCACGCGCTGGTGCAATTGGGCGATGCCAGCAGCCAGACCGTCGAATCCCTGCGCCAGGCCAGCTTTGCCATTGATGAACTGAGCCAGGTTGCGGTCGGTCTGCGCAGCGGCGTCTCGCGTTTCAAAGTCTGATGAGCGAGCTCGCGGCTAAACGCGGTGCCGTCCTGGCAGCGAAAAAGGCGTTGTTCCTGGTGTTTCGCATCGGCAACGAACGTTTTGCCCTCAAGGCCACCGAAGTGGCCGAGGTGCTGCCGCGCCTGGCGCTTAAACCCATCGCCCAAGCGCCCTTATGGGTGGCGGGTATCTTCGCCCATCGTGGGGTGCTGGTGCCGGTCATCGACTTGAGCGCGCTGACGTTCGGCACTTCGGCCCAGGCTCGCACCAGTACGCGCCTGGTGCTGGTCAATTACCAACCGCAGCCCTGGAGTGAGGCGCGTTGGCTGGGGCTGATCCTGGAACAGGCCACCGATACTCTGCGTTGCGACCCCGCCGAGTTCCAGCCCTATGGCCTGGACAACCAGCAGGCGCCGTACCTGGGGCCGGTGCGCGAGGATGCCCAAGGCTTGATGCAGTGGATTGGCGTCGCGGATCTGTTGACCGCGCCAGTGCGCGCCTTGTTGTTCTGCGCCGAGTTGAGCCTATGAGCAACGACCCGCGGTTTTTCGCGTTCTTGAAAGAACGCATCGGCCTGGACGTCGCTTCGGTGGGCGAGGCGATCATCGAACGCGCGGTGCGCCAGCGCTGCCAGTCGTCCCAGTCGCCGTCGGCGGAGGCTTACTGGCAGCACCTGCAAACCTCCCATGACGAGCAGCAGGCGCTGATCGAAGCGGTGATCGTCCCCGAGACCTGGTTTTTCCGCTATCCCGAATCCTTTGCCACCCTGGCGCGCCTGGCCCAGGTGCGCCTGGCCGAGATCAATCAGCTGCGCGCCCTGCGCATTCTCAGCCTGCCGTGTTCGACCGGCGAAGAGCCCTATTCGATTGCCATGGCCTTGCTCGATGCGGGGTTGGCGCCCCACCAGTTCAAAGTACAGGGCATGGATGTCAGCCCGCTGTCGGTTGAGCGCGCGCGCCGGGGTGTGTACGGCAAGAACTCGTTTCGCGGCGCCGACCTTGAGTTTCGTGATCGCCACTTCACTGAAGACGCAGGCAGTTACCGCATCGCCGACCGAGTGCGCGAACAAGTGCGCCTGCAAGTCGGCAACTTGCTGGACCCGGCACTGCTGGCGAACGAGCCAACCTACGATTTTGTGTTCTGCCGCAACCTGCTGATCTACTTCGACCAGCCGACCCAGAAACAAGTCTTTGATGTGCTCAAGGCGTTGACTCACGTGGACGGCGTGCTGTTTATCGGCCCAGCCGAGGGCAGCCTGCTGGGGCGCCACGGTATGCGCTCCATTGGCGTGCCGCAGTCCTTCGCTTTCAGTCGGCATGTAGAACCGACCCCGCCGCCAGCACCTCTGGTCAAACCGACGCCCGCGCCGCTACCGCAGCGCAGGGCGGCGCCGATACCGCTCAAGCCGCGGCCGTTCAGCACCGTCAGCCCCAACGTGCCACCGGTCAAAGGGGTGCCTACCGATGCCGGAGATTTGCTCAGTCAGATTGCTACCCTGGCCAACGAGGGCAAAAGTGCCGAAGCCCGTGCGGCCTGCGAGCGCTATTTGAGCAGTCACCCACCGGCCGCCCAGGTGTTTTATTGGCTGGGGCTGCTCAGCGATGTGGCTGGCAGTGCCCTGGAGGCCCAAGGGTATTACCGAAAAGCCCTGTATCTGGAACCGCAGCATCCCCAGGCCCTGATGCACCTGGCCGCGTTGCTCGAGTCCCAGGGTGACAGTGCCGGCGCGCGTCGTCTTCAGGCCCGCGCCGCCCGTAGCGAGCGAGCTGACAGTGAGTCCAAACGATGAGTAGCCCTGACGTGCTCGACACCGCAGGCCTGGACCTGACGCTGACCGACACCCAAGCCATTGATGACTGCTGGAACCGCATCGGTATCCATGGCGACAAGTCCTGCCCATTGTTGGCCGAGCACATCCACTGTCGCAATTGCTCGGTGTATTCGGCCGCTGCCACGCGCCTGCTTGACCGCTACGCGCTGCAACAGGACGACCATCACGCGCAGGCAACTGCCGAAGCGGATAACGAGGTGGTCACCCGTTCACTGTTGATGTTCCGCCTCGGCGAAGAATGGCTCGGCATCGCCACCCGTTGCCTGGTGGAAGTAGCGCCGTTGCAGCCGATCCACTCGCTGCCGCACCAGCGCTCCCGGGCGCTGCTGGGCGTGGCCAACGTACGCGGGGCGCTGGTGGCATGCCTGTCACTGGTGGAACTGTTGGGCCTGGACAGCACCAGTACCGGCGCCAGCGGCGGGCGGATCATGCCGCGCATGCTGATCATCGCTGCCCAGGACGGTCCGGTCGTGGTACCGGTAGATGAAGTAGACGGCATCCACGCCATCGATGAGCGCACCTTGCAGGCCGCGTCGGTGTCCGGCACCCAGGCCAGCGCCCGCTACACCCAAGGCGTGCTGCAGTGGAAAGGCCGCAGCCTGCGCTGGTTGGACGAAGCGCAATTGTTGTCCGCCGTGACCCGGAGCCTCGCATGACCCCCGACCAGATGCGCGATGCCTCGCTGTTGGAACTGTTCAGCCTGGAAGCCGATGCGCAGACCCAGGTGTTGAGCGCGGGCCTGCTGGCGCTGGAGCGCAACCCGACCCAGGCCGACCAGCTCGAAGCCTGCATGCGCGCCGCGCATTCACTCAAAGGGGCGGCGCGGATTGTCGGCGTGGATGCCGGGGTCAGCGTGGCCCACGTCATGGAAGATTGCCTGGTCAGCGCCCAGGAAGGCCGCCTGTACCTGCAACCTGAACATATCGACGCGTTGCTGCAAGGCACCGACCTGCTGATGCGTATCGCCACCCCGGGCAATGATGTGGGGCCGGCGGATATCGAGGCATACGTTGCGCTGATGGAGCGCTTGCTCGACCCCGCGCAGCCGATTGCCACGCCGGTGCCAAAACCCGAGCCCATCAGCGCGCCGCGGGTTGACGCGTTGCTGCTGGAGCCTGAGCTGGAGCCCGCGCCAGCGGTCAGTAGCGAAGCCCCGCGCCAGAACAAACGCATGACCGAAGGCGGCGAGCGGGTGCTGCGGGTCACAGCCGAGCGCTTGAACAGCCTGTTGGACTTGTCCAGCAAATCCCTGGTGGAAACCCAGCGGCTCAAGCCGTACCTGGCCAGCCTGCAGCGGCTCAAGCGCATTCAGAGCAACAGCTTGCGTGCCCTCGACGCCCTGGATGGCCAGCTCAAATCACTGGATCTGAACCTGGAAGCCCAGGAAGCCCTGGCCGATACCCGTCGCCTGCTGAGTGAAGCCCAGGCTCTGCTGGCGGAAAAAAACGCCGAGCTGGATGAGTTCGGCTGGCAGGCCGGCCAGCGCGCCCAGGTGCTCTACGACACCGCATTGGCCTGCCGCATGCGACCGTTTGCCGATGTGCTGGCCGGGCAGGTGCGCATGGTGCGTGACCTCGGTCGCAGCCTGGGCAAGCAAGTGCGCCTGGAAATCGAGGGCGAAAAGACCCAGGTCGACCGTGACGTGCTGGAAAAACTCGAAGCGCCGCTCACCCACTTATTGCGCAATGCGGTCGACCATGGCATCGAAACCCCTGAGCAGCGCGTGCTGGCGGGCAAACCGGCGGAAGGTTTGATTCGCCTGCGCGCGTCCCATCAGGCCGGGCTGCTGGTGCTGGAGCTGAGCGATGACGGCAACGGTGTCGACCTCGAGCGCTTGCGCGGCACCATCGTCGACCGGAATTTGTCGCCGGTGGAAACGGCCCTGCGCCTGAGCGAAGAAGAACTGCTCACGTTCCTGTTCCTGCCGGGGTTCAGCCTGCGCGACAAGGTCACCGAAGTGTCCGGGCGCGGTGTGGGCCTGGACGCGGTGCAACATATGGTTCGCCAACTGCGCGGCGCGGTGGTGCTGGAACAGACAGCAGGGCAGGGCAGCCGCTTCCACCTGGAGGTGCCGTTGACCTTGTCGGTGGTGCGCAGCCTGGTGGTGGAAGTCGGCGAAGAAGCCTATGCCTTCCCCCTGGCACATATCGAACGCATGTGCGACCTGGCCCCCGACGACATCGTGCAGTTGGAAGGCCGCCAGCACTTCTGGCATGAGGGCCGGCACGTCGGCCTGGTTGCCGCCAGCCAGTTGCTGCAGCGCCCGCCGGGGCAGACCCCGTCAGATACCTTGAAAGTGGTGGTGATCCGCGAGCGCGATGCCGTGTACGGGATTGCGGTGGAGCGCTTTATCGGCGAGCGCACCCTGGTGGTGTTGCCGCTGGATGATCGCCTGGGCAAGGTCCAGGACATTTCCGCCGGGGCCTTGCTCGATGACGGCTCGGTGGTGTTGATCGTCGACGTCGAAGACATGCTGCGTTCGGTGGATAAATTGCTCAACACCGGCCGCCTGGAGCGCATCGCCCGGCGCAGCCAGCAGGCCACCGAAGCGCCGCGCAAGCGCGTGCTGGTGGTGGACGACTCACTGACGGTGCGCGAGCTGCAACGCAAATTGTTACTCAACCGTGGTTATGAAGTCGCCGTGGCGGTCGATGGCATGGATGGCTGGAACGCATTGCGCTCCGAGGACTTCGACCTGCTTATCACGGATATTGATATGCCTCGCATGGACGGTATTGAATTGGTCACACTTTTGCGCCGTGACAGTCGCCTGCAATCGTTGCCGGTGATGGTGGTTTCCTACAAGGATCGTGAAGAAGACCGCCGCCGTGGCCTCGACGCCGGGGCCGACTATTATCTAGCCAAAGCCAGTTTCCATGACGACGCCTTGCTCGACGCCGTGGTTGAACTGATTGGAGGCGCCCGGGCATGAGGATTGCGATCGTCAATGACATGCCCCTGGCCGTAGAGGCCTTGCGCCGCGCCTTGAATTTCGAGCCCGCCCACGAGGTGGTGTGGGTGGCCAGCAATGGCCTGGAAGCGGTACAGCGTTGCGCCGAGCTGACCCCGGACCTGATCCTGATGGACTTGATCATGCCGGTGATGGATGGCGTGGAAGCTACCCGGCAGATCATGGCTGACACGCCATGCGCGATCGTGATCGTCACCGTCGACCGCCAGGCCAACGTCAGCCGTGTGTTCGAAGCCATGGGCCACGGCGCCCTGGATGTGGTGGACACCCCGGCGCTGGGCGTGGGCAACCCCAAGGATGCGGCGGCGCCGCTGTTGCGCAAGATCCTTAATATTGGCTGGCTGATCGGTCAGCGTGGTACCCGAGTGCGTGCCGAAACCCCGCCCCAGCGGGTCACCGGCAAGCGTCAACGGCTGGTAGCCATTGGATCTTCCGCCGGTGGGCCGGCGGCCCTGGAAGCGCTGCTCAAGGGTTTGCCCCGGGATTTTCCCGCTGCCATCGTGCTGGTGCAGCACGTGGACCAGGTGTTTGCCGCCGGCATGGCCGAGTGGTTGAGCAGCGCTTCCGGCCTGCCGGTGCGCCTGGCCTGTGAAGGCGAGCCGCCTCAACCCGGCGTGGTGTTGCTGGCCGGCACTAACCACCATATTCGCTTGTTGAAAAATGGCACGCTAGCCTATACCGCAGAGCCGGTGAACGAGATTTACCGGCCGTCGATCGACGTGTTTTTCGAAAGCGTCGCCAGCTACTGGAACGGTGACGCCGTCGGCGTCTTGCTCACCGGCATGGGGCGCGACGGCGCCCAGGGCCTCAAGCTGATGCGCGAACAAGGATATTTGACCATCGCCCAGGACCAACAGAGCTCGGCGGTGTATGGCATGCCCAAAGCGGCGGCGGCGATTGACGCTGCTGTTGAAATTCGCCCACTGGATAGAATTGCGCCCCGATTGCTGGAGGTCTTTGCAAAATGAACAAAAATCTCCCGCCGTGCTGGCTTGCAGGTAGTAATTCAGGTGACTGCACATGAATGATTTACAGCTCGACGACTTCAAGACCGACGAAAACGCCGCCATGGTGTTGTTGGTCGACGACCAGGCCATGATCGGTGAAGCCGTGCGGCGTGGCCTGGCCCATGAAGAGAACATCGACTTCCACTTTTGTGCCGATCCGCACCAGGCGATTGCCCAGGCGATCCGCATCAAGCCCACGGTGATCCTGCAAGACCTGGTGATGCCGGGCCTGGACGGCCTGACCCTGGTGCGTGAATACCGCAATCACCCGGCCACCGCGAATATCCCCATCATCGTGCTGTCCACCAAGGAAGACCCGCTGATCAAGAGCGCGGCCTTTGCGGCTGGGGCCAACGATTACCTGGTCAAGCTGCCGGACAACATCGAGTTGGTGGCGCGCATCCGCTATCACTCGCGCTCCTACATGACCCTGTTGCAGCGCGACGCAGCCTACCGCGCGTTGCGCGTCAGCCAGCAACAGTTGCTGGACACCAACCTGGTGCTGCAACGCCTGATGAACTCTGACGGCCTGACCGGGCTGTCCAACCGCCGCCACTTCGACGAATACCTGGAGCTGGAATGGCGCCGCGCCATGCGCGACCAGACCCAACTGTCGCTGCTGATGATCGACGTGGACTTCTTCAAGACCTTCAACGACAGCTTCGGCCATGTCGAGGGCGACGAAGCCCTGCGCAAAGTCGCCAACACCATCCGTGAAGCCAGCAGCCGTCCTTCGGATTTGCCGGCGCGCTACGGCGGCGAAGAGTTCGCGCTGGTCCTGCCCAACACCTCGCCGGGCGGCGCACGCCTGGTCGCGGAAAAACTGCGCATGGCGGTGGCGGCGTTGAAAATCCCGCACATCGCCCCGGCTGAAGGTGCCAGCCTGACCATCAGTATCGGGCTGTCGACGTTGACGCCTGTCCAGGGTACGGACTGCCGGCAGCTGATCATGGCGGCGGACAAGGGGTTGTACACGGCCAAGAACAATGGGCGTAATCAGGTTGGTATCGAATGATCTGAGGGCTGTCCACCAATTCAAGTGTGGGAAGGTTGCCCCTCCCACATTCAAACTTCAGAGTTTTTCCGGTTTTAGCAAAAACGCCGCTTTCAATATCAGTTTAATGGCTGTATTTGTTATGGTTCAACTTTAAATCCAGGCTTGTTATTAGTAGTTCTATAGCTTAAATTGTACTTTCTGCATCCGATGCGGCGTAATAGATAAGGTCTGTTCCTTTCGGGTGTTCAGTAATTAACTCGAAGTGTTGTAAAAGCTTATCTAGTCGCTCGTCGGTTGGAGCGGTGTTTTCCTTGAGTATTTCTTTCATGAGTAGTAAAAAGTCATCTCTTGTATGCTCGGAAAAGCTTTGTTTGAGTTTCATTGTTCAGCTCTTTTCTTATGAAATTCCATGTAACGTTTAAGGGTTAGTATGCGTAAATTTTCAGCATTTTGATTCTGGCCGCCCATTGGCAGCCGTCTTCGAAATCATTCGAACCGGCAGGTCGATTGTGCTGTTGACTGCCGAGGTTATCGTCGACTCGTTGAATGAAATAAGAAGTCTGCATCGTTGTAGAACCGATGGCAGGGGATAGGGCGGCGTTATTTTATTCTGAAACCAGGCTTGCCATTATTCGCGCGCCACTCTTTAACTTCTTTTACTACAAATTCAGGTCCACCTTTTTCAGGGTCCGGATAAAATATTAGATCTGAGCCAGAAGGGTGTTCCGTTAACGCTTCAAATTTTAAAATTGCATCGGTGTGCTCTTTTTCTGTGGCGTAGTCGTCGTTATAGATTTTTACAACCAAGTTTAAAAATTCACGCTCCGTCATCTCGCTAATTAATGTGCCCATTTTTAGGAACCTCTGTGAATGTCGATATGCTTTTTTGGCGTTAGAATCACGATATTGTCGATGCCGTATACTTCACCGTCAGTAGACACATATTTTTTATGATGAAGCTCAAACCGTATCCGTTTACCCACTGCTTCACTTTTTTTAACAATCGGCGAACGTCCATTTTTCATGGTGGCTAACTCACTAGGTGCAAAATGCTGAGCCAACTCTGAATCTGTAGACACTGCTTTCCAGAAAGCCTCACGAAATGCCTTGAAATTTTTAAACTGCTGGCCTCTCAACTGATCAGCGATTTGCGATGGAATGGGTGCGCCGTCGTCTGTGGTCGCTGCTCCAAGCCAGTTGCCAAACACAGGTTGGCCCATCCCGGTAGCAACTCCCGGATCCTCCCGCCTATCCCTGAACATCACATAGATAGGAGGCAACCCGGAATCTATAGGGAATACGGTTATAAAGTCATCAAAACGTGACTCACGGACTCCTGGAAACGAATCAACTCTGCCAGCAACCGGCGTCACCGTAGCTCCAACGTAAACGGGCGGTTCAGGCTGGTCAACGGGCAGAGTTGTTGAGCTATCCCCGGGGGCAACGATAGGTGTCCAGACCAGCGTCCTGGGTGGGACGTCACTTGTCGTGACGGTGTACACCTTCCGCGCTGGATCGTAGGTCGCGGCAACCACCTTGACCTTGGAAGGCACGCTTGTACCGTCGGCAATGACCACAAACACTTCGGAGCGTCCATCCTCCGCCGTCTTTGAACTCATTCGCACTGGCAGGTCGATTGTGCCATTGAGTGCGGTGGTGAGCGTTGACTCGTTGACGTCTGGCAAAAACGTTGAAACCGGGGTACCGAGTGCGTAACGCTCCGCCAGTTCTCCGTTTGCAAGCTTGGGTGAATAGACCAGAGCTGAAACACCGACAAGTAAGCCGCCTGCCGTGCTTGCGACCAACTCCGTCAATGCGGCCACTGCTGACCGAATGGCAGCTTGCAGCGTGATGGTAATCCCTTCTGCTGTAGCGATAGTCCCGACTGAGGTCATGACTATCGCTTGAGTCGCAGCAGCAGTGCCCGACAGTCGATAGGTATTGGCTACTCGTACCGCTTCAATACGCGCCTGGGCCGTTGCTATCTGCTGCGCACGTTCCGCGAGGTCGCTGATTGCATTGGAGGCGTTGGCAAGAAACCGCGCGGACTCTGACTTCAGCACAAAGTCATGATGGCTGAGCCATCTCACCCCAAGAGCGGTATTCTGCTGCAGATAAATAAGCTGTTTGAGTCCCTCAAGCTCGGGTTTGCTCAGTGGCGGTGTAACCCGTGGGTTGGCTGCGGGATAGTAAATCATCAACCCGTTCCGGTTTATGGCTAACGGTGGGTCAATAGGTTTGATCGCAGCCATCGTTTCTACGATCATTTTTTCCAGCGTGTTTTTGTAAAGCATGAGGGTCTGGTCGGGTGTCAATCCAACGACCGAACCGGCAAGAGAGGCGAGTTCCACCTGCAGGTATTCCGGCAGCAACTGCACCTGAATTTCCAACTCATCTGCAATGACCTTCAGATACTCATTGTGTAAATTTGCCCAGCCAGGATCATGTTCGGCTAAATTGGCCTCCAGCGTTTGCCGGGCCTTTGCCAACCCTGAAAGTTTTTTAGTCAGAATGTCTATGGAGAGCGAGAGAGCCTTGAGTTCTTGTGCGGCCCTCCAGACGCTGTCGTAAAGTGTGTAGGCATCGCCCAGATTGTTTATCGGGTCAGAAGAGGCAAGCGTTTCACGTAGCTTTGTATACGTTAAGTTTTCCATCAGGTAAAAAGGGCTTTGATCATAGAGCCCATAGATGAGTGGCGCAGTACTGGCGTATTTGGATTTTTTCGCGTCGATGATTTCAAATGCGATTTTTTGATCGAGAATGGCTAAGGCTGTCTCTGTGAGTGCCTGTGAAGCTTTCGCGGCTTGCTGTTTCTCTGCGAGTTCGCGTTCAGTGTCAGTAGTGAGCGTTGCGAACCGTGCGCTGTGCTCCGCGTCAATCAAGGATTGATTGTACTTTTGCTCTCCAATGAAATCGGCGGTGGTGCTAGGGAAGTCAAACTGCTTGAAGCGGCTGCGGTCTCCTTCACCTCGACGTGGCCCTTCTTGAAGGCCCCAGCCATCTCCACTTCCTACGTAGCCTCCGCCTTCACCACCCCAATAAGTGTTTCGTCTCCCGGCGGTAATTATCGTCGGCTTGAGTTCTAAAGGTTGTCCTGGCTGCCACCCTTGTTGTGCCATAGAGCCTCTCCATTTTTGTGAGAGTGATCGTTAGAAATTTCTGCGTCCTGAAGAAAAAGCTCAGGCGCTTTGATCAAACTTATTTGAGAGGGAAGAAAGAAAAAACTGATGGCGTTTTGATTTGATTTTATGCGTGTAGGAGTCTTTGTAAGACGGTTCTGAAACTGATGTGTTTATATTCTTGTATGTTTATCACTTGAGTCTTGGGATGATTTGGCTAGAAACCTAATTGTTTGTTTTTATTGGAGTGGGTTGGTTTGTAGTCTTTTAGGCAGGCTCTGATTTGAATTTTCAAATTATTTGTATAAACAGATGAGCGGTCTGGTTTTAGCGAGTAGTAGGTGGGGTTTTCTAACGCGCGGCATCGTCAACCTATAGGAAATGCTGTGATGGTCGCGTGTCTGTCACCGAAGCAAGCGTGACGAGAGGGAAGCGCTGTCTTGGCAGAATCGACCAAGCGGGCTGCCGTTTCCAGCCGTTTGCCGTTATACTCGCCGGCTTTCAAAAGTTCGCCAACGAGTGCTGCCCGCCATGGAAATCAACCCGATCCTTAACACCATCAAGGACCTGTCCGAGCGCTCCGAAACTATTCGGGGGTATCTTTGACTACGATCAAAAGCATGAGCGTCTGACCGAGGTCAATCGCGAGCTTGAAGATCCGAGTGTCTGGAACAAACCTGAATACGCCCAGGAACTGGGGCGCGAGCGCGCTGCGCTGGCACAGATCGTCGATACCCTCGACGAACTGAACACCGGCCTGGGTGATTGCCGCGACCTGCTGGACATGGCCGTCGAAGAAAACGACGAAGGCGCAGTGGGCGATGTCGTCGCCGAGCTGGCCCGTCTCGAGGAAAACCTCGCCAAGCTTGAATTTCGCCGCATGTTCAGCCATGAAATGGACCCGAACAACGCCTACCTGGATATCCAGGCCGGTTCCGGTGGCACCGAGGCCCAGGACTGGGCCAACATCCTGCTGCGCATGTACCTGCGCTGGGCTGACAAGCGCGGTTTCGACGCGACCATCATGGAACTGTCCGCCGGTGAAGTGGCCGGTATCAAGGGCGCGACCGTGCACATCAAGGGCGAATACGCCTTTGGCTGGCTGCGCACCGAGATCGGCGTGCACCGCCTGGTGCGCAAGAGCCCGTTCGACTCCGGCAACCGTCGCCACACCTCATTCTCTGCGGTGTTCGTCTCGCCAGAGATCGACGACAAGGTGGAAATCGAGATCAACCCGGCCGACCTGCGCATCGACACCTACCGTTCCTCCGGTGCCGGTGGTCAGCACGTAAACACCACTGACTCGGCCGTACGTATTACCCACGTACCGACCAACACCGTGGTCAGCTGCCAGAACGAACGTTCCCAGCACGCCAACAAGGACACCGCCATGAAAATGCTGCGGGCCAAGTTGTATGAGCAGGAAATGCAGAAGCGCAACGCCGCTTCCCAGGCGCTGGAAGACACCAAGTCGGATATCGGCTGGGGTCACCAGATCCGTTCGTACGTGCTCGATGCCTCGCGGATCAAGGATCTGCGCACTAACATCGAACGCAGCGACTGCGACAAGGTACTCGACGGCGATATCGACGAATACCTGGAAGCCAGCCTGAAATCCGGCCTCTAAATTATTCTGTAGGAGCGGGCTTGCCCGCGATCCCCAGCCGAAGGCTGGGGAAAACGTACCTGTGATGGAATTTCAAAAGACATGAGCGACCAACAACTCGACCCGCAAGCCCTGCAACAGGAAGAAAACTCCCTGATCGCCCTGCGCAAGGAAAAGCTTGCTGCCGAGCGCGCCAAGGGTAACGCCTTCCCCAACGACTTCCGTCGCGACAACTACTGCGATGCCTTGCAGAAGCAATACGCGGACAAGACCAAGGAAGAACTGGCAGAGGCTGCGATCCCGGTCAAGGTGGCAGGTCGCATCATGCTCAACCGTGGCTCGTTCATGGTGATCCAGGACATGACCGGTCGCATCCAGGTCTACGTCAACCGCAAGACCCTGTCCGAAGAAACCCTGGCCTCGGTGAAAACCTGGGACATGGGCGACATCATCGCAGCCGAAGGCACCCTGGCCCGTTCCGGCAAGGGCGACCTGTACGTCGAGATGACCAACGTGCGCCTGCTGACCAAGTCCCTGCGCCCGCTGCCAGACAAGCACCACGGCCTGACCGACACCGAACAGCGCTATCGCCAGCGTTACGTTGACCTGATCGTCAACGAAGACGTGCGCCAGACCTTCCGCGTGCGCTCGCAAGTCATTGCCCACATCCGCAGCTTCCTGATGCAACGTGACTTCCTGGAAGTGGAAACCCCGATGCTGCAGACCATCCCCGGTGGTGCCGCAGCCAAGCCGTTCGAAACCCACCACAACGCGCTGGACATGGAAATGTTCCTGCGTATCGCGCCGGAGCTGTACCTCAAGCGCCTGGTGGTTGGCGGCTTCGAGAAAGTGTTCGAGATCAACCGCAACTTCCGCAACGAAGGCGTCTCGACCCGTCACAACCCAGAATTCACCATGTTGGAGTTCTACCAGGCCTACGCCGACTACGAAGACAACATGGACCTGACCGAAGAGCTGTTCCGCGAGCTGGCACAGCTGGTCCTGGGCAGCACTGACGTGCCGTACGGCGACAAGGTGTTCCACTTCGGCGAGCCGTTCGTGCGCCTGTCGGTGTTCGACTCGATCCTCAAGTACAACCCCGAGCTGACCGCTGACGACCTCAACGACATCGACAAGGCCCGTGCCATTGCCAAGAAAGCCGGCGCCAAGGTGCTGGGCTTCGAAGGCCTGGGCAAGCTGCAGGTGATGATTTTCGAAGAGCTGGTGGAGCACAAGCTGGAACAGCCGCACTTCATTACCCAGTACCCGTTCGAAGTGTCGCCGCTGGCCCGTCGCAACGACGACAACCCGAACGTCACCGACCGTTTCGAGCTGTTCATCGGTGGCCGCGAAATCGCCAACGCCTATTCCGAGCTTAACGACGCGGAAGACCAGGCCGAGCGTTTCATGGCCCAGGTGGCCGACAAGGACGCCGGTGACGACGAAGCCATGCACTACGATGCCGACTTCGTACGGGCCTTGGAATACGGCATGCCGCCCACTGCCGGTGAAGGCATCGGCATCGACCGTCTGGTGATGTTGTTGACCAACTCGCCGTCGATCCGCGATGTGATCCTGTTCCCGCATATGCGGCCACAAGCGTAACCGTAGCGAAATCCGAAGCCGCCTTTTATAAGGCGGCTTTTTTATGTGGCCTGTTCAAGTGGTGCTCGTCAGTGATCGTTCCCACGCTCTGCGTGGGAATGCACCCTGTGACGCTCCGCGTCACCTCTAAAGGAAGAAGTGTGGTGAACCGCGTAATAGCTCAAGAAGGTGCCGCCGGCATTGCTGCTGCCGTGGCTGAAAGCGTTCAGTACCAGGGCCGCAAGGCCAGTCGGCGGGGCAGCGAGCAACGCCGGCAAGACATTCTCGATGCGGCCATGCGTATCGTCGTGCGCGATGGCGTGCGGGCCGTGCGTCACCGGGCAGTGGCGGCAGAGGCGGGGGTGCCGCTGTCGGCCACCACCTATTACTTCAAAGACATCGACGACCTGCTCACCGATACCTTCGCCCAGTACGTGGAACGCAGCGCCGCGTTCATGGGCAAGCTGTGGGTGCGTAACGAAGGCCTGTTACGCGAGATGGTCGCCTATGGCGACGGCAGCCCGGAGTCGCGCTCGCAACTGGCCGATGACATCGCGCGCCTGACCGCCGACTATGTGCTGCGCCAACTCACCAACCGGCGCGAATACCTGATGGCCGAACAGGCCTTTCGCCAGGAAGCCCTGCTCAACCCACGCCTGGCCGAACTGGTACGTTCCCATCAACAGATCCTGTTGCAGGGCACCGGGCAGTTTTTCCAGGTATTGGGCTCCCGCGAGCCGCAGCAGGATGCCAAGGTGTTGACGGCTATCATCAGTCGGATGGAATATCAGGGCCTGTTGGGCGGCGCAGAGCCTCTGACCGGGGAAGAGATGCTTGAAATCCTCAAGCGCTACATGCACCTGGTATTGGCCTCGGTCTAGCCCTGTGCGCAATCTGCTTTGGGTGGGAGCTGGCTTGCCTGCGATAGCATCACCTTGGTTTTTCTGAAGCACCGAGGTGTCTGTATCGCAGGCAAGCCAGCTCCCACCTCTGATGGGCCTGCTGCTCAGATGTGAAGCCGTGCGCTACCTGCGCGTGGGCCAATAACGTTTAAAGAGGAAGCACCGGGTGGACGATTACCAGCAGACGATACGCACCTTGTCCGATCGCATTGTGCTGGCGCAAACACCGATCCGTGTCCTCGATGCGGTGAAATGGGACGAGAACATTCGCCAGGGATTCCTCAAGGCCAAAGGCAAGGCGATGCCTGCCGTAGACCGTGATTACTACCTGAACCGGCCGCTGTCGTTCGATTCCAGTGCGGTCAAGCTGGAGTTCCAGAACATCGAGCGCGACATCACCCGTCGCCTTGGGCAATTCAGTCCGGTGGGGCAGATCATGCGGCGCATGTGCCGCGAATACCGGATGGTGGTGCGCATGCTTGAAGCGCGCGGCACCGAGGACTTCGGCCTGATTTCCCAGGAGCTGTACGGCGCCGCCTCCGATGCGTTCCACGCCGGCGACCCGACCCTGGCCGACCTTGGCCTGATGCTCTCCGACTACCTGAACAACATCGACGGTCGGGGTGACCTCAAGGACGAAGCCAAGACCCTCACCGCCAAAGATGCGGTCAGCCTGCTGCAAACCCGCCTGAACAAGGTGTTTGGCGAGGCGGAAGAAACCATCCGCGTGTTCGAGTCCGACGGCATCGTCGCCGATGCGGCGGCGGGCGCCGACTACATCAAGATCCGCGCCGACGCGATGTTCAACGACCGCGACGTGCGCGCCCTGGAAGTGCATGAAGGCCTGGTGCATGTGGGCACCACCCTTAACGGCCAGAACCAGCCGATCTGCACGTTCCTGTCCAAGGGCCCGCCGTCGTCCACCGTTACCCAGGAAGGCCTGGCGATCCTGATGGAAATCATCACGTTTGCCTCCTATCCCAGCCGCTTGCGCAAACTCACCAACCGGACACGCGCCATCCATATGGTGGAGGAGGGCGCCGACTTCCTGCAGGTGTTCGAGTTCTTCCGCGAGCAAGGCTTTGAAATGGCCGAAAGCTATGGGAATGCCAGCCGGGTATTCCGTGGTTCGGTGCCCACCGGTCTGCCATTTACCAAGGATTTGTCCTACCTCAAGGGCTTTATCATGGTTTACAACTACATTCAGCTCGCCGTACGCAAAGGCAAGCTGGAACAGGTGCCGCTGCTGTTCTGCGGCAAGACCACCCTTGAAGACATGCGCACCCTGCGCCAATTGGTCGACGAAGGCCTGGTGGTGCCCCCCAAGTATTTGCCCGAGCAGTTTCGCGACATGAACGCGCTGGCGGCCTGGATGTGCTTCTCCAACTTCCTCAACCACTTGAGCCTGGACCGGATCGAGGCGGATTACTCCAATATCCTTTAACTGACGAAACCGAATCAAAATGTGGGAGCTGGCTTGCCTGCGATAGCGGTGAGTCAGCCAGCACTCATTCAACTGATAGACCGCTATCGCAGGCAAGCCAGCTCCCACATTTGATCTCCATGGGTCTTCAGAACTTTCGCGAGGCTTCAACGGATGAGAATCCTCGGCATTTTATGCCTGCTACTCACATTGAACGGTTGCAGCGCCTTGCTGTTCTACCCCGAGCCCGGCCTGCCATTCACCCCGGAAAAAGCCCACCTGCAATACCGCGACGTCACGCTCACCACCGCAGACGGGGTGAAACTGCACGCCTGGTGGCTGCCGGCCAAACCTGGTGTAGCGCTCAAGGGCACCGTCCTGCATTTGCACGGCAACGGCGGTAACCTCGCCTGGCACCTGGGGGGCAGTTGGTGGTTGCCGGAACAGGGCTATCAAGTGCTATTGCTGGACTATCGCGGCTATGGGCTGTCGGAAGGCAAGCCATCGTTGCCGGCGGTCTACCAGGATATCGACGCCGCATTCGGCTGGATCGACAAGGCGCCTGAAACCCAGGGTAAACCGCTGATTATTCTCGGGCAAAGCCTGGGCGGTGCACTGGCGGTGCATTACCTGGCAGCCCACCCGGAGCGTCAAGCCCAACTCAAAGCGTTGGTACTGGACGGCGTGCCAGCCAGTTATCGTGACGTAGGACAATTCGCCTTGAGCACTTCCTGGTTAACCTGGCCGTTGCAGGTGCCGCTGTCGTGGCTGGTGCCCGACGCCGACAGTGCGATCAATGCCATGCCCCGCGTGACCGGCGTGCCCAAGCTGCTGTTCCACAGCCTGGATGATCCCATCGTGCCGGTGGCCAATGGCATCCGCCTGTATCAGGCCGCTCCGCCGCCCAGGGTGTTGCAACTGACCCGTGGCGGCCATGTGCAGACCTTTGCCGACAAAACCTGGCAGACCGTGATGCTGCGTTACCTGGACGACCCACAGCACTTCAACGGCTTGCGCCGCCTGGGCGAAATTCCGAATTACCCTATTCCTAAAGTTGATTCATCAGAGAGCCCGCAATGAGCGAAGAACGCAACATGATCCCGCTGATTCTCACCGGCATCGGCACCATCATCGGTACCGTTGGCTGCCTGTGGTACTACGGCTACCTGCACTTCGCCAAGCCGGAAGATGCGTTGCTGCTCAGCGACTTCACCATGCTCAAGACCGTGCCGGGTGAGGATTACAAGGTCTCCCTGACCCCGGCGGCGCAAGTGGCGCAGTGCGTTGACGGCGTGTTGGTGATGTTTGATACCGAACAGAAAGGCTTGAGCGGCGTGCTGGTGAACAATAAGAAGCAGGCCGTGCGTTGCATGGGCCAGGAAACCCCGCAGTTACAACAGTGAGCCTGGGTTTTTGCGTGGTATGAAACATACCGTTGAGTTTCCCGGTTAGTCGCTCAGGGATCGCCCGAACCTTTATAGGCTGGAACCATCTTCACCCGTGCGCCACAGATGATGGACTGATTGGTCTGGCTGATCAGTCCACTTTATTTATCACTCTGGAGTACGAGTTTTATGGATGGTATTGGCGCAGCATCTTCAGTTGGCGTGAGCAATTCAGGAGGCGCCCAGAGCCCTTCGCAGAGTCTTGATCAGCAAATTCAGCAGCTCAAACAGCTAATTGAAGCTAAACGCGGCGAAGGTTCGCAAGATTCTGGTTCGGGTGGCTCCGGTGGTTCCCAGGGGGCTGGAGGCGCTCAAGGTTCCGGTGGCTCCCAAGGCGCTGGCGGGGATGAGAGTCTCGAAGAGTTGCTTAAAAAACTGCAGAAGCTGCTGGCAGAAAAACAAACGGCCCAAGGTGCACAAGGCGGTGAGGGTGACGCATCGGGCCAAGGCCAAATTCAGACTGGCGGCGCAGAGAGTCAAGGCTCGATCAACTACTGATCGGCATCCCTCCCAGAGCCCGCCTTTTAGCGGCGGTTTTTCATATCAGTGGCCTTACAGACATCATCGACGTGCCAGGACCTCGTAACGAAATTGTTTGGAACCCAATTGCGTCTGATGCCACAAAGGGCAATGTAATTACGCGAAGTGGGGGCGGGAAGGCAGTGATAAGAATTGATGCGATATGCAATATGCTGGCCATGGCCAGGGCGCATCAGGCGTTGGAGCGGGCGGATGCGCAAGAACAGGCGCGTAATCAGTTGGCAGGTTGCTCAACTGATACCTCCCGTCATAACAACAAGATAACGCCGCCAGATGAAGATACTGATCGCAAGATCAAGTTTCCCTAGTCAAAAAAACCACCGTTTCTGGTGGTTTTTTTTCGTTTCAATGTTATCCATCAACAATGGGCGACAGCGCTCGTGAATACCATGGGGGCATGTACAACTCAGCAGCGTCGGATACTTCCATTACTAAAGCTTGAATGCGCTTTCATGAGCGGCAACGAAAAAGCCCCGCCTAAAGGCGGGGCTTTTTACCAGGCTATTGATCAGTTAGCGACGGAAGACCGTGGCTTGACCGGCTGGTTGTCGTTGGAGATGGTCACTTCAACGCGACGGTTCATGGCGCGGCCGGAAACGCTGCCGTTATCGGCAACCGGGTATTCCTTGCCATAACCCTGGGTCACGATGCGCGAGATATCCACGCCTTGCTGAGCCAGTGCACGTTGAACGGAAGCAGCACGACGCTCAGACAGGCTCTGGTTGTACGAATCGGAACCGGTGCTGTCGGTGTAGCCTTCGACGATCACTTTACGGTCCGGGTTGTCGCGCAGGAACTGAGCCAGCTTGGTGATGTTCACCAGGCCGCTGGATTTCAGGTCGGACTTGTTGGTGGCGAACAGCACGTCACCGAACGTCACCAGGGTGCCGCGATCGGTTTGCTTGGCGTTCAAGCTGTTTTGCAGTTGCTTGATTTGCGCATCACGGGCGTCCAGCAGGGCGCGGGCACGTTCGTCACCGGCGTTTTTCAGCTTGGCTTCGGATTCGCGCAGGACGATGGTGTCCTTGGCCACTTCAACGCGCTGATTGGTCAGGTAGGCCAGTTGGTCGACTTTCTTCTCGTCTTCCTTGTCGCGGTAGGCTTTGTCAGCCTTGTCCAGCCAGTCGCTGGCGTCTTTGGTTTCCAGCGCGGCCAGCTTGGTGGCTTGCGGGTTGGTTTGCAGGGACGAGAAATTGGTCCGCGCATTTTCCAGGTTCGCGTTCGGCGGGGTGGAGCAGGCCGCCAAGGCAACGCTCATCGCCAGCAGGGCAGGGATCATCAATTGTTTACGCATAGTCGTGTCGTCCTTTCAATTCGATATCAGGTGCGATGCAGTCAAGAGGCTGCGGCTTACTTCTGCATGATTGCAGCTGGGCGCATGCCTTCTTTACGCAGTTCGTCAACAGCCTTCTGGGAGTCCTTCACAGCCTGTTGAGCCTTGGCAGCCTGGGCTTTACGCTCAGCGACGCGGGCATCCCACTCGGCTTGTTCAGCCAGTTGGCGAGCCTTGTCGTAGTTCTTGTCGTGCATGGCAATCTCAGCTTCTTTGAGCTTGTCCTGGGCCGACTTCATTTCCACCGCCGCGTACTCGGTGCCGCCGGCGCTGACTGCGCTGTTGACGGCCGATTGGGTCACGGCGTACTGCTCGGTTGGAGGGTTGCCGGCGCAGCCAGCCAGAACGAAGCTGGTGCCGATTGCCAGCGCGGCCAATTTGAGCCCGCGCAGATGGTTAAACGAGGATTTGGCAGTGCTGGTGTTCATCGTCTTCAACTCCATTGGATAACTCCTGAAAAACATCAAAATCCATCGGGGCGTATCGATTTCGGGCCCGTCGATAAAGCACATGGCGTCCGTTCAAACGACCGTTCCACACGTGATGGCTACTGGCTGTGACCGGAGGCTTTTTTCAAAAGTTCAGCGGATATGGCGATTTGCCTAAAAAAATATCTGACTGACTGGTCAGTGTTTAAAAAATGGAACTTTCGCGGCGCGCGGCGGTACCTCCGGGCCCTTAAAAGGCCCGGAATACGTGGGTTTAATTGACGTCAATAAATGTTTATCAGTGCTTTTGTTTGTCAGTAACGGCCGACAAATCGTGCAAGTGGCGACGGGATAACGTGAGAAAACGTGGTGTGGGGCCGACGTCTTCATACAGGGGGTCACCCTCTTCATCGGTGGCAATCACCTGCTGGCCCTGGATGTAAGGAAAGCTGGCTTCCAGCTCTTCCAGGGCGGCGCCGATCAGCTCGCCGAGCAGTTCTTCAACGTGGCGCTTGGGGTACATCTCGGCAATGGCCGCCAGCCGGGCAGCGGCTTCTACATCCAGATGAATGGCGTACTCAGTCTTGGTCAGGCGACCCTTGGCGGTTTCTTCCCAATGCTGGGCCAGTTCTCGAATTTTCATGGCTACCTCAATAAAGCCTGCCAGGGCAGGCGGTGATGAGTGACCAGCCGCCTGCGGAATAACGCGGCGACTTACCGTTGAGACTAGCTGTAAGCGCCAAGGTTTAAAGTCGTTTGCGTTCGGCCTTGTCAGAAACCGACGTCGGCGGCACTCTGAACCCCCTGCGCGTCCCGGATTTCTGGCTGGAGATTGGCTGATGAGTGATATCGATGCACGCTTGCGTGAGGATGTTCACCTGCTGGGTGAGCTGTTGGGCAACACCATTCGAGAGCAGTACGGCGAGGCTTTCCTCGATAAGATCGAGCAGATCCGCAAAGGCGCCAAGGCCGACCGTCGCGGAGCCGTTTCAGAGAAAACCGCTGGCGATGAGTTGAGCACCAGCCTCAATCAATTGCAGGAGGACGAGTTGCTGCCGGTGGCCCGAGCCTTCAACCAGTTCCTCAACCTGGCCAACATTGCCGAGCAATATCAGTTGATTCATCGGCGCGATGAATCGCAATCTGCGCCGTTCGAATCCCGGGTCTTGCCAGAATTGCTGGCTCGCCTGCAAAACGAAGGGCACAGCAATGAGTCCCTGGCCCGGCAGTTGACGCGGCTGGACATCGAACTGGTGCTCACCGCCCACCCCACCGAAGTGGCCCGCCGCACGCTGATCCAAAAGTACGACGCCATTGCTGCGCAACTGGCTTTGCAGGATCACCGTGACCTCACCACCGCCGAGCGCGAGCAGATCCGCGAGCGCTTGCAACGCTTGATCGCCGAAGCCTGGCACACCGAAGAAATCCGGCGCGTGCGCCCCACGCCGGTGGATGAAGCCAAATGGGGCTTTGCGGTGATCGAGCATTCGCTGTGGCACGCCATCCCCAATTACCTGCGCAAGGCCGACCAGGCCCTGCACGCCGCCACCGGCCTGCGCCTGCCCTTGGAGGCTGCGCCGATTCGCTTTGCTTCGTGGATGGGCGGCGACCGTGACGGCAACCCGAACGTCACCGCGCCGGTCACTCGCGAAGTGCTGTTGCTGGCGCGCTGGATGGCGGCGGATTTGTATCTGCGCGACATTGATCAGCTGGCTTCCGAGCTGTCGATGCAGCAGGCCAGCCCGGCGTTGCACGCCAAAGTCGGTGACAGCGTCGAACCCTATCGTGCCTTGCTCAAGCAACTGCGTGAACGTCTGCGCGCCACGCGCCAGTGGGCCCACACCTCGTTGACCAGCACCACTCCGGCACCGGCCGACGTGTTGCAGAACAACCGCGACCTGCTCGACCCGCTGCAGCTGTGCTACCAGTCCCTGCACGAATGCGGCATGGGCGTGATCGCCGATGGCCCGTTGCTCGACTGCCTGCGCCGTGCCGTGACGTTCGGCCTGTTCCTGGTGCGCCTGGACGTGCGCCAGGACTCCAGCCGCCACTCGGCGGCCATGACCGAAATCACCGATTACCTGGGCCTGGGGCGTTATGAGGACTGGGATGAGGAGGCGCGTATCAGCTTCCTGACCCAGGAGCTGACCAATCGGCGGCCATTGCTGCCGGGTTACTTCAAACCCTCGGCGGACACTGCCGAGGTATTGAATACCTGCAAGGAAATCGCCGCCGCACCGGCCGCATCACTAGGTTCGTATGTCATTTCCATGGCCGGTGCCGCGTCGGATGTGCTGGCGGTGCAACTGCTGTTGAAGGAGTCGGGCGTACAGCGGCCAATGCGCGTAGTGCCCTTGTTCGAAACCCTGGCCGACCTGGATAACGCAGGGCCAGTGATGGAGCGCCTGCTGCAACTGCCAGGTTACCGCGCGCGCTTGCAGGGCCCGCAGGAAGTGATGATTGGCTACTCGGATTCGGCCAAGGATGCCGGCACCACGGCCGCCGCCTGGGCGCAGTACCGCGCCCAGGAACGCCTGGTGGATATCTGCCGCGAGCAACAGGTGGAGCTGTTGTTGTTTCACGGTCGCGGCGGCACCGTTGGTCGTGGCGGCGGCCCGGCGCACGCGGCCATCCTGTCGCAGCCGCCGGGCTCGGTGGCGGGGCGTTTCCGTACCACTGAACAGGGCGAGATGATTCGCTTCAAATTCGGTCTGCCGGATATCGCCGAGCAGAACCTCAATCTCTACCTGGCTGCGGTACTGGAAGCGACTTTGTTGCCGCCGCCGCCGCCCGAGCCTGCCTGGCGGCATCTGATGGATGAGTTGGCGGCAGACGGTGTCAGCGCTTACCGGGCCGTTGTGCGGGAAAATCCGCAGTTCGTCGAATACTTCCGCCAGTCCACGCCGGAGCAGGAGTTGGGCCGTTTGCCTTTGGGCAGCCGCCCGGCCAAGCGTCGTGCGGGCGGGATTGAAAGCTTGCGCGCCATCCCGTGGATCTTTGGCTGGACCCAGACGCGCCTGATGCTGCCCGCCTGGCTCGGCTGGGAAGCGGCACTGAGCAAGGCGCTGGAGCGTGGCGAAGGTCAATTGCTGGGGCAAATGCGCGAGCAGTGGCCGTTCTTTCGTACGCGCATCGACATGCTGGAGATGGTGCTGGCCAAGGCCGATGCCGATATCGCCCGTCTTTATGATGAGCGCCTGGTGCAGCCGGACCTGCTGGCATTGGGTGCGCACTTACGCGACCTATTGTCGCAGGCGTGCGACGTGGTGCTTGGCCTGACCGGCCAGTCGCAGCTGCTGGCCCATAGCCCCGACACCCTGGAGTTCATCCGTCTGCGCAACACCTACCTGGACCCCTTGCACCTGTTGCAGGCCGAGTTGCTGGCACGTTCGCGCCAGCAGGAGGCTGCCCAAGACAGCCCTCTGGAACAGGCGCTGCTGGTGTCCGTGGCCGGTATCGCGGCTGGTTTGCGCAACACCGGTTGAGGTTTTTTGCGTGTACTCAATGGCTTGCGGATAAACCGCGACGACCGCCCGGAAACGGGCGGTCGTCGTTTGAGGGGGTGGGTTGCGCCCAGGCGCACCCTGGCGCTGACGCATGTGCGGCGCGGGTTTCTCCTACTTTTGGCGGCTTGTATGGTGAGGGCCCGCTGTGTATCTTGATCAGCCTTTGGCCGTTTGATCGGCCTAGAACCACATTTTTACGAGATTGGCCCCACGCGGCGAATCCGAGCGTCATCTCTATAAAAAATTGAGGAGCACATCGATGCGCGTCATTCTGCTGGGAGCTCCCGGGGCCGGTAAAGGTACTCAGGCAAAGTTCATCACTGAAAAATTCGGCATTCCACAAATCTCCACCGGCGACATGCTGCGTGCGGCCGTCAAGGCTGGCACCGAGCTGGGCCTGATCGCCAAGAGCGTGATGGACAGCGGCGGCCTGGTCTCCGATGACCTGATCATCAACCTGGTCAAGGAACGCATCAGCCAGGAAGACTGCAAGAACGGTTTCCTGTTCGACGGCTTCCCACGCACCATTCCCCAGGCTGAAGCCCTGGTGAAGGCGGGCGTGGAGTTGGACGCTGTGGTCGAGATCGCAGTTGAAGACGAAGAGATCGTTCAGCGTATCGCTGGCCGTCGCGTTCACGAAGGCTCGGGCCGCGTGTACCACATCGTCTACAACCCGCCGAAAGTCGAAGGCAAGGACGATGTCACCGGCGAAGACCTGGTGCAGCGTAAAGACGACACCGAAGAAACCGTGCGTCATCGCCTGTCGGTCTACCATTCCCAGACCAAGCCCCTGGTGGACTTCTACCAGAAGCTGTCCGCAGCCCAGGGCAAGCCGAAATACAGCCACATCCCTGGCGTGGGCTCGGTAGAGGCTATCACCGCCAAGGTGCTGCAAGCACTGAGCTGATCCTGTGATCGGCGGCACAGACAACGGCCCGCTTGCGGGTCGTTGTTGTTTATACTGGCGCACTTTTTTCCGACTTGGACACCCACACCGATGAGCACCCTGCTGGCCCTGGACACCGCGACTGAAGCTTGCTCCGTTGCCTTGCTGCATGATGGCAAGGTCACGAGCCACTACGAGGTGATCCCGCGCCTGCACGCGCAGAAATTGTTGCCGATGATCAAGCAACTGCTTGAAGACGCCGGTACCACCCTGGCTGCCGTGGATGCCATCGCGTTTGGCCGTGGCCCCGGTGCATTCACTGGCGTGCGCATCGCCATTGGCGTGGTGCAGGGCCTGGCCTTTGCCCTGGAGCGCCCGGTGTTGCCGGTTTCCAACCTGGCGGTGCTGGCCCAGCGTGCGTTGCGTGAGCACGGTGCGTCGCAAGTGGCAGCGGCGATTGATGCGCGCATGGATGAGGTTTACTGGGGTTGCTACCGTGAGACCGCCGGCGAAATGCGCCTGGTCGGTGCCGAAGCGGTGCTGGCCCCCGAAACGGCGCAGTTGCCCGCTGACGCCAGCGGCGATTGGTTCGGTGCCGGCACGGGCTGGGGTTATGGCGAACGCATCAAGGTGACGTGTGCCGAGCAGGACGCGACGATGTTGCCCCACGCCGAAGACCTGCTGTCGTTGGCGCGTTTCGCGTTTGAGCGTGGCGAGGCAGTTGCAGCGGACCAGGCAGCACCGGTGTACCTGCGCGATAAAGTCGCGCAAACCAAGGCCGAGCGCGGGATTATTTGACGCCAGAAATGTGGGCATTCGGCGGCAAATTTCGCCAATCGTCAGAATTTGCCTGGGTTTTTAAACCTTTTACAAATTATGTGTTCTAGTTATCACCAGAGCATTTGCGCGCCATGGAAAGTGCCGCTAAATTGCCATCATTGATACCGAGTCTGCATGTATGCGTATAGACGGTTTTTCCTCACAGTCCTACCCCCTCAAGCGTAAGCCGCGCAAGGCGAGCGTGACGGTAGACGAATCCGTCGAAGATTCACCGGACTTCATCGAAGTACACACCGATACGCCTTCCAAAGCGCAAGGCGCCGCGAGCGCACGCATCAGCGGCGTTCCTGCCCGTCAGCAAGACATGGTCTTTCCCCGTTCCATGAGCAAAAGCGTTGCCACCGCCTTGGCCAGCTACCTGACCACTGCCGGCTTTGTCGAATGGGATATGGAAGTGCTGGGTCTCGATATCCATATCTGATGCGTTTGCCTTATTACATCGGCTGCCCGTCCTGGAGTGAAAACGCCTGGCGCGAGTACCTGTATCCGGTTGATGCACGTTCCAACGATTACCTCGGGCTCTATTCTCAGGTCTTCAACGCCGTTGAAGGCAATACCACTTTTTACGCTCGCCCCTCGGCCGCCACTGTGCAGCGCTGGGCCGAAATCATGCCTGATGATTTTCGCTTCACCGCCAAATTCCCTGGCGATATCAGCCATGCTGGCGATTTGCGTGAACAGTTGCCGGCGGCAGAAAGCTTTGTCGGCTTGATGGGCCCTTTAGGTGAGCGCGTTTCACCGCTGTGGTTGCAGCTCTCAAAAAGCTTTACGCCGCAGCGCCTGGCGGAGCTGGCTGGATTTCTCGATGGCATCGATCGGCCGCTGGCTGTGGAAGTGCGTCATGAACAGTTCTTCGCCAAGGGTGATGCTGAGCGCATGCTCAACCGCCTGTTGCGCGACCGCGGTGTCGAGCGCATCTGCCTCGATCCACGAGCGCTGTTCAGTTGTACCTCTACCTCCGAAGCGGTGCTGCATGCCCAGTCCAAAAAGCCCCGGGTGCCACCGCGCCCAGCGGCATTGACGCAGTTTCCCCAGGTGCGCTTCATCGGGCATCCGGACCTTGAGGCCAATGACCCGTTCCTGATTCCCTGGGTGGAAAAGATCGCCAGTTGGATCGAAGAAGGCCGCACGCCCTATATGTTCCTGCACACGTCGGACAACCGTCTCGCGGCACAGTTGGCGCTGCGCTTCCACGCCAAACTGATGGTGCGTCTGCCAGGGTTACCGCCGCTGCCCACCTTGCATCGAGAACCCGTGGCGGAGCAGCTCGGGCTACTTTGAGGATTGAGCCGTGGGTGTGGTCAAGGCGTTGAGTGTGTTGCTGTTGCTGGTGGGCGCCTTTGCGCTGGCGGTCTGGCGCGGTTGGGTGCCGATGCCGGCTGAGTGGAACCCTTGGGCGCCTTTGGATGTGCGAGCGAGCCCCAACCTGTTGACGCGCTACAAGCTCAGTCGTTTACAGGACGATCCGGCGTTGTGTGACCAGGTACTGAACATCTCCGGCCTGCGCGTGAGTCGCCAGGCTGATACATCGGCCGATGCGGCGTGCCCTTTGCGCAATGTCCTGCGTGTGCAGGGCGCTGACGTGGCGTTGAGCAGCAGCTTTCTCGCCAGTTGCCCGCTGGCGGTGGCGTTCGCGTTGTTTGAGCGCCACAGCCTGCAACCGGCGGCCCAGGCCGTATTTGGCCAAGCGGTGAGCCGCGTCGAGCATTTGGGCAGTTTTGCCTGCCGTAATATCTACAATCGCGCCGACGCAAGGCTCAGCCAGCACGCCTCGGCCAATGCTCTGGATATCGCCGGTTTTCGCCTGGCGGATGGGCGCAGCATCAGCGTGCTCAAGGATTGGCCAGGGCAGGGCGACAGCGCGCGTTTCCTGCGTTTGGTACGCGATGGCGCCTGTGATGATTTCAACGTGGTGTTGAGTCCGGACTACAACGCCGCCCATCGCAACCATTTCCATCTGGACATGGGGCGTTGGTGGGTGTGTCGCTAAGGCTCAGGCGGCCAGGCGCAGGTTGTGGGTCACCAGCGGGCGCGCCCAGTAATAGTCGAAATCCAGGGCCTTTTGCTGCGCCAGCAATTCTTCTTCAAGGTACGGCGTGGCGGCCGGTGGCAGCAGGTCCAGCTCGAATTCGGCAATCGGCAGGTGTAGCGGGCGTGGTTGTGGCGCCGGGCCCGGCGCGGGTAGCGGTTGGCCGGCGTTCAGCACAATGGGGCGCACCCACTCGCTTTCAAACGCTTGCTGGCGTTGCTGGGCGATGACTTCTTCTTCCGGGAACGGCGTCGCGGCCGGTGGCAGCAGCTCGGTTTCGAACTCGGCAATTGGCAGGAAGAGCGGTTCCGGCGGGGCGATCTCGGTGTCTTTCACATCGCACTCACGCTGGGTGAGGATCTGCGCCAGCAGGTCGGCGCCTTCGCGGGGTTCAACCGACGGGTCTGCCGGGGCAGGCGTCTTGGCGGCGAGCGCGTCCGACGTTTCACCGAGCTGCTCGGCCAACGCACGGGCGAAGAAGTCCTGCCACACATGACTCACCCCGGCCAGCGCTTGGGTATTGCGCAGGCCGTAATGGTTGTGGGTCGGCAGTACACCGATGGAAAGGGGAAGAATGTCTGACATTTTTCTCGGTCGACGCTCAGCTCTGGCAAAATACCTGACTGTGATTTTTATCGGCCGTTGTTTGCCGATCCTTAATATTTTTGAGCGTGGCGATTGATGAACGAACAACCAGCGGCCAGCCGCATCCAGGTCCAAGCCTTGGCTGACAGCTTCCAGGCCCGCGCTGAACAGTGGGCTTCGCTGCTGGGGTTGCCTCTGCAGGTGGCCGATGCGGATTTTTCCCTGCAAGTGGGGGAGCACGGCTTGCAGTTGCAACAGCTTGGGCCTGATGCGCCAGGGCCGGTGCGGGTCGACTTTGTCGAAGGCGGCGCGGCGCATCGGCGGTTGTATGGTGGCGGCAGCGGGCAGATGATCGCCAAGGCGGTGGGCATCGCCCAGGGCGTGCGCCCGCGGGTGCTGGATGCCACGGCTGGCTTGGGCAAGGACGCGTTCGTGCTGGCCAGCCTCGGGTGTGAGATGAGCCTGATCGAGCGCCAGCCGTTGATCGGCGCCTTGCTCGAAGTTGGCTTGGCCCGCGCTGCCGAGGATTTTGAGGTGGCGCCGATTGTGGCGCGCATGAAGTTGCTCAAGGGTAACTCCATCGACGTGATGCTCAATTGGCAGGGGGAGCCGCCTCAGGTGATCTACCTGGACCCGATGTTTCCGCACCGTGAGAAAACTGCGCTGGTGAAGAAGGAAATGCGCCTGTTTCGGCCGTTGGTAGGGGATGATCCGGATGCACCGGCGTTGCTCGCGGCGGCTCTGGCGCTGGCGAGCCATCGTGTGGTGGTCAAGCGGCCGCGCAAGGCACCCTGTATTGAGGGGCCGAAGCCGAGCCATGCGTTGGATGGCAAGTCCAGCCGCTACGATATTTATCCCAAAAAGGCGCTTAAGGCATAAGCGGTAGCATTTATCTTGCTGATGCGGCGAGATCCAAATAGGGGAGGGGGCTTGCCCCCGATGCCTGCCTGAGAGCCGACACCTATCTCCCTGACACCCCGCCATCCAAATGTGGGAGCTGGCTTGCCTGCGATGACGGCCTGCCAGCCGGCACCTATCTCCCTGACACCCCGCAACCCAATTGTGGGAGCTGGCTTGCCTGCGATGACGGCCTGCCAGCCGGCACCTATCTCCCTGACACCCCGCAACCCAATTGTGGGAGCGGGCTTGCTCGCGAAGGCGGCCTATCAGGCGACGCAGTTATACCGGGTACATATCCATTCCTGCGGTAACGGCCGCTTAGGGTTCCGCCCTGACGGCGGCTCACTTTTGAAAAGCGCAAAAGTAAGCAAAACGCTCTTGCCCCACCACTCGGCACCTCGCTTAGGCTCGGTGTGCCCGAACGCAGACTTGAATCCGTGGGCCACGAATTCAAGCCTGCGTTCGGCCAGCGTGGTTTAACGGGGCGCCTGAGATCAAGATCACAAGCAGATCAAGAGCAAGATCAAGAGCGGCTCGCTTCGCATCGTGGTTACCGTAGGTCGCTACCGCCAACGCTGTTGTGTCGATAGGCCCGCATAAACAACTTCACCACGTCCTGCACATGCTCTTCGGCCTCTTGCGCACTCAGTTGCCCGCCACACCCGTACAACAAACGAAAGTTCGCCGTGCCTTTGAGCAGGCAAAAGAAGTGTTCGGCGGCCTTCAACGGTGTGTCGATGCTCAAGGCACCGCTCTGGTCAATCTTGCCGAGCAGGCGCTCCATGCCTTGCAGCATGCGCATGGGGCCGGCGTTGAAGAAGATCTGGGAGAGTTTCACGTCCTGATTGCCGGTGGTCATCATCAGGCGATGCAGGTTTACCGACTCTTCGCTGTTGATCAGCCGATGAAAGCCGCGGGCGATGTTAAGCAGCACCGTCTCGACGGGAATGCCTTCGGGGAGTTCGAAGTACATCACCGGCAATTGCTCTTCGCATTTGGCCACCACCGCAGCGGTGAACAGCGTCTCCTTGTCGGTGAAGTGGCTGTAGACCGTGAGTTTCGATACGCCGGCCGCCAGGGCAACGGCGTCCATGCTGGTGTTTGCATAGCCCTTGTCCAGGAACAGCGATTTTGCCGATTCGAGGATTGCCTGGCGTTTTGCCATGTCCTTGGGGCGCCCGGGGCTTGCGGTGTTCAGAGGATTGTCGGACATTTTCACCTTTAATACTGGACTGGTGAGTTTGGTATTAATAACATGCCGGCCAGTATAATTATTCCAAGCTCTATTTGCGAAAGGTCCTTCAGCATGCGCAGCGCTTTCCTGCCCCTTGCTTTGCCTGTCAGCCTGGTCTTCCTGTTGGCCGCTTGCGGCCATGAAGAAGCGGCCCAGACCACCGTGCGCCCGGCCATGGTGGTGCAACCGCAGCCTTCGGCCCAGGCGACAGACAGCTACCCCGGTGAGGTGCGTGCCCGTTATGAGCCGGACCTGGCCTTTCGCATCGGCGGCAAAGTCAGCAAGCGCCTGGTGGAGGAGGGCGAGCGGGTCAAGGCCGACCAGCCGCTGGCCGAACTCGACCCACAGGACGTGCGCCTGCAACTGGAAGCGACCCGCGCCCAAGTGGCTGCCGCGCAGGCTAATCTGAGCCTGGTGCGTGCGGAGCGGGATCGCTACAAGACCTTGATGGACCGTCAGATGGTCAGTCGGTCGCAGTACGACAATTCCGAAAACCTCTACCGAGCCGGTGAAGCACGCCTGAAGCAGATCAAGGCCGAGTTCGATGTGTCGAGCAACCAGGCCGGCTACGCCGTGCTGCGTGCGCCTCAGGATGGGGTGGTCGCCAAGCGTGCCGTAGAGGTGGGGCAAGTGGTTTCCGCTGGCCAGACCGTGTTCACCCTGGCCACCGATGGCGAGCGTGAAGTGTTGATCAGCCTGCCTGAACAGGGCTTTGGCCGCTTCAAGATCGGCCAGCCGGTGTCGGTGGAGTTGTGGAGCCAGCCAGAGCAACGTTTCGCCGGGCGCATTCGTGAACTGTCTCCTGCCGCCGACCCCAAGTCTCGCACCTTCGCCGCGCGCGTGGCCTTCACCGGCGGCAAAGTCCCCGCCGAACTGGGCCAAAGCGCACGGGTTTTCATCCAGGCCGACGGCGTCATTCCCCTATCGGTACCGCTGTCTGCCCTGAGTGCCGAGAACGGTGCGTCCTACGTTTGGCGTGTAAAACCGGACAACACCCTTGAACGCACCCCTGTACGCATTGGTGCGTTTGGCGAAAACACCGTGCCGGTACTCGAAGGCTTGGTCGCCACCGATTGGGTGGTGGCCGCAGGCGTGCATGTGCTCCATGAGGGCCAGTCAGTGCGCCCGGTGGATCGCTCCAACCGTGTAGTGAATCTGGCGGCCAAGGAGTAGTCCCGATGGGTTTCAATCTTTCCGAATGGGCGTTGCGTAATCGCCAGATCGTACTGTTCCTGATGATCCTGCTGGCCGTGGTTGGCACCTTGTCCTACACCAAGCTGGGGCAAAGCGAAGACCCGCCCTTTACCTTCAAGGCCATGGTGATCAAGACCAACTGGCCCGGGGCCACGGCCCAGGAGGTTTCGCGCCAGGTCACCGAGCGCATCGAGAAAAAACTCATGGAGACCGGTGAGTACGAGCGCATCGTGTCGTTCTCACGGCCCGGTGAATCCCAGGTCACCTTTATTGCCCGGGATTCGATGCGTTCGGCGCAGATTCCCGAGCTGTGGTACCAGGTGCGCAAGAAAATCAGCGACATTCGCCACACCTTGCCGCCGGATATTCAGGGGCCGTTTTTCAACGACGAGTTCGGCACCACCTTCGGCAATATCTACGCCCTGACCGGCGACGGCTTTGACTATGCCGTGCTCAAGGACTACGCCGACCGTATCCAGATCCAGCTGCAACGGGTGCCGGATGTGGGCAAGGTCGAGCTGCTTGGCTTGCAGGATGAGAAGATCTGGATCGAGCTGTCCAACCTCAAGCTCGCCACCCTCGGCTTGCCACTGGCCGCGGTACAGCAGGCGTTGCAGGAACAGAATGCGGTGTCCACCGCCGGTTTCTTTGAGACCCCCACCGAGCGCGTGCAACTGCGCGTTTCAGGCAACTTCAAGACGGTGGAGGAGATCCGCAACTTTCCGATCCGCGTGGGTGATCGCACCTTGCGCATCGGTGATGTAGCTGACATCCATCGAGGCTTCAACGACCCACCAGCACCGCGTATGCGCTACATGGGCGCAGATGCCATCGGCCTGGCCGTGGCCATGCGCGACGGTGGCGACATCCTCGTATTGGGCAAGGCCCTTGAAGCGCAATTCGCACGCCTGCAAAAGAACCTTCCAGCAGGAATGGAGCTGCGCAAAGTGTCGGATCAACCGGCAGCGGTAAAGACCAGCGTCGGCGAATTCGTCCAGGTGCTGGCTGAAGCGTTGGCGATTGTTTTGCTGGTGAGCTTTTTCTCTCTCGGCGTGCGTACCGGCATGGTCGTCGCCCTGGCGATCCCGCTGGTACTGGCGATGACCTTTGCCACCATGTATTACCTGGGCATCGGCCTGCACAAGATTTCCCTTGGCGCCTTGGTCCTGGCTTTGGGCTTGCTGGTGGATGACGCGATCATCGCCGTGGAAATGATGGCGATCAAAATGGAGCAGGGCTACGACCGCCTCAAAGCCGCGAGTTTCGCCTGGACCAGCACCGCATTCCCCATGCTCACCGGCACCCTGATCACGGCCGCAGGCTTCTTGCCGATTGCCACCGCGCAATCGAGCACCGGCGAATACACCCGCTCGATCTTCCAGGTCGTGACTATTGCACTGCTGGCCTCCTGGGTAGCGGCCGTGGTGTTTGTGCCGTACCTGGGGGAAAAACTCCTGCCCGACCTGGCGAAGATTCACGCCGCCAAGCACGGCACCGACGGTCCAGACCCTTACGGCACACCCTTCTACCAGCGTGTAAGACGTTTGGTGGAGTGGTGCGTGCGGCGGCGTAAAACGGTGATCATGTTGACTTTGCTGCTGTTTATCGGCTCGGTTGCGCTGTTCCGCTTCGTGCCGCAACAGTTCTTCCCGGCTTCCGGTCGCCTGGAGTTGATGGTCGACCTGAAACTGGCCGAAGGCGCTTCCCTGAGCAACACCGCCGAGCAGGTCAAGCGCCTGGAAGCGTTGCTCAAGGAACATGCCGGCATCAACAACTATGTCGCCTACGCGGGCACCGGTTCGCCGCGGTTTTACCTGCCCCTGGACCAGCAATTGCCCGCTGCCAGCTTCGCCCAGTTTGTGGTGCTGGCTGACACTATCGAGGAGCGTGAAAGCTTGCGCACCTGGCTGATCGAAACTCTCAACGAGCAATTCCCCGACTTGCGTTCGCGCGTGACGCGCCTGGAGAACGGCCCGCCCGTAGGTTACCCGGTGCAGTTTCGCGTGACGGGCGAGCACATCGAAGAAGTCCGTGCCCTGGCGCGCAAAGTGGCGGCCAAGGTTCGCGAAAATACCCATGTGGTCAACGTGCATTTGGACTGGGAAGAGCCGAGCAAAATCGTGTACCTGAATATCGACCAGGACCGTGCACGCGCCCTGGGTGTGAGCACCGCCAACCTGTCGAAATTCCTGCAGAGTTCCTTGACCGGTTCCAGCGTCAGCCAGTACCGGGAGGACAACGAATTGATCGAGATCCTCCTGCGCGGCACCGTGCATGAGCGTAGCGAACTGTCGCGCCTGCCGAGCCTTGCCGTGCCCACCGACAATGGTAAAAGCGTGGCGCTGTCGCAAATTGCCACCCTCGAATATGGATTCGAAGAGGGCATCATC
Source organism: Pseudomonas sp. AK181 (assembly GCF_051122975.1). Classification (NCBI taxonomy): domain Bacteria; kingdom Pseudomonadati; phylum Pseudomonadota; class Gammaproteobacteria; order Pseudomonadales; family Pseudomonadaceae; genus Pseudomonas; species Pseudomonas sp. AK181. Next base: position 1,391,500 of record NZ_CP146348.1, read on the forward strand.
TGGCATCGCAATCGCTTGCCCACGGTGACTGTGCGGGCCGATATCTATGGCAAGGAACAGCCGGCGACCCTCGTGCAGCAGATCCTGCCGACGCTCGCTGATGTGCGTGCCGAACTGCCGGACGGCTACCTCTTGGAAGTGGGCGGTACGGTGGAAGATTCTGCCCGTGGGCAAAACTCGGTGAAGGCCGGTGTGCCGCTGTTTATCGTGGTAGTGCTGACCTTGCTGATGCTGCAACTTCGCAGCTTCTCGCGCACGGCGATGGTCTTTCTCACCGCGCCTTTGGGGCTGATCGGCGTGACCTTGTTCCTGCTGGTGTTCCGCCAACCCTTCGGTTTCGTCGCCATGCTCGGCACCATCGCGCTGTCGGGGATGATCATGCGTAACTCGGTGATTCTGGTGGACCAGATCGAACAAGACATCAAGGCTGGCCTGGCACCTTGGCAGGCAATCATCGAAGCCACGGTCCGACGCTTTCGCCCGATTGTGCTGACCGCGTTGGCAGCGGTGTTGGCGATGATTCCGTTGTCACGCAGTGTGTTCTTCGGGCCCATGGCCGTGGCGATCATGGGCGGGTTGATCGTAGCGACGGCGTTGACGCTGTTGTTCTTGCCGGCGTTGTACGCAGCGTGGTTCAGAATCAGGAAGGAGGAGTAGATCAGTGAGCGTTTTTGGCAGGCCCGGTGGGAACCATTTTTCAAGGCTTGCCACAGAGGGTTACCTGTTCGCAGGTACGTTATCCGGTGGTTTTTATCACCGGGATAACGTTTCCAGAACGTTCATAGAGGCGAAATAGATATGCTCCTACAAGCATTGGGTAACTTTTACTCGGGGATCGGCATGATGCTGGGCGGCGGTCAGATGGGCGGCGCTTGCGCCAAACATTCCCATAATGACTCCGTCGGTCGGCGTGAGCTTTCCGACGCGCTCAAATCGTTCAAATACGATTTTCCCCAGCCGAGCAGTAATATCACGATTAACAACAGTGTTGCCAACGCGAACAACAACGCGAACAACAACGTGAGCAACAACGCGAACACCAATACTCAAATCGGCCGTTGAATGCGCTGATTGCCGCTTTTGAGCCATTGCAAACACTCTGCATCCGCAGAGTGTTTGCCGCGTCAGGTTCAGTTGCTGGCGTGGGCTTACAGCGCCCCAAACACTTTCTTGGCCAGGCTGGTGGCCGCCGCCGCCGGGTTCTTGCGAATGGTTTCTTCCTGCTGCGCAATCATCTTGAACAGGCCATCCAGCGCTTGCTCGGTCACGTAGTTCTCAACGTTGGCGCTCTTGGCATCCACCGCGCCAAAGGCCGCGGCCTTGCCGGCCAGGGCATTGTACTGCTGGGCCACGCCGACTTTGTCGGTGGCAGCCTTGACGATAGGCAGGAACTTGGCGCGAATCTCTTCACGGCTGCTTTTGTTCAGGTACTGGGTGGCGGAATCCTGGCCACCGCTGAGAATGCCCTTGGCGTCGGTCACGCTCATGTTCTTCACGGCGTTGACCAGGATCGGCTGGGCCTGGGTCACAGCGGTTTCTGCCGCCTTGTTCATGCTGGTTTCCAGTTGCGTAACCTGGTCACCCATGCCGAACATCTTCAGCTTGTCGGCGACCTTACCGAGCTTGCCTGGCAGGCCGATCTTCACGTCCGGGTTGTTGCTGAAACCACCGGGCGTCCCGAGTTGTTTCACAGCAATCTGTGCACCTTGGGTCAAGGCATCCTTGAGGCCGCCGCTGGCGTCGCCCTGGGACAGGCTGCCCAGATCCAGGGCCATGGCGTTGGCGCCGAATAACAAGCCAGCACACAGGGCAGTGAGGCGAAGAGATTTGCGGAGCATGGGCGCTTCCTTATGAAGTGGGAGTGATCAGTGTGCCGCCGCATCCACCCGCAGGCGCAGCGGTTGTGGGTCCTGGCCATTGAGCTGCACGGTGTGCCGCTCGGTGGTGATAAACAGTAGCTTGCCGTCCAGCTCGATGCGAGCGCTGACCGAGTATGTGTGGCCTGGCTTAACCTGGGCCGGGTCATAGCTCAGGTGAAACGGCAGCGGCACCTGGCCTTTGACCGGGCCTTTCTGTTCGGCGAGGGTCACGGCCGGGGCGTCCATCAGGGACACGTCCTGCAGGCTGACACTCAAGGTGGCGGCTGGCGGCAGGGCGATGCGTTGCAGGTAGAACACTTCGCCGTCGAGGCTGGCCTTCGGGGTTGGGGTCATCGAGTGGCAGGCTCCGAGCAGGGCGGTCAGGCCCAGGAGGATGAGTTTTTTCAAGGTGCGGCTCCTTTTCAACGGCGCCGGAATCCGCCCGGCGCCTCAATCAGTCTAGCGCTGTGCTTCAGGATTGACGGCAACCGGTTCGGCCGCAGCCTCGGCTGCACCGTCCACACGGTGCAAGGCGACCTGGCGGATCGACAGGCGAATATCCGCCGGCAACACACGTTTGGCCGCGCCCTCGGCCAGTTCGCCGAGCAGGTCGTGATAACCCAGCTTGCCGGCTTCATCGCGGCGCAGCACATCTTGCTCCAGCAACGTCTGAATAAAATGTCGGAAAAGACTCTTGTCGAAGAACTCCGGAGCGTTGAGGCCGTGCAGGATCGACAGGCGCTGGGCCATGATCGTGCACAGGTCTTCCAGTTCCTCGGCGCTGATGCTGTTCTGGCCGCTGTTGAGCAGCAACGAGATCGCCATGTAGAAGCGTTGCAGGGTCTGGGCGATGCTCTTGGACAGCAGCGTCAGTAGCACAAAGTGCCGCGAACTCGGCGCCGGGCGCAGGTACACGGCGTTTTCGAAGCGCAGCAGGCCTTGTTCAACGAACGCGTCCAGCCATTGGTCGACCACGTTGTCCAGTTCCTCCAGCGACCAACGGATAAACAGTTCCGATTGCAGGTACGGGTAGAGCGCGTGGGTGTAGCGCAGGATCTGTTCGCGGGTCATGCGCGAGCTGCTCTGGAAGAAGCTCGCCAGCAAGGCCGGCAGGGCGAAGATGTGCAGCACGTTGTTGCGGTAATAGGTCATCAGGACAGCATTCTGCTCATCCAGGTAAACGATTTTACCCAGGGCGTCGCTCTGCTCCGACAACAGGTTCATGTCTTTGACATGCTTGATCAGCGCCAGACCATCGCCTTCCGGCAGGGTGGTGTGGGGCGAGTAGGGCACGCGGCGCAGCAGCGCCAGATACAGGTCCAGCTGGCGGGCCATGGCCTGTTCGTCCAGGGCCAGGCGGGTGGTGGACAGCAGCGCCAGCGCCACCAGGTTCACCGGGTTCACCGCAGCGGCTTCGTTCAAGTGGCGCGCCACCTGTTCGCCGAGGCGATTGGTGGTTTCGTTGAGCCAAGCCGGTTTGTAGTTCGGCCCCAGTTCCTGGGCGCGCCAGTCCGGTTGTTCGGCGTCGAGGAATTCTGCCAGTTTGATCGGCTCGCCGAAGTTGACCGCCACTTGGCCGAAGCGCTGCTTGAGCGCGCCGACCACTTTGAAGATGTCGAAGATCGACTCTTTCTTCTTGCTCGCGCCACGCAGTTCGCCCAGGTAAGTGCGGCCTTCGAGCACGCGCTCATAGCCGATATACACCGGCACGAACACGATGGGCATGCGCGAGGAGCGCAGGAAGCTGCGCAGGGTGATTGCCAGCATGCCGGTTTTCGGCTGCAGCATGCGCCCGGTGCGCGAGCGGCCGCCTTCGACGAAGTACTCCACCGGGAAGCCCTTGGTGAACAGGGTATGCAGGTATTCGTTGAACACCGAGGTGTACAACGGATTGCCCTTGAAGGTACGGCGCATGAAAAACGCACCGCCACGGCGCAGCAGGCTGCCGATCACCGGCATGTTGAGGTTGATGCCGGCGGCGATGTGCGGCGGGGTCAGGCCGTTCTTGAACAGCAGGTAGGACAGCAGCAGGTAGTCGATGTGGCTGCGGTGGCAAGGCACGTAGATCACCTCGTAGCCCTGGGCCACCTTTTGCACGCCCTCGATGTTATTGACCTTGATACCGTCGTAAATCTTATTCCAGAACCAGCTCAATACCACTTCCAGGAAGCGGATCGCGGTGTAGGTGTAGTCCGAAGCAATCTCGTTGCCATAGCGCAGGGCCAGCGCCTTGGCTTTTTCCGGGGCGATCTTTTCGCGTTCGGCTTCATCCGCAATGGCCTGGCGCACCAGCGGCATATTCACCAGGCCCTTGACCAGATTACGCCGGTGGGACAGGTCGGGGCCGATCACCGCCGTCTTCAGGTTACGAAAGTGCACACGCAGGATGCGCTGGGCCATGCGCACGGTACGTTCGTGACCTTTATTGTGCTCGATCAATTCACGCAGGTTGATGGGCGCGGAGAATAGCACGCGGGTCTTGCGCCCCAGGATCAGGATGCTCAACAACCGGCGTAGACGCCCGGTGACTGCCCAGCTGTCGGCGAATAACAGCTTCCACGGGCTGGACTCGCTTTCGGGGGATTGGCCCCAGAACACGCTGACCGGAATGATTTGTGCATTCTCTTCGGCGTGTTCGGTAAGGGTGTTGACCAGGCGCGTCAAGGTGGGCGGCGCGCCACGCTTGTCCTGGCGCCCGAGCCAATCCGGGTCGGGCGTGAGGTAGAAGAACGCCGAAGGCTCCATCAACGGCCCTACCGACACCGGCAGCACCGGGCGCGGCAGGCCGGCCTTGGTGCACTCGGCATCGACCACCGCCAACTCGGTGAGGGAAGGTGATTGCAGGACGTAGAAAACCGGCCGGCTGCGGTCCAGGTTAAGGGTGAGGGACGACTGGTTGATCGTCTCCGAGCGGACCCAGAGGTACAACAGTCGGCGCAAGGTGCCAAACACCAGACGGCGGAACGGGGAGCGGGTCATAGGCGAACTGCTTCAAGTGGAAAAAACCGAGCAGGCGCTCGGGCGGGTAGTGTGCCGTATTCGCCGAAAATCGGCAAAAAAGCAGCGATGTAAAGTTGAGTTGATGGTTTTTGAGCCTGTCTTATACTCGGCAGTTCAATGCGAGCGACTCAACAATAAAAAAACCAGTGGGAGTGAACAGATGACAACGCGTGAAACCGGCAATGTGAAGTGGTTCAACGATGCAAAGGGCTACGGCTTTATCCAGCGTGAAGATGGCAAGGATGTGTTTGTGCACTACCGCGCCATTCGCGGTGAAGGCCACCGCTCGTTGGCCGAGGGCCAGCAGGTGGAGTACGCCGTGGTGACCGGCGAGAAGGGTTTGCAGGCGGAGGATGTGGTGGGCCTGTAACCCCTTTGTTTTGCTAACCCAATCAACTGTGGGAGCTGGCTTGCCTGCGATGGCATCACTGTGGTCTGACTGATAGACCAAGGTGTCTGCATCGCAGGCAAGCCAGCTCCCACATTGATTGGGTTAGCGATCCGCTGTCAGGCGGTTTTCCAAGTGATCTCTTCTTCACCATCTGCGCTGATGCGAATCCAGCGATCAGCGCTTTCTTCACCCTCTTCTTCAACCCAGGTACCCGGCGCGCAACGCACTTCGACGTTCAGCGCAGCAAACGCGGCGCGGGCGCAGGCGATGTCGTCGTCCCACGGGGTCTGGTCGCTTTCCAGGTACAGGCTGTTCCATTTACCCACCGCCTTGGGCAGCCAGGTAACCGGCACGTTGCCGGCCTTGCACTTGTAGGTCTGGCCTTTCTGGACCCAGTCAGTGCACGGGCCCAGGGCGGCGCCCAGCCAGGCGGCGATGGCCTTGTGATCGACGTCGGCGTCCTTCAGGTAAATCTCAATATCAGGTTGGCGCATGGATGTTCCTCGTTGCGGGATTCGAAAATCCATTCGCGGATGGGTGAAAGTCGGTCATTGAAGCACGAAATAATCGTAGCGCATCGACACCGTGACCTGCAGCGGCTCCGCCGCCTCGATCACCTCGTGGCGGCGTTCGGCACTGGCCCGCCAGCCGTGGGGCGTCATCGCCAGCAGGTTGGCGCGGTCCTGGGCTTCGGCCAGGCTCAGGGTGAACTCCAGGGTTTCACTGTGCGCCAGGTGCATGCCATCCGGCACCAGGGCCAGGTGTTTGTCGTCGGTGTATTCGCGCACTTCGTCGTACAAGCGCTCGCGCAGTTCCATCAAGTGGCCGCTGGTTGGGCCGACTTTCATCAAGCCGCCGCCGGGGCTGAGCAGGCGCTTGGCCTCTTGCCAGTCCAGCGGGCTGAACACGCTGGCGAGGAACTGACAGCTGGCGTCGGCCAATGGCACGCGGGCCATGCTGGCGATCAACCAGGTCAGCGCCGGGTTGCGTTTGCACGCGCGCTTGACCGCCTCTTTGGAGATATCCAGCGCGTAGCCATCGGCATCGGGCAGGGCCTGGGCGATTTGCGCGGTGTAGTAACCCTCGCCACAGCCAATGTCTACCCAGCGCTGTGGTGCGCGCTCGGCGGCCAGTTCGGCCAGGCGCTTGGCCACTGGCGCATAGTGCCCGGCGTTGAGGAAGTCGCGGCGCGCCTCGACCATGGCCAGGTTGTCGCCCGGGTCGCGGCTGTTCTTGTGTTGCACCGGCAACAGGTTCAGGTAACCCTGGCGTGCGCGGTCGAAGCGGTGCCCGGCCGGGCACGCCACGCCATTGTCCACGGTATTGAGCGGTGCGCTGCAAATGGGGCAGGCAAGCATCAGGCGAGCAACTTGATCAGGGTCTGGTAGTAGATTTCGGTCAGCACATCGAGGTCGCTGGCCAGGATACGTTCGTTGACCTGGTGGATCGTCGCGTTGACCGGGCCCAGTTCGACCACCTGGGTGCCCAACGTCGCAATGAAGCGGCCATCGGAGGTACCGCCGCTGGTGGACGCCTTGGTCTCACGCCCGGTGATCGCCAGGATGCTGGCCGATACCGCATCCAGCAGAGCGCCCGGCTCGGTGAGGAAGGGCAGGCCCGACAGTGCCCACTCCACATGCCAGTCCAGGCCATGCTTGTCGAGAATGGCCGCGACCCGTTGTTGCAGGCCCTCGACGGTGGACTCGGTGGAAAAACGGAAGTTGAACACCGCCGTCAGGTCACCCGGGATCACGTTGGTGGCGCCGGTACCGGAGTTGAGGTTGGAAATCTGAAAGCTGGTCGGCGGGAAGAAGGTGTTGCCGTCATCCCAATGTTCAGCGGCGAGTTCGGCCAGGGCCGGTGCGGCCAGGTGGATCGGGTTCTTCGCCAGGTGCGGGTAAGCCACGTGGCCCTGTACACCGCGCACGGTCAAGGTGGCGCCGAGGGAGCCACGGCGGCCGTTCTTGACCACGTCGCCCACCAGGCTGGTGCTCGACGGTTCGCCGACGATGCACCAGTCCAGGCGTTCCTTGCGTGCGGCCAGGCGTTCGATCACGGCCTTGGTGCCATGGTGCGCCGGGCCTTCTTCGTCGCTGGTGATCAGGAAGGCGACCGAACCCTTGTGGTCCGGGTAGTCGCTGACGAAACGTTCCGCTGCCACCAGCATCGCCGCCAGGCTGCCTTTCATGTCCGCCGCGCCACGGCCACAGAGCATGCCGTTGTCATCGATCAACGCATCGAACGGGTCGTTCTGCCAGGCCTGTACCGGGCCGGTCGGCACCACGTCGGTATGACCGGCAAAGCACAGCACCGGGCCTTCGTGCTTGCCGTGGGTGGCCCAGAAGTTATCCACGTCTTCAATGCGCATCGGTTCAAGCGCAAAACCGGCGTCGCCCAGGCGCTGCATCATCAGCTTCTGGCAATCGGCATCGATCGGCGTGACCGACGGGCGACGGATCAGGTCGATGGCAAGTTGAAGGGTCGGCGAAAGGTCGGCATGGGCCGTCATGGGGGAACTCCGGAAATCGAGGCGGCGACGTTCTAACTGTAGGAGCGAGCTCGCTCGCGAAAAACTCAAGGGCACCGCGTGCATTCAGGATGCCCGCGTTATCGTTAACGATTTTCGCGAGCAAGCTCGCTCCTACAGTGATGGGTGTAAGGCACGCAAAAGGGCCGTTATCTTATAGCAAAACGGCGGCCAAGGGCCGCCGTTTAGTGCATTGCGTCACTTTTTACGCCGCCGGTGCCGCCTCAGGCGCCGCCGAAGGTTTGGGCAGCGACGACAAGAACGCCATGATCAGCGCCGCCACATACGGCAGCGACTGCACCAGCAACATCACCACCCAGAAGCGCATGTCATTGCTCGGCAGGCCTTGCACCAGGTAGATCCCCAGCGCCGCGCCCCACAGCAGCAGCATGATGAACATTTCTTCGCGGGCTTCGGAAATCGCCACCCAGAAGCCGTGGTTATCCGCGTTCTTCGGTGTACGAAAGAACGGAATACTGCTGGTGAAGAAGCCGTACAACACCGCCTTGGCGATGGTGTGGGACAGCGCCAACCCGGCCAGCGCCGCGCAGAACGCGTCTTTCAAGTTTACGCCTACCGCACGACGGTAGAGGAAGATGATCTTGCCGACTTTGAACACAAACAACGCCAACGGCGGGATCGCGAAAATCAGCAACGGCGGGTCGACCCGGGTCGGCACGATGATCATTGCCGCCGACCACAACAGCGCACCGACGGTAAAGAAGATGTTCATGCCATCGGCCACCCACGGCAACCAGCCGGCGAGGAAGTGATAGCGCTGGCCACGGGTCAACTCGGTGTCTTTGCCACGTATCAGGCTGGCGGTGTGACGCTTGATGATCTGGATCGCGCCATAGGCCCAACGGAAACGCTGTTTCTTGAAGTCGATAAAGGTATCCGGCATCAAACCCTTGCCGTAGCTGTCGTGGTAGTACGCCGCCGACAAGCCTTTTTCGAACACGCGCAGGCCCAGTTCGGCATCTTCACAGATGCACCAGTCGGCCCAGCCCAACTCTTCGAGCACCGAGCGGCGGGTCATGGTCATGGTGCCGTGCTGGATGATCGCGTCACGGTCGTTACGGGTGACCATGCCGATATGGAAGAAGCCTTTGTATTCGGCGTAGCAGAGCTTCTTGAAGGTGCTTTCGTTCTGGTCGCGGTAATCCTGGGGCGACTGCACCACGGCGATTTTCGGATCAGCGAAATGCGGCACCATGTGCTTGAGCCAGTTCGGTGATACGCAGTAGTCCGAGTCGATCACCGCAATCACTTCGGCATCCTTGGCGGTGTGCGGGATCAGGTAGTTCAGCGCACCGCCCTTGAAACCGGCCAGGGGCGCGACGTGGAAGAACTTGAAGCGCGGGCCCAGGGTTTCGCAGTAGTCGCGCACCGGCTCCCACACCGCCGGGTCCTTGGTGTTGTTGTCGATGATCAGGACTTCGTAGTCCGGATAGTCGAGGGCGGCCAGGGCGTCGAGGGTCTGTTTGACCATTTCCGGTGGCTCGTTGTAGCACGGCACATGGATCGACACTTTTGGACGGTAGTCCGAGTCGCCTTCCACGGGCAGGAATTCACGCCGGCGCTTGTGGGTCCACACTGCTTCTGCCAGTTCGTGGGCTTCGGTCAGCAACACGATAAACACACCCAGGGCGCCGAGCGCGAGCAACACGCCAACGGTCACGCTGAACCAGGTGCTGTATTGCTGGCTGTAGTCGTAGCCGATCCAGACCAGCACCGACCCGCACAGAAACGCGATAAAGGTCAGGAAGGTACGGCCCCGCTGGCGCAGGGCCGAGCCATCGATCATTAACAGGGTCAGGGACAGCAGCGCAAGCACCACCGAACCGATGGCCAGTACCCGCCATTGCGGAATCGCCACCACCGGGCCGTCAAAATTGAATTTCTGCTGGCGCGCGGCGTTGAATACACCCCAATACGCACCCGCCGACCCTTCGTCGCTGACCTTCCACGGCTGGTCAAACGCCTCGATCACAAAGTAGTTGTAACCCTGGCGGTTGAGCTTGTTCACCAGCGTACGCAGGTAAATGGCCTGGTCTGCCGGCGACGATTCATTGCCACCGCGCATACGGCCGTTGCTCGGCCAGCCCACTTCCGACAGCAGCAGGGGCTTTTTCGGGAAGGCTTTCTTCAGGTCCTTGGCGCGGTCAAGGACGTACTGGCCGGCCTTGTCCATCGGGATGTATTCCCAGAACGGCAGAATGTGCGCGGCGATCAGGTCGACGTGCTTGGCCAGTTGCGGGTTCTTTTCCCAGATGTGCCATTGCTCGGAGGTGGTCACCGGCACTTTCACGGCAGCGCGCACACGGTCGAGCAGCACGATCAGGGCTTCGGGGGTGATTTCCTCACGGAACAACGCTTCGTTACCCACCACTACGCGTACGACACTGCGCGAGGTGTTGGCAATCTCGATAGCGCGCTGGATCTCCCGCTCGTTACGTTCCAGGTCCGGGCTGATCCAGATCCCCAGGGTCACGCGCAGGCCGAACTCTTCGGCCAGCTTGGGAATATCCCCCAGGGGGCCGTCCACCGAGTAGGTACGGATGTTGTCCGTCAGCTTGCTCATGATCGCAAGGTCCTGACGCATCTGTTCGTCGGTAGGGTACTGGCCTTTCTGCGGGTACTGGCCCTGCTGGAACGGCGAGTAGGAAAAACCGGAGATCTGATCGGGCCAGTTGGGAGCGGTGACCGGGCGGTTGATCAGCGCCCAGAAACCGGTGAACAGCGCGGCAATTGCCAGCACCACCACCAGGTTGAGTCCAAATTTACGCGATGCCATGGTTATGTCGGGTTCCAAAGGGTGCGGAACGAAAGAGGTGTCGGCCTACGCCGAACGGCGCGCATCCTACACCGGCCCTTCCCTGAGCGTACAGCAGACAGAGAAAAGCCGGACGTTAGTCTGCGAAAGTCCGCCTAAGTTCTTTACTTGTAGCTGCAAGCGTCGAACTTGTCGCGGCGTAGCCCTATAATGCGCGCCGGTTTTTGGGGTAATGATGATGAGTACAGAAGATCCGCGGTTTGCAGGCGTCGCCCGCTTGTACGGCCTTGAGGGCCTGGAACGCTTGAAAGCCGCCCATGTGGCGATTGTCGGCGTCGGCGGCGTAGGTTCCTGGGCGGCGGAAGCGATTGCCCGTTGTGGGGTGGGCGAGATTTCGCTGTTTGACCTGGACGATGTCTGCGTCAGCAACAGCAACCGCCAGTTGCATGCCCTGGACAGCACCGTGGGCAAGCCCAAGGTCGAAGTGATGGCCGAGCGCCTGCGCGGTATCAACCCCGATTGCACCGTGCATGCGGTGGCAGACTTCGTCACCCGCGACACCATGGCCGAGTACATCACCCCAACTATCGACTGCGTGATTGACTGCATCGACGCGGTCAACGCCAAGGCGGCGCTGATTGCCTGGTGCAAGCGCCGCAAGATCCAGATCATCACCACCGGCGGCGCCGGCGGGCAGATCGACCCCACGCTGATCCAGGTGTGCGACCTGAACCGCACCTTCAATGACCCACTGGCCTCGAAAGTGCGCTCTACCTTGCGCCGCGATTATGGCTTTTCGCGCACCGTGACCCGTCATTACAGCGTGCCGTGCGTGTTTTCCACCGAGCAACTGCGCTATCCAAAGCCCGATGGCAGCATCTGTTTGCAGAAGAGTTTTGTCGGCGATGGCGTGAAGCTGGACTGCGCGGGAGGGTTTGGCGCAGTGATGATGGTCACGGCCACGTTCGGCATGGTGGCCGCGACCAAGGCGGTGGATAAGATTGTGGCGGGAGTGCGCCGTCCCTCAGAGCGCATCAAGCCCACCTAGATCTCACCATCCGACACAGATCCAAACTGTGGGAGCTGGCTTGCCTGCGATGACGGCGGATCAATTGGCCCATTTGCTCTTGCTTGATACAGCTATGTAGCGCTCAACGGTAACCACGATGCGAAGCGAGTCGCTCTTGATCTGCTTTTGATCTTAGGCGCCCCATTAAACCACGCTGGCCGGAATTCGACAGGGATTTGGGGGGTAAACCGGCAGGGATGCCGGTTTAGCCGCCCCGCGCCATGGATGGCGCGTGGCGGCGGCCCCCCAAATCACTGGCGGATTACGGGCACACCGAGCCTAAGCGAGGTGCCGAGTGGTGGGGCAAGAGCGTTTTGCTTACTTTTGCGCTTTTCAAAAGTGAGCCGCCGTCAGGGCGGAACCCTAAGTGGCCGTTACCGCAGGAATGGATATGTACACGGTCCAACTGTTTTGACTGTCAGGCCGTCTTCGCAGGCAAGCCAGCTCCCACATTTAGACAGCGGCGCGTCAGGTAGATAGGTGTCGGCTGTCAGGCCGTCACGGGAGCAAGCTCCCTCGCCACAGGTTCAGCGTCGCACCAAAATTGTGTAGATACCTATGACCATCTCAGGCAAGCCCCACATTATTTCCATGTACGCGTCAGGTCTCGCATGCGTTGCAGTACGGCATTCAAACCATTACTGCGCGACGGCGATAACTGGCGCGACAAGCCCAGCTGATTGAACCAGTCAGGCAGGTCAACCGCTTGCAATTCATCAGCCGACAACCCATTGACCCGCGCCAGCAGCAACGCCACCAACCCACGAATCATCCGTGCCTCGCTGCTCGCAGCAAACTGCCAATGGCCGTTCTGCAAACGCCCCACCAGCCACACCAGGCTCTCGCAACCCTGCACCAGATTAGCGTCGACCTTTTCCTCATCAGCCAGGGCGGGCAAGCGTTCACCCCATTGCATCAGCATCCGTGCGCGCTGCTCCCAGCTGCCCACGGCCTGGAAGGCTTCCAGTGCGGCGTGTGCCTCCAGCGGCAAGCTCATCGCAGCATGTCCAGCGCCTGGTCCAGCGCTTCAAAAAAGCGCTCCAGGTCGTCGGAATCGTTGTAGAGCGCCAGGGAAACGCGGATTGCGCCTGACAGATTCATCGCCTTCAACAGTGGCATCGCGCAGTGGTGACCGGCACGTACGGCAATGCCTTGCTCGGTCAGCAGGTGGGCGAGGTCGGCGTTGTGCACGCCCTCCACCACAAAACTCACCAGCGCCACTTGCGGCGAGCCCAGCACGCGCACGCCATTGCGTGCCTTAAGCCCACGCAGCAAGTAGTCATGCAGGGCGGCTTCGTGGGCGATTACCGCCGAAGCATCCAGCGAGCTCAGGTAATCCAGGCTCGCGCCCAGGCCGATCACGCTGGCAATCGGTGGAGTGCCGGCTTCGAAACCCAGTGGTGCAGGACGGAAGCTGGCGCTGTGGTAGTCGGCCTGTTGCACCATCTCGCCGCCGAACTGCCAGTGGCGCAGGTGGTGCAGGGCCTCATTACGGCCATACAGCACACCGACGCCGTCCGGACCGTAGAGTTTGTGGCTGGAAAACACGTAGAAGTCGCAGCCCAGGGCCTGCACGTCGTGGCGGCCATGGACGATGCCTTGGGCGCCGTCCACCACCGTGAGGGCGCCGTGTGCCTGGGCCAGCTTCAGCAAGGTTTGCAGCGGCTGCCAGGCACCGAGCACGTTGGACAACTGGCTCACCGCCAGCAGGCGCGTGCGTGGGCCAATCAAGCTGGCGGCGGCGTCCAGGTCGATCACGCCGTCAGCGTCCAGAGGCAAGACCACCAGCGTGAGTGCGCGGCGTTTGGCCAATTGCTGCCAGGGCAACAGGTTGGCGTGGTGTTCCAGGGCGCTGATGGCAATCTCATCGCCCGCATTGAATAAGTGCTCCAGGCCATAGGCTAGGAGGTTCAGCGCAGAGGTTGCGCCGTGGGTAAACACGACCTGCCCGCTGTCACCTGCGTTCAACCACTGCGCGACCTTGCTGCGGCTGTCTTCAAACGCCTGGGTCGCATGGGCCCCGGGCAAATGCTGGGCACGGTGCACATTGGCTGCGCCATTGGCGTAGTAATGACTGATGGCATCCAGTAGGGCTTGGGGTTTTTGCGTGGTGGCGGCGCTGTCCAGATAGGTCTGGTCTTGCCGTTGCAGGGTGGCGATGGCCGGGAAGTCGGCGCGCCAGGGGGAGGGCACAAGCATGGTGATCAAGACTCGTATAAGCGAGCCGCTCCGAAGGTGCGGCCCGCTAGTGGCATCGAGTGGCTGCTTAGTTGTGAGCGTGCAGCGCTTCGTTCAGTTCGATGGCCGATTTGTGGGTTTTGCACTCCACGGCACCGGTCTCGGAGTTACGGCGGAACAGCAGGTCTGGCTGGCCAGCCAACTCGCGCGCCTTGACCACCTTGACCACTTGGTTCTGCTCGTCCAGCAGGGCCACCTTGGTGCCGGCGGTAATGTAAAGGCCCGACTCCACGGTGTTGCGGTCGCCCAATGGGATACCGGTACCGGCGTTGGCGCCGATCAGGCAGTCTTCACCCACCTTGATCACGATATTGCCGCCGCCCGACAGGGTGCCCATGGTGGAGCAACCGCCGCCCAGGTCCGAGCCCTTGCCGACGAATACGCCCGCCGATACACGGCCTTCGATCATGCCCGGGCCTTCGGTGCCGGCGTTGAAGTTGACGAAACCTTCGTGCATCACTGTGGTGCCTTCGCCTACGTAGGCGCCCAGGCGGATACGGGCCGCGTCAGCGATACGCACGCCGGCCGGTACGACGTAGTCGGTCATTTTCGGGAACTTGTCCACCGAGAACACTTCCAGCAGGTCGCCACGCAGGCGCGCTTCCAGTTGGCGCTCGGCCAGTTCATTGATGTCGATGGCGCCCTGGCTGGTCCAGGCCACGTTCGGCAACTGCGGGAACACACCGGCCAGGCTCAGGCCGTGGGGCTTGACCAGGCGATGGGACAGCAGGTGCAGCTTGAGGTAGGCCTCAGGCGTGGAGGTCAGTGCGGCGTCTTCGGCCAGCAGGGTCGCGACCAGCGGCGTGTGGCTTTCAGCCAGGCGGCTGAGCAGGGCGGCCTGGGCAGCATCGACGCCTTTGAGCGCGTCGGCCAGTTGCAGGGCCTGGCTCACGGTGAAGGTGATCGCCTGGTTGCCTTCGGTATAACCGAGGATCGGTGCGATGGCGGCAACGATTTCAGCTGACGGGTTGAGCAAGGGTTGTGCGTAAAACACTTCCAGCCAAGCACCTTGGCGGTTCTGAGTGCCGACGCCGAAGCCCAGGCTGAACAGGGAATTGGACATGCTGTTACCTCTACAAAAATGGAAGGCTGGCCTACTTGAGGGCCGCCGAATAACTATCTGGCTTGAAGCCAATCAGGGTTCTGTCACCGAGATCGAGCACCGGGCGCTTGATCATCGAGGGTTGTGCGAGCATCAATTCAATGGCTTTCGACTGATCGAGATCGGCTTTGCGTTCGTCTTCGAGTTTGCGAAAGGTGGTGCCCGCACGGTTCAAAACCACCTGCCAACCGTGCTCGTTGCACCATTGGGTCAAGTGTTCGCGGTCGATACCGGCCGTTTTGTAGTCATGGAACTCATAACTCACCCCGTGCTCATCGAGCCAGGTGCGCGCCTTTTTCATGGTGTCGCAGGCTTTGATGCCGAAAAGGTGCAAGGTTTTGCTTGAAGCACTCAAGGAATTGCCCCCCTTTGGACCTATGAAAATGAAAGATCGCGGATTATGCCACGACCAGCGGGTTTCGGCGCCGCTCGTCAACAGCGTGCGACTTTTGTGCAAAAGCCAGTGCGCAGCATAGGCGAGTAACATAGCCAGGTAACATAGCCGGGTAATATGGCACTTCAACGGCCAGTTGTTGCCTGATGTGTCGTTGCAAGTCGATTGTCCGGGAAACCCGCGTTATGCAAACCGCCTATACCGTTCTTATCCTGCTGATGCTGGTCAGCTTTTCGCGCCTGGTCGGGCGCGTCATCCCACTACCGTTGCCCCTGGTGCAGATCGCCGCCGGCGCCTTGCTGGCGTGGCCCACGTTGGGGCTGCATGTGGCGCTGGACCCGGAGCTGTTCTTGTTTCTGTTCCTGCCGCCGCTGTTGTTTTCCGATGGTTGGCGCATGCCCAAGCGCGAGTTGTGGCGCCTGCGTGGCCCGATCCTGACATTGGCGGTGGGGCTGGTGCTGTTCACCGTGGTGGGCGCCGGCTATTTCATTCATTGGTTATTGCCAACCATCCCGTTACCGGTGGCCTTCGCCCTGGCCGCGGTTTTGTCACCGACGGACGCCGTGGCGGTGTCGGCCATTTCCCAGAACCGTTTGCCCAAGCCGCTGATGCACATGCTCCAGGGCGAAGCCTTGATGAATGACGCGTCGGGCCTGGTGACGTTCAAATTTGCCCTGGCCGCAGCGTTGACCGGGGTCTTTTCCCTGGCAGATGCCAGCCTGACATTTGTACTGGTGGCAGTGGGCGGGTTGGCGATCGGGGTGGCGTTGAGCTGGCTGGTCGGCCGCCTGCGCGCCTGGATGATCGCGCGCGGTTGGGATGACCCGGCGACCCATGTGGTGTTCATGTTGCTGCTGCCCTTTGCTGCATACGTACTGGCTGAACGCCTGGGCGCGTCCGGCATTCTCTCGGCAGTGGCGGCGGGCATGATGCAAAGCTGGCTCGACCTGCTGCCGCGCCAGACCAGCACGCGCCTGCTCAACCGCAGCGTGTGGTCGTTGCTGGAGTTTGCCTTCAACGGCCTGATCTTCCTGCTGCTCGGCCTGCAACTGCCAGACATCATCAAGGCCGTGGTCAGCCATGAAACCACGCTGTGGCCCACCTTGATGTATCGCTGCCTGGACGTGGTGGCGATCTTCCTGGTGCTGGTGGTATTGCGCTTTATCTGGGTGCAAAGCATCTGGCGGCTCTCGGGGTTGCTGCGCCGGCTGCGTGGCAAAAGCGCGTTGACCCTGGTGCCGACGGCCCGTTCCTGCTGGTTGTTGACCGTCGGCGGTGTGCGCGGTGCGGTGACGTTGGCGGGCGTCATGTCGGTGCCCTTGTTGCTGGCGCCGGGCCAGGATTTCCCTGAGCGTGACCTCCTGATTTTTATCGCCGCCGGGGTGATCCTGCTGTCGCTGGTCGCGGCCTGCATCGCGCTGCCGTTACTGCTGCGTGGCGTTGAAAAAGGCCCGGATGAAAAACGCCACAACGAAGTGCGCGAGGCCTGGAAAAAGACCGCCGTGGCGGCGATCCATGCGTTGGAGGCCCAGGAGCCCGCCGAAGCCGAAACCCCGGATGCCGCTCAAGCGGCACTGGCCACTGAGCTGAAGGCGCGGCTGATGGCGGAGTATCGTCACCAGTTGGACGTATTCAATGACTCGGCTGAAGCCCAGGCGCTGGCGCTGCAGATGGACCAGTTGGAGCGCAAGTTGCGGCTCAAGGCGCTGCGTGCGCAGCGGTTGGAGTTGTATAGCTTGAGCCGTCATCACCAGATTGGTGATGACGTGTTGAGGGAAGTGTTGGCGGAGTTGGATTTGAGCGAGGCGAGCTTGAGAGTGGTCTGAATGGCTTTCAACGGTTGCGCAAGGTTTCCAACAACTGCAGCGTCGGGTAGCCGTCTGCTGGCCACCCGAATGACTGCTGCGCTGCACGGATCGCCTTGCGGGTGTTGGTGCCGATAATGCCGTCGGCGTTAGCCTCGGTGAAGTTGTGTTGGTTCATTAGTTTTTGCAACTCCACTCGCTCGGAGCGCTTGAGCGGCACCTCATCCTTGGGCCAGTCGTGGATGATCAACCCTGCACCAGCAAAGCGCTCCGACAGCAAGTTCGCAGCCAATGCATAGGACGACGAATTGTTGTACCGGACTGCTGCCTGAAAGTTATCAAGCACCAGAAAGCCTGGGCCGCGATGACCGGTGGGCAGCAGCAGTGCGGCTGACAGAGGTTCGGTACCTGGCGCCACGTTCGCGCCTTTGGGCAGCTTGACCCCAAGCTGTATCCATTCACCAACGCTTTTGCGCACCGTACCGTCGGCCAGCAAATAGTCGAAGGTGTCCGGCAGTTCCACTTCAAAACCCCAAGGCTGGCCTTTCTGCCAGCCCGAGATCTGCAAGTAGTGTGCAATGGATGCCAGTGCATCGGCCGGACTGTTCCAGATATCGCGGCGACCATCGCCATCAAAGTCCACCGCCAGGGTGTTGTAGGTGGTTGGGATGAATTGCGTCTGGCCCATGGCACCTGCCCAAGAGCCGAGCATCTTTTCGGGGGGGATATCGCCCTGTTGCAATATTTGCAGCGCGGCCAACAGTTGCTCGTTGGCAAAACGCTCGCGCCGACCTTCATAGGCCAGGGTTGCCAATGAGCGGATCACCGATTTATTGCCCTGGAAACTGCCGAAGTTGCTCTCCAGGCCCCAGAACGCCACGACTGCCCGGCGGTCGACGCCATAACGCTGTTCGATGGCAGTCAGGGTGTCGGCATATTGGATCAGCAGCATCTGCCCACGGCGAACGCGCAGTTCAGACAGTGCGCCATCGAGGTATTCCCACACCGGGCGGGATAACTCCGGCTGGCTGCGGTCGGCGCGAATCACATTCATGTCCGGGCTGATATCGGCAAAAAACCGGTCGAACAGGTCCGGCTCGATGCCAGCCGCAAGGGCCTGCTTGCGAAAGCCTGCACGCCATTGCTCGAAGGTTCGCACCGGTTGGGCATCAATGTGCTCAGCGATGGGCCCGGCAGGCGCAACCTTCGCAGGGGTGGTGTTGGCAGGGAGTGTCTTGAGCGACTGGGCGTCGCTAGCGGTTGGCTCTACCACGCAGGCAACCAGCAGAACGAAGCAGGGGGCGACATACAGTTGACGCAGGTACTTTCGATGGGAAATACAAAAGGGCATGCGTAGGTCCAGAGAACACGAGTCGGGCGACGACCGTAGCATGTAGCGCGCAAGTAAAATTTAAGACCTGTCTCAAAAAATAATTATCGTTTGTCCTTAGTTTATTTTGAGACCGGTCTTATAGGCATGAATAGGGTTAGCCGCTACCGTTGTTTATCTCTTCATTCAACGAGTAATTAAGATGGTTTTGCCTCTTGTGTCGGCTAGGAAGATGAGGACGTTAGTGGTTGATCAAGACATTGAGCAACGGCGTTTTGTCGAGAGATCACTGACCGCATTGGGCTACTACCGTACGACGACCGCGAGCTGTTTTGACGAGTTGATTGCGCTGACGCATTATTCTCCCAGTCTTGCTGAACGTTTCGACTTACTGATAGTCAGCGCTAGTATTTTTACCAAACGCAATATGTACTGGTTTGATTTCTGCTTGGGTAATGCCCGTTTGAAACACGTATTGGTTTCCGATTCGGATAAGCGTTCGAATGAGATCGAGCGTTTTACCGATCGCTCAGATCAGCACGTGTGGCGGGTCCAAGATGTGAATACCCACGTACTGCGCACCCTTATTCCGTGCATCGACTTTTGAAGGCGCGGGCGCAGCCTCAATCGGCCTTTCAACCGAACTGGTTGAAGAGCTGCTCAAGGAAGGAGAAGCAGAATGAATAACCGTGTAATTATTGTCGATGATCATCCTCCTATCCGGATGGCTCTGCGATTGCTGCTCTCTAGTGAGGGTTACAACGTGGTGGCGGAAGTGGGCGACGGGGCCGAGATTGTGGCGCTGGTTGAGACGCATGAGCCTTCGATCGTTATTTTGGATCTCGGCCTGCCTGATAGGGGCGGCCTGTCGATATTGGAGCAATTAGCGGCCCTACAATTTCCCGTCAAAATCGTGGTCTTCACTGGGCAGACTTCAAGCGAAATGACCGAACGCTGCCGGCAAATGGGCGCCCATGGTTTTATCAGTAAAGCGGCGTCATTGATGGAAGTGGCCAATGCGCTTAGAACAGTACGTGCTAATGATGAAAGTTTTTTTTGCTGGCCCGGTGTACCAGCCGTCGACGAAATGGCACCTCAATCAGCGCAAATAGCGCGGCTGTCCTCGCGCGAATACAACGTAATGAAGCATCTGTTGCAGGGTATGAAGGGTAAAGATATTGCTGATTATATGGGGCTGGATCAGCGCACAATCAGTACTTACAAACGGCGTATGTTCACCAAGCTTAATGTCAAAGGGATGCCGGATTTATATGGCATGGCTAAACGTTACGGCATATTTTGATCCCTCGCGGTATTTAGCTTTCATTCAACTTGTGCTGAATCTTGAATAATTCAATGTCTGTCCGTATGCCTAACTTTCGGAAGGCGGATTGTTTTTGCCCGCTGATGGTTTTACGGCTGCGTGAAAACTTGGTCGCCACTTGAGTGACCGATAGGCCTTCCAGGCAGCAACGTAACACCTCGCGCTCCTTGGGAGAGAGTTCCGGAAAATCCATGAGGGTGGTATCGCCGCTTTCAAAATGCTCCTCACTGGTGTGTTGCGAAGGCTGCTTTTCCAGCTCTGTCGACATGATGGGTGCAAGGTAGATACGATCCATGGCTGCCATCCGTACGGCTTTCAACAGATGCTCGGTCTGCTGTGTTTTTCCTACAAAACCATTGACCCCGGCACGAATGCACAGGTTGACCGTGGCTGGCCCTTCGACTGAGGAGTAAATGACGATTTTGAGCTCGGGGTGGCGGGCGCGTACCGACTGGATCAGGCGCAGGCCGTCAACCTCGCCATCAGCCAGTTGATAATCGAGAATGAGCAAGTCCGGCATTTCCTGCTGTAAGCCTTCAAGCAGGTCGCGGCTGGTAGTATAGACCCCGGTTACTTTGAAGTCGGCTTCCATCGAAAGGCGGATTTTCAGCGCCTCGCGAATCAGTGCGTGATCATCGAGCATTGCAATCTTCAACGGTGAAATGATCGACCATCTCATGGCGGGCCTCCAGGGCTAAATGACTAGGAATCGACTTACATTGTTTTGGGTGGCGGGATTTCGCTCAGGTTAGTTTGTCCTTCAGGAAGTCCACGATTTTCAGCGTCCTAGCTTAAACGTTCGCCCAACGGCGTGCCCTTGAGCATCCGGGTTTATGAGCTACTTTGAGACAATTCTCATTTTTACGCGGTAGTGCTGTGGTCTGAAATAGAAGGGGAGGATACCGATGTGCAGGTGTTCTCTCGGACCGTATCCGCAAAGCGTGTTATTTACCACGGCATCACTCGGTCAAGCGTACGTAGCTTGACCTGCTCAAGGCCGAAACCGGTCCAGTGGTCCCCCATCAGGATGTAGAGAGCTTTGAAAAAGATGTCTGTTGTCAGTAGGTGCCTGTTGGCCTGCCTGCTGTGTTTTCTAGCGTTGGCGCAATGGGCTGTCGCTGCCGACGAGGCGCGCCTGGTGATACGTACGCCGGAGATTGCGCCTTCCATTACATTCCCCCCCGAGACCCAGGCGTGGCTCAAGAGCAGGACGTCGTTGCGCGTAGCTTTTTGGGCGCGGGCTCAACCGCCCATGCATATGGAGTTCGAGCCCAACGTCTTCGAGGGGGTGACGGCCGATACCCTGGGCCTGCTGCAGCAGATGTTGGGGCTGCCTGTGCAGATGCTTCACTATCAAAACCGCGAAGAAGCTTTGCGGGACATGGCCAACGGCAAGCTGGACATGCTGGCCTCCAGCTCTGTCGATGAAGACCCCACCCCGCTGTTCGAGCCTTCCAAGCCTTACCTGCTTAACCACAAGGTGTTTGTCCGGCGGATCAACCAGGCCCACCTGTCCAGCGTCGACCTCAGCGGCGAGCGCGTCGCCTATATTGCCCACAATGAGGCACAAGCCCGGGAGCTGAAAGCTAAATACCCGCGCAGCACGCTGATCCCCTACACCGATTATCTGACGGCGATTGCGGCGGTGGTCTACGACCAGGCAGATGTCTTTTACACGGACTCGGTAGTCGCGGAATTCCTGATTGCGCGTTTTTACCGCAATGACGTTTACGTCGCAGGTGAGGCCAAGAGCCCCCAGGTCGCGGATATCAATTTCGCCGTCAGCACGCGTCGCCCACAGTTGTTGACGGCCATCAACCAGGCGCTGACGGAAATTCCAGTCGCGAGCATGTCGCGCATCACCACCCGCTGGGGCTTGAACAACAGCTTCGTGGTATCACGCCCGTCACTGAATCTGACCCAGGAACAAACCGATTGGATCGCCGCGCACAAGCATCTGAAGGTAGCGGTCAGCCACTCCGATGCGCCAGTGACCTTCTTTGACGAGCGTAACCAGTTCAAGGGCTTGGGCGCCGATATGTTGAGCAAGGTCGAGCAGTTGACGGGGTTGAGGTTCGACATCGTGCGCGCCGACAACGCCAACGAAATGGTCGAGGAATTGGACGACAAGCGGGTCGACCTCATCGCGGCGTTGAGCATCGGTGAATATTCCCTCAATCCCAAACGGGTCACCCGGGCCTATATGATCACGCCCTTTGTGGTGGTTACCCGGCGCAGCGAAGCGGAAATACGCAGCCTGGACGAGCTCAATGGCATGACGTTGGCCCTGGCCCGGGACAACCCGGTGTCTACGTGGCTTGCCCAGCATTATCCAAAAATCGACCAAGTTATCGTGCGCAATGCGACCGAGGGCATCGAGATGCTCGCCGACAAAAAGGTCGACGGTACGGTAGGGCCGCGGTTCAGCGCCGACTATTTTGTGACACAACACTTTAATGCGGACCTGCACGTGTCAGCGGTTATCGGCCCAAAACCCGCAAGGATCGCCATGGTCGTGGCGCCGGGTAACGAAATGCTCAAAGGCATCCTCGATGCCGCACTGTTGGCCATCCCGCCCGAAGAGATGAAGGACATGAGCGATCGCTGGCGCAACAACGTCGCGCCGGCGGTGGCCAGCCCATGGAACACCTACAAGGAGGGTGTCATCCAGATAATGATCGGTGCCGTGCTGCTGGTGCTGGTTTTCCTGGCCTGGAACTACTACCTGCGCATTCAGATCCACAAACGCCAGAAAGCAGAGCGGGATCTCGAGGACCAACTGCAATTCAGCCGCACCCTCATCGATGGTGCGCCGGTGGCGCTGTATGTGCGCGACGGTGAAGGGCGCCTTGCCCAATGCAACCAGGCTTATCTGGACTTTTTCAACATGTCCCGCGAGCAAGTACTCGGCAAAACCCTGATCGAAGCCCAGTTGTTCAATGAGCAATTCAACGTCAAGCACCATCGGATGTACCTGGATATCCTGGAACACGGTCAGCCGTCATTCAGGGATGTCGATGTTGAAGTGCAGGGCCAGCAGTACCGCATCTATCACTGGGCGCTGCCGTTCCATAACAGCAACGGCCAATACGTGGGACTGATCGGTGGCTGGCTCGACATTACCGAGCGTGAGCATTTGATCGAGCAGTTGAGCCTGGCCAAGGAAACGGCCATGAACGCCAATCGCTCCAAGTCAGTGTTCCTGGCCAGCATGAGCCACGAAATTCGCACCCCGGTCAGCGCCCTGGTGGGGCTGATTGAATTGCTGCACCTCAAGGGGCCCGGCGCCGATGACATCGAAGAGAGCCTGGAAGTGGCGCACCAGTCGGCCAAGACCTTGCTCTCATTGATCGGCGATGTGCTCGACCTGTCGAAAATCGAAGCCGGCGAGATGACCCCGGCGCCACGCCCCACCCATGTGGGCGAGATGGTCCAGTCCATCTACCGCTTGTTCGAACCCAATGCGCACAAGAAAAATCTGGATTACCGCCTGGTGACTGAAGTCCAGCATAGCGGCATCCTGATCGATGCCTTGATGCTCAACCAGATTGTCGCGAACCTGCTGAGCAATGCGATCAAGTTCACCGACCAGGGCAGCGTGCAATTGCTGCTGCGCGAAGTGCCCGGTGAGTTGCAACCTGGCTGGGCGCGTTATGCCATCCAGGTCAGCGACACCGGCAAAGGCCTGAGCGAGAGCCAACGCGAGGACATTTTCGAGCCGTTCGTGCAAGCCGATCCGCAGGCGAACCGGGCCGTGGGGACGGGGTTGGGCCTGAGCATCTGTGCCAGCCTGGCGAAGCTATTGGGCGCGCAGCTCAATGTCGACAGCCAGTTGGGCCTGGGCTCAAGTTTTACCCTGATTTTCGAAGCTGAAACCGTCGAGGTCGAAGAGAGCTTGTCGCTGCCTGCGCTGGAATCCTCCAACGGCCACAAGCTCAAGATTCTGGTGGTCGAGGACCATGCCCCCAACCGCTTGCTGTTGTGCCGTCAGATGGAGTACCTGGGGCATGAAGTCTGGCCCTGCGATGACGGCGAAGCGGCGCTGGTCCAATGGAAAAACGCGCAACCCCCGTTCGACCTCACCATCACCGACTGCAACATGCCCCGGGTTGACGGCTATCAACTGACTCGTTGGATACGCGAGGATGAGCAGCAACGCGCGGTACGCATGCACCCCATTTTCGGCCTGACGGCCAATGCGCAGTCGGAAATCATCGGCCGCTGCCTGGAAGCCGGCATGACCCGGTGCCTGTTTAAACCGGTGGGCATGGAAACCCTGGCGCTGCTGGTGGGCGAAGTGGAGCAAACCAGCAAGCGCCGGGCCCAGGCTGCGGTCGCAGCAGACAGTGAGCTGGATAAAATCAAGTTGCTCAGCCCCGAGTCCTATGGGCCGCTAGTCAATGAAATTCTGCTGACGCATCGCGTGGACGGCTATGAGTTGCAACGGTTGGTGCGCGAGGGGACGCGTGAAGATCTGGCCAGGGTCGCGCATAAAATCCGAGGAGGCGCGCACCTGGCGGGTGACCGTGCGCTGAACGATGCGTGCCTTATGCTGGAGCGATTGGTGGCCGATGAGAGTGAGCCGTCGCTTTATCATCAGCAAGTGGAGGTGGTGGTGGCGTGCCTTGAGGCCCTTGAGGTGCGATTGCTGCAGACGTTGCAGTGAATACGAGCGCGCGTCATCTCCGCCTTAGCGGATGCTGAATAACAGCTCCCAAGCATCCATAGATGGGAGCCGATTGGCGACTGCTTTTGCGAGCCATCGGCATGGGTACCTTAGATAACCGGCCGCCGCGATCAGGTGTTATCCGTCGAGTGCTCAAGCGCCCACCGACTCCGCAGCAGCGACTGCCATGGCAGCGGCTAGCTGCGCAGATGCCCTGGGGATGGGAACATAGCCACGCATCAGAATTTGTGCGCTCCTTCTGTATGCAGCTGCCCGAATATCAAGCGTGTTGTCATTGACCTTTGCACTGACGGTGGTATCCAGCTTGCCAGCAGGGTTCTCGATACTTACGTCGATGTCTGAATAGGAAGCTGTTGGGTTGCTTATACCAACAGCCACCTCATGCGCGGTCGACCCTGGAAGCAAGCAGGCGGCAGCAAGACAGCAGCCACCAGAAACAGCCATCGAAGCGTGGGCTGTCTGAGGTGTGAAATACCGCACCGCTATATGGCCACCATGACGCGGGGCTCCCACGATGCACACTTTGGGAATGGTTTCGCTACGTTCCATCTGCGCAATGCTCATGAGTTCACCCTCTCGGCCACGAAGCTGCATCTTGATGCCAGCCTCAATCCAGACTTGCCGTAGCGTGGTCATGAACACGGTGTCGGCCTCAAGTTCTGAAATCGTTTCATGGCCCGTTTTGCCAAAGCTGGCGGCATCGGCTATCACCATAGGCACCGCGACATCCACGCACGAGACCTTATGCCCTGCGATAGTGTCAACGACTTGGCCTGTTGGCAGCAATGTGCCCGTCTTGTTGCCCACCGGAGATTGAAGAAACAAATCAACGCGGGGAAACGCGCCTGCCACCCCTGGTATCTCGGCGTTCACGAATCGGCCCAAGGCATCGCGTGACATCCGTGCAACAGTAAGGACACCTGTGTTGGTGTTCTTTATTTCGACCTCAATGTTTCCAGTGGCAGGCGCCTCGATCAGTCCAGTGTCGATAGCCCATAGCAGCAGAGAAGAAGACATATTGCCGCAGTTCACGCTCCAGTCTATATCGCTATGGTCACTGGCCAACTGAGCGAGGGTGCTGACGATCTGTTGGCCAGTCGGAGCGTCCTCAATGCGCGCCAAAAACACCTTGTTACTAGTGGCCGGTCCCCTTCCGAGCCCGGTTATCTGACGATTCCCAGGCTGATCTCCTGCAAGAGGGACTCCCATGAGGTGGCGTAACAGCTCTTCTCGCAACAATTTTTCGTTTGGTAGCAAAGGCTCCCATATCACTACGCCTGTTGACGTGCCGCCCCTCATGTAATGCACGGGTAATTCCATCACACCTGAGTGGATACGGGTGTGAAACCCATCTTGATTGACAGGTAGCGTTGGGGATTTAAGCATCGAGAACTCCATGACTATTACTGCGTGTAATGAACCGGTTGCCATCCAAGGGCCCATGGTCAGATCGACTTGTGCCGCCATCCTTTCAGGCGGTAATCCAGTCTTGAAGCACGAGATCAGATAGGGCGAGGGTCCAGCTCAGCAGCCTATCCTCAAATCGATATTCGAGGCGGCAAATAGGTAAGTGTTGTCAGTTTTTATTTGTTTTTGAGACAAATCTTGTTTTCTACACAATGCTGCGAGCCTACTCTAGAACTACATTAGCTCATCGCATACTTGTCTTGATAAACGTGTTTGTTCGTTACGGTGATCCTGGAACGGACCGTCAAGTAGTAACTGAGAGCTAATGTCAGGCAATATCGTTTACTCCTCTGTATTAAGAGCCGGGAATGTATAGGCCAAAGGGTGCCTGTCTCCTGAGCTAAGCAAGCCATCTATAAAGCCTATAAAGGGATATCGCAATGAAAAAAAGTTTAATTGCTGGGGTGTTTGTTGCAAGCTCGGCATTTGTAGGCGCAGCCAATGCTTTTGACGGTACCATAAACTTTACCGGTACGATAACTGGAGCCTCCTGCAACGTCACGGCGGACGGTGGTACTGCAACACCCGTTGATTTAGGTACCGTTAGTTCAAAAGCCCTTTCGACAATTGGGGAGACGGCTTCGCGCGCTCCACTCCAAATAGTGCTCAGCGCATGTCCTGCCGCGTTGACTAGCGCGGTTGTGAAATTCGACGGCAAGTCCGACGCTGCCGATAGTACTTTGCTGGCTTTGACAACTGGCGGTGCAACGGGTGTCGCGGTCGGGTTGTATGAAGAGGATGGTAATACGAAAATTCCACTGGGTAGTGATTCGATCAGCAAACCGCTTGTGGCTGACGCTGAGACTGAGTTCAACTTCGTTGCCAAATACGTTGCTACGGGGCCAGTGGTTGAAGGGGCCGCGAACGCTGTCGCTCAATTCACGGTTGTTTACAACTAAGTCAAAGATAGGGCATTAAGCCAGCTTAATGCCCTGCCTGGCTGCTTGATTCATTTGTCCACTGCTCATGTGGGTAATTAAAGTTATCAAGGATACCTCATCAATGCATTGGCTTAAGTCTGTGTGCGTCGCTAGCTGCTTGCTGGTTGTTACGCAAGTTTCCTGGGCCGGCGTCGTGGTAGGCGGAACACGTGTCGTATATGACGGTTCAAAAAAAGAAGCGTCTATTTCTGTCAATAACACGGAAGCTACCAAACCTTACCTCATTCAATCTTGGGTAGAGGAAGTATCATCCACGGGGGCCCACAAGGCACCCTTCATCATTACGCCGCCGCTGTTTCGTCTGGAGGGTGGGCAGGAAAATGTGCTGCGTATCATCCGCGCAGGTGGCCAGTTTCCTGAAAACAAGGAGTCGGTGTTCTGGATCAATATCAAGTCGATTCCCTCTTCGGATAAAAATGCAACTAATCAGTTGCAAATTGCCGTAAAAACTCGGATCAAACTGTTTTATCGTCCAGCGGGCTTATCAGGCAATGCCGCTGATGCCTATAAAACCTTGGAATTTACTCGCAGTGGCAACCAGTTACTGGTTAAAAATCCGACCCCTTACCATGTTTCTTTTTATAAGGTAAGCGTGGGAGGACAGGACGTTAAAGACCCCGGCATGATTGCCCCGCAAAGTTCACTAAACCTCACGTTACCAGCGGGCGCCATCGGTGCAGCAAGTTGGCAAGCTATTAATGACTTCGGTGGCATCTCTCTACCCGCCACGTCACCTCTTTGACCAAGTCGTTCGCGCTGCCTGCCATTTAATTTGAATATCGATCTGCTGAGTGAACGACCCAGTAATCAGTGAGGCGCTGTGCGTCCTTGAGCGTTGGGGGGAGATGACTATGAAAAAATATTACCGGAACAGGGCAATGACTCTGAATAAAAGTGATCATTTCCGTTTTTTCACGCCCACCCGCTTGGCAATGACGATAGTGTCCGCTTTGATAATGGGAGTGGGCTTGCACCCGGCCTCGACAATGGCGCAGGACTACTTCGACCCGCAAGCCCTGGAAATCAATACACTCGATCAAGATGTCATCGATCTTGAGCGCTTTTCTAGCCACGGCGGGCAGTTACCTGGTATTTATCACGTTGATATCTATCTTAACGACACGCGTATCACGCAGCGAGATGTGAACTTTGTCGAGGTTGACGGTACCTTGCAGCCCGAGGTGACACCACAGCAACTTCAAGAAATGGGTGTGAAGCTGGATGCCTTTCCGGCCTTGCAAAAGTTGCCAGCCTCGCAGTCGATCAGCCGCCTCAAAGACTATATTCCAGATGCCAGTAGCCGCTTCACCTTTGCCCAACAGCGGGTGGACATCAGCATTCCTCAGGCAGCACTCACCAGCGAGGCCCGGGGTTACGTAGACCCACGTTCATGGGACCAAGGGCTGACTGCCGGGCTGTTGAATTACAGTTTCACAGGCGCCAATACTGCACGCGACAACCACTCGGGTACCGACGACAGCTATTACTTGAACTTGCGAAGCGGTGTGAATTTCGGCGAGTGGCGGCTACGCAATTATTCTGCCTATAACGAGAGTAATGGCGACAGTAACTGGGAGAACGTCAATACCTATGCGCAGAGGGATATTCAGTCGCTAAAAGGCCAAATGACGCTGGGCGACAGCTCCACTCCCGGCGATGTTTTTAACAGTGTGCAATATCGCGGGGCGCAGCTGGCATCGGATGACAACATGTTTCCCGATAGCCTTAAAGGCTTTGCGCCGGTCGTGCGAGGGATTGCACAAAGTAATGCTCAAATCACTGTGCGACAAAACGGCTATATCATTTACCAGACGTATGTACCTCCGGGGGCGTTCACCATTACCGATCTGTACCCCACCTCGTCCAGCGGTGATATGGAAGTCATCATCCGTGAAGCCGATGGTACCGAACGTCGCTCTGTCCAGCCTTTCTCCGCAGTACCGGTCATGTTGCGTGAGGGGCGGCTGAAGTACTCAGCGACATTAGGCGAATACCGTTCGACTGCCGACCAAAGTAGCAAGCCGGTGTTTG
The DNA here is from genome assembly GCF_051122975.1 of Pseudomonas sp. AK181. Taxonomy (NCBI): domain Bacteria; kingdom Pseudomonadati; phylum Pseudomonadota; class Gammaproteobacteria; order Pseudomonadales; family Pseudomonadaceae; genus Pseudomonas; species Pseudomonas sp. AK181. Next base: position 1,420,441 of record NZ_CP146348.1, read on the forward strand.
CTCAGGGTACGTTGATTTATGGTTTGCCCTACGCAATCACACTGTACGGCGGTCTGTTGGGTTCCGAAGACTATGCAGCCACAAGCTTGGGAGTCGGCCATGGGTTTGGGGATTGGGGTTCGATTTCTGTCGATGTCACCCAGGCCAAGACTCAACTGCGCAACGGCTCGCGCGATAGCGGCCAATCCTACCGCTTTCAATATTCCAAGGATATTGCGACCACGGGCACCAGTTTTACGCTGGCGGGATATCGTTACTCCACCAGCGGTTACTATGACTTCCAGGAAGCCAATGAAATTGATCCTGACAATTTCAATAACTGGCGAGGAGCCTATAACAAGCGCAGTAAGGCACAGGTCAATATTTCCCAGTCACTGGGTGACTACGGTAATTTTTACGTCAATGGTTATCAGCAGGACTTCTGGCGTCAGAAGGGTTATGAACGCACTGTGAGTGCGGGTTATAACACCAGTTATAACGGTGTGACCTATGGACTGGATTACTCCTTCACTCAGGCACCTGTGTATGAAGGGCGTGACAGCAAGGACCAACAATTGTCGTTTTATGTTCAGGTGCCATTGGACGAGGTGATGCCCAATAGTTGGGCACGCTACAACCTCAGTACCAGTAAACAGAGTAACACCGTACAGGATGTCAGCCTGAGCGGCACCGCGTTGCCGGATAATAACTTGAGCTACAACGTGCAGCAGGGTTATGCAACCCGGGGCGTCGGTGCGAGCGGCAGCGCCGACGCCAACTATAAGGGCACCTACGGTGAAGCCAAGGCAGGCTTCAACTACGACCGTACTTCACAACAGGTGAATTATGGGATGGAGGGCGGGGTTGTGGTTCATCCGTATGGCGTTACATTCTCCCAGCAGCAAGGAGAGACAATGGCCCTTGTTCGCGCCCCGGGTGCCTCGGATGTCAAAGTTCAGAACAATACAGGGGTGAGCACCGACTGGCGTGGTTATGCAGTAGTGCCGTATATCAGCACTTATCGCAAGAATCGGATCGCCCTCGACAGCGAAACGCTGCCTGATGATATTGACCTGCAAACGAATGCCAAAACAGTCATCCCGACCAAAGGGGCGATTGTATTGGCTGATTTCCAGACTCGGGTGGGTAGCCGAGTGCTGCTCACCCTCACTTACCTTGGCAAGCCAGTACCCTTCGGTGCCAGTGCGACGGTGGTGGAGAACACCACAACTTCGCCCAACACCGGCATCATTGGCCTTGAGGGTGAGTTGTATCTGAGCGGAGTGCCGGAGCAGGGCGAGTTGCAAGTGCAGTGGGGCGAGGGTGCCATCCAGCAATGTAAGGTCAATTTCAACTTGCCAGTTGTGCCACCGGACGCTGTCTCAACTATACGAATTTTGAAAGGTGCCTGCACATAATTTAATTATTTATGCGAACAATAGCGCTAAATGCAGGAAGTCACGCTGTATAAGAATTATCTTTGTATGCAGTAAAAATTAGCGAGCCTGCATTCCATTTTTTCATTAGGTATCTGCGTTAGGGTGGAGAAAATGAGCCTGAGTTTTAGTTGTACATTTTTAATGAGTAAGCCAGTGCAGCCAATTGGTTTGCGAGTGCTTTTAATGCTGGCTGTTTTGGTTGGTGCTTTTAACGCAGACAAATCTTGGGCAACGTGTTCGGCGTATTCGAAAACTCTGGACTTTCCAACCCCGCTGGTTGTTCAGCGTGACGCTCCAGTGGGGGCTGTCATTGCGGCCGTAACAGTAAAGACAACGATAACATGCAATGGGAATGGTAATACTCCTGGTGCCGCATGGTACGTTTATCCCGCGTCCACAAATCTCGATCATGGTGCTTCATCAATAACGAACGTACGGCGTACCAATATTCCGGGTATAGGTATTCGCTGGAGCAATCTTAACGAATTTACCGGGACTACTTCGATCTGGTCGAGAAAGAGCCTGAATGATGGTACTGGAGCACGTGGTATTAAACCTACAGGTGGCACCCTTTTCACAGATACTTTTGAATTGATTAAGCTCAGTGCTGTAACCTCGACGGTCTCCCCAAGTTGGGTGTTGGACTATTCGTACAAGAACTTGAACAATGTTGGAAAAGGGAAACTTTACAGCAATACAGCGACAAGTCGGAATATGCAGGTCGTCGCCTGCTCCGTCAGGCAGACCGCTATTCCTATTAATATGGGAGCCGTCAAGATAACTGAGTTTTCGGGGGTGGGCAGTACGGTTAGGGAAAAGCCCATTGAAATTCCACTCGACTGCGATGCTAATACTAAAGTAAACGTGACGTTGGAGGGCGTTCGGCATAATTCCGGAGCGGCCGGGGTCTTGGCGCTGAGCCCATCTGCTTCTCAAGTAGTCGCGACCGGAGTGGGGTTGCAACTACTTTATAACAACAAGGCGGTCACTTTCGGTACACCTATTGCGGCAGGCGTTGCGAGTAACGATGGCGCATACACCGTTCCTTTGGTTGCCCGTTATTATCAAACGGCCAACACCATCACCGAAGGCCAAGCCAACAGTACCGCAACGTTCACGATGAGCTATCAATAGTTGTGCTCGATAGTGGCTGGGGTTGCAGTGTCAGGTAGGCGGTCGAGTTGGAGCGCTCAGAGAGTAGCTGATTTGGTATGGCAGCGGGATTTGCTCCCGCTTAATGTGGGGCAGGATACGTCAGTCATGGCCGCCCCCACCGTTTGGGAGCGACCTGACCCTCATCCGCGGCGCTGAATAAAGTCGCGAATCCGCTCAGCCGCTTCCACGCATTCCGCCAACGGCGCCACCAACGCCAGGCGCACACGTCCCGCACCAGGGTTGAAACCGTCCACTTCCCGCGACAGATAAGAGCCCGGCACCACCGTCACATGTTCTTCAACGAACAAATCCCGGCAGAAGGCAGCGTCATCGCCTTGCACGTTCGGCCACAGGTAAAAGCCGCCATCGGGGCTTTGCACGTCCAGCACCGGCTTTAGGATCGCCAGCACGGCGTCGAATTTCTCGCGGTACAGGTCGCGGTTGGCCAGTACGTGGGCCTCGTCCTGCCAGGCGGCGATGCTGGCCAACTGGGTTTGTACGGGCATCGCGCAGCCGTGGTAGGTGCGGTACAGCAGGAAGGCCTTGAGGATCTCGGCGTCGCCGGCCACGAAGCCTGAGCGCAGGCCTGGCAGGTTGGAGCGCTTGGACAGGCTGTGGAACACCACGCAACGCTTGAAGTCCTCGCGGTCCAGCTCGACGCAGGCGCTGAGCAGGCCTGGTGGCGGGGTCTGCTCATCGAAGTACAGCTCGCTGTAGCACTCGTCGGCAGCGATGACGAAGTCATATTCGTCGGCCAGGGCGATGAGTTTTTTCAGGGTGTCGACCGGTATCAGCGCGCCGGTCGGGTTGCCAGGGGAGCACAGGAACAGGATCTGGCAACGTTTCCAGATGTCCGGGGAGACGGCATCGAAGTCTGGATTGAAGCCGTTGCTGTCCAGGCATGGCAGGTAGTGCGGCTTGGCCCCGGCCAGGAACGCGGCGCCTTCGTAGATCTGGTAGAACGGGTTGGGGCTTACTACCAGCGCGTCGTCGCCACGGTTGACCACGGTTTGGGTGAAGGCAAACAGCGCCTCGCGCGTACCGTTGACCGGCAGGATGTTGCGCGCCGGGTCCAGCCAGCCCTTGGGCACGTTGAAGCGGCGTTCGCACCAGGCGCCGATGGCTTCACGCAGTGCCGGGATACCCAAGGTGGTGGGGTACACCGCCATTTGATCGAGGTTATTGCTCAAGGCCTCGGCAACGAAGGCCGGTGACTTATGCTTGGGCTCGCCGATGGACAGGGCAATCGGGCGCTTGTCCGGGTTCGGCGTCACGCTGCCGAGCAGGGCGCGCAGTTTCTCGAAGGGGTAGGGCTGCAACTGGTTAAGGGCGTTGTTCATATAAGCCTCTATCACGGTGAGCACGGACTCTGTGGGAGCTGGCTTGCCTGCGATGGCATCACTGCGGTTAACCTGACGGACCGAGGTGTCTGCATCGCAGGCAAGCCAGCTCCCACATGGCGCGTGTTCACAAAGTTAAGAATTCAAATGGTCAGTCGGGTCAGCTCGACGCCGGGCTCCTGGCTCACGCTCAATTGCTCCACGATCGCCGCCTGCAAACGCAGGCACAGCTCTGGGTCGGACAGTGGCTGGTTGTCGGCGTCGGTGATAAAGAACACGTCTTCCACGCGCTCGCCCAGGGTCGCAATCTTGGCGTTCTGCAGCGACAGATCGAACTCCAGGAAAATCCCGCCGATACGCGCCAGCAGGCCCGGGCGATCCGGCGCGCTGAGTTCCAGCACCGTCACTGGTCGCTGGGCGTCGTTGGAAATAGTCACCTGGGGTGCAAAGGCAAAGTGCTTGAGCTGGCGCGGCACCCGGCGCTGGATGATGGTGGGGTAGTCGTCGGGGTTGCGCAGGGCTTCGGTGAGGCCCTCGCGGATCTTTTTCACCCGCGCCGGGTTGTCGCCAATCGAGTCGCCGTCGGTGTCGAGCACGATGTAGGTGTCGAGGGTGAACTGGCTGCTGGAGGTGATGACCCGGGCGTCATGGATGTTCAGGTTGAGCTGGTCCATGGCCGCTACGGTCACGGCGAAGAAGTCGTGCTGGTCGGGCGCGTAGATGAAGATCTGCGTGCCGCCTTCGAATTCGCGCTGGGTGGTTTCCTTGATCAACACCAGTGGGCCGCCATCGGCGGGCTGCTGCAGGATCGCGTCACTGTGCCAGGCCACGTCGCCGGCGGTGTGGCGCAGGAAATAATCGTCACCCAGTTGCGACCAGAGTTGCTCGACGTCGTCCGGGTCGTTACCGCCACGCACCAGGATATCAAGGGCTGCGCTTTGGGTGCGGCGGATCTGCTCTTCGCGGTCCACCGGGTTTTCCAGGCCACGGCGCAGGGCGCGCTTGGTCTCGGTGTACAGCTGGCGCAACAGGCTGGCGCGCCAGGAATTCCACAGCGTCGGGTTAGTGGCGTTGATGTCGGAGACGGTCAGCACATACAGGTAATCCAGGCGGGTTTCATCGCCAACGATGCCGGCAAAGTCGTGAATCACCTGCGGGTCGGACAAGTCCTTGCGCTGGGCCGTGGTCGACATCACCAGGTGGTTCTGCACCAGCCAGACAATCAGGCGGGTGTCCCACAACGGCAGCTGGTGGCGCTGGCAGAAGGCTTCGGCATCCACCGCGCCGATCTCCGAGTGGTCGCCATGCCGGCCCTTGCCGATGTCGTGGTACAGGCCGGCCAGGTAAATCAGCTCGGGCTTGGGCAGCTTGGCCATCAGCTTACTGGCCAGCGGGAATTTCTCTGACGCCTGGGTGTACTGCAACTTACGCAGATGTTTGATCAGGTTCAGGGTGTGGGCATCGACGGTGTAGATGTGGAACAGGTCGTGTTGCATCTGCCCGACGATAAAGCCGAACTCCGGCAGGTAACGCCCGAGAATGCCGTAACGGTTCATGCGCCGCAGGTTGCGGTGGATGCCGATGCGGCACTTGAACAGCTCGATAAACAGGCTGGTATTGCGGATATCGTTGCGAAAGTCGTCATCGATCAGGTGGCGGTTTTCCCGCAGCAAGCGGATGGTATCGGCGCGTACGCCTTTGATTTCCGGTTGCTGCGCCATCAGCACGAAGATTTCCAGCATGGCGAACGGCGTGCGGCGGAACACGTTGTCGTTGCGTGCTTCGATATAGCCGTCGTGCAGTTGGAAACGCGCATTGATCGGCTGCGGCGGCGCTTCGTCTTCAGGGGCCAGGATCACTTCTTCGAAGTGCTGGATGATCAAGTCGCTAAGCTGGGCAATGCTCATGACCACCCGGTAGTACTGCTGCATGAAGCTTTCGATGCTGGTCTTCGCATCTTCGCCCTCAAAGCCCAGCAGGGTGGCGATAGAGCGCTGGTGATCGAACAGCAGGCGGTCTTCGGAGCGCCCGGCCAGCATGTGCAGGGCGTAGCGCACCTTCCACAAAAACTCCTGGGACGAGGCCAGCAGGGTGTTTTCACTCTCCACCAGGAAACCTTCGCCGGCCAGGGCGCGCAGGTTCAGCGTGCCGTATTGGCGGCGCGCCACCCACAAAATCGTCTGGATATCCCGCAGCCCGCCGGGTGAGCCTTTGACGTTGGGTTCCAGGTTGTATTCGGTGTCGTTGTACTTGTGGTGCCGGGCTTTTTGCTCGGCGCGCTTGGCCAGGAAGAACTCCTTGCTCGGCCACATGTGTGCGGTGCTGGTGACTTCGAGCATGCGCTGGCGCAGGCGCTCGGGGCCACAGATGGTGCGGCTTTCCATCAGGTTGGTGACCACCGTGAGGTCGGCACGGGCCTCTTCGGCGCATTCGTCCACCGAGCGTACGCTCTGGCCGACTTCCAGGCCGATGTCCCACAGCAGCGTCAGGAAGCGCTCGATGGAATCGCGAAAGGTCTCATGATCGGCCTGGTCCAGCAGGATCAGCAGGTCGATGTCGGAGTAGGGGTGCAGTTCGCCGCGACCGTAGCCGCCGACCGCCACCAGGGCGATATCGGCGTCGAAACTCCAGTTGAACTGCTCCCAGGCCTTTTGCAGGATGTTATCGACGAACCAGGCGCGGTCTTCGATCAGGCGGCGAATATCCCGGCCACTGCGAAAGCGCGCATCGAGCACCTCGCGGGCTTGGCGGATGGCCTTCTTGAAGGCCGCGATGGGGCTTGCCTTCAATGCCAGCTCGGCCTGGAACTGGCCACGGTCGAAGAGTTCGGGATCCACCTGGGGCATCGATCGGCTTTCCTATCTATCTATCAGTCAGTCACAACACGCTGTGGGAAAACCTGGGCAACCTTCAGGCCGAAACGCGTGGGATGGTGTCGTCGGCGCGCAGGGTGAAGATCTCGTAGCCAGTGTCGGTGACCAGCAGGGTGTGTTCCCACTGGGCCGAGAGCTTGCGGTCTTTGGTGATGGCGGTCCAGCCGTCGCCCAGCACCTTGGTGTCGGCCTTGCCCTGGTTGATCATCGGTTCGATGGTGAAGGTCATGCCGGCCTTGAGTTCCATGCCGGTGCCGGCGCGGCCGTAGTGCAGGATCTGCGGCTCTTCGTGGAACACTTTGCCGATACCGTGGCCGCAGAATTCGCGCACCACCGAGAAACCGTTCTTTTCCGCGTGCTTCTGGATCACTTCACCGATGTCGCCCAGGCGGCAGCCAGGCTTGACGATCTCGATGGCCTTGTACATGCATTCCTGGGTGACCTGGGACAGGCGCTCGGCCCACACTGGCACATTGCCGACGTGGAACATGCGGCTGGTGTCGCCGTGGTAGCCATCCTTGATCACCGTGACGTCGATGTTCAGGGTGTCGCCATCTTTCAGTGGCTTGTCACCTGGAATGCCGTGGCAGACCACGTGGTTGATCGAGGTGCAGATCGACTTGGGGAAGCCTTTGTAATTCAGCGGGGCAGGGATGGCTTTTTGCACGTCGACTATATAGTCGTGGCAGATACGGTCCAGCGCTTCGGTGGTGACGCCGGGCTTGACGTGTTCGGCGATCATTTCCAGCACGTCGGCAGCCAGTTTGCCGGCAACGCGCATGCCTGCGATGTCTTCGGCGGTTTTCAAGGTAACGGTCATACAGGCTCTCTCTAGCGCGACGCGCTGAAATCAATACGGTTCACGGGGGCGCGACAAAGGGTTACAGCATTCGCGCAAGTCCCAAAAAACGCGATTCTAACAGACGATGCTGGCAAATCATGCGCATCTGGTGATCGCTTCTCTCTATGAGGTAGAGGCATGTTGGCTGTATTCAAGGGCTTACGCAAAGACGACGACCGGCAAGTGTGATTGCGGGTTTCGTTTTTGCCGATGCTGTGGTATAAAATGCGCCGCTTTCCGGGGATACCCCGCAAAGCTTAAATCCACACACGTGTCGACACGATGACCTGGGTGCCGGAGGCCTTGATGCCGCTGGTTGGTCATTGGGGTACGTGGAGGCCAAACCCGACTTATTAAGGAACTATCATGTCCCAAGTCAACATGCGCGATATGCTGAAGGCCGGTGTGCACTTCGGTCACCAGACCCGTTACTGGAACCCGAAAATGGGTAAGTACATTTTCGGCGCGCGTAACAAGATTCACATTATCAACCTTGAAAAAACCCTGCCAATGTTCAACGAAGCGCTGACTTTCGTAGAGCGTCTGGCCCAGGGCAAAAACAAGATCCTGTTCGTCGGTACCAAGCGTTCCGCTGGCAAGATCGTTGCTGAAGAAGCAGCACGTTGCGGTTCGCCGTACGTCGACCACCGCTGGTTGGGCGGCATGCTGACCAACTTCAAAACCATCCGTGCTTCCATCAAGCGTCTGCGTGACCTTGAAGTGCAAGCCGAAGACGGTACTTTCGCCAAGCTGACCAAGAAAGAAGCGCTGATGCGCTCCCGTGACCTGGAAAAGCTCGATCGTTCCCTGGGTGGTATCAAGGACATGGGCGGTCTGCCTGACGCACTGTTCGTTATCGACGTTGATCACGAGCGCATCGCGATCACCGAAGCCAACAAGCTGGGCATCCCGGTTATCGGCGTAGTCGATACCAACAGCAGCCCGGAAGGCGTTGACTACATCATCCCAGGCAACGATGACGCAATCCGCGCTATCCAGCTGTACATGGGTTCGATGGCTGACGCTGTAATCCGTGGTCGCAACCACGTTGCTGGTGGTACCGAGCAGTTCGTTGAAGAAGCTCCGGTAGCTGCCGCTGAGTAATTGACGCCCTGGCGTTGACTCAGTAAGCAAAAAGGGGGCTTGGCCCCCTTTTTGCCACCTCGAAAACCATTTGTCGGCAGCGCAGCTACATCATTTGTAACGTGCAGCGGCCTACAACGGAGATTCGGGAAGAATTGATCGCCCGTTTGATCGGGTGGAATGGTTGAAAACCTATCCAAGAGGATTTTGAAATGGCAGAGATTACTGCAGCGTTGGTTAAAGAACTGCGTGAGCGTACCGGCGAAGGCATGATGGATTGCAAAAAGGCCTTGACCAAGGCCGGCGGCGACATCGAAAAAGCCATTGATGACATGCGTGCTTCCGGCGCCATCAAGGCTGCCAAGAAAGCAGGCAACGTAGCTGCTGAAGGCGCTATCGCTCTGAAAGAAGACGGCAAATCCGCCGTTCTGCTGGAAGTGAACTCCCAGACCGACTTCCTGGCTCTGCAGGACGACTTCAAGGCATTCGTTGCTGCCAGCGTTGAAAAAGCGTTCGCCGAGAAAATGACTGACGCCGCTCCGCTGATCGAAGCTCAAGAAGCTGATCGCCTGGTACTGGTCGGCAAGGTTGGCGAAAACGTCAACATCCGTCGCCTGGTTCGCGTTGAAGGTGATGTGGTTGGTGGCTACCTGCACGGCAACAAGATCGGTGTTGCAGTTGTTCTCAAAGGCGGCGACGTTGAGCTGGCTAAAGACATCGCAATGCACGTTGCTGCAAGCAACCCTGAGTTCCTGCTGCCTTCGGAAGTGTCTGCCGACGCAATCGAACGTGAAAAAGCTGTGTTCCTGAGCCTCAACGCCGACAAGATCGCTGGCAAGCCAGAGAACATCGTTGAGAACATGATCAAGGGCCGCATCAGCAAGTTCCTGGCTGAAGCAAGCCTGGTTGAGCAGGCGTTCGTCAAGAACCCTGAAATCAAGGTTGGCGAACTGGCCAAGAAAGCCGGTGCTGAAATCGTTTCCTTCACTTACTTCAAAGTAGGCGAAGGCATCGAGAAGCCGGTCGACAACTTCGCTGAAGAAGTTGCTGCCCAGCTGGCTGCCGCCAAGCAGTAAGACAGTTCCAAACTGTCGCCGAAAGAGGCTGCCCGCTCACGCGCGCAGCCTCTTTTCAAATGGGAAGGCCAATTTTATTTGGTTTCCTCTCGGAACTGGCTTACAAAGCCGTGTTCCGATGGCGCTGTGACAGCGTCCAGCTAGAGTGAACGCAAGCCGTAAAACGGCTCGCCAAGAATTTTTAAAAAATACGCCGCAGGAGAGATTCGCAATGGCTCAGCAGGGCAGTGGTTATCAGGCTCGCTATAAACGCATTCTACTCAAGCTCAGCGGCGAGGCCCTGATGGGCTCGGAAGAGTTCGGGATCGACCCCAAGGTGCTTGACCGCATGGCGCTGGAAGTCGGCCAATTGGTCGGTATCGGCGTGCAGGTCGGCCTGGTGATTGGTGGTGGCAACCTGTTCCGCGGTGCGGCACTGAGTGCTGCCGGTATGGACCGGGTTACCGGCGACCACATGGGCATGCTGGCCACTGTGATGAACGCCCTGGCCATGCGCGACGCCCTGGAGCGCGCCAACATCTCGGCCATCGTGATGTCGGCTATTTCCATGGTTGGCGTGACCGATCACTATGATCGCCGCAAAGCCATGCGCCACCTGAACGCCAAGGAAGTGGTGATCTTTGCCGCCGGTACCGGTAACCCGTTCTTCACCACCGACTCGGCCGCATGCCTGCGTGCTATCGAAATCGATGCCGACGTGGTGTTGAAGGCGACCAAGGTGGATGGCGTATACACTGCAGACCCATTCAAAGACCCGCATGCCGAGAAGTTCGATCATCTGACCTACGATGAAGTACTGGATCGCAAGCTGGGTGTCATGGACCTGACCGCTATCTGCCTGTGCCGCGACCACAAGATGCCGCTGCGCGTATTTAACATGAACAAGCCCGGCGCCCTGCTGAATATCGTACACGGCGGCGCAGAAGGGACTCTGATCGAGGAAGGCCAACAATGATCAACGAAATCAAGAAAGACGCCCAGGCGCGTATGCAGAAATCCCTGGAATCCTTGAGCCACGCCTTTGGCCAGATCCGTACTGGCAAGGCCCACCCAAGCATCCTGGGCAGCGTGATGGTGCCTTACTACGGTTCTGACACCCCGCTGAGCGGTGTGGCCAACGTGACCGTGAAGGACTCGCGTACCCTGCAAGTTGTTGCCTTCGAGCGCAACATGCTCGCTGCCGTCGACAAAGCTATCCAGAGCGCTGGCCTGAACCTCAACCCGACCAACCTGGGCGAGTTGCTGCTGATCTCCATGCCTGCCCTGACCGAAGAAACCCGCAAGGGCTTCACCAAGCAGGCGCGCAGTGCCGCTGAAGATGCGCGCGTTGCCGTGCGTAACATCCGCCGCGATGCGTTGGGCGACCTGAAGAAGCTGGTCAAGGACAAGGAAATCAGCGAAGACGAAGAGCGCCGTGCCGTCGCTGATATCGACAAGCTGACCAAGGACGCCGAAGCCCAGATCACCAAGGCGACCGAAGAAAAAGAAAAGGACCTGATGGCCGTATAAGGGGTCAGGACGCCTTCATGGAAAAGACCAAGCAGACTGTGCCCTCCGTGGTGCCGCGCCATGTCGCGATCATCATGGATGGGAATAATCGCTGGGCGAAAAAAACGCTTTATGCCGGGTGTTGCCGGGCATAAAGCGGGTGTTGACGCGGTAAGGGCGGTGATTGAGGTGTGCGCCGAGGCCAAGGTCGAAGTGTTGACCTTGTTCGCGTTCTCCAGTGAGAACTGGCAGCGGCCCGCCGATGAGGTCAGTGCCTTGATGGACCTGTTCTTCAAGGCTCTGCGTCGTGAGGCCAAGCGCCTCAACGACAACAACATCAGTCTGCGCATCATCGGTGATCGCTCGCGGTTCCATCCGGAACTGCAAGCGGCCATGCGCGAAGCCGAGGCCATCACTGCCGGCAGTAACCGTTTTGTGTTGCAGATCGCAGCCAACTACGGTGGCCAGTGGGATATCGCCCAGGCTGCGCAGCGGCTGGCTCGCGAAGTGCAGGCCGGCCATTTGCGCCCGGACGACATCACGCCCGAACTGTTGCAAACCTGCCTGGTGACCGGCGACCTGCCGTTGCCGGACTTGTGTATTCGTACCGGTGGCGAGCATCGCATCAGCAACTTCCTGCTGTGGCAGCTGGCCTACACCGAGCTGTACTTCTCCGACCTGTTCTGGCCGGACTTCAAACACGATGCCATGCGTAATGCGCTGGCCGATTTCGCTTCCCGTCAGCGTCGCTTCGGTAAAACGAGCGAGCAGATCGAAGCTGGAGCCCGGGTTTAAATGCTTAAACAACGAATCATCACGGCGCTGATCCTGCTGCCGATTGCCTTGTGCGGTTTTTTCCTGCTCGACGGTTCCGGCTTTGCGCTGTTCATCGGCCTGGTCGTGACCCTCGGGGCCTGGGAGTGGGCGCGCCTGGCAGGCTTCGTCAACCAGTTACCGCGTGTGGCCTACGCCGCCGTGGTCGCGCTGTTGTTGTTCTTCATGTACATCCTGCCGGACATCGCGCCCTGGGTGCTGGGCGCTGCCGTGTTGTGGTGGGCGTTGGCGACTTTCCTGGTGCTCACCTATCCGCGCACCAGTGGCCAATGGTCCAGCGTGGCCTGCAAGTTGGTGATTGGCCTGGCGATCCTGTTGCCGGCCTGGCAAGGGTTGGTGGAGATCAAGCGTTACCCTCTTGGCAACGAGTTGATCCTGGCGGTGATGGTGTTGGTATGGGGCGCTGACATTGGTGCCTACTTCTCGGGCCGAGCCTTTGGCAAGCGCAAGCTGGCCCCGGCCGTCAGCCCAGGCAAGAGCTGGGAGGGCGTATACGGCGGCCTGGCCTTGACGCTGCTGATCACGCTGGTGGTCGGTGTGGTGCGCGACTGGTCGGTAAAGGAAGTGCTCCTGGCCTTGCTGGGTACGGCTATCGTCGTGTTCATCTCGGTGGTGGGCGACCTGACCGAGAGCATGTTCAAGCGCCAGGCTGGCATCAAGGACAGCAGTAACCTGCTGCCAGGTCATGGCGGTGTGCTTGACCGTATCGACAGCCTTACCGCTGCGCTACCGATCTTTGCCGTGCTGTTGTGGATGATCGCTTCGTGAGCCGCCTGCAGCAGGTTACGGTGCTGGGCGCGACCGGCTCGGTCGGGCTCAGTACCTTGGACGTCATTGCGCGTCACCCTGATCGCTATCAGGTTTTCGCTCTGACCGGCTTCACGCGTTTGCGCGAGCTGCTGGCATTGTGTGTGCGTCACTCGCCGCGCTTTGCCGTGGTGCCAGAGGCGGCTGCGGCTCGCAGTCTGCAGGATGATCTGCGGGCTGCCGGGTTGGCCACTCAGGTGTTGGTAGGCGAGGCAGGGTTATGCCAGGTCTCGGCCGATGCGGACGTAGATACCGTAGTGGCGGCGATTGTCGGTGCAGCAGGTTTGCGCCCGACCTTGGCGGCGGTCGATGCAGGCAAGAAAATCCTGCTGGCCAATAAAGAAGCCTTGGTCATGTCCGGCGCACTCTTTATGCAAGCGGTGCGTAAGAGCGGGGCGGTGCTGCTGCCTTTGGACAGCGAGCACAACGCCATCTTCCAGTGCATGCCCGGTGATTTTGCCCGCGGCTTGAGTCAGGTCGGCGTACGCCGGATTCTACTGACGGCCTCCGGCGGCCCATTCCGCCAGACTCCGTCGGCCGAGCTGGAACATGTATCTCCCGATCAGGCGTGCGCACACCCGAACTGGTCCATGGGGCGCAAAATCTCGGTGGATTCGGCGAGCATGATGAACAAGGGCCTGGAGTTGATCGAGGCCTGCTGGTTGTTCGATGCGCGGCCTGACCAGGTTGAGGTGGTGATTCACCCACAAAGTGTGATCCATTCCCTGGTCGATTACGTGGATGGTTCGGTGTTGGCGCAGCTGGGTAACCCGGACATGCGCACACCGATCGCCAACGCCCTGGCGTGGCCGGAGCGCATTGATTCAGGTGTAGCACCGTTGGACTTGTTTGCAATTGCGCGCCTGGACTTCGAAGCCCCGGACGAGCAGCGTTTCCCGTGTTTGCGCCTGGCGCGGCAAGCGGCCGAGGCGGGCAACAGTGCCCCGGCGATGCTCAACGCGGCCAATGAAGTGGCCGTGGCGGCGTTTCTTGAACGGCGCATCCGCTTTCCGCAGATCGCGAGTATCATCGAGGACGTTCTGGCGCTTGAACCAGTGGTGGCGGTAAATGACCTGGAGGCGGTGTTCGAGGCTGACACCAAGGCCCGAGCCCTGGCCGGGCAATGGTTGGATCGCAACGCGGGTTAGGCTGCGGGCAGGTTTGAGTCTTCAGGCATTGGATTGAAATGCGGAGAAATTAGATGAGTGCGCTCTACATGATTGTCGGCACCCTGGTTGCTCTGGGTGTGTTGGTGACCTTCCACGAATTTGGCCACTTCTGGGTGGCGCGTCGTTGCGGCGTCAAGGTATTGCGCTTTTCCGTCGGTTTCGGCATGCCGTTGTTGCGCTGGCATGATCGCCGCGGCACTGAGTTTGTCATTGCTGCTATCCCGTTGGGCGGCTACGTCAAGATGCTTGATGAGCGCGAAGGCGAAGTGCCTGCCGACCAGTTGGACCAATCCTTCAATCGCAAGACCGTTCGTCAGCGTATTGCGATTGTTGCGGCGGGGCCGATTGCCAACTTCCTGTTGGCGATGGTGTTCTTCTGGGTCTTGGCCATGCTGGGCAGCCAGCAGGTGCGCCCGGTCATTGGTGCGGTCGAAGCGGACAGCATCGCGGCCAAGGCTGGCCTGACGGCTGGGCAGGAAATTGTATCCATTGATGGCGAACCCACCACGGGCTGGGGCGCGGTCAACTTGCAGTTGGTGCGTCGACTGGGTGAGAGCGGCACCGTCAATGTGGTGGTGCGCGACCAGGATTCCAGCGCCGAAACCCCGCGGGCATTGGCTCTGGACCATTGGCTCAAGGGCGCTGATGAGCCCGATCCGATCAAATCCCTGGGGATCCGCCCTTGGCGTCCGGCCTTGCCGCCGGTGCTGGCCGAGCTCGATCCGAAAGGCCCGGCCCAGGCTGCTGGCCTGAAAACCGGTGATCGCTTGCTGGCCCTCGATGGCCAGGCGCTGGGTGACTGGCAGCAGGTGGTCGACCTGGTGCGTGTGCGCCCTGATACCAAAATTGTGCTGAAAGTTGAGCGCGACGGTGCTCAAATCGACGTCCCCGTGACCTTGTCGGTGCGAAGCGAAGCCAAGGCAGCCGGGGGTTACCTGGGTGCCGGAGTTAAAGGTGTCGAGTGGCCGCCATCGATGGTGCGAGAGGTCAGCTACGGGCCTTTGGCCGCGATTGGCGAGGGTGCAAAACGCACCTGGACCATGAGCGTGCTGACCCTCGAATCCCTCAAGAAAATGTTGTTCGGTGAGCTCTCGGTAAAAAACTTGAGTGGACCGATAACCATTGCTAAAGTGGCGGGCGCTTCTGCCCAGTCGGGTGTCGCGGATTTCCTGAATTTCCTGGCTTATCTGAGTATTAGCCTTGGGGTTCTGAATTTGCTGCCCATTCCAGTATTGGATGGGGGGCATCTGCTGTTTTATCTGGTCGAGTGGGTGCGTGGTCGCCCCTTGTCGGATCGGGTGCAGGGTTGGGGGATACAGATCGGTATCAGTTTGGTGGTCGGGGTGATGTTGTTAGCCCTGGTCAACGATCTGGGACGTCTGTAACGCTTCGCTGAATTGCGAATCTGCCGCATTTTGCGGCAGTTTGTTTATTGCCAGTTGGAATAAGAAAGGACTTCATGAAACGTCTGCTGCTAACTGCGGTTCTCACCGTATTGATGATCGCCGAAGTTCACGCCGAGTCCTTCACCATCTCCGATATTCGCGTCAACGGCCTCCAGCGGGTTTCCGCGGGTAGCGTCTTTGGTGCCTTGCCGTTGAACGTCGGGGAACAGGCGGATGATCGTCGCCTGGTGGAATCCACTCGTGCGCTGTTCAAAACCGGGTTCTTTCAAGATATCCAACTGGGTCGCGAAGGCAACGTCCTGGTCATCACGGTCGTCGAGCGACCTTCCGTCGCGAGTATCGCGATCGAAGGTAACAAGGCCATCTCCACTGAAGACCTGATGAAGGGCCTGAAGCAATCGGGCCTGGCCGAGGGCGAGATCTTCCAGCGCGCGACCCTTGAGGGTGTGCGTAACGAGCTGCAACGCCAGTACGTTGCCCAGGGCCGCTACTCCGCGACCGTGGAGACCGAAGTGATCCCCCAGCCTCGTAACCGTGTGGGCCTGAAGGTCAACATCAACGAAGGCACCGTGGCCGCCATCCAGCACATCAACGTCGTGGGCAACACCAAGTTCCCTGATGAAGACCTGGTGGACCTGTTCGAACTCAAGACCACCAACTGGTTGTCGTTCTTCAAGAACGATGACAAGTACGCCCGTGAAAAACTCTCCGGTGACCTGGAACGCCTGCGCTCCTACTACCTGGACCGTGGCTACATCAACATGGACATCGCTTCGACCCAGGTGTCCATCACCCCGGACAAGAAGCACGTCTACATCACCGTCAACGTCAACGAAGGCGAGAAGTACAAGGTTCGTGACGTCAAGCTCAGCGGCGACCTGAAAGTGCCTGAAGACCAGGTCAAGTCCCTGCTGCTGGTACAGAAGGACCAGGTGTTCTCGCGCAAGCTGATGACCACCACCTCTGAACTGATCACCCGTCGCCTGGGTAACGAAGGCTATACCTTCGCCAACGTCAACGGCGTGCCGACCCCGAATGATGAAGACCACACCGTGGACATCACTTTCGTCGTCGATCCAGGCAAGCGTGCCTACGTCAACCGCATCAACTTCCGTGGCAACACCAAGTCTGCGGACGAAGTGCTGCGTCGTGAAATGCGTCAGATGGAAGGTGGTTGGGCTTCGACCTACCTGATCGACCAGTCCAAGACCCGTCTTGAGCGCCTGGGCTTCTTCAAGGAAGTCAACGTCGAAACCCCGGCCGTACCGGGTGTGGATGACCAGGTTGACGTGAACTACGCCGTTGAAGAACAAGCCTCGGGTTCGATCACCGCCAGCGTCGGTTTCGCTCAGAGCGCCGGTTTGATCTTGGGTGGTTCCATCACGCAGAACAACTTCCTGGGTACCGGTAACCGTGTGTCCATCGGCCTGACCCGCAGCGAATACCAGAGCCGATACAACTTCGGCTACACCGACCCCTACTGGACTGCAGACGGTGTGAGCCTGGGCTACAACGCCTTCTACCGCACCACCGACTACAAAGACCTCGATGTTGACGTTGCAAGCTATGCGATCGACAGCCTGGGTGCCGGTGTCAACGTGGGTTACCCGATCAGCGAAACGTCGCGCCTGACCTTCGGCCTCACCGCCCAGCAGGATGAGATCAAGACCGGTGTGTACACCGTGGACGAAATCTTCGACTTCACCCGTCGTGAAGGCGACAAGTTCCTGAACTTCAAGGCGTCTGCCGGCTGGTCCGAGTCGACACTGAACAAAGGCGTACTGGCAACCCGTGGCCACTCCCAGAGCCTGACTGCGGAAGTCACCACGCCGGGCAGCGACCTGTCGTTCTTCAAGCTCGACTACCGCGGCCAGTTGTTCCAGCCGTTGAGCGATAACTACACCATGCGCCTGCACACAGAGCTGGGCTATGGCGACGGTTATGGTTCGACCAATGGCTTGCCGTTCTATGAAAACTACTATGCTGGTGGCTTCAACTCGGTACGTGGCTTCAAGGACAGTACCCTGGGCCCGCGTGGTACCCCAAGCCGTGGTGTTGGCGTGACGGGTAACCGAGGCACCACTGCTGATTCGGACAACGACCCGCTGCCATTCGGTGGTAACGTGCTGATCCAGGGTGGTGCGGAAATTCTATTCCCGCTGCCATTCGTGAAAGACCAGCGGTCGCTGCGTACGTCGGTCTTCTGGGACGTGGGTAACGTGTTCGACTCCAAGTGCGATCAGATCACCAACCCGAGTGGCGTGAAGTCCAACACCCAGTGCAACGACGTGAGCCTCAGCAACCTGGCGAGCTCCGTGGGCGTGGGTGTGACCTGGGTGACTGCGCTGGGCCCGTTGAGCTTTGCTCTGGCCATGCCGATCAAGAAACCGGATAACGCTGAAACCCAGATTTTCCAATTCTCCCTCGGCCAGACGTTCTAAGCGTCTGACCTAAGATAACGACAACGGATTCTGTAGGAGTACATCGTGCGTAAGTTGACTCAATTGGTCTTGCTGGCCACTGTGCTGGTCACCACCCCGGCCTTCGCCGAAATGAAAATCGCCGTTCTGAACTATCAGATGGCCCTGCTGGAATCCGATGCGGCCAAGCGATATGCCGTGGATGCCGAGAAGAAGTTCGGTCCGCAACTGACCAAGCTCAAGACCCTGGAAAGCAGCGCCAAGGGTATCCAGGACCGCCTGGTAGCCGGTGGCGACAAGATGCAGCAAGGCGAGCGCGAGCGTCTGGAGCTTGAATTCAAGCAAAAGGCCCGTGACTACCAGTTCCAATCCAAGGAGCTGAACGAAGCCAAGGCTGTGGCCGACCGCGAAATGCTCAAGCAGCTCAAGCCGAAATTGGACAGCGCTGTGGAAGAAGTCATCAAGAAGGGTGCCTTTGACCTGGTGTTCGAGCGTGGCGCCGTGATCGACGTCAAGCCTCAATACGACATCACCCGCCAGGTGATCGAGCGCATGAATCAGCTGAAGTAAACCATGACAGCGACTATCAAGCTCGGCGAGTTGGCCGAGTTCCTGGGGGCCACCCTGCGTGGCTCCAAGGAGAAAGAAATCACTGGGCTAGCCACCTTGCAGGAGGCTGGCCCAGCTCAGTTGAGCTTCCTCGCAAATCCTCAATACCGTAAATACCTGGTCGACTGCCAGGCCGCAGCCGTGTTGCTGAAGGCCGCTGACGCCGAAGGGTTTATGGGAGATGCGCTGGTGGTGGACGACCCGTACCTGTCGTACGCCAAGGCGTCGCACCTGTTCGATCCCAAGCCGAAAGCGGCCGGCGGTATTCACCCGTCTGCCGTGATCGCCGATGATGCCCAGGTTGACCCGGCGGCCAGCATCGGCGCGTTTGCCGTGATCGAGAGTGGGGCGCGTATTGGTGCAGGCGTCACCGTGGGTGCCCACTGTTTCATCGGCGCGCGCTGCGAAATTGGTGCCGATGGCTGGCTGGCTCCTCGCGTAACCCTGTACCACGATGTGCGTATTGGTCAGCGTGTGGTCATCCAGTCGGGCGCCGTGATCGGCGGTGAGGGCTTCGGCTTTGCCAATGCCAAGGGCATCTGGCACAAGATCGCCCAGGTCGGTGGCGTATTGATCGGCGACGATGTGGAGATCGGCGTGAACACTGCTGTGGATCGCGGGGCCCTGGCCGATACCGTGATCGGTAACGGTGTAAAGCTCGATAACCAGATCCAGATCGCCCACAACGTGCAGATTGGCGATCACACCGCCATGGCCGCCTGCGTGGGTATTTCCGGCAGCACCAAGATCGGCAAGCATTGCATGCTCGCCGGTGGCGTAGGGCTGGTGGGGCATATCGATATTTGCGACAACGTCTTCATCACCGGCATGACCATGGTGACCCACTCGATCACAGAGCCAGGGGCCTATTCGTCCGGTACCGCGATGCAACCTGCGGCCGAATGGCGCAAGAGTGCCGCGCGTTTGAGGAAGATCGACGACATGGCACGACGTATCAAACAGCTTGAAAAGCGTGTCGGGGACGTGACCCCTGGCGACAATGCTTCATCAGAAGGCTGATACCATTTCCATATCAAGTGTGCACAGCCGCTAGACGGCCTCCTTGATTTGCTAGCGGGGCGTGCGCCTGGTGCGCCCGCCCCCAATCTTTATTACAGGCTTCCCCCCGAAATGATGGACATCAACGAGATTCGCGAATACCTGCCTCACCGTTACCCGTTCCTGCTGGTGGACCGCGTAGTGGACCTCAACGTCGAGGAAAAGCGCATTCGTGCCTACAAGAATGTCAGCATCAACGAACCATTCTTCAACGGTCACTTTCCTGCGCATCCAATCATGCCAGGTGTGTTGATCATCGAAGCCATGGCCCAGGCTGCCGGTATCCTTGGTTTCAAAATGCTCGACCTCAAGCCTGCCGACGGCACGCTTTACTATTTCGTGGGTTCGGACAAGCTGCGTTTTCGCAACCCGGTCACCCCGGGTGACCAGTTGATCCTGGAAGCCAAGTTCATCAGTTGCAAGCGCCAGATCTGGAAGTTCGAATGCCAGGCCTCGGTAGATGGCAAGCCGGTGTGCTCTGCCGAGATCATCTGTGCGGAACGCAAACTATGAGTTTGATTGACCCTCGCGCAATCATCGATCCGTCGGCCGTACTGGCCGCCGACGTTGAGGTCGGCCCTTGGTCGATCGTCGGCGCAGGTGTGGAAATCGGCGAGGGGACTGTCATCGGGCCACACGTGATCCTTAAAGGTCCGACCCGTATTGGCAAACACAATCGTATCTACCAGTTCTCCTCGGTAGGCGAAGACACCCCGGACATGAAGTACAAGGGTGAAGAAACACGCCTGGTCATCGGTGACCACAACATCATTCGTGAAGGCGTCACCATTCACCGCGGCACCGTGCAGGATCGCGCCGAAACCACCCTGGGTGATCACAACCTGGTGATGGCCTATGCGCACATCGGCCATGACAGTGTGATCGGCAACCATTGCATCCTGGTCAACAACACTGCGTTGGCAGGCCATGTGCACGTTGATGACTGGGCGATCCTCTCCGGTTTTACCCTGGTGCATCAGTATTGCCATATCGGCGCCCACAGCTTTTCCGGTATGGGCACCGCCATTGGCAAGGATGTCCCGGCATTCGTGACGGTATTCGGCAACCCTGCCGAAGCCCGTAGCATGAATTTTGAAGGCATGCGTCGTCGCGGTTTCAGCGAAGAAGCCATCCACGCCCTGCGCCGTGCCTACAAGACGGTTTACCGCCAAGGGTTGACCGTGGAGCAGGCCCTGGCCGAGCTGGCCGAGCCTGCCACGCAGTTCCCGGAAGTCGCGGTGTTCCGTGACTCTATCCAGACCTCGACTCGCGGCATCACCCGCTGATCATGGCCACTTTGCGTATTGCGCTCGTGGCCGGTGAAGCTTCCGGCGATATCCTGGGTGCCGGCTTGATGCGGGCGCTCAAGGCCCAGCATCCGGCGGTAGAGTTTATCGGGGTCGGCGGCCCGTTGATGCAGGCCGAAGGCCTGACCTCCTACTTCCCCATGGAGCGCCTGTCGGTCATGGGGCTGGTGGAGGTTTTGGGCCGCCTGCGTGAGTTGCTGGCTCGCCGCAAGCTGCTGATCAAGACGCTGATCGAAGAAAAGCCTGACGTCTTTATCGGCATCGACGCCCCGGATTTCACGCTCAATATCGAACTCAAGTTGCGTCAGGCCGGAATCAAGACCGTGCACTACGTCAGCCCATCCGTATGGGCGTGGCGCCAGAAGCGCGTGTTGAAAATCCGCGAAGGCTGCGACCTGATGTTGACGTTGCTGCCATTCGAAGCCCGGTTCTATGAAGAGAAGGGCGTGCCGGTGCGGTTTGTCGGCCACACCCTGGCTGACGCCATTCCCTTGCAAGCTGATCGTGCGGCAGCGCGTGCCGAGCTGGGCTTGCCCGATGGCCCCTTGGTAGCGTTGATGCCAGGGAGCCGTGGCGGCGAGGTGGGGCGCTTGGGTGCGTTATTTTTTGATGCCGCCGAACGTCTTCAGGCGCAAAAGCCGGGAATCCGCTTTGTGCTGCCTTGCGCCAGCCCACAACGCCGTGCGCAGATCGAAACGCTGCTTGAAGGTCGCAACCTGCCGTTGACCCTGCTCGATGGCCAGTCCCACCTGGCCCTGGCAGCCTGCGATGCGGTGCTGATCGCCTCGGGCACTGCCACGCTGGAGGCCCTGCTGTACAAGCGGCCGATGGTCGTGGCCTATCGCCTGGCGCCACTGACCTTCTGGATTCTCAAGCGCATGGTCAAGAGCCCTTACATTTCCTTGCCCAACCTGCTGGCCCAGCGCCTGCTGGTGCCGGAGTTGTTGCAGGACGATGCAACGCCCGAAGCGCTTGCAGAAACCCTACTACCCTTGATCGATGGCGGCGAAGAGCAGACCCGTGGTTTCGACGACATTCACCGCACGTTGCGCCGTGATGCCTCGAACCAGGCGGCCGACGCCGTGCTGACCTTGATCGGCCATAAACAGGACGCCTTATGACCATGCAAATGGGCCTGGATTTCAGCCTCGTCGCCCAAGCCCACGAACTGGTGGCGGGTGTTGACGAAGTCGGGCGCGGCCCGCTGTGTGGCGCGGTGGTCACGGCGGCGGTGATTCTCGATCCGAACCGTCCGATCCTGGGGCTCAACGATTCGAAGAAGCTCACCGAAGCCCGTCGCGAAAAGCTCTATGACGAAATCTGTGAAAAAGCCCTGAGCTGGCATATCGCCCGGGCTGAAGTCGAAGAGATCGACGAGCTGAATATCCTGCACGCCACCATGCTGGCGATGCAGCGCGCTGTGGAAGGGCTGCACATTACCCCGAAAATGGCGATGATCGACGGCAACCGCTGCCCCAGGCTGACGATGCCGTCCGAAGCGGTGGTCAAGGGCGATAGCAAGGTTCCCGCCATTGCCGCCGCCTCGATCCTGGCCAAGGTCAGCCGCGACCGTGAAATGGCCGCGTTCGAATTGATCTACCCCGGCTACGGGATTGGCGGCCATAAAGGCTACCCGACGCCCGTTCATCTGGAAGCCCTGGCTCGGCTCGGCCCCACCCCGATCCATCGCCGCTCGTTTGCCCCGGTACGCCAGGCTTATGAGGCCCGTGAAAGCCTGATCGAGGTTTAGCAGCAAGGCTGATGTTTTTACCCAGGCCCGGTACAATCCGGGCCTTGTTGTTTTCATGTATCAAGACAGGATCACTATGCCGGCTTCATTCGTTCATCTACGCCTGCACACTGAGTACTCCCTGGTCGACGGCCTGGTACGGATAAAACCGCTGGTCAAAACCCTGGTGGGCATGAATATGCCCGCGGTCGCGGTTACCGACCAGAACAACATGTGTTCCCTGGTCAAGTTCTACAAGAACGCCATGGGCGCCGGCATCAAGCCGATCTGCGGCGCCGACCTGTGGCTGTCCAACAAAGATCCGGATAACCCCCTGAGCCGCATCAGCCTGCTGGCGATGAACGGCGTCGGTTATCGCAACCTTACCGAACTGATTTCCCGTGGCTTTATCGACGGCCAGCGCAACGGCTCGATCATCATCGAGCGTGAGTGGGTGGCCGAAGCCAGCGAGGGCCTGATCATGCTCTCGGCGGCCAAAGAGGGTGAAATCGGTATCGCGCTGCTGGGCGGCAACCCCCAGGAAGCCGAGGTGCTGGCGCGCGAGTGGATGCAGGTATTCCCGGGCCGTTTCTACCTGGAAGTGCAGCGCACCAACCGCCCCAACGATGAAGAGCATTTGCACGCTGCTGTAGCCCTGGCCGACAAGCTGGGTGCGCCCCTGGTGGCGACCAACGATGTGCGCTTTATCAAGAAAGAAGATTTCGAAGCCCACGAAACCCGTGTGTGCATCGGCGAAGGCCGGGCCCTGGATGACCCGCGCCGTTCGAAGAACTACAGCGAAGAGCAGTACCTCAAAAGCGCCGATGAAATGGCGGAGCTGTTCAGCGATTTGCCTGAGGCCCTTGAGAACTCCGTCGAGATCGCCAAGCGCTGCAACATTGAAGTAAAGCTGGGCAAGCACTTTCTGCCCAACTTCCCGATTCCCGATGGCATGACCATCGACGAATATTTTCGCAAAGTGTCGTTCGATGGCCTGGAAGAACGCCTCAGCGTCCTGCTCCCCAAGGACACCACCGAAGACTACGAAGCCAAGCGCCAGGTGTATGTCGATCGGTTGAATTTCGAGCTGGATATCATTATCCAGATGGGGTTCCCCGGCTACTTCCTGATCGTAATGGACTTTATC
Organism: Pseudomonas sp. AK181; assembly: GCF_051122975.1. Lineage (NCBI taxonomy): Bacteria > Pseudomonadati > Pseudomonadota > Gammaproteobacteria > Pseudomonadales > Pseudomonadaceae > Pseudomonas > Pseudomonas sp. AK181. The sequence continues at coordinate 1,444,202 of NZ_CP146348.1, forward strand.
CAGTGGGCCAAAAGCAACGGCGTACCGGTAGGTCCGGGCCGGGGGTCAGGTGCTGGCTCGCTGGTGGCCTATGTACAGAAGATCACCGACCTTGACCCGCTGGAATATGACCTGCTGTTCGAACGGTTCCTGAACCCGGAACGGGTTTCCATGCCCGACTTCGACGTCGACTTCTGCATGGATGGCCGTGACCGCGTGATTGAGTACGTGGCCGAGAAATATGGCCGCAACGCGGTAAGCCAGATCATCACCTTCGGTTCGATGGCCGCCAAAGCGGTAATCCGCGACGTGGCGCGGGTGCAGGGCAAGTCCTACGGTTTGGCGGACCGCCTGTCGAAGATGATCCCGTTCGAAGTCGGCATGACCCTGGAAAAAGCCTACGAGCAGGAAGAGATCCTGCGCGACTTCATCAAGGTCGATGAAGAAGCCGCCGAAATCTGGGACATGGCGCGCAAGCTCGAAGGCGTGGTGCGTAACGTCGGTAAGCACGCCGGCGGTGTGGTTATCGCGCCGACCAAGCTCACCGACTTTTCGCCGATCTATTGCGATGAAGAAGGCGACGGCCTAGTCACCCAGTTCGACAAGGACGACGTGGAGGCGGCCGGCCTGGTGAAGTTCGACTTCCTCGGCCTGCGGACCCTGACGATCATCGACTGGGCGCTCAAGACCATCAACCGCGACCGTGCCAAGGTCGGCGAAGAACCGCTGGATATCGCGTTTATCCCGCTGGACGACAAACCGACCTACAGCCTGCTGCAAAAAGCCGAAACCACCGCGGTATTCCAGCTTGAATCCCGGGGCATGAAGGAGCTGATCAAAAAGCTCAAGCCCGACTGCCTGGAAGACTTGATCGCACTGGTGGCCCTGTTCCGTCCGGGCCCGCTGCAATCGGGCATGGTGGATGACTTCATCAACCGTAAACACGGCCGCGCCGAACTGGCTTACCCGCACTCCGACTACCAGTATGAGGGCCTCAAGCCCGTACTGGCGCCGACCTACGGCATCATCCTGTACCAGGAACAGGTGATGCAGATCGCCCAGGTGATGGCCGGCTACACCCTCGGCGGTGCGGACATGCTGCGTCGCGCCATGGGTAAGAAAAAGCCCGAGGAAATGGCCAAGCAGCGCGGCGGTTTCATTGAAGGCTGCGCGACTAATAACATCGATGCCGACCTGGCCGGTAACATCTTCGACCTGGTAGAAAAATTCGCCGGTTATGGCTTCAACAAATCCCACTCCGCCGCCTACGGCCTGGTGTCGTACCAGACCGCCTGGCTGAAAGCCCATTACCCGGCGCCATTCATGGCGGCGGTACTCTCGGCGGATATGCACAACACCGACAAGGTCGTGACCTTGATCGAAGAAGTGCGCACCATGAAGCTGCGCCTCGACGCGCCGGACGTGAACGCTTCGGAGTTCAAGTTCACGGTGAACGACGAAGGCCGCATCATCTATGGCCTCGGCGCGATCAAGGGCGTGGGCGAAGGCCCGGTGGAGGCCATTACCGAGGCGCGTCAGGACGGGCCGTTCAAAGACCTGTTCGATTTCTGCGCGCGGGTGGACCTCAAGCGCATCAACAAGCGTACCCTCGATGGCCTGATCCGCAGCGGCGCACTCGACCGTCTTGGCCCGTACTTCCATGATGAGCCGAAGGCTTACCAGGCCAATATCGACCGTAACCGGGCGGTGCTGCTGACTGCCATGGAAGAGGCGATCAAGGCTGCCGAACAGACTGCCCGTACCCATGACAGCGGCCACGCCGACCTGTTTGGCGGGCTGTTCGTCGAAGAGGATGCGGATGTCTATGCCAACCACCGCAAGGCCAAGGAACTGACGCTCAAGGAGCGCCTCAAAGGTGAGAAAGACACCTTGGGCCTCTACCTCACCGGCCACCCGATTGACGAGTACGAAGGCGAAATCCGTCGTTTCGCCCGTCAGCGCATCATCGACCTGAAACCGGCGCGGGATACCCAGACCGTCGCCGGCATGATCATCGCCCTGCGGGTGATGAAAAATAAGAAGGGCGACAAGATGGGCTTCATCACCCTCGATGACCGCTCGGGCCGCATCGAAGCGTCATTGTTTGCCGACGCGTTCCATTCCGCCCAGTCGTTGCTGCAAACCGACGCCATGGTGGTGGTGGAAGGGGAGGTCAGCAATGATGACTTCTCCGGTGGCCTGCGCCTGCGCATCAAGCGGGTGATGAGCATGGAAGATGCCCGCACCAACCTAGCCGAGAGCCTGCGCCTGAAGGTCAAGACCGAAGCGCTTAAAGGCGATCAGCTACGCTGGTTGGGGGACTTGCTCAAACGCCACCGTGGCGCATGCCCGGTGACCATGGAGTACACGGGCAGCGATGCCAAGGCCATGTTGCAGTTTGGTGAGACGTGGCGAATTGATCCCGCTGATGGCTTGATTCAAGCTTTGCGTGACCAGTTCGGGCGAGACAACGTCTTCCTCCAATACCGTTGACGGTCAGATGAGTCTGATCTCGACTAAACATTTAATCTCGACCTAAACGCGCCTCTCCCTTAAGGTAGGGCGCGAATAGACAACCGGCTGGCCAGGCACCCCTTGGCCGTCGACCCAAGACGGACGCTTATGAACCCGAATTTTCTTGATTTCGAACAGCCGATCGCTGACCTGCAAGCCAAGATCGAAGAGCTGCGCCTGGTCGGCAATGACAATTCGCTGAATATCGGCGATGAGATCGCTCGCCTGCAAGACAAGAGCAGCACGCTCACCGAAGATATCTTCGGCAAGCTGACCAGCTGGCAGATCGCGCGCCTGGCTCGCCACCCGCGCCGTCCTTACACCCTGGACTACATCGAACACATCTTCACCGAGTTTGACGAGTTGCACGGCGACCGTCACTTCTCCGACGACGCGGCCATCGTGGGCGGCATCGCTCGCCTGGACGACCAGCCGGTGATGGTGATCGGTCACCAGAAAGGCCGTGAAGTGCGCGAGAAAGTACGCCGCAACTTCGGCATGCCGCGCCCGGAAGGCTACCGCAAGGCGTGCCGCCTGATGGAAATGGCCGAGCGTTTCAAGATGCCGATCCTGACCTTCATCGACACGCCGGGTGCCTACCCAGGTATCGACGCCGAAGAGCGCAACCAGAGCGAAGCGATTGCCTGGAACCTGCGCGTCATGGCGCGCCTGAAAACCCCGATCATCGCCACCGTGATCGGTGAAGGTGGTTCCGGCGGTGCGTTGGCCATTGGTGTCTGCGACCAGTTGAACATGTTGCAATATTCGACCTACGCGGTGATCTCGCCGGAAGGTTGCGCCTCGATCCTGTGGAAAACCGCCGAAAAGGCTCCGGACGCTGCCGAAGCCATGGGCATCACCGCCGATCGCCTCAAAGGCCTGGGCATCGTCGACAAGGTCATCGCCGAGCCGCTGGGCGGCGCCCACCGTGACCCGGCTGCCGCTGCTGCGACCATCCGTGCCGAGTTGGGTTCGCAACTGGCGATGCTCAATAAGCTGGATAACGAAGCGCTGCTGGCTCGTCGTTATGAGCGCCTGATGAGCTACGGCCTCTAAGCCGACGCGGTACCCGATGTGGGAGTCGGCTTCTGTAGGAGCGAGCTTGCTCGCGAAAAACTTCAACGATAACGCGTGCTTGTGCAATGAACGCGGCGCCTATGAGTTTTTCGCGAGCAAGCTCGCTCCTACAGGTATTAGGGCAAGCCCGGCTCCACATTTGCTTTGTGTATGCTGACGAACGTATTCCAGCTTTGCGGCGGTGACGTGTGATGAAACCAACCCTGCCGACCACACTCCTGCACACCCTGGCCAATTGGCGCAACGCGCCGGCCTGGCACATTGCATTCTCCGGCGGTCTCGACTCCACCGTCCTGCTGCACCTCCTGGCCTTGCTGGCCAAAATTGAAAATCTGCCTCCTCTCAGCGCCGTCCATGTCCACCATGGTCTGCAAGCTGCTGCCGATGCGTGGCCTGCTCATTGCCAAGCGGTCTGCGACAGCCTGGGCGTTCCCTTGCGAATCATGCGTGTGCAGGTGAGGCCCGGCGCGAGTCTTGAGCGTGCGGCACGTGATGCGCGTTACCAGGCGTTTATGCAGGTAACGGGGGCAGGGGAGGTGCTTCTCACCGGCCAGCATCGCGATGATCAGGCCGAAACCCTGCTGTTCCGTTTGTTACGCGGTGCAGGGGTGCGAGGGTTGGCGGCAATGCCTGGAGATCGCCCTTTGGCGGCTGGGCATTTGGTACGGCCATTGCTGAGCGCTTCCCGTGGTGACTTGGAAGCCTACGCCCATCAGCATCAGTTGCAGTTGATCGAAGATCCCTCCAACGCTGATCCACGGTTTTCCCGCAATTACCTGCGTCACCGCGTATTCCCAACCCTGACGCAACGCTGGCCCCAGGCGATCACCCACCTGGCCCGCACGGCTGAACACATGGCTGAGGCTCAAGGGCTGCTCGACGAATTGGCGCTGATGGACCTGCAGCGCGCCGATCAGCCTTCTGCGTTTCCCTGGTTGCCGCTGCCGTCTCTGGCGCTTGAGCCATTGCGTGAACTATCCGATGCCCGCCAGCGTAACGCCCTGCGGCATTGGCTGATGCCACTGACCCGTTTACCCGACAGCGACCACTGGGCCGGTTGGCATGCCCTGCGCGATGCCAAGGAGGACGCACAGCCTCTATGGTGCTTGGCCGACGGCCAAATGCAGCGTAGCGGTGAACGCATCTGGTGGTTACCTTCAACTTGGTCGGAGTTTTCCGACGCATCGGTGAGCTGGCCCGATGCGCAAAATCCACTAGAGTTAACGGGCAATGGCCAACTGAAGTTTATCGGCAAGGCGCCCGAAGGCCCGCTGCAGGTTCGTTATCGCCAAGGTGGCGAAATCATCGACGTACCGGGCCGAGGCCGGCGTGATCTCAAGCGTCTGCTCAATGAAAGCGGCATGCCGGGCTTCGTCCGTGGCAGATTGCCGCTGGTCTATCGGGGCGAGCAATTGCTGGCTGTGCCAAGCGTTGCGGGGGCATGGGCCCGGTCGGTGGGTGAGGTGCAATTGGATTGGTTGCCACAGACCTGCGATCAAGGTTTGAGCTGATAGCGCCTTTCCGGTAGACTACGCTCCCTTCTTGATACAACTTCTGTGGATTCGCCTGAATCGCAGTCGTTGCCGATTACCAAGCAGTCTTTGCTGGGCGATTCCAAAAAATGTGTAGCGATCAACGTACCGGTGTTTCATTGCTGGTCTGTCACAACGCGGCGGTTTTTTTGAAAGGTGCACTGTGATTAATGCAGGTGATCGGGGGCTTCGGCCTTCCTTCGCTTTCCCCGGCGGCTCGGACCGCTTTAACGCAGACTTCTAGGGTTTTTCATGACGCGCTACATATTCGTCACGGGCGGTGTTGTTTCTTCATTGGGGAAAGGCATTGCCTCCGCTTCATTGGCGGCCATCCTGGAGGCGCGGGGACTTAAGGTCACCATGCTCAAGCTGGACCCGTACATCAACGTTGACCCGGGCACCATGAGCCCGTTCCAGCACGGTGAAGTGTTCGTCACCCACGACGGCGCCGAGACCGACCTGGACCTGGGCCACTACGAGCGGTTCATCCGCACGACCATGACCCAGAACAACAACTTCACCACCGGCCGTGTTTACGAGCACGTGCTGCGCAAAGAGCGCCGTGGTGACTACCTGGGTGCAACCATCCAGGTGATCCCGCACATCACCGACGAAATCAAGCGCCGCATCATCAAGGGTGCAGGCGATGCCGACGTGGCGATGGTCGAGATCGGTGGCACCGTGGGTGACATCGAGTCCCAACCGTTCCTCGAAGCCATCCGCCAGTTGCGTTTCGAAGTCGGCGCCAAGCGCGCGATGCTGATGCACCTGACACTGGTGCCGTATATCGCCACTGCCGGCGAAACCAAAACCAAGCCTACCCAGCACTCGGTCAAGGAACTGCGTTCCATCGGCCTGCAGCCGGATGTGCTGGTATGCCGCTCAGATCACCCGATCGACATTTCCTCGCGCCGCAAGATCGCGCAGTTCACCAACGTTGAAGAGCGTGCGGTAATTGCCCTGGAAGACGCCGACACCATCTACAAGATCCCGGGCATCCTGCATTCGCAGGGGCTGGATGATTTTGTGGTCGAGCGTTTCGGCCTGCAGTGCGGCGGTGCCGACCTGTCCGAGTGGGAAGCGGTTGTCGACGCCAAGCTCAACCCTGAGCATGAAGTCACCATCGCCATGGTCGGTAAGTACATGGAGCTGCTGGACGCGTACAAGTCGCTGATCGAAGCCATGAGCCACGCCGGTATCAGCAACCGTACCAAGGTCAACCTGCGCTACATCGACTCCGAAGACATCGAGAACCAGGGCACCGCGCTGCTCGAAGGTGTTGACGCGATCCTCGTTCCCGGCGGTTTCGGCCTGCGTGGCGTGGAAGGCAAGATCACTGCCGTGCAGTACGCCCGTGAAAACAAGGTGCCGTACCTGGGTATCTGCCTGGGCATGCAAGTGGCCGTTATCGAGTTTGCCCGTAACGTGCTGGGCTGGAAGGACGCCAACTCCACCGAGTTCGATCACAGCAGCGGCCACCCGGTCGTGGGCCTGATCACCGAGTGGGAAGACGCCACCGGCGCCGTTGAAACCCGTACCGAAAGCTCCGACCTGGGTGGCACTATGCGCCTTGGCGCACAAAACTGCTTGCTGGAGCCGGGTTCCCTGGTTCATGACTGCTACGGCAAGGACGTGATCGTCGAGCGCCACCGTCACCGTTATGAAGTGAACAACAACCTGCTGCCGCAGATCAAGGAAGCCGGCCTGAAGATTTCCGGTCGCTCCGATGATGGCAAGCTGGTTGAAGTGGTCGAAGCACCGGATCATCCGTGGTTCGTGGCCTGCCAGTTCCACCCGGAGTTCACCTCGACGCCGCGCGACGGTCATCCGTTGTTCAGTGGTTTCGTCAAAGCAGCACTGACGCAACACCAGAAGAAGGCGTAAACCAGATGGCCCAGAAGATCATTCGCGTAGGCGACATCGAGATTGCCAACGACAAGCCCATGGTGCTGTTCGGCGGCATGAACGTGCTGGAAAGCCGCGACATGGCGATGCAGGTGTGTGAGGAGTACGTGCGTGTCACCCAGAAACTGGGTATCCCTTACGTCTTCAAGGCCAGCTTCGACAAGGCCAACCGTTCGTCCGTGACCTCCTATCGCGGCCCGGGCCTTGAAGAAGGCATGCGGATCTTCCAGGACATCAAGCAAGCCTTCGGCGTGCCGATCATCACCGACGTCCACGAGCCTGAGCAGGCTGCCGTGGTCGCCGAGGTGTGCGACATCATCCAGTTGCCGGCCTTTCTGTCGCGCCAGACCGACCTCGTGGTCGCCATGGCCAAGACCGGCGCTGTGATCAATATCAAGAAAGCCCAGTTTCTCGCGCCCCAGGAGATGAAACACATCCTGAGCAAGTGCGTGGAAGCGGGTAACGACCAGTTGATCCTCTGCGAGCGGGGTTCGAGCTTCGGCTACAACAACCTCGTGGTGGACATGCTCGGTTTCGGCATCATGAAACAGTTCGAATACCCCGTGTTCTTCGACGTGACCCACGCGCTGCAAATGCCCGGTGGTCGTTCGGACTCCGCTGGCGGGCGCCGTGCCCAGGTGACAGACCTGGCCAAGGCGGGCATGAGCCAGTCGCTGGCGGGCCTGTTCCTTGAAGCTCACCCAGACCCGGACAACGCCAAATGTGATGGCCCATGCGCCCTGCGCCTGGACAAGCTGGAGCCATTTCTGGCCCAGCTCAAGCAGTTGGACGAGCTGGTCAAGAGTTTTCCGACGGTAGAGACCGCGTAACTGGCATTTCTCCGGTAGAATTTCCCACGCTTTACGCTCAGGCCCCCGGGCCTGAGCCTTGTCGTCTGCAAGCCTGCCCCGTTGTTCCACCCTTGCGGTCGGTCAAAAGATTTCCTTCAGCTGCGTCGTTTTCGTCAACTTTGGAGTGTTTACAACAATGGCAAAAATCGTCGACATCAAAGGTCGTGAAGTTCTCGACTCCCGTGGCAACCCCACCGTCGAAGCCGACGTGCTTCTCGATAACGGCATCATCGGCAGCGCCTGCGCGCCGTCCGGTGCTTCCACCGGTTCGCGCGAAGCGCTGGAACTGCGTGATGGCGACAAGAGCCGTTACCTGGGCAAGGGTGTACTCAAGGCTGTAGCCAACATCAACGGTCCGATTCGTGACCTGTTGCTGGGCAAGGACCCGCTGGACCAGAAAGCCCTGGACCACGCGATGATCAAGCTCGACGGAACTGAAAACAAAGGCAGCCTCGGCGCCAACGCCATCCTCGCGGTGTCCCTGGCAGCTGCCAAGGCGGCTGCGCAGGACCAGGACCTGCCGTTGTACGCACACATTGCCAACCTGAACGGCACCCCTGGCGTCTACTCGATGCCGGTGCCGATGATGAACATCATCAACGGTGGCGAGCACGCGGATAACAACGTCGACATCCAGGAATTCATGGTGCAGCCGGTTGGCGCCAAGTCCTTCTCCGAAGGCCTGCGCATGGGCACCGAGATTTTCCATCACCTCAAGGCTGTACTGAAGGCCCGTGGCCTGAGCACTGCCGTGGGTGACGAAGGTGGTTTCGCGCCGAACCTGGCCTCCAACGAAGATGCACTCAAAGTCATCTCCGAAGCGGTGGCCAACGCTGGCTACAAGCTGGGCACCGACGTGACCTTGGCCCTGGACTGCGCCGCCAGCGAATTCTATGAAGACGGCAAGTACAACCTGTCCGGCGAAGGCCAGGTGTTCAACTCCGAAGGTTTTGCTGAATACCTCAAGGGCCTGACCCAGCGCTACCCGATCATCTCGATCGAAGACGGCCTGGACGAGTCCGACTGGGATGGCTGGAAAATCCTCACCGACAAGATCGGCGAGAACATCCAGCTGGTGGGTGACGACTTGTTCGTGACCAACACCAAGATCCTGAAAGAAGGCATCGACAAGAAGATCGCCAACTCGATCCTGATCAAGTTCAACCAGATCGGCACCCTGACCGAAACCCTGGAAGCCATCCAGATGGCCAAGGCTGCGGGCTACACTGCCGTGATCTCCCATCGCTCCGGCGAAACCGAAGATTCCACCATTGCCGACCTGGCCGTGGGTACTTCGGCGGGCCAGATCAAGACCGGTTCCCTGTGCCGTTCCGATCGCGTGTCCAAGTACAACCAATTGCTGCGCATCGAAGAGCAATTGGCAGGTAAAGCCAAGTACAACGGTCGCGGCGAGTTTCGCGGCTAAGCAGTAAATGGTAAAAAGTCGGCGGATTACGTCAGAAATCTCACGAAAGTGTGAATTTCGGCGCTAATCTGCTGACTGACAAGCGCAAGCCTGGTTTTACCAGGCTTTGTGCTATCAGTTGCTGCAAAAGGTTTGCATGACTGTCTTTTTTCACTGGATACCCGGATTTCGATGCGCAGTCCCAATTGGTTGTTCCTCGTCTTGCTCTTGTTGCTGGCTGGCCTGCAGTACCGCCTATGGGTCGGTAATGGCAGCTTTGCGCAGGTAGAAGAGTTGACCCAGCAAATTGCCGACCAGCGTGCCGAAAACGAACGCTTGCTGGAGCGCAACCGCGTCCTCGACGCTGAAGTGCTTGAGCTGAAAAAAGGCACGGAGACCGTTGAAGAGCGGGCTCGCCATGAACTGGGCATGGTCAAGGAGGGCGAAACCCTCTACCAGTTGGCCCAATGAGCCACGATTTACCGGCCTTCTGGGCCGTGATTCCTGCCGCGGGCGTCGGTGCCCGTATGGCTGCGGACCGCCCCAAGCAGTACCTGCAATTGGGCGGGCGCACTATTCTCGAACACAGCCTCGGCTGTTTTCTCGACCATCCATGCCTCAAGGGCCTGGTGGTTAGTCTTGCAGTTGATGATCCTTATTGGCCCAGCTTGGCGTGCGCCAATGACCCGCGTATCCAGCGTGCCGACGGCGGCTCGGAACGTTCCGGCTCGGTTCTCAATGCGCTGCTGCAACTCAATGCCCTGGGCGCCAGTGATGACGACTGGGTATTGGTGCACGACGCTGCGCGACCTAACCTGAGCCGTGATGACCTCGACAAGCTCCTGGCCGAACTGGCCGATGACCCGGTAGGCGGCCTGCTGGCGGTGCCGGCGCGCGACACCCTCAAACGTGTCGACAAGCATGGCCGTGTGGTTGACACCATCGATCGCAGCTTGATCTGGCAGGCTTACACGCCGCAGATGTTCCGCCTCGGCGCCTTGCATCGCGCCTTGGCGGACAGCCTGGTGGCCGATGCGGTGATCACCGATGAGGCCTCGGCCATGGAGTGGTCCGGGCAGGCGCCGCGTCTGGTTGAAGGGCGTTCGGACAATATCAAGGTGACTCGGCCGGAAGATCTGGAGTGGTTGAAATTGCGCTGGGCTAACCGGCGCTAACCTGTCAGACCGCGTCGGCTGCATCGCAGGCAAGCCAGCTCCCACATTTGATCGCTGCCCCATCAAACAACTCGGTCAACTGTGGGAGCCGGGCTTGCCCGCGATGAGGCCGGTGCATGCCACCTCAATTCAATGCTTGTACTCCGGCCTCTCAGCCAACCCCACCTTCAAGAACTCCACCAACTTCCGTACCTTCGGCGACAAATGCCGCTGCTGCGGATACAACGCCCACACCGCAGTATTCGGCGGTTGATGAGCCTCTAGCAACGACACCAACGCCCCGCTGTGCAGATGCTCCAGCACGTAGTAGTCCGGTAACTGGCACAAGCCCATGCCTTGCAATGCCGCATCCAGCACCGCTTGCCCACTGTTGCAGCGCCAATTGCCTTGCACGCGCTGGGAAAATTCCCGCCCGTCCTGAGCCATTTGCCAGATATCCGAGCTGCCAATCAGGCAGTTGTGCCGGCTCAACTCCGACAAGCTGTGTGGCCGACCGTACCGTTCGAGGTAGGAGGGCGACGCACACAGGTACATGCGCCGAGGTGCCAGGCGGCTGGCAACCATGCGCGAGTCTTGCAGGCGTCCCAGGCGGATGGCCAGGTCGAGGCCTTCGTGGACCAGGTCCAGGGAGCGGTTGGTCAACTCGATGTCCACGCGCAGTTGCGGATAGTGCGCCATGAACCGCGTCACCAGCGGCACGATAAAACGCTCGCCATAGGCCACTGCGCAGGTCATGCGCAACATGCCCTTGGGTTCGCTGGTCAGGTCGCCCACCGCTCGCAGGGCTTCCTCGCGACCGTCCTGCAGGCGTTGGCAGTGTTGCAGGAAGGTCTGGCCGGCTTCGGTCAGCGTCACCTTGCGCGTACTGCGGTACAGCAATCGGGTTTGCAAGCGTTCTTCCAGGCGCGCCACCTGCCGGCTGACGTGGGAGGACGATACGCCCAGGCGCTCGGCCGCCGCCGTGAACTGGCTGCATTCGGCCACCGCGACAAACTCGTCAATGCCTTCCCAGCGGTTCTCCAGCATGCTGATTGTCCCTATACGGCAATAATGTTTTGCTTTCGCCTGGATTATTCATCAATAGGCGATGTTTTACACTCACCGTCTCAGTTTTTAACCCGATGGAGAACCCCGGATGATCAAGTCCCGTGCCGCCGTAGCCTTCGAAGCCAAGAAGCCCCTTGAGATTGTTGAAGTGGATGTCGCCATGCCCAAGGCTGGCGAAGTGTTGCTGCGGGTGGTCGCGTCCGGCGTGTGCCATACCGACGCCTACACCTTGTCGGGCGCAGACCCGGAAGGCATCTTCCCGTCGATCCTGGGCCATGAAGGCGGCGCAGTGGTGGAAGCCATCGGCGAGGGCGTGACCTCGGTGGCTGTGGGCGATCACGTGATCCCGCTGTACACCCCGGAATGCGGCAAGTGCAAGTTCTGCCTGAGTGGCAAGACCAACCTGTGCCAGGCCATTCGCGCGACTCAGGGCAAGGGCTTGATGCCGGATGGCACCACACGTTTCTCCTACAAGGGCCAGCCGATTTTCCACTACATGGGCACCTCGACGTTCTCCGAGTACACCGTGCTGCCGGAAATCTCCGTGGCCAAGATTCCTAAAGAAGCACCGCTGGAAAAAGTCTGCCTGCTCGGTTGCGGTGTCACCACCGGCATTGGTGCGGTGATCAACACCGCCAAGGTCAAGCCGGGCGACACCGTGGCCGTCTTCGGCCTGGGCGGCATTGGTCTGTCGGCGATTATCGGCGCGGTCAAGGCCAAGGCCGGTCGCATCATCGCCATTGATATCAACCCGGCCAAGTTCGAAATCGCCAAGCAACTGGGCGCCACCGATTGCATTAATCCGAAAGACTACGACCGCCCAATCCAGGACGTGATTGTCGACCTGACTGACGGCGGCGTGGACTTTTCCTTCGAGTGCATTGGCAATGTGCAACTGATGCGTGCCGCGCTCGAGTGCTGCCACAAAGGCTGGGGTGAATCGGTGATCATCGGTGTGGCCGGCGCTGGCCAGGAAATTGCCACTCGTCCATTCCAACTGGTCACCGGGCGCGTCTGGCGTGGTTCGGCGTTTGGTGGCGTGCGCGGTCGTACCGAATTGCCAAGCTACGTGGAAATGGCCCAGACCGGTGAAATCCCGCTGGATACCTTCATCACCCACACCATGGGTCTGGAAGATATCAACAAAGCGTTTGACCTGATGCATGAAGGCAAGAGCATTCGTACCGTCATTCACTTCTGAGGTCGGCCATGAGTCTGGAAAACCTGTCATGCCAGAAGAGCTTCGGCGGCTGGCATAAACGTTACAAGCATCATTCCGATGTGCTGGGTTGCGACATGACTTTTGCCGTCTACCTGCCGCCGCAAGCGGAGCAGGGCGGCAAGCTGCCGGTGCTGTATTGGCTGTCCGGGTTGACCTGTACTGACGAGAACTTCATGCAGAAGGCCGGCGCCCAGCGCATGGCTGCCGAACTGGGCTTGATCATCGTCGCGCCAGATACCAGCCCCCGTGGCCCTGGCGTGCCGGGCGACCCGGACAATGCCTGGGACTTCGGCCTCGGCGCGGGCTTCTACCTCAATGCCACCCAGGAACCCTGGGCCAAGCACTATCGGATGCATGACTACGTGGTGCAGGAGTTGCCGGCACTGGTGGAAGCGCATTTCCCTGCGTCGGATAAACGCGGCATCAGCGGCCACTCCATGGGCGGTCACGGTGCGCTGGTCTGCGCATTGCGCAACCCTGGACGGTACCTGTCGGTGTCGGCGTTTTCGCCGATCAACAACCCGATGGACTGCCCATGGGGCCAGAAAGCCTTTTCCCGTTATTTGGGGGAAGAGCGTTCGAAATGGCGCGAATGGGATGCCTGCGTACTGATCAGCGAAGCCTCGGAAAAGTTGCCGCTGTTGGTGGACCAGGGCGATCGCGACGATTTCCTTGAGGTTCAACTCAAGCCCGAAGCCTTGCTGCAAGCGGCCAAGGCAGCCAACCATCCGCTGGAACTGCGCCTGCAGCCTGGCTACGACCACAGCTACTTCTTTATCGCCAGCTTCATCGAAGACCATTTGCGGCATCATGGTCGTGCTTTGCTCGGTTAATCTGAGGCAAAAGTAGGTAGAATCACGCCCTGAATTAAATCGGGGCGTTTTTTTATGCGTATTGGCCACGGCTACGATGTGCACCGTTTCGCTGAAGGCGATTTCATCACCCTGGGCGGCGTGCGCATTGCACACCACCATGGGTTGCTGGCTCATTCCGACGGCGACGTGGTCTTGCACGCCTTGAGCGATGCTTTGCTCGGCGCGGCGGCATTGGGCGACATCGGCAAGCACTTTCCGGACACCGATCCCACCTTCAAGGGCGCGGACAGCCGTGTGTTGCTGCGCCATGTGGTCGGCCTGATCCACGCCAAGGGCTGGAAGGTCGGCAACGTCGACAACACCATCGTCGCCCAGGCGCCAAAAATGGCCCCCCATATCGAAGCGATGCGCGCTGCGATCGCCGCAGACCTGCAAATTGAATTGGATCAAGTCAACGTGAAAGCCACCACCACCGAAAAGCTCGGGTTTACCGGTCGTGAAGAGGGCATCGCAGTGCACTCCGTCGCCTTGTTGCTGCGCGCATGAACGACCTGCAACTGCTGGGCCCGCGGGCCTATGGCGAGGCCCTGGGCAGCGCGGTACTGAAGGCCACGGCCGAAGACTTCCAGGTTGATGAGGTGCTGGACATTCCGCTGACCGGCGACGGCGAGCACCTGTGGCTGTGGGTGGAAAAACGCGGCTTGAACACCGAGGAAGCCGCACGGCGTATCGCCAAGGCGGCTGGCGTGCCGTTGCGCACCGTCAGCTATGCCGGGCTCAAGGACCGTCAGGCCCTGACCCGCCAGTGGTTCAGCGTGCAATTGCCCGGCAAGGCCGACCCGGACATGAGCGGCGCAGAAAACGATACGCTCAAGATACTGAAAACTGCCCGCCACAAGCGCAAGCTGCAGCGTGGTGCCCATTCGGCCAATGGCTTCACCCTGCGCCTGACCCAACTGGCCGGCGACACCGCTGCCATCGATGCACGTTTGCAGTTGATTGCGCGGCACGGCATCCCCAATTACTTCGGCACCCAGCGTTTCGGCCACAACGGCGGCAACGTGGTGGATGCTCGCGAGTGGGCCGCCCGCAAGGCCCTGCCCGAGCAGCGCAACGTGCGCTCGCGCTTGCTGTCCACCGCTCGCAGTTACCTGTTCAACCAAGTGTTGGCGGCCCGCGTCGCCGACGGTTCATGGCAGCGAGCCCAAGTCGGCGATCTGCTGGCGTTCACCGACAGTCGCAGTTTTTTTCCGGCCGGGGAAGCTGAATGCAGTGACCCGCGCCTGGCGATCCTGGACCTGCACCCCACCGGCCCGCAGTGGGGCGAAGGCGATTCGCCGGCGAAAGGTCTTACATACGAGCTGGAACAATCTGTCGCCGCTGGCGAAGCTGACCTACGTGATTGGCTGGTGAAGGCGGGAATGAGCCAGGAACGTCGCATTCTGCGACTGCCCATTGGCGGGTTGACGTGGCATTATCCCGGGCCTGACATTCTGCAATTGGAATTCGTCCTGCCGGCCGGATGCTTCGCCACTGTCTTGGTGCGCGAGCTTGTTGATCTGGTGCCGGTGGGGCAGACGGACAGCCCATGCGTATTCTGATATCAAACGATGACGGTGCCACCGCACCCGGTCTTGCCGCGCTCCATGCTGCGCTGCAGGATTACGCCGAGTGCGTGGTGGTTGCCCCCGACCAGGACAAGAGCGGCGCCAGCAGTTCGCTGACGCTCGACCGTCCGCTGCACCCGCGGGTCCTGGCCAATGGCTTTATCAGCGTTAACGGAACCCCCACCGACTGCGTGCACCTGGCAATCAACAGTTTGCTGGAGCACCAGCCAGACCTGGTGGTCTCGGGGATCAACCTGGGCGCCAACCTGGGTGACGACGTGCTGTATTCCGGCACCGTGGCGGCGGCCCTCGAAGGGCGCTTCCTGGGCCGAACCGGCTTTGCCTTTTCTTTTGCTTCGCGGCAATTGGATAACCTGGCGACGGCGGCCTACTACGCGCGCAAGTTGGTGGAGGCACATGCTTCCCTGGACCTGCCGCCGCGTACGGTGCTCAACGTCAATATCCCCAACTTGCCCCTTGACCACATTCGCGGTATCCAGCTCACACGCCTGGGCCATCGCGCCCGTGCGGCGGCGCCCTTGAAGGTGGTCGACCCACGCGGCAAGGAAGGCTATTGGATCGCCGCCGCTGGCGACGCCGAAGATGGCGGCGAGGGCACGGACTTTCATGCGGTGATGCAAGGCTATGTCTCCGTTACCCCGTTGCTGTTTGATCGCACCTTCAGTGATGCCTTCAGTGGCCTTGATGGCTGGCTGGAGGGACTGCGTTGATGGCTCGTGAACAAGACGACTTGTTGCGCCGTGGCATCGGGATGACCTCCCAGCGTACCCGGGAGCGGTTGATCCAGCGCCTGTATGAAGAAGGCTTGTCCAACGCGCAGGTGCTGGAAGTGATCCGGCGCACGCCGCGGCACCTGTTTGTCGATGAAGCCCTGGCGCATCGTGCCTATGAAGACACGGCGTTGCCCATCGGCCACAACCAGACCATCTCCCAGCCTTACATGGTCGCGCGCATGAGCGAGCTGTTACTGGCGGCGGGGCCTTTGGACAAGGTGCTGGAGATTGGCACCGGCTCCGGCTACCAGACGGCCGTGCTGTCGCAATTGGTAGAGCGGGTGTTTTCGGTCGAGCGCATCAAGGTGCTGCAGGACCGGGCCAAAGAGCGTCTGGTGGAGCTGAACCTGCGCAACGTGGTATTCCGCTGGGGCGATGGCTGGGAGGGCTGGCCGGCGCTGGCGCCCTACAACGGTATCATCGTCACCGCCGTGGCCACGGATGTGCCGCAAGCCTTGCTGGATCAGTTGGCACCTGGCGGGCGGCTGGTCATCCCGGTGGGCTCCGGCGAAGTGCAACAGTTGATGCTTATTATCCGTGAGGACGAAGGCTTTTCCCGGCACGTACTCGGTGCCGTGCGTTTCGTACCCTTGCTCAATGGCCCGCTGGCCTGATCATTTATTCGCGTGCAGTGAATTCTGTAAGCGGGGATGTGTCTTACGGCGGGGTCTATTGAATCAACATGCTTGGCAGCACGATTAAACATGATGAATTTTTCCTTTCAGTCATGTGCCAGTAAAAAGCCAATGCCCAGTTATACTTGCGTCATATTTTAAGCCTGATCCAGGCGTTAACGTTCAGCCACCACAAAGGGAGCGGCGGGTGAGTCTCACAGGTCCTGCGCAGCGAATGAGTAAAACAAGCTTTCAGCGACTGGTGCTTGGCCTTGTCTTGAGTTCCTTATTGGCAGCCTGCTCGAGCACGCCATCCGGCGGTGCGCGAGTCGTTGACCGTACCAACGCAACCCCACAAAGACCCACGGTGACCACTGGCCAATACGTGGTGCGCAAAGGCGACACCCTGTTCTCGATTGCCTTTCGTTATGGCTGGGACTACAAGGCGCTGGCCGCCCGTAACAACATTCCTGTGCCGTATACGATCCATCCAGGGCAGACCATTCGTTTCGATGGTCGCTCAGGTTCTGCACCTACGGCAGTTGTGACAAAGTCGGGATCTTCGCCATCGTCCTCGAGCAAG
Organism: Pseudomonas sp. AK181; assembly: GCF_051122975.1. Lineage (NCBI taxonomy): Bacteria > Pseudomonadati > Pseudomonadota > Gammaproteobacteria > Pseudomonadales > Pseudomonadaceae > Pseudomonas > Pseudomonas sp. AK181. Next base: position 1,461,322 of record NZ_CP146348.1, read on the forward strand.
ACCACCATCATTACCCGGCCTGCAGGCAGCGCCGCGCCTACGGTTGCGAGCAAGCCGGCACCCGCGCCGTTGCCACCCGCCGGGCCTGCACCGACCGGTTGGGGATGGCCTTCAAACGGAGTGTTGATTGGAAAATTCTCTTCAAACGGTAGTTTGAATAAAGGCATTGATATCGCCGGGGATTTGGGACAGCCTGTTTTAGCTGCGTCTGATGGGACAGTGGTGTACGCCGGGAGTGGTTTGCGGGGCTACGGCGAGCTGGTCATCATCAAACACAGCGATACCTACGTCAGTGCCTACGGTCATAACCGCAGGTTGTTGGTTCGGGAGGGGCAGCAGGTCAAGGTCGGACAGACGATTGCCGAAATGGGGTCAACGGGCACAGACCGGGTGAAACTGCACTTTGAGATTCGCCGCCAAGGGAAGCCTGTAGATCCGCTGCAATTCCTGCCCCGTCGTTGATGTGTTGCACAGCCTGTTCCCTCACGTAGAAGGAACAGGCTCCAGCGTTGCCAAGGATAGAGGCGTCGCTTGAGCTTGAGGTCGAACTCACCAAAGGACTATAACAATGGCTCTCAGTAAAGAAGTGCCGGAGTTTGACATCGACGATGAGGTTCTCCTTATGGAGGACAGCATCGAATCGGATCCGATGTCAGATAATGAAGGGGTCTCACCACCTTCAGTTCGCACCAAATCCAAAAATGCTGCCGCTTTGAAGCAGCACAAGTACATTGACTACACGCGGGCGCTCGACGCGACCCAGCTGTACCTCAATGAAATCGGCTTTTCCCCTCTGTTGACCCCCGAAGAAGAAGTCCATTTTGCGCGTCTGTCGCAAAAGGGCGATCCGGCTGGGCGTAAGCGCATGATTGAAAGCAACCTGCGCCTGGTGGTGAAAATCGCCCGGCGCTATGTCAATCGTGGGCTGTCCCTGCTGGACCTGATCGAGGAGGGCAACCTGGGCTTGATCCGGGCTGTGGAGAAGTTCGACCCTGAGCGGGGCTTCCGTTTCTCCACCTACGCCACCTGGTGGATTCGTCAGACCATCGAACGGGCGATCATGAATCAGACCCGCACGATCCGTTTGCCGATCCATGTTGTCAAGGAGCTCAACGTCTACCTGAGGGCAGCGCGTGAGCTGACGCAAAAACTCGATCATGAACCCTCGCCTGAAGAAATCGCCAACCTGCTGGAAAAGCCGGTAGGGGAGGTCAAGCGCATGCTGGGCCTTAACGAGCGTGTGTCTTCGGTGGATGTCTCGCTGGGGCCGGACTCGGATAAAACCCTGCTGGACACCCTGACCGATGATCGTCCAACAGACCCTTGCGAGCTGTTGCAGGACGATGATCTTTCCCAAAGTATTGACCAGTGGCTGTCAGAGCTCACGGACAAGCAGCGTGAAGTGGTGATTCGCCGCTTCGGCCTGCGCGGCCATGAGAGCAGCACCCTGGAGGATGTAGGCCTGGAGATTGGCCTGACCCGTGAGCGGGTGCGGCAGATCCAGGTAGAGGGCCTCAAGCGCTTGCGCGAGATCCTGGAGAAGAATGGCTTGTCGAGTGAGTCGTTGTTCCAGTAAACGACGCAGGACAAAATGTGGGAGCGGGCTTGTGTGGGAGCTGGCTTGCCTGCGATAGCATCAACTCGGTATAGCTAGTGCGCCGAGCCGATAGCATCGCAGGCAAGCCAGCTCCCACATACAGCTGAGCTCCCACATTTTTTTGTGTCCGACATTACATCGGTGTGCTGATCGATCCCACGCTCTGCGTAGGCATGCAGTCGTGACGCAGAGCGTCACAAGAGGCATTTCCACGCGGAGCGTGGGAACGAGCGCATAAAAAAACCCCGCTTTTAAGGGCGGGGTTTTTTCGACTGAGTCAGTACAAGTTAGATAACTTGAACTTCTTCAGCTTGCATGCCTTTCTGACCGCGGGTAGCGATGAAAGAAACCTGTTGGCCTTCTTTCAGGCTTTTGAAGCCGTCGGATTGGATAGCTTTGAAGTGAACGAACAGGTCGTCACCGGATTGTGGAGTGATGAAGCCGAAGCCTTTTTCATCGTTGAACCACTTAACGGTACCAGTTTGGCGATTAGACATGGTGTATCTCCTTGGACAAAGTTAACTGCGACTCAGGAAAAGCCCTGGCCGAGACTGAGTGCAAAGAGCAGGAAAAATTCTTGGAGATGGTTGGATCGAAATTCAACATATCGTGTAGAGATTCTCAGTGACACAAGCAGCACAGTGGCGCCACCTTAACCCTTTTTCCGGAACGTGCCAATGGTATTTCCGAAGGTTTCTCTATTTTCGTGACTGGCGGTGGTATTTACAGTCATTGATGCCGGCCATCCGGGCCCCGGCCACGCTGGCTGCGGCTTATAGCGGGCGGTGCATTCATCAAGAAAACCCGTGCGGCCTTTGAACCCCAACGCCGGCCCCGGTAAGATGGCCCACAGATTTTTTTCGCCTCGCTATTCAGGACACCGCCATGAGCATCAAATCGGACAAGTGGATTCGCCGCATGGCGCAGGAACACGGCATGATCGAGCCGTTCGTCGAACGCCAGATTCGTGGTGAAGGCGACGAGCGCGTGATTTCGTACGGCGTTTCCAGCTATGGCTACGACGTGCGTTGCGCTGATGAATTCAAGGTGTTCACCAACATCAATTCGGCGATCGTCGATCCGAAAAACTTCGACGAAAAGAGCTTCGTCGACGTCAAGAGCGACGTGTGCATCATCCCGCCCAACTCTTTCGCCCTGGCGCGCACCGTTGAGTTCTTCCGCATTCCTCGCGACGTGTTGACCATCTGCCTGGGTAAAAGCACCTATGCCCGCTGCGGCATTATCGTCAACGTCACGCCGCTTGAGCCTGAGTGGGAAGGCCACGTGACCCTGGAATTCTCCAACACGACCACTTTGCCGGCGAAAATCTACGCCAACGAAGGCGTGGCACAGATGCTGTTCTTGCAGTCCGACGAGGCCTGTGAAGTGTCCTACAAAGACCGTGCGGGCAAGTATCAGGGCCAGCGTGGCGTCACTCTCCCACGCGCTTGATCTAAAGCTCCTACGGGCAAAGGGAATTTGTCTGCAGAAAGTGACTCTATCTAGGTGTACTGCTTCGGCGCGTGTGAAACGCGCCGGGCCATACTTGAGGAGTACCTTATGAAGATCGACCCGCGAATCAGCGCAGAACTCGCCCGGCTTGAACCCAACCAGATTGGTGTTCTGGCCTGGTCCCTGATGGCCAACCCCGCGCACGCGGGCGGCATCCCCGGTCAACCCGAACCTGATTACCCGCAGCCTACCGAGCCGGGTGAGCCGACCTTACCGGACGAGCCACCACCCGCGCCTGTTGCCTGATACCTGAGCGGGCCTTCATCGATTCATTGAATCGGCCAGACCTGGTGATCGCCAATCACAAAGATTCGGTGATCCTGGGCCTGCTCCACGGCATAACCCCCTGTAAACGCGCCAAATGCTGGCAACAGGCTCAACCGGGCGCCGATCTGGAAGCACGGCAGGCGGAGCCGTTGGCGCCCTTTGCCGCGCAGGTGGTAGACCGGATGCACATGCCCCGCCAGTACATGGTGGCTGGCGTGTGCGTCTGGCTCGTGTTGCAAGGCGAAAGGGCCCATCAGCAGAGGCTCCGCGACCACGTCGATGCTCAAATCCAGCGGTGGGTCGCCGGCGCGTTTGTCGTGATTGCCGCGAATCAAGGTCAGGGCCAGTGGGCGATTGCGCTCACGCCAGGCCCGGATTGCGTTCAGGGTGCCGCTGGCGTGAGAGCCAGGGCCGTGCAGGAAATCGCCGAGAAAGATCAACTGCGCGCAGGGCAGGGCCGTTAACAGCCTGTCCAGGCGTTCCAGGTTGGCCGTAGTCGTGCCCTGTGGCACCGGTTGCCCCAGGCTGCGATAGGCCGACGCCTTGCCAAAATGCGCATCGGCAATCAACAGGCATCGACGTGCGGGCCAGTACACTGCCTTGTCCGGCAATAGCCATAGCTCTTCGCCTTCCAGCATTAGTGGGTGATGCATCAGCCTTGCCCTTTGTCGGCGACTCTTTCCAGGTCCTTGACCATCCGCGCGATGCGCTCCGAGAGTTTTTCCGAACTCATGCTTTCGCGCATCCGTTCTACCAGCAGCGGAAAGGCCAGGGGTGTGGGCCGCTGAATCGTGTGCAAGTCCAGCTTCAGCGTCGACAGATGATTCAGCGTGTGTTCCAGCCGGCGAATATCCAATTCATCACGCAGAACTTCTTCGCCGGCCTGGGCCAGCAGCAGGTTCTGCGGGTCATATTGCTTGAACACCTCAAAGAACAAGCCGCTGGAAGCCTGCACTTGTCGCGTGCTTTTCGGCGCGCCGGGATACCCGGCAAAGACCAGCCCGGCGATTCGCGCAATCTCGCGAAAGCGGCGCAGGGCCAGTTCGCCGGCATTGAGGCTGGCGATCACGTCAGCCAGCAGATCTTGGGGGCTCAGCAACGTAGCGTTCAGCAACTGGGGCCACTGCACCTCGGTGGCGCTCAACAGCTCCAGGCCATAATCATTCACCGCAATCGAGAAGGTCAGCGGCTGCTGTTGGCTGACCCGCCAGGCCAGCAAACTGGCCAAGCCCAGGTGTACCTGGCGGCCAGCGAAGGGATACAGAAACAGGTGCCAACCTTCCCGCGACCGCAGGGTTTCAGCCAGCAAATGCTCACGGGTCGGCAGGCCGGACCAGCGCAATTGGGTGTGCAGCAGCGGTTGCACCGCCTGCATCTCCGGGCCGTCGAAGTGCCCATGGGCGGCGGCATCAAAACGCTCGACCACCGCCTGGGCCAGTTCGTTGGAAAGCGGCATGCGCCCGCCATTCCAGCGTGGCACGGCGGCTTTTTTCGCGGTGCTGCGGCGTACATAGGCGGTCATGTTTTCCACGCGCACCAGTTCCAGCAAGCGCCCGGCGAACAGAAACCCATCCCCCGGCTTGAGCCTTGCAATAAACCCTTCCTCGACACTGCCCAGGTTCTTGCCGCCACCGCCCTTGCTCCAGAACTTGAGCTGGATACTGGCATCACTGACGATGGTGCCGACGCTCATGCGATGGCGGCGTGCCAGGCGGGCATCCGGTACACGCCAGATGCCGTGTTCATCGGGCTCCACCCGGCGGTAATCCGGATAAGCGGTGAGTGACAGGCCACCATGGCGCACAAACCCCAGGGCCCAGGCCCAATCCGCTTCGGTGAGGTCGCGATAGGCCCAGGCGCCGCGCACTTCGTCCAACAGTGCCGCCGGTGTAAACCCGCCGCCAAGGGCCATGCTGACCAAGTGTTGTACCAGTACGTCCAGCGGCTTGTAAGGTGATTCCCGCGCTTCGATGCGCCGTTGGGCGATTGCATCCTGGGCGGCCGCCGCCTCCACCAACTCCAGGCTGTGGGTTGGCACCAGGGTTACCCGTGAGGGCCGCCCTGGCGCGTGGCCGGAGCGCCCGGCGCGTTGCATCAGCCGCGCTACGCCCTTGGCGGAGCCGATTTGCAGCACCCGTTCCACCGGTAGGAAGTCCACGCCCAAGTCGAGGCTGGAGGTGCACACCACCGCCTTGAGCTGCCCGTCTTTCAACGCCCGCTCCACCCAGTCGCGGGTTTCGCGCGATAACGAACCATGATGCAGGGCAATCAACCCGGCCCAGTCCGGACGCGCGTCCAGAATCGCCTGGTACCAGATCTCCGATTGCGCACGGGTATTGGTAAATACCAGGCAACTGCTGCTGGCCTCCACTTCGGCGACCACCTGCGGCAACATCTTCAAACCGATATGCCCGGCCCAAGGGAAACGCTCGGTGACCGCTGGCAACAGGGTGTCGACCTTCAGCGCTTTCGCCGTTTGCCCCTGCACATTGACCCCGCCACCCTGTGGGACCAGAACCTCCAACGCGTGAGCCTGATTACCCAGCGTCGCGGAAATACCCCACACCATCAAATGCGGGTGCCAGCGCCGCAAGCGTGCCAGCGCCAGTTGTAACTGCACGCCGCGCTTATTGCCGATCAGTTCATGCCATTCATCCACGATGACCATGCGCAGGTGCGCCAGGCTGGTCTCACTGTCGGCACGGGCCAGCATCAACGTCAGGCTTTCCGGGGTGGTGACCAGAGCGGTGGGCTGGCGACGGGTCTGGCGTGCGCGTTCACTGCTGCTGGTATCACCGGTGCGCAGGCCCACGCTCCACGGAATCTGCAACGCCTCCAGTGGGGCTTGCAGGGCGCGTGCGGAGTCGGCGGCCAAGGCGCGCATCGGCGTGATCCACAGCACGGTCAGCGGCTCGGCAGGCGGTTTGCGTTTGCCTGTGGCGGGCGGGCGGGTGATGGCGAAACGGTTGAGGGCGGCAAACCACAGGGCATAGGTTTTACCCGCCCCGGTGCTGGCATGCAGTAACCCCGACTGGCCGGCCTTGACCGCCGCCCATACCTCTTTCTGAAAGGCGAATGGCTTCCAGCCTTGGGTGGCAAACCATTGCTTGGCGAAGTCGTGGGTTTTTGCCATGCGGCAGCGGACGCTCTGGAGGGGTTAGTTCAAAGACCCCTCAGGCAGCGCTGACGTTCAACTGTAGGAGCGGGCTTGCCCGCGAAAAAGGCCCAGGCACCGCGTTTCTTCAGGTTGCCAGCGTTATCGTTGGCGATTTTCGCGAGCAAGCTCGCTCCTACTTCAAGTTGCCGCTCAAAAATTGTTGCAGGCGTTCACTCTTTGGATTGCCCAGCACATCCTCTGGCAGACCTTGCTCCTCCACCAGGCCCTGGTGCAGGAACAGCACTTGGCTTGAGACCTTGCGCGCAAAACTCATCTCGTGGGTCACCATGATCATGGTGCGGCCTTCCTCGGCCAGGCCTTGGATCACCTTCAACACTTCGCCCACCAGCTCCGGGTCCAGGGCTGATGTGGGTTCATCGAACAGCATCACCTCCGGCTCCATCGCCAGGGCGCGGGCGATGGCGACGCGCTGTTGCTGGCCACCGGACAGGAACGCCGGGTATTGATCAGCCACGCGCGCCGGCAGCCCGACTTTGTCCAGATAGCGGCGGGCGCGGTCCTCAGCGTCCTTTTTGCTGCAACCCAGCACGCGGCGCGGGGCCATGGTGATGTTTTCCAGCACGCTCATGTGGCTCCACAGGTTGAAGTGCTGGAACACCATCGCCAGCCGCGTGCGCAGGCGTTGCAGCTCGGCGTCGTCGGCCACGCGCATGCCATGGCGGTCGCTGACCATGCGGATCGCCTGGCCGTCCAGGGTCATGGCGCCGTCGTTGGGGGTTTCCAAAAAGTTGATACAGCGCAGGAAGGTACTCTTGCCTGAGCCACTGGCGCCGATCAGGCTGATCACATCACCGGTCTTGGCCTTGAGCGACACACCTTTGAGCACTTGATTGTCGCCATAGCTTTTGTGCAGGCCTTCAACGGTCAGTTTGTACATGGGGCGTGCATCCTCAAGGCGAAAGTAGATAACCGCTGCGGTAGGCCTGTGTGCCGGCGACATGGCAGATCACCATGCCGGCCGTGGCCATGCGACGCAGCGAGCGGGCGTAAAGCAGCCCGGCGTGCTGGCAGTGCACAGGCGTTACGCGGTCGGTAATGGGGTCGATGATTTCGGCGATTAATTGCCCGGCTTCCAGGTATTCGCCTGGCAGGGCGCTGAATACTAGTAAGCCGCCCACCGGCGTGCTCACCGGCTCCACCGCCGCCAGCGGCGTAGCCGGGTAGGCCAGGGCAGGCAAGGGGGCTGCATCGCCGTGAATGGCGCCGAAATGGATCAAATAATCAATGATGGCCTGGCAGTCCAGCGCGGCGAGGCCGTGGTTGACATCGCCCTGGCCGCGCAATTCGACGGTCACCGACAAACTGCCCATGGGGATCGGGTAGCGTTCGCCGAAGCGTTGCTGCAATTGCCACCACACCAGGGTGGAACATTCATCAAAAGACTGCCCGCCGGAATCGGTGGCCAACAGGTTGGCCTCCGAACCCAGGTAGCGCGCCAACGGTTCTACCTGCGGCCAGGCTTCGGGTGTGGTGTACAGGTGGGCCACGGCTTCGAAGTCGCAATGCAGGTCCAGCACCACGTCGGCATCACAGGCCAGGCGTTGCAGCACCAGGCGTTGGGAGTGCAACTGGGTCTGGGCGGTGTGCCCGGCCAGGGCGCGGGACAGTGCACTGCGGATCAATTGGGCATTACGCTGCGGATCATCGCCCAGCAGTTCTTCCACTTGGTTGCCGACGTCTTCGCTGAGGTCGACGAACAGGCGATTGAAGTTCTGCCCGCTTTCCAGTTCGTAGCGGCCCAAGGGGATGTCCATCAACACCTGTTCCAGGCCCACCGGGTTGGCGACCGGCACCAGCACGATTTCGCTGCGCAAGCGCCCGACCGCTTCAAGCTCTGCCAGGCGCGCCTTGAGGTGCCAGGCCACCAGCATGCCCGGCAATTCATCGGCATGCAGGGAGGACTGGATGTACACCTTGCCTTCGGGCTGCTGCGGGCCGAAGTGAAAACTGTGGATCTGCCGCGCCGTGCCAGGCACCGGCGTGATCAGGTCATGTAGCTGGTGGCGCATGCAAACTCCTTAGTGGCTCGGCCCGAGGAAGGCCAGCCAGCGACGTTCCGCCAGGCGAAACAGGCCGACCAGGGCGAAGGTCACCGTCAGATAGATCAGTGCGGCAATGCCGAATGACTGGAAGGTCATGAAGGTGGCGGAGTTGGCATCCCGCGCCACCTTGAGGATGTCCGGGATCGTTGCGGTAAAGGCCACCGTGGTCGAGTGCAGCATCAGGATCACTTCGTTGCTGTAGTAGGGCAACGAGCGTCGCAACGCTGAAGGCATGATCACATAGGCGTACAGCTTCCAGCCGCTGAGGCCGTAAGCCTTGGCCGCCTCGACTTCGCCGTGGGCCATGCTGCGGATCGCCCCGGCGAAAATCTCCGTGGTGTAGGCGGAGGTGTTGAGGGCGAAGGCGAGCAGGGTGCAGTTCATCGCATCGCGAAAGAACGCATCCAGCACCGGTTGCGCCCGTACCGCGGCAAGGCTGTAGATGCCGGTGTAGCAGATCAGCAATTGGATATAGAGCGGCGTACCGCGAAACAGGTAGGTGTAGAACTGCACGGGCCAACGCACCAGGCGCCTGCGCGAAACGCGGGCGATGGACAGTGGGATCGACACCAGAAAGCCGATCACCAGTGAGGCACTGAGCAACCACAAGGTCATGGCCAGGCCGGTGATGTGCTGGCCGTCGCTGTAAAGAAAGGGGCGCCAGTATTCCTGCAATAGCTCGATCATCGCACGGCCTCCCGTGCGCCTGCGGAGTAGCGACGTTCAAGTCGGCGCAAGACAAAGTTGGAGGCGCTGGTGATCAACAGGTAGATCAGCGCCGCCAGCACCAGAAAATAAAACAGTTGATAGGTGCTCTTGCCGGCGTCCTGGGCGGCTTTTACCAAGTCTGCCAGGCCGATGATCGACACCAGTGCGGTGGCCTTGAGCATCACCATCCAGTTATTGCCGATGCCCGGCAGCGCAAAGCGCATCATCTGCGGGAAGGTCACGTAGCGAAACCGCTGCCCGCGCTTGAGCCCGTAGGCAGTGGCGGCTTCGAGTTGGCCACGGGGCACGGCGAGGATCGCGCCGCGAAAGGTTTCGGTGAAATACGCCCCGTAGATAAAACCCAGGGTGATCACCCCGGCGCTGAACGGGTCGATCTCGATGTATTCCCATTCCATAAAGTCGGTAAAGCCGCTGAGCCAGGTTTGCAGGCTGTAGAAAATCAACAGCATCAGCACAAGGTCCGGCACCCCGCGAATCAGGGTGGTGTAGAGCTGGGCGGGGATACGCACAATGGCCAGGCTGGACAGTTTGGCGCTGGCGCCGAGCAGGCCCAGCAAGACGCTGACGGCCAGGGACAGCACGGACAACTTGATGGTCATCCAGGTGCCTTGCAGCAACAGCGGGCCGAAACCCTTCAGGCTGAATGCGCTCAGCCCGAGGGTTTGCAACAGATCTTCGAACATAAATCAGGACCTATGGCGATAAAAAAGCGCCCCACCTGAAGCAGGGCGCCCCAGGCATTATTTGCCGCTGTACAGGTTCAGATCGCCAAAGTGTTTCTTCTGGATAGTGGCGTAGGTGCCATCATCGTGTAACGCTTTGATACCTTTATCCAAAAGCGCCTTGAGTTCAGTGTTACCTTTTTTGATACCGATGGCGGTTTTCGACGGCAGCAGCGGGTCGTCGATCGCGGCGCTCACTTCATAGCCGGCACCGGCTGGCGACTTGAGAAAGCCCAGTTCGGCTTGCAGCATGTCCTGCACGGAAGCGTCGAGGCGCCCGGAGGTGAGGTCGGCGTACACCTGGTCCTGGTTGGCGTAAGCCTTGGTGGTCACCCCGGCTTTATCCAGCACGGCCTTGGCGTAGGCTTCCTGGATGGTGCCTTGCTCGTAGCCGACGGATTTGCCTTTGAGGGATTCTGGCGTCGAATAGCCAGCGCCTTTCTTGAACACCAGCGAAGTCGGGCCGGAGAACAGCTCGGAGGAGAAGTCGATGGCCTTCTCGCGCACTGGGGTCACGGTCATCGACGAAATAACGCCATCGAATTTATTGGCTTTCAGACCCGGGATCATGCCGTCGAAGTCACTTTCGACCCACTTGCACTTGACCTTCAGCTCCGCGCAGATCGCATTGCCCAAGTCGATATCGAAGCCCACCAGGCTGCCGTCGGCGGCCTTGGATTCGAACGGTGCGTAGGAAGGGTCGACACCAAAACGCAATTCCTTGTATTCCTTGGCCGTAGCAACACCAGCAGCCATGCACAGAGCCAGTGCAGAAAGGGTCAGCAATGCTTTTTTCATTAGGTAATCCCTGGAAACCAAGATAAGCGCTTGTGGCGCGATTAGGACTGTTACTGAACGGTGTCAGACCCATCACAAGTAGCAATTTCTGCACCATAGTTCCGGATGGGCTTTTTAAAAGGTGGGATAAGGCAGTTTCAAGTGTAGGCGGTGCCCGAAAGTGGGCATGGAATTTCCAGTGCACCATTCTGGATCGGTTGCTGATCAAAAGGTGGGAGCTGGCTATATCAGGTCAGCAGGTCTTGTAGCGTGGCCAGATTGTCCGCTTCCTCCACCGCCTTGTCCTGGCGCCAGCGCAGCATCCGCGGAAACCGCACCGCAATTCCGCTCTTGTGCCGTTTGGACAGGGCAATCCCTTCGAAACCCAGCTCAAACACCATGCTCGGTGTCACGCTGCTGACTGGGCCGAATTTCTCCACGGTGGTTTTACGCACAATGGCGTCGACCTTGCGCATTTCCTCGTCGGTCAGCCCGGAATACGCCTTGGCGAACGGCACCAGTGTGCGCTCGCTGCCCGGTGGGCCGTCCCATACGGCGAAGGTGTAGTCACTGTAGAGGCTGGCGCGCCGGCCATGGCCGCGCTGGGCGTAGATCAACACGGCGTCGACGCTGAAGGGGTCGACCTTCCACTTCCACCACAGGCCCATGTCCTTGGTGCGGCCCACGCCGTAGAGGCCCTTGCGATCCTTGAGCATCATGCCTTCCACCCCCAGGCTGCGAGAGGCTTCGCGCTGTTCGGCCAAGGCTGCCCAGGTTTGACCCTCCAGCAACGGCGAGGGCAATAACACCGGTTGGTTGCACGCCGCGATCACCTGTTCCAATTGGGTGCGACGTTCGGCCTGGGTGTGGTTGCGCCAGTCGTCGCCCTGATACTCCAGCAGGTCGTAGGCGAGCACCGCCACTGGCGCATCCTCTAGCACTTTTTTACTCAAGGTCTTGCGGCCAATGCGCTGTTGCAGCAGCGCAAAGGGTTGCACCGAATCTTTCCACACCACGATTTCGCCATCGATCACCGTACCGTCGGGCAGGCCACCGACCAGGCTGTGAAGTTCAGGGAAACGCTCAGTCAGCAACTCTTCACCGCGAGACCAGACCCATAGGCGCCCCTCGCGCTTGACCAGTTGTGCGCGAATGCCATCAAACTTCCATTCCACCTGCCAGTCGGTAGGCGGGCCGAGCAGGGTGTCGAATTGCTCCACCGGTTGCGCCAGCCCGTGAGCCAGAAAAAACGGATAGGGCTGTCCGCCACGTTGCGCGTGTTCGTCGGATGACTCGGCGGCGATCAGCTTGAGGTAGCCTTCGGCTGTCGGACGGTTCGACAAGTCGGTGTAGCCCACCAGCCGCTGCGCCACGCGCTTGCTGTCGAGGTCGGCCATGGCAGCGAGGGCGCGGGTCACCAGCAGTTTAGACACCCCGACGCGGAAGCTGCCGGTGATCAATTTGATGCACACCATCAGGCTTGGTTGGTCCAGTTGCGCCCACAGCGCTGGCAGCCGGTCTGCCAGGTCCATGGGCGGCAAACCGCGCAGGGGCAGGAGTTTTTCTTCCAGCCATACAGCCAGGCCGTCTTCGGAGGTGTAGGTGGATTCTGGCAGGAGCAGAGAGATGGTCTCGGCCAGGTCACCCACCGACTGGTAGCTCTCTTCGAACAGCCAGGGTTCGATACCGGCCGCTTCGGTGGCCATGTCCCGTAGCAGGCGCGTCGGCACCAATTGCCGTGGCCGCCCGCCGCTAAGAAAGTACACGGCCCAGGCCGCATCGGCCGGTGGCGCCTGCAGGAAGTAGGCTTGCAGGGCCGCGAGCTTGGCATTGCTTGAAGTGGTGGCGTCGAGGTTGGCGTACAGCTCGGCGAAGGCTTTCATGCCGTGGCCTCTTCTTCGTCATCGCCGTATTCGGTGCTGAAACCTTGGGCATCCAAGCCCTTTTCCCGCAGGTGACGTACCAATACTCCGACCGAGCCATGGGTGACCATCACCCGGTGTGCGCCGGTTTGTTCGATGGCCCACAACAGGCCAGGCCAGTCGGCGTGGTCCGAGAGCACGAAGCCACGGTCCACACCGCGCCGCCGCCGTGTACCGCGCAGGCGCATCCAGCCGCTGGCGAAGGCGTCGCTGTAGTCGCCAAAACGACGCATCCAGGTACTGCCTCCCGCAGAGGGCGGGGCGATGATCAGGGCTTGGCGCAGCAGTGGGTCGGTCTTTTTGAAGTCGCCGGCATACAGGGTCTCGGGGATGTAGATACCCGCTTCGCGGTACACCCGGTTCAACGGCTCGACCGCGCCGTGGCTGAGGATCGGGCCGATGCTGGCGTCCAGCCCATGGAGGATGCGTTGGGCTTTTCCGAAGGAGTAACAGAACAGCACGCTGGCTTTGCCACTGGCGATATTGGCCTGCCACCAGTCATTGATCCCGGCAAAAATCTGCGCCTGGGGCTGCCAGCGGTAAATCGGCAGGCCGAAGGTGGATTCGGTGATAAAGGTGTGGCAACGCACCGGTTCGAAGGGGGCGCAGGTGCCATCGGGCTCGACCTTGTAGTCGCCGGACGCCACCCAGACTTCGCCCTGGTATTCCAGGCGTACCTGTGCCGAACCCAGTACATGCCCGGCCGGATGAAAACTCAGGGTCACGCCGTGATGCACCAACCGTTCGCCGTAGGCCAGGGTTTGCAGGTTGATGTCCTGGCCCAGGCGCCAGCGCAGGATGCCTTCGCCGGGGGCGGCGGCCAGGTAGTGTTGATTGCCGGTGCGGGCGTGGTCGCCGTGGGCGTGGGTGATGACTGCGCGTTCCACTGGGCGCCAGGGGTCGATGTAAAAATCACCGGCAGGGCAGTAGAGGCCTTCGGGGCGGGCGATGACGAGGTCCATGGGGTTGCCGGGGCGGTGGGCTTGTTAGTTATGAGGCGGGGCTGGGTCTAGAAGTTCTATTTGAATGCGGGCAGTGCAAAGGTGGGCTTGCCTTCGATGGCGGCCTGACAGCCGACACCTATCTACCTGACGCCCCGGCGATCCAACTGTGGGAGCTGGCTTGCCTGCGATGACGGCCTCCCAGCCGACACAGTTGGATTGTGTACATATCCATTGCTGCGGTAACGGCTACTTAGGGTTCCGCCTGACGGCGGGTCACTTTGGAAAAGAGCCGGAATGCCGGCCCAGCCCAAAGTAACCAAAGGGCTCTTGCCCCACCACTCGGCACCTCGCTTTGGCTCGGTGTGCCCGTAATCCGCCAGTGATTTGGGGGGCCGCCGCCACGCGCCATCCATGGCGCGGGGCGGCTAAACCGGCATCCCTGCCGGTTTACCCCCCAAATCACTGTCGAATTCCGGCCAGCGTGGTTTAACGGGGCGCCTGAGATCAAAAGCAGATCAAGATCAACAGCAGCTCGCTTCGCATCGTGGTTACCGTCGGCTGTTATCGCAGGCAAGCCACACCAGTCAGTTAAGCGGTCATCGCCTACTGTAGGAGCGAGCTTGCTCGCGAAAAACGTCAACGATAGCGCGTGCTTGCTGAATGAACGCGGCGCCTGTGAGTTTTTCGCGAGCAAGCTCGCTCCTACAAAAAGCCCTTAACTGACTGGCATTGAGGCAGCTTCCACAGCGTTATCCGGTTTCGTCAGGGAAGCCCGGTTACTTACCGGGCGTCAGGGTCAACCTTGTCTTGCCGTACACCTTCTCAAAATTCTGCGGCTGCATCGGAAAGCTCAGGTATTGCGCCTTCAGCGACGGGTCGATGCCGTTGGCATAGTTCGGGCTGGCCGGGTTGCCGGATTGGCCGATGCCGCCCTGGCCCATCATTGGTTCCGCCTGGCCAAAGTCGATGATCATGCGCAGCGCCGATACTTGGGTCGTGTTGAAGTCCTGGCCCCAGGTGTACGGTGCCGGGTTCAGGGTGTTGTGATCGCCACCGCTGGCGAAGGGGCCGCGGATGACCTGGCCGCTGGTATTTTTCCACGTGGTGCTGTGCAGCTTGCCCCACTGCCAGGCCTTGTGGTCGGCGCCCAATTGGCTGTCGCCAGTAGTGATGGCTGCGGCCAGGGTGCGGGCCAGGATCGCGGGTTTGTCTTCTTTTTGCGCGGTACGCGTGTCATCCCAGAATGGGCTGTCTTCACGACCCAGCAGGTGGTCGGCGATGGCTGAGTAGGACAGGCTGGCGTTGCTGACGAAGGCTTTCCAACTGGCGCTGTTTTCCGGGCCGAGTTTGTCGAGGAAGATTTGCCGGGCGCTTTCTTGCAGGAACAGTTCATAGATCGCCGCGTCAGCCGAGGTGGTCGCCAGTCGACCATCGAAGGCCATCAGGCGGTCGAGTGCTTCGCGGGCCTTGGCGCGTTCCGCTGCCGGCAATGCATCGATGGCCTGCTTGAGGGGCTGGGCCATGCCAGGTGCCTGGAACATGTTCTTGAGCTTGGCGGCGAAGAGGGTGGTCTGGTCGTATTGCATGGCGATCAGGCTGCGGCTGTCATGCTTGCCGGCGTTGGCCAGTTGCGCCAGGCGTTCGCTGCGCTCCGGTGCATCCCAGGCGTTGGACAGTTGCATGCCGTAGCCACGCGGCGCGGTGCGCTGGTTGGCGGTGCCGATCCAGCCCTGGGCCGGGTCTTGGTCGTACGGGTGCAGCATCGCGTCGGCGTAGCCGTCCCAGTCAAAGCGCGTGTCCCAGCCAGGCGATGGCAACAGGCCTTCGCCTTCGCGGCGGTTGGGGAAGCGGCCGGTGACTTGCCAGCCGATGTTGCTGGCGTCGGCGAAGATCATGTTCAGGGCAATGGCCCGAATCTCGCGGGTGGCATCCGAGGCCTTGGCGGCGGTTTGTGCGCGGGACAGGTCGAAGAACGCATCCAGGCTCTTGTCGTCCTTGAAGTCGGCGGTTTGCAAGGCCAGGCCAAGACCGCTGGTGAGCGCCTGGCTGCTGTTGAGCAGGGCGCCGTGGCGGGTTTCGTACACCACTTCCCGAATCGAGCGCTGGCCCTTGATGAAGAAGGTTTCGTTGCGCACGCTGGCCGGCAGCCATTTGCCGTTGTTCTCGTAGTACAGCGCGCTGCCCTGGCGTTTGACCTTCTCCAGGAACAGGTCCTGGGTGTCGCCCTTGACCGCGCTCATGCTCCACGCCACTTTGCCGTTGAAACCGGAGAGCAGGGTCGGCAGGCCGGCAATCGAAGCACCGACGGCCTGGTATTTGGGCGCACGAATCTGCACGTAGTTCCACGGCGACGGTGCTTGTGGCTGTGCGGCGATGTCGTTGGCCAGCAGGCTCTTGCCGCTGCGGCTGCGTTGTGGGCCGATGGCCCAGTTGCTTGAGGTGGTAACGCCCAGGGCGTTGAGGCTGCGCAATTGCTGGCCTACCGTTTCCAGCCCGGCGAGGCCGGTTATCTGGCTCAGGTTGACGCCTTTGAGCTTGTCGGCTTCGGCCAGCGGGACGGGTTCGTCCGGTGCACTTGGGGTGAGCCAGGCGAGTTTGTCGACGCCGACCTTTTGCGCCAGCACCAGGGACGAAAGCTCCTCCTGCAGGTTGCTCGACTGGCTGAAATTGAGCAGGCAGAACAGCAGCGCCGAATCTTCCGGTTTCCAGTACTCGGGCTTGTAGCCGCTTTGGGCCAGGTCCGCCGGGAGCTTGTCGCGGTAGCGGAACAGGTAGGCGTTGACGCCTCGGGCATACACTTCAAAGAAGCGTTTTAGGCGTGGCGATGAGGCGTTGTACAACTCGCCAGCGCTTTTCTTGAGGTTGACCGCCCGCATGAAGCGGTCGACGTCCAGCACTTGCGGCCCCGACATTTCCGCCAGACGGCCCTGGGCCAGCAGGCGCAGGGTGACCATCTGAGTGATGCGGTCGCTGGCGTGCACGTAACCGAGGCTGAACAGTGCGTCGTGGAAGGTGTTGCTTTCGATCAGCGGCATGCCTTGGGCATTGCGGCGCACCGACACATTCTGTGCCAGGCCCTTGATCGGCTGCACGCCAGCAACGGGCGGTAGGGTGTCCTGGGTGTTCTGGAGCTGGCAACCGGCCAGGCCCAAAGCACTGACCACTGCCGCGGCAACGCCGAACCGGGGAAGAAAATGTAAGAGGGCTGGCGAGGCCATGGCAAAGCTCCTGCGGGGGGTAGCGTCAGTAAAGGCGCTACGTTAGTGAGCGCGGCGAAACGACGCAAGCGGGAGTTTTGGCAATTGCGTGAGAACTTGAAACAGCCGCCCATTGAGGTGGGGGCTGGTTTAAGGCTTTGTAGGAGCGAGCTTGCTCGCGAGAAACCCATAGGCGCTGTGTTTATTCAGGAAACACGCGTAATCGTTGACGTTTTTCGCGAGCAAGCTCGCTCCTACACGTGCGGTTTAAGCACCGTGGCACTTCTTGAATTTCTTCTCGCTGCCGCACGGGCAGGGATCGTTGCGACCGACGTCCTTCAACGCATTGCGCACCGGCTCTTGGTGAGCGTGGCCGCAGTTCGGGCCGTGGACATGGCCGTGGTCGTGATCATGGTGGTCATGATCGTGGTTGCAGTCAGGACCATGGACATGGGGTTGCTGTGTCATCGATGTTGCTCCGGAATAAAATCGCCGGGGATTATCTCGCCATTGTGTGCCACCTGCACGTCATTACCGATGAATAATCCGGTTTTCAGTTCGCCCTCTAAACGATAAGGCACGGGCCGGTCGGGATTTTTCAGCATCTGCACCACCTCACGCACCTGTGGCCAGAGGTTGGTGCGCACCGAGACCTTGAAGAATTTATGCCCGCGTGGCGGTACGGTCAGCCACTCGTTGGACTCGCCTTCGGTCAACACCAGGTTGCCCAGGCTGACCTTGTAGACCAGGCCGCGCACGGTCAGGTCGGCGTCGTCGCGGTTGTCCACGCGAAAGTACAGCTTGAATTTCTGCTCCAGCAGCTTGGCCCGTACCACTTCGACCTTGACCAGGGAAACGTGGGGCGGCGGCGTGTCGTCTTCGAACCAGGACGCGCAGCCGGTCAGGCCCAGGGTCAACGCCAGCATCAAGCTATACATCCGAAGCATGGCGTTATCTCCGTCGAGTCATTAGAAGTAGCTGGAACAGCACTTCTTGAATTTCTGCCCACTGCCACACAAACAGGCATCGTTACGTCCGGCCTTCACTTCTACCGTAGGGTCGATGAAGTACCAGCGCCCCTCATTCTGTACGAAAGAAGACTGCTCGCGGTGACTATGTTCACCGGTAGCGTCATGCCAGCGCGCGGTAAAGGTGACAAAGGCGTGCTCAGGCTGGCCGCCGAACACCTCGGAGCTTTCCACCTCAAGGCCCAGCCAGGTGCTCTGGGCACTCCAGGCGGCAATGGCGTCGCGGTCCAGGCCGGCCTGTTGCGCAGGCAATGTAGTGGCGACCAGGTAGTCGACCAGGCCCAGCACATAGGCGCTGTAGCGCGAGCGCATCAACGCACTGGCGCAGGGGGCCGGGTGACCAGCGTGATAATGGCCGCAGCAGGCATCCAGCAGATTGCCACTGCCGCACGGGCAAATGGATGTACTCATCGGGTTACCACCAATACTTTCCGAAGTTTTCCGGGTTGGCCCAGAAGCGGGCGTTGAGCCAGTCCGGCACCTGTTTATAGTCAAGCAGATCATAGGTAAACAGCGTCAGTACCTGATCATCGCGTTGGAAACGTTCGCCGGCTTGCAGGGCCAGGGAGAAAAAGTCGGTGTCCTTCCAGTCGCAGGCGCCCAGGTCGGCCAGCACGGCGATGCGGCTGGCGTTGAGGTTACGAATGCCACCGAGCAGGGTCAGGCCTTGGGGTTTGGACAAGTGCTCCAGGCAGTCGACCACCAGCGCGAGGTCAAAGCGCTGCACCGCGAGGTTTTCCGGCAATGGCCCTGGCGGGGCATAGAACACCTCGGTATCCGGGTGCGCAGCTTTGAAGGCATCCAGCGCCGGAAATTGGCTGGCGCCCACTAATAACAGGCGTTTTGGCCTGTGAAGGTCCAGCAGGGCCGCCAAGGCTTGTTGGGGCGTACGGGCAGAAATTCCAGCGGTCATTGCAGATCCTCGCATCAAGACCGTAGAGACTAGCGCGGCTGGGCGCGTGGGCCTAGAGCGTGGCGGTCGATAGCCGCCTCGGGAGAACTGAAGTTTTTTGATCCTTCACTGGCAAATCGCCTGTAGAAGTCGTTACTGTGCGCTCAAAGAAAAATTTGAAAACACTCAGGAGCCCCATGATGCGTAAGGTTTTTCTGTTGGCCCTGTTGGTCAGCCCCGTTGCCCTGGCCCAGAGCGTCAGTGTTGAAACCAATTCGTTGATGCGCTTGCCCAGCAGCACCAGCGTGTTGCAACTTGAGCGCCTGGACGTGGCGGATTACGGCACCTTGCTGATTCCGGCCACCATCAGCCAGGTCACGGTGGATGAGCTGCACTTGGGGCGCGACGCACGCATCACCATTGTTCCTGGCAATACCGCCTTGCAGATGCAGGTGCGCGAGGCGCAGTTGGAGCACGGTAGCCAGATCACGTCCCGAGGCGCTCCCGGCACCCACGAAAAGCCCGCCAAGGCTGGGCGTGACCTGACTTTGCGCATTAACTCGCTGACTGCCGAAGCGCTTTCGGTGGATGCCCGTGGTGGCGCTGGAGCCCAAGGGTATGCGGGTCTGGACGGTGCCAACGGCGTGGACCCGGGTTGCACCTGGGGTTCAGCCGGGCGCGGCTTTAATGGCGATAACGGCGGCGATGGCCGGCCAGGGGCGGCGGGCGCGCAGGTGCGCCTGGAGTTGCCGCAGGCGTTCCCGGCGGAACAGATCAAGGTCTGGGTCGATGGTGGGGCGGGAGGCCTGGCGGGTGTTGCAGGTAAACCCGGCAAGGGCGGGCAGTCCAAGGGCTGCCTGGTGTACCGCGCGGACGGCGGCGAAAAGGGCCGTCCAGGGTT
Organism: Pseudomonas sp. AK181; assembly: GCF_051122975.1. Taxonomy (NCBI): domain Bacteria; kingdom Pseudomonadati; phylum Pseudomonadota; class Gammaproteobacteria; order Pseudomonadales; family Pseudomonadaceae; genus Pseudomonas; species Pseudomonas sp. AK181. The sequence goes on from NZ_CP146348.1 coordinate 1,481,030, forward strand.
GGAAGGGCAACCGGGGCCGGCTGGGCCTGCGGGGTCTGTGACTATCCAGCGGCTCTGATTCGCCTGGCCTTACGCCATCGCGGGCAAGCCGTAGGTATCTACACATTTTCGGCGCGATGCTGGACCTGTGGCGAGGGAGCTTGCTCCCGCGACGGCCTGACAGCCTACACCTATCTAACTGACACCCCCGCGATCCAACTGTGGGAGCTGGCTTGCCTGCGATGACGGCCTCACAGTCAACACAGTTGGACCGGGTACATATCCGTTATTTAGGTAACGGCCACTTAGGGTTCCGCCCTGACGGCGGGTCACTTTGGAAAAGCCCCAAAGTAACCAAAGGGCTCTTGCCCCACCACTCGGCACCTCGCTTGGGCTCGGTGTGCCCGAACGCAGGCTTGAATCCGTGGGCCGCCGCCACGCGCCATCCATGGCGCGGGGCGGCTAACCCGGCGTCCTGCCGGGTTACCCACGAATTCAAGCCTGCGTTCGGCCAGCGTGGTTTAACGGGGCGCCTAAGATCAAAAGCCAGATCAAGATCACAAGCACGGAGCAGATCAAGATCAAGAGCGGCTCGCTTCGCATCGTGGTTACCGTTGAGCGCTACAAAGTTGTGTAGATACCGCCACGATAGCGTCAGAAAGAACAGCTCAGAACATCGGCCGAGCCGAAGCCACTGCCACCACCACTAACCCGACAATCAAGTTAATCCCCACCAACTTGCGAATTTGCCCCAGCGCAGCCGCGCCCGCCGGCCAATCTTCAGCCGCCACCGCTGCCTTCAGCTCCGGGAATTTCAACGCCTGGATGCGGATAAACAGCGCCGTCATCACCAGGTACAAGCCCATCATCACCTGCACATAGCGCGGCGCGGTTTCAAAACCACTGAAGCGCAGGTGCAGCAACCCCATGCCGCTGATCGGCAAAAGCACCACCGCCACCCATACCCATACAAAAAAACGTTGAAACACATTTGCCCATAACTTGAGCCGGGCAGGGCCCTCAAGTGCCGCCATGGCGGCGGGGCGCAGGATCATCCAGGCGAAAAACATGCCGCCGACCCAGATCAATGCGGCCAGTACATGCAGGGTATAAGCGAGGCTAAACGCGGTCATTGTGGTACTCCGTTCTGCGCGGGATTAATTAGCGGGGTATGATAGCGGCCGATCCGAACCACTGAAAATTTATCCAGCGTTTTTTGCGCCCGACTATCCATGATCAGCACTGAACTCAAAACCACGATCCAGGGCGCCTATTCGCGTTTTCTCGAAGCCAAAAGCTTGAAACCGCGCTACGGCCAACGCCTGATGATCGCCGAAGTGGCAAAAGTCCTCGGGGATATCGACACCGACGACGAGGGCCGCCGCGAGGGTGAGCCTGCGGTAGTGGCCGTCGAAGCCGGTACCGGTACCGGCAAGACCGTGGCCTACAGCCTGGCCGCGATCCCCACGGCCAAGGCCGCTGGCAAGCGCCTGGTGATCGCCACCGCCACCGTCGCGCTGCAAGAGCAGATTGTCTACAAAGACCTGCCCGACCTGATGCGCAACAGTGGCTTGAACTTTACCTTCGCCTTGGCCAAGGGCCGTGGCCGTTACATGTGCCTGTCCAAGCTCGACGTATTGCTGCAGGAAGGCCACGCCCAAACCGCCACCGCCTCCTTGTTCGAAGAAGAAGGCTTCAAGATCGAGGTGGATGAGGTCAGTCAGAAGCTGTTTACCAGCATGATCGAGAAGCTGGCCGGTAACAAATGGGACGGCGACCGCGACAGCTGGCCCACCGCCCTGGAAGACTCCGACTGGGCGCGCCTGACCACCGACCACAGCCAATGCACCAACCGCCATTGCCCCAACTTCGGCCAGTGCGCCTTCTACAAAGCGCGCGAAGGCATGGGCAAGGTGGACGTCATCGTCACCAACCACGACATGGTGCTGGCTGACCTAGCCCTGGGCGGCGGCGCGGTACTGCCCGACCCACGCGACACGCTCTATGTGTTCGACGAAGGCCACCACCTGCCAGACAAGGCCATTGGCCATTTCGCCCATTACACCCGCTTGCGCTCCACGGCCGACTGGCTGGAAACCACTGCCAAGAACCTCACCAAGTTACTCGCCCAGCATCCGTTGCCCGGCGACCTGGGCAAGTTGATCGAGCAAGTGCCGGAGCTGGCGCGCGAGATCAAGACTCAGCAGCAGTTCATGTTCAGCGCCTGCGAGCAGGTTGCGGACTTCAAGCCCGGTGAAGACGTCGAGGGCCGTGAGCGCCCGCGCCATCGTTTTGTCGGTGGGATGATCCCCGAGCACATGCGCGAAATGGGCATCGAGCTGAAGAAAGGCTTTTCACGCCTCACCGACCTGTTCACGCGCCTGACAGATTTGCTCAAGGAAGGCATGGATGGCGAGGTCAATATCGGCATCGCCAGCAACCAGGCCGAAGAGTGGTACCCCTTGTTCGGCAGCCTGTTGTCTCGTTCCCAAGGCAATTGGGAGCTGTGGACCGCCTTTACCGTCGAAGACCCGGAAGACAACCCGCCCATGGCCCGCTGGCTGACGCTGTCGGAAAGCGGTGCGCTGTTCGATATCGAGGTTAACGCCAGTCCGATCCTCGCCGCCGAAATGCTGCGCCGCAACCTGTGGAACGTCGCCTACGGCTGCCTGGTGACCTCGGCCACGCTGACAGCCCTGGGCACCTTTGACCGCTTCCGCATGCGTGCCGGCCTGCCGAAAAAAGCCGTCACCGCCGTGGTGCCCAGCCCGTTTCATCACGCCGACGCCGGCGTGCTGCGGGTGCCAGACCTCAAGGCCGACCCACGGGACGCGGCCGCGCACACGGCGGCGATCATTCGCGATCTGCCGTCTCTGGTGGAAGGCTCCCGCGGCACCCTGGTGCTGTTCTCGTCGCGCAAGCAGATGCAGGACGTGTTCGACGGCCTCGACCGCGACTGGCGCAAGCAGGTGTTTATCCAGGGCAACCTGTCCAAGCAGGAAACCCTGAACAAGCACAAGGCGCGGGTCGACGGTGGGGATTCCAGCGTGTTGTTCGGCCTGGCCAGCTTTGCCGAAGGCGTGGACTTGCCCGGCGCTTACTGCGAACACGTGGTGATCGCCAAGATCCCGTTCTCGGTGCCGGATGACCCGGTCGAAGCCGCACTGGCCGAATGGATCGAAGCCCGGGGCGGCAACCCGTTCATGGAAATTTCGGTGCCAGATGCTTCACTGAAGCTGGTGCAGGCTTGCGGGCGTCTGCTGCGTACCGAAGAAGACCGCGGCACCATCACTTTGCTCGATCGGCGCCTGGTCACCCAGCGCTATGGCAAGGCGATCCTCAATGCCTTGCCGCCGTTCAGGCGCGAAATTTCTTAAGCCACTGTGGGCGAAATCGCCCACTGCGTGGTCTATCTCATCACTATCGTCAGGCCAGTCATCGGCCGTTTGGGAGAACCTTGTTCGTATGATTCGCACGCTGCCCGCTCTTTTTGCCCTGCTGTTCGCTGCGCCGCTGATGGCTGCGCCCGAGGGGCAACAAACGCTGTTCAACTTCGTCCGGCCTGCCGATGTGGTCAAGGTGGCGACCCAGGACGCCAGCCTGCCGCAATACAACGCCGAACAAACGCCCGAAGGCGAGGTGCTGCGCCGTATCACCTTCAACCCGGCTGCCGAGCCGAGCCTGGTGCTCAGCCCGCAGACGGGTACCTGGGACTGGTCGCAATCGAGCGCCATGAGCCTGCGTATCCAGAGCGCGATGAACTGGGCGCTGACCCTTTACGTCAAGGTGCAGAGCGCTGACGGCAAGACGCTCGTCAGCCGCATCGACCTGCCGGCCGGCCCGGCCCAGACGTTGCTCGTCCCGCTGCAAGCCAACTCCCCCCTGAGCCAGGGCATGAAGGCCGGCCCGCCGATGCCAATGACGGTGGATGGCCAGCGGGTGTTGCTGGCCGCCAGCGCCGGGGAAATCGACCGCAGCCAGGTCGTCTCGGTGACCCTGTCGATGCTCAAGCCCAATGCCGCCCAAAGTATCCTGCTGGAACGCTTTGGCGTGCAGGACAGCGAGCCGGTATTGAAGGCTGCCTACACTGAACTGGTGGACGCCTATGGCCAGTCCACCCGTGCACGCTGGCCGGAAAAGGTCAGCAGCGACGAGCAGCTCAAGGCATCGGCCGCCAAGGAACAACAGCAACTCAAGACCTGGCTGGCCGAGCGGGACAAGTCTTCGCTGGATCAATACGGCGGTTGGAAAAAGGGCCCGGCCTTCGACGCCAGCGGTTTTTTTCGCACTCAGAAGCGCGACGGCCGCTGGTACCTAGTGACGCCGGACGGGCATCCGTTCTACTCCCTGGGGGTGAACACCGTGGCACCGGACAACAGCCAGACCTACGTGGCGGGGCGCGAGTGGATGTTCGCGGCGCTGCCCAAGGCCGGCGAACCCTTTGATAAGTACTACGGCAGCGACGACAGCCGCACCGGCAACGGCGCGGGTGAAGGTCGCGGTTTTGGCTCGGGGCGTTGGTACGATTTCTATGGCGCCAACCTGCAACGTACTTACGGCGGTGACGCATTGGACCAGCCACGCTGGGTGACCCATACCCTCGATCGCCTGCAAGCCTGGGGCTTTAACACCGTCGGCAACTGGAGCGATCCGGACCTGGCCACTGCCGACCGCGTGCCGTACACCTTGCCGTTGTCGATTGTTGGTGACTATGCCAGCATCAGCACCGGCACCGACTGGTGGGGCGGCATGCCTGACCCGTTCGACCCGCGCTTTGCCATGGCCACCGAACGCGCCGTGGCTATCGCAGCCCGTGACCACCGCGACGACCCGTGGTTGATCGGCTTCTTTGCCGACAACGAATTGGCCTGGGCCGGCCCCGGCGACGATGCCAAATCCCGTTACGCCCTGGCCTACGGCACCCTGCGCATGACCACCGACGTGCCGGCCAAGCGCGCCTTCCTCAAGCAACTGCGCGACAAATACCGCAATGAAGAGGGCCTTTCCAAAGCCTGGGGCATTCACCTGGCCGGTTGGGAACTGATGGAAGACCCAGGCTTTGAGCCGCCGATGCCCAGCCCTGAACACCCGGAGATCGAAGCCGACTTCAAATATTTCCAGAAGACCTTCGCCGATGCTTACTTCAAGACCATCTCCGACTCGCTGAAGTGGCACGCGCCCAACCAGCTGTTGCTGGGCGGTCGCTTTGCGGTGAGCACGCCGGAAGCGGTCGCATCGTGCGCGCAGTATTGCGATGTGCTGAGCTTCAATATGTATACCTTGAAACCTCAGGATGGTTATGACTTCGCCGCGCTGCGTGCGCTGGACAAACCGGTACTGATCACCGAATTCAACTTTGGCTCTGCCGACCGTGGCCCGTTCTGGGGCGGCGTGACGCAACTGGCCCGCGAAGAAGACCGTGGCGCCGCGTATACGACCTTCCTCAAGCAGGCGGTGGCCGAGCCGTCGATTGTCGGGGTGCACTGGTTCCAGTACCTGGACCAGCCGGTCACCGGGCGTCTGCTGGATGGTGAAAACGGCCATTTCGGCCTGGTCGGCATCACCGATGTACCGTTCCAGGGCTTTGTCGAGACGGTGCGCAAGAGCAACCTGGCCGCGCTCGACCAACTGGGCCGTGAGGCGCAAAAAGCCAAGGCCACCCAAGCGACGCGTGAAAGTGACGCCGCCAAACCTGGGCGTGACGGCAAAGGCGCGGGGCAGGGCGCTGGGCACCCTGGCGGGCATGCTGGGAATGGGCATTGATTCATCGTTGACGGGTTCACAAAACCCACAATGGCTGAAAGAATGGCGACCACTTTTCATGGTGTTTTGCGAGGGGACTTAGGTGCAGATTCAGGGTCATTACGAGCTGCAGTTCGAAGCGGTGCGCGAAGCCTTCGCCGCCCTGTTCGATGATCCTCAGGAGCGTGGTGCCGGGCTGTGCATCCAGATCGGCGGGCAAACCGTCGTCGACCTGTGGGCCGGTACTGCCGACAAGGACGGTGCCGAGGCCTGGCACAGCGATACCATCGTCAACCTGTTCTCCTGCACCAAGACCTTCACGGCAGTGACGGCCCTGCAACTGGTGGCTGAAGGCAAGCTCAAGCTCGATGCGCCGGTGGCCGATTACTGGCCGGAGTTTGCCGCTGCTGGCAAGGAAACGATCACGCTGCGCCAGTTGCTCTGCCACCAGGCCGGGCTGCCCGCCATCCGCGAAATGCTGCCCACCGAAGCCCTGTATGACTGGCAATTGATGGTCGATACTCTGGCGGCCGAAGCCCCGTGGTGGACTCCGGGCCAGGGCCATGGCTATGAGGCGATCACCTACGGCTGGCTGGTTGGCGAACTGTTGCGCCGCGCCGATGGGCGCGGGCCGGGGGAATCGATCGTGGCGCGGGTGGCACGCCCATTGGGGCTGGACTTCCATGTGGGCTTGGCGGATGAAGAGTTTTATCGCGTCGCCCATATCGCGCGCAGCAAAGGCACTATGGGTGATGAAGCCGCGCAACGGTTACTTCAAGTAATGATGCGCGAGCCTGCGGCGATGACTACCCGTGCATTTGCCAACCCACCGTCTATTCTGACCAGCACTAATAAGCCCGAATGGCGACGCATGCAGCAGCCTGCGGCGAATGGCCACGGTAATGCGCGCAGCCTGGCCGGGTTTTATAGTGGTTTGTTGGACGGTAGTTTGCTGGAAAGCGACATGCTCGAACAATTGACCCGCGAGCACAGTATCGGGCTGGATAAAACCTTATTGACCCAAACCCGCTTCGGGCTGGGCTGCATGTTGGATCAACCGCAGTTGCCCAATGCCACATTCGGCCTTGGGCCACGTGCATTCGGGCATCCCGGGGCAGGGGGCTCAGTCGGCTTTGCCGACCCTGAACATGATGTAGCCTTCGGTTTTGTGACTAATACCCTGGGGCCTTACGTACTTATGGACCCGCGTGCCCAGAAGTTGGTCGGAATATTGGCCGGTTGTCTATAAACCCCTTGCTGTTTCACAATTTTTTGTTACAAAGGCAAGTATAAAAAAGATGCTGAACGACATGTTGTAACTTTAATGTTCTTTTAGCGTCTGTTTAACGGGTCCCGCGACCCCCTGTTTTTTCTCATTTTGTGGATATCTCATGTTATCGAACAAGTCTTTGGCACTGGCGCTGTGCCTCACTATTACGGGTTGTGCACAAACTCCACAAAATGATGCCGAAGGTGGGCATTGGTGGTCATTTGGATCTGACAAAGCTGCAACCAAGGATCCAGTGGCCCAGACCGACGCCAAGCCGGATGCCAAGCCCGACGCCAAGCCGGCCGCCGGTGCCAAGCCTGTTGAACCTGTCGCCGCTGCTGCCGCGCCTGCCCCGGCCGCCAAGGCTGACACCGGTTATAGCTGGTGGCCGTTTTCCACCAAGAGCGCCGAAGAAAAAGCCGCTGACGCCAAGGCTGACCTGAAAGCCGACCTCAAGGCCGCAACCCCGGCCTCGGACGTAGCGCCTGTCGTCGCCAAGACCGACAGCGAGCCGCGCTGGTGGTGGCCGTTCGAAAGCAAGCCAAAGCCATTGGCCAAGGTCGATGTGACCAATGTACAAATGCCTGACCCGAAGATCACCCAAGCCTGGCTGGACGAATACGAACCACGCCTGCGTGCCGCCATCAAGGACAGCAACCTGCAACTGGAGCGCCGTGACAACACCCTGGTGGTGATTGCCCCGGTAGACGGCTCCTACAACCCCAAGCGCCCAGCCATGTTGCTGCCGGTGACCCTGGGCCCGTTCACGCGGGTGGCCAAGGCCGTTGAAGCTGACCCCAAGACTGCCGTACTGGTGCTGGGCCACGTTGATGCCACTGGCAGCGCCCCCGCCAGCCAGGCGTTGAGCAAGGAACGTGCGCAGTCCATTGCCTCGATTTTCAGCCTGAGTGGTCTGAAACAGGATCGCTTGATGCTGCGTGGCATGGGCGACCTTATGCCGCGTGCCGCCAACGACAGCAATCAGGGGCGTGCGCTGAACCGTCGCATGGAAATCATGTTCACTCAGCGTACAACGATGTTGGCACTGCTGAGCAAGTACAACTCGGGCAAGACCCCGCCCGTAGCTGAAATGGTCGCAGTGCAGAATGTGCCTGCGCCAGCACCGGCAGCTAAAGCGCCGGCCAAAAAGGCCACGGCCAAGAAAGCGGCGGCCAAGCCAGCGGCTAAAAAGGCTGCGGCCAAGCCGGCTGCCAAGAAGCCAGCGACTGCCAAAGCCAAGGCGGCACCTGCTTCGAACGACCAGGCGAAAAACTGAGCTGTTGAACCACAAGGATAAAGCCGCATGACCCAGGCACTGGCCGATATGCGCCGTGACTACACACGGGACGGTTTGAGCGAGGCCCAGGCCCCGGACGAGCCGTTTGCGTTGTTCCACCAATGGTTTGGCGATGCGGTTAAAACCGAACAGCCGCCAGTGGAGGCCAATGCCATGACGCTGGCGACAGTCGACCAGGACGGTCGCCCGCACTGCCGCATCCTGCTGCTCAAGGGCCTGGATGCGCAGGGCTTTACCTTCTTCACCAACTATCAGAGCGCCAAGGGTGAACAACTCGCGGCGCGGCCGTTTGCGGCCATGACCTTCTTCTGGCCATCTCTGGAGCGCCAGGTACGCATTGAAGGGCGCGTGGTCAAGGTCACGCCTGAAGAGTCGGATGCTTATTACCAGGTGCGCCCGTTGGGCAGCCGCCTGGGCGCCTGGGCCTCGCCGCAGAGCAAAGTCATTCGTGATCGCGAAGAGCTGCAGGCGCTGCTCAAGGCCACTGAAGAGCGTTTCAGCGATACCCAGCCCGATTGCCCCGAGCATTGGGGAGGGTACCGTTTACTGCCCGAACGTATTGAGTTCTGGCAAGGCCGTGCCAGCCGCCTGCATGATCGCCTCAACTATCGTTTGCAAGACGGCCAATGGTCTCGCGAGCGTCTGGCGCCCTGAGCGTCACCTTTCGTCATCCCACCTGAATCAACACCGTTGCGTCGAAGTCTCTGTTCAAGACACTTCGGGCGCTTTCGGCTGCGCGGCTACACTGATCGAGCCGGTTATGGCATCGTTCTGTACCCTGGCTTGGTTACCGTTCGTCGAGTTCTCTGGTGCTGGCAGTCTGTACTCAGGCTGAATGAAAGCAAGTTTCTGCCTGGCGCGCCGTGACACGCGCCAAGCCACAGCGTTTAATGAATACCTGTCCTTTGGAGTTGATGCTATGCGTAAGTCCGTTTTACTAGTTGCCTGCTTTACCACCCTGTCGTTGCTGTTGGGTGGCTGCGCCTCGAGTCTGACCGGCGACTCGTACTCCCGTGATGAGGCGCGTCGTGTACAGACCGTTCGCATGGGCACCATCGAGTCCCTGCGTCCAGTGAAAATCGAAGGCACCAAGACCCCAATCGGCGGCGCTGCGGGTGCAGTCATTGGCGGCGTTGGCGGCAGCGCCATCGGTGGCGGCCGTGGCAGTATCGTTACCGCGGTGATCGGCGCCGTTGCGGGCGGCCTGCTGGGCTCGGCCACCGAAGAAGGCCTGACCCGTACCCAGGGCGTGGAAATCACCGTGCGCGAAGACGACGGCAGCATGCGCGCCTACGTCCAAGCCGTGCAGGAAAATGAAATCTTCCGCATTGGCGACCGCGTACGCATCATGACCGTCGACGGTACCAGCCGCGTGACTCGCTAAGCCTTAAGCTACAGGCGAAGAAAAACCCCCAACCGGGTAACCGGTTGGGGGTTTTGTTTGTAGGAGCGAGCTTGCTCGCGAAAAACGTTAACGATTACGCGAATTCAATGAATGAATGCGGCGCCTGTAAGTTTTTAGCAAGCTCGCTCCTACAACTGACTAACTTCAATCATGCAACGACGGCTTTCTTGCGACTCGCCATCGCGGTCACCGCATACCCGATAAAGGCCGCCAGGATCGACCCGGTCAAAATGCCCATGCGATCCTCACCGGCAAACTCGCTGGCGCCTGGCACAAACGCCAGGGAGCCGACAAACAGGCTCATGGTGAAGCCGATCCCGCACAGGATCGCCACGCCCAGTACCTGGCCCCAGTTGGCGCCGCTGGGCAGTGAGGCGATGCCGGTCTTGATCGCCAGCCAGGTGAGGCCGAACACACCGACGGTCTTGCCGATCAACAGGCCGGCGGCGATGCCCATGGGCACGGAGTGGGTGAAGCTTTCCAGGCTGACGCCCGTCAGAGAGACCCCGGCGTTGGCAAACGCGAACAGCGGCAGGATGGCGTAGGCCACCCACGGGTGCAGGGCGTGTTCCAGGCTCAGCAGCGGCGAGGTTTCGGCATTCTTGGTGCGCAGTGGAATGCAGAACGCCAGGGTCACGCCAGCCAGCGTCGCATGCACACCGCTCTTGAGCACGCACACCCACAGGATCAGGCCGATGATCATATACGGCCCCAGCTTGATCACGCCCAGGCGGTTCATCGCAATCAGCGCAATCAAGCACGCCCCCGCGCCCGCCAGGGATGCGGTGGACAAGTCAGCGGAATAGAACAGGGCGATGACGATGATGGCCCCAAGGTCATCAATAATCGCCAGAGTCATCAGGAACAGCTTCAGCGACACCGGTACGCGCTTGCCCAGCAGGGCCAGAACGCCCAGCGCAAAGGCAATGTCGGTGGCCATAGGGATCGCCCAGCCAGCCAGGGCGGCGGGGTTGTCCTTGTTCAGCGCCCAGTAGATCAGCGCCGGCACCACCATGCCGCCGATGGCCGCTGCGCCAGGCAGCACCACTTGGGAAGGCTTGGACAGGTGGCCATCCAAAAGCTCGCGCTTGACCTCCAGGCCGATCAGCAGGAAGAACAGGGCCATCAGGCCATCGTTGATCCATAGCAGCGCCGGCTTGGCGATTTTCAGCGCGCCAACCTGTGCAACCACTGGCGTGTCGAGAAAGGCGTTGTACAGGTGCGACAACGGTGAGTTGTTGATAATCAGCGCCAAGGCAGCAGCGGCGATCAACAACAGGCCACTGGCGGCTTCCAGCTGGAAGAAACGGGTGAAAGTGCTACGCAGAGGCAAGGGATGCTCTCCAATCCAGGTTCAATAGGTGGGTACCCTAACCCGTACCGTTAGTTGTTAAAACAAAAGTTATATTCTTATTTGTTATAAGAGATGGCCCGGGACATCGGTGAGCCAAAGACTAGCAATTGTGTGTCCAATTGCGTCGTCACTGTATCTGTGTGGAGTGTAGGAAACATCTTAAGATCACCGCCGAAAACCTTTAGAGAAGCCACCATGAGCGACCACCGTACCTGGGCCCGTGAAGCCATTCGCATCATTGAAGCGGACTTCCAGCGCAGCGCCGATACCCACCTGATCCCGCTGCCATTACCGGGTTTGCCAGGCATCGAGTTGTACTTCAAGGATGAGTCCAGCCACCCCACTGGCAGCTTGAAACACCGGCTGGCGCGCTCGCTGTTTCTGTATGCGCTGTGCAATGGCTGGCTCAAGCCGGGCGCTCCCGTTATCGAAGCGTCCAGTGGCTCCACGGCGATCTCGGAAGCCTACTTCGCGCGCTTGCTCGGCTTGCCGTTTATTGCCGTCATGCCCGCTACAACGTCTCAAGAGAAGATCGCCCAAATTGCCTTCTACGGGGGCAAAAGCCATCTGGTCCAGGACCCGACGCAGATCTATGCCGAATCCGAACGCCTGGCCCAGGAAAGCGGTGGTCACTTCATGGACCAGTTCACCTACGCCGAACGTGCCACCGACTGGCGGGCGAACAACAATATTGCCGAGTCGATCTTCCAGCAGATGCGCTTTGAACAGCACCCGGAGCCGAGTTGGCTGATTTCCAGCCCTGGCACCGGCGGCACCACCGCGACCCTGGGTCGCTATGTGCGTTATCGCCAGCATTGCACCCGGGTGCTGTGTGCCGATGCCGAACGCTCGGTTTTCTTCGACTTCTACCAGAGTGGTGACGCCAGCCTGCGCCTGGACTGTGGCTCGCGGATTGAAGGGATTGGTCGCCCACGGGTGGAGGCATCATTCCTGCCGGCGGTGATTGATGCCATGGTCAAGGTGCCAGATGCATTGTCCCTGGCGGCCATGCATTACCTGGCGCAGCGTTTGGGGCGACGGGTTGGTGGTTCCAGCGGGACCAACCTGATCGGTGCGCTGATGGCGGCGCAACAGATGAAAGCGGCGGGGGCGTCGGGGTCGATTGTCGCGATCTTGTGCGATGGCGGAGAGCGTTATGCCACGACCTATTATGATCAAGCGTGGTTGGCGGGGCAGGGCTATGAGCTGGAGGGTTTGATCGCGGCTGTAGCAGCAAGTGTCGAACGTGGTGAAGCGCTACCCGATAGCATCCTGCGCGCCAATATCTGACACCCTGCGAAACAGTGTGGGAGCCAGCTCCCACCTTTGAATGTATTCACACATTAAATTCTGTAAACCCGTTTAACTGTGGGAGCTGGCTTGCCCGCGAACAGACCCTCCCAGTCGATACACCTCTAACTCTCCTGCGCTCTGTAGGCCCCCGGCGTCAACCCCGTCCACTTCTTGAACGCCCGATGAAACGCCGACGGTTCGGAAAACCCCAATTGTTCGGCGATCTCCTGCAAAGACAAATCCGCCCGCCCCAAGTGGTAAATGGCGATATCCCGGCGTAACTCATCTTTCAATGCCTGAAAACTCGTGCCTTCTTCGCGCAGATGCCGGCGCAGGGTCTGTGGGCTGATGTGCAGGTGCTGGGCGACGGCTTCCAGGTCTGGCCAGGGTGTGCGGTCGCGGCTCAGCAGGCGACGCAGCTGGCTGCTCAGGCTGTCGCCTTCATCCGGCCTGGATAACAAGTCGGCAGGGGAGCGCTGCAAGAAGTGTTTGAGGGTGCGTTCATCCTGCAACAGCGGCAGGCTCAGGTAGCGGCTGGGAAACACCAGGCTGCTGGTCGGCGTACCGAACACCTGGGGGCACGGGAACAGCAGGTCGTATTCACCGGCATGGGCCGGCATCGGGTAACTGAAGGTGGCCTGTTGCAGCCGGATACGCTGGCCGATCAACCAACTGCCCAGCCGATGCCAGATAACCAGCAGGCATTCACTGAGGAAGTGGTCCGGGTCCCATAGCTGCGAGTCGTCCAGGCTCAGGCGCGCCATGTCGCCTTCTTTGGTCAGCTGCCAGCGCGGGCCTTGGGGGAACAGGCTATAAAACAATAAGCCGCGCTCCAGCGCCTTCTCCAGCGTGCGGCAATGAATCAGCGCGTGGCACATCATGGCAAAAGTGCCACGTTTGCTCGGCCCTTCGGCAAACCCCAGGTATTCGTCATCCAGCCCCAGCCAGAGCATTTGCAACAAGCGGGTAAATTGCTCTGGAGCGATGCGGGCGCGGGGCTCGGTCAGCAGTTCCGGGGTAATGCCCACCTGCTGCAACACCCCCGAGTAGTCAAAACCGGCCCGGCGCGCACCGCCGAGGGCCGCTCGGGCGTAATGGCTGGCGATGGTACGTTCACGCATGCGAGGGCCTCATCCATGGAGTGGCGGATGGTAGCCATCACCCGGCGGGGCGACAAGGCGGATATCCGCCAAATTGTAGGACGAGACAGGATGACTGGGCGGAAATCCGCCACCTTGTTACACACTCCAGAGTCGCCCGTGAACCCCAAGCCCTGATGTCTAAAGGCCTTCAGCGCGTTTAAGCAAAGTGGCACGCTGTTTGCGATAGGGATTACAGCGCAGGCTTGTTCCTACAGGCTTGGCAAACAACAAATCCCTCCAGTGCAGGAGGGTTCGCAATTCAAGTGCCGTGGGCAATGGCGGATATTTGCCACACGGGACGATTGAGGAACTTTGCAATGACGACTCGTCAGCCAATCTACAAATCCCTGTATTTCCAGGTGATCGTCGCAATCGTTATCGGTATCTTGCTCGGCCACTTCTACCCGCAGACCGGCGTGGCCCTCAAGCCACTGGGTGACGGCTTTATCAAGCTGATCAAAATGGTCATCGCCCCGATCATCTTCTGTACCGTGGTCAGCGGCATCGCTGGCATGCAAAGCATGAAGTCGGTCGGCAAGACCGGCGGCTACGCGCTGCTGTACTTCGAAATCGTTTCCACCATCGCCCTGCTGATTGGCCTGGTCGTGGTCAACGTGGTGCAGCCGGGCGCCGGCATGCACATCGACGTCGCGACCCTGGATGCTTCCAAAGTGGCGGCCTACGTCACCGCCGGTAAAGACCAGAGCATCGTCGGCTTTATCCTCAACGTCATCCCCAACACCATCGTCGGCGCGTTCGCCAATGGCGACATCCTGCAAGTGCTGATGTTCTCGGTGATCTTCGGTTTCGCCCTGCACCGCCTGGGTGCCTACGGCAAGCCGGTGCTGGACTTCATCGATCGCTTCGCCCACGTGATGTTCAACATCATCAACATGATCATGAAGCTCGCGCCAATCGGTGCCCTGGGTGCCATGGCGTTCACTATCGGCGCCTACGGTGTAGGTTCCCTGGTGCAGTTGGGCCAGTTGATGATCTGCTTCTACATCACCTGCATCCTGTTCGTGGTGCTGGTGCTGGGCGCCATCTGCCGCGCTCACGGTTTCAGCGTGTTGAAGCTGATCCGCTACATCCGTGAAGAATTGCTGATCGTACTGGGCACCTCGTCTTCCGAATCCGCACTGCCACGCATGCTGATCAAAATGGAGCGTCTTGGCGCGAAGAAGTCCGTGGTCGGCCTGGTGATTCCAACCGGTTACTCCTTCAACCTCGACGGTACGTCGATCTACCTGACCATGGCGGCCGTGTTCATCGCCCAGGCGACCGACACCCACATGGACATCACTCACCAGATCACCCTGCTGCTGGTGCTGCTGCTGTCGTCCAAAGGTGCTGCTGGCGTGACTGGTTCGGGTTTCATCGTACTGGCCGCCACCCTGTCGGCCGTTGGCCACCTGCCGGTTGCCGGCCTGGCGCTGATCTTGGGTATCGACCGCTTCATGTCCGAAGCCCGTGCCCTGACCAACCTGGTGGGTAACGCAGTTGCCACCATCGTTGTGGCCAAGTGGGTCAAGGAACTGGACACCGACAAACTGCAAAGTGAGCTGGCGTCTGGCGGTACCGGTATCTCCGAAACCCGCGAACTCGATGACCTGGGCGTGGCTGAAGGCCCGGCGCCTGTCGTCAAGTAAGTGGCTGCTGGCGTGAACTGACGCCAACGCTATCGGCAAACGCCCCGACTGGTTCGGGGCGTTTGCGTTTCTGGCGGGATGCAACGGATATTTTTGGTTTACAGTGAGCGCGACAGTACTTACCGGAGGCCTGATGGACAGTGTGGATCTGAACGTCCTGCGCAGCGTGCTGCAATGGCGCCGCGCCGGGCAGCGCGTGATGTTGTACAGCGTGGTGCAAACCTGGGGCAGTGCGCCGCGCCCGCCGGGGGCGATGCTGGCCCTGCGCGGTGATGGCGTGGTGATTGGCTCTGTGTCGGGCGGTTGCATCGAGGATGACTTGATTGCGCGCCTGCAAGATGGCCGCTTGCCTGCTGACGGCCCGCCTGTGCAGTTGGTGACTTACGGCGTCACTCGCGATGAGGCCGCACGTTTTGGCCTGCCCTGCGGTGGCACCCTGCGGCTCACCGAGGAGCGCGTGGAAGAGTGGGGTTGGGTCCAAGCGCTGCTGGCGCGTTGTGAAGATCATCAGATTGTCGCTCGCGAGCTGAATCTGGCCACGGGCGAGGTGACCTTGAGCGCCGCCAGCAAGACCGACGTGGTGAGCTTCGACGGCGAACGCTTGCGCGCCATCTACGGCCCGCGCTGGCGCCTGCTGCTGATCGGCGCCGGGCAGCTGTCGCGCTACGTAGCGGAAATGGCGCGCCTGCTGGATTTCGAAGTGCTGATCTGCGACCCCCGCGAAGAGTTCGTCTACGGCTGGGAAGACCAGCATGGCCGCTTTGTGCCGGGCATGCCCGACGAGGCGGTGTTGAATATTCATACCGATGAACGCACGGCCATTGTCTGCCTCACCCACGATCCACGTCTGGATGACATGGCGTTGCTGACGGCGCTGAACTCCACGGCGTTCTATATCGGCGCCCTGGGTTCGCGGGTCAATACCCAGAAACGTCGGGAGAACCTGGCCGCGCTGGGCCTGTCGGCGGACGCCATCGCGCGTTTGCACGGGCCGATCGGCCTGCACATCGGCAGCCATACGCCGGCGGAAATTGCGCTGTCGCTGATGGCGGAAATTGTTGCGATCAAGAACGGGGTGGCACCGATGCAGAAAAAGCCGTTGGCAGTGGTGGCCGAGTGACGGTGACCGCAATTGTGCTGGCGGCGGGGCAGGGCAGTCGTTTTCGGACTGAAGCAGGAGCTGATCAAGATAAGTTGCTTGCCGCTTGTGTGGGGCTGGATGGCATTAGCCGGCCGGTCATCGAGCAGGTGCTGCGCAACTTGCCTGAGCGTGTTGTAACGCGCTGGCTGGTGACGTCGCCGGAGCGCGGGGAGGTTATCCGCCTGGCAGAGGCTTATGGCTGTCAGGTTGTACTGCTGGATTCTAGCGGTATGGGCGACAGCATTGCGGCGGCGGTCAAGGCCAGCGGTGCAGCGGATGGGTGGCTGGTGGTGTTGGGGGATATGCCGTTTATTCAGTCATCGAGTATCGAACGGGTGATCGCCAGCGTGGAGGGCGTCACTGTGCCGGTATCTGCCGGGCAGTACGGGCACCCGGTGGCTTTCCATCACAGGTTTGGGTCGGCGCTGATGGCGCTGAGTGGGGATCGTGGGGCCAGGCCGTTGTTTGCACAAACTCAGGTGCGAGAGGTGCAGGTAGATGATCCTGGTGTGCTTTGGGATGTGGATGTGCCGCAACGGTTGAGTTTTACTGCAGGTTAAGTGTGGCAGTTGGCTTGCCTTAATGCCGTTCAGTTAAGCGTATATCGCCCTCTGTAGGAGCGAGCTTGCTCGCGAAAAACGTCAACGATAACGCGTGTGTCCTGATTGAACGCGGCGCCTGTGAGTTTTTCGCGAGCAAGCTCGCTCCTACAAAAAACCTTAATTGAACGACATTATGGCTTTCCGGCGATCGCGATGTATCCGTCACAGCCACGCTGGCTGAAACGACGCTATCGCAGGCAAGCCAGCTCCCACAGTGATTGCATTTCAAGTCGAGATAGCCAGCCATAAAAAAGCCCCGCCTGATCACTCAGGCGGGGCTTTTTAGTGGCGGTTGGAATCAGACGAGGGGTTTAGGCTCGTGCTCTGCTTCCGGGGCCTTGTGCTCTACCGCCTGGGCTGCGGCTGCAGCAGCTTCGGCTTCCTTGCGGCGACGACGCACTTCACGTGGGTCGTTCGGCGCACGGCCGTTTTCGGTGAGTGCGCTTGCAGGTGCAGCTTCAACCACAGGGGCTGCCACTTCGGCAGCCACCGGGGCTTCAACTTCAACCACGGGCGCAGGCTCCACAACCGGCGTCGGCTCAACCACTGGGGCTGGCTCGGCGACGATTTCGGCAACCGGTGCCGGCGCTTCTTCTACCACTGGGGCAGGTGCTGGCGCTTCAACCGGGGCAGTCGGTTCGGCGGTCCACTGGAAGGCGGTCTGTTCTTCGCGAACTTCGCGCACGGCCGGGGCTGCTTCTTCGACCACTGGAGCTTCTACAGCCGCTTCGATTACTGGCTGAGCCTCAACCACTGGAGCCGGTTCAACGGCAACCGCTTCAGTTTCTGGCTGTGCATCGCGAACCGGGGCAACTTCCACTTCCGCAACCACTGGGGCTTCGACAGGGGTGGTGGCTTCAACAACTGGCGCTTCAACAACCGGCGCTTCGACCGCTGGGGTTTCGGCGGCTGGCGCTTCTACGGCAACAGTGTCTTCGACGGCAGCGGTAGCGCGTTCGGCTTGCTCGTGAGCCTGGGCTTCAGCGGGTGCGCTGATGACCGAGCTGGCGACGGCAGCAGTAACGGCCAAGCCGGCAGCCAAGTCGGCGCCTGTTGGTTCGTTGTTGGCAGCTTCTGCGTTTTCGCCGGCTTCTTCCGAACCTTCGATCACGTTGCCGTTGGCATCACGCTGACGCTCACGACGGTTGCTGCGACGACGCTGGCCACGGGAGCGGCGGCGTGGACGATCGCCGTCGGCGTTGTCCTGGCCGTCTTCCTGCAGTTGCTCTTCACCGGTCAGTACTTCTTCTTCGCTGGCGGCAGCGGCTTGCTCGGCGCGTGGTTGACGCTCTTCACGTGGCGGGCGCGGTTGGCGCTCTTCACGGGGTGCGCGCTCTTCACGCG
This sequence comes from Pseudomonas sp. AK181, assembly GCF_051122975.1. Classification (NCBI taxonomy): domain Bacteria; kingdom Pseudomonadati; phylum Pseudomonadota; class Gammaproteobacteria; order Pseudomonadales; family Pseudomonadaceae; genus Pseudomonas; species Pseudomonas sp. AK181. The sequence continues at coordinate 1,499,248 of NZ_CP146348.1, forward strand.
GCTGGCGGGCCGGGCGTTCTTCGCTGGTAACGGCTGCGGCAGCGGCAACGGCAGGTGCCGCGTCCAGAGGCTCGCGCAGTTCACGCACACGTTCTTCACGCTCGCCACGTGGCTTGCGGTCTTCACGTGGAGCGCGTGGGGTACGTGGGGCGCGCTCTTCACGCGGTGCACGTTCTTCACGGGCTACGGTCGGGGTGTCTTCACGGGCTTCGCGAGGCGCACGCTCTTCACGTGGTGCGCGTTCTTCGCGAGGCTTGCGCTCTTCGTCACGGCGGCCATTGCGGTTACGGCTCTGCTGGCGACCGTTGCGACGTTCTTCATTGCGCGCCGGGCGCTCGGTGGCAGGTTTTTCAACCACAACCGGGGCAGCAGGCTCTTCCTTGGTGGCGAACAGGCTGACCAGCGACTTCACCAGGCCCTTGAACAGGCTTGGCTCAGGCAGGGCGGCCGGCGCGGCAACCGGGGCGGCAGCTTCGGTCGGTACCGGGGCGTTGGCGCGGGCCGGCGCAGTCTTCACGGCCGCTTCCTGGCGAACCAGGGTGCGGGTCGCAGCGGCTGGCTGGACTTCTTCGACTTCGGCGGCAGCCGCGGCGATTTCATAGCTGGACTGGCCGCTGTGGGCTTCCGGGCTGTCATCACGCAAGCGCTGGACTTCGAAGTGCGGCGTCTCGAGGTGATCGTTCGGCAGGATGACGATACGGGCACGGGTGCGCAGTTCGATCTTGGTGATCGAGTTGCGTTTTTCGTTGAGCAGGAAGGCCGCAACCGGAATCGGCACTTGTGCGCGAACTTCGGCGGTACGGTCTTTCAGGGCTTCTTCTTCGATCAGGCGCAGGATCGCCAGGGACAGCGATTCAACGTCACGAATGATGCCGGTGCCGTTGCAACGCGGGCAGACGATGCCGCTGCTCTCGCCCAGGGATGGACGCAGGCGCTGACGGGACATCTCCAGCAGACCGAAGCGCGAGATGCGGCCGACTTGCACGCGAGCGCGGTCAGCTTCCAGGCATTCGCGGACTTTCTCTTCCACGGCGCGCTGGTTCTTGGCAGGGGTCATGTCGATGAAGTCGATGACGATCAGGCCGCCGATGTCACGCAGGCGCAGCTGGCGGGCGATTTCTTCAGCCGCTTCCAGGTTGGTCTGCAGGGCGGTTTCTTCGATGTCGCTGCCTTTGGTCGCACGCGCCGAGTTGATGTCGATGGACACCAGGGCTTCGGTCGGGTCGATCACGATGGAGCCGCCGGAAGGCAGTTCGACCACACGCTGGAAGGCGGTCTCGATCTGGCTTTCGATCTGGAAACGGTTGAACAGCGGCACGCTGTCTTCGTACAGCTTGATCTTGCTGGCGTACTGCGGCATCACCTGGCGGATGAAGGTCAGGGCTTCGTCCTGGGCTTCAACGCTGTCGATCAGCACTTCGCCGATGTCCTGGCGCAGGTAGTCGCGGATGGCGCGGATGATCACGTTGCTTTCCTGGTAGATCAGGAATGGCGCGGAACGATCCAGGGACGCTTCTTTGATAGCGGTCCACAGTTGCAGCAGGTAGTCGAGGTCCCACTGCATTTCTTCGCTGCTGCGGCCAAGGCCGGCAGTGCGCACGATCAGGCCCATGTCGGCCGGTGCGATCAGGCCGTTCAGCGCTTCACGCAGTTCGTTGCGCTCTTCGCCTTCGATGCGACGGGAAATACCGCCGGCACGTGGGTTGTTCGGCATCAGTACGAGGTAACGACCGGCGAGGCTGATGAAGGTGGTCAGGGCCGCGCCCTTGTTGCCACGTTCTTCTTTTTCGACCTGGACGATGACTTCCTGGCCTTCGCTCAGGACGTCCTTGATGTTCACGCGGCCTTCGGGGGCTTTCTTGAAGTATTCGCGGGAGATTTCTTTAAGGGGCAGGAAGCCGTGGCGCTCGGAGCCGAAATCGACAAAGGCAGCCTCGAGGCTTGGTTCGATGCGAGTGATACGGCCTTTATAGATGTTGGCCTTTTTCTGCTCGCGTGCACCGGATTCGATGTCCAGGTCGTAGAGGCGTTGGCCATCTACCAGTGCAACACGCAACTCTTCGGGTTGAGTTGCGTTAATCAGCATTCTTTTCATGTTGTACCGTCGGTTTCCGGGCTGCCGGAAACGGCGTTCGGCACACACGACTTCTCACGGTCGGTGTCAGGTGCGTCAAGAGTGGTTGGCCACTCCAGTGTCCAGCAAAATCGGCCAATTGGGCCGGTATCGCGACGGACGCGTCCTGCTCGTTAGCGGTGGTGACAAAGGCACCACTTCAACAAAAGCTAAGGTCAGGAGGAGGAATCAACCGGCGACTGTGGACGAGATGAAGCGTCTAAAACAAGCCTAGTGCTACACAGTCCGACGGTTGTGCATCTCCACCCTACACGTATCCCTGATAATTCGGGTGCTGCCGCGCGCAGAATCCGCAGCGGGTTGGCATTTACCGTGTTCTCCAATGGGGAGTCCACGCTCATGGCTAAACAAGACTAGGTGTGGGCGGTTGCGCTCTCACTCAGCTCTTAACAGGCGTTGTTTCCGAAGCATTCGCCATGGTCTGGCTCAAAACTGACTGCACTTTGTGAACTGGCCGTAAATATCGGCGCAAAAGGCGAGTATTCACTCTGCTTTCTGCACTCGCTTCAGGCCTCATGTCACCTGCGCTTGTTACAGTCTTGAGCCTTCCAAGGTGGCAAAAGCCCCGTAGGACGGCCTCGCGTCCTGATGAATTGCGATGGTCAGGGCCGGCAGTTTGCCGCATGTCCTCTGTCCAAGCCGCTTTTGGCGGCGTTCGCGACTATAGCAGTAATGATTAAGTGCTTCAATTCCATAAAAAATTGTTATCATCGCCGCCATGACGACTACCGCCCCCCCGACCCCCAGCGTCCAGCTGCTTGAGGTCTCGCCGGAATATGCCGGCCAACGCATCGACAATTTTCTCCTGGCCAGGCTCAAAGGCGTGCCCAAGACCTTGATCTACCGCATCTTGCGCAAAGGCGAAGTGCGTGTGAACAAGGGGCGCATCAAGCCTGAGTACAAGCTGCAGGCGGGCGATATCGTCCGTGTGCGCCGCCCGTGCGCGTGCCTGAGCGCGACGAGCCGGTGCCGCTGGCCCAAGGCCTGTTGCAGCGCCTGGAAGCGTCGATTGTGTTCGAAGACAACAAGCTGATCGTGATCAACAAGCCCTGTGGCATTGCGGTTCACGGCGGCAGTGGCTTGAACTTCGGCGTGATCGAAGCCTTTCGTCAGTTGCGCCCCGATTGCAAGGAGCTGGAGTTGGTCCATCGCCTGGACCGCGACACGTCTGGCCTGCTGATGATCGCCAAGAAGCGCAGCATGTTGCGCCATCTGCACACCGCCCTGCGTGGCGATGGCGTGGACAAACGCTACATGGCGCTGGTGCGCGGCAACTGGGCCAGCTCGATCAAGAGCGTGCGTGCGCCGTTGCAAAAGAGCAACCTGCGCTCCGGCGAGCGCATGGTCGAAGTGGATGAGGAGGGCAAAGAAGCCCTGACCCTGTTCAAGGTGCTGCGTCGCTTCGGGGACTTTGCCACCATGGTCGAGGCCAAGCCGGTGACCGGGCGCACCCACCAGATTCGGGTGCACACCCTGCATGCAGGTCACTGCATCGCCGGTGACACCAAGTACGGCGACGAGGATTTCTCCAAGGAAATTCGCGACCTGGGTGGTAAGCGGCTGTTCCTGCACGCCTACATGCTCACCGTGCCGCTGCCCGATGGCGGCGAGCTGAAACTGCAGGCGCCGGTCGATGAAATGTGGGCCAAGACCGTGGAGCGTTTGAGTGTCGCACCTTGACTACAAGCTGCTGATCTTCGATTGGGACGGGACGCTGGCCAATTCCATTGGCCGCATCGTCGAGTCCATGCACATGGCCTCCACCCGCTCGGGCTTTGACTTGTGCACGGACCTGGCAGTCAAGGGCATTATCGGCCTGGGCTTGCCTGAAGCCATTCGCACCCTGTACCCCGACATCAGCGAGGCCGAGCTGGTTGCGTTTCGCGAGCACTATGCCGACCACTACATCGCGCTGGAGGCGACGCCTTCGCCGCTGTTTGAAGGTGTGGTGCAATCGCTGGAAGCGTTTCGTGCCCAGGGGTATCACCTGGCGGTCGCCACCGGCAAGGCTCGTCGCGGCCTGGACCGTGTGCTCAAGGCCCACGGCTGGGAAGATTACTTTGATATCACCCGCGCTGCGGATGAAACCGCCAGCAAGCCCCATCCTTTGATGCTGGAGCAGATCCTTGCGCACTGTGGCGTAACGCCACGCGAGGCATTGATGGTGGGCGATGCGTCTTTCGACCTGATGATGGCGCGCAATGCGGGCATGGACAGCGTCGCGGTCAGCTACGGCGCCCAGTCGGCCGAGGCATTGCAGCAATACGAACCGAGACTGACGATTGATCATTTTTCCGAACTGCAGGCCTGGCTCAGCCGGGCCCGATAAGTCTTTGCTGGGGTTGATGGCATGAGTGACGAGTGGAAAGCGCCTGAAAAGGCCGAGAGCAGTGATGATAAAAGCTGGAAGCTGCTGGAAAAGACCCTCCTGGCCAGCGTCCAGGAGCAACGCCGTTCGCGGCGCTGGGGGATTTTCTTCAAGCTGCTGACCTTTGTGTACCTGCTTGGGATGCTGGCGCTGTTCAGTCCGCTGATGGACATGGAAAAGAGCGCCACCCGCGGCAGTCATTACACCGCCTTGATCGAGGTGCGCGGCGTGATTGCCGACAAGGAGCCCGCCAGTGCCGACAATATTGTCACCAGCCTGCGCGCGGCCTTTGAGGACCCCAAGGTCAAAGGCGTGGTCCTGCGTATCAACAGCCCAGGCGGCAGCCCGGTGCAGTCGGGCTATGTGTATGACGAGATTCGTCGTCTGCGCGCCTTGCATCCGGATACCAAGCTCTATGCCGTGATCTCCGACCTGGGTGCCTCGGGCGCCTATTACATTGCCAGCGCTGCGGACCAGATCTATGCCGACAAGGCCAGCCTGGTGGGTTCTATTGGTGTGACCGCGGCCGGTTACGGTTTTGTCGGTGCCATGGAGAAGCTGGGGATAGAGCGTCGCACCTACACCTCGGGTGAGCATAAGTCGTTCCTCGACCCATTCCAGCCGCAAAAAGCCGATGAAACCCAGTTCTGGCAGGGCGTCCTCGACACTACCCATCGTCAGTTCATTGCCAGCGTCAAGCAGGGCCGTGGTGATCGGTTGAAGGATAAGGATCATCCGGAGCTGTTCTCCGGCCTGGTCTGGTCGGGTGAGCAGGCGTTGCCGTTGGGCCTGATCGATGGCCTGGGCAGTGCCAGTTCGGTGGCGCGGGATGTGGTGGGTGAGAAGGAGTTGGTGGACTTTACGGTTGAGGAATCGCCGTTTGATCGCTTCTCCAAAAAGCTCGGAGCTAGTGTCGCGGAGAAGCTAGCGATTTACATGGGTTTTCAAGGGCCGTCCCTGCGCTGAACTCTTTCGACAGTCAACAGCGCATGAGGGGGGCGGCAGCAGCGTTTTTGTCGGAATTCGTCTATTGGCTCGATCTTCGTCAAGATTGGAGCAATATCGTCTGGAGTAGGGTAGATCGTTAACAGTTGTTACTAATCGAGGCGGCCAGTGCGGGAACGAATGGGTGTCTTTAGGTAAATAAGGATACAGCGGGCGGGGAGGTTTCCCCGCCAATGTTTCCTTATTTAATGCAGGCCTAGTAATGATTTCTCAAGGCTCTAGTACCATTCCTCGCCAGCCGCTCAGCGCTCCATCGCCACAAACTCTAGTCGAAGCCCCCAAGGCTGATGAGAGCCCCTCTATTGCTGATATAAATCGGCAAATTTCGATGGATCCCGTGCGTCATGAGCAGCGGCTGGCGCAACTTTTTGGCAATGCGTTGGGCCAGGTTACCGGCGTTCCCGTCAGGGATTCGGAAATCATGATTGCACCTATTCCTCCCTTTTCGAAGTTTGGACAGTGGTGGGGCCTGTTGCAGGCGGTATTAGCCTCGCCGGATTTCCAGAAGTGGATGCATGATGAGGGGGTTGTTCCTGAGTCGATAAAAATCACTCCTGAAACAGGCGAAATCTCTTATAAGACCAAGGGGTGGGGGCAGAACAGGGTTCGCACGTTGGACGACGCCGCGTGGTCGAGCGTCAGCACTCCTATTTTGAAGGTCCTGGCCTTACTGACGTGGAAAGCTAATACCCCCTATGGACCGGTGATATTTGACAGCCCGAAAAGCGCATCATTGAAGGCTGTTGCTGATTTTTACGGGGAGTCCTCAGCGATCTTTCACGGGCCAGATCCGGCAAGGCAGCGGGCGGCGGAGCTTGAGCGTGAGCCTGTCTTTGCGAGGCCTTCGAATGGTTTTTCCGAGCAGGAGCTCGAGCAGGAGCTGGGTCGCCAGCGCACGCTGCTAGGCAACAGTAATACTCGGTTCGCCGCAGCTGAAGAGTTGAAAAAGCTGGTCTCGCGACTTGACGCCGATGAGCCAGAGCTCGAAATTCTGGATTATCTCAACGACTACCATTTCACGGTTGATCCTCACGGCTCTTACGCCGCCAGGCAGGATGCGGGCGCATCCAAGACGCCTTCGCTCAAGCAATATTTACACGACAACGGTTGGAATATTCCCGCTACGAGGGAGGAGCTGTCCAACCTTATTCAGCGTTTGTTAACCCCTTCGGCGCAGTCCCCTATCCATGGCAATAATGGTGGTGCTTTGGCATGGCCGATTGCCTTGGATACAGACGTGGAGCAGCAACTCAGAAGTGATGTTCGTAACGGTAAGGTGGGCGGTATTGACTTGGGAGATTCCAAGAGCGTTCTTGGCTACCTGATGCAAGGCAATTATTTCAGCCCGGACGAGTTGAAACATCCACAAAAGATAATTGATCGTTTGATCCTGTCGCCTAAAGGCCGAGCATTAGGCGAAGCTATTCAGGCCGAGATGGATGCGAAACTTATCAAGGGCAGTGCTGCTGATTGGTTATTGGCCGTCATGCACATGAGCCGTAGCGGGGCCTTGGATAAGGCTGCATCGTCGGAAGATAGCCTTGAGGGGTTTGCGCTGAAGGGCAGCGACAATCGGTTCAAACCCGCCTCAACGGTCGTTGAAAATCTGGCGAATTATTTGGTATCTGAACAAAAAGCGTCATCGCTTGAGCAGGCAAGGGTGCAAGCGTACTTCTTGCTCTCGACTCATGCCCCCGAGTTTATAGTCAAGGGTATTCCCGATAAAGTGACGCCGGGCACTCATAGCTGGGTCAGCTTTACCACGGCCGTGGCTCGTATCGAAGCAGAGGCTCCGGGTGCAACAGCCCAAATGACTTATGAACAAGTCATGATGCGTGCTGACCTCGCGCCGATTTCTGGTTACGAAAGTCAAGTGGAATATGTCGCTCAACAGGACGCCCTTCAAGATTGGGCCGCTGCGCAACACATGTCGCCTCCGGTTGACGAGGAAAGCTGGGCCGCGGTGCGAAACGCCTTTAATGCTCAGATTCTTGAATTGAAAGCGGCTTCCGAAGGGTTCAGTGCGCCTGTGCCGGATGGGAAAGAGGCATTGCTGGCAAAGCTGAAGGAGTTTTTGCCGGATGTGGATGAGCAAGTGTTGATGAAGAAAAACCTCGTTATATTTCCATATGATCCTAAAAGCCCCGGGCCTTATTCGATCTTGGATATATACGCCGCCGGGAGGTTGCATGACCCCTATGGGCAAAGCCCTCGGGGGAAGGCGGCTACTAGATGGCGGTCGGTAGAGGGCGAACATCAGGTATACAAGCTCTTGGATAGAATCAAGGATATTCCAAGTCCTTCCGATGTGCTGGGGGAGTTGTATGTGCCCTACATCAAGCGACTTGAAAGTAGTTTTTCGTCGCTCATAAAAAATATGACGGCGAAACTACCGCTGAAGGATCAGCAGAATATTGAGTTCGGCGAAATTACCATTGTCCGGGAGCTCGATGGCCAGGTTCATGGCGTGCGCCAGGAAAAGACCACCCGTGCCAAGCCTAGCGTTATCCTGGTCAAGACCAAGAACGCTGAGGGCGAGGTCAATACGTACGAGTTTGATTATAAAAATGGCAATGTGTCCAAGCGCTCGGATCTGGGGGATTTCAAGGTCGGCCGGCAGCCTCAGCAGTACAATAGTTACTTCAAAGAGCTTCAACATATAGAGACTACGCGTAAGCAGTACCCGCCTGGGTTTACTGATGCAAAGCCGGTATCGGCGGACCTTCCAGGCAGTTTTAAGAGTGAGCGCGTTTCATTTATTGCTGATGCTGTGCTCAGGGATGTGGACGCTTATTCCCTGCTGGATGACGCTCGGGGTGAAACCACTTTTGATACCGAGGATCCTTTCTACCGCAAGTTCGAAGCGTTCTTGATCAATCTCATCCCTTTTGGGTCGGCGATTAAAAATTTTATCAACGGTAACTCGGCCCAGGGTGTGATTGACCTTTCAATGGATGTTCTGGGTTTTGCGTTGGCCTTTGTGGGGGGCGGTTCTTTGGCAAAAGGGCTCGCGGCCGTCAAGGGGGCAGGCAAGGTTGCCCAGGTAGCTAAAATTGTAGGTCGTGCAGCGCTGGGCGCACTCAACCCGCTCGGAGGTATCGGCGACCTGGTGGTTGGAGGGATCAAGTCGTTAAAGAATGGTCTTAAAATATTGAGCAGTGGCCTCGGTAATGGTGAGCGGCTCTGGTTGGCTGTCAAAGGCGCTGCCACGTTAAGTGATATCAATCAGAAGGTGTCTCTGTACGCATCATTCAATAAGCTGGTCGGGGAGTGGTATGGCGTTGATCCCAGGACCGGGCAGTCTTTTGGCAAGCCGCTGAAAGACTTCAAGCCCGACCCGGTCTCTGCAGCCTTGCCGCAGAATATATAAGCGCAAGGCTTGCTCTAAAACGGACGCAGCGCTTAAGCCCGCTGTGCCTGGGCAGTGGGTGTTGCCTGTTTAGGGGATTTGGGCTCCTTCGGCCAGTAACATATCCACCAGCCGAATCAGCGGAAGTCCCACTAAACTTGTGGCATCCATCCCTTCTGTAGCCCGAAAGAGGGAGACTCCCAGACCCTCGGCTTTGAAGCTGCCCGCGCAGTCGTAAGGCTGCTCGGTGAGCAGGTATCGCTCGATTCGGGTTGCGTCTAGTGTGCGCATGTGTACTGTGAACGGCACGCAGTCGACCTGGCAGTGCCCAGTCTCGCTGTTGAGCAGTGCCAGGCCCGTGAGGAAGCTCACACGCTTGCCGCTGGCAGCCAGCAGTTGCTCGCGAGCGTTTTCGAAAGTGTGGGGCTTGCCGATGATCCGGCCTTCCAGTGCAGCGACCTGATCCGAGCCAATGATTAAATGGCCAGGATGGCTGGCGGCGAGGGCGCGGGCCTTTTGCTCGGCCAGGCGCTTGACCAGTTCGATGGCGGACTCATCTGGGCGGTGGCTTTCGTCGATATCCGGCGAGCTGCAGGTGAACGGCAGGTGCAGGCGGCTCAGTAATTCCCGGCGATAAACCGAGCTGGACGCGAGTAATAAAGGCAGCATATACGTCTCCTCAAGGCAGTCCCCGATTCTAGCGACGTGACCGGCTGACGCACAGGGCTGAATTTCCTTTGACATGGCCGGGTGCATCCCTATAATGCTGCGCCTATGTTGAATGACCCGATTCCACCTCACGTTGACCCGCGCAAATTGGCTGATCGTGGCACCACCCTTCAAGGTGAAGTGCTGCTGGCCGATTTGGAGAGACTCTGCGACCCGCTTTCCGACACTGTCGGTACGGTGCAGGCACAATTCGTTTTTGAACGAGATGAACGTAAATCTGTGGTGATCCACAGCGTTATCGACACCGAAGTCAAAATGGTTTGCCAGCGTTGTCTTGAGCTGGTCACCCTGCCGATCCACAGCGAATGCAGTTATGCTGTGGTGAAAGAGGGTGCGAATACCCAGTCGTTGCCGAAAGGTTATGACGTGCTGGAACTGGGCGAAGATCCATTGGATCTGCATGCACTGATCGAGGAGGAGCTTTTGCTCGCCTTGCCCATTGTGCCTGCTCATCATCCGGAAGAATGCCAGCAGCCGGAGGGTCTCGATGACGAGGCCGAGCCGAGCGAGGACGAGGTAACGCGGTCCAACCCGTTCAGTGTATTGGCGCAGTTAAAGCGTGACCCAAACGTTTAGGAGTTAATCAATTATGGCTGTTCAGCAGAACAAAAAATCCCGCTCCGCCCGTGACATGCGCCGTTCGCACGACGCTCTCGAGGCTAGCACCCTGTCTGTGGAAAAGACCACTGGTGAAGTTCACCTGCGTCACCACGTATCGCCAGAAGGCGTATACCGTGGCCGTAAAGTGATCGACAAGGGCGCTGACGAGTAATCACTTGTCTGCTCAAGTCATCGCGATTGACGCAATGGGCGGGGACTTCGGTCCCCGCAGCATTGTTCAGGCCTCCATTGCCAGCCTGTCTGCCACACCCTCGCTGCACCTGACCCTCGTCGGTCAACCCTCCCTACTTGAAGAACTGATTGCCAGCCATCCGGCGGTGGATCGCGCGCGCCTGACGATTACGCCAGCCAGCGAAACCATTGGCATGGATGAAAAACCGGCGGTTGCCCTGCGTGGCAAACCCGATTCTTCAATGCGGGTGGCCCTTGAGCTGTTGCGTGATGGCAAGGTGCAAGCCTGTGTCAGTGCCGGTAATACCGGCGCGTTGATGGCCTTGTCGCGGCATGTGCTCAAAACCTTGCCGGGTATTGATCGGCCAGCCATGGTGGCGGCGATCCCGACGCAGAAGGGCTATTGCCAACTGCTGGACCTGGGCGCCAATGTCGATTGCAGCGCCGAGCACCTGTTGCAGTTCGCCGTAATGGGTTCGGTGGCCGCCGAGGCGCTCGGCGTGGCCCGACCCAGGGTGGCCCTGCTGAATATTGGCACCGAGGACATCAAGGGCAACCAGCAGGTCAAGCTTGCCGCCACCTTGTTGCAAGGCGCGCGGGGTTTGAATTACATCGGCTTTGTCGAGGGCGATGGTTTGTACCGCGGCGAAGCTGACGTGGTGGTGTGCGACGGCTTTGTCGGTAATATCCTGCTCAAGTCCAGCGAAGGCCTGGCGACCATGATTGCCACGCGTATCGAAGCTTTGTTCAAGCGCAACCTGGCGTCACGTATGGTGGGTGCCTTGGCGCTGCCCTTGATGCGACGCTTGCAGGCCGACCTGGCGCCAGCACGGCACAACGGTGCAAGCTTTCTTGGCTTGCAGGGTATTGTGGTGAAAAGCCACGGTTCGGCCGGTGTGCTGGGCTTTCAAAGTGCAATTGCGCGGGCCTTGATCGAGATTCAAGAGAACCTGCCGCAACGCTTGCACGGACGTCTTGAGGATCTGTTGCCTTAGGCGAATTGGCCCGGGAGTGCTTAAATGTGACCGGCCAGTTCAATTGACCATCCAATCTGTCAGTTTCGTTCGCTCCCACCGTAGGCGCGAGCATTTTTGACGACCAGATCATTAGGGGCTTGTTACATGTCTACATCCCTCGCATTCGTCTTTCCAGGGCAGGGTTCGCAGTCCCTCGGCATGTTGGCCGAGCTGGGCGCGCAATACCCGCTGATCCTGGACACCTTCAAGGAAGCTTCCGACGCCCTGGGTTATGACCTGTGGGCACTGGCCCAGCAAGGGCCGGAAGCGCTGCTCAACCAAACCGATAAAACCCAGCCGGCCATCCTCACCGCCTCGATCGCCCTGTGGCGCTTGTGGCTGGCAGAAGGCGGCGCACGCCCTGCCTTCGTCGCGGGTCACAGCCTGGGCGAGTACAGTGCCCTGGTGGCTGCGGGCAGCCTGACCTTGGCTGAAGCGGTCAAGCTGGTCGAGCGTCGCGGCCAACTGATGCAAGAAGCCGTTCCGGCCGGGCAGGGCGGCATGGCCGCTATCCTGGGCCTGGACGACGCGGTGGTGATCGAAGCCTGCGCCGAAGCGGCGCAAGGCGAAGTGGTCAGCGCGGTGAACTTCAACTCCCCAGGCCAGGTGGTGATCGCCGGTGCCAAGGCGGCTGTCGAGCGCGCCATCGAGGGTTGCAAGGCCCGTGGCGCCAAACGAGCGCTGCCATTGCCGGTGAGCGTACCGTCCCACTGCGAACTGATGCGCCCGGCAGCCGAGCGTTTTGCCGAGTCTATCGCGGCCATCAACTGGCAGGCGCCGCAGATCCCGCTGGTGCAGAACGTCAGTGCGGCCGTGGCCGCCGACCTCGACACCCTCAAGCGCGACCTGCTGGAGCAACTGTACAAGCCGGTGCGCTGGGTTGAATCGGTCCAGACCCTGGCCGCCAACGGTGCCACCGAACTGGTCGAGTGCGGCCCGGGCAAAGTCCTGGCCGGCTTGAACAAGCGCTGCGCCGACGGTGTGTCGACCGCCAACCTCAATACCCCTGAAGCCTTCGCTGCCGCTCGCGCGGCACTGGCCTGAATCCCTTACTTAGGAGAAGCCTGCATGAGTCTGCAAGGTAAAGTTGCACTGGTTACCGGCGCAAGCCGTGGCATTGGCCAGGCCATCGCCCTGGAGCTGGGCCGTCAGGGCGCCGTTGTGATCGGCACCGCCACCTCCGCCTCGGGCGCCGAGCGTATCGCCGCGACCTTGAAGGAAAACGGCGTGCAAGGCACCGGTCTTGAGCTGAATGTGACCAGTGATGAGTCCGTGGCTGCCGTACTGGCCCAGATCACTGCGCAGTTCGGTGCGCCGGCTATTCTGGTGAATAACGCCGGGATCACCCGTGACAACCTGATGATGCGCATGAAAGACGACGAGTGGTACGACGTGGTCGATACCAACCTGAACAGTCTGTTTCGCCTGTCCAAGGGCGTTTTGCGCGGCATGACCAAGGCGCGTTGGGGCCGAATTATCAATATTGGCTCCGTAGTGGGTGCCATGGGCAACGCAGGCCAAGTAAACTATGCCTCTGCCAAGGCCGGCCTGGAAGGTTTCAGCCGTGCACTGGCGCGTGAAGTCGGCTCGCGGTCGATTACGGTCAACTCGGTGGCCCCTGGGTTCATCGACACCGATATGACCCGCGAACTGCCGGAAGCACAGCGCGAAGCCTTGCTGACGCAGATTCCGCTGGGCCGTCTGGGCCAGGCGCAAGAGATCGCGAATGTGGTCACTTTCCTGGCATCTGACGGTGCGGCATACGTGACTGGGGCTACAATCCCGGTTAACGGCGGGATGTACATGAGTTAAATTGTGACGGATCGCTTCAAAAAAATGTCATACGAGCTGTCTAAAATCCGTTATAAAGCTGCAACTTAATTTATAGGCAGGTGGTCGACCGGGTACAGGGTGAAGCTTTCAGTTGAAAAGCTGAAATGGCTTTCTATACACTTACCCACTGGCCAGCTGCCTGAATTTGTCCATTAGGAGTTAAACAAGGTATGAGCACCATCGAAGAGCGCGTCAAGAAAATCGTCGCCGAGCAACTGGGCGTTAAGGAAGAAGAAGTGGTCAACACTGCTTCCTTCGTAGAAGACCTGGGTGCCGATTCCCTTGACACCGTTGAGCTGGTGATGGCTCTGGAAGAGGAATTCGAGACCGAAATCCCGGACGAAGAAGCTGAAAAAATCACTACTGTTCAAGCTGCCATCGACTACGTTACTAGCCACCAGGCGTAATAGTTTGTAGTCGTCGCTTGCTGTCAGGGAAAAACCGCACTGCTGTAACGGCGTGCGGTTTTTTCTTTAGCGGCGATGAAAAAGTGTCGTCATTAGAAAAAGGAGAGTGCTGTGTCGCGTAGACGCGTCGTAGTCACCGGTATGGGTATGTTGTCGCCACTGGGTACGGATGTGCCGAGCAGTTGGCAGGGCATTCTGGCTGGCCGCAGTGGTATTGGTCTGATCGAACATACGGACCTTTCTGCCTATTCCACCCGTTTTGGCGGCTCGGTAAAGGGCTTCAATGTCGAGGAATATCTCTCGATCAAAGAGTCCCGCAAGCTCGACCTGTTCATTCAGTACGGCCTGGCTGCCGGTTTTCAGGCAGTGCGTAACGCCGGCCTGGAAGTCACCGACGCCAACCGTGACCGCATCGGCGTGGCCATGGGTTCAGGTATTGGCGGTCTGACCAATATCGAAGAAACCAGCCGCACGCTGCATGAGACTGGCCCACGTCGAATTTCACCGTTCTTCGTACCGGGCTCGATCATCAATATGATTTCCGGCTTCCTGTCCATCCATCTGGGGGCACAGGGGCCTAACTACGCGATATCAACGGCGTGCACCACAGGCACCCATTGCATCGGTATGGCGGCGCGCAACATTGCCTACGACGAAGCCGATGTGATGATCGCCGGCGGCGCCGAAATGGCCGCGTGCGGCCTGGGCATGGGCGGCTTCGGCGCGTCCCGTGCGCTGTCGACCCGCAATGACGAGCCGACCCGTGCCAGCCGTCCGTGGGACAAAGGCCGTGACGGCTTCGTGCTGTCCGACGGTGCCGGTGCGCTGGTGCTCGAAGAGTTGGAGCACGCCAAGGCGCGTGGTGCCACCATCTACGCCGAACTGATCGGGTTCGGCATGAGCGGTGACGCGTACCACATGACTTCACCGCCGTCCGACGGAGCGGGTGCTGCGCGTTGCATCACCAATGCCCTGCGCGATGCGAAGGTCAACCCTGACCAGGTGCAGTACATCAACGCCCATGGCACTTCGACCCCGACTGGCGACCTGGCGGAAGCCGAGGCCATCAAGTCGGTGTTCGGTGAGCATGCCTACAAGCTGGCGGTCAGCTCCACCAAGTCCATGACCGGCCACCTGTTGGGTGCGGCGGGCGCGGTCGAGGCGATCTTCAGTGTGATGGCAATCAGGGATCAGGTCGCTCCGCCGACCATCAACCTTGATGAGCCGGACGAAGGCTGCGACCTGAACTTCGTGCCCCACGAAGCGCAACCCATGCCGATTGACGTGGCGATTTCCAACTCGTTCGGTTTCGGTGGCACCAACGGTTCCCTGGTGTTCCGCCGGTTCGCCGAGTGATGCACAGCTGGGTCGACGGTCAGCCAGCGGACAACGTGCCCCTGAAAGATCGCGGCCTGGCCTATGGCGATGGGGTGTTCGAGACCATCGCCGTCAAGGCCGGGCAGCCGTTGCTGCTCGACCGTCACCTGCAACGCCTGGAAGAGGGTTGCAGGCGTTTGGCATTTGCGGTGGATCACGGGTTGATTCGCCACGAAGTGCTGACCTTCGCCGCCGCCCTTGGCAACGGTATTCTTAAATTGATCCTTACCCGTGGCGACAGCTTGCGCGGTTATGGCATCAACCCTGGCGCGCCGGTGCGCCGCATCTTGCAGGGCAGTGCGCCCGCTGTTTACCCACCCACTCATGAAGTCGAAGGCGTGCGCCTGTTTGCGTGTGCCACGCGTTTGGCGCAGCAGCCGCTGCTGGCCGGTATCAAGCACCTCAATCGTTTGGAGCAGGTGATCGCGCGTGCCGAATGGCAAGATACCGAACATGCCGAAGGCCTCATGCTGGACATGTCTGGTCGGGTGATCGAAGGCATATTCAGCAACCTTTTCCTGGTGCGCAACGGCTTGTTACTAACCGCTGATCTGAGCCGTTGTGGCGTCGCCGGCGTAATGCGCGCCGAAGTGCTGGCCCAGGCACAAGCGCTGGGCGTCCCGGTGGCCGTGGCCGACATCAGTGTTGAGCAATTGCAACAGGCCGATGAAGTCTTCGTCTGCAACAGCGTATATGGCATTTGGCCGGTGCGTGGCTGCGCTGCGATGAGCTGGCCGGTTGGGCCACTCACCCGTAAACTGCAGGGCATTGTTCGCGCGCTATTGGATATTTGAGTTGATACGAAAACTGGTGTTACTGCTGCAGATCAGCCTGGTCTCGGCGGCGTTGCTCGTGGGCTTTTCGGCCTGGAAACTCGACTCTGCCCTCAAGCAGCCCCTGAAGCTGCCTCAGGAACGGTTGCTCGACGTACCCGCTGGCGCTACGCCGACGGGCACCTTCAATCGTCTGGAAGCCGACGGCGTGCTCGACGATGCCTTTTGGCTGCGCCTGTACTGGCGCTTCAACCTCGAAGGCCAGCCGCTGCACAGCGGTGAGTACCGCATGAGTCCGGGCCTTACCGCTGAGGGTTTGATCGGCCTGTGGCAGCGCGGCGAAGTGGTGCAGTACAGCCTGACCTTGGTGGAGGGCTGGAATTTCCGTCAGGTGCGCACCGCCCTGGCCAAGCATGAAAAGATCGTGCAGACCCTGGCGGGCCTGACGGACAGCGAAGTGATGGATAAGCTCGGCCACCCAGGTGTGTTTCCTGAAGGGCGGTTTTTCCCCGACACCTACCGTTTTGTCCGCGGCATGACCGATGTCGAATTCCTGAAAAAAGCCTACAACCGCCTGGACGATGTACTTGCCCAGGAGTGGAACAAGCGGGCTGCCGACGCGCCCTACACCGACCCTTACCAAGCGCTGATCATGGCGTCGCTAGTGGAAAAGGAGACCGGCGTGCCCCAGGAGCGCGGGCAGATTGCCGGTGTGTTCGTGCGTCGCTTGAAGATCGGTATGCTGCTGCAGACCGACCCCACCGTGATCTACGGCCTGGGTGAGCGCTACAACGGTAAATTGACCCGTGCCCACCTCAAGGAAGCCAACCCCTACAACACCTACATGGTCGCCGGCCTGCCGCCTACGCCCATCGCGATGGTCGGCCGCGAGGCGATCCATGCGGCGCTGAACCCGGTGCCGGGCAGCAGCCTGTATTTCGTCGCCCGTGGCGATGGCAGCCATATATTCTCGGATAATCTGGATGCGCATAATGCCGCCGTGCGTGAGTTTCAGCTCAAGCGCCGTGCCGATTACCGTTCCAGCCCGGCGCCGGTGGTGAAACCGCTGGGAGATTCGGCACCTTCCAGCGATACACCCACCCCCGACGCACCGATCGAGCCCGCGCCGGACACTACCGCGCCGCAAAGCCCGCAATGACTCTGACTAAGGACTGCCTGTGACTGGCTTGTTTATTACCCTGGAAGGCCCGGAAGGCGCCGGCAAAAGCACTAACCGTGACTACCTGGCCGAGCGCCTGCGTGCGCAGGGCATCGAGGTGGTGCTGACCCGTGAGCCGGGCGGTACGCCGTTGGCCGAGCGCATCCGTGAAGTGCTGTTGGCCCCGGGTGACGAGCCGATGAATGCGGACACCGAGTTGCTCCTGGTGTTTGCCGCCCGGGCCCAGCACTTGGCCGAAGTGATTCGCCCGGCCCTGGCGCGGGGTGCCGTGGTGATCTGCGACCGGTTTACCGATTCCACCTACGCTTACCAGGGCGGGGGCCGGGGCTTGTCCCTGGAGCGTATCGCCACCCTGGAAACTTTCGTGCAAGGCGATCTGCGCCCCGACCTGACCCTGTTGTTCGACCTGCCGGTGGAAGTGGGCATGGCCCGCGCCAGTGCGCGGGGTCGCCTGGACCGTTTCGAGCTGGAAGGCCAGGCCTTTTTTGATGCGGTGCGCAGTGCTTTCCTGCAGCGCGCCAAGGCAGAGCCTGCACGTTATTACCTGTTGGACGCCGCCCAGCCGCTGAGCCAGGTGCAGCAGGCTATCGACGCGCTGTTGCCCGCCCTGTTGGAGCGTAGCCGTGGCTGAGTCCTACCCGTGGCAGGACGGCCTCTGGCAGCAACTGGCGGGGCGCGCGCAGCACGCCCACGCCTATCTGCTGCATGGGCCGGTGGGCATCGGTAAGCGCCACCTCGCCGAACGCCTGATGGGCAGCCTGTTGTGCCAACGCCCGGTCAATCTGGAGGCGTGTGGCGAGTGCAAGTCCTGCCTGTTGCTCAAGGCTGGTAGTCACCCGGACAACTATGTGCTGGAACCCGAGGAAGCGGACAAGGCCATCAAGGTCGACCAGGTGCGCGACCTGGTCAGCTTCGTGGTGCAGACCGCGCAGATGGGTGGGCGCAAAGTGGTGCTGATCGAGCCGGTCGAGGCGATGAACATCAACGCGGCCAACGCTTTGCTCAAAAGTCTTGAAGAGCCGTCCGGCGATACCGTGCTGTTGCTGGTGAGCCACCAGTCCAGCCGCTTGTTGCCGACCATTCGCAGCCGTTGCGTGCAGCAGGCGTGCCCGTTGCCCAGCGAGGCCATGAGCCTGCAATGGCTGGCACAGGCCTTGCCGGAATGCAGCGCAGAAGAACGCGGCGAGTTGCTGACCCTGGCGGCCGGTTCGCCCTTGGCGGCGGTGAAGCTGCAGGCCCAGGGCGTGCGCGAACAGCGTGCGCTGGTCGTGGATGGCGTGAAGAAACTGCTCAAGCAGGAATTGTCCGCCACGCAACTGGCCGAAAGCGCCTGGAAGGATATTCCGCTGTTGTTGCTGTTCGACTGGTTCTGCGACTGGTCCAGCCTGATCCTGCGCTATCAGCTTACCCAGGATGAGGGCGGCCTGGGCCTGGCGGATATGCGCAAGGTCGTGCAATACCTGGCGCAAAAAAGTGCTCAGGACAAAGTGCTGAACATCCAGGACTGGATCCTCGCCCAGCGCCAGAAAGTCCTCGGCAAGGCCAACCTCAACCGCGTGCTGTTGCTCGAGGCATTGCTGGTGCAATGGGTCGGCCTGCTCGGGCGCCGTTAAATTCCGTGGCCGACGGGTGTATCGTTGGCCCTACCTCTTTTGTGACTTAAGCCCTGATTCCTATGCTCGTAGATTCCCATTGCCACCTTGATCGCCTCGACCTTGCCCAGCACGGCGGCTCCCTCGACGCCGCTCTTGAAGCGGCCCGCCAGCGTGGTGTAGGGCACTTCCTGTGCATTGGCGTCAGCGCCGACAATGCCGCCGACGTCAAAGCCCTGGCTGATCGCTACGCCGACGTCGATTGCTCGGTGGGCATCCACCCGCTGGACCTCAAGCCTGGCGAAGCCCCGGCGCTCGACTGGTTACTGGGTGAACTCAACCACCCGCGGGTCGTGGCCATTGGCGAAACCGGCCTGGACTACCACTACGAGCCCGAAGCTGCCGAGTTGCAGCAGGCCTCGTTCCGCCTGCACCTGCAAGCAGCCCAGCAGACGCGCAAGCCGGTGATTGTCCACACCCGAGGCGCCCGTGCCGATACCCTGGCCTTGCTGCGTGAAGCCGCGTTGCCGCAGGCTGGCGTGCTGCATTGCTTTACCGAAGACTGGGACATGGCCAAGGCTGCCCTGGACCTGGGGTTCTATATTTCCCTGTCGGGCATCGTCACCTTCCGCAATGCCGACGCGCTGCGCGATGTGGCCCGCCAGGTGCCTGCCGACCGCCTGTTGGTGGAGACCGACTCGCCGTACCTGGCCCCCATCCCCCATCGCGGCAAGCCGAACCTGCCCGAATATGTGCGTGACGTGGCTGATTACCTGGCGATGCTGCGCGGTGAGCCTTACGAGCGTTTTGCCGAGCAGACCACTGAAAACTTCAAGCGCTTGTTCCCGCTGGCCCACGTAGCCGGTTAGAGCGGCTGAATCGCAGGCAAAAAAAACCCGGGTTCTGGGGGGTGAATCCGGGCTAAGACCATTAGGAGTAAAACAAGGGCACGCAGTCCGTCGGTACCCAGGTCGACGCGTCACTTGGGGGAGATGTCGCGCCGACAGTTGAAGTATTGACCACTATCCCATTCAGTCCAGTCGCGATTGATCGTTTTTTAAACAGATTTGGAATACGCTGCCTTCGCTTGAGTTCTCATTGCGCTGATGGGCAGGTTCAGGTGTTGCGTATTATTTCTGACTGATAACCACGAAATCGTTGGCGCATTGAAAGTTATGTGCCTGACGGGTTCACATAGACATTGCCCAACGACCGTTCAGTCGGGATAATCCCTCGCATCGGGTAAATCGTATCGCCACGTATCCATGGCCCTGCGCAACCCTCCCTATTTCCGACCTTTGCAGACTCTTCCTCATGCACAAAGAACCCCGTAAGGTCCGTGAGTTTCGCCGCCGTGAGCAGGAAATTCTCGACACCGCGCTCAAGCTGTTCCTCGAACAAGGTGAAGACAGCGTCACCGTCGAGATGATTGCGGATGCCGTGGGTATCGGCAAAGGCACGATCTACAAACACTTCAAGTCCAAGGCCGAAATCTACCTGCGCCTGATGCTCGACTACGAGCGCGATTTGAACGAGTTGCTGCACTCGGCCGATGTCGACAAAGACAAGGAAGCCCTGTCCCGCGCTTACTTCGAGTTCCGCATGCGTGACCCGCAGCGCTATCGCCTGTTCGACCGCCTGGAAGAAAAGGTGGTCAAAGGTCACCAAGTGCCGGAGATGGTCGAGGAACTGCACAAGATCCGCGCCTCGAACTTCGAACGCCTGACCCTGCTGATCAAGGGCCGTATCAGCGAAGGCAAGCTTGAAGACGTGCCTCCGTATTTCCACTACTGCGCCGCCTGGGCCCTGGTGCATGGCGCCGTGGCGCTGTACCACTCGCCGTTCTGGAGCAATGTGCTGGAAGACCAGGAAGGTTTCTTCCAATTCCTGATGGACATCGGCGTGCGTATGGGTAACAAGCGCAAGCACAGCCCGGAACTGCCGGGCGCCGAGAAGAGCGGCGAAACCCCTGCCACGTAAGTTATTCGCCACAGTGATGGCGTAATGATTTGCTGCCAGGCGCAGTAACCCAGGAATATACTCAGGCAAGGACCTTGCTAAAAGCTGAGTTATGAGTCAGCTTTTAGCGCGCCCGAATTATCCTCTGCCGGAGTGATCCATGATCGTTGATCGTCAAGGCAGGCGTTTTCGCAATTTGCGGATCAGCCTGACTTCAGCCTGCAACTATGCGTGTACCTATTGCGTGCCCGACGGCAAGCGGCTGGTGGCTGCCCAGGATGAACTGTCGGCCGAAGCCATGGCCCGAGGCGTGGCGTACCTGATCGAAGCGGCGGGTATCGAACGCTTGCGCATTACTGGCGGTGAGCCGCTGGTCAGCCCCAAGCTGGAAGCCTTCATGGGCGCGGTAGGGCAGATGGGCCTGAGCGACATCAGCCTGACCACCAACGGCCAACTGCTGGCGCGCAAACTGCCGTTGCTGGTGGCTGCCGGCATTCGGCGCATCAATGTCTCCCTCGATACCCTGGATGCCGACGCCTTCCGCAGCATCGCCCGTGGCGGCGACCTGGTCACCGTGCTCGATGGCATGGACCAGGCCAGTGCTGCCGGGATCAAGATCAAGGTCAACATGGTGCCGTTGCGCGGCCAGAACCTGGACCAGGTGATGCCGCTGCTCGATTACTGCCTGGAGCGTGGCTACGAGCTGCGCTTTATCGAACTGATGCGCATGGGCCACCTGGCCAAAGACTCCAACGCATTCCTGCAACAGTTCGTCAGCTTGCAACAGCTGCTCAGCTTGATCGGCGAGCAACATGAATACCTGCAAGCCAACGCGCCCGTCGATGCGACAGCGGTACGTTATGAAGTGCCGGGCAAGGGCTTCTTCGGCGTGATCGCCAACGAGAGCGTACCCTTCTGCCGCACCTGTTCGCGGTTGCGGTTGTCCTCCACCGGCTGGCTGCATGGGTGCCTGTCGTCCAGCAATCGCCATTATGTCGGTGACTTGCTCGATCAACCGCGTCACCAGGCGTTGCCGGCGTTGCAGGGCTTGTTGATGAAAGCCTTGGCTGACAAGCAGGAAGTGGCGTTTTCCGGCGGTGCCACGATCATGAAGATCATCGGCGGCTGATCCCGTTTTAATTCGGTTGCACATCAGTGGTGTGAGCGGGCTTGCCTGCGATGCTTATAGATCCTGCACAACTTTCTAAGTTGTAGCCACCGACGGTAACCACGATGCGAAGCGAGCCGCTCTTGATCTTGCTTTTGATCTCAGGCGCCCCGTTAAACCACGCTGGCGGATTACGGGCACACCGAGCCTAAGCGAGGTGCCGAGTGGTGGGGTAAGAGCCTTTTGCTTACTTTTGGCTGGGCCGGCATTCCGGCTCTTTTCAAAAGTGAGCCGCCGTCAGGGCGGAACCCTAAGTGGCCGTTACCGCAGCAATGGATATGTACTCGGTATAACAGTGTCGACTGTGAGGCCGTCATCGCAGGCAAGCCAGCTCCCACAGTTGGATCGCGGGGGTGTCAGTTAGATAGGTGTAGGCTGTCAGGGCGTCTTCGCAGGCAAGCCAGCCCCCACAGTTTGATTGCGGGGTGTCAGGTAGATAGGCGTAGGCTGTCCGGTCGCCACGGGGGCTAGATGCCTTGCCACAGGTGGGCTACGGTGCGCTTGGAACATAAAAAAAGGTGCGACCCTCGCGGATCGCACCTTTTTTATTGCCGGCTGGCTATCAGTTGCCCAATGCCTTGGACGCCAACCAGAACAACCCGGCCGAGAGGCCTACGGTCGCTGGCAAGGTCAATACCCAAGCCATCAGGATGGTCTTGACCGTACCACCTTGCAGGCCGCTCTTGTTGGCAACCATCGTGCCCGCCACGCCAGAAGACAGGACGTGAGTGGTGGACACTGGCAGGGCGAAGATATTGGCAAAGCCGATCATGGTGGCCGTGGTGATCTGCGCCGACATGCCCTGGGCATAGGTCATGCCTTGCTTGCCGATCTTCTCACCGATGGTCAGCACCACGCGCTTCCAGCCCACCATGGTGCCCAGGCCCAGGGCCAGTGCGACCGCGAGGATCACCCAGAACGGGGCGTACTCGGTGGTGGCGGTCAGGTCTTTGCGCAGCTTGTCGAGGTCGGACTTCTCACGGGAGTCCAGGCCTGGCAGCTTGCCGACTTTCTTCGCGGTGTCATCCAGGCAGAGCAGGTAACGACGCACTTCGATGCGGTGGTCGGCCGTCAGCGAGTGGTAATCCGAGACGCCCTTGAGGGTGCCCAGCAGCGCGTTGATCGTCGGTTCGGTCTGCTGCGGGTTGCAGCGGAACTTGCCCGGCAGGTCATCCTTCACGCTTTTGCCCAGGGCCAGGAACTCACCGAGGGTCTCGTGGTTGCGCTGGTAGAACTGGTTCAGGTGCAGGGTGGCGTCGCGGGTACGTTCGATCTGGTAGGTGGTGCTGCCCAGGTCCAATACGAACTGCGCCGGCACGATACCGATGAGCACCAGCATGATCAGGCCGATGCCTTTCTGGCCATCGTTGGAGCCGTGCACGAAGCTCACAGCCATGGCCGAAATCACCAGCACCAGGCGGTTCCAGAACGGCGGGTGCTTTTTGTCGTCAAGCTTGCGGCGCTGGTCCGGGGTCTTGTGCATCTTTGACAGCGGGCGCCACCACTTCAGGCCGATCAGCACCAGGGCGGCGACCAGGAAGCCCGCCATCGGCGAGAACACCAGCGACGCGCCGATATCCACGGCCTTCTGCCAGTTCACACCGTCAGCCAGGGGGATGTCGTTGATCAACGCGTTGGCCAGGCCGACACCGAGGATCGAGCCGATCAGGGTGTGGGAGCTGGAGGCGGGGATACCGAAGTACCAGGTGCCCAGGTTCCAGGTGATCGCCGCCGCCAACAACGAGAAGACCATTGCCAAGCCGTGGCCGGTGTTCACATTGATCAGCAACTCCACCGGCAGCAAGTGCACGATGGCGTAGGCGACACCGACACCACCGAGCAATACGCCGAGGAAATTGAACACCCCGGAGAAGAACACGGCCAAGTGTGGCGGCATGGCTTTGGTATAGATGACTGTGGCCACCGCGTTAGCGGTGTCATGAAAGCCATTGATGAACTCGAAGGCGAGGACAAAGGCCAGGGCGAGCAACAGGCTCACGAGAACCCAAGCATCCAGTCCGCTGAATAAATCGATCATGAAGGTTTTCTGACCCGGTCGTAAGGGGGCGCGATTATGCCAGAAAACATCAGTAATCGATGCATTAGCTGCTCATCGGTAACAATCTTCCTGGAAAAAAAAGCGGCAAGACGCACGCATCCCAGGGTTTTCGGGGCTTTGGCAAGTCTTTGATTTATAAAGCGCAGGCCGCAGAAGGCGGGCTTTTGTCATGAAAATGCCATGCCTGAAACATTTGTATGAAATTTCGTAGGTGGATGTAGGTTACTGACCAGCGGACGCTAAAGCAGGTGCCCTCTGCCAGTACTGCACCGGCAGAGACAGCACGACCCCTTGAAGCTCGAACCGAAGCGCTTATGGCTCCTCGGTCTTGAGTTCCTGCTCGATCTTTTGGATTTCCTGGGCAAATGCCTGGTCCAGCAGGCTGGCACGTTTACGCCATGGCTTGCGTTCCGGCTCGGGTTGCGCGGCGTAGGTGGTGACTTCCCCGCCGTAGACATCCTTGTAACGTTGCTCCTGGCGCTCAAGTTCCGCGCGCAGTTCATCTTTCGTCACAGTATTACCTAATTGAGTTGAGTTTATTGATTGCGCAGCGTCATGCCTGAAAGTCGTGCTCGGGCGATGCCAAATAAAACAGTCGAACCGTTCAAGTTGGTACACGGTCCTTAGGGCCGTTCTTTTAAGCGAGTACTTGTGACCGGCGTGGCCAGCAGCCTGCAATGCCTGGTGAGCTCCACTCCCGATGGTGGTACCGGGCTGACCTCTGCACAGGTTGCATTATAGCGGCGCATTTGAATAACACTATCATCATGAAGTTAAAAAGCGTCAACGACGTGTTTG
Organism: Pseudomonas sp. AK181; assembly: GCF_051122975.1. Taxonomy (NCBI): domain Bacteria; kingdom Pseudomonadati; phylum Pseudomonadota; class Gammaproteobacteria; order Pseudomonadales; family Pseudomonadaceae; genus Pseudomonas; species Pseudomonas sp. AK181. The sequence goes on from NZ_CP146348.1 coordinate 1,523,787, forward strand.
GAGTTTGTTACATACCGCCGCATTATTTGTGAACACCGTCATCTTCATGTCTGTATTCATTCTGTTGGCAGGGTAAGCGTGCGCACTTTGCAGGTGCATCAGGCAAATCTGAAACGTTAGCGGGTGGGGCTGCGCCAAATTGCGATAATCGCATGATCGTCCGATAATCGCCCAATGTTGCCGCCGCTGGCTTGTGCGGTGCGACCGGCACGGCTTGTAATAGCCGCCAACCCTCCCGTGGTGATAACAAGAGAAGGCCCTTTGAAATGAACGATCAATTGCGCAACTCCTTTGCATCAGTGGCGCCGCCGATCGTGGCTTCACCGGCCAAGCGTATCCAGGCGTTCACCGGTGATCCGGATTTCATGACGTCCCTGGCCCGTGGCCTGGCCGTGGTGCAGGCGTTCCAGGAGCGCAAGCGTCACCTGACCATCGCCCAGATCAGCCACCGCACCGAAATTCCCCGCGCCGCGGTGCGCCGTTGCCTGCATACCTTGATCAAGCTCGGCTACGCCACCACGGACGGGCGCACCTATTCGTTGTTGCCCAAGGTGCTGACCCTCGGTCATGCCTATCTGTCGTCCACACCGCTGGCTGTCTCGGCCCAGCCTTATCTGGACCGCATGAGCGAGCAACTGCATGAAGCCTGCAATATGGCGACCCTGGAAGGCGATGACATTCTCTATATCGCCCGCTCCGCCACCACCCAGCGCCTGATCTCGGTTGACCTGTCGGTAGGCGGGCGCTTGCCTGCATATTGCACGTCCATGGGCCGCATTCTGTTGGCTGCCCTCGACGATGCCTCGCTGCAGGATTACCTCGACCATGCCGACCTGCAAACCAAGACCAGCCGCACCCTGACCACGCCGCAAGCGTTATTCGAATGCCTGCAACAGGTGCGTCAGCAGGGCTGGTGCATCGTCGACCAGGAACTGGAGCAGGGCCTGCGTTCCATCGCGGTGCCGGTGTATGACGCGTCTGGCCAGGTGTTGGCCGCGCTCAATGTCAGCACCCACGCCGGCCGGGTCAGCCGCAGCGAGTTGGAGCAGCGCTTTTTGCCGAGCATGCTCAGCGCCAGCCGTGAGCTGAGTGCGCAACTGTTTGCCTAAGCTGTTCGGTGACCGCACAGATCCCGGCTCGCTCGATTGACGGTGTTTCCCTTGGCTTATTAATGTGCGGCAGCGCTCTGAGGAGCTGCCCAATAAGAACGACGGCCCGAGGCCGTCAGCCCGCCATCGGTGTGGAATAAAAATAATGAATCAGCCTTCTGTCGGTACCACCTTGGACGTACAGTCCTTTATCAACACCCAGCCACTTTCGCGCTATCAGTGGCGCGTCGTGATCCTGTGTTTCCTGATTGTCTTTCTCGACGGCCTCGACACGGCCGCCATGGGCTTTATCGCGCCCGCGCTGTCCCAGGACTGGGGCATCGACCGCGCCAGCCTCGGCCCGGTGATGAGCGCCGCGTTGATCGGCATGGTGTTTGGTGCACTCGGTTCCGGCCCGCTGGCCGACCGCTTTGGCCGCAAAGTCGTGCTGGTCGGCGCGGTGTTGGTGTTTGGTGCGTTCAGCCTGGCGTCGGCCTACAGCACCAATGTTGACCAGTTGCTGGTACTGCGCTTTCTCACCGGCCTGGGCCTGGGCGCCGGCATGCCGAACGCCACCACCTTGCTGTCTGAGTACACCCCCGAGCGGCATAAATCCTTGTTGGTGACCAGCATGTTCTGTGGCTTCAACCTCGGCATGGCCGGTGGTGGGTTTATTTCGGCCAAGCTGATCCCCGCGTTCGGCTGGCACAGCCTGTTACTGATCGGGGGCATCCTGCCATTGATCCTGGCGGTGGTGCTGTTGGTTTGGTTGCCGGAGTCGGCGCGTTACCTGGTGGTGCGCAATCGCGCTACCGACAAGGTGCGCAAGACCCTGGCCCCTATCGAGCCAAGCATCGTCGCCCAGGCCACTCACTTCAGCGTGCCGGAGCAAAAAACCGTCAAGGCTCGCAATGTGTTCGCGGTGATCTTCTCGGGCACCTACAGCGCTGGCACCTTGCTGTTGTGGCTCACGTATTTCATGGGCCTGGTGATCGTTTACCTGCTGACCAGTTGGCTCCCCACCTTGATGCGCGACAGTGGCGCGAGCATGGAGCAGGCCGCGTTTATCGGCGCGTTGTTCCAGTTTGGTGGGGTGCTGAGCGCGGTGGGCGTGGGCTGGGCGATGGACCGGTTCAACCCGCACAAAGTGATCGGCACTTTCTATCTGCTGGCCGGGGTGTTTGCCTACGCAGTGGGGCAGAGCCTGGGCAACATCACGCTGTTGGCTACCCTGGTGCTGGTTGCCGGGATGTGCGTCAACGGTGCGCAATCGGCGATGCCGTCCCTGGCGGCACGTTTCTACCCTACTCAGGGCCGTGCCACCGGGGTGTCGTGGATGCTCGGCATCGGCCGCTTCGGCGCGATCCTGGGGGCGTGGATGGGCGCTACCTTGCTGGGCCTGGGCTGGAACTTCGAGCAGGTGCTCACGGCGTTGGTGATTCCGGCGGCATTGGCCACGGCAGCGGTGGTGATCAAGGGCATGGTCAGCCATGCCGATGCGACCTGAAACCGATCACTACCCCTGTGGGAGCTGGCTTGCCTGCGATAGCGGTGTTGAATCCACAGGCGCCATCGCAGGCAAGCAAGCTCCCACATTGCCCCTGTTCTTGCAGATGATTAGTTGAGTAACAATCGGTTCGATAATCGAACACTCAGTCGATTATCGGATTGTTTGGCCCATTACCCCGGCTTAACCTTCAAGCACTTCGGCGCCACCTCAGCGCCTTTTTCGATCAACACCGGGAGCCCAACCCCATGGCTGAAATCCTCACCCTGCGTGATGCGGTCAAGCGCTTCGTGAACGACGGCGATACCGTCGCCCTCGAAGGCTTCACCCACCTGATCCCTACGGCCGCAGGCCATGAAATCATTCGTCAGGGCAAGAAAGACCTGACACTGGTGCGCATGACGCCTGACCTGATCTACGACCAGTTGATCGGTGCCGGCTGTGCACGCAAGTTGATTTTCTCCTGGGGCGGCAACCCGGGCGTGGGTTCCCTGCATCGCCTGCGTGACGCGGTAGAGAAACAATGGCCGCAAGCGCTGGAGATCGAAGAGCACAGCCACGCCGACCTGGCCAATGCCTACGTCGCCGGTGCCTCGGGCCTGCCGTTCGCCGTGTTGCGTGCTTACGCAGGGTCCGACTTGCCCAAGGTCAACCCGCTGATCAAGACCGTCACTTGCCCGTTCACCGGCGAAGTGCTGGCGGCAGTGCCGTCGGTGCGTCCGGACATCACTGTGATTCACGCGCAGAAAGCCGACCGCAAAGGCAACGTGCTGCTCTGGGGCATTCTGGGGGTGCAAAAGGAGGCGGCCCTGGCGGCCAAGCGCTGCATCGTCACCGTCGAGGAAATCGTCGACGACCTGAATGCGCCGATGAACAGCTGCGTGCTGCCGACCTGGGCGCTGACGGCGGTGTGCCACGTACCCGGTGGTGCCCATCCGTCCTACGCGCACGGCTACAACGAACGGGATAACCGCTTCTACCAGGCGTGGGACCCGATTGCCCGCGACCGTGGCACCTTTACCGCCTGGATCGACGAATACATCCACGGCACTGCCGACTTCAGTGAATTCCAGGCCAAGCTGGCCACCGCGCAGGAGGCTAAGTAATGGCTTACTCCACCAATGAAATGATGACCGTCGCCGCGGCACGCCGCCTCAAGAACGGCTCGGTGTGCTTCGTCGGCATCGGCCTGCCGTCGAAGGCCGCCAACCTTGCGCGCCTGACGTCTTCGCCGGATGTGGTGCTGATCTACGAGTCGGGCCCGATTGGGGCCAAGCCCAGCGTATTGCCGCTGTCCATCGGTGATGGCGAGTTGGCGGAGACCGCCGACACTGTGGTGCCCACCGGTGAGATCTTTCGCTACTGGCTGCAGGGCGGGCGTATTGATGTCGGTTTTCTCGGCGCGGCCCAGGTCGACCGTTTCGGCAATATCAACACCACCGTGGTCGGTGATTATCACCAGCCCAAAGTGCGTTTGCCGGGTGCCGGTGGCGCGCCGGAAATCGCCGGTTCCGCCAAGAGCGTGCTGATCATCCTGAAACAGTCTTCCCGTTCGTTTGTCGACAAACTCGATTTCATCACCTCTGTGGGGCACGGCGAAGGTGGTGACTCACGCAAGCGCCTGGGTCTGCCCGGCGCCGGCCCCGTGGGCATCATTACCGACCTGTGCATCATGGAACCGGAGGAGGGCAGCCATGAGTTCGTGGTCACCGCGCTGCATCCGGGCGTGACCCGCGAGCAAGTGGTCGCCGCCACCGGTTGGGCAATTCGCTTTGCCGACCAGGTGAGCACCACCGCTGAACCCACCGAGACCGAACTGACCGCCCTGCGTGACCTCGAAGCGCGCACCGCGGCTGCCCACGGCCAAGCACCGGGAGAAGCCTGATGCGCGAGGTTTATATCTGTGATGCTATTCGCACGCCTATCGGCCGTTTCGGCGGTGGCCTGTCCACCGTGCGTGCCGACGACCTGGCGGCGCTGCCGATCAAGGCGTTGATTGAACGCAACCCGTCGGTGGACTGGAGCGCCGTAGACGAAGTCTTCCTCGGCTGCGCCAACCAGGCCGGTGAAGATAACCGTAACGTGGCACGCATGGCGTTGCTGCTGGCGGGGCTGCCGGAAAGTATTCCGGGTGTGACCCTCAACCGCCTGTGCGCCTCGGGCATGGATGCCATCGGCACCGCCTTTCGTGCGATTGCCAGCGGTGAAATGGAGCTGGCGATTGCCGGTGGCGTCGAGTCGATGTCCCGTGCTCCGTTTGTGATGGGCAAGGCCGACACGGCGTTCTCGCGCAACATGAAGTTGGAAGACACCACCATTGGCTGGCGCTTTATCAACCCGCTGATGAAGGCCCAGTACGGCGTGGATGCCATGCCGCAGACCGCCGATAACGTGGCCGACGATTACCAGGTTTCCCGCGCCGATCAGGACGCTTTCGCCCTGCGCAGCCAGCAACGCACCGCCGCCGCCCAGGCTGCCGGTTTCTTTGCCGAGGAAATCGTACCGGTGCGGGTCGCCCATAAAAAAGGCGAAACCCTGGTGGAACACGATGAGCATCCACGGGACACCACGTTGGAAGCCTTGGCCAAGCTCAAGCCGGTCAACGGTGCGGACAAGACGGTTACCGCCGGCAACGCTTCGGGGGTCAATGATGGCGCCGCCGCGTTGATTCTCGCCAGCGCCGAGGCCGTCAAGCAACATGGCCTCACCGCCCGCGCCCGTGTGCTGGGCATGGCCAGTGCCGGTGTCGCCCCGCGAGTGATGGGCATCGGCCCGGTGCCGGCGGTGCGCAAGCTGGTGGAGCGCCTGGGGTTGGCGGTCACCGATTTTGACGTGATCGAACTCAACGAAGCCTTCGCCAGCCAAGGCCTGGCGGTGCTGCGCGAGCTGGGCATTGCCGACGATGCGCCGCAGGTCAACCCGAACGGCGGCGCCATTGCCCTCGGCCATCCACTGGGGATGAGTGGTGCGCGGTTGGTGCTGACGGCCCTGCACCAATTGGAAAAAACCGGCGGCCGCAAAGGCCTGGCGACCATGTGCGTGGGCGTTGGCCAAGGCCTGGCCCTGGCGATTGAACGCGTCTGATAACTAAAAGAGGATTGCTCCATGAGTGACAAGCCCGGTTACCGGCGCCCGCAAGCGGGCACCCAACCTGATTACCTGCACCCGGCCTACCAGTCGACGAACCTGCGTTCGCCGTCCCAGCCTTTGGTGTTCCTGCCCCATTCCTTGTCGGAAATCACCGGCCCGACCATCGGCGCCGAACGTATCAATGAGAAGGACAACGACCTGACGGCCCAGCATGACGGCGAGCCGCAAGGCGAACGCATCATCATTCATGGCCGTGTGCTGGACGAAAACGGCCTGCCAGTGCCGGGCATTCTTGTGGAGATCTGGCAGGCCAATGCCGCCGGCCGCTACAACCACAAGCGCGACCTGCACGATGCGCCGCTGGACCCGAATTTCACCGGCACCGGGCGCACCGTCACCGACGCCGACGGCTGGTACCAGTTCCAGACCATCAAGCCCGGCGCCTACCCGTGGGGCAACCACCACAATGCGTGGCGCCCGGCGCATATCCACTTTTCGCTGTTCGGCCCCAGCGTGCTGACGCGCTTGGTGACGCAAATGTATTTCCCGGGTGATCCGTTGCTGGAGTACGACCCAATCTACAACTGCGTGCCGGACACCAGCGCCAAGCAGCGCTTGATCGCTCGCTTCGACCTGGAAAAAACCATTCCTTCCTATGCCCTCGGTTACCGTTGGGACATCGTCCTGCGCGGCCGCGACGCCACGCCGATGGAGAAATGAGATGACACTCAACGCGACCACGTCCCACACCGTCGGGCCGTATTACCACATCGGCCTGACCTGGCTGAACCGTGAAGACCTGACCGTCACCGCCACCCTCGGCGAACGCGTGGCGATCAGCGGGCAAGTGGTGGACGGCAACGGTGATGTCGTCAATGACGCCATGCTGGAAGTCTGGCAGGCCAATGCCGCCGGCAAATATGCCCACCCCGAAGATGAGCAGGACAAAGCGCTCGACCCGAACTTCGAAGGCTTCGGCCGCGTGCCGGTGGATGCCGAAGGGCGTTTTCGCTTTACCACCATCAAACCGGGCAGTGTGCCGGGGCTCAAGGGCACCACCCAGGCGCCGCATTTGGTGGTGCTGGTGTTTGCCCGTGGGTTGGTGAAGCACTTGCTGACGCGGATTTATTTTGACGGTGAGGGGTTGAACGGCGATGACCCGTTGCTGGCGTGTGTACCGGCGGAACGTCGTAGCACCCTGATTGCCAAGGCGGATGCGGCAGGGGTTTATCAGTGGAATGTGATTTTGCAGGGGACAGCTAAGGAAACGGTGTTCTTCGACTACTGAGTTGACGATCGTTCCCACGCTCTGCGTGGTAATGCATCCCGTAACGCTCCGCGTCACGCGCGCACGGCAGGACGCGGAGCGTCCCATGCGGCATTCCCACGCAGAGCGTGGGAACGATCATCCAGGCTCCACCTATCCAAAAGTCTGCTTGCGGAACAGGGTTGTTGCAAAGTATGTCTAGGCTATAACCGTTCCCACTGAGTAAAAAAACATGACAACAAAAACCAGCCACTACACCGGAGAAGAACGCAGCAAACGGATCTTTGCGATTGTCGGGGCCTCCTCCGGCAACCTGGTCGAATGGTTCGACTTCTACGTCTATGCCTTCTGCGCGATTTATTTTGCCCCGGCGTTTTTCCCCTCGGATGACCCCACGGTGCAGTTGCTCAACACCGCCGGTGTGTTTGCCGCCGGGTTCCTGATGCGCCCGATCGGTGGCTGGTTGTTTGGCCGGGTGGCCGACAAGCATGGGCGCAAGAACTCGATGATGATCTCGGTGCTGATGATGTGCGGCGGCTCCCTGGTCATCGCCTTCCTGCCCACCTATAACGACATCGGTGCCTGGGCCCCGGCGTTGCTGTTGGTGGCGCGGCTGTTCCAGGGCTTGTCGGTGGGCGGCGAATACGGCACCACGGCCACCTACATGAGTGAAGTCGCGCTCAAGGGCCAGCGTGGCTTCTTCGCCTCTTTCCAGTACGTGACCCTGATCGGCGGCCAATTGCTGGCGGTGCTGGTGGTGGTGATCCTGCAACAGATCCTCACCGAAGAAGAACTGCGTGCCTGGGGCTGGCGCATTCCGTTTGTGATCGGCGCCATTGCCGCCGTGATCTCCCTGCTGCTGCGTCGCACCCTCAAAGAAACCACCAGCAAGGAAATGCGCGAAGACAAGGACGCCGGCAGTATCGTCGCGCTGTTTCGCGACCACGGCAAAGCCTTCATCACGGTGCTGGGCTACACCGCCGGCGGCTCGCTGATTTTCTACACCTTCACCACCTACATGCAGAAGTACCTGGTGAACACAGTGGGCATGCACGCCAAGACGTCGAGCTACATCATGACCGGCGCGCTGTTTCTGTACATGTGCATGCAGCCGTTGTTCGGCATGTTGGCCGACAAGATCGGCCGACGTAATTCGATGCTGTGGTTTGCTGGCCTTGGCACGCTGTTTACCGTGCCGATCCTGCTGACCTTGAAAACCGTGACCAGCCCGTTCTTGGCATTTGTGCTGATCACCCTGGCCTTGGCGATTGTCAGCTTCTACACCTCCATCAGCGGCCTGGTCAAAGCGGAGATGTTCCCGCCGCAGGTGCGTGCATTGGGCGTGGGCCTGGCGTATGCGGTGGCTAACGCGGTGTTTGGTGGTTCGGCAGAAGTGGTTGCGCTGAGCCTCAAATCCATCGGTATGGAAAACACCTTTTATTGGTACGTCACCGCGATGATGGCGGTGGCCTTCCTGTTCAGCTTGCGCCTGCCGAAACAGGCGGCGTACCTGCATCACGATCTGTAAGGGATGAGTTATGACGTTGCGCACGAGCAATCAACTGTTCGACGCTTATTTCACCGCTGACAGCATGGCCGAGGTGTTCTGTGACCAGGGACGCTTGCAGGGCATGCTGGATTTCGAAGCCGCACTGGCCCGGGCGCAGGCGCGGGTCGGGTTGATTCCCCAGGCCGCCGTCGCACCGATTGCCCAGGCGTGCCTGGCGTCGCTGTATGACGTGGATGCCCTTGGCAGCGCGATTGCCACGGCGGGCAACTCTGCGATTCCATTGGTGAAGGCGTTGGGCAAGTTGATCGCCAGTGAAGACGCCGACGCCGAGCGTTATGTGCACCTGGGCGCCACCAGCCAGGACGTGATGGACACCGGCCTGGTGCTGCAACTGCGCCGTGGGGTGGAACTGATCGAGGCCGACCTGGCTCGCCTGGGGGAGGTGTTGGCCGCCCAGGCTCAGCGTTACGCCAGCGTGCCTTTAGCCGGGCGCACCTGGTTGCAGCACGCGACGCCGGTCACCCTGGGGATGAAAATCGCCGGTTGGCTGGGCGCGGTGACGCGCAGTCGCCAGCGCCTGGCCGAATTGAAGCCGCGCCTGTTGGTGCTGCAATTTGGCGGCGCATCAGGCACGTTGGCGGCGCTCGGCGAACACGCCATGCCCGTGGCCGAAGCCTTGGCCGCCGAGTTGCAACTGGGCTTGCCGGAACAACCCTGGCACACCCAGCGTGACCGCCTGGTGGAATTTGCCAGCCTGCTTGGCCTGATCGCCGGCAGCCTCGGCAAGTTGGGCCGGGATATCAGCCTGTTGATGCAGACCGAAGCGGCGGAGGTGTTCGAGCCTTCGGCGCCGGGCAAGGGTGGCTCGTCCACCATGCCGCACAAGCGCAATCCGGTGGGCGCCGCAGTGTTAATCAGCGCGGCCACCCGTGTACCGGGCCTGGTGGCAACGATGTTCAGCGCCATGCCCCAGGAGCACGAACGTAGCCTGGGCTTGTGGCACGCCGAATGGGAAACCTTGCCGCAGATTTGCCGCCTGGTGTCCGGTGCCTTGCACCAGGCAATTCTGGTCAGTGAAGGGCTGGAGGTGAATGCCGAACGCATGGGGCAGAACCTCGACCTGACCCAGGGCCTGGTGCTGGCCGAAGCGGTGAGTATCGTGCTCGCCCAACGCTTGGGCCGCGACACCGCGCACCATCTGCTGGAACAGTGCTGCAAACGTGCGGTCGCCGAGCAGCGCCATTTGCGCGCGGTGCTGGCGGATGAGCCGCACGTCACCGCCGAGTTGTCTGCGGCTGAACTGGACCGCCTGCTCGACCCGGCCCACTACCTGGGCCAGGCGTCCACCTGGGTTACGCGTGCAGTGACCGAACATTTTGCTTTGACTGCCTGAGGAGACCGCTGTGGCTTTTGTACAACTCGCCGAGGGCGAACTGCATTACCAACTCGAGGGGCCTGCCGACGCACCAGTATTGGTGCTGTCCAATTCCCTGGGTACCGACCTGCATATGTGGGATATCCAGATTCCGGCCTTCACCGAGCATTTTCGTGTGCTGCGCTTCGACACCCGTGGCCACGGCCAATCCCTGGTGACCGAGGGGCCCTACAGCATCGAACAGTTGGGCCAAGACGTGATCGCACTGCTGGATGCGCTGGACATCCAGAAGGCGCATTTTTGCGGGCTGTCCATGGGCGGCTTGATCGGCCAATGGCTGGGCATTCATGCCGGCGAGCGCCTGCAACGTCTGGTGGTGTGTAACACCGCGGCCAAGATCGGTACGCCCGAGGTGTGGAACCCGCGTATCGAAATGGTCCTGCGTGATGGCGCAGATGCGATGGTAGCGCTGCGCGATGCGTCGATTGCGCGCTGGTTCACCGCAGATTACGCCGCCGCCCACCCGCACCAGGCCAAGCAGATCACTGACATGCTCGCGGCCACGTCGCCCGAGGGCTATGCCGCCAACTGCGGCGCCGTGCGCGATGCGGATTTCCGTGAGCAATTGTCCTCGATCAAGGTGCCGACCCTGGTGATTGCCGGCACCGAAGACGCGGTGACGCCGCCAGCCGGCGGCCACTTTATCCAGAGCCACGTGCAGGGTGCCGAATATGCCGAGTTCTATGCGGCGCACCTGTCCAATGTGCAAGCCGGTGCCGCGTTCAGCGACCGGGTAATTCAATTCCTGCTGGCCCGCTGAGGAGCTGTTTGTGGACGAGAAACAACGTTACGCCGAGGGCCTGCAGGTGCGCCGCGAAGTACTGGGCGATGCCCATGTCGATCGCAGCCTCAATGCCCTGACCGAGTTCAACAGCGAGTTCCAGGAAATGATTACCCGCCACGCCTGGGGTGACATCTGGACCCGCCCTGGCTTGCCTCGGCATACCCGCAGCCTGATCACCATCGCGATGCTGATCGGCATGAACCGCAGTGAAGAACTGAAACTGCACCTGCGTGCTGCCGCCAGCAACGGCGTGACCCGTGCCGAGATCAAGGAAGTGCTGATGCAGAGTGCGATCTACTGCGGGATCCCGGCAGCGAATGCGACGTTTCACCTGGCGGAGTCAGTGTGGGATGAGTTGGGCGTGGAGTCTCGCCAGCAAGACTGAATATGAAATGCAATCAAATGTGGGAGCTGGCTTGCCTGCGATTGCGGTGGGCCAGTCAATATTGGGCTGACTGACAGATTGCTATCGCAGGCAAGCCAGCTCCCACAGGGGATCGTCACAAGTTCAGGGTATCAGTGGGAATCAGCATCCCACAGCCAGTTCCACACCCCCGGCAGATGCACCGGCTCGTTCACGTCCTTGACCGTACGGGCCAGCGCCGCGCGTTCCAGCGCGGCGTGGTCGGTATAGAACGGCTCTGCCGCTGTCTTCAAACCGTTGACCTGCGCGCTGTCCATCAGGATCTGCAAGTACTCCTGCATATGCCGCGCGGTGTAGCGGTTGATGTCATGGAAGGTCACCACCACCGGGATCACGCCCTCCACCGTCGGCAGCTCACCCAAGGCAATACGCTCGCGCACCACCGACAATTGTCGATACAGGTTGGCCCGCCGACGCGGGCTGGCGTTGAAACCCCAGATCTTGCCGTCATTGGCACTCAAATCCGTCAGCAGTACCTGCATGCCGTGGCGTTGATAGGCGGCGAAGGTGCGCTTGTCGTAGTTCCAGAAGGGCGGGCGTACCAGCACAGGGGGCGTGCCCGTGATGGCGGCAATGTGCGCAGCACCTTCGGTAAGGGTGTGTTCCAGCGTGGCGTCGTTCAGCCAGCGGTGATTGGTGTGAAACGCCGTGGCAGTGTGAAAGGCCAGGACATGACCGGCAGCGTGTTCACGCTCCATGGTCTTGCGCCCCCGGGAACTGCCGCCTGCGCGAGCGGCTTCGGTCTGCAGGAAGAACACCGCCTTGATCCCCGGCAGCACCGGGTTATTGGCCAGGTCGGCCACTACCGAGCGGCTCGGGTTGTTGTAGCCGGAGGCGCTTGGGCCGTCATCGAAGGTCAGCAGAAAGCGGATTGGCGCCTGGGTTTGCAGGCGTTGTTCGGTCTGTGGCGTCAGGGCGAGGGGCGGGCCGATGCAGCCGCTGAGGCTCAACGCCAGGGCCATCGCGATGGCGAAGGATTTCATGGTGTGCACGGGCTCGAATAGTGGCCGCTGCTGGGCGAATCAGCAGCGGCAGGCGCGCACGATACAGGACATTTGCATCTGAAAAAATCCATGCACAGACTGCTTGAATCTTTCTTTAGCCCCGTGCGACTTCATTTGCAGGTATCAGAGGTAACTTGTTCGCAGTGGTCTGCCCATTTCCGTTCTCAATGCGTTCTCGGTTAGCGGAGACGGGTTGGTGGAGGTCGGTGGGGTTGAGGGATCGTTATCGAAGTCAAAAGGCGGCGCATCAGTTGGCAGTCCTACGGCCTGCAATTCAGCATTTGCCTGGCCATCGGTGGTGCCGTCCAGCGTTGTACCGTTGGCGCCGTTCCAGGCATGCGACAGCTCATGGTAGAACTGGACAATAGGAGACACCGTCCCCGCGGGGGTCATCGTTACGGCTGGGTTGTATGTAACTTTGCCTTGGTCTGCGCGGGCACCGGGCACTCCATCTATCATACCGCCCTTTCTCGGGTCATCCTGGCTGATAGCGCTTTGCTCTTCTGGGCTGAGTTTTTGCAATTCGCTGGAGCCGAACTTGTAGGCGTTGCCTTCATCCTCTTCGATAGTGATTGGAGCACCATTTCGCTCGGCCGCTTTATCCAGCTCTTCCAGCATCTTCTGGCCTGAGGGTGAGGCACGCAGGAGTTCCAGATCGTCTTCGACCCGCTGTTTGAACGAATCGGTCCCCACGACACTAAAGGCTTTGCGACCCGCATCGCTTGGCGTCACCACTGTGGTATCGGACTGCCCTGCGCCTACCAGGCGATCCTCGCTTTGTGCGTAGATGCGTGCTTTGGTCCTATTGGCCCATACGGTATCGAACCCTTTTCCGGTATAGATCGTGGTGTTGTCATGAGCGACCAGTTGGTCGTCGCCCAGGCCGCCATTGATTACCGTGTGGCCATTACCCGCGTACAGCTCGTCGTCGCCATCACCACCGTCCAGGTAGCTGGTTTTTGTGGTCGCCCCGGCACCTGCGTACAGCTTATCCTTGCCGTTGTTTCCGTACATCACAGCGTCACCGGTACCGCCTATGAGGGTGTCGTCACCCTCGCCACCTTCTACATAGCTGGTGCCACTGCCAAGGCTGACATGATCGTCTCCCCGGCCTGCGAAAATATCGGTATCGCCTCCTCCGGCTTTAATAGTGTCATCACCGTCCCCTGACTCGATCTTCACGGTGGCGGTGACATTGGGGTCCAGGGTTATGTTGTCGTTGCCCCCCCCGGTTTTGATGTTCAGTTCGAAGAACGGAGGCCGGGCCCCTTTGTCTGAAGGGGGATTGCCGTTGAAGGTGTAAGTCCTATCGTTGACCTTCACGCTAAGTTGGCCGTCCGGGCGTTGACTGATATGGATCTTGTCCCCAGCGTCTCCTGTTTCGAGCGTCAGGATATTACCCACGAGCCGCAGTTTATTGGGATCCTTATGGGACTTGAAGGTTTCCTGGCTGGCACTCAGGTTGCCGTCATCCACCAGCATTTGTGTCGTGGAGCGCACCCAGGTGCCACTGGTGGGGACTGCCGGGCGGTCGGTGCTCCCCTGGGGGGCGGAGGGGACGGGCGTCGTGGGTGGGGCGATTGGAGGGGTTACTGAGTTCATTGGATAGCCATCTGCCTATTCGAGGTGGGTAGTTTTTCCAAGCTTTCGTTTGTACGAAGGTCAGGCATCCATGAGTGGTGACTGTGAAGGTAATCGTTCCTTCATTTATTGGTGCTGGATGTACCCAGGTTATGAGAGTAATCAGGCATCCCGTGTTGGAAACACTGCTTGATGACCGGTGCACAGCGGTTAAACGCTGCGCACGCTCGGGTAGGCGGGGGGAGCGGCATGCCCCGTGCGTTGATAGGCAGATGCAAGGGCTTGCCGCAGGTCCGGGTTTTGACGTGCCTGATGCACGGCGTCTCTATAACAGGCTGATTGGATAGCTGACGATCAACCGGTTCTCATCGAACTCGTTGTTGCTGTAATCCCTGCGCATGCTGGAATTGCGCCAGCGCACGTTGAGGTTTTTCAGGGTGCCGCTCTGCACTGTGTAGCCCACTTCGGTCTCACGGCCCCACTCCTTGCCGTCGGTGATAGTGCCGGTGTGCACGTTGCTGCCGCTGATATAGCGGTTCATCAGGGTCAGGCCCGGTACGCCGAGGGCGGCGAAGTTGTAGTCGTGGCGAACCTGCCAGGATTTCTCCTGTGCGTTGTCGTAGCTGGAGTTGTAGCTGTCGTTGGCCAGGGTGCCGCCGCTGGTGCCGTTGACGCGCATCCAGGCGCTGTCGCCGGTGAGTTTTTGCAGGCCGACGTAGAAGGTGTTGCCACCGTACCTGGCCGAAAACAGGCCGGACCAGGTTTTGTTGTCCAGGTCCCCGGCGCGAGCGTTGCCGTCGTCCTTGCCGTAGAAGAAGCCCAGGTTGGCGCCCAGGGTCCAGTCGCCCACAGGCTGGCTGTGGATCAGATTGACGAACTGCTGGCTGTAGATGTCCTTGAGCTGGGCATTCCACACGCCGACTTGGGTGCGTTTGTCGTTGAATGCGTACTCGGCGCCCTGGAAGTTGAAGCGGTCGGAAGTGAAGGCGGTTTTGCCGACCATCGACATGTCGCTCATGCTGCCGTCGTCCCGCGGGCTATTGGCGCGGAATTGGCCGCCATAGAGGGTCAGGCCGTCGATTTCCTTGGAGGTGATTTGCCCGCCACGCAGGGTCTGTGGCAAGGAGCGACCATCGTCGGAGCGCAGGATCGGCAGCACCGGCATCCATTCGCCCACCTTCAGCTCGGTCTTGGAAAAGCGCGCCTTGAATGCCACGCCCAGCCGGCCAAACTCATCGGCTGGCCGGCCGTCATGGTCCAGCGGCAGCAACTGCGTGCCGCCCGTGCCACGCCCGCCATCGAGCTTGAGCGAGTACAAGCCCAGCACGTCCACACCAAAACCGACTGTGCCCTGGGTGAAACCGGACTTGGCGTCGAGGATGAAACTTTGCGTCCACTCCTGCGCGCCACCCTGGGTTTTGGTCGGGTTGGTGAAGTTGCGGTTGAAGAAGAAGTTACGCAGGTTGAGGTTGGCGCTGGCGTCTTCGAGAAAGCCGTGCTCCTGGGCGAAAACGGGCAGGGCAGAACTGGCGACAGCAGCCGCCAGCAACAGCTGGCGCGGTTGGAAAGTGCTCATGGTGTGGACCTGTTGTTATTGGGTTTATGCAGGTGGCGGCCATGGTGCGCGGCGGTGCGGGGGTGATGAAAGTGGGGGAGGGCGGGTTGTGGGCGATGATCGAACGCAAGTTGCCGAGGCAAAAAGCCGGGCATAAAAAAACCGCCTCCGGTAAGGGAAGCGGTTTTTTCACACCTGCGCTATCAGAACAACTTCAACGGCGGTGCTTGTTCTTTCAACGGCTCGTTCTTCGCGGTCTGCTCGTTCCAGCCACCGCCGAGGGCCTTGTACAGGTTGACCTCGCTGGTGAGCTGCGCCAGGCGGTCGGTGATCAGCGATTGCTGGGCACTGAACAGTTGGCGCTGGGCGTCGAGGAAGGTCAGGTTGCTGTCGACACCAATGCGGTAGCGACGCTCGGCCAGGCGGTAGTAATCCTGGTTGGCCTCGACGAAGCCGCGCTGGGCATCCAGTTGCTGCTTGTAGGTCGCCCGTGCGGCGAGGCCGTCGGAGACTTCCTGGAAGCCGGTCTGGATGGCCTTCTCGTAGTTGGCCACGTTGATCTCTTTCTGGATCTTCGAGTAGTCCAGGCTTGCGCGCAGGCTACCGGCGTTGAAGATCGGGATGTTGATCTGCGGGGCAAACGCCCAGGTCCCCGAACCGCCTTTGAACAGGCCGCCCAGAGTAGGGCTGGCGGTGCCGGCGCTGGCGGTCAGGCTGATGCTCGGGAAGAACGCCGCACGGGCCGCGCCGATATTGGCGTTGGCCGCCTTGAGGTTGTACTCGGCCTGCACGATGTCGGGACGGCGTTGCAGCAGGTCTGATGGCAAGCCGGCCGGCACTTCGCTGAGCAGGTCATCGGACAGCGGCTTGCTGGCGATATTCGCCGGCAGGCCGGTGCCCAGCAGCAGGGTCAGGCTGTTTTCGTCCTGGGCCACCTGGCGGGTGTAACGCGCCAGTTGCACACGGGCGTTTTCCACCGAGGTGCGTGCCTGGCTGAGGTCGAGGGCCGAGGCCACGCCGACTTCATTGCTGCGCGAGGTGAGCTTGTAGCTTTGCTCGAACGCGGCCAGGGTGTCCTGGGTCAGCTTGAGCAGCTCCTTGTCGGCCTGCCAGGTCAGGTAGGCATTCGCCACGCTGGCCACCAGGCTGATTTGGGTGCTGCGGCGCGCTTCTTCAGTGGCGAAGTACTTTTGCAACGCTTCTTCACTGAGGCTGCGCACGCGGCCGAACAGGTCCAGCTCATACGAACTGATACCAAGGCCCGCCGAGTACTGGCTGGCAATAGTCGATTCGCCGGTCTGCGACAGCTTGGCCGGGGTGCGCGAGCGGCTGCCGTTACCGGTGGCCGATACCGCCGGGAACAGGTCGGCACGCTGGATCTGGTACTGCGCTGCATAGGCGTCGATGTTCAGCGCCGCGACACGCAGATCACGGTTGTTCACCAACGCGGTCTGGATCAGCTGTTGCAGGGCAGGGTCATGGAAAAACTGCTTCCAGCCTTGCTCGGCAGCGGCCTGGCTCGGCGCCTGGGCCGACGAATACGCCGGCCCCTGCGGGAACTGCGCGGCTACCGGCGCTTCGGGGCGCTGATAGTCAGGTATCAGCGAGCAGCCACTGAGCACGAATGCGGTGACGGCTAGGGAAAGTAGCGACTTGCTCATTGGCCAGCCTCTTTAGGAGTTTCAGTAGTGTCTTTCTTTTTGCGTTCGCCAGCGGCGGACACGGTTGCGTAGAACAGCGGCACCCAGAAGATCGCCAGCACAGTGGCCGTGATCATACCGCCGATAACGCCGGTACCGATTGCGTGCTGGCTGCCTGAGCCGGCACCGGTGGAGATTGCCAGCGGCAGTACGCCGAGCATGAACGCCAACGAGGTCATGATGATCGGACGCAGACGCATGCGGGATGCTTCGATAGCCGCCTCGACGATGCCTTTGCCTTGCTCATGCAGTTCCTTGGCGAATTCCACGATGAGGATGGCGTTTTTCGCCGCCAGGCCCACCGTCACCAACAGGCCCACCTGGAAGAACACGTCGTTGGACAAGCCGCGCATGCTGGTGGCGATCAGTGCACCGATCACACCCAGTGGCACAACCAGAATCACCGCGATCGGGATCGACCAGCTTTCGTACAGTGCCGCCAGGCACAGGAACACGACCAGCAGCGACAGTGCGTACAGGGCTGGCGCCTGGGAACCGGAAAGGCGTTCTTCGTACGACAGGCCTGTCCAGGCGTAACCAACACCGGCCGGCAGTTCTTTGGCAATGCGCTCGACTTCGGCCATCGCATCACCGGTACTGTAGCCCGGTGCCGGGGTACCGAGGATTTCCATCGCCGCTACACCGTTGTATCGCGAAAGCTTGGGCGAACCGTAGATCCACTGGCCCGACGAGATGGCCGACAGCGGCACCATCTTCCCGTCGTTGCTGCGCACGTACCATTTGTCCAGGTCTTCGGGCGACATGCGGCTGGCCGCGTCACCTTGTACATACACCTTCTTCACGCGACCACGGTCGATGAAGTCGTTGATGTAGCTGCCACCCAACGCAATGGCCAGGGTCTGCTGGATATCGGCGAGGCTGATGCCTTGGGCACTGGCCTTCTCGTCGTCAACGGTCAGCTCGTACTGCGGCTCATCGTTCACGCCGTTAGGACGTACGCCGGCCAGCACCTTGCTTTGTGCTGCCGCGCCCAGGAACTGGTTACGTGCAGCCATCAGCTTGTCGTGGCCGACGCCACCCTGGTCTTGCAGGAACACGTCGAAACCGGTGGCGTTACCCAGCTCCAGTACCGAAGGCGGCACGATGGCAAATACCATGGCGTCCTTGAAGGCCCCGAAGAAGTAACCCTGGGCACGCTTGGCCACTTCGAACACCGATTGGGTCGAGTCACGCTCATCCCACGGCTTGAGCATCACGAACGCGAGACCCGAGCTCTGGCCACGGCCAGCAAAGTTGAAGCCGTTCACGGTAAACACCGACTTCACCGCCTTGCCTTCGCCTGGCTCGCCTTCCTTGTCGTTCAGCAGGAAGGCGCGCATGTCGTCGACGACTTTTTGCGTGCGCTCAGCCGAAGCACCGACCGGTGTCTGCACCTGGGCGAAGATCACACCCTGGTCTTCCTCAGGCAGGAACGCGCTTGGAATACGGGTGAACATCCAGATCATGCCGACCAGGATCAGCGCATACACCAGGAACGCAGGGATCTTGTGCTTGATCATGCCGCCCACGCCGCGCTCGTACTTGAGTACGCCACGGTCGAAGGTGCGGTTGAACCAGCCGAAGAAGCCGCGCTTGGGTTGGCCGTGTTTTTCCGGATCAATCGGCTTGAGCATGGTGGCGCACAACGCCGGGGTGAAGATCAGGGCAACCAGTACCGACAACGCCATCGCCGAAACAATGGTGATGGAGAACTGCCGGTAGATCACGCCGGTGGAACCACCGAAGAACGCCATCGGCAGCAGTACCGCCGAGAGTACCAGGGCAATACCCACCAGGGCGCCCTGGATCTGGCCCATGGACTTGATCGTTGCTTCCTTGGGCGACAGGTGCTCCTCGGCCATTACCCGTTCGACGTTTTCCACCACAACGATGGCATCGTCCACCAGCAAGCCGATGGCCAGGATCATGCCGAACATGGTCAGGGTGTTGATGGTGAAGCCGCACGCCGCCAGGATCCCGAAGGTACCCAGCAATACCACCGGTACGGTCATGGTGGTGATGATGGTGGCGCGGAAGTTCTGCAAGAACAGGAACATCACCAGGAACACCAGCACGATCGCTTCGACCAGGGTGTGAACCACACCGGAGATCGATTCGGTCACCACCGGGGTGGTGTCATAGGGCACCACCGCCTTCATGCCAGGCGGGAAGAACGGCTCCAGGGACTTGACTGTTTCGCGGATGGCCTTGCCGGTGTCCAGTGCGTTGGCCCCGGCCGCCAGCTTGATCGCCATACCCGAAGCCGGCTTGCCGTTGAACTGTGCACTGATGCTGTAGTTCTGGCCGCCCAGTTCGATGCGCGCGACGTCACCCAGGCGAACCTGGGAGCCATCGGTGTTCACCTTCATCAGGATCTTGGCGAATTCTTCGGTGCTTTGCAGGCGCGTCTTGCCGATGATCGTGGCGTTCAGCTGGGTGCCTGGCAGGGCAGGCAGGCCGCCCAGTTGGCCGGTGGCCACCTGCACGTTCTGGGCCTTGATCGCATTGCTGACGTCCACTGGCGTGAGCTGGTAGTTATTCAGCTTGGCCGGGTCGAGCCAGATACGCATGGCGTACTGCGAACCGAACACCTGGAAGTCACCCACCCCCGCGGTACGGGAGATCGGGTCCTGGATGTTGGACACGATGTAGTTGGAGAGGTCGTCCTTGGTCATGCTGCCGTCTTCCGACACCAGACCGATTACCATCAGGAAGTTCTTCACCGACTTGGTCACACGGATACCCTGTTGCTGCACTTCTTGCGGCAGCAGTGGGGTGGCCAGGTTCAGCTTGTTCTGTACCTGAACCTGGGCGATATCCGGGTTGGTACCTTGGTTGAACGTCACGGTGATGGTCATGCTGCCGTCGGAGTTACTGTCCGAGGAGACATAACGCAGGTTGTCGATACCGTTGAGCTGTTGCTCGATGACCTGCACCACGGTGTCCTGCACGGTTTGTGCGGACGCGCCTGGGTAGGTCACCTGGATATCAATGGCCGTTGGCGCAATGGCCGGGTACTGGTTGATGGGCAACTTCAGGATCGAGAGTGCCCCGACCAGCATGATCACCAGGGCAATTACCCAGGCGAAAATGGGACGGTCGATAAAAAATTTCGACATGGATTACTCCCCTTGACCAGCAGCGGCAGCAGGCGCTGCAGCGGTACCGGCGGGTTTAGCGTTGGAGGCTTCCGTGACCTTCACCTCGGCGCCCGGCTTGACGTACTGCAAGCCTTCGGTGATGACGCGATCACCGGCATTGAGGCCTTTTTCCACCAGCCAGTAGGCACCGGCGGTACGGTTGGCAACCAGTTCGCGTTGCTCGA
Source organism: Pseudomonas sp. AK181 (assembly GCF_051122975.1). Classification (NCBI taxonomy): domain Bacteria; kingdom Pseudomonadati; phylum Pseudomonadota; class Gammaproteobacteria; order Pseudomonadales; family Pseudomonadaceae; genus Pseudomonas; species Pseudomonas sp. AK181. Next base: position 1,544,057 of record NZ_CP146348.1, read on the forward strand.
CCTTGTTGTCCTTGTTCACGATCAGCGCCGTAGGAATGCCGCGCAGGTCGCGGGTCACGCCTTGCTGCGGAGCCAGGATGGCCTTGCTGTTCACACCGGCCAGCAGCTGGGCGTGCACGAACATGCCCGGCAGCAGCACATGGTCAGGGTTGGGGAACACGGCACGCAGGGTCACGGAACCGGTGGTCTGGTCGACCGACACTTCGGAGAACTCCAGCTTGCCGTCCTGGGCGTAGGCCGTGCCGTCTTCCAGGGTCAGTTTGACCTTGGCAGCGTTGTCGCCGGCTTTTTCCAGTTGGCCGCTGGCCAGGTCGCGACGCAGCTTGAGCATTTCAGCCGAAGATTGCGTGACGTCGACGTAGATCGGGTCCAGTTGCTGGATCACCGCCATGGCGTCGGCCTGGCCGTTGCTGACCAGTGCGCCTTCGGTGACCGCAGAACGGCCGATACGCCCGGAGATCGGCGCGTACACCTTGGTGTAGCGCACGTTGATCTGGGCGGTTTGAACGTTTGCTTCGGCAGTCATGCGGTTGGCGACGGCGGTGTCGTATTCCTGGCGGCTGACGGCTTGCTCATCGACCAATTGCTTGTAGCGATCGGTGATGGACTTGGTCTGGGTCAGGCTGGCTTGCGCGCTTTTGAGCGTGGCCTCATACACCGATGGGTCGATCTGGTAGAGCTGTTGCCCTTCCTTCACGTCGGCGCCTTCCTTGAACAGGCGCTTGAGAATGATGCCGTTGACCTGCGGCCGAACTTCCGCAATGCGAAAGGCCGTGGTGCGGCCTGGCAGCTCGGTGGTCAGGGTATAGGCTTGCGGTTGAATGGTGACCACGCCGACCTGAGGGGTTTGAGCGGGCGGTGCCGCTTCTTCCTTTTTACATCCGCTGAGCAGCGATGCCAGGGCGACGGCAGTGACCAGAGCGGTAACAGCTGGCTTAAGTTGCATGAAGATCCTCGGGTCAGGCGCGCAGAGTGCGCACAAGAAGTGTGGAAGGGTAAAAAACAAGCCATGAGTGGATAAGTAGCTTGCTACGCAATATACTTACGTTCATGGTTGTTTGTAAACTCTTGACAGGCTTCGCGCAATGCTGACAAAGCACCGCCGCAAGCCTCGATTCTAGTACGTTCGGCGCCCATGACGGCGTCGTCCCACAATTATTCAGATGGTGGTCAAGTACCATCCACAGTGTCCTGATTGAGGTTTTACTGCCATGGTTCGTCGCACCAAAGAGGAAGCTCAGGAAACGCGCAGCCAGATTCTCCAAGCCGCCGAGCAAGCCTTTTATGAGCGTGGCGTGGCGCGCACCACCCTGGCGGACATCGCCGCGCTGGCAGGGGTGACGCGTGGGGCTATCTATTGGCATTTCAGCAATAAGTCCGATTTGCTCCAGGCCTTGCTCGACACGTTGCACGAACCTCTGGACGAATTGGCCCGGGCGAGTGAAAGCGAGGATGAAGTCGACCCGCTGGGCTGTATGCGCAAGCTGCTGATTCATCTCTACCATGAAGTGGCCCTGGACCCGAAAACCCGGCGCATCAACGAGATTCTGTTTCATAAGTGCGAGTTCACCGATGAAATGTGCGACATGCGCCGCCAGCGCCAGACCCACAGCCTGGAATGCAACCTGCGTATCAGCCTGACGTTGCGTAACGCGGTCAATCGCGGGCAACTGCCTGAAAATCTCGACACCACCCGTGGGGCTGTCTGCATACATGCCTTCATCCACGGTTTGATCGGCCAGTGGCTGCTGGTCCCCGATAGCTTTGAACTGCACCAGGACGCCGAGCGCTGGGCTGACATAGGGCTGGACATGCTGCGCCTGAGCCCCAGCCTGCGCAATTGAAACAAAATGCGTAATTGCAACCCGTTGTGTCAACAGTAAAGCCTAAGGACAGTCAATCGTCCTTCTGCCTGATTTGTGGGGTGACTTTATATACGGCATGGCGGGCGGTTGATAGGTAGCCGGCTAAGTATTTTGTAGCGATATTGTTGCCGTTCTGTGAAGCGATGTTTCCAACGGGGCACAAATGTGGGGGCCCCTGACACTGTAGGAGCGAGCTTGCTCGCGAAAAACGTTAACGATAACGCGTGCTTCCTGAGTGAGCGCGGCGCCTGTTAGTTTTTCGCGAGCAAGCTCGCTCCTACAGTATTGGGTTTGCGGGTTAGGTTAGATCGGCAGCGTCGGGTAGTCGATGTAACCCACCGGGCCTTTGCCATAGAAGGTTTCCGGGTGCGGCTCGTTCAACGGTGCATCAGCCTTGAGCCGCGCCGGCAGGTCCGGGTTGGCGATGAAGGGAATACCGAAGGCCACTGCGTCCGCCTTGCCCGCCGCCAGCCAGGCATTGGCGCTGTCTTTGGTGAAGCGTTCGTTGGCGATGTACGCACCGCCGAAGGCTTTTTTCAGCTGTGGGCCAAGGCTGTCTGCGCCTTCCTTTTCGCGGGAGCAGATGAACGCGATTCCGCGCTTGCCCAGTTCGCTGGCGACGTAGGTGAAGTTCTCGGCGAGGTTGTCGTCGCCCATGTCATGGGCGTCAGCACGCGGTGCCAGGTGTACGCCCACGCGGCCAGCGCCCCAGACTTCGATGGCGGCGTCGGTGACTTCCAGCAACAGGCGCGCACGGTTTTCCAAAGAGCCACCGTACTGATCGGTGCGCTGGTTGGTGCTGCTTTGCAGGAACTGGTCGAGCAGGTAGCCGTTGGCGCCGTGGATTTCCACGCCGTCGAAACCGGCGGCCTTGGCGTTCTCGGCGCCGGTGCGGTAGGCGTCGACGATGTCGGCGACTTCAGCGGTTTCCAGGGCGCGCGGGGTTGGGTAGTCGGCCAATGGGCGAACCAGGCTGACGTGGCCTTTAGCCTGGACCGCACTCGGAGCCACCGGGGTTTCGCCGTTCAGGTAGGACTCGTGGGAAATACGGCCAACGTGCCACAACTGCAGGAAGATCTTGCCGCCCGCGCCATGCACGGCCTTGGTGATGTTGGCCCAGCCGCGCACCTGATCGTTGGACCAGATGCCGGGGGTGTCCGGGTAGCCCACGCCCATGGGCGTCACGGAAGTGGCTTCGCTGAGAATCAGCCCCGCGGAGGCGCGCTGCACGTAGTACTCGGCCATCAGCGCATTGGGCACGCGCCCGGCATCTGCGCGGCAGCGGGTCAGCGGCGCCATGATGATGCGGTTCGACAGCTGCACGTCGCCCAGTGTGATCGGATCGAAAATAGTCGTCATGGAAAAAACACCTTCTCTTTTAAGTTGATCAGTGGGTCGCGGGGGCCAGGTCGGCATTGCCGCCCTGACGGAAAGTGATGAGGGTCACCAGCAGCGCGAGAATCGCCAGTGCGGCGGCCGCCAGCGGCACGCTGGTCAGGCCGAAGCCGTGGGCAATTACGCTGCCGCCGACCCAGGCGCCGAGGGCGTTGCCAATGTTGAAGGCACCGATGTTCAAGGTGGATACCAGGTTCGGCGCGGCCTTGCCGAAGGTCACCACGTTGATTTGCAGCGCCGGCACGGCGGCGAACGAGGCGGTGGCCCACAGGAACAGGGTGATCTCGGTTGGGATCACCGCAACGCTGGTCCAGCTCAGCAGCGTGGACACCACCGCCATGCTGATGAACACGCCGATTAAGGTGGCCGCCAGGCGCTTGTCTGCCAGTTTGCCGCCGATGATGTTGCCCACGGTGAGGCCCAGGCCGATCAGCAGCAGGGTCCAGGTCACGCCTTTGGGCGACACGCCAGTGACATCGCCGAGCAGCGGTGCGACATAGGTAAAGAGGGTGAACATGGACGCAGCAAACAGCGCGGTCATGCTCAGCGACAACCAGATACCGGCACCCTTGAGGGCGGCTAGTTCGGCGCGCATATCGAGTTTTTCTTCGTCACGCTTGGCGGGCAAAAAGCGAATAAGGCCGACCAAGGCGATCACGCCAATCACGGTCACGGCCCAGAAGGTCGAGCGCCAGCCGGCTTCCTGGCCCAGCGCCGTACCCAGGGGCACGCCCAGCACGTTGGCCAGGGTCAATCCGGTGAACATCAGCGCCACCGCCGAAGCACGCTTGTTGGCCGGCACCAGGTTGGCCGCCACCACCGAACCAATCCCGAAGAAGGCACCGTGGCACAACGCCGTGACCACACGGGCAAACATCAGCACGTTGTAGTCGCTTGCCAGAGCGCAGAGCAGGTTGCCGATAATGAAAACACCCATCAACGCTACCAGCGCCGCCTTGCGTGGCAGCTTGGCGGTGGCCAGTGCCATGAACGGTGCGCCGATGGCCACGCCCAGGGCGTAGCCGGTGACCAGCCAGCCGGCGCCGGGAATCGACACACCCAGGTCCGCCGCCACATCGGGCAGCAGGCCCATGATGACGAACTCGGTGGTGCCGATGGCGAAGGCGCTCAGGGCCAGTATGAGTAGCGAGAGGGGCATGGGGCGTGTCCTTGGTGATTACGGTGCGCTGAGTTCGGTGATGAGCGCCGTGAGAAAGGCTTGGATCACTTCCTCGTTGCGCTTGAAAAAGTGCCACTGCCCGGCCTTCTGGCTGCTGATCAACCCCGCCCGTTGCAAGGTGGCCAGGTGGGCCGACACGGTCGACTGGGACAAGCCGCAGCGCTGGTCGATCTGCCCGGCGCAGATGCCGTACTCGTGGTTGTGCAATTGCTCGGGGAACTGCACTTTCGGGTCTTTGAGCCAGGTGAGGATGTCTCGTCGTACTGGGTGCGCCAGGGCTTTTATTATTTCGTCGAGGTCGATGGACATGGCAGGGTGCTCGGTGTGGTAAAGCGTTATATCGCGATGAGGCGAACTTTAAATCGTCATATCCCGATATACCAATATGATTTTGATCTGAGGTCAAAGCGAATCGGTATATCGGGTTATAACGATATGTAGGTGGCAGTGGTAGACTGCGCGGCATGAATTATCTCGCACATCTGCACCTGGGCGGCCAACTTCCGGCGCAATTGCTGGGCAGCCTCTATGGCGATTTCGTCAAAGGCCGCCTGCAGGGCCAGTTCAGCCCGCAAATCGAAGCGGCGATCCAGCTGCATCGCTCCATCGACCGGTTCACCGATAGCCACCCCTTGGTGGGGGCGGCGTTGTCACGCTTCAGCCAGACCCGCAGGCGCTATGCCGGCATCGTCCTCGATGTGTTTTTTGACCATTGCCTGGCGCGGGATTGGGCGTTGTATGCCGACCAGCCCCTGGAGCGTTTCACGTCGCAGGTGTACCGGGTGTTGGCGGCCGAACCCGCGTTGCCGGGGCGGCTGGCGCAGATAGCGCCGTATATGGCAGCGGATGACTGGTTGGGCTCATACCGCGATTTTGCGGTGATGGACCAGGTGCTGCGGGGGATTTCGCGGCGGCTGACACAGCCCGAGGAGCTAGGGTATGCGATGCAGGAGTTGCGGGTTTTGTATGAGCCGCTGAGTCGGGACTTCAGTGAGTTCTACCCCATCTTGCAGGCCTTCTGTAGGAGCGAGCTTGCTCGCGAAAATCGCTAACGATAACGCGGGCTTCCTGAATGAACGCGGCGCTTCTGAGTTTTTCGCGAGCAAGCTCGCTCCTACAGATAATCGTGTTCAGGCGGCAATCAAGGTGCCGCGTGGTTCGACCGGTCGCGCCGCTTCACCAAACAACGCCTTCTGCACCGCCTGCTGCGCCTGATACGCCAATGCCGCACGTTCCTGCCCGGCGCAGGCAATCGGCTTGAGCACATGAATCTCCACATCGCCGCGGTCATTGGAAAACAAGCGCATCAGGTGCGAGAGCAAATCATCATCGCCAATAAAGGGCGCCAGCGGGTCGACTTGGCCGTCGCGCAGATAACGAATCGCTACCGGCTGCAATGACACATCCGCATCGATCGCGCTGGCCAGCAAGCGCCCATGAAACGTGCGCAGGCCGCGCCCGTCGGTGGTGGTGCCTTCGGGGAACATCAGCAAGGGATGCTGTTGCTCCAGATGACGGGTCATCTGCTTGCGGATCAACTGGCTGTCACCTGAACCGCGACGAATAAACAGGCTGCCCGCCTTGGCCGCCAGCCAGCCCGCCACCGGCCAGGTACGCACCTCGGCCTTGGACAAAAACGACATCGGCGCCACCATGCCCAGCAATGGGATATCCGTCCAGGACACGTGATTGCTCACCCACAGCATCGGCGTTTGCGGCAACTCCCCATGCACCGTCACGCGAAAGGGCAGGGCGTTGGTCAGTCGCGCCATAAAAAAGCGCGACCAACGCTGGCGCCGCACCATCGAGTTAGCCACCCCCAGGCGCTCGAACAGGCCGAACACACTGGCCATGCTCAACCCCAGCCCCACCACCAACAGCACGCGGGCGATGCGCCCGTAAATGCGCAGGCGGTTCATCACATGGCCGCCTTGAAGTGGCGCGCGTAGCGCGGGCACAACTCGTCGCGCTTGAGCAGGATAAACACGTCGGCCACCTGGAAGTCTTCATCCCAGCACGGCTCGCCGCAGATCTTCGCGCCCAGGCGCATGTAGGCCTTGAGCAGCGGTGGCATTTCGGCGATGACGTTGGACGGCAGGTCCAAGGCCGGCAGCGGTTTTTTCGGTTCGGCGCGCAGGTGTTCGTTGCACAGGTAGCGCTCGCGCAAGCGCTGCATGATCGCGTGGGCCTGGATGCCGCCATCGTGCATCGGGATGCTCGCGCAGCCCATAAGGTAGCTGTAGCCGCCCTGGTTGAGCACCTCGGCCAACTCGCCCCAGAGCACCGCGATGGTGCCGCCGTTGCGGTAGGCCGGGTCGACGCAGGTACGGCCGATCTCCAGGATCGGGCCCTGCAAGTGCAGCAGGCCATGCAGGCTGAATTCTTCTTCACTGTAGAACCGGCCCAGGGTGCTGGCGGCCTGGTGGTCGAGCAGGCGGGTGGTGGCGACGAGTCGGCCGCTGTTCAAATCCCGCACGCCGATATGGCTGCAGTGAACATCATAGTCATCCATGTCCAGACCTAGTTCCGCGCCTTTCAGCTTGGCGTTGAATTCGCCGCTGAACACGTTGAACCGCAGGGCCTGGGCTTCCTGCAATGCCTGTGCGCCTACCAGGCGTTCGGCTTGCAGACGGCGTTCATTGCCTTTGTCGCTGATGCGGGCGATCTGAGTCATAGCGAGTCTCCGGGTGCCGGCCAGGTTGCGGCCAGTCGACTTTGTTGTCCAAAGTCAGGCTATGTAGCCTCGGTGTCAGCTCCATGAAGTTAAGGTGACGGTTGGATGACAGCCCCCTTGTCGCAAATCTGTCACTGGCGTGGGCTAGGCTCGCGGGCTTGAATGCCCCCCTTGAGTTTGCGTCCATGGTCCGAGGCCTGTTGTGCGTTGCCCTGCTGTTTGTCACCCTTAATGCCCGCGCTGAAATCTGGCCTGATAACGAGTGGGCCCTGGGCACAGCCCTCGCCGGTCCCGCTGTCGATGCCCTGGACGCCTACGCTTTCCCACCCCGCGACGATGCCACCCGCACCGGTATTCGCACCGATGCGTTGCTGGTCATTCGTGACGGCCAAATCATTTATGAACGCTACGCCGCGCCCACCACTGCCAGCACGCCGCACCTCACTTGGTCCGTCAGCAAAAGCCTGATGGCTACCGTGCTGGGCGTGGCCTATGGGCAAGGCCGCTTCAAACTCAGCGACCCCGCCGCACGTTTCTACCCACCGATGAAGCGGCATCCCAAGGTGAGCATGGCCGACCTGCTGCACTGGGCCTCGGGGTTGGATTGGCAGGAAGACTACGAATACGCCCCGTTGAAATCTTCGGTGGTGGCGATGCTCTACACCCGTGGCCACACCGACATGGCGCAATTCGCAGCGGATACCGATGCGGTCGCCGCCCCTGGCCAGGCTTTCCGTTATTCCAGTGGCGACAGCAATATCCTGTCCGCCGCGCTCAAGGGCATGCTCGGCCACAAGGCCTACATGACCTACCCGTGGGACGCGCTGTTCCAGCCCCTGGGCATTCGCGACGCAACCTGGGAAACCGATGCTGATGAGACGTTTGTCGCGTCGTCCTATGCCTACCTCACGGCCCGGGATCTGGCACGAGTAGGGCTACTGATGGCGCGGGATGGGCGCTGGGGCGAGCGGCAACTGCTGCCCAAAGACTGGGTCGCCTTCAACCGCAGGCCCTTCGACCACTACAAAGCCGGCCAGGATGAAGCCGTGCCGGGCGGCCATTGGTGGCTCAACACCGGCGCCCCCCGACCTTGGCCCGACGCACCGGCCACCGCCTTCGCCGCGCTGGGGCACTGGGGCCAGGCGCTGTTTGTGCTGCCTGATGAACATCTGGTGATCGTGCGCTACGGCGATGATCGCGATGGCAGTTACCGGCATAACGAACTGCTCAAACGCGTGCTGGCGGCGGTGCGCTCATGATCCGTCGTCATCCGTTCATCAGCGTTTTACTGGTGTTGCTTTTCGCATTGTTCGGCTGGGTTTGGCACGAGCGCGTCAACCTGCAAGCCTTCCCCGACATCATCGCGGCGTACACCGCCAAGGAGTACTGCTCGTGCCGGTATGTGGCCAACAACCCGGCGCAGTATTGCCTCGGGTATGTGAAGCAGTACGTGCCGACCAGTGCATTTATCGACACGCCTGAGCGCAGTGAAGTCACGGCGAGCGGCTTGGGGCGTACGCATACAGCGCGATGGATGGGCAACCGCCAAGGCTGCCGCCTGACTCCCTGACACCCCCATCACCCCTGTGTGGGCTTGCTCGCGAATGCGGTGGGTCAGTCAACACATGTATTGGCTGGTATTGCGCATTCGCGAGCAAGCCCGCTCCCACAGGGGATATGCGCTGGCGGACGCAACGGCGCTGTTTTTTTTCTGATGTCGGACCTCGGCTGAGGCCCGTTTGAGCTACCTGAACTTCACAAGCATGGCGGCAACTACCCCCCATGTGAATGACGTGAACATCAGCGTCATATTGACGATCAGACGCCGTTTCAGACGAGCTGGAAATGTTTCGATATCAGCAGGATTTACATCACCGGTAAGAACATAAGCCCTCGGCCACACGACCATCCCCGCGATTTTTGATATTTCCAAGAGTGACCAAATCAAGCCCCGTTTTCCCAGGCTATCTCCCCATAGGTAGATATACCGACTGTTTTTCAAAGCCTCCTTTAATGCGTCCAGATGACGGTGGCTCAGGTGCAAACTATGAGCAATCCCGGCAACTGCGAGCAGACCTGGGGCCCCCAAAACAAAGATTGCAGCCCAGGGAGGCCAAGTGTCGATACTGGTCATGGTTGAGTCATTTCGTAAATTTTTTCTCCGATAGCTTCGCCAGTCATACTACCAACAGTCGTCCCCATCCATGCGCCTGTCCCTACTATAGCTGCGATGCATACAACACCTCCGATACCTCCAGTGGCTACGCCAATCGCCAGGCAGATCGGACCACTGGCAGAACTAGCCATCGCGCCACCTGCAACGCCGAGGGCAGTAGAAAGCCCAAATTTTCCGCCTTCAGTAAACTTGACCTTTTCACAAGCTGGTCCAGATTCGCCGTTACACACCTGCTCAATAGCCGTCAGCGAAGATACTCCGCCAATCCCAATCGCGATGTAACCGCCCGCCTTCATGTATCTGGTAGCGCGGCTGGTCGCTTCCACGTGGGCGGAATAACCCGGAATCTGCCCTGGCGTACCGGCTTTGTCCCAATGATGCACCAAGCTGCGACTGGAAATGCCGAGGGCCGTTTTCAACTTTGGGTGGTCGCCCAGGGTGGTTTGGCCACGCAGTCGAGTGGAGTTCAACAGATGGGCATCCAACTGGTTCATAAGACGCTGTCGATCCGCGAAGAACTGGGGCGATTTAAGGTGACCGTGCTGGCGATAATTTTGTTGATGCAGGCGCTCGATGGCTTGGAGAGTGTCGCGTAGGTTGTTCATGTGCGTTTCCATCACCACAGCGCTGACGCCGAGCCAGGTTGAGGTGTGGCCTATGAAATTGGCGATTTCGGCACCGTGGCGATACAGAAAGTCCGCCTCCTCCGGCGTCAATGCATTCAGGGAGGCATCGACGTGTTGTGCAGCCTGCATCAGCTGCGCCTCCTGATGGGTGCAGGAGGTGTTGTTCGGATCGCTGAGAACGATCAACGAGCCGGCTTTGACGTGGCTCGTATCCGGATTCAGTGCTTGAAACTTGCGCATTACCGCCGGGTCGAGCGTTGGAAAAAGTGTGGCTTCCAGCGCTTCGCGGGTCATGCTTTGGGGAACGATATAGAAACCAGGCTCCTGGCCGTGCGCACCGTTGAATACTGTTGGCACTGTATGAGCGGACGGCACGAAACCAGATTGATGCGGTGCTGCAGGGCTGCCGTTTACAGCGTATACATTCGATGGAGCAACTCTCTGACCCATGGGTGATGGGGCGCTCTGGTTTACGTAGGTGGCCGAGTACACTGAGGGAATCAGGCGAGCTCGACAGGGGCAACTGCTGAAGCTGTCCAGCGTGCCAGCGACACGTTTCCCATGACTTTGAATATGGGAAATGCCGCCTAGGATCTGGTAAGTCCCTGCATGTTTCCCGCACGTCACTCGGTCGCCTTCACGCGCGTGGAGAACACCGTGAATATTTACCCTGGCGTCACCGTCGAGAATCTTACCGCCGCATGTAGTTTTGTCACCTAGACCAACAAAGTGCCCTTCACTCATTGTTTTTACCCTTTATCCATATGGTGTTTGGCCGTGCTTTCCTCCCCGCCTCGATACGCGTGACGCATTTCAATCGAGGTAAACGAGTAAGGGAAAGTCAGCAGCAAGCCAAACTCTGGAGAGGGATTTACTTAGGGTAAAGTCGGACGATTCCGGGAGTTTCGTCGTATAAGTCTGATAGGCCTGCGGCGCCAGTTGTGGCGAGGGAGCTTGCTCCCGTTAGCGGTGGGGTAGTTACAAATGTTTAGCTGACCCGCCGCCATCGCAGGCAAGCCAGCTCCCACATTGGGTCCTCTGCATGGTTCCCGGAAAAAGAGCCAGCCCTGAGGTTCCACAGAGTGGAACCACCTTTGATTGTCCTCACGCCCACATCGCGCTTAGCTGTCGATGTGTCGCCAACAAGAACGGGACCACCCGCCTGTGAGGAGAATCACCATGCGCCCGCACCAGCACATCCTGGATTGGCTCAGCGACGTTGCCAGCGACTTGCACGCTGTGCGTCACGATATCCACGCCCATCCCGAACTCGGCTTTGAAGAGAACCGCACCTCAGCGTTGGTCGCACAGTCACTTAAAGAGTGGGGTTACGAGGTGCACACCGGCATCGGCAAGACCGGTGTAGTCGGCGTGCTGCGCAATGGCAACAGCTCGCGCACGTTGGGGATTCGCGCCGATATGGACGCTTTGCCCATCATCGAAAACACCGGTGCGGCCTATACCAGCCAGCATGCCGGCTGCATGCATGCCTGCGGCCATGACGGCCACACCACCATGTTGCTCGGCGCCGCGCGTTACTTGGCGGCGACGCGGAAATTTCACGGCACTTTGAACCTGATTTTCCAACCCGCCGAAGAAGGCCAGGGCGGCGCCGAGGCGATGCTGGCGGACGGCTTACTGGAGCGTTTTCCCTGTGAGGGGTTGTTCGGCATGCACAATATGCCGGGCTTGCCGGCGGGGCATCTGGGCTTGAGAGTGGGGCCGATGATGGCCTCTCAGGATCTGCTTACCGTGACGCTTGAAGGCGTAGGTGGCCACGGCTCGATGCCGCATTTGACCGTGGACCCGCTGGTGGCGGCGGCCAGCATGGTCATGGCCCTGCAGACGGTGGTGGCGCGCAATATCGACACCCAGGAAGCCGCCGTGGTCACGGTCGGCGCCTTGCAAGCGGGGCAAGCCGCCAACGTGATTCCCCAGCAAGCCCTGCTGCGCCTGAGCCTGCGTGCGCTCAACCCCAAGGTGCGTGAACAGATGCTGGAACGGGTCAACGCGATCATCCAGACCCAGGCCGCGAGCTTCGGCTGCACGGTGCAGATCGAACACCGCCCGGCCTACCCGGTGCTGGTCAACCACGCCGAAGAAACCGAGTTCGCCCGCCAGGTCGGCGTGGCCTTGCTCGGTGCCGACGCCGTGGATGGCAATACCCGCATGCTGATGGGCAGTGAAGACTTCGCCTGGATGCTGCAACGCTGCCCCGGCAGTTACCTGTTTATCGGCAACGGCGTGTCGCGGCCGATGGTGCACAACCCCGCCTATGACTTCAACGACGACATCCTGCTGACCGGCGCGGCCTATTGGGGCGCGCTGGCCGAGAGCTGGCTCAAGCCAGCCGGCTAACTCGAACCCTTGTAGGAGCGAGCTTGCTCGCGAAAAACCCACAGGCGACACGGGCTCCCTGAAAGCGCTGCGTCAGCGTTAACGCCCTTCGCGAGCAAGCTCGCTCCTACAGCAACGTCTTTTTCTGCCGCTGGACCCTTTCCCTGATCGGTTGAATGGAGTGTTCCTCATGCAGACTGCAAAACCTGGTGTCTCGCGCACCCGCCAAGTGGTGGCCGCGGTGATCGGCAACGCGTTGGAGTGGTATGACTTTATCGTCTACGGCTTTCTGGCCAGCATCATCGCCCGGCAGTTCTTCCCCTCGGAGGACGAATACGCCTCGCTGCTGATGGCGCTGGCCACCTTCGGCGTGGGCTTTTTCATGCGCCCGGTGGGCGGCATCCTGTTGGGTATCTACTCCGACCGCAAAGGCCGCAAGGCGGCGATGCAGTTGATTATCCGGCTGATGACCGTGTCTATCGCGCTGATCGCCTTCGCGCCGAACTATGCCGCCATCGGCATGGGCGCGCCGTTGCTGATCGTGGTGGCGCGCATGCTCCAGGGTTTTGCTACCGGCGGTGAGTATGCGAGTGCCACGGCATTTTTGGTGGAGAGCGCGCCGGCCCATCGCAAGGGCTTGTATGGCTCCTGGCAATTGGTAGGGCAATGCCTGGCGGTGTTCGGCGGGGCGGCGATGGTGGCGTTGGTCACGCATTTCTTTTCGCCCGAGACCCTCGACCTGTGGGGCTGGCGCCTGCCGTTTGTGCTGGGCTTGTTGATCGGCCCGGTGGGGTTGTGGATTCGCCGGCACATGGAAGACCCGGAAGAATTCATCGAAGCGCGCAAGCAAGCCACCGGCCCAGCGCCGAGCCTGATGCAAGTGCTGCGTGAGCATCGGCGCAGTATCTTGGTGTCGATGGGCCTGGCGTGCGGCGCGACGGTGTCGTTTTATGTGGTGCTGGTGAACATGCCGACCTTCGCCCACAAGAACCTCGGCCTGCCGCTGGACCAGGTGCTGATGGTGCAGATGTTTGCGGTGGCGCTGATGACCGTGGTGATCCCCTTTTCCGGCCTGCTCTCGGATCGGTTGGGGCGGCGGCCGGTGTTGATGGCCTTCACCCTGGCGTTCTTCGTGATGGTTTACCCCTTGTATGTGTGGGTGGCCGACGCGCCGTCCATCGAGCGTTTGTTGGTGATGCAGGTGATGTTGTGCACCGCGATTGGCGGGTTCTTCGGGCCAGCGCCGACGGCATTGGCCGAGCAGTTCCCCATTGAGGTGCGCTCCACCGGCGTGTCGGTGGCCTATAACGTGGCGGTGATGGTATTCGGTGGTTTCGCGCCGTTGATCGTGACCTGGCTGAGCAGGGTGCTGGGCACGCCGGTGGCGCCGTCGTTTTATGTATTGTTTGCGTGCGTGCTGACGCTGCTGGGCACTTATTGCATGCGCGAGGCACCGCGTGCGAGTAAGCCGCTGCCGTTTTCCAGAGAGGTGAAGCCTTGAGTATTGTTGATTGGGATGCCAGTGAGCTGTCGCGAGCCATTCATGGGCGGCAGGTGTCGTGCGAAGAGGTGATGCAGGCATACCTGACGCAGATCCAGCGCTTTAACCCCGGCGTGAATGCGCTGGTGTCGTTGCGCGACAGCGAGACGGTGCTGGCTGAGGCGCGGGCCTGTGATCGTGAGTTGGATCAAGGCCACTCCCGTGGCTGGATGCATGGCATGCCCCAGGCCATCAAGGACCTGGCGGCCACCCAGGGTTTACGCACCACCCTGGGCTCGCCGTTGTTTGCCGAGCATGTGCCGACTGAAGATGCCATCAGCGTGGCGCGGGTGCGGGCCAGTGGCGCGATCATCATCGGCAAGACCAACGTGCCGGAGTTCGGCCTGGGCTCCCACACCTACAACACGCTGTTCGGCACCACCGGCAATGCCTATGACCCGCGCCTGGCAGCGGGCGGCAGCAGTGGCGGGGCGGCGGTGGCTTTGGCGCTGCGTATGCTGCCGGTGGCCGACGGCAGCGACATGATGGGCTCGCTGCGCAACCCGGCGGCGTTCAACAACGTGTTCGGCTTGCGCCCCTCCCAAGGGCGGGTGCCCCACGGGCCGATGCCAGAGCTGTTCGTGCAGCAACTGGGCACCGAAGGCCCGATGGGGCGCAGCGTGACGGATGTGGCGCGGTTGCTGAGCATCCAGGCCGGTTACGACCCCCGCACGCCGCTGTCCTCCCAGGCCGATCCGGTGGTGCTGGGCCAGCCGTTGCAGCGCGACTTCAAGGGCGCACGCCTCGGTTGGCTGGGGGACTACAACGGTTATCTGCCGCTGGAGGATGGCGTGATGAGCCTGTGCGAAGCGGCGCTGGATGATTTCGCCAGGTTGGGCTGTGAAGTGCACAGCTGCCAACCGGACTTTTCCATGGCGCGCCTGTGGCGCTGCTGGTTGGTTCATCGCCATTGGCTGGTGCACGGCAACCTCGGCGCGGCCTACGCCAACCCGCAAAAGCGTGCACTGCTCAAACCCGAAGCCCAATGGGAAGTGGAGGGTGGCCAGGGCTTGAGTGCCCAGCAGGTGTACCAGGCGTCGGTGGACCGCAGTGAGTGGTACCGCGCCCTGGCCAAGTTGTTTGAACGTTACGATTTTCTGCTGTTGCCCACGGCCCAGGTGTTCCCTTTCGATGCACAACAGCCTTGGCCACGCCTCGTCGGCGGGCGTGAAATGGACACTTATCACCGCTGGATGGAAGTGGTGATCGGCCCGACCCTCGCCGGTTTGCCGAGCATGAGCATTCCGGTGGGCTTCAACCCCCAGGGCTTGCCCATGGGCCTGCAAATCATTGGCCCGGCCCAGGCCGACAGGGCCGTGCTGCAATTGGCCTATGCTCATGAGCAACTGACCCAATGGGTACAACGCCGGCCGCCGGCGTGCCTTGCAACGACCCGCTGAGCGGTAACCGGGCCTGTATCTTGCTGTGAAAAAAAGATCATCCACCGGCAACAGGGAGATCGAACATGGAGACAGGCACCGTACGCTCGGTTGAGCGCGCACTGGCAATCGTCGAGTTGCTGGGCGAGCACCAGGCCCTGGGGCTGGAAGAGCTGCACTACCTCACGTGCTTGCCCAAGGCCACGGTGTCGCGCATGTTGCTGACCTTGCAGGAGCAGGGCTGGGTCTATCGGGGCCTGAGTGATCGGCGTTACCGCCTGCGTGCCCGGCGCTTGTTCGGCGACACCCAGCAGCGCTTCAAGCGCCAGGTGGTGGAGAGCGCCGCGCCCTGGTTGCTGGAACTCAGCGAGCGCACCGGGCTGGTGGTGGATTTGTCGTGCTTCGATGGCGAGCGCCTGGAGGTCATGGAAAGTGCGATCCCCAGCGTGTTGCGCAAGCTTTACCCGAACAACTGCCAGATCGTCGGCCAGTACGCCAGCCTGTTCCACTCGGCGATGGGCAAGGCCTGCCTGACGCAATTGCCGGCTGAAGAAGTACAGCGCCTGGCAGGCCGTAATCCTGTGGCGGCAGACGAGCACTATCGTGCGTGCGAGCAATCCCAGCACCAGGGCTTCGGCCAGCGTACCGAGGGCTATTGGGAATACCCGGTGCGCTTGCCCTTCCTGATCCGGGCGGTGGCGCTACCGGTGCGCGCCAATGGCCGCCTGGTGGGGAGCATGGCGTTGCATTGGCCGATGCATCAGGCGCCGGTGGAGCGGGTGTTGAATTTGCATATGGGCAGCCTTGAAGAAACGATCTGCGAAGTGCAGCGAACGTTGGTCTAAAAAACACTGCAAAACCCTGTGGGAGCTGGCTTGCCTGCGATAGCGGTCTGCCAGGCGAAAAATGGTTGCCTGATACACCGCCATCGCAGGCAAGCCAGCTCCCACATTGAATTTGCGCCGGTTGTGAGATTGCGCTTAAGGTTCGTCCAGGTTTTTTGCCCCACGAGTCCATATGTTCAACGTCAAACCTCTGGTCTTCACACTGCTGACCTGTGCAGCAGTGCCCGCCCACGCCGACTGGTACCTGGATAACGAATCCTCACGCCTGTCCCTCGTCACCACCAAAAACACCGAGATTGCCGAAGTGCAGCGCTTCCTGGTGCTGCACGGCAAGGTCGACGCCAAAGGCGCGGCTCAGTTGGAAGTGGAACTGGAGTCGATCAACAGCGGCATCCCTCTGCGCGACGAGCGCATGCGTAGAGAGCTGTTCGAGATCAAGACCTTCCCCGAAGCGCAGATCAGCGCGCAGATCAATCTGCAGCCCATCAACGACCTGGCGTCTGGCGCGCAGTTGGAATTGCGCTTGCCCTTGAGCGTCACGCTGCACGGCAAGACCCAGACCTACAGCGCCGAGCTGTTGGCCACGCGCCTGGATGATCGACGCTTCCAAGTGGTGACACTGGAGCCTGTGGTATTGCATGCCGAGGATTTTGACCTGGCACCGGGTGTAGCCGCCTTGCGCAAGGCTGCGGGGCTCAAGTCGATCAGTTTGTCAGTGCCGGTGGGTGCGGTGCTGATCTTCACGGCGCGCTGACATGAGCGGCGCAGTGTTCCCATGGCGCAGCGCCAATCAGTTCGAATTGCTGATCGACGGACCGAATTTCTTTCCGCAGATGCTGGTGGGCATCGCCCGGGCCGAGCAGCAGGTTGACCTTGAGTTGTATCTGGTCGAAGCCGGGGCCTGCGCCGAAGCGATGGTGCAGGCACTGGTGCTGGCCGCCGAACGCGGCGTGCACGTGCGTTGCCTGTTCGACGATTACGGCAGCCTGGCGTTTACCCTGGGGCTGCGCAAGCGCTTGACCGATGCCGGCGTGGAGTTGCGCTTTTACAACCGCCTGAACTGGCGGCGCTGGATGCGCAACCTGTATCGCGATCATCGCAAGTTGCTGCTGATCGACCAGCGCATTGCAGTGGTCGGCGGCACCGGTGTCACCGACGAGTTCTGGACGCCGGGGCAAGACACCGCCGACTGGCATGAAGTGATGGTGCAGATCAGCGGCCCATTGGTGCTGGACTGGCAGGCCCTGTTCGACCGGCAATGGCACGCTAACGCTGCGCGCCGTGAATGGAAACCGGCGACCCATTTCGGTTTGCCCCGCTTGCCCAAGGTGCCCGCCACCGGGCCGGGGCTGGGCCGCGTTGCGTATGCCGATGCGCGTCAGCACCGCGACATTCTGCAATCATTGATACGCGCCTTGAACAGCAGCAAATCGCGTATCTGGCTGGCGACCCCGTACTTCCTGCCCACCTGGAGTGTGCGCCGTGCCTTGCGCCGGGCGGCTGGGCGCGGCGTGGACGTGCGCCTGTTGCTCACCGGCCCGCGCACCGATCACCCGTCGGTGCGTTACGCCGGGCACCGTTATTACCCGCGCTTGTTGCGTTCAGGGGTGCAGATCTTTGAATACCAGCCGTGCTTTTTGCACCTGAAAATGGTGCTGGTGGACGATTGGGTGAGCATTGGCTCGTGCAATTTCGACCACTGGAATCTGCGCTTCAACCTGGAAGCCAACCTGGAAGCGCTGGACCCGCAATTGACGGCAGCGGTGGTGGGCAGTTTCGAAGCGGACTTTGCCCAGAGCCAGGCGGTGAGCCTGGAGGCATGGAAGGCGCGGCCGTTGTGGCGGCGGGTGAAGCAGCGGGTGTGGGGCTGGATTGATCGTCTGGTGGTGAACCTGCTGGATCGACGCGGCTAGGCGGGCCACCTCAAGTCCAATGTAGGAGCGAGCTTGCTCGCGAAAAACGTCAACGATAACGCGGGCTAGGATCGTTCCCACGCTCTGCGTGGGAACGCATACGGTGACGCTCTGCGTCACAACAGCGGACGCAGAGCGTCCAGAGCGGCATTCCCACGCAGAGCGTGGGAACGATCAGTCGATCAGTTACAGCAGTTCGAAGGTTTGTTGCTGCACGTCCTGGGAGTCCAACCCGATCTGCACATTGAACTCACCCGGTTCGGCCGCGTACTTGAGCTGGCTGTTGTAGAACTTCAGGTCGTCCTCGGTGATGGTGAAGTGCAGCGTGCGCGCTTCGCCGGCCTTGAGCATGACCTTCTGGAAGTTCTTCAGCTCCTTGATCGGGCGGATCATCGAGCCGGCCACGTCCTGGATATACAACTGCACAACCGTTTCGCCGTCTACCTTGCCGGTGTTCTTCACGGTGACGCTGGCGTCGAGCTTGCCGGTCTTGTTCAGGGTGGTGGACGACAGTGCCATGTCCGACAGGCTGAACGTGGTGTAGCTCAGGCCATAGCCAAACGGAAACAGGGGACCGGTGGTGTCATCGAAGTACTGCGAGGTGTAGTTGCCCGGCTTGCCTGGGGTGAATGGCCGGCCGATGGTCAGGTGGTTGTAGTAGGTTGGAATCTGCCCCACGGAACGAGGGAAGGTGATCGGCAGCTTGCCCGATGGGTTGTAGTCGCCGAACAGCACGTCGGCAATGGCGTTACCGCCTTCGGTGCCGGAGAACCAGGTTTCCAGGATCGCATCGGCCTGTTGGTTTTCTTCCAGAATCGACAGCGGACGGCCGTTCATCAGCACCAGCACCAGCGGCTTGCCGGTGGCTTTGAGGGCCTTGATCAAGTCGCGCTGGCTTTGCGGGATGTTCAGGTCGGTGCGGCTCGACGACTCGTGGGACATGCCACGGGACTCGCCCACCGCCGCGACGATAACGTCGGCGTTGTTTGCCGCCTTCACCGCTTCATCAATCAGCACCTGGGCAGGGAGCGGGTCGTCCACCACTTCCGGGGCATCGAAGTTGAGGAAGTTGAGGTAGTCGAGCACCGCCTTGTCGCCGGTGATGTTGGCGCCACGGGCATAGATCACTTTGCCTTTTTCGCCGATCACGGCGTTCATGCCGTCGAGCAGGGTCACTGATTGCGCGGGCCTGCCGGCAGCAGCCCAACTGCCCATCATGTCGATAGGCGCCTTGGCCAGCGGGCCGACCAGGGCAATGGTCGCGGATTTTTTCAGCGGCAGGGTGTCGTTGTGGTTTTTCAGCAACACCAGGCTGCGGCGCGCAATGTCGCGGGCCTCGGCCCGGTGCAGGCGGCTGTCGGCGTAGGTGTCGACCGGGTCATCCTCGGCCTTGCCGATGCGCAGGTACGGGTCCTTGAACAGGCCCATGTCGTACTTGGCGCCGAGCACTTCGCGCACGGCGTTGTCGATGTCGCTCTGCTGGATCTCGCCGGACTTGAGCAACCCAGGCAATTCCTTGCCGTACAGCGAGTCGTTCATGCTCATGTCGATGCCGGCCTTGATCGCGAGCTTGGCGGCTTCACGCCCATCCTTGGCCACGCCGTGCTTGATCAGCTCGAAGATCGCGCCGTGGTCGCTGACGGTCAAGCCCTTGAAGCCCCAGTCTTTGCGCAGCAGGTCGTTCATCAGCCAGGTGTTGGCCGTGGCAGGCACGCCGTTGATCGAGTTGAGCGCCACCATCACGCCGCCGGAGCCGGCCTTGATCGCCGCGTGGTAGGGCGGCAGGTAGTCCTGGTACATCTTGACCGGGCTCATGTCGACCACGTTGTAGTCGCGCCCGCCTTCCACCGCACCATAGAGGGCAAAGTGCTTGACGCTGGCCATAAGGCTGTCGGCATTCGCGGGGCTGGTGCCCTGGAACGCCTTGACCATGACTTCGGCAATGCGTGACACCAGATAGGTGTCTTCACCGAAACCTTCGGAGGTGCGGCCCCAGCGTGGGTCGCGGGAGATATCGACCATCGGCGCAAACGTGATGTCGAGGCTGTCGGCGGCGGCTTCCTGGGCGGCGATGCGCCCGGAGCGGCCGATGGCGTCCATGTCCCAGCTGGAAGCCAAGGCCAGGCTGATCGGGAAAATGGTGCGATGGCCGTGGATCACGTCGTAGGCGAAGAACATCGGGATCTTCAAGCGGCTGCGCATGGCCGCGTCCTGCATCGGCCGGTTTTCCGGGCGGGTGATGGAGTTGAACGTGCCACCGATGCGGCCGGCGGCGATTTCCTTGCGGATCAGCTCGCGGGGCATTTCCGGGCCGATGCTGATCAGGCGCAATTGGCCGATCTTCTCATCCAGGGTCATTTGCTTGAGCAGGTCGCTGACAAAGGCGTCCTTGTCGTTAAGCGCAGCAGGCTTTGTTTCTGCCCATACGGGGTGGGTGGCCAGCGTGGCAACAAGGCCGAGCAAACACAGCTTTTTCATGAATATCCTTGTTCGGCTACTGCGCAGCATTGAAAGCGATGCTGTCGGCCAAAATGTGGGGAACGTCTATTGTTGTTCGGGTGTTGTTCAGATAAATGCAGCACACTCTGAACTCTTTTTCGCGCTGGGCATCTTTGTAGCTGATTGGCTCGAAGCATTCCAGTGGTGGCGGATTATGCCCCAAGCGCGTGGTTTATAGGGTTAGTCGTCACATTCCATCCAGATTGGGCAGGAGAAACACCATGCAAGCAGCACACACTTATCGCTGGGGCTTCAAGGCTGCGGCGCTGTTACTGATCAGCAGCGTGCTGAGCGGTTGCGGCATCAACAACATCCCGACCCTGGACGAACAGGCCAAGGCCGCCTGGGGCCAGGTGCAGAACCAGTACCAGCGCCGTGCCGACCTGATCCCCAACCTGGTGGAAACGGTGAAGGCGTATGCCGCCCACGAACAGGAAACCCTCACCGCGGTGATTGAAGCGCGGGCCAAGGCCACCTCGATCCAGGTGGATGCCAGCACCCTGGACAACCCCGAGAAACTCAAGCAGTTCCAGCAAGCCCAGGATGGCCTGAGCGGCGCACTCAGCCGTTTGATGGTGGTGTCCGAGCGTTACCCGGACCTGAAGGCCAACCAGAACTTCCTGGCCTTGCAATCGCAACTTGAAGGCACCGAGAACCGTATCGCTGTGTCTCGCCGTGACTTTATCCAGGCCGTACAGGCTTACAACACCGAGATCCGCACCTTCCCGGGCCGCCTGTGGCACAGCGTGATGTACAGCGACTTGCCGATCCGCGCCACGTTTGAAGCCACCAGCGCCGATGCCGATAAAGCGCCGCAAGTGAAGTTCAAATAAGGCTGCACTGAGGTGTCGATGCGTTTATTACGGATAGGCCTGGCGCTGTGGCTGTTGGCCTGTGTGGGCGTGGCCCAGGCGGCGCTGACCTTCCCGGCGCTGACCGGGCGGGTGGTAGACAGCGCGCAGATGATCGACCCGGCGGTGCGCGAGCAGCTGACCCAGCAATTGCAGGCGCTGGAGCAAACCTCGGGCGACCAGTTGGTGGTGGTCACCGTGCCCGACCTGCAGGGCGTGCCCATTGAGGACTACGGTTATCAATTGGGCCGCCAGTGGGGCATTGGCCAGAAGGGCAAGGACAACGGCGCGCTGTTGATCGTCTCCCGTGATGACCGCCAGTTGCGCATCGAAGTCGGCTATGGCCTGGAAGGCGTGCTGACCGATGCGCAATCCTGGGTGATCATCAACCAGGTGATCCTGCCCAAGTTCAAGGCCGGCAATTTCAGCCAGGGCATCAGCGATGGCGTGGCCGCGATGATCCAGGTGGTGGGCGGTGAGCCCTTGGCGGTTCCGGCCCATGTGGCGGATGCGAACTTCGCCATGGATAATCCCGGTTTTTCCATCGGCCTGTTTATCCTGCTGATCGGCGTGTTGTGGTTGTGCAATCGCCTGGGCTTGCCGGTGGGCGCCATTCTGCTGGCGATTCTCAACAGCAGCGGACGCGGCGGCGGTGGGGGCGGCGGTGGCGGTGGTTTCCGTGGCGGCGGCGGTGGCTTTGGCGGCGGCGGGGCTTCGGGCGGCTGGTAATGACAATAACGAAAATAGAGCATCTACAACCATGGCATTACTGACTGAACACGAGCAGCGCCAAGTCGCCGAAGCGATCGCCCGGGTCGAGAAAACCACCGACGCGGAGTTGGTCACCGTGCTGGCGGCGCGCGCCGACGACTACGCTTACATTCCGTTGTTGTGGGCGAGCTTGATCGCGTTGGTGGTGCCGGGCGTGGTGCATTACCTGTCGGGTTACCTGACCATGTACACCTTGCTGGTGGCGCAGTGGGCGACGTTCATTGTGCTGTGCCTGGTGTTCCGTTTGCCCAAGGTCACCACCCGGCTGATCCCGCGTTCGGTACGCCACTGGCGTGCGTCCAACCTGGCGCGGCGGCAGTTTATGGAGCAGAACCTGCACCACACGGTGGGCAGCACCGGGGTGCTGATTTTTGTCAGCGAGGCCGAGCGTTATGTGGAGATCCTGGTGGATGAGGGGATTTCCAAGCGCCTGGATGACAGCAATTGGGATGCGATTGTCCAGGCGTTTACCCAGCAGGTGAAACAGGGGCAGACGCTGGCCGGGTTTATCGCCTGCGTTGAAGCCTGTGGCGAGTTGCTCAAGGTGCATGTGCCGGTGACCCAAACCCGCAACGAGCTGCCCAATCGCCTGGTCGTGCTCGAATAACCGCTTGCTGTGGGAGCCGGGCTTGCCCGCGATGGCATCGCCTCGGTTTGCCTGATTAACCGAGTTGCCTGCATCGCAGGCAAGCCAGCTCCCACACAAGGCAGTATCCCTATTCGGTTTGATTGACCGTTGATCAAATAACCCCGTGCCCTCAACCCCCATCCCGCCTAAAATGCCCGGCATTCTTTATCCGAGGCGTTTTTGTTCATGTCCGTCACCGCTCAACCTGCCCGCCCTGCGCCGGATCATCATGCCCAGTTCATCGAACTGTTGAGCACAAGCCTGGCGCAGAACGCGTTTATCAAGCTGGTGCTGGCCAAGTACGTCGGTGAAGAAGCCGAGCTGCAGCGGCTGATCATCAAGCCAGTGGTGGTCAAGGAGCAGCCATGCCTGTCGTTCGTCTATCGCTACAAGACCCGCGACATCACCAAGAACTTTCCCGTGGCCGACGGCGTGGCGGCGATTGCCGAGCTGTTGCCCAACTCGTTCAAGAACGCGCACTTGCTGGCGCTGACCGACGAAGCCCAGTTGGAATACAGCAAGAAGAACAAAAGCTCGTTGTTCAAAAGCAAACCGCAGCAACTGCGCGAGGCGCCGTCGGCTGAGCATAACCGTGAGAAAAATCGTTTCCTCGACCTGAGCCGGCCGTTCCTCGCCGACCTGGGCGTGACCGACGCCAAGCAGGCGCTGATCCCCTCGATGTCGCGCAAGTGGAAGCAGATCAACAAGTTCATCGAAGTGTTCAGCCATGCGCTGACGTCGTCGCCGTTGCAGCTCGACCGCCCGGTGCGTGTCGCCGATTTCGGCTCGGGCAAGGGCTACCTGACCTTCGCCATTCACGATTACCTGCGCAATACCCTCAAGGCCGAGGGCGAGGTCACCGGTGTCGAGTTGCGTGAAGACATGGTCACCCTGTGCAACAGCGCCGCCGCCCGCCTGGAGCACCCGGGCCTGGTGTTCAAATGCGGCGATGTACGCAGCGTGGCGCCCAGTGAGCTGGACGTGATGATTGCCTTGCACGCCTGTGACATCGCCACCGACTATGCGATCCACACCGGCATCCGTTCCGGTGCGTCGATCATCATGTGCTCGCCGTGCTGCCACAAACAGATTCGCCTGCAGATCCAGAGCCCGGCGTTGCTCAAGCCGATGCTGCAATACGGCCTGCACCTGGGCCAGCAGGCGGAAATGGTCACTGACAGCCTGCGTGCGTTGTTCCTTGAAGCCTGTGGCTATGAGACCAAGGTGTTCGAGTTTATCTCGCTGGAACACACCAACAAAAACAAGATGATCCTGGCGGTCAAACGTGCTGAGCCTGTGGACAGCGCGCAGCTATTGGCGAAAATCCAGGAGCTCAAGGCGTTCTACCACATCACTGAGCATTGCCTGGAAACCTTGTTGCGCGGGGATGGCTATCTGGCCTGAAATGGGCGCGGTTCGCTGTGGGAGCTTGCTCCCGTGACGGCCCGGCGGCCAGCGCATATCTACCTGGCGGCCCGCTATCCAAATGTGGGAGCTGGCTTGCCTGCGATGGCGGCCTGCCAACCGCCCCATATCTATCTGACACCCCACGATCCAACTGTGGGAGCTGGCTTGCCTGCGATGACGGCCTGCCAGCTCATACCTATCTAGCTGACGCCCCGCGATCAAATTGTGCGGGCTTGCTCGCGAAGGCGGCCTGGCAGTCGACGCAGTTATACCGAGTACATATCCATTCCTGCGGTAACGGCCACTTAGGGTTCCGCCCTGACGGCGGCTCACTTTTGAAAAGCGCAAAAGTAAGCAAAACGCTCTTGCCCCACCACTCGGCACCTCGCTTGGGCTCGGTGTGCCCGAACGCAGTCTTGAATCCGTGGGCCGCCGCCACGCGCCATCCATGGCGCGGGGCGGCTAACCCGGCGTCCTGCCGGGTTACCCACGAATTCAAGCCTGCGTTCGGCCAGCGTGGTTTGACGGGGCGCTTGAGATCAAGATCAAAAGCAGATCAAGAGCGACTCGCTTCGCATCGTGGTTACCGTTGAGCGTTACGGTGTTGTGTAGATACCTATGGCTATCAGCTCCCACATTTGGAATACGTGCGTGCTTAGAAAAACCGCGTCACGCTGATCTTCGCATCACGCCCTTTGGTGTACGCCCGGTCGCCGCTCAAGGCCGGGCGGAAGTTTTTGTTGAACAGGTTGTCTACCGTGAAGTTCACCTCGGTGCCTTTGAGGTACGCCTGCTGCGGCGTCCATTTGGCGAACAGGCCCTGGGTGTTGTAGCGCTTGTTGCCGTATTGGTCGTAGAACAGATCGCCGATGCTGGAGCCTGGGCCGCCGGAGTATTTGTCGCTGGGCAGGCGGTCGGTGGCGCCGATGAATTGGCCCATCCAGCCCACTTGGGCATCCCAGGCCGGGATGTGGGTGCCCAGTACCAGCACCCATTTGGTCGGGGGGATGTCCCGCGCTGCTACGTCCGGGCCCCAAGGGTTGGTGTAGGCGCCTTGGTGCTGGCCCTTGGCATAGGCGAACGACACCGAGCCAAACAGGTAGGTGGAGTTGTAGATCGACTCGAGCTCAACGCCCTTGATGGTCAGGCTGCCGATATTGCGGTAGTTGGACATCGGCCCAGGCGGGCACGCTGAAGCGATGCTGCCGCCGTTGACAGCCTGGTTCTGGCAGCCTACGCCGGTGGCCTTGAAGATCTCGTCTTCGACCTTGTTGTGAAACAGGGTGGTGCGCAGTTGCAGGTTGTCGTCCTGGGCGATCAGGTTGTCGAAGCTGGTGATGTTGCCCAGGGTGATCGAGGTAATGCGCTCCGGGTCCAGGTCGACGCTGGTGGCGGTGCGGCTGCCCACGCCCTGCACTTCGTATTGTTCGTCGATCACCGGGGCGCGCCAGGTTTGGCTCCAGTTGGCGAACAGCCCCACATTCGGCGTCACGGTCCAGAACAGCGCCAGGCGTGGCGACCAGCCGGTGTAGGTGCGGTCGCTGTAGTCGTGACCCACTGCCGGGTTGGGGTTGTTGTAGTAGGGCGCATCGTTGCCTTCGCCGCGGTTGCGCACGTGGTCATAGCGCAGGGACGGTGTGATCGTTACATCGCCCAACGTCACCGCGTCCTGGATAAAGAAACTGTTGGTATCGACCTTGCCGTGGGGCATGAAACCCGGCTGGAAATGCCCGTAGTTGTAGCGCGGCGTGTTGTAGGTGGCGCCGGGCATCCACATTTCGGTTTCGCGGGTGTGCTTGCGCACTTGCCCGCCGACCGTCACGGCATGCTGCAAAGGGCCGGTGTCGAACAGGCTGACGTTGCGGATATCCAGGAGCTTGTCGGTGTAGGCGGTGTCCATCTTGCGCCCACCGGTGGCCAACTGGAAAAACGCCGTGGCGTCACGCTCATCGGTCTGCTCGGTGTTGGACTGGGAGTACTTGATGGTCAGGTCCACCAACGGGTTGTCCAGCGGCTGGTATTCATACTTGCCCGACCAGGTGGTGTCGACCGTGTCACGGTGAGCGAGAAAACGCTTCAACGCGCCTTCGTAGCCATAGCGGTTGATGTTGAACTGGGTCGGCGGCGTGGGGTAGCTGGCGGCGGAAAACGGGGTCCAGCGGTTGCTGTGGGAGCGCGAGTACGACAGCCCGACACTGTGCTCATCGATAAAATGCGCGTTGACCTTGAACAGCTTGCCGTCCACATCCTGGGCGCTGTTGGGCAGGCGCTGGGGGTTGATCGGGTACTCATTGTTGTCGTTGGGCAACTTGGCGGCCACTTTCATATCGCCGCCGTCGCGTTGGGTCAGGTAGGCCAGCGCATCGAAACGGCCATCGTCGGTACGGCCGTACACGGCACTGCTGTAGACCTGCTCATGGTCGTTGCTGGAGTAACCATATTTGAGCATCGCACCGCTGTTGCGGCCGTCCTGGAGCAGGTCCGGGGCGTCCTTGGTGACCATGTTGACCGTGCCGCCAAAGCCGCCATTGCCGGTGAACGGCGAGTTGGGGCCTTTTTCCACTTCGATGCGCTTGATCAGCTCGGGCTCGATAAACACCGTGCCTTGCTGGTAACGCTCAAAGCCTGTCTTGGTGGCACCGTCAACGGTCAGCGGTACGTCTTCGGCATCGCCGAAACCACGGATGTTGATGGTCTGGCCACCGGGTTTCAGCGAGCCGCCCTGGCTGACACCGGGTAAGGTCTGCAACAGGCTGGGGATGTTATTGGACTGGTAGCGGTCGATGTCGGCCTGGGTCAGGGTGGAGCGGTTGACGGTGCTGGCGTTCACCTCATTGCCGGTGCCGATCACGCTCAAGGTGTCCAACTGGATCGCACCACCGCTGGTGGTTTTGCCCGCATCGGGGCGCACCACGTAGGTACTGCCGACCTTGAGCAGGATGAGTTCGCCGTTTTTGAGCAGGGAGCGAATGGCTACTTCCGGGGTGTAGTCACCGTTAAGCGCCGGGGCCTGCACGTTCTTGAGCAGGGTTTCATCGAACAGCAGCTGGATTTTCGCCTGCTGGGCCACCTGGCTCAGGGACGTGGCCAACGGCTGAGCCGGCAGGTGCAGCTTGAACGACTCGGCCTCGGCGCTGAGGCTCAAGGCCAGGCACGTAGCCATGAGTGTCGGTCGAAGAAACAGGTGCGAAGCGTGGCAAGGCGCGCGAAACATGAAATCCCCCGGAGCGGCTAAATAGCCAAAAAGGTGTGCGTATCAAACACAGACAGGAGGAAGACGGGGCAGGCAAAGAAAACCACACATGCGAATGCAAGATATTCTCATGTATGGTGTTGCCGCCTATTTGCTCGGCTCGATTCTGATAGTGCCGTCAGCCGAGAGCACGGTTTTCACCGGCAATAGCGCGGGCAAGGCGTTGAGCAGGGCGTCCGGGTCATTCACATCAAGATTGCCCGATACCTTGAGTTGCGCCACGGCCTTGCTCACCTGCAACGGCGCCTGTGGACGGTACAGGCTCAGTTCGTCGATCAGGCTGGCCAGCTCGCGATTGCGAAACGACAAGTGCCCGCTGCGCCAATCGGCGACCTCTTCGGCGCTGAGGCTTTGCGGTTGCACGGTGCCTTTGGCGTAGTTGTAGGAGGCCCGCTGCTGGGCGCCGAGCAGGGTGGCGGGGCTTTTGCCATTTGGCGCGAAAGCGACCTGGCCATGGGCAACGCTGACCACCAATTGCTGCTGCCCGCGGCGCACATCGAAAGCAGTGCCCACCACCCGTACGCTCGACTCGCCGGCTTGCACGTAGAGGGGGCGTTCCTTGTCGGCGGCCACTTCGATGTACAGCTGGCCGTTGTCCAGGTGCAGCACCCGTTGATGGGCGTTGAAGTCCACGCGGATATGGGTGTTGGCATTCACATACAAGGTACTGCCATCCGGCAGATTCAACGTGCGCATGCCCTTGGCCTGGGTGGCCACCTGGCTGTGATACAGCTCGCGCGGTGCGCCGAGCGAGGTCGCCAGCACGGCGCACACCAAGGCGGCGGCCACCGCCAGGGCAGGGCGCCAGAGGTTGGGTTTGCGCTGGGGCAGTGCCAGCGGTTTGTTCAGTTGTTGCAATTGGGCGAGGTCCGCCCATAGCTGTTCGAATTCGGCGTACGCGCGCGCATGCGCGGGCACCGCTTGCCAGGCGGCAAAGGCTTTACGGTCGGCGCGGCTGACTTCGTTGCGGTTGCGCGCAAACCAACTGGCGGCTTGGGCGTCGATGCAATCGCTCGCTTGGCTGTCCAGCGCGTCGGTGTCGCTCGGGCGGTTCATTCTGGCTGCTCCGTGCCGGTGTCGGGTTGAAGGCGTCGCTTGCAGTGCAGCAAGGCAAAGGCGATGTGCTTTTCCACCATGCTGGTGGAGATGCCCATGCGCGTTGCGATCTGCGCCTGGCTCAAGCCTTCGAAGCGGTGCAGCATAAGGGCTTCTCGGCGGCGGGGCGAGAGTTCGGCGAGGACTTCTTTCAACTGTTCCAGGCGTTGCAGGCGCAGGGCGGCGGCCATGGGGTCGTTGTGCTCGTCGGTGACCGGCTCGGCATCCATTTCGGCGTGATCAGGGTGGACGGTTTGCCGTACCTTCTGTTTGCGCCAGTGATCGCGCAGCAGGTTGCGCGCCATCTGGAACAGAAACGCCCGTGGCTGCTCGACCTTGGCCCGGTCGCGGTAGCCCAGCCATTGGGTAAACACATCCTGGGCCATGTCCGCCGCGTCGCTGGCGTTGTCCGTGCGTTTACGCAGGAAATACAGAATGTCTGCATAAAACCCGCGACAGGCATCGGCCGACGACGGGTCGGGCTGGGGACGAGACATGGATATCCTTCTTGACGAAGCACGGCTTGGAAAAGTCGTGAATGATATCGAGAATTATTGTTATTTGTCTCTATGCAAGTGCCATCTCCTGGTGGGAGCGAGCTCGCTCGCGAAAAACCAACAGGCGACACGAACACCCGATGGGCTGCGTTATCGTTGGCGTTCTTCGCGAGCAAGCTCGCTCCTACAGTGTTTACTTCAGAAGTGTTTTCAGTTGCTCGATCCCTGCTTCGCCCAGAGGGAATACCGGTAGGCGTGGATTACCCACTTCCAAGCCGGTCAAGCGCAACCCGGCCTTGATCGTCGCCGGCAGCCCGCCTTTGAGGATGAATTGGAGCAAGGGCAACTGTCGGTAGAACAGCTCGCGTGCCTTGTTCAAGTCATCGGCCAGTACGGCCTGATACAGGCTCAGGTTCAGTTGCGGGATCAGGTTCGGCGCGGCGGTGCACCAGCCTTTGGCGCCAGCCGCGAAGGCTTCCAGTGCCAGCGGGTTGCAGCCGTTGTAGAACGGCACGTCACTGTGCAGTTTCAACTGGTGCATGCGCTGGATGTCGCCAGTGCTCTCCTTGACCATGGTCACGTTCTCGACCTGCTTGAGAATCCTCAGGATCAGCTCCACCGACATGTCGGTGCCGCTGGTGGCCGGGTTGTTGTAGAGCATGATCGGCACGCCGATGCTGTCGCCGATCGCGGCGTAGTGAGCGAGGATTTCCGCCTCACTGAGTTTCCAGTACGAGGCCGGCAGCACCATGACCACATCGGCGCCGTGCTCTTCGGCATAGCGGGCGCGGCGCACGGCCTTGGCGGTGGTGAGGTCGGACACGCTGACAATGGTCGGCACGCGCTTGGCGACCTTCTTGATGCTGTAGGCGCTGACTTCATCCCACTCGGCATCGCTCAGGTAAGCGCCTTCGCCCGTGCTGCCCAAGGGCGCGATGGCGTGGACGCCGCTGTTGATCAAACGGTCGATGGAGTGCCCGAGGGCGTCGAGGTCAACGCGTTGGCCGTCGGCGCTGAAGGGGGTGATGGTGTAGCCGATGATGCCGTGAATGGTTGGGTTGGACATGGGGAAAACTCCGGTCGAAAAAGGGGCAATCAGTTCAGGCAATCAGCGTGCTTGCGCAGGTTTTGCCGGGCGTAGTAGTTGAACGCGGCGCCGTGGCGCTTGGGCTTGGAGATCCAGTCATGGGCCTCGCGCCCCAGCTCCGGCAGGATCGGTTTGACCGTGCCCGCAGACATCGCCAGCAACTGCAACTTGGCAGCCCGTTCGATCAGTTGCGCAATCACGCAGGCTTCTTCGATGCTGGCCCCGGTGGACAACTGCCCGTGGTGCGAGAGCAGGATGGCGCGCTTGTCGCCTAGGGCCGTGGTGATGATTTCCCCTTCTTCATTGCCCACCGGCACCCCGGGCCAGGCTTCCAGGAAAGCGCAGTCTTCGTACAGCGGGCAAAGGTCCATGTGCGACACCTGCAGCGGTACTTCCAGCATCGACAGCGCGGCGATATGCGTGGGGTGGGTGTGGATGATGCAGTTTACATCCGGTCGACCGCGGTACACCCAAGTGTGAAAACGGTTGGCAGGGTTGGGAATGCCGTGGCCTTCCAGCACCTCCAAGTCTTCGTTGACCAGCAGCAGGTTGCTGGCGGTGATTTCGTCAAAACCCAGGCCCAGTTGCTGGGTGTAGTAGGTGCCAGGCGCTGGCCCACGTGCGGTGATCTGCCCGGCCAGGCCGGAGTCGTGGCCGTACTCGAACAGGATTCGGCAGGTCAGCGCCAGCTTTTGCCGGTCGGTCCACGTATTATCTGCCAGGCTGTTTTGCATCTGGCTCAGTGCTTGCTTGACCAGTTGGTCTTTTGGGAGTGCTAATGTCTTGGCCATATCGGTGTCCTTTGGGTGGTTCAATGGACGTCGGATTTGCTGGTCGCCCGCTGCTCGCAAGGTCGTTGGGTGAATGCAAATGACACCAAAGATGCTATATGACACTTTGTGTCATTGGCAAGCCTGTCTCATCGCTTTCTGCATGGATTAACCGCAGCAAATGTCTATCCGCTTGAAAATATTAAGAAAAAAACTTGGCGTGACCCTGGAGGCCCTGGCCGAAAAATCCGGGATGACCAAGAGTTACCTGTCGAAAGTCGAGCGCGGGCTCAATACGCCGTCCATCGCTGCGGCGTTGAAACTGGCCAAGGCGTTGAACGTGAAGGTCGAAGAGCTGTTCAGCGAAGACAACGTCAGCCTCGACAGCTACAGCCTGGTGCGCAGCCATGAGCGGCCCGACACCTCGCCGGGTTATGCGGTGCTGGCTCATCAAGTCAGCGAGCGCAGCCTGTTGCCGTTCATCATCTACCCGCCGGCGGAGTTCACCGACAAGACCTTTAAGGAGCACCTGGGGGAGGAGTTTTTATTCGTGCATGAAGGCCAGGTGGAAGTGGATTTCATGAACGAGCGCGTGCTGCTGGAGCGCGGCGATGCGCTGCATTTCAACGCGCAGAAACCCCACCGGATTCGCTCGGTGGGAGAGGTGCAGGCGCAGTTGCTGGTGGTGGTGCACAGCGCTGAGGAATGACCACTCTCATTCTTTGAAATGCAGTCAATGTGGGAGCTGGCTTGCCTGCGATAGCGGTTTATCTGTGCCCAATCTGTTGCTGACCCACCGCTATCGCAGGCAAGCCAGCTCCCACATGTTGATCAGCGTTCCACAGGGACTGACAGCGCTGGATTGCCCAGCGGATGCGTACGCGCCGCAAAGAATTTCAGCGTTACGCCACTACCCTCGAACAACTCCGAATACCGCCGCTTCTGCTGGCGAATAAACCCATCACTGCGCCCCGACACCGAGATCGCCAGGGTGCTGATGCTGGCCTGGCCAATAGCATCCACCAGGTGTTTATCCTGCGGCCCCAAGTCATGGCCGAAGATGCACAGCGCGCCATCATGGTTCAACAGCTGTTCATAACAGAACGACAGATAATCCGAACTGCGGATACTTTTGAGTTTCTCCTGCACCTTGCCTTCACTGACAAACAGCGGCACATCGTCGAGGGTTTTGATCGTGTTGTTAATGGCGAAACTGCTGAGCAGGGTGCTGTCGGTGGACGGCAATTTACGCGCCGTGCCGTCAAGGTTGCGCACCAGGTGCAGGCCGCCGTGCAGGTACAGGATGCGGGTGGCGTCGGTGTGCGTATTGCGCAGGTCGAAGCTTGAGTCGGCACTGCTAAACAGGTCGTCGATGCCCGGTGCGTGCAGGGTCGCCCAGTAGTTGAGCAAGTCGTAGTTACTGGTGAAGACGGTGGCGTAGGTGGCTAATTCTGCGTGGATCGTCGCCAGCGTCGACGGCTGCACCAGGCGCCAGGGAATGTGCACGGTATGGATGGTGTTGATCAGCGCTTCCTTGATCGCGTAGTAGCGGTTACGCGGCGCCGCCGAGCTGACCGCCAAGGCCTTGTTGACCCGGCTGGTGGTTTTCAAGGCGCTCAGGGCTTGCTCGAAACTGCGGGTTTGCAAGGCGTCGAACACGCTGAGTTCGGAGGGGCTCAGGGGCTTTTCTTCGACGGTACGGGCGTTTTCGAACAGCGAGTCGTAGGCGAAGTCTTCCCAAATCGTGCGGCTGGCGCCGTTACCGATCAGAATCCCGCTGAAGTCGACGGCAGCGCGCAGGGCACTCCAGTCTTCAAGGTGGGCGTCAATATCCTGGAAATCCTTCATTGCGGCGGGTCTACTCGAAATCGGCTGGGGGGTGACTTTATCACGAGCCGGCATTGATCCTGATCAAGATGCGCCACGCGGTACAGGTTGATTCTGTCGGCATAAAGCCTTTGAGGATCGATCATGAGCAGCACGTTTTTCATCCCCGCCGTCAACATCATGGGCATCGATTGCCTCGACGAAGCGATGACCGCCATTCGCAACTATGGCTTCGGCAAAGCGTTGATCGTCACCGACGTCGGCCTGGCCAAAGCCGGTGTGGCTGGCATGATTGCCGAGAAGCTGGCGATGCAGGATATCGACTCGGTGATCTACGACGGCGCCAAGCCCAACCCCAGCGTGGAAAACGTCGAAAAAGGCCTGGCGTTGCTGCAGCAGACCGCCTGCGATTTCGTGGTGTCCCTGGGCGGCGGTTCGCCCCATGACTGCGCCAAGGGCATCGCCCTGTGCGCCACCAACGGCGGGCGTATCGGCGACTATGAAGGCGTCGACCAATCGAGCAAGCCACAACTGCCGCTGGTGGCCATCAACACCACCGCTGGCACGGCCAGCGAGATGACACGTTTTTGCATCATCACCGACGAAAGCCGCCACGTAAAAATGGCCATTGTCGATCGCAACGTCACGCCGCTGCTGTCGGTCAACGACCCGGCCCTGATGGTCGGCATGCCCAAGGGCCTCACCGCCGCCACGGGCATGGATGCGCTGACCCACGCCATCGAAGCCTACGTGTCCACCGCCGCAACACCGATCACCGACGCCTGCGCGATCAAGGCCATCGAGTTGATCAGCGCCAACCTGCGCCTGGCGGTCCGCGACGGCACTGACAAGGCTGCACGGGAGAACATGGCCTATGCGCAATTCCTCGCCGGCATGGCCTTCAACAATGCGTCCCTGGGTTTTGTGCATGCCATGGCCCACCAATTGGGCGGCTTGTACGACCTGCCCCACGGCGTATGCAACGCGGTGCTGTTGCCCCACGTACAAAGTTTCAACGCCAGTGTTTGCGCCAAACGCTTGAGCGATGTGGGCCGGGCTCTTGGTGCGGATATCAAGGGCATCACCGTAGAAGAGGGCGCCCAGGCCGCGATTGCGGCGATTCGTCGGTTGTCTCAGGACGTGGAAATCCCTGCTGGTTTGCGTGAGCTTGGCGCTAAGTTGCAGGACATTCCGTTGCTGGCCAGCAATGCGTTGAAAGATGCCTGCGGGCTGACCAACCCTCGGCGGGCGGACCAGCGTCAGATTGAGGAGATCTTTCGGAGCGCTTTTTGATAGGCATAGGTACCTACACAAAGTTGGCACGACGCTGGGCTTTTGGCGAGGGAGCTTGCTCCCGTGACGGCCTGACAGCCAACACCTACCTGACACCCTAACGATCCAACTGTGGGAGCTGGCTTGCCTGCGATGGCGGCCTGACAGTCAACACAGTTGGATTGGGTACATATCCATTCTTGCGGTAACGGCCACTTAGGGTTCCGCCCTGACGGCGGGTCACTTTGGAAAAGAGCCCCAAAGTAACCAAAGGGCTCTTGCCCCACCACTCGGCACCTCGCTTAGGCTCGGTGTGCCCGTAATCCGCCAGTGATTTGGGGGGCCGCCGCCACGCGCCATCCATGGCGCGGGGCGGCTAAACCGGCATCCCTGCCGGTTTACCCCCCAAATCCCTGTCGAATTCCGGCCAGCGTGGTTTGACGGGGCGCCTGAGATCAAAAGCAGATCAAGAGCAGATCAAGATCAAGGGCGGCTCGCTTCGCATCGTGGTTACCGTCGGCTGCGACAACTTAGAAAGTTGTGTAGTTTTGATAGGCGCAGCCTTCAGCGGCACGCGTTAAGCTACACCCCCAATGCATTCAAGCATCAAGCGTGCGGCGTGCCGCTGAGGTCCTTTCATGAGAGTTCTGTTATTCGGCGCCACCGGCATGGTGGGCCAGGGTGTGCTGCGCGAGTGCCTGCTGGCGGCCGATGTGCAGGAAG
Source organism: Pseudomonas sp. AK181 (assembly GCF_051122975.1). Classification (NCBI taxonomy): domain Bacteria; kingdom Pseudomonadati; phylum Pseudomonadota; class Gammaproteobacteria; order Pseudomonadales; family Pseudomonadaceae; genus Pseudomonas; species Pseudomonas sp. AK181. The sequence goes on from NZ_CP146348.1 coordinate 1,578,667, forward strand.
TGGTGGCCGTGGGCCGCACGCCCTTGACCCAGGAGCACGGCAAGCTGCATCAGGTGTTGCACAGCGACATGCTGGATTTCCAACCCCTGGAAAACCTGCTGCAAGGTTTTGATGCGTGCTTCTTCTGTCTGGGTGTTTCGTCGGCGGGCATGAAAGAAGCGCGCTATACCCACCTCACCTATGACCTGACCCTGGTGGCGGCCAGTACCCTGGCGCGGCTCAATCCGCAGATGACGTTTATCTATGTGTCCGGCGCCGGCACGGACAGTTCCGAAGCCGGCAAGTCGATGTGGGCGCGGGTCAAGGGCAAGACCGAAAATGCCTTGCTGCGCCTGCCGTTCAAGGCGGTGTATCTGTTCCGTCCGGGGATCATCCAGCCGTTGCACGGTGTGCGTTCGAAGACGCCGTTGTATCAATCTTTCTATAGCGTGCTCGGGCCTTTGCTCTCGTTTGCACGGAAGTTGAAACCGGACTGGGTGGTGAGCACCGAGACCGTCGGCCGTGCGATGTTGCAGGCGGCCAGCCAAGGCGCGCCGCAGCCCGTGGTGGAGCAGGCGCAGATCAATCGCCTGGCGGCTGAGCGCCGCTGAACTGAATCAACGCCACGCCACCGATCAGCAGTAACGCGCCCAGTACCCGCGAGGTTGTCAGCTGACGTTCCACCAGGCCGAACAGGCCGAAATGGTCCAGTAGCAACGAGGCGAGGATCTGCCCGGCCATGGCCAGCGCAATGAAGCCTGATGCGCCGAGCTTGGGCAGCAGCATCAACGCCAATGAAATGAAACACACGCCAAAGGCACCACCGGCCCACATCCACAACGGTGCCTTGTTGATAAAGGCCAGGCTCGGCAGAGGCAAACGCAGCGCCACAATCACCGGCAGCAGCACGATGATGCTTACCAGCAACGACGCCAAGGTGGCCCACAAAGGATGGCCGAGCCCGCGCCCGAGGTTGGCGTTGATCGCACTTTGAAACGGTACCACTGCACCGGCGAACACCGCCAGCGCCAACAAACCTACCCAATGCAACACCGTCATCTCGACGCTCCCAGAAGTTTTGCTGGACTCTAGGTTATTCGTCGCGCAAATTTAAATTCAAAATTCTTATGCTGGGCATGCAGTTGATGAATGATCTGCGCCGCATCGACCTTAACCTGTTGGTGATTCTCGACGCCTTGCTCAGCGAGCAGCACGTCACCCGCGCCGCCGAGCGCCTGCACTTGAGCCAGCCGGCAGTCAGCCATGCCTTGGCGCGGCTGCGCGATATGCTGGGCGATCCGCTGCTGATGCGTCAGGGCGGCACACTGGTGCCAACCGCGCGCGCCCTGGAGTTGGCGGCACCCTTGGCCGAAGCCCTGGCTCAGGTGCAGGCATTGCTGGCGCCGAATCGTTTTGATCCCACTTCTGCCAAGCGCCGCTTTCGCGTGGCGATGTCTGACTACAGCGCAGCGATTTTCCTGCCCGGCCTGGTTCGCGTCCTACGCCAGGAAGCGCCCGGTATCGACTTGCAGATCATCCAGGCCAGCCGCGAAGGCATGGTCGACGGTGTGCTCAATGGCGACCTCGACCTGGCTGCGGGCGTATTCCCCGACATGCCCGCCGAACTGCGCACTACGCCGCTGTTCGAAGAGCATTACACCTGCCTGGTCGACCGCGACAGCCTTGCGCCCAACGGAATGCTGGACCTGCCGGCCTACCTGTCGCGCCCCCATGTACTGCTGGAGATGCGTGGCAGCGGCACGCCGGAAATCGAACGGGCATTGACGGCCATTCGTGAACGTCGGCATGTGGCGATCAGCCTGCCGCATTGGGGTGTGGCGCCGCAGTTGATTCAGGGCACAGATTTGATTCTGACGGTGTCGTCTCGGGGTTTACTCAATATCGACGCTCGGCAATTGCTGGCCGTGCCACCGCCGTTTCATATTCCTTCGTTTGCCTTTGAGTTGGCCTGGCATACGCGGCGGGGTGGGGATGCGGGTTTGCAGTGGTTGATTGGTCGGGTGGTGGGTGTATTGTCCGCAGACCAACGATAACGCGAGAAAACCTACATGCTCAGCGGTTTCAACCACCTGACCCTGGCCGTCACCGATGTGCCGCGCAGCGTCAGTTTCTATCACGACCTGCTCTGCCTGCAGCTCGACGCAACTTGGGACCACGGTGCCTACCTCTCACTGCCTGGGCTTTGGCTGTGCCTGTCGCTGGACCCGTTGCGTTCGACCGCTGCGGCCGTGGATTACACCCACTATGCCTTCACTGTCGATGCTGCTGATTTCACCGCCTTGGTCGAACGCCTGCGCGCCGCCGGCGTACAGGAGTGGCGAGACAACCGCAGCGAAGGCGCATCGTTTTATTTTCTCGATCCCGATGGCCATAAGCTGGAGGCTCATGTCGGCGATCTGGCCTCGCGCCTGCAAGCCTGCCGTGCCAAGCCCTATGCCGGAATGAAGTTTTACCCACCGCGCTGAAACATGCAGAATCGATCATCTTTAAGCGTCTGTCGGAGCGTCTATTTATGACCCCATCCTTGCTGTTCGCGGTGCTGGCTTCGGGTTTTATTTACGGCATTACCCCAGGCCCTGGCGTCCTGGCCGTATTCGGCATTGGTGCGGCCCGTGGCCGGCGTGCAGGGGCGGGTTTTTTGTGCGGGCATTTGCTCGGGGATGTGGTGTGGTGCAGCACGGCGCTTATTGCCATCGTCGGTGCGCGGGAAGTCGGCAGCAGTGCCTTTGATGTGCTTGGCGTAATCAGCGGGGCGTATCTGTTCTGGCTGGGCTGGCGTGCGATCCGTACCCAACGCCGCAGCAGCGATGCCCCTCAGGGCGCCGCGCGGCACCCGTTCTGGCACGGCATTCTGTTTGGCTTGACCAACCCCAAGGCCTATCCGGTGGCCGTGGCGACCTTCACTGCGTTGCTGTCCAGCCGGGCCGAGCTGTTGACCTGGTCGATGCTGCCGACCTTGATTCTGCTGAGCTTTATCGGTGGCTTGCTGGCCTACGCGATCCTGATTGGCGTGGTGGGTGCCCAACGGGTGCGCACGCTGTATCAACGCCATGAAATCCTGATCACCAAGCTCTGCGGCGTGATGTTTATCGGCTTCGCCCTCAACGCCTTGGCGCACGCATTGCCGGGTCTGTTCGGCAGCAAGGCTGCCTGAGGCGCCGACGACCGTTCGTCGCACGGGGAAGTTTTTTCTAAACCTTTGCCGCCCTGAAAATTCGAATTCAGGGCGGGGTGTATGCCCCCGCACCTATTTTTGCCCTGGAGGAACCCATCATGAGCCGCATGGCTATCCGGTTACGCACCGCCAGTTTCGCGATGCTGCTGGGCCTCGGCGCCAGCAATGCTTTCGCCCAGTCGCCCGCAGAATTCATCGAGCAGGCTTCGGCCAAAGGCATGGCCGATATCGAAACCAGTCGCATGGCCCACGCCAAGACCTCGTCCCAGGAAATCAAGGACTACACCATCGAGGTCATCAACGAGCGCACGCTGGCCAACCAGCACTTGGCCGCGATCGCCAAGAAGCTGGATTTGCCAGTGGCCCCGCGAGAGAAGATCGTCGATAAAGCCGAAACCCTGATGCCCGAACTCAAGGACGGCGATTCCTTTGACGCTGCCTATACTGCGCAGCAGGTCAAGGAGAACGAAGACGCCATCGCCTTGTTCCAGAAAGAGGGCGCCGCGTCGGATGTGCCGGAGATAAAGGCACTGGTGGATGAGACGCTGCCCAAGCTTGAAGAGCGCCTGCAAAAGGCCCGCGCCCTGGCCTCGACCTATGGCAAGGGCCATCAAGGCGACGGCTGAGGCCGCTGCCTGATATGAAAAACGGCGGTTGGAGAGGATCCAGCCGCCATTTTTTATGCCGAGTTCAGGCCCGTTCTGGACGCGGCCTATAACGCCAGTTCACCTTGGCCGGTGCCTTCCAGCGCCAGTAAATACTGCTTGGCCGCCAGCCCGCCCGCGAAGCCGGTCAAGCCGCCAGAAGCCCCAATCACCCGGTGGCAGGGCGCAATAATTGAAATGGGGTTACGCCCATTCGCCGCGCCGACAGCGCGCACGGCTTTGGGGTTGCCGATCTGCTCGGCGATCTGGCTGTAGCTGCGGGTTTCGCCGAAGGGGATGGTCAGCAGTGCCTGCCAGACCTGCTTCTGGAAGTCGGTGCCGGTAAAGTCCAGTTCCAGCTCGAACTGGTTACGCGTTCCGGCAAAGTATTCCTGCAGTTGGCGTTCGGTTTCTAAAAGCACCGGGCTGTCGTGGGACTCGATCAATTCACCCAGGCGTACGCGATTGGCGCGTTCGACTTCCCAGAGGATGGCGCTGAGTTTGCCATCGCGCGCCACCAGGGTGAGTTCACCGACAGGGGAAGGCATGAGCTTGTAGTGGTAAGTCATCGGCAGGCTCCTTGAAGGGCGTGAAGGGGGACGACGTCACTGTAGTTCCATCAGAGTGTCTGGAAACTACGTTTCTTGCGGTCAAACTAGAAGTTCCAGTAAACCCAGCTTGAGTAATAGGGGGACACGTAGAGCCAGGCGATGATGCAAAGGGCCTTCAGGACTGACGCCGTACTTAACATGACCATAGAAATGACGTTGAGCAGGGTCAAAATCAAAGCGAACATAGCCACACGTGGGGTTGCGTGACGCCACGCAAACCTTACGCCATACCCTGACGCGACAATCACCCCTAACTCCAGCAATAATCTAAAAGGGAAGGGGAAGGGCAGGCGCACAAACGAGATCAGCAGTGGTAAAACCAGCACCCAGCCGGCTACTTGGCGCAGGATGATTTTGGGTGTGGGTTGCTTGGTTCTCAGCATTGCCTGCTTCCGGTCTCTGGGGCGACGAGCTTGTATCATCGCGACGTTTAGCCCTCACCGCAGTAAGACTTTACTTAGGTGCAACTACCGCTCCTGCTGTAATACCTTGAGTGCCGCCGACGCCAGAAACCCCGAACGGCTCTTTTCCTGCGGATGATTCAGCACATATTCATCGATGCGATTCAACAGATAGCCGGGCAGGGTGATGTTGAGCTTTTGGGCCTTGCCCAGGTATTTGGTCACGTCGATGTCCACCACAGCCCAGGTGCAACCGGCGTACTGAGGGTTGGCAGCGTGTACGGTGACTTTCTGCGCGGTGGGGATCGGCGCGCCATCTTCTGCCAGGATCTCGAAGTGCCCTTCGATGGCTTCGCGGGCCATGGCCATGGCGTCATCCAGGTCCTCGCCGGCCGAATAACAGCCAGGAATATCCGGGACTTCCACGCCCCAAGCGTGGTTTTCGTCGCCCGTTGAAATTGCGATGGGATAAAGCATGTTCTTGCCCTCCTTCTGGTGGGTTTTGGTGGTGACTATACCCACAGCTATAAAATTATCAACACTCTACCTACCAACGGGTGATGTTCGAGATTTCGATAGGTGTTGAAGTGTATGGGCTCGCGGGAATGATGCCGCTTGGAGGTATTGCAAGGTACTTCACGCCATCAGGCTAGGAACGCTGAAGACCGAATTCAAGGCATAAAAAAACCGGCCACCAAGGACCGGTTTTTTGTGCATCCTGCGCCAGAACCCTCCTGACGCAAGTGCAAATCTGAGTGGAGCGGGTAGAGGGAATCGAACCCTCAACTAAAGCTTGGGAAGCTTTCGTTTTGCCACTAAACTATACCCGCTCAGAGCGGCTGACTTTGTACCAGATGTTCAGCTGGATTTGAAGTTTTTCTTTGAAAAATGTGAGAGTTGCGTGTGGCGAGCAAGCTTGCTCGCCACAGTGTCAGGCTTGATTTCAAAGCGCCCATGCATGCTGCGCCTGGCCCTGGTTATACCGCAACGGGCTGGCGGGCCGCTGCCCCTTCAAGAAGCCCACCACGGCCTCACGGCTATCGCGACACGCAGCTTTGTGTTCCATGTCCAGGAAGTGTCCCGTCGCCTGGATGGTGCTGAAGCTGCTCTTGGCCACATGCTGGCCAAACAGCTTGGCGTCGTCTGCACTGGTGTATTCGTCCCATTCGCCGTTCAAGAACAGCACCGGAATATCGATCTGTCTGGCGGCCTTGAGATAGCACTGTCGGTCGCTGTTGAGCACATGGCTGATGTGAAAATGCATCTGCCCATATTCGTGCGCGGCCAGGCTGCTGACATGGCGGTAGTTGAAGCGTTTGAACAGCGACGGCAGGTGCTTGCCGATAGTGCTGTTGACCAGATGACCGACACGGTCGCGGTCGAGGTTACCCAGGTAGTCGACGCCCCGTTCCAGGTAGTCACGCATTGGCGCATTGATCACTGGCGAGAATGAGCTGATCACCGCTTTTTCCACGCGCCGCGGCCGGTGCGCAAGGGCGACCAATGTGGCGGCGCCGCCCCAGGAGAAGGACAACACGTGTTCAGCGGCGAAGTGGTCGAGCAGTTCCAGGAGGATCTGGCCTTCGACTTCCTTGGTCAGCATGTGCTCATGACGGTTGTGGATTTTGGAGCGGCCAGCGTAGGGCTGGTCGTACAACACCACATTGAATTGCGGGTACAGGCTTTTCACGGTTTGAGCGAAGGACGCTGTGGTCGCCATGGAGCCGTTGACCAAGACGATGGTCTTGGCCGCTGCGTCCGCGCGATAGAACTCCGTGTACACCCGATACTGACCCTGTATATCCAGCACAGCGATTTCTGGCCTCATGTCGTAAGACTCCTGGCAAGCGGGTAGTGCGCGCAAATCACTCTGCACGAGCTTTATGACAGGTAGGCATACGCCTGGAAAATGAGCGCCCATATCGGTCCGATGACGGCTGGCCGGCGGGTGTTGTTATGGCGGGCGGTTTGCCGGGAGGGCCCGAAGATCAAGCGCGGGCGAGGCAAGGTGTTTCTTGGAGGTTATAAGGCGACTCGTCAGTCATCATCTGGCTGACGCCTTGATTCAAGCAGCACCGAAGGCAGGTCGCAAGGCAAGCGGCTGGTTTTTTGCCATCACCGGCTGAACGGTCGTCAGACTTGTCGGATCTCGTCGTCAGTCAGTGCCCGATACTGGCCCGGCGCAAGCGACGCATCCAGCGCCAAAGGCCCCATTCGCTCGCGGTGCAGGCCGGTCACCTTGTTATCAAAATGCCCGAACATGCGCTTCACCTGGTGATAGCGGCCCTCGATGATGCTCAACCGGGCCGTTCTAGGGCCCAGCAGTTCAAGTTCGGCAGGTTGGGTAGTGAGATCTTCAAAAGCGAAATACACGCCTGCCGCGAACGTCTGCGCGTACTGCGGGCCGATGTCCTGTTCGGTTTGCACGTGGTACACCTTGGGCAACTTGGTTTGCGGTTGCGTGAGGCGCCGCGACCATTGGCCGTCGTTGGTGATCAGCATCAGGCCGGTGGTGTTGAAATCCAGGCGCCCGGCGATATGCAGGTCGGCTTTGTCCGGTTCGTCCAGCAGGTCCAGGACCGTGGGGTGTTGCGGGTCTGATGTGGCGCTGACGCAACCCTGAGGTTTGTGCAGCATGAAATAACGCGCCGGCTTGCCCGCTTGCAGGATTTCACCGTCCACGCAGACCTGGCTGAATTCCCGTACGTCATGGTGCGGATCGCTGACCGCAACACCCTCGACGGTTACCCGGCGCTCCACCAGCAGCAGGCGTACTTGCTTGCGATTGAACTGTGGCAGGTTGCTGAGGAAGCGATCAACGCGCATCGCGGCTACGCAACTGTTCGTCCACTTGGGCGCAGCGCGGGCACAGGCAGGCTTTATTGCGCAGTTCATCCGGCAGGGTTTCAAGCACCGCTGGGTCGATGGTGACGCTGTAGCACCAGCAGGCCTGATCGGCCGTGCGCGGGTCGGCCAGGGAGCAGTCGTTGCGGGCACCGCAGGCGGGGCAGAGGGTCGGTGTGGTCATGGGTCGGTTCAGAAGGGAATCGGGTAGGGCGCGTTAGTTATTGCACGATACAGCGCGGCTGAGCGACATTCCATCTCCATGGCTGTCTAGCGGGGCTTCACTTCGTCTGAAACAGATGTTTCAACTTGTGTCGCGAACGCACCAGATTCTGTTTTTGATGTCAGATGTTTCGTCATTCAGTGAAGGCTGAATGCCGCTCGCCAGCGTCGCTGGAGGAGCTCTTCCGCGGTCCAGGAGGCCGCCATGTATCGACGACTGCTGCTCATCGCTTTGCTCGGCCTGACCCTTTCAGCCTGCGTGCCCTACTACGATGGAGGCGCTACCTACTATCGCTCCGAGGTCTACACCGCACCGGCGCCAGCCTACTACTACGGCGGCCCGCGTTATTACCCGTCCGGGCGCAGCTATTACGCGCCAGCGCCCCGCTACTATGCGCCACAGCCTCGTTATTACTCGGCGCCGCGCTACTACCAACCAGCCCCGCGTTATTACCCCCGCGCCGGCTACCGGCCCTCCCAAAACCAGGGGTGGGGCGACCGCTGGGGCAATGGCGGGCGTGGCCGTGGTTCCGACCACGGAGGTGGCCGCGGCGGTCACCGTTAAATATCTTGAAAAACAAGCGGCGCATCATGCGCCGTTTTTTATGGGTACCGTACGTCCGTACTGTCAGATTTAACAGCTATCTTTGAGGTGCTAGCTGTATTTCACTAGCGCAGAGCCGAGTGCTTTTGCGTGGTGAGACTGAGCAGATGGAATCCCTATGTTCAAACAATTGATTTGCGTGCTACTGCTGATGAGCTACGTCATTGCGCCGGCAAGAGCGGAGCAGGGCTGTCCTTATACGACGCAGATCGCGTACGCCGACGGCCATTATCGCGCCAAGGACCATGGCCTGCGCTGGCAAAGCCCGAGGGTTGCGTCTCGTGGTGTAATCGACGGATTCATTGGCGCAGTGTTCATGCCGGGCGAGGGCGAGGAGAGAGGAAACGGCTACATGGACAAGTGCATCTACCGCACCAGTTGGAACGGGGTGGTAGCGTTGAGGCCACGCAAGGGCAATGAGGTTATCAACATGTCGTTGACCAGCACCTTGTATTGGAAGCCGCAGCTCGATGCCTTCGAATTGCCGGTGTATACCTGCGTGGACAGCCAGCCGGACAATTGCGCTTTCAAGGTCAACGACAAGCGTACAGACCTGTCAGTAGTCAGATAAATCCGCCAGAGGATTCCTACCCTCCCAGGCCTTGTCAAAGTGCGCCTGCACCACCGCTTCCGGCAGTGTGTTGATATCTGGCCAATGCCAATGAGGCGTCTGGTCTTTGTCGATCAGGCGCGCCCGAACCCCTTCGGCGAACTCCGGATGACGGCAGCAATTGAGGCTCAGGGTGTATTCCATCTCGAACACCTGGGCCAATGAGAGGTGACGGGCACGCTGGAGCTGTTCCCACACCAGATGCGCCGTCAGCGGGCAGCCCTCACTGAGGGTTTTGCCGGCGCGGTTCAATAGCGGGTCGCTGTGGTCGCGCAGCAGGCTCAAGGCGCGCCAGGCACAGCGCACATCTCCTACATCCAGCCATTCGTCGATCTGTGCGCGGCGCGGTAGCCATTGTGCTTCGGGTTGCTGGCTGACCGCCTCCTGGGCCAGCGCCTTGAGCAGACTGTTGAGCTGCATCGCGCTCTGTTCCTGCCAGTTCAGCTGCAGCAGGCCATCGAGCAATTCGTCTTGCTGGTCATCGCGCAGGAAGCGATCGGCCAGGCCCAGGTCCAGCGCGTCGCGACCGTTGATATGGGCGCCGGTGAGACCCAAAAACAAGCCGAGCTTGCCCGGCAAGCGCGACAGGAACCAACTGGCACCCACATCCGGGTACAAGCCAATGCTGATCTCGGGCATGGCCAAACGACTGCTCGGCGTAACGATACGCACGGCGGCGCTTTGCAACAGCCCCATGCCACCGCCCAATACATAACCGTGGCCCCAGCAGATCAACGGCTTTGGGTAGGTATGCAGGCGGTAGTCAAGACGATATTCAGCGGCGAAAAACTGAGCAGCCAGGGCTGGAACCTCACCGGGCTGTTCACGGCACGCCTGGGCCAGGCTGCGTACTTCGCCACCGGCGCAAAAGGCTTTGGGGCCGTTGCCGCGCAGCAGCACGCAGACGATCTGCGGGTCCTTGGCCCAAGCCTCCATGCGCTCATCCAGGGCCAGGATCATCGGCAGGGAGAGGGCGTTAAGGGACTTTGGCGCATCCAGGCTGGCGATGCCGATGCGAGCGCCGCCACTGCCGGTCAGTTCTTCGAAATGCAGGTTCATCGTGACCTCAATCGAGAAGGTGAAGGATGAGTATGATCCCTTCGAGGGAAAGTGCCGGTGCTGTGTCAGATCAATTGACAAGCGGGGTCGGCTTTCCTAGGGTTCGCCTCATTCTTTTTTACAAGACAATGCAACTATGACCGATGGCGACCGTATCAAACTCGAACCCAGCTGGAAACACGCCCTGCGCGATGAGTTCGAGAAGCCCTACATGGCGCAATTGCGCGAGTTTCTGCGCCAGGAACATGCCGCTGGCAAAGAGATCTACCCGCCCGGCCCATTGATTTTCAACGCCCTCAATTCGACACCGCTGGACAAGGTCAAGGTGGTGATCCTCGGCCAAGACCCCTACCACGGCCCTGGCCAGGCCCACGGCCTGTGCTTCTCGGTACAACCGGGCGTGCCGACGCCGCCGTCGCTGGTCAATATCTACAAAGAACTCAAGCGCGACCTGAACATCGACATCCCCAACCACGGTTACCTGCAAAGCTGGGCGGACCAAGGCGTACTGATGCTCAACACCACCATGACCGTGGAGCGCGCCAATGCCAATGCCCATGCGGGCAAGGGCTGGCAGTTTTTTACCGATCGGATTATCGAAGTGGTCAGTGAGCATCAGCCGCACTTGGTGTTCCTGCTGTGGGGCGCCCATGCTCAAAGCAAGCAGAAGCTCATCGACGCCACCAAGCATCTGGTGCTGACGTCGGTGCATCCGTCACCGTTGTCGGCGTATCGTGGGTTTCTGGGCTGCGGGCATTTTAGCCGGACCAACAAGTTTCTTGAGCAGAATGGTGAGGCCCCCATTGAGTGGCGTTTGCCACCGGTCTGAGGCCTGGCACATTCAAAGTGTGGGAGGGTTTAGAGCGGTTCTGGCTGACGGTTCCAGTGCCGAAACAAAGGCTCGGCCAAAAACAGCACGAACAACAGGCGCATCACCTGCATTGCCGTCACCAAGGGTACCGACAGCTGCAGGGTTTCAGCTGTCAGGCTCATCTCAGCGATACCACCTGGCATCATGCCCAGGGTCAGTGAACGCAGGTCGAGGTGAGTGAGGGCGCTCAAGCCAACCGCCGCCAATGTGGCCAACAACATGGTCAACGCCGTGCCAATCAAGGTGCGGCCCATGAACGATGGCGCGCGACGAAAGAACTGTCGATTGAAGTGGCAACCCAAACCGCTGCCGATCAGCCATTGGCCAATCTGGCTGCCGCCATCAGGCAGACCAATGTGCAAGTCCCAGGTCACGCTGGCCACCGCACTCACCAGCAACGGCCCGAACAACCAGGGGTTGGGTTGACGCAAGCGTTGCCAGCCCCAGGCAACCAGCGCACCCACCGGAAACAGCAGGGCCAGCCAGGCCCAGTCCACAGGTGCCGGATGAAACTGCGGCGCGCCGCCTCCGAGCAAATACTTGAAGATCGCCGGCACACACAGCACCACCACCAGCACCCGCAGGCTTTGCCCGGCCGCCACCCGGCTGAGCACCGCGCCATTGCGCGCGCCGAGGTTGACCATCTCGCCGGAGCCCCCCGGCATGCTGGAGAAGAACGCCGTGGCGCGGTCTTCACCGCTGCGGCGCATCAACCACACGCCCACCACGCTCGACAAGCTGGTGACCAGTGCGCCAAAGAAGATCAGGCCGAAGTGGCTCATCACCTGCTCGATTACCACCGGGGTGAAGTGCAGGCCGATGCCGATGCCCACTACCCATTGGCCGCATTTGCGCCCGCCGGGAATCTCTGCCAACTGCCAGGGCGTGAGGCACCGCACCAGGATGATCGCCAGCAACGAGCCGACCATGTACGGCAAAGGCCAGCCCACCAGGCTGGCCAGGTAACCGCCGGCCAGGCCGACCAGCGGTGTTCCCCACCAATGTTTAAAGGTGACCTCAGACATCGGCCAGGGCACGACGCTGTTGCACGCGTTTACGCCAGATACGCAGCAACGGTACGAGCAGCATGATTGCGGTGAGTACCCAGACGCCAAAGGTGATCGGGCTCGACCACAGGATTTCCAGCGCACCGTTGGAGATCGACAGCGCCCGGCGCAGGTTCTGCTCCATCAGGCCACCTAGGATAAAGCCCAGCAGCAGCGGCGACAGTGGGAAGTCCAGCTTGCGCAGGATGTAACCGAAGATGCCGATGGCGATCATCAGGAACAGATCGAAGGTGGTGGCATGCACGGCGTACACGCCAATCGCGGTGATGATGGCGATCACCGGCACCAGCGCCCAGTTCGGCACGGCAAGGATACGGGTGAAGATGCGGATCATCGGGATGTTGAGCACCACCAGCATGATGTTGGCAATGAACAACGAGGCGATCAGGCCCCAGACAATGTCCGGTTGCTGTTGGAACAGCAGTGGGCCGGGAGTGATGTTGTACAGCGACAGGGCGCCGATCATCACCGCTGTGGTGCCCGAGCCAGGAACACCGAGGGTCAGCATCGGTACCATGGCGCCGCAGACCGATGCGCCGATCGCGGTTTCAGGGGCGGCCAGGCCGCGCATGTCGCCTTGGCCGAATTTGCCGCTGGCGCCTGCGATACGTTTCTCGGTCATGTAGGCAACGGCCGAGGCCATGGTTGCACCAGCGCCCGGCAACACGCCGATGATAAAGCCCGACACGCCGCAACGAAGATTCACGGTGAGCACCGACAAGGCTTCCTTGACGTTGAACATCATGCGCCCGGTGGCTTTCACCGCTTCCTGGCCACGGTGGGTTTTTTCCAGCAGCAGGAGAATCTCGCTGATGGAGAACAGGCCGAGCACCAGGACCACGAACTGGATACCGTCGGTCAGGTGAATATTGTCGCCGGTAAAGCGGTACACACCGCTGTTGGCGTCGATGCCCACGCAAGAGAGGAACAAGCCGATCAGCGCCGCAACAAAAGTCTTCAGCGGTTTGTCACCGGCCATGCCGCCCAGGCAGACAATCGCAAACACCATCAATACGAAGTATTCCGCCGGGCCAAAAGCAATTGCCCACTTGGCCAGCAGCGGGGCGAACAGCACCATGCCGCAGGTGGCGATAAACGCGCCGATGAACGAACTCCAGGCCGACAACGACAGTGCCACGCCAGCCAGGCCTTTGCGGGCCATCGGGTAGCCGTCGAGGGTGGTCATCACGGTGGACGCTTCGCCCGGGATGTTCAGCAGAATCGAACTGATGCGGCCGCCGTATTCGCAGCCCAGGTACACGGCTGCCAGCAGGATCAGCGCCGACTCTGGCGGCAAGCCCAGGGCAAATGCGATGGGGATCAACAGCGCCACGCCGTTGATCGGGCCCAGGCCCGGCAGCAGGCCGACCACGGTGCCGATCAAGGTGCCGCACAACGCGGTCACCAGGTTATAGGGGCTCAGCGCAATGCCGAAACCCTGGCCCAAATAGCCAAAAGTATCCATGTCAGTTCTCCAGAACGTCGAGCAGGCCGAGGGGCAACGGTACGTCCATGGTTTTATCGAACAGCAGATAAAGACCGACGCTCATCAAGGTGATGATCACCACGCTGGGCCACCAGCGGCCGCCGTACAGCCGTGCCATCGGAATACCGATCAGCATGCTGCTGAGAATGAAACCCAAGGATTCGAATGTGCCGGCAAACACCAGCAGCAGGGCCACACAGATGCCGATCTTGATCAGCGTGGGTTGGTCCAGCGCCGGTTCATCGTCAGTGTGTTTGGTCGCCTGCGGGCGAATCATCATGTAGATGAGCGCCAGGCCCATCAGCCCGAGCAGCAGCAGGGGGAAGGCTCTTGGCCCTACGGGTTCGTAGGAAAAGGCCGCCTGATACGGCCAGGCCATCAGTGCCAGGCCGATACAGGCCAGTAACAGCACCGCGGCAAAAATGCGTTGTAAGAGCATAGAAAACTCCAAGGCCCCTCGTGTAGGAGCGAGCTTGCTCGCGAAAAACGTCAACGATGACGCCGGCCATCCTGGATGCACACGGTGTACTTGCGTTCTTCGCGAGCAAGCTCGCTCCTACAGGGGCATTACACAAAAGAGGGGCGGTTACTGGATCAGGCCGAACTCTTTGGCCAGCACTTTGTAGTCAGCCACCTGCTTTTTCACGTAGGTGTCCAGCTCCGGGCCGGTCATCGCGAACGGGAACAGCTCGCGCTGGTCACGCAGCTTGGCGAACTCCTCGGAGGCCAGCAGTTTGTCGAAGGCGTCTTTCCACCAGGCGTAGTCGGCATCGCTGACCTTTGGCCCCAGGTAGAAGCCACGCACCACCGGCCAGACGATGTCGTAGCCTTGCTCTTTGGCAGTCGGGATGTCCTTCATCTCTGGCTCATCCAGGCGCTTCTCGGAGAACACCGCCAGCAGGCGCATGTCACCACTCTGGATATGCGGCATGGAGTCGGAAATGTCGGTACTGCCCACCTGGATATGCCCCCCCAGCAGAGCCGTAGCGATTTCACCGCCACCCTCAAGGGCGACGTAACGCAGTTCGCGCGGGTTGATCCCGGCGGCCTTGGCGATCAGCGCGGTTTGCATCCAGTCCTGGCTGCCGACGGTGCCGCCGGAGCCGATCACCACGCTGCCTGGGTCTTTCTTCAAGGCTTTGACCAGGTCGTCGAGGGTCTTGTAGGGCGAGTCGCTTTTCACCGCGATGGCGCCATAGCTGGTGCCCACTGCCGCCAACCAGCGCACGGCGCTTTCGTCAAAACGGCCGAACTTGCCCTGGGCCAGGTTCAACAGCGAACCGCTCGACCAGGCGACCAAGGTGCCGGCGTCCGCAGGGCGCTGAGCGACGACCGCGTTGTAGGCCACCGCGCCCACGCCGCCTGGCATGTAGGTCACGCGCATCGGCTTGGTCAGCAGCTTTTGATTCACCAGCGCGCTTTGCGCCAGCTTGCAGGTCAGGTCAAAACCGCCGCCAGGGGAGGCCGGGGCGATGCATTCCGGACGCTTGGGTTCGTCGGCGGCCAGCAGTTGGCCGGCGAACAGCATGCAGCCAGCGGCGAGGGCAAATTTACGCAGTGAAAGGGTCATGGTGATCTCCATCGTTGTTGTTATGAGGGGGGTACTACCAAAGTGCGACGCTGTAGCTGACCAGCAAGCGCATTTCATCTGCGTCACGGGCCGAATAGTTGGAGCGATAGGTGGCGTTACGCAGGCGCACGGCCACATCTTTGAACGTGCCGCTTTGCACCACGTACTTGATCTCGCTGTTGCGTTCCCACTCCTTGCCGGTCTCGCCGTTCTTGAGCTTGATGTTGTCCCCCGAGAGGTAACGGCTCATGAAACTCAAGCCCGGAATGCCCAGCTTGGCGAAGTCGTAGTCATAGCGTGCCTGCCAGGAGCGTTCTTCGGCGCCGGCAAAATCGTTGATCTGCACGAAGTTGACCAGGTACGGGTCACTGCCATCCACATACGGGAAGGCGCTGTCGCCGGACATGTGCTGGTAGCCGGCGCTGAGCTTATGGCCATTGAGGGCATAGCTGAACAGGCCGTTGAGGGACGTGTTGTCGATATTGCCGCCGCGGGCTGAGCCTGTGTCATCGCTGATCGCCAGGCGCAGGTCGGCGCCGAAAGTGCCAGGGCCCATCGGGCGGGATGCGACCATGCCGAGGAAGTGCTGGCGGTACACGTCGTCGAGTTGGGCGAAGTGGTAGCTGCCGGTGATCTTGTCGGCGAACTTGTAGTCGACGCCACCGAAGTTGAAGTGCTTGCCGGTGGCACCGCTGAGGAAGCGGCTGTTTTTGTTATTGAGCGCGATGTCTTCGTAGTTGGTGTCGTCGCGGTCCTTGGCTTTGTCCAGGCGGCCACCAGTGAACACCAGGTTCTTGAATTCCTTGGAAGTGATCAAGCCACCGTTGAAGGTCTGCGGCAGGATGCGCCCGTCGTTGGGTTTGAGAATCGGCAGTTCGGGGATCAGCGAGCCGATCTTAAGCTCAGTGGCGGAGATTTTCACTTTGCCGGTCAGGCCCAGCTTGGCGTACTCGTTGGCGGCGCGGCCGTCATCGTGGGTCGGCAGCAGGCCGGTGCCGGTGCGGTCGGGGCTGGAGTCGAGCTTGACTCCGAGCATGCCCAGCGCATCCACGCCAAAGCCGACGGTGCCGTCGGTGTAGCCTGATTGCAGGTTGAGCATGAAGCCCTGGGCCCATTCGTCGCGCTTGGATTGCTGGGCACTGGTACCGTCGCGAAAGTCGCGATTGAAGTACATGTTGCGGGTTTCCAGGGTCGCGCTACTGTCTTCGAAGAAGGCAGCCTGGCTGAGTGGCGCAAAGCCGGCAAGGGCAGCGGCACTGGCGAGGGCGGTGTGGGTCAGGCGGGAAGAGCGAACAGGCGGGCAAGCCTGTGGCTGGGTCGACAGCATCGTGGTGTACTCCGTTATTGTTCTTATTTTGGCGAAAACGCTTCGAGGCGTTTTTCGGGCGCTGCGGGTCAGGCAACTCGGCGGGCATAGACCACCGTGGTTAGATCCTAAAGGGCGAAGCTTTCACTAACCTTTCAATCGCCTTTCAATGTTTTCGGGCTTCACAGGCCAGGTTGCGGCTGTAAACTGCCGGGCAAAGCGTGGCGCCGACCACCCCTGAATGAGGTAGAAATCCATGCGTGTCCTGTTGGTTGAAGACCATCTGCAGCTCGCCGAAAGTGTCGCCCAAGCGCTCAAGAGCATGGGTTTGACCGTTGATGTGTTGCATGACGGCGTGGCGGCGGACCTGGCCTTGAGCAGCGAGGAATACGCCGCGGTGATCCTGGACGTAGGGTTGCCGCGCCTGGATGGTTTCGAGGTGCTCGCGCGTTTGCGGGCACGTGGAAAAAACCTGCCGGTGCTGATGCTGACCGCTCGCAGTGATGTAAAAGACCGCGTGCACGGCCTGAACCTGGGCGCCGATGACTACCTGGCCAAGCCGTTTGAACTCACGGAGCTTGAAGCACGGGTCAAGGCACTGTTGCGGCGCAGCGTGTTGGGCGGCGAGCGCCAGCAGACCTGCGGTGTGTTGGTGTACGACCTCGACACCCGGCGCTTCACGGTCGCAGGTGAACTGATGACCTTGACCTCCCGAGAGCAAGCGGTGCTCGAAGCCTTGATCGCCCGGCCGGGCCGCGTGATGAGCAAGGAGCAATTGGCTTCCCAGGTATTTGGCCTGGACGAGGAGGCCAGCCCCGACGCCATCGAGATCTACGTGCATCGCCTGCGCAAAAAGCTCGATGGTCAGCCCATCGCCATCGTCACCTTCCGCGGCCTTGGCTACTTGCTGGAAGCCCGTGATGCATAAGCCCAGCAGCCTGCGCTGGCGCTTGCTTTGCAACCTCGCGTTATTGCTGGTGTTGTTGATGCTCGCCAGCGGCATGAGCGCTTATTGGAACGGTCGCGAAGCCGCCGACACCGCCTATGACCGCACGCTGCTGGCCTCGGCACGCACCATTGCCGCCGGCCTGACCCAGGTGGACGGCACCCTCAGCGCCAATGTGCCTTATGTAGCCCTGGACACCTTTGCCTACGACAGTGCCGGGCGCATTTATTATCAGGTCAATGACATTGATCAGAAGCTGATTTCCGGTTACGAAAACCTGCCCGGCCCGCCGCCCGGCACGCCCCGCACCGACGATTATCCAGCCTTGGCGCGGTTCTACAACGCCATGTACCTGGGCCAGCATGTACGCGTGGTGAGCCTGCTCAAGGCCGTCTCGGAGCCGAACATGAATGGCATGGCCGAAATTCGTGTCGCGGAGACCGACGAAGCGCGGGTGGCCATGGCTCGCAGCCTGATGGCTGATACCCTGCTGCGCCTGGGCATGCTCGCCATCGGCGCATTGTTGCTGGTGTGGTTCGCGGTAAGCGCCGCCCTGCGCCCGCTGGAACGCCTGCGCACGGCTGTAGAAGAGCGCCAGCCCGATGACCTGCGGCCCCTGCCTTTGGTGGAAGTTCAGGATGAATTCGGCCCCTTAGTGCGCTCGCTCAACCATTTCACCGAACGCCTGCGCGGGCAGTTCGAGCGCCAGGCGCAGTTTATTGCCGATGCTGCCCACGAGCTGCGCACACCGTTGGCGGCGCTCAAAGCCAGGCTGGAACTGGGCCTGCGTGCCGAAGAGCCGGCCACCTGGCGCAGCACCCTGGAAACGGCCGCCCAGGGCACCGACCGCCTGACGCACCTGGCCAATCAATTGTTGTCACTGGCCCGCATCGAGAACGGTGCCCGGGCCATTGCCGAAGGCGGTGCGCAACTGCTCGATTTAAGCCAACTGGCCCGTGAGCTCGGTATGGCCATGGCGCCGCTGGCCCACGCGCGGGGCGTGGCCCTGGCGCTGGAGGCCGATGAGCCGGTATGGCTGCGCGGCGAACCGACGCTGCTTAATGAGTTGCTTAGCAACCTGGTGGATAACGCCTTGGCCCATACGCCGCCCGGCGGCAATGTGATTCTGCGGGTGACCGCCCCGGCGGTGCTGGAGGTGGAAGATGACGGCCCCGGTATCCCGCTGGATGAGCGGGATCGGGTGTTCGAGCGCTTTTATCGACGCAGCCAGCAGGGCATGGGCTCGGGCTTGGGGCTGGCGATTGTCGGGGAGATTTGCCGTGCGCACCTGGCGCAGATCAGCCTGCATGATGGCGAGCTGGCGGGGCTTAAGGTACGCGTGAGTTTTATCGCGGGTTGATCAGTAAAACATCGAGCGAGCTTCGTCCAGTTCGCTGCGCAGGGCGTCGCTGTGCAGGTCTATGCGTAACTTCATGAGAGCCGGCAATGTGGCAATCGGCACGGTCCCCAGGGGATGGTCGGTGCCGCGGTGGCAGTACAGCGCGGCGACCTGCACCAGGTCGACGTAGTCCAGGCTGGCAGAGT
The DNA here is from genome assembly GCF_051122975.1 of Pseudomonas sp. AK181. Lineage (NCBI taxonomy): Bacteria > Pseudomonadati > Pseudomonadota > Gammaproteobacteria > Pseudomonadales > Pseudomonadaceae > Pseudomonas > Pseudomonas sp. AK181. The sequence goes on from NZ_CP146348.1 coordinate 1,597,628, forward strand.
CGCGTGTCAGGTCCAGGTATTGGCCCGGCACGTTCACCAGCATCTCGGGAAAGTCCCACACCCGCAGCAGCTTGTCCCCCAGCACCGGGTGGATGCTGTCGATGACGTGGTTGAGGCTGACGGGATCGGCCAGCAGCTCGTAGTGGTCCTCGGCATACGTGAGGATCGGCAGCACGCCGATCTGATGCACCAGGCCGCCCAGCGCCGCCTGGTCTGGCTTGAGCTGGCTGTGGCGACGGCACAAGGCGTAGCTCACGCCCGCCACTTCCAGGCTGCGGCGCCACACGTCGCGCATTTTCTGTTCGACCACCTCGGAGCGGGCGTGAAAGATCTGCTCCATCACCAGGCCGATGGCCAGGTTGCTGCTGTAGTTGGTACCGAGCCGGGTAATGGCGGTGTGCAGGTCGGTGACTTCCTGGCTGGCCCGCAGCAACGGGCTGTTGACCACTTTGATCAGGCGCGCCGACAGGGCCGTGTCCCGACTGATCACTTTGCTCAGGTGGCTGATGCTGATCTCCGGGTCTTCGGCGGCCTGGCGAATTTTCAGGGCCACCTCCGGCAATGTCGGCAGAACCAGGTCATCGTTATCGATGGCCGTTACCAACGCTTGTTGGACTTTTTCCGCCAGCTTGTTCATTCATGCTCTCTAGGGTGCTGCAAAAAGTACGGCGATTAACGCTGGATCTCGCGATCTCGGTCCAGTGGGTAGGGCAGGTCAAGCAGGTGCAAGCCCGGGCCTTCCAGGGTGCCCAAGCGCACGTCGCCACTGTCGGCAGCTTCGGCTTGCAGCACCGCGAGAAGTTCAATCGACTGGTCAGCTTTTGCGGCGATGACCACTTCGCCGATTGCGCTGTTATGGCTGGGGGAAAACAGTGGAGTGCCTGGCTCGGGGAGTTCGGCTGTTTCCAGGCTCAGGCGATACAAGCGCCGCTTGAGTTTGCCCAGGTACTGCATGCGCGCGACGATTTCCTGGCCGGTGTAGCAGCCTTTCTTGAAACTCACGCCGCCCACGGCTTGCAGGTTGAGCATCTGCGGGATGAACAGCTCGCGCGTCTGGGGCATTACCTGGCCGATACCAGCACGGATCTGGCCAAGCAGCCAGGCATTCAAGTCGGCCTGTTGCAACTGCGCGGCCAATTGGCTGCGCACGGTGTCGGCGTGTTCGGCAGGTACCCAGAGTTCGGCACGGCCCGGGGAAACGCGGACGGCGATCAATGCCTCGTTGCGTGCCACGCTGTCGGTTTCGACCGGCAGTTCCAGGCCCAGAGCGGTCAAGGCCGCGTCTGCGTTCGCCAGGCCGAAGCGCGCCCAGGCAGCGCTTTCGTCGGTGAGCTTGGACTTGGAGAACACCGCGTACTTTTTCAAATCCGCCAACTGCGGTTCTAGCAATTCGGTGGCCATGGCCAGGAGTACGCCATCACCCTGTAGCAGGATGCGGAAGCTCGACTGCATCCGGCCTTTTTGCGTGCAGCGCGCGCCCAGGCTGGCCTGGGTATCACTCAGGTAATTGAGGTTGCAGGTCAGTTGGCCCTGCAGGAACTTGGCAGCATCGGAGCCGCGGACGGCGAGAACGCCTTCGTGGGACAGGGAGCAGAAAAAAGCGGAGTCAGCCATGGGTCATCGCAGGTCAAAAAGTCATGGGTGCATCATAGAGGGGCGTCCGGCAAATGCATAGTTTCGTCGCGGTCGACCAAAGCCGACTGTTCCGGTGTCGTCGGGGCTGTATACTTGCGCTCTAATTTAGGAGGGCTCCATGGTCGAAGATGTAGAAATCAATCGCCTCTACTGGCACAGCCGTCGCGGCATGCTGGAGCTGGATGTGCTGCTGGTGCCTTTCACCAAAGAGGTGTACGCGACGCTCAATCAGGTGGACCGCGACCTCTACGTCAGGTTGCTCACGTGCGAAGACCAGGACATGTTTGGCTGGTTCATGGAGCGCGCCGAATCCGAAGACCCGGAGCTGCAGCGCATGGTTCGGATGATCCTGGATCGTGTCCAGCCCAAGTAATCGTTTCGAATGCCGCTGGCAGGCCTCGCGGCTGTTGCTGGCGGCCTATGTGCTTGCCCAACTGATCGCGTTGGGCAGCCTGCTGGTTCTAAACCTGCCTTACTCAAGCCTTGGCATCCTGTTATGCCTGGCTCATTGTGCCTGGGTATTACCGCGGCAAATCCTGCTCACTCACCGTTCGTCGATTCGTGGCCTGCGCCGTGACGACGATGGCTGGCAATTATGGAGCGCCGCACGTGGGTGGCACTCTGGGCAACTGCGGCCCGACAGCCTGGCGTTGCCGCTGATCGTGGTGTTGCGTTACCGGGTACAGGGTGAACGGCGAGTGCGGTCCATCTGCGTGCCCAAGGATGCGCAGGCCGCCGATGTGCATCGGCGCCTGCGTGTACGCCTGAAGTTCAGCCGCCGTAGGTGGTTGGCACCAGGATAGTGTCCCGGGCTTCGGGCAGCATCTGGGGGTAGTCGAGGGTGTAATGCAGGCCGCGGCTTTCCTTGCGTTCCATGGCTGAACGAATCATCAACTCGGCCACTTGGGCCAGGTTGCGCAATTCGATCAGGTCGCGGCTGACCTTATAGTTGCTGTAGAACTCGACCCTGTGAGGCTAAACCCAATGGATACAGGGGTTTCAGCCGATGACCGTCAACCACCGCTCCCAAAGTGGGACAAACCTGTTACAAACTGCGCTCGCCAAGCCATACCACTATCGCCGGTCTGGTCGCTATTACCTTCGCCTTCGCCCGCAAGGAACCGTTAAGGGCTTCTTCACGCTGTCACTCAGGACCACCGACAAGGCCACCGCAATGACCATCTCAGACGACATCCTTTCGACCCTCAAGGCCTACCACTTGGACAACCCAGAGGCGTCATGGGATGAACTGCGCGCGCGCCTGACTGACTTCGCTGAGTACAACTTGACGATGGCACACGGTGACAGCTCACTGGTCGCTTACGAGATGATCAACGATGAGCATCACTTGGCGTTGCGTAAGGCGTCCGCAACGTTGCCTCTGAGTGTGAATCAGCAGCGGGCAGTCAGTAAGGCCCTTGAGATCCTTGAGGCCTCTCAGGAGCGTATGCGGGGCCGTTCAGGGAAGCTGGTCGAGATCGTTAAGGACCTCAACGATGAACCTTGTGGCACGCCTGAAGCCCTCTTTCTCTCCCAATCTGTAAATGCTTCTCCGGGTCTGACCTTTAAGTCTCTCTCTGCGCTCTACATGGAGGAACGCAAGGACAGCATTCAGGCCAGCACCATGCGGGACGTGAAGTCATCGTGTGAGGCCATCGGTGCGGTCCTTGGTGACTTGGACATGAAGAGCCACACACGGGAGGACATGAAGGGCCTCAGGGAAAAGCTCCTTGAGGCCCGTAAGCCTTCGACAGTTAAGAAGCTGCTGACCCGGCTATCAACGGTCATGGATTGGGCTGTGAACAATGGCTACCTCGATAAGAGTTTCGATAAGGGCCTGAAGCCAACTAAAGGAGCTGACAGCTCCCGTGAGGCGCTCTCTCAGGATCAGGTAAAGGCCCTGATGGCTCACGCTAAGTCGCTTCCAGTGGACGCTTGGCAGCGCTGGGCGTTGTCCCTTGGAGTGATCACTGGGACCCGTATTGAGGAACTCAGGCAGTTGACCAAGGCTGACGTTAAGCAGGTCGGGACTGTGTGGGTCATCGACATCAATAGGAACGATGGCAAGACAGCCAAGACCAAGAATGCTCTACGTGTCGTACCGCTGACTGACGGGGCCTATGGCTTCGACCTTAAGGCGTTCCTTGAGTTTGTCAGGAAGGCCGACTCTCGGCTGTTCACCTTGGGCGCTGGTCAGTTCTCGAACCTGCTTAATGGTGCGTTACGGGATGTCTTGAGCTTGAACGCTGATCGGACCCAGACTTTCCACTCATTGCGTCACTCACTGGCCGGTGCCTTGAAGGCCGCTGAGGTGCCTGTGGGAACCGCTGAGTCCATCTTGGGTCACGCTTCAGGGTCTATCAGTTATGACCTGTACGGGGCTGGGAGTGCCGTTGAGGTGGGCCGTATGGCGGACGCTCTGGTGAAAGCTTTGAAGCTGGTAAGCTAAGGCTGCATCTATGCTGGTCGCCAACGAGCGCTTAGTATGCGGACATCATGGAACATTAACTAAGTAACGGAGCTGTCAATTGAACAATGGACGTTTCTTCAGTGGCCTCGCTCTTTGTGCAGTGCTTCAAGTCTTTGCGGCTCATGCGCTGGGGCAGGAAAAACTATGGGTCACCACAGATCGTACTGATCGACACACTTGCCCATCTACAGAGTGTGGGGTCGCAGGCCGTCTTATGTTCAGGGAAGGCGTTGACATCTTAGAGCGTAAAGGTCAGTGGGTGCGTATTACTAAAACCTATTCTGCATCCTGTACTGGCGGCGTCAGCGAGTACATTAAGTCTGGAAATAAAGCCTGTACGGCCGTTAATGGCATCAAGGACGGGAAGTTTGCTGAATGGGTTCAGAGCAAAGATTTTAGCCGAGATCGCCCTAAGGACCCTTCAGAGGATGCAAGTGGAGATTACTCTCTCGTAAAAGGTTCAGACGATTATAGGATTTATAAGGACCCATTTGCTAAAGCAGCGCGGGCATTGATAGATGACGGCACTTGTACTGAGGATGACTTCAAGGAAATTGGTGGCTGGATGGCCTCAACGAATCGTGGCGAAGGTGTGTACTTCACTTATTGCGGCGGTATGAAAGTCAACAATAAGGTCTACCTTGATGTCACTTCAGGGAAGACCAGCCGTTAGGTTCGATAAGGACATGCGAGCGGTTGTGAGTCCTGACGTGTTAGCTACACGTTCGTCGAAGATTTAAAAACCCTCACCCAAAGAGGGACAGGCTAAATCAGCGTTGCTTTCCTTTCAAGATGCCGCAAGGTCACCTCAAAGGTGGCCCTCTGCGGGCAAGGCGTGTACGTCCAGTGATCAACGTTACCTCTTTCAGGTAGACCAATGTCCAAGACACCACGACCACCAAGCGCAGCCCTAACGGGATCTGCGGGGCCAGCATCAGGTCCACTGTAGCGATTCTGTCTGCGCACTTCGTGTGAATAGACCCTTGATAGGTTTGGGCCTCCTATCTCTGATCGCACAGTATAAAGGGGCCTTTTAACTTAAAGATCTCTACAAGATGACTCTAAGATTAAGTTTTATTAGTTTAGTTCTATAAATAATAAAAACTTAAAGAGAATGCTCTTAGAGTTACCTTAAGGTCGATCATTAAGATCTTGGGTCTACCTTCGATGTCGTGGTTGTAGAAGTGTGACCGTAGCGGCTCGTTGGTGCTCCAGTATGACCAGATTAAAAACCCTCACAAGAACAGGGACAGACCGCTAAGCTAATCGGTCGCTCTGAATTCCTCTACGCCCGTCGCTGGGCTTTTATCAACGTCAAGTCTTTCTGAATGCTTCTTGAGCCATAGTCGATGCCCGTAGTGGGGCCTTGACGGTCGGCCTGTGGGAGCGAACTCAGGGGGCATTCAAAAGGAGTCCACTACTATGCTGGCCAACACCAATAACCAAACTGATCTGCTGCCTATCGTGATTGAGGGGCAGACCTTCAAGCCGAACGAAGATGGAATGTGGAATCTCAACGAGATCGCCAAGACTCTGAATGTTCGGGAACCGGGTCAGTGGCGTAATGCTGTTCAAGCTGCCCTGATCAAAGATGCAAATTTGCATGTCTCCCACGGTAACGGGACCCTTGCAACAGAAGAGGGCGCAATTGCATACGCCATGTGGGTTTCAACCGACTTTTACCTGATGGTCATTCGTGCGTTCATCGCCATGCGTAACAGTGCCGTCCGTGAGCTGCGCCATAAAGATGCCCTTCTGGACGCAAACATGCCCAAGGCTACGACTCTCGACATGAAGGCTCGCGGCGCGGGTCTGACATGGACCGAGGCTTGCCGTGTGGCTGGTATTCAACAGCCTCGACTTGCTCTTGAATTTCTCGCAAAGGGGGCGATGTTCGTTCACGTCTGTGACGATTTTGGTAGCCGTACTGGTCAGATCCGACCAAAGCAGCAAGGTTTCTCATCAGGCGCCTTTGTGGCGATCTCATCGGACTTCGGCAACCGTGAAGGCTGGAGGGTCAAACCCCGTGGCCTTGACTGGTTGCGTGCAAATACTGAGACCATCAACGTCGGCGTAGCTGAAGCCAAGGCCGCTCAGGCCAAAGCTAAGAAGGCCACTCAGGCATCCCGTGTGGATCGCTGGGGCCGTGCATGCAAGGAGGCATAGCTATGAGCAGTTCCTTCCTCGACCAGCTCAATGCCCTGTGCGTCACCCCCGCGTCCCGCGTGAAGTTGCTGACCCTCCGAGGCATCTGGCGTGATCGACGTGCCCGTAACAGCTTCTATTGCGAGTCATCATGCGGGGTCCATTTGGATTCCCTACTGGCCCACCTCGAAGCCAATCACCCCGGTCTGAGCGCCTTCGTTAAGTCGATCATCGGGTCACCATCGCTCCACATCGACGCGGTACTCCGTGCACGCTTAAAGGTCCCTTTAGGGAAAGCTCAACGCATCATCCATCTACTGTAACGCCGTCCGCCATCGGCACCAAGATCACACCCCGCCAAGTTACAGACCCGTGATCGCACCAACCCAAACCCAGAAGATATTGATCATGTCCTTGAGAGGTCCGTGCGGCTACTCCTTGCCATCTGGTCACGTTGCCTCTATGCGGCAGGGCCATGAATCAATGTCTCGAATTTAGGAGACACCTACCATGCAATTGAACATTCAAAACGTAACGCCCGAAACTGTTGAAGTCCAAGGCCAGAGCGTGACCCGTACCTTCGCTGAAGGCGTGATGCTGTCTGGGCTGATCGCTGGTGCAGGTAAGAATGATTCGGCCCGTGAGGCCATCGTTAAGCAATACCTTGACGCTGGTCTGATCGCTGATGCGTTCCCCGCTGTGGTCCGAGCAGTTCGTGCTCGTGAGGCCCATTCAGCAGCCGAGCGTGAGCGCCAGTTAGCTGAGTCTCGTGCCCATGCTGAGCGCGTTGCTTCCTATGCGACCCCTACGGCCCTTGAGGTCGCCCGTCGCCGTGCCAAGCGTGAGGCCCGCGAAGCTGAATACCGTGCACGTGGTGCTGCTATCCGTGCCGCTAATGGCCGGTCCTCATGGTCCTCGTGGGAATGACTCACGGGCAACCTACTGACTCACACCGTCTTGCCTCCGGTGGCGCTGGCTCTTGTTGGCGTCCCGTTGAACCCCTTCAAGTAAACTTTCAGGAGATACTCAATCATGCCTACTCGTAAACAGAACGCTTTCAAATCCGCCGACCACCGCGAGAACACTGACCGTTACAGCGCACCGACTGCCTATGAGCAGGCCGTGTGGGGCAATGGTGGTAACCTTCAGTTCAACACCCAGGCATCCACAAGCGCCCCATGCAGTGACGGCAGCGTCGCCGCTGAAGGTATCGTTGCGGTCCTTGACGACTTCTTTAATGGTGGCGAATGGCACCAGAACGCCGTTGATGCTATCCCGTGTGAGTTTCGACCTAAGGGCACTGAGCCGACCCCTGTGCAACTGGTCAACATGGTCGACCGCAACGTCGAGTTCGACCCACGTAAGTCGATCTACGACACCTCGACCATTACAAAGGGTGAAGCTGTTGCCGGTGACGTGATCTTTACGGAGCCCACTGATACCGCCGCGTTCTTCTCGCACCGTATGACTCTGTTAGATGCTCATGTGGTGGCAGGTTTCACCAGCAACTCCATCGGCCAAATGCTGGATAAGGCCATGCAGGACTTTGAGAAAGCGTGCGGCTCTACCATCGTGGACATTCTCCTGAAGTCCCCAAGTGTCGAGGTCAAGGAAGTCACCATTGCTGGCACTGGACCACGTGATCGTGCTGAGGATTGGATTGACCAACTAACACTGAGCATCAACCACTCAGTGGGCAACTCCCTGAGTGACTTCGTGCTGCTGATGCACATGACCGAACAGGCAATCCTTGAGCGTGCTGCCCAGCGTGCAGGCGTAGATGATATTGAGGACCTGTTGGGCTGCCGTACCCAGTTCTATTCGGATGGCAACCGTGGCGTCTTCATGCTCCCTAAAGGCTTCGCCTCCCTGTCGTTCCGTGAAGGTAACGACGGTGATGTGTGGTCAATCCTCGCCAGCCGTAACGCCTCGGTACAGGGCTGGGACATCGAAATCACCGGTATCGCTGACGTAATGGCTCAGGCCAAGGTCAAGCTGAAGCTGGCAAACCCAGCGGACCCTACTGAGAAACTTCAGGTCGAGACCGTAGACTTTCCGCTGATCACCCGTGTGGTCGTCAAGCCGTAACACCCGCTGTATCCATGAGGTCCGTAATGGGCCTCATGGGCGAGCTGTTTAGTTGCTATGCTTGGGCATCGACCATGTTACGGCAAGGCCAGCCATGAGTTTTACTCTCTGTTATACCTACAAGGACAAACGGGTGGTTACGAAGATACAAGTCGATCACCTGACCCCATATGCAGCCGTTTGCTTTGCCCTGCTCCAGTCAGGGGCCACCAACGACTCAAGTGGTGGAGGCTGGCCTAAATCCTATGAGGGCATCCTTGAGATTGCCACTCAATACGGTCTCACAAACCTGACGGTTCACCGATCCCTTAACTCTTAGGACAACTTCATGGACACGTTTAGCGCGGCCTACGGGCCTGCGTTGGTGTTCATGTGGCCTTCTGGCTGTATGGGTGCCTCAAGAGCACCTCATGAGGATCTGGCACAAAAATCTGAGTGACCACCTGTAACTACTAACCTGCGCGCTTACCCCCATAGGCCCTCGCATGCTCGCTCAGGCGCACGATAAGGACCCTTGCGGGCAGGTGATAAGGACCTCAGCGTTGGGACAAATGTGCGCCAAAGCTGTTACAAACTGGGGCCCCATGGTGCTACGCTATGGCTCCTAACGTGCCTCATTTGTCGGGTGTAAGGATCGTATCCTTCGCCTCTGGCAGCAGCTCTGGATAGTCCAACGTGTAGTGCAGACCCCGAGATTCCTTACGTTTCATGGCAGACCTGATCATCAGTTCCGCTACTTGAGCAAGGTTCCTCAATTCAATCAGGTCTCTGCTTACGCGATAGTTGCTGTAGAACTCGTCGATCTCATCCAACAGCAAGCGCACCCGATGTTGCGCCCGTTGCAGGCGCTTGTTGGTGCGCACGATGCCCACATAGTCCCACATGAAGCGCCGCAGCTCGTCCCAGTTGTGGGCGATGATCACGTCCTCGTCCGAATCGGTGACCTGGCTTGCGTCCCAGCGGGGCAGGGCAGCTGGTACCGGGATGCGCGGCAGTTGCTCAAGAATGTCCGCTGCCGCCGAGCGCGCATACACGAAGCATTCGAGCAGTGAGTTGCTGGCCATGCGGTTGGCGCCGTGCAGGCCGGTGAAGCTGGTTTCGCCGATGGCATACAGGCCCGGCACGTCGGTGCGGCCATGCTGGTCGACCATTACGCCCCCGCAGGTGTAATGCGCGGCCGGTACCACGGGGATCGGGCCCTTGGTGATGTCGATATTGAAGGTCAGGCAGCGTTCGTAGACCGTCGGGAAGTGGGTCTTGATAAAGGCTTCGGGCTTGTGGCTGATGTCCAGGTACACGCAGTCGATACCCAGGCGCTTCATTTCGTGGTCGATGGCGCGGGCGACGATATCCCGTGGCGCCAGCTCGGCGCGTGGGTCGAAGCGCTGCATGAAGCGCTCGCCATTGGGCAGCTTCAAATGCGCACCTTCGCCGCGCAGGGCTTCGGTGATCAGGAAGCTCTTGGCCTGCGGGTGATACAGGCAGGTGGGGTGAAATTGGTTGAACTCCAGGTTGGCGACCCGGCAGCCCGAGCGCCAGGCCATTGCAATGCCGTCGCCGCAGGCACCGTCGGGGTTGCTTGTATAGAGGTAGACCTTGGCGGCGCCACCCGAGGCGAGAATGGTAAAGCGTGCGCCATAGGTATCGACTTCACCGCTGGTGCGGTTGAGTACGTAGGCGCCCAGGCAGCGCTCGCCCGCCAGGCCCAGGCGTTTTTCGGTGATCAGGTCGACGGCGACGCGCTGCTCCAGCAATTGGATGTTGGGGCGTTGGCGGGCCTGGTCGAGCAGGGTCTTGAAAATCGCGGCCCCGGTGGCATCGGCGGCGTGAATGATTCGGCGATGGCTGTGGCCACCTTCGCGGGTCAGGTGGAACTCAAAACCACCGTCGTCGCTGCCGGCATGTTCATCGCGGGTAAAGGGCACACCTTGGTCGATCAACCATTGGATGGCTTCCCGGCTGTGCTCGACGGTGAAGCGCACGGCGTCTTCATTGCACAGGCCACCGCCAGCGTTAAGGGTGTCTTCGACGTGGGATTGTACGGTGTCGGTGTCATCCAGCACTGCGGCGACACCGCCCTGTGCCCAGAAGGTCGAGCCGTTGGCCAGGTCGCCTTTGCTCAAAACCGCTATACGCAAATGGCTGGGCAGGGTCAGGGCCAGGCTCAAGCCGGCGGCGCCGCTACCGATAACCAGGACATCGTGTTGAAACTGTTGGCTCATTTGACGGATTCCGCAAAAAGCGATCCAAAGGGGGGGCGCAAACAGGACGCCTGGATCGGCGAATCAAAGGGTCACACGGGCCACTAGTATATAGAGGGGTGGAGCGGCACAATAGCCACGCCTTCGTGGCATTGTGAGATTATGCTGCGCAGCTTTGGGAAACAGCCGGTTGGCGGGACGGGAACTTTTTGCATGAGCCCCGACTCAATAGCAGGTTGCCCGAAAGCTGGGAAAACGTTGAGTTTATTGGCCCGTCGGGAGCATTGGACGCGTCACGAAACCGGCGACAAGATTATTCGCGCAGCCGGCACCGACCGTGCTGCGTTTTTCGTGTGTGCCAAATCAGTGCATGCCGGAAACTTGCTTGAAGGGGGAGAACTTTTGCGAAAAGCCCGAGTCTATGTTTGCAAGCCTGATCGTTTAGTTATGCAAGCCTCCTTCAAGTACAACGAGGAGTGTTCATGCTAACCCAGGAAGAGGATCAGCAGCTGGTCGAGCGCGTACAGCGCGGTGATAAGCGAGCATTTGATCTGCTAGTGCTGAAATACCAGCACAAAATTCTCGGGTTGATCGTGCGGTTTGTGCACGACACCCATGAAGCGCAGGACGTTGCACAGGAAGCCTTTATCAAGGCTTACCGTGCACTTGGAAATTTCCGCGGTGACAGTGCGTTTTATACGTGGCTATACCGCATCGCCATTAACACGGCGAAAAACTATCTGGTGTCACGCGGTCGCCGCCCACCAGACAGTGATGTCAGTTCAGAAGATGCAGAATTTTACGATGGTGATCACGGCCTCAAAGATCTCGAGTCGCCGGAGCGTGCATTGCTGCGCGATGAGATCGAAGGCACCGTTCATCGCACTATTCAGCAACTGCCAGAAGATTTGCGTACGGCGTTAACTTTACGTGAATTCGATGGTCTGAGTTACGAAGACATTGCGAGCGTCATGCAATGTCCGGTGGGGACTGTGAGGTCACGGATTTTCCGGGCCCGGGAAGCCATCGACAAAGCCTTGCAACCGTTGTTGCAGGAAAACTAAAGACAGCGGCGACAGCCAAGAGAGGAACCGCCATGAGTCGTGATGCCCTGCAGGAATCGCTGTCCGCAGTGATGGATAACGAAGCGGATGAACTGGAACTTCGTCGAGTGCTCAATGCATTTGATGACGCCGAAACCCGTGATACCTGGTCTCGTTACCAAGTCGCTCGGGCGGTGATGCACAAGGATCTCCTAATCCCTCGTCTGGATATTGCTGCGGCCGTTTCTGCTGCACTGGCTGATGAAGCCGTTCCGGCAAAAGCCTCGCGTGGTCCATGGCGCAGCCTGGGTCGTCTGGCAGTGGCCGCCTCGGTGACCGTTGCTGTGTTGGCAGGTGTTCGCCTGTACAACCAGGACGAGATCGCAGGTAACGAGCTGGCCCAACAGACTCAGCAACCGGTCATGGCCGGTCCGCAAGTCAAAGGCCCGGCCGTGCTGGCTGGCTACAAGGAAAGCACCGATACCACCGGCCCTATGGCCAATGGTGTACTTCAGGGGCAATCCGGCTGGCAGGATCAGCGCCTTCCAGGCTACCTGCGTCAACATGCGCAGGAATCGGCCGCCAAAGGCACTGAAAGCGCTCTGCCATACGCTCGTGCAGCAAGCCAGGAAAACCGCTGATTCGCTAAGGAGCCCTATGCGCGCCATACCGCTCCTTGCGCTTTTGCTCAGTAGTTGGTTTGCACTATCCGCCCATGCCGATGAAGCCCAAGACTGGCTGACTCGACTTGGGCGTGCAGAGCAGCAGCAAAGCTTTGAAGGTACGTTTGTCTACGAACGTAACGGCAGTTTTTCCACCCATGACATCTGGCACCGTGTCCAGGATGGTCATGTCCGTGAACGCTTGTTGCAGCTTGACGGCTCGGCCCAGGAAGCGGTTCGGGTAGACGGCCGGGCGCAATGTGTCAGCGGCTCGTTGGTTACCAGCCTCGGCCATTCTTCTGATGCACCCTCGCGTATTCTTGATCCCAAAAAACTCAATCCATTCTATGAGCTGGCCGTCATTGGAAAATCCCGCGTGGCCGGTCGTAATGCGGTGATTGTGTCGATCAGCCCGCGTGACCCTTACCGTTATGGGTTTGAATTACATCTGGATCGTGAGACTGCGCTGCCGCTCAAGTCCTTGCTGCTCAACGATCAAGGGCAGTTGTTGGAGCGTTTTCAGTTCACGCGCCTGGACCCCTCGGCCATTCCTTCTGACCATGACTTGCAGCCCAGCAGCGACTGTTCGCCGGTAACAATGTCTGCGGCTAAAGCACCTGACCTGTCTGCCACGCAAAGGTGGCATCTGGACTGGCTACCGCCTGGTTTCCAACAGATCAGCAGCGCTACACGCAAAGAACCCCAAACGAAATCTACCGTCGACAGCCTGATGTATGACGACGGGCTCGCGCGTTTTTCGGTGTTTCTTGAGTCGGCCAGTGGCGCTGACGTGAATGAAACCCGCGCTCAGCTTGGGCCAACCGTGGCAGTCTCGCGGCGCTTGAATACGGTGGATGGCGAAATGATGGTCACGGTGGTCGGCGAAATTCCCATCGGCACTGCTGAGCGTATCGCGTTGTCGGTGCGTGGTGAAAAGGCCGCCGCCAAGCCCTGAGATTGTTAATCTTATGTTCATCCTGTTCTTTCAATCTGAGCCCGAATTTCGTTGAGTGCTGGGTGTATGAAATCTCTGGATCAGCATTTTCACTTGCAAAAACTTCCCATGTTTTTTATAGGTCAGGGTTTGATGGCTCTGGCCTTGTTTGTTCGCGGAACAAAAATGCCGGTCGCAGTACCCGGCGTTTATTGAACCCTGTCGCTTAACCCTGCTCGTCGTAACGGGAGCTGTATGTCGATACCACGTTTGAAGTCTTACTTATCCATAGTCGCCACAGTGCTGGTGCTGGGTCAGGCCTTACCTGCGCAAGCGGTCGAGTTGCCTGACTTCACCCAACTGGTGGAGCAGGCCTCGCCTGCCGTGGTGAACATCAGTACCACGCAGAAACTGCCGGATCGCAAAGTCTCGAACCAGCAGATGCCCGACCTGGAAGGCTTGCCGCCCATGTTGCGCGAGTTCTTCGAACGGGGGATGCCGCAACCACGCTCCCCGCGGGGCGGTGGTGGCCAGCGCGAAGCCCAGTCCCTGGGCTCCGGCTTCATCATTTCGCCTGATGGCTACATCCTCACCAACAACCACGTGATTGCCGATGCCGATGAGATTCTCGTGCGCCTGGCTGACCGCAGTGAACTCAAGGCCAAGCTGATTGGCACCGATCCACGTTCTGACGTGGCCTTGCTTAAAATCGATGGCAAGGACTTGCCGGTGCTTAAACTGGGCAAGTCCCAGGACCTGAAGGCCGGTCAGTGGGTGGTCGCGATCGGTTCGCCGTTCGGCTTTGACCATACCGTTACCCAAGGCATCGTCAGCGCCATCGGTCGCAGCCTGCCAAACGAAAACTACGTGCCGTTCATCCAGACCGACGTGCCGATCAACCCGGGCAATTCCGGTGGCCCGCTGTTCAACCTGGCCGGCGAAGTGGTGGGCATCAACTCGCAGATCTACACCCGCTCCGGTGGCTTCATGGGCGTGTCCTTCGCGATCCCGATCGATGTGGCCATGGACGTCTCCAATCAGCTCAAAAGCGGCGGCAAGGTCAGCCGCGGCTGGTTGGGCGTGGTCATCCAGGAAGTGAACAAGGACCTGGCTGAGTCCTTCGGTCTCGACAAACCGGCCGGTGCCCTGGTTGCCCAGATTCAAGACAATGGCCCTGCGGCCAAAGGCGGCCTGAAAGTCGGTGACGTCATCCTGAGCATGAACGGCCAGCCGATCATCATGTCGGCGGACCTGCCTCATCTGGTCGGCGCGCTCAAGGCCGGCGGCAAAGCCAAGCTGGAAGTGATTCGTGACGGCAAGCGCCAGAACGTCGAACTGACCGTAGGTGCCATCCCGGAAGAAGGCGCGACCCTGGATGCCCTGGGCAACGCCAAGCCAGGTGCCGAGCGCAGCAGTAACCGCCTGGGTATCGCGGTGGTTGAACTGACCGCCGAGCAGAAGAAAACCTTCGACCTGCAAAGCGGTGTAGTGATCAAGGAAGTTCAGGACGGCCCAGCCGCCTTGATCGGCCTGCAACCGGGTGACGTGATCACTCACTTGAACAACCAGGCAATTGACACCACCAAGGAATTTGCCGACATCGCCAAGGCGTTGCCGAAGAATCGCTCGGTGTCGATGCGCGTCCTGCGTCAAGGCCGTGCCAGCTTCATCACCTTCAAGCTGGCCGAGTAATCCGCTAGACCCATAAAAAAGCCCCGCTGCCGAACTAACGGCAGCGGGGCTTTTTTGTGGGCGGAGGGTTTAGCTCATCATGCCTTTTACCAGGCGCTCCTGTTCGATCAGTTCACGCTGACGGGCGTCGATGCGTGAGGACAACGGGAAGTTATTGCCAGCGCGCCGCTTGGCAAAGTCCAACTGCTGGATGGCTTGCTGGAAATCCCCCACCAGTGCGAAATATTCGGCACGAGCCTGATGCAGACCAATGATGTTGCCCGACAAGCCGCGTGTTTCGGCGACCTGATACCACACGTCCGGATCGTCCGGGCGCGACTTGAGCAGCCCGTCCAGCGCCTTTTCTGCATCGGCGGTACGGTTCTGTTTAAGCAACAGGTCTACCCGCACCTGGTTCAGCGGATAGTTGCTGGGGTACTGGGTGAGCATGCGGTCGGTACGTTGCTGCGCATCCGGCATGCGGTTGCTGGTGATGTCCAGTTCGATTTGGGCCAGGTTGTAGGTGATGTCGTTGGGCGCCTTGGCCAGCAGCGGCGCCAGGCTTTCCCGTGCTTCCTTGAGTTGAGTGCCCTTGATCTGGGCGATGGCCAGACCATAACGCGCTACGTCATTTTTAGGGTTCTCATCCAACTGCGCCTGGAAGCGCTTGGCAGCCAGGCCTGGTGTGTCTTCGTACTTGAGCTGAACCCGTGCGCGAATCAGTTGATAGCGCAGGCTGTCTTCCTTGCCGCCGGGTTTGGCTTGTTCGGCGCGGTTGCGGGTGTCGGCGATACGCGATTCGGTGACCGGGTGAGTCAGCAGGAACTCCGGTGGCTTGGCGTCGAAGCGGTATTGGCGCATCAGCCGTTCGAACATGGTGGGCATGGAGCGCGGGTCGTAGCCGGCTTTTTCCAGGTTGAGGATGCCGATGCGGTCGGCCTCTTGCTCGTTCTGGCGGGAGAAGCGGCGCTGCTCCTGGATCGCCGCGGCTTGTGAGCCGGCAATCGCGGCGATACCGGCATCGCCGGCACCCGCAGCGGCGGCGATAATGCCGCCCAGCAGGGCGGCCATCATTGGCAGTTGCATGCGTGATTGCGCTTCCACGCCTCGGGCGAAGTGGCGTTGGGACAAGTGCGCCAGCTCGTGGGCCAGTACCGACGCGTATTCGCCTTCGGTCTGTGCATTGAGGAACAAACCGCCGTTGACCCCGACGATCCCGCCCGGTGCCGCAAAGGCGTTGAGCTGTGGGCTGTTGATCAGGATAAATTCCAGGCGCCGGTCATTGACCTGGCTGGTCTCCACCAGCTTGTACACGCTGGTTTCGACGTAATCCTTGAGTTGCGGGTCATTGAGTTGCGAGACTTGGCCGCGCAGGTAGGCCAGCCAGGCGCGGCCCAGTTGGTATTCCTGTTGCGGCGAGACAATGGCAGAACTGGCGTCGCCGAGTGACGGCAGGTCGTCAGCGAAGGCCGGGGAGGCCAGCAGGCAGGCCAGCGTCAGCAGGGTAGGGCGCAAAAAAGTCATGCACAAAGCCTTTCGACAAAGAGCTTACTGTAGCCGGACACTGAGCTTGGGACCAGATATTCTAAGCAGCCCAAATGTTTGCCTGGAGTAACACCATGACCGACGTTGTAGCCTGTGACGCCGAACTCGACGCCAGCGGTCTGAACTGCCCGTTGCCCTTGCTCAAGGCCAAGCTGGAGCTCAATAGACTGGCCAGCGGTGCGGTACTCAAGGTGACTGCCACCGACGCTGGCTCCCAGCGTGATTTTCGCACCTTTGCCAAGCTGGCCGGCCACACACTGGAGCATGAAGACGCCGCCGAGGGTGTGTACCGTTATTGGTTGCGCAAGGCCTGAAGGCCTTATTGAGGCATAGGTATCTACACAACTTCGGTACGACGCTGACCCCTGTGGCGAGGGAGCTTGCTCCCGTGACGACCTGACAGCCGATGCTGATCTACCTGACACACCACGATCCAAATGTGGGAGCTGGCTTGCCTGCGATGACGGCCTGACACCCGACACCCATCTACCTGGCACACCACGATCAACCTGTGGGAGCGGGCTTGCTCGCGAAGGCGGCCTAACAGTCAACATAGTTGGACCGGGTACATATCCGTTATTTAGGTAACGGCCACTTAGGGTTCCGCCCTGCCGGCGGCTCACTTTTGAAAAGCGCAAAAGTAAGCAAAACGCTCTTGCCCCACCACTCGGCACCTCGCTGGGGCTCGGTGTGCCCGTAATCCGCCAGTGATTTGGGGGGCCGCCGCCACGCGCCATCCATGGCGCGGGGCGGCTAAACCGGCATCCCTGCCGGTTTACCCCCCAAATCCCTGTCGAATTCCGGCCAGCGTGGTTTAACGGGGCGCCTGAGATCAAGATCACAAGCAGATCAAGATCAAGAGCGGCTCGCTTCGCATCGTGGTTACCGTGTGCTGCTACAGCCCACAAAGTGGGGTAGATACCTATGCTTATCGAGGCAAGATCAAGCCTTGTTCAGCGCCTGCGCTGCCGCCAAAACCGCATCAACATGCCCCGGCACTTTCACGCCGCGCCATTCCTGACGCAGCACACCTTGGTTGTCGATCAGGAAGGTGCTGCGATCCACGCCCAGGTATTCCTTGCCGTACAGCTTCTTCAACTTGATCACATCAAACAGCTGGCAGACCGCTTCGTCCTTATCGCTGATCAGCTCGAACGGAAATTCTTGTTTGCCCTTGAAGTTCTCGTGGGACTTCACGCTATCACGCGACACGCCGAACACTTCGGTGTTGGCGGCCTTGAACGCGGCGTACTGGTCACGAAAACCCTGGCCTTCGGTGGTGCAGCCAGGGGTGCTGTCCTTGGGGTAAAAGTAGATCACCACTTGCTTGCCCTTGAGGGCTGCGAGGCTGAAGGTCTGGCCGCTGGTGGCCTGGGCCTCGAAATCGGCCACGGGTGTGTCGATGGCTACCGGCATAGAGAAGTACTTCCTTACATTGGGTTCTGTGGGCGCCATGGCTCGATCAAGGCGTCGAGGTTCAGGGCATCGGCGAAATCCAGGAACTGGTCGCGCAACCAACTGATCTGTACGCCGGCCGGCAAGGTCACGGTAAAGGTGGCATTGAGCATGGTGCCGCCGGTTTGTGGCGCCTGGTAGGTGTCACAGGTCAGGTTTTCCAGTTCGACGTTATGGTCGATAAAGAACTGGCACAGCTCGTTGACGATGTCCGAGCGGTAGGCCGAGCTGACATAGGCTACGTAAGGCAGGGCCTGGGGGCGGTTTTCCAGGGCGGCGCTGCGTACCACGTTGACGGTGAAGTCATGCTTCTTGGCCAGGCCCGGCAGACCGGTTTCCAGGCGCGCCAAGGCATCCCAGGAGCCAGAAATCTGCAAGACCAGCGCACTGCACTCGCCATGGCGGGTGAGGCGGGAGGTCACGACGGCGCAGCGGTTCTCATGGCTGGCGCGGCACAGCACGTTGGTCAGCTCCATGGGGTTGGCGCCGAGGGCACTGATAACAAGGAATTGTTCGCGAACTGTGGGGGTGGACATGCAGCCTTCCTAAAGCGATGAGCGGTCGATGCCGTGTGGGCGGTATCGATCAAAGGATCAAGGGTAGCGAAAAGCGTCGCCAAGGGCTAGGAGGTGGCGTTTTCATTGCGTGATCAGCCGGCTTCGGGCGGTGCTTTGGCCCAATGATGGCATTGCCCGACGTTTAGTTGCGCCAGAACGCATCCTCACGCGGTACTTCGCTTGTACAAGCATCTTGGCGCCAGTACCATTACGGCTCTCTTTTTCCGGCAGGAGCGGTTGCATGATTGCGGGCAGTATGGTGGCACTGGTCACACCCATGGATGCACAAGGTCGTCTCGACTGGGACAGCCTGGGCAAACTGGTGGACTTCCACCTGCAAGAGGGCACCAACGCCATTGTTGCGGTCGGCACCACAGGTGAATCGGCCACCCTCGATGTGGAAGAACACATCCAGGTGATCGAGTTCGTGGTCAAGCGCGTGGCGGGCCGCATTGCCGTGATCGCCGGTACGGGCGCCAACTCGACGCGTGAAGCGATCGAGCTGACCAAGAACGCCAAAAAGGCCGGCGCCGACGCTTGCCTGCTGGTAACCCCGTACTACAACAAGCCGACCCAGGAAGGCTTGTATCAGCACTTCAAAGCCATCGCCGAAGCCGTGCAGATCCCGCAGATCCTCTACAACGTGCCGGGCCGCACCGCGTGCGACATGAAGGCCGAGACCGTGATCCGCCTGTCCACCGTGCCGAACATCATCGGCATCAAGGAAGCCACCGGCGACCTGCAGCGCGCCAAGGACATCCTGGCCGGCGTGAGCAGCGACTTCCTGGTGTATTCCGGTGACGACGCCACCGCTGTCGAGCTGATCCTGCTGGGCGGCAAGGGCAACATCTCCGTGACCGCCAACGTGGCCCCGCGTGCCATGAGCGAACTGTGTGCCGCCGCCATTGCCGGCGATGCAGCCACCGCTCGTGCGATCCACGAAAAGCTGATGCCGCTCAACAAGACACTGTTTATCGAATCCAATCCTATTCCCGTGAAGTGGGCGCTGTTTGAGATGGGCCTGATGCCGGACGGTATCCGTCTGCCGCTCACCCCCCTCAGCGAAGCCTGTCACGAACCGCTGCGACAGGCCCTGCGCCAGTCCGGCGTCCTGGTTTAATTGAGGAAGCACTACGCATGAAGCGATTGGCCGGACTTTCCGCACTTGCCTTGATTATCTCCAGCACCAGTGGCTGCGGTTGGGTATGGGGCCCGGAAGGCTACTTCCGTGACCGCGGCAGCGATTACCTGGAAGCGCAAGCAACCAAACCGATGCAACTGCCGCCTGATGTCAATGTCGCCAAGCGCCTTGACCCGTTGCTGCCGATCCCACGCAACGTCGCCGACGATACGGTCAAGGGTGAGTACGTAGTGCCACGCCCACAGCCGATCATGGCCGTTGCCGATGCCAGCGACTACAGCCTGCAAAAAAGCGGCGACAACCGCTGGATCGTGGCTCAGCGCCCACCTGCCGAAGTCTGGCCGGTGGCGGTGCAGTTCTTCCAGGACAACGGTTTCCGCCTCGACCAGCAACGCCCACAGACCGGTGAGTTCACCACCGCGTGGCAGCAAGGTCGTGAGCTGTCTGCCAACATGGCCCAGCGCCTGCTGGCGGGCGGTGTAGCCGCCGACAGCGAAGCCCGTGTGCGTGTGCGCATCGAGCCTGGCGTGCAGCGCAACACCAGCGAAGTCTATGTAGTCAGTGCCGAACGGCCTGCCGGCAGCACGGCTGATGTCGACTTCACCCCGCGATCGGTCAACACCGGCGTGGACGCCGCGCTGGTCGACGAGATGCTGGCCAGCATGAGCCGTATCTCCGAGAAGGGCGGTTCCGTTTCCCTGCTCGCCGCCCGTGATTACGACACCCCTAGCCGCGTCAGCCTCACCGAAGACGGCAGCGGCAACGTCGTGCTGAACCTGGGTGAAGACCTCGACCGGGCCTGGGCCAGTGTTGGCCGCGCGTTGGAGCAGGGCCCTTGGCGCGTTGAAGACATCAACCGCAGCCTGGGCCTGTACTACATCAACGTAGCTGAAAAGGCCGAGAAGAAAGACGACGAGCCAGGTTTCTTCGGCAAATTGTTCGGCAGCGCGCCGACCAAGGAAGAGATCGAAACCCGCGCCGAGCGTTACCAGGTTCGTTTGAGCAAGGTGGGCGAAAGCGTGCAAGTCACCGTCGAGAAGAACATCAACACCGTCGCGCCAGCTGAAACAGCGCGCAAAGTGTTGGGCGTGATTCAAGACAACCTGGGCTGATCCGATGCGTTTTGCCGTTCTCGGCAGCGGTAGCCAAGGGAACGGTACGCTGGTCGCCCATGATGACACGTACGTGCTGGTCGATTGTGGTTTCTCCCTGCGGGAAACCGAGCGGCGCCTGTTGCGCCTGGGGGTTCACCCCACGCAACTGAGCGCGATTCTGGTAACCCACGAACATGCCGACCATGTGCATGGCGTGGGTTTGCTGTCTCGGCGCTACAATTTACCGGTGTACTTGAGTCGCGGCACGTTGCGCGGGATGCGCAAACCCATTGAACCTGCAGGCTTCCTGGCCGGTGGTGAGCAACTGCAAATTGGCGCCCTGAGCATCAATGTTGTTGCGGTTGCTCACGATGCCCAGGAGCCGACGCAATATGTATTCAGTGACGGTGAGCGGCGCTTTGGTGTGCTCACCGATTTGGGTTCTTATTGCGCGAAGGTGCTGGAGGGTTACCGAGACCTCGATGCCTTGATGATCGAGTCCAACCACTGCCGAGACCTGCTGGCGCGCGGTCACTACCCTTACTTTCTCAAGCAACGGGTGGGCGGCGAGCTGGGACATTTGAACAACCACCAGGCCGCATACCTGGTGTACGAGTTGGGCTGGCAAGACCTGCAACACCTGGTCCTGGCTCACCTCAGCAGCAAGAACAACCTGCCGACGCTTGCCCGGCAATGTTTTGTCGACACCCTAGGGTGCGACCCGGACTGGCTGCAATTGGCCGATCAAGATTCAGGGCTCGACTGGCGACACATCGCCTAGCCCACCTTACTCAAAGCGGAGCCCATCATGGAAAAACGTGAAGAACTCTACCGCGGCAAAGCCAAGTCGGTGTACAAGACCGACGACGCCAACCGCCTGATCCTGCTGTTTCGCAACGACACCTCGGCGTTCGACGGCAAGCGCATCGAACAGCTTGACCGCAAAGGCATGGTGAACAACAAGTTCAACGCCTTCATCATGCAGAAACTCGAAGCGGCCGGTATCCCGACCCAATTCGACAAACTGCTGGGCGACAACGAATGCCTGGTCAAGAAGCTCGACATGATCCCGGTCGAGTGCGTCGTGCGTAACTACGCCGCCGGCAGCCTGGTCAAGCGTTTGGGCGTGGAAGAGGGCCTCAAGCTCAACCCTTACACTTTCGAACTGTTCCTGAAGGACGACGCCAAAGGCGACCCGTTCATCAACGAATCCCACGTCGTGGCGTTCGGTTGGGGCACCGCTGAGCAACTGGCGCGCATGAAGGAATTGTCCCTCAAGGTCAACGACGTGCTGAGCAAGCTGTTCGACGACGCCGGCCTGTTGCTGGTGGACTTCAAGCTCGAATTCGGCGTATTCCACGACGGCTCCATCGTCCTGGGCGACGAATTCAGCCCGGACGGCTGCCGCTTGTGGGACAAAGACACCAAGAAGAAGATGGACAAAGACCGCTTCCGCCAAGGCCTCGGTGACGTGATCGAAGCCTACGAAGAAGTCGCCAAACGCCTCGGCGTACCGCTGTAATCGACGCAAGCATCTGATAGCACGGAAAAAAATCGCTTCGGCGCTTTGCATCCATCAATCATGCTGTTATGATGCGCGCCGTTGGAGAGATGCCAGAGTGGCCGAATGGGACGGATTCGAAATCCGTTGTACCTTCACCGGTACCTAGGGTTCGAATCCCTATCTCTCCGCCATTATTTATAAACAGAAACCCCCAATAACTTAACGGTTGTTGGGGGTTTTTGTTTTTGTAGCAGAAATGCGCAGGTAAATTTTGCTACGGTCGTGATTACCTGATGACAATGCGGGTCGATCATGAACTTTGAAAAAGTGCTCACGCATGTGCAGGCTAATCTTCCAAGTCTTTTGGCAGTGTACGTCTTTGGCAGCCAGGTGACGGGCGAGGCAAATGCCGACAGCGATCTTGACTTGGCTGTGCTGATTGAGGGAAGCATTGACCCACTGCTACTGTGGCGTCTATCCGGGGAATTAGCGGATATCGTCAAGGTGCCCGTTGATTTGCTGGACTTACGTGCGGCCTCGACGGTCATGCAATACCAAGTCATAACGACAGGGTGTCGCCTGTGGAGCAAGGACATTCAGGCCGGTATCTTTGAGAGCTACATACTCAGCGAGAAGACTGCGTTGGATTGCGCCAGGGCAGAGCTGCTAGTCGACCTTCAAAAGGACGGAACGGTATATGGCCGATGATGTACTCATCAACAAGGCTGCCAGCATTGAGCGTTACGTTGCTCGTGCTCGGGAGGAGTACGAAAAGGATCCGGCCAGTTTTGCCACTGACTTAACCCGTCAGGATGCGGCCATTCTCAATATTCTGCGTACCTGTGAGGCTGCCCTGGACATGGGGCAACATCTGATTCGTCGTGAGCGTCTCGGTGTCCCCCAAAGTGCTCGTGACGTGTTTGAGCTGCTGGCGCAGGGCGGATGGGTGAATCCTTCCTTGCTCACCAATCTGAAAAACATGGTCGGTTTCCGCAATATCGCTGTGCATGAGTATCGGACGCTTCAGTTGCCTATTACCGTTGCGATCATCACCAAACATCTGGGCGATTTCCTGGCATTCAGTGCACATGTCTTGACTAAGGACGCGGGCCAATAAGCCGATTCAAATGGCCCGCGGTAAATCAAGGCTACAGGTCGTCTAGAGAAACCTTCACTCGCTGAGCAGATGCTTGGCGCTCACGTACGGTCGCTATCAAAGCTTCATCCTCTTTTGCCGTGCGCTTTTTATCCGATTCTTTCACCGTTTCTCTTGGTCTTTTCTTCGCCTCTTGCTCTGTTACGTATTCACCTGTGACCGCATCGCGATATCTCGTTGGCATGTAAGCACCCTAGACAGTATGCCGCCCCGGTGGCGACCTTTTTCAGGCTAGCTCAGAGGCTTATGCGCACAAGGTTCCCTGTGGGCATTCTGGTTACCAAGCTTTTCCGAAACAGGTGCTTACGTTATGCGGGGGCGGCAGTTTTCGGGCAGGGTTGCGTTGGCTGGGGTAGGGCGCTAACCTTCCGCCGTCGCCCTCATGGCGACCGGTTTTGACAGGCCGAATAACGTGCGATCTCTGTGCATCCCCAAACTGGTTCCAGGCGTTTGTCTGTGCCCATTTGTTATGGCGGCTGTGCGTGGGGCATCTTCGGGTGCGCCGGGTTTCCACGTTTCCGGTCTGTCAACCCGCGTACAGCTGCCACCCAATCCTGTTTGACAGCAGGGAGTGGTAGCTTCTTTTCATAACGTGGAGTTACATCATGAAGAACAGCACCGCTGATTTTACCGAAGGGCATGCCCGCAAACTCTTTTGCGTAGTCGCTGACGTCGGCACCGAAGAAGCCCTCACAAACGCCACCGAAATCCTGTCATCTGCCCTGCAAACCGCCTACCAATGCGCCGAAGATCCAGTCAGCACGCAGTCACCCGTGATCATGGCCCTGGCTCAATTGATTGAGAACGCGCAAGCCCTGGTGGACGCTGTCCTTGAGCGTGATTTCCCCACGGCCAAATAAGTACCTGCTTCTGAAACGAAAAAAGCCTGCTGAACTCAACGCTCAGCAGGCTTTTTTGTGGCTGCAACTCGGTCAGGCAGGCTGCGCCACCAAGCTGTTGCTCACCTTGCGGCCCAACACCAGTACGGTCGCAAACCCCAACCCCACCAACACAGTGGCCAGGCTCAACAACACCGCGCTGCCCATTTGGTCGACGATCCGCCCACCAAAGAACGAGCCCAGGGCAATGATCACCTGAAACAGCGCCACGAACAGCGGCATGCCTCGTTCCACATCCTTGGGCGCTACCACGAACATCCAGATGCTGGCGCAGGCCGGGAAGGCGCCAAAGGCAAAGCCCCAGAGCGCGATCAGCACCACGGCGCCTGTCATACCGGTGGCGAAGTAGGGGAACAGGGCGGTGCTGGTACCGATCATCAGCGCCACCAGCAGCAGCGTGTTGCGTACGCTGCGGTTGGCGGCGAAGCCGGCGAACACATTGCCCAGCACGCCTGCCACGCCATACAGCAACAACAATGAGCCAATCGTCGGCCCGTCGAAGCCGGAACTGTGTTTGAAGAACGGCGCGACATAGGTGTACGCAGCAAAGTGCGCCAGGCCGATCAGCAGTACGGCAATCAACCCGACCCGCGCTTGTGGGTTGATAAACAGGGCTGGCAGGTCACGAACCTCAATGGCCTTTTCCGGTTTGAGGCGCGGCAGCAGCAAGACTTGCGCCAGCAGCACCGGCACACCCACCAGCGCGGTGACCAGAAAGGTCATGCGCCAGCCCATCAGGCCGCTGAGCCAGGTGCCTACGGGCACGCCGAGTACGGTGGCCAGGGTCACACCCATCATGATGATCGACGTAGCTTTTGCGACTCCGACGCCCTTGGGCGCCAGCCTGCCGCTGAGGGCGATGGCCGTGGCCCAGAAGCCGCCGATGCTGATGCCGAGCAATACACGCCCGAACAGCAGCAGGCTGAAATCGGTGGCAAAGGCCACCACCCCGTTGGCGAGGATCATGACCAGCGTCAGGCCGATCAGCAGATAGCGGCGGTCCATGGCGCCAATGCCGACCGACAGCAACGGCGCGGCAAGGGCCGCCATGATGCCGGGCAGGGTGACCATCAGGCCGGCGTGGCCGGCACTGATGCCCAAGTCGCTGGCGACGTCGTTGAGCACGCCCACCGGCAGAAACTCGCTGGTCACCAGGGCAAAGGCACCCACGGCGACCGAAAGAATCGCCAGCCACTGCTGTTTGACGCTTTGTTGATTATGTTCGGGAAGGCCGTTAGAGGCCTGGCTCGCGCTTGGCATGGTGTGGGATTCCAAGGTGAAAGTCGCCTGAAGTCAGACGCAGGAGAGGGAAGCTGGGGGCGATTATAGGAATCAGTGCTGGCAATCGAGCAGGCGCTCGTTTCGATAGTAATCATCAGAGCTATCGATGTGAGGTTTTTGAAGAGTCCTCACTCTGCATAAAAAATGAAAAAGCCCGAAGTTGATTCAGCTTCGAGCTTTTCCGGTTATGACGATGTTTTAGGTGAAGCGGTGGAGTTTTATTTTAGCTAGCCAGCGCATTCAGTACATGTACTGGGTCGTTATGGATCGCTTTCAACAACGCCTTTGCCGGCCCAGTAGGTTCGCGACGACCCTGCTCCCAGTTGCGTAACGTGCCGAGCTGAACGTCAATCAGCGCTGCGAATTTAGCCTGGGTCAGCCCTGTCGCCTTACGGATCTCTTTGACTCGCATTGAGTCGATATGGAATTCACGAGAAGGCTCCCGTTCTCCGCTCAGGATCTCGTTCATCTCTTGAACGCTTTCCATCAATTCATCAAAAAATCTGCTCATAGCTATCTCCAGTGCTCAATCGCAGCCTTAAGTGACTTGCGCTCGTCGGCGCTCAAGTCCTGCTGTTCATTTTTGGGATAGATCATCAGTAAATAATCTGTGATGCCGAGACGAAGTGGTAACAATTTTTGTTGCACTAGAATACGGCCAATTATGTTCTGGCCAACCGCCCCAAAAGACACTCAATAAATACCCCCTCCGCCCGACTCATCTTCTGCTCCCGATTCCACAGCACGTGAATATCCACATCCGCAATGCCCTCATCCGGCGGCAGCCGCCAGAGCAGCCCGTTCTGCACATCTTCGGCCACCACATGCACCGGCAGGCATCCCAGGCCAAACCCAGCAATCACCAGGCGCCGCACTTCTTCCAGGCTGGATGACGACGCCACGATCCGTCCGCCGAACCCTTGCTGATCGCGAAAAATCGTCAGTGGCGAGAGCATTCCGCCGATCTGGTCGCTGGTAAAACTCACGAAGTTTTCCGACTGCAAGTCCCCTTCGACCAAGCCTGTGCGTCCGAACAAGGGGTGGTGTTTCCCACAAAAAAACGCATAGCGCTGACGCAGAAACAGATGCTGTTCCAGGCGCGGCTGTGGCCGACGGTTGAGGCTCAGCCCCAGGGTTGCGGTTTTTTCCAGCAGGGCGGCGACGATGTCGGAGCTGCGCATCACTTCGACCTCCAGGTCTACCCGTGGATGCTCGCGATGAAAGCCTGCGAGAAAGTCATCGAACGTGTCGGAATTGATCCGGCTGATCATCAGCAAGCGCACTTTGCCGATCACTTCATCACCCGGCTTTTGCAGGGCATTGCTCATCTGCGAGACCTGGCCGTACATCTCGCCGGCAATGGCGAAGATCTGCTCACCGGCCTCGGTAAGCACGAAGCGCGGGCCACGGCGCAGAATGAGCTGGCAATCGAGCTGTTCTTCCAGGCGCTTGAGCGCCTGGCTGATCGCCGGTTGCGTGAGGTGCAGGCGGGCGGCGGCGCGGCTGATGCTCAGTTCCTGGCCGATCACGCGGAAGGTGCGCAGCAGGTTCCAGTCCAGGCGGTCATTGAGCAGGGGGTGAATATCGCGGCGGGATTCGGGCATGGGGTCGCTCGATAATAAGCAGTTTTTATAATCAAGATAATAAATAGAAAATTGACTAATCATAGCCCCAGACCGAAAAATCGGGCTTAACAAGCGCCACCAGAGCGCATCGGTTTGTCCTTCTCCTGCCAAAAAAATAACCAAAGGAGCCAGCCCCATGAAGCCTTCCGCTTCGCCGCAGCCACGCCGTGCCGCGGCCGCCGCTTTTATCGGCACCATGATCGAGTGGTACGACTTTTACATCTATGCCACCGCTGCGGCGCTGGTATTCGGTCAACTGTTCTTCCCCTCTGACGATAAATTGTTCAGCACCATGGCCGCATTTGGCACCTTTGCCGTTGGCTTTTTTGCACGACCGTTGGGCGGCGTGGTGTTCGGTCATATCGGCGACCGCATCGGGCGCAAGAAGTCCCTGGTGATTACCCTCGTGATGATGGGCGTGGTGACGGTGTGCATCGGCCTGTTGCCGACCTATGCGCAGATCGGCGCTGCGGCCCCGGTGTTGCTGATTTTGCTGCGCGTGGTGCAGGGCATCGCGGTCGGTGGCGAGTGGGGCGGGGCGGTGTTGATGGCCGGGGAACATGCACCAAAGGGGCGCCGTAACTTCTTTGCATCCTTCGCACAGCTGGGCAGCCCGGCCGGTTTGATCCTTTCCTTGCTGGCGTTCAGCGCCGTCACCCGTCTGCCGGAAGAGGACCTGCTCAGTTGGGGCTGGCGCCTGCCGTTCCTGGCCAGTGCCTTGCTGTTAGTCGTCGGCTTGGCGATTCGCCTGGGTGTGAACGAGTCGCCGGAGTTCCTCGAAGACAAAGCCCTGGCGGAAAAAGCTCGCGCCATCAAGAAGGACCAAGCCCCGGTACTGGAGGTGCTGAAGACCGCTTGGCGCCCACTGTTGTTGTGCATTGGTGCCAACACGTTGGGGATTGCCGGTGTGTATTTCACCAACACCTTCATGATTGCCTACAGCACTCAGCAATTGGACCTACCGCGATCACTGATCCTGGAGTGCCTGTTCTTCGTGGCCATTATCCAGTTCTGCGTTCAGCCATTAGCCGCCTGGGTGGCAGAGAAGGTCGGCGCTACGCGGTTCCTGTGCGCCATGTGCGTACTGGCAATGGCTTCGCCGTATCCGATGTTCGTCTTGGTCAGCAGCGGCCAGGCGCCCTTGATCATCCTCGGCATTGCCTTGGCGGTGGTGTGCATGGCGTCGTTCTACGCCGTGATCGCAGGTTATGTCAGCGGCCTGTTTGAAACCCGTGTGCGCTACACCGCGATCTCCCTGGCTTACCAGGTATGCGGCGCGTTGGCCGGTGGCTTGACGCCGCTGATCGGCACCTGGCTGGCCCATCAGTACCTGGGCCAATGGTGGCCGATGGCGGTGTTCTACAGCGTGATCGCAGGGGTGTCGTTGGTGTGCGTACTCGCTTTGTCCCGCCGCCACGCCACGGCCCACCGCCTGGAAATGGCACACAGTTGAAGGAGTCAGCAATGTTGAAGATTAATGGCGAGCGCCTGTGGCATAGCCTGATGGCCATGGCCGAGATCGGCGCGACAGCACGCGGTGGCAGCTGCCGTCTGGCGTTGAGCGCTGAAGACAAGGCCGGTCGGGAGTTGTTCAGCCACTGGTGTAAAGCCGCTGGCCTGACGTTGAGCGTGGACGCTATCGGCAACCTGTTCGCTCGCCGCGCGGGTACCGACAATGACGCCGCCCCGGTGATGATGGGCAGCCACCTGGATACCCAGCCCGAAGGCGGACGCTTCGATGGCGTGTACGGCGTGTTGGCTGGCCTGGAGGTGATCCGCAGCCTCGACGACCACGGCATCCAGACGCGCAAGCCGTTGGAAATTGCGGTGTGGACCAACGAGGAGGGCGCCCGTTTCACCCCGGCCATGCTGGGCTCGGCGGTATTCACCGGCACGCTCGCCCTGGACAAGGCACTGGCCACCGCCGATGTCGACGGTATCAGCGTGAGCGAGGCGTTGCGCACCACCGGCTACAACGGTGAGCGCCCGTTGGGTGGCGCAGTGGATGCGTATTTCGAAGCGCATATCGAGCAAGGCCCGATCCTGGAGGACAACGCCAACAGCATCGGCGTAGTCACCGGTGGTCAAGCGATTCGCTGGCTCGATGTGCGGGTCGAAGGCATGGCCGCGCACGCTGGCACCACGCCGATGCCGTTGCGTAAAGATGCGCTGTACGGCGCGGCGAAAATGATCCAGGCCCTGGAAAACCTCGCCGCCGATTTTGCCCCACAGGGGCTCACCACTGTGGGTGAACTGAGCATTGCCAAGTCGTCGCGCAACACCATTCCCGGCTTGCTCAATTTTACCGTCGACCTGCGCCATCACCATGACGCCGACATCGACGCCATGGAGCAGCAAGTGCGTGCACGCCTGCAGGCAATCGCGGACAACCGTGGCCTGAGCGTCACCATCACCCCGCACTGGATCAGCCCGGCCACGCCGTTCGACGCCGAGTGCGTGGCCTGCGTGCAGGCTGCGGTGGACGGCTTGGGCTACAGCCAGCAGACCATCGTCAGCGGCGCCGGCCATGATGCGATTCACCTGGCGCGCTATTGCCCCACCGCGATGATCTTCATCCCCTGCGTCGACGGCCTCAGCCACAACGAAGCCGAAGATGTCTTGCCCGACGATGTGCGCCAGGGCACCGACGTGCTGCTCAACGCCGTGTTGAAACGCGCCGGTCGAGTTCATTTCTAAAGGCCGACGCCGTACCCCTGTGGGAGCTGGCTTGCCTGCGATTGCGGACTGTCAGAGAACAATGTACTGCCTGGTTCACCGCTATCGCAGGCAAGCCAGCTCCCACAGGTGCCGTGTTTACTCAGGAGCATCCTATGAAGACGTTTTTCCACCCCGAACAACTCCTGCATCATCCACGCAGCTACTATTCCCGCGGCCAGATGCGCACGCCCCAGGAGGTTCCCGAGCGTGCGCGCAACCTGCTGCTGGCTGCGCAAACCCTGGGCTTCGATATCCAGCAACCCACCGATTACGGTATGGACCCTCTGCTCGCCGTACACGGCGGCGCCTACCTGGCTTTTCTTCAAGAAGCTCACCAGCGCTGGAAAGACATCCCCGAAGACTGGGGCGACGAGGTCATGTCCAACATCTTCGTACGTGAACCCAATGCGTTGCGCGGCATCCTGGCCCAGGCTGCGCGCTACCTGGCCGATGGCAGTTGCCCCATCGGTGAGTTGACCTGGCGCTCGGCTTATTGGTCAGCCCAAAGTGCCGTTGCCGCTGCCCAGGCCATCCTCGATGGCGCACCTGCCGCCTACGCCTTGTGCCGGCCCCCAGGCCATCACGCCCGCTTCGACGCGGCCGGTGGTTTTTGTTACATCAACAATGCGGCCGTGGCTGCGCAAGCGCTGCGCCAAGGTTTCCAGCGTGTCGCCGTGCTCGATACCGACATGCATCACGGCCAAGGTATCCAGGAAATTTTCTACGACCGCGACGACGTGCTGTATGTGTCGATCCACGGCGACCCGACCAACTTCTATCCGGGCGTGGCAGGCTTTGCCGAGGAAAAAGGCAACGGCGTCGGCGAAGGGTACAACCTCAACCTGCCAATGGCCCATGGTGCCAGCGAAGCGGTGTTCTTCGAAAAGCTGGAGCAGGCTCTGGCAGCGGTGAAGGACTTCTCGGCGGATGTGCTGGTGTTGTCACTGGGCTTTGATATCTACGAGCTGGACCCCCAAAGCAAAGTCTCGGTGACGCGCGAAGGCTTCGCGCGGTTGGGCGCCCGCATCCGTGCGCTGGGGTTACCCTGTGTGATCGTGCAGGAGGGTGGTTATCACTTGGAGACGCTGGACAGTAACGCGCAGGCATTTTTCAGTACGCCAGCGGCTTGGGGGAAGCGATCAGGCGACTAAGCGCTAAAAGCCTGCTGATCAGTTTTCAGCAGGCTCTTCATACTTCGATGAGCGTTCGTTCCCATCTCCTTGTAATAACGCTGTGTAGTCTTGCCCGCCATAAAACACGCCCACGATCGATACCGTTTTGAGATCAGGCCTCACCCTGAAAGCAATAATGGTGCTGCGACGATAGTGAGTGATGCGCAAGTGTCTCAGCAGGTCATCACGGCGCATGCCACGCAAGGGAAACAGGGCAAGGCTTTCGCAGTAGCTGACAAGATTGTCGATAAAACGCGCCGCTACAGGAGGGGAGCCGACATCGCTGATGTAGTCTTCGAGTGCATCGAGTTGGGTCAAGACCTCGGGCGAAAAAACTACAGAGTAGCTCACACTTCTCCTGTGCCTTTGCGCTGACGTCTGGCCGCCATGTGTTCGCGAACCTGTTCTGGCGATAACCCAAGCTCAGGCTTCGCCTCAAGGGCGGTCGCTGCTGGGATAACTTCGTCTCTGAGCCAATCTTCCATGGCACGATCACCCGCCAGCAACGCCCGCAGCCCGTCGCGAATCACTTCACTTTCGCTGGCATATTCGCCAGTAGCCACCTTGGCTTTGACCAGGGCAGCCATTTCAAGGGGCAAGGTGATGCTCATTTGCTGGGTTGAGCGCATGGGTGAATCCGTCAGAGGTGAGTAGGATTCAATCCTACTCGACCATTGGCGCGATGCAAGAAGCAACTGATCGATGCCGATGCCCGGCACCTCGTCGTCCATCCAGAAGGGGTAGGTTTCCATGAATTGCTACGTCTCCAGTTGTGTAGGTCAGGCTCCAAGTATTGACCCGTTTTGGCGATCGCGTGGCCGTATA
The DNA here is from genome assembly GCF_051122975.1 of Pseudomonas sp. AK181. Classification (NCBI taxonomy): domain Bacteria; kingdom Pseudomonadati; phylum Pseudomonadota; class Gammaproteobacteria; order Pseudomonadales; family Pseudomonadaceae; genus Pseudomonas; species Pseudomonas sp. AK181. The sequence goes on from NZ_CP146348.1 coordinate 1,629,449, forward strand.
CGGCCGATAACCTGCTGATATGTATGACTTCATATGTGTAACAGGATGATCTCGACAAACCCTCTCGGCACACATGGCGCCCCACCGGTTCCCATACGATAATGCTCGCCATCTCGACCACTTTGGCCTGCCTCCCGTGATCATCAACTTCGACCTCAACGACCTCCAAGCCTTCCGCGCCGTGGTGGACAAGGGCAGTTTTCGTGGCGCTGCCGAGGCCATCCGAATCTCGCAACCGGCCCTCAGCCGGCGTATCGAAAAGCTCGAATCGGCGCTGGATGTAAAGCTGTTCGAACGCACCACGCGGCGGGTCAGCCTGACCATGGTGGGGCGTGCATTTTTGCCCCAGGTCGAGCGCATGCTCGATGACCTCGACATCGCGCTGATGGGTATCAGCAACGTTGCCTCGACGCGCATGGGTAATGTCACCATCGCCTGCGTGCCTTCTACCGCGTACTACTTCATGCCCCACGTGATCTCCGAGTTCCACAAGCTGTACCCGAAGATTCGCCTGCGGGTGCTGGATGCCAGTGCTGGCGAGGTGAGCAATGCGGTGGCCAGCGGCGAGGCGGACTTTGGTGTGAGTTTCAGCGGCAGCCTGGCCGATGAGGTGGAATTCGAGTTGCTGTTGCAGGAGCGCTATGTGTTGGCCTGCCGGCGTGACCACCCGTTGGCTGGGCGTGACAGCGTGAGCTGGACCGAGGCCTATGAGCATGACTATATCGAGGTGGACAAGACCTCGGGCAACCGCTTCCTGCTCGACCAGGCCCTGCGTGGGGTGCGGGTGAAAAAGCCGAGTATCTGCGAGACGCACCACGTGACCACCATGATCGGGCTGGTGGAGGCGGGGTTGGGCGTAGCGATGGTGCCGTCGATTGCGATGCCGGCGCACACTCACCCGATTCTGGTCAGTGTGCCGCTGGTAGAGCCTCATGTGCTGCGCAATGTGGGCTTGATCAAGCGCCGCGGGCGGACGTTGCCACCGGCGGCGCTGGAGTTGGAGCGTTTGGTGCGGGAGATGCCGTTCCGGTCAGCGTGACACCGAGTCCAGACCGGTGGATTGCACCTCCGGTTGGGCCTCGGGCGATGCCATGAACTGCAACAGCGCCTTGGCCTGCTCCGGGTGTTCGGCGTTCACCGGAATACCCGCGGCAAACCGGGTAACGGACTGCACGTCTTCCGGGATCTTGCCCACAAACGTTACACCCTTGACCGGCAATAACTCCGCCACTTGCTGCAAGCCGACTTCGTAATCGCCCTTGGCTACCTGCTCGCCCACCGGCACGCGTTCGATCATGGTGCCTTTGGCCGGCATGTCGAGTTTCTTGAACAACTCCTTCTCGACATACACGCCGCTGGCGCTATCGGAATAGGCCACCGACTTGGCTTTGCTCAGCACAGCCTTGAGCTCGGCATCGGTATTGATCGCAGGTTTGGCCGCTCCTTCCTTTACCACCAGGCCGATCCGCGAGTCCGCCAATTCCACGCGGGAGGCGGGGTCGACTTTGCCTTGTTTAATCAGTTCATCCAGGGCATAGCCGACCATGATCACCACATCGGCGTGTTCGCCACGGGCCAGACGGTTGGGAATCGCTTCGGGCGCCTTGCCCATGGACGGGCCAAGGATGGTGTCGAGGGTGTCCCCGCTTTGCTCGGCGTATTGCGGGCCGAGCAATTTATACGCGGCGGTGAAGCCGCCCGAGGTCATGACCTTGAGTTGTTCGGCGTGGGCGGTCAGCGCCAGGGTGCCGAGGACGACAGCGGTGAGGGTCTTGAACAGCGGCTTCATTGCGCGGCCTCCTGCATGACTTGGCCACGGGTGTTGGCGCGGCGATACAACGCCAGGGTCGAACACAAGGCACACAGCGCGGCGAAGATCATCCAGTACGCAGGTGAAGCCTTGTCTTCGGTGATGTGAATGAACCAGGTGGAGATCGCTGGGGTAAAGCCACCGAACACCGCCGTCGCCAAGCTATAGGCCAGGGAGAAACCCGCCACGCGCACTTCCACCGGCATGATTTCGGTGAGCGCCGGGATCATCGCGCCGTTGTACATGCCATACAGGAACGAGAACCACAGCAGGGTTTCCAGCATGTGCGCAAAGCTGGGGGCGTTGACCACGTAGGACAGCGCTGGATAAGCCGTAAGGACAGTCAGCACCGTCATGGCGATCAGCACCGGTTTACGGCCGAAGCGGTCGCTTAACGTGCCGCCGATCGGCAGCCAGAAAAAGTTCGAGATCGCGACCAGCAAGGTCACCAGCAAGGCGTCCGAGGTGCTCAGGTGCAACACGGTTTTGCCGAAGGTCGGTGCGTACACGGTGATCAGGTAGAACGCGGTGGTGGTCATGGCCACCATCAGCATGCCGCCGATGACTACGGTCCAGTTCTTCACCAGGGTCGCCATCACTTCACGCATGGTCGGGCGATGCTTGCGGTTGGCGAACTCTTCGGTTTCCTGCAGGTTGCGCCGCAGCACAAAGATAAACGGAATGATCACGCAACCGACGGCAAACGGAATCCGCCAGCCCCAATCGGCCACCACCGCAGGTTCCATCCACATGTTCAGGCCATAACCCAGGGCCGCGGCGACGACGATGGAGATCTGTTGGCTGCCCGACTGCCAGCTGGTGTAGAAGCCTTTACGGCCCGGCGTGGCCATTTCGGACAGGTACACCGACACGCCACCCAGCTCCGCACCGGCCGAGAAGCCTTGCAACAGGCGCCCCAACAGCACCAGAAACGGTGCCCATAGCCCAATGGTCTGATAACTCGGCACCAGTACGATCAGCAGCGTACCGCTGGCCATGATCGACAATGTCACGATCAAGCCTTTGCGACGGCCCACGTCATCAATGTAAGCCCCCAGAATAATCGCGCCCAATGGCCGCATCAGGAAGCCCGCGCCGAACACGGCGAAGGTCATCATTAATGACGCAAACTCATTAGCGGCCGGGAAGAACGCGGCAGCGATATAGGTGGCGTAGAAACCGAACAGGAAGAAGTCGAACTGTTCGAGGAAATTGCCCGAAGTAACGCGCAATACCGCGCCTACTTTCGAGGGGGCAGCCGCAGGCCGGGAAGGGGTCGTCATGGTTTTGTGTCTCCAGCGTTCTTTTTAAAGTGCTTGTTTCGCTTAAGACTTGGGATAGTGGCTGACACATTTAGAAATGATAAGTGACAAATTTGGATTGATTGATGTGTGTTGGCTATCAATCTGAGCCAGCTTCAAAATGGCCTTCCGTGTTCTATGCTTGAGTTTGGGTCCAATTCTTATCGGCGGAGGTCGCTATGGGGAACGAACAGCAGCACAACAAGCCGGAGCGTGAAGAACCCCGGCAGCCGCGCGAAGACGAAAAGCCGCAAACCTGGAAGCATCCAGACGATGGCACCGAGCTTTCCGAACGTGACCAGGAGCGCCCGCTAAAGCCCTGAGCATCAGGTAAAACGCGGTCTAATTGTGGGAGCGGGCTTGCTCGCGAAGGCGGCGTGTCAGTCAACGGATTCGTCGGCTGAACCATTGCGTTCGCGAGCAAGCCCGCTCCCACATGTTTTTACCGTGCACATAGACGCAGCCCCGCAGCCTTCCTAAACTGCCGCTTGTCTTGGGGAAAGGGGCAGGCGCCGATGAATCGCAATGAATTACGCAAGGCCGATATCAACCTGATGGTGGTCTTCGAAGCACTGATGCTCGAGCGCAATGTGACGCGGGTGGCGGAGAAGCTGTTTCTCGGCCAACCGACCATCAGCTCGGCCCTCAACCGCCTGCGTACCCTGTTCAACGACCCGCTGTTTATTCGTGTGGGCCATCGCATGGAGCCTACGGCGCGCGCCGAGGAGATCATCCAGCACCTGTCGCCGGCCTTGGATTCCCTGTCTTCGGCCCTGAGCCTGACCCATGATTTCGACCCGTCCATCAGCACCATGACTTTCCGCATCGGCCTGTCCGATGACGTGGAGTTCGGCCTGCTGCCACCCTTGCTGCGCGCCTTGCGCCAGGAAGCGCCACAGGTGGTGTTTGTGGTGCAGCATGTGGACTACTGGCGCATTCCCGACCTGCTGGCTTCTGGCGACATTACCGTCGGCATCACCCAAACCCGCGGGCTGCCGGCGAATGCCAAGCGCAAGCTGTTGCGGCACATCCGCCCGTGCCTGCTGCGTGCCGATGCCTCGGACACACCGCTGACCCTCGACGAATATTGCGCACGGCCCCACGTGTTGGTGTCCCACACCGCCAACGTCGCCGGGTTTGCGGATGAGTGGCTGGCAGAGGTGGGCCGCAAACGCCATGTGGTGCTGTCGGTGCCGCAATACAGTTCGTTGCCGGCCTTGCTTGCCGGCACCGACATGATCGCCAGCCTGCCGGATTACACCGCCCAGGCTATGGCTGCCAGCGGGAATCTCTTCTGCGAGCCGTTCCCGTTCGAAACCCCGACCCTGGATTTGTCCATGGTGTGGCTCAGCCATGTCGACACCGACCCGGCGGAACGCTGGATGCGCTCGCGGTTGGAGGCATTCATGAGTGATCGCGGGTTGGTAGCGAATAAAGCCTGAGGCTTATATCCGCGTAAGGGCAGGGGGCGGCTCGAGAACGGCTAATCCTCAACGTGCTCTTCTTGAACGGAGTTGCTAATCAGCGACGTACGCAGAATACGGATGCGTTGCTCGGAGTGATAGGCGCCTGCTTCTGTAAACCTGAGGAATGCTCGCGAGCAACACTTACAGCCCCAGATGCTTGAAATATTATAAGGAAAGAAATCAAAGCAGATAGGCGCGTCTTCAGACCAGAAATGGGTACCGTTCGGGTGGTATTCCTCAAGGCTGAGTTCTTGTGCCCTATCGGTCGAGATTTCGCCTATGAAGCGCAATAGGCTGCTCGCTTCGAGTGTTTTGGGTAAGGTTTCCCACCCCTGCGACAAGCCCCGAACACAAGAGCAGGCAGTAGACTCCAGCGAAGAGCGTTCGGCAATCTGCCTGATATTTTCTGGCGTGAGTATCATTTTTATGCAGTTCCAGGGCGGTAATAGCTCAGATTCGATGCTTGCTTAAAACCAGTTTGTTCAAATAGCTTTCAATTTTGGGTAAAACAAACTGCAATATCTTCGGCATGGTGTGAATAGGCAGTTGGCAGCATGCAAAATACAACGCCATTGTGGGCGATAAGCTGACACCAAGAGCAGACCATAATAGTCCAACATTTCTATTGCCACCGTTGAGTGCCATGGTGAACTTGGAGATCAACGATCCGGGATATAAACAGCCCATGAGAAGCTGCAGGCAGACGTTGATGCAGTAGGCGATAGCGATCATTGAGATGGCCAACGAAGGGGTCTCCAGGATTACCTGCTGCATGCCCGCCATCGTGCCTACTGCAAAGAGGAAAAGCGCGATGACGACAATACCGTCAATAGCCAGGCCGTGCGTGGCGACGAAGGTGTGCGAAAAACGACGTATCAAAATAGCAGCGCCTTCGGCGCCTCCTATCAACACGGCCAGTCTGATCGCCAGATCAACAGGGTTCAAGGAGAGTGAAAGGCCATCAGCGAATAGGTGGAGTATCAGCGGAGCGGTGACAGGGATAATTGCCATTGAGCAGAGTGCAGTCACCAACGACATGGAAGGGTCAAGCCCGAGCATTCTTGCGACGGCTGCATTTCCGCTGGCGGGCGGGGCGGCAACAGCGATGGCTATCGCAAGGGATAGTTCTTGATTGCCGGTGAGGTAAAGCGAAAGCATTCCAAAAATATAAGGGCAAGCCACCACCATCAGGGCTGGAAATATCAGGGATATTTTCAAGTTTCTTGCTGCAGTGATGACTTCAGCGTTGTTAATACGCAGGAGAGTGCCCAAGACAAATATGAACACCATGACGGGGAGCAACGGCCTCGCCAAGTCTGCAAGGTAGGGAATAGCCAATCCAATTGCGCAACCGCATGCAAGTACGGTAGGCCCTCTGCGCGTAATTTCGGGCAGAATTCTATGCATATGAGTGCTCTCGAGGCGACGTCCCTTTCGGGACGCTGCTATTAGGTACGCAGAGTTATTTCAGGTGTGACAGATGGCGGTGGCGAGTTCTTGGATTGCCTCACGACCAGGCGCCCGTCGATCAGAATCGAGGTAATACTCGGAAGGTCACCACTGCTGAAACTTCCAAGTACGCTGGGTTGCGCTCCTCCCAAAGGTCCGCAGGCGATCAGAATGTCGGCTTCTCTTCCGACGCCCAGAATCCCGCGGTTCAACTTTCGCACCTTGGCGGTGTTACCCGTTGCGAAGCAGACGGCCTTTTCCGGTGGAACGTCGCCGAAACTACTGAGCAAGGCAATTGCCCTGAGCATGCCAAGCGCGGGAACTCCACATCCGGCAGGAGAATCTGTGCCAATGACGATACGGTCCAGTTGGTTCATTTCTCGTGCGTAATTCAGGGTGGTGACCGCCGCGAACTCGTTCCCGTTATGTACGATTTCCAAGGCACCCAGACAGCCTTCACACAGGCATCTGATTTGGCTGGGTGCCAGTGCGGTATAGCCGCCATTGATATGCCCGATGATATCGGGCGCAATTTCAAGGATTTCTTCTGCGCCCATGCTCTGGGAGGTAGAAATTGAAGGACCGCCCGTGTGGGTGATCGAGGTCATGCCATGTTTGCGAGCCATTTTGACCAATTCAGCTGCACGACTGACTGACTTGACAGGGCCTATCCCGACCTCTCCCAGTTGGTTGATGCCTTGAGCAACCATTTCGGCGAAGTCCTGATCCGAAAATTCATCGTTGAGCAGTGGCGCGCCGGCTTCCATTTTTATTCCGCTAGGGCGTGCATTGGAGAAAGAGCGCTGCGCTGCGATTGCCATGGCGATAGTACCGAGTCTGTCGGTCGGTAGCCCCGGAACGTGCACTTCCCCGGCAGAGATCATGGTCGTCACGCCGCCCTGCAAGGAGTGCCAGATCCAATTGTGGTTGCCAGAGCGCGGGCTGTACTCACCCAGGGTCGGGTGAGTGTGGTTGTCGATCAAGCCTGGCATGACCGTGCTCTGTTTGGCGTCAATCAGCAGGTCTGCGTGTGAAAAATCTACATCTACCGCCTGACCCACGTAGGTGATCATTCCATCAACACTGACGAGGGTATCTGCAGTAATGAGTGGGGTCGCGAGATCACCCGTGAGAAAAGTGCCTATATTATGAATGATTGACGTATATGGCTTATGGTTCGACATTTAAATTATCTCTTTATATCATCGAGTAACGGGTTCGAAGATTCGCGCGCCACATTTGTTGAATGAGCGGAAGTTCCACAAGTTGTTAGTGATGAACAAGCGCTGGATCCAACGATACGCATGCCCCTCTGGATCGAAACTGGGGGTGAACTTATCACGCGAATGGAGCATGAAACGATTGTTGATGTACACCAACTTGCCAGGTTGAATGTCCAGCGGCCGCGCTACGCTTTTAAGCGCGTTGTAAAACCTCAACAGGGTATTTTGTGCTTCGTGATCAGCGGCAATTACCATGTCCGGGTAAAACGCAGCAGTGACTCTAGGGTGAGTCAGCGGGCCGCTCAGAATTGGGTATACATGAGTTTCTTTCGCGCCTGCGGTACTGTTCCTCCAGCGGTAGGGCTGACGAATGATGAAATGTTTGCCATAGAGGATTTCAATATCGGCCTGTTCCAGAGCCTGAAGGGCTTCCCTCGCATCGGCAACCCAGGTTTTAGGGCCCACCCCGGCAGGGTCACCGCGAACGCCGAGAAGCAAAAGAGCCAGCGGCGAGGTGTCTCCACGGGAGTCATAAGCCTGAAAGGCATTTTCGGTGTGCAGGTCCAACTCCAGGTCCGAACCGTTGCCGGTATACTCGCCTACGGCCTCCGGATGCGGTACCAAGTCATTGACCAGTTTTGGCCCCTCATGCTTGATGGAGTAGGGCTCCGCTATCAAACTGCCCAGGGCAACAAGCACATTTTCAGAAAGATAACCACTTTTGAAGTTCAAGCTATTAGCGTCGCCTTGCGGGCTGCCAAATGTGTCATCAATCGGAAGGTTCTCGAATACACAATAAGAAGCATCGTCATCTTTAAGTGATTCAAGCTTTTTTAGAAGACGTGCGGGAAACTTTTGATAAGCGGTCATCCGAATGAGGTGGATGTAGTCTCGCCCTCCTGTTGGCTCGTAACAAATGTCTATGAGCGCGTCCCGAATACTCTCTTTTTCAACGGCCGTCAGCCAGAAGCTGTTGGCGTCTGCACATGAATCGTCCACACACACTCCTTTAAAGGTCTGATTGATTTGTCATGAGTTGAGTTATAAGTAAATTACGACTTTCAAGCGCTGAGGTGGGGGCTCCGTAAGCACGACCTGACAGTGTCCATGCTTTGATAAGGCCCGACCTGAGTGGGTGATTCAACCTAAGAGCTTATCGGTGTAAGCCCCGGTGAAGTGATGGGTGGTAAATTGGCCATCCGCATCATAGGGTTGTCCTTCATCGGTGCTGATGATTCTTGATAATCGCCCACGATGATAGGCAGTCAAGAAGTTGAAGAATGGCGTGCTTTCTTCTCTTGTGTCAGATACTCCGTAAAGCCTCAACTGTTTGATTATTGCAGCTTCAAGGTGTGGCAACATATACCAAGGGCACGTTGGAAAGCAGTGGTGGGCCGCGTGATAACCAAAGTTCAAAATAATCAGATTGAGGAAGGTGAACTTTCTTGCCACCGGTACGGAGAAGGTATTTTGGATTTCGTAGTGTTTTCCATGGGTTAGCTTTTCTCCCTCCGTATACACCTGCTGGAAAGAATGCTGGAAACAGTCGACGAATCGTACGATGTGTATCCTCAGGAAGGAGGAGGCTTGCCATACCAGCACAAGCATCAGGGAGAACCGGGCAAATGTAGCAAAGGCTACAACGTAAATGCACAGGCTTCCAATACCCCTTGTAACCTCGCGCCTGCGGCCACTGAATATCACAGCGTAAATATTGGTAAGCTTGATCAAATAGTAGAAGGCGGGAAGGTATATTTTTTCTGCAACAATGATCGCACTAAATAGCCTTGGATGAGCGACAGCAAAGTGACCACTATCGAACCCACCGATATCGATTTTTTCGGCATGATGGCGAACATGATCTTTTCTATAGTCTTCAAATGAAAAGAAAGAGAGGCCGTTAAGGAAAGACAACAACTCTCCGACGACAGCATTGACTTTCTTCGACTTGAAAACAGAATTGTGCGCGCAATCGTGGCTCAGGTACCAGGACCAGATCTTCGCAAGGGCAATTAAGATAATCGCGCCGAGTACCGCAACGATCTGTTGAGTATACGCCAGGAATATGCCCCATGCAGTGAAGGTTGCTATCACACTTAGTACCATCACTGATGGCAATAGTTTCCGCTCTTTCGCTATTGAAATAAGCAGGGTTTTCACGTTGGCGTCTTTGATGGCGCGCAGATAATTATCAGCATACAGTAAAGGCATCTCATCACCTTCAAGAGCAAAATTCACTGAAACGCTTATTGAGCTGGTTTGCGGGCTAGCATTGAACAACGGATCATGCCTGGACAGGCGTAATCAGTTCCGTGCGCACTGACGGCGGGCTCGAATATAAGTGCACACACAATGCCAAAGATGTATTGCAGGTGTACGGGTGGCTAGGGTTCTTTTGCTGTTGCATCTGGCGCCAGTGAAGGCGGCACTAGCGAGACCGTAGCGTGAGTATCCGTGCCCGAGGGTTCATCGGCGCTACTGGATTTGTAGCCGATCAGTATCACGCCGACGATGCACAATAAAACACCGGCAATGTTTAAATAGGAGAGTCCTTCTTTAAGCAGAAATACACCGATGAAGCCGAGCGCAATGTTGATAATGGCGCCGGTAACGATATTGCCCGTACTGAGGTCCCATCCACTGCGATACATCATCAAGAAGCCGATTTCCATCATTAAGATGCAAAACGCGATGCCTCCCTGAAGCCAGGTCATTTGCTTCAAGCCCGCGAGTAATGTTCCACTGCCCAAAAAAAACGGCAACATCAAAGTGGACAGAATAACGATCGCCACATAAATACTGACAATTGAAACCAAGGGGTTGATCGTAGACGGTATTTTCTTCATGAGCATGTGATAGCCCACGGTGCCCAGTATCGCTACGATCGCTGAAAGATAGAATGTGTATTCTTTACCTAGCACGTTCAATACTCCTACTAGTTGGGTTCAAGTTCACGAAATGTGGTGGTTTCCAAGAACCTCTGGTCCATGTATTCACCCGCGATGATCGCTCTGTATTTCGCAGGGCTGCCCTCTGCGCAACAGCTGGGCAGGCACTCCACTTTCGCGGTGTAGTCTGGATCCATAAAAAACGCCGCCGAGTGGCGTAATTGGCCAGAGGTATTGATCACTCGATGCAGCGTTGCCTTATAACGGTCATTCGTCCAGCGAGACATTAGATCCCCGACATTGACGACAAAGGCATTTGGGATGGGTTTGACTTTGATCCAGGTGCCGTTAGCACTCTGTACCTCCAACCCCCCGGTGGCACTTTCCGAGATCATGGTTATCCAGCCGAAGTCTGTGTGCTCTCCAGCACCCATCGGCGCTCCCTGTGTATATTGAGTGGAGGGATAACGCAGGACTCTCAATTGGGCCATCGGCTTCTTGAATTTATCATCGAAGTAATCGATCGGCATATTGAGCGCAAGGGCAAATACGTTTAGCAGTTTTTTTCCGAACGTGAGCATTTGCGAGTGATATTCCGTCATCGCAAGCTTGAAGTCGGGCAATTCTTCTGGCCATACATTGGGGCCGTAAAAAGGTAATTTGGCTTTTACGAACGCGTCGTCAAGTGACAAGTCCGCTGCCATGTCAAAACCCTCTTTGACATCGCCCAATATGCCATCCGACTTATCAGCGCCTTCGCTAAAGTAGCCACGCATATAGGGAGATTTATGAATTTCGATTTTTTCCTTGGCCTGAACAGGCAGGTCGAAAAACGATTCTATTTGCGAGAAGACAGTTGAAATAAGCGTGTCATCCACACCGTGATTGACGACGGTGAAGAATCCGACCTCCCTGCATGCCTTGTCGATCTCCTTGACTAGACGTGGTGATATCTCTGCTCCTTGCGTCAAACTACCGACGTCAATGATAGGTATGTTCTTTTCCATGAATGCACCGTTTGATCTAACAAAGGCGCAACGAGACCTACTCCATGAATGCTGAAGTGCACTCTGGGATAGACCGTATATAGGCCAGTGTCATTTATTTAGACTAAGGAATTCCGCCAACCCGCAAGCGCTGTCAGTAAGCATTCGACGTTCTCGATCGGCGCGCCTCCTGTTACAGGCTAGGTGGCGTAGCCTAGAATTCACTTCTATGAAAGCGAAGGCAAATCAGATAAAGTAAGCTTGGCTTAGTTTTTTTACCATGGAAGGGGGATTGATTAATGTTCGCAAAATTGCCGTTGACAGCCATTCGTGCATTTGAATCTGCCGCAAGGCTCGGTGGGTTTAAAGCAGCCTCCGCGGAGTTATTTGTCACCCCAGCGGCAGTATCACAACAAATAAAAACACTTGAAAACTTACTAGGCAGTATGCTTTTTGTACGCACACCCCACGGTGTTCAACTCACTGCGAACGGTGAGAGGCTATATTCAAAGGTGCATCTTTCTTTCCTGGATATAAGCAGTAGTATGTCGTCGCTTAAGCCACCTGCCGACTCCAACACACTCCGAGTTTCTACCACGCCGGCATTTGCATCTTTATGGTTGATTCCTCGGCTGGCGAAATTTTATAGTGAACATCCAGACATCCATGTCAGTGTTGAAACCAATAATGAAGTGGTGGATTTATTTCGTGACTCATCTGTTGATTTAGCTATTCGTTGTGGGTTTCGCGATTTCCCAGACTTGTACAGCCACGCGCTTATGCGCGAACAGTTTGGTGTTTTCTCCCACGCCCATTGGAAGCAAGAAGAAGCTGAAACTTCGTTGAAACTTATAAATATACGTTGGGCTACGTCATCGCCCGCTTCAATTAGTTGGGCGTCCTGGTGCGCGGCTGCGAATCATGAAAGTTGGCTATCAAACGCGGTCTATCGTGAATACAACGATGAGCATTTTGCGCTCCAGGCCGCTATTGCCGGGCATGGCTTGACGTTGGCGAGCACGGTCTTGGCTGCAGACTATGTTGCGAATGGATTGCTGATTCCTTACAGACCCGACATCAAGATCCCGGGCGCGCAGTTTTCAGCTGTGTGCGTGCCGGGGCGTGAGCGTTCAGGGGCCGTAAAGCAGTTTCTGGCATGGATGGTAAAAGTAATAGCAGACTGCCATGCCGATTACCCTGTCGCTCGGGATGACGCGTCGCAGGCTGTCACTAAGCGCCGAACGTCACTGGCTATCTGATCAGGGTGTGGAGAGCTGGAGCAGGCGCGATCCTACAACAAACCCTGATCCGCACACACCTTCACCACTTGTTCCCGAAACCAGGTATTGGCGCTGTCCTGCCCACTGGTTTCGTTCCACTGCATATCCAGGGTGAAGCCCGGCAACCCATTGGGGGCTTCGCAAACGCCGAATGCCGGCGCTGGCGCCAGCAACTTTTGCACACGGCGGGGCAGGGTGACGATGAAATCGGTGCCGGCAATCATCTTCAATGCCGCGCTGTAGCTGTTGGCCCGCGCGATCACTTGGCGTTTGCGGGCCTGGCGCGCGAGCCAGCCGTCGATCATGTTGGTGTCGGAGGTCCACGGCGTGGGGAATACGTGGCGCCGCTCAACGAAGGATTGCAGGCTGAACGCCTGTTCCCTTGGCGCCGAGCGTTGGTCGCACACGCAGACCAAGTCGTCCTCCAACAGCATCTGGGTCTTGAAGTCTTTGTGGGCGCGGTGAAAGTGCGGGCCGAAGCAGATCACCAGGTCCAAGCGACCTTCACGCAGGTCGTCGGCGGGGATCTCGGTTTCCAGCTTCTGCACATTGACGATTACCGGCAGGTCGGCATGGTCGAAGCGCTTGAGCAGGCGCGGCAGGATCAACTGTTCGAAATACTCCGGCGCGCACACATTGAAGGTCACCGCCTGTTGGGTCGGGTCGAACGCCTGGCCACCCGCGTGGCACAGGTTGATGCTTTCCAGAATCTTCTGCACATGCTCGTACATGGTGGTGGCTTTGTACGTAGGACGCATGCCTGCACGGGTGTTGATAAACAGCTCATCTTGAAAACTGGTGCGCAGTTTCTTCAGGCTATAGCTCACGGTGGACTGGCTGACGAACAGCGTTTCGGACACCTCGGTAACGCTGCTCTGGTCGTAGACGGCGATAAACACCATCAAATCCTGCATATCGAGCTTTCTGAGCAAGTTACTGTTTAGCATCGGTTTCGTCCGTAAACCCTTTGTACCGAACTCAGTACAAGACTGAGCAAAATGTTAACGGAACGCTCGTACCAATAGAAAGCTCTGTAGGACCTTTCAATGTTTTGTGTGGGACAAAAAGTGTTTGCAATACGACGTCAGCGGATATGCCATGCGTAATGCGCCGGGTTGAAACGCATGACGATCAGCAGCATCAGCCCGCTCACGGCCATCAATGACCACCAGGCCCATTCGAAGCTGCCCAACTGGTCGCGGATCATGCCGGCGATCAGCGGCGACAGGCCGGCGATCAGATAACCGATGCCCTGCACAAACGCGGTAAGGCCACCGGCGCGGCGCGGGTTGTCGAGGTGGTCCAGGGACAGGATCAGGCTCATCGGGAACAGGCCACCAATGCCCAGGCCGAGCAGGCAGGGCCACAACAGGCTCCAGTGTTGCGGGCTGAGAATGAGGCCGCAAAACCCCAGGATGATCAGCACCAGCAGCACCGCCACCACTGCGCGTTTATCCTGGCGACGGTTGGCGATGGCCGGGGTGACCAGGCCGGAGATCACTTCCATGGCGGTCAAGAAACCCAGCAGCAAGCCGGCATTCTGTTCACTCCAACCCTGCTCGACGTAGTACGGTGCCAGCCACGCCAGCACGCAGGTGTAGGACGCGGTGCCGAGGCCAAAAAAGATCGCCAGCAACCAGGCGCGGCGGTTGCTGAAAAATACCTCCTGGGGCCCCGAACCGGCTTGAGGCAAGGGCGGCAGGGCCGAACGCTGGGCATACCAGAACACCAGGGCCAGCAACGCCAGCACTGCCCAGATCGCCAGGCCGATACGCCAACTGCCGGTCCGGGCTTGTACCAACGGTGAGAACGAAGCTGCCAGGGCCGCGCCGCCCATGATCGCGGTGACATACAGGCCCATGAATAACGAGACATTGGCGCTGAACCGCGACTTGATCAGCGCCGGCATCAACGCCTGGATCAGCGCAATGCCGACTCCCGCGGCAATGGCACTCACGATCAGCTCCAGCGCCGAATCCAGGAACAGCCGCGACACAGTCGCCAGCCCAATCACCAGCAGCGACAGCACAATGCTGCGATGCTCGCCCACGCGCTTGGCCAGGCCCATGCCGAAGAACATCGCCAGGCCCATGGCCATGACCGGCAACATGGTCAGTAAGGCGGCGCTGCTGAAACTCAGCGGCACATCCGCGCGAATCGACGCCAGCAGCGGCCCCACGGCTGCCATCGAGGGGCGCAAGTTGAGGGCGACGAGCACCACGCTGACCATCAGCCATACGGCGGTGGTGGATTTTGCCTGAACGTTTTCCATGGGCTTGCCTTGAATGAACAAGGGCGAATCAGGCCATGCAGCGTGTAGCGGGGCAAATCAGAAAGTCGCAGAGGCTATTGAAAAAAACGATTCAGGCCCCTGCGAACTGTGCAAATTGCCATGGGTACTCAACATCGTCGCTTTTGTCCGGCGTGCCTGTGGTGGTCGGCCGCCAGTCAGTCTGCTGTGCAAGCACAGTCCCCAGGTAGGGACTGGCCGTGTCCAGGATGCGCACGTGGTCCATATCCTCGGCCTCGACAATACCGCGGTCGGGATTGCGCACCGCCCATACCATTGCCGCGAACACCCCCGCAGCGACCTGCAGGCTGGTGGCCGTATTGAACGGCACTAGGGCCCGCGCCTGGTCAACCGACAGCATTGAGCCAAACCAATAGGCATTCAGGGCATGCCCCATGAGCAATACCCCGAGTGCATCGACGCCGCCGGCGGCAACATCATTGCTCATTACCCGTTTAGTGCGCGGAGGCTGCCAGTTGTTACCGATCAATTCATTGATCGACAATAACGCCTCGTCGCAGCAGCGGTAGGCATAGTGCAGTGTGGGCCGATAAATCACATCGCCGTGTTCGCGTAGCGTTAAGCAGTCGGCCAATGAACAGGTTTCATGGTGGGTAATCAGCAGGCCCAGGCAGCTCCCCTCCACAGGTGTCCAGGTTTTCAACGACACGGTGGCGCTGGGCTGATCCAGGTAGATCGAGTTTTTTGAACCGCTGCGATGACGCCGCGCGTCCTTGCGCCAGTTTCGCTCATGGGTGCCCCATGCCAACTCTGCCGGCTGTCCGCCCTCGCTGATAAAGCCGTCGACCGACCAGGTATTGACGAACTCTCCACTTTGTTTGGGCTGGGTGGAGCGTTGCGTATCGTGCTCGGCGATGTGCACCACCTTGACTCCCATCTGCATCGCCAGGCGGGCCCACTGCACTTGACCGTCAGCGACGGGCGCCGGGTGTTTGAGCTCGTCGGCCAATCTCAGAAGGCCGGCCTTGAGCAAGTGCGAAATCAAGCCTGGGTTGGCACCATGGGCCACCACCGCCGTAGGCCCCTCGCCGAGCTGCTTGCGCAGTTTGAGCATCTGCTGGCGCAAGGCGTAATTGGTGCGTCGGGCGCTAGACAGTGATGGGTCGGTATAACCGCCGGCCCAGGGTTCGATACAGGTATCGAGGTACAACACGCCCGCATTCGCGGCATACGTCATCAAGGCGATAGAGCTGACGTCCACGGATAAATTGAGCAGGAAGTCGCCGGGGTCCACATGTCGGTCGAGCAAGTCTTCGTAGTTGTCTTTGTCCAAGTGCGCTTTGATAAAGGCAATGCCCTGGGCTTCAAACCATGGGGATTGGTCAAGGATGGGCGCAATGACGGTGATGGTGCGCAGGATCAGTGTGTCCTGTTGTAGCAATAACGCCAGCGTGGCTTTGGCGATGGAGCCAAAGCCAATCACTACGAGGTTGCCGGAAAATATCGATGCCCTAGCCATGTTGCCTCATTGTGCATTGGCATTGTGCATGGCTTGAGTGTTATGGCTTCGCGCGAGTGCGTCTACTGTCAGAACTCACAGGAAGCGTGAGTGATTCAAGGCTCAAATCCCATTGTGCATCCACAGCTTTTGGTCAATTTCGATGAGTGTCGGTCCCTCTCGATCAGCAGCGGCACGCAATGCGGTACGCAAATGTTCGATGCCACGGATGCTTTCTGCCGCACAGCCCAGGGCCTTGGCCACGCCGATAAAGTCCGGTGTGTAGATGTCCACACCCACCGGCTCGATGGCACGGTTGACCATGTACTTCTTGATCTCTTCATAACCCTGGTTATTCCACAACAGCACGATCACCGGTGTACGCGCCTCCACCGCGCTGGCCAGTTCCGGCAGGGTGAATTGCAGCCCGCCGTCGCCGATCAGGCACACCACCGGTTGGCCATCGCCGCGCCCGAGCCAGGCGCCAATGGCGGCGGGCAGGGCATAACCCAGGGTGCCGTACCCGGTGGAGGCGTTGAACCAGCGGCGTGGGTGGTCGAGGTTCAGGGTCAGGTTGCCGCTGTACACCGGTTGAGTAGAGTCGCCCACGAACACCACGCCGGGCAGTTCCTCCAGAACGGTGTTGAGAAACCGGGTTTGCACACGCGTCGCAGCGTCCCACGTAGGTTCCAGCTCGGCCCACAAGCGGGCGACGCGTGCGGTGCCCCAGTCGGGCGTGCGAGGCGCCAATGGCTGGCGGTTCACTTCGGTGAGCAGGGCCTGGGCGGCGATGCGTGCGTCGGCCACTAGCGCAACGTGAGGCGGGTAGTTGCGCACGGTCTGGTCCGGGTCGATATCAACGCGCAGCAGCGCGCCGGGAATGTCGAAGCCGCCGGCGAAGGTGACGTCGTAATCGGTTTCGGCCAATTCCGTGCCGATGGCCAGCACCACGTCGGCTTCAGCCACCAAGGCACGGGTGGCGATCAGGGTTTGCGTGGAGCCGATTAGCAGCGGATGCGCGGCGGGCAACAGGCCCTTGGCGTTAATGGTCAAGGCCACGGGCGCGCCGAGGGCTTCTGCGAGTCGGGTCAGTTCGGCGGCTGCGTCAATGGCGCCGCCACCGGCCAGGATCAACGGGTGTTTGGCCGCAGCCAGCCTCTGGCTCATCTGCTGCACGGCCCCTGGTGCTGCGCCAGCGCGGGCGACGCTGACAGGCGTGCTGCCCAGCAACGCGTCGGCATTTTCCACCAGTACATCCAGAGGAATCTCGATATGCACCGGGCGCGGCCGGCCGGCCTGGAACACCGCAAACGCCCGCGCCAACACACTTGGCAGCTCCGCCGCCGACATCAAGGTGTGGGAGAACGCCGCCACCCCGGCCACCAGCGCGCTCTGGTTGGGCAGCTCATGCAACTTGCCGCGCCCGCCGCCCAGTTGGCTGCGTGACTGCACGCTGGATATCACCAGCATCGGGATCGAGTCGGCATAGGCTTGGCCCATGGCTGTGGTGATATTGGTCATGCCGGGGCCGGTGATGATAAAGCACACGCCGGGCTTGCCACGGGTGCGCGCATAGCCGTCGGCCATGAAGCCGGCGCCCTGTTCGTGGCGCGGGGTGACGTGCCGGATGCTGGAGCGCGCCAAACCCCGGTACAGCTCCACGGTGTGCACGCCGGGGATGCCGAACACGTGGTCCACGCCGTAGCGTTCCAAAAGGTGCACCAATACTTCGCCGCAGGTCGCCATACAGGTCGCTCTTATGAGGGATTCGAAGCGCTATTGGAGCGGTTGGCTGGTGGCGGCAACAATCGATAAAAAGTCATACTCGCCATGTCCTCCCGTCATGGCTGCGCCCCGATGAAACGCCTCCCACCGTTACCTGCGTTGCACACCTTCTGGGTCACGGCCCAGTGCTGCAACTTCACCCGTGCCGCCGAACACCTGCACATCACCCAGGGCGCGGTGAGTCGGCAGGTGGCTGGGCTGGAAAGCCAGTTGGGCTATGCGTTGTTCCAGCGCCAGGCGCGGGGCTTGAGCCTGACGGACGAGGGGCGCGAATGGCTGGCGTGCGCACAACAGGTGTTCGGCTTGCTCGCTGACGCGGTGGAACATATCGGTGAGCGGCGCCGAACCTTGCAGCTCAAAGCGTCCACCTGCGTGATGCGCTGGTTGTTGCCGCGCTTGCTGCAATGGCAAAAAGAACGCCCGGATGTGCCGGTGGAGCTCACCACGACGGTGGCCTATAACGTCGACTTTCGTCGTGAGACGTTTGACGCGGCGGTGATCTACGGGCCCATCGCCGAGCAGTCCGCCGAGGCGCGGCACTTATTCGACGAGCGCCTAACGCCGGTCTGCGTGCCTGGGTTGTTGGGTAGCTTGCATACGCCTCAGGATTTGCAGCACCAGGTGCTGTTGCATCCGACCCGGGACGAGCGCGACTGGGCGTTGTGGCTCAAGGCTGCCAATGCTTGCTTGAGCGATCCCATCCAACGGCATCACTTCGAAACGTTGGACTTGGCAATGACTGTGGCGTCCCAGGGCACCGGGGTGGCGATGGGCGACAGTGCGTTGATTGGCGAGGATCTGAAGGCGGGGCGGTTGGCGATGCCGTTTGAGCTGCGGGTGTCGACGGGGATGGGGTATTACTTGGTGTATCCGCCGGGCAAGGAACCGTCGGTTGGGTTGGTCGAGCTGATGGATTGGTTGGTCAGTGAGGCCAGTGTGGGATGACCGCCGACGCCTATCTAACTGACTCGCCGCGATCCAACTGTGGGAGCTGGCTTGCCTGCGATGGCGCCCTGAAAGCCGACACCTATCTACCTGACACCCCGACGATCCAGATGTGGGAGCTGGCTTGCCTGCGATGACGCCCTGAAAGCCAACGCCTATTTACCAGACACCCCAACGATCCCACTGTGGGAGCAGGCTTGCCTGCGATGACGCGCTGAAAGCCAACGCCTATCCACCTGACACCCCACGATCTAACTGTGTGCGGGCTTGCTCGCGAAGGCGGCTTGGCGGTCAACACAGTTGGATTGTGTACATATCCATTGCTGCGGTAACGGCCGCTTAGGGTTCCGCTCTGACAGCGGGTCACTTTTGGAAAAGAGCCCCAAAAGTAACCAAAAGGGCTCTTGCCCCACCACTCGGCACCTCGCTTGGGCTCGGTGTGCCCGTAATCCGCCAGTGATTTGGGGGGCCGCCGCCACGCGCCATCCATGGCGCGGGGCGGCTAAACCGGCATCCCTGCCGGTTTACCCCCCAAATCCCTGTCGAATTCCGGCCAGCGTGGTTTGACGGGGCGCTTAAGATCAAGATCAAAAGCAGATCAAGAGCGGCTCGCTTCGCATCGTGGTTAGCGTTGGGTCAGTAGCCGACGGTGAAGCGCTGGCGCGAGTGCTTCGGGTTTTCCACTTCATCCAGCATGGCGATGGCGAAGTCGGCAAAACTGATCGAGCTAGTGCCGTCACTGCTCACCAGCAGATCGTCCTTGCCCAGGCGGAATTTGCCGGTGCGCTGGGTGCCGTCGAACAGGGCCGATGGCGACAGGAAGGTCCAATCCAGCTCCTTTTCCTGGCGCAGCGTTTCCAGGAAGTCAGCCCCGGCACTGGCTTCAGCTTTATATTCAGCCGGGAAGCCTTCGCTGTCGATCACGCGCCCGCCATCGGGTAACAGCAGCGAACCTGCGCCGCCGACCACCAACAAACGTTTCACGCCGGCCTTTTTCACCGGGCCGATCACGGCGCTGGCGGGGAGGGTGGAGAAGTGCGCGGCGCTGATCACCACGTCGCTGCCGCTGATGGCCTGTTGCAAGGCCTCGGCATCCAGGGCATCGGCCTGTTTGACCGTAACGCCAGGGCGCACAGCCAGATTGTCGGTATTGCGGGCGATGGCGGTCACGGTATGCCCGCGACGCAGGGCTTCTTCCAGCAGTTGGCTACCGGCGCGGCCGGTGGCACCAATGATTGCGATCTTGCTCATGATGTTCTCCAACAGGGTTAGGGTTTAAAACCAATCACCACTTCATTTCGCCCTTGGCGACTTTGGCGCTCAGTTCCAGCGAGCTTTCGTCGGCGAGGGTGGGGTAACGTTTTTTCATGGCCGCAATCAGTGCGGCGGAATCCTTGGCCTTGGCGGTTTCGAGGTCGAAGGCCTTGATGTAATCGGCGGTGAAGGTGACCGAGGCCAGCGACGGTTTGCCCAGGTAATGGCCCGGCACCACGGTGTTCGGCTTCAGGTCTTTAATGCGCTTGAGGGTAGCCAACCAGTCTTTATGGGATTGCGCGCTCTGGGTATCGGCCATCCACACGTGGATATTTTCAGCGACCACCACACCACCGACCACGGCCTTGATCGACGGGATCCACACAAAGCTGCGATCCGGCTGCGGGCCGTCAAGGCCAACCACTTCAAGCTGTTGCCCTTCCAGGGTCAGGCTGTGGCCTTTGAGCACTTGCGGCACAAGGGTCTTGGCCGGTTTGTCGGCGCCCATTTTCGGGCCCCAGAAGGCCAGCTTGTCGGCGACGGTGGCGTTGATATGGTCAACCACTGGCTGTGGCGCCAGCACCTTGGCGTCGGGGAACGCGGCGGTCAGGGTGTCGAGGCCGAAGTAGTAGTCCGGGTCGCCATGGCTGATGTAGATGGTGGTCAGGTGCTTGCCGCTGGCGCGGATCTTCTGCACCAGTTGCTCGGCTTGGCCTTTGCCGAATTGCGCATCCACCAGGATCGCGTCTTTCTCGCCGCTCACCAGCACCGAACTGACCGGGAAGATCGCGGCTTCGCCTGGGTTGTACACGTCCAGTGTCAGCTCTGCCGCCGCTGCGTGGGCAGCGAAGGCGAGGGCGGCGGTGGCCAGGGTCAAGCGTTTGAAGGTCGAGAACATCGGGCAGCTCCTGCCATCGGTAAGGGATGCACAGAGCTTAGTTGCATAAAACGCGACAAAAAATGCGATGCTGGGACATAGTTTGTTTCTAAAAGCGGGCAAATCATGGATCGTCTTCAAGCAATGCGCGTATTTGTCACCGTAGTGGACCTGGGTAGCCAATCCGCCGCTGCCGACCACCTTGACCTGTCGCGCCCGGTGGTCTCGCGCTACCTGGCCGAGCTGGAAGACTGGGTGGGCGCACGCCTGCTGCACCGCACCACGCGCAAGCTCAGCCTCACCGCCGCCGGGGGGGAAACGCTGCCACGTTGCCGGCAGTTGTTGGATTTGTGTGGGGATATGCAGGCCGCCGTCAGCGAGCCCGATGACGCGCCCCGCGGCCTGTTGCGCCTGAGCGTCAGCACCTCGTTCGGCCAGGCGCAGCTGGGCGCGGCGATTGCCGAATACGTCAAACGCTACCCGTTGGTGACGGTCGATTTGCA
This sequence comes from Pseudomonas sp. AK181, assembly GCF_051122975.1. Lineage (NCBI taxonomy): Bacteria > Pseudomonadati > Pseudomonadota > Gammaproteobacteria > Pseudomonadales > Pseudomonadaceae > Pseudomonas > Pseudomonas sp. AK181. The sequence continues at coordinate 1,650,965 of NZ_CP146348.1, forward strand.
GATGCTCGATCGCACGGTGAACCTGGTGGACGAGCGCATTGACCTGGCGATCCGCACCAGCAACGACCTGGACCCCAACCTGATCGCCCGGCGCCTGACCGTATGTCGCTCGGTGGTGTGCGCCACACCGGCCTATCTGCGCGAGCATCCGGCGCCGCAGAAAGTCGAAGACCTGGCCCGGCACAACTGCCTGACCCACTCTTACTTCGGCAAGAGCCTGTGGCATTTCGAAGAAAATGGCGAACACGTGTCGGTGCCGGTCCACGGCAATATCACGGCCAACGAGGCCAGTACGTTAATGCGCGTGACGCTGGCCGGGGCAGGGGTGGCGATGCTGCCCAGTTACCAGGCCGGTGAACTGATCCGCAGTGGAGAATTGGTACGCTTGCTGCCGCACGCCGAGCCACGGCAAATGAATATTTACGCGGTGTACGCCTCACGCAAACACATGCCCTCGGCGCTGCGCAGCCTCTTGGATTTCCTGGTGCTTCGCTTCCCCGAAGAGCCTGTTTGGGACGTCGGGCTTTGAGCTGAAATAAGCGCGCTGAATGGCATCGCATCATGGCAAGTTGACCTATGCTTTAAACAGCACCCTGTAGATCCGTTCAGAGGTCTGTGCCATGAGCATCAAAACCAGAAAGTACCTGACCATTTTCACCCTCTGCGCATTGGCGACAGCGCTGTATGGGACTGCCGCCTACCGCGTCGAGCAAACACGCATGCAGCCGGCGGCGTTCGCCATCAGCTGCCATCAGGACCAATGCGTTCCGCGCACCGGCAGTTTCAGCGCACTCAGGTAGGCTGCTCGGCCTTCAGTTGCTCCCGAAACGCCTTGGGTGAAAACCCGACCCTGCGGCGAAACAGGCGTGAGAAGTTGGTCGGGTCGGAAAAGCCCAACACCTCGGACATCTCGTTGATGGTCATGCTGGTGTAGGTCAGCAGGCGCTTGGCTTCCAGCAACTGGCGGTCATGCATGATCTGCAACGCCGGTTGCCCACCCAACTCCCGACACGTTCCGTTCAAGTGTGAGACCGAGATACCCAGCTTGTGGGCCAGGTCTTCAATCTTGGGGTGTTCGCGGTAATGCTGTTCGACCAGTTGCGTAAACCGGCGAAAGTACTCACGCCCGCGCGGTGCGCGTGGATGGCGGCGTTGGATCGCCTGACGGCTGACCCATACCAGCAACACGCTGACCAGGGCGTGCAGCATCATGTCCCGTGCCGGTTGGTCATCGGCGTATTCGTCCTGCAAACGCATGAACAGGCTGTTCAAGTAATCGCTGTCCTTGCCCGCCGGGTAACTGCCCAGGGTGTGCAGCCCATCGACGGTAGAGCCCAGTTGCGCCTGCAAGTGGCTGACCAGCGGCGCCGAAAGCGTCACCACGAACCCCTCCACATCTTCGGAAAAACGAAAGCCATGCACGCACAGCGGTGGCAGCACTTGCAGGCTCGACTCGTTGAGCGTGGTGCGCTGGCCTTCGATTTCCAGTTGTGCCTGGCCTTTGTGTACATACAGCAACTGGCACAGGTCCGCGTGCCGGTGGGGCTGGATTTCCCACTGGTATTCCCGACTGCGCCGGGAAATGGTTTCGCAGTGCAACAAATCGGGAGTCGGCCACTGCTGGCTTTCCCCGTAAAGCTTGAAGACCGGAATCGCGGTTTTGGTCATGGTTTCAATCCGATACTCAGGATAATGGTTCGGTAATCGCCCCGATTGGCGAAAAGCACAGGTTTTGACGCAGTTTTCACCTTCTTATGCGGCTCGCTCAAGTGAAAAATGTCAGCCATAAGAGCAATGACAACTCTTTCACTCCATACGTTCGCGTGAAGCTTGAAGGCCATAAAAATAATGAAAACCCTTAAAACTCAAGTCGCCATTATTGGCGCCGGTCCTTCCGGATTGCTGCTCGGCCAACTGTTGCACAACGCTGGCATCCAAACCCTTGTTCTAGAGCGCCAGAGCGCCGATTACGTGCAAGGCCGTATCCGCGCCGGTGTGTTGGAACAGGGCATGGTCGACCTGCTGCGCGAAGCCGGCGTCAGCCAACGCATGGACGCCGAAGGTTTGGTGCACGACGGGTTTGACATTGCCCTCAATGGCCAACTTACCTCCATCGACCTCAAGGCCTTGACCGGCGGCCAGTCGGTGATGATCTACGGCCAGACCGAGGTCACCCGCGACCTGATGGCCGCCCGCGCAGCCGCCGGTGCCAACACCCTGTACGAAGCCTCCGATGTTCAACCCCATGACCTGAAAAGTGAACAGCCGTGGCTGACCTTCGAGCATGAAGGCCAAGCCTATCGCCTGGAGTGCGACTACATTGCCGGCTGCGACGGTTTCCATGGCGTGGCCCGCCAGTCGATACCGGCGCAAGCGCTGAAGGTGTTCGAGCGGATCTACCCCTTCGGCTGGCTGGGTGTGCTGGCTGATACGCCGCCGGTACATGCCGAGCTGGTGTACGCCAAACATGCGCGGGGTTTTGCGCTGTGCAGCATGCGGTCGCCGACCCGCAGCCGTTACTACCTGCAAGTGCCGGTCGAAGAGAAGCTGGAAGACTGGGCGGATGAACGTTTCTGGGATGAACTCAAAAGCCGCCTGCCCGGCTCATTGGCCGAACAATTGGTGACCGGCCCCTCGATCGAAAAAAGCATCGCGCCGCTGCGCAGCTTTGTGGTGGAACCGATGCAGTACGGGCGCCTGTTCCTGCTCGGCGATGCCGCGCACATTGTGCCGCCCACCGGCGCCAAGGGCTTGAACCTGGCGGCCAGTGATGTGAGCACCTTGTTCCGCATCTTGCTCAAGGTGTACCGCGAAGGGCGCCTGGACTTGCTGGAAAAATACTCGGCCATCTGCCTGCGCCGGGTGTGGAAAGCCGAGCGGTTTTCCTGGTGGATGACCTCGATGCTGCATCAATTCCCACAGGCGGACGCCTTCAGCCAGCGCATTGCTGAAAGCGAGCTGGACTATTTCATTCACTCCCAGGCCGGGCGCAAAACCATCGCAGAAAATTACGTCGGCCTTCCTTACGAGCCTATCGAATAGCCTGCTATCGTATCGAGCATTCCCACCGGTGACCGTTGCCTGTGGGCCCTGCTCGAAGGTTCTGCCGTGACACACCTCAATCAGCCCGCTCCAACCGTTCCCGCCGTGCGCAGTATCCTGGTCGCGCTGATGATGGCGATTTTCCTGGGTGCCCTGGACCAGACCATCGTCGCCGTGTCCATGCCGGCCATTTCTGCGCAGTTCCATGACGTCAACCTGCTGGCCTGGGTGATCTCCGGCTACATGGTGGCGATGACCGTGGCGGTGCCGATCTACGGCAAGCTGGGTGACCTGTATGGGCGTCGGCCCATGATGCTGATCGGCATGGGCGTGTTCACCCTGGCGTCGCTGTTCTGTGGCCTGGCCCAAAGCATGGAGCAACTGGTGCTGGCGCGGGTGCTGCAGGGCATCGGTGCCGGCGGGATGATCTCGGTGAGCCAGGCGATCATTGGCGACATCATCCCCCCTCGCGAACGGGGGCGTTATCAGGGTTATTTCAGCAGCATGTACGCGGTGGCCAGCGTGGCCGGGCCGGTGCTGGGCGGCTATATGACCGAGTACCTGTCGTGGCGCTGGGTGTTTTTGATCAACCTGCCACTGGGTGCCGGCGCCTGGTACGTGGCCCATCGCACCCTGGTGGGGCTGCCGGTGCCGCAGCGCAAGCCCATCATCGATTACCTCGGCACGGTGCTGATGATCATCGGCTTGACCGCCTTGTTGCTGGGCATCACCGAAATCGGCCAGGGCCATTCATGGCATGACGATCACGTGCTGGGGTTGTTGGCCTGCGCACTGCTGGCGCTGACTGCGTTTGTGTGGCACGAACGCCGCGCGCGGGAACCGTTGTTGCCCATGCACTTGTTTACCAACCGCAGCGCGGTGTTGTGCTGGTGCACGATTTTCGTCACCAGCTTCCAGGCGATTTCCCTGACGGTGCTGATGCCGCTCCGTTACCAGACCGTGACCGGCGCCGGTGCCGACAGCGCGGCCCTGCACTTGCTGCCGTTGGCGATGGGCTTGCCGATGGGCGCGTATTTCGCCGGGCGCATGACCTCGGTGACTGGCCGCTATAAACCGATGATCCTCAGCGGCGCGTTGTTGAGCCCACTGGCGATTCTCGGCATGGCCTACAGCGCGCCCCAGGCGGTGGCGCTCACCAGCGTATTCATGTTGTTGTGCGGAATCGCCGCCGGCATGCAGTTCCCGACCTCGTTGGTGGGTACGCAGAACTCGGTGGAGCAGCGGGACATCGGTGTCGCTACCAGCACCACCAACCTGTTCCGCTCCCTGGGCGGGGCAGTGGGAGTGGCCTGCATGTCGGCGTTGCTGCTGGCGCTGTTGCACGATTCCAGCTTCGCCCATCTGGCAAACGGCGCACTGATGGCCGAAGGCAGTTCCGGCAACGTACTGCTCGACGGCCTCAACGCCGCACCCGGCCCGGCGCAGGATGCGTTGCGCGGCGAGCTGGCGGTGACGTTCCGGCATTTGTTGACGGTGAGTGCGGCGGTGTCGCTGCTGGGGTTGGCGGCTGCGATAGCGATGCCAAACCGAGTGCTGCGCGGCCGTGAAGACAAAGTTAGATAAGCGGACGCGGAGCGTCCCAGGCGGCGTTCCCACGCAGAGCGTGGGAACGATCAGGATCAGGGGCTGTAATACCCCACCGCAACCATGAAATGCCCGCTCTTGCGCACATACGCATGCTTGTTCTCGACCTTGCCCGTCACCGGGTTTTTCCAGCGGTATTTGTATTCGCCCTGGTCCTGCTCGGCCATCATCTTGAGGATTGGCTCACCCACCGGTTTGCCATCCGGGTCCTTGATCTTGGTGAAATCGGTGTTGATCAGGCGCAGGTTGGTGCCGTGGGCGACGTAGCGCCGTGTGTTCAGGTCCACCACGAATACGTAGAGATCATCTTGCAGGAAGCCGCCCTGCAAAGAGTTGATCGCCTTGAGCGTGCCGGTTTCGTCCTTGACCAATGCGTCCACCGCCTTGTTGCGCAGCGCCCGTGCCTGTTCCGGCGTGGCGCGCGGCAAGTAATAACCGACCGCCAGGATGCGTTCGCCCACCCGCTGATAAAACACATGCTTGTGTTCGACCTTGCCGTCATTCCAGTTCTGCCAGCGATAGTCAGCCTGCTGGATACCCTGGCCTTCGGGCACGCTAAGGGCTTGTTTGAACGAGGCTTGCAGGTCGGGCCCGAGCACCTCGGACACGTCGCGACCGATCAGCGCGGAGGAGGGCCCGCCACTGGCCAGCAGCACGCCTTTTGTATCGACCACAAACACATAGCGGTCCTGGTCGATGAACTCGCCCTGACGGCTGAAGGCGGCGAACGCCTTGTCACCTTGCTTGTGGTAGTACGCCAAGGCCTTTTCCAGCAGGGCCTTGGCGGCTTGGGCATCCGCTTCCTGTGCCGTGGCGGCATGCACCTGGCTGCAACACAACAGCAGCAGCCAGGTGTATCGGAGCAGTCTCTTCATTTACCCGTCCCTCGTTCTTGTTGGTGTGCCAAGAGCGTAGACGGTTGGCGGCAAATCAGAAGGGTTTGGTCGGCAGGTATTTGCCGTCCAGGGTGATGACCGCACGGGAGCCGCCGTCCGGGTCTTCGACTTTCTTGATGTCCAGCTTGAAGTTGATGGCGCTGATGATGCCGTCGCCGAACTGCTCATGCACCAAGGCCTTGAGGGTGGAACCGTAGACCTGCAGCATTTCATAGAAACGGTACATGGTTGGATCGGTCGGCACTCCGCTCGGGAAGCTGCCGCGCAGGGGCACGCTTTGCAACAGGCGGCTGGCGTCCTCGTCGAGGCCGAGTTTGCCGCACACGATGTCGGCCGCCTCCTTGGGCAGGGGGTGCTGGCCGAGCAGGGCGGCGGTGACGAATGCCAGGCTCAGCCCGGTGCCGTCGGTGAGGTCCTGCCACGACAGGTTTTTGCGTGCCTTGAGGTCGATAACGGTGTCGGCCAGGGCCAGGCGTGGGGTTTGGGCGAATTGGGATTGCAACATGGTGAGGTCCTCTTGGGTTGAATAAGGTTCAGGCGGCGTGGGCGCGGGTGCTGGGGTGGTCGAGCAGGGAGACGAAGCGCCCGGTGTGCCCGTCCAAAGCGTCAATGCCGCCGGTTTCGATGTCGTACACCCAGCCATGCAGGTTCATCCGGCCTTGTTCCAGCGCCAGGGCGACCGAGGGGTGAGTCTTGAGATTAGCCAGTTGGGCGACCACGTTTTCGCGCACCAAGGCATCCAGGCGGGCAGCGTCCGAGGCATGCGTACGGGCGGCATTGATCACCTTGGCCGACTCGGCATGGCGCAACCAGTTGGCCACGGCGGGCAGGTGGTCCAGGCATTTGCAGGTGGAAATCGCAGTCATCGCGCCGCAGTCCGAGTGCCCGCAAATCACAATGTCGCTGACGCCCAGCACCGCCACGGCATACTCGACCGTGGCCGATACGCCTCCCGGCTCCGGGCCGTAGGACGGCACGATGTTGCCGGCATTGCGGATGACGAACAGATCACCGGGTTCCTGCTGGGTCAACAGCTCAGGGACTACGCGGCTGTCAGAGCAGGACACGAACAAGGTGCCGGGGTTTTGCGTGGTCGCCAGGTGTTTGAACAAGTCACTGCGAGGGGTAAAGGCTTCACGTTGGAATTTGCGAAAGCCGTCGATGAGATGTTGCATGGTGGTTCTCCTTGCGTCGCTGATGGGGCAAGGATGGAAGTTTTCGGCTATAGCGTCCAAGACCGGTTTATGATGCTGTCTATAAGTCATGCCTATAGTTGGAGTGCTGCCCATGCTGTTGCGTCATATCCGTTACTTGCTGGCCGTTGCCGAGCACCGCAACTTCACGCGGGCTGCCGAGGCGCTGCATGTGTCGCAGCCGACTTTGTCGCAACAGATCAAGCAACTGGAAGAAAGCCTGGGCGCGCCACTGCTGGACCGCACCGGGCGCAGTGTCAGCCTGACCGACGCGGGGCAGGCCTATGTGCGTTATGCGCGGCTGGCCTTGCAGGATCTACAGGCCGGCACCCGCGCCATACATGACGTGCAGGACCTGCGCCGGGGGCATTTGCGTCTGGCGATGACGCCGACCTTTACCGCCTACCTGATCGGCCCGCTGCTGGCACGGTTCAATGAGCTGTACCCCGGCATCACCCTGAGCGTCGAGGAACTGACCCAAGACCGTATCGAAGTCGCACTGGGGGAGGACCTGTTGGATATCGGTATCGGGTTTACTGGCGAGCATGGGCTGGAGATCGACTGTGAGGCGCTGTTTGTCGAAGAGCTGAGCCTGGTCGTCAGTGCCAGTCATCGCGAACGCACACAACCGGCCTGGCTCGAACAGCCTCTGGTGCTGCTGAACACAGGCTTTGCCACCCGCCGCTATATCGACGATTACTGCCACCGGCAAGGGGTTAAACCGCAGATTGCCATGGAGGCCAATTCCATCAGTGCGATTATCGAGATTGTACGTAGCACGCCTCTGGCAACTATCCTGCCCCGGGCACTGGCTGAGGCCCAGGCGGGATTGCATGCGGTGGTGATCGAGCCTGTGTTGCCGCAGCGTACTGCGGCCTTGTTGAGCCGCAAGGGGGCGTATCGCAGCGCTGCGTGTGCGGCGTTTGTGGCGTTGATCAAGGCTTAGGACCGCGCAGCCTGCGCTTATCTACCTGACACCCCGCGATCAAACTGTGGGAGCGGGCTTGCTCGCGAAGACGGCCTAACAGTCAACACAGCTGGATTGTGTACATATCCATTCCTGCGGTAACGGCCACTTAGGGTTCCGCCCTGACGGCGGCTCACTTTCGAAAAGCGCGAAAGTAAGCAAAGCGCTCTTGCCCCACCACTCGGCACCTCGCCTAGGCTCGGTGTGCCCGTAATCCGCCAGTGATTTGGGGGGCCGCCGCCACGCGCCATCCATGGCGCGGGGCGGCTAAACCGGCATCCCTGCCGGTTTACCCCCCAAATCACTGTCGAATTCCGGCCAGCGTGGTTTAACGGGGCGCTTGAGATCAAGATCAAGAGCAGATCAAGAGCGGCTCGCTTCGCATCGTGGTTAGCTTGGGCTGCAGCAGCTTTTTGTGTAGGTATTTATGGCCAAATCGCAGGCAAGCCAGCTCCCACATTTAGATCGCGCCGGCTACATTCATGGCGCAGCCAACCACTGCCCCACAATTCCCGCATACGCCCCTGTCGCCACATTCAAATGCAACCACTGATCCACATAACTCTTCCAGGCCACATCATCGCGCGGCAGCAAAAAGGCTTTTTCACTGTACTGCATCGGTTGCTCGGGGTTGACTGCACACAACCCCGGCTTGAGCTTCTGCTGATAACGCGCCTCGCTGGCGTCGGTGATCATCACGTCGGCTTTGCCCGTCAGCAGTTCATCAAAAATCGTTACGTTGTCATGCAGGCGAATTTGCGTCTGGCCCAGGTGTGCACGGGCAAACACTTCGTTGGTGCCGCCCGCCGGTTCGATTACCCGCACCTGGGGCTGGTTGATCTGTTCCACCGTCTGGTAGCGCTGCACGTCGGCGCAGCGTACCAGTGGGATCTTGCCATCGACTCCGAGCGACTGGCTGAAGAAGGCTTTTTTCTGACGTTCCAACGACACGGAAATACCGCCCACGGCGATGTCGCAGCGTTGGGCCAGGAAGTCCGGCATCAGGGTTTTCCAGGTGGTGGGCACCCAGTTGATTTTGGCGTTGAGGCTCTTGGCCAGGGACTCGGCCATGGCAATGTCGATGCCTTCGTAGGCGCCGTCGCTGCGCAGTGAGGTGTAAGGCTTGTAGTCGCCGGTGGTGCACACGGTGAGGGTGCCGCGTGCAATCACTTCGTCAAGGCGTGACGCGGCGGTGTCGGCCTGGGCGACATTGGCCAGGCTTGCCAGTACACAGAGGGCCAGAGGCGCTTTCATGGAGTCGAATCCTTAGGGCACGGTCGAAGCCGCCATAATGCCCGTTTTTTGTAGGAGCGAGCTTGCTCGCGAAAAACCTGAGTGCGCCGCTGTGAATCAGGCACTGCGCGTTATCGTTGACGATCTTCGCGAGCAAGCTCGTTCCTACAGAAAGAATGTTTAGCCAAACTGCAACCAAACTCCGTCAAGCCTGAATTGACCCGCGTATCCCGGCGTGTGACGCTCCGGTATCTCTATCACTGTGACTTGCGCATGCACGCTTGCCCCGACACTCACACCGCGACATTGCCGTCTGCGCTTGCGTTCTGGGCCTTGTTCCATTGCCGGCACGCGCGCCCGCCAGATACCTCTCTCCTACGTTGATCTACCCCCATGGATGACGCGCACCTGTGCGCATCTGCCCGGCGGCGCCTGCGCGCTTGCCTGACGCAAACGTATGAGAATTCCCATGAGTGTTTTTGCCAGCCTGCACGAAGCCCAGGCGTTCCTTGAACAGAACCCCGACATCGAAATGTTCGAGCTGTTTATCCTCGATAACAACGGCGTACCGCGCGGCAAATTGTTGCACCGCGACGAACTGCTGGCGGTGTGCGAAAGTGGCCGGCCATTGCCCAGCACCATCCTCGGCCTGACTATCAATGGCGATGACGTAGAAAACTCCGGGCTGGTGTGGGAGGTGGGGGATATCGACTGCCGCGCCTACCCGATCAGCGGCAGCTTGCAGCGCATGCCGTGGCGCTTGATCCCTACCGCAGCGGTGCAAGTCAGCATGCATCCCACCGAAGGCCTGCCCGCCACCGTGGCCGACCCCAGGCACCTGCTGGCCAACGTTATCGAGGCGCTCAAGGCCGACGGTTATTACCCGGTAATGGCGGCGGAGCTGGAGTTCTACCTGCTCGACCAGAAGCCCGACAGCAACGGCCGCCCGCAACCGGCGCGGGATGTGGATGGCAATCGCCCGCGCTCGACCCAGGTTTACGGCCTGCGCGAACTGGAGCAGATCGAGCCGTTTCTTGCCGACCTCTACAGCGCCTGCAAACTGCAAGGCATTCCGGCGCGCACGGCCATCTCCGAGTACGCGCCGGGCCAAGTGGAAATCACCCTCGAACACCGCACCGACGCGCTGCAGGCGATGGACGAAGCCGTGCGCTACAAACGCCTGGTCAAGGGCGTGGCGCACAAGCATGGAATGACCGCCTGTTTCATGGCCAAGCCGTTCGACGACCTGGCCGGCACCGGCATGCACATGCACGTCAGCCTGGCCGATGCCCAGGGCAATAACCTGTTTGCCAGTGAAGCGGCCGACGGCACGCCGCTGCTGCGCCAGGCCGTGGGCGGCATGCTCAGTACCTTGCTCGATTCACTGTTGATGTTCTGCCCCAACGCCAACTCTTATCGGCGCTTCCAAACCAACAGCTATGCGCCGCTCGCCGCCACCTGGGGCGTGGACAACCGCACCGTCAGCCTGCGCGTGCCCGGTGGCCCGGCCCAATCCCGGCATATCGAACACCGTATCTGCGGCGCCGACGCCAACCCCTACCTGGCGGCCGCCGCGATTCTGGCCGGCATTCATCGAGGCATCCGCGAACAGCTCGACCCTGGCGCCCCGGTGGAGGGCAACGGCTACGCCCAGGCCAAGGAACTGTTGCCCACCGACTGGCTGACCACCTTGCGCGCGCTGGAAAGGTCCCGCTGGGCGCCGGACGCGTTCGGGCGTGAGTTCCTCGGCGTTTACCTGGCGGTCAAACGTGCCGAGTACCGCCAGTTCATGGGCGAGGTGGGGGAGCAGGATTGGCGCTGGTATTTGCACCAGGCATGATCGATTTTAGCGGGTAGGGGCTTTCGACCTTTTTTTCACGTTGCGGCGGTTAAGCTGCGAATCAAGGTCGTTTACTACCGTTTCATTCACATGAGCCCGCGATGTCGCCACAACCTCCATCCTCCATCGAGACCGAATTCACCGAGCGCTATGACCGTGAGCATGCCAGGGGCTGTGGCGACCCGCGTCCGCCCAGGCTGTTGCAGCGCCTGTCGGCGTGGCGCGATGCGCGGCTGGTGCGCCAGGCCCTGAAGGTGGCGGGCGAGCCAGGGCTTATCCTCGACCTGGCGTGCGGTTCCGGGCGCTTCTGGCCGGTGCTGGCCGAACACGTCAACCGCGTGATCCTGGCCTCGGACAACTCCCAGGCGATGCTTGATCACGCGCGCACCCATCACCCGGGCGCGTTGCTCAAGCGTGTCAAAACATTCCAGGGCTCGGCGTTTTCCATTGGCCTTTCGGCGAATGCGGTGGACTGCATTTTCTGCCTGGATTTGTTTCGCCATGTGCCCGACAGCGATGCACGACTCATGTTGTTGCACGAGTTTCACCGTGTCAGCCGCGACACCGTGATTGTTGCCGTGAACGTGGGCACGCCCGTAGAGAGCGAGTTTCGCCAAGCTGGCTTCAAAGTCCTCAACTATCAAGAGTTCCTGCCGGGCTCGCGGCGATGGTGCGTCTACGTTTTGCGTAAGAGAGGTTAACGCCCCTTTGTCGGACTATTCTTCATCTTCTGTCGGAGTTTTCATGATGGCGTGTGCACTGCGGATGCTCGCAAGCCCCTTTCGCGATATATACTGCGCGCCATTCTTCAAGGGAGAGCCGTGTGGCCATCGATATTCACTGGATCTGCGACAACGATAGCCTCGGCCAGCATTGCGCCGAATGGCAGCAGTTGCCATTCGTCGCCCTCGACACCGAATTCATGCGGGTCGACACCTTTTATCCTATTGCCGGGCTGATCCAGATCGGTGATGGCGTGCGCGCTTACCTGATCGACCCCCTGACCATCGACAATTGGCAACCTTTGGCCGCCTTGCTGGAAAACCCAGCGGTGATCAAGGTGGTGCACGCCTGCAGCGAAGACCTGGAAGTGCTGTTGCGCCTGACCGGCAGCTTGCCGGTGCCGTTGTTCGACACCCAATTGGCGGCGGCGTACCTCAACCTCGGTTTCTCCATGGGCTACTCGCGCCTGGTGCAAGCGGTGTTGGATATCGAGCTGCCCAAGGGCGAAACCCGCTCCGACTGGCTGCAGCGGCCATTGTCGGAGACGCAGATCAGCTACGCCGCCGAAGACGCGGTGCACCTGGCCGAGGTTTACACCCGCCTGCGCCCGCAACTGTCGGACGACAAATACGCCTGGGTACTGGAAGACGGCGCCGAACTGGTGGCCAACCTGCGCCGCGAGATCGACCCCTACGAGCTGTACCGCGACGCCAAGCTGGCGTGGAAATTGTCCCGTGCCCAACTGGCGGTGCTGCGTGAACTGTGTGCCTGGCGCGAGCAGCAGGCCCGTGCCCGCGACTTGCCGCGCAACCGCATCATTCGCGAACACTCGTTGTGGCCCTTGGCCAAATCCCAGCCGGATAACCTCGCCGCCCTGGGCAAGATCGAAGACATGCACCCGCGCACCGTGCGCCAGGACGGCCAGTTCCTGCTGGACCTGATCAAACGCACCGCCAGCGTGCCCATGGACCAATGGCCGCCTGCCGTGGCAGAGCCGTTACCCGTGGACGCCGCCGCGCTCATCAAGCAACTGCGGGCCCTGGGCCAAACCTTCGCCGAGCGCCTGGACATGGCACCGGAACTGATGCTGCGCAAGAAAACCCTCGAAGCCCTGGTTAAAAGTGGCTACCCCGATGGGCCTTACCAATTGCCAGACTCGCTGCGTGGCTGGCGCCGCGAGTTGATGGGCCAGGCGCTGCTCGACAACCTGGCCAATGCCGGAGAACAGCCTTGAAACGTATTTGCTCCATCTACCGCAGCAAGAAAAAAGACGGCATGTACCTCTATGTGCTCAAAAGCGATGCTCTGGAGCGCGTACCCGAGCCGTTGATGGAAGCCTTCGGCAAGGCGCATCACGCCTTTGACATGGTGCTGACGCCAGAGCGCAAGCTGTCGCGCGAAGACATCACCGTGGTGCTGGAAAACCTCGACAAGCAGGGCTACCACCTGCAAATGCCACCGGCCGAGGACGAGTACATCGAGCACTTGCCCGAAGAGCTGCTGCGCCGCAACGACCCGATGTGATCGACCAGTGCCCGCCTCAGGGCACAGTTTCAATGGAATCGTATTAGAGGACGGTGGCCGTAAGGATGCGGGCGGCCGTCTGCACTGTTTTTTCAAAGGTTTGAACCATGCGTGTTCTGATTGCTGAACAGGATCATCCGCTCTACGCCCAATTGCTCAGGGACGCCGCCCCAGACCTCGAAGTGCTGACCAGCGGCGACTCGGCCGAACTGTCGCGCCTGGCCGCCGACTGTCCGGTGTGGCTGGGCCAGCCCGACCTGCTGGCGACCCTGCTGCGCCAGGGCCATCATCCGCAATGGCTGCAATCGACCTGGGCGGGCATCACGCCACTGCTGGCCGACGGCTTGCCACGCGACTATCGGCTGACCCGCGCGGTAGGTATTTTTGGCCAGGTCATGGCCGAGTTTATCCTCACCTACATGCTGGGCCACGAGCGCGAAGTACTGGCGCGGTTGGTCAGCCAGGTGGAGCGCAAGTGGGATAACCGCATGGGCCAGAGCCTGGCGGGGCGCAAGGCGCTGATCGTCGGCACCGGTGACATTGGCCAGAGCGTGGCCGAGTTTCTGCTGCCGTTTGGCGTGCAACTGTATGGCATCGCCAGCCAGGCCCGCGAGCAGGCGCCGTTTATCGAAGTGGCCGGGCTGGACCAATTGGGCCGGCTGGTGGGGGAGGTGGATTACGTGATCAACCTGCTGCCCAACACGCCTGATACCCATGATTTGTACGACGCGGCGCTGTTCAAGCAATTCAAGCCCACCGGGTTGTTTATCAACGTCGGGCGCGGCGTGGCGGTGGTGGACGCCGACCTGGTCGATGCGCTCAAAGAAGGGCACCTGGCCGGCGCGGTGATCGACGTGTGCCGCCAGGAGCCCTTGCCGCAACGCCACCCGTTCTGGACGGCGTGGGGTTTGCTGTTGACCGGGCACAGCTCGGCCCCGACCTCGCCGCCGATGATGGTGGAGTTGTTTGTGCAGAACCTGCGGGCGTACCAGGCCAAGCAAGCATTGCGCGGGGAAGTGGATTTCGAGCGCGGTTACTAAGCTTGCCCCATGCCCTCCTGTAGGAGCGAGCTTGCTCGCGAAAAACTCACAGGCGCCGCGCTTATTCAGAAAGTGCGCGTCATCGTTGACGTTCTTCGCGAGCAAGCTCGCTCCTACAGAGGGTTCGAGGGCGATGCTTAGAGGCTAAAGTCCCCCTCGGACACCAGCTCACTCAACGGCTTGCGCGGGCTCGGCATTTCGCGCCCTTGCAGGTACTCCGGCAAGCTCGACTTGTCCCCCAACTTGCCCACCGCCACGGCCGCATGCAGCGCATAGCCCTGGGGAATCTTCAGCTCTTTGCGGGTCAGTTCCTGGTCGAAACCGGCCATGCCGTGGGTGTGCCAGCCGCTGAGGCTGGCTTGTAGCGCCAGGTGGCCCCAGGCCGAGCCGGTGTCGAAGGTGTGCCACAGCGCCGGGGTTTCTTCGGTGGCACCGGGGGCGATGAAGTCGGTTTTCGACGCGATGATCACCAAGGCCGACGCATGCTGCGCCCAATTGCGGTTGAATTCATTGAGCAGGCCCAGGAAACGCTCCCAATCCGGCGTGTCACGGCGCGCATACAGAAACCGCCACGGCTGCGAGTTGTAGGCCGAAGGCGCCCAGCGTGCGGCTTCGAAGAAACTCAGCAGCGTCTCCTGCGGGATGCTCTCGCCGGTAAAGGCGCGGGGCGACCAGCGCTCGGTGAATTGGGTGTGGATCGGATAATCGGCAACGCGGGGGTTATTGCTCATGGACAGATCCTGATGAAAAAACCGGGATTCAAAACTACTGCGCCCAACCAGGCCTGACAAGTCTTGCAACACCGTCAGTCGTAAGCGCTTGGCCCCAACGGGCTTGGGCACTAGACTGGCGGCCTTTTCACCTTCCGATACTGATGCAGAGCCATGGCCGCCAAAGTCGAACCTTTCTGGATACGCAAAACCCTTGAGCACCTCGATCAGGAGGAGTGGGAGTCATTGTGCGACGGCTGTGGCCTGTGCTGCCTGCAAAAGCTTGAGGATGAAGACGACAACAGCGTCTATTACACGCGTATCGCCTGCAAACTGCTCGACCTGAAAACCTGCCAGTGCACCGATTACCCCAACCGCCGCGCCTCGGTGCCCGACTGCATCCAGCTTACGCCGGGCCAGGCCGATCAGTTCAAGTGGTTGCCGCCGACCTGCGGTTACCGCCTGGTCAGCGAGCGCAAGGACTTGCCGCTGTGGCATCACCTGGTCTGCGGCGACCGTGACGCGGTGCACCACGAACGCATTTCCCAGTCCGGGCGCATGCTCAGCGAAGGCAGCGTGCCCGAGGATGACTGGGAGGATTACCTGATTTTCCGCGCAGGCTGAACGAGGAGTGTGTATGAAGGTGGCCGCCAAGTGGGCAGCGGGCCTGGTCGTGCTGGCGCTGAGCGGGCCGGGCTGGTGCGCGAAGAAAGTCGACCTGGATTACCACATCAAGCTGTTGCCCCAAAGCCAGCAGGCCGAGGTGCGCGTCAGCCTGTCCCAGGGCGCGGCGGTGCGCAGCCTGAACTTCGACCTGGGCCGCGACGGTGACTACAGCGACTTCAAGGCCGATGGCCAGTGGCAGGTCACCGGCAACCGTGGCCTGTGGCAACCGAGCGCCGACAAGGCCAGCCTGAGCTACCGGGTGCGCCTGGCCCATGCCCGCAAGCCTGGCGTTTATGACACACGGATCACGCCCGCCTGGGCGTTACTGCGCGGCGAAGACCTGGTGCCGGCCGCCCGTCTCGACCAGCAAGACGGCATCGAGCTGGTCTCACGCCTGCTGTTCGAACTGCCGACGGGGTGGAAGAGCGTCGAAACCGCGTGGCCACGTATTGGCCAAAACAAATTTCGCATCGACAACGTCTCCCGCCTGTTCGACCGCCCCACCGGCTGGATGCTGGCGGGCAACCTCGGCAGCCGTCGCCTGCGCCTGGGTGAAACCGACGTCACCGTGGCCTCGCCCAAGGGCCAGGGCATGCGCCGCATGGACGTGCTGACGTTGCTGACGTTTGTCTGGCCCCAGGTGGAAGCCGCCTTCCCGCGCCATCCCGGCAAACTGTTGATCGTCGGCGCCAGTGACCCGATGCGGCGAGGGGCTTATTCGTTACGCGATTCGATCTACCTCAACAGCCGTACGCCGCTGGTGGGCGAAAATGGCAGCAGCCCGTTGCTGCGCGAAGTGGTGCAGGCCATCGGGCGCTTTAATGACCACGACAGCAGTGACTGGATCAGCGAAGGTTTGGGCGAGTACTACGCGATTGAACTGATGCGACGTGCCGGCGGCATCACCGATGAACGCTATGCGGCGATCCAGGCGCGGCTGACCAAGGAAGGCAAAGACGTCACCACGCTCAAAGGCGAGCACGTCAACGGCGCGACGCTGGCGCGTTCAGTGGTGGTGTTGCAGGAGCTGGACCGTGAGATCCGCGTGAAGACCCACAACAAACGCTCACTGGATGATCTGGCGCAGGCAGTGATGCGGGTGAACAGCATCAACACCCAAGAGTTCGTGCAGTTGGCCGAGAGTGTGATCGGTGAGTCGTCGGTGGTGCTGGACAGCAAACTGCTGCGCTGATCCCAAGCCCTGTGCAATTCAACATGTGGGAGGGGGCTTGCCCCCGATGGCGGTGGGTCAGCAAAAAGTAGGCTGCTGACACTCTGCTATCGGGGGCAAGCCCCCTCCCACATTTGAATCTCCAGCATGTCCAAGTCTTAGGTCAGGCTTTAGGTTTTACCGCCTTTTCAGCCGCCACTTCGGCCTTGGTCTTCAAGTTCTTCAACTCTTCCCCAGCGCGCTCGATTTTCGTGCGCACGCTGTTCATTTCCTGGCGGCCCTGCTCCAGTTTGTCCTTGAGCGAACTGTGCCCGGTAAAGCCACGGGCCAGTGCCACGCCACCAATCGCCACCTGGATCAAGCCGAAAATCCCGCCGCGGCGCAGGCCTTTACCCACCATCATCGCACCGCCGGCCACCGAGCCGATGCGCTCCCAGCCATGCACGTTCTGGGTGGGTTGAGGCTTCAACGGTGTGGCGTCGATGATAGGTCGCAAGGTTTTGCTGTCGCTCATGATCAGTCTCCAACAAGGGCAAGTGTTACTAGCTGACTGCGCGCACGTGCCGGATGTTCCCGCGATCTCAGTACTTGGGCCCCGAACGGGTGTTGTTGCCCTTGGCCAGGCGGTCATAGAGCACCACGTTGACCGTGGCCGCCAGGTTCATGCAGCCGGTGGTGGGGATGTACACCACGTCCTCGCACCAGTCGCGGATCTCTTTGTCCAGGGAGCCGTCTTCGGGGCCGAAGATATACAGCGCGCGGTCGGGGTGGGTGTATTCAGGCAACGGGCGGGCGCCTTCGACCAGTTCCACGGCCACCGGGATGCAGCCTAAGGGCAGGATCTTTTTCAGGTCGTCGATGCCGATCAGCGGGATGTCGTGGTGCACCTTCTTGGTGTCGGTAATGAAGTCCCGGGCGCGCTCGTAACGCACGCCGGTGTAGAACACCGAGGCCACGCCGTAGCAGCCGGCGGCACGCATCACCGAGCCGACGTTTTCGGGGGATTTGGGGTTATACAGACCGATGCAGCTGTAGCGTTTATTGCCCACGGGGAAGGGTGCCTTGAGAAAAACGGCGATTATACGGCCTGGGGGAATGCAGTGCTTGGGCGATCGTCATCGCGGGCAAGCCCGGCTCCCACAGGGACATGCATTCCTACTGTGGGAGCTGGCTTGCCTGCGATGAGGCCGTAACAGGCAAAGAAGAACTTCAGTCGTCCTTCTTCATCAACCCCGCCAACGCCGCAAACGGGTTGTGCGTCGCCTTGGCAATGCTCGGGCTGCTGGTGGAGCCTTCGCCGAAGTACTGCTGGTCGGTGTAGCGCGAGTGTTCGTTATCGTGGCAGTACAGGCACAGCAACTCCCAGTTGGAACCGTCCTGGGGGTTGTCATCATGGTTGTGGTTACGGTGGTGGACGGTCAGTTCACTCAGGCGCTTGCCGGAAAACTCACGGGCGCAGCGGCCACACACATGGGGGTACATCTTCAAGGCTTTATCGCGGTAGCCCATTTCGCGGTCGCGCTGGGCATCGGCGAGGATGCGGTCCAGCTTGGCGGTGTGGGAGGGCGGGTTGTTCGAGCTCATCATGGCTCCTGGCTATTGTTGGGTGGTTCACGGACAAGGTTGATTCTAGCCGCTCCCACAGGGGATTGGCGCGATTGAATCAACCGTTATCAGCCCTTGAGCTTCTCTGCAATCCAGATGGTATGCCGCGTGCCCTTGTTGCCATGGGCAAATACTTGCACTTCCTCGGCCTTGAAGCCGGCCTTGCGCAGTTTGTCACTGAACAGCTTGTCGGCGCTGGCCGACCACACCGCCAGCACGCCTTTGGGCCGCAGAGCCTTGGCACAAGCGGCCAGGCCACTGGCCGAGTACAGCCAATTGTTAGCTTTTTGCGTGAGCCCCTCGGGGCCGTTGTCGACGTCGAGCATGATCGCATCAAAGCCTTGGGGCTCGGCCTGCAGTACCTTGGCCACGTCTTCCAGGCGGACCACGGTGCGCGGGTCCAGCAGCGGGCGTCCGGATTTTTCCCCCAGCGGCCCACGGTTCCATTCCACGACGCCGGGCACCAGTTCGGCCACCACCACTTCGGCGCTCTTGCCCAAATGCTTGAGCGCCGCGGCCAAGGTAAAGCCCATGCCCAGGCCGCCGATCAGCACCCGTGAACCCGGGCGCCCGGCCACCTTGCGGCAGGGAATTTCCGCCAGGGCATCTTCGGAGCCGTGCATGCGCGTGTTCATCAACTGGCCACCGTCACCGCCCTGGATCTTGATGACAAAGTCCTCGCCGTATTCGAACAGGCACAAGGCGCCGCCGTTTTCGGGGATTGGGGTGGTGTCCAGCAGAACGAAACGTTTCATGGAAATCTCATTGGGAAGGGCATTCTTGCGCGGTTGGGAGTAGCCTTAAGGCATTCCGGTCAGGCCATGGAGCCATCGATGAAGTGCAGCATTCTAACGGTCATTGTGTTGAGCGCGCTCGCATTGGGTAACGCGCAGGCTCAGGAGTTACAAACCGTACCGGTCGCGCCCACGCCAACCCCAGGCGCGCCGGGCACGCCAACGCCCACGTTGTACCCGCAAGTCACGCCGCCCGTTGCGCCCAAGACCCATAATGGCGCGCCACCGCTGGCGCCCATTGTGCTGCCGGCGCCGCCCAAGGACCAGACGGTCCCTGGCCTGCAGCAGAACGACAGCAAGCCAAAGACGCCAGGCGGTTAGACCAGGCCGAGGGCCTTGAACACAAAGGCATATTCGAGGGCGACGTCACGTAGCCCCTGATAGCGCCCGCTCATGCCGCCATGGCCGGCGCCCAGTTCGGTCTTGAGCAGCAGCAGGTTGTCGTCCGTCTTGGTATCCCGCAGCTTGGCCACCCACTTGGCGGCTTCCCAGTACTGCACGCGGCTGTCGTTATACCCGGCGATCACCAGCGTGGCCGGGTAAGCCTGGGCGCGGACGTTCTCGTAGGGCGCGTAGGCCTTGATGCGCGCATACACCTCGGGGTCCTCGGGGTTGCCCCATTCGTCGTACTCGGTGATGGTCAGCGGCAGTTCCGGGTCGAGCATGGTATTGAGCACATCGACGAACGGCACTTCGGCAATCGCCGCCTGGAATAACTCCGGGCGCTGGTTGAGCACCGCGCCGATCAACAGGCCACCGGCACTGCCGCCGCTGATCGCCAGTTGCTGGGAGGTGGTCAGGCCTTCGGCGATCAAATGTTCGGCGCAGGCGATAAAGTCGCTGAAGGTGTTCTGCTTGTGTTCCTGCTTGCCGTTGCGATACCAGGCTTCCCCCAGCTCACCGCCGCCGCGCACATGGGCGATGGCAAACGCCACGCCACGGTCGAGCAAGCTCAGGCGCGCATGGGAGAACCACGGGTCCAGGCTTGAGCCGTAGGCCCCGTAGCCATAGAGGTACAGCGGCGTCGGCTTGCCGAGCTGGTCACGCTTGACCACCAGGCTGATGGGCACCTGGGTGCCGTCGGCGGACGTGGCCCACAGGCGTTGGCTGACGTAATCATCGGCGTTGAAGGCGCCCAACACCGGGGTTTCCTTGAGCACGACCTGCGCGCCTGTCGCCAGGTCGAGCTGGCGCACTTGGGCCGGACGGTTCAAGGCCTCGTAGCGCAGGCGGATCTTGTCGCTGGGGAACTCCAGGCTGTTCTGTACGTAGAGGCTATAGGCGGCGTCAGGCAATTGCACCCGATAGGCCGGCACGTTCTCAGGGTGCACTTCGATGACTGGCAGGCCACCAATGCGCAGGCTCAAGGTCATGGCGTCGGCGTTCAGGCTCACGCCGTCGAGCATGACCTCATCGCTGTGGGGGATCAGGTTGTGCCAGTCGGCTTCGGTGGGCGGCGTGCCGGTGTCGGCGGCCACGTACAGCGCATGGTTGATGCCGTCGCGGTTGCTGCGGATAAACCAGGTCCACTGGCCATTGCGTTTGCCGTGGTCGACATCGTATTCGTGGTCTTCGACCCGCGGCGCCAGGCAGGTAAAGGCCAGGTGCGGTTGCTCGGCGTCCAGCGCCCAGACTTCGCTGGTGGTCTTGCTGCCCAGGGCCAGCAACAGTTGGCGCTCGGAGCTTGAGCGGTAGCAATGCAGGAAGAAACGGCCGTCGGGCTCGTGGAACACTTCCTGCGCTGCGGTGCCGTCCAGGCGATAGCGATACAGTTTGTGCGGACGGTGGGTGTCGTCCAGTTCGCCAAAAAACAGGGTCAGGCTGTCGTTGGCCCAGGTCATGCTGCCGTCGCAGTTGTCGAACGCCAGTTCGCTGACCTTGTCGGTCGCCAATTCCTTCACGAACAGGGTGTAGATCTCTTCGCCGCTGGTGTCCAGGCTGTAGGCCAGGCGTTGGTGGTCGGGGCTGATGCTGAACGCGCCCAGGGAGAAAAAGCCGCCATTGGCCAGCACGTTCGGGTCCAGCAACAGTTCTTCGCTGCTGGCGTCCACCTGGTTGCTGTCATCGGCCGGGCGGCGGCAGCGGTAGTGGCGGGCGTACTCGTCGCCGGCGGTGGTGCGGGTGTAATACAAATACGGGCCCCAAGGGGAGGGCAGGGACAGGTCGGTTTCCAGAATGCGGCCCTTGATCTCGTCGAACAGGGTCTCGCGCAACGCCTGCTGATCGGCCAGTTGGGCTTCCTGCCAGGCGTTTTCGGCCTTGAGGTAGTCGAGCACCTCAGGGTTGTCGCGTTCTTGCAGCCAGGCGTACGGGTCTGGGCCTGGGGCCTTGCGGGCAATCGGTGCGGTGGAAATAGGCATGGATAATTCCCTATCTGGCAGACGGTGGCAGGCATTGCAGCCGCGACACGCAAAAGCCGTTATCATAGCCGCCTGTTTGCCAACCTTGCCATGGACACCATGACCGAGAACGACTATCTGACCGCTTGGGGCCTTTACGCCTTCGCCGCTTTGGGCTGCCTGTTGGTGTGGTGGCGCATGACCCGCTGGATCTGGCGCTGGCTGCGCGAGCCCCTGCAATTGCTGATGGCGGTGCTGCTGCTCAGCCCGACCATCGTCGACCCGGTCAAGACCCAGTTTGCGCCGGCCGTGGCCATTACCGCCCTGGACCTGGTGCTCAAGGTCGGCAACAACGCCTGGCGCGCCATTTCCGACCTGTTCATGTACACGATGATCGCGTTTGCCCTGTACATCGTGTTTGTGCTGATCCGCTGGCCCATCGAACGCGCCGCCAACGCTCGCCGTGAGCGCAAGGTGGCTGCGGATGCCGCTTTGGCCGCCGAGCCGGAAGACGACGAACCGTTCCGTCGCCCGGTGCCTGCCGGTGGTATGCGGGTCGAACCGCGCCTTTAACGTTGTTTGCCCTTCAGCGAGAGCCCTGGCATGTGTGAATTATTGGGCATGAGTGCCAACGTCCCCACCGATATCGTGTTCAGCTTTACCGGGCTGATGCAGCGCGGTGGGCGCACTGGCCCGCACCGCGACGGCTGGGGCATTGCCTTCTATGAGGGCCGTGGCCTGCGCCTGTTCCAGGACCCGGCCGCCAGCAGCGAGTCGGAAGTCGCGTTGCTGGTGCAGCGTTACCCCATCAAGAGCGAAGTGGTGATCGGCCATATCCGCCAGGCCAACGTGGGCAAGGTCAGCCTGGCCAATACCCATCCGTTCGTGCGCGAGCTGTGGGGGCGTAACTGGTGCTTTGCCCATAACGGCCAACTGGCGGACTTCAACCCCCGCGCCACCTTCTACCGGCCGGTGGGCGATACCGACAGCGAAGCGGCGTTCTGCGATTTGCTCAACCGCGTGCGCGAAGCCTTCCCCGAGCCAGTGGACATCGAACAGGTGCTGCCCGACCTGATCGCCGCCTGCGCCGAGTACCGCAGCAAAGGCGTGTTCAACTGCCTGCTCAGCGACGGTGACTGGCTGTTCTGCTACTGCTCGACCAAGCTGGCGCAGATCACCCGGCGTGCGCCTTTTGGCCCGGCGCGCTTGAAAGATGTCGACGTGATCGTCGATTTTCAGGCCGAAACCACCCCCAATGATGTGGTAACGGTGATCGCCACCGAACCTTTGACCGACAACGAAAACTGGACCCGCTACGAACCGGGCCAATGGAGCCTGTGGCGACGCGGTGAATGTGTCAGCCAGGGCGTTACCGAGTAAGGAATCGAGCATGTTGCTGAGCTATCTGCGGTTGGTATTGTTTGCCGTTGGCTTGTTGGTCGGCGTGCAGGTGCCGGGGTTTATCAATGACTACGCCAAGCGCGTCGAGGCCCACCTGATCGAGGCCCAGACCGGCTTGCGCGGTTTCGAGTCCACGGCGCAGCAGTTCTTCAACGGTGATATGCAAGCCTTGGTGGCGCATTACCGCGCCAGCGATGACCCGGTATTCCAGAGCGACGCCAGCAGCCTGGGCGCCATGCTCGATCGCCAACTCGAGTTGGACAAGCAATTCCAGGCCATGCAAGGCCCGTGGTACATCCGCGCCCTGCAAGTGGCGGTGGCCGCCGACCCGGATATCCGTCTGGAGACCTGGAATGGCTACAGCTACCAGATTCTACTGACGCCTGAAGCCATGGGCTGGGGCCTGGGCGGGGCGATGTTGTTGTCATTCGGCATTGAATGCCTGTATCGCTTGATCGACTGGGTGGTATTGGGCGGCCGGCGCCTGCGCCAGAGCCGACCCATCGAAGAGCGGGACCTCAAGGGCCTCTAACGACTCACTGATCGTCTGATCGTTCCCACGCTCCGCTGATCGTTCCCACGCTCCGCGTGGGAATGCTTTTCTGACGCTCCGCGTCGCGCGTGGGGGCGCAGAGCGCCCTGGGCTGCATTCCCACGCAGAGCGTGGGAACGATCAGTCGGGTTTATTCAGTTGCATGCGTTCTGCACCGACTTCCTCGGCATAGCGGGCGACGACTTTCTGGCACAACCCGACAATCTCCTCCACCAATTCCACCCCCACGCGCCACGACACCACCACCTGCAAGTTCGGCAGGCGCTGGGCCATGGGCAGCATCAC
Organism: Pseudomonas sp. AK181; assembly: GCF_051122975.1. Lineage (NCBI taxonomy): Bacteria > Pseudomonadati > Pseudomonadota > Gammaproteobacteria > Pseudomonadales > Pseudomonadaceae > Pseudomonas > Pseudomonas sp. AK181. Next base: position 1,674,552 of record NZ_CP146348.1, read on the forward strand.
CAATTCCCCCCGCTCCAGCTCTTCGCTGACCAGCACCGGCGGCAGCGCGCCAATGCCGAAGCCATCGCGCAGCAACCGGGTGATCGCCGACACCGAATTCACGCAGTTCATGCGCGGTGCGGCCACACCATTGGCCTGCATCAAACTCAACACGTCCTGATGTGGGTGTGAGTTTTTCGAGTAGGTGATGATGCGTTCCTGGGCCAGTTCGGCGAGGGACGCGTAGTCACGGTTGTAGATCGACTGGCTGGCGACGATCCAGGCCATGGGGTGGCTGGCCAGCTCCAGGCTGCGCACGGTTTCCAGACGCAGCAGGTCGGTTTGCAGGATCAGGTCGAGGAAGCCTTTTTGCAGCTGATCGCTGAGGTTAAGCGCGGTATCGGCGATCAACTCGATCTCTACCAGCGGGTACAGCTTCATCAGTTCAGCGACCAGCGGGCTCAGCCAGGTGTGGATCACCGTGTCCATCGCGCCGATCCGAATGCGCCCGACCTTGCTACTGGTAGTCTCCAGGGACTGCTTCAAGCCCTGCATGGTCACCATCATCTGCTCGGCATAGTCGAGCACTTTCAAGCCTTCCGGGGTCAGGCTCACACCACGCGAATCACGCAGGAACAGCTTCACCCCCAACTCACTTTCCAGCACGGCGATGCGGCTGGAGATCGAGGCCTGGGTGGTGAACAGCTTCTCGGCCGTGAGCCGGAAGCTCTTGAGCTTGGCCACCCAGACGAAGGTTTCGAGGAACTTCAAATTCATGGGATCAACTTTTTCTTATGCATGGATCGGTTTTTATTAGTTGGACGTCGCACCGGGCAAGCGCCAAAAATCGAGCTATTCCACGATAAGCGTCGTCGGGGTGTCAGGACAAGTTGCGAGTTCTGCGTAAAAAATCCCACACTACAAGAAAACAAATCCTACAGGAGCGACCACCGTGAGCCGCCTGCTACTGAACTGCGACATCGGCGAAAGCTTTGGCAACTGGACCATGGGTCTGGACGCCGAAGTCATGCCGTTCATTGATTGCGCCAATGTGGCCTGCGGCTTCCATGCCGGCGACCCGAGCATCATGCGCAAGACCGTCAGCCTGGCGTTCAAGCACGGCGTGCAAGTGGGCGCCCACCCGGCCTACCAGGACCTGCAAGGCTTCGGCCGGCGCTCCATGAACTACACGCCGCAGGAAATCCAGGACCTGTTGCACTACCAGATCGGCGCGCTGGACGGCATCTGCCGGGCTCAGGGCGGGCGTGTCAGCTATGTGAAACCCCATGGCGCGATGTACAACGACATGATGGCCAACCCCGCGCAGTTGCGTGCGGTGATCCAGGCCGTGGCGGCCTACGGCGACCTGCCGCTGATGCTGCTGGCCACCCGTGACAACCGCGCAGCCCAAGCCTTGGGCGACGAATACGGCGTGACCCTGTGGTTCGAAGCCTTCGCTGACCGTGCCTATGACAGTAACGGCCACTTGGTGTCCCGCCAGTTGCCGGGCGCGGTGCATCACGATGCCGACACCATCGTGCAGCAGGCCCTGACCCTTTCCCGTGGCGAAGCGCTGATTGCCAGCGACGGTAGCCCATTGGTGCTCCAGGCCAATACCCTGTGTGTACATGGCGACAACGCCAGCTCGGTTGCCGCCGTGCAGCGTATCCGCGAAGCGTTGAAAACAGCATGAACCCACGCATTGAAGTGGTGGCGATCGACTGCCTGATGGTGCGACTGTTTGACGTGATTGCCGAAGCCAACATGCCGTGGATGCTCGCGGCTACCGAGCGCCTGCGCAATGGTTTTGGCCCGGCATTGGTGGACCTGGTGCCGTCCTACACCACCTTGATGGTGCATTACGATCTTACGGCGCTCACTCCGGCCCAGGCCCGGGCGCTGATCGACCAGGCCCTCACCGATCTGCAACCCCAGGCTCAGGGCAGCGGCCAGTGCCATGTGTTGCCAGTGTGGTACGACCTGAGTGTCGGCCCGGAACTGGCCTTGCTGTCCCAGCGCAGCGGGCTGACTGTCGAGGAGGTGATCCGCCGCCACAGCGCCCACGAGTACCAGGTGTTCGCCCTCGGTTTTGCCCCTGGGTTTGCGTTTATGGGGCTGGTGGACGAAGTGCTCGCCACGCCGCGCCTCAACACGCCGCGCAAACGCGTGGCCGCTGGCAGCGTCGGCATCGCTGAACGGCAAACCGCCGCGTACCCGGTGGTGTCCCCAGGCGGCTGGAACCTGATCGGCCGCACCCCGGCCAAACTGTTCGACCGTGAACGCGACGGCTACAGCCTGATGCAGCCTGGCGACACGGTGCGCTTCGCCCCGGTCAGCCACGCCGAGTTCGTCAACCTGGGTGGCGACGACACGCCGCTGGAGGCGCAGGCATGAGCCGCTTGATCATCGAGGCCAGCACGCCGCTGTGCCTGTTGCAGGACGCCGGGCGGTTTGGCGTGCGTCATCTGGGCGTGACCCAGGGCGGCGCGCTGGATTGGGTGTCGATGTCCTGGGCCAACTGGCTGCTGGACAATGCCCTGGATGCGCCGGTGGTGGAAGTCACCCTCGGCGGCCTTACCCTGCAGGCCGAGGATTATTGCCTGCTGGCCCTGGCGGGTGCGGATCTGGGCGCCTTTGTCGATGAGCGTGCGATCAGCCCCGGTCGCAGTTTTATCCTGCAAAAGGGCCAGCGCCTGCGCTTCACCCAGCCGTTCAACGGGGCACGCGCTTATCTGGCCGCGCCCGGTGGCTTTGATGCGCAGGCTGTACTGGGCAGTTGTGCCACGGTCGTGCGCGAAGCGTTGGGCGGGGTGGACGGTGTCGGCAAGGCATTGGCTGAAGGCGGGCAGTTGGCTTACTCCGGTACGGGCGGCGCAATGAAGGTGCTGGCTAGCCCGGATTTGCAATCCGGTGCATCACTGGACCTGATCATCGGCGCGCAGATAGGCCAGTTCAGCGGGCAGAGTCTGTTCGACGCCTTCAACAGCGAATGGGCCCTGGACAGCCGCGCCGACCGCATGGGCATGCGCTTGCTGGGCACGCCGCTGCAGTACCAGGGGCCGTCGTTGATTTCCGAAGGGATACCGTTGGGCGCGATCCAGGTGCCCCCGGATGGGCAGCCGATTGTGTTGCTCAATGACCGGCAGACCATCGGTGGTTATCCGCGCCTGGGAGCGCTGACGCCCTTGTCGCTGGCGCGGCTGGCGCAGTGCTTGCCGGGGGAGAAGGTGCGGTTGGCACCGGTGGTGCAGGAGGCTGCGCATCGGCAGCACATCAAGTTTTTGCAGCGCTTTAGCCGATCCTTGTAGGAGCGAGCTTGCTCGCGAAAAACGTCAACGATAACGCGGGCATCCAGATGTACGCGGCGGTCTCAGGTTTTTCGCGAGCAAGCTCGCTCCTACAGTAAGGCGGTGGTGTTATTTGGAGAGAAAGCGCATACCTTCTTCCAACCCGCGCAGCGTCAGCGGATACATCTGATCCTCCACCAACTCCCGCACAATGCCCGTCGACGCCGTATAGCCCCAGGTATCTTTCGGGTAGGGGTTAATCCAGATCAGCTTCTTGTACTTGGCCATGAAGCGCTGCATCCACACATACCCCGGCTCCTCGTTCCAATGCTCGACGCTGCCGCCGGCCTGGGTGATCTCATAGGGCGCCATGGACGCATCGCCGATAAAGATCACTTTGTAATCGGCGCCGTATTTGTGCAGCAGGTCCTGGGTGGAGGTGCGTTCGGACGTGCGGCGCTGGTTGTTCTTCCACACCGACTCGTACACGAAGTTGTGGAAGTAGAAGTACTCCAGGTGCTTGAACTCGGTCTTGCACGCGGAGAACAGCTCTTCGCAGATCTTCACGTGGGCGTCCATCGAGCCGCCGATGTCGAACAGCAGCAACAGCTTGATGGTGTTACGCCGCTCGGGGCGCATCTGGATGTTCAGCAAGCCGGCATCGCGGGCGGTGTGGTCGATGGTGCCGTCGATATCCAGCTCTTCGGCCGCGCCCTGGCGGGCAAACTTGCGCAGGCGGCGCAGGGCGATCTTGATGTTGCGCGTGCCCAGTTCCACCTGGTCGTCGAGGTTCTTGTACTCGCGCTGGTCCCAGACTTTCACCGCCTTGCCCTGGCGTTTGCCAGCGTCACCGACGCGAATGCCTTCGGGGTTGTAGCCACCGGAACCAAAGGGGCTGGTGCCGCCGGTGCCGATCCACTTGTTACCACCGGCATGGCGTTCTTTCTGTTCTTCCAGGCGTTTCTTGAATTCTTCGATGAGCTTGTCGAGGCCACCCAGGGACTGGATCTGCGCGCGTTCTTCATCGCTCAACGAGCGTTCGAACTCCTTGCGCAGCCACTCCTCGGGGATCAGCGCCTGCAGGTGGTCGTCGAGCTTTTCCAGGCCGTTGAAATAGGCGCCGAAGGCCCGGTCGAACTTGTCGAAATGCCGCTCGTCCTTGACCAGGATCGCCCGGGCCAAGTAGTAGAACTCGTCCATGTCGGCGAAGGTCACGCGCTGTTTGAGCGCGTTGATCAGGTCGAGCAGCTCGCGCACCGACACCGGTACCTTGGCGGCACGCATTTCGTTGAACAGGTTGAGCAGCATCAGCGATTACCGCGACGGCTCATGAACGCCAGACGCTCCAGCAACTGCACGTCTTGCTCGTTCTTAACCAAAGCGCCGGCCAGGGGAGGGATGGCCTTGGTCGGGTCGCGCTCGCGCAGCACCGCTTCGCCAATATTGTCGGCCATCAGCAGCTTGAGCCAGTCGACCAGCTCGGAGGTGGAAGGTTTTTTCTTCAGGCCCGGCACCTTGCGCACATCGAAGAACACGTCCAGCGCTTCGCTGACCAGGTCTTTCTTGATGTCCGGGTAGTGCACGTCCACGATCTTTTGCAGGGTGGTGCGGTCGGGGAAGGCGATGTAGTGGAAGAAGCAGCGGCGCAGGAACGCGTCCGGCAGCTCTTTCTCGTTGTTGGAGGTAATGATAATGATCGGGCGCTTCTTGGCCTTGATGGTCTCGTCGATTTCGTAAACGTAGAACTCCATCTTGTCGAGTTCTTGCAGCAGGTCGTTGGGGAACTCGATGTCGGCCTTGTCGATTTCATCGATCAGCAGGATCACCCGCTCTTCGGACTCGAAGGCTTCCCACAGCTTGCCCTTCTTCAGGTAATTGCGCACGTCGTGCACTTTGTCCACGCCCAGTTGCGAGTCACGCAGGCGGCTGACCGCGTCGTACTCGTACAGGCCCTGGTGCGCCTTGGTGGTGGACTTGATGTGCCAGGTGATCAACTTGGCACCGAAGGATTCGGCCAGTTGCTCGGCAAGCATGGTCTTGCCAGTGCCCGGTTCGCCCTTGACCAGCAGCGGCCGCTCCAGGGTGATGGCGGCGTTGACGGCCAGTTTCAGGTCATCGGTAGCCACATAGGCCTGGGTGCCTTCGAACTTCATCGGTCATTCCTCGAATTCATCAATGGCCTGACTATACCGCGCAGCCCCGGCGACTGTGAACGCAGACGCGGCATTCAGTCTCTGAATGGCGGGTCACATCAGCCCGGCCCATGCAGGACGTGTGGGAGCTGGCTTGCCTGCGATGGCGGCGTATCAGTGACATATGAGTTGGCTGACCCACCGCCATCGCAGGCAAGCCAGCTCCCACAGGGTTAATCAGCGCTGGGCTTGGGTTGTTCATACCGGGCATTGAACGCCTGGATAAACCCATTGCGCAGAATCGCGATCACCGCCGAAAACGCACTGACATTTTGCTGATGCACGCTACCGCTCAGCTCCACCCGGGTGGCGAACTGATTTTTACGCTGGTTTTTCAGCACGGTTTCGCTGGCGCCCACCACGGCTTCCCAGATCGAGCGGAAGATATTCTTGTCCTGGTTTTCAACGTCTTGTTGCCAGTCGAACACCTCTACATCCCGCAATAGCGGCTTGATGTAGCCGGTGAGCCGGCCCTTTTCAGCCTGGGCTTCGATCACCACGTCACCCGTGCCGGCCTTGAAATCGAACTTGCCATAGGCTGAGGCGAAGTCATTCATGCGCTTGAGTTGCAGGTCGCGGGCGCGGAAGCGGAATTCGAACTCTTCAAAATCACTCAGTGGATCAAAGGTGGCGTTGGCTTCCAGGGGCGCCTGGCCTTGCAGCAGTGCCTTGCCTTCAAAGCGCGCGTCGCGCTTGCCTTTGACATCCACCACATTGGTCAGGTTATAGAAGCTGGCGTTGACCCCGGTGGCGTTGATATTCACCTGGGGCTTGGAGCTGAAATTATGGAAGGCGATCTCGCCGTCTTCGATGCGCACTTCGTTGAGGGTGATCGGCAATAGTTTGCGCAGTTGCTCCTGCCAGTCGGTGCCTTTACCGGTCTGGGACGCCTGCTTGTTGGCACCGCCATCGACAAAGTTGATCTGCGGGCGCACAAAATGCCCCTCGGCCACGACGGCATGGTCGTACCACAGCGAATGCCAGCTCACCGCGAACTCGATCAGCGGCGCCTTGACGAACGGCACCGGGACTTTCCCGTCCACCTTGACGATTTGCAGGCCGTTGATCCGGTAGGCGCCGCGCCATAGCGCCAAGTCCACATCGGCAATTTCGCCACGGTAATCGCCCATGTTGGCGAGTTTATCGTTCAGGTAGTTGCGCACCAGGTAGGGCAGCGCGATGTGCACGGCAATCAGGACCAGCACCAGAGCGGCGATTGTCCCTAACGGCCAACTGTAGCGACGTTTCATAGGGCAGTTCTCCTTGCTTGTAGGAGATTGACTGTTCTGATTGGCGCAACGTTCCTCCGTCTGGACGCTTGGGAGCACGAGGCATACCCTTGGGGCCTTTCCCAACGCCTCGACAATAGGAACCGCCATGAGCCGCATCTTTGCAGACAACGCGCACTCCATCGGTAACACGCCTCTGGTCCAGATCAACCGCATCGCACCGCGTGGCGTGACGATCTTGGCCAAGATCGAAGGGCGCAACCCGAGTTATTCGGTGAAGTGCCGCATTGGCGCCAGCATGGTCTGGGATGCGGAAAGCAGCGGCAAACTCAAGCCGGGCATGACCATTGTCGAGCCGACTTCAGGCAACACCGGTATCGGCCTGGCCTTTGTCGCCGCTGCCCGTGGCTACAAACTGCTGCTGACCATGCCGTCGTCCATGAGCCTTGAGCGCCGTAAAGTGCTCAAGGCTCTGGGCGCCGAACTGGTGCTGACCGAGCCGGCCAAGGGCATGAAGGGCGCTATCGACAAGGCCGCCGAGATCGTCGCCAGCGACCCGGCCACCTACTTTATGCCGGCTCAGTTCGACAACCCGGCAAACCCTGCCATTCACGAGAAAACCACCGGCCCGGAAATCTGGAACGACACCGACGGCGCCGTGGATGTACTGGTGGCGGGCGTAGGGACAGGCGGCACGATCACCGGGGTATCACGCTATATCAAGAACACGGCGGGCAAGCCGATTCTGTCGGTTGCCGTGGAGCCCATGGTTTCCCCGGTGATCACCCAGGCATTGGCAGGTGAAGAGATCAAGCCCAGCCCACACAAGATCCAGGGGATCGGTGCCGGTTTTGTGCCGAAAAACCTCGACCTGTCGATGGTCGACCGTGTGGAGTTGGCGACCGACGAGGAGTCCAAGGCCATGGCCCGGCGCCTGATGCTGGAAGAGGGCATTCTGTGCGGGATCTCGTGTGGTGCCGCCATGGCCGTGGCCGTGCGCCTGGCCGAGAAGCCGGAAATGCAGGGCAAGACTATCGTGGTGATCTTGCCGGACTCCGGTGAGCGCTACCTGTCGAGCATGTTGTTCAGCGATTTGTTTACCGAGCAAGAAAACCAGGCCTGAATACTGTAGGAGCGAGCTTGCTCGCGAAAAAGCTGAGAGCGCCACGTTGTGTCAGTAAGCCCGCGTTATCGTTGACGTTCTTCGCGAGCAAGCTCGCTCCTACAGGTGTTGATACAGGTCAGTCTGTTTTCCTGGGCCTTCTGCATAATGGCTCAAGTGTTTATCATGGCCGGCTGTTACGTCTGGTTTCCCATTGACGGAAATTTGCTGGCCAGGCGCTTATTTCCAGGAGTTGCTGCATGACCTTTTCTTTGGCCGCCAAATTGTCGGTGTTGCTGCTGTTCATCGGCAGCACGCTGTATGTGCACCTGCGTGGCAAGGCCCGTTTGCCGATGTTGCGTCAGTTCGTCAACCATTCGGCGCTGTTCGCCCCGTATAACGCCCTGATGTACCTGTTTTCCGCGGTGCCGTCCAAGCCGTACCTGGACCGCAGCAAGTTCCCGGAACTGGATGTGCTCAAGGACAACTGGGAAGTGATCCGCGAAGAGGCCATGCACCTGTTCGACGAGGGCTACATCCGCGCCGCCGAAAAGAACAACGACGCCGGTTTCGGTTCGTTCTTCAAGAAGGGCTGGAAGCGTTTCTACCTTAAGTGGTACGACAAACCGCTGCCCTCGGCCGAGGCACTGTGCCCCAAGACCGTGGCCCTGGTGAGCAGCATCCCTAACGTCAAGGGCGCGATGTTCGCGCTGTTGCCGGGCGGCAGCCACCTCAACCCGCACCGCGACCCGTTCGCCGGTTCCCTGCGTTATCACCTGGGGCTTGCCACGCCGAACTCCGATGACTGCCGTATCTTCGTCGACGGCCAGGTCTACGCCTGGCGCGACGGTGAAGACGTGATGTTCGACGAGACCTACGTGCATTGGGTAAAAAACGAAACCGAACAGACCCGTGTGATCCTGTTCTGCGACATTGAGCGCCCATTGAGCAACCGCGTAATGACCCGTATCAACCGCTGGGTCAGCAAGCAACTGGGCCGCGCAACCGCACCGCAGAACCTCGATGACGAGCGCGTAGGCGGCATCAACCAGGCGTACGCCTGGAGCAAGACCTTCAGCGACAAGTTCAGCGGCCAGGTCAAACAGTGGAAACGCAAGCATCCGAAGGCCTACCGCATTGCGCGGCCGGTGCTGGCGGTAGTCGTCTTGGTACTGCTGTGGAAGTGGCTGTTCGGCTAAACCGCACACCGTAAAAAGGCGCTGTATCGAAAGATGCAGCGCCTTTTTCATGCCTGGAATGTGATCAAAACAGTGGGAGCTGGCTTGCCTGCGATGGCGGAGTATCAGCTATAAAAATGTTGGCTGACCCACCGCCATCGCAGGCAAGCCAGCTCCCACAGTTGATCTGCGTTGCTCTTAGGACGCGATCAACTGGCGCAGCACATAGTGCAGAATCCCACCGGCCTTGAAGTACTCCACCTCATTCAAGGTATCAATCCGGCACAGCACCTCAACCTTCTCGCTGCTGCCATCCTCCCGCGTGATCACCAACGTCAGGTTCATCCGCGGCTCGATCTCGGCATCCGTCAGCCCGAGGATATCGATCTTCTCCTTGCCGGTGAGCTTGAGTGTCTTGCGGTTCAGATCCAGCTTGAACTGCAACGGCAACACGCCCATGCCCACCAGATTGGAGCGGTGGATACGCTCGAAACTCTCGGCGATCACCGCTTTGACGCCCAGCAGGTTGGTACCCTTGGCCGCCCAGTCGCGGCTGGAGCCGGTGCCGTATTCTTGGCCGGCGATCACCACCAGCGGTGTGCCGGAGGCCTGGTACTTCATGGCGGCATCGTAGATCGCCATTTTCTCGCCAGTGGGGATGTACAGCGTGTTACCGCCTTCTTCGCCGCCGAGCATTTCATTGCGGATACGGATATTGGCGAAGGTGCCGCGCATCATCACTTCATGGTTGCCCCGGCGTGAGCCGTAGGAGTTGAAGTCACGCGGCTCCACGCCCTGTTCGCGCAGGTAGCGCCCGGCCGGGCTGTCGGCCTTGATGTTGCCGGCAGGGGAGATGTGGTCGGTGGTTACCGAATCCCCCAGCAGGGCCAGCACGTTGGCGCCCTTGACGTCCTCGATCACCGGCAGCGGGCCGGCGATGTCGTCGAAGAATGGCGGGTGCTGGATATAGGTGGAATCCTGCTGCCACACGTAGGTGGCTGCCTGCGGCACTTCAATGGCCTGCCACTGCTCGTCGCCGGCAAACACTTCGGCATATTCCTTGTGGAACATGCTGGTGCTGACCTGGGCCACCGCCTCGGCGATTTCCTGGCTGCTGGGCCAGATGTCCTTCAGGTACACCGGATTGCCCTGCTGGTCATTACCCAGCGGCTCGCTGCTGATGTCGATACGCACGGTGCCGGCCAACGCGTAAGCGACGACCAGGGGCGGCGAGGCCAGCCAGTTGGTTTTTACCAGTGGGTGCACGCGGCCTTCGAAGTTACGGTTACCGGACAGCACCGAGGCCACGGTGAGGTCGGCCTTCTGGATGGCTTTTTCGATCGGCTCGGGCAGGGGCCCGGAGTTGCCGATACAGGTGGTGCAGCCGTAGCCCACCAGGTCGAAGCCAAGCTTGTCCAGGTATTGGGTGAGGCCCGCAGCCTTGTAGTAGTCGGTGACCACTTTAGAGCCCGGCGCCAGGGAGCTTTTCACCCAGGGCTTGCGGGTCAGGCCTTTTTCCACGGCTTTCTTTGCCACCAGCCCGGCCGCCATCATCACGCTGGGGTTGGAGGTGTTGGTGCAGGAGGTAATCGCGGCGATCACCACCGCGCCGTTTTTCAGGCGATAGGTGTTGCCTTCGTATTCATAATCCGCCTCGCCGACCAGGTCCGCATTGCCCACGGCAACGCCGCCACCGCCTTCGCTTTCCAGGCGGCCTTCTTCTTTGCTGGTGGGTTTGAATTGCAGGTCGAGAAAATCGCTGAACGCTTGGCCCACGTTTGGCAGGGCAACGCGATCCTGTGGGCGTTTGGGCCCGGCAAGGCTGGCCTCGACAGTGCCCATGTCCAGGGCCAGGGTGTCGGTGAAGATCGGCTCTTGGCCGGCATTGCGCCACAGGCCCTGGGCCTTGGTATAGGCTTCCACCAACTTGACCGTCTCGGCCGGGCGGCCGGACAGGCGCAGGTAGTCCAGGGTCACCTCATCCACCGGGAAAAAGCCACAGGTCGCGCCGTATTCCGGGGCCATGTTGGCGATGGTGGCGCGGTCGGCCAGGGGCAAATCGGCCAGGCCGTCGCCGTAGAATTCGACGAACTTGCCCACCACGCCTTTCTTGCGCAGCATTTGTGTCACGGTCAGCACCAGGTCGGTGGCGGTGATGCCTTCCTTGAGCTTGCCGGTGAGCTTGAAGCCGATCACTTCCGGGATCAGCATCGACACCGGCTGGCCGAGCATCGCCGCCTCGGCTTCGATGCCGCCCACGCCCCAGCCGAGTACGCCGAGGCCGTTGATCATGGTGGTGTGGGAGTCGGTGCCGACCAGGGTGTCGGGGAAGGCGTAGGTGCGGCCGTCTTCCTCTTTGGTCCACACGGTGCGGCCCAGGTATTCGAGGTTGACCTGGTGGCAGATGCCGGTGCCCGGCGGTACCACGCTGAAGTTGTCGAAGGCGCTCTGGCCCCAGCGCAGGAAGGCGTAGCGTTCGCCGTTGCGCTGCATTTCGATATCGACGTTCTGCTCGAAGGCGCTGGTGCTGCCGAACTTGTCGACCATCACCGAGTGGTCAATCACCAGGTCCACCGGTGACAGCGGGTTGATGCGCTGCGGGTCACCGCCGGCCTTGGCCACGGCGGCGCGCATGGCGGCCAGGTCGACCACGGCGGGTACGCCGGTAAAGTCCTGCATCAGCACGCGGGCGGGGCGATACTGGATCTCGCGGTCAGACTGGCGCGCCTTGAGCCAGGCGGCGATGGCCTTGAGGTCGGTGCCGGTGACGGTCTTGGCATCTTCCCAGCGCAGCAGGTTTTCCAGCAGCACCTTGAGGGACATCGGCAGCTTATCCAGGTCACCCAGGCTCTTGGCGGCTTCGGGCAGGCTGAAGTAGTGGTAGGTTTTGCTGTCTATTTGCAGTGTCTTAAGGGTTCTCAGGCTATCAAGGGATGACATTACATGACTCCTTATGGTCCGCACGGCTACGGACCTGACGGGACGAACAGAGCTATCACGTTAGCGCTGTTTTCATTAGCAGGCTAATAACTGGACTCTATCGCTGAGTCCAAGGTTCCGAACTCGGCTATCATGCGCGCGTTTTCATGACAGGTATTGCGATAGCGCAAGGCCAGTTGATTCACCAGGAGATTCAATGAACACCCTTTTTATGCACTGCCGCCCGGGTTTTGAAGGCGAAGTCTGTTCCGAGATCGCGGAGCACGCCGCGCGCCTGAACGTTTCCGGCTACGCCAAGGCCAAGACCGGCAGCGCCTGCGCCGAATTTGTCTGCACCGAAGAAGACGGCGCCCAGCGCCTCATGCACGGCCAACGCTTTGCCGAGCTGATCTTCCCCCGGCAGTGGGCGCGCGGGGTGTTTATCGACCTGCCGGAAACCGACCGCATCAGCGTGATCCTCGCCCACCTGCGCGAATTCCCCGTGTGCGGCAGCCTGTGGCTGGAGATGGTCGACACCAACGACGGCAAGGAACTGTCCAACTTCTGCAAGAAATTCGAAGTGCACCTGCGCAAAGCCCTGCTTAACGCCGGCAAGCTGGTGGACGACCCGAGCAAGCCGCGCCTGCTGCTGACCTTCAAGAGCGGCCGCGAAGTGTTCATGGGCCTGGCCGAATCGAACAACTCGGCGATGTGGCCCATGGGCATTCCGCGCCTCAAGTTCCCGCGTGACGCGCCCAGCCGCTCGACCCTCAAGCTGGAGGAGGCCTGGCACCACTTTATCCCCCGTGACCAGTGGGACGAGCGCCTGCACGGCGACATGACCGGCGTCGACCTCGGCGCAGCGCCGGGCGGCTGGACCTGGCAACTGGTCAACCGTGGCATGCTGGTGACCGCCATCGACAACGGCCCCATGGCCGAAAGCCTGATGGACACAGGCCTGGTGCAGCACCTGATGGCCGACGGCTTCACCTTCGTGCCCAAGCAGCCGGTGGACTGGATGGTCTGCGACATCGTCGAAAAACCCGCGCGCAACGCGGCACTGTTGGAAACCTGGATTGGCGAAGGGCATTGCCGCGAGGCGGTGGTGAACCTGAAGTTGCCGATGAAGCAGCGTTACGCTGAAGTGAAGCGCCTGCTGGAGCGCATCGAAGAGGGGTTCAAGGCGCGTGGCATTCGTGTGGAGATCGGCTGCAAGCAGCTGTACCACGACCGCGAAGAAGTGACATGCCACCTGCGCCGCCTGGTAGATGTAAAGAAATCCAAAAGCCGCTGAGATCAAAAATGTGGGAGCGGGCTTGCCCGCGATAGCGGTATAACAGTGGAAATCTATATTGAATGTGCCCGAGTCATCGCGGGCAAGCCCGCTCCCACAGGAGTCTGGGCCAGTTTCAGGAGTGAAGTATGAGTGTTGATTTAACGGTTGATGGCACCCTCGACGCCACCGGCCTCAACTGCCCGGAGCCGGTGATGATGCTGCACCAGCACATCCGCGACCTGCCGGCGGGCGGCCTGCTCAAGGTGATCGCCACCGACCCGTCGACCCGTCGCGATATCCCCAAGTTCTGCGTGTTTCTCGACCACGAGCTGGTGGGTCAGCAGGAAGTCGCTGGCACCTACCTGTACTGGATCCGCAAGAAAGCCGATTAAGCCAGCGCCTTTTCGGCCCGAATGCGTCGGCGTGCACTGCGCGCCAGGCGCACCACCAACATTCCCGCCGCACAGCTCAAGCCCACGATCAGCCCTTGCCATAAACCGCTCGGGCCGCTGGGCTCACCGAGCCAGTTGGTCAGGCCCAGGGCGTAACCCACCGGCAGGCCCACGCCCCAATAGGCGAACAGGGTCAGCACCATGGTCACCCGGGTGTCCTGGTAGCCGCGCAATGCGCCCGCGGCGGTGACCTGGATCGAGTCGGAGAACTGGAAGAGCGCCGAGAACACGATCAGCATCGACGCCAGATGGATCACCACCGGGTCGGGGGTGTAGATCGCCGCAATCTGCTCGCGAAACAACAGCATCAAGCTGCAGGAAAAGCACGCGTACGCCAGGGCGGTGCCCATGCCGACGCCGGCGGCGAAGCGAGCTTCCCGGGGTTCACCGCGCCCCAACGCCTGGCCGACCCGCACGGTGACGGCCATGCTCAGGGAATAGGGAATCATGAATACCAGGGAGCTGACGTTCAGGGCGATCTGATGGCCGGACACCACGGTAGCGCCCAGGCTGCCAAGCAACAGGGCAATCACCGCGAAAATGCTCGACTCGGCGAAGATCGCCACACCAATCGGCAGGCCTATGCCCAATATGCGCTTGATCACCGTCCATTGCGGCCAGTCGAAGCGCTTGAACAATTCGCTGCTTTGATAGGCCGCGCCCCAGCGCGTCCAGATGGCCAGGCCGATCATCATCACCCACATCGCGATGGCGGTAGCCCAGCCACAGCCCACGCCGCCCATGGCCGGTACGCCAAAGTGGCCGTAGATGAAGATGTAGTTCAGCGGAATATTCAGCGCCAACCCGCACAAGCCCATGACCATGCTCGGCCGTGTACGGCCCAAGCCGTCACTGAAACAGCGAAACACGTAGTACAACGCCACCGCCGGCATACCGGCGGCGATGCCGTGCAGGTAGCCCATGGACGGCTCGATCAGGTCGGGCTCGACCTTCATCGCATGCAGGATCGGCTCGGCGCACAGCAACAACAGCGCGCCGCAGAGGCCGACCACCACGGCCAACCACAACGATTGGCGCACCAGAGGCCCGATCTCGGTGAGTTTGCCCGCGCCATAACGCTCGGCAACTTTCGGCGTGGTGGCCAGCAGAGTACCGGTCATCAACAGGTACACCGGGATCCAGATCGAATTACCCAGGCCCACCGCCGCCAGGTCCTGCGGGCTCACGCGCCCGGCCATCACCGCATCGACGAAGCTCATCGCGGTGGTTGCCAGTTGGCCAATCATGATCGGCAAGGCCAGCGTCAGCAGGCCGCGCACTTCCCGGCTGATGCGGGCGGGGCGGGAGAGGGTAGCGGTGGCAGTGTTCACGTACAGGTGTCCAATAAAAAAGGCAGTCGCAAGGACGGCGGATTCTACGCGTTGACGCAGTGGTCAGGAAAAAACCTGTGTTAGGGATTTGTAAGCAATGCTCCCAGGCCTGCGCTGATCCTGTGTGGGAGCTGGCTTGCCTGCGATGCAGGCACCTCGGTACATCAGGCAAACCGGGCCGATGCAATCGCAGGCAAGCCAGCTCCTACACAGGATCTTCTGTACACTGCCAATCCGCCAAAGGAGCCTGCCATGCTGATTGTTGCCGACGAAAATATCCCGCTGCTCGATGCATTCTTCGAAGGGTTTGGCGAGATTCGCCGTGTGCCTGGCCGTTCCATCGACCGCGCCACGGTCGAGCAGGCCGATGTACTGCTGGTGCGCTCGGTGACCAACGTCAACCGCGCCCTGCTCGAGGGCAGTAACGTGCGTTTTGTCGGCACTTGCACCATCGGCACCGACCACCTGGACCTCGACTACTTCAAGCAAGCGGGTATCCAGTGGTCCAGCGCGCCCGGCTGCAATGCGCGCGGGGTGGTGGACTACGTGCTCGGCAGTTTGCAGACCCTGGCTGAAATCGAAGGCGCCGACCTCAAGCAACGCACCTACGGCATCGTCGGCGCCGGTGAAGTCGGCGGGCGGTTGGTCAAGGTGCTCAAGGGCCTGGGCTGGAATGTGTTGGTGTGCGACCCGCCGCGCCAGGTCACCGAAGATGGTGACTACGTCAGCCTGCAGCAGATCATCGAGCACTGTGACGTGATCAGCTTACATACGCCGATGATCAAGTCCGGCAATGGTTCAACCTGGCACCTGTTTGATCGCCAGCGGCTGGAGCAGCTCAAGCCGGGCACCTGGCTGATCAATGCCAGCCGTGGCGCCGTGGTAGATAACGCCGCCCTGCGCGAGGTGTTGCTGGCGCGCGAGGACCTGCAAGCGGTGCTGGACGTGTGGGAAGGCGAGCCCGAGGTGGACGTCGACCTGGCTGACCTGTGCGTGCTGGCCACGCCCCATATCGCCGGTTACAGCCTCGATGGCAAACAACGCGGCACCGCGCAGATTTACCAGGCGCTGTGCGCGCACCTGGGCCAGGAGCCGAGTATCCACTTAAGTGATTTGCTGCCGGCCCCCTGGCTGGCCGAGATGCACCTTAACGCTACGACTGACCCGGCCTGGGCGCTGGCGACCTTGTGCCGCAGCGTGTACGACCCACGCCGTGACGACGCGGATTTCCGTCGCAGCCTGGTGGGCACGGTGCAGGAGCAGCGCCAGGCCTTTGACCTGCTGCGCAAGCACTATCCGGAGCGTCGCGAGATCGATGGCTTGAAGGTGCGCATCAAGGGGGAGTCGGCGGTGCTGTCACAGATCGTCACTGCTCTGGGCGCCGAACACCTATAACCTATAACTGTAGGAGCGAGCTTGCTCGCGAAAAACCTGAGGGCGCCGCGTTAAATCAGAAACGCTGCGTTATCGTTGACGTTTTTCGCGAGCAAGCTCGCTCCTACAGGGGGGCATAAAAAACCCGGCCACCGGGGCCGGGTTTGAAAGAGCGTGGGCGCTTCAGCCTCGCGGGGCAGGCTTGACCAGTCGCTGTTCCAGCTCGCTGCAGGCTTGCTGGATCATGTCCTCGGTAATCGGCACTTCGCGCCCATTGGCGTCAATGAATGAGCAACCTAGATTGGCTTGATGCTCAATGCGGATTACTTCCACTTTGTCGGTGCTGCTAGTCTGCAAGGTCATGGCCTGTCTCCTCATCAGGTTGTGTACCTACTTTAATTCCCCCGCATGAACGCGCTGTTACAACTCCTTACACGCTCATCGGTTCGAACACCCAGTCCACCAGAAACCGGTACATATTTCCAGATCAGGCTTAGACCGATAGCCTCTAGCGGCTTGCCTCGGCGGGCATAATTAACCTGACTCATTGTTATTCGCGCAAGTTCCCCCAATGTTGGAGGGTACAGACTCCTCATTGGTGATGCCTTCCATGTTCTCCATCCGTCAACGCCGTGCGATTCGCCTGGCCAGCCGCTTTATCGCGCCCTACCGCTGGCAGGCGCTTGGCGCACTGCTGGCGCTGATCGTCACCGCTGGCATCACCTTGTCCATGGGGCAGGGCATACGCCTGCTGGTGGACCAGGGCTTCATGACCCAGTCGCCGCACCTGCTCAACCAGTCCATCGGCCTGTTCATGCTATTGGTGGTCGGCCTGGCCGTAGGCACCTTCACGCGGTTTTACCTGGTGTCGTGGATTGGCGAGCGGGTGGTGGCCGATATTCGCCGGCAGGTGTTCAACCACCTGATCTACCTGCACCCAGGCTTTTACGAGAACAACCGCAGCTCGGAAATCCAGTCGCGGCTGACCACCGACACCACCTTGCTGCAATCGGTGATCGGCTCATCACTGTCGCTGTTTCTGCGCAATGCCCTGATGGTGATCGGCGGCATCGTGTTGCTGTTTATCACTAACCCCAAGCTCACCAGCATCGTGGTGGTGGCGTTGCCGCTGGTGCTGGCGCCGATCCTGATTTTCGGACGTCGGGTGCGCAGCCTGTCGCGTTTAAGTCAGGACCGCATTGCGGATGTCGGCAGCTATGTCGCCGAGACCTTGGGCCAGATCAAGACCGTGCAGGCCTATAACCATCAGGTGCAGGACGAGCAGCGCTTTGCCGTCACCGTCGAGGACGCCTTCAGCACCGCACGTAAGCGCATCTTGCAGCGCTCATGGCTGATTACCCTGGTGATCATGCTGGTGCTCGGCGCGGTGGGTGTGATGCTGTGGGTGGGCGGCATGGACGTGATCAGCGGGCGTATTTCCGGCGGTGAGCTGGCGGCGTTCGTGTTCTACAGCCTGATTGTCGGCAGCGCCGTTGGCACCCTTAGCGAAGTGCTTGGCGAGTTGCAGCGTGCTGCCGGGGCGGCCGAGCGGATCGGTGAGCTGTTGCAGTCAGGCAACGACATCCAGGCGCCGACCACTGGCGGCGTACCCTTGCCGGAACGGGTCAGCGGCCGCATGGAACTGCAAGACCTGCGCTTTTCCTACCCCTCGCGACCGGACAGCTACGCCATCGATGGCTTGAACCTCACCATCAACCCGGGCGAAACCCTGGCGTTGGTAGGGCCGTCCGGCGCGGGCAAATCGACGATCTTCGACCTGCTGCTGCGTTTCTACGACCCCCAGCAAGGCCGCATCCTGCTCGAAGGCCAGCCGCTGACCGAGCTTGACCCGTTAGACCTGCGGCGCCATTTCGCCTTGGTGTCCCAGAGCCCGGCGTTGTTCTTCGGCAGCGTCGAAGACAACATCCGCTACGGCAACCCGTCCGCCACCACCGCCCAGGTGGAAGCCGCCGCGCGTATTGCCCACGCCCACGACTTCATCCTGCAAATGCCCGACGGCTACCAGACCCACCTTGGCGAAAGTGGCCAGGGCCTCTCCGGCGGCCAACGCCAACGCCTGGCCATCGCCCGCGCCTTGCTGGTCGACGCGCCGATCCTGCTGCTGGACGAAGCCACCAGCGCCCTCGACGCTCAGAGCGAACACCTGATCCAGCAAGCCCTGCCGCAGCTCATGCAGGGGCGCACCACGCTGGTGATCGCGCACCGTTTGGCCACGGTGAAGAATGCCGACCGCATTGCGGTGATGGACCAGGGCAAACTGGTGGCGGTGGGCACGCATCAGCAGTTGATTGCGAGCAATCCGCTGTATGCGCGGTTGGCGGCGTTGCAGTTCAGTGATGGAGCTGAACAGGTGAAATAAAAAATGCCCGCCTCTCTCGATGCGGGCATGGAGCCTCTTCTGTAGGAGCGAGCTTGCTCGCGAAAAACTCACAGGCGCCGCGTTTATCCAGAAAGCACGCGTTAGCGTTGACGATTTTCGCGAGCAAGCTCGCTCCTACAACATGTTATTGGTCGTCGAAGTAGCGCTCATGCCAATCCACCAACGGCTGCGGTGAGTTGAGCTTCTGCCCGTAGATCACCGAATAAGACAGCACGTTCTGCACATACTGGCGGGTTTCGTCGAAGGGGATGCTTTCCACCCACACGTCGAAACTCAGGTGGTCAGCGCCGCGCAGCCATTGGCGCACGCGGCCGGGGCCGGCGTTATAGGCGGCGGAGGCGAGCACGCGGTTGCCGTTGAACTGGCTGTGCACCTGGCTCAGGTAAGCCGCGCCGAGCTGAATGTTTTTATCCGGGTCCAGCACCTGGGCCGGGGAGGCCAGGGGGATGCTGAACTTGCGCGCGGTTTCCTTGGCGGTGCCGGGCATCAGTTGCATCAGGCCGCTGGCGCCAACGCCGGAGCGGGCGTCATCCATAAACGCGCTTTCCTGGCGCGTGATGGCAAAGATCCAGCTGGAGTGCAGGCCGCGTACCCTGGCTTCGCGCACCAGGGTGTCGCGGTGAGCCATCGGGAAGCGGATGTCCAGGTCGTCCCAGTACTGGGCCTGGCTGATGGTGCGGATCGCCGGGAAGTACCACTTCATGTCGTAGGCCAGTTTGGCCTGGGCGACCATCTCGTCACGGTTGAAATGACGGCTGACGTGGTACCACTCACGGCGGCCGTCGACGATCTGGCCACGGGCGTAGAACTCCAGGGCCCGGCGCACGCCTGGGGTGTTGCGGACTTTGTTGACCAGGGCCTGGCTCATCACCAGCGGCTTGTTGTTCAACTGGTAAGGGGATTTGGAGCGGTCAGCAGCGAGGAAACCGTAGAAATCCCGCTCCTTGGCCACGTTTTTGTACAGCACCAAAGCCTGCGGGTTCTTCGGCTCGGCCAACTCCAGGCTGCGCGCCTGCCAGTAGCGCCAGCGGTTGGTGGTGGCCAGGTCTTGCGGGAGTTTGCGGGTCAACTGGTAGGCGTCTTCCCAGCGCGCCAGGCGCAACAACAGGCGCAGGCGCCATTCGGAGACCGTATTGTCGCGCAGTTCGGGGTCGTACTTGGTCATGACCTCCAGCGCGCGCGGGTCGAAGCGCTTGGCCAGGGTCAAGCCGATCTCGCGGGCAATCGACACTTTTTCGTCACGGGAGAAGTGCATGCTGCTGGCGTAACCGTCGAGCAGCGACATGGCTTTGTCCGGATCCTGGCGTGCCAGGCGGCGCAGGCCCAGGCCCACGGCGTCAGCCATGGCCTCGGTGGCCGGCTGGAAGCGTGACGGGTCGCTGAGCATGTCGGGCTTTTGCGCTACATCAACCATCAAGCGGCCCTGGGCGCCGAGGGTAGGCAGGGTTTTCACCAGGCTGTTGGCCAGCGCGTAGTTACGCGCTTCGGCGGCGAGCTTGGTGCGCTCCCAGATCTTCTGCTCGGTGAGTTGGCCGGCAGCGGCCCACTGGCCAAACGTGGCGTCACAGGCGGCTGGCTGGGATTTGCCGGTCATCCACAGTTTTTCGGCGGTCTTGTAGCCTTCGGCCTTCAGGTTGTGGCTGAGCTGGTATTGGCCATGCAGGCAGTCCAGCTCGACGAAATTGAGCTTGGTGTCGTAGTACTTTTCAAAGGTCTGCCAATCGCCGCGTTCGGCCAGCCAGCGCAGCCAACGCAGTTTCATCCAGTTGGCCTGGGGCAGGTCGCCGTGTTTGGCGAGGAATTGTTCGATTTCCTCGTTGCTCGCGGTTTTCAGGCGCGCGGTCAGCTCGTCATAGGCCAGGTAGGGCGTGAGCGGGTAATCGGCCAAGGCCTGGCTGTATTGCATGTAGGGGCCGCTGTCACCCTTGGCCAGGGCGCGTTTGGCTTGATCGTAATACTGGCGTTGAGTGGTGAGGTCCACCGCCTGGGCGGATTGAACGGCAGTGGCGGAAAGAAGCAGACAAGATAAAAAGTTGAAAAGGCGACTGCGCATGAGACGTCCGTGCAGAGAAATCACGACTAGCACCGGCACTGCCGACACTGATTGCCCCTAGCTTAGCCTTTTGCCAGCGGCCCGCGAAAGCTTTGCCGGCTGGTTCCTTCAAGTTCGCCGGAAATGTCCTACAGAACGTGTCAATAGAGAAAATGCCGACCGCATCCCACCCTCACATCAGGTAGAATGCGCGCCCAGTTTTTGGAGAAGCGTATGACCCTGCTCAAATTCAGCGATGTGTCCCTTGCTTTCGGCGCCATGCCGTTGTTGGACAAGGTGTCCTGGCAGATCGCCCGTGGTGAGCGGGTGTGCATCATCGGCCGCAACGGCACCGGCAAGTCCAGCATGATGAAGCTGGTAAAAGGCGACCAGAAGCCCGATGACGGCTCTGTGTGGCGTGCCCCGGGCCTCAAGATCGGCGAATTGCCGCAAGAATTGCCGGTGGCCGACGGACGGACAGTGTTCGACGTGGTTGCCGAAGGCCTGGACGGCGTTGGCGAGTTGCTCGCGCAATACCATCACCTGGCGCAGAACTGCGTCACCGAGGAAGACCTCGACAAGCTGATGCACGTCCAGCAAGACCTCGAAGCCCGTGACGGCTGGCGCTTGCAGCAACTGGTGGACAGCACCCTGAGCCGCCTGCAACTGCCGGCCGACAAGACCCTCGCCGAATTGTCCGGCGGCTGGCGTCGTCGCGTGCTGCTGGCCCAGGCCCTGGTGTCCGAGCCGGACCTGCTGCTGCTCGACGAACCGACCAACCACCTGGACATCGGCGCCATTGCCTGGCTTGAAGAAGCCATCAAGGACTTCCAGGGCGCCGTGCTGTTTATCACGCACGACCGTGCTTTCCTGCAGAGCCTGGCCACGCGCATCCTCGAACTGGACCGTGGCGGCCTGATCGACTGGAACGGCGACTACGCCAGCTTTCTGGTGCACAAGGAAGCCGCCCTGGCTGCCGAAGAAACCGCCAACGCGCTGTTCGACAAGAAACTGGCCCAGGAAGAAGTCTGGATCCGCCAGGGCATCAAGGCCCGTCGCACCCGTAACGAAGGCCGCGTGCGTGCCTTGAAAGCCTTGCGCGTCGAGCGCAGTGAGCGCCGCGAGCGTACCGGCAAGGCCAATATCCAGCTCGATACTGCCGACAAGTCGGGCAAGCAAGTGATGGTGCTGGAGAACGTCAGCTTCCATCACCCGGACGGCCCGTTCCTGATCAAGGACTTCTCCATGGTCCTGCAGCGTGGCGACCGTATCGGCCTGCTGGGCGCCAACGGTACCGGCAAGACCACCTTGCTCAAGCTGATGCTCAGCGGCCTGCAACCGACCAGCGGCAAGGTCGAAGAGGGCACTCGCATCGACGTGGCCTACTTTGACCAGTTGCGCCACCAGTTGGACCTGGAAAAGACCGTGATCGACAACGTCGCTGAAGGCCGCGACTTTATCGACATCGACGGCCAGAGCCGCCACGTACTCAGCTACCTGGGGGACTTCCTGTTCAGTCCGCAACGTGCGCGCACGCCGGTCAAGGCGCTGTCGGGTGGTGAGCGCGCGCGCCTGCTGCTGGCCAAGCTGTTCAGCAAGCCGGCCAACCTGCTGGTACTCGACGAACCGACCAACGACCTCGACGTGGAAACCCTGGAACTGCTGGAAGAGGTCCTGCTGACCTTCAACGGCACCGTGCTGATGGTCAGCCACGACCGGGAATTCCTCGACAACGTGGTCACCAGCACCCTGGTCTTCGAAGGTGAAGGCAAGGTGCGTGAATACGTGGGCGGTTATCAGGACTGGCTGCGCCAGGGCGGCTCACCGCGCCTGCTGGGCGTAACTGAAAGCAAATCGGGCAAGGCCGACCTGAATACGGCGGTGGTGACTCCCGTCGCTGCCGAGGCGCCTGCACCGGCTGCTGACGCTGCGCCGGCCAAGAAGAAGCTCAGCTACAAGTTGCAGCGCGAGCTGGAAGCTTTGCCGGGTGATATCGACGCCAAGGAACAGCAGATTGCTGCGGTCGAAGCGGAAATGGCTGACGCTGGTTTCTACCTGCGCCCTGCGGCAGAAACTGCCAAGGTTATCGCCTCCCTGGAGACGTTGAACCAGGAGCTGGAAGCGTTGGTTGAGCGTTGGGCCGAGTTGGATGCCTGAGTGATCCTGCAGCACTAAAAAGCCTGGCGTTCATTCCTATGAGCGCCAGGCTTTTTAATATGAAATGCGATTCAACTGTGGGAGCTGGCTTGCCTGCGATAGCGGTGTATCAGCCACGTGATGCATCAACTGACAGGCTGCTATCGCAGGCAAGCCAGCTCCCACATTAGACCTTCATTGGTCTTACGAACTCTTTACCAGTTTGACGGCCAGTACATCGCACGGCGCGCCGTGCAATACATCATTGGCGGTGGAGCCCAGCAACAACGCCAAGCCGTGGCGCCCATGGCTACCTACTACGATCAGGTCGCAACCCTCTTCCTTGGCCAAGTGGTGAATTTCCTGGCGCGGTTGGCCGTATGTCAGGTGGCAGTCTTCCTTTTTCAGGTGCGGGTATTTGAGAATCAAACGGTCCAGGCGCTCCTTGGCCTGGTCAAATTGTTGTTGCTGCAACTGGGAAAGGTCCATCGGCACGTCACCACCAAAGGCCATGGCCATGGGCTCGACGATGTGTACCAACGACAGTTTGGCGCCATTGGCAATTGCGGATTCCTGTGCGCGCTTGATCACTGGATCGCACTCTTCGGTCAGGTCGACAGCGACCAGAATATGTTCGTAGGGCATGAGGCGTTCCTCCAGGGGGCTGCAATAAATTCAGTATGGCTGCTTTCAAGCGGATGGGGTTGCCGCAGATCAAATCCGCTCATCTAGAAATTCGGGAGTACACATATGACGGTCTGGATAGTGGTGTCAATCCTTGCAGTGGTTTTGAGCCCCCTGGTATGGCTGCGTCCTTCGCGCCAGCAGAGCGGGCGCATGGCCCTGCGCATGGAGGCACGCCGCATCGGGTTGGCCATGCAGTTGGCGCCTCAGGAGTGGCCGCACTGGCTCAAACAGGAGCCGCCGAGCCCTTGCGCGCAGTACTGCCGACCACGGCGTGGCAGCATGCCCGCGACCTGGAGTTACTGGCAGCTGGAGCCGGGGCTGTGGGTCAATCAGTGGCGTGAGCCCTGTGTGGATGAGAAGTTGTTGCTGCATTTTGCAACGCTGCCGGCGAACGTCTACAAGGTCGAGGCCGACAAGCAGATGATTGCCTTGTATTGGGGCGAGAAGGGCGACGCAAGCGTGCTGAAAGATATTGATACGCTGCTCAAGGCCCTGGCCTGATCCTGCCCTTGCTCGCGAAAAACGCCAACGATAACGTGGGTAATCAGGCTATACGCGGCGCTCTCGAGGTTTTCGCGAGCAAGCTCGCTCCTACAGAAAAGCCGCGTAATAAAAAGCCAGGAAAGCCAGGCAATAAAAAGCCCGACATCATCATCGGGCTGGAGGTGGCCAGGCAGGCCGGTAAATCTGTAGGTTGCCGCTAGCCTAGCCGTGTATTGCTTTCTGTACAGCCTTTTCCCACATCTTTTCTATTATTGATCCTGTGAATATTTGAATATTGACGGGTGGCCCGCCTGTGGGCCGGGTTCTGAACTGACTGGAAAGTCGCGTTTTTCCTAGCCTTTGGAGCGATTGACAATTGCTCGGAATTGGATGAAGGTGGCGTACCCAAATCAAACGGGCGTATGAATTGAGCGTTTGCCTGTCAGACGACTCATACAAAACCCGACTATCGCACTGGCGGGTGTGCCTGGCGGATTGGCGTGAGCATTGATCAACTGTCAATGTCAAACCAGAGACCAGCGTCCAGTGTGTACTGTTCAGCTTCCATATCGTGGAGATCAGTTGATGATTTACGAAGGTAAAGCCATCACGGTTAAGGCTCTTGAAAGTGGCATCGTCGAACTCAAATTCGACCTCAAGGGTGAGTCCGTCAACAAGTTCAACCGTCTAACCCTGAACGAACTGCGTCAGGCCGTAGACACCATCAAAGCAGATGCTTCGGTCAAGGGCGTGATCGTCTCCAGCGGCAAGGACGTGTTTATCGTCGGCGCTGACATCACCGAATTCGTCGACAACTTCAAGCTGCCCGATGCCGAGCTGGTGGCTGGCAACCTCGAAGCCAACAAGATCTTCAGCGATTTCGAAGACCTCAACGTGCCGACCGTTGCTGCCATCAATGGCATCGCGTTGGGCGGCGGCCTGGAAATGTGCCTGGCGGCAGATTTCCGCGTCATGTCCGCGACGGCCAAGATCGGCCTGCCGGAAGTCAAGCTGGGCATCTACCCAGGCTTTGGCGGTACCGTGCGCCTGCCGCGCCTGATCGGTGCCGACAACGCGATCGAATGGATCGCCGCCGGCAAGGAAAACAAGGCTGAAGACGCACTGAAAGTCGGTGCCGTCGACGCTGTAGTGGCTCCGGACAAACTGGCCGAAGCCGCGCTGAACCTGATCAAGGGCGCCATCAGCGGCGAATTTGACTACAAGGCCAAGCGTCAGCCGAAGCTGGAAAAACTCAAGCTCAACGCCATCGAACAGATGATGTCGTTCGAAACCGCCAAAGGTTTCGTGGCAGGCCAGGCCGGCCCGAACTACCCGGCGCCGGTTGAAGCGATCAAGACCATCCAGAAGGCCGCGAACTTCGGTCGCGACAAAGCCCTGGAAGTGGAAGCGGCAGGTTTCGTCAAACTGGCGAAAACCTCGGCTGCGCAAAGCCTGATCGGCCTGTTCCTGAACGATCAAGAGCTGAAGAAAAAGGCCAAGGCCTATGACGAAATTGCCAAGGACGTGAAACAGGCTGCCGTACTCGGCGCCGGTATCATGGGTGGCGGTATCGCCTATCAGTCGGCGTCCAAAGGCACGCCGATCCTGATGAAAGACATCAACGAACACGGGATCGAGCAGGGCCTGGCCGAAGCCGCCAAGCTGCTGGTGGGCCGCGTTGATAAAGGCCGCATGACCGCTGCAAAAATGGCTGAAGTGCTTAACGGCATTCGTCCTACGCTGTCCTACGGCGATTTCGGCCACGTCGATCTGGTGGTCGAAGCGGTTGTCGAAAACCCGAAGGTCAAGCAAGCCGTGCTGGCCGAAGTGGAAGCCCAGGTCAAAGATGACACCATCCTGGCCTCCAACACTTCGACCATTTCCATCTCGCTGCTGGCCAAGGCCCTCAAGCGTCCGGAAAACTTCGTCGGCATGCACTTCTTCAACCCGGTGCACATGATGCCGCTGGTAGAAGTGATCCGTGGCGAGAAGTCCAGCGAGCTGGCCGTGGCCACCACCGTTGCCTACGCCAAGAAAATGGGCAAGAACCCGATCGTGGTCAATGACTGCCCGGGCTTTTTGGTCAACCGCGTGCTGTTCCCGTACTTCGGCGGTTTCGCCAAGTTGGTCAGCGCCGGCGTGGATTTTGTGCGCATCGACAAGGTCATGGAAAAATTCGGCTGGCCTATGGGCCCGGCGTACCTGATGGACGTGGTCGGTATCGACACCGGTCACCATGGTCGCGACGTCATGGCTGAAGGCTTCCCGGACCGCATGAAAGACGACCGTCGTTCGGCTGTCGACGCACTCTACGAAGCCAAGCGCCTGGGCCAGAAGAACGGCAAGGGTTTCTACGCCTACGAGACCGACAAGAAGGGCAAGCAGAAGAAAGTGGCCGACCCGTCGGTGCACGAAGTACTCGCTCCGGTCATCTACGAACAGCGTGAGGTGTCCGACGAGGACATCATCAACTGGATGATGATCGCCCTGTGCCTGGAAACCGTGCGTTGCCTGGAAGACGGCATCGTTGAAACCGCCGCCGAAGCCGATATGGGCCTGGTGTACGGTATTGGTTTCCCTCCATTCCGTGGCGGTGCGCTGCGTTACATCGACTCCATCGGTGTGGCCCAGTTCGTTGCCCTGGCTGATCAGTACGCTGATCTGGGCCCGCTGTACCACCCGACCGCGAAGCTGCGTGAAATGGCCAAGAATGGCCAGAGCTTCTTCGGTTAAGTGCCCAGACGACTAGAGCGAGAATATTTATGAGCTTGAATCCAAGAGACGTCGTGATCGTCGACTTCGGTCGTACGCCGATGGGCCGCTCCAAGGGCGGCATGCACCGCAACACCCGCGCCGAAGACATGTCGGC
This sequence comes from Pseudomonas sp. AK181, assembly GCF_051122975.1. Classification (NCBI taxonomy): domain Bacteria; kingdom Pseudomonadati; phylum Pseudomonadota; class Gammaproteobacteria; order Pseudomonadales; family Pseudomonadaceae; genus Pseudomonas; species Pseudomonas sp. AK181. The sequence continues at coordinate 1,701,479 of NZ_CP146348.1, forward strand.
GCACCTGATCAGCAAAGTGCTGGAGCGCAACACCAAGGTCGACCCGAACGAAGTCGAGGACGTGATCTGGGGCTGCGTCAACCAGACCCTGGAGCAGGGCTGGAACATCGCGCGCATGGCGTCGTTGATGACCCAGATCCCGCACACTGCCGCTGGCCAGACCGTCAGCCGCCTGTGTGGCTCCTCGATGAGCGCGCTGCACACCGCTGCGCAAGCGATCATGACTGGCAACGGCGATGTGTTCGTGGTCGGTGGCGTGGAGCACATGGGCCACGTCAGCATGATGCACGGCGTCGATCCTAACCCGCACATGTCTCTCTACGCGGCGAAAGCCTCGGGCATGATGGGCCTGACCGCGGAAATGCTCGGCAAAATGCACGGCATCACCCGTGAAGCCCAGGACGCCTTCGGCTTGCGCTCCCACCAGCTCGCTCACAAGGCGACCGTGGAAGGCAAGTTCAAGGATGAAATCATCCCGATGAACGGCTACGACGAAAACGGTTTCCTAAAACTGTTCGACTACGACGAAACCATTCGTCCGGACACCACCCTGGAAAGCCTGGCGGCCCTCAAGCCAGCCTTCAATCCAAAGGGCGGCACCGTGACAGCCGGTACTTCTTCGCAAATCACCGACGGTGCTTCGTGCATGATCGTGATGTCGGCGCAGCGTGCCCAGGACCTGGGTATCCAGCCGCTGGCGGTGATTCGTTCGATGGCAGTGGCGGGTGTGGATCCGGCGATCATGGGCTATGGTCCAGTACCGGCCACACAAAAAGCCTTGAAGCGCGCAGGCCTTTCCATCTCCGATATCGACTTCTTCGAGCTCAACGAAGCTTTCGCCGCACAGGCCCTGCCAGTGCTGAAAGATTTGAAAGTACTCGACAAGATGAACGAGAAGGTTAACCTGCACGGCGGTGCGATTGCCCTGGGCCACCCATTCGGTTGCTCCGGTGCACGTATCTCCGGCACTTTGCTTAACGTGATGAAGCAAAATGGCGGCAACCTTGGGGTTGCTACCATGTGCATTGGTCTCGGCCAAGGCATCTCTACCGTCTTCGAACGCGTCTAAACGTTCGGTTGACGGAAGCCGGGGCCCAGTGCCCCGGTTTTTGTTTTTTGGAACTTTTAAATATTTTTTTTCAACAAATTTTGCATGAGGGCCAGAGCATGAAAGTCGAACCCGGGCTCTACCAGCATTACAAGGGGCCGCAGTACCGTGTTTTCAGCGTGGCGCGCCACTCTGAAACCGAAGAAGAAGTGGTGTTTTACCAAGCGCTGTATGGCGAATACGGCTTTTGGGTGCGCCCTTTGAGCATGTTCCTGGAGACCGTCGAAGTTGACGGCGAGCAGGTCCCGCGCTTTGCTTTGGTCACGGCCGAAGCCAGTCTTTTTAAAGGGCAATAACGGCAGGTCGCGCAGAATGCTGCGCTTGACCTCATCCGGTTGCCACTATATATAGCGTTGCCGCGTCAGGCGCCAACTGCCTTTCACTTCTCGAATTCAGGAATTTTCCGATCCATGGGCAAATCGCTGGTCATTGTGGAATCCCCGGCTAAGGCCAAGACCATCAACAAGTACTTGGGCAACGAGTACGTGGTGAAGTCGAGTATCGGCCATATCCGAGACCTGCCCACCAGCGGTTCGGCTAGCGCCAGCAAGGAGCCTGCCGCCAAGCGCGGCAAGGCCGCCGCGGGCGAAGGTCCGGTACTCACGCCTAAAGAAAAAGCGCGCAAGCAACTGGTTTCGCGCATGGGTGTGGACCCGGACCATGGCTGGAAGGCCAAGTACGAAATCCTTCCGGGCAAGGAAAAGGTCATCGAAGAGCTGCGCCGGCTCGCCAAAGATGCCGACACCATCTATCTCGCGACGGACTTGGACCGCGAAGGGGAAGCCATTGCCTGGCACCTGCGCGAAGCCATCGGCGGTGATGACAGCCGCTACAAGCGCGTGGTGTTCAACGAAATCACCAAGAAAGCCATTCAGGAAGCCTTCTCCAAGCCGGGCGAGCTGGACATTGACCGTGTCAACGCCCAGCAGGCCCGTCGCTTCCTCGACCGCGTCGTCGGCTACATGGTCTCGCCGTTGCTGTGGGCGAAGATCGCCCGTGGCCTGTCTGCCGGCCGTGTGCAATCGGTAGCGGTCAAGCTGGTGGTGGAGCGTGAGCGCGAGATCCGTGCGTTCATCCCTGAAGAATACTGGGAAGTCCACGCCGACCTCGGCACTGCCAAGGGCGCCAATGTGCGCTTTGAAGTGGCCCGTGAGAAAGGCGAGGCCTTCAAGCCGCTGAACGAAGCCCAGGCCATGGCCGCGCTGGAGAAGCTCAAGGCCTCCAGCTACAGCATCGTCAAGCGTGAAGACAAACCGACCAGCAGCAAGCCGTCGGCGCCGTTCATCACTTCCACCCTGCAACAGGCCGCGAGCAACCGCCTGGGCTTCGGGGTGAAGAAGACCATGATGATGGCCCAGCGTCTGTATGAGGCTGGCTACATCACCTATATGCGTACGGACTCCACCAACCTGTCGCAAGATGCGGTGGCGATGGCGCGTACCTATATTGAAAGCGAATTCGGCAAGACCTACCTGCCGGAGAAGCCGAACGTCTACAGCAGCAAGGAAGGCGCACAAGAGGCTCACGAAGCGATTCGTCCTTCTGACGCCAACACCACGCCTGCCAAGCTGAGCGGCATGGAGCGCGACGCTGAGCGCCTCTACGAGCTGATCTGGCGCCAATTCCTGGCGTGCCAGATGCTGCCAGCGCAATACCTGTCTACTACCGTAAGCGTGGGCGCGGGCGATTTCGAGCTGCGTGCCAAGGGCCGTATCCTCAAGTTCGACGGCTATACCCGTGTAATGCCTCAAATCGCCAAGCCTGGCGATGATGACGTGCTGCCGGACATGGCCCAGGGCGACACGTTGAAGCTGATCAAGCTCGACCCGTCCCAGCACTTCACCAAGCCACCGGCGCGTTATTCCGAAGCCAGCCTGGTCAAAGAGATGGAGAAGCGCGGTATCGGTCGTCCTTCGACCTACGCGGCGATCATCTCCACCATCCAGGACCGTGGCTACGTTGCGCTGCACAACCGTCGTTTCTATTCGGAAAAGATGGGCGACATCGTGACCGAGCGTCTGTCGGAGAGCTTCTCCAACCTGATGGACTACGGCTTCACCGCGGGCATGGAAGAGAACCTCGATGACGTGGCTCAGGGCGAGCGCGACTGGAAAAACGTGCTCGACGAGTTCTACGGCGACTTCAAGAAAAAGCTCGAAGTGGCCGAGAACCCTGAGAACGGGATGCGCGCCAACCAGCCGGTGATGACGGACATTCCGTGCACCACCTGCGGTCGACCGATGCAGATTCGTACCGCCTCCACCGGCGTGTTCCTCGGTTGCTCGGGCTACAGCCTGCCGCCCAAAGAGCGCTGCAAGGCGACGGTCAACCTGGTGCCGGGCGACGAAATTGCGGCTGACGATGAGGGTGAGTCCGAGTCGCTGGTGCTGCGCGGCAAGCACCGCTGCCCGATCTGCAGCACGGCGATGGACGCCTACCTGCTGGACGAGAAGCACAAGCTGCACATCTGCGGTAACAACCCGGATTGCAACGGCTACGAGATCGAAGAGGGCACTTATCGCATCAAGGGCTATGAAGGTCCGAGCCTGGAATGCGACAAGTGCGGCAGTGAGATGCAGCTCAAGACCGGCCGTTTCGGCAAGTTCTTCGGGTGCACCAACCCGACCTGCAAGAACACCCGCAAACTGCTGAAAAGCGGTGACGCGGCGCCGCCGAAGATGGACCCGGTGAAGATGCCTGAACTCAAGTGCGAGAAGGTCAACGACACCTACATCCTGCGTGATGGCGCTTCGGGGCTGTTCCTGGCTGCCAGCCAGTTCCCGAAAAACCGCGAGACCCGTGCGCCCTTGGTGATGGAGATCGTGCCGCACAAGGACGAGATCGATCCGAAGTACCACTTCCTGTGTGAAGCGCCGAAGAAGGACCCGGATGGTCGCCCAACCGTGATCCGCTACAGCCGCAAGACCAAGGAGCAGTACGTGCAGACCGAAGTGGACGGCAAGCCGACTGGCTGGAAAGCGTTCTACGACGGCGGCAAGTGGAAGGTCGAGGACAAGCGCCAAGGCGCTTGATCCGCTAGTCTGTTAACGCCAAAAGCCGTCTGTATAGACGGCTTTTGCTTACTGTAGGATTGTGCTTGTTGTGGCGAGCAAGCTTGCTTGCGCTGGGGTGCGAAGCGCCCCCAATAGCGGGCGACTGCTACGCAGTCGAGCGGGAGCAAGCTCCCTCGCCACAGCAAGCTCGCTCCTACACAGCCAGCATCACGCCTATTCGTTGTGGAGATTGCCGTCATGGCCAACGAACTCTATACCCGTACCAATCAGAAAATTTACTTCGCGGGTTTATCCCTGGAGGCCCTTGGCCGTGCCGAGGAAGGGAAAGAGATGAATGCCATCGCGCTGGTACAGGCGGGGCGCGAAGCGGCGTTGTTCCACCTGTACGGTGCCTTGCTGGGGCTGTGCCATGAGATCGCCGGGTTCTACCGCTTGCCCCAGGCGGGCGCACCGCGGGCGGAAATGATCATGAATCGTGAAGTGCTGGATTCCATGGCCATCCCCGAGTTGGCCGAACTGGTGGAAATGGCCCAAAGCCCTGACAGTTGGGTAGCGCGGCTGCTCAAGGCCCATGCGGATATGTTTCAGCCGCCGCGTATTCCCCACGTGCCCAAGGGGGATGTTACCCAGCCGCTGATTGTCGCCGTGGCGTTGGAGCAGGATGAGCCCAAGCCGTTGAGCCGTGAGGAGTTGGAAGGCTGGCGCCAGGAGTTGAAAAAGATGGCGTTGCGTTTTCGTGAAGGGCTGAACGAGTGCTGAAGGGGGGCACTAAGCAAATGTGGGAGCTGGCTTGCCTGCGATGACGGGCTGACAGCCGACACCTATCTAGCTGACGCCCCACGATCAAACTGTGGGAGCTGGCTTGCCTGCGATGACGGCCTGCCAGCCGACACCTATCTAGCTGACGCCTCACGATCAAACTGTGGGAGCTGGCTTGCCTGCGATGACGGCCTGCCAGCCGACACTTATCTACCTGACACCCCCGCAATCCAAATGTGGGAGCTGGCTTGCTTGCGAAGACGGTCTAACAGTCAACACAGTTGGGCCGTGTACATATCCATTCCTGCGGTAACGGCCACCTAAGGTTCCGCTCTGACAGCGGCTCACTTTTGAAAAGAGCCGGAATGCCGGCCCAGCCAAAAGTAAGCAAAAGGCTCTTGCCCCACCACTCGGCACCTCGCTTAGGCTCGGTGTGCCCGAACGCAGGCTTGAATCCGTGGGCCGCCGCCACGCGCCATCCATGGCGCGGGGCGGCTAACCCGGCGTCCTGCCGGGTTACCCACGAATTCAAGCCTGCGTTCGGCCAGCGTGGTTTAACGGGGCGCCTGAGATCAAGATCACAAGCAGATCAAGAGCAAGATCAAGATCAAGAGCTACTCGCTTCGCATCGTGGTTACCGTTGACTGCTACAGCAGACAGCTCACAAAGTTGTATAGATACTTATGCTGCGATAGCGGTGGGGCAGTTTGCTGATTATTCGCTGATACTCCGCCATCGCAGGCAAGCCAGCTCCCACATTGATTAGCGTGTTGCCCTGGGCACCATTCATCACGCCGTCAACAAACCTGTCCATATCCCCTGCGAGGCTGGGTGGATGACTGATATAATCCCAGGCCTTTCGTGGAGAACAGACTTTTATGCCAACGTCCTTTCTGGAAATTGTTGAACTGCCTGACGGCCGAATTGAACTGCGCCGGGCGGAGGACGAGGGTTCTCTGGTTATTCTGGATTTCTCCGAAGACGCCAAGGTCTTCCTGCAAGGCCAACACGTCGAAGTGGCTAAAGCCATGTTGAGCGTGGGCGTGCAGATGGCAGGTCGCCTTGCCGAAGGCGAGCCGGAGAAAGAAGAAGGGCCGCGCGTTCTTCACTGAGTCCTTGGTGAAGGCTGCGTCTGTGGCGCGCCCGTCATTACCCCAATCGAATATTCAAACTCTGTGCATCACCCGTGCGCGCAGCACTGATCAGTTGCTGCTTGGCGCTGGCATTCAGCGGGTTCAACCAGCTCACCACCGTATGGCTACGGCCCAGGCGCAAGGCTTCGCAGGTTAGCTGCTGGGCACTTTGCGCGCCGCGTGGTTGCAGCAACAGGATGCGCTCACGGTTGAGCCCGGCGTCCCGCAGCCAGGCCTGGGTGAGGCTGGCGGGTGGGGCGATCAGTGTCAGCCAGCGGGCGTCTTGATCTTCGCTTAATTCGCGCAGGATAGGTGCCAGCAGGTTCAGGCAGCTCTCAGCCGCACCGCGCAACGACAATTCACTGAACGCCTCAGGTTCGCCGCCCCAGGGGGCTTCGACCGTTTCCTTGAGGATTGGCGCAAGGGGTTGGGCCATAAAGGCCTCGAACAGCGACAGTTGTGTGTGTTGTGGGGTGTGCACGAGCTGCATGATGCCTCCTTTAGCGGCGAATAACGCCGACACTCAAGCCTTCGATCACCAGGTCCTGGTCTTTCAGGTTGACTTCGATCGGGGCAAACTCAGGGTTCTCGGCCAGGAGCCAGACCTTGCTGCCTTCGCGCTTGAAGCGTTTGACCGTGACCTCGTCACCGATACGGGCCACGACGATCTGGCCATTGCGGGCTTCGCGGGTGGTATGAACGGCCAGCAGGTCGCCGTCAAAGATACCCACGTCCTTCATGCTCATGCCGTGCACGCGCAACAGGTAGTCGGCGCGAGGATGGAAGAAGGTCGGGTTGATGTTGCAGGATTCCTCGACGTGCTGCTGCGCCAGGATCGGCGCACCTGCGGCGACGCGGCCGATGATCGGCAATGTCGACTCGTCGGCCTTGGCTTCGAAGCCAGGGATGCGAATACCCCGCGAAGCACCCGGGGTCATCTCGATCGCGCCTTTGCGAGCGAGGGCCTTGAGGTGTTCCTCGGCGGCGTTCGGGGACTTGAACCCCAGTTCCAGGGCAATCTCCGCACGGGTAGGCGGGTAACCATTGTCATCAAGGCATCGCTTGATAAAAGCCAGAATCTCAGCTTGGCGTGGCGTCAGTTTTAGCATGTTGATCGCTCTGTCTTTTTATACAGTGACTGGGATTATATACAGTGAACTGCGCTTGGCAATCATCCTTTTTAGCGGCTCCGCTGGACGGTCATCCGTCAGCCGTCCTACACAGCCGATGCGGCGCTGCCTACAGAGCTGCGAGGATGTGATTAAATAGCGATGAAACAGATGACCGACCAGCCGCAAAGCGGACCCCCAGGCTTGACAAGACACACTCTGAAACGTATGTTTCAAACAAGTGTTTGTTTGTCAGGCGGAGTAGCCATGGCCCAGTCGGAAACCGTTGAACGCATTCTCGATGCTGCCGAGCAATTGTTCGCGGAAAAAGGATTTGCTGAAACTTCATTGCGCCTGATCACCAGCAAGGCTGGGGTCAACCTCGCCGCGGTGAACTATCATTTCGGCTCGAAAAAAGCCCTGATCCAGGCGGTGTTCTCACGCTTTCTGGGCCCGTTCTGCGCAAGCCTCGACCGTGAGCTGGAACGCCGCCAGGCCAAGGCTGATCACAAGCCCAGCCTGGAAGAGCTGCTGGAAATCCTGGTGGAGCAAGCTTTGGTCGTGCAGCCTCGCAGCGGCAACGACCTGTCGATCTTCATGCGCCTGCTGGGCCTGGCGTTCAGCCAGAGCCAGGGCCACTTGCGCCGTTATCTGGAAGACATGTACGGCAAGGTGTTCCGCCGCTATATGCTGCTGGTCAACGAAGCGGCCCCGCGTATTCCGCCTATCGAACTGTTCTGGCGTGTGCATTTCATGCTCGGTGCCGCCGCCTTCAGCATGTCCGGTATCAAGGCATTGCGGGCGATTGCCGAGACCGATTTCGGCGTGAACACCTCCATCGAGCAGGTCATGCGCCTGATGGTGCCGTTCCTTGCCGCCGGCATGCGCGCCGAAACCGGCGTCAGCGATCCGGCCATGGCCGCCGCGCAGTTACGCCCACGCAGCAAAACCGTACCGGTCGCCGCCAAGGTTTGATCGCTGCGGGTGGGCGCGGCCGCTTGCATCCGCTAAGCTAGCCGCCATGCCGATTTCAGCTATTTATTCGCAACCCGTCGTCCTTGCCGTGCCTGGCAAGGACGACGGGTTGTGTGCGTTATTTAAGGAAGGTTTATGACTGCTGCCCTGCAAGGTTCTTTGATGGTCGACGTCGCCGGTACCTGGCTCACGGCCGAGGATCGTCATCTGTTGCGCCAGCCGGAAGTGGGCGGCCTGATCATTTTTGCGCGCAATATCGAGCACCCGCGCCAGGTTCGCGAGTTGAGCGCAGCCATTCGCGCAGTGCGCCCGGACCTGCTGCTGGCCGTGGACCAGGAAGGCGGCCGCGTGCAGCGTCTGCGCCAAGGCTTTGTACGCCTGCCGGCCATGCGTGCGCTGGCCGATAACCCCAACGCCGAATACCTGGCCGAACAATGCGGTTGGATCATGGCCACCGAAGTGCTTGCGGTGGGCCTGGACCTGAGTTTTGCCCCAGTGCTGGACCTCGACTACCAACGCAGCGCCGTGGTCGGCACCCGCTCCTTTGAAGGCGACCCCGAGCGCGCTGCCGTGCTCGCCGGTGCCTTTATCCGCGGCATGAACAGCGCCGGCATGGCCGCCACCGGCAAGCACTTCCCGGGCCACGGTTGGGCCGAGGCCGATTCCCACGTCGCCATTCCCAACGACGAGCGCAGCCTGGAACAGATTCGCGCCAATGACCTGGTGCCTTTCGCACGCCTGAGCAAGCAATTGGCCGCCGTGATGCCAGCGCACGTCATCTACCCGCAGATCGATGCCCAGCCCGCTGGTTTTTCGCGTCGCTGGCTGCAGGACATCCTGCGCGGTGAGTTGCAGTTCGACGGGGTGATCTTCAGCGATGATCTGTCCATGGCCGGCGCCCATGTGGTCGGCGATGCGGCCAGTCGTATCGAAGCGGCCCTGACCGCCGGCTGTGACATGGGCTTGGTGTGCAATGACCGTGCGGCGGCCGAGTTGGCGCTGAGTGCAGCGCAGCGGATGAAGGTCACGCCCTCGGCGCGGATTGCGCGTATGCGTGGGCAGGCGGTTGCGTCGACGGATTACAAACAGGATCCACGCTGGTTGGCGGCTCTCACAGCGTTGCGAGACGCTCAACTGATTGAATAAACGTCGCCTGCGCTGTTACAGAAAGAGGCTTGGTGTAGGAAGCGTCTGGGTGTGGCTGTAGCTATCTCTTACCGATTTGTGGGAGTCGGCCTGCTTTAAATCGCGTTGCCGACCGCTGTAGAGTGCTGCCCCATGAATGATCTTATTGCACGTATCGTCGAGTTGGATTGGCAAGAGAGCTTTGACCCTCGTTCACTGGAGCGTGGTTTCGAGTACGCTGGCGAAAGTCGTCTCGAAATAGTCGAAGTGGGAAAACACCGGTTGATCGCGCGTTGCAAGGGCTCCGGTCGTAACGTCTACACCCAGGTGATCACACATGTTGTCACATCAAATTGGGCGACTGTCGAGTGTGTGTGTTCTTGCCCGGTAGCGATCAATTGCAAGCACGCGGCTGCGGCGCTGTTTATGTTGACTGTCCTGCACGAAGACCTGAACCCGCCTGTAAAACAGCAAAAGACACCGGTTGAGCGCCTCAGCCCCCAGCTCGAAAAGTGGCTTGAAAGCATCCCTGAACCCACGCCTGTGGATGAGGGGCAACCCAGGAATACGGGCACCTCTTTGCTGTACCAGCTCTCCCCCGATCCCTATTCGACGAGGTGGTCATTAGAGCTATATCGGGCGCGTGTGACGAAAAAAGGTGACTACAGCGATATCAAGCCGCTGTACTCGATCGATGAGACCTTGCGGCGTGCGCCAGCTTATATGCATGAGCTGGATGCTCGCATTTGTCGATTGCTGTTGTTGAGCCGGTCTTATAGTTCCTATAACACCCGTTATCAGCTGGTCGGCGATTCAGGGGCGGAAATTCTCCAATTGGCGCTGAAAACCCAACGTCTGTTTATTGAGCAACGCCCAGGCCTGGCGCTTAAGTCCGGCCCGGCCCGGCCCGCGCGTTTTGATTGGGCGATGTTGTCCGATGGCAATCACATTCCTAAGTGGATCAGCAACGGACGCGAGCTGGACAAGGTGTTGCCCCTCAAACCGCTTCATTATCTAGACCTCGATAACCTGGCGATTGGGGTGATCGATCACGGGCTGGATGACAATCTGGCCATGCATCTTTGCGCCTTGCCGATGATTCCAGCTGATCAGGTCGCGTTATTCAGTCATCGGATCAGTTCGATATCCAAGGTGATTCCTCCGCCGCGTGAGCTGACCGAGCGTGTGGTGGATACGTTAGAGCCTCAAGGATGTCTCACTCTGGGAAGCGACGAGTCCTACGTCTACAGCCAGGCGCACCAACGGCAAATGCTCACTTTTGAACACCGCGCCGCCTTGGCTTACCGATACGACGCCTGCCTGGTCAGCGGCAAGGGCACTGAGGACATCCTGTTTCTCAACGGCACCGAAACCCAGCGTATCCAACGCAAGCCGGTGGCTGAAAAAGCCCTGCGCAAGACCCTCACAAAGATCGGCCTTAAAACGGTCACTCGCAAAACCCGTGCGCTGCCTGCCAGTGCAGGAGATATGTTCGATCTACCCACTGATGAAGCCTGGCTGCGCTTTGTTGAGCGCGATTTGGCGGTTTTGCGCGAGGCCGGGTGGGAGGTGGTCATCCATCCGGGCTTTTATTACGACGTGGAGGCTGTGGATCACTGGTACGCGGATATCGAAGAGACGCCGGGTCATGAGTGGTTCAACCTTGAACTGGGCGTCGAGGTCAATGGCGAGCGGCACAGCCTGTTGCCAATCATGCTCGACTTGATGCGTCACCAGCCCAAACTGCTCGATGCCACTTACATGGCTGAACGTGACGATGATGAGCGGGTATTGGTCAGTTTGGGCGCCGGCACTCACACCAAAGTCGCGCTGCCTTACGGCCGTATCAAACCCCTGATGGCGACCCTCGGCGAACTCTACCTGCGCGCACCTGAAGGCGACGCACTGCGGTTGAGTGCGCCCGACGCGGCACGGCTCAGCACCCTGGATGCAATACCCTTGGTCTGGCAGGGCGGCGAGCGGCTGCGTGATTTCGCCAAGCGTCTCAAGGAGGCCACGCACGTCAATGTACCTGCTCCCCAGGGCTTGAACGCCGAGCTACGTGGCTACCAGCTCGAAGGCCTTAACTGGATGCAAGCCCTGCGCGAGCTGGGCGTCGGCGGGATTCTTGGGGATGACATGGGCCTGGGGAAAACCCTGCAGGCCCTTGCCCATTTGCTCTGTGAGAAACAGGCCGGCCGCTTGCAGGCGCCTGCTCTGGCGGTGATGCCCACCAGCCTGGTCCCAAACTGGATGGATGAAGCCGCGCGCTTTACCCCTCAACTCAAGGTCCTGGCGCTGCACGGCTCGCAGCGCCAGGCTGACTTCGCGCGCCTGGCCGATTACGACCTGGTACTCACTACTTACGCGCTGCTGTCGCGAGACCTTGAAGTGCTGCAGCCTCAATGTTGGAGTGTGCTGATCCTCGACGAAGCGCAAAACATCAAGAACGCCAACAGCAAGGCAGCCCAGGCGGCCCGTGAGTTGGAGGCCGGCCAGCGTTTATGCCTGAGCGGTACGCCGTTGGAAAACCACTTGGGCGAGCTGTGGTCACTGTTCCATTTCTTGTTGCCGGGCTGGTTGGGCGATAGCAAGAGCTTTAATCGCGATTACCGCACGCCCATCGAAAAACACGGTAATGCGCAGCGTATGCAGCACCTCACGGCGCGTATCAAGCCGTTCCTGTTGCGGCGCAAAAAGGAACAGGTTGCCACGGAGTTACCGCCCAAGTCGGAAATCGTGCACTGGGTAGAGCTCAGCGATGCACAGCGGGATGTCTACGAAACGGTGCGTGTGGCCATGGATAAAAAGGTGCGCGACGAGATCAGTCGTCATGGCGTGGCCCGCAGCCAGATCATCATCCTCGAAGCCCTGCTCAAACTGCGCCAGGTGTGCTGTGACTTGCGCCTGGTCAAGTCTGTGCCGATGACTAAAGTGGCCAAGGCCGACACTGGCAAGCTGGGCAGCTTGATGGACATGTTGGAAGAGTTGCTCAGCGAGGGGCGGCGGATTTTGTTGTTCTCGCAATTCACCTCGATGCTGGCGTTGATCGAAGAGGAGCTCAAGCTGCGTGGGGTTGAGTATTCGATCCTGACGGGAGACACCGTTGACCGACGTACGCCCGTTGAGAACTTCCAGGACGGCAAGACACCCCTATTCCTGATCAGCCTGAAGGCGGGCGGGACGGGCTTGAACCTGACAGCGGCGGATACGGTGATTCATTACGACCCGTGGTGGAACCCGGCGGTGGAAAATCAGGCGACGGATCGAGCCTACCGCATCGGGCAGGACAAACCGGTGTTTGTGTACAAGATGATTGCCCGGGGCACGGTGGAGGAAAAGATCCAGGCGTTGCAACTGGAGAAAGCTGCATTGGCCGATGGGGTGCTGGAAGGTGGCGCCAGTTCGGGTTGGAAGCTGGAGCCGCGGGATATTGAGGCGCTGTTTGCGCCCTTGCCAGGCTGAAGATCGCGGCGCGGCCATCGCAGGCAAGCCAGCTCCCACACTTGAATGTATTCACAAATCAAAATGTGGGAGCGGGCTTGCTCGCGAAGGCGGCCTAACAGTCAGCGCTTCTCTTGCTTGTTAGGCAACGGCGCAAACAACGCCTCAATCTCCTCATTGCCCAACTGCCAATCCCCAGTCGTACGCCCATCCAGCACACCCGCCGCCAGATCGGACTTCTCCTTCTGCAAGTGCTGAATTTTCTCTTCCACCGTGCCCCGGGCAATCATCTTGTACACAAACACCGGCTTTTCCTGCCCGATGCGGTACGCACGGTCGGTGGCCTGGTTTTCCGTGGCCGGGTTCCACCAGGGGTCATAGTGGATAACCGTGTCGGCTTCGGTCAGGTTCAAGCCCACGCCGCCGGCCTTCAGGCTGATCAAAAAGATCTGCAGCTTGCCGCTCTGGAAGTCCTTCACCGGGGTGCGTCTATCCCGGGTTTGGCCGGTCAACAGGGCGTAGGCAATCCCGCGTTTTTTCAGTTCGGCCTCGATCAGGCTCAGCATCGAGGTGAACTGTGAGAACAGCAGGATCCGACGGCCCTCGGCAAACAGCTCGTCGAGCATGTCCATCAGGCTGTCGAGCTTGCCCGAGCTGCTGCCACGGGCGGGTAGGGTAGCGTCGTTGACCAGGCGCAAGTCGCAGCACACCTGGCGCAGTTTCAGCAGGGCTTCAAGGATGATGATCTGGCTACGGGCCACGCCCTTGCGGGTGATTTCGTCGCGGACCTTTTTATCCATGGCCAGGCGCATGGTTTCGTACACGTCGCGCTGGGCCTCGTTGAGATCGACCCAGTGGATAATCTCGGTCTTGGGCGGCAATTCGGTCGCCACTTGCTCCTTGGTACGGCGCAGCAGGAAGGGTTTGATCCGACCGTTAAGGTGTTGCAATCGCACCTCGCTGGCACGCTTTTCAATCGGCACGCGGTAATCACGGTTGAAACTTTTCACATCGCCCAGCCAACCCGGCAGCAGGAAGTGGAACAGCGACCACAGCTCGCCCAAGTGGTTTTCCAAGGGCGTGCCGCTCAGGCACAGGCGCTGGCGGGCATTCAGCTCGCGCGCGGCCTGGGCCGCCTTGCTGGACGGGTTCTTGATGTACTGCGCTTCATCCAGGATCAAGACGTGCAAGGGCAGGGCGGCGAGCTGTTCGATGTCCTTGGGCAGCAAGGCGTAGGTGGTCAGCAGCAGGTCGTAGTCATTCAGGTTGGCGAAGTGTTTCTTACGCCCGGCGCCATAAAGTGCCTGCACTCTCAGTTGCGGGGTGAAGTGCGCAGCCTCATCGAGCCAATTCGGAATCAGGCTGGTAGGCATCACGACCATGCATGGCCGATCAAGGCGCCCGGCGATTTTCTCGGTAAGAATATGCGCCAGGGTTTGCAGGGTTTTACCCAGGCCCATGTCATCCGCGAGTATCCCACCCACCTCCAGTTGGCGCAGTGACTGCATCCAGCTCAAGCCTTCCAGCTGATAGGGACGCAAGGTCGCATTCAAGCCTTCAGGCGCCGCGCAGGTGAAATCCTTGATATCGCGCAGGCGCTGGGCGAAGTTGCGGATCTTCTCGCCGCCTTCCCATTGCAGTGGCAGGTCGTCCAGCGGGTTGAGGCGAATGGCGTCGGCCTTGGCCAGGCGCAGCGCGGTGGTGCCGGCTTCCTGCAGGTAAAACTCGCCGAGGGTCGCCAGCACCGGCTTCAAGCGGCCGTAGGGCAGCGCCACTTGCAGCGGGCCGTGGCCGTTGGGCAGGCCGGGGATGTTCACCAGGATCAGCTCTTCATCGCGGCGCCGCGCGAGCTTCTCCGGGTTGAGAATCTCGGTGTGGGAGCGCATCAGGTTCAGCAGGATCGGCAGCAGGCTCAGGCGTTCGCCGTTGACGATGATGCCCAGCTCCAGGTCGAACCAGTCGCGTTCCGGCCCTTCATCGACGGTGGCATACCAGTCATCGACGGGGCTGAGGTCAAAGCCGAAGTCTTCATCGATCTGCAGCTCCCAGCCCTCGGCGCGCAAGGTGGGCGACACATTGAGGGTGAAGTTCAGCCAGGCACTGTCATTGACCATCTCGAACAGCTCGCCAGCACTTTCCGGCAGGGCCTTGCTCTGGCGCGTGGCGATCTTGAAGCCAAGCAGGCGCAGGTGCTCGCGATAGGCCTGTTCTTGCTCAGGTTGGCGCTTGATCCGCAGGCTCTGGGTCTCCTGGCGCACAATGATGTCGGCATTCTTTTGCCCACTGACGTAGTTGCCCAGGTAGTTGAACGACAGCGCCGCCCGATGCTGGATATAGCGCTGCATCTTGCCGTTGCGCGGCTCGAACGCGCTGAATTCCACGCTGGCCAGCCACAAGCGTGGCACTGGTTGCACGTCGTCCATCACCACCTGCGGCAGGACCACGCGGTTATCCAGCACCGCCTGGAGTTTTTCCAGCAGCTGCGCATCCTGGGCCGCTGCCGGGTAGGCCAGGGTTTCCTGAACCTTGAGCAGCACCGCCGCGATGTGTTTGCAGTTGGTGTGTACCGGGCACGTGCAACGGCTGTCTACCAGGATCAGCAGGCCCTTGGCCGATTCGCGCAGTGAGATGGTCTGGCGGTAAACGTTGCCGCCCGAGCCTTCGCAACTGGCGGTGATGGTGCTGTCGCCGCACTCGACGATGCGCACGCGGTTTTCCAGGGCGTAGCGCCGCCCGCGCTCAAGGCTTTGCTCTTTGAAGCGATTGGCCCACGAAGGGGCCAGGGGTTTGGTCAACGACGACGTCAGGGGCATGGCGCGCAATCAGTCCTGAAGGTCGGGCGGTGGTGCGCTGGGTGGCTTGGCGGTCAGCGAGGTGATCTTGATCAGCAGCGCCAGGTGGCCACCGTCCAGGTAGTTGAGCTGGTTGTTCTTGGTGCGCACGTCTTTCTGGCTCAGGTGTTCGCTGTTAATCACGCTGCCGTTGCCGTCGAACTGGTTGATCCAGAAGTCCGCGTCGATATCGGTAAAGCGCCCCAGTTGCAGGCTCAACACCCCTTCGATAGGGAACTGGCCGAATTGCTCCTGGCCGTCTGTGATCGCCACCTTCACCGGTTGCTCGCCCAGGCTCTGTTCCCAGGCTTTGTGGGCGAGCACCGTGTAGTTGGCGTCGGCGCGCAGCTTGTCGACGATATTACCCAGGCGCGGCGGGCTCATCCGCTCTCCCAGGCGCGGCGCGCCCGCGTCCCAGTTTTCCGGGGCGGCGCGGCTGTTGATCACAGGTTCTGCATTCTGGCGCACCAGGATCATTTCCACCTGATACAGGCTGTCGGCAAAGGCCGAAGGTGCGAGTACCACCAACAACAGGCTCAAAATGCGGAACACGCGCATGGGGGCGTCCTTAAACGGATTTCGGAATGAGGCGTTCAAACAGCGCCTCCAAGGTGTTGAAGCGTTCTTCGGCACGTTCCATCGGCACCATGAACTTGAATAGCGTAGCCCCTTCGAACTTGTAGCGGTTGGGCTGGCCCTGGATCAGCTTGATCAGCACCAACGGGTCGACCGGCGTCTGCGCTTCGAATTCGATACGCCCGCCTTGCGGCCCGGCGTCGACTTTCTTGATGCCCAACTGCTCGGCCTGCAACTTGAGCAGGGTCAGGCGCACCAGGTTCTTGGTCGGCTCCGGCAGCAGGCCGAAGCGGTCGATCATCTCTACCTGCAAGTCCTTGAGGCCTTCTTCATCGGCCGCCGAGGCAATGCGCTTGTACAGGATCAGCCGTGCATGCACATCCGGCAGGTAGTCTTCGGGAATCAACGCCGGCAAGCGCAGGTTGATCTCCGGGCCGCCGCCCAAGGGTTGGTCGAGGTTCGGTTGCTCGCCTTTGCGGATGGCTTTCACCGCGCGTTCGAGCATCTCCATGTACAGCGTGAAACCCACCGCCTGGATCTGCCCGCTCTGGCCGTCGCCAAGCAACTCGCCGGCACCCCGGATTTCCAGGTCGTTGGTGGCCAGTACAAAGCCAGCGCCGAGGTCCTGGGTATTGGCGATCGCCTCCAGGCGTTTTTCCGCATCGGAAGTGATCTGCTGGCGCGGTGGTGTCAGCAGGTACGCATAAGCCTGGTGGTGACTACGCCCGACGCGGCCGCGCAATTGGTGCAACTGCGCCAGGCCGAACTTGTCGGCGCGCTCGATGATGATGGTGTTGGCGCTCGGCACGTCGATGCCGGTCTCGATAATGGTCGAGGCGATCAGCACGTTGAAGCGCTTGTGATAGAAGTCGCTCATCACCTGTTCGAGTTCGCGCTCGCGCATCTGCCCGTGGCCGATGGCGATGCGGGCCTCCGGCACCAGTTCGGCGAGGTCGGCGGCGCATTTCTCGATGGTCTTTACGTCGTTGTGCAGGTAATACACCTGGCCGCCGCGCAGCAGTTCGCGCAGCAGGGCTTCCTTGACCGTGCTCTTGTTCTGCTCCATCACGAAGGTGCGCACCGACAGGCGACGCGCCGGTGGCGTGGCGATGATCGACAGGTCGCGCATGCCCGACACCGCCATGTTCAGCGTGCGCGGAATTGGCGTGGCGGTGAGGGTGAGGATATCGACTTCACTGCGCAGGGCCTTGAGCTGTTCTTTCTGGCGCACACCAAAGCGGTGTTCTTCGTCGATGATCACCAGGCCCAGGTTCTTGATCTTCACATCGTCCGACAGCAGCTTGTGAGTACCGATGACGATGTCGATTTTGCCCTCGGCCAGATCGGCGACGGCGGCATTCACTTCCTTGGCGGACTTGAAGCGGCTCATCACCTCCACGGTCACCGGCCAGTCGGCAAAGCGGTCGCGGAAACTGTTGTAGTGCTGCTGGGCGAGCAGGGTGGTGGGCACCAGGATCGCCACCTGGCGACCGCCGTGTACCGCAATAAAGGCTGCGCGCATGGCCACTTCGGTCTTGCCAAAGCCTACGTCGCCACACACCAGGCGGTCCATCGGCTTGGGTGCGAGCATGTCGGCGCGCACCGCTTCGATGGTGGTTTGCTGGTCGGGGGTTTCTTCGAAGGCGAAGCCGGCGCTGAAGGTGGCGTAGTCGGCTTTCGGGTCGGCGAACGCGTAGCCTTCGCGGGCGGCGCGACGGGCATAGATGTCGAGCAGTTCGGCGGCCACATCGCGCACCTGTTCGGCGGCCTTGCGCTTGGCTTTCTGCCAGGTCTCGGAGCCCAGGCGGTGCAACGGCGCCAAGGCGTCGTCGCTGCCGGTGTAGCGGGCGATCAGGTGCAGGCTGGCCACCGGCACGTAGAGCTTGGCGCCCTCGGCGTATTCCATGGTGAGGAATTCGGCGGCCTGGTTGTCGATCTCCAGGGTCTGCAAGCCCAGGTAGCGGCCCACGCCATGGTCGATATGCACCACCGGCGCGCCTTCGCGCAGCTCGGTGAGGTTCTTGATCACCGCGTCGTTGTTGGCGTCGGCGCGTTTTTCCCGGCGACGGCGTTGCATCACGCGCTGGCCGAACAGCGGGCTTTCGGCGATCAAGGCCAGCGCCGGGTCATCCAGCCGTAGGCCTTCGTCCAGCGGCGCGATGGTGATCGCCAGGCGCTCTTTGCTGGCGACAAAATCCGGCCAGCTGTCGACGGTTTTCGGTCGCAGCTTCAGGCGTTCCAACAGCTCCAGCAGCACTTCGCGGCGCCCGGCGGATTCGGCGGTAAACAGCACGCGGCCGGGGAAGTCACCGAGGAAGTTGGACAGCGCCTCCAGCGGTTGTGTGGCCTTGGCCTGGATCGCCAAATCGGGCAGTGCGCTCGCCGGGAAACGCTCGCGGCCACTGCCGGCGTCCACGTCCTGCTGGCTGGCGACTACACGCGGCCAGTTTTTCAGGCGGGCGAAGCAGTCTTCCACCGGCAGGAACAGTTCAGCGGGCGGCAATAAAGGCCGGGACGGATCGACGCGGCGTTCTTCATAGCGGTTGCGCACGTCGTTCCAGAAATTTTCCGCCGCCTGTTCGATACCCGGCAGCGAGAACACCTGGGTGTCCTGGGGCAGGTAGTCGAAGAGGGTGGAGGTTTCGTCAAAAAACAACGGCAGGTAGTACTCGATACCGGCGGGCGTGATGCCGCTGCTCAAGTCCTGGAAGATCGGGCAGCGACGGAAATCCACGTCGAAGCGTTCGCGAAAGCGCGCCTTGAAGCGCGTGACCGCGTCTTTTTGCAGCGGGAATTCCCGCGCCGGCAGCAGCTTGATCGAGTCGACCTTGTCGATGGAGCGCTGGTTCTCCGGATCGAAGGTGCGCAGCGTCTCGATCTCGTCATCGAACAGGTCGATGCGGTACGGCAACTTGCTGCCCATCGGGAACAGGTCGATCAGGGCGCCGCGCACCGCGAACTCTCCGTGTTCGTACACCGTGTCGACGCAGCGGTAGCCGCTGGCTTCCAGGCGCGTGCGCATTTGCTCCACATCGAGCTTCTGGCCGACGTCCAGCACCAGGCTGCTGCCGAGCAGGAACTTGGTTGGCGCCAGGCGATGCAGGGCAGTGGTGATCGGCACCACCAGCACGCCATGGGCCAGTTCCGGCAAGCGGTACAGGCTGGCGATGCGCTGGGAGATGATGTCCTGGTGCGGCGAGAACAGATCGTAGGGCAGGGTTTCCCAGTCGGGAAAATGCAGCACCGGCAAATCCGGGGCGAAGAAGCTCAGCTCCTGCTCCAACCGTCCGGCACTTTGGCTGTCGGCGGTGAGCAGCAGGGTAAAGCGCTTGGCTGCGCTGGCAGCCTCGGCAATGGCCAGGCTCAGGGCGGCACCGGGCAGGTTGCCCCAGTGCTGTTTACCTGCCGCGGCAGGGAGTAGCGGTAGACGCAGAACGGGCACGGAAGGTTGAGCTCCAAGCGTTGCGACAAAGTCGGTAATTGTAACGGCCCCAGGTGCCGCCTGTCAGTTGCTGACTGTGCCTATTACGGTTTGTAGGAAATGTAGTGGCTAAGACAAACAATGGCGGGTTTTGACTCAATATGTAGTGCCAAAATGCGCGAATGTTTAGGAGAGTTACGGACAAGTCGGCCTGCTCGCTAAACTAGTGGCCTTCTGGAACCCGCGTGTTTCCTGGGCTGTAGCGCGGTGGTATTTTTTTGCAAGGGCTTTTTGTTGCCCTTCGCGCATTGCTCAACGCTCAGTCG
This sequence comes from Pseudomonas sp. AK181, assembly GCF_051122975.1. Lineage (NCBI taxonomy): Bacteria > Pseudomonadati > Pseudomonadota > Gammaproteobacteria > Pseudomonadales > Pseudomonadaceae > Pseudomonas > Pseudomonas sp. AK181. Next base: position 1,721,300 of record NZ_CP146348.1, read on the forward strand.
GGCGACATAATGTAGCCCCTTTTTTCTGCCCCTACATGTGGAAGGTTCCCGTGACTCAGAAGCCCGACCAGTGTCTTGGTGAATGGATCGACCGTGAAGCACTCGCTGAAGCGATGATTCCGCTTATCGGTCAGCTGTACCGCAATAACAATGTGGTGAGCTCGATCTATGGCCGCAGCCTGATCAACCAGTCTGTCATCGCGATTCTCAAAGCCCACCGCTTTGCGCGCCATCGCTCCGCCGACGACAGCGAACTCTCCGTCCACGAAACATTCCCACTGCTCAAAGCCATGAGCGAGCTCAAGCTCGGCGCGGCTTCGGTAGACCTGGGCAAGTTGGCCTATAAATTCCGCAAGGAAGGCGCTGGCCGTACCGCCGAGCAGTTCGTGCGTGAAGAAATGGCCGATGTGGTTGGCCAGCAAAACGCTGCCGCCCGTAAAGGCACCGACGTGGTGCTGTACGGCTTTGGCCGTATCGGCCGCCTGCTGGCGCGCATCCTGATCGAAAAAACCGGTGGCGGCGACGGCCTGCGCCTGCGTGCCATCGTGGTGCGCAAAGGCGCCGAGAACGACCTGACCAAACGCGCCAGCCTGCTGCGTCGCGACTCGGTACATGGCTCGTTCAATGGCACCATCACCATTGACGAAGAAAACAACACCATCACCGCCAACGGTAACCTGATCCAGGTGATCTACGCGAAGAACCCGACTGAGGTGGATTACACCCAGTACGGCATCCAGAACGCCCTGCTGGTGGACAACACTGGTGTATGGCGTGATGCCGAGGGCCTGGGCCAGCACCTGGCATGCCCGGGTGTCGACCGCGTTGTGTTGACCGCGCCTGGCAAGGGCAAGCTCAAGAACATCGTGCACGGCATCAACCACGCTGAAATCACCGCTGACGACAAGATCGTGTCCGCCGCCTCGTGCACCACCAACGCCATCGTGCCGGTGCTCAAGGCTGTGAATGACAAGTTCGGCATTGTTAACGGTCACGTTGAGACGGTTCACTCGTACACCAACGACCAGAACCTGATCGACAACTTCCACAAGGGCGATCGCCGTGGCCGTAGCGCCGCGTTGAACATGGTGATCACCGAGACCGGTGCGGCCACTGCCGCTGCCAAGGCCCTGCCTGAACTGGCCGGCAAGCTGACCGGTAACGCCATCCGCGTACCGACGCCGAACGTGTCGATGGCCATTCTCAACCTCAACCTTGAGAAAGCCGCCACCCGTGAAGAGATGAACGAGTACCTGCGCTACATGGCGCTGCACTCCGACCTGCACAAGCAGATCGACTTCGTCAATTCCCAGGAAGTGGTCTCCACCGACTTCGTGGGCTCGCGCCACGCCGGTGTGGTGGATGCCGAAGCGACCATCACCCAGGACAACCGTGTTGTGCTGTACGTGTGGTACGACAACGAGTTCGGCTACAGCTGCCAGGTGGTTCGCGTGATGGAAGACATGGCCGGGGTCAACCCGCCTGCGTTTCCGCGCTAAGCCCCGCTGAATGAAAAAGCCCCGACTGGTTCGGGGCTTTTTTATGGCTGTGGGTTTTGTGGTGTCTGGGCGGGCCTTATCGCAGGCAAGCCAGCTCCCACAGTTGAACTGCATTTACCTGTGGGAGCTGGCTTGCCTGCGATGACGATGGAACCGTCAACGCCGCCATCACTTGAGTAGCGTGTTGCGCAAACTGTCCGACAGCCCCTTGGGCCCCAGCCAGATACCCAGGTAAGCCTTCGCTAATTCAGCGTCCGGGCTGCTGAACACCACCTGGCCATTAATCTCCAGATTCAACCCGCGCCCCGGACGAAAATCCAGGGCATAGCGATCGCCGCTGCGAATATCCCGAAAGCGTGCGTGCAGCTTGGCTACCTCTGGGTTCAACCCGGCATTGGCCTGCTGGCGTTCCAGGGTGACGGTGGCCGCCTTGATCACATCATTGCGGTCGATGTCGCGAAAGTAATACAGCGCCAGGCGCACAGCCTTCTGCTGGTCCCAGGCCTGCTTTGCCGGCAGGTCAGCCGGTGCATACAGCGCCGCCGCATACACATCCGCCCACAGATAGTTGAATACCGCCTGGTTTTTCAGGGCCAGCCCCTCGACCTGTGCCGGGAAGCTTGCCTGCTTGAGCCGCTGCCCATCGTTGGCGTGCGCCGTGAGCGACACCATCAGCATCAAACAGAAAAATAGTTGTCGCATAATGGCTCATCCTGAATTCGGCGCTGGTTTGCGTCCTGTAGTATGGCAACACTGGCCTACGACGCGACCAAGGGTTAATGTTCGCGGCGCTCGGGCTTCTATAGACTGTGCCCCGGTTCACACACTTGAGCCAAATTGTCCTTCATGCACGCTGGCCGCGGCATGATTTAGCCCGGCGTCCAACCGTACGCCTGGCCTGTTCTGAGGAGTACGCATGGCTGTCTACAACTACGACGTGGTGGTACTGGGTTCCGGCCCAGCTGGAGAAGGTGCGGCGATGAACGCTGCCAAAGCAGGGCGCAAGGTGGCGATGGTCGATAGCCGTCGCCAGGTCGGCGGTAACTGCACCCACCTGGGTACCATCCCGTCCAAGGCGTTGCGTCACTCGGTACGGCAGATCATGCAGTTCAATACCAACCCGATGTTCCGGGCCATTGGTGAGCCGCGCTGGTTCTCGTTCCCGGACGTATTGAAAAGCGCTGAAAAAGTCATCTCCAAGCAAGTCGCCTCGCGTACCGGCTACTACGCCCGTAACCGCGTCGACCTGTTCTTCGGCACCGGCAGTTTCGCCGACGAGCAAACCGTCGAAGTGGTCTGCGCCAATGGCGTGGTCGAGAAACTGGTGGCCAAGCACATCATCATCGCCACCGGTTCGCGCCCGTATCGCCCGGCGGACATCGATTTCCACCACCCGCGTATCTACGATAGCGACACCATCCTGAGCCTGGGCCATACCCCGCGCAAACTGATCATCTACGGCGCCGGCGTGATCGGCTGTGAATATGCCTCGATCTTCAGCGGCCTGGGTGTATTGGTGGAGCTGGTGGACAACCGTGACCAGTTGCTCAGCTTCCTCGACTCGGAAATCTCCCAGGCGTTGAGCTACCACTTCAGCAACAACAACATCACCGTGCGCCACAACGAAGAGTACGAGCGGGTCGAAGGCCTGGACAACGGTGTGATCCTGCACCTCAAGTCCGGCAAGAAGATCAAGGCCGACGCCTTGCTGTGGTGCAACGGCCGTACCGGCAACACCGACAAGCTGGGCATGGAAAACATCGGGGTCAAGGTCAACAGCCGTGGCCAGATCGAAGTAGATGAGAACTACCGCACCTGCGTGCCGAACATCTACGGCGCCGGTGACGTGATCGGCTGGCCAAGCCTGGCCAGTGCCGCCCATGACCAGGGCCGTTCGGCCGCTGGCAGCATCGTTGACAATGGCAGCTGGCGCTACGTGAACGACGTGCCGACCGGGATCTACACGATTCCCGAGATCAGCTCCATCGGCAAGAACGAGCACGAACTGACCAAGGCCAAGGTGCCTTACGAAGTGGGCAAGGCGTTCTTCAAGAGCATGGCGCGTGCGCAGATCGCCGGTGAGCCGCAAGGCATGCTGAAAATCCTGTTCCACCGCGAAACCCTGGAAGTGCTCGGCGTGCATTGCTTCGGCTACCAGGCCTCGGAGATCGTGCACATCGGCCAGGCGATCATGAACCAGCCGGGTGAGCAAAATACTCTCAAGTATTTCGTCAACACCACCTTCAACTACCCGACCATGGCCGAAGCCTATCGGGTAGCGGCCTACGACGGCCTCAACCGGCTTTTTTGAGCGGCTCCGGCCGGTGGCCTGAGCCGGCCGGGGAGACCGATTTCAGTAATTCTCGAGGGTGGCAGTGGCCAAACCGGGAAAGTCTGTAATCAGGCTATCTACGCCGAAGTCGGCGAGCCTGCGCATCAGCGCAGGTTCGTTGACTGTCCACACGGACACATGCAAGCCCTGGCGCTGGGCTTTTTCCAGCCGCTCGGGGGTGCACAGCGTCCAGTTCAATGCCAAATACTCACAGCCGTAGTTCTGCGCGACCTTCAGTGGGTCGAGCCAGGCGTATTCAGCGACCAGGCCGCGTGACAGGTCTGGGGTGAGTTCCACGGCGGCCTTGAGCACTTCCCGCGAGCTTGACGTCACCGTGACCTTGTCCATCAAGCCAAAGCGCACGGCCATTTCGCGAATCGCCAGCACGGTGGTGGCGGCACGGGTACGCGAGGCGCTTTTGACTTCCAGTTGCCAGTGATCGAAGTCGCACTTTTCGAACAGTTCTTCCAGGCGCGGGATCGGGCAGGGGCTGACCCAGCCTGGGCCGCCTTTGCGCGCGTCCATCTTCACCAGGTCAGCCGCCGAATATTCGACGACTTTGCCACGCCGGTCGGTGGTGCGCTTGAGCGTCGGGTCGTGGATGACCATCAACTCGCCGTCCATGGACAGGTGCAAGTCCAGCTCGCAGCGGCGTACGCCGTGCTTGAGGCACTCCTGAAAGCTGGTCAGGGTGTTTTCCGGTGCTTCGCCTTTGGCACCGCGGTGGCCGTAAATCAGGGTCACAGTTGCTCCTTTGCGCCAGGATGGCTGGCGTCGTGAATACGTATTCAGAGGTCGTCGCTTTGTTCTCGCGCCAGGCGGCGTTCCTGGGCCTGTTTCTGCAGGATATAGCGCGCCAGCAGTTGGCGTTGGGCATCGGTCATGGACTCGAATTCCGTGCCCACATCAAAGCCGTCGCCCTTGGGGTCGCAATGGGTCACCCGCGCGCGCAGCAACAGGCCGAGCGCCTGGGGCATCAGCACCAGCTTGACCGCCAGGTGAGTGTCGGCGGCCAGCGGTGTGGGGTGCTGGAAGTCGATGCCGCCTTCGGAGAGGATCACCGGTTGCGGCGCACCCACCTCGTTCAGCAAACCGCGAGCCATGACCTGGCTGAGCAGGTCCAGGCGTTTGTTCTGCACTTTGAGGAACGCCGCCAGGCTGCGGTCTTTCTCGTTGATCTGGCGCAGCAGGTGCTGGGCTTCGAATTCGCTCAGGTGCAGTTCGCTGAGCAGATTGAACAGCGGCGAATCATCCAGCAACACTTCCTTGCTCGCCGCGTCGGGGCCAGACAGGGGTTTGATTTGAAGTGCGATCATGTCATCGATACGGTAGTATTCGCGGCGCTCTTCTTCATCTAATGTCGACATGGCGAACCCCAGGTAACGGTAATGGTCTGAGTGTAAAGCTGCTGACCAGACCCCGCCACCGGGACGTCTTCTTTTCCTCCGAACAAGCCCCGACATGTTCAGACCTCTCTTCGTATTTATCGGCACGCGTTATACCCGTGCAAAGCGTCGCAATCATTTTGTGTCGTTCATTTCCTTGACCTCGATGATCGGTCTCGCCCTGGGCGTGGTCGTGATGATCGTGGTGCTGTCGGTGATGAACGGCTTCGATCATGAGATGCGCACCCGCGTGCTGGGCATGGTGCCCCACGCGACCATTGAAGGCGATGCGCCGATCAATGACTGGCAAAGCCTGGCCGCCAAGGTCCAGCAGAACCCCAAGGTGGTGGCGGTCGCGCCGTTTACCCAGATGCAGGGGTTGCTGACCAACGACGGCAAAGTGCAGAAGATCCTGCTCAATGGCATCGACCCGGCCCAGGAGCGTAACGTCTCGATCATCGATAAGTTCATGCTGCAAGGTAAGCTCGACGCGCTGGCGCCGGGCAGCTTCGGCATCGTCATCGGTGACAAGGCCGCGGCCAAGCTGGGCGTGGGGGTTGGCGACAAGCTGACCTTCGTCGCCCCGGAAGTCACCGTGACCCCGGCCGGCATGTTCCCGCGCATGAAGCGCTTTACCGTGGTGGGCACCTTCCACGTCGGCGCTGGCGAGATCGACGGCTACATCGGCCTGACCAACCTCACCGACCTGGCCCGCCTGCACCGCTGGCAGCCCGACCAGGTGCAGGGCCTGCGCCTGAAGTTCAACGACCTGTTCGACGCCCCGCGCGGCGCCTGGGAAATTGCCCAGCACCTGGGTGAGACCGAGTACTACGCCCGCGACTGGACCCGCACCCACGGCAACCTCTACCAGGCTATCCGCATGGAAAAAGCCATGATCGGCCTGTTGCTGCTGCTGATCGTCGCCGTGGCGGCCTTCAACATCATCTCCACGCTGGTGATGGTGGTGAACGACAAGAAGGGCGACATCGCCATCCTGCGTACCCTGGGCGCCACGCCGGGGCAGATCATGGCGATCTTCATGGTGCAGGGCACCGTGATCGGTGTGGTCGGCACCCTGATCGGCACGGCGGTGGGCATTCTGGCCGCGCTGAACGTCAGCGCCGCCATTGCCCTGCTTGAAAAAGTGATCGGCCACAAGTTTCTCAACGCCGACGTCTACTTCATCGATTACTTGCCGTCCCAGGTGCAAACCCAGGACGTGCTGATGGTGGGCGGCGCTGCGTTGGTCCTGAGCTTCCTTGCCACCCTGTATCCAGCCTGGCGCGCGGCACGTACCCAGCCAGCACAGGCATTACGTTATGAGTGAATCGGGCATGAGTGAAAAAGCAATCCTGAGCTGCCGCAACCTGGGCAAATCCTACGAGGAGGGCCCGGAATCGGTGGTGGTGCTGTCCAACCTGCAGCTTGAACTGCACCCTGGCGAGCGCGTGGCGATCGTCGGCAGTTCCGGTTCCGGCAAAAGTACCTTGCTCAACCTGTTGGGCGGCCTCGATACGCCGTCCCAGGGCAGCGTATGGCTGGCCGGCGAAGAACTGTCGGCCTTGAATGAAAAGGCCCGCGGCCAACTGCGCAACCGCTCGTTGGGCTTTGTGTACCAGTTCCACCACTTGCTGCCGGAATTCACCGCCCTGGAAAACGTGTGCATGCCGCTGTTGATCGGCAAGACTGCGATTCCCGAAGCGCGCCAGCGTGCCACGGCCTTGCTCGAACGCGTCGGCCTGGGCCATCGCCTGGAGCACAAACCTGCGGAACTGTCCGGCGGTGAGCGCCAGCGTGTGGCGATTGCCCGTGCCTTGGTGAACAACCCCGGCCTGGTGATGCTCGACGAGCCGACCGGCAACCTCGACTCCCACACCGCCCAGGGCATCAAGGACTTGATGCTGGAGTTGAGCACCCAGATGCGCACCGCGTTCCTGGTGGTCACCCATGACATGAGCATGGCCCGGCAGATGGACCGCGTACTGCATTTGCAGGAAGGTCATCTGGTCGCTATCTGACCTGTTGCACGCCCGGTTTTTTGAGGCCGGGCTTTTTCATTTTTCCAACGGTGCCCGCGAATGTTCAGACCGTTATCGATTTTTATCGGCACGCGCTATACCCGCGCCAAGCGCCGCAACCGTTTTGTCTCGTTTATCTCGATGACCTCGATGATCGGCCTCGCCCTGGGCGTATTGGCGATGATCGTGGTGCTCTCGGTGATGAACGGCTTTCAGCGCGAAATGAGCTCGCGCATCCTCGGCATGGTGCCTCACGCGACCATCGTCGGCGTAAAGCCGATTGATGATTGGCAGCCGGTGGCCGCCGCTGCGATGAAGAATCCGCAAGTCACCGCCGCTGTGCCCTTCACCCAGATGGACGGCATGTTTTCCTATAAGGGCGCGATGCAGCCGATCGAGATCAGCGGCGTCGACCCGGCCCAGGAAGGCAAGGTGTCGATCGTGGCCCAGCACATCGTGCGCGGCAAACTCGACGACCTCAAACCTGGTGAGTTCGGCGTGGTGGTCGGTGATATCACTGCACGCCGCTTTCGCCTGAGCGTGGGCGACAAGCTGACCCTGATCGTGCCGGAACTGAGCAGCGCCCCGGGCGGTATCACCCCGCGCATGCAGCGCCTGAACGTGGTGGGTATCTTCAAGGTCGGCGCCGAACTGGATGGCTCCATGGCACTGATCCACATGGCCGACGCCGCTGAAATCCAGCATTGGCAGCCCAACCAGGTGCAAAGCGTGCGCCTGGCGGTGAAGGACCTGTATGCAGCGCCCAAAGTCTCGGCAGATATCGCCGCCAGCCTGGGCGCGGCTTACAAGCCGGATGACTGGACCCACACCCAGGGCAGCCTGTTCAGCGCCATGAAAATGGAAAAGACCATGATCGGCCTGCTGTTGCTGATGATCGTCGCCGTGGCCGCGTTCAACATCATCGCCACCTTGATCATGGTGGTGAACGACAAGGGCGCGGACATCGCCATCCTGCGTACCATCGGCGCCACGCCTCGGCAGATCATGGCGATCTTCATGGTGCAGGGCACGGTGATTGGCGTGGTCGGCACCTTGATTGGTGGCGTGCTGGGGGTGATTGCGGCGCTGAACGTAAGCGAGCTTGTGGGCTGGCTGGAGCGGGTGAGCGGGCAGCATATCTTCAGTTCGGATGTGTACTTTGTCAGCAACCTGCCTTCGGAGCTGCAAGGTGGGGATGTGTTGCTGATTTGCTCGGCGGGGTTTGTGTTGAGCTTCTTGGCGACGATTTACCCGGCGTATCGGGCGGCGAAGATTGAGCCGGCGCATGCGCTGAGGTATTCGTAACCTGATCGTTCCCACGCTCTGCGTGGGAATGCCTCACCGGACGCTCCGCGTCCGCTGTTAGGACGCAGAGCGTCCCGGAATGCATTCCCACGCGGAGCGTGGGAACGATCAGCGGAGCGTGGGAACGATCAGCAGTCGCCCTTGGGCAACTCAATCACAAACCGGGTCCAACCCGCCTGCGACTCACAATAAATCCTCCCGCCATGCGCCCGCACAATCGACTGGGTAATCGCCAACCCCAACCCCGCATGTTCGCTGCTGCCTGCACGCCTGGACGGATCGGCTCGGTAGAAACGGTCAAACAGTCGCGGCAATAACGGCGCAGGAATGCCTTCCCCGCTGTTCTCCACCGTCAGTGTTACGCCACTCTCGATCCGTACCCGCACTTCACCGCCCGGTGGGGTAAAGCGCAGCGCGTTATCCAGCAAGTTCGACAGGGCCCGGCGCAACATGCCGCGATCGCCCATCGTCTGGGCGCTGCCTTCGCGCACCAGCGTTACCTGCGCGTCCTCCGCCAGCAGGGTAAAGAACTCCAACAGTGCGTCGACCTCATCGCCCAAATCCAGAGCTTCACGGCTGGGCATCAGCAAGCCGTGGTCAGCTTTGGCCAGGTACAGCATGTCGTTGACCAGTTGCGCCATCCATTGCAGCTCTTCGAGGTTGCTGTGCAGTGCCTCGCGGTAATCTTCCAGCGGGCGCGGCTGGGTGAGGATGACTTGGGTCTGGGTCAGCAGGTTGGACAGCGGTGTGCGCAGTTCGTGGGCGATATCCGCGCTGAAGGCAGACAGGCGCTGGAACGCGTCATCCAGGCGCGCCAGCATAGCGTTGACGGCCTGGGCCAGTTCCGCCAGTTCCACCGGCATCTGCTCCTGGGGTAAGCGTTGCGTGAGGGAGTGGGCGGAGACGCTGGCGGCCACTTCGCCCATGCGCCGCAGCGGTCGCAAGCCACTGCGCGCAGCCCAGGCGCCGAGCAGGGCGGTGGCCAGGGCCGAGAGGCTCACGGTCAGCCAGATCAAGCGTTGCATGCGCTGTAGAAAGTGCTGGTGGTGAGTGATGTCGAGGATCAGGGTCAGTTGTGGCGAATCCAGCTGGCTGGGCGTCAAGGGTGCGATGAACACGCGGTAGTCGGTGCCCGCCTGCTGCAGGCTATGCAGGCCGGGCGCCTGGGGCAAGCTAAGGTTGGGCGCGCCGTCCAGCCAGCGTTGACCCGCCCCGGTGATGCGCAAGGTGAGGTCGGGCTGGTGATCGAGTTCGGCACGCAGTTGAGGGGTGCGCTGGGCGAGGTCTTCCCGTGAGGTGACACCCTGCAAGGTACTGCGCAGGGCCACCAGTTTGCTTTCGAGCTGTTGCTGGTCCAGCTCCATGAAATGCGCCTCGCTGGCCCGGTTGAACAACACCCCGGCGATCAACGAAACCACCGCCGTGCAGGCGGCAAACAGCAGCGCCAGGCGGCTGGTCAGGGACAGGCGCTTGATCACGTGAACCGTTCCTCCAGCACGTAACCCATGCCGCGCACGGTGTGGATCAGTTTGTTGGGGAAATGGTCATCGACTTTCAGGCGCAGGCGGCGAATGGCGACTTCGATGATGTTGGTGTCGCTGTCGAAATTCATGTCCCACACCTGGGAGGCGATCAGGGTCTTGGGCAGCACTTCGCCCTGGCGGCGCAGCAGCAGCTCCAGCAGGGCGAACTCCTTGGCGGTGAGGTCGATGCGCTGGCCGCTGCGCTCGACGCGGCGGCGGATCAAGTCCAGGCTCAGGTCGGCCAGTTGCAGCAGGGTGTCCTGCGGCGTGCTGCTGCCACGGCGCAACAAGGTGCGCACCCGCGCCAGCAGTTCGGAAAAGGCGAAGGGTTTGACCAGGTAATCGTCGGCGCCCAACTCCAGGCCGTGTACTCGGTCTTCGACGGCATCGCGGGCGGTGAGGAACAGCACCGGGATGTCCAGGCCGGCACTGCGCACCGCCTGCAGGATTTGCCAGCCGTCGCGGCCGGGCAGCATCACATCGAGGATCAACAAGTCATAGTCGCCCGTCAGCGCCAAGTGCTGGCCACTGGTACCGTCGGCCACCAGTTCGGTGGTAAAGCCCGCCTCGGCCAGGCCCTGGCGCAGGTAATGACCGGTTTTGGGTTGGTCTTCGACGATCAGCAGTTTCATATCGGGCTCTTGGTCAAGGTGGGCGCCGGCCTTTATACCCTGGGCTCCGGGGTATGGGCACAAGCTGACAAAGTTGTAATCTAGCAGTCAGCTGGCTGGCAGCGAGGCCATCTTAAAGTGTTGCCCAAGCTGGATACCTATTGTGGAGAGTGAAAGATGGCGTTGCGTACACCCCTGTTATTGGCGGGCTGCCTGCTGGCGTTGAGTTTCAATGCGCTGGCGGATGCGGCTCACACCTACGCGTTCGGCCAGCCCGCCCCGGCGGATAAAGCCACGCGCACCGTTGAAGTCTCGCTGCGGGACATCGCCTTTGAGCCCAAGTCCCTGGACGTCAAAGCCGGTGAAACCGTGCGCTTCGTGCTGGTCAACAAGGGCAAGTTGCTGCATGAGTTCAACCTGGGCGACGCGGCCATGCATGCCGCCCACCAGAAAGAGATGATGCAGATGCAGGCCAGCGGCATGCTGACCGCCACCGGCATGGGCAAGATGGACCACAGCGCCATGGGCCACGGCGATATGGGCGGCATGAAGCACGATGACCCCAACAGTGTATTGGTGGAGCCGGGCAAGACGGCCGAACTGACCTGGACGTTCAAGCAGGCCACCGGCCTTGAGTTCGCCTGCAACCTGCCAGGGCACTACCAGGCAGGCATGGTCGGCAAACTGACCGTTGAGTGAGGCGTTTGTTAAGGGCGGGGGCAAAGGCTGGTAGACTGGCGCGGTTTATTTAGCCAGGTTTCCGCCATGCATCCCGCAGCCGAACATTCGCCGCTGGGCAAGTCCAGTGAATACATCTCCACTTACACGCCTTCGTTGCTGTTTCCGATTCCACGCGCCGCCAAGTGGGCCGAGCTGGGCCTGAGCGCCGAGACCCTGCCGTACAAGGGCGTGGATTTCTGGAACTGCTTCGAGCTGTCCTGGTTGTTACCGTCGGGCAAGCCGGTGGTGGCCATCGGTGAATTCAGCATTCCGGCCGACTCGCCGAACATCATCGAGTCCAAGTCGTTCAAGCTGTACCTCAACTCGCTGAACCAGACCGCGTTTGCCGACACGCAAGGCCTTGAAGCCACCCTGAGCACCGACCTCAGCTTAGCGGCCGGCAAGCCCGTGAACGTGCGCATTCGCAGCCTGGCCGATATCGAGGCCGAAGGCGTGATGGCATTGCCGGGTGTGTGCATTGACGACCTGGATATCAACGTCAGCAGCTACGAACACCCGCGCCCGGAACTGCTGCGTTGCGATGACTCGCGTGTGGTGGAGGAGAGCGTGCACAGCCACCTGCTCAAATCCAACTGCCCGGTGACCAGCCAGCCGGATTGGGGCAGTGTGGTGGTGGAATACCGTGGTGCTGCGCTGGATCACGCCAGTCTGCTGGAATATATCGTCAGCTTTCGCCAGCACTCGGACTTTCATGAGCAGTGTGTGGAGCGGATCTTCCTGGACTTGCAGCGCTTGCTCAAGCCGGAGAAGTTGACCGTGTATGCGCGGTATGTGCGCCGGGGTGGGTTGGATATCAATCCGTACCGCAGCACTGAGAACACCCAGTTCCTGAACGTGCGCCTGGCGCGTCAGTAAGCCTTCATACAAAAAACTGTGGGAGCTGGCTTGCCTGCGATAGCGGTGTATCAGTCACTTGATGAATGACTGAAAGATCGCAATCGCAGGCAAGCCAGCTCCCACATTTGGTTTTGTGTTTGGCTTGGGTTAGATGCCGATATTGGCCAGGGTGGTCATGATATTGCGCAAGGTCCCAGAAATGACTGGGTGTTCAGCATCAAACTCTATGGCCGCTTGATTCACGTCGTCGGAAATACTGGGTGTCTGAGTCGCCGGTTCCAATTCAAGTTGCATTTCGAACTTGGCAATCAGCGCCTCCAGCGCTTCACGTTTCTCTACTGGCAGCGGCGGGTCCTGTTCCAACTGCCCGCGCAGGATCTCGACCTGTTCTTCCAGTTTTTTGCGATCAGGCATGACGTTCTTTCCTTTTATCGATAGGCACTGGCATAGACCGCGGCGCGCCGTGAAAGGTCTACGGGCTGACCTGTAGATTAATCCACTGGGGCCAACTGTGCATGATCTCGATCAGGGCTTCTCGCCCTTGAGCTGGCGCAGGCGGATGTCGGCCAGGCAGGTGCCGAGTTCGCCGAGGTGGTCGATCACCGAGTGCACGCCCAGGCCATAGAGTGCCACCGTGGCCTTGCCGCGCTTGTGTTCGCGTTGCTGCTCGGTGAGCGCCTGCCATTGCTGGGGCGACAGGCCGCAGAGCGAACCGCAGGAGGCCAGGCCGATGGTCCACAAACCGGCATTCAGGCCCGATTGCAGCAGGCGCGGCTCGCCGCTGACCAGTACGCAGCCTTCCAGGCGTTCGATGTTCAGCTCCATCAAGGCTTGCCAGCAGGCGTGGGGCGCGGGCCAGCGAATGGAGGAGGGCGAGGCGGCCTTGAGCCAGCCAGGCAGGCCGGCGCACAGTGGCGTGGTTACGGCGGGAGGCAGTTCGTCCAGCCAGGCGCAGGGCACGCCTTGTTCTTTGAGGCTGCGCAGGATCTTCAACGCCCCCGGCGTGGCCTCGGCGTCGGCGCAAGGTGAGTCGGTGCGCGCCAGGGAACCAAAATCCACCAGGCAGCCACTCAGGCCAAATAACACGGCGGTCAACGAGGGGGCGGCGGCGACGGCAATCTCGGCGTGTGGCATCTGAACGTCCCTGAAATAGCTGCAACGCTATCGGGGCGGCATGACAAGGGGATGACACTGTCGATATTTGTGGGAATTTTGTGCATTTTCCGTAAGACGATTCCAGGTAGCTGCCTAAATCGACACTTCCGTCATATACTGACAGCCTTATTCAGGGCATAGCGCCCATGACAGACCATTCAAGGAGCAAAAGCTATGCGCTGGAGCCAGTACTTCGCTCAGCTATCGGTGTGTGCCACCATCCTGTTGGCGCCTTTCGCAGCCCAAGCGGCGTCGGAAGATGACCCATGGGAAAGCGTCAACCGCCCCATCTTCACCTTCAACGACACCGTTGACACCTACGCCCTCAAGCCCCTCGCCCAGGGCTATCAGTTCGTCACCCCGCAATTTGTGCAGGACGGCGTTCACAACTTCTTCCGCAACATCGGTGATGTCGGCAACCTGGCCAACAACGTGCTGCAACTCAAGCCGCACAACGCAGGCGTCGACACCGCCCGCCTGTTGGTCAACACCACGTTTGGCGTACTGGGCTTCATCGACGTCGGCACCAAAATGGGGCTGCAGCGCAGCGATGAAGACTTCGGCCAAACCCTCGGCTACTGGGGCGTGGGCAGCGGCCCGTACGTGATGATCCCGTTGCTGGGCCCAAGCACCTTGCGTGATGCGCCGTCCAAATACGTCGACAGCTATACCCAACCGTACCGCTACATGAACGACATCGGCTGGCGTAACAGCACCTTCGGCCTCAACGTCGTCGATGTGCGCGCCAGCCTGCTCGACAGCGAGAAGCTGATCAGCGGCGACAAGTACACCTTCATTCGTAACGCTTACCTGCAGAACCGCGAGTTCAAGGTCAAGGACGGCAAGGTCGTTGACGACTTTTAAGCTGTGACGTTTTGAAATGAAAAAGGCGACCTTTCTAAGGTCGCCTTTTTTGTACACGCTGATCGTTCCCACGCTCCGCGTGGGAATGCATCCCGTGACGCTCCGCGTCACCCTTGCGTAGGGGCTGGATGTTGCGCTAGCGCATTTTCAGAATCTTGAGGCCCAGATGCTGGTCATCGCCTACCGCCTTGGTCCACACCACCTCGGTATCCGCCTCAAGCCCCCTGAGCGCGGCGTGCTCTGAATCAATGCGCACGGTCAGCAGGTCGCCCACAGTGAACTGGCGAGGTGCCTGCACCTGCATGCCGGAACTGGAGAGGTCCACGCAGGTGCCGGCAATCTCCTGCCCGGCATGGATCAAAGACACATCGGCATCTATTCGCATGCGGATGAAATCGCGTTTTTCGGCGTAGTCGCGCTCGTGTTCGCTCACAGCATCCATCCTTACTTTGCGTTGTGGTTGTGAGGGTTCTTATAACTCCCGGTGATTTGCGGTGTAAAGACGCCCGGCGACCATCGGCATGAGCTTGAAACCCCTCACGGATGGGAGTACCGTCTGCGCCTTAGAAGGGCACCTCTGCTTTACCGTTGTGCATGGGCTAAATCCCAATGCTTTGTAGGACAGAGAGGCTAGAAAGCGAATCCAGTACGTGAGCCCGGCCATTGCCGAGCCGCCTACGCCAACCTAATTCTGGCGCCGTTTGCCCACATGCAAAAAACCAGTGCCACGCTGCTGATAATCGATGACGACGAAGTAGTGCGCGCGAGCCTCGCGGCCTACTTGGAAGACAGTGGCTTCAGCGTCCTGCAGGCCAGTAATGGCCAACAGGGTCTCCAGGTATTCGAGCGCGACAAGCCCGACCTTGTGATCTGCGACCTGCGCATGCCCCAGATGGGCGGCCTGGAGCTGATTCGCCAGGTGACCGACCTTGCCCCGCAAACGCCGGTGATTGTCGTGTCCGGTGCCGGCGTCATGAACGATGCCGTTGAAGCCTTGCGCCTGGGCGCCGCCGATTACCTGATCAAGCCCCTGGAAGACCTGGCCGTGCTGGAGCACTCGGTGCGCCGCGCCCTGGACCGTGCACGCCTGCTCCTGGAAAACCAGCGCTACCGTGAAAAGCTCGAGACCGCCAACCGCGAACTCGAAGCCAGCCTGAACCTGCTGCAGGAAGACCAGAACGCCGGTCGCCAGGTGCAGATGAACATGCTGCCGGTCAGCCCCTGGACCACCGACGAATTCAAGTTCGCCCACCAGATCATCCCGTCGTTGTACCTGTCGGGTGATTTTGTCGACTATTTCCGCGTCGACGAGCGCCGCGTGGCGTTCTACCTGGCCGACGTCTCCGGCCACGGCGCGTCTTCGGCGTTTGTTACCGTGTTGTTGAAGTTCATGACCACACGGCTGTTGTTCGAGTCCAAGCGCAATGGCACCTTGCCGGAGTTCACCCCTTCCGAGGTGCTGGGCCACATCAACCGAGGCCTGATCAGCTGCAAGCTGGGCAAGCACGTGACGATGGTCGGCGGCGTGATCGACGAAGAAACCGGTCTTTTGACCTACAGTATTGGCGGTCACCTGCCGATGCCTGTTTTGTACACTCCTGACAGTGTGCGCTACTTGGAAGGGCGTGGCCTGCCCGTAGGCTTGTTTAACGAAGCCACCTACGAAGACCACATCCTGGAACTGCCGCCGACCTTCAGCCTGACGCTGATGTCTGACGGTATTCTGGACCTTCTTCCAGAGCCTACACTCAAAGAGAAAGAAGCCGCCTTGCCCCAAAAGGTCAAGTCGGCGGGCGGCAGCCTGGATGGCCTGCGGCAGGTTTTTGGATTGGCCACGCTAGGGGAGATGCCGGATGATATCGCCCTATTGGTGTTGAGCAGGAATCTTTGATGAGTACCGGAAGAATCCAATTCGCCGAGCAAGACGGGACCTTCGTCCTGAAGTTTGTCGGTGAAGTGCGCCTGACCTTGTGTTCGGCCCTGGATGCGACGATCGAGCGGATCTTCACAGCGCTGAACTTCTCGGCGATTGTGATCGACCTGACCGAAACGCGCAGCATCGATAGCACCACCCTGGGCCTGTTGGCCAAGTTGTCCATTCTGTCGCGGCAGAAGGTCGGCCTGTTGCCGACCGTGGTCACCACCCACGAAGACATCACCCGTCTGTTGCAATCCATGGGTTTTGACCAGGTGTTCAACATCGTTGACCGCCCGATCCCGTGCCCGGAATGCCTCACCGACCTGCCGTCCCAGGACCAGTCCGAGGAAGTCGTACGGGTCAAGGTGCTGGAAGCGCACAAGATCCTGATGGGCTTGAATGAGTCCAACCGCGAAGCCTTCCACGACCTCGTCAACGCCCTCGAGCGCCACTGACAGCTCTCCTGTTGAAACACATTCCCCTGTGGGAGCTGGCTTGCCTGCGATTGCGCGGTGTCAGTCGATGAAGTGTTGGCTGGCCCACCGCTATCGCAGGCAAGCCAGCTCCCACATCGGACGGCGGTGACACCGAGGCAAAAAAAGGGCGGCACCCTCACAGGTGTCGCCCTTTTTGCCGCTATCTGCCTTTACAGCTTGGCCGACAACAACGCCTCCAGCTTCTCCTGGTCCCGAGCAAACTGACGAATCCCCTCCGCCAGCTTCTCAGTCGCCATCGCGTCCTCGTTGGACTCCCAACGGAACTGCGCTTCAGTCATGTGCACCCGCGCTTCACCGGCATGCCCTGGCGCCAACTTGCGCTCAAGCTTGCCTTCATCGGCTGCCAGCTTCTCCAGCAGGTCCGGGCTGATGGTCAGGCGATCACACCCGGCCAGCTCTTCGATCTGGCTGAGGTTACGGAAGCTCGCCCCCATCACCACGGTCTTGTAGCCGTTAGCCTTGTAGTAGTTGTAGATGCGCGTCACCGACTGCACGCCCGGGTCATCGGAACCGGTGTAGTCGTTGCCGTTGGCCTTCTTGTACCAGTCGTAGATACGGCCCACGAACGGCGAAATCAGAAACACACCCGCTTCGGCACAGGCCACGGCCTGGGCAAACGAGAACAGCAGCGTCAGGTTGGTCTGGATGCCTTCTTTTTCCAGCTTCTCGGCGGCGCGGATGCCTTCCCAGGTGGAGGCGATCTTGATCAGCACGCGGTCACGGCCAACGCCGGCTTTGTCGTACAGGTCGATCAGACGGTGCGCACGCTTGAGAATCGCGGCCTCGTCGAATGACAGGCGCGCATCCACCTCAGTGGAAATACGGCCCGGCACTACTTTGAGAATCTCTTGGCCCACCGCCACCGCAAAGCGGTCACTGGCCAGGCCCACATCGCCGTTGCAATCCTGCACACACTCATCCAGCAGCTTGGCATAGCCAGGAATCGACGCAGCCTTGAGCAGCAGGGAAGGGTTGGTGGTCGCGTCTTGCGGCTTGAGCTTGGCGAGCGTGGAGAAATCGCCGGTATCGGCTACGACGGTGGTGAATTGCTTGAGTTGTTCCAGCTTGGAAGTCATGGGCGTGCTCTGTCCTGTGGGTCTAGTGACATTACCCGAGCGCTGGCAGGCGCTCAAGGGCGCAAATGCGTTAGGTCGTTTGCGAGGGCAATAACCTGGAAACAGCCGTTTGAATCACCGGCCGTGGTGCTCAATTGGAGGGCAAAATCGATGGCAGGTTCAACCCAACTGCCCGATAACCACGTCATTGCCCTTAAGCCTGCTCCCAATACTGTAGGAGCGAGCTTGCTCGCGAAAAACCTCAACGATAACGCGCGCTTCCTGAATAAGCGCGGCACCTATGGGTTTCTCGCGAGCAAGCTCGCTCCTACATGCGGGCGAGGGGCAGCCGCCTAGAAGCTGTAGCGCGCAGTCAGCTTGAAATTGCGTGGGTCGCCGTAGATGTCGTAAGGCTCATAGGCGCCATTGGCGACGCTGGAGTAGTACTTGCGGTCAAACAGGTTGTTTACGTTCACCTGCAGATCCAGATGCTCGTTGGCCTTGTACCCCGCTACCAGGCCGGCGACCGTGTATGAGCCCTGTCGGTTTTTCCATGCACTGGTGCCGCTGCCCCCCGATGTGCGGATCTGGCTCTGCTGGTAGAGGTCACCGCCAATGCGCCAGCGGTTCAGGTCACCGGACAGGTTGTAGAGGGTGGAGACCTTGAACAGTTGGCGCGGCAGTCGGCGGTTGAAATCCTGTCCTTCCCTGGAGGTATCAGTATCGGTGACATATTTGGTCTGGGTGTAGGTGTACCCGCCGGCCAGTTGCCAGTTTTCGGTCAGGGCGCCCTGAACTTCCAGGTCAATGCCTCGACTGCGCACCAGGCCGGAAGCCTCGTAGCATGAACTGACAGGGGTTGTACCGCAGCCTTTGACATCAGGCATTTCCTGGGCACGATTGTTCTGATCGATCTGGAAGATGGCTGCACTGGCGTTCAGCGCACCATCAAAGTATTCGCCCTTGATGCCCACCTCGTAGTTTTCACCCTTGATCGGCTTCACCACTTGCCCACCGAGACCTTTTTCGGTCTGCGGCTTGAAGATATCGGTGTAGCTCACATAAACCGAGTGATTGGCATCCAGGTCGTAGACCAGGCCGGCATAACGGGTCAGGTTGCGCGTGACCTTGTAGTTGCTTTCGGGGGTTTCCCGGCTTTCGAATTCGTACCAGTCCAGGCGGCCGCCGAGAATCAACGACAACGGCTCGGTCAAGCGCAAGCGGGTGCTGGTATAGAAGCTGTCCTGTGTGGTGGTCTCGGGACGCAGGGTGCGCCCCTTGGTGATCTCTGGCTTGGTATGACCCCGTGGATCCCACCCGAAGAGGTCGACGTTACTGTCGATGAAACGCTCCCACAGTTTGCCGGTACGGTAGTCCAGCTGGCGCTTGCTGGCACCCACGGTGAAGTCATGTTCCATACCCAGGAGCTGGAAGGGGCCGCTGAGGGCCAGGTCGTAGCCTTTTTCCTTCTGCTCCATGGCCTGCGTCCACAGGTAGTGGCGGTTGTATCCCCAGATGGAAGAGGCCAGCACGTCCGTGTTGGTCGTCGCCTGCATGGCGGCCATGCGCAGTTTCCAGTCATTGGCGAAGCCATGCTCCAGGGTCGCGAAATAACCTGTGGTGCGGTTGTCCATGTATTCATAGTCATGGCCCAGGAAGGTGTCGCGCGGCAATCCCAGATGGCCACCACCACGGGCCATAGGCAGCCCACCCCAGACGTAGTTGGTGTAGTCCTTCTGCCGGTAGGCACCCACCGTCAGGGTGGTGGTATCGGTCAGGTCGGCGTCGACTACGCCGTAGTACAGGTCGGCGTCACTCTCGACTGCTTCGCGAAAACTTTTCGAATCCTGCTTTGAGAGTACGGTGCGGGCGCGCAAGGTGCCGCTGTCGTTTAGCGGGCCGCCGACGTCCAGGGTGCTGCTGTAATCGTCCCAGCTACCGGCACTGCCGGTGAGCGTGGCCTGGAATTTACGGGTCGGGCGCTTGCGTATCAAGTTGATGGCGCCCGCGGGGCTGCCGGCGCCCTGAGCCAGGCCGGTGGCGCCGCGAACGATTTCGACGCGGTCATACATTGCCAGGTTGGCTTCGCTGCTGGGTATATAGGTGAGGAAACTGGTGGGGAAGCCGTCGTACAAAATGGTATCGACGTCGAAGCCACGCGCGCTGAACGTGGGCCGTCCGGCGCCGCCGGAGGTATTGAGGAACACACCCGGCGCACTTTCGGCGACATCGCTGAGGGTGGTCATGGCCTTGTCGTCCATGCGCTTGCGCGTGACCACGCTGACCGACTGCGGCGTTTCACGCAAGGTGAGTGGCAGCTTGGTGGCAGTCTGCATGGCCCCCGTCGTGTAGGAACCGCTGCCCTCGGTCGTCTCGCCCAAGTGCTGAGCGGTGATCGAGGTCTCACCCAACTGCAAGGCACCGCCTGATTCAGCAGCCTTCTCCAGCGTCACGCTACCCTCAGCGGTAGGCCGCCACGTCAAGCCGCTGCCGCTCAACACTTCAGCCAGTGCGGCCTGCGGTTCTTTGGAGCCGACTACGCCAGGGCTGTTCTTGCCCGACACCAAAGAGCCATCAACGATCACCCGCAAACCGCTCTGAGCGGCCAGGCGATTCAGCGCGCTTGCCAAGGGCTGTGGTGCGATATTGAACTGATGAGGGTCGGCAACCGCCAGATCGGACATCAGTACACACAGCATGGTAAGCGGCGCTACAGACAAAGATTTCACGCGCGAAACTTTATACAGCGGACGGTACATCGGCGCCTCCCCTAAATACGAAAAATTATCGTTCTAGGTAGTGAGACGGACGAAACACCAATAACCGTAAAAGATAATTGTAATATTCTGGGTGACCGCTAGAGACGGCTGCTCCTGCAGTGCTCGAGTTTCATAACGACCGTGCGCAGCGAGCAGCACTGCCCCAATCAACGCCCCTCCAGCAATTCCCCCGCCTGATCCAGCAACGCCAACGGATCACTCGCCTTATGAATATCCACCGACAACAACTGCCGAAACTTACGCGCCCCCGGGAAACCCGTCCCCAGCCCCAGAACATGGCGCGTGATGTGATGCATCGCGCCACCTGTCGCCAAGTGCTCGGCTATATACGGACGCAAATGCGCCAACGCCTCAGCGCGGGTGATCACAGGCGCGGTGCTGCCAAACAGCTGCTGATCCACCTCCGCCAACAAATACGGATTGTGATAAGCCTCCCGCCCCAACATCACCCCATCAAACGTCTGCAAATGCTCATGGCACTGCTCCAACGTCTTGATCCCACCGTTGAGATTAATCTCCAACTCCGGAAAATCCCGCTTCAACTGCGCCGCCACGTCATAACGCAACGGCGGGATGTCCCGGTTCTCCTTGGGCGACAACCCCTCCAGAATCGCAATTCGCGCATGCACGGTAAAACTGGTGCAACCGGCATCCTTCACCGTCCCGACGAAATCACACAACTCGGCATAACTGTCCCGCCCATTGATGCCGATACGGTGCTTCACCGTCACCGGAATCGACACCGCATCGCGCATCGCCTTCACACAGTCCGCCACCAGCGCAGGGTGCGCCATGAGGATCGCGCCGATCATATTGTTCTGCACCCGGTCGCTGGGGCAACCGACGTTCAGGTTCACTTCATCGTAACCGGCGGCCTCGGCCATGCGGGCGCAGGCGGCCAGATCGGCTGGAACACTGCCGCCTAGCTGAAGCGCCAGCGGGTGCTCGGCTTCGTTGTGGCGCAGGAAGCGCTCGTGGTCGCCGTGGAGGATAGCGCCCGTTGTGACCATCTCGGTGTAGAGCAGGGCGTGCTTGGAGAGCAGGCGTAGGAAGAACCGGCAGTGGCGGTCAGTCCAGTCCATCATGGGGGCGACGGAGAAGCGGCGGGAGAGTGGGGCGGTTTGTAGGGGCATGGGGGATCTGAGTTGGCGAGACGAATTGCGCGCAGTTTATCAGGAACGGATCTTGGGTGCCGGAGAGGCAGGTATTGCGCGTATTACCACTTCGAACGAGGACGTTGCCGTGTGTGGAATACGCCAAGGATCTGCAGTCGATCGCCCCTCACTCTATACGGGATCAGATAAGACCAGTTGGGAACCGCCCATTCGCGGGTATGTTTCACCCGACCTTCGCGGCCCATGGAAGGAAACTGAGCGAGCCTGTCGACACTGGCGAAAATGGCATCCGAGAAGTCGTCGGCGGCTTTTGGATTTTCGAGAGCAATGTAGCTTGCTTCGTCTTCCAGGTTCTTGAGTGCTTTTTCAAGCCACTCAACCCGCATTCTTGCTCCAACGCCTAGCGCGCATGGCTGCCACTTGGTCATCAGTGGCAAATTTACCTTCGTCGGCTTCCTTTACTGCCAGCTCGATTTGTGCGGTCAGCGTTTTTTCGTGCTCGATGTAGTCGCGAAGAACGTCCATTGCCAGGTAGCTCGCTGTTTGGCCGTTGGTTTTGGCCAGGTCGGCGAGAGAGTTGGAAAGGTCTTCCGGCAGGTTTAGGGATATCCCAGTCATGGCGGCCTCGATGGTGGACGGTCGTGGGGCATCTTACACCGTGAAGCGTCGGGTTGAAGCAGCAGGCCGTCGCGAGGTGTGTCTGGGAGTGAGTCGTTTGCTTTTCCTTTGCCAACTCAAAAACCGATATCGTGGCGGTTAAATAAATCTGTCCCCTTTTGTTAAACAGTCGCTGATTCTCCCTGAGCAAATGGTCTCGTTGCCCGGTAACAATCTTCACGCTTTGCACTGAGGCAAACGAGTACTGCTGTTCCAGCATGCTGATCTTTTCTTCAGCCGCTGCCAACCTCTCTTCCGCATCCGCCTTGCCTGCCATCAGCAGGTCATTCATCTGCACCAAGCCAGCGATATTCTCCCGCGCTCGACGCAGCATGCGCTCTGTCTCCACCAGCTCATCTACGAGGATTGAGCATTGGTGCTGGTACATCTCAAGTGGAGTGGGGCAACCGAGCCAATCATCGGTGTCCATGTCAACGTTCATAGCGGGAATCTCAATAGCTGTATGTACGTACAGTAATCGAGGTTTAAATGCGCCGCGATTTGAGCCGACGAGCTGTAGGCGGAAGTGGGGGGCGGGGAACTGGCGTGCCACATCAGGCTGGGGGAGTGACGTGCTACAGACGGTCTGTAGGATGGTCTGCACCTGGCGCGCGCCGTCGTCCCCCCACCTCGCCTGCGGGCTAAATGGGTCGTTTTTTCTGCGACCCTGCGGACCGCTCAACACGGCACCGGCTGGGGGGCTGCTCAGGTTAGTGGGGTGGTCAAAAGCCTGCGGAACCCTGCACCGAGGGGTTTTTCGTTGAAGGCTTCTGGAGGCTCTGCTGTTGAGGGGGAGGGGGGAGTTTCAAAAAGAGTAATTTCAGTAATCTCCCCACAGAAACGGTCTGGAGGCCACGTATTCCGTGGGGGTTGAGATTACAAAAAGGAGTAACAGAGAAGTAATGGAAAAGGTAATTTTCTACCAACCAGTTGATTTTAAAGGGTTTTATTAAAGTAGAGAATTACATTTATAAAGAGTAATCAGATTACTTCAAGGTTACTTAAAGATTACCTTTTGCTCGAAAGATAAAAGCCTTTAATTTCAAAGAGTTGAGCGTGAGAAATGGTCAAGATTACTTATGTTACTCTTTTTTTTAGGCGCCCCCTTACCCTGAACCGCACCACCCCTATATGCGCAGGTACGCACGCGTGAATGTTGATCGATGTCCGTTAGTGCAGCGTCTGCTCTGGGGACGGTGTGTGGGTTATGTCGGGGCTGGAGCTACATCCAGTCGCTACGTGAGCAGCGCTAGTGCAATGCTGACCAGGGATCGACGCTTTTTCACAGGCATATTGAATTGTCATTTTTTAGGTGACATTGTGTCACCTCGCTAATGACTGAGAGATTGCCATGAACGACGAAAACGAAGAGATAGTTACCGGCTTCGAACGCTCGGCAGAGGAGCTATCCAAAGACCTGCACCTGGCTTTGGCTGAGTTGGACTGGTCGCCTGCGGCGTTGATGGATCGTATGCGCTCACTAGGCGACTACCGCTCGCCGGCGACAATCCTAAGAGGGATCAACCGCGCTCTAGAGGGACAGATCAAGCCGTCCGGTGAGCTGTTGGCTCTGGTGCAGCAAGCCGTGCGCTTTAAGCGGCGCCTGCTGCGAACCTACCGTGACGTGATTTGGACAAAACTCGGTGACGGTTCGCACACCACTCAGATCGAAGATTTCACCATCACCTTGTCGCCGCAAACGCGAGGCCGGTGGCGGGTGAATCTCGTGCACAAAGACGGATTCAGTCCATCTTGGCCACGCTTTCAGGACACATTGGAGGCCGCCAAACACATGGCCTTTATTACTTTGGATAACGGTCAAAACTGGCTGCAGGAGTACGCTGACGAGCAAGCGCGCGAAGCTGCAGAACAGCTGTAAGCCTGTGCCGGTCGACGCGGAAGACTGCTAGGGGGGGAAGGAAACCCTCTTGAGTGAGGGTAGCGTGGTACAAAAGTGGTACGGGGTTTTTTATGGAGCGCTACAAGGCATGTATTACAAGGCCTGTGGTATTAGTAGCTCCAATCCATCACATGGCGCTTGGCCACAGCGTATTCTGAATTTTGTCGCGAGGAAATGAGAAAGGAGCTGCTTGCGGGACGGTCCACTTCCAACCCGTTACGGACCTTCAAACCCTTCAAGGCAGCGGCCAGCCTAAGATCTCAATATCGGAGTCAAGCTGCTTTGGAATCACCCCGAAGCAGAAGTTTCGGGGCGATCCACGATTATAGCTCTAGCCGGCCAAGCTCAGATGCAGCAAGGGGAATGGGCGGCCCTCGCCATCCAGCGGGGAACGACCTGTTTGAACAAACCCGTAATGCAAGTAGAACCCTACTGCTTCTGGGTTCTGCTCATTCACATCAACACTCATCTTACTGCGCGAACTGTTGGCATGATCCAGCAGCGCGCGGCCAATACCTTGCCCTCGCAGATCTGGCTCGATGAAAAGCATCTCAACGTGGTTTTCATTGAGCCCGATGAACCCTAGCGGGCAGTCCTCGGTATCCACCGCTACCCATAATTCAACAGCGGGTAGGTAGATGTCGCGGAGCTGAGGAATTAGCGCCTCAATATCGGATTCTTGCAGGAAGTGATGAGTGGCGCGAACGGAACGCAGCCAAATGTTAAGCAGTTGTGGATGGTCGGCGTTAGTAGCCTGACGAATGATCATAGAATCATCCTATACGTGTGATAACGGAGACGAGGCGCGCTAGTAGATAGCGACCGTTTGAGTGTCGGCAACTTGTATGACCGCTTCGCGATTTAACGCCTGGGCGGTTCACGGCAGAGGTAGCCGGAAAGGAGGGAGGCAGAACGATACTGAACGCATTTTGGAGTGTCAATGGAGAATTACGGATGTAATGGTGGGTGCGTACATTACTGGGAGTCGTTGAGCCGGAGGGAGGCTGCTGTAAGGCGGAAGAAACGCTCCAGATGCCTGACCGTTGCTTTGGCTGAAAGATTTTCCGTTTTTGCCTTTTAGCTGCTGTGAGTGTAACGGATCTCGTCGATCACGGAATCTTGTTTGAAGAGGTTAGGTGGTACAAAAATGGTACGTCAATATGAGGAACGCGCTACAACCCCTTGTTTTAAAGAGGTTCTTAGTTAGTAGTTCCAATCCATCATCGGGGCAATGCAGGAAGCGCCGGAGCGATCTTGGGGAATAGGTCAAAATTTCTAGGAAATGTCCCACGCTATCTCGGCTTGCCCCCTGGACCATCCATAGCTAATCTCGTTGGGCCGCTGCAAACTCAGCGGTCGGAGGTGGAAGTCCGTATTGCTAAGGCGTTTTTAACTCCCGAAAATATTTGGAGCTTCGCCCATGCACAACAACACACGCAGTTCTTCACTTGATCAAAGCGCATCGCCCGTCGATCCCAAGCTTCAAGCCGCAGCCCAGCGCGCAATCAACCATCACTTGCCCCCATCCGACGACGCTGCCCCCACCGAGCGCCCAAGCAACAACCTATTCCTCGTAAACCCAACTCTCGACCCCGAAACCCTCTTGGCCAACGCCGCCGAGAACCTCGCATCCGCCAACGAAATGGCCGCCACCTTGGCGTTCGATCTCGACGACTCCCAGCGTGCCATCGCCCTGGGCATCCAGCAGTTAATCGAGTTGAGCTCGCTGCTCGTTGACCGAGCCCAGGAGCAGGTTGCGCCTGTAACCGCCCCAGTCAAAGCCTGACAACCAACCCTGCCGCCTTACCCAAGGCGGCAACCTGAACTCATGCTGTCACCCAGCAAAGTTTCATAATTCCCTGCGCCGTTGAGGTCTACGATTCCCTGCAAGAGAAGGCCCCAGCGCCTCCAGCCCACAGGGAACTGAAACCATGATCTCGAACCTCGTCAAAGTCGTGATGATCACCGGCACGTTGCTGTTGAGTGCTTGTTCATCTTCATCGAGTGTGACCAACAGCGACCCGTGCTTTTCAGGCGGGTGCCAGGCATTTGGCGACCATAGCCCCAACAAAGCCGCCAAGGTGAATTTTGGTGGCAGTGGGCTGGGGAGTAGTTATGGGGAGTATGGTTCGGGGCTGTTGCATGATGATTGATGGGGTGGTGGGGTAAGCAATAATGCCTGCCAGTTAAGTGTCATCGCCTTCTGTAGGAGCGAGCTTGCTCGCGAAAAATGTCAACGATAACGCGGGCTTCCTGAAGAAACGCGGCGTCTGTGGGTTTTTCGCGAGCAAGCTCGCTCCTACAAGAAGCCCTCCTAGAGTTTGATCCAGTAGGGCGTTAGTGGCCGCCTTTCATCCGTCGGGCAATAAGGTAGAGGCCCAGGCCGACCAGGGCTGTTGCGGCGCCGATGTAGCCGGTGCTGGTCCAGCCGAGGCCGGCAGTAATGGCCATACCGCCAAACCACGGCCCCAGCGCATTCGCCAGGTTGAACGCTGCATGGTTGGATGCTGCCGCGAGGCTCGGTGCTTCGTGGGCAATGTCCATCAGGCGAATCTGCAACGGCGCCGCCAACGCGACCATGGTGCCCACCAACCCCATGCTCAGCAGCACGCCCCACAGCGAAGACGCGGCGAAGGGGAAGAACAGCAGCACCGCCATCGACCACACCAATATCAAGCCCACTGCCCGGAACTGCATGCGATCAAACAGTTTGCCGCCGGCGATGTTGCCAATGATGCCGCCCACGCCAAACGCGGCGAGGCCGAAGGGGATCCATTGGGGCGAGACTTTGGTCACTTCCAGCATGGTCGGCGCCAGGTAGCTGAATACGCAGAACATGCCGGCAAAGCCAATCGCGCCGATGGACAGGGCCATCCATACCTGGGGTTTGGTGAAGGCGCGCAGTTCTTTGCGTGGGTCGCTGCGTTGTTCGTCGTGGCGGTGGGGTACGAATTGCCAGACCAGGGCGATGGTGAGCAGGGCGATCACGCTGACCAGGGCGAAGGCCGAGCGCCAGCCCAGGTGTTGGCCGAGGAAGGTGGCGATGGGGTTGCCCAGCAGCATGGCCAGGGTGAGGCCCATCATCACGCGGGCCACGGCGCCGGCGCGTTTGTCGGTGGGCACCATGCTGGAGGCGACCACGGCGGCGATGCCGAAGTAGGCGCCGTGGGGCAGGCCGCTAATGAAGCGGAAGGCCACCAGCGAGCCGAAGGTGGGGGTGAAGGCGGTGGCGAAGTTGCCCAGGGCGTACAGGCCCATCAGCAACAGCAGCATGTGTTTGCGCAGCAGCTTGGCGCCGAGGATGGCCAGCAGCGGGGCGCCGACCATCACGCCCAAGGCGTAGGCGCTGATGGCGTGGCCCACTTGGGGTTCGCTCAGGCCCAGGTTCTGGGCGATGTCGGGCATCAGGCCCATGATGGCGAATTCGCCGGTGCCGATCGCGAAGGCGCCCACGGCCATGGCCGCTTCCATTTTGGCGGCGCTGCGCGCGGGCAATACGTGCCCGGGTGTTTGCTGGATAGTCATGGGTAACTCTGTGTGAAGGGTGTGCACGAAGGACAGTCGCCGATGCTACGCAAGCTGCGACGAAGGTGTCTAGAACCGCCATTTTCGGCAGAGTTCCACGCCTGTGACCGCAGGTCGCGGCTGCCAGGCTTGACAGGGGCGCATTAAAAGCCGCGATTTAGGCCTGTCAATTGGCCAAACGGCGCATAAACGCTGTTTAGCGTGATATTCTGCGCGCCGTCTTGGGCTAGTCTTTCCCTGGTGCGTACACCCGTATACGTCCCAGCGGTTGGCTGTCGCCCAGGTAGCTGAAGCCAATAATGATAAGAAGTCAGCGCAGAAGGGACATAACAGTGAGGTCGATCCATCGGCCTTGTGTGCCCACCCTGCAGCCTTTATGTGACTGTGCAGACCCCGCGGTACGTTGCCTGACGTAGCGTGAACGAGGGTTACTCATGACCAGGGGCGGTAGGGCGGATGGCGTTTTATCATAGGTGCTACTGATGTTTAAAAAAGTAAACACTGCCCTGCTGGGGCTGGCTTTGTCGATGGGGATCACGTCCGTTCACGCGGAAGAGGCAAAGA
Organism: Pseudomonas sp. AK181; assembly: GCF_051122975.1. Lineage (NCBI taxonomy): Bacteria > Pseudomonadati > Pseudomonadota > Gammaproteobacteria > Pseudomonadales > Pseudomonadaceae > Pseudomonas > Pseudomonas sp. AK181. The sequence goes on from NZ_CP146348.1 coordinate 1,749,581, forward strand.
AAGTCGATGTGCTGCTGATCGGCGGCGGCATCATGAGTGCAACCCTGGGTGTCTGGCTCAATGAGCTGGAACCGGACTGGTCCATGGAGATGGTCGAGCGTCTCGATGGCGTGGCCGAAGAAAGCTCCAATGGCTGGAACAACGCCGGTACCGGTCACTCGGCCCTGGCTGAGCTGAACTACACCCCGGAAGACAAGAACGGCAACGTTGAGATCCCTAAAGCGGTCGAGATCAACGAAGCGTTCCAGATCTCCCGTCAGTTCTGGTCCTGGCAGGTTCAGCAGGGTGTGTTGAAGAACCCGCGTTCGTTCATCAACTCCACTCCGCACATGAGCTTTGTGTGGGGCGATGACAACATCAAGTTCCTGAAAAAACGCTACGAAGCCCTGAAGGCCAGCCCGCTGTTCGCTGGCATGCAGTACTCCGAAGACCCGGCGCAAATCGCCAAGTGGGTTCCGTTGATGATGGAAGGGCGTGACCCCAACCAGAAAATCGCGGCCACCTGGAGCCCGATCGGCACCGACGTAAACTTCGGCGAAATCACCCGCCAGTTCGTCGCTCACCTGCAAACCACGCCGAAGTTTGACTTGAAGCTGTCGAGCGAAGTGCAGGACATCACCAAGAACGCCGACGGTTCGTGGCGTGTGAGCTACAAAAACCTCAAAGACGGCACCAAGACTGAAACCGACGCCAAGTTCGTGTTCATCGGCGCTGGCGGCGGTGCCCTGCACCTGCTGCAGAAGTCGGGCATTCCTGAAGGCAAGGAATACGCAGGATTCCCAGTCGGTGGTTCGTTCCTGGTGACCGAGAACCCGACCATCGCCGAGCAGCACCTGGCCAAGGCCTACGGTAAGGCTTCGGTAGGTTCGCCACCGATGTCGGTTCCGCACCTGGACACCCGTGTGCTGGATGGCAAGCGCGTGATTCTGTTTGGCCCATTCGCGACCTTCTCGACCAAGTTCCTGAAGGAAGGCTCGTACCTGGACCTGCTGACCAGCACCACCACCCACAACATCTGGCCCATGACCAAAGTCGGTATTCGTGAATACCCACTGGTCGAGTACCTCGCCGGCCAACTGATGCTGTCCGATGACGACCGCTTCAAGGCACTGCAAGAATACTTCCCGAACGCCAAGCAGTCCGACTGGCGCCTGTGGCAAGCCGGCCAGCGCGTGCAGATCATCAAGCGTGATGAAGAGCAAGGCGGCGTGCTGAAGCTGGGTACCGAAGTGGTCAGCTCTGCCGACAACACCATCGCAGGCCTGTTGGGTGCATCGCCAGGCGCGTCCACCGCGGCTCCGATCATGCTGACTGTGCTGCAAAAGGTGTTCAAGGACAAAGTAGCCAGCCCAGCCTGGCAGGAAAAACTGCACCAGATCGTGCCAAGCTACGGCACCAAGCTGAACGATAGCCCTGAAGCGGTTGCCAAGGAATGGGCCTACACCGCCGGTGTCCTGCAACTGACCCCGCCACCTGCGATCCCGCAGCTGGCTGCTCCACAGGCCACCGAGGCTGCCAAGCCTGCGGCTGAGCCAAGCAAGCCGGTTTCTGACCTGGCGCTGTAAGCCACACCCACGAAAAAGCCCGCTGAACCGGTGACGGTCAGCGGGCTTTTTTGTGGGCGGTGTTCAGACTCTGAAATACCTGACTTGCTCGTACAAGTGCAGTGCCAGTGCATTAGCGGTATCGCACAGCAGGTACAGATGCTGCGCGGGGAGGGCCGGTAGCTCCGTCATTTGCCTCAGCCCTTCGCCCATGCGGCTTTCCTCCATCAGGCCCACGGCCACGCCGCTGCGCACGCATGCCTCTACCGCCCATGAGTTGGGGCTTTCCAGCAGTACGCGATGGTAAACCCCGTGATCTTTCAGCGCCTGTAACGCTGCCGCTCGATAAGGGCAACCCGCGATGGGCACGGTAACGGGCAATGGCACATTCGGCGGCGAGCTGAAACCCTCGGCCGCCACCCACAGCGGTTGCACGGGCCCCAGGCGTTCACCTTGGGCCAGGGGGAGTGGGCTGACGGTGAGCGTCAGGTCCAGCTGGTTGGCGATGAATAAACCCAGCAATTCCCCGCTGGTGCGCGCTTCGATTTCCAGCTCCAGCAGGGGGTTGTCAGCGATCAGTCGCGGCACAAACTCCTGTATGAAGGCGGGCGCATAGGTATCTGGCACGCCCAGGCGGATCTTGCCTTGCATGCGTTGGGGCATCAGTGAGATCAGCAAACGGTCATGGCTTTTCAGAAACTCGGTGGTTTCCCCCAGCAGTTTCTGGCCATAGAGGGTCAACTCCACGCCCTGGTTGCTGCGGCTGAACAGACGCTGGCCGATCTGCTCCTCCAGCTTCTGGATCTGCGTGGTCACGGTGGAGGCGCTGCGGTGCACATGCTCGGCCGCCTCGTTGAAGCGCCGAAAGCGTGCCACCGCATGGAAGGTGCGCAACAGTTCGATGTTCAGTTGTTTAGCCATGATTCCATTTGTTCGGATTGGTTGTTCCGGTTATTCAAATATACAGAAGCATGCGCGGCCCTTAGCCTTTAAGTCGATCACAGCGACGGGAGGCTATATGAAGCGATCTACCTTGGGGCTGTTGCAGGCGCTGTTTGTGCTGTCTTGGAGTTCAGGCTTTATCGGCGCCAAGTTGGGGACTCAGGGTGGAGATGCGTTCAACCTGCTTTTCTGGCGTTTTCTGTTGGTTTCGCTATGTCTGGCGCTGTTTTTGAACAGGCGGTTGCTGAGGGTTTCCTGGCAGCAGATCCGCCATCACGCGGTCGTTGGTTTCCTGTCGCAATTTCTCTATTTGAGCTGCGTCTATGTGGCTATCCAGAACGGTCTGCCGCCCGGCATCGCGGCGATCATTGCGGCGTTGCAGCCGTTGATGACGGCGGCATTGTCGACGGGCATGGCATTCGAGCGCAGTGGCGGCTGGCAGTGGGTGGGCTTGATGATCGGCTTTGTCGGTGTGTCGATTGTAATTGCCGGGCAGTATGGCGGTGGAGGGCAGGGTGTCGGGCTGGTCATGTATCTGCTGCCTCTGGTGTCGGCACTTGGGTTAACGCTGGCGACCTTGTACGAGCGTCGCTCGGTGCAGGCCCAGGACAGCGGGTTGGTGTTGCCGCTGTTTATCCAGTCGCTGTTGACCTTGATAGGTTTTACCGCGGCCGTGATCTACACCGACACCCTGAGCATTCCCCATGACACCAACGTACTGATCTCGATTGTGTGGCTGACCGTGTTCTCCACTTTCCTCGCCTACTTGAGCTTGTGGATGCTGCTGCGGGTGATGACTGCAACGCATGTAGCAGCGCTGGTGTACCTGGAGCCGCCGGTGACTCTGGTGTGGGCGGCGTTGATGTTTGGCGATGTGATCCATGCATCCACTTACGCGGGCGTTGCCGTCGTCGTGGCGGGGCTGGTACTGGTGCGCCTGAAGCAACCGACTGTCGCCTGTACTTCCTGAGGCTTGCAGGTTCAGCAATCTGACAGACACCGCCTGTTAAAAAGTACCCAGGGCCAAGCAGGAGCGCGGCTGTAACAAGGGGGATTTTTACCAGTGCAGGTGTTGGGCGTTCGCGCCCGAGGGTTTTGTATGTTGCTACGTTATGCAGCATTGGCCGCCGTGGTGGTGGCAGCGTCCGGGTGTGTACAAGAGCGTGTGGTGCATGAGCGCAGGCCGGTGCAACACGAGTATGTTGATATGGTGGCACCCCAGCCGCCACCGGTGCAGGTGATCGAAGTCGAACCGGCGGTACGCGAGGGTTATATCTGGTCACGCGGTTACTGGCGTTGGGAGGGCGGGCGCTACGTGGCGGTGCACGGCCATTGGGAGCCGGTGCGCCAGGGCTATCGTTATGTACACCCGCACTGGGTGCAGCGTAACGATGGCTACCACTGGCAGGTCGGTGGCTGGATACGCTGACCCAACGCTATCTCCCATTGTAGGAGCGAGCTTGCTCGCGAAAAACTCACAGGCACCGCGTGCAACCTGACTGCTCGCGTAATCGTTGACGTTTTTCGCGAGCAAGCTCGCTCCTACACAAACAAAGCGGGCTAGCTGAGCCGTTTCATCCCCGCTGCCTTGGCCGCGTTCAGATCAAAGGTGGCGGTGTACTCGCAGCCCGCCGCATGGCCACAGCGTTCAACCAGGCAGTCGGCAAAGTCGGCTTTGCCTGCGGTGAACTTGCGCAGTGCCTGCCAGATGATATCGGCGTGCTCGACGGTCAGCTCCCGTGTGTGCAACAAGGTTTCCAGCACCATTACCACGTCGCCTTTGGCCGACTGGTAGCAGGACTGCAACACCCACACCAACTCCGTAAGCGTCACCAGGCTGACAAAGCCTGGCGAGGCGGCGGTGAGCGATTCGATCAGTTGGGATGCTTTAGCGGATTGAACCGGGTCGTCCTGGGTCACATAACGCACCAGTACGTTGGTATCCAGGCCGATCATCCAGCTGTTGCTCCCTGGGCCGCGATGGCGCGGTTCATGTCTTCGATAGACACGGCATGGGCGGGCTTGCGGATCAAACCCTTGAGATCCTTGACGGTTTTGCTCGCGGCAATCATGGAAAACTTGCCGTCTTCCATTTCAACGAATTCCACCCGGTCGCCTGTTTCCAGGCCCAGGGCCGTTCTGACCTGGACAGGGATGGTGATTTGCCCTTTTGAAGTGAGTGTAGCGGTGGCCATAGTGAAGATCTCCATCGTGATATTCCTTACCTTAGGGTAAGGAATGACGGAGGACAATATCCGTTGGTCCATAGATCGCTCGCTGAGGTGGATGAGTTGGAAGGACTAGTAAAACCCTAGTCCGAACACTCGCACCTCACACGCCGAGCCATGCCCCAAACAGATACAAACTATGACCGACCACCGCTAGCTCATTGCACCACGCGGTAGCACGGTACATAGGCCGCGCCGCCTGGCAACTTCATGCGGTGCTGGGCCACGAATGCCTTCAGCAGCTCATCCAGCGGTTTCATGATGGCCGGGTCACCGTGAATCTCATACGGGCCGTTTTCTTCGATCAGGCGAATGCCCTTGTCCTTGACGTTACCCGCCACAATCCCGGAGAACGCCCGGCGCAGGTTGGCCGCCAGTTCATGGGCCGGCAGCGCGTGGTTGAGTTGCAGGCTGGCCATGTTTTCGTGGGTGGGGTCGAACGGGCGCTGGAAGCCTTCGTCGATCTTCAGCAGCCAGTTGAAGTGGAACGCGTCGTTACGCTCGCGGCGGAATTGCTTCACCGCCTTGAGGCCAGTGGTCATCTGGCGGGCCACTTCAGCCGGGTCGTCGATGATGATCTGGTAATGCTTCTGCGCCGCTTCGCCCAGGGTGGCGCCGACGAACGCGTGCAATTGTTCCAGGTAAGGCGCGGCATGTTTGGGCCCGGTGAGTACCACCGGGAACGGCAGGTCGCGGTTGTCCGGGTGCATGAGGATGCCCAGCAGGTACAGGAACTCCTCGGCCGTGCCGGCGCCGCCGGGGAAGATGATGATGCCGTGGCCGACACGCACGAAGGCTTCCAGGCGTTTTTCGATGTCCGGCAAAATCACCAGCTCGTTGACGATGGGGTTCGGCGCTTCGGCGGCGATGATGCCCGGCTCGGTCAAGCCCAGGTAACGGCCATTGGTGATGCGTTGCTTGGCGTGGGAAATGGTCGCGCCTTTCATCGGGCCTTTCATCACGCCGGGGCCGCAACCGGTGCACACGTCGAGGCTGCGCAGGCCCAGTTCGTGCCCGACTTTCGTGGTGTATTTGTATTCTTCGGTGTTGATCGAATGGCCGCCCCAGCACACCACGATCTTTGGCTCGACACCCGGGCGCAGCGTACGGGCGTTGCGCAGCAGGTGGAACACGTAGTCGGTGATGCCCTGGGAGTTGCTCAGGTCGATACGCTGGCTGTCCAGCTCGTTCTCGGTGTAGACGATATCGCGCAGGGCGCTGAACAGCATCTCGCGGGTACTGGCGATCATTTCGCCATCGACGAAGGCATCGGCCGGGGCGTTGAGCAGTTCCAGGCGTACGCCACGGTCCTGCTGGTGAATACGCACTTCAAAGTCTTTGTAGGCGTCGAGGATGGTCTTGGCGTTGTCGATATGCGCGCCGGTGTTGAGAATCGCCAGGGCGCATTGGCGGAACAGGGTGTAGATGCTGCCGGTACCGGCTTCGCTCAGTTGCTGCACTTCACGTTGGGACAGGGTTTCGAGGCTGCCCTTGGGGCTGACGGAGGCATTGATGACTTGACGTTGGGGCATTCTGATTCCTTGAAAGCACAGCCACCGCGCCCGCTTGGGGGGCGATGGCTTGAGAAAGGTGAGCGCCAATTAAGGTCGCACGAGACGTTTATTTACCTCAGGCGCAAGGCCCAGCGCAAATGCCGTCCAACACCATCATGCCGTAGAACTTACTGAATCAGCTTCCAGTTTTTGTAGAAAACCCGACGCAGGGTAAAGACCAGGCCGGCAAACCCTGCGATCACGGCGTTGAGCACCGAGGGCAGCAGGGTCGGGCGCACAATATCAATGAACAGGCAGTAGCGTTTGGCGTCGTTTTTGTTGAAGGACGCGTGCATCAGCGTGTCATCGAAGATAAACAGCGGGTCGTCGTGCCAGTAGTGCTTGTGCTTGCCCACCTGGATATACACGCCCTCATGGTGCGGGGCCGGGGCCATGTTGTAGAGCACACGGAACATCATGCGCAGGGGGCCGAAGTGGAACGACGTCGAGCGGTTCTCGTTGAACACCGAGACGCCGATGGTTTTTACGAACGGCAGTTTCTTGCGCAGTTGCGGGATATCCAATGTGGTTTCGATCGGGCGACCGTACCACTGGAAAAACAACATGCCGCGTTTCTTCTCGGCCATGCGCTCGTCCAGGTAGCTGATGATTTCATCCTTGCGGGCCATGGCGTCGTCGATCACCTGTTGCAGGTCTTCGCGCCAGGCCGGTGGCAGGTCGTTCAGGGTGTAGACATGCCGGTTGCGGCTGCTGAGCAGGTCGAGCAGGGTGTTGAACGGTGCCAGCACCCAGGTATTACGGCCGTTGCCGATGAAATACTTCTTGATGGTGTCGCGGTCGTACAGGCCGTTACGCAGGAAGTCATAAACGCCGCAGCACACCACCAACAGCAGAAACACCAGGCAACTGCGCGGAAAACAATAGATCAACAGCAGAACGCCGAGCACCCACGCCAGGGACACCAGCTTTTTGCCGACAGCATTTTTGCTCATGAAACGAGGCTCCAAAGCCGAAATATATTGAAACAATATCGTCATCATAGGGGTTTATGAGGCTCGCAGGCGTTTTTTAATAGGGTGAAATTGTGAAGCCGCTGCACAATTTGTAACCGTCGCCGTGCAGGCTCTGACGTTTTGTGGATTGAATTTTGAGAACAGAAGATTTGCGACTATCGTGACGCTTCGGTTTTTCAGGCGTCATAGACCGGTACGATTGAAGTTGAATGGCCACTATTGGCCTTCGGCACCTTGGAAGAGGCAGAAATTTTTATGATCATCAAACCGCGGGTTCGTGGCTTTATCTGTGTGACCGCTCACCCTGTTGGCTGTGAAGCGAACGTCAAAGAGCAGATCGACTACGTAACCAAAAACGGCGTCATCGAAGGCGGCCCTAAAAAGGTATTGGTCCTCGGTGCCTCCACCGGCTACGGCCTGGCCGCGCGCATCAGTGCTGCGTTTGGCTGCGGCGCCGACACCCTGGGCGTGTTTTTTGAGAAAGAAGGCGAAGAAGGCAAGCTGAGCTCCGCCGGCTGGTACAACAGCGCGGCGTTCGAGAAGTTTGCCGTGGAAAAAGGCCTGTACGCCAAGAGCATCAACGGCGACGCGTTCTCCGACGAGATCAAGCGCCTGACCATCGAGACCATCAAGAAAGACCTGGGCAAGATCGACCTGGTGGTCTACAGCCTGGCCGCGCCACGCCGTACCGACCCGCAAGGCGTGGTGCACACCTCCACCCTCAAGCCAATCGGCAAGGCCGTGACCCTGCGCGGGATCAACACCGACAAGGGCGTGGTGGTCGACACCACGCTTGAGCCTGCAACCCAGGAAGAAATCGACGGTACCGTGAAGGTCATGGGCGGCGAAGACTGGCAGCTGTGGATCGACGCCCTGCGTGACGCCGATGTATTGGCCGAAGGCGCCAAGACCACCGCGTTCACCTACTTGGGTGAGAAGCTGACCCAGGACATCTACTGGAACGGCTCCATCGGCGAAGCCAAGAAAGACCTGGACAAGAAAGTTTTGACCCTGCGCGAAAACCTCGCTGCGCTCAAGGGCGACGCCCGCGTATCGGTACTCAAGGCCGTGGTCACCCAGGCCAGCTCGGCGATCCCGATCATGCCGCTGTACCTGTCGCTGCTGTTCAAGGTGATGAAAGAGCAGGGCACCCACGAAGGCTGCATCGAGCAGGTCTATGGCCTGTTCAAGGACAGCCTGTACGGCAGCCAGCCGAAGCTCGACGCCGATGGCCGCCTGCGTGCCGACCTGGCCGAGCTGGAACCGAAGGTCCAGGACGCCGTGGCCGCACTGTGGAACCAGGTGACCGACGACAACGTCAACGAGATCAGCGATTTTGCCGGTTACAAGGCTGAGTTCCTGCGCTTGTTCGGCTTTGAAGTCGACGGCGTGGATTACGACGCGGATGTGAACCCGACCGTCAAAATCAACGGCCTGATCCAGGCTTAAAACCATCGCCTTCTTGTAGGAGCGAGCTTGCTCGCGAAAAACGTCAACGATACCGCGTGCTTGCTGAATGAACGCGGCGCCTTTGAGTCTTTCGCGAGCAAGCTCGCTCCTACACTGGCTTGCGCTGCGTTTTTTTCAGACACTTCTTACGCCCCGGCGCGCGCCTCCCTCTTGTAGATCTGTCAGACTCCAGCAGCTATCAAGCCACGCTAACGGAGGATCTGATGACGATTCGTGCAGTAGTTTTTGATTTCGGCGGTGTCCTGTTCGACTGGAGCCCGCAGCACCTGTACCGCAAGCTGATTGCCGACGACGTCGAGCGTCAGTGGTTCCTCGACACCATCTGCACCCAGGACTGGAACACCGAGCAAGATGCCGGTCGCTCCCTGGCTGAAGCCACCCGCACCCTGGTTGCCCAATACCCCGAACACAAGACCCTGATCCAGGCTTATTACGAGCGCTGGCCCGAAATGCTGCGTGCTGCATTACCTGAGGGCGTGGCGATTCTCGAAGCGTTGCACCAAGTTGAGATGCCGCTGTTCGGGCTTACCAACTGGTCAGCTGAAACCTTCCCTTACGCCCAGGCCAACTACCCGTTCCTGACGCGTTTTCGCAATATTCTGGTGTCCGGCAAGGTGAAGTTGATCAAGCCTGACCCGGCGATCTACCACGCCAGCCTCAGTCAGGTGCGTGAACACTTGCCAGACATCCAGGCCAGTGAAGTGGTGTTCATCGACGACGTCGCCGGCAACATCGACGCCGCCATCGCATTGGGTTGGCAGGGCATTCACCACGTATCGGCCGAGCGCACCGCCGCGCGTTTGCGTGAGCTGGGCGTAGCGTTCTAGCGCGCCCATTTCTCCATCACAAAGTCGACGAACGCCCGCAGCTTGGGCAGGCGGTAGCGGTCCTGGCGGTACATCAGGTGCATCGGGCGGCTGGGCAGTTTATAGGAGGTCAGCAAGGCCACCAGCTTGCCGCTCTCCAGGTCCGGTTGCACCAGGGCATCGGCCAGCATGCTGATGCCCATGCCGTTGATGGCGGCCTGGCGCAGGCCTTGGGAGCTGTTGATGGTCAATGAGCCAGACACCGGCACCTGCACTTCACCCTCATCGTCACTCATGCGCCAGAGTTTATCGGTGTCGCGCCAGTTGTCGTTGGCGGGGTAGGCGAATGCCAGGCAGTCATGCTGCTGCAGGTCGTCCGGGGTTTGCGGTGTGCCGCGCCGCGCCAGGTAGGCAGGGGAGGCGCAAAGGCTGAGGGTGTAGGCCTGCAGGGGCCGGGCGATCAGGCTGGAGCTTTCCAGTTCGCCGAGACGGATCGCCACGTCAAAACCGCTGTCGACCAGGTCCATGCGTTCATTGCTCATCACCACGTACAGGTCGATAAGGGGGTAGCGCTGGGCGAACTCACTCAAGGCCGGCACCAGGCGTTCAGTGCCGAACACAGGCGGCGCGGTGATGCGCAGGCTGCCTTTGGGGGTTTCGCTGTGGACCTGCTCGGCCAGCAGCTCCGAGTCGGCCACCAGCCCCAGCACTTCCAGGCAGCGCTGATAATACTGGCCACCAAATTCGGTGAGGTTCTGTTTGCGCGTGGTGCGTTTGAGCAGGCTGACGCCAAGCCGTTGCTCCAGTGCTCGCAGATGGTTGCCCACCATGGTGGTCGAGATCCCGCATTCCTGCGCGGCGGCGGTCATGCTGCCGGTTTCGACGACTTTCACGTACACCGACATTGCCTGGAATAGATCCATTATCAAGCCCTGATTTAAAGTTATTGCAGCAATTCTGCGTTTATCCAGCGAGGGTGGTTAACCATACTGGATCCACCCCAACGATGCACTGGAGCCGCCACCATGACCGCCGCCTGCCTGATGAGCACTTATCAACCCCTGGACTTAAGCTTCACCCGCGGCCTGGGCACGCGCCTATGGGACCAACAGGGCCGCGAATACCTGGACGCCGTGGCCGGCGTGGCGGTGACCAATGTCGGCCATTCCCACCCCAGGTTAGTGGCCGCCATCAGCGAACAGGCCGGCTTGCTGCTGCACACCTCCAACCTCTACAGCATCGACTGGCAACAACAATTGGCCCGGCGCCTGGCCCAACTGTCCGGGCTGGACCGGGCGTTCTTCAACAATTCCGGCGCTGAAGCCAACGAGACGGCGCTGAAACTGGCGCGCTTGCACGGCTGGAAAAAAGGCATCGAACAGCCGTTGGTGGTGGTGATGGAGAACGCCTTTCACGGCCGCACACTGGGCACCATGGCCGCCAGCGACGGGCCGTCGGTGCGCCTGGGGTTCCAGCGCCTGCCCGGCGATTTCATCAAGGTTGGCTTTGGCGACATGGCGGCTCTGGAGGCGCTCACCGCACAGTTCGGCACGCGCATTGCGGCGGTGTTGCTTGAACCGATCCAAGGCGAAAGTGGCGTGTTGGTGGCGCCGTCGGGGTATCTGAAAGCCCTGCGCGAGCACTGCACGCGCCACGGCTGGCTGATGATGCTCGACGAAATCCAGACCGGCATCGGGCGCACCGGCACCTGGTTTGCCTTCCAGCACGAAGGCATCGTGCCGGACGTGATGACCCTGGCCAAAGGCCTCGGCAATGGCGTGCCCATCGGCGCCTGCCTGGCCCGCGCCGCCGTCGCGCAGCTGTTCACCCCCGGCAGCCATGGCAGTACCTTTGGCGGCAACCCGCTGGCGTGTCGCGTCGGGTGTACGGTGCTGGAGATTATCCAGGAGCAAGGCTTGCTCGAAAATGCCGCACGCCAGGGCGAACACTTGCTGGCGCGCTTGCGCATGGAGTTGGAGGATCACCCGCAGGTGCGGGCGATTCGTGGCAAGGGCCTGATGATCGGGATTGAACTGGCCAGCCCTTACCGCGACCTGGCCCAACGGGCGGCGCAGGAGCATGGGCTGTTGATCAACGTCACGCGGGGCAAGATCATTCGCCTGTTGCCGCCGTTGACGCTGGAGCGCAAGGAAGTGGAGATGATCGTAAGGGCTATCACCCGCCTCCTGGATTGAAAAAAGTGTGGAAGGGGGCGATGCTCGTTCCCACGCTCTGCGTGGTAACGCCTCCCGTGACGCTCTGCGTCACGCCTTAAGAGCGGACGCGGAGCGTCCAGGGCCAGCATTCCCACGCAGAGCGTGGGAACGATCAGCAGCGTGGGAACGATCAGGGGGAGGGGCCATTCAGCCATTCCTGGTTCATGGTCTGCGTATCGCCCAAGTACTCCAACAACCACGCCATGGCTGGCGACAGCTTGTTCTGCGCCCACGCCACACACGACGGGCTGGCCGGAAATGGCCGGCTCAACTGCAGCGCTACTAACTCCCCGCGCTCGATCCATGGCAACACTTGATGGGCCGGTGCCATCCCCACACACAAGCCATCGCGCAGGCAATCCAGGGCCGACGCCCAGTTGGGCACCACCAGGCGGCGCTGATTATCCAGGGTCCAGGTGTCGCGCTTGGGCAGGTTGCGGGAGGTGTCGGTCATGCACAGCGAGGCAAAGGGGCGCAGTTGGTCATCACTGAGCAAACCTTGCACCGCCGCCAGCGGGTGCCGGGCGCTGACTACGCACAGCCAGTTCAACAGGCCCATGTCGCGAAAGCTGAAGTGGCTGGCCACCGGCACCGCGCTGGTGGCGCCGATCACGATGTCGGTGCGTTCATCCGCCAGTGCATCCCAGACGCCGTTGTACACCTCGTATTCGAGCAGCAATTCCACTTCGGGAAACTGCCGATAAAAGTCGAGCACCAACTGCCGGCAGCGCTGAGGTTTGACGATGGAGTCCACGGCCACCTTCAACTGGCCGCTCCAGCCATTGGCCACCTGTTGGCACAGGCGCCGGGTGCCGAGCATTTTTTTCATCACGCCGCGGGCCTCGTCGATGAACAAACGGCCGGCGGGGGTCAGTTCCACGTCGCGATGCCGGCGTACAAACAACGGCACGGCCAGCCATTCTTCGAGTTGGCGCACCGTGTAGCTGATGGCCGACGGTACGCGGTGCAGTTCCTGGGCGGCGGCGCTGAAGCTGCCGTGACGGGCGACGGCGTCGACCACATCCAGGGAATATTCTGACCACATGCGCGTTGCCTTCAAAATTATTGATGAGAGTGTCCAATTATTATCGCTTCACACAGATATTGTCAGCTTCATAATGGGCGCCAGTCAGCAAATAGTTTGATGGCAGTCTCTACAAGGCTTCGATGAAAAATTCTTTTGGTTTTACCTGGTATCTGGCGGGGCTGAGCATGCTCGGTTATCTGGCCATGGACATGTACTTGCCGGCGTTTGGCGCCATGGGCGAGCAGTTGAACATCGGTGCTGGCGCGGTGGGCGCCAGCTTGAGCATTTTCCTTGCCGGCTTTGCGGTGGGGCAGTTGCTGTGGGGGCCGCTCTCGGACCGCCTGGGGCGCAAGCCCATCCTACTCGCCGGCCTGAGCCTGTTTGTGCTCGGTTGCCTGGGCATGTTCTGGGTCGAGACCGCGCCGCAGCTGCTGGCCCTGCGCTTTATGCAGGCGATTGGCGTGTGTGCCGCCGCCGTCAGCTGGCAGGCGCTGGTGATTGACCGCTACCCGGCCGACAAGGCCCACCGCGTTTTTGCCAGCATCATGCCGTTGATGTCGCTGTCGCCGGCCCTGGCACCGCTGTTGGGCGCCATGGTGCTGAATCACTTTGGCTGGCAGGCGATCTTCGGCGTGTTGCTGGTGGTGTCGTTGTTGCTGCTGGTGCCGACCTTGTTCCTGCGCAACATGCCCAAGCGTCTGGAGCACAAGGGCAGCCCGGTGCGCCTGGGCTATGGGCAATTGCTCACCTCGCGGGTGTTTACCGGCAATGTGATGATCTTCGCCGCCTGTTCGGCCAGCTTCTTCGCTTGGCTGACGGCCTCGCCGTTCATCCTCGGCGGCATGGGCTACAGCCCGAATGACATCGGCCTCAGCTATGTATTGCCGACCCTGGCGTTTCTCGTCGGCGGCTACAGTTGCCGCAGCGCCTTGCAGCGCCTGCCGGGCAAGACCCTGCTGCCGTGGTTGCTGGTCGCCTATTGCTTGAGCATGGTGGCGTTGTACCTGGTGGCCACCTTGAGCGTGCCGACCCTGACCACCTTGTTGATCCCGTTCTGCCTGATGGCGCTGTGCAACGGCGCCAGCTACCCGATTGTGGTGGCGAATGCGCTGATGCCCTTTGCGCAAAACTCCGGCAAGGCGGCGGCCCTGCAAAATACCCTGCAGTTGGGCCTGTGCTTCCTGGCCAGCCTGTTGGTGTCGTCGATGATCGAGCAGCCGCTGTTGATCACAGTGATTGTGATGCTGGCGACCGCGCCGCTGGCGGTGTTGGGGTATTGGCTGGCACGGTCGAAGGGCAATGCTTCCGAACTGGCCAACGCCTGAGCTGACAAGCCGATCAAAATGTGGGAGCTGGCTTGCCTGCGATAGCGGTGTATCAGTGCCAGATGGGCTAACTGACAGACCGCTATCGCAGGCAAGCCAGCTCCCACAGTTTTTTGCGTTTCTTCAGTTAGAACGTGACTTCCATGTTCAGCGTCGGTGTTGAGGTGCGACTGCCACGGCCGCCGTCCACGCCGAACTTGTTATGCCAGTACTCATAGCCCACTCCTAGATACAGGTTCGGCTTGACGCTTTTACCCGGTCGCACTGCCACCATCAGCGCTGTACGCATCAGCGCTTCCGGTGCGGTATCGCGGCCATGGTAGTCCTCGCCTTTTTCCCCGACGTAATTGATAAACCCCTGAAATTTCGCTGCATGGTTGCCAACCTCGAACGGTCGCATCCACGTCAGATTGAGCATGTAGGTGTCGTCGAAGGTGTGGTTCGACTCCTGCGCGCCGGGGATGCCGGTGTGGTTCTTTTCCTTGTAGTACATCAGGCTCAGGTCCAGCACGCCGACGGTGTTGAACTTCAACGTGGGCCCGATCACCAGGGCGCGCTTCTTGGCGGAAGCGAAGTTGTTGTTGCGGTTGGCGTCGAAGCCCAAGGTCAGCGCGTAATCCTTGATCAGGCCCGTGCCCTGCGGCAGGTCGAACACGCGTGAGGCATACAGCTGATGCCGGTACACGGCGTACACCTCGCTGCCACCGTGGTCGGTGCCCTTGCGCGGGTCGCTGCTGTCGGACAGGAACACATCGAGGTTGAGGAAATTGCTGCCGTAACGGTAGCCGCTGGCGTGGGTAAAGCTGTAGATGCGCTTGCTGAAGTCGTCGGGGTTGTTTGGGTTGGTGAAGTGCTGCCCGTAGCGAAACCCGACGCTGTTGTTCATCCATTCCATCGCGACAGCCTCCCCGCCGCCGAGAAGGGTTAATGCGACGGTGGCGCCCTGTAATGCCTTTTTCATTCTTTTTGTCCTTTGGCGTTCTGGCTCGTGACGGCCGGATTGTTTTTGTAACGCCGTTGGAGGGTATCTTGTTCGATTGATTGTATACAACTCTATGGACATACAGTCTGAACATTGCATACAGTGAGCGCACAACAAAAACAGAGAACCCCTCACCATGACTATCCCGAAGGCGTCACCGCAGCGGCCCGAAGATGAAAATCTGGGCGTCGCCGCCAACATGGCTTACGGCCTGCAGCATGTGCTCACCATGTATGGCGGCATCGTCGCTGTGCCGTTGATCGTCGGCCAGGCCGCCGGGTTGTCGCCGGCGGATATCGGCCTGCTGATTGCTGCATCGCTGTTTGCCGGTGGCCTGGCCACGCTGTTGCAAACCCTGGGCCTGCCGTTCTTCGGCTGTCAGTTGCCGCTTGTGCAGGGCGTGTCGTTCGCGGGTGTGGCGACCATGGTGGCGATTGTCGGCAGCGACGGTGCCGGTGGCGTGCCAGCGATTCTCGGCGCGGTGATGGCCGCGTCCTTTATCGGTTTGTTGATCACCCCGGTGTTCTCAAGGATCACCAAGTTTTTCCCGCCGCTGGTGACGGGCATTGTGATTACCACCATCGGCCTGACCCTGATGCCCGTGGCGGCGCGCTGGGCCATGGGCGGCAATAGCCGGGCGGCGGATTTTGGCAGCATGTCCAACGTCGGCCTGGCCGCGCTGACCCTGGTGCTGGTGCTGCTGCTGAGCAAGATCGGCAGCGCAACCATCTCTCGCTTGTCGATCCTGTTGGCCATGGTGATCGGCACGGTGATCGCGGTGCTGCTCGGCATGGCGGATTTCTCTGGTGTGATGCAGGGGCCGATGTTCGGTTTCCCCACGCCATTTCACTTCGGCATGCCCACCTTCCACGTAGCGGCGATTATCTCCATGTGCATCGTGGTAATGGTGACGCTGGTGGAAACCTCGGCGGACATCCTGGCGGTGGGCGAGATCATCGACACCAAGGTCGACTCCAAGCGCCTGGGCAACGGCCTGCGTGCCGACATGTTGTCGAGCATGTTCGCGCCGATCTTCGGTTCGTTTACCCAGAGCGCATTCGCCCAGAACGTCGGCCTGGTGGCGGTGACCGGGGTCAAGAGCCGGTTTGTGGTGGCCACTGGCGGGGTGTTCCTGGTGGTGCTCGGCCTGTTGCCATTCATGGGCCGGGTGATCGCGGCCGTGCCCACCTCCGTGTTGGGTGGCGCCGGGATTGTGTTGTTCGGCACGGTGGCGGCCAGCGGGATTCGCACGCTGTCCAAGGTGGATTACCGCAACAACATGAACCTGATCATCGTTGCCACGTCCATCGGCTTCGGCATGATCCCTATCGCCGCGCCGAGCTTCTACGATCAGTTTCCAAGCTGGTTCGCGACCATCTTCCATTCGGGCATCAGCTCGTCGGCGATCATGGCTATCCTGCTGAACCTGGCGTTCAACCACTTCACCGCCGGCAACTCGGACCAGCAGTCAGTGTTCGTGGCAGGGACTGAGCGCAGCTTGTGCTTTCGCGACGTGGCCGCGTTGCGCGATGGGGATTACTACCGGGGCGGGAAGTTGTTTGATGCAGAGGGCAAGGAAATTCCGCTGGTAGCGGATACTTTCAGGAAAACATCCAAGCCTGAGACCAGCGAGGTTTAGCGAGCGCCGCCGTATACCCTGTGGGAGCTGGCTTGCCTGCGATAGCGATGGTGAATTCACCGGTGCTATCGCAGGCAAGCCAGCTCCCACAGGGATTCAGCCGGCCTTGAGGGCTTTGTGCGGCAACGAACACGCCTCATCCAGAAACTTCACCACTGTCCCCATGCACGCCTGGCGTTCTTCCACGTGGGGCATGTGGCTGGAGTCTTCAAACAGTGCCCAGCGCACGTTCTCTATCTCATCCAGGAACGGCTTGACCACCAACGGTGTGGCTTCGTCGTGCCGGCCGGAAATCACCAGGGTTGGCACCTTGATGGCTGACAGGCGGCCAATCACGTTCCAGTCCTTCAAGCTACCGATCACGTGGAATTCCGTCGGGCCGCTCATGGCGTGGTACACCGTCGGGTCGGCATCCACCTGGGCGAAGGTGCGCGCCACTTCTTCGGGCCACGGGTTGACCCGGCACACGTGCTGGTCATAGAAAATCCGTGAGGCCGCCAGGTATTCCGGGTCTTGGTAGGTGCCGGCCTGCTCGTGCTTGAGCAGGGTTTCGTGCACGCCTTCAGGCAACAGCTTGCGCAGGCGGTTGGCTTCGCTGACCCAGGTGCGCATGCAGGTGGGCGAGTTGGCAGGGATAAACGCGCGCAGGCCCTTGGGTTGCAAGATCGCGTGTTCGCTGCCGAGCATGCCGCCCCAGGATTGCCCGAGGATCGCGTAGTTCTCGCTGATTTGCAGGTGGTCCAGCAGGTTGTTCAACTCGTCGAGGAACAGGCCGATGGTCCAGAACGACGGGGCTTTTTCCGGCAAGTGCGTGGAGCGGCCGTTGCCCAACTGGTCGTAGTGGATGACCGCATGGCCGCTGGCGGCGACGTCCTTGAAGGCGTCGACGTAATCATGGGTGCAGCCCGGGCCGCCATGGATGATCACCAAGGGCGTGCGGCCTGTGCTCAGGTCACCCGTGACGCGATACCAGGTTTGATAGGCGCCAAAGGGCGCGTAGCCTTCGCGAACTTTTTCGATGAATTCCATTTCGTACCCTGCTCTGAAAAAAAGGATCAGGGTTACGATAGTCTGAACAAAAAGTTTAGGTAACTAGCAAAACAGATAGGTTTTTGCCCAAAGCTCAACCTTCCAGCAAGCGGTAATGGGTGGCGCGAACCACTGCCTGAACACGGTTTTTGGCCCCCAGTTTGTGCATGGCCGAGGCCAGGTGCAGGGTGACCACCGCCAGGGAGCGGCTCAACTGCGTGGCGATTTCGGCGGCGGTCAGGCCTTCAGCCGCCCATTTCAGGCATTCGCGCTCGCGCTTGGTCAGGCGAATGTGCGGATAAGCCCGCACCTCCTTGCTGAACAGCGGGTACGCCGCTTCCTGGAGGGCATGGGTAATCAGGCTGAAATCGGCCAGCGTATGTTGGGCGTCCTTCAATACCGTGCGCGCCTTGCCGGTGCGTAAGCCGGTGAGCGAGGCAAAACCGCCCTTGGGCAGATGAATCGGCACGCTGACGCCGCAGGTGAGTTGGCGTTCATGCAGGTAGGAGGAAACGGGGGCGTGGCAGGGGTCGATGATCTTTTGCAGGGCCGTCTCGGTCTTGGCCTCATAGGACCAGACAAACGGTGATACCGAACTCAGTGCCAGGTGTTGCACCGGGTCGATCTGGTAAAACCCTTCGCTGCACCATAAGGCGTGCCAGTCGGCCGGCGTGTTGCGCAGTTGCAACAGCGAGGGGGTGATCAGTGCGCCGTTGAGGTCAATGGGCACCGGGCTGTAGTCATACACCAGTGCATCGAAGCCCAGTTGTTGGGCAAGGATAAATGCATTGTCCATCTGTTCATCCAGGCTCCTGCCCGGTATGAGGCGATTATTGAAGGCGGTCAGCTTAGCCAGCATCCGTTCTGCTCCCGAATTCATTTGAATCTCGACTTGCTGCAAGTAGAATGCCACGCCCCGGCGAAGGACTGCCAGGCCAAACCTATAAGAAATACTAGGTTATGGACGCACGGCATCCTCGGTAGTGTTGACCTGATAAACGGCCGCTACCCGCCAGGCCGATACAACACAAGGAATGTATGCATGTGGCGTGAAATTGCCCCCGACCAGCAGTACAACGTGCAAGTCGACGGCCATAACCTCGTGGTCTACAGCTTTGGCGAAGGCGATGAGGTGCTGCTGTGTCTCAACGGCGGGCCGGGCCTGCCGTGTGACTATCTGCGCGACGCCCATGGCTGGCTCAAAGCACATAACCTGCGAGTGGTTGCATTCGACCAGCTTGGCACGGGCGCATCAGCCAGACCGACCGATGCCGCACTGTGGGAAATCCGCCGTTATGTCGAAGAAGTCGAGACCGTGCGCCAGGCGCTGGGCCTGGGCCGCGTGCATTTGCTCGGGCATTCCTGGGGCGGTTGGCTGGGCATTGAATATGCCGTGCATTATCCCGGTGCGCTCAAAAGCCTGATCCTGGAAAACACCGTCGGCGACATTCCCCACCTGTCCCAGGAACTGGAGCGCCTGCGCGGCGCCCTGGGCAGCGAAACCGTGGCCATGATGCAACGCCACGAAGCCATGGGCACTCTCGACCATCCGCAGTACCAGGCCGCCATCACCTTGCTCAACTACCGCCACGTATGCCGCCTCGACGAATGGCCGGAGCCGGTCAAGCGGTCCCTGGGCGACTGGAACATGGGACCTTACGAAACCATGCAAGGCCCCAACGAGTTCCTCTATATCGGCAACCTCAAGGACTGGAATCGTCTCAAGGAAATGGCCGAGTTCACGATGCCGATCCTGATCACCACCGGCCAGCACGACGAACTCACCCCCGCCTGTGCGATGCGCATGAAACTTGCAGCACCCCATGCCGAGTTGCATGTGTTCCCCAACAGCAGTCATATGCCGTTTTACGAGGAGCCGCAGGCGTACTTCCCGGTGCTGCTGGACTTTCTCGCTCGCCACCGAGGCTGACGCATGAGCCTGGCGCGCTACCGTTTTGTGTTGTCCCGGCCTCTGCAATTGCTGCCGGTGCTGCTGGGCATCAGCCTGATCACCTTCGTGCTGGTGCGCTCGATTCCCGGCGATCCGGCGCGCGCCTTGCTGGGTTCGCGCAGTACGCCGGATGCACTGCTGAAGATCCGCGCCCAGTTCGGCCTCGACCAGCCCTTGTGGCTGCAATACTTTTACTTCCTGAAAAACCTGCTCAAGGGCGACCTCGGCCAATCGCTGCTGTACAAGGTCGACGCCCTCAAACTGATCGTCACTCGCATCGAGCCCACGCTGGTGCTGGTGCTGGGCAGCGTGGTCCTCGCTTTGTTGATAGCGGTGCCACTGGCAACGATTGCGGCGCGCCAGCAAGGCCGTTGGGCGGACAAGCTGATCCGCGTGTTCACCACGGTCGGCCTGGGCATGCCGGCGTTCTGGCTGGGGTTGATGCTGATCCTGCTGCTCAGCGTGAAATGGGGCTTGTTCCCGGTGTCCGGTTACGGGCGCACCTGGCTGGACAAGGCGCACCATATGCTCTTGCCCTGCCTGACCATCGCCCTGGCTCTGTCGGCGGTGCTGGTGCGCAACCTGCGGGCGAGCATGTTGATGGAGTTGCAGGCAGACCATGTCACTGCTGCCCGAGCGCGCGGGCTGCCTGAAGGCGCAGTGTTTCGCCGGCATGTGCTGCCCAATGCACTGGTGCCGGCGGTCAACCTGCTGGCGGTCAACATCGGTTGGCTGATCAGCGGCACAGTGGTGATCGAAAGCCTGTTCGCGATTCCGGGCATCGGCCAGTTGTTGGTACGCGGCATTTTCACCCGTGACTACATGGTGGTGCAGGGCGTGGCGATGGTGCTGGCCTGTGCCACGGTGGTGGTCAACTTCCTGGCCGACCTGGTGACAGTGGCCCTCGACCCACGGGTGAAGATGCAATGAGCAGTCGTCCCCTGATTGCCCCGTGGCGCTTGCGCCTGCGCTTTGGCTTTCGCAATGGCCGGCTGACCGCCGCATGGGGTTTGTTGATTCTGTTCGCATGGTTGGCCCTGGCACTGTTTGCGCCGTGGGTCGCGCCCTACGACCCTATCGCACAGGACACCAGCATCAGTTTGCTAGCCCCCAGCCTTGCCCATCCGTTGGGTACGGACAATTACGGCCGGGATATCCTCTCGAGAGTGATCTGGGGCGCGCGCATCGACCTGCAACTGGCGGTGATCGGGGTGATCTTCCCGTTCATCATCGGCACCTTTATCGGTGCGGTCTCGGGTTATATCGGCGGGCGTTTCGACAGTGTCTGCATGCGTGTGATCGACGTGGTGCTGGCGTTCCCGTTCCTGGTGTTGATGCTGGCGATCATGGCCATCCTCGGGCCGGGCTTGCAGAGTTTTTACATCGCCATGGCACTGGTGGGTTGGGTGTCGTATGCGCGGCTGATTCGCTCGCAGATCCTGGTGCTCAAGGAAAGCGAGTTTGCCCTGGCCGCCAAAAGCCTGGGCTTTGGCCATGGGCGCATTCTGTTCCGGCATTTGCTGCCCAATGCGCTGTTTGGCTCCATTGTGTTTTCCATGTCCGACGCGGTGCTGGTACTGCTCAACGGCGCCGCCGTCAGTTACCTGGGCCTGGGGGTGCAACCGCCGACCGCCGAATGGGGGACGATGGTGGCCGAGGGGCAAGCCTTTATCACCACCGCCTGGTGGATCTGCACCTTCCCGGGCCTGGCCATCGTGACCTTGGCCATGGGCTTCAGCCTGTTGGCCGATGGTGTTGCTCAGGTATTGGGGGAGCGCTCATGAGCCTGTTGCAGGTGCGCGACCTTAGTGTGATCGCCAACAACGCCGGGCGTGATATTACCTTGGTGGACAGGGTGTCGTTCGACCTGGCCGAAGGTGAAATCCTCGGCCTGGTGGGCGAGAGCGGTTCGGGCAAGACCATGGCTTGTCGTGGCCTGATGCGCCTGTTGCCATCGCCCAATCTGCGCGTGCAGGGCGGCGCGGTGCGGTTGGCCGGCCAGGACCTGCTGGCGCTGGATGATGCCGGTATGCGCGCCGTGCGCGGCGGGCAGTTGGGCATGGTCTTCCAGAACCCCAGCAGCCACCTCGACCCGTTGATGCGCATCGGTGAGCAGATCGCCGAGGGCATCCGCCTGCACCAAGGCGCGTCGAAAAAAGACGCGCGCGTGCAGGCGATCGAGGTATTGCGTCAGGTCGGGATTCCCGACCCCCAGGCGCGGGTCGACAACTACCCCCATGAGTTTTCCGGTGGCATGCGCCAGCGCGCCATGATCGCCGTAGCCCTGGGCTGCAACCCGAAGGTGTTGATCGCCGACGAGCCAACCACCGCCCTGGATGTGACGGTGCAGGCGCAAATCCTGCGGCTGTTGCTCGACCTGCGCGACCAGCGTGGCCTGTCGATCATCATGATCACCCATGACCTGGGCGTGGTGGCGCAAACCTGCGATGCCATCGCCGTGATGTACGCCGGGCGCCTGTGCGAGCACGGCAGCAAATACGAGTTGCTGGCCCAGCCGCAACATCCGTATACCGCAGGCCTGATCGACTGCCAGCCGGCCCACAGCAGCGGACATGCGTTGTTGCGCACCATTGCTGGCCAGCCGCCGTTGCTCGATGCATTGCCCGACGGCTGCCGCTTCCACCCGCGCTGCCCACAGGCCGGCGCCTTGTGTACCGAGTTGCTGCCACAAGGCGCACGCGTGGCTTGTCATTATCCGTTGGGAGGGCGCCCATGAGCCTGTTGCAGATCAAGGATCTGGAGGTGCGCTTTGCCGCGTCCGGCAGCGGCCTGCTGGGCCTCAACCGCCAGTGGGTGAGGGCGGTTAACGGCGTGTCGCTGAACCTCGCCGCTGGGGAAACCCTGGGGTTGGTAGGCGAGTCCGGCAGTGGCAAGAGCACCCTGGGCCGGGCAATTTTGCACCTCAACCCGATCAGCGCCGGGCAAGTGCTGTTCGACGGTATCGACATGGCCCATGGCAGTGCCATCGACATTGCCCGTCTGCGGCATGAAACCGCGATGATTTTCCAGGACCCCTATGCCGCGCTCAGTCCACGGCACAGCATTGGTGAAACCCTCGCCGAGGTACTGCGTGTGCAGCGTAAGGTGGCGGCGCAGCAGATTCCTGATCGTGTGAATGAATTGCTCGAACTGGTCGGCTTGCGTCCTGAGCTGGCTTCACGCAAGCCCGGCTCCCTCAGTGGCGGCCAGTGCCAGCGCGTGGGGATCGCCCGGGCGCTGGCGGTGGAGCCGCGCCTGATCATTGCCGATGAGTGCGTTGCCGCGCTGGATGTGTCGATCCAGGGCCAGATCATCAACCTGCTGCTGGAACTGCAACAGCGTATGAACCTGGCGATCCTGTTTATCGCCCATGACCTGGCCATCGTAAGGCGCCTATGCGACCGCGTGGCGGTGATGTACCTGGGCAAGATCGTCGAGGAGGGCCTGGTGGAAGCGGTGTTCACCACGCCCCGTCACCCGTATACCGCGGCGCTGATCCAGGCCATTCCGGAGATCGATCCGCACCGGCCATTGCCTGCGCAGCCATTGCCCGGTGAGCCGCCCAGCCCGCTGAGTCTGCCGACAGGCTGTGCCTTTCATCCGCGTTGCCGGTATGCGCAAGCCATGTGTTCCACGGTATTGCCCCCCACCCATTTCCTGCACGAGCATCGGTACAGTTGCGTGCTTGAAGACCCTTTGCTTTGACCCTCTGCCATTCATTAACAAGGAGTTGTGATATGCACTCGCGCCACTTGAAATTGCTCGCCGCCGCTACCCTTACGGCCTGGTCGCTGACCGCCGGCCTGGCCCAGGCCGCTGGTGTACTTACCATCGGCTGCCGTGAAGACAGCACCACCTTCGACCCGATCAAAAGCGCGCAAAACCGCGACACCTGGGTGTTTGCCAACGTCTACGACACCCTGGTGCGCGTGGATAACCTGGGCACCAAAATGGAACCGGGCCTGGCCGAAAGCTGGGACATTTCCAAGGATGGCCTGACCTACACCTTCAAGCTGCGTGAGGCGAAGTTCTCTGACGGCTCGCCGATCACCGCCGCCGACGCCGCGTTCAGCCTGCTGCGCATCCGCGACAACAAGGCCTCGCTGTGGAGCGACCCGTTCAGCCTGATCAACACCGCCACGGCCAGCGATGCCAAGACCCTGGTGGTCACCCTTAAAACCCCGGCGGTGGCCTTCCTCTCGCAACTGGCGTCGCCAACGGTGTCGATCCTGTCGGAAAAAGCCATGACCAAGATGGGCGAAGACGCCTACTCGGAAAACCCGGTGACGTCCGGCGCGTTTACCGTGGACGAGTGGCGCAAGGGCGACCGCGTGATCCTGAAGAAAAACCCGAATTTCTGGCAGGCCAGCAGCGTGAGCCTGGACGGCGTGGAATGGGTGTCGGTGACCGATGACAACACGCGCATGCGCATGGTGCAGAACAACGAGCTCGACACGGCGATCTTCGTGCCGTTCTCCCGGGTCGAAGAACTGAAAAAAGACCAGAACGTGGTGATCCACGCCGACCCGTCCACCCGTGAAGATCACCTGTTGATCAACCATGAGCACAGCCTGTTGGCCAAGCCGCAAGTGCGCCAGGCCCTGGACATGGCCATCGACAAGCAATCGCTGGTCAAAGCCGTTACTTACGGTCAAGGCACCGTGGCTTATTCCTACATTCCAAAGGGCTCGCTGTACCACTACGCCAACAACCTGCAACGCCCGTACGACCCGGCCGAAGCCAAGAAGCTGCTGGCCGCTGCGGGTGCCCAGGATTTGAAGCTCAACTACGTGGTCAACGCCGGCAACGAGGCCGACGAGCAGATCGCGGTAATCATCAAGGACCAGTTGGCCAAGGTCGGTGTGACCGCCAACCTGCAGAAAGTCGACCCGACCCAAAGCTGGCAGATGCTGGTGGACGGTGAGTACGATATTTCGGTGATGTACTGGACCAACGACATCCTCGACCCCGACCAGAAAACCACCTTCGTGCTGGGCCACGACACCAACCAGAACTACATGACCCGCTACAAGAACGACCAGGTCAAGGCCTTGGTGGCGGCCGCGCGGATCGAGGCAGACCCGGCCAAGCGTGAGCAAATGTATGTGGAGTTGCAGAAGCTGGCCAAGCAGGATGTGAACTGGATTGATCTGTACTACAGCCCGTATATCAACATCTCACGCAAGAACGTGAGCAACTTCCTGCAGAACCCGTTGGGGCGTTTCACCTTGGAGGAAGTGGTCAAAAACTGAGTGCTTGATCGTTCCCACGCTCTGCGTGGGAACGCCGCTCAGGACGCTCCGCGTCCGGTAGGGGGGTGACGCGGAGCGTCACGGGGGGCATTCCCACGCGGAGCGTGGGAACGATCAGCATTCACCACCGCTATCGCAGGCAAGCCAGCTCCCACCTTTGTTTTGCGGGGTGTCAGGGCTTATTGCGCATCGAAGGCCTGGCCATTGATGCCCGCACTGTCCGGCCCCATCAGGTACAGGTACACCGGCATGATCTCTTCCGGTGCTGGCCTTTCCATCGGGTTTTCCCCGGGGTACGCCTGGGCGCGCATGCTGGTGCGGGTGCCGCCCGGGTTGATGCTGTTGGCGCGCACTGCGGCCACATCTTCCAGCTCATCGGCCAGGGTTTGCATCAAGCCTTCGGTAGCGAACTTGGACACCCCATAGGCGCCCCAATAAGCACGGCCCTTGCGCCCGACGCTGCTGGAGGTGAACACCACCGACGCATCCTGGGACAGCTTGAGCAACGGCAGCAACGTGCTGGTCAGCATGAACATCGCGTTGACGTTCACATGCATCACCCGCATGAAGTTCTCGCCGGACAACTGCTCGATGGGCGTGCGCGGGCCGATGATCGAGGCGTTGTGCAACAGGCCGTCGAGGTGGCCGAATGCCTTTTCGATCATCGCTGCCAGCTCATCGTATTGATGGGGCAGGGCGGTCTCCAGGTTGAACGGAATCACCACCGGCTGTGGGTGGCCCGCGGCTTCGATCTCGTCATACACCTGGGCCAGGTTGGCTTCGGTCTTGCCCAGCAACAGCACCGTAGCGCCATGGGCGGCATAGGTTTTTGCCGCTGCCGCGCCAATTCCGCGACCGGCGCCGGTTACCAAGATGGTCCGGCCTTTGAGCAGTTCTGGCGGTGCAGAGTAATCAAACATAAATAGCCTCGACAAAATTCAAGGTGATACACCACTTGAAGTGGAATCCATTTCCTGTGGGAGCTGGCTTGCCTGCGATGGCGGACTACCTGTCGCCAAATGTGCTGGCTGGCAGACCGCTATCGCAGGCAAGCCAGCTCCCACATTGATCTCAGTGTTGTTGAGATCTTCGAACAATCAGCAACTGCACAGCGCGTTATCCAGCACCTTGCGCAATTCCAACGGATGATCCACCACCACATCCGCGCCCCAGTGGCGGGGGTTGTCGTCCGGGTGGATATAGCCGTAGGTGACCGCCGCCGTGCGCGTGCCGGCGTCGCGGCCGGATTCGATGTCGCGCAGGTCATCACCCACGAACAGCACGCTGGCCGGGTCCAGGCCGAGCATCTTGCACGCCAGGATCATCGGCTCCGGGTCGGGCTTGCTGTTTTTCACATGGTCCGGGCAGATCAGCACGGCCGAACGCTCGGCCAGGCCCAGGCGCTGCATGATCGGTTCGGCAAAGCGCACCGGCTTGTTGGTGACCACGCCCCAGATCAGCTTGGCTTTCTCGATGTCTTCCAGCAGCTCGGCCATGCCGTCGAACAGTTTGCTGTGCACCGCGCAATCCTTGAGGTAACGCTCCAGGAATTCCTGGCGCAGGTCCTCAAAGCCTGGCGACTCCGGGTCCATCGAGAACGTCACGGCGACCATCGCCCGCGCACCACCGGAAATTTCATCGCGGATGTGTTCGGGGTTGATCGGCGCCAGGCCACGGTCGGCGCGCATGGCCTGGCAGATGGCGATAAAGTCCGGCGCGGTGTCCAGCAGGGTACCGTCCATGTCGAAGAGAACCGCTCGCAACTTCACAGGCTTACTCCTCGCGCAGGGTCTGGATCATGTAGTTGACGTCAACGTCGTTGGCCAGCTTGTAGTGCTTGGTCAGCGGGTTGTAGGTCAGGCCGATGATGTCCTTGACGGTCAGCCCGGCCTGGCGGCTCCACGCACCCAGCTCGGAAGGGCGGATGAATTTCTTGAAATCATGGGTGCCGCGCGGCAGCAGCTTCATGATGTATTCGGCGCCGATGATCGCGAACAGGTAAGCCTTGGGGTTGCGGTTGATGGTGGAGAAGAACACCTGGCCGCCGGGCTTGACCATACGGAAACAGGCGCGAATCACCGAGGACGGGTCTGGCACGTGTTCGAGCATTTCCAGGCAGGTGACCACGTCGAACTGCTCGGGCATTTCTTCGGCCAGGGCTTCGGCGGTGATCTGGCGGTACTCCACGCTCACGCCGGATTCGAGCTGGTGCAACTGGGCCACGGCCAGCGGCGCTTCGCCCATGTCGATGCCCATGACGGTGGCACCACGCTGGGCCATGGCTTCGCTGAGGATGCCGCCGCCGCAACCGACGTCCAGCACCTTCTTGCCGGCCAGGTTGACGCGCTCGTCAATCCAGTTGACCCGCAGTGGGTTGATGTCGTGCAGGGGTTTGAATTCGCTCTCGCGGTCCCACCAGCGGTGGGCCAGGGCTTCAAACTTGGCGATTTCGGCGTGGTCGACGTTGCTCATGGTCAATCCTCTGAATCTGATAAGTCGGTTTGTCGTTGCTGAGCTCATAGGTTCAGCAACGGCGTTATTCGCTGTGCCCGCTGATGCGTTGGCCCCAGGCAATGGCCGTGGCGGTCAACTGTTGTTCATCCATGCGGGTCAATTGCCGGTCGTCGAGCAATGGCTTGCCGGCGACCCAAAGGTGTTTCACGCAATCGCGCCCGGTGGCATATATAAGCTGTGAGACCGGATCGTAGATCGGTTGTTGCGCCAGCCCGGAAAGATCAAAGGCGACGATGTCTGCCGCCTTGCCGACTTCCAATGAGCCAATCTGGCTGTCCAGGCCCATCGCCCTGGCACCGTTGAGCGTAGCCATGCGCAAGGCGCGGTGGGCATCCAGCGC
Organism: Pseudomonas sp. AK181; assembly: GCF_051122975.1. Classification (NCBI taxonomy): domain Bacteria; kingdom Pseudomonadati; phylum Pseudomonadota; class Gammaproteobacteria; order Pseudomonadales; family Pseudomonadaceae; genus Pseudomonas; species Pseudomonas sp. AK181. The sequence continues at coordinate 1,777,373 of NZ_CP146348.1, forward strand.
AGTGGCCGAGCCGGCTACGGCCTTGGCCAGCATGGCCGCCGTGCGGGTTTCGCCGAGCAAATCCAGGTCATTGTTGCTGGCGGCGCCGTCGGTGCCGATGGCCACGTTGACGCCAGCCTGCCACAAGCGCTCCACCGGGCAAAAGCCGCTGGCCAGTTTCAGGTTCGATTCCGGGCAGTGAATGACGCTGGTGTTGCTTTCTACCAGTAAAGCCAGGTCGTCTTCGCTGATTTGGGTCATGTGTACGGCCTGAAAGCGCGGCCCCAGCAGGCCGAGGCGAGCCAGGCGCGCCAATGGCCGCTCGCCGGTCTGCTCGACGGCTTGCTGCACTTCAAAGGCGGTTTCGTGAACGTGCATATGGATCACGGCGTCCAGCTCTTCGGCGATCACCCGGATCTTTTCCAGGTTGGCATCGCACACGGTGTAGGGCGCGTGGGGGCCGAAGGTGATTTTGATGCGCGGGTGGTGCTTGAGGTCGCCGAACAGCTCGATACCCTGGCGAATCGCCCCGTCGGCACTGCTGGCGCCGGGAATCGGGAAGTCGAGGATCGGCAACGCGATCTGCGCACGCATACCGCTGTTGTGTACGCAGTCGCTGGCGACCTTGGGGTAGAAATACATGTCCGAGAAGCAGGTGATGCCGCCCTTGATCTGCTCGGCAATGGCCAGGTTGGTGCCGTCGCGCACAAACGCTTCATCGACCCACTTGGCTTCGGCGGGCCAGATGTGTTTTTCCAGCCAGGTCATCAGCGGCAAGTCGTCGGCCAGCCCACGGAACAGGGTCATGGCGGCATGGCCGTGGGCATTGACCAGGCCAGGGCTGAGCAGCATGCCCGGCAGTTCACGCACCTCTCGCGCCGCCAGCTTCAACGCCGCGTCCCGTGGCCCGATAAAGGCAATGCAGCCATCGCGGATACCCAGGCCATGCTCCTTGAGCACCACGCCGGCAGGTTCGACGGGTACCAGCCAGGTCGGCAGCAGCAGCAAGTCGAGCGGGGCGGCAGTGGAGGTCATCGCAGGCTTCTTCCCAGGCAGCTATAAAAGAAGGGCGAAGTATACCCGAGCGTCCTGGCTGGCGGATCGCTATAATCGGCGGCTTTTGTTCATGAGTGCGGGGTAAGGGATGCGCGACCGACTGTTGGCTGCAGACAAAGTGAAGGCCATCCAATGGCGTGATGGCGCGCTGCACCTGCTCGATCAGCGCGTTTTGCCGTCCCGTGAGACCTGGGTAGCCTGCGTTACCGTTGAAGCGGTGGCCGACGCCATTCGCACCATGGTGGTGCGTGGCGCGCCAGCCATCGGTATCTGCGCCGCCTATGGCTTGGTGCTGGCCGCCCGCGAGCGCATCGCCGAGGGCGGTGACTGGCAGGCGGCATGGGAAGAAGACTACGCCTTGCTGGCCCATACTCGACCGACCGCATCGAACCTGTTCTGGGCCTTGCAGCGCATGCGCGACCGCCTCGATCGCCTAAAGCAGCACGCCGACCCGCTGGTGGTGCTGGAAGCCGAAGCCGTGGCGATCCATGAAAGCGACCGGGAGGCCAATGTGGTCATGGCTCAGTTGGGCATGGAGCGGATTCGCAAGCACCAGGGCAACGCCCAGGCGATCCTCACCCATGGCAACGCCGGTGCGTTGGCTTCCGGCGGCGTTGGCACAGCCCTCGGGGTGATTCATGCAGCGTATCTGGAGGGCTTGGTCGAGCAGGTCTATGTCAATGAAACCCGCCCCTGGCTGCAAGGCTCGCGCCTGACGGCCTGGGAGTTGGCGGGCCAGGGCATCCCGGTGGCGGTGAATGCCGACTCCGCCGGGGCGCATATCCTCAAGACCAAAGGCGTGACGTGGGTGGTGGTCGGTGCTGACTGTATCGCGGCCAATGGCGATGTGATCAGCAAGATCGGCACTTATCAGCTGGCCGTGTGTGCCATGCACCATGGCGTGCGCTTTATGGTGGTAGCGTCGAGTTCGACCCTGGATTTGATGATGGCTACTGGTGATGATGTCGCCCTGGAGCAGCGCGATAGTGGTGAGTTGCTGGAGGTGGATGGGCAGCGGTTGGATGTCGCGGTGTTTAACCCTGTGTTTGATGTGACGCCTGCGGATCTGATTGATGTGATCGTGACTGAAAAGGGTGTGGTGGAGCGACCGGATGTGGCCAAGTTGGCCAAGTTGATGTGCCGTAAGCGCCTGCATTGAGTGTGTCGGTGCCTGTGGGGGCGCTATCGCAGGCAAGCCAGCTCCCACATTTAACTGTGTTCACAAATCACGTGTGGGAGCTGGCTTGCCTGCGATTGGCTCTTGAAGTCAACAAAACTCCTGCATTCCACCCTCAAAAAAAAGCACCACCGCGCCTCTGAGCCCCTCTCGTCCCCTTCAAGCCTGTCATCCGTCAAATTACTAGCCTCCATGCGCATCAGGGGGATAGGTGCGTGGCGGCGATTGTGATAACATCCGGCGGTTTCCAGGGCTGCCCCGAGGGGTTGCCTATAACGTGCAGATCCGTGTCATAACTCGTTGATTTGTCGTAAGTCGTTGTCAGGCACCGTGCCGGCAGCGGCGAGCTTCGTTCGTCCCGAATGGATGTGACGAGGTTTCACCCGAAAAAGGAATCAGGCTTCTCATGGGCGAACTGGCCAAAGAAATCCTCCCGGTCAATATCGAAGACGAGCTGAAACAGTCCTACCTCGACTACGCGATGAGCGTAATTGTCGGTCGGGCACTGCCTGATGCGCGCGATGGCTTGAAGCCCGTGCACCGGCGTGTGCTGTTCGCGATGAGCGAGCTGGGTAACGACTGGAACAAGCCGTACAAGAAATCTGCCCGTGTTGTCGGTGACGTGATCGGTAAGTATCACCCTCACGGCGACACTGCGGTGTACGACACCATCGTTCGGATGGCGCAGCCGTTTTCCCTGCGCTACCTGCTGGTAGACGGCCAGGGCAACTTCGGTTCGGTGGACGGCGACAACGCCGCCGCCATGCGATACACCGAAGTGCGCATGACCAAGCTGGCGCACGAGCTGCTGGCTGACCTGCACAAAGAAACCGTGGACTGGGTGCCGAACTACGACGGCACCGAAATGATCCCGGCTGTCATGCCAACCCGTATTCCCAACCTGCTGGTCAACGGTTCCAGCGGTATTGCCGTGGGCATGGCCACCAACATCCCGCCGCACAACCTCGGTGAAGTCATCGACGGTTGCCTGGCCCTTATCGACAACCCTGAGCTGACCGTCGATGAGCTGATGCAATACATCCCCGGCCCGGACTTCCCGACCGCCGCGATCATCAACGGTCGCGCCGGCATCATCGAAGCCTACCGCACCGGTCGCGGGCGCATTTACATGCGTGCCCGCTCGATGATCGAAGACATCGACAAGGTCGGTGGCCGCCAGCAGATCGTTATCACCGAACTCCCATACCAGCTGAACAAGGCACGCCTGATCGAGAAGATCGCCGAGCTGGTTAAAGAGAAGAAGCTGGAAGGCATCACCGAGCTGCGCGACGAGTCCGACAAAGACGGTATGCGCGTGGTGATCGAGCTGCGCCGTGGCGAAGTGCCGGAGGTGATCCTCAACAACCTCTACGCCCAGACCCAGCTGCAAAGCGTGTTTGGTATCAACGTGGTTGCCCTGATCGATGGCCGCCCGCGCATCCTGAACCTCAAGGACCTGCTGGAAGCCTTCGTGCGTCACCGCCGCGAAGTAGTTACCCGCCGTACCGTGTTCGAACTGCGCAAGGCCCGCGAGCGCGGCCATATCCTGGAAGGCCAGGCGGTTGCGCTGTCGAACATCGACCCGGTGATCGCCCTGATCAAGGCCTCGCCAACCCCGTCGGAAGCCAAGGAAGCGCTGATCAGCACGCCGTGGGAATCCAGCGCCGTAGTGGCCATGGTTGAGCGCGCTGGCGCCGACTCGTGCCGCCCCGAGACCCTGGACCCGCAATACGGCCTGCGTGAAGGCAAATACTTCCTGTCGCCAGAACAGGCCCAGGCCATCCTGGAACTGCGTCTGCACCGTCTCACCGGCCTTGAGCACGAGAAGCTGCTGGCCGAGTACCAGGAGATCCTCAACCAGATCGGCGAGTTGATCCGCATCCTCAGCAGCGCCGTGCGCCTGATGGAAGTGATCCGCGAAGAACTGGAAGTGATCCGCGCCGAATACGGCGACGTGCGCCGCACCGAAATCCTCGATGCGCGCCTGGACCTGACCCTGGGTGACATGATCCCGGAAGAAGAGCGCGTAGTGACCATTTCCCACGGTGGCTATGCCAAGACCCAGCCGCTGGCGGCTTACCAGGCCCAGCGTCGTGGCGGTAAAGGTAAATCGGCTACCGGCGTGAAGGATGAGGACTACATCGCTCACCTGCTGGTCGCCAACAGCCACACCACGCTGCTGCTGTTCTCCAGCAAGGGCAAGGTGTACTGGCTCAAGACCTACGAAATCCCGGAAGCCTCCCGCGCTGCCCGTGGTCGTCCGTTGGTCAACCTGCTGCCGCTGGACAGTGATGAATACATCACCACCATGCTGCCGGTCGAGGAATACACCGAAGGTCACTTCATCTTCATGGCCACCGCCAAAGGCACCGTGAAGAAGACCCCGCTGGAATCCTTCAGCCGTCAGCGCAGCGTGGGCCTGATCGCCCTGGAGCTGGACGAAGGCGACGTGCTCATCTCCGCAGCCATCACCGACGGCGAACGCGAAGTCATGCTGTTCTCCGATGGCGGCAAGGTCACACGCTTCAAGGAATCCGATGTACGTGCCATGGGCCGTACCGCCCGCGGTGTGCGCGGCATGCGCCTGCCAGAAGGGCAGAAGCTGATTTCGATGCTGATCCCGGAAGAAGGCAGCCAGATCCTCACCGCTTCCGAGCGTGGTTATGGCAAGCGCACCGCCATCAGCGAGTTCCCGGAGTACAAACGTGGCGGCCAGGGCGTGATCGCCATGGTCAGCAACGACCGCAACGGCCGTCTGGTCGGCGCGGTACAGGTGCTCGATGGCGAGGAAATCATGCTGATTTCCGACCAGGGCACCCTGGTGCGTACCCGTGTGGCGGAGGTCTCGAGCCTGGGCCGTAACACCCAGGGCGTGACCCTGATCAAGCTGGCCAAGGACGAAAAACTGGTCGGCCTGGAGCGTGTGCAGGAGCCTTCGGAAGTCGAAGGTGAAGAGCTCGAAGGTGAGGAATTTGAAGGCGAGGTGATCGCAGCCGGCGATGACAACGTTGACGAGCCAACCCTCGACGCTGCCGCAGACGAAGAAGAACCGCAGGAATAAGCGGACACACAGGGGGCGGATGAAGATTCGCCCCCTTGTTGTTTGTCCCGTATGAAACACAGCGCCCTTTGCCTGGACGCGGTCCATGTGGGAGCTGGCTTGCCTGCGATACAGGCGCCTCGGTCATTCAGTGAAACCGCGGCGCCTGTATCGCAGGCAAGCCAGCTCCCACAGATGCCCGCTTCAGAATGAGGGCGTTGCTGACATGATTGCAGCCCCACCAGATCAGAGTGAGATTGGATGTGAGCAAGAGAGCCTATAACTTCTGTGCCGGTCCCGCGGCGCTTCCTGAAGCAGTCCTGCAGCGTGCGCAGGGTGAACTCCTCGACTGGCATGGAAAAGGCCTCTCCGTGATGGAAATGAGCCATCGCAGCGATGAGTTCGTGTCCATCGCCAACAAGGCCGAGCAGGACCTGCGCGACTTGCTGGACATCCCATCCAATTACAAAGTGCTGTTCCTGCAAGGCGGCGCGAGCCAACAGTTCGCCCAGTTGCCGCTGAACCTGCTACCCGAAGGCGGCACTGCCGACTATATCGACACCGGTATCTGGGGGCAGAAGGCCATTGAAGAGGCCTCGCGCTACGGCCATGTCAACGTGGCAGGCACCGCCAAGCCCTACGACTACTTCGCCATTCCCGGTCAGAACGAGTGGAATCTGTCCAAGGACGCGGCCTACGTTCACTACGTCGCGAACGAAACCATCGGTGGCCTGGAATTTGATTGGGTACCACAAGTAGGTGACGTGCCACTGGTGTGCGACATGTCCTCGGACATCCTCTCGCGCCCGATCGACGTGTCCAAGTACGGCATGATCTACGCCGGCGCGCAGAAGAACATCGGCCCGAGCGGCATCCTGGTCAATATCATCCGCGAAGACCTGCTGGGCCGCGCCCGTTCGCTGTGCCCGACCATGCTCAACTACAAGGTCGCGGCCGATAACGGCTCGATGTACAACACCCCGCCGGCGTTTGCCTGGTACCTGTCGGGCCTGGTGTTCGAATGGCTCAAGGAGCAGGGCGGCGTGGCGGCCATGGGCAAGCTCAACGAGGAGAAGAAGCGCGTCCTGTACGACTTCATCGACGCCAGCGGCCTGTACAGCAACCCGATCAACCTCACCGACCGCTCGTGGATGAACGTGCCGTTCCGCCTGGCTGACGACCGCCTGGACAAGCCGTTCCTGGCTGGCGCCGACGCGCGCGGCCTGCTGAACCTCAAGGGCCACCGCTCGGTGGGCGGCATGCGCGCCTCCATTTATAACGCCGTCGACATCCACGCCATCAATGCGCTGGTTGCCTACATGGCAGAGTTCGAGAAGGAACACGGCTAATGTCTGAGCAAGAACTCAAGGCCCTGCGCGTACGCATTGACAGCCTGGACGAGAAAGTCCTGGAGCTGATCAGTGAACGTGCGCGCTGCGCCCAGGAAGTGGCCCGGGTAAAGATGGCATCCCTCGCCGAAGGCGAAGTGCCGGTGTTCTACCGGCCTGAGCGTGAAGCCCAGGTGCTCAAGCGTGTGATGGAGCGCAACAAGGGGCCGTTGGGCAACGAAGAGATGGCGCGGTTGTTCCGTGAAATCATGTCGTCGTGCCTGGCGCTGGAGCAGCCGCTGAAAGTGGCTTACCTCGGCCCTGAAGGCACCTTCACCCAGGCCGCAGCCATGAAGCACTTCGGCCACGCGGTGATCAGCAAGCCCATGGCGGCCATCGACGAAGTCTTCCGTGAAGTCGCGGCCGGTGCGGTGAATTTTGGCGTGGTGCCGGTGGAAAACTCCACTGAAGGCGCGGTCAACCACACCCTGGACAGCTTCCTCGAGCACGACATGGTGATCTGCGGGGAGGTGGAGCTGCGTATCCACCACCACCTGCTGGTGGGTGAAAACACCAAGACCGACAGCATCAGCCGCATCTACTCCCACGCCCAGTCCCTGGCCCAGTGTCGCAAGTGGCTGGACGCCCATTACCCGAATGTCGAGCGCGTGGCGGTGTCCAGCAACGCCGAAGCGGCCAAGCGGGTCAAGGGTGAGTGGAATTCGGCGGCGATTGCCGGCGATATGGCCGCGGGCCTGTACGGCCTGACGCGCCTGGCCGAAAAAATCGAAGACCGCCCGGACAACTCCACGCGCTTTTTGATGATCGGCAGCCAAGAAGTGCCGCCCACTGGCGACGACAAGACGTCGATCATCGTTTCCATGAGCAACAAGCCCGGCGCGCTGCATGAGCTGCTGGTGCCGTTCCACGACAACGGGATTGACCTGACGCGCATCGAGACTCGTCCTTCGCGCAGCGGTAAATGGACCTACGTGTTCTTTATCGACTTCATCGGCCATCACCGCGACCCGCTGGTCAAGGGCGTGCTGGAGAAAATCAGTCAGGAAGCCGTGGCACTCAAGGTGCTGGGCTCTTACCCGAAAGCGGTTTTGTGAGGCTTTGACATGAGTGGCAACTTCCTCGCCCTGGCACAGCCGGGCGTGCAACAACTCTCGCCTTACGTTCCAGGCAAGCCTGTGGACGAGTTGGCCCGTGAGTTAAATCTGGACCCGTCCAAAATCGTCAAGCTGGCGAGTAACGAAAACCCGCTGGGCCCGAGCCCCAACGTGTTGGCGGCGATTCGTGAAGAGCTGGCCGAGCTGACCCGTTATCCCGATGGCAACGGCTTTGCGCTCAAGTCTTTGCTGGCGGACAAGTGCCGGGTCGAGCTGAATCAAGTGACCTTGGGCAATGGCTCCAACGACATCCTTGAACTGGTCGGCCGTGCCTACCTGGCGCCAGGTTTGAACGCGGTGTTCAGCGAACACGCGTTTGCGGTCTACCCGATCGTGACCCAGGCGGTGGGGGCGGATGCTCGCGTGATTCCTGCCAAGGACTGGGGCCATGACCTGCCGGCGATGCTGGCGGCCATCGATGCCCAAACTCGCGTGGTGTTTATCGCCAACCCGAACAACCCGACCGGCACCTGGTTTGACGAGCAAGCACTGAACGAATTCCTGCAGGATGTGCCGGAGCACGTGCTGGTCGTGCTGGACGAAGCCTACATTGAGTACGCCGAAGGCAGCGACCTGCCCGACGGCCTGGATTTCCTCGCGGCCTACCCGAACCTGCTGGTGTCGCGTACGTTCTCCAAGGCTTATGGCCTGGCGTCGTTGCGGGTCGGTTATGGCTTGTCCACGCCCGTGGTGGCCGATGTGCTGAACCGCGTGCGCCAACCGTTCAACGTCAACAGCCTGGCCCTGGCGGCCGCCTGTGCGGCGGTGAAGGATGCCGAATACCTGGAGGAAGGCCGTCGCCTCAACGAGAGCGGCATGCTGCAATTGCAGGAAGGCTTTCGTGAGCTGGGCCTGGGCTGGATTCCGTCCAAGGGCAACTTCATCTGCGTCGACCTCGGCCAAGTGGCCGCACCGGTGTTCCAGGGTTTGCTGCGCGAGGGCGTGATTGTGCGCCCGGTGGCCAACTACGGCATGCCGAACCACCTGCGTATCACCATCGGTTTGCCCGCGGAGAACAGCCGCTTCCTTGAGGCGCTGGCCAAGGTTCTGGCCCGTGGTTGATGTCACTGCATTGCAACCTGCTGTGCCTATGATCGGTCGCCTGGTGGTGGTCGGCCTGGGGTTGATCGGTGGCTCCTTCGCCAAAGGCCTGCGTGAAAGCGGGCTGTGTGGCGAAGTGGTGGGCGTGGACCTCGACGCGCAATCGCGCGCGTTGGCGGTGGAGTTGGGGGTGGTGGACCGCTGTGAGGCGGACCTGGCCGTCGCCTGCCAGGGCGCGGATGTGATCCAGCTCGCCGTACCGATCCTGGCCATGGAGAAATTGCTGGCGGTACTGGCTGGCATGGACCTTGGGCAAGCGATCCTCACCGATGTGGGCAGCGCCAAAGGCAACGTGGTGCGCGCGGCACGATTGGCGTTTGGTGGCATGCCGCCGCGCTTTGTGCCGGGCCATCCCATTGCTGGCTCCGAGCAGAGCGGGGTGGAGGCCTCCAATGCGCAGTTGTTCCGTCGGCATAAGGTCATCCTGACGCCGCTTGCGCAAACCGATCCCACGGCGTTGGCAGTGGTGGATCGTCTCTGGCGCGAGCTGGGCGCGGATGTGGAGCATATGCAGGTCGAGCGTCACGACGAAGTGTTGGCAGCCACCAGCCACTTGCCGCATCTGCTGGCATTTGGCCTGGTGGATTCGTTGGCCAAACGCAACGAAAACCTCGAGATTTTCCGATACGCCGCCGGTGGCTTCCGCGATTTCACGCGAATTGCCGGCAGCGATCCGGTGATGTGGCACGACATCTTCCTCGCCAATCGCGAAGCGGTATTGCGCACCCTGGACACCTTCCGCAGTGACCTCGACGCCTTGCGGGACGCGGTGGATGCGGGAGACGGCCATCAGCTGCTGGGCGTGTTCACTCGTGCGCGGGTGGCGCGTGAACATTTCAGCAAAATCCTTGCGCGCCGGGCCTATATGGAAACCGCAGTGAACACCGATGACCTGACCTTCATCGCCAGTCCGGGTGGCCGCTTGAGCGGGCGCATTCGCGTGCCGGGTGACAAGTCGATCTCTCACCGATCGATCATGTTGGGGTCGTTGGCCGAGGGTGTGACCGAGGTGGAAGGCTTCCTTGAGGGTGAAGACGCCCTGGCGACCTTGCAGGCCTTTCGCGACATGGGCGTGGTAATCGAGGGGCCGCACCATGGGCGCGTGACCATTCATGGCGTCGGCCTGCAGGGCCTGAAGGCTGCGCCGGGGCCGATCTATGTAGGCAATTCCGGCACGTCGATGCGCCTGTTGGCCGGTGTGTTGGCAGCGCAGAGCTTCGACAGCGTGCTGACCGGCGATGCCTCGCTGTCCAAGCGCCCGATGAACCGCGTAGCCAAGCCGCTGCGGGAAATGGGCGCGATCATCGAAACCGGGCCGGACGGGCGTCCGCCGCTGAGTATTCGTGGCGGGCAATCGCTCAAGGGCTTGAACTATGTACTGCCCATGGCCAGTGCCCAGGTGAAATCCTGCCTGTTGTTGGCGGGGTTGTACGCTGAGGGTAAAACCTCGGTGACCGAGCCCGCACCGACCCGCGACCACACCGAGCGCATGCTGCGCGGCTTTGGCTACCCGGTGGCGGTGCAGGGCGCGACGGCGTCACTGGCGTCGGGGCATGGGTTGACCGCTACGCGTATTGAAGTGCCGGGGGACATTTCGTCTTCGGCGTTTTTCCTGGTGGCGGCCTCGATTGCCAAGGGCTCGGAGCTGTTGCTGGAGCATGTCGGTATCAACCCGACCCGCACCGGGGTGATCGATATCCTGCGGCTGATGGGGGCTGATATCACTCTCGAAAATCAGCGCGAGGTGGGCGGCGAGCCGGTTGCGGATTTGCGTGTGCGTGCCGCCGCGCTCAAGGGTATCGAGATTCCAGAGGCCCTGGTGCCGTTGGCGATTGATGAGTTCCCCGTGCTGTTTATTGCTGCAGCCTGCGCTCAGGGCCGCACCGTTTTGCGCGGGGCCGAGGAGCTGCGCCTCAAGGAGTCCGATCGTATCCAGGTAATGGCCGACGGTCTGTTGGCCCTGGGTGTGAAGTGTGAACCCACGCCTGATGGGCTTATCATTGACGGTGGCCCGATGGGCGGCGGTGAAGTGCATGCCCATGGCGATCATCGGATTGCCATGGCGTTCAGTGTGGCTTCCCTGCGGGCGACGGCGCCTATTCGTATCCTTGACTGCGCCAATGTTGCTACGTCTTTTCCGAACTTTCTGACACTGTGTGCCCAAGTCGGCATCCGTGTTGCCCAAGAGGCTCAATTGTGAATATCAAAGCACCGGTGATTACCATCGACGGGCCTAGCGGCTCGGGCAAAGGCACAATCGCTGGCATTCTGGCCAAGCGCCTGGGTTGGTGCCTGCTGGATTCTGGCGCGTTGTACCGCCTGCTGGCGTTTGCTGCGCACAACCATGGCGTGGATCTGACCAACGAAGAGTTGCTGACCAAACTTGCCGCCCATCTGGATGTGCAGTTCATTGCGGCGACCGAGGGTCAGCTGCAGCGCATTATTCTGGAAGGTGATGAAGTCAGCGATGTGATTCGCACCGAAAGTATCGGCGCGGGTGCCTCCCAAGTGGCCGCGCTGCCTGCCGTGCGCGAGGCGCTGCTGCAGCGCCAGCGCGCATTTCAGGAGGCGCCGGGCCTGGTGGCCGATGGCCGCGACATGGGCACGGTGGTGTTTCCCGAGGCGCCGCTGAAGATTTTCCTGACCGCCAGCGCCGAGGAGCGGGCACGCCGCCGTTACTTGCAGTTGAAGGGCAAAGTCGATGGTGTTAGTCTGTCGAGTCTGCTAGATGAGATCCGTGCACGCGATGAGCGTGATACCCAGCGTGCGGTAGCCCCGCTCAAGCCGGCGGCTGACGCCATACAGCTGGATTCCACGGAGCTGTCCATCGAGCAGGTGCTGGAACGCATCATGAGTGAAATCGCCATTCGCGATATCGCCGGGTGATCAAGAAGGCCGCAGGGGACCAGTCATAGTCCTGCGGTGGCTTCTTTTAACTGAAACTGACCCACACCGTCTGGGGTGTGGAGATGGGCGTATTCTTCGCCCTTATCAACAGGAATTAAAATGAGCGAAAGCTTTGCGGAACTCTTTGAAGAAAGCCTAAAAACCCTGAACCTTCAGGCAGGCTCCATCATCACCGGTGTTATCGTTGATATCGATTACCAAGCTCGCTGGGTAACCGTTCACGCTGGTCTGAAGTCTGAAGCTCTGATCCCGCTGGAACAGTTCTACAACGATGCTGGTGACCTGACTATCAATGTCGGTGACGAAGTTCACGTTGCTCTGGACTCGGTTGAAGACGGTTTCGGTGAAACCAAGCTGTCCCGTGAAAAAGCCAAGCGCGCTGAATGCTGGATTGTTCTCGAAGCAGCCTTCGCAGCTGAAGAAGTGGTCAAGGGCGTTATCAACGGTAAGGTTAAAGGCGGCTTCACTGTCGACGTTAACGGCATCCGTGCGTTCCTGCCAGGTTCTTTGGTCGACGTTCGTCCAGTGCGCGACACCACGCACCTGGAAGGCAAAGAACTGGAATTCAAAGTCATCAAGCTCGACCAGAAGCGCAACAACGTTGTCGTTTCCCGTCGCAGCGTGCTGGAAGCAGAGAACTCCGCCGAGCGTGAAGCTCTGCTGGAATCCCTGCAGGAAGGCCAACAAGTCAAAGGTATCGTCAAGAACCTCACCGATTACGGCGCATTCGTCGATCTGGGTGGCGTCGATGGCCTGCTGCACATTACCGACATGGCTTGGAAGCGTATCAAGCATCCTTCCGAAATCGTCAACGTTGGCGACGAGATCGATGTCAAGGTTCTGAAGTACGATCGTGAGCGTAACCGCGTTTCCCTGGGCTTGAAGCAGCTGGGCGAAGATCCATGGGTTGCTATCAAGGCTCGTTACCCAGAAAGCACTCGCGTAACCGCGCGTGTTACCAACCTGACCGACTACGGCTGCTTCGCAGAGCTGGAAGAAGGCGTGGAAGGCCTGGTACACGTTTCCGAAATGGACTGGACCAACAAGAACATCCACCCTTCGAAAGTCGTACAAGTCGGCGACGAAGTGGAAGTTATGGTTCTGGACATCGACGAAGAGCGTCGTCGTATCTCCCTGGGCATCAAGCAGTGCAAATCTAACCCATGGGAAGATTTCTCTGGCCAGTTCAACAAGGGCGATAAAATCTCCGGCACCATCAAGTCGATCACCGATTTCGGTATCTTCATTGGTCTGGACGGCGGCATCGACGGCCTGGTTCACCTGTCCGACATCTCCTGGAACGAAGTTGGCGAAGAAGCTGTTCGTCGTTTCAAGAAGGGCGACGAGCTGGACACCGTTATCCTGTCGGTTGACCCAGAGCGCGAGCGCATCTCCCTCGGCATCAAGCAACTGGAAAGCGATCCGTTCTCCGAGTACGTTCAAGAGAACGACAAAGGCGCCATCGTTAAAGGCACTGTGAAAGAAGTTGACGCCAAAGGCGCCATCATCGTTCTGGCCGACGATATCGAAGCGACTCTGAAAGCCTCCGAAATCAGCCGTGACCGCGTTGAAGACGCGCGCAACGTTCTGAAAGAAGGCCAGGAAGTAGAAGCCAAGATCATCAGCGTTGACCGCAAGAGCCGCGTGATTCAGCTCTCCATCAAGTCGAAAGACGAAGTGGAAGAGAAAGAAGCTATCCAGAGCCTGAAAGAAGCTGCTCCGGAAGCTGCTGCTGACACCACAATGGCGGCACTGCTGCGCCAGGCAATGGCTAAGCAGAACTAAGTTCTGTAAAGCTGTAGAAAAAGGGCGACTTCGGTCGCCCTTTTTTGTGCCTGACGCCTCAACGGTAAGAGCGAGCTCGCTCGCGAAAAACTCACAGACGACACGTTCATTCAGGATTCATGATCGTTCCCACGCTCCGCGTGGGAATGCCTCTTGAGACGCTCTGCGTCTCGTCCGTTAGCGCCAGTGAGGCAGAGCGTCACTGGCTGCACTCCCACGCAGAGCATGGGAACGATCACGATCAAGGGCCTTGCGATGCGAGGCCCTTTTTTTTTCCTGAAATTTGATGAAGTAACTGCACCGAACCAAGGCATTCAGCCCAATGTCAGAACTGACTATAGTCTTGAAAACGGCTATTTCGCGTTGCTGACTCAATAAGGGTTTGAATGAACAGGATTATCGTAATACTCGCCTTGCTGGTACTTGCAGGCTGCTCCTCCACCAGCGCCAAGACCCACGCCAAGCGCGGCGTCAGCGGCATCGAGATCGACTGCTCTGGCCTGGGCAACAAGTGGGAGAGGTGCGAAAAGCGCGCCGCTCGTGAATGCAAGATGCAGGGCTACAAGGTCATTACCCGTTCCAGTGATGCCGAGGACGAAGAGGGTGACTACCTGTTCGGCTGGAACCCTGCTGGCGCGGTGACGCGGACCATGTTGGTGATCTGTAAGTAAGGGGTTGACCGCTCGCTGAACGTGTTTATTCAGCCTCAGATAAGTTGACACATGGGCTGTTCAAATTCATCAACTCATGCTAAAACCTTCGGAGCGCTTTTCCTAGCTGCTTGAAAAAGAAGGGAAAAATATGACGAAGTCGGAGTTGATCGAACGAATTGTCACCCATCAAGGGCTGCTCTCATCCAAGGATGTGGAGCTGGCTATCAAGACTATGCTTGAGCAAATGTCCCAATGCCTGGCCACCGGAGATCGCATCGAAATCCGCGGCTTCGGCAGCTTCTCCCTGCACTACCGCGCACCGCGCGTAGGTCGCAACCCAAAAACCGGCCAGTCCGTCAGCCTCGACGGCAAATTCGTTCCCCACTTCAAACCGGGCAAGGAATTGCGCGATCGGGTGAACGAAGAAGAGGAAGAAGGCGTCTGAGTGTTTTTGGAGAAGGAGAAGGGTATGCGTGGGGTTAAGCGCGTTGTTGCGGTGTTGATTGCGGTGCTTGCGGCTTTGGTGGTTCTGGCGTTTGTGCTGGAGAACCAGCAGGGTGTGGCACTGTCGTTCCTGGGATGGAGTACTGCGCAGATGCCGGTGGCGGTGTTTGTGGTGGTGGCTTTGATTGTGGGGATGGTGATTGGGCCGGTGTTGGGGGTGGTTGTGCGTAGGCGTCGGGGTAAGTCGATGGCTTAGGGTTTAGTCTTGGTTGGCAGCTGTGATGGAGATGAGCGGTGTTGGCGACCGTTTGTCAGAAAACCCAATTATGTCAAGGGCTTTGAGCTGCGTAGCGACCTAGGCTGGTGGGTTGCGACAGTTCCTCCTGAAAACCCAGAATCATCCTACATACATATCAAGACTTGTAATATGCCAAAGAGATGGCAGAATGGAATCTGTTCTCGATAACGGGCATTTTGTGCGCTCAAAATTTAGCAACGAAGCTGGTTTTAGCGGTCATCCAATTAAAATAAGAAAAGACACAATCTGTTTTGCATAACGAGCCCGCAGTTTCTCTCTGAAGGCAGGTTTTTGTTGTGAGTAGTAGCTTACGCTCCGTCCTCATCCCCCAGCATAAAAAAATTGATTCGTTGGCGCTTATAACAAATATTTGGCGTCAAAAAACAATCATTTTCTCCGCGAGTGCATTGATTGCATCGATTTTTGCGGCATATGCATTTTCGGTCACGCCAGAATACAAAGTGAGCAGTGTGCTTCGGCCTGCTGCGATTAATGAATTGGATGCACTTAATCGCTCGGAAGTTTACGTTTTACCTCCTGGTGAGGCCTTGGTACGGGTCGGTATGGCCTTAGAGTCGTACGAGATTCGTATGGAGTTTTTTAGATCCCATCAAAAGCTCTTCGAGGGATTTGTGCGCCCTGGACGTAATCTTCAGCAGGCGTTTGAAGAGTTCAATAAAAAATCTATAAGTTTAATGTTGTCTGATAAAGATAAAGTTGATTCGCTCAGTTCTTATTTGAAGCTTGAGCTGAACTATCCCAAAGGGATCGATGGGGTTTCAATACTCAATGGATTTGTGGACTATGCAATAGAAAATGAGCGTGATCATATATCGGCGGATTTGACAGTTATTATCAATAACCGTTTAAAGGAGATCGACGGCAGGTTGGCCGCAGCCCGTTCAAGCTATGACACATGGAAGGAAGCAAGAATTGCATCACTTTCTGAGTCAGATAGAATTCGCCGAGCTCAGCTACAAGACGAGCTTCAAGGGCTCCGGACGCAACTTCATAGTTTAAATTCGAATCGAATTGCAGAGCTCAATGAGGCCATAACAATTGCTAAGAAATTGAACATTATGATGCCTGCTTCACCGACCTCTGTCGGTGACGATGCACATTCTGGGTCTGTCAGCATGCGAACAGAAATTAACAATCAGCAAATTCCGTTGTATTTTATGGGGGTCAATGCGCTTGAAGCTGAGCGCACGGTCTTGCTACAGCGGAAGTCTAATGACTTCACTGAGCGACGGATTTCTCAAATTGCCAAAGAGTTAAAGCTGCTGGAGTCCAATCGAGAGATTGAAGTCTTGAAGAGTCGTGTGAACGATGAGTTATTTCTGACTGATGTGCAGCCATTGCGCGCAGAGAAAGCACGATTGCTGAGTGTGAATAAGGATATGAGTAACCTTAGGCTTGTAGCCATTGATAAAGAAGCGCTAGAGCCTACTTCCCAAGTAAGCCCTAACCGCCCCTTGCTCATAATCGGTGGTTTATTGCTAGGCTTGGTTATTGGATGCGCAATCGCTTTCTTCCGGGTAATAAAGCACATGTTGCGTGAGTCGAAACTTTAGTGATTTCTTCAACTTCTAGTACAGGGAGTTGTTCACCACGGTGAGTTTCAGTGGTGGGCGGGCGTGAAAGCCGAGATCCTTATCATCAAGGCAAATTGCCATCTGATATTTGTGTTCTGAGAATTGACTTGGCAGAAGATTCTAGATAGAAGCGTCGATTGCAGTGTAAAATTGTTTTTATCGCTGGCGGGCCTATGGCCTTTCCAGTGGCCCCTTTCACCTAATCGGTACCTGAGAATGGCTCGATTGGCAACTGGCGCATGCTCCAACTGAGCTTATTCTGAGGTCGATATGAAAACTAATAAACGCTACGCCTTCCTCGCCGTGCTGGCAGCCAGCGTACTCGTGACCTTGGGTGACACTAGGAATATTATTGGCTCACTTAATTACTGGTTGTTGTGGGGAGGGGTATTAGTATTTGGGGTTTATGGCAGTGGCGGTAGATTGAAGTTGTCGCCAGAAGTAAGTTCTATCACTCTCGGTTTTACTTTGATAACACTTGCTTTTATGATCTCTGCTGTAATTAACTCGGATGCCTATACGGCTTATCAAGGCGTCAAGTTTATAGCTATCTATATATTATTTCTGGTGATATACAGTTGTTCGGGTTTGCTGGAATTGAACGATTTTTATAAGATCGCTTCGATTTCGATTATGGTGGGTCTCGTCGTATTTGTAATGTCGAAATTCTTTTTTGCTGGATTCTATGTTCAATTGGGGGATGGCCGACAAGGAAGTGAGTTTGCCTACCCTGGTGTAATGTGGAAAGTCTGTGCTTTCTTTGCACCCTATATCATTGCAAAGTTACTCACGGCTCGTATGAGAGGTGCAATTTTTGCGGGCTGCGTTTTAATGGCATCGGTGTATATATTGTTGGCTGACTCCAGTCGAACCGGCTTTCTATGGTTTGCGATTGTCATATTTTCCTTTTTTCTTTTGCGTTTTTTGGTATTTCCCATCAAAACCTTGCTGGTCGCGATACTTTGCTTGATTGCAGGAGTTTGTGTACTGCTCTCTTCAAATATTGATCTGACGAATCATGATTCATTATTGGTCTTGAATCGTTTGTTTGAGGGTGACCCCGTCAGGGCGGCGATGATACGGGACGGAATATCGAACGTTCAAAAATGCTTTCCATTCGGGTGCGGATTCGGCAGTTCATTTAGCGTGGTGGATGGAGAAAATATTGTTATCCATAATGTATATTTAGGCATGCTTGGTGACGTAGGAGTTCTGGGTGAGTTGGCACTCTTGTTTCTAATGTTGATGCCGTTTGTGTTTTTCTTGTTGTCACTGGTGCAGGGTTTCGATCTAAATAATAATGTTTTCTTTAAGTTTGCCGCAATTTTAGGTGTGCTTTGTTATATTTTTATCATGCTCTTTCACCCGCTGAGTACTGAAATGTCAGAGTGGGGCTATTGGATTTTGATGGTGTCTTGGCTTTCTCGTATTTATAAGTATGATGATGCCGGTTTGATCAATGTCGGGTATGGCCAGAAGGTAGGGTGTTAAAGTGTTTACCGTATTTAAAAACATGGGCCTACTTTTTTTTGTACAGCTCTTTGGTTATTTGGTGCCTATCTTGGAAATTCCCGTGCTGGCGCGCTCGTTGGGTGTGCAGGAATACGGCAAGGTAGTTTTGATTCAATCGGTCGCTCTGCTATCTTCGCTTGTTGTGGAGTACGGTTTTTCGTTAAGCGCCGCCAGACAGGTGTCCTTAGCTAAGACTGACATTTCGTTACTGTCCCGGGTGTTTGGCGAAGTCCTATCTGCAAAGCTAATAATTACGTCTATTATAAGTTTCGTTGCGCTGCTTTTTTACTTGTCTTTCAATTCGCCAGCTTTTGAGCCTGAAGTGATAGGCTTGGGTTTTTTGTATTTTGTAGCGTTTGGATTTAGCCCTTTTTGGTTTTTTCAAGGGCTCGAGAAGATTGCGCTTGTCGTCTTTTTGGAGGTGGCGTTGCGTGTTGCAAGCCTTTCATGCTTGTTTATTTTTGTTCGGGATCCAACTGATGCTTTGGTGGCGTTGTCTATTTTAGCGACATTTGCTTTGGCAAATACGTTGCTCGGGAATTATTTATGTTATCGAAATGGATGCCGCGTTCGGTTCAGCTTGTTAGGTGGATGGCTTCAGATTCGAAAAGGATTTCATGTTTTCATCTATAAGAGCTCAAATAATATCTTGCTTAGCGCTGGGCCTGCTCTTGTAGGACTACTTTGTGGAAAACTCGCTGTTTCAGGATATGTTCCTGCTGAAAAAATCATACGAGGATTTGTAGGTTTTATAAATCCGGTACTTATAGGTTTTTTTCCTTATTTGAATAGGCAGTACCTTCACTCTGAAAAAAACGCATTCAGACTTTCTTGGGTTATTGTCGGGCTGATGTTCTTGCTGGGGGGGGTAAGTGCATTGTTTATTTCTTTGGCAGGAGGGTTTCTAATAAATAAAATACTGGGGGCGGATTTCGAGCAGGCGACGAAAACTTTGCAGATTTTTGTATGGATAATCCCCTTCAGAATGGCTAATCAAGCGTTGGGTTTATGCATGCTTATACCTCGTGGTATGGATAAAGTGGCGAGCTCTGCAATGCTATTATTCTCGGTAGTATCAATTATTCTGGCAAGTGTGTTGTCGATTAGCTATTACGTCAACGGCATCGTTTTTGGATTTATTCTGGCGGAACTCATGCTGTGTGTTACGTTTCTTATATTATCTTATCGATATAAACCAGTCACTTATCTTGAGGGGCGTACTGAGTGATAACAATTTTAACGGCAACATATAATCGTTATAACACTCTGCCTCGTTTGCTCAAGAGCTTGCTTGAACAAAGCTCAAAAGAGTTTGAATGGGTGCTAATAGACGATGGGAGTTCAGATGGGACTCAGGATTTCGTTGAAAAGTTAAAGGAAGAAACTTTGGGTTTTAACCTGACATCCATCAGGCAAAATAACGCTGGAAAGCACGCGGCTATTAATAGCGGGATAGCAGCAGCGAAAAAAAATTGGATCTTCATTGTAGACAGCGATGATGCACTGGTGCCTGACGCAGTTGAAACGATAATAGCGTCCATCACAAAAGCGACGGATAGCACAGTGGGCTTGTGCTATCGTAAGGCGTATTTCAGCGGTGAGTTACTCGGTAATGATTTAAAGACAGCCGAGCAAAGCTTGGTCTCTACGCCGACGGAGGCCGGAAAATTGTTCGCAGGTGACTTGGCTTATATATTTAGAACTGATGTAATGTCGAAATTTCCTTTTCCGATATTTAAGGGCGAGAAATTTGTTCCCGAGCTATATATTTGGAATAAATTAGGAGATACGGGCGATATCGTATTTTTTACACGAAAAATTATTTATCTGTGCGATTACCTTGAAGATGGATATAGTCGTAATTTTTCGCGCCATCTAAGGGCTAATCCTAAAGGGTTTTTTATTTATTATTGGTCGCAATTTTTGCGTGAGAAGACCGTATTTTATAAATTTAAAAATTTAATCAGATCTGTGCAGTGCGTTTTGTATATGTTTCTAGGAAGGCCTAGATGAATATTATATATTTTATTACTGGGTTGGGCATGGGCGGGGCCGAGAGGCAAGTCGTTAATCTTGCTGATCGGATGAGCGCACGGGGGCATAACGTTGTAATTGCTTATTTGACGGGCGACGCGGATGTGCTTCCTGAAGATCCGAATGTTACGGTGGTTGCTATAAATGGTAATAAAACCATATTCGGAATGATGCGTGCGGTTAATAATCTGGTTAAATTGATTAGACGATTTAAACCCGGGGTAATGCATAGCCACATGGTGCACGCGAACTTAATAGCGAGGATAATTCGTTTATTTATCAAAGTCCCCAAGCTGATTTGTACGGCACATAGTTCCAATGAAGGAGGTAAGCTGAAGATGCTGGCCTACCGGTTGACGGATTTTTTAGCTGATCTTACAACGAATGTAAGCCAGGAGGCGGTTGATATACTCATTGCAAAAGGCGCTTCATCTGCTGGGCGTATGGTCTTTGTGCCCAATGGCATAGATACCGGGCGTTTTATATTTGATAAGCATGTACGTAATGAAGTTCGTGCCAGAGAGTCTGTGGACTCTTCTACCAGAGTTCTCTTGGCTGTTGGACGTCTTGTTGAAGCAAAAAACTATCCTTGCCTGTTAGATGCGTTCAAGCTGGTTTTAAAAGATCACGAAAATATATGTTTGTGGATAGTAGGCGATGGCCCTTTGGCTGCAGATCTCGCGCTATATGTTAACAAGGCCAATTTAAACGAAAAAATAAAATTTTTCGGGAGTCGTGACGACGTTCCTTCATTCTACTGTGCTGCTGACGTGTATATTTTGTCTTCTGCATGGGAAGGCTTTGGGCTTGTCGTGGCCGAAGCGATGTCATGCGAAACGTTAGTGGTCGCAACAGACTGCGGTGGGGTGAAAGAAGTATTGGGTGACAGCGGTTATCTTGTAGAGCCATTCAAACCCGAAGCGCTACGTCAAGGTATTATCTCAGCGCTTAATCTTACTCCCGAGCAGAAAAGGTCACTCGTCATCTCTGCAAGATCAAGAGTGGTTGATAACTTCTCCTTAGAGTCTGTGGTTAATAGATGGGAGGAATTGTATGCCCAACCACGGACCTGATGATTTTGATCACGGGCAATTCTTGAACGGTACTTTTTAGCATGTGTATATCGACAAGAAATAGTCACTCGCTTGAGCCGGAAAGTTGGGCCTGGGTAATGATTTTGAAAAGGTGCGCAGTGTGAAAATTGTTTATGTCATCACCCGTTCGGACGTTATTGGCGGCGCCAGTGTGCATCTTCTTGATTTAGCGCTTGGCTCATCAAAAGCAGGTCATAGCGTCGATGTCCTCGTGGGCGGGGAGGGCGTCTTTAATACTCGAGCGCGGGACTTGGGGCTGTCGTGCCACTCATTGAAATATCTTGTTCGTGAAATCAGTCCTGGAAAAGATATTCGCGCCTTCTTTGAGTTGCGAGCAATGCTTTCCAAGCTAAAACCTGATCTCGTCCATGTGCATTCTTCCAAGGCTGGCATTCTAGGCCGACTGGCCGCTAAAAGTCTCGGTTTGCCAGCGGTCTTTACAGCACATGGTTGGGCTTTTACGGAAGGAGTATCTGAGAAACGTCGTTTCGTATACCGTAATATTGAGAGAGTAATGGCTCGTTTTTCAGACCAGATCCTTACGGTTTCTGAGTTTGACAGGCAACTTGCTCTGGAGGCTAAAGTGGGCGATGAAGAGACTGTTCTGACCATCCACAATGGCATGCCTGAGGTCAGCTCCAATAGAGTCAGCTTTACACAATCTGATCAAATACGCTTGATCATGGTTGCAAGGTTCGAAGTACCTAAAAACCAAAAATTCCTATTGGAAGCACTTGCTAAAGTGGAAACCAAAAATTGGGAGCTCGAATTGGTGGGCGACGGCCCCACACTGGAAAGCGCCCGGAAATTGG
This sequence comes from Pseudomonas sp. AK181, assembly GCF_051122975.1. Taxonomy (NCBI): domain Bacteria; kingdom Pseudomonadati; phylum Pseudomonadota; class Gammaproteobacteria; order Pseudomonadales; family Pseudomonadaceae; genus Pseudomonas; species Pseudomonas sp. AK181. The sequence goes on from NZ_CP146348.1 coordinate 1,799,363, forward strand.
CAGCACAGCTGGGAATTGCTGAAAAAGTAGCTTTTTCAGGGGCTTGTGATGACGTTCCGATCAGGCTTTCGCGATCTGACGTTTTCATCTTGATTTCTGATTGGGAAGGGTTACCGCTGACTATATTGGAAGCGATGCGCAGTGGACTTGCGGTAATCGCCTCTAACGTAGGGGGGGTGTCTGAATTGGTTGCGAATGGTGATAACGGTTTCGTGGTAGACCGTGGGGATCAGCAAGGGCTGGTCGACGCATTGACGCAACTGATTAAATCCGCAGAGCTTCGAAAAAAGCAGGGCATTTCAGGTCAATACAGATATCGTACAAATTTTACTTTCGATATTATGTTGGATAAAATTCTGAAAATTTACCAGAAAGTGTTAGACAGGACTAAATGAAAATCCTTATTACTGGTGCGAATGGCTTTATCGGGCGGGCGTTATCCGGGCACCTCGTCAGTTCAGCCAAATACTCAGTTGTCGGCACTTACCGCAGGCCCTCTACTGATGTGCCATCTGATATTCAGATGTTTTCGACTGGTGAGGTAGACGGTAATACTGATTGGAATCGTGCCCTGCAAGGCGTTGATACCGTTGTCCATCTGGCTGCGCGCGCACACGTGTTGAATGCGGGAAGCGAGGATCCAGTTACGGAGTTTGAACGGATAAATGTCGAAGGTGCCATTAATTTAGCAAAGCAATCGATAAAAGCAGGTGTCCGTCGGTTTATATTCATTAGCTCTATTGGCGTAAATGGTGCGGAAACGGATAAGTATGCTTTTACCGAGAGCGATGAGCCCCGGCCGCATGCAGACTATGCACGCTCGAAATTAAAGGCAGAGCACAAGCTGGCAGAATTACTTGCTGGAGAGTCGATGGAGTTGACAGTCATCCGACCCCCTTTAGTGTATGCCGCGGAAGCACCGGGCAATTTTAATCGTCTTCTGAAGCTGATCGCGTCGGGATTACCGTTGCCCTTCGCCGCCGTGAAAAATAAGCGCAGTATGATAGCGCTGGATAATCTGGTGGATTTCGTTGAGCTTTGTATTGAGCATCCATTGGCTGCAAACGAACTGTTTTTAGTTTCTGATGGAGATGATTTTTCCATTAGCGAAATTATCAAGCTCCTCGCGTCGGGCATGAAACGAAAAGAAAGATTGTTTAGCCTTCCTGACCCGGTATTGCGTTCAGTCGCCAGCGCGCTCGGGAAGCGTTCGTTATACACGCAGCTGTGCAGATCATTGGTTGTCGATACTGCCAAATCTAAAACACGATTGAATTGGGTTCCTGCGAAAAAGACCGATGAAGCTTTGGTCGAAGCAGGCCAAAAATTCCATTTATTAAAGTGATTCACTTCGAAATTATTGCAGGTAGGGATTGGCACATGACGTTCTGGATAGCGATTGTTTCAATAGGAAGTTCTATTTTTTTTACAGGATTATTACGTCGTTATGCCCTCCAGCGCAATGTATTAGATATTCCTAACAGCAGAAGTTCACACTCGGTACCTACCCCACGCGGCGGCGGGCTCGCAATTGTGGTGGGGTTTCTGATATCCCTTGGTTTAATGCGTTCTTTTGATTTGATTGATAACGCTTTTTTTCTCGCATCGTTCCTAGCGGGTTTAACGGTAGCCGCTTTAGGATTTCTGGATGACCATGGGCACATACCTGCTCGCTGGCGTTTGTTAGGACATTTCCTCTCAGCGGTATGGGCGTTATATTGGATTGGCGGGTTACCGTCGGTTACGATTTTTGGATTGCAAGTCAACCTAGGCTGGGTTGGCGGTACGTTAGCTGTTTTATATGCTGTGTGGATGTTGAATCTTTACAACTTCATGGACGGTATAGACGGCTTGGCGAGTGCTGAAGCTATCTGCGCGTGCTCTTCTGCTGCTCTAATCTATTGGTTGTTGGGGTATGAGGAGTTGTTATGGCCACCTATCTATTTAGCGTTGGCGACGGCAGGCTTTTTTTATTGGAACTTTCCAAAGGCGCGAATTTTTATGGGCGACGCGGGGAGTGGCTTTTTGGGTATTACGCTGGCCATCATTTCGCTTAAAGCTGTTTCTTTTTCGTCTACGCTCCTATGGGTCTGGCTGATCCTGTTAGGCGTATTTATCGTTGACGCCACATTCACATTGCTTCGTAGGCTAGTACGCGGTGAAAAAGTATATGAGGCACATCGCAGCCACGCTTATCAATACGCCTCGCGTACCTTTAATGCCCACATCCCCGTCACACTATGTGTGATTTTGATAAACTTAGTCTGGCTCGCACCGATAGCATGGCTCGTCGCATTTGACAGAGTTGATGGTGCTGTCGGTATGTTGATCGCCTATGTCCCGCTCGTTGCCCTAGCTCTGAAATTCAAGGCCGGAGTCAAAGAGGCAAGTTGTTAGATTTAGGAGTGGCGAGAGCGTAATAGTGATGGGCTTATATTCGGATTTTGGATTGTTAGAACTGCGAGAGGTTTGGAAAATATGAACTCACTGAGATCGCGCTTATTACGCCTCCCGCGCAGGTATAAACGTATTTTACAAGTGATTACTGATGTTTTCCTAGTCTGGTTTGCGCTTTGGTTGGCTTTCGTCGTGCGAATAGGTCTCGATGAAATGATCAATCCGTTTGTGCTGCACACCTGGCTGTTTTTGACAGCGCCAATCGTGACCATACCGCTGTTTATACATTTTGGTATGTACCGTGCAGTTTTACGTTATTTTGGAAATGATGCGTTAATCGCTATAGTCAAGGCCGTGAGCCTTTCTTCGCTAATTATTGGTGTGGTTGTTTATTGGTACAGTAATCACCAAAATGTCGTTCCGCGTTCTATCATCTTTAACTATTGGTGGCTAAGTCTCATCATGATAGGAGGGTTGAGATTAGCATTGCGTCAATTCTTCTTGGGAGACTGGTTTACCGCTGCTCAACATGTGCCTTTCACTAACCGTGACGATGGTTTGCCACGCGTGGCTATCTACGGTGCCGGGTCTGCGGGAAATCAGCTAGTCGCCGCATTACGCATGGGCCGCTTGATGAGGCCTGTAGCGTTTATTGACGATGACTCCACTATTTCAGATCGGGTGATCTCAGGTCTTCAAGTTTATAAGCCCAAACATATTCAACGAATGATCGATGCCACAGGAGCTCAAGAAATTCTATTAGCGATACCTTCATCGACGCGTGGACGTCGTCGGGAAATTCTTGGATTTCTAGAAGGTTTTCCTTTACACGTACGTAGTGTTCCCGGCTTCATGGACCTGGCCAGTGGGCGGGTCAAAGTGGATGATATCCAAGAGGTGGATATTGCCGATCTATTAGGGCGCGATCCTGTACCAGCACAAGAAGATCTGCTGGAACATTGCATACGGGGCCAAGTGGTGCTGGTTACCGGCGCAGGGGGATCAATTGGATCTGAGCTGTGTCGCCAGATCCTCGAGTTGCAACCAACGACCCTGATTCTCTTTGAGCATAGTGAATATAATTTATACAGCATTATGTCTGAACTGGAGGCACGAGTATTAAGGGATTCGTTAGGGGTGAAACTGCTTCCGATCCTGGGTTCTATACGTCATCAGGATAAATTAGTTGATGTAATGAAAACCTGGCACGTAAATACAGTCTATCATGCGGCTGCTTATAAACATGTGCCGATGGTAGAGCATAATATTTCGGAAGGTTTTCTGAATAATGTTATTGGCACGTTAAATACTGCTCAAGCAGCTATTATTTCACAGGTTGCTAATTTTGTACTTATTTCGACTGATAAGGCGGTACGCCCTACCAATGTGATGGGAAGCACCAAGCGGCTTGCGGAGATGACGCTGCAGGCGCTCAGTCGTGAATTGGAACCTGCGCTTTTCAATGATGCAGTTCCTACTCTAAATCACACTCGCTTCACAATGGTTCGGTTTGGAAATGTTTTGGGGTCTTCTGGTTCCGTAATTCCGCTATTTCACAAGCAAATTAAATCAGGTGGTCCGTTAACAGTTACTCACCCGAAAATCACTCGATACTTCATGACCATCCCTGAGGCGGCTCAACTTGTTATTCAGGCAGGCTCAATGGGCCAGGGAGGAGATGTTTTTGTATTAGATATGGGGGAGCCGGTTAAAATCACAGAATTGGCGGAGAAAATGATTCACCTATCAGGCCTGAGTGTTCGTTCAGAAAAAAAGCCGCTCGGCGATATCGCTATTGAGTTTACAGGGCTTCGGCCTGGGGAAAAACTCTACGAAGAATTACTCATCGGCGATAATGTCGATGCCACGCAACACCCGATGATCATGAGCGCTAACGAAGATTATTTGTCTTGGGGCATATTGAGGCCGAGATTGACGGAGTTGTTGTGCGCTATTGAAAATCATGATTACAGTAAAGTGCGTCAATTGTTGCGCGAAACGGTGAGCGGCTATACTCCCGATGGCGAAATTGTTGACTGGTCTTATCAGCAGAGAAGGTTGGAGCTGTGATTTAGATGTTAGTCGGAGATAATAGTACGGCTGTGCTGTTATCTCTGCGTTATAGATATTCGTGCTTTTATATGACATAAATAAATGTATGGCTTATTTGCATTAACCAACGTCTGTTAAAGGGCCGACTCGTCGACACGTCACCGTCGGCCACAACGTGCGTTTACTGAAAACGGCAGAAACTGGGCCTATTCAACGAGCCTTAGTGCTCTACATTTTCTTCCCATGCATGACGCTTACAGAATACAATCTCTCGGGGTAACGCATCGTGATATTCCCATGCGCGCTACCTCGTGATAAGCGAACGGAGAGCCCGCGCGCCTGAACATCCATGGAGCTTCTCCGACGTAGCCCGAACAGGAAGATATTGCATGAGTAACTTTATAAATGAAAACTGAATATTCACTTGAAGTCATCACGCTCACGCTGTCAATAATACTATTGTTTGTTGCTTTTTCTTCGATATTTAGGTCGAAAATCGAAAGTGCATAAGTTAAGCATGAGTACAAGTTTATTAATGGCCTGCGTGGTCTAGCGGCTATATTTGTTTTTGTTAATCATGCCCCGTTTGTGCTAATAAATCTGGGTGTAAAAAATACTGTCTTTTCTGCGTGGGGACAAATTTACCCAAACCTCGGATCTTTTGGTGTGCAGATTTTTTTCTGCATAACGGGTTTTCTTTTTTTTGACAAGGTTATCAAGAGTAAAGATATTGATTGGGGCGATTTTTTTGTATCCCGAATCAGAAGGGTGGCTCCGCTTTATTATCTGACATCACTCTTAGTGTTTATTATTGCGGCTTCGTTTTCAGGGTTTGAATTTCTGAATAAAGAGTCCATTACCACTATCGCAGGGTTAGTAACGTTTAATTTTATAGATAATCCAATGAAAATTGGAGGCGTATCTCTTGTTCCTCTGAGTTCCGTAACATGGACGTTGGTTCATGAGTGGCGTTTTTATGCAGTGCTACCCATGGTGGCAATTTTTTACCGATCTCCCTATCGGTCCGTTATCATGACGGTGGCCATACTGATTGCTGCCATTGACCTGGGTACTTCTGCCGTGGTGTGCTGGGCATACTTTCTGTCAGGCATGGGTGCAGCAGTTATTCATAAAAAAAGTATTACAAATAAAGCTATAAAACTTTCATCCATGATAATTGCTATATCTATATTTGTTTGGATGTGCGGACTGGTTGAAGTTCCTGGCTACGGAGCGTTGAGATTTGCTCTGGCCACAATATTTTTCATAAGTATTACTATTTCCAATCCGCGTTTTTTGCATTATCAGTTCCTGAACAGGCTCAGCGATATTAGCTACAGTGTTTATTTGCTCCACTTGCCAGTGTTGTTTTTGTCCTTCAAGATATTATCTGTATTCCTCGATCTTGCTGCTCTTGATAAAGTAACCTTTTGGGCTGTGAATTTCATGACCATTCCGATCATCGTTGCGTTGTCGACCTTTACTTTTGTTCATGTAGAAAAAAGATTCATGCGCAAAAAGCGGGAGGAGCAAACCGACGCCCCGCCGGTTGCCTACTCCGAACAGACAAAAGCCGCGATATGAAGTGTGCGGCGCTCCGGCGTCGTGCTTCTTTGTTCCGCTCGACGTCCATCCGTAATGATCGGTCTGCAGGGCTCTCTGCTGACCTTGATGTTATCAATGGCCATTTTGAAAGTTACTAGATATTCGTAACCGCACGCGACTTCAATCGGCTCTCTAACACTTTGTAATACCCCCAATTTTGACACCCTCCACCCATCGCCTAAGTTAGAAAAGCAGCGTCGGAAAAGCTGCTTTTTTCCCTTACCGATATCATGGAGCGTCACCAATGCAAAACCTCTACATCTCGTCCCTCATCTTCGCCTTCCTCACCAGCCTCTCCGTCGCCACCACCGCCGCGCCGTCCATCAAGCCGGAACCCCCAACCTCCATCTCCACCCAAATGACCAAGACCGAGCAGTCCACCAAGGTCAACCTCAACGCCGCCGACGCCGAGACCCTGCGTCGCGATCTATTCGGGATTGGTGCTTCCAAGGCGAAGGCAATCATCGCCTATCGCGAAAGCAATGGCCCGTTCACCGCGGTGGATGAGTTACTGGAAGTAAAAGGCATCGGCAAGGCACTGCTGGAGAAGAATCGCGACAGGGTGGTTATTAATTGAAGATGTAATAAAAGCGCAGAAGGCCGGTCATTGACCGGCCTTTTCTTTATCGGACCTAGCGCCTGGTAATTCGCAGGCAGCATTGGCACGAAACGTGATTACCTCTTCCTTAGTGATTGTTCAACAATCTTGAGGTAACGATGACACTCACTTTGTCTTTAGCCGATCAGATCGCCCTGGAGCTTCGCGCCGACATTATCGGTGGACGGCTATTGCCAGGCATGCCGCTGGTCGAGGTTGATCTGGTCAAGGCCTACAACGCATCACGCAATACGATTCGAGAGGCGCTGCATCGTCTGGGCCAGGAGGGCCTTACTCGCTATATCCGCAATAAGGGCGTGATGGTTCGGCGCCTGGAGCGGGCAGAAGTAAGTGACCTCTTCGTCGTCCGCCGCACCCTGGAGTTGCAGGCGATTGCCCACGGCAGGCCGCTGACGGACGTTCAATCGACACGTATGCAAAGCGCCATTGACGCCACCCACTTGGCCCGGGAGCGCGAAGATTGGCGAGCCGTGGCCACCCACAGTCTTATGTTCCACCAACAGATCGTCGCCTTGATGGGCAGCCCATTGTTCGACGAGTTTTTCGCTCAGGTGATTGCCCAGTTGCGTCTGGTGTTCTGCGCCGCGCCTGACGAGCAACGTTTCCAGTCACCCTGGCTGGAGCGTGACATGAGATATACACATTGCTAACCCGCAACCAAACCCAGGCCGCCAGCGAGGCGATGAGTCTGTACCTGGATGACTCGGAACACCTTTCCCTTGCCTTGTTTGATCATCCTTGATGGAGGAGTGCCCCATGTACAAAGACTATCCCGCCGCGTACCAGGTCAGCAAAGGTTCGGCGTTGCAGGTGGATACGGCGTTCTATGAGCGTATTCGTGATCAGAAAGGCCAGCGTACGTTGATCGAACAGTTTGAGGTGCCGATTCGAACGGGGAGGGCGTGGAAGGTGCCGGCCGGGCATGTGTTTCGGGTGTCCACGCCGGTGGGGCCGCAGGTGGGGGATTTCAACGTGTGGAACGCCAACGACCCACGCGAACGATTGTGGGCCGCGCGCACCCGGCAGCTTCAAGGCGCCCATGTCAGCACCCATGATCGGCTGTGGTCGAACCTGCCTTTTCTAAGGCCCTTGGTCACTATTACCGATGACAGCCTGGCCAGTTACGGCATTGATGAAAACGGTGGGCGTTTGCACGATTTGTTGGGCACGCGGTGCGACCCCTATGTGAACCGTATGCTGACCGGGGAGGACTTTCATCACCATTGCCACTCGAACTTGACCCGTGCGGTATTGCCCCATGGGCTGACGGAATTCGATGTGCATGATGTGTTGAATATTTTCCAGTGCACTGGGCTCAATCACGATGACATGTACTTCATGAAGGCCTGTCCGGCGCAGAAGGGCGATTACCTGGAGTTCTTTGCCGAGATTGATCTGCTGTGTGCATTGTCGACGTGCCCTGGCGGGGATTTGTCGTTGCCGATGTGGGGGCCGGAGGCGCAGGACCCGTTGACGGTGTGTCGGCCGTTGGGGGTTGAGATCTATAGGCTGGAGGATAAGTTGCTCACTGGCTGGAGCCAGCCTGAGCGTGCGGCCTATAAGGGGCAACATGGGTTGCATATTGCCAAGGCGGAGTGGGAGTAGGGGGCTGCTTCGCAGCCCAGCGGGAGCAAGCTCCCTCGCCACGGGGTTACACTCGATTTATCTGTCTTGCGCATCCTTGGCATCTGCCTGGGCATTGCGCTCGGCTACGCGTTTACGTTGTTCGTCGGTGAGTTCCACCTTGTTGGCGCTGTCACGCAGCATCATCAGGCCACCGACGATCGACCCGATCGCTACTACCATAATCAACCATGCATACCACGGCATAAGACGCTCCTTGAGGCAGAGGGTCGTGGGAGAATTTTCCCACGGTAATCACTGCTTTGAGTGACGGGCTTTCTGAGTAGTTCAGTGTAGGCCCGTTCTGCCTCATAGGCGCTATTGTCCGGTCAACATTGCATCCGCCGGTGCATCGACGCGGTCTTGTGCGGTCATCTGGAAGTAGATGAAACCCACCGCCATGAAGCCCAGGAAAATCAGCCCGATCAAGGCATTGAACCAGGCCATTGCCATCAGGCACACCACCGCCAGTACCAGCGCGATACCCGGCACGATGGGGTAGCCCGGCGCGCGGAAGGTGCGTTCCAGCAGTGGCTCGGTCTTACGCAGTTTGAACAGGCTGAGCATGCTCATGATGTACATGACGATGGCGCCGAACACCGCCATGGTGATCATCGCGGCGGTTAGGGTCATGCCGCCCAGGTTGATGAGGCCGTCGCTGTAGATGGCGGCGATGCCCACCACGCCGCCGGCGAGGATAGCCCGGTGCGGCGTCTGGAAGCGTGAGAGTTTGGCCAGGAAGGACGGCAGGTAACCGGCACGGGCCAGGGCGAAGAACTGGCGCGAGTAGCCGAGGATGATGCCGTGGAAGCTCGCCACCAGGCCGAACAGGCCAATCCATACCAGCATGTGCAACCAGCCGGAGCTGTCGCCCACCACGGTTTTCATCGCCTGGGGCAGTGGGTCGTTGATGTTCGAGAGTGTGCGCCAGTCGCCTACGCCGCCAGCGAAGAACATCACGCCCATGGCCAGGATCACCAGGGTGAGGATGCCGCTGATGTAGGCTTTTGGAATCGTGCGTTTGGGGTCCTTGGCTTCTTCGGCGGCCATGGCGGCGCCTTCGATGGCGAGGAAGAACCAGATGGCGAAGGGGATGGCGGCGAACATCCCGGCAATCGCCGGGGCGCCGAAGGTGTCGGAACCGGCCCAACCGTTCAGGGCGAAGTGGCTGAAGCTGAAGGCCGGGGCGACCACGCCCATGAACACCAGCAGTTCGGCGACGGCGAGCACGCAGACTACCAACTCAAACGTGGCGGCGAGTTTCACCCCGAGGATGTTCAGGCCCATGAACACGACGTAGGCGCCAACGGCGGCGTGCTTGGGGTCGAGTGCCGGGAACTGCACGTTCAGGTACGCGCCAATGGCCAAGGCAATCGCGGGCGGGGCAAAGACGAATTCGATCAAGGTGGCCAGGCCGGCAATCAAGCCGCCTTTTTCACCAAAGGCGCGGCGGCTGTAGGCAAAGGGGCCTCCGGCATGGGGAATCGCGGTGGTCAACTCGGTGAAGCTGAAGATAAAGCAGGTGTACATCGCGGCGACCATCAACGAGGTCACTAGAAAGCCCAGGGTACCGGCGACGCCCCAGCCATAGCTCCAGCCGAAATATTCGCCGGAGATCACCAGCCCCACGGCGATGCCCCATAGATGCAAGGTGCCCAAGGTGGGTTTGAGTTGTGTGTTCATTGTGCTGCGCTCCCTGAACCGTTTGGAATGATTCAAGGTGTTGCAGTGGCTATGCCAAGCCTCAGAACTGTGTCGTAAAGCAGTGCCTATGTCGCCGGGGGGACGGTTTGGCGTTTGAATGTGGCATGAGTTGCACCACATAAGTGCGGTGGTGACTTGGCGGGCGCTTTCGCGGGCAAGCCCGCTTGACCGAGTGTTAACTGAAAAGAACGCAGTCGAATGTGGGAGCCGCTCTTGATCTTGCTCTTGATCTGCTTGTGATCTTGATCTCAGGCGCCCCGTTAAACCACGCAGGCCGTAATTCGACAGGGATTTGGGGGGTAAACCGGCAGGGATGCCGGTTTAGCCGCCCCGCGCCATGGATGGCGCGTGGCGGCGGCCCCCCAAATCACTGGCGGATTACGGGCACACCGAGCCTAAGCGAGGTGCCGAGTGGTGGGGCAAGAGCGCTTTGCTTACTTTCGCGCTTTTCGAAAGTGAGCCGCCGTCAGGGCGGAACCCTAAGTGGCCGTTACCTAAATAACGGATATGTACCCGGTCCAACTGTGTTGACTGTCAGGCCGTCTTCGCAGGCAAGCCAGCTCCCACATTTGGATCCTGGGGCTTCAGGGAGATAGGCGCCGGCTATCAGTGCGCCACGGGAGCAAGCTCCCTCGCCACAGGTCCAGCGTCGGCTCTAAGTTGTGTAGATACCTATGCTGCGATGAGGCCCTCCCAGCCATTGCACATCTTCCTGTAAACCCCGCATCAACCCACTCTTTACGCCATCTTTACGCCCCACCCAGCCCCTCGCTCTCGTTCCTTTACACCGCTCCTGCGGACAATGCCCCCACACGCGGCAATCGCCGCACGAAGGGGAAACTTCCATGAGCGTACTGGACGGAGTGTCACTGCTATTGGCCGTGGCGCTGTTCATTTATCTGCTGGTTGCGCTGTTACGCGCGGATCGGAACTAGGAGCGGGCTATGCACAGTTATGACTATTGGCTGATCATCGCCTTCTTCGCCGTGGTACTGGTACCGGCACCGTTTCTGGGGCGGTTCTACTACAAGGTGATGGAAGGCCAGCGCACCTGGCTCACGCCCGTATTGGGGCCTGTCGAAAAGGCCTGTTATCGCCTCTCGGGCGTGGATGCGCAGCAGGAACAGAGCTGGCAGAAATACATGCTGGCCTTGCTCGCGTTCAACCTGGCGGGCTTCTTGTTGTTGTTCTCGATCCTGCTATTCCAGGGCTCCCTGCCACTGAACCCGCAGAAATTGCCCGGCCAGGAATGGACGCTGGCGTTCAACACCGCCGTCAGTTTCATGACCAATACCAACTGGCAGAACTACAGCGGCGAGGCGTCCTTGAGTTACCTGAGCCAGATGGCCGGCCTCACGGTGCAGAACTTCGTCAGTGCGGCGACCGGTCTCGCCGTCCTGGTCGCCTTGTGCCGTGGGATCGGGCGCAAATCTGCCCAGACCCTGGGCAACTTCTGGGTCGACATGACCCGCGCCACCCTCTACGGCCTGCTGCCGTTGTGCCTGGTGCTCGCACTGTTTCTGGTGTGGCAGGGCGTGCCGCAAACCTTCGCTCACTATGTGGATGCCGTCACGCTGCAGGGCGTGGACCAGGTGATTCCCCTGGGGCCGGCCGCCAGCCAGATTGCGATCAAGCAACTGGGCACCAACGGCGGTGGCTTCTTCGGTGTGAACTCGGCGCATCCGTTTGAAGACCCGACCGCCTGGGCCAACCTGTTTGAAGTGGCCTCGATCATTCTGATCCCGGTGGCGTTGGTGTTTACCTTCGGCCACTACGTCAAGGACCTGCGCCAGAGCCGGGCGATCCTCGCCTGCATGCTGGCGTTGTTCTTGATCGGCGGCGCGACGTCGCTGTGGTCCGAGTACCAGCCCAATCCAACCCTGAACAACCCGGCGGTGGAGCAAACCGCACCGTTGGAAGGCAAGGAAACACGCTTCGGCACCACCGGCACGGTGCTGTGGTCGGTGACCACCACTGCGGCGTCCAACGGTTCGGTCAATGGCATGCAGGACAGCCTCAGCCCCCTGAGTGGGATGGTGGCGCTGGTCAACATGATGGTTGGCGAAGTGATCTTTGGCGGTGTCGGTGCCGGCATGTACGGCATGTTGCTTAACGTGTTGATCGCGGTGTTCCTCGCCGGCTTGATGATCGGCCGCACCCCGGAATACCTGGGCAAGAAGCTGCAAGCCAAGGAAGTGCAATTGCTGGTGGTGACCCTGCTGGTGATGCCGGTCGGCGTGCTGGTGTTGAGTGCCATCGCTGCCAGCTTGCCCGGCCCGGCGGGTGCCATCAGTAACCCTGGCCCCCATGGCTTCAGCCAGTTGCTCTACGCCTACACCTCGGCCAGTGCCAACAACGGTTCGGCATTTGCCGGCCTCGGCGCCAACACCCCGTTCCATAACCTGATGCTCGGCCTGGGCATGTTGATCGGCCGTTTCGGCTACATCCTCCCGGTACTGGCCCTGGCCGGTAGCCTGGCGATGAAGAAGACCGCACCGATTGGCCAGAACAGTTTCCCCACCCATGGCGCGCTGTTCGTCACCCTGTTGACCGTGACCATTTTGCTGGTGGGCGGCCTGACTTTCCTGCCGACACTGGCGTTGGGCCCCATCGCTGAACACCTGAGCATGGGCTTCTAGTTAAGGGATATGAAAATGAATATGCCTGCAAAAAACGCGGCCCCGGTCAAACCCCAGGAGCCCGCCAAAACCGCTATCTCGGCCTTGTGGCGTCCAGCGCTGGTCCAGGCGTTCGTCAAGCTGGACCCACGCCAACTGCAACGCTCGCCGGTGATGCTGGTGGTCGAACTGACCGCCATCCTCACCACCGTGCTGTGCTTTGTGCCGGATACCACCGTTCCAACCTTTGTCGCCGTGCAAATCGCCGTGTGGCTGTGGTTCACCGTGCTGTTCGCCAACTTCGCCGAAGCCTTGGCCGAGGGGCGTGGCAAGGCCCGTGCCGATAGCCTCAAGGCCGGCAGCGAGGGCTTGAGCGCACGCCGCCAGGAGGCTGACGGCAGCTTCAAAATGATACCGGCTACCAGCCTGCGCAAGGGTGATGTGGTACGCGTGGCTGCCGGGGAGATGATCCCCGGTGACGGCGAGGTCGTCGAAGGGATTGCGGCGGTCAACGAAGCGGCGATCACTGGCGAGTCCGCCCCGGTCATCCGCGAGTCCGGCGGCGACCGCTCGGCCGTTACCGGCAACACGCGGCTGGTCTCGGACTGGCTGTTGATCCGCATCACCGCCAACCCGGGCGAGTCCACCCTGGACCGCATGATCGCCCTGGTGGAAGGCGCCAAGCGCCAGAAGACCCCCAACGAAGTCGCGCTGGATATCCTGCTGATCGGCCTGACCCTGATCTTCCTGCTGGTGGTGGTGACCTTGCAGCCGTTCGCCCACTTCGCCAATGGCAGCTTGCCTTTGGTGTTCCTGGTCGCACTGCTGGTGACGCTGATTCCTACCACCATTGGCGGCTTGTTGTCGGCCATCGGCATTGCCGGCATGGACCGTCTGGTGCGCCTCAACGTGATCGCCAAGTCTGGCCGCGCCGTGGAAGCGGCGGGGGACGTGCATGTGCTGTTGCTGGACAAGACCGGCACCATCACCTTCGGCAACCGTCGTTGCTCGGCCGTGGTCGCGGCGCCTGGCGTCAGTGGCCGCGAATTGGCCGAAGGTGCGCTGCTGGCGTCCCTGGCCGATGACACGGCGGAAGGCAAGTCCATCGTTGAATACCTGCGCGCCTTGCACCCGCAGGCCGAGCCAAGCCTGGAGGCGTTGACCGCCGTACCTTTCAGCGCCGAGACCCGCTTGTCCGGTGTCGACCACCAGGGCCGAGTGTTCCGTAAAGGCGCGGTGGACTCGCTGCTGGCGTTTATCGGCCAGCAACGCAGCGACCTGCTGCCTGCGCTGTCGCGGGAAATCGACAAGATCGCCCAAAGCGGCGGCACGCCCTTGCTGGTGTGCGCCGATGGCAAGTTGCTGGGGGCGATCCACCTCAAGGACGTGGTCAAGCCCGGCATTCGCGAGCGGTTTGCCGAGTTGCGCAAGCTGGGGATTCGCACCGTGATGGTCACCGGCGACAACCCGCTGACCGCCGCCGCGATTGCCGCTGAAGCGGGGGTGGACGACGTGCTGGCCGAAGCCACGCCAGAGAAGAAACTCGCGCGTATTCGTCATGAGCAGAACGATGGTCGCTTGGTCGCCATGTGTGGGGATGGCGCCAACGACGCTCCGGCGCTGGCCCAGGCTGACGTCGGCATGGCGATGAACGACGGCACCCAGGCCGCGCGCGAGGCCGCCAACATGGTCGACCTCGACAGCGACCCGACCAAGCTGTTGGACGTGGTGCAGATCGGCAAGGAATTGCTGGTGACCCGTGGCGCGCTGACGACCTTTTCCATCGCCAACGACGTGGCCAAGTACTTCGCGATCTTGCCGGCGCTGTTCGCCTCGATCTACCCGCAACTGGGCGTGCTCAACATCATGCACTTGCAGAGCCCGCAGAGCGCGATCCTCTCGGCCATCGTGTTCAACGCGCTGATTATCGTGGTGCTGATCCCACTGGCCCTGCGCGGCGTGCGCGTGCAAGCCGCGAGTGCGGCGGCCTTGTTGCGGCGCAATCTGCTGATCTACGGGCTGGGCGGGCTGTTGGTACCGTTCGTGGGCATCAAGGCCATCGACATGCTGCTGACCGCGCTGCACCTGGTTTGACCTGATCGTTCCCACGCTCTGCTGATCGTTCCCACGCTCTGCGTGGGAACGCCGCCGCCCCGGACGCTCCGCGTCCCACCGCACCACTGAATTGAGGAGTCTGAAATGTCCAACATCATCCGCCCAGCCCTGAGCCTGCTGGTACTCATGACCCTGATCACCGGCGTGGCCTACCCGCTGGTAGTCACCGGCGTGGCCCAAGTGGCCTTCCCCGACCAAGCCAACGGTAGCCTGGTGCGCGACGCCAGCGGCAAGGTGCGCGGCTCCAGCCTGATCGCCCAGGACTTTATCGGCGACCGCTGGTTTCACCCACGCCCGTCCGCCGGTGCTTTTGCCACCGTGTCCAGCAGTGCCAGTAACCTGGGCCCCAGCAATCCGGCCTTGGCCACTCGCATAGTCGAGGAGGCCAGCAAGCAGTCAGTGCCGGGCCAGGGCCCGGTGCCACTGGCCTCGCTGACCACCTCTGGCAGCGGCCTTGATCCGCACTTGCCACCGCAGGCGATTGTCTATCAACTGGCGCGAGTAGCGGCGGCGCGAAATGTGCCGGTGTCGACCTTGCAGCGGTTGCTGGATGAGCACATCGAAAGCCCGTTGGTTGGCCCACCCGTAGTAAACGTCCTGGCCCTCAACATGGCTTTGGAAACGTTGTAAGCCTTGTGACCGCCATCGCGGGCAAGCCCGGCTCCCACATTTGGAATGCATTCCACTGTGGGAGCCGGGCTTGCCCGCGATGGCGGCCTTGAAGACTCTCTATAAATACCTGAAGGAACCCCCGAGCATGAGCGACGCCGGCCGCGCCGATGCCCTGTTAGCCGATCTACCCCGGGACGGCCGTGGCCGGCTTAAAGTCTTCCTCGGCGCCGCACCCGGTGTGGGCAAGACCTACGCCATGCTCCAGGCGGCCCATACCCAACTGCGCCAGGGCGTGCGCCTGATCGCCGGGGTGGTCGAAACCCACGGCCGCGCCGAAACCGAAGCTTTGCTCAGCGGCTTGCCGCAACAACCGCTGTTGCGCAGCGAATACCGTGGCGTGAT
This sequence comes from Pseudomonas sp. AK181, assembly GCF_051122975.1. NCBI lineage: Bacteria > Pseudomonadati > Pseudomonadota > Gammaproteobacteria > Pseudomonadales > Pseudomonadaceae > Pseudomonas > Pseudomonas sp. AK181. Next base: position 1,815,110 of record NZ_CP146348.1, read on the forward strand.
GCTCGAAGAAATGGACCTCGACGGCCTGCTCGCCGCCAAGCCAAAGCTGGTGCTGGTGGACGAACTGGCCCACAGCAATGCGCCCGGCAGCCGCCATGAAAAACGCTGGCAAGACATCCAGGAGCTGCTCGCTGCCGGCATCAACGTGTTCACCACGGTCAACGTCCAGCATCTGGAAAGCCTCAACGATCAGGTGCGCGGCATCACCGGCGTACACGTGCGCGAAACCTTGCCGGACTGGGTGCTGCAGGAGGCCGATGAACTGCTGCTGATCGACCTGCCATCTCGCGAGTTACTTGAGCGCCTGCGTGACGGCAAGGTGTATGTGCCCGAACAGGCGCGTGCGGCCATCGATGCGTTTTTCACCCAGACCAACCTCATGGCCCTGCGCGAGCTGGCCATGCAAACCGCCGCCGCCCACGTCGACGACGACCTGGCTCAGGGCTACCGCCAACTCGGCCAGGCTGCGCCGGCGGTGCGCGGGCGTTTGTTGGTCGGCGTGGATGGCGATGCCCAAGCCGAACGCCTGGTGCGTCATGCCAGCCGCGTGGCTCAGCGTCGGCATTTGCCCTGGAGCCTGGTGCACATCGACAACGGCCGTGCACGGGATGAGCAATCGCGCCTGCGCCTGCAAAACGCCCAGCAACTGGCAGAGCGGTTGGGCGGCGAAGTGGTGTTGCTGCGCGCTGGGGAAGTGGCCAAAACCCTGATCCAGCATGCCGCCGAGCGCCGCGCCAGCCTGGTGCTGGTGGGGCAGTCGCGGATGCGTTGGCGACGGCGTTTGTTCGGCGGCGGCTTGGCGGCGCGCCTGTTGCGCAATGCCCGCGGTTTGGAAATCAACGTCCTCGACAGCGATGACATGCCTGCACCGCCACGCCTGCCGGATGTGCGCGGGTTGGTGTGGTTCGATTACGCATTGGCGGTGGTGGCGACCCTCGCCGCTGCCGCAGTGGCCTGGGCCGTGTCCAGTGCGTTGGCGCTGCCGAACATCTCGTTGGTGTTTCTCGCTGCCGTGCTGCTGGTGGCGGTACGCAGTAGCCTGGGGCCGTCCCTGGTGTGTGCGGCGCTGTCGTTTCTGACTTACGATTTTCTGTTTATCCCGCCGAATTTTTCCTTCGCTATTCAGCGTGAAGAGGACGTGCTGACCCTGTTGTTCTTTCTGTTGATGGCGGCGTTGACCGGCAACCTCGCCGCACGCCAGCGTCGCCAGTTGCAGGCGTTGCGCGATACCCAGGAAGAAACCAGCGAGCTGCTCGACCTGTCGCGCAAGCTCACCGCTGCCACCGACCGCCAAGCCGTCATCAGCGCTGCCGCCCACCATCTGCAAGGTTGGAACGAGCTCGACCTGTGCATGGTCAATCGCGACGGTCAGGGCGGCTGGAAGGTCGAGACCGGTGGCCCGTTGACCCTCACCGAAGCCGAACGCGCCGCCGCCGATTGGGCCTGGCAGCATGATCAGCCGGCTGGCATGGGCACCGGCACCTTGCCGTTGGGGCGTTGGTGGTGGTGGCCGCTGTCGAGTGAAGAGGGGCCCTTGGGTTTGCTGGGTGTCAGTGCCAAGCCTGGCCTGGAATTGAGCGGGCAACGTCGACGCTTGCTCACCGCGTTGAGCCAACCGCTGGCCCAGGCGCTGGCGCGGGCACAATTGGGGCAGGAGTTGGAATCGGCGCGCCTGCACGGCGAAACCGAACAACTGCGCAGCGCTTTGCTCGCGTCGGTGTCCCACGATTTGCGCACGCCGTTGACGTCCATGCGCGGCAGCATCGACAGCCTGCTGGCCCTCGGTGAAGCGATCCCGCTGGAGGATCGCCGCGAGTTGCTCGAAGGCACCCGCGATGAAGCCGAACGCCTCGACCGCTATATCCAGAACCTGCTGGACATGACCCGCCTTGGCCACGGTGCGCTGAAACTGGCACGGGATTGGGTGTCGCCCGGCGACATTGTCGGCAGTGCCCTTGGGCGATTGCGCGCCGTGCTGGCGCCGTTGCAGGTGAGCACCGATGTGCCGCCGGAACTGCCCTTGTTATATGTGCATGCGGCGTTGATCGAGCAGGCCTTGGTCAACGTGCTGGAAAACGCCGCACGGTTTTCGCCGCCCCAGGGCCGTTTGCAGTTGCGTGCGGGCGTGCAGGATGAGCAGCTTTTTTTTGCCGTGGCGGATGAAGGGCCAGGGATTCCCGAGGAAGAGCGTGCGAAGATCTTCGACATGTTCTACACCGCTGCCCGCGGTGATCGAGGCGGGCAGGGCACCGGCCTTGGCTTGGCGATCTGCCAGGGCATGGTCGGCGCGCACGGTGGGCATATCAGCGTGGCCGATGGCATTGACGGCCGGGGCACCTGCATCACCTTGTTTCTGCCGTTGCCGACACCACCTGCCTTGGAACAAAACCTGTAGGAGCGAGCTTGCTCGCGAAGGTCGTTAACGATAAAGATGGCGTCCTGAATGCACCCGGCGCCTAGAGGTTTTTCGCGAGCAAGCTCGCTCCTACAGGAGGGGTAATTTTTTAATGGGTTTTGATGAGACACCATGAGCCAGACCGCGACGATTCTTGTCATTGATGACGAACCCCAGATCCGCAAATTCCTGCGCATCAGCCTGGCTTCCCAAGGCTATAAGGTAATCGAAGCCGGCACCGGCAACGAAGGCCTGGCCCAGGCGGCCTTGAGCAAACCGGATTTGCTGGTGCTCGACCTGGGCCTGCCCGACATGGACGGCCAGCAGGTGCTGCGCGAGTTTCGCGAGTGGTCTAGCGTGCCGGTGCTGGTGCTGTCGGTGCGGGCCAGCGAAGGTCAGAAGGTTGAGGCCCTCGACGGTGGCGCGAATGACTACGTGACCAAACCGTTCGGCATCCAGGAGTTTCTTGCCCGTGTGCGTGCGCTGCTGCGCCAGGCACCGGCGGGAGAGGCCCAGGAAGCCGCCTTGAGTTTTGGCCCGTTGACGGTCGACCTGGCCTATCGTCGCGTACTGCTGGACGGCGCCGAAGTCGCGCTGACCCGCAAGGAATACGCAGTGCTGGCGCAGCTCGCACGGCATCCGGGGCGGGTGATTACCCAGCAGCAGTTGCTCAAGGACATCTGGGGCCCAACCCATACCGAGGACAGCCACTACCTGCGGATCGTGGTGGGGCACCTGCGCCAGAAGCTGGCGGATGACCCGACCCAGCCGCGGTTTATCGTGACTGAGGCGGGGGTGGGGTATCGGTTGCTAGGTGCCTGAATCTGTAGTGCCTGTGCTGGCACCATCGCAGGCAAGCCAGCTCCCACAGTTGAGATGCATGCCCCTTTGGGAGCCGGACTTGCCCGCGATGAGGCCATCAGCAACACCCACACGCTCAACTCTGCTCACTCTCATACCGATCCAACGTATCACTGGCAATCTCCCGCCCCAACGCGATCAACTCCGGCGCCTTGTAGAACTCGAAAAACCGGCACACCCGCTTCGGCACGTTGATCAGCACATCCGGCGGGTACCCAGCGATCTTGTATTGCGCCAATGAGGTTTGCATCACCTCAAAGCTCTGGTTGATCAGGTCCAGCAGCGATGCAGGCCCGACGTTGTCGATGATGAACGAGCCGGTGGCTGACTTCGGTGCGCCGGCTTTCTCCGGTGCCGCGGCAGGTTGTTGGGCTTCGGGTTCGGCAGACTCCAGCCACGGGTTGATTTCAGCGGCCTGGGCCTGCAAGGCTTCTTGTTCCAGCTTCATCAACTGCTCGGCCTGCTTGCGGCGAAACGGCAGGTGCGAGCCGAGTGACTTGGCCAGGCTGTTGAAGCGGCTCTTGAACGCCGGCGGGCGCTGGATCACCGGCAATTGGTAGTGCTTCTGGTTGGTGGCATTGAGGTTGACCGCAATGATCAAGTCGCAATGGCTCGACACCACCGGGACGATGGGCAGCGGGTTGAGCAGGCCGCCGTCCACCAGCATGCGGTTGCCCTGCATCACCGGTGTGAACAGGCTGGGGATCGCCGCCGAGGCGCGCATGGCCTGGTGCAGGCAGCCTTCCTGGAACCAGATCTCCTGTTGGTTGGTGAGGTCGGTGGCGACGGCGGTGTAGGGGATGCGCAGCTCCTCGATATTGATGTCGCCGACAATCTTGCGGATTTGCCCGAACACCTTTTCACCACGAATCGCCCCCAGGCGAAAGCTCACATCCACCAGGCGCAATACGTCGAGGTAGTCCAGGCTTTCGATCCAGTTGCGGTACTCGTCGAGCTTGCCGGCAGCGTAGATCCCACCCACCACGGCGCCCATGGAACAGCCGGCGATACAGGCGATGTCATAGCCGCGTCGTTCGATTTCTTCGATCACCCCGATATGGGCGTAGCCCCGGGCCCCACCGGAGCCCAGCACTAAGGCAACACGTTTCTTCATGGCCAGATCCTTCGCAAAACAGGGGCCCACAATGCACCCATCAAGGGGCCTGCTTCAATCCTTGCTGACAGCGCGCAATATTTTTCCAGGCTGGCGATCAGGCTCGGGTATGCTCTGGCGATAGGTACTACTGATTTCAGGCTAAGGACAAGGCACTTTTCCCTGTAGGCAACGTCTACAGGCTACGACTGAATTTGTATATTTGAGGTGTCATCAATGAAAGCCTGGATCTGTGTGCCTGTGATCGTGTTGGCCTTGGCTGGCTGTGCCGGGAAAACCGCGTATCGCGACAGCTGCGGCTCGCAATTGGACGCCGCCTGGAAAGAACTGGACCTGGCCAAGGCCGAAGGTTTTGCCGGCACTGTCAGCTACTCCAAGGCGTTGTCGCTGTTGACTGGCGCCAAGACTCAGCAGCAGTTCGAAGCGTTCGAGGGCTGCTCCAACAAGGCCGAAAAGGCGCGGTTCTACATTCGTGAGTCTCGCGCCGGGCGATGACCCAGCGGCGGGTAGGATTTTTCATCGGAAAGTGAGGGCAGGATGTCAGCGTTGGTCAATCAGTTAGTCGCTCAGGTCATTGGCCTGGAAGTAGGGTTACTGAGCTGCCAGGCTCGCCTCGCCGCCGTCACTGACGATGAAGCCCTGCATGATTTGCGCACCACGGTACGCCGCCTGCGCAGCCTGTTGCGCCCTTTGCGCGGGCTGCCCGGTGTGGAACAGCTTGAATTGGCCGCCAGCACGGTTGGCCAACTGACTACGCCGCTACGCGACCGAGAGGTGCTGGCGGCGTATTTGCATCAGCACGGTTATCACGAGGCGGCTGATCGGCGCCTGCGTCTGCAGCCCGAGGCTTATCGCCAGGTGGCGCAAAGCCCGGAGCTGGCGCACTTGCTGCTGATCCTGGATGCATTTCCGCGGTTTATCCGCGCGTCCCAGCATCAGAAACTGCTCAAGGGCTTGCGCCCGTGTATCCAGAAGCGCCTGGCCAAACAATGGCAGAGACTCGATGAGGCCCTGAAGGATCCCGATCATGATCGCCACCGGCTGCGGTTGCTGATCAAGCGTGTGCGCTACGCTGCCGAGGCGTATCCCGAGTTGGACAAGTTACCCGCCAACGCCCTGTCGCATTTGAAAAAAGCCCAGAGCGCCCTGGGTGATTGGCATGACTGTTGGCAATGGCTGGCCCAGGCCGGTCACGAGCCAGACCTGCAACCCTGCGTAGCGGTGTGGCAGCGCACCATGCTCAAGGCGCAAGGCAAGGCCGACCGCGTGCTGGACAAGCTTAGCGCCGAGTGTTTTTAAACCGGTCCGGTTTTTGGCCGGAATAGGCGCTGTGCCTGTGCAATTCGATGGTTAAGATTCCTCCACGATTTACTTGATGTGAGGTCGCCATGCGCTTTAGTGATTTGCTCGATGCTGCCCGTAGCAATCCGCTGGATGTCACCATCCCTGCCGAATGGGCCCAGGGCCGGGCTACCTTTGGTGGCCTGGTCGCTGCCTTGCAATACGAGGCGCTGCGCGCTCAGGTGCCGGCGGATCGACCGCTGCGCTCCCTGGCAGTCACCTTTGTCGGCCCGGTAACGCCGGATGTGCCCGCCAGTTACCAGGTCGAAGTGCTGCGCGAAGGCAAGGCGGTCAGCCAGTTGCTGGGGCGCGTGGTGCAGAACGGTGAAGTGGCGACCCTGGTCCAGGCCAGTTTTGGCGCCTCTCGCCCCTCCGAAATTGACGTGGCAAGTGAGCCGCCGCCGGTCTTCAAACATTGGGATGAGTGCCAGGAACTGCCCTATATCAAGGGCGTCACCCCCGAATTCATGCGCCATCTGGCGATGCGTTGGAGTGTGGGTGGCCTGCCGTTTACCGGCAATAAATCCCGCGAGATGGGCGGTTGGGTAAGGTTGCGCGGGGATGTAAAAGAAGAACCACTGACCGAGGCGCATATCCTCGCCCTGGTCGACGCCTGGCCACCGGCGTTGCTGCCGCACCTGAAAAAGCCCGCGCCGGGTAGCACCCTGACCTGGACCATCGAGTTCATTCAGCCCCTGCAAGACCTGAGCACCCTTGACTGGTGCCAGTACCACGTCAACATCGAACACGCCCGCGACGGCTACGGCCACGCTGCCGCTGCCTTGTGGAGCCCGACCGGCGAGTTGATCGCCCTCAGCCGTCAGACTGTGGTGGTGTTCGCCTGAACCTGCCGGTCAGTGGTGGTGCCGCTGCCGCCAGGCGCGCCACCAGCCACCGCTGAGCACAAAGCGCGGGAAGGTCACGAACTGCTCGACCACCAGGCGCTGCACCGCATCTTTACGATCGCTGAACGGCTCACTGGCCTGGGCCTCCAGGCTATGGCCATGACGCTGCAACGCCAGGCCCGCGACAATGCCAATCACACCGACGGCGAAGCTGGCCAGGCTGAGACTGAACACGCCCGACACGATCAGCAGGAAACCAACGATAAACAGCGGCACGGCAATCAGGTGCAGCGCCAGGTTGGTCGGGTGCTGATGGTTCTGTGGGTACTGACGCCATTGCCAGGCGGGGAGATTGGGGTGACGTTTGCCCATGGTGGTGAATCCTCTGTCCGTTGAAACAACTTGGACAGAGTCTAGGTTGAGGTGGGCGGGGTGGCGAATTGGGGCTGGCTATGGGCCTCATAGTCTGCAATTTAGGCGGAGTGGCGCTCATGCCCAAATGACACAGTCATGATCGTCCATGTGTACTAAGAACGTCAGCTCGTTATCGGTTATCCAAAACGGATATCCGGTGGTTTCGCCTAACACAGAGGCGAGCACTCGAGCGTTTTCCATTCTCCAGGCGCTGTACGCTGAATCAAATACCAGCAGAACCAGGCCATTCCCGCTAATGCGATGCGGCACCTCCTTCCAAAAATCAGGGTTGTGTTCGGTGCTTTTCTCGTTCAGTTCGACGGGATCAAGCACATTGCTTTGCGCTTTGAAGAATTTTCTCGTCAGAGAGCTTATCAACAAGTTGAGTTCGCTCGAATCAAGCTTTCCAGCGTCGAGGTTCAGCGCATTACAGGCTTCGTCTATTTCGTCTTCCAGATAATTCATCAGGGGACACCTATTCTGGACCGGCTGACAGGAACCAGTTGGAGCAGTATATCGCCTCTTTTGGCTCCTCCATCGCCTCTTTTTCCAGGTGTTTGATAACCAATATGAGGTGATTTCGGGCCTTCTTTACTTGGCACAAGCATAGGATCGTCAATATTCACTTCCGCTCCTCTATTGGGACCGGTTTGTACTCGCCATTCTGTTGGAAATGATTTGCCATATTGGTCTTTGCCCGTTTCTATACGCGGTATTCGATCTTGGGTATGCCCGTCCTGCGAAAAGGCTCATCCAAACCATTGGTGGGAAAGAGTGTCGCCGTGGGTTCGGATGTGGGAGGAATGCCAGTCAGTTAAGCGCAGATCCCCTGTGGGAGCGGGCTTGCCCGCGAAGGCGGTGTGTCAGTCACTGCATCTGTTACTGCACTACCGCTTTCGCAGGCAAGCCATAATGCCAATCAGTTAAGCGTCATCGCCCTGTGTAGGAGCGAGCTTGCTCGCGAAAAACGTCAACGATAACGCGTGCTCGCTGAATGAACGCGGCGCCTGTAAGTTTTTCGCGAGCAAGCTCGCTCCTACAAAAAGGCCTTAACTGACTGGCATTAAGGCAAGCCAGCTCCCACATTGGATCTTCGTTGCTTTGAGCATTGCGTTCGCTTGACTGATCCGCACCAGGGCTTGCCCCCGATGTTGTTGGGGCAGTTTGCACATGCATTGGCTGGTTCACAGCTATCAGGATCAAGCCCCATCCCATATTCGATATTCAGGGTGTCTAGGGTAAGGGGGGTTACCGGAACGGCATCAAGACTGTATGAAGTACAAATTGGATGTGGATCCTTCAATTTTCTTGGCTTTTCCCTTTTTTAGGTACGCATTGAACTCACGTTCCAAGACTTGTTTGTCTGTATATTTTTTGTACTTGCTGGGTGTTTCGCATGCGTACATATACAGCCTCCACGAGTCGAAACCGTCGACCCTATCGTCCGGACCGTAATCAAAGTCGACACATATTTCAGATAAGTAAACACTGCAACCAATACCGTGCAGTTCGTAGGTGACATTTGCAGCGACCGTCCCGCGCTGTGGGATCTGTTTGGATCGCCACAGACCAATGATATTTTTGGTTCCAAACACTTGCTCAAGTAAATTGGTAGCCTTTTTTACTTGTTTCAAGTAGTCGGTGATCAAATGTTCTAGAGTTTGAGCTCTCATCTTCTTGGCCTTTCTAGTCTATCCAATCCTGCTGTATTTGAAGCGTCTATTACATCCTTGGTGCTGTTGAACGAGCTGTTATGATCACCTATGTTCTGGATTAGTTTTATGGTGACTGGCGTCTTTGTTTGTCTTGCAGCGGCAGCTCGGTGGTGCCCATCAACAATATAGCGTTGCTCGTTATACTCAAGCACGTCTATTGGCGTATTTTTATCGTATCCATCGTTTCGCATACTGCGAGCAATCTCTTCCACACGCTTGGTTGATCGCTTCCCTTCAATACTGTGTGTTCTATTTAAGGAGGTTGCGTCTACTCCGTGAACAAGAGGTGCGGAAGGCTGTCCCTCATCCACGCTCGATTTGTAGGATGGATCGTCAGCACTCGTTTGTTTTTTACACCCATCGTCTGGGCATGAATTCAAGCCTAGTGGATCCACCCACCCCGTAGGATTGGGCACATACCTGTACCCATTGATCCCCCCCGCCAACTTCACCGGGTCCGGCGTCAGGTAACGACCAATATCCGGATTGTAGTAGCGATGGCGGTTGTAGTGCAGGCCGCTTTCCGCATCGAAATACTGCCCTTGAAACCGCAGCGGGTTGTCGATTTTGCCCACGTCCAGCCGGGCGATCTGGCCGTAGGCGCGGTAGTGGGCGGACCAGACGATTTCGCCTTCGGTGTCGGTGAGTTCTTGCGGGGTGCCGAGGTGGTCGAGTTGGTAGTGGTAGGGCTTGGTTTCTTTTGGGCCGAAGCCTTGCAGTAGGGCCAATGGGCGGAAGCTGTCGGGCTCGTATAGGTAGCTGCGATGGCGTTCAGCATGGTGCTCGGCTATCAGCTTGTTGCCTTGCCAGAAAAACTCGGTGGTTTTGCCGTCCACGGTTTTGCTGATACGCCGCCCGAACGGGTCATAGCGATAGCTTGCGGTTTCGCCGTTCGGCTTTGTGATGCTGATTAACCGATGCTGGCAGTCGTAGCGGTATTCGGTGACAAGTTGCTGGCCTTTGCCGCGTCGTTCGCGGATGAGGTTGCCAAAGGCGTCGTAGTCGTAATGGCGGTCGCCCTGGATCATCAGGCGGTTGGCCGCGACGATGTCCGGGCCGGGGCGGTCTTGCATCAGCAGGTTGCCCGCCGGGTTGTGGCCGAAGCGTTCCTGCACGTCTTGGGAGTGGCCGGCGCGGGTCAGGCGGGCGAGGGGGTCGTAGTGGTAGCGGTGTTCGCCTTTGCGGGTGTCGAGCAGGCGGGTGAGGTTGCCGGCTTTGTCGTAGTCGTATTGGCGTTGGTAGAGGTGGTTCTGTTGCTGGGTGACCGCGTGGGCGTGTAGGCGGTGTTGTTCGTCGTAGTGATAGTGGCTGAGCAGTTGGCCTTGCTGGCGCTGGTGTTCGCGGCCGCTGTTGAATAGATGTGAGGTGAGCAATCCACCATTGAGTTCGACGGTGGCGAGGTGGCCGCCTTTGTCGTGGTTGAAGGTGACGCGGTTGTTGTCTGGCAGGCACAGGTGTTGAAGCTGGCCGCAGGCGTCGTAGCCGTAGCGCAGGGTGCCCCAGCCTTGGTGTTCGGCGGTGAGGCGGTTTTGGCGGTCGTACTCGTAGGCCAGCGCCCAGTGGCCGTCTTCGACGCTGAGGAGGTTGCCTTGGCGGTCGTAGGCGTAGTCGACAACGTTGCTGTCGGGCAGGGTTTTTCGTACGAGGCGTCCGGCGTGGTCGCGCTCGTAACGGGTGATTAGCTGCCTGCCATCGTCGCCGTATTCGGTTTTCTCCAGCAGGTTGCCGTTGAGGTCGTAGGCGTAGGCGGTGCGCTGGCCGTCGAAGCCGGTTTCCTGGCGGATCAGGCCGTTGGGGTGGTAGTCGAGTTGGTAGGTTTCGCCGGCTTCGTTTTCGATCTCGGTGAGCAGCAGCCGGGCGTTGTCGTAGCGGTACTTGACCTGGGTGCCGTCGGCGTTGAGACGGCGGCTTATCAGGTGCAGGCCGTCTGCGTATTCGTAGCGGGTGACGTGGCCGAGTTCGTCGCGTTCGGCGATGATTTTGCCGTAGGGGTTGTAGCTGAATTCGCGTGTGGCGCCGCCTGGCAAGACGAGGCGAATCAACCTACCGACGCAGTCCCATTCATAGGCTGTCTGCGCGCCGTGTTCATCCTCACGGGCAACCTGTCGACCAAGATCATCATAGCGATAGCGCTTGATCCCACCATTGGGCAATTGCTCCTCAAGCAACTGCCCGCGCTCGTTCCACACCAGCCGATGACAGCTGATGTCGGGGTACCAAACCCCGGTCAGTTGCCACTGTTTGTTGTAGCTGTAGTCAGTCGAGTTACCATCCGGGTCAGTCTTGCGGATGACATCGCCCTGGTCATTACGCTCATACTTCCAGACCGCCTCCCCACGCCTGACAATTCGTACAAAACCGTTGTCATGCTCGTAGGACGTCGGCTCATCATCCCCTGGAAACAGCGCCACCAAGCGTCCGGCATCGTCGTACTGATAGGCCGTCACCGCGCCCATCGGGTCTTGCTCGACGGTCAGGCGGCCTTGGTCGTCGTAGGATTTAAAATGCGTGGCGCCATCCGGATCAATCCTCTGCACCAGCCGCGCCCGCTGGTCATGGACATACACCTCCTGGCTACCATCGGCGTTATGCACGGTGACACGCCCGTCATCGCCCCAGGCATAACGCGTGTCCATCTGCGAAAAGCTTGCCCAATGCCGGACGCAACGCGCCGCCTTGCCAGCGCGCTCCCATTCCCAGAAGAAGCTCGCCCCACCGGCCAGTTGGCGTTCCAGAATGACGTGCTGATCGTCGTACCGATAACGCTCGCTTTTCCCGACAGCATTGGTCGCGCAAACCAGTCGTCCGTGTTCGTCATAGGCGTAGGAAACGAGGTTCTGCTCGGTCTCCCACACGTAGGGCTCTCGCCCTTTGGCACGATGCACCTGGTAGTCCACCGCAACGATGCGATCCAACTCATAACGCAACAGCAGCGAACGGCCAGCACCGTTATCCAGCCGCTCAATCCGCCCTGAACGATCCCGGCAAAGGCGCAGGCGGTTGTCATACGCATCGCTGATCGAGACCAGTACACCATCGCGAAAGTGATAGAAGCGCGAGGCCTGGGCCAGCACCAACTCATCAGGAGCCGAACCTAAATAGATCGCTGCTTCGGCCAGGCTATTGGTGATCGCGGGCCGAGAGTCGGTGGGCAAGGGCAGGGTAGTCGAGCGGTTCTCATGGTCAGTCCACACCACCGAATCGCCCGACACCACCAGCCGATGGGCCAGCGCATGGCTCCAACCAAACCCCAACCCGCAATCGACTTCCACCGCGCTGGTGCGATACAGCCGCGTCCACTCAAACGGCAAGATTCCATCCAGCGCGCCGTCGGTAAGGGTCAGCAATTCCTCACCAGTGACCATCGACACCGGGCAACCGTGAGTGACGGTTTTATCCGCAGAAGCCGCCGCATCCCCCTTCGGATTTGAAGCCACAGCCGGCACATCGTCGACAGGCTCCTGACGGACCAACGCCGTGCGCTGGGCCTTGCCGCGCACCATCGGCACCGGGTTCGAAACCAGCGTATCGCCCGCCTTCAACGGCACAGCCGGCACCGCCTTGACCGGCGTCGCCGCACTGCTCAGCAACACCGGCTTGGCGACCTCGACATGGGGTTCCAGCCGAGGCCCTGCCACCTGCTTGGCCAGCAATTCCAACAACGCCCGTGCCCGCCCGGACTTGACGTGACTGAGCGTCTGCGCGCCCAGGCGCAGTTGGACCCCGATGCCCCGCGTGGCCCAGATCAGCAATAGATTGATCAAGACTTCGCCGGTGATTTCACCCAGCAGTTCGTACATGTCGGGCGGCGGCAGCATGCGTATCCAGGCCACCAGCGCCGACAGGTAGATAAACAACAGCGGCTCATCACTGAGCACCAGCAAACCCTTGGCCAGCGTGTCTTTGCCCAGCGCGAGCAGCGCCTTCAGCTCGGCTTCGGACAGGTATTTCAGCAACTTTTCGCTGTTGGATTTGAGGTTGGCGAGCAGGTCGTACAGCTCGGTGATGTTGTCCCACAGGTTATAAAGCGCGCTGCCGAGCCCGGCAGCAAAGGCCATGCCCTGTAATGCACTGCGCTTGTAGGCGGGCGCTTTGGCAAAGTCTGCCCATCGAGGCTTGAACTGCTCGGCCCAGGCCTTGCGCAAATCCGCTTCCAACCCGGCGATCACAGACTCATAGGACGCATACAGCGCCTGGACGTGAGCCTTGGAAACGTTGGGGTAAAAGGTGATTTCGTACGTCTGGTCGCGGGTACAGTCGTTGACTTCAAGAATGCCGCTGGGGCCAATGGTCCGATGCAGTGGCGCACCTACCGGGCTTCTGTCTCGTGCAACGGCTTGCAGCCTCACGGGCGTGTTGCCGATGGGCACGAACTGCGTGCTTTCGAACAGATGCACCAGGGTCAGCCCGCCTTGGGCTTTGCATTGAGCGACCGTGCGACTGGGTTTTTTCGAAGAAACCGGTGCGACCAGTGCGACCTGTTCTCCAACCTTGAAGACCTGCTCCACGCTAAGTGCCGAACCACTTAAAAAGCTGTCGGCCCACTTATCAAAGGTAATCAGGCAGGTGCGGAAATCCGCGAATACGCGCTCAACCTTCGGCGCTTCGGGATCCATCGGCACCAGCACCAGGTTGGCCAGCACCGAGATCAAGAGACAGCCCCATCCACCAGGGCTTTAACGAACACCACCATTTGCAATCCCTCGCACTGTTTGATCAGGCGAGGGACTTTGCAGCGGTTGTCAGGTAAAAGAAGTCGGCGTTATTCGCGAGAGGGGCGAGGAAGTTTCGTCTTAATCTCAGGTAAACCGAGACTTGGTCGTAGGAGTCGGATTACAGCTGGAACAGTCTTACAACTTCAACTGCCCAATCGCCTTGCTCAACTCCCCGGCCAACGTCGCCAGTTCATTGCTGGTAGTCGCCGATGCCACGGTTTGATGTACGGTGTTTTCGGTCACGTCGCGAATGCTCACCACGGCGCGGTTCATTTCTTCGGCGACATGGCTTTGTTGCTCGGCGGCCACGGCAATCTGGGTGTTGCTTTCGCGCATCTGTGCCACGGCCCCGGTAATTTCAGCCAGCGCGATGCCGGCTTCCTGGGCCTGCTGCACGCAGTCATCGGCCTTGAATGAGCTTTCTTGCATGAAGTCCACGGCGTCGCGGGTGCCGGCTTGCAGCGCCGAGACCATGCGGGTGATTTCATCGGTGGAGCTTTGCACGCGCTTGGCCAGGTTGCGCACTTCGTCGGCGACCACCGCGAAACCGCGGCCCATTTCCCCGGCGCGGGCGGCTTCGATGGCGGCGTTGAGGGCAAGCAGGTTGGTCTGTTCGGCGATGCTGTGGATCACCCCGACCACGCCGTTGATTTTCTGGCTGTCTTCGGCCAGTTTCTGGATCATTTCAGCGGTCTGCTGTACGCCACTGGACAGCCCGGCGATCGAGCGCTGCACCCGGGTGACCACTGCCTGGCCGCTGCCGGCGAGGGTGTCGGCGGACTGAGACAAGTCACGGGTGGCGCCCGCGTGCTGGGCGATGTGGTAGACGGTGGCGGTCATTTCGTTGATGGCGGTGGCGGCCTGGTCGGTTTCGCTCTGCTGGCCAAGCATCCCGTGTTGTACCTCGTTCATGCTGCTGGCCAGGCGTGCGGCGCCGTCGTCCAGTTGCCGGGCGGTGCGGGCCACGGTATTGACCACGCGCTGGTAGCTGGCTTGCATGGCGTTGAAGGCGCTGGCCATCTGGCCGACTTCATCCTTGCAAGCCAATGGCACCCGCGCCGACAGGTCGCCGGTTTTTTCAACGTGCAGCATCACATCCTTGAGGGTGTTGAGTTGGCTGAGCAGAAAGCGGATCAACAACTGCGAGGCGCCGAGCATGGCGAGCATCAGTACGGCCACGGCGACGGCGTAATGAGTGAAGCGTTCACGGAACACCTGGCTCAGGCTCGGCGCGTAGGCCAGGACTGCGACCTGCTGGCCGTCGGCCCGGCTGATCACTTCGGCGCCGATCAGCGGGTTTTCACCGAACAACGGCATGTGGTTGAGTTCAGTCCAGCCGTTGGCAGTGCTCAGGGCGGGCAAATCCAGGGGGATCTGGCCTTTGGCAAAGGTGAGCCAGTGCTCACCCGTGGGCAAGGTTTTGTCGGCTGGCCAGGCGCTGAGCAAGCGGCCCTGGGCCTGGGCCGATGCCTGCGCTGCCTGGCTGCGCGCCTGTTGTTCAAGCTGTACGGCGTACAGCACCAGCAGCAGGGTGGTGATAAAGGCGACCGCATTGACGGCCCAGAATTTGTATTTGAGCGAGATATTGCTAAGCCAGGCACCCATGGAAGGTTTTCTCTGATAGCGGAAACAGTATTGGCAAGGTGCCATTATTGTGCCGCTATTCAGAACAGCGCTTTTGACATGGGTCAATGCGCCGCATTAATCGATGCCAGGCAAGCCGAAAAAGCGCCGGGCGCACGCGGTGCTGTGCAGCGCCAGGTCTTCAATTGTTTCGTTACGGTGCAAGGCCACTTCGCGCAGTACTTCGGGCAGGTACGCCGGTTCATTGCGACCGTTCTTTGGTTTGGGACGCAACGTGCGTGGCAACAGGTAGGGCGCATCGCTTTCCAGCATCAGACGGCCTCGGGGAATCTCCCGGACCAGCGGATGCAGGTGAGTGCCACGGCGTTCGTCGCAGATCCAACCCGTGATGCCAATGTGCAAGTCCAGGTCCAGGTAGCTGAACAGCGCTGCCTGTTCACCAGTGAAGCAGTGCACCACGGCGGCCGGCAGGTGGTCGCGGTAGTCCTTGAGGATCTCCAACAGGCGCTGGTTGGCATCGCGCTCATGGAGAAATACCGGCAGTTTCAGCTCGACGGCCAGGGCCAGGTGTTCTTCGAGGACTTTTTCCTGCTGGGGGCGAGGGGAGAAGTCCCGGTTGAAATCCAGCCCGCATTCACCCACGGCGCGCACTCGGCTGTCGCCCAGTAAGCTGCGCAGGCGTTGAGCGCTGTCGCTGTTCCAGTCGCTGGCTGAGTGAGGGTGAATGCCGGCAGTGCTGAACAGTCGCTGGCCGCTTTCGTCGAGTTTTACACACAGTTGCAGGGCCTGTTCGCTGCCTTCGACGCTGGTGCCGGTGAGTACCAATTGCTGCACGCCAGCGGCGTAGGCGCGTTCGAGAACGGCCGTGTGCCTCTCGTCGAAACTGGGGTTGGTCAGGTTGACGCCAATATCAATGAGTTGCATGGTGCTATCTCCGCCTGCGGCCGGAAAGCATATCAGAGCTGTAGATTGATAAGAAAAACCAAGAACTACAATGCGTTAACGCTGTCTTTGAACGTCGCAAGCGACATTGTGGTGGGCCGATTGCCTGCCACCGTGGCGCCGTTGCACGCCTTGCCAGCGCATAAAGCGCTCTGTTTCTGACCACCAGCACTGCGTTATTCGCGCACGCGCTGGCCAGTTTTCTTTCCGGAGAGCGGATGATCCGACCCTCGGCGTTGCTTATATTGTGCCTGACGTTGCTGCTGCCCATGGCGGCGGTCGCACGTCTGGATGGGCCGCTGCAAGTGACCAAGCCCGGCAAGGTCCGCGACCTCGCGCAAATTCGCTCCAGCCGCACCCTGCGCGTCTTGGTCAACCAGAGCCGCAACAGTTCCGGTGAAGTGCAGGGCCAGGCCATCGGTGTCGAATACCATCGGTTGCGCGCCTTCGAGCAGTACCTCAACGGCCATGCCCGTGATGGGCAGGCCATCAACCTCAAGATCATCCCCAAGGCCAAGGACCAGTTACTCGGCGCGCTGGCCCGCGGTGAAGGCGACCTGGTGGCGCCCGGTGAGTTGCTGGACGTTAAGGGCGTGCGCAAGGTCAGCGCCAGCGACCCGATTGTCAGCGATGTGCCGTTGTGGCTGGTGGGCGTCAAGGGTGAACGACGCTTTACCAAGTTGGAGCAACTGTCGGGTCGCACACTGACGCTGACCACCGGCAGTGCGGCGGCGGATGCCATCAGTCAGGTCAATCAAAAACTGGCTCTTCACAAACGCCCACCCGTAAAAGTGGAATGGGTTGACCCCAGCCTGGCGGTGGAAGATGTTCTGGAGATGGTGCAGGCCGGGATTTTTCACCTGACGATTGTGGAAAAACCGATTGCCCAACGCTGGGCGAAAATCCTGCCCAAGTTGCGCTTTGACAAACAGGTAGTGATCAGCGAACCGGGCGACGAGTTCTGGTTTGTGCGCCAGGACGCGTCGATGCTGCGCGCCAGCATTGATCGGTTTCTCAAGACCTATCACACGCCTTCCGACCAGGATGTGGCCTTCCAGCGTATCTATCGACGCCTCTATCAGGTCCGTAACCCATTGGCGCGGGCTGACCGCCAGCGCCTGGAAAAACTGCGCCCGGTTTTGCAAAAACATGCGCGTGAGCAAGGTATGGACTGGCTGAACCTGGCGGCGTTGGCGTTCAAGGAGTCTTCCCTTGACCCAGGTGCACGCAACAGCGGCGGCCCCACCGGCCTGATGCAGATCACGCCGTCGGCGGCCCAGCGGGTGGGGGTCAACAATATCGAGACGCTCGACAATAACGTGCAAGCGGGGGCACGTTACCTGGCGATGATCCGTCGCAAGTTTTTCGCCAGCCCTAAGCTCAATGAGCGCGAGCGCATGGCCTTTATGCTGGCGGCGTACAACATGGGGCCGGAGCGAGTGCAAGGCATGCGCACCGAGGCCAAGCGCCGCGGGCTTAACCCCAATCAGTGGTTCTTCCAGGTTGAACGCATTGCCATGGAGCAGGTAGGGATGGGCGGCGTCAGCTATGTTAATAGCGTCAACAAGTATTATTTGGCGTTCGATCGGGAGCGGGAGTCCCTTGAGCCGGTAGCTGCTAAAATTGCCTCGCGCAAATAATCGAATTGTTAGATATTAATTAGGCAATATTTCGGCTTTTATCATTGCTTAAACTGATTAATATAGCGGCCAACCAACCCCTACCTAGAAAAGGATTTACCCCATGAGCCCAATGATTACCCGTGTACTGTCCACTCGCGCCGGTTATGGCCTGACTATTCTGCGCATCTTCGTCGGCATCATCTTCGCTGCCCACGGCTCGCAAAAACTCTTCGGCTGGTTTGGCGGTGGTGGCCTGGCGGGCACCGCACAATGGATGGAAAGCATCGGCCTGGCGCCGGGTACGCTGATGGCGCTGCTGTCGGGCGGTACCGAGTTCTTCGCCGGCCTGGCCCTGATCATCGGTTTGCTGGTTCGCCCTGCCGCATTGGGCCTGACCTTCCTGACGCTGGTGGCGATTTTCTCTGTACACATCCACAACGGGCTGTTCATGGCCAACAACGGTTATGAGTTCGCGCTGGCGTTGCTCGGCGGCGCGCTGGCGGTGTTGCTGGAAGGTGCGGGCAAATTGTCTGTCGACCGCGCGATCACTCACTGATCGTTTTGCAAGCTGCACAAAAGGCCCGCTGATGCGGGCCTTTTCGTTGCCCGGGATTCTTGACACTGCCCCACCGGCTTCTCTAGGATGCTGCTCATGCGCCGATTTAAACAGCTAATTGCGGGGCGCCACTGGGTCTCAATGCAGCCCGACAGAAGCACGCTTGCTCACGCAGGGCGTTCTTCGAAATACCGCTAAAGCGCTGGTTCGGTGTTGCCTCTCACCTGCCCGCAGACTTTTGAGGCAGAGACACGACACGATGAATGCACTACGCCCCCTCATACGCCTGGCCCCGATCACCGCGGACCTGACTCAACGCAATCCGAAAATCCTGTTGGGCGGCAAGCACCAGCCGACACTGCTGCGCTATCTGGACGGCTGGCCACGTCGTTCCGGTCGGCCCTCGGCGTTCCTGATCCAGTTTGTTGAAGACGGCGATTCACTGGCCCGTTTTGCCAGCGACAGTTTCGATCTGGCAGTTATTCAGGCACCGAGTGCCAGCAACGCCCATGAGGTGATCCACCAACTGACGCGCATTGCCCGGCAAGGGCTGATTGCCCGTCGCTGAGCGATTAGTGAAAGATCGCGGGGGTACGACGCCGGCGCTGGTGTAGGAAAAGTAACCAGGCAATCAGGCACAACAGCAGCGGAAGGGGCAAGATTATCAGCCCTTTGAGCTGTCGCTCGAAACGCTGCACCGGGGCATAGGCCTGCGCCTTGAGCGCATGCAACTCGATGGGCAACTGCAGGCGCTCCTTGTTCAGTGCCTGCAACTGGGTACTGGTATCCACCGCTTGGGTGATAAGCCGTGTGTGCAGTGGGTTCAACCTTCGCCACGCTTGCTCCGTCTGCTCAAGTCGTCGCTCCAGCTCAAGCGAGTTTTTCCGATACGCCTGTGCGGCTTGGTCCCGCATCTGATCCAGCCTGTGCAACGGTTGGTGCATGACACGGGGTCGAATGCGTTTGAGTGCGTCGGGCGCCGCCAGGTTATCCAATGTGTTCAATACCAACTGCGCGTTGCCGTTGGGTCTTGCCTGGCTGAGAGTGTCCGCTAGCAGGTCAGTGTCGGCCATGACTACCATCTGAATCAGTTCTGCTTTTTGCAGCCCGGGCGGCTGGCCCTTGAAACCGTCGGGAAACGCTGAGTAAGCGGGCCCCTCAATGCGCGCTGCGATTACGTGGCGCTGCCCTGAAGTTGCCGTTTCATCGATGAGCGAGTCGAATGTCGTCGCCGAGGCAAAGCGTTTTGCGTCCAACAGGGCCGATTGCCCTGAGCTCAGTAGGAGCGGGGTCAGCTGTGAGCGGCTCTTGGGCGCTAGCGAAAGCGCGCCGCTGCTTGAGACGATGACGCTGTCCAGTCCCCAGGTGCTGATATCCGTCGTGGCCATGGCTTGTCGTGGCAGGTGTAGCCGGGCGGGGTGCAGTACCCGGGGGATTCCCGGACCGGGCGTGGCTGATGAGGCATAAAGATTGTCGATCAACAGCTTGTCCTCCGGCATCTGGATGCCCCACGCGTTCAGCAGCCCCTCCATTCTCGCGTTCGCTGACACGGCGTCAGCGCCTATCTCGCTCACGGGGTCGATGAACATCATCAACGGGGTGCCTTTCAATACCGATTGCTCAACGGCATATAAGGCCCGCTCAGGTAAGGCGTGCGGCTGTATGACCATCAATGTAGCGATGGATGGCGGTACCTGAGCGATGTTCGCCGCCAGTTCCACCACATTGAATTGCTCGCGCATCAACGCCAGCAACTCGCTGGCCGGTTTATCCAGCGACAGGCCCGACAGCAGGCCGATAGTGGCACGCTCAGGGTGCCCCAACTTATAGATCAGGTGGCTGATCTCATATTCAAGTAATGACTCGTGCTCAGGGCGGAACGCTTCGATGCGTTGGGCGCCCTGGCCAGCGCGGGTGCCGATAAGACCAAGAAATCCTTGTGTATCATCAAGCCCGAACAAGCTGGCTTTGTAGGCGTCTTCAGAAAAGGGAGCGGGGTTGATGATATGTAAGTTGATCATGCCGTTTGCCGCTTTTTCGAACGCTTTGAGCACGTCTTCGACGCGCCGACCATAACGTTCTAATGCCTGGCTTTTTTGCGGCGCATTGAGGGTATTGAAGTAATACAGATCCAGGGGGCTTTCAAGTGAGGCAAGTAGTTGCCGCGTTGCTGGCGATAACGTATGGATTTTTTCTTGGGAAAAGTCCCATTGGGCAGTAGGTAGTTTGGGTACCCAGACTAGATTGAGTGCCAGAAACAGCAGTGATATGACGAGAAGTGTCATACCCGCACGAAAAGCGGATCCCATCAGTGGTCTTCCTTTTCTCAACTGCTTTTGTAGTTGAGTGTTAGGGTGGTTGCAAACAGAAAAGCAACGATCATGCTGATAAAGTACAGGCTGTCATGCAGTGTGAGTCTGCCGTTATCCATCGCGCTGAAGCGGGCAATGGGATCCAGGGACATCAAACTGTCGATAACCCATATCGGTGCTTGTTGTTCAAGTGCATCCAGTACTGACGAAAGCCCACTGGCGGTCAGCAACAAGCCGAGGGTGAAAAAGAAAATCAGCAGGCGTTGGTTCGCAAGTACACAGATGAAGCAACCCACGGAAAGATAACTTCCCGCCAGCAACCAACTGGCCAGGAACTGCGAAGCGATAACGCTATTGTCAGGCGTGCCCAGATAATTGACGGCAATTACCAAGGGGAAGTTAAGCATCAGCGCAATGCCACAGACAGTCCATGCTGCGATAAATTTTCCGATCACTCGTTCCACTGAGGTGACAGGCAAGGCATTGAGGGTGTCGTAAAAGCTGGCGTTGGATTCATCCGACCACAACTGCGTCGATAACAGGGGGACCAGCAGGAGATAGAGCCAGGGATGCAGTTCGAAAAAGGCCTGCAGATCGCTGCTGTTGCGCTCCATCCATTGGCTGGAATGCAGTCCCAGCACTGCGCATAGCGCGAGAAAAATCGCCACGCTCAGATAGGTGCTGGGCGCGCAGGCATAGTTGGCGAGTTGTCGTTTGAAAATGACAGGTAGCAGTCTCAAGGTGTTACCTCTTGGCTCAGATGGTGAACGACATCGTTCAGGCGACCCGGCTCCAGATTCATTGACGTGATATTCCAGCCGCGATGGGTGATAAGCGCGTTGATTGCGGGAAATATGGAATGCCCAGGCATGGCCAGGACCGTCACCTTGCCGGGTGCATGTCGGTCTTCTTCGATGCCGGCGACGCCGGGCAATACGGCCAGCGCGAGCAAGTCCAGCGGGGTGTCTGCTGCGAGGGTGACGGCCTGGAAATGCCGGGAGCTGCGCTGTAAGTCGGGCAGCGAGGCATCGGCCACCAGGCGGCCACCGGCCATAACCAAGGCACGGGTGCAGATGTCCGCCAGCTCCTGGTAATGGCGGGAGGCGATGATGATGGTCATTTCCTCGCTCAGGGAGTGAATGAGTGCCCGGAACTTGAGCCGTTGATCAGGACAGAGCCCTTCTGTGGGTTCATCCAACAGCAGCAGGCTTGGTGAATGCAGGAGCGCCTGGGCCATTGCCACTCTGCGCTTCAAACCAAGGGAAAGTACGCTGATGGCGCAGTCGAGCACGGGCAGCAGTTCCAGGCGTGCGGCGACCTGCGCCACTTGGCTGCGTTTTTCCAGCCCGCTCAAACCGCGAATGGCAGCAATGAAATTGAGCATGTGTTTGACGGACATCGTGTGATGGTCGAGGCCGCCTTGAAGTTGATAGCCAATGACTTTTTTGGCTTGAGTTGAATGGGTATGGGTATTGAAACCTTGAATAGTGATATGCCCGGCCGTCGGCTTGATCGCCCCGGCGATCAAGCTCAATAGTGTGGTTTTCCCTGCACCGCTCTCTCCCAGCAGGCCCACACACTCCTGGCGCTGGGCACAGAAGGACACGTTGCTGATTACGCGTGTTTTGCCCAGCTGTTTTGTCAGGTTGCTTATCTCGATCATGGTTTTACCGAATAAGTTTTGCAGGGCGTGTGAGGGGGGCCGGCTGTAGGGGAAAGTGCTTTAAAAAGGGTACGTTCAATATGAAGGCTTGGGAACGCGAAGTATGCTTAATAAGAAGAATCCTACGTTCGCTCCGATAATTCGCTGAAACAATTGTTTTGTTTTGAATACTTATTAATGCCCGGATGTTTATCGGATGTTTATATAAAGTTTTCTTTTTTGTAATGAGGCCTGATTGCCATGATGCTTCTACGTACTCTTGTTCTTGAGCGCAACGATGAAGGGACGCCCGTTAACGGCGCCTTGTTGTGCGGGTTTGCTGTTACGCAAACGGCGTCCAACTTTCTGGTGTACAGCCTGGATGAGGAGGCAGAGCCCGGCCACTCCAGGGTCTATATCGCCGCATTACGTAAAAAGATTGAACGGTATTTTCTGGGAGGCGTTGATTCCAAAGAGGACCTGCAATTAGCCATGCAAGTCTTCAAACAGATCCTGACGATGGCAGCCGCAGCCGGCTCGAAGACGACGCCCATTGCCGAACCCCAGGTTCCCTTTCATTTCATTGATTTGAAAGGCTGCCGGTTACCGCCGGCCAGGCCAGAGGATCACCACTCGGTGATCATCAAGAAGGCTCTGGTCATGAAGGTCATCACCCTGGGCATGTCAGCCCCGGCGTTGCCTGCGATCGAAAGCAGTGCAGTGATCGTGCCGTCCATTCGCTTCTCGTCGCAAATGGTTGCGCCGCCGCGAAATCCGCGCTCAGCCACGACGGCGCCGCAGCCTATGGATGAAGACACCGTTGAGGAACCGGCGCGGTCGCTGGTCGCGATACCGCAGGAGCAGGTTGAGAGCAGTGCGTCGCCTGTTCCGGTTGAACAAGATGACAGTCACTTTGAGCCAAACAACCTGCGGTTGGACCCACCTGAGCCGGAGCCCGAACCCTTGGACCCGCCTGCTCAGCTGGACCATACCTCTTTGCTCGAAATGGACAGCGCACTGAGCAACCTGGCCAAGGTCGCCCAGGAACTGACGCAAAAAAAATGCGCAGTACTGGAGAAGGAACAGATGCTCGAACAGTGGCAGGCGCGATTGCAACAGCAGCAGAGCCAGCTGGAAGAGAAGGGCCGTGAACTTGAACAGCGCCATGCCTATTTGCAGGAGCAGGGCTTGGAGGTCAGCCAGAAGGCCGAAAAGCTGGCGATGATGATGTTGCAGTTGTCGGGTATGCGCCAGCGTATGCAGGGCACGTTGCTTGAGTTGGATCAAGTGCTGGAGGGGCATGGGTGAGGTAATGGGGCGCCGGCCTGGATACTTTCCAGGGTTCATTTATCATCAGTCCCAGCCAGCCGCTGCCTGGGCATGATGCCCTGGCATAACGGCACCATTGCACATTGCCTGGGGATGCAAGCGTTTGAGTACCAAGCTGATTACCAAAGAAGGTCATGAAGCGCTGAAAAAAGAGCTGGATTACCTGTGGCGAGAGAAACGCCCGGATACCACGCGCAAAGTGACCTGGGCGGCCTCCCTGGGAGATCGCAGTGAAAACGCCGATTACCAGTACAACAAGAAGCTGTTGCGCGAGATAGACCGGCGCGTGCGTTACCTGCGCAAACGCCTGGAAGACATGCGGGTGGTGGAGTACATGCCCGAGCAGGAGGGAAAGGTATTTTTCGGCGCATGGGTCGAAATCGAAAACGAGCAGGGCGAGACCAAGCGTTTTCGCATCGTCGGTTATGACGAGATCTACGACCGCATGGATTACATCTCCATCGACTCACCCATGGCACGGGCCCTGCTGCGCAAGGAGGTGGATGACGAGGCAATCGAACAGACCCCAGGCGGGGAGGTGTGCTGGTGGATCACCAAGATCGAATATGTGAAGCCCGTCTGATGGCACGTACCTTGGCTGGGTACGTGCCATCCGGGTTTCAGCCTTCGCGCAATACGGTCAGCGGGCTGGCATTCAGCGCACGGCGCGTGCCGAACACGCCGGCAGCGCCAATCAACAAAGCACCGATCACGGGCAGCAATAACAACCACGGGTGGGGATGCCACGCCAAGTCAAAGGCGTAGCGATACAGCACCCATGTCACCAGTTCGGTGCCCAGTGCCGCCAACAAGCCGCTGACGGCGCCCAGCAGGCCGAACTCAATGCGTCGGGCCTTGACGAGCAACTTACGCTCGGCACCCAGGGCGCGCAGCAATGCACCCTGGCGGATTCGTTCATCCAGGGTGGCCTGCAGGCCAGAGAACAACACCGCCATGCCCGCCGCGAGTACAAACAACAGCACGTATTCCACGGCCAAGGTCACTTGGGCAAGGATGCTGCGCAACTGCTCCAGCAGGGCCTCGACCTGCAGGATAGTGACCGCCGGGAAGGCCCGTGACAGATCGACGATCTGTTGGTCATGGCCGGGAGCCAGATAGAAGCTGGTGAGGTAAGTCGCGGGCAGATCCTTCAAGGTGCCCGGTTGGAAAATCATGAAGAAGTTGGGCTGGAAGTTATCCCAGTTGATGGTGCGCAGGCTGGTAACCCGCGCTTCACGGTTTTCACCGCCGATGGTGAACACCAGATGGTCGTTGAGCTTGAGCTTCAGGCTCTCGGCCACTTTGGCTTCCACCGACACGCCAGGAACCCCCTCAGTGGGTTGCGCCGACCACCAGGTACCTGCCGTCAGGACGTTACCCGCCGGCAAGTCGGCTGCCCAGGTCAGGCTCAGGTCGCGTTGAGTGGCACGGTCGCCGCTGGAGTCCTTGCTGACAATTTCCTGCACCGGTTCGCCATTGATGCTGATCAAGCGCCCTGGCACCACCGGGTAAAGCGGCGCAGCTTGCGCCTGGACGTCCAGCAGGCGGGCGCCAAAGGCGTCCTTGTCGGCTGGCAGGATATTCAGGGCGAAGTAGTTGGGCGCATCCTTGGGCAACTGGTTTTGCCAGGTGTCGAGCAATTCGCCCCGCAACAGCGCGATCAACCCCATGGACAGCAGGATCAAGCCAAACGCCAGGGACTGGCCTGCCGCCGCCAACGGGTGACGCAACAACTGGCCCAGGCCCAGGCGCCAGGGCAGGGAGGCGCGAGCCAATAACCGCCGCAGGCTTTGCAGCAACAGCAACAGCAAGCCGCCCAGCAGCAACGCAGCCACCACACCGCCACCGAGTAACGCGAAGGTCAATACCAGGTCCAGGCTCAGGCGCCACATGATCAGGCCCAAGGCAAACAGCGCCGCGCCGTAGACCATCCAGGTGCTTGAGGGGATAGGCAGCAAATCGCGGCGCAACACCCGCAGCGGCGGTACCCGGCCCAGTGCGGCCAGCGGCGGCAGGGCGAAGCCAGCGAGGGCAACCAGCCCGGTGCCGATCCCGGCGACAGCCGGCAGCAACCCGCCCGGCGGTACGTCGGCGGGCAGCAGGTCGTGCAGGAAGTAGAACAGACCAAATTGCGCCAGCCAACCGAGCAGGGCGCCGGCCAGGCTCGCCAGCAAGCCCAGCACACTCAGTTGCAAGGTGAACAACAACATCGCTTCACGGCGCGACAGGCCCAGGCAGCGCAACAACGCGCTGGCATCGAAACGTCGACTGGCGAAGCGGTTGGCCGACAGCGCCACGGCCACCCCAGCCAGCAGCACAGCCACCAGGCTGGCCATATTCAGGTAGCGCTCAGCCTTGCCCAGCGCGCCGCCGATCTGCTGGTTGCCATCGCGCGAGTCCTGCAGGCGCTGGTTGGCGGCCAGGCCCGGTTTGACCAGGTCGCGATAGGTTTGCAGCGCAGTGCTGCCTTGCGGCGCACGCCATAGTTCGCGGTAGCTCACCCGGCTGCCTGGCTGCACGACACCGGTGGCGTCCAGGTCCGCCAGGTTGATCATGACCCTGGGCGTGAGGCTGTAGAAGTTGCCGGCGCGGTCAGGCTCATAGGTCAGGATGCGCGCCAGGCGCAGGGTCTTCATGCCGACATCAATGCTGTCGCCGACTTTCAGGTCCAGCGCCGTCAGCAATCGTGCTTCCACCCAGGCTTCGCCGGGTTTTGGACCACCGCCCGGAACTTCAGCGCCGAAAGGCTCGGTGCTGCTTTTAAGCTCGCCACGCAACGGGTACTGCTCGTTGACCGCCTTGATGCTGGAAAGCTGGATGCCATTGTCGGTGGCGATAACGCTGGAGAATTCCACGATGCGGGCGTGATCCAGGCCCAGTTCGGTCCCTGATTTGATTTGCTCGGGGCGGGCCGGCGAGCTGCCTTCGAGCACCAGGTCGGCACCGAGGAACTCGGTGGCACGCAGCAGCATGGCGCCGTTGAGGCGCGCACCAAAGTAGCCGATGGCGGTGCTGGCGGCCACGGCCACCAGCAGGGCAAAGAACAGCACGCGCAATTCACCTGCGCGGGCATCGCGCAGTAACTGACGCATGGCAAGGCTGAACAGACGCAACAGCGGCAAACGTGCCATCAAGGCTCCAGGGGCGCGACCATCAGGCCGGCTTCAAGGCGGATCAGGCGTCGGCAACGATGGGCCAGGCGCTCGTCATGGGTGACCAGTACCAGGGTCGTGCCACTCTCTTTATTCAACTCGAACAGCAGGTCGCTGATGCGCTCGCCAGTATGGCTGTCGAGGTTGCCAGTGGGCTCGTCGGCAAACAGCACATCCGGTTCGGCGGCAAACGCGCGGGCAATCGCCACCCGTTGCTGCTCACCACCGGACAACTGGCGGGGCGAGTGGGTCAGGCGCTGGCCCAGGCCTACGCGCTCCAGCAGGTGTTTGGCCCGCTCGCGGGCGTCCTGGCGACCGTCCAGCTCCAGCGGCAGCATTACGTTTTCCAGCGCGTTCAAGCTGTCGAGCAACTGAAAGGATTGGAATACGAAGCCCACATGCTCGGCACGGATGCGTGCGCGCTGGTCTTCGTCGAGGGTGCTCAGGGCTTGCCCGGCCAGGGTCACTTCGCCGCTGCTGGGCAGGTCGAGGCCGGCCAGCAGGCCCAGTAGGGTGGATTTGCCGGAACCGGAGCTGCCGACGATAGCCAGGCTATCGCCCTTGTTCAGTTCCAGGCTCAGTTCGTGCAGGATAGTCAGTTCACCTTCCGCGCTGGGAACCACTTTGCTAAGGTTTCGCGCGGTGAGAATGCTTGCGCCCATGGAGAATCCGATGCGAGTGTGGTTTTTGAGTGCTGGCCTGGCCTTGATGTGCATGGCCCAGAACGCAGCGGCGGGTACAGTCCTGATCGTTGGCGATAGTATCAGTGCCGGTTTCGGCCTGGATACCCGCAAGGGGTGGGTCGCGTTGCTGGAGCAACGGCTCAAGCAGGAGGGTTTTGACGATAAAGTCGTCAATGCTTCCATCAGTGGCGACACCAGTGCAGGAGGCCTCGCGCGGCTGCCGGCGGCACTTGCGGCGCATAAACCGGATGTGGTGGTGATCGAGTTGGGTGGCAACGATGGCTTGCGCGGCCAGCCGCCTACGCAATTGAAACAAAATCTTGCGTCGATGATCCAGCAGTCCCAGGACAGCGGTGCGAAGGTACTGCTGTTGGGCATGCAGATTCCGCCCAATTACGGCAAGCGCTATGTCGACGCCTTTGCCAAAGTGTTCGGTGATGTCGCAGAGGAAAAAAAGGTGCCGTTGGTGCCGTTTTTCCTCGAAGGAGTCGGCGGTCATCCGGAGTTGATGCAGGCTGACGGGCTGCATCCGGCAGTCGCCGCTCAGGACAAGTTACTGGAAAATGTCTGGCCAACGCTAAAACCGCTGTTATGACGCTTTTCTACCGGCAGGCTTTCGGCTAAGGTGGCGCCCCCCCGATTTGGAGCCCTCGATGTCGCGCCCTGCCTGGTCCCTGTTTAACTACCAACTGATCGAGCCGGACGAGCAGCTGGACCTGTTCGCCTGCCAGGAAGTGCGGGTGCATTTGGTGGCGCGTCAATTGGAACTGGGCGGCTCCATTGATCGCACGCTCTGCGGCACTCTATTGCCGGCACAGCCACGCTGGTCATCGGTCAACCGCTCGATTTTCCAAGACCAGCGACTCTGCCCTTTGTGCCGGGCGATTCTTGAATCGCAAAAGCGCGGCACGCCGCCGATCTGGCCGGAGCTGCGCTTCGAGCTGTAAAACAGCTTGAAGCTTGGCGCTGCGAAGCCGTATACAATCAATTTTTCCCTACCCGTCGTCTTGCGAAGGATTTTCCGGATGTTGTCGCGCCTTTCCGTCGTCACCTGCTGCCTGTCTCTTGCTGCGCTTTGTGCGGCGGGTTCGGCGGCGGCCTTGCAGTTGCCCTTGCCACCGCCCGGTGAGGACATTGTCGGCCAGGTCCAAGTGATCAAGGCCAAGTACGAAGACACCTTTGCCGACCTGGGTACTACCTACGACCTGGGCTATTCGGAAATGGTCGCGGCCAACCCGGGTGTCGATGCCTGGTTGCCGGGTGCGGGCACCGAGATTGTGCTGCCCACCCGCTTTATCCTGCCGCCCGGCCCGCGGGAAGGCATTGTGATCAACCTGGCGGAATACCGGCTTTACTACTATCCCAAAGGCCAAAACGTCGTCTATACCTTCCCGCTGGGTATTGGCCGAGAAGGCTGGGGCTCGCCGATTGCTCATACCAGTATCATCGCCAAGACGCCCAACCCGACCTGGACGCCACCGGCCTCGATCAAGGCCGAGCACGCCGCCAACGGTGACCCGCTGCCCAACGTGGTGCCTGCCGGCCCCGACAACCCACTGGGGCCGTTCAAGTTCACCCTGGGCACGCCGGGTTACCTGATCCACGGCTCCAACATGAAGTTTGGCATTGGCACGCGTACCAGCCACGGGTGCTTCCGCATGTTCAATAACAACGTGTTGGAAATGGCGGGCATGGTGCCGGTGGGCACGTCAGTGCGCATCATCAACGACGCGTACAAGTTCGGCAGCAGCGGTGGCAAGGTCTATCTTGAAGCCCACACGCCGTTGAACGATGACGGTACGCCATCGGTGGTCGACAAGCACACCGCAGTTATCAATGCGTTGCTCAAGCGCGAAGACCTGTCCAATAACCTGCGGGTCAACTGGGACCAGGTGCGTGATGTGGTCGCCGCCGAGGATGGCTTGCCGACCGAAATTGGTGTGCCAGGCGCGGCCCCGGTGGCCTCAAGTACGCCGGCCGACCTGCTGTAGGAGCGAGCTTGCTCGCGAAAAACCTGAGGGCGCCGCTGTAAATCAGCACGCCCGCGTCATCGTTGACTACCTTCGCGAGCAAGCTCGCTCCTACAGGTGGCGCGTGCCAAATCAAAGGCAAAAAAAAGCCGACCCATAAATGGATCGGCTTGATAACAACCCCGAAGGATTATTACTTGCGGCTTGCTTTTTCAAGCATGCGCAGAGCGCGCTCGTTAGCTTCGTCAGCAGTCTGTTGTGCTTTTTGAGCAGCAGCCAGAGCTTCATCAGCTTTACGGTAGGCTTCGTCTGCACGGGCCTGGGAGCGAGCTGCTGCGTCTTCAGTTGCAGTCAGACGAGCTTCGGTTTCTTTGGAGACGCTGCTGCAACCGGTAGCCAGAACTGCGGCCAGAGCCAGAGCAGAGAATTTCAGAACGTTGTTCATCGTGTTCCCCTTCAAGGACTTTCAATTTAATGGCTACTTTCTCAGAGTGAGCTAATAGCCGGCGTACATACTACCCATTACTTGTAGTAAGTAAACTGACGTTGCGCAAGAAGCAAAAAAATTTCTTGTGCCGAATCTATTTTGGCTAATCTTTTGACGGTTTGTATGAAAACCGTCCAATTTTTTGCGCCTCGACGAACATTGGATCCAGGCTGAAAGGGCCGGCCCGCATGTGTTAAGCCTTGTAAATAGATGAAATTTTATATAACGAAGCGGGGCACTTTGGTCGCGCTTGGCTTTACTGCGCCAGGCATCTTTTGCGCATCTAGAGGTGACTTTAAGAGCGCCAGTTCGTCTCAAGGTTCAACTGCCGGCAATGTTCAGGCTATCGGTCACCGATTGATCGAGGCCCTTTCTATATCCACCAGCGGCGGGGAATGACGAGTGCGCCTTGAGCAATTTCAGGATTGGTGCCTACTATTCCCTATGTGCTGGTTGTGAGCGCTCACGGTTTTCTCGCTGTCGAAACCGGCACGGGGTGGCGTAGATGTTCCTTCGCCGGAAAAACATCGGTAAGGTAGGGTCGTTAATTCAGACCCGCGAGGAGTAGTGATGAGCGAGGCGTTGTCCATCCACCATGACCAGGCTGGTCATCAGTTCGAGACCAATGTGGACGGTCATCGTGCCTACCTGACCTACATGGACCTCGGGAAGCAGACCCTGGATATCTATCGCACGTTCGTGCCCAACGCACTGCGGGGGCGAGGCATTGCGGCGGCGTTGACCGAGGAAGCCTTGAAGTTTGCCGA
Organism: Pseudomonas sp. AK181; assembly: GCF_051122975.1. Taxonomy (NCBI): domain Bacteria; kingdom Pseudomonadati; phylum Pseudomonadota; class Gammaproteobacteria; order Pseudomonadales; family Pseudomonadaceae; genus Pseudomonas; species Pseudomonas sp. AK181. The sequence goes on from NZ_CP146348.1 coordinate 1,845,556, forward strand.
AGAGGCTGGCTACACGGTGATCCCGTCGTGCTCCTATGTCGAACGCTACATGGAGCGCCACCAGCGCCATGCCGCGAAGCTGTAACTGACCAGTTGCCAATAAAAAACGCCGGGCTTAGCCCGGCGTTTTTGTGTGCGCGAAACGGGTACAGGCTCAGGTGCGTTTGCGCTGGGGCAACACGTCCTTGAGTTTGGCATGCATGCTGCGCAGGGTGGTTTCGGTGGCGGACCAGTCGATACAGGCATCGGTGATCGACACGCCATACTGCAAGTCGGCCAGGTCTTTTGGAATCGCCTGGCAACCCCAGTTCAAATGGCTCTCTACCATCAAGCCGATGATCGACTGGTTGCCTTCCAGGATCTGGTTGGCAACGTTCTCCATCACCAACGGCTGCAGCGCCGGGTCTTTGTTGGAGTTGGCGTGGCTGCAGTCGACCATGATGTTTGGCTTGATCTTGGCCTTGTTCAGCGCCTGTTCGCACAGGGCGACGCTGACCGAATCATAGTTGGGCTTGCCATTGCCGCCACGCAGTACCACGTGACCGTAGGCGTTGCCCTTGGTGGTCACGATGGACACGCCGCCTTCCTGGTTGATGCCCAGGAAACGGTGAGGGCTGGAGACCGATTGCAGCGCATTGATCGCCACGGTCAGGCCGCCGTCGGTGCCGTTCTTGAAGCCTACGGCCGAGGACAGGCCCGACGCCATTTCGCGGTGGGTCTGGGATTCGGTGGTGCGTGCGCCGATGGCCGACCAGCTGATCAGGTCCTGCAGGTATTGCGGGGAGATCGGGTCGAGGGCTTCGGTGGCAGTGGGCAGGCCCATTTCAGCCAGGTCCAGCAGCAGCTTGCGACCGATGTGCAAGCCGTCCTGGATCTTGAAGGAGTCGTCCAGGTACGGGTCGTTGATCAAGCCTTTCCAGCCGACGGTGGTACGCGGCTTCTCGAAATACACGCGCATGACCAGGTACAAGGTGTCGGACACTTCAGCCGCCAGCACCTTGAGGCGCTCGGCATATTCGTGGGCGGCCTTGAGGTCGTGGATAGAGCAGGGCCCGATCACCACGAAGAGGCGGTGGTCGGTGCCGTCGAGAATGTCACGGATGACTTCGCGGCCCTTGGTGACGGTCTGCAAGGCAGCGTCGCTCAGGGGGATTTCGCGCTTGAGCTGATCGGGGGTGATCAGGGTCTCGTTGGATTCAACGTTAAGGTCATTGATCGGTAAATCAGCCATCGTGTTACTCGCCAGGGTCACGGGTGCCGGCCGCCAGCTATCCCCGTGCGGCGGGCACAGCATGATTTGAATGCAGGGGGGAGGAACCTTAGCGCGTAACACGGGCCCGCGACAATGGGCAAAGCCCGGTTTAATCCAGCGCTGGCTGCACAACCGCCTCATGGGAGAACTCGCCGGCATGGCGCGACACCCAATCACGGGCCATGGCTTCCAGTTGCGCAGGCGTTGGCTCGGCATCTTCGTGCAGGCGGCAGTAACGCTCGATCTGGCACACTTGCTCGCCCATCCGCGCACCGAACAAGGCGTGTTCATCGGTAAAGCAGATACCGATGCGATAGCCCTGTTCGACCTTGCGGCACCAGGCAACATAGCCCGGATAACGGGCGCTGGGCCCCAGGGAAGGGATATGCAGATCGACCGCCGTGCCGGCGCGCCAGGCACGCGGCCAATTGCAGGCGATGCCGCCACGGCCGATAGTGTGCAGGCGTTGGCGGGGAAGGGCGGGAGAGGGACGTTGGATCAACTCGACAGCGACATCATCAGGGGGAGGTAAAAAACGACCCATGTACACGGACTCCGAGCGCCGTCCAGTTGACGGCAATGGCAGCAGTATAGTGAAGGAACTGGAATTGACCGACCTGGATATTGACCAGCAATTGCTGGGATTGCCAGGTATTTCGCTGGTAGTGTTCACCAGTGTCGGTTGTGCCAGTTGCCGCTGGGCACGCCAGCAATTGCCCGGCTGGCAATTGCCGGTGGACCGCGTGTGCTGGGTGGATGCCGGGCACAACGGCGGTGCGGTGCAACGCTACCAGATCTTTCATTTGCCGGCGTTGTTCCTGGTGTGCGAGGGTCAATTCCTTGGGCGATTACAGACACGTCTTACAGCGTCCGACCTCGCCGAATGCGTAAACCAGGCGCTAACCCGAACACCAGAGGATTTGCCATGACAGCAGTTGCAGCCCCGTCGCCACGCATTGGCATTATCGGCACCGGTGCCATTGGTGGTTACTACGGACTGATGCTGGCGCGTGCCGGCTTCGACGTGCATTTTCTGTTGCGCAGCGAATACGCCGCGGTGAGCAAGCATGGCCTGCACGTCAACAGTACGGTGCATGGGCAACTGCACCTGCATCCGGTGCAGGCCTATGCCAGCGCCGCCGACATGCCGCCGTGCGACTGGCTATTGGTGGGCACCAAGTCCACCGGCAATGTGGACCTGGCGCCGACCATCGCCCAGGTGGCGGCGCCGGACGCCAAAGTGGTGCTCCTGCAAAACGGCCTCGATGTGGAAGACAGCCTGCGTGAACATCTGCCGCCGTCGCTGCATCTGTTGGGCGGCTTGTGCTACATCGGTGTGCACCGCTCGGCCCCCGGTGTGGTCGAGCATCAGGCGTTGGGCCGGGTCAACCTGGGCTATCACAGTGGCACGGCGGCCAACGATGAGGTGCAGCAACAGGCGATTGTCGAAGCCGGCGCCGGGCTGTTTCATCAAGCCGGCATCGAGTCCCAGGCCATGGCCAATGTGCATCTGGCGCGTTGGCACAAGCTGGTCTGGAATGTGCCGTTCAACGGCCTCTCGGTGTTGCTGGGCACGGGCACCACGGCCATGATGGCCGATGAGTCCAGCCGCGAGTTGATCCAGGCGCTGATGGCCGAGGTGGTGCAGGGCGCTCATGCCTGCGGGCATGAAATTGCTGCCAGCTACGCCGGGCAGATGTTCGCCATGACCGAAACCATGGACGACTACCTGCCCAGCATGTACCACGACCACCTGCACAAGCGGCCGTTGGAACTGGCGGCCATCTACGCCCGTCCCTTGGCCGCTGCCAAAGCGGCCGGTTGCGAACTGCCACGTATGCAGGCGCTGTACCAGGCCTTGAGTTTTATTGATCGGCACAACCGCTGATTGGGGGGAACCACTGACCATGTGCCCCATGGCATCAGCAATGAGTTGAGAATCCAGACCGAGCGCTAGCTGCTAAGCTCATTCCATCCCCGCCATCCTGGCAGTCCAGGAGGTTTTATGATTCGTTCGATGCTGTTTGCCACGGACCTCGGTCTGTATGCACCCTATGTGATGCAGCATGCACTGGCGCTGGCGCGAACGTTCAAGGCTGACCTGTATGTGATTCACGTGGTCGAACCCATCGGCTTGTTCGCCGAATCGGTGTTGCAGAGCTACCTTGATGAGGCCGCCTTGAGCGAATGGCAGAGCAAGGGGCTGAGCACGGTGATGGCGACGATTGAACAGCGCGTGCTGGACAGCTTTCGCGAGGAGTGGGGGGAAGGCGAGCAGGACCTGCAATGGATTCGCTCGGTCAAGGTGATCCAGGGGGACCCTTGCGAGGTGATTCTCGACCAGTTGCGAAAACTGTCTGTCGACTTGCTGGTCGTCGGCAGTCATAGCCAGGCAACCGGCGTGGCCGTGCCCCTTGGACGCACCGCCGCACGGGTGTTGCAGTTGTCCCCGGTGCCGGTTTACCTGGTGCCGTCGCTGCAGCGTCGGCGCAGTGACGACAGTTGATCGGTAAAAACGATAAAAAGTTCTAGATTTATCCGCCAAACCTTTAATATAGTTATATACCGTCGCTGATACCCGTGGCGTCTATCTGCTTTGAGGGATTGATATGAAGCTTCAACAACTGCGCTACATCTGGGAAGTGGCGCACCACGACCTCAACGTTTCCGCTACCGCTCAAAGCCTCTACACCTCGCAGCCTGGTATCAGCAAGCAGATCCGCCTGCTCGAAGACGAGTTGGGCGTCGAAGTCTTCGCACGCAGTGGCAAACACCTGACCCGCGTCACTCCGGCTGGCGAGCGCATCATCACCACCGCCGGCGAGATCCTGCGTAAAGTCGAAAGCATCAAGCAGATTGCCCAGGAATTCTCCAACGAGAAGAAAGGCACCTTGTCGATCGCCACCACTCACACCCAGGCACGTTATGCGCTGCCGCCGGTGATCCGCGATTTCATCAAGCAATACCCGGACGTGGCGCTGCACATGCACCAGGGTTCGCCGATGCAGATTGCCGAGATGGCCGCTGACGGTACCGTCGATTTTGCCATCGCCACCGAGGCCCTGGAATTGTTCGGCGACCTGGTGATGATGCCCTGCTACCGCTGGAACCGTTGCGTGGTTGTGCCTCAGGGGCACCCGTTGGCCAAGTTGCCGAAGCTGACTCTGGAAGCCTTGGCTGAATACCCGATTGTGACCTATGTGTTCGGCTTTACCGGCCGTTCCAAGCTCGACGAAGCCTTCAGCCATCGCGGCCTCACGCCCAAGGTGGTGTTCACCGCTGCCGATGCCGACGTGATCAAGACCTATGTGCGCCTCGGCCTGGGTGTCGGGATCGTCGCCAAGATGGCGGTCGACACCAACCTTGACAAAGACCTGGTGGTGCTGGATGCCAGCGAATTGTTCGAGTCCAGCGTGACCAAGATCGGTTTCCGCCGCGGTACTTTCCTGCGCGGCTTCATGTGCGACTTCATCGAGAAGTTCGCGCCGCACCTGACCCGCGAAGTGATGGCCAAGGCGATCCAGTGCCACAACAAGCAAGAGCTGGAAGAGCTGTTCGACGGCGTCGAATTGCCCGTCCACTGACACGATTACCCTGTAGGAGCGAGCTTGCTCGCGAAGATCGCCAACGATAACGCGGGGCGCCAGGTTGAATGCGGCGCCCTTGCGTTTCTTCGCGAGCAAGCTCGCTCCTACAGGGGCCCTAGGTTATCTGGCCTCGGTCACCGTAAAGTACTGCCGAGCGCCGGCCACCAGAATCTCCACCTCTTCATCGATACGCTTGCCCAACAGGCCTTTGCCCAGCGGCGAGCGCGGCGTGATGACGGTCACCGGTTGCCCGACCACATCCACTTTCAAACCCGCTGCATCCGGCGCCAGGAACAGCCATTGCTGGCGACCGTCCTCGTCTTCCAGGCCTACCAGCGTGCCTGTCTCTATCCCGCGTTGATCATCGTATGCACGTAGCTGCAGGTTCTGGCACAGCACCAGCGATTGCTTGATCTCCTCCACTCGCCGGGCCTGCCCGGTGGCCAGGTAAGAAGCCTCCAGGCCGAGGGTGTCGTATTTGTTCTCGGCGATGTTTTCTTCGTGGGTCGCGGTTTCGTAGGCGGTCTGCGCGGCGCGTTGGACGATGTCGAGGTCGATGGTGAGCTTTTCCAGGATCAACTGGAGCACGGCGTGTTTATTCATGGCGGTATTTGGCATCAATCGCAGAATTGCAGGACATTGGCCCGCGTCTTTTCATTGGGGGCGTTCTGGTCTTGTTGCAGCCAGAACTGGCATTTGGGGTTGGACAGATTACGCGCGTTGCTTCGTGCCTGGTCCAAGGCCTGTTGTTGTTCCTGTTTTTGCAGGTTCTGTTGGTACTGTTCGAACAGGCGGTTCGGTGGCTGCGGCTCAACCATCGCCGGTTTGCCCAATTGCTGAACCGCCTGGGCCATTGGCGCCAGGCTCTGGGGGAACAGGTAGCGAGACGCCAGCCAGGTGGTCAGTGCAATGGCGATAAACCCCAGCCATACGCCGGCGGCAATCGCAATGCAGAGCTTGAACAGCGACAGTGGACGGTCAGACATAAGGGCCTCCTGGCAGACATTGACGGCATGGCGGTGATTGTCGCACAGCCTCCGTGCAGAATAATCGCGATCAAGCCTTCTGCATCCACGCATTTATGCGGACAATCAGACCTTTGATCGATGGAGCCCGGAATGAAAGCCCGCTGGGATATTTTTTGCAGTGTCGTCGACAACTACGGCGACATCGGCGTGACCTGGCGCCTGGCCCGGCAGTTGGTGGTGGAGCATGGCTGTGACGTGCGCTTGTGGGTCGACGACCTGCGGGCCTTCGAACGCATGTGCCCGGATATTGATGTGCGGGTGGGCCAGCAATGGCAAGAGGGCGTGCAAGTGCGTCACTGGCCGGCCGAATGGCCGGGCGCACACCCTGCCGATGTGGTGATTGCCGCGTTCGCCTGCCAGCTACCGCCTGAATACATGGACCGCATGGCCGAGCGTGAGCGTGCGCCATTGTGGATGAACCTGGATTACCTCAGCGCCGAAGACTGGGTGGTGGGTTGCCATCGCTTGCCTTCGGTGAAGTACAAAGGCGTGCAGAAATACTTTTTCTTCCCCGGTTTTCGCCCTGGCACCGGCGGCCTGTTGCGCGAAGCCGGCTTGTTGGAGCGCCGCCAGGCATTTCAGCAGGATGACGTCGCGCAGCAACAGTTCCTGCAAAGCCTGGGCGTTGCTCCGACGGCCGGCGCGCGTTTGATGTCGCTGTTTGCCTATGAGAATGACGGCTTGGCCGGCTGGCTGGACGTATTGGCGGCCGATGGGCGTGGGACGCACTTGCTGGTGCCGGAAGGGCGCATTCTGGGGGATGTGCAACGCTGGCTAGGCGTGAACAGCTTGTCCGCAGGCGACATCCAGGTGCGCGGCGCGCTGACCGTGCAGGTCATTGCATTCGTGCGCCAGGAGCAATATGACCGATTGCTATGGTGCTGCGAATTCAACGCCGTGCGTGGCGAGGACTCATTCGTGCGTGCCCAGTGGGCGGGCAGGCCATTGCTGTGGCACATCTACCGCCAGGACGAAGACATCCACCTGGACAAGCTCGACGCCTTCCTGGAACTGTACACCGCCGCACTTTCGCCGGCCGCCAAGGCTGCCGTCGTCACGCTCTGGCAAGCCTGGAACGCTGATGGCGATATGGCACAATCCTGGAAAATGCTGCTGGAACATTGGCCCGAGGTCAGCCAGCACGCGCAGAACTGGTGTCTGGAACAAGGCTTGCAGGCCGATCTTGCGACGGCGCTGGTACAGTTTTATGAAAGTTGGATATGATACGCCACCTTGATTTTTGTCAATCCCATCCAAATTTCGGATATACGCAATGAAAACTGGTAAAGAACTGAAACCCGGTACAGTGATCCGTCTCGAAAACGACCCTTGGCTGGTTCAGAAAGCTGAGTTCACCAAGTCTGGTCGTAACAGCGCAATCATGAAGACCAAGCTGAAGAACCTGCTGACCGGTTACAAGACCGAGATCGTCTACAGCGCCGATGACAAACTGGACGACGTGATCCTCGACCGCAAAGAAGCGACCCTGTCCTTCATCAGCGGCGACACCTACACGTTCATGGACACCACTGACTACACCATGTACGAGCTGAACGCTGAAGATATCGAAGCCGTTCTGCCGTTCATTGAAGAAGGCATGGAAGACGTCTGCGAAGCGATCTTCTTCGAAGAGCGCCTGGTTTCCGTAGAGCTGCCGACCACCATCGTGCGTAAGGTTGCTTACACCGAAGGCTCCGCTCGCGGCGACACTTCCGGCAAGGTGATGAAGCCTGCCAAGCTGAGCAACGGTACCGAACTGCAAGTGGCCGATTTCATCGAAATCGACGACCTGATCGAGATCGACACCCGTGAAGGTGGTTCGTACAAAGGTCGCGCCAAGAAGTAATTCTGGCCCCGGCGATACGAAAAAAGCCCGACCTTGAGTCGGGCTTTTTCATGGGCGTCTGTTTATCAGACCGTTACATGCAAGCGCACATCCACGTTGCCACGGGTAGCGTTGGAGTACGGGCAGACTTGGTGCGCGGCGTCGACCAGGCTTTGCGCATCATCCTGGGCCAGGCCCGGCAGGCTGATATGCAGGTCGATATCCAGGCCGAAGCCGCCAGGGATCTGGCCGATGCCCACGTGGGCAGTGATCGACGCGTCATCCGGGATCTTGCGTTTGGTCTGGCTGGCCACGAATTTCAGGGCGCCGATAAAGCAAGCAGAGTAGCCAGCAGCAAACAATTGCTCGGGGTTAGTGGCCTGGCCACCGGTACCGCCCAACTCCTTTGGAGTCGACAGCTTGACGTCGAGGATATTGTCGCTGGAAACGGCGCGACCATCACGGCCGCCAGTGGCGGTGGCTACTGCGGTGTAGAGCGTTTGCATGGGGCGTTCCTCTGTTGTTTAGCGCTAAACATTTGCGCGCTAAGTAGTTGGTGAGATGAATGTATAGCGCTAATGTTTAGTGCGCAAGATAAATTTTCAGCTTTTTTAGGTGAACAAAAAATTTGAGGGGCACCACAGAGCAAAAGTGGGAGCTGGCTTGCCTGCGATGACGGCGAGTCAGCTTGCACATGAGCGGCTGATACACCGCCATCGCGGCATAGGTATCTACACAACTTGTACCCACGATGCGAAGCGAGCCGCTCCTGATCTGCTTTTGATCTTAGGCGCCCCGTCAAACCACGCTGGCCGGAATTCGACAGGGATTTGGGGGGTAAACCGGCAGGGATGCCGGTTTAGCCGCCCCGCGCCATGGATGGCGCGTGGCGGCGGCCCCCCAAATCACTGGCGGATTACGGGCACACCGAGCCTAAGCGAGGTGCCGAGTGGTGGGGCAAGAGCCCTTTTGGTTACTTTTGGGGCTCTTTTCCAAAAGTGACCCGCTGTCAGAGCGGAACCCTAAGTGGCCGTTACCTAAATAACGGATATGTCCCCGGTCCAACTGTGTTGACTGTCAGGCCGCCATCGCAGGCAAGCCAGCTCCCACAGTTGGATCGTTGGGGTGTCAGGTAGATAGGTATCGGCTGTGAGGGCGCCATCGCAGGCAAGCCAGCTCCCACTTCTGAGTGTGTGTAATGCTGGGGCGTGTCAGAGGCTGGTTTGCAGATTGGCGCGCAACGCGATCAGGTCGCCTTGCAGCTTGCGCAATTGCTCCAGCGCCATCCCGCTGGCGCCCAGGATGCATTGCGGAACATCCTTGGCCTTCTCCTGCAAGGCGCGCCCGGCATCGGTCAGCTCCACCACCACCACCCGTTCATCTTCACGGCTGCGGGTGCGGCTGAGCAGGCCCTCGGCTTCCAGGCGCTTGAGCAGTGGCGTCATGGAGCCCGGGTCCGTCAGCAGGCGGCTGCTGATTTCGCTGACGGTCAACTCATCCTCTTCCCACAGCACCATCATGGCCAGGTATTGCGGGTAAGTCAGGCCAATGGCCTGGAGCAGCGGCTTGTAGACCTTGGTCATCAGCAGTGAAGTGGAGTGCAGGGCGAAGCACAGCTGGTTGTCCAGCAACAGCGATTCGCAAGGATCAGGGTTTTTGCTCATGGTGGCGTCTCGAAAAAGCATGTCTGGGCTGGAATCTAGCGGGCAAATCTTTAATGCGCCAGGTAATTTTTGCCGGAGGCGTCAGACCAAGCCACTTTGCAATGCCAGATCCCAAGGCGGCACCGGGCTGAAACGGGATTTGAGATATTCAAGCAACAATCGGCTGCGCGCATTGGGCTGTTGCTCCAGGCGCAGCGCATAAATGCCGGCGGTTTCCGGGCTCGGCAAACCGTCTTCACAAAACAGCGGCAACAGTTCGCCGCGCACCAGGTATTCACTGGCCAACCAGGTCGGCAGGTGAGCGATGCCCAGCCCGGCCAGTGCACCCGAAAGCAGGGCTTCGGCATTGTTGGCGCTCATGCGGATGCGCCGCGGGCGATAGGTGGTGCGGCGCCCGTCCAGTTCGAAGCGCCAGGCGAACATCGGCGCCAGCCCGTCCCAGTCCAGGCCATCATGTTCGCTCAGCTCCCGAGGATGGGCCGGCGTGCCACGGCTTTTCAGGTACGCAGGGCTGGCACAGGCGATACGCACGATACTCGCCAACGGCGTAGCGATCAGCCGGGAGTCGACGATATGCCCGGCGCGCAATACCAGATCGACCTTGCCCAAATGCGCGCCCTGCATATCGACAAAGCTGTCGATCAAGTGCAGGTGCACGTCCAGTCCTGGATACAGGCTCAAGAAGTCCGCAATGACCGGCGCCAGGTGCCGGCGACCGAACGCTGCGGGCGCATCCACCCGGATCAACCCTTCCGGCGCGTGGCTCAGCGAGACTGCTTCGGCTCGCGCCAACTGCAACTCGCTGACAATCCGTCGCGCCCGCTCGGCAAAGGCCAGGCCCGCTGAGGTGGGCACCACCGCATGGGTGCTGCGCTGGAACAGGCGGCTGCCCACTGAATTCTCCAGGCTGTCGATGCGCCGCGCCACGGCCGATGGTGTCAGCGGATGACGGCGCGCGGCGGCGGAAAAACTGCCGGTTTCCAGTACATCCAGAAACAGGCTCAGTTGGTCGGTCAAGGTGTTGGGGTTCATGGCTCAACGCTTATGCGAGTTTGGCACAGCCATTGTGCGTTGCTGTGCGTTTCCGCGCCAGGGCCGACTGCGTAGCATGCCAAGCCTGAAATGGCGGAGTAGCGAGCGGTGTGGGATTTAGTAATGTACCTGGCATTGGGTGCGGCGTTGGGCACCGTGGGTGGGCTGTTTGGCATTGGCGGCGGGCTGATTGCTATCCCGGTGCTAGGCGTGTTGTTCGGCCTGGATCAGCAGATTGCCCAAGGCACCGCTTTGGTGATGGTCGTGCCGAACGTGATGCTCGCCCTGTGGCGTTATCACCAGCGTAACCGCATCGAGTTGCGTCACGCCTTACCCCTGGGTGTGACCGGCTTTTGCTTTGCCTGGCTGGGGTCGATCTGGGCGGTGGGGCTGGATGCGGGCGCCATGCGCATTGGGTTTATTGCCTTCTTGGTGGCGCTGTCTGCCTACAACCTGCTGCGCATGTTCACTCGCAACGCGCCGCCCACCGCGAAAATGCGTTATTCCTGGCCCTGGCTTGGCGTCTTGGGCGCGGCATCCGGTTCCATGGGCGGGCTGTTCGGGGTTGGCGGCGCGGTGGTCGCCACGCCGGTACTCACCAGTGTCTTCGGCACTACTCAAGTGGTGGCCCAAGGCTTGTCGTTGGCCCTGGCGTTGCCTAGCACAGGTGTGACCCTGGTCACCTATGCCTGGCACCACGAGGTGGACTGGATGATCGGCCTGCCGCTCGCGGTGGGGGGCCTGCTGAGTATCAGTTGGGGCGTGAAAGTGGCACATGCCTTGCCGGAGCGTCTGTTGCGCGGCCTGTTCTGTGGCTTTTTGGTGGTATGCGCGGTGATGCTGACCTTCAAAGTTTGAAGCCTTCGACGATGTAGTCCGCCAGGCATTCGGTGATAGGTGAGGTCATCTGCGGGTTACGCAGCAAGCGCAGGTTCATTGACGGCAAAGGCGGGAAGCCTTCGTCGCCGCCGAGCACGCGCAGGTCGTCGGTGACCAGGCTTTCCATGCTGACCATCGCCGCCAGGCCCGCACTGACCACCGCCAGGATCGCTGCTCCGTTAGAGCTGTGATAGGCCAGGCGATAATCTCGCCCAGCCGCCTCCAGTGCGGCACGTGCCCAATGGGTGTACAGGCACTCGTCGCCGGACACCGCCAGGGGTAGGGCATCGTGCTCCTCCACACAAAAGCACGGCGATGCTGCCCACACCATGCGTTCGGTACGCAATAACTCACCCAGATCATTACCGGGCTCGCGGCTGATCACGGTCAGCGCCAGGTCCCGCCGCTGCATCAATACGGTCGATGCTTCACAGTGCATTTCGATCTGAATCAGTGGGTAGGCTTTGGAGAACTGCTTGAGGATCCCAGGCAGAAAGCGCATCACGTAGTCATCCGGCGTGCCGATGCGCACCAACCCCACCATATGCGGCTCGCGCAGGGTATTGAATACCTCGCTGTGCAATTTCAGGATGCGCCGCGCATAACCCAATAGCACCTGGCCTTCGGGCGTGAGCCGTACCTGCCGGCCATCGCGCTCGAACAGTTTGCGCTGCAGCACGTCTTCTTCCAGACGCTTCATCTGCATGCTCACCGCCGATTGAGTGCGGTTGACCTGCTCGCCGGCGCGGGTGAAACCGCCTTGGTCGGCAATCGCGACGAAGGTGCGCAGCACGTCTGTGTCTATGCTGGGATAGGCGGACAATTGATCAATCTCCGAGATGCATTGCATAAGAAACATTCGTTGGATTGATCATAATGCCAAGCACACACTGTCGTCATCCCCACTGGAGGGCGAGAAGATGAAAGGTCAAAAAGGTTTCATATCGACGGATAAATGGCCGTTTGCCGGGCTGTTTCACACGTTCGCGCGTTGGCAGCTATTGCATCAGGAGCGCCAGATGCTGGCGACCCTGAGCGATGACGCACTCAAGGACATCGGGCTCAATCGCGCCGATGTAGAACAGGAAAGCCATCGGCATTTCTGGGAAGACCCGCTGCGAAAATAAGCCTGGATGCAGTAGGGTAGTGGGCGAGCTTCTATGGAGATTGCCATGCCCGCCGACCTGTGTTTTTCACTCAAGCAAGCTCGACGCATGGCGCTGGCAGCCCAGGGATTTTCCGGGCGCCAGGCGCCTGCACAGATAAAGGCTGCGCACCTCAACCGCCTGATCGAACGCCTGGGCGTTTTACAGATCGACTCGGTCAATGCGCTGGTGCGTTCCCACTACCTACCCGTGTTTTCCCGCCTTGGTTCTTATTCCCCGTCAATTCTTGAGCAAGCCGCCTGGAGCCAGGGGCGGCGACGTTCACTGTTCGAATACTGGGGGCATGAGGCGTCGCTGCTGCCCATGGCCCTGTACCCGCTGGTGAAGTGGCGCATGGAGCGCGCCCGGCAAGGGCAGGGGATCTATGCGCAAATGGCGCGTTTTGGCCGTGAGCAGCAGGCGACTATCCAGCGCGTGTTGCGCACCGTCGAACAGCAGGGCGCCTTGGGGGCCGGCAGCTTGTCGACCCGCGAGGAGCGTGCCGGGCCCTGGTGGGACTGGAGTGATGAAAAGCACGCGCTGGAATGGCTATTCGCCGCAGGCTTGGTCACGGTTGCCGGTCGTCGAGGGTTTGAGCGACTTTATGATGTGCCCGAGCGCGTTATCCCCGCCGAGGTGCTCAATGTCTCTATGGGGGAAGCTCAAGCGCAGCGCGGCTTGCTGTTGCACAGTGCGACGGCGCTGGGTGTCGCCACCGAAAAAGACCTGCGCGATTATTTTCGCCTCGACCCCGCCGACAGCCGCAACCGCTTGGCCGAGCTGGTCGAGGATGGGCAACTGCTGGCGTGCCAGGTGCGGGGCTGGAAGCAACCCGCGTATTGCCTGGCGCAGCCGAAACTGCCACGCAACGTACTGGTCAGCGCATTGTTGTCGCCGTTCGATTCGCTGATTTGGGAGCGCAGCCGCACCGAGCGCCTGTTCGACTTTCGCTATCGGCTGGAGATCTACACCCCGCAAGAAAAGCGCGTGTATGGCTATTACGTGTTGCCGTTTCTGCACAACGAGCGCATTGCCGCGCGCGTCGACCTGCGGGCCGAGCGTGCCCATGGGCGCCTGGCCGTGCATGCCGTGCACGAGGAAGAGCCGGGGCTGGATGAGGAAGGCATATTGGCGCTGGCGATGAACCTGCGAAAGATGGCCGACTGGCTAGGGCTGGAACAGGTCCAGCTCAATTGCCAGCGGCCCAGTGCTGCCCGGTTAAGGGCAGCGATGCTGAACCGAGATACCAACCTTTAAACCTCTATCGCGGGCAAGCCCGGCTCCCACAGAGAAACGCGTTCAAATGTGGGAGCCGGGCTTGCCCGCGATAGCGTCATCCCCGTCGATAAAACGTCAGCGCTTTACCTGTTTCAAGGTCTCGGCAATCAGAAACGCCAACTCCAGCGACTGATCGGCATTCATCCGTGGGTCGCAATGGGTGTGATAGCGGTCTGACAGGCCATCTTCGGTAATTGGCCTTGCGCCGCCGATGCATTCGGTGACGTTCTGCCCGGTCATCTCGATATGGATCCCGCCGGCATAGGTGCCTTCTGCCTGGTGCACCTGGAAGAAATCCTTCACTTCGCCAAGGATCTGCGCAAAGTCGCGGGTCTTGTAGCCACTGCTGGCCTTGATGGTGTTGCCGTGCATCGGGTCGCTGCTCCACAGCACTTGCTTGCCCTCGCGCTGCACGGCGCGGATCAGGTTGGGCAAATGGTCGCCGACCTTGCCTGCGCCCATGCGGGCGATGAGGTTGAGGCGGCCAGGGTCGTTATCCGGGTTGAGGATGTCGATCAGGCGGATCAGGTCGTCGGGGTTCATGCTCGGTCCGACCTTCACGCCGATCGGGTTGTTCACCCCGCGCAGGAACTCGACATGGGCGCCATCCAACTGACGGGTACGGTCGCCGATCCACAGCATATGCGCCGAGCAGTCGTAGTAGTCGTTGGTCAGGCTGTCACGGCGTACGAAGGCTTGTTCATAGTTGAGCAGCAACGCTTCGTGGGCGGTGAAGAAGCTGGTTTCGCGCAATTGCGGCGAGCTGTCCATGCCACAGGCGCGCATGAAGGCCAGGGTTTCGTCGATGCGGTCGGCCAGTTGGCTGTACTTTTCAGCCAGGGCTGAGTTGGCGATGAAATCCAGGTTCCACTTGTGCACTTGGTGCAGGTCAGCGAAACCACCCTGGGCAAAGGCGCGCAGCAGGTTGAGGGTGGCAGTGGACTGGTGGTAGGACTGCAGCAGGCGGTCCGGGTCTGGCACGCGGCTTTTTTCGTCGAAGCCGATGCCGTTGACGATATCGCCACGGTAGGCGGGCAGGGTGATACCGTCGATGGATTCATCGTTGGCCGAGCGTGGCTTGGCGAACTGACCGGCCATGCGCCCGACTTTCACCACCGGGCAACCGGCGGCGAAGGTCATGACAATAGCCATCTGCAGCAGCACCTTGAAGGTGTCGCGGATCTTCGCGGCGGAAAACTCGGCAAAGCTCTCGGCGCAATCGCCACCTTGCAGCAGGAAGGCACGGCCCTGGGTCACTTCGGCAAACTGACGGCGCAATTCGCGGGCTTCCCCGGCAAACACCAGGGGCGGGTAGCTCGCCAGGCTTTGTTCCACTTGCAGCAAGTGGGCAGCGTCCGGGTATCGGGGTTGCTGCTGGATCGGCAGGGCTCGCCAGCTATCGGGGCTCCAGGGTTGGCTCATCATGAACTCGTTTGCGGGTGGATGTCGGGGCGTCAATGTTAGCAGCAATTAGTACGTGACCTGTGGCTGCCGCTTGGCCGACAATCGCGCCTTTGTCGTGCGGTAGACCCTTTAGGAGTAGTGATGAGCGAGGAGCGTGTCGAGCGCCTGCTGGCCGAAGTCCATGATGAATTCGGCATGATCCGTGTGCTTGAAGTGGCGGATTACCGCTTTCTCGAATTCGGCGATGCCATTGAGCAAAGCTGTGTATTCACCGCTGACCCAAGCTGGCTGGAGTACGACTACACCCGCGCGATGCTGATTGGTGCGTTGTGCCATGAGCAGCCGGAGAGTGCGTTGTTTCTCGGCCTGGGCGCGGGCACGTTGACCCAGGCATGCCTCAAGTTCCTGGCGCTGGACGATGTCGAAGCCATTGAACTGCGCCCTGATGTGCCGCGCCTGGCGATTGAATATCTGGGGCTGGATGACGATCCGCGCTTGTACATCCGCATTGGTGACGCGCTGCAATTGCTCGACAGTGCCGAATCGGCCGATCTGATTTTCGTCGACCTCTACACCGATGTCGGCCCGGGCGTGGGGCATCTGGCCTGGACCTTTCTGGAAAACTGCCAGAAGAAACTCAACCCCGGCGGCTGGCTGGTGATCAACCAGTGGGCTACCGATGATGGCAAACCGTTGGGGGCGGCGTTGCTGCGTGGGTTGTACCACCGGCATTACTGGGAGCTGCCGGTGAAGGAGGGCAATGTGATTCTGTTGGTGCCTTCGGATCTGGATCAGGAACTGGACCTGGATGCGCTGTCTGCCCGCGCCGAAGCCTTGGCGCCGCGGTTGGGGTACTCGTTGCAGCCGTTGATCAAGGCGATTCGGCCAGCAACTTAGTTGTCAGTTCGGGCGCTTTCGCGGGCAAGCCCGCTCCCACAGGGGATTGCATTTCAGCAGAGAATGCAATTCAACTGTGGGAGCGGGCTTGCCCGCGAAGAGGCCCTCACTGCCGACCGCTAATTCAGTTCGTTCAAATCCCCTTGAACACCCCCGGCCGCTTCTCGACCATCGCCCGCACCCCTTCCTTGGCATCTTCGCTATTGAGCAGCTTATCCACCATGGGCGGCAGTGCGGCGGCGGCGACAGCTTCGCCTTCCATCCGCGCCAGCCGCGCCGACATCAACGTGGCCTGCACACCCAGCGGTGCCTGGCGCGCAATGCGGTTGGCCAACTCGATGGCGCGGGGCAACAGGTCTTCACTGGCCATCACTTCCTGCACCAGCCCCAGGCGCAGGGCTTCATGGGCGTCGAATTCGTCGCCAGTGAGCAGCCAGCGCATCGCATTGCCCCAGCCGGCAATCTGATGAAAGCGCAATGTCGCGCCGCCAAATGGAAAGATCCCACGTTGAACTTCCATCTGGGCAAAGCGGGTATTGCTGGCGCAGAGGTTGATATCCGCCGCCAGCATCAATTCGATACCGATCGTCAGGCAATAACCCTGGGCGGCAACGATCACCGGCTTGCTCACGCGCGGGCCGGCAAACACCCCCCACGGGTCGCACCCTCCCAGCGGCGGTTGCCAGCCGCCCGCCATCACGCTGCTGACATTGGCCAGGTCCAGCCCGGCCGTGAAGTGATCGCCATGGGCAAACACCACGGCCACCCGAGCGTCATCGTTTCGATCAAATTCGCCATAGGCCAGGCTCAGCGCATTGAGCAAGTCCAGGTCAAAGGCGTTGCGTTTGGCCACACGGTCCAGGCCCAGCAATAGAACATGGCCCTCAAGTGCGCGGCTGACACGGCTACTGCTGGCTTGATTCATGGGGTGTGCCCTCGGGCGCGGGTAGGTATTCAGACCAAAGGGTCTCAAACATTGGGTGAACCGTTTAAGCTTTATGACCAGCAGGGCCGGGCCTTTGAAAAATAGACCCTGGCGCACGGATCTGCAAAGGGTGTGACGCAGTGCGGTTTATCGGTGCGTGGCGAGAAAAAAAGCTCCCTTTTTCAGCTATTTCCGGTATAGTGCGCGCCGGCCTTTAACCGGGCCGCGTTTAGGTAGCGCAATTCCCCGAAGTCAGCTTCGGCTGCACGTCCGCACAGCGGACTCTCCCTTGACGAATCTTTTTCATTCATTCGTTTTCGCAAATCCCCGCCGACAAAGCAGCCAGGGCGACTCTTGAGTCTCAACACGGCATGCGCAGCTTTGGAGCATGGGTCTTTGCGGATGCACTTAGAGGCAGACCCATGACCCAGGAAACCGGCGGCTTCGCCGCTTTTAATCTTAACCCGAATATTCTTGCAGCCGTCGCAGCGACCGGCTACGAAGAACCTTCGGCGATTCAGCAGCAATCGATCCCGATCATCATGGCCGGTAAGGACATGATTGGCCAGGCGCAAACCGGTACCGGTAAAACCGCCGCGTTCGCCCTGCCTATTCTGCATTGCATCGATCCTGCCAAGCGCGAGCCGCAAGCCCTGATCCTGGCGCCAACCCGTGAGTTGGCGCTGCAAGTAGCAACCGCCTTTGAAACCTACGCCAAGCAAATGCCGGGTGTAACTGTTGTGGCCGTTTACGGCGGCGCGCCTATGGGCCCACAACTCAAGGCAATCCGTAATGGCGCACAGATTGTTGTCGCCACTCCGGGCCGTCTGTGCGACCACCTGCGTCGTGACGAAAAAGTCCTGTCGACCGTGAACCACCTGGTTCTGGACGAAGCTGACGAAATGTTGAAGCTGGGCTTCATGGATGACTTGGAAGTCATCTTCAAGGCACTGCCAGCGACCCGTCAGACTGTACTGTTCTCGGCTACCCTGCCGCAGTCCATCCGTGCCATTGCCGAACGCCACCTGCGCGATCCGGAGCACGTGAAGATCCAGACCAAGACCCAGACCGTTACCGCGATCGAACAGGCTCACCTGTTGGTTCACGCTGACCAGAAGACCTCGGCTGTATTGAGCCTGCTGGAAGTCGAAGACTTCGACGCCCTGATCATGTTCGTGCGCACCAAGCAAGCGACCCTGGACCTGGCCAGCGCCCTGGAAGCCAAAGGCTACAAAGCCGCTGCGCTGAACGGTGACATTGCCCAGAACCAGCGTGAGCGCGTGATCGACTCCCTCAAGGATGGCCGTCTGGACATCGTTGTGGCGACCGACGTTGCCGCCCGTGGCCTCGACGTTCCACGTATTACCCACGTGTTCAACGTTGACATGCCTTACGATCCTGAGTCCTACGTTCACCGTATCGGCCGTACTGGCCGTGCCGGTCGCGAAGGGCGTGCATTGCTGCTGGTGACTCCACGTGAGCGCCGCATGCTGCAAGTGATCGAGCGTGTTACTGGTCAGAAAGTTGCCGAAGTCCGCCTGCCGGATGCCCAGGCCGTTCTCGATGCGCGCATCAAGAAACTGACCAACAGCCTGGCGCCACTGGTGGCTGACGCTGAATCGACTCACGGCGACCTGCTGGACCGCCTGACCGCCGATATCGGTTGCACCCCGCGTGCCCTGGCTGCAGCTCTGCTGCGCAAAGCCACCAACGGTCAAGCCCTGACCCTGGCAGCCATCGAAAAAGAACGTCCACTGGTTCCGAACAGCGCGCCACGCGGTGATCGTCCAGAGCGTTCCGGTGACCGTCCAGACCGTGGCGACCGTGAGCGTCGTGCTCCAGTGCCATTGGCTGAAGGCCGTGCTCGTTGCCGTACCGCGCTGGGCGCGCGTGATGGTATCGCTGCCAAGAACCTGCTGGGCGCTATCCTCAACGAGGGTGGCCTGGCGCGTGAAGCCATCGGTCGTATCCAGGTGCGTGACAGCTTCTCCCTGGTGGAGCTGCCGGAAGACGGCCTGGAAAAACTGCTGACCAAGCTCAAAGACACTCGCGTTGCCGGTAAGCAGCTCAAGCTGCGTCGCTACCGCGAAGATTGATCCGCCCTTGGGCTGATTGATCGCACATAAAAAATCCCCGACTGGTTCGGGGATTTTTTTTGCCTCCTGTTTTAGTCTTCGACGCTATCAACTGTGGGAGCTGGCTCCCGGGACGACCTGATGGTAGATGCTGATCTTACTGATGCCCCGCGATCCAAATGTGGGAGCTGGCTTGCCTGCGAAGGCGGCCTGACGGTCAACACAGTTGGATTGTGTACATATCCATTGCTGCGGTAACGGCCACTTAGGGTTCCGCCCTGACGGCGGGTCACTTTGGAAAAGCCCCAAAGTAACCAAAGGGCTCTTGCCCCACCACTCGGCACCTCGCTTGGGCTCGGTGTGCCCGTAATCCGCCAGTGATTTGGGGGGCCGCCACCACGCGCCATCCATGGCGCGGGGCTGCTAAACCGGCATCCCTGCCGGTTTACCCCCCAAATCCCTGTCGAATTCCGGCCAGCGTGGTTTAACGGGGCGCCTGAGATCAAGATCACAAGCAGATCAAGAGCAAGATCAAGAGCGACTCGCTTCGCATCGTGGTTACCGTCGGCTGCTATTGCAGCAAGCCATCTTTAAAGGTGTGACGGTGTCAGCCAAAGCGATAGATATCCATGCCCAGCGCGCCCAGTGTGAAGCCTTGGTGTGCCACGCTGAAATCTGCGCCCGCACCCCGCGCAAAATACAGTGGCAGCAAGTGCTCATCGCTGGGATGGCTGCGCACGGCATGGGGCGCCTGACGGCGATAGTCATGCAAGGCGGCGTCGTCATTGGCCGCCAGTCTGTCGACCACCCAGTCGCGAAATTCCCGGGCCCACGGTGTGATCGTCTCCGGCCCGGCGCGCCAATCCAGTTCGCCCAGGTTATGGGTGATGCTGCCGGAGCCGATCAGCAGCACACCCTGTTCGCGCAGGCTGGCGAGTGCATGCCCCACGCGGGTTTGCAGGGCGGGGCCCAGGCGGCTGGGCAGCGAGACTTGCACAACTGGAATGTCTGCTGCCGGGTACATCAGCGACAGCGGGACCCAGGTGCCGTGGTCAAAGGGGCGTTGCTCGTCAACACGAGCAGCAAGCCCGTCGGCGTGCAGCAGTTCGACAATCTCACTGGCCAGCTGTGGGTCACCCGGCGCGGGGTATTGCACCGCAAACAGCTCGCGCGGGAAGCCGCCGAAGTCGTGCCAGGTTTCGGGTGCAGCGCTGCCGCTGACCAGCAGTTCCGCGCTTTCCCAATGTGCCGACACCACCACAATGGCTGTGGGCCGTGGCAGCTCGGCAGCCAGGCGCTGCAGCGCGGGGCCGCTGGCGCCGGGTTGCAAGGCCAGCATGGGCGAGCCGTGGGAGATAAACAGGCTGGGGAGCATGAGCAGGGTCCTGAGGGTTAAGATGGAGCCATCTTCAATCAGATTATCGATTTAAATCTAATATAAGTTTTAGCGCCTTTTGATCGAATTTTCGGAGTGATTTATGCAGCCTGAATTTTGGCAGGACCGCTGGGCGAGCAATCAGATTGGTTTCCACCAGCGCGAGGTCAATCCCTATTTGCAACGGCACTGGCCTGTACTGGGGTTGCCCGTGGGGGTAAAGGTGCTGGTGCCGTTGTGTGGCAAAAGCCTGGACTTGGTATGGCTCAAGAGCCAGGGGTACCCGGTAATGGGCGTGGAGCTGTCGGAGCAGGCGGTTCAGGCGTTTTTCAGCGAGCAGGAGCTTGTGCCGCACGTCACTCAGAAGGGCGCCTTCAAGGTCTACCAGGCGGGCCAGATCGAACTGTGGTGTGGCGATTTTTTCCGCCTGGATGCCGAGGCGGTGGCCGGTTGCCGCGGCGTATATGATCGCGCCGCGTTGATTGCATTGCCGCCACTGATGCGTGCGCAATACGCCGAGCACCTGAATGCCTTGCTGCCCTCAGGCTGCCAGGGCTTGCTGATTACCGTCGATTACGACCAAGCGCAGAAGGCCGGCCCACCTTTTGCTGTTACGGACGAGGAAGTGCAGTTGCTGCTGGGGTCGTATTGGGCGTTGGAGCGGCTGGAGGAGCGGGACATTCTGGCGGAGAGCGGGAAGTTCCTGCAGGACGGTGTTACTCGCCTTGAAGAGTGTGCTTATCGGCTGACCAGGCGCTGAAAGGGCTTTTCCTTTTTTGTAGGAGCGAGCTTGCTCGCGAAAAACTCACAGGCGCTGCGTTCATTCAGAATGTATGCGTAGTCGTTGAGGTTTTTCGCGAGCAAGCTCGCTCCTACAGAGAGCGGTGAAAAGCAGCAGGCACAAAAAAGGGGCGATCAGATCGCCCCTTGTCGAATCATCCGGCTATCAGCCCCGGCGACGCAGTGCGTCAATCCGCTCTTCCAGCGGCGGATGGCTCATGAACAGGCGAGCCAGGCCCTGCTTGATGCCGCCGTTGATGCCGAAGGCGGTCAGGCTGTCGGGCATATGTACTGGCAGACCTTGTTCGGAGCGCAAGCGTTGCAGCGCGCCGATCATGGCGCTGGTGCCCGCCAGGCGTGCGCCGGCTTCGTCGGCGCGGAACTCGCGTTTGCGCGAGAACCACATCACGATGGCGCTGGCCAGGAAGCCCAGGACCAACTCGGCGAAAATGGTCGCCACGAAGTAGGCAATGCCACGGCCTTCTTCGTTCTTGAAGATGACCTTGTCGACGAAGTTGCCGATGATCCGCGCAAAGAACATCACGAAGGTGTTCACCACGCCTTGTACCAGCGCCAGGGTGACCATGTCGCCGTTGGCTACGTGGCCGATCTCGTGGGCCAGCACCGCCTTGACTTCATCGGGCGAAAACCGCTCCAGCAGGCCCTGGCTCACGGCCACCAGTGCGTCGTTCTTGTTCCAGCCGGTCGCAAAGGCGTTGGCCTCATACGCTGGAAAAATCCCCACTTCGGGCATTTTGATGCCAGCTTCCTGAGACAACTGCTCCACGGTTTGCATCAGCCATTGTTCATGGCGAGTGCGGGGTTGAGTGATGATCTGGGTGCTGGTGCTCATCTTCGCCATCCACTTGGAGATGAACAGCGAGAACAGCGAGCCGGCAAAACCAAAGACCGCACAGAAAATCAGCAGCTGATTGAGGTTCAGATCAACCCCATTGGCCGCCATGAACCCATTGAAGCCAAAAAGGCTCAGGGTGACGCTGGCAATCAGTACGACCGCCAGGTTAGTGGCCAAGAACAGCAGGATGCGCATCATGGTTGTAGAATTCTCCTCATGCTTAATATGTCGCTCACTGCGGGGTATATAAGGTGCGGCATGGGGTGATTCAACCGGGGGACTATTTCAAACTGTGTCCTACACCTCGGGCGTAGGGCCTTGAAGGGATTTTCCCACCTGTATTGTCAGCCTTGATCGACCCGATGCTGCCCCGTCGCCCCGTGATTATAGGGGGTACGTCATCGGCAGAGGCCAAATGAAGTACAACCGCAAGTAAGTGACACAGAAGTGTTGCTAGATAATCGCTGTACGACCCTTTGTGAGTCGTACAGCGTCAATTGCCTTACTGGCGATAGGACTTCAGGAAGTTACCGATGCGACCAATGGCCATTTCCAGGTCATCCACGCGTGGCAAGGTCACCACGCGGAAGTGATCCGGCCACGGCCAGTTGAAGGCGGTGCCTTGCACCACCAGCAGTTTTTCTGACAGCAGCAGGTCGAGCACGAACTTCTCATCGTTGAGGATCGGGCAGACTTTCGGGTCGATCCGCGGGAACGCATAGAGCGCGCCCATGGGCTTCACACAGCTCACGCCGGGGATAGCGTTGAGCAACTCCCAGGTGCGGTTGCGCTGTTCCAGCAGGCGGCCTTGGGGCAGGATCAGGTCATTGATGCTCTGGTAACCGCCCAGGGCGGTCTGGATCGCGTGCTGGCTTGGCACGTTGGCGCACAGGCGCATGTTGGCCAGCATATCGATGCCTTCGATGTAGCTTTGCGCGTTGTGCTTGGGCCCGGAAATGGCGATCCAGCCGGAGCGGAAACCCGCCACGCGGTAGGACTTGGACAGGCCATTGAAGGTCAGGCACAGCAGGTCTGGCGCCAGGGAGGCGGTGCAGATATGCACGGCGTCATCGTAGAGGATCTTGTCGTAGATCTCGTCGGAGAAGACCACCAGGTTGTGCTGGCGTGCCAGTTCCAGCATGCCCAGCAGTACCTCCTTGGAATACACCGCGCCTGTAGGGTTGTTCGGGTTGATGATCACCAGGGCCTTGGTGTTGGGGGTGATCTTGGCCTTGATGTCGGCCAGGTCCGGGAACCAGTCGGCGCCTTCGTCACACAGGTAATGCACCGGGTGGCCGCCCGCCAGGGTCACGGCGGCGGTCCACAGTGGGTAATCCGGGGCTGGCACCAGCACTTCATCGCCATTGTTGAGCAATGCCTGCATGGACATCACGATCAGCTCGGACACGCCGTTGCCCAGGTAGATGTCCTCGATGCCGACACCTTCGACCTGCTTCTGCTGGTAGTACTGCATCACCGCCTTGCGCGCGCTGAACAGGCCCTTGGAGTCGCTGTAACCCTGGGCGGTCGGCAGGTTGCGGATCACATCCTGGAGGATTTCGTCCGGCGCCTCGAAACCAAACGGCGCCGGGTTGCCAATGTTCAGCTTGAGGATGCGATGGCCTTCCTCTTCCAGGCGTTTGGCGTGCTTGAGCACTGGGCCGCGAATGTCGTAGCAGACGTTGGCGAGCTTGTTCGATTTGCTGACCTGCATGGCGATGTGATCCTGAAAATGAACGATCCCGACGGCGTAGGCACTACCGTAGGGTGAAGCCTGCACGGCCCGCACCCATAAATACGTTTGAATGCCGGTGGCGCGGGTGCCAGACTGGCGTTTTGAAGAGGCGCAATCATACGTGCCGCCTGATCCATGGAAAAGACACAGATCAGGGTTTTTCAGTTGCCGAGGTGTACCGATGGATAAGTTGCAGAAAACTGTAGACGAATGGAAGGCGATGCTCGATCCGGAGCAGTACAACGTGTGCCGTCTCAAGGGTACCGAGCGACCGTTCAGCGGCAAGTACAACGCCACCAAGACCGACGGCGTCTATCACTGCATCTGCTGCAACGAGCCGCTGTTCGATTCCAAGGCTAAGTTTGATTCCGGCTGCGGTTGGCCCAGCTTCTATGAGCCGATTGCCGATAGCGCAATGGTCGAGATCCGCGACGTCAGCCACGGCATGATTCGCACCGAAGTCACCTGCGCCAAGTGTGATGCACACTTGGGGCATGTGTTCCCGGACGGCCCGCCGCCGACGGGCCTGCGTTACTGCATCAACTCGGTATGCCTGGATCTGGTGCCGCGCTAGGCTTGCATAGCCCCTGTAGGAGCGAGCTTGCTCGCGAAAAACGCCAACGATAACGCGGGGCGCCTGAATGAGCGCGGCGTCTGGGAGTTTTTCGCGAGCAAGCTCGCTCCTACAAGAATAAGGTTCTTCTTTCGCTGACTTGAGGCATTGCCATGAGCGACTCCCTGCTGAGCATCCCTTGCACCACCATCAAGGGTGAACAAAAGACCTTGGCCGATTTTGCCGGCAAGGCCATTCTGGTGGTCAACACCGCCAGCAAATGCGGCTTCACCCCTCAGTACAAGGGCCTCGAGCAACTTTGGCAGCAATACAAGGACCAGGGCCTGGTCGTGCTCGGCTTTCCCTGCAACCAGTTCGGCAAGCAGGAGCCGGGCAACGAAGGTGCGATATCCGAGTTTTGCGAGCTGAATTTCGGCGTCAGTTTTCCGCTGTTCAAGAAGATCGACGTCAATGGCAGCGACGCTCACCCCCTGTTCGTGCAGCTGAAAAAACAGGCCCCGGGGCTATTGGGTTCCAAGAACATCAAGTGGAACTTCACCAAGTTCCTCATCGGCCGTGATGGCCAGCAGGTCAAGCGCTTTGCGCCAACCACCAAGCCCCAGGACTTGACCCAGGAGATCGAAGCCCTGCTCAAATGACCTACGCAGTGCGGGTACTCGTCAGAGGCTGGTGGTCTTCGGTACCCACAGTTCCAGCAGCGCGTTGAGTTCTTCCCGGCGAAACGGCTTGGCCAGGTAATCGTTCATTCCCGCGGCCCGGCAACGCTCGCGTTCTTCGGCCATCGCGTTGGCGGTCAAGGCCACGATGGGCAAGTCCGGCCAACGCCCGCTGCGGCGAATTTGTCGGCTGGCCTCATAGCCATCCATCACGGGCATGTTGCAGTCCATCAACACCATATCGAAGCGCTGCTCCTCCAGGAGCTTGAGGGCTTCGCCGCCATGGGCCGCGACGATCACCTCGCACCCGAGCTTGCTGAGCATGCCCTTGGCCACCAGTTGGTTGACCGCGTTGTCCTCCACCAACAGGATGCGCGCGCGGTGCGCAAGCGGTGCGGTTTCTATCTGCACCGGGTCGAGCACCAGTTGCGCGTCGCTGCGCAGGTTGCGTTGCAGGATCTGATACAGCGCGTTACGGCTCAACGGGCGGGCTTGTTGCTGCAGCGGCGCCAGGGCCGCGACTTCTTCGCTGGGCAAAAAGTTGCCGTAGGCGGTGACCAGCAGAATCGGCGCGCTGATGCCCGGGCGCAAGCGGAACAAGCATTCAGGGCAGTCCGTGATCAACAGGTCCGGCGCCAGCCCGCTCAGATCATCGTCCTGGGAATAGCACCGCGGCGTCAGCCCCCAAGAGGGCAATAGCGTGGTGAGCAGCTCCGTCAGCCCGCCGCCGGCGTTGGTGATGGCGATCACCTCGCCCGTGAGCGGTGCATAGCGTGTGGCAGGCAAATGCGCCGGCAGTGGAAGGTCGGCGCAGAACTGGCTGCCAAAGCCCACTTCCGAGCTGATACTCAAGCGGCCTTGCATGGCTTCGCACAGGTTATGGGTCAGTGCCAGGCCCAATCCCGTGCCGCCAAACTGGCGGGTGATGCCAGCGCCGGCCTGAGTGAACGGCTGGAATATTTTTACCTGGGCTTCCTGGGCGATGCCGATGCCGGTGTCACACACTTCGATGCTGACCCGGCCTGCCGAGGCGCGCAGGCGCACATCGACGCGGCCGAAGCGGGTGAACTTCAAGGCATTGGAGAGCAAGTTGCTGACGATTTGCCGCACACGGGTCGGGTCACCGATCACCTGGGCGGGAAATTGCGGGTCGATCAGGCAGGTCAGCTCCACACTCGGCGCGGCGTTTTGCGACAGCAGGTTGGCGGTGTCCTCCACCAGGGAGCCCAGGTCGAAGGGGATATGCTCCAGTTCCAGTTGGCCGGCATCGAATTTGGACAGGTCGAGAATATCGTTGAGCAACTCCACCAGCACTTTGCCTGAGTCATGGGCAATGGACAGTTGCTGGCGCTGTTCGGCGGTCAGCGGGCTGTCCAGTGACAAGGCAATCATGCCCAGCAGCCCGTTGAGTGGCGTGCGGATTTCATGGCTCATATTGGCCAGGAATGCCGCCCGCGCCTGGGCCATGCCCAGCGCCGTCATTTTCGCCGCCTCCAGCTCATCGTTGGACTGGCTCAAGCGTTGGTTGCTGGCCTTGAGTTCAAGGGTGCGCGCCGAAACGATATGCTCAAGTTGCCCCAGGTACTCCGTAAGGCGGTCTTCGGCGTGGCGCCGCTGCTGGATCTCGGTTTCCATGTTTTCGAATTGCTGGTTGGCGACGCTGACGAGCACGCCGATTTCATCGTGTTCATGCCCCGGTGGGCAATCCAGGCGCGCCTGTTTGCGTGTGCTCAACTCGCGGATAATGCGTACCAGCGGTTGGGTGAGCATTACGTAGAACAGGCCGAGCAAAATCCCGGTGAGCAACAGGCTGCGGGCGAAGCCGTTGAGCAGGGTGATCTCGGCGCGATGCAGGAAACGGCTGCCAAAGGCATAGGTGTCGACGTCGAGGCGCAACACACCGAGCGAGTGGTTGGGAATATGGCTGAGAAACAGCCGGTCTTCGAACTGGCGATTGGCACCAAACAGAAAGTCGCTGACGGGCCGATAGTTGCTTTCTTTGCGCGGGCGGTTGACGTCGGCCAGCACCACGCCATTGTTGTCGATCAACTGCGCGCGGATGATGGCAGGGGAGTGCAGCAGGCCCAGGGTCAGTTCCTGGGCGAGTTCGGCATCGATGTTGTAGGCGATGCGTGACGCCGGGTTGTGGCTGATTTCAATCAGTGAGCGTATTTCACGGTTGATGGATGCGTCTTCACTGGCATAATCAATGCCGATTTGGATCAGGCTGAGCAGGGTTCCCAAGACGAAACCGACCAGCACAGTCAATCTGGCTTGTTTATAAGACAAGCGGTGGGCGAACTTGATATCCATCGAGTGTTGAACCACTTAGCGTTTCCCTTCGCCCGGCAAGCATAGCTGAACATCCACAAGCTTTGGCTCGCCCGGCATGAATCGTTTTTTTGATGCAGCCCATGCAGTGTGCCGCAGGGTTGCCAATACGCCATCTTTTGCAAGAAGTTGCCAGAGGAATAGCTGTGGATTCTCGATTGAATGCCTTTCTTGAGCGCGCCGATGCGGTGCTGGCTCGCCTGGAACCGTTGTTACCCGCCCCGCGCCAAGCGATCGACTGGAGCCAATGCCTGGCCGCCCGTTGGCAGCGCGAAGGCCGCACTGGCTTCCTGTTACCGCTGGAGGTCAGCCTGGACATGCGCCTGTCGGACCTGATCGGTGTCGATAAACAACGCGAGCAACTGGCGCGCAACACCCAACAGTTCCTCGACGGTTTGCCCGCCAACCATGCGCTGTTGTGGGGTTCGCGTGGCACCGGCAAGTCTTCCATGGTCCGTGCCTTGCTCGCCCACCACGCCAAGGCGGGCCTGCGCTTGATCGAGATCGAGCGTGACCACCTGGCGGACCTGCCGCGAGTGGTCGAGCAACTGCTCAAGCTCCCCCAACGCTTTATTCTGTTTTGCGATGACCTGTCGTTTGAAGCTGGCGAAGGCGACTATCGCGTGCTCAAGAGCGTGCTCGATGGCTCCCTGGAACAGGCGCCGGAAAACGTGCTGCTGTATGCCACGTCCAACCGTCGCCACCTGGTGCCGGAAAACCAGAGCGACAATGACAACTGGAAGCGCGTGGATGGCGAATTGCACCCGAGCGAGGCGGTTGAAGACAAGATTGCCTTGTCAGATCGTTTTGGCCTGTGGCTGTCGTTCTACCCGTTTAGCCAGGAGCATTTCCTGGATGTGGTGGAGCACTGGATCGGTGAGTTGGCCAGCAAGGCTGGCTTGCAGTGGCAGCGCGATGAACAGCTTGATGTCCTCGCGGTGCGTTGGGCAACGGGGCGCGGCAACCGCAATGGCCGGTGTGCCTATCAATTCGCCCGTTACTGGGTGGGTCTTAAATTGCTGGAACGTCAACCATGATCGATTTACAACAGGCCGGCAGCGGCCTTGATGGGTATGCCATGCTGTGCGCGCAACTGGAGTCGCTGTTGGCTGATGAGCGCGATTTTATTGCCAACAGTGCGCAGTTTTCCGCGTTCCTGTTCAACCAGTTGGATGACTTGAACTGGGCGGGCTTTTACCTCAATCGCAATGAAGAGTTGGTGCTTGGGCCCTTTCAGGGGCAGATCGCCTGTGTGCGCATTCCGTTTGGTCGTGGCGTGTGTGGTGCGGCTGCGGCAACGCGGCAAACCCAGCGCGTGGAGGATGTGCACGCGTTCCCAGGCCATATCGCCTGTGACAGCGCTTCGAACAGTGAATTGGTAGTGCCCATGGTCAAGGACGGTCACCTGATTGGCGTTCTTGACCTCGACAGCCCATTGCTGGCCCGGTTCACCCCTCAGGACCAGGTGGGCATTGAGCGGCTGGCCGAGATTTTCCTGCGGTTGACCGACTGCTGAAGCGGCTGATGCTAAGGCAGGTTAGGGTAGGGGCGCGTTTGCTCACTCCTGCCCCTACCGGCCCTGGCGCTTAATGGCTTTGCAGCTCATCCAGTTGAACCTGCAGCATCTTTTCCAGTTCCTGCATGAGTTGTTCCAGGGCCCTGATACCGCTTTCGATCACGGCCCACTCCTCATTGCGCGAACAGCTTTGCTCCAAGGCTTCGCATTGCCCCGCCAATGAATGGGCTTGCACGATACGGGCTGCGCCCTTGATCTTGTGGGCTTGCTCAATAATTTCCGAGAGTGGAGCATGTCGATCCAGCAGTTCGCTAAGGATATGGCGGTCTTGATGGCTGCTGCTCAGTAGTTCCTCCAGCAGGCGTCTACTCAAATGGGGGTCACCGCCGGTCAACGCTTCCAGGCACCCGAGGTCCAGTCGTTGGTGCACGGCTTTAGGGACAATGTGTGCCAGTTGGCGCTCCAGTACGGTGAGGCTGATGGGCTTGAACAGACAGTCATCCATGCCGGCCTGCACGCATCGTTGCCTTTCTTCTGGCTGGGCATTGGCGGTAAAGCCCAGTACCACGCAGGGCACCAATTGTTCGCGCTGCTCATACTCACGGATTGAGCGACTCAGTTCATAGCCATTCATGATGGGCATGTTGCAGTCGGCAATCACCAGGTCGAAATGCTCTTTACGCCAGGCCTGGAACCCCGCCGCACCGTGCTCGGCAGCGGTGAATTTATGCCCCAGGTAGCCCAGTTGCTGGCACATCAGCAGGCGGTTCGCCGGGTGGTCGTCTACCACCAGTACGTTAAGCACCAGTGCGGTGGCCGGCGTTTGCGGCGGGTGTTCACCCTCCGCCTGGATCGCTTGCAGGCGAGGCATGCTGAGGTTGACGTGCACCTGGGTGCCTACCATGGGCACGCTGCTCAGGCTCAATTGGCCGCCCATCATCGCGCACAGGCTGCGGCAGATCACCAGCCCCAGGCCCGCGCCGCTGCGGGCCAGTTGCCCGGAGTTGTCCGCTTGGGCAAAGGGTTCGAACAGGCGCAGTTGGTCTTCCCGGCTGATGCCGATGCCGGTGTCTTCCACCACCAGTCTCAGTTCGATCTGCTCCGGTGCCTGGGTTGGCTGCAGCTCAACCTTGATCTTGACCTGCCCCTCTTCGGTGAACTTGATCGCGTTGCTCACAAGGTTCGATAGCACCTGCTTGAAACGCAGCGGGTCTATCAGCACCTCGATATCGTTCAGATCGGGTTTGAACTCCAGCAGCAGACTGAGGGTTTTCTGCCTTGCCAGCCCGTCGAAGACGCGCACCACTGATTCAATCACCTCCCGCAGGTTGACGCGCTCCGGCGCCAGGCTGAGGCGGCCGGACTCGATACGCGCGATGTCGAGAATGTCACCGATCAGCTCCAGCAGGTCTCTGGCCGAGTTGTACGCCACCTCGATCGCCGGACGGTCAAGGTGCCCCTGGTCGGCGCGCTTGAGCGTCAGTTCGAGCATGCCGATCACGGCGTTCATCGGGGTGCGAATCTCGTGGCTCATGGTGGCCAGGAACGTGCTCTTGGCGCGGTTGGCCTCGTCGGCACGCTCCTTGGCGGCGCGTAGTTCATCGAATAGCTGGCGTCGGTCACTGATATCGATCCAGCCACCGATGATGCCTTGGACTTCACCCGTAGAGTCGCGGTAGGGCAGGATCCAATGGTAGATGGTCAGTTTCCTGTCGTGGATATGCAGGCTGCGATCGAGGATCAGCGGGTTGCCCTCGGCGACTACGCGCAGGTAGTCAGCATGATACTGGGCTGCTTCCGACGCCAGGGCCATGGTCATCTGGGTCACGCTTTTGCCGATCACCTCTTCGCGCTTGACATCGAACACCTGTAGGTAGCTGTCGTTACAGGTCTGCAACAGCCCATTGCGGTCGCGCACGTAGATCGGATGCGGCGTCTCGTTGACCAGTGCGCGCATGAACTCGAACTGATCGTTGAGGGCGCGTTCGGCCATTTTCCGGTGTTTGATCTGGCGACGCATGTAGGCATTCCAGGCCAGGGAAATCAATAGCAACAGCCCGGTGCCGATGATGATGCGCGCGATCAATTGATGGTAGTTACGCCAGTAGCTGTCGGATGCGGCAGTGTAGCCACGCCAGCGGCTGTTGATCACACCCATTTCATCCGGGGCAATGCTGAGCAGGGCCTTGTCGAGGATCGAACTCAACTCCGTGGCTTGACGCGAGGTGGCCAGGGTGAAGGTCGCAGGGGTCGTGCCGATGCTGGCACTGATTTGCAGGCGGTCCTGGAAAACCTGGGAAGACAGGAAGTAGTTGGCGATCACCAGGGTGTTCACGGCCCCATCCACTTGCCCCTGTGCGAGCAGTTCAGATGCTCTGAATGTATCACTGGTTTCCACCAGGTGAATCTCAGGGAAGTCCTTGCCCAAAGTTGCGGCCAAGGGGTTGCCCTGGGTTATAGCCAGACGCTTTCCTGCCATTTGCTCCATGTTCGTGGGCGCCCCTGGCTCTTTGCGCGTCAGCAGCACATAGGAGTTTTCCAGGTAAGGACGGCTGAAATTAAGCTGTGAGTCTCGTTCGTTGCTTGGAACGATGGCCCCGATCATATCGATTTTCTGAGCCGCGACCTGATCGATCATCGCGTTGACGTCGCGCCCGCGCTGCACCGAAAAACGCAGGCCGGTGCGCAGGCGAATCAACTCCAGCAGATCGGCGGTGATCCCGCGAAAGTTACCGTCCGCATCGAAGAACGTCAGGGGCGCGAAGGTTTCGTTGACGATCACCGTGACCACCGGGTGATCTTTGAGCCAACGCTCTTCGCGCTGGGTCAGTTGCAGTTTCTGGTCGGTCAGCAGGATGTCGCTGCCGGCGCTCCAGCGCTTGGCAATGCTGTCCCTTTCGTTGATGGGCACCGAGGCCAGGGCTGAATCGACAATGCTGAGGAGCATCCGGTTGTCCTGGCGTGTGGCAAAACTGAAACCATAAGCTTCATGCTTGCCGAAGTTGGCCATGCGAATGTTTTTGAGATAGCCCTTGTTGATCATGTAATGGGTGGAAATGGTGTCACCGAGAAACACATCCGCCTGGTCGAAGGCCACTGCATTCAAGGCATTTTGATAAGACGGGTAGGCGCGGATGATCGCCTTGGGGTACAGCTTTTCCACCTCATTGAGCGGCAGGTAGTGATAGACAAGGCTCAGGCGCAGCCCGTCGAGGCCTTCGCTGAGGCTGCGGGTTTCTCCTTCGCGCGTGACCAGCACCGGCTGGTCCACGGCATAGGGTTCGGAGAGGATAAGGTTCGGCGTTGCAGCTTCAAACCCGTTGGATGAGCCCAGCAGGTCAATTTCCCCGGCTTCCAGGGCACGAATGGCTGCCGCTCGGGAGGGGTAGCGCATCACAGTGATGGGCAGGGAGAGTGCCTTGGCCAGCAGTCCTGCATAGTCGGCGGTAAGGCCTTCGTAATCATGGCCGCTGGAAGTGAGGTCGAAGGGCGGGTAGTCAGGGGTGGATGTCCCCAGCGTTAGTTCACGTTTGTTCTGCAGCCACTGGCGCTGGGCCTTGTCAAAATGAGTGTCCAGTTGAACAGCTCCCGCGCGACTCAAGAGGGTGAAGCGTTCCGGGCTGGTTTGGTGCTCAGCGAGCACAGTGGTGCTGAAGTACAAACCGGCACTTAGTATTATTAGATAGTCCTTTATACGCCTGGGCATCCGCTTTCTCACACTAGCGCGTTTCGTTTTGCCATCTCGATGAGGTCAACCAAGGATTTGGCTTGGAGTTTTTGCATGAGTCTCTTTTTATAAGTGCTGACGGTCTTGTTACTTAAGAACATGCCTTTGGCGATTTCCTTGTTAGTGCGGCCCTGTGCAAACAGTTGCAGGACCATCAGTTCCCGGTCGTTGACGGTCTTGAACAGCTCCAGCTCTTGAGCATCCATGCCTTCGGTTCCGGGGCCATTCAAGGCCTGGCTGGGGAAGTAGTTGTAGCCGGACAGCACCGCGCGAATGGCACTCAGTAACTCGCTCAGGTCACCCTCCTTGCACACGTAGCCTTCCGCCCCCGAGCGCATGCAGCGCGTGGCAAACAGCGTGGGGCATTGGGCCGTGAGCACCAGGGTTTTCATCGAAGTGTTCATGGCGTTGAACCGGCAGAGCACCTCAAGGCCATCAAGTTTCGGGATGCTAATGTCGAGAATCACCAGGTCTGGAAGGCATTCACGGACCATCTGTATGGCATCGCACCCGTTATCTGTTTCGCCGACGACTTTGTAACCTTCGTGCTCCAGCAACATTCGAATGGCAAGCCGGATAACGGGGTGGTCATCGATAATAAAAACTGTGTTCATAGTCACTTTCCATGCAGGTGCAGATAAAGCGGGCACATTAGCTCAGAAGGTGAGCGCGCAGTATGAAGCTCGCACGGAGTAGATGCAGAACAGGAAAGTTCCTACATTTAAAAAGGTATAGGCCTACAAGTTGTTAGGTAATCGTGACAGCGCATGTGAGCGTTTTGAGGATGAGCCAGACAAGAAGGGAGGCTTAGAGATTTACGGCGGACCCGAATCGTTTTTCGTTGTAGGGGATGTTTAAAATCCTACAGGCGCGGGTTAAAAGTTGAGCGGACTAATCGCTCAAGTTCATCTTTGTTCAAAGGTTTTGATAAGTAGCCAAGGAGGGGGAGACTTCGTCGTGCCGCTTGTATCGTCAGGTTAACCAATTCCGAGGTGGGTAAACCGCTTAACAAGATAGCGCTGGTGATGAAGCGCCGGCGGCTGGCGATTTCCACCAGTTCAAGCCCGGGCAGGTCGGGCAGGCATTGGTCGCATAACATCAGGTCGAAAGGGTGTTCGGACTGACTCATCACGCGTATGGCTTGCTCGGCGTTTTCCACCGGGGTCAGTTGATCGAAGCCGAAGCTTCTGAGCAGGCACTGGGTGGCCATGAGTTGAAAGGGGTGATCCTCCACCAAAAGAATACGAAGAGAATAGCTGGGCATAAAGAGCACACAGTAAGGCAAGCGTCGATGGGGGCAGTAGGAATTACTCGGCGGGTCCGTTGGGGGCGCGCGTGATTATTCTTCGTGCGCCTGTACGAATTCGATCAGGCCGCTCTGTTCCCATCGTAGGGCAATTCGCTTCAGGGAACAGGCAGCTGGATGGAGTCGCTATTGAGGGCTGGAGCGCCCGGTCATTTCCCGTGCCATTTCGGTGGCGTAGCTGTCGGTCATACCGGCGATGAAGTCGATCATGCGCAGGAAAGAGGCGTGCAGCGGCCAGGCGGGGTCCGGCGCGCTATTGCCCAGCAAATCGAGAATGCGCCGGTTCTTGAACGACGGCGTGCGCCCGCCATGTTGTTCCAGGGCCGCGCCGCAAAAGGCATTCAGCAGGATTTCCAGGGTGGTATAGGCCCCGATCTCATGCAGTGTCTTGCGCTTGTCCTGGAAGATCTTCTTGCGTGCCATGTCCTTGGCATCCAGTACGCAGCGCTTTGCCGGGCCGTGCATGTGTTCCACCAAGTCACCGGGCAGCGTGCCGGCCAATAGAGCGTCCTGCTGTTCGACAAACGCCTGCGCCGCCGCATTGGTCAGGTGCTCGATGGCTTTGCCGCGCAGGATCGCCAGCTTGCGGCGACGTGAGTCCATTGGGCCCAGTTGGCGATAGGTTTGCGGCAGGTCATCGCCGACCAGGTTCAGCAGCAGCGACTCGACTTCGGCGTACTGCAGAAGCTCCATTTCCAGGCCGTCTTCCAAGTCGATCAGCGCATAGCAGATATCGTCGGCGGCCTCCATCAGGTAGACGAGCGGGTGACGTGCCCAGCGTTGCTCCTCCAACTGGGGCAGGCCAAGCTTGTGGGCGATCTGCTCAAGAATCGGCAGCTCGCTCTGGTAACAGCCGAACTTGTGTTTCTTGTAGCCCAGCGAGTCGGCGTGGCGGGCGGTCCAGGGGTATTTGAGGTAAGTGCCCAACGTGGCGTAGGTCAGCCGCGTGCCGCCGTCGAACTGATGGTATTCAAGTTGGGTGAGTACCCGAAAGCCCTGGGCATTGCCTTCGAAGTTCAGGAAGTCATTGCGTTCGGCGCTGCTCATGTCATCCAGCCAACCGCGCCCGGCGGCCTGTTGGAACCAGTGGCGAATGGCGTCTTCACCAGAATGCCCGAATGGCGGGTTGCCGATGTCATGGGCCAGGCAGGCCGATTGCACCACCATGCCCAGGTCGCTCGGGTCGCACCAGTCGGGCAGGGCGCTGCGCAGGGTTTCGCCTACGCGCATGCCGAGTGAACGCCCCACGCAGCTGACTTCCAGGGAGTGGGTCAAGCGTGTATGGATATGGTCGTTACTTGAAACCGGATGCACTTGGGTCTTGCGCCCCAGGCGCCGGAACGCGCCGGAGAAAATAATGCGGTCGTGATCTTTGTGGAAGGGGCTGCGGCCCAGTTCTTCAGGGCTGTGCAGGGGTTTTCCAAGACGTTCGCGGGTCAGCAGGGTGGGCCAATCCAAGGCGCAGGCTCTCCGTAAGGTGAATGACAGTTCCAGCTTCCCGGTTCGGCTTTTGTGGGGCAAGCGAATCCAGCGGTCGGCCGCATCGGTATCAATTAACAGGCAGCGCAAAAAACCGCAATGACCAGCAGGTGACTGGTCATTGCGGTCATTGGCTGTCGAAGGTCAGCTTTTGCGCGAAGAGCCTTGCATGGCCAACTTGATCAGCGGGATCAAGCCGGCACCCAGCCGCACCAGGCGCGTGACGCTGCTGATACTGCCGCCCTTGGCGCCTTTGCCGGTAAAGAAGCCCATCAGGGTGACCGCCGCCACGCCCCACAACGGCGCGTGCTTGATGCCCAGGCTGTCCTGCCAGTTATGGCGCATGTTGCGCATTTTGTGCAGGGGCGCCATGAGTTGTTGGGACTCATGCCGGATTTCCTGGCGATGCATTTCCATGCGCAGGCGGATCAAGGCTTTGCGCATTTCCCGGCGTGACGTGTTTTGCGGGATCTCAGTCATGCTCATGGCAGCAGGCGCTCCCGGTCATTGGCCAGTTCTTCGAGCGTGGCGTGGAAGGGCGTGGATTCATCGAACACCGCCGCCTTCAAACGCACACCGCAGAACGCAGCGGCCAGGCTATAGAACACGCACAGGCAGATGATGCCGGTGAGGCGATAGCCTGTGTCCCACACCAGGATCATCACCAGCGTCGACAACCCCACCAGCAACAGCAGGGCAAACACCAACGCCAGGCCGGCAAACAGCAAAAGGCTCACGGTACGGGCCTTTTGCTCTTGTAATTCAATGCCAAACAACTCGACGTGACTGTGCAGCAAGCCCAGCACAGCTGCGCCCAGGCGTCGGGAAGTCGAACCGCTTGCTGAGGAATGTGCGCTCGAAGATGAGCTGGATTCGCCGATAGACATGGTTAGCGCCTTGTAGCCAGCAGACCGATCAAAAAGCCTACGCCGGCAGCAATGCCGACCGACTGCCATGGGTTGGCTTGCACGTAGTCTTCGGTGGCAGTGATCGCCGCCTGGCCGCGCTCGCGCAGTGAGTCTTCAGTCAGTTGCAAGGTCTCGCGGGCCTTGAGCAGGCTCTCGTGGATCTTGGTGCGCAGCTCGTCAGCCTGGTCACCGGCCAGCACGGCGGTGTCGTCCAGCAACTTTTCGGTATCGCTGACCAGGGTTTGAAAATCCTCCATCAGTATCTCTTGAGCAGTCTTTGCTGTTTTACCGGCCATGGTTGTCTCCGTGGGTAGCTGATCTGTACGTGTGGTTTCGAGTCGCGGCGTTGGCTGAAGGTTCAGTGCAATTGTGTGGTACAGCTTTTGCTTTGCCTTGGTGCGCAGGCTATAGGGCCTGCGCTGAATCCGGGCGGTCGAGGTAGAAACCTTGAAAAACCTTACCCTAAATCACTTAACTTCGCGGAAAAACCCTGTCGGCAACGGCCTGTTGTGTTGATCGCTGCGCTAAAGCGGTTCACGCCCTCTGAAGAGGGGCGAAGCCGGCGGTGCCAATTTAGTGCGCGAAACCCTGGCTTGAACCGCTTTGGTGCTTTTTGCCTTGATGCAGGCCTGCCAACCTCCATGGAAAACTTGCAAAGCGCGGTGGACACCCTCGTCCACAGTTCCAACACCCTGTTCATCCTGATTGGCGCGGTCATGGTACTGGCCATGCACGCCGGCTTTGCCTTCCTTGAAGTCGGCACGGTACGCCAGAAGAACCAGGTCAACGCCTTGTCGAAAATCCTCAGTGATTTTGCGATTTCAACGCTGGCCTATTTCTTTATAGGCTATTGGATCTCCTACGGTGTGAGCTTCCTGCAACCGGCCGCCGTGATCAGCGCCGATCATGGCTACGGCCTGGTGAAGTTTTTCTTCCTGCTGACGTTTGCCGCGGCGATTCCGGCGATCATTTCCGGCGGGATTGCCGAGCGTGCGAAGTTTGCGCCGCAGCTGTGCGCCACCGCGCTGATCGTGGCGTTTATTTACCCGTTCTTCGAAGGCATGGTGTGGAACGGCAACTTTGGCTTGCAAGCCTGGCTGCTCGCAACCTTTGGCGCCAGCTTCCACGACTTCGCCGGCTCCGTGGTGGTGCACGCCATGGGCGGCTGGCTGGCGCTGGCGGCGGTGCTGTTGCTGGGCCCGCGCAATGGGCGGTATCGCGAAGGTCGCCTGGTGGCGTTTGCGCCGTCGAGCATTCCCTTCCTGGCGCTGGGCTCGTGGATTCTGATCGTGGGCTGGTTCGGCTTTAACGTGATGAGCGCGCAAACCCTCAATGGCGTCAGTGGCCTGGTGGCCGTCAATTCGCTGATGGCCATGGTCGGTGGCACCGTGGCTGCCCTGGTGATTGGCCGTAACGATCCCGGTTTTCTGCACAATGGTCCTCTGGCCGGGTTGGTGGCGATCTGCGCCGGCTCCGACCTGATGCACCCGGTGGGCGCGTTGGTCACGGGCGTGGTGGCTGGCGGCTTGTTCGTGTGGTGTTTTATCGCGGCCCAGGCACGTTGGAAGATCGACGACGTGCTGGGTGTGTGGCCGTTGCATGGTTTGTGTGGTGTGTGGGGCGGTATTGCCTGCGGCATCTTCGGGCAGACCGCCCTGGGTGGGCTGGGCGGTGTGAGCCTGATCAGCCAGTTGATCGGCACCGGGCTGGGCGTGGCGGTGGCGTTTGGCGGCGGCTTGCTGGTGTACGGCGTGATCAAGCGCGTGCAAGGGCTGCGCTTGACTCAGGAGCAGGAGTACTACGGTGCGGACCTGTCGATCCACAAGATCGGCGCGGTCAGTCAGGATTGATCGGCGCTTCTTCATCTGTATGTGGCGGCGGGTAAAAACCGTGTAGCAGGCGGTAGCGGTTGTGCCGTACCTCATCCACCCGCGCCTGCACCTGTTGGTCCGGCAGGCCCAGCAGGATCAGGGCATGGGCGGCGAGCATCAGGCTTGATTCCAGCAACTCGGGCACCACTTCGCTGGCGCCCGCAGCCTTGAGTTCAGCCAACTGGCTGTCATCGCGGGTGCGCACCAGGATTGGCACGTCGGGGTTGATCTGCCGCGCCTCTTTGAGCACCACCAGGGCGACATCGCTGTTGTCCACCGCGATCACCACCAACCGCGCCCGCTCCAGGCCGACGGCGCTGAGCAGGGCGCCACGGCGGCAGTCGCCGTAATGCACGCTGCTGTCCTCGGTGGCGGCTTCCTGCACCCGTTCGGGGTCATCATCCAGGGCGATAAACGCCTGTTGTTCGCGGCGCATAAAGCGCCCGATGGACTGGCCCACGCGGCCATACCCGCAAATCACCACGTGCCCGTGCAGTTGGGCATTGAGCGCGGTGATCTGCTCCAGTTGCACTTGCTGGTTGGGCTTGCGATGCAGGCGCAGGGCAACGGCCGGTGCCGCACGCAACAGCAGCGGTGTCAGCAGCATCGAGCAGAAGGTGGCGGCCAATAGCAAGCCGTTGAACTCATCGGGAATCAACCGGCTCTGCTGCATCTGCGCCATCAGTGCAAAACAGAACTCGCCGCCCTGGGCCAGTGCCAGGCCGCTGCGCCAGGCCGTTTCGGTATCGCTGTTACGCCACTTGACCAGCGCCGCGACCACCATGCCTTTGACCAGCATCAACGTGAGCGTCAGGCCGAGGATCAACAGGCTGTGGCTGACGAACAACTGCAGGTCGATAAGCATGCCGATGCTGACGAAAAACAGCCCCAGCAGGATGTCGCGAAACGGGCGGATATCCGCTTCGATCTGATGCCGGTAATGACTCTCGCCCAGCAGCATGCCGGCCAGGAACGCACCGAGGGCAGGGGACAGGCCCAGCAGGTGGGTGAGCCAGGCGGTGAGCAAGACTATCACCAACGCCAGCAGCACAAACAGCTCCGCCGAATGCGACGCGGCGACTTCACGGAACAAGCGCGGCAGCAACCAGCGGCTGGCGAGCAACAGGCCCACGAACAGCACCACGGTCTTGCCCAGGGTCAGCGGCAGCGCCCAGTACCAGGCTTGGTCACTGCTGCCGGCAAACACCGGCACCAACGTCAGCAGCAACACCGCCACGACGTCCTGAAACAGCAACACGCCTATCGCGTTCTGGCCATGACTGCTGAAGATCTCACCGAGGCTGGTCAATTCCTTGCTGACAATGGCCGTGGACGATAACGCCAGCCCTGCGCCCAGCAGCAACGCGATGCCGGGTGCGAGGCCAAAGCCCATCAGTAATGCGCCCAGCAATGCCCCACACCCCAGCACCTGCAGGCTGCCCAGGCCGAAGA
Organism: Pseudomonas sp. AK181; assembly: GCF_051122975.1. Taxonomy (NCBI): domain Bacteria; kingdom Pseudomonadati; phylum Pseudomonadota; class Gammaproteobacteria; order Pseudomonadales; family Pseudomonadaceae; genus Pseudomonas; species Pseudomonas sp. AK181. The sequence continues at coordinate 1,885,113 of NZ_CP146348.1, forward strand.
CCACGCTGCGCAGCGCCAACATTTTCGACAGGGAAAACTCCAGCCCCAGGGAAAACAGCAGGAACACCACGCCCATCTCGGCCAGGTCCGGCAGGTCTTCGTTGTCATTGACCCAGTCCAGCGCGGTGGGGCCCACTGCCAGGCCCACGCACAGGTAGCCCAGCACGGGCGGCAGTTGCAGCCGTCGAAACAGTGCGATCACCACCAGGGATGAGGCCAGAATAATCAGCAGGTTGGCGAACACAGGCATCTCCGTTGCAGGGTGAGCGGCAAAAAGCCGCAAGCATTGCTGAATCAGTTATAGGCCATGGTGATCTGGGTCAGGCTTTTTACACCGTAGGAGCGAGCGTGCTCGCGAAAAACGTCAACGATAATGTGGGGTTCCTGAATGAACGCGGCGCACGGGAGTTTTTCGCGAGCAAGCTCGCTCCTACAAGGGGCTTGTTGGGCTTAGAATGGAGGTTCGTTTTGTGACCTGAGTCCTTTCATCATGCTTCCTGAATGCCAGCTGTTCGGCACCCTGGGTTGCCATCTGTGTGAAATTGCCGAAGCCGAAGTCATGCCGCTCGTCGAACGCGGGCTGTTGGTGGAGTTGGTGGATATCACCGATCCCCAGGACCTGACAGACGTCTACGGCCTGCGGATTCCGGTGCTTCGCCGCACGGACACCGGGGCGGAACTGGACTGGCCGTTCGACACCGAGCAGTTGGTTGCCTTCCTGCGCTGAGATTTATGCGATGGCGGCTTTTCAAATATTCAGTTACTGTATATTCGTACAGCGATTGAATAGAGGGAACGCCCGTGGTGAATGTTGAACAACTTAAAAGCAGCGTCAATCGCATGTCCGCCGATGTGGTGCGCGACGCGGTGAACGAGCTGCGCCTCGATGGCCTGGTCACGGAAGGCAAGACGCCCTTTAACAAAGTGCATTTCAACACCTGCTTCGCGGAAATCGAGGCGCTGTTCCAGCGCGCCGGTTATCACAAGCAGCTGGATGTGGTGGGTTATCAGGGCTTGCTCTACGCGCTGTATGACCCGGGCCGTTGGGAAGCGGTGGACGTGCTGCGCTGGCTCAAGGAATTCACCGAGGCGGCAAGCGCCTCGCCGGTGCTGCGGGCTCAACTGGCCAAGGCCTGAGATAGCCCTAGGCAATCGCACGCCATGGGCGATAATGCCCGCCTGTTTTCCAGGCTTTGAGCGTCAGCATGTCCACTTCCGGTTTTTCTCCCTCCCAGCACCAAGCCAGCACCCTGTACTTGCCGCCGGGCTCCTGGGTGACGGTGCTCGATTGCCTGTGCGCACATTTCCCGGCCATTGGCCGTGAACAGTGGTTGGACCGCATTGCCCGCGGCCGGGTGCTGGATGTCAATGGCAGCCCGATCAGCCTGGGCCTGGGCTACAAGGAAGGCCTGTGCATCTATTACTTTCGCGAAGTGCCCAACGAGAAAGTGATTCCGGTGCAGGAAAGCATCCTGTACGCCGATGAGCACCTGGTGGTAGCGGACAAACCGCATTTCCTGCCAGTGACACCCGCTGGCGAGTACGTCGAGCACACCTTGTTGCGACGCTTGATCCGGCGTCTGGACAACCCCGCCCTGGTGCCTCTGCACCGTATCGACCGGCATACGGCGGGGGTGGTGCTGTTCTCCGCCAACCCGCACAGCCGTTCGGCCTATCAGCAATTGTTTCCCACCCGACGTATCGACAAATTCTACGAAGCCATCGCCCCCGCCTTGCCGCACCTCAGCTTCCCGTTGGTGCACAAAAGCCGCCTGGTGGATGGCGAACCTTTCTTTCGCATGCAGGAAGGGCCGGGCGCCAGCAACACCGAGACGGCGGTAGAGGTGCGCGAGAAAAATGGCGATCTATGGCGCTACGGCCTGTTCCCGGTGACCGGCAAGAAGCACCAGCTGCGCGTGCATATGACCGCGCTGGGAGCGAGCATCTGCAATGACCCGTTCTACCCCGAAGTGATCAAGGACGCCGAGGACGATTACGCCAAGCCACTCAAGCTGCTGGCCCAGGGCGTGCGCTTTATCGACCCGGTGAGCGGCCAGGAGCGCAGCTTCCGCAGCCAGATCACCCTGGACTGGTAAACCCCAGGAACAACAAGGCCCGCGCGAGGCGGGCCTTGTGTGCAAGCGTTAAGGCTTACAGGTCTTTAACGGTGCGAACCTGATCTTTGTTGATGCGGGTGCGCTTGCCGTCAAGTTGCTGGAATTCGTAGAAGCCCGAATCTTCGTCAAACTTCGGGGTGTCGACAGCCTGGATTTCACGACCGTCATTCAGGGTGATCACTGTTGGCGAAGCGCAACCGGCGAGGGTGGCGAGGCCCAGTGCAAGCATGAGAGCGGCGATGGTCCGTTGAGTCATGAGTTTGTCTCCGAGAGAATACTTTTAAATTGCTGACCTTGTGACGTACGGGACGCCGGCAAAGTTCCTTGTGCAGGGTTCATTCTGACATGCCAGCCCCGGGGTGCAACAGCTCGGGCGTATTAAGATTGGCCAGGCGCGGGTCATCGGCCGGGCATTCCAGGGCCACCGCGCCCAGTTGCAGCCAGAGCTTGCGCGGGCTGCGTTCACCCGCTTGCCACGCCTGTTCCACCTGGTTTTTCAGGCTCGTGGGGATGATGCACAGCAAGGGTTCCCAGTATTCACCCTGGCGCACCATCACCGGTAGCTGCGGGTTGCGTCGTGAGGTCGCACGCAGGTCGGCCAGCAGTCGCGCATCGATCTGCGGCACATCGCAAGGCAAGATCAGCAGATGCGCATGGCGTGCGGCGAAGAGTCCTGCACGAATGCCCGCCAGCGGGCCGGGGAAGTCCGGGCTGTCATCGCTCACCTGTTGGTCGGCATAGGGTGCGTAGCGTTCATGGTTGCGGTTGCACGAGATGATCAGGTCATTGGTGAGTGGCCGGGCCAGCTGGTGCAGGTGGGCGATCAAGGGCTGGCCTTGCCATTCCAGCAGCCCTTTGTCCTGGCCGCCCATGCGTTGTCCGCGACCTCCGGCCAACAACAGGATCGAACACGGCAGGGAGGAAAATTCAAAGCTCATGGTGGTTGCGCTGCGGCAGGTAAACAGGGGCCTGTGATATAACATCGGGCTGTTCCTTCGACAACCGGACCGTGCCATGAAAGCCAAGGCCGATGCGCCCTTTGTACCCCTCAATATTGCTGTATTGACCGTCAGCGACACCCGCACCCTGGAAACTGACACCTCCGGCCAGGTCTTCGTCGACCGCCTCACCGCCGCCGGCCACCACCTGGCCGAGCGCGTGCTGCTCAAGGACGACCTCTACAAGATCCGCGCCCAGGTGGCCCACTGGATCGCCGAAGACGTGGTGCAAGTGGTGCTGATTACCGGCGGCACCGGCTTCACCGGCCGTGACAGCACGCCTGAAGCAGTGAGCTGCCTGCTCGACAAGCAGGTCGATGGTTTTGGCGAGCTGTTCCGCCAGATCTCCGTGGCCGATATCGGCACCTCCACCGTGCAATCGCGCGCCCTGGCGGGGTTGGCCAATGGCACCCTGGTGTGCTGCCTGCCGGGCTCCACCAATGCCGTGCGCACCGGTTGGGACGGCATCCTCGCCGAGCAGTTGGATAACCGTCACCGCCCGTGCAACTTCGTCCCGCACCTCAAGCAGGCCGAACCTTGTGAATCCCGTGGATAAGCCCGGCAAGACCGGCGTCCTGATGCCGGTGGAAGCGGCCTTGCAACGTTTGCTGGACATGGCCGCCGCTGCGCCGATCCGCGAGCAGCAAGTGTTGCCGCTGGCTGAGTGTGATGGCCGGATATTGGCCCAGGACCTGATTTCCACACTCGACCTGCCGCCGTGGCCCAACAGTGCCATGGACGGCTATGCCGTGCGCCTGGCGGACTGGACCGGCGAACCCTTGGTGGTGAGCCAGCGTATTTTCGCCGGCACTGCCCCTGAACCCTTGGCGGCCGGTACCTGCGCACGCATCTTTACCGGCGCGCCGGTGCCCCAGGGTGCGGACTGCGTGCAGATGCAGGAAAACGCGGTGGTGCATGCCGACCAGCGCGTGAGTTTCACCGAGCCGTTGCAGAGGGGGGACAACATCCGTCCCCAGAGCCAGGAAACCACCGTCGGTGAGACCGTACTCAATGCCGGCACCCGCCTGGGGCCCATCGAACTAGGTTTGGCCGCGTCCCTTGGGCGTGATCGACTTGAGGTGGTGCGACGCGTGCGCGTGGCCGTGTTGTCGACCGGCGATGAACTGATCGAGCCAGGGCTGCCGCTCGGCCCGGGGCAGATCTACAACAGCAACCGCCGCGTGCTGTGCAGTTGGTTGGCGCGCATGGGCTGTGAAGTGATTGATGCCGGGATTTTGCCGGATGATCTGGAACAGACCCGCGCGCGCCTGGCGGGGCTGGGCAGCGTTGACCTGATCCTGTCGACCGGCGGTGTGTCGGTGGGCGAGGCGGACTTCCTCGGCATTGCCTTGCGCGAAGAGGGGGAGCTGGCGCTGTGGAAGCTGGCGATCAAGCCGGGCAAGCCGCTGACCTTCGGGCATTTTCGTGGCGTGCCGGTGATCGGCCTGCCGGGCAACCCAGCCTCTACCCTGGTGACCTTTGCGCTGTTGGCGCGTCCGTATTTGCTGCGCCGCCAAGGTGTGATGGAGGTGCAGCCGCTGCGCTTCGAAGTGCCGGCAGGGTTTGTCTGGCCCAAGCCTGGCAACCGTCGCGAGTACCTGCGTGGGCGGATCGAACAGGGCAAGGCGATCATCTACCGCAACCAAAGCTCCGGGGTGCTGCGCAGTGCGGCATGGGCTGAGGGTTTTGTGGAGGTGATGGAAGGGACCACGTTGGCCATCGGCGACCGGGTCAATTTCATTCCCTTGAGCGAAGTCCTGAACTGAGCGAGCGCTAAAAAAATGTGGGAGCTGGCTTGCCTGCGATGGCGGCCTGCCAGCCGCCCCCTATCTACCTGACACCCCACGATCAACCTGTGGGAGCTGGCTTGCCTGCGATGACGCCCTTACAGCCGACCAATATCTACCTGACACCCCAACGATCCAACTTGTGGGAGCGGGCTTGCTCGCGAAGGCGGCCTGTCAGTCAACACAGTTGGATTGTGTGCATATCCATTGCTGCGGTAACGGCCGCTTAGGGTTCCGCCCTGACGTGAACTGCCCCCCGAAAGTTGGACAGGGGACGCTATTGATTTAATGCCTGAGTCCGAAATTGTACCGGGCTCAAGCCATTTAGTCTGAGGCTTATGCGGTCTTGGTTGTAGTAGGCGATGTAATCCTCTATGCCTGATGCCAACTGCTCCACACTCTCAAATGACTCCAAATAGAAAAACTCGCTCTTGAGCGTGCCGAAAAAACTCTCCATGGCGGCATTGTCCAAGCAATTACCCTTGCGCGACATGCTCTGCTCGATGCTCTTTTCGGCCAGCATGTGTCGGTAGATAGGCTGCCTGTACTGCCAACCCTGGTCGGAGTGCAGTATCGGTTTGTCACCTTGATTCAGTCGCCCGAAGGCTTTTTCCAGCATCGTCGAAACCATCCTGAATTCGGGACGTCGGTTGATCTGGTAAGCCAGGATCTCGCCGTTGTACAAATCCATGAGAGGCGAGAGAAACAGCTTTTGCCCCTTCACCTTGAACTCCGTCACGTCGGTTGCCCATTTCTCGTTAGGGGCTTCTGCCTTGAATTCGCGCTTTAGTAGATCAGGCGCAACAAGCCCTTCAGCACCTCGGTAAGAGCGATATTTCTTCACTTTGACCAGCGACTTGAGGCCTATCACCTGCATCAGTCGATACACCTTTTTGTGATTGATCAACTCACCACTGTTTCCAAGGGTCGCGGCGATGCGGCGGTAGCCGTAACGCCCCTTATGCCCGTGATAGACGCTGCGGATGCGATCTTTAAGGCCGGCATGCTTGTCGGTTAGCAGTGTTTTGCTTTGGTAATAGAAGGTGCTGCGTGCCAGTGCCGCAGCACGTAGCAACAGAGCAAGTGGATGCTCATGCCTCAATCCTTGGACGGCCTGCGTTTTTTTGGCTGCGCAGTACGGGGATCCGCTTGGATTAAGGCATCGAGCTTTTTTAGATAGGCATTCTCCGCGCGCAGATAAGCCAGTTCTGCGAGCATTTGTGCAGGGGTCAGTTCTGCGTCCGCAGGAAGAGCAGGACTTGCTTTGGGTTGCCTGGAAGGTTTGCGGGGCATACTGGACTCTTTAAGACGCTGCGGTTGTAGTGCTTCTACACCGCCTTCATCGTACAGCTTTCGCCACTGCCTGATACTACTTGGACCACGGATATCAAACCGTATACAGGCCTGTTGGTCCGACAGTCCATCTTGTTTGATGCACTGCAAAACCTTTAATTTAAACTCGGCATCGTAATGGCTGTACTTGGCGATCAAGCCAGAGGCGCCGTGCTTTTCAAAACCCTTGACCCAGCGTCGCAGGAGCGATGGACTCAAGTCATGCTTAAGGGCCACCTCATGGATGCTACTGGCAGACAGGCACTCTTCAATCAATGATTGCTTGAGCGCTAGGTTGTATTTCGTCATGGAACACTCTCCCGAGGGGGCAGGTGTCCAACATTCGGGGGTCAGTTCAACGGCGGGTCACTTTGGAAAAGAGCCCCAAAGTAACCAAAGGGCTCTTGCCCCACCACTCGGCACCTCGCCCAGGCTCGGTGTGCCCGTAATCCGCCAGTGATTTGGGGGGCCGCCGCCACGCGCCATCCATGGCGCGGGGCGGCTAAACCGGCATCCCTGCCGGTTTACCCCCCCAAATCCCTGTCGAATTCCGGCCAGCGTGGTTTGACGGGGCGCCTAAGATCAAGATCAAGAGCGGCTCGCTTCGCATCGTGGTTACCGATGGCTGCGGCGAACTGCACAGTTGTGTAGATACCTATGCTGCGATAGCGGCGGTTCAGTTGGCCCATTTGTTACTGATACAACGACATAGCGATCAACGGTAACTACGATGCGAGGCGAGCCGCTGTTGATCTTGCTCTTGATCTTGCTCTTGATCTGCTTTTGATCTGCTTTTGATCTTGATCTCAGGCGCCCCGTTAAACCACGCTGGCCGAACGCAGGCTTGAATTCGTGGGTAACCCGGCAGGACGCCGGGTTAGCCGCCCCGCGCCATGGATGGCGCGTGGCGGCGGCCCACGGATTCAAGCCTGCGTTCGGGCACACCGAGCCTGAGCGAGGTGCCGAGTGGTGGGGCAAGAGCCCTTTTGGTTACTTTTGGGGCTCTTTTCCAAAAGTGACCCGCTGTCAGAGCGGAACCCTAGGTGGCCGTTACCTAAATAACGGATATGTACCCGGTCTAACTGCGTTGACTATCAGGCCGTCTTCGCAGGCAAGCCAGCTCCCACATTTGGACTGCGGCGCGTCAGGTAGATCAGTGACGGCTGTCAAGCCGTCAGGGGAGCAAGCACCCTCGCCACAGGATCAGCGCCGTACCGAAGTTGTGTAGATACCGATGGCTATCGCAGGCAAGCCAGCTCCCACAGTGGTTGGCGTATGGGCCCTCATGAGCACTCAGTAATCGTCACCCTGCTCAGTGACGTCCCGCTCCTCCGGTCCCGCATCCGGGTCGTAGCCCACCGGGAACTTGCCTTTCAACGTCCAGGCAAATGCAATGATTTCGGCAATCGTGCGGTACAGCTCTTCCGGAATGCTGTCTCCCAGTTCCATGCGCGCCAGCAGTTTCACCAGCTCGGGGTTTTCATAGATGGGGACTTCGTTCTCCCGTGCCAGCTTGAGGATGGCTTCTGCCAGGGCGTCGTCGCCTTTGGCCGTCAGAGTGGGGGCCTGTTGGCCGTCGTACTTGAGGGCGATGGCCTGGCGGGGTGGGGCGGCGTTTTTCATGCGGTTTCATCCACCCAGCGTTGTTCCAGTCCGGTTTTTGGCCCGCGTGGCGGGGTGCCCAGATGGCAATCCAGGTCGCCGACGTTGAGGCCGGATGACACCAGTCGCTCGCGCAGGCTGCCCAAATGGCTTTCGATCAGGCTGGCGGTGAACGGGCGGCTGGCCCACAGCTGGCTGGACAGTTTGCCTTGGGACAGCTGCGCCTGAACTTGCAGCGGCCCCAGCGGCTCCATGTCGAAGGCCAGTTCGACGCGCCAGAGCATTTGTTTCGGGTCTTTTTTATCCTTGCGTTCGGGCTGGTCCTTGTCTGGCGCGGGCTCCTCGCGCTGGAACTTGACCTGCAACGGCACGATGTCTTGCAGCGTGCGCAGGGGGATTTCCAACTGCCAGGTGGTTTGCAGGCGACCGTCGGCGGTGGTGCCGGTCTGTTCCAGGCTCGACAGTTGGTGGCTCTGCAAGCGCGAGATCGCCCCGGCGGCCAGGCGTAGCAGGTTTTCCAGGTCGCCTTCACCTTCCAGCTTTGCCATCAACCGCTCGGGCAGCGGGAAGCCGGCGGGGATCTGGCGGGCGCCGACTTGGCCGAGGGTGTTCAACGGGCTGCGCACAAAGTGTGGCAACACCTGGGCCAGGGTATTGGCGGCGAGGATCGCATTCAGGTTGGTGCTGGCGGGCAGGGCAGGCAGCAGGTCTGCGACCAGGCGCAACAGCGCGCCTTTCATGTCCAGCGGTGGGATTTGCGGGTTCTGGCCGGCGAGCAGTTTGGCTTCCAGAAAGGCGCCGCTGTTCTGCACCACCTGGGCCAGTACCTTGGGGTTGCTGACCTGCGCCAGATCGGGCAAGGCCGCCAATAATCGCTCGGCGGCGGCCCGCAGCTCAGCCGATGTGCTGTCGCCACGGGGCAGGTTTTGCAAGGCGGTAAACACCGCGTCCAGCGAGCCTTGGCGACTTTGCTGGGTAGCAAGCTGTTGCGCCACGGCCAGTTGGTCTTTCAAGCCGCTCAGCGGTACGAAGTTCAGCGTTTGCGCGTTCTGCACCACGGCACTGAGCAAGCTGCCCACCCTCAGCGGCTGAGGGCTTTCCAACGTCAGGGTGGTACCGGCCAGGGCGTTATTGAGCACACTCACCAGCGAGCGATAAATTGCCGGTTGCGCCGTGCCCTGGGGCAGCATCTGCGTGGTCAGCACCTTGGCTTGCAGCAGCGTGCCTACCGGCATTTGCGTGGTGTCGAGGCGGGTGAGGGCGGCCACGTTGGCGCTCATGGCTTGCTGCAAGGTGATGGCCAGATTGCCCGCAGGCGTCTGGCTCACCGCCACATTGCTGCCCAGGGGCAAGGGCTGGGCGCTGCTGGCCTGCACCAGGGTCTGGCGACCGCCTTCGAGGGTCAACTTGAGCAGCAGTTGAAAAGCCTCGCCGCCTTGTTTGAGGGCGATGACCTCGGCGTTCACGGTTTTCCCCGGGCCGATCAACCCGGCCTGCGGTTCCAGCAGCTTGAGCAGCTCGCCGGCAGCCGGCAGCGGCGCGGGTCCGGGGGCTGAGGTGGGCGGCAGTGGAGGAAGGTTGATCTCACCGGTCATCGTGCGCGTGGTCTCTGGGGAAATTGCCCTCTTTAGAGTAGGGCATCGCATGTATAATGCCGCCCGTCTGCAAAGAGAGCGGTAAAAACCTCACAACTATTTGATCCAGCTCTCTAAAATCGGTCGCCAAAGCCGTTATTGTGCATCTCTCTATAACGGCCGCTGCACCGCCGACTTGAACCGTAAAGGCCCGCGATCTTTTGACCAGCCCTCTTCTTGAAGCCGTAGCGCTTGCCTGTGAACGCGACCTGCGCCTGCTGTTCGAGCAACTCGACCTGCGGCTTTCGGGGGGCGACATGGTGCAAATCAGTGGCCCCAATGGCAGCGGCAAGACCAGCCTGCTGCGCCTGCTGGCCGGGCTGATGCAGCCCACGGCCGGTGTGGTGCGTCTCAACGGCAAGCCGTTGAACGAACAACGTACTGAGCTTGCGCGCAACCTGGTCTGGATCGGCCACGCTGCCGGCATCAAGGACGTACTCACCGCTGAAGAAAACCTCAGCTGGCTCAGCGCCCTGCATCATCCTGCTTCCCGTGACGCCATCTGGCAGGCCCTGGCCGCGGTGGGCCTCAAGGGCTTTGAAGATGTTCCCTGCCACACCCTGTCCGCCGGCCAGCAGCGCCGCGTAGCCCTGTCCCGCCTGTACTTGCCCGGCCCGCCGCTGTGGATTCTCGATGAACCCTTCACGGCCCTCGACAAGCAAGGCGTGGCTCAACTCGAAGCACACCTGGCCCAGCACTGCGAGCAAGGCGGCCTGGTGGTGCTCACCACCCACCACACCTTGGCGCGCATGCCTGCCGGCTACCGTGAGCTGGACCTGGGGCGGTGGTCGCTATGAGTGTGTTCGCCCTGTTGGTGGCCCGCGAGGCACGGCTGTTGTGCCGTCGCCCCGCCGAACTGGCCAACCCGCTGGTGTTCTTTGCCATCGTGATTGCGCTGTTTCCGCTGGCGGTCGGCCCGGAGACTAAACTGTTGCAAACCTTGTCCCCGGGACTGGTGTGGGTCGCCGCGCTTTTATCGGTTCTGCTCTCGCTGGACGGGCTGTTTCGCAGTGATTTCGAAGACGGTTCCCTGGAACAGTGGGTCCTTTCGTCGCACCCTTTGCCACTTCTGGTACTGGCCAAGGTACTGGCACACTGGGCTTTTTCCGGCTTGGCGCTAGTCTTGCTCTCGCCACTGCTTGCCATGATGCTGGGGTTGCCCGTTGAATGCCTGCCGGTGCTGCTCCTGTCCTTGTTACTCGGCACGCCGGTGCTCAGCCTGTTGGGGGCGGTGGGCGCAGCGTTGACGGTCGGTTTGAAGCGCGGCGGGCTGTTACTGGCGCTGTTGATTCTGCCTTTGTATATCCCGGTGTTGATCCTGGGCAGTGGCGCGTTGCAAGCCGCGCTCATGGGCATGCCGGCGACCGGTTACCTCTTGTGGCTTGGTAGCCTGACCGCCCTGGCGGTAACCCTGACACCTTTTGCTATAGCCGCCGGCCTGAAAATCAGCGTCGGCGAATAATGAGGTCTGACCCGGCGTTAACGACGCGGAGTCAGTAAAGACCCTGAGCTTTTCGCCACGACGAAAAGCACCGTGATGGAAACAGCAATGAACTGGACCTGGTTTCACAAGCTCGGCTCGCCCAAATGGTTTTATGGCATCAGTGGCAAGCTGCTGCCGTGGTTGAGTATCGCCGCCATCCTGCTGATCGGCATCGGCCTGGTCTGGGGCCTGGCCTTTGCGCCGCCGGACTATCAGCAAGGCAACAGCTTTCGCATCATCTATATCCACGTGCCTGCCGCGATGCTGGCCCAGTCCTGCTATGTGATGCTGGCGGTGTGCGGCATCGTCGGCCTGGTCTGGAAGATGAAGCTGGCCGATGTGGCCCTGCAGTGCGCCGCGCCCATCGGTGCGTGGATGACCGCCGTGGCGCTGGTGACCGGTGCAATCTGGGGCAAGCCGACCTGGGGTTCGTGGTGGGTGTGGGATGCGCGCCTGACCTCGATGCTGATCCTGTTGTTCCTGTATTTCGGCCTGATCGCCTTGGGCAACGCCATCAGCAACCGCGACAGCGCCGCCAAGGCCTGCGCGGTGCTGGCGATTGTCGGCGTGATCAACATCCCGATCATCAAGTACTCGGTGGAGTGGTGGAACACCCTGCACCAGGGCGCCACTTTCACCCTCACCGAAAAACCGGCGATGCCCGTGGAAATGTGGGCGCCGTTGCTGCTGATGGTGCTGGGCTTTTACTGTTTCTTCGGCGCCGTATTGCTGCTGCGCATGCGCCTTGAAGTGCTCAAGCGTGAAGCCCGTACCAGTTGGGTCAAAGCCGAAGTGCAAAACTGCCTGGGAGCACGCGGATGAGTTTTGCTTCTTTCAGTGATTTTCTCGCCATGGGCCACCACGGCCTGTATGTCTGGACGGCCTATGGCATCTGCCTGGCGGTGCTGGCCCTCAACGTCGCCGCGCCGATCCTGGCCCGCAAGCGTTACCTGCAACAAGAGGCGCGACGTCTGCGCCGGGAGACCGAAAAGTGAATCCGCTGCGTAGAAAGCGTCTGTTGATCATCCTTGCCATCCTGGTCGGCGTCGGCATTGCCGTGACCCTGGCCCTGAGCGCCTTGCAGCAAAATATCAACCTGTTCTACACGCCCACCCAGATCGCCAATGGCGAAGCGCCGGTCGATACGCGCATCCGCGCCGGCGGCATGGTGGAGCAGGGCTCGTTGAAGCGTTCCGGCGATTCGTTGGACGTGACCTTCGTGGTCACCGATTTCAACAAGGCCGTGACCATCACCTATCGCGGCATCCTCCCGGACCTGTTCCGCGAAGGCCAGGGCATTGTCGCCCTGGGCAAGCTCAACGCCGACGGCGTGGTTGTGGCTGACGAAGTGCTGGCCAAGCACGATGAAAAATACATGCCGCCGGAGGTCACCAAAGCCTTGAAAGACAGCGGCCAAACCGCGCCCGCCGCCCCAGCCAAGGAGGGCTAAGCCATGACGTCCGCACTGTTTATTCCTGAGTTGGGCCAGTTGGCGATGATCCTCGCGCTGTGCTTTGCGGTGGTCCAGGCCGTGGTGCCCTTGCTGGGTGCCTGGCGCGGCGATCGCCTGTGGATGAGCCTGGCGCAGCCGGCCGCCTGGGGCCAGTTCGCTTTCTTGCTGTTCGCCTTTGGTTGCCTGACCTACGCCTTCATGACCGACGATTTTTCCGTCGCTTATGTTGCCAACAACTCCAACAGCGCCTTGCCCTGGTACTACAAGTTCAGCGCCGTGTGGGGCGCCCACGAAGGCTCCTTGCTGCTGTGGGCCGTGATCCTCGGCGGCTGGACCTTCGCCGTCTCGGTGTTCTCGCGCCAATTGCCGCAAGTGATGCTGGCGCGGGTGCTGGCGGTGATGGGCATGATCAGCATCGGTTTCCTGCTGTTCCTGATCATGACCTCCAACCCGTTCACCCGCATCCTGCCGCAGATCCCGGTGGACGGTCACGACCTCAACCCGTTGCTGCAGGATATCGGCCTGATCGTGCACCCGCCGATGCTCTACATGGGCTATGTGGGCTTTTCCGTGGCCTTCGCGTTCGCCATCGCCGCCCTGCTCGGCGGGCGTCTCGACGCCGCCTGGGCGCGCTGGTCACGGCCATGGACCATCGTCGCCTGGGCCTTCCTCGGTATCGGTATCACCCTAGGCTCGTGGTGGGCCTATTACGAACTTGGCTGGGGCGGCTGGTGGTTCTGGGACCCGGTGGAAAACGCCTCCTTCATGCCGTGGCTGGTGGGTACCGCGCTGATTCACTCCCTGGCCGTCACCGAAAAGCGTGGCGTGTTCAAGAGCTGGACGGTACTGCTCGCCATCGCGGCGTTTTCCCTCAGCCTGCTCGGCACTTTCCTGGTGCGCTCGGGCGTGCTGACCTCGGTGCATGCGTTTGCCTCAGACCCTGAGCGCGGCGTGTTCATCCTGATCTTCCTGCTGTTTGTCGTCGGCGGCTCGCTCACCCTGTTTGCCCTGCGCGCGCCGGTGGTCAAGAGCCAGGTCGGTTTCAACCTGTGGTCGCGGGAAACCCTGTTGCTGGGCAATAACCTGGTGCTGGTGGTGGCCGCGTCGATGATCCTGCTCGGCACCCTCTACCCGCTGGTGCTGGACGCCTTGAGCGGCGCCAAGCTGTCCGTGGGGCCACCGTACTTCAATGCGTTGTTCATCCCGCTGATGGGCCTGTTGATGGTGGTGATGGCGGTTGGCGTGCTGGTGCGCTGGAAAGACACCCCGGTGAAATGGCTGGCGGGCATGCTGATGCCGGTGCTGCTCGGCAGCGTGGCCCTGGCGGTGATCGCCGGGTTTGCCTACGGCGACTTCAATTGGGCGGTACTCGCCACGTTCCTGCTGGCGGCCTGGGTGTTGCTGGCTGGGGCGCGGGACATCGTCGACAAGACGCGCCACAAGGGTTTGCTCAAGGGCCTGCCCACCTTGACGCGCAGCTACTGGGGCATGCAGATCGCCCACATTGGTATTGCGGTGTGCGCCCTTGGGGTGGTGCTGTCCAGCCAGAACAGCGCCGAGCGCGACCTGCGCCTGGCGCCGGGCGAGTCCATGGACCTGGCCGGTTATCACTTCATCTTCGAAGGTGCCAAGCACTTCGAAGGGCCGAACTTTACTTCCGACAAAGGCACGGTGCGCGTAGTGCGCAATGGCAAGGAAATCGCCGTGCTGCACCCGGAGAAACGCCTGTACACCGTACAGAGTTCGATGATGACCGAAGCCGGGATCGACGCCGGGTTCACCCGTGACCTCTATGTGGCCCTCGGTGAACCCCTGGGCGACGGCGCCTGGGCCGTGCGCGTGCATGTCAAACCCTTCGTGCGCTGGATCTGGTTCGGCGGCTTGCTCACCGGGTTCGGCGGGTTGCTCGCGGCGCTGGACCGGCGCTATCGGGTCAAGGTCAAGAGCCGGGTGCGTGAAGCGCTGGGCCTTTCGGGAGCTGCGGTATGAAGCGTTGGTTGATGGTTGTGCCGCTGGCGTTGTTCCTGCTGGTGGCGGTGTTTTTGTATCGCGGGTTGTACCTGGACCCGGCCGAGCTGCCTTCGGCGATGATCGGCAAGCCGTTCCCCGCCTTCAACCTGCCAACGGTGCAGGGTGACAAGACCCTCACCCAGGCCGACTTGCAGGGCAAGCCGGCACTGGTCAACGTGTGGGCCACCTGGTGCATCTCTTGCCGCGTCGAACACCCGGTGTTGAACAAGCTGGCCGAGAAGGGCGTGGTGATCTACGGCATCAACTACAAGGACGACAATGCGGCGGCCTTGAAGTGGCTGGCGGAATTTCATAATCCGTACCAGCTGGATATCCGCGACGAAGACGGCAACCTGGGGTTGAACCTCGGCGTGTACGGCGCGCCGGAAACCTTCTTCATCGACGCCAAAGGAGTGATCCGCGACAAGTACGTCGGCGTGATCGACGAAACGGTGTGGCGCGAGCAACTGGCCGCCAAGTACCAGGCGCTGGTCGATGAGGCCAAGCCATGAAGCGTTGGTTGACCGCAGCCGTTTTAGCCCTGGGCCTGGTCGGTGTGGCCCATGCCGCCATCGACACCTATGAATTCGCCAACGACGCCGAGCGCGAGCGTTTTCGCGACCTGACCAAGGAACTGCGCTGCCCCAAGTGCCAGAACCAGGACATCGCCGACTCCAACGCCCCGATCGCCACTGACCTGCGCCGAGAGATCTTCCGCATGTTGGGGGAGGGCAAGGACGACCAGCAGATCATCGACTTCATGGTCGACCGCTACGGCGATTTCGTGCGCTACAAACCGGCGCTCACCGGCAAGACCGCGCTGTTGTGGTTTGGCCCGGCCGGGCTGTTGCTGGCCGGCGTGGTGGTGATGGCCGTGATCGTGCGCCGTCGCCGCGTCGCACCGATTGATGGCGCTGATGCGCTGTCCCCTGAAGAGCGCAAACGCCTCGACCAATTGCTGGACACCAAGACTGATGATTGATTTCTGGCTCGCAGCCGGTTTGCTGCTACTGATTGCCCTGAGTTTTCTGTTGATCCCTGTGTTGCGTGGCCGTCGTGCCCAGCGTGAAGAGGATCGCACCGCGTTGAACGTGGCGCTGTACCAGGAACGCGTCGCCGAGCTGCAAGCGCAGCAGGACGAAGGTGTGTTGAATACCGCGCAACTCGACACCGGCCGCGCCGAAGCGGCCCGTGAGTTGCTGGCCGACACCGAAGGCGTGGAAAAACCCCGTGAATCGCGGTTGGGCAAACCACTGCCGTTTTTGGCGGCGTTTCTGGTGCCTGTGCTGGGCGTCGCGCTGTACCTGCATTATGGCGCGAGCGACAAGGTCGAACTGACCCGAGAGTTTTCCCAGCCACCGGTGTCCATGGCCGACATGACCCGCCGTCTGGAGCGCGCCGCCGCTGCACAACCGGATTCGGCAGAAGGTTTGTACTTCCTCGGTCGCGCCTATATGGCCCAGGACCGTGCCGCCGATGCTGCCAAAGTCTTTGAACGTACGGTTGCATTGGCCGGGCGCCAACCGGAACTGCTCGGCCAATGGGCCCAGGCGCAGTACTTTGCCGACAACAAACAATGGTCGCCAAAGGTTCAGGCGCTGACCGACGAAGCCTTGAAGCTCGACCCCAAGGAAGTCACCAGTCTCGGCCTGCTGGGTATCGCCGCCTTTGAGGGCCAGCGTTATCAGGAAGCCATCGACTACTGGAACCGCCTTCTCGCGCAATTGCCGCCAGAGGACAATTCCCGTGTCGCCCTGCAAGGCGGGATTGATCGCGCGGCAGAGAAGCTCAAGGAGAGCGGTGGCAGCGTCGCACAGGCGCCCAAGGCGCTGCTGAAAGTGCGTGTGGATGTATCCGCCGAGGTAAAAGCCAAAGCCCTGCCGGGCGACAGCGTGTTCATCTTCGCCCGCGCCGTTAACGGCCCGCCGGCGCCCTTGGCGGCCAAGCGCGTGACCGTCGACGCATTGCCGGTCACCGTCGAACTGGGCGATGCTGACGCGATGATGCCGCAGTTGAAACTGTCCAACTTCCCCGAAGTCCAACTGGTTGCGCGCATATCCCGGGCCGGCCAACCGACCACTGGCGAATGGATCGGCCGCAGCCAACCGTTGGCCAGCAGCACCACTGCGCTGCAGCAATTGACCATCGACACTCCGGACCAGTAATTCTGAGGACACGCCCATGACCGCATTTGCACGCATCACCTTGCTCAGCCTGGTACTTGGCCTGAGCGCCTGTGCGGTCCACCGCCCACCTGCGGCGCCGACCGGCCCGGCTATTCCACCTGTTGGCCCATCTACGCAGCCGAGCACCAAGCCCAGCACACCAAACCTTCCGGCCCGGTGACGCCGCCGCCCAAACCCCTGCCAAGCAAATCGCCGACCTTCGCCCCACCGCCGGGTGCCGCCAGCCACTGGGACGGCAAGATGCAGGTGTACGTGCTGGACGACCAGCCGGACACCTTCTACCGCCAGCGCACCTACTACCGCTGGAGCAACGGCTGGAGCCGCTCCATCAGCCCCAATGGGCCATGGGAAGAAACCAACGTGCAAGGCGTGCCGCCGGGGTTGAGCAAGCAGTACGCGCAATGAGGAAAGGCGACCTGAGGGTCGCCTTTTTCATGGCTTTCAAATGCACTGTGTCGATCATGGCAGGGGTAAGCCATTCAAGCCCGGTGTATGCGCCGAATGCGCAGCGCCCTGGCGTAATGTGACCATCGCTGGCCTGGCGTGGGAATGATTGCTAGGTATACTTTCTTACGACTACGACGACGCGGCCTCCCAGGTGTAAACCAGGCGCTGCGCAGTGGGGCCGGGGATGTACCGGTCTGGAGACAAGTGAAGAGGGTTTTTAATGGCAGGCAGGTTGATCTATCTCATCGGGCCATCGGGTTCGGGCAAAGACAGTCTGCTGGATGCCGCACGTCCACGCCTGGTCGAGCGTGGGTGCCGTATGGTGCGACGGGTGATCACACGGTCGGCGGAGGCGGTGGGCGAAGCGGCGCAAGGGGTGAGCCCCGAGCAGTTTGCGGCCATGGAGGCCGAGGGCGCGTTTGCCTTGAGCTGGCAGGCTAATGGCTTGTCTTACGGCATTCCCAAGGAGATCGACGAGTGGTTGGCCGCCGGGGACGACGTGCTGGTCAATGGCTCCCGTGCCCACCTGGCGCAGACCCGCGAGCGTTATCCGACGTTGCTGGTATTGCTGCTGACGGTGGATCAAGCGGTGCTGCGCCAACGTCTGATTGCTCGTGGGCGAGAGTCACTGGTGGACATCGAAGAACGCCTGGCGCGCAATGCGCGGTTCACTGCCGAGTTGATTGCCGGTCATGGCGCCGGTTTGTTCGTATTGGACAATTCCGGCCCGTTGGCGCATACCGTCGAACGCTTGCTGTGCTGCCTGGACCACGGGCATAGCGTATGCACCTGACCTCAGTCTCGGTAGGTTGGGACAACCCCTTCATGTAGTGCGTGGTTATGTCAAAGCTCGGATAAAACCCAGGCGCCAAGCTTATTTTTCGCTGATGTGTTTGTTTGGTTTACTGGATATTTGAAAGTTGATGAGTGGGTCGATTAAGTTAATTTTTTGGCGGGTTTTTATGCCTGCTGTGTTAAGGCGTGTCGCGGTCAGTCAATAAGTGTGGGCAGGTTGCGCTGAATAAAACTTGTGCGGATTTTTTGCGAGCGTGTTTATAGTGGGTTCTTGCAAAGAATTAGCGATGGTGAAGGCATTTTCAATATGGGAGCTTTATCGGGCTGGTAATGGATCAGTCAGCATCGATAACTTCTATACATGGACGGGTCATTTCACTGTTCAGAGTAATAAAGCACCATGCATATCCCGGTTAGGCAGTCTACCCAGTCGCATGTCCCAGAGACGTCCCACTCGCATTTCTCCGCCGATGAGAATCAAGTTATTCTCTGGGCCAATAATAAAAAATCTTTCACCACGGACCAGGCGGCGAAACATATTACGCGCAGTGGTTCCAAGTTTAAGGACAGTAATAGAGATGGCAAAATTGTCGTGGGTTTCAACTTCAGCGGGAACTTCAATGCGGCTCAGAAAGAGCGCGCCAGGCAAGCCCTTCAATACTGGGCCGATGTCGCCAATATCCAATTTGTTGAAAAGGGCTCAAACACCGATGGCAACATCACTATCAATGGGATGGGCGGGTCAGCAGGCTATGCGGACTTCCCGTACGGTCATTATGCGAAACCCCAAGCCAACATAGGCACCTACGGCGGGCAGAACCCGACAATGGGCAGCCACTTCCTCAGTTTGTTGATCCATGAGCTGGGGCATACCCTCGGGCTGAGCCATCCAGGTGACTACAATGGTCACGGCTACAACTACGGACGCAATGCCGAATACGCCCAGGACACCAAGGCACGCAGTGTCATGAGTTATTGGGACGAGACCCATCAGCCCGGGCACAATTTTGCCGGGCACGGCCCAGCGGCACCGATGATGGACGATATCGCCGCGGCACAGCGGCTTTACGGCGCCAATACCAAAACCCGCAATACCGATACCACCTACGGCTTCAATTCCAATTCTGGTCGGGATGTCTACAGCCTTAAACGGGGGAGTGACAAACCGATTTTCACCGTTTGGGATGGCGGGGGTAACGACACACTCGATTTTTCCGGGTTCACCCAGAACCAAACCATTAACCTCAAGGCTGAGGCGTTTTCGGATGTGGGTGGCTTGCGCGGGAATGTGTCGATTGCCAAGGGCGTAATGGTGGAAAACGCCATTGGCGGTGCTGGCAACGATACCTTGACGGGAAACGAGGGCAATAATCGCCTTACGGGCGGCAGGGGGGCTGACAAGTTGTTCGGTGGCGCTGGGGCAGACACCTTTGTCTACCAACGTGCCAGCGATTCAACCGCGCAAAAACCTGACATCATCCAGGACTTCCAAAGCGGGATCGACAAGATCGACCTGACCGGCGTTCTTCAGGAGGCGGGGCTCAAATCGTTGAATTTCTCTGAACGATTGAGCGGCAAAGCCGGGGACGCCGTGCTGGGCCAAGACCCGAAAACCGGTCGTTTCACATTGTCGGTGGATACAACGGGCAATGGCTCGGCGGACCTCCTGGTGGTCAGCCAAAGCCCGATCAAACAGACGGACGTGATCTGGAACGGGCAGGCGCCGACCGTGGCGCCGACCGTGACTCCGACGCCGACGCCGACGCCGACGCCGGCCCCCCCTGTCGTTCCTGTTTCGGACCCCATCCCGGCGCCTACTTCAGAGCCGACTGAACCCGAGCCTGAGCCCGAACCTGAACCTAAACCGGCCCCTCGGCCCGGTGGAGGGTTTTTCGAGAAAATTTTTTCGTCGTTCAAAGGGTTCCTCAACAAGGTGTGGTCGATATTCAGCTGAGCCCACTCTTCGATCAGTGAACACCTTCCTGCTTTAAATGCCGTTACCCAGGTTTCCTTCTATCCAGGTTTGGACGTGCGCGGCATCGCGTTCAAGCCTGCCTGTCACGTGCAGCATCGTTACCCCCCAGACACGCTCATATTCATGTGGTGCGCTTTTCACCGGGCTATCTCGGTGATTCCTTCCTGTTTCGTCGGCCCATGGGGCAATCGCGTCGCGCGTTTTGCACAGCTATTCATTGGCCGTAGCATCCGTATGTTTTACATGATTGCGTTTCGGCGAGGTCAGCTTGATCGGCTGTTGCAGTGCCTTGAATTACCGTTGAGGGCCAGACATAAAACCCCTCTATGCACGCTTTGGATTTTTTCCTTCACTTCATATTCTACTATTCGCCCTTTAATCAAACTGCTGTGTAGGGCGCGTTAAAAGTTTTAAGTCGGGTATATGTTTTTGTGCGCTCGGGGTCTTGTCTGATTGTGAATAATGCTTTGCAATAAAAATGACAACAAGAGTGCTTGTGGAGTTTTATTTTCATATAAAACAGAGGGTTATCGTTTTTGCCAGGCAGTGGTTCCGCTACTGCGATTTCAGCGTTTTTCGGCTGTCGGGTTAAAGTGTTTTTAAATTTTAGAGTGTGTCTGGTTGAATTAATTCGTCGCTGGCCTGCGGGCAGGGAGTGTGAGAATTTAAAGCGGTGCCGATAACTACTGCTGCTCTTGTTGGGCGGGAATCGGTATCTCGAATGTTTTAAATTTTATCGTTCGAGTCTGATTTTTATGAGGACTTTGGTTTATGAGAGTGCCAGGACCATCCACAACTAATGTTGGTGTGCCCCAAGCGCTGGATACCGGGAGCAGTATCAGCCCTGAGGGCCCTGCTGATGTATCTACGCTAAACAGCAAAAAGCCGGTGTTTACTTCGCAACAGGCTGGTAAACAGCTCACCCGCAGCGGTTTCAAGGTTCATGACAATAACGGTGACGGCAAAACCACGTTGTCCTATCGCGTCTCCAAGGGCTTCACTCCACAGCAGGCAGAGCAAGCCAGGCAGGCAATGCAGTCCTGGCAGGATGTCGCTAACGTGACATTTACCGAAAAAGCGCCGCATCGTGACGGCCATGTTGATATCAATGACATGCCCGACTCCTCGGGAGGGGTGGCTTCACTTCCCCATCAGTTTATGACCCAGACTTCCGCAAGCATTGGAACGCAGAATGTGGGTGCGAACCCGCCACCGGGGCATTTCTTTCGTATGGTTTTAGTTCATGAACTAGGCCACGCCCTTGGGTTGGAGCATCCGGGAAACTATGACGGTTCCGGTAACTATGGGCGTCACGCAGCGTATACCGGGGATACCCAAGCGCGTTCTGTCATGAGTTACTTTTCGGAGAAAAATCAGCCCGGGCATGACTTCAAATTACTGCACCCCTCTGCGCCGATGATGGATGACATAGCGGCGGCCCAGAAACTCTATGGGGCGAATACTAAAACACGCAATACCGACACGACCTATGGGTTTAATTCCAATACGAATCGCGAAGCGCTTAGTTTGAAGTCGGCGAATGACAATCCTATTTTCTGTGTGTGGGATGGGGGAGGCAACGACACTCTGGATTTCTCCGGGTATTCACAGAATCAGAAAATCAACCTCAACGCCGAGTCCTTTTCGGATGTGGGCGCGTTGAAGGGTAATGTCTCCGTTGCCAAGGGCGTCATACTGGAAAACGCAGTGGGCGGGAAGGGGGATGATGCCCTGATAGGTAATGCTGTTGCCAATCGTCTCAAAGGAGGCGGTGGAGCAGACCGGTTGTCAGGGGGGGGCGGTGCAGATACCTTCGTTTATGATCACGCCAGTGACTCCACTCCGGATAACCCCGACGTCATTCTGGATTTCGAGAGTGGCTCCGACAAGATTGATGTTCGCGCCGTCCTGAAACAGGCGAATCTCAGTGCGCTTAAATTCGTCGAACGCTTTACCGGTCAACCCGGTCAGGCGGTGATAAGTTACAACCAGGGTAGCAACGAGGGAAGTCTGGCCCTGGATCTGACGGGTAACGGTAAGGCAGACCTATTAATCAAAAGCCTCGGCCAGATAAAAGCAGGTGATGTCTTGTCGCAGTGCGACACCCCAACGGCAAACCCTGAACCGAAAGACCCCAAGCCTGCGCCGCGTCCTCAACCCGAGGAGCCCAAACCCAAGCCGGAACCAAAACCGGAGGAGCCAAAACCGAAGCCACGTCCGGATCCGTGTGAGCCGAAGCCACGTCCGGATCCGTGTGAGCCACAGCCGCGTCCAGACCCGCGTGAACCACAACCACATCCGGATCCGCGTGAGCCGAAGCCGGGCCCATACCCGCGTGAGCCGCAGCCACGTCCGGATCCCTGTGAGCCACAGCCACGTCCGGATCCGTGTGAACCGAAGCCGCGTCCATACCCGCGTGAGCCGCAGCCACGTCTGGATCCGTGTGAACCGAAGCCGCGCCCATACCCGCGTGAGCCGCAGCCACGTCCGGATCCGTGGGAACCGAAGCCGCGCCCATACCCGCGTGAGCCGCAGCCACGTCCGGATCCGTGGGAACCGAAGCCGCGTCCATACCCGCGTGAGCCGCAGCCACGTCCAGATCCCTGTGAGCCACAGCCACGTCCGGATCCGTGTGAACCGAAGCCGCGACCATACCCACGTGAGCCGAAGCCACACCCGGTTCCGTGTGAGCCCAGACCCATCCCTCGTACAGATCCTTGTGAGCCGAAAGCTTTCATTCGAAATTCAAGACCGGCCTATGGCTTCAATACCCATTCAGGCCAGTCCCGCGCGATGCACGCATCGGCTTTTGATCAGTCGGCGTTTTCCGCACGGGTTTGGAGGGGGAACCATTCAATGTCAGATGGGCGCTGAGTCTATTTAAGTCCATCGCTGTTATGAGTGAAACATCAGGCCAAGCGTAAGTGCTGACTACCAGTAATAACTTGGCTGTTTTATGACGCTCGCTGAAAAATTTGAGTGGTCATGTTTGAGACCGGCTATTTAAGAATTCATGGGTGCCTTACTTGTGAAGTGTCGTGTTGTTGTTTTTAACTAACTGAGAAAGCTTAATTATGATTAATGTAACTCCATCCGCTGCAAACCACTATATGCCAACGCCGAGCGTGACTCCTCAGCCGTCACCGCAGGCACATCCTGGCAACCAAGGCGACAGTGAAGCCGCGGCGTCTTCTCATGGCGATGCGAACTCAGCGGTAAACAACCAAGCCTCGACAAAATCAAAATTGCTTAGTCTTTCCGCTCCGCTGCTAGGTGAGCGCACTGGCCTACAGCGAATGTATGGATCGAGCCTGAACTCCGGGCTGCTTCACCTTGGAGACATGAATCCTGGCAAAGCGGTAATGGCTCAGTGCTATTCGAAGCCACAGACAGATACCGAACCCACTGCTGAGACCAAGCCAAACGACGAAACCAAGCCAGTAACGGCTAAGCCCATCTCGGACGGCGATACCAAGCCAGTAACGGCTAAGCCCATCTCGGACGGCGATACCAAGCCAGTAACGGCTAAGCCCAAGCCGAGCGGCTTCAAAACGCCATTAACTGATCGGCTAAAGCCACGCGGCGGCACCGAGGAGCCAGTGGTTGAACAGCCCAAGGCAGGCGGCACCAAGGAGCCAGTGGTTGAACAGCCCAAGGCAGGCGGCACCAAGGAGCCAGTGGTTGAACAGCCCAAGGCAGGCGGCACCAAGCAGCCAGTGGTTGAACAGCCCAAGGCAAGCGGCACCAAGCAGCCAGTGGTTGAACAGCCCAAGGCAGGCGGCACCAAGGAGCCAGTGGTTGAACAGCCCAAGGCAAGCGGCACCAAGCAGCCAGTGATTGAACAGCCTAAGGCAAGCGGCACCAAGCAGCCAGTGATTGAACAGCCCAAGGCAAGCGGCACCAAGCAGCCAGTGGTTGAACAGCCCAAGGCAGGCGGCACCAAGGAGCCAGTGGTTGAACAGCCCAAGGCAAGCGGCACCAAGCAGCCAGTGGTTGAACAGCCCAAGGCAAGCGGCACCAAGGAACCTGTGTCTGGACAGCCCAAGGCAGGCGGCGACACCAGAGCCGACGACACCACCTACGGATTCAACTCGAATACCGGCAGGCTGGAAACTACCCTGACGTCAGCGTCCGATAAACCCGAATTCAATATCTGGGATCAGCGCGGGAACGATACCTTTGATTTCTCTGGCTTTGTACAGGATCAAATCATCGACTTGCGCAGTGGTGCGCTGTCCAGCGTAGGTGGGATGAGGGAAAATGTCAGGATCGGCGAGAAGACCGTGATCGAAAATGCCGTGGGTGGCCGCGGTAACGATCGGATCATTGGGAACAGCGCCGATAACGTACTGACCGGTGGCGCTGGGGCCGATACGCTGATGGGCGGCGAGGGTTGGAACACCTTCAAGTTCAATGCCTTTAGTGATTCAACCCGTGCCAATGCCGACTTGCTACTGGACTTCAAAACCGGGCAAGACAAGATCGATCTGTCGCAAATGGCGCTCGACGGCAAGGTCACGTTGAACTTCGTCGACAACTACACCGGGGCGGCGGGTGACACCATCATCAAGTTCAATCCGCAGACGGGACGTTACTTGCTGGCGACCGACCTGGATGGCGATGGTAAGACCGACTTCCTGATCAAAAGCACCCGAATGATCAGCCCGGAAGATGTCATCGGGCTCAACATCAAAGATGGCGGTTATCTCTAACGACTTGATCGCGCACCTTTGACGGTCGCCATTGCTTGAAGCAAGGCGGGGCGGGACTTAATCAATGGTTGATCAAGTCCCGCCCCTTTGTGCGTTGTGAAAAATTTTGTTGGCCCAATGACCCGTCAGGACGCTTGCGCGGTGACCAACGCGGCTTTACGTGCTGCACTCAGGAAGCGCAACAAGGCGACCAGGGCAAATGCACTGCCCACCAGCATTACGGCCAACCAGCCGCCGTGCTCATACACGCTGCTGGCAATGGCCGAACCGAATGCTCCGCCAATGAAGATGCTGGTCATGTACAGCGCGTTCAGACGGCTGCGGCTGTGGGCGTCGAGGGCGTAGATGGCGCGTTGGCCGAGGACCATGTTCATCTGCACGCAGAAATCCAGGACCACCCCGGTGACTGCCAAGCCGATCACGCTGTAGAGCGGGTGCACCAACGCCGGCAGGAAGCTCAGCGCACCAAACAACATCGCCAGCAGCGAGGCGCGGTGGGTATGGCCAGCATCGGCCAGGCGACCGGCCATGGGCGCGGCGATGGCGCCAAGGGCACCGACCAAGGCAAACAGAGCGATTTCGCTTTGGCTCAGGCCGTGGTTACGCGCCAGTTCCAGTGGCACGGCGGTCCAGAACAGGCTGAAAGCGGCGAACATGCAACCCTGGTAGAACGCCCGTTGGCGCAACAGCGGTTGCTCACGCAGCAGGGTGCCCAGGGAGCGCAGCAACTGGCCGTAGCTGGCACTGTGATCGGGTTGGCGCTTGGGGATGGTCAGCATCAGCACCACGCTGATAAACGCCATCAGCGCCGCGGCCGCCATGAACATCGCACGCCAGCCGAAGTGGTCGGCCACCACGCTCGACACCGGCCGTGCCAGCAGGATGCCCAGCAGCAGGCCGCCCATGATACTGCCGACCACCCGGCCACGAGACTCGGCCGGCGCCAGGTGTGCGGCCAGCGGAATCAGGATCTGCACCGAGACGGAACTGAAACCGATCAGCAACGACACCAGCAGGAACAGGTTCGGCTGTTCGATAAACGCCGCACCCAACAGGCTGGCGATCGCCACGACGGTGGTGGCAATCATCAGCTTGCGGTTTTCCAGCAGGTCGCCCAGGGGCACCAGAAAGAACAGGCCCAGAGCATAGCCGATTTGCGTGAGGGACACGATCAGGCTGGCCATTGCTGGCGTCAGGCCAATGTCTGGGGCAATCAGCTCGATGATCGGTTGCGCGTAGTAGATGTTGGCGACGATGGCGCCGCAGCAAAACGCGAACAGCATGACCATGCCCCGGGTCATGGTGCCTGCAGCGTGAGGGGTTGCGTTCATGGTGTACTCATAAAGGCGATGGAAGTGGTGTGAGAGAGTAAAGACAAGGCTCGCAAGTGAGTAGGTTGCTTGTGGTGATATCACTTATGTCGGCTGATGATACATTCAGACACATCTGTTTCGCGCAAAAAAGTGGGCGCTGGTTTGCTTGCGATGACGGCCTGGCAGCCGACGCTAATCTGACTGACGCACCGCGATCCAACTGTGGGAGCTGGCTTGCCTACGAAGACGGCCTGACAGCCGATGCTTATCTACCTGACACCCCACGATCCAACTGTGGGAGCTGGCTTGCCTGCGAAGACGGTCTGACAGCCGATGCTTATCTACCTGACACCCCACGATCAAACTGTGGGAGCGGGCTTGCTCGCGAAGGCGGCCTGGCAGTCAACACCGTTGGATTTTGTGCATATCCATTGCTGCGGTAACGGCTACTTAGGGTTCCGCCCTGACGGCGGGTCACTTTGGAAAAGCCCCAAAGTAACCAAAGGGCTCTTGCCCCACCACTCGGCACCTCGCTTAGGCTCGGTGTGCCCGTAATCCGTCAGTGATTTGGGGGGCCGCCGCCACGCGCCATCCATGGCGCGGGGCGGCTAAACCGGCATCCCTGCCGGTTTACCCCCCAAATCCCTGTCGAATTCCGGCCAGCGTGGTTTAACGGGGCGCCTAAGATCAAAAGCCAGATCAAGATCACAAGCAGATCAAGATCACAAGCAGATCAAGATCAAGAGCGGCTCGCTTCGCATCGTGGTTAGCGTTGGCTGCTACAACCTACAAAATTGTGTAGACGCTGCTATGGCGGGGTATCAGCCGCTCATGTGCAAGCTGACTCGCCGTCATCGCAGGCAAGCCAGCTCCCACAGGTTTGACCGAGTTGATTCAGTCAGATGGGTTATTGGCCAGAGTAGATCTGGTCGAACACGCCGCCATCATTGAAGTGGGTCTTTTGCACCGTGCGCCAGTCACCAAAGGTTTTCTCCACCGACAGGAAATCTACCTTGGGGAACCGGTCGGTGTACTTGGCCAGTACCTTCGGGTCCCGTGGGCGCAGGTAGTTGTTGGCCGCAATTTCCTGGCCTTCGGGCGACCACAGGTACTTGAGGTAGTCCTCGGCCGCAGCACGGGTGCCTTTTTTCTCGACCACTTTATCCACCACCGACACCGGCGGTTCGGCTTCGGCGGAGACGCTTGGGTAGACCACTTCGAACTGATCACGGCCAAACTCACGGGCGATCATTTCTGCTTCGTTTTCAAAGGTCACCAGCACGTCGCCAATCTGGTTGGTCATGAAGGTGGTGGTGGCGGCGCGGCCACCGGTGTCCAGTACCGGCGCTTGCTTGAACAATTTGCCAACGAAGGTCTTGGCCTTTTCTTCATCGCCACCGTTCTTCAATACGTAACCCCAGGCCGACAGATAGGTGTAGCGGCCGTTGCCGGAGGTTTTCGGGTTGGGAACGATTACCTGCACGCCGTCCTTGAGCAGGTCGGGCCAGTCTTTCAAGGCTTTGGGGTTGCCTTTGCGCACGATAAACACCGTGGCTGAGGTGAACGGCGCGCTGTTGTTCGGCAAGCGCGTTACCCAGTTGTCCGGCACCAGTTTGCCGTTGTCGACCAGGGCATTGATGTCGGTAGCCATGTTCATGGTAATCACGTCGGCGGGCAGGCCGTCGATCACCGAGCGCGCCTGTTTGCTGGAGCCACCGAAGGACATCTGCAATGTCAGCTTGTCGTCCGGGTGCTCAGCTTCCCAGTGCTTCTGGAAGGCGGCGTTGTAGTCCTTGTAGAAATCGCGCATCACGTCGTAGGAGACGTTGAGCAGGGTGGTCGCGGCCTGGGCGGAGCCCGCCAGGGCCAGGCCGGCGGCCAGTAGGGAGGCGCTGAGGATCTTTTTCACTGCTCATTCCTTGTTGTTCGAGAAGAGGGGAGGCAATTAGCCAGCGACTATAGCCGGGCCTGCATAGACCCTTAAAGATTAAAAAGAACTTTGCTTATTCCAGTTTGCGAAACAGATTGCTGCCACAGCGCGCGCAAAATGCGGCGTTGGGTTCATGGCTGTCCTTCTTGCACACTGGGCAGTCGGTGTGCAGTTGCTCACCGCGCATGGCACTGGCCAGTTCAGCGGTGAAAATACCCGTCGGCACGGCGATGATCGAGTAACCGGTGATCATTACCAGCGACGAAATCACCTGGCCCAGGGGCGTCTTGGGCACGATATCGCCGAAGCCCACGGTGGTCAGGGTGACGATGGCCCAGTAGATGCCTTTGGGAATACTGGTGAAGCCATGTTCCGGGCCTTCGATCACGTACATCAAAGTGCCGAACACCGTCACCAGGGTGCATACGCTGACCAGGAACACCACGATCTTCTGCTTGCTACCGCGCAGCGCCGCCATCAGGTAGTTGGCCTGCTTGAGGTACGGGCTGAGCTTGAGCACGCGGAAGATGCGCAGCATCCGGATGATGCGGATGATCAGCAGATACTGGGCATCGCTGTAGTACAGCGCGAGGATACCGGGGACGATGGCGAGCAGGTCCACCAAGCCATAAAAACTGAAGGCATAGCGCAGCGGCTTGGGCGAGCAATACAGGCGCAGGCCGTACTCGATGGCGAAGATCAGCGTGAAGCCCCACTCGATATAGGCCAGCACATCCGCGTAGTTCTGGTGAATTGTGTCGATGCTGTCGAGCATCACGATCACCAGGCTGGCGAGGATGATCAGCAGCAGGATGCCGTCAAAGCGCCGCCCGGCGACGGTGTCGCTTTGGAACACCATAATGTAGAGGCGCTGGCGCCAGTCGTTGTTGCTGTCCATAAACCCTGCCCGAAACGAATATCGAGCAAGCCTAGGGCGATTCGAACGGGCTGTCCATGTGAGGCTTGTGCAGCATTCGCTGGCCGGCGCGCACCAGCCAGCACGCGAGGATAAACGGCGCGGTCAGCGCGGGCAGGTGCAGGCCGGCAAAGCCCGGGGTGAGCAGGATGGCCAGGCCAATGCCCAGCAGTGGCAACCAGGGCTGGCGACGTGATGAGCACAGGGCCAGGGCGGCCAGCGCGGGGTTATAGCTGTGCAGGCCGAGCAGGGCGCCAGTGGGGTCGTTCAGCCACCAGCCGGCGAGCATGCCCAGAGCGGCGGCGCCCAAGGCCCACGCGGCGGCGCGACGGTCGGCCAGCAGCAAGCCCAGGGCAATCAGTACACCCGCGAGGGGCTGATCCAGCAGCATGATTTGCCCCAAGCCGGTGAAGGGCGCGGCCAGTACAGCGACAGTGTCGGGCTCGCTCAGCGCAAGGGTGTTTTCAGGACTCTGGCCGAGCAGCAACCAGCCCAGACCCACAAAGGGCGCGGTATAGGCCGGCAAATCCTGGGGCTGGGTCGCGTGTTTCAACCAGTGCCGGGTGAGCATCGCACTCAAGCCGCCACACGCTAGGATCAACGGCGGCACCAGCGCCGACCAGGCAAAGTGCTGGCTGATCAACAGGCCCAGCAACACGCCGTTGTAACTATACAGCCCGGCCTGGCGCTCGGCCTTGGGATACCCCCGGCGCTGGGCCGTGAGCAACCCCGCGACGCCACCCAGCAAGGCCCCGCCAAGCAAGGCCGGGGCGCCAATCAGGATCGCCAGCAGGCACAGCAGGCCGCACAGCGGATGGCGCTGCAGGAAGATTTGGCTGAAGCCGTTGAGCAGGGCTTCGGCCCAGTCGGGGCAGGTTGGGTTGTGCATGTCAGCTCCCGGTAGGAGCGAGCTTGCTCGCGAAAAACCTGAGGGCGCCGCGTGCATTCAGGATACCCACGTCATCGTTGACGTTCTTCGCGAGCAAGCTCGCTCCTACAGTAGGGTTTCGATACGCAGCGAATTGGTAGACCCCGGCTGCCCGAACGGCACCCCTGCGGTAATCACCAAGGTATCGCCACGCTGCGCCATGCCCTGGGCCTGGGCAATTTCCAGCGCGGTGGAACACACCTCATCCACCTGGCGCAGCCGATCATTGACCACCGAGTGCACGCCCCACGCCACGCTCAGGCGTCGCGCCGTGGACAGGTTTGGCGTGAGGTTGAGGATCGGCGCCACGGGCCGTTCCCGCGCCGCGCGCAAGCTGGAACTGCCGGACTCGCTGTAGTTCACCAGCACCGCCACCGGCAGGATGCTGCTGATGCGGCGGATCGCACAGCTGATGGCGTCCGACACGGTGGCATCCGCCTTGGGCCGGCTGACATCCAGCTGGGCCTGGTAGTCCGGGCCGTTTTCCACCTGGCGGATGATCTTGCTCATCATCTGCACCGCTTCCAGCGGGTACTCGCCCGAGGCGGTTTCGGCTGACAGCATCACTGCGTCCGCGCCTTCAGCCACCGCATTGGCCACATCGGTGACTTCGGCGCGGGTGGGTGCCGGGGAGAAGCGCATGGATTCGAGCATCTGCGTGGCCACCACCACCGGCTTACCCAGTTGGCGGCAGGTGCTGATAATGTCTTTCTGGATCTGCGGCACGCTCTCGGCCGGCACTTCCACGCCCAAATCACCCCGGGCCACCATGATCGCGTCACTCAGTTCGGCGATTTCGCGCAGCCGTTGCACCGCCGAAGGCTTTTCGATCTTGGCCATCAAAAACGCTTTATCGCCGATCAGCTCGCGGGCTTCGCGGATGTCTTCCGGGCGTTGCACAAACGACAGCGCTACCCAGTCCACACCCAACTCCAGGCCGAAGCTCAGGTCGCGGCGGTCCTTGGCGGTGAGGGGGCTCAGTTCCAACAGCGCTTGTGGGACATTCACACCTTTGCGGTCAGACAGTTCGCCGCCATTGAGCACGGTGGTGTCGATGGCGTCGGCATGCTTGGTGATCACGCGCAGGCGCAGCTTGCCGTCGTCGAGCAGCAGGTCCATGCCCGGCTCCAGGGCCGCGATGATTTCCGGGTGGGGCAGGTTGACCCGGCGTTGGTCGCCCAGGGTTTCATCCAGGTCCAGGCGCAGGGCCTGGCCGCGTACGAGCTGCACCTTGCCCTCGGCAAAGCGTCCCACCCGCAGCTTCGGCCCTTGCAGGTCCATGAGGATGCCGAGCGGGTAGTTGAGCTGGCGCTCGACCTGGCGAATCCACTGGTAGCGCTGGGCATGGTCGGCGTGGTCGCCGTGGCTGAAGTTGAGGCGGAAGATATTTACCCCGGCTTCCACCAGCTCAAGGATGTCGTCGATACCGTCGGTGGCCGGGCCCAGGGTGGCGAGGATTTTGACCTTCTTGTCAGGCGTCATGGTTGGCAGTCTCAAGGATCAGGATGGCGCGGAAGTCGTTGACGTTGGTGCGCGTCGGCTCGGTGACGATCAAGTCGCCCAGGGCGGCGAAATAGCCGTAGCCGTTGTTGTTGTCCAGCTCATCACTGGCCGACAGGCCCAGGGCTTCGGCACGGCGGTAGCTGCAGGGGGTCATGAGCGCGCCGGCGTTGTCTTCCGAACCGTCGATGCCATCGGTATCGCCGGCCAGGGCGTACACGCCGGGCAGGCCCTTGAGGCTGTCGGTGAGGCTCAAGAGGAATTCCGCATTACGCCCGCCACGGCCGTCGCCGCGCACGGTGACGGTGGTTTCGCCCCCCGAAAGAATCACGCACGGCGCCGCCAGTGGCTGGCTGTGCTGCAGGATCTGCCGGGCGATGCCGGCGTGTACCTTGGCCACATCGCGGGCTTCGCCTTCCAGGTCGCCGAGGATCAGCGGGCTGAAACCGGCCTGGCGTACTTTTACTGCCACTGCTTCCAGGGATTGCTGCGGACGGGCGATCAATTGGAAGTGGCTGCGGGCAAGCACCGAGTCGCCGGGTTTGACGGTTTCCGAGGCGGGGTTGTTAAGCCAACTGCGCACCGAAGCGGGGGCGTCGATGTGGTAGCGCTTGAGGATCGCCAGGGCCTGTTGCGAGGTGCTCGGGTCGCCGACCGTCGGGCCTGAGGCAATCACCGTGGCCTGGTCACCCGGCACGTCGGAGATCGCGTAGGTGTACACCGTGGCCGGCCACGCGGCCTTGGCCAAGCGCCCGCCCTTGATGGCCGAGAGGTGCTTGCGCACGCAATTCATCTCGCCAATGGTGGCGCCGGATTTGAGCAGGGCTTTGTTGATGGTTTGCTTGTCGGCCAGGGTGATGCCCTCGGCGGGCAGGGCGAGTAATGCCGAGCCACCGCCGGAGAGCAGGAAGATCACGCGGTCGTCTTCACCCAGATGGCTGATCAGTTCCAGCACGCGCTGGGCCACGGCCAGGCCGGCTGCATCCGGAACCGGGTGGGCGGCTTCGACCACTTCGATTTTTTTGCACGGCGCGCCGTGGCCGTAACGGGTAACGACCAGGCCCGAAACTTCGCCCTGCCAACAGTCTTCGACAACCAGCGCCATGGCGGCCGCGGCTTTGCCGGCGCCGATCACGATCACACGGCCACTGCGGTCGGCAGGCAGGTAGGGTTCGAGGACTTGCCGGGGGTGGGCGGCGTCGATGGCTGTGGCAAACAGCTCGCGAAGCAGGTGTTGCGGATCGACCGACATAAGCGGGCTCCCGGGGGATTCTTGTTATTAGGGATACAGCGATCGTTCCCACGCTCTGCGTGGGAATGCCTCTTGTGACGCAGAGCGTCCCGGGCTGTATTCCCACGCGGAGCGTGGGAACGATCAGCGGTGTGGGTTACTTCTCGCGAATCGAGAAGTTCGCCATATGCTCCAGGCCCTTGATCAGTGCCGAGTGGTCCCAGTTGCCGCCGCCAATTGCGGTGCAGGTGCTGAACACTTGCTGGGTGCCGGCGGTGTTCGGCAGGTTGATCCCCAGTTCCTTGGCGCCGGCCAATGCCAGGTTCAGGTCCTTCTGGTGCAGGTTGACGCGGAAACCCGGATCGAAAGTGCCCTTGATCATGCGCTCGCCGTGCACTTCCAGGATCTTGGACGATGCAAAGCCACCCATCAGCGCTTCACGCACCTTGGCTGGGTCGGCGCCGTTTTTGGAGGCGAACAACAACGCTTCGGCCACCGCCTGGATGTTCAGCGCAACGATGATCTGGTTGGCCACCTTGGCGGTCTGGCCATCGCCATTGCCGCCCACCAGGGTGATGTTCTTGCCCATGCTCTGGAACAGCGGCAGTGCGCGTTCAAAAGTCTGCGGTTCGCCGCCGACCATGATGCTCAAGGTGCCGGCCTTGGCGCCGACTTCACCACCGGACACCGGGGCGTCCAGGTACTGCGCGCCGGCCTGGTTGACCTTGGCGGCGAATGCTTTGGTCGCAGTAGGGGAGATCGAGCTCATGTCGATCACCACCTTGTTCGGTGACAGGCCCGCAGCCACGCCGTCGGCGCGGAACAGCACATCATCGACTTGTGGGGTGTCGGGCACCATGACGATGATGAACTCGGCTTCCTGGGCCACTTGTTGCGGGTTGGCCAGGGCCACGGCGCCGGCGCTGATCAGTTCAGCCGGTGCTTTGCCGTGATGTTCGGAGAGAAACAGTTGATGACCTGCTTTCTGCAGGTTGGCGGCCATGGGTTGGCCCATGATGCCGGTGCCGATAAATCCGATTTTAGCCATGATCAAAATCCTCTTTTAATGTGGGAGCTGGCTTGCCTGCGATGGCATCAGCCGGGTATGCCTGATACACCGAGGTGTCTGCATCGCAGGCAAGCCAGCTCCCACATTGTTTTGTGTGGTGTCAGTTGTCAGATGGCGTTATGGGTTTTGAGCCAACCCAAACCTGCCTCGGTAGTGGTCAACGGCTTGTACTCACAGCCGACCCAGCCCGCGTAACCAATGCGGTCCAGATGCTCGAACAGGAAGCGGTAGTTGATCTCACCGGTCCCTGGCTCGTTGCGCCCTGGGTTGTCCGCCAGTTGGATGTGGTTGATCTCGCCCAGGTGCGTCTGCATGGTCCGCGCCAGGTCACCTTCCATGATTTGCATGTGGTAGATGTCGTATTGCAGGAACAGGTTGGCGCTGCCCACTTGCTCGCGAATCGACAGGGCCTGCGCCGTGTTGTTGAGGTAGAAGCCCGGAATGTCGCGGGTGTTGATCATCTCCATCACCAGCTTGATACCCGCTGCCTGCAGCTTCTCGGCGGCGTACTTGAGGTTGGCGACGAAGGTCTTTTCTACGGTCTCGTCATCAACGCCTTGTGGCCGGATACCCGCCAGGCAGTTGACCTGGGTATTGCCCAATACCTGGGCGTAGGCGATGGCCAGCTTGACCCCGGCACGGAACTCCTCGACCCGGTCCGGGTGGCAAGCCAGGCCGCGCTCGCCCTTGGCCCAGTCACCGGCTGGCAGGTTGAACAGCACCTGGGTCAGGCCGTTGGCATCCAGCTGCGCCTTGATGTCGGCAGAGCTGAATTCATACGGGAACAGGTACTCCACGCCTTGGAAACCGGCATCGGCAGCCGCTTTGAAGCGGGCAAGGAAGTCCTGTTCGGTAAACAGCATGGACAGGTTGGCAGCAAAGCGCGGCATAGGGTTCTCCTTAATCGAGCAGGGAAATGGCAGTCGGCGCATCGTTACCGACTAGGGCCAGATCTTCGAATTCATTGACGGCGTTGATCTCGGTGCCCATGGAAATATTGGTCACCCGTTCCAGAATAATCTCAACGATCACCGGCACCTTGAATTCTTCGATCATCTCTTGGGCGCGGCGCAACGCCGGTTGGATCTGGCCCGGCTCGAACACACGCAGGGCCTTGCAACCCAGGCCTTCGGCAACGGCCACATGGTCGACGCCATAGCCGTTGAGTTCCGGGGCGTTGAGGTTGTCGAAGGACAGCTGCACGCAGTAGTCCATCTCGAACCCACGCTGGGCCTGGCGGATCAGGCCCAGGTAAGAGTTGTTCACCACCACGTGGATGTAGGGCAGCTTGAACTGCGCGCCCACCGCCAGTTCTTCGATCATGAACTGGAAGTCATAGTCGCCCGACAAGGCCACCACTTTGCGGCTCGGGTCGGCCTTGACCACCCCCAGCGCTGCCGGAATGGTCCAGCCCAATGGGCCGGCCTGGCCGCAGTTGATCCAGTGACGTGGCTTGTACACATGCAAAAATTGCGCGCCGGCAATCTGCGACAGGCCGATAGTGCTGACGTAGCAGGTGTCTTTGCCGAACACCTGGTTCATCTCTTCGTACACGCGTTGCGGCTTGACCGGCACGTTGTCGAAGTGGGTCTTGCGGTGCAGGGTGGCCTTGCGTTGCTGGCAGTCATGCAACCACGCACTGCGGTCCTTGAGCTTGCCGGCGGCCTTCCACTCGCGGGCCACTTCGATGAACATCGTCAGCGCGGAGCCAGCGTCGGAAACGATGCCCAGGTCCGGCGTGAACACGCGGCCAATCTGGGTCGGCTCGATGTCGACGTGAATGAATTTACGGCCCTCGGTGTACACCTCGACCGAACCGGTGTGACGGTTGGCCCAGCGGTTGCCGATGCCCAGCACCACGTCCGACTTGAGCATCGTCGCGTTGCCGTAGCGGTGCGAGGTTTGCAGGCCAACCATGCCCACCATCAGCGGGTGGTCGTCCGGGATCGTGCCCCAGCCCATCAGGGTTGGGATCACCGGAATGCCGGTCAATTCAGCGAACTCCACCAGCAGCTCGCTGGCATCGGCGTTGATCACGCCGCCACCGCTTACCAGCAATGGACGTTCGGCTGCATCGAGCAGGGCCAGGGCTTTTTCCACCTGCACACGGGTCGCCAACGGCTTGGCCAGGGGCAGCGGCTGGTAGGCGTCGATGTCGAATTCGATCTCGGCCATCTGGACGTCGAACGGCAGGTCGATCAGCACCGGGCCAGGGCGGCCGGAGCGCATTTCATAGAAGGCTTTCTGGAACGCGTAAGGCACTTGGCCGGGTTCCAGCACCGTGGTTGCCCACTTGGTGACTGGCTTGACGATGCTGGTGATGTCCACGGCCTGGAAGTCTTCCTTGTGCATCCGGGCGCGGGGGGCTTGGCCGGTGATGCACAGGATCGGGATCGAGTCGGCCGAGGCGCTGTACAGGCCGGTGACCATGTCGGTACCCGCCGGGCCCGACGTGCCGATACACACGCCGATATTGCCGGCCTTGGTACGCGTGTAACCCTCGGCCATGTGCGAGGCGCCTTCAACGTGGCGAGCAAGGACGTGATCGATGCCACCCACCTTCTGCAAGGCCGAATACAGCGGGTTGATCGCGGCGCCTGGGATACCGAAGGCGGTATCCACACCTTCACGGCGCATCACCAGGACGGCGGCTTCGATTGCTCTCATTTTGCTCATGGTTTTGGTGCCTCTTGCGTTTTGTAATTGTATACAAGTGGTGTCTGTCCAAAGTGTATTCACGCCGAGATGCGTTGGTCAATGCCTTTCGTAAACTGACCTCTGCGTTCGTCGGAAGCGCTTTTTTCGACGTATGGAGCCTTTGTTGGAAAATATTGTATACAAAAACAAATATCATTGTGTTCTATTTGTGTGATCGAGCATCTGATCAAACAGACCTCACCGCTTTACCCATAACAAGATAAGGACGGCACCTATGAGCGCTTTAACCTTGAAACTCGCCACCCAACTGGCCACCCAGGCCCTCACCGCAGGCCGCACCATTTCGGCTGCGCCCCTGACCATCGCGGTGCTCGACAGCGGCGGCCATCTGGTCACCCTGCAACGCGAAGACGGCGCCAGCCTGCTACGCCCGCAAATCGCCATCGGCAAGGCCTGGGGCGCCATTGCTCTGGGCAAGGGTTCACGTTTGCTGGCACTGGACGCCCAACAGCGCCCGGCGTTTATCGCGGCGTTGAACAGCCTGGGGCAGGGCAGCGTCGTGCCGGCCCCGGGTGGGGTGTTGATTCGTGATCAGAGCGGCATGGTGCTGGGCGCGATCGGGATCAGCGGGGATACATCCGATATTGACGAGCAGTGTGCGATCACCGCGATAGAGGGGGTCGGGTTGATGGCGGATGCGGGGGTGTCGGCTTGATTCTGGGCTGAGGGATAGGGCCTCTTCGCGAGCAAGCCCGCTCCCACATTTGGATTGCATTCCTCTGTGTGGGCTTGCTCGCGAAAGAGGCGCCTCGGTCTTGGCGCTATACCCAAACGGCATCCCACAACGGATAGTCGCCAATCCGCTTTACCAGCCCAGCTCTCAGGGGATTGGCAACCACATACCTGGCCATTTTTACCAAGTCATCTTCTTTGCGCAGGGCCCGGTCATGAAAGCTGGTTTGCCATAGCCGGCCCTTGCGGCCGGTAGCGCCGTTTACGCTACGAGTACTTTTGGATTTCACCTGACACATCAGATCTCCCAGCGAGCCTTGTCGCAGTTCCATCAGCCAGTGGAAGTGGTCGGGCATCACCACCCAAGCCAGAGAGTGTGCCAGCCCTTGGTACTGGGCGAGTCTGAATTGCCAGACGACCAAGCGACCCAGATGAAAGTCATTGAACATCGGCACACGTTCATGAGTGTTGGTGGTGATCAGATAGATGCGGTTGGACTCGCTGAATCTGCCGATACGCAGGCGGTGTGATGTAGCTCGATCAGGCATTCCTTGGCCTCTCTTCAGATGGGGTTCTGAGAGGCTAGATCTTGGTGGCTGAGGCTGATCTGTGGACTTTTGGCAGGATGTGTCTGGGAGGGCGCTTTCGCGAGCAAGCCCGCTCCCACAGGGGGATTTGTGCGGTTTATACAATGTGTGTCTGGCTTTGCACCTACCTGTGGGAGCGGGCTTGCTCGCGAATGGAACAGGCGCCGCGGTCTATCAATCCGGCTCACACCCCTTGAGCACCAACCGAATAATCGTCTGCGCCGCCGCCTCATAATCGGCTTCATCCAGCTTCGCCTTGCCGGTCACTGCCGAGATCTGCCAGTCGAAATCGGCATAGGTCTGGGTGGCTGCCCAGATGCTGAACATCAGGTGGTTGGGGTCTATCGCTGCGATCAGGCCACGGTCAACCCAGCTCTGGATGCAGTCGATATTGTGCTTGGCCTGGGCATTGAGCTGTTCAACCTGGTCGGCGCTCAGGTGTGGGGCGCCGTGCATGATTTCGCTGGCGAACACCTTGGAGGCGAACGGCAGGTCGCGGGAGATGCGGATTTTGGAGCGGATGTAGTTGCTCAACACTTCCTTGGGCTCGCCGTCGGGGTTGAACGGCGTAGAGGCGGCCAGGATCGGCTCGATGATGCTTTCGAGCACCTCGCGGTAAAGGTTGTCCTTGGACTTGAAGTAGTAATAGACGTTGGGCTTGGGCAGCCCGGCCTTGGCGGCGATGTCGCTGGTTTTGGTCGCGGCGAAGCCCTTGTCGGCAAACTCCTCGCTCGCCGCCCGCAGGATTTTTTCTTTGTTGCGCTCGCGAATGCTGCTCATAAACCAGACGTTTCCTTGCCATGACAGGCGGTTGCGCATGGTAGCACCGGCCATCCGCAAGCCTCAACAATCTGCCCGCAAGGCCCTGCGCCGCGCTATGCTCGCGCCATCTCTCTCTAACGGAAGTCCGGTTCATGGCAGGAAGCAGCTTATTGGTGTTGATCGACGATATCGCCGCGGTACTCGATGACGTTGCGCTGATGACAAAAATGGCCGCCAAGAAGACATCGGGCGTGCTCGGCGATGACCTTGCGTTGAATGCCCAGCAGGTCTCCGGCGTGCGCGCCGAGCGGGAAATCCCCGTGGTGTGGGCGGTGGCCAAGGGCTCGTTTATCAACAAGCTGATCCTGGTGCCGACGGCCCTGTTGATCAGCGCCTTTGCCCCCTGGGCGGTGATACCGTTATTGATGCTCGGCGGTGCCTATTTGTGTTTCGAGGGCTTCGAAAAACTCGCTCACAAGTTCCTGCACAGCAAGGCTGAAGACCAGGCCGAACACGCGCAATTGACTGAGGCGGTGGCCGACCCGGCTACCGATCTGGTGGCGTTCGAGAAAGACAAGATCAAGGGCGCCATCCGCACCGACTTCATTCTCTCCGCCGAGATCATCGCCATCACCCTCGGCATCGTCGCCGACGCGCAGCTCACGCAGCAGGTGATCGTGCTGTCGGGTATCGCCATTGTCATGACCATCGGCGTATATGGGTTGGTGGCCGGTATTGTCAAGCTCGACGACCTGGGGCTGTGGCTGACGCAGAACCCGGGCCAGGTGGCGCGCAGTATTGGTGGCGCAATCCTGAGTGCGGCACCCTACATGATGAAGAGCCTGTCAGTGATCGGCACGGCGGCGATGTTCATGGTCGGTGGCGGCATCCTTACCCATGGCGTGCCCGTGGTGCATCACTGGATCGAAACCGTGAGCCAAAGCACCGGCGCGTTGGCTTGGCTGATGCCAACGCTGCTCAATGCGGTGGCAGGGATCATTGCCGGCGCCGTCGTCCTGGCAGTGGTCAGCGTGGCAGGTAAAGGTTGGAAAGCACTGCGAGGGTGAAACCGCAGGCATAAAAAAGGCCATTCAATCGAATGGCCTTTTTTATCGCTGCGGTTTACTCGGCAATCTGCAACTTGCGCGATTCGGTGTAGATATACCGCACCTTCTCATACTCGAACGGCGAGTTCATCTGGCCGTAGCGGAAGCTGGTCTGGTAGCGCTTGTCCACGGCGCGCAGGGCCCAGACTTCCGGATGGTTGGAGCTGACTTCGGACACGTTGAGGAAGTTGATCTGCGATTCGGCGCTGTAGTCCACCAGCAGGCCGCCGGTGTCACGCAGGTTCGACGGGCCGAAGATCGGCAGCATCAGGTAGGCGCCGCCCGGTACACCGTAGAAGCCCAAGGTCTGGCCGAAGTCTTCGCTCTGGCGCGGCAGGCCCATGGCGGTGGCCGGGTCCCACAGGCCCGCGATGCCAATGGTGGTGTTGACCAGCAGGCGCCCGGTGGTTTCCAGGGAGCGGTGGCCTTTGAGCTGCAACAAGCTGTTCATCAGGTTAGGCACATCGCCCAGGTTGTTGAAGAAGTTGCTCACGCCGGTGCGCAGAAAGCTCGGCGTGACATAGCGGTAACCGTTTACTACCGGCAGGAACACCCACTGGTCGAAGCGATAGTTGAAGTGGTACACGCGACGGTTCCACGACTCCAGTGGGTCGTAGACGTTGAGCGCGGTGAGCGTGGAGCGTTCGAACTCACGCTGGTCCAAGCCTGGGTTGAACTTGAGCTTGGTCAGCGGCTCCTTGAAGCCGTCGGCATCGACCTTGACGGGTTCTTGGGCCTTGCTGTTGTCGGCATTGGCCACGCCTGCGCACATCAGTGCGGCGAGCAGCAGAAGATATTTAGCCACGGAAGAACTCCAGCATGGCGTCGGCGTTGACGCGGTAATTGAGGTTGCCGCAGTGGCCGCCCAGCGGGTAGATGGTCAAGCGATCGCCGAAAGTTTTACGCAGGAAGCCCAGGTCGCCAGGGCCGAGGATCACATCGTCGGCGTTATGCATCACGGCGATTTTCGGGCTGTCGCGCAGGTAGTCCTTGAGGGCGTACAGGCTGACCTGGTCGATCAGTTGCAGCAGGCTGCCGCCATCGGAACGCGCGCGCCACATCGGGATCACTTGTTCGGTGAGGTAGCAGTCGAAGTCACACTGCAGGGCACGCTTGAGGAACGGCGTGAGGCTGGTGCCTTCGGTAATCGGGTACTTGGGCGGAATGATCAGGCCACGGCGGTTGATCAAGTCCGAGGTAAAGGCGATGTCGGCGGCCGAGAAGCGGAACGAGGTGCCGATCAGCATGGCCATCTGTTCGTTGGTCAGGTGCTGCTTGGACTGCTGGAAGTCATAGAGCAAGGCGTCGTTGAGGTCGATGTAGCCTTTTTGCTGGAAGTAACGCGTCAGTTTGCTCAGCACCAACTCATAGAAGGTGGTGCTGTTGTTGATGCCCTTGACCTCGGTCTGTACCAGCTTGTCGAGGTTGGTGATCGAGGTGTAGAGGTTGACTGGCGGGTTGAGCAGCAGCACTTTCTTGAAGTTGAAGCTGCGGCGGGTCTCATCCAGCTTGCTGACAAACGCCGCATCCAGGGCGCCCAGGCTGTAGCCGGTGAGGTAGAAGTCGGTCACGGGCAACGAGGCGTTCTGCGCGCGTACGGCCTGCATCACGCGGTACATGTCTTCGGCGTCTTCTTGGGTGATGCCCGGGGTGGCGAAGCGCGAAGCGGCGCTGATGAAGTCGAAGCTGGTCGGCGAGGACAGCTGCACCACATGGTAGCCGGCCTGGTAATACAGCTTTTTCAGGTATTCGTTGATGCTGCTGTCAAAGCGTGCACCGGTGCCGGCGATGAGGAAGATCAACGGCGCAGCACGGTCTTGCTTGGCAATGCGGTAGGTGAGTTTCTTCACCGCCCAGAAATTGTCCGGCAGGCTGAACTCGCGCTCGGGGCGCATCGTCAGGGTGTAGTCGGACTGGTTGATCTCGTCATCGGTCGGCAGGGTTGGCCGCAGATCGGGAGGTGTGGTGGCGATGGTCGCTTCGAACGGGTTGGTCAAAGGGTAGCCATAGCTGGCTTGGTCGATATCGACGGCCAGTGCTGACGCACTCAAAAATAGGCTGCCCAGCAAGGCAGCACAGCGCAAGGAACGGAGCATGACTTAATCCCTAAGAGGAACGGGCTGAATGAAGTTCGCAGGCTATGACCACCGCCTTGTCACCGAAGTGCCAGCACTCGGCACGAAAAGTCGGAAAAAACGTCGGAATCGGGGTAATAGTAGCGAGACGATACACTTTGCCATGCATTGTTGAACAGATATCTGCGCGAACACCTTGCTAACGGCCGCCGTGGGATTAAGCTGGGCGCCGTTTTTGCCTATCGGAGTGCCCCATGTCCCGTCGTCTGCCGTTGATCCTGCTGCTTATTGCCCTGCCGTTATGGCTGGCTGCCAGTTATGCCGCACGTTACGGCTTCATGGAGGATGGGCAATGGGTTGGCATCTGCGCGGATGAGGCCAGCCGCTGGGAATGCCAGGTGCGTTCGAATTTGGGTTTGATGATTCATTTCAAGCTGCTGGGGTGGGCGGCGTTGATCACCTCGGTGCTGGGCTTTTTTGTGCCGGGGCGTGCGGGGTGGGCGTTGGCGGTGGTGGGGTTGGTGTTCGGGTTGCCGGCGCTGGCGTTGTACAACACGACGTTTGCGGTGTTTGCGGTGGTGATTGCGGGGTTGCGGTTGGTCAGGAAGCCGCGCGGCGCCTGATGTGGCCTCATCGCAGGCAAGCCAGCTCCCACAGTTGATTGGGTTCATACATTTCTATGTGTGAGCACGGTCAAATGTGGGAGCTGGCTTGCCTGCGATAGCGGTGTTAAACCTTGCGCACCCGCAAGCAACGCCACAAAGCGGCAACCATCAGCACGCTGACCACGGCCCAACCCCAGGCCTGCTGGTTCAAAAGCCCTTCACGGTACAACTGCGGCGCAACGCCGGCACCGATGATAAAGGCCAACAACGCAATCTCCCGACGCGGCCCGGTCACCGGGCGTACCAGGTACACCAGGGCCGGCAGCACCAGTGCTGCGCTTGGGAAACTGCGATAGCGCGGGTCAAACACCAGCGCCAGCATCATCACCGCACCGGCAAACCCGGCGATTGCCACCAGCCAGCCGGCGCGCTGCTCCAGCCAGTTGAACCCGCGCTCACGCCAGCCTTCACGGGTGCTGAGGGCCAGGGCAGCATGGGCCAGCACCAGCAGGTTCAACGCCACCAGCAAGCCTGCCCATACCCATTCATCGCTGAAGCGCGCGGTAACGCGGGTCAGTTCGGCCCAACTGCCGATGGAACATGCCGCCACGGCACCGAGCAACGGCAGTATTAACGCTGAGCGCGTGCTGCGAACGCGGCCGCCGAGCACCAGGGTGCCAAGCAGGATGAGCCCGCCGACGCCCAGCCACAGCGGCCAGTACGGCACATTGGTCACAGGGCCTGCGAGAACGCCTTTGTCTTGGCGGTCTGCATCGAACAGCCCCCAGTAACCGCCCACAGCGCCTTCACTGGCGCGCTTCCACGGCTGGTCAAAGGCTTCGATCAGGTTGTAGCGCCAGCCATTGGCTTCGGCCATGGCCACGAAACCGCGCATGAACCTGGCTTCATTGACCCGGCTGGGCACGGCGGTTTCGCGCTGGCGGCCTTCGCTGGGCCAGCCGGTTTCACCGATCACGATGTCCTTGGGTGCGAATTTATGGCCGAAGGTCTGGCGCACATCGCCCACGTGCTTGAGCGCCTGGTCGATGCCGGACGGTTCATCTTCCCAATACGGCAGCAGGTGAATGGTCAGGAAGTCCACCGCCGGCTCGATTTCCGGATGCTGCAGCCAGAACTCCCAGACATCGGCATAGGTGACGGGCTGCTTGATCTGGCTTTTAACCTGGTGGATCAGCGCCACCAGTTGCTTGGCAGTGACTTCCTTGCGCAGCAGGGCTTCGTTGCCGACGATCACCGAGGTCACCACGTCCGGGCTGGCATTGGCCGCCGCGATCAACTCGTTGATCTCTTTTTGAGTCGCCACGGGGTCGCTGCTGACCCAGGCCCCGGCCATCACCTTCAACCCATGCTTGCGCGCCATGTCCGGCAGGGCTTCCAGGCCGGTCATGGAATAGGTGCGAATGCATTCAAAACGCGTGGCGAGCAGCGCCAGGTCGGCGTCCATGCGCTCGGGGCGCAGCGCGAACGGT
Source organism: Pseudomonas sp. AK181 (assembly GCF_051122975.1). Classification (NCBI taxonomy): domain Bacteria; kingdom Pseudomonadati; phylum Pseudomonadota; class Gammaproteobacteria; order Pseudomonadales; family Pseudomonadaceae; genus Pseudomonas; species Pseudomonas sp. AK181. Next base: position 1,928,546 of record NZ_CP146348.1, read on the forward strand.
TGGTCGAATGGGGATTGGTCTTTGTCGAACGGCGTGTAGGACGCACATTGCAACTTATGGCTGGCGCTGGCGACGTCCGGCAACACCACGGGCCGGCCGAGGCCGTACCAGTAGCCGACAAGGGCAAGCACGCCGAGGATCAAGGCGAAGAAATAGGGCAGGGCAGGGAAGCGGGCAGTCGCGGGCATGGTCGGCTTATCTGGGGGAGCAAAGGCGCGCATCTTACCCGGATTTGCCGCAGCCCAGTGCGGCTGCATAATTTTGACATGCAAACTTCGGGCGGGATTCTGGCGATAACGCCTACAAAGCGTCCTACTGGCGATGTGATGTCGTTTCTTGCTCAACCAAGGTCGCTGACAGAGCAGGGCAAATGCCTACTCAGGTTGAAGATAAAACTGTCAGTACTCCACTGATGCCTCAGCAACCGGATCGATGCGCGTGAAGGGGGCGCGGTGCACCCTATAACAACAGTTTGACGTCGCTCGGCATCCGTCGGGCGCAGCACTTTCGGGGAAGTACTATGAAGATGCGACGACTCTTGGGCGCAGCTGCCACTCTGGTAGTTGCGATGGGCTCCACACTGGCCAGTGCCGACAGCAAGACCCTGAGCATCGGCTACGTGGACGGCTGGTCCGACAGCGTTGCCACTACTCATGTGGCGGCAGAGGTGATCAAGCAAAAGCTCGGCTATGACGTAAAACTGCAAGCGGTTGCCACCGGGATCATGTGGCAAGGTGTTGCCACCGGCAAGCTCGATGCCATGCTCTCGGCCTGGCTACCGGTGACACACGGTGAATACTGGACCAAGAACAAGGACAAGGTGGTCGACTACGGCCCCAACTTCAAGGACGCCAAGATCGGCTTGATCGTGCCGGAGTACGTCAAGGCCAAGTCCATCGAAGATCTCAAGACCGATACCACCTTCAAGAACAAGATCGTCGGCATCGACGCCGGTTCAGGCGTAATGCTCAAGACCGACGAAGCCATCAAGCAATATGGCCTGGACTACAAACTGCAAGCCAGCTCGGGTGCGGCGATGATTGCCGAACTGACCCGCGCCGAAGACAAGCAGGAGTCGATTGCGGTCACCGGTTGGGTGCCGCACTGGATGTTCGCCAAGTGGAAACTGCGTTTCCTGGACGACCCAAAAGGGATTTATGGTGCTGCTGAAACCGTCAACAGCATCGGCAGCAAGGGCCTGGAGAAGAAAGCGCCGGAAGTCGCGGCCTTCCTGAAGAAATTCCAGTGGGCCTCCAAGGATGAAATCGGTGAAGTCATGCTGGCGATTCAAGAAGGCGCCAAGCCGGACGCCGCGGCCAAGGACTGGGTAGCCAAGCACCCCGAGCGCGTCGCCGAATGGACTGCTAAATAACCCCGCCCCAACTGTAGGAGCGAGCTTGCTCGCGAAGAACGCACAGGCACCGCGATCATCCAGAATGAACGCGTTATCGTTGACGTTTTTCGCGAGCAAGCTCGCTCCTACATTTTTTTCAAATCCTCGCTAAGCTCGATCTACTACTAAGGTCGTCTGGAACCCATTGCGCAGCCGCATACAGTGGATACGTTCCAAAATAATAAAAAGCTGTGCTGCGAGGATAAAAACAATGAACGACAGCATTTACCTCTCGATTCAAAACAGCCCGCGTTTCAAGGAGCTGGTCAGGAAAAGGGAAAGGTTCGCCTGGATTCTCTCGGCGATCATGCTAGGGCTTTACTCCGCTTTCATCCTGTTGATTGCCTACGGGCCACAAGTGCTGGGGGCCAAGATCAGCCCCGGTTCCTCGATTACCTGGGGCATTCCCCTGGGCGTCGGGCTGATTGTGTCGGCCTTCATTCTCACCGGCATCTACGTGCGTCGGGCCAACGGCGAATTTGACGACCTGAACAATGCGATTCTCAAGGAGGCTGCGCAATGATCCGGCGTCTATTGGCTCTATTCGGCGCTTCGCTGTTGGCTCCGGCCGTTTGGGCGGCGGACGCATTGACCGGTGAAGTGCACAAGCAACCGCTGAACGTCTCGGCCATTGTGATGTTCGTCGCGTTTGTCGGCGCCACCCTGTGCATCACTTACTGGGCGTCCAAGCGCAACAAGTCGGCAGCGGACTACTATGCGGCGGGCGGCAAGATCACCGGTTTCCAGAACGGTCTGGCGATTGCCGGTGACTACATGTCGGCGGCGTCCTTCCTGGGGATTTCCGCGCTGGTGTTCACCTCCGGCTACGACGGCTTGATCTACTCGATCGGCTTCCTGGTGGGCTGGCCGATCATTCTGTTCCTGATCGCCGAGCGCCTGCGTAACCTGGGCAAATACACCTTTGCTGACGTGGCGTCCTATCGTCTGGGGCAAACCCAGATCCGCAGCCTGTCGGCCTGTGGCTCGCTGGTGGTGGTGGCGTTCTACCTGATCGCGCAGATGGTCGGCGCGGGCAAGCTGATCCAGCTGCTGTTTGGCCTTGATTACCATGTGGCGGTGATCCTGGTGGGTATCCTGATGTGCCTGTACGTGCTGTTCGGCGGCATGCTGGCGACCACCTGGGTGCAGATCATCAAGGCGGTACTGTTGCTGTCCGGTGCCTCGTTCATGGCGCTGATGGTGATGAAGCACGTCAACTTCGACTTCAACATGCTGTTCTCCGAGGCGATCAAGGTTCACCCCAAAGGTGAAGCGATCATGAGCCCTGGCGGCCTGGTGAAAGACCCGATCTCGGCATTCTCCCTGGGCCTGGCACTGATGTTCGGTACCGCTGGCCTGCCGCACATCCTGATGCGCTTCTTCACGGTAAGCGACGCCAAGGAAGCGCGTAAGAGCGTGCTGTACGCAACCGGCTTCATCGGCTACTTCTATATCCTGACCTTCATCATCGGCTTCGGCGCGATCCTTTTGGTCAGCACCAACCCGGCGTTCAAGGACGCAGCGGGCGCCTTGCTCGGTGGCAACAACATGGCGGCGGTGCACCTGGCCAACGCGGTGGGTGGCAGTATCTTCCTGGGCTTCATCTCGGCCGTGGCGTTTGCCACCATCCTCGCGGTGGTTGCCGGCTTGACCCTGGCGGGTGCTTCGGCGGTGTCCCATGACCTGTATGCCAGCGTGATCAAGAAAGGCAAGGCCAACGAGAAGGACGAGATTCGCGTATCGAAGATCACCACCGTAGCCTTGGGTGTATTGGCCATCGGCCTGGGTATCCTGTTCGAAAGCCAGAACATTGCGTTCATGGTCGGCCTGGCGTTCTCCATCGCTGCCAGCTGTAACTTCCCGGTGCTGCTGCTTTCCATGTACTGGAAGAACCTCACCACCCGTGGCGCCATGATTGGCGGCTGGCTGGGCTTGATCAGCGCCGTGGGCCTGATGATCCTCGGCCCGACCATCTGGGTCTCGATCCTGCACCATGAAAAGGCGATCTTCCCGTACGAGTACCCGGCGCTGTTCTCGATGATCATTGCGTTCGTCGGCATCTGGTTCTTCTCCATCACCGACAAGTCGGCGGCGGCAGAGAAAGAGCGTGCGCTGTACTTCCCGCAGTTTGTGCGCTCGCAGACTGGCCTGGGGGCGAGTGGGGCGGTTAATCACTGAGTTGTCAGCTGTATAAGAAATACCCCGGTCGTAAGGCTGGGGTATTTTTTTTGCCTGGGTTTATGTGTTGTCTGGACTGGCCTAATCGCGGCATAGGATCTACACAATTTTGTAGGTTGTAGCAGCCAACGGTAACCACGATGCGAAGCGAGCCGCTCTTGATCTGCTCTTGATCTTGATCTTAAGCGCCCCGTTAAACCACGCTGGCCGGAATTCGACAGTGATTTGGGGGGTAAACCGGCAGGGATGCCGGTTTAGCCGCCCCGCGCCATGGATGGCGCGTGGCGGCGGCCCCCCAAATCACTGGCGGATTACGGGCACACCGAGCCTAAGCGAGGTGCCGAGTGGTGGGGCAAGAGCCCTTTTGGTTACTTTTGGGGCTCTTTTCCAAAAGTGACCCGCTGTCAGAGCGGAACCCTAAGTAGCCGTTACCGCAGGAATGGATATGTACACGGTCCAACTGTGTTAACTGTCAGGCCGTCTTCGCAGGCAAGCCAGCTCCCACATTGGATCGCGGGGCATCAGTTATATCAGCGTCGGCTGTCAGGCCGTCGCGTGAGCAAGCTTCCTCGCCACAGGTCCTGCGTCGCATTAAAGTTGTGTAGATACCTATGCTGCGATGGCGGTAGATCAGACCACACAAACAAAAACGGCCTCCACTAAGGGAGGCCGTTCTCAGTACAAACAAGCAATCAAGTGCTTACTTGCGATCTTCCAGCTTGGTGATATCACGCGACTCGTAGCCGGTGTACAGCTGGCGCGGGCGGCCAATCTTGTACGGGCTGGAGAGCATTTCTTTCCAGTGGGAGATCCAGCCCACGGTCCGCGCCAGGGCGAAGATCACGGTGAACATGCTGGTTGGAATGCCGATCGCCTTGAGGATGATCCCCGAGTAGAAGTCGACGTTCGGGTACAGCGAGCGTTCGATGAAGTAAGGGTCGGTCAGGGCGATCTCTTCCAGGCGCATGGCCAGTTCGAGTTGCGGATCGTTCTTGATGCCCAGTTCCTTCAACACTTCGTCGCAGGTCTGCTTCATGACCGTAGCGCGTGGGTCGCGGTTCTTGTAGACCCGGTGACCGAAGCCCATCAACTTGAACGAATCGTTCTTGTCCTTGGCCTTGGCGATGAATTTGTCGATGTTGGACACATCGCCGATTTCATCGAGCATGGTCAATACGGCTTCGTTCGCACCGCCGTGGGCAGGGCCCCACAGTGCGGCGATGCCGGCGGCAATACAGGCGAACGGGTTGGCACCCGAAGAGCCCGCCAGGCGCACGGTAGAGGTGGAAGCGTTCTGCTCGTGGTCGGCGTGGAGGATGAAGATCCGGTCCATGGCCTTGGCGAGCACCGGGCTGATCGGTTTGATCTCGCACGGGGTGTTGAACATCATGTGCAGGAAGTTTTCCGCGTACGTCAGGTCGTTGCGCGGGTACATCATGGGTTGGCCCATGGAGTACTTGTAAACCATTGCGGCCAGGGTCGGCATCTTGGCAACCAGGCGGATCGCGGAAATTTCGCGATGCTGCGGGTTATTGATGTCCAGGGAGTCGTGATAGAAGGCCGACAGGGCGCCTACTACACCGCACATGACGGCCATCGGGTGGGCGTCGCGACGGAAGCCGTTGAAGAAGGTCTTCAACTGCTCGTGCACCATGGTGTGGTTCTTCACGGTGCTGACGAACTGGGCTTTCTGCTCGGCTGTTGGCAATTCGCCATTTAGCAGCAGGTAGCAGGTTTCCAGATAGTCCGACTTTTCAGCCAGTTGCTCGATCGGGTAACCGCGATGAAGCAGAATGCCATTATCACCATCGATGTAGGTGATCTTCGACTCGCAGGAAGCGGTCGACATGAAGCCTGGGTCGAAAGTAAAACGGCCCGTGGCCGTCAGGCCCCGTACGTCGATAACATCGGGACCAACGGTGCCGGTTAAAATGGGCAGCTCGACGGGGGCTGCGCCCTCGATGATCAACTGCGCTTTTTTGTCAGCCATGTGGCCTCCTATTTATGCTTCAAATCATCAGACAGACCCCCCACGCAGGGCCCGCACCACTATATTGATATAAATCCAGATGTCAATTTGCCTAAAGTCTTGCGCCAGAAGGCTTTAACCGTACTTTTTCGTCGAAATTGACTGCCATTTACGCCTTTTATCCCGCCAGCGCAATCAGCTATTAGGGTGAGGTGTGCGCGTTGTCATTAGTAACCTAACTGTCTATACTCGGCCACCGACCGCCAAGGGCTTTTGGGCTTGCTTTCATTGGGGGTCGCACTCCCTGGGTGGTGCTTACCTGACCAGTCGCACTCCCCAACAACTTTGCCCTGATTGTTAGGGGCTCTTCAGTGTGAAAAAAAGCCGTGAATAGCCAACGACCTGTAAACCTAGACCTAAGGACCATCAAACTCCCCATCACCGGCGTTACGTCGTTCCTGCACCGTGTTTCCGGCATCATCCTGTTCCTGGGCTTGGGCATCATGCTTTATGCATTGAGCAAATCCCTGGGTTCCGAGGAAGGATACGCCGAGGTGAAGGCATGCTTGACCAGCCCGCTGGCCAAGTTCGTAGCATGGGGCCTCCTGTCCTCTCTTCTGTATCACCTGGTAGCCGGTGTGCGCCACTTGATCATGGACATGGGCATCGGTGAGACGCTGGAAGGCGGCCGCCTGGGCTCGAAAATCATCGTCGCCATTTCCGTGGTGCTGATCGTTCTGGCAGGAGTTTGGATATGGTAACCAGCGTAACGAATCTGTCGCGTTCGGGCCTCTATGACTGGATGGCACAGCGTGTGTCTGCGGTCGTTCTCGCGGCTTATTTCATTTTCCTGATCGGATACCTCGTCGCAAACCCGGGCATCGGCTATGAGCAATGGCACGGCCTGTTTTCCCACAATGCGATGCGAATCTTCAGTCTGCTGGCCCTTGTAGCCCTGGGCGCTCACGCCTGGGTTGGCATGTGGACCATCGCGACTGACTACCTGACGCCGATGGCGCTGGGCAAGTCCGCGACTGCAGTACGTTTCCTCTTCCAGGCAGTATGCGGCGTTGCGATGTTCGCTTACTTCGTCTGGGGTGTGCAGATTCTTTGGGGTATCTGATTCATGGCTAACATTCCAACTATTTCATTCGACGCCATCATTATTGGTGGCGGCGGTGCTGGCATGCGCGCTGCGCTGCAGCTGGCCCAGGGCGGTCACAAGACTGCCGTGATCACCAAGGTGTTCCCGACGCGCTCGCACACCGTATCGGCCCAGGGTGGCATCACCTGCGCCATCGCCTCCGCCGACCCGAACGATGACTGGCGCTGGCACATGTACGATACCGTCAAGGGTTCCGACTATATCGGTGACCAGGACGCTATCGAATACATGTGTCAGGAAGGCCCGGCCGCGGTGTTCGAGCTGGACCACATGGGCCTGCCGTTCTCCCGTACCGAGCAAGGCCGTATCTACCAGCGTCCATTCGGTGGCCAGTCCAAGGATTACGGTAAAGGCGGGCAGGCTGCCCGTACCTGCGCTGCGTCCGACCGTACCGGTCACGCGCTGCTGCACACTCTTTACCAAGGCAACCTGAAAGCTGGTACCACGTTCCTGAACGAGTACTACGCTGTCGATCTGGTGAAGAACGGCAAAGGCGAGTTCGTCGGTGTGATCGCCATCTGCATCGAAACCGGTGAAACCACCTACATCCGCGCCAAGGCTACTGTGCTGGCGACCGGTGGTGCAGGTCGTATCTATGCGTCGACCACCAATGCCCTGATCAACACCGGTGACGGCGTCGGCATGGCTCTGCGTGCTGGCGTACCGGTACAAGACATCGAAATGTGGCAGTTCCACCCGACCGGCATCGCCGGCGCCGGTGTACTGGTGACAGAAGGTTGCCGTGGTGAAGGTGGTTACCTGATCAACAAGCACGGCGAGCGTTTCATGGAGCGTTATGCTCCGAACGCCAAAGACTTGGCCGGTCGTGACGTTGTGGCCCGTTCGATGGTTAAAGAGATCATCGCCGGTAACGGCTGTGGCCCGAATGGCGACCACGTACTGCTCAAGCTCGATCACCTGGGCGAAGAAGTGCTGCACAGCCGCCTGCCTGGTATCTGCGAGCTGTCCAAGACCTTTGCCCACGTTGACCCGGTAGTTGCTCCGGTTCCGGTTGTTCCAACTTGCCACTATATGATGGGCGGCGTGCCGACCAACATTCATGGCCAGGCAATCACCCAGAATGCCGAAGGCGTGGACGAGATCATTCACGGTCTGTTCGCGGTAGGTGAAGTGGCTTGCGTATCGGTTCACGGTGCCAACCGCCTGGGCGGCAACTCGCTGCTCGACCTGGTGGTATTCGGTCGCGCGGCCGGCCTGCACCTGGAAAAGGCGCTGACCGACGGCATCGAATACGATGACGCCACCGACGCCAACATCGAAGCTGCCCTGGCGCGCCTGAACGCTCTGAACGAGCGCACGGATGGCGAAGACGTAGCAACCCTGCGTCGCGAGCTGCAAAGCTGCATGCAGAACTACTTCGGTGTGTTCCGTACCGGCGAATACATGCAGAAGGGTATTGCTCAGCTGGCTGACCTGCGCAAGCGTATCGCCAACGTCAAGATCAACGATAAGAGCCAGGCGTTCAACACCGCTCGTATCGAAGCCCTTGAACTGCAAAACCTGCTGGAAGTGGCTGAAGCGACGGCGATCGCCGCCGAGGTTCGTAAAGAATCCCGTGGTGCTCACGCTCGTGAAGACTTTGAAGATCGCGACGACGAAAACTGGTTGTGCCACACCCTGTACTTCCCGGGTGACAAGCGCGTAACCAAGCGTGCCGTGAACTTCTCGCCGAAGACGGTGCCGACGTTTGAACCGAAGATTCGGACTTACTAAGGGTGGCTGCCATGTTGAAAGTCAGTGTTTATCGCTACAACCCTGATCAGGACGCTGCGCCGTTCATGCAGGAATTCCAGGTCGATACCGGCGGTAAAGACCTGATGGTGCTGGATGTATTGGCACTGATCAAAGAGCAGGACGAAGGTTTCTCCTATCGTCGCTCTTGCCGTGAAGGTGTGTGCGGTTCCGACGGCATGAACATCAACGGCAAAAACGGCCTGGCGTGCATCACGCCGCTGTCCGCCGTGGTCAAAGGCAACAAGCTGATCGTTCGTCCACTGCCAGGTTTGCCGGTTATCCGTGACCTGGTCGTCGATATGAGCATCTTCTACAAGCAATACGAGAAAGTTAAGCCGTTCCTGCAGAACGACACGCCGGCTCCGGCCATCGAGCGTCTGCAGTCCCCGGAAGAACGTGAAAAGCTCGATGGCCTGTACGAGTGCATCCTGTGCGCTTGCTGCTCGACATCCTGCCCGTCCTTCTGGTGGAACCCGGACAAGTTCCTGGGTCCAGCTGCGCTGCTGCAAGCCTACCGCTTCCTGGCAGACAGCCGTGATACCAAGACGTCCGAGCGTCTGGCTTCGCTGGATGACCCGTTCAGCGTATTCCGCTGCCGCGGGATCATGAACTGCGTCAACGTATGTCCTAAAGGCCTGAACCCGACTAAGGCCATTGGTCACATCCGTAACATGCTGCTGCAGAGCGGCGTGTAACTGACGTTGTAGTAAAAGCAGGACCGTTGTGCCCGTAAATGCTGCGGCGCAGGCTTCAACCGGCGCCGTAGTTTTAACTTGAGCAGCGACTTACAAAGCCGCGGCTCTTATTTTGAAGAAATGAGACAAGCAGGGGCATTCGGGTTGGTACCCGAACTATCAGCGTGATCCTAAGTGGCTTGTTTTGGTCGCTGCACTTGGCCTTTTGCAAGCAAACTCGGTGTTTTCGCCGGTGGTGTCCCCAAATCGAGGGTGACCAAGCATGCAAGAAAGCGTGATGCAGCGCATGTGGAACAGCGGCTATCTTTCAGGTGGTAACGCTGCCTATGTGGAAGAGCTTTATGAGCTCTACCTGCACGACCCTAACGCTGTGCCAGAAGAATGGCGCACCAAATTTCAGACGTTGTCTTCAGACGGCAACGCTGCCACCGATGTATCGCACGCAACAATTCGCGATCAGTTCGTGCTGCTGGCAAAGAACCAGCGCCGCGCCCAACCGGTTTCCGCCGGCAGCGTGAGCAGTGAGCATGAGAAGAAGCAAGTTGAAGTACTGCGACTGATCCAGGCCTACCGTATGCGTGGCCACCAGGCAGCCCAGCTTGACCCGCTGGGGCTGTGGCAGCGTCCTGCACCTGCAGACCTGTCGATCAATCATTACGGCTTGACCAATGCCGATCTTGATACGACCTTCCGTGCCGGCGACCTGTTCATCGGCAAAGAGGAAGCGAGCCTACGCGAAATTCACGAAGCGTTGCAGCAGACATATTGCCGCACCATCGGCGCTGAATTCACGCACATCACCGATTCCGAGCAGCGCCACTGGTTCCAGCACCGCCTGGAAGGCGTGCGTGGCCGTCCGGTATTGTCCGCCGATGTGCGCGGCCACCTGCTGGAGCGCGTGACCGCGGCCGAAGGCCTCGAGAAATACCTGGGCACCAAATACCCAGGCACCAAGCGTTTCGGCCTGGAAGGCGGCGAAAGCCTGATTCCGATGCTCGACGAGTTGATCCAGCGTTCCGGTTCCTATGGCACCAAGGAAATCGTGATCGGCATGGCTCACCGTGGTCGCCTGAACGTGTTGGTCAACACCTTCGGCAAGAACCCGCGTGAGCTGTTCGACGAGTTCGAAGGCAAGAAGAAGGTCGAGCTGGGTTCCGGTGACGTTAAATACCACCAGGGCTTCTCGTCCAACGTGATGACCACCGGCGGTGAAGTTCACCTGGCCATGGCATTCAACCCCTCCCACCTGGAAATCGTTTCGCCAGTGGTCGAGGGTTCGGTACGTGCTCGCCAGGACCGTCGTAACGACGCCACCGGTGAGAAAGTGCTGCCGATTTCCATCCACGGTGACGCGGCATTCGCCGGTCAAGGCGTGGTCCTGGAAACGTTCCAGATGTCGCAGACTCGCGGCTTCAAGACCGGCGGTACCGTTCACATCGTCATCAACAACCAGGTGGGTTTCACCATCAGCAACCCGTTGGATGCGCGCTCCACCGAGTACGCCACCGACGTTGCCAAGATGATCCAGGCGCCGATTCTCCATGTGAATGGCGATGATCCGGAAGCCGTGCTGTTCGTGACCCAACTGGCTGTCGACTACCGCATGCAGTTCAAGCGTGACGTGGTCATCGACCTGGTTTGCTACCGCCGTCGCGGTCACAACGAAGCGGACGAGCCAAGTGGCACCCAGCCGTTGATGTACCAGCAGATCACCAAGCAGCGCACCACCCGTGAGCTGTACGCCGAAAGCCTGACCAAGGCCGGCGTGGTTGACGATGCGCGTGTTCAGGCGAAAGTCGACGAATACCGCAACGCGCTGGACAACGGCCTGCATGTAGTGAAAAGCCTGGTCAAGGAACCGAACAAAGAGCTGTTCGTTGACTGGCGTCCATACCTGGGTCACACCTGGACTGCACGTCACGATACCTCGTTCGATTTGAAGACGTTGCAGGAACTGTCCGCCAAGCTGCTGGAAATTCCCGAAGGCTTCGTCGTACAGCGCCAGGTTGCGAAGATCTACGAAGACCGTCAGAAGATGCAAGCCGGCGGCCTGCCGATCAACTGGGGTTACGCCGAAACCATGGCGTACGCGACCCTGGCGTTCGAAGGTCACCCGATCCGCATGACCGGCCAGGACATCGGCCGCGGTACGTTCTCGCACCGTCATGCTGTATTGCACAACCAGAAAGACGCGGGCACCTACATCCCGTTGCAGAACCTGTACGAAGGCCAGCCACGTTTCGACCTGTACGATTCGTTCCTGTCCGAAGAAGCCGTACTGGCGTTCGAATACGGTTACTCGACCACCACGCCTAATGCGCTGGTGATCTGGGAAGCCCAGTTTGGCGACTTCGCCAACGGTGCCCAAGTGGTGATCGACCAGTTCATCACCAGCGGCGAGCACAAGTGGGGCCGTCTGTGCGGTCTGACCATGCTGCTGCCACACGGTTATGAAGGTCAGGGGCCAGAGCACTCCTCGGCCCGTCTGGAGCGTTACCTGCAACTGTGCGCCGAGCACAACATCCAGGTGTGCGTGCCGACGACCCCGGCCCAGATCTACCACTTGCTGCGTCGCCAGGTGATCCGTCCGCTGCGCAAGCCGCTGGTGGTGCTGACACCGAAGTCGCTGTTGCGTCATAAACTGGCCGTTTCGACCCTGGAAGATCTGGCCCAAGGTTCGTTCCAGACCGTGATTCCAGAGATCGACACGCTGGACGCCGCCAAGGTCACTCGCCTGATCCTGTGCAGCGGCAAGGTCTACTACGATCTGCTGGAAAAACGCCGTGCCGAAGGCCGCGAAGACATCGCCATCGTGCGTATCGAGCAGCTTTATCCGTTCCCGGAAGATGACCTCATGGAGATCATCGCGCCTTACACCAACCTCACGAACGTTGTGTGGTGTCAGGAAGAACCGATGAACCAGGGCGCCTGGTACAGCAGTCAGCATCATCTGCGTCGCAGCATCGGCAACCACAACAAGGCTTTGGTCCTTGAGTACGCCGGTCGTGATGCTTCTGCTGCACCTGCCTGTGGTTATGCGTCGATGCACGCCGAGCAGCAGGAAAAACTGCTGCAAGATGCTTTCACTGTTTAACGCCTTCGCGCTGACTGAAACCGAATTTTAAGGACCTACAGATAATGGCTATCGAAATCAAAGCCCCGTCATTCCCGGAATCGGTTGCCGATGGCACCGTTGCCACCTGGCACAAGAAACCAGGCGAGGCCGTCAAGCGTGACGACCTGATCGTCGACATCGAGACCGACAAAGTCGTACTGGAAGTGTTGGCCGAAGCTGACGGCGTGCTGGGCGCGATCGTGGCTGAAGAGGGCGCTACCGTTCTGTCGAACCAGGTACTGGGTTCGATCGAAGAGGGCAGCGCTGCTGCGGCTCCTGCTCCTGCCGCCGCTGCACCGGCTGCTTCTGCGCCTGCCGCACCGGCTGCGGGTGGCGAAGACCCAATCGCTGCACCGGCTGCGCGTCAACTGGCGGAAGAAAACGGCATCAACCTGGCTTCCATCAAGGGCACTGGCAAAGACGGCCGCGTGACCAAGGAAGACGTGGTTGCCGCCGTTGAAGCCAAGAAGAACGCTCCGGCTGCCGCACCTGCCAAGCCAGCCGCGCCTGCTGCCGCTGCACCTGTGTTTGCTGCGGGCGACCGCACCGAGAAGCGCGTACCGATGACTCGCGTACGTGCCACCGTGGCCAAGCGCCTGGTTGAAGCACAGTCGAACATGGCGATGCTGACCACCTTCAACGAAGTCGACATGACCGAAGTCATGGCCCTGCGTTCGAAGTACAAGGACCTGTTCGAGAAGTCCCACAACGGCGTGCGCCTGGGCTTCATGTCGTTCTTCGTGAAAGCGGCCACCGAAGCGCTGAAGCGCTTCCCGGCAGTCAACGCTTCCATCGACGGCGGCGACATCGTTTACCACGGCTACTCGGATATCGGCGTTGCCGTCTCCAGCGACCGTGGCCTGGTGGTTCCAGTACTGCGTAACGCCGAGCTGATGAGCCTGGCCGAAATCGAAGGCGGCATCGCCGGCTTCGGCAAGAAAGCCCGTGACGGCAAGCTGACCATCGACGAGATGACCGGCGGTACCTTCACCATCACCAACGGTGGTACCTTCGGTTCGATGATGTCGACGCCGATTGTCAACCCACCGCAAGCCGCGATCCTGGGCATGCACAACATCATCCAGCGTCCGATGGCCATCAACGGCCAGGTTGTGATCCGCCCAATGATGTACCTGGCACTGTCTTACGATCACCGCCTGATCGACGGTAAAGAAGCCGTGACGTTCCTGGTGACCATCAAGAACCTGCTGGAAGACCCGGCTCGCCTGCTCCTGGACATCTGATAGAAGCAGTTGCACGTTGCGAGCTACAAGCTGTAGGAAAAAGCAGCTTGGCTTGCAACGTGTGGCTAGAAGCTTGTCGCAAATAGAGGATCTATTTTCATGACACAGAAATTTGACGTTGTAGTGATTGGTGCAGGCCCTGGCGGCTATGTTGCCGCCATCAAGGCCGCGCAACTGGGCCTCTCCACTGCTTGCATCGAAAAATACACCGACAAGGAAGGCAAACTGGCGCTGGGCGGTACTTGCCTGAACGTAGGTTGCATTCCGTCCAAGGCGCTGCTGGACAGCTCCTGGAAATTCCACGAAGCCCAAGACGGCTTCGCGATCCACGGCATCAACCATGCTGGCGTGACCATGGACGTGCCAGCAATGGTCGGCCGTAAAGCCAACATCGTCAAAGGCCTGACTTCCGGCGTTGCCACCTTGTTCAAGGCTAACGGCGTTACGTCGATTCAAGGCCACGGCAAGCTGCTGGCCGGCAAGAAAGTTGAAGTCACCAAGCCAGACGGTTCGGTTGAAGTCATCGAAGCCGAAAACGTGATCCTGGCCCCAGGTTCGCGTCCAATCGACATCCCACCTGCACCTGTTGATAACAACGTGATCGTTGATTCGACCGGCGCCCTGGAATTCCAAGCCGTACCTAAGCGTCTGGGCGTGATCGGCGCTGGCGTTATCGGCCTGGAGCTGGGTTCGGTATGGTCGCGTCTGGGCGCTGAAGTCACCGTGCTGGAAGCCCTGGACACGTTCCTGCTGGCTGCCGACACCGCGGTGTCCAAGGAAGCGCTGAAAACCCTGACCAAACAAGGTCTGGACATCAAGCTCGGCGCCCGTGTTACCGGTTCCAAGGTCAACGGCGAAGAAGTCGTAGTGACCTACACCGATAAAGACGGCGAGCAGACCATCACCTTCGACAAGCTGATCGTCGCCGTGGGCCGCCGCCCAGTGACCAACGACCTGCTGGCTTCCGACAGCGGCGTGAACATCGACGAGCGTGGTTTCATCCACGTTGACGATCATTGCGCCACCACCGTGCCTGGCGTCTATGCCATTGGCGACGTGGTTCGTGGCATGATGCTGGCCCACAAGGCTTCCGAAGAGGGCATCATGGTCGTTGAGCGCATCAAGGGTCACAAGACCCAGATGAACTACGACCTGATCCCATCGGTTATCTACACCCACCCGGAAATTGCATGGGTCGGCAAGAACGAACAGCAGTTGAAAGCTGAAGGCGTTGAAGTTAACGTCGGCACCTTCCCGTTTGCCGCTTCTGGCCGTGCCATGGCAGCTAACGACACCGGTGGTTTTGTCAAAGTCATCGCTGATGCCAAGACTGACCGCGTATTGGGCGTCCATGTGATTGGCCCAAGCGCTGCAGAACTGGTTCAGCAAGGCGCAATCGGCATGGAATTCGGCACCAGTGCCGAGGACCTGGGCATGATGGTCTTCTCCCATCCGACCCTGTCCGAAGCGTTGCACGAAGCCGCGTTGGCAGTGAATGGCGGCGCCATCCACATCGCCAACCGCAAGAAGCGCTAAGCGAGATAATAAGAAACCACGGCGGAGTTGCCCGTCGTGAGCCTTGCGCGCAAGACTCACCGCGGAATATCCGCTGGACGCAGCCTTGCGCAGCTTTACGGGCCATAAGCCCCGCAAGTTGCGCAAGCAGCAGTCACAGGTGGCGCGGCACTCATAATGAGCGCAGCGCCGAATGCGCAGTACCTAACGAAGACGGTAAAAAGCATGAATCTTCACGAGTATCAGGGTAAGCAGCTGTTCGCTGAATACGGCCTGCCAGTTTCCAAGGGCTACGCAGTAGACACCCCGGAAGCAGCAGCAGAAGCTTGCGACAAAATCGGCGGCAGCGAGTGGGTTGTCAAAGCCCAGGTCCACGCCGGTGGTCGCGGTAAAGCGGGCGGCGTCAAGCTGGTTCGCAGCAAAGAAGACGCCAAGGCCTTCGCACAGCAGTGGCTGGGCAAGCGTCTGGTGACTTACCAGACTGATGCCAATGGCCAACCAGTCACCAAGATCCTGGTTGAATCGTGCACTGATATCGCTAAAGAGCTGTACCTGGGCGCTGTCGTTGACCGTTCGAGCCGTCGCATCGTGTTCATGGCTTCCACCGAAGGTGGCGTGGACATCGAGAAAATCGCTCACGAAACCCCAGAAAAAATTCTGAAGGCCACTATCGATCCACTGGTTGGCGCACAGCCATTCCAGGGTCGCGAGCTGGCTTTCCAGCTGGGTCTGGAAGGCAAGCAAGTTGCCCAGTTCGCCAAGATCTTCGTTGGTCTGGCCAAACTGTTCCAGGATCACGATCTGGCCCTGCTGGAAGTGAACCCGCTGGTGATCAAGGCTGACGGCGATCTGCACTGCCTCGACGCCAAGATCAACATCGACGCCAACGCCATGTACCGTCAGCCTAAGCTGAAGACTTTCCACGATCCGTCGCAAGACGATCCGCGCGAAGCGCACGCTGCCAAGTTCGAACTGAACTACGTAGCCCTGGAAGGTAACATCGGCTGCATGGTCAACGGTGCTGGCCTGGCCATGGGTACCATGGACATCGTCAACCTGCATGGCGGCAAGCCAGCCAACTTCCTCGACGTAGGTGGTGGCGCTACCAAGGAACGCGTTACCGAAGCGTTCAAGATCATCCTGTCCGACTCCAACGTCGCTGCAGTACTGGTCAACATCTTCGGCGGCATCGTTCGTTGCGACATGATTGCCGAAGGCATCATCGGTGCAGTGAAAGAAGTCGGCGTTAAAATCCCGGTTGTTGTTCGCCTTGAAGGTAACAACGCTGAACTGGGCGCTAAAGTACTGGCAGAAAGCGGTTTGAACATCATCGCGGCTACCAGCCTGACCGACGCTGCTCAACAAGTTGTCAAAGCTGCGGAGGGCAAGTAATGAGCGTCCTGATCAATAAAGACACCAAAGTTATCTGCCAGGGTATTACCGGTTCGCAAGGTAGTTTCCACACCCAGCAAGCCATCGAATACGGTACCCAGATGGTTGGCGGCGTAACTCCTGGCAAAGGCGGCACCGAGCACCTGGGCCTGCCCGTGTTCAACACCGTGAAAGAAGCCGTAGAAGCCACTGGCGCCACCGCCAGCGTGATCTACGTTCCAGCTCCTTTCTGCAAGGACTCGATCCTGGAAGCGGCATTCGGCGGCATCAAGCTGATCGTCTGCATCACCGAAGGCATTCCTACCCTGGACATGCTGGACGCTAAAGTTAAGTGCGACGAGCTGGGCGTAGTCCTGATCGGCCCTAACTGCCCAGGCGTGATCACCCCAGGCGAATGCAAGATCGGCATCATGCCAGGTCACATTCACTTGCCAGGTAAAGTCGGTATCGTTTCCCGTTCCGGTACCCTGACCTACGAAGCTGTGAAGCAGACCACTGACGCCGGTTTCGGTCAGTCGACTTGCGTCGGCATCGGCGGTGACCCGATCCCAGGCTCCAACTTCATCGACATCCTGAAGCTGTTCCAGGAAGACCCGAAGACCGAAGCGATCGTGATGATCGGCGAGATCGGCGGTTCGGCTGAAGAAGAAGCGGCTGCCTACATCAAGGCCCACGTGACCAAGCCGGTTGTTTCCTACATCGCTGGTGTGACTGCCCCTGCGGGCAAGCGCATGGGCCATGCTGGCGCAATCATCTCTGGCGGCAAAGGCACTGCAGACGAGAAATTCGCTGCACTGCAAGACGCAGGCGTTAAAACCGTGCGTTCGCTGGCAGACATCGGCAAGGCCCTGGCCGAGCTGACCGGTTGGGCTGTCAAGTAAGCCTCGCGCTTAGCTGACGCTTCACCACACAAAGGCCACCTTCGGGTGGCCTTTGTGCATTCTGGGTATACGCAGATTTGGGGATGTACTCGGTTCAATGTGGGAGCTGGCTTGCCTGCGATGCAGACACCTCGGTGCATCAGCCATACCGAGTCGATGCCATCGCAGGCAAGCCAGCTCCCACAGGGTGGGTATTGCCCAATTAAGTATGAAAACGCGACATTGAAATGTCGCTTATCGGACAGTCCGCCCCGCAACAGTGCGTTTGTCAGCCTAATTCTGTACTCTAGCCGCCTCTTTATGCGTCCGCGTCCCAAAAGGAAGCTGCGCGCTAGACCGGTCGGTCCCCACAAGGGCCGGCAGCATTTCCCTCATCCATAGGGAAGCCCTCTCTAAATTCCGATTCAGTAGTGTGGTATTTCCTCAAATGAAAGTGTTGAAAAGCCAGGATATCCTGGCGCTGGGCTTTATGACCTTTGCCCTGTTCGTGGGCGCCGGCAACATCATCTTCCCGCCTATCGTTGGTTTGCAGTCCGGGCCGCATGTGTGGATGGCGGCGCTGGGCTTTCTGATCACCGCAGTCGGTTTGCCGGTGGTCACCGTGATCGCCCTGGCCAAGGTCGGTGGTGGCATGGATGCGCTGAGCAGCCCGATTGGCAAGATCGCCGGTGGCCTGCTGGCGGCAGCGGCCTACCTGGCCGTGGGCCCGCTGTTTGCGACCCCGCGCACCGCAACCGTGTCGTTTGAAGTGGGCCTGGCGCCCTTGACCGGTGAAAGTCCGTTGGCGCTGTTCCTCTACAGCTCGGTGTATTTTTTGGTGGTGTTCTTTGTCTCCCTGTACCCAGGTCGACTGCTGGACACCGTGGGCCGTTTCCTGGCGCCGCTGAAGATCATCGCCCTGGCCATTCTCGGCATCGCTGCGTTTGCCTTGCCCGCAGGTGAGGTGGGGGTTGCCACGCCGGAATACGTGGCCGCGCCATTCTCCCAAGGCTTTATCAATGGTTACCTGACCATGGATACTTTGGGCGCCCTGGTGTTCGGCATCGTGATCGTCAACGCGATCCGCTCCCGTGGCGTCGAGTCGCCCAAGCTGATCACCCGCTACGCGATCATTGCCGGGCTGATTGCCGGCGTGGGCCTGGCGCTGGTGTACGTCAGCCTGTTCCGCCTGGGTTCGGGCAGCCATGCCGTGGCCGCGGGTGCCAGCAATGGCGCGGCGGTACTGCACGCCTACGTGCAATACACGTTCGGCTCCCTGGGCAGTGGTTTCCTCGCCGTGCTGATTTCCCTGGCATGCCTGGTGACTGCCGTGGGTCTGACCTGCGCCTGCGCCGAGTACTTCAGCAAGATCCTGCCACTGTCCTACAAGACCCTGGTGGTGATCCTGGCGCTGTTCTCGCTGTTTGTGTCCAACCTGGGCCTGACCAAGCTGATTGCCTTCTCGATTCCGGTGCTGACCGCGATCTACCCGCCGTGCATCGTGTTGGTGGCCCTGAGCTTCTGCAAAGGGTTCTGGCAGGAACAGGGCCGTATTGTCGGCCCGGTGATGCTGGTGTCGTTCATCTTTGGCTGCATCGACGCACTCAAGGGTGCAGGCCTGGCGGGTTGGATGCCAACGCAGTTGGTAAACCTGCCGTTGAGCGAACAAGGCTTGGCGTGGCTGGTGCCGTCGGTGATGACGCTGGTGGCGGCGGTGGTGATTGACCGTATGCTGGGCAAGCGCAGCGAAGCCATCGCGTAACACGCGGTTCGTGCTGTACTGAAATGCCCCGTATCAAACGATACGGGGCATTTTTTTTGAGTCGATGGCAGTGTCTTTTTTTTGGGGATGGCGTCAAAAATCTCAAGTTGAAAACACTGGTCGGTGTGGGAGCTGGCTTGCCTGCGATGGCGGCACATCGGTTGTGCGCGGTGGTGACTGCAAAGACGCTATCGCAGGCAAGCCAGCTCCCACATTTGGACTGTGTCGGCCCTATCATCCTGTGTACAAGGACCTGCATGTCGTTCGTTGAAGCCAATTGGATCCACCTGATCGCCGCCCTCTGGTTTGTTGTCTGCTGGGGCGGCTACACCCGTTACGCAACCTGGAAAGCCCGGGACACCGCGTGCCTGGCCAGTGTGTTGCACCTGTACCGTGAAGACTGGATGCGCCGCATGCTATTGCGCGACAACCGCATCGCCGACGCCAGTGTGATCGGTAACCTGGAGCGCAATGCCTCGTTCTTCGCGTCCAGCACCTTGATCATCCTCGCCGGTATCCTCACTGTGCTGGGGGCTTCGGAGCGGGCGGTGTCACTGCTGGCAGATATTCCCATGGTGCAGCAGGCATCCCAGGGCATGTCGGAGATCAAATTGCTGTGCCTGGCACTGGTGTTCGTCTACGCCTTTTTCACCTTCAGCTGGTGCATGCGCCAGTACAACTTCGCGGCGGTGCTGGTGGGCTCGGCGCCCATGATCGGTGAACGGCATGTGTCGGAGCAGGAGCGCAAGGCATTTGCTTTGCGGGCGGCGCGAGTGATTTCGATGGCGGCCAACCAGTTCAACTTTGGCCTGCGTGCTTATTACTTTGGCATGACCATGCTGGCCTGGTTTGTCAGCCCCTGGTTGTTCATGTTGATGAGCAGCGGGGTGGTGTTGGTGCTGTACCGCCGTGAGTTCCATTCCGATGTATTGCAGGTAATGGTGTATACCCCGACCGATATGCCAGCAGTCGAGGCTGTAAAAGACGGCGCATCGTAGCGCTGGCGGCAAATCGCAGACAAAGAAAAGCCCGCTTAGTCAGCGGGCTTTCTTTTTGCTGCAATACAGCTTTAAACCGTGCGATTACTGCTTGGCAGGTTCTGCTGGTGCGGCAGGTGCAGCTTCTTTTGCAGCAGCTTCGTTCGATTCGGCCTGAGCTTTGGCAGCTTCGGCGTTTTCTTTCGCAGCGTCGTTCACTTTATCCTGTGCTTTAGCCATATCTTGCTGAGCTTGCTCAGAATGTGCGGCAGCGTCTTGAGCTTTGTCTTCGGATTTCTTGTCGCAGGCAGCCAGACCGAGAGCAGCGGCCAGCATCATGGAAATAGCTAATGTCTTACGCATGGGGTGTTTCTCCTTATTGAAGATATCTACTGGCCTTTCGAACCCAAGGGGCCAGCATTAGTTCCTTATGTCCCACAGATATATAGCATGTTTCGTACAGGAACTTTATCCAGTCATTCCCATCCGCTGAATTCACACTAATAAGAGTCTAAAAACAATGACCGAAAACCCTTTGTTAGAGCGTGCGGTGCGCTTCGTTTCGGCCCTGCGCCATTGCCAGGTGCTGGGTGTGGCTGTGCATGAAGCCAGCGAGGAGGGCATGACTCTCGTACTGCCGTATGGGCCGCATATCGTCGGTGACCCCCTGAGCGGGGTGATCCACGGCGGCGCGCTCACCTCGTTGATGGACACCGCGTGCGGCATGGCAACCCTGTGCGTACTGCCCGAGTTCGAAGTGTGCCCCACCCTGGACCTGCGTATCGACTACATGCATCCCGCCGAACCCCATAAGCCGGTGTATGGCTTCGCGCAATGTTACCGGGTGACCACCGACGTGATTTTCACCCGTGGCGTTGCCTATCAGGATGACCCGCAACAACCTATCGCCCATGTGGTGGGCACGTTCATGCGCATGGGCAAGCGCCTCAAAGGCACCCAAGGCTTGGGTACGGTCATCAAGGGAGAGCAGGCATGACGCATCGGTTCAAGACCCGTCTGGAGCAAGCCCTCGATCGTGGCAACTATGACGCGCTGCTGGAGTTGGTGCCCTATGCCAGGTTGATCGGCATCGAATGCACCCGTCTGGGGGATGAGTTGCTGTTTCGCCTGCCGGCCAACAAGGACAACATTGGTAACCCCATATTGCCGGCGTTGCATGGCGGGGTGATCGCAGGCTTCATGGAGCTGGCAGCCGCCCTGCATCTGATGGTGTTTACGGGCGCTCCGGGCCTGCCGAAAATCATCGATTTCTCCCTGGATTATCTGCGCGCCGGCCAGTTTCGTGACACCTATGCCAAGTGCCAGGTATGGCGCCAGGGCCGGCGCGTGGCCAACGTGGCGATTACCGCCTGGCAGAGCACCCCGGCCGAGCCGATTGCCACCGCCCGGGCACATTTCAAAATTGAGGAATTGGCCCGCCCTTGAAATCCTGGCCTGAGCCCCCAACTTTGATGACAACCCGCCGCCAACCCTTTCGGGCGCGGCCACTGCCATCCAATTGGAGTTTGATGACCATGAGTGTGGAAACTCAAAAGGAAACCCTGGGCTTCCAGACCGAGGTGAAGCAACTGCTGCACCTCATGATCCATTCGCTGTATTCCAACAAGGAAATTTTCCTTCGCGAATTGATCTCGAACGCCTCTGACGCTGTCGACAAATTACGTTTCGAAGCCCTGTCCAAGCCTGAGTTGCTGGAAGGCGGCGCGGAACTGAAGATCCGTGTGAGCTACGACAAAGACGCCAAAACCGTCACTCTCGAAGACAACGGTATCGGCATGAGCCGTGACGATGCGATCACCCACCTGGGGACCATCGCCAAATCCGGCACCGCAGATTTCATGAAGAACCTGTCGGGCGACCAGAAAAAAGACTCTCACCTGATCGGCCAGTTCGGCGTGGGCTTCTATTCGGCCTTCATCGTCGCCGACAAGGTTGAAGTCTTCAGCCGCCGCGCCGGCCTCGACGCCAGCGAAGGTGTGCACTGGGCTTCCAAGGGCGAGGGCGAATTTGAAATCGCCACGATCGACAAGGCCGACCGCGGCACCCGCATCGTGCTGCACCTGAAAGCCGGTGAAGATGAATTCGCCGATGGCTGGCGCCTGCGCAACATCATCAAGAAGTACTCCGACCACATCGCGTTGCCGATCGAGTTGCCCAAGGAGCAGACCGTTGCCGAAGGCGAAGAAGCCCCGGCGGTAGAGTGGGAAACCGTCAACCGCGCCAGCGCCCTGTGGACCCGTCCGCGTACCGAGATCAAGGACGAGGAATACCAGGAGTTCTACAAGCACATCGGGCACGATTACGAGAACCCGCTGAGCTGGAGCCACAACAAGGTTGAAGGCAAGCTCGAATACAGCTCGCTGCTCTACGTCCCGGCCCGTGCTCCGTTCGACCTGTACCAGCGTGAAGCACCAAAAGGCTTGAAGCTGTACGTGCAGCGCGTGTTCGTGATGGACCAGGCGGAATCCTTCCTGCCGCTGTACCTGCGCTTTATCAAAGGCGTGGTCGACTCCAACGACCTGTCGCTGAACGTCTCGCGGGAAATCCTGCAGAAAGACCCGATCATTGACTCCATGAAGTCGGCGCTGACCAAGCGTGTACTCGACATGCTGGAAAAACTGGCGAAGAACGAGCCTGAGCAATACAAGAGCTTCTGGAAGAACTTCGGCCAGGTGATGAAAGAAGGCCCGGCGGAAGATTTTGCCAACAAGGAAAAAATCGCCGGCTTGCTGCGTTTTGCTTCGACTCAGGGCGAAGACGGCGAGCAGGTTGTGTCCCTGGCTGACTACCTGGCGCGCGCCAAGGAAGGTCAGGACAAGATCTACTACCTGACCGGCGAAACCTATGCCCAGGTCAAGAACAGCCCGCACCTGGAAGTCTTCCGCAAGAAAGGCATCGAAGTGCTGCTGCTGACCGACCGTATCGATGAGTGGCTGATGAGCTATCTCACCGAGTTCGACGGCAAAACCTTTGTCGACGTGGCCCGTGGTGACCTGGACCTGGGTAACCTGGACTCCGAAGAAGAGAAGAAAGAAGCCGAAGAAGTCGCCAAGTCCAAAGAGGGCCTGGTTGAGCGCATCAAGGCTTCCCTGGGCGACGCGGTCAGTGAAGTGCGGGTTTCCCACCGCCTGACCGACTCCCCGGCGATCCTGGCCATCGGCGAGCAGGACCTGGGCTTGCAGATGCGCCAGATCCTTGAAGCCAGCGGGCAGAAAGTGCCGGACTCCAAGCCGATCTTCGAATTCAACCCGTCTCACCCGCTGATCGAGAAACTCGATGGCGAGCAGAGCGAAGAGCGGTTTGGCGACCTGTCGCACATCCTCTTCGACCAGGCCGCCCTGGCAGCCGGCGACAGCTTGAAGGACCCGGCCGCGTATGTGCGCCGACTGAACAAGCTGTTGGTTGAATTGTCGGTTTAACACCGTTGTAGAAAAACCCGCTTCGGCGGGTTTTTTCATTTGTAGGAGCGAGCTTGCTCGCGAAAAACGTCAACGATAACGCGTACATCCTGAATCAACGCGGTGCCCTGAAGTTTTTCGCGAGCAAGCTCGCTCCTACCGTTGCATTACCGTTTCTGCGTGTACCTCAACTGGAGTGAATCATGAGCCAAGTCACTGTACGTTCCGTGGTCTATCAGATTGATGGCCAGTCTTATGAAAGCCGTCTGGCGTTCGATGCCAGCCACAAAGCCCCGCTTCCGGGCTTGCTGATGGCGCCGAACTGGATGGGCGTGAGCGCGGGGGCCGAAGAGATCGCCAAGGCTGTCGCCAGCAAAGGCTATGTGGTGTTGATTGCCGACCTCTACGGGCAAACCGTGCGGCCTTCAAATGGCGATGAAGCCGGTGCGGCGATGATGCCGTTGAAGAATGATCGCCCGCTGCTGAACAAACGCATGCAAGCGGCCTTCGAGCAACTGCAAGGCCAGACTGAAGCCGCAGTGGACACGTCGAAACTGGCCACCTTCGGCTTCTGCTTCGGCGGTTGCTGCTCCCTGGAGCTGGCCCGTACCGGTGCGCCGTTGAAGGCCGCTGTGTCGTTCCATGGCACCCTGGATACACCGAACCCGGCGGACGCGAAGAACATCAAGGGGGCAGTGCTGGTGCTGCATGGCGCCGCGGACCCGTTGGTGCCCAAAGAACAACTGCCGGCGTTCGAAGATGAAATGAACGCGGCAGGTGTGGATTGGCAGTTGCTCAGCTACGGCGGCGCGGTGCATTCCTTCACCGACCCCCATGCCAATGTGCCAGGCAAGATGATGTACGACGCGAAGACCGCTGCTCGGGCGTTCCAGGCGATGCATAACTTGTTGGATGAAGTGTTCAAGGGCTGATTTCTCAGCGCCCGATCGGACGCCATCGCAGGCAAGCCAGCTCCTACATTCTAAAATGTGTATACCCATCAAATGTGGGAGCTGGCTTGCCTGCGATAGCTATTTAACAGGCAACTCGATTCTTTCTGACTCCCCCGGCACAGTGGGCCAGTCCCCAGCCGCCCAGCGCTGCCTCGCCTGCTCGATCACCGCCGGATCGCTCGCCACAAAATTCCAGTTGATCCGTCGTGGCCCATCCAGCGGCGCCCCGCCAAATACCATCAGGTGGCAATCACTCTCGGCATACAGGGTCATCTCCTGCCCAGCCGGCAATACCACCAGACTGTTCACCTCCAGCGCTTCACCGTCCAACTGCACCTCACCCTCCAGCACATACACCGCACGTTCCTCATGCTCATCGGCAATCAGCAGGGTCGTGGCGGTTTGCATCTGCACTTCGGCATACAGCGTCGGCGACAGCACCGGCACGGGTGATTTGAGGCAAAAACCATTACCGGCGATCAAGCGGATTTGCACACCGAGGTTATCGCTCACCGGCAAGCTTGCAGCGGGGTGATGGCTGTAGTGTCCAGGCCCCGTCTCGTGGTCCTTGGGCGAGGCCAGCCACACCTGCAGGCCATGCAGGTTGAAACCCCTGGCCTTGAACGCTTGCGGTGTGCGCTCGACGTGGGCAATTGCGCTGCCAGCGGTCATCCAGCTGACATCGCCGGCTTGCACCACCTGGTCCGAGCCAAGGCTGTCCTTATGCTGCAAGGCGCCTTCAAACAGGTAGGTGAGGGTGGACAGGCCGATGTGGGGATGCTGGCGGATATTCATGCCGGTACCCGGCGCATAGCGGGTCGGCAGCATATGGTCGAAAAACACAAAGGGCCCGACGCTGCGGCATTCACGCGAGGGCAGGGGGCGCAGGATGGGCTGGCCTTCTACATCTTCGGGGCGAGGGCGAATTACGGTGAGGGGGGTCATGGGCATCCCAGTCTGAGCGGGTTGGATGCGATGAAGCATAACCCGCTCGGTGGGAAGTTGGGGCTATTGGCTGAAGGCGCCTTCCGACAGTTTTGTCTCAATAGTGACTTCGGCGGTGGTCATCAGCTTATGTACCGGGCACTTATCGGCCACCCGATGCAGTTCATCGCGCTGGGCGTCGGTGAGCACGCCCTTGAGGGTCAGCTTGACGTTGAGCTTGTATTTACCCTTCTGCTCCTCGGTGCTGTCGTGGGTGACCTCCACGGTCACGCCGGTCAGCGGGATACCTTTTTTCTGCGCGTAGAGCCTTACGGTCAAGGCTTTGCACGACGCCAGCGCAGCATCGAAATAATCGTGAGGGGAGGGGGCCGAATCGTCACCGCCCAGGCTCTTGGGCAGGTCGGTAAACAGCTCGTGATTATTGATATTCACGCTGTGACGGAAGTTTTCAGCGTTCAGCGTATTGACGGTAACAGGCATGGCAAACCTCGTAAGGGCGCAGGATGAAGGTCATGCAGTTATAGAGCATGCTGGCACTCCAGTGTTCCGGTTTTTTCCATGCTGAACCCGCAAGGCTGGCGCAAGGTCTACCCGTATCCGCCCTTATTGAGGTTTTACCGTGTTTGGAGCCCGCCTGAGTCTTGCCTTGTTGCTCGCCGTCAGCAGCCTTGCCGCGCAGGCCCGTGACTACGCCTACAGCGACGCGCACCTGCATTACGTGGATTTTTTCCAGGAAACCGCCGGCATGGACAAGCTGCTCAAGGCCATGGCGGACAACCGCATTGAGCACGTCATGATTTCCGGGATTCCCGTGGCCAAGAAATGGCACGAAGACGAGCCCAAGCGCCCGCGCTACTACGCCGGTGACGACGCCGACGCCTATTGGTACAGCGCCACCGATGTCATCGTCGCGGCGGCGGTCAATAAACTTTCCCGTGAGCAACGCCAGCACTTTCATCCGTTCCTGGCCGGTTTCAATCCCAACGACAAGAACTCCGCGGCCCACATCCAGCGCATGCTCGACCTCAACCCAGGGCTGTGGCAGGGCATTGGGGAAGTGTTCACCCGCCACGATGACCTTACCGCCCTGACCTCGGGTGATACGCCCCGCGCCAATAACGAGGCCATGACACGCATTTACCACCTGGCGGCCGAAAACGATCTGCCGGTGATGCTGCATTCCAACATCACCTCCAAACGTGAGCGCAACCCACTGTACCTGGCGGAAGTCGAGCAGCCGTTACGCAACCACCCGCACACGCGTTTTATCTGGGCGCATGCGGGTACCAGCAAGGAAATCCACCGTCATCAAGTACAGATGGACTTTTTGCTGCCCACCTTGAATCGTCTGCTTGAGGCGTACCCCAACCTGTATATCGACTTGTCCTGGAGCATGCTCACGCCGTATCTGCTGGATGAGGCGGGTAAACCTCGGCCTGAGTGGGTAAAGCTGGTGGAGCGTTTCCCGGATCGCTTCATGCTCGGCTCCGACGTGGTGGGGCGCTTCAATAAGCTGGGCAAGGAAATGCGCCGTTTCGATCCTTTCCTCGATGCGTTGCCCGAAGACGTTGCCCACAAGGTCGCGCGCGACAACTTCCTGGCCATCCTGCCCAAGCCGCCTCGCGATGGCGAGGCGCGTTGATATCGCGTTTTGGTCTTACGCCAATGACCTGAGGTGCCGATAACGTCCAAGAGACCCGCTGCAGGTGGATGCAGTACTTTTGGAAGGAACCCTGGCATGAATATCCGCAGTTTGAATATCGCCCCTCGCGCCGGCCTGGGCTTTGGTGTGCTGGCGTTGATGGTGTTCGTCTTGGGCGGCTTTGCTCTGTTGCAGATGGCCAATATGCGCCAGCAGTCGGACCAGGTGGAGACCAACTGGCTGCCCAGCGTGATGGCGGTGGGGGAGATGAACCAGGATGTGTTGCGCATTCGGGCGCTGACGTTACGCTTGGTGGTCAACCGCGACCCCCAGGCGGTGGCGCAGAACGAGCAGAAAATCGCCGAGATCAAAACCGGTTTGTACCACGCTGAAGGCGTGTACGACGCGTTGATCGTCTTGCCTGAAGAGCGCGTGCTGTTTGATCGCTTCAAGGTCGAGGAGCAACAGTACCTGCAACGCCAGGAGCAGGTGGTGGGCCTATCCAAGGCGAATCGGCTGGAGGAGGCCATTGCGGTGGTCAATGGCGAAATGAATCAGATGGCCGACCAAATGGCTGTCACCCTGCGTGAGCTGGTCAATCTGAACAAGTCCAGCGCCAACGAGGCCGCCCGGCTGGCACAGCAGGTGTTCAGCCAGTCGCGGGTCTGGGTGATGGGCATGATTGGCGTCACGGCGCTGATCACGATCGGCCTGGCGGTGTGGCTCACACGCAGCATCGTGCTGCCGCTGGCACAGTCGTTGAAAGTAGCCCAGGGCGTTGCCAGTGGCGACTTGACCGGCGAGATCAGGCTCAGTGGCAGCGACGAACCGGCGCGCTTGCAGCAGGCGCTCAAGCGCATGCAGGAGAGCCTGCGCGACACTATCCGGCGCATATCTGAATCGTCGAACCAATTGGCGTCCGCGTCCGAAGAGCTCAGTTGCGTTACCGAGGATGCGACCCGTGGTTTGCACCAGCAAAACCAGGAAATCGAACAGGCGGCCACGGCGGTCAATCAGATGACAGCGGCGGTGGAGGAGGTGGCGAGCAATGCCGTGGCCACTTCCCAGGCATCTCGCGAATCCGACCGGATTGCCCAGCAAGGGCGTGAACAGGTGCAGCAGACGGTGGTGTCGATTGAAGCCCTGGCGACCGATGTGACCGCCAATGTGACCCAGGTCGAGGAGTTGGCGCAAAAGGTCTATGGCATCAGCACAGTGCTGGACGTGATTCGCTCGATTGCCGAGCAAACCAACTTGCTGGCCCTGAACGCGGCAATTGAAGCGGCGAGAGCCGGGGATGCCGGGCGCGGGTTTGCGGTGGTGGCCGATGAGGTGCGGGCCTTGGCCCATCGCACGCAACAGTCGACCCAGGAAATCGAACAGATGATCAGCGGCATTCAGCAGGGCACCGACCTGGCCGTCAGCTCGATGCAGCAGAGCAACACACGGGCGCGGTCCACGTTGGACATCGCCAAATCGGCGGGCATGGCCCTGGAAGAAATTGCCTCGGCGTTCACCTTGATCAACGAACGCAACCTGGTGATTGCCAGTGCCTCGGAGGAGCAGGCAGCGGTGGCGCGGGAGGTGGATCGCAACCTGATGAATATCCGCGACCTGGCGCACCAGACGTCGACCGGGGCTAACCAGACCAGTGCGGCGAGCCAGGAGCTGTCGCGGTTGGCGGTGGATCTGAATTCGATGGTGGCGCGGTTTTCGGTGTAGGGCTGGGGGCCGGGTTGGCCCATTCGCAGCATAAGTATCTACACAACTTCGGGATGACGCCGAACCTGTGGCGAGGGAGCTTGCTCCCGTGACGGCCTGACAGCCGGCACTTATCTACCTGCCGCCCCGCGATCAAACTGTGGGAGCTGGCTTGCCTGCGAAGACGGCCTGGCAGTCAACACAGGTGGACTGTGTACATATCCATTCCTGCGGTAACGGCCACTTAGGGTTCCGCCCTGACGGCGGCTCACTTTTGAAAAGCGCAAAAGTAAGCAAAACGCTCTTGCCCCACCACTCGGCACCTCGCCTAGGCTCGGTGTGCCCGTAATCCGCCAGTGATTTGGGGGGCCGCCGCCACGCGCCATCCATGGCGCGGGGCGGCTAAACCGGCATCCCTGCCGGTTTACCCCCCAAATCCCTGTCGAATTCCGGCCAGCGTGGTTTAACGGGGCGCTTAAGATCAAGATCAAAAGCAGATCAAGAGCGGCTCGCTTCGCATCGTGGTTACCGTGTGCTGCTATAGCCCACAAAGTTGTGTAGCTACCGATGCCATTCGCAGGCAAGCCAGCTCCCACATTTGACTGGATTCACAATTCAAAGGTGGGGCTTGCCTGCGATAAAGGCGACGCGGTTTCAAATCAAAGCGCAAAAAAAAGCCCCGAACCAGTCGGGGCTTTTTCATGTGATCAACCTGCGGGGCTTACTTGCCCTGCCAGCGCTTCAGTACCAGGGTGGCATTGGTGCCACCAAAGCCAAAGCTGTTGCTCATCACGGTGTCGATCTTGGCGTTTTCAACGGTCTTGGTCAGGATCGGCATATCGGCCACAACCGGATCAATCTCGTCGATGTTGGCCGAGCCGGCCATGAAGTTGCCTTCCATCATCAGCAAGCAGTAGATCGCTTCGTGAACGCCAGCGGCGCCCAGGGAGTGACCCGACAGGCTCTTGGTGGAGCTGATCTTCGGAGCCTTGTCGCCGAATACCGCACGCACACCTTCCATTTCCTTGGCATCGCCGACCGGGGTCGAGGTGCCGTGGGTGTTGAGGTAGTCGATTGGGGTGTCGACGGTGGACATTGCCATCTGCATGCAGCGGATGGCGCCTTCACCGCTTGGCGCAACCATGTCGTAGCCGTCGGACGTCGCGCCGTAGCCAACGATTTCCGCGTAGATCTTGGCGCCACGGGCCAGGGCGTGTTCCAGCTCCTCGACCACCACCATGCCACCACCGCCGGCGATGACGAAACCGTCACGCTTGGCGTCGTAGGCGCGGGAGGCTTTTTCCGGGGTTTCGTTGTACTGGGTGGACAATGCACCCATGGCGTCGAAGAGGAACGACTGGCTCCAATGTTCTTCTTCACCGCCGCCGGCAAATACGATGTCCTGCTTGCCCAGTTGGATCTGCTCAACGGCAGTCCCGATGCAGTGGGCGCTGGTGGCGCACGCGGAGGAGATCGAGTAGTTCACGCCCTTGATCTGGAAGGGCGTGGCCAGGCAGGCGGAAACGGTGCTGCCCATGGTCCGCGTGACACGGTACGGGCCGACGCGCTTCACGCCTTTTTCGCGCAGGATGTCCAGCGCTTCCATCTGGTTGAGGGTCGATGCGCCGCCGGAGCCGGCGATCAGGCCGGTGCGTACGTTCGAAACCTGATCTTCGCTCAGGCCGGAGTCGGCGATCGCGTCTTTCATGGCCAGGTAGGCGTAGGCGGCAGCGTGGCCGACGAAGCGATAGATCTTGCGATCAATCAGTTCTTCGAGGGGCAGGTCAATGGAGCCGGAAACCTGGCTACGCAGACCCATTTCGGCATATTCCGGGTTGAAGCGGATGCCAGGGCGACTTGCACGCAGGTTAGCGGTGACGGTCTCTTTGTCATTGCCCAGGCAAGAAACGATGCCCAGACCAGTGATAACGACGCGGCGCATGCGGATAACCCTTAAAAGTTGTCAGTGGAAGTGAATACGCCGACCCGAAGGCCTTCGGCAGTATAGATCTCGCGACCGTCGACAGTCACCGAACCGTCGGCGATGGCCAGGTTCAGCTTGCCCTTGAGGACGCGCTTGATTTGAATGTTATAGGTGACTTTCTTGGCGCTCGGCAGTACCTGGCCAAAGAACTTCACTTCGCCCGAACCCAGGGCGCGACCGCGGCCCGGCAGGCCTTGCCAGCCCAGGTAGAAACCGACCAGCTGCCACATGGCGTCAAGGCCCAGGCAGCCTGGCATCACAGGGTCGCCTTCGAAGTGGCACGCGAAGAACCACAGGTCAGGGGTGATATCCAGCTCGGCGACCAATTCACCTTTGCCGTACTTGCCACCCTCTTCGCTGATATGGGTGATGCGATCCACCATCAGCATGTTCGGGGCGGGCAGTTGCGCGTTACCTGGGCCGAACAGCTCACCGCGACTGCAGCGCAGCAGGTCTTCCCGAGTAAAGGCGTTTTGTTTGGTCATGCGAGCTCCTCAATAATCCCATGCGGCAGGGTAGGGCAAATCTTCCCGAACCGAATGAAGCGTTCATGCCTCATAGCGGCAGCCTACACATAGACTATTGCGTTGTAGTGAAAGTCACAGCGGCAAGGCACTGAATGTACACTTGTTCACTGAAATTTTAAACCGGGCCTGTTTATCGGCCCGTTCGGGTGCCTAAGACTGCCGCACTTTCGTCTTTCACGCCAGTCGCAGTTGGCTGATGGCGCGGCGCTACTGTACCCAGCGCTGTAGGATTTGCTGCAAATCCGTGCGTTTGAACGGCTTGGCCAGGTAATCGTTCATTCCAGCTGCGAGGCAGGCTTCGCGGTCGCCCTGCAAGGCGTTGGCCGTCAGGGCGATGATTGGCAGATCGGCGCAGCCGGGCAGTTGGCGAATCTGCCGCGTGGCTTCGTAGCCATCGATCAAGGGCAGGCGGCAATCCATCAGGATGGCGGTGAAAATCAGGCTCTCGGCGCTGCGGATCGCCTCGGCGCCGTCCGTGGCCAGGCTGACTTCAAAGCCCAGGCTGCGCAGCATCGCTTCGACCACGGTGCGGTTGACCGGGTTGTCTTCCACCAGCAGCACGTGGCGCCCGTCGCCGGCGCTGGCTTTGCCGAGTGCGTCAGGCGCGGCCACCGGCACATGCTGCTGGTCGATGGCCAGCGGAATTTCCAGGGTGAACACCGAGCCTCGACCCTCTTCGCTCTGGGCGCGCAAGGTCCCTCCCATGCGCTCGGCCAGGGTGCGCGCAATCGGCAGGCCCAGGCCAGTTCCACCGTAACGCCTGGAAATCGAGCTGTCGGCCTGCTGGAAGGCATCGAACATCAATTCCAGGCGCTCAGCGGAAATGCCAATGCCGCTGTCGCGCACGGTGCAGGTGAACCACACCAGCTCATGGTCCAGGGTTTGCCAGTGGGGCTCGACGGTCACGCTGCCACGTTCGGTAAATTTCAGTGCGTTGCCGATCAGGTTCACC
The DNA here is from genome assembly GCF_051122975.1 of Pseudomonas sp. AK181. NCBI lineage: Bacteria > Pseudomonadati > Pseudomonadota > Gammaproteobacteria > Pseudomonadales > Pseudomonadaceae > Pseudomonas > Pseudomonas sp. AK181. The sequence continues at coordinate 1,960,689 of NZ_CP146348.1, forward strand.
AGGATCTGGCGGATCCGTGTCGGATCGCCGCGCACCCGCAGGGCCTCCATGCCCATGGGAATCGGCAGTTCCAGGCTCAGCCCGCGCTGCTGGGCGCTGTGCTGGAAAGCCTGGGCGCAACTGTTGATAAGGTCGGCGAGGTTGAACGCAATGTGTTCCAGTTCCAGGGCGGCGCGTTCAATGCGCGAGAAATCGAGGATGTCATTGATCACCTTGAGCAAATGCTCGGTGGACTCGGACGCCAGCGCCGCGTACTCGGTCTGCTCCTCGGTCATCTCGGTGGTTTCCAACAGTTGCAGCATGCCCAGCACGCCATTCATGGGCGTGCGCAGTTCGTGGCTCATCATCGCCAGAAAATCCGACTTGGCGTTGTTCGCCCGCTCGGCTTCTTCACGGGTCTGGATCAACTGGGCCATGGCTTGCTGCTGTTCGCGACTGGCCTGTTGAAGGCCCTCGGCCAGGTTGTTGATATGCCGCGAAAGGTCGCCCAGTTCCGAGTCATCTACGATGGGCAGTGGCGTTTTGTAGTCGCCTTGCTGGATGGCCTTGACCGCATGCCCCATGGCGCTGATCGGTTTTGACAGGCTCGCCGACAAGCGTCGCGCCAGCAGGAAAGTAAACAGCAGGGCAAACAGCGCCAGCACCCCGGCCTTGAACAGGATTTCCTGCTGGCGCTGGCTGAACGCATCGTTGGACATACCCACGATCACCCGCCCCAGGTAATCCGCGCGGGGGGCCTTGGGTTCGTTGAGGTTGTCCTGGAAAAAGTCATTGTTGAGCTGAATGTGTTGCAGGCGGATCGGTGCCTGGAACACCTTCACCGACAGCGAGCGGTCGTGCCGCTCGGATGGCTGCTCCACGTACACCAGGATGTTCTCGGCGCTGTCCTGGATCTCGAGGAAGCGCACATGGGGGGTGGCCAAGGTCGCACGCAGCAGGGTTTCAAGCACATCGTTGTTGCCGGAAATCACGCCGTACTCAGTGGCAGGCGCCAGCTGGTTGGCGATCAATTGACCGGTGTGGTCCAGCTCCTGGCGCAAATCCTGGATGCGCACGAAGGTGAAGAAGGTGATGAGCAGCAGGGTCAACAGCAGCGCGGGGCCCAGCGTAATGAGCTGGGTGCGGGTGTTGATATCCCAACGACGACGCAAGGTCATGGGCGTTTTTCTCCTTCGGCCAGGCGGGCGGCAACGGCGACTTCATCGACCTGTTCTATGCCCAGTGAGCGCGCCACTTGCGGGTTGCCTACGACTTTGAAGTGTTGCGGGTAGAGCGTGTGCGGCCAATTGGCCGGCGGCTGGTCCAGCAGCTGGCCCAGCACGGCGAGCCAGTCGGCCTGATCGCTGTAGGTGCTGGCCAGGCTGCCGGCTCGCACAAACCCGGCATTGGGCCCTACTAACGGCAGTTGCTGGGCATAACTGCTCAGCAACAGGTTTTTTACGGTCTTGGGGTTGTACAGGTTCGGGTCGTCGAGGCCCAGTAGCACGTCGCTGTTCTTGAACAGGTTTTGCAGCGGGCGGCTGTCACTGGTGTTCTCCCAGAGCTGGGGCACGATTTCCAGGCCCATGGGCTTGGCGGATTGAGTCAGTTCGCGCAGCAGGAACTCGCTGCCAGACTCGTAAAGCACGCCCACGCGCTGGGCCTGGGGCAGAATATGGGCGATCAGGCGCAACTGACGGTCCAGTGGCGGGTCGCTCCAGAGCAGGCTGACTTTAGCCGGATGGGTGTTGCCCAGGCGTTGCCGGGCCTGCAGGCGGCTGATGCGCAATACCAGGGTGGGCGGCCCTTGGGCATCCTGCAGGCGCCAGTCCAGGCCGGGCAGGTCGAGGAGGATCAGGCGGGTGCTGGCGGGCAAGTCCCTGGGCGCCGGCAACTCGCTGAGGGGGGTGAAGCTGACCTGGTCGTCGGGGCGCTGCTGGGCAAGATCCTGGGTAAAGGCGCGCACGCCGGCGCTGTCTTCGGCGGCCGTCAGCAGGATGTTGGCGCTCCACGCTGGCGCCGTCAGCAACAGGCACGCGAGCAGCAGGCCGCGGCGCCAAAACCGTGAAACCAAGAAGAGGGTCATCCGTGACTGATCGGCCATGTCAGAAGTCCAGCTCGGCGCTGAAGTAGAGAACGTGGCGATGGTCGTAGTTGTTGTCGGCCCAGGTGGTGGGTTGGTTGTCCAGGCGTTGTTGCAACATGCCCGCCAGCTCCACATTGGTTTTGCCTACGGCGATGCGTTTGGCCACCCGCAGGTCGACCCGCTGGAAGCGATATTGGTTGAGTGCGTCGTCGCCATAGTAGAACAAGGCGCTGGACCAACCCTGGCCCCATTCACGCAGCCAACCGGCCGAGCCGCTGTTACGCGCGGTTTGCGCCTTGTCCCGCGGGTTGCTGGAGGTGGCGTCTACATAAGCATAGGTCAGGCGCAGGCGGTCGGCGTTACTCACGCGCCAGTCGAACTGCGACTCGGCACCGCTAAAGCGCGCACTGTTGGCGTTGCTGGCGATGTATTGGTTGTTGCGCAGCGGCGAACTGATCATGTCGGTGATTTCGTCATAGAACAGCTTCACGTCGACATTCAGCCCCAGCTCGGCAAAGAAGCCGTTGTAGCCCAGCTCGCGCGAGCGCATCAACTCTTTGTCGAGGTTGCCGGGGCCGCGCGTCACGACAAAATATTGCCCGGCGTTTTGCCCATAGGTCGGCGAGCTGAGATTGGTGACGCGGTAGCTCCAATTGACGTTGTTCTCGAACATGTCCGGCGAGCGGATCGCTTCGGAGTAAACCGCGCGCAAGCCGTGGCGGGGATTGATCAGGTAATTGACCGCCACACGCGGGGTCAGCGAGTTGCCGCTCAGGTGGGTGTCTTCGTACATGGCGCCACCTTGCAGCAGCCAGTGCTCGCTGGCGCGCCATTCAAGGTGCCCGAACAGGCGCCAGGTGGTGTCGTCCAGTGTGCCATTGAAGTAGGTCTCGGAATCGGCGCGGTCGTAGCGGTAATTCATGCCGCTGACCAGGCGCAGGCTGTCGGAGAGGCTGAGCGTGTCCTGGATCTCCAGGTCGTAGCGGCTTTCACGGGTGCTCTGGTCGATATCGCCGCATACGCTCTGGTTGGCACCGTTGCGCCACTGGTCCAGCACCTGGTTGGCCAAGGCTTGTTCGGCGGCGTTACCTGGTGGGGCGGAGCCTTGGCTGTAAGTGTCCATGTGCCGCGCCAGCAATTCGGCATAGTTGGGGTTGAGCTGCCATAGCTGGGTCAATTCAGGGCTGAACGAGACCTTGGCGTCACAGGCTTTCCAGATTTGCTTGCGGTCCCATTGCTGTGCCGAGCCCTGGATATACAGGCTGTGGTCGGGGTTGAAGTCGAAGTTCCAGCGCAGGGAGCCGGCGTAGTCTTTGGCGGTGACGTCGGAATTGCTGCCGCCTTCGGTAATCCCGGCAAACACTGGGGTGTAGGTGTATGGGCGTTGGTTGGTGCCTTCCTTGACGTTCAGTTGCCAGTCGAGGCTTTGTTGCGCGTTCAAGGTCTGGCTCACCGCCAGGCTGAAACGGTTGAGACGACGCCCGTCACGGCGGTCGGCGCCGGCCGCGTCGCTGTCAAAACCATCGTCCTGTTGCCCGGACAGGGACAAGCGCAAATCGCCGGTCTCCCAGCCCACACCCTGGCTGGCATAGAAGTCATTGATGCCACGCTCGCCACGGATGACCTTTACCCGAGAGCCGTGGCTGTTGGCCGGCGAGCGGGTGAGGATATTCACCACCGCCATCAGCGCATTGGCACCGTAGCTGACCGTGTTGGGGCCGCGAAACACCTCGATGCGCTCGATATCTTCCATGGCCACCGGGATATCGCTCCAATCCACCGTGGCCAGGCCGGCGCGGTAGACCGAGCGCCCGTCGATCAGCACCTGCATGCGCCGTGCATCACTGGCGCTGGTGCCGTGGTAATTCACCGAGGCCTGGTTGCCGCTGGTGTAGCCGACCATCATCCCGGGAACCAGCCGCAGCAGTTCCGAGATGTCCCGGGCGCCGCTGGCCTTGATCAGCTCACTGTCGATCACCGTCATGCTGCCGGGCACGGCGGCGGCCGATTGCTTGAGGCGCGTGGCGGTCAAGACCTGCGGCAGCGGCTGGCTGTCGAGGAATAGATCGTCGGCTTGCGCGCAGGTAGCGCACGCCAGCATCAATAACAGTGATGAGCGAGGAGGGGGGCCTAGATACACGGCACGGCCTTGTTAATTGCGGATAGCCGCCCATGTTAACCGAGGCGCGGCTATTTGCCAGTCGTAGGACTTGCAATTACTTCGCACCTGCATGGCATTTTCCGACAACCGCGCGAATTGATACGGGGGCTGGCCGCAAGCCGGGCGCCCCGTATAATGCCGCCATCGCCACTGGTATGGATTAACGGATTGCATATGACTGAACAGCGCCCTATTGCGGTCCTGGGAGGCGGAAGTTTTGGTACCGCCGTGGCTAACCTGCTGGCCGAGAACGGCCACGCGGTGCGCCAGTGGATGCGCGACCCCGAGCAGGCCGAAGCCATTCGCGTGCATCGCGAAAACCCCCGTTACCTTAAAGGTATCAAGATTCATCCTGCCGTCGAGCCGGTGACCGACCTGCTGGAAACCCTCACGGCCTGCGACCTGTGCTTCGTCGCGCTGCCTTCCAGCGCCTTGCGCTCGGTATTGGCGCCCCACGCCGAACGCCTGGCCGGCAAGCTGCTGGTCAGCCTGACCAAGGGCATCGAGGCCCACACCTTCAAGTTGATGAGTGAAATCCTCACCGAAATCGCCCCTCAGGCGCGCATTGGCGTGCTGTCCGGGCCAAACCTGGCGCGGGAAGTTGCCGAGCACGCATTGACCGCCACCGTGGTTGCCAGTGAAGACGAAGCCTTGTGCGAGCGCGTCCAGGCGGTGCTGCATGGCCGTACTTTCCGGGTCTACGCCAGCGCCGATCGCTTCGGCGTCGAATTGGGCGGGGCGTTGAAAAACGTCTACGCGATCATTGCCGGCATGGCTGTGGCCCTGGGCATGGGCGAAAACACCAAGAGCATGCTGATCACCCGGGCCCTGGCCGAGATGACCCGTTTTGCGGTGAACCAGGGTGCCAACCCCATGACCTTCCTCGGCCTGGCGGGCGTGGGCGACCTGATCGTCACCTGCTCTTCGCCTAAAAGCCGCAACTATCAAGTCGGGTTTGCCTTGGGCCAAGGGCTGAGCCTGGACGAGGCGGTGACCCGTCTGGGCGAAGTGGCCGAAGGGGTCAACACCCTCAAGGTCTTGAAGGCCAAGGCCCAGGAAGTGGGCGTATATATGCCGCTGGTCGCCGGGCTGCACGCGATCCTGTTCGAAGGGCGCACCTTGAACCAGGTCATCGAGTTGCTGATGCGGGCCGAGCCCAAAACCGATGTCGACTTTATTTCCACCAGTGGTTTCAACTGAGGAACGCGTCATGAACGATCCCAAAGCTGCCCCTCCTTACGAGTCGATTGTCTTGCGCATCCTGTGGATGCTGGTGTTTGCGCTGGTATGGCAGGTGGCGCAATTCCTGCTCGGCGCGCTGGTGGTGGTGCAATTGATTTACCGGCTGATCTACGGCGCACCGAACCTGGGCCTGATGAATTTTGGCGACAGCCTCAGCCAGTTCCTGGCGCAGATCGGCCGCTTTGGCAGCTTCCACACTGAACAAAAGCCTTGGCCGTTCGCCGATTGGCCAACCCCACGTGCGCCCGAAGGTGAAGCGGCCCACAGCGTACCGCCGGCACCGCACCCGGTGCGTGATGAAGAGCCGAAGCTATGAAGGTATGGATTTTGCGTCACGGTGAGGCCCAAGCGCATGCGCGCACGGACGCCGAGCGCAACCTTACCGAGCATGGGCGTGCCGAAGTCTTGCGCAGTGCTGCGCACCTGATTGGCCAGCCCTTGGGCGCCATTATTGCCAGCCCTTATGTACGGGCGCAGCAGACGGCGCAGTTGGTGCGTGATGTGCTGGGGTTTCAGCCCGAGATCCTTACGGTGCCGTGGTTGACGCCCGATGAGGATGTTCGACAGGTGCTGAAGAAACTCGATACCGATGACGACGTGCTGTTGGTCAGCCACCAACCGTTGGTGGGCAGCCTGATCAGTTTTTTGCAGCATGGTCATCAGCGTCAGCCACAGCCGATGTACACGGCCAGTTTGGCGCAGCTTGAGGGGGACTTTCCGTTGGCTGGCTTGATGAGTCTGGTGGATGTGAAGAATCCCTAGGTACTGTGGGAGCTGGCTTGCCTGCGATGACGGCCCGCCAGCCGACGCCTGTCTACCTGACACCCCACAATCCAACTGTGGGGGCTTGCTCGCGAAGGCGGCTTGGCAGTCAACACAGTTGGATTGGGTACATATCCATTGCTGCGGTAACGGCCACTTAGGGTTCCGCCCTGACGGCGGCTCACTTTTGAAAAGCGCAAAAGTAAGCAAAACGCTCTTGCCCCACCACTCGGCACCTCGCTTAGGCTCGGTGTGCCCGTAATCCGCCAGTGATTTGGGGGGCCGCCGCCACGCGCCATCCATGGCGCGGGGCGGCTAAACCGGCATCCCTGCCGGTTTACCCCCCAAATCCCTGTCGAATTCCGGCCAGCGTGGTTTAACGGGGCGCCTAAGATCAAGATCAAGAGCAGATCAAGAGCCAGATCAAGAGCGACTCGCTTCGCATCGTGGTGACCGGCAGGTCGTTTCCTTTTCCTGTGCTATACAGTCAACCAAGCAAGTGCTTGGTTGACTGTATCTCGTATCACAAAGGAGCGCGTCCCATGCCTGTCGCTTTTCGTTTGCCGTTGCAGGTCTTCTTTGAACGTGAAGCGCGGCACCCGCGTAAAGTTTTTCTTGTTCAGCCCATCGGCGGCGGTGAGGTGCAGACCCTCACCTGGGGCGAGGTGGGCCACCAGGCGCGTTGCGCTGCACACTGGCTGCGTGCGCGGGAGTTGCCCCAGGGCTCGCACATTGCGCTGATTTCAAAAAACTGCGCCCACTGGATCATCGCCGACCTGGCGATCTGGATGGCCGGGCATGTGTCGGTGCCGCTTTATCCCAACCTTACCGCTGAGTCCGTCGCGCATGTGCTGACCCACTCGCAGGCGCGGTTGGCGTTGATCGGTAAGCTCGATGACTGGCCGGCGATGGCGCCTGGCGTTCCTGCGGGGGTGCCGACTATCAGCCTGCCGCTGTGTCCCAGCGGGGCTTTCGATTTCAGTTGGATGGACATGCAAGCCTGTTCTCCTATCCAGGACAACCCGCTGCCGGATGCCGCCAGCCTGGCAACTATTATCTACACCTCCGGTACTACCGGCCTGCCTAAAGGGGTGATGCACAGTTTCGGCGCCTTGGGGTTTGCTGCCACGCGCGGTACTGAGTTGTTCGGCCTGGGGGAGGGTGACCGGTTGCTGTCGTATCTGCCGCTGTGCCATGTGGCGGAGCGGATGTTTGTAGAAATGGCGTCGATCTATACCGGGCAAACCGTTTTTTTCGCCGAGAGCCTGGAGACCTTCCTCACCGATCTGCGCAGGGCGCGGCCGACGGCCTTGTTTGGTGTGCCGCGCATCTGGACCAAATTCCAATTGGGCGTCTACGCCAAAATCCCGGGAAAACGCCTCGATACCTTGTTGCGCCTGCCTTTTATCGGCAAGCGCGTCGGCCATAAAGTCCTCGCCGGTCTGGGGCTGGATGCGCTGCGTATCGCTCTGTCCGGCGCGGCGCCGGTGCCCGAGGCGTTGCTGCGTTGGTATCAGCGCCTGGGCCTGGATGTGCTGGAGGTGTATGGCATGACCGAAAACTGCGGCTATTCCCATGTGTGTCGCCCTGGCGGGCAAAGGCTCGGTTGGATCGGCCAGTCCTGCCCAGGTGTGCAAGTGCGCATCGACCCGTCCGGCGAAGTGCAGGTACACAGTGACGCGACCATGTTGGGCTATTTCAAGGACCCGCAGAAAACCGCGGATACGCTCACCGCAGATGGCTTCCTGCGCACCGGTGACAAGGGCGAGCAGGACGCTGACGGCCGACTGCGCCTGACCGGGCGCCTCAAGGAGATCTTCAAGACCAGCAAAGGCAAATATGTGGCCCCGGCGCCGATTGAAAACCGCCTGGCCGAACATGCGCGTATTGAACAGGTGTGTGTGGTCGGCGAGGGGCTCAGCGCGCCGATCGGGCTGTGCGTGTTGTCGGCGCCGGGCGAGGACCGCCACGCCCTGGGCAGTGGCCTTGAGCGTTGGTTGGCACAGGTGAATGCTGGCCTGGACAAGCATGAACGCATGGGGCAACTGGTGGTGGTGAAAGATCACTGGGCGGTGGAAAACGGTTTTCTCACGCCGACCCTGAAGATCAAGCGCAACGTGATCGAGTCGACGTACGGGCCACAATTACAAGCGTGGAGCGCGCGCGCCGAAACCGTTCTGTGGCAGGATTAGGGCCGTAATAAAACCAACAAGGACAACCGTATGAGCCTGTGGCGTACCCAACCGAATATCGAACACCTCAACGCGATCCAGAAAAACACCATCGGTGAATTGCTGGATATTCGTTTCGAAAGCTTCGACGACGAATCCCTCACCGCCAGTATGGTGGTCGACCACCGCACCCATCAGCCCTACGGCCTGCTGCACGGCGGCGCCTCGGTGGTTCTGGCCGAAAGTGTCGGCTCCATGGCTGCCTATTTGTGCATTGATGCCAGCAAGTTCTATTGCGTGGGCCTGGAGGTCAACGCCAACCACCTGCGGGGTGTGCGCAGCGGGCGGGTGACGGCGGTGGCCAAGGCTATTCATATCGGGCGCACCACCCAGGTGTGGGACATCCGCCTGAGCAGCGACGAGGGCAAGGCCAGTTGTGTCTCGCGCCTGACCATGGCCGTGGTGCCGCTGGGTGAACAACCGCCGGCGCGATAGGCGTGGCGTGAGTGTCATCATTCCTGGCAGTTACAGTCATTGCTGTAGGCGCCGGGCATGGTGACAATCCCCCTCTGTTTTGGTTGATGGAAACTGTATGTCGCAGCACGTGTTTTTTACCCACGCCAATGGCTTCCCTTCGGCCACTTACGGCAAGCTGTTTGCCGCCCTGGCCCCGGAGTATGCGGTGGCCCATCTGCCGCAGCACGGTCACGACCCCAGGTTCCCGGTGGATGATAACTGGCAGAACCTGGTGGACGAACTCATCCACCATCTGGAGCAGCAGCCAGAGCCGGTCTGGGGCGTAGGCCATTCCCTGGGCGGCGTGCTGCATTTGCACGCGGCCATGCGTTGCCCGCACCTGTACCGGGGCGTGGTGATGCTGGATTCGCCTGTGCTCACCCGCGCAGACCGCTGGGTGATCCGCGCTGCCAAGCGCTTTGGCTTTATCGACCGCCTCACCCCAGCCGGGCGCACGCTTGGCCGGCGCGAAGAATTCACCGACCTGGACACCGCGCGCAGCTACTTCGCCGGCAAGACCCTGTTCCGTGGCTTCGACCCCGATTGCTTTGACGCGTACCTGCAACATGGCCTGCAGCAAGTGGGCGACCGCCTGCGCCTGCGGTTCGACCCGGCCACCGAAATCAGCATCTATCGCGGCGTGCCCCACACCAGCCCGGGCCAGGTGCGCCAGTTGAAGGTGCCGCTGGCCGTGGTACGTGGTCGTCAGAGCCGGGTGGTGATGCGTCACCATGCCAGTGGCGTCGACCGCCTGCCCATGGGCGAAATGCTCACCATGCCCGGCGGCCATATGTTCCCCCTCGAACGCCCTCAGGACACTGCTGCCTTGATCAAGACGCTGTTCGCTCGCTGGCAGGCCCGTGAGCGAAATTGCGCATGAGCACGCCTGTCGAAGAGGTTCGCCTGAGCCTGCCGCACATCGAACTGGCCGCGCATCTGTTCGGGCCCGAGGACGGCCTGCCGGTGATTGCCCTGCATGGCTGGCTGGACAACGCCAACAGCTTTGCGCGCCTGGCGCCCAAGCTGCACGGCTTGCGCATCGTTGCCCTGGACATGGCGGGGCATGGGCATTCGGCGCACCGCCCGGCCGGCGCCGGTTATGCCTTGTGGGATTACGTCTACGACGTGCTGCAGGTGGCCGAGCAACTGGGCTGGAAACGTTTTGCATTACTCGGCCACTCTCTTGGCGCCATCGTCTCCCTGGTGTTGGCCGGGGCCTTGCCGGAGCGGGTGACACACCTGGGCCTGATCGATGGCGTGATCCCGCCGACCGCCAGCGGCGAGAACGCGGCCGAGCGCCTGGGCATGGCCTTGCAGGCGCAATTGAGCCTGCAGGACAAGCGCAAGCCGGTCTACAACAGCCTTGATCGAGCGGTTGAGGCGCGGATGAAAGGTGTGGTGGCAGTCAGCCGTGAAGCGGCGCAGCTCCTGGCCCAGCGCGGTTTGATGCCGGTACCGGGCGGTTACACCTGGCGCAGCGATAGCCGCCTGACCCTGGCGTCACCGATGCGCCTGACCGAAGAACAAGCCATGGCTTTCGTGCGACGGGTAGGGTGCCCTACGCAGTTGGTGGTCGCGGCTGACGGTATGCTGGCGAAACATCCCGAATTGCTTTCTCAGCTACCCTTCACGGTTACCACGCTGCCAGGCGGCCATCATTTACACCTGAATGACGAGCCCGGCGCGGTTCTTGTTGCAGACTGTTTCAATCGGTTCTTCTCCACGCCTTGACTTGGCGGGGTCAACTGCCGAGGCTGGGCGGATTGAAAGGGAGTCAACCATGAACACACTCAATATCGCTGTGACCAATATTGGCCAGGGCTCACTGATCCGATGAGCCTGGGTAAAGGAAGTATCCGTGCCCTTGGCCTTTGCTGTTTCAGCCCCCTGGTATTTGCCGCCGACCTGCCCGGCAGCCAGGATTTACCGGCGGTAGCCCGCCAGGTTGATGCGCAAATCGTCGATTACCGCCCCGCTGAAGACAAGGAACGCATCTACCCCATGGGCGCGATTCGCAAGATCAGCGGCCAGTTGCGTTACGAAGGCCAGGCCATCGCACGCGGCCCGGCCACTGCCATCACCTATGAACTGCCCGCTGAACACAGCTCCAGCGCTGCCTTTACCGCAACGCGCGAAGCCTTGCAGGCCAAGGGCGCGCAGTTGTTGTTCTGGTGCAAGGCCCGCGATTGTGGCGAAAGCAGCCTGTGGGCCAACGAAGTGTTCGGCAACGCCAAGCTGGTGGGCGCCGACGGCCAACAGGAATACCTGCTGCTACGCCTGGCCGCCCCGCAGGACAATTCCCTGGTCGCGCTGTACGGCATCACCCGTGGTAACCGCCGCGCCTACCTGCATGTGGAGCAACTCGACGCCAGTGCGCCCTTGGGCGACCTGTTGCCCACCTCGGCCACCCTGCTGCGTGAACTCAAAAGCACCGGCGAGCTGGATTTTCCCGCGCTGGGCGCCGAACCGGATGACACCTGGCTGACCCTGATATCCCGCGCCTTGAACCTCGACACCACCCTGCGCGTCAGTCTGAGTGGGCCGCAGGCCGAGGCCTGGCGCCAGGCGCTGGTGGAGAGGGGCGTGCGCACCGCCCGTCTGGAAACCGGTAGCGGTGAAACCCAAGGGCTGCATCTGCATCTGATACGCTAAGCACCACAGGGCGAACGGACCCGCGCCGTTCGCCTAAGCTCTCTTTCTACAGCCTTCTTCTCGAGATACCCGATGCTCAATAACGATCGCCTGCTGGTGCAAATCCTGCTGCTGGTGCTGTTTGGTGCCAGCTTCTGGGTCATGGCGCCGTTCTGGTCGGCGCTGTTCTGGGGCGCGGTGCTGGCCTTTGCCAGTTGGCCGCTGATGCGTTTGCTCACCCGCTGGCTCGGCGGCCGGGAATCCCTGGCCGCCGGAATCCTGACGCTGGGCTGGATGTTGCTGGTGGCGGTGCCATTGGTGTGGCTGGGGTTCAACCTGGCTGACCATGTGCGTGATGCGGTGGCGCTGATCAAGGACATCCAGGTCGACGGCTTGCCCGAGGCGCCGACCTGGTTGGGGTCGATCCCTTTCGTAGGCGAGCGCCTGGTGGCGACATGGGACAGCATTGATCAACAAGGCGCGGCGCTGATGGTCAGCATCAAGCCTTACCTGGGCCAGGTCGGCAATTGGTTGCTGGCGCGCAGTGCGCAAATTGGTGGCGGCATTCTTGAGCTGACCCTGAGCCTGGTCTTCGTGTTCTTTTTCTACCGTGACGGGCCGCGCCTGGCGATGTTTGTGCACCGCCTGTTGGAGCGCCTGATCGGCGAGCGCGCGGGCTATTACATCGAACTGGTGGCTGGCACGGTGCAGCGGGTGGTTAATGGTGTGATCGGCACCGCGGCGGCCCAGGCGCTGCTGGCGCTGATCGGCTTTCTGATCGCTGGCGTACCCGGCGCACTGGTGCTGGGTATCGTGACTTTCCTGCTCAGCCTGATTCCCATGGGCCCGCCGCTGGTGTGGATCCCGGCCACGGCGTGGCTGGCGTGGAAGGGCGACTACACCTACGCGGTGTTCCTGGGCGTGTGGGGCACGTTCGTGATCAGCGGCGTGGATAACGTGCTCAAGCCGTACCTCATCAGCCGTGGCGGCAACCTGCCGTTGGTGATTGTGTTGTTGGGTGTGTTTGGTGGGTTGATAGCGTTCGGCTTTATCGGCCTGTTTATCGGCCCGACGTTGTTGGCGGTGGCTTACAGCCTGCTGACAGACTGGAGCGCGAGCCAGGCGCAAGTGCGCCGTGAAGATAAGCCGTGTAACTGATCGGTGACTACATAACTGTCATGCGACGCTGCACCTGTGGGCTGGCTTGCCTGCGATAGCCATAGGTATCTACACAGCTTTGTAGCCTGTAGCAGCCGACGGTAACCACGATGCGAAGCGAGCCGCTCTTGCTCTTGCTCTTGCTCTTGCTCTTGCTCTTGCTCTTGCTCTTGCTCTTGCTCTTGCTCTTGATCTGCTTTTGATCTTGATCTTAGGCGCCCCGTTAAACCACGCTGGCCGGAATTCGACAGGGATTTGGGGGGTAAACCGGCAGGGATGCCGGTTTAGCCGCCCCGCGCCATGGATGGCGCGTGGCGGCGGCCCCCCAAATCACTGGCGGATTACGGGCACACCGAGCCACAGCGAGGTGCCGAGTGGTGGGGCACGAGCGCTTTGCTTACTTTCGCGCTTTTCGAAAGTGAGCCGCCGTCAGGGCGGAACCCTAAGTGGCCGTTACCGCAGGAATGGATATGTACACAATCCAACTGTGTTGACTGCCAGGCCGCCTTCGCAGCGATGCGGCGACCCGACAAGCCAGCTCCCACAGTTTGATCGCGGGGCGGCAGGTAGATAAGTGCCGGCTGTCAGGCCGTCGCGGGAGCAAGCTCTCTCGCCACAGGTTCGGCGTCATACCGAAGTTGTGTAGATACCTATGCTGCGATAGCGGCGGGCCAGCCAACACTTCATCGACTGACACTGCGCAATCGCAGGCAAGCCAGCTCCCACATTTGGATCGCGGCGCGTCATGTAATGGGAGTGCTTAAACCCTCGGCAACCACATCACCGCCGTCAAACCACCACCCGGTGTGTCCTCCAGGCTCAGGTGGCCGCCGAGTCGCTCGACGGCCTCCCTGGCAATGGTCATCCCTAAACCGACCCCTCCAGAATTGCGGTTGCGCGACCCTTCCAGGCGAAAGAACGGCTCGAACACCGCTTCGCGCTTATCGGCGGCGATCCCCGGGCCGTGGTCGATCACCCGGATCACCAGGGCGCCACGGCTGTCGGCCAGTTCCACCCGGGCGGTGCCGGCATAGCGCAGGGCGTTGTCGATCAGGTTGTTCAGGCAGGAACGCAGGGCCATCGGCTGCACCTGCAACGGCGTACAGGTGCCGGAAAATTGCACGTCGCGGCCTTGGTCCTGGGCGTTTTCACTTAAAGACTCCACCAATGCCTGCACATCGAGCCAATGCCGTGTCTCGCTGGTGCGCTGTTCGTGCAGGTAGCTCAAGGTGGCATCGAGCATGCCGATCATGTCGTCCAGGTCCTGGCGCATCTGGCCTTGCAGCTTGGGGTCTTCGATTTGTTCCAGGCGCAGCTTGAGGCGCGAGAGCGGGGTGCGCAGGTCGTGGGAGACCGCGCCGAGCATGCGGGCGCGCTGGCTGACTTGTTCGCGAATGCGCTTTTGCATCAGGTTGAAGGTGGAGGCCGCCTGGCGTGCTTCGCGAGGGCCGGATTCCACCAGGGGTGGGCTGTCGAGGTCGACGCTCAAGCGCTCGGCCGCCGCGCTCAGGCGCTGGATCGGCCGGCTCAGCAGTTTGGCGCCGTACCAGGCGGCGATGATCAGCGAAATAAACTGAAATGTCAGCGGCACCACCGGGCCGCCAAACCAGGGGCGAGGCGCTTTGCGCAAAGGCGTGAGGCTGCCGTCCGGTTGCTCGACGAACGCCGCGCGGGGCGGTGGCGGCGGGCCGTAGTGGTGGAACCAGAAGAACGCCAGCACATGGGCCAGCACAATCGCCACCAGCAACAGGCCGAACAGCCGCCCGAACAGCGTGTTGAAGGGGGCGCGCATCAACCGATATCCCTGGCGTCGAACAGGTAGCCTTCGCCGCGTACGGTCTTGATCAATTGCGGAGCCTTGGGGTCATCCCCCAGCTTTTGGCGCAGGCGCGACACCAGCAAGTCGATGCTGCGATCAAAGGCCTCAATGGAGCGTCCACGGGCCGCGTCCAGCAGCTGTTCGCGGCTCAGCACACGGCGGGGGCGTTCGATAAATACCCACAACAAACGAAACTCGGCGTTGGACAGCGGCACCACCAGGCCATCATCGGCCACCAGCTGGCGTAGCACGCTGTTCAGGCGCCAAGTGTCGAAACGGATATTGGCCCGCTGTTCGGTGCGGTCATCACGCACCCGGCGCAGGATGGTCTGGATACGCGCGACCAGCTCCCGGGGTTCGAACGGCTTGGACATATAGTCATCGGCGCCCAGTTCCAGGCCGATGATGCGGTCGGTGGGTTCGCAGCGGGCGGTGAGCATCAGGATCGGAATGTCCGACTCGGCGCGCAGCCAGCGGCATAAGGTCAGCCCGTCTTCGCCCGGCAACATCAGGTCGAGCACCACCACATCGAAGGTCTCCGCTTGCATGGCCTGGCGCATGGCGGTGCCGTCGGTGACACCCGAGGCGAGAATATTGAAGCGTGCCAGGTAGTCGATCAGCAGTTCGCGGATCGGCACGTCGTCGTCGACAATCAGCGCGCGGGTGTTCCAGCGCTTGTCTTCGGCGATCACCGCGTCTTTTGGCGCTTCGTTTACAGGGTCGCAAGGGGTATGCATAGCGAGGTCATCTGCCTGGTTGTGGCTGTCAGCATAGGCGCCCAGTTCCAGGGCTGGAAGTGCTGGGCGGGCGGTCATGTGCGCGAGGCTAGCCGGGCGGCGTATTGGGGGCGTGTCGTGAATGTATCGGGGTTGAAACAATTGCCCCGAATCGCCGGTATTGGGCGCTTGATCGGTATTTACCGATCATCGGATCCCGCAACGGCGCTGCTTGCGCTACAATCCGCGCCGATTTCGACTTGCCTGAGAGCCCATTCCAATGTCCGTCTGCCAGACTCCTATCATCGTCGCCCTGGATTACCCCACCCGTGACGCCGCACTGAAGCTGGCTGACCAGTTGGACCCCAAGCTTTGCCGGGTCAAGGTCGGCAAGGAATTGTTCACCAGTTGCGCGGCGGAAATCGTCGGCACCCTGCGTGACAAAGGCTTCGAAGTGTTCCTGGACCTGAAATTCCATGACATCCCCAACACCACGGCGATGGCCGTCAAAGCCGCGGCCGAGATGGGCGTGTGGATGGTCAATGTGCACTGCTCCGGTGGCCTGCGCATGATGAGCGCCTGCCGCGAAGTGCTGGAACAGCGCAGCGGCCCCAAACCGTTGTTGATCGGCGTGACCGTGCTCACCAGCATGGAGCGCGAAGACCTGGCGGGCATTGGTCTGGATATCGAGCCGCAGGTGCAAGTGTTGCGCCTGGCAGCCTTGGCGCAGAAGGCCGGCCTCGACGGCCTGGTGTGTTCGGCCCTGGAAGCCCAGGCCCTGAAAAACGCGCATCCGTCGTTGCAACTGGTGACACCGGGTATCCGTCCCACCGGCAGCGCCCAGGATGACCAGCGTCGTATCCTGACGCCGCGCCAAGCCCTGGATGCGGGCTCGGATTACCTGGTGATCGGCCGTCCGATCAGCCAGGCGGCGGATCCTGCAAAAGCGTTGGCAGCGGTCGTCGCCGAGATCGCCTGATTTTTAGAGTGAGCAAAAAATGTGGGCTGCCCACAGAATCAGTGCCAGGAACAGATCCCCTGTGGGAGCGGGCTTGCCCGCGATGGCCATAGGTATCTACACAATTTTGGGTCGACACTGGTCCTGTGGCGAGGGAGCTTGCTCCCGTGACGGCCTGACAGCCGGCGCCTATCTTTCTGACGCACTTGATTCAAATGTGGGAGCTGGCTTGCCTGCGAAGACGGCATGACAGTCGACACAGTCATACCGAGTACATATCCATTCCTGCGGTAACGGCCACTTAGGGTTCCGCCTGACGGCGGGTCACTTTGGAAAAGCCCCAAAGTAACCAAAGGGCTCTTGCCCCACCACTCGGCACCTCGCTTAGGCTCGGTGTGCCCGTAATCCGCCAGTGATTTGGGGGGCCGCCGCCACGCGCCATCCATGGCGCGGGGCGGCTAAACCGGCATCCCTGCCGGTTTACCCCCCAAATCCCTGTCGAATTACGGCCAGCGTGGTTTAACGGGGCGCCTAAGATCAAGAGCAGATCAAGATCAAGAGCGGCTCGCTTCGCATCGTGGTTACCGTCTGTTGCTACAGCCCACAAAAAGTTGTGCAGATACCTATGCCGCGATGGCGGTGGGTCAGATTAATTAATCTGCAACTGAACCACCGCTTTCGCAGGCAAGCCAGCTCCCACATTTGTTTTTGTGGTGTTTCAGCTGACTTTGAGCACCAACTTCCCGAAGTTCTCGCCGTTGAACAGCTTCATCAGCGTTTCCGGGAATGTCTCCAGCCCTTCGACAATATCTTCCTTGCTCTTGAGCTTGCCCTGGGCCATCCAGCCGGCCATTTCCTGACCCGCCGCCGCGAAGTTCGCCGCGTGGTCCATCACCACAAAGCCTTCCATGCGCGCACGGTTGACCAGCAATGACAGGTAGTTCGCCGGGCCTTTGACCGCTTCCTTGTTGTTGTACTGGCTGATTGCACCGCAAATCACCACGCGGGCTTTGAGTGCCAGGCGGCTGAGCACCGCGTCGAGAATATCGCCGCCGACGTTATCGAAATACACGTCCACGCCTTTGGGGCACTCGCGCTTGAGGGCGGCGGGCACGTCTTCGCTTTTGTAGTCGATGGCGGCGTCGAAGCCCAGCTCATCGACCAGGAACTTGCACTTCTCGGCGCCACCGGCGATCCCCACCACGCGACAGCCTTTGAGCTTGGCGATCTGCCCGGCAATGCTGCCCACGGCACCGGCAGCACCGGAGATCACCACGGTGTCACCGGCTTTCGGTGCGCCGGTCTCCAGCAGAGCAAAGTAGGCCGTCATGCCGGTCATGCCCAGGGCCGACAGGTAGCGGGGCAGGGGCGCCAGCTTGGGGTCCACCTTATAGAAACCACGGGGCTCGCCGAGGAAGTAATCCTGCACGCCCAGTGCGCCGTTCACGTAGTCCCCCACCGCGAAATTCGGATGCTTCGAGGCAATTACCTTGCCTACGCCGAGGGCGCGCATCACTTCGCCGATGCCCACCGGTGGAATGTAGGACTTGCCTTCATTCATCCAGCCACGCATGGCCGGGTCGAGGGACAAATATTCGTTGCGCACCAGCACCTGGCCGTCCTGGGGTTCGCCCACCGGCACTTCCTGGTAAGTGAAGGTCTCGCGCGTGGCGGCACCGACCGGGCGTTTGGCGAGCAGAAATTGGCGGTTGGTCTGGGCGGTCATGGCAAGGACTCTTTAGAAATGGAACATGAGTGATAGACCCTCAGGGGCAGAAGGGCAAGGGTGTGCGGGGCCGGCGAATGCCCGGCAATAGGCCTCATTGATAATCAGCCGGGCGGCTTTATCACTGCGATTCATGCACTGCCAACCGGCCTTCTGATAGTGCTGACGCGCGGCTCCCGGCGTTGGCTAGACTCGCTCCACCGCTACTAACTCCACAGGACAGTTCCCATGAGCATGACGTTTTCCGGCCAGGTCGCCTTGGTAACCGGCGCCGCCGCTGGTATTGGCCGTGCCACCGCACTGGCATTCGCCGCCGAAGGCTTGAAGGTGGTGGTCGCTGACCTCGATGTGGCGGGAGGAGAGGGCACTGTGGCATTGATCCACCAGGCCGGCGGCGAAGGGATATTTGTGCGCTGCAACGTCACCCTCGACACGGACGTGCAGCAACTGATGGCACAGACCGTCGCCACCTATGGGCGCCTGGACTACGCCTTCAACAACGCCGGCATCGAGATCGAAAAGGGCAAGCTGGCCGACGGCAGTCTCGATGAGTTCGATGCCATCATGGGGGTTAACGTCAAAGGCGTGTGGCTGTGCATGAAGTATCAACTGCCGTTGCTGTTGGCCCAGGGCGGCGGGGCCATCGTCAACACCGCATCGGTGGCGGGGTTGGGGGCGGCGCCGAAGATGAGCATCTATGCGGCGTCCAAGCATGCGGTGATCGGCCTGACCAAATCAGCGGCCATCGAGTACGCGAAGAAGAAAATCCGCGTGAATGCCGTCTGCCCGGCCGTGATTGATACCGACATGTTTCGCCGCGCCTATGAGGCTGACCCGCGCAAGGCTGAGTTTGCCGCAGCCATGCACCCGGTCGGACGCATTGGCAAGGTTGAGGAAATCGCCAGCGCCGTGTTGTACCTGTGCAGTGATGGCGCAGCGTTTACCACCGGTCAGGCCCTGGCGGTGGACGGTGGCGCGACGGCGATCTAGGACGGCAGGTCGCGCGGCATTCGAAAACAGAGCCAGGTGCTGTGGGGCGTTTCCATGGCAGGCAGTGGGCTGTGCCTGAATATGTTTCAGTAGGTAAATAACCGAATAAAATCAATACTTTAATAAAAGTTGGCGGCCGGTTTTAACAGGCTTCTGTGCTTAACTGTTTTGGGTTAACAGACAGTTTAAGTGAGTGGCTCATGGATTTAGGGATTGATCGACAAGCCCAGGTACCGGTTGTTCAGCAGATCGTCAGCGCGGTGGCAGAATGGATTCGCAAGGAGGGGGTGAGCCCTGGCACACGCTTGCCGTCCATTCGCCAATTGGCCCTCGATAACCTGCTGAGCCAGGCCAGCGTGATCGAGGCATTCGAGCGGTTGGTGGCCCAGGGGCTGCTGGCCCCCAGGCAGGGTTCGGGGTTTGTGGTAGCGCAGCCCATCACGGCCCATGAAAACCACTGGTATGAGGGTGCGGAGCAGGGCTGGGGCGCCTTTACCGATGGCCCGCTGGGCGAGCTTAAGCTGGGTTGCGGCTGGCTACCCGACACCTGGCGCGAAAGCGATGACATCAGCTACGCGATCCGTGAACTGAGCCGTACTGACACCGGGGGCCTGTTCAACTACAGCACACCTCTGGGGCTGCCGGCGTTGCGCGAACAACTGCTCAAGCGCCTGACCCAGATTCACGTGCCCGCCAGTTTGGACCGTATCCTCACCACCCACGGCGCCAGCCATGCCCAGGACCTGCTGATACGCACGCTGCTCAAGCCCGGTGATGAGGTGGTGGTCGAGACCCCTGGGTATGGCAACCTCTATCGCCAACTGGCCTTTCAGGGGGTCACGCTACTGCACGTGCCGCGCACCCGTGGCGGCCCAGATATCCCGGCATTGGAAGCGTTGCTGCACACCCACCGGCCCAAGTGCCTGTTCATCAACAGCCTGTATCACAATCCCACAGGGACCAGTTTGAGCCGTCCGGTGGCGGAGCGGTTGTTGGAGCTGGCACGCGAGCGCGACTTCCTGATTATCGAAGAGGACGTCTACGGCGACCTGCAACATGCCAGTTGCACACGCTTGGCGGCGCTGGCCCATGATGATCGGGTGATCTATGTGTCGAGCTTTTCCAAGACCCTGAGCAGCGCCCTGCGCGTGGGTTACCTGTGCGCCAGTGCCGCGATCATCACGCAATTGGCCCAGCTCAAGACCCTGACAGGCATAGGCACCTCACGTTTTGCCGAAGCCATGGTGGCGACGTTGTTGAGTAACGGCACTTACCGTAAGTGGGTGCAGCGTCTGCGCAAGCGCCTGAACGCGCAGATGGCCGCGACGTTGCAGGTGCTGGAGGATGAAGAGTGGCAGGTATTTGCCGCACCCGCGGGCGGTATGTTCCTGTGGGCGCGACCAGGCTTGGCCGACCCTTTGCGATTGCAAGCCTGCGCCCAGCGCCTCGGTGTGTTGCTGTCGCCGGGGGCGTTGTTCAGCCCCACGGGTGAGCGCAGCGAATGGCTGCGCATCAATGTGGCCTACGCGGCTGACCAGCGCGCATTGACGCTGTTTCGCGCCATGGGCGCGGCAAGATCGACCTCGACCATTCTGAAAACGACGCACATGTAGCTTTTTGCCATTATTCCGGCGCCAGCGGCTTGTGCTCAGTGCCTCGGGGTTGCGAATCTCGCTGCTTGTAAACCTGGCTTATGGCATTTGCCATTGCAAGAGGATCAAGTGCAATGATTTCGGGCGTTCAACGACATTTCGCCAACCTCGGTATGGCAAAAAAACTCGGCTTGGGTTTTACCCTGGTACTGCTGCTGACGGCCCTGGTCGCGGCCATTGGTGTGTGGTCCCTGCAGACCATCGGCCAGCGCTTCGAAGGCCTCACGTCGATGTCGACGCTTAACAGTGACCTGCTCAAGGTGCGCTTGATCGAGCAGGACTATGCGCTGCACGCCGACCCCAAGGCCGTTGATGCCCTGCATGCCAGTGTCGATGCGCTGTTGGCCCAGGCCACGCTTCTCAAGGCTCGGTCCGCCAGCAACGAACGAGTGATGGGCGACGTTGAGCAAGCCTTGGTCGCCTATCGCCAGGCATTCGATGAGTTCGTCGAGTTGACCCAGACCAAAGACCTCGCCCTGGACATGGCCAGTTGGTCGGTGTCCAGCGTGGCCAATAACCTGGATGTGCTGCAAGCCGGGCTGGCGGATGACGGCGCCTACGGCCTCAAGGAAAGCCAAGGCAAGGAGGGCGCGGACTTTATCGAGCAGGCCGGGCAGGTCAGCCAGGTGTCGCGGCTGATGTTGCAGGCCATGAACGAGGCGCGGGTGCGCCTGGACCAGAGCCGCAGGGCGGACGCAGACGATGCCGGGCAGGGCAAGATCGAGCAAGCCGACCAGGCCCTGGCTGAAGTCGAGAAACTCAAAACCGCGGTCAAGGACGCCGGCTACCAGACCGTGCTCAACGAAGTCTCCGGGCATATCGCGTCGTTCAGTGAAAAACTCGGCGAATACACTGGGTTGTTGGCCCAGGAAAAAGTGGTCTACACACAATTGCATGACCGCGCCGAGCAAGTGGTCAGCCGGGTCAACCAGGCGTATGCCGCCGAAGACCAGTCCATGCAAACGCAGTTGCAACACAGCACGCTGCTGATCATCGGCTCATCCGCCTTGGCGCTGCTGGTGGGCTTGATCGCTGCATGGGTGATCACCCGCTTGATTGTTGCGCCGTTGCGCGCGGTGATCGCCGTGGCCCAGCAGATCGCCTCGGGTGACCTGAGTGGGCGCATGGAGGTCAGCCGGCGTGATGAAATCGGCCAGTTGATGCAGGCGATGCAGCAGATGGGCAACAGCTTGAGCCAGATGGTCAGTGGGTTGCAGTCGGGGATCGAACAGCTCGCCAGTTCCGCGCATTCGCTGTCCAGCGTCACCGAGCAAACCACTGCCGAAGTCAGCAATCAGAAGGACGAAACCGAACAGGTCGCCACGGCGATGAACCAGATGACCGCCACAGTGCATGATGTGGCACGCAATGCCGAGCAGGCGGCCCAGGCCGCGCAGACCGCGGATGCCAAGGTCG
The DNA here is from genome assembly GCF_051122975.1 of Pseudomonas sp. AK181. Classification (NCBI taxonomy): domain Bacteria; kingdom Pseudomonadati; phylum Pseudomonadota; class Gammaproteobacteria; order Pseudomonadales; family Pseudomonadaceae; genus Pseudomonas; species Pseudomonas sp. AK181. Next base: position 1,982,672 of record NZ_CP146348.1, read on the forward strand.
ACAGCGGCCAGCAGGTGGTGCGCATGAGCCTGCAGCGTATTGAACTGCTGGCCACATCCAGCAACAGTGCCAGCGCGAGCATCGAAAGCCTCAGCGCGCAAATCCAGAACATTGGTACCGTCTTGAGTGTGATCCAGAGCGTGGCCGAACAGACCAACCTGCTGGCCTTGAACGCTGCGATTGAGGCGGCGCGTGCCGGTGAGCAAGGGCGTGGCTTTGCGGTGGTGGCCGATGAAGTGCGGGCACTGGCCAAGCGCACCCAGCAATCGACCGAAGAAATCGAACGGCTGGTCAGCACGCTGCGTAGTGCGGCGCAGTCCTCGGTGCAGCAGATCCAGCAGAGCGGCGAGCTGGTGAAGCTGGCGGTCAGTGATGCGCTGGAAACCGAAGGGGCCCTGGGCAGCATTGCGGCGGCCGTTTCATTGATCCAGCAGATGAACCAGCAGATCGCCGCCGCCGCCGAGGAGCAAAGCTCGGTGGCCGAAGAGATCAACCGCAGCGTCACCAGTATTCGGGCGAGTGCCGATCATTCGGCGTTGAGCATGCAAGACAATGCCGCCTCGAGCATCCAGCTGGCGCAGTTGGGCGCGCAACTCAAGGGGATGGTGGGGCATTTCCGCCTTTGATCGCAGCGTAGGCGCTGCGATCTGAGGGCAGGGCGATCAGGCGTGGTTGGCGAGGAAAGTCAGCAGCGCCTCGTTGACGAAGTCCGGGTTCTCGCGGCTGGAGATATGCCCGGCTTCAGGGATGAGAATAAGGCTGCAACCGATCAGCTCAGCCATTTCCTCCGACTCTGCCGGTGGCCGGGGCTTGTCCTGCTCGCCGCACATCACCAGGGTGGTGTCGGAGTCCAAGGCAGGTAATTGCGCCAAGATGTCCTCGCGGCTGAAGATCAGGCGGCCCAGCGGCACGATACTGTCCAGCAATCGTTCTTTGGGGAAGCCTTGCAGTGACTGGCGAAAATCCTGGTACAGCGCGGATTCGCGGTCGATGCCCGGGCGGAAGAAGATCGGTGCGATCACATCCAGCAACGGTTCGGGGATCGCCCCGGCGTCTTCAATCATCTTGAACAGCGAGAAATAGTACTGGCGCGTTGCCTCGGGTTCGGCCCCGAGGTAGGTGTCCATCAGCACCACGCTGTTGATGCGCTCGGGAGCCAGCAGTGCCAGGCGTGCGCCCCACATGCCGCCGACCGAGAGGCCCACCAGGTTGGCCTCTGCGATGTCCAGGTGATCCAGTAGTGCCAGGGCCTGGCGGGCAAGGTCATCCAGGGAGCGGGTGGGTGCTGGCAACGGGCCGGACTCACCGTGGCCCCACAATTCTGGGACGATTACGCGGTATTGCTGCGACAGCGCTTCAATCTGCGGCGCCCACATGTCGCTGGCCCATAGGTAACTCGAACCCAGTAGCACGACGGGGCCGGTGCCCTGGTCGATATAGTGCAGCGGTTGTCCATCAATCACGGCGACAGGCATAACAGGCCTCTAGTTTCACGGAGTGAGGGGCACTTTTTTACGCTAGTCGGGGGCGGGGGGATAGGGTCATATTAATGGCATGTGTCAGAATCGGATTTTCCTTAGCGGCCCCATTGTGGGAGCTGGCTTGCCTGCGATAAAGGCCTGCCAGCCGATGCTGATCTACCTGACACCCCACCATCGAACTGTGGGAGCGGGCTTGCTCGCGAAAGCGGCGGGTCAGTCAACATCAATCTTTGCTGAGCCGACGTCGTCGCCGGCAAGCCCCACCTTTGACCTTCGTTGCTTTGAGCATTGCGCTCGCGTTGCCATCAATCGTAAATAGCTTTCTTCTTCCACTCGGCGTCAGCGTCAACAACTTTCAAGCCCTCGGTCAGCTCGTTGACTTCGTCCTCGGCAGGCTGGCTGTTGGTCAGCACTGTGGAGTTGGCGCGCGCCAATTGGGACTCCAACAGTTGCAACTGAGCGCTGTAGAGCACCGGCTCCGGCTGTTTGCGCAAGTACTGCACGCCGCGCTCGAACGCCAGGCGTGCTTGGCCGGGTTGGCCTTGCAGCAGGGCGTGCTGGCCGAGGTTGTTGAAAAACTCGATGTGCAGCAGCACCAGGATATGCCGGATTTCCTTGATCCAGTGCTTGGCCTCGTTGGTCGGCAGGAAGCCGTCCTGGGCGGCGCGGGTGACTTGGCCGTGCAGGGCTTCGAGCAGGAAGCGCACGTCCTTGGCCTTGGCTTCGGTCTGGATCGGCGCCGGCGGGTTGGCCACCGGAATCGACTCGCCTTGGGCGATCAGCGCATTCAGTTCGGTGATACGCGCCTTGAGTGGTGCGCTGGACTTGTTCAGGTTCAACAGGCGCTGGTTGACGTTCAGCTCCAGGCGAGCCAGCAACAGCTTGAGCGCTGGGGTCATCAGTTGGCCGGGGAAGGTCTCGGTGATTTCACCGCAGCGACGCAGCCGATCGTTAAGCTCGATCTCGGTGCGCTTCTTTTCCAGCTTGTTGTTTTCCACCACGTGGTTCATGTAGCCAATGGCGATCAGTATTACGATCCCGGCTATTACCAGCAGGGTGATCATGAGTGGTGTCACCGGTGTGACCTCTTTAATAGGGTTTGCTGTGGAGTGTAGTGACTGGGTCATCCGGCGGATAGGACCGATCGACCAGTTGCCCAGGTGATTTCTTCTATATAGGTAGGCGTTGCCTGAATGGATGCACATTGCCATCATTTGCCTGGGTGAACTATAGCGCCTTGTCGAACGCCAGAATATAGGCGCCAAGGCTCGGACGGTACCAATGCCCGCGAAGGCCGTGAAACCATGGCGAAGTCATTGATTTAAATAAATTTATCCTTGGGGGTTGACGACCTTTCAATCCATCCATAGAATGCGCGCCACTTACAGCGTAAAGCACACAGCGAAACGCGGTAGGGAGTGAATGTTGTACGTGTGTCCCCTTCGTCTAGTGGCCTAGGACACCGCCCTTTCACGGCGGTAACAGGGGTTCGAGTCCCCTAGGGGACGCCATATGCGGGAATAGCTCAGTTGGTAGAGCACGACCTTGCCAAGGTCGGGGTCGCGAGTTCGAGTCTCGTTTCCCGCTCCAATTTACAAGCAGTGTGGCCTTCGGGCGGCATTGAGTGAAACCAGGACCAAGTCTTCGGACAAGGCCTCTGGGCACTGGAACACACACCATGTGTTTCAGTAGCGTGTCCCCTTCGTCTAGTGGCCTAGGACACCGCCCTTTCACGGCGGTAACAGGGGTTCGAGTCCCCTAGGGGACGCCATTTGCGGGAATAGCTCAGTTGGTAGAGCACGACCTTGCCAAGGTCGGGGTCGCGAGTTCGAGTCTCGTTTCCCGCTCCAAATTTTGATCCACAGACTTCTACTGGGGTCTGTAGGTCATTGAAAAAAGGAGCTTCGGCTCCTTTTTTCATTCCAGCGAGTGCCACGGAAATCCACCCACAGCTACCGTTTTTGAGTGACCAAATAAGGCACAAGAATACGGGTGGGTCGGCTACCGGATAGTTGCTGGGGCTGAGCGGGGACCATGACGAGCATAGGGCCTAAGTCATTACTTAGGAGTCTCGAAATGGCGCTCTCTGATCTGACCGTCCGGCAGGCGAAGACCACCGGAAAACGCTACACCCTCTCCGACAACGACTGCCTGGGCCTGATGGTCTCAGCCGCAGGCGGCAAGTCATGGCAATTCCGCTACTACTGGCTGGGCAAGCAAAAGCGCCTGTGCCTGGGCGGCTATCCTGCTCTCAGCCTGCGCGAGGCCCGGATCGAGCGAGACAAGGCCCAGGCCCTGCTCGCCAGGGGGATCGATCCTCAGGTCGAGCGCGACCAGAAACGGCACGCGGCCAAGCTGGCGGGCGAATACACCTTCAAGACCGTCTTCGATGCCTGGGTCGAGCATCGCCGCAAGGAACTCAAGGAAGGCCGTCAAAGCACGCTGTCGCAGATCCTGCGCATCTTCAACAAGGACGTGTTGCCCACCCTGGGAAGAATGTCGATCTACGACATTCGCCGCCCCCAACTCCTGGGCGTCTTGGCGGCGATCGAGAAACGCAAGGCGTTCACCACCGCCGAGAAGGTCCGCACCTGGTTCAACCAGTTGTTCCGCTATGCCCTGGTCATTGCCGAGGGGTTGGAAGTCAACCCGGCCGCCGACCTGGACGTGGTGGCAGAGCCCAAGCCCCCCGTAGCCCACAATCCCTACCTGCACCTGCCCGAGATGCCCGAGTTCCTCCAGAAGCTCCGGCTCTACAACCCCCGTGGCTGGCAGACCCAGCTTGGCGTCCGGCTGCTGTTCCTGACCGGGGTGCGCACCGGCGAACTGCGATTGGCCGAACCCGAACAGTTCGACCTCGACAGGGGCTTGTGGATCATCCCACCGCAGATCGTCAAGCAGCTCCAGGATGAAATGCGCAAGGCAGGGAAGCGGCCGCAGGATGTGCCCCCCTATATCGTGCCGCTATCCCTGCAGGCCATCGAGATCGTGCGCTATCTCCTGGGGGTGATGCGGCCGGCGCAGAAGTACTTGCTGTCACACCGCAGCGAACTCAAGAAGCGCATCAGCGAGAACACCCTCAACAAGGCCGTGCAGCTCATGGGCTATGAGGGGCGCCTGACCGGCCACGGCATCCGCGGCACTATCTCGACGGCGCTCAACGAGATTGGCTACCCGAAGATTTGGGTGGACGCGCAGCTTTCCCATTCCGACCCCAACAAGGTGAGTTCGTCCTACAACCACGCCAAGTACGTTGAGCCGCGCCGTCGGATGATGCAGGACTGGGCCGATCGGCTCGACCTGCTCGAACAGGGCGAAGTGGAAGCCGCGAGCGCGCATCTGACCATCCGTATCGACGGGGTGCCGGCGATGGCAGAAGTGGAGGAAGCGGTGGATGCGACCCTCGCGATGGCCGAGCCCACTCCTCCCGGCGTCCCGCCCGTCGTGGCCACGCCTATTGTCGTAACCCCGAGCAACGGCGGCATCACGTTCCAGCGGCTGTCTCAGGTACCGCCGCCTCCGACGCATGCCCCAGAGCCGGAAGTGTCCGCGATCCAGCGCGAGCGCGAGGAAATGCTGACCATCTACGAGTCTCCAAGCAGCTTGCCGGTCCCGCTGTTCGGCAAGCTGGCCGGAAAGTCCAAGGACCAGATCAACCGCGAACTGAAAGCGGGCAAGTTGCTGTCCATCAGTTTGGGCAATCGGGGGCAGCGTGTTCCCGATTGGCAACTGGTGCCGCTCAAGCACAAGCTGGCCCAGGTGCTCATGAACCAGTGCCCGCACGCGGATTCGTGGGATCTGTACCGCATGCTGACCCAGCCGCACCCTGACCTGGGGGACCGCGCGGCCATTGATGCGGTCACGCCGACCAACGTGCCGGCGATCATCCAGGTCATCATGGGCGACTACCAGCACTATGCGGATATGCCCGAGGCCATTGCCCCGTACCCCATCCCCGAGGATGTGCGGCAAAGCGTTCGTCGGCTGGTGGATAGCGCAGTAGTTCTAGACGGAGCATAGGGCTCTCAAACCTTGCAGGGGCCTTGCGGCCCCTGCATTACGCTTGCACCGCCTCCACGAGTTCGCTCAGCGTGCGCGGTGCGGGAGCGAAGAACACGGCGCCGGTGTGCGCCGTCGAGAAATCGAGCAGGCGGTCGTGCATGCCTGGCGGATCGCCGAGGAACATGCGCTCCAGCATCTTCTGCGTCACCCACAGATGCCTGGAGTAGCCGATGAAGTAGGTGCCATATTCGCCCTGGCCGGGGCGGCCGAAGGGCATGTTGTCGCGCAGGATGTCGTGCTCGGTGCCGTCGTCGTCCACGATCGTGGCGAGGGTCTTGTGCGATTTCTGGCCGCTCGTCGCGTCGGGCAATTCGACATTGCTGACGATCTCCCGGCCGATGATCCGCTCTTGCTCGTCCTTGGCGAGCCGAGCCCACGGCTGCATTTGGTGCAGATACTTCTGCACCACCAAGTAGCTGCCGCCGGCGAACGCCTGATCTTCACTGCCGACCAGCGTCGAGGCGCCGATGTCGTGCCCGGTCGGGTTGGCCGTGCCATCGACAAAGCCAAGCAGGTCGCGGGAGTCGAAGTAGCGAAAACCGACCACCTCGTCGGCCACCGTCACGCTGCTGCCCAGTTGGTCCAGCAGCAGGCGCTCGAATTCAAAACAGAGGTCCTCGCGTTCGGCACGGATGTGAAAGAACAGGTCGCCGGGCGTGGCAGGCGCGGTGTGCTTGGCACCCTCGATGGGCACGAAGGGCCGTAGTTCCTTCGGGCGCTTCCCGGTCTGGAAACGGTCCCATAGCGCCGATCCCAGTGCAGTGATGCACGACAGCCGGCCGTTGAGATCGCGGAAGCCCACCGTTTTGATCAGGTCGTCCAGCCCGTCCAAGACGCCGGCGACCGCCTGAAGGGCCTCGTGGCCCTCGGCGACTGTCAACGTGAGAAACACCGCCGCGCGCGACAGCGGCGCATCGATGCTTTGCGAGTCAATTGGTACTCGATCCCAACCACTTCCAACCATTCGTGCCTCCAAAGACCATGTTAATTCATCATATTGCCAGAGATGGAAGCGCTATCACTGGCGCGCTAACAGGCGCGTGCCGCTGCAATTACCCGCACGCAGCCTCGGCGAGAGCGGGCTATGGGGTATTCGAGCAAGCCGCCCTGTCCCTGGCAACCAGCATTGCCCTGTGCTCGAACCGCTCAGAAACAACATTGGCTCGTCCGTGGGGCCGCTGCAGATATGTCACGATCTCGTAGGGGCCGTCTGAAAGCGGTCGCATAGTGATCCCCCACGCATGGGCACGCTCAATGCGCGATTGCGCGGAGAGCCCCACTCCGTAGCCAGCGGTCACCCAAAGCGCCATCATCTCGAACGAAGTCACGTGCTGAATGCTCTGCTGGCTCAACGGAAGAAAGGACAGTCGCTGATCCAGCAGTAGGCAAGCCTCCGCCGGCCAGCGAAACACCGGATAGTCCAGAAGCTCGGCAAGCGTGATCTTCGCCTGGGCAACTAAGGGGGACCCCAGCGGCACTGCAACAGCCACGTTCTCCACCCAGAGCGGTTGGCTTTTCACGGCCGGAGCACCAGCGTTCCGAAGCGTCATTCCAGCGTCGTAGCGGCCTTCCTCAAGGCCCGTCAACAGATCATCGGCTGAGGTCTCAAAGAACGTGATGGTGACTTCTGGTTCCTCCGCGCGCTGTAGGGCAAGAAGCGTTGTGAGGCAAGAGGATGGCACTCCGGGCGCGATAGCAAGCCTGAAATGGGAAAACTGGCTGGTGGCGTCATGCATGAGGGCCCCCAATAAGCGATCTGTCCAGAAAGGCAAACCAGCGTTGCAGGAAAGAGTGAAGTTTAACGTCGTTATCTTTAACGTGGTTAATTGTGGCAGATTGTTTGACGCTTCTGCTAATGCAGAAATCAACAATTCAGCCAGGCCGTCCTTCTGGCACATCGACGTATGAATCCGAGTCGGCGTTAGCCTTCGGACAGGCCGTGCGCGCTGCGCGCGTCGCTCAAGGAGTCGCGCAAGACGAGTTCGCATCTCGGGCAAGCATTTCGCGTTCTCACATGGGTAAGATCGAGCGTGGTGAGCACGTGCCCACGCTTCCGCTCATACTGAAAATTTCTACGGCACTTGGAATAAGCGCGGCTGACCTGATGACGGCGACCGAACGCAATCTGCGTGCCGACACTGATCCCTGAGTGTCTAGCCTGCCAGGCTCCGTCAACCGTCCGAAGAGTCGCGAAGGCGAACGATAAATCGCTCCACCGAAGCCGATAAATTGCCGCCGTCGGGCCGAAGCAGGTAGGTGGTGATCACGGCAGAATCCATCGCCAAGGGGCGGATCACCACATCCGGCCGTTGGGAGATGGGAATCTTGGTCGCCGTCATGAAGCCGATGCCGTAGCCGGCGCCGACCAACGTGAGCATCATGTCCAGCGAGGACACTTCCTCGACAACATTCAGCTTGTGCTCCAACGTGTTGAGCAGCCGCTTGAGTTCGCGGCAATAGCCCTCGCATACCTGCGGGTCGCACAGGACAAGTGGATGGCCTTGAAGTTCTTGAAGTGGCACCTCCTTGTAGGTGAGCAATGAGTGACGAGCTGGCACCGCAATCACCAGCGGGTCGTGCCAGATTGGTTCGGCAGCGATACCGTCGCCGACATCGCCCGTGTGCGCGAACCCGATCATGAAGTCGCCCGAACGCAAGCCACGCACTTGCTCTGCCAGAGGCACTTCTGACAAGCGTATTTCGATCTCCGGCTCCTCGGCGCGGCAACGAGCCAGAAATGCCGACAGCCGTGGATCGATAGCCCCATCTGATACAGCGATGCGCAGGCTACCGCGCAAGCCCGATGCCACAGCCTTGGCATTTTCACGAGCCTGTTCCAGCACTGTGAATAGACGGCGAACATCTTGCAAGAAGACCGCGCCCGCCGCCGTTAGAACTGTTCCTCGTCGGTTTCGGTCGAAGAGCACTACGCCCAACTCGTCCTCAAGTTCCTTGATGGCTCGTGATAGCGGTGGTTGTTCGATATGCAGGCGCTCAGCCGCCCGCGTGAAATGTAGCTCCTCAGCAAGAACTACGAAGCAGCGAAGATGGCGCAGCTCCATAGGCCACCCTCCCGTTCCGACTTATCCAACACTGTGCTATCTCCCTATAGAAGTGACTGCCATTCTGGCGGCGGCGAGTTCGGCCACATCATTGGAAACTTCTGGCTGAATGAGCCAGGGCTGGGTTGACCGTGCGATGGCCCGAGGCAGGCACAACACCAGGCGAGCCTGTCAAGTCCGTGGGGTGATAAGGATCAGACGAAGGCTATCTCCAGCCACGCACGTCAATGGATGCCGTGCATCGTCCCCGTCTGACCCTTGGCCGATTGCGAACCAAGCGCTTGAACACGCTTGCGGTTGATCATCACCTGCGGATTGCTGAGGCTCTGCTCCTGGTCCGAGCCAAGGCAAGTACCCTGGGGCAGACGGCAAATGCCGGCGAAAATATTCGCCGGCTCCAGTTGCTGCCCGGAGAATGCCTCTCACCAGAAAGTGTGAGACATCCTGATGCTTAGCCCGCGCCGGATGCTTAATGCCGCACTGAACCATGCGGGTCGATGACGTACTTGTATGCAGAACCCGCGTCGAACTCTTTGTACGCGGCGGGCGCGTCTTCGAGCTTGATGAACTTAGTGTTCATCATCGGCGAAAGGTAAGGCATGCGATCGTTCAGTATCGCCCGCATTAACGCGTGGTTGTAGTTGGCCGTCGGAGATTGACCAGCCGACATTCGCGGCGACTTGATCCAGGCGTTGGACCATTCCAGATCCATATGGCCTTTCTTGGCTTTCGGGTCTTTCGAGATCGGGTTTGCGCAGTACACACCGACCGTACTGGTCATTCCGCCGAAGCGGACATATTTGAGCATTGCGTTGGTAACAGCGCTCTCCACGATCTTGTCAGCCTCCGCGCCAAACCCGCGGCAGTCCACACCAACATAGTCGATGACGCGATCCACCTCCCTGTGCCCGGTAATGCGTTCGAGATGCTCCTCGATCGGCACGCCGTCGGAAAGGTTGATGGTTTCCACGCCGTGTGGCTTGAGAAGGTCCAGCCGCTCTTGAATGTAATCGGCAACGATGATGGCGCCTGCACCCAGAAGTCTGGCGCAGGCGGCACCCGCTCTGCCGACCGGCCCGGCACCGAAGATCAGGATGTTTTCGCCGACGACGTAGGCCGGCGCGGCTGGCCAGTCTGGGCCAGCGAACCCATGGAAAGCTGTGGGTAATACGTCAGAGAGAAGGGTCAGGTCGCGGATTTTTTCCATGGCGGCATCCTTGTCAGGGAAGCGAAGGAGATTGAAATCCGCATACGGTACGAAGAGATAATCACCTTGCCCCCCCGTCCAGCCACCGAGGTTGAACCCGTAGGCTCCGCAGTCGATTTCGGGGTTGGTGTTCTCGCATACATCGGAGCGCATATGCTTGCAGTTGTAGCAACGCCCACACCCCACATTGAAGGGAACGGAAACGATGTCGCCCTTCTTCACGACTTCGACGTCTGATCCCACTTCGATCACTTCGCCGGTCATTTCATGGCCCATGGTCATTCCCTTGGGAACAGCAAACGAACCGCGATAAATGTGAAGGTCGCTGCCACAGATATTTGTGGTAACTATTTTGAGGATAGCGCCATGGGGTGCGCTTTTCCCTTGAGGGGTTATCAGCTCTGGAAATTTGAAGGTGTTGACCTTCATTTCCAAGGGCTTCTCGAAAGTCACGATTCGGTTACCGGTCGGAGTCATTTCGTCACCTCTGTGCGTTAATGTTTCCATCTTCTAAATCGAAGTGGGAAACGAAATTTACCGCTGTCAAGAAGAACGATCGTGGTATTGCCTAGCCGTTGGTCGCGTCTCCTTCTGCGGTCTTGACAGCATCGGATCAAGCTCAGAAGTGGTCAAACTGGAATAATCTATGTGCAGATAGGCACGATCTATCTACGCGGGATCGTCGAGCCGTGCTCGTCTCCTAGCCGGGAGAGGGCAACGATCATCGCTACATCGCGCCTCCTAGCTTGATCTAGGAACAGTCAGCTCGACCCAGCGAGACATGAGGAGGCCGCATGCAGCAGGTACTCCTGCCCCCCGAGTTGCCCCTGGACCTAGTGGCCTTCGATGGGTTGCTCAGCACGTGGCGCCTGTTAGCGGCGCACACGGCATGCCTGCAATCTTCGCCTGGTTGAAGCAATACAGAGTTGCTCTTCAAGACTCGCTATTTCAGGGGGCTTTGAGATGAGTCTGCTTTGGGCTGGAACCGACGATGGATCGATATAACGGATTGAAGAGTGGCGGCGAGTTCGGGGGTGTGCACCATTTCGAGCAATGCACGCGATGACGGTGCCTCGAACGCATTTTTCCCAGCAACGAATCCGACATTTGAGTGCGACATTGGTCCATTGATTGCGATTGCGTGGAGATTTGGAATGTGCGCGAGTTGGCCGGCGAGAGATTGCGGAAGAACTGCCGAATATTTTCCTGTCGCCACGTGTGCCGATAGCACGTCAATTGAATCAGTGCGAATAGTCTGCGCGGTACATTGCATCAGCCTATCTTGAATGGGTTCAGGTACTGCCGAGTTCAGCACGCAGAGTTGTCTATTGAGAACATGGTCCCACGTTGTGCTTCGGGGTTGCTGTGTTCTCGCGGCGTGAAAAAGGAAAATGCGTTCACGGTACAGAAGGTGAGTATCGAAGTCTTCCCCTGGGATATCCTCCAAATGCATGAGTGCGATATCCAAATTGTTTTCTCGAATCGCCTGTAGCAGGGAAGAAGCGCCGGAAACCAGAACTGATTGTTGAAGTAAGGGTGTTTTTTCAGCAAGGGCGATGCTTAATGTGGGCGCTACACCGGCAGTTCCTGGGAGTATCCCTAGCCGGAATTGCCCCTCTATACCTCGCCGTAGTGCGGAGAGTTCTCGCTCCAGCCCTTTGCAGTCGTCATACATCTGCTGAGCCCAAGACAGTACGCGCATCCCTTCAGAAGTGAGGCCGTCATAGCGTCGGCCATGACGCACGATCTCGACACCCATGTCTTCCTCCAATTGCTTAATGCCCGCGGAGAGTGTCGGCTGAGAAACATTGCAGCTTTTGGCCGCGTTGCCAAAATGGCCTTCACGGTGCAAAGCAAGCAAGTATTCAAAGTTTCTTACGATCATATATTTTCTTCTGATAAAGTTGATTGGATTTTATACTTTCACGAAAAACCCTGCGCACGCTTCGATCCGCGTCCAACCTTGGGCACGTAGCTGGCACGCATGAAAGGCTGCCGCGCGCAGTGTCCATACAGTAGGTTCGACTCGTCATCGACGGTCAGCACCACAACGCACGGGACAGCCAATAGCGCGAACACAGGTGCTTTGCGCTGTGGGCGAGTCGTCCTCATGTAGCTTAGCAGTTGGCGCGTTCTGGAAGGGAGTAAGCGTGAGTGGTGAGGCACGCAACCGCAAAAGGCGGTGCTAAGCTCTTGAGCTGTTCGGGTCGTGGCCGTTGAAGCGGCGAGAGAATGGAGCCTGCCATGGCCGTTGTGGCGCAGCTAGTACACCATGCCCCCAGCGTTTCCTTAGCTGCGATTGACGGGCATGCCTGGCGGTAGCTCAATAACAGCCATTTATGGATGAAGGAACGAGGGGAATAAGGCAGATGAAGATATTCACGATTGGATTCACTAAGACCTCCGCGCGGTCCTTCTTCACCAAGTTAAGTGCTTCTGGTGCCAAGCGCCTTGTCGATGTTCGCCTGAATAATGTTTCGCAATTGGCCGGATTCGCTAAACGCGAGGATCTTCGATATTTTTCCGAGGCGTTGTGTGGGATGGAATATGAACATCTACCAGCACTTGCTCCAACCAAAGACATGTTCGAGGAATATAAAATAAAAGGGGGAGATTGGGATATCTACGCCAGTAAATTTCTGGATTTAATGTCGTCCCGAAAGATTGAGTCAATCGATAAAGAAAAGATTGATAACAGTTGCCTGCTTTGCAGCGAAGACAAGCCCCATCACTGCCATCGGAGGCTAGTGGCCGAGTACCTTGCAGGCAAATGGCCGAATGTTGAGATCGTGCATCTTTAGAGGGGCGACGTAGCTCCCAATGTCATCAACTTAAGCCCCCAGCCCTGGCCGGGGCAAGAAATCCCGGGGCTTGGACGCGCGGTTGCAGCAGTGCCTTCACTGGTTTTGCTCCCCAGTTCAGCGCATGTGCGACCCAGACGCCAGCTTAATGGATGCCGGTTCGCCTCGGCGGGCGGGATTTCTCGTTTTCCGGGCGAGCGCGTGCCGGCCGCTGTCTGGCCAGCTTTTTTGCGGTGCAGTTCGGGTGCTGCTTGTTCTTAGCGCGTCGGTTTGTAGCCCTCGCAGCCGCGACTGGCCAGGCGCATACGCTGGCGCGGGAAGCTGCGGCCCGGGCGCACAGCGCTGAGGCTGTTGGCCATCAACTCCATCACGTTGGCCAGCCCCTGCACACCGGGGCGTACCAGCAGGTCGACCAGGGTGTTCTTGAGGCGTGACACCCCTTGGGTGAAGTTGACCTTCCAGCGCAGCTTGCGGCCTTTGTGGCGCTGCTCGATGACCGGTTGCAGCAGATGTTGCATCAGCAGCGCTAGGTTTTTCAGCAGTTGCCCGGCATGAAAGTCCTGCTTCACGGCCGTCACGCTACGGCCGCTAAAGTTGTCGAGGCAGAGGGTCTGCTTGAGGCGGCGGTAGTCCGTTTCGATGCCCCAGCGGCGGTGGTAAAGATCCGCGAACACCTCGGCCGGGAAGGCCTGTCGATCCAGCAGGGAGGTCAGCAGCACTTCGCTTTCACCGCTGGCTAGCTCGACCCGGATCAGGCGCAATTCGACCCGGCCCGCGGGATCGACGCCGGCCTCGGTACAGAACAGGCGCGCCTCGGGATGACTGGCAGAGAAGAACTGCGTGTCTTCTGTCTGCCCCGAGCGGAGAAACTGTTTGACCTGCGCGTTGTAGCCACACGGCAGGCGCATCAGGAAATGTCGCCGGTGCTGCTCGAACAGCGCAAACAGCCAGTGTCCGGGGTAGCCGCGATCAAACAACGTCAGGCTGTCAGCGGGCAGATGCTCGAGGTGCAGATGGGCGCAATCGCGCTCGCCGACTGCGGATGGCACGATCAGGCTGTGTAGCGTCTGGCCGTCGGCGACGTCGTAGAGCATGGACAGACGGGCAACGGGAAACTCGCTATGGCAGCCGAAAAAGCGCGTCATGACCGACTCCAGCGGTAAATGGACGGTCGAGCCGTCCACGGCGAGTACCCGTAACCCGCGCCACGTCTGGCGCAGCCCGAGGCTGTCGAGCTGTTGCTGAAGGGTTTGGTTGAGGCTCTCGAAGACCTCGGGCTTGAGCTTGCCGCGCGCCTTGCTGAAGGCCTGCGCGGTGACCACCTGGGTCTCGGCCGAGGCCTGGTTGAGCACGCGATAGAACTGATCGAGCTCGGTTTGCAGGGCGGTGCGTGGCTGATTGAGCAAAAACAGGACGAGGTTCTTGAAGGTCAGTTGGCGTCGGCGGGTAAAGTCGTGAGGGCGCTGGCGGTGGGTATCGATGAAGTCGGGACAATCGAGCTGACTGGTTATTTTTTGTACAATTTTCAAGCCAGGGTTTGCTGGGCGGTGTCAAACGGTGTGGAATGAGGGGCCAAAAGGGTTTCTCCTATGCGCTGAATTTAGCGCTAATTATATGATATTTATAGGAAAAATTCCTTAAGTTGATGACATTGACGTAGCTCCACGTTTCCAACGCCTCGTCTGGAGGGCTGAGAGAGACAAAGGCGCGTATCGGCGGGAGCCGGCGCCACACATTGGGCGTACAGAGCAACCTCGCCCGCCACGGCTCGATGTCAGCGCTCAACGAGGCGAGTGGCTCCAGGTGCATTGGCAGACGGGCCGCTGGCTGACGTCGTGGCGATCGGCGGATATGCACTGGGAAGCCCGCCCATGTGCTGGGCTATCATGTTGGCGACGCCTACGCCCAGGTGGGGCGCGGCAGGATCGCCGTCATTTACACCCCAGTTTGGTACTGCTATAGGTCTTCTGGAATAGCCGATACATCAGGACAAATTGAAGTAGCTCAATTAGGAGATATCTAATGTCAACCGGTATGTTTATTCTGCACTCCAACTATACGCCGGCGGGGGACCAGCCAGAGGCGATAGCGCGCCTGCTGTCGGACATAGAAGAAGGTGCGACGCACCAGACGCTGAAAGGTATCACCGGCTCAGGTAAGACCTTCACCATGGCCAATGTGATTCATCGTCTGAAGCGGCCTACGTTGATCTTGGCTCCTAACAAGACGTTGACCGCGCAGCTTTATGGTGAAATGAAGCACTTCTTTCCTGAGAACGCGGTCGAGTACTTCGTTTCCTACTACGATTATTTTCAGCCCGAAATCTATATGCCGGGCACCGATCGTTTCATTCCAAAGGACTCGGCCATCAATGACCACCTTGAGCGCCTGCGCCTGTCCACGACCAAATCCTTGATTGAGCGTCGTGACGTGATCGTCGTCGCTTCGGTGTCTTCAATCTACGGCCTGGGTGATCCAGATGCATACCGAGCGCTACAGATCGCTCTGTCCCCTGGGGTCAAACTAAACCAGAGAGAGCTAATTCGTCGCTTGGCTTTGCTGCAATATGATCGCACGGAGCGCACTCTCAAGCGTGCAACGTTCCGCGTCCAAGGTGATGTGATTGACATTTTCCCCGCTGATTCCGAGTACAGGGCGGTTCGGGTGGAACTGTTGGATGACACTGTTGCGTCTGTCCAATGGATGGACCCTGTTACCGGCAAGACGTTGGGAGAGATAGACCATTATTTGGTTTCGCCAAAAACGCTTTTCGCGCCGCCCACGAACAAAATAGATTCTGCATCCAAAAAGATACTCGCTGATATGGAAGAGCGGGTTGCCGAGCTGAACAGGAATAATCGCTTGGTCGAGGCAATCAGGCTGTACGAGCGGATCACGCATGACGTGGAAATGATGCGCGAGGTCGGCTATTGCTCGGGGATGGAGAATTATTCCTGCTACTTCAGCGACCGAGACGCAGCTTCTCCTCCGATCACGTTGCTGGATTATTTGCCGAAAGACGGGCTGCTGTTCGTCGATGAATCTCATGTCATGGTGCCACAGATATCCGCAATGTACCGGGGGGATCAGGCGCGCAAGGACACGCTGATCGATTACGGGTTCCGTTTGCCTTCATCGAAGAACAACCGGCCATTGAACTTTGACGAGTTCGAGAAGGTCAAGCCTCAGACCATCTTTGTTTCCGCTACTCCGGGCGACTACGAGCTGAGGGTGTCGAAAGGCAGGGTTGTCGAACAGGTTATCAGGCCAACGGGACTGCTTGACCCCAAGGTTGAAGTGCGGAAAGCGGATGGATACATAGATGACCTGCTTGCCGAAATATCGAAGTGCGTGAAGAGAAAGAATCGAGTGCTTGTGACTACGCTGACGAAGGTCAGTGCAGAAGAGCTAACGGATTTCTTGACGGACAACGGGATTCGAGCGCGCTACATGCATTCGGACATAAAAGCGGAGGATCGTGTTGAGATCATCAATGGCCTGCGCGCAGGAGAGTTCGATGTTTTGATTGGGATTAGTCTTTTGCGCGAAGGGCTGGATATTCCAGAGGCATCATTGGTTGCCATTCTCGATGCAGACCGTGCAGGGTTCTTGCGTTCGGCCCATGCGCTCATTCAGATGATCGGTCGAGTCGCTCGGAATGAAAACGGCAAGGCGATCTTGTACGCCGACGCGGTGACGCCGGCGATGAAGCAGGCGATCGATGAGACCAATAGGCGCAGGCAGCTTCAAATTGCCTTTAACGAGGAAAATGGGATTTCTCCAGCCTCGTCTGTGCGAAAACTAGCAGGGGAAGAGACGAATACGGAGGAGCCCACCGTTCATTCCGAGGCTTTCTGCGAGAACTTGTCCGACCTTTGCGATCAGATCACTGCCAAGGAACAGCAGCTACTCGAATTTACCGATACCGGTGACGAGCAGCGCGTCGAAGACATTCGTCGTCAGTTGGATGGGTTGTACCGGCAATTCATTTACATCTAATCGTTCGCCGGCATTGGGTTGCATGGCCGACCGATCTGCATCTGGGGCAAGCGGGCAGACGGTCGGTTCATCATTCAACCGGAGGGGTGAGCCGCCGAGGCTCAGTGCCCCGCTTTCCAAGATGTGTGCCCTACAGCGTCTTGCGACGTGTCAGCGCAAAGCTGGCAACGATCCAACGGCGACCAGCATTTCATCAAATACCGCTCGAACCCTTCCCGGAATGGGGCCACGCTGAGGCCGATAGACGTACAACCCCCATGCCGGAGGTTCTTCGTTCTCCAGCACTCGCACGAGCTTCCCGCTGGCAATGTAGGGGGCGGCCATGTAGTCCGCCAGTTGCGCGAACGCGATCCCGGCCAGCGCCGCTCCCATTTCCATGTCGGCATTGTCGGCGACGAGAGTGGGTGCGGTAGGTGTCCACTGGCGTCCCGCCTTGAAGTGCCAAGGCCAGGGACGGCCGGTATTGATATCCAAGGCCACGGTAACTGGCAGGCTGCTTAGCGCATCGATGTTTGCAGGTACGCCCACTTTCTTGATCAGGCGCGGAGCGGCAACGATGGGGAGTCTCATGTCGGCGGCCTTGCGTGCGACGAAGCGGCTATCGCGCATGAATCCGACCCTGATCCCGACGTCAATCCCTTCGTCAACCGTATTGCTGATGCGATCGGACAGGCGCACATCCAGCGTGATGCCGGGATGACGCGCGGCCACGCGCTCCAGTGCCGGTAGCACCGCTCTGGTGCCCAAGCTGTGCGGTGCGGTGATGCGAACCGTACCGGACAGAGAGGCCTGCTGGTCGGAGCTAGGCGTTCGCCACAGATCCTCGAACCGCTCCAATGCGGGGCGCACTTGGTCTAGCAGCCCTTCGCCGAAGGCGGTGATGCGCACCTGGCGCGTGCTTCGATGAAACAACACCTCGCCGTAGTGTTGCTCCAGTTGCTGGATGGCACGGGTTACACCTTGCGGAGAAGTCCCCAGCCGGACGGCCGCATCGCGAAAACTGCTGCTTTCGGCCGCCACCCGAAAGATGCGCAGTAGTTCCATTTCTTTGTTCATGACGCACGCCTCATGGCCGGTTTCGCTGCTCGTTAATTGTTCCAGATTGTGGAATTATAAAATCGCAACAATTCCATATACAAGGAGAGCGCGGTTGCCCAGACTGACAACACCCCGGAATGCTCCGCTCCGAACAACCCAACAAGGAACGCGAATGAACGCTGCGACTCTCATCACTGCCTACTACGACGCCTTCAACCGCGGCGACCGCGAGGCCATGCTGTCAATGTTGACCGATGACGTCGCGCACGACTTGAACCAGGGCGCTCGTGAGGTCGGTCGCGAAGCCTTCCGCGCCTTCCTGCAGCGCATGGACCGCTGCTATGGCGAGCAACTGCGCGGGATCGTGGTGATGGTCAGCGCCGACGGCCTGCGTGCAGGCGCGGAGTACGTGGTGCATGGCGAATACAAGGTGACGGACGACGGGCTGCCGGAAGCCCAGGGCCAGCGCTACGTGCTGCCGGGCGGCGCGTTCTTCGAGATCCGCGATGGCAAGATCGCTCGTGTCACCAACTACTACAACCTCGGCGACTGGATCGCACAGGTTGGAGGGGACGCCTGAAATGACCAGCGACGTGCAGGTGCTGGTTCGTCGTGGCCCGGACATTGCCGAATGGTTCGATGCCGTGGCAGGCCTGCGGGCGAGCGTCTTCCGCAGCTTTCCTTACCTGTACGAGGGCGACACCGAATACGAGAAGCACTACCTCGCCATGTACGCCCGTTCGGCAGACAGCCTGCTGGTACTCGCGCTCGCTGATGATGTGGTCGTGGGTGCGTCCACGGGGTTGCCGCTCGGCGATGCGGAGCCGGCCTTCCATGTGCCGTTCGCCGATCGAGGAATCCCGGTGGAGGCAGTGTTTTACTGTGGCGAATCAGTCCTGCTCCCGGCCTTCCGGGGCCTTGGCCTGGGCCATCGCTTCTTTGACGAGCGCGAAGCGCATGCCCGTTCGTTGGGCGGCATGCAGTGGGCATCGTTCGCGTCGGTGGATCGTGCAGACGACGATCTCCGGCGTCCTTCCAACTACCGCAGTAATGACCCCTTCTGGACCCGTCGCGGCTACGTGCGGCAGTCGGACATGAAGGTTACGCTGCCCTGGAAGCAGGTGGGTGAGCCGAGCGAAACCGAGCAGACGCTCACGATGTGGCTGCACTCCCTGGAGAACGCGAAATGAAAGTAGCAGTTGCGAAATACTCAGTGGGTCAGCCCGCGGGCTTCGAGGCATTTGCTGCGCGGCAGCGGCTGGTTCTGGAGGAGGCGCGCCGTGGCGGGGCGGAACTGGCCGTGTTGCCCGAGTATCTATCCCTCGAACTGGCTGCAACGTTCGAGCCTGGCATCCGCCATGATTTCAACGCCTCTCTGGCCGCGCTGCAGGCCTTGCAGCCTGCGTGGCTGGCACTGTATGCCGACCTGTCGCGCGAGTTGTGCATGACCATTCAGGCCGGTACGTTTTTGACCCAGGTTGGATTGGACCGCTACCGCAACCGGGCTTGGTGGTTTGCGCCTGACGGCACACGCGACTACCAAGACAAATTGCAGTTGACGGGGTTCGAGAAAGACGCCGGCGTCATCGAGGGTGGCGACGAACTGAAGGTGTTCGATTTGAAAGGCGTGCGTGCCGGCATCGCTGTTTGCTATGACAGTGAGTTTCCATTGCCCGTGCGAGCCCAGCGAGAGGCGGGAGTGCGCCTGCTGCTGGTCCCGAGCTGTACCGACACCCAAGCAGGTGCAACCCGGGTCCGTGTGGGCTGCATGGCGCGGGCACTGGAGAACCGAATGTTCATCGCGCAGGCCGTGACGACCGGAGCTGCTGACTGGAGCCCGGCGCTGGACACGAATACTGGCGAGGCCACGATCTATGCACCCATGGATCGCGGATTCCCGGAGGATGGCATTCTCGCGACGACTTGCGGCACGCAGACATGGGCGATTGCTGATCTGGACGTTGAAGCCCTCGAACGAAACCAGGAACAGGCCCAGGTTGCGGTCGATCGTGACTGGGACGGCCAGATGTTGCCTGCACTGAGGAAGGCTCGGTACTCGGGTCGTCAGGTCGCCTAGCCGGTCTCATCTTGATAGCTTCAGCTCGATGAGTTGGCTTAGATAGGCCATATCTATCTGCGCATAGATTTTTCCAGTTTGACCGGTTTTGAACTTGCCCCGATGCTGTCGATACATGCAAGAAATATTCATTGATTTGAATGTTTTGCGCTTCTTGGGAACAAATCTGTACTAGCCTGTAATAGTGCTCGAAGAGCACAGAATTTGTGGCGAAGTTCGGCCGCATATACTATGGTGGAGTATTGTATAATGCGGCGGTGTACCCAAGTAGAGAGGTGTTCGATGCCACACAGCCCGGAAGAAAAGAAGCAAGCCCTGACGCGCATCCGGCGCATCAAAGGTCAGGTAGCGACTCTTGAGCAAGCGCTCGATGCAGGTGCGGAATGCCCTGCAATTCTTCAGCAGCTTGCGGCCGTTCGTGGGGCAGTCAACGGATTGATGGCAACCGTTCTGGAGAGCTATCTGCGGGAAGAGTTTCCCAGTAGCGAAATCAGGAGCGATTCGCAGAACAAGTCCATTGACGAGACCATCTCTATCGTCCGCTCCTATCTGCGGTAGAGGCACCAGGGTGCCCTCGGTGAGGGCAAATTTAGTTAGCTAGTAAAGGAAGCGACATCATGAAATCACGTGCAGCAGTTGCCTTCGGGCCAGGAAAGCCGCTGGAAATCGTCGAGATCGACGTCGAGCCGCCGCGCAAGGGCGAGGTGCTCATCAAGATCACGAACACCGGCGTTTGCCATACCGACGCCTTCACCCTGTCGGGCGACGACCCCGAAGGTCTCTTCCCGGTCGTGCTGGGTCATGAAGGTGCGGGTATCGTCGTGGAGGTGGGTGAAGGTGTGACCAGCGTGAAGCCTGGCGATCACGTCATTCCCCTCTATACCGCCGAGTGCGGCGAGTGCCTGTTCTGCAAGTCCGGCAAGACCAACCTGTGTGTCGCGGTGCGCGCCACCCAGGGCAAGGGCGTGATGCCCGATGGCACCACCCGCTTCAGCTACAACGGCCAGCCGATCTACCACTACATGGGCTGCTCGACCTTCAGCGAATACACGGTGGTGGCCGAAGTCTCGCTGGCCAAGATCAACCCGGACGCCAATCCCGAGCATGTCTGCCTGCTGGGTTGCGGTGTGACCACCGGCATCGGCGCTGTTCACAACACGGCCAAGGTTCAGCCGGGTGACTCTGTGGCCATCTTCGGCCTCGGCGGCATCGGGCTCGCTGCGATTCAGGGGGCACGCCAGGCCAAGGCAGGTCGCATCATCGCCATCGACACCAATCCAGCGAAGTTCGAGCTGGCTCGTACCTTCGGCGCGACCGAATGCCTCAACCCGAAGGACTTCGACAAGCCGATTCACGAGGTTCTCATCGAGATGACCGGTTGGGGTGTCGATCACACCTTCGAGTGCATCGGCAACGTCAACGTGATGCGCTCGGCACTAGAAGCAGCACATCGTGGCTGGGGCCAGTCGATCGTCATCGGCGTGGCTGGTGCAGGCAAGGAAATTTCGACGCGCCCGTTCCAGTTGATCACCGGTCGCACCTGGAAGGGCTCGGCTTTCGGCGGGGTCAAGGGCCGCACTCAACTTCCCGGCATGGTGGAGGACGCAATGAAAGGCGAGATCGATCTCGCCCCGTTCGTCACCCACACCATGGGCCTCGACGACATCAACAAGGCCTTCGACCTGATGCATGAAGGCAAGTCGATTCGCACGGTGATCCACTACTGACCGCCCACTACCCATTCAACACCAACCACCAAGGAAATTAATCATGTCCACTCCTGTCATTTCTGGCGATGGCATCTTTTCGCACATTTTTATCGGCGCTGCCGACCTTCAGAAGTCGGTCGCGTTCTACGACGCCGCTCTGGGTGCTCTTGGCATCAAGAACCTCGGTCCTTTCAACAACGGATGGGTACTTTTCGGTCGCGAAAAGCCGGCTTTCATCATCGCCCGTCCGGGCAATGGTGAAGCGCCCTCCAGCAACGGCGTGACGATCGGCTTTGCGGCCGCCACTCCCGCCGAAGTGGATGCCTTCCATGCTGCCGGCCTTGCCGCAGGCGGCACCGACGAGGGCCAGCCTGGCGCACGTGGTCACCTGCCGGGTGCCTATGCGGCCTACCTGCGTGATCCGGCGGGCAACAAGGTCTGCTCGTACACCTTCGTCTGAAAGCAAGGAAGCTGAGGGCGTTCTGAAAGGGCCAGCACAAGCCTCTATACGGCGAGCCTATTAGACGGACCGTGTAGAGCGGTGCCTGCTCATGAAGATCGGCCCGCAGCCATGTGCGAAACGCATGGCTGCGGGCATTTGCTTTGAAGCGTGTTTTTCAACCAATGAGAAATGAGGTCGTTATGCAAGAGCCGGCCAACATCAATGCGACGACCGTACAACCCGCCCCGACCGCCACCGTGTACGGCATGCCGGCCTATGCCGATCGTGCTGCGGCCGTGGGTGAAGTGCATGCGCGCCCGCATCTGTTGATTCAGGCCCCCCGCGGCATATTGCAGCTCGCTTTCATGACCGAAGGCGATCAGGCCAGGGATCAGATGGCGATGAGTGAGTTGTCTCATCGCTTCGGCGTTGCCGAGCCCGACCACGCTACGCCGCTTCACGGCATGACATGGGATGAGGGAGACCTGCACTGTGAAAAGCACACCGAGTTCTCAACGTATCTCTGGTGCGCTTCGCTGGATTCCGAGACGGGAGAGCCGTGCGGCGAAAATCCGTTCAAGCATGGATTTGTTCCTCCCGGCCCGGTCGTATCCGGCATCCGTTTGAGACTTCTTCCATGGACGCCGGAAACGGAGAAGGAGGCCGATCGCTTCGATCCTGCCAGCCTGTGCTACTCGCTGGTGGAGAACGGCTCTGCCGCCATCCTCACCGACTTCCGACAGGATGAGGATGGCCTGACGCAGATCCTCGTCCTTGCCCGCGATTTGACCCCGGCGCGGGCGGGTGCGCTGGCTCAACGTCTGCTGGAGATCGAGACCTACCGTACCTTGGCGTTGCTGTCCTTGCCGTTGACGCGGTCGATGACGTCGGAGCTGCGGCGCATGGAGTCGCGCCTTGCGGCGATCACCGACGAGATGTGTACGAGCTTGGTGGAACGGCGCGACAGCGACGTGCTGCTGTCCGAATTGACCGGCCTGGCTGCCGAACTGGAAGCTGGCGTTGCGGCGAATCTCTATCGCTTCGGCGCCAGTCGTGCCTACTACGAGATCGTCGAGGAAAGGCTGGCAGCGCTTTCGGAAGAGGCCGTATCCGGGTACTGCACCTGGGCGGATTTCCTGCAGCGTCGCATCGCTCCCGCCATGCGGACATGCCAATCCGTAAAGGAGCGCCAGACCAAGCTCTCCGACAAGCTGACCCGGGCCATCGCGTTGCTGCGTTCCTGGATCGACGTCGAGCTTGAACGCCAGAACCGCGATCTGCTTGCGTCGATGAACAACCGGGCCAAGATGCAATTGCGCCTTCAGCAAACCGTCGAAGGCCTGTCGGTCGCGGCAATTTCTTATTACGTCGTGAGTCTTCTCGGCTATTTGCTCAAGGGCATTCCGATGGTTCACGACAGCGTGGCGCCGGTGATGGCGGTTCTGGTGCCTGCGGTGATGCTGACGATCTGGTGGATCGTGCGCAGGATCAGACACGCCCACGGCGACACGGCAGCGGAAGAGAAATCTTCCTGACGAGCTGCCGTCCTGGCGCGCGAGAGCTGCGCCGTTCCTTTGAACATAGGAGAACTACATGGAACGCATCGAACATCACGCCAGCTTTGATGGTTGGCAGGACGTTTATCAGCATGAATCCACGACGCTCGGTTGCACGATGAAGGTCGGCGTCTATCTGCCTCCGCAGGCACAGCACGGCAAGGTGCCGGTGCTGTACTGGCTTTCAGGCCTCACCTGCACCGAGCAGAACTTCATCACCAAGGCCGCCGTCCAGCGCTACGCGGCCGAACATGGCATTGCCGTCGTCGCGCCCGATAGCAGTGCTCGCGGCGAAGGCGTTGCCGACGATCCTGCCTATGACCTCGGACAGGGGGCGGGTTTCTACGTCAACGCCACACAGGAACCCTGGGCTGCGAATCATCGGATGTACGACTACGTCGTGCAGGAATTGCCGGCGCTGATCGAGGCCCACTTTCCCGTGACAGCGGAGCGGAGCATCAGCGGCCATTCCATGGGAGGACACGGCGCTCTGGTCATCGCCCTGCGCAACCCGGGCCGTTATCGAAGCGTCTCGGCCTTCTCGCCCATCGTCGCCCCCACCCAGGTTCCCTGGGGGCACAAGGCCTTCGAGGCGTACCTGGGCAGCGATCGGGAAGTGTGGAAGCAGTACGACACCGTGGAGCTGATTCGCACCGTGCAGGAGCGTTTGCCGTTGCTGGTTGATCAGGGCTTGGGCGACGAGTTCCTGGAGAGCCAGCTTCAGCCCGACCTGCTGCGCAAAGCCTGCGACGAGACGGGGCACCCGCTCACGTTGAATCTGCGCCCAGGCTACGACCACAGCTACTACTTCATTGCCAGCTTCATTGGCGAGCATATGGCACACCACGCATCGGCGCTGAAACGCTGAGAGAGGAGATCAGGTCATGACAAAGACCTCCAAAAACCGACATCACGTCGTCATTATCGGAGCGGGCTTCGGCGGGATCGAGGTTGCCAACCAGCTTGCTGGTGTCGAGGTCGATGTGACGATCATCGATCGGCGCAATCATCACCTGTTCCAACCCTTGCTTTACCAGGTCGCAGGTGCGTCACTTTCGACATCCGAGATCGCCTGGCCTATTCGCTATCTCTTCCGAAATCGCCCGGAAGTGAACACCTTGATGGCGGAAGTGGAAGGTATCGACCAGGACGCGCGTCAGGTCATTCTCAACAATGGAATGCGGCAAACCTACGACACGCTCGTGCTCGCGACAGGTGCTACCCATGCCTACTTCGGACACGACGAATGGGGGGCTTTCGCGCCGGGGTTGAAGACGCTGGAAGATGCCACGACCATTCGGGGCCGAATCCTCGCGGCTTTCGAGGAAGCTGAGCGCACGAGCGATCCTCAGCAGCGTGCCGCGCTGCAGACGTTCGTCATCATCGGTGGTGGTCCCACCGGGGTTGAATTGGCCGGAACCATCGCCGAGCTGGCACGAGACACGCTGGCGCGTGACTTCCGCTCGATCGACCCGAGCACATCGCGGGTTGTACTGATCGAGGCTGGCCCGCGTCTGTTGTCGGTCTTTCCAGAGGATCTTTCGGCCTATACGCGCCAGGCACTCGAAAAACTCGGGGTCGAGGTCGTGCTGGGTACTCCGGTCACCGAATGCTCGGCCGACGGCGTGGTGTATGGCGGCAAGCCCCTTTCGGCCAAGACCATCGTCTGGGCCGCCGGAGTCCAGGCGTCTCCCGCGGCTCGCTGGTTGGGCGCTGCGTCTGATCGTGCTGGTCGAGTGGTCGTTGGCCCTGACCTGACGGTGGCCGGTCGCCCGGAGGTCTTCGCCATCGGCGATACAGCCTCGTGCACCATGGCCGATGGGAAGCCCGTGCCGGGCATCGCCCCGGCCGCCAAACAGCAAGGGAAGTACGTCGCTAACCTGATTGGACGGCGTTTGAAGGGCAAGCCCGCTGACGGGCCTTTCAAATACCGGCATCAGGGGAACCTGGCCACCATCGGCCGCAGCCTGGCGGTGATTGACATGGGGCGGGTGAAGCTGCGTGGTGCCTTTGCGTGGTGGATCTGGAAGCTGGCGCACATCTACTTTCTGATCGGCACGCGAAATCGTCTCAGTGTCGCTTTGAGCTGGGTATGGAACCACAGCATCGGCTACCGCGGCTCTCGCATCATCATGCATGCGATTGCCGACAAAGAGCCCACGGCGTTGGATAAATCCGGCTCTCTGGATTGAGGTGCCCACCTTATCGGAACGTCAACTATCAGAAATGCCAGGGAGAGGAACTTGACCGATCTATTCACGACAAAGCCCAAGCCTCCCTTGGCCGAACTCCTGCGGCCCAAGACGCTGGACGAATTCGTCGGGCAACGGCACTTGCTCGGCCCCGGCAAGCCGCTGCGTCTCGCGTTCGAGGCGGGCAAGTTGCACTCGTTCATCCTCTGGGGGCCGCCAGGCGTGGGCAAGACCACCCTAGGGCGCCTGGCCGCCAGTGCGACCGACAGCCGATTCATCGCCATCTCGGCCGTGCTGGCCGGGGTGAAGGACATCCGGCAAGCCATCGACGAGGCCCAGGCCGAACTGGACAACCATGGTCGATCGACGGTGCTTTTCGTCGATGAGATCCATCGCTTCAACAAGGCGCAGCAGGATGCCCTGCTGCCCCATGTCGAGTCGGGGCTCCTGACCCTGGTGGGGGGGACGACCGAGCATCCGGGGTTGGCGGTCAATTCCGCACTGCTCTCGCGCGCGCAGGTCTATACCCTCGAACCGCTGTCCAGCGACGAACTGAACCAACTCTACGAACGCGCACTGCCGCATCTCCAGGGCGTCACGTTGGACGCGGACGCGCTGGATCTGCTCAAGGGCTTTGCCGATGGCGATGGCAGGCGCTTCCTCAATCTGCTTGAGCAGGTGACGAATGCGGCGTCGGGCGCTGGCAAGACCGTGGTCGATGGCCAGTCCGCCAAGCTGTCCACCAGTCCATCGCTGCGCAGGTTCGACAAGGGCGGTGACGAGTTCTACTGGCAGCTCTCAGCCTTCCACAAGTCGCTACGGGGCTCCGACCCTGATGCGGCCCTGTATTGGCTGGCCCGCATCCTTGACGGTAGCGGCGACGTCAGCCAGGTGACCCGCCGCATGGTGGTAGTGGCCAGCGAAGACATCGGCAATGCCGACCCGCAGGCGCTGCAACTGGCGCTCAATGCCGCGCTGGCTTATGAGAGGCTGGGTTCCCCCGAAGGCGAAATACCGATTGCCCACGCGGCGACCTACCTTGCTGCCGCCCCCAAGTCGAACGCTGCCTATGCCGCCTGGAACAAGGCGAAGACCTTCGTCAAGAACAGCGGCTCCCTGCCTGTGCCTCTCCATCTTCGCAATGCGCCGACGAAGCTGATGCAGCAGATGGGGTATCACGAAGGCTACCGCTACGCTCCTGACGAGCCCAACGGCTACGCCGCTGGGCAAAGCTACTTTCCCGAGGGCGTGGCGCGGCCGGGCTGGTATCAGCCAACGGACAGAGGTGTTGAGCGCAGGCTGGGAGAATGGCTTACTTGGCTGCGCTCGCTGGATGATGGGACGCTGCCAGAGGCGGACGCCTGACCGGTCGCCTCCGAAACCTGCCCATCGTGATCTCACAAACTACAGGATAAGCACATGCCAGCCTCTTCTTTTGGTGAGTCCTCGGCGCATATCAGACGGAGACGCGTTGCCCACTATCTACGCACGGAGTCTGGCGCTGCGGTGCTGCTGGTGATCGTCACGGTTGTGGCGCTCGTGTGGGCGAACTCGCCGCTATCTAACGCCTATTTCGAGTTGTGGCACCTAGACGTCGGGTTCAACTTCGGGCCACTGCGCCTACACATGGATCTGCATCACTGGGTCAACGACGGCCTGATGGTCGTCTTCTTCTTCCTGATCGGACTGGAGGTGCGTCAGGAGTTCGCCCACGGATCGCTCCGTGACCGCAGCCGTGCCCGCCTCGCCCTGATCGCGGGGGTCACGGGAGTCGTGCTTCCCGCGCTGGTGTATGTCCTGATCGTGAAACTAGCCGGAAGTGAGGGCCTGCACGGGTGGGGTGCGGTGGTCGGCACCGATACGGCGTTCATGCTGGGCACCTTGGCGATCGTCGGCCCGCGGCTATCGGGTCAGTTGCGCGTGTTCCTGCTCACCCTGACCGTGGTCGATGACTTCCTCGCAGTGTCCATCATCGGCATCGTCTATAGCGAGGAGATCCGGATCGTCCCGTTGCTTATCGCCCTCGCCAGCCTCGTTGGATTGTGGTTGTTGGGGCGCACCCGCCAGTGGCGGGCGACGCCGTATGTGTTGATCGTGATCGTGCTGTGGTTCGCAACCGTGTATTCCGGCATCCATGCCTCCCTCGCCGGGATGGCCGCGGGGCTGCTGATCCCCGCCTATGCGACGCAACGTCACGGGGTCGTTGCGGCAAGACAGTTGTTCCGTGACTTCTGGCAGTCGCCGAGTGCCGCATCGGCCCGCGCGGTGGACTGCGGGCTGTCCCGGGGTATCTCGGTGAACGAGCGATTGCACGAGTTCCTGCGGCTGCCGACGGCGCTGCTGATCGTGCCGATCTTCGCCTTGGCGAACGCCGGGGTGGACGTGCGTGGCGGGCTGCTCGCCGAGGCCTTTGGCTCGCCAGTCACGTGGGGCGTCATCGCAGGGCTCGTGCTCGGCAAGCTCTTGGGCATCGGGCTCACCACGCTCGTCGCCGTCCGTCTCGGCCTGGGCCGGCTGCCCGAGGGCGTCGGGGTGGGGAGCGTGTTCGGTGGGGCGGCGCTGTCCGGGATCGGCTTCACCGTGTCGCTGCTGATCATCGGGCTCGCGTTCGGCACGACCTCCGACCTGGGCCGCCAGGCGACGGTCGGCGTGCTCGTGTCGATGGTGTTCGCCACGTTGCTCGGGTGGCTGATCTTCAAGGTCGCCGCCCAGCGGTGGGGTGAGAAGACCGCTGACCTGCCGATGGTGCTTGAGCCGCCGGTCGATCCGGAGATCGATCACATCCGCGGGCCGGAGGACGCCCAGCTCACACTCGTCGAGTACGTGGACTTCGAGTGCGCGTACTGTGCGCACGCCACCGGTTCGTGGGACGATCTGCGCGCCCACTTCGGTGACGACCTGCGGTATGTGGTGCGCCATCTGCCGCACCACCCGCACGGGCCGATTGCCGCGCGGGCGTCCGAGGCAGCGGCGAACCAGGGGATGTTCTGGCCGTGGCTGGACTTCGTGTTCACCCGTCAGCATGCGCTGGAGCGCGAGCATCTGATCGGCTACGCCGCCGAGCTTGGGCTCGACGTCGAACGGTTCATCGCGGATCTCGACAGCCCTGCGGTGATCGAGCGTGTCGAGCGCGACCTCGCCAGTGCGGTCGCCAGCGGTGCGCACGCCACGCCGACGTTCTTCGTCGAGGGTCGTCGTCTGCGCGGCAGCTACGACGCCCGCACTGTCACCGCAGTGCTCGAAGCCAGCCGCCGCGGCACCCGAACTCAGGAAGTCCCGTCCTGAGCGGGACGAACTACAGGATAAAAACTTGCCAAACAATTCTTTCGGTGAATCCTCTTGTACCGCTGCGGCCAGCGGCATGGTGGAAGTGCGCGGTGCGCGCGAGAACAACCTCAAGGAGGTGGACGTCTCCATCCCGCGTAACGCGCTGGTGGTGTTCTCGGGTGTCTCCGGCTCCGGCAAGTCCTCGCTGGCCTTCGGCACCATCTATGCCGAGGCCCAGCGACGCTACTTCGAGTCGGTGGCCCCCTATGCGCGGCGACTGATCGAGCAGGCCGGCGTGCCGGACGTCGATGCGATCGACGGCCTGCCGCCGGCGGTGGCGCTGCAGCAGCAGCGGGGCTCCAGCAACGCGCGTTCCTCCGTGGGCAGTGTGACCACCTTGTCCAGCCTGGTGCGGATGATGTATTCGCGCGCCGGCGCCTATCCGGCCAACCAGCCGATGCTGTACGCCGAGGATTTTTCGCCCAACACGCCGCAGGGAGCGTGCCCGACCTGCTACGGCCTGGGCCATGTGTACGAGGTGACCGAGGCCATCATGGTGCCCGATCCCTCCCTGAGCATCCGCGAGCGGGCGATCGCCTCCTGGCCCCCCGCCTGGCAAGGCCAGAACCTGCGCGACATCCTGGTCAGCATGGGCTACGACGTTGACCGACCGTGGAAGGACCTGCCGAAGAAGGATCGCGACTGGATTCTGTTCACCGAGGAAACACCGACGGTGCCGGTGTACGCCGGCTTCACGCCCGCCGAAACCCGCGCCGCGCTCAAGCGCAAGATGGAGCCGAGCTACATGGGCACCTTCACCGGCGCCAGGCGCTACGTGCTGCACACCTTTGCCAACACCCAGAGCGCGTTGATGAGAAAGCGCGTGTCCCGGTTCATGGAGGGCAAACCGTGCCCCACCTGCCACGGCAAGCGGCTCAAGCCCGAGGCGCTGTCGGTCACCTTCGCCGGCGTGGACATCGGCGCGTTCATGCAGATGCCGCTGGACCAGTTGGCGGCCTTGCTCGAACCCATCGCCCAGGGCGATTTCCGCGCCCATGCAGCGGGGGCGGCTACGGACAAGGAAGCGACCCGACGCGACCGTGCCGAACGCGCGGCCTCCGGCCGCGCCGTCCATGCGGTATCGCCCGACGTGCGCCGCACCTCGGCGCTATCGGAAGAAAAGCGCCTCGCCGCGCAGCGCCTGGCCGGTGGCGTGATGGCACGCCTGCGCCAACTGCGTGGGCTGGGCCTGGGCTACCTGACGCTGGACCGGGCCACGCCGACGCTTTCGGCCGGCGAGTTGCAGCGCCTGCGGCTGGCCACGCAATTGAGTTCCCTGCTGTTCGGTGTCGTGTACGTGCTCGACGAGCCCTCCGCGGGCCTGCACCCCTCCGATAGCCAGGCCCTGTACGACGCGCTCGACCGGCTGCGCGACGCCGGCAACTCGGTGTTCGTGGTGGAGCACGACTTGGACCTGATGCGCCGCGCGCAATGGCTGGTGGATGTCGGGCCGGATGCTGGGGAGCGTGGCGGCCGCGTGCTCTACAGCGGCGAGCCGGATGGCCTGCGCAAGATTGCCGAATCGCGTACTGCACGCTACCTGTTCGATGAGATCCCCGCGCCGGGAAGCCGGGCACGCGAAGCGACCGGCTGGCTGGAGCTGCAGGACATTCACCGCCACAACCTGCATGGCGTGAATGCGCGCATTCCGCTGGGCGTGCTGACGGCCGTCACCGGCATCTCCGGCTCGGGCAAGTCCAGCCTCGTCGCGCAGGCCCTGCCGGAGCTGGTGCTGCTGCACCTGGGCCACGAGCCGGAAGACGATGTAGCCGAAAGCGCCACCAGCGAAGGGCCGGCAGTGATCGAAGCGACCGGCGGCCATCTGGCGGGCGACGTGGACGCCGTACAGCGTCTGGTGCAGGTGGACCAGAAACCGATCGGGCGCACGCCGCGGTCGAACCTGGCCACCTACACGGGCCTGTTCGACCATGTGCGCAAGCTGTTCGCTGCCACGCCCGATGCTCGACGCCGCCGCTATGATGCCGGACGGTTCTCGTTCAACGTCGCCAAGGGGCGCTGCGAGACTTGCGAGGGCGAGGGTTTCGTTAGCGTGGAACTGCTGTTCATGCCCAGCGTGTACGCGCCGTGCCCGACCTGCCATGGCGCGCGCTACAACGAGGCCACGCTGAAGGTGCAGTGGAACGGGCGCAACATCGCCGAGGTGCTGCAGATGACCGTGGACGAGGCCAGCGAATTCTTCGCGGGTGAAGACGCGGTGGCAAGGCCCCTGCAACTGCTGCGCGACATCGGACTGGGCTATCTGCGCCTGGGACAACCAGCCACTGAGCTTTCCGGTGGCGAGGCGCAGCGCATCAAGCTGGCGACCGAGCTTCAGCGCAGCCAGCGCGGCCGAAGCCTGTACGTGCTCGACGAGCCGACTACCGGGCTGCATGCGTCGGACGCCGACCGGCTGCTGGTGCAGTTGCAGCGCCTGGTCGATGCCGGCAATACCGTAGTGATGATCGAACACGATATGCGCGCGGTGGCCCAGGCCGATTGGGTGATCGACGTGGGGCCTGGTGCAGGCGCTGCCGGCGGCAGCATCGTGGTGGCGGGCTCCCCTCAGCAGGTGGCCCGAACGTCTGGCAGCAGAACCGCTCCGTTCCTTGCACAGGAGTTGGCGCGGGCCGAGTAGCTCAGTTCGCCAAATGTTGCCAATTTTCGCGGGGCATTGATCGTCGCCACACGACGGTGGCGATCAATGCCCGAATCGCGTCATCCTTCCTGAGTCAGAGCAAGATAGGGATTGTTGGGCGGTATTTCGGCGAGTGCCAAGGACCCATCTTCGAGGAGGTAGCCATGCAGTCGGCGGGACTTCCTCGGGCCCGTGACTTCACAGGTCCAAATGTTCAGGCCATTGGGCTGCTTTCGATGTAGCTGCAGCTTCTCGAAGCGCTTCTGCACCCACTGCCAATCCTGTTGATTCTCCTGCTTGGCGAGTGCGGCCACTTCGGGATGCTCCTGCGCATAGCGTTGGAACACACCCGGGCTGACCAGGTAGGCCGTCTCATTCACCGTATGCACGAGTGCCTTCGCGTCGTTGATGATGAGCCGTCGTGAGGCGATTCCCTGCTTCAGCCAAACCATGAACTGTTCCCCGGATGGCTTCGTTGCCGATGACCCAGGCGTAGGCGCGGGTGCAGGTGCAGGCGATGGAATGGACGTCGCGGCTGTTGCTGGCGCGGGGGTGTGGAGGAACTCCTCGGCATCCTGGCCAACGCCGGCCGACTCACCCAAGCCCACCATCGCGAGCAAATCCTCCATGACGTCGGGCACGGGCTGGGCTGCGGGCGGTGAAACGATGGTGGTGCTGTCGCCCTCCCAAATCGGAGGCTCTTGACCTCCCTGCGCTGGGTTCACCGAGACGGTAGGCGCGGGAGCCGACATGCAGGCGTCGTTTTCCGCGGGCGTCGCGTCGATCTCTACCGTGCCCGCGAAAGGTGCTGGTCGCTCGCCAGACTCCCAGATCAGCGCGGGAGCGAGACGCAACAGGGTGAACGAATGGGACCAGCCGGTCGTGCTGGTCACGGTCGCGCGCCAGACCGCTTTGCCGTCCGAGGTGGGCTGGAGCATGCCGTGGTCTTGCAGCACGTTGAACACGGCGGTGTTGTTCGCAGGAATGCCATCGATCCCCTGAGACAGGAGGTGTGCGCGCAGTTTGTCCGAAACCGTCTTGCTCACCAGCCACAAACCATCCTCGGTGAGCCAGCCATCGGAGGCTTCCGGCTGGTTCAGCTTCAACTGTTCCTTGAGCAGGTAGCGCAACCCGTCCAGCAGCTTGCGTTGCAGTGCGTGCTTGGGCGCGGCCATGGCGCGCACCGGATCGCCGCCCAGCTCCTGGGCCACCGACGCCCGGTCTGCTTGCACGACAAGTTCCCCCAGTACACCGGCATGTTCGTACTGACCGGCCAGCACATAGAGCAGCGGTGCCCAGAGAGCCGGATAGTCGCTGAGCCAGTCCAGGACGTGGCGGTCGAGCAGTTGGCGATAGAGCAAGCCTGTTGCGGCGCTGTGCAGGCGGTATTCGCGGTCGTCACGGTAGCGAAATCGGTACGCCTGGTGCAGCGGGCCATGCCACGGATGCCAAGTACTGCCGTCGGCCAGTTCGACGTGTAGATCGACGGCGATCTTGCCAATATCGTGGAGCAGCGCAGCATAGGCAACGGCGGCGGTCCAGGCTTCGGACTGCGCCGCCTGGTCTTCGGGACTGGCACCGATGGGCAGCAGATGGGACTGCCGCAGTTTCAGGCTGTAGGCGACGATCTCCAGGCCGTGGTCGAGCATGCCGCCCGGGTAGGCATGGTGATGCGCCTCGGAGGCCGGGAAGGCCTGGACCAGTTCGGCATAGCGTTCCAGGGGCGTGCGATACAGGGTGGCGAATTGCCTACGCGAGAGCGAGGTACGCTGCCAGATGTGCTCCAGCAGCTTCTGCCGGCGTGGGGTGGCCAGCAGCGATGCGGCCGACTCAGGACGCAGCAGCCCTTTCGGGAGGGCGGTGACGGGTGGTGGCGTCGGTGCGGCAGCGACCGGGGGCCGTTTTCGCTGGAACAGGGAAAGCATGTGGGTGTCCTGATGACGGGCCGACCGGGAGGCCTTTTGGCCTTTTCGAGGTAGGGCCTTTCCCCTTGCACCCCATTCCCTTGCCATTTCGGCCCTTTGGCCTTTAACCGTTTCGGTATAGCGAGGCCTGGGTTGCGGCTCCAGCGTCAATGTGGAACCCGCTCGAATGCATTGGACGGCGACCCGGCGCTGGCCTCTGCCTATGCTGTGGGAACGCTGCTTCCGCCAGGTAGGTTGTTCTCACTCAGGCGACTAAGTTGACAAACGCGACAAAGGCGACTAGAGTGAATCCTGTCCCAAACCTACTCGGGAGATGACCATGCCCACTGCCATTGAATTCATTGCCGACCGTCTGCCGCGCGTCACGGTGGAAGATGTACGCCGCTTCGCGGATACCGTCGAAATCCGGGATGCCACGGCTTTCGCGGCCGAGTTGCAGGCGTTCGTCCACGAGCGTGTGGAAGCGGTGACACTGCCCGCCAACTTGGAGGGGGAGACCGTTGGGCAGGCCCTTGCACGCAAGGCGGCCGCGCTGCGTGCCGACACGCGCTGGGCACCGAATGAAACCGACGTCCAGCGAGGCCGTGCCGTGCTGCTGGAAACCTTCAACCAGCCGCACAACCTGCCGCCCGCGGAGTTCGCCAAGCTGGCGGACAAGTCGCGCCAGCAGATCTACAAGGACATCCTCGCGCGTCGGCTGCTGGCGCTGAACGTGGGGCCGCGCGGTCAGAAGCTGCCCGACTGGCAGCTCGACCCGGTGAAACAGCAGTTGACCCAAACCGTGCTTCAGGAGGTCGAGGGTATCGATCACTGGACGATCTACCGCGCACTGTCCGAACCGCTCGAAGGCTTGGGTGGGCGCTCGCCGGTGGATGCGGTGACGCATGGCACGATCGACGACGTGGCCGAGGTCGTGTTCAACGTGCTGGGCGTTCAGGTGCATTGAAGCGAGATCGCCATGAGCCACGAGCTGCCTTCGTTCCTGATCGATGCCGGTGAACTGCTCCAGCATGTGAGCCGCGTCGTCTATCGGGGCAGCCCGCTGTACTATGGTCGCAGCAGCACGAATCGCTACGATGACCCGGCGGGGGCCTACGGCGTGCTCTACCTGGGGCGAGACCTGCCCACGGCGCTGATGGAGTCGGTGTTTCACAAGCACCAGTGGCTTGAAGACACGAAACGCTCCATCGCCCTGAAGGAGGTCCACGCCCGGATGGTCCGCGCTGTGGGCGTGCTGGACGACGTGCTCCTGGCCGACCTCACGGCGCCGGGCGTGATGGCGGGCTACTTCGGCCTGAATCTGGAGCAGTTGGCGAGCCGCGATTACACGCACACGCAGCAGGTGTCGGCCCAGGTGTATGCGATGGTTGGCGACGACGGCCAGCCGCTGTTCGACGGGGTGCTCTATCCGTCGCGCAACAACTATCCCGCCGCGAGCATCGCTCTGTTCGAGCGTGCGGGAACGAAGGTCAGCATTGTCGAGGACATCGACCTGGTTGACCATGTGGACTGGCCGCGTTTCGTTGCCACCTACCGCATCGGCGTGGAGCCCGACTCCGGCCCGGTGGAACCGGATGACGAAGCGTCCTGAAGCAGCAAGAAAACACATTGAAGCCCGAAACGGAATGAAGTGGAGCACACTGGAATAGGCATTCCTCAGTAGCAGGAGACGACCATGAACACCACAACCCGCACCAGCACCGCAGAACGTATCGGCCGCGCCTTTGGCCGTGGATGGCGTGCCTATGCGCGTGGCGAACGGCGGGTGTCGAATTGGTTGGTGGCCAAAGGGGTGCCTTCGGTTGGTGCCACAGTGCTGCTGTGGGCGGTCAAGCTGGCTGTGCTGGGCGCGCTGCTCTACGCCGCCTTCTGGTTCGCACTCGTGTTGCTGGGAGTCGTGGTGGCGGGATGGGCGGCGGCTGCCAATACATCGGAAGAAGACGAGTGGCCGTTCACCGACCTCACCGAACTGCGCAAGACACCCGGCTACGATCCCAATCTGTACAACGATACGTCGCACGAGTTGTACACCGACGACTGATCGGCACCGCGCTACTTCAGCTTACCTCCGGTAAGGGCCCCAGCGCCCTTACCGCCTGCTTGGCCGGCGCTCTTGCTGCCATCTGAAAGCCCCTGGATGACCTGCCCGGCCCGAATCCCAACCCAGGTAAGGCTCGCAAGCCAAAAGCCCGGCAAGACCAGGAACATCGTGCCCATGACGAACATCAGGAGCAGGTCGCCAAAGGCATTGTTCAACCCCACCAGCGGATCGAAGTTAGTGTGTGGCCGGTTCCAGCCGAAGCCCCACCCATAGAGCGCATCGAGGATGGTGCTGTCGATCCAGCGTGCGAGTTGGAACCAGAAATCGGTGAAGAACAGCGCGAACTGCACGACGCTGACGGTGACGACCGTCTTCAGGTCATAGGTTCCGACGACCAGTACGAGCGGGATGCAGATGACCAGTGCCATCTTGAGCAAGGCAAGCACCATGGGCAGCGCCTGGCGCACCACGTCCATGGCGGGAAATGCGGCAAGTGCCCCGACCGCCATTCCTACATCCCCCGTGGCCCGCGTCACGATGTTCGGCAGGGTCTTGTCGATCTGGCCGCCGTAGTCGGTATAGACCGAACCCTGGTTGAGCTTCTGCTGTCGCGGTGACGCGATGGTACGGACCACCGAATCGTCCACCTCGGTACGGCTCAGGAACCCGGCCCAGCCCGCCAAGCGATTCAACAGGCTGGGGTCCACCTGGCCCAGCAGCCGTGCCCGCAGGCCGTTGCTGCCATCGGCCCACCACTGCCTGCAGGTCGGGTAGCCGCCGCCACTGGCCACCTGCGCAAGCCCTGCGTCGCGGGTGTCGTCATAGGGCCATGACTCGCGCGCCGTGCTGGAACGGTAGCTGTCGTAGTAGCCGCCGGTATCCGTGAAAAACCTCGAACCGATCCAGGTCACGTCGTTCATTTGAGCTTCGTCCAGCTGCGGCCGCGCCATGAACAATTTGGCCCGTGCAGGCCCATAGCAATCCCGCGAGAAATCCGCTACTTCCTGAGCCAGCACCGGGTCATCGATGCGCGTGGCGTCGATCTCCATGCGCATCTGCCGCAGGTCCGTGCCACACGGGATCGCCGCCACCGAGGCGCTCGTGACGGCGCGCGAGAGTGCATGCATGAACGCCCACCAGACGGGCACCTTCGCCGACTGGTTGTTGATGGTGCTGAAGGACTGCGACCAGCCGGTATCCGTGGGCTGCGGCACGCTGACCTGGCACTGGGCCGAGCGCGAGCTGTCGTACTGGATGGTGTTCAGGTCCACGTCGATGAACGGAATGCCGGCGAACATCACCACCACGATGGCGACGAAGACCCGGTTCTCGATGCGGGCGGCGCTCAGCACGCCTTTATTGCCCTCGTCGGCACCTTCCGCACGGGCCTTCAACCACTCCTGCACGATGATGGCGACGAAAGGCAGCCCGAATACCCCGCTGGATACCAGCACCGCCCAGATGCCGTTGTTGACGATCCAGGACACCAGCGTCAGGTAGTACTCCAGGTAGTCGGTCGTGAAAAGCGTCATCGCGCCATCTCCCCTCAACCGGCCTGCATCAGCAGGCTGGCTTCCAGCGCCACGATGGCGACGACGCCCGCGACCTCGGTGCGC
Source organism: Pseudomonas sp. AK181 (assembly GCF_051122975.1). NCBI lineage: Bacteria > Pseudomonadati > Pseudomonadota > Gammaproteobacteria > Pseudomonadales > Pseudomonadaceae > Pseudomonas > Pseudomonas sp. AK181. The sequence continues at coordinate 2,019,842 of NZ_CP146348.1, forward strand.
ACCAGGCGGCGCCGCGCCTGGGCGTCGTCCTCACGTACCAGCAGCCGGCGCCGCATCCAGACCCAGCCATAGGCCGTCGCCCCGTACAGGCACAACCGCCACACGAAGAAGTAGCCCGATGCGGCCGCGAGCCACCGCTCCCAGCCGGCCACGCTCCCGACCAGGTAGATGCCGGCGACGTTGGCCCCCACCGCAGCGGCGACGATCACCACCGCCCACAGCAGTGCTTTCGCCGCGCGCCGGCTGAACAGCCAGCGCAAGGGGCGCCAGGTCATGCGCATTGCGCTCATGGCCGGACTCCCGGATTGCCCTTCTGCAACTGGTCGAGGCGGTCGGGCACCGGATCGCCCTCGTAGATGCCGCGCGAGCCGGCCGCGCGCGTACCATGGCGCTGGATGATCGCCATCGGCGAGTTGTTCGCCAGCTCGCGGCGCAGCTCCAGCTCCGTTTTCAGGTTGCGGATCTCCCGGTCGAGCGTGTCGCTCTCGTGGTTCACAGCCTCGACCGCCAACTCGTTGGCCGCCACGTTGGGCTCCTTCTTTCCCGTGAGCAGCGTGCGCTGGAGCAACAAGGCCTTCTCCAGCACCGACGACAGCGCCACCTCGGACGCAAGGCGCCGCGCCAGCAGGTCCTGGTCCGGCTCGTCGCGCAGCGCCTCGATGACGCCGCGCGTGATCGGCAGCGACGTGCTGCCGGCCTCGCGCAAGTTCTCGAAGGTGGTGTTGCGCACGCCGGAAACCAGTTCCTGCAAGACTTCCAGTTTGGCTTCGTACTCCTCCTGGATCAGCGGCGTCAGCCCGACGCCGGGCACCGTCTCGGTCTTGGTGCAGGAATCGCACGTGCGCTGCACCTGTTCCCCGAGGACCCGGGTGGCCCATTCGGTCGCCTGCTGCGGCGACGTCCAGGTCTGGCAGGACAGGCTCGCGCAACTGGCGGGCGCGATGGAGGATGTGTCCGTCACGCCGCGCCCGTTGACCAGGTTGTAGCCCGCGCGGGTGACGTCGCCGACCACCCGAATGGCGGACTGGCCTGCGCCACCGGCATTGCTGCCGCCCACCCAGGGAACGCCGTCGTTGCCGCGGCGCGTCTCAGCCTGCTCGACGGCCGAAACGGCATCGTTGCTGCCAACCGCGTCACGCAGGGCCATGCCTTCGGCCATCTGGCTCCAGCCAAGCTGGCCGCCCGCCGTCTCGGCCATCTTCTCGGCCATCGCGCGGCACGTCAGCTTGGAGCGGTCGAAGTCCAGCCGCGCCTGCAGCACGCCGTTGGTCAGCAGGTTGTACAGGCCGGGATCGGCGCGCTGAATGATCAGCGCCGGCAGGGACGCCACCGCGCTGGTGGCACTCTGGATCACGTTGCTCATGATCTGCTGGAAGCCGTTCGTGATGCCGTTGAGCTGGTTGCGCAGCGTGGTCTGGATGCTCATGTCGCCGCAGATCAGGTTGCTGTTCCACCCCAAGCCGACCCCGATGGAGCGCATGCCAGCCGCGCGGCCCATGGACACCGCGCTGCCGCCTCCGATCGAGTACATGACGTCATCGCCAATGACGGGGCCGCTGTTCTGGTATCCGACCTGCGCCCACGCCAGGCCGCAGACCAGAGCGAGCGTGCCGGCCAGCGCCGTCGGGCGCAGCAAGTAGCACGTCTTGGCGGAAAGGTTCATCGGTTCAGGACGCTTCATCGTGGCACCTCAGAGGAAATCGACGCTGCCCAGGAACACCTGCCCGCGGCGTTCGCAGCAGGCATACGGCCGCCACAGCGCCCAGGCGTAGTCGCCTTGCTGGGCCTGGGTCAGCGTGCCGCTGTGGGGGAAGACCACGCAGGTGTTCGACAGACGAGGGGTCAGCTCCTGCCACTTCCCGGTGGAGGTATCGCCTTCGACCAGCGCCCCGGCCGGCCAGTAGCCGTCACGGGCGTTGGCGAGCAGTGGCTGGTACACGTGCAACTGCCCGCGGCGCGTGACGACATCGCCCGCGCGCTGGGCCACCACCGCCCCGGATTTGTGGTCGTCGGTCTGGTGCAGGAAGCCACCGCGTGGATAGACATTGCCCCAGAGGTTCATCGTGGTGCGCGCACCGACCTCACGCATGCCCGGAATCAACGCCTCCGGGTAGGCCATCTCGGGCACGTTGTAGCGCCAGGCCAGCGTGTCCAGGGTGCTGAGCAGATACGGCATGAAGGCCGTGCCCGCGCCTTGGCAGAAGTAGCCGGAGGACGAGGCGAACTGGTTGAACACCTCGCCGCCGGGATGGCCGATAACATCGCTGTTCTTGAATTTGGCGAGGTTGTTTTCATGATCCTCGTTCGTGGTGCCGTCCCCGCCGGCCTGGGCCGAAGGATTGGGCGTGCTCATGGCGCGCACTTCAACCCAGGGGTTCTCGCCGGTGTTCGAGTACGACGACACCACTGCATCGGGGATGTAGTGCCTGACCTTGACGGAGGTACGCACCGTGCAGCCGGTCCAGGTGCAATAGAGCCAGTAGCAGATACCCACCACCCGGTATTCCAGGCAATCGGGCGAAGCCACTGAACCCACGATGGTTGCCGTGTTCAGGGCGTAGCTGCCCGTGGCGCTAAGCAGCAGCACGGACGCGACAGCAGCTCGCATGCGGCGCAGAAGGTCGAATGGGTGGATCACGGTTCGGTCCTCCGGTGCTGTTCGATCCGCGCGATGGCGCGGGCCACGTCCGGCTCGCCATAGACCACATAGCGCTGGTCCACCACGACGGCCGGGACGGCGGTGATGCCCAGGCTCCATGCGTCCGTCACGCCCTGGTAGGCCGTCGCGATGCGCCGCTGAAGGTCAGTGCCTCCCTGGGTCAGCCGACGCTTGACCAGGGCTGTCGCCTGGTCGGGGTCGGTGGGCAGATTCGCCGAAAGCTCGGCCTCGATGCGCGGCGCTTCATCCAGCTCGATCAGCCGTTCGCCGCCCATGGTCTTGACCGGGTGGTGGCCGTCGGTGACGACCACCACGTCGGCGGCGAAGGTGACCGGGCTGAACACCGCCAGGGACGCCGGCAGCGCCACGGCCAGGCCAAGGGTTCGCCAGCCTGGTGCGAACCGGGTAAAAGCTGCTGGCATGTCATGCGCCCCGGAAGTTGATCAGGGCCATAGTCAAACGCCGAACCCCATGCGGTCCCAACAAACAATGCGCATCGCGGCCACCCCGCATACCTGCTTGTGTCGCCGCGAAGAAAAAGCGGAGGCCGAAGCCTCCGCGCTGATCAACGAAGCAGTGCAACACTTACAGCAGGCCGGACTCCGCAAAGGAGAACGGGGCACCCTGGCCGACGATGATGTGGTCCAGTACCCGCACATCGATGAGCGCCAGCGCGGCCTGCAGTTGCTGGGTCAGCACGCGATCCGCGATCGACGGCTCGGACATGCCCGAGGGGTGCTGATGTGCGAAGACCACCGCAGCGGCATTCAATTCCAGCACACGCTGTACGACGACACGCGGATAGACCGAAGTCGAGTTGATCGTGCCCCTGAACAACGGCTCGTAGGCCAGCACCTGATGCATGCTGTCAAGGAATACAGCGACGAATATTTCGTTGGGCTCGGCCACCAGCTTCACGTGCAGGTAGTCGCGCACGGCCGTGGGGTCGAGGAGTTTCGGACCCGCTTTGAAAACCCGCTTCTCCAGCAGTGCAATGGCTTGCTGGATGATCCAGTCCTCGTGCTGGGCAGCGATGGCGGAAAGCGACTCCAGGCAGGAGTCATTGACGACGAAAGACATGGCGAACCTCCAAATGGTGAGATCGGAGGGCGCGCGCCCGGGGAGGGCAAGCCCTCCTGGGGAACGAACAAGGTGCATCCATCACCGCGGGAGCGGTGATCGTTCGCGGCCAGGATGCGAGGCGAACGGGTTGCGGTCAGCGCAGCGGACTGCGCCGTAGCCTTGAAGACCGGGGCTACCTGGGCATGTCGCCGACGACGTCGGCAGGCATTTCCGATGTAGGTGTGGCGGCGGGATCGCGGGCCGCGAGCATGTCCATGGCCGACAGCAAGGCATCGCCCTCGATCGGACCCTGCAGCAGGATAGCCTTGCCGGTTTCGCGATCGTGTAGCCGCAGCGACGGCGTGGCGGTCACGCCGCTGTTCGTGGCTTCCGCAGTTTGGGCGCGAATCGCCGCGTCGGGCCGCTCGCTCGCGATGCACTGCTCGATGGGTGGCGTAAGGTCGGGGTAGCGCAGGTCCTCGGGCAAGCCCTGACCGTCGCTGCGCGTGTGGGCATATACCCACTCGACGGCCTGCCAGAAGGCGGCATGACCGCTGGCTTGGCCCGCGCATTCCGCCAGGCGCGCTTCCGCGGACGCGGCCGGCTCATGCGCTGCCAACGGGAGGTGATGCCATTGCAAGGCCACGTCCGCATTGCCGGCCACCCAACGCTTGAGCACTGGGAAATAGGACCGGCAGAACGGGCATTCGAGGTCCGCGTAGAGCGTCAGCGTGAAGCGTCCTTCCGGATTGCCCATCTGCCACGGAGGCCCAGCCACCTGCGTCTCGCTGACTGGCGCTGAAGTCTGAGGCGTGGACTGCCCGGGCCAACGGGACACGAGCCAGATCAGCAGCAGTGCAACCAGCGCTGCGGCCACTGTCCAAGGCCAGCTGGGCCGCCAGTGCCGACGGCGGAACGCCTGCACCTGCATCGGAATGGAAGGACGTTTCTGTTCCATGGCGTTCTCCGGTGTACGGCAGATTCAGGGCAGGTCCAGGGTCGGCGACTCGATGCCACGTGCCCGGTCGATCTTCTCAGCCACCTTGAAGGCGGCATCCAGCTCGCTGACGCCGTGCTGCTGCATGAGTTGGTAGCGTTCTGCCTTCTCCTCGGGCTCGGTTTGCGCGAGCGCGAGGTAGAGACTTGGCGGCACGGCGCGGAACAGCACTTCCATGCTCTTGGAGAGGATGACGCCCTCGGTGAACTTGCCCGCTTCCTTGCGTGCGGAGAGCATCAGCGCCTTCTGCGCCGGCGAGAGTTCGCGGAAGCGCGCGATCTTCTCCACCTCGTCCGGCGGCATCGACAGGCACACCCACCACTCGATCATGTTGAGCATCGGCTCCGCTGCACGTGGCAGGTCGTCGATGTTCTGCGTCGCCAGCCAGAACCAGGCGCCCAACTTGCGCCACATTTTTGTAATTTTCACGACATAGGGCGCGAGCAGCGGGTTCTTGGTGATGATGTGACCTTCGTCGGTCACGTTGACGATCGGCCGTCCCAGGTACTGGTCGCGCTCGGCGATGTTGTTCACCGTGCTGATCAGGCTGATGTAGGCGATGGAGAGCTGCGCGTTGTAGCCCTCGCGGGCATAGGTCGCCAGATCGACCAGCGTGATGTCGGCCTCGGGCCACGGCGTGCCGTCGCGGTCGAACATCTCGCCGTCCGTGCCTTGGCAGAACATGTCCATCGCGTCCGCCATCTCCAGCAGCCGCGCACGGCGCATCTCGGGCAACGTCGGGTCCTGGCCACGGATGCGCAGTGCATTGCGCACATCGCGCGTGAGCACGGTGCGCTTCTCCGCCACGCAATGTTCGGCGGCGTCGAGGATGCACTGGCGGATCAGCGAGCGGTCGGCCCGCGTCATCCGCGCTTCTTCCTTGTCTTCGCCGCCCGTGATCATCAGCCGTGCCGTGATCTCCAGTTCGCCGAGCACGTCGCGCTGCTCATCCGCCTCCATGGCCGAGGCATCCGGTGGCTGGTCTTCGTCCAGGGCATCGGCATCGAGCGTCTGCACGTCGCTGGGCGTTTCGATCAGCCGGCGTGCGTCGGCGAACGGCGCCAGGCTGATGCCCGATCCGGGGGCCAGCTTGACCCGGTTCACGGTCAGGCCCAGGCGCCGCGCGAAGTCGCTGAACAGGCCGAAGCTGTTGCCGGCTTCCACGATGAAAAGCCGCGGCCGGTAGATGGCCGTCACCTGGTTCAGCAGGTTGTTGAGCGTGGCGGACTTGCCCGAGCCCGTAGGGCCAAACAGAAACAGATGGGCATTCATCTGCCGATCCAACCTGTTCAAGGGGTCGAACGTAATCGGGCCGCCTCCGCGATTGAACATCGTGATGCCGGGGTGCCCCGTGCCCTGGGCGCGGCCCCACACCGGCGACAGGTTCGCCGCGTGCTGGGCGAACATCAGCTGCGTGTACCAGCGGCGCCGATCCTTGCCGGGGTTGTAGCAGCACGGCAGCCAGCGCAGGTAGCTGTTGAGCGGCGCCACCTCGTCGTCCTCGCGCACCGGTTGCAAGCCGGCGTTGAGCATGACGTTCGCCAGGTCCAGGCCGCGCCGATCCAGTTCCGCCTCGTCGCGCCCGCGCAGGTAGAACGCCAGCGTGCCCCGGTAGAGCTTGTGCGCGCTGCCGATCAGGGAGCGGGCCTCGTGTACGTCCTTGAGGGTCTGCTCCGACGCCAGCGTCTCGCCCACGGCCTTCTTCGCCAGGTGGTTCAGATCCGATTCCAGGACATCCTGCGGCGTGGCGACCATCGTGAGACACATCAAGGTGTCCTCGGGCATCTGGTCGAACAGCGTGTTGATCGCGTCCCCCTTGCGGGTCTCGCCGGTCAGGTGCCCCGTGCCGGGCGGCATGCGCAGCCGGTCGGTGATCAGCACGCGGTGCGGCATGCCGTCGAAGTACCAGGCCCCTTGCGCCACGTCCGAGCGCGGCTGCCCGAAGAACAACCGCTGGCTGAAATCCCGCCCGCTCGCCAACTCGATCTCGCCGGCCTCGGTCTCGTCCGGGTAGCGCGCCAGCGAGTAGAAGCGCTCCCGGTCCTCCGCCCCAGGACCGAGCAGCGTGGGGCGCGGGTTGAACCATCGCAGCAGCCAGTCGTGAACGTCCGCTGCAACCATGCGCCGGGCCTGGATGCCGGCATTCGCCAGCCCGCCGCACAGGCGATCGCAAACGATGCCCAGCATCTGCTCGGGTGTCTGGCCGCGGCGGTTTGCCTGTCCCTGACCGCTCGCGCGGCGGTACACCACCATGCGCACGCGCCGCGTCTGGCCGCGCCAGCGCAGCCGCGTGACCACCGTGTCCTCGAACAGGCCGCCGGGCTTGGCCACAGCGCGCATGTGGTGGCCGAAGAAGCGCAGGTAGAACTCGGTGAACGCCGAGCCGCGCGCACGTGGCTGCACGTAGTCGCGCAGCGTCTGCATGTACTGGTCGAAGCTCGGTTCGTCCTGGGCATAGAGCTGGAGCACCCAGGGGTTCTCGTCCAGTTCATCGAAACTGTCTTGGAGTGCGTTTTCCAGGGCATCGCGGGCGTGGGCGAGCCAGCCAGGCTCCCGGCCTTCGGTGCCCAGCGGCACCAGCTCGAAGAACGCCGCCACCGATTGGCCGTCCTCCAGGAGCATCGATTTCGACTCGGGCATGAACTCCACCCAGGGCAGCAGTTCCACGAAGGACGGCGCAACGTCGTACAGCGCCTGCTCGTCGGCCAGGGTCGCTGGCTTGCGGCCGTGGACTGCCGAACCGGGTTCGGGGATGCCGGCCTGGCGCAAGGCCTCGACGTGGCGCTGCCAGCTGTCCGGCTGCTCATCGCTGGCCGGGTTGCTAGAGCCGACGCCGGCCAGCTTCGGCCAGGGGAGTTTCCACCGCATCAGTAGTCCTCCACGCGCTCGCCCGGCATCGCGTACTGGATGCGCTGGTAGAGCGGGAAGACGGTCGTGTAGCCGGGCACCGGCACGGGATCGGTGCCGGCCAGGTGCGGGTACACGTACATCACGAGATCGGGATTGGGCAGGCGCTGGAACTGGCGGTGAACCTCATTGCGCGCGGTGCGCGTGTAGCGCATCTGCTCGACAGGTGCGGCCTGCACGTCGGCGTCGGTCAGGGGCCGACGCAGGCTCTGGCGCGCATCGAGCAACTGGCGGCCGGCGTTCCGTCCGGCTGCGCCACCGCCGTCGCCGGCCTCCTGCTGCCAGATGTCCATCATCGTGCGGTCACCGTGGGTCAACAGCTTTTCCTTGCTGGTGGCGCAGCCGGCGAGCACCGCGACGGCGAGGGCCAGTGCTAGGCCACGGGCCAGGTTAGTCAAGTTCAAGGGCATGGCTTTCTCCTGCGCGGTGATCGACCTTGCGGCCTTCGGGATCGAAGTCGATGGCGAGCGGCTTTTCGAGGTGGACGGCAACCTTGGCGCCGGGTTGGACATAGACGGCGGCGAAGGCTTGGCCGTAGAGCTTGTTGACCCAGGCCGACATGTCCCGGACACCGCCCGCGAGAATCTGGCCGACCGCTTCTTGGCCGGTGATGCCCACGGTGCCGATGGAGCCGTCCGAGCCGACATAGGACATGCGGCCGCTGCCACTCTCGATGAGCGAGGCCACACCGGCACCGGCCGCGGTGATTAGGGCCTGCGAGCCGAGGTATTGCTGGGCGTTGCTGCGCCGCTCGCCGCTGACGCAAGGAATGCCGTGGGGATCGCTGATCCAGCCCAAGCCGTCGCGCTGTTGGTTGTTCTGCTGGTTGCCCTCGCGGTCTTCGGGGATCGTGCGAATCGTGCCGTCGTTGAAGACGAACGTGATGCTGCGCACCTGACCTCGCACGCACGAGAGCGTCCAGTCGCCCGAGGCGGTGCCGCTGAACACGGCGCCGGCCACGTCGGGAATGTCGATGCCATTGGCGGTCAGGTTGTCCGGCCCGACCAGAACTTTGAACGGATAGGGATCGTTGACCGTGCCGTCGATCGGCACGCGGCCGATCAGGGCCGTCATCGCCACCGATCCCATTAGCGTCGAGTTGGTCGGCACGGTATAGACCGGCTTGGCATTCTTGACCCCGGCGGCGCGGGCGCCCGCGTTGGCCACGGTTTCAGCGGTGGTTTCGAGCGTGCTCTGCGCCGGGCCGAAGCTCGTGGGGAAGCTCATGCCGCCGCTCGCGCCACGCCCCCCGTTGCGCCCCTCGGCGGGCTCTGCGTCGTCCGGCTCGACCCACCGCACGCCGCCCTCCATGCCGGCCTCGTCGCCGCCCTGCAGCCCCAGGCCCACGGGCAGGTCCGCATGGCCGCCGCCGCGCCCGCCGATGCTGTCCAGGCGCCGCTGCAGGTCGGCGAGCAGCCCTTCGGTCTGCTGGCGCGCGCTGGCCGCCTGCTCTTGGTCGCGGCGCAGGTTGGACCGCTCGGATTCGAGCGCCGAGTTGATGCGCTGGTCGATGGAGTTCTCGCGCTGGCGCAGCCGCTGGTTCTCTTCACGCTGCGACTTGTTGTCCGAGAGCGCGGTCTGAAGCTCGGTGCGCAACTGCTTCACTTGGGCAACGAGCGTCGCCACGGTGTCGCGCGGGGTGTCGCCTTCGATGCCCAGCGCCTTCATTTCCTCGGGCGTGAGCTGGGCGCCGTTGTCCGCCGCGGGTGGCGCCGTGCCGCCTCCACCCGAGAACAGCCGGATACCGGCGAACAGCACCAGGATGGCGACAGGGATCATCAGCCACTTGAGCAGGCCGTTACTGCGCATGGCGGGCCTCCTTGGCGTTCTCGTCGCCGTCCGGCTGCGGCAGATGCACGGCAGGGTCGAAGCGGTGAATCGCCGGCAGCAGCGACTGCGCGAGGCCGCGGCCGCGCGTGACCAGGTACAGCACGGTCGTGTCCTCGGTCGTGCCGCGCGGGCCCAGCGCCTCGTGCTGGAAGGTGGCGGTGAGGAAATCGCCTTGCAGCACGCGCGGGTCGAGCGCGACCCAGTCGGCGCCGGTGTTGGTGAGGCGCACGGCAGTCACCCATTGGTCTTCCAGGCGCCACGACGCGAGCACGGCCGCGCGCACCGGCAGCGTTGGCATCAGTGTGTCCAGGTCGAGGTCGCGGGGAAGGTTGACCCGCATGACGCCCGGAAGCGGCTCGACGGTGCGCAGCGGTGCGTAGAGGTTCTGCGCGGCGAAGCGCGTCAGCACGACAGGGACCGGAGTTTCGCGCCGCGCGGTCCGCGCACCTGCCTGGCCCTGGGCGCGTGCCGGGGCCTCGGCACTGTCGGCCTGCTCGCCATAGCGTCCCGGTGCGCTGTCACCCTCGACGATGCGCACCGGCTCCAGCTCGGCTTCCCCGTCCTTGGGCGGTTCGGCTGCGATGTCCAGCAGGATCAGCGCGCCCGTGTCGGCGTCCTGCAGTTGCAACCGCGTGGGCTCGATCGGCTCGCTGGCACGCAGGTACACCGCGCCGCCCGCACTCTGCACGCGCAGGCGTTTGCCCACGCCTGCGGGCACGCCCACGCGCACGTTCCGGTCGATGAATACGATGCGTTCCTGACCGACCTTCAGCGGCACTGCCAGTGGCATGCGTTCCCAACGCAGGATCTCCACCGCCTGGGCGACGGGTGCCGCGGCCACGGCCAGTAGCCCCAGCAGCGCGAGTACAGGATGCTTCATGGGGTGTTTCCTCCTTGAGGCGCTTGCGGATTCAGGTCACTCGGCGCCGGGCGCGCCGGCTCCGGTGCACTGATGCGCTGGGGCGCGCCTTCGTAGCAGTCCAGCGCCAGGCCGAACGGGTTGCGGGCGGGATCGACGTCCACCCGCGTGACCTTGATCGGATAGCGCACCAGGGCGCGTTTGACCTGCTCGGCGCCGTAGTACTCGTCCGCCGTGATGTCCAGCGTCACCACCCAGTCGCGATCGGATACGGTGCGCACGCGCGCCGTGGGGTCGTCGCCATAGCCGCGGCCGGGAATCTCGTAGATGCCGCGCACGCGCTGACGCAGCTCGCCCGTGGAGCGGCGGTAGTCATAGTCCGCCCGCAGGAAGGCCTGGCAGGACGGGGTGAGGTACGGCGAGAGCGTATGGAGGTTGCGCGAGTAGTCTTCTTCGCCATTGGTCGGCCAGCGGTTCAGCGTCTGGAACACGTAGAACGTGAACGCATAGACCGATTCGGGCGGCACTTCCCACCACTTGCGGGTACTGCCAGAGCGCAGGTCGGGCGGGACGTGGATGGTCAGGTCGCGCGGCGCGCTCCACCAGCCGCCGCCCATGACCAGGGCGACAATGACCAGCGCGCCCGCGCCCAGGCGCAAGGTCTTGATGTGCGCCTGCAGGTGGGCGATCTCGTTCTTGAAGCGGCTCATCGCATGCTCCTGCGGGTGGACCAGAAGCCCGAGCGCGAGATCAGCACGTGGCCGCCCACCCAGCCGGCCATCAGCGGATGGCGCGTTGCGATGCGCCACTGCAACTGTCGATACAGCCAGGTGTCGGGGCGCCCACGCTTGAGGCGGCGCAGGATGCCGCCGCCGATGAACACGCCCAAGGCCACGCCCAGGACAACGAACGTCGGTGCGATGGCGATCGTGCGGAACACCCACGAAAGCGGCGCGCCGACCAGCAGGCCGGCCGCGCCGGACAGGCCGCAGCAGATCCACAGCTCGTCGGCGGTGAGGCCGCGCACGACCACGGGATGGCGGTTGAGCCGGTGCGGAAGGAACGTGACCGTCCCGTCCGCACGGACGTGCTGCTGCTCGGACATACCGGCCTCGCTTACAGGATGCCGGTGGCTTCGGTGAGCAGCCAGATGCCGATCACGAGCAGCACGGCGCCGATGGCGACCGTGAGGCCGAATTGGCCCCACGTCTTGCGGCCGGTGTGGATCTCCGCGTAGGTGCCGTAGGCGTGGTAGCAGACGCCGATGAACATCGACGCCACCACCAGCAGGGCCACGAGCATGATGATGTCGTAGCCGTAGTTGCGGATGGTCTCCATGATGCCGTTGCCGGTGCCGCGCGTCGGGTTCTCCAACTGCGGCAGACCTTGCGCGAACGACAGTGCGGGCAGCGCGGCGGCGCCCAGGGCCACGGCGGCGCGCTGGGCAAAACGGGAAGTGAGGTTGCGGTTGTGCATGGTCGGGCCTTTCATGTCAGGACAGGAGGAAGAAACTCAGGACGAGGTACATCGCGACGAAGCGGATGCAGACGCCGAGGAACTGGCGCTGGTTGAGGCGGCTCTCGGACCACCCCACATAGGCCGTTCGGATGGCCCAGACGCCCCACACGAGCAGGACCGCGAACACGACGCCGACCAGGACGGTCGCCATCGCGGAAGGCGCGATACCGCTGTTGGCTTGAAATGCCGAGACCTGGGCGCCGTTCATTGCTCGCCCTCCGCAGTCGTCTTCGGCGATGGCGAAGCGGCCCGCTCGGTGCGGTAGTCGCCGGCCAGTTCGGAGGGGTCGCGCGGCTGAGCGCGTGATGGCGTCAGGTGGAACTGGATGCCGGCGCGCACGCGCGCCAGGTCAGCCAGCAGCCGTGGGTAATCGAAGTGGTAGCGCTCGCCCGGCTGGATGGGGGCATGCGCGGCGCTGTCCGCGACGGTGCGTTCCAGCGCGTCGAGCTGGCGCAGCGCGGCGACCAACTCCTGGCGCTGCGCCGGGGACTCGGCCAATGCCATCGGGGACTGGCCCAGCACGAGGGCCGTCACGAAAAAAGTGGGCACGCCGCGATGCGCGGCGCGCAGCCAGATCGAAGCCACCATCGCGCCATTCCTGTGTGATCAGCAATGGGTTGATCGTGGAGATCAGGGCTGTTTCAGGCCGCAAACAATAGGAACTGGCGGACGACCGGATTGGGCATGCTGCGAGCGAACCTACAAAAGCCCGGGTCGCGCTTCGATTATTGCGTTTTTCGAGTATTTCGAATATGATCGGCTCTGCAACCGTTTTCGCTTAGGAGCTACCCATGACCACCGCCACTGCCCAATCCAAGATGACCCTTCCCGCCGCGGGAGAGGTGAAGGCAGCCGTCCAGGGTCAACGTGCCTTGGCGGCTTACCTCGCAACCCAGTTCGAGACGCAGCACATCCAGATCTTTGATGACCACAAACAGGCTCATCAGGTGGAACTGCCTACCTCGGCTTTACGCCTGCTGGTCGACATCCTGGCCGAGTTGGCCGATGGCAATGCAGTAAAGGTGGTGCCCGTCCATGCAGAGCTGACGACCCAAGAGGCGGCGGACTTGCTCAACGTGTCCCGTCCCCATTTCGTCAAGCTGCTCGAAGATGGGGTGTTGGCATTTCATCGCACCGGCAAGCACCGCAGGGTGAGGTTCGCCGATCTGATGCAGTACAAGGAAGCGCGCGAGCGCGCCAGTGAGCAGGCGATGGCCGAACTCGCTCAGCAGTCGCAAGAGTTGGGAATGGGATACGAATGAGGCATTCCCCATTCACCGCCGTCTACGACGCGTGCGTTCTATATCCCGCGCCACTGCGGGATTTCCTGATGTGGCTCGGCCTGTCTGGCCGCTTCCGGGCGCGGTGGAGCCAAGCCATTCATGAGGAGTGGAAACGCAACCTGTTGATCAACCGCCCCGATCTCACCCGGGTTCAGGTCGACAGGACGTCGGATCTCATGGACCGGGCAATTCCGGACGGCTTGGTGGAGGGCTACGAAGCGCTCGTGGCAGGCCTGACATTGCCCGATCCGGACGACCGGCACGTCCTGGCTGCGGCGATTCGCTGCGGTGCGAGCGTGATTGTGACGTTCAACGAACGGGATTTCCCGAACGATCTGCTGGCTCCGTACGGCATCGAATCGCAGCACCCCGATGAGTTTGTGGACAACCTACTGGATCTGGACGCGGCCGCCGTGGTGTCGGCTGCGCAGCGCCAGCGTGCCCAACTCAAGCATCCGCCGATCGAGGTGGACCGCTATCTCGAAATCCTGCTGCGCCAAGGCCTTGTGCAAACGACCAAGGTGCTGGCGACCTATCGCACCATTCTCTGACCCGCCGAGAGCCACGGATGACCAAGAATCCTTCATCAGACGCCACTTTGCCGAAAGGCATCCATCGAAGCTGGAAGCTGCCGGACACGTCGCTGGGCGCCCTGTGGGATTCCATCGTCATGGACGAAGCTCTCAAGAAGCAGTTGCTGTCACAGGCGATCGTCAACTTCACGGTGCGCCCCAAGGTGGAGCGCACGGTACTCCCCCTGCACGGCGTGATCTTGTTGGTCGGCCCGCCGGGGACTGGGAAGACCTCCTTGGCACGGGGCTTGGCGCATCGTGTGGCCGAATCTTTTTCTTCTGCGAAGTTTCGATTGCTGGAAGTAGAGCCTCACACGCTGACGAGCTCTGCAATGGGAAAGACTCAACGCGCCGTGGCAGACCTGTTCTCGCAATCGATCGCAGAATCCGCAGCGGCGGGCCCGACGATCGTCCTTCTGGACGAGGTCGAAACGCTTGCGGCTGATCGAGCCAAGCTCAGCCTGGAAGCCAACCCGGTTGATGTGCACCGGGCCACCGACGCGGTGTTGGTGCAGTTGGACATGTTGGCCGAACGCAACCCGCATCTGCTGTTCGTGGCCACCAGCAACTTCCCACAGGCCGTCGACAGTGCCTTCCTATCTCGTTGCGACATGGTGATGGAGGTGCCACTGCCCAGCAAGGATGCCTGCAAGCAGATCCTGGTGGACTGCCTGAATGGCCTGGCAAAGACATTTCCGGGGATTGGCAAGCTTTCCTCGGCTCACCAGTTCGACGCGTGCGCTGGCGAGTGCGTCGGATTGGATGGTCGGGCCATTCGCAAGGTCGTAGCCAACGCCCTCGCGGCCGACCCGCAAGTGGCTATCGATCCGAACAAGCTTTCCGTAGAGCACCTGCGCAGTGCGATACGACAGGCAACGCAAATGCGCCTTCAAGGAGGGAAGCAAAAATGACCACCGTTGTCAGCCGGACGTTTCGCAGCTCGCCGCACCGCGATGCGTTGCAGACGTGGGATGCCATTGTCGAACTGCTCACTCAGGGCAAGGACGGCACGGCTCGCTCTGAACTCAGGGCCGTGGCGGGCGTGGCCGCCAGCTTGATCGCCGACCAGGCACCCAAGAGCGCGCCCATCGTTGCGACATGCGATGGACCACGGACCAGGATCTACTGCCTCTTCGACGAAGACGCGATCGATGGTGATGATGCCAACGAAGAAGTCTTGGGGTTCGAGCCGTTGAAGGGAGACTGGGGAGTCTCGCTGCCGTGTCCGAAGGAGCAGCTCGGCTGGGTGCAAACCGCGCTCAAAAAGCACAGTTCTCGCATCATTGCACGGGACTTGAGCCAAGGAATTGCCACGCAGGCGCAGGCCGATGCTGGACAAGCGCTGTCGCTCGACCTCGGAGGTTTCCTCAAGTCATGAGCACCGTCGCCACCTACTCGTACACGCACTCGGTTACCTATGTGACCGACAACATCCTCAAGAGCTTGAAAGACATCATCCTGCTCAGTGGGCTGGACCCCGAGCACTTCGCGGATCGCTGGGAGAGCAATACCCGAGCCATCAAGACGTGGCTCGGGACCGGTGATCTGCGCAAGGTGATTCTGGAGATCTACAACCCGGCAACCGACAAACTCGTGACCCGATGGGATATCGACATCGTGTATGGGTGGTCCGATGGCGACGGCAGCTTCTGGACAGATACCGAGCAGTTGAAGTACGCGATCAAGAAAGCTGGGCTGCTGCCATCGCAGGCCAAGTACAAGTTAATGCTCGATACAAAGCCAGGGCGGCCTGATGTGGAGGGGTGGAGCAAAGGAAGTTATCGCTCGACGGATGGAATGGTCAAGCAGAGCCTAGGCTCGACTGTCGAACACAGCGGCCTGGCGGGTCAGGCCGGATATTGGAGGCAACGCTGATGCTGTCGATCGATGAAGCTTTTCGCAAGTTCAAGTCGCGTCTGGAACTCAACGAACGCGAGCAGAAGAATGCCTCGCAACGCCAGAACGAAGTGCGGGACTACCTGCAGACCAAGTTCGGCATTGCGCGCAGCTTCCTGACCGGGTCCTATGCTCGATACACGAAGACGAAGCCGCTCAAGGATATCGACATCTTCTTCGTGCTGAAGGACTCGGAGAAGCATTACCACGGCAAGGCCGCATCGGTAGTGCTGGATGATTTCCACTCTGCATTGGTGGAGAAATACGGTTCGGCGGCCGTGCGCAAACAGGCGCGCTCGATCAACGTGGATTTCGGTGTTCACATCGACGCGGAGGACAACACGGACTACCGGGTGGTCAGCGTGGATGCGGTGCCCGCATTCGACACCGGCGACCAGTATGAGATCCCCGATACGGCGTCCGGAAAGTGGATCAAGACGGACCCGGAGATCCATAAGGACAAGGCGACCGCAGCGCACCAAGCCTATGGCAATGAGTGGAAAGGTCTCGTGCGCATGGTGAAGTACTGGAACAACAATCCCAAGCACGGCGATCAGAAGCCGGTGAAGCCCTCGTTCCTGATCGAGGTAATGGCCCTTGAGTGTCTTTACGGCGGCTGGGGAGGATCGTTCGATCGCGAGATCCAGTCGTTCTTTGCCACGCTTGCCGATCGTGTTCATGACGAGTGGCCGGATCCCGCCGGACTTGGCCCGGCGATCAGCAACGATATGGATGCCGCGCGCAAGCAGCGCGCGCAGCAGCTGCTGTTCCAGGCGAGCCAGGACGCAAGCATCGCCATCGACCACGCGCGTCGTGGTCGCAATATCGAAGCGCTTCGCGCCTGGCGCGCACTGTTTGGCCCCAAGTTCCCACTGTCCTGATTCCATCGGCTTCCATACACGTCCCATCGAGGTACAGCATGTCCCAGTGGTCGCTTTCCCAGCTCCTGTCGTCCCTGCATGAAGACATCCAGCAGCGCTTGTCCGTAGTACGCAAGACCTTCGGTCACCCGGGTACGAAGGGGGATGCGAGCGAGAACGTCTGGATCGACATGCTGGATACCTATCTGCCCAAACGGTACCAGGCGGCGAAGGCGCATGTGGTGGACAGCCTGGGGAACTTCAGCCAGCAGATCGATGTGGTGGTGTTTGATCGGCAATATTCGCCTTTTATCTTCACCTACGAGAACGAGACGATCATTCCAGCCGAAAGCGTGTACGCCGTGTTCGAGGCCAAGCAGACGGCTGACGCGGGGCTTGTGGCCTATGCCCAGGAGAAGGTCGCCAGTGTGCGCAGGCTGCACCGCACGAGCCTGCCGATCCCGCACGCTGGCGGGACCTACCCAGCGAAGCCGTTGATTCCGATTCTGGGTGGCTTGCTCACCTTCGAGAGCGAATGGAGTCCTGCATTGGGCCCATCCATGGACAAGGCGCTGAACGCAAACCTCACCGAGGGGCGTCTGGACATCGGATGCGTTGCCGCCCACGGGCACTTTTTCTATGACCAAGCCAGCGGCGCGTACAGCTACACCAACGAAAACAAGCCGGCGACCGCGTTTCTTTTCAAGCTGATCGCGCAGCTTCAGTTCAGTGGAACGGTCCCCATGATCGATGTGGAGGCTTACGGTCAGTGGTTGACCAAGTGAGGGGTCGCTGTGGCAAGCATACGTTCGGAGTACCACCGGTTCCTGGCGCACTTGACGCAGCGGCACGTGCACGACGACGTGCGCCGGCTGGCGCACCTGGTGCTCGATCACCTGCAGCCACTGGCCGAGGTCGGTGCTGCACGCCGGGGGCGCTCCACGCGCTTGGCGCCGCTGGCCATCGCGCATCTGGCGCAGATGCCTGTCGCCTACGACGGGGACGCGCGCGGCCCCGAAAACGGGCCGGCGCTCGGGCGACTGCACCAGCTCGAAGTCGGGCCGTTTCGAGGATTCATGCGGCAGGAGACGTTCGACCTCAGCCATGACATCACCTTGGTCTACGGTGCCAACGGCACCGGCAAGAGCAGCTTCTGCGAAGCCTTGGAAGTGGCGATGCTCGGTTCGATCAGCGAAGCGCAGGCCAAGCGGGTCGACCAGCGGACGTACTGCAACAACGCTCGCCTGCGCCGCCACATCGCGCCAGTCCTGTCGTCTACGGCGGCGGGCGAGGCGCAGGCCGTCCAGCCCGACGAAGCTGAGTATCGCTTCTGCTTCATCGAGAAGAACCGCCTCGACGATTTCGCCCGAATCGCCGCGCGGACCCCGAGCGATCAGCGCCAGCTCATCGCCACCCTGTTCGGCGTGGACCAGTTCAGCGAGTTCGTGCGCGGCTTCAACCCCTCGCTCGATCAGGACCTGATGCTTGCCGGCGTGCAGGCGGCGCAGCTGGCGCAGCGTCGCCTGCAGTTGGCGAACTCCGAACAGACCATCGCCGCCTACCCGCAGAAGATCGCAGCGGTCGAGGGCCTGGAACAAGCTTTGGCGCAGCGCATGTCACCTGGCGCGACCTATCAAACCTGCGTGGACTGGCTGCTGGGTACGCCGCAGCAGCAAGGACGGCTACCGTATGTCCAGGCTCAGCTGGACGCCAACCCGCCTGCCATTCACGAGGTGACCCAGGCCCGCCTGCAAGCGTTGCTGGCAGAGGCCTACCGCGTCCAGGGACTGTGGCAAGCGTCTTCCGCGCAACTCGCGGCCCGCGCCGGCGAGGTGTCGTACGCGAAGCTCTACGAGGCCGTGCAAGCGTTGGCGGACGGGGCGACCGCGTGTCCGGCATGTGGAACCGAACTGGCCGCCGTGGCGCAGGACCCGTTCGCCAGGGCGCGAATGGGCCTGGAGCAGCTCGCGCAACTGGCCGTCCTGCAGCAGCAGGAGGCCGGGCATCGGACGCAGTTGAGCGAGGCGGTCCGAGCGCTGTGTGACGAAATGCGCCGCGTGGTGGCGGCGGCTGGGGTCGCTTGTCCTGCCGAATCGCAGGCCGCGGGCCTGCCACTGCTGCCTCCCACGTCGGCGGGCAATTGGCTCGGCGGCGGGGTGAATGGGGACCAGCGCGCCTGGCAAGCCCTCTTACGGATCGCACAGATCATCGAAGGCTTCGACGCGCAGGCGCGCGACGTGAATGCCCAGCGCGGCGCGATAGCCCAGGAGCGGGACCGCCTGCAACAGCATCAGCTGGAGATCGAACGGCTGCGGACCATGCGCACGACTGCGGATCAGGAGCTGGCGGCCGCCCGCCAAACCGTGGCCCAATTCGACGACGCGAACCGCGGCCTAATCCAGGCGGCCACGGACGAAATGCCGGTGGTGGTGCACCATCAGCGGGTCAAGGCCGCCTACGACGGCTTCCTGCCCGAGATTCAGGCATACCTAACCGCTCTGCCGGGGGTTCTGCTACAGGGGCTGGGAGACCAAGCCCGCCATCTCTACAACGCATTCAACCGGGCCGATCCGCCCGGCGATCTGCTGCACGCGCTGTGGTTGCCCGTGGCCGAGAACGGCAAGATCGAGGTGGAGTTCGCCGGCGAGCCGGGCGCGCGCTACGACGCGTTGATCGTCTTCAGCGAAGGGCACATCAAATGCCTGGGCCTGGCGATTCTGCTTGCCAAGAACCTCGCGCAGGGCTGCCCCGTGGTCATATTCGATGACGTCGTCAACGCGATCGACGACGACCATCGCGATGGCATCTGGCGTACCTTCTTCGAGGACGGTTTGCTCCACGGCAAGCAGGTTATCCTCACCTCGCACGCAGAGGAGTTCCTGCACCGCATCCAGCAGGAGTTGGGCGTGCGCCGCGCCGCGGCCATTAAGCGCTACAAGTTTCTCCCGCATCAGGGAGAGCACGAACTGCGGGTCGACAGCGACCCGCCAGCGAAGAACTATGTTCTTCTGGCCCAGCAGGCGTTGGCGGCTGACGAGAAACGCGAGGCACTGCGTCAGGCCCGGCCGGCGCTGGAGAGTCTGACGGACCGCCTGTGGACGTGGCTGGGTCGGCGGGCGGACGGCCGGATCGACATCAAGCTGAGCGGGCCCCGCGCGCCTTGGGAGCTGAACAATAAATGCACCAAGTTGCGGTCGGCCGTCGAGCGTATCGCGGCGCAACATGCGGGTGCGCCGGATGCCGTAGGGGCGTTGGTCCGGCTGCTCAATGTCAGCGGTACGAGTATTGAATGGGGTTACCTCAATAGCGGTGTGCACGACGCTCAGCGCGATCATGAGTTTGATCGGGCGACGGTAAGAACGGTCGTCGAGGCGGTTACGGCGTTGGATGCTGCTCTTGATACCCTGCAGAACCGATGAACGGCACACGGCTTTGCAGAGCCGTGCCGCCCGTGTCACCTCATAAGTACTTCTTGAAGCTGCCTGCGGTCAGGCTGACTGCCATCCCCAGCAACGCCGCGCTGGGCAGCAGGATGACCAGAGGATGCACCGATATGGGCAGAGCGAGATAGGTGACCCAAGGCAGCACGGCCAACGGCATCAGGCTGGCCTTCGCGCGGTGGTAGATGAAGCCGGATTCGCGGCCCGCGCCGAACCGGCGCACATCCCGTCGCACCAGGCCGTCAATCAGGCCGACGAATGCCGCCGTGAGGATCAGCGGCAGCGTGAGCACCAGGACCAGCAGGCGCACCAGGAAGGTGAGCGTCGTGAAGGCCGCAGCGATCAGGTAGCTTTCGGCCCAGACATAGACTTGGCTGATGTAGTAGCGGAAGTTGCGGCTCTGCCCGTGGCTGGGCGCGCGGACGCGCTCGGCGGTCTGGCTCATGCGCTCCAGCAACCCCGAGCGCACGAACACCCACTCGTACCCGGTATCCACCAACTCGTGCGCCGTGCGCCCGGGCTCCTGTACCACCACGCTGCGCGTGAAGTGGTTGGACAGGTGCCCGAGTTCGTACCGCAGCATCTGCTGGGAGTGGCGCCAGCCCTGGTCCTTCCAGAACATGTGCATGCCGGCGCACTCCACCACGATCGAAAACAGCAGCGAGCCAATGAGCACCCCGAGCAGCCGGAACGGTAAGGTGATGGTGCCGACGATCAAGCCTTGGCGATGGTTCTGCTCCCGCTGCGCGGTCGAGGCGGCATCCTTCATGGCACGGCCTCGTTGCCCGCGCCATCGTCGGCGCCGGTGGCCACCGCGCCGGGCTCGGCCGCAGCGGCATCGTCCAGCAGGTCGTCGGGCAAGGCCGCATCCTGCAAGGCCGACGAGCTGGTGAACTCCCACCACTGCGTGGCCTCGCTGTAGCTCTGGCGCATGTACCCGGCCAGTTGCTGCAGGTCCGCCGGCATCACTTCATCCGGGTCCGGCGCCGGCAGCGGCATACGCACCTTCCAGAGCTGGCCGCCCTGCAGCAGCGCGAAGCACTGGCCCTTGGGCAGGCCGACGACGTGTGACGGCTCGATCATCGGCACGCTGGCCATGCTGATGCGGTCCTGGGTGTTCGACGTGAAATCCGTCGCGCCGCGGATGTCTGAGCTGTCCGTCGCGCCCGAGACGATGGTGGTTGTATAGACCTCGACCTTCGGCAACTGCCTCGTCAGCAGTTCCGCGGTGGCCGTCTCGCGCACGCGCAACATGAATAAATTGTTGAAATTCCCGATCACTTGGCCGGCCTTCGCGCGATTTCCGATGCGGGCCTCGATGTCCGAGAGCGTCTGCGTGTACGCCGTGACTTGCAGGCCGGCACCGCCGCCCTTGTTGATGAGCGGGATGAATTCATCGCCCATCAGTTCATTGAATTCGTCCGCGTGCACGTTGATCGGCACGCGAGCGCCAGCCACTGCGCCGGGCAGGCCATCGTCGATTCCGTGCTTGTAGATGTGTCCGGCCACCGAAACCAGGTCAGAGAACATCGAATTGCCGACCGCTGCGGCGACCTCGGCGTCAGACAACGCATCCAGACCCACATAGACGATGGCCCGCTTTCGGATGACCTGCATCCAGTCGAAGATCGGGCGCGGGTCGGCCAGGTCGGAGTAGTTCGGCGCCAGGAGCTGGGCGATCTTGCCGCTCGTGAGCTTTTCCAGCAGCGGCAGCAGCGATGCAACGATCTTGTCGAAGTAGGTCTTGTCGTAGCGCACCGCCGAGCGCAGGCCATCGAGCACAGGGTCGTAGTTGCGCGCCTGGGAGAGGTATTGCTCCAGCGCCACCACACGCTTCTCGCGCCCGATCATGTTCCTTGGGATGCTCTTCTCGTTGAGCTTGGCCTCGATCTGGACGATCACCTCCCAGGCCTTGGGCTCCGTCTTGGCAAAGTAGTGCTGGGCGTACTCAATGAACAGCGCGTCGATGTTGATGACGTGGCGCTGGATCAGCATGTAGTCCGGGCGCTGCCCCAGTTCCACCAGGGCGCGGGCGATGATGTTCACGAAGCGCCATGCGAACTCGCGGAACGCCGCGCTGTTGCCTTCGCCGGAGAGCTGCCCCGCGATGCGTGTCGCCACTTCCGAGATCCGACCGAAGCGGCCCACGGCGTTGTAGCGGGCGCTGATTTCCGGCCAGCCCAAGTGGAAGATGTAGAACTCGCCTTCGCGGCCAGCGCGCTGGGCTTCGACGTACATCCGTTTCAAGAGATCGGCATCCCCCTTGGGGTCGATGACGATGACGACCTCATGCTCGCCGGCAGCATTCCTGCGGCGGATGTCCTGCGTGACGAACAACTCGGCCAGGCGCGTCTTGCCCACCCGCGTGGTGCCCAGCACCAGCGAGTGCCCGACGCGCTCGCCCAGCGGCAGGCTGACGTCCACTTCGTCGGGCTCGATGCCGTGCAGCCTTGGCAGGCCGCCGACAGGCGGCAACGGGCGCACGGGGTTGAAAGGCGCGTCCCAGCCGGTGAGCTTCGGCAGGCGCGAGAGCGGCAATGGCGCGAACTCCAGCCGTTCCTCCAGGCGCCTGGTCAGCCGGTAGGCCGGCGTCGGCTCGACGTAGCGGCGGAACTCGGGCCGGTACGTCTGCATCAGCCGATGCGTGTGCTTCTGCTCCCAGAGAAAGCCGCGCCCCACGAATAGGCGCTGCTGGCTGACCGGCACGTCCTTGCTGGTCATCACGTAACGCGGCAGACGGCGGATGTTGCGCCGGTAGCGCAGGATGATGCGGGCATCGCGGTAGCGGATCGCGCCGTAGGCGCCGAACGCCAAGGCGCTGCCGATGCCCATGGCCGGGCTCAGCGCGACCGACCATGGGGCCACCAGGCACAGAAACGCGGCGCCTGCACACGCCGCGACGGTGTATAGCTCCACCGCTGGGCGTAGCAGAACCTCGACCGGCTGTTTGCCCGACATGGCTTCATTGCTCGATGCCGGTGGCCGTGATCAGCGCCGGGTAGTGCCGCAGGCCCAGGCGATCGGCCAGGTCGTCGCCGGCCACGGGCGCGAGCGGCACGCCCGGCACCAGGGCGCGCAGCCGCGCCAGGCCCTGCGCGGTCTCGACGTTGACGACCAGGCCGACCGCGCCACGTTCGCGCAAAGCGGCGGCGCGGCGCTGCAACCAGGCCCGGGAAGCCTCGTCGTCGCCGATGACCACGAACGGCCGCAGGCCGGGCGCTTCAATCACACGCCGCGCCACGGTGCCAGGCGTGAGCTTGGCGCTGCGCACCGGCAGCATCGCGGCTTCGTCCGCCCGTGTGGCAGGAACCTGGGGCGTCGGGATGGACGGCCGCGCCGGTGCGTTGGCGCGCGGCTGGAGATTCAGGGCTTCGTAGTACGGCAATGCCGACGTGCCGCCACGGTCCTCGACAACGATCAGTGGCTCGCCGGCACGCGAGGCCAGCGGCAGGCCTGACAGCAGCATGAGTAGGCCCGTGAACGCGAGATGGGCGGGATGGGGTTTCGTCATGGGGAGGTCTCCTGGCGCGCCGCGAGGACCGCGGCGGCTGGTCGCGTGCCCTGCACGCGGGCAAGGTGGCGCGACACGCTGCGCCGATAGCGGGCGGCGGGCTCGCCGCCTGCGGGGCGGTGGTAGCGGCCGATCGCCAGCAGCCAGTCCTCGCCGGGGGTGTGCTGCTCCTTCAGGATCTCGGCGGCAACGGCCAGGTTGCGATACGGATCCAGCAGGTCGCACGCGCCGGTAAAGCGGTGCTTGTGGTAGCCGAGGTTGATCTGGCCCAGGCCCGCATCAATGCGCGTGTGCGGCGTGGCGCGCATCGCCTGCTGCAGGCCAGCGCAGGCGTCGGCGCGCGTGGCGAAGCGGCGCGACTGGCCGGCGACGTTGAGGGACCACGGCCACGGCACCAGGCGCCCGTTGCGCCGGATGCCGCTCTCCTGCAAGGCCACGGCGTAGAGCACGGTCGAGGGGATGCCTGCGCGCTGGGCGGCAAGCTGGTAAGCCGGTGGCGGAACCTCCTGGGCCAGGGCGGCAACGGCATACAGGCCCGCAGTGAGCACCAGTGCGCGCAGGGGCATGGCTACGGCTGGCGCTGCCATTGGCCGTTCACTTCGCGCACGGCGGCGGGCAGATCGCCGGGCAGGCCCAGTGACAGCCAGCGGCCGCCGTCGTGGTTGAGCGTGATGCTGCCGGCGCGCACGCGCGCCGGGTCGATCTGCGCGCGCTTGGCCCAGTCGCGGATGCGCGCGTCATCCTGGCGGCTGCCCACCATGTACAGGTCGAACTCCGCGCCCGAGGATTGCAGGCGCTGCACGAGCTGTCCGCAGGCTGCGCAGCCGTCCTTGACGAACACCGCCATGCGGCCGCTGCCGCGCAAGGGACTGCTGGATGTGCCGGCGCCCGGCTTGTCGTCGGGCAGGTTCACGCGCTGCATCCCCGGATTCAGGCGCTGCCAGGCCTCGTCGTAGGCGCGCTGGTAGGCGAGCAGCTTCTCGACGCGGCGCGCTTCCACCTGCACCTGCAGTTCCGCATAGCGGCGCCGTTCTTCGTCCGTGCGAGCTTCGATGCCCAGGGCGGACAGCGGGTCCAGGTTGGGCGAGTAGATACCCAGCGGCCCATCCATCAGCTCGCGGTAGCGTGCCCATTCTTGTGGCTGCAAGCCCCATTCGGTTGCCACCCGGTCGTCCAGCACGCGGGCGGCCAGCGGGCGCTCCTGGCTCTGTGCGTTGCGCGCCGAGGTCGTTGCGGGCTGCTGCGCCCAGGCGGGCCATTGCGACGACGCCACCAGGACCGCGAAAAGGAGGATCGACGGCTTCATGGGGTGCTCCGGTCAGGGAATCGCCACGCGGCGGGTCTGGTTGCCGGCCTGGAACACTGCGGTGTTGCCCTCGATCGCCTGCAGGCGCCACGGGCCGACCGCATCCCCGGGCAGCAGCACCTGAAGTTGGGCGGGCGTGAAGTCCCCGATGCTCGGCGCGACGGACACGCTGCGCTGGCCGGCGCGCAGTTCGGCGCCGACGACGCGAAATGGCAGCGGCGGCGGTTCGGACTTGGCGGTGGCCGGTTGGCTCGGGGTGCGCCGCTGGGTAGGCGCCGCTGCACGCGCAGTCGCTTGGCGCACCTTGATCTGCTCGACTTCGGTACGCAGCGCCTGAACGTCCTCGGCGGTGGCATAGCCACCCAGCGCCTGTTCGGCTTGAACGATGCGCGCCTCCATTGCCTGCCGAGCGTCTTGCAGGCCTGCGGCGGTGGCGGCTGCGGGCTGCTGCTGCAAGGCCCGCGTGGTCTCGGCCAGCCCGGTCACCTGGGCTTCGAGGCGCTGCAACCGGACATCGAGCTGCTGCTGGTCGGCCTGATCGGTCATCGTCTGGTGGCCCAGGATCGCGAAGACACTGAGACCCAGCAGCCAAAGCCAGAGCAGGCTTTGCAACACCACGGCGGCGGTCGGGCGCCGGAGCGGCTGTGCCGCGTTCATGGCTGGCCTCCCGCAAAGGGGAACGTCTGCACGGCCTCGGCAGCAGGCGGCTCGGACACCGGCTCGGCACCGGTGTCGCGACCAGGCCGCTCGAAGCAGACCTGCCGCGTCCGGTCATCGGCGTGCAGTTCCCAAGCCGGACCGGCCAGGGTGAGCAGTGCATCGCGCAAGGTCATGGGGCCGAGATGCAAGTGCGCCGCCGGCAGCGGCAGCGCGTACAGCTCGATCACCGCATGCGGGGTCTCGCAAAGCTGGTAGCCGCTGCGTTTGAGCACATGCCGCAGCCCGTCGCCGACCGTGGCGCGGACCTCCTCGGGCATGGACACGTCGATGGTCTGCACCAGCAGATCGCGCTGCGCCGCCATCGGCGCCAGCTCCACCAGGGTGTAGCGGCCATAGCGCACGACGGGAATGAACTCGGGCGGTGCAGCCTCGGGCGCGGGTGGGACGTCCTCGACGGTGCTGGCGGCCAGCGGCGGTGGCGTGGTCGCGCAGCCGCTGGCCAAGGCTGCGGCCAGGAGGCTGGTACCGACCAGACACCGGGATACATGGATTGCAGGCATGGCATCGGCTCTTCTGTTGCGATGCCGATACCTTGGCTGCGCGCGGCTGCGCGGTCAGTCAGGAATGCGAACTGGGGGGTGCCCGCTTTTGCAGTCCAACACATAGCGCAACCCGCAAATCCAACTGTGGTTTGCACATTAATTCTATAAATGTTGTATTATCGAATCATGAAAGAGGATCAAGCCATTTCCGCCTTAAACGCCCTGGCTCACACCCAGCGCCTGCGCGTGTTCCGCGCCTTGGTCGTTGCTGGCCCGGGCGGACTGACGCCGAGCACGCTAGCTGACCAGCTCGACGTGGCCCGCAACACCTTGTCCTTCCACTTGAAGGAACTGGCCCATGCTGGCCTCGTCAGCATCGAGCAGCAGGGCCGCAACCTGATTTATCGCGCCGAGTACGGCCGCATGGACGGTCTGATCGGTTACCTGACCGAGCATTGCTGCCAAGGTGGCGTATGCGAGGTTTCTCCATCCAAGACCTGCTGCTGACCATGACCGATACCACTTACAACGCCTTGTTCATCTGTACGGGCAATTCGGCCCGCTCCATCCTCGCCGAAGGCATCCTCAACGACATGGGCCAAGGGCGGTTTCACGCCTGGTCGGCAGGTAGCCATCCGAAAGGCGAAGTTCACCCGCTGGCACTCGCCACGCTGGAGCGGCTGCACCTTCCGACAACGGGCTACCGCAGCAAGAGCTGGGACGAGTTCGTGAAGCCCGATGCGCCGGTGTTCGATTTCATCTTCACCGTCTGCGACAACGCAGCCGGCGAGGCGTGTCCGCTGTGGCCGGGCAAGCCGGTGTCGGCGCATTGGGGCGTGCCTGACCCGGCAGCCGTGGAAGGCACCCTGGAACGACAAAGCAAGGCGTTCTTCGATACCGCCATGACGCTGCGCCGACGTATCGAGTTGTTCCTGTCGCTTCCGATCAAGAGTCTCGATGCCATGTCGTTGCAGCGTGAACTGCGCGACATCGGCCGCCAGTGAGGCCCGCCCGATGAGCGCAACCGATACTGCCGGCCCCGCGCCAGCAAACTCCGCCATGAGCGGCTTTGAGCGTTACCTGACGCTATGGGTGGCGGTGTGCATCATCGCGGGGATCGCTCTGGGCCAGTTCGCGCCCGCCGCATTCCAGGCCATCGGCCGCATGGAGATTGCCAAGGTCAACCTGCCGGTCGGCCTGCTGATCTGGGTAATGATCATCCCCATGCTGCTGAAGGTGGACTTCGCCGCGCTTGGCCAGGTGCGCCAGCATTGGCGGGGCATGGGGGTCACGCTGTTCATCAATTGGGCCGTCAAGCCGTTCTCAATGGCGTTGCTGGCGTGGATCTTCATCCGCCACGTCTTTGCCGACTGGCTGCCCGCCGATCAGCTCGACAGCTATATCGCCGGCCTGATCCTGCTGGCTGCTGCACCGTGTACCGCAATGGTTTTCGTTTGGAGTCGGCTGACTGGCGGTGATCCGGTATTTACGCTGTCGCAAGTGGCCTTGAACGACACCATCATGGTGTTCGCCTTCGCACCCATCGTCGGCCTGCTGCTGGGCCTGTCGTCGATCACGGTGCCGTGGGACACCTTGCTGGTGTCGGTGGGTTTGTACATCGTCATTCCGGTCATCCTGGCCCAGCTCTGGCGCCGGGCGCTGCTGCGCAAGGGGCAGGCCGTGTTCGACAGGGCACTGGAACGCATCGGCCCATTGTCCATCGCCGCGCTGTTGCTGACGCTGGTGCTGCTGTTCGCCTTCCAGGGCGAGGCCATCATCCGGCAGCCGCTGGTGATCGCCATGCTGGCGGTGCCGATCCTGATCCAGGTGTTCTTCAATTCCGGTCTGGCGTACTGGCTCAACCGCCAGGTGGGCGAAAAGCACTGCGTCGCTGGGCCATCCGCGTTGATTGGTGCCAGCAACTTCTTCGAGCTGGCCGTGGCCGCCGCCATCAGCCTGTTCGGCTTCCATTCCGGCGCAGCACTCGCAACAGTGGTCGGCGTGCTCATCGAGGTGCCGGTCATGCTGCTGGTGGTGCGCGTGGTCAATCGCTCACGCGGCTGGTACGAACGCCGCGCGACCACTTCGTAACCTCCAAGAGGCATCCATGAGCACCATCACGATCTACCACAACCCAGCCTGCGGCACCTCGCGCAACGTGCTGGGCCTGATCCGCAACAGCGGCGAGGAACCGACCATCATCGAGTACCTGAAAACGCCGCCCGACCGCGACACGCTCCAGGCGCTGATCGCGGCGATGGGCGTGCCGGTGCGAGACGTGCTGCGCGAGAAAGGCACGCCCTATGCCGACCTCGACCTGGGCAACCCGAAGTGGAGCGACGACGACCTGATCGGCTTCATGCTCCAGCATCCCATCCTCATCAACCGGCCTATCGTGGTCACGCCGCTAGGCACGCGCCTGTGCCGGCCTTCGGAAGCCGTGCTCGACCTGCTGCCGCAGCCGCAGCGCGGCGCGTTCAACAAGGAAGACGGCGAGCCGGTGGTCGATCAGGACGGCCGCCGTGTCTGAATCTCGTCTCGACCTGCCGAACATCGACACGGCGCTGTTCCAGCAACCGGACACCGAACATCTGTTCGCGCCGGCACGGGCCACGCACGCGCCGCGCTTCCTGCTGCTCTATGGTTCGCTGCGCGAACGCTCGTTCAGCCGCCTCGCAGCCGAAGAAGCCGCACGCATCTTGCGGGCGCTGGGCGGCGAGACCCGATTGTTCAATCCGTCCGGGCTGCCTCTGGTGGACGATGCGCCGGCCGATCACCCGAAGGTCAAGGAACTGCACGAACTGGTGCAATGGGCCGAGGGCATGGTGTGGAGTTCGCCGGAGCGCCACGGCGCGATGACCGGCCTGATGAAGACCCAAATCGACTGGATTCCGCTGTCGGTCGGCGCGGTGCGCCCGACCCAGGGCAAGACGCTGGCGGTGATGCAGGTATCGGGCGGCTCGCAGTCGTTCAACGCCGTCAACCAGATGCGCGTGCTGGGCCGCTGGATGCGGATGCTGACCATCCCGAACCAGTCCTCGGTCGCCAAGGCGTACCAGGAGTTCGACGAGGCCGGACGCATGAAGCCCTCGGCCTACTACGACCGCGTGGTGGACGTGATGGAAGAACTGATGAAGTTCACGCTGCTCACGCGCGACGTGGCGCCGTATCTGGTGGATCGTTACAGCGAGCGCAAGGAAAGCGCTGAATCACTGTCCAGGCGTGTACGGCAAGGTGCAATTTGACGCTGCGAGGCGCTGAAAAAAGAGCCGACGACCTCTCGGTCGTCGGCATTGCGTGAAGTTCAGGCGGCGACCAGTTGCCGGGCCAGTGCGACCTCGACGGAATCACCATCCTGGTTCAGGACATCCAGCCCCGATTCGGGCACGTCGCCCGAGGTGGACTGCGAGACCATGATCTTCTTGGCCATCAGTTCCAGGCAGGTCATCTGCGAAGAACCGGCGTAGCCGAGGTAGATCACGCGCACCGGCAACTTCTGCCCGATGCGCCAGGAGCGGCGTGCCGCCTGCTGGAGCGAGTACACGTTGTAGCCCGACTGCATGAACACGATCGTCGGAAACTCCAGCAAGTCCAATCCCGTCTTGACCAGCTCGGGATTGGTGATGAGCACGTCGATGCCACGATCCAGTTGCTCAGCGATCCAGTCTTCGCGGCGGCTGGCATCCACGCTTGCGCGCAGCACCGCCACCTTGAAGCCTTCTTGCTCCAGCAGCACCTTCAGGCGCGACGTGGTGTCCCGCGTGCCGGTATAGACCGTGTAGGCCAGAACCTTGCGGCCCTGCGCCTTCTCCGCTTTGCAGATGTCGATCAGCTCACGCTCCTTGGGGCTGATCTCGAACTCGTTGAACTGAGCCGGGACAAACGCCAAGGTGTTGCGCGTGCGCGGATGCACCACGGTCTCCGACCGGAAGCAGCAATCCGGCCAGGCCAGCAGCACGTTGAGGACCACACCCAGCAAGGTCGTATCGCGTCGCGCCAGAGCCTGTTTCAGCTCCGCGGTCAGCCGACCCGCCAGATCGCGGTAGGCCGCGGCTTGCGCCGTGTCCATCGCGACTTCACGGAACTCCTCGTCATACGGCGGCAGGACGTTGCCACCGATGTCCTTGAGCTTGAGAAAGATCGTGAACGGCAGGATGCAGCGCAGCACGCCCTTGGGGCCAAACCCCGGGGCCTTGACCGTGCGCACCGATACCTTGGTGCCCTTGGCCGTCTTGTGCGCCGTGCCGGTGCTCTCGGAGTAGATGTCCTTCAACACCCCGTGATCGCGCATGAACGCCATCGCAGCCGAGGTCATGCTGCCGCTCGTGGTCGGGCGGTAGCCGTCTTCGATCATCCGCCCCGGAAGGGCTCGGAACAGCAGGTGGAACAGGTCGTCCCCGTAGCCGCCCATCAACGTGCCGGTCAGCAGCAAGGTCTTGCGAGCCTTCGCCGCCAGCACGCCCATGGCCTGGCCCTGGGCACTGCCCCCGTTCTTGTACTCATGTGCCTCATCGGCGATGAGCAGGTCGAACGTGCCTTGCGGCAGGTAGCGTTTGATGAACTCGGACGGCTGATAGCCGCCCTCGCCAAAGCCGAACTCCATGTTGGCCATCGCACGTTCCATGCGCGTGGCCTGACGGTCGGAAAACACCAGCTCGCCGTTGCCATCCATGAGGTTGATGAACTCATGGATGTTGTCGCCGAGCATCGACGCCAGGAACCCGTCACCGAACTTCTGCATCAGCTTCTGCGCGGTGACCTCTCCGATGGTCGGTATGCGCTTTAAGGCTTTGAGCACGGCCGAGGACTGGTCGCTGCCGGACAGACTGCGCGGGCGGATCAGTGTCCACAGGGGCGCGGCGCAGTGGCCGCACTTCCTGCGGCACTCCTCGGCTTGGAGCGCGATCGGGTTGACCGGCTCGCCGTCGAGGTCGGTGATGACCGTGCCGCAGTCCGGGCAGGCCGCCACGTCGCCGTGGCGGGTGCGCCGCGTGGTGAAGACAGGCTTCCAGTGAAAGCCCATCCGCATCCTGACGCGCCCCAGGACGAAGAACTCCTGGCCCGTGGGCTGCACGCCCAACTGCTCGCGCAGCTTGATGAGCTTGACGAGCGTATCCGGCCCGTTGAGTACCCACACCTTGGCACCGGCCACCGTCTCCTGGATCTCGCGCCGCCACTTGTAAACCAGGTGGGGCGGCGACAGCACCAGAGTGCGGCGATAGCCTTCGGCGTTGAGCACGGCGGCCGTGGCAATGCCGACGGTCGTCTTGCCGCAGCCCATCTCGCCATTGACGATCGCAGCACGTTCGCCACGGTCGATCAGCAGCTCGGCGGCGGCGTGGACGACTTCGGCCTGGGCTGGGAACAGCTTGCGCTTGAGGCTGGCGACCACCAGTTGCCGGTGCGCCTGCGGTTGGCCGGTATAGACCGGCGGATTAGCGCTGTTGAGGGCGTCGAGTAGTTCGTCGCCGAACTCGCCGACAAAATCCTGAAGGCTCAGGGTCAGAGGGGAAGATTCCGCGTCGAGCAGTTCGCCCTGTACGGGCGCGGATTCAGCGGCAGTGGTTTCGAGATCGAGGGACATGGTGATGCTCCAAAGAAAAATGGGGCATGCACCACCCCCAGCGGGGCAATGGCATGCCCCGTGGTGGGAAGAGAATCGACGCGTGGCTGAGGGTGGTTGAAGGTGCTGGCCTGGGCGGCCCGCAGGTGAACCGTGCTCAGTCTTCGGACGGAAGCACGATGACGGTTGCGCAGCGCTGCGAATCGGTGACGATGCGAATGGCGAGCCCCGGATGGATCACGTAGTGCGATTCCAGCGACGCGCCCGATTGAAGCGCGCTGCTGTTCGTCTGCCATTGCTGGATGTTGACGTCGCCCCAGTCGCCACGGGTGTGGCGCCTGAAGTACGGGATCGGGTCCAGGCGACCCGCGCGGACCAGGCGGTCAACACCTCTGCTGAAGATGAGCGCCCCGATGGGGAACGCCAGCCGCTGGCAGTAGGTTTCGATGCGATGCGATGCCATGGGCTCCTCCTTGATGAGTCATTGAGCCACGACACCCCTGCCGGAGTGAAGTGGCTCCGTCAGGTGGATGAGGATGTGGGGCCTCAGATCAGGTCCCGCTCTTCGGGAAGCTGGACCACCGTGGTCTGGTGGTCCTCGCTGGTCTTGACGATCAGCGCCAGGTCCGGCGTGATCCTGAACTGCGAGATCATTAGGTTGTCCTGTTGGATCGCCACGTCGTTGGCTTGGCGTGTGGCCTCATCGATCTCGCCCCAGTCCCCGCGCACATGGCGCTGGACATAGGCCAAGGGGTCGATCAGGCCTCGCCGGGCCAGCCAATGCACCTTCTCGCTCAACTTCAACGTACTCGGTGCGAACAACGGTTGCTTGTGCGGCGCAGGCCGCTTGAACGGATTGGGGATCATGGTGTTTCTCCTTCGAGTTGGTACAGCAGGACGGCAGCGCGTCCGGTGGATCAGCGAATGGTCAACACCTCGCCCCGTGTCGCGGAGCCAGGTGTCATGTCCCACGCGCGGATGACGGGAACGAACTTGTCGGTGAGGATGCGGGTCTCGGCGATGGAGCCGTCTTCGCGTTCGGTGAACTCCCGCTGGAGCGTCTTGTCCTTGTGGGTGTCACCTTTGACGACGAGCACGCGCCCGGTCTTGGAGCGCACAACCCCCGAGATCGCACCCGCGGCCAGAGCCAGGGCGAGATGCCAGCGGGACAAGGCCCGCGCCGGTGGACGCAGCGATTGCTGCGCAGCCCCCAGGTGCGTGTCCTGCGATGGCCACAAGCCTTGCAGCCTGCCAACCTCATCGGCGAACTGCTCGGGCTCCATCGTCACGCGGAAGAAATGCTCTGGCTCGGCCGGGCTGGCGGGGACGATGTACGGCAGGAACGGCCACTCGCTCGGCAGTTCCTCGGCTTCGACTTCGCCTTGCCCTACCTGCAACAGCAGATTGCGCACGGCCTTGACGCCATCGGGCACCTGCTCGCGCTGGCGCACCCGGCGTCCGAAGATCACCACCTGCTTGAACTGCGTCTCCACCGCTCGGTAGATGCGCAGGTCCGTGTAGTGGCGCGTCAGCCAGCCGACCAACTCCGCGTCGAGCACGTAGCCGGGGACGATGAAAACCAGCACGCCGCCGTATTGCAGCAGCGAGAGCGTGCGCTGGTAGAACAGCTTTTCAAGGCGGGCACGGCCCTGGCCCTGATAGCCGATGTTGCCGTTGACGTCCTTGGACAGGTCCCCATACGGCGGGTTGAGCCAGAGCAGCCCGAAGGACTGCTTGGAGACCATCGTGTCCATCAGGTCCGCGTGCAGGCAGTGATCGACCAGGCCGCGGGCATGGCGCGCCCGCTCCGCGTCGAACTCGACGGCGAACGCCTTTGCCTGCTCGCGCCCGAGGGCATGGGCGGCTTCGGCGATCGCCACGCCTTCGCCGGCGCAGGGATCGAGGATGCACATCGGCCCGTCGCTGGGCATCAGTGCGTTGAGCGCTCTTTCGAGCGTGGGTTCGTCGGTCGGGAAATATCCGTTCTTGACGAAATTGCGGGCGAGCCGCGGGAACATGAGGGCCATGGAAGTCTCCTGGTTGGCGGGGATGAAACACGGAAGTACGCCAAGGCGTGCCTCCGAGGGTGGGTCAAGCCGCTACCGCTTCCGGCGTCCAAATCTTGGCCGGATACGGATAGGCGGTGAGCGCGTCGCTGCGGATCAGGGAGCCGAGCGCCAGGGTCAGCGCCGGCACGTCGATGGCGAGCCGATGGCCTTCCAGCGGCCCGAGGGCGAACGGAAGGCGGGCCAGCATCTCGCGGGTTTCCAGCAGTTCCAGCACGGTCTCGCGCCAGTGATCGAGCAGCGGCAACGGGCAGGTGTCCCGCACCAGCATCCACAGGCGGTCAAGCCTGTGGGCGCTGTCGTGTGGCAGCAGTGCCAATGCGCTGGCGTTGGCCTTGTCGGGCTTGACGCAGCGCCGGTCGAACAGCCACACGTTGGACAGCGAGCCGAACAGCGTCCGCCGGTACGCGCGCGTGATGCGCTTTTCCAGGCGATCGACGTTGCCGATGAATACCGGGACGCTGCCGCCCTGGTCGGTGATGACGTGGAACTGGTCCAGTCCCTGCTCGTCGCGCCCGAGGGTCAGGCGAGCGAGGAACTGCTGGACGGCGGTGTCCCGCGCCCAGATGGACAGGAAGATCAGGTTGCCCTGGTCATCGCCGACGCAGGCGTCGGCCATCACGTCCGGGCATTCGTCGATGCGGTACAGCGTGGAAGAAGTGTTTGCGGGCATGGTGGTGTCCTCGGATGAACGGGAACAGCACCGCCCGCTGGGGCAAGTACTGCCCCAGGGGGTGGAAGAAAACCGCTCAGTCCGGCTCGAACTGCCGGGTGTGCGGGTTGAAGTGAAGCGGCTCGTCCGCCGAAGTGATCGGCGTGAAGCCTTCCAGGTAGATGTTGTTGAGGTACTGGTCGCGGTAGGTCAGTGCCTGCCGTGCCTGGTCCTCGGTGAGGCCGTTGTCGATGAAGTACGCCAGCATTTCCTCGTCGGAGGACACTTCGTCGTTGGACAAACTCCCTTCAACGAGTGCCAGCAACGAGGGCGGAAGCGTTGCCAGGATCGGGTCCATGTCGGTTCCTCCTGGCTCAGGCCATCGACGCCGCGGCGGATGCCGCGGATGCCGTGGGTGTGCGCCGCCGGGCGTGGTAGGCGCGAACGCCTGCACGCCAGTCGGCGGACTGCTCCGGTGCGAGGTCCAGATAGGACAGCGGGCACGTGTAGTAGTACGGGTGCATGGACTCGTCCAAGGACTTGTAGCCCCACTGGCCGCCGCTTCGTTCAAGCAGATCGCAGCGGATGTAGCGCAGGGACTGGCCCGGTGCGAGATCACGATGCACGCCTTCGACCTTGGCGGTCACTTCGGCGACGGACCACAGCACGTTGCCGCGCAGGGTGTGAGCGATGACCTTGACGCTGGCGCGCTCGGTCTCTTGCGGTGCGATCAGTTCCGCGATCAGTTCGGACCGCGATTGGTTTGAGAAATACCAGCCCATGAGAGGCCTCCTCGAAAAGTTGAGCTGAAGGCCTCCCCGTGGGGAAGAACCCCCAGCGGGTGATGGAATGCCGCATCTGCGGCGAAGGAACCTATGCGTCGCCCTCAATCCCAGTCGTCATCGTCTCGATCACAACCGGCCGGGCAGTAGCCGAACTCGATCCCGTGCGAGCAATAGCCATGCTCCGCATTCCAGTCCTGGGTTTCCTGCCGTTCGGCAGGTGTTGCGTAGTCCCATTCCTGGGCCGCGATTTCGAGAGCCTGAGCACGTTGCTCATCCGGCAAACGATTGGCCTGTGCGTCGATCGCCGAACTGAAGAGCGTCACGTAGTGGTCGTAGGACAAGCCGCAACCGCGCTGGGCGTGTGCGGCGGCCGCTTTGCAAAGGTCCCGCCACGCGGGTTCATCCAGCGTTGAACGCGGGGTATCGCAAGCGATGGTGGACATGATGGAGACCTCCAGAAAATGGCCAGGGCCTCCCCCGCATGGGAAAGGAACCCCGGCGGGTGGATGAAGAACACCGCGCATGCGGCGTCTGCGATCACGCAGGTTTTGGTTCGGCCTGGCGGCTCCACTCCTGCGTCTTGAAGTCCAGCGCGTAGCCCAGCTCGCCCAGGCGGGCGATCTGCGCGCGCAGGGTGCGGCGGTCGATGGTCGAATCCAGTTTCACGGACTCGCCCAGCGGCCACAGCAGGCC
This sequence comes from Pseudomonas sp. AK181, assembly GCF_051122975.1. NCBI lineage: Bacteria > Pseudomonadati > Pseudomonadota > Gammaproteobacteria > Pseudomonadales > Pseudomonadaceae > Pseudomonas > Pseudomonas sp. AK181. The sequence goes on from NZ_CP146348.1 coordinate 2,055,503, forward strand.
GAAGAGCGCGGCGTCACCGTCTTCGGTGCTGCCGGGGGCAGCGGCCGTAGCAGGCGGTGGCGCATCCACGCCGAAGGGCGTGGTATCGACCAGCGGGTCCGCGGACGCCTGCACGGGTGCGGGCTTGGCGGGCCTGGACGCTTTGGTGGGCTTGGCCGGCGTTGCCGCAGGCTGCGCCCCTTGCTCTTCATCGAGCGGATCGACGTCCTGGGTGGCGAAGCTGCGGGCTTCGTCGCGGCTGAGTTTGTCGATGCCGTTGAGCGTCATGCCGTCGAGGCTGGCACGGATCTCGAACCGCATGCCGCCGCCGACCGGATAGGACTTCGGGAAGATGTACCTGATGATGAATTCCCCGTCGTACTTGCCTTCGGGGTACTGCTCCAGCTCCGGGTCTTTGACCTCGAAAGTACCGAGGTGCGTCGCGAGGCGGCCAACCGTGAACGGGCCGTTCTTGCCGCGGATGGTACGCAGCGTGAGCTGGCCGGGGACGACGATGGGCGCAACAGATTTCTCGGAAGCCGATGGGGTTGCCATGATGGTTCTCCTGATGATGAATGACGGGCCGCCGACGGCACCCGGTGGATGAGAGGAAATGGCCTCGCCCGAGGTGGGCGAGGTCCGCGTGGCATCACGCCTTGAGCTGGCGCATGCCTTCGGCCAGCAGCCACAACGCCCGGTTCAGGCGCAGGTTCTGGTCGATGCCTTGCACCGGACGGGTGCGCTGATTGCGGCCGTTGGCCGTGCGTCCGTTCAGGCCCCCTTTGACTAGGTTCTCCTGGACGCGGTTGAAGACGGCCCACAGGTCGTTCTTGCGGTCGTCCCATCGCCGAGGGGCCAGCAGTTGGCTCTCGGTGACAGGCGTGGACTTGGCCGGATCGTCGTACTTGAGTGCGAGCGCAGAGTTCGCAAAGACCTCCGCTTCGCCCTCATCGAGGGTGATGGTGCGCATCGCATCGCGCGCGTTCTGCACGCGCTCGAAACCTTCGAGGACTCCGTAGGCACCTTCGATCACCTGGCTGGCCACGTCGCCCTTGTGGGGAACGCGGATGTCTGCGGTGGTGTCACCGCAAACCAGGCCGTTGTGGCAGACGAACCGGAACATGCCGGCGAGCATCTGATAGCTGCTCGTGCCGTCATGGCTGTTGAGCAGGATGATCTCGTTCGCCTCGTCGCCGTTGATCTGGCTTGCATGGCGAAGTCGGATGAGGTGCTTCGTGTACTCGCGCCGGTCTTCGTTGCGCACGCGCGTCTGACACACCATGAAGGGCTCGAAGCCCTCCTGGCGCAGCTTGGTCAGCACGGTCGAGGTCGGTATGTAGGCATACCGATCGGACCGGCTCCCATGTGGAGCGTCGGCGAAGATCGACGGAACGACGGCACGAATGCGGTCGTCCGAGAGTGGGCGATCAGAGCGCAGGATCGGGGATTGCGGAGCAAAGCGGGATACCAGAGACATGGCTGATCTCCTTTGAGAAATTCGACAACCGCGTGGCCGTGAGACCACGCGGAACTCGGGGGATGAAATGCGCAAGCACGCGTCCTGGGGACGCGGCGTACGTGGGGAGGAAAAGCGACAAGGCCCCGTGAGAGGCCGTGCCGGATCAGAACGAAGCAGCCAATGCCGGCTCCTGCTCCTGGACTTGCGCCTCGGGCTCGCGCTCGGCGGGCTCGGTGGCCGTGTCGATGGCATCGTCGGCTTCGGACGCGGATGCGTCTTCGGCCGGCGGCGCCTCGGCTTGCGCCTGGCTCGTCGGATAGACCTGGGTGCCGTCGATCTTGATGAGACCGATGTGGACCAGCGTCGATTCCAGGCTGGCGGCCGGTTCCCCGGCGTGCTCACCCTTGGTGCGGATGTACGGATCGATCTTCATGTCGTTCAGACGGAAGGCGATCAGCACCTTGCGGTCACCCTCGATGGCCTGAACGCACCGGCGAACCAGGTGCTCGGCTTCCGGGGTGGCGACGATGGTGTCGAAGTACCGATACTCCGGTTCATCGACAGGCCCGGCCAGTGCCGCGACGGTGCAAGAGAGGAACGAGTCGCCAGCTTTTGGGGTGACGTCCTTCACACGATTGAGATAGCCGATGCCGCGGGTGATCAACTCGTGCTGCTCGATCGAAGCCAGTTCGGCCCGGTCGATCAGTTCGGCCTTGAGCAGTCGCGCCTTGAGGGACGCGGCGGCCTGACCCTTCTGCTCACCCTTGTCGCGGATGTACACATCGCCCCACAGGTCACCGAGGCGAAAGCGCACCAGCGGGCGCTGCTTGGGATCGTCAACGCCGATGTAGCGCTGAACGAGCTTCTTGGCCTCGGCACCCGAGACCTTGACGTCGAAGTAGCGGTAGCTGGGGTCCCGGGCGGGGCCGACCAGCGCGGCGATGGTGCATGCCAGGAAAGGCTGCGCACGGCGGCCGCCCCGGACGGGCACTTCACGGACACGCTGGATGTAGCCGATGCCCGAGGTGTGGAGGTCGAAATACGATTTCTCGTTGGACGTGGTGTTCATGGTGAATCTCCATTGGGATGAAGCGGAGACACACCGGCCCACGCATGCGGGGAAGGTGCGTGACCCCGCGGTGGGTTGATAAGGCGAAAGCATCCGCCACCAGAGGCTGGTGGCCGCTCGCGGAAGGATGCGGTGCGAGCTGGCTCGGTCACGCAGTGGGAACTGCGCCGCAACCTCGAAGACCGATGGTTGCCTGGCATGTCGCTGACGACGTCAGCAGGCATGGGGCCAGCATGGCGGGGCCTCGCGCGCGCGGCAGCAATCAATCGGCACCCGGGCGCTTCCCTTTGTCCGCGCCACCCGGCGCCTGTCACAGGCACTTGGCGCCGCGCAGGTGCTCGGGGGTATCGGCGCGCGGACGGCCGGGACGGCTCCAGGCGCCGCCACCGCGCGCGCCGATCAGCCGCCAGCCGGCGGCGCGCAGGCTGGCGCCACCTTCGTCGGGCATGGTGTAGGTGAGCAGGCGTATGTAGCCCAGCGCCCTTGCCGCCTGCCAGGCCGCGCCGTAGAGCTTGCTGCAGGCGCTGGGTGTGCCGTCGGTGCACAGCCGCGTGACTTCCAGCGTCCAGGTGCCGCGCGACCGGGCGGCCGACAATGGCCACGCCGTGGATCAGGTCGCTGTCGCTCAGCGTGACGGCCAGGGCGAACTTCGCGCCCTGGACCGGGCGGTGGTGGCGATGGTGCGACAGAACGAATGCATTGGCCGTGCGCAGCGACACCGGTAGGAGGTGCAGCCTCGGCGAGGTCGATGGCGTGTTCATGCGGTTGTCTCCGGTGGCATGCCGGCGTTGTGGCCGGCGGGGCGTGCCTCGGCGGCTGGAGACAAACGCGCACGCGCGGCGATGGCGGCGGTGCGAACAAAAGAAGGCCCCCGATGCGGGGGCTGCGAGGCGGTTGCCGCGTCAGGCGGGAGGCACCACTGCTAAGGACAGGTGCGTGGCGGTGGCGGAAAGCACGAGATCGTCCGCCGAGTGCTGGAGGCGCGTGAACAGGCCGTCCTTCGGGTCGAAATACTCCGCGAAGTCATCGCCGCCCAGCTCGCGGCCGGCGAGGTGCCACCAGTCATCGAACGGGTCGGTGTCCGGGTTGCATCCGACGGCGTAGGCGAGCAGTGCCTGGCGCCCATCCGGGCGACGCTCCCCACGCTCGGCGAGGAAGTACACGCCCTGATCCTTGACCAGGACAATGCGGCACTGATTGGGGACGTCTCAGAAAACGGAAAAAATCGTACGCTAAGCCGGTTGCAGCGGTCGTAGCGGCCTGAACTTGCCCGCGCCGATCTTGGCGCTGCTGCGCCAGAGGTAATCGCCGGTCAGGTTGATGTGCTCCCAGCCCAGCGGCGACAGGTACTGCAACAGGGCGTCATCGACAGTCTGGCCGTGACCGCGTAAGGCGTTTGAGGCCCGTTCCAGATAGACCGTGTTCCACAACACTATGGCCGCCGTCACCAGGTTGAGGCCGCTGGCCCGGTAGCGCTGCTGCTCGAAACTGCGGTCGCGGATTTCGCCCAGCCGGTTGAAGAACACGGCGCGGGCTAGCGCGTTGCGGGCTTCGCCCTTGTTCAGTCCGGCATGCACGCGGCGGCGCAGCTCGACGCTTTGCAGCCAGTCCAGGATGAACAGCGTTCGCTCGATGCGGCCCAGCTCGCGCAGCGCCACGGCCAGGCCGTTCTGGCGCGGGTAGCTGCCGAGTTTCCTGAGCATCAGCGAGGCCGTCACCGTGCCCTGCTTGATCGAGGTGGCCAGCCGCACCTTGGCGTTGATCGCCTTGCCGGACGCCTGGAACTGCTGCTGATGCTTGTGCTTGGCAGCGTTGAACAGCTTGCCCAGGATGCGGTCGTGCAGGTCGATGATTTCGTCGGTGACGGTGGCCATGCCCTCGATGGCGAGCGCACCAGGGTCGCGTAGCGGCGCTGTGCCTCGAACTTGGCCAGATCGGCGGGCGTCATCTGGCCGCCTTCGCGGGCGATCTTGAGCAGGCGGTTCTGGTGCACCGACCGCTCGATGCCGGAAGGCAGGTCGAGCGCCTGCCAGGCTTTGAGGCGCTCGATGTGTTCGAGTATGTGGCGCGAGTTCGGCTTGACGGGCGACTGGCGCAGCCAGGCCAGCCAGGTCGTCTTGCCGTTGTCGTGGCGCTTGAGCAGATCGTCGAGGCGGTGCCGGTGGGTGGCCGACAGGGGATCGGACAAGGCCGCGTAGATGCGGCGGTTGGCGCGGCTGTAGGCGTTCATCGAACACCTCCCTTTTCCTCATCCGGCGCAACAGGACAGTTGCTTCACGTCCTTGTTGAAGGTCTGCGCCGCGAGCTTCAGTCCCTCGACCATGGTCAGGTAGGGGAACAACTGGTCGGCCAGCTCCTGCACGGTCATCCGGTGGCGGATCGCCAGCGCGGCCGTCTGGATCAGTTCGCCCGCTTCCGGCGCGACCGCCTGTACGCCGATCAGCCGCCCTGAGCCAGCTTCCGCCACCAGCTTGATGAAGCCGCGCGTGTCGAAGTTGGCGAGCGCCCTCGGCACGTTGTCGAGCGTCAGCAGCCGGCTGTCGGTCTCGATGCCGTCGTGGTGCGCTTCCGCCTCGCTGTAGCCCACGGTCGCCACCTGCGGATCGGTGAACACCACCGCCGGCATCGCCGTCAGGTCCAGCGCCGCGTCGCCGCCGGTCATGTTGATCGCGGCGCGCGTGCCGGCCGCCGCCGCCACATAGACGAACTGCGGCTGGTCGGTGCAGTCGCCGGCAGCAAAGATGTGCGGTGCGCTCGTGCGCATGGCGCGGTCGATGACGATGGCTCCCTGCGCATTGACTTCGACGCCTGCCGCTTCAAGGTTCAGGCTGCGCGTGTTCGGCGCGCGACCGGTGGCGACCAGCAGCTTGTCGGCGCGCACTTCCCCCTGCCCGGTGGTGAGCACGAATTCCCCGCCCGCATAGGCAACGTGGCTCGCCTGGGTGTGGTCCAGCACCTCGATGCCCTCGGCGCGGAAGGCGTCTGTTACGGCTTCCCCGATGGCCGGGTCTTCTCGGAAGAACAGCGTGCTGCGCGCCAGGATCGTGACCTGGCTGCCCAGCCGGGCGAAGGCTTGCGCCAACTCGACCGCCACCACGGAGGAACCAATCACGGCCAGCCGCTCGGGGAGCGAGCTGCTTTCCAGCGCCTCGGTGGAGGTCCAGTGGGGTGTGTCCGCAAGGCCCGGGATTGGCGGAAGCGCCGGGCTCGCGCCGGTGGCAATCAGGCAGCGGTCGAAGTTCACCTCGTGCGTGCCGCCGTCAGCGGTCGCCACGGTCAGCGTGCGCGTGTCCCTGAACCGGGCCTCGCCGCGCAGCACGGTGATGGCCGGAGTGCTTGCCAGGATGCCTTCGTACTTGGCATGGCGCAGCTCCTCGACGCGGCCTTGTTGCTGGGCCAGCAGCCGCTCGCGCAGTACAGCGGGCGCTGCGGCCGGCAGGCCAGCATCGAACGGGCTTTCGCGGCGCAGGTGGACGATGTGCGCGGCGCGGATCATGATCTTGGACGGCACGCAGCCGACATTGACGCAGGTGCCGCCGATGGTGCCGCGCTCGATCAGCGTGACGCGGGCGCCTTGCTCCACGGCCTTCAAGGCAGCCGCCATCGCCGCGCCGCCGCTGCCTATCACAGCCACGTGCAGCGCTTGTTCACCGCCAACATGCTTCGTTTCGCCACCGAGCCAGCCCAGCGCCTTGTCTAGCAGGCCGGCAGGCTTGTTCGGCGTGTCGGTAAGCCGTGCGCGATAGCCGAGCGTGGCCACTGCGGCAACCAGCGGGGCCACGCTCACGCCTGCATCCGCCTCGATTTCGGCCTGCCGCTGCGGATAGGACACCGAGGCCGCGCGCACGCCGGGCACGTTCGTCAAAGCCTGCTGGACGTGCTCGGCGCACGACGTGCAGGTCATGCCTTCGATGTGGAGGGTGATCGCCTCGGCCATGATTACGCCCTCACTGCTTGACGCTGGACGGGTAACCCGCGTTTGCGGTGGCCTTGGTCAAGGCGTCGGCATTGGTCTTGGCCTCGTCGAAGGTGACGACGGCCTCCCGCTTCTCGAAGCTGACTTCGGCCTTCTCGACGCCGGCGACCTTGGACAGAGCCGTCTTGACCGTGATCGGGCACGCGGCGCAGGTCATGCCGGGCACCGACAGGGTGACGGTCTTGGTGGCAGCCCAGGCGGGCGCGCTTAGAGCGGCGGCCAGGGCGATGAGGGTGGTGAGGGTGGTGAGTTTCTTCATGGTGATCTCCTTTCAGTAGAACAGCGGCAGGACGTAGGGAAACGCGAGGGCAACCAGAACCAGGGCGGCCACGATCCAGAAGATCACCTTGTAGGCAGTCCGCACTTGGGGCACGGCGCAAACGTCGCCGGGCTTGCAGGCATGGGCTGGTCGGAAGATGCTGCGCCAGGCGAAGAACAGCGCGATGAGCGCTGCGCCGATGAAGATCGGCCGATACGGCTCCAGCACGGTCAGGTTGCCGATCCACGCGCCAGAGAAGCCGAGCGCGACCAGGACAAGGGGGCCGAGGCAGCAGGCCGAGGCGAGGACGGCCGCGACGCCGCCGGTCGCCAGTGCGCCGCGGCCGTTCTTGGGTTCCGACATAAGGTTCTCCTTCCGGGACTTCGCTTGATGCTGTAACGTTACTTCCGTAGTCAACTACGGAGTCAAGCGCCATGGAGAACGCTCAAGAGAATCTGACCATCGGGGCCTTCGCCAAGGCAGCCCGGGTCAACGTGGAGACGATCCGCTTCTATCAGCTCAAGGGCTTGCTACCCCAGCCGGAGCGGCCCTACGGTCGCATCCGCCGCTACGGGCAGGCGGACGTGGCGCGGGTGAAGTTCGTGAAGTCAGCCCAGCGCCTGGGATTCAGCCTGGATGAAGTCGGCCAGCTCCTGAAACTGGAGGACGGCACCCATTGCAGCGAGGCGGCCGAACTGGCTGCTCACCGGCTGGCCGATGTGCGCGCACGCATGGCGGACCTCACGCGGATGGAAGAGGCCCTGTCGACGCTAGTGAGAGAGTGCAACGCGCACCATGGCAATGTTTCCTGCCCGTTGATCGCAGCTTTGCATTGCTGCTAAAGGGCCCACTTCGGCTCTTAGCGTACGATTTTTTTCCGTTTTCTGAGACGACCCCTGATTGGCGATGGCTTCGGTCAGCACGGGGCGCAGGTCAGCGCCTTTGAATCGCAGTGACATGGATGAAATCTCCTGTGTGGAAGAATGAGAAAGGCCTCCATCCGATGGGATGAAGGGCCTGTAGTGCACGCGGCCGGAACGGCTGGAACGCCGTGGCGGATGCCTCGGGTCAGCCGCAGGACCGCCCGGTTTCGCTGCGGGGCGTCATGCCGGGACGGCCTGGCGCTTGCGGGCCGCTTTCGCGTCGAGGATGCTCACGTCGATCTGGCGCCAGCGCCCGTCGTCGATGAGCCTCTCCAGCACTTCGCCGAGCATGTCGAAATACACCTCGTCGTGCCGATCGACCAGTTCGACCGATTCACCGTTCTGACGGTGCAGTTCCACCACGTAGGTGTCTCCGCCGCGGTCGTAGAGGATCGTCACCCGGCCCTCGAACTTCGCGGTCGAGACCGTGAAGCTGATCGCCGGCGGGGTCTCGATGATCTTGGAGGGCGTGGGATCGACCCAGGTGAAGTCGCGGGCACCGGCATCCACCAGCATGTGGGTGATGCGCCGGAAGCGATCGGGGGCCGGCATCTCCTCCAACTGCTCGATGAGCTGGCCCAACTCCATGCACTGCGGCGTGGGAATGGGCAGCTTGGCCGGCGCCGAGCCGAGGATGTGCCTCGTGATGGTGTACGGCGTGCCGTCCGAAGTCTCCTCGGTGATGACCTCCGGCGTGTCCGCGCGCAGTCCGTCGAAGCGACGACGGGCATAGGGTTGGACATGCACCTTGGCGCCTTCGGCAGGAACCGTGGTCACCAGGCTGGGATCGAGCACCGCGAACTCGGAAGGCTTGAGCTTGACGACGATGGCATCGTCGGTCGCGGCGACCACCTTGCCGTCGAAGGGTTGGGGGTCGATGGCGAAGCCCAGCGTTGAGGACAGCGGCTGATCATCGAACACGCGGTACTTGAACGACCGCACGTTGCGGGGCACATGGCCTGCGACCAGCGAAGGCATCATGGATTTGATGAGGGAACGATCCATGGGGAAACTCCTTGAGGAAAAACAAGGGATTCCCCGCCCGCAAGGGAGAGGTCCCTTGTGGGTGGCGTGGATGGACGCGGTAGGTCCGTAGGAAGAAACGACCAGCACGGTTTCCCGCGCTTGCAGCCTCGAAGGTCTCGACTGCCTGGGCATGTGCCGGCAACGCCGACGAACATGGGGCAAGCATGGCCCTGGGGCGGTCTGCCTGCCCGCAGGAAACGGCACCGCACCACAACCGTTTTCCTGTGCTGCGGGCAAGAAAAAGCCCCTCGAAAGGGGCTGGAGGAATCAGGCTTGGTACACGAAGTAGTGCTCGCGCTGACGCGGAAAGAACACGTGTTTCCACGTGTCGCCGCTTGTGTTGCCACCGTCGAAGACGACCATTTCGTAGTCGTCCACGTCGGTGTCCACCAGGTCGGCGCTGGCGATATGGCGCATGTGCAGCGTGCCGCTCATGCGCTCGAATACCAGGATCTGGCCGATGGCATCTTCCTGGCTCATGGCGTTGACGCAGGCTCCGAGTTGGTGCTCGAAGTCGGATGCGGGTGTGATGAGGTCGGGGAACATGGGATCGCTCCTGTGAAAGTGCGCCGGCCCGGCTCTCTGGCGGGAGACCGGGCCGGCATGCGGTGAGGACAAGGAAGGCCGGGGATGTGTGTGGCAGCTATTCGCCGGCCAGCGATAGGCCCGGCAACACGGGTGCGTCGGCATCGAGGATGAGGATGCGCACGTCGGCCTGGCCGGCCAGTTCAAGGATCTGTGCCAGCTCGTCCGGCATGCCCTTGCTGCGGTGCTCCTGCCGAAGCTGCTCGGCGGCGATCCCCTCGACGTCCTGCAGGTGCTGGTCCGTCCAGGGCGTGGAGATCAGCTTGACGCCGATCGCCGGGCTGTAGGGAATCCGGAACGCGATGAACAAAAAGGCCTCCGGCGTCGCGAGGTCAGCCAGGTTGGCCAGGTACTGGCCGGTTTCGCGGCTGATGTGCGCGCTGCTGATTTCCCAGCACCGGCTGTAGTAGCCGGTCTCGAAGCTCAACCGCTGCACGACTTCCCGTGCGGCCTCGGCCGAATAGGTGTCGCCAATGTGGACGGGGCGGCCGTCGAAGTCGTCGCCGTGGATCGCGTACACCACGGCACCCACCATGCCTTCGCCGCTGCCCCCTTCAGCCGCGTCGCATTCGGCGATCAGTGCGGCGCCGACAGGTTCGGTGCCAGTCCTGACCACCGCGAAGTCGCTGGTGATGATGCAAGGAGAAGAAACCAGCGCCGCGTCGCAGAGGTGCTGCTGGCTCGGGTGGATGTTTCGCCAGACATGCGGGCTTCCGTCCTCGTAGCTGATGGACAGCGTGCGGACGATTTTCAGATTCCAGTAGCCGCGTAGAAAGGGATTGGGATTCTGGGACATGGGATTTCTCCAACAGAATAATGATGGAGCAAATCCCCGCCACCGGGAATTGACCCCGGTGGGTGGAAAGAAAGGAAACAGCGTCAGGTGACGCTGATCGTTGGCGTTTGGGCCAATCGCTCGGCGACGCGCCGGCGCAAATTCATGCGGAATGGCTCGTCGCTGACGCCCGCCAGCAGATTGATGGTCTCCAGCGCGATCAGGGCCGAAGCCTCTTCGATGTCGGCGGCCACAATGGTCTTGCGCAATTGGTCGCCGAGCTGGAGGGCCTGGGAGGAGGAGCTGATGAAGCGGACCTCGCGGCTCAGGTAGCAGCCGTTGCCGCCGAACTCGAACAGCCGCGGCTTGCTGCAGTACCAGCAGCCCTCGAACTGGATGGCGGTCAGGTGGTGCCCGTCATCGAACCGGGTGGCGATCAGAAACAATGCGTCGAGATCGGCGGTGTCCTCGAACGAATGACGGTCGATCAAGTTCCCCAGCTCTTCGTCCTCATCGGCACGGAAGTGCACGGCGAGCAGTTCGAGCAGCGGCGGGATCGACAGCCCTTCGTCGTCCGGCATCGGAATACCGAGTTGCGTGGCCAGGTCTTCCAGGCCATCGAGCACGTCCGGCCATTGCGGATTGGTGGTCTCGGCGATCTGGGCGATGTAGGCCTGCCCGTTGCCGGGGTGGCTCTCGTCCAGCGCGAAGGCGCCGAACAGCGCCTGGATGACGGGCGTCACACGGTCGAGCACGAGAACGCCGGTGGCTTCGTAGTAGTTGTTGGCCATGAAGGCTCCTTTCGATGAATGAACGGAGCCAGCCCTTGCGGACGATGGCATCCGCAGGGGAAACCGCCTGATGCCGGATGGCGCTGGGCGGGGAGAAAACGCGAGGGACATGGCCTCGAACGAGGCGCATGTCCCTCATGGGGTCCCGTGAACGCAGTGATGAAGGTGTGCCAGGGACCGGCTCACCAACCGCTGTAGTTCAGCAGCAGGTCGGCGATCACCTGGCGACGTGGCAGATCGAGGCCGTCGAAGTCCGACAACCCGTTGAAGTGGCAGCGCTTGAGCATGGCACCGCCCTCGCGCGCGTTGTAGAAGCTGACCATCGCGGACAGGAACATGCGTTCCCCGCTGCTCAGGACGCCGAGGGCGTCGTTGAGCCGCAGCATGTCGGGACGCAGATCCCACTTGCTCTTGGCCTGGTTCAGACCTTCACGGGTGCCATCGCCAAACCATTGCGGGCCGGCGATTTCGACACCACGCTTCCAGGCCTCAAAAAAGGCTTGGGGCGCAGCGCTGAAATGCCGTTCTTCCCGAACGATCTGATCGACGACTTCCTGCGGCAGTAGCTGGTTCATGACGTGATTCCTCCAGTTGGATCAGGGAATGGCGAGCTGGGACCAGCCGCCTCTTTCGAGGGCACGTTGAGCCGCAGCATGGCTGCGGAAGTACTCACGAGATTCCCGCGAAACGGGACCTTCGGTATCGCGCGTGCCGATGTAGTGGCCGGCGGCGCTGTGCAGGACTTCGAGCGGCAGGAACTTGCCGCAGTAGGTCAAGGCCAATTGACCGAATCGGCCGAAAGAGGCTTGCTGGGACATGGATGGGCTCCTTGGAAAAGCGGGGCCCTGTCCCTCACGGGATGGCAGCTCCCGCACGCGGTTGAAAAAAAAGCATCAGCGTCTTGGGAACGCGCGTCCGCGCAATGGATGCGATGCGGACTGGTGGGTTGCGCGGAGAGAACCCCGCGGCAGCCTGAAACCCTGGCTGCTGGCATGTGCTGACGAATCAGCGGACATGCGGACAGCTTCGTGAGGGTGCCGCGCCACGTCAGTTGGAAATCGGCATCTGGTCCAGCCCCGATTGATGTGCGCAGGACAAAGAAAAGCCCCGCAACGAGTGCGGGGCGGTCATGACGGTGCGGTGAGGCTGGATCAGCGGGGCTTGTCACCCAGGACATGCTGCTTCCAGATGGCGAATGCCTCGTCCGCTGGCAGCTCGGCCAGGATGATGATGGGCTGGTCCTGTCGGCTGCGCAGCTTTGCGAAATACGCCGCGCGGTCGGCAATGGCCTTGAGCTTGATGCCCTTGAGGAACAGCAGCCGGCCGTCCTTGATGAACAGCACCTTGTTGCCGATGTCGCGGTTGAACGCGGTGCGCAGCTTGCGCTCCGCATGCATGGCATCGGCCAACTGGTCCACGAGGAAGTCGAGCGTCATGTCGATGAGAAGCGGCTCGTCGTCCTCGCGTTCGACGTCGAGCGATGCCGGCGGCAGGCTCTTGGCGAATTCCTCGGCCTGGGCCAGCAGCGCGGCCTGGCCTTGCAGCGGGCGCACGAACGTCGAGCCGCCGTGTCCGTCATTGCGGGCTTCGGCGATGGGCCTGCCGTCGAACATGACGGTGGCGGTGAAGCACAGCGTTTCCTCGCTCGCGAAATCCGCGACCTTGAGGTTCTTGAGCGTGATGCGGTCTTGTCGGGTGATGGTGTCCATAGGAAGTCCTGTTATCGACCGGGTTGACGACACGCCCCTGACGGGACGCGGCATACATCCCGTGGGTTGGAGGAAGGTGGCATCGATGCCCGGTGGGCAGCGTTCGCCGGAGAGATGCCGGGGCGAACTGGCGGGTGGCGTGGGAGGAACCCACGGCAGCCTTGACACCCTGGCTGCTGGCTGTTGCCGATGCGTCGGCAATGCAGGAGGGAGGATCACGCGGCCCGCCGGCCGCGTCGTGCATCAATCCGAAGCGCTCGATCCCGTCTTGTGCGGGCACTGCAACAGCCGCTGGCCCAGCCACGCGACACACGGCACGGCCATGGAGTTGCCGATCGCCTTGTAGCGGGGCGCGTCGGCGGCGGGCTTGCCGCGGTACGGCACCAGCGTGTAGTCGTCGGGCATGCCTTGCAGCCGCTCGCACTCCACAGGCATCAGCCGACGTACCCGCCACTGCGACCAGTCGCCCGGGCCGGGGTCGTTCCAGTCGTAGCGGAAATGTGCCTCGAAGTCCGGTGCCAGCACATGGTGCTTGTCGGCACCGCCGCTGCTGGTGCGCAGCGCGGTCGAGACGCCATCGCCCAGTTCAGCGGCCAGGCCTTCGGTGCGACCGCGCAGCGCCACGCCGATCACCATCGGCCGGCCCTGGCCCGGCTTGCCGCCACCCGTGGAGAGCGTCCCGGCAAGCTGGCCGTGGCCGGATTCCAGCCGCAGCTCGCCGCGCGAGTTCTGCGCGAACGCGATGGCCGGCACGACGCCGGCATTCGCGTGGCTGAGGCGATGCCCGCCCGCGCGCAGCGTCGGTGCCCAGGCCATCGTTGCATCGGCTCCGCAGCCCTGGGCGGTGAAGGCGATGATCGGCACACCCTTGCCGGTGCCGTCCTCGCTGCAGCCCTTGCCGCCGTTGGCGGTGCTGAGCGTGTGGCTGATGCTGCCCGCGATGGACTGCGCCACGAAGGTCTCGACCTCGAAGTCGTTCTTCGGGCCAGGTGCCGCGGTCAGGCAGGCCGCGACGTCAATGGGGCCTGCGGTGTTGCCCCCGCCGAATCCGAACGTCACCGTGGCCTTGCCGTAGGGCTGCTTCAGTCCTGCATATCCCGAGTACCCGCCTGCTGCCGCAGCGCCCGATCCAGCAGCGCCGGCAGCGTCTTGCCACGGCACGAAGCCCGGCGAAGAATCCCCGCGCACGCCGTCGCGCTCAAAAAGTACCTCGGCGGGATCGACGCCACCTCCACCACTTGCCACAAGAAACACGCGACGGCGCCGTTGGGCGACGCCGAAATATTGAGCATCGAGCACGCGCCAGGCGATGCGGCGCCGGGGTCCAGACACACAACCTGCGTGCGCCCATTTTTGCCCTGGCGGTTCGAGCGCACGGCTTTCTCCAGCCAGTGCTCCCAGGAAGTGCCCGAAGGCGTTGCTGCGGTCGCTGAGGACGCCGGGGACGTTTTCCCAGACGAGCGTTGCCGCCGGGCGGCGGTCTTGGTGGCGGGTTTGGTCGATGGCATTTGCAAGCTCCACATAGGCAAGGGTCAAGGCACCACGTGGGTCGTTCAGCCCCTGGCGCGCGCCGGCCACGCTGAACGACTGGCACGGCGTGCCGCCGACCAGGATGTCGGGCGCTGGCACGGTGCCGGCGCGGACCTGGCGGGCGATCGCGGTCATGTCGCCCAGGTTAGGCACGCGGGGGTAACGGTGGGCGAGCACGGCGCTCGGGAACGGCTCGATCTCGGCGAACCACGCGGCTTCGAGGTCGAGCGGTTGCCAGGCGAGGCTCACGGCCTCGATGCCGCTGCAGACGCTGCCGTAGAGCAGCGGCGTGTTGCGCGGCGGTGCGCAAAGATTCGGGTGCATGTCGGTCTCCTGTTCGTATGGCGCAGGGCCATCGCCCTGGCCGGGGCGTTGAAAGGCAGGAGAAAGGCGCCGAAGGCCCCAGGGGCCTTCGGCTCGGGAGGAAAGAAGAACCACCCGTGGGCTGATTGGCAGGCCCGGTCGTCGCTAGAACCGTCTGCTCATCAAGCAATCACACCCGGCCCATGTCGTGGCTGGGGCCGGCATCGTCTGGCGCACATCCGCGCACAAAGGGAGCCCGTTTTTGCGCCGGCGGGCACCGGCACCGAATACCGCTGACCGCGAAGGGTCTCCGGATGGCTCGCACAGGCAAGCCATCGGGGGACCCTTCGCAGCGGCGGAAGGAATGCAGACGAGGAGAACGCGCGGGGTGCGGTTCGCGGAGAAGCCACCTTCAGGTCCCGCGGCCGGGGACGGCCGGACGGGACGCGCACACGGAGCAAGAAGGCGTTGCGCGCTGGGGCGTCCCGCAGGGCATGCGGGACACGGGCCACGCCGCCGATGGCGGGCATGGCTCACGGGGAACGGGGGCGGTCAGGCGCCTTTGCAGCCACCGCCACTGGTACGGCGTGGACGCGAGGCACCACGCCTGGACGTGCCGGTTGCCACCGGCAGCGTGCCTTTGCAGGCGGGGTAGCGACTGCACGACCAGAACGGGCCGCTCTTGCCGGTGCGCTGGCGCGTGGGTGCGCCGCACTGCGGACAAGCCGGTCCTTGGGGAACCTTGATGGACAGGGACGTGCTGCCGTACTGCGCGATCAACTGCGAAATCCATGCAGCCTGCTTGCCGATGAACACATCCAGGGTGAGTTGTCCGGCCTCGATCATGTCCAGCGCCTGTTCCCAGACGGCGGTGGTGCCGGGGTCGGCAATCGCCGCGGGCACGGCGTCTATCAGCGTGAGCGCCGCATCCGATGCGCGGATGGAGCGTCCCTTCTTCACGATGTAGCCGCGGGCGATCAGCCCGCTGATGATGTTGGCCCGCGTCGCCTCGGTGCCGATGCCCGTCGTGTCCTTGAGCTTCTGCTTCAGGCGCGGGTCGGTCACGAAACGCGCAACGCCCTTCATCGCCTTGACCAGTTCGCCCTGGGTATAGGGCTTGGGCGGCATCGTCTTGAGGGCCTTGATGTCGGCCCCGGCGACCTGACATGCCATCCCGTCGCGCAATGCGGGCAGCACCTGGCTGCGCGGGGCATCGCCGTCCTCGTCGGCGCTGCCTTCACGTTCTGGCTCGGCCAGCACCAGGCGCCAGCCCTTGACGACGACCTGCTTGCCCGTGGCCACCAGCTTCTGCTGGCCGCAGGAGAGGTCCGCCACGGTGCGGTCGAACTCGTGGTGCGGGAGGAACTGGGCCAGGTAATGCGCCCGGATCAGCCGGTACACCGCCTGCTCCTTCTCGCTCATGGCGGAGAGGTTCGCGGGTTCGAGCGTCGGGATGATGCCGTGGTGCGCCGTCACCTTGCTGTCGTTCCAGGCGCGCGAGCGCTGGGTGCGGTCGAGCTGGCCCATGATCGGGGCCAGCGTGGGATCGGTCTTTAGCAGGCTGTCCAGGACCGTGGGCACCTCGGCGAACATGCTTTCGGGGAGGTAGCCCGAATCCGAGCGCGGGTACGTCGTGGCCTTGTGCGTCTCGTACAGGGCCTGGGCAATTTCCAGTGTCTCCTGCACGTCCAGCCCAAGCTGCTTGGAACAGACTTCCTGCAAGGTGCCCAGGTCGAACAGCAGCGGCGGGCCTTCGCGCACGCGCTCGGTTTCGACCGACACCACCTGGGCACTGCCCGCGGCGCGGATCTGCTGCGCGGCCTGCTGTGCGATGGGCTGCTGCAGGCAGCGGCCGGCGTCGTCGGCGCTGGCATCGGGTGCCACCCACTGCGCGGTGAACGTCTGACCGCCTGCGGACAAGGACACGTCGATGGCCCAGTACGGCACGGACACGAAGGCCGCGATCTCTCGGTCACGGTCCACCACGAGTTTGAGCGTCGGGGTCTGTACACGCCCGACCGACAGCACGCCGTCGTAGCCGGCTTGCCGCCCGAGCACGGTGAACAGCCGGCTGAGGTTCATGCCCACAAGCCAGTCGGCGCGCGAGCGCGCCAGCGCCGAGTAATACATCGGCAGTGTCTCGGCCGAGGGCCGCAGCTTGGCGAGCGCGGTGCGGATGGACGCATCGTTGAGCGCCGACAGCCACAGGCGTTCGATGGGACCGCGGTAGCCGCACAGGTCGATGATCTCGCGGGCGATCAGCTCGCCCTCGCGGTCGGCGTCGGTGGCAATGACAAGGTGGGTCGCCTTCGCCAGAAGCGCCTTGACGACCTTGAACTGCGTGGCGGTCTTCGGCTTGACCTCGACCCGCCACTGCTGGGGAATGATGGGCAACTGCTCCAGCGACCAGCGCTTGAGCGCCGCGTCATAGACCTCGGGTGCTGCTGCTTCGACGAGATGGCCGATGCACCAGGTGACCGTGACGCCGGAGCCATTGAGGCAGCCTTCACCGCGCTGGGTGGCGCCGAGAATCCGGCCGATGTCTTTGCCCTGGGAGGGCTTCTCGCACAGAAACAGCCGCATGTCCGTCCATCCGCTTCCCGTTGTTCATGGAGTTGCCGGGATCGAGGATGCCGAGCGCCTGCGGAAGCAGCAGCAAACAAGCCGCATGCGGTGGCGACCGCTTTCACGAGATGGGATGGCTGCGGCGGGGATGGCGTGCAGCCGGTGGTGTGCTGGCCGGGAGCCGCGATGTTCGGGAGCGCGTGGAAGCCGGTGGACGTCGGTGGAGCTATCCCCAGGGGATAGCTCGCGAGGACATGGGGGGCGGCGAAGAGCCGCGGCCGCCCCCATGCTGGGTCACTTCCTGCTCTTGGTCTCCTTCGGCGCAGCCGGTTCCTGGGCGGGCTGGGGCTTGGGCTGCGCGTCCTGCGCGGTCTCCTGCGGTTTGGGGCTGAGGACGACGGACTCGATGCGGAACGGCAGGATGCCGACGCTGCGCGCGTTGATCTGCCAGGTCTCGCGCGGCTGCTCCTCGTTGTCGGTCCAGGGTTCGCGCTCCATGCGGCCGACGACCAGCACGCGCATGCCCTTCTGGTAGAGGTCCTTCCAATGCGCGGCGTCGCGGTGCCAGATTTCCACCGGCGCCCAGAAGCCGCCGCGATCCTCATAGTCGCCGCCCTTGGTGGGAACGGGGTTGTCGAAATAGACGTTCAGCCGCAGCAAGCGCCGCGGTTCGTCGTTGCCGTTGGGGAACTCCCGGTACTCGGGGGGCGAGCCGATGTTGCCTTCGCCGGAAAAATGCGTGCTCATGGTGTGATCTCCGTGGTGGTTGAAATACCCGCGCCTCACTGCCGCCGGGCGCGTGCTGGGGTGCCCGACGCGATCACCGATCGCGCACTGCGGGGGGTATGGACGCGAGCCGGCGCAGGTAGGCGTCTTCCGCCTCGGCGGCCTTGCTGGCGCACTCCTGGGCCTGCCTGCCCAGGGTGTGCAACAGGCTGATCTGCATGTTCAGCGTGATGCGCTGCAGCTCGATCGCGTGCAGGTCGGCCAGCAGGTTGACCGGCGTGCTGGTGCTCGCCATCAGCTCCTGCCACAGGGCCACGCCCATGGCCGAGCGGTCGTGCCTGCGCCAGCGCAGGAACGTCGTTCCCGCGCCAGTGGTCTGCTGGGCCAGTTCCACGGGCAGCAGGTGGAAGGGATGCCCACTGGCCTGTTGCAGCACTTGTCGCTGCGCCAGGCCGATCAACTCGTCGCGCATGGCGAAGCACTGGCTGGCCCAGGCCTCCAAGTCCCCTTTACCTTTAAAAGGCTTTAAAAGGCCTTTTAGAGAGGCCGCGTGCTCCAGGCGCATGAAGGCTCCCTGTTGCAGGCCCCGGAAGTAGCGGGTCGGCTGGTACAGATCGCTCATGCGGATTCGTCCTCGCCGGCAGTGGCTGCGCCTTCGGACGGGTCGGCAGCAGCGGCCGCATCACCATCGGCGCTGGTAGCGGCTGCGGCAGGACTCTCACCGCGCTGTTGTAGACCACGGCGCACGATGGGTGGCGCAAACTTCGAGCGGTGCGTGCCTTCGAGGACGTCCTGCGGCAACTCGCCGAACTTCTCCAGCGCGGCCCGCGCTGCGGCATTCTTCGCCGCGAAGTCGTCGCGCGTGCAGCCCGAGTAGCGGTACTGCTGGGCCAGCGAGAACAGGCTGCGCAGCGCGTGCGCGCCCTCGTTGAGCCAGCGCTCCAAAGTGCTGCGGTCGATCAGCGCGGTGTGGTGGGCGAGGATCAGCTTGCGCGCGATGTCGTCGTAGTCGGCCAGGAGATAGACGGCGGCAAAGCCCAACTGCGCATTGACGAACAGCGGCAGCTTGACGGGCTGCACGTTGAGATTCTCGCCCAGGGTCAACGCGGCGGGCACGCCGGCCAGGGCCTGGTCCACCTGTTCGCGCAGCGTCTGCAGCGTGGTCTTGGTCTGGTCGAGCTTGTCTTCAATGCGCAGCATCCACCAGTCGCTGTACGGGTCGTCCTGCTCCGAGCCGCGCTTCATCTTGTTCATGACGGCGATGTAGCCGTTCAGGCCGACGATGCCAGGTCGCCCCTCAGCGGCGGCGCGGCCATGCCAGATGCGCGAGGCGTGGTGGGTGTGCAGCGTCAGCGACATCGCGCTGCGCAGGGAGCCGAGGTTGAGTTGCAA
The DNA here is from genome assembly GCF_051122975.1 of Pseudomonas sp. AK181. Classification (NCBI taxonomy): domain Bacteria; kingdom Pseudomonadati; phylum Pseudomonadota; class Gammaproteobacteria; order Pseudomonadales; family Pseudomonadaceae; genus Pseudomonas; species Pseudomonas sp. AK181. The sequence continues at coordinate 2,074,570 of NZ_CP146348.1, forward strand.
TGGTTCGTTGCTGGTTGCCATGGTGATCGCTCGCTGGTGGACAGGGAGCCGCCAGCATCCGCATGCGGCGGAAGGCAGTCAGTCAACAAACCGAAATGAGCCGGCCCCGGTTCTGTGCGCGCTGGCGGTGCAGCGCGCAACGGTCCCCTGGGGACCGCTCCGCAGATAGGCACTCACGTCGGCGTTCCCGTCCTCGGTTGTTGACGGTATGCGTGCTGCACCGCACGTCGCGCTGCCGTTCGACACGATCCTTCGCCGCGCAGCCGTCCCCAGGGGACCGTTCCGTTGAGCGCCATGGAGGTCTGCTTCATGGCCTTGCCAAGGCGCTTTGCCCAGGTTTCGCGCAGCGGGTCGCGCCGTCGCCCGGCGCTTCACCGCACAGCCGTCCCCTGGGGACCGTTCTGTTGACCGCCATAGACGTCTACTTCACGGCTTTGCCAAGCCCTGCGCTCAGGTCTTGCGCAGCAGGTCGCGCAGGCGCTCGATGTGCTGCCGGGCCACCTCGGGCGGCACGACGTTGCGCGGCGGCTCGGATGGTGGCGCTCGCGCCGCCGATGGTGTTGGCGGTGCCGGGCTGGTCTGCTTGGCCCACGCATTGAACTCGCCGCGCATGGCGCGCTGGATGATGCCGAACAGATATCCGGCGGGGTTGCGGATGCCATGCTTGCCGCACCGTGCGGCCCATTCGTCCAGCACGGCCTGCCGCAGGGCAGCGTCCACCTGCTGCAACGCCATCCTGGCTCCGGCCTGCTGTTCCGCCTTCAGTTCCGCGAAGCGCTTGGGCCATTGCAGGTCGCCCAGCGCACGCGCCTGCGCGGTAGTACGTACTTCATCAATACGACTACTACGTACTGTACGGTCCTGCTTCGGATTCCGAAGAGCGCCGTCTGGCGCGGGTTTCGGCCCTGCTTCGGATTCCGAAGAGGGGCGTTCGCCATTCCGAAGAAGGCTCGCGGGCCCTTCTTCGGAATCGTGGATCGCATCCTCCTGTGGATAACTTTCGGTGGCGGTGATGCCCTGGTCGGCCAGGCGCTCGGCGAGCACTTGCAGCCGCGACGGCAAGGTGCGTCCGGACAACATCGGGTCGTCCGCGATCTCCTGGAGGGTGTTGAGTCCCACCACCTGAACGGCCTTGGCCGAATGCCCCAGCGACTGGCTGACCAGGGCCAGGTAGTCGGCGTCGAGCTGCATCGCCTCGAACGGTGTCAGGGGTTCGTCGTGCAGGACGTAGAGGTTGCCGAGGATGCGGCCGGTCTTGGCGTCGCGCCGTCGTCGCACGAGGCTCAGCCAGCGCGTCAGGCGCAGCAGCGTCAGCGCCCGCGCGACGGTCTCGTGGGAGGCTTGTCCCGCGCAGGGCATGGACGCCAGCCAGGGGCGCAACTGCTCATAGGTCGGGAACGCCGTGACGCCGTCGTCGTTGAGCATCAGCCGGAACACCTGCCAGGCGTTGCGCTCCAGCGGTGTCAGGCGGCGGTCGAGGAACAGCCGCCGCGGCACGCTCTCGTGCCGATTGCCACTGAACAGGAAGGCGTCGCCGGACGCGGCAGGCGTGGGCACTGCCATGGGCGCTGGCGCGCTGGGATTTGGCTTGGGCGTGAGGTCCTTCAGCGCAGCGTCGAACAGGTCGGCGAGTGCGATGGGGCCTTGACGCGGGGCTCGTGGGGCGGTGTCGTCCACGGCCATGGCCTAGCCCAATCCCTGATCGACCCAGTTCCTGATCGCGGCCCAGACCACCGAGAGCGGCAATGACATGCCCTCGGCCAGGTCCATGGCCGCATCGAGAATCGAGGTCTCGTCCTCCAGATCGACGTTCCTGCTGCTGGTCACGGCTTTCCATTGCCGCCACAGTTCGGTGTCCTGGGTCTCGTCCAGGACGGGGTGGCGCCCCTTGCGCTTGGGCAGGCCGAGGATCTCCCGCCGCAGGGCGACTTCCTGATGGGTCAGGCCATAGAAGCGGCTGACCATCTCCGTGCTGGCCCCCAGCCGCAGCATGCGATCGACCGTGGCGATTTCCTTCTCCACGTCCTGTGCCTGGTTGAGCAGGCGCTGCAGCACTTCGCGGTTGACCGTGACCGAGCACCACGAGACGCTGGCGTTGGCCAGCACGCTGATCAGCGCGGGGTGCTTGAGCGCATCCAGCTCGGCCTCGCCGAAGCCCATGGCCTTGCAGCGGCGCAGTTGGCCGTTGCGAAGGTCATACAGCGCCTGGGCAATCACGGCCTGGTTGAGCGGATGCGATGTGGACATGCGGCCTCCCTCGCTCACGTCCCGGGCGCCGTGGTGCCGGCTTCCAGGTCCAGCAGACGCCGGGCGAGGCGCAGCAGCCGAAAGAGCTTGACCAACGCCGTGTCGCTCAAGCGCCTTGCGCCGCTGCCATGGCCTTGGCTCTGGCCGTGCAACAGGGTCGGCAGGTCGGCGGCGAGCTGCGCGCCGTCCAGGCCCGCTTCGGCGACGGGCTGACCCGTCAGGGAAGCGAGCAGCGTCAGCACCGCGCGGCCGAGCGGCGACGGGGCTTGGCCGCGGGCGCGGCACGCAAACCCGATGCCATCGGCGCGATCCTCGATGCACTCGTCCAGGCCTGCCTCCCCGGCGATCTCGCGCGCGAACTGCGCGATGTGGATGCGCAGCCGATCGGGCGTGTCCAGGCCGGCGTCGATGTACCAGACGTCGGAGATCGGATAGAGTCCGCCGGCTTGCACCGGGATGGACTGCAGCACGCTCGCCGAGAAGTCGGGCGGCAGCGCATCGCCCAACTGGTCGGCGACCATGCGCTGGATCGACTGCAGCCGTTCGGTCGTCGGTGCCGGCGAGACGATGTGCTCGCGAAGCAGATCGCTCGGTGCAGCCGCCGGGCTTCCCGTGGCCGCTTCGCCAGCCGCCGTGTCGTCGTGGCGCAAGGTGGGCTCGGACACCGCTGGGCTGGCGGGTGGAGGACCGGCCGCCGCTGCAGGCGTGGCGATGGACGATGCTGCGCCCGGGGGAGTCGGCGTGCTGGCGGTGGGCGAAGGCAACGCCGGCGGCGCCGCAGGTGGCGTCGGGTCGCTGACCAGCGCCCGGTGGCGGCTTTCCGATTCGGTCAGGTCCAGCGCCAACACGTCGTAGCCGACGCCCAGCAGCTCGGACATCTGGCCGATCAGCTCGTCCTGCACGCGCTGCGGCGCGAACTCGTCGCCCTGCGTGTCGAACTGCGCCAGCACCTCCTGAAAGAAGCTGTCAAATTCCAGCGGCAGCGTGCGGTCCTTGGCATAGTGCTCCCAGGTGCGTTTGCAGGCCGTGCGCATGACCGACAGCCGCTCGACCTGGTGGCGCCCCAGGCCGCCATAGAGCACAGTGGGAATGGCGGGCAGCAGGTAGCGCACCGCGTCGGCCATGCGGGTGATGTGTGACCGCTGGACGGGGAAGCCATCGGCCGCCAGGCGACGGGCCAGTTCCGACTGGCTCAGGGCGGCGCTGCTCTCCTGCTCGTAGAACTCTCGTGCCTTCTCGACGCCGAGCGCGCGCTCGATGAATGTGAGGCCGCCGCGCAGTTCGTTCTCCGCAAGATGCCCGGTTAGCGCGACGATTTCACCGCGCTGGGGCCATGGCCGGAACAGGCACGATATGCGGAAGAAGCGTTCTTCCTTGGTCTCCGACCAGAGTTCGCGCAGGATCGCCAGTCGCGTGTTGCCGCCGTTGCGGATGATGTAGTGGTCCTCGCCGGGCCGGCGCGTGATGGCCGGCGCCGCGTCCAGGCCGCGCTCGCGGATGGACGCCTTGATTTCCTCGTAAGCCGGGTTGCGCTTCATGCGCGGGTCATGGTCGTAGGGCCGCAACTGGTCCAGCGTCACGACCATGGGCGTGTCCGCGATCGGGTCGCTCAAGGCCGTAGCCGCTGGGCCGCTGCGCTCGAAGCCGGCCGCGAGCAGCTTGCCGGCCATGTCCTGCGAGGTCATGTCAGCCATGGCCGCACCCCTCGCAGTCCCCACGACCGCCGGCCGGCGCCATGCGGGCCTCTCGCTCGGCGCGGCGGATCTGCGCACGGGCGTTCAATTCGGCCCGGTGGTCACTCGCTGTCGAACTCGTGTAGATCGCCGCGCAGCCGGCCTTGGTGAACTTGAGGTGCCCGCCCGGCGTGCGCTTGACGTGCCAACCCTCACCGACCGCGAACTCGATCAGGGCGCGCAGCCGCTTGTGGCCGCGGGCCAGCTCATGTGCGTTCGCCATGGGGCCTCCCAGGATCAAGAGGTCGCTGCGGGCGGCCGGATACTTGAGCCAGTCGGTCCTGCCATTGCGGGAACAACTCGCTGGCGAGCGCGCGCATCGTGTCGAGCGCGGCAGGGGCGACTCTGCCGGGCGGCTGGCGGTGCTCGACCCGATGCACTGGCAGGCCGCGCGTTGCGGCGCGTGGATACGCTTCTATGGCCGGCACGTCGGTGGCGAGCACGCGGATGCCGGCGCTGTCCTGGAACAGGTCGCGCAGGGCCTGCTGGATCAGCCGTGCGTTGGCGGACACCGGGTGGACGCGGTTGATGAGCAAGTGCAGCGGCGGCGGTTCGATACCCAGGTGCCGGTACGGCGCAATGTCTTCGAGCAACTGCATGGTGCCGCGCCGCAGCTCGCGTGCCGCGAGGATTTCCGGCGTGACGGGCGACAGCGCGAGATCGGAGGCGAGCACCGCCATCTCCAGCAGCACGGAACGCGCGCCCTGGGTGTCGATCAGCACCAGGTCGTAGAGGGGAGCAAGTGCTGGCAGCAGATGCCGCAACCGCAGGCGGCCATCCGGCGCATGCAGCAACAACGTGTTCAGCTCGCCCCGGTGGTCGTTGGACAGCACCAGGTCCAGGCCCGCGATGATCGTGCGGGACACGAGCTGGCCAAGGTCGCGCTCGTTGAAGGCCAACAGCTCATAGATGCCGCCCGGCGCGCGCTGGGTCAGTTCGTAGTAGGAGGACAAGGTGGGCTGCACGTCGAGATCGAGCAGCAGCACGCGCAGGCCCGCGTCCGCGGCGAGCCCGCCCAGGTTGGCGGCCGTCGTGGTCTTGCCGACGCCGCCCTTCGTTGAAATGATGGACACGACCTGCATGGCGCTCTCCGGCTGGGAATGGGAAGTCCGCGGGAGGGCGGGTCAGGTCCGGTGGTTGAGGCGCTCGGCGATCCACTGGTCGATTTCGATCGAATCCCAGCCGACAGCGCGCACGCCCAGGCGCAGCGCCTGAGGGAACTGGCGCTTCTTCATCAGGTTGTAGATGTGGGCGCGTTTGAAGCCGGACTTCGCTTCGACTTCATCGAGCCGCAGGATGCGGCGCTCGTTCGGCGGGAGTACAGGGGTCTGCGACATGGCGGTCACTCCTGAACGCTCGGTGGCGTTTGTTGGCGTGACCTCTATTCAATAGACCTGGCTGCGGAAAGACATTGCAAATGCAATCTCCGCGATTGCACATACAAGCTGGATAACCTCATGCGCTTGCGCTACGGACGTACCTCTTAGCGTTGGCGAACTTTCCGTTTAAGGTGCGCTCAGTGATGCCCATGGTGCCGCCGTAGTGGGCGACCAATGCAGAGACAAGGGCCTCCTGCGTTTTGAAGCTGGAATAGGGCACGCCTGAAGGCGACTGGCTCAGCATCAGCGTCAACATCCCTCCAATGATGTTGAGATAGGTCGTTTCCGCCCGTTCGCTGATCTCGCATTGCTTGGATGCCAACAGCACCGAGGATTGCTTGAGTAGCGTGTCGTGCTGCTCCTGCAGTTCTCGCATCTCACGTCGGGCTTGTTCAAGCGCGGCCTGAAGGGCCAGCCGCTCCACGAGGATCGCCTGTCCTGTTTCCATGGTGATGAAAGGATGCGCCATGCGTTCGCCACGGCTGAACAGAAATCCTGGCCTGTGCTCGGGATAGTGGGTGCGCATCCAGCGTTTTAGATCGACATGGCGAACAGTCAGATCCAGAGAATTGAGCAGCTTCGGATCATTGAGCGTGATCCCGTTCTTGCCGTAGGGCAGCTCTCCGTTGAGGATGCCGTCATAGATACGTTCCGAGTGCAGCCGGCACTCATTCCATCGAGGGCAGTTTAGCGACCGAGGCAGGACACGCGGTGACGCGATCGTGGCCAGGATCATCGGGAGATACCGCAGCAACCCAGCCCATCGGATGGCCGCCTCGATGGGACGATAGAACACCTTTGATGTTGAAATGTCCTTGTGCATGTCTTCGTCTCCTTTCGGGTGCGCTACATCACCGGCTCCTTTCTTGCCCAAGGGCTGTTGTGTCGTTATGGCCTGCGACGGACGCTTGAGGCGATGCCATAAGCGAAGGCTGAGGAGGCCATTGGCGTCCGCCGCAGGTGGCCTTGTCTTGCTTGATATGCAAGAATCGATCAGTTGCCGGCCCATCGAGCGATGAGGACGCAAGCTCGATATTGGCGCTCACGGTACCAGCGTCATAGGTGGCGCAAAGCCCATCAAGACCGATTTGGTATAGTCTGATATCCAGACGGTTCAAGACCCGCGAGTTGAAGCGTTCGACGCCCCCAACGTCCAGTTGGGGACTGGAAATCAGCGGTTAGTGATGCATCGCTCCACATGCTGATATATCGACAAAGTATCTGCCGCAGTACCAGTGACCCTGCCAAGTTGCCCCAGCACATAGGAGACGGAGATGGCTGAACATTCCCATGAACATCAACATCACACATCCGGTCAGATGGGTAAGCACGGCCGACCATACGCCAAGTTCTGGGTGAACATGGTGTTGGGCCTCGTCGTCATGTACTTCGTAATGTTCAGCATGATCGACGGCGCCAGGGACTTCAGAAACAATCTCAACATGCTCTACATGGCGGTCACTATGTGGGCGCCAATGGGTATCTTCATGCTAGCGACAATGCCCGGCATGTTTCCAAACCGGCGGCTCAATCTCGTGCTGTACGGCTTGTTTGCCGTTCTCACACTCGGTTCTTTTGCCGCTACCCGTGCTCAAACCGGAATCGGCGATCGACAGTTCATCGCGTCTATGGTCCCGCACCATTCGGGAGCGATCCTCATGTGCCGCGAGGCGCAGCTCTCAGATCCGGAACTCGTCAACCTATGCCAAGCGATTTCCGATGGCCAGCGCGCGGAGATCGAGCAGATGAACCGGATTGCTGCACGCCTTCGTTGAGGCTGGCTGCCACTACACTGGCGCCGCGTTGCGCTCCGGCGAAGTTAGCCGCAGCGATGTAAAGATGAGTACTTGCGGTGTTCCGATGCCGGCGGTCGTGTCCTACAGCCGTCCAGGTGCCAGGCAGTCCACGCGACACCACCCCGCGCTGCCTGCGGAGCGAGCGCAAGTCATGATCGTCGCAAGTTGGAGTTCGATAGCGAACCCGCTCAGCAGCTGGACGCATCAGGCGTAACGACGGGTGGATGGATCATCCTTGGACGCTGGTGGAAGTGGTTGGATGAACTTTGTTGCCGAGGGCGAAAAACAAGGCTATAATTGAGTTCTTCACTGATCACCACAGTGAAGAAAGTGATTGGGAAACAGAGACTTAGCGCTCTAGTGCATGACTCGTTTCCCGCTCCATATTTAACGAAAACGCCGATCAGTGATGATCGGCGTTTTTGTTTGTGCGCAATTTACCTTTGCCAGCGTTCAGCCCATTCAACTGGCCGATTGAGTCTCTTGCCGTGGCATGAAGAAAGGGGCAGGGCAGGCTGATCACGCGTACCGCGTGGTCGCCGAAAACCTGCACCACCCAATTGTCTATCTGTACATATTCATTCAATACGCGAATCAACGGGCTCCAGAACTCTGGGTCGATTGAGCTGCATGAGCGGCATGGATGGGCGATTTGTTTCCAAGTGCATCCGAACATCCGGATGTAATCCTGTAGGCAACGGGTAAATCGTTTATCTGAAAGGTACAGGAAATCTGTAGTCAAGAATTGCAGGTGGAAGGGCCCTTTTCGGAATGCTAATTATCTCGCGTGGGATTTTTGGGCAGGGAGGCCATGAATCAAGCATTCACAGGCATTTCTCCTTCCACTCCACGGTAGACAATCAATGATTTCGACTCAATATTCCGCTCTTCCGCTAACGCCTTCCCCTGCTGTTCAAGATAAAGGCAGCCCTGCGGCAATTGAGCATGAATCAGAGGAAAAGCGGCAAGGATCGACTCAGCAAGAGCAGCAGACGCCGCAGCCCGAGGGCAGGCCGACGCGCTCTCAGCCTTTCTCCCGCGAACAAGCAGTAACGCGACTCAAACGGTCCTTGATCGAGAGCTTGAGCCTGCCCGGAGAGAACGAACGCTCTGGGCGACCCCAAGGGGAAACCGGAGATGACAGCGCGCTGGCGCATATCTTCGGCTCAATATTGAAGCGGGTTGCAGGGCAGCCGGTGTCGACGGCGGGTGTTGTCGACGAATTGCCAAAAGACGCTACATTCAGCCGCTGGTGGAGCCACTTTTACGACACGTTCCAAAGCGCTGATTATCTGGACTGGGCCAAGAGTATCGGGCTTGATACCGCCACAGTGGCGTATTCACCCAAAGACGGCAGCCTCAGCGGGACGGTCAATGGGCAGCCCACCGTTTTCCTGCCCGGTGATGACTCTGGCTGGACACAAGTGGCGGCCCCCATCTGGGCAGCCAGCCAAGTCGTTGCTCCAAATACCACCTCCGTACGCATTGATGACACGTTTAAAAGCGATGCCGCGCCCTTTGAAGCGATCGCCGATTTTTATGGTGAACTGCTCGATGCCCCCTCGCAGGTGGCTAGTGCACGAGCTGATCAGATACTCCAAAGCAGCGCATTTGCTCCCCTCGATCCCGATGATTTATCCAGGCAAGCCGACGATCGTACGCCACACATGCTCGATGGCTATGACGCTGCGCTCAAGCAGCATCGCACCCAATACGCTGAACAAAAACGCGGTGACAGTCAGTTGGCCAGCCGCTATGCAGGCTGGCTTGACAGCAGGCCCGCCGATACGCTGGTAGAGTTGCCGCCAACGTCTGCACTCGGCACTTGGTGGTCGCACTTGCACGCGACCTTCCAAGGCCAGGCCTATGTGGAGTGGGTGAAAAAAACCGGCTTGGATCCAACCTCGGTGATTTTTTCTGCTGTGGATGGCAGCCTGAGTGGTCAGGTCAATGGCAAGCAGGTGCGCTTTACCCAAGACGATGATTCCGGTTGGGCCCAGGTGTCTGAATTCATTTGGGAGGCAGCAAAGATTGCGGCGCCCGGTGTGGATGCCATACGGGTCGGCACTGGCTTCACTGGCAGCAATGCACCGCCTGAAGTCGTCGCCGCCTTTTATGGTGAGCAGCGCAACCCGTTTGCGCAAGACGCGTTGGTCCGCGCGGCGGCATTAAACAGCAGCAACTCATTTACCCCTGTTGCGGCGAATGACCCGTTGAGGGGCGCGAATGCTCGTTCCAGGATGGCGCTCGAGGCTCACCAACAGGCATTCACTGCCCATCAGCAGGCCTATGCCACACGGGCCGCAAGGGAGGCAGGCGATAGCGAACTGGCGGGCAAGTACCGCACAGATTTGCTGGCTGCACGAGCCGGACATACCCGTGCCAACGTTTACACCTCGGGGATTCCACAAGCCTCCGGTTTCGGCCAGGCCTGGCAGCACTTCCACGACACGCTTCAAAGCCAGGACTATCTTGACTGGGCGAAAAAGACCCGTATCGACACCTCGACGGCGACCTTCTTCGTGCAAAATGGATGCCTCTCTGCCAGGGTCGATGGCGAATTAAAACACTTCACCCAAACTGACAGTTCAGGCTGGGCCCAGGTCAGCGGGCCTATATGGAAAGCGGCGATGACCGCCGCACCGCAAACCGAGTCCCTGAGCACCAAGCCTCCTTTTAGTGCCGATACCGCGCCCTTTGAAGTCATCGCCGACTTCTACGGTGAGCAGCACGACATTACCCCAAGCCAAGCCAGGGACCGCGCCACAATACTCGCTCAGACCCCAAAGTTTGTCCCTCTTGATCCAAGTGACCCGATGCGGCCGCCGGCCTTGCGCAGCCCGGAGGGGATTGAACAGCAGCGCCAGGACCTTCTCCACCACCGAGAACGCTATGCCGTACACGCGTCGGCGGACAGCGAACTGGCGGCGCGTTATGGCGAAGCGCTGAAGGCAGCACGGGGCGGTGAGGTACCTTCCGACGCTCAGGTTACGGGCATCTCGCCTTACTCGACGTTCGGCGGCTGGTGGCAGCAACTGTACGCCGTGTTCCAGAATCCGGAGTATCTGGACTGGGCCAAGAGAAACGCCATCGATACGGCCTCGGTGAGTTTCTCACCCAAAGACGGGTCACTCACCGCCAACGTCAATGGCCAACCCACAACCTTCACTCAAGCGCAAGACCCCGAGTGGGCCTACGTTTCGCAGCCCATATGGGCTGCTGCACAGGTCGCTGTGCCCAATGCATCCGCGATTTGCACAGATGCAACGTTCAAACCCGATAGCGCGCCCCTTGAACGCGTGGGTGAATTCTATGGCGAAGACACCGCGCTTACCGGGGCTGCGGCCACGGCGCGCGCCGACGCGCTGGCTACCAGCAAAACCTTTACCGATACGGATCCGGACAACCCGCTGAGGCGGCCGAAGGAGCGCACTCAAGCAGCGCTTGAAACCCAGCGACGGGAGCTCATGGAGCGTTACGGCGACTACCGGACGCGCAGAGCGGGTGACGCCGAATTAGCGGCCGCGTATGGTACTGCGCAACTGAAGGGGTTGGCTGCGATAGAGTCAGGAGACCCCAGCCAGGATACGTCTCCATCCGTTTCTGTGCCTGCCGACTCCACACTCGGACAGTGGTGGCACCATTTCACTAATGCGCTCCAAAGCCCGGCTTTTCTCGCTTGGATAACAGACAGCGGCGTGGACCCGTCCTCCATGAAGTTGGACCCTGAAAAGGGCACGCTATCTACCAGGGTCGGCGGTAAAGAGTTGACGTTCACCCTGCACGACTCGTCCGGCTGGGCCCAAGTGTCCGGGCCGATACGAGATGCCGGTAAGCTGTTTGTCGGCCCCCACCGAAATCTCATTGACCTGTCCAACCTGGATAGCCAACAGGTGCCCCTTTTGACTGTTGCGCAGTTCTATGGTGAAAATTTGGGCGCCAACTTCGAGGAAATCCGGGCGCGCGCTACAAGGTTCAAGGCCGGCGATACGTTTGGGCTGCCGTCGCAGGTGGCGGCCAGTTCACCGCAAGCATTGGCTCACCAACAGCAAGTGCTTGCCGATGCCGCCGATAAACACAGCCTGCTTGTCGCGTTGATGGCGTTGTATAACGAGGCGAAGGAAGATCCGTCGGTCGACATTACCAGCCGCTTAAAGGACACGGACATGGAGGTTGAACCGGGCTCCTCGTTCAGCAACAACAATGACTTGGGTCTGGAGGATCAAATCAGCCTGCACGGGTTCCTCTCCAACTGTGGCGTGTCTGTGCCGACCACACTGGCGCAACTGGCAAACATGATCGCAGTGCTCAGTATCCCGTTGCCGCCCGCGCCGGTAGACGGCAATTACTGGGGCTTGATGTCGCGTTCGCAGGCGTTAAGCAATGATCAGAAAACACATATCCAAGACGCCGCCCGCTTGGCTGCGCAAACCTTGGGAGCCACACAAGGCGGCCTGTTCAACGCATTTGCCGAGGCAAACAGCAGCCTTGTTACTCCAATAGACTCGCAGGCGCTGCAAGGGCAGTCCAACCCCGAGGCCATCCTCTCACGTTTGCTCGCAAGCCCCGAAGCCCAGGCATTGGGCCAGAAACTGGAATCCCCGCTGAGCGACGTTTCCCCTGCGAGCAGCAACAATGAGCGAGTGTTGGCTGCCTTGGTACTGGACCTCGACCCCGACGCCGGTAAACAGCGTAATCAAGTGGCCGGTTTTGACCTGGCAAGTCCCGCTAACAGGGGGCACACGGCGGCCACGATTTTCCAGCGCCTGGTGGACCACCTGGTCTCCGACAAAAACATCCGGCGCGAAATGGCACCGGCTGCCGCGCATTTACTGCTGGCCGGTGCAGCGCCTCAGTTCCTGGTTAAAGACCTCCCGGCAGACTTGCGCTATGGCTCCCATACATGGGCGAGCATGAGTGCCGCCGTCTCCCGGATAGAGCAGAGTAACCCCGGTGCCAGCAGTCGGATGACCTTTGAACAAATCATGAGCTATGGCAATACGGCAGCGGTCACACCCGAGTCGGCAATCATCGAGCATCAGGCTCAAGCGGATGCGGCGGTCGACTGGGCCGTGAGCAAAGGGGTGATCGAGAGAAATGACACCGAGGTCTACACACCCGCCCAAGTCACGTCGGCGCTGGACGCTTTCAATAAGGACATAGAGATATCGAACAAACACGCCGAAGCGTTCGCTCAACCCGTTCCGTCTTTGTACGCCAAGGCCTTAAGCATTCTGCAAGAAAAATATGGCCCTCAATACGACTACACCACCCCTGTTGCTCGCTTCACCACCGAGGAGGGGAAGGACAGCCAGCTTCATTCTGCGGTCGACCTCTATATTGAAGGCAAGCTGGATTCGGTTATCAAAACCGGCCAGGGCGTAGGCGTTGACATCGGCCATGGGCAGTACATCAACAGTTCCAGAGGATTACCCGACGTAAAGGCGGTGTTCGATAAGGACTTTGATGAATACCAGAAAAACGCTTTTCCGGCATTGGCGTATTCCATCGAGCAAAAAATTTCAATGCTCCCGCAAGAGGAACAGGACCGGCTGCGAACCGGCCACGTCGAGATTTATGCGTTGCATCAAGTCGACCAAAACGACCCACCGGCGCTCATAGAAGGCGAGCTATCACACTCGCCTGCCCGGCAAGGGGTGATTATAAAAGTCCACGGCAAAACGCCACAGGATCCCAGCATCCTTTATGAGTATTTCCCTTTCAATGGTGTGTTTCAACGTCGTGATGATATCCCTAATCACTTTCCCTATATCCGCACGCCTCGCAGACCAAACGAGTTTGGCAGTGAGGGGATGTTTCGCGATCTTACCTACGGCGTACCGTTGAAAGTTGATTACAGTGCCTACATTACCGGCAGCCCGCCTGAAGCCGGGAAAAGCTCAGCGGGTATCCGTATGGAAAAAATAGCCCCGGGCAGAATTGCCTACGGCCCCCAATCCATGGAAGCACTGACGCGGTGGCTGTCTCAGTCAATCGGTGGCTTTGTATTCGACAAAGCGTTCTGGCACGGGCAGAGCAGTGTTAAAACGGAGCACAACACATTCATTGCCCGGATGGAATGGATGAGAAGTATGTATATTCCCGGTATGAATACGTTTGAAGAATTCAAACAAAATGGCAATACCGGTGCGGCCCAGCTTTCATTGTTTATGGATCTTTTTGGCTTTGTTGTTCCAGCGGGTAAAACCGGGGCTCAAGTGGCGAGATTTACCGGCCGATTGGGGCGAAAATTGTTTACGGCGCCGGGTAACGTGGTCAAAACAATTGCGCGTGCTTTTAAGTCGGGCATGAGGCCAAGTAATGTGATTGTGGGGGCTGCCGGCAAGACAGGGTCAATTGGCAGCACTGTCGGGGCTTCGGTTATTAATCCTCGAGCGGCGGCTACGGCTAATAAATTATCCGGCCACGTATCTAAATTATCCGGCCCCGTGACGGATTTTGACTTGGTGATCCCGGGGGGGGTTCAAACATTCGTTGATACTGCGAACAGCGATACACTTAAATTGAATCGGCTCAATATTGTTGTACATGGAGAGGGGCGGTCAACGTACCAGGAGCTCATGGGTATATATTCGACACCCGTGTCGGCAGTCGTTAACCACAGGCGAATAACACCCAAAAAATTGTTTGAACTGTTGCGGGCCAACGGCGTTGATCCTAAAGACGAGTATTTCCAAACCGTCAGATTGTTAATGTGCAACTCCGCGAATGGAGGTTCCCGCTCTTTTGCGGCGCAGTTCAGGGCATATATTAAAAAGCCGTTAAAAGCATTTGAAGGGTCGGTATTCACATCCTATGATTATGTGCCTGAGGGGTATATTGCGCAGGAGTGGCGTGAGCAGATGAGGAACTTGAATCTGGCCCCTGGTGTTGTGCGCAAAAGAGTTGTTAATGCATACAAGTCTGGCGCCATGCCTTTTGAAATTTATACAGAAAACCCATTTAGCATAGTTCCATTTACTGAAAGATTTAATCCTTACGAATACGTAACGTACGACTATAGGCCGGTGAAATTTTGAACGGTAAATTAACTAAAGGTAATTGAAAGGCTAGTGAGTGGGTAAACGTCCTGTTTCACCTTGTGGTTAAAAAATGCCGATCAGGGATGATCGGCGTTTTTGTGCGTTCATAACGAGCGCATCGCCTGCGCCAAGCGCTGAGTGGTTTGATGGATTTCATCTTGATTTAGGACGCAAAGCTTAGGCGCATAACGTTTTCCGGCATCGGGCGAGGTTTGAAACGCTCGGTCTCCAGGCGCTTGAGCCAAAGACAAAAGCCGTTGCGCTCCCAGTACAGTTCCGGCGCAATATCGAGCAGATGGAAGAACCCGCGATCACACGCACTGCGTGGTCACCGAAAACCAGCACCACCCAATTGTCTATCTGCACATATTCATTCAGTACCCGAATCAACGAACTCCAGAACTCCGGGCGATTGAGCTGCATGATCAGTTTTCCAACCGATCGGTGCCAAGCCAGGCTATGAAGGTCAAGCGACATGTTCTACCCCTTTAGGGTTAGGGCTTTGCAGGCCAGAGCTAAGTACTTGTAGGTATTTACTATTCGTCGAGGCTCGGTATATTCACCCCGAGCTTACGATAGCCATGAAGGCGCGTCGTGTGGACAGGGATAGTCATATGAGTCGAGCACACTTGCGAGCTATTTTTTTAGCGTCGTTTATGGGCGCTGTAATCAGCACGCCCGCAGCCGCCGCTGAAAATTCGGTGTATCTGTATAACTGGTTCGGCTTTCTTGAGCCGCAGACGCCCAAGCAATTCCAGCAGGAGAGCGGCATCAAGCTGCATATGGATGCTTTCGACAGCGCCGAAACCATGCAGAGCAAGGTCATGGCTGGGCGCACCGGTTATGACCTGGTGGTGGCCACCTCCAATGTATTGCCCGGCTTGATCAAGGCCGGGGTGCTGCAGCCGTTGGATCGTGCGCAGTTGAGTAATCTGTCGCACATCGACCCCGACATCCTGTCCCTGCTGGCGGTCAATGACCCCGGTAATCGCTACGCCGTGCCCTATGTCTGGGGCACCACCGGCATTGGCTACGACGTGGATAAGGTCAAGGCGGCACTCGGTGATGACGCGCCGGTGGACAGCTGGGAGCTGATCTTCAAAGAAGAAAACATCAGCAAGCTCAAGTCCTGTGGCGTGGCTATGCTCGACTCCCCCAGCGAGATCATTTCCATTGCCTTGCACTACCTGGGGCTGCCCAGTAACAGCACTGACCCAGAGGATTACCAGAAGGCCCAGGCGCTGTTGTTGAAAATCCGTCCCTATGTACTCTATTTCGACTCGTCCAGAATCGACACCGACCTGGCAGACGGCAATATCTGTGCGGTCGTCGGCTGGGCCAATGGTGCACTGGCGGCGCAGGCGATTAATGAAAAGTCCAACAGTGGCCGCAAGATTGCCTACAGTCTGCCGCGCGAAGGCGCCTTGGTTTGGTCTGAAAACTGGGTGTTGCTCAAGGATGCTCGCCACCCAAAGGCCGCTTTGGCGTTCATCAACTACATGCTGCGGCCACAGGTGATTGCCAAGACGTCCAACTACATGCTCTATCCCAACGCCAACAAAGATGCCACTGAGTTTGTCGAGCAAAAATTGCGGGATAACCCTTGGATCTATCCCGATAAAAAGACCATGGCCACATTGGTGCCGCTTGAGCCCTTGCCGCTGAAGGCGGAGCGTATTCGCACGCGGGTCTGGACCAAGGTCAAGAGCGGTACGTGACGGGGATGGGGCCGGGGAGGGAGACAGCATGCGCCAGGGCGGTGATCAGCGCTATTTAGAGTCAGACGACTACAAGGCCTACAAAGAGATTGAAGAGCAGATCGGCTTGTGTACGCCAGAGCAGGCCTGGGCCATGTACTACGTTTCGACGGGCATGGTGCGGGAAAACATTACCCTGGCGGTGATGGAGCACATTGGCCGGGGTAATCGAGCTCTGCTGCTTGAGTTTCCCGACCTGGTGCGAGTTGCCGGGCGTGACGCTGAGCCGGGTGCGCTCGCCTCCAACTGGCCTTTGCTGCGCAGGCGTCGTCGATAACTCTGCTGGGTGTACCTCTCGACGGGCGATACGCAGCATCGATACGAAGCTGAACCCGTGACGGCCTGCCAGCCGACGCCTATCTCCCTGACACCCCGCGATCAAACTGTGGGAGCTGGCTTGCCTGCGATGACGGCCTGCCAGCCGACGCCTATCTCCCTGACACCCCGCGATCAAACTGTGGGAGCTGGCTTGCCTGCGATGACGGCCTGCCAGCCGACGCCTATCTCCCTGACACCCCGCGATCAAACTGTGGGAGCTGGCTTGCCTGCGATGACGGCCTGCCAGCCGACGCCTATCTCCCTGACACCCCGCGATCAAACTGTGGGAGCTGGCTTGCCTGCGATGACGGCCTGCCAGCCGACGCCTATCTCCCTGACACCCCGCGATCAAACTGTGGGAGCTGGCTTGCCTGCGATGACGGCCTGCCAGCCGACGCCTATCTCCCTGACACCCCGCGATCAAACTGTGGGAGCTGGCTTGCCTGCGATGACGGCCTGCCAGCCGACGCCTATCTCCCTGACACCCCGCAATCAAACTGTGGGAGCGGGCTTGCTCGCGAAGGCGGCCTAACAGTCAACACAGTTGGACCGGGTACATATCCGTTATTTAGGTAACGGCCACTTAGGGTTCCGCCCTGACGGCGGCTCGCTTTTGAAAAGCGCAAAAGTAAGCAAAACGCTCTTGCCCCACCACTCGGCACCTCGCTTAGGCTCGGTGTGCCCGAACGCAGGCTTGAATCCGTGGGCCGCCGCCACGCGCCATCCATGGCGCGGGGCGGCTAACCCGGCGTCCTGCCGGGTTACCCACGAATTCAAGCCTGCGTTCGGCCAGCGTGGTTTAACGGGGCGCCTGAGATCAAGATCAAAAGCAGGTCAAGATCAAGAGCGGCTCGCTTCGCATCGTGGTTACCGTCGGGTACTTCGGCTTATAGAGTTGTATCGATACTTATCCCTATGGGGAGGTGCAGCTCAGTTGTAGGTTATTATTGTGAGGCTTGTAGGGAAAGTCTTTGATTTTTGTAGGGTCGATGCCTTTTCGCCCTGTGTTCTCTACTCTGGCCACCCATTCTCCCTGCCCACTTCAGAGAACTGACCGGATGCTTCAACTCGATTTTTATTCAACCCTCGTTGCCGCTTCACTGGTGCTATTGCTGGGACGCGGGCTTGTGGCCCGTATCGGCTTTTTGCGTACTTACAATATTCCTGAACCGGTAGCCGGTGGCCTGTTGGTCGCCATGCTGCTCCTGGCGTTGCGCGGGTTTGCCGATATCGAAGTACGCTTCGATCCTTCATTGCAAACCCCGTTGATGCTGGCGTTCTTTGCCACGATCGGTTTGAACGCCGATTTTGCCAGCCTGAAGAAAGGCGGGCGTATCCTGGCGGTGTTTCTGCTGGTGGTAACGGGCTTGCTGGTGGTGCAAAACGCCATGGGTATCGCGCTGGCGTCGGCGCTCGGGCTTGACCCATTGATGGGCTTGCTGGCGGGTTCGGTGACCTTGTCCGGTGGGCATGGCACCGGCGCGGCCTGGGGGGCGGTGTTCAGTGAGCAGTATGGCGTGGCTTCGGCGTCTGAATTGGCGATTGCCTCGGCGACCTTTGGCCTGGTGCTCGGCGGCCTGATCGGCGGGCCTGTGGCGCGTTTTCTGATCAAGCGGGTCGAGGTGCCAGGTATTGGGCAACCACAGTCGAGCCTGGCCAAGGGGTTTGAACAACCGAATGAAGAGCGCCTGATCACGGCGTTTTCGTTTATCGAGACCCTGGCATTGGTGGCGATCAGCCTACAGGGCGGCAACTTGTTGAATGCCGCCATCCAAGGCACCGCTTTCGAATTGCCGACGTTCGTGTGTGTACTGTTCGTGGGTGTGGTGCTGCGCAATGGGCTGTCGATGCTCGGCTGGCATCAGGTGTTCGAGCGCGAAGTCTCGGTGCTGGGCAATGTCAGTTTGTCGTTGTTCCTGGCGATGGCGCTGATGTCACTCAAGCTCTGGGACCTGGCGGCACTGGCCTTGCCGATCGTCATTCTGCTGGCCGCGCAGGCATTGCTGATGGCGCTGTTCGCGATTTTTGTCACGTTCCGGGTGATGGGCCGCAACTATGATGCGGCGGTACTGGCGGCGGGCCATTGCGGCTTCGGGCTCGGCGCAACGCCCACGGCGATTGCCAATATGCAGGCGGTGACGCAGCGCTTCGGGCCTTCGCAGATCGCGTTTCTGGTGGTGCCGATGGTGGGCGCGTTCTTCATCGATATCGCTAACGCCGTGGTGATCAAGTTGTACCTGGCGCTGCCTTTCCTGGGCACTGCTGGCTGATATTGCTCACTGCCGCGTCACGGGCCTGATGGCGCGCGCTAGCGTTGCCGCCACAGCCCGTGACGCAGTCCCACTGGGATATAACGTGCTGCTGGCCCTCGGCAGCTCGCGCCGTTACCCGGACGTTGATCCGAACCTGACCCTTCGCACTTCAATCA
Organism: Pseudomonas sp. AK181; assembly: GCF_051122975.1. Lineage (NCBI taxonomy): Bacteria > Pseudomonadati > Pseudomonadota > Gammaproteobacteria > Pseudomonadales > Pseudomonadaceae > Pseudomonas > Pseudomonas sp. AK181. Next base: position 2,093,271 of record NZ_CP146348.1, read on the forward strand.
GTGCGCCAAACATCTTTCCAATACGCTGCCGGGCTCGGCGCCATCTTGATTCTTGGGACATTTCATACAACAACTAAGGCGTTTATATCGGTTGTTTGTCCCGACGCTGACACAAGATGAGCTGCCGCATTCGGCTCATGGAAACGTCAACACACCCGCGTCGGATTGCTCCTTGAATGAAGTGTGTTGTTTTGTGTTCAAACCGTATTGGAATAATAAAATGCAAATATCCAAGTCTGTTCCCGTATTGCTACTGGCCACTTCTGCCATTTACATGTCGCAGGCGATTGCGGCGCCGGCCGACGAGGAGGGGTACTACGGGGTTGCTCGTGTGATCAGCGCCGAGCGCAAAGCCCGCAATATGGATTCCAGTGCCCGTCCCGGTATTGGTTCGTTCGTGCCCGGCGACGACAGCCAGAAGGCCATGACCGGGTCCATCGGAGTCGGCTATCGCTTCGGTAATGGCTGGCGCGTGGAGGGCGAACTGACCCTCCCGCAAAGCGACACATTCACCAGTGGCTCGACTGCTTTCCCTACCAGTCTCAATCGCCACCACATCGACTCCAGGCGCGTGATGCTCAACGCCTATCGCGACTTGCGTATCACCGAGAAGTTAGCGATGTATGGTTCGGCCGGGCTGGGTCTTGCCCGCCTTGAGTCGAAAGGGGGGCAGGGCCATGAGTCTCGCCAGTATGGTGCCTCGACCCAGACCAACCTGGCGTGGTCGGTCGGTGCGGGCGTCGCTTATGACGTTACCGATCGCCTGGCCCTGGACCTCGGCTATCGCTACGTTGATATGGGCGATACCGAAAGTGGCTGGAACAACTTTGCCAATGCCCGCGGCCTGCAAGATGAAAAAATGAAGGCCAACCTGGTCTCCAGCGAATTCTCGTTGGGCATGCGCTGGGCGTTCTAACACGCGCCCTCGCCGTAGGCTTTGGCCAAACGCAAAGTGGCCTCGCGGATCTCGTCCTGATTGAGCGACGCGAAGCCCAGGCGCAGAGCATTCTGCGGTTGGTCCAGCGGCGAAAACTGGCGGCCGCTGCGTACCACCAAACCGTGGTCCACAGCGGTTGCCACCATCCGATCAACGTTTATTCCCTCCTCGAAACGCACCCACAATGCCAGGCCGCCTTCGGGCTCGCGCAGCTGGATACGCTCACCAAAGGCTTCATGCAGGCAGTTTTGCAACGTCTCTCGCCGGGCCCGGTATTCTTTCGATACACGGCGCAGGTGCTTCTTCAGCTCACCATCATTGATCAAGTCGGCCAGCATCCTCTGCGCGACAGCGTCGGCATCGCCCAACATCAGCGCCGCGTTGCGATGCAGCACCTCAATCACCTGGGCGGGAGCCACCACATAGCTGCAGCGAAACGTCGAGCCCAGCGTCTTGGATAGCGAGCCGATATAAATCACGTGGCGCTGAGAGGGTTCACTGGCCAGCGGCAGGTAAGGGCGGCCGTTGAAGTGAAACTCATGGTCGTAGTCTTCTTCGATAATGCAGAAGTCATGCTGCGCGGCCAGCGCCAGCAAGTGCTGCCGGCGTGCGGCATGCAGGCTCACGGTGGTGGGGAACTGGTGATGGGGCGTGAGGTAGATCATGCGCACCTTGTGCTCACGGCATAAGCGCTCGACCTGATCAGTGCGGCAGCCTTCATCGTCAATGTCGACCGTGACCAACTGCGCGCCGAGCTTGCGGAAAATTTCCCACGCCGGTGGGTAGCTCAGGCGCTCCACCAGCACCACGTCGCCGGGCTTGAGCAGCAGGCTGGCGCTCAGGTACAGGGACATCTGGGTGCCCTGGGTCAGGCAGATATTTTCGGCAGTGACCGTCAGCCCACGGTTGTTGCGCAGCATCTCGGCCAAGGCGCAGCGCAAGTGATAGCCGGTGCCTTCGCTGCCGTAGCGCACGGTATTGGAGGCGAAGCTGTTGCGCAGTGCATGGCGATAGTAACGGTGCAAAACGGCTTGGGGCAGCAGGCGGTGGTCGCTGGTGCCGTTGTCGAAAAACAACGCGTCGTGGCGATGCTCAAGCGCGACCACCTGCGCGTTGTGGGTGAAATACGGCGCTTGTGGTGGGGCCAGCAACTGTGGGGCGAAGGACGGTTGCGTAACGCTGGGCAGTTGTTTGGGCGTCAGCTGCGCATTGACGAAGGTGCCACGGCGCGGCTCGCTGACCAGCCAGCCCTTGGTCATGACTTCTTCGTAGGCCAGGATCACCGTCTTGCGGTTGACGTTGAGCAACTGCGCCATTTCCCGCGTGCCTGGCAGCAATGTCCCAGGTGGCAGGCGGCCTTCGAGGATGGCATTGACCAAGCCTTCGGCAATCTTGCGGTAGGACGCCTGGCCGGTGGCTTCTTCAAGCCGCAGCAAGGGGCGCCATTTGCGCATCTGGACCATCTGAAGTATCCAAATCTGGAGGTTTTAATGGGCCTAGTCTAGCGCAACAATCAGGCCTCACTGATCCCGAGGTCTTTATGAATACACGTCATGTCATCGAACTGTCGCCCTCGGGGGAAACCTTTGAGGCGGGCGACGAACTGTTGCTCGACGCCATGCTCGCCAGTGGCCTGGCCGCGCCGTTCTCCTGTCGGCGTGGTGCCTGCGGTTCGTGCAAGGTGGTGGTGGCCGAAGGTGAATACCGGGCCAAGCGCCTGGCGCCGGGTGCGCCGGCACCTTCTTATCCTTTGGCAGCCAATGAAATGTTGTTATGCCAGAGCCACGCCTGTGGCGACATGCGCCTGCACATTCCCGGCTGGTCGCTGGATACGCCCGCGCTGGTAGTGGCGGCGCAAGTCCACAGTAAGCGTGCGCTCGGCCCGGATGTGCTCGAGTTGGTATTGATGCCCGAAACCCCTGTGGCGGTGCGGGCTGGCCAATACCTCAAGTTTTGCCTGGCGGACGGTGACACGCGCTGCTTCTCGATTGCCAACCTGCCCGCTGAGGACGATGGGCGATTGGTCTTCCAGATTCGCCGGGTGAGTGGTGGATACTTTTCCGAGGGTATCCTGGGTGGTCTCGCCGTGGGTGAGCGTCTGCACGTGGAAGGGCCGTTTGGTGCCTGTACCTGGCAGGACGATGATGCGGCGCCTGTGGTGTTATTCGCCACGGGCACTGGTTATGCGGGCATCAAGCCTATTCTGCTAACCGCGCTCAAGCGCGATGTTGAAGTGACGTTGTATTGGGGCGGTGCGCAATCGGCGGATTTTTATGACAGCGCCTTTCTCGACGACTTGATGCTTGAGTATCCGCGTTTTCGCTGGCATTGCGTGCGGTCATCCGAGGGCAGAGTGCAAGAGGTCGCATTGAGTCATGGGCATCAGTGGGAACAGGCCCAGGTCTATGCGTGCGGCAACGCTGCAATGCTCGGCCAGGTGCGTACCCATTGCCTTGAAGCGGGGTTGCCGAGCCACCGGTTTATCGCGGAGGCGTTTGTCGCCAGTGGTCGGTCAGGCGCTGAAACAGGCTCCCTGTCGTTTGACCCGGTCTGGGAGAAAGTCGGCCCGCGCTATTCCCTGGACGGCATGCTGGCGGCGCGGGAAAAATCCATACGTGCCCTGGCGGCGATTGCCAGCCAGTTGAAAGTCGGCATGACCACCGGCGAGGCCCTTGAGATGGCCGCGAGGCAACTGCAGGCCATGGGCGCTTCGCACACTTGGCATCCGACCTACATTCGTTTTGGCGTCGACACTGTGCGCCCACCGCGCGAGGGTATTGATCGTCAGCGCAGGCTGCGGGCTGATGACATTGCCGTGGTCGATCTTGGCCCGGTGTGGGATGGCTACGAAGGGGACTATGGCGATACGTTTGTGTTTGGCGATGCGCCGTTGCACCAGGCCTGTACAACGGCCCTGCATGAAGTCTTTGATGAAACGCGCCAAGCGTGGCTGCGTGGCCTGACCGGGCGTGAACTCTACGACTTTGCCGAGCAGAGCGCTGCGTCAAAGGGCTGGAGGCTGGCGCGCAACCTGGCGGGGCACCGCCTTGCGGATTTTCCCCATGCATTGTTCGAAAGCAAGGAGTTGGCTGACCTGGAGATCCCACCGAGTGAAATGGCCTGGGTATTGGAGATCCAGCTGTGCCATCCCACCGAGCCGGTCGGTGGGTTCTTTGAGGACATGCTGATGGTGCAAGGCTGAATTGCGCATACACCGCCGATCCCCTGTGGGAGCTGTCGAGCCTTAGCGAGGCTGCGAAAGCGGTGGTTCAGGCGCTGAAGATTCTGCCTGTGCCGCCGCCTTCGCAGCCTCGCTTGGGCTTCAACTGGGTCAGAGCTTCGGCAACTGCCCGACGCGGCCCATCATTTCGGTGACGATCTGCAGGTCCAGCAAGAACTGCTCAACCGTCTTGAACTCACTGTCAGTGTGCCCGGTGTACTTCTCTTCCGGGCGCGCCAGGCCAAATTGCACGCCGTTGGGCAGGTCATGCACGGAGGTTGCACCGGCCGAGGTGCCGAACTTGTGTGCCATCCCCAGGTTTTCCGTGGCCACCGCCAACAGGGCCTTGACCCATTCGCCTTCCGGGTTGCGGTACATCGGGGTGTCGAGCGAGTAAGTGAAGCTCACGTTGACCTTGGCGTTCTTGTCCCAGGCGTTCAGCTTCTGCTCGATTTGCGCCTTGAGCGCCTCCGGGGTTTTACCTTTCGGCGCGCGCAGGTTCACGGCCAGTTTGAAAGCTTTGTCATCCTGCCCCACAAACGTCAGCGAGGTGGTCAGCGGACCCATGAAATCATCCGCGTAGCCCACGCCCAATTTGCCACCCAGGTAATCCAGGCCCCAGTTGTCGGCGGCATACCGCGCAGCATCGGTGATGTGGTTGTGCTTGAGGGCGACCTTGCCATCGAGGCTGTGGATCAGATCCAGCATGCGCGCCACCGGGTTGACTCCGGTTTCGGGCTCGGAGGAGTGCGCGGACACGCCGGTCACCGTGAGTTTGACGTCCTTGCCATCGACCTTGGCCGTCACCTGGAAATTGCCACCGTTGCGCTTGGCATAGTCGGCACCGGCCTGTTGCAGGCTGCCGGCCAGTTCGGCGGGTGTATCGCTGACCAGTGTGGCCACCGAGGCCGACGGGATCTGGTTGTTCGCCTTGCCGCCGGTCATCGCGATGATTTCTGCGCCTTTGCCTTCGCCCTTGCGCACCGGGAAGGTGGCCATGACCGTGCCCGAGCCTTTCTCGGCGATCACCACCGGGTAACCGCCATCCAGCGCCAGGTTGTATTGCGGCACGGGATTGCGTTCGAAATAGTAAGGAATAGCCTCACCGGAAGTCTCTTCGGTGGTGTCCACCAACAGCTTGAACGTGCGCGCCAGTGGCAGTTTTTCTTCCTTGATCACCTTCATCGCGTACATCGTCACCACGATGCCGTTCTTGTCATCCTCGGTACCGCGGCCATACATGCGGTCGCCGATCAGCGTGACCCTGAACGGGTCGAGTTTGGTACCGTCTTGCAGCACCCAGTTTTCCGGCGTCACCGGCACCACATCGGCGTGGGCATGCACCCCCACGACTTCATCACCGCTGCCTTCCAGGGAGATTTCGTACACGCGGTTATCGACGTTACGGAAGTTCAGGTTGAAGGACTTGGCCAGGGCCTCGATCTTCGCGGCGATCTTGAGGAATTCCGGGTTTTTGTACTGTGGCAGGCCGTCCACGTTGAACGTCGGGATCTCCACCAGTTCACGCAGGGTTTCGAGCGCGGCTTTGCCGTATTTCACGCGGGTGTAAATGCCCAGCAGGCGATTGATCTCGTTCTGCTGCTCGGCGTTCAGGGTTTTGTTGCCCAGAAACGCGTTGATAGCCGGGCCAGTGTCAGTGGTTTTACCCAGTTCGCCCTTAGCCAGGGTGCCGAGGAAGCTGCGGAAATCGGTGACCGAGGTCTCGCTGAAGTGCTTCAGGATTGCCGTGCTTTGGTCTGCGCTGATGTTAGCGGATGCAGGCGTGGCGATTGCCGAAAGGCTCGCGGCGAACAAGGTGGCAGCCACCAGTTTTTTCAGTGGAAAGTGCATGGTTAAAGGCATTCCTTTGCAGGTAGTGAGTAGGAGGTTTCTGACGGAAGGGTCAGAAACATTTCCACACACTACCATTACTCAGGTGCCCAAGGTCAATGCTGGCCAGGGTGGGGCGCGGGATACTCCTCCGTCACGCTCAAGGCTCTAGCGTAAGGCCCGTCCCACAGTTGTTGATGCAACTGGCCTACGCGCTTGGCCATCGCCTCACTACGCATCACCACCTCCAGATTGCGTGAATTATCCAGGTAGCCGCCCAACCAGTTACTGGTGCCGACCCAAGCCACTTGGCCGTCGATCTCCATGGTTTTACTGTGGATCACCCGCGCATAAGGGATAAAGCCTTGCTTGGCTTCGGGCAGGGTGACGATCTTGATCTCGACATTGGGCAGCACCGCCAGGCTCTTGAGATAAGGCAGTTCCAGCGGGTCGGTATTCCAGTTGGACACCATCAACTTGATCGACACGCCACGGGCGGCGGCGGTGCGCACAGCGTTGTCGATCACGGCGTAGTACGGCCGGGTTCGATCCGGTCCGTAGGACAGCGGCGCGTAGTCGAGCAGTTGCACGCGCACCTCTTTTTTGGCTTCGCCCAGCAGGCGCGGCAGTTCCAGCTGTGAGTCGCCCACGCCGGGCGGGTTGTAGCGTTGCGGGCTGGCCACCAGGTAGTTGCCGGTACGTGCAGGTGCCTGGCCGCTGGCGGGTAGCGGCACCGGTTGTTTACCTGCCAGCGCGGCCTGGGCTTGCCAGTCTTGCTCGAAGATTGCCTGCACCTGGCCCACCACCGTTTCGTCAGTGATCCGCAGCCCGGTTTCGTGGATATGCTCCAGGGCGCGCCAGTCGAAATTCTGACTGCCGACAAACGCCTGCTTGCCATCCACCAGCAGGTACTTGGCGTGGATGATGCCGCCGCTCAGTTGCCCGTAGGGCAGCACGCGTAAGGTCAGGTTGGGAATGGCGCGCAAGCGTTCCAGGGTGCCGGCGTCCGACAGCTTGATGCCTTTTTCTTCGAGCAGGAAACGAATCTTCACGCCGCGTTTGCCGGCGGCTTCCAGGTGTTCCAGCACCGTGTTCATCACCGAGCCAAGGTGGTCCGCGGCGTAGAACTGGCCGATATCAATGCGGCTTTTGGCGCCGTCGAACAGCTCGATCCATACCGGGCCGGGCTGGCGCAAATCGTCGGTGCCCAGGGCGGTGTCCACGGGCACGGTGTGCACCAGTTCAAAGCCTGGAATGGAAAAGTCCGCCTGGACCAGCGGACTGAGGAGCAAGCCGGTCAAACCGGCGATACGCAACTTTTTCGAAAGGGACATAAGCGTCTCATCGCACCAGAGGAAAAGGCGAGCGCCCAAGGCGCCCGCCCTGCAGGTCAGGCTGTGCGGCTGTGCAGCGGGGTGGGCGCGCGATGGGGCACTTCATCCTGTGCGCGGGCGCCGGTGGCGGCGCGGATCAGCAGGATCTTCAACTGGTCGTTGATGCGCTCCAGGCTGTCCTGGAAGAAGTTGTGAAACACCACGCAAAACAGCGCGATGGCGATACCTAATCCCGTGGCAAACAAGGCCGTCCCGATACCACCGGAAATCTGCCCTGGGTCCGACACGCCCGCGGTGGCCAGTGCCTTGAACGTGTCGATGATGCCGAGAATGGTGCCCAGCAGGCCCAGCAGCGGGGCGGCGGTGGTGATGGTCTCGATGATCCACAGGCTGCGGGCCAGTGGGGCGCGTGTCTTCAGGTACTGGGTGTCGATTTCGTCGTCCAGGTCCTTGCGCGAACCGTGGGTTGCCTTCTGGGCCAGCACCGGCAAGATCATGTTCAGCGGCAGGCTGTCGCGACGGGTCAGGTTTTCCGGCAGGTCACGCTCGCTGTGCACGTTGGCGCCCAGGGCGTTGATCAACGCGCGAGCCTGGCGGCGCACGTAGGCAAAGTAGATACCGCGTTCGATGGCGATGAAGATCGCAATGGCCATCGCTGCGTACATCACATAGAAGGTGACGTCGTGGAGCAGGTTCATATCCATGATGGTGTTCCTCTTGGGGTGAGTCTTAGAAATTCGCTTCCAGCGAAACCGTGACGGTGCGGTCCAGGCCGACGATGTACGCAGGGTCGCCATCGCGGAAACCGCTGTAGCTGGCCGCGTTGGTCTTGGTGGTGTACACGCCGTCCAGGTATTTCTTGTCGAACAGGTTGTCGACGTTCAGGCGCAGGGTCGCGTCCTTGACCACCTTTTTGTCCACCGGCAGGTAAATACCGGCACCGAGGTTGAACACGGTGCGACCGGAAATCGCCTCGTCGTTGGTCAGGTCGCCGTAGAGCTTGCTGGTGTACTTGCCGCCGAAGGTGCCGTAAAAGCGCCCGTCGTCATACCCGATGTTGGCCGCCAGCATGTTCTTGGGCACGTTGGCGAACTGCTTGCCACTGGTGGGCAGCACGATGGGTTTGCCGGCGTTGTAGACGGTCAGGTCATCCTGCTGCTCGGCCTTGGTGTAGGTGTAGGAGGTGTAGTAATTGAAGTGGTGGGGCAACTGGCCGCTCCACTCCAGTTCCAGGCCTTTGTTGACCACGGAACCTGCGTTGATATCGGCAAAGTCACCGTTGATGTCCCGGGACGACACCTGGCGGTTCTTGAAGTCCATGTAGAACAGGGTGGCGGCCAGGTTCATGTCGTCGCCGCTGTAGCGCCAGCCCAGTTCATGGTTCCAGCTGGTTTCCGGCTCGGCATCGATCGAGCCGGCGCCTTTGTCGTAGAGCACGTAGTTCTGCGGCACGCGCATGTTGCGCGACAGGCTGTAGAACAACTGGTCACGCTCGTCCAGCTGGTATTTCAGACCGGCGTTGGGCAGCAGTTTGTTGTAGGTCTGGTTACGTTTTTCCGGGCGTTCGTTGAGGCTGCCGTGGTTGGTGCCTTCACGCTCGACGTTCATGTAGGCCAGGCCTGCGATGAAGGTCCAGTCCGGGTTGATGTACCAGGTGTCCTGGGCCCAGACCTTTTGCGCTGGCGTCACGGTGAAACGGTCGCGACCCTGCACGGTGTTGCCGTTAGCATCGACGATGGCGCTGTTGGAGTCCGGCCAGGTGTCCACCGGCTTGCCGTTGCTCTTGAGCGGAATGAACGGCTGGGTCTGGCTCTGGCGTGCGCGCTCGTACCAGTAACCGAATTGCAGGCTGTGGTCGCCCAGGTCCCAGGTCAGTTTGGTGGTGATACCCGGACGCCAGGTTTGCGTGCGCGAAGGGCGGTAGTACACGCCGCTGTTGGGGGTACCGTCAGCGTTGTATTGGGCGGCGGTGGGCAGGTTGCCGAGGTCGAACACACCGCCCTGGTTGGAGCCACGGTTGAGGGCATAGCTGGATGAACCGACGCCGCTGCCATTGCCCCAGTAGTAATACGGGATCACCGACAGCGCCAGGTTATCGGCCAGTTTGAACTGGGTGTTGAGCACGGCGGTGAAGGTCTGGAACGGGTTCTGCGCCAGGGCGTAATAGCTGTTGTACTTGCCGTTGCTGCCCACGCTGGGGGTGGCAGGGTAAGGGTCGTATTTGCGGCCATATTGCTGGAACTGCGCCTTGGTCAACTGGCTGTAACTGTTGTTGTCCTGCTCGTGGTACTTGAGGATCAGGTTGGCGGTATTGCCATTGCCGGCGTCGAAAAAGCTGTTCCACTCCACCTTATCCGCACGTACCGCGCCCGAGCCGCGCCACATCTCACCTTCGGTATGGGACACCGACAGCCAGTTGCTCAGGCCATTGATTTCGCCGGTATTGAGGCGGGCAAAAGTCTTGCGCGTGGCGTTGCTGCCGACGACCTGTTTGACAAAGGCGCCGGTTTCCTTGGTCGGGCGAATCGTGACGATGCCAATGTTGCCGCCGCTGGAACCGATGTGCGGGCCGTCGGATTCCGAAGCGCCCTGGGTGACGAAGATCTGGTCGATGTTTTCCGGGTCGCCCAGCAGGTTGGAATACAGCGCGTAGTTGCCGGAGTCGTTGATCGGCATGCCGTCCACCGACATGCCCACCTGGTCGGAGTTCATGCCGCGCATGGTGAAGCGAAAGCCCGACAGGCCGGTGTTGTCTTCACTGGAGATGTTCAAGCCCGGGGTGTACTTGAGCTTGTCGATGGCATTGCCTGTGGCCGCCTGTTTATCCAGTGCTTCCTTGGTTACCGTGGAGCGGCCCTTGATGCTTTCCTCCGGCACCATGTAACCGCCCCCCGCGGTCGCCTTGCCTTGTACCCCAATGGTGCCGACATCACTGTCGCTGGTCTCTGCCATGACCATTCCCTGGGTCATGCTGGTCGCGGCCACAAGTGCCAGATGAATACGGGTGAACTTCATCACTGTCGTCCTGGTGTCGGGTGCTTATTGCACGCTGTAGTTGAAGGTGGCGGTGAAGCGCTGCTCATTGCGCCCCCCGAAGGCTTGCTCGGGGAACGGCTTGACTTGCTTGATGCGACGCAAGCTGTTGGTGGCGGCCCGGTTGAGCAACATGCTCGAGGCCTGGGTTTGTAAACCCGAGTCGAGTACCCGGCCTTGGCGGTCTACCAGCAACCACACCACCACTTCGCCGCTCGGGCGTTCGAGGGAGGCCTGGCGCCCAGTGGGGTACTGCTTGTAGGTGTCCAGTTCGTTGCGCAAGCCTTTGAGATAACCGCTTTCCAGGGCCTGGCCATCGACCTTCGGTGGCGCCGGTGGGGCGGGTGTCGGTGCCGCTTGGGCCACCGGAGCCGGGGCTGGTTTGGCGGCCACCGGTGGCGGTGTCGGCGCGGGCTTGGCGACCACGGGCGCAGGCTTGGGCACAGGTTTTGGCTTGGGCTTGGGTTCGGGTTTTGGCAGCGGCTTGGGCGGTGGCGGCGGGGGAGCAGGCTCGGCCTCTTCCTCTTCGATCACCGGCGGTGGCGGTTCTTGCTCCACCACCGGTTCAGGGACCACTTCCGGTTCCGGCTCGACCAAGGCCAATTCGACCGCCGACTCGTCATACACCGGCTCGACCTTCAATGTCTGGGACTGGATACCCAGTGCAATCAGCACCAGGGCGATCAGGGCCGGGACACTGCCCAGCAGCTGACGCGCACGAAACAGAACGTACATGATCAGGACTTACGCGTAGCAATGGACACGGAGGTGAAGCCACCCAGGCGCAGGGTGTCCATCACTTCCACCAGGCGCGAAACCTCCACGCCTTTGTCGCTGTTGACGATGATCGTCGACTTGGTATCGGGCTTTTCGGCCGCCTTCAGCGCCGGCACCAGGGCCTCCACCGTCAGGTCCTTGCCGTCCAGTTGCAACTGGCCTTCCAGGCCCAGGGTGAGGATGAATTTGTTTTGCGGCTTGAGCTGCTGCGAACTGCTGGCGCTGGGCAATTGGGTCTTCATGCCGAGCGCGGGAATCACGTTCAGGCTCACCAGTACGAAAAACACCAACAGGAACATCATCACGTCGATCATCGGGATCAGCTCGATGTGCGCCTTGCGTTTCTTGGGTTCGTCCCAGGTTCTCATTCCGTTACCCCGTCATTGAATTAGGGGCAAAACGCTAACAGCCAAAAATGACCGATTGGTTAACTTTAATTGACCGTTTAGAGGCTCTAGGACGCGTCTTTCAGAAAACTTACCGGTCAGTTTTCAAGCGTAATGAAACTGACACTCGGGGCATCCATGCTTGAGAAATTTATCTTGAGAGCCGGCTCCCATGCCCACTGCACTGCCTCAATTGACGACCCCGCGACTGTTGTTGCGCGCCCTGCAAATGCACCAGGCGCAGGTGCTTTTTACGCTTGCCAATGGGCCGAAAATTGCCGACAACACGGCGAACATTCCATCGCCCTACACCTTGGAAACCGCTCAGGATTTTATTGCCGGGATCGCTGACAAGTACCGCACCGGTGAGCTGTTGAACCTGGGGATGCATGTGCGCGGCACCAACGAATTGGTCGGCATGGTCAGCCTGCGTATCAATGCTCGGCATCACTATGGGCATTTGGGTGGCTGGGTGGCCGCGCACTGCCGTAACCAGGGGTATGCGGCGGAAGCGGCGAGCGCGGTGATGGACTTCGGCTTCGCCGAGCTAGGGTTGCTGCGCGTGGGCAGCCAGTGTTTCGCGCGCAACAAGGAATCGGCGCGGGTCATGGAGAAGATCGGCCTGCGCTATGAAGGCTGCATGCGCCAGGCGTTTTTAAAGAACGGCGTGTATGAGGACATGCTCGGGTTTGCCACCGTGCGTGACGACTGGGAGCGCTGCCGGTGAGCGGCGAGGTCGACCACGGCCGGCGCCGGGTCCTCGGCGGGCTGGCGGTTGCCACGGCGTTTTCTATTCTCAGCCCGTTTGCGCGCAGTGCCGGGGTGGATTATCCGTTTACCCTTGGCGTGGCTTCCGGCGACCCGCTGCCGGATGGCTTTGTGATCTGGACGCGCCTGGCGCCGTTGTTCAATGCTGCGGATGGCCGTGGCGGCCTGAGTCGCTCGGTGCCGGTGCGTTGGCGGGTGGCCAGCGATGCGGCGATGACGCGCATTGTGAAGCGGGGCGAAGTACTGGCGACGCCGCGTTTCGCTCACGCAGTGCATGTCGAAGTGGCGGGGCTGGCGGCGGATCGGCCGTATTGGTACCAGTTTGAAGGGCTCGGTGCGCAGAGCCCGGTGGGCCAGTCGCGCACGATGCCGCCGCTGCACGCGATGGCCACGGCCCGGCTGGGCTTTGTGTCCTGCTCGCACTGGGAGCGTGGCTATTTCAGCGCCTACCGACACCTGGCCGCCGAGCAGCCGGACCTGGTGTTTTTCCTCGGTGATTATATTTACGACAGTTCCTATGCGGCGGAGTCGGGCAAGGTGTTTCGTTCCCACGGCAGCGGCAATGCGCAAAGCCTGAGCGATTACCGCAACCGCTACGCACTGTACAAGACCGATCCAGACCTGCAGGCCCTTCACGCCGCGGCCCCCAGCGTCGTGACCTGGGACGATCACGAGGTACAGAATGACTACGCCAACCGCTGGTCCCAGGACCCGAAGGTGGCGGTGGCGCAGTTTCTCAAGCAACGGGCCGCGGCGTACCAGGCGTTTTACGAACACATGCCCCTGCGTGCCAGCAGCGTGCCGAAGGGGCCGGACATGCGCATCTACCGGCGCCTGGATTACGGCCAGCTTGCGCGTTTCCATGTGCTTGACGGTCGCCAGTACCGTTCCGAGCAACCGTGCATCGCGGCCAATGGCAGCCACCAAGGGCATATTGTCACCACCCCTTGCAGCGACCTGCGTGACCCTGGCCGCACGTTGCTCGGCTGGCAGCAAGAGGCCTGGCTGGACCAAGGATTTGCCCAGTCCAAGGCGCAGTGGAATGTCATCGCCCAGGATTTGCTGGTGGCGCCGCTGATGCAGCGTGACCTCACCAACCATAAGCTTGGCCGCTGGACCGATGGTTGGGATGGCTACATGGCTAACCGCTCACGGATGCTGGCGTCGATCGTGCGCAACCGGGTGAAGAACCCGGTGTTCTGGGGTGGGGATATTCATTCGTTCTGGGCCACCGACCTGCATGCCGACGCCGACAGGCCAGACTCGGCGGTGGTCGCCACCGAGTTTGTCGGCTCGTCGGTCACCTCCGACGGCCCGCCCTATGACGCGTTTATGAAGATCATGCCGCTCAACCCCCATGTGAAGTTCTTCGACAGCCGTCAGCGTGGCTATGTGTCGGTGGAGTTGGCGGCCAACACCATGTTGACGAATTTTCGTGCGATCAGCGACCCGCGTGACCCGGCGGCGACGGTGTCGACATTGAAGTCGTTCGTCAATGAACCGGGCCAGCCGAGCATGGCCCTGTAGGAGCGAGCTTGCTCGCGAAAAACTCACAGGCACCGTGTGCAACCTGACTGCTCGCGTTATCGTTGACGTTCTTCGCGAGCAAGCTCGCTCCTACAGTGTCAGGGTGTCAGCGAGGCTGTAGCGCACCGACAGTGCACCTTTTTTCTCTGACAACGCCAAGATCGTTACCTGGCCCAGTTCGCCCAACGTTTGAACATGGGTGCCGCCACAGGCGTATGCGGGTAATTCGCCGAAGCCGACTTCGCGGGTGCCGTCTTCCAGGGTCATATGGCGGGGATAGTCGGCGGCGATCCATGTATTAACCCACTGCTGGAGCGTCTGCGCATCCATGTCTTGCGCGGCCTGGCCACGGATAAAGGTGATCTTGCCTTCGCCCGGCCAATGGTGGGCCTTGATCGGCATCCAGCCCAGGCGTTCGCCAGCATTGCCAATCAAGTGCCCCGCCGAATGCAGGCGCGTGTGCAAGGCGCGGCGCTGTGCGTCGACTCGCGCAATGGCGGGTCCTGGTTCCAGGGGGCGGTCGACATAGTGCACCACCTGTTCGGCTTCCTGCATGACTCGCAGTACCTGGCTGTCGCCGAGCCAGCCGGTGTCGAACGGCTGGCCACCGCCTTGGGGATGGAAAATCGTCGACTGCACAATCACGGCGAATTGCTCTTCGTGCGGGGTGCAACTGAGCACTTCCAGCTCGGCCGTCAGGTGGTCGTGGGTAAAAAACAGGCGCTCGGTCATCATCTACATCCGCATCAGGGTTCTGTGGGCAGTATAAATAGTGCGCAGATGAGTGATAATCTGCTCAATTATCAATGGACCTGTGCGTCATGAGCATCAATCTTCCTTTGCCGTTATTGGGTGAAATGGCGATTTTCGTCAAGGTCGTGGAAACCGGCAGCTTCTCCGAAGCGGCGCGGCAACTCAGCGTTTCACCTTCGGCGGTGAGCCGCAGTATCTCGCGCCTGGAACACGCCCTGGCCACGCGCCTGCTGCAACGCACCACGCGCAAGCTGCGCCTGAGTGAGGGCGGCGAGGAGGTGTTCAAGCGTTGCCAGGAGATGGTCAACGCAGCGCGCTCGGTGATGGAAATCAGCGGGCAATTCACCCATGAAGCCGAGGGCCTGGTGCGGGTCAGTGTGCCCAAGGCGGTGGGGCGATTCGTGGTGCACCCGCATATGCCGGAATTCTTGCGGCGCTATCCCAAGGTGGATGTGCAATTGATCCTGGAAGATCGGCATGTGGATTTGATCGACGACAACGTCGACTTGAGCATCCGCATCACCGACAGCCCGCCGCCGGGCTTGGTCGGGCGCCAGTTGTTGCCCATCGAACATTTGCTGTGCGCGACGCCGCAGTACCTGGCCGAGCACGGTACACCGAGCCATCCCCATGATCTGCTTGGGCACAGTTGCATCTATCTGGGTGAGACACCGGGAGATTCACGCTGGAAGTTTCGCCAGGCTGGCAAGGCGGTAACGGTCGGCGTGCGCGGCCGGTATGCGGCTAATCACACTGGGGTGCGGCTGGAGGCGGCGTTGCAGCATGTCGGGATTGCCAGCTTGCCGTATTTCACCGCACGGCATGCGTTGGAAGCGGGGGAGTTGGTGCAGGTGTTGCCGGGGTGGGATTTTATTGCCTCGTACCATGGCGAGGCGTGGTTGCTGCATTCGCCCACACGGTACATGCCGCCGAAGTTGCGGGTGTTTATCGATTATCTGGTGGAGTGCATGGCCAAGGAGCCGACGCTGCGCCGACGGTAGGAGCGCGGTTGCTCGTTCCAACGCTCTGCGTGGGAATGCCACCTTGGACGCTCCGCGTCCTGCCTTTATGCCTGTGCACGGGTGACGCAGAGCGTCACAGGATGGGTTCCCACGCAGCGCGTGGGAACGAGCATAGTTGTCAGTGTTTGCTCTGGTCCTGAGGCATCGCCAGCAGCTGTTTTTCCTGGTTCCAGTCGAACGGTTCGTCGTTCTGTTCGGCTTCATAGCGACGTTCTTCCAGGGCCTGGTACAGGTCCAGTTCTTCGTCGGGCATGAAGTGCAGGCAGTCGCCGCCAAAGAACCACAGCAGGTCACGGGGCACCAGGTGGGCGACTTGCGGGTAACGCAGGATGACCTGGCTCATCAGGTCCTGGCCAAGGTACTGGCTTTCGATCGGGTCGATTGGCAACAGGGCGCGTAGTTCATCGAAGCGCTCCAGAAACAGTGCGTGGCTTTCCTCGGGCACCTGTTCGGCTTCGCCGACGGCAACCAGGATGCTGCGCAAGTGGTCGAGCAAGACGAGATGATCGGCAACGACGTTGGACACGAGATAAGGCCTCTAAAGCAAAAACGGGCGCGAGAGTATAAGCCTCTCGCGCCCGTTTTTATATGACCGCTCGACTCAGCGGACTTTACCCTCTGCCTGCATCAGCTCTTCCTTGCTGAAATCATCCACGTCGATCACCTTGCGTCGCGCAGCTTCGGCATCGCGCAGAGTTTGCGCCTCGGCCGGTTGCAGCACGCCGGCCTGCAACGCCGCGTCGATGACGTGCTCACCGGCCACCGGTTTGACCTGGCCGCTCTTGAGCGCGCTGTGGAGTTTCTTCTGCAAGGGGTGGCTGGCACCGAGCAGGTCGTAGGCATGTTGCAGGGCGCCCACCGGATCTTCTGCCGATTGCGGGCGATAACAGCCGGCCAGCAACTCTTCCAGGGTCGGGTCGCCCTTGGCGCGGCCGATCACGGCGGCCACTTCGGCATCCAGCGCGTCGGACGGCCCGGTATGACGACGCCCGAATGGGAACACAATCACCCGCAGCAGGCAGCCCAGCACCTTGTTCGGGAAGTTGCTCAGCAGCTCATCCAGTGCACGTTCCGATTCACCCAGGCTTTCTTCCATGGCCCAGGCAAACAGCGGCTCCAAGTGGTCCGGCGAGTCCAGGTCGTGGTAACGCTTGAGCGCCGCCGAGGCCAGGTACATGTGGCTGAGCACATCACCCAGGCGAGCGGACAGGCGTTCGCGGCGCTTGAGCTCGCCACCCAGCAACATCATGCTCAGGTCGGCCAGCAGGGCAAAGGCAGCCGCCTGGCGGTTCAGGGCACGGAAGTAACCCTGGCTCAACCGGTTGCCCGGGGCTTTTTCGAAGTGCCCCAAGCCCAGGTTCAGCACCAGAGTGCTGGCGGCGTTGCTTACGGCAAAGCCGATGTGTTGCATCAGCAGGCCGTCGAATTCCTTCAACGCCTGGTCATGGTCTTCGCGACCGGCCAGGGCCATTTCCTTGAGCACGAAGGGATGGCAGCGAATCGCGCCCTGGCCGAAGATCATCAGGTTACGCGAGAGGATATTGGCGCCTTCCACGGTGATGAAGATCGGTGCGCCCTGCCAGTTGCGGCCCAGGTAGTTGTTGGGCCCCATGATGATGCCCTTGCCGCCGTGCACGTCCATGGCGTGGCTGATGCACTCGCGGCCGCGCTCGGTCAGGTGGTACTTGAGGATCGCCGACAGCACCGACGGCTTCTCGCCCAGGTCCACAGCGTTGGCAGTGAGCATGCGTGCGCTGTCCATCAGCCAGGCGTTGCCACCGATGCGTGCCAGGGCTTCCTGGATGCCTTCGAAGGCCGACAGTGGCACGTTGAACTGTTCGCGCACCTGGGCGTATTGCCCGGTCACCAGGCTGGTGAACTTGGCGGCACCTGTGCCGACCGCGGGCAGCGAGATTGAACGGCCGACCGACAGGCAGTTCATCAGCATCATCCAGCCCTTGCCGAGCATTTCCTGGCCACCGATCAGGTATTCCAAGGGGATGAACACATCTTTGCCGGAGTTGGGGCCGTTCATGAAGGCGGCGCCAAGCGGCAGGTGACGACGGCCGATTTCCACGCCAGGGGTGTCGGTAGGAATCAACGCGAGGCTGATGCCCAGGTCTTCTTCTTCGCCCAGCAGGTGGTCCGGGTCATGGGCTTTGAAGGCGAGGCCAAGCAAGGTCGCGACCGGGCCGAGGGTGATGTAGCGCTTCTCCCAGTTCAGGCGCAGGCCGAGGGTTTCCTTGCCTTCCCATTCGCCTTTGCAGATCACCCCGGTGTCGGGCATGGCGCCCGCATCGGAGCCGGCCAGCGGGCCAGTGAGGGCGAAGCACGGGATGTCGTCGCCACGGGCCAGGCGCGGCAGATAGTGGTTACGTTGTTCCTCGGTGCCGTAGTGCAGCAGCAGCTCGGCCGGGCCCAGGGAGTTGGGGACCATCACGGTGGAGGCCAGGTCACCGCTGCGGGTTGCGAGCTTCATGGCGACCTGGGAGTGGGCATAGGCGGAGAAGCCTTTGCCACCGTACTCCTTGGGAATGATCAGGGCGAAGAAGCCATGGGTCTTGATGTGTTCCCAGGCTTGCGGCGGCAGGTCCATGGCCTGGCCGATTTCCCAGTCGCTGACCATGGCGCAGAGTTCTTCGGTGGGGCCGTCGATGAACGCCTGCTCTTCCTCGGTCAATTGCGCCTTGGGGTAGGCCAGCAATTTGTCCCAGTCGGGGCGGCCACTGAACAGTTCGCCGTCCCACCAGACGGTACCGGCATCGATCGCATCGCGCTCGGTCTCGGACATCGGTGGCAGCACTTTCTGGAACCAGCTGAACAGCGGCTTGGTGAAGTATTGGCGGCGCAGGTCAGGCAGCAACAAAGGCGCGGCCACCACGGCCAGGAGCACCCAGAAGATCAGCAGCAGCCAACCCGGTGCGTGGCTCCAGGCGCCCATCGCCAGCAGGTAGACGGCGACCACGCCCAGGGCGGGCAGGGGGGCAGTACGGCGGTGTGCCAGGTAGGCAATGCCGACCACCAGCACCAGTATCCACAACAACAGCATATTCAATCCTCCGTGAACCAGGGGCGAAACCACCAGGGAGCTTAGTCGGCATCCGAACAAGCCGGGTGATCAGGGTGTAACAAGGTGTACTGGGCAACCCATCAGCCGGCGCCGGCATTTGGCCGAATCGTCGTTATCTCTCGGGCAGGCCTGGTGGTTAAACTCCAGGCTCCCCTCGGAGATCAAGCTCATGAATACGTACTTGAGTCCCAGCCGCTTCATCGATAGTGACCACCCTGTGGTGGTGGAGTTCGCCGAGAAACATCGCGGAACCCGCCCGGATTTAAGTGACCAGGCAGTCAGTCTTTACTACGCGGTGCGTGAGGCCATTCGCTACAACCCCTACACCTTCAGCCGTGACCCCGACACCCTGAACGCCAGCTTCGCCCTGGCGGCTGGCGAAAGCTACTGTGTGCCCAAGGCCACCTTGCTCGCTGCTTGCGCACGTCACTGTGGTATCCCTGCGCGCATTGGTTTGGCGGACGTACGCAACCACCTGTCCACACCGCGGCTGCTCGCCCTGCTCAAAAGTGACGTGTTCGCCATGCACGGTTATACCGAGCTTTACCTGAACGGCCGCTGGGTCAAGGCCACTCCGGCGTTCAACCAGCAACTGTGCGAAGTGTTCGACGTGCCGCCGCTGGAATTCGATGGCCTGCACGACAGCGTGTTCCACGCGTTCAATCGCCAGGGCCAGCGTTCGATGGAGTACGTGGTGGACCACGGGCAATTTGCTGATGTGCCCGAAGCATTTTTCTTCGCGCACATCCGCCAGTGTTACCCGCACTTGTTTGGCGACGATGCGCCCACCTTGCTCGGTGATATGCAGGGCGATTTAAGCCGCGGCTGAACCGGCGTATGCTGCTGCCTTCATCAAGCCATGTTCATCAACGATAAGGCGCGGTCATGCTGAAGATCTGGGGTCGTAAAAATTCATCAAACGTCAGGAAAGCACTGTGGTGCGCCGAGGAACTCGGCCTGGACTATGAAGCAATTGATGCGGGCGGGGCTTTTGGTGTGGTCGATACCCCGCAATACCGGGCCATGAACCCCAATGGCCGGGTGCCGGTGATCGAAGATGGCGACTTTGTGCTGTGGGAATCCAACGCCATCGTGCGTTACCTGTGCGCCAAGCAGGCATCGGACTTTTACCCCAGCGACCTGCAAGCCCGGGCCAATGCCGAGAAGTGGATGGACTGGACCACTTCCACGCTCGCCGACCCGTTCAAGGCGGTGTTCTGGGGCATCGTGCGCACCCCGGCTGACCAGCAAAACTGGGACAGTATCAATGCCGGGCGCCAAGCCTGTATCGATGCGCTCAAAACCGTCGAACAAGCCCTCGCCGAGCAACCCTACCTGTCCGGCCAGGCGTTCGGCATGGGCGATATTCCCTTGGGCTGCTTCATCTACGCCTGGTTCGAGATGCCCATCGAACGTCCCGCCATGCCCCATCTGGAGGCCTGGTACCAGCGCCTGCAACAGCGCCCGGCCTACCGCAAGGCGGTGATGACCGCGTTGACTTAATACACACTATTAATACGGGTGACTGTACTTGTGCGGCATGGGCACGCACCATGCTCGCACTGCATCGCAGGTTGAACTACCTGGGGTATGCCTTCATCTATTCTTTCTATTCCCTTCTTTGGTGCGTATTCCCATATGAGTTCCGCTCTGTCCATCCGGCAGCTAACCAAAACCTACGGCAACGGTTTCCAGGCCCTGAGTGGTATCGATCTGGACGTTGCCGAAGGTGACTTCTTCGCCTTGCTCGGCCCCAACGGTGCCGGCAAGTCCACCACCATCGGCATTCTCTCCACCCTGGTCAACAAGACCAGCGGCACGGTGAATATCTTCGGGCATGACCTGGACAAATCCCCGGCGGCGCTCAAGCGCTCCATCGGCGTGGTGCCCCAGGAATTCAATTTCAACCAGTTCGAAAAGACCTTCGACATTGTGGTGACCCAGGCTGGCTACTACGGCATTCCGGCGAAAGTCGCCAAGGAACGCGCCGAGCAGTACCTGACCCAATTGGGCCTGTGGGACAAGCGCGACGTGCCTTCGCGCTCGTTGTCCGGTGGCATGAAGCGCCGCCTGATGATCGCCCGCGCCCTGGTGCACGAGCCGCGCCTGTTGATCCTCGACGAACCTACCGCCGGCGTGGACATCGAGCTGCGCCGCTCGATGTGGACCTTCCTCACCGAACTAAACGAGAAGGGCATCACCATCATCCTCACCACCCACTACCTGGAAGAGGCTGAGCAGTTGTGCCGCAACATCGGCATCATCGACCACGGCACCATTGTCGAGAACACCAGCATGCGCAACCTGCTGGGCCAGTTGCATGTGGAGACCTTCCTGCTCGATCTGAAAAACAACCTGTCGGTGGCGCCGCAGTTGCTCGGCTACCCCAGCCGGCTGGTGGACAGCCACACCCTGGAGGTGCAGGTGGATAAGGCCATGGGCATCACCGCGTTGTTCACCCAGTTGGCGACTCAGAACATCGAAGTGCTGAGCCTGCGTAATAAAACCAATCGCCTTGAGGAGTTGTTCGTGTCCCTGGTGGAGAAAAATCTGGCGAAGGTGGCGGTATGAGTTCCGAACTGCAACCCAACCTCGTCGCGCTGCAAACCATTGTCTATCGCGAAGTGAAGCGCTTCACCCGGATCTGGCCGCAAACCCTGCTGCCGCCAGCGATCACTATGGTTTTGTACTTCGTGATCTTCGGTAACCTGATCGGCCGGCAAATCGGCGACATGGGTGGTTTCACCTACATGGAGTACATCGTGCCGGGCCTGATCATGATGTCGGTGATCACCAACTCCTACGGCAACGTAGTGTCGAGTTTCTTTGGCAGCAAGTTCCAGCGCTCCATTGAAGAGCTGATGGTCTCGCCGGTGTCACCGCACACCATCCTGATCGGCTACACCTTGGGCGGCGTGTTGCGTGGCCTGATGGTGGGGGTGATCGTGACGCTGCTGTCGCTGTTCTTTACCCACCTGCAGGTGCATCACCTTGGGGTCACTATCCTGGTGGTAGTCCTCACGGCGACGATCTTCTCGCTGCTGGGGTTTATCAACGCCGTGTTTGCCCGCAACTTCGATGATATTTCCATCATCCCGACCTTCGTGCTGACGCCGCTGACCTACCTGGGCGGGGTGTTTTACTCCATCACCTTGCTGCCGCCGTTCTGGCAGACCGTGTCCCTGGCCAACCCGGTGCTGCACATGGTCAACGCCTTCCGCTACGGCATTCTGGGCGTGTCGGATATCAAGATCAGCGTGGCGATCACCTTCATGATCGTGGCCACCATCGTCTTGTATATCGGTTGTGCGCGGTTGCTGGTGAGTGGGCGTGGGATGCGTACCTGATGTGGGATTGGAAATAACAAAACGGCCTCATCAGAGGCCGTTTTTTATTGGATGCACACCGAATAAATGTGGGAGCTGGCTTGCCTGCGATGGTATCGACTTCGCTTGACGGGTGTACCGAGGTGTCTGCATCGCAGGCAAGCCAGCTCCCACATTTTGCTCGGTGCACGCGCTTTAGTTTTTCAGTGCCAGTTCGATCAGGGCATGCAGTTCTTCTACCGCCAACGGCTGGGCCGAAAACAGAATACGAAACACCGTCGGTGCGGCGAGCAGGTTGATCAAATGGTCAACGCTCGGCGGCTGTTCCTGCGGATAACGATCCACGATCACCTGCAACTGCCCACTCAGGATGCTCACGCAATACCCAGGCGTGGGGCTGCTTTGCACGTCGCGCATCATGTTGCGGCCTACGTCCGAACTCATCTCATCCAGGTATTGCTCGGCCCAGGCTTGCAGGTCGCCACGCAGGCTGCCGGTGTTGGCCGGTTCGGTATCGGGGCGCATACGGGCCAGGGCGACGTCGGCGAGCAGTACTGACAGATCGCCCCAGCGCCGATAAATGGTCGACGGCGTGACGCCTGCACATGCCGCAATCATCGGCACAGTGACGCTGGACCGCTCATGGGTTTCCAGCAGTTCGCGCACCGCCCTGTGGACGGATTCTTGTACCCGGGCACTACGGCCCCCCGGGCGGAGGCCTTCTTTAATCGCCATGGGCAAGACCTTAACACAAAGAATTTGCTTTAAGCGCCAGCGAGTAGCACACTTCACAAAAGCAAAATATTAGCTTTAGCGGAGCGTGCCCATGTCCAGCGTCATCTCTCAACGGTCCAGCCTGGCGTTTCTGGTGATCACCGTGCTGACCTTTCTCGCTGCCTCCAGCGCGCCGACGCCGTTGTACCAGGTGTATCAAGACCACCTGCATTTTTCGGCGGCCATGCTCACGGCCATCTTCGGCGTGTATGCCGTGAGCCTGCTGGCGGCGCTGCTCACCGTGGGCTCGCTGTCGGATTATCTGGGGCGCAAACCGGTGATCTTCGCCGCGCTGCTGCTCAATATCGTGGCGATGTTGCTGTTTATCGTTGCTGACAGCACCAGTTGCCTGCTGGCCGCACGCGCGTTGCAGGGTTTTGCGACCGGCACGGCGACCGCGGTATTGGGTGCGACGCTGCTCGACACCGACCGCATGCGCGGCCCGATGCTCAACAGCCTTGCACCGATGCTCGGCATGGCCAGTGGTGGCCTGGGCAGTGGGCTGCTGGTGGAGTTCGCGCCGTGGCCAACCCAATTGATCTATTACACCCTGCTGGGCTTGATGGTGTTGCAGGCCCTGTATGTGTGGCGCCTGCCTGAAACGGTCAGCCGCATACCGGGTGCCTTTAAATCGCTGGCGCCGACTCTGCATGTGCCACCGCAAGCGCGCCGCGCGTTGTGGCTGGCGATGCCATTGAATGTGGCGGTGTGGGCGCTGGGTGGGTTCTTTTCCTCGCTGGCGCCGTCGTTGGTGCGCGTCGCCACGGGTTCGACCTCGCACTTGATCGGCGGCGGGCTGGTGGCGGTGGTGACCTTGAGCGGTGCGGTGATGATCTACAGCCTGCGCAACCACGCGGCTGACAGGGTGATGCGCGTGTCGGCTGCACTGCTGGCCATGGGCGTGGGGTTGCTGCTGGTTGCCGTAAACACCGCCAGCCTGTGGCTGTTCTTTGTCGCCAGTGTGATCGCAGGCCTGGGCTTCGGCGGCGGTTTCATGGGCAGTGTGCGCAGTATCGTGGGCCTGGCGTTGCCCCATGAGCGGGCGGGCCTGATGTCGGCGTTCTATGTATTGAGCTACCTGGCATTCTGCATACCGGCGTTATTGGCGGGGAACCTGAGCCGTGTGTTTGGCCTGATCGCGACCACGGACGGCTACGGTGCGGTGCTTATCTTGCTGTCTCTCGGCGCGCTTGTTGGGTTGTTGTGGCGGGACACGGCGCAGGCAAGGGCGAGGGCATGATTGCGATGAATATAGGTAAAATAGATAACAGTTAGAGATATTACCCGTTATATAGATATTCGATCAGGTTCTATCATGGCTTCAACCTCACATGAGGAAGAGGATTAACCCATGACCTGCTCGACCACTCACCGCTACAAACCCTTCAGTCACCTGGCCCGTCCCCGGGAAGTGATTCGCCAGTTCACCCCGAACTGGTTCGCCGCGACCATGGGCACCGGCGTGCTGGCGCTGGCCTTGGCTCAGTTGCCAGTCAACTTGCCAGGTTTGCACGCTGTCGCCGAGGGCTTGTGGCTGTTCACCATCGGCCTGTTTGTACTGTTCAGCGTGCTCTATGCCGCCCGCTGGGTGATGTTTTTCCACGAGGCGCGACGCATCTTCGGGCACTCCACCGTCTCGATGTTTTTCGGCACCATCCCCATGGGGCTGGCGACCATTCTTAATGGCTTGCTGCTGTTTGGTCTGCCGCGCTGGGGCAGTGATGTCATCCCGCTGGCCGAAGCCCTGTGGTGGCTGGACGTCGCCATGTCCCTGGCCTGTGGCGTGCTGATCCCGTTCATGATGTTTACCCGCCAGGAGCACAGCATCGACCAGATGACCGCCGTCTGGCTGCTGCCTGTGGTAGCAGCCGAAGTGGCGGCGGCCAGCGGCGGCTTGCTCGCGCCGCACCTGTTAGACGCCCATTCTCAACTGGTGACGCTGGTGACCAGCTACGTGCTGTGGGCGTTTTCCCTGCCGGTGGCGTTCAGCATCCTGACCATCCTGATGCTGCGCATGGCCTTGCATAAGTTGCCTCACGCCAATATGGCGGCGTCGAGCTGGTTGGCGCTGGGCCCCATCGGCACCGGTGCCCTGGGCATGTTGCTGCTCGGTACGGATGCCCCTGCGATCTTCGCCGCCAATGGCCTGGCCAGTGTCGGTGAAATGGCCCACGGCCTGGGCCTGATTGCGGGCATCACCTTATGGGGCTTCGGTTTGTGGTGGATGTTGATTGCGGTGTTGATCACCCTGCGTTACCTGCGCGCCGGTATCCCGTTTAACCTGGGCTGGTGGGGCTTCACCTTCCCGCTGGGCGTCTATGCCCTGGCGACGCTGAAATTGGCGAGCCTGCTGCAGCTGGAATTTTTCAATGTGTTTGGCAGTGTGCTGGTGGTTGCGCTGGCGCTGATGTGGCTGATCGTGGCCAAGCGCACCGTGCAGGGCGCTTATAAAGGCGAGCTTTTTGTTTCGCCTTGTATTGCCGGGCTAGCGAATAAGTAAGCAGGATTAGGTAAAGTCGTGGCCTGATAAATAAAGGCCACGCAGGAACACGGACGACGATGAGCCATCCTTCCCAATTTACCTTGCTGCGCACGCGGCGCTTCTTGCCGTTTTTCATTACTCAATTGCTGGGCGCGTTCAACGACAACATCTTCAAGCAGTCGCTGATCCTGGCCATTCTTTACAAGCTCACCATCGAGGGCGACCGCTCCATCTGGGTCAACCTGTGCGCCTTGTTGTTTATCCTGCCGTTCTTCCTGTTCTCGGCGTTGGCTGGGCAGTTTGGCGAGAAATTCAACAAGGACGCGTTGATCCGCGCGATCAAGATCGGCGAGATCGTGATCATGGCGGTGGGCGCGGCGGGCTTTTTGACCAATCATCTTGAGCTGATGCTGCTGGCGCTGTTTGCCATGGGCACGCACTCGGCACTGTTCGGCCCGGTGAAATACTCGATCATGCCTCAGGCATTGCACGACGATGAGTTGGTCGGCGGTAATGGCCTGGTGGAGATGGGCACGTTCCTGGCGATTCTGGCTGGCACCATTGGTGCCGGGATCATGATGTCTTCCACTCATTACGCGCCGGTGGTGGCGGTGGCGATTGTGGCCGTGGCGGTGCTGGGCTACCTGGCCAGCCGTAGCATCCCGCGCGCGGCGGCGTCGACACCGCAACTGCGCCTGGACTGGAATATCTTCACGCAGTCCTGGGCGACGTTGCGCATGGGCCTGGGGCAGACGCCGGCAGTGTCGCGCTCGATTGTCGGCAACTCATGGTTCTGGTTTGTCGGCGCGATCTACCTCACGCAAATCCCGGCCTATGCCAAGGAATGGTTGTACGGCGATGAAACCGTGGTGACCTTGATCCTCACGGTGTTCTCGGTGGGCATCGCCCTGGGCTCGATGCTGTGCGAAAAACTCTCCGGGCGTAAGGTGGAAATCGGCCTGGTGCCGTTTGGCTCGTTTGGCCTGACCGTATTCGGCCTGCTTCTGTGGTGGCACTCCGGCGGCTTCCCGCAGAACGTGCAAGCCAACGATTGGCTCGCGGTGCTCAGCTATGGCCAGGCGTGGTGGGTGCTGCTTGATATCCTCGGCCTGGGTGTGTTCGGCGGCTTTTACATCGTGCCGCTGTATGCGCTGATCCAGTCGCGCACCGCCGAGAACGAACGGGCTCGGGTGATCGCCGCCAACAACATCCTCAATGCACTGTTCATGGTGGTTTCGGCCATCGTTTCGATCCTGCTGTTGAGCGTGGCCAAGCTGTCGATCCCCGAGTTGTTCCTGGTGGTGTCGCTGCTCAACATCGCGGTTAACACTTACATCTTTAAAATCGTCCCCGAGTTCACCATGCGCTTCATGATCTGGCTGCTCAGCCATTCCATGTACCGCGTGGAGCATCGCAACCTGCAAGCCATCCCGGATGAAGGCGCGGCGTTGCTGGTGTGCAACCATGTGTCGTTTGTCGATGCGCTGTTGATTGGCGGTGCAGTACGTCGGCCGATTCGCTTTGTCATGTACTACAAGATCTACCGCTTGCCGGTGCTCAACTTTATCTTCCGCACCGCCGGGGCGATTCCGATTGCCGGGCGCCATGAAGACATTCAGATCTACGAACAGGCGTTCGCGCGGATTGCCCAGTACCTCAAGGACGGCGAGTTGGTGTGCATCTTCCCGGAAGGCAAGCTGACCGCCGATGGCGAGATGAATGAGTTTCGCGGTGGGGTGACACGCATCCTGGAGGAGACGCCGGTGCCGGTGATCCCGATGGCGTTGCAGGGGTTGTGGGGGAGTTTCTTCAGCCGCGATCCTAACAAGGGCTTTTTCCATCGGATCTGGTCGCGGGTGGTGTTGGTGGCGGGTGAGCCTGTGGCTGTGGAGGCGGCGACGCCTGAGCAGTTGCGGGTTGTGGTGGGTGGTTTGCGGGGGAGTGTCAGGTAGTTTTTCGTTGTTTGCCAGGGCCTCTTCGCAGGCAAGCCAGCTCCCACCTTTTGCATTGTGAATACAGTCAAATGTGGGAGCTGGCTTGCCTGCGATAGCGGTAGTGGCTTATGTCGAGATCTTGAGGCCAATCAGCCCGCAAATAATCAACGCCACACTGGCCAACCGAAACAGCGCCATGGATTCTCCAAACAGGATAATTCCTGCAATCACGGTGCCCACGGCGCCGACGCCGGTCCAGATGGCGTAGGCGGTGCCCAGCGGCAGTTCCTTCATGGCCAGCCCCAATAGCCCAAGGCTGACGGCCATGGCGGCAATCGTCAGGGCGGTGGGCAGCGGCTTGCTGAACCCGTCGGTGTACTTCAGGCCGACGGCCCAGCCCACTTCAAACAACCCGGCAAAAAACAGAATGATCCAGGACATGATGACCTCGCTTCTATCAAAGTGGGGTCGTCCCCGGGTAAGCGCTTGATAGCGTCGCGAGGTCGTCCCCGCGAAGTTCGGTAGAGTGCCGAAATTGAACCAGGCGATCAAGCTACGGCGTGGTTTCCAGGGCGCGCCGGTCTTCCTTTTCGCTCATGCGGCGGAAATAGGTCGACAGCAATGCGCCGGAAATATTGTGCCAGACGCTGAACAACGCACTGGGCACCGCCGCCAGTGGCGAAAAGTGCGCACTGGCCAGCGCGGCACCCAGCCCGGAGTTCTGCATGCCCACTTCCAGGGCCAGCGACTTGCGTTGCGCCAGGGGCAACTTGAACAGGCGCCCGGTGAAGTAGCCCAACAGGTAACCGAAGCTGTTGTGCAGCATCACCACGGCCATGATCAGCAGGCCCGACTCGGCAATCTTGCCTTGGCTTGCAGCAACCACGGCCGCGACGATGATCACAATGCTGACCACCGATACCAGTGGCAGCACGTCCACCGCGTGCCTTACCCGATCACCGAGCAAACGCTGGGCGACCACGCCCAGTACGATGGGCAACAGCACCACTTGCAGGATCGACCAGAACAGCTCCATGAACGACACCGGTAGCCAGGCCGAGGCCAGCAGCCAGATCAATGCCGGTGTGAGCAGCGGCGCGAGGAGGGTGGTGACCGCGGCAATCGCCACCGATAACGCCAGGTCACCCCGGGCCAGCCACGTCATGACGTTGGACGACGTGCCGCTTGGGCAGCAGCCGACCAGGATCACACCAACGGCTATTTCCGCTGGCAAATGGAACGCCTGGCACAGCAACCATGCCACGCCCGGCATGATCACGAAATGCGCGACCACGCCCAGCGCCACGCGCCACGGGTGGCGAGCGACTTCGGCGAAGTCTTCCAGTTTCAAGGTCAACCCCATGCCGAACATCACCAGGCCCAGCAGTGGGACGATGGCGCTTTTCAGGCCGATGAACCAGCTGGGTTGGAGAAAGGCGACGACGGCGAAGATCAACACCCAATAGGCGAAGGTGTTGCCGACGAAGCGGCTCAAGGCGGCGAGTGCTCGCATGGGGAGGTCCTTGTTATTAGAGTGTTGGATAGGGCGATGCAATCCAATGTGGGAGCTGGCTTGCCTGCGATAGCGGTGTATCAGTCGGCACTACTCGGGCTGACACTCCGCTATCGCAGGCAAGCCAGCTCCCACACTGACCGTGCCCACAGTGGATCGGTGTTGTTTAGATGCCCTGTGGTGTCTCTTCGCCGCCCAGTGCCTCAACCAACGCCGGCAGGAAATCGCCGAAGGTCAGCATCATCAAGGTAAAGCTGGCATCCAGTTGGCCCAGGGCTTCATCACCACCGTCCTGTTCCGCCTGGTCTTGCAGCAGGTCTTCGAACTTCAGGCGCTTGACGGTCATCTTGTCGTCGAGCATGAAGGACAACTTGTCCTGCCACGCCAGGGACAGTTGGGTCACGACCTTGCCGGTGGTCAGGTGCAGCTGGATCTCTTCGCTGGTCAGGTCCTGGCGCTTGCAACGCACGATGCCGCCGTCTTCGTGGGTGTCGCGCAGTTCGCATTCGTCGAGAACGAAGAAGTCATCGGCCGGTTTCTGGGTGGTGACCCAGTCGGTCATGATTGCAGTCGGAGCGGTTTTTACCGTCAGCGGGCGGACGGGCAGGGTGCCGATCACTTCGCGCAGGGTGGAGAGCAGGTCTTCGGCGCGCTTGGGGCTGGCCGAGTTGACCAGGATCAGGCCCTGTTTTGGCGCGATCGCAGCGAAGGTCGACGAGCGACGGATAAAGGCGCGAGGCAGGAAGGCCTGGATGATTTCATCCTTGATCTGGTCGCGCTCCTTCTTATAGACCTTGCGCATCTGCTCGGCTTCGATCTCTTCCACTTTCTCTTTAAGTGCATCACGCACCACGCTACCCGGCAGGATGCGTTCTTCCTTGCGGGCGGCGATCAGCAGGAAGTCGCCGCTGACGTGAACCAGGGGAGCATCTTCACCTTTACCGAAAGGTGCGACGAAACCGTAAGTGGTCAACTCCTGGCTTGCACAAGGGCGCGCCAGTTTGGTGGCCATGGCCGCTTCCAACGCCTCGGCATCAACAGGCAGATCTTGGGTCAGGCGATAGATAAGCAGGTTCTTGAACCACATGGGGTGAGTCTCTCCTCTATACAAAGGGGGGCATTATTCTCTTGATCAGGCCGCAGGCCAACCCTGCCTAAGCCATTGGAAGGGCTGAAAAAAAAGATTTAAGAAAGTGCTTGCCAGACTTAAGGTCGCTCCGTAGAATGCGCGCCACACCGAAACGAAGGGTGATTAGCTCAGCTGGGAGAGCGTCTGCCTTACAAGCAGAATGTCGGCGGTTCGATCCCGTCATCACCCACCATTCGCTTCAAGTGTTACGCGCAGCGGTAGTTCAGTCGGTTAGAATACCGGCCTGTCACGCCGGGGGTCGCGGGTTCGAGTCCCGTCCGCTGCGCCATATTCGGTCACCTGGAACGCTGAACGCCAGGTAACCACAGAAAGCCCGCTCATCGAGCGGGCTTTTTTCTGTCCGAAATATGGCAAAAAATCGTGCGCTAAACTTTTTTTAAATAAATTGCATTTAAATCAAGACATTACGATTTTTTGGTGTATGATGCGCCCACACCGAAACGAAGGGTGATTAGCTCAGCTGGGAGAGCGTCTGCCTTACAAGCAGAATGTCGGCGGTTCGATCCCGTCATCACCCACCATTCGCTTCAAGTGTTACGCGCAGCGGTAGTTCAGTCGGTTAGAATACCGGCCTGTCACGCCGGGGGTCGCGGGTTCGAGTCCCGTCCGCTGCGCCATATTCGGCAACCTGGAACACTGAACGCCAGGTAGCCACAAAAAACCCGCTCATTGAGCGGGTTTTTTTTCGCCTGCGATTTAACGCACCTTACGGTGCGTTGCGGCTGTGGCGGTAGTCGCTGACGGCTTCGTACACCGCTTTGCGCAACCGGTTGATGCCGCCGATGGGGCGGTGCGCTTCCAAGCCGAACCAGGGGTTGAACGACTGGTTATCGCACGCCAGGTTCTGCGCTGGCGTGTCGAAGTCTTGGGCGGGAATCCTGACCTTGGCCACGGTTTCATACGGTGCGTCGCTTTCCTTCCATTCGATGCTGGTGTCTTCGATGGGCATGAACGCCTGCGGGTTTTGCCGCTGGATCTGCAGCACAAAACACGCCTCTACACGGTCGGTGGACAGTTGCTGGTTGAGCGCGCTGCGCAGGAAGTTGGGCAGGTCCTGGTTCTGTTTTGGCAACACATAATCCGGGCAACTTTGCGGGTCGGGCGCGACGCGAAACTTGGCGTTGGCCGTGCCGAACTTATAAGGCGACACTGAAAAATAGGTCGTTTGCGTCGGGCTGGCCGGGGCGGGCGCCAGGGTTGCCAGGGCGATAAACAGGTGACGCACTTGCCAGCTGCGCGGGTCGAGCTTGGGAAAGAACGCCAGGACCTTCTTGCCGTCCGCTTGCGCACCGATGTTCTGCGCGTACTCCGCAACATCGCTGACAAAGAAGTTCGGATGGCTGAACATCACGAAATCCTGCTCGGTGCGCGCTTGCTGGTCGGCCATCAGTTGCTTGCCCGGCACATCCAACAGCTTGATCGCCATGCCGCGGGCATCGCGGATGCTGTCGAATTGCGGGTAGGCGTTGCCGTTGGACAGGCGCATCGTCGCCTGCCAGGTCTTGCCCGGCTCGGCGAACACACCCTGGCGCAAGGCCGGGTCGAGATCCGCCAGGACGCTGACCTCGGCTTTCACACAGCCATGGGCCTTGGCATGGGCATCGCGCAGGTAGCGGGTACCTTCGCGATGCTGGTCAACGATGCGCACGGCCGTCTGGATGATGCCTTGGGTCATCGCCGCTTCACCCGGCGGGATCTGTTCCTTCACCGACACCGGGCCCCTGTGCTGCCAGGCGAACCAGGCCATGGCCAGCACCCATCCCAGCAGGCCCAGGCCCAGCAGCCACAACAGGGTTTTACCCACAAAGGCGCCAAGGCGCAGCCAGAGACGAGCAAGCATGGAGCGGTCCTTGTTTTGCGATCGGATAATCATGGCAGTTGTTGCTCCAGCGGGCCGCCCAGCACCTTGAGGTATTCGAGCAGCGCCCAGCGTTCCTGCGGCAGCAAGCCCCGGCCGATCACGCCATTGCCACGTTCGCCGGCACGGAATTCGTGGCCGCTGTTGTGGTTGCCGGTGATTCTGGTATCGAACAGGAAGGCATTTTTGAAGGCGGTGGTCTCAAACCCCAGGTGGCGCGGGTCGTAGTTGAAGGTGCCTTTATAGAAGGTGGTGCTGCGTTCGTCCTGGGGCGAGAGCAGTTGGTAAATCGTCGGCACCGAACCGTTGTGCAGGAACGGCGGTGTGGCCCATACGCCGGCCAGTGGTCGCGCTTTGTAGGCGCGCAACTCGCGCACGCCGATGGGCAGGCCGAACCCGTCCAGGCCTGGACGCTCAGCCGGGGTGACGCCGGCCGCACGGTAGGCATGCTCTTCGACGAAGGCGGTGACATAGGCCAGGCCCTGGGCTACCGACATTTTTTTCAGGTCCAGCGGCGCGGTGGGGGTGGGGTGCAGTTCGACATTGAGTTGGGCCAGTTCGGCCGGGTCCCATTGCAGGGCACTGAGGTCATAGCGTTGGTCGGCAATGTTGTTGGCTGTGCCGGGGTCGGTGCCGATGTAGTCCACCGGCAGCATTTTCAACTGCTGCACCGGGCGGCCGTTTTCTTGGGTAACGGTGGGCAGGTGGCAGCCGGCGCAGTTCTCGGCAAAGAGTGTGCGGCCCTGGGCGGCGAGGGGTTTGTCGATGGCACCGAACAAGTCTTGCGGCCAGGTCGGCGGCTTGAGGCGTTGCAGGGTTTCTTCGATCAAATGCAGGTCGCGCACCCGTACGCTGGACGGGTAGCGGGCGTCGCCTTTGAGCGGTTGCCCGGCTGCGTCGAAGAACGCCAGGGTCGCGCCAACGCCAAGGGCTTCGCCTATGTTGCGCGCCATGGGCTGCTGGGCCGAGCCATTCCACTGCACCCAGTCGAAGGTCCAGATGTCCCATAGCTGCGGGTAGTCCACTGGGGCATTGGCGACGCGATAATTGTCAGGGGAAATAGCGTCGCCAAAACTGGCGTTGGCGATGCGCCCAAAGGCGTCAGTACGGCCCGGGCCCTCTTCGGTGGGGTAAAGGCCGCGATGGGTGTCATTCCAGGCGACTTTGAGGAACTGGTTCAGCGATTGCTTGAAGTCTTTGCGCAGTTGATCGCGCTGAGCATCGTACTGATCCCCCAGCACCTTGTGGGCAAAGCGCTCGAACTTCCATGGGTTGTAATAGGTAGCAGCCAGGCTGGCGACCAGGGCCTGGCCGAAACTGCCGCCGCGCAACGTGGGAACGCTGGAGGGCAGCACGTGCTGCGCCGAGCCACCGTCGATGCGCAGGGCCTGGCCCTTGAAGTGCAATTCGCCGGTATGGCAGGCCGCACAGGTGATATCCAGGTACTGAGCCTTGCTGTCGGCGTTCTGGTGCCGGGCGAAACCTACCGGCAGGTTGCCAGGGTTTTGCGCGGTGGGCGTCTGCTTGGGGTCGACCAGGAAGCCAAAGCGCGCCAGGTACTCCGGCGCGGCAAAGCGTTGCTCGGAGAATGGCAGCTCCAGGGCGGTGAACCAGTCGTAGTGCAGGCCTTTTACTTGGGTGCCCTGGGGCGTGAAGTAGTAGGTCTGGCGGTCGTCGGCACTCCATTGCTCCTGGTAGTGCACCTGCTTCACGGGCACGTAGTCCGGCAGCTTGGGGTTGAGGGTGTAGTAGAGCACCACGGCCAGAATCAGGCCCAGTGCGATCAGTATCAGGAGTAAAACACGGGAAAAAATGCGCAAGATAACTATCCTTGTCGAATTGTCGCGTTGTTATGCCACTGCGCCACAGGTGCGGCAAGTAGCAATTGGCCCGCTATCAGGCGGTCCCGCGATCCGTCGCGGGGCCCCATGATAAAGGGAAATGCTTTTAAACACGTGAACTTATCAGAAGTTTCCTGCTCACATGCCGGTAGCCATTGGTCGTGGCCGCCTGATAAGCTCGCGACTTTATTCGAATGCCCTTATGGCGCATGAACAAGGAAATAGCATGAAACAGCATCGGTTGGCGGCGGCGGTGGCCCTGGTTAGCCTGGTACTTGCGGGTTGTGATTCGCAGACCAGCGTAGAGCTGAAAACCCCGGCGCAGAAAGCTTCCTACGGCATCGGCCTGAACATGGGCAAGAGCCTTGCCCAAGAAGGCATGGACGACCTGGACTCCAAAGCTGTTGCCCAAGGCATCGAAGATGCCGTCGGCAAGAAAGAGCAGAAGCTCAAGGACGATGAGCTGGTTGAGGCGTTTGCCGCACTGCAAAAGCGTGCTGAAGAACGCATGACCAAAATGAGCGAAGAGTCGGCAGCCGCTGGCAAGAAATTCCTCGAAGACAACGCCAAGAAAGACGGCGTCGTCACCACCGCTTCCGGCCTGCAGTACAAGATCGTGAAGAAGGCCGACGGCGCCCAGCCTAAGCCCACCGACGTGGTGACTGTTCACTACACCGGCAAGCTCACCAACGGCACTACCTTTGACAGCTCCGTAGATCGCGGTAGCCCGATCGACCTGCCGGTCAGCGGCGTGATCCCGGGTTGGGTCGAAGGCCTGCAACTGATGCACGTTGGCGAGAAGGTCGAGCTGTACATCCCGTCCGACCTGGCCTACGGCGCCCAGAGCCCGAGCCCGGCGATCCCGGCCAACTCGGTGCTGGTATTTGACCTGGAGCTGCTGGCCATCAAGGACCCAGCCAAGGCAGAAGCGGCTGACGCACCTGCTGCACCAGCCGCCAAGAAGTAATCGGCGCCTGAACACACAACGCCCCGTCTCGACGGGGCGTTGTTGTTTTCGGCGTTGGTCAAACGACGCAAAATTCCCTGTGGGAGCTGGCTTGCCTGCGATGGCGGCCTCCCAGCCGACACCAATCTACCTGACACCCCACGATCCAAATGTGGGAGCTGGCTTGCCTGCGATGGCGGCCTCCCAGCCGACACCAATCTACCTGACACCCCAACGATCCAACTGTGGGAGCTGGCTTGCCTGCGATGGCGGCCTCCCAGCCGACACCAATCTACCTGACACCCCACGATCCAAATGTGGGAGCTGGCTTGCCTGCGAAGACGGCCTCACAGTCGACACCGTAATACCGATTACATATCCATTCCTGCGGTAACGGCCACCTAGGGTTCCGCTCTGACAGCGGCTCACTTTTGAAAAGCGCAAAAGTAAGCAAAACGCTCTTGCCCCACCACTCGGCACCTCGCCTAGGCTCGGTGTGCCCGAACGCAGGCTTGAATCCGTGGGCCGCCGCCACGCGCCATCCATGGCGCGGGGCGGCTAACCCGGCGTCCTGCCGGGTTACCCACGAATTCAAGCCTGCGTTCGGCCAGCGTGGTTTAACGGGGCGCCTGAGATCAAGATCACAAGCAGAGCAAGATCAAGAGCGGCTCGCTTCGCATCGTGGTTACCTGGGGCGGCACATTTGATATCTCTGTCGATTGAACGGCCGCCATCGCAGGCAAGCCAGCTCCCACAGTTGGAGCCCGGGGTGTTTGGGAGATAGGCATCGGCTGGCAGGCTGCCACGGAGGGCAGCGTCGTACTGGAGTCGTACAGATATCTATGACTCTCGCAAGCCAGGCAGCCCCTGATTGAAGCCTCTGCAAATCCAACCGAACGTCCGCAACCGGACACAGTCTGATATAAGACTCGAGCACGGGTAGCCGCACATACATGCCAAGTCAATGAATTCTTGGGTTTTTTTGATGTGCGCAAAAAACGCCCGATCTGACTGTAGGCCTTGTAGTCCGTGGCTTTCAGCCGATAAAACAGGCTCTGTTCACAAGGTTATCCACAATTTGTGTGGATAACCTTTTATGTCGCCTGGAACTGGAGTGCCCTATGAAACCACCGTTCAATTTCACCCGTTTCCTGCCGATGGCCGCGCGCTTGCTCGGCCGTGGGCGTTTGCCAACCCTGTTGTTTGCCGTTGCAGCCAAAGGCTCAAGCCAAGGCAATCGGCTCGGCCAGCTCAAGGATGATCTTAAGTTGCTGCAGGCCCTGTGCCTGGCTTACTGGCGCGGCGAATACCGTGCGATCAGCCCTAAGGCGTTGATCTCGGTGGTGGCGGGGCTGATGTATTTTCTTAGCCCGATTGATGCGATTCCGGATTTTCTCCCCATGTTCGGCATGCTCGACGACATCGCCGTGCTGGCGTGGGTCATGAAGACCCTGAGCGGCGAGCTGAGCGCTTTTCGCGCCTGGCGCGATGCACAACGTCCGGAAAAACTCGCGGTGGTTGAGCGGCTGCCTGCGACGCCTGAGCTGCTGGCCCGGGAAAACCCGCAAAAAAACTAATGTCGCCAGCTATCCCCTGCGACCTTTGTGGCTGTTAGGATTACACTCTTAAGGAAATAACTTACTTAGTAAGTGTTTTTATCCTACGGGGCAGTCATGGATATCCAGATCATTTCACGCGATGGCGAACCCGAGTATGCGGTGTTGCCATGGGACCAGTACCAGGCGCTGCTAAAAGCCGCCGGTCAGTTGCAACCGCCACGCGCTTCTCCTTCTGCTGCGCCCACCGCCTCCGAGCAGGACCTGCGCCCGCTTGCAGCCCTGCGCGGCCTGCGTGAGGCCAAGGGCCTGGCGATCGAGGCCCTGGCACGTACCGTGGGCATCAGCCCTTCGTATCTTGGATTGATAGAAAGTGGTGAACGCCAGCCGGATGCCGCCATTCGCCGCAGCCTGGCCTGGGAATTGGGCGTTGCAGGTTGGAGGGATGAGTCTTGAGCCTACGTATCAGCCGTCAACACTGGGATGGGTTAATCAATGAATTGGACCAGGCGCGTCGCCAGCGCCATTTGCTGACATATCGTGCGCTGCTGGAGCGCCTGCAATTCCCCACGCCGGCCATGCAGACCCTGGCTGCGGCCTTGGAGCACCTGGCGGCGCTGGATGCCAAGGCGGAGCAACCGCTGCGCAGTTCCCTGGTGATCAGCCAGGGCGCCAGCCGCCTGCCGCGCACCGGTTTTTTTGAGTGTGTGGAGCGTCTGGGGCGGTTCAGCGGGCCTTCCGATGGTGTGGCCGCTGCGTCCTGGCATGCATCCGAAGTGGTGCGGGTGTTCGAGTACGAGTACCCGGAATCCGCCGAGGCCTAGAGCGCCTGGGTGCAGCTGTCCATGCTGTCGATCACGTGGATGCTGTAGCCCGCCACATCCTTGGCATGGTGCTTGGCTTGTGAAGCCAGCTCTGCCAACTGGCTGGCATCGAGTTGCGCACAGGCCTGTGGATACAAGTGCACCACGCCGATGGACAGCGACAGCAATGCAAATTCCTGGCGCGCGCCCTGGCGGTTGAGGGCCACGAAGCAGCCAGCCTCAAGGTGCTCTGCGCGGTAGAAGCGTCGGCATTGGGTGTGGAAGTCGTCCAGCAGCTGGTTGAGGCGCTTGCGCCAATCCTGCGGGCCCAGCACCAGCAGAAAGTCATCGCCGCCAATATGCCCGACAAAGTCGCGGCTGGGGTCTACCCGATCGTTCAGGCACTGCGCCAGGCACAGCAGCACTTCATCCCCACGCCCGTAGCCGTAGATATCGTTGAACGGCTTGAAGCTGTCGATATCCACATAGCAGATCACCGACTCGCGCTGTTGCTGCAGCAGCCGGGTGAGGCACTGCTGGATCGGCACGTTGCCAGGCAGCAAGGTCAGCGGGTTGGCGTAGCGGGCCTGCTGGATTTTCAGTTCGGTGATCAATTTGAGCACGTCGATAACCCGGCCCAGCCCCAGATAATCACCGTTCAGGGTGATGATGAAGTCCTCTTCGATGCGTTGTCGTGCGCGGCTGGTCAATAAGCGGCTGACCTGCTGCAAGGACTGGCTCAGTTCCACTGCCAAAAAGTCATCGCTCATCAAGCGGCTGATGGGTTTGCGCGCGAACAAATCGGTGGCGAACGGCTTGAGCAACGCGTCCGACAGCGAATGCCGGTGCACAATGCCGACCGGGCGACCGCAGCCGTCCAATACCGCCAGCGAGTTGAGGTTGGCCTGGCGGCGGAATGATTCCAGCACTTGGGCGGTGGCGGTGTCTTGATCCACGGCGGGCTGCTCATTGAGCAGGGCGCTTAGGTCACTGCCTTCGTCATTGAGGGCCAGCATGGCGTTATCCGGTTTGGGCAGCATCAGGCGCGCTTCCTGCGGCGGCTGTTCTTGAGGGCGGCAGAGCAGGTAGCCCTGGACCAGGTCGACGCCCATTTCGGTCAACACCGCCAGTTCTTCCGGCAACTCGATGCCTTCGGCAATCACTTGGGCGCGGGACGCCTTGGCGATCTGCAGGATGGAGCCGACAAACTCGCGCTTGAGGGCGTCCTGGTGAATGCCGTCGATAAAGTGCCGGTCGATCTTCACGTAGTCCGGGCGCAGTTCCGACCACAACCGCAAGCTCGAATAACCGGCGCCCAAGTCATCCAGTGCGATGGCAAAGCCCATGTCGCGGTAGTGGTGCAAGGCGGTTTGCAACAGCGCGAAATCGTCGGTGGGCGCCTGCTCGGTGAGTTCGATCACCACGTGACTGGGAGAGATGCCGAAATCGCGCAACAGTTGCAGGGTGCGCCCTGGCTGATGCGCGTGCTCCATCAAGGATTCCGGCGAGATATTGAGGAACAGCTTGCCGGGCAGTTTCTGCTCGCTGAAGCGCCGGCATGCGCTCTCTCGACACGCCATGTCCAGTTCGCTCAGGCGCCCGGCATGGCTGGCCACCGAGAACAGCGCGACGGGGGAGTGCAGCGGGCTGTTGGACGGGCCGCGACTGAGGGCTTCGTAACCGAGGATGCGCCGCTCTGACAGGCAGATGATCGGTTGGAACAGGCTGTGCAAACTGCCTTGAGCCAGGATTGAGCCCAATGCATTCAGCTGTTCGGTCATGGTCATGGCGGTCTCGATCAAAAAAAAGGACCGCAGGCGTAAACCTGCGGTCCTTTTATTTCACGACAGAATGATGTCTATATGATGACACTCCGAGGAGCGATCACATTAAATCGCCATCATTTATTGCTTGGCCACCTGCTTGGTGATTTTCAGGTAATCCAGCAGGATCCGGCCAGTCTCAGCCAAGTAGGCGTCGTCTTCCGGCTTGGTTTTATCCGCCTCGGTCGGCAGCGCGTCTTCATCTTCTTTCTTCAGCTCTTTGAGCGGGTCTTCACCCTTGGCCTTGCGGCGGGTGTTTTCCAGCACCAGTTGCTGATTCTCGATGCTGGAGTGCTGTGCACGGCGATCCGCTTCGTTGAGGCTGACGGTCTTCTCTTCCATCAACTTCTTGGCCAGGGCCAGCTTGTCGCGGATAAACACGAACTCGGCATCCTTGGCGGAGCGGGTGTCGTGATCAGCCTTCAACTGAGCCAGGAACGGCTTGAACGGATCCGACGCCGGCTTGATCGCGGGGCGGATGGTGTCCCACGGCATGGCTTCAGGCAGGGCGCTTTCGCCGATTTCCTTGGTGTCGATGATCGACGGGAAATCGATATCCGGCAGCACGCCCTGATGCTGGGTGCTCTGCCCGGATACCCGGTAGAACTTGGCCAGTGTCAGCTTGAGCTCGCCATGGTTCAGCGGCTGGATGGTCTGCACGGTGCCTTTGCCGAAGGTCTGGCCGCCGATGATCAGTGCACGGTGGTAGTCCTGCATGGCACCGGCGAAAATCTCCGAGGCCGAGGCCGAGAGGCGGTTGACCAGCAGCGCCATTGGCCCTTTGTAGAAGGCACCCGGGTTCTCGTCTTCCAGCACGTCGACACGGCCGTCAGCGTTGCGTACCAACACGGTCGGGCCTTTGTCGATAAACAGGCTGGTCAGCTCGGTAGCTTCCTGCAGGGAGCCGCCGCCGTTGTTGCGCAGGTCGATGACCACGCCGTCGACTTTCTCTTTCTGCAGTTCTGTGAGGATTTTCTTCACGTCGCGGGTGGTGGACTTGTAGTCCGGATCACCGGCACGGAACGCCTTGAAGTCCAGGTAGAAGGCCGGGATTTCAATCACGCCCAGCTTGTAGTCCTTGCCATCCTGCTTGAGGTTGAGGACTTTCTTCTGCACGGCCTGGTCTTCGAGCTTCACCGCTTCACGGGTGATGGACACGATCTTGCTGGTCTGGTCGTTCGGTGCATTGGTGTGCGGAATCACTTCCAGGCGCACCACGCTGCCTTTTGGCCCACGGATCAGCTTGACCACTTCGTCCAGGCGCCAGCCGACCACATCGACCATCTCTTTGTCGGCCTGGGCCACGCCGATGATCTTGTCGGCCGGTGCCACTTGCTTGGTTTTGTCAGCAGGGCCTGCCGGCACCAGACGTA
The DNA here is from genome assembly GCF_051122975.1 of Pseudomonas sp. AK181. NCBI lineage: Bacteria > Pseudomonadati > Pseudomonadota > Gammaproteobacteria > Pseudomonadales > Pseudomonadaceae > Pseudomonas > Pseudomonas sp. AK181. Next base: position 2,133,307 of record NZ_CP146348.1, read on the forward strand.
CGATCTTCACCTGGTCATTGTCGCTTTGCAGGACGGCACCGATGCCTTCCAGGGACAGACTCATATTGATATCGAAATTTTCCGCGTTATCTGGCGACAGATAATTGGTGTGCGGGTCGTAGGACATCGCAAAGGTATTAATGTAGGCCTGGAAGATATCCTCGGCACGGGTCTGGTCCAGGCGTGCCAGCTGGTTCTTGTAGCGCTTGGTCAACAGCTCTTGAATGGCCTTGGGCTCTTTGCCGGCAATCTTCAAGCGCAGCACTTCGTCCTTGACGCGTTTGCGCCACAGGTCGTCCAGGGCTGCGGTGCTGGTCAGCCAAGGGGCGTCCTTGCGGTCCACCAGCAGGGTTTCTTTCTGGGTGAAGTCGAGCTTGTCGACGCCTTTGTTCAGCTCACCCAACGCGAAGTCCAGACGCGCTTTGACGCGGTCCAGGTAGCGCTTGTAGATAGTGAAGCCAGGCTGCAGGTCGCCGCTCTTGAGGAAATCGTCGAATTGCGTCTTCCACTTGTCGAACTCAGCGATATCGCTGGCCAGGAAGTAGCTGCGCGACGGGTCCAGCAGCTTGAGGTAGCTGTCGTAGATGATCACTGAGCGAGCGTCGTCCAGCGGCGGCTTGCTGTAGTGATGGCGCTTGAGCAACTCGACGACGTTAAGGCTGGCAATCACCTCATCGCGATCAGGCTGAAGGTTGTCCCAGCTATTGGCTGCGAACGTATTGGTCGACATCGACGCGAAGCCGAGACCAATGAAAAAAGCGAGGGCGGTGCTGGGGAACAGATGCTTCATGCTGATTCGACGCGGGGGCAATTGATAACGCATATTAGGCCGTCTTTGAGGGAGCCGGTTCCATATGGTCCGGTCGCATAATGCAAAAAGCCCGGCGCTACAGCTCCGGGCTCAGTCCAGACTCACTATGGAGGCACTGTGAAAGCATTGCAAGGCGTTGACGGTGATGTGGAGGGCTAGAACAACCCCGTCCTACGTTCGGTGTAGTCCATATTGCCAACGGCCTGAGCGAATCCTGGATTGAAATGCAGTCAGTGTGGGAGCTGGCTTGTCTGCGATAGCGGTGCACCAGATGAAGAATTCTTCACTGTTGCACCGCTATCGCAGCATAGGTATCGACACAACTTCGATACGACGCTGGACCTGTGGCGAGGGAGCTTGCTCCCGTGACGACCGGATAGCCGACGCTGTTCTAACTGACGCGCCGCGATCCAAATGTGGGAGCTGGCTTGCCTGCGAAGACGGCCTAACAGTCAACACAGTTGGACAGGGTACATATCCGTTATTTAGGTAACGGCCACTTAGGGTTCCGCCCTGACGGCGGCTCACTTTGCAAAAGCGGCAAAGTAAGCAAAACGCTCTTGCCCCACCACTCGGCACCTCGCTTGGGCTCGGTGTGCCCTCACTCCGGCTTGAATCCGTGGGCCGCCGTCATGGGCCATCCTTGGCCCAGGACGGCTAACCCGGCGTCCTGCCGGGTTACCCACGGATTCAAGCCTGCGTTCGGCCAGCGTGGTTTAACGGGGCGCCTGAGATCAAGATCAAAAGCAGATCAAGAGCAAGATCAAGAGCGACTCGCTTCGCATCGTGGTTACCGTCTGCTGTTACAACCCACAAAGTTGTGTACATACCGATGGCTATCGCAGGCAAGCCAGCTCCCACAGGTTGATCTCTATTGAGTCAGGTCCAGTGGTGGATGGGCCAGCCGGCCTGTTCGGCATGGGCGCGCAATACGGGGTCCGGGTTCACCACCTGCGGGTGATCCACCTTGAGCAGCAGCGGCAAATCATTGCGCGAATCCGAGTAAAAATACGCACCTTCAAGGGTTTCACCTTCCTGCTCCAGCCATTCCACCAAGCGCGTGATCTTGCCCTCGCGATAGGTCAGCACGCCTACGGTCTTACCGCTGTACACGCCGTGGCTGACTTCCAGGTTAATCCCCAGCACTTCCTCGATACCGATACGCGCCGCAATCGGCGTGACCAGGTGAGTGCCCGAAGCAGAAATCACCAGGATCCGGTCGCCGTTCGCGCGGTGGCGGGCGATGGTCTTGGTGGCGTCGCTGTAGATCAGCGGCTCGATCACGTCTTCGACCCACGGCTCCACCAGGTGCTCGATTTCTTCCGGGGTGCGGCCGATCATCGGCTCCAGGCTGAAATCCATGAAATCTTCCATCCGCAGATGGCCCTGGCTGTAGGCGTCCATCAGCTCGTTGTTCCGGCGCATGAATGACTCAGGGTCGACCCAGCCGAGGCGGCCCATCTGTTCGCTCCACAGCGTGGCGCAGTCGCCGTGGATGAGGGTGTCGTCCAGATCAAAAATTACCAATGCCATCGGTGATGCTCTCTCTCAATAGGTCGCTGCCTGTCAGGCTACTTCACACAGTGCGCTGGGGTCGATGGAAAGTGCCAGGCGCTGGCCATCCGGGTGCAGGTCGTCGGCCGAACGATTGAGCACGTCCACTACCAGCTCGACGCCGCGGGCTTCGATGCGGTAGCGAATCACGTTGCCCAGCAGGCTGTGGCTACGCACCAGCGCATCGAGCTCGCCGCTGCGGCTCAACTCGATGGCCTCGGGGCGAATCGCGATGCGCCCGCTGATCGGCCGTTGCAGCAGTTGGCTGGCCTTGTCTGCATCGAGCAGGTTGTAGTTGCCGATAAACCCGGCAGCAAACGCATCCACCGGCGCGGTATAGAGGGTTTCGGCATCGCCGCTCTGCACGATCTTGCCCTGGTTCATCAAGAAGATGCGGTCGGACATGGTCAGCGCTTCTTCCTGGTCGTGGGTCACGAAGATCGTGGTCAGCCCCAGCTCGCGCTGGATCTGGCGGATCTGTTCGCGCAAATGCTTGCGAATCCGTGCATCCAATGCCGACAGCGGTTCATCCAGCAGCAGCAGGCGCGGGCGGGTCACCAGTGAGCGGGCGAGGGCGACGCGCTGGCACTGGCCACCGGACATCTGGTGCGGATAGCGGCCGGCCAGGTCCTTGAGCTCCACCAGTTGCAGCACTTCTTGCACGCGCTTGTGGCTGTCGTCGGCGTTGACCTTCTGCATGCGCAGGCCGAAGGCGACGTTCTGCTCCACGGTCATGTTGGGGAACAGCGCGTAGCTCTGGAATACCATGCCGATCTGGCGTTTCTGCGGGCTCAGGGGCACGATGTCCTGGCCATCCAGGAGGATTTGGCCACTGTCCACCGGGGTAAGCCCGGCGATACAACGCAGCAGGGTGGATTTGCCGCAACCGGACGGGCCGAGCAGGGTGACGAACTCGCCCTTGGCGATCTCGCAATTGATATCGCCGAACACCGGGGTGCCGGTGTAGCCTTTTTGCAGGTGTTGGACGCTGACGAAGCTCATTGGCTTTTGTCCTTGTTCAAGAGCGTGGCGGCCCAGGTGAGCACCAGCACAAAGAAGAAATAGGAGATCACCACGGCACTGGTGAAATGGCCGCTGCTGTTGCGCATGTTGTTGAGGTACACCTGCAGGGTTTCGTAGCGGGTGCCGACGAGGATGTTGGCGAACACGAACTCGCCGAACAGGAACGAGAACGACAGCAGCAGCGCCACCATCAGGCCCTTGCGCAGGTTGGGCAGCACCACCAGGATCGCGGCCTGCCAGGTGCTGGCGCCGAGCAGTTGCGACGCGTCCATCAGGTCGCGCAGGTTGATGGCTTGCAGGTTGTTGGTGATCGCGCGGTACATGAACGGCAGCGCGACGGTGAAGTAGCAGCCGATCAGAATCCACGGCGTGCCCACCATCGCCAGCGGCCCGGAACCGTACAGTTGCAGCAAACCTACCGAGGACACCACCGGCGGCACCGCAAAGGGCAGCAGGATGAGGATGTTCATCAGCGCGTCGAGCTTGGGAAAGTGGTAATGCACCACGAACAGCAGCGGCAAAATCAACACCACTGAAAGGATCAATGCGCCCACGCAGACCAGTAACGATTGCCCGAAGGCCATCAGAAAGCGCGGGTCGCTCCACAGCTGTACATACCATTTCACGCTGAAGCCGGCGGGCAGGATGGTTGCCGACCAACTGCTGGAAATCGAGTAGACAAAGGTGCCTACCAACGGCAGCACCAGGATCAGGAACAACAGGTACACCACCACCCGGTGGTAGAGGGAGGCCGAGCCGGCTTCAGCGCGAGACATGGTAGCTCCTCTTGAGCAGCAGTTGATGCACCACCGTGACCACGGTCATCAGCGCCACCAGCACCACGGCCAGGGCGCTGGCCAGGTTCGGGTCCAGCGACACATCGCCAGACACCAGGCCGGCAATGCGAATCGGCAGCACGTTGAAGTTGCCAGTAGTAAGCGCATAGACCGTGGCATAGGCGCCGAGGGCGTTGGCCAACAGGATCACAAAGGTACCGAGCAGGGCCGGGGTGAGCACCGGCAGGCCGATATGCCGCCAGAACTGCCAGCCATTCGCACCGAGCAGGGCGGCCGACTCGCGCCAGTCTTCGCGCAATGCGTCGAAGGCCGGGTAGAGCAGCAGCACGCCGAGGGGAATCTGGAAGTAGGTATAGAGGATGATCAGGCCGGTTTTGGAGTACAGGTTGAAGTCCTCAATGATCCCGGCTTGCTTGAGCATGAGGGTGATGCTGCCGTTGAACCCCAGCAGGATGATGAACGCGAAGGCCAGGGGTACGCCGGCGAAGTTGCTGGTCATGTTGGCGAACGCGGTGACGAAGTTGCGCAGCGGCGAATCCACCCGGCGCAGCGAGTAGCTGCCCAGAGTGGCGATGATGATGCCGAAGATGCTGGAGTAGAAACTGATCTCCAGGCTGAACTGGATCGCCTGTCGGTAGAACTTAGAGGTGAAGATGCGGGTGAAGTTTTCCAGGCTCCAGCCGGCCTCTTCGGTTTGCAGGCTGCTGATGAGCACCCACACCAGCGGCGCGATCTCGAACACGATAAAGAACAGTGCGAAGGGCAGCAGACATAGCAGGGCCAGCCATTTGCCGCGGGTCAATGCATTCACTTGAGCAACTCCCGGCACACAGGTTTGTCGTGGGGCACGCCCAGCAGTTCGCAAACGGTGCCGCACAGGTCGGTCTGTTTCGGTGCTGCATGACTGTCCAGGCTGAAGGCGTCACCGATCACAAACAATGGCACTTCCCGTTCTTCGCGCAACAGGCCGTTGTGGGAGCGGTCGTTGTTCATGCCGTGGTCGGCGGTGACCAGTACCTGGTAGCCGGCATCGAGCCAGCCTTGCAGGTAGTCGGCCAGGATGATGTCCGCCGAGCGTGCGCTGTTGCGGTATTGCGCGGTGTCGAGGCCGTGCTTGTGGCCGGCATCGTCGATGTTCATCGGGTGCACCAGCAAGAAGTTTGGCGCGTGCTTGAGCCGCAGGCTTTCGGCATCGGCGAACAGGTGGGAATCGGGGTAGTGGTCATTCCAGTAGAAATGCCCGTGCTGGATCGCCAGCGCCTGGTCGTCGGTGTGACGATCGCGGGCGGCGAGAAAGGGCGTGCGGTTATACAGCTCGCTGACCCAATGGTAAGCCGCCGCCGCAGTGCTCAAACCTGCATCGGTGGCGTAATGGAAAATGCTGCGCTGGGTGGACAGGCGCGAGACGTTGTTGTGCACGATACCGCTTTGAATCGGCGGCACGCCGGTGAGGATGCACTCGTACAGCGGGCGGGACAGGGCAGGCAGTTCACATTCCAGTGTGTAGAGGGCTGCGCGTCCTGCGCCGACATAGGCCTGCAAGTGCCCCATGGCGTGCCGGGCGACCTCGAAGTTGAGGCCGTCGAGCACCACAAGGATGACGTTGTGCTTCATGGGGGCTGGGGCTCCGCAACAGATGGTATGGCTCAGTATTAACTTGGAATGGGATCAAATGTGGGAGCTGGCTTGCCTGCGATGGCGGTGTATCAGTGGACACAAATATTGAATGTCAGCCCGCTATCGCAGGCAAGCCAGCTCCCACACTGACCGCCTTTGGATCAGAGAGACCGATTACTTCATTTCTACGATGACCTGCTCATTCCACATCTGTGGCAGCTTCTTGGAGGTCGCTTCCCAAGCATCGGCATCCTTGATCGGCTGCGGGTTGGCCTTGGTGTACTGCTCGCCCGGGATCAGGTTCTTGGCAACGTCTGCCGGCAGTTTCAAGTCGGTTTCAGCGCGGATCGGACGCGCATTGCCACGTGCCAGGTTGAGCTGGCCGGCATCGCTGAAGATGTATTCGCGGGTGAGCTTGGCGGCGTTCGGGTGCTTGGCGTATTTGTTGATGATGGTGGTGTAGCCGGATTTAACCGAGCCATCCGAGGGGATCAGCACCACGTAGTCATCCGGGTTGGCCATCTTGGCCTTGTAGCTAAGGCCGTTGAAGTCCCAGACGAGGCCCACTTCGACTTCGCCTTTTTCCATGGTGGCGATGGTCGGGTTGGACAGCGAAAGGCGACCCTGCTGAGCGATCTTGGTGAAAAATTGCAGGCCCGGTGCGATGTTTTTCTCGTCGCCCTTGTTGGCGATGGCCGCGGCGAGTACTGCGTTCGAAGCCTGGGCGGCGGTGCTCACGTCACCCACCGATACTTTGTACTTGCCGGTTTGCAGGTCAGCCCAGGTGGTAGGCACTTCGGAGCCATGCAGCAGCTTCTTGTTGACGATAAAGGCAATGGTGCCGGTGTAGGCCAGGGCCCAGTGACCGTCCTTGTCTTTCGCCCAATCCGGCACCTGGGCCCAGGTGGACGGCTTGTACGGCTGGGTGACTTCCTGCTTCACCGCGATAGGGCCGAAGGCCGCGCCCACGTCACCGATATCGGCGCTCGCGTTGTCTTTTTCGGCTTTGAACTTGGCGATTTCCTGGGCCGAGCTCATGTCGGTGTCGATGTGCTTGAGGCCGTAGGTCTTGGCCAGGTCTTCCCAGGTGCCTTTCCAGTTGGCCCAGTCATCGGGCATGCCGACGCTGTTGACGGCGCCTTCCGCTTTGGCGGCGGCTTCCAAGGTTTTTAGATCGGTATCAGCAGCCATGGCGGCGGTGCACATGGCAATGGTCGAGCCTAACAGTGATGCCAGGAAAAGCTGTTTCATCCGAAGCTCCTTTGGGCGTTTTCAACGCGGCGTTTTATCTGAACGTTAGCGGTGGTTTGGTCTAGGTCAGCAATACCTGAGCCAATCTAGGCCCCCTGGATGACAGTTTCATGTCGATGTCGTTTTTGAAGCGCTGATGTCGCTCAGCTCCGACTTAGCGTAGACCATGCCCAAGTGCCCGCAGGCCCTGGACTTGGCCGATGTATTGCAGGGTGTGGTAGAGGCAGTCGACAGCCTTTGTCATCTGTCGGTCATCTGGAGTGCCTAGGCTGGCACACAGCAGCAAAAGCCCAGATAGAGCGCGTTTTGTGCACCTGAACGGTGCTGGTCTAGTCCAGATAGGTAACGTTGATGCGTGATGAGGCAATCAAGGCGGTAACTTCCATCGGCCTGGCGCTGCAAGAGCAGATCGACCATGGCCTGTTGCCGCCTGCCAGCAAACTGCCCGCCGAACGCAAGCTCAGCGAGTTGTTTGGTACCACTCGGATTACCGTGCGGGAAGCCTTGTTACAACTGGAAGCCCAAGGGCAGATCTACCGTGAAGAGCGTCGGGGCTGGTTCGTCTCGCCGCCCCGGCTGGCCTATAACCTGATGCAGCGCAGCCATTTTCACGCCATGGTCAGCGACCAGGGGCGTGAGGCTTCCACGCAGGTCATTTCCGCACGTTTGCAACCGGCGTCGGCGGCGGTGTGCGCTTGGTTGCAATTGCCGGCGTTGTCGAGCGTGATCCAGATTTGCCGGGGCCGCAGGATTGACGGACGCCTGGTGTTGTACGTGGAGCACTACCTGAACCCCCAGTATTTTCCGGGGATCCTGGCGTGTGATTTGAATCAGTCGATGACTGAGTTGTATGCGCGCAAATATGACTTGCACTACGGTCGGGTGCGGTTCGAGATTGTGCCGACCTCACTGCCGGTGGAAGCGGCCGCTGCGCTGCGGGTCTCGGTGGGCAGCCCGGGCTTGCGTATCGCCCGGGTCAACTACGACCAGCATCAACGCCTGATCGACTGTGACCTGGAGTTCTGGCGGCATGATGCGATTCATGTGGGGGTGGATGTGGTGTAGCGGCTGATGCACCGCGATCCAATGTGGGAGCTGGCTTGCCTGCGATGGCATCGACTCGGTATGCCTGATAAACCGAGGCGCCCGCATCGCAGGCAAGCCAGCTCCCACATTGAACCGAGTTTATCGCTGACGGATCGGTGGCTTGCCTAGGGCGTAAGTGCCTTGATCACTTGGTCCACATTGCTTTCCAGCTCTGTCACCGGGTCGGCACCGTCCACATTCAATACCAACAGCCTGGAGCCGCCGGCAGTGACGGCGGCTTTGACCGCATCACTCGGTTGACGGTGATGCAGCACCACCGCTACGTCGTTGTCCTTCAACGCGCTGCTGAGTTTTTGCAGCGCCTCAGGCGTCCACTCGGCATCGGGCCGTGCATCGGTGCTGAGCACTTCCAGGTTCAGGCTGCTGACTAGGTACGCAAAGTGATCGCTCAAGCTGACCACACTCAGGTTGTCGGCCTTGGCCAATCGCGCTTCGCTGTCGGCGGTGAGCTTGAGCAAACGCTGTTTGAGCGCGGCCAGGTTGGCGTCGATCCTGGGTTTGGCTGCCGGGGCCAGGCGGCCCAGGTCGGCGGCCATTACGTCGGCCATGCGCCCCATGTTGTTGCTTGATTGCCAGGGTTGGCTGTTCAAGCCATCGGTGACCCCCGGTTGTACTGCGATACCCGGCAAGCCACCGTCCACCGGGCGTGCGGCATCAACTTCGACGATGCGGATATTGCTGCGCCGTGCCACGGGGTACAGCGGGTCATCGGCCCACAGCGAGCGCAGGCCGATGGCCGCGTCGGCGTCCAGCGCCAACTTGTTCAGTGCCGCAGCACCGCGGCCGGTGAAGTAGGACACCTGCCGCGAACCCGGCAGGTTGGCCGGCGCGGCGCGTTCAAGCGCTACGTCGGTGCCTTTAAGCAGCGCCTCGGCCAGGCCGTAGGTAATCGGCAGCGAGGCCAGCACCTTGACCGGCTGCTTGGCCTTGGTCAGGGCCGCGTGACCGAGACCCTGGTTGACTTTGAAATCCTTGGCGTCGAAACCGTCGACGGCCAGCGCCGACGTACTGATCAGGCAAGCGATGGCCAAGGCCAATGGGCGAAAGACAGGGCGCATTATCCAAGATTCCCTTTGAGGCTGGGCACAACGCCACGGGCGATGGCGGCGAAGGCGAAGGCGATACCGGCAACCAGAATGATGGCGGCGCCGGAGGGGATGGGCAGGTCAAAGATGATCGGCAGCAGGATGCCGCACAGGGTGCTGACGGTAGCGATCAGCACCGAGATCCAGAAAAACCCTTTGAGTGACTGGCTCAACAGGCGCGCCGCAGCGGCAGGAATCACCAGCAAGGCACCGACCAGGATTGCGCCGATGACCTTGACCGCGGCCACGGTGATCAGGGTCACCAGGATCACGAACAGGTAGTCCAGGCTTTTCACCGCCACCCCACGCACTGCCGCCAATTGCGGGTTGAAGCTGGCCAGCATGATGCGGTTGTACAGCGGCAATGCCAGGGCCATCACCAGCGAGCCGACAATGGCCAGCACCAGCAGGTCGTTGCCGTTGACCGTCAGCACCGAGCCAAACAGCACGTTCTCGAGAATGTGCACGTTAATCTTGCCGGCCAGGATCAGCAGCAGGCTTGCCCCCAGTGCCAGGGATACCGACAGGAACACGCCGATCAAGGTATCGGGCGCCAGGCCGGTGCGGTTACGCAGGTAATTGAGCAGGATGCCGAACAGCAGGCAGTAGCCAAACAGGCTGCCATAGGGCCCGGTATAGGGTTCGCCCAGCAGGATGCCCACGGCCACGCCGGTCAGCGCGGCATGGCCGACGGCTTCGGAGAAAAACGCAAAGCGTTTGACCACCACCAGCGTACCCAGGCCCCCGAGTACCGGGCCGATCAACAAGCCGGCGAGCAGGGCGTTGACCACAAACCCGTAGGCCAGGGCTTCGGGCAGGTAACCGGAAGAGGCCCAGCCCTGGACCATCAAGCGAAAGGCTTCATAACTCATGGCGCCGGGCTCCGAGGGTGGGTGGAGAAAAGAGTGAGCAGGCGGTCCGGGGTCAGCGCCTCTTTCGGTGTGGCGTCGAACAGCACGCGGCGGTTAAGACCAGTGACGCGGTCGGCCAGGCGGCCCACGGCCTCCAGGTCGTGCTCGATCCACAGCACGGTAATCCCAGCCAGGCGCCAGTCGGTCAACAAGCGTTCGAACACCTGGATACCGGCCTCATCGAGAGCCGACATCGGCTCATCCAGCACCAGCAATTGCGGCGCCGGAATCAGCCCCTGAGCCAGCAGCACGCGCTGACGCTCACCGCCGGACAGCGCGCCCATGCGGCGCTTGCGCTTGTCTTGCATGCCGACGCGCTCAAGGGCATCGCCAATCGCCGCCGCGTAATGCCTGGACAGGCTGAGAAACGCCGGGCGACGCTGGCACATGGCAGCCATGAAATCGTCCACGGTCATCGGCAGGCCCCGGTCAAATTCCAGCGCCTGGGGCACGTAACCGATGGTGCCGGGTGTGGTTGGCCACTCCAGGCTCAAGCGCCCCTGATGGGGCGTTTGCCCCAGCAGGGTCTTGATCAGCGAGCTTTTACCGCCGCCATTGGGGCCGACCAGCGCATGGATGCTGCCCGGCTGTACCTGGAAACTCACGCCGTCGAGGATCACGGTGCGCCCCAGGGTCAGGGAGACCTGGTCGAAGTTCAGAGTGGGGCCGACGCTGACGGCGTTCAGTTGCTGCGCCGCGGTCATGCTCCCGACTCCTGAATCGCGCGTACCACGGTATTGAGGTTGCCGGTCATCTCTACTTCGTACTTCTCGGCGCTGTATTCGCCGTAGGAAATATGCGACAGCGGGTACAGCTTGACCCCGGATTCACGCTGGATGGTATCGACGTAGGTGGATGGGAAGTCCATCTCCGAGAAGATTACTTTCACATCCAGGGCGCGCAGTTCGTCGATGGTCTTTTTCAGCTGGCTGGGGCTTGGCTCGATACCGTGGGCCGGCTCGACCACGGCGGTGACTTCCAGGCCAAACTCGCGCAACAGGTAGTCATAGGCCGCGTGCACGGTGGCGACGCGCAGGTCCGGGTTGGGCGCGCTGGTCAGCTTGGCCAGGGCGTCGGCACGCATCTGGCGCAGGCGCTTGCCGTAGGCGCGGGCGTTCTGGGTGTAGGTTTTGGCGTTGTCCGGGTCGAGCTTGCCCAACTCACGGGCAATGTTATTGACCTGGGCAATCGACGCGCTGATCGACAGGAAGGTGTGCGGGTTGACCACCTTGCCCGCACCGCGTGCCGCGTTACCGGTAGCGGCGAGCAGCGGCACGTTGGCGTTGGCTTCGATCACCTTGATGTCCGGGCGCTCGCTGGTGGCGATCATGCGGTCGGCGAAGTCGTCATGGCCGACGCCGTTGAGCACGATCACATCCAGGGTGCCGATGCGCTTGATGTCTTCGGCGCGCGGCTCGTAGGCGTGAGGGTTGAAACCGGCGGGAATCAGCGGCACCACTTCGGCTTTGTCGCCCACGATATTGGCTACGTAGCTGTAATAGGGGTGCAAGGTAATGCCGATACGCAGGCGCTTGGCGGCCTCGGCGTTGGCTAGTGGGGCGAGCATCAGGCTGAACAGGCCAACCATTAACAGGCGTAACAGGGGCGATGACATAGACATGGGCAATCGGTCTTCTCGTTCAGTGACGGTGCTGGCGGGTGACGCCGGCATCGAATTGCGCGACCACCTGCTGCCAGCCGGCCGCGATCAGCGCCTGGTCAGTGAGGTCGGACGGGGCGGCAAGGTTGGCGCTGCGGTTGAGCCAGATATCCGGCTCACTGCCCTGCACGCGCATCAGCAGCGAACCGCTGGTGGCCGGCGCCTGGCTCAAGCCCAGGTAGGCGGCGGGTGCCAGCAACTGCCAGCGATGGCCGCCACGGCTGACCGAACTGGCGTCCTGGGCAAACGGCGCGAAGCCTTCTTCGGCCAGTTGCTCAGGCGTCGGCAGGGCGCTGTGCTCCTGCTGCAACAGGTGGATTTCATCCAGGGTCACCCGCAAATCGGCATAGATGCCTTGCTCGGCGGCGCTCAGGTCGCGGCGGGCATCCAACTGGTGGCTTGGCACCGCCGCGACTTCCTGGGTTTCCCCGTGCAGCGCCACGACTGTACCCGCCACCGCGAGGATGATCAGGCACAACAGCAGCACATAAAGGGTTTCGTGGCCCGCGCCAGCGGGGCGTACAACCTGTGTGGTACTCATTGCGACGGGATATCCGCTTGGTCGATTTCTACCACGTGGCCGGGGCCGGCATCGAACAGCACGTAGAACTCGGCGGCTGGCTTCTTGAAGGTCAGGGTCGAATCCTCGCCGAGCTTGCCCGGCACCAGGATGGTTTCGTCGTAGCCGATCACATCCAGGGTTACGCCGGGGGCGCCACTGCCGTCGGAGAAACCGCCTTTGCACTGGATCTGCTCGCCGGGGATTTCCTTGCATTCACACATCGGGTTGTGGGCAAAGGCGGTGGTACTCAGGCCGGCGCACAGCAACAGCGCGGCGCGGGTGAGGCGCTTGAACGTCATGGTTTGACTCCTTGCTTGTTCAGCCAGGCAATGGTGGCAGGCGAGGCCTGGCTCAGCGGGATGGAACCCTGGTGCATGCTGCCGTCCCAGCCTTCCATGGTCACCCATATTTCGGCGTCCACCGGGGTGCGTTCTGGTATGGGCAGGGCGGCGCCCATACGGTACGGCGTGCCGAAGAAGATCACCCCGGCGGCGCGCAGGCTGCGGGGTTTGCCGATACGCAGGTAAGTGGCCTTGACCTGCTCGGCACAGGCGTCACACAGGGCGGCGTTGAAGAACTTCATCGGGCCAGCCGGGTTCGGGCTCGGGCCTTTGTTACGAAACTCAGCCAGCGTGAGGCTCCAGGGGCCGACTTGCACCTGCCCGGCCACGCGCTCGCCGATGCCGGTATCCCCGCGAAACAGTGCGGCGTCGGCAAAGTACTTGGGCATGAACCCCAACGGCACCAGCAACAGCAGGATGTTGATATGGAAACGCCATTTCAGCCAAAAGGCGCGCAGCGGGGACGGCGGTACGGTCGCGACCTTGCTCATCGCTGGGCCTCCGAGGTTTTAGCGTGCATGGCCGGGATGGAAGCGGATTGACGTTGCGTCTTAGTTTCCCGCTTGAGGGCGTTGAGGGTGGCCAGGGCGGTGCGCTTGGTCCAGATCAGCAAGCCGCTCAATACCATCATGCTCAGCACCAGGCCGAAGAATGCCCAGATCAGCTTGATCCACAAGCCGCCGAAGTCACCGGTGTGCAGCGGGCGCATCGACTCGGTGACAAATTCCAGTTTCGAGCGGTCGGACAGCAGGTGCGCGGCGGCGACCTCCCCGTCATAGGGGTTGATCTGCGCAGTCTGGTACATCAACGGATACCAGCCCCGTCCGCCGATCTGCAGGTGGCTGTAAGCATTCATGGGAAGGCTGATGAAACTTGGCTCCAGGCCGGGGATACGCTGCGTGGCGATTTTGATCGCGTCATCGACGGGAATCATCGGCGCCGGTACGCCAGGCGCCGACATTGGCACCTTATCCCGGGCAATCACCGGAATGACGGGCTCGGTGGAAATCGAAATGTGGTTGTCCCCCAGGATGGCACGGATCAGGAACCAGATGCCGGTGACGGCAATCACAGCAATGAACCAGATCGACCAGATGCCGCTCAACCGGTGGAAGTCGCCCCAGAAAATCCGTGCACCGTGGCGCACACGCAGTGTCGGGCGTAGGAAGCCCTTCCAGAACTTCTTGTAAACCACCAGTCCTGTGACCAGTGAAGCAAGCAACGGAATACCGAGGGCAGAGACCAAATACCAGCCCCAACTGTAGCCGTTGGTGAACGGTACAAGCCACCAACCGTGCAGGGCGCGAGTGAATTCCTGGAAATTGAACGAAGGGCTTATGCCCTGAATTGCTCCGGTGTAGGGGTTGACGTAGACCTCGACCGAGCGCCCGTCGGGATAGCTGAGGTCTACGCTCAGAGCGAAATGGGATTCGTCGGGGCGGCTGATTGACTGAACGAACACCCGGGGCTCTTCGCGTTTGATGGCGGCGATCACTTGGTCGTAGCTCAACGGCTGAGCGTCATCCGACGGCTTGCTGGCGCGGATATCCGGGTTGGCCAGCCACACGATTTCCTGGCTCACCACGGCCAGGGTGCCGGTGACGCAGACGATCAGTACAAAGAACCAGATGGGCAACGCCAGCCAGCTATGGACGAGAAACCAGAGTTTGGAGCGTGACTTCTTCGACATATCAATGAGGGTCTTGATCGGAGGGGGCGATGGAGGCCCGGAAAAGGCCAGTCGTAGCTTTTGCTGACGCGACAGGCTGTATCTAAGTTAAGACGGATGAGAATGAGAAATCCCTAAGGGGGATATGAAAGAAAATGTTTCAGGATCGCTTTCAGGGGGGCGTAACCTTTGGGATAGAGCTGCCTGAGATCACGGCCTGCCAGTAGACGCCTTTCTATCTGACGCGCTGAGGTCTAAATGTGGGAGCTGGCTTGCCTGCGATAGCGGTGGTTCAGTGACAGACTCATTGACTGACGCGCCGCCTTCGCGAGCAAGCCCGCTCCCACATTGGTTGTGTATTGCGCTGCAACTATCCGCCTTGCTTGAACATTTTCATGGCACGCTGACGGATCTGTTCCTCGGTCAGGTCTTCCTTATGGGTGGCCAGGAACCACAGGTGCCCGAACGGATCCTTCACACTCGCCGAGCGATCCCCATAGAACTGATCCTGCGGTTTGGACACCTCGCTGGCGCCGGCATCAACCGCCTGTTTGAATTGTTTGTCCACGTCATTCACATACAGGTGCAGGCCGACACTGGGATGTGCGTCCGGGTTGCGCAGGGCCGTTTCGTCGCAGGGCGTGCCCAGCATGATCACCGCTTCGCCAATGCGCAGCTCCGCATGGCCGACCCTGCCGTCAGGCATGTCCAGGCGCATGAACACTGAGGCGCCAAAGGCCTTCTTGTAGAACTCGATCGCCTTTGCGGCCTCATTGATGCCCAGATAGGGTGTAATGCCGTGATAACCCTCGGGAATAGCTTTAACGCTCATAACGTTCTCCTTGAGTCGAGGTACGAGCATTTCACTATAGGCCACGTAATGCGTAGCCTGCGGGCAGCCGACGAGGTGCTTTTTATCAAGGCTGTGTGGTGGGCTCCAGCAACTGGGCGCCTGGCCCATGCTCAGCGAGCTTATCGTCCTGATTGCGCAACGGGCACGCCTCCATCGACAAGCACCCGCAACCGATACAGCCATTGAGCTTGTCGCGCAGTAGCATCAGCTTGTTGATGCGCTCATCCAGGTCTTCGCGCCACAACGCCGACAGGCGCTCCCAGTCTTGAGCATTGGGTGTGCGCCCATCGGGCAAGGCCTGCAATGCCTCGCCAATGTTGGCCAGCGGAATGCCCAAGCGCTGGGCGATCTTGATCAGCACCACCCTGCGCAGCACATCCCGTGGGTAACGCCGCTGGTTACCGGCATTGCGATTGCTCTTGATCAGCCCTTTGGCCTCGTAGAAGTGCAGGGCAGTTACCGCCACGCCGCTGCGGGCAGCGAGTTGACCGACGCTGAGTTCCTTAGTGAGCATGAACCTCTCCCAAACAGTGCTTGACCTCGACTTAACTAGAGGTTTTACCCTGCGTGGCATCGAATCGCAAGATTCTGCCTACAGAGAGAGGGGAGTTTTCATGCCGGTATCAGAGAAGAGTCGCAGCTTCACTCAACTGATCGAATTTCACATCGAACCCCGTCAGCAATCTGCTCTGGTGGCCGCCTTGACCACCCAGAGCGAGCGTCTGGCCGTGCGCCATGGCGGCTTCTTGAGTGCCAGCGTACAGGTCAGCGATGACGGGCGCAGGGTGCTCAATTATTTGCAGTGGCAATCGCGCGAGGAGGGTGAGGCCGCCTTCAAAAGTTTTGAGCAAGGCGGCGAAGATTTCTGGACGCTGATCCGTGCTCACCGGGCCACGGCCGTGACCTTTGGCGCATTTCAGGTACTGCGCAGTTTTGAGCGAAGTCAGGACGATGCCTTGCACTGCCGACTAAATGGATAGATGCAGCATCCGTTCGCCTTGCACATTTTCCCCGGGCCTGCGCTTGTTTACCGCCAGTTCGCCGATCTTGATCAGGCGAGCGCGAGCGACGTTGCGGCTCAGTCCCAGCAAGTTGGCGGTGTGCACTTGGTTGTGGTGGCTGAAGTGATAAGCAGCGCGCAATAAAGCGTCCTCGACCTTTTCATGCAGGGCGCCGGACTGTTCCTCGAAGAGCTTTTGAAACGCCCGCGCCAGCAGAGCTTCTGCACTGGGATCGGCGTCGCTGTCGTTCTGGCGTTCGATGCGCAGGCCCGATAGGCGCAGGTCGTCGGGTTCGATCACAGCGTTGCGGCAGATCAGCAGGGTGTGATGAATCACGTTCTCCAGCTCACGAATATTGCCCGGCCAGCTGTAGCGCTTGAGTTTATGCTCGGCCAGGTGGCTCACGCTGATCGGGCTGTAACCCAGGCGCTGGCTGTAGGTTTGGATGAAGTGCCGGGTCAGCGGCAGGATATCGCCGGTACGTTCGCGCAGCGGGCGCAATGCCAGGCTGACGACATTGAGGCGGTAGTAGAGGTCTTCCCGGAAACGCCCGGCGTTGATGGCTTTCTCCAGCTGTACATTGGTGGCGGCCAGGACTCGCACATCGATTGCAATGCTCTTGCGCGAACCCAGGCGCACCACTTCGCGCTCCTGTAGCACCCGCAGCAGCTTGACCTGGATGGCCATCGGCAAATCGCCGATCTCATCCAGAAACAAGGTGCCGCCGTCAGCCTCTTCGAACCAGCCGGCCTTGGCGCTGAGGGCACCGGTAAAGGCGCCTTTCTCATGGCCGAACAACTCGGCTTCCACCAGGGATTGCGAAAAGGCCCCGCAGTTCACCGCCACGAAGGGCCGGTTGCGCCGCGTACTGAGGTGATGGATATGCCGCGCAACAAGTTCTTTGCCGGTGCCGGTTTCGCCAATGATCAGCACGCTGGCTTCGCTGGGGGCCACTTGCTGGATATGGTCGAGCAGGGCCTGGGACTTTGGGTCTTCGAAGACCTGGGCTGTGGCGCGGATCGAGGTGGCTAGGGCAGGCGAGGGCGGCAGGGTGAACAGCTGCATGGTGACCTCTCATGGGAATTCGGGCTTTGTTGAAGGGCTGTTGCCTGATGGGCAGCGGGCTGCGCGCAAGGTCTTTATAGAGGTAGCGTCTTAATTCGTAAATGAAGGTGTTTCTATATTTATAGAACTTAAATGAATATGTAGGCGTTTCCGCCGTAGGCGCCGATACGCGTGATAGCGACTATCACGGACGATGATTTTTCAGCGAGAAGGGCCGGGAGTAGCCTGTGTTCATTGACTCGAAACCACCTTCGCAGGGCCATCGCCATGAACCGTCTCCTCGCTGTTTCCTTTTTACTTGTCACCTCTGTCCTTGCGGGTTGTGCGACCCAGCCTTCCCCGGAGTTGCGTCCCTATACGGCCGAGGAAACCAAGCAGTTGGCCCTGGAGGCCCTGGGCCGTCGCGGCTTGTCTTTTGATGACTATCAACGCCAGCGTGCCGCGTTGCTTGGTCAGCCAAAGCAGCCTTTCGGTTATGATCGCCAGGGCGAAATGAACGCCGAGCGCAGCGTGGTCCTGCATGGCCGCCCCAGTTGAGCGCGCTTCTTGCAGCAAAAAGCCCGAGGCTTCCCACAAGGAACCTCGGGCTTTTTGTTTGCCATGTGGCTACTTCAGCCTGTTAAGCTCAATTTCAGGAGCGTTCCTACGCACATTTAAATAAAGTTACCTTCTTTAATGGCATTCGATCGGTTAAACCTGACGACCTCTGTTCCGGTCGATGCCCCCCGAGACGCTGCTCTTGGGAATACGCTCTGCGAGTTTTAACCTCATGAATAAACGTCCGTTGTATTTCGACTATGCCGCCACCACGCCGGTGGATGAGCGAGTTATCCAGGTGATGGTCGAGTGTCTGGGTTTCAACGCCCACTTCGGCAACCCTGCGTCCAGTTCCCATGCATTCGGCCAAGCGGCCCGGCAGAAGGTTGAGCAGGCGCGTCGCCAGGTGGCCGAGTTGGTGGGGGCGCAGGCCGAGCAGATCGTTTGGACCTCCGGTGCCACAGAATCCAACAACCTTGCGCTCAAGGGCGTGGCCCAGGCCCGTGGTGTGGCGGGTGGGCATATCATCACCAGCCAGATCGAACACAAGGCCACGCTGGACACCGCGAGGCAATTGCAGGAAGCCGGTGTGGCAGTGACTTACCTGGTACCGGATGCAGACGGCTTGATCAGCGTCGAGGCGGTCAGCGAAGCCTTGCGCGAGGACACCTTTCTTGTCTCGCTGATGCTGGTCAACAACGAACTGGGAACCCTCAACGATATCCCGGCCATTGGCGCGCGGGTGCGTGAGCAGGGCGCGTTGTTCCATGTGGACGCGGCGCAAGGGGCGGGCAAGGTGGCTATCGACCTGGCCCAGTGGCCGGTGGACCTGATGTCGTTCTCTGCTCACAAGCTGTATGGACCCAAGGGCATCGGCGCGTTATATGTCGGGCCGCGGGCGCAGCAGAAGGTATTGGCGCAGATTCACGGGGGTGGCCACGAAGGCGGTTTGCGCTCCGGCACCCTGGCGACCCACCAGATTGCCGGCATGGGCACGGCGTTTGCCCTGGCGGCGGCGTCGTTCGCCGATGAGAAGGCCACGATTGTCGCGTTGCGCCAGCGCTTGCTGGATCAGCTGGCGTCGGTTGCCGGGTTGCGTCTTAATGGCAGCCCAACCCAGCGTATTCCGCACACGCTCAGCCTCACCTTCAGCGAAGGCGAATTCAATTCAGCCGCATTGAGTGCAGGCATTGCCTTTTCCGCGACCTCAGCGTGCAATTCGGCCAGCAATGCGCCGTCCCATGTGCTCCTGGCCTTGGGGCATGACGCTCGCAGTGCCGCTCGCACTATTCGCTTGAGCCTGGGCCGGTTCACCACCGAGCAGGATATCGACCAGGCCGCGCAGTTGATCAAGGCTGCGTTGGCGAGCGCGCCGGCATTCTGGGCGGTCTGATTTATCATTCGCAACACATAACAATTATTAGTGGTTAGCAGGAGACACAATGAGTACGCAGCCTTTGACCCATGGAACGGTTCCCCAGCGCCTGGCGCACACCCGTGAATTGATGCGCCGCGAAGGCATTCATGCCCTGCTGGTGCCATCGGCGGACCCGCACCTGTCCGAATATTTGCCGGGTTACTGGCAAGGGCGTCAGTGGTTGTCCGGCTTTCATGGTTCGGTGGGCACCCTGATCGTCACGGCGGAGTTTGCCGGGGTCTGGGCGGATAGCCGTTACTGGGAACAGGCGACCAAGGAACTCAAGGGCAGCGGTATCGAGCTGGTGAAGCTGCAACCGGGTCAGCCTGGGCCGCTGGAGTGGCTGGCTGAGCAAACCCCTGAGGGTGGCGTGGTGGCGGTGGACGGTGCGGTCATGGCCGTGGCCTCGGCACGCACCCTGGGTGGCAAGTTGGCCGAGCGTGGCGCGCGTCTGCGTACCGATATCGATGTACTCAATGAAGTCTGGCAAGACCGCCCGGCGCTGCCGAACCAGCCCATCTATCAGCATCTGCCGCCCCAGGCCACCGTCAGTCGTGGCGAAAAACTGACCGCCTTGCGTGCCAGTTTGAAAGACAAGGGCGCCGACTGGCATTTCATCGCGACGCTGGATGACATCGCCTGGCTATTCAACCTGCGCGGCGCTGATGTGTCATTCAATCCGGTGTTTGTGTCCTTTGCCTTGATCAATCAACAGCAGGCCACTTTGTTTGTGGCGTTGGGCAAGGTCGATGCGCAACTGCGGGCGGTGCTTGAGCAGGATGGCGTGACCCTGCGTGATTACAGCGAGGTGGCGCAAGCGCTGCGAGCGGTACCGGCGGGCGCAAGCTTGCAAGTGGACCCCGCCCGCGTCACTGCCGGCTTGCTGGAAAACCTCGACGCGGGCGTCAAGCTGGTTGAAAGCCTCAACCCCACCACACTGGCAAAATCCCGCAAGAGCCTGGCAGACGCGGAACATATCCGCCAAGCCATGGAGCAGGATGGTGCGGCGCTGTGCGAATTCTTTGCCTGGCTCGACAGTGCCCTGGGCCGCGAGCGCATTACCGAACTGACGATTGACGAACACTTGACCGCGGCACGTACCCGCCGCCCAGGCTATGTATCGCTGAGCTTCAACACCATTGCCGCCTTCAATGCCAACGGCGCGATGCCGCATTACCACGCCACCGAAGAAGAGCATGCGCTGATCGAAGGTGATGGCTTGCTGTTGATCGACTCGGGCGGCCAGTACCTGGGCGGAACCACGGACATCACGCGGATGGTGCCCATCGGTACACCGAGTGAAGAACAAAAGCGCGATTGCACGCGGGTACTCAAGGGCGTGATTGCCCTGTCCCGTGCGCAGTTCCCCAAGGGCATTCTTTCACCGTTGCTGGATGCCATTGCCCGGGCGCCGATCTGGGCAGAAGGCGTGGACTACGGTCACGGTACAGGCCACGGCGTAGGGTATTTCCTCAACGTGCATGAGGGCCCGCAGGTGATTGCCTATCAAGCCGCTGCAGCGCCACAAACGGCGATGCAGCCAGGGATGATCACTTCAATTGAGCCGGGTACTTATCGCCCTGGTCGTTGGGGCGTGCGCATCGAGAACCTGGTGTTGAACCGGGAAGCGGACAAGACCGAGTTTGGCGAATTCCTCAAGTTCGAAACCCTGACCCTGTGCCCGATTGATACCCGGTGCCTGGAGCCGTCGTTGCTGACGGCGGATGAGCGTGAATGGTTCAACGCGTATCACGCCCAGGTGCGTGAGCGTTTGAGCCCGCTGCTCGATAGTGCAGCGCTTGAATGGTTGCAGGTGCGCACTGCGGCGATTTGATCGGATGCAGCCGGGGCATTGCCGGCTGCAATCGACATCTAGCTGAGGGCTTCACGCACAAAGTCCAGACGGTCC
Source organism: Pseudomonas sp. AK181 (assembly GCF_051122975.1). Lineage (NCBI taxonomy): Bacteria > Pseudomonadati > Pseudomonadota > Gammaproteobacteria > Pseudomonadales > Pseudomonadaceae > Pseudomonas > Pseudomonas sp. AK181. Next base: position 2,154,477 of record NZ_CP146348.1, read on the forward strand.
TGGCCAAAGAACAGCTGGTTTCCTACAAAGAAGCTGGGAGCGCCGAACACGCCGCGCTTAATGGCTTGTTCGGTTTTGTCCTTGAGAGCGTCCTTGACGGCTGCATCATTGGACAGGGCCAGTACCTGGTCGGGATCGAACCCCTGTTCGGTGAGCACATTGGCCACGACCTCTGGGTCGCCCAGGTGACGGCCTTCCACCCAGAGTGCGCGAAACAGGCAGTCGATGAAGTCGAGGAAGCGCTCAGGCTGGTGGATTTGAATGCCGGTGACAGCGCGCATCAGCAACAAGGTATTGATGGGAAAGTGCGGGTTGAACCTGAGCGGTACGTTGTAGCGTTTGGCGTAACGCGCCAGGTCATCGAGCATGTAGCGACCCTTGGCGGGCACCGTGATCGGCGAGGCATTGCCCGTGGCCTTGAATACACCGCCCAATAGCATCGGTTGATACACCACCTGTGCGCCGGTTTGGGCACACAGCGCTGGCAACTGGGTATAGGCCAGGTAAGTGGCGGGGCTGCCGAGATCAAAGAAAAACTCCAGGGTTTTACTCATGGTCTGTACTCGCTGCTTATTGTTATAGGGGCAGTCACCAGGTTTCGTTCCAGGGGCGCAGGTCCAGTTCGAACGTCCAGGCGTCCCGTGGCTGGTTGTGCAGAAACCAGTAGTTGTCGGCAATATGGTCTGGGTTGAGGAGGGCGTCCTGATCCTTGAGGGCGTACTTTTGCGGGAAATTCTCGCGGATGAAGTCGGTATCGATGGCGCCGTCGACCACCACATGGGCAACATGGATGTTCATCGGGCCTAACTCCCGCGCCATGCTTTGTGCCAGGGCGCGTATCCCGTGTTTGGCGCCGGCGAAGGCGGCAAACCCTGCGCTCCCGCGCAAGCCGGCGGTGGCGCCGGTGAACAGGATAGTGCCGCGGTTACGCGTGACCATGCGTTTGGCGACTTCCCGTGCGTTCAAGAAGCCAGAGAAGCACGCCATCTCCCAGATCTTGAAGTACTTGCGCGCGGTTTCTTCCAGAATGCTGCAAGGCACATTGGCGCCGATGTTGAAGACGAACGCTTCAATAGGCCCCAGTTCGGTTTCGATTTGCTCGACCAGTGCGATCACGTCTTCTTCTTTACGTGCATCACAGGCAAAGCCATGGGCTTCACCGCCGGCTGACTGAATGCTGTCTACCAGGGGCTGCAGTTTGTCGGCGCTGCGGCGGGTGACGCAGGCGATGTAGCCTTCGCGGGCAAAGCGTTTGGCTATGGCGCCGCCTGTTGCGTCACCGGCACCCACGACTAATACGATTTTCTTGTTGTGCGGCATGGGAACTCCATTAACTCGATGGTCGAGCAGGAGTTTAGCCTTCATGCCGCAAATGGCCGGGATTTAAAGATGAGCAGTCAGGACAGACTGCTCGGGTAACTATTTGCAGATGACGATCATGCTACGGCTGGTATAGCCGGCAGGGTTGAGACCGAAGGGGTAGTCCCCAGGCTCCTCGGAGTTATCGCCGGATTTGGCGATCACCCGGTACCCCTTGGCGCCGCATGAGTTGGCTGCACTGGTGTAGCACTGGTCCCAGGAGGAGGACAGGCCCGAACAGTTGATATGCAGCCCTTTCTTACCCCGTTTCACTTCTGTTTTTGTGGTTGCAGCACAGCCAGCGATGCCTACAACCAGCAACAGTATCAAAATTCGTTTCATTCCCATCCTTAATAGCCGCCCTGCAAAAGAACAGAGCCGCTTTACTCGCTCTCGAGCGAAGCGTTCATGCTGTCCGTGTCGAAATTCTCCATGAATGACATTCGGTTACGACCTAAACATGGCCTAAATGAGCGGCAAATACCAGAGCTGGCTTTAAAGATGATCAGTCAGCGGGTACTAACGGTTTGGATTCGTTGCGCATCGTCAACGTAGCGCCTACGGACGCCAGGATAATGCACGTGATGGCCAGCCATTGGGCCAGAGATAAATGCTCATGCAGAAAGAACAGGCCGGAGAGGGCGCCGAACGCTGGTTCGATACTCATCAAGGTGCCGAACGTACGGGCGGGAAGGCGCGTGAGTGCAACCATCTCCAACGTGTACGGCAAGGCCGTGGACAGAATCGCGACGCCGATGGCGATAGGGATCAGGGCGGGGGTCAGCAGCGCGGCGCCAGCATGCACGATGCCGATCGGCGCGACGAACAGGGCGGCAATCATCACGCCGAGTGCGGCGGTCTGAACACCATTGTCGTTCCCAGCCTTTTGGCCAAACAAGATATAGAGGGCCCAGCATCCGCCTGCGCCCAGCGCGTAAGCCGCGCCGACCCAGTCGATACCGCTACTGGCCTCGCCCATTGGAATCAACAGCAGTAGGCCGATGATCGCCAGGGCAATCCACAGGAAGTCGACAGCCCGGCGCGAGGCATAGATAGCGACGGCAAGCGGGCCTGTGAATTCCAGCGCTACTGCAATCCCCAGCGGTACGGTGCGAAGGGACATATAGAAGAGGAAGTTCATGCCGCCCAGCGCCATCCCGTAAATGATCACCGTGCGCAGGGACTTGGCCGTCAGCGTGGCGCGCCATGGGCGTAATAGCACCAACATGATCACACTGGCGAAAATCAAACGCAGAGCGGTGGTGCCTTGTGCGCCAACAATAGGGAACATGCTTTTGGCCAATGACGCACCGGATTGGATGGACGCCATGGCGATCAATAGCAGGCCGATCGGAAACAATGCGGATGCGAGGCTGCGAGGAGGGGTGGTCATTGCGGGAGTTCTTCCGAAGTCATGATCAATAAATACGTGGCGCTATGATGCTTAACTGTCAGCGTGTGAGCAATATATTGCGCAAAAACTGACTCGTAGCTATCTATATAGTGGAAGTAGCGGGTTTTTGAGGTTTTTGATAGAAAAACCGAATAATTGGGTTGACGGCAGATTCTGGAAGCCTATAATTCGCCCCACTTCCGGCGCAGTCGAAACGGAAAACTCATTGGTAAACAATGAGTTACGCAGTTCTCGACAGCAAGCTGCTTCAGTTCATCGAAGTCAAAAGGAAGTTGAAAAAGAGGTGTTGACAGCAGCGTGTAACGCTGTAGAATTCGCCTCCCGCTTACGAGAGATCGCAAGCGCAAGTGGTTGAAGTTGTTGAAGAATTCTTCGAAAACTTCTGAAAATAACCACTTGACAGCAAATGAGGCTGCTGTAGAATGCGCGCCTCGGTTGAGACGAAAGATCTTAACCAACCGCTCTTTAACAACTGAATCAAGCAATTCGTGTGGGTGCTTGTGGAGTCAGACTGATAGTCAACAAGATTATCAGCATCACAAGTTACTCCGCGAGAAATCAAAGATGTAACCAACGATTGCTGAGCCAAGTTTAGGGTTTCTTAAAAACCCAAAGATGTTTGAACTGAAGAGTTTGATCATGGCTCAGATTGAACGCTGGCGGCAGGCCTAACACATGCAAGTCGAGCGGTAGAGAGAAGCTTGCTTCTCTTGAGAGCGGCGGACGGGTGAGTAATGCCTAGGAATCTGCCTGGTAGTGGGGGATAACGTTCGGAAACGGACGCTAATACCGCATACGTCCTACGGGAGAAAGCAGGGGACCTTCGGGCCTTGCGCTATCAGATGAGCCTAGGTCGGATTAGCTAGTTGGTGAGGTAATGGCTCACCAAGGCGACGATCCGTAACTGGTCTGAGAGGATGATCAGTCACACTGGAACTGAGACACGGTCCAGACTCCTACGGGAGGCAGCAGTGGGGAATATTGGACAATGGGCGAAAGCCTGATCCAGCCATGCCGCGTGTGTGAAGAAGGTCTTCGGATTGTAAAGCACTTTAAGTTGGGAGGAAGGGTTGTAGATTAATACTCTGCAATTTTGACGTTACCGACAGAATAAGCACCGGCTAACTCTGTGCCAGCAGCCGCGGTAATACAGAGGGTGCAAGCGTTAATCGGAATTACTGGGCGTAAAGCGCGCGTAGGTGGTTTGTTAAGTTGGATGTGAAATCCCCGGGCTCAACCTGGGAACTGCATTCAAAACTGACTGACTAGAGTATGGTAGAGGGTGGTGGAATTTCCTGTGTAGCGGTGAAATGCGTAGATATAGGAAGGAACACCAGTGGCGAAGGCGACCACCTGGACTAATACTGACACTGAGGTGCGAAAGCGTGGGGAGCAAACAGGATTAGATACCCTGGTAGTCCACGCCGTAAACGATGTCAACTAGCCGTTGGAAGCCTTGAGCTTTTAGTGGCGCAGCTAACGCATTAAGTTGACCGCCTGGGGAGTACGGCCGCAAGGTTAAAACTCAAATGAATTGACGGGGGCCCGCACAAGCGGTGGAGCATGTGGTTTAATTCGAAGCAACGCGAAGAACCTTACCAGGCCTTGACATCCAATGAACTTTCTAGAGATAGATTGGTGCCTTCGGGAACATTGAGACAGGTGCTGCATGGCTGTCGTCAGCTCGTGTCGTGAGATGTTGGGTTAAGTCCCGTAACGAGCGCAACCCTTGTCCTTAGTTACCAGCACGTAATGGTGGGCACTCTAAGGAGACTGCCGGTGACAAACCGGAGGAAGGTGGGGATGACGTCAAGTCATCATGGCCCTTACGGCCTGGGCTACACACGTGCTACAATGGTCGGTACAGAGGGTTGCCAAGCCGCGAGGTGGAGCTAATCCCATAAAACCGATCGTAGTCCGGATCGCAGTCTGCAACTCGACTGCGTGAAGTCGGAATCGCTAGTAATCGCGAATCAGAATGTCGCGGTGAATACGTTCCCGGGCCTTGTACACACCGCCCGTCACACCATGGGAGTGGGTTGCACCAGAAGTAGCTAGTCTAACCTTCGGGAGGACGGTTACCACGGTGTGATTCATGACTGGGGTGAAGTCGTAACAAGGTAGCCGTAGGGGAACCTGCGGCTGGATCACCTCCTTAATCGACGACATCAGCTGCTCCATAAGTTCCCACACGAATTGCTTGATTCATTGAAGAAGACGAAAAGAAGCAGCCCGAAATTGGGTCTGTAGCTCAGTTGGTTAGAGCGCACCCCTGATAAGGGTGAGGTCGGCAGTTCGAATCTGCCCAGACCCACCAATTTTGTGTGGGAAACGCCTGTAGAAATACGGGGCCATAGCTCAGCTGGGAGAGCGCCTGCCTTGCACGCAGGAGGTCAACGGTTCGATCCCGTTTGGCTCCACCACTACTGCTTCTGTTTGTATAAAGCTTAGAAATGAGCATTCCATCGTTGTGATGGTGAATGTTGATTTCTAGTCTTTGACTAGTTCGTTCTTTAAAAATTTGGGTATGTGATAGAAAGATAGACTGAACGTTACTTTCACTGGTAACGGATCAGGCTAAGGTAAAATTTGTGAGTTCTCTTAACTGAGAAATTCGAATTTTCGGCGAATGTCGTCTTCACAGTATAACCAGATTGCTTGGGGTTATATGGTCAAGTGAAGAAGCGCATACGGTGGATGCCTTGGCAGTCAGAGGCGATGAAAGACGTGGTAGCCTGCGAAAAGCTTCGGGGAGTCGGCAAACAGACTTTGATCCGGAGATGTCTGAATGGGGGAACCCAGCCATCATAAGATGGTTATCTTGTACTGAATACATAGGTGCAAGAAGCGAACCAGGGGAACTGAAACATCTAAGTACCCTGAGGAAAAGAAATCAACCGAGATTCCCTTAGTAGTGGCGAGCGAACGGGGACTAGCCCTTAAGTGGCTTTGAGATTAGCGGAACGCTCTGGAAAGTGCGGCCATAGTGGGTGATAGCCCTGTACGCGAAAATCTCTTAGTCATGAAATCGAGTAGGACGGAGCACGAGAAACTTTGTCTGAATATGGGGGGACCATCCTCCAAGGCTAAATACTACTGACTGACCGATAGTGAACTAGTACCGTGAGGGAAAGGCGAAAAGAACCCCGGAGAGGGGAGTGAAATAGATCCTGAAACCGTATGCGTACAAGCAGTGGGAGCCCACTTTGTTGGGTGACTGCGTACCTTTTGTATAATGGGTCAGCGACTTATTTTCAGTGGCGAGCTTAACCGAATAGGGGAGGCGTAGCGAAAGCGAGTCTTAATAGGGCGTCTAGTCGCTGGGAATAGACCCGAAACCGGGCGATCTATCCATGGGCAGGTTGAAGGTTGGGTAACACTAACTGGAGGACCGAACCGACTACCGTTGAAAAGTTAGCGGATGACCTGTGGATCGGAGTGAAAGGCTAATCAAGCTCGGAGATAGCTGGTTCTCCTCGAAAGCTATTTAGGTAGCGCCTCATGTATCACTGTAGGGGGTAGAGCACTGTTTCGGCTAGGGGGTCATCCCGACTTACCAAACCGATGCAAACTCCGAATACCTACAAGTGCCGAGCATGGGAGACACACGGCGGGTGCTAACGTCCGTCGTGAAAAGGGAAACAACCCAGACCGTCAGCTAAGGTCCCAAAGTTATGGTTAAGTGGGAAACGATGTGGGAAGGCTTAGACAGCTAGGAGGTTGGCTTAGAAGCAGCCACCCTTTAAAGAAAGCGTAATAGCTCACTAGTCGAGTCGGCCTGCGCGGAAGATGTAACGGGGCTCAAACCATACACCGAAGCTACGGGTATCACGTAAGTGATGCGGTAGAGGAGCGTTCTGTAAGCCTGTGAAGGTGAGTTGAGAAGCTTGCTGGAGGTATCAGAAGTGCGAATGCTGACATGAGTAACGATAATGGGTGTGAAAAACACCCACGCCGAAAGACCAAGGTTTCCTGCGCAACGTTAATCGACGCAGGGTTAGTCGGTCCCTAAGGCGAGGCTGAAAAGCGTAGTCGATGGAAAACAGGTTAATATTCCTGTACTTCTGGTTATTGCGATGGAGGGACGGAGAAGGCTAGGCCAGCTTGGCGTTGGTTGTCCAAGTTTAAGGTGGTAGGCTGGAATCTTAGGTAAATCCGGGATTCTAAGGCCGAGAGCTGATGACGAGTTACCTTTTAGGTAACGAAGTGGTTGATGCCATGCTTCCAAGAAAAGCTTCTAAGCTTCAGGTAACCAGGAACCGTACCCCAAACCGACACAGGTGGTTGGGTAGAGAATACCAAGGCGCTTGAGAGAACTCGGGTGAAGGAACTAGGCAAAATGGCACCGTAACTTCGGGAGAAGGTGCGCCGGTGAGGGTGAAGGACTTGCTCCGTAAGCTCATGCCGGTCGAAGATACCAGGCCGCTGCGACTGTTTATTAAAAACACAGCACTCTGCAAACACGAAAGTGGACGTATAGGGTGTGACGCCTGCCCGGTGCCGGAAGGTTAATTGATGGGGTTAGCTAACGCGAAGCTCTTGATCGAAGCCCCGGTAAACGGCGGCCGTAACTATAACGGTCCTAAGGTAGCGAAATTCCTTGTCGGGTAAGTTCCGACCTGCACGAATGGCGTAACGATGGCGGCGCTGTCTCCACCCGAGACTCAGTGAAATTGAAATCGCTGTGAAGATGCAGTGTATCCGCGGCTAGACGGAAAGACCCCGTGAACCTTTACTATAGCTTTGCACTGGACTTTGAATTTGCTTGTGTAGGATAGGTGGGAGGCTTTGAAGCGTGGACGCCAGTCTGCGTGGAGCCATCCTTGAAATACCACCCTGGCAACTTTGAGGTTCTAACTCAGGTCCGTTATCCGGATCGAGGACAGTGTATGGTGGGTAGTTTGACTGGGGCGGTCTCCTCCTAAAGAGTAACGGAGGAGTACGAAGGTGCGCTCAGACCGGTCGGAAATCGGTCGTAGAGTATAAAGGCAAAAGCGCGCTTGACTGCGAGACAGACACGTCGAGCAGGTACGAAAGTAGGTCTTAGTGATCCGGTGGTTCTGTATGGAAGGGCCATCGCTCAACGGATAAAAGGTACTCCGGGGATAACAGGCTGATACCGCCCAAGAGTTCATATCGACGGCGGTGTTTGGCACCTCGATGTCGGCTCATCACATCCTGGGGCTGAAGCCGGTCCCAAGGGTATGGCTGTTCGCCATTTAAAGTGGTACGCGAGCTGGGTTTAGAACGTCGTGAGACAGTTCGGTCCCTATCTGCCGTGGACGTTTGAGATTTGAGAGGGGCTGCTCCTAGTACGAGAGGACCGGAGTGGACGAACCTCTGGTGTTCCGGTTGTCACGCCAGTGGCATTGCCGGGTAGCTATGTTCGGAATAGATAACCGCTGAAAGCATCTAAGCGGGAAACTAGCCTCAAGATGAGATCTCACTGGAACCTTGAGTTCCCTGAAGGGCCGTCGAAGACTACGACGTTGATAGGTTGGGTGTGTAAGCGCTGTGAGGCGTTGAGCTAACCAATACTAATTGCCCGTGAGGCTTGACCATATAACACCCAAGCAATTTGACTACTCTAACGAGCATCAGATTGCGGTGTGTGAAGACGAAGATGAACCGAAAGTTCGACGCTCACAAAACACCGAGATCTATCACATACCCAATTTGCTGAAGCGAGGCCAACTGGCCACGACTCAGTACCCGAATTTCTTGACGACCATAGAGCATTGGAACCACCTGATCCCATCCCGAACTCAGCAGTGAAACGATGCATCGCCGATGGTAGTGTGGGGTTTCCCCATGTGAGAGTAGGTCATCGTCAAGATTAAATTCCGAAACCCCAATTGCGAAAGCAGTTGGGGTTTTGTTTTGGGCGCTCGAAAATTTCAGCGCTTCTGGCAACATTAAATAAGCTGCCGTTGAGGGAATTCGATACAAAGTGTTTCTGCATTTTTGCTATGGTGCAGCACATTTTCACAAGGACTGATCCTTATCCGCAGGATGCGGCGTCGACCTTTTCCAACGAGATGCTGTAGAAATGCCTGAACCGATACCTATCAAAGATCACGAAAAAGAAAACCGCCTGGTCAACAAGCGCTTGCTCGCCTGCGCGTTGTTGGTGATTGGGATCACGTGTGCGCTGGTAGGGCGCATGTATTTCCTGCAGGTGGTGCAGTACGAATACCACTCCACAATTTCGGAAAACAACCGGGTCCACGTACTGCCCATCACACCGACTCGCGGCTTGATCTACGACCGTAATGGCGTGGTGCTGGCCGACAACCGCCCTAGTTATAACCTGACCATCACCCGTGAGCGCACTGCCGACCTCAAGGCTGAGCTGGACGAGATCGTCAATCTATTGCACCTGCCTGCCGAAGACCGTGCGGTGTTTGATAAGGCGCTCAAGCAGGCCCGTCACCCGTTTGTTCCCGTCACGTTGTTCTACGAGTTGACCGAAGAGCAGATCGCCGTTTTGGCCGTCAACGAGTTCCGTCTACCTGGGGTGGACGTCGAGCCACAATTCGTTCGCCACTACCCCCTGGGCGCGCACTTTGCCCACTCCATCGGCTACGTCGGCCGCATCAACGAAAAAGAATCCAAGACCCTTGATTCGGTGGAGTACCGCGGTACCCAATCCATCGGCAAAACCGGAATCGAGCGCTTTTACGAGTCAGAACTGCATGGCCATGTCGGTTATGAAGAGGTGGAGACCAACGCACAGGGCCGTGTGCTGCGCGTGCTCAAGCACACCGATCCGATCCCTGGCAAAAACATCGTCCTGAGCCTCGACGTCAAGCTACAGGAAGCCGCCGAAGAGGCCTTGGGCGACCGTCGTGGTTCGGTAGTCGCCCTGGACCCGCAAACCGGTGAAGTATTGGCCATGGTCAGTAAACCGAGTTTCGATCCGAACCTGTTCGTCACCGGCATCAGCTTCAAGGAGTACGCCGCGCTGCACGACTCCATTGACCGGCCGCTGTTCAACCGCGTGCTACGCGGGCTCTACGCGCCAGGTTCAACCATCAAGCCGGAAGTGGCCATTGCCGGTCTCGACAGTGGGGTTGTTACCCCACAAACCCGAGTCTTCGACCCGGGTTACTATCAGTTGCCAGACTTTGACCACAAATACCGCAACTGGAACCACAGCGGTGACGGCTGGGTGGACATGGACGCGGCCATCATGCGTTCCAACGACACTTACTTCTACGACCTGGCCCATAAGCTCGGGATCGACCGCCTGCACGACTATCTGGCCGAGTTCGGCCTGGGCCAGAAAGTGTCCCTGGATATGTTCGAAGAATCTGCCGGCCTGATGCCATCCCAAGCCTGGAAGCGTGCGACCCGTCGCCAGCCGTGGTTCCCAGGCGAAACCGTGATCCTAGGCATTGGCCAAGGCTATATGCAGGTCACGCCACTGCAATTGGCCCAGGCCACAGCATTGATCGCCAACAAAGGTGTATGGAACCGGCCGCACCTGGCCAAGACCATTAACGGTGTGGCTCCGGTAGATGAACACCCGATGCCCAACGTTGTGCTCAAGGACCCGCGTGACTGGGAGCAGGTCAACCATGGCATGCAATTGGTGATGCACGATCCCCGCGGTATCGCCCGAGCGGCAGCGCAAGGCGCGCAATACCGCATTGCCGGCAAGAGTGGTACCGCCCAGGTGGTGGCAATCAAGCAGGGTGAGCGCTACAACCGCAACAAGACGTTGGAGCGGCATCGCGATAACGCCTTGTTCGTCGGCTTCGCGCCGGCCGAACATCCGAAAATCGTGATTTCAGTCATGATCGAAAACGGTGAGGCCGGCGGCCGTGTAGCCGGGCCCGTGGTCCGACAGATCATGGATGCCTGGCTGCTCGACCAGGAAGGCCACCTCAAGCCGCAATATGCAGCGCCGGCCAAGGCTCCCGGCGATCCACGGGTTTGACTCAGACCTTCCATTCGTCCCAGCGCGCTACGCCGTCATAGGCCAGCCAGGGCACTTCATGGGCCGTCCAGATATGCGAGGTAGGCCTGACGCCCGGATCATCATCCAGCGTCGCCACCCGCACGATCACGTGGGGTTGATGCCCACGTTCAGCAATCAGATGTGAGCCGCAGCGCGAGCAGAAATGTCTGAATTTGCCCGGCGAAGATTCAAAGGACGACAGCAGTTCCTCACCCTGCGTCCAGTGAAAATGCTCACGCATCACCCCGGCCGTGGCGACAAACGCGGCCGCGTGTGCCTTGCGGCAGCTTTCGCAGTGGCAGTGGCTGATGGGCATGTCCAGGCTGTCCACTTGGTAGCGCACACCTTTGCACAAGCAACTTCCATTCAGTGGGTCAGTCATAACCTATGGCCAGGCAAGGAGGGGGTCATCATCATCGCGCACAATGCAAGGTTGCGCATTGGTTGATGTCACCTACTGTTCAATGAAGGAGGTGACTTATGCACGTATTAGATCGCATCGAACGCAAAGTCCTGCTCAACGCACCACGTAAACAGATTTGGGAGGCACTCACGCAGGCCGAGCAATTTGGTAACTGGTTCGGTATCGCGCTTGAAGGTAAAACGTTTGTGGCCGGAGAAACCATCGAAGCACCCATTACCTACCCAGGTTACGAACATGTCGTGTGGAAGGCCAGGATCGAACGCATCCTGCCACAAACGCTGTTTTCTTTCTGGTGGCATCCTTTCGCAGTGAAAGAGGGCGTCGACTACGACAAGGAAACACCGACGCTGGTGGAGTTCACGATTGAAGACCGCGCTCCAGGCATCCTCTTGCGGGTCGTCGAGTCCGGTTTTGACCAGATCCCCGAAGCGCGGCGCCAGAAAGCCTTCAAGATGAACTCCCGTGGCTGGGACGAACAAATGGGCAATATCGAAAGCTATCTGAATCAAGCCTGACCCGAACGGGCATCATGGTTGATGCCCGGCTTCACGCCAGCGTGCATTCGATGGCTTTAGAAACTCATCTGCCACTGGCCGACCACCGCATGATTGCGGCTATTGCTGCCCAACTCGCCGTTGTAGCCGACGCTCAGGTTCTGCTGCGCAGACAAACCCACCGCCAACCCCACTTCAACCATCAAACTGTCGCGGTCCAGCGCGCTGCCTTCAACATTGAAGGCGTCGCCGCCGATCAAAAAAGCCTGCCGAGTCTTGCTGTCGACATTGCCATAGAGGTGCCGCCAGCCGAAGCTGGCCTGCGGGGTCAGGCTGATGCCATTGTCCAGTTGGCTCAGATGAGCCAGGCGCACCCCGAAGGTACTGCTGACATTGTCCTGGGTTTGTGCATCCACCTTGAGCGAAGCATCGCCGCCTTTCTCGCGGTAGTTGTCGCGGTGATAGCGCTGATAGCCGAGGTTGGCGAAGGGCTCGATATTCAATCGGCCGTTACCCAGCATGTAACCCAGTTCGGCAAAGGCTTGCTGGCTATCGGCGTCGTAATCACCCTTGGGGCGCTCGCTGAAACCTGCGAACTCTACTGTGCGCTTGTTGTTACCCCTGTGTTGGCTGTACGCAGCCCCCAGGCGCAACGCCAATGGGCCATCCTGGCGTACGGCATATGCCCCCGCGTGCCAGCTGCGTAATGAGTTATCGACGTTGTGGCTGTCCATATCGGTCTTCGAATAGCCGCCCAGTACACCCAGGCGCCAGAGCGGCGACAAGGACCAGTCAATACCCAGCAGGCTGCCTTGTGTACGCTGCTGTGAAGACTCGTTACCGTGCTGGCCATCAAGCTTGCCGTAGCTGCCGAGACCTTGCAGCCACACACGGCCTCGTGCGTTTGGATCATTCAAGTTGCGCGCACTGCTGGGGATGCCAGTTGCGGCAAGCTCAGGTGTTTGCGCCGACTCAAGCCCGACGAGCAAGCTTGAACTGCTGCTCATCTGACGCATGGCCGACAGCATAGACGTGCCCACTTGGCTGCTGGCCGCCAGTGTGGCACTGGCGAGGTTGGCGTTGCTGCTGCCTGCCAGGGCCTCGAGCGCGGCGCTGGCCGTGGTCTCCGAGGTGGCCAGCAGCGCGTCGTAGAGCGGGTTGGGGTTTGGCATCATGGAGGGCGGGGGGAAACTGCCATCCCAGTTGCTCCAGTGGCTCCACGTGATGGACTCGATGCTGTTGACTGCGCGGGCGGCGTTACTGGTACGGGCGTAATCGATGAACTCGACATCGTTGCGTGTGTAGCTCAGGTTCACCCGGTTATTGTCGTAGCTGAGTGTTGGCGTCAGGAAGGCGTAGTAGCTGCGCAGGTTGGAGTCATCAAAGGTCCCCGTGATGCTGCCTGCTTGCAGGACCGTGTACGTGCTGTGCCAGGGATAGTCCATCGAGTAACCGGGCTGCGGCCACAAATAGGCACCGTTGAGGCTGGCATTGCCGACCACATGGGTTGTCGCAGCACTGTCGTCGGGATAAGTAGCGAACTCGAATACAGAGCCTGGCTTCATGATCAGGTTGCCGTTGACCTGAGGAGCGCCGACAACGATATCCGTGATCAATCTCCCGCTGACGGTAAGATTGTTGACTGAGCCTCGGCCCCGGTAAGTCGCGCCTTGGTCGACGATCACGTCACCAGCGATGTTGCCCTGGTTGTTCAAGTGACCATTGGCAGAGAGGCGCGCGCCTTCGCTGAAATCGCCGCGACCATTGAGTACCCAGTAGCCGCGACGCACTTGTAGTACGTCAAAATTGCGCGTCGCCTCGACCGTCCCGTCGGGTTCGCGCGTATCTGAAGGATAATATTGGTAGCCTTCCAGAATCATGGTGTTATGCCCTGCGCCGCCGTCAACTAACCCCTCAAAACGGGCGCCGGGGTACAGCGTCAAGGTGTCGTTGCCGCCCCCCATGTCCAGGGCTACACCATTACCCCCGCTGATCAGGGCACCGTTGAATACCCGGTCGTCGAAATTACCGATAAAACGCGCGCCATAGCCATCAAGCCCACGCAGGTCGACGAAATTTCTCAGCTCCGTTGCGCCGGTTGCCGGCCCATCATGGCCATCACTGACTAAGAGGCCATTGTTGGCACCTGTGATTGAGCCGGTACGTGGAATGCCTGTGGAAGGATCAAACCTGCCGCCGTTGAAGAGGTAGCCACCGCCAATCGATACCCCATCGCTGGTGTTGGCTCGTCCATTTTTGTTCGCTCCACTGGCGCCCAATGCCCGGATAACGCCAGAGTTTTCGATGTGGGCAATGCCTCCTATGCGTAGGCCATCGCCGTCGATATTCTCCAGGCGTCCTTCTCGTGCGCCAGTGATCGTGCCGTCGTTGTAAACCGTGGCATCACCCGTTATCGAAACCCCAGCGCCGTCACGTCCGGCAAGCGTGCCATTGTTGCTCAGCAAATTGAGTTGTTCGCCTGAGATTGCATGCTGGGCGCCGGAGATTACCCCGGTGTTGTCGATGCGCACATCGGTCGCAGCGCCCAGGCTGATCCCGTCTAATCTATCGGCAGTAATCGAGCCGTCATTTTGAATGAAGACATTGCGCTGCCAATCAGGCAGGTTTTGGCGAACGCTGACGGCGGTCGTATGGGTGGTGATGCTGCCGGTCTTGGTCACCCACAAACTGGGAGTGTAAAAATAGCCACTGCCCACGGTGAGCGGGGTATTGGTTGGGGTATCGATGAATACTTGAGCAAGGCTGGCGGGAGAAAGCGAGGCGCCGGAAACAATCAACGAAATAGTCAGGGCCAGACGGCGGGGGACGAACGACATGCGCGAAATCCTTTTCTTGAATCGCGCTATCTTCCTATATAGCCATTTGATATTGCCAGCGCATTCTTATCCTAAAAAGCGATGACATCCTTTTTATGATATTGCGCGCTAGGTGTGCGTTTACCCGCCGCCTTGGCCCGGATGCCGAGTAGAATCACGCCCTGAACGCGATTCTTGAGGTGCGGTACGGTGGATTTACAGCAGGGTTTTGTCCTGACCCGGCATTGGCGCGATACCCCGGCGGGCACGGAGGTCAGCTTCTGGCTGGCCACCGACCAAGGGCCACGGTGCATTCGCCTACCCGTGCAAACCTCGGTGGTGTTCATCCCGGAGGCTCATCGCAAGCCGCTCGATTGGTTGCTCAAGGGCGAGCGCGATCTTGAGTTGCGCCCGTTGCAGCTGTGCGACTTTCATCACCGCCCGGTCCTGGGCCTGTATGCGCGCCAGCACCGCCAGTTGATGGACATCGAAAAGCGCCTGCGCGCTGCCGGGGTCGATGTCTACGAAGGTGACGTGCGCCCGCCGGAGCGCTACATGATGGAGCGCTTTATCACCGCCCCGGTGTGGTTCGGTGGCACGCCGGATGCGAGCGGTACCTTGCTCGACGCGCAGATGAAGCCCGCCCCCGACTACCGTCCGCCCTTGAAGCTGGTGTCTCTGGACATCGAGACCACCGCAAAGGGCGATCTCTACTCCATCGCCCTTGAAGGCTGCGGCGAGCGCCAGGTGTACATGCTCGGCCCGCCGAACAAAACCGACGCCGTGGATTTCAAGCTCGACTATTGCGACACCCGAGCTCAACTGCTCGAACGCCTCAACCAATGGCTGGCCACGTTTGACCCCGACGCGATCATCGGCTGGAATGTGGTGCAGTTCGACCTGCGCGTCCTCCACGAACACGCCCAACGCCTGAACGTGCCGCTGTTGCTGGGACGTGGCGGTGAGGCCATGGCCTGGCGCGAACACGGCAGCCGCAATCACTACTTCGCGGCGGCGGCGGGGCGGTTGATCATCGACGGTATTGAAGCGCTGCGTTCGGCCACCTGGAGTTTTGAATCCTTCAGCCTGGAAAACGTCGCGCAAACCCTGCTCGGCGAAGGCAAGGACATCTCTACGCCGTACCAGCGCATGGACGAAATCAACCGCATGTTCGCCGAGGACAAGCCCGCCCTGGCGCGCTACAACCTCAAGGACTGCGAACTGGTCACGCGGATTTTCGAGAAGACCGAGCTGCTCAAGTTCCTGCTCGAACGCGCCAGCGTCACCGGGTTGCCGGCCGACCGTAACGGCGGCTCGGTGGCCGCCTTCACCCACCTGTACATGCCGTTGATGCACCGCCAGGGTTTCGTCGCGCCGAACCTGGGCGACAAACCGCCCCAAGCCAGCCCCGGCGGGTTTGTCATGGACTCACGCCCGGGCCTTTACGAGTCGGTGCTGGTACTGGACTACAAAAGTCTTTACCCGTCGATCATCCGCAGTTTCCTGATCGACCCGGTGGGCTTGATCGAAGGCCTCAAGCATCCCGACGACAGCGACTCGGTGGAAGGCTTTCGCGGGGCGCGCTTCTCCCGCACCCGGCATTGCCTGCCGTCCATCGTCACCCGCGTGTCCGAAGGCCGCGAAGAGGCCAAGCGCGAGCGCAATGCGCCGCTCTCCCAGGCACTGAAGATCATCATGAACGCCTTTTACGGTGTACTCGGTTCCAGCGGCTGTCGGTTCTTCGACACCCGGCTGGCGTCCTCGATCACCCTGCGGGGGCACCAGATCATGCGCCAGACCCGCGCGTTGGTTGAGGCCCAAGGGTACGAGGTGATTTACGGCGACACCGACTCCACGTTCGTCTGGCTGGGCAGCGCGCAGTCTGCGCAGGACGCCAATCGCATCGGCCTGGCGCTGGTGCAGCACGTCAACGACTGGTGGCGCGCGCACCTGAGCAACGAGTACGGCCTGCAAAGCGCTCTGGAGCTGCAATACGAAACCCACTTCAGCCGCTTCCTGATGCCGACCATTCGTGGCGCCGAGGAGGGCAGCAAAAAGCGCTATGCCGGCCTGGTCGTACGCGAAGATGGCAGCGAAGAAATGGTCTACAAGGGCCTGGAAACCGTGCGCAGCGACTGGTCGCCCCTGGCTCGGCAATTCCAGCAGGAACTCTACCAACGCATCTTCCATCGCCAACCCCATCAGGACTACATACGCGACTACGTGCGGCGTACCTTGAGCGGCGAATTCGATGAGTTGCTGATCTACCGCAAACGTCTGCGCCGGCCCTTGCACGACTACGAACGCAACGTCCCGCCCCACGTACGCGCCGCGCGCCTGGCAGACGAGTACAACGATCGCCTGGGCCGCCCGCGCCAGTACCAGCGCGGTGGCTGGATCAGCTACGTGATCAGCGTCAACGGCCCGGAACCGCTGGAAGTGCGGCAGGCGCCCATCGACTACGACCACTACGTCACGCGCCAGTTGCAGCCCGTCGCAGACGCGATTCTGCCGTTCGTGAATGATGATTTCGGCACGTTGGTGGGCGGGCAAATGGGGCTATTCTAGCTAATCGACCCCAGGCTCACTATTGCCCTTGGCTCAGGAGGAAACGCCCATGTACACCCTCTATGGCACCGACGAATCCGGCTCCTGCATGATCGAAATTGCCCTGCAACGCTGCGCGGTGCCGTGGCATCGTGTGGAGGCCAGTTCCTGGCAGGAAGGCGAGGGCAGTGACGCGCTTGCACGTATCAATCCACTCAAGCAGATCCCCACGCTGGTTACTCCAAATGGTCAGGTACTGACCGAAAGCGCCGCGATCCTGATCCACCTGGGCCTGGAGTATCCCAAGGCCGAGTTGCTGGCCGGCGATCGTACGCAGATCCTGCGCGGCTTGCTGTATATCGCCGCCAACTGCTATTCGGCGATCGGCATCATCGACTACCCGCAACGCTGGTTGGGCAATGCCGATGAGGCGCAGCAAGCGCAACTGGTCAGCGGCACACGGCGCTACCTGCATCAGGCCTGGGTCGTGTTTGCCGATCAGTTTGCCGGCCAGCTGTTTACCCCGAGCAATGTGCCGAATGCACTGGGCATCATGGCGGCGGCGGTGTCGCGTTGGGACGACGCGCGCGCGGTGCTCGGCAATCTGGCGCCGGGCTTTGCGCAGAGCCTGGAGCGGGTAGACGCTGACCCTGTCGTGGCCCCCGTTTTTGCCCGGCATTGGCCGCAGTGGAAGGCCTCGTAACCGGAAGAAACAATGACCCGGCCACTGTCCAAGCCCTTGCGTAGCGGGCTTCCTGACCTACGCTTCTCAAAGTGGTGTAGGAATCATCCTTGAATTTGGCTGTCGCAGACATGAAACTCAAGAACCCTGCATGGAATTCAAAGGAGGTGCGCATGCTCATCCGGTCGCTGACCCTGGCTACCTTGATGGCTTTTACGGGGCCGTTGTTGGCCGCTGATGATAATCCGCTCAAGCAGGAATTGGGCAAGACGCGCCCCCTGGTGGTCGTGGAGCTTGATGCTGGAAACCCGACACTGGCAACGCTGAAGAAACAATTGGAAGAGGCTGCCACCAAGCAGTCCTTCGAAGAGCGCAGCATGGTGTTCTACACAGTCAAGTTCGGCAGTATCGGCGCCGAAGGGGAGAAGTTCGCCAAGGACCCAAAGGACAGTAAAAAGCTCACGCCGCCAGAAACCAACGCGCTGATCCGCGCCCTCAAGCTCGGGGTCGGCAGCGGCACCAAGGTGATCCTGGTTGGCAAGGACGGCGAGAAGAAACTCGAAAAAACCGTCCCCCCGGACAGCCTCGACCTGAAGGAATTCTTCAGCGCCATCGACCAGATGCCCCAGGCGGAAAAGGAGCTTGCCGCGCCCGCGGAGCCAGAGCCTGTTCCAGCCGCGCCAGCGGCTCCGGCCAAGGGCAGCAAACCCGCCAAGCCCGGCAGCAAATCCCCAAAGCCACTGGAGGATTAACAGGTCCTCATCCCACCCCTGTGGTGGGAGCAGGCCTCAGGCCTTCCACGGCTTGAGCCAAAGCCCCAACCCCAGCAACACCAGCGCGCCGGCCAGGCTGCTCAACCCCAACTGCCATCCATCGTTGTGCAAGGGGTGCAGGGCCAGCGCCGCCACACCCAACAGCACCCCGCTCAAGCCCCACTGCAACGGCCAGCCCAGTTGGCCGAGCAGTTGCTGGCGATGCATCAGCAACAGGTTGGTCACCACCACGCCACCCAACGCCGCCAAGGCGATCCCCGGCAGGCCGAAACAATAGGGCAGCACCACCAGTAACGCGGCATTGACCAGGCTGCCCAGCAGTTCGCAATTGAGCGGCAGGCGCGTGTCACCGCTGGCGTAGGCGTAGCGCGCGAGCATGGCGTTCCAGGCGCCAAACACCAGGGGCGTGGCGAACCAGGCCAGCAGCGCCGGCAGAGGGCCGTCGGCGCTCTGGGCGGGCATCAGTAGATGAATCAGCGTAGGGCTGGCGCCAATCAGGCCGAAGGCCGCAGGCAAGCTCAGCAGGGTCGCTGCATCCAGGCCGCGGCGCAGCAGCGCCAGGCGCTGTTGGCCTTGCTCGCCGCTCATCATGCCCAGCAGCACTTGGTTAAGGCTCATCAAGGCAATCAGTGGCAGGTTGATCAGCTTGCGCGCGAGGTTCACCCACGTCACAGCGCCTTCCCCCAGGAAACTGGCGATCAACCGCTCCAGTAGCGCCAGGCCCTGGCTCGCCACGTTGCTGGCCAACAATGGGCCGATGCGCCCCAGCAATTCGCGGCCTGCCAGCGGGTCGCCGCTGACCTGCCACGGCCGCCAGCCGAAGGACCAGACCGGCGCCAGCAACGGCAGGCACATCAACACACTGCCAGCAAAAAAGCTCATGGCCAGCTCGGTACTGTCGCTGGAGCTGCCACGGATAAACAGGTACAGCACCGGTGGCAGATTGAACAGCAAAGAGCCCAGTCCCGGCAGGACAAAACGTTGGCGTGCCTGCAAGGGAATGCTGAACAACGCATGCATCACCAAGCCTGGCGCACAGGCGGCTAGCCAGCGCAGGTTGGCGGCGGCTTGGGCATGGGCCGCGGCGTCCAGGCCGGGGCCGATCAGGCGCACCCACAGCGGCGCGCCCAGCGCCAGTAGGGCAAACAGGGCCAGGCCCACGCCCAGCAGGCGAGGGGACAGGCTGGCCAGCCAGGCTTGCTGGCGCTGTGGGTCGCGTTGCTGATAGAGGGGCAGGGCAGCCGCTGCGAGCAAGCCGGCGGCCAGGGTCATGCGCAGGGCTTCGGGCAAAAACACCGCCACCAGAAACCCGTCGCTGCGACTGCCCGCGCCCCAGGCCGCCACCAGCAGCCATTCGCGGGCAAAACCGGCCACCAGCCCGGCGAGCGTCGCCAGGGTCAGCCAGAGCGTGCTGCCGAACATCAGTGAAACAGGGTGAACAGGCCTTTGCCACCCACCTTGTAGTTCAGGTCATGGCAACGTTCGCCCATGATTTTGGCGCCGCTGCCGCCAATGATTTTGTAGGGCGCCACGGCTTTGGCCACCACGGTATTGGCGCTGATCACTGAACCATGGCCCAGGTGCGTGCCGTAGCCGATCAACGCTCGGCTGCCGATCCACACGTAGTCGTCGATGTAGATCGGCCCGGAAATCGACCAGAACTCCGGCGCCTGCAAATCATGACTGCCGGCGATGATCAGCACGTGGGAGGCAATCGCCACATGGTTGCCGATCACCAGCCCGGCGCGGGCGTCCACCTGGCAATGCCAGCCGATGACCGAATCGTCGCCGACCACCAGATTGTGCATGCCCAGCACTTCGGTGTTACGCCACACGCTGGAGCCCTTGCCTATTTTCGCGCCACCCAGGCGTAGCCAGGCAATGCGCACATGGTGGCTGGGGATCTTGTTGATCAAGATGTTGTAGGCCATGTCCCAGACACTGCGCCATCGGTCTTTGACGGTTGCCCAGTTTTTGCCGTAACGCGGCAGTAGCTGGGCCGCAAGGTCCTGTTTCATTCGGCGGAACAGGCGGCGCGCCACCGGGTGCTCAATCGCGGTTTCCAGGTCGATGGAGCTGATCCAGAAGCGCTTGTTGTCGCCTTCGCCTTCTTCAAATACCACGTCGTGGGCCAGGCACCAATCCAGCGCCTCTTCCAGGTCTGGCAGGCTCACGCCTATTTCAGCGGCCAGCGTGGGGAGGCGGTCGCGCAAGTCGGTGGAATGAATCATCCGGTGCTTCATGGTTGGTTATCCTTTGGCTCAATGGCAGCAACAGGGGCGGTAATGGACGGGCGCAGGCGCACCTGTTGCAGGCTCATGCCCATCAACAGCCAGAACAGCGCGATCAGTACAAAGGTGAAGCTGAAATAGTGGTCGAAAATCCCCGTCAGCAACGCCGCCAGTACGCCACAGATGCACCCCAGCCACAGCGCATTGTCGGCGGTGACCTTGCGCACCTGGCCCAGGGGCCGCACTTCGCGCCACCACAACAGGGTGACGGTGATAAACAGCAGCATCCCTGGAATGCCCACCTTGTAGATGAAGTTCAGCCACAGGTTGGAGATCCCCAACAGATTGGAGCCGGGCACGGGCGGGTCGATCTTGAAGCCGATCCCCAGGGGGAAGGTCGCCATGGCGGTGGGGAACCTGGCGTACTCGTCAAAGCGGATTTCGGTACTGGCGTTGGTGGTCGAGAAAATGGTCAGCAAGCGCTCCTGCAGCGGCGGATAGAACATCACCAGCGCAACGGCGAACGCCGCCCCGATACCGATGATGCGCCCGCTGTTCGGCACGCGCTTGTAAGCCAGCCAGATCAACACCAGCGCCAGGGCCACGATGGCGCCACGGGAAATACTCAGCAGCAGGCCGGCACACCCCAGCACCGCCACCGCCAGGCCCAGCGCCCGACGCCAGCCGCTGCGGGTCCAGCCATAAAACAGTGCCAGCGGAATAAACAGCACCAGCACGCCACCGGTCAGGTTGGGGTGCACCCAGGGCGAGGCCATGCGCGTGTAGTTGGCGGAGAAAATATCCTTCACCGCTTCCGGGTGGGCGTATTTGAGGTCGGTGAGAATATCGATCATCGACATCGCATTGCGTGTTTTGAGGAACATGAAGATCGACAGCAACAGCATCGCCAGGTTACCCAGCAACAGGGCGACCACCACCTTGTCGCGGTCGGCGTCGGTACGCAGCAGCAGCGGCACGATAAACAACATCGACAGGTTCATCAGCCAGCGCACCCAGTTCACCGGCCCGTTGCCTTCGGCATGGATGATCAGCATGCCCCAGATAAACGGAATGGTGCTGAACAGCATCAGCCACATCAGCGCCCGTTCGGTCGGTCGCCACAGCATGAAGCCGCGGGTCTTGCCGATGAACGATTGCCAGAACACCCCGGCCCAGGTCAGCCCCAGTACCGCCTCGCTGACGGTGGTGCGGATGCCCAGTTGCAAGGTGGTGTAGGGAATACTGGTGGCCAGTACCGCGAAAATCAGCAAGCCCCACAGGGGAAAGCGGATCAGGGTCAAGGCCACGGCCACACCGGCCACCACCAACATGACCTTGATCGGTGACAAGGCCAACAGCAACCCGCCGAACACCAGGCCCAGCAGCAGACTGACGAATTTTCCTGGCAGCATTAGCGATCCAATTCCTTGAGCAAAGTGTCCAGGCGCGCGCGATAGGCCGGTTCGGCAAATTGCCGGGCCCAGGCGCGGTGTGTTTCGCCGTCTTGCGTGGCCTCGGCGCCTGCCAGTTGTTGCATGACCTTGTGAAGTTGCTCGGCGTCATGGGGGGCGAAGCGCGGGGCGTTGGGCGGCGCGATTTCATCCAGGGCGCTGCCGCGTGCCACTGCTACCGGCGTGCCGACACTCAAGGCCTCCACCACCGGCAAGCCAAAGCCTTCGGCATAGGACGGCTGCCACAAGCACGCGGCATGACGGTAGAGCGCTTGCAGTTGGCCGTCCGATAAACCGCTGCACCAATGCAGGCCTGGCAGGTCGCCGAGTGATGCCGGTACATCGCTGGCGTGGCCCACCAGTACCATGTCCGGCACATCAGGGTTCAGCGCACGGCAGGCCTGCCATTGGCGCAGAAAGAACTCCATGTTCTTGCGCGGCTCCCGCGTGCCCACCACCAGCCAGTAACGCGCCGGCAGGTTGGCGGGCAGCGGTTCTGGCGCTGCATTCAGTTCGGGCACAAGATTGTTCAGCACGCGGAACTTGGCCCGGGCCCAGGGGAATAGGCGCGCGGCTTCATTGCAGGAAAACTGCGACGGGCACCACACCCGATCAGCCTGCCATACCGACCAGGCAATCGAAGCCCCGTCGATCAGGCGGTAGGCCAAGGCCTTGAGCTTGGAACGATGGAAGTTGCGGTGGGTGAGCTGAAACAGGTCATGCAGCACCAGCACATAGCGGGTGCCGGCGGGTTTGCGACACAGCGGCAAGCCCATATTGGCCGTGGCGATGTACAGGTCGATCTGCTGCTCGTGCAGCGCCTTGGGCAAGAACCCGCGCTCGAACCGCAGGCGCACTTGGGGGCGTTGCAGGCCGTCCAGTGGGCTGGCCCAGGCCGGGCAAACCGCAGTCTGACGTTGCGGATGCTCCAGGGGCGCCTCAGTGAAAAGCACCACCTCGGTGTTGCCCCGCGCGCGCAGGGCGTCTTCCAGGGCCACGACCTGGCGGGCGATGCCCGAAGACGGCGCAACCGTGGCGGGGCGATAATCCAGGGCTACGCGCATGGCTGAGACTCCTTGGCGGTGAGCAAGCTGTGGTAGAGGTGCTCCAGTTCATTACCCGCCACCGCCCAGTCGTGGTATTGCCGCGCATAGTCGCGTGCCGCATCGGCCAGTCGCCCGGCCAGCGCCGGTTCATCCAGCAGGCGCACAACGGCGTCGGCCAGGGCCTCGGCGTTTTCGCCGGCCAGGTAATGCACCTGCGGCTGTACCGCCAACCCGGAAACGCCCTGGGCCGTGCTCACCAGCGGCAAGCCGGCGGCCATCGCCTCCAGCACCTTGAGCTTGGAGCCGCCGCCATGGCGCAACGGGGCGACAAAACCGGCGCAGCGGCGTTGCAAGGCGCACAAGTCGGGAACAAACCCCAACCACTCGATACGTTCATCGGGCCAACGCTCGCGCCAGTGTTCGGGTAAGCCATAGCCGACCACCGCCAGGCGTGCGTCCGGGCACTGCAACCAGACCCTGGGGAAGATCTCTTCGAGCAGCCACTGCACAGCGTCCAGGTTCGGTGCGTACTCGTAGTTGCCGACGAACAACAGGCGCTGGCTCTGCGCATCGGCGTTGACCTCGGCGAAGGCGCGGCTGTCGACCCCATTGACCACCACGCTCACTGGCGTCGACGACAGCGGCCGCATGGCCTGGGCGTCCGCCTCGGTCACCGCGACCACATGCGCGGCGGCATCGAACGCCTTGCGTTCCCATTGCCGACAGCGCCACTGGTCGTACTGCACAAACGGTGCGGCCCACTTGGGGAATCGGTCATAAGTGGCGCCGCCAAGGCTCGATTCCAGGTTGTGCTCGGTCAGCACAAACTCGCGCCGTTGCTGCTGCAAGGTGCGCAGAAACGGCTGCAGGCTGTAGCTGTGTTCGACCTGAATCACGTCCCAGCGCTCATTCAACAGTTGCGCAAACTGGGCCTGCAACGGTGCCGACAGGCCGTTGACCGTGGTCAGCAGCGGCCAGGGCGCGAACAGGCCGCCGAGCAGGGTCAGCGGATGTTTCAGCGGCCGGCGTGGAACCACGATCAGGCGCTCGAGCAGCGGCTCAAGGGCCGCATGCACCGCGTCATCGGCCGGCGTTTTCGATTGCGCCAGCAGCGTGATGCGATGCCCGCGCTCACTCAAGGTGCGCAGCAAATGGTACTGCCGCGTCTTGCCGCCGCTGGTGGTCGGCCACGGCAGGTAGGGCACAATCCAGAGGATTCTCATGTACAGCTCTCCATGCCCAGGGCTACCACACCAGTATCTGCAAACTTGGCTTCACCACTGGGCGAATACCGTTCTCGTCGCTCAGGGTTTGCCGGGCGCCGGTCAGCGGGTCCAGCAGTTCTGCGTTTTTGATGCCGGGCAGGCTGATGCTGCTGCCTTTGGCGCTCCAATACATCAGCAGGTTTTTTCCGTCTGGGCGGGTCCAGGCCACGCTGTAGAAGCTGTCCGGTACATCCTGAAGCTGCGGCGTGTTGCCGGGTTTGAGCGTGGGGCCGGTGATCTCCAGGAAGCGGGCGAGGGCGGTGTACACCGGCTTGGGTTCGCCATCGAGGTTCAACAGGCCGTAATGCTGGTCACGTGGCGAGGCGCGTTGGTCGAGGTCGGACAGCGCGAACAGGAAGATCTTCTGGTAGTCCTGGGACGCCATCAACGCCAGGCGGCGCAAGGTGTAATCGGCTTGCCCGTCGACACCGATCAGGTCCTGCATCTCCTTGGGCCCGGCATAGCTGGACCAGCCCCATTCAGTGGCCCAGACCTGCTTGATCCCGGCACCGTGCAGCATCGAATTAAGTTGATCGCCGCGCAGCAGCACTTCGTTTTTGCCCGGCTCATCGGTTTCCGGAGTCATCGAATAAGGGTGATAGGCCGCGACCATGCCCAGGCTTTGCACCCCCAGCGCGCCGAGCGATTCAAACATCAGGGTTTTGCCACGCGGCGGCATCTGGCTGTAATACGCCATGCCACCCATGACCTGCAGTTTGTCCGGCGCTGCAATGTTCAAGGCCTTGTGACTGGCCAATAACAATTGCGCGTATTCCTTGGCGTTGACTTTGGGGCGCCAGTTGTTCGGCAGGTTCTGTTCATTCCATACCTGCCAGGCATCGATATTCGGGTAGCGCTTGGCCAGTACGGCCAGGCGCATGGCATAGATGTTGGCGTCCCGCGGTTGATACTGGTCCTGGAACGGCACGCCCTTGGGGGCGGTGGTGATAAAGGGTGCCGACCCCACCAGGTAAAACACCGAACGCAGTTTTTCGGCGGTCAGGGTGCGGTCCAGTTCATCGAAGGTGCTGAGTTGATAATCGTCTTCCTTGGGTTCCAGGCGATCCCAATGCAGGTCGACCCGCACCCATTGCAATCCAAGCTTCTTATATTGGTGGATCTGCTTACGGTACTGCTCGGGCGTGAACCACAGAAAGTGGGCGTTCACGCCGAGAAAATCCTTCCAGACCACGCTGCGCTCCGGGGCCAGGTTCACCGGTTGTGCATCGACTTTTTCACTCAACAGCAGGGCGCTACCGACGGCGATTGACAGCGCCAGCGGCAGGTAGCGCCACAGTGGGCGAACGGATGACAGGTTCATCGCAACGGCTCCTCACAAGCATCCCGAAATAATTCAGCAAACCGCTGGGCCGTGTTGGCCCACTGGCGTTGGTGGCCGATTTCTCCTGCCCGGGCGGCCCATTGCTGCGCCTGTTGCGGGTCGAGGATCAAGCGGCTCAAGGCGTTGCTCAAGGACGCTGTATCGCCTTGCTGATAGGTGATGCCATTGCCGCCGGCCACCTCTTCAGCGAAGGCGCGGGCGTTGGAGGTGATCACCCCGCGCCCGCAGGCATTGGCCCACGACAGCGCGCCGCTGGTGCCACGCATCTGCCCCAGGAAGCTGAGTTTTTTCGATTCGCGATAGGGCAGCACCATCACATGGTGCGCCTGGATCGTAGAAGGGATCTGCGCCGAGGGCAGGTCCAGTTGCCAGTCCACCACATCTTCAAGATGCAGCGCGCTGATCTGCTCGCGCAGGCCGTCGAGGTAGTTGCCGGCGGGGTCAAAGGTCATTTCCGGCGCGGTGCCACCGGCCAGGGTCAGGCGTACCTGGCCTCGGCATTGCGGGTGGGCGGCCAGTGACTGGGCCAGGGCCAGCAGCAAGTCCTCAATGCCCTTGCCACGGTAGATAAAACCGAAATACAGCAGGCGCAACGGCGCCAGTGGCGGTAACGCCTGGGGCGCGATGGGCAGGTTGCCATGGGCAATCACCGCCACCTGTTGCGGGCGCAGGCCCATGCGCTGGCGCAGGCAGTCGCCGCCCAAGCGGGTGAGGGTGATCAGGCGGCGCATGCCTTTGGCCAGGCGCCGTTCTTCGTGCAAGGTCAACGGGTCGGCTAGCAGCGCCGCCGCCTGGGGCAGCGGGTGAGGCAGGCGTTCAAGCAGCGTCAAAGGGAAAAACAGCTTGGCTCGGCGCCAGATCAGGCGCTCCGGGTCATGCACCGTGGCGGTCAACGGCAGGTGCGGTTGCGCCCGGCGCAGGTACTCCAGCGCCTGGAACTCACCGAAGCGTCCACCCCCCAGTTCTGCATGCACCAGGTCCACGCCGCGCCAGTCAAAGGCCTGCAGGCGCTTCAACTGTTCAGGCAGCTCCAGGCAGCCGGCGAGCGGGGTCACCACCTCAAGGCCCAGTTCGATCAACGCGTTGCGCAAGTGCGCGGCGTAATCGGCGATCCCGGTCTGCTCCGGTGGCAGCGGCGCCAGCAATGCGATACGCATCAGGCCGCCCCACGCCAGCTATTGAGTCGCGCCAGCACCTTGGCCGGCACTTCGAAGCGGCGGCGGTTGAGGATCATGCCGTCGACTTTGCCGAACGCGGTGGTCAGTAACGACACCGCATTTTCGATCGTTGGCACGGTGCTGGTGCGGGCTTCGATCACCAGCACGATCTGGTCAGCGCGGCGCAGCGTCAGGAAGGCCTGCGGGTTGGAGGACAGCGCCGAGGCGTCCAGCAGTAATACTTCACCCGGCGTTGGCGCGTTCGCCCCATCGACCGAGACGCGGTGACCACGCTCCTCCAGCAGACGCTTGAGTTGCGAGGCGATAAAGGTCACACCTTCGCCATGGCGCGCCGAGGTCAGGCCCAGGGCAAACCCTTCAGTGGCAATGCGATCCAAGGGCAGCAGGCTGTACAAGCGATAAAGGCTGGCGGTGACGGCTGCCGGCGTTGCGTCTTGCACATCGGGAATGCTGCTCCACAGCGGCACATGGAACATCTCCTGCAAGCGGGTACCATCGTGGATGCGCTGGTCCAGCAGGTACAACACATAGATGGTCAGCAAGCCCACGGCCACGCCGGCGGGAATAGCGAACAACAGCATCAGCAGGCTCTTGGGAAACACGCGTGCCGGGTTGAGGGTGGCGTGTTCGATCAGGGCGATGTTGCTGATCTGGCTGTTGTCCAGTTCGTGGTCGATTCGCGCTTGTTCAAGATTGTCCGAGTACAACGCGTAGCTCTTTTCGGCGGTGCGCAGTTGTTGGCTCAGGGTGTTGAGTTGCGGCTCATCGGTCATCGCCTGGTCACGCTGGGCGCGCAGTTCGGTAAGGGTCTTGTCGTAGTTCTCGATTTCCCCGGCCAGTTTGCGCTCTTGCAATTGGGCGTCGATCATTTGCTGTTTGACGTTGATCACCAGGCTGTTGGGCGCGGTGTTCTGTGAGCGTTCCAGGCGGGTGGCTTCCTGGGCGCTGAGGGCTTCCATGTCGCGGATGTTCTGCTCGATCTGGTTGACCTGCGGGGTGCCCGGCAGGTAGGTGCGCAACAGCCGAGCCCGCTCCACTTGCAGTGCATTAAGCTGGCGCTTGAGGTCGAGCTGGGTGGGGTTGAGGCTGGTTTCGCGCATCGTGACCACGTCTGCCGGCTGGCTCTTGATTTGCTGGCTGGCGTTGGCCAGCAGGCTGCGAATCCCCGAAATCTGGTTCTGTGCGCTGACCTTGGCGTCGGTGACGCGGTCGATCTGGTTGGTCAGGTTCTTCAGGCGCGCATCGACACTGATCGAGTCGATCTGCTTCAAGCGGCCTTGTAGCTGATCTTTCAGGCTCTGGATATTCTCCGCCACCTTGGCGCGTTCGGTTTCATAGAAGGTGTGCAGGCTCTTGCGCCCGAGAATCCGCGCGCGTTCTTCGAGGTAGGCGTTGACCCAGGTCTCGACGATTTTTTGCGCCACCGCCGGGTCGTCCCAGGTGAAGGAAATCTCGATCACCGAAGAACCCGGCTCGTGGCCGGCGGTGAAGTTCTTCTCCAGTGAGGTCGCCAGGCGTTCCAGCGGGCTTTGTTTCTCGGCAAGGCCGACAAACTGCAGCACACTTCGAATGCCATTGATGACTTCGCCCACACCCTTCTTGATGTAGAACTTGGTGACCTTCCAGAAGCCTTGCGGCGGTTCGGCGGTCATCGCCATATAGCGCTCGGCGACGATATGCACGATGGGCCGGCCCGTGAGCATTTTTTCTTCGTCGACAATCGGGTCGTGCTGGGTGCTCGGGGCAATCAGCGTCTGGCGGTTGGCGGCCTCGATCGGCAAGGTGGTGTTATCCCGCCCCGGCTTGACCAGCAAGCGCGCGTCCGACTCGTAGCGAGCCGGCAGCAGGAAGGCACCGAGCACGGCGATGACGATCGTGGTGAGCACGGCCAGTTTGAATTCGCGGCGGTAGATGAAAAACAGCCGCAGCAGGTCGCGAAGAGAGCGGATTTCGATCACAGGATCACTCCATTGCATATGGGGTTTACGAAAGGCGGGAACGCTTGGTTCGAGTGATACGAAGCCCGCTTCATAATCCTTGGCCTGCGTTGATGGTTGGGTTGTTGTAGATGGTGTTGCCGCTGTTTTTCACGTCGCTCTTGTTCAGGTCGTAATTCAAGCCAATACCAATCCCTTTGTTGATCGGAAACAGCTTGGTGAAGTACATATCCACAGCCTCCACCGTCGCGCCGATGCCCGATTGCGGCACAAAGATCAAATCGCCGCGTTGCAACGCTACCCGCGGGTGATTGGGGTTGGTCAACATGCTTTCCAGGCTGATGAAGTACGTCCTGTACTTGCCATCGGGGCCGGTGCGCAGCAAGGCCACGTTGGAGGCATCCGCCGAGGGCAATACACCACCGGAGCTGAGCAGCGCCTGCTCGACGCTGACGTTGCCGGCCAGGTCGAAAAACGCCGGGTTGGACACCGCGCCGCCGATAAACACCTTGTTGCTCGGTGCGCTGGCGATGTTCACCGTCACCGCAGGTTCCCGGTAGATGCGCTTGTACTTCTCGGTGATTTCCTTGCCCAGGTCTTCGGGCGTGCGCAGGGCCGCCTTGACCCGGCCAATGTTGGGCACCGAGATCACGCCGTCGGGGCGCACCACAAATATCGTCATGTCATCGGCCGCCGCCGGCTCCTGGGCATCACGTACGATCCGCAGCGAGTCGCCGCTCTGGATCAGCACCTGCGGCGGTGGCAGGTCGGCCAGGGTCAGCGCCGCTTGATGGCCGGCCTTGAGCGTGTCGTTATCAGGAAGCGGCACCCGCGCGGGGGTCGAACAGCCAGCCAGCCAGATTGAGGCACTCATGAGGCCGAGCAGGGTAAGACGGAAACGTCGGTTGATAGTCTTCATGACGGCTCAAGTCCAGTAGGTGGAAAACATGCCCAGGCGCCGTTTAAGCGCGTTGGGCAGGTGGCGTTCAAGGTGGCCGAGGCGATAGCCCAGCAATTTAAAGGCACTGCGCACCACCACTTCGGGGGCGCGGTACAGCGCGTTGGCCTCGCGCAATGCGTGCAGTTCGGCCAGCACATAACGTTTGCCTTCGCCGCCGGCGTCGCCAAACGCCTGGCGAATCCACGGCTCGCGGCCGTAGAACACACCGATATCGAAGTAGCGGCGAAACTCTTCCAGCAAGCGGTAATCATGGGAGTGATAAACCTGCGCACTCGCGGCATAGCGCACCTGATAACCGGCCAGCAGCATGCGCGCGGCCACATAGGCGTCTTCACTGCCAATCACGTCCTGGGGGAAACCGCCCACCGCGCTCAGGGCGCTGCGCCGGTACACCGAAAACGAGTCGGAGCTGAAGCAGGTCTTGATGCCCAGTTGCGCTGCATCGTCCAGGCGCTTGGTGCGGCTGGCCGCCGGGTAATTGAAGTGCCGCGACTGCGCGCCGAGCACGCCGGCACCGGGGTGCGGCAGTTGCCGGCCGTAGGCCACGCCATTGAGCGGCTCCAGTTGCAGCTCGCTGATCAGGTTGGCAAAGGTCTCGGCGTTGGCGGGGATCGCGTCCTGGGTCATGACGATCAAGGCGTCGCCGCCTACTTGCTCGCTGGCCCAGCGCCGGGTACCGCCGTGGTTGAAATCACGGGCGTCAATCACCTCCACGCGCGCGCCGAATTCGCGAAAGCGCGCCACGGTGTTATCGCTCGATGCGCTGTCGACCACCAGCATTTCGTCCGGCTGCAACGTCTGCATGCGCAGCGCTGGCAACAGGCGATCCAGGTGGCTGGCCGCGTTGCGGGTGGGGATGATCAATGACGTACGCATCAGGGCTTCACTTCAACCGGCGCGCGGCCGTAGATGTCGTCATAGCGCACGATGTCGTCTTCACCCAGGTACTCACCGCTCTGCACCTCGATCATCACCAAGTCGATGATGCCGGGGTTGGTCAGGCGGTGCTTGTGCCCGGCGGGAATGTAGGTGGACTCGTTCATGTTGAGCAGGATTTCGCGCTCACCATTGGTGATCATCGCCGCGCCGCTGACCACCACCCAATGCTCGCTGCGGTGATGGTGCATTTGCAGGGACAGCGAACCTTTGGGCTTGACCACGATGCGCTTGATTTTGAACCGCGTGCTTTCTTCCAGCACCGTGTAGGTGCCCCAGGGCCGAGTGACGGTGCGATGCAGGCTGAACGCCGGGTGATTCTGGCGCTTGAGTTCGGCAACGATATGCCGCACGTCCTGGCTGCGATGGGCGTCGGCGATCAGCAGGGCGTCGGGGGTGTCGACGATGATCAGGTCACGCACGCCCACCGCACCGAGTACCCGCTTGGGCGAGTCGATGTAGCAGTTATGCACGTCGTGCAGGATCGCCTCGCCGTTGATCTGGTTGCCATTGTCGTCACTGGGCGTGAGTTGGCGCAGGGCTTCCCAGGAGCCGATATCGCTCCAGCCTATGTCGCAGGGCACGACCGCGACTTGGGCGGATTTTTCCATCAGCGCCACATCGATGGAGATATCCGGCGCGGTGCCGAAACCTTCCGGGCTTAGTTCGCGCTGGCGGCTGCTACTGTTTTGCAGGCTCTGGCTGTGCTCCAGCGCCGCCTTGGCCGCCTCCAGAACCGCCGGGGCGTGGCTGGCCAATTCTTCCAGCAGGGTTGCCGCCTTGAAGCAGAACATGCCGGCATTCCACAGATGCTTGCCGCCGTCCAGGTAGCCTTGGGCGGTGGCCTGGTCGGGCTTTTCGACAAAGCGCTGCACCCGAAAACCTGCGCCCAGGGCCGGCCCTTGTTCGATATAGCCAAAGCCGGTTTCTGCTCGGTCAGGCTGGATGCCAAAGGTCACCAGGTAACCGGCCTCGGCCAAGGCACGGGCTTTTTCCACCGCCTGGGCAAAGGCGCTTTCATCCAGCACCAGATGATCGGCGGGCATCACCAGCAACTGCGCGTCTGCGCCAAAATGCTCCTGCACATGCAACGCAGCCACTGCGATGGCGGCGGCGGTGTTGCGGCCAAACGGCTCCAGCAGCAGGTCGAGGCCCAGGCGCTGGGTGTTCACCGCGCGGTAGTCGTCGAGAGTGCGAAACAGCAGGTCGCGGTTGGTCACGGTCAGGATGCTGTCGACGCCCGGCAAGTGACTGGCCCGCAGGAAGGTCTTCTGCAACAGGCTCTGGTCGTCGCGCATGCGCATGAAGGGCTTGGGCATGTTCTGCCGCGAAACCGGCCATAGCCGCGTACCCGAACCACCGGAGATGATGCAGGGAATCAATCCGTTAAGTGGGTTCATCAATAGACTTCCTTGGTGGAAAGAACGGCCGGGACCGTCATGAAAACGATGTAGAGGTCCAGCCATACGGACCATTTGGCGATGTATTCCAGGTCGTATTCGACCCGCTTCTGAATCTTGAATAACGTATCGGTCTCGCCGCGGTAACCATTTATCTGCGCCCAACCGGTAATGCCCGGCTTGACCCGATGGCGCGAGCTGTATTCGCTGACCGCTTCCTCGAAAGGAATCCCGGCGGCCTTGGTGGCCGTGGCGTGGGGGCGCGGGCCGACCATCGACATATTGCCCAGCAGCACGTTAAACAGTTGGGGCAGCTCATCAATGCTGGTCTTGCGGATGATCCTGCCGACCCGAGTGATGCGCGGGTCCTGGCGCGTGGTCTGGTTCTCGGCGTTGAGGTCGGTCTGCTCGACGTACATCGAGCGGAACTTGAACACGCGGATCAGGTTGTCGTTGTAGCCATAGCGCTTCTGGCGAAACAGCACCGGGCCCTTGGAATCGAGTTTGATCGCGATGGCGGTCACCAGCATCACCGGCGACAGCAGCAACAGGCCGATGCTGGCCAGCAGCAGGTCTTCGCAACGCTTGATAAACGGCGACCAGCCTCGCAGCGGCAATTGCGAGGTGTTGAACATCAGAATGCCGCCCACATCGGTGATGCGGTTATGGCCGTAGCGCAGGGCGGCCATGTCCGGCACCAGCATGACGTTCACCGACATCTGTCGCAGGCGCTTGACCAACCCGTTGATGCGCTGCTCGGCAGCCCAGGGCAGGGTGATCATTACCTGGTTGACCTGTTCGGAGCGGATCAGCTTTTCCAGGTCGCGGGTATTGCCCAGCAACGGCAGGCGGCTCAGCTCCTTGGGAATGCGCTCGGTACGGTCGTCGATAAAACCGATCAGGCCGGAACGAATATCACTGTTGCGCGATAGGTGTTCAGCCACATGCACGGCCGTGTCGGTAAAGCCCAGGATCACGGTGCGCTGGAGGAATTTGCCGTTGTCCATCAAATGGCGATACAGGCGCAGCATGAGTATGCGCTCCACGCCAAACAGCACCAGGCTCGCGCAAAACCAGAACGCCAGGTTGCGAGGGCTCAACTGCGGGAACAGGAGCAGGATCTGGTACATGAACAACAGGATGCAAAACGCCGAGACCCAGGCCACCAGCATCACGCGAAAACGCAGGCGATTGCTGAACAGGTCATCGGAGTAAACCCCCAGGGCCTGGAACAGGATAATGGTCAGGATCGCAAAGAACGCCAGCAGGCCCAGATAGTGAGTGCGCATGTGTTCCGCGACCGGGTCCGGGTAGAACAACAGGATGATCGCCGGCGAGATGGCGGTCAGTCCATGGATCAGTTTTACGAAAACGACAAAAAACTCAACGAAACCGGTGCGAGTTAAAAACAGGCTATCAACCGACGATTTGCCGCGCATACATCAGATCCTCAATACACCACCAGAACGTTCCTATTCGTTTGCTCATCCATAAGACAGGTATGCATTACAAGTGGTGCAAATCGAACGACTTCTGTTGCTGGGTAATACGTAATGGCTGTCTAAACGCAGGCATTTACTGGTTGATGGCTAAATAGTGGCTCCTTTGAGGATTTGTGTCAATGATTTGGCTTTTTGGCCGTCTTATTCGATAGTCCTCTCAAGGTCTCCATGATATGACGGTTTGTTGACGTGCATGGCGGGTATTTCAGAATAATCGAGAATCGATGATGGCTTTTTGGAGTGTAGGAACAAACCTAGGGATTTGCCTGCTAGCCACGAAAAGCTTTTGACGATGGCGGAGGGCCTTTTTGTAGGAGCGAGCTTGCTCGCGAAAAACGTCAACGATAACGCGTGCTTCCTGGGTACACGCGGCGTCTGGGAGTTTTTCGCGAGCAAGCTCGCTCCTACAGGAGGGGGTGTGCGGTGCTTAGAAGTTGCCTTTGAGGCTCAGCGTCAGGTTACGCGGCTCCCCTTGAGCGCCATCGTCCAACTGATAGTCGCCCCACACCCTGAGCATATGTCGGGGCAAGTGGGTGTTGGAGACCGCGTCTTCAGCAATCACTGGGTTCGCTGCGTGAGCAATGTATCCAGCACAATTTTTTGTAGGGCCTGCCAGCGCCGATTAATCTGGGGTTTTCCCAGCGGACGGTTCAACCATGATCAGCCTCGTCACACTCGGCGTTTTTTCCGGCGCTGTGTTGCTATTGCTGCTGTCACCGGGGCCGAACATGGCGTTTGTCATCAGCCAGGGTGTCGCCCATGGCTGGCGCGGCGGCATTGCTGCGGCCCTGGGCATTGGCGTGGCCGACCTGTTGCTGACGGCATTGACCGCGATGGGGGTGACGGCGGTGGTCGCCAGTTGGCCGCCGGCATTCGACCTGATCCGTTGTGCGGGCGTGATCTACCTGCTGTGGTTGGTCTTCAAAACCTTGCAAAAACGCCCCAGCCTGGGCGCCGCTCACGTCGGCAGCGTGGCGTTGAGCCGAGTGTTTCTGCAGGCCATGTTCAACAGTTTGCTCAACCCCAAGGCGTTGTTGTTTTTCATGGTGTTCCTGCCACAGTTTGTGCGGCCCGAGGCGGGGCCTATCGCCTTGCAATTGCTGGTGCTGGGCGGCGTGCTGACGCTGATCGCGAGCGTGTTTCATGTGCTGTTGGGCCTGTTTGGCGGGACGCTGAGCCGCTTTTTCGCCAAGCGCACAAAAAGCGGCTGGTTGCAGAAGTGGGGATTGGCGGCGGTGCTGATGGCGTTGGCCGTGCGTTTGGCGGTGATGTCGCGTCCTGCCTGAGGGCACGCGGGAAGCCAGGCAGGTTTCTTTGTGGCGAGGAAGCTTGCTCCCGTGACGGCCCGACAGCCGATGCTCATTTACCAGACACCCCACCATCCAATTGTGGGAGCTGCCTGCCAACCGACGCCTATCTACCTGGCACCCCGCAATCAAACTGTGGGAGCGGGCTTGCCCGCGAAGGCGGCCTAACAGGCGACGCAGTTATACCGAGAGCATATCCATTCCTGCGGTAACGGCTACTTAGGGTTCCGCCCAACGGCGGCTCACTTTCGAAAAGCGCGAAAGTAAGCAAAGCGCTCTTGCCCCACCACTCGGCACCTCGCTTAGGCTCGGTGTGCCCGTAATCCGCCAGAGATTTGGGGGGCCGCCGCCACGCGCCATCCATGGCGCGGGGCGGCTAAACCGGCATCCCTGCCGGTTTACCCCCCAAATCCCTGTCGAATTCCGGCCAGCGTGGTTTAACGGGGCGCTTGAGATCAAGATCAAAAGCAGATCAAGAGCGGCTCGCTTCGCATCGTGGTTACTGTCGGCTACAACTCGACGGCCGTCGAGCACCGAAAGAATCAAAAAAAGTTACGTATAGCGGTCTAGGGCTCCCCTATGAATCCAAATTCACCCCAACCGCGCAGCCGCCCGCGCAACAATCTCCCCGCGCACTCTGCGTGACTCTTCCGTGCGCTTGTTAGCCTCCTCCAGCACATGCCGGGGCGCCGTTTCCGGGCGGCCGGAGTCAAACGGTGGGGCTGGCGCGTATTCGATTTGCAGTTGCACCAGTTGCGCTGCCGCTTCGCTGTACAGCTCTGCGGCCAACGTCAGGGCAAAGTCGATGCCGGCGGTGATCCCGCCGCCGGTAAACAGGTTGCCGTCACGCACTACACGCTCCTGCACAGGGATGGCACCGAGCGGGGCGAGCAGGTCGTGGTAGGCCCAGTGGGTGGTGGCCTTGCGACCGCGCAGTAACCCTGCCGCGCCCAATACCAGTGAGCCGGTGCACACCGAGGTCATGTAGCGTGCGGTCTGTGCCTGGGCCTTGAGAAAGTCCAGGGTTTGCGCATCTTCCATCAACGGGCCTACGCCAGCGCCGCCAGGTACGCAGAGCACGTCCAGGTTCGGGCAGTCGGCATACGTGATGGTCGGCGTGAACACCAGGCCAGTGCTGGAGGTGATCGGCGCGAGGTCTTTCCACACCAGGTGCAGCTTCACGTCTGGCAGCGAACCGAGGACATCATAGGGGCCGGTAAGGTCCAGTTGCTGGATGCCGGGGAACAATAGAAAGCCGATCTGCAAGGTCATGATTCAAGCTCCGAAAGGAATGGACGTCCTTACTGTAGAAGCCTAGGCTTTGGCGAATACGCCATTGAGCCCACTAATCTCGCCAATCATGCCTAAAATTATTCATGTCCTCGCGTTTGAGAATGCCCAGGTGCTCGATGTCACCGGGCCTCTACAGGTGTTCGCATCGGCTAACGATCTGGCGCGCCAACGTGGTTTGCCATTGCCCTACGCGGTCAACGTCATTGCTACTCAGGCTGGGCCGGTGATGACGTCAGCTGGTCTGGCGCTGCTGGCTGAACCGCTGCCCGCCATCGACGCGCCTTGCGACACGCTGGTGATCGCCGGTGGCTGGGGCGTATACGGCGCTGCCGAAGACCCGGCGCTGGTGCAGTGGGTACGCGATAAATCCCATTCCACCCGGCGCATGGCTTCGGTGTGCACCGGAGCTTTTCTGCTGGCCGCCAGTGGCTTGCTCGATGGTTGCCGCGTGGCCACGCACTGGACACGCTGTGAAGAACTGGCGCGCAAGTTCCCTGCGCTCACGGTGGAGGCCAATCCGATTTTCATCCAGCAGGGCGCGGTGTGGACATCTGCCGGTGTGACCGCCGGGATCGACCTGTGTCTGGCTTTGGTAGAGGAGGACCTGGGGCGTGCGATTGCCCTGGAAGTGGCGCGCCACTTGGTGGTGTTTCTCAAGCGCCCTGGCGGTCAGTCGCAATTCAGCGTGACGTTATCCCTGCAAAAGAGCGACAGCCGCTTTGCTGAGCTGCATGCCTGGATCGCCGATAACCTGACGCTGGGCCTGAGCATCGCCACCCTGGCGGCCCAGGCTGGCATGAGCGAGCGCAGCTTTGTGCGTCACTACCGCACCGAGACCGGCCAAACGCCTGCGCGGGCCGTGGAACTGATTCGCGTCGAAAACGCACGCCGGCAATTGGCAGACAGCACAACCTCCATCAAACGTATCGCCATGCAATGCGGTTTTGGCTGTGAAGAGACCTTGCGTCGCAGCTTTCTAAGGGCTTTGTCGGTGACGCCCCAGGCGTATCGGGAGCGTTTTTCACCGCTCCAGTAGTTCCAGCAAAGCGTGAAGCGTGACCTGAGGCGCTTCCTGGAACACATTATGACCCACGCCGGGCAACACCTGGCGGCGATAAAAGCCGCTGAAGTGCTCTACATCGTCATCCTCCAGCGGCGGCGGGCCCACACCGTCGTCGGCTCCGCACAACGAAATGCTCGGTACCGATATCGCCGGTTGTGGCACCAGCGCCTGCTCGATGTATTCCAGCGCGGGATCACCCGGCGCATACATGAAGCGGTGGCGATAGGAGTGAATCACCACCTCTACAAAGTCGGGGTTATCAAACGACGGCGCGGTCAGGGCGTAGCGGCTTGGCCCTTCGGCCCAGGACGGTGACCACAGTGTCCAGAGCAGTTGGCAGAGTTCACGCCGGTTGGCCGTCAAGCCATCGACCCCGCGCTGGGTGTGAAAGTAATACTGATACCAGAGCCGATGTTCTGTCTCAGGTGCCCTGGGTTTGAGCGACTGGCTGATGGCCTGAATGTTGTAGCCATCGCCGGTCACCAGGCCGCGTACCCGCTGCGGCCACAGCGCCGCCACAATACAGGCGGCGCGCCCACCCCAGTCAAAGCCGGCTAGGGTGGCTTGCGGGATGGCCAAGGCATCCATGAAATCCAGCAAGTCCTTGGCCAGCGCTGCCTGTTGGCCGGAGCGCATCACTTGCGTGTTGATAAACCGTGTCGGGCCATAGCCGCGTAAATACGGGACCAATACCCGATAACCACGTTCAGCCAGCACCGGCGCGATGTCGTCGTAACCCCGAGGGTCGTAGGGGAAGCCATGCAACAGGATCACCGGTTCGCCCTCGACGGGGCCGTGGGTTTCGTAAGCCACATCAAGCAGGGTGGTGCGCACATACAGCAATGCGGGTGGGGTGATTACGGTTGCCATACGGTTTTCTCCCCACTGAGCTTGCGGTCCAGGAACGTTGCCGCGCTGATCAACGCCAAATGGCTCAAGGCCTGGGGCGTGTTGCCCAAGTGCCGGGCCTGGCTGTCGAACTCTTCGGCGTACAACCCCAGCGGGTTGGCGTACCGCAGCAACTGTTCGAATTCCAGATGGGCTTTTTCCACTTGCCCGGCGCGCGCCAGGCATTCGACGTACCAGAACGAGCAGGCGGCAAACGCGCCTTCGACGCCTTGCAGCCCATCGATCTGGCTGTCGTCATTGCGATAGCGGTAGACCATGCCGTCGCGCACCAGGCTTTTCTGGATCGCTTCCAGTGTCGACAGCCAGCGCGGGTCCGTGGCGGCGACAAAGCGCACCAGTGGCATCAACAGCATAGAGCCGTCGAGGGCGGTGCTGCCGATATGC
Source organism: Pseudomonas sp. AK181 (assembly GCF_051122975.1). Lineage (NCBI taxonomy): Bacteria > Pseudomonadati > Pseudomonadota > Gammaproteobacteria > Pseudomonadales > Pseudomonadaceae > Pseudomonas > Pseudomonas sp. AK181. The sequence continues at coordinate 2,193,154 of NZ_CP146348.1, forward strand.
TGCACAAAATGCCCGCGTTCTTCGTTCCAGAAGTTCGTCCAGATGTCGGCGTAGATCGCCTGGCGCGTCTGGTCCCAGCGTGCGAACGGCGCTGGTAGTGAGCGTTTGGAGGCCAGGCGGATGGCGCGGTCCAGGGCCACCCAGCACATCAGGCGTGAGTGCAGGAAGTGGTGCTGTTCACCGCGCATTTCCCAGATGCCCACGTCTTTGTGGTTCCAGATCTCACACACCTGGTCGACCACTTCCACCGTGTGTTTCCAGCCTTGGTGGGAGATGGCTTCGCCGTATTTGTTCACTAGGTAGACCGCGTCCATGAGTTCGCCATAGATATCCAGCTGGATCTGATCGAACGCCTCATTGCCCACCCGCACCGGTTGGGCGCCGCCGTGGCCGCTCAAGTGGTCGAGGGTGGTTTCCGGCAGCTCCTGGCGGCCGTCGATGCCGTACAGGATGTTGATCTTGGTCGGCTGGCCGCAGCAGTCGCTGACCCGCCCCCTGAGCCAGCGCATATAGGCGTTGGCCTCCTCGACGAAACCCAGGCGCATGAACGCATAGACGGTGAACGAGGCATCGCGGATCCAGGTGTAGCGGTAGTCCCAGTTGCGTTCGCCGCCGGGCGTTTCCGGCAGCCCGAACGTAGCCGCGGCGATGATGGCGCCGTGTTTGCGCGAGGTCAGCAGTTTCAGCGCCAGGGCCGAGCGGTTGACCATCTCGCGCCAGCGTCCCCGATAGTTGGACTGGCTGATCCAACCGCGCCAGAACTTCAAGGTGCGCTCCAGGTAGAGGTCGGTACAGTCGTTGGTGACGCGCGCATCCTCCTGGCCGCCGAGGACAAATTCGGCGCCTTCATCCTGGGCGAGGGTAAAGGTGGCGAGGGCGGTGTTGTCTTGAAGGGTCAGCGGCTGGCTGCCGATCAGGCGCAGGCCAGGCTGGCCGCTGGCGGTGAACACGACACTGGCAGCCTCGGCCTTCGCCTCGGTAGCGGCCCGGGCATAGTCGTGGCGCACGGCGCAGCTCAAGTGGATCGTCGCCTTGCCACTGACCACCCGTACCCGCCTGATCAGCAAAGGCAGTTCATCGACGTTTTCGCTGACGGTCAGCAGGTCGGTGATCTCCACCACCGCTTCATCGCTCAGCCAGCGGGTTTGCAGCACGTTGGTGTCGGGCAGGTAGATCTGCTCGCGGCGGGCGTTGGGCAGGTCCGGGGTAAGCTGAAAGGTGCCGGCCTCGGGCGTGTCGAGCAATGCGCAAAACACCGAGGGGCTGTCGAATTCCGGCCAGCAGAAGAAGTCGATGCTGCCGCGGTCGTTCACCAGTGCCGCACTGCGCATGTCGCCGATGATCCCGTGGGCATCAATGGCGCTTTGAGGTTCGTTCTTGAAATCAACCATTGCCACGGAACTCCGGGTAGAGGCTCATACCGCCATCAATGAACAAGGTGCTGCCAACCACATAATCAGAGGCATCGCTGGCCAGCCACACCACGGCATTGGCCACGTCTTCGACGTCACCGACACGACCATAAGGAATCAATTTGAGCAGCTCTTTTTCTGCAGCACCTTCAGTGGCTGCGCGGTTGATCGCCGTGCGAATCGCCCCAGGCGCAATGCCATTGATGCGGATGCGTTGCTCGCTGACTTCCTGGGCGAGGGTGCGCATCAGCATCTCCACGCCGCCCTTGGAGGCCGCGTAATTCACATGCCCGGCCCAGGGGATGACTTGATGCACCGAACTCATATGGATGATTTTGCCGGCGGCCCGTGACACACCTTCACGAACGCCCTGGCGATTGAAGATACGCACCGCCGCCCGCGCGCACAGGAATTGCCCGGTGAGGTTGACGCCAATCACCGTGTTCCAATCCTCAAGAGTCATATCGACTAGGTTGGCGTCTTTTTGCAGGCCGGAGTTGGCCACCAGAATATCCAGATGGCCGAAGGCGTCGAGGGTTTGTGCGAACAGGCGTTCAACATCGTCCTCCTTGGACACATCGCCGCCAATCGCAAGCGCCTGGCCGCCGTTGGCATTGATCTGCGCGGCGAGGGCCTCAGCCGGTGCCGCCTGGGAGTTGTAGTTAAGCACCACCGCCGCGCCTGCTGCGGCCAAGGCTTTGGCCGCACCCGCGCCAATGCCGGAACTGGCCCCGGTGACCAGGGCCACTTGTTGCTGCAAGGAAATCTGCATCGCCCACCCACCGTTTTATGAGAGTCCTTCTTGCTGACTGGCGGCGGGGAGCGGAAGTTCACCCCCTGGCGCTTACGCCCAGCGCGGGTAAAAGCGCGACTTTGTCGTATGATGCTGAAAACAAAGGGCAATACAGGAAGCGATGGAATGCACGTGTGGGCCGATAACAGATGGACGAAACTATTGCTCAGCGGCGTATTGGCCGTTTTATCACTGACTCAGACAGCCTTGTGCGTCGCCGACAACAGCAATGGTAAAGCGCTGTACCTACAACGCTGTGCCGTGTGCCATGGGCCTGATATCAAAGGCACGGGGCCATTGGCTAAAAAAAGTAATCCGCCAACCCCCGACCTGACAACCGCCGCCTTCAAGAAACGACTCCATGATTATCCGGGCGTTATCGTCTCCTCGGTCATCCTTCGCCCCAATGGCAACCTGATCCCCAAGACGCTGCAAGACAATGGCGTAAAGATCGCGCCACATGCCTGGAGCGTTAAAGACTTTCGCGATTTGCATCAATACATGAGTGAGGTCATTTCGAACAAATAGTGGGTGGGCGATGGGCAGCAATTGCCCCGCTTAATAGGAAGCATTACTATTCACGCCCCGTCTCCCCAGTGCTCCCGTGATGACTCCGCAGCCGCCCCGCAGAACAGGCTTTTTCGAGCACTACGAAGAGTTGATCGGCACCTGGACACGCCGCCTGAGAAACCGTCAGCAGGCCGAAGACCTGGCGCACGACACCTTCGTGAGGGTGCTTGAGTCCGCTGCCTGCGAGGTGGCGCAGCCGCGCGCTTACTTGCACCAAACCGCACGTAATATTGCAGTGGACGCCTACCGCCGCGAAGACCGCCGTGAGGCGCTGGCGCTGCAGGGGGTTGATCACAGCACGCCCCACAGCGGCGACCCGGAGCATTACATGCACGCGATCCAGTTGGCCGACGCCATCGAGCGGGCGCTGGCCGAGTTGCCGCTCAACTGTCGCAGGGTTTTTATCTGGCAGAAGATCGAAGGGCTCACCCAGCAGGAAATCGCCACACGCCTGGGGCTGTCTAAAAACATGGTGGAAAAGTATATGATCCGCACCCTGCGGCATCTGCGTGATCGTCTGGATGCGAGCGCGCCATGACCGGCTTTGAAACAGGATCTTCCACGATGGATAACCGTGTCCGTGATGAGGCCGCGCAGTGGTTTGTGCGCCTGCAAGACGGCCCATTGAGCGCCCAGGAGCGTCAACGTTTCGATGCCTGGCGTGGAGCGCAGCCCGCGCATCAGTACGAATTCGATGTGCTGCAAGGGCTATGGAGTGCTGCGGATTTGCTACCCAAGGCCCGGTTGCAGGCGCTGGGCGACGCGCCGGTCGAGCGCCCCGGTCGGCGTGCGCTGATGCGTTATGCCGTGGCCGCCAGTGTGGTCGCCGTTGCAGTGGGCTTGAGTGTATTCAGCGTGTTTGAGCCAAAGCCCTACAATGCCGAATTCAGTACGCAGGTGGGCGAGCATCGCCAGGTGACCTTGCCCGACGGTTCAGTGATGGACCTCAACAGCCGCAGCGTGGTTGCGGTTCACTACGCAAAGGGCCGCCGTGGCGTGGAGCTCAAACAGGGCGAGGCGATGTTCAGCGTGCAACATGACGCCGGCCGCCCGTTTGTAGTCGCCGCCGGGGCAGGGCAGGTGACCGTCACCGGCACGCGCTTTGATGTGCGCCTGGATGCGGACCAGACCCGCGTGGCGGTCGAAGCCGGCACGGTCAAGGTGCAGGGCCAGGCGTCCGATCACATCGTCACGCTCACCGCTGGCCGTGGCACCCATTTTGATCCCCAAGGCCAAGTGGCAGCGGCCTACGCGGTAAACCCTGAAGAACTGACTGCGTGGCGTACCGGTAAACTGGTGTTCAACAACGCCACCCTGAGTGAGGTGGCGCGGGAAGTGTCGCGCTACCGCGAGCAACCGCTGCGTGTCAGTACGGCAGCGGTGGGCAACCTGCGCCTGACCAGCGTGTTCAAATCCAGCGACACCGACGCCTTGCTCAAGGCCTTGCCCCACATCCTGCCGGTCGCCTTGCGCACGTTGCCGGACGGTAGCCAGGAAATTATTTCACGCTGACATTCAGGTTTTTTTCGAGTTCTTCGTCTTCTCCTGCAACTGCAACTGGTTTGCATTAACGGCTGCGCATGCTTGCGATCACAGGACTAGGTTCGACGTGAAAAAACTCGCCCTCCACAACAATAAAATCTCCCGCTGGGCGCCCTTGGCCCTGGCCGTTGCCATCGGCACCACACAGGCTGCCGAAGGCATTCACATTCGCGCCCAATCCCTGGGCGCAGCCCTGAGCCAGTTGGGCCAGCAGACCTCGCTGCAAGTGTTCTTCAGCCCCGATATGGTTGCCGGCAAGCAAGCCCCTGCGGTGGATGGCAACCTCTCTCCCGAACAAGCCCTGCGCCAATTGCTGCAAGGCACTGGCCTGGATTACCAGATTGACGCCGGTTCCGTGACCTTGCGCCCGGTGAGCAACGGCACCGGTGAAGCTGGCTCGCCCCTGGAGCTGGGTGTGACCGATATCAAGGTGGTGGGCGACTGGCTCGCCGACGCCGATGCCGAAGTGGTGCAGAACCATCCCGGTGCGCGCACGGTCATTCGCCGCGAAGCCATGGTGGAGCAGGGCGCGATGAACGTCGGTGATGTGTTGCGCCGCGTGCCTGGCGTGCAAGTGCAGGAATCCAACGGCACCGGCGGCAGTGATATTTCCCTCAACGTCGGTGTACGCGGCCTGACCTCGCGCTTGTCGCCGCGATCCACCGTGCTGATTGACGGCGTACCGGCGGCGTTTGCTCCCTACGGCCAGCCACAACTGTCGATGGCGCCGATTTCTGCCGGTAACCTGGAAAGTATCGACGTTGTCCGTGGCGCGGGTTCGGTGCGTTATGGGCCACAGAACGTCGGCGGTGTGATCAACTTCGTAACCCGCGCGATCCCGCAAGACTTCTCCGGTGAAGTCGGCACCACCCTGCAAACCTCCGCCCATGGTGGCTGGAAGCATGTGGAGAACGCCTTTATCGGCGGCACAGCCGACAACGGCATCGGCGCCGCGCTGCTGTACTCCGGGGTCAACGGCAACGGTTACCGCAACAGCAACAACGGCAACGACATCGATGACGTGATCTTCAAGACCCACTGGGCGCCGACCGATCAAGACGATTTCTCGCTGAACTTCCATTATTACGATGCCAGTGCCGACATGCCCGGCGGCCTGACCCAGCAGCAGTTCGACGCCAACCCGTACCAGTCGATACGTGACTGGGACAACTTCAGCGGGCGCCGCAAGGACGTGTCCTTCAAGTACATCCGCCAGATCGACGACCGCACCCAGGCCGAAGTGCTGACGTACTATTCCGACAGTTTCCGTGGCAGCAACATTGCCAACCGCGACCTCAAGACCCTCAGCTCCTACCCGCGCACCTACTACACCTTTGGCATCGAGCCGCGTGTGTCCCATGTGTTCGACCTGGGGCCCAGTACCCAGGAAGTCAGCGTGGGTTATCGCTACCTCAAAGAAGGCATGCACGAGGAGGCCACCAGCCTGAACCTGGTCAACAATGTGCCGACGCCGGGCGGGCAGAGCGACGGCCACGTGTACCAGGACCGCACGGGGGGCACTGAAGCCAACGCCTTCTATATCGATAACAAAATCGATATTGGCAAATGGACCATCACTCCCGGTATTCGCTTCGAAGACATCCGGACCGAATGGCATGATCGTCCGGTCGTGGCCCTGAATGGCAAGCGTACCGAGGAAAAGCGCCGCGAAGTCCACAACAACGAACCGCTGCCGGCCCTGAGCGTGATGTACCACGTGTCTGACGCATGGAAGCTGTTCGCCAACTACGAAACCTCCTTCGGCAGCCTGCAGTATTTTCAACTGGGCCAGGGCGGTACCGGCGACCAGACGGCCAACGGCCTGAACCCGGAAAAGGCCAAGACCTACGAGGTCGGTACGCGCTACAACGACAGCGTCTGGGGTGGCGAAGTGACGCTGTTTTACATCGACTTCTCGGATGAACTGCAATACGTCAGCAATGACGTGGGCTGGACCAACCTCGGCGCCACCAAGCACAGCGGCATCGAAGCATCGGCCCATTACGACCTGGCCAACCTTGACCCGCGCCTCGACGGTCTGACCGCCAACGCGGGCTTTACTTACACCAAGGCCACCTCCGAAGGTGATGTGCCGTTCAAGGGCCGCGACCTGCCACTGTATTCCCGCCAAGTGGCGACCCTGGGCCTGCGCTACGACGTCAACCACTGGACCCACAACCTGGACGTCTACGCCCAGTCCGGCCAACGTGCGCCAGGCACCGGTACCACCTACATCACTCAAGGCACCGCAGACGGTCAATACAGTGATATCCCAGGGTATGTCTCGGTCAACGTGCGCAGTGGCTATGACTTTGGCGCGCAACTATCGAATCTGAAGTTGGGGGTGGGCGTGAAAAACGTTTTCGACCAGCAGCATTACACGCGCTCCAGTGACAACAATGCCGGGTTGTACCTGGGTGAGCCTCGCACGTTTTTCGTACAGGCAAGCGTGGGGTTCTGATCTGTTGCCGGTAGGAAAGATCGCAACCCCAGGGTTGCGATTTTTTTGCCCGGGTCAAGCGCTCTGCTCACTCATAAACGGCAGGCCACCCTCTGTTTCCTACATCGCCCCCGCACAGATTATTGCTGGATCAGGAACTGATTCCGACGCAAAACCACACATGGGAAAGCTGATGGGCTTCGACATTGCGTTGGAGCGACAAGCTGAAAATCGCCCACTGTCATGGAGAAACGTATGTCGGTATCGATGTCGGATGCACCCGTCTCTGCGTCATCAACGCCTGACCTCTCATCGGCCAATGCCAAGGCCGAGATCAAAAATACCCGCCAGGCGCCTGCTACGCCTTCGTTCAATGGTCGGCAGGCTGCCCATGTGAACTTTCAAGCCGGGGACAGCAAGGCCGGGCCTGTATTCAATTATCACCAGGCGCCAACCACCGCGGCAGATGTGCTTGGGCATCGCCACAACCCGCCGGCCATGCAGAACTTCCTGAGCCAACTCAAGCACTGGATCAGCCACTGGTTCTCTGGGCATCGGCCACCCATGCATCCTGGTTGTGGGCATCCGCCGCCACGGCCGAACCCAGGTTGCAGTAACCCGCCACCCAGGCCGAACCCGAGTGGGTGCAACCCACCACCACCACGACCGGATCCCACCGCATGTCGGCCGTATCCGCCCGCCCCCGGCAGGCCAGACGCGCAGTATTCTCTCAAGAGTCGAGAAGAGTTGGCGCAGCAGTTGCGTGACAGCTTCAATGCCTTCAGAGATCCGAAGAACCCTGGCTCTATCAGTGTTGACAGCATTCTTGCAATGGCCAAAAGAGGATGGTCGCCCAACCCGGTCATGAAGGAAAACATTCGCCTGGCCAATGAGTTGCTACGACGTCCGGAACTGATGGCCGCGTTGGATCGGCACGGTTCCACGGGCGCTTTGGATGGCTTGGTCGACCGGCACAGCCTGAATGCGGTGATCCAAGGGGAAAACTACTTCAAGTACAAGACTGACAAAGAACTGGCCGGTGAACTGCTTGAGCATTTTGACGAGTTGAAGGACGGGAGCGGGGGCTCAAGCCTTAAAATCTGCGACTTGAAAAAGTGGGCATGCAAGCCGCTTACCGGCGACGCTGCCAACGACCATCTAATTCAGTTGGCCCAGGAAATGCTCAAGCGCAGTGACGTGCTTGAGCGAATGGATAACCGCGCCAGTAAAGATGACGATGGGAAGATCAGCCGTACAGGCCTGTACCTGTTGTCCCGCTGAACCTTCTTCAGGCGTCGCCTCTCTGAGGCGGCGCCAGTCCTATATGTTTCAAGGAACGAATCACGCCCATTTGCCACATAAGTGGTACCTGCGGTTGCGACTCGCCCTGTCGCTTTTCAGTTTCTGAATGAGGGAAAAATATGCCTTCAACCTCGTTTAATTCTCGCCCAACCGGGCCCATCGAACTCTTGCGCAATACCCAACGTGAAAGTCTGCCAGTCTCCCTGGACCGAGCACCCTCGTGCAGTCTCCCTTTTGCGTCGACCGAATACGAGGCACAGACACTGCGCATGAAAGCTTATGCCGGCCAGCTTAAATTCCAGGCGCCTGTGTCGGACGATTTTTCCCGAGGCATGCTGGCAGACCCGCAGGTTAACGGGGAAGGTATTGATTCGTTGAACGACACAGGGTTGATCAACTGCCTGACCAGTTGGTGGCGTAGACGCAAACTGGGTTAACCGTGGCTGAGCACGGTTTTACATATTGTCATGGGTATTTGTCCTTCACCCGGAACTGTCGAGTTCGCCCAACCACACATGAGATGCCTGCCTGAGTGGAGTCCACTCGTTGATGTTGCCCATCAAGGTAAAGTCAACCCAGCGGATATGCATCTGAACAGAGTTGGAGAAAACCCATGTGTATGGGAGTGAGATAAGTACAGGGGGGTGTGCGAGGTAATCCTGGGATACTCCGGGAGAAACCGGTCTACTCTGAACGAACTATGAAATAACCTTGCACACGCTGCAAATGAAATCAGCCACTGTTTAGCCATCGGGTGGCGAGGTACGGTCCTCCATATCATCAGCGAACAGATCCTTCTGTCGGCGGGCCAGCTCTTCCTTGCGCACCGCCTTCACGATCTTGTAAATCCACTGTAACGAAGCGCCGTATTTGGCTACCAGCTCCCGGTGATTCGAGCCGTTGAAGTCATCGTAGATCTGACGATCTCGGCGACTCAGCTTGATTGACTGGCCGATGGGAAAGTAGATGTTCTGCCCGCCCCAGTGCGCGGACATACGATCAGTAATTTCCCCGGCGACCTGCTGAGCGGTTCCGCTCTCCATCGAGGCCAGCTCTACGAGAGCTATTGCAATGTGGTCTGTAAGGTCAACCAGCAGCTCGGGGCCCTTGCTTCGGAAGTCGGTCATACGTCACTCCTGCCGCTATCCGCGCTTTCAACGCGCAGTAGCCACTGTTTCAGATTTTCAATTACCCGGCTGGCCTGAGCAGTGGTGAGCCACTGCAACGCAGCGACGCGGGTCATGCCCAGCACAAACTTGGCCAATGCAGCCTCAGAAGGATCACGGACGGCGCCCAGTTCATGCAGCGTCAGCCACAGAGAGCGGATCTTCTTCGACTGGACGTCGTCGGCTAAAGGCCGCTTAGGTTGATTGCTTGGACGAACCTTAAAGCCCCGCAGCTTGAGCTGTTCCAAAACCCTTAGCAGGTTTGGAACGCTCAAATCAGCGGTGGACGTAGCGCCATCCAATCCCGTCATGCCAGCCAACAGGAGGCGATAGGTATCGTCATCCATGCGCAACTCGCGTCGAGCAACGTGGATCAGCTTGATCAGACGCAGGCGGTTCGGGTTGGACGGCGCGGTTTTCACTGGTCACCTCCTTTCATCGAGCGTGTGTTGCCGTTCTGCTGGTTACGAGCGGCATGAATCCGTTGCCGGATCTTGCTGCATTTGGCGTGATTACCAGTGTTACGGGGGCGCTGGCATTGATCGCAGATCGCCAGGAACTCCAGTACACCGGCTGAGAGTTTCCCCGTGCTGTTCATGCCCATTTTTGTCGCCTCATCAGCTCAATAGCGGCCTGCTGCGGATCTTCAATGTCGCCATAAGACAATTCGCGGATGAAGTCCTCCATTTCGAGTTTGTCGTCCAGTGCATGACCCGAAGACCACGCGGCCACTCGCCCTTCGCCGATTGCCCGAGGCACTTCATTACCCAAGCCTTCAACTACTAGGGTGTCGTACTTCTTTTCTGCAGCGCTCATGTCAAACCCCCATGGTCAAGCGTGCGCGAGGCTGATGGTTCACCGCCTGGTGCAGTTGGGCGGACTTGCCCGCTTCATAGCCCGCGTCACCGGCGCCCTCATTGCGCGCTTTGACCTTGCGCCGCTTGAGTTCAACGCTTTTTACGTCTGCATGATGTTTTTTCATGAAGGCGTCAATCGCTTCGGCGATGTTGTCTTCTACGCCCGCAAACGCTTGGATTTTGCTGTGAACTGCATCCAGCCAGCCATTGGCGAAGGCATCCCCTCGGGCGGCCTTCGTAGAGCGCTTGCAACGCTTCTGTGTGTCCAAAAAGTCACGACGGGCCTTTTGTAGCTGACGAGCCAGCACTTGGTATGCGTAGCCGGACAGTTCCGGTGCGGCTGAGCAGCCAATAAAGATGAAGCGAGCAGCACTCCACTGAGGGTTGGAAATAAGGATCATGGTGCCGAACGCATCTGCACAGACTTGCGCAAGACGCACACGCCAGACAGGAGGCGAACCCTCCGAGCCCGCAAGGATCGTGTGTTCGCTCGCCATGCTGGCAAGCACGTCACCCACCTCCAGGTTGTACATCTCCATCAGTTTGTGCGCTTGGCGTAGCGCGGTTTCAGCTTCGTGCGGATTGCTGGTTTTGGACTTGGCCATCTCCAGGCACTTCTTGATTTTTTCCAGAGTGCGGTTGTTGTCCATGTCACTTTTCCTCCGAATCTGTGTCGCGGCTGACGTTCTTCGTCACCGTCAGTGGGAACTTGCCAAACAGATCAAGGGCTGTGGCGCAACCCGCCTTGAAGCCTTTGCGTTCGTCGCCCACAAGCAGGACTTGCTGTCCATTTGCGCCGCGTAATACCAACTCGGTATCGGCTGGCGCCTGCACAATCATCTGCAGTTTCTGGACATGATTGGAATGCCACTGCTGAAGCCATTTGAGGATCTCTACGACCTCCGGGTCGCGGGTGGTTACAGTCACTTGATCGGCCATGTCACATACCCTCCAGAGGGGTGATACGCCACTTGCTATGCAGGCGCCCAACAGGTGTGCATGGCAGGCGTTCAACGCCAGCGGACACGCCTGGAAAGAGCTTTTCAGCCAGGCGCTTCACTGGGTATTCATAGTCATGGGTGCAAGACACACGCTTGCCCCGCACAGTGCCGGTAACGTAACCATCACCGTCCTGTCGTACCGAAACCTCCACCGGTAAAAGCGGTTGTATCGAGCGCACCGGGTATTTAATGCATTGGTCACGAGTATCCCCAGCGCGGAGAAACTCCACCAAACTGCCCACCTTAAGGCTTGCCAGGTTTACGACTCTTACTCCAGTCCATAGGCTGGAGTGGTAAGGCCAGCTTCCGGTGACGATGCCAGCCTCATCGACGGTCCACACCAGGAAGTCCTGGTGGTGGTCCTGAAATTCAATCAGTGTCTTGGTCATGTCACACCACCGCCAGGTCTAGAGGGATTGCCTTATAGTTGTCGGAGTCGCCGATCCGCTCATACACGCGGATGTAAACGGCACTGCCCGAGACCATGATGGAGTCCTTCACGGCCTTCATAGCGGCCTTCCAGTTATCGTCATCAATCTCTAGCCGCAACAAATCCAACACATCGGAGGTTTTGATCTGCCCATTACGGTTGGGGCTGAACACCCGGTCGACGATAGCCATCAAATGAGTGTCTGCCCCCTTGCTCCAAGCACGGATGCAGTCGTAGACCAGTACCTTTGCCACTTCCATTTCCTCGGTGAACGTCAGCCGGTCGGCATATGAACGCTGCACCTTGTACTGGCCGTCATACGTGGCGATGGTCACGTTGCCCTTCTTGCCACCCATCTGAACGCCGTAACGCTCACCGGCAATGCTGATCAAGTCGGCCACATCGCCGAGGGATTTTTTCTTGAAGTTTTTCAGCGCAAGGCTCAGAGCCTTGGCAGCATCTGCTAATTCGCGGGTCACCTGATCGCGCAGCTTGTCTTGGTCTCGCACCTGATCTTCAGGGACCAGGTGGCCCATGGCGTTACGCATATAGCCCTGAGGAATATTGCTATCAGACATGGTCGCTCTCCTTTGTGAGGGCCTGCAGATGCAAGGTGGCCCATTGGCACGTTTCATCGGCGTTCACGCCTTGGGCCTGGACAACAACCCGCTCAATCCCGCCAGTTTTGTCGTAAACGGTGACCATCCAACCAACGACTCGGTTGAAGCCGATCTCCAGCCATAGGTGAGGCCGCAGGCTCAGCGCGGCGTCAAAGGCTGTTACCAAACCGGCCAATTGGGTGACGTGTTCGCTGCACTCGGCGTGCAGGTGGCTGATGACCTGGTATAGATGTTGGATAGCGTCCGAGAAGCGATCTTCAGCAATGGCCGCATGAGCCGCCTCTAACGCCCGAGATGGATCGGGCACCCGCTCGGCATGATCCAGGAGCACCGCCACATGCTTCATGGTGTCCTGCCAAAACAACGTAGGGGTTTCGGAGGCAACAGCTGCTCTCAAGGCTTTAATCGAAACATTGAGGGCCTGGTTCATTGGTCCTGCTCCTTCACCAAGCTGTACCAAGCCACATCAACACCCCGTACCGTCACGGTGTTGCGCGTAAACCGACCTGCAGGCGAGTAACGCATCCCGCGCAATTCATGCCCAAACCGCCGTAGGAACAGCTCAATATCGCTGTGGTCGATAAAGATCTTGTTGTCCAGCAGCACCAGGTGCTTGATCCCAATACCGGCGTCTCGGATATCACGGGTCAGTTCGTTGTAAGCCGAGAGCTTCACAGTGAAGTCTTCAGCCAAAACGCTGGTCCGCTCCTCCACTTGCACACCTACGAGGTATAAAGCGGCCATCTCACACCCCCTTCACAATGTCGGCGGTTACAAGGGGCGCGCCCAAATTCGCGGCCAGGTTCATCGCGGCGATCAGCAGGTTGCCGATTGCCAGCGGGTACAACAGCGAGACCGCCGTATCTCGACTCCCATTACGACCAGGTAGCGAAAGGCGGGCTGCAATGGCCTGGATGCCCCCAGCGTCGATCACCTCGGCCAGCGCCTTGCCTGCGCGTTCAAAGCGGAATTTCAGAAACTCCTCCAGCAGTGCGCCTTCGATTGGCGGCAGCATGATCCGCTCGCACCGCTGCACCACTTCACGTACATCCGCGTTGCGCTCGCTCAGTTTCACGCTCAGCTCCGGCTGGCCGATCATGATGATGCTGACCAGCTTGGTGAAACCGGACTCCAGCTCCAGGATGCGCTTGAGGTGTTTGAGCGTTGGAATCGGCAGGCTATGGGCCTCCTCGATTACCAGGCAGTGGCGATAGCCTGCGGCGTGGGAGTCTTTCAACACTTTGTGCAGCTGGGCAAAGCGTGCCTCGGGGCTGTTCTTGGGTTTGGTCAGGGGCGAGACCCTCGCCATCATTGCCTCGGCAATGTGAGTGCTTTTCAGCGATTTGCCTTTGGTGTCGTTATCTTCGGAAGCCAGTACATAGGGCTCAATGATCAACACCGGGTCATTGTTCTCAACGACTCGGTTCACCAGGTCGCGGCGCAAAGTGCTTTTGCCCGCACCTGATTCCCCCTGAACTGCCAGGAAGCCACCGTGCTTTGCGGTCTGGTACATAACCTCGCGAACGTAGCGGATATCCGGGCTGATCCACATGTCCTTGGCGCAGGAAAGTTCATCAAAGGGGTCGCGGAACAGACTGAATGCCTTACGAGTAGTAGGCAGCAGGGTTTGTTTTGGCAGTAACATAGGTTCGTCCTCCCCGGACGGCTCTTCTTTAAGGGCCGGATCTGTCGTGTTGGCGCACGGCAGGTCCACTTCTTCAAAGGCGTTAGCGATATCGGCATCGTTGGCGCCGGACTCGGTCAAGAACACACGAATGCGCCCCTGCAGGTCGGCGCTGTCCAGGCTGCGCGGCCATTGGCCGTGGTTCAGCAACTGAGCAATAGAGGCCTCGCTGAGCTTCAGCGATTCGGCCAAGGCCGATTGAGATCGGCCCACCCCCTGTAAAACGTGTTTAAGTTTCAACATCACTCACCTCCAACCGCCGCCCGAACCAGGCTGAGCGGGTTGCGCATGACCTCTACAGGCCGTTTCAGCTCAGCCTCAATGGCATCAAGCTGGTCTTGGGCAATGCCCTCCGGGTAGTGCTGCTGCAGCCAGCTGAAGCATTCGGCTGACCAAAGGTTTGCCATTCGTGGGCGCAGCAATTTCGCGGCCTCGACGTGCGACAGCAGCGCATGCTCGACAATCGGGGCGTTGACGTTCAGGGATGTACCACGGCGTGGCAGGTACGCCGGTAGCACGGTGTCGGTGACATGTTTGTGCGGGTCGATCAGCCCACCGAACGGCAGCGTTTTCGCCTTGCGGGCGGCTTCGGCATCGGCTTTGTTGGTGGTGCCGGTGGCGATCTGTTCCAGCAGATTGCGCGAGACTTGCGCCGGGGTTTCTGCGTGGCGCTTGTACTGCTCGCCGATGGTGGCCGAGGTCTGCGCGAAGCCGAACTGGTCCATGCCGATCCGCTCGACTACGTGGTAATGCTCGCGGCCATCGGCACCGGTCATAACGACAACCGCAGAATCTTTGTCGCGCCAGCAATTGCGGGTGATCAGCAGCTTTTCGCCAACCATAACTTCCGGTACCGAGCTGACGTCGAACTGGTCCCCGCGAAACGAAACGCGTAGCAGGTTGCTGACCTTGCGTTCCTCTGGCGTGCTGACCGCCAGTTCGCGGCAAACCTCAATGCCTGGCGCCAGGCGCAACTCGTCCTGCTTGATCAGTTGCCACACGCCGTAGCGGCTGCGGCGTGTCCTGGTATGAATGGAGGTTGCGTTGAAATAGCGCATCCACTCACCGGCCCAGCTATTGATCTGCTCAAGGCTGGTTGCTGCCTGGAACTTCAAGGCGCTTTCAAATTCGCGCTCAACGATGTTGTGGGCCTGCTCCACCTGCCCCTTGGCCCGTGCGTTGCCGACCTGGTTAATGATCAGTTCGATGGACATGGCGCGGCACAGGTTGCGGAAGATACCGCTGGTCATGGCCGCGCCAGGGTCGGTCATCAGCATCCAGGGCACGCCGTGGAATGGGTCAGATTCGTGGCGCTTCTGCATGGCGTTGATCAATACGGTGCAGAGGTTCTCAGCCGACTCCGCGCCCAGTACATACTCGACATACAGCGTGCCGCTGGTGTGGTCGGTGATCACGTAACGCCATAGGCGCTGGCGCTCAATTTTCTTGAGGTTGCCCGGCTTGCCATCGTAGAACTCGGCCTGCCTCATCACCCGAGCGCCATCGTCTGCCAAATAGAACTGTGTCGAGATAGAGGCGTCGACCTGCCAAACGTGGTTGGGGTGCTTGCTGGCAAGCGATACGGCGGGTGCGTCATGCAGCAGCTGCTCAGGGTGTAGTTTGTAGGCACGCAGAGCGCGGCTGATGGCGCTGTTAGTCAGTGGACGAAACTCACCTGAGGCTTCATCTATGCGGCCAGCCAGAATCAGGTTGTTGCTTCGCAGGCGCTCAACAGCGCGCTCAATGGTAGACAGCTGCTTGTTGTTGGCCCGGATGGACTCCAGCAATACCGCCGAGATCATCCGCGCTTCATCCAAAGGTAAGGTGCTGTTACCGGCATCGCTGCGACGTTTACGAGGTTTGCTCACCGCTACCTCCTTCAGCTTACGCTGCAGGGTTTGAAGGGAAACACCCAGCTCGGCTGCACCGGCCTTGTAAATGGCGGTGCGTTGACCGTGTGGGGCATTGGCTGCCCGTTGGGCGATTTGCGCCAGTTGCTGGGTCTGTACGGGGTTCATCGGTTACGCCTCGGCCTGGGTCTGCCATACCGGCGTGTCGTCCTGGTGTTCGGGCAAGTGAAATTCGCTGCGAACAGTTGCCAGGGTGATTTCAAGCTGCTTGATCAAATCGGCCTGGTAGGCACGGTGGTCCTGGCCGTGTTCGGCAGCGTGTTCAGCCATCTTGGCGAAGCCTTCGCGAAGCTCGCCCAGGATCTTGGCTTCCACTTCAAAATGAAGAGCGACCACCTCGGTGCGCAGCTCTTTGATGACATCGTCTGGCGTTGCCGTCTGGATGCGCTTCTGAAGTTTTTTCAGCTCTTGCTTGGTGCTATCAAGCTCTTTGGCTTTGTTCGCCATGACTTCGCCTTGGGCTTCATAGTCGGCGTTGACTTCGTCCAAACGCTGGGTCAGTTCGGTTTTTTCTTTCGAGTGTTTGGCGATGATCTCTTCGGCGAGGTCGACAAAAGCCTCTTTGTCACCGGCCTTGGCGACTTCGATTAGGGCGGCTTGTGCATCTTCAGGCAGGCGGCGGTATTGGCGCATTTCGCGGTAGCCGATGCCCATGCGCGACATGGAGTCCAGCGCATTCTCACCAAATTGGCGAAGGTTACGGATATCCTCATCCACTTGGTCAACAGACCTTCCAAGCACCTGGCAAAACTCCTCCCAAGTGCCACTCAGAATTTCCGGACCGGTCCGGAGTTTCATGCCTTTAATAGCCCTGTAGAGCTTGTTTTCTTTGACGAAGGCCAATTTCGAAATCCGGACCGTCCGGGAAAAATCTTCGAAAGCGCCAGCCGCTTGTGCCTGCCCAAGCAGTTGATTTACCAGGTCACGCTCTTCGCTGTGGGCGGCGAGCATTGTCGCGACCGCATTCTGATTAGCCGTCAGCATTTCGCCGTCCAGGACAGGCAATTCAATTGGGGCAGTAGGTTGGGCTTTAGTACGTGCCATGGTTTTCTCCTTAGTTGAGCGAGCCAGCGGCAATCCGCTGATTGATTTCTTGCATCCGCTGGGTCAGCCTTGCCATGTGTTCGGCATGGGCCTGGGCGATTTGCAACATCGCCACCGAGTGGGCAAACCGACCGTTGTCCAGCTTTACTGCCAGCCCCTCTTCAATCAGGGTTTGCATAGCGCGGGTGATGTTGCTCGGGCTGTCCTTGGTTAGTTGGGCCAGCTCGGTGTTACTGAGGCCGGTGACGGTGTGCCCCTTCAAGGCTTTCAGCACGCCCAGCACGCGAGCGGCTCCTGAGGCGGTGCGGCTCATGGCTGCCCCTCCAGTTCCAGTTGTGGG
The DNA here is from genome assembly GCF_051122975.1 of Pseudomonas sp. AK181. NCBI lineage: Bacteria > Pseudomonadati > Pseudomonadota > Gammaproteobacteria > Pseudomonadales > Pseudomonadaceae > Pseudomonas > Pseudomonas sp. AK181. Next base: position 2,210,265 of record NZ_CP146348.1, read on the forward strand.
TGTTGGGTCTGGCTGACGTTGCCTCGGTGCCAAGCAAGCCCTTCCATCGCGGCCTGAATTGCAGTCAGGGTCTCTTCGGCTTCACTGTTCTTGGCGTAGAACGCGAGCAGCTTCCCGGCGGCGGTTGTCAGCAGCTCCTGCAGCGCCTGTGTATCCTGGGCAGTGCAATTGCGCCCGGTGGGCATTTCTATAGTCAGGCGGCCTGCACTAGCAGCTATCCAGCGCGTGACGTAATCGCAGTTGCATACCCGCTCGTAAGGGCGGATCAAGTTGGCGGGCATGCGACCAGTTTGTAACCATTTATAAAGCGCCCAGTGATCGGGCAGCCCCATCTCGTCCGCGATGCGCTGCACACTTTTATTGTGAGCATCGATTGCAAAGTCCTTGCACAGCTCTAAGGCGTGGCGCAGCGACGTAGGACGGACGTTCTTCCAGCGGCGGCGATTCATTGGAAACCCTCCTGCAGACGGTCTTCCAAACAAATGGATTTTTTGCAGCTAGCCAAACAGGTTGCGCCAGCTGCAAAGTTTTGCGGTACATTCGCAAACTGAGACATGGCTATGACCGACCGTATTGAGGCGCTTGAAGCGCAAGTGAATGCTTTGGCGCAGGGCTGGTTACGCCTTGCGGCAGTTCTTGAAGTTGAAGGTCTTGTAACGGCTGAATGCCTTGAACAGGCCCTGAGGCCAATTCGTTGGCCGGGCCAATCAATCGAGGCTGAAGCCACGAAAACGCTGGGCTGGCTTTGCGATCAATTGGCTGAAGCCCGCGTGGCCCGCCAGTCGACAACGCGACAAACCGAAAGCCGAAGCGGTCGACGCTCATCTGCACGGCAGCCATTACGCTGCCAACGCCGATGAAGGTTTAAGTCCAAGCTTCACCGCAATATCGTGAGCCTTGCCGTAATGGGCTTTGGCTTGGCCATTGAGTACGCGATACACCTCGTTACGGGTGTAGCCGTTCTCGGTAGCCCATTCAGTGATGGTTTTGCCAACCCGACGGAAGTTTTCTTTCACCTGGTCGGCGGATAGGGCTTTGGCATGGGTGGCCATGGTGGTGGCTCCTGTGATGCAAAGATGATTAGTGTTTGTGTGGATGATTTTGTGATCTATAGATCACATAGTCAAGGAATATTTGTGACGGATAGATCACCTTTTCTGCGACTCAAAGAAGAGCGCAAGCGCCTGAAGCTGACTCAAGCTGCTGCTGGAGCAGTTGCGGGCGTGACAAGAGAGACTTGGAGTCGATACGAGGCTGGTGCGGTTGCACCCGGCATGGAGGCGCTTGAGGCTTTTGCTCTCGCGGGTGCAGACGTTCAGTACGTACTGACAGGGCTGCGCGGATCGCTTCCGCCGTCAACCAGGGAGCGGCTGTTTCTAGATCAATTTCGCCGCAGCCCTGAAGAGCGACAAGATGAGGCGCTGCGCGTTCTTCTGGGGGCGCAAGCTCCTACCAGCGCACAACATACATTTCAAAGTGTTGGCCAATACATTCATGGATCGGTAAACCAGTCGGGTCTGACCCTCAACGTTGGTGGCAAAGGGAAGAAGTGACATGGTGCAAAACTTCCAAGGAGGAGTCGGTCAAGCAGCCGAAGGGGATATTAATAATTACGGAATCAATATCAGCCTCGCGGATGCCGACAAAGCTGAAACCCGTGGGTTGGTCACGGCTCAACGTAAAGAGCTGCATGAACTGCGCGCTAAATGCGAAGAGCTTGGTGATGACCCTAGGGATGTATGGCGTACGGTGCACGCCCATTTAGGTGTCACGTCGATCAATGAGATTACAGCCGATCAATTCTCGGAAGCGCGAGAGGTCATGCGACAAAGGCTTGAGTATCTTAGAGAAGGTGCAGACAAGCGCAGGCTTGTTGGAAAGGTACTTAGGGCCGTCGCCGAAAAGGACGCAAAAGCAGAAATGAATACGTTCTGCGATCTCTCATTTGGCCGGACCCAACTTAAAGATCTTGAGAAGGCTCAGCTTCAAAAAACACTTGAGTATGTGCTTCAGTTCAAGGCGGTTGTTGCTTCGGCAAGTGAGCCCGCCGAGCTGACATTTCAGAGTTTTGTTTTATTGTATAAGAAGAATGCTGCCGGGATTTTTGCTCTCGGAATCTTGATTGGTGCGGTGCTTTTTTAGGTGGGTGGAGTAATGAAAACAAAGGTTTCAGGTTTCCTGGTTGTCGTGCTTCTGGCTCTTTCAGGTTGTGGTGCTGAGTCAGGCCCTCCTGAGTTTAAGGTCCTTACCAGCGACGCGGTCGTGACGAATGCTCTGCCGGCCATTCGAAAAGTTTGTCCAGGTTTGGATAAGTACTCAGCGCAATTCAGCAACGTACGAGTTGAGCAGCAATTTCGTACTGCCATCCTTTTCGAAGTTTCTAACTCAAGCAAAATCCCAGATGCTTATAAAGCCGGTGGACATACATGCTTTGTAGAGATTGATGATGAGGGCAAAAATATTTTTATCGAAAAAATGGCATGCAAGTCGATTTGCCAAGATCAAACAACGACTGCTGACGGGCAATTGAAACTCTCACTGGCGGAGTGACTGCGAGCAGCATGCGGTATTCACGCTGACATCAAATCTCTTTAAACCCGATTAAAAGCCTTCCTGACACACGCCGCCCATCATGGCGGCGTGTGTATTTCTGGCGCCTGAAACCTGTGGCGCCATTACAGGAGGCGTCCCGTGCGACCCGAATTCCCTCGCGGCATCCGCAATTTCAACCCCGGCAATATCCGCCACACCAAAGGTGTGCGCTGGCAAGGCATGGCCGACGCTCAAGGCGATAGTGAGTTCGTCCAATTCACGGCTCCACGTTGGGGCATCCGAGCCATTGCTCGAATCCTAATCACCTATCAAGACAAGCGCCTGGCCCCTGATGGCAGCCGCATCGACACCGTGCGCGAGATCATCGAACGCTGGGCGCCGCCGTCCGAAAACAATACCAACGCCTACACCGCCAGCGTGGCCCGCGCCTTGGGGATCGGCCCGGATGTAGGCTTGGATGTCTACGACTTCGATGTCATGCGCACGCTGGTGTTGGCGATCATTCGCCACGAAAACGGCCCAGGCCCGCTGCCAGGTGGTCAATGGTACGGCGAGTCGATCATTGCCGAGGGGTTGACGCTTGCAGGCATCGAGCGCGGGGCCAAACACGGCGCCAAGCAGGCCGATACCGACTGGAGGCCAGCATGAAGGGAGTCAAGCCCATCTGCGACTGGCGCTGCTGCTACCGGCTCTACAGCGTTCAGATCACCGTCTTCATCGCGTTCCTTGGCCTCGCTCAGTTGGAGTTGCTGCCGATGTGGCAGGGCCAGCTCTCGCCCCGCGCTTACGCGGCGCTGAACAGTGGTCTTGCAGTGGTTCTATTTTTTGCCCGCTTGATCAAACAACCGCCTGACCAGGGGAAGCCGCTATGAGGCTCAACGTCTTCGGTCGGTTGTTTTCCGCGCTGCTGGCCGGGTTTACCTGGGGGAATCGTTGGGCATCTCCTTGTTCCGCTGCCGGTACTTGGATCGGAGCGGCAGTGGTGCCTCCCTATCGACATGGCAAAACAGGTATCGCCGCAGCGAAGCGTCGTTCACGTAAATCACGTAACCGCCAGAGGCATTCCCGTGGGCGCGCTTGAGCAAATGGTCTGGCCGTTGACTGCACGCCTGGCAGCGGTCGGGTTCGCCTGCGCGCTCAGCGCTGCAGCAGCCGGTTCAATCGCTTACGGCTTCGGCTTTCGGTATGCCGAGTCGGTGGGCGCAGCTGCTCTGGCAGATCTCAAGTCACAGCACTCCGAACAAGCTCGGATCGCTGAAAGCGCTAACCGCCTACAACTGCTCCAACAGGTCGCTAGGGCCAGCGAAAGCGAGTCTCTGCTGTTCAACCTGATGGACCAGTACGCCAAACAAAAACAGCTGCTCCAGGAGCGCATCCCTAATGTCACGACCCAATACCGGCCTGCGCCTGGCGCAGTTGCTCAGCCTATCCCTCGTTGCGTGTTCACTGCTGGCTGGCTGCGCGACTTCAACACCGCCCTCGGTGTGCCCGCCCCAGGATCAAGCACCACTGCCACCCAACTTGCGCAAGCGCCCTGGGCCACCCCCGGCACTGACGCCGAACTATTGGAAAGCGGCGTCACTCCCGCAGACATTCTCGCCTACGCCCAGGACTACGGCCTGTGGGTTCGTAACAACCTCGCCCAACTCAACGGTTTGCTGGATCTACAGGAAAAGGACTGATGCCCTATGGATGTAGCCGAACACGCTACAGAGCAAAACGACGATGAGTCGGCAGCACGTATCTACAGCCACGGCCTGCAGCGGCGATCTGGTATTTCAGCCTACCGCTGCGAGGCTTGCGGCGATGCGATCCCCGAGGACCGCCGCCAAAACGAACCGGGTACCGAACACTGCAGCGACTGTGAAGGCGCTTTACAACACATGAACAGACGGGGTTTTCGATGAACCTGAACGAACTCAACTTTGGCTTCCAGACCGTGCAGTGGCTGATTTTGACGGTACTTGGCATCTACACCTGGATGACCAAGCGCCAGGCGGCAAGCGGTCAGGAACTTTTGGATTTGCGAGTCCGTATTGTTGCCCTGGAGGAGCAAATTCGACACCTGCCTGACCAAGCAGCGTTCACCAATTTACTGGGTGATATGAAAGCCATGCGGGCCGAAGTGTCAGGGGTCAAGGATGCACTTGCCCCTTTAGCCCGCTCGCTAGACCGGATCAATGATTACTTGTTGCGAGAAAAAACATGACTCAATTCGCCGCCTTTCTACGAGAAGACTATCGTCTGGTCATCCTGCGCTTGCTGGCCGAGACCACCGGCTACCGTGCCAATAGCTCTGTGCTGACCATGGCCCTGGACAGCTTCGGCCACACGCTAAGCCGTGACCAGGTCAAAACCGAAATGCAATGGCTGGCCGAGCAAGGCGCCCTGTCGCTTGCCGATGTTGGCCCGGTGCTAGTGGCGACTCTCACCGAGCGCGGGCAGGACATCGCTGCAGGCCGTGCCCGCGTCCCAGGTATTAAAAGGCCGGGGGCGTAACCATGGCGGGCAAATCATCCGTCAGCCGCCTGCCGCCAGTGGTCAAGGCTTACCTCCAGAAGCTTCTGCGTGAAGACCGCATGACCCTGGATGAGATGATCGCCGATATCCAAGCGCGGTTTCCCAATGAGAAGGTGCCCAGCCGAAGCGCGCTGGGCCGTTTCAAGGTGGGCTTTGAGCAACTGACTGAAAAAACCCGACAACACCGGGAGCAAGCTGAAGCTTTTGTCGGCGCGTTTGGCGAAGACTCTAGCGATAAAACTGGGGCATTGCTGGTTGAGGCCATTTCTACCTTGGCCTATCAGGCCGCCATGGGCGCGCATGAAAAGGATGAGGTCACCACCAAAGAGGTGGCTGATCTGGCGCGTGCAGCGAAAAACACCATGCAGGCCCGCACCTTGAGCATGAAAGAACGCCAAGCCGCTGAACAGGCGGGGCGTGACCGTTTGATTCGCGAGCAGTCCGCTGAATTGGATAAGGCCGTCAAGGCCAAGGGGTTGTCCGAAGAACAAGCTCTGTACTGGCGCCAGAACTTCTTGGGCGTGAAGCAATGAAACCATCGTCCAGCACCGTCCGTGTCATCGAGTGGGACGAGCTACCGCCCAGCGTTCGCCAGATTCCCGAGGGATACAACCCGATTGCCGAAGGCATCCTGATGGCTCACCAGGTGGACTGGTTGAAGATTCAGGCGCAAATAAAACTTTGCGAAAAGGGCCGCCGCACGGGCATCACATTTGCTGAAGCACTGGACTCGGTCATCACCGCCGCTTCTCAGAAATCCGCAGGCGGCATGGATTGCTTTTACATTGGCGATACCAAGGAAAAGGGTCTGGAGTTCATTGGCTACTGTGCCAAATTCAGCCGGGTGATGGCCGAGGCTCAAGCCTCGGGCGTCAGCGAGATTGAAGAGTTCCTGTTTCAAGATCAGGACGAATCGGGCAATACACGTCAGATCAATGCTTACCGAATACGTTACGCCTCGGGCTTTAAAATCGTTGCACTGTCGAGCAACCCGGCCAGCGTTCGTGGCCTGCAGGGCAAGGTCATCATCGACGAAGCCGCGTTCCACCGTAACGTATCCGCCGTGCTCGATGCCGCTACAGCCTTGCTGATTTGGGGCGGTCGCATCGTGATCATCAGTACTCACAACGGCAAATCCAACCCCTTTAACCAGATGGTCAATGACATCCGGGATGAGCGTTATGGCGACAGCGCCGAGGTGTACACGGCAACGTTTGACGATGCCGTCGCCAATGGGTTGTATGAGCGTGTTTGCTTCATGGCGGGCGAGCCTCCGACCGCTGAAGGTAAGGAAACTTGGTACAAGAAAATCCGCAATGCCTATGGTCCGCGTAAGGCGCAGATGCGCGAGGAGTTGGATGCAATCCCCCGCGATGGCAATGGCGTGTCCATTCCTGGCGTGTGGGTTGACGAGGCCATGCGTCCTGGCCGCGAAGTACTCCGACTGGCTCTGGATGCAGACTTTGTCCACCAGGCGCTGTATCGCCGCGAAGCTTATGTAAACGACTGGATTGACCGCGAACTGGCGCCAGTAATGTCAGAGCTTGATCCTGAACTTCGCCACTTCCTAGGTATGGACTACGCGCGGCACCGCGACTTTTCCATCATCTGCCCGATGTCGGTTGACATGTCTCGGCACCGTGATGTGCCGTTCGTGATGGAGATGCACAAGGTTCCGACCCGCCAGCAACAGCAAATTCTGTTTTACATCCTGCGTGGCCTGCCGCGCTTTGTCGGCGCCGCACTGGACGCCACCGGCAGCGGCGAAACCCTCGCCGAGGACACTGCCGACGAGTTCGGCCACAACCGTATTCACCAGGTGAAGATCACCCGCGCCTGGTACGGCGCCTGGATGCCCAAGTTCGTGCAGTTGTATGAAGACGGCGCCATCACCATGCCGAAGGACGACAACCTGCACCAGGACGTGCGCGCCATCGAAACCGTGGAGGGCATTCCGATGATCGTCAAAGCCCGTTCACAAGACCTTAAAGACCCGGACCTGTACCGCCACGGTGACTTCGCTGGGGCCGGTGCGCTGGCTAACTTCGCCACGTTGGAAGTCGCATCAGGGCCGGTCGCTGCCAAATCACGCCGCCCTCGCCAGGGCCGACGAATTACCCAGGGGTACGCATGAACAACACAGGCCTGTGGGTCAGCCCCACCGAGTTCGTCAATTTCGCCGATGCCAAGCGCGACAAGCTGCTCGGTCGGCACATCGCTACCCGCGACCGCTCCAGTGGCGGCGCCTTTGGTAGCGCCAATCTGCCCAACCCTGACCCGATCCTCAAGGCCCAGGGTAAGGACATCACGGTCTACCGCGACCTGCGCAGCTCCGCACTGGTCGGCGGGAACATCCGTCGCCGCAAGGCGTCGGTGCTAGCCCTGGAACGCGGTATCAAGCGTGGTAACGCGCCTGTCAAGGTTGAGCGCTTTGTCCGCGACTGGATGCTCGATCTGGACCTTGACCGCATCATTCGCGAGCTGCTCGATGCGCCGCTGTTTGGGTACCAGCCTGTCGAGTTGATGTGGCAACCCGTTGGCGGCTACCTGATGCCCTCTGATCTACTCGGCAAGCCCGCCGAGTGGTTCTTCTATGACAAAGAAAACCAGCTGCGCTTTCGCTCTCAGGACGGTGGCCAGGAAGGCGAACTGTGCGACCCGCAGCGCTTCATCGTGGCGCGCCAGGATGCAACCTACGCCAACCCCTACGGCTTTCCCGATCTCAGTATGTGCTTCTGGCCCGCCATGTTCATGAAGGGCGGCTTGAAGTTTTGGGTGCAGTTCACCGAGAAATACGGCAGTCCTTGGGTTATAGGTAAACACCCTCGTGGCGCCACTGATGCCGAGACCGACTTGCTGCTCGATAGCCTGGAGGCCATGGTCCAGGACGCCGTAGCTGCGATCCCTGACGACTCCAGCATCGAAATCAAGGAAGCGTCCGGCAAAGCGGGCAGCGCCACGGTTTATCGTGAACTGCTGGAGTACTGCCGCAGCGAAATCAACGTAGCCATGCTCGGGCAAAACCAGACCACTGAAAAGGAAAGCAACCGCGCAAGTGCAGAAGCCGGTGCCGAGGTCACCAAAGACATTCGTGATGGTGACGCCGGGATCGTGGCCACAGCCATCAACGCAGTGATCCGCCGCATCGTCGATATCAACTTTGGCGAACATGTTGTGGCCCCCGTGTACGAGCTGTGGGAACAGGAGGAGATTGATAAGGTCCTGGCCGAGCGGGACAAAAGCCTCAGTGAATCGGGAGTCAAGTTCACGCCGCAATACTTCAAGCGCACCTATAACCTGCAGGACGGGGACATTGTCGAAACCGCACCGGCTGATACCGGCCCTGCTTTTTCGGAGCCGACCTTCAAGCCAATCCTCGACCAGCTGGCGCTCGACCAGGCTATTAATCGCCTGCCCGCCGAGCTGCTCCAGGAACAGGGTGAAAAGCTCGTAGCGCCAGTATTGGAAGCCCTGCAACGCGGTCGCTCTGATAGTGAAGCGCTCGGCCTCCTGGCTGAAATTTACCCTCACATGGATGACCAGTCGCTGCAGCAGAACCTTGCCCGCTTGTTGTTCATCGCCGACACCTGGGGCCGCCTGAGCGTCAACGCGGATCGGGAGGACTGACGTGTCCAACGCAAAAGCACCTAACCCTGTCGACCTCAAGGGTATTTTTGGACTGGAGCCCGAGCAGGCCGTCGCTTACCTAAAATCCAAGGGCTACGCAATCACCTGGAACTGGCAGGACATGCTTGACCAGGCGCACGACCAGGCGTTTACCGTGGCTAAGGCCATGCGCCTCGATCTGCTGTCTGACATTCGCGGTGCCCTGGAGACGGCGTTGCAGGATGGACAAACCCTCAAGCAGTTCATCACGGCGCTGCAGCCGACCTTGGAGTCTCAAGGCTGGTGGGGCAAGCAGGTCATCGTTGACAGCCAGGGCGAGGGTGAACTGGTCCAGTTGGGCAGCCCGCGTCGGCTGAAGACCATCTACCAGACCAACCTGCAGAGCGCTTACATGGCCGGTCGCAAGGCCACTATGGAAGAAACCACCGATACCCATCCGTACTGGATGTACGTGGCTATCCTGGACGGCAAAACACGGCCCAGTCATCGCGCCTTACATGGTCAGGTCTTTCGTCACGATGACCCGATCTGGTCGGCGATCTTTCCACCTAACGGTTTCAACTGCCGTTGCCGCGTTGTTGCGCTGACCGAGGCAGCAGTCAAACGCCGGGGGCTTAAGATCGTTTCAAGCGAAGGCCGCATGTTCACCGAAACGGTCGAAACAGGCGTGGATAAGCGTACGGGCGAGATTCGTACTGCAGAGGTCACCGGCTTGCGTACCACGGATAAGGTGGGCAAGCCCGTAACGTTCCGAACAGATCCGGGGTTCAACCACGCACCAGGTACTGGCCTGGCCGACATGTTGAAGCGTAAACAAACAGCGGCATAAGGGGTTTGACATGATCACAGTAGAGCTGGATCACCAGCGCCTGCAGGACGTTTTGCGCCGGGTGGAGTGGGCGGTGGGTGATGTTGCGCCACTGATGCGTAGTATCGCCGCCGAGATGCTCAGCCAGACTGAGGAGAACTTTGCCGAGGAGGGTCGGCCCGATTGGGCGGATCTTTCAGACACAACCACAGAGCGCCGGGCGAAGAAAGGTAACTGGCCTGGCCAGATATTGCAGGTCAGCGCCGCAGGGCTGGCAGCATCCATCAGCAGCCGTGCCGATGACAGCAGCGCACTGGTCGGCAGTAACAAGCCATATGCCGCAATGATGCACTTCGGCGGTGACAAGTCGGAATTTCCACATCTATGGGGCGACATTCCAGGCCGTCCGTTCCTTCCTATGGACACCGAGGGCCAGCTGCAGCCCGAAGCGGAAGAGTCGATCCTGGAATTGGCGATGCATCACATCGAAAAGGCAGCTCGCCTGTAACGCCCTCAGAGGCGCCTGGGCAGCAATGCGGCTGCGGTTCATCGCACTATAGGGTTGAACAACGTTGTAAACGCTTTATAAAGCCGATCTGCCTTATTCTTTACCAGCGGCGCGAGTGCTGAATGCACCACCGCCGTTCTGGCACTCATCTGAAACTCTTTAAACTCGATTAAAAGCCTTGGGCCGATCACAAGCCCAATCTGTGCGCATCACCTTCAACGGCAGCGTACAGCCTCATGAAACCCATTCACATCTTCAAGTCAGGTCAGCACACCGCAATGGGCGGCGGAAGTTTCGACTTCAGCGAGTCAGACCTCGCCGCCACGGTGAAAGCATACGACCCGACACTGCATGAAGCCCCACTGGTTATCGGCCATCCAAAACATGACGCCCCGGCTGGCGGTTGGGTCAAGTCCTTGTCTCTCGCAGATCACGGCCTAGTCGCCGAGCCTCAGCAAGTGGACGCCGATTTTGCCGAGCTGGTTGCCAAGGGCAAATTCAAGAAAATCTCCGCGTCCTTCTACCAGCCTGATGCCGCCAACAATCCAGTCCCTGGCGTGTACTACCTACGACATGTCGGCTTTCTTGGCGCCCAGCCGCCAGCCGTCAAAGGTCTGCGCCCCGTCGACCTGGCAGAAGGCGAAGAAGGCGTCCTTGAATTTGGCGATTTGGGCGACAGCGTCTCCGCAGGCATTTTTCGCAAATTGCGCGAGTGGCTGATCAGCCAGTTTGGGCAAGCCGTGGCCGACCAGGTCGTGCCCAACTGGGAAGTCGAAACCCTCCTGGCTGATTCGCTCCGCGATGACGGGCCAGCCGCATTCAGCGATCCCGCGCCCAAACCAACCATCGAGGCAACCATTGTGACTGAAGACGAAAAAAACGCCATTACCACTGAAAACGCTCAGCTCAAAGCCAGGCTCGCCAAGCGTGAAAAGGCAGATATCGAAGCGGCACAAACCGCCTTGCATGCAAAAAACGTCGAGTACGCCGAGCAGCTAGTCGCTGCGGGCATGAAGCCCGTTCATGTACCCGCCATCGTCGCCGTACTGGATTACGCCGAGGGCGGCGTAAAACCACTGGAGTTCGGTGAAGACGACGAGCGCGAGCCTTTGGCCGATGGCTTGAAGAAGGTGTTCAACACCTTGACTGGCTCGGTCAGTTTCAGCGAACAGGCGTCCAAGGAACGGGCTGGCAAGACAACCAAACAATCTCAAAACCCGTTGCTGGCTGATGCCGAAGCCCGCACTCAGAAATAGGAGGTCCCATGGCTAATTTTTCACAACCTAAAAATTTGGGTGACGTGCTGCTGGTTGAGGTCAGCGAGGGCTGGACCAAGCAGAAAGGCACCTTGCTTGCTGGCTCCAAATATTTGCTGGGCCAGGTGCTGGCTAAGGTGGCGGGCAAGTACCAGGTACTCGATCCAGCCGGAGCGGCGGCTGCCAAAAAAGCGGTCGCTGTGCTGGCTGAAGATGTGGATGCCACCGACGGCGACCGCCCTGGCTTGGTGATCGCTCGCGGCGCCGTTGTTGATCCAAATGAATTGGTGTGGCCTGCCGGTTTCACCGATGCCCCCAAAGCAACCGCCCTGGACGAACTCGATGCCCTTGGCATTGTTGCCCGTGCGGCCCTCTGACTAGGAGTACTCCATGAATTTGCAAGACATGTTCAGCATTGCCAACCTGACGGCAGCCGTAAACAAGCTACCCGCTATTCCTGGCAAGGTCGGCGCGATGGGGCTGTTTGACGAAAAAGGTGTCACCAGCACCAGCGTGGTTATTGACGAGCGCGAGGGTCGCCTGGTTTTGGTACCCAACACTTCGCGTAACGATGATCCAGCGCCGGTCAAAGGCAGTAAGCGTTCGCGTAAAACCTTTGAAACCTTGCACTTGCCCGTCAGCCGATCTCTTCTACCAAACCAGCTCCAGGGCATTGCGGCCTTTGGACAGGAAAACTCAGCGGCACCGGTAGCCACCATCATCAACGACAACCTGCAGGAGTTGAAAAACAGCATCGAAGCCACCCGCGAATTCCAGCGCGTTGGTGCCTTGCGCGGCAAATTGCTGGACTCTGACGGTGCTGTTATCACCGACCTCTATAACGAGTTCGGGGTGGAGCAAAAGAAAATCAACGTCAACCTCGGCAGTGCTACCACCAACGTTCGCAAGGCGTGTCTGGATGCCAAACGCCATTCCGAATCCAAGCTCGGCGGTGTAATGGTCACAGGGTTTCGCAGCCTCTGCGGGCCGGGTTGGCTGGACGCTTTCGTCGAGCACGAAAAAGTTAAGGCGGCATTTGCCAACTATCAAGAGGCGCAGGACCGTCTGGGTGGCGACGTGCGTTCGGGCTTCACCTTCGGGGGCATCGAGTTTATCGAGTACGACGTGACTGTCAGTGCTCAGCGCTTTATCCCCCTGGATGTGGCCCAGGTGTTCCCTGTCGCCAAGGGCGTGTTCCGCATGTTCAACGCCCCGGCCAACTACAACGAAACGGTCAACACCCTGGGCCTGCCGTTTTACAGCAAGGCTGAGGCACGTAGCTTGGGTAAAGGCTGGAAGTTGGAGGCTCAGAGCAACCCATTGGCCTTGTGCTTGCTCCCTGAAGCCCTGGTCGAATTGAAGATAGGTTGACCCATGCGCTACTGCACCCGCGCCGATATCGGCAACGCCATCCCCGAAATAACGTTGATCCAGCTTTCCAATGATGACCCGGCTGCAGAGCAGCCGAACGAAAACGTCATTGGTGACGGCGTGCGCCAGGCTGAAGAGTTGGTGGATGGTTATCTGCGCGGGCGTTACAACCTGCCGCTGGACCCGGTGCCCACCGTTTTGCGCGATGCGGTGGTGTATTTGGCGCGGCACTGGCTCTATCAGCGCCGCCCGGAAGGGGCGATGCCGGACCCGGTCAAGGACAGCCGCAAGGACACCATCAAGCTGCTGGAAAGCATCCGCGATGGTGTGGTCACCCTGGGCATGCCAACCGGCCAGGCGGCACCAGAGCCTGGTGAAATCAAAGTCCGTGCCCGCCGCTCGCAGTTCACGGCTGATCAATGGGAGCGCTACTGATGAGCCAGCCCAAGGCAAAGACCCAAACCGAGCAGTTGCTGGATGCCTTTATCGCTCGGTTAAAAAAGGACTTTGGCCGGGAGCTGTCCGTTGAGCTGTTTCCTGAAAACCCCGCGCTATACCGACTCAACCATACGGTGGGCGCCATTCTGGTGGCTTACGGCAAGTCGACGTTTGGTGCATCAGAAGCCACTGACGCGGTATTCCAAGCCCGCAGCATGAGCTTTCAACTGACCCTGGTGTTTCGCCAGCTTCACGGTTCCGGCGGTGCGATCAGTTTTCTGGATCGGATTCGTGAATGCTTGACCGGCTGGAAACCACCGCATTGCGATATGGCATGCAGGCCATCCGCCGAACATTACATCGGCCAGGTGCAGGGGCTTTGGCAGTACGGGGTGACCATCGCTACTCGCGCCACACAGCTACAAACCATGGGTCCCGAAGACGGCCCGCTATTGAAAGACACCCGCTTTGAGGAACACCCATGAAACTGACCCGATACCTCTACACCGGCCCGCAGAGTTGCGCCTCGCTACGTGTGGGTGAAGAGCGCGAGCTGCTCGATGTGCAACTTCTGCCTGGAGGTGACGTCGAGCTTCCGGCTGATCACGAATACACCGTGGTGCTGCTGGCATTGAAGCACCTGGTGCTTTTGCCCGAGACGTCCGTAGTTCCCACTCCACCGGCTGAGCCTGTAGCCGTCGTCGAGAAGAAAGGAGCCAAACAAAATGGCAGCTAACTATTTGCATGGCATCGAGACCATCGAAGTCGAACGCGGCCCTCGGGCTATCCGTGTGGTCAAGTCAGCGGTCATTGCGTTGGTCGGCACCGCGCCTATTGGACCGGTCAACGAGCTGACACTGTCGCAAACCGAAGTGGACGACGCCAAGTTCGGCCCAGATCTGGAAGGTTTCAGCATCGCTGAGGCACTGGCGGGCATTCATGCCTTCGGCGCCGGGACCGTGTTGGTGGTCAATGTGCTGGACCCGGCAGTCCACCGCAGTAATATCGTCGGGCAGGCTCGCCAGTTCGGTGACAACGACCTGCTGCAACTGCAGCACGGTGCCTTGCAAGTCCTTGCGTTGAAGTCTGAGGACGGTACCAACACTTATGTAGCGGACACCGACTATTCAGTGAACCTGCTGACCGGTCGTGTCACGCGTAAACCTTCGGGCGGTATTCCTGCCGCTGCCAAGGTGAAGGCGGACTACACCCACACAGATCCGAGTAAAGTCACCCCAGCCGATATTATCGGCGCCGTCACCGTGGCCGGTCGCCGTACAGGCTTGAAGGCGTTTCCAGACAGCTACAACCTGTTCGGGTTCTTCCCCAAGGTTTTCATTGCGCCAGGCTTTAGCACCTTGAACAGCGTGAGTGTCGAACTGATTGCGTCGGCGACCCAGTTGAGCGGCGTTGCTTACATCGACGCCCCCATCGGCGCCACAGTGCAACAGGTAATTGCTGGCCGGGGCCCACTCGGCACCATCAACTTCAACACCAGCAGTGACCGGGTACGTCTGTGCTACCCACATGTGAAGATCTACGACGCACGCACCAACGGCGAGCGCCTGCAGCCGCTGTCGGTCCGCGCGGCGGGCCTGCGGGCCAAGGTCGATAACGACAGTGGCTACTGGTGGTCCAGCTCCAACCAGGAACTAGTGGGCGTCATCGGCCTGGAGCGGCCATTGACGGCGCGGGTCGATGATCCCAACAGCGAGGTCAATCTGCTCAACGAAAACGGTATCACCACCGTGTTCAATTCGTTCGGCACGGGCTTGCGTCTGTGGGGCAACCGCACCGCCGCCTGGCCGACCGTGACCCACATGCGCAACTTCGAGAACGTGCGCCGGACCAAAGACGTGGTCGACGAATCGATTCGTTACAGCTCGCTGCAATTCGTTGACATGCCAATCACCAACTCGCTGATCGACAGCATCACGGAAAGCGTGAACCAATTCATGCGTAAGCTGATTGGCGACGAGGCGCTGCTCGGTGGTGAGTGCTGGTATGACCCTGCACGCAACCCGCAGACCGAGATCGAGGCCGGACATTTGCTGTTCAGCTACAAACTGACGGTGCCTCTTCCATTTGAACGCGGCACCTTTGAAACCGAAATCACCGGGGAATACCTGGTCAACCTGGGAGCCGCATAAATGGCCGGTTTTAGCGCACATCGGATCGCCAACGCGTCGGTCTACCTGGATGGAAATAGTTTCTTTGGTCGCTGCGAGGAGATTGATCTTGGCTCTGTGAAAACAGTGATGTCGGATTTCCAAGGGCTGGGCTTGGTAGGTCTTATCGAACTGCCAGATGGCATCGACAAGCTGGAAGGCAAGATCGTTTGGAACAGCCTCTATTATGACGCAGCTAAGAAGCTAGCTACTCCGATGAAGAGCGTGCAGTTGCAATGCCGTTCAAGCGTTCAGGTGGTCAACAGCTCGGGCCTGGTCGACGAGATCCCGCTGGTCACCATGATGACGGTGACCTTCAAGGAATACGCCCTGGGCAACTACAAACCGCGTGATCCAAGCAAGTTCGAATCGCCATTTTCGGCCACGTACGTACGGCAGATACTTGATGGCGAAGAGATCATGCTGCTCGACTATCTGTCCAATATCTTCAAGGTTGGCGGTGTAGATCAGTTGTCCAAATACCGTAAAAATATAGGACAAGCTTGAGTTAACTTCCCGCTAGCTCACTTGCCGTTGTGACAGCCAGCGCGACACCTCGTTTCAGTACACTGGTTGTTAGGTCTCTGATCTGATCAGCAAAGCCGCCTTTAGTCGCTGCAATGAGCTGCTGTCCTAGCGTTTCGGAGTTCTCAAGGCTTTTAGGCGTAGCCTTGAGAACCTCCAGACCTTTTGCGGTGAGGGTCACGTCGATGAACCCAGTTGAGCTCGATATGAGTATGTCTATATAGCCAGCCTTGGCTAACCACTTTGCTGAGTGGACGAAGAAATCCACGGTTTCACGTTCAATCTCAGTCAAGTCTTGGGCACCACCGTACCCTTCCTCAGTTACCGGATCGAATACCCTTTTCTGCATCGTGACGCCTGCAATCTCAGGTTCAAGGCGGGTTGGAACTGGAAAGTGCTGATAAAGATGAGCAAAAATCTTCCCGGTTATTTCGTCAAACCGCTCTATATTCGACTCTGACATATTCGGCCTCGGCTACTTCTTTTTAGAAAGACTATTGATGTAAGACCGTATATGCGGCCGCGCTGCCGCTATCGGGTCCAGCCCTCGTAGCTCTGTGGTTCGTTGATCCCCATTGGGGAGAAAAACGGTCAACGTGTCTCCCTCCACTATGAAGGTTGCCGTGCATTCAATGCCGTTATGCTCAAGCGTGATTTCTTCTTCCATTTTGACCTCCCAGTCTGCTCATCAAAAAATTTCTCTTTAAACTCGATTAAAAGCCAGCGCTCCGACCAGACGCGATACTCAAGGCTCTCATAGAGCAACCGATCACTCGATCAACCTGGAGTATCAAACGTGGCCGACCAAGTCAGTCTCACCCTCAAGTTCCCCTTCAAATCAGGCACAGGTGACCAGCTCAAATCCCTGCCTATCAAACGTCTCAAGCGCAAAGACATCAGCGCAGCCCAGGCAGTAGCCAAGGACGAAGGCGCCATGGAAGACATGCTATGCGCCAAGATGCTCGGCATCACCCTGGAAGATCTGCTGGAATTCGATATTGCTGACTCTAAGTCAGCTACTGAGGTGTTGCGGGAAATGTCCCACGGACGAGACCTTGCTGCATTCCTGGGACGAAGCGCTGCTACTGGTACTGAGGATGCAGCCGTCTGAAATCGACGAGCTGGAGATGGAACGGTACTGGTTTTGGGTCGATGTATGTCAGCGAGAGATTAACCGCCGGATCGAATTTTCCGAGCAGATGAACCGCTGATCAAAGTCACCAAGCCAACTACCACTCCCGCTAGCAATGCGCCGCCCGCTGCGATAGGGGCGGCTACCAGCGCCAGCAACGGCAGGCCCAGGCAGAACATCAGCACCGCAGCCCACAATGGCAGGTTTGCCAGGCAAAGCCAGGCAAGCCAGATCACACCGACGCCGATGGCCAGTGCATATAGGGTTTTGGCGGTGAGCAGAGCGGCTTTTTCAAACATGCTTGCAGCGTAGCAAATTATGGCTAATGAAGTCCTGGTCGGATTAAAGATCGGTGCCGTGGTATCCGGTAGCCTGCATGCCGCGTTTGGCTCGGCGAAGTCGACCGTGCAGCAGTTGGGCCGCGCTACCGATGGCTTGACTACCAAGCAGAAGCTGATGGGGGCGGAGCTGGCGGCTTCTATTGCCCGAGGCGGTACCGGCGTTGAACGCCTGCGCCGTCAGTACGACCAGGTCGGTCGTACCATTGAACAGCTCAAGACCAAGCAAGAACGCCTCAATACCAGCATTGCCCGTGGTGAAACGCTGAAAAACAAGCGTGGTGATCTGCGTGGGCAAGCGGTGGAAACTATCGGTACTGGCGTGGCCCTGGGCGCGCCAGTGGTGCAGTCGGTGCGCACGGCCATCGAATTCCAGGACCAAACCCGCGACATATCTATTACCGGTGGCTTTGACGAGGCTGAGGAACAACGCCTAAGTAATGTGATGCGCGGCGCCGCTCTGAGGTGGAACCAAACTCAAACCGAAGTTGCCAAGGGTACGGGCGTCCTGATTGCAGGAGGTATCTCAAGCGCAAAAGAGCTTGCTGCGTACGCGCCAGTAATGGCCAAAACCGCTACCGCAACCCGAGCCAGCATGGACGATCTTGGGGCTGTCGCTATCGCACTGAACGATAACCTGGGTATCGGCGCCGCTGGGTTAGAGCGTGCAATGAATATCCTTGCCTATGCAGGCAAGCGAGGCCAATTCGAACTGGCAGACATGGCTAAATGGCTGCCGCAGCTCACGCCGCAATTTGCTGCGCTGGGTGTTACAGGCGAGCGTGCGGTCGCAGAAATTGGCGCATCGTTGCAAATCGCACGTAAAGGCGCCGGAAGTAACGATGAGGCTGCCAACAACTACAAGAACTTCCTTTCTAAATTGACCGCTCCTGACACTTTGAAGTCATTCAGCGACGCGGGCATTGATCTTAAAACATCAATGACTAACTTGATCAGCTCAGGGCTTACTCCCACGCAAGCCATGCTGGACATCATCACAAAATACATGGGCACTAAAAGCCCAAAAGCAGCATCCGAATTTCAAAAGGCGATGTCGCTCAAAGATCAATCAGAGCGAGAGACAGCACTAAATCGCATCAACGAAGCTTATAAGCTCGGAGAACTGTTCCGGGATATGCAGGTATTGTCATATCTCCGACCAGCGCTCGCGAACCGGTCGGAACAAGCAGACATCCAAAAAGGAGGAATGGGGTCTGCTGACCAGGGCGTGCTTGAACAGGACTGGAAAAAGCGTATGGGTAGCCCCAAAGAGGAGCTGAAGCGCCTGGGAGTGAACCTATCAGACATTGGCATCTCGCTGGGAAGCGCCCTTATACCTGCACTGGTGGACGTGACCCAGGCACTTGTACCTGTGATGGCTTCGTTCTCAACATGGGCCAGTGAAAACCCCACCATCATCAAAGGCGTTGTCGGTCTCGTCGGCGGCCTGCTCGCGGGCAAGCTTGCCTTCATCGGCCTGGCCTACGGCGCTAATCTGGTTATGTCGCCGTTCGTGGCAATGTCCACCACCATCACTACCGTATCGGCCAAATGGACGTTGTTGCGTGGTATGTGGCAGGTGGGCAAGTTTGCCCCTCTGGTCAGCGGCCTGTCCCGTGTTGGCGCGGGTTTGCTCACTGTGGCCAAGTACAGCGGGTTGTTCTTGCGCGGGGTCACTATGGCATTGGGCGCGCCGTTGCTGATGGCGGCCCGAGGTGGGTTGTTCCTGGGCAAAATCCTCGGCGGCACTTTGCTGTTCGGGCTCAAGCTTGCCGGACAGGCAGTCCTCTGGCTGGGCAGAGCCTTACTGATGAACCCCATCGGTTTGTTGATCACAGGTATTGCTTTGGGCGCGTATCTGATCTACCGCTACTGGGAACCCATCAAGGGCTTCTTCAGCGGCTTATGGACAGAGGTCAAGGCGGGCTTCAATGGCGGGCTGTCTGGTATCACCGGATTGATTCTTAACTTTTCACCGCTAGGGCTGTTCTACCGCGCCTTCGCTGGAGTAATGAGCTATTTCGGAGTGGAGCTGCCCGGTAAATTCAGTGAGTTCGGCGGGATGCTGGTGACGGGGCTGATTAGCGGCATCAGCAACATGGCCAGCTCGCTGAAAGACAGCGTGGTGGGCATTGGCTCCTCTGTTAAGGGCTGGTTTACGGAGACCTTGGGCATCCAGTCACCGAGCCGGGTTTTCATGGGGTACGGCGCAAACATCAGCGAAGGCGCGGCAATTGGCATCACGGCGCAATCCGACCTGGTGCGCCGAGCAGCCCTGGGAATGGCGGGTCAGTCGAAGGTCGACATGCTGCCGCCCAACCCGGCTGAAGTATCCAGAGCGAGCATGATGGGCGGCTTTTCAAGCCCAGGCCAAGGCGGCGCACCTGGTGCAACAGGACAGCCCACTTACCATTACTCGCCACAGATCACGGTATCCGGTGGCGCGAACATCCGTGACCAGGTGGTGCAAGGATCGCAGGCCGGTTACGCGGACTTTGTGAAGTTCATGGAGCGCTACAGCCACGACAGGCGCCGCCGCAGTTATGGCTCATCTGATGAAGGATTTGCCTGATGTTTGCGATTCTTGGCGATATCGAGTTCACCGTTGCAGGTGGTATCAGTGGGCTGGAGCAAAGTGGCTCTGCCGACTGGGCTGAGCATTCTCGTATCCAGGGTAAGCCACTGCTGGAGTGGATTGGCGAAGGCTTGGACACCTGCAACCTGACGGTAGAACTTCACCCGGTGCTGGGTGATCCCGATGAGCGCTTGCGGGCTCTTCGCCAGGCCAAGAGCAAGCACGAGCCGCTGGCATTCGTCATGGGCAGTGGCGAATACCTGGGTGCCTATGTCATTACCGATATCGGCAACACGATCCGTCGAGCCACCGCTGTCGGTCAGATTACGGCGGCCACAGTGCAGGTGAGCCTGAAGGAATACACCGGGTCGTTTAATCGTAAGGTTCTGCGGCCAGGGCTGCTCGATCCCGCCTTGAGCGGAACAGCTGCAGCGGGCATGGGGTCACCTGGGCTGATATCAAAACTCACGCCACCCGCCAGCCCGACCCAGTTGGCTATTGGTCACGCTAAAACCGTTGGCAATGTATTGCGGGCGGGGAAAAACCTCTATGACTCCGTCAAGAGCGGCAGTCCGTCGATGATTCTGGGCCAGGTACCGCAGTTGCTGAATATCACTGCGCGGGCTATCGAGCCGCTCCAAGGTTTTAAGCTGGCAGCTGAGCTGCTCGATGACGGCTCCGATCTGTCGCGCCTGAGTGACAACGTGCTGGGCAACGTAATGGGGTCTCGGTCGAGCCTTGATCCGGTTGACCTTGGCAACATCGTCGACCGGTTCAACAGCTCACACGAATCCCTAAACCAGGCGGCGTCCACCTTGAACGGTGCGGGCACTCGCCTGGCGGGCCTGGCGGCACAAGTCCTGACCCGGAGAGCCTGATGTTTATCACCCACATAACAACTGAGGGAGAGCGCTGGGATCAGCTTGCCTGGCGTTACTACGGTGACGCTCACCGCTATTGGCCTATCGTGGAAGCCAACGCCCACGTGCCCATCACTGCGGCTCTCCCGGCTGGTCTGATGCTCGCTATTCCAATGTTAGAGCCAGTGGCGTCAACCGAGGATCTCCCCCCATGGATGCGCTGATTCCCGAACAGGTACCCGAGGCGCGCTTTGTGCTGACCTACCAGCAGCGCAACATCACCCGCGATATCAGCAAGCACTTGCTGTCGTTGAGTTACACCGACTTTTTGACCGGGCAGGCAGACAGCCTGGACATTGAACTGGAGGACATGGAGGGCAAGTGGCGGGACGCTTGGTACCCAGGGCATGGCGACACCTTGCAGCTGTCTATCGGCTGGGAAGGCAAGCCTCTACGGTCCGTGGGCAGCTTTGAAATTGATGAGGTGGAGCTGAACTGCCCGCCCTCGACCATCAACATTCGGGCGCTTGGTGCCGGCATTCAAACGGCGTTGCGGACCACCGAGCATAAAGCCTACGAGAACACGACCCTGGATGCGGTAGCGAAACAGATTGCAACGCGCCAGGGGTTGGAGCTGATTGGGCGCATTGAGCCGATCACACTCGACCGGCTGACCCAGCAAGAGTCGGATCTGACGTTTCTGCGCAACCTGGCGGGTGAGTACGACTACGCCTTCAAAGTGACCGGCAAGCGCATGGTGTTTCATGCGATCAGCGAGTTGTGCAAGGGCGTGCCCGTGGGCAGCCTGGTCCTGCAGGATCTCGCCAGCGTCCGGTTGCGCGACCAGATAACCGTAGTGCCGAAGGCTATCGAGGTGAAACACAAAGACCCTGTCCAAAAGAAACTGATCTCTTACACCATCGTTAATGGCGAAACAGTTGCTGTGCCCAGCAGCTCCAGCAAGACCACCACCAGTGCCGATACCAAGAAACAGCGAGGCCGTAGCAGCTCGACAGAGGTGGCAAAAGCCAAAGCCAAGGGCGACCTCGGCAAGGCTAACCGAGAGCGCACCACGGGCAGTTGGACCAGTATGGGGCGCCCTGATCTGGTGAGCGGTAACGTGGTCACCCTGGTCGCAGCGGGCAAACTTGGCGGCAACTACCTGATCACCGCCTCAAACCACCGCGTGAGCCGTTCCGGCTACACCGTGGATCAAGAGGTCTGCCGCGTCTCGGCGCCCACGATCAGCTTGACGGCGGCCAATACCAAGCCTGACCTGGCGCTGTCGACCCATGGCATGCCGCATGAAGTGGTGGCGTAATGGGCGTTGAACTGGAATACGGTGAGGTCAGCGCTGTGGATTACCCTGGTTGTCGCATCCGCGTGCGACTGGATGACCGTGACGGCGTAGAAAGTTACTGGCTCAACGTGCCTCAGCGTAATACGCAGGGCACAAAGCGCCGTCCGCTCATGCCCGAACTGGGCGAACAAGTGGCGGTTCTGCTCGATGCCGATGGCGTGGGCGGCGTGTACCTGGGCGGGATTTACTCGACTGCCGAACCACCGCCTGTCATAGACGAGGATACTGACTATGTGCGCTTTAGCGATGGAACGGTCTCGACTTACAACCGCGTGTCCGGGGTCATGACGCTGGACTGTGTTGGAGCATTGCTTGTGAAGTGCGGCAGAAACATCATGGTTGAGGCCAATGAGCCAGTAACAGTTAAGGCTCCCTCTGCAGTATTGGACGTCCCGCAGGTGACCCTCAATGGAAACCTGCAGGTGAATGGAAATATCAATGCGACGGGAAAAATCATCGATGCTGCCGGAAACTCAAGTAACCATAGTCATTGATCTAAAGTAGGACAGCGATTTTTGCACCTTTAATAAACTCACCACGGATTGTGTTCCCGTATACCGTCAACTCCTTTGGTCCAATATCGACCCCAGTGCTCTTCAGTCGATAGGTCACCTCCACAGCTGTGATGGGGGTCGAGATCTCAAACAAAGCATCAGGCGCCTCTGGATATTGTTTACGTAGTGCCTCCTCGCTCTTAAGCTCCAAGAATTTCACGGAGACCGCGTCGCCATTGGGATACTTAACTGAGACAGCTTTACCGGATGGTGGGCATTCAACATCCTCTTGGTTGCCATGAACGGTCCAAAAGTTTTCTTCCATCGAGAACCTTGGTTCACCGTTAATGGTCGCCTCTGCGACATTTAGAAGAAGATATCCATCATCATCACGACTAAGCCAAATTACGGGACCATGCTTATGGCTTACAGCCACGTAGGTTTCCAGGAGGAAGCTTCCACCTATGACCATTAACAACTCATTTCTCATCCAGTTAAAACGTCCTTTGACTTGTTCAGCTTCATCCTTCGCTTGCTTCATTTGCCTAAGCTGCTCAATGGTAAAAGCACCTGCGTCTGCTTGTGCGTGGTGCTGAACACACAGAGCTATCATTCCCTCCGGGTTGTGGTGATTCTCTACGTGCCAAGGCGGGTCAAAATGATGCCACTCAAGGTAAGGGCTACCGCAGCCCTTTACAGGGCAGCCGAAACCAACCTCCTTTCTTAACTGCCTGAGTACCGCTACTTTTGGTTTTCTATTCATTTCAGCTCCTAATTGCCTAAGCACGGTCTTCTTTAAACTAGGTTAAAAGCCAAGCGTAGATGGTTTCTCCATCATTGGCACATGACGACTCCCCTTGCTTATACCAGCATCACCGCCGCCCACTGGCAGCCCGCCCTCGGTACACCCGGAGGGGTGGTTGAGGGCCTACGGGACATTGACCAGGCTATTCGAATTATCCTGACCACGCCCAAGGGCAGCGATGCCCACAGGCCCGACTTCGGCAGCGACCTACATCTGTATATCGACTGGCCCACCAACCGGGTCACCCCGCACCTGGTGCGCGAATCGGTTGACGCCATTCGTCGCTGGGAAACCCGCGTTTCCATTGTCCAGGTGCAAGTCAGTATCGACGACGAACACGTCACGGTGCGCGTGCAATGGCGTGTTGCCGATGGCGTTCCTCAACTGACCGAGGTGCCGTATGCGCGAGCTACCTAAGCCCGAGTTCGTCAAGATCGATCCTGCGGCCACAGAGGCTGAGATTATTGCCAGCTACGAGAAAGAGTCCGGCAAGTCGTTGTACCCCGCGCAGATCGAGCGTTTATTCCTCAACCAGGTAGCTTATTCAGAAACACGAATCAAGGCTGCGATCCAGAACGCTGGTGAGAAGCTCCTGGTGCGATACAGCAGAGGGCCGATCCTTGACTACCTGGGCGACCTAGTTGGTACGCCACGCTTGTTATCCGTTGGTGCGGTTTGCACCGTCCAGTTCGATATCGTCGGTGGGCAACCGCAGGATCGTTTGATTCCCGCCAATACACGCCTAACCACTCAAAATGGCGCCGTGGCGTTTCTTACCCGTCAGGAGGCGGTCTTGAAGGCGGGAGCGCTTACTGTGCAGGTGCGGGCTGTCTGCGACACCCCCGGTGTTATCGGCAACGGTTGGGCTATCGGTCAAATCAATACATTGGTCGGTGAGGGGTTTACCGGGTTATCGGCCAGTAATATCACCGTACCTGTCGACGGCGCAGAAGACGAGGTCGATCCTCATTATATAGAACGGATCATTCTTGCCCCCGAGGCTTACACCACAGCAGGCAGTGAGGGCGCCTACCGGTATCACGCGCTATCGGTCCACCAGTCCATCATTGATGTGGCCGTACGCGGTCCCGAGGACGGATTGCCAGATGGCGAGGTGGCTATTCATCCGCTCACTGAAACGGGTATGCCTACGGCGAACCTCCTGGAGCAGATCGAGCGTTACCTGACCGGCCAAAAACTACGCCCTCTGTGTGACACAGTGCGAGCGCAGATGCCGGAACATATCGACTGGCGTATCAAGTCGCACATCACGCTGTACGCCTGGGCCGACAGAGAGCCCACTCTGGCCGCAGTGCGTAAGGCCGCCCAGGACTACGCCCAGGAACTGCGCGTCAAACTCGGGCTCGACATCGTGCCCGAGCAGCTCAACGCCCGACTGCAGGTCTCGGGCGTGTACCGCTCAGTCCTGGAGCTACCGGCTGTTCCCCTGACACTAGGGCGACACAGCTGGGCTGATTGCTCTGACATCGACATCCTCTATGCGGGGGTGTCTGATGGCTGAGTTGACCCTGCCGCCAGCGCTGGCGGGTGACGAACGCTTTGCACGCCTGTGCAAGTTGCTTGAAGAACGGCATGCCGGCATTGATTTGACGCCGATGCTGGTCTATCTCCTCGACCTGGTGAAAGCGCCTCTGCTGCCCGTGCTGGCCGATCAGTTCAGCCTGCTCGATGAGGCCGCTTGGTTGTTGGCCGAGTCCGAAGACGCCCGCAGGAACCTACTCAAAAACGCAGTAGAGCTGCACCGATACAAGGGCACGCCCTGGGCGATCCGGGAAATTATCCGCCTGCTAGGCTTTGGCGAGGTCCAGCTGCAGGAGGGCCTCGGCGGTCGCACCTATGACGGCAGCATTAACTTCAACGGGCTTTACGTCTACGGCGCGCCCCGCGCCTGGGCAGCGTATCGCGTGATATTCGCCGAGCCCATTACGAACGATCAGGCGGATCTAATCCGCCGCATGTTGTCCACCATCGCACCTAAAAGGTGCCGCCTTGCCTCGCTTGAGTATCAAGCCGTGGCCATTCGCTACAACGGCGCCGCTCGTTATGACGGGCTGTATAACCATGGGAGCAGTATTTGATGGCCACCTTGCCTGAAACAGAAGACTACGCAGATGGGACTTACCAAATTGAAACTTCGGATAGGGTATTAGGTGGCCCTGGTGGCATAGCGAACAAACAAGCTGAGCAGTTGGGCAATCGAACTGCGTGGCTGAAAGCCGCTATCGCAAAGATTGTTAACGGTAAAACCGCCGTTGGCTTGGCTGCTCAGCTGGCCACAGCTCGCTTGTTGAAGTTCAAGGGCGCGGTCAGTGGCAGCGTTAGCTTCGACGGTAGCGCCGACACGGAGATAACGTTAACGCTCGCTGACTCAGGTGTTTTGGCTGGAAGCTACACAAAAGTCACATTAAACGCGAAGGGCGTAGCCACCGCAGGTGAAAATCCCCGGACCTTAGATGGGCACGGGATCATCGACGCTATCGCTATCGGTGATTACGGGCTCGGCGGGAAAGTATCTCCACAAGGGCGTATTGATTCCAAAAATCTGCTCGGCGGCTTTTACTCGTTCAAGGAGGGATATACCACTTTTGCCAACTACGTAGGGTTGATCAACATCCCTTATGGGGAGGAGGGTTTCGCTGGGCAGTTAGGCTTTGAGCAAGGCGGAGCAGAGCCAGTAGTTTATATCAGGAGCGTGAGCAACTCAGGAGAGTGGACGCCCACCCGGAAACTTTGGCATACAGGTAGCTTCGACCCCTCAACCAAGGCACCACTTGCGAGCCCTGTCTTTACTGGAGCGCCAGAGGTGCCGAACGTGGCCGCTGGAGACAATTCAAAGCGTGTCGCGAACACTGCGTTCGTTCGGGCAGCTGTTTCTGCATTGGTGGGTTCTTCGCCAGAGGCGCTTGACACATTAAACGAGTTGGCTACCGCGCTAGGAAACGATCCGAACTTCGCGTCCACAATGACAAAAGCGCTGGCCGGTAAGGCTAACAAAGGCGTGAGCCTTGCGGATTACGGAATACTTGATGGGGTCAAAATTGGTCGCTTTGGTATCGGTGGCACGTCCACTGATGTAGCACCCATCGAGACAATTGGTTTGCCCGGTGGTTTTTACGCGATGGATGGATCGCCAACAGCTTTTTTACAGTATTCATCCATCTTAAACCTCCCCTATTCCGACAAGTCGTGCGCTGGCCAGATTGCTGTAGGTCAGGGCCGTGATGATGTGATTATCTGCGTTCGCGGCGTGACGAACTCAGGTAAGTGGACGCCGAAACGGACCCTATGGCATGACGGAAATTTAGATGCAAATGCTCTTCTGCCGGTTGGGACTTCTATCGCTTTCGCGGGCGCCAGAGCGCCTGCTGGATTCCTGAAAGAAAATGGTGCTGCAGTTTCCAGAACCGTATACGCCAATCTCTTTGCAGTAATTGGTACGACCTACGGTGCGGGAGACGGGAGTACCACGTTCAACCTGCCCGAAAGTCGCGCAGAGTTCTTCAGAGGGCTCGATGACGGTCGCGGTGTTGATGCCGGTCGTGGTCTAGGAACCTGGCAACCCCCAATGCTGGAGGCTCACGATCACACGCTGACTAGCGACGGTACCGGAGCCGCTGGAGCTGCTGGAGGAAATACAACAACAGACTTTAAAGTTGACGGTAGCGTGAGCGTCGGAACCACCGGTAGAACCGGCGGGGCCGAAACGCGTCCTCGAAACGTTGCACGACTGATGTGTATCAAGTACTGAGGTGAACCATGACAGATTCCAATCCTCCGCGGATTTACCTAGCCCATCCGGTTACGGGGGAGTACATAGGTGAAGCATTTGCAGACCCCAACCCGCTTGACCCGGATAACTGGCTCATACCAGCCGGGGCCTTTGTCGAAGCGCCGCCGCCAAACAAAATAGGCTTTGCAGTGATCAATACTCCCGACAGCGATCAGACCTGGTCGTTAGTTCAAGACTGTCGAGGCATTGTCTATAGCAAAGTCGATGGGAAGGCTCGCGAATGGCAAGAGCTTGGCCCGCTTCCCGATTACCTGACAGCAGAAGTCTGTCCCGGTCCGTTTTACGTATGGCAAGAAGATCGCTGGCAGTTAGATCAAGAAGCAGAGGCTAAGGCACTATCCAGTCAAGCCCTAGCTGAACGCGACCGATTGTTGGCGGCTGCAGCCACGCGAATAGCACCATTGCAAGATGCAGTGGATCTGGGCGACGCGTCGCCGGAAGAAGAGATAGAAATAGAGGAATGGAAGCGCTATCGCATAGGCTTGAACAGAATTCAGCGGCAGCCTGACTTTCCGAAAATTATTGATTGGCCAGCTTCACCCGCCAATCGCAATCAGCAATAAAAGAGGGCTGCCAGCTCAGATGTAGACGCATCTAAGCTGACCGCCAACCAGCAGAACTACCCTGCAAGCCAGCCAAGGCCCTCCCGCTCACGTGAGCGCTGGAAAGCCTACCAGAAGTGCAAAAGGTTTGCAGATGATGCAAGAGATACGTTGTGGCCACTGTGGCCGAAAGTTAGCCGCCGTATGTGGGTTTACGGAGTTACAGATCAAGTGCCCGCGTTGCCGGACGCTTAACCATTTGAAGGCCGAGAGCCTCCTGACATCGCCAGCGAGCGTCCCAAGCCTTCAGGAGGCAGTATGTCCGCGCAACCGATTATCCCCTGGATAGGTGGCAAACGCCGTCTCGCCGACCGTATCTTTACGCTGTTTCCGGCTCACAGTTGTTATGTGGAGCCTTTTGCCGGAGGCGCCGCGCTATTTTTTTTAAGACCGGTACCGGCAGAGGTCGAGGTGCTTAATGATGTCAACGGTGACTTGATCAACCTCTACCGGGTGGTGCAAAACCACTTGGAAGAGTTCGTCAGGCAGTTCAAATGGGCTCTGTCGAGCCGCCAGGTGTTTAAGTGGTTGCAGATGACGAGGCCGGAGACCCTTACCGATATCCAGAGGGCAGCCAGGTTTTACTACCTGCAGCAATCCGCTTTCGGCGGACGCGTTGATGGACAATCGTATGGAACCGCTACCACGACACCACCAGGACTAAACCTACTGCGCTTAGAAGAGACGCTATCAGCCGCGCACCTGCGTCTGAGCAGCACTTATATAGAGCACTTGGGTTGGCAAGAGGTGATGAAGAAGTACGACCGTGAACACACGCTGTTTTACTGTGACCCGCCGTATTGGCAGACGGAAGGCTACGGCGTTCCGTTTGGGCTGGAACAGTACGAAGCGATGGCCACAGTTTTAAGAGAAATTAAGGGCAAGGCTATCGTTAGCCTGAATGACCACCCTGACATCCGTAGGGTATTTGCTGATTTCCACATAGAAACCACTGACATCAAATACACCGTTGGGGGCGGTAAAGGGAGTGATGCAAAGGAGGTGTTGATCTTCAGTTGGGACATTCAGGCCGAACCTGCCGGTCTGTTTTGATATTCTGTTGCAACAGCTGCAAAAAATTCTGAGGCCATTTATCTCAGATTAGAGCGCGAGTTTTTCGCGCTCGGCATCACCCATGACAATCGAGGGTGTACTACCTCCCCGGCCTCTCCCCCCCGACAGGCCGGCCGTACAATCAACCAAGCCACCACCGGCCACCGCTGAAACCTGGCATGAAAGCTCTTCCTCGTCCCCGGTGGAAGGCCCGCGCAAGCCCCGTCTTTTTCGTGCACCCTTGTCGGCTCTGCGTCATCGAGACTTGCAGAACTTACCCATTGAGCGGTCCAGTGGTGTCCTGCCGAGTGCAACGTCAACGGATAGCCAGTTGACTAAAGCGCTGGAGAAATCCTTCGCCTTGCTGCACTCGTTCCTGAGTGATGGGCGACTGACCTGGATGTCTTTGCAGCGGATCGCCGCTCATCCTAAGGGGGAAAGCGAGGCGTTGGATGACGTGATTCAGGTCGTGAGGGAAATGCTCAAGCGCCCGCGCTTGAGTGATGCGGTTTTCAGCCGGGACGGCGATATTACGCGCGATAGCCTCAGTGCGGCTGCCCAGGCGTTGCAGGGGAACAGCTCGGCGAATGTGTTCAGTCAAGACCCGTTTCATGCGCAAGGCAATGCGCAGGTGGTGGAGGCACTGCAAGGCCAGTTTCCGCTGTTGAGAGACGAGACCATGGATCGAACCTACCTGTTTGAACAGCATCAGTACGTGGAAATCGCCAAGCTCAGGGAGGTCATGCAGGACCCATACGAGGTTGATCAACAGAGCGCGCCCGTGCTGGATACGTCCACGGGCATGCCCCAATCCAAATACAGCGAGTTCTGCGTCTACACCGCCAAGAACATTATTGAGCGCCCAGGCTTGTTGCCCTCATTGGAGCGTGCAAATGTCACACGACTATTTGGTCCACCTCACAAAGAGGGGTGGCTGAGCAACAAAAGCCTTGAACGGTGGCATGAGCAGGACGCCGCTCGCAAGGCACGCTGAAAAGCGAGCTATACCTTGAGGATTTTGCCACTGATGGCCACTGCCGCCAGCAATACCGCGATCAGGATGAAGGCAGTACTCAAGCTGCTGCCATGGGCGATAAAGCCAATCATGGCGGGGCCGGCGAGAATGCCGGCATAACCCAGTGTGGTGATGGCGGGCACCGCAATATGTTCCGGCATCACTGTTTGCTTGCCCACGGCGGTATACAGCACCGGCACGATATTCGAACACCCGGCACCCACCAGCGCATATCCGAGCAGCGCCGTTTCCCACGCTGGCAATAGGGTTGCGAGGAGCAAGCCGGCACAGGCCAGCGCGCCACCGATCACAATCACCCGTGTGGGCCCCAGGCGTCGAACAATGGCATCGCCGGTGAGTCGCCCTGCGGTCATGGTCAAGGCAAATGCCGCGTAGCCCAGGCCGGCGTAAGCCTCATCCAGGCCGCGCTCGGCGCTCAAAAACACGGCACTCCAATCCAGTACGGCACCTTCAGCCAAAAAGACGATAAAACACAGGCAACCGATAAACAACACCACCCCATGGGGCACTGCAAATGCCGGCCCTGAGCTTTCACTGCCGTAAGGCAACAAGTGCGGTGCAGCCTTGAACAGCGCTCCCAGCGTGATAACCACCACCACCAGAGTTGCCTGCAATGGCGACAGCCCCAGGCCAAGTAACCCCGCAACCCCCGCTGCGCCGACAATGCCCCCCAGGCTGAACAACCCATGGAAGCCCGACATCATGGTTTTGCCACTGGCGCGCTCAACGATCACCGCTTGCAGGTTGACGGTGGAGTCCACGGTGCCCAGGCCTGCGCCAAACAGGAATAACCCGGCAATCAACAACGGGATCGAACTGACGGTGGCCAGTATCGGCAGGGCCAGGCAGATCATCAGTGTCCCTGCGGTCAGCACGCGTCGGCAACCGTAACGCGAGGCGAGCGCACCCGCTGCCGGCATTGCGATGATCGACCCCACCCCCAGGCACAACAACAGCAAGCCAAGGGTGCCTTCATTCAGGTTCGCGCGTGCCTTGGCATACGGCACCAACGGCGCCCAGGCCGCGATACCAAAACCTGCGATAAAAAAAGCGATGCGGGTCGACATCTGTTCCAGTCGCCCGGGAACCACGGGGGCAGGGGTGGGAATGGCAGTCATGAAAAATCCTTGGTTTGGCGTTCAACGAACGATGTCCGGCGCGACATCCTTGCACATCAGGCCCTCTCGAGCGAGCCGGGTTCCCTTGGTGTTACGGGGTGCGAGGCAAATTTTTTTACAAACACGGAACGCTTTGACCACCGGTGACCACGTAGAAAATGATCGAGCCTGTAGGAGGTGGGCTGGAAGGTGTGTAATCCCTGCGGGAGTGGCTGAACCCCAGGTTTCTTGCGGCGGATTACCACCTTCCAGCTCACTTTCCACAGACTTGGCGTTCTGTAATACGCCGCAGTCCCGCTAGGTAGAGACGCGGGGGCGATATCAGTGGGGGAGTCCTGACGCCCCGCGATCCTAATGTGGGAGCTGGCTTGCCTGCGAAGACGGCCTGCCAGCCGATGCATATCTACCTGATACCCCACGATCAAACTGTGGGAGCGGGCTTGCTCGCGAAGGTGGCCTGACAGTCAACACAATTGGATTGTGTACATATCCATTCCTGCGGTAACGGCCGCTTAGGGTTCCGCTCTGACAGCGGGTCACTTTTGGAAGGACCGGAATGCCGGCCCAGCCAAAAGTAACCAAAAGGTCCTCGCCCCACCACTCGGCACCTCGCCTAGGCTCGGTGTGCCCGTAATCCGCCAGTGATTTGGGGGGCCGCCGCCACGCGCCATCCATGGCGCGGGGCGGCTAAACCGGCATCCCTGCCGGTTTACCCCCCAAATCCCTGTCGAATTCCGGCCAGCGTGGTTTGACGGGGCGCCTGAGATCAAGATCAAAAGCAGATCAAGAGCAAGAGCGGCTCGCTTCGCATCGTGGTTACCCATGGTCAGGAGCCAACATTTGTAGCGGGACAGGGCGACTAAAAAGCGGAAACGACTGTCGCATTAAATAAGTGTCAGCCGTTTCCTTAAAGTTGAGTTATACAGAGACAATCTGTAGTCGGAATTTTCTTCATGCTGTTAGAAGATTTTTTGGTTGTATATATTCTGTAAAAGACACTTCCATCTTCGCTGTACGAAACTTCTGTTTTATTCAAAAAGGACCGAAAAGTGCCTGGGGTCGCTAAGCTTGAGCGTGTTCAGGTGCTTTTTTTCGCAATCCGAATGGGGGTTGGGGCGAGAGAGAGTCGTTCAAGAGAAAGTTGATGGCGGGTAACAAAGGATGGTTAACGAGGTTGTTTCGTCGCGTTTCAAGTTAGTCCTTTCAAGCATAAATACAGAACTTCAGGTAGTGGCGTTCAAAGGCAGCGAAGCCCTTGATCAGCCTTACTTTATACAAGTGCAGTTAGTCAGCGAAGATCCTTTCCTTGACCTGGAGGCGTTGCTTCATCAACCCGTCTATCTGGCTTTCGGCGAAGCAGGCCAGGGCTTGCATGGGCAAATCTACGCCATCGGTCGGGATGATCCCGGTACGCGGCTCACCCTTTATCACCTGACGCTGGCCCCACGCCTGGCATCCCTGGCCCATCGTTGCGACCAGCGGGTTTTTCAGCAGTGCAGCGTACCGCAGATCATTGCCGCGGTCCTCGAACACCACGGTATCTTTGCCGACG
Organism: Pseudomonas sp. AK181; assembly: GCF_051122975.1. Lineage (NCBI taxonomy): Bacteria > Pseudomonadati > Pseudomonadota > Gammaproteobacteria > Pseudomonadales > Pseudomonadaceae > Pseudomonas > Pseudomonas sp. AK181. The sequence goes on from NZ_CP146348.1 coordinate 2,242,775, forward strand.
CCTACACGTTTGAGTTGGGGCCGGTGGTGTATCCACCGCGCACATTTTGCGTGCAGTACAGGGAGTCCGACCTGCATTTCATCCAGCGGCTGTGTGAGGAGGAGGGTATTCACTACCACTTTCGCCACAGCGCGCAGAATCATCTGCTGGTGTTCGGTGATGACCAGACAGTATTTCGCCGGTTGCCGGTGCAGCGCTATTGTTGGTCGTCTGATCCATCGCTTGGGGCCCCGGTTGTCCAACGTTTCGACCGGCGCATGGTAACGCGCAGCCGGCGTACCGTACGTCGTGACTATGACTTTGAGCACCCTTCGTTTCGCCTGCATGACCAAGCCGGTGCCGGGCCGGTCGATCCTTTGGAAGACTATGGCTACCCTGCCGGCTTTACGTGCCATGCACGCGGTGTGCAGCTGGTACGGCGCGGCCTGGAGCGCCACCAGCGTGATCGCCATCGGGTACTGGGCAAGAGCGATCAACCGGCATTGTGCAGCGGTCACTTTCTTGAGCTGTGTGATCACCCGGACCCAGCCTGCAACGACTTATGGCTGCTGACCTCGGTGCGTCATGAGGGTTACCAGCCGCAGGTGTTGGAGGAGTCGATCGTTGATGCCAATGGGTTCCAAGGCTATCGCAACCGGTTCACCGCAACCCCCTGGCGCGCAGTGCATCGACCGGCCCTCAAGCACCCCAAGCCAACGATCAGTGGCAGCCAGACCGCGACGGTAACCGGGCCTGCCAGCGAGGACGTGCACTGCGATGCCTATGGTCGTGTGAAGGTGCGCTTTCACTGGGATCGCGCGGAAAAGGGCGACGAGACCAGCAGTTGTTGGCTGCGTGTGGCGTCCGGTTGGGCGGGTGATGGGTTTGGCGCCATGGTCATTCCACGGGTGGGCATGGAAGTGTTGGTGAGCTTTCTGGAGGGAGACCCGGACCAACCCCTTGTCACCGGTTGCCTGCCCAATGCATCGCACCTGCCGGCGTACCCTTTGCCGCAGCACAAGACACGCAGCGTTCTGCGCAGCCGCAGTTCGCCGGGCGGCGGGGGCGCCAATGAGTTGTACCTTGAAGACCGACGCGGCGAAGAGCTCATTTACCTGCGCGCCCAGCGTGACCTGGAGCAACGGGTGGGGCATGACAGTCGCCTGGAGGTAGAGGGCGATAGCCTGACTCGCGTTGGCCAAAGCTTGGTGATCGAAGCCGGGCAGGAGGTTCATCTCAAGGCCGGTGCCAGCCTGGTGATAGAGGCGGGTGCGCAACTGAGCCTGAAGGCGGGTGGGGAACACCTGGTGATGCAAGCCGGCAGTATTTGCAGCAGCCGGTCCATCACCCTGGGCGGTTTGCCGTCTGCCGGCCGTTCGGTGAGCCCGTCATTGGTTGCCGGCGCGCAAATCTCTGCAGCGCAAGGCGTCATCATGGATCTGGCCAAGCAACTGGGCGCGGACTTTTGCCCACTGTGCGAACGCTGCCGCGAAGGCCTGTGCAATATCGCGGGGAGGGCCGCCTGATGGACAATTTGCCCCATCGCTGGATGGCCCAACAACAGCAGAGCGGACACCAACTGTGCCTGATGCTGGAGGGAAATCACGAGGCTCGCCAACCCCTGCTGACAGATCGCGCCCCGTCGCACTATTGCAGCCTCTACAGCGAGACCGCTGCGGCGGAGTTGGCGAATTCAGGCCCGGTCGTATTGTTACTGGAGCAGATGAATGAGCCTGCACTGGCCGACCTGCTGTTACACCCTGAGTCGAACTGGGGTTGGCTCGCCAGCCTTCCGGCCAACGACCTGGCGGGTATCGCGCGCCATTGGCGCGAGAGACTGCTGGTCGGGCCAGCAGGCCAGCAGGCGCTTTATCGCTTTCACGACAACCGCACCCTGGCCCGTGCCTTGGCCCATCTGGCTGAGGAACATTGGCCGGTCTACCTAGGGCCACTGATCAGCGTGTGCTATTGGCGTGAAGGCCGTTGGTGCCATCACGAAAACCCTGCACCGGGCGACTACCCCGCGCCTGAGTCCCCGCCGTGGCTCGACACACCCAACCCCCAGGCCGAAGCGGTCCTGCACGCCAATATCCTGCGTTACCTGCTGGCTGAGCACAGTGAAGACCTGGCGGCATTGGTCGAATTCCAAGACCCCAGGATTTGGCTGTCCCAAGTACTGGAGCAAGCGCACACCTGGCAATGGCGGGAGCCGGAGCAGCTCGAATTTCTGGTGGTTCGTCGGTTGGCAGAGGCGACCGGCAGTAGTGTTACTCACTGGCAACCGAGGGCAGGCGAGGCGCCAGGGGAGCATTTTTTACGAGTGGCGGCGCAGTGGCACAGGGAGGTAGGGAGCCGTGAGTAAATGGATGGGATTGGTGCTACTGGTGGCTGCGGTGCTTTCGGGATGTACGGGAAGGGCGGTGGAGCGTTTTACGTTGGAGGTGGATTTGCCGGCGCATTTCGGCCTTGTGGGCGATGCTTCCTACACCCCCGCGCCGGGCGAAACATGCAAGTTGCCTCGAAGACATGGCAAGCGACCGGATCTCAAAATATTCAAGGCTGCCAGCAAGCCCATAGCGAATAGAGTGAGTTTCGACGTGCCACTGACAGAACGGGTGGAAGGCTGCTCGCTGATGTTACGTAAACTGGTGTTTGCGATTAACGCAAAGTGGGGGGAGCGTTGGTCGGACGTTGGACGGGATTACGCCGCTGTTTATATCCGAGATAGTTGGGAGGGCGGAATGTCTTTGATGTCGGAAAGTTATGTCCGAGAGCTCCCAGGGCAATGTCAATGGTTGTTTCGTACTGTTGGCCCCCAGCATGCCCTTATTAAGGGGCTTAAATGCAATTCGCTGAACACCAGCGGACAGCTTACGAAAGCTCGTGCTGGCGGTTATGTGTCCCGTGCTGGGTTGCGTGGGAAGACGCTGAGAATGGTGCTGGCGTTAACCGAAGAAGAACAACCAGCAGTGCGAGACAACTGGGTAAAGGTTGTCGGTGGCTGGAAGCGTTGCAGGGGAGAAAGCCAGGAAGACATATTTGCGTTTTGTCGCGGCAATGTCTCTGACTTCAAGGCTTTCAAAATGCCAGATGGGCGTCTATGCAATATTTATCCGACCTGTGATTAATCAGGAGAAACCTCATGGAAGAAGCTGCATGGAAGCAACAGTTTTTCAACGACAGGATGCCTGCTTGCTCATTGAATGGGGGTTGGTTGACCTTCTGCTTAGTCGATGAAACGGGAAATGGAAAAAGTTATGGGGGACTGCCTTACACCCTGCGTGACGTTGCTGGTCAGCAATACAACGGTCGGTTGAACGGGGAGGGTTTTGCCCGAGTGGAGGGCTTTTTCTGTGGACCCGTAATTCTGATGATGGATGAGCGCTATTCAGGTCGGGAAACGCTCTATCAGTCGCTCATGACACGTTCATTCTATGCATTGCCTATCACTGAGTTGCAAGTGCGTGCCGAGCAAACCCATTTTCTTGATAACCACGATCAGATTGTCGAAAAAAATCCCGCACGCCCAAATGCAGATCATTTTTATCAGGTTGAAGTGAGTGACCTGGTTCGACATAGCGCTCACTTGCCGCCCCTGTCGTCACAGGCTCACCGTCCAATGCGGCATGCACTCAAGATGATGGCAGACCTTGGTTTTGGACCTCCCGAGTCTTCCTTCAAGGGGCTGGTGCTCTTTCCAAAAAAATTCACAATGTTGCAGGTGCGACCTCTAAGAGCATTACGGCCAATCCTTTCTACGCAGGATCAATTTTGCGCATTGAACCTGTACCAACTGGCATTAATGGCAACATTAAGCTATTGCGAGTTTGGCCAAGATCCTTCAGCAGAACCTAAGGATAAAGTCAGCTTTCCTTGGCATCCAAGTATCGGGAATTTGTTTTCCGAACGCTTGTCATGTCACCGAGAGGCGTGGAGGTTTGACTCAGAGCAAGTGCAACGATTTTATCCATTGTATGAAGACGTAGCTTATTCCCGTCGTTTCGAGATTTTGCCTTTTGACCCAGAGTTGTACGGGCAGAATGCCAATGCGCATGATCTCGAGCATCCGGAGCGTATACACTTTTTTAACGATGTAGAGTTTGGAACAGATACTCAAGCATTCATTTGTCATCACGATGAAGTGGTGCTTATTGCTGTACGCGGCACCGCTAGTGGTGCCGATGTTCTACGCGATGCAAACGCCCATCAAGTCCCATTCATCGAGGGCGTTGGAAAAGCCCATCAAGGTTTTTATCAGGCATTTCAGGCCATGCATAATTTTGTATCGGGTTACCTTTTTCGATATCACAGCAGGCAACGAATTATCATTTGTGGCCATAGTCTTGGGGGTGCTATAGCACTCTTATTGGCAGAGGCCCTACGCCGCACACCAGATCGAGATTACGACCCACTCCTCTACACCTACGGCGCCCCACGCGCCGCCGACGCTGAATTCACCGCCGGCGCCTCAACCCTGGTCCACCACCGCATCGTCAACCACAACGACCCCGTCCCCAGTGTCCCGGCGCCCTGGATGAACACCACCGCCAAGCTCTGGATTCCCGGGGCCATCACCCTATTCAGCAACCCCGCACCCGGCGGCCTGCTGTTCGCCGCTGGGCTGGTGCGCGTAGGCGGCAACCCCTATCGGCATCACGGTGAGCAATATCACTTCATGCCAATCACACTCGCCGATGGCAGCCATTCCTCGGTGTTATGGAAGCCGGGCTGTGAATCGCTCCAAGAGGCGGGGTGCAACCGCGCATTGCAACTGCAGGGCGATATGCCCGACCGCGATAATCTGCTGAGGCAACTGTTCCAAGCCGACCAGCACTTCATGACTACCAGCTACATCCCTGCAGCCTGGGCGACGTTGCGCCGCTGGCAACAAACCCTGGAGAGTGACGGCCCGCTGGTGACCCAGCGGGAGTTCGAGCTGCTCGACCGGGCCTTCGAAGACATGCGCGAGCAACTGCGGGCCAAGCGGCGTGAACTGGCTCAGCGGCGCCCAGCCAATGATCGTAGCCATGAACCCACCGATGCCTTGAACGCAGAGATCGACCGTTTGCACACCAGCCGCGAGCGCTTGGCAAGCCTGCGCTGGCGTCGCCTGCAAGCCCATGATGTCTACGGCAGCCATGCCCGTTCTGCACATCTGCAATCGAGCCTCAAACGTTGGTTCAGCCACCGCGAGAATCGTGAGTCGTCCCAATTCGCCAGCATCCCACCGCCTGCCCACGATGAGCAGGCCCGGGCGCAAACGCTGGACATCGACTCAGTCGTCTAACCCACGCGGTTACATAAACTCTACCTGGGCCGGTTGCCGCTTCATCAGCACCTTGCCGTTGCGAATCGAGTACAGCGGCAGGCCCTGGCTACGTATGACTTCGTAGTCGCTGTCGGCCGACAGGATCAATAGATTGGCCGGGCGGCCTACTTGCAGTCCGTATCGGTCGCCCAGGGCCATGGCCTTGGCGCTGTTGTCGGTAACCAGGTCCAGGGCGTTTTGCAAATTGCGGTAACCGAGCATATGACAGATGTGCAGACCGGCCTCCAGTACTCGCAGAATGTTGCCGTTACCCAGCGGGTACCAGGGGTCGACGATGGAATCCTGGCCGAAACACACGTTCATGCCGGCCTCAAGCAGTTCGTTCACACGGGTGACACCGCGCCGTTTCGGGAAGTTGTCGAAGCGGCCTTGCAGGTGGATGCTTTCGGTAGGGCACGAGACAAAGCTGATACCGGAATGCCCCAGGAGGCGAAACAGCTTGGCGCAGTAAGCGTTGTCGTAGGAGCCCATGGCCGTGGTGTGGCTGGCTGTCACGCGGGCACCCATGTCGCGGCTGCGGGCTTCTTCGGCGAGGACTTCGAGAAAGCGTGAGTGGGGGTCATCGGTTTCGTCACAGTGCACGTCCACCAGGCAGCCGGTGCGTTCGGCCAGGTCCATGAGGAACTTCACCGAACTCACGCCTTGGTCGCGGGTGTATTCGAAGTGGGGGATGCCACCGATCACGTCGGCACCCAGGCGAATGGCTTCTTCCATCAGTTCGCGGCCATTGCGGAATGACTCGATACCCTCCTGGGGGAAGGCAACGATTTGCAGGTCGATCAGGTGCGTGCTTTCTTCACGCACTTGCAGCATGGCCTTGAGCGCGGTGAGGTCCGGGTCAGTGACGTCGACATGGGTGCGCACATGCTGGATGCCATGGGCGGCGAGGGCCTGTATGGTTTTTTTGGCCCGCGCCTTGGTGTCTTGCTGGGTAATGGTGGCCTTGCGTTCGCCCCAGCATTCGATGCCTTCAAACAGCGTACCGCTCATGTTCCAGCGCGGTTCGCCGGCGGTAAGCGTGGCGTCAAGATGGATGTGGGGTTCGACGAAGGGCGGTATCACCAGGTTGCCGGCGGCGTCCAAGTCGCCGGCCATCAGCGTTGGCACCCCGGTTTGCGCAGTGATGCTGGCGATCCGGCCGTGTTCCAGGTGCAGATCATGCAGGCCTTCACGGTTGCGCAGGCGGGCATTGATGATGTGCATGGTCAAGTTCCTCTTGGCTAAAAACAATCAGGCAGACAGCCGCCAGATCCTCAGGGCGATACCGATGTCCAGGCGGTCATGGCGCGTAGTATGGGGCTGAGCAGCACATAGGTCAGCGATGCGGCAAAAATTCCCACCAGCGGCGCGACCCACGGCGAGTTGAACGCCAGCACGGTGCCCACTCCATACGCAATCAGGCCAGGCCAATTGAACGCCGGTAGGCGAGCCTGCGCCAGGCGTGGGTATTGGCCGCGATAGCGATAGAAGAAGTCCGCCATGATCACGCCCCCAATCGGCGGGATGACCGTGCCCAGCAGGATCAGGTACGGCACCAGCAGGTCGTACATGCCGAACAAGGCGAGCAGGGTACCGATCACCGCGCCGGCCAGGGTCACGCTCTTGCGCCGTTGAGTGCGCAGCAGGTTGCAACCAGCGACGGCGAAGTTGTAGATGGTGTTGTCCTGGGTGCTCCAGATATTAAGCAGCAGCATGGCCATCGCTGCCGTGGCGAAACCTTGCAGCAGCAAGACCTCCACCACATCCGGTTGCTGATAGACGATGGCGCCATAGGCCCCGATCAACACCATCAAGCCGTTGCCGACAAAAAAGCCGATCAGGCTGGCCAGCACCGCAACCTTGGCCGAGCGCGAAAACCGTGTCCAGTTGGTGGCCTGGGTTGCACCGCTGACAAAGGTCCCGAACACCAGGGTGATGGCGGTGGACAAGTCCAGCTCAGCGCTGGGCACCACCGCCAGCAGCCCCTCCAGCCCGCCGACCTTCACGGTGGCGACCCACATCGACAGCAGCAACAGGATGCCCATGGCCGGTACCGCGATGTAGGACAGGATTTCCAACCCGCGATACCCCACGTAGGCGGTGGCGCAGAACAATAAGCCAAACACCAGCATCAGCCCCAGCACACTGCCCGGGCTCAACTGGAAATATTTGCCCAATACCACGGCGGCCGTGGCCGTGCCCCAGGCATACCAGCCGATCTGGGTAAAACCGAGGATCAAGTCACTGAGCTTGCTGCCCACTTCGCCAAAGCAGAAACGCCCCATCAGCACCGAGTTCAAGCCGCTCTTGAACGCGATGTAACCCAAGCCTGCGGCGTAGATACCCAACAACAGGTTACCCAGGGCCACGACGCCAAGCATGTCGATGAAGCTGAACGCCACCCCCAGCTTGCCGCCGGCGAACATGGTCGCGGTAAAAAAGGTGAACCCCAGCAACACCATGGCCGTAGAGGCCAGACCCTTGCGCGCATGCAAGGGGACTTCGCTGAGAGGGTAGTCGTTGCCGGGTTCTTGCTGCGTCATGGGGCTGCTCCCTGAGTGGTGACCCAGGTCGCGTGCATCCTGCGTGCCAACGCCGGTGCAGGCAGGTATGCGTTGACGGGAGCAAGCCCTTTATAAGGCCGCCCCCTCCCAATCAGCGCAAAAGCAGTGCAGCGGTGAGCCAAACTGGCTCAGTCAAACAGCGTCGCCAGCCAATTATAAGAGTTAGAGCGAACAAACAGTGACCTGTGGCGAGGGAGCTTGCTCCCGTTGGGCTGCGTAGCAGTCCCATCTTTTGGGGCCGCTTCGCGACCCAGCGGGAGCAAGCTCCCTCGCCACAGTGACATTCCCCGCAGGTGGTCTTTTCAACACTCGATCACTTACTCACCGCGATAGATGCAGCCACTGGTGCACGTCTCGTGGATACGGATCGCACTGAGTTCCGGCAGCAGAGGTTTCAACTCCGTCCAGATCCACTTGGCCAGCACTTCGCTGGTGGGGTTTTCCAGGCCGGGAATGTCATTGAGGTAGTTGTGGTCGAGGCGTTCATAGAGCGGCTTGAAAATCGCTTTGATCTCCGAGAAGTCGCGAATCCAGCCAGTATGGGGATCCAGGTCTCCGCTCAGGTGGATGGCCACCTTGAACGAATGCCCATGCAGGCGCCCGCATTTGTGGCCTTCCGGTACGTGGGGCAGGCGGTGGGCGGATTCGAAGGTAAACTCTTTGAAGATTTCCACGGTATAACCTGTAAGGCAGGGTTTTAAAGGGCTCTGTGCGATTGTCAGCTTTTGGTGTACTGATCAATGTACTGATTTGTCGTTGCTGGGCGTAATTGAGGTCATCCATTCAGCGATTGCCGACTGGCGCCAGGCGACCGAGTTGGGGCCTATTCTAACCTGTTTTGGGAATGTGCCCTCCCTGATCCGACGATAAACGGTATTCCGCCCCAGGCCGGTCGTATGAAGCACTTCATCTAGGCGCAGGAAGCGATCGATGTTCTCTGCTCTGTTCATGGCTCTTTCCTTGCACCCACCGTGGGCCGCGCTGTCTTGATGATGTGGATTGCCAGGCCGAAGCTGATCAGCAGCCAGGCGCATGTGCCGGCGAAGGCGTAGAGCAGTGCCTCGGTGGTGCCGGTGTCCAGCAGGTCGATAGCGAACCAGCCGAACCAGCCGAGGGTTCCTACCAGGTACAGCAAAGCGCCCAGCAGTATCAGGGTGAGTTTCATAGCGAACATGGGGTGTCCTAGCCGCGCTGGGCGGCAGAAGGTGGGTTAGGGTTATGCTCTTTCGCAGAGGTCCAGGCCAATCTGGCTTACGCGATCGACGCAGGCGGGGTTAAGCCAGATGCATTCGGTTCGGTTGGCGGTGCCGCGCCCTGCGCTGATGCGGGCGGATGTGCTGTAGCTGGCCCAGCCAGGTAGCAGCTCCGCGTACAGGTCACTCGGATATCCCGACAGCACGACCATTCCTTCTAGATCGAGCAAAACCCCGAGCAGTTCGCGGTGTGCAGCGTCATCCATCTCGTGTTTGTAGTACCGGCCGCTCGACGCGCCTTTGTACCTGGTGTCATGCACATAGGGCGGGTCGACGTAGTGCAGTGTCTGCGGCCCGTCATGCGCTTTTATGACCTCGATCGCCGGACGGTTTTCGATCAGAACACCGCTCAACCTCTGGCCAACCTCGGCAAGTTGCTCCGGATAGGAGGCCCAGAGTGACTGGGCTGTGCCGTATTGGCGCTTGGTGTCGATGCGGAATCCGGTCACGCCCTTGGTGGCGCCGGCGGAGCCGAACCCCATTTGCGCCCTGATGATGGTCCGCCTTGCACGTTCGATCGGCTCGGCGCTCGGCTCCCAGGACAGTTCGAACTCTTCGCGGGAGTAGGGCGTGAATACCAAGCGCTCGACAAGTCCCGATCGCGAGTCCAGATCCTGCAAAACCCTGAATAGATTAACGATGTCGCCATCGAGGTCGTTGTACACCTCAGCATACGACCGAGGCTTTTGCATCAGCACGCCAGCGGCGCCGCCGAACGACTCTACATAGCAGGTGTGCGGTGGGAAGTGTTGCAATACCCAAGGCGCAAGCCGGAACTTGGCGCCGTGGTACCGGATGACCGGGGCGGTGATGGTCATAAATATTTTCCAGGCGTGCGCCCGCCGCTCACCGGCAGGCATGTAGGGGGATTGGGGTTAGGGGTAGTTCTTGCTGATGCGCTGGGCGATGTCTTCGAGCGTTTCGGCCATGTACCACATGTCGTTATTGTCGCGGCGCGAAACGACCAAGGAGCGCTGAACGTTGCGCCCCATGAGGATTGCGATAGCCAGGCGGATTAGGGAAGCCTCGAGCTTTCGCCGAATGAAGCCTTCGCGCAGGATCATCACCGTGGCCCCTTGCAGATGAAGACGTAGGCGAACCAGAGGGGGGCGATCATGGCGTCACCCGCTTACGCACCCACACACAGATCGGGCCGTCGTCGGTATCGTGGATCGAGAAGATGAACCAGCCTTCGCCAGGAGGATTGGTCGGGTGCCAGGCCGCACAATCGGCGATACCTTCAGCAAGCCAAGACGCCTGCACTTCCTCTGGCGCGTCGTATTCGAAAGCCCGTTCGCGAGCTTCCAGACCGCGCGAGTCAAACCAGGCGTATGGGATCAACTCGTCTTCGGTTGATGGCCAGGCTGGGTGGGTCCAGTAGCCGTGTGCGTCACGCTCGACTGGCAGCGGCTGGATCAAAACACTTTCTTCAGGCATGCCGGGTTCCTTGCCGCTATAGCGGCTGACTTTGAAGGGGGAGGGGTTACAGGTTTTGCGGGTGGAGTACGGATGTGCTCCTATCGGGATTTGGCGGCACGCTTTCGAAATTCGTAAACCATACTGCGCAGATCTACCAGTGACTCCTGCAGGTCACCGCGTGCGGAGTCGATATTCTCAAGCAGCTCGCCTTCGCCCTCGTCGCCACCCTCATCGACGGCCAGAAGGGCCAGCCCGTATGCCTGGAACTTCGCCAGCACATCATCGGCTGACTTGGCCATGTACTCGGCATGCTCAATGACATAGTCCTTGTCGGAACGCTCATTGGTAACAGGCGCTTCCGGAGCGGCGGCGAGCATTGCGGCCCAGCACAGTTTCGCGCGGAACGCGGCTTGCTGGCAGCCGCTCATTTCTTGGTACTGCTCCCAGACTTCCTCATCGGAAAAACACTCGTCCGGCTCCGACTCGAAGCCGTTTATCACCATGGTTTCGGTCGGTTCAACCGGCACCAGTTTCCATTGACTGCTCATACAGCCTCCCTCGTTACCAGATCATGGGCATCCACAACGGTCATGCCGAGCTTCTCGGCGATCAGCACTTCCAGCTTTGCGCCCTTTGAATGCTCCCAGCCGGCCAGGGTGGCCACGGTGTCGCAGTCCATCAGCGCGGCAATGTCGCGGCGCATACAGTCGGTCCAGGTGCCGCCTTCAGGGTTGATCTCGGCGGGGTTGGTGACTGTGTGGCCGCGGGCGCGGAGGCTGGCGGTCATGCTGTGGAAGGTGGGGAAGTTCAGCCCGGGAAAGCCGCTCATGGGCCCGCTGAGGTAAATTCGTTTCACGGGGAGTCCTTGCCGGGCCATGCCCGGGCGGTGGAGTGGGGGAGTTAGGCGGCTGCGAGGTATGCTTCGATAACTCGCTGTCCGGCCAGCGGCGGTACTGCGTTGCCCGCCATGTGCATGGTCAGCCGGTGGTTGTCAGGTCGCAGGGTATTGGCCGGGAATGACTGGGCGGCCAGAGCCTCATTTGCACTGAGCATTCTCATCTCGTCGCCGCGTACCAGCGCCCACCGATCCAGCGTGGTGATGGTGCCGATGGGTCTGCCCATGTCTCTGCCCGTGAGCCCAGATCCTTTGCCGTAGTAGGGCATGATGAACTGATCACCGAAGCGATCCCTGCCATTGGCCACGCGTGCAAGAGTTGCCGTGGCGCGTCCTGGCTTATCTATGAGCGACCATTTTCCAGAATTGAAATCAAGGAAGCTGGTGGCTGGCACATGCTCATGCCGTTGTATTTGGAGCATCAGTGGCGCCCTGCTGCGGGTCAGCACCAGAAACAGGCGAATACGATGCTGGGGAACGCCAAGGTCGGCGCAGTCGACGATATGCGGTGCAACCTGGTAGCCAAGAGCCTGAACAGCTGCGAGCCAGGCTGGATATAGCGCCCAGTCCATGAACTCGGCCACGTTCTCCAGTATCCCGCCTTCAGGTCGGTGAAACTCAAGCGCAGAAACAACCGCCCAGGCAGTAGAGCGGCTGGCGTCGTGCTGTGGATTGCCCGATGACTTGCCCCGCGCCTTTGAATGGCCCTGGCAACACGGAGATGCCAGAAGCAAATCATGCTTGGGAACTGTTTCCCACTTGGCCTGATGAAGGTCTTGGCAGACATGCTGGGTGCCTGGGTGGTTGGCGCTGTGCCATTTGACGGCCTCAGGCCAATGGTTGGCAGCCCAAAGAACGTCAACGCCGGCAGCGCGCGCACCGGTACTCCATCCGCCAAGCCCGGCGAATAGGTCAATTGCTGTATGCATAGGGATCCTCGCCGGCTGGCGCTGTTCAGTGATATAGGGTATTACGGGTGACCGGCATGGAGCCGGATCAAGGAGCGGAGAGTGTCATCAGCTTTTAGATATTCAGGTCAGAGATACAACGATTCTTTATTGGCGCTTGGAAATGTCCGGATCGGAACACTTCATGACTTTAGGAGTACCGAACATAAAGGCGGCATCGCCGATGTAAATGAAGGAATTAAAAGCGTCTCTCATGATATTCCATATTTTAATAGCAGAGATGTTGGCAGCGCGCATCGTGAAGCTATAAAGCAATTCAAACTTATTGACTTTGATGACTCAGATGGAATTAGTTTGAAAGATATTCGTATGATTCAAAAATTTGATCATCCGAATTGTTTTGTACATTGTGTTTCATCTGAATATTCAAGGAGTGTACTTGCGCAGTTCGATGGAGCAGATTCTTGCGTTGAGATCGTGGACTTATTTAATTTCTATCGGCGACTAACGGAAACGCTAAATTTGCATGTTCCAGTCGTCCTCTTAGGGATCGCAGAAGTACGGTACATGCCGCGCGACGAGGAGTGGAACGGTCTGAACTGGGGGGGTCATCCAGCATTGATAAAAGAACCAAGTTTTTCAAAGCAATGCGAAATCAGAGCAATTTGGCAACCTAAGTTCAGCGGGGAAATAGCGCCAATAGTAATTAATGACACAGCTCTAATTAACTTCTGCAAGAGAAAAAAACTGCCCTAATCCAATGTGTCTTTCCCTTCTATAGCAATCTAGGCGCGCCGAACCTTGAAATGCAGCATCGCCTTGATGCTGTGGCAGTAATCCTGAAGCCGCTCATAGGCCTTGTATCTCGCTTGGCTGCGAGTGGCCGCCCAGACCCTGATCAGGTCTTCGCGGGCTTCCCGGCTCCAGTCGAGGTCTTCCCAGTCATGCCTGAACGGCAGGACCAACCACTCTTTTAGCGGCAGCCTCTCGGCCATTTCGCCGTACTGCATTTCGTGGGTCGGATGGTAATTGCTGATCCTCTTCTTTGGGTCTTCGTCGAGCACCACGCCGATGTAGTGGCCGCGATCCGCCAGGATGATGCCAGGCTTGCCGTAAGCGATGACGCGGCGGCCGATTTCGGCTGGCACCTGATAGTGCTGCCGAACGTATTCGCAGTTGTAGTCCATGGATTATCTCCAGTCAGGCGCCGCCCTCCGGTTACCGGATGCAGCGAGTAGGGTGGGTTACGCGGGTTCGATGATCTCGTCGCCTGGGTCTTTCTGGATGGCGAGCAGGCTTTTATTGCGGAATTCCCGCGCCACAATTTCAGTAGGTTCGAAAACGTGGCGCGGCGGATTCAGTAGAGGCTGGCACTTTGCAGAACCCAGCGCGTGCAGGTGATGAATCATCAGCGTCATCGCCTCGCCCTGCTCAGTAATGCCTGACCACTCCATCAGGTCGGCCAGCGCCTGGCGGGTGCCAGGGCGAACCCTGAGCCTCAATTCCTCTTCGGCAAGTGCCGCGCGCTTCCTGGCGGTTTTCGCTGAGCGCTCCTGCACAGTCTTGGCCATGGCCTACCTCTTCTATTCCGCTGGCCGGCAGTGCGAGCCAGGTTTGACGTTTGCGCTGCTGGGTGCGGGCTATGCGGCGCATGAGGTGCTTCCGCGCCGAGCCTTTGGATAGTCGATGCCGTGGGCCGCGATGATCCGCTCGAATGCCTTATTGTTGATGGCGAGCTTCCCGCAGCACTGGCGCCGTGTGATTCCAAGCTCCAGGAATGCACGGATGCGCTCGGCGTACTTCGCGTCGCGCTCACCCATTTGGTCTCGGCGGTAGTTGTTGTTCGCACCGCCTCGTTCCGGCTTCTTGAAGGTGATGTCGTTCATTGTGGCGTGCTTGTAGACGTTGCGGCGACTGATGCCCAGGGCGGCAGCGGCCTCTGTTTGGGTGTGCGTGGCGCTCAGTTGGCGCATGTGCTCCACCAGCTTTAGCCTGGCCTGCTCCCGAACATCTTCCCTGTCCAGGGGCAGGGGAGCTGCTTCAACCCGGCGCCGAACGAACGGCTTGGGCGCTGGAGGCTCTTGAGGTACGTAGACGACCGGTTTCGGTGGTGGCGGCGGCTTTATTTCCTCTATCTCACCGCCGGCCGCCACAAACTCAGCGACCTGGGCGGCCAGCTCGTTCGATGCCGGCCGAAGGCGTTCTACTTCGTTCTGTAGGATGCTGATCATGACTACCTCACTTGATGCTGATCGAGCTTTTGCCGATCTCAGAGTGGGCACCTGGGACTTCCTGACCATCCTTCAACGCCTTGGCGATGGCCGCCTTGTCCGGTGCGCTGTGTACTTTGACGTTTACGAAGTCGTCGGGGATGGCCTTTTCATCGTCGATGACCACGATGGGCTTGCCCTTGCCGCAGGTGATGGTGAACAGCGGGTGGGTGATCTTGGCGATGCCCGCCGCATCCATGTTGGTGCGCAGGTACTCTTTCAGGCCTTCCTTGCGGTTGTTGATGATCCGCTTGCGCTCGGTGAGCCTGTCGATCTGCGACTGAATCGCCTCAAGGTCGCCGTCAATGTTCAGGGTGATCATTGCGATGGCCTTTCCCTTCTCCTGGAACTCGCCTTCGATCCCTTCCATGGTGTCGCGCAGGGCGACGGCCAGGTCTTCGTCGGCGGTCTCGGCCAGGGCGGCCAGCTCTTTGAACTGCTCGGCAATGGTGTAGAGCGTGGTCATGCTGCTGACTCCTGTTCAAACCGGCCTTTCTGCTCGTCGTACTCGCGCACGATCCTGGTGACGGCCTTGTTGTCGTTGCGCAGCGTCAGGCGGCGCACGGCCACGTCATGGAACGATTTGAGTTCCTTCGGCGTCTTGGCGTTTTTCAGGGACTCAATGACTGACGCGATGTATTCAAGGCGCTCCAGCCTTTGGCGTTCTTCCTCGGCGACCTTGTCTTCGGCCTGCTCGATGGCCTGTTCATCCGCCAAGGCGTTTACGTAGTCCTTGTCGTCGAACATCCCCAGGAACACGTCAGCGCTGAACCCAAGCATCGAAAGGGACTTCTTGATGGCGTCGGTAAGCGACTTCTTCGGGGCCTCGCCGTCGGTCGTTGTGCCGTACTTGCTCTTGTAGAGGTACGGTGTGCAGCCGTACTGTTCGAACTCGCCGCGTTCGCCGTCCTGCTTGATCCAGAAGCGGATCTTCACGGTGTGGTTCAGCTCAAAACCCAGCGTGGCGCGCTTATCGCCCTCGCCGACGAAGATCTCGGCGCCCTTGTCGAAGCGCTCTTCCAGCACAGTCCAGCCAAACCCAATGCCGACCGGCCCGAATATCTCGGTGGCCTTCATGATCATCGCCGTACCGTTCAGGCTGGTGATCTGCTGGCCACCGACCTTCGCGTCTTTGGTGTACCGGGTATCCGTCTTCTCGACGCGATTCCAGATCTGCATGTTTTTATCGGACATGACTATCTCTCCGCGCCACCGGAGAGGGGCGCTGTGAAGGGGGTTATTGGGTGGCTTTCTTGATTGCGCGACTTGCTACGTGGGCGGCTTTGTTCTGGAGGGTCTGATAACCCTTGTCAGCCGCACAGTGCGCTAACGCATCCAGTGCAAGCTGGAGGGCTGCAAGCAGATCAGGCGCAGCGGCGATCAACTTGGCGTCAGCCTCTTCGTAAACCCAGTCGACAACCTGCTCCTGGTCCTCGTTGAAGTCGATGGCGAAAGCTCGCTGGCCTGGCACGTTGCTGTGCTGCACCTCGCGGATGGTCCACGGTGCGGGGGTGTGCTTTTGTTCCGACATGGGGATTCCCTGCCGCGATGCTCGCAGCGATTGAAGGTGTTGGTTATTGAGTGATTCGATCAGCGAGGGCGCCGAGCAACATCACGAAAGTAAAGAATGCGAGCGCTATGGCAGAGCCGCGCCAGAAGCAGTAGCGCTTGGCTCTTTGGTAGGAGGTCATAGCGCGTCACCGGGGTTTTCCAGAAGCGCAAGATTGTCTTCTACGAGCCTGTCGCGCTCTTTGCGCAGACCTTCCCGTTCCTCTATCAGTTGTGCGGACCACTCACGTTCTCGGTCATGCGCTTCTGACCAATATTTCGCGTCCTTGCGGAACCGCTCGTTCTCGGCGATCAGGGCCAGGACAACATCAGGGTTGGCGGCTCTATAGAACGCCTCCGCCGCTCCAAACTCATGACCGATGCCGTAGAACTGGACACCAATTGCTGCGCCATCGAAGTTGCAGTAGTCAGCCTCCAGTTCGACCTCCCCCTGGCCGCCACACTGAGGGCATTCAACGTGCCCATTTTCGACTTTCAACTCAGCGCTGTCGAAGTCCTGCGGGGTTGCGGCCTCTGCCAACCGCTTCAGCTCGGCGTAGTCGGTCATGGCGCCACCTTAACGGCATAAGCGACAGTCCACTCACCGCACAGGCAAGCCCGGCGGCTATAGGCATGAACATTGGGGATGCCGGCGTCATGTGCCAGCGACAGGGCGCCCAGCCACTTGGTGTGGGTGAACGCCAGGATCATGCGGTCGGCGGGCAGTTCTTCGACTTGCTCGTCGATCAGCGATTTCAGGATTGGCGTGGTCATGCGGCGGCCTCCTTGAGCTGCGTATTTCGCTCGACGAACTTGGCGTCCAGCGCATCGCGGTAACGGTTGGCGGTAGGGGAGTCGACCAGATCGGCGAACTCGGCCATTTCGATCATACCCATGACGAAGGTGCGGTCCGGTACCGGCGTGCACGACTTCTTCATCTTGGCGATTTCCAGGCCCAGGCGGGCGAGGGCGGTAGGGGTATTCATAGTTCTTCGTCCTCGGCCTGGGCGGCCAGTGCATCGTCAGCAAGGGGCCGAAGTAGGGCCTCTGCAATTTCGCCAAGCTTGCCGAAGTGGTGGTCACTGGGACCGAGTAGCTCGGCTATGGCGTTCTTGTCGGGATTGTCGTCAGTGGTGACCAGAAGCCAGCCCAGGGCCGGTGAGGTTACCTCGCAGTTCGCCAGCCGGTTGTTCACGTGCTCATCCAGCGCCAAGGCAAGCTGGGACACCCGCACGCCCTGTGGCTGGCACATCCGGCGCTGGAACTTGACATCCATACGGAACCTCACCAGCTGCTCCGTGGCGTTGTACAGCCACTCCTTGCGTGCAATCTCCACCGCCGACTCGCTCACTGGAGGCGGCAACTGAGCGTCGTAACGCTCCTGGCATATCTTTAATGCTGCGTTCATGGTCGCCTCCAGGCTTGGTTATTTGGTTGGCGGGGCGGGGAGTGGTTGCCAGTGGGTTACTGGGTATTGGCCGCCGAAGCGCTCTTGGTGGTAGTCGTAATTGATCGTGGCGACTTCGTTACCCTTTGGCGCTGACGGCCTATAGGTCAGGACGTATCCACAAAGTGGCAGCCTGTCTTCAACCTTGATCCAATCGCTCATGGCGACCTCCAGTGTTCCAAATCCAGCCAAAGGTAATCGACATGCTGTCCCGGCCCGTGCTGGGCGTAGACGCGGTCGTGGTGCTTTAGGTTGACGTGCAGCTTTGCCTTCTTCCGCTTGGGCCAGGCACTGCCGCAGATCTTGCAAACGTGAGCTACAAGCTCTTCGGCCATGGCGACCTCCAGTGTTTGGGGTTAGGCGGATACTGCGACCGAAACAGCTTCACGAAACCGCGACGGGCTCCAATCGCAAGACTCGTCAGCCGGGATATGGCCGAACATCGCGGTGCAGCGCTTGCAGTGCACGCAGTCGCCGCAAGTCTTGCCCTCGGGCAAGTTCATCTGGTCAGCGTTGTCCGCCGACCGTGGGAAAGGCGCTCTTTGCTCGCTCATGAATGTCTCCGTTGATTTTTTGGTTCACCTGTATTCGTCAACACACATGCCTCCCGCTGGTTGCCGATGGGCGCGGGGGAGGAGTGCTGACGTAATAGAGGTGGTGAAGGGTGCCCAGGCCCGCTACTGGCGACGGCCTGGGTTTGCTGCGTCATCGGTGTTGGCCAGTTACCCGCCGCTGATTGCAGGGCTGGCCGTTCGTCTTCGTGGTTGGGCTTCGAGCTTCCTACTCACAGCGTCAAACAGCATTTGTTCGCCGTGGATCACAGGTCCTTACAACATGCACGCTACAGCTCTGAGTGCCCTGATTGAGTGGGGCAGGGTGCATGAGGTCCGGCGGTCCCAGCCGAAGCTATCGGGCCCGCTAATTCTTGAATTTGGTGTCTCTCCCATCTGCCGCTGGGATTCGCGGGGCGCATTGCTTGCCGGGTCATTCGTGCCTACTGGGCATACACGGTTCTGGCGTTTCACCATCGAGCAGCCGTACAAGGTTTTCCCTGTCGTTGGCAGGCTTTCGGGCCTGTCTGCTCGCCGGTCGCCGGTAGAGGCAATGCGGTCTGTTGTTTGTTGCGCTGACTTTTAAAGAGCGGTCAGGCCCTGAGGCCCTGGCGAATCCCTGTTGGGTGACTCGATGGAGCTAATATCTCCTATGGAAATATTCATGTCAACTCCAATGGAGATAATTTTTATCGAAGGCACAAAAAAGCCCGCTCAGTGGCGGGCTGTTTGGAGGGCGCGATGCGTCAGTCGGGGCCCTGAGCCTTCAGCCTGGCCAGGCCCTGCTTGATGTGACCGGCATTCTCGCCGATGGTGAAGAGTGTGCCGCGCACGTTATCGCCGGCCTCGGCATTGCCTTGGCGCTCCACAAAGAGTGCGAGCTCCATTATGGCAGCCTCCAGGGCGAGCTGGTTCTCGTAGATGCGTTCGAGCATATCGGGGAGGGAGTAGGGGGCGGGCATTGAAAAGCTCCGAGAATGGGAGCCGAAAGAATAGCAGGAGGGCAGATACAAGAAGCCCGGCGCTGGGCCGGGGCTGATTAAGATCCTGAGTTAATTTGAGGGGGCTGCGCCTGAGGCTGGGTCGGAGCTTGAGTAGGCGCATAAGTATTCTTCTGCTGAGCCTGGATTTGCTCAAGAAGCTTTCTGGTTTCAATAGACTGTTGCTTGGCTTCTTGAACTAGTACCGATGTTTCTCGCCCAGAGTCAAAGGCTGTAAACGACAGGCTGACTACCGCAACAATGGTGGCAATCATGACGGCCGTGGCAGACCAGATATTTGCCTTCATGCCCTTGATCGGCTGAATTTCCAGCCGAAAGTCGCTCACAGCTTGTCGCATATCTCCCTGGAAATCGGCAATGCGCCGATCCATCCGCGCTTCGACTGCGGACAACTTGGCGTCTAGCTCTTCTCTATTAATTTCGCTCATGGTTGCAGTATCGTCCTGCTTCTTAGCATTGTCACGGGCTACCGATGCTCGAAGCAATCGGCTCTGATCGAGGATGCTGGACTGAGAATGCTTATCTCTGCCTAGGTTCCAGTCTCCGCCCATCGCAATATTGACCCACTGAGGCGGATTTTCAATGTCGCCGAGAGGTGTGGTTAGACGTCTACCGCCAGAGTGGGACTTTTCCGCGCCGACGATCATTCATCGACCTCATCAAACACGGACTTTCGCACTGATTCATGTACCGCAATAGGGCGCACAAATCGACATTTCGTACAAATTAGCGGAATAACTGGAAGCCCGGACATGAATAGTTCGCCGCGCGGATTGCACCATGGCAGAGACGCTGAAAATGCATCCTCTGGTACCGCTACTTCCCAGTTCACAGATTGACAAAATGGGCAGGTCGACGAAGCGCCGACCTCAGCGAGCCAGGCGTTCA
Organism: Pseudomonas sp. AK181; assembly: GCF_051122975.1. Taxonomy (NCBI): domain Bacteria; kingdom Pseudomonadati; phylum Pseudomonadota; class Gammaproteobacteria; order Pseudomonadales; family Pseudomonadaceae; genus Pseudomonas; species Pseudomonas sp. AK181. The sequence continues at coordinate 2,262,806 of NZ_CP146348.1, forward strand.
ATTTCGGGATACTTAAAACTTCTTTTTTCGATGTGGTTGTTTCTACTGCCATTTCTATGCACTCCGTCCATTGCTCGGCGGGATTAAAACCGGCCTATAGCACTAATTGCGCCGCGATCTCCCCGGCACCTGCATCCCTACAACATCCCACCACGCCAAACCACGCGTCCGATGATGCGAACCTCGTTTATCTCCCCGTCGCGCAGCGTCTCGTCGCCGTAGCGCGCCTTGTCGGGGTTGTCGCTTCGAATGATCCAGCCGTCGAAGTCGGACTTCACCAGGCGCTTCACGATCGTGCCTTTCGATTCGCTCTGCATGGCGAATATCTGGCCGTCCTTGGGTTCCACTTTCGACTCATCTACGAGTAGTACGTCGCCATCATTGATGGTTGGCTCCATGCTGTGCCCGTTCGCGTAGATCACGTCCAGGTTCTTCTGGTTGAGGTTATTTGCGCGAAGCCAGGCCGACTTAAATGCCATGACGCCGCGGATCTCGACGTGCGGGTTGTCGTCCCCGTCGCCGGTTGACCCGCGCGCCGTCAGTTGCAGGACGCCGGTGTAGCCGGACTCATCGTTCAGATCGAAGCTGCGCGGGGGAGTGCGGCTATCCGCATCTGGGGCGGCCGGCGCATGACTCAAGCCTGCAGCCGAAGCCATGCGGCCTATGTCGTCCTCGATGCGCTTGCTGAAAGAACCAATCGGCACGCCCAGCATTTCGGCCATAGAAACAGCAAGCTTCTGTGTGAGGGGGCGATGTCCATTCAGATGGCTACCAAGTGTCCCCTGACTCATACCGACAGTGTGAGCGATCTCATCCTGGGTCAGGCGTTTGTCCTTAGGGCGCGAGGCATTGAAGTCCGCAATTGCCTTTTTCAAGGCCGCGCACTCTTCCCGCTCCCAATCAAGCAATTGGCGTCTTTCTTTATTCATTTCGCAAGAATATTCCCACTGGAAATAGTTAACCATCTCCATTGGAGTTGCAAAGTATCTCCATGGGAGATAATCTGCCCGCATGAATGCCAATGGAGGTATGGCCATGAGCCGAATCACTCTCAATCAGTTCGCTATCAGCAAGGGCCAAACCAAGGCCGCTCAGTTGCTCGGTATGTCCCAGGGTGCTTTGAACAAAGCACTCAGGGTTGGCCGAGACATTTTCGTGACCGAGGCTTCGGACGGCACCTTTCATGCCGAAGAAGTTCGCCCGTTCCCAAGCCAAAACCAGCTTAAAAAATCAGCCGCTTAAGCCCTTTCATCAGCCAGGAGAACAGAAGTATGTACATGGACCCCAATCAAAAGCGCGCCATTCCGGTGAAGGTTCGTTTTGAACCAGTGCTTGATCGGATTCTGCGCAAAGCCGCCAGCAAGACCCGTATGCAACACGCCACGTATCTCTACGAAATCATCGAGTGGGCAGTTTCCAACGGTGTCATCGAAGAGCTCATGCAGGACAAACAAGAAGATATCGCGGGCTAGAGGCCTTTTGGAGGCCCGAATGAGCATTGAGCTTGAAAAGTTGCCGCCTAAGACGCGGCAAGCGGTAGAGGGGTTGATGCGCCAGAACGGGTGGAGTTTCGCCCAGGCAATCAACGCAATGATGGAAACATCAATCGCAAGCGGGGCGCTTTCAGAGGTCGGCAGGAAGAAGGCAAAGGTCCTTCAGTTGGTTACCCCAATGAGGGCCTCTGGCAGGGACTCTTAAGGGTAATCCAGAGGGCCTCTGCCAAATTCAACGCAAAAAAAAGCCGGGGTAGTGACCCGGCTCTCTTCAACGCTTCGTGGGATCGATTATATGCAAACCACACCACATAGCAATACCCCGGCTAATTCCGCGCCACGTTTTTCGAATGCTGAAAACGTGGCGCGCAAAACTATGTCGACTCGGGAAATCGCTGAGCTGACCGGCAAGGCGCATTTTCATGTGAAGCGCGACGTTCTCGCCTTGCTGAAAGAGCTTGGAGAGGATGCATCCAGTTTTGGATGTATCTACCTAGACCCGCTGAATCGCGAGCAAACCGAATACTTGCTCGATCGCGAACATACCGACTGCCTTTTGACCGGCTACAGCGCCGCCATGCGCATGACCGTGATTCGCCGCTGGCACGAACTGGAGTCGCAGGTTGTTCAGCCACAGCCGCTCTCGACCATCGAAATCCTGCAGATCGCCATGGAGTCTGAAAAGGCCCGCTTGATGCTTACCGCCCAGGTTGAGCAGCAGGCCACCAAGATCCACTCCATGGAGAAACTGTTCAAGGAAGGCATGACCCACACGCAATTCTGCAAGGGCCTCAATGGGGTCAACGTCATGCAGGTGGGCAAGTATCTGGAAGCGCGCAGCTGGCTCTACAACGAGAGCAAGTCCGGCCTGCGCCACCGCGTGGGCTCCTATGCCCGCGACAAGTACATGACCGAGCACCAACACGAAGTCACCCCGCACGGCAAAGACCCGTTCATCTCCTACGCGCCAATCCTCCTGAAGAAGGGTGCTGCGCGCCTGTACGACCTGTACCTGGCTGGAGAGCTGCCCATGAAGAAGACCTGGGACGGCCTGTTCACTCACGACAAAGCATTCAAGGGGGCCGCGTGATGGCTCGTTCCAGAAATATCAAGCCAGGGTTCTTCTCGAACGAACACCTGGCAGAGGTGGATTTTGCCACCCGCTTGCTCTTCATCGGTATGTGGACCGAGGCTGACCGTGAGGGCCGTCTTGAGGATCGCCCGCGCCGCCTGAAAATGGCCCTATTCCCGGCCGACAATGTGGACATCGAGAAGATGCTCGCTGACCTGGATCATTTGGGGTTCATCACCCGGTACACCGTCGGATCATTTAACGCCATCCAGATCGTTAACTGGGCGAAACACCAGAACCCGCACCTCAAGGAAGCCAAGAGCACCATCCCTGAAATGCCCGAGCCAGAGCATTGCCCGGTAAAGGTAGGTGCTAGCACCATGCAAGCACTAGGCGAGAACAGTTCTTTCCCGGCTGATTCCCTCTCTTCTGATTCCGGATTCCTGATTCCTGATTCCCTTCCTCCGTCGCCTGCTCCGGTGGTGGTGGAAGACCTTTTCCCAAAGTTCTGGAAGCTCTATCCGCGCAAGGTGGGGAAGGACAAGGCGGAGAAGGCCTGGGCCAAGCTCAAGGTCAGCCCGGACCTGTTCGACCTGATGGTCAAGGCGCTGGGCAAGCAGGTGCTGACGCCGGAATGGATCAAGGACAAGGGCCAGTTCATCCCGCACCCATCGACGTGGCTGAACGGTAAGCGTTGGGAGGACGAGATACCTGATGTCGCCAGTAACGTGCATCCGTTCCCACAATCTCGCCACACCGGTTTCGCAGATCGCGACTACACCGCAGGCCTGATTCAGCGTGAGGACGGTTCCTATGCGATCTGAGCCAGCAGAACAGCCGTCGCCCGAGTTCCCAGCAGGCACTCGAATTCAGCCGGCCACCTGTGAGACCCACGGCGACTTCGAGCAGAAGGTATTCCCTGTGCTGGGCAAGGAGCTGAAGAGCGCCTGCCCTGAGTGCAGCCGGATCACTCGCGAGAAGACCGAGGCGGCCGAGCAGGCGAGCAAGGCAATGGAGATCCGCATGGCCATGGAGCGCAAGCTCGGTGCGGCGCTGATCCCCAAGCGATTTGCGGGAAAAACCCTGGATGGGTACGTCGCTGCCACGTCAGAACAGCGGAAAGCGCTGAACACCTGCCGCCGGTACGCCGCCGAGTTCAAGGAAATCGCCGAGGCTGGCCGCTGCCTGCTGTTGCTGGGCAAGCCCGGTACCGGCAAGACGCATCTGTCCGTGGCCATCGCCAACGAAATCATGGCCAAGTCGAGCGCCACGGCGGTGTATCGAACCATCGGTTCCGTGCTGCAGGCGATCCGCGCCACGTACGACCGCACCAGCGACCAGAGCGAAAGCCAGATCCTGTCGAGCCTGATCAGCCCCTCGCTGCTCATCCTTGACGAGATCGGCGTCAGCAAGGAAAAGCCCAGCGACTTCGAGCTGACCACCCTCTTCGCAATCATCAACGGCCGATACGAGCAGATGCGCCCCACGGTGATTGTTTCAAACCTGGAAGCCAAGGCGCTGCCGGATGCCATTGGCGACCGCTGCATTGATCGTCTTCGGGAGGGCGGGGTGATCGTCATCCCGTTTGAGTGGGAATCACAACGCGGCAAGGAGGGATTTTGACATGACCGACAAGATGCGTGACGAGTTCGAGAAAAGCCCGCGCTTCAGGGGAATGGATTTTACCCGGTCGGCAACTCATCCGGACTACTACAACAGCCCCTACGCCAATGGTGCATGGGATGGCTGGAAGGCCGCCAAGGAAGTGGATGGAGCTGTACGTAATCCCGAGCCGAGCCCCCTTAAATTCAGCGAGAGACTTGCATATCTGCGTGCGACGCAAGGGCTAACGCAGCGTGAGCTTGCCGCTGCAACCGGCCTCTCGTGGTCGATGATTTCGAGGTATGAGGCAGGGGAGTGCCGACCTCGATTAAAAGCCATTTTTGCCTTGGAGAAGGCGCTTGGTTGCCCGGGTCAATTTCAAGGAGCCAGCCATGACTGACCATACCGAACTGAAGCAGCTGGTAGATCGCGTGCTGACGGATCGCCGGTTCTGCGGCGACGAAAACCACAAGACTCTTGCTGATGGTGTCCTGGCCCTGATCGCCGAGAACGAGCGTCTTACCAAGCAATGGGGTGATCGGCCTGCATACCGAACGCCTGAGTACGAGAGCAAGCGCGATGCCATGTGGCGCCGCGCTCACATGGTTGCCACCTCCAAAGGGTACGACCACATCAACATGGCAATTGCAGCCGCTCCCAGCGCCTGCGTGGATTGCATGGGTTGCGGTGGTGAATGGCAGGGAGAGGGGATTGCTAACTCGGTGTGTGAGACCTGCAAGGGAAGTCGTGGCAAGGCTCTGGAGGAAGAGCGCGACCAACTCCGCGCCGAAATCGCCGGCCTCAAGACCGGCTACGAAGCCTACGAGCGGGTGAATGCTGAGCTGAAGGCTGAGAGCGAGGCGTTGCGCAATGCGTTGCGACCATTGCTGGCTAACTGGGACGACCTAAAGCCTGGCGAATCGATCAATGTCGACGCCGCCCGCGCTGCCATGGGCCAGGGAGAGCAGTCATGACTATCGACTCAATCGCTTTGTGGCTTGGGTACTGCGTGATGATGGTTGGTGGTGCCCTGGCGGTAGCGGCGATGCTGTTGGTCAGCAGCCTGGTTCTGTCCGCGAAGGTCAACCTGATCGGCAAATACCTGCGGTTTCACTGGGACCTGAAGACCCTGCGCGCGACCATGCGCCAGCTTGAGGCGGAAGGGAAGGTCAGCAAGAAGACGGGGGTTAAGCCATGACGGACAAGATCAGCGTCAACTGCCAGGCCAAGCTTTCCGAGGCAATCACCAGCCTGACTGCCATGTACCGAGACAAGAAGTTCGTGGTGGTCTCCCTGCGCCCTGGCAAGGATCGCACGCTCGACCAGAACGCCCTGTGGTTCGCAATGTACAAGCGCATCGCCGAGATGACCCAGATCGGTGACGCCGCCGACGCCCGCCGTTACTGCAAGCTGCACTTCGGTGTGCAGATCCTGCTGAACGAGGATGCCGGGTTCCAGGCTGACTGGTACCAGGTCATGCGTCACCTGACCTACGAGACCAAGCTGGCCTTAATGGGCGGCTGCAAGCTGTTCGGCCCAGACGGTATGCCGGTGACCAGCCTGTTCAATCGCGCCCAGGGCATCCAGTACACCGACCGCATCGCTCACTATTTCACCGGCCAAGGTGTTGTGTTCACTGATCTGCTTAGCCAGGAGGCCGCATGAGTCACGACAACGGATACGGAAAGCCTTGCCCTGACTGCGGCGAGCCAATGAGCAATATGCCAAGCCTGAACCTTCGACAGTGCGCTACAGGCTGCAAGGAGAAGTTCGACTGGAAGTTGGCTCAGGGTCAGGCGCCATTGTTCGGTAACAACCGGCAGACAGCCAAGGAGGCTGTATGAAGCGCACCCCACTGCAACGCAAAACGCCGCTCAAGTCCGGTGCCGCACGCCGAAAGCGATGCCCAGAGTGCCGAGTGATGTTCTCGCCCTCCAGAGACGCGCAGGCGGTGTGCGGTGAGATCGAATGCGCCATCGCCTATGGTAAGTCGGAGAAGGGCCAGGCGAGCGCCAAGAAGGCCCTGGCGGATGTTGGTCGCAAGGACATCAAGGTCCGAAAGGAGAAGCTGAAGAGCAGGGCGGATCACCTCAAGGATACGCAGCACGCTTTCAATGCCTGGATACGTGCCCGTGACGCCGGGCAGCCTTGCATCAGTTGCGGCACCACTGCGGATGTTCAGTACTGCGCGGGCCACTACAGGACGACTGGTTCATGCCCTGAACTGCGCTTCGAGCCGCTGAACGTCCATCTCCAATGCAACAAGAACTGCAACCTATCGAAGTCCGGAAACATCCTCGGCTACCGCCCGCGCCTGCTGGAGAAGATAGGCGCCGAGATGCTGGCCTGGATCGAAGGGCCTCATGAGGCCAAGAAGTACACCATCGAGCAACTGAAGGCGATGACCGTCGAATACCGAGCAAAGACTAAAGAACTGAAAAAGGGGCAGGCAGCATGAAGATCAACTCAGCGCGCCAAGCTTGGCATGACTGCAAGTACAACCCGGCCCCCGGCCAGACCTCTGACGTTGTGCAGTTGGGCGTGGTGGTGCAGAACACCGAGCGCGGCCCGACGGCAAACCACGCAGTGCACGGTGCGCTTGCAGGGCATATCCAGTCGGCAATCGCTCGCCTGCACCCGCAGATCCGCGTATTCGGTGACTTCATGTACGCCGCCGAGCAAAGCGACGATATCCGCGAGGCTGCTGAAGAGGTCGTATTCCTGCTGGTGCAAAACCGGTCTCCACGGATGACGGCGGCCAAGCGCGATAAGCTGGAGTTCGTCGTAAAGGGCGTGCTACGCCGGTACCAGCACATGCACCAGGGCGGGCAATCGTCCAACGAAGACCCGTTGGCCAACGCCGAGAAGTTCAGGGCTTGGATGTGGAAGGTCTACGAAGTGCGCCTGGAGTCGTGCAACTGGGAGCGGGACTGGGGTGGTGTGCTGCAACTGATCTTCGAGTGCTGCGAAGATCTGGATCGGCGCGCGTTAAGCCCGGTTGCAGCGGTAATTTACGAAATGCGCGAGGCCGCATGAGGGCCTATTGCGTTCCCGTGCGGCTGGTGATACCTTATCGCCACTGTTAGAGTTTTGCCTACGGCAACTTAATCAAATCCCTAAAAAAACCCGGCCATCGAGTCGGGTTTTTTATTGCCCACGGAAAGGGCGATTCAGCAAAAGGAATTTGCAGATGTTGAAAGAATTCAGATGCGGTAACTGCAAAAGACTTCTCGCCCGTACGGGTGGGTTTACAGAGCTCCAGATCAAATGTTCCCGATGCGGGACGTTGAATCATGTGAAGGCCACGAGCCTCGAGCAATCGCCTTTGAGCGACATGAAAGCGGAACCCTCCGCAACAAATCATTCGACTTAAAGGTGACAACGATGGAACCAGTAACTATTGGTGCGAAACACTTCTCCGGCAGCGTTTACATGTCTGCCCAGATCATCAATCCAGCCGATAACGTGGCTGGCGTGATCATTCGGACGGGCCTTTTTTCGGGCCCGGGCGGCTCCGTTATCACGACAGGCACTGCAGCGGCTTCTGGTATCGGTGATGCAACAAAGCCATTCTTGGCGTACCTGTCGGCCTCGAACGTTATGCAATTGCAATATCCGATCTTTCTACCGCCAGGTTATGGTCTTTGGGCTAAAACTAGCTCTTACCTCGATACCTACATCACTTACGATCTGCTCACCTAACAGGAGGGGCTGCTTTCGCGGCCCTATTCATTTCTATTCAGGGCCTCGACATGATCGAGGCCTTTTCGTTTTCGGCTCCACCACACCCATTGCTCCGAGCTGGGAGTGCTGTGTGAGCCGATTCAATTTCCAAACATGCCCCACGGAGTCGAGCGCATGGAGTATTTACAGCGCCTGCTCGACAAGATCGACAGGTTCGAATTGTTGATTGCGGGCCTGATTGGGGCCGTTGTTGCGAGCTGGTGGCACAAGGACGATTTGTCCGACTGGCGCGCCTGGATGGTGTTCTTGATCACGGGGGTTGCCTGCTCGCTGTATCTGACGAGCATGGTCAGCGCCTACCTGAATGTCACTGAACCCAAGATCGTCGCCGGGATTGGCTTCTTGCTGGGCACGTTCGGCGGTTCACTCCTGGCAGCAATCAACCGAGCCATCAAAGCCGCTGACCTCTGGGCGCTTATTCGCCAGCGGTTCGGGGGAGGCAATCCACCATGAATCTTGAACTGATCAACTCCATCGCCTGCGGCCTGATCGCGGCATGGGCGACCTGGTGCGTACTGAGCGGGAAGGTGAGGGACGGCATCCTTGGGAAGCTGATCTACACCACGATCGCCATCACGGGTTTTGTCGTGTCGGTACGCAGCCAGAACATCTTCTTCGGCCCGACCACTGCTGGCCTGACGCTGCATGTCGCCCTGGCCATGGCCGGTGCCCGCCATATCTTCATGGTCACCTACTGGCAGGCGGTAAAGGCCTGGCTGTGCAAGACGCTGAACTGCGAACAATGCATGGGTTGCCCGAAGGCACCTGAAAGCATCGAGCAGCCCAAGCAGTAATCCGCGCCACGTTTTCGAATGCGCCAAATAGTGGCGCGCAACCACTTATTCCACCTCATCACGCGAGGCATGCAGTCTCAAAGGATCCCGTATGGCGCTGACAGCAAAACAGCAGCGCTTTGTCGATGAGTACCTGATAGACCTGAATGCAACGCAAGCCGCTATCCGCGTGGGTTACAGCAAGAAAACAGCGGACCAGCAAGCTAGTCGCCTGTTAACAAATGTCAAGGTTCGTGAATATCTGGCTCAACGGCAGGCGGATAGAGCGAATAGGACCGAGATTACCCAGGACAAGGTCCTCAAGGAGCTCGCAAAGATCGGGTTCAGTGACATCCGCAAGATAGTGCGCTGGGGAGAAACCCAGGTCCGCATGGTTGACGGTGAGGATGACGGACCGGAAGACATGGTGCCCTATCACGGCCTGGCACTGATTGATTCAGCTGAGGTGGATGACTCTACCGCTGCAGCCATTGCCGAGGTTTCCCAGAGTCGGGATGGCTTGAAGGTCAAGCTCCACGACAAGAAGGGCGCGCTGGTCGATATCGGTCGTCACCTCGGAATGTTCTCGCCGCCAGGTCATGCCGACCTCGACACCGAGTTAAAGCGCATCGATGTCGAGAACAAGCGCCTGCTCAACGAGAAGCTGCGCCGCGAACTGGAAGACCCGAATAAGGGCCTGCCCGAGCCTAAGCAAGTAATCATCGGGGTAGAAGATGCAAGCGACCCTGAAGCTGAATAAGCCCCAGTTCGAGTTCATCAGTCACCCCAAGAAGTTTTCGGCGTTCGTCGGCGGCTACCGTAGCGGCAAGACTTTCGTGGGCTGTGTTCGGCTCTGCATCAACGCGCTGGAGAACCCTGGCATTCCCCAGGGCTATTTCGCGCCGACCTATCCGCAGATCGCTGACATCTTCTACGACACCATGCCGGTGGTCGCGGAGGCGTTTGGCCTGTTCGCCGACATCGTGCCGAGTAAGAAGCGCGTGTACCTGCGTGATAACCGAGGCCGGTGCCTATCGACCATCGTTTGCAAGAGCATGGAGCATCCGCACCGCATCGTCGGCTTCAACATCGCGCATGCACTGGTCGACGAGATCGACTGTATGCCGATCAAGAAGGCCGATAGCGCCTGGAAGAAGATCATTGCGCGGATGTCCACTGTGTGGCCTGGCCGCGACATGAACACCATCGACGTCACCACGACGCCGGAGGGCTTCAACTGGGTCTATCGCAAGTTCGTCAAGGAGCTGGCATCAAACCCGAGCCAGCGCCCGCTGTACGGCATCGTGCACGCCTCTACGCGCCAGAACGCCAAGAACCTTCCGAAGGACTACATCAAGTCGCTGCGCGAGTCCTACCCGGCGAACCTGGTGGATGCTTATATCGACGGCCTGTTCGTCAACCTGACCTCTGGCAGCGTCTACCCGAACTTCTGCCGCAAGCAGAACCACACCGACGCAACAATTCGCCCAGGCGAGCAGCTGCACATCGGCATGGACTTCAACATCAACCGGATGGCTGCAACTGTCCACGTCATCCGAGATGGTCTTCCCATGCTGCTGGAAGAGGCCACCAGCCTTTTCGACACGCCGGCGATGATCGTCGAGCTGAAGCGCCGTTTCTCGGGGCACAGCATCACGGTCTATCCGGACGCCAGCGGTAAGAACCGCAAGAGCGTGAACGGCAGCGAGTCAGATCACAGTCTGCTTCGTGCTGCCGGCTTCATGGTGATGGTGAACCCGTCGAACCCAGCGGTTAGGGACCGGGTACTGGCCGTGAACGCCATGTTCCTGAATATCGACCATAAGCGCCGCTACCTGGTGAACACCGACAACTGCCCAGTAACCACCCAGGTGCTGGAGCAGCAGGCTTACACCGAAAACGGCGAACCAAACAAGGACGGCACTGAAGACCCGGTCGACGCACTCGGCTACTTCATTGTCCAGCGCTTCCCGATTGCGGGCAGCTACACACTCGCAAACGTGAGCAACTCATGAGCGCATTCAGCTACCTGAAAGACAGCCTGCAGAACCTGGTCGCAGGACTGGGTACTGCGCGCGACAAAGCATCCCACTCGCACTATGCCGTGCCGGAGATGGACGACCAGCAGCTGTTGAATGCCTTCCGTGGCTCTTGGACTGCGCAGAAGGGCGTGACCATCCCCGCGGTGGACGCGTGCCGTAACTGGCGCAGCTGGCAGGCCGACAAGGACCAGATCGAACTGATCGAGGCCGAAGAAGACCGCCTGAACGTCAAGGGCAAGGTGCTTGACGCCCTATTGAAGGCCCGCCTGTTCGGTGGTGCTGCCGTGTTCATCGGCACCGGCGAGCGTGATACGGCATCCGAGCTGAACCCTGAGCGAATCAAGCAGGGAGGCGTGAAGTACCTCACTGTCATGACTCGCCGACAACTCAGCGCGACCGAGATTGAACAAGACCCGCAGAGCCCGCGCTTTGGCAAGCCCAAGGCTTACCGGTTACCGGGCAGCTTGGTTGAGATCCACCCGTCGCGCTTGGTGATCTTCATCGGCACGCCACACCCTGACCCTGAGCTCGCGGTCGGTTGCGGCTTCGGTTGGGGTGACTCAGTGCTCCTGGCTGCGATGCCCGCCGTGCGTCACTACGACGAGACGGTGGCCAACGTTGTGAGCCTGGTCTACGAGGCCAAGATCGACGTCATCAATATCCCAAACCTGATGGCGAGCATGCAGGACAAGAATTACGAGCGCTTGCTGCTGGAGCGCTTGCGTCTGGCTGCTACCGCCAAGGGTATCAACGGCACGCTGATCCTCGACGGCGCCGAGACCCATAGCTCCAAGTCGGCCAGCTTCGGCAATCTGCCTGAGGTGATCGCCAAGACAGAGCAGGGCGTGTCCGGCGCGTTCGATATCCCGGGCACCCGAATGTTCGGCCAGTCCTCCACGGGCCTGGGTGCCAACGGCGAAGAGAACACCCGCAATTACTACGACAACGTCGCGTCGCGCCAGAAGCTGGAGATCAAGCCAGCCATGAGCGTGCTGGATGAATGCCTGATCCGCTCAGCACTGGGCAGCCGCCCCAAGGAGATCCACTACTCATGGGCGCCACTGTGGCAGGCCACGGCCAAAGAGCGGGCTGACATCGGCAAGACCACGGCGGACACCATCAAGGCGCTGAAAGATTCCGGATTGTTCCCTGAAGACGCGCTGTCGGCTGCCTCGGTGAACCTGCTGGTGGAGCTGAGCGTGATGCCTGGACTGGAAGCGGCCATCGATCAGTTTGGCGCCGAGCTTCCGGACGAAGAGGGAGGCGCAGCTGATGATGGCCTTCCGGTAAGCGAAGGTGATCAGGTAGCGGACAAGAAAGCCCTCTCCGACGCCGCGCCGCGCACGCTGTACGTGTCCCGCAAGGTCACCAATGGCACCGACATCATCGCTTGGGCCAAGGCTCAGGGCTTTGAGTCAACCGTGCCCGCCAATGAGCTGCACGTCACCGTCGCCTACAGCCGCAACCTGGTGGATTGGATGAAGGTCGGCGAGTCATGGTCGGGTGATGGCAAGGGCGAGCTAAAGATCGCTCCGGGCGGGGCAAGACTGATCGACAAGTTCGGCGAAGGCGCGGTGGTGCTGCTGTTCAACAGCTCTGAGCTCGCATGGCGGCACGTAACCATTGTCGAGGCCGGGGCCTCATGGGATTGGCCGGACTATCAGCCCCACATCACCTTCACATACGAACCCGGCAGTGTCGATATCGACAAGGTTGAGCCATACCGTGGCGCGATCGAGCTGGGTCCTGAGATCTTCGAGGAGCTCGACCCATGATCTTTACCGACTCCGTGCCAGTCACGGGCGTACGGCGCACCGAGGACGGCTATCTGGTCGCTGAGGCGCGGGTGGCGCGAACCGGCATCCAGGACTACTTGGGCACCGAGATTGATCCGGACAACGAACACGGCCTGCGCGATAAGCCAATCGTTCGCGTGTACCGGCCCGAAAGCGCGGTTTTCCACGCTGATGCGATGCACTCGTACGCATACCGACCAATGACCAATGGCCACCCGGGCGGCGACGGCGTCAATTCCAAGAACTGGAAAGACGTCGCTATCGGCCAAACCGGTGGCGAAGTCGTCCGCGACGGGCAGTTCGTCAAGGTGCCCCTGGTGCTGATGGACGCCAAGGCGATCGAGGACTACGAGTCCGGCAAGCGCGAGCTGTCCATGGGCTACGGCGCCGAAGTCGTGTTCCAGGATGGAGTAACCGGCGACGGCGAGCAGTACGACTGCTACCTCGGCCCCATGAAAATGAACCACCTCAGCCTTGAGCATCGCGCTCGGGGCGGCATCGATCTTCGCATCGGTGACCACAAACCAGACACCCCCAAAGGAGGCCATGACATGGCTGATGCACTGCGAAAACTCCTTGTCGATGGCATCTCCATTGATGTCACCGAGCAAGGCGCCCAGGCCATCGAGAAGCTGAACACTAAGCTTGCCGATGCTGCCACCGCCACCAAGACCCTGACCGACGCGCACGCTACGGCGATCGCGCTGAAGGATGGCGAGCTCGCCAAGAAAGACGCTGAGATCGACGACCTGAAAGCCAAGCTGCTCAGCGATGCCGACATCGACAAGCGCGTCACTGCCCGTGCCGACCTGCTCACCAAGGCCAAAACCATCGCCGACGCCGACTACACCGGCAAGACCGACGCCGAGATCCGCAAGGCCGTGGTCATCGCCAAGCTGGGTGATGCGGCCGTAACGGGCAAGGCTGACGCCTACATCGATGCCCGCTTCGAGATCCTGGTGGAAGACGCTGCCAAGAACCCGGCCAATGACCCATTCCGCCAGCACATGATCCACCAGGACAGCGCTGCCGGTGGTGATGATTCGGAAAAAGCACGGCTGAAGATGATTTCGGACATGCAAACCGCCCACCTGCCGAAAGCATAAGGAGCACACCATGGCTACTTACCAAACCACGTACACCAACGCTCCAGCCAAGGGCGTGCCCGGCCTGGTCGCCAACGAAGAGAAGTGCAACAAGATCAGTCGCACCGTCTCGAACGCCGAAGGCATTGTCTTCGGCGCGCCTGGCTTCCGTGTGGCTGGTGCTGGCAACGATCACAAGATCGCCGCCACTGGCACCCTGTTCCTGGGCCTGGCTGTGCTGAGCGCAGCCGTACCGCCTGTGGCGACCGGTTCCACTCTGATCGACGGCTACCCGCGAGACTTCACCGGCGCGTTCATGACCGATGGCCAGATGTATGTAACCGCCGGCGCTGCCGTGGTGCCTGGTGATGACGTGTACTACGTCGCCGCGACCAATCGCTACGTCACGACCGCCGCTGAAGGCGCAGTGTTGATCCCTGGCGCCATCTTCGACACCACTGGTGCGAACGGCGACATCGTTGAAATCTCCCTCAAACATCGGAGCGCTTAACATGCCTCAAGCTTTCGAAGACGCTCAGTCGGCGTTCCCGTTCGTTCTGGCCCAGGGCCGGAACATCGAAACGCGCATCTACACCCGCCGCTACCCGACGTTTAACTACGCCGCGAGCATTCCAGTGGTTACTGAAGGCGCTCCATGGGCCATCGGCACCACGTTCTTCACCGTCGATACTGCCGGTGAAGCCAAGTTCCTGTCGGGCTCGGGCACTGACATGCCGTTCAACTCGGCAACGCGCGACCAGGCATCGCACGACTTCGCCATGATCGGCTCCGGCTGGGAATGGAACCTGGAAGAAGTGAACCAGGCGCAGCTGTACGGCATCAACCTGAGCGGCACCAAGGCTGATTCGGCCGCCGACAAGGTTGAGCGCCTGCTGAACAGCATTGCCTTCACTGGCAGTGTTGAGAAGCGCTGGACTGGCCTGTTGAACGACAGCAACGTTTCTCGGGTTGACGCTGCTGCATCCGGCACCGCTGGTTCGACCTACTGGTCCGCCAAAGACGTCGACCTGATCATGGCCGACGTGAATGGCTTGCTGGGCAGCATCCGCACCAACACTGGCGAAGTCGAGTGGGCAGATACCCTGCGCATGCCGCCTGACGCATTCCGAGCGGTGGCAACCAAGCGCATGGGCGCTGGCGATGGCTTCATGACGGTGCTGGAATACATGCGCCGCAACAACATCTACACCGCCGAGACCGGGCTGCCGCTGGACATCGCGCCACTGCGCGAAGCCCGGAACGCTTCGCAGGATGGTGGTGGTCGTCTGGTTGCGTACCGCAAGGACCCGGAAGTGGTTCGCTTCCACCTGCCAATGCCGCGCCGCGTCCTGGCTCCGCGCCAGAAGTCCATCATGGGCTTCGAAACCGGGATCATCGCCCGTACCGGCGGTACCGAGATTCGTCTGCCGGGCGCCGTGGCGTACCTCGACGAAATCACCCCGCCAGTATCCTGATAGGAGGTCGACATGAAAGTAACCAATAACTCGAAGGCACTGCAGGGCGTGCATACCACGGATGGTGTGGTCTATATCCTGCCAGGCAAAACCAAGGAGGTCGATCTGACCTCAGAAGGCCATAAGGGCGCGTCTCGCCTTGCTTTTCTGAGCGTGGAAGGCAAAGCGCCTGCCGGTGATGGTGACGAGCGAACCGAGCTCTTCGCCAAGCTGAAAGCGCTGGGTATCGATGCAGCCGGCAACAGCAAGACCGAAACCTTGCAGAAGAAGCTGGACGAAGCCTTGGCCGCTGCCGAAAAGCAGAAGGTCATGGATGAGCTGACCACGCTGAATGTCGAGTTCGACAAGGAAGCGAGTCTGGAAGACCTCCAGGCAGCACTCGCTGCCGCCAAGGCGTAACACCCCGCAAAACCCGGAGCGCAAGTCGCTCCACCTATTCGAGATCTCCCGATGCCAGACTTTTACGGAACCGTCGCAGAAGCCGACGCCTATCACGCTGCGCGCGCGAATACCGCGTGGACCGGTGATGAAGTGGCGAAGCAGGCCGCGCTGATCCGGGCATCGGCTTACATTGATGGCAAATACCAGTCCCAGAACGCTTGTGGGCGCTGGGAATCGCTGTTTTCCGGGAGCAAGACAGGCGGCCGGGCCCAAGCCTTACAATGGCCGCGCACTGGTGCCACAGATAACGAAGGTAACGCCATCCCTGTGGATGAGGTTCCAATCGAGATCGAACAGGCCACGTATGAGGCTGCTTTGCGTGAAATCGTGCTGCCTGGGAGCCTCAGCCCTGACTATGTGGCATCTGGTGCGATCAAGCGGCAGAAGGTCGACGTTCTTGAAATCGAGTACCAGTCGGCTGCGCCTGGCGCCGCCGGAGTACCGACACGACCAGTAATCACGGTGGTCGACGAGATGGTTGCTCCTCTGTTGGGCTGCAAGACTGCATGCGGAGTCGCGGTGTTCGTCGTATGAACGCCTCGGAAGCGATTCTTGCCATACAGGGCATGGAGCCTGCTGCTCAGCGTGCCTATCTGGCTCAGATCGCCGATATGATCAGCGCAGCAACATTGGCGGAGATCGAGCGAGCGATCAATGATGGCGACGAGAACCAGGTAGTGGCGCTGCTTCCGATCGGTCTCTTCGCTGGACTTATGGAGTTGATCCGCACCGCATACCTGAAGGGGGCAAAAACCGAGGCGAAAGGGATCAAGGCTCCCGGGGTTTCGAAGGATCTGGATGTTCATGCACCTGACGTTTCGTCGTTCTTGTCGGGGCAGGCTCGCTCGCTGCTGGATCAAGCCGCAATTGATGAGGCGACGGCGGTTCGCGCGATCTTGCAGGCTGGCCAAGCCAGTGGGCAGTCGTCGCGCAAGACTGCGCTCGACTTGATCGGCCGGATCAGCAAGCAAACAGGCAAGCGCTCGGGCGGAGTTGTGGGGCTCAGCGGAAACTTCGCCGAGAGCGTGGCCAACGCGAGGACGCAACTGCTCAGCGGCAACGCAACCGAAATGAAAAAATACTTGCTTCGAGTTCGGCGTGATCGCCGCTTTGACGCAACGGTCGAATCTGCCATCAGAGAAGGCCGGACACTCAAGGCCGACGACGTGAGCAAGATCGTCGGACGTTACGCTGACAGGCTTCTGGCAACTCAGGCTGAGATGATCGCCCAGACGTATGTTGCCGAGGCATTCAATGAGGGCCGCGATCAGGCATGGCGACAGATTATCGAGCGCAGTAAGGGCCGCTTGACCTTCACAAAGACCTGGCGCTCTCGCCGAGATGAGAAGGTGCGCGACAGCCATGCCGCCACAGACGGCCAAACAGTCCAGGCCGATCAGCCGTTCATCACCCAGCGCGGCGCAATGCTGATGTTCCCATGCGACTCATCGCTTGGCGCGCCTCTCACCGAGCGAGCGCGATGCCGCTGTATCGCTGAATACTCAATGGTGCCGGTCAGGCATCAGGAGGGCTTATGAGCATAAAAGACACCATGCAGTCCACCTTTGGCGCGCTGTTCGATGGAGCGTTCGCCGAAGTTATGACGAGCTTCACAGGCACATACCTTGGACCAGGTGTTTATGACCCGGTCACCGAGGAGACGACCGCACAGACGGTCACCTATACCGGGCGCGGTGTCCTGACCCGTTACAAGCTCGAGCAGATCGACAATGTAAACATCCTTTCAACTGACTCGCTGCTGATCGTGCTGACCAATGAAGTAACGGACCTACCTAGCGCTGGGCACAAAATCAACGCGAAAGACCCGATCACTGGTGAGCTGAAAACGTTCGACCTGCTACCGGTGAAAACTGACCCTGCCAAGGTCCACTACCAACTCCAGCTGAGGGCTGTCTGATGGCGAAGGGTTGGAGCGTGCCACCATCGCTGTTCATGGATGAGGTTGAGGATGCGCTTGTTGAGCGAATCCGGGCTATCGCCACTGCGATGCATGGCGAGATCATCAGTCGGTCACCAGTCGATACCGGACGCTTCCGGCGCAACAACATCGTCAGCATAGGCGCACCGGTGTTCTCCACCACGCTTGAGGTGGACCAGAATGGCGCCGAGACGAGGGCGGAAGGGATTGCCGCGTTGTCAGCGCTCAAGCCTTACACCGTCGTATATATCCAGAACAACCTGCCGTATGCCGAACGATTGGAGAATGGTCACTCTCGCCAGGCACCGGCAGGCATCTACGGCATCACCTTCATAGGCGTGTCGGAGGACTTTCGATGACCTTCGAGCAGATCAGGGCGCTTATCACCGCTCGCATGGTTGCGTTCACCGGTATTGAACAGGCGCGGATCGATTACCCAAACCAGCCTGCAGTGTTCGCCCCGCCAGATACTGGCTTGTGGTGCCGCCTGAATATCCAGTACGCCACGGCCTTCATGGCGGGCATGGCAGACCGCCCCTATACGCGCAAGCCCGGACAGATCAGCATCCAATGCTTCGCCCGGGTGCACACCGGCACAAAATCCATTAACCAGCTGGCCGACGCGCTCGAAGCGCACTTCGCCTACTGGATGTCCGGCGACCTTGAGTGCATGGAAGCAAGCCAAGTGGTGGCCGGCGAGTTCGAGGGTTTCTACCAAATCAACGTCAACATCCGGTTTCGCGCCGGCTGAGAGGGAAAATGCAGAGCGCAAATTACGTGCCGGGTGTCTCCGGTTGGAGGCTCCACAAGAACGGAAGCCTTGAATTCAAATCGTCCGGCGATCCGTGCCTATCCAGTGTCGGGAAAGAGGAGTCGGCACAGCCATTTATCGTCGTCGACGGCGTGACTTACATCCGTCAGGAGTCGGTCGATGAGTCCAGCATTCAGGGGGCGAAGCTGGCCCCGCAGTGGAACGTTAAGCTTGAGCTGCTCAACGGCAAGTATGTGGCTGCCGGTATTGGGCTGGGTATTGCCTCGCAGTTTCTGGTTAACGCTGACAAGTACCGCGTCAAGTGCATGTGTTGTGGCGGTCCTGCCGGATTCGACCAGAAATAATCAGCCCATTGGGCCAGCCAACCCCGCCTTGAGCGGGTTTTTTTATGCCCGCGAATAGGAGGCTCCAATGAGCTCTGGCGCAAAAGTTGTAAGTCACATCATTGCGGAGGTCACGCCCGGCGTTACTCCCACCGGTACCTGGGACACGCTGCGCCTCACCGGCAATGCGCTGACCCCGACCGTCAACACCGAAGTCAGCGACGAGATCACCGACACCCGCCTGAGCCAGGGCTCGGTGGCCACCAGCATCGATATCGGCGGCGATCTGACGGCCGAGTTCTCGTTCGGCTCGTTCGACCAGCTGCTGGAAGCCGCCTTCTATGGCGTGTGGACCGCTGACGTGCTGCGTGTGGGCGATACACGCAACACCTTCAGCATCGCCAAGGGCTACAACGATGTCGGCGTGTACGGACTGTTCAAGGGTGCACACGTCTCTACCTTCGCCCTCGACATTCCGTCCGAAGGCAAGGTGACTGCCACGTTCAACATGGCCTGCCTCGACTACACCGACGGCGAAGTGCCGATTGTGGTGTCGCCCAATGCCCCGACCACTACACCGTTCCTGTCGAACAACAACGTCGGCACGATCCTGGTCAATGGCCAGTCCCTCGAAGGCGTGGCCTGCGTATCGGCCATGACCATCGCCCTGGACAACAGCCTGCAAACCCAGCGCTGCCTGGGCTCTGAAAGCCTTGGTCCTGGTGCCCACATCGCGACCGAGGCAGCGATCACCGGCAGCATCACCCTGGCCTGGTCCAAGCGTGCATGGCAGCTGTGGAAGAACACCTTCACCCGTACTCCCATTGCGGTCGTGTTCCCGATCACCGACGCGCTGGGCAACAAGTACACCTTCAACTTCCCAGCTGTGGAAGTGGACGGCGAATTGCCGAACGGCGGAAAGCGCGACCTGATCGAGGTCACGCTCAATTACACCGTGGCAAAGCTCAGCCCGACCATCACCCGTGAAGCTGCTGACCCGGCACCGTAAACCCCTTTGACTGCCTCGGCTTGAACGCCGGCCGGGGCGGTCCTTTTATTGGCGTGGCGTTGAGGATTGATCATGGCTTTGCAACTGACCAAGAAAGACCAGGCGGCCG
Organism: Pseudomonas sp. AK181; assembly: GCF_051122975.1. Lineage (NCBI taxonomy): Bacteria > Pseudomonadati > Pseudomonadota > Gammaproteobacteria > Pseudomonadales > Pseudomonadaceae > Pseudomonas > Pseudomonas sp. AK181. Next base: position 2,282,481 of record NZ_CP146348.1, read on the forward strand.
CCGGCGCACGCTGGGTGGAATTCGACAAGGACACCAAAGTGCTGCTGGCCGGCATCGACAATGCCGAGTACCAGGTTGGCCTGGAGCGCATGCGCCGCCGTATCGCGCGCAACGATGCCCGCTTCGAAGAAGGTCAGGTAGGGGTAGTGGCGGGCGAGCTCACTGAGCACCAGAACCACGCCATGTTGCTGGCTCACTTCATCGTGAAGGACTGGTCGGGCGTTCTGGATGCCGAAGGCAATCCACTGAAATACGGCCCTTCGGTAGCTGCGGAGCTGCTTGAAAACAGCCTGGAATTCTTCCTTTTTGTGCTTCGCGGCGGATCGAGCGTTGCCACTGAAAGCGCCGAAGAGCTGAAAGACACGGTGGGAAAGCCGTTGCCCGATTCGAGTGGGAAAAAGAGTGGGCGGGCGGCCAGGCCGAGAAGCGGAGCCTGATCTATAGCCGACTGGGCTTTGAGCTGCCAGACGAGCCTGGGAGTGATCCTATCACGGCGTACCTGCTGAACACCTTCCGCAATGTCGCCCGAGGGCGGCGCTTCCTGTCGACCATGGCCGGGGCATTCCCGCTGCCGTTATCCGCTCGGGAAATCTCCGACTGGCTGGACTCGCACCCGTCTCCGCTGTCACGCGACGAAGTGGACGCCGTTATGTTCGCCTTGGATGCGGTGTGCCTGGCCGACGACAGCGATGATTGACAACCAATATGACGCGGCAGGCCCGCAGGAGCACAAATGAATACATCCACACCTGCGGGAGCCGAGTGCGAGATGGTGTCAGTTACGTGTGGTATTTCCGCCACGGAATCTGCGAAGGGTGAAGGCTTGCAAGAAGCTTGGCCAGATCTTGCCGACCGTGATACCGGAAGGTTCCCCGCGAATCTTGTGACGCAAGAACAACGGGTACTCCTGGAAAATGCGGCTGGAACGATTCGCGGACTGGCTGCGCTGCGCTAGATGATGACGTGTAGTGGTGCTTTACGATCACAACGGCAAATGTGACGCCCCTATGAGTAATCAGGGCTCCTTCAAAGCTGCTCATGCCGACCTCCAGGTCTTAAGCGCGCCGATATTGGCGCTATCCCAGTCCTTGGGCTTGCAGGCGTAGGACTGGGGAAATCCTTGCGTATGGCAGGAGGCTACTACTGGCCGATGGTCGGGCGTTACTGGGGATTCGTACAGGCGGGAAGGGTGTGCAATGTGTGCACGCCCTAACTTAAAGTTAGGGCGTCAGATCGAACCAGCGAAAACTTGTTGGTTCGCTGTGGTCGGGGGCGATTCATTCGATTCAGTTATGGTGATGATCACCATAACTGGGTAAAGGACGGGTCATTTGTTCTTCTTGATTCGGCCATCGAACTCTTGGCGTTGGCGTATCTCGGAAACGATCATGCTTTCATCGTCAGTGCCATCTTCAAGTTCCTTCAAGCGTTTTTTTGCCTTCTCCTCTTTTTCGCCCGGCTTCATGCGGGCCTGGCCTTGCTCAATCTGCTCTTTGGAATAGATGCTTGGAGGTCGAATTCCCAGCATCTCATCGCGAGCCCAGCCAATCATGCGGGAGAGAAAGAAGGATCCGTATTCATCCATGGTCATACCGGCCTCGGCTGCAACCTCTTCCATCTTCTCGTATAGAGCTCCAGGCACCTTTACGGCGATCTCGTCGCCATCCAGGAAGGCTGAAAGCTCTCCAGGACATTCGAGAGCCTCCTCCAAGGCCCAGAGAGCTTTTTTTCTGGGCTTAGACTTGCCTGACTCATATTTGGATATCTGAGACCAAGAGACCCCAACCATGGACGCTAAGTCTCGTTGCGTTAGGCCTTTCTGCGTGCGCAGACGAATCAGTTTGTCGGCGAAAAGATCAGTCATGACTCTCTCTATGGAATTTTGCTATGGGCAGCGTACGTCTCAAGGATTCGCAAAGCAACAAATGACACAGTGACCGTTGACAAATGAAGCAAAGGAAGCAAAACTACACAAAGGAAACGACACAAAGGAAGCAAGTGATGATTGATTCAAAGATAACTACAGCAGTAAGAATGCTGGTAGCCATGCGGAAAATGCTGGAAGAACGAGCTGTTGAAAATGGCCGAAGTCTCAGTGGTGAAATCGTGTTCCGCCTGAAAAAATCACTCGAGCAGGAACAGAGCCATGAAAAACAGCAGGCATAAAAAAACCCCAAAGCTGGCCGGCGATGGGGTGGTGGTTAACGAGATCAACTTCCAGGAAGAAATCGTCATGAGCGATATTAGCACAGTCGTAGCAAAATCCAACGTCATCCCGTTTCGTGCCACCAGGCTCTTGCTTGTCGAGCACTGTGGTCAGCCATTCATTCCCATGAAGCCAGTCGTCGAGGGGATGGGGCTTGATTGGAAAAGCCAGCATACAAAATTGACATCCGGCCGATTTAATTCAGTTATCACGATGATCGTGACAACTGGTGTCGACGGTAAGCAGTACGAGATGTCTTGCCTTCCATTGAAAAAACTTCCTGGCTGGCTTATGTCGATTCACGCGAGCAAGGTCAGGACTGATCTGCGCGAGAACGTGCTGGCTTATCAGGACGAGTGCGATGACGCGCTGTGGTCCTACTGGAATGAAGGTCATGCCGTAAACCACCGCGGACCAGACCAAGCGTTGACCGTCCTCGGCCAGACCATTGGCACTGACGGTTTCCACATGCTCGGCGCGATAGTCAAAGGAAAGGTGGCGAGTCTGCCGGCTCATGCACAGCGTCGCGCCACTGCAAAGATTTGGTCACAAACTCATGCGGCTTTCGGCGTGCGCTCTGCTGCCGATATCCCGTCTGACCAGCTCGACGCGGCGCGAAACTTCATCGCGGCCTATGTCGTTCTGGAGGGCGAGTACATCCAGGCCACCCCAAAGGGCGGAGTCAGCCTTGATAAATATGAGGCAAGCCATCTCTACGGGCTGATGTCATATTTTCATGCAATGTCAGAGCACCGTGAGCATATGCTTTCCGCTGCTCGGTTGCTCGACTCGAAAACGCTGATGTTGTTCTTTGACATGCTGAATGAGGGCCGTGGAGCTTTTGCAAGTTTGGATAAGCGCCGCGACGAGCTCTACCAGAACTCTCGCAGTCTCGGGTTGAGTGGTGGCTACGCATCGAGGGCTTCGGCATGAAGGACTTCGTATACATCATTGAATTTGGGCCGAAGCTCGTAAAGATCGGAAGATCTCGAAAGCCTGATTTGCGCGTTCTGAACGTCTCGAGCGCTTCTGGAAGAAAAAGCCGTAGGGTTTGGGTGTCTCCACCAATAATGAATGCCGGCGATGTCGAGAGGAGGGCTCACGCTTCTGTAGGTGAGTTTCGCGGTCATGGCGAGTGGTTCAACTGTCCATTCGATCTGGCTGTCGAGCGTTCGTCCCGACTGATATCTGAACAAGACCTTTGGACTGATGAAAAAGACGATGAGCGCTCAAGAAAGAGCCGGGCGGATTTCGACTCTCTAATCCATCACATCTTTCCGAGCTCTAGCTCAGGCAACAAACTGAATTTGGATGCGGAGTACAGGGAAAGGTTTAAGCGCGAAATATTTGATAGGTCGATTGAAAATTATGTGAGCTTTCTTGAGGTGGATTCGGCGCGCGGGAGAATCTTCGACGAGCAGATAGCCCTTCATGAGCGAGCTGTAAAGAGCCTTGATGGTCTGTCAATTGACACGGTATGCGAGCTTATATTTCTGCGCGCTTTAGGAAGCGAGGAATATCTTAAAGCAACCATGATGTCCGGCGTCTATATGGGTCATGTCACGGAAAACTGCATGATGGTGCTTGGTGATGCTGAGAAGATTCCAGGCATGATGGACGTTATTGAGCAGACAGCGAGGGAAAGGCTGGCGGCGCGCGATATGGCAAAATAGCTTAATCCAAAAATCCATCGCCCCGCACATGCGGGGCTTTGGTGCTTCCCCTGGATGGTGGTAGATTGCTGCCATCAGAAAAAGGAAGTCACCATGCGAAAATTATTGAAAGGACTGCTTTTTGCTTTCGTATCTCAGGGAGCACTTGCAGCATCGAATGCTACTTATCTCTCGTGCCCTGGCGTCGACAAAAGGGCTGACGATCTTGTTGTCGTGCTTGATCAGCAAGCCGGCACGGCCTCGCTTCAAAGTGGTAAGAGTGGCGAAGGCCTGAACTTCGTCTCTCCAGCTTCCTTCGGCCCAAAGGAAGTGATGTGGAGATACCAATCTGACCGGTACCCTCGCAAGTTCTCTGTAGATCGGGTTAGCTTGGTCCTTAAAGTAGAGACAACGAGCACGATGACCGACAAAGTTTATGTTGAGTCATCAACCTGCACGATTGTTAAACCGCCAAGTGGTGCGAAGTTTTAGATAGATTCCTGATTCGAAGCCACCGACTGGTGGCTTTTTTATTGACCGGAGAAAAGCTATGGCGCAAACATCGCGGCTGGTTCTCGAAATCGACAGTCGGGACGCTGAGCAGAAGGCCGCTGACACAAGAAAAGCCTTGGAGGCCTTGGAGGGTGTCGGCCTTCGGGTGAAGCCGGCGATGGAAAAGGCTGGTGCTGGAATGGAGTCGATAGGCAAGGGCGCCGAAAAGGCAACCAAGTCTGTGCAAGATCAGCGCGATGAGATAGACCAGCTGCTGGGAAGTATTAACCCGCTTACCCGCAAGATGAACGAACTGGAGAAGCAGGAGCTTGCTCTGGCAAAGGCTCACAAGGCTGGCAAGATCGAGACTGACACGTACATCGAGTACCAACAGAAAATCACCGCAACTCGTAATGAACTGACGCGCTTCAGTGATTCTCTGACCCGCACCGGAAATACTGCAAAGCAAACTGCCGCCGCACTTCGTGGGGTGCCCGCCCAGTTCACCGATATCGCGGTGTCGCTACAGGGAGGCCAAGCTCCTCTGACGGTTCTTCTTCAGCAGGGCGGCCAACTAAAAGACATGTTTGGCGGTGTCGGTCCTGCCGCGAAGGCGTTGGGTGGATACGTTCTCGGCTTGGTAAATCCATTCACTGTTGCGGCTGCTGCAGTCGGAGTACTCGGACTTGCTTATTTCCAAGGCTCGAAAGAGGCTGACGCCTATCGCAATGCCCTGATTCTCTCTGGCAACGCTGCAGGCACTAGCGCTGGAGCCATTGGCTCGATGGCCGCGAACGTGAGCAAGTCTGTGGGAACCATTAAAGCTGCATCGGAGGTGTTGGCTCAGCTGGCAGCGTCGTCGAAAATCCCCGCATCCTCTTTCGAGATGATCGCGACGGCCGCGCTGAAGATGGAGCAAGCGACTGGGAAGGCCGCGAGCCAAACCGTGGCCGAATTCGAGAAGCTGGCGAAAGATCCGGTGAAATATTCGAAAGAGCTCAACGAGCAGTACGGCTATTTGACTGCCTCCACTTACGCGCAGATTGAGGCTTTGTCGAAGCAAGGCGATCAACAAGCGGCAGCAAACTTTGCTGAGAAAGCCTACGCCGAGGCCGTTGACTCGCGGGCCGAACTGATTAGAAGCAAGCTAGGTCTTGTCGAGACAGCCTGGGATGACGTGAAATCGGCCGCCAAGGGGGCTTGGGATGCGGTTTTGGATATTGGCCGCGAGGACACTTTTGAGCAGAAGCTGGTAAAGCTCGAGGACCGCCTCAATCGTGTGCGAAACGCGAAGATACCGACCATCTTCGATGACAATCCAAACCTTGGCGAGCTTGCCAGCGGAGAGAACGGCGCGCAGTCGGATATCACTGATTTGTATGTTCAGAAAGCCGAAGACGATAGGCGAGCGGCCGCCAAAGCTGAGCTTCTGAGACTGGACAAGGAATCGATCGCAAACCAAGAGAAACTTAGCGAGGCTCTGAAAAGCTCAGCCTCGAACGCCGATAAGCTGAAGGCTCGTTATGCAGAGATCGACAAGCAGATCGCGTCCGCCAGTCGACGCGGAACTGCTTATTCAGAGACCGAAATAAAGCAGCTTCGGGATGCTGCCGCCAAGCAGTTTGCAGACCCAAAACCAAAGGCTTACACGGAGAACGCCGGCCAGCGAATGCTCGATGAGGCGCGCCAGCGCTATGCAGTGCTTCAACAGCAGAGTTCTTTGATTGGCCTGCAGGCTGACGGAACGAGGTCCTTAGGCGCCGAAGCAAAAAAGCTGTTGGAGCTGGAGCAGCAGATTGCCGACCTAAAGGACAAAAAGACTCTTACTGCTACGCAAAAGCAGCTTCTGGTAATGGCGGATTTAAACCTTGCACAGCAGAAGCAGAACGCCGCTCTTGAGAAGGAAAACGAGTTACGGAAGATTGCGACAGAAGAGGTGCAGAAGCTCGCAGCATTCCAGACCAACCTGGCCAGCCAGCTCTCTAAAGCCCAGATCGGCCTGGATAACAACTTGGCCGGCATGGGCATGGGCGATCAGATGCGCCAGCGCCTGCAGGAGCAGCTGAGCATCCAGCAGCAGTATCAAACGCAGCTGGACGCGCTGGAGCAGCAGCACAACGAAGGCCGGATCAGCGACAGTCTTTACGGTAAGGAAACGGAAGCCCTGCGTGCGGCACTCCAGCAGCGGCTGACCATGCAGCAGGGATATTACACTGCCGTTGACCAGGCCCAGTCTGATTGGTCGCTCGGAGCATCCTCGGCGCTTCAGACCTACGCCGAGCAGGCCAATGATGTCGCTGGGCAGACCCGCAACCTGTTCACCAATGCTTTCGGCAACATGGAAGACGCCGTGGTGAACTTCGTGAAGACCGGGAAGCTGTCGTTCAAAGACTTTGCTGATGGCGTGATTTCTGACCTCATCCGTATCCAGATACGCCAAGCGGCTGCCGGGTTCCTCGGCATGGCTTTTGGCGCCATCACTGGCGGTGGTGGGGCGGCTCTCGGGCCGGCGGTCATGACCGGCAGCAGCCAGACCATATCGCGCGTCGGCTTCTCTGGCGGTGGATATACCGGCGATGGTGGCAAGTTTGAGCCGAAGGGCGTGGTTCACGGCGGGGAGTTCGTTGTGAAAAAGGAGGTTGTCAGCCAGCCTGGCGCGCGTGAGTTCCTGGAGCGCATGAACGCCAACTCGAATGGATACGCTGATGGCGGCCACGTCAATCCTACGCCCGCAGCAGCATCCAGCAGCACCACGCAGAGCATCGCAACCAATGGCGGATCACCGACCATAACTCAACAGTTCAGCTTCCAGGGCAACCCTGACGATGCAACCATCAGCCTTGTGAAGGATGCCGCTTATCAGGGCGCCAAAGGCGGATACGAGATGGTGATGCGTGATTTGAAGCAGAACGGACCCATTCGCCAGCTGATCGCACGGCGCTAAGCCTTTAAGGAGTAACGCATGGCTCTTACGTGGCCTGCTTCGCTGCGCCCGTCAGAAATGACGTGGGGCATAGTCAATAATGGCCGTGCGTTCACGTCGACGCTTTCGAATGCTCAGCAGATCGTTGGTTACCCGGGCGCCTACTGGCAGTGCACGCTGACCTTCGGTTTGCTGACCAGAGCCCAGGAGCGCGAGCTTTCTTCATTCCTGGGAAAGCTGGACGGGATGTTCGGCACGTTCAACATGCCGGCGTTTACCCGTCGGCGCACGCTGAGCATTGGATCGCTGACTGTTGTGTCGGGGAATGCACAGGCAAGGTCGATGGTCGTGGCTGGGGCTGCGCCAAGCTCGGCGATATTCAGTTCGGGCGACTACATCACGGTGGCAGGCGAGATGTTCGAGGTTACCGATCCTGCCGCGTCAAGCGCCCAGGGCCAGGTTACGGTGATGCTCAATAAGCGCATCAGAAAAACCCTTACCGCCGGTGCTGCAGTTGAATACCTCAACCCGTATTCCGAAATGCGCATGACGTCCGATACCTGGTCTATGTCCGTCAGGCCCGTTGTCGCCAACGGCTCATACCAATTCAGGGAGGCGTTCTGATGCCATCAGCTTTTCCATTCAGCCAGAGCGTGGTGAACATCATAGCTACCGGCAAGTTCATGCCGGTGTACGCGGTACAGCTGGACTTCGTCGACGGCATGGTGTTTGCGCATACCGGCACCGGTCAGTTGGTGGTGGACGGGATCACGTACGAAGGCGTCGGCGATTTCGGCCAGGTCAGCCAGTCGCAGGAGAGCGACAACTCTGGCTCGCCGATGTCTGTGGACCTCACGCTGAGCGGCCTTGACGCCTACATTCTCTCTGAAACCAACATCAGGGGCTGCAGGGGCAGGGCGGCCAAAGTCCTTTTCATCGTCTTCGACGAGGCCGGTAACTACGCCGCTGACATTTTGTTCTCGGGGCGGATGGACGCGGCCAAGTTTTCGTTCGCCGGCAATGGCCAGGAAGGCAACAGCATCACGGTTCCGGTGGTGGACCGCATGGCCGAATGGAGCCGCACCGGCACCGAGCGCTTCACAGACGAAAATCACCGCGCACGCCATCAGGGCGACCGCTTCTTCTACGCCATCGCGCAGATGTCCGAGTGGCCAATCTACTGGGGCTCCAGCAAGGACGCGCCGGCATTCACCTACGGGGATTAGCGATGCGATATCGCGATTGGACCATGCGTCTAAACGAAACAATCAAGGCTGCCCAAGGGCGGCCTTTTTTATGGGGAGAATTTGACTGCTGCCTATTCGCCGCCGATTGCTCTGCTGCCATATGCGGTGTCGACCCGGCTGCTGACTATCGCGGCAAGTACAAGACAGAGGCCGGTGCTAAGCGCCAGTTAAAGCGAAAACACGGAAGCCTGGAGGCAGCGTGGGACGCCTGTTTTCAAAGGGTTTCGCTGGCATTCATCCAGCGTGGCGACGTGGTGCTGTACGACGCCCCGGGAGGCCGGAGCATGGCCGTCTTCTGGGCGGGTGATTACTGGTCGGCAACCGATGACGGCGCCCACCGCATTGAGTGCGAGCCGAAAGCCGCCTGGAGGATCGAATAATGAGTGGTGGCGTTAAGAAAATTGCCTCGGTCGTCGTTGGCGCTGTCATCGGTTTTGTTCAAGGTGGCCCGGTCGGCGCTGTAATCGGTGCGGGCCTGGCGTTCTACGCAGCCGAACAACAGGAAAAGCTCAATACCAAATCCCCGCTAAGGGATAACGAGCCGTCGGCACAGACAGTGAGGTCGTCCAAGGCGCCTGTACGATTCATCCTTGGCCGAGTCGCTACTGGCGGCGTGTTGGTCTGGGCCCAGGAGCAAAAGGGCATACAGATGGAGGGGGAGTGGCTGCACCTGGTCTACGTCCTCTGTGAAGGCGGCGTCGACGCTCTGGAAGATATCTACTTGGGCGAAGAGCCTATCGCTGCATTTACAGGATTCGCCAGCTACGAGTTGGTCGTAAACCCAACTCAGGTGAATGCATTCCTGAAGGCAAATTGCCCAGATTGGAAGGACGTCCAGATCGGGCGCGGCCTGTCTTTCGTTCGCCTTTCGCTGATGTATAGCGCTGTCAAATTTCCTTCTGGCATTCCAGACGTACGGTTCGTGGTCCGCGGGCGCAATGACATCTTCGACCCACGCACCAACACCAGCGTGTACAGTGCAAACACCGCACTGCATATCCTTTGGTATCTGCGTAATCGCTGCAACGTTCCGGATGATGAGATCGTCTTCTCGACATTTTCCAGCGCGGCCAACGTTTGTGATGAGGCAGTGACCAACGCCGACGGCTCTGTGAGCCAGCGGTATCGCAGCGCATGCGTTATTGGCGCAGATGAGCTTAAATCAGGCGTTCTGCAGAAGCTTGAGGCTGCATGCGCCGGGCGCCTTATCAGGGTTGGCGGGCGCTGGATGTTGCAGGCCGGCGCCTACTACGGGCCGTATGACTTCGAGATCACCGAGGATATGGTGATAGGCACAATCGGCGGTAGCACGGAGCCAACCAATGATTCTGCAATAAATACGGTGCGCGGCACGTTCATCGATCCGTCGCAGTCTTGGACGGAAACCGACTATCCAGAGGTAAGTGTCGCTGAGTGGATCGCCGAAGACGGCGGTGAAGCAGCCGAAACGCTGACCTATTCCTACGTTACCGATGCCTACCAGCCACAGCGTCTGGCCAACATTGAGTTGCGCCGGCGTCGCGCGGGCGGCGTTATAACGATCCCAATGAATTTCTCGGGGTACAACTGCCGGCCAGGTCGCGTGGTTCGCGTTAACCTGCCTTCGCTCAACATCCTCGGCGAGTTCATCGTGACCAACTGGTCGATGGGCGACAACGAAGGCTGCAACGTCCAGGTCCAGCAATACGAGGCCGCGATCTTCGACGACGCGGTCGGGCAGCCATATGACCCGCTGGGGTTTATCAACCTGCCGTCGGGTGGTCTTGGGTCACCAACAGGTCTAACTTGGAATCAGGAAACTGGAGCAGAGGTAGTCCAGGGTGTGCTGTCCTGGGTTGCGCCGGCGGGCATTGTTACCGAGTACGCGGTTATTGTCCGGCAGGGCTCGGGGGTTGCGCAGTCTCACACGATCCAGGCCGCGAGCAACAGCTGCCAAATCAATGGCCTGCCATCTGGCAGCTACACGATGAGCGTTGCGGCAATCGGCCCAATGGCGCGCTCTGGCGAGGTCACCATCACAGTAAGCATTGAGGGGCCGCCAATCCCGGAATCTTGCTCTGTTCAGTCCTCGATCGACTCCATCACCCTGACGCCGAACAACGTGCTTCACGGCCTGAATGGCGGGACGTACGAATATTTCTTCAGCGTTACCCCACAGGCAACCGCTGGCGAATCAACCTATCTGGGGCAGGGCCTGAGCTTTACACACACCGGCCTTGCGTTCTACACGAACTACTATTACTTCATCAGGTCTGCAAACGCGTATGGAAAGAGCGCGTTCCTTTACGTGCCCGCCGCAACCTCCAACAACGTGGGCACCTATCTTGATGCTATCAAGGGGAAGGTTGATGAATCATCGTTGGCTCCAGCCCTTAACGGGCGCATCAATCTGATTGATGGCGATGGGCCTGGCTCCGTAAATGCTCGAAATGAGCAGCTTAGAAAGGATCTCGAGGCGCAAATCAAGCCATACGTTGATGCGCTGTTGTGGGACGCAGCAAAGGCTTACGCCAAGGGTGACATTGTTCGCCAGGGAAACAAGCTGTACCAAGCCCTGGCGGCTAACAGTGGCTCTCAGCCGCCCAGCGCAAACTGGAAAGACGTCGGCGATATCCTCACTGATGCGAACGCTTTGGCAATACGGGTTGATAACCTTGACCAGGAAATCACCGCAGTCGATGGTAGGGTGGTTGCCACTCAGGAACAGCTTACCCAGCTCCAGACAAAGGTAAATGACCCGGTAACTGGCCTGGCGGCTACGGCAAATAACGTTACCCAGGTGAATCAGCGAGTAACCAACGTCGATGACAAGCTGACCGCGCAGACGCAGCGAATTGACGGCGTGTACGCAGAAATCAATGCGCCTATGGCTGGCTCTGATAATGACCTGGCTGGCGGAACCCAGGGCTATGCGGGCGTTTGGTCGATCCAGTCTGCTATTACCGATGGTGACTACGCCCAAGGCAAGCTGACTCAAACTGTCGAAGCTCAAGTCATCAAAAACTACGCCACCTATGAGGAGACAACGACCGCGCTCGTCAACCAGCAGACCGCTACAACCAGCCAAGTAACGGCTCTTCGCTCCGATTTTGACGGGAACAAGTCCACCGTACAGACGCAGATTAAGACGGTATCCGATCAGGCGTCAGCCACCGCAAGCCAGACCACTCAGCTGCAAACAACCGTCAACGGACACACTCAGCAGTTCCAGCAACAAGCAAGCATCAACCAAGACGTAAACGGAAAGATCACCGGCACCTACTCGTTCCGATTCAAGTTCGATGTGAATGGGTCGCCCTACACTACCGGCGTAGGACTTGGCATTGAGACTGGGGCGAACGGTCAGGTTACTTCGCGCTTAGTCATCCAAGCCGACCAGTTTGCAATCTACAACGGCGCGGTAGGGGCGGCAGGATCTAGCGTGCCATTCGCCGTGAACGGCACAGAAACTTACCTCAAGTCGGCATTCATCCAGGACGCATCGATAACCAACGCGAAGATAGGTAGCTACATCCAGTCGAACAACTACGTCGCAGGGCAGACAGGCTGGAAGTTGTTCTTCGATGGGACGTTTGAAATCAACAGTTCGCTTGGAAGTGGCCAAGCTCGCCAAGTAATAAACAATGCTGGCGGCAAGGTGTTCGATGCGGCTGGAATTAAGCGCTATCAATGGGGAGATCTTAACGCATGAGTTTCGGCGCGAGGGTGTGGGGGCCTACTGGAGTACTGGAGCTTGATGAGACCTCATTTACCGTGGGGGTTACGTATTCGGCCTTGGTGCCAAAGAGTGCTGGCAGGTTCGTTGATATATCAATTCCTGGTGTCGAGCCGACAAAGTATTCAGCGGTTTGCGTTCCAATCGCTCCGTACGGAACGTCTGGGCAATTCAACAGCGCTATTGGGTTTATTCCCGAAATATTAAATGGAGTTGTGCGTGTTTGGTTCGGTAATAGGCAAAGCGCGAGCGGCCCGCTGGGGACCTCAACCCAAAGGTTACTTGTGATGAGGTACAGGTAATGTCTTATGGAATGATGTTTAAAAATGGGTCAGATGTTGTAGTAATCGACTCTGAGTTTTCAAGGCTGACCACTTTGGATAAAGGAGCCTGGAACGGTACTGGGGCCGGAGTCGTAGTCAACTTTGCAAAAACCATAACGACAGATGAGCCGCCACTGGTTTTCGTGCGACCTGATCAGTCCAACGTGTTTTGCTTCTGCTTGGTACGCGGATCAGCCGGCGCCTGGACGGGCTTTTCATTCGTTGGCGTTGTTGGTCAAGCCACATCAGGTAAGTGGTTTGCAGCTGCGTTCAAGTCAGAACCTACAGCGAGCTTCGGGTTTCGTCTTTGGGATGGTAGCGGAAAGCTTCTATTCGACAACGGAACTCCATGTGCTCAATTTACGAGGACCATCACAAGCTGGACCTATTTGGGGGCGGTGCAAGATCCGCAAGGCCAATCCCGCTTGTCGTGGACGGCTCCCTCCAGTTTGGCGAGCGGTGATTACATGCTTTTAAGCAACATCGCCATGGATGTTGCTGGCCTAACTTCTCGACAAGGAAATATGTACGCGGTATGGGAGTACAACAATGACCGACTGATAATTCAAGCGGTTGGAGTGGACCTATCAACCACGCTGTATAACCCTGTCGTATTTGCAAAACAAATTATTTGAGGACTTCATAATGGCAAGACAAAGCATTAATCTCGGCACGGCGCCTACAGGCCAGGGCGGCGATACCTTCCGCACTGCCAGCCAGAAGAATAACGACAACTCGAACGAGCTTTATACTGCCCTTGGGACTCCGGCTAACGGACAGCTGCCCTCGGCGCTGCCCGTTGCGAAAGGAGGAACAGGCGGGACTACGCAGAGTGCTGCCCGGCAAGGCTTAGGGTTAGGCGCTGCATCAACTAAAAGCTTCGGACTGCAAGAAGGCGAGCTTATCCCTGCGGGTACTTACAGTGGGTTTTATTCGAACAATGCGCCGACGACATATCAAGCAGATAGGCCTGGCGAGCCCGGCCAAGGTGGTGCTTTTTCCAGACTTGGCGCTCCAGGCTCGTCTTCAGGCTTGTCGTACTGCACGGTTATCCGTATTCCCTATGCTCAGGACTTCGAGGCGCAGCTGTTCATCCCCGTTGCTCAAGGCAGCGGTAACTTACATTTTCGAACCACGGAATCAAACAGTGGCGGCGCATTCGGCCCCACATACAAGCTTTATCACACAGGCAACACCACCCGCGGTTCCGGCGGTGCGCTTTCTGCAGCATCGCCAATCCTGAGAATCGCTAACGTGTCCGCCAGCGAGCGCCGCGACCTCCAAGAGGAATCGTTTCTCCCCGCCGGCGAATGGGGTGTGGCCAACGATGAAGCACGCGGCGTTATTGTTGAGCGCCTCGGCGTTGGCGAGTATCGGGTGACCGGTAGCCTCGGCCTGGCACTGGAGGGTTGGCGGACCCACGACCCAAGCTCCCCAGACGGCGGACGGATGCTTGGTATCACCGACAGTCATCAGGAAGAGGACGGCACTGTCATCATTCGCCTATTCAAACAGCGCTGGACGCTCACCGATGATGGAGAGATGGTGCCGGGCTGGGGCGCACCTATGGATGTCCCGCTGAATAGCTGGATCGATGTGCGGCTTGAAATGCCCAAGGTCGATACGCCGCCGCCACTCAGATCGACCGAAGAATAGCAGCCCGCCAATTGAGCGGGCTTTTTTACGCCTGGAGAAAAGCATGTCGAGCACCGAAACTCGCGGGGTACGCAACAACAACCCCGGCAATATCGATTACAACCCGGCCAACCAGTGGCAGGGCCAGCTGAAGCCAGACCCTGCTTTAGAGAAGCGCTTCGCCAGGTTCGACACGCCGGAGAATGGTATCCGCGCCCTGGGCAAGCTGCTGCTGACTTATCAGCGCAAACATGGCCTGAAAACTGTGAAGGCGATCATCAGCCGGTGGGCGCCGTCGGTAGAGAACGACACTGCGGCGTACGTGCACGCGGTCGAAGCGAACACCGGCACCCGGCCTGGCGCCGAGATTGACCTGGTCAACCCGGTGGTAATGGCTGGCTTCGTCAAAGCCATCATCCATCACGAGAACGCAGGCTATGCCTACTCTGAAACGGTGTTGGCAGAAGGCGTGCGGCGGGCGCTGGCATGACGTCGGTACAGAAGCTGGCCGGCCTGGTGGTGCTGATCCTGGTGCTGATGGCCAGTGCCGCGGGCGTTACCTGGCAGGTTCAAGACTGGCGGATGGGCAATAAGCTCGCCCAGCAGGCCGTCCTGCACGGGGATGACCTTGCCGCGATCAGTAATGCCGCCACCGCCCAAGCCCGCGCCGAGCAGGGCAAGCGCCTGGCCCTGGAGCAGCAGATCGCTGGCCAGGACCAACAACATACAAAGGAATTATCCGATGCTCAACGAAACCAGGCTCGCCTGCGTGACCAGCTTGCTACTGCTGATGTCCGGCTGTCAGTCCTCCTTGCCGAGGATCCTGCCAGTGGCTGCAACGTGCCTGCCGCCACCGGGGCCGTCGGCGTGGTTCATGCAGCCCGTCGAGCCCAACTTGACCCAGCGCATGCGCAACGAATTGTCGCCATCACCGACGACGGGGACAACGCCATAATCGCCTTGCGTGCGTGCCAGGCGTACGTCAGGGCTATTGCTCGCTGATCGGCTGAATCAGCTCTGGCCCTTTGTTGCGCACGTTGCCCACAGCCGTATCGACCTTGAACCACTCGAACACCTCAGACGGTTCACCCTGGTGAAGCACCATCTGCTCGGCGCGCTCCTTGGGCGTGGCAGGATCCAACCATTCCCGCGCCAGGTCCGGGGTAAGCACCACCGGGCGGCGGTCGTGAATGTCCACCATGCCCCCGGCACTGTCGGCGGTGATGATCACGAAGCCGTCATGCTCGCCCGGTCCTTCATCAGCGTCCGGCAGTTGGCCAATGGCAGCGCAGTATATTGGTGCACCATCCCGCCGGCGGATGAGGTAGGGCTGCTTCTTGGGCCCGCCCTCATCCACCCACTCAAACCAGTTGTCTATAGGCGTGATCGCCCGGTGCGGCCAGATCGCCCGGAAGAACGGGCCGTGGGCTACCTTTTCCACGCGGGCATTGATCGGCGCTGCCCGGTCTTTTGCCCAGTGCGGTCGCCAGCCCCAGCGTACCGGATCGGCGTGGAGTAGGTCGCCCTGCAGGTGCAGCAGCGCAACCGCGGTTGTCGGTGCCACGTTGTAGCGCTCAATCGGCTGATCACCCACGGAGTTTGCCAGAGCATTGGGCATGCTCAACGCTGCAACGAAGTCGTGGATTCCCCGGTACTGCGAAAGTCTCCCGCACATAAGCATCTCCGCTCGTCGGCGCCGATGAACAGCCGGTCCCCGGCCAATCTCTACACTGTAGACACTGGCCCGAGGTATTCGTCATGGCGATCAACGTTGATCAGGTGAACGCAATGGAGGCGTGGTTTGCGCTACGTAACAATCCAACCTTCATATCGGCCACGCCTGAGGAACGCTACGAAACACGGCTGGCGCTGGCTGACGACCTCAAGCAACAGGGGCTGATCAACGAAGGTGAATGGCGCGAGCTGACCGAGGAAGCAGTTGCTGCCTATGCCGACGAGTTAGGCTAATGGCTGCTTGTAAACGCTAAGCTCAAGCAGTAGTCGCTGGTTTTCCCTGCGCAAATGCTCGTTCTGGCTGGAGATCATCTTCAGGCTCATGATCTCCTTGCTCATTTCCGATCCATCAATGTGAGCGCGGCTCAGATCTGCCGTAGCCAATTTGAGCTCCGTCTCGGCTTTGGCTTTCGCGGTGGTCAGCAGGTCGTTCATCTGCACCAGGCCTGCGATATTCGCCCGCGCTCGCCGCAGCATGCGCTCTGTCTCCACCAGCTCATCCACGAGAATTGAGCATTGGTGCTGGTACATTTCAAGCGGAGTGGGGCAACCGAGCCAATCATCGGTGTCCATTTCAACGTTCATAGCGTGAATCTCAAATACTGTATGTGCGTACAGTAATCGAGGTTTAGGCGTGGTGCGATATGAGCCGACGAGCTGCATCAGGCTCCACGTGATGGCATATTGGTATTCCGTGCTCTACAGTCACACGCTCAGATCTTTAGGTGGAGCGCGTGATGAAGCTGAAAGTAGATAGCATCAATAACCGTGGAAAACTCAGTGAAGAGCACGTATCTCTGAGAGTTTTACAAAATTGCAACTTATCTCGATACATGATCATGGACACAACCTTCGGTGAAGGTGGAGGTATCTCCAACGAACATAGGCATATTAAATGGTTGCCTCCCTATGATGTCACCGCTGGAATGATGGTTGCCTTGTGGACTGGAACAGGCGAAGACAGAGTCGAGATGCAAGGCAACACAAAGTGGCAGTACGTGTTCTGGAATTCTGGCACACATATCTGGAATGACGATGGTGATGCCGCCGTTTTATTGGAGCTATCCAGCTGGGAAACGACGACGGTAGAGTAGATTACGTTGCAGGGTCGGCCTCGGGCGCAACGAGGTCTGCCCACTCCTGCATCATTTCGCGACGCTGCTCCAGGTAGGCCGCGTGGTTGTACACATCTCGGATAAAGCTGCTATCAGCATGGGCGAGTTGCCGCTCGATCCAGTCACGGTTGTAGCCGCGCCCGTTCATCTCAGTAGAGAATAGATGCCTGAAGCCGTGGGGCGACTGCTTGCCGGTGAGGCCGCAGAGGTCCATGACGTTGTTGGCGTAGTTAGTGCCAATCGGCATTGTTGGATCGCTACGGTTTGTGAACACGTAGCGAAGGCCTCCAGTGATGGGTAGCATGCTTTTCAACAGCTCAACGGCCTGGGTCGGCAGCGGCACGGCATGCTCTCGTCGCGCCTTCATCTTCGCCGCCGGCGTTGTCCAAGTTGCAGCATCCAGATCGATCTCCGACCATTCGGCGTGCCTGACCTCGCCAGGCCGTGATGCGGTGTAAATCATCAGCATGATCGCCGACCGCAATTGGTGGCCTGACACGCATTGTTGAATGGTGGCGATGGTCTTGGGTAGTTCGCTGAATGGCAAGAATGGATGCGGCCGGTTCTGCGCGCCTTTCTCGGTGACGGCGTGCATCTCAGCGGTAGGATTCGATTCAATCAGACCGATGGCGATCGCATAACTGAACACCTGGCCCATGCGCTGCCTGACCTTGACGGCGGTTACTACTGAGCCGCGCTTCTCGATCCGCCGTATTAGGGTGATAACGTCGGCGCGTTTAATGGCGTCGATCTGTCGACCGCCAAATATTGGAAGCACGTCCAACTCCATCAAGTTGCTGATGATCCGGTAGGTGCCCGGCGAAATGCTGCCCTTCCTGAATGCCAGCCACTCATCGTACACGCGGCGGAATGTCCGACCGCCAGCCTCAATCAGTCCTGCCTTCTTCTCCTTCCTCGATTCGCGCGGATCCACGCCGCGCGCAATGTCTTCCCGCGCCTCATCTCTGCGAGAGCGCGCTTCCTTTAGACCCGTTTCCGGGTATGTCCCAAAAGAAATCCTCGCCTGCTTACCAAGCCATGTGAATCGAAAGTGCCAGCTCTTGATACCGCTGGTAGCCACATATAGAGAAAGCCCCAGTGTGTCGGGTAGGGTGTATGCCTTTTCCTTTGGCTTTGCCTGTCTGGCTGCGGTGTCCGTGAGCGCCACTAGTACATCCTCTCAAAAGTGTTCCTGATGTACTGGATAATGTACTAACCCAATGGCATTGGGAAGGTATTGAGTGGTACGCGGTGATACGCGAATGTCTTTGAGCGTGCGGTTTTAAAGGGGCGTTTGATACGGGAGGGTTTCAGGCGGGAGGCTACCGTGGAATCTTTGAAGATTTCCACAGTGTTTTCAGCTCGGTCAGGTGTCTGGCAGGCGGCGAGTTTAACAGCTTGATCAACCTCTGCGCATACCGCCCATGCGGTCAAAGGGCCAGCAAACGGTCGCCGAGCTTGCCGTTATCCGCCAATGCCAAAAACTCATCCCCCAGCCGTTGGCTCTCGCTCATGGCGGTTTGCCAATATTTGTTGCGGCCTGGATCATCGCCCATAAAGCGCTTGAAGTCGCTGCGGTCTGGCAGCTTGCCATGGGGCAGGCGGGCCAGGTAGTCCCTGGACGGCGCCAGCAGTAACACATCCTGCAAGCCTTGCTGGTTGCTGCGTCGCCATGGCAGGCCCTTGTCGAACCAGCCGGGGATGACTCGGTCGGTAAAGTGCGGGTACAGCACGATGTCATCGCCGTGGTAGGGCAGGTCGAGGTGGTAGTCCAGCAAGCCGCCGTCGCGGTAGGTGCCGGCTCCGGCCCCGGGCAGGTCGCGCACGCCTTGCATCACCATGGGGATCGAGCCGGACGCGAGCAATGCCTGGCGCAGGTTACCCACGTCCAAGGTGAGGAAGCGCGAGGGGAAATCCTTCAGGGGGTGTACCGGGGGTGCCTGGCGCGGGTCGTGGATGATCAGCCGCTCAAAATGCCGCGACAGCCGTGCGCGGCCCCGCAGGTTATCGGCAATCACCGACGACAGGCCCAGCCCCAGCCGCCCACGGTGGTCATCGGCGAGCAAGCCGTGGCTCTTGACCACCATGATGTTCAACCGATAGTCGGGGTTGTCCAGCACCCGCGCATCGCGCCCGGCCAGCAGGTCGTCGAGCATGCGTTGGCAGCTCTGGCTGACTTGGGCCATGGTCACGCCTTTGGCAAAACGCTGCTCGTTGTACAGGCGGCCCAGGTCGAGCAAACCTTGCACCGGGTCGGGCAGGCAGGCGCTGGCAAACCGCCAGGAGCCGATGGACGCGCCGATCAGCGCACGCTCGCGCGGCGCACGGCGTAACCAGTCACCGAACAGCGCCAGGTCGAGCCCTTGGATACCCAGAGCCTTGGGGCCGCCCGCCGCACCGGGAAGGATGCCGACGTCGGCAGGCGCAAGGCCCTGCTCGCGGATGCGGGTGAAGGCGCGTTTGCCGGCCTTGAGGGTCAAGGCCGGGAACTTGATATGGATGGCGGTCATACCGGTCTCTTTTGAGGCGAGCGGGGCAGTATAGGAAATCTCGCAGGCCGTGGGAAAAATGGCTTAACCGCAATTGCCATGGTGGCAATTCAGTTTCAGTTAAGTTGCAGCGCGTACGGTGACTGGCGTAGGAAAACATCATGTAACGGAGACTTATCATGAAGCGCCTCACTGCCCTGGGCGCCGCCGCTATCATCCTCGTTACGGCGACCCCGGCCGCCGCCGTGGACCCCGACAAGCCACTGATCGTGCCGGCCACTGTTACAATTGTCGCTTTCGATCAACTGGAGGCCACGGCGCTGGCCCTTCACCCTGGTTCGACGCTGCTGGACACCGACCTGGATGAGGAATACGGCAAGTACGTCTATGAAGTCGAGCTACGAGATACCAACGGCATTGAATGGGATGTTGAATTGAACGCGCTCACCGGGCAGGTTCTCAAGAATCATCAGGATACGTAATGAAGGTAAATTTACGCGTCGGCAGTCGCGTGGCGCTGGTGCTCATGGTCTTTTGTTCTAGCCTGGCGGCCCGCGACCTGAATCAGGACGAGGCCCTGGCCCTGCGCCAGCAGGGCGTGATCCAGCCATTGGAACAGCTGTTGCAACAGGCCATGGCGCGATACCCGGGCTCGCGGCTGCTGGAAGCCGAACTGGAAAAGAAGCACGGGCAATATGCCTATGAAGTGGAGCTGGTGACCACCGAGGGCGTGGTGCGCGAGATCAAGCTGGACGCCACCAACGGTAACCTGATCAAAGATGAGGAAGATTGATGCGCCTGCTCCTGGTGGAAGACAACGTACCCCTGGCTGACGAGCTGATGGCCGGCCTGCAGCGCCAGGGCTATGCGGTCGACTGGCTGGCCGATGGCCGCGACGCCGTGTATCAAGGGCGCAGCGAGCCCTATGACCTGATCATCCTCGACCTTGGCCTGCCCGGTTTGCCCGGGCTTGACGTGCTGGCGCAATGGCGCGCCGCCGCGTTGGCCATCCCGGTGCTGATTCTGACCGCCCGCGATTCCTGGGCCGAGCGTATCGAAGGGCTCAAGGCCGGCGCCGATGATTACCTGAGCAAACCCTTTCACCCTGAAGAGCTGTACCTGCGCATCCAGTCGCTGCTGCGCCGCTCCCACGGCCAGACGAACCAGCCCACCCTGCAAGCCGCCGGCCTGCATTTGGATGAAGGGCGCCAGTGCGTGCTGCGCGACGGCGCCGAGATCCAACTGACGGCTGCCGAATTTCGCTTGTTGCGCTATTTCATGCTGCATCCCGAACAGATCCTGTCCAAAAGCCACCTGGCCGAACACTTGTATGACGGCGAGACCGAGCGCGACTCCAATGTGCTGGAGGTGCACGTCAACCACCTGCGGCGCAAATTGGGCCGCAGCGTGATCGAGACCCGGCGCGGCCAGGGCTACCGTTTCGGCGCCACCCCGGCATGAGGTCAATCCAGCGGCGCCTGAGCCTGGGGTTGATCAGCGTGATGGTGATTGTCGGCGTGGTGCTGGCGCAAACCAGCCTGTGGTTGTTCGAGGCGGGTTTGCAGCGCTACCTTGAAGCGGGCTTGCGCAACGACAGCGAAAACCTGCTGGTGGCGCTGGTGCGTGGGCCCAATGGCGTGCAGTTGGATGAGCAACGCCTGTCGCCGGCGTACCAGCGGCCATTTTCCGGGCATTACTTTCGTATCGACTTTGCCGACGTACACTGGCGCTCCCGCTCACTGTGGGACCAGGAACTGCCCCGGCTCCCCGTGGCGGGGCTCAAGGGCAACCTGCAACTGGGGCCCGAAGGCCAGCAACTGTTGGTGTTGCGCTCGGACTACAAGCGCTTTGGCCAGTCGATTTCCATCAGCGTGGCCCAGGACTACACGCCCGTGCGCGAGAGCTTTCGCCTGATGCGCCAGGTCGGCCTGGTGATGGGGCTGGCGGCGCTGTTGCTGGTGCTGATCCTGCAACGGGTCACCGTACGCCGTGCCTTGCGCCCGCTGGAGACCGCACGTAACCAGATCGCCCAACTGCAACAAGGCCAGCGTTCGCAACTCGACACCCAGGTGCCGCTTGAACTGGAGCCCCTGGTGGCGCAGATCAACCACCTGCTGGCGCACACCGAAGACAGCCTCAAGCGCTCCCGCAACGCCCTCGGCAATCTGGGCCATGCGCTGAAGACTCCTCTGGCGGTGTTGTTAAGCGCCGCTTCCAGTGAAGCGCTCAAGGATCATCCGCAGTTGAGCCAGTTGCTGCGCGAGCAGCTGGAGCAGGTGCAGCAGCGCCTTAACCGTGAACTCAACCGTGCGCGCCTGGCGGGTGATGCCTTGCCGGGCGCGTTGTTTGACTGTGAACAAGAGCTGCCCGGTTTACTGGCCACCCTGCGCATGATCCACGGCGAACACCTGGACCTCAGCTACCAGGTGGCGCCGGGCCTGCAACTGCCCTGGGACCGTGAAGACCTGCTGGAATTGCTGGGCAACCTGTTGGACAACGCCTGTAAATGGGCGGACGCCGAGGTACGTCTTAGCGTCAGCGAGATGCCCCACGGTTACCGGCTGGCGGTGGAAGATGACGGCCCCGGCATTCCCGAGGCCCAGCGCGACCAAGTGTTCAGCCGTGGCGCACGCCTGGATGAACAGAGGGTTGGCCATGGCCTGGGTTTGGGGATCGTGCGCGACATCGTTGAGGTGTGGGGTGGGGTGCTGCAGCTGCAGGAGAGCGAGCTGGGTGGGCTCAAGGTCTTGATCGAGTTGCCACGCCGCTGACGCTGACACACCACCGCTCAAGATGTGGGAGCTGGCTTGCCTGCGATAGCATCGACTCGGTTTGCCTGAAGTACCGAGGTGTCTGCATCGCGGGCAAGCCCGGCTCCCACAGAAAAGCCTTGCTACATTCAGACCCTGAACTGATCCATCAACCCCTGCTGCTGGTTCGCCAGGCTGTTCAACGCCTGGCTGACCCGCGCCGATTCATTGGCCTGCTCCGACAACGACTCGGTCACATCGCGAATGGTCGCCACGTTGCTGTTGATCTCTTCGGCCACCGCGCTTTGCTCTTCGGCGGCGCTGGCGATTTGCAGGTTCATGTCGCTGATCACCGTGACCGCATCGCCAATCTGGCGCAAGGCCGTCACGGCCTGGCCCACCTGTTCGACGCTGCCCTGGGCCTGGCGATATCTGTTGCCCATGGAACCGACCACGTCGCTGGTACCGGTTTGCAATTGTTCGATCACCAGGCGGGTTTCTTCCACCGATTCCTGGGTGCGTCGCGCCAGGTTGCGCACTTCGTCGGCGACCACGGCAAAACCGCGGCCGGCTTCACCGGCGCGAGCGGCTTCGATGGCGGCGTTGAGCGCCAACAGGTTGGTCTGCTCGGCGATGCCGCGAATTACTTCGAGTACCGAGCCGATCTGTTCGCTGTTGGCGGCCAAGCCTTCTACCTGGGCCATGGCAGTGCTCATGTCGGCGGCGAGCTCGCCAATGTTGACGGTGGTGCGGTCGATAACGGTCAAGCCTTGGCGGGTCGCCTGGTCGGCATCCCGTGCGGCTTGGGCCGCTTGGGCGGCGCTGCGGGCCACGTCCTGGGCGGTGGCGCTCATTTCGTGGGACGCGGTGGCCACCTGATCCACCTGGCGGTACTGCTGCTCCATGCCGGCGCTGGTTTGCGTGGCAATGGCGGCGGACTGGTCGGCGGTGCCGCGGGCATCCTGCACCGAGCGTTTGACCTCGGCAATGATCGGCTGCAGCTTGTCGAGGAAGCGGTTGAACCAGCCGGCCAATTGGCCCAGTTCGTCCTTGTTGGCATAGGCCAGGCGCCGGGTCAGGTCGCCTTCGCCGCTGGCGATATCCTCAAGCATGTGCGCCACGCCAAGGATCGGCCGGGTCACGCTGCGCGCCATCAGCCACACCAGGATCAAACCGACCACCGCGGCCAGCAGGCCCAGGCCCAGTTCCAACAAAGTGCCTTTGGCGTTATCGGCGTCCAGCTGGTTTTTCAGCGCTTCGGCGGGGGCGACCAGGACTTGTTCCGGTACATCCAGCAATACGCCCCAGGCCTTGCCGCCGGGAATCGGTGCAAAAGGCGCCAGTACCTTGAGTTGATGGTCGGTGCGCAGGCTGTGAGTCTGGGTACTGCTGGCCAGGGCACTGATCAACTGCGCGCCGCTGGCCGGGTCGACCTGCTCCAGGCGTTGGCTGAGTTTGCTGGCGTCGGGGCTGTAGCCGGCCAATAAGCCAGTGGCGCTGAGAATGCTGACCTGGGTCTGGCCGTCGTACAGTTTCCCGCTGGCCTGCTGGCTGACCGCCTGCAAGCTGTTGAGGTTGATGTCCACCGACAGCGAGGCGATGACTTTGCCGTTGACCATCAGCGGGAACACGATGCTGGTCATCAGCACGTTCTGGCCGTCGATCACATAAAAATAAGGTTCGATCACACAGGGTTTGAGGGTCGTGCGCGGGCAAGTGAACCAGGCGTTGGCCTTTTCGCCGCTGGGGCCGATGGAGGTGTCGGCCATGTCGCTCTCGGGCAGCGCCATCGAGGTGATTTTCCCCGGCGTCGGTTGCGACCAGTACAGCGCGAAACGGCCTTTGTTATTGCTGCCCAGTTCCGCCTGGTTGGCGAACAGTTCGTCCTTGCCGTCCAGCGCATTGGCTTCGAACACCAGCGACAGGCCGAGCAGGTCGGGGTTGGCTTGCAGGGCGGCCTTGACCTGGCGGGTCAAGTCTTCACGGGTGTCAAAGGCATCGAGAAAGCGCTTCTCGGCCTGCTCGCGCAAAAACAGCACCTGGCGGGAAAAACCGTGGCCGTATTGGTAGGCATCCATGAACTGTTGGCGAATGCCCAGCGCCTGCACTTCACCTTGGGCCTCGATGCGCGACTGGGCGGCTTCGTCGAGCATCTGCATGCTGGACGCCTTGACCTGCTGCGAGCTCTGCGCCATGCGATACAGCGACAGACCCACCAGCAGGGTCACGATCCCCAGCAGGCACAGGCCCGCCAGCAGGGTGATTTTCCATTGAATGGAGAGCTGCCTGAGCGACATCGGGACATCCTTACCTGAAAGCACATAGAGACAGCTTATCGGCGGGCGCCTGCAATTCTTTATCTGTTGAAAAGGAGTTCACTCACCACAGTTTTTGACATGACAGCCCAGCTCCTGCAAAGTGCGCGCCCTCTAATAAGACCTCTTTCAAGCCTGCACGCCGGCAGCTGTTCCCATGGGCCGCGCGCGGGCATGCCTGTCTTTTTTGTTTCTGCTTGAGGTAACCATGATTAACGCAGTCATCGCCGCGGTCGGCACCATGCTGGTACTCAGCCTGTCCCGCGTGCACGTGGTCATCGCCATTATCGTCGGCGCCCTGGTGGGCGGCTTGACCGGTGGCCTGGGTATCGAAGCCACGCTCAAGGCCTTCAACGGCGGGCTGGGCGGCGGCGCAACCGTGGCCTTGTCCTACGCATTGCTCGGGGCTTTCGCCGTGGCGATTGCCAAGTCCGGGCTGGCCCATGCCCTGGCGGACAAAGCCTTGCTGCTGGTGGACCGCCAGGACGCCAGCGGTGGCAACCACGTCAAATGGCTGCTGATCGGCCTGTTGTGGGTGGTGGCGATTGCCTCGCAGAACATCTTGCCGATCCACATTGCGTTTATTCCGCTGCTGGTACCGCCGCTGTTGTATGTGCTGACCAAGCTGCAGCTGGACCGTCGCCTGATCGCCTGCGTGATGACCTTCGGCCTGATCACCCCGTACATGTTTCTGCCGGTGGGCTTTGGCAATATCTTCCTCAATCAGATCCTGCTGGCCAACGTCGCCAAGAGCGGGGTGGATATCAGCGGGGTCAATGTCACCCACGCCATGGGCCTGCCGGCGCTGGGCATGGTGGTGGGCCTGCTGGTGGCGGTGTTGATCAGCTACCGCAAAAAGCGTGTGTACGACCTGAAGAAAATCGAACGGGTCGAGCAAGTGGCAGTGCAGTACAACCCGCTGACCCTGCTGGTGGCCGGCCTGGCGATTGCCTCGGCGTTCATCATCCAGTTGTGGCTGGACTCGATGATCATCGGCGCCCTGGCCGGGTTCCTGATCTTCTCGGTGTCGGGCATCGTGCGCTGGCGCGACACCGATGACCTGTTCACCGAAGGCATGAAGATGATGGCGATGATCGGCTTCATCATGATCGCGTCCTCAGGCTTTGCCGAAGTGCTCAAGGCCACCGGCGACGTGAATTCGCTGGTGCAGGCCTCGGCAGCGTTCATCGGCCATAGCCGAGGCGTCGGCGCGTTGTTGATGCTGCTGGTGGGGTTGTTGGTGACCATGGGCATCGGCTCGTCGTTTTCCACCGTGCCGATCCTCGCGGCGATTTTCGTACCGCTGTGTGTGCAACTGGGCTTCAGCCCGTTGGCCATCGTGTGCATCGTCGGTACCGCCGGAGCCTTGGGCGACGCCGGTTCGCCCGCGTCGGACTCCACCCTCGGGCCCACCTCCGGCCTGAACATCGACGGCCAGCACCACCACATCTGGGACACCGTGGTGCCGACCTTCCTGCACTACAACCTGCCACTGCTGGCGTTCGGCTGGCTGGCTGCGATGACGCTCTGACGAGGTTCCTGTAGGAGCGAGCTTGCTCGCGAAAAGCGTCAACGATAACGCGGGCAACCTGGCACCCCGCAGTGCTCTCAGGTTCTTCGCGAGCAAGCTCGCTCCTACAGAAATTGCTCACATGGCCGTTAACCTCTCAAGTCGCCACTAACAAGAGAGAAAAGCCATGCGTCTGAGTTTGAAGGCCAAAGTCCTGGCCCTTGCTGTCGTGCCGGTGTTGTTGTTTGCCGTGGTCATTAGCCTGACCACCGTGTGGATTCTGCAGGGCCAGGCCCGCAACGAAGTGGATGAAACCCGCCAGCGCCTGCTCAACGACGCCAAAGCCACCCTGCAAGGTTATGTCGAGGTGGCCATGACCACCATCAAGCCGCTCTACGACGCGGCAGCCCCCGGCGACAGTGCGGCGCGGGCGCAGGTGGTCAAGTTGCTGTCCAATACCAGCTACGGCAAAGACGGCTATTTCTTCGGCTACGACTCCGAGACCATCCGCCTGTTCAAGGGCAACAGCCCGGACGGCGTGGGCAAAAGCTTCAAGGACAACCGCGACCCCAACGGCGTCTACGTCAACCGCGACCTGGTCAAGGTCGGCAAGGACGGCACCCACTACCTGCAATACAGCTCGACCCAGCCCGGCCAGACCGAGCTGGTGCCCAAGCTCGGCTATACCGAATACCTGCCCAAGTGGGACATGGTGATCGGCACCTCGGTGAACCTCGATGGCATCGACGCCCAGGTGGCGGTGGTGCAGGCCAAAGTCGAGACACGCATGCAAGGCGTGCTGCTGAGCATCCTCGGCGTCGCCGTGGTGGTGTTGCTGGTGATCGCCGCCGTGGGCATGCTGCTGGCCAATACCATCTTGCGTCCGCTGCACCTGATGAAAGCCAACCTCGATGACATCGCAGCCGGTGAAGGCGACCTGACCCGCCGCCTGGCCATTACCAGCCAGGATGAACTCGGCGACCTGGCCGGTGCATTCAACCGCTTTGTCGATAAAATCCACGGCCTGGTGCGCCAGATCACCGACATGACCGCCCAACTCACCGGGCTGGTGAGCCAGGTGTCCGACCAGGCCCAGCGCTCCGAGCAGGCCATGGAACGCCAGCGCCACGAGACCGACCAGGTGGCCACCGCGATCAACCAGATGTCCTCGGCCGCCCACGAAGTGGCGCGCAGTGCCCAGGGCGCCGCCGTCGCTGCGCAGCAGACCGACGCCGAAGGCCAGGCCGCCAAGCGCGTGGTGGACGGCAGCATCGCGCAGATCCACGCGCTGGTGAACGACATCCGCAGCAGCGGCGTGTCCCTGGACAGCCTGCAGCAGGATGTATCGTCGATTGTCAGCGTGCTCGGCGTGATCCGCTCCATCGCCGAACAAACCAACCTGTTGGCGCTCAACGCGGCCATCGAGGCCGCACGGGCCGGGGAGGCCGGGCGTGGCTTTGCCGTGGTCGCCGATGAAGTGCGTGCCCTGGCCAGCCGCACCCAAACCAGTACCCAGGAAATCCAGGGCATGATCGATCGCCTGCAAAAAGGCACCGAGGCGGCCGTGGACGCGATGCGCCGCTCCAGCGATGCCGGCGACGGCACCTCGGCCCAGGCCAACCAAGCCGGCGCGTCCCTGGACACCATGGCGCAACTGATTGGCACCATTAATTCAATGAACGCCCAGATCGCCAGCGCCGCCGAAGAGCAGACCGCCGTGGCGGAAGAGATCAACCGCAGCGTGCATCAGATTGCCGTAGCGGTAGACAGCGTGGCGGACGAAACCCAGTTGGGTGCTCAGACGTCTCGCAGCCTGGCAGACCTGGGCCAGCGCCTGGGGCAGTTGGTGGGCCAGTTCAGGATCTGATCCATTCAATCCATGGCAGCATAGGTATCTACACAATTTTGGTGCGACGCTGAACCTGTGGCGAGGGAGCTTGCTCCCGTGACGGCCTGACAGCCGACGCTTATCTACCTGACGCCCGCGTTCCAAATGTGTGCGGGCTTGCTCGCGAAAGCGGCCTGGCAGTCAACACAGTTGGATTGTGTACATATCCATTCCTGCGGTAACGGCTACTTGGGGTTCCGCCTGACGGCGGGTCACTTTCGAAAAGCGCGAAAGTAACCAAAGCGCTCTTGCCCCACCACTCGGCACCTCGCTTAGGCTCGGTGTGCCCGTAATCCGCCAGTGATTTGGGGGGCCGCCGCCACGCGCCATCCATGGCGCGGGGCGGCTAAACCGGCATCCCTGCCGGTTTACCCCCCAAATCCCTGTCGAATTCCGGCCAGCGTGGTTTAACGGGGCGCCTAAGATCAACATCAAAAGCAGATCAAGAGCGACTCGCTTCGCATCGTGGTTACCGTCTGCTGCTATAGCCCACAAAGTTGTGTAGATACCGATGCCCATGGCAGGGTTTAAACGTCGCGCATCAGCAGGCCAAAGCGCAGGTCCATCTGCGCCGGAATCGGCACATACACCGTATGCCCGTCCCCCGGCGCCACCTCGATGCCTTCACCCTTGGCGTTGTGCAGGCTTGCCAAGTCAAAGTGAAAATTGCCGGCGGGCGTCATTAACTCCAGGTGGTCGCCCAGCGCAAAGCGATTCTTCACCTTCACCTCGGCCAACGCGCCACGCCGCTCGCCGGTCAGTTCTCCGACAAACTGCTGGCGTTCGGAAACCGAGCTGCCGTTCTGGTAGTTCTGGTACTCGTCGTGCACGTGGCGGCGCAGGAAACCTTCGGTGTAGCCACGCTGGGCCAGTGACTCGAGGTTGGTCATCAAGCCGCGGTCAAACGCACGGCCGGCCACAGCGTCATCGATGGCCTGGCGATACACCTGGGTGGTGCGTGCGCAGTAGAAGTGCGATTTGGTGCGGCCTTCGATCTTTAACGAATGCACGCCCATCTGTGCCAGGCGCTCCACATGCTGCACGGCCCGCAGGTCCTTGGCGTTCATGATGTAGGTGCCGTGTTCGTCTTCGAAGGCGGGCATGGGGTCATCGGGGCGATTGGCTTCCTGTAGCAGGAACACCTGATCGGTGGGCGTGCCGATGCCCAATGTGGGTTGATATTCCTGGACGATATCGCCAGTAACATTCTCCACTGCCGGCGTGGCCTGGTATTTCCAGCGGCAGGCATTGGTGCAGGTGCCCTGGTTGGCATCGCGCTTGTTCATATACCCCGACAGCAGGCACCGCCCGGAATAGGCCATGCACAAGGCCCCATGCACAAACACCTCCAACTCCATGGTTGGCACCTGCTGGCGGATTTCGCCGATCTCTTCCAGGGACAGCTCCCGCGACAGAATCACCCTGCAAATACCTTGTTGCTGCCAGAACGCCACGCTGGCCCAGTTCACCGTATTGGCCTGTACCGACAGGTGGATCGGCATCTTTGGGAAGTGCTGGCGCACGAGCATGATCAACCCCGGATCAGACATGATCAGCGCATCCGGGCCCATGGCGATCACGGGCGCCAGGTCCTTGAGGAAGGTCTTGAGCTTGGCGTTGTGCGGCGCAATGTTCACCACCACGTAGAAACGCTTGCCCTGGTCATGGGCTTCCTGGATGCCGAGGGCCAGGTTGGCGTGGTCGAACTCGTTGTTGCGCACCCGCAGGCTGTAGCGCGGCTGGCCGGCATAGACCGCATCGGCACCGTAGGCGAAGGCGTAGCGCATGTTTTTCAGGGTGCCGGCAGGGGCGAGCAGTTCGGGGGCAATCATGGTGGGCATGGCTGTAGGTCGCAAAAGGCGCGAGGGTAGTGCAGGGCCGGGCGCCGTGCATTGATCCACGTCTAAACAGGGCGATCTATGCTTGTTCGAAAAACAAGGGCACTCCCAGGTTTGGCTGCGGACTAAGCAACAGGGCCGCGATCGGCCCTGTTTTTCTGACATGGACCGGACATGAATCAAACCAACCTGCAATTCAAAACCCTGTTGCTGTTACTGGCCCTGGTCACCGTGGCTTTTATCTGGATATTGCTGCCGTTTTACGGCGCGGTATTCTGGGCTGTGATCCTGGGCATTATCTTTGCGCCGATGCAGCGCCGCCTGCAGCAGCGTTTTAGCTGGAACCGCAACCTGACCTCCCTCACCACCTTGATGGTGTGCCTGGTGATCGCGATTCTGCCGGTGATCATCACCAGTGCGTTGCTGGTGCAAGAGGGGGCCACGCTCTACAAAAACATCGAGAGCGGCAAGCTCGACGTGGCGGGTTATATCGAGCAATTCAAGAACGTTCTACCGCCGTATTTCCAGCAATTGCTCGACCGCTTCGGCATGGGCAACCTCGAAGGGCTGCGGGAAAAGGTCGTCAAGGGCGCGATGCAGGGCAGTCAGTTCTTTGCCTCCCAGGCGTTCAGCTTCGGCCAGGGGACGTTTGATTTCCTGGTGAGCTTTTTCATCATGCTGTACCTGCTGTTTTTCCTGCTGCGCGACGGCCCTGAGCTGGTACGCAAAGTGCGCACAGCCGTACCCTTGGCCGAGCCGCAAAAGCGTCGCCTGCAACTCAAGTTCAACCGCGTGGTGCGCGCCACGGTCAAGGGCAACGTGCTGGTGGCCGTGACTCAAGGTGCGCTGGGTGGCTTGATCTTCTGGTTCCTGGACATCCCCAGTGCCTTGCTCTGGGCCGTGCTAATGGCGTTCCTGTCCCTGCTGCCTGCGGTGGGTGCCGGGCTGGTCTGGGGGCCGGTGGCAGTTTATTTCCTGTTGAGCGGTTCGATCTGGCAGGGCGTGGTGCTGGGGCTGTTCGGCGTGTTCGTGATTGGCCTGGTGGATAACGTGCTGCGCCCGATCCTGGTGGGCAAGGACACCAAGATGCCGGACTACCTGATCCTGATCTCGACCTTGGGCGGCCTGTCGGTGTTCGGCCTTAACGGCTTTGTCATCGGGCCGCTGGTGGCGGCGTTGTTCATGTCGTGCTGGGCGTTGTTCGTCGAAACCAAGCCGCGGGTCAAGCTGCCGTTGCCGTAGCTTTCAGGCCTCAAGCCTGAAGTCGGTTGCCATTCGGCGTTGTGTTTCGGCATCGGATAACGAGGTGAGCGGGCCGCTGATCGGCTCGCCATCGCGCACCACATACCAGCAGGCGAGCAAGCCCAGTTTGCGCAGAGGGGCGGGGACGGCGCTGCCGATGACAGACATGATTTGAACAGTGGGCATAAGTACCTCCAAACGTTATGGAGGTCACCTTACGGTTTGCCTGCGCCTGGGAAAAATCACCTGGCTCGATAGTCGACATCAATGCCAGGCGTTAATCCACCACCTGGTCGAGCATGTTCACCACTTCGTGCTCACTGAGCAGGCCCTTGCGCACCAGGTTTTCGGCCAGCAATGCCAGGAACTTGGCGCTGCGATGGCCTTCAAGGTGCTTGAGTTCAGTCAAGGCGCTGTAGACCTTGCTGGAGGTGCAAAGGCCGGCGGTGCGGTGCGGGTTTTGTGTGGGCATGGTCAATCGTCCTTAATTGTTATTGGCTGGACTGAGTCGATAGTGCGACTGTTTTGTGACGCAAACATGACAGCGCAGCCCGCAACCGATCAAGAGGATATTTGCCGCCCATGATGTGGGATTGCTGCTCGTGCGTTGTTCTCACAGCGACACTGACAGGATAAATCCGGACTTCCCAGGCAAAAAAAGGCCCCGCGTGTGGGCGAGGCCTGTGGCTGTCAACGCGGTTAAACCTTACCAACCATGGCGGTAGTAACCGTGGGGCGGGCCGTAGTAGCCGCGAGGCGGCCCATAATAACCGCGCGGTGGGCCGTAATAGACGGGCGCCGGGCGGTAGTAAACCTGCTGTTGCACATACACCGGTGGCGGTGGCGCGTAGTAGACCGGCGGCGGAGCGGCATACACCGGCTGCGGCTGAACATACACCGGTTGTTGCACGTACACCTCACGCGGCTGGCTGGCAACCACAGAGCCGACTACCGCTGCGCCGACAAGCGCACCGAACACGGCCGGGCCACCCCAACCACCACCGTGGGCGGAGGCTTGGCCGGCCATCGCGAGTGCGCCGATAAGCAAGGCGATCCTGGGAAGTTTACGCATGATGGTCATTCCTCAATTAGCCCCTGCGCTTGTGGTCTGCAATCAATAGACTCAAGGATTGTCGCGGGGATACTTTTAAGACAACGTATTTCGAGAAAACAGCACCGCCAATGGGTAAAGGTTGTGTAAGGTCTGTACCGATTTGCTTACTTCAAGGAGTTCTCCATGCAGATGCACCCCAACAAGGACACCCAGCTGTGCATGTCGCTCTCGGCGCGCCCTGGGAACTTTGGCCTGCGTTTTCATAACCACCTGTATGAACAGCTGGGTCTGAATTTTTACTATAAAGCCTTCAGCAGCCAGGACTTGCCCGGCGCGATCGGCGGTATCCGCGCCCTTGGCGTGCGCGGTTGTGGGGTGTCCATGCCGTTCAAGGAGGCCGCCATTGCCTTGGTCGACGAACTTGATGAGTCGGTTCAAGCCATTGACTCCCTGAACACCATTGTCAACACCAACGGCCACCTCAAGGCTTACAACACCGACTACATCGCCATCGAGCAATTGCTTAAAAAACACGCGGTGTCCAAGGACTCCAGCTTCGCCCTGCGCGGCAGCGGCGGCATGGCCAAGGCGGTCGCCAGTGCCTTGCGTGACGGGGGGTACGCCAATGGCGTGATCGTGGCGCGTAATGAGGTGGCGGGCCAGGCATTGGCCAGGAACCTGGGATACGCGTGGCAGGCGGATCTGGGTAGCCTGCGGCCGCAGATGCTGATCAACGTGACGCCCATCGGCATGACGGGTGGGGCGGAGGCGGATGCATTGGCGTTTGAGGCTGGGGCAATCGATCAGGCGGAAACTGTCTTCGATGTGGTGGCGATCCCGGCGGAAACGCCGTTGATCGTGCGGGGGCGTGCGCAGGGTAAGCGGGTGATTACCGGGTTGGAAGTGATCGCTATTCAGGCGTTGGAGCAGTTTGTGCTTTATACCGGCGTGCGGCCTACGCAGGAGCAGTTTGAGGCAGCGGTGGCCTTCGCCCGCAGCTAAGGCCTTACACAAATCCACTGTGGGAGCTGGCTTGCCTGCGATGACAGCCTGCCAGCCGACACTTATCTACCTGATGCCCCACGATCCAACTGTGGGAGCTGGCTTGCCTGCGATGGCGGCCTGCCAGGCGACGCCTATCTACCTGACACCCCACGATCCAACTGTGGGAGCTGGCTTGCCTGCGAAGACGGCCTCACAGTCGACGCCGTAATGCCGAGTACATATCCATTGCTGCGGTAACGGCCACTTAGGGTTCCGCCCTGACGGCGTCTCACTTTTGAAAAGCGCAAAAGTAAGCAAAACGCTCTTGCCCCACCACTCGGCACCTCGCCTAGGCTCGGTGTGCCCGAACACAGTCTTGAATCCGTGGGCCGCCGCCACGCGCCATCCATGGCGCGGGGCGGCTAACCCGGCGTCCTGCCGGGTTACCCACGAATTCAAGCCTGCGTTCGGCCAGCGTGGTTTAACGGGGCGCCTGAGATCAAAAGCAGATCAAGAGCGGCTCGCTTCGCATCGTGGTTACCGTCGATCACCTCAGAGTGTGTAGATACCTATGGCGGCTTCCACATCTTTATCTGCGTTATGCCTGTTCCAGTTGCGCCAGCCGCTCTTCCAGTGCCGCAATCCGCGCTTCCAGCTCTTCAATCCGCTCCACCGAAACAGCCCCCGCGCTACGCTCCACTGGGTTCCCCCTTGCGGTCATAATCGCTTCAATATCCGCCGGGTCTCCCAGTGCATGGGTGTACCGATCTTCCCGCTGCCCCGCCTGACGCGGCACCAGCAGCGCCAACCCCCGCGCAATCAGGCGCTCCAACTGATGCACGACCTGTTCGGCATCCTCGAAATCATGCATGCGCCCGCTGCGGGTGAGCAGCTCATTGACGGTCTGCGGCCCCCGCAAAAACAGCAGCCCGGTCAGGATCACCTGGGCCGGCACCAGTTCCAGGGCCTTGTCCACACGGTGTTCCCAGCGGTCGGCGCGGCTGCCCATTACCAGGCGCGTGAAGCCTTGGCCTTCGAGCGCGCGCAGGCTCTGGCCGACCTGGCCTTGGCTGAGGTTCATCACCGGCTCGCGGCTGGTCTTCTGGTTGCAGGCCAGCACCAGGGCGTTGAGGGTGAGGGGGTAGGTTTCCGGGTTGGTTGCCTGTTTTTCGATCAGGCAGCCCAGGATGCGGATTTCCGTGCTGTTCAGGCGCGGCTCAGGGGTGTCGGTGTCGTGCTCGGCGGTCATCGCGCTTTCCCTATGCAGTGAAGCCCCTTAGCCTAAGCTTGAAAAAATAAAAGACAAGCGCCAGGCATGGCTATAATCGCGGCTGGTTCCAACCCCGCCATTACCGTGAGACTGTCATGACTATTTCCCTGTACGCCGCTTCCATCCCGGTCTTCAAGCAAATGCTCAACGCCCTCAGCGATGTGCTGAACAAAGCCGAAGCCCACGCCAGCGCCAAGAACATCGAGCCTAACGCCTTGTTGCAAGCGCGCCTGTTCCCGGACATGTTCCCGTTGGTGCGCCAGGTGCAGATCGCCGTGGACTTCGCCAAAGGTGTGTCGGCACGCCTGGCCGAGATCGAAGTACCCAAGTACGAAGACAGCGAAGTCACCTTTGCCGACCTGCAAGCGCTGATTGCCAAGGTCCTGGCCTTTGTTGACACCATCAAGCCCGAGCAGATCGACGGCAAGGAAGGCATCGAGATCGTCACTCGCCCCGGCACCCCGAAAGAGAAGCGCTTCAGCGGCCAGTCCTACCTGCTGACCTACGGCCTGCCGCAGTTCTTCTTCCACGTCACTACCACTTATGCGCTGCTGCGTCATAACGGTGTGGAAGTGGGCAAGCGCGATTATATGGGCGCGTTCTAAACCCGCAGACACAAAAAAGCCCGGTGCCGTTCTCTGCGAACGGCACCGGGCTTTTTTATGGGGCTGTGTTAAGCGGCCTGTTCTTCCTTGCCCAAACACGCCGCCGCCGTAAACAGCACATCGGTAGACGAGTTGAGTGCGGTTTCCGCCGAGTCCTGCAGCACGCCGATGATGAAACCGACGGCCACTACCTGCATGGCGATTTCACTGGGGATGCCAAACAGGCTGCACGCCAGGGGAATCAGCAGCAGCGAACCACCCGCCACGCCAGATGCGCCGCAGGCACACACCGCGGCGACCACGCTGAGCAGCACGGCGGTCGGCATGTCCACGGCGATGCCCAGGGTATGCACGGCCGCCAGGGTCAGCACGGTGATGGTGATGGCGGCGCCGGCCATGTTGATGGTGGCACCGAGCGGGATCGACACCGAGTAGGTGTCTTCATGCAGGCCCAGGCGCTTGCTCAACGCCAGGTTGACCGGAATGTTCGCCGCGGAGCTGCGGGTGAAGAACGCGGTGATGCCGCTTTCGCGCAGGCACATCAGCACCAGCGGGTAAGGGTTGCGGCGCAGTTTCCAGAACACGATGGCCGGGTTGATCACCAGTGCCACGAACACCATGCAACCGATCAGCACCACCAGCAGGTGGGCATAGCCGAGCAGGGCGCCGAAACCCGAGGTGGCCAGGGTGGAGGCCACCAGGCCAAAGATGCCCAGCGGGGCGAAGCGGATCACCACGCGCACGATCAGGGTGACGCCGTTGGACAAGTCGTCCAATACCGTACGGGTGGTTTCACCGGCATGGCGAATAGCGATACCCATACCGATGGCCCAGGCCAGAATGCCGATGAAGTTGGCGTTCATCAGTGCACTGACCGGGTTATCCACCACACTGAGCGCCAGGCTTTGCAACACTTCGCCAATGCCACCCGGAGCGCTCACCGTGGCGTCATGGGTAGCCAATACCAGGAACGACGGAAACATCATGCTGGCAACCACCGCAACCACGGCGGCGGCAAAGGTGCCGAGCAGGTACAGGAACAGGATCGGGCGGATATGGGTTTCCTGGCCATGCTTATGGTTGGCAATCGAGGCCATGACCAGCACAAACACCAGGATCGGCGCGACGGCTTTAAGGGCCGTGACAAACACCTTGCCGATAAAGCCAGTGGCGCGCGCGGCCTCGGGTAACAGCAGGGCCAGCACGATCCCGGCGATCAGGCCGATGACGATTTGGGTGACCAGGCTGACGCGCATTAAACGTTGCAACAGGGAAGGGGCAGCAGTCATAAAGAGTTGTCTCTAGTTTTTTTAGTAGGGCACAGCATTGCAGGCAGAAAGCACTGTAGGAAGTAGGCGCGAAGTCTAGCATGCTGTAGGACGCGTCTCGTTTGCTGCGGCATTCCGTCACCCGTTTCAGTCGAGCTTGGTCAAATCCGGACATGTTCTGTTAAGATTCGACCCTCTCATCTTTCCTCTCCGTCAGCGGGCCCTTCGGGCTGTCGTTGATGTCGTCGTTTCTGGAGTTTTCATGTTGTTTCCTATCCTGCTGCTGTCAGCCGCTGGTTTTACCGTGCTGACCACAGAATTCGTCATCGTCGGCCTGTTGCCTTCGATTGCTCGGGACCTGAACGTCAGCGTGTCCCAGGCCGGGCTGCTGGTGACACTGTTTGCGTTCACCGTGGCCGCGTTCGGCCCGTTCCTCACCGCCTATTGCGCGCGGTTCCCGCGCAAGCGGTTGTTTATCAGCATCCTGATCATGTTCGCAGCCGCCAATACCGTGGCGGCATTGGCACCGAATATCTGGGTGATGGCCGTGGCCCGTTTGATCCCAGCCCTGGGCTTGCCAGTGTTCTGGGCCTTGGCCAGCGAAACGGCGGTAGACATCGTCGGCCCTGAGTTCGCCGGGCGTGCGATTGAAAAAATCGGCTTTGGCATTGTGTGCGCCACCGTGTTTGGTATTCCGGTGGGCACGCTGATTTCCGATATGTTCGGCTGGCGCACCGCGTTTGCCGTGCTCGCGGTGATCGCCCTGGCCAAGGCGTTGCTGCTGTATATCTACCTGCCGGTCACCCAGGCCAAGCACCAGCAGGCTAGCTTGCGCTCACAATTCAAGATCCTGCGCAGCCCGGTGATGCAGGGGCATATCCTGCTGTCGATCCTGGTGTTCAGTGGCATGTTCACCGCCTATACCTACCTGGCAGATATCCTTGAGCGCCTGGCCGGGTTCGACGGTACGTTGGTGGGCTGGTGCCTGATGGGCTTTGGCGCAGTCGGGCTGATCGGCAACTCCCTGGGCGGACGTGCCGTGGATCGTCATCCGTTGATCGCATCCATGGTGTTCTGCGGGTTTATGATCGCGGGCATGGTGGCGGTGGTGCCGGCGATTCACTCGACCATCGGCCTGGCTGCGGCGATGGCGGTGTGGGGCGTTACCCAGGCGGCGATGTTCCTGGTCAGCCATGTGCGCTTGATGAAGGCCGCGCCCCATGCGCCAGCGTTTGCGGCGTCGTTGAACATTGCCGGGGCCAACCTCGGCATCGGCCTGGGCGCGATGGTCGGCGGGCACGTCATCGACACCCTCGGCCTGGGCAGCCTGGGCTTTGCCGCTTCGGGGTTTATCCTGCTGTCGATCCTGCTGGCATTGTGGCTGATGACCGCCAAACCCACGGCGCTCAACGCCTGAAGGATCAGGGCAGGGCGGTAAACAACTCCCGCCGGGCACCTTCGGTAATCGCCACAATGCCGGGGTGCTTGACCTTGCGCTCCACCGAGATCGCATAGAACGACTCGGTCACTGCATCGGTCTGGCCGATCAGCGCCACGCCATATTGGCGCACCACCTCATCGGCGATCACGCTGGGCGCGATAAAGATCCCGCTGCCCGATTGCCCGAAGGCCTGCATCAAGGCGCTGTCGTCGAATTCGCCGATGATGCGCGGTTGAATCTGTTGCTCGGCAAACCAGCGCTGCAAACGGCTGTGCACCACGGTCTCTGCCCCCGGAATCAACAGCGGTGCACCCTGTAAACACTGTGGGAAAACGCCGCCATGCTGATCAGCCAACGCCTGGGTGGCGAAAAAACTGATGCCGCATTCTCCCAGCTTCTGGCTGTAGCCCTTGATGTCCAGGTGCGTGGGCATGGGGCTGTCGGAAATCACCAGGTCCAGGCGCTGGATCGCCAGGTCGGCCAGTAAACGTTCGAGTTTATCTTCACGGCAGGTGATGCGGATCGGTTCGCTCAACTCCATGGTCGGTGCGATCAACCGGTACACGATGGACTTGGGCACCACATCCGCCACCCCGACGCGGAACGGGATCTGCTGCTCGTCAGGCTGGGCGCGCAGCATCGCCTCCAGTTCATTGCCGGTCTGGAACATCTGCTCGGCGTAGGGCAGCGCCTGGCGCCCGGCTTCGGTTAGTTCAAGCTGGCGCCCGACCCGCTGAAACAGGGCAACACCATAGGTCTGCTCCAACAGGCTGATCTGCCCGCTGATGGTCTGCGGCGTGAGGTTCAACTGCTCGCAGGCGCGCACGATGCTGCCGGTCTTGGCCACCACCCAGAAGTAATGCAGCTGTCGATAATTGAGCATCGCGACCTACACTTCGTAAAAATCGAAGTATACGCGAGAAAAATACGAATTTTCCTGAACTGTTTGCCTGCATAGAATGCCTCGCTATCGAGGGGCCACTATTTGGACCCAATGGTTCTAACGAGGAATACATCATGAAACTCAATTCCCTGGGCGCGGCGTCGTTGCTTGCGCTTTCATTGATAGTGGTCAGCGGCTGTGATCAAGTCGAGAAAAGCGCGCAACAGGTGTTGGGCAAAGCCACCGAGTCGGCCAAGCAGGCCATCGACGACACCCACAAGGCCGCCGAGCAGGCATTGAGTGAAGCAACCCAGGGCTTGATCAGCCCTGAGAAGCAGGAAAAAGACGCCGAAAACGACGCTGAATCCGATACCAAAGAAACCTAATTCCCCAGCACTACCACGTCAGGACTGACCTATGGATTACCTTTTACAACTGGCCGCCAGCCCCACCGCCTGGGTCGCACTGGCGACCTTGATCGTCATGGAAATCGTGCTGGGCATCGATAACCTGATCTTTATCTCGATCCTCACCAACAAATTGCCAGAGAAGCACCGGGCCAAGGCGCGGCGCATTGGTATCAGCATGGCGTTGATCTTGCGCCTGGGCCTGTTGAGCACCATCGCGTTCATCGTGCAATTGACGACGCCGGTGTTCGAAGTGTTTGGCCAGGCGTTCTCGTGGAAGGACATGATCCTGATCGCCGGTGGCCTGTTCCTGGTGTGGAAGGCAACCACCGAGATCCATCACAGCATGGACCCGGAGCCTGAAGAGAAGGCCACCGTCAGCAACACCGTGACCATCGGCTTTGCCGCCGCCATCGGCCAGATCCTGATGCTCGACCTGGTGTTTTCCATTGACAGCATCATCACCGCCGTGGGCATGACCGAGCACTTGCCGATCATGATCATTGCCGTGGTGGTCTCGGTGATCGTGATGCTGGTGGCCGCTGAACCGTTGGCCAAGTTCATCAACGACAACCCGACGGTGGTGATGCTGGCCCTGGGCTTCTTGATCATGATCGGCATGACGTTGATCGCCGAAGGCTTCGGCGCCCACGTGCCAAAAGGCTACGTGTATGCGGCCATGGCCTTCTCGGCGGCCATTGAGTGCTTGAACATCGCCCGGCGTAACCGGCACGCACGTTTGCTCGCTGCGCGCCAGTAACCGCTGAACAAACAGGCCGGCTGTGCTCACAAGAGCCCAGCCGGCCTTTTGCTGTCTGCTAGAATCGGCCCACTTGATAGCTTGAGGTCCCCCATGAACGAGCCGATTCGCCTTACCCAGTACAGCCACGGTGCGGGTTGCGGTTGCAAGATTTCGCCCCAGGTGCTGGAAGTGATCCTTGCGGGCAGCGGTGCACAGAACCTCGACCCCAACCTGTGGGTGGGCAATGCCTCCCGCGACGATGCGGCGGTATACGCCATCGACGACGAGCGCGGCGTGGTGTCCACCACCGACTTTTTCATGCCGATTGTCGACGACCCGTTCGACTTCGGCCGCATTGCCGCCACCAATGCCATCAGCGACATCTACGCCATGGGCGGCGACCCTTTGATGGCCATCGCCATTCTCGGCTGGCCGGTCAATGTGCTGGCGCCGGAGATTGCCCGCGAAGTAATTCGCGGCGGTCGGGCCGTGTGCGACGCCGCTGGCATTCCGCTTGCGGGCGGGCATTCCATCGACGCGCCGGAGCCGATCTTCGGCCTGGCCGTGACCGGCATCGTGCAAAAGCGCCATATGAAGCGTAACGACACGGCCACCGCCGGTTGCCGCCTGTACCTGACCAAGCCCCTGGGCATCGGCATCCTCACCACCGCCGAGAAGAAGGGCAAGCTGCGCGAGGCGGATATTGGTTTGGCGCGTGACTGGATGTGCACCCTCAACAAGCCGGGCAGCCGTTTCGGCAAGTTGGCCGGTGTGACGGCCATGACCGATGTCACCGGTTTCGGCCTGCTTGGCCACCTGGTGGAAATGGCCGACGGCAGTGGCCTGACCGCCCGCATCGACTATGCAAAAGTCCCACGCCTGCCGGGGGTTGAGTATTACCTGGACCAGGGCTGCGTACCCGGCGGCACCTTGCGCAACTTCGAGAGCTACGCCAGCAAGCTGGGGCGCGTGCAGGAGCTGCACAAGCGCGTGCTGTGCGACCCGCAAACCAGCGGTGGCCTGTTGATCGCCGTTACCCCCGAAGGCGATGCCGAATTTCACGCCGTGGCCGCCGAGCTAGGCCTGGCCCTTGAGCCTATCGGTGAACTGCTGGAGCGACAGACCAACGCGGTTGAGGTGATTTGATGGCGACGGACATCACCGATTACCGCGACATTTTCCTCAACGACCGGCCGATGATGGATACCCGCGCGCCGGTCGAATTCACCAAGGGCGCGTTCCCTGGGGTGATCAACCTGCCGCTGATGACCGACGATGAGCGCCAGCGGGTCGGCACCTGTTACAAGCAGCAAGGCCAGCAAGCGGCAATCGTGCTGGGGCATGAACTGGTGTCCGGGGCGATCAAGGCCGAACGCATCGAACAGTGGGCACAGTTTGCCCAGGCTAACCCCAATGGCTACCTGTACTGCTTTCGGGGCGGCCTGCGTTCGCAGATCGTGCAGCAATGGTTGAAAACCGAAGCGGGCATCGAATACCCCCGCGTCGGCGGTGGCTACAAGGCCATGCGCACCTTCCTGTTGGAGACCCTGGAGCAGGCGACCGCCCAGTGTGATTTCGTACTGCTGGGCGGCATGACCGGCACCGGCAAGACCGAAGTGCTCGGCCAACTGCGCAATGCCCTGGACCTGGAAGGCCACGCCAACCATCGCGGCTCCAGCTTCGGCAAGCGCGCTACGGCGCAACCCTCCAATATCGACTTCGAAAACCGCTTGGCCGTGGATTTGCTGAAGAAGCGCGCAGGCGGTATCGAGCAGTTTGTGGTCGAGGACGAGAGCCGTATGATCGGCAGTTGTGCGCTGCCGCTGCCATTGCACAAGGGGATGCAGACGTTTCCGATGGTGTGGCTGGAGGACAGCGTCGAAGGCCGTGTGGAGCGCATCCTGAAGGATTACGTGGTCGACCTGTGCGCCGAGTTCATTGACGTGTTTGGAGAAACCGGCCAGCGATTATTTGCCGAGCGTCTGACCCAGAGCCTGGCCAATATTCACAAGCGCCTGGGGGGCGAGCGTTTCCAGCGGTTGCAGGCGGTATTGCAGGACGCCTTGGCCGAACAGGCACACAGCGGCGCAGTGGATCTGCACCGGGTATGGATTGAAGGTTTGCTGCGTGAGTATTACGACCCGATGTATGCGTTCCAGCGCGAGAGCAAGGGCGCGCGTATCGAGTTTGCCGGGGCGCAGGGGGCGGTGGTGGAATATTTGCGCGAGCGGGCAGCTCGGGTAGGGTGACCTTTCGGACGCCATCGCAGGCAAGCCAGCTCCCACCTTTTGAAGTGTGAATACATACAAAGGTGGGAGCTGGCTTGCCTGCGATGAGGCCATCAGCCCCACTGAAACTCTAAAGAATCACCGCCCCAATCAACCCACACACCACCCCCACCAACATGGTCAACCCGGCCACCGTCACCAGCACCCGCGCATCGAAATCCTTGCGCAGCATCAACAGCGACGGCAGGCTCACGCTCGGCAGGGTCATCAGCAAGGCCACGGCCGGGCCGGTGCCCATGCCCAGGGCCATCATGGTTTGTACGATGGGAATCTCTGCCGCTGTCGGAATCACAAACAGTGTGCCGACAATCGCCAGCGGCACCAGCCACACCAGGCTGTCGGCCATCGCCCCGTCCACATGGGGGAACAGCCATACCCGCGCCGCGCCGAGGATCAGCACCGCCAGGATATACACCGGGATGGTGCTCCAGAACAGCTGCCACAGGGTGCGCAACCAGCGGCTCAGGAACGGTTGCGACTCCACTGTGCTGACGTCGGCAACGGCTTCAAGTGCTGCTTCCGGT
The DNA here is from genome assembly GCF_051122975.1 of Pseudomonas sp. AK181. Classification (NCBI taxonomy): domain Bacteria; kingdom Pseudomonadati; phylum Pseudomonadota; class Gammaproteobacteria; order Pseudomonadales; family Pseudomonadaceae; genus Pseudomonas; species Pseudomonas sp. AK181. Next base: position 2,325,021 of record NZ_CP146348.1, read on the forward strand.
ACTTGGTCCGGGCGCGCAATGCGCTGTGCCACCAGGGACACGCCCACCACCAGCACAATCCCCGCCACTAGCCGCAACGCGGTGAAACCCCAGCCCAGCACAAAGCCCATGAACACCAGGGTGGCCGGGTTCAATACCGGGTTGGCAATCCAGAATGCCAGCGCCGCGCCGACCGACACCTGCTGGCGGCGCATGCCCGCCGCCACCGGGGCCGCGCAGCAGCTGCACATCATCCCCGGCAGGGCGAACAGCCCACCGCGCAGGGTCGAGCCCAGCCCGGCGCGGCCAAACAGGCGCAGCAGCCAGTCGCGGGGGATCAATACCTGCAGCAATGAACCGAGGATCACCGCCAGTACGGCGGCTTTCCAGATGGCCAGGAAATACACCTGGGCATAGGCCAGCGCCGCCGCCAAGGGCGAGCTTTGCTGGTCATTGAGAATCGAGGCGCCAATGCTGTGGTTATCGGCCGCTACAAACGCCTTGAGGTAGTAGGGCGACCACTTCACATAATAGAGGCCGATGCAGGCCACCAAGAGAAACAGGGCCGGTTTGCACCAGAACGCCCAGCCGCGGCTGGGCTGGGTGGAAGCGAGGTTGGGCATGGAGAGGATCCGCAGGTGAGTCGATAGGCTGGCATCATACGCCCCTGCGGCCCAAGCTTCAGATATCTGCGCTGACCTGGGTCGGGTCCGGGCAGTTTTCCCCTCCGTTATTCAGCCCTTGCTTGTAGTTGCGGCTGAGCAGCGAAGCCTTGCCGTTGTGCCAGGTCAGTGTCAGCACGTACAGGGAGTCGTAGTCATTTCCAGACCAATCATCGGTAATGGTGTGTTTTTCGCCGGCGGCTTCGCTGGCGACTTTGTTGATCAGTTCCGGCAAGTAACCATGGGACCAGGCCGTGTAGATGGTCGCATTGCGGTACTTGTCCTCGACCAGTTCTTCGGCCAGGGCACTGGTGTCATTCGCTGAGAACTCGATATTCACCGGCAGGCCGAGCTTGATCGCGCTGGGGCTGATGGTGATCAGTGGGCGAATGTAGCTGTAGGAGTTATCCAGTTCGCCTTCCTCAACGTTACGCGTCGGGTTGGCAGCGAACACATAGTTGGCTTTGCCGAACTTTTCCGGCAACAGGGTCGCCAGGTTCATGGCACGGTTCAGTCCCTGGCAATTGAGTTGGCCCAGGCCACCGGCCGGCTTTTCGCCATGGCGCAGGAATACCAGGGTTTGCACGCCATCGACCGGTTGCGCACGGCTTTCACGGGCGTCCAGGGCGGTGACGATGGCGGCACTGACCAGCAGCAGCGGCAACACCATGTAGGAATAACGTTTGAGTCGTGGCACAAGGCGCAGAGGCTTGATCTTCATGATAGGTTCGAGTCTTCGTGCGTCGGGTTAAGGCGGACAAGCCCGGCCCCAGTGACGCATCAGCGTCCTGCGGTGTTCCCTGTCGATAGAGCAAAGCGCCTCCTTTCATTCTTCGGGCGCTCTTTAAGAGTGCATTCGGGCGCTTTGGTTCGCCCACGCGGGATTCTAGCCGGCAAATGTTGCGCAACGATGACCCATGCACGACGGCAGGCAGATGACTATCATGGGGACTTTCCGTCCAGGGGGTTCTCGATGAACGCACTCGCCGCTTTCCCGATCAACAGCAAATGGCCCGCCCAGCACCCGGAACGCCTGCAGCTGTATTCGTTGCCCACGCCCAACGGCGTCAAGGTGTCGATCATGCTCGAAGAACTGGGCCTGCCTTATGAGGCGCACAAGGTCAGCTTCGACACCCAGGACCAGTTGTCTCCCGAGTTCCTGTCCCTGAACCCCAACAACAAGATCCCCGCGATCATCGACCCCAACGGCCCGAGCGGGCAGCCGCTGGCGCTGTTCGAATCCGGCGCGATCCTTGTTTACCTGGCGGAAAAAACCAGCCAGTTGCTCTCCGAAGACCCGGCCACCCGCTATGAAACCCTGCAATGGTTGATGTTCCAGATGGGCGGCATTGGCCCGATGTTTGGCCAACTGGGGTTCTTCAACAAATTCGCCGGCAAGGCGTATGAAGACAAGCGCCCGCGTGACCGCTATGCCGCCGAATCGCGGCGCTTGCTGGGCGTGCTGGAAAAGCGCCTGCTGGGCCGCACCTGGATCATGGGCGACGAGTACAGCATCGCCGACATTGCAACCTTTCCGTGGGTTCGCAACCTGATTGGGTTCTACGAGTCCGGTGACCTGGTGGGCATCACCGATTTTCCTAACGTACTGCGCGCGTTGGACGGCTTTGTCGCACGTCCGGCGGTGATCCGTGGCCTGAACATTCCGAGCTGAAGCATGCCGACTTTCGATTTTAAACAGCTGGATGTCTTCAGCAGCGTGCCGCTCAAAGGCAACCCCTTGGCTGTGGTGCTGGGGGCCGATAGCTTTACCGACCAGCAGATGGCGGATTTCGCCAATTGGACCAACCTCAGCGAAACCACGTTTTTACTGACACCGCGCGACCCACGTGCTGACTATCGGGTAAGAATCTTCACCACCCTCAAAGAGCTGCCGTTCGCCGGGCACCCGACCTTGGGCAGTTGCCACGCCTGGTTGCAGGCTGGCGGCGTGCCACGCGGGGAGGAGATTATCCAGGAGTGCGAAATCGGCCTGGTGCGTATTCGCCGTCAGGGCAGTGAACTGGCGTTTATCGCGCCGCCGTTGCTGCGTGCCGGCCCGGTGGAGGCGCCGTTGCTGGAGCGCGTGCGCCTGGCATTGGGCCTGGCGCCCGGGGCTATCTTGCGTAGCCAGTGGGTCGACAATGGTGCGGGTTGGCTGGCGGTGATGTTGGCTGATCGTGAGGCGGTGCTTGCGTTGCAACCGGACTATTCGCAACTGCAGGGTCTGGCCGTAGGGGTGATCGCCCCCTGTGACCCCACGCGTGATGCGGTGGACGCGCAATTTGAAGTGCGCGCTTTTGTCGCTGGCGATGGCGCCGCCGAAGACCCGGCCACCGGCAGCTTGAATGCCGGCGTGGCCCAATGGCTGCTCGCCGAGGGCCTGGCGCCCAGCCGTTACGTGGTCAGCCAAGGCACGGCGATCGGGCGAGCGGGGCGTATTTATATCGAGCGCCAGGGCGATGCAATCTGGGTGGGCGGCGCCGTGGCGTTGTGCATCGAAGGGCGTTTACAGCTGTAGATCAATGAATTGTTACGCGCCTGGCAATACACTATTGGCCCCTCGGCGTTTGTGTTGCCAGGACTTGGGGGCATAAGCTTTCGCCCCAAAGTGTTCAGCCATTTTTCAGGATTGCCATGACCAGCCAGTTCCCCCAAGCCCGCCCACGTCGCCTGCGCCGCTCCTCGGAGCTGCGTGGCCTGTTCCAGGAAAGCGAGTTCACCCTCAACGACCTGGTACTGCCGATTTTTGTCGAAGAAGAAATCGACGACTTCGTGCCCATCACCAGCATGCCGGGTGTGTTGCGCATCCCTGAGAAAAAACTCGCCGGTGAAATCGAGCGTTACGCCCGCGCCGGCATCAAGTCGGTGATGACCTTCGGCGTGTCCCACCACCTCGACGCCAGCGGCAGCGACACCTGGAAAGAACACGGCCTGGTTTCGCGCATGTCCTCGATCATTAAGGACGCCGTGCCGGAAATGATCGTGATGTCCGACACCTGCTTCTGTGAATACACCGACCACGGCCACTGCGGCGTGATGCACGGTGCCCATGTCGACAACGACGCGACCTTGGTCAACCTCGGCAAACAAGCCGTGGCCGCAGCCCGCGCCGGCGCCGACGTGATCGCTCCGTCAGCGGCGATGGACGGCCAGGTCCAGGCCATCCGCCGCGCCCTGGATGACGCCGGCTTCACCCACATCCCGATCATGGCCTACTCCACCAAATTCGCCTCAGCCCTCTACGGCCCCTTCCGCGAAGCCGGCGGCAGCGCGCTCAAGGGCGACCGCAAAAGCTACCAGATGAACCCGATGAACCGCCGCGAAGCCGTGCGCGAATCGCTGCTTGATGAACAGGAAGGCGCCGACGCGCTGATGGTCAAGCCCGCCGGAGCCTACCTCGACATCATCCGCGACATCCGCGAAGCCTCGCGCCTGCCGGTGGCGGCGTACCAGGTGAGCGGTGAGTACGCGATGATCAAGTTCGGCGCACAGGCCGGGGCGATTGATGAGGACCGGGTGGTGCGCGAGACGTTGGGGTCGATCAAGCGGGCAGGGGCGGATTTGATATTTACGTATTTTGCGATGGATTTGGCGTTGGCGGGGATCTAAGGAATCTCCGAACAAGCCTTCAGTTATGCGAGAATCCCCGCAACACCTGATCCGAGCCGCCCATGAGCCAGATGAGCTTTTCCGACTTTGAGTACGCCGGCAAGCGCAAGCAAACCCGCCGAGAGCGCTTCCTCGCCGAAATGGATCAGGTGGTGCCCTGGGCAGGCCTGCTGGAGCTGATCGAACCGTTCTACCCCAAGGCCGGCGGCGGTAGAAAACCCTATCCTCTGGAAACCATGCTGCGCATCCATCTGTTGCAGAACTGGTTCTCCCTGAGCGACCCGGCCATGGAAGAAGCGCTCTACGAAATCACGCCCATGCGCCAGTTCGCACGCCTGACGCTGAGCGCGCCAATCCCCGAAGACACCACGATCATGAACTTCCGGCACTTGCTGGAGAAGCATCAGCTCGCACCGGCAATCCTTGCGGTCATCAATGGTTATCTGCAGGAAAAAGGCCTGTCGCTGCGCCAAGGCACCATCGTCGATGCCACCATTATTCATGCCCCCAGCTCGACCAAAAATAAAGAAGGCAAGCGTGATCCCGAGATGCACCAGACCAAGAAAGGCGGTCAGTATTTCTTCGGGATGAAGGCGCACATCGGTGCCGATGTCGAGTCCGGCCTGGTGCATCACGTCCATGGCACCGCTGCCAATGTGGCCGATGTCACGCAGGTGGCTGAACTGTTGCATGGCGAAGAAAACGCCGTGTATGCAGATGCCGGTTACACCGGTGTCGAAAGGCGCGAAGAGCATGAAAATCGGGGGGTGATCTGGCAGATTGCAGCGCGTCGCAGCACCTATTCCAAGCTGAACCAGCGCAGCGTACTGTACAAAGCCAAGCGCAAGATCGAGTTCTGCAAGGCTCAGACACGGGCCAAGGTCGAGCATCCGTTTCGCGTGATCAAGCGGCAGTTTGGTTACGTGAAAGTACGTTTTCGTGGGCTGATGAAAAACACGGCTCAGTTGACCACGCTGTTCGCCCTGGCAAACCTGTGGAGGGTTCGAAAACAGCTCATGGGTATGGGTGAGGTTCGCGTTTAACACGGAGAACCGGTCGAAAAAGCTCTCCGTACATGATTTTTCGGTCACTTTTCGTCCAATGACGCTGTAGGTGCCTGGAAAATTGCAACTTGCCGCGGCTGCACGACAAGTTGATCGGAGCATCCCTAAAGGAGCCTAGTACACCTGTGGCGAGCGAGCTTGTTCGCGCGGGGCTGCCTAGCAGCCCCGTATCTCGGCCAGGAAATTATTTAATGGCGTTTTTTAATGTTAAGGCAACATGGTTTAACCACGTTTGCCCATCACTCCATTCATTAGGGTAATAGTAATAACAGCCGATATCAGAGAGTAAAAAGTCTTGAAGATCTTGCTCTGTTTTTTTGGCTGAAACTAGTTTTTCTAGCTCTGATAGCACTATTGTTATCGTCTCCTCAGATGACTCCGAAATAAAAAAATCAATTACGTCGTTTGCGCTTTTGTGATCATCAACCCAATCTTGATTGAAGTATCCAGCAAAAAATTGCTGCAGCTCGGGGTAGTCTTTATTCATGGGTTTGGAAACCCTGTGTGAATTCGATATCCAGTATGCATTTTTTGGTCTCTGCGAATAATTAAGTAAATTTCTTTTCCGGGTACAGGTGTCGTAGTGTTCTTTTTGAAACTTGTGCCGATTGGCTCTGGGGATGGTTGAGTGATGACTATCTGCTGGTTGTTTCCTTCTAGGAAGTCTTTGATTTTGTCTTGATTGTTATCCAATACCTTTGAAATGGCGAGTTCAGCTGTTGCGCGATCATGAAAAGTAGAGGCTGCCGGGATATGTGGTTCCTGTCTCAAGCGGTCAAGCAATTGTTGATCAGTTCTACCGACATGCTTTTGCATAAGATGTCCTCCTGCCGCCTCATGTGCGGCTAAACCTCCTCCTGGAACGATTACGCTATGCGGCCCTTCAGGGCAGCTTGTTTTTTTACAGCTCAGTCCCAGCGGGTCTACCCAACCCGTTGGATTGGGCACATACCGGTACCCATTGATCCCACCCGCCAACCTCACCGGGTCAGGTGTCAGGTAGCGACCAATATCCGGATTGTAGTAGCGATGGCGGTTGTAGTGCAGTCCGCTTTCCGCATCGAAATACTGCCCTTGAAACCGCAGTGGGTTGTCGATTTTGCCCACGTCGAGCCGGGCGATCTGGCCGTAGGCGCGGTAGTGGGCGGACCAGACGATTTCGCCTTCGGTGTCGGTGAGTTCTTGCGGGGTGCCGAGGTGGTCGAGTTGGTAGTGGTAGGGCGTTGTGGCGTGTGGGCCGAAGCCTTCCAGCAGGGCCAGTGGGCGGAAGCTGTCGGGTTCGTAGAGGTAGCTGCGATGGCGTTCTGCATGGTGTTCGGCAATCAGCTTGTCGCCTTGCCAGAAAAATTCAGTGGTCTTGCCGTCCACGGTCTTGCTGATGCGCCGCCCAAACGGGTCATAGCGATAGCTTGCGGTTTCGCCGTTCGGCTTTGTGACGCTGATGAGCCGATGCTGGCAGTCGTAGCGGTATTCGGTGATGAGTTGCTGGCCTTTGCCGCGCCTCTCACGAATCAAGTTGCCGAAGGCGTCGTAGTCGTAGTGGCGATCGCCCTGGATCATCAGACGATTCGCCGCGACGATGTCCGGGCCGGGGCGATCTTGCATCAGCAGGTTGCCCGCCGGGTTGTGGCCGAAGCGTTCCTGCACGTCTTGGGAGTGGTCGGCGCGGGTCAGGCGGTTTAGCGGGTCGTAACGGTAAAGGTGTTCGCCTTTACGGGTGTCGAGCAGGCGGGTGAGGTTGCCGGCTTTGTCGTAGTCGTATTGGCGTTGGTAGAGGTGGTTTTGTTGTTGGGTCACCGCGTGGGCGTGTAGGCGGTGTTGGTCGTCGTAGTGGTAGTGGCTGAGCAGTTGGCCTTGCTGGCGCTGGTGTTCGCGGCCGCTGTTGAAGAGGTGCGAGGTGAGCACTTCACCGTTGAGTTCGACGGTGGCGAGGTGGCCGCCTTTGTCGTGGTTGAAGGTGAGGCGGTTGTTGTCTGGCAGGCACAGGTTTTTCAGCTGGCCGCAGGCGTCGTAGCCGTAGCGCAGGGTGCCCCAGCCTTGGTGTTCGGCGGTGAGGCGGTTTTGGCGGTCGTATTCGTAGGCCAATGCCCAGTGGCCGTCTTCGACGCTGAGGAGGTTGCCTTGGCGGTCGTAGGCATAGTCGACAACGCTGTCATCGGGTAGGATTTTTCGGACGAGGCGTCCGGCGTGGTCGCGCTCGTAACGGGTGATTAGCTGACTGTCATCGTCGCCGTATTCGGTTTTCTCCAGCAGGTTGCCGTTGAGGTCGTAGGCATACGCGGTGCGCTGGCCGTCGAAGCCGGTTTCCTGGCGGATCAGGCCGTTGGGGTGGTAGTCGAGTTGGTAGGTTTCGCCGGCTTCGTTTTCGATCTCGGTGAGCAGCAGCCGAGTGTTGTCGTAGCGGTAGTTGACTTGGGTGCCGTCGGCGTTGAAGCGACGGCTGATCAGGTGCAGGCCGTCTGCGTATTCGTAGCGGGTGACGTGGCCCAGTTCGTCGCGTTCGGCGATGATTTTGCCGTAGGGGTTGTAGCTGAGCTCTCGTGTTGCGCCGCCTGGCAAGACGAGGCGAATCAACCTACCGACGCTGTCCCATTCATAAACGGTCTGCGCGCCGTGTTCATCCTCACGAGCAATCTGTCGACCCAGATCGTCATAGCGATAACGCTTGATCCCACCATGGGGCAATTGCTCCTCAAGCAACTGCCCACGCTCGTTCCACACCAGCCGATGACAACTGCTGTCCGCGTACCAAACCCCAGTCAGTTGCCCCTGTTTGTTGTAGCTGTAGTCAGTCGAATGGCCATCGGGGTCAGTCTTGCGGATGACATCGCCCTGGTCATTACGCTCATACTTCCAGACCGCCTCCCCACGCCGGACAACCCGTACAAAACCGTTGTCATGCTCGTAGGACGTCGGCTCATCATCCCCCGGAAACAGCGCCACCAAACGTCCGGCATCGTCATACTGATAGGCCGTCACCGCGCCCATCGGGTCTTGCTCGACGGTCAGCCGCCCCTGGTCGTCGTAAGATTTAAAGTGCGTGGCGCCATCCGGATCAATCCTCTGCACCAGCCGCGCCCGCTGGTCATGGACATACACCTCCTGGCTACCATCGGCGTTATGCACGGTGACACGCCCGTCATCGCCCCAGGCATAACGCGTGTCCATCTGCGAAAAGCTTGCCCAATGCCGGACGCAACGCGCCGCCTTGCCAGCGCGTTCCCATTCCCAGAAGAAACTCGCCCCACCGGCCAGTTGCCGCTCAAGAATGACGTGCTGATCGTCGTACCGATAACGCTCGCTTTCACCGACAGCATTGGTCGCGCAAACCAGTCGTCCCTCTTCGTCATAGGCGTAGGAAACAAGGTTTTGCTCGGTCTCCCACACGTAGGGCTCACGCCCTTTGGCGCGATGCACCTGGTAGTCCACCGCGACAATGCGATCCAGCTCATAACGCAACAGCAACGAGCGACCGGCACCGCTATCCAGCCGCTCAATCCGCCCTGAACGATCACGGCAAAGGCGCAGGCGGTTGTCATACGCATCGCTGATGGTTGTCAGCACACCGTCGCGAAAGTGATAGAAGCGCGAGGCCTGGGCCAGCACCAACTCATCAGGAGCCGAACCTAAATAGATCGCTGCTTCGGCCAGGCTATTGGTGATCGCGGGCCGAGAGTCGGTGGGCAAGGGCAGGGTGGTCGAGCGGTTCTCATGGTCAGTCCACACCACCAAATCGCCCGACACCACCAGCCGATGGGCCAGCGCATGGCTCCAACCAAACCCCAACCCACAATCGACGTCCACCGCGCTGGTGCGATACAGCCGCGTCCACTCAAACGGCAAGATCCCATCCAGCGCGCCGTCGGTAAGGGTCAGCAATTCCTCGCCAGTGACCATCGACACCGGGCAACCGTGAGTGACGGTTTTATCCGCAGAAGCCGCCGCATCTCCTTTAGGATTTGACGCCACAGCCGGCACATCATCGACAGGTTCCTGACGAACCAACGTGGTGCGCTGGCTCTTGCCGCGCACCATCGGCACCGGGTTCGAAACCAGCGTGTCACCAGCCCTCAACGGTACAGCCGGCACCGTTTTAATCGGCGTCGCCGCATTGCTCAGCAACACCGGCTTGGCCGCCTCGACATGCGCCCCCAACCCCGGCCCCACCACTTGCTTGGCCAGCAATTCCAACAACGCCCGCGCCCGCCCGGATTTAACGTGACTGAGCACACGAGCCCCCAATCGCACCACCACACCCATCGCGCCCAATACGCGAATCAGCAGCAGATTGATCAGCACCTCACCGGTGATTTCACCCCACAGTTCCGCCATCTCCGTAGGCGGGAGCATGCGCATCCAACTGACCAACGCCGATAGATAGATAAACAGCAGCGGCTCATCACTGAGCACCAACAAGCCCTGGGCTATCGCATCACTGCCCAGGGTCAGCAGTTCATCGAGCTCAGTTTGCGAAAGGTATTTCAGTAGCTTTTCGCTATTGGGCTTAAGGTCCGCCAGCAGCGCAGACAGCTCGCCAATGTTGTCCCACAGGCTGTAAAGCGCCTTGCCCAACCCACTGGCAAAAGCCGCTTCCAGCAAGCGGCGCCGCTCAAGCGGACGGGCGTCTGTGTAGTTTTTCCACTGGGCCTGGAAGGTGTCGGTCCACTCTTTGCGCAGCTGGGTTTCCAGTGCAGCGATCACCGACTGGTAGGACGCATACAGCGCCTTGAGGTGATCCTGGGAAACGTTGGGATAGAAACTCACCCGGTATTGCTGGTTGCGATCACACTCGGTGACTTCGAGGATGCCACTGGGGCCGATGGTCTTATGGAGGGGGTCACCCAGCGGGCCGCCGCTTGGATCAACGCGTTGCACGATCACCGGGGTGTTGCCGATGGGTACGAACCTCGTGCTCTGGAACATATGCACCAGGGTCAAGGTACCCGTGGCCTGGCAGGTGGCGACGGTGCTGCTGGGAAACAGGGAGCGATTGACCGGGGCAACCAGCGCGACGTCATCCCCCACCTTGAACACCTGTTCGACGTCCAACGCGGAGAAGCTCCAAAAGCTTTTGGCCCACTCGTCAAAGGTGTTCAAGCAATCGCGAAAGTCACGGAAGACGCCCTCGACGTCGACCGTTTCCACGTTCATTGGCGTCAGCGCCAGCCTGCCAATGGCCGGGTTCAAGTGGCGGCCCCGTCAACCGCACGCGTCACGAAAAAAACCATCTGCACTCCCTCGCACTGTTTGATCAGGCGAGGGACTTTGCAGAGGTTTGCGAGGGCGAGGAGTAGAGCTTATCCGGCAGTGGTGTGGGATGTTTCAGTTACTGCCAGGCACGGGGTTCGGCATGCCGACGAACCCCGGTTAGACTTACCTGTCGATATCAGCACTGCCCGGCCTGTCGTTAATCAAGGAAGCCCCATGTATTCAACTCGTCTGCTGTTCTGCCTCATTCCTTTGCTGGTACTGGCCGGTTGCTCCACCTCCCGTGGCCCTCAGCAGCCCGAGCGCAGTGAAGCCGAGGTGAAGGCGCAGATCGTGCGCCTGCTGCCGGCGAAGGTCGTGGACCGCAACGGTTGGGCCCAGGACATCTATACCGCCTTCGACACCCAGAAAATCTACCCCAGCACCGAAAACATCTGTGCGGTACTGGCGGTGACCGAGCAAGAGTCCACCTATCAGGTCGACCCGCCGGTGCCGGGTATGGGCAAGATCGCTCAGGATGAAATCCTGCGCCGCGCCGGCAAGGTGCATGTGCCGGCATTCGTGGTGCGCAGCGCCTTGCAACTGCGCTCGCCCAACGGCAAAACCTACGCCGACCGTTTGAATGCCGCTCGTACGGAGAGGGATTTGAGCGGCATCTTCGACGACTTCATCAGCATGGTGCCCCTGGGCAATACGCTGTTTGGCGGGTTCAACCCGGTACACACCGCAGGCCCCATGCAGGTCAGTATCGACTTTGCGCAGAAACAGGCGCGGGGTTATCCCTACACGGTGGACGGTACGATTCGCCGCGAAGTATTCACCCGTCGCGGCGGTATGTACTTCGGCATCGCCCACTTGCTCGGCTACCCGGTGAGCTATGACCAGCCGCTGTACCGCTTTGCCGATTTCAATGCCGGTTGGTACGCCAGCCGCAATGCCGCGTTCCAGGCCGCGGTCAGCCGTGTGTCGGGTAAAGAGCTGGCGCTGGACGGGGATTTGATCCGCTATGGCTCATTGCTGCCCGGCACCACCGAGCTGGCGGTGCGTTCACTGGGGGCCAAGCTGGACATGCGCAACCCGAGCATCCGCAGCCAACTGGAGCAGGGCGAGCAGTTGGATTTCGAGGACACCACCTTGTACAAGCGCGTCTTCGCCTTGGCCGACCAGGCGGCCGGCAAGCCGCTGCCACGGGCGATCCTGCCGGGTATTGTGCTCAAGAGCCCGAAGATCACCCGCAACTTGACCACTGCCTGGTTTGCCAAGCGCGTGGATGAGCGCTACCAGCGCTGCCTGAAGCGCTGATCAACCGCGGCGCTTGACGAACCGGCGCCACAGGCCCACCCACAACCACACCACCGGGAACGCCAGGATCACGAAGGGCAGCACATAGCTGGCGCGTTCCAGGGCGTCGGCGGTGCCGTTCACCAGGTTGTCTCCCAGGTTGCTGAACATCCGGGTGAACCTTGACACCTGGTTGGCGCCGTCGGAGGAGCGGAAGTTCAAGGTCACGCGGTTGGTGTCGAGGCGGCGTTGCTGGCCGGCGGCGACCTGGGCCAGTTCCTGCAGCTCGTTTTCAATGCCAGCTTGCTCTTTGCTCAGGACAATCAGGTCGCTGACGGTGATGTCCTTGCGCTTGGCCAGTTCGTCGAGACGTTGCTGCTGGGCTTGCAGGCGGCCCTGGCGACGGCGCACATCCGCCACCGCATCGGCCAGGTCTTCGGCCGTGGTGATGCGCTGGCCGAGCTTACCGCCTTCGGCCGCCAGGGCGACCATCGGCTCCACACCCGTGGGCGCGATCCGCAGGATGATCTGGCCGCCCTGGCTGTCTTCGGTAATGCCCAGGATATTGCAGGCACCGAAGCGCGCCGTTTCAGACACCTCGCGAGTGGCCTGCATGTGCGGCGAAAGCAGGGCGCCGGGCAGGGCCAGGGTCAATTCATGTTCATAAGCCAGTTGCGCCCCGGCCTTGCCCTGTTCGCCATTGATGACGGTGGCGCGAGAGTGGTCCTTGGGGGAACAACCGGCCAAGGCCAGGCCGGCCAGCAAGATCAACAGCGGCGCACGAAGCGGGTGGGAGTTGCCGTCCAGGTGGCGCATGGTGTTTCCTTGAAATGTGCGGGAGAAATTGGGCGAGATTAAAGCGGGTCTGGCCCATTAACGCAAAGCATTGCCCGGGATTTGCCCGGCTGATGGTGGTGGCTGTCGCGTTGGGGCTGGCGTACACCTCAAGCCTCATACCAGGGAAGCAACCACCATGAACGCTCAGACTGTCCCCCAAGGCTTTGTCCCATTGCCGCGCAGCAGTCCTTTGCTGGAACTGCTCGGCCCGGCGTATTGCCGTGGCGAAGGTCTGCAACTGGAAGTCGGCCTGCGCGCCGATCATCGTCACGCCAACGGGCGCGGTACGGTGCACGGCGGGGTGCTGGCGACGCTGGCCGATATCGGCATGGGGTACGCCATGGCGTTTTCCAGTGAACCGCCGTTGCCGTTGATTACCGCCAGCATGACCGTGGATTACCTGGGCGCCGTGCAGGTAGGGGAGTGGATGGTGGTGCGTTTGGAAAGCCACAAGCGCGGACGGCAGATGGCGTTTGCCACGTTGAGTTTGCAGGTGGAGGAGCGGGTGGTGCTGCGGGCGAGTGCGGTGTTCGCGGTGCCGCAAGCTGACAGGCAATGAGATCAAATGTGGGAGCTGGCTTGCCTGCGAAGACGGCCTGATAGTCAATATAGTTGGACCGTGTACATATCCATTCCTGCGGTAACGGCCACTTAGGGTTCCGCCCTGACGGCGGCTCACTTTTGAAAAAAGCGCAAAAGTAAGCAAAACGCTCTTGCCCCACCACTCGGCACCTCGCTTAGGCTCGGTGTGCCCGAACACAGGCTTGAATCCGTGGGCCGCCGCCACGCGCCATCCATGGCGCGGGGCGGCTAACCCGGCGTCCTGCCGGGTTACCCACGAATTCAAGCCTGCGTTCGGCCAGCGTGGTTTAACGGGGCGCCTAAGATCAAGAGCAGATCAAGATCAAGAGCGACTCGCTTCGCATCGTGGTTACCGGTGGCTGCGGCGAACTGCACAGTTGTATAGATACCTATGGCCATCGCAGGCAAGCCAGCTCCCACGTTTTGACCGAGTTGTTTCAGGGGGGGCGAGAAAAAGAAAAGGCCTGGCTTTTCGTGGAGCCGGGCCTTTTCTGTGTTGCTCGTTATGTCTCCCCCTGTAGGAGCGAGCTTGCTCGCGAAGCACTCACAGGCAACACGTTCCACCGGGAGCGCTGCGTTATCGCTGACGTTTTTCGCGAGCAAGCTCGCTCCTACAGGTCAGTTGCGTTCGAGTGCCAGGGCTACGCCTTGGCCGCCGCCGATGCACAGCGTTGCCAAGCCTTTCTTGGCGTCGCGCTTGATCATTTCATGCAGCAGGGTCACCAGTACACGGCAGCCTGAAGCACCGATGGGGTGGCCGATGGCGATGGCGCCGCCGTTGACGTTGACCTTCTGCGCGTCCCACTCCAGCTCTTTGCCCACTGCCAGGGATTGCGCGGCGAAGGCTTCGTTGGCTTCGATCAGGTCCAGGTCAGCCAACTGCCAGCCGGCCTTGTCCAGGCAGCGGCGGGTGGCCGAGACCGGGCCGATGCCCATGATGGCCGGATCGACGCCCGCGTTGGCGTAGCTGGCGATACGCGCCAGTATGGGCAGGCCGAGGGCCTTGGCTTTGTCAGCGCTCATCAGCAGCACCGCGGCGGCGCCGTCGTTGAGGCTGGAGGCGTTGCCGGCGGTGACGCTGCCGTCTTTCTTGAACGCAGGCTTGAGCTTGGCCAGGGATTCGGCGGTGGTGCCGGCGCGGGGTTGTTCGTCCACCGCGAAGGCTACCGGGTCGCCCTTGCGCTGGGGAATCAGGATCGGTGTGATCTCATCGGCAAAGCGCCCGGCTTCGATAGCAGCAGCGGCTTTTTGCTGGGAGGCGGCGGCAAAGGCGTCCTGGGCTTCGCGGCTGATGCCGTATTTGTCCACCAGGTTCTCGGCGGTGATGCCCATGTGGTAATCGTTGAACGCATCCCACAGGCCGTCGGTGATCATGCTGTCGATCATCTTCGCATGGCCCATGCGCAAACCGGTGCGCGCAGCAGGCAATACATACGGGGCCAGGCTCATGTTCTCCATGCCACCGGCAATGATCACCTCGGCGTCGCCGCAACGAATGGCCTGGGCGCCCAGGTGCAAAGCCTTGAGGCCCGAACCGCAGACCTTGTTCAGGGTCAGGCTCGGCACGGCGTGGGGCAGGCCGGCAAGGATCGAAGCCTGGCGCGCCGGGTTCTGGCCGCTGCCTGCGGTGAGTACCTGGCCGAGGATCACTTCATCCACTTGCGCCGGGTCCAGGCCGGTCTGCTCCAGCAGGCGACGAATCACGGCAGCGCCCAGCTCCGGGGCCGGAATGTTCGCCAGCGAACCTTGGAAGCTGCCCACGGCGGTGCGGGTGGCAGCAACAATCACGACGTCTTGCATGGAATCTGTCCTCACTGGAAGTGCATTTCTGGAACGTGGTCCGGGACGATCAGTTTACCGGCGGTCTTGCTCACAATCTCTTCAACGCTGACGCCAGGTGCGCGTTCCTTGAGGACAAAAGCGCCATTTTCGATTTCCAGGTACGCCAGGTCCGTGAGCACACGCTTGATGCAGTGGGCACCGGTCAGCGGCAGGCTGCACTGGCTGAGCAACTTGGACTCACCGTCCTTGGACGCGTGGGTCATGATCACGATGATGTTTTCTGCGCCAGCCACCAGGTCCATGGCACCGCCCATGCCCTTGACCAGCTTGCCGGGGATCATCCAAGAGGCGATGTTGCCCTGTACGTCCACTTCGAATGCGCCCAGTACAGTGAGGTCGACATGCCCACCGCGAATCATCGCGAACGACTCGGCGGAGGAGAAGATCGAGGCGCCGATGCGTGCGGTGACGGTTTGCTTGCCGGCGTTGATCATGTCGGCATCGATGGTGTCTTCGGTCGGGAACGGGCCCATGCCAAGCAGGCCGTTTTCCGATTGCAGCATCACTTCCATGCCGTCGGGGATGTAGTTGGCCACCAGGGTCGGAATGCCGATACCGAGGTTCACGTAGTAACCGTCCTGCATTTCGCGGGCAACGCGTTGAGCCATTTGTTCGCGGGTAAGCGCCATGATTGTTTCCTCTTATTGTTCTGGCCGGGGATTATTTGCGGACGGTGCGCTGTTCAATGCGCTTTTCGAAGGTGCCGCAGATGATCCGGTCGACGTAGATGCCAGGGGTGTGGATCTGCGCCGGGTCCAGCTCGCCCGGTTCGACGATTTCCTCGACTTCGACCACGGTGATCTTGCCGGCGGTGGCGGCCAGCGGGTTGAAGTTCTGGGCGGTGTGACGGTAGATGACGTTACCGAAGTGGTCGGCTTTCCAGCCTTTGACGATGGCAAAGTCGCCGGTGATGGACTCTTCCATCAGATACGGGCGACCGTTGAATTCGCGGGTTTCCTTGCCTTCGGCCACCGGGGTGCCGACACCGGTGGCGGTGAAGAAGGCCGGAATGCCGGCGCCGCCTGCGCGCATTTTTTCTGCCAGGGTGCCTTGAGGGGTAAGCACCACCTCAATCTCGCCGCTGAGCAGCTGTTTCTCGAACAGGGCGTTTTCACCCACGTAGGAAGCGATCACTTTGCTGATCTGCTTCTGTTCCAGCAGCACGCCCAGGCCAAAGCCATCGACGCCACAGTTGTTGGAGACCACCGTCAGGTCGCGGGTGCCTTTGCGCTTGATTTCGCCAATGAGGTTTTCCGGAATGCCACACAGGCCAAAACCACCGGAGAGCACGGTCATGCCGTCTTCCAGGCCTGCCAGTGCTTCTTCATAGGACGCCACGCGTTTATCGAAACCTGCCATATGCACCTCTTTTATTGTTTGTGGTCCAGCCAGTGAGTTGAGTGTTGCGCCAGTGGATTGATTTGTTAAGTTGTTTTTTAAGGTTGATTGATTTAGAAAACAGCATAGTCCAGTCATCATCCGGAGCAGCTCATGACCGTCAAACAGATGCGTGCCTTTCTCGCCGTCGCGCAAAGCCTGAGTTTTGCCGCGGCCTGCGAGCGCTTGCACCTTTCCCAGTCGGCGTTGAGCTTGACCATCAAGGGCCTGGAAGAAGGTTTGGGCGGGCGCCTGTTCAGCCGCAATACCCGTAACGTCGCGCTGACCCCTGAAGGTGAATCCCTGTTGCCTCTGGCCCGCCGGTTGATTGCCGATTGGGACAACGCCGAAGACGAACTGCGCCAGCGTTTTACCCTGCAACGCGGCCGCGTCACGGTGGCGGCCATGCCGTCGTTCGCGGGGAACCTGTTGCCGCCGATCCTGAAGATATTCCGCGCTCGTTACCCTCAGGTGAACGTGACGGTGCATGACCTGATCAATGAGCAAGTGCTGGAGATGGTGCGCGACCGACAGGTGGAGCTGGGGGTGGCGTTCGAGCCATCAGATGGCTCGTCATTGGCGTTCACGCCGCTGTACCTGGACCGCTTTATCGCCGTGGTCCCGGGAGATTCAGCCTTGGCACAGCGCGCTGAAATCGACTGGAAAGCTCTATTGGAACAGCCGTTCATCACCCTGCAACGGCCTTCCACCGTGCGAGTAATGCTGGAAGAACACCTGGGTGCCTTGCAGATGAAATTGCCCGTGGCCTTGGAAAGCCATCAACTGGCGACGGTGGGCAAGATGGTTGCCAGCGGTTTGGGGGTTAGCGCGGTGCCGGCGTTATGCGCCAGGCAGATGGAAGAGGCCGGAGCCCATTGCATTACCTTGACCGGCCCGGTGATCGAGCGGCCGATTGGGGTGCTGACCAAGCCGGGGCATGAACTGTCGGCGGCGGCGCAAGTGTTGTTTGATATCTTTCGGGATGAAGCGGGGAAGGGCAGGTTTCCAAGTTTCTAAACCGGTAAATACAAATGTGGGCGCTGGCAAGCCAGCGCCCACATTAATTGAGTAGTACTTAGTAGTAACGGTCGATCACTTTAACTTGCGAGCTGTCTTTGAAAGACGCCCAGGCATTATTAAGTGTGTCGAACACCTGTTCGATAAAGTTGCGGTCGGCCGCGGCTTTCTTGCCGACATAACCCTGGCCGCGGCGGTACATCTTCAGGCGCGCCGCCAGCTCACGGTTATTGCGGTCAAACTCGGCTTCTTCGGTATGGGGCGCCAGGCAGTCAATTTGCACTTCGCCCGATTTGCCAATCCACAGGATATGGTCGTCGAGTGTGTCTTTCTGCGCTGCGAACATCTCAGCCAATTCATCGATAGTTGGTTGGTTGTTCAGATTCATGTGTAAGCCCCTTGACCAGTTGGCGATCTATCAGTTGGTTCGTTAATACCAGTTAAGTTGTCTCCGGTTACTAAAACCGGGCGTCAGCGACGGGCTGCCGAATACGGGCAGGGTCTTGAAGCTGATGCATGTAGTCTTGCTGATGGACTGCTACGCAATGCTCTGATTGCGAAGACAAGCCGCGTTTGAGCGTCTTGTACCTGTCCCATTCGGGGCCGGTCAGCTTCATCAATCTGCCTTGTGGGCAGTGCACATCCAGAAAAACAGCTCGGCGGTCAGACGAGCCTGTTCAAAACGCTTGTTACCAACGCTCTCGATCCGAGAGACGTCTAGATCATGCAAGGACAAAAAGGTTACGTCAACGGTTATGTAGTGATTATTTTTGATCACTACATAAATTGCCGTGGGGACGGGGGAATGCGGGAAAACGTGACTTGGGCGTCATTTTTTGGAAGTAATGGTCGAGCGCCTCAACCCCTGTAGGAGCGAGCTTGCTCGCGAAAAACTCGGGCTCGCCGTGGGGGGGGCGGTGTCAGGTTGCCCCGGCTATCGTTGACGATTTTCGCGAGCAAGCTCGCTCCTACAGGGAGAGCTGGTCGACCAGTAATGGCAGTAGTCGCTCGCAGGACGCCTGGATTTTCACTTGCAATAGCTCATCCCCCCGAGTCTTGCCCAGGTTGATAGCAATCACCGGCTTACCCTGTTCAACCATCGCCTTGCACAGGCGAAACGCCGAATAGGCCATCAGCGACGATCCCACCACCAACAGTCCCTCGGCATGCTCTACCGCCGTCATTGCCTTGAGCGCCGTCGCCGGTGCGACGTTCTCGCCAAAGAACACCACATCCGGTTTCAGCCGTTCGCCATTGCAGTGCGGGCAGCGGGGCACCTGGAAGCGCTGTTCGAACGCTGGATCGAGCAAGGTGTCGCCATCCGGCGCTTGGACGGCATGAACCTGTGCCATGTGCGGGTTATCGACTTCCATCTGCCGCTGGATCACGTCGCGCTCGCTGCGCAGTTGGCAATCCAGGCACAGCACGCGATGCAAGCTGCCGTGCAACTCGATCACACCCTGGCTACCGGCCTGGTCGTGCAGGGTGTCGACGTTCTGCGTAATCAGCCCGCTGATATGGCCACGGTGTTGCAGCGTCGCGAGCGCAAGGTGGGCCTTGTTCGGCTGGGCAATGCGCACCCGTGGCCACCCCAGCATCGCCCGCGCCCAGTAGCGGCGCCGTGCCTCGGGGGTGGCGAGGAATTCCTGGTACATCATCGGTGGCTTGCCCCGGCGTACACCTTCACCGTCCCGGTAATCCGGGATACCCGAAGATGTACTGATCCCTGCGCCGGTCAGCACCAGAAAGCGCCGGCCGGTCATGGCCCGGTGCAGGGTGTCGAGGTGGTCTGCCTGATGGTCCAGCGTGTCGAGCATGGGTTCCCCCTATTCGCCGCGGATGTACTGTTCCAGTTGCTGGATCAAGGCCGCTTGTTCGGCAATCGCTTCCTTGACCAAGTCACCGATAGACAGCAGGCCCAGCAGTTTGCCGCCTTCGACCACGGGCAGGTGGCGCAGGTGACTGTCGGTCATGATGTTCATGCATTCCTCGACACTCTTGTGAGTATCCACCGTGATCACCGGCGAGCTCATCACCTCATGGACCTTGGTGGTGACCGACGAGAGGCCCTTGAGCATGATTTTGCGTGCGTAATCCCGTTCACTGATGATGCCGACCACCACGCCATCCTTGACCACAGGCAAGGCACCGACGTTTTTCTCGGACATCCGCACCAGCGCTTCAAACACGGTGTGGTCCCATTTGATGGTGTGGACGTCCTGGTTTTTCTGGTCCTTGGCTTTGAGCAGTTGTGCAACGGTCTTCATGGCGGCCACTCCGGTGTTGTTGTTGGTAGTCCAGATCCCCTACAGAATCCTAGACCGAACTCGCCGGAGCAAGGGCCAATGCGGCGTTAAACCTGTCGAAAAACGTCATGTACCGGTTTTTTTCGGTATTTATCCCGCATTTGCCGGCTTTTTCCCGCGTTTGGGGCTGGCCGCAGCCTTACGCGGGGCTGCCTTGCGTTTCTTTTTCCACGGCGTTGCACCTCGGCCTGCGGGGCTGGCGGGGCCAGTGATGGTCATGCGCATGCCGTTGCAGCGCGCCACCTGTTTGCTCATCCACGCCGCTTGCTTGGCGACGAATTCCTCCAGGCTCATTTCGCCGCTTTGCACCATGTCCAACGCCTGTTCCCAGATGGCGGTGGTGCCAGGGTCGGCGATAGCGCGGGGCACGGCGTCAATCAGGCTGAACGCGGCCGGGGTTGCCGACAGGGCCTTGCCGTTTTTCACCAGATAACCGCGATCCAGCAAGCCCTGGATGATCCCAGCGCGGGTGGCCTCGGTGCCGATGCCCGTGGTGTCCTTGAGTTTTTGCTTGAGTAACGGGTCCTCCACCAGCTTGGCGACGTTTTTCATTGCCTTGATCAGGTCGCCTTCGGTAAAGGGCTTGGGGGGCTGGGTCCAGAGGTCCTTGAGGTTGACCTTGGCCACGGCGTAGTCGTGGCCCTGCACCAGCGTCGGCAACGCTTGGGGCGCGGGGGCTTCGCGACCTTTGGCGGGGGCCAGCGCTTCGGGCAAAGCGCGTTTCCAGCCCGGTTCGATGACCACTTTGCCCACCGCGCGCAACGTCTGGCCGGCACAGTCGAAATCGGCCTGGGTGCGGTCGTATTCATGGTTGGGCAGGAACTGCGCCAGGTAGCGCGCACGAATCAGCGTATAGACCGCACGGTGCTTGCCGGTCAGTTGGCTGATGTCCTTGCCGGCCCCGGTGGGGATGATGCCGTGGTGGGCGCTGACCTTGGCGTCGTTCCAGGCTCGTGAGCGGCGCTGTGGGTCGATGTGCGGCATCAGCTCGTTGACCGCCGTGTCCGCACGGCCCAGGGCCGCCAGAATCTTCGACGCTTCACTGTGCTGGCTAAGCGGCAGGTAACCGCAATCGCTGCGCGGGTAGGTGATGGCCTTGTGGGTTTCGTAGAGGGATTGGGCGATATCCAGGGTTTCCTGGGCGCCCAGGCCGAGCTTCTTTGAGCAGATCTCCTGCAAGGTGCCAAGGTCGAAGGGCAGGGGCGCCACCTCGCGCATGCGTTCGGTACGCAGCGTCACCAGCCGCGCCGTGGCGGCGTTGAGCATGGCGTCGGCGGCGTCGCGCGCCAGTTGCGGGTTGAGGCAACGGCCCTGGTCGTCACAGGCATCCTCAGGGGCGCGCCATTGGGCGGTGAAGGTCATGTGCTCGTGGCGCAGGTCGACATCGATGGCCCAATAGGCCACCGGCACGAAATCGGCGATGCTGCGATCACGGTCCACCACCAGGCGCAGGGTCGGGGTTTGCACCCGGCCAACCGGCAGCACGCCCTGGTAACCGGATTGGCGCCCCAGCAGGGTAAACAGGCGGCTCATGTTCATGCCGATCAGCCAGTCGGCACGTGAGCGCCCCAGGGCCGAGTGATAAAGGCTGAAGGTTTCTGCACCGGGTTTGAGCGCTGCCAGGGCCTTGCGAATGGAAGCGTCGTCGAGCGCCGACAGCCACAGCCGCTGGATCGGCCCGCGGTAGCGGCAATGCTCCACCAGTTCCCGGGCGATCATCTCGCCTTCACGGTCGGCGTCGGTGGCGATTACCAGTTCCTGGGCTTCCCCCAGCAAGCGTTTGACGGCCTTGTATTGGCTGGCGGTCTTGGGCTTGACCAGCATTTTCCATTTTTCCGGAACGATCGGCAGGTCGGCCAGCACCCAGCGTTTGTACTTGGCGTCGTAAGCGTCGGGCGGAGCGGTTTCCAACAAGTGGCCGATGCACCAGGTGACCGTGACGCCATGACCCAGCCAGCACCCATCGCCACGGCGGCTGGCGCCGAGCACGGCCGCGATATCCTTGGCCTGGGAGGGTTTTTCACAGAGGTACAGCCGCATGGTCATCACATCAGATCAGGTTGATGCCTTGCAGGATGCTTATTTGAAGGGATTTGAGCAACCATTATCTGTATGGATGTACAGCAATTTGTGTGGGCACCACACACCGCTGTAGGAGCGAGCTTGCTCGCGAAGGTCGTTAACGATGACGCGGGGCGCCTGGTGCCCCGCGTTGCTCTCAGGTTCTTCGCGAGCAAGCTCGCTCCTACAGGGCAGAGGTATCAGTTGTTTTCGATATCCACATGCCGGGTTTCTTTAAGGCAGAACAGCCCGACGATCAGGCTCACGCCCGTCACCACCACCGGGTACCACAAGCCATAGAAGATATCGCCGGTGTACACCACCAAGGCAAACGACACCGTCGGCAGGAACCCGCCAAACCAGCCGTTACCGATGTGGTAGGGCAGGGACATCGAGGTGTAGCGGATGCGCGTTGGAAACAGCTCCACCATCAGCGCCGCCAACGGCCCGTAGCACATGGCGGCGATGAAGATCAGCACCACGATCAGCACCACCACCATCAGCTTGTTGACCTGGGCCACATCCGCCGATGACGGGTAACCGGCCAGAGCCACAGCGCCCCGCAGGGCCGCTTCGTCAAAACCGTCGATACGCACATCGCCCACGCTCACTTGCACCGGGCTGCCCGCAGGGGCGGCGGCGCTGCTGTAGGGCAGGCCCTGTTTGACCAGGAAGGTCTTGACCTTGTCGCACGGGCTGTCAAAACGGGCCTTGCCCACCGGATCGAACTGGAAGGTACAGGTGGCCGGGTCGGCCAGTACGGTGATCGGCGCCTGTTGGCTGGCCTGGTCCATTGCCGGGTTGGTGTAGTGCGCAAGGCCCTTGAAGATCGGAAAGTACAGCGCGGTCGCCAACAGCAGGCCGAGCATCAGCACCGGCTTGCGCCCGACCTTGTCCGACAGCCAGCCAAACAGGATAAAGAACGGCGCGCCGATCACCACGCTGATGATCAACAGCATATTGGCCAGGGCTGGGTCCATGCGCAGGAACTGGGTGAGAAAGAACAGCACATAAAACTGCGCCGCGTAGAAGGTCACCGCCTGCCCGCCGTTGATGCTGAACAGCGCGATCAGCACCACCTTGAGGTTTTCCCATTTGCCGAACGACTCGCGAATCGGCGCCTTGCAGGCCTTGCCTTCCTCTTTCATTTTCAAGAAGGCAGGCGACTCGTGCAGGCTCATGCGGATCCAGGTCGAGATGCCCAGCAGCACGATGGAAAACAGGAACGGAATGCGCCAGCCCCACACTTCGAACTGATCGCCCGTGAAGTAACGGCAGGCCAGCACCACCAGCAGCGACAGCAGCAGGCCGAGGGTGGCGGTGGATTGAATCCAGCTGGTATGCAGCCCGCGTTTGCCCGGTGGCGCATGCTCGGCCACGTAGGTGGCGGCGCCACCGTATTCGCCGCCCAGCGCCAGGCCTTGCAGCATGCGCAGCACGATGAGGATGATCGGTGCGGCAATGCCGATACTGGCGTAGGTCGGCAGCAACCCGACGCAGAAGGTGGCCACGCCCATCAGGATGATGGTCACGAGGAAGGTGTACTTGCGCCCGATCATATCGCCCAGGCGGCCGAACACCAGCGCACCGAATGGCCGCACCACAAAGCCTGCGGCGAAGGCCATCAAGGCAAAGATAAACGCCGTGGTGTCGTTGACCCCGGCAAAGAATTGTTTGCTGATCACCGCCGCCAGGGCGCCGTAGAGGAAAAAGTCATACCACTCGAACACCGTCCCCAGGGAGGAGGCGAAGATGACCTTTCTTGATTCGTTGGCGGTACTTGCACTGGCCGCCGAGCCCAGGGGTTGAGCATGTTCTGACATCGGGTGTCCCTCACAGTGATTATTTATTGTTTTTCCACTGTCGGCGCCAACCTCAGCGCCGCTATTTTTTCAGCGTCAACGATTACGCGGGGTGTCCTGTAGTGCGCGGTGTTGGTGGGTTTTTCGCGAGCAAGCTCGCTCCTACAGTGTTTGGGGACAGGATGAGCTGCGCGGCTTTCTCCGCGATCATCAGCGTGGGTGAGCAGGTATTGCCGGAGGTGATGCGCGGCATGATCGACGCATCGGCAATGCGCAGGCCGGGAATGCCGTGTACGCGCAGTTGGCTGTCGACCACGGCGTCCTTGTCATCGCCCATGCGGCAGGTGCCTACCGGATGGAAAATCGTGGTGCCGATCCGCGCAGCGGCCTCGTGCAGTTGTTCTTCAGTTTGCAGGGCTTGGCCGGGCAGGTATTCCACCGGTTTGAACTGGCTCAGGGCCGGAGCGGCGACGATGCGCCGCGTCAGGCGAATGGCGTCGGCGGCGATGCGCAAGTCTTCGGGGTGGCTGAGGTAATTGGGTTGTATCAGCGGCGCATCCGCCGGGTTGGCCGAACGAATATCCACCCGGCCGCGACTTTGCGGGCGCAGGTCGCAGACCGACGCGGTAAATGCCGGGAAGCCGTGCAACGGTTCGCCAAAGCGCTCCAGGGACAGTGGCTGCACGTGGTATTGCAGGTTGGCCGAGGCTTGCTCCGGGCCGGAGCGGGCAAATGCGCCGAGCTGGCTGGGCGCCATCGACAGCGGGCCGCTGCGGTCGTACAGGTAGCGCAGGCCCATGCCCATCTTGCCCCACAGCGTGCCGGCGATCTGGTTCAGGGTGCGGGCATTTTCCAGCTTGTAGATCAGGCGCAGTTGCAGGTGATCTTGCAGGTTGCCGCCAACGCCTGGCAGCTCGTGCACCACGTCGATACCCAGGGGCTTGAGCACCTGGGAAGGGCCTATCCCTGAGCGTTGCAGAATGCCCGGCGAACCCACCGAGCCGGCGCACAGTACGATCTCTTTGCGCGCCTTCCAGCTCAGTGACTGGCCGTGTTGGCGCCCCAGTACCTGCGAGGCACGACCATTTTCCAGCAGCACACGCTCAACCTCTACCTCCGTTAGCACGGTGAGGTTGGGGCGCTGGCGGATCGGCTTGAGAAACGCCTTGGCTGCATTCCAGCGCACACCGGCTTTCTGGTTGACCTGGAAGTAACCGCAACCCTCGTTATCGCCCTGGTTGAAATCATTGATATTGGCGATGCCGCTTTGAGCCGCCGCCTCACGAAACGCATCGAGGATCGGCCACGACAGGCGCTGTTGCTCGACGCGCCACTCGCCGCCCTCGTTGTGGAATTCAGAGCCGCCGGCAAAATGGTTTTCGCTCTGTTTGAACAGCGGCAATACGTCTTTCCAGGCCCAGCCCGCGTTGCCTGCTGCCGCCCAGCCATCGTAGTCCTGGGCCTGGCCGCGCATATAGATCATGCCGTTGATGGACGAGCAGCCGCCCAGCACTTTGCCCCGAGGGTAACTTAAGGCGCGCCCTTGCAAGCCGGCTTGGGATTCGGTCTTGAAGCACCAGTCGGTACGTGGGTTACCGATGCAGAACAGGTAGCCGACGGGGATATGGATCCAGGGGTAGTTGTCGCGACCGCCGGCTTCCAGCAGCAGGACACGGTGAGCCGGGTTGGCGGACAGACGATTGGCCAGCAGGCATCCGGCAGGGCCGGCGCCGACGACGATGTAATCGTATTCAGCAGTTGCATTGGGCATCTGGGGTCTCGCTTGTTTTTCTTATTGGCCCCATCCTAGTTGTTAGTTTTCGTCTTAAAAATGTTAGTTTTTACCCACCCGCTGTGCGTTTTTAAACAACGGCGGCTGGCCCGGGCACTGGAGGCGATATGTTCGACTGGAATGACCTGCGGTTTTTTCTCGAGTTGCAGCGCAGTGGCCGCCTGCTCACCGCCGCCCAACGCCTGAAAACCACGCATGCCACCGTGGCCCGGCATATCGACGCCATCGAGAAAAGCCTCGGCACGGCGTTGTTCGTGCAACATGCCCAGGGCTATGAATTGACGCCTGCCGGCGAAGCGCTGCTCAAACATGCGGAGGCCATGGAGAACGTGGCGCTGCTGGCCGAAGACGAGCTCACCCATTCTGCTGCGCCCCTGGGCAAGATTCGCCTCGGCGTGGCCGAAGGGCTGGGGGTGATGTTTTTGGCCGCACGCATGGGAGGACTGTTTGAACGCTATCCAGGATTGGAAGTGGAGCTGGTCGCGGTGCCGCGTTTTGTCAGCATCCTCAATCGCGAAGCGGAGATCAGCATTCACCTGGAGCGCCCCAGCGCCGATCAACTGGTGACACGCAAACTCACCGATTATCGCCTGGCGCTGTACGCCAGCCGTGGCTATCTGGCGCGTAACCCGCCTATCGAGAAGCGTGAAGACCTTGCTGCCCATGCCTGGATCGATTATGTCGATGACCTGCTGTTCAGCCAGGAACTGAAGTTCCTCAACAGCTTCTGCCGTAACCCCAAGGTGGTGTTCCACAGCACCAGTGTGATTGCGCAACACCAGGCGGCGCGTTCGGGGTTGGGCATTGCGGTGTTGCCGTGTTTTATGGCGGCTGGGGATGGGGAGTTGGTGCCGTTGCTGCCGGCGGAGGGCATTCAGCGCAGCTATTGGATCAGCTCGCGCCGGGAGCTGCACAAGTCGGTGCGGTTGCGGGTGTTGTGGGATTATGTGGTGGAGTTGTGCGCGCGGGAGCAGGGCTTGTTGCTCGGTGAACCCCATTGACACACACACGCGGATTAAAATGTGGGAGCTGGCTTGCCTGCGATGGCGGCCTACTAGCCGACACTTCTCTACCTGACACCCCACAATCCAACTGCGGGCTTGCTCGCGAAGGCGGCCTGACAGTCAATACAGTTGGATTGTATACATATCCATTGCTGCGGTAACGGCCACTTAGGGTTCCGCCCTGACGGCGGGTCACTTTGGAAAAGCCCCAAAGTAACCAAAGGGCTCTTGCCCCACCCCTCGGCACCTCGCCTAGGCTCGGTGTGCCCGTAATCCGCCAGTGATTTGGGGGCCGCCCCCACGCGCCATCCATGGCGCGGGGCGGCTAAACCGGCATCCCTGCCGGTTTACCCCCCAAATCCCTGTCGAATTCCGGCCAGCGGGGTTTAACGGGGCGCTTCAGATCAAAAGCAGATCAAGATCAAGAGCCAGATCAAGAGCGGCTCGCTTCGCATTGTGGTTACCGTTGGCTGCGACAACCTCCAAGGTTGTGTAGATACCTATGCTGCGATGGCGGTGTATCAGCCACTCATGTGCAAGCTGACCCGCCGTCATCGCAGGCAAGCCAGCTCCCACATTTGGACTGTGTTGTGTCAGGGATGGTCTAGAGCTTCACCACCTGATGCACCTGCTCGGCACAGGCCCGAGCTTCTTCAATCATTTTGCCGAACGCATCGCTGGTGACTTCGGCATGGGTCAGCCAACGTTTTTTCTGGCTCAGGCGATAGTGATAGCGCAGTGAGCCGTCTTCCAGTTTTCCGTCCAGGTCGAGGTCGTACCACGGCGAGCGTACCTTGCAGCCGGGGATGGCTTTTTCCATCTTCCCGCCTGTCAGGGTGTAGGTGTAGTCATAGGTTTCGGGGTTGCCCAGGTAGAGGTCGGCCTGTTGCCCCTGGCGACGATAGTTGACGTAACCCTCCCAGCGGTCTTTCAAGGACGGGTCGGTGTAGACATAGTCATTGGCCAGTTTTTCCAGGGCGCGCTGATCGTTCATGCGGGCGGTGACGCTGTAGCCGTCATGTACCACAAAGCGGGTGGGTTCGCGGGTGATCTGGCAGTCGCTGATGTCGTTGCCGAAGTTGGCGCAGATGTTCTGGTCGGTGGCGGTGGTGCCTTGCTGGCGGTCGGCGACGCTCAGTTGCATCAGCGGCAGGCGGCTGAAAGTGATAGTCGCCTTGACCGCGCCATCTCCCTCTTTGCCGTATTGCACCTGTTTGTCCAGGCGTATCGAGACTTCGGGGCGCTCCAGTGGGATGTGTTCTTCACGCACTTGGCCCTGGGCGTCGTTGACCAACACCCAGCGGTCCTGAATATCGGGCATGGTCTGGCCTGGGGCAAAGACCGGGTTGGTCGGGTCAAGCCACCACACTTGGCCATTCACTTCGGCGCGCACGATGGCGTGGTTCGGCGCCTGGGTGCCGGGGATCAGCAAAGCATCGACCACGTCGCCACGGCTGACCCACGCGGTCTCAGCCTTGATGCCACTGGCTTTGAGCATGGCCGTCAGCAGCGTAGCCAGGTCCTTGCAGTCGCCGTAGCCGTGCTGCTCGATTTCCGCCAGGCTGAACGGCACGTAGCCGCGTTCGGTTGCGCGCCAGTCACCCAGGTAGCGGTAGTGATCATTGATGTGCTGCATCATTGCGGCCACTTGCTCAGCCGGCGCCAGGCTGCGTGCGGCGGCCACGGCGGCGGCGGCTTGCGCCGGCAGGTTGGCGCCCAGGATCTGGTTGTAACGCTGGGCAAAATCACCGAAGTACGCCTGGCGGTCCACGGCGCTGCCCACTTCAAGGCGTGGGACGCGCAGCAGTGCGGCGGCGGAGGATTCATTGATGTAGTTGAGGTAGATCGGCGCTTTAAGCGCCACGTCCAGGGTTTTGCCGTTGCTCGAAGGGGTCACGTTGAAGGCGTCGAACATTTCACTACGCCACTGGATCGGGCGTTCGGCGGTAAAGCGGGCCTTGAAACGATCGCGGCGGGCCGCGCCGGGGCCGAACTTGAGCACGTAATGGAACTGGCTCATCAGCGGTTTTGCCGGATAGTGGTGGCGTACGGTGTAGCGGATCTTTGTGCCCACGCGCAGGTTGGGGAAGGCCAGGGAGGTTTGCTTGTCGCGGCTGAAACCCTGGTCTGGGTTGGGCGCGCTGCGGGTATCGATTTGCGTGTCGGCGAGGGCGACCGGCTTGGAGCCAGGCTGGGTGGACTGGGCGCTGATCACTTCAAAGGTATCGCCTTCGGAGTAATCGAAATCGATGCGCGAGAGCATTTCGCGCCCGTTGGGTTTGAGGATCGTGTAGCGGTAGGTGGTGGTGCAGTCGGTGCTGGCGTCGCGGTTGAAGTGGCAGTGCAATTCGGTGTCGTTGGCCAGTGGGGCTTCGGCTAGGGGTTGCAGTGCAGCGCTGACAGAATGGGAAACCAGCCCCAGGCTGATAGCAATCAAAGGGCGGTGAAACGAAAAACGGTACATGGGCGCCTCGGGTGACACATTGAAACAGCTACCCGGCGGGTAGCGAGAAGGCGCCGGATGATAATGGATCTCAACGGCAAAGACCAGGATTGTTCGACAATTTTTAAGCCTGAAAGGCCCGTGCTAGAGCCTTCCGTTGATTTGGGTCAAGGTTTGTATACCGCTAGCGCGGCGCGTGTTTAGAGAAACCAGCGATATTCGCGCGCATGAATTTCTTGCTGGAAAGCCAAGTGATCCTGGCGTTTGTTCTCGCAATACACGTCGACAAATTCCGCGCCCAGCTTGTCGCGCAGTACCGGTTGCTGCTGCATGGCACGCACGGCGGCGAGCATTTCCACTGGGAAATCGGTGCCGCTGTTGCGGTCTTCGTTCAGTGGCGCGATGGGTTCGCGCTTGGCCTCAAGCCCGTGCTCCAGGCCCACCAGGATTGCCGCCAGCACCAGGTAAGGGTTGGCATCGGCGCTGGCCAGTCGGTGCTCGATCCGCAGGTTGCGCGGGTCGGACTCGGGGATGCGCACACAAGCATCGCGGTCTTCAAAGCCCCAGCTCGCCCGCGTCGCAGCGTTGACGGTGCCACCCAGGCGGCGGAAGGCGTTGTGGTTGGGCGAGAAGATCGGCATGCAGTGGGGCAGCAATTCCAGGCAACCGGCCACGGCGTGGCGCAATGGCTGCTGCTGATGGGCCGCGAGCAGGTTATTGCCCGCTGCGTCGTAGAGGCTGACATGCACATGCATGCCACTGCCGGGAAATTGCAGGTAGGGCTTGGCCATGAAGCTGGCGCGGTAACCCTGCTTGAGCGCCACACCACGGGTGCTGCGGCAGAACAGGGCGGCCCAGTCGGCGGCGCGCAGGCCGTCGTCGCAGTGGCCGAAGTTGATCTCGAACTGGCCGGGGCCGATTTCGGCGGTGATCACCGTGATGTCGATGCCTTGGTCTTTGGCGGTTTGCGCCATGTCGTCGAGCACGTCGCTGAAACGCGACAGCCGTTCGATATGCAGGTTGGGCTGGTCGTCGGCATCCCCGCTGAGCGGGTCGCGGGCAAATTGCGGCAGGCCCTTTTCCAGCTGTTTATCGAACAGGTAGAACTCCAGCTCAAACGCCACCACTGGGTGAATGCCCTGGTGCTGCAAGCGTTCCAGCACCTTGGCCAGGACTTCGCGGGGTTCGAATTCGATGGGTGCTTCGGTGCCGTCCGAGGTGATGAGCATTTGCCCCAATGGCTGCGACTCCCAGTTCACCGGTTTGAGCGTGCCCTGCACCAATCGGCGATTGGCGTCCGGGTCGCCATCGTTGAAGCAGTAGTCGCCAATCTTGAACAGCCCACCCTGAGCCCCCAGCAATACCGCGTTCTGCGGCAGCTTCAGCGGGCTGCCGGCTGCGACTTTCTCAAGCATCTCCACCGGGTAGCGCTTGCCGTAGAAATGCCCGGGAATATCCAGGGCGATCAGGTCGACATAGCGCACGTCGGGGTGGTTCTGGCGAAAGCTGCGTACTTCGGCCAGCAACGTGGAGGATTGGCTTTTCACGGGTGCAGCTCCTAGTTGTAAACCCACAGGACGCGGGCGGGCAGGTCGGTGAGGTTGGCATAACGGCAGTGGGCGAAACTGGCGAGGTGGAAACTGTCGCCGGGGCCGAGGGTGACCGGCTCGGCTTCGCTATCCACCCACAGGGTTAGCTCGCCTTCGAGCACAAACCCGGCCTGCTCGGCGCGGTCGCTCATGCTTTGCTCGCCGCTGTTGGCACCGGGGGCCAACAGGCTGTCGAGCATCGAAAACGCGCCGTTCATACTCGGCGACACCAGGATGTCGGTGATGCCATTGGCGTAATACACCGTGCGCCGCTCATTGGGGCGGGTGACCCAGTCCACTGCCTTGGGTTTGGGCAGGCTGTAGAAGTAGGTGGTGGGCACGTCGAGGGCTTGGCTGATGGCGGTTAAATCGGCCACGGTCGGGCGCGACAGGCCACGTTCGACCTGAGACAGAAACCCCACCGACCGCTCGATTTTTTGCGCAAGTTGGGCCAGGGTGAGTTTCTTGTGCTTGCGCAGGTCGTGGATCAGCGCCGCGAGTGTGGCGAGCTCTTCTTGTGGGGTCATGAAATTTATATCGAATAATTTCATGAAAAATTACACGATTATTTTCACGATCGCAAACGATATGCACAAACCCTTGTGGCCAGAGATTGCTCCCGCTGGGCCGCGAAGCGGCCCCAACCCATTCACCGCATGTTTCCGGTGGGGGCGCGTTCGGCTTTTTGGGGCTGCTGCGCAGCCCAGCGGGAGCAAGCTCCCTCGCCACGGGGAATTGGGAAATATGGGGAAACTGTATTGAGCAGGGACATCTCAGGTGCCTGCTAGGTTGAATGGACCATTCAACCATTCAGGGGAGCAAAGGATTGCTTCACAAACCCAATTCTCATTTGTTACGACGTGGCCGTTATTCAGAACCTGGCCGAGCTTATTTGGTAACTGCCGTGGTTTATCAACGTCGCCCGGTGTTTGCCGATCTTTACCTGGGGCGGCTATTGGTTGCCGAGCTTAAACGAGCCCATGACCTTGGACTGGTCAACTCGCTGGCCTGGGTCATTATGCCGGACCACCTTCACTGGTTATTTGAACTGCGAGACGCGACGCTGCCTGAGGTGATGAAACGAGTGAAGTCGTGCAGCACACTGGCCATCAACCGAGCCCGTCGTACACACGGAGCTTTCTGGCAGTACGGCTATCACGATCGTGCGGTGCGGGCGGATGAAGACCTTATCAAGGCTGCTCGCTACATCATCGCGAACCCACTGCGAGCCGGACTGGTCGAGCATGTTGGCGACTACTCACTCTGGGACGCCGCCTGGCTATAACGACGTACCCCTTGTGGCCAGAGATTGCTCCCGCTGGGCCGCGAAGCGGCCCCAACCCATTCACCGCATACGCTCAGTGGATGCGAGGTGTGGCTTTTTGGGGCTGCTGCGCAGCCCAGCGGGAGCAATCTCTGGCCACAGGAAACAAGGCTGAATGATTGCGCGCCGCCGCGGTCGGAACCTGGGTACGCACCATTAATTGAAGGAGCACCCATGAAGTCGAAAACCTTAGCCGCTTGCCTGCTGGTCGCTGCCAGCTTTTCCACCGTCAGTGCTGTAGTGCAGGCCGGCGATACCCCTCAGGAAACCGTGCAACCTTCAAACATCAACGCTCGCGACTTGAAAGAGGGCGACCGCGCGCCGGATATCCTGATGCGCAAGGAGTCGGCCATCAGCGATTGGAAAAAACGCGGCCTCAAGCAGCCCGAAGAGGAAAGCCAGTGGGCGCGCGTAGGCGACAAGTACGTCCTGCTCAAGACCACCAACGGCACCATTCTTGAGATTACCCCTGTCAAGAAATAATCCCCCCTGGGCGCCTGCTCGTTTCATGGTTCTTGGGTTAAGGTAACCGACCGCAATGGTCGCGTTACCTTTGAAGAATGAGAGCAGGATGCTTGCCACCATCAGAAACTACCCCCGCACCGTGAACCTGCTGCTGTGCGCCACGTTGTTGCTGACGCTGGCCAAGGCCATTACCTTTCCCTACCTCGTGATCTACCTCACCAGCCATTTCGCCTTGGACATTACCCAGGTCGGCTTGGTAATCGGCAGTTCGCTGATCGTCGGCTCACTGCTCAGTGTCTACGGCGGTTTCCTGGTCGACCGCATCGATAGCTATCGCCTGTTGCTGGGTTTGAGCCTGGTGTTTGTGCTGGGGTTTATCGGCACGGTGCTGGCGCAGAATATCTGGGCATTCTATGGCTGCCTGATCCTGATCAACCTGGCCTACGCCGTCATCGATATTGCGGTGAAAGCCGGCTTCGCCAGCCTGCTGCCCGAAGACGCGCGCAGCGAGGTGTTTTCCATCAAGTACACCCTCACCAATATCGGCTATGCCGTGGGGCCTTTCTTTGGCGCGATGGTGGCCAAGTTGGATATCAGCCTGCCGTTTATTCTGTCGGCGCTGTTGGGGCTGGGTTTTTTCCTGCTTTACGGGCGCTGGGGTGACCGTAACTTGGCCACGGTGGACGCCACGCAAAAGCCGGTGCCGTTCCTCGCCGTCGCCCGCGTTTTGCTGCAGGACCGTCGCCTGGTGTGCTTCACCCTCGGCGGTTTACTCAGCGCAGTGGTGTTCGGCCAGTTCACGGCCTACCTGTCGCAATACCTGGTGACCACCACGACCGCCGAATACACCTACACGGTGATCAGCGCGGTGCTGACCACCAACGCTGTGTTGGTGATCGCCTTGCAGTACCTGATTGGCCGGCGCATCTCGCACCGTTACCTGAGCCAATGGCTGATCGCTGGCTTGAGCATGTTCATGCTGGGTTTGATCGGCTTCGGGCTGTCCACCAGCGTGGTGGGCTGGGTGCTGGCGATGGCGGTATTCACCGTCGGGGAAATCATCGTGTTCCCGGCCGAGTACATGTTTATCGACCGAATTGCCCCGGACCACCTGCGAGGCATGTATTACGGGGCGCAAAACCTGTCCAACCTCGGCGCCGCGCTGGGGCCGGTGCTGTGTGGGGTGGTGTTGGCCAGCCTGCCAGCCCATTACATGTTTTACATGCTCGGGGCGTTTATCGTTGCCGGCGGGGTGTTTTATTTCATGGGAGCGGCGATAAAGGCAGATCATCCAGCGTGAGCTTGCCGACGTTGTTGCTTTGCAGCTCGTAGCGCAATTCATCCACCATTTTTGCGACTTCCTGCGGGGTCTGCAGGCGGTTGGTGCTGATGCCGGTCACCACCAGGTCGACACGGCCGGTCTCTGCGTCGTAGACCTTGAGGGTCAAGGACGCATCCCGGCACAGGGTGAATTCGCACGTCAGCGGTGACAGGCCTTCTTCGATGCAGTTGCGCAGTTGAGAGAGGGTAAACATGCGGGTTCCTTCTAGGCATAAATACGATCCCTTGAAGGTTATTGCTTGCACCGCCGCTCAATAAGGCGAATTCGCACTAGACGCACTAGTGCATTTGCACGGTCATGGCTTGTTTTTCAGGCGCAAATCGCCGGCAAACAGCCCGCGTTCACGGGCCCAGACGATCGCTGCACTACGGCTGTGCACCCCCAGCTTGGAATACACCGTGGCCACATGGTTACGCACGGTGTTGGGCGCCAGTTTCAGGCGCGAGGCAATCTCTTTGTCCGCCAGGCCCTCGCAGATCAGGCCCAATACATCGCGCTCGCGGGCGGTGAGGTCGGTGAAGGAAACATTCGGCAGATTGGGGCTGTTGACGCTTTTGGCGTTGGCCAGCTTTTCGATCAGAGTCTGGCTGAACCAGGAGGCGTCCTGCATGACTTCTTCGATGGCCGCCACCAGTTCCAGCTCCGAGCGTTTGCGCTCGGTGATGTTCATCAGCACCATCAGGTAG
The DNA here is from genome assembly GCF_051122975.1 of Pseudomonas sp. AK181. Classification (NCBI taxonomy): domain Bacteria; kingdom Pseudomonadati; phylum Pseudomonadota; class Gammaproteobacteria; order Pseudomonadales; family Pseudomonadaceae; genus Pseudomonas; species Pseudomonas sp. AK181. Next base: position 2,359,293 of record NZ_CP146348.1, read on the forward strand.
CAGGGCACGTCCTGGACAACCACGGTGTCGGCGGACACCACGCAGTCGATCACCTCGTTGCCTTTCTTGCGCACCTTGAGGTCTTGGCCTTCAAGGTTGCCGGCTTTTTCCAGGGTGGCGAACAACTGCGCGCCGGCCTGGGGGCTGTCGATGAAGTTGATGTCTTCGATGGATTTGCCGATCAGTTCTTCGCTGATGTAGCCGGTGATGCTCATGAAGGCTTCGTTGATGTCCACCACCTGGCGGTTGTCGGCACTGCACACCAGGGTCGGCACGGGCGTCAGGCGAAAGGATTTGGCGAAGCGCTCTTCGCTCTGGCGCAGGGCGATTTCGGCTTTGCGTCGTGGCTCCAGGTCGGTGAAGGAAAACAGCATGCAGTCTTCCTCATTCATGTCCAACGGTTGGCCGGCGACGATCACCAGCTTGCTGCCGCCTTCGGGCAGTCTCAGCTCGGCCTGCATCTGTGGGATGGTCGCGCCTTCGCCCAGGCGCTGGATCGCCAGGTCCTTGCGCTCGGCCTGTTCCAGCACATCCAGTTCATACACGGATTTGCCGATGACCTGGTCGCGGTTATAGCCGGTCATCTCCAGAAAACCCTGGTTGACTTTGATGTAGCGCAGGTCGCTGAGGCGACAGATCACGGCGGGCGCCGGGTTGGCGTTGAAGGTTTTCTCGAAGCGTTGCTCGGCGCTGGCCCATTCGGTGGCGTCGCTGAGGATCAGCACCAGCAACTCCGGCTCGCCCTGGGCATCGGTCAGCACCAGGCTGCGCAGGCGATGCACCCAACTGCGGTGTTCGTCGTCGGCGGGCGTGACTTCCACCACCACATCGCTGAACTCTTCACCGGCAGCCACGCGGCTGAGGGGGTAGCTGTCCAGTGGCAAGGGGTGGTTGTTGCGATAGCGCAGGGCAAAGCGCTTGGCGTACGCCTCGGTATTGACGCCCAGTTCCTTGACCTCGCTGACCCCATGCATGGTCAACGCCGCTTCATTGGCCCACAGAATGGTCTGGTCGACCTCGGCCAGAATCACACCGTCGGACAGCCCGGAGATGATGGTTTGCAGTTGGCGGCGGTTGGTTTCTTTGGCGAGAACATCCTGGGTCATAACGTCTCCGATTAGGGCAGGGCAAGGCACATTGGGTTACGACATCCCGGCTTCAGGATAGTGCAGAGTAATTGCCCAAGGGGCAGTGCGAATGCACCAGAGCGTCTGGTGCATATGGGCCAGGACTGAACGTATGTCGTTTCGCCACACTCACACCCAACAAGGCACATTGCCTTGCTCCCCAATTTGAAAAGGACCTTTGTATGACCACTGTCTATGAAACCAATCGATCACTGTTTCGTGTGTCGTGGAGCTCGGTATTGGCCGGTAGTGCAATCGCACTGGTCACCTACCTGGTCTTGAGTGTGTTGGGCACCGCCATTGGCGCCAGTGCTGTTGACCCGATGGAAGCGGGCAACCCGCTGAGCGGTTTTGGCACAGGTGCGGGTATCTGGCTGTTTGTATCGACACTGGTCGCCATCGCGTTGGGCGCTTTTGTGGCCGGCCGCACCGCGCCGGATCGTGGCGGCCTGCATGGGGTACTGACCTGGACCTTGACCACCTTGCTCACCACTTGGCTGCTGGCGGGCCTGGCTTCCAGCGTGGTCGGCACTGCCGGCAACGTCGTGGGCAAAGGCCTGTCCGCAGCCGGCAGTGGCATTGCTGCCGCCGCGCCGGGAATTGGCAATAGCATCAAGCAGCAGTTGAACGAGCAGGGCATCGAGCTGGACTGGAACAGCCTGCAAGGCCAACTGGATACCTTGCTCAAGCAGAGCGGCAAGGCTGAGCTGGACCCTGCCAATGTTGAGCAAAAAGCCGATCAGGCAGCGGCCGATGGCAAGCAGTCGGCCACCGATGCAGCGACCAACCCTGCCCAGGCCGGTGATGAGCTCAAGCAATGGTTCGAACGTGTGAAAGCGTCCGGCGAGCCAGCACTGAATGCAGCGGATAAAGAGGCGCTGGTCAACATCGTCGCGGCCCGCACTGGCAAGAGCAAAGAAGAAGCCACTCAGATCGTCGACAACTATGCCCAGGCTTATCAGCAAGCCATGCAAAAGGTCGATGAGCTGAAAAAACAAGCTGAACAAAAAGCCCGTGAAGCCGGTGAAGTCGCTGCCAAGCAACTGTCCCGCGCGGCCTGGAGCACCTTGGCCATGCTGCTGTTGGGCGCGGCGTTGAGCTTCTTTATCGGTCGTATCGCGCTGACTACCCGTCGCGTGCCATTGGCTTAAAACTGTCTACGGCAAGGACGCCGCCTGTGTGAAGGGGTAAAATGCTGGCATTTTACCCTTATCCCACAAAGGTGCCCCTTGAGCGCAGGCAAAACCGTCGGACTGTTATTACTCACTTCCCTGTTGGCGGCGTGCGGCACCTCGCCGCCACGCACGCCCAACGACCTCTGCGGTATCTTGCGCGAAAAAGACGACTGGTACGACGCCGCCAAGGTCACGCAAAAGCGCTGGGGCGTACCGATCCAGGTGCCGTTCGCCATCATGTATCAGGAGTCGGGCTTTCGCCACGACGCCAAGACCCCGCGAAAATACCTGCTATGGATCATCCCCTGGGGCCGCGTGTCCACCGCTTCCGGCTATGCCCAGGCCAAGGATGAAGTGTGGAACGATTACCGCAAAGCCACCGGCCGCAGCGGCGCTGATCGCGAAGACTTCGACGACGCCATCGACTTTATCGGCTGGTACATGGACAAGACCTACACCATCAACGGCGTCTACAAGTACGACGCCTACGGCCAATACCTGAACTACCACGAAGGCTGGGGCGGCTACCGCCAGCGCACCTACGCCAGCAAAGCCTGGTTGCCACCGGTGGCGAGCAAGGTGCAGGCGCGTTCGCAGATGTATGCGCGCCAATATGCCGGGTGCAAGGATGAATTGGGGCGAGGGTTCTGGAGCCGGTTCTGGCATTGGTTGTAAAAGGCTTCTGGATGCATGCAGATTCAATTGTGGGAGCTGGCTTGCCTGCGAAAGCGGCTGTGCAGACACAGATGTAGGGACTGACACACCGCCTTCGCGGGCAAGCCCGCTCCCACAATTGGATCTGTATGCATTCCAGCGAGTGGTCCACCATGTGGGCCATTCCCCTGCACTTGCCAAACCCACCCAATTCTGGGAAAACCCCAGCCTTTGACCCCTTCAATGAGAACCCCATGAGCAACGACGAACTGCAGGTCACCGACATCCGCCTGGGCGACGGCAAAGCCGTGGTCAAGGGCGCGCTGATCACCACCCAATACACCGGCACCCTGGAAGATGGCACGGTGTTCGATTCCTCCTGGGAGCGGGGCAAACCGTTCCAGTGCGTAATCGGCACTGGCCGCGTGATCAAGGGTTGGGACCAGCTTTTCATCAAATGACACTGCGGTGTATCCTGCCCTTTTAAGCAGCAGGAAGCAGGCCGATGCCAGCCGCCATACCGTACATTCGATTCAGCACGGGCAAGCAGAGACACGGTAACAGCGAGGAACGCCAGCACCAGATGGTGATGAGCTGGCTTGGCCAGAACCCTAACCACACCCTGTCAGACCTCAAATACTCTGACCTTGGCAAATCAGGGTACAAGGGCGATCACATCAAAGATGGTGGTGGATTTGCCATGCTGTTAGAGGCAGTGGAGGCGGGAGCCATCAAGCCGGGCGACGTAGTGTTGGTTGAGGCCATCGACCGCACAGGCCGTCTGTCTCCATTGAAAATGCTAAACACAATTATCAGTCCGATCATTGAAGCTGGCGTGAGCATTGTCACCCTAGACGACAATGTAACTTATGACAGCGGCAGTATTGCTGGTGGTCACTTGTTCCTGTTGGTTGCAAAGATACAGGCAGCACATGGCTACTCTAAGCAACTGAGTGAGCGTGTGACCGCTAGTTATGGAATCAGGCGGCAACAAGCTATTGAAGGGAAGTCAATAAAACGCTGGGCTCCTATCTGGCTAACAGTTGACGGTGTATTGAAAGAGGCTATTGCACCATACATCAAGCAAGCCTTCGAATGGTATGTGAGTGGCATTGGCAAAACTACAATCGCTAACCGCTTGCGTGGTAGTGGTGTGCCTGAGCTAGCGACCTGTTCGGGTCCAACTGTCGAAGCTTGGTTGCGAAATAAAGCGGCTATTGGAACTTGGGAGTATCACAAAGGTAAGGAAGACGCAGAGGATATACCGAATGTTTACGAGCCTGTTGTAACTCCTGAGTTGTTCATGCAGGCACAACGGAGAAAGAAAGAGGTAGCGACTAAGCCCAGAGAACGTACGTCGAAGCATTTTCTTGTTGGTCTTGTGAAGTGTGGAGTATGCGGATCAAGCTACATCATTCACCATAAGGACGGTAAGCCGAACAACCTACGATGCGGGACATATCATCGGTTGAAGAAAGCAGGATGTACAAACGATGAAACCATTCCTTATCAGGTTGCAGTTTACATCTACTCAGAGACTGCTACACACTGGGTAGATAAGGCATTGCAAAAAGTCCAGCTTACAGTTAATGATAAGCGTAAGCTGGTACTGGAAAATGAGCGAGATACTCTGACCGCGTCGATTAAGACTCTTACTGAAAAAGCAGTTGCGCTTGATATTCCTGAGTTGTGGAATAAGCTAGAAGAGGAAAGCAATCGGCGTAAGTTTGTAGACGAAGAGCTTTCTGTTTTGGAGCGTACACCGGATGCTGGTGGTGGGTTCGCTGCGGTTCTTGCACAAGATCAAATGATGATTCATGATCCGATTCAACTCAGTGCTCTGTTGAGGCAGGTAGAATATTCGATTGTCGTTTACCCAAACAAGTTGTTCAAGGTGGCTGGTGAGTTGTATCCTTGGTTATATCTCGGGCCAAAACGTAAACCTAAAAGCAACGTCACACTGGGTTACAGGATACTTTATTTGGGTCAGGAAGCCATCATATCCCCTGTGCTTCCTATGACGTTGGACTGGGGTAAGCCCACCGATAACCCGGTTGAACAAATGAGGTACTATCTTCGTCGCGCCTACAAACTGGTGTCCGCACCACAGTCGTATGAATATAACGACGATGTACCGGAATAAAAGTAGGTACTGTAGAGTCTCAAGGATAGTTGATGTAAAAGTGCAAAAAAACACTTGCAGCGTATAGACAAGTGTGATTTTAATTGTTATAATTGGTGTATTGAAGAGAGAAGTTTTCTTGCTTCTTAGGCTGTCCACTCTTACTTTCAATTTCCTCTAGCGCCGCCCCCTTGGTGTTGTTGGGCAACTGTAGCTCATGGCCTTTCCTTCCTTGACCTATAGTTCGCTCCCTGCCGCTGTGATTCTTCCATAGTGGCACCAATTCTCCTTGCTCTCTCGATCACTTCATTGTGAACGAGAGGTCATTCTTTTCCTGTCAGAATATTCGTCCTGATAGATACCATTACACTTACTTCCTATGGAGGTTTCACGCATGAAAAACGCTAAGCTGTGCCTGTCTTGCCGGTCTCCACTAACAAACAAAAGGTCTGATGCTGTAACTTGCAGCGGGAAATGTAGGAGTAAGAAGTGGAGGGCTTTGAAGGAGCAGTCAGTATTGCTTACTTTTCGCCTGCCTACTTCTTTACATACTGATTTGTTTCTAGTTGCTTACGCACGTAACCAAGGTATCAATACGTATCTGAATAAAGTGGTCGCTGACCATCTGTCCAATACACGTTAAGGAGGAAAGCAACGTGACCAATCAACAAATTCACCAGCAGATGAAATATTATAAATCGTTGAAAGCAGCGGCGGCAGCTACCGGGAATCGTGCAGAAGGTCAGCGGTGTAGTGACATGCTTGAAATGCTCGCTGCACACATAACATGCGGTGCCCGTTATGAGCGTTGAGGCATACATTAAAGGGGGGCAACGAGCAAACGCTAATCGCAAACAACGGCAGGCCAAGCGACAGGCAAGCAAGGTAACCGGTAAGCCAGTGGTAGTTGAACGATCATCAGCAGTCGTCGCTTCACCGGGTTTTGATCTTGAAGCTTTTCGTTTAGATATCATTCAAAAGGCGATTGCCAAAATCATTATTAACAAACAGAAGGAAATTAACAAATGACAGAGAAGATTAAGATTTCAGGGGTTCCTCCGCAGTGGGATGAAGCTGAGTATGAGCAGCGTGTTGCTGACTGGGTTAATGTATATAGAAGCACCACGCAATCAATGGAGCTTATCCGCGCTCCGTTACCGCATGATCTGCTTCAACAAGTGATTGACAAAGCGAAAGACGGTTTCACGATGGCACTAAGTCAACCGGTAAGCCTCGCCCCACTGAACAACTTGTGCTGGATGATAAAGCCTGGATCAAGGCAAGAAGAAGACATTGTTAATATCCGGGCAGAGCAGAAAGCAAAGTACATTGCCCACCTGCAAGCTGAACATGCACGATATCAGGATATGCTTCGTCAACAACTCATTCAGGCAGCTGAAGAAGAAGAGCGTAAGGCAGCAGAAGCCGCTAAGGCGAAGCAACTAGTATCCATCGAAAAAGAGGTTCAAGCTTGCTACAAACCGTTGGTCATTCCGGAGTGACAATTTAGGGTCATTAACAATGGATATACAGGATGCTTCCTACTGGTTAACGCTGGTAGGAAGCTTTTTTTATGTATCAAGAAAAGTCGTTTGATCCGATAACCATTGGGGATCACCGATCAGGTGCTTAACACACCTAACATCCGCACTGGAAACTTTGTCATTTCTCAACGGATATAACGTTTAATCTTGGTTCTCAGCGAGATACTATGGGTAATGGCTCTGTAGCGCCCGCTGATGGGGCCGGGAGGACTTTTCTTTGATTTTGTATCCTGGGGCAGTGGGTAGAGGTTAACGTCGCTCTAGAGCGATCCTGCGAACATCTGCATGGTGTGATGTTTGGTTCTACATCGCCCGTATGAATGGGTACGGTTACCGTTTGCAGCTACCGCACTACTAATGCAATAATGCGGGTTTTTGAGCGGGTTTTGAATTGGGTGAGCCCCTTGAATTGCGGGGTTCAGAGGTGTCTTTGTTCACCGGGATTGCCCATGTAGTATAGGAGAGAGACTCCTGGTCTGAGATTGTGACTAGAGAATGAGTACTAGAGAGTAAGTTGTTAGAGGAAAGACTATGAGTGAAACCACGGAAGACAAGACAAAGAGAAAGTACTTAACGGTATTCAGGGGTTACCCATGGAGCAATCAATATTCAGTGTTCTACGAGGACCCATCGTTGAGCCTTGCCTTGCTGGATGACATGGTGGCATTCAAGCAGAGGTTGCGTAGGGCATACCCGGATCAACCATTTCTGATTCGCCTACAGCTCAAGAGCGGTAGTGGTTGGCCATTGCATGCATACCTGACAATGTTCACCACCAAGCCAGCAGAAGGCTTGCAGGATGTTGTAAGCAAGCTCTTTAAGACACCGATGACTGTCCTCAGTAGGCGGCTCAATGAGGGGAAATTGGTAACCATTGCTAAGGCAATTGAACACCAGCGCCCACAGAACCTGTCGAGATTCTTTGGCAAGGAAGGGGTCAACCGGTGGTCAATCCTCAACAAGCATGCGCTCACTCCTGTTTAAGTCGAGGTCTTCCCTTTCTTGGCACCCTGACGTGGTGCTGCCGTTACATTCCTAAATACGACTGTCGAGCCGGGAATGTCAGGGGACTCATGGATTTCCATTTGTAAATTCAGACCTAGAACATCCAGCGGTTCAAACATCCGCAGTCGAGAGATCGTTTCGCCGTTAGAGCTGCGAGAGTACTCCCCGGAATAGACCAAGGGCTTATGTTCCTCAAGCCATTGAACGCTGCCTTTACACCTTAGTAGGACCACGGGAACTGGACCTTCCGCCGTATCAAGAGCGTGAGGTTCATTCAGCGTGACATTGAACTGTATTGGTACCGCTGGGCCATTCGGTGTCAGGTCGGTCAATAGCTCGGGATGCTTGCCGAGCGTGTTCGTAAAGACTTCTCGCGGAGTGATGAGCGCACCAGTATTCAAATTGCGAAGCATCAGGTTCGCTTGATCGTGTTCTAGCACGTCGTTCAAGCTCTCCACGCTCACCGTTGGCGGAAGTGCCTCAATACCAAACTCGACTCGGTCTAGGTGACGTATCTCTGTTCGGTGGGGCATGCCCACAAGCTCTGGCCACTCCTCGAACTCAGCCGGGGACAGCACTTTGAATTCACGGGTGTCAATTGCAAAACGTTCTGCCTCCTCCAACGCACCAGTACTGAAACCGGTTGTAGAAACTGCTGTAACCCTTGAGAGGTTGAATCTCTGTCTTCTACCGATAAGCTGTTCGATCCACGCGACTGGGGCCGGCCCTTCTGACGGGCGGTCTCTGCACTCGATGAGCCATTTGAAGTCGATAGTTCCTACCTTGCCCTCGACCATAATGTCGAGTTCCGCTGCGGGTCTTCCGGTGGTGGTACTGCTTAGGACTCGGGGCGTGATCGACCAGTCCGGTGGGAGTCGTAAACTCTCGATGTAGGTCACGATACTCTCTAGTTGCTTGCCATCCTTCTTCTTTGCCATGGGCCATTTGCCTGCTGGGTGACGTGAATTTCAACAGTATACGTCCTGGCTAGCATAGACTGTTCGTGTTCTTATGAGTGCACCCTTGAGATCACAGAGAAATGAATACAGCACCCCTATCACGCACGTATTCATTAGGGTTGAGTTTTATAATGAATACATAGATACTGCCTGCATCTAAAATCTATTGAATACAGGCGGGCAGAAATGGCACACGTTGCGTACATCCGGGTCAGCAGTGAAGAGCAGAACACGGACCGTCAGCTTGATGGCATCGCTGTTGATCGGACCTTCTCTGACAAGGTGTCAGGGGCGACCACAGAGCGCCCTGCATTGAAAGAGATGCTGAGCTATGTGCGTGACGGTGACACCATCCATGTTCACTCTGTTGACCGTCTTGCACGTTCGCTGGCTGACCTGCTGGCACTCGTAACTTATCTACGTAAAGCAGGGGTTTGCGTTCACTTCCACAAAGAACAACTGCTGTTCACATCTGAGGTGAACCCTACACAAGAACTAATGCTGAGCATGATGGGTGCTGTCGCTGAGTTTGAGCGTGCCATCATTAAGGAACGTCAGCGTGAGGGCATAGCGAAAGCGAAAGCCAAAGGCGTGTACAAAGGTCGTGTGAAAAAGGTTGATGACCAAGCGATACGTGATGCCATGGGGCGGGAAGGTGCATCGTTCCGGAAGGTTGCCGCTGAGCTTGGAGTAAGCCTAAGCACCGTACAGCGAGCAATGAAAGCAGCATAAGGAACAAGGCTCTCAGCTTCGATCTGAGAGCGTTCGACACCAGCGCATAACCCCGTGCATGACTTGCATACCAAACGCCACGTATGAGCTTAATTTGGAGCTTTGCGGGGCGTTGTCGTATGTGTCTGTAGGGATTTTAAAATCATCAGCATCTTATCCTGCTATAAGTGTGGTATGGGTTAAATGCCTTAGCTAACCCGCCGGATTTTCCGAGCTGTGGATTTTTGGCGGTATTGTAAATGCGTACTAGCAAATTTGGGGGTAAAAAGGGCGATATACGGATCGGCCAAAGTAATTAAAGCAGCGTGCCGGTATCGCCTTTAACTATACTCATTAACCTCTATAGAACCTTGACCCTAGTATTGCGGGTTAGGTTGAGTATTTCCGAGGGGCATAGCTTCACCATCTATGGTCGCATCATTCCATTCATACCATACTTTGCCGCCCCTACTTTAACATTTGCCTTCCCCATGCCTCATACAGAAATATGGGGTATTTATTCTCGCTGCAAAAGCTTTTTACGAGCGTCGTTATATTCTTGCTCGCTAATGTGTCCATCTTCTTTCAGTTTCGCCCACTTAATCAACTCGTCAGCTACCGAGAATGATTTCATCCTCTCTCCCTTGATAATGTCAATATCAGATGACTGCGTGCTCGCTTTGGGCTTACTGGAGAATATACTATTATCCGCAACCCATACTTTATGCTGAGAAAGAGGTTTGTAAAATAGCACATTAAGGATAAGCAAGTAAAAGAGCACCACACCAACCGCAATGCATGAGACTAAAAACTCTTCCCCTTGTCGATCCCAGCGATTATAGGCACCCAGCGTAGTAGCAAACCATGCGGCACACCCCCCAGCGATGGCCAATGCGATATATAGGTAGATTTTGGAGTTCCTGACAGCTGTTGTGATATGAGAGAAGTCATTATTCTTCTTCATCATAAAGACACCAAACAATAGAAATACAGCTGGTGCAACACCAACAAAAAAGCCAATGACTGGCAGCATAACTAAGACAAACACAAGAATCTTGCTATGATCAGAACTGGTTAGCGGGGTATTTTCCATGTGGCAAGCACCTTAAAATTATTTAATGTCAACTATTCAAGCGCCGATTACAATTACAGCTCACAAAGACCTGTTAATCCTCCATGCTATCAACAGCAAAATTAATGAATGCAGAGCAGCAAATGAGCATGAATCGAGCATCTGCTTTGGTGCAAGGCTTGTCACCATCAAGCAAACCGTGCCGGATACCACCGGCATCACTGGTATAACCGTACAAGGTCATGAATGCCGATTTCAAACTTGAATGCAGGCCATGTTTAGTCTCAAGTGTCTTGAGCGCTTGGCCCAATGTTGCCTTATCATCCCCAATCAGCTTTTTAGCAAGTGACTCAACAGCACTAATGCTCTCTTTGATAGAGTTTCGATAGTCAGGATTTTCCCTGTCAGTCAGCAGTCCCAGTGCGGTTTGCATATGAGTTCTTACCCCTGCGTATTTATCCCTGCTGGCAATCGCTTTTTCAACTTCATCAACCTCATCCTTAGAGGTGATAGGTGCCAATACGCCAGACACAAATAGGTAGGCAGAATTTTCGCGGCTCAGCACCCTGTTGAAATCTTCCATTAGTGTAAGCGCTGTGTCTTTGTAGTTCAATTTAACGATAAATTCTATGAAGCTATATTTTCTATGCCAGCTCATGCCGAAATAGCTATCACGTATGACCTTTTTAAATCCTTTCCATGAGGATGGAAGTGAGTCTAAAGATGCTTTGTAGAAGTCAGCATACAAAAGCTCAGAGAATTCTCTGAAGTTAGACTTTTGTATCGTGTCGCTATACTGGCGATCGGTTGTCCGCCACCGAGAAAATAGGTGTACAAGTAATACGTTCCATAAAGAGTTTTCAAGTTCTTTATCAATGCTATCAACTTGTGCAAGTTTTCGTGTAGGGATCAGACCCAAGGATGCTCCGATCAACTTGTCGTGCAGCCGCGGCAAGTTGCAATTTTCCAGGCACCTACAGCGTCATTGGACGAAAAGTGACCGAAAAATCATGTACGGAGAGCTTTTTCGACCGGTTCTCCGTGTTAAACGCGAACCTCACCCATACCCATGAGCTGTTTTCGAACCCTCCACAGGTTTGCCAGGGCGAACAGCGTGGTCAACTGAGCCGTGTTTTTCATCAGCCCACGAAAACGTACTTTCACGTAACCAAACTGCCGCTTGATCACGCGAAACGGATGCTCGACCTTGGCCCGTGTCTGAGCCTTGCAGAACTCGATCTTGCGCTTGGCTTTGTACAGTACGCTGCGCTGGTTCAGCTTGGAATAGGTGCTGCGACGCGCTGCAATCTGCCAGATCACCCCCCGATTTTCATGCTCTTCGCGCCTTTCGACACCGGTGTAACCGGCATCTGCATACACGGCGTTTTCTTCGCCATGCAACAGTTCAGCCACCTGCGTGACATCGGCCACATTGGCAGCGGTGCCATGGACGTGATGCACCAGGCCGGACTCGACATCGGCACCGATGTGCGCCTTCATCCCGAAGAAATACTGACCGCCTTTCTTGGTCTGGTGCATCTCGGGATCACGCTTGCCTTCTTTATTTTTGGTCGAGCTGGGGGCATGAATAATGGTGGCATCGACGATGGTGCCTTGGCGCAGCGACAGGCCTTTTTCCTGCAGATAACCATTGATGACCGCAAGGATTGCCGGTGCGAGCTGATGCTTCTCCAGCAAGTGCCGGAAGTTCATGATCGTGGTGTCTTCGGGGATTGGCGCGCTCAGCGTCAGGCGTGCGAACTGGCGCATGGGCGTGATTTCGTAGAGCGCTTCTTCCATGGCCGGGTCGCTCAGGGAGAACCAGTTCTGCAACAGATGGATGCGCAGCATGGTTTCCAGAGGATAGGGTTTTCTACCGCCGCCGGCCTTGGGGTAGAACGGTTCGATCAGCTCCAGCAGGCCTGCCCAGGGCACCACCTGATCCATTTCGGCGAGGAAGCGCTCTCGGCGGGTTTGCTTGCGCTTGCCGGCGTACTCAAAGTCGGAAAAGCTCATCTGGCTCATGGGCGGCTCGGATCAGGTGTTGCGGGGATTCTCGCATAACTGAAGGCTTGTTCGGAGATTCCCCAAGCGTTGCGAGAAACTCATTGACACCATGCCACCCCCGTTTGCGTCATGGCCCCCATGGGCCGGCACTAGCCATCATGATACACGATGGCTAGTCGCTAGCACCGGCGTGTCGTCAAGGATTGCGGTGTGAATTTTGAACCTGTTTTCAAAGGGGTGTTTGGGGCAAATGGAGTACGCTGGTGCGAACCTTCTCACTGAGCACTATCCATGAACAAAGCCACCACCACTGCTGACGCACTTGAACTACTCCCTCTCAACCAGATCGCCATACGGGCGGCGATTGAGGAGGTGAGTAACTGGGTACGTCAACGCGGTTCCACCAACGTACATGACAACGTGATGGGAGCGTTGCAGACGCTTGATACCAACGCCGGAGCGATCACCAACGCCATTGAGCGTCTGCGGGATTAGATCGCAGTGTATTTTATGAAAATGTTGGGACCAGGGTTTGATGGGCATGCAGGTTGGCGGCGTGCGCACGTTGTATGTACCCGCGCACCTGGCCTATGGCGAGCGCTCGATGGGCGCGCATATCAAACCCAACAGTAACCTGCGCTTCGAAATTGAATTGCTGGAAGTGCTGACGCGGGATGATTGAAGAGGTTGAACATGGACGTTGATCTACAAGCGTTACCTGACTGCTCCCTCGAAGGCATTCGGGTGGTTGAACTACTTGGCTGCGATGAGGCTGAGCTGCAGCAGTTTTTTGAACAGGCGCCGGATTACTTCATCGCGGTGAATGGCGAACCGGCTACCCCGACCGAAGCCCGGGAGGAATTACGCGGCCAATTACCCGCTGGCTGGCATTGCAGCCGCGTGTACTGGCTGGGTTACCGCGATGCGCAGGGCCACCTGGTCGCCGTGGTGAATATCGCCGCGGATTTGCTCGCCGCCGGGGTGTGGCACATTGGGTTGCTGCTGGTGCATACGCGCTGGCACGGCAGCGGGCTGGCGCAGCGCTTGCACGCGGACCTTGAGGCCTGGGCGGTGGCGAAGGGCGCGCAGTGGCTGCGGCTGACGGTAGCGGTGGGCAATACCAGGGCCGAGCGTTTTTGGCCCAGGCTTGGCTATGTACAGGTGCGCACCCGTGAGGGCATAACGATGGGCCGGCAGGTGAATAGGGTGTCGATACAGGTCAAGCCCGTTGGCCAGGGAACCATCGACGGCTACCTGGCGTTGGTTGTGCGGGATCGACCCGGCGCACCTTAGTATGAATGGGTTTTGGCCTTATGCGCAGGCGCTGCCTGAGCGCTTCAGTTCTGGCTCTTCAACCCTTATCCCAAACTTGCCCGACAGCTCCTTTCGCCCCTTGGGCGTCACGGCCAGCGCCCGACTATCAAGGTCCTGGATAACCCATTTGCGGCTGATGACGGCCTGTAGAACAGCGGCCCCCAGTGCGCCGGCGAGGTGAGGACGGCGCATGCTCCAGTCCAGGCATGCGCAAGCGAAACGACGCCGCTGCGCCCTTACGTTTTCTACCTCGATACCGAGCCCTGTCATTGCTTTTTCGCCCGCCACGCTGAGCTGATACGTACCGTCACTTGCGTCTGGTAGGGTCAACCAGCCAGAGTCGAAAAAATAGTCGTGCAGTTGTACCGCCAAGGACCCCGCCATGTGGTCATAACAGGTTCGCGCGAGCTGCAACCGACTGGGGGTCGTCGAAACAAACCCGGTCTGAGCGTTTCGGCTGATCACCATGAGGGCTTCAATCGCTTGTGCCACATGCGCATCTGTCAGGCTGAAGTAGCGGTGCCTGCCCTGTGTGTGCAGTTTTATCAAACCGTCCTCTTTAAGCCTTGCCAAGTGTGCGCTCGCCGTGGAGGCACTGACGTCGGCGATGACGGCCAGTTCGGTACTGGTGCGGGCGTGACCGTCCATCAGCGAACACAGCATTTTCGTCCTTGCGGGTTCCGCAATCGCGCCGGCGACACGGGAAATGGCGGTGTCATTGCTGTGGGAATCCATATTTCGTTCCTGAGCGAATTGTCGATGTGACGGTTGTTCGATAGTAGCCGTTCTTTGCGAAAAGGACTGCCAAAATGACGCCGTTTGAAGCCGTTACCCATGCTGACCCCTACGATTATTACGCACGCCTCAGGCAACACAGTGAACTGGTTTTCGATGCAGATCTTGGTTTATGGATTGCCAGTGGCGCCAGCGTTGTCGAGACCATCCTGGAGCATCCCGACTGCCTTGTACGCCCACTGCACGAGCCGATTCCCGCGGCCATTGCTCAAGGCGCGGCAGGCGATATCTTTGGTCGTTTGATGCGTATGAACGAGGGGGCGCAACACCGCTGCCCCCGGATGGTTATCGAACCCGCCTTGGGCTCGCTGGGAAGCGAAAATCTCGCAGGCATTGTGGCGCAGGTTGTCGAGACATTGGATGACCCCGTCGGTAACCCGAACGAGTGGATGTTCAGGTTGCCGGTTTCGGTCATTGCGACTTTGATAGGTTTCGCACCCAGCCAGTTGCAGGAAGTCGCGCAACTGACACGGGATTTGGTCGCCTGTCTATCGCCCTTGAGCGACGAAGCTCAACTCAGTGAAGCCCATTGCGGGGCGGCTCGGCTGAGGCAGATGGTCCAAGCGCTGCTGAGTGACGACGATAAGCGTAGCGGCTTTTTGGATCGTCTTTATGGCGAATACCAAGCCTCAGCCTGGAAAGACGATGAGGCGTTGATAGCGAATCTGATCGGGCTGTTGTCACAAACCTGCGAAGCCACGGCAGGCCTGATCGGCAACGCCCTCATAGCGCTCCAACGAAACCCTGACCTGTTTGAGGGCATGCAAGCCACGCCCATGCGCGTCGCTGAGTGGGTGGCAGAGGTGGCGCGCTACGACTCACCGGTACAAAACACCCGGCGCTTCGTTGCACAGCGCTGCACAATTGGCGGCAGCGTTCTAGAGGCGGGCGATACCGTTTTGCTATTGCTTGCTGCTGCCAACCGAGATCCCGGCGCCAACCCAGACCCCGACAGCTTTTTGCTCGAACGAACTCAACGACGAACCTTCAGCTTCGGCGCAGGCAGACATCAATGCCCAGGTCAGCCCTTGGCATTGGCTATTGCCGCAGAGGTCATTTCAGCATTCTTGCATCGATGGCCAGACTCATCTGCCCTTGCTTATCGCTGGGATTATTGGCCTTCCCTTAATGGCCGCATCCCGCGGTTCTACCGTGATGAGGAGACTCAACAATGATCGCTGTTATTTTTGAAGCCTGGCCACACGAGGAGCACTACCAGCGTTATCTCGACCTCGCTGCCGAACTCAAGCCCTTGCTCGCTCAAATCGATGGCTTCATTTCAGTTGAGCGCTTCCAGAGCCTGAGTGAACCTGCAAAGCTGCTCTCCCTGTCATTCTGGCGTGACGAGGCAGCCATCCAGCAGTGGCGCAGCCTTGAGCTACATCGAGCCGCTCAATCAACAGGCCGTCGGCAGGTTTTTGCTGACTACCACCTGCGCATTGCCGAGGTAGTGCGCGATTACAGTCTCGAGGATCGTGCACAAGCGCCGACCGACAGCAGGCAGGCGCATGAGTGAAAGCAGCACACCGCCTTCTGTAGGAGCGAGCTCGCTCGCGAAAAACTCGCAGGCGCCGCGTTCATTCAGCAAGCACGCGTTATCGTTGGCGTTTTTCGCGAGCAAGCTCGTTCCCACCGTTGTTACCTGAACCCATCCTGAAGAATTTTCTTATTCACCATGCAGGCACTTTCCTACGGTTTACTCTGGCAACATCGGGGCGTAAGCTTCGCGCGTTTTCATCAATAGCGGAGACCCTCAGTGGGTACTTGTTCGAGTGACAGTCGTCGGCCGGTTTCGGTAACCGGCCTCTTGGCAAGGTAACGCGCATTTTCCAGATGCCGTTGTCTCGCCTCACAAAGCGAGAAGCGGCATCCCGGCGGTGGCCAATCCTGGCACCTGCCTGATCCCCTCTCATCGACGCTGACCAGCACCCGGGTAACGCCTGGATGCTACGGACGCGCCTGCCTGTTACGGCGGGCGGGCCAGGTTCGGCTGTGCCTGTGTGACGGGCGCGGTGTGGACGGGCAGTACCTGCACGACGGTTTTTCCTCGCGCAGGAGTTACACCATGAACCTCACGTTGCTCAAAGAGTTCTTCGCCGGTTTCCTGCGGACCCGGCATATCGCCCGGCATTTTCGCCGTCTGGCGATGCTGGAGACCGTGACCGACGCCAGCGTCAGCCGCGAAGTACCGCCCAGCCTGGCGCAGACACTGGTGGCCTCTGCCAACCGCAGCACTGTGCAATTGCTGGGCGTGCTGGGCAGCCACGCCGAGGGCCTGAGCACTCAGGAAGCCGACGCCCTGCGCGTGCAATACGGCCTCAATGAAGTCGAGCACGAGCAGCCGCTGCCGTGGTGGGTGCACCTGTGGCATTGCTACAAGAACCCCTTCAACCTGCTACTGACCCTGTTGGCGGTGATCTCCTGGCTGACCGACGACATGAAGGCCGCCACGGTGATTTTTTCCATGGTGGTGCTCTCGACCCTGTTGCGCTTCTGGCAGGAGGCCAAGTCGAACAAGGCCGCCGATGCGTTGAAGGCCATGGTGAGCAATACCGCGACGGTGCTGCGCCGCGATGCTGCCAAACGCATTGAATTGCCGATCAAGCAACTGGTGCCGGGCGATCTGATTGTGTTGTCGGCCGGCGACATGATCCCCGCGGACTGCCGCGTGCTCAGCGCCAAGGACTTGTTCGTCAGCCAGGCGGCGATGACCGGTGAATCCATGCCGGTGGAGAAGTTCGCTCATCAGCAGGACGCCCACACACGCAACCCGCTGGAGCTGGAGAATATTCTGTTCATGGGCACCAACGTGGTGTCCGGCGCCGCCACGGCGGTGGTCCTGGCCACCGGCAACAGCACGTATTTTGGTGCACTGGCGCAACGCGTCACGGCGACGGACCGTGCGGCCACCTCGTTCCAGCAGGGGGTCAACAAGGTCAGTTGGTTGCTGATTCGCTTTATGTTTGTGATGGCGCCGCTGGTGCTGTTCATCAACGGCTTTACCAAGGGCGACTGGACCGAGGCGTTGCTGTTTGCACTGTCGATTGCAGTGGGCCTGACCCCGGAAATGCTGCCCATGATCGTCACCTCGACCCTGGCCAAAGGCGCGGTGTTTCTGTCGCGCAAGAAGGTGATCGTCAAGCGCCTGGACGCGATCCAGAACTTCGGCGCCATGGACGTGCTGTGCACCGACAAGACCGGCACGCTCACCCAGGACAAGATTTTCCTGGCGCGGCATGTGGACGTGTGGGGCCAGGAGTCGGACGACGTGCTGGAAATGGCCTACCTCAACAGCTACTACCAGACCGGCTTGAAAAACCTGTTGGATGTGGCCGTGCTTGAGCATGTGGACATCCATCGCGAGCTGAAAGTCGGCACCGCGTTCCACAAGGTCGACGAGATTCCCTTCGACTTCAACCGCCGCCGCATGTCCGTGGTGGTGGCCGAGCAGCACCAACCGCACCTGTTGATCTGCAAGGGGGCGGTGGAGGAAATTTTGTCGGTATGCAACCGCGTGCGCCATGGCGACGTCGATGAAGTGCTGACCGACGAACTGCTGGCGCGCATTCGCCAGGTGACCGCAGCCTTTAACGAAGAAGGGCTGCGGGTGGTGGCGGTCGCGGCGCAGCCGATGCAGGCAGGACGAGACACCTACACCCTGGCTGATGAGAACAACCTGACGCTGATCGGCTACGTGGCGTTTCTCGACCCGCCCAAGGAAAGCACCGCACCGGCTCTCAAGGCCCTGAAGGCTCACGGCGTGGCGGTGAAAGTACTGACCGGCGACAACGAATTGGTCACGGCGAAGATCTGCCGCGAAGTGGGCCTGGAACAACAAGGCTTGCTGATGGGCAACGACATCGAAGCCATGAGCGACGCCGAACTGGCCCTGGCCGTGGAAACTACCAATGTGTTTGCCAAGCTCACCCCCAGCCACAAGGAGCGCATCGTGCGTCTGCTCAAAGCCAACGGGCATGTGGTGGGCTTTATGGGCGATGGCATCAACGATGCTCCGGCGTTGCGCACGGCGGATATCGGTATTTCGGTGGACAGTGCGGTGGACATCGCCAAGGAAGCGGCCGACATCATCCTGCTGGAGAAGAGCCTGATGATCCTGGAGGAGGGCGTGCTGGAAGGCCGGCGCACCT
Organism: Pseudomonas sp. AK181; assembly: GCF_051122975.1. Lineage (NCBI taxonomy): Bacteria > Pseudomonadati > Pseudomonadota > Gammaproteobacteria > Pseudomonadales > Pseudomonadaceae > Pseudomonas > Pseudomonas sp. AK181. The sequence continues at coordinate 2,377,926 of NZ_CP146348.1, forward strand.
TCGCCAACATGCTCAAGTACATCAAGATGACCGCCAGTTCCAACTTCGGCAACGTGTTCTCGGTGTTGGTGGCCAGTGCCTTTATCCCGTTTTTGCCGATGCTGCCGATGCACCTGCTGGTGCAAAACCTGCTGTATGACATCTCGCAGATCGCGATTCCGTTCGACAACGTCGACGACGAGATGCTTGCCACGCCGCAACGCTGGCAGCCAGGCGAGGTGGGGCGCTTCATGCTGTTTTTCGGGCCGATCAGTTCGATCTTCGACATCACCACGTTCGCACTCATGTGGTATGTGTTTGATGCCAACACGCCAGACCACCAGACGCTGTTCCAGTCCGGCTGGTTTGTGGTGGGGCTGCTGACCCAGACCCTGATCGTGCACATGATCCGCACCCCGAAAATCCCGTTTCTGCAAAGCCGTGCGGCGCTGCCGTTGATGCTGATGACCGGCGTGATCATGGCCGTGGGGATTTTCCTGCCGATGGGGCCGTTGGCGCATTACTTCAAATTGCAGGCGCTGCCGTCGCTGTACTTCGTGTTCCTGCCGGTGATTTTGCTGGCGTACATGGGGCTGACCCAAGCGGTGAAAGGCTACTACATCCGCAGGTTTGGCTGGCAGTAATACAACACCGCAAAACCCTGTGGGAACCGGGCCTACTGTAATGCCCGTCAGTTAAGGTTCTGTAGGAGCGAGCTTGCTCGCGAAAAACTCGCAGACGCCGCGTCCATTCAGTAAGCACGCGTCATCGTTGACGTTTTTCGCGAGCAAGCTCGCTCCTACAGGGGCCGGCATTGTTTCAATGTGCATCTGCATTCATGGAGATTTTTTATGCAGGCAATCAACAACATCAACCTCAACTCCCTGGTCGACACCGTGGTCAGCCTCAGTGCGGCATTTATCCTCGGCGGCTTGATCGGTTTCGAACGCCAGTACCGCCAGCGCACCGCTGGCTTACGTACCAATGTGCTGGTGGCGGTAGGCGCGGCTATCTTTGTCGACATGGCCAACCGCCTGGGCGGTGCGGAAGGTGCGGTGCGCGTGGTCGCTTACGTGGTCTCGGGCATCGGCTTCCTGGGGGCGGGGGTGATCATGCGCGAAGAAGGCAATGTGCGCGGGCTCAACACGGCCGCCACCCTCTGGGCTTCGGCGGCAGTGGGCGCCTGCGCTGGCGCCGACCTGATCCTCGAAGCCTTGCTGGGTACGCTGTTTGTGCTGGCGGCCAACACCTTGCTGCGACCGATCGTCAATAACATCAACCGCCAACCTTTGGATGTGGTGTCGGCAGAGGTCACCAACATTCTTTACGTCATTGCGCGCCGCAGTCAGCAGCAGGCGGTGATGGCGTTGCTCGAAGCCGAGCTGGCACGTTGCAACTACCCGGCCAGCGATGTCGATGTACGGCCGTTCGGCAGCGACGAAGTGGAGATCGAGGCCATCCTGGCCGCCACGTCGGTGGATGGCGACGAACTGGATGCTCTGGTAGCGCGCCTCTCGACATCAACCCTGGTGGTACAGGCTTTCTGGAGCCCGAGTACCACCGACTGACCCCTATGGGCTAGCCAGGATTGGCTAAGCTTTCTTGTGGAAAAATCCTACATCTAGTCCGGATTATCCCTTCAGTTAAAACATCATTGCGTTGCTAAGGTTGGGCACTTGCGGCTGTTGGGTCGTTGAGGTCCGGCGTCCGTGGTTATGCTGAGTTAATTGAAGGGGCCAGACACGGCCTGGTTACCGTACTGATAAGGCAGCGCCGCTCGTCGGAACTGTCATTTCTCACAGGTACCCAGGTCCGGTGTGATGTGTAAGGGTATTTTGTCCACATAGGGAAGTTGTATGAGCAAAGCATTAATTGTGGATGACCATCCGTTTATCCGGGCGACGGTCAAACACCTCCTGCAGTTGGAGGGTTTTGTTGAGATTTTTCAGGCTGGGGATGGCGCAGATGCGATGCAGGTGGCCCGGGAGCAACGTCCCGAGCTGATTATCCTCGACCTGGCGATGCCCAAATTGGGTGGGTTGGAGGTCATCAGCCGGATCAAGGCGTTGGGCTTGCCGTGCAAGATTCTGGTGCTGACGTCCTACCTGGCGGTGTTCTTTTCCACCCGCTGCATGCGCGCCGGCGCCATGGGGTTCGTCGCCAAGACCGGCGAACTGGATGAGCTGCAAAAGGCTATCAAGGCGATCATGTCGGGCTACAGCTGCTTCCCCAGTTTGCCGACCAGTTCGGTGCGGCGCGACGATTTGCAAGAAACAGAACGGCAGATGATCGAATGTTTGTCTGACCGCGAACTCACCGTACTGCAGATGCTCGCCCTAGGGTTGGGCAACAAGGAAATCGCCGAGCAAATGCTGCTGAGTCACAAGACCATCAGTACCTACAAGACTCGACTCAAGGAGAAGTTGCGAATGTCCTCTGTAGTGCACTTATCCAAGTTTGCCCAGCGCAACCATCTGATCTGAACTGAAATGATCACCACCGCGTTTATCAGGTTCGTCACGATCCTTTGGATGAGCCTGTTACCTCTGATCGCGGTGGCCCTTGAAGAGCCTCACGCTTTGCGGCTGTTGGGGCACTCTCATATCGAAACCCCGCAAGTTGCGCTGGACGAGGCCGATTGGCGTTGGCTGCGTGAGCGGCGCACATTGCTGATGGGCGTTTCGGCGCCCGATTACGCACCTTTTGACTTGACCAATAACAACGACGAACTCGAAGGTATCACGGCTGATTTTGCCGCATTGGTCGGCCAGGCCCTGCATATCTCCATCGAGGTTCGGCGTTACGACACCCGCGATGAGGTGGTCGAGGCGCTGAAGCAGGGGGCGGTGGATTTCCTCGGTTCCGCCAATGGCTATGAAGCGGCTGACCCGCAACTGCTGCTGTCTCGCTCTTATGCCAACGACCAACCGACCCTGGTGACCCGCAGCGGTGACAGCCAGGTATTGAATGACGACCTGGCCGGCAAGCGCGTGGCGATGCTGTATCACTACATGCAGCCCGACGCCGTACGGGCGTTTTACCCCAAAGCCCAGTTGGAACTGTTTGCCTCGACGTTCGAAGCCATTGGCGCCGTGGCGTTTGGTCGTGCCGACGTCTACCTGGGGGATGCCATCAGCAGCAATTACCTGATCAATCGCAACCACCTCAATAATGTACGCATGGCGGATTTTTCCGGCCTGGAAGTCAATCCGTTTGCGTTTGCCGTCACCCGCGAAAATGCGCGCTTACTGCCCATCCTCAATGCCGCGTTGGAGGCGATTCCCGCCAGCGAGCAGATGGAAATCCTGCGCCGCTGGAGCGGAGGTAACCTGGGCATAATCGGTGTTGACCGGCTGCACTTGAGCGCCAGTGAACAACGCTGGGTGCAGAAAAACCCACGGGTCAGGGTCGCGGTGCTCAATGACTTCCTACCGTTATCTTTTATTGGTGGTCGAGGTCAATTCGAAGGGTTGAGTGCCGAGGTGTTATCGCGCATCAGCTTGCGCACCGGCTTGAAGTTCGATGTGGTGCCAGGCAGTTCGTTGCCGCGCCAGGTCAACATCGTGAGTGCGGGGACGGCGGACATGCTGGCGGTTATCACCCCCAGTGTGGAGCGGGCCGAAAAAGTACGCTTTACCCGGCCCTACCTGACCAACCCCTTTGTGCTGGTAACCCGTGACAGTCCACACAGCCCGCTCACGTTGGAAGAGATGGTTGGCAAACGCTTGGCCATGGTGGTCGGCAATGGCCTGCACGATGAGATAGCGCAGAATTTTCCAGGCGTGATGTTTGTCGATGTGGAGAACCCCCAGCAAGCCATGGCGCTGGTGGCCAACGGTGACGCCGACGGCGCGGTCAACTCGTTGATCAGCGCACGCTATTTGATCAGCCGGTATTACCGCGACCGCTTGCGTGTCACCAGTACGGTCGGCACTGAGCCTGCACGCGTGACCTTTGGGGTCAACCGCAGTCAATTGGAGTTGTATTCGATCCTCGACAAGGCGCTGCTGAGTATTACCCCGCAGGAAATGGACGAATTGATTGGTCAGTGGCGCAGCGAGGTCATCATCGAGGACAGTTACTGGTTGCGTTATCGCAACGTGATTCTTCAGGGCTTCGGGTTGGCGGCGCTGTTGTTGGCCGTCACGCTGGGCTGGGCCATTTACCTGCGCAGCCTGATTCGTAAGCGCCTGCAGGCCGAGCGGGCGCTGAGCGATCAGATGCGGTTCATGAGCGTATTGATCGACGGCACGCCGCACCCGATTTACGTGCGTGACCGCCAAGGACGGTTGATGGCCTGCAATAACGCCTACCTCGACGTGTTTGGCTACAAGCTTGAAGACGTGATCGGCAGGACGGTGGTGGAAACCGACGTCGAAAATTCGCCACAGGCCCAGTCGTTTCATGAGGATTACCTGCGCTTGATGGCGGGGGGCGAGCCGCAGATTCATGATCGAATACTCAAGGTGCCCAATGGCGATGTGCTGACCATCTACCAGTGGATGCTGCCGTACCGCGACGGCGACGACAAGGTGGTGGGCATGATTGCCGGTTGGGTCGACGTGAGCGAGCGGCACCGGTTGCTCGGCCAGCTACAGGAAGCCAAGGACGATGCCGACGCCGCCAATCGCGCGAAGACTACCTTCCTGGCGACCATGAGCCACGAGATCCGCACGCCCATGAACGCCGTGATCGGCATGATCGAACTGGCGTTGAAAAATGCCGAGCAGGGGCGGGTCGACCGCGACGCCTTGGAGGTGGCCTCGGTGGCTTCACGGGGCATGCTGGAGTTGATCGGCGATATTCTCGATATCGCGCGCATCGAGTCGGGGCACTTGTCGCTGACCCTGGAACCCGCCAACCTGCATGAGCTGTTGGCGTCGGTCGCGCGCGTGTTCGAGGGGCTGGCCCGCGCCAAGGGGCTGGCGCTGCAGGTTGAGCTGGACCCGTTGATCGACCGGGCGGTGCTGGTCGACCCGCTGCGATTCAAGCAGGTGGTATCGAACCTTTTGAGCAATGCCATCAAGTTCACTGCTCATGGGCAGGTCAGTCTGGTTGCGCGGGCTAAGGTCGAGGATGATCGCTTGGCCGTCCAGTTATGGGTGCAAGACACCGGCATCGGAATCAGCATCGCCGATCAGCAGCGGTTGTTCAGTGTGTTTATCCAGGGCAGCAATAACCAGCAGTCGGCACGTAGCGGGTCTGGGCTGGGGTTGGTGATCAGCCGCAGCTTGTGTGAAATGATGGGCGGCCAATTGCACTTGAGTAGCGTGTTGGGGCACGGTACTCGGGTGGACGTGACGCTGACCCTGGCCATGACCGCCACGCTGCCGGCCCCGGTTGAGCCTGCGCAAGAGGCGGCGCCTGAGGGCCGTGCGCTGAAGATTCTGGTGGTGGACGACTACCCGGCCAACCGCTTGCTGCTGGCTCGACAGTTGAGCTTTCTGGGCCACCATATCGTCACGGCCGAAGACGGTGTTCAAGGGCTTGAACAGTGGCGAACGGGGCAGTTCGACGGTGTCATTACCGATTGCAACATGCCGTTCAAGAACGGCTATCAGCTGGCACAGGAGATCCGCGCGCAAGAGCGTGAACAGGGTCTGAAACCCTGCCTGTTGCTGGGGTTCACCGCCAACGCCCAGCCGGAGGAGGCCGAGCGCTGCCGGCAGGCGGGCATGGATGGCTGCCTGTTCAAGCCAACCGGGCTTGACGACTTGCGGTCGGCGCTGGCCTCGCGTGTGGCCGACGCGGGCCCGCAGCCCGTGGCGACATTTGACTTGAGCACATTGATCGCGCTGACCGGCGATGATCACGCTGCGCTTGTCGAATTGCTGGCGCCGTTGCTCGAAAGCCTGGAGGCAGACCGTGCCTTGCTGCCACGCCTGGCCAGCCAGGCAGACTTCGCCAAGCTGCACGACCTGGCTCACCGTGCCAAGGGCGGCGCGCGGATGGTCAAGGCAAACCTATTGATCGGTGGGTGTGAAGCATTGGAGGCAGTGTGTGAACAGCGCGACCGTCAGGCATTGGGGCCAGCGGTTGAGGGCGTGGCTGAAGCGATCGATGTTTTGCGTCATGGCTTGAGCGCTTATTGCAATCAGCCTTGACTGCGGTTGATCGCCATTCGGGGAATTTGGGAAAACTCTTACGCGAACCGGGAACATGCCTGATTTTGTCGTCGGCATATGTCTGGAAAATGGGCAACGCTCACTGCCGAGCACTGCCTGCCAGGGGTTTGCCATGCCGAACAAAGCACTGACCATCCTGATTGCCGATGAACAGCATCTGCAACGCCTGTACATCGAGAAAATGCTCAACCAGTTGGGTTATTACCGGATCGTGCCGGTGCAAACGTTCGAAGAGGTGCGGATTCTTACCGCCATTCCTGCCGAACCCTTCGATGTACTGATAATCCATGCCGGGCTCATGGCCCAAGCCTATGAGCCTCAACCCCAGGTGCGTCATGTGCTGGTCTACGAACATCTGGACCTGGGCGCCCCTTGCGGTGTAACGCCGGCCGTGCGGGTGCGCCTGCCGGGCGTGCCGGACCACGTCAACCTCGAACACTTCATGGACATCGTCGACCCCTGCGAGACTGCCCACGGCCTGCGGGTGTTGCCGTGGCTGCGGGAGCTGTCCCGCATGCCGGTGGCCCGGGCATAACCTCACTGGGCCTGTGGCGAGGGAGCAAGCTCCCTCCCATATGTTGATTTTCACCGATCAGTCGGCTTTGCCGTGCTCCCGCAACCGCTCGGCGGCACTGCGTAACAACTGCTCGGTCCCGTCCCAACCCAGGCAACCATCGGTCACTGACACGCCGTATTTCATCGACGCGCTCAGCGGCTGGCAGCCTTCGAACAGGTGACTCTCAAGCATCATGCCCACCAGGGAGGTATCACCTTGCAGCCGCTGCTCCAGCACGTCATTGAATACCGCTGGTTGGCGCAGTGGGTTCTTGCCGCTGTTGGCATGGCTGCAGTCGACCATGATCCGCGCCGCCACTTTGGACTGGGCCAGATCATGCTTTACGTCTGCCACGCTTTGCGCATCGTAGTTCGGCCCACGGTGGCCGCCGCGCAGCACCAGGTGAGTGTCGGGGTTGCCGGGCGTCTGGATGATCGCAGGGTGGCCCTGGCTGTCGACGCCGAAATGGCGATGCGGGTGAGACGCTGAGCGCATCGCATCACAGGCAATGGCGACGCCGCCGTCGGTGCCGTTCTTGAAACCCACGGGCATGCCCAGGCCGCTGGCCATTTCGCGGTGAATCTGCGATTCGGTGGTGCGTGCGCCAATGGCGACCCACGTGAGCAAGTCATCGAAGTAGCCGGCCGCCATGGGCTGCAGCAACTCGGTGGCGACCGGCAGGCCCAGGCGCAGCATTTCACGCATCAGCTCGCGGGACAGGGTCAGGCCGGCGGCCATGTCATCGCTGCCGTCCAGGTGCGGATCGTAGGCCAGGCCTTTCCAACCCACTGTGGTGCGCGGTTTTTCGACGTAGGCACGGATCACCAGCAGCATCTGGTCGCTGACTTCAAGCGCGAGCTTCTTCAGATTGCGTGCGTATTCCATGGCCGATTCCGGGTCGTGGATCGAGCACGGGCCTACAATCACCAGCAAGCGTGAGTCTTCACCATTGAGGATGGCGCGCACGGCTTGGCGATGGGCGTGGACTTGTTCATTGAGGAACGGGCTGAGCGGCAGTTGATGCTTGAGCTCAAGGGAGCTGGGCAAACGCTGGGTCAGGGCTTCATTGGCACTGTTGAGGGTAGAAACGGGCAAAGCGGCGACGGAGGAGTTCATATTCAAGGCTTCCTGGGCAAGCGGCGGGCGATTCCCGCACGCTTGGCCTACTGGGGTGTTCGACAATTGGCCGTATCGGCTACGTGTGTTGGCTTGCCACCACGGGGTGACCGGTCGGAGGCGGCAGGCTGTCCCGAACGGAGCTGGCTAAATCGCCATGCAGTGCAAGTGTCGTAGCGGTAATAGGTGGTGAAGTTCATGGTGTGTTTCCTTTAAGTGATCGTGAGCAAACAGGTTGTTAGGCGCTAAAAAAACAAAACCCCCGGTCGGGGAGCCGACCGGGGGTTTAGATTTCTCTGGTAGGCGACCCCTTGAGTAGTGGGCGCCGATTTCAGGTATCAGGCGCGCCAGTGGCTAAACCAATACCCAAAATAAAAGCCAGCCAGTGCGCTCGAACCGTTCACACGGGTAGCCGACACCGAGCGCAAAGCGCTGGCAGCAGGGCAAACCTGAGTGTGGGTGAGTGGCAACATGGGGCTCTCCAAATGATGGGGGGAGCTTACTAGAGGCGTGCAGGTGGATTCAATCAGTAATTTCTATTGCGTGGCGGTACTTACCGCTATGGGCAACGCTGGACCTGTGGCGAGGGAGCTTGCTCCCGTGACGGACTGGCAGGCGACGCTGATCTAGCTGACGCACCGCGATCCAAATGTGGGAGCTGGCTTGCCTGCGATGGCGGCCTGACAGTCAACACAGTTGGATTGTGTACATATCCATTGCTGCGGCAACGGCCGCTTAGGGTTCCGCCCTGACGGCGGCTCACTTTTGAAAAGCGCAAAAGTAAGCAAAACGCTCTTGCCCCACCACTCGGCACCTCGCTTAGGCTCGGTGTGCCCGTAATCCGCCAGTGATTTGGGGGGCCGCCGCCACGCGCCATCCATGGCGCGGGGCGGCTAAACCGGCATCCCTGCCGGTTTACCCCCCAAATCACTGTCGAATTCCGGCCAGCGTGGTTTGACGGGGCGCCTAAGATCAAGATCAACAGCAGATCAAGAGCGACTCGCTTCGCATCGTAGTTACCGTCCGCTGCTACAGTCCGCTAAGTTGTGTAGATACCTATGCCGCTATGGGGCAAGTGTGGATATGCTGACGGCTCTCAAACAATGATTGCCAGGACGCGACCATGACTGCCTTGACCCTTGCTGCGGCGCAAACCGTTTCCATCCCGGGCGATGTCGCTGCCAATATCCAGCGGCACCTGGCGTTGATGCGGGCCGCGGCTGAACAGGGCGTGCAATGCCTGGTGTTTCCAGAACTGTCACTGACCGGCTACGAGCCGTTCCTGGCGGCCGACTTGGCCATCGACCCGCAAGAGGTCGTGTTGGCGCCGTTGCGTGAGCTGGCGCGGGAGCTGCGGTTGACGGCCGTGGTGGGCATGCCGGTGCGGTTGGCGCCACAAGCAGGCGTGCTGATCGGCGCGTTGGTGCTGGGGGCGGACGGCTCAGTAGGCGTCTACACCAAGCAACACTTGCACCCCGGTGAGGAGCTGGCATTTGCTGCGGGGCAGGGCGGCGAGGTCTTGGCATTCGGAGATGACCGCATAGCATTGGCGGTGTGCGCGGACTTTTCCCAGGCCAGCCATCCACGTCAAGCGGCGGCAGCGGGCGCCACGGTGTATGCCGCAAGCGTACTGATCAGCGAGGGAGGCTACGCGGCCGACAGTGCTTTGCTTGAAGGCTATGCGGCCGAGGATGGCCTGTTGGTGCTGATGGCTAACCACGGTGGCCCGTCCGGAGGCTGGGCCTGTGCTGGCCGCAGTGCGATCTGGACCGCCGATGGCAACTTGCTTGTTGCCGCCCCCGGTGTCGGCGAGGCGTTGGTGATCGCCCGTCGCGAGGGCGGGCAGTGGACTGGCCAAGTGGTAGCCCTCTGAATGAGGTTTCATTTGCGCCGGGCCACCGAGCAGGACCTGCCGTTTGCCCGCACACTGACCCGGGAGGCCATGAGCCATTACTACCGTCAGAACGGCTTGTTGTGGTCCAACGACGGCTTCGACGTGGCCTGGGCGGGCCGCGAGAACTGGCTGATCTGCAACGATGACGGCGTCATGGGCTTTATCAGCCTGAGCCGCGACGGCAAGGCCCTGTATATCCGCGAGCTGCACCTGCTGGCGTGCTGCCGCAAGCAGGGCGCGGGCAGTTGGGTGCTGGCGCAAATGGTGCTCAAGGCACGCGTCGAGGGCCTGGGCTTTCTACGGTTGACGGTGTTCAAGACCAACCCGGCAAGGAGGCTGTATCAGCGCCTGGGGTTGAGCATTGTCGGTGAAGAGGATGGCTTCTGGCGGATGGAGCGTGAGTGTCGCGCACTCACATCGGACTAAAACAGGCACGTCCTACAAATAAGCGCATACTGCTGTCAGCTAGTGCTTTGTTCATCGTGGGATTGAGCTTCAGGCTCATCCACGATAACGCCCTCTTTCATGCCCAGAAGTACCGCCACTTTATGGGCTTCTCCACGTCGTCCTTTTTTTCGCCCGGCGAGCACTTGATAGGTGGTTGCCGGATCTACGCCATGCTCCCGGGCGAACGCTTGAACTGACTTTCCTTGATGTTCCAGCCAGGCCTTGGCTTGTGCAGCAGTACGGATTCCGGGCATAGTTCAAAACCGTTCAAGTTTGTTTAACGAAGTAATGGTGTGACACCTCTTGGGGTGTGCCAATTTAGGATCATACATCCAAATGAGTGGAATCGGTTCGCGCTTAAGGCAAGAAAGAGAGCGACTTGGCCTGTCGCAGAAAGTTTTTGGAGAAATTGGAGGCGTTGAAGCGAACGCCCAAGGCAAATATGAAAGTGGTGGTCGTGCACCCAAGGCCGATTATTTGTCACGCGTCGCCGAAAAAGGCGTGGATATCCTGTACGTGTTGACCGGCAGCCCAACGCCGATCCAGCTGGATAACCTGAGCAAGATCGAAGAAAAAGTGCTGGGCAATTACCGAGCGATGTTCAAGGAAGACCAGGATGCAATCCGTCGATTGACCAGTACCTTGGCCGAGCATTCATCCGCGGTGAACGGAAAAGCCAAGCCGCACCCCCAGGAATCCTGACCTTTAACCCAGGAAACACGGCTGTTCGCCACCTGGCGAACAGCCCCAACGCGTTGAATCTCTATATATATGACACTTGCAACTAGGTCTGCGCCTTGGTTTTTTGCTAAGGTGTTCAGCAACCTATAAGACCATATCGCGAGGTGTCTGCTTGATTAGGGTGCTAGTAGTCGATGACCATGATCTCGTTCGTACAGGTATTACACGAATGCTGGCTGACATCGACGGCCTGCAAGTAGTCGGCCAGGCGGAGTCGGGGGAGGAATCCCTGATCAAGGCCCGGGAGTTGAAGCCCGATGTGGTGCTGATGGACGTCAAGATGCCTGGGATTGGCGGTCTTGGTGCCACGACCAAGCTATTGCGCAGCCATCCGGACATCAAGGTCGTGGTGGTCACGGTGTGCGAGGAAGACCCGTTCCCCACCCGTTTGCTGCAAGCCGGTGCCGCCGGCTACCTCACCAAGGGCGCAGGCCTGGCCGAAATGGTGCAAGCCATTCGCCTGGTATTTGCTGGCCAGCGTTACATCAGCCCGCAGATTGCCCAGCAATTGGCCATCAAATCGTTTCAGCCCACCAGCGATTCGCCGTTTGATGCGTTGTCGGAGCGGGAAATCCAGATCGCCCTGATGATCGTCGGTTGCCAGAAGGTGCAGACCATCTCTGACAAGCTGTGCCTGTCGCCCAAGACCGTCAATACCTACCGTTATCGTATCTTCGAGAAGCTTGCCATCAGCAGTGATGTTGAATTGACCCTGCTCGCGGTGCGCCACGGCATGGTGGACGCCAGCGCCTGACATGACCACACCGTTTGATCCCAGTGCCTTTCTCTCCACCTGCAGTGGCCGCCCCGGCGTGTACCGCATGTTCGACAGCGAGGCGCGCCTGCTTTACGTGGGCAAAGCCAAGAACCTGAAGAGCCGTCTGGCGAGCTACTTTCGCAAGACCGGCCTTGCGCCGAAAACCGCCGCCCTGGTGGGGCGTATCGCCCAGGTCGAAACCACCATCACCGCCAATGAAACCGAAGCGCTGCTGCTTGAGCAGACGCTGATCAAGGAATGGCGGCCGCCTTACAACATCCTGCTACGTGACGATAAATCCTACCCTTACGTATTTTTATCGGACGGCAATTTTCCACGCCTGAGCATTCACCGCGGGGCAAAAAAGCAGAAGGGCAAGTACTTCGGGCCTTACCCCAGCGCCGGGGCGATTCGTGAAAGCCTGAGCCTGCTGCAAAAAACCTTTTTTGTGCGCCAGTGCGAAGACAGCTTCTACAAGAACCGCACACGGCCATGCCTGCAATACCAGATCAAGCGATGCAAGGCGCCTTGTGTGGGCCTGGTGGAACCTGCGGAGTACGCCGAGGATGTGCGCCACTCGGTGATGTTCCTCGAAGGGCGCAGCAACGCGCTCACCGATGAGCTCTCTGGAGCCATGGAGCAGGCCGCCAGCACCCTGGATTTCGAAAAGGCTGCCGAACTGCGTGACCAGATCTCCCTGCTGCGCCGTGTCCAGGACCAGCAAAGCATGGAAGGCGGCACCGGTGACGTCGACGTGATCGCCGCGTTCGTCAACCCGGGCGGCGCCTGTGTGCACCTGATCAGCGTGCGTGGCGGGCGGGTGTTGGGGAGCAAGAACTTCTTTCCGCAGACCGGTATCGACGAAGACGTGGCGGAGGTCATGGCTGCGTTCCTTGGCCACTATTACGTCAGCAGCCCTGAGCGCGACCTGCCGTCGGAGCTGATCGTCAACGTGGTGCACGAAGACTTCCCCACCTTGATCGAAGCGATCCACGAGCTGCGCGGCCGCGAGCTGGACATCAGCCACCGCGTACGCGGCACCCGTGCCCGCTGGCAGCAACTGGCCGTGACCAACGCCGAACAGGCCCTGGGCGCGCGGCTGGCGAACCGACAGCACGTCGCTGCACGCTTCGACGCGCTGGCCGAAGTGCTCAACCTGGACGAGCCGCCCCAGCGCCTGGAGTGCTACGACATCAGCCACTCCAGCGGCGAGGCCACTGTGGCCTCTTGCGTGGTATTCGGGCCGGAAGGGCCGATCAAGGCCGACTACCGGCGCTACAACATCGAAGGCGTTACCGCAGGCGATGACTACGCCGCCATGCACCAGGCGCTCACGCGGCGTTTCAGCAAGTTGAAGGACGGGGAGGGCAAGTTGCCCGATATCCTGCTGGTAGACGGCGGCAAGGGCCAGTTGTCCATGGCCCGTGACGTGCTCAACGAACTGGCGGTGCCCGACCTGATCCTGCTCGGCGTCGCCAAGGGCACCACGCGCAAGGCTGGTTTTGAAACGTTGTACTTGAATGATGCCGCCCATGAGTTCACTTTGAAGGGCGACTCACCCGCACTGCACCTGATTCAACAAATCCGCGACGAAGCGCACCGTTTCGCCATTACCGGCCACCGTGCCCGCCGTGGCAAAACCCGGCGAACCTCAACCCTGGAAGGGGTTGCGGGGGTAGGCCCGACGCGCCGTCGTGACTTGCTTAAACATTTTGGTGGCTTGCAGGAGCTGTCCCGTGCCAGCATTGACGAGATAGCCAAAGCACCCGGTATCAGTAAAAAGCTCGCTGAGCTGATTTATGCAAACCTGCACAGCGAATAGAATGCCTTCTCACCTCGTAGCCAGTTGTGCCGATGAATATCCCTAATCTGATTACCGTTCTACGCGTCCTGCTTATCCCGATTTTCATTCTGTTGTTCTATTTGCCGTATGAATGGAGCTACATCGCCTCCAGTTCGGTATTCGCCTTCGCAGCCGCCACCGACTGGCTCGACGGCTACCTGGCACGCCGCCTGGAACAGAGCACGCCCTTCGGCGCGTTCCTCGACCCTGTGGCCGACAAGCTCATGGTGGCCGTTGCCCTGGTTCTGCTGGTACAGGAACACGGCAACCTGTGGCTGACCCTGCCAGCCGCCGTGATCATCGGCCGCGAGATCGTCGTCTCGGCCCTGCGCGAATGGATGGCCGAAATCGGCGCCCGCGCCCACGTCGCCGTCTCCAACATGGGCAAATGGAAAACCGCCGCGCAGATGCTCGCGCTGGTCATCCTGCTGGCTAACCCGTCGGACTTCACATTCTGGGTACTCACCGGCTACGCCTTGCTGCTCATCGCCGCCGGCCTGACCCTGTGGTCCATGCTGCAATACCTGCGCGCTGCCTGGCCTCATCTGCGCACGACCGTTGAAAAGAAATAAAACTTTTTTGAATCAAGGGGTTGACGGGTGCTGAGGATTCTATAGAATGCGCATCACCAAGCGGGAATAGCTCAGTTGGTAGAGCACGACCTTGCCAAGGTCGGGGTCGCGAGTTCGAGTCTCGTTTCCCGCTCCAAACGTTAAAGAAAAAGCCACTCAATTGAGTGGCTTTTTTTTGCCTGTGATTTACGGAATAGACGCTTAGGCGTCTTTTTTTGTTTGTATGCAAAACCACTGGAATCCAGGGTAATCCGGTACGTTTAAGTATCGATTTAAGTACTGTCTAACGGACAGACTCGAATCCGCATTGTTGCTGGACTCTCCCAGGTCGCCAGACGGGCATCCTGCGTTTGGCTGCCAGCCTCGGTCGCCTAGGGTTCTGGGCATTGCCCTGAGTAGCCTCGAGTTTAGGCGCTGATTTTTCCTATGGATTTCCTGGTGTGGGCTTACCTATCTACAGCTTTGTTGGGATCAGCAGCGCAATGTGGCGATGCTCGTCCGCGCTGGCCGCTTTTTGCCAAGCGTTAACGCTAACCAAATTCTGACTGGGCACGATACTTACGCAAGACCTACCGCCCCAAGGGTACTCACAGGAGGTTATCGTCACACCTGCCCACCCAACCTAGACTTCACGCGGGTTCTTCACTCAACAATTGAGAGTAAAACATGCGCTTACGAGATCTGGGCATTGTGATTGGCAAGGGCACACCGGGGGCGTTCAACGCCATCACTGATGTGCCTGGCGTGCGCGTTGGCCACCACACCCTCAATGCCGAAAGTATCGATGGCTCTATGCATACCGGCGTGACCATCATCGAGCCGCGCCCAGTCGCGGCCCATCTGGCCCCGTGTTTCGCCGGTGTTCACGTACTGAACGGCAATGGTGATGCCACCGGCCTGGAGTGGATACGCGAAGCAGGTTTACTGACCACGCCCATTGCCTACACCAACACCCATAGCGTTGGTGTGGTGCGCGATGCACTGGTGGCCGCCGAGCGTGAAATGGGCAAGCAGCATACCTACTGGTGCATGCCGGTGGTGCTGGAAACCTACGATGGCATTTTGAGCGATATCTGGGACCAGCACGTCACTGCCGAGCATGTGCAGGCAGCCTTGGCGGATGCGCGCAGCGGCCCGGTGCAGGAAGGCTGTGTGGGTGGTGGCAACGGCATGATCTGTCATGAATTCAAAGGTGGGATTGGTACGTCGTCTCGCGTGCTGAGCGCCGAAGAGGGCAGCTGGACCGTAGGTGCCCTGGTGCAGGCCAACTACGGCGCACGCAGCGCACTGCGCGTGGCCGGTTACCCGGTCGGCAGCGTATTGCAAGACACGCCTTCTCCCTATGACGGCCCGGTTAATGTGGGCGTGCCTGGCATGGGGTCCATCGTGATCACCATTGCCACGGATGCGCCCTTGCTGCCGCATCAATGCACTCGCCTGGCACAGCGCGCGAGTATCGGCTTGGCACGGGTTGGTGGCGGTACCGAGGACGACAGCGGCGACATTTTCATCGCGTTTTCGGTAGGCAATGCCGGTTTGCCGGTTGCCAATCTCGGGCAACCCGGCCCGCCGACGACGGCCTTGCAGATGGTCAATAACGACTACATCTCCGCGCTGTTTGTGGCCGCAGCGGACGCCGTCGAAGAGGCGATCCTCAACGCTCTATTGGCCGCCAAGGACCTGCAGGGCCGTGGCCGGCAAGCGCTGGCGCTCAAGCCTGAGCAGTTGCTGGCAGCGATGGCGAAAGTAGGTTGGACGGCCGCGGTTCATTCCTGAGCCTGAAGGAACAACAGGAATAACTCGGACTGGGATTTGATCCCCAGCTTGTTATACATATGCTTGCGGTGCACCTTGACCGTTTCGGCAGAGATCGCCAGCTTGCGGGCGATCTCTTTGTTTGAGCAGCCGCTGAGCATCAATTGCGCCACCTCGGCCTCACGGCTCGACAACGCAGCGCTGATCTGCAGCGTCGGGGACAGGAGGCGCTCCTGCCAGTCCGGCGCAGGCTCCGCTGGCGCCGGGCTGCTCGATGCGTGTTCAAACACGCAGCGCTGGCGCATCAGGCCGGCTACCCAGGGCTGGATCAACCGCAGCAATGCCAGTTGCTCCTGGCTGAAGCGGCAACGGCTGCCCAACGAAAGGCTCAGGGTGCGCTGGGGGTCGAGTTGCACATTGAGGTGGATCTCATCGGCGACCACGTTCAGGCGAAAGTAGCGCTGGTAATAGTCGGTCTGCTCAAAACATTCAGGGGCGACATCGTCCAGTTGAAACAGCCCACTTCTCGGTGATTCGCGATTGGCCAGGTAAAAGGGGTCGAGCAGGTAAAGCCCCTTGAGGTAGTCCTGGAACAGCGAGTCGGTGCCGCCTTCCTCCGTAGGCGATTCAGCCAGAACCAATGGCCTGCCAGGGTTGAAGATCAGCACCACCCAGCTGTCCACCGGTACATAGCGCCCGAGCAAACGCGCCATGGAGGCCCAGAAGTGCGGTTGGTCGAGGTTTTCAATCAACCGCCCGACCGCGTCATGCCAGGCCACATCCTGCAAGGTCAAACTGCTCTGACTACCCATTGCGGGGTACCCCATTGAAGTGATTTTTTTGCATTGAGCGCCACCCCATACTCATTTGAAGGCCCGGGTAAATTCGGGTTTCCACTTTGCCCAAGGACCTGCCATGAACATCGAACTCTTGCAGTTAGCCGGCCGCGATGGCGACACTGCTTATAACCTGGGACGCACCTTGGAGGCCATCGCCAACTGCAAGGCGGATACCCATTTGCTGGTATTCCCGGAAACCCATTTGATGGGCTTCGTCGGTGGCGAACAACTGGCCAACGTCGCCGAGCCCCTGGACGGCCCGACACTGCAAACCGTGCAACAGGCGGTACGCCAGCGCAATGTGTCGGTTGTCATCGGCTTGGTCGAATGTGATGCGGGCGCCTATTACAACACCTCGGTATTGATCACTCCCGAGGGCATTGCCTTACGGTATCGCAAAACCCATTTGTGGCCCTCCGAACGTGCAGACATCACACCCGGTGACCGCTTTGTCACCACGCTGTGGAACGGCGTGCGTGTGGGCCTGCTGATCTGCTACGACATCGAACTGCCGGAAACCGCGCGGGCGTTGGCGCAGCTGGGCGCCGAAGTGATCATCGTCACCAACGGCAACATGGACCCCTACGGCCCGGTGCACCGTACCGCGATTATGGCCAGGGCCCAGGAGAACCAGCTGTTCAGCGTAATGGTCAACCGCGCAGGGCAGGGCGATGACGGCCTGGTGTTTGCCGGCGGCAGTGCGGTGGTCGACCCGTTTGGACGCGTGCTGTATGAAGCCGGGCGCGAAGAAACCCGGCAGGTAGTCCGCCTGGACCTTGCTCAAATCCAGGCGGCCCGCCTGGATTATCACTACCTCAATGATCGTCGGCTGCTGCTGCAAGGCGAGACTGTCGAGCACCTCGACGGCCGCCGTGAAATGCTCATCCGCTGACCGCGTTTGTACCCTCCATAACAATAATCAGCTGGCGCCCACGTGCCGGCCCAGGAGTTCGTGATGATCGCTATTCGATGCATGCAATGGGGGCTGGCTGCCGTTATCGGCGGCGTAATGGCCTGCGCCCAGGCAGAGGAACCGAAGGTCAATATCTATAACTGGTATGACTTCATCGCGCCGACTACGTTGAAGGATTTCCAGGCGCAGACCGGCATTCAATCGGCCTACGACGTGTTCGACAACAGTGAGGTCATGCAAAGCAAACTCATGGCCGGGCGCAGTGGCTATGACGTGGTAGTCGCCACTGGCGATCTGTTGCCGAACCTGATCAAGGCCGGTGTGCTCAAGGAACTGGATCGCTCTCAACTGCCGAACCTGTCCCATCTGGACCCGGACATCCTCGCCAAGGTCAACAGCAACGACCCCGGCAATCGCTTTGCCGTGCCTTATTTGTGGGGCACCACGGGCATTGGCTACGACGTGGCCAAAGTCCAGGCGCTGCTGGGCAATGACGCACCGGTGAGCTCCTGGGACCTGATTTTCAAGGAGGAAAATCTCGCCAAGTTGGGCGAGTGCGGCGTGGCCATGCTGGACGCGCCCGCCGAGATCATTCCGATCGCCTTGCACTATCTGGGGTTGCCCTACAACAGCCAGAACCCGGACGACTATGCGAAGGCCCAGGCACTGCTGTTGAAACTGCGCCCGCATATTCGCTACTTCGATTCGTCACGCTTCATTACCGATTTGGCCAATGGCAATATCTGCGCTGTCGTCGGCTGGGCAGGCGGCGTGATGGACGCGCGCAAAGCCGCCGATGCTGCCGGCAATGGCCGCCAGATCCAGTACAGCATTCCCAAGGAAGGCGCGCCGATCTGGGTGGAAAACCTGGTGCTACTCAATGATGCACCGAACCCTCAGCAGGGCCTTGCGTTCATTGATTACATGCTGCGCCCGTCCGTGATTGCTGCGTCGTCCAACTATCTCAGTTACGCCAATGCCAATCAGGATGCCAAGGCAATGGTCGACGAAAAAGTGCGAGACAATCCAGGGGTTTACCCTTCTAAAGCGGTGCTCGATACGCTGTTCGCGCTGGAGCCGCTGCCCTTGAAACTAGAGCGAGTGCGCACGCGGGTCTGGAGCAAGGTCAAGAGCGGGACCTGATTGCGCGGCAGGCAGTGATCGGTCTGAATTGGACCCGATGAACGCGGTGTTTATACTCAGTGGACCTGCATTGTGAAAGAGGCAAAAAACACATGGAGCTACACAAGGAGCAAGGAATGGTCTACGGCCAAGAGAAAGAAGCGCGGACAGGGCGACGATCAACGATGCTTCGCGCTGCCAGCGCGGAATGTTCCGGCGTGCGTCTGCGGGTAGTGCTCTCGGAGTGCAAGATCGCGCCAATGGATTTCGCGCTATTTCTGAAGATCAGCCCCCAGCGGCTGACCAATTGGTTTTCTCGTGGTATCCCGCACTTGCAGCTCGATAGGATCGCAGGACTGTTGAGCGTTAATGCACAGTGGCTGGAAACAGGGGCTGGGGAAAAATTCCTGGCGACAAGCGAGTAGTGAAGCCCTGCGGGAGCACATAGCAGAGAGCCCCCGGCAGGCGGGGGCTCAAGGTCTGCAACAGCAGGATTCCCCAACCGCAGGGTGGGCGTCCCTTGAGATGACGAAAGTGATGAAGGTATGACGCGGCCAATGCGCCGTTGACGCACCGCGGTCTTTGACTAGGGCTTGGCGGCGGGTGTCTGTCAAACCGCGTCAGGCACATGCCGGCTTTATGGCCGGTAGTCAGTACTCGTCCAGCAGGAAAACCGCCGTAAGGTCCCGGTCCGCTTCCGTGAAGACACAGAGGTCCAACCCGTCACTGATGACATAGAACGACAGCAGGTAACCGCCAAGTTCCAGAGCCGCGTCGTTGTAGCGCCGATGCTCTGCGCGCACATCGCCCCAGTCGCCGCAGATGTGCCGGCGCACGTAGGGAAGCGGGTCGAGCAGACTCTAGCAAGGTAGACCGTTTCGACGGCGAGGTCGCGGTCACAATCACGCACGTGATGGCGTTGCTTGTGGGGTCGACAGGCGTGCGTTGGTTGGGTAGGAAAGTTCCATGGGGGCCGGCTCTTGGCAGCGTGTCCAACCCCGCAGGTACTTCATCGTTCGCTGACCCATGACGGTGTCACTTTTTATGGGTGAGGGCGTTCGGCTCCGCTGGTTTCCTTGACCGCAAATATCAGGCAGCGCACCGCTTCACGATCTTGTTCCGACAAGCAACGGTAGTAGTGGACCAGGCGCTCTTCCTCTCGGTTGAGCTGTCGGGGCCGCAGGGCTGTACCAAGGGCGGTACGCAATGAGGGGAAAAGCGAAGTATTTTGCATAATCCAAGTTCTTCATGAGATGAATGGAAACGTGGGCTTCTTGCCCAGAACAACTGAATACATAACGTTTATTTTAGAAAAGGGCTCGTCATTTTTCGTGACTGCTGAGTTTTTCAGATGGGGCCGTCGGAAGTGTTTGGCGAAGGTGTAGGAACGATCTTTCACGGCCGGGGGAATAGAGGTGCGATTGAGCGGGGAGCCAGCCAAACTGGCATCCCTGGTCAGATTGGCGGTTGGGAGGTGCGAGCCCGTCAAAAGCGGGACACCTCCTTGAAGGCGCAGGTCAAATAGCGCATCGCCACCCGGTCGGTTTCCGACAGCGTGCGGAAGTGTTCAATCAAACGTGCTTCTTCATCCGTGAGGATGCGCAGCCGGCGCCTCGGCCAGAACACAAAAATCAGTTGTGAAACATTTTTGGTCGATGGCATGAGCCTTGTCCTCTCTTGCGGGAAAAGCAACTGGTCGTGTGCTGTGGCGGGGGCCGTCTGGGCGTTATGGGCAAGCAATCAAGGGCATTTATGGTGAGTGTAGAAAGCTGTTCTCATCTGCGTGAAATATTTTTTCCAGACCGGTTTTGTTGTCAAAAAATGTTTTTTGCGCATACGAATACGTACCTGCTGGGTAGGCGTTCGATGACCAGATTGTCGCTGGCGTCGTACTGGTAGCGCTTCTGCAGCAGTGGGAGTTCTTCGCGGGCGACCTGCTGGTAGTGCACAGCTTTCTGGCTGAGGCGGCCGCATCGGTCGTAGCGGGTACGGGTCCCCTGGATCGCCAGCGTCAACGCCTGCAACGGTAACTGCGCGCGCAACTGCTGGCCAAATAGCCGCTGGCGCTGCAAGGCGTCGTCGCTATCGGACAGCAGCAGGCGCTTGAGGTAGTCCGGGTAGGCCTTACCGATGTCCACGCGCTGAACCACTGACTTCGCGTTCCATGGTGGTCAGGATAGGCACCAGTCCGGGGTAGCGCTGGCCGCCGGCATCAATCAACATCAGGCCCGGCATTAGTTTGCCAAGGCCAGGTGGCGGACAGTGCCTACCGTGTTGCCCATCTCAAGTTGGCCCAGCAGCGCTTCCTGCTGCAGAAGGATCTGGTGCGAGAGGCCGGCGCCAACGACAGCGCAGTGTTGAAGGTGATCTATGCCCATGTGACACCGCCATTGGATCAAAAGTTGTTTCTGGGGTTGCTGGTGGGGGACTGAGTACCTGGCGGGGTTACTACAAGCCACGCAACGACCCGCTCAACGGCGGAGCCGGCAATGACTTCCTGCTGGCCGGTAATGTGGGAGCTGGCTTGTCTGCGATGACGGCCTGCCAGCCGCCCCATATCTATCTGACACCTCACGATCAACCTGTGGGAGCGGGCTTGCTCGCGAAGGTGGCCTGACAGCCGACCGGGATGTTGGATCAGATTGAGTACATATCCGTTATTTAGGTAACGGCCACTTAGGGTTCCGCCCTGACGGCGGCTCACTTTTGAAAAGAGCCCAAAAGTAAGCAAAACGCTCTTGCCCCACCACTCGGCACCTCGCTTGGGCTCGGTGTGCCCGAACGCAGGCTTGAATCCGTGGCTAACCCGGCAGGACGCCGGGTTAGCCGCCCCGCGCCATGGATGGCGCGTGGCGGCGGCCCACGGATTCAAGCCTGCGTTCGGCCAGCGTGGTTTAACGGGGCGCCTAAGATCAAGAGCAGATCAAGATCAAGAGCGACTCGCTTCGCATCGTGGTTACCGGGGGTTGTGGCGAGCTGTACAGTGGGGTGAATGCCTATGTGCATTCGCTCCACTGTCAGGCCGCCACGGGAGCAAGCTCCCTCGCCACAGGTGCGGGTTTGCCATGTATTCAAACCCGCTGCCTCAAAGCCTCCGTTTACTTGAGCGTGACGTCGAGCATCGGCGGGATGTAGCCGTAGTCATACTCGGCGACCACGAACGTTTGCTGCCCTTTGATCTTGATGCCCACTGTCGGTGCTTCGGTGCCGCCGATACGGATCTGTGTGCCGGTGTTGTCGGTCGGTACGCTGTCGATGAAGGAGGTCACCAGGCCGTTGGGCATGACGCAGTGCGAGTAGGTCTGGAACGGTTGGGAGGACGGGTTACCCAGCACCAGGCCGGAGCCGTTCAACGGTACATACGGGCCGAACAGCGAATCGGCGACGAAGCCGTACACGCCGTCCGGGCCGGTCACGCCGTCGGCGTAGGTGAAGGTGTGGCTGATGGTGAACAGGTAGTACTTGCCGTCCTGGAACACGAAGTGCGGGCGTTCGGTCTGGTCGTTGACACCGACCGCGGTCAGCAGCGGTGGCAGCATTTCCCAGTCGTCACCGTCTTCGTCACGGGCCACGGCGATCCCGACGCAGGCGGTCTGGAAGCGCGAGTTGCCGACGTCTTCATAGCCTGGCGGCACGTCGCCGATTTCGGCTTTACCGACCTTGTGCGAACCGCGTTCGCCGGCCACGTTGCCTTCGAACAGCATGTACAGCTTGCCGTCCTTCGGGTCGCGGAACGGCCATGGATCGCGAAAGCCCCAGAAGGCGTTTTGCGCTTCGGTCTGGTACATCTTGCCGTCCGCCTCGAACAGCGGCTTGACCTTCTCAAAGCCCACCAGGCTGACCCCATGCTCGGTGGTCACCACGCGGCCACGCACCTTGACGATGGTCGCGCCGGGCGTGACGGCGGTGTAGTACAGGTCTACTTCGCCTTGCTCGTTCAACAGGATCGGCGTGCCGGCCCATTCGCGCACGGTGGGCGAAACCCCTTCAGCCATTACCCGGCCGCCGAGTTTCCAGTCTTTGCCGGTGCGGGAGAACCAGTAGTACATCTTTGCCCGGCCATGGCGATCGTTCCAGTCGCGGATGACGTCGTAGTTGCCATTCTGATCGAGGTATTGCGGGTCGTTCGGGTGGCGATCTGCGGTGAGGGTGAAGATCACCGACCAGCCGTCGACGGAGGTGATGTTGCCGTCGATATCACGCAGCGGCATGGTGTCCCAGATAAACACCTCGTCGCTCAGTACCGGGAAGTTCGCGCTGACCAGTGGCTGGGTGGTGGTGGGGTCGTCCGCATGCACTTTGAGCGCATCGGCGCGGGTCCACAGGCTGGGTTGATGGGGTGTTTTGCCAAATTTCGCAGGGGTGCTTTTCATAGGAAACCTCGTCCATGAAGGGAATCAAAATACTGTATTTATATACAGTAATTCGAATTTAAAGGACTCGGATCTCTGGGTCAAGGGTAAAAATGCATTTATGCATAATTCGTGATTTTTTTAGAGCTGATACGTTTCATCTCGTCTCGTTTCTAGAAGTTAGTCCCTTCAGCTATCGGCGTGGTCGGGTGGCGACCACTGGCGAGAGCGTGGTCAGATCAAGCCTCGCTTGAACTGATCAGAGATCAAGTCAGCCAGTATCCGCACCGGTTCGGTAAGGCTTTGGCGAGACCGGTGTATGAGCCCGATATCACGATGAAAGGTGTGTATGCCCAGATCGAGTGCTCGCACACCCAAAGGCCACTCCGGATCTCTGCACGTTTGCGGCACCAATGCGACGCCTACACCCTTTTTGACCAACTGGAGGATGGCCTCCAGCTCATCCAGTTCGCACACCTCATGCAGCGCGAAATGCATTTGCCGCACAAATCGATCAACCTGCCGGCCGCCGAACGATGAGCGGTCATAGCGAATGAAAGGATGGCTGGACAGGAGCGCCGACCAGTCTTCACCGGGCACTTCGCTCGGTACTATCAGCCGGTAGGGCTCCCGCGCCAGCGTCGTCCAGTGCAGGTCACTCTGAAGCGAGAAGGGCGGGCGAATGATGGTGGCCATGTCGATCTCGCCAGCGTCGACGAGGTTGACCAATTCCATCGACAGCCCTGGAATGACTCGCGTGCGACATTGCGGGCATTGCTGGTGAAACCTGGCCAGCGATTCGGGTAAATATGAGCGCTGCACCGACGCGATAGCGCCGATAGTCACCCGCTCGTTGGCGGGTTGTCCCATCGTCGAGGAACCCAGGTTGTCGTAAAGCTTGAGCAACTCCTGAGCTTGCAAGAGCACCTGGTGACCCATTCTATTGAGATGCGCCGAGCGTCCTTTTCTGTCGAAAATCTCGACGCCCAGTTCAGCTTCGAGGCGCTGGATTTGTGCGCTCACAGCGGCCTGGGTCAGGCCGATTCTGTTGCCGGCAGCGGCAAAAGTGCCTTCCCGCGCAACCGCGATGAGTGTCTTGAGTTCTTTGATCATTCACAAATATTAATTGTGTTTCTAAGCAAAATATATTGATTTTTATGTTTGGTTTTCCGTCCTACGATGTTTCCCATCCCCGGCAACGGCTGAGCCTAGCGAGTCAATGAGGGGGATATTTCGCCAAATCACAAAAAAAGCACTGGAGATCTGATGAGCCTCTCGCCATTCCACCTCGCAATACCTGTTTACGACCTGACTGCAGCGCGGACCTTCTACGGTGAGGTTTTTGGTTTAGAAGAAGGACGTTCCAGCACTCAATGGGTCGATTTCAATTTCTATGGTCATCAACTGGTGATTCACGAGCACCCCAAAACCGCCTCTCAAGAAAGCGTTCATAGCAATCCGGTCGATGGTCACGATGTGCCTGTTCCGCACTTCGGCATCATTCTGGGCTGGGAGCAATGGGAAGCCTTGGCCGAGCGGCTGAAGTCGTTTGGTACAGAGTTTGTGATCGAACCGTACATTCGTTTCAAAGGTCAGGTGGGTGAGCAAGCCACCATGTTCCTGTTTGATCCTTGCGGCAATGCCCTTGAATTCAAGGCGTTCAAGGATATGGGCCAGCTCTTCGCGAAATAAGAACGCCCCTGGCACGGCGGCGCTGTGCCAGGTGATCTCACGTGAGCTGCAAGCTCATGACTCTAGCAACTGCAGATAACGCAGACCTTTCATTCCAACAAGAAGGCTAGACATGAAACGTATCCCCTTGGTGTGGCAAATCGTTGCCGGGCTGTTGCTTGGCGTGCTTGTCGGTTGGTACTTCAATACCCATCCGCACTATCAGGCCTGGGTCAGCGTGCAGGTTCTGAAACCGCTCGGTGACATCTTCATCAAGATGATGAAGATGGTCGTTGTACCGATCGTATTCTGCTGCATGATCCTGGGCATCACGGGCGGCGCAGACAGCAAGTCATTTGGCCGCATGGGTGTGCGCTCGCTCGGTTATTTCTTTGCGATCACCGCGCTGGCCATCGTCATGGGCTTGTGTTTCGCAAACCTCTTGGAACCTGGAACCGGTACCGACATTTCCGGTGTCTCGCACAGTGGCGCATCCATCACGCTAGAGCCGCCGAAAGGGGCGCTGGTTATTTTGCAGAACATTGTTCCCGATAACGTGTTGGTTGCGATGTCGGAGGGGAAATTGCTGTCGGTGTTGTTTTTTGCCGTGCTGTTCGGCTTGGCATTGAACGCATTACCGAAAGAGAAAAATGCACCAGTGATCGCATTGCTTCAAAGCATTTCAGATGCGATGTTCAAGGTTGTTTCCATGGTCATGGCTTATGCACCTGTGGGTGTGTTTGGCATGATCGGCGCGACGGTGGCGACGTTTGGTTTCGCTTCCTTATTGCCGTTGCTCAAGTTGATTGGTGTGGTTTACCTGGCGCTGATTGCTTTCGCTTTAGTGGTGCTTGGCGGTATCTGTTACTTGATTGGCGAAAACATTTTCAAACTGATCCGTTACCTGCGCGATGAGTTGATTCTCGCGTTCTCGAGTGCCGCCTCAGCCGCAGTGATGCCGCAGTTGATGACAAAGATGGAAAGTTACGGCGTGCCGCGTCGGATCGTCAGTTTCGTGGTGCCGGTGGGGTATGCGTTCAACCTCGATGGCGCGTCGATCTTTCTCGGCGTGGCGACGATCTTTGTCGCGCAACTCTATGGCATCGACCTGTCGTTATCCCAGCAGATTCTGTTGGTGGTGACCATGGTGCTGACCTCTAAGGGGGCTGCAGGGGTGCCGGGTTTTGCCATCATCATTTTGTCAGCGACATTGGCCTCGGCAGGTCTGCCATTGGAAGGCGTGGCGTTGATCGCTGGCATTTTCAGGATCATCGACAGTGGTACCACCACGTTGAACGTATTGGGTAATGCCGTCGCTCCATTAGTCATCGCCAAGTGGGAAAAGGTCGAGCTCAAACCTACAAGGGATGCCGCGCGGGCCTAATCGTTTATACGAGCATTAATAGGCGAGCATTCAGGTGGTCATTGGTCAGTTCGTGTCAATGAGAGTAGACGACCGGTCTAGTTTGCATTAGGCTCTCGTCATTATGAAAAAATCTAATCTGGACATGCGACAGCACATCATCGATGTAGCGAAGTCACTGATGACCCACAAGGGCTATACCGCCGTCGGTCTTATGGAGGTATTGACGACGGCGGGCGTGCCCAAGGGCTCGTTTTATCACTACTTCCGCTCCAAGGAGGAGTTCGGCCAAGCACTGCTGGAAGAGTATTTCCAAGAGTATATCGGTCGGGTAGACATCGTCATGGCAGCGCAAGGGACTGGCGCCGAGCGGCTGATTGGCTACTTGAGTTATTGGGCTAAGACACAGGCTTTCGATCATCCCGAGGAGAAATGCCTGGTGGTGAAACTCGGCGCAGAAGTGTGCGACCTCTCAGAGGACATGCGCAGCGTACTTGAAGAGGGCACCACACTGATTATCCAGAGGATCACGCGGTGTATTGAACAGGGGATGGCCGATGGCTCCATCACGTCGACCCAGAACGCCGAGACATTGGCTGAATCGTTGTATCAACTGTGGCTGGGCGCTTCACTGTTAGTGAAGGTGCGAAACACCACGGCTGCTTTCGAAACAGCGCTGATCACGAGTAAGCGCCTGCTGGCATAGGGGCGTTTTTTTTTACCACTTCACTAGACGACCGGTCTAATTTATTCAGAGGCTTTATGACTGCTATGACCCTAGATACCGACCTTTTTTCTCCTGCGCATATGGGGGCGTTGCAATTGGCCAACCGGATTGTCATGGCGCCAGTGACACGTAGCCGAATGGCCGATGACGGTGTACCGAATGAACTGCATGCCACTTACTACGCTCAACGTGCCAGTGCCGGCTTGATCATTGCCGAAGCGACAAACATTTCTGCTCAAGGGCGTGGCTATGCCATGACGCCGGGAATCTGGTCGGAAGAACAGGTGGCTGGCTGGAAAAAAGTCACCGACGCAGTACACGCGGCGGGCGGCAAAATTGTCAGTCAGTTATGGCACGTGGGGCGTTTTTCCAGTGTCGAGCTGCAACCCAACGGCGAAGCGCCGGTAGCACCTTCGGCAATCAAGGCTGAAGGCAGTACGTACACCGAAAAGGGCTTTGTCGAGGTGTCGATGCCTCGTGCGCTGCAAACCTCGGAGATCCCAGGGATCATCGAGCAATACAAGCGAGCCGCCGAGAACGCCAAACGAGCCGGTTTTGATGGCGTAGAAGTGCATTCGGCCAACAGCTATCTGCTCGATCAATTCCTGCGCGACTCCACCAATCAACGCACTGATCAATACGGCGGTTCCATTGAGAACCGGGCTCGACTGACGTTGGAAGTCACCGAAGCCGTGGTTTCGATATGGGGTAACGACCGCGTCGGTATTCGCCTTTCACCTGTGACCCCGGATGCCGGTAATACCCCTCCCGACAGTAACGTCATGGCGACTTACGGCTACCTGATCCAGCAGCTCAATCAGTTCAACCTGGCATACCTGCATTTTGTTGAAGGCGCCACGGCGACCTCCCGCACCGTGCCCGAAGGCGTGGACCTGGATGCATTGAGTGCGCAGTTTGAAGGGCCATTCATTGGCAATAACAACTACGACCTGGCGATGGCAATCGAACGCCGAGCGCAGGGCCGGATTGATGCGGTGGCCTTTGGTCGCTTGTTCATTTCCAACCCCGACCTCGTGGAGCGTCTGCGCCGCGGTATCGAGCTGACCATCGCGCCACGCGAGAGTTACTACGGTGGGGGCGCAAAGGGTTACACCGATTGGCCAACCGCGGACGCCTCAATAGCAAGCTCTAGCGCCAAGTAAGGCACAGGCGTCGCAATAGTATTCATCGCAAAAGGTATAGAACATGAATTACCTGCAAAACAAGGTAGCCATCGTCACGGGCGCATCCTCAGGCATCGGCGCGGCAACCACCCGGGCGCTGGTAGCGCAGGGTGCGCGCGTGGTTGCCGCCGCCCTTGATGAAGAGGCTTTGGAGTCTTTCGTCGCTGATCTGCGCGAGGCCGCCAGTGAGGTGGTCGCGTTTACTACTGACGTGACCCGACCGGATCAAACCCAGGCGCTTGCCAGGTTTGCGCGTGAAACGTACGGCGCCATCGACATCCTGGTGAACAACGCCGGCCTGATGCTTTTTTCCCGGTGGGTTGATCTGGCCGTGCAGGATTGGGAAAAAATGATCGATGTGAACATCAAGGGTTACCTCAATATGACGGCTGCGGTATTGCCGTTCATGTTGGAACAGAAGTCCGGGCAGATTCTCAATATGGACTCTGTTGCAGGGCATCAGGTAGGGCCGTCGGCGGGTGTCTACAGTGCGACCAAGTTTTTCGTCCAGGCCATGACCGAGTCCATGCGCAAAGAACTTGGCGTGCAGCACGGTATTCGCGTTAACACGATCAGCCCCGGCGTGATCAATACGGGATGGGCGGACAAGGTCAGTGATCCGCGGGGGCGCGAGGCTGCCCAGGCGCTGAACCGGATTGCAATTGGGCCTGACGATGTCGCCCGTGCAGTGATTTACGCGCTCAACCAGCCGGAAAACGTCACCGTCAATGACTTGATCATCTCGCCGACGCGCCAGGATTGGTAACGGGCGGCGGTCATTGCCTCATTCAGCAAGACCCCTCGGCTATGTCAGGCGAGCGGTGTGGCATCTCATCCCTCCATGAAAAGAAAAACAAGCATGTCAAAGAATATCAAGGCAGTACCCACCCAAGAGTACAACGCTGTCATCGCCACAGCCAATCAGTACGTGGAAGGTCTGCGTACCGGTAATGCTCACAGCGTCGCACAAGCCTTCCATCAAGACGCAGTGATGTATGGGTTTACCAATGGCGAGCTGCTCGGCGGCCCGATCAACAACCTGTTTGATTTCGTTGAGAAGAACGGCGGCGCACCCCAAATCACCACCCGCCTCGACGTATTGGCAATTACGCCGAGCACCGCGGTGGTGCGTGTCGATATGGAAAACGACGCGATTGGCGCCGATTACAACGACTACCTGACACTGATCAAAATTGAGGGTGTCTGGAAGGTGATTGCCAAGGTGTATCACCGGTTCGACGCGTAAGCATCAACCGATCCCGGCACGCCTGATGCCGGGATCGCCGGGCTGTCTATTCAATGGGTTATACGATGCCAATGGTTGAATTTTCCGCTGTTTTGAACAGCGATGCACAACGCGCCTGGAGCGTGGTGAAGAAGTTTGGTGAGATCCAGCAGTGGCACCCTGCGATTGTCGAAAGCCACCTCGAGGACGGCGAGTCCGATGGGGCTGTTGGGTGTCTGCGCACACTGACGCTGTCTGATGGGTCGGTTGTGAGAGAGCGCTTGTTATCCGTCGATGATCGCACCTTAACGCTGTCCTACCGCTTTGAAGAAGCACCACTGCCTCTGGATAACTACGTGGCAACGGTACGTCTGGTGGCTTTGACGGGGCAAGACCAAACGTGCATCACTTGGTCTGCGTGTTTCGACCTCCAGGAACCCAATACCGCGCAACATTATCAAGCCTTGATTCAAAGCTTGATAGTCGATGGCCACCAAGGACTGCAGTTGTGGCTTGCTCAGTGTCGCTGAGTCCAGCGGCAGGTCCTTAAATATATTGAACCCAACCCGCACCCGCGCACCAAAAGTTACATAACCTGGAGGTGCATCATGCAAACCACTTACTTCTGGATCGGCCTGGCAGTGATTCTCGTACTGCTCGACGCGTGGATCATCAACAGCATCTGGCGCAGCGATAACGCCTCGGCCAGCAAGGCAGGCTGGAGCGCGGTAGTCGTGGTGCTGCCGTTTCTGGGCGCGGCGATATGGGCAATTGCCGGCCCACGGGGCGTCACCAAGGGGCCGTCTTCTCCCGAGCACAGCAAGGGTTGAATCCGGGCCCCGCTATGAACAACCCAGACCCTGGCGACTTACGCAGCCGCAACTATCCGGTGCAGGAAAACATGGCCTTGCAGCGCAAGGTCTGGCGCTTTGAACGGGTAGGTTGGTATGCGCTGCTGTTGCTGATCGGCTTGAGCTTGGCAGGCTTGTTTTCCAGCGGGCCGCTGAGCACCCGTGAAGTGCGCAGTGCCGATGGGCAGTTGCGCGTGGAGTACCAACGCTTTTTGCGTAATGGTGCCTCCGATGGGCTGGTGATTCATGTGCAAGATAAGGCCCAGGAACCCCTGGAGGTCGAGTTGAGCGGTGAGCTGCTGCGCGGTTTCAATATCGAGATGCTGCAGCCTCAGCCGCTCAAGGCCAGGGCGGCCGGGGAGGGCGTGAGCGTGTGGATGCTGAGTGACAACGCCGGCCAGGCGGTGTTGTACCTGACCTTGCGCAGCGACACGATGGGCAGCGTCGATACCCAGGTGTCGCGGCCAAAAACGGGCGCGTCCGTGCGCTTTTCTCAGTTCATCTACCCTTGAGCGCCTGCCCCACGCCTAAGGGCGTGAGCGGCACAGTTTTTCGATCAAGGTGATGAGCGAATCATGGCCCACGGGTTTGCTGACATGCGCGTTAAAGCCCGATTCAGTGGCTTTTTTCTGGTCATTGCCGGCGCCGTAGCCGGTCAAGGCAATGGCGGGAGCCTGTCGAAGTTGGCCTACCTTGCGCAGCTTCTGCATCAGTTCGTGGCCATTCATTTTCGGCATGCCGATGTCCGAAATAATCACGTCGTAATGGGCATCCCGGGCCGTTTCAAGCGCGCTCAAAGGGTCGCTGAACGCACTCACTTGGGCGCCCTCCATTTCCAGCAGCATGTTCAGCACCTCAAGCACTTCGGCTGAATCATCGACCAGTAACACCTTGAGGCCATTGAGGCGCTGATCTTCGTGCTGGGTAGCGTCGCTATCCAGCAGATGATTCTGTTGTTCGCACAGCGGCAACCAGATCGAGAAGGTGCAACCAAAGCCCAACCCTCGCGAGTGCACACTCACCGAACCGCCATGGGCTTCCACCAGTTGGCGTACCAGCGACAAGCCAATGCCCAGGCCTTCACGCTGGTGGGTCTGGTGCTGGTTTTCCGCTTGCCCGAACAGGTCGAAGATTTTTTCCAGGCTGTCTGCGGCCAGCCCTGCGCCGCTGTCGATGACGTCCAGTTGCGCGCGCCCGTCCGTTCGGCCGACCACCAACTGCACCTGGCCGTCCTCGGGGGTGAATTTCAGGGCGTTGTTGACCAGGTTCCAGATCACTTGCTCGATGCGCGTGGGGTCTACGTCAACGATCAGTGGGCCCGGCACCGAAGGGGTTTGAAGGCTGACCTGGCGACGGTGGCCGTCGGCAAGCACCACGCTATGAATGTCCTTGAGGGTGCGAATCAGGTCGATCGGTTGCTTTTTCAGCTTCAGCTTGCCCGTGCGAACCCGGGCGACGTCCAGCAGGTCGTCAATGATCCGTGCCTGGCTGGATACCGCCTCGCAGATGGTATTGACCGCCTTGATGGCCGGCCCCGCAACCTTGGTGGCGGGCAAGCGCCGCAACAGTTCCGCGTTCAACTGGATCAGGTTCAACGGATGCTTGAGTTCGTGGGACATCACCGCGAAGAACTCATCCTTGAGGTGGCTGTTGGTCTGGGTTTCCTTCAAGCGCTGATTCTGTTCATCCTGGGTGCGCTTGTGGCCGGTAAGGTCCCGGGCAATCTTGACGTAGCCGCGCAAACTGTTGCTCTTGAGCTGGGTGACCTCGCCGCTGCAATAGAAGCGGCTGCCGTCCTTGCGCACGTGCCAGCGCTCATCTTCGCCACGCCCATGTTCGCGGGCAGTGCGCAGTTCGCTCTCCGGTACGCCAGCGGAGCGGTCTTCCGGGGAGAAAATCAGGTCGTAGTAAGCGCCCAGCACCTCGTCCTTGGTGTAGCCGAAGATCAGTTCGGCACCGGTGTTCCAGTCGGTGATGGCGCCGTGGTCATCGAGGATGATGATGGCAAAGTCATGGGTGCTCTCGGCGACCAGGCGCATGCGCTCCTCGCCCAGGCGCAGTTCCTCTTCGGCCTGGCGCCGCTTGGTGATATCAATGAAAGTCAGCACGGTGCCATCAATGTGATCTTCGCTGGAGCGGTACGGCAGTAACCGCGCAATGTACCAGCGGTCGTCGTTGCTGCTGATCTCCCGCTCGATCATGCTCAGCGACTCAAACACGGTGGTGGCGTCTTCGGTCATTTGCGGGTAATCGAGGCGGTGGGTGATGTCCAGCAGCGAACGCCCGGTGTCCACCGGCAGCATGCTGAAAATATCCGTGGCTCGCGGCGTGAACCAGCGAATGCGCATGTTGCGGTCGACGAAGACCGTGGCGATGTCCGTGGACGCGATCAGGTTGGTCAGGTAGTCGTTGACCTTGTCGGTCTCTTCCACCTTGGTCTTGAGCTCGAAATTGACGGTCAGCAGTTCTTCGTTGATCGACTGCAGCTCTTCCTTGCTGGTTTCCAGCTCCTCGGTGGCCGAGCGCAGCTCTTCGTTGACGGCCTGCATTTCTTCGTTGGAGGCCTTGAGTTCCTCGCTGGAGACTTCCGCCTGTTCGATGGTGTCCTGCAGGTGCAACTTGGTGCGTTGCAACTCGCGCTCCAGGTTGCTCATGATCGCGTTTTCGGCCTGGCTGACGGTGTCGATGTCGGGCAGTAGCGGGTCGACGGCGGTTTCCTGGAAGATCACCAGCACGTAGTCGTTTTCGGTCGCTTCATCGCGGTAGGGGCGGGCGCTGATGTCCACCAGGAAGGGGCCTTGCTCGCGCTGGATGCGGATCTTGCGCGAAGACACCGGGCTGTTCGATTGCTGGACCTGGAACAGCGTGGTGCGAATATCCAGGCGTAAATCAGGATGCACCAGCGTCAGCAGGTTGTGCGTCACCTCGCCGGCCACGTAGCGCAGGAATCGCCCGGCGCCTTCGCTCATGTGCAGGATATCGGCCTGCATATTCACGATGACGCTGGGCGGCGCGGCTTTTTCCAGGGCGCGCAGGTGGATGTCCGCGAACGAGACCTTGTTGGGCGCCTTGGCTTCAATCGTCAGCGTCGTGGTGCTCGGGCGCAGATAGCCGCCTCTCGGCATGGTTGGGGCGCGACGTACGGCGGATGAGCCGGCACGCACCCTGAAAATGCGGTTGCGCTTGTCCACCGGTACGAACAGGTCCAGGCAGCCGTCGGCCGACTCCGAGGAGCCGAGGAACAGGTAGCCACCGGGACGCAACGCGAAGTGGAACATTTGCAGGATGTCGCGTTGCACTTCGCGGTCCAGATAGATCAACAGGTTGCGGCACACGATCAGGTCGATCTGCGAGAACGGCGGGTCGGCCAGCAGGCTGTGTTTGGCGAACAGCACCTTTTCGCGAATTTCCTTGCGCACTCGGTAGTGCTGGTTCTTCTCTTTGGCAAAGTACTGGCGCAGCCGTTGGGGCGGTACGTCGGTGATGATCGCTTCGGGGTACACACCATTGCGGCCATGGGTAATGGCCCGCTCATCAATATCGGTGGCAAACACCTGCATCTTTGCGCCGCTGGCATCCAGCGCCAGTTGCTCGGCCACCAGCATCGCCAGGCTGTAAGCCTCCTCGCCGGTGGAGCAACCCGCCGACCAGATACGCACCTCCTCACGGTGCGGCACGCTGTCTTCCAGTGACTTCACCAGGTTGGGGATCACGTCTCGCTCAAGCGCTTCGAAGGCCTCCCGGTCGCGAAAGAAGTTGGTCACGCCAATCAGCATGTCGCCCAGCAACGCCTTGGTTTCGTCCGGGTTGGCCTGGAGGAAGTTGTAATAGGTGGCCAGGTCGGGTTGAGCGGTGACTTGCAAGCGCCGCTCGATACGCCGCAACACCGTGGCGCGCTTGTAATGCTTGAAGTCATGCCCGGTACTGGCGCGCAGCTGGATCAGAATATCCAGCAGCAGCTGTTCGGCCACGGCGGCATCGCGTTCGGAGCTGGGTGGGGTGGTCTTGATCTCAGGGTCGTTGGCGGTGGGCAGGACAATCGACTGAGCATTGCGCCACAGTTCCAGCAGCTTCTGCGGCATTTCCACCACGGGCAACACCAGGTCGACCATCTGGGTTTCGATGGCCGCCAGCGGCATGCCGTCGTACTCGGCGTCTTCCGGCGCTTGTACCAAGGTGATGCCGCCTTGCTCTTTGATCCGTGACAGCCCCACCGCGCCGTCTGAGCCGGTACCGGACAGGATCAGGCAAAACGCGCGTTCTTTATGGGTGTCTGCCAGGTCGCGAAAAAACAGGTCGATGGCAATGTGCGATCCACCATCGCGCACGGCAGGCGAGACCGCGAGGTAGCCATCGTTCATCTTCAACAGCTGCGCCGGTGAGATGACGTACACGTGGTTCTTTTCGATGGGCGTGGCGTCATTGACCTGCGACACCGGCATGCGGGTCGTTTCCTGGATGATCTTGTCTGCCACGCTTTGATGGTCGGGTGAAAGATGCAGGACCACCACGAAGGCCATGCCGCAGTCTTTGGGCATGTGCTCAAAAAACGCTTTCACGGCTTGCAGCCCGCCCGCCGACGCACCGATACCCACCACCGGGAAACTCAGGTTGCTGGGGGTCAGATCTTTGCGTTGCGGTACGTTGGGGGACCGCGGGGGGGCAGACTTCATAAATACCAACCTTGGTTAACGGCGCACAGGAAGACGGGGTGTAGAGGGAAGAACTTGAACAACGAGGGCGAGGGCTGAACCGACAGTGAAATATAGCTGAAAACCTGCTGCCAACAAAAATGGCTTGAGGCCACCCGGCCATTCGACGGACCACTACGACCCGGTTGAGACGCGTAACCGTCGGAAGGTTTAATCAAACTGACGAGTGGCCACCGTGGGTGCACGGTTATCCGATTTTCTGAAAATCCGTCTGAACTTCGCTTCCTGGCAAACCCTCGCAAAGAGAAACCCACCCAGGAGACGTTCTGATGAACAGCTACCCAAAACCACCGTTTCAACCCCAGCAACAGCCCGTGCCAGGTGAGCAGCGCAAGATGGACCCGATGCCCGACTGCGGTGAGCAGTCCTACCAAGGCTCAGGCCGGCTCGCGAATAAAATCGCCTTGGTCACCGGCGCCGACAGTGGCATCGGGCGGGCGGTGGCCATTGCCTTCGCACGTGAAGGCGCGGACGTGGCGGTGTCGTATCTGGATGAACATGAAGACGCCAAGGAAACCGCACGCTGGGTCGAGGCGGCGGGCCGTCAATGCCTGTTACTGCCCGGCGACCTGGGCAATGCGGCGCACTGCACGGCAATCGTTAACGACACCGTGGAGAAGTTCGGACGCATCGATGTGCTGGTCAACAACGCGGCGTTCCAGATGACCTATCAATCGCTGGAAGACATCCCCGACGAGGACTGGGTGAAAACCTTCAACGTCAACATCACCGCGATGTTCCGCATCTGCAAGGCCGCGCTGCCGCACATGGCCGAGGGCAGTTCGATCATCAATACCAGCTCGGTCAACTCCGACATGCCCAACCCCAGCCTGTTGCCCTATGCGGCCACCAAAGGTGCGATTGCCAACTTCACCGCTGGCCTGGCGCAGATGCTCGGCGAGCGCGGGATTCGCGTCAACAGCGTGGCACCGGGGCCCATCTGGACACCGTTGATCGTCTCGACGATGACGCCGGACATGGTGAAAAACTTTGGCGGCAACACCCCACTGGGACGCCCCGGCCAGCCGGTGGAAGTGGCGCCGATCTATGTGCTGCTGGCGTCGGATGAAGGCAGCTATATTTCCGGCGAACGCTACGGTGTGACGGGTGGCAAGCCGATACTGTGATCAGTGAGGAAGGAGGGGGATATGAGCGAAGCCTCGAAGCGCCACGAATCGAACCACTCCGAGCGAAAGGTGCGCCCGCCGGCGGCTAAGCGAAACGATAAATCGCAGGCACCGGCAGGCGGACAACAGGGGAAGGAGCAAGGCGGTGTCGCCCCTGGCGGGCCTTCGAAAGATCCCGAGTCAGGGGCATGAACGCGAGGGGTATTCGCCGGGCCTGACATCCTGAGCGGCTGTCAGGCCGCTATCGCAGCACAGGTATCGACACAATTTTTTAGCTTGTAGCAGCACCCAACGGTAACCACGATGCGAAGCGAGCCGTTCTTGATCTGCTTTTGATCTTGATCTCAGGCGCCCCGTTAAACCACGCTGGCCGAACGCAGGCTTGAATTCGTGGGTAACCCGGCAGGACGCCGGGTTAGCCGCCCCGCGCCATGGATGGCGCGTGGCGGCGGCCCACGGATTCAAGCCTGTGTTCGGGCACACCGAGCCTAAGCGAGGTGCCGAGTGGTGGGGCAAGAGTCTTTTGCTTACTTTTGGGCTCTTTTCAAAAGTGAGCCGCCGTCAGGGCGGAACCCTAGGTGGCCGTTACCTAAATAACGGATATGTACCCGGTCCAACTGTGTTGACTGTTAGGCCGCCATCGCAGGCAAGCCAGCTCCCACATTTGGATCGTGGGGTGTCAGATCGATGCGTGCCCGCTGACGTTATTTTCGCTTGGAACGATGAATCCGCATCCACTCCCGATAAGCCACCGTACGCTGCGCATCCGCACGTTTCTTCGCCTCGGTAAAGCGCGCCCACGTCTGCGCATCGCCGCTGTAGGACTCGATAATTTCGTACGCCAAGGCATCCAATCGATCCGCTTCAAAAAACATCTCGGCGTTTCGCGCGACCTCATCGTCCCGCCTGTTTGTCGTTGTGTAACCAAGAGTCTGGCTGTTCATCCTCTGAGGCCCTCCGCCCATTGAATCTGTGCCGCGCCACTCCAGCGCACCTGGGTAATGCCGTATTTCTCCGCCATCGGTTTAGACACACGCTTGAACGTGTGTTGCCCAAATTTGGGGATCACCGCCACACCAGCGTCACAACTGGCCCAATGCCAAGCCTCGGCATTGTCCATGCGCGGCGCGCGCACGATGAAGGACTTGGGCTCGCCGTGCAGCTGGTACTCGATAGTGAATAGGTCGTTGTGTTTAATGAGCCCTCCTTGATACTCATGAACTACAGATATTTGACGTCAAAAATAATTCAAATAAGTTGTCCGACAATTCGATGACTGGGCGCAGGGCGTGGATGAGGCTTAATCATCTACCGTAAAGGTGACCCATCCAGGCCCATTCGCCGGGCGTTGCAGCTCGGCGATCACCCCGCTGACAGAGGACCCGTCAGGCAAATTGACGGTGATAAAGTTGGGATTGCCGGGCCAATCCATTGGCGTGTCAAAGTCCAAGCGGGCGATGGTCGGTTTGCCACTGCTGGTCATTTGAATATTTTTTGAGTCGTTAAGACGTTCATCTGAGGGTGTGCCAAGATGGCGCGAGGCAGTGATGACACTGGCAGTACCTTGGTAATCGTAAGACATGCTGGGTTACCTCATGCAAAGGGGGCCGTCGCCCCCGCGTTTATTTGTGGCGAGCTGAATATTTGCGCGCCACGACAACACCGCCCACTAGCAGCGCTGCGCCTATTGCAACCATCCCATAAGGCGTACGGTGGGTTTGCCGCCAGCCGCCTTCCACACGACGTTCGCCGCTTGCCGGGGTGAAGAGGTTGCCCGCCGACGTCGCGGCGCGCTGGCTGCGCTCCAGGCCGAGGCGGGTGAGCCAGCCGGATAACCGGGCAAAGCCAGGCAGCAAAAAGTGCGCGACGCGGGCCACGGTGGCAGCGCTGCCTACCGTGGTGCTGTCCCTGGGTTGCAGCGCACAGGCCACCATCGCTTGCGCGACTTTATGCGGGTCATAGACCGGTGGCGGTGGCGTCAACTCGTGGCCGGTAAAATTGCCGCCATCGCGAAAGCCCGGTGTGTCCATCACGGCGGGATAGATGTCGCACACATGAATATCCGGGTAGTCAGCCAGTTCGCCACGCAGGGCTTCAGTCAGGCCACGCAGGCCATATTTACTGGCTGAGTAGGCGACGGCATAGGGCTGGGCCACCCAGCTGCCCAGCGACAAGGTGTTGATCAGAATTCCGCTGTTCTGAACTTTGAAATACGGCCACACCACGTGAGCGCCGCGCAGGTACCCGAGCAGGTCGGTTTGCAGCACCTGTTCGTGGGCTTCCAGGGGCGTGTTCTCGAAACGGCCAACCGCACCTACGCCGGCGTTATTGATCCAGATATCAATGCGGCCATTGCCGAAGGCCGCTGCCTGTTCGGCCAATGCGCGCATCTGGTCGCCCTGGGTCACATCGGTTTTAACGGCGACGGCCTCGGCTCCGCGCGCAGCGCATTCCTCCACTACTTCTTGCAGGGCTTTTTCATCACGGGCCGCCAATACCAAGCGGGTACTTTGCTCGGCAAAGGCATGAGCAGCCGCGCGGCCAATGCCGCTGGAGGCGCCGGTGATTACTACGGTCTTGCCGTGCAGTTTTCCCTTGGTCGGCATGCGCCCAGGTAAATCCTCGGGCACGTGGACAGGCACTGGGTGCAGTTGCAGGCGGGTACCGTCAGTCAGTATCAGGGTCAGGTTTTCGAGGGTGCCGGCGACGCGGTCGGGAAATACCGGTTCGCCTGTGGCGTCGAGCTCATCATAGATAAACGTCTGGCCCTCAAGCCATCCGACTGCCGTCATCAGTTCAGGGCCCAGGTAATATTTTCCGTCCAGGAAAAACCCGCTGAAGTTCGGTGTGCGCTCCAGGTTTTCCACGGCGTATCGCTCGCCAGGCCTCATTCCGGTTGCGGTATCAATCATCATGACATCCTCCTTTGGCTGGTCTTGGGTAGAGAAGGGCCCGCAAATGATCGTTCAATCCAAATGACTGAATGGCGGTGTCAGTGCCGGTGGGCCTTTTGGGTTGGGTCGGCGATCTGGATAACCGTGCCCTGGCGCCACGCGTCTGCA
The DNA here is from genome assembly GCF_051122975.1 of Pseudomonas sp. AK181. NCBI lineage: Bacteria > Pseudomonadati > Pseudomonadota > Gammaproteobacteria > Pseudomonadales > Pseudomonadaceae > Pseudomonas > Pseudomonas sp. AK181. Next base: position 2,416,859 of record NZ_CP146348.1, read on the forward strand.
CCGGGTGCGATGGGCGGCGCGGGGATATCGGCGCGAGCCTTTTTCTTGTCGGCACTGTCGATGCCCAGGCGTTTATCTCGCTCGGCGACCATACGCGGGTCGGCCTGGCCGTCAGCAGTGAACCCCATCATCAATTGCGGGACGCCCAAGGGCAGGCGTTTATCCAGATCGGTATGCCAGGTGTGCCAGGTCTTGCCATAGGTGTGCACCAGCTTCTCCATCAGTGCATGCTCCGCCACCTCGGGGATTCCCGGAGCGACCAGTTGCCCTGACTTCACTTCATGTACATGGCTGTGCCACAGCGCCTTCTCCGGCGCGGGCAGCGTGTTGAACTGCGCCTCGCTGATGATGTACTCCACGCCCATCAACTTGGCATCCTTGCGGTTGCCGTCGTAGATCACGCACTGGATGACCTCCTCGTTGAGGATTGCACAGTAGTGATGGGCTTCCATTTGTACATCGGGATGGCCGTTGTAGAAGTGAAAGCCGTCCAGGTAGGCGTTCAATGCGTCAATGGGGGGGCGAGATTGAAGCAGGGCGGCGCCGGCTTCCAGCGTTCGGGTCGAGGGCGTTGCGGGTTTTCCGGGGGCTTCGACATTCGAGGGGGAGTTGTTGCCAGCGCACGCGCTGAGCAGGGCGAGTGTCATTGTTGCGCAGAGGGATTTTGTCATCCGGTGGGTTGGGGTGTCAGTCATGGTCGGCTGCCTCCTGTTGCCGGTGGGTTGATCAAAGCCAGGGTTAATCCTGTTCTCGTTGGAAAGACGAGCGTACGGGGCGTTCAAAATGCTTTGAGTTGAACACTCACGCATGTGGGAGCTGGCTTGCCTGCGATGACGGCCTCACAGCCGGCCCCTAACTATCTGACGCCCCGCGATCAAACTGTGGGAGCGGGCTTGCTCGCGAAGGCGGCCTGGCAGTCAACACAGTTGGACCGGGTACATATCCGTTATTTAGGTAACGGCCACTTAGGGTTCCGCCCTGACGTGAACTGACCCCCGAATGTTGGACACCTGCCCCCTCGGGAGAGTGTTCCATGACGAAATACAACCTAGCGCTCAAGCAATCATTGATTGAAGAGTGCCTGTCTGCCAGTAGCATCCATGAGGTGGCCCTTAAGCATGACTTGAGTCCATCGCTCCTGCGACGCTGGGTCAAGGGTTTTGAAAAGCACGGCGCCTCTGGCTTGATCGCCAAGTACAGCCATTACGATGCCGAGTTTAAATTAAAGGTTTTGCAGTGCATCAAACAAGATGGACTGTCGGACCAACAGGCCTGTATACGGTTTGATATCCGTGGTCCAAGTAGTATCAGGCAGTGGCGAAAGCTGTACGATGAAGGCGGTGTAGAAGCACTACAACCGCAGCGTCTTAAAGAGTCCAGTATGCCCCGCAAACCTTCCAGGCAACCCAAAGCAAGTCCTGCTCTTCCTGCGGACGCAGAACTGACCCCTGCACAAATGCTCGCAGAACTGGCTTATCTGCGCGCGGAGAATGCCTATCTAAAAAAGCTCGATGCCTTAATCCAAGCGGATCCCCGTACTGCGCAGCCAAAAAAACGCAGGCCGTCCAAGGATTGAGGCATGAGCATCCACTTGCTCTGTTGCTACGTGCTGCGGCACTGGCACGCAGCACCTTCTATTACCAAAGCAAAACACTGCTAACCGACAAGCATGCCGGCCTTAAAGATCGCATCCGCAGCGTCTATCACGGGCATAAGGGGCGTTACGGCTACCGCCGCATCGCCGCGACCCTTGGAAACAGTGGTGAGTTGATCAATCACAAAAAGGTGTATCGACTGATGCAGGTGATAGGCCTCAAGTCGCTGGTCAAAGTGAAGAAATATCGCTCTTACCGAGGTGCTGAAGGGCTTGTTGCGCCTGATCTACTAAAGCGCGAATTCAAGGCAGAAGCCCCTAACGAGAAATGGGCAACCGACGTGACGGAGTTCAAGGTGAAGGGGCAAAAGCTGTTTCTCTCGCCTCTCATGGATTTGTACAACGGCGAGATCCTGGCTTACCAGATCAACCGACGTCCCGAATTCAGGATGGTTTCGACGATGCTGGAAAAAGCCTTCGGGCGACTGAATCAAGGTGACAAACCGATACTGCACTCCGACCAGGGTTGGCAGTACAGGCAGCCTATCTACCGACACATGCTGGCCGAAAAGAGCATCGAGCAGAGCATGTCGCGCAAGGGTAATTGCTTGGACAATGCCGCCATGGAGAGTTTTTTCGGCACGCTCAAGAGCGAGTTTTTCTATTTGGAGTCATTTGAGAGTGTGGAGCAGTTGGCATCAGGCATAGAGGATTACATCGCCTACTACAACCAAGACCGCATAAGCCTCAGACTAAATGGCTTGAGCCCGGTACAATTTCGGACTCAGGCATTAAATCAATAGCGTCCCCTGTCCAACTTTCGGGGGGCAGTTCAACGGCGGCTCACTTTTGAAAAGAGCCCAAAAGTAAGCAAAAGGCTCTTGCCCCACCACTCGGCACCTCGCCTAGGCTCGGTGTGCCCGAACACAGGCTTGAATCCGTGGGCCGCCGCCACGCGCCATCCATGGCGCGGGGCGGCTAACCCGGCGTCCTGCCGGGTTACCCACGAATTCAAGCCTGCGTTCGGCCAGCGTGGTTTAACGGGGCGCTTGAGATCAAAAGCAGAGCAAGGTCAAGAGCGGCTCGCTTCGCATCGTGGTTACCATCGATCGCTGCACGCAGACCCACGTAGGCCTCAGATCGGGCCGTTAGAAGAACCGGAAGAATCCGCCTCCCGCCCTATGTCATCAACCGCGTTAGGCCGCCCCAGCTTGCTGTATTGCTCGCGCAATTTCTGCAGCTCTCGCGATCCGAGCTTATCCAGGCTCAACGCCGCATTGTGGGCCTCTTTGGTGGCACGAATCAGCTCGTCCAGTTTCAGATGAAGAATATCGTTGTCGCGGTTCTGGGTATTCTGGATCAGGAACACCATCAGGAAGGTGATGATGGTAGTGGAGGTATTGATGATTAACTGCCAGGTGTCGTTGTAATGAAAGTAAGGCCCGGTGAGCGCCCAAACAGCAATCAAGCTGACGGCCGTCAGAAAGGTTTTTGAGCTGCCCGCCTGGTTGGAGAGTTTTTGGCAGAATTTCGCGAACTTCATGGTGCTGTCTCCTGGGGGATGTTCCTCTGTAGACCCCAGCGGATTTTCGAAATTCTTTTTTACAAATCGATTTTTTTTGACAAAAATCAATCAGCAACACCCCTCTGCACAGGAGCGTTCAGCATGTCGGTCGCTGCTTCTATCGTTGGATACCTCAAGCACCATCAGTTGGTTATCACGACGGCCGAGTCGTGTACCGCGGGCAAGATCATCACCTTGCTTTCGCAAGTCGACGGCAGTGGTTCGTGGATCGAAAGCGGATACGTGGTGTATTCGCCAGAAGCGAAACAGCGGCTATTAAACGTGCGCCCTTACACCATCGAAACGTTCAATCTCACCAGCTGTGAGGTCGCCCAGGAAATGGCTCACGGCGCGCTGCGCGACAGCCCTGCGGACGTAGCGGTAGCGACCACTGGCCTGCTGGGGCCGGATGGGATGGACGGCATTCCCCCAGGCACTGTCTGTTTTGCCTGGGCCTATCGAAACGGCGGGGCACTGAGTGTGTTCAGTCGCAAGGAACGCTTCATGGGCTCTCGTGAGCAGGTGCAGTTGGCCGCGTCTCTTCACGCGTTGAAATGGCTGCCGCATTTTCACCAGCGGGCGTTGGCGGGTGAACGCGCCTAATGCTGCCAAGTGCGCGCGTTTACGGCTGCGGTTCGATGTCCATCAGCAAGTCGCCGTTGGTCAAGGATTCAGCCGCCTGCACCACGCCACGATAGGCCTGACCGTTCCATTCAAAGCTAATCCAGTGGGCCTTCAGCAATTGCGCGGGCCATGGTGGCGCAAGTTGCAATTGCACACCGGGCGCAGCGCGCACAAGCTGCGCCATGCACTCGCTGGCGAGCGTGTTCACACCGAACAGCGTGTCTTGCAGGTATTCAATGTTGACCGGTTGCAGCGTTGCGTCAGTAGCGTCTGGCATATCTGTTACCCCACCGATGACAGCCAGAAAGACTGCCTGGCGATGACCATTTCTTCGCGTATTTCCCGCACAAGCCGGTTGATCCCCGAAACACCGTGGTAGTGGGCGCGGTTGATGTTGGCGATGGTGAATTGGTCCATACCGCGCGCCGTTACGGTGACTGAAAGGCTGCCGTCCTGGTTGAGCGCGCACTTGACCGCGCACTTGGGAAGGCGAGCGGAAAGAGCCGTTTCGATTTCGGCTTTCGTTAACGTATCCATGAGTTCACCGCATAAAGGACTCAGCGCGTTAAGGCTAGCTCAGAATGACTGCGCGTAAATACTGGCAAGATAATGGCTCTTTAAGAAAGGTCGCCCACAACTTAACGTCGAAAGCCTTTATTTGAACTAAGGTTCGCTCGTTTGCTAAATAGTGGGCAGGATGTTGGCGAGATTAGTTGCGGCGTGTTCAACCTATCAGGTTTGACGGGGCAGCCAGGCTGCCCCTCCCACCGTTACTCAAGAACCCGACTTCCGACCGCCGCCATGGCTGTGCTGGCCACCTTTACGGCCGGCTTCCGAGGCTTTTTCACGGTCGTTGGCGAAGTTCCCGCCCGACGCCTGGCCGCCTTTTTTACCGGCTTCGGAGGCTTTTTCGCGATCATTGGCAAAGTTGCCCGGGTTTTTATTACCTGTAGTCATGATAGTTCTCCAGTCGCTAAGTTAGCGTTTCGTTAGTTGGCCGTTTCGCAACGGACATTTATTCCGATATTGGCTTTTCGGGAAATGTTTTACCGATTTTTCTAACTGGCGACGAACGGTGATTTGCCTGAAAAAGTTATACAAAAACAGGGTGCGATACACCGCTTCGTATAACTTTTATTACCAGTCAGCACTTCTGCATTAATAAGATCGAAACTGCGGGCTTAGTTAACGGTCCCGCCATTCGTCTTTTTCGTCGCACTCCAAAAAAAGGCGTCGTTCCAACAAGGTTCCTATCCTGTGAACGGGAGCTTTTCAGCCATGAAACACAACCCATCCAACCCACAGTACCTGCCGCTCGAGCATCCAGACGCACCCAATGAAGACGGTTGCGTGATCGGCACTGCCGGGCGCGACGAAGACCCCAATGCGACCACCGATTGGGACCATCCCGACAGCGCCGCAACACCCGCGGACGCCAGCATCAAACCCGCCAGCGGTACGCCCGGAATCGACGTCGTGCCCGAATCGGAAAACCACGGCGCCGATTGAGAAAACTGCGCGACAAGCGCCGTTTCGCTTGGCCTGCAGCGCATTACCGCTGGTCGTGAGGCGTCGGTTTATTTTGAAATTTTCCACGCACCGGCCACTTCCCATGCAAGGTAGGCGCGCATTCCAGCAGGGCGCCTTTTTCCGTAAGCCTGAGGAGATTTGTTCATGTTTCTACATAACAAGCGACTTCAATACACCGTCCGTGTCGCCGAGCCCAACCCGGGGCTGGCCAACCTTTTGCTCGAGCAGTTTGGCGGCGCTCAAGGCGAGTTGGCCGCCGCGTCCCGTTACTTCACCCAAGCCTTGGCGGAAGACGACCCAGGGCGCAAAGATTTGCTGATGGACATTGCCACCGAAGAACTCAGCCATCTGGAGATCGTCGGTTCCATCATCGTCATGCTCAACAAGGGCGCCAAGGGGCGGATGGCCGAAGGCGTGGAAGAGGAGGGCGAGTTGTACCGGGCGCTCAATGGCGCCGGCAATGACTCGCATATCACCAGCCTGCTGTACGGGGCCGGCTCGCCGTTGACCAACTCTGCCGGTGTGCCGTGGACCGCAGCCTACATTGACACCATCGGTGAACCCACCGCAGACATGCGCTCGAATATCGCCGCCGAAGCTCGGGCCAAAATCGTCTATGAGCGGCTGATGAACGTCACCGATGACCCTGGCGTGAAAGATGCGCTGGGGTTTTTGATGACGCGGGAAATCGCACACCAGATATCCTTTGAAAAAGCGCTGCATGCCATTCAACCGAATTTCCCCCAAGGCAAGTTGCCGGGCAAACCGGAGTTCACCCAGGTGTACTTCAACATGTCCCAAGGTGCGCAGGACCTGCGCGGCCCTTGGAACCAGGGTGACGGTTGGGAGTTCGTGGAAAACCCACAACCGGCGGTCGATGGCGGTGACGGCACCGCCAGCGTGCAGTTGGACGCAGGCGATGAAGCGGCGCTGAGCGCGATGAAGATCCGCACGCTCTCGGACCCCACCAGCGACCCGACGACCGGCGCTGACCTGGGCAGGGGGCTGCAGCCAAAACCTGAGCCATGATCCAAGGCGGTACTGTCGCGCGGCGCCCAACCTTAAGGCGCCGCGCCCTTTAGGTGGTAGATGGCACTGCGCAGCGTTTTCACGGTCCATGGAACACATACCACGTATCTGGAGGTGAACCTTGGCGACAAAGAAGAAGCCTGTGGTCGACGGTATGGAATTGGCGATGCTGTCTGCCAGCCGCAAAGACCTGTTCTTTGCGGCCATGCAAGCCAGCCACAGCGCAATGATCGTGACCGATCCCGCCGAGCCTGATAACCCGATCATCTTTGCCAACCAGGCGTTCCTGACCCTGACAGGCTTTGAACTGGACGAAGTGATCGGACGCAATTGCCGGTTCCTGCAGGGGCCCCAAACCGATAAAAACGCGCTGCACCAGGTGCAACGCGCAGTTGAGCGCCACCATGAGGCGTGTGTCGAGGTGCTCAATTACCGCAAGGACGGCTCGACCTTCTGGAACGAGCTGTTCATTTCGCCGTTGTTCAACGAACGTGGGCAACTGGTGTATTTTTTCGCCTCGCAGTTGGACGTGAGCCGGCGCCATGACGCTGAACAGCGCGTGCGTCGCGCACAAGATTTGGAAGCGCTGGGGCAACTGACCGGTGGCATCGCCCATGACTTCAATAACCTGCTGCAAGTGATGATGGGCTATCTCGACTTGATCCAGCAGAGCGCCAAGCGCCCCGGCAGCGATCCGCAGCGCATCGTCAACAGTGCCAGCCGTGCCAGGGCGGCGGCGGAAAAAGCGCAAACCCTGACCCAGCAGTTGCTGGCGTTTTCGCGCAAGCAACGGCTCGACAGCCGGGTGATCAACCTGAACAGTTTGCTCGGTCGCCCGGATTTTATGGCGCGTGCGCTGCAAGGCGTCGAGTTGCATGTGGAGCTTGCCGACGAGCTGTGGAATTGCCGCATCGACCCGGTTCAGGCGGAGCTGGCGGTGCAGCATCTGTTGTCCAATGCCCAGCATGCTTTGCTCGGGCGTGCTGACCCGACTGTCACCGTCAAGACCTGCAACGGCCAGGTGCCGGGCGATGTCGATGCCGAGCGTGAGGGGTTGGCCGAGGGCTGTTACGTGAGCATTTCGGTCTCGGATAACGGCAACGGTATCGACGCAGGTATTCAGGACAAAGTCATGCAGCCGTTCTTCACCACCAAGGAAGAAGGCCAGGGCTCGGGCCTGGGGTTGTCGATGGTGTATGGCTTCGTCAAGCAATCGGGCGGCACGGCGCGGATTCATTCGGACCCGGGTATCGGTACGACGATACGCTTGTACTTTCCGGCCGATGACAGCCAACTCTGGGTTGAGCAGACACCCACGGCCACCTCACCGCAAGGTAGCGAGCGCATCCTGATCGTGGAAGACCGGCCTGAGGTCGCCGAGTTGGCGCAGGTGATCCTCTCTGATTACGGTTACCACACGGCCATCGCCCACAATGCCGCCGAGGCATTGGGCATGCTCAAGCAGGCGACGTATGACTTGGTGTTCAGTGACTTGATCATGCCCGGTGCGATGAATGGCGCAGCACTGGCGCGGGAGGTGTCGCGCTTGTATCCGCACATCAGGATCTTGCTGACCACCGGCTATGCGAAAGACTCGCTGGCCCGCGCGGACATAGAGGTGCATGAATTCGAGTTGATTCCCAAGCCGTATCAACCCGCTGACCTGCCCCGCAAAATCCGTGCGGTGCTCGATGCCAGACAGCCGACGACGATATGACCCTCTCTCTGTAGGAGCGAGCTTGCTCGCGAAAAACTCACAGGCGCCACGTTTATTCAGGCAACCCGCGTTATCGTTGACGTTTTTCGCGAGCAAGCTCGCTCCTACAGGGAGGGCGTCGCCCGCAGAGGTACCTCAGCACCGCCAACGCCAGGTTAAGCGCCAGCACCAACACAATCGAAAACCCGAATATCCTGCGCGCCCAGCCGGTCGGATCAGTCAGCCGTGTACTGTTGGCCGCGAGGGCGAGCCAATACCCCCCAAGCCCGAGCATCACCACAAAATACAACGCTGCCATCTGCGCCACAGCGCCCAGCACCAGGGCGCTGGCGAGGAAGGCCAGCATGTACGCCTGGATCTGCCGATGGGCTTGGGCCAGGCTCAACAACGGCAGGCCTGCCGCGCGGAAATCCTCGCGGCGCATCACGGTGATGGCGTGTGAATGCGGCATCTGCCAGCAGCAAAACACCACGATCAGCAGCCACGCCGTGAGGTCAAACCGCCCGGTGACCGCGCAATAGCCGATCACCGGCGGCATCGCCCCGGAGACGCTGCCGATCAAGGTGGCCCAGTGGGAACGCCGCTTGAGCCAGTAGGTGTAGACCCCCGCATAGATCACCAGCCCGACCATGGCCAGCATGCACGCCAACGCATTGCTGCCGGCCCACAACAAGCCAAAACCGCAGGCGCCCAGGACGACCGCATAGCCTGCGGCAGTGGACACCTTGATGGTGCGCAGTGCCAGCGGACGGTGACAGGTGCGCACCATGCGCCGGTCGATGTCGCGGTCAATACAGTTGTTGATGACACAACCGCACCCGATCACCAGAGCCGTGCCGAGCAGGGTCGCGAGCCCGTGCGTCACCGAGGCCACATGCGCGCTGGCGGCGAGCAGGTAACCGCCCAGCACCGAGGCCAGGTTGCCGACAATAATGCCCGGCTTGGTGAGCTCGATGGCGGTATGGAACAGCCCCCGCCAGTGTTTCAGTGCGCCAGCATGTTGTGATGAATACTGTCCATGATCCATAACGAAAGCCCCACCAACAGAAGAATGATGACCGCCGAGAAAATCAGCGCAATCAGGTTCCAGCGTTGTTCTTCGGCCGTGTCCAGGTGCAGGAAGAACTTGAGGTGGACCACGATTTGTATCGCGCCCAACGCCACCACCAGCCACGCGGTGAAGGTGCGCGGCAGTGACGGGAACATCACCAGGCCGAACGGGATCAGGGTGAGCAGTACCGACACCAGGAACCCGACCAGGTAGGAGCGGCTGCTGCCATGGCTCGTACCGGCACTGCTGTGAAGCGAGCTTTGCTTGTACATGTCACACCACCCCCAACAGATAGACCACGGTAAAGACGCAGATCCACACCACGTCCAGAAAGTGCCAGAACAGGCTCAGGCAACTGAGCCGGGTGGCGTTGGTGCTGGTCAGGCCGCGTTGCTTGACCTGAACCATCAGCACCGCCATCCAGATCAGCCCGGTCAACACGTGCGCGCCGTGGGTGCCGACGAGGGTGAAGAAGGCCGTCAGAAACCCACTGCGGTCCGGCCCGTAGCCTTCTGCGATCAAGTGGTGGAATTCATTGATCTCCATGGCGATGAAGCCCGCGCCCAGCACGAACGTGAGCCCCAGCCAGCGCAACACATCGCGTTGCTTACCGTGGTTCATGGCGAGCATGGCGTAGCCGTAGGTGATACTGCTCAACAGCAGCAGCATGGTTTCGGCCAGCACATAGGGCAGTTCGAAAATGTCCATGCTCGACGGCCCGCCCGCCACGCTGTCGCGCAACACGGCGTAGCCGGCGAACAAGGTCGCGAACAGGATGCAGTCGGTCATCAGGTAGATCCAGAACCCGAACAGGCTCAGGGAACCGGCGTCTTCATGCCCTTGTTCGTGGGTATGGGCAATGTCTTTTTCCATAACGATATTGGACATGGGTCAAGCCTCCGCCAGGTCTTTGAGACGGGCCGTTTCAATGCGCGCGACTTCCTGCGCGGGCACGAAGTAATCGGTGTCTTCGTCGTAGCTGCGCACCACGAACGCCACCACCGAGGCCACCAGGCCGAACGCCGCCATCCACCAGATGTGCCACACCAGCGCAAAGCTGCAGACCAGCGCAAACAAGCTGATCACCAGGCCCGACGCGGTATTGCGCGGCATGTGGATGCTGCGATAGTCGGTGTGGCTGAGGGTGCTGACGCCGCGCTCCTTCATGCCCCAGTACGCGTCCAGGTCATTGACCTTGGGCTGCTCGGCGAAGTTGTACAGCGGCGGCGGGGACGCGGTGGCCCATTCCAGGGTGCGCCCGTCCCAGGGATCGCCGGTGCGGTCGCGGTATTGATGACGGTTGCGGATGCTGACAAACAATTGCAAGGCTTGCGCCGCCACGCCGCAGAGGATGATTGCCACCCCCACCAGCTCCAGCAGCAGCCAGGGCCGCCACTCGGGGTTGTCGAAATGATTGAGACGGCGCGTCATGCCCATGAAGCCCAGCACGTAAGAGGGCATGAACGCGAAATAAAAGCCCACCAGCCAGCACCAGAACGCGATGCGCCCCAGCTTGTCGTTCAAGCGGAAACCGAACGCCTTGGGGAACCAATACGTCAGGCCGGCCATGTAGCCGAACACCGCGCCACCGATGATCACGTTGTGAAAGTGCGCGATCAGGAACAGGCTGTTGTGCAGCAGGAAGTCGGCGCCCGGTACCGCCAGCAGCACCCCGGTCATGCCGCCGATGCTGAAGGTCACGATAAAGCCCAGGGTCCATAGCATGGGCGTTTCGAAACGCACGCGGCCACGGTACATGGTGAACAGCCAGGTGAAGATCTTCACCCCGGTGGGCACCGCGATGATCATCGTCATGATGCCGAAAAACGCGTTGACGTTGCCGCCGGCCCCCATGGTGAAAAAGTGATGCAGCCACACGATGAACGACAACACGGTGATCGCGATGGTCGCCCACACCAGCGACACGTAGCCGAACAACCGCTTGCTGCTGAACGTGGCCGCGATCTCCGAGAACACCCCGAACGCCGGCAGGATCAGGATGTACACCTCCGGATGCCCCCAGGCCCAGATGAGGTTCACATACATCATCGGGTTGCCGCCGGCCTCGTTGGTAAAGAAATGCATGCCCAGGTAACGGTCCAGGGTCAGCATCAGCAGGGTGGCGGTGAGGATCGGGAATGCCGCCAGAATCAGCACCGAGGTGCACAGCGCGTTCCAGGTGAACACCGGCATCTTGAACAGCGTCATGCCTTCGGTGCGCATCTTCAGGATGGTGACGAAGAAATTCACCCCCGTGAGCAGCGTGCCGATGCCGGATATCTGCAATGACCAGATGTAGTAATCCACGCCGACACCGGGGCTATAGCCCAGTTCGGATAACGGCGGATAAGCGACCCAACCGGTGCGCGCGAACTCACCCACCCCCAGCGAAATGTTCACCAGCGCCGCGCCCACTACGAACAGCCAGAAACTCAGGGCGTTGAGAAACGGATAAGCCACATCGCGAGCGCCGATCTGCAACGGCACGACGATGTTCATCAAGCCGACCACGAAGGGCATGGCCATGAAGAAGATCATGATCACACCGTGGGCGGTGAAGATCTGGTCGTAATGTTCCGGCGGCAGGTAGCCCGGCCCGCCGCTGGCGGCCATGGCTTGCTGGGTGCGCATCATGATCGCATCGGAGAACCCGCGCAGCAGCATCACCAGCGCGACGATGATGTACATGCAACCGATCTTCTTGTGGTCTACCGAGGTGAACCACTCGCGCCACAAATAGCCCCACTTGCGTTTCCAGGTGATCGCGCCCACCAGCGCCACCCCGATCAGGCCGACGATGGCCAGGGTGTACATCACAATGGGTTCAGTGGTTGGGATCGCATCCCACGACAGTTTTCCGAACATGGTTACCGCTCCTCAGCCAGCAGACTTGGGTGTTGATCGGTGCGTTGTGCCGCGTCGCTCAAGGGCGAGCGCCGGGGTTTATTGGCCTTGTTCATGCCTTCGTATTTGTCGACGATGTCCAGGAACAGGCGCTCCTGTACCGCCGAGTAATAGGTCACGGGGTGCTTGAAGGTGGGCTTGGCCAATTGCGCGTAAGTGCTGTGGTCCAGAGGCGTGGCCGCGCCCTTGACCTTTGTCACCCAGGTCTGGAAGTCGGCAGCGCTCAGGGACAGCGTGGTGAAATGCATGTCGGAAAAACCGGGGCCGTTGTAGTTGGCGGCGATCCCTCTGAACTCACCGGTCTCGTTGGCGATCAGGTGCAGCTTGGTCTGCATGCCGGCCATGGCGTAGATCTGCCCGCCGAGTGCCGGAATAAAGAACGAGGTCATGGCCGCGTCGGAGGTGACGGTGAAACTCACCGGCGTGTGCACCGGCAGGGCCAGCTCGTTGACGCTGGCGATGCCCAAGTCCGGGTAGATAAACAGCCATTTCCAGTCGGTGGCCACCACCTGCACGTTGATGGGCGGGGTGTCTGACTCCAGCGGGCGATAGGGATCGAGTGCGTGGGTGGTCTCCCAGGTCACCCATCCCAGGACGATGATGATCAGCAGGGGAACGCCCCACACCACCGCCTCGATTTTGTGCGAGCTGGCCCAGCGGGGGGAGTAACGGGCTTTTTTATTGGTGGCGCGGTAGCGGTAGGCGAAGACAAACATCATCACAATCACCGGGACGACCACCAGCAGCATCAGGCCGGTGGCGAGAATGATCAGGTCGCGCTCATCGGTTGCTACTTGCCCCTTGGGGTTGAAAACCACCAGGTTGCAACTGGTGAGTAAGAAGAGGCTGGTGATAGTGACCAGGCAATAACCCATCGCTCGTTTCATGCCTTGCTCCTGTGTTGGAAACTTGCGTTTTGCTGTGCCGAATCTGTGCCCGCGCGTTAACTAAGCGAAGCGCTTATTAACACCAGGAGCCATCAGGTGATAAACATTCGGCAATAAGATGCCGTCAGTAGATAAAGTGCTTCTACTGTCCGGCTCTATTGGCTTTTGCTGCCGCTCTGCGGGGCGCATTTCGCCGCGCTCCCGAACATTTTGAATAGAGCCCTGTGGGTTGGTTTAACAATTTGTTTCCTCGCCTGACGAACGGTTTAACAGGCGAAGCGGTAAAGGGTTTTTATCGGTGCATGATGGAGGTGGCCTTGGAAAAAGTCTGAATTCTGGTGAACAAGTTCAGTCGTTAGTTGATGGCCAACCCCACTAACGGTTTTGGAGAAGAGCTATGTTTATGCGTGGCAAAACCTATGAAGCCTGGGCCGCCAAGGCACTCGACGAAGAGTGCTTTACCCAGGAGGTTGAAAACGGCTGCCATATCGAAGTCAGGGCCCGGGAGCGGGAAGATGGGGATATTGAAGTGCTGCTGTGCGTCTACACCGCGACGGGGCAATGCGTGGTGGAACGTACCAGGCAATTGCCGGGTGCCGAATGGACGGTGCGCGACGCGCTCAAACGCGGTATTGATCAGGCGGAACGGATTGCTGGTGGTGAGTCCGGTCGACTGCCCTGTGCTGATGCTCACTTGCACGACGACGATTGAAGTTCGCGGCCGACAGTCGAGACCTACATGAGGCCCCGCGCTGCAAATGTGGGAGCTGGCTTGCCTGCGATGGCGGCCTAACAGTCAACACAGTTGGTTTGTGTACATATCCATTGCTGCGGTAACGGCCACTTAGGGTTCCGCCTGACGGCGGCTCACTTTTGAAAAGAGCCCAAAAGTAAGCAAAAGGCTCTTGCCCCACCACTCGGCACCTCGCTTAGGCTCGGTGTGCCCGAACGCAGGCTTGAATCCGTGGGCCGCCGCCACGCGCCATCCATGGCGCGGGGCGGCTAACCCGGCGTCCTGCCGGGTTACCCACGAATTCAAGCCTGCGTTCGGCCAGCGTGGTTTAACGGGGCGCCTGAGATCAAGATCAAGAGCAGAGCAAGATCACGAGCGGCTCGCTTCGCATCGTGGTTACCGTCGGTCGCTACGTCACGGGAGCAAGCTCCCTCGCCACAGGGTGTAGCGCCGCCGCAAATAAAAAAGCCCGCACGGAGTGCGGGCAAGACAGGAGTTTTTTACCAAGAGCCTGGAGTGAGCAGACTCACTATTAAGAAACAAAAGATGCATGAACCGTTTTATTTTTTTAATGTGAGGCCGACGAACGGTAGTGCAACGGCAAGTGCATGTTTGTCGTCACTCAAACATTAAAAATTCTGAACCTTCGTTCTGAGCAAATAACAAAAAATCAGAAGGAGAGGTTATGAAAAATTCTTTATATGTCATCGAATACGAATACCACCACGAGCCTAAGTCTTTCATTATAAGAGCGGAGGTGATGAATAACGCAGAAGCCTGGCATTGGGCCTGTTGCGATGCAGGCATTGGTATTATTCCTAGATCGCGTAATGAAAAGATCAAGCGCATCAGTAAGCCGCTGGCCGAACGCTATGGTCTTGAGAATGTAAGGTGGCGTCCGTCTGGCAGTATTCCCTTTATTGCAAAACCCTATGTACCGCCGCCACCCGAATGAATGTGTTTTTGATAGATGATGTGCATTCGGGTAGCGTTAGGAGCGAGGCAAGTGCCTACTGTTTTTTGCGTCGCTCCTGCAACATGCACAATTTTTGCACGCTGCGTTGCAGCGCCTCTTTCATGATGTCGGCTGCATACTGTTGCTTGCACGCCGGGCACAGCATGTCTGACGCTGGCGACATCAGGTAGTCCGGGTCATCCAGCGTTGACTCGAAAGGTTGTTTGCAGTGCAGGCAACGTCGGTTCGCTTGTAGATGCGTCACATCGATTCCTCCCTGAATGAAACGGCCACTCTCAATTAAGAAGTGGGCGTTTTCAACTGCTAAAAAGGAAGAATTCAAACAAGCGCTTAGTTGATGTTCTATTGCCAGTATTTTGTGGGGATAGTTGGGTAGTTGCGGGCGCGTGCGCCCGCTCGGTTCGTGGGGTCAGGTTTTTGCCGTTCTGCTGCGTACTTTTCGTGCAGTTTCTGCCCGATAAGCCCTAGGAATGAATGAAGCTGCTCACGAATTCCGCCTTGACCACGGGAAGTTCGATCCCATGGATCAAGCCGGCGGTGAGCGCTTGTTGTGGGTCGAGAATGCGTGGCGCGGCGATCAGGTATTTTTCGGTCTCCAGTTTTTCGACGGCATCGGCGGTGCGCTCGGCCACGATGCGTGCATACAACTGCAAGTCGTAGTCCAGACTCATCGCATATTCGGACATGCGCGAGTGGTCAACCGCGCCTTGCACATGCCAATGAAAGGGGTGGAACAGGAATTTGCTGTGTTTGCAGGCGGTCCTGCGCTCACCGGCCAGGAAGATGATATTGCCCATGGATTCCACTGTGCCCAGGTTATGGGTATGCACTGGAATCGGCAGGGACAATAAAAAGTTGTACATCGTAAAGCCGTAGCTGCATTCACCGCCCATGGTGGCGATATTCAGTACCAGGCCTTGGGCATCTTGCTGTACGGCCAACGAGGCTTTTTCGATCAGTTGGCTGCATGTGGAGGCGGTGACCGGTGCGGTGAAGTTGATAATGTGTAAAGGCATGGTGTCCCTCATCAATGAAAGCAGGGGAGCATTGCTCCCCTGCATCAAGCACATCAGCTTTTGCGTCCGCCGCCGTGGCTGTGTTCGCCACCTTTACGCCCGGCTTCGGAAGCTTTTTCGCGGTCGTTGGCGAAATTGCCGCCACTGTTCTGGCCACCTTTGCTGCCGGCCTCGGCGGCGCGTTCGGGGTCATTCTTGAAATTGCCCCCGCTGTTCTGGCCGCCTTTGCTGCCGGCTTCAGCGGCGCGTTCGGGATCGTTCTTGAAGTTCCCGCCACTGTTTTGGCCACCTTTGCTGCCGATCTCCTGATAGAACTCTTTATCATGGGACGCAGAAGTGGCTTCGCCGCCTTTTTTACCGGCTTCGCTGACGCTCATGTTGCCTTGCTTGTCTTGAGTAGTCATGTTCAGTTACCTCGTCGTTATGTCGGTAATGTAACGTTCACTTCGATTGTGCTGGAAACTTGTACTCAGGGCGTGCGTTAAGGTGCACGGTTACAAGTGCCTCTCACACAAGGGTGGCGTTTTAGATGCACTGATCGTCGCTTCGGCTTGTTCAGCAAGTTGCTGATGTTCGTAACACGCGGACGTATTAGAACGTAGGCCAGTCCTTGCTTTAGTTTGCACTTCTACAATCGGCCTGCGAGATAACTCGCCGCGCTGATTATCAATTGACGCACGCATGATGAATGCCCTTTGTTAACAAGCGGAACAGCGGCACTGGCCGCTTCGTCAGGACTTACGTCCACCACCATGGCTGTTCTGGCCGCCTTTACGCCCGGCTTCCGAGGCTTTTTCGCGGTCGTTGGCGAAGTTGCCGCCAGAGGCCTGCCCACCTTTTTTACCTGCCTGCGATGCTTTTTCGCGATCATTGGCAAAGTTTCCAGGGTTTTTATTGCTCGTCGTCATAACAATACTCCCAGTTTTGAAATGTCGTTTCGCTAGTTGCCCATTTATGCAACGGACATCTTTTCTGATAAGGGCAGGTGCGCAGATGTTTTGAAATTTTTTAAAAAGGGCGATGAACGGTAGAGGGGCAGGCGAAACTTGTACAAGTAGGCCCCCAGAGTGCCGCTTCGTATAAGTTTGCTGCGTCGATTGATATTGAATTAATGGCGACCTTAACGGTTCGCTTGGCATTCAATACGTTGTCTGATAATGGTCATTAAAGGCGCTGGCTCCTCTGGCCGGCGCTCAGCCGCACACTCTGTTGCTGCAGCCTGCACAGACTGCTTGTATGCTGGCACTCTGGAACCGGTTGCCCCTGTGAGTACCGACGTTCGAATGATGGCTGGATGGAAACCGGACTTCCTTAAGGTGCTGACGTGAAGCGTGATACCCGTCTTGTGATGCTGTTGCTGTTGGTGATCGGCTGTTCCCTGACTTCGTTGACGATTTGGAAAGTCCTGTCCTCCCGCGACCGTGCGCTGGCGGAAGTGGATGTGCATGGCTTGAACCTGACCCAGGCGCTTACCACCTATACCGAAGGTATCGTGCGGCAGAGCTCGTTGTTGTTGCTGGGGCTGGTTGAGCGCCTGGAAACCGAAGGCAGTGGCCTGGTGCAAATCCAGCGAATCAGTACGCTGATCAACCGCCAGCAGCCGCTGATGCCGCAGCTCAGCGGCATCACCATTTATGATCATCAGGGCCGGTGGTTGCTGTCTTCCAATCGCGCGATCCCGGAGGGCGCCAATAGCAGTGATCGGGCCTATTTCATCCACCATCGCGACGATCCGAGCGCTGAACCTTTTATTGGCCCGCCGATTCAGAGCCGTTCCAACCATGAATGGGTGGTGACCATCAGCCGCCGTTTTAACGACGCGGCGGGCAACTTCGCCGGCGTTGTCGCTGTGACCCTGGGGGTGGAAAACTTTCTGCGGGTATTCGGCAAACTCGATGTAGGCCAGGAGGGCGCGATCGGCCTGTCCTACGCCGACGGCACGTTGCTGGTGCGTTACCCCTTCCGCGAGCAGGACATGGGCCGCAACTTTTCCTCCTCGCCTATTTATTCCAAGTACCTGGTCGACCAACCGGTGGGCACCGCGGCCTATACCTCCAGCCTGGACGGGGTGGAGCGGCTCTATGCCTTTCGCAAAAGCGAAACCCTACCGCTGATCACCACCGTCGCGTTGGGCAAGCACGAAGCCCTCGCGGCGTGGCGCATCGAGGCGGCGTTGTCAGCGGTCGTGGTGGTGGGGCTGTTGGGGCTGACAGGTCTGATCGGCTGGTTTCTGATCCTGGATATTCGCAGGCGTACGGCGGCGGAAGAGGCGTTGCGCGTCGCCCAGCAGCAGTTGCTCGACTCCAATCGGCAGTTGGCACTCTTGGCGAAGAAGGACGCGCTGACCGGCCTGGCCAACCGCCGCTGTTTTGATGAAACGCTGGCCGTGGAAGCGCGCCGGGCGCAGCGCGAGGGGACGTCGCTGGCATTGCTGATGCTCGATATCGACCATTTCAAACGCTTTAACGATGCCTTTGGTCACGTCGCGGGAGATGCGTGCTTGCAAGCGGTCAGCACGTTATTGGAAACGTGCGTGCGGCGGCCGTCGGACCTGGTGGCGCGCTATGGCGGAGAAGAAATGGCGATCATCCTGCCCGCGACTGACAGCGCAGGGGCTGCGGTGGTCGCGCAACGCATTCTTACGCGCCTGCAGCAGGAGAACATCACACACCCAGGCAGTCCCTTCGGGCACGTGAGTGTGAGTATCGGTATCGCGACGGGCATGGGCTCACGGCTGGAGCCGGTGTTGGGTCTGGTGGAGGCTGCGGATACAGCGCTTTACGGCGCGAAGGCGGCGGGGCGCAATGGGTTCAACGTGCATCCCGCGGACCGGCTCACATCCCCAGCGTCGGGATCATGAGTTCGCCGCACTCCATCAGTTGGCCAGCGGTGACTTGCAGCTGCGGTGTGGGTTTTGCCGCATAGCCTGCGATAAAGCCCGCACTTAGCAGTGCAAGGCAGAGGACGGCTTTTTTCACAAGCATGCGCAGGGTCTCGATCGGTTCAAAAGGGTGAACCACAGATTGCCCATTCAAGAAAAGGTTCCCGCGTAGCGCTCCCCCGGCCAGTCCGCTGATCTTGCCGGATCAGCGGGTTCAGGGCCGAGGGTTGGGTTAGCGATCAGATACCCAGCGCATCATCTTTTCAAGGTGACCCGTGTGTTCGTCCCGCTGTTCGCTGAGAACGATAAATCCGTGCTTCTGGTAGAAATGAATGCTGGAAACATTCTGCGAATACACGCTCAGTTGAAGAGCGCCTCTAGACCCCATGGCATCTTCCAGCAACTGCGTGCCTACGCCGCGGTCCTGATACGCAGGTGAGACAAATAGCGCTGCCAAGGTGTTTTCATATACGCAACTGAAACCCCGGACTTGTCCATCAACCTCAAACACACGTGTCACGGCGCTTGGTATGTAGATCTCGCGCATGGCGCCCAATTGTGAATGCCAGAACTCGGGGGCGATGAAGTGGTGAGCCAGGATTGACGCTTGCAACCAGATGTCCAGCACAGGTTCAAAATCAGCGTTTTGAAAGTCGCGAATCATACGGCCTCAACGTTTGAGTGTGCAGGGCGAACACCGGCGGGGCGGTGGGCGCTGTCGCGTTTAAAGACCCCCGCGGCAGCGATTCTGAGCAGCCGACGAAAGTTCGGGCATTGCGCGTGATCAGGCGCAGGGCAGGCTGCCGCGTGCCGCAAGCCACGGCTCATGGCGCGCAGTTGCCTTACCGTCGCATCAATCTCGTCGGCCTTGGCCAGCAGCACCGCTCTGTCCACATCAGCCTGGCCGTTTGGCGATAGCATGGCCTGTATTTCATCCAGCGAAAGTCCACCCGCCTGCCCAAGTGCAATCAGCGCTAACTGCTCAATCACCGCCGCTGAAAACTGGCGGCGAATACCGGGTGGGCTGATCGAGGTGATCAAGCCTTTCTTCTCATAAAAACGCAAGGTATGGGCAGGGACTCCCGTGCGCTTGACGACCTCTGCGATATCCATTGGCAACCCATTGACTTGAAGTTGACTTCAACTTCTATGATGCCTGCTCACGTTCAATGGGTCCATGAATAAGAGGTAGATATGGCAGCGCTGGAAGTGGTCGCACAGGTTGTGTTGTTAGGGGCGGGAGCTACCGCCGTGATGGATATGTGGATGCTGTTGATGAAGGCTCTTGGCGTTCCGACGCTGAATTTCGCGTTTGTGGGGCGTTGGGTCGGTCATGCGTGCCAAGGGCGGTTTGTTCACGCCAGCATACGGCAGGCGTCATCCGTTCGAGGTGAAGTGGCCCTGGGCTGGGTCGCGCATTACGTCACCGGCGTTGTTTTTGCGATAACGCTGGTGTGGGTTGAAGGGATTGTCTGGCTGCAGGCCCCCACCATTTTGCCGGCACTGATACTGGGTGTGGTGACAGTGGCCGTCCCGCTGTTGCTGATACAGCCTGCGATGGGGGCCGGGTTTGCATCCTCCAAGACAGCCGCGCCAGGCAAGAATCGCCTGCGCAGTGTGATCAACCATGGTGTGTTTGGGGTGGGCCTTTACTTGGCCGCGCAGGTGATTGCCTGGGCCTGAGCGGGATCAATGGACGAATTTGACGTAAATGTGTTCAGGGTCATCGTCGTCCAGATTCTCGATCTGGCCACTGGGGATAAACCCAGCTTTAATCAGCAGGGCCTGCGCCGCGCCGTTGGAGGCATTGGTCGACGCGAACAGCTTGGGCGTTTTGCAGGCCGCTTCGGCCGCTGCCAGAAGACGAAGGCCGACGCCCTGGCGCTGGTACAGCGGTGAAACCACCACCAGGGCAATAAACCCATGGTTGAAAAAATCGTGGGTGAGCACCAGGTAGCCGGCGCACACGTTAGCGTCGGCGGCTACCAGGCATTGCTGGCGAACCACGGCGTCATAGATAAACACACCACGGCTGGCATGCTCGGTTGCGTAGGCATCCAGTGCGACCAAGGCATGCACATCGTCGGGGGTGGCTTGGCGGATCAGCCAGTGTGGGGCAGCGGGGGGCAGAAGGTATTCAGTCATGGTCGTTGAGCATCCTCTGTTTAAACACTTCATTACCCCCCCGAGCCTGATTACATCATCACGACAGCGAACACGCCGCCTTATCGATAAACGCAGCGACTTCTGCCGGTCTGGACGCCAGGGAGGCGTGGCTGGCATCCAGTGTGAGGGTTTCCCGAGTGCCCAGGCGTTTGGCCATGCGTGCCTGGTTGTCGGGATGGATCATGCGGTCCTGGCTCGAAATCTGATACCAGGACGGTTTGTTCTTCCACGCCGGGTTGCTGACCACATCGCCAAAGGTGCTGGCCAGCGGGGCCTTTTGGGTAACCCCCATGACTTGGCCTTCTTGCCGGGGCAGGTCCTGGCAGAAGCTGTCGTGGAACCGTTCAGGCTTGACCCACAGATAACCGTCGCTATCAGGCGCCAGGTTAGGGGCGGCTTCGGGCAGATGTTCCTGGGTGATGCCGCCAGGGCTTTCGCCGTCATCCGGGGCGAATGCCGCGATGTACACCAGGCCTGCGACATTTGGTTCGTTGCCCGCTTGAGTGATGACGGCGCCGCCATAGGAATGCCCCACCAACAACACCGGGCCCTTGATTTGCGCAACCATCTTGCGGGTACGTTCTGCATCGTCGGCCAGCGAGGTCAGCGGCATCTCCACCGCATGCAAATCGGTATAGCCCTTGTTGTGCAGTTCGATAATCACCCGATTCCAGTGCGCCGCACCGCCCCAAAAACCATGGACCAAGACAATTGCCGGTTTCTCACTCATGTGTAAGTTCCTTGTGCATTGATGAGGTGGTGCTATCGCTCGCCTAAGGGCGGCGTTATGGATAGCACAGTTATGGCTGCGATGGCGCGCGCGGGAGTTACGTTCGTCGGCCTGGTTGCTGTCGTTGTTTAGAAATGTTTATGTGATTCAATGGTCATCTCGGCTTGCGCAGGACGCGCATCGGCCGAGGCCATTCAGTCTCTTAAAAGATTCATCCCAAGGAGTAACACCATGCAAGGAAGCACATCGTTCAAGTACTTGGCGTTTTCGTTGATCCCGTTGATGGCCGCCTGTACCACACCCTCGCGTCAGTCCGCCGTCCTCCCTGCGCCAGCCTTGTCGTTCGATAACTGCGCGGTTGGTTGCCCCAACGGTGGCAGCCCGGTGACGTTGAACCGCCAGGCCTACACGTTGAACAACAACGGCTCGACCAAGTTTGCCAATTGGGTCTCCTACAAGATCACCAAGGCCACGGCGGCCAGCGGGCGCTCCCGCGACTGGCGCACCGACCCGGATATTCCAGCCGGGGAAACCCTGGACCCGGTGGATTACAACGGCGCCAACGTCGCGCTCAAAATCGACCGTGGGCATCAGGCCAACCTTGCGTCAATGGCCGGGGTGGCCGACTGGCAAACGCTCAATTACCTGTCGAACATCACCCCGCAAAAAGCCGAGCTCAACCAGGGGCCGTGGGCACGCCTGGAAGACCAGGAACGCAGCCTCAGCAAGGAGCCAGGCGTCGATCAGGTGTATGTGGCCACCGGGCCGCTGTATGAGCATTTTGTCGGCTCGTTGCCGGGCACGAACAAAGTGCACACCATCCCCAGCGGCTACTGGAAAATCATCGTGGTCGGCAGCTCGCCGGAAACGGGCCTGTACGCCTCATTCGTGATGAACCAGGAAACCCCCAAGGGCGCAGACTTCTGTGATTACCAGGTCACCGTGGATCACATCGAAGAGCGCTCCGGGCTGACGTTCTGGAGCACCTTGCCGCAAGCGATGCAAGCCACGCTGAAGGCCAGGCAGGGTCAGTTGCCGAGTCGGATCGGCTGTAGCCGCACCAAAGCCTGACGCCTAGTCGGCACACACCAATGAGGGCCTGCGGCTGCTGTTCTTGCCCAGGCGCTCATGTTTCGCGGCGTCTGTGGCCTGTTCACGCAGTGCTTCTTCCAGCGCTTGCAAATGCTTGGACAGGATCTTCACCGACCCGCTCGGGTTGGCGGGGTCAAAGGGGATCCGGCCATTGGCAATCAGCACCATGGCCAATTCCCAGGCGCGTTGTGAGTCGTTCATGACAAGGGTTTCCTTTTTTAACGTGGTCGATATAGAGGTGTGACCCGCTTCAAGCGGCCCTATATCAACTGGGTTGCTGCCGAAATTTCGATCACTTCAACGCTTCAGTTGCGCCGAAACCATCATCTTTTTAGATGGTGGCCGCGAAGCGTCGAAAGAATGAACCACCGCGGCGCGGTGGTCACCTAATCGGTATGAATCGGTCGTTTCCCATTCAATGTTCCGAGGGGCAACCATGGACTCTGTATTGCGGGCTGTGGCGATTTACCTGGTGCTGCTGGTGCTGTTCAAAGTTGCCGGCCGGCGCACGCTGGCTGAACTCACCACCTTTGACCTGGTGCTGTTGATGGTCATCGGCGAAGCCACCCAACAGGCGTTGCTGGGCGAAGATTTCTCGATGACCAACGCCGTGCTGGTCATCGCCACCCTGATTGCCATCGACATCGGTTTCTCGCTGGCCAAGCAGCGTTCAGCCTGGTTCGCACGGGTGCTTGATGGCGGGCCGACGGTGCTGGTCGAGCAAGGCCAGGTGCTGCATAAACGCCTCAAGCATGCGCGTCTGGACGAGGGCGACATTCTTGAGGCAGCCCGGTCCACCCAAGGGCTTGTCGAACTCAAGCAGATCCGCTTCGCGATTCTTGAGCGCAACGGCAAGATCTCGGTGATCCCGTTTGAATAACTCCTGGCCCTCCATTCGTCAGCCAAGGGCCTGTTTTTTGAACGCACGCGCCTCTGTTCCAGACAGATAGATCATGGGCGGACGAATTGTGCTTTCGTCACGCGTGTATCACTCACTCGCCAACAGGTGAACGATCATGAAGAAGCTTTATATGTGCCTGGGCCTGTGCAGCGCGCTCATGCTGCACGGCTGTTTTGACAACGCAGACAACGCCACCAAAGACAACAACAGTGGCACCCAGTCGTCAGTGCAGATGCAGGAAGGCAAGGCGGACGAGAGCAAATAAGCCGTCCATGCAGCCAACGCTTATCTGCCTGAATGCTCGCCACCCGAATGTGGTAGCTGGCTTGCGATAGCGGTGGTTCATTTAAAGATGCAGTAACTGACAGGCCGCCTTCGCGAGCAAGCCCGCTCCCACAGGGGACCTGTGCCAGGCGTTGATCCTGTGGGCAACACATAACCAATGTGGGAGCTGGCTTGCCTGCGAATGGAGCGACTCGGTTTACCTGATGAACCGAAGTGCTTGCATCGCAGGCAAGCCCGCTCCCACAGTTGATCGCGACCTATCAACGCATATGCAAAATGATCGGGCTACTGCTCGCCGGGTCCGTATGCCCGCGCAACTTGCTTACGGCCTTCGCATCGACCGCGCCGCCGTGGTTACCCCAGGTACCGCGCACGTAGCTCAGCACGTCGGCGATTTCCTGGTCGGACAATTGCTCACGAAACGCTGGCATACGGTAGGCGTCCGGTAAACCGGCGGTGACCACACGTTGCGAGCCGTTGAGGGTGATGTTGATCGCCGAAGCATTTTCCTTGGCCAAGGCCGAGGTGGCGCCGGCCAGGGGCGGCATCCAGTCGGGTTGGCCTTTGCCGTCGAGGCCGTGGCAGGAGGCGCAGCGGGTGGCGTACGTGTGGGCGCCAGGCGCTTCCGAGCGCGCCGTGACTGCTTGGTACTGCCAGGGGCTGCCGTCACGCTGCGGGTCGCCGGGCAGTGACTTGAGATAGCGAGCGATCGCGGCCAGGTCATCGTCCTGCATGAACTGCGTGGAGTTGTTGAAAGCTTCGGTCATCGACCCATAAACCACGGCATGCTGGTTGCGACCGGTCTTGAGGAACTGCACGATCTGCTCCTCACTCCAGCGGCCCAGGCCGGTGTTGTGGTCTTGGCGCAGGCTGGGGGCGTACCAACCGTCGAGCAGGGCACCGGCGAGGAACGGCGCGCCGGATTCGTCCAGGGCTTTCTCGTTGAACGCCAAACCACGCGGCGTGTGGCAACTGCCGCAGTGGCCGGGGCCTTGCACGATATACGCGCCACGGTTCCACAGCGCGTCCTGGCCGGGCTTGGCGGCGTAGGTCGCGGTGGGCGCAAACACGCCGTTCCACAGGGCGATGGGCCAACGCAGGTTGAGCGGCCAGGGAATGCCGCTGGGCAGGTTGGGCTCATTGGCCGGTTGCACGCCTTTCATGAAAAATGCGTACAGCGCCTGGATGTCGTCATCGCTGAGTTTGACGTAAGACGGGTAGGGCATGGCCGGGTAGAGCCGTCGCCCACCCGGCGCCACGCCGTGGCGCACCGCGCGGTCGAAGTCGGCCAGGCTATAGGTGCCGATGCCATGCTCGCGGTCGGGGGTGATGTTGGTGGCGTGGATCGCCCCCAGCGGTGTGGCCATTTCAAGGCCGCCGGCGAAGGGCGTCTTGCCTGGCAGGCTGTGGCAGGCCACGCAGTCACTTACGCGGGCGACGTATTCACCGCGGCTGACCAAGGCGGGGTCGAAACTCGTGGCTTGTTGCTGTTCAAAAGGCGAGGCGGGCTGGCGCGTGACGTACCAGGCCAGCACGCCTGCGGCGACCACGCAGGGCAGCACCAGCCACCCTGCGGTTCTTGCGAATCGGCGGTTATTCATGGGCATTCCCTGTCGGTTAGCTGAAGGTGTAACGGCTCAAAGGCAGACTGCGGATGCGTTGGCCGGTCAATTGCGCCACCGCATTCGCCACGGCGGGCGCCACAGCCGGCAACGGCGGTTCGCCGATACCGCCCATTTTTTCTCCGCTTTCGACGATCTTCACGTGTACCTGCGCCATACGCGAAGGCGGCAGCACCGGATAAAGGTCGTAGTTGCGCGCCCGTGGCTTGCCATCCACGTACACCGCTTCCTCCAACAAGGTTTGCGACAGGCCCAAGGCCACGGCACCGTTGACCTGCGCCTCCACGATCGCCGGGTTGACGATGCTGCCCGGGTCAATCGCTTGCCAGATGTGATGAACCTTCACCTGGCCGTTCTCGATCGACACCTCGGCCACCACCGCTGCATGGGAGCCAAATGGCGAAGCCATGGCTACGCCGCGTGCACGGCGGGTGCCGTCTTCGGCGGTGTAAGGCCCACGCTTCCAACCGCCAGACAGCTCGGCGGCCGCTTGCAGTAGGGTGGTCAGGCGCGGATTGTCGCGCAGCAGGTGCAGGCGCAGTTCATAGGGGTCATGGCCGCCTTTGTCGGCCAGTTCGTCCAGGAACGCTTCGTAGAAAAAGTCATTGAGCGAATTGCCCACCGAGCGCCAATAACCGAGCATGGCCGGGCCTTTGACGTAGATCTGCGCGATGCGTTTGTTGGGGAGCGCGTAGCTCTTGCCCGACAAGCCTTCCAGGGCGGTAGGGTCGATGGCGTCGCCCTGTTTGCCGGCGATGGCTTCGGTGGGGCCTTCGGTGGCGCTCACCGCTTCGATGGCCACAGGCAGGCCTTTGTCATCCAGCGCAGCACGGAACTTGACCACGGCGACCGGGCGCAATACATCGCGCACGAACTCTTCTTCACGGCTCCAGATCAGCTTGATCGGCCGGCCCACCGCCTTGGTCAGCGCGATGGCTTGCGGGTAAGGGTTGGCGGAGTCATACAGGAAATGCCGGCCGAAAAAACCGCCCAGCAACGGTGAGTGCAGGGTGATTTGCTCAGTGCTCAGGCCGGTGCGTTTGGCGATGTCGGCACGGAACATATCCGGTGCCTGGTTAGGCAGCCACACCTCCAGCGTGCCGTCCGGGTTAAAGCGAGCCAGGGCTGAAGGCGGCTCCAACTGGGCATGGTTGAGGTACTGGTTGTGGTAGGTGGCTTCGACGCGGGTCTTGGCGCTGGCCAGTGCGCCGGCCACATCGCCTTCGTTTTCGTCATCGCGGGCCGGGCCTTGCTGGGCGGCCAGGAAGTCGCGGTACTTGTCGCTGGAAAAATCCGCCGGCATCGCCCGCACGGTGGAGTCGGCGGCGGCTTCAAGCCATTCCACCTGGATGGCCTCGACGGCCCGCTTGGCGTGCCACCAACGTTCGGCTACCACCGCCACGGCGCCGGGCAGGGTGTGAACCGAGTGCACGCCTTGCATGGCTTGCACCTGCACCTGGTTGCGCAGGCTGCCCACGGTCATGCCCAAACGCGGAGCATGCTGGACGGCGGCATGAAGCATGCCGTCGATTTTCAGGTCGATGGTGTACTGCGCCTTGCCGATGGATTTGTCATAGGCATCCAGGCGCTTGACCGGCTTGCCGATCCAGCGGAACTGGCTCGGGTCGCGCAGGGTAATGCTGGCCGGGTCGGGTACCGGCATATCCAGGGCGCGCCCGGCCAGTTCGCCGTAGCCCAGGGAGCGACCGGAAGCGGCGTGCACCACGCGACCGGGTTGGGTGGTCAGCTCGCTGAGCGGTACACGCAATTGCTCTGCGGCGGCTTGCATCAGCATCGCACGGGCGAGGGCGCCGAGGCGGCGCATGGTCGGGTAGCTCATGCGCACGGACATACTGCCGCCGGTGATGCGCATGCCATTTTCCATCACCACGTAGGCTTCGCCGGGCGGGGCCGCTTCGACGATGAACGTGGCCGGGTCGGCATCCAGCTCTTCACCGACGATCTGCGCCATGGCGGTGTGGGTGCCTTGGCCGCCTTCCATGAAGGGGCTGAGCAAACGCACGCTGCCGTCGGGGCGAATCTCCAGGAAGGCGGGTACTTGAGTGCCGCGTTCAGCGGCGGCGCCGGTCGCGGCTTGCACGCGGGAGGTGCCCAGTGGCAAGCCGAAACCGATCACCAGCGCGCCCACGGCGGTGCTGGCCAGGAAGCGTCGACGGGATAGGTTGATCGGTTCGCCCAGAGCAACGCCGGGAATGATTTCGGTGGTGTTCATCAGGCGGTCTCCTTCCCGGCGGCCAAGGCATCCATGGCGGCATGGATGGCGTTGTAGGTGCCGCAACGGCAGAGGTTGACCATCGCCGCGTCGATCTGCGCCTTGGTGGGTGCGGGGGTGTGCTTGAGCAGCGCGGTGGCTGCCATCACCTGCCCGGACTGGCAGTAGCCGCATTGCGCCACTTGATGCTCGACCCAGGCCGCCACCACACGTTTGCCCACGTCATCGGCCTCCACGGCCTCGATGGTGGTGATCTCGCGACCGACCACCCCGGCCACGGGCGTCACGCAGGCGCGCACCACATTGCCGTCCACCAGCACCGAACAGGCGCCGCACTGGGCCAGGCCGCAGCCGTATTTGGTGCCGGTCATGCCCAGGTTATCGCGGATCACCCACAACAACGGTGTGTCGGCTTCGGCATCGACCTGATAGGCCTTTTGGTTGATACGTAATTCCATGCGGGCTCACCTGCTGATCATCGGTTGGTGGTGCTTTTTCTTATCAGGGACGTGCGCGGTGGCATGCCCTGGTGTCGCTCATGGGCGACGGGTTATGGCGGCGGGGTTGAGAATCGGTTTCATCTTGGCCACGCGCGCATGGTTGGACTCTAGACCACGGCGCAAGGGGTATCTATCCCGGTGGGCGATAAGTCGGAGGATCAGGCAAGTATTCGCGAGGATTGAGCGATAGAAGCAGTGGCTGATCCGAGATTTTGACTGATGTCCCGGCATCCCTGTGGGAGCTGGCTTGCCTGCGATGACGGCCTGCCAGCCGACGCCTATCTACCTGACACCCCAACGATTCAACTGTGGGAGCGGGCTTGCTCGCGAAGGCGGCCTGACAGGCGACACTGTTATACCGAGTACATATCCATTCCTGCGGTAACGGCCACTTAGGGTTCCGCCTGACGGCGGGTCACTTTGGAAAAGAGCCCCAAAGTAACCAAAGGGCTCTTGCCCCACCACTCGGCACCTCGCTTAGGCTCGGTGTGCCCGAACACAGGCTTGAATCCGTGGGCCGCCGCCACGCGCCATCCATGGCGCGGGGCGGCTAACCCGGCGTCCTGCCGGGTTACCCACGAATTCAAGCCTGCGTTCGGCCAGCGTGGTTTAACGGGGCGCTTGAGATCAAGATCAAAAGCAGGTCAAGAGCAAGATCAACAGCGACTCGCTTCGCATCGTGGATACCCATGCTTTCGCAGGGCCTATTCACACAACCCCATCAATCAAAATATGCGGCTGCCCCCGGCTGCAGCGCTCGATGCGTGCCTGCACCTGGTAAACCTCGCGCAGCATCGCTTCGTTGATCACCGTATGGCTCGGCCCGCTGCCCTGGGCTGTGCCGTCGGCGATGACCAGCACCTGGTCGGCAAAGCGCAGTGCCTGGTTCAGGTCATGCAGTGCGATAAACACAATCACCTCGCGTTTGCGCGCCAGGGTGCGCATGAAGTCCAGTACTTGTACTTGGCGATGCATATCGAGGGCGCTGGTGGGTTCGTCCATCAGCAGTACGTCGGGTTCGCGCACCAGCGTCTGGGCGATGGACACCAGTTGTTGTTGGCCGCCGCTGAGTTCACCGAGGTTGCGAAAGGCCAGGCCGGTGATGCCCAGGGCACTGAGCATTTCGTCGACCAACTTCAGTTCGTCGTCTTGCACCACCCACCCCGGCGTCAGTTGTTTGCGCGCCAGCAGCACCGACTCGTACACCGTCAACCGGGCGCTGGCGTTCAGTCCTTGGGGCATGTAGCTGATGGCTTGTGCACCTTTTTGCGAGCCTTGCAGCAGCACCTCGCCTGGCCCGTCAATCAGCCCGGCCATGCGCTTGAACAGGGTGGATTTACCGGCAGCGTTGGGCCCGACCACCGCCACCACCTGGCCGCCGACGAAGGCTGCGGTGTTCACGTCGCGGATGATGGTGCGCTGGCCGTAGCGGGCGCCGAGGTCTTTCAACTGGAGACTTACCATGAGTTTTTCTTGCCGCCCAGGATCAGGGATATAAAGAACGGCACGCCGATCAGTGACGTAACCACGCCTATGGGGAAAATCGCCCCCGGAATCAGGGTTTTGCTGACCACCGAGCTGGCCGACAGAATCAGCGCACCGGTCAGCAGCGAGGCGGGCAGGAAGAAGCGCTGGTCCTCGCCGATCAACATGCGCGCGATGTGCGGGCCCACCAGGCCGATAAAGCCGATGGTGCCGACAAAGGCGACCGGGAACGAGGCGAGCAGGCTGACC
The DNA here is from genome assembly GCF_051122975.1 of Pseudomonas sp. AK181. Classification (NCBI taxonomy): domain Bacteria; kingdom Pseudomonadati; phylum Pseudomonadota; class Gammaproteobacteria; order Pseudomonadales; family Pseudomonadaceae; genus Pseudomonas; species Pseudomonas sp. AK181. The sequence goes on from NZ_CP146348.1 coordinate 2,446,628, forward strand.
ATGATCAGCGTTTGAAAGCGCAGGCCGCGCACGTTGATGCCGAAGCTGGCGGCCTTGTCGTCACCCAGGCGCAGGGCGGTGAGGGCCCAGGCGCGCTTGGCGAAAATCGGCAGGGTGATCAGGATGATCAGGCAGATCACCCCAAGCTTGGGCCAGGTGGCTTTGGTCAGGCTGCCCATGGTCCAGAACACCACGGCTGCCACGGCTTGTTCGGTGGCGAAAAACTGCACCAGCGCCAGCAGCGCGTTGAAGGTAAAGACCAGGGCTATGCCCAGCAGCACAATGGTTTCGGCCGTCACCCCACGGCGCAGGCTCAGGAAATGGATCAGCAGCGCCGAGAGCATCGCCATGATGAACGCATTGACCGGCACCATGTACTGCGCCGCCAGCGGAAACAACGCCACTCCAAACGCCAGGCCCATGGCCGCACCGAAACTGGCGGCGGCAGAAATGCCCAGGGTAAAGGGGCTGGCCAGCGGGTTATTGAGGATAGTCTGCATCTGCGCCCCGGCCAGGGACAACGCCGCGCCGACCGCGACCGCCATCAGGGCGACGGGCAGGCGGATGTCCCACATCACCACGCGCACTTGCGGCGCGGCGTTGTTTGGCGAGAGCAGCGCGCCGAGCACTTCGCCCAGGCTGTAGCGCGCCGGGCCCAGCGCCAGGTCGAGCAGCACGCTGCACAGCAACAGCAACGCCAGGGCAACCAGAATCAGGCGTTTGCGCATGACAAGGCTGCGGTAGGTCGGGGCGCTCATGGCTTGAGGCTCACGAAGTAACCCGACTCATAAGGTACCGGCAGGAAGCGTTCGTGCAATTCACGAAACGCAGCGTCCGGGTCCAGGTCGGCAAACAGGTCGGGGTGAAACCACTTGGCCAGTTGCTGGATCGCCACGAACTGATACGGGCTGTTGTAGAACTGATGCCAGATGGCATGGAAGGCTTGCGGGCCCTGGGCCTTGATGCCGGCATAGGCGGGGCGCTGGGTGTACCACGCCAGCTTGGCTCGGGCCTGGGCCATGTCGGCACCCGGCCCCACGCCGACCCAGTGCCCACCCGGGGCAAACGCCTCCCAGTTGGCGCTGGTGACAACGACCTGGTCGGGGTTGGCCACGATCACCTGTTCGGGGTTCAACTGGCCAAAGGTGGTGGGAATAATGGCTTTGGCGATGTTGTCGCCGCCGGCCATCTGCACGAACAGGCCGAAGTTTTCATTGCCAAAACTCAGGCAGCAGTCATCGGTGTAGCCACCGATCCGCTCGATAAACACGGACGGGCGCGCCGGTTGCTGCGCGGCAATCACGTCGGTCACGCGGCGGATCTGCTGGTTGCGAAACGCAATGAAATCCTCGGCCCGTTGCTCTTTGCCGAACAACTGGCCGAACAGGCGCATGGTCGGCTCGGTGTTGGTCATCGGCTGGTTGCGAAAGTCCACGTACACCACCGGGATGCCCAAGGCATCGAGCTTCTCGATATAGCGCGCATCCTCGGTGGCATGTTGCGCCTCGATATTGAGGATGATCACGTCGGGGCGTTGCGAGATGGCCTGCTCGATATCGAAGGTGCCGTCTTCAAAACCGCCGAAGGTGGGGATCTTGGCGATGGCGGGAAACTTGCGCAGGTAAGCGTTATAGGTGTCTGGGTCGGACTGGATCAGGTCCTTGCGCCAGCCAACGATCCGTTCAATCGGGTTTTGCGTGTCCAGCGCCGCCACCAGGTACAGCTGGCGGCCCTCGCCAAGAATCACCCGCTGCACCGGCAGGTTGACCTTGACCTGGCGCCCAAGCAGATCGGTGACGGTGGTCAGCGCCGCCATGCTCGGCAGGCTAGCCCCCAACAACCCGGTGAACAGCAGCGCCGCTAAAACGTGGCAACGTCGAACAATGCAGATCATGAATCAAGCCCTTGCAGGTGTCAGAAATCGACCGTGGCCGAGAGGAGGAGGGTGCGTGGCGAGCCTTGGGAAAACGCGCCGTAGGAGGCGACGCCCGACCAGTACTCACGGTCGAATAGGTTCTGTACCGTGGCGCGTAGGGTGGTCGGGCGGTCGGCGATACGCGTGCTGTAGCGTGCGCCGATGTCGAAGCGGGTCCACGCGTCGAGCTTTTGGGTGTTGGCCTGGTTGACGTACTGGCTGGCGGTGTAGATGGCGCCTGTGGTGAGCGTCAGGCCCTCGACCCATGAGGTGTCCCATTCGGCCCACAGGTTGGCTTGCACGTCGGGCACGCCCACCGGTGTGTTGCCGCTGTTGGTGGCAATCGCGGTTTTGGTCAGTTGGGCGTCCAGCAGGGTCACGCCACCGAGCAGGCGCGTGCCGTGGGCGACTTCGCCCAACACATTGAACTCCAGGCCACGGTTGCGCTGTTCGCCCTGTACCGAGAAGCGCCCGGCGGCCAGTTCGCCGCTGGGCTTGTGGATCTGGAACAGCGCCAGGGTCGACATGAAGGTGCCGTAGTCGACCTTGACCCCGACCTCATGCTGTTTGGACACGTAAGGCGCAAACACCTCACCGGCGTTGGTGGCGTTGGAAGGTGCCACGTCACCCTTGCTCAGGCCTTCGAGGTAGTTGTAGTAGAACGCCACATGTTCCCAGGGCTTGAGCACCGCGCCGAACAGCGGCGTGACCTTGGCATCGTCGTAAGTGCTGGTGGCCACGCCGGCGCTGTTGTAGTTGCTGGACTGGATACGCTGTTGGCGCAGGCCGACGGTGACTTGCACGCGCTGGTCGAGCACCGACAACGTATCGGCGATGGCCACGCCGGACAGTTCACTGGCCGATACTGTCGGCGTGGCGGGCTTGGCAATCACAGGCTTGGGCCGGTCCACCGGATGGTAGAGATTGGACAGCACCGGCGCCCCGGAAATAATCCCCCGCGACAGCTCATCGCGATAACGGCTGACCTGCACGGTACTGCTGTGGCTGATGGGGCCGGTCTCAAAGCGCAACCGCGCACCGGCGTCGACCGTGTAGCGCTGCACCTTGAAACGGTAATAACCGGGGATTGACGAGGTGTCACCGGCGGCGTTGATGAGGGTCGGCGTCTGGTCGGACATGCGCGCCACTGCCGACCTGCCGCCCCCGGCATGGGCGAACAGTGTGACGGCGTCGGTGAGGTCGTATTCGCCACTGAGCAGCGCGGATTTATCTCGCGTGCGCGACCAGCCCCAGTCCTGGCTGACGTTGGTGCGGCCGTTGGCGGCGGAGGGGACGTCGACGCCGGCAGCAATCAGGAAGGGGCGCGAGGCGGCGTCGAGTTTCTCCTGTTGGGAGATCAGGTCGAGGCTGGTGCGCAGGCGTTCGCCCTGGTAGTCCAGGGACAGCGCGCCAATACCGACATCGCGCGACTGCTGGTCGACCACCGTGTCACCGTTCTGCAGGCTAGCGTTGAGGCGTACGCCGAATCGGCGCTCGTCGCCAAAGCGCCGGCTGATATCGAGGTGGCTGCCGACCTGCGCGTCCTGGGTGTAGCTGGCGGTGTAGCGGGTCAGGTCTTCATCCAGGGAGCGCTTGGGCACCACGTTGATCACGCCGCCTACCGCGCTGTTGGGTGACATGCCGTACAGCAGCGCACCGGGGCCTTTGACCACTTCGATACGCTCGGCGTAGTCGGTAAATACCCGGTAGTTGGAGGCCACGCCGTACACGCCGTCGAACGCCAGTTCTCCCAGGTTGCCTTCACCCACCGGGAAACCGCGGATGAAGAACGAGTCGACAATCCCGCCCGTCTGCCCGGTGGAGCGCACCGAGGAATCACGCTCCAGCACATTGCCCACGGTGGCTGCCTGTTGGTCCTGGATCAGCGCGGCGGTGTAGGCGCTGACACTGAACGGGGCATCCATCACGTCGGTATTGCCCAGCATGCCCAGGCGCGCGCCGGTGGCTGCCTGGCCGCTGGCATACAGCGGGGGCAGGTCGGTGGCGCGTGGCTCGGGGGCGCTGACGGTGATGTCCGAAAGCGTGACTTGGCCCGGCACCAGGGTGTAACTGCCGTCGCTGCGTTGCACCATGTCCAGGCCGCTGCCGGCCAACAGGTGCGTGACCGCTTCCTGGGGCGAGTAACGGCCGGATAAGCCTGGGCTGGTCAGGCCCTCGGTGAGTGCCGGGAGAAATGACAGCGCAATACCGGCGTCCACGGCAAAGCTCGACAACGTGGCGCCGAGCGGGCCGGGGTCGATGTGGTAGGCGCGCACCGTCACCCTGTCCCATTGCGCCGGCACGTCCGCCAGGGCGGCACCGGCCAGGGCCAGGCTGAGCAGCGCGCTGCGAATCACAAGCATGGAGGGCAGCCCTATGGACGAAAGGGAAAAGGGGTTTGAGTGTTTGCCAGCCGAGCGCGAAAAAAGTATCAGCCGCGCCGCGTTTTATTTTTGCGCCGCTTCAAGCTGGCGACAGGCTGACCCAATAGCCATTCAAATGGCCGTTGGCGCGCACCGGGTAGGTTTGCACCAGCATGTTCAAGGTGCGCTGGGTATCGGCGATGGGGAAGGCCCCGGAAATACGCAGGTTGGCAATGGCCGGGTCGTAGCGCACGAAGCCACGCCGATAGCGGGTCAGTTCCGCGACGAAGTCTGCCAGGCGCATGTTGTCGGCCATCAGCATGCCTTGGGTCCAGGCACTCACATTGCGGTCGGCGGGGGTGAGCGCAGCGAACTGTTGCGCGGAAAAATCCGTGCGTTGCCCGGCGTTGACGATCAATGGCGCGCTCTGGCTATTGTCGGCCAGCCTCACTTTGACCGCGCCCTCAAGCACCGCCAGATGCGTGCGCGGGCCCAGTTCGCGCACGGTAAAACGCGTGCCCAGCGCCTGCAGATGGCCCTGGCGGGTGCTGACCAGAAACGGGCGGGATGCGTCTTGTGCGGTCTGCACCAGGAGTTCGCCTTCGCGCAGGCTCACCAGGCGTTGCTGGCTGTCGAACCGCACGTCGATGGCGGTCTCGGTGTTGAGGGTCAGATGCGAGCCGTCGGCCAGGGTCAGTTCGCGACGCTCGCCGATGCGGGTGCTGTAGTCGGCGCTCCATTGCTGGGACTGCGCCAGCTTCCAACTGCCCCAGCCCACCGGCATTACCGCCAGCAACAAGGCCAGTTTGCCCAGGGCTTCGCGGCGCTGCGGGTTGCTGGGGCGGTCCAGCGCCGACATCGCCAGGGACGGCGGCAGGCCACCGAGCTTGCTTTGCAGCAATTGCGCGCGCGCCCAGGCACGGCCACGCTCGGGGCTGCTGACCTTCCAGCGCTCCCACTCGGCGCGTTCGCTGGCGCTCAATTCGTTCTCGCTCAGGCGCATCAGCCACTCGGCGGCTTCTTCCAGGGCGTCGGTGGGCAGCGGCGGTTCCTTGCCCAGGCTGAGCACTTATTCCACCCGCATCAGGCACTGAACGAGTGCCTGTTTCATGTAGCGCTTGATGGTGATCAGCGACACGCCCAACTGCTCGGCGATGTCCTGGTATTTGAGGCCGTTGAGCTGCGACAGCAGGAACGCACGCTTGACCAGCGGCGGCAGCGCGTCGAGCATCGCGTCGATTTCGTGCAGGGTCTCCAGCACCAGGAAGTGCGCTTCCGGCGACGGCACCTCGTGGGCCGGCACGCTGGCAAGCGCTTCCAGGTAGGCACGTTCCAGGGCCTTGCGCTGGTACCAGTTGACCAGAATGCCCTTGGCTACGCAGCTCAAGTAGGCGCGTGGCTGGTCGATCACGGTAACCTGTGAGGCCAGGATACGGGTGAAGGTGTCCTGGGCCAGGTCCGCCGCATCCATGGCATTGCCGAGTTTGCGTTTGAGCGTGGCGTACAGCCAGCTGTGATGGCCGCTGTACAGCGCCTCGATTGCGCGCAGGTGAGGGGTGTTATCGGCGGGAAGGCTTTCGCTCATGGCGCGCAACCGTGCAATTGAGAAGTATTCCCAATGCTAAGTGCAAACCCGTCGGTTGCGCAACGCGAGAATCGCAATCAGCGCCACGGCATAAGCCACACACACAAACAGGTAGGTGTACGCCAAGCCATAGGCCTGGCTGAGCAGGCCGCCGGCGCAGATGCCCACAATCGAGGCAAATTGCGCGGTGCCTTGGGCGATCCCCAGCACATGGCCTTGCTGCGCGCTGTCGGCGGTTTTTGAAACCAGCGCCATCAGTACCGGTGTGGTCGCGCCCAGCAATACGCCCCAGACAAAATAGGCGACCACAAACACCAGCGGGTTGCGGGTGAGGCCGGCGAGGGCGGTGAGCGCGATGCAGCCGGCCACCACCCAGGTGAGGCGGCGCAAGCTGTCTGCCTGGCTGCGACCTTCGAAGTGGCGCGCCCAGGCGGTGGCCGACAGGATAAAACCCAATGCCAGCAAGCCGTAGCACAGGCCGACTATGGCATTGCTGACAGTGAACGTTGTACTCACATACAGCGCGAACGAGGTCTGCGGCAGCATCCGCGCCAGCAGCAGAATGCCCATCACCGTCAGCAGCGGCAGCAAGGCCGAGGCCTGCCAGGCGCCGCCCGTTGACGAGGCTGTGGTTTTCTTCACCGGTGGCACGTTCGGCAAGGTCAGCGCTGCAATCACTGTGCACACCGCGCAGAGCGCCGCGGCGCTGAGGTTGATCCAGAAGAACGTCGCATGGTCGAGGATCAAGCCGCCGAGCACGGCGCCGAGCAGCGAGCCGACATTGGTGGAAATCTGCAGCAGCGCAAACAGCCGCGCGCGCCGTGACGGCACCTCGATACTCACGCCATACGCCTGGGCCGGGGCGATGTAGCCGGCACAGGCGCCTTGCAGAAAACGCAGCACCAGGATCGCCCAGAGGTCGCTGAACAGGGCCAGCCCCAGTTGCGTCAGGGTCAGGCCTGCCAGTGCGCGAATCATCATCAGCTTGTGGCCGTAGCGATCGCCGATACGGCCCCAGAACGCGCTGGTCAACAGGATGCCGAGCATCGGCCCCACGTACACGGCGACGCTGGCGAAGCTGAACAGCGTGTCGGAGTCGGTCAGTTGGCGTAAATGCACCGGCCAGAACGGCCCGCTCATTTCCATGGCGCCCATGGACACAAGCTGGATCGTGAACAGCAGGGCAATCAGGACGCGGGTGGGTGGCATGGAGCAGTCTCGCTATACAAAAAAAGTCGCGGCAGGGGTGATACTTTTTCACGCGTCGACTGGCATCAAGCGTAATTCTCACTTCACTTGATCAAAGGGCCCTGACGTCATGCCTGTTGCCAGCCGGTTAACCCTCGCTATTCGTACCGCCCTGTTGCTGGCTGCTGCCAGCGGCAACGCCTGGGCCGCCACCGCCGAGTCAACGGGCGACAGCGCGCAGAGCCTGACCCTTGACGCGACGAACGTCAACGCCCGCTATCTGGGCCCCACCGACCTGCCCGAGGTGCTCGCTGGCGGCCAGGTGGCCCGTGGCGCACGCCTGGGCATGCTGGGCAACAAGGACGTGATGGACACGCCGTTCAGCGTGACCAGCTACACCGCCAAGACCCTCGCCGACCTGCAGACTGTGACCGTGGCCGATGCCCTGGAGCGTGACCCTTCGGTACGTTCTACCGGGCAGACCGGCGGTATTGTCGACTCGTTTTTCGTGCGGGGCTTTGCGATTGGCGAGGGCAACCTGGGTGAGCTGGCCTATGACGGCGTGTATGGCGTGGCGCCCAACTACCGCGCATTCACCGAGTACGCCGAGCGTGTTGAAGTGCTCAAGGGGCCGGGGGCGTTGATGTACGGCATCTCGCCCAACAGTGGCGTGGGCGGGGTGATCAACATCGTGCCCAAGCGCCCGCTGGACCAGGACCTCACCCGCTTTACCGGCAGTTACGCCTCCGACACCCAGGTCGGCGGCCACCTGGATATCAGCCGCCGTTTCGGTGAGGAGAACCAGTTTGGCGTGCGCTTCAACGGCAGCCTGCAAGGAGGCGACACCGCCGTGGACGATCAGCATCGCGACGTGGGGGTGGGCGCCATTGCCCTGGATTATCGCGGCGAGCGCCTGCGCCTGAACCTGGACTACATCAGCCAGAAAGAAAGTTTCGAAGGCGCCTCGCGGCCGTTCACCCTGGCGCCGGGCGTACAGGTGCCTTCGGCCCCCAATGGCCGTACCAGCCTGCCGCAGAAGTGGGGCTGGTCCGACACCAAGGAGCAATCGGCCTTGCTCGGCGGTGAATATGACCTCAGCGATTCGCTCACCGTGTTCGCCCATGCCGGCGGCGGGCGTTCGGATGTCAAGCGCTTGTCGGACCAGGTGCCGCGCATCCTCAATGACGCTGGCGACACCAGTAATATTCCGGGCTACTACAAGTTCAACGTCGACCGTTCCACCGCCGATGTGGGCCTGCGGGCGCAGTTCGCCACTGGCCCGATCACCCACACCACCACGCTGATGGCGACCCGTTACCAGGACGAGCTGTCTCGCGGCATCAACAATGGCACCGAGATCCGCTCCAACATTTACCACCCGGTGGACACGCCCCAGCAAAACCTGCGGGCGCCGAAAGTGCTGCGCATCTCCGAATCGGAGCTGTCCGGCGTGGCGCTCACCGACACCCTGGGCTTTCTGGATGAGCGCATCCAGTTGACCCTGGGCGTGCGTCGCCAGGACATCGAGTCGCGTAACTACAACGCCGCGGGTGTGGTGAGTTCCCGCTACAAAGACGCTGCGACCACACCGTTGGTGGGCGTGGTGGTCAAGCCCTGGGATGACGTGTCGCTCTACTACAACTATGTCGAGGGGCTGAGCAAAGGCGATATCGCGCCGGGCACGGCCAGCAATGCCGGTGAAACCTTCGCGCCTTATGAATCCAAGCAGCACGAACTGGGCGTGAAGTATGAACACGGCACCTTCATGACCACCCTGGCGTTGTTCCAGATCGAAAAGCCCAGCGGCGAATTGGGCGCCAACGGTGTGTACTCGGTGCAGGCCGAGCAGCGCAACCGCGGCGTCGAGCTGAGCGTATACGGCGAAGTGGCGCCTGGCACGCGCTTGATGGGCGGCGTGACCTTGCTCGATGGCGAGCTGACCCAGTCGGCGACCGCCGCCAACCGAGGCAACAAGCCGGTCGGCGTGCCCGACATCCAGGCCAACCTGTGGGCCGAGTACGACACCCCGTGGCTGGAAGGTTTTACCCTCACCGGCGGGGCGATCTATACCGACAGCCAATACATCAACCAGGCCAACACTCAGGAGCTGGATGCCTGGACGCGCATTGATGCCGGCGTACGCTACGCGACCAAGATTGAAGGGCGGCCCACCACCTTGCGCGCCACCGTGCAGAACGTATTTGACCGCGAGTACTGGTCGGGCGTCGCGTCTTACGGCGCCTTCTCGCCGGGCTATCCACGTACTTTGCAGCTGTCGGCGACGGTGGACTTTTAACCCTTAAGCCTAGCGGAACCCGCCCGAGAGTTTGTCCTTCAGGTAGTTGACCAACGCACTCACCGACTTGGGCACATGGGGCGAGTAGGGCCGTATCAGATAGATCTCATTGGCAAACGCGCCTTTGAGTGTCCAGTCCTTCAAAACCTGCACCACTTTGCCCGCGTCCAGCGCCGCCTGGGCGCTGAAGTCCGGGAGCAGGGCGATGCCCAGGTGGTTGAGAGCGGCGTCGCGCAAGGCTTCGCTGTTGTTGGTAGCAAAGCTGCCGGCGATGGGCACGGTGAGGCGCTCGAGGGGTTGGCTGCCGCGCTCGAAGGTCCAGGCGGGTTGGTCGGTACCGCGTGGGTAAAACAGGCAATTGTGGGCCGACAGCTCGCCCGGCTCGCGGGGGGCGCCGTGGCGTTGCAGGTAATCGTGGGTGGCGACCAGCACCGAGGTGGTGTCGCACAGCTTCCACGCCACATGGGTTTCTGGCACTTGGAAGCCGTGACGCACCGCCAGGTCGTAACCCTCGGCGGCCAGTGAGCTCAAGGCATCGGAGACGTCCAGTTGGATACGCACCTGGGGGTACTGCTGCAAAAAGCCAGACAGGTGCGGCACCAGTTGTTGCCGGGCGAACGCCACGGGAGCGGTCAGGCGCACCAGCCCGCGTATTTCCCCGACCGAGTCGCGCACCGAGGAAAAACTGCGGGCGATCTGCGCGTAGGCGCTGCGTACTTCCCGAGTCAATGACAGCCCCGCATCGGTCAGCCGCACGCTGCGGGTGGTGCGCGTCACCAGGCGCGTGCCGGTGGCCTTTTCCAGGTCGGAAATGCGCTGGCTCACCGCCGATTTACTCACCCCCAGGCGCGCGGCGGCGGCGGTGTAGGTGCCTTGTTCCTCCAGCACCGACAGCCAGTGAATGTGGGTCCACAGCCCTTCGATCTCAGCCTTTTCCATGGGTGTATTGTTCGCCTATAAGGACAATAAGTTCTGGATTCTGCTCTGGTTCGGAACAAAGCGAAAGCCTATCGTGTGCACCAACGCTACCCACCTGGATCGACTGCCATGACTGCAACCATCGAGCACTACATCAACGACCAGCGCGTCAGCCGCGATGATCGTTATCAGGATGTCTACAACCCGGCCACCGGTGAAGTCACCGCCCGTGTGGCCCTGGCCAGCCGCCAGACCGTGGCCGAAGCCGTCGCCGCTGCCCAGGCCGCGTTTGCCGGCTGGGCCGACACCCCGCCGATCCGTCGCGCCCGTGTGTTGTTCGAATACCTGCACCTGCTGCGCGAACGCAAGGACGACCTGGCGCGCATCATCGTCGCCGAGCACGGCAAGGTGTTCACCGATGCCCTGGGCGAAGTGGACCGTGGCATCGACATTCTTGAATTTGCCTGCGGCATTCCCAACCTGCTCAAGGGCGAACACTCCGACCAGGTCTCCCGTGGCATGGACAACTGGACCATGCGCCAGCCGTTGGGCGTGGTCGCCGGCGTGACGCCGTTCAACTTCCCGGTGATGGTACCGATGTGGATGTACCCCATCGCCATTGCGGCGGGTAACACCTTCATTCTCAAACCCAGCCCCACCGACCCGAGCGCTTCGCTGTTCATGGCCGAGTTGCTGCGTGAAGCCGGCCTGCCCAAGGGCGTGTTCAACGTGGTGCAGGGTGATAAAGAGTCGGTGGACGCGCTGATCGAACACCCGGACGTCAAGGCCGTGAGCTTCGTCGGCTCCACGCCGATTGCCCAATACATCTACGAGAGCGGTGCCCGCAACGGCAAGCGCGTGCAAGGCCTGGGCGGCGCGAAAAACCATATGGTGGTGATGCCCGACGCCGATATCGAACGCACCGTCGACGCGCTGATGGGCGCCGCCTACGGCAGTGCCGGCGAGCGCTGCATGGCGATTTCGGTGGCGGTGCTGGTAGGCGACGTGGGTGACAAAGTCATCGCCGCCTTGACCGAGCGCGCCAAAACGTTGCGCATCACCGATGGTCGCGATTTGAAAGCCGAGATGGGCCCGATCGTGTCGCGGGCCGCGCTGGAACGCATCAGTGGCTACATCGAGCAGGGTGTACACGCCGGCGCGCAGTTGTTGCTTGATGGCCGTGACTACGTGCCCACCGAACCCGGCCTGGAAAACGGCTTCTGGCTCGGCGCGACCTTGTTCGATCACGTGACCCGGGACATGAGCATCTACCGCGAAGAAATCTTCGGCCCGGTGCTGGCCTGTGTACGCGTGAACGATTTTGCCGAGGCGGTGAAGCTGGTCAACGACCACGAGTTCGGTAACGGCGTCAGCTGCTTCACCCGCGATGGCAACATTGCCCGCGAGTTTGCGCGGCGCATCGAAGTGGGCATGGTCGGTATCAACGTGCCGATCCCGGTGCCTATGGCTTGGCACGGGTTTGGTGGCTGGAAGAAGAGCCTGTTCGGCGACATGCATGCCTACGGCACCGAGGGCGTGCGCTTCTACACCAAGCAGAAGTCGATCATGCAACGCTGGTCGGAGAGCATCGAGCAGGGTGCGGAGTTTGCGATGCCGGTGTCCAAGTAAGGTTTAAGCTGTGCTGCAGGATCTGATGTGGGAAGGGCTCAAGCCCTCCCACATTTTTTTTGCCTGTTGACGGATAAACACATAAAAGTCCAGTATGGAATTATAAGTACAAAAAAGCCGCTGCACGTTTTTCTTCACTCTTGCCAAACCAACAACAACTTGCGAGAACCCGTCCATGAAGAAACGCCATCTCCTTCCCGCCCTGGCCCTGAGCCTGTTTGCCTCCAGCCACTTGCTGGCCGCCGAGAAAACCCTGCGTATCGGCATTGAGGCCGCTTACCCACCGTTCGCCTCCAAGACCGGCGACGGCAAGATCGTCGGTTTCGACTACGACATCGGCAACGCCCTGTGCGCGCAAATGAAGGTCAAGTGTGTATGGATTGAAGGTGAGTTCGACGGGCTGATTCCGTCCCTCAAGGTCAAGAAGATCGACATGGCGTTGTCGTCCATGACCATCAACGAAGACCGCAAGAAGTCGGTGGATTTCACCCACAAATACTACTTCACCTCATCGCGCCTGGTGATGAAGGACGGCGCCGTGGTGGATGACCAGTACGCCAGCCTCAAGGGCAAGAACGTCGGCGTACAGCGCGCCACCACCACCGACCGGTATGCCACCGAGGTGTTCGAGCCCAAGGGCATCAACGTCAAGCGCTACAGCAATAACGAAGAAATCTACATGGACCTGGCAGCGGGGCGCCTGGATGCGATCTTTGCCGACACCATCCCCCTGAGCGATTTCCTGTCGATGCCGCGTGGGCAGGGTTATGCCTTTGTCGGCCCGGAACTCAAGGACCCGAAATACGTGGGTGAGGGGGCAGGGATTGCAGTGCGCAAGGGCAATGGCGAATTGGTCAGCGAATTGAACGCGGCCATCGACGGCATTCGCGCCAGCGGCGAATACCAGAAGATTTCACAGCAATACTTCAAGGCCGATATCTACGGCGACTGATGCGATCGGATCGAACTCTTGTAGGAGCGAGCTTGCTCGCGAAGAACTCTCAGGCACCGCGTTTACCCAGGATGCACGCGTTATCGTTAAAGTTCTTCGCGAGCAAGCTCGCTCCTACAATGGATCATGCCTTCAATTCCTTCAAATGCTTGTAGACCGTCGCCCGCCCCATGCCCAGCACATTGGCCACATAGTTGGAGGCGCTCTTGCCCTTGAACGCCCCTTCGGCGTGCAGCGCCAGCACCAGTTCGCGTTTGTGGTCGCGGGTCAACAGGTTCAGGCTCAACTGACGCTCGCGCAGCCAGGCATGCAGGAAGGTGTTGATGCGTTCTTGCCAGTCATCGCGAAACAGCGCGTCTGGCTGTGCAATCAGCTTGCTTGGCGACAGGAATAAATCCAGCGCCGCCTTGGCCGTTTCGAACAGTGAGATATTCAGGTTGATGCACAGCACAGCCAGCCGGCGGCCTTTGTGGTCGTGCAGCACGGTGCTCAGGCTGCGGATTTTCTGGCCGTCCCAGTTGAGCTTTTCGTAAGGGCCGATATTCACCTCGCTGACGTCACCGTCAAGCATGTCCTCCAGGGACGAGTCGTCACCCAGGCTGCGTTTGGACAGGTTATTGGCGATGTAATCCACGGTTTGCGTGCGCAGGTCGTGCAGCACCACTTCTGCATGGGGAAAGAACAGCGTGGCGATTGCATCGGCAATCGCGCGGAAGTTCTGCATGACCTTGTCTTGTTCAGCGGTGTTCATCAATGGGGCTCCAGGCGGACCGGGGAGAGCATACCAGCGTCCAGGCCGAACCGCGTCAGTGCCTCCGGCAGCGGTTCGCCGCGCACCAGGGCCGCGCTTGCCTGGCCCATGGCGGGTGAGGTCTGGATACCATAGCCGCCTTGCGCTGCCACCCAGAACAGCCCCGGTACTTGCGGGTCAAAGCCCGACAGCAAATCACCGTCCTGCACAAAACTGCGCAAGCCCGCCCAGGTGCGCGTGGGGCGGCGGATGGTCAGGGTGGTGGCTTCTTCGATCTGGTAGATGCCCATGGCGATATCCAGCTCTTCGGGTTGCACATCCTGGGGTTCTACCGGGTCGGCGTTGGCCGGCGAGCCGAGGAACATGCCGGCATCGGGTTTCATGTAGAACGCTTCGTCGAGGGCCACCAGCATCGGCCAGTCGTGGCTGTCCACACCCTCGGGGCCGGCGAAGACAAAGGCCGAGCGGCGCTTGGGCTGCAAGCCGATGGACGCGGCGCCCGCGAGCCCGCCGATGTGGTCGGCCCAGGCACCGGCGGCGTTGATGATGACCGGCGCAGTGAAGATTGCATCCTGGGTGCGCACCTGCCACAGGCCATCGGCGTCACGGCTCAAGCCCAGCACATGGCTGTCGGTGCGCACCTCGCCCTGGTTGCGGCGGATACCGCGCAGGTAGCCCTGGTGCAGGGCGTCGGTGTCGATGTCGCAAGCGGTGGGGTCGTAGATAGCCCCGTGGACTTTTTCACGGCGCAGGATCGGCAAGCGTGCACAGGCTTCATCGACCGTCAGGCGCTGCACCTGTTCTACAGTGGCCTTGGCGCTCAGGTACTGGCTGTCGAGTTCGGCCGGGTCACCGTTGAAATCCACGGTCATTTCGCCCCGTGGCGTCAGCAGTGGGTGTTCGCAGAAACCTGCGGGTGGCTGGTCGAAGAAGGCCCGGCTGGCCAACGTCAGCGCGCGTACCTGCGGGGTGCCGTACGCGGCGGTATAGAGTGCCGCCGAACGCCCGGTGGAGTGATAGGCCGGGTGGTTTTCACGCTCCAGCACCAACACCTTGCCGTGCTGCGACAACCAGAACCCGGTGGACGCGCCGGCAATGCCGCCGCCGATAATGATGAAGTCTGCCTGGCTCATGAAGAACTCCTGAAATAAGCATTGTAGAAGCGAGCTTGCTCGCGAAAAACGTTAACAATAACGCGCCCATCCTGTGTAAACGCAGTGCCTGTGAGGTCTTCGCGAGCAAGCTCGCTCCTACAGTTTGTAGAGGGCATTGGCCAGGGCGATGTCTTCCAGGCCCAGGCCGATGGAGCGGAAAAAGACGTGACGGTCGTAGGCCGGGCGTTGGGCCATGTCGCTGAACAACTCGGGCAGGTCGCCGACAATCGTGCGTTTGTCCCAGCCGTGCTGTTCGCTGGCGATCAGCATCTCACCGGCCGAATCCGGGGTGGTCTGGCGGTAGTCGCAGAACACGTGCATCTGGTTGAGGCAATGTGGCGGCACTTCATGGGCACGCGGTGCGTTGGTGCTGATGGAGGTGATCAACGCGGGTTTGCTCAAGCGTGACGGGTCGATGACCGGGCCGGCGGACGAAGTGCACAGCAGGATCACATCCGCGTCTTCCAGGGCGGCCTCGCAGGTGGTGGCGAGGGTCAGGCGCGGGTCCAGGCAGGCCCACTGTGCATGCGTTTCGGCGCTGGCGCTGCCCAGGCTCGGTGAGTACAGGCGGATCTGCTGCCAGTCGCGCAGGTTCTGCACATAACGCAGGTGCGCCTGGGCGACCTTACCGCTGCCGATGATCGCCAGACGTTGCGCCGCCGCCGGGGCCAGCGCATCCACCGCCAAGGCCGTGGTGGCGGCGGTGCGTGCGGTGGTTAATTCAGCGGCATCGCACAACAGCAACGGCTGGCCGCTGTGCATCGACATCAGCAGGGTCCAGGCCGTCACCAACGGGCCTTGCTCGCGCACGATGTAGGGCGAAGTCTTGACCCCGTACACCCCGTCTTCGGCCAATACGCCCAAGTAGTTGATGAAATCCCCGGCGCCATGGGGAAACGCCACCAGCTGTTGCGCCGGCTGCACCGCTTGCCCGGCGGCGAGGTCGCGAAACAGCTTGCGCAAAATCAACGGCACGTCGACTTGAGCCAGCAAGGTACGGGCCTGGGCCTGGTCGATAACGAGGGGCGTCGTGGACATGGGGCTCTCCGAATAAACTAATTTGTCCATTATGGACTTTTAGTTTTTATCCGCAATAACCCGAGGGAAAAATGAGGCTTATGGGGGCTGTCCCCCCACCCATTGTAGGAGCGAGCTTGCTCGCGAAAAACGTCAACGATAACGCGTGCTTCCTGAAGAAACGCAGCGCCTGTGAGTTTTTCGCGAGCAAGCTCGCTCCTACAGTCAGGCAGTGGCTTTGGTGCCGGTCAGGCACTCGATGGAGCGATCTACGGTGGTTTTTGCAATTTCCAGCAAATGCCACACGGCCAGGATCTTCGCCCGTTCAGGGCTTTGCAGCAGCTCACCGCAATCCAGCGCCGTGGCAGAGGCACTGTCGAGCAGGCTGGCGGTGTAGAGCAGGGCGTCTTCGAAACTCAGGTCTTCGTTGACGCAGTGGAAGCCCTGGGTAGGCAGGTAATGGTCGATGGCGCGGTTGAAAGCGGCGCGGTCTTTTGCGGGATCGATGGGTGGATCAGGTAGTACTTTATTCATGGTGTAGCTCCGGAATGAACATGGAGCCGACACGCTTCGCGACTAAACGTAGGGTGGCGGCTGTACGCAGGTTAGTCGACCGGTCCAGAGCATCCGGCGCACCCGAGGGCGCCCCGCGCACAGCCACCATAAAAACGTTATGGGACCAAACGCTTGCTCGAATCCGGGCGACTAAACCCGATCACTGATTTGGCAGTGACGGACCGCAGACTAGCCACCGATTCCAGCAGGCACAAGGCGGCAAGGATTGTCTAGGAAACGTCCTGCAATTTAAAGGGACACGCCTTGCTGGCCCTTTACAAACCATGACCAAATGCCACTAACCCAACAGTGCAACACGGTCAATGTGGGAGCTGGCTTGCCTGCGATGGCGGTCTGTCAGCCGTAAAGAGGTAGCTGAGCCACCGCCATCGCAGGCAAGCCAGCTCCCACAGGTAATCAATGATGTTCTGGCGGGCGAGTTACCGCCTGCCCGAGCGCGTACTCACATCCACCCACACCGCCAGCACCAAAATGCTGCCCTTGACGATCATCTGCCAGTAGCTGTCCACATCCAGCATCGACATCCCATTGTCCAAACTGGTAATCACCAGCGCCCCCAGCAACGCGCCATACACCGTGCCCGACCCACCGCGCATCGAGGTGCCGCCAATAAAGCACGCGGCGATGGCGTCGAGTTCGCCCATGTTGCCCGCCGAGGGTGAACCCGCCGCCAGGCGCGCGGTATTGACCAGGCCAGCCAGCGCGCACATCACCCCCATGATGCCGAAAATCCACAATTTCACCGCTTGCACATTGATGCCCGACAGCCGCGTGGCCTCCATATTGCTGCCCACCGCATACACCCGGCGGCCGAACACGGTCTGGTGCGTGACATAGCTGAACACCCCCAGCAACGCCAGCAACAGCAGCACCGGCACGGGGATGCCGTCGTAGCGGTTGAGGGTGGTGACAAAGCCTGCGAGCACCGCGCCAATCAGCACCACCCGCAGTGCATCGCGCAGCAGTGAATGCGCAGCCAGCCCATGCAGCGCACGGTTGCGCCGTTGTTTCCAGGTGAGGAACAGCGTCAGCGCAAACAGCAATACCCCAAGCCCGATACCGACGCTGTGGGGCAAATACCCCTGGCCCACATACACCAGCGACGGCGACACCGGCGCAATGGTGGTGCCGCCGGTAATCCCCAGCAGAATCCCGCGAAACGCCAACATCCCGCCCAGGCCGACGATAAACGACGGGATGCGCAGGTAAGCGGTCATGTAGCCGTTGGCCAGGCCGATCATCAAGCCGCACAGCGCCACCAGGCTCAGGTTGGCCAATAGCGGTACGTGATAAACCACATCCAGAATCGCCGCCAGCCCGCCCAACAGCCCGAGCAGTGAGCCCACCGACAAGTCGATCTCGCCGCTGATGATCACCAGCACCATGCCGCACGCCAAGATCCCGGTGATCGACATCTGCCGCAGCAGGTTGGAGAGGTTGCGCGGGGTGAGAAAACCACCCTCGGTCTGCCAACTGAAAAACAGCCAGATGAACGCCACGGCAATCACCAGCGCGAGCATTTTGTAGCGGGTAAAAAGGTGTTTGACCTGATTCATCTACGCGGTCTTCCGATCATTATTGTTGTGGCTGAGCGCAGCGGCGAGCACCTGTTCCTGGGTGAGCCCGTCATTGATGAAATCCCCCCGCAATTGGCCGTCGCCAATCACCAGCACGCGGTTGGACACGCCGAGCACTTCGGCCAGTTCCGAGGAGACCATGATGATCGACACGCCTTCGGCCGCCAGTGCGCCCATCAGTTTGTAGATCTCGTACTTGGCGCCCACGTCCACCCCGCGTGTGGGTTCGTCGAGGATCAGCACCTTGGGCTTGGCCATCAGCATTTTCGCCAGCACGGCCTTTTGCTGGTTGCCGCCGGAGAGGCTGGTGATCGGCAGCGACGGGCTGGCGGTCTTGAGGTGCATGCGGCTGATTTGCTGGTCGATGCTGCCCAGTTCGGCCTCAGCGTCGATGCGGGTCATGTGCGCGTAGGTGTCGAGCACCGCCAGGGTGATGTTCTGGCCCACGCCCAGGTCGGGGATGATGCCCTGGCGCTTGCGGTCTTCGGGCACCATGCACAGCCCCGCGCGGATCGACTTGAGCGGCGTGCGCGTGTCGATCACCTGGCCGTCCAGCCACACCTCGGCGCTGTAGCGGCCGGGGTACGCGCCGAACAGCGCCGACACCAACTCCGTGCGCCCGGCGCCCACCAAGCCGGCGATGCCAAGGATTTCGCCGCGCCTGAGCACGAAGGAGATGTCGTCGACGCGCTTGCGCTTGGGGTTGTCGACGTCGTAGCAGGTGACGTTACGCGCCTCGAAGATCACTTCGCCCACGTCATGGGGCTCGGTGGGGTAGAGGTTGCTCATTTCGCGGCCGACCATCTGGGTGATGATCTGCGGGATGTCCATGTCTGCCATGGCAGTGGTCGCGATGTGCTTGCCGTCGCGAATCACCGCAATGGTGTCGCACACCGCCGCCACTTCATCGAGCTTGTGCGAGATGTACACGCAGGCCACGCCCTTGGCCTTGAGGCCCCGGATGATGTCCAGCAGCACCTCGATTTCGCCACGGGTGAGGGCCGAGGAGGGCTCGTCGAGGATCAACAGGCGTGCCTGTTTGTTCAGCGCCTTGGCGATCTCCACCAGTTGCTGGTAGCCGCCGCCATACTGCGACACCGGCAGTGCCACGTTCATGTCCGGTACCTTGAGTTCACGCATCAAGGCTTCGGCGCGGTGCAGCATCGCCGGGTAGTTCATGCGCCCACCGGGCAGGGTCAGTTCGTGGCCCATGAAGATGTTCTCGGCCACCGACAGGTCGGGCACCAGGGTCAGCTCCTGATGAATGATGACAATCCCGGCCGCCTCGGTTTCGCGGATGGACTGGGCCTTGAGCGGCTGCCCATCCCAGAGGATCTCCCCCTCCCAGGTGCCATGCGGATACACCGCCGAGAGCACCTTCATCAAGGTGGATTTCCCCGCACCGTTCTCACCGCACAACCCGACGCACTCTCCCGGACGTACCTTGATATCGATGCCGTTGAGCGCGTTGACACCGCCAAAACTTTTGACGATGCCGTTCATTTTCAGCAGGTAATGCGACATGGCAATGGCTCACACAAAAGGCCGACGAAACACCGTCACTGTAGGAGCGAGCTCGCTCGCGAAAAAACCCCAGGCGACACGGGCTGCCTGCCAGCACCTACAGGCCGATCTGCTCTTTGGTATAGAAGCCGTCTTTCTCCAACACATCGATGTTGGCCTTGGTCAACGGCGTCGGCGTGAGCAGGATGGTGTCGACCTGCTTGCTGCCATTGTCGTATTGCGAGCTATAGGTAGGCTTTTCGCTGCGGGCCAGTTGTACCGAAAGCTTGGCCGCTTCGGTGGCGATCAGCTTGAGTGGCTTGTACACGGTCATGGTCTGGGTGCCATCGATCACGCGCTTGATCGCCGCCAGGTCAGCGTCCTGGCCGGAGATCGGCACCTTGCCCGCCAGCTTCTGCGCGGCCAGGGCCTGGATCGCACCGCCGGCGGTGGCGTCGTTGGAGGCGACGATGGCGTCAATCTTGTTGTCGTTACGGGTCAGGGCGTTTTCGACAATGCTCAAGGCTTCGGTGGGGTTCCATTCCTTGACCCATTGCTGGCCGACGATCTTGATATCGCCCTTGTCGATGGCCGGTTGCAGCACCTTCATCTGACCTTCGCGCAGCACCTTGGCGTTGTTGTCCGTCGGCGCACCGCCCAGCAGGAAGTAATTGCCCTTGGGCGCCGCTTGCAACACGCCGCTGGCCTGCATCTCGCCGACTTTTTCGTTATCGAAGGAAATGTAGGCGTCGATGTCGGCGTTGAGGATCAGGCGGTCATAGGACACCACCTTGATCCCGGCCTTCTTGGCTTCGGCTACCGCGTTGGTCAACACCGTGGCGTTGAACGGCACGATCACGATCACATCGACGCCACGGGAGATGAGGTTTTCGATCTGGGCAATCTGCTTCTGTTCGTTGGCATCGGCAGACTGCACGAACACCTTGGCGTCGAGCTTTTCCGCGGCGGCGACAAAGTAATCACGGTCGCGAGACCAGCGCTCCAGGCGCAGGTCGTCGATGGAAAAACCGATTTTCGGGTGCGCAGGATCGGCCATTACCGGCAGGGCGAGCAGCGCCAGGGTTGCGGCGAGCAGGGCAGGTTTGAATGACTTCATGGTGGTGCGTCCTTTTATTGTTGTTGGAAAGACACAGCGTGGTGCGGGTTGAACTGTAGAGCGTCACTCGACGCTCTGTGCAGAGATTTGTCGTGCAAATGTCACCGATAAATAAACCGATTCACAACGCCCTCAAGCATCTCCTGGCGCCCACTCACCGCCTGTGGGTCCAGCGCGTTGGCAAAGGCATGTTCAGCCAATGACTCCAGGCTGAACTCACCGGCCAACACCGCCTGGCCCAATGGCTTGCTCCACCCGGCATAGCGCTGGTCCTTGAATTGCTGCAAGCGGTCGTCCTGCACCATCGCCGCCGCACGCTCCAACGCCAGGGCCAGCACATCCATGGCGGCGACGTGGCCGTGGAACAGGTCCACCTCGTCGAGGCTCTGGCGGCGCACCTTGGAATCGAAGTTATAGCCGCCGTTCTTGAACCCGCCGGCCTTGAGGATTTCATAGGTGGCCAGGGTCATTTCCTCGACGCTGTTGGGGAACTGGTCGGTGTCCCAACCGTTCTGCGGGTCGCCGCGGTTGGCGTCGATGCTGCCGAAGATCCCCAACGACACGGCGGTGGCGATCTCATGATGAAAACTGTGCCCGGCCAGCGTCGCGTGGTTGGCCTCGATGTTCACTTTGATCTCGTGTTCCAGGCCGTACTCATGCAGGAAGCCGAACACGGTGGCGCTGTCGTAATCGTATTGGTGTTTGGTCGGCTCCTGGGGCTTGGGCTCGATCAACAGGTCACCCGTAAAGCCAATCTTGTGCTTGTGCTCCACCACCATGCGCATAAAGCGCCCGAGCTGTTCGCGCTCGCGCTTGAGGTCGGTGTTGAGCAAGGTTTCATAACCCTCACGGCCACCCCACAGCACATAGTTGGCGCCCTTGAGCCGCAGCGTGGCATTCATCGCGCTGAACACCTGGGCGGCGGCGAAGGCGAACACCTCTGGGTCTGGATTGCTCGCAGCCCCGGCGGCAAAACGCGGGTTGCTGAAGCAATTGGCGGTGCCCCACAACAGCTTGATGCCGGTCTGTTCCTGATGGCGCTCCAGGTGGTCGACCATTTGCGCAAAGTGGTTGCGGTACTCCTTGAGCGAGCTGCCTTCGGGCGCCACATCGGTGTCATGAAAACTGTAGTAGTCGATGCCCAGCTTGGAAAAAAACTCAAACGCCGCCTCGGCCTTGCCGATGGCCACCTCCATCGGATCGCCACTGCGCTGCCACGGACGTTTGAACGTCCCCATCCCAAACATATCCGCTCCCGGCCACACGAAGGTATGCCAGTAACAGGCCGCCATGCGCAGGTGCTCCCGCATGGGCTTGCCGAGGATCAATTTGTTGGCGTCGTAGTGACGAAACGCGAGGGCAGAGGTGCTGGCAGGGCCTTCGAAGCGCACCTTCTCGACACCGGGGAAGTACGGCATGGGGGTTTCCTTATTGTTCTGGGCGGTGTCTGGATACTAGCAATGGCGCCTGGGCGGCTGATTATGAAAATCACCAAAGGGGAGTGCGATTTTGAGTTAAGGGCTGAGAACGGCTCAGGGAGTACAGGATTTAGGGAAACGTCTGACTTTACGGTGGGGAAGTGCCTCTTCAAGGTTTGGTGTGCCACTGACTTGCTCCTGCTCGTTTACCTCGGAAGGCGTTACGCGTCAGTTTTCTTATCGAGACGAGCAGGGAGGTACGGCCAAAAAACATGGATAAGAGGCAAAAAAATGAGCGTAGGTTATTTCATTGGACTGGGTGACAAGACCACCTGCGGCGGGGAAGTGCTGGACGGTGATAAGAGAGTCAACATACATGGCCTTTTTCATGCGTGCGAAGGTGACCGAGTCACCTGTGGCAAGGATGGGCAAACTTATAAGATCGTCGGTGGCATTTCCCACATAAACAGCCATGGCCGGCTTATGGCCGGCACTTTGGATAGTTACAGCGACTGTCCCTGTAAAGCCGAGCTGATTCCTTCGGTGTACTCGGCCACCTACGTAAACCAGAGTGCCTCATCACCCATGGGCCAGAGAGTTGCTCCATCGAATGCATCAGCTGTAAACGGCAGCCCCGTAGCACCGCCTCAATCTGGTTTCGTGCCATCCGCTCATACAGTGCCCCCTACATTCAGTGGTGCGCACGGCCAGGAGCCTGGTTTCTATATCGTGCCCCAGAGCATGACCCGTGAGGCGCTGGAAGCCATACTTTTTCCGACGCTCGACCCGGCTGTAATGCGCAAGTTTCAATCGCTGAATCCCAACACAGGCCACGTCAAAGCTGGTTCGATGATCGTGCTCAGCGATCCGAAAAACACCTCCTGCACGTATGAAGAAGCTCAGTTGATGCAGGCTGCACAACACGTCAGCGCATCACTGGATGAACTGACGCCGGACGAGGCTGACTTTCTCTATCGCCACGGTGCCGAGATCGCTGGCTTTATCGGCCATACCTCCACCTGGCTCGGCGTCAGCGCAGTGGTGATGGAAAAGCACTTGAGCAACCTGCGCGAGACGCTCCAGGCCATGGAACGCCTGCATCAGGACAGCTATCGGCAGCACGGGCACCTTCGGTCACCGCAGTTTTTTGCTGATCGCCAGCGGTTGATGAACCAGTTGGATGCTCATCTGCTCAACTCCACCCGCCTGCGAGGACAAACAACGCTGGGCGATCACCCCAAGTTGAAAACGGCCCTTGGAATTTCCAGTCGCAGCTTGGTGCATCACTGGGACAAGGCGGGTGGGCCGGGGCAGATTCCGGGGTACGCCGCGCATGTGGAAGCGGTCAGCCGTGCCACGAAGTATATGAAGGCAGGTGGTTATATCGGTATAGGCCTTGGCGGTGTGTCTTCGTTGTTGGCTATACAGCAGGTGTGCAACGGGAATTCTGGTGCTGCGTGTGAGAAGGTTAAATTTACTGAAGGAGGGAAATTCGCTGGGTCTACTGCTATAGGTGTTGCAAGCGGATTGGCAGCGAGCTATGCCAGTACTGCGGTGTGCGTAGCGCTAGGCGTCACAACAGGGATCGGTGGTGTTATCTGTGTCGCTGCTGTTGTAGGCACTGGCGCCTGGGTGGGTACGACGTACGGTGGTAAAACGGGTGAGTACATAGGTGAAAAAATTTACGAGGCCAGGCAACCATGACCAGTATCGACACTTGGCCTCCCTGGATCGCAATCATCGTTACAGGGGGCCCGATTTTACTTGCCGCTGCTGGCATTATTTTTAGTCTTTACCTTAGCCGTCGATACTTGGACGCTATAAAGGATGCGCTAAAAAACAGTCGTTTTATTTATATCTGGGGAACAAGCCTGGGAAAGAGGGGGGTAATCTGGTCGCTTCTGGAAATATCAAAAATTGCCGGAATGGTGACGTTGCCGAAGGCGTCTATTCGCATCGGAGAACTGGACCCAGGCGATCTTGAAAATTTCCCCCTTCATCTAAAACGTCTGTTGACCATCAATATGATGATGTTGATCGGTTCCGTCTTTTGGGCAGCAGTTGCAGCCATGTTGGTGGAATTTAGGTAAGTTAAGCGGGCCTCCTCCGAGGCCCGCTATCCCTGATCAGTCAAACCTCTGCGTACTCATCTGCACCGACCGGCCCCAGGACAAAAACAATGAAAACCCTACCGCCCGTTCACCGCATCGCCTTGCTGTTCAACGGCAGCAAAATCTACGACCGCGGCATCATCGCCGGCATTGGCAATTACCTGAGCAGCACCCGTGCGTCCTGGGACCTGTTCCTGGAAGAAGACTTCCTCTGCCGCCTGCGCGGTATCGAGCGTTGGCAGGGCGATGGGATCATTGCTGACTTCGATGACCCGCTGATTGGCGAGGCGCTGGCCGGCAGTCGGCTACCGGTGGTGGCGGTGGGGGGCTCTTATGAGGACGTCAGCAAGTACCCCAAGGGCATTCCCTATGTGGCCACCGATAACCATGCCCTGATGAAGCTGGCCTACGAGCATCTGGTGGAGGCGGGGTTGACGCGGTTTGCCTGTTTCAGCCTGCCCGAAGCCCAGGCCAATCGGTGGGCCCAGGAGCGTGAGAAAGCTTTTCGCCGCTTGATGCAGCGCGATGGCTTGCAGGTGGAGGTGTATCGCGGACTGGGCACCAGTGCGCCGTTGTGGGACAGCGCAGTGGAGCAACAGATTGCCTGGCTGCACAGCTTGCCCAAGCCTATCGGCATCATCGCGGTGACCGATGCCCGCGCTCGGCAATTGCTGCAAGCCTGCCTGACGGCGGGTATTGCGGTGCCGGAGGAGGTGGCGTTGATCGGCATCGACAACGACCCGCTGACCCGCACCCTCACGCGGGTGCCGCTCAGTTCGGTGATCCAGGGCACGGAGACCATGGGCCGTACCGCTGCGGCGCTATTGCATCAGATGTTGCACGGCAAACCCTGCACGGGCACCCAGGTGCTGGTGCCGCCGGACGCCATCAACGTGCAGGCCTCCAGCCTGCATCAGCCCCTGGGCAACCCTTACGTGATGCAGGCCTTGTTGTTTATCCGCCAGTACGCCTGCCAGGGCATCAAGACCGATCAGGTCGCCGCTTATGTCGGCGTTTCCCGCTCGTCCCTGGAAGCGCATTTTCGCAAGGCCCGCGGCTGCAGCGTGCATGATGAGATTTTGCGCTTCAAACTCGCTGCCGCTGCCAAGGGCCTGGAAAACCACAGCCTTGCGATTGCCGACATTGCCGCACGCTGTGGCTTCACCTCTGCGCAGTACCTGCATACGGTGTTTCGCCGCGAATTTGGCTGTACGCCGCGGCAGTATCAGCAGGGCGCGACCTAGAACACCGCTTTGACTTGCAAGCCCAGCACCAGCGCATTGTCGATGCTCTCACCGGAAAACGCCCCCGGCTCGATGATGTATTGCACATCCGGGCGCAAGGTCAGCCAAGGCGTGGCCTGGTAGCCATAACTGAGTTCGATCAACTGTTCAGCCGTGTCCAGGTCGGGGTAGGCCGTGCCGGCGTTGAACGCTGCCAGCTCTTGCACATCGCGGCTGCGCGGGTTCGGTACCGCACGGCCATAGCCCAGGGCGACGGTATCGCGCGGGCGACCTTCGAATGGCTTGTACAGCACCACGCCTGCGCCATACCACTTGGTGAACGGCGAGGCCGCTTGGCTGGCGGCGGAGTATTGACCGAAGGCATGCAGGCTGCGGCCTTGGGATGATGGGGAGGCCCACACCGCCTGGTCGATCAAGAGGTAGTGACCGCCACGCCCGCTGACGTCCTTGTTGCTGCCAATGCGTTTTACATCGGAACTGTCGTAGTAATACCCGAGCTTGTATTCACCGGGCAATGCGCCCGCGTGCTTGTAGATCAGCTCGATGGGCACCACGGTGCCGGTGGTGTGCTTGGGGCCCAGGTGCCAGGCGCGGCTGGAGTTGCCGTTGCTGGACGGGTCGACATTGAAGGCCGCCACGCGCAGTTGCCAGTTGGGCGAAAAGTCGTATTTCACCCGCGCACCCAAGTGCGCGTTCGGGTAGTTGGCCCAGCCGCTGCCGCCGGACATGTTCAGCGGATGCCCGCAGAACCCGGCGTTCATGAAGTTGCACAGGATACCGCTGTCCAGGCCGCCGAGGTCATTGCCCATGGCCATATAGCCCAGCTTGAGGTTCAGCGCCGGGGTGAACAGCGTACGCTCGTAGCTCAGCTCGGTGAGGCGCGTGTAGAGGCCGCCGTAGTTTTCCTGGATCGGCAGGCGGTTGCCCACCAGGTCTTCGGAGGCGCTGTTGCCGCGTCGGTCGTTGATTGTGAGCTGGATGCGGTCGCCGTTGGTGAAGCCGTAGAGCTTGCCCAGGTCGAACTGCACGCCGAGCTTGACGTTTTGCGAGTAGCGCGCCGAACGGTGCTGGCCGCCGTGGGCGTTGTAGGCGGTCTCGCCGCTGTAGTCGCCGGTAAAGCGCACACCTTGCGCGTCGAGTTCGCGGCGCAGGCCGCCCCAGTCGCCGGTCAGGGTGGTGTCGTCGGCTTGAACGGGCAGGGCGGCCGCAAAGGCCAGGCCCAGCGCCAGGCGCCAGGCGGTATGAGGAGTAGGGGGCATGGGGGATCTTTCCAAACACAAAGCGCGGTGCCTGGGCACCGCGCGAACAGAGGTGGTTACGGCAGGGCGTAGGCGATCACGTAGTCGCCGCGGTCGGTGGACTGGCGTGCGCCGCCGGCGGTGACGACGATGTATTGCTTGCCGGTTTTGGGCGACACGTAGGTCATCGGCCCACCCTGGCTGCCGACGGGCAGGCGGGCTTTCCAGATTTCATCGCCATTGCCGCTGTTGAAGGCGCGCAAGTAGAAGTCCTGGGTGCCGGCAATAAAGATCAGGCCGCCTTGGGTGGACAGAGTACCGCCCAGGGTCGGCAGGCCCACCTTGATCGGCAGGTGCATGCGGATACCCAGGGGGCCGGTGTCTTCAACGGTGCCCACCGGTACTTGCCAGGCGACCTTTTGCGTCTTCATGTCGATGGCGGTCAAGGTGCCGAATGGCGGCGCCTGGCACGGAATGCCGGCCACCGACAGGAAGCGGTTTTTGTTCACCGCATACGGCGTGCCCTTGAGCGGCACGGCGCCCATGCCGGTGTTCAGCGCTTCACCACCGGAAGAGGCCTGGGCCTTGTTCTGCGACGGCACCATCTGGATCCACAGGCCCAGGCGCATGTCGTTGACGAAGATAAAACCGTGCACCGGGTCGGTGGAGATGCTGCCCCAGTTCATGCCGCCCAGGGAACCTGGGAAGCTCAGGGATTTATCGGTGCCCGGCGCCGTGTACAGGCCGTCGTAGCGCATGCCCTTGAAGTCGATGCGGCACAGCAGCTGGTCATACGGCGTGGCGCCCCACATGTCCGATTCGGTCAGGGTTTGCGCGCCGATCTGCGGCATGCCCACGGATTTCGGCTGGGTGAGGGAATACGGCTCGTTGGGAATGTTCGCGGCTTTGACCGGCACTTCCTGCACGTCTGTCAGCGGCTTGCCGGTGGCGCGGTCCAGCACATAGATCTGCCCGGCCTTGGTGCCGATGACTACGGCCGGTACGGCCTTGTCGCTGCCTGGCGGGGTGAAGTCGATCAGGCTTGGCTGCATGGGCAGGTCGAAGTCCCAGAGGTCGTTGTGGACCGTCTGGTAGACCCACTTCTCGGCACCGGTGGACGCATCGAGTGCCAGCACCGAAGCGCCGTATTTGTGGTTGAGCTGGGTGCGTTCCACGCCGTAGATATCGGTGGACGAACTGCCCATCGGCAGGAAGACCGTGTTCATCAGCGGGTCGTAAGACATCGGCGCCCAGCTGTTCGGGGTGCTGCGCACGTAGGTGGCATCGCCCGTCGGGGCCTGCTTGTCTTCAGGGTTGCCTGGGTCGAAGGCCCAGCGCATTTGGCCGGTGATCACGTCAAAACCACGGATCACGCCACCGGGCATATCGGTCTGCACGTTGTCTGCCACGCGGCCGCCGACCACCACGGTGGTGCCGGCTATCAGCGGCGCTGAAGAGAGTTGGTAGTAGCTGTCCGGTACATTGCCCAGGCCAGCTTTGAGGTCTACCTGGCCATGGGTGCCGAAGTCTTCGCAGAACTTGCCGGTGTCGGCGTCCACGGCGATCAGGCGTGCATCAATGGTGTTGGTCAACAGGCGACGCTGGCACTGCGCACCGGCAGGCACGCTGGCGGCCAGGATCGGCGAGCTGTTGGGCTGGGTCGGCTGGGCAATCGGCGCGCTGGCGTCGAAATACGCCATGCCCCGGCAACGCTGCCACACTGCCGATTTGGCGTTGACTTCGTTCTTCCACAGTTCTTTGCCGGTGTCGGCATCCAACGCGATCAGGTTGTTGTGCGGGGTGCAGATAAACACTTTGTTGCCGACCTGCAGGGGCGTCAGTTGGTCTTCGGCACCGTTGCCGTCGCTGATGGCCACGTCGCCGGTGTGGTAGGTCCAGGCGACTTTGAGCTTGTCGATGTTGTCGCGGTTGATCTGGTCCAGCGCGGCGAAACGGCTGCCACCTTCGGTATTACCGTAGTGCGCCCAATCTTTCTGCGCATCGGCCGCAGCCACGGGTGTGACGCCCGGGCCTGCACCGGTGGGCGCAACGCTTGGGTGCGCGACAAACATATTGCCCGCTGCCACCGCCACGCCCAGCGCCAACACGGCGGCGACGCCATAGGCACCCCGCGCCGGTTTGCCGGCCAGCAACGGATACACCAGCGCGACCACCACGCCGATCACCGCAAACATGAACAGTCGCGAGAACAGCGGCCAGTATTCCAGGCCCACGTCGGCTACTGCCCACACGGCGGTAGCCAGCAGAAACGCGGCGAACAACCAGGCGCCGGCAGGCTTGCAGCGGGCAATCAGCAGCCCGGAAATGGCCATGACCACGCCGCCCAGCAGGAAGTACCAGGAACCTCCCAGGCTGACCAGTTTGGCGCCGCCGACGGCCAGCGCAAGGCCGAGCAGGGCGATGACGACGCCCAGGCCCAGGAGTAAGAATTTAGAGACGCCAGCGGCGCGCGATGCTCGTTTCATGTCGAATGGACTCGAGTGAGAGAGGGCAAAGACGCGATTTTAGCAAGATAAGTAACCGGTTAGTACATTTGAGTCCTGCAATAGACTGTTGCAGGTACTGCGATGATGGGGCGGGGCCGCTGCTACCCTGTGGCGAGGGAGCTTGCTCCCGCTGGGGCGCGAAGCGGCCCCAAAAGACTGGGCCTGCTACGCAGTCCAGCGGGAGCAAGCTCCCTCGCCACGGTCCAGCGCTGCCTGTTAAGGCATCAGAACTTGAAACGCCCCACCAGGCCATTGAGCTGGCCGGAAATATCAGTCAGCCGCCCTGACCCGGTCTGCGCCGAATGCGCAAAGCCTTCCACCAACTGCGCGTCGGCGTGGATCTGCGCGATATGCCGGTTGATCTCTTCGGCCACCTGGTGTTGTTCTTCGGCGGCGGTGGCGATCTGGGTGTTCTGGTCGCGAATCGAGTCCACCGAACCACGGATCTTGTCGAAGCTATCGCGGGCCTGCTGGATGCGCGCAACGCTGGTGTTGGACACCAGCAAGCTGCCTTGCATCTGCTGGGTGACTTCCTGGGTGCGGCGGGCGAGGTTGCCCAGCAGGCTGTCGATTTCGCCGGTGGAGTCGGCGGTGCGACGCGCCAGTGCACGCACTTCATCGGCCACTACCGCAAAGCCGCGGCCCTGGTCGCCAGCGCGGGCGGCTTCGATTGCGGCGTTGAGCGCCAGCAGGTTGGTCTGTTCGGCAATCGAACGGATGGTGTCGAGGATGGTGTTGATGTTCTGGCTGTCTTGCTCAAGCAACTGCATGGTCTGTGTGGATTTTTGCAGGTCTTCGCTGAGCTTGAGCACGCTGCCGGTGGCTTCGCCGATGTGCTGCTGGCCGGTGTGCACGTCGCGATAGCCCTCATCGGCACTCGTGGCGGCGGCGCTGCATGAACGCGCGACTTCGTTGGCGGTGGCGACCATCTCGTTGAACGCGGTGCTCACCAGTTCCACGGCTTCGCGCTGGCGGCCGGCGGCCTGGTTCATATTGTTGGCCACGGCGCTGGTGTCGGCGGCGGCGGTTTGCAGGTCTGAGGAGGCGTTGCCGATGCGCTGCACCAGTTGCGCGATCATGCTCAGGAACTGGTTGAACCAGCCGGCGAGGCTCGCGGTTTCGTCCTTGCCCTGCACCTTGAGCTGACGCGTGAGATCGCCTTCACCTTCGGCGATTTCCTGCAGGCCGTCGGCCACGCCGCGAATCGGGCGCACGATCACACGGGCAAAACTGGCGCCGACGATGGCGAACACCACGGCCAATACGGCGGCAATCGCCGCGATCAACCACGTCAGGCGGGTGGCACCGGCCATCACTTCGTCCCGCTTGATCAGGCCGATAAAGCGCCAGCCCAGGTCTTTGGAACTGACCACGTTAGCCATATAGGCCACACCGTCGATGCTCACCTCGGTCACGCCATCGCCGTGCTTGGCCAGTTCGGCGTAGTTCGCGCCCAGGCCTGCCAGGGGCTTGAAGTTGTGCGTGGCATCGCTGGGGTCCACCAGCACGTTGCCGTCGGCTTCCACCAGCATCAGGTAGCCGCTGTCGCCCAGCTTGATGGTGCGCACCAGTTCGGTGAGCTGCTTGAGCGATACGTCCAGGCCGACTACTCCAAGGATATTGCCCGTGGCATCCGCGACGGTGCG
This sequence comes from Pseudomonas sp. AK181, assembly GCF_051122975.1. Taxonomy (NCBI): domain Bacteria; kingdom Pseudomonadati; phylum Pseudomonadota; class Gammaproteobacteria; order Pseudomonadales; family Pseudomonadaceae; genus Pseudomonas; species Pseudomonas sp. AK181. The sequence goes on from NZ_CP146348.1 coordinate 2,477,333, forward strand.
CACGGTGCCGATCAGCACCACATCGTCCGGCGCCCAGTAGTAGGCGCCTGTGCGCACGGTCTTGCCTGGCGCTGCGATGGCGGCCTGATACCAGGGGCGGGTGCGCGGGTCGTATTGCGTCAGTTTGGCGTCGTCCGGCCAACTGGCGTAGCCGCCATCGCTCAGGCCCAGGGACAGGTAGGCGGTGCTGGGGTGGCTTTTGGCGAACTGATCGAAAATCGCCAGCAGTTCGGTGTTGGTTGGTGTAAGCGGTATTTGCGCGGCATCGGCACCGGCATAGCTCTTGAGGTTCTTGGCCGCGATCACGCGCGGGTCTTTGGCGACGAAGTCGACATTCTGGCTGATGCCGTCGAAAAACTGCTGCATGCCATTGTCGATCTGGCGGATCTCGCGGCCGCTGCTGTGGAGGAAGTTGGCCAGCGCACCCTCGCGCAGATTCAGCACCACGATAATGGCGACCAGGATGACCGGCACGCACGCGATGGCCGCAAACGCCCATGTCAGCTTCTGCTTGATATTCATGACTTCACCCGCGGGTATTTATAGTTTTGGCAAGGGGAGAAAAATTAGTGCTGCATGTCGCAGGCGTTTTTGTGAGAGGCGAGGCCATGCGTACCCTCGGTATATCGGCCGAGGGCGCAGGCACTTGAGCAAGGGTAATCAGGCGATCGGGTCACCGACCAGGGCATCGCGGCGCATCGACTGCAGGTTCTTCTCGATGGTCTCGCAGATGCTTTCCATCTGGATCTGGTGTTCGCTGGAATTGAACGGGCTTTGCAGGTCGGTGCCGATGCGTTCGATGGCCAGCAGCATGAAGCCCACGACGGTGGAGGCCAGCGGCGTGAACCAGCCAAGGGATTCGACCAGGCCCACCGGCACGATCAGGCAGAACAGCGAAATGAACAGCCGTGGGAAATACACATAAGGGTAGGGCAGTGGCGTGTTGGCAATCCGCTCCATGCCGCCCTGGGCGTTCGAGAGGTCCACCAGGGTCGACTCCAACCGCGCCAGGCGAATGCTGTCCAGGCGCCCGGCCTGGTATTCGCGCGCCAGCAACGAGGCTGAGCCGGTGAGGATGTCATTGGCGAAGTTATTGGTGGCGCCGTTGCGCGCAAATTCTTCGGCGGGAATAAAGGCTCGCACTTCCTCCGGGCACGGCTGGCCCTTGAGGTGCGCAGCCAGGCAGTTGACGTAAGCCACGTGACGGCGCAACAGCGTCGACTTCACCGGGTTCACCTCACCAGGGGCGTCATCGAGCAGGGTTAACACTTGCCGGGCAAAACTGCGCGAGTTGTTGACCATCGCGCCCCACAGCGTGCGTGCTTCCCACCAGCGGTTGTAGGCGCTGCTGTTGCGAAAACTGATCAGCACCACCAGTGCCGAGCCGAGCAAGGTCAGGGGCATCAGCGGCAAATTGATCTTGGCGGTGAGAAACAGCATGAAGTCCACCGTCACTGCCACATCCCACAACAACAGCCAGAACAACGCCCAGCCCACATAGCCCATGGTCTTGATGATCAGGCGGTATTTCTTCAGAAGGGCAGCTTTCAAACGAGAACCTCGCGGCGGGCGGTTGGCAACAATCCCTGTTACGACGCCGTCGAGAGGGGAAGGTTCGCAGCGTGCTGAATCGATTAGTCCTCTAACCGCCAGGCGGAGTGAATGTAACCAAAGGTTGCGCGCAACTGTGTGCGGCAGTGGCGTTTGAATGTGGAACAACTTTGGTACTGATGACGTCTTGTCCGGCAATCGCTGTACATTGCGTTCGAGGCGAAAAGCCATTAATGGCAGGATTATTGAAGTGATTTGTTTTGGAGCCGGGCTGCAGGGATTTCGTAGCTGAGATCAGTGGCATCAAGTTGGATGATCAGGGCTCTTTCATGCGTGTCAGTTCGTTGAAGTTGGCTATGTGTAATACCGCGCAAGCGCTCGAACGTCATAAGGATTTTGAATCGTGCATGAGAGCGCATTACCACGTGCTGCTCGTGCCCTATTCGAGACGACCGTTTTTCTACAAGAGTGCCCTTAAATACAGCCGCTTGATGGTGTCGTTTGCATTATTGAGCCAATACTTTTCCACACCGCTGCCGTTGTTGGCAGAAGTTAAAGCCTTGTGCGTAACGCGCAAGTATTGTTCGAAAAACAGCCTGGAATCGATCTTTTTGCTGTTCCAGGCCCTGGGCTTCATGGAGGTTGCGCCGCACCCCGAAGACAGTCGCTTCAGGGTGTATGCACCCTCGGATGAAGCCTGCCGCGAAGCGCGGTTGATGCTCACCGCGCTCACTGAGTCGTTGGCGCTGCTCTACCCCGAGAGGGAAGTGTTCCGGCAGATGCGCGACCTGGATGACCGCGAGTTCCTGGCGCTCTATTTCAAGGGTTTTGCCATGATTCTCGCGGCCGAGTTGACGGTGGATGTCTTGCTGCCCGAATGTTATTGGCTGGTGAAGCGCGACGCTGGCCATCTGTTGATGCTGGCGATCTACAACGACGCCTTTGCCCCCGAGAACGACCGCGCCACCTTCCGGTCGTCTTCCTACCTGGCCTTGGCCAAGCAACTTTCCGTGTCCAAGACCCACATTATCCGTATGGTGCAGGAGGGGGTTGAAAAGGGTTATTTCAAAGCCCACTCCAAAACCCGGCTGGAAGTTCTGCCACCCTTTGCCAGCCTGGTAAAGCGGTTCATGGCCTTTTCATTTGCGATGGGCCTGCATGCTATTGAGATGGGAGCGTAAGGATGCCTGCTAACTTGAAGTTGCGGCCCAGAATGCGCAGTTTGTTGTCACCTGCGGTGGCCCAGGCCGAATGGGTAGGAATTATTGCCTGGGTCGGCATGCTCCTGATTCCTCCGACCTTGAAGTTGGACCTTTATATGTTGGCCGTCACGGTCGGCCTGCTGATTGTTTGCCGGGTACATGCCACCACCGCGAACTTCCTGCTCTGGCGAGTGCTGGGGGTCATCTATATGGTGTTGTTGTCCGTCGGCTTCGCCTATTTGATTCATTTGAACGAAGAGTTGCGTATCTACGGCTTGCCGTTGGCCGTGACCCTGGTGGTGGGCAGCGCCATCTTGTTTATCAGTGTCCAGGATTATCTGGTCGATGCGCTATTGATCTGGCTGATCCTATGGCCGCCCATGCAGACGGATATAGAAGCTGGCAATGAGGTGTATTTGCTGCTGTTCTGCGCGGCATCGGTGTCCATCGGGTTTATCTTGAGTTATTCCTACTTGAAGAACCTGCGTTCGGTATTGCTGGTGGAAAGCGAGTTTCGCGCCTTGGCCGAGACCGACTACCTGACCTCCATTCTCAACCGGCGCGCTTTTATGCAGAGTTTCGAGAAGTTGCTGGCTGGGGAGCAGGGCGGCTACTTCATCATGTTGGATATCGACAGTTTCAAAGAAAAAAACGACCTGTATGGCCACGACGTGGGGGACAAGATTTTGCGCGCCATGGCCCTGTGCCTGAAAAACGCCAAAGGCAGCCACAGCTTCGGGCGGATCGGGGGGGAAGAGTTCGGCGTGTTATTGCAGGGCGACGATGTGGAGGTGGCCTGTGATTACGCCCTGGACTTGTTGCAGGCGATCCGCAGCAGTGTGCCCGCACCCCACCATTACACCTGCAGTGCGGGGATGGCGCGTTTTTCACCGGGCGACGAGTTATCGGCCGTGCTCAAGATGGCGGACAAAAACCTGTACGGCGCCAAGCGCAATGGCAAAGACTGTGTGCACCTGGACGGCGCGCTGTTAAAGGCGATCTTGTCCTGAGGCTTGCCGTCTAGCGCATAGGTATCTACACAACTTTCCAAGTTGCAGCAGCTAACGCTAACCACGATGCGAAGCGAGCCGCTCTTGATCTTGCTCTTGATCTGCTTTTGATCTTAAGCGCCCCGTTAAACCACGCTGGCCGGAATTCGACAGGGATTTGGGGGGTAAACCGGCAGGGATGCCGGTTTAGCCGCCCCGCGCCATGGATGGCGCGTGGCGGCGGCCCCCCAAATCCCTGGCGGATTACGGGCACACCGAGCCTAAGCGAGGTGCCGAGTGGTGGGGCAAGAGCCTTTTGCTTACTTTTGGGCTCTTTTCAAAAGTGAGCCGCCGTCAGGGCGGAACCCTAGGTGGCCGTTACCGCAGCAATGGATATGCACACAATCCAACCGTGTTGACTGCCAGGCCGCCTTCGCGAGCAAGCCCGCACAGTTGGATCGTGGGGTCTCAGTTAGATATGGGGCGGCTATCAGGCCGCTATCGCAGGCAAGCCAGCTCCCACAGTTTGACCGTGGTGTGTCAGGGAGATGGGTGGCGGCTGGCAGGCCGTCACGGGAGCAAGCGCCCTCGCCACAGGCCCAGCGTCGCGCCGAAGTTATGCGTCTAGCGCTGTGACAACACACTGGCCAGCAACCCCGGGAAGCGGCTCTCCAGCTCGTCACGGCGCAACGAGTTCATATGGGTGGTGCCCACATTGCGCGTGTGCACCAAGCCAGCATCGCGCAATACCCGGAAATGATGGGACATGCTGGACTTCGGCCGCCCACCGTCCAGTTCGCCACAGGTGGCCTCTGGCACGTTGGCCAGGTAACGCACGATGTCCAGGCGTACGGGGTCGCTCAAGGCGTACAGCACACGCTCAAGCGTCAATTCCAGCGGGGTAGGGTGTTTGAAGGCTCGCATGGAGCGGATCATAACAGGGGGGTAGCGTTCAATACCATAGTTCGATTACCATCGAACTATCGAATCATTCACCCCTTCCTGGAGCTCCCAATGTCGGCCTTGTTCGAACCGTTCAAACTTAAAGACGTGACCTTGCGCAATCGCATTGCTATCCCACCGATGTGCCAATACATGGCCGACGACGGCATGGTCAACGACTGGCACCACGTGCACCTGGCCGGCATGGCCCGTGGCGGTGCTGGCCTGCTGGTGGTCGAAGCCACTGCGGTCGCCCCGGAAGGGCGCATCACCCCAGGCTGCGCCGGCATCTGGAGCGACGCCCACGCCGAGGCATTCGTGCCGATGGTCAAGGCGATCAAGGCCGCAGGTTCGGTGCCGGGCATTCAGATCGCTCACGCCGGCCGCAAAGCCAGCGCCAACCGCCCTTGGGAAGGTGATGACCACATCCCGGCTTCTGATGCCCGTGGCTGGGAAACCATTGCCCCGTCTGCCATCGCGTTCGGTGCCAACCTGCCCAACGTACCCCGTGCTATGACCCTGGAAGACATCGCCCGCGTACAGCAGGACTTCGTCGACGCGGCCCGCCGTGCTCGCGATGCCGGCTTTGAATGGATCGAGCTGCACTTCGCCCACGGCTACCTGGGCCAGAGCTTTTTCTCCGAACACTCCAACCAGCGTACCGATGCCTACGGTGGCAGCTTCGACAACCGCAGCCGCTTCCTTTTGGAAACCCTGGCTGCAGTGCGTGAAGTCTGGCCGGAAAACCTGCCGCTCACCGCTCGTTTCGGCGTGATCGAATACGACGGCCGTGATGAGCAGACCCTCACCGAGTCCATTGAACTGGCCCGCCGTTTCAAGGACGGTGGCCTGGACCTGTTGAGCGTCAGTGTCGGCTTTACCATTCCTGACACCAACATTCCGTGGGGCCCGGCCTTCATGGGCCCGATTGCTGAACGTGTACGCCGTGAAGCCGGTATTCCGGTGACCTCGGCCTGGGGCTTCGGCACGCCGCAACTGGCGCAAGGCGCGTTGCAGGCCGGGCACCTGGACCTGGTTTCGGTAGGTCGCGCACATTTGGCTGACCCACATTGGGCCTACTTTGCCGCCAAGGAACTGGGCGTGGACAAGTCCTCCTGGACCTTGCCGGCACCTTACGCGCACTGGTTGGAACGCTATCGCTGAGGTAAGCCTGCGCGTTGCATGAGCCACTCGATTGAGTGGCTTTTTTTCGCCTGTTGTTTTTCGCGACCTAAGCGGCGAAAAATAACAAATGAGAACCGATATCAAACGAGAATGCCCTGATATATGATGCGCGGCGAATTCTTGGCAGGTTTGCCGTCCCATCTGGCTCATTCACTAGGTTCTACACCCATGCGTCGTACCCTGATTTCCATCTGTGTGCTCCAGGCGTTTTCCCCCTTCGCGTGGGCAGAGCAGGTGCCTGCCGAGAGTGCCAGTATCGAGCTGCAAGCGACCAATGTCACCGCCACCGCCGACCTTGAGTCGGCCCAAGGCCCCGTGCAGGGCTACCACGCCACACGCTCAGCCAGTGCGACGCGCACCGACACCTCTATTCATGAAACCCCGCAGTCCATCAGCGTGGTGTCCAAGGACGTGGTCGAAGACCTCGGTGCAACGCGCCTGCAGGATGCCCTCGACTACGCCGGCGGCGTGGGCCGCGCCAACAATTTCGGCGGGCAGGGCCTGACCACTTTTACCGTGCGCGGCTTCACCACCGGTGAGTTCTACCGTAACGGTTTCCCGATCAACCGCGGTTACCCGAACATGCCGGACGCCAACACCATCGAGCGTCTTGAAGTGCTGCGCGGCCCCGCGACCATGCTCTACGGCCGTGGCGACCCGGGCGGCACCTTCAACGTGGTGTCCAAGCAACCGCTGGCCGAACGCACCGTCACCCTGGGCAGCCAGCTCAATGACCAGGGCATGAAGCGCGGCACCCTGGATGCCTCCGGCCCGCTGGACGAGGAAGGTCGCCTGGCCTATCGCCTGAACGTGGTGGGCGAGGGCGGCGACACCTTCCGCGATCACGTCGAGACGGAACGCTACGGCGTGACGCCGGTGATTACCTGGCAGGCCACCGATGACACCAAGGTGACCTTCGAAGGCGATTTCATGCGCAACAACCACCCGCTGGACCGCGGCCTGACGCGCTTCCCCAACCAGCGCGGCACGCCCTCGCGTGATACGTTCTGGGGCGACAAGGACGCCGGCAAGCTGCACAACGACAACAACATGGCGCAGTTGCGTTTCGAGCATGCATTGAGTGACAACTGGACCCTGGGCGGCGGTTTTCAGTGGTTGGACGGTAGCTTGAAAGGCAATGCCATCGAAGCCAATGGGTCGGGCAGCCTGGGCGCCGATGGCCGCACCCTGCAACGCAACTTCAACTATCGCAAGCTGGAATGGACCGACAAGGATTACCAGCTCAACTTGACCGGGCACTTCTCCACTGGCGGCTTCGATCACACGCTGCTCACGGGTATCGAGTACGAGGATTACGACTACAAGTCGATCATCCAGCGTTCCAGCGCCGTTGCGGGTACTTACCCGATCGATATCTTTGATCCGGTGTACGGTCAAACCCGTCCAGCGCTGACCCGTACGCCGACCCACGATAAAGAAAACCTCAAAACCTATGCTGCCTTCGTGCAGGACCAGGTCGCCCTCACCGAACGTCTGAAAGTACTGGCCGGTGCCCGCTTTGAGCGTTTCGAGCATGATTACCAGAACTATGTAGGTAAAAGCTGGCAGGCTGCCGACAACGCGGTCACCCCGCGTGTGGGTGTGATCTACGACCTCACCGACACCGTCGCGGTGTATGCCGATGCCGCGCGTTCGTTCAAGCCCAACACTGGCGCCAGTCGTGAAGGCGGTGGTTTTGCGCCGGAGAAGGGCAAGTCGTACGAGATGGGTATCAAGTGGGAGGCGCTGGACCGGCAGTTGAGCGTGGACGCGGCGATCTATCAGATCGAGAAGAAGAACGTGCTGACCAACGACCCAGCAGACACCACAAACACCTTCAGTGTTGCCGCCGGCCAAGTGCGCAGTCGAGGGTTCGACCTGAATGTGGCGGGTAATCTCACCCCTGAATGGCGCGTAATCGGCGGCTATGCCTATGTGGATGCCGAAGTCACCCGTGATAACACCTTCCGCTCCGGCACACGCTTGATGAACATCCCGCGCAACAGTTTCAGCCTGCTCAACGTTTATGAGTTTCAGGACGGCGCGCTCAAAGGCCTGGGCTTGGGCGCCGGCGGCAAGTACGTCGACCAACGCGCCGGCCAGACTGCCAACACGGCATTCTCCATGGACGCTTATACCGTGGTCGACTTGCTCGGCTACTACAAGGTCAATGAGCAGGTGCGTCTGAACCTGGATGTGAAGAACCTGTTCAACCGCGAGTATGAAGAAGGCGCGTTCGGCAATATCTACGCCTACCCCGGCGCACCGCGTACCGTGCAGGTGGGCATCGCCTACACCCTGTGATGAACAGCTTCGATATGTGGGAGCTGGCTTGCCTGCGATGACGGCCCGCCAGCCGACACCTCTCTACCTGACATCCCACGGTCCAACTGTGGGAGCGGGCTTGCTCGCGAAGGCGGCCTGACAGTCAACACAGTTGGATCGTGTACATATCCATTCCTGCGGTAACGGCCACTTAGGGTTCCGCTCTGACAGCGGCTCACTTTTGAAAAGAGCCCAAAAGTAAGCAAAAGGCTCTTGCCCCACCACTCGGCACCTCGCCTAGGCTCGGTGTGCCCGTAATCCGCCAGTGATTTGTGGGGCCGCCGCCACGCGCCATCCATGGCGCGGGGCGGCTAAACCGGCATCCCTGCCGGTTTGCCCCCCAAATCCCTGCCGAATTCCGGCCAGCGTGGTTTAACGGGGCGCCTGAGATCAAGATCACAAGCAGATCAAGAGCAAGATCAAGAGCGGCTCGCTTCGCATCGTGGTTACCGGGGGGTTGGCTGCTGCAACCGAAAAGTTGTGTAGATACCTAGGGCTATCGCAGGCGAGCCAGCTCCCTCTCCACAGTGCCCTGCATCCTATTCACCTGTCAGGTTTGACAGTAGACACTGGCCCTTGATCGAGGGATGTTTGCCCCTAACGTGCCTGTGCAGCAGTCGGCGCTCATTGCTTTTCGAAGCCACGCTTAATAGGGATATTAAAAATGGAACGGGAACTGATCGACGAAGTTGAAGAGCTGATCAAAAAGACTAACGACGCCGAGCGTCTGTTCACCCGATACGCCACCAAGTGCTACACATCAGCCTTGCAAAAGTATGCCAAGGACATCAGCGAGACCTCCTATACCTACCTGCTGGCCGAGCTGGCCGAGGGTTCGTTGAGTTCGGAAATTCTCGGCCGCCCAGGCGCCAATATCAGCCTGGTCAGGATCGAGATAGAGGAGATCATGCTTGAAGCCGATGTGATCAAGAAACTCAAGCGGGCCGAAACCCATTACCTGGAAACCCTGGAATCGGTTCGCAAGTTCGAAGACCTTAAACGCTTCGAAAAAATGCAGGACACGTCCGATATCGTCCGCTCGATAAAACTCGGCGTGTCACGTTTCAATATCCTGTTTGTCATCCTGCTGATCGGCGGGTTGACCTGGGCGGCGATCAATCTGCCTAAAGAGGCGTTGGCGTTGATTTCTGCGGCGATCGGCGGCGCCATCACCCACTTGCTGTCCGAGCGCCAGGCCGTCCTGGCGCTGAAAAAAGAGGGCGATAACAGCTGCCCCAGGGCCAACAATAACAATCAGGAATGACGCGGGTTTACAGCGGCGTCAACACATTCATCACCGTGTCCAGCGCCACCCGCGTGTCATCCAGTTGCACCAGCGACGCATGCCGCGCGCCCAGGGCATCGCGGTTCTGGATCGCCGTGAGGATCGCCTTGTGCCGCGGCAGACTCAGGCCCTGGATGTCCGGGCGGCGGTTGGTGATGTTGATCGACTCGCGCAACGGCAGCGAGAGCATGTTGCACATATAGGCGAGCAGGTCGTTGCGGGTGGCGTCGGCAATTGCGCGGTGGAAGTCCAGGTCGGCCTGCAACAGCTCCTCGTGGGTCTTGGCGGTTTCCATGCCCTGGTAGGCGTGTTCGATGGTGGCGATGTCTTCATCGGTGGCGGTGGTCGCGGCCATGGCGGCGATTTCCGGTTCGAGGATGCGGCGCACCCCGGCCAGGGTGTTGAAGAACTCGCTGTGGGGCGTGGACTGCATCAACCAGGACAGCACGTCCGGGTCGAGCAGGTGCCATTTCAAGCGTGGCCGTACCACCGCGCCCACCCGTGGCTTGGAATACACCAGGCCTTTGGCGCTGAGCACTCGCGTGGCTTCGCGCAATACCGAGCGGCTGACCTGGTATTCCTCGCACAGCGTGGCTTCCATGGGCAACCGTTCTTCAGGCTTGAAGCGACCGGAAACGATGTGCATGCCCAAGTCCTGAACGATCTGGGCATGCTGGCTCTTGCGCGGCTTGGGCGGCTGGTGATCCATAACGACGGCGAGGCTCTGGCTTAGATTCGCCGCATCATAGCATCCCAATTAGTGGGAATGCCGTGGGACTTCTGCCCCGCGACAGCCCACCAGGAAGTCAAAGTCACAGCCTTGGTCGGCCTGCAGCACATGGTCGATGTACAGCTGGCGATAGCCGCCGACAATGAGGTTCTGCGCGGGCGGCAGGTCGGCCATGCGCGCGGCCAGCTCGGCGTCGGGAATGTCCAGGTGCAGGCGGCCATTGGCGCAATCGAGTTCGATCCAGTCACCTTCCTTCACAGTCGCCAACGGCCCGCCGGCAGCGGCTTCCGGTGCAACGTGCAACACCACGGTGCCGTAGGCGGTGCCGCTCATGCGCGCATCGGAAATGCGCACCATGTCCGTCACGCCCTGGGCCAGCAGCTTGGCGGGCAGGCCCATGTTGCCGACTTCGGCCATGCCGGGGTAACCCTTGGGGCCGCAGTTTTTCATGACCAGGATCGAGTTGGCATCCACGTCCAGCTCCGGGTCGTTGATGCGTGCCTTGTACATGTCGAAGTTCTCGAACACCACGGCGCGGCCACGGTGCTGCATCAGTTCGGGGCTTGCCGCCGAAGGCTTGAGCACCGCGCCCAGGGGCGCGAGGTTGCCACGCAGCACACAGATGCCGCCGTCGGCGCGGATCGGGTTGTCCAGGGTGCGGATCACTTCGTCCTGGCCGTAGATCGGTGAATCCTGGGTGTTCTCGCCCAGGGACTTGCCGTTGACGGTCAAGGCGTTAGGGTGCGGGATCAGGTTGGCTTCACCCAGGCGGCGCAGCACGGCGGGCAGGCCACCGGCATAGTAGAACTCTTCCATCAGAAAGCGCCCGGAGGGTTGCAGGTCGACGATGGTCGGCATGCCGCGGCCGATGCGGGTCCAGTCATCCAGGTCCAACTCGACGCCGATGCGCCCAGCGATGGCTTTTAAGTGGATGACCGCGTTGGTCGAGCCGCCGATGGCCGCGTTCACGCGGATAGCGTTTTCGAATGCCTCCTTGGTAAGGATCTTCGACAGCTTCAAGTCTTCACGCACCATCTCCACGGCGCGCATGCCCGACATGTGCGCCAGTACATAGCGGCGTGCATCCACGGCCGGAATCGCCGCGTTGTGGGGCAGGGAAGTGCCCAGTGCTTCGGCCATGCACGCCATGGTAGAAGCCGTGCCCATGGTGTTGCAGGTGCCCGCCGAACGCGACATGCCGCCCTCGGCCGCGAGGAAGTCATCCAGGGTGATGGTGCCGGCCTTGACCTGTTCGCTGAGCTGCCACACCACCGTTCCCGAGCCGATGTCCTGGCCCTTGTGCTTGCCGTTGAGCATCGGCCCGCCGGTGACCACGATGGCCGGCACGTCACAACTGGCCGCGCCCATCAGCAGCGCCGGGGTGGTCTTGTCGCAGCCGGTGAGCAGTACCACGCCATCAATCGGATTACCGCGAATCGCTTCTTCCACGTCCATGCTCGCCAGGTTGCGAGTGAGCATGGCGGTAGGGCGCAGGTTGGATTCGCCATTGGAAAACACCGGGAACTCCACCGGGAAGCCCCCGGCCTCGATCACGCCACGCTTGACGTGCTCAGCGATCTGGCGGAAGTGCGCATTGCACGGCGTCAGCTCCGACCAGGTGTTGCAGATGCCGATGATCGGCTTGCCATGGAACTGATGGTCGGCAATGCCTTGGTTCTTCATCCAGCTGCGGTACATGAAACCGTTCTTGTCGGCGGTACCAAACCACTGGGCAGAGCGTAGGCCGGGCTTTTTGTCAGGCATGATCGATTCTCTTATTGTATGACTATATGTTCTAACCGTAGCTAAACATAAGCGCAAAAACCAAGCTTTGGAAGTGTTGTTTTGCAAATAGTCATACTATATAGTCTTTCTCAACTGAGGTATGACCCTGGCGGATTTTCGCGAGAGGCGTCCCCTGAGCTTCTATAAAAACAACAATCGGAGATCGACCCCATGAGCCAGGAACTGCGGCTTATTCGGCGCATCACGCTGAAACTGATTCCCTTCCTGATCCTGCTGTACCTGATCGCCTACGTGGACCGTTCCGCCGTAGGGTTCGCCAAGCTGCACATGGGCGCTGACGTGGGCATCGGCGACGCCGCCTATGGCCTGGGTGCGGGGTTGTTCTTTATTGGCTATTTCCTGTTCGAGATTCCCAGCAACCTGATGCTCGACCGCTTCGGCGCGCGGCGCTGGTTTGCGCGCATCATGATCACCTGGGGCGCCATCACCATCGGCATGGCGTTCGTGCAGGGGCCGCACAGCTTCTATGTGATGCGCTTTTTGCTGGGCGCGGCGGAGGCGGGGTTCTTTCCCGGCGTGCTGTACTACATCACCCAATGGTTCCCGGTGCGCCATCGCGGCAAGATCCTCGGGCTGTTCATCCTCTCCCAACCGATTGCAATGATGATCACAGGTCCAGTGTCCGGCGGTTTGCTCGGCATGGACGGCATCCTCGGCCTGCATGGCTGGCAGTGGCTGTTTATCGTGATCGGCACCCCGGCGATCCTGCTGACCTGGCCGGTGCTGCGCTACCTGCCGGACGGCCCTCAAAAGGTCAACTGGATGAGCGAGGAAGAAAAAGCCTGGCTCACCGGCGAGCTGCACAAAGACCTGCAAGCCTACGGCCAGACGCGCCACGGCAACCCCTTGCATGCGCTCAAGGACAAGCGCGTGTTGCTGCTGGCGCTGTTCTACCTGCCGGTAACCCTGAGCATCTACGGCCTCGGCCTGTGGCTGCCCACCCTGATCAAGCAGTTTGGCGGCAGCGATCTCACCACCGGCTTCATCTCCGCCGTGCCCTATATCTTCGGCATCATCGGCCTGTTGATCATCCCGCGCAGTTCCGACCGCTTGAACGACCGTTATGGCCATCTCGCCGTGCTCTATGTGCTGGGCGCCATCGGCCTGTTCTGCAGCGCCTGGCTCACCGTGCCGGTGCTGCAAATGGCCGCGCTGTGCCTGGCGGCATTTGCAATGTTTTCCTGCACGGCCGTGTTCTGGACCCTGCCGGGGCGCTTCTTTGCCGGCGCCAGTGCGGCGGCCGGTATTGCCTTGATCAACTCGGTGGGCAACCTCGGCGGCTATATCGGCCCGTTCGTGATCGGTGCGCTCAAGGAGTACACCGGCAACCTGGCCTCAGGCTTGTATTTCTTATCCGGTGTGATGGTGTTCGGCTTGCTGCTGACCCTCGTGGTCTACCGCTTGTTGGAGCGCAAGCACGTGCTGCCCGTCGACCAATTCGCCGCCAGCGCCCGTGGCGCCACACGCACTTAAATCCAGGAGAAGCTGCATGCGTTTAGTTCAGTTCGAGTTGAGTAACGGTGAGCGCCGCGTCGGCGTGGTAGAAGGCAACCAGGTACGCGAAGTGCGCGGCGCCCACAGCGTGCGTGAACTCGCGCTGGCCGCCATCGATGCCGGCGGCAAGTTGCAGCAACAGGTAGAAGCCCTCGGCCTGGGCGGCAGCCATGACTACGCCGCCTTGTTGGCGGAACACAAAATCCTGCCGCCGCTGGACCACCCAGACCCGGCCCATATGCTGATCAGCGGCACCGGCCTTACCCACCTGGGCAGTGCCTCGGCCCGCGACAAGATGCACCAGCAGGCCGGCGACGACAGCGCGATGACCGACACCATGCGCATCTTCAAATGGGGCGTGGAGGGCGGCAAACCAGGCGCTGGCCAGGCCGGTGTGCAACCGGAGTGGTTCTACAAAGGCGATGGCAGCATCGTCGTACGCCCAGGCCAGGCCTTCCCGGTGCCGCCGTTCGCCGAAGACGCCGGCGAAGAACCGGAAATCGGCGGCCTCTATGTGATCGGGCATGACCGTAAACCCTATCGCCTGGGTTTTGCGGTAGGCAACGAGTTCTCCGACCATGTGATGGAGCGCAAGAACTACCTGTACCTGGCTCATTCCAAGCTGCGCAGTTGCAGCTATGGCCCGGAGCTGCGCGTGGGCGAACTGCCCCAGCACTTGGCGGGCACCAGCCGCATCCTGCGCAACGGCGAAGTCATCTGGCAGAACGAATTCCTCAGCGGCGAGGCCAATATGTGCCACAGCCTGGAAAACCTCGAATACCACCACTTCAAATACAGCCAGTTCCTCAAGCCGGGCGACGTGCACATTCACTTCTTTGGCACCGCCACCTTGTCATTCGCCGACGGTATACGTACCCAGCCGGGCGATGTGTTCGAGATCAGCCAGGCTGAGTTCGGCGCGCCGCTGGTCAACGGCATCGGCACAGTCGACGCGGTATTCGAACCCGGCCAAGTCACCCCCCTTTAACCTTTAAGGAGACTCCCATGACCCAGTTTCTCGGCCACAACTACATCGGCGGCCAACGCAGCGCCAACGGCAGCGTCAAGCTGCAAAGCATCGACGCTACCACCGGCGAAGCCTTGCCCCAGGATTTCTACCAGGCCACCGCCCAGGAAGTGGACGCCGCCGCCCAGGCCGCGGCTCAGGCTTACCCGGCCTATCGCGCCTTGAGCGCCGCACGGCGTGCGCAGTTTCTGGATGCAGTGGCCGATGAGCTGGACGCCTTGGGCGATGATTTCGTCGAACTGGTCTGCCGCGAAACCGCCTTGCCGGCCGCACGCATCAAAGGCGAGCGTGGGCGCACCAGCGGCCAGATGCGCCTGTTCGCCACCGTGCTGCGCCGCGGTGACTTCTACGGCGCGCGTATCGACAAAGCCCTGCCTGAGCGCCAGCCGCTGCCGCGCCCAGACCTGCGCCAATACCGCATCGGCCTCGGCCCGGTGGCGGTGTTCGGCGCCAGCAACTTCCCCCTGGCATTTTCCACGGCTGGCGGCGACACCGCTGCCGCGCTGGCCGCCGGCTGCCCGGTGGTGTTCAAGGCCCATAGCGGCCACATGGCGACCGCCGAGCGCGTGGCCGATGCGATCATCCGCGCCGCCGAGGCCACCGAGATGCCGGCCGGCGTGTTCAATATGATCTTTGGCGGCGGCGTCGGTGAGGCGCTGGTCAAGCACCCGGCGATCCAGGCGGTGGGCTTTACCGGTTCGCTCAAAGGCGGCCGCGCCCTGTGCGACATGGCAGCGGCGCGCCCGCAACCGATCCCGGTGTTTGCCGAAATGTCGAGCATCAACCCGGTGATCGTGCTGCCCCAGGCGCTGCAAGCCCGCGCCGAAAGCATCGCCCGCGACCTGACCGCCTCGGTGGTACAAGGCTGCGGCCAGTTCTGCACCAACCCAGGCCTGGTGATCGGTATCGCCTCGCCTGAGTTCACCGCGTTCACCCAACAGGTCGCGCAATTGATCGGCGAGCAACCGCCACAAACCATGCTTAATGCCGGCACCCTGGGCAGCTACGGCAAGGGCCTGGAAAAACTCCTCTCTCACCCGGGCATCCAGCATCTGGCGGGCAGCGCGCAATCGGGCAACCAGGCGCAACCGCAACTGTTCAAGGCGGACGTACGTCTGTTGATTGACGGTGACGAAGTGCTGCAAGAGGAAGTGTTCGGCCCCACCACGGTGTTCGTCGAAGTGGCCGATCAGGCCCAACTCAGCGCCGCCCTGCAGGGGCTGCACGGGCAATTGACCGCCACGCTGATCGGCGAACCGACCGACCTGCACCAGTTCGCCGAACTCACGCCCCTGCTGGAACAGAAAGTCGGGCGCATCCTGCTCAACGGTTACCCCACTGGCGTGGAGGTGTGCGATTCCATGGTTCACGGCGGGCCGTATCCGGCGACTTCCGATGCGCGTGGCACCTCGGTCGGCACCTTGGCCATCGACCGTTTCCTGCGCCCGGTGTGCTTCCAGAACTACCCTGATAGCCTGCTGCCCGACGCGTTGAAAAACGCCAACCCCTTGCGCATTCAGCGGCTGGTAAATGGCACGCCGTCGCGCGAATCGCTGTAACTGATCAGGAGGTTTCATGTCGTTGAGCGCAGTCACCCCGCACCGTGCCCGGTTGGGCGAAGGGCCGTTCTGGGATGCACCGACCCAGGCCTTGTATTGGGTGGATATCGCCGCCCGCCAGGCACTGCGTCTGATGGGTGGGCAGTTGCAGGTGTGGCAGTTGCCCGAGCACGTCTCGGCGTTCATCCCCTGTGAACGCGGCGATGCGCTGGTGACCTTGAGCAGCGGCGTGTATCGCCTGGATCTGGCCTCCGAAGCCTTGACGCTGTTGTGCGTGGCCGACCCGAAAGCGGGCAACCGTGGCAATGAAGCACGCTGCGATGCCCAGGGCCGGCTGTGGTTGGGCACCATGCAGAACAACATTGGCGAGCAGGGTGAAGACCTGCCGATTACCCGGCGTTCCGGTGGCTTGTTTCGCATCGATGCTGATGCAACGGTCACGCGGTTGCTCAACGGCTTGGGCATTCCCAACACCTTGCTCTGGAACGAGGCGGGCAGCCAGGTGCATTTCGGCGACAGTATGGACGGCACGCTCTATCAGCATTCGATCCAGGCTGACGGCCAACTCGGCGCCGCCCAGGCCTGGTTCGGGCCGCACACACGCGGCGGGCCGGATGGCTCGGCCATGGACGCCGAGGGCTACATCTGGAACGCGCGCTGGGACGGCAGTTGCCTGCTGCGGCTAACGCCCTCGGGTGAGGTGGATCGCATCATCGAACTGCCGGTCAGCCGGCCCACCAGTTGCGTGTTCGGTGGGCCCGAGCTCACCACGCTGTATATCACCAGTGCCGCCAGCCCCTTGGGGCATCCGTTGGATGGTGCGGTACTGGCGATTGAAATGGATGTTCCCGGAAAACCCTGTCACCGCTTCGCCGGATAACCTGTAGGAGCGGGCTTGCCCGCGAAAAACGTCAACGATAACGCGTTCATGCTGAATGAACGCGTCACCCTCGGGGTTTTCGCGAGCAAGCTCGCTCCTACAAAGTTCTACCTAAAAACAACAACAAGGAGTCACCCGTATGAATCGTCGTCGTGGTTTGCGTTCCCTGTGCTGCGCCGCTGTGGCGGTCTCGGCCATGAGCTTGAGCGGCCTGTTGCTGGCCGCTGAAGAAGTGAAGATCGGCTTTTTGGTCAAGCAGGCCGAAGAACCCTGGTTCCAGACTGAATGGGCGTTTGCGGAAAAAGCCGCCCAGGACAAAGGCTTCAAACTCATCAAGATCGCGGTGCCTGACGGCGAGAAAACCCTCTCGGCCATTGACAGCCTGGCCGCCAACGGCGCCAAAGGCTTCGTGATCTGCCCGCCCGACGTGTCCCTGGGCCCGGCCATCGTCGCCAAGGCCAAGGCCAACGGCTTAAAAGTGATGGCCGTGGATGATCGATTTGTCGATGCCAAGGGCAACTTCATGGAAGACGTGCCGTACCTGGGCATGGCCGCGTTTGAAGTCGGCCAGAAGCAGGGCGCCGCGATGGCCGCCGAAGCGAAAAAACGCGGTTGGGACTGGAAGGACACCTATGCGGTGATTAACACTTTCAACGAACTCGACACCGGCAAGAAACGCACCGACGGCTCGATCAAATCCCTGGAAGAGGCTGGCATTCCTAAAGATCACATCCTCACCGCCCCACTGAAAACCCTCGACGTCCCAGGCAGCATGGACGCCACCAACTCGGCGCTGGTCAAACTGCCGGGCAGCGCGAAAAACCTGATCATTGGCGGTATGAACGACAACACCGTGCTCGGCGGCGTGCGCGCCACCGAAAGCGCCGGTTTCGCCGCAGCCAATGTGATCGGCATCGGCATCAATGGCACCGACGCCATCGGCGAATTGAAGAAAGCCAACAGCGGCTTCTTTGGTTCGATGCTGCCCAGCCCGCACATTGAAGGCTACAAAACCGCTGAGATGATGTACGAGTGGGTCACCCAGGGTACCGAGCCGCCGAAATACACGGCCATGGACGAAGTGACGCTGATCACCCGTGAAAACTTCCAGGCGGAACTGACCAAGATCGGGCTGTGGAAATGACCGCTGCGGCCCTGCGTTTTGACGGCATCGGCAAGACCTTTCCCGGGGTCAAGGCGTTGGATGGCATTTGCTTCACCGCCCACCCGGGGCAGGTGCATGCGCTGATGGGCGAGAACGGCGCCGGCAAATCGACCCTGCTGAAAATCCTCGGCGGCGCCTACATTCCATCCAGCGGCACCGTGCAGATCGGCGCGCAAACCATGGCTTTCAAATGCGCCGCCGACAGCATCGCCAGCGGCGTGGCGGTGATTCACCAAGAACTGCACTTGGTGCCGGAAATGAGCGTGGCCGAGAACCTGTTCCTCGGGCATTTGCCCACGCGCTTTGGCGTGGTCAACCGCGGCCTGCTGCGCAAGCAGGCCCTGGCCTGCCTCAAGGGCCTGGCCGATGAAATCGACCCCGACGAGAAGCTTGGGCGCCTGTCCCTGGGCCAGCGCCAACTGGTGGAAATCGCCAAGGCGCTGTCTCGCGGCGCCAACGTGATCGCCTTTGATGAACCCACCAGCAGTTTATCGGCGCGGGAAATCGACCGCTTGATGGCGATCATCGCGCGCCTGCGCGACGAGGGCAAAGTGGTGCTCTATGTGTCCCATCGCATGGAAGAGGTGTTCCGTATTTGCGATGCGGTGACGGTGTTCAAGGACGGCCGCTACGTGCGCACGTTCGAGGACATGAGCACGCTGACCCACGACCAGTTGGTGACCTGCATGGTCGGTCGCGATATTCAGGATATCTACGATTACCGAGCGCGTGAGCAGGGCGAAGTGGCGCTCAAGGTGGACGGCTTGCTCGGCCCGGGCCTGCGTGAACCCATCAGTTTCCAGGTGCGCAAGGGCGAGATCCTCGGCCTTTTCGGGCTGGTAGGCGCGGGGCGTACCGAGCTGTTTCGCTTGCTCAGCGGGTTAGAGCGCGCCAGTGCCGGCAACCTGGAACTGTGCGGGCAAGCGCTGCAACTGCGCTCACCCCGCGACGCCATCGCCGCCGGGGTATTGCTGTGTCCGGAGGACCGCAAGAAAGAGGGCATCATCCCGCTGGGCAGCGTCGCTGAAAACATCAACATCAGCGCCCGTGGCGCCCATTCCACCTTTGGCTGGCTGTTGCGCGAAGGCTGGGAGAAGGGCAACGCCGACCGGCAGATCCAGGCGATGCGGGTCAAAACGCCGAACGCGGCGCAGAAGATCATGTACCTGTCCGGCGGCAACCAACAGAAGGCCATCCTTGGCCGCTGGTTGTCGATGCCGATGAAGGTGCTGCTGCTCGACGAACCCACTCGCGGTATCGACATCGGCGCCAAGTCGGAGATCTACCAGATCATCCATAACCTGGCGGCCAGTGGCATTGCGGTGATTGTGGTGTCCAGCGACCTGATGGAGGTGATGGGCATCTCTGACCGCATCCTGGTGCTGTGCGAAGGCGCCCTGCGCGGCGAACAACTGCGCGAGCACGCGACTGAATCCAACCTGCTGCAGCTGGCCTTGCCACGCGGCCTGGCGAACTGAGAGACGACCATGACCATTCAAAACAACGCGCTGCCCTCGGCACGCAAACCCCTCGATATACGCGCATTGCTCGATAACTGGGCGATGCTCTTGGCGGCAGTGGGCATCTTCGTACTGTGCGCGCTGCTGATCGATAACTTCCTCTCGCCACTGAACATGCGCGGCCTGGGCCTGGCGATTTCGACTGTCGGTATTGCGGCGTGCACCATGTTGTTCTGCCTGGCCTCGGGGCACTTCGACCTGTCGGTAGGCTCGGTGATCGCCTGCGCCGGGGTGGTTGCGGCGATTGTGATGCGCGATACCGACAGCGTGATGCTGGGCATTGGCGCAGCGCTGCTGATGGGCCTGATGGTGGGGCTGATCAATGGCATCGTGATTGCCAAGCTGCGGGTCAACGCCTTGATCACCACGCTGGCGACCATGCAGATCGTACGCGGCCTGGCTTATATCTTTGCCGACGGCAAAGCGGTGGGTGTGTCCCAGGAGCAATTCTTTGTGTTCGGCAACGGCCAATTGTTTGGTGTGCCGGTGCCGATCCTGATCACCATCGTGTGCTTCCTGTTCTTCGGCTGGCTGCTCAACTACACCACCTATGGGCGCAACACCATGGCCATCGGCGGTAACCCGGAGGCGGCGCTGCTGGCGGGCGTGAACGTTGACCGCACCAAGATCCTGATCTTCGCCGTGCACGGCCTGATTGGCGCGCTGGCAGGCGTGATCCTGGCTTCACGCATGACCTCCGGCCAGCCGATGATCGGCCAGGGTTTCGAGCTGACGGTGATCTCGGCCTGCGTGCTGGGTGGGGTGTCGCTGAGCGGCGGCATCGGCATGATCCGCCATGTGATTGCCGGGGTGTTGATTCTGGCGATCATCGAGAATGCGATGAACCTGAAGAACATCGATACCTTCTACCAGTATGTGATCCGTGGTTCGATCCTGCTGTTGGCCGTGGTCATCGACCGCATGAAACAACGCTGAACCCAGGCGCGGTGAAAAACAAATGTGGGAGCTGGCTTGCCTGCGATAGCGGTGGTACAGGCTACACAAGTGTTGCCTGAACCACCGCTATCGCAGGCAAGCCAGCTCCCACAATTTAATCAGCGGTGAACTTGAAAATAGTGTGTTGGCTGTAAGTCTGCCCAGGATTCAAGCGGGTTGAGGCAAAGCTCGGCTGGTTAGGCGCATCCGGAAAATGCTGGGTCTCCAAGGTAAACCCACTCCAATGCTGATACGTCTTGCCGCCTTTACCCTTCACCGAACCGTCCAGGAAGTTGCTGGTATAAAACTGTACGCCAGGCTCTGTGGTGTAGAGCTGCAAACGCCGCCCTGATTCAGGGTCATGCACCTCGGCGGCCAACTGCTTGACGTCCCCTTTGGTATCCAGTGCCCAGTTGAAGTCGAAGCCACCCTGTTTGGGTTCGGCGAATTTGAGCTGCGGATGGTCGTCCTTGATGTGCTGGCCGATAGGTGTGGGCTTCAGGAAGTCCATCGGCGTGCCCTTGACCGGCGCCAGCTCACCGGTGGGAATCAAGGTGGCATTCACCGGTGTGTAGTGGCTGGCGTGCAAAGTGGCGACCTGCTTGAGAATATCGCCATTGCCCGCGCCGGCCAGGTTGAAGTAGCTGTGGTTGGTGAGGTTGAGCACCGTCGGCTTGTCGGTGGTGGCGGTGTAGTCGATGTGCAGTTCGTTGTTGTCGTTGAGGCGGTAGGTGACCTCGGTTTTCAAGTTGCCCGGAAAGCCCATTTCTCCATCTTTGGATAGGTAGGTGAGGGTGACGCCCACCGAGTCTTTGTCCTTGACCGATTTGGCTTGCCACACCTGCTTGTCGAAGCCCTGGGCGCCGCCATGCAATGAGTTGGGGCCGTCGTTGAGCGGTACCTGGTAGCGTTTGCCGTCGAGTTCGAAGGCGCCGCCGGCCAGGCGGTTGCCGAAGCGGCCAATGGTCGCGCCGAAAAACGCGGTACCGCCCTGATAGCCTTGCACGTCGTCGAAGCCCAGCACCACGTCGTCGAGCTTGCCGTGTTTGTCCGGCACTTTTAGCGACTGCAGCACGCCGCCGTAGGTGATCACCGTGGCTTGCATGCCATGGCTGTTGCGCAACACGTACTGTTCGACGGCGGTGCCGTCGTTGGTTTTACCGAAGGGTTTGTGTTCGCTGCTAAGGCCGGCAGCGTGCGCGCCGCCGCTGGCGATCAGCATGGACAGCGCAAGGCCGGACAGCAGGTATCGAGGGTGCTTCATGGTCGAACTTCCTTTTGTTGTTTTGCTGGAATAGTTCTACTAATTTGAGATATTTTGTCGATATGACAGCAGATTTATAGCCTTTAACGCCGTTCTTGCAAAATAAAATAAGACTAATTAAGCGGAGCACTGATTGTTATGACTACCCAGCAAGCGATTTATCCCGACCTCAAGGACAAAACCGTGCTGGTTTCCGGCGGGGCTTCGGGGATTGGCGAGTTCATGGTGCGGGCCTTTGCTGCGCAGGGTGCCAAGGTGGCGTTTGTGGACCGTGCACAGAGCCAGGGTGAACGCTTGGCGGCGCTGCTGAACTCCAAAGGGCAGCGTGTCGAGTTCGAGTGCTGCGATATCACCGACGAGATCGGTTACCGCGCCGCGATCGGGCGCTTCGAGCACTCCCTGGGGCCGATCACGGTACTGGTCAACAATGCAGCGAACGATGTGCGTCACAGCCTGGAAGAAATCGACTCGCACATGTTCGACCAGCTGATCGCGGTCAACCTCAAGCACGCCTTCTTTGCCGCCAAGGCGGTGGTGCCCATGATGAAAGAGGCCGGTGGCGGCTCGATCATCAACCTGGGCTCGGTGGGCTGGATGATGGCCTCTGCCGGCTACCCCGTGTACGCCGCCAGCAAGGCCGCCGCCCACGGCATGACCCGAGCCCTGGCGCGGGAACTGGGGCCCAGCCATATCCGCGTCAACACCTTGGTGCCCGGTTGGGTGATGACCGAAAAACAACTGGCCATGTGGGTCGACGACGCCGCCAAGGAACTTATCGCCCGCAGCCAGTGCCTGCCTGGCAGCGTGATGCCGGAACACATCGCCAACATGGCGCTGTTTTTGGCCTCGGATGCCTCGGCGATGTGCTCGGCGCAGAACTTTATCGTTGACGGCGGCTGGGTATAGCGACGCCAACAGTGCTCCCTGTAGGAGCGAGCTTGCTCGCGAAAAACGTCAACGATAACGCGTGTAGCCTGAGTAAACGTGGCGTCTATGAGTTTTTCGCGAGCAAGCTCGCTCCTACACATTAGAGCGAGTTCATTCGATGGGGTAACGCTTGAACGCCGGGTGCTGCTCCAGGCGTTCAGCATGGCGCTTGAGGTTGGGGAACGCATCGGCCTCCACCACCGAGGCCACGGTGAGCTGGCTGAACGACCAGGCGACCGCTGCGGTAATCGACGCCTGGGTCAGCGCCTGACTGTCTGCCAGTTGCTTGTCCAGCAGCTGATAAGCCGCCAGCAATTGCCCGGTAACGCGCTCAAGCCAAGGCGCATGCAATTTTTCAGCGGGGCGAAGGTTGTGTTCATAGACGATCTGCACGCTTTTCTCGCAGGCCGCCAGCGCGAGCCCAAGCAGTTGCAGGTCCCGGGCGCGTGCCGCCGGTTGTTGGGGCAGCAGCTTCTTGTCAGCCGGCGCCAGCGCTTCCAGGTAATCGAGGATCAGGCTCGAATCCATCAGCACCGTGCCATCGTCCAGCACCAGGGTAGGGGCCTTGACTACCGGGTTGATCTGGGCAAATTCAGCGTAAGTGCTGAACACCGACAGCGGTTCATGCACAAAGTCCACCCCGTATAACTCCAGGGAAACAGCCACGCGGCGTACGTAGGGCGAGTCCAGCATTCCGACCAGTTTCATGCAGCCTCCATTGCTTACAGGGTGTTGGGCTCAAGAGATTACGGGCACGGGCCGGGCGTGCGCAACGGCGTTGTGCAGCAGCCGATACGCTTGCACCAATTGATCGAGGCTGAACGCCAGGTTGCGCCCGCTGGGGTTGGGCAGCACCCAGACCGAGGCGTCGCCCAGTGGCTGCGCTTGCAAACCCCAGGCGACCTCGCGCTGGCCGCTCAGCGCGCTATAGCCGGGCTTACCGAGGAACGCGACGAAACGCGGGGCATGGCGGCGGATCTTGTGTTCGAACGCCGCCGCCGCGTCCTGGAACTCATGCCGCGCCACCTCGCCTGCACTGGCCGTGGGGCGCTCCACCAAGGTGGTCAATCCGCAACCATAGTGCAGCAAGGTGGCGCCGTCTTGCGGGCGGATTTCATGGGGCGTGAAACCGGCCAGATGCACGGTGCGCCAGAAGCGATTGCTGCGATTGGCAAAATGCAGGCCGAGGGCTGCCGAGCCCTTGCCAGGGTTGATGCCGCAGAACAGTACGTGCAAGTGGTCGGCGAGGAGGTCGTCGAGTCGGTCGTTCATGCCGCATCTCCCTGCAAATGGCTCGATAGCCACTCGATAAAACACCGCGCCAGGGGGTTGTTCTCGCTGTCGCGATGGGTCAGTAGCGCCCAGCTGGGGCCGCGAATGGTGGCGTCTACCAACGGCGTAAGCAAACCCTTGGCTTGCCCCTGGCGGCTGAGCAACTGGCTTACCAGGCCAATCCCCAACCCGGTGCACACCGCATCCAGCAATAAACCGGGGTCGGAAAAATTCAGGCCCTGGTCCTGTTGCCCCACATCAATCCCGGCTTCCACCGCCCAGTGGCTCCAGTCCATTTCCCGCTCACCGTGCAAGGTGGTGCGTTGCTCAAGAGGCACCTCCAGCACCTGCGGGTGACATGCCGGAAACAGCCGGTCGATATGCAGCACCTTGAAGCTGCATTCGGCCTGGGAGCTGATGTCGTCGCGCACCGCCAAATCGATGGTCTGGCTGGCCATGTCTGGCACTTCGTCGGTGCTGAAAATCCATAGATCGACCTGCGGGTGTTGGCGGCGAAAGTCGGCCAGGCGGGGCAACAGCCAATGCCGGGCGAAGGTCGGCGTGGTGTTGAGCACCAATTGATTGGGTTTGCGGTATTGCCCAAGGCGCCGGACGCCGACGGCCAGTTGTTGCAGTAAGGCCTGGGTGGTGCTGAGGAAATCCTGGCCGGCGTCGGTCAAGCTGACGCTGCGGCCGCTGCGAAAAAACAGCGGCTGTTCAAGGTACGCCTCCAGGCTGCGAATCTGCTGGCTGATTGCCGATTGGGTCAAGTGCAGCTCTTCGGCGGCCTTGTGAAAACTGCCCAGCCGAGCGGCGGCTTCAAAGCCGCGAAGGGTGCCGAGGGGCGGCCAGTGGTTGAGCATGCTGATAAGTTCCTCTAATCAGTTTTGCGCAAAATTCATCGTTTGTTTGCGCTATTTCTTCACCGTAGCATGCCTGTCATTAGCCCGTGGGTAGTTTTCACTGAACACAATGACTTAACTCAAAGGTACTTGTCATGCAGATGGATGAAGTTGAAAACCTGGGGTGGCGGATGCCCGCGGAATGGTGCCGGCATGCGGCGACCTGGATGGTCTGGCCTCATAATCAGGCGTTGTGGGAAACCACTTGGGGCGTGACGTTGGCGCAGGTGCAGCAGGACTTCGCGCGGGTAGCCAATGCCATTGCACGGTTTGAGCCGGTGAAGATGGTTGTCGACCCTTCGGCGGTTGCCAGTGCCATCGCCTTGTGCGGCCCGCAGATTGAACTGATCCCTCAGGCGGTCAACGACAGCTGGTGCCGCGACTCCGGCCCGTCCTTTATCTGTCACCCGCAACAGGGGCTGGCCGGTGTGAGCTGGCGCTTCAATGCCTGGGGCGCAAAGTCGGCCCATGAATGGGATGAAAGCCTGGCCCGTCGAGTTCTCAATCACCTCGGGCTTGTCTGCTTCGGCATGCCGTTGAGCAATGAGGGCGGCGCCCTCCATGTGGACGGCGAGGGCACCTTGATCACCACCGAATCGGTGCTGCTCAATTCCAACCGCAACCCTGGCGTGACCAAGGCCGACATCGAGGAGGTGTTCGCGCGCTGGCTGGGTATCAAGAAGACGATCTGGTTGCCCGGCGACCCGAACTACGTTACCGGCGACATGACGGATGGGCATGTCGACGGCATCTGCGCGTTCGCCCGCCCCGGCGTGTTGCTGGTGGACGCGACCCACGACCACAGCTCGGTCTATGCCCAAGTTGCGCGGGAAAATCGTCGCGTCCTGGAATTGGCCACCGACGCTCAGGGCCGTCGTTTTGAGCTGATCGAGTTGTATGAGGCTACCGAGGCCGTGAACACTGACGCCGGGGTGTTCTGCGCCTCTTACACCAACTTCTATATCGCCAATGGCGCAATCATCATGCCGGCCTATGGAATCGCCGCGGATCAGGTCGCGGCCAATGTCCTGGGCCAGGCTTTTCCGGACCGCGAGATCGTACCGGTGCGCATCAACCACCTGGCCCATGGCGGCGGCGGTGTGCATTGCATCACCCAACAACAGCCTGCCTGGCCATTGAAGGGGTAATGCCATGCGTCTATTGACGATTGCCACTACCCAGATGCCTTGCACCTGGGATTTACCGAGTAACCTCGAGCGCGCCGAGCAACTGGTGCGCGACGCAGCCGCCAAGGGCGCCCAGGTAATCCTGTTGCAGGAGCTATTCGCTACGCCGTATTTCTGCATCGAACAACGGCATCAGCACCTGGCCTTGGCCGAGGAGTATCAGCACAGCCAAGTGCTCAAACGCTTTGCTGCATTGGCCAAGGAGTTAGGCGTCGTGCTGCCACTGAGCTGGTTCGAAAAAGCCGGCAATGCGTTCTTTAACTCCCTGAGTGTGGCGGACGCTGACGGGCGATTGCTTGGGGTGTACCGCAAGAGCCATATTCCCAACGCCATCGGCTACCAGGAGAAGGAATATTTTAGCCCCGGTGACACCGGTTTTCGCGTGTGGGACAGCGCCTTCGGGCGCCTGGGCATCGGTATCTGCTGGGACCAGTGGTTTCCGGAAACCGCGCGCTGCCTGGCATTACAGGGCGCCGAGGTACTGCTGTTTCCCACCGCCATCGGTTCGGAACCCGGCTGTGCCAGCCTCGATTCCCGCGACCATTGGCAGATGACCATGCGCGGGCACGCGGCGGCCAACCTGCTGCCGGTGGTGGCGGCCAACCGCGTCGGGCGCGAAGTGGCGAACAGTAATGCGAGCCTGCAAATGGATTTTTATGGTTCATCGTTTATCTGCGATCACAAAGGCAAGCTGTTGGCCGAAGCCGACCGCGACAGCACGGGCGTACTCGTGCACAGCCTGGACCTGGCCACCATGGGCGAAGAGCGCCTGACCTGGGGCATATACCGTGACCGTCGCCCGGACTTGTACGGTGCGCTGCTGACCCTGGATGGGCGCCTATCATGAAACGCCTGTTGAGCTGTGCCCTTATCCTCACCAGCGCCTGTGCCGTGGCTGATGACAAGACCTTGAAGCTGTATAACTGGGCCGATTATTTTGCCCCTGACACCTTGTCCAGGTTCACCGCCGAAACCGGTATCCAGGTGATCTACGATGTGATGGACAGCAGTGAAACCCTGGAAGCCAAGCTGATGGCCGGAGGCAGTGGCTATGACTTGATCTTCCCAGGCGACACAGTGGCCGAGCGCCTGATGCGTGCCGGCAGCCTGCAGGCCCTGGACCCTGCCAGGCTCACGGCCCTGGGGGACATTGAACCGGGCCTGCAGGCGTTGCGTGCGCACTACGTCAATTCGAACAAGGCCACGGTGCCCTATACCTGGGGCACCATCGGCCTGACCTACAACACCGAGCAGATCCGCCAGCGCCTGCCGAATGCGCCGGTCAACAGCCTCGATCTACTGTTCAAGCCCGAGTTTGCCGCCCAATTCGCCGATTGCGGCATCTCCCTGATTGACTCGCCGGATGAAGTGCTCGCGGTGACGCTTAACTACCTGGGCCGCGACCCGCGCAGTGCCAAGCCCGAAGATCTGGCTGCGGCCAGTGCACTGTTACTCAAGCTGCGCCCCTTTATTCGCAAGTTCCAGTCGCAACCGGTGACCGATCTGGTCAACGGCAACCTGTGCCTGTCCCTGGGCTACAGCGGCGACATGACCCAGGCCCAGCGTGCCGCCGATGCGGCTGGCAAGGCGGTGACCTTCGGCTATCACATCCCCCGCGAGGGCACGACAGTCTGGATGGACACCATGGCGATTCCCGTCGATGCCCGGCACCCGGAATACGCCTACGCTTTTATCAACTTTGTGATGCGCCCGCAGAACATGGCCGCTATCACCAACCTGACCGGCTATCCCACCGCCAATGCCAAGGCGCGACCGCAGGTGGAGGCCAGCCTGCGCGACAACCCGGATATTTACCCAGATGCCGCCACCTTTGAACGGTTGATCGCTGGCAAAGATATCCCCCAGGCCGATATGCGTGCACGTATGCGCGTATGGACTAAATTCAAGACCGCCCCTCTTCAGTAGAGACCCCCATGCCAACCCGTCGAACCTTCCTCAAACACACCAGCGTGGTCGCAGCGATGAGCCTGATTGCTCCTTACGTACGTGCCGCTGTCAGTGGCCGCTTCTATATGCCCGACGAGGGTGAAAAACACCGCCAGGCGTTTATCGCCTTTGGTGCCCAGGAGGCCATCTGGGAGGACTTTACCGCCGATGTTCAAGCAGCGCTGGGCCGTATCGCCCGGGCGATTGCCGAGTATGAGCCGGTGACTGTGTTTTGCCGTGGAGACGAGCGGGTGCTGGCGGAAAAACATTGCGGCACGCGCAACATCACCTTTGTCGAGACCGAGCTGGACGACATCTGGATACGCGACACCGGCGCCAATTTTGTGATTGATGGCACCGGAGCGCTGGGGGCGGTGGATTTCAACTTCAACGGGTGGGGCAACAAACAGCAGCACGCCGAGGATACGCAACTGGCTGCCCAGATTGCCGAACACACTGGGGCCCGCTACTGGCGCAGCGAACTGGTGGGCGAGGGCGGTGGCATTGAAGTGGATGGCCTGGGCACCGGCATCATGACGCAAAGCAGTTGGATCAATCGCAATCGCAACCCCGACTGGAGCCAGGCTGAGGTGGAGGCCGAACTCAAGGAGCGCCTGGGCTTGCGTAAAATCATTTGGCTGCCGGGTATCAAGGGCAAGGACATCACCGACGCCCACGTGGATTTCTACGCACGCTTTGTGTCTCCCGGCGTGGTGCTGGCCAATCTCGACACCGACCCGCAGTCCTATGACCACAAGGTCACCCTGGCACACCTGGAAATGCTCAAGAACGCCACCGACGCCGATGGTCGCGCGTTGCAGGTGCATACCGTATCGCCGCCGCTCAAGCCGCGTAAAAGCAAGTTCAGCCAAGGCAACCCGGATTTCGCCGCGGGCTATATCAATTACTTCGTGATCAACGATGCGGTAATCGCGCCTGAGTTCGGCGACCCACTGGCGGACCGCAAGGCGCTGGAGCTGCTGTCGCGGCTGTATCCGAGCCGCAAGGTGGTGCAGATCAATATTGACGCTATCGCAGCGGGTGGTGGTGGCATTCACTGTGTGACGAGTCATCAACCTTTGGTTTAGTCTGGAACGCTTAGTGGATCACAAGCGCCTCTGGAGCATTGATTATGACCGAGTACGTACCTGCCAAAGTCTGGACCTGGGACGCCGAAAGCGGCGGCACCTTCGCCAGCATCAACCGACCCATCGCCGGCGCCACCCACGAAAAGCCGCTGCCGGTGGGCAAGCACCCGCTGCAGTTATACTCCCTGGCCACGCCCAATGGGCAGAAGGTCACGATCCTGCTGGAAGAACTGCTGGCCCTGGGGCACAGCGGCGCCGAATACGACGCCTGGCTGATCAAGATCGGCGACGGCGACCAGTTCGGCAGTGGCTTTGTGGCGGTGAACCCGAACTCGAAGATTCCTGCACTGATGGACCACAGCGGCGCCACGCCGATTCGCGTGTTCGAATCAGGCGCGATTTTGCAGTACCTGGCCGAGAAGTTCGGTGCGTTCCTGCCCACGGAGCCCGCCGCACGGGCTGAATGCCTGTCGTGGTTGTTCTGGCAGATGGGCAGCGCGCCTTACTTGGGCGGCGGCTTCGGGCATTTCTATGCCTATGCGCCGAGCAAGATGGAATATCCGATCAACCGCTTTGCCATGGAAACCAAGCGCCAACTGGATGTGCTGGATAAACGCCTGGCGGTCAGCCAATACATCGCCGGGGATGACTACACCATTGCCGATATCGCCATATGGCCCTGGTACGGTGGGTTGGTCAAAGGCCGTTTGTATGGTGCGGCGGAGTTTTTGTCGGTGCATGAATACCAGCATGTGATGCGCTGGGCGGATGCGATTGATGCGCGGCCGGCGGTGCAGCGCGGGCGGCGGGTCAACCGGGTGTCGGGCGATGATCAGTTGCCCGAGCGGCATGATGCAAGTGACCTGGATTAATACGATAACCAGGTAGGAGCGAGCTTGCTCGCGAAAAACGTCAACGATAACGCGTGCTTCCTGAATGAGCGCGGCGTCTGGGCGTTCTTCGCGAGCAAGCTCGCTCCTACAAACCTGCGTTATTTGTAGCGCTGCTCAAACACCCCCACCTGCTCAGGCGTGATCAGCTCAAATGGCACCCACACCTGCGCGTCAACCTGCTCGCCCTTGATCATCCGCACCGCCGCTTGCACGGCCTGGGCAGCCTGGGCCTTGGGGTCCTGGAACACTGAGCCCGCCAGCAGCCCGCGCTTGATCGCCGCCAGGCCATCGGGTAAGCCGTCGATGCCGACAATCGCAATCTCGCCCTTGGCCTTGCCCGCTTGCTGCAAGGCCATGGCCGCGCCAATCGCCATTTCATCGTTGTTGGCAACAATGGCATTGAACGCGGTGCCGGCCAGCAACCAGTTGCTGGTCAGGTCCATCCCCTTGCTGCGCTGCCATTCGGCGCTTTGCTGCTCGACGATCTTGATCCCCGGAAAGTCCTTGAGCACCTGTTTGACCCCCTCGGTGCGGGCATGGGTGGCGTTCTGTGCAAGGTCGCCCATGATGATCGCCACGTTGCCCTTGCCGCCCAGTTTTTGGGCGAGGTAGCGCATCTGCAATTGCCCCGCTTCGATGTCGTTGGAGGCCACCGTGACCACGCCCTCAGGCAGCGTAGGCTCATCCGGGTGGCGGTTGACGTACACCAGCGGCGTCTTCGCCGCCACGGCGGCGCGGGTGATGTTGGCGGTGGCGGCGGTGTCGACCGGCAGCACGATCACCGCATCGACTTTCTGGTTGAGAAAGCCTTCGACCTGATTGAGCTGGCGCACCACATCGCCCTGGGCGTCTTCGAATTGGATCTGCACGTCCTGGTGTTTCGCTGCCGCCTCCAGGCCGGTGCGCACATAGGTCATGAAGTTATCGTCCACCCGGGCAATGCTCACGCCGATGCGATAGGCGGCGAAGGACCACTGGCTGAACATCAACAACAGCGCGGCCACTAGTAATGAATAACGGTGCATGAGGCTGTTCCTTTTATTGTTATAGGGTGAATGCCTGGCGGAAACGTTCCAGGGCCGACTCGCTGTCGCCGCTGGCCCAGCCCTCCAGGCCGACCACACCGCTGTAACCCATGGCGTGCAAGGCCCGGGCAATGGCCGGGTAGTGGATTTCGCCCGTGCCGGGCTCCTTGCGCCCAGGCACATCAGCGACCTGGATTTCGCCGATGGCGCTGCCAGCGCGCTGGATCAATTCGATCAGGTTACCTTCGCCAATCTGCGCGTGGTACAGGTCCAGGTTCATCTTCAGATGCGGGCTGCCGACGGCTTCGATCAGGGCCAGGGTGTCGTCGGCACGTGCGAACGGTGTACCTGGGTGGTCGACGGCGGTGTTGAGGTTTTCCAGCAGGAACACGCGGCCGGCGTCTTCCCCCAGGCGCGCGATTTTTTCCAGGCTCTTGCAAGCGCTCAGCC
The DNA here is from genome assembly GCF_051122975.1 of Pseudomonas sp. AK181. Taxonomy (NCBI): domain Bacteria; kingdom Pseudomonadati; phylum Pseudomonadota; class Gammaproteobacteria; order Pseudomonadales; family Pseudomonadaceae; genus Pseudomonas; species Pseudomonas sp. AK181. The sequence continues at coordinate 2,508,884 of NZ_CP146348.1, forward strand.
ACATGCGCCCGGTGGTGTGGCTGACGGGCTGCACGGGCAGGCCGCCTTCACCCAGGCCGGTGCCATGCAGGTTGAGGCTGGGGCAATTGAGGCGCTCGGCAATGCCCAGGGACTCACGGGCGCTGTCGAGCAATTGGCGGATGCCGTCGGGGTCGGTGAGGGTGCCGCTGAGGTAGCCGGTCATCGAGGTGAAGTCCGCGCCGGTCGCCGCCAAGGCGTTGATGTCCTTATCGGCCCAACCCCAGATTTCGGCGCTGAAACCCAAGGCATGAATACGTTTGACCCGTTCGATGAAGGGCAGGTCGAGGAACACCATTTCGGCGCTGACGGCCAATTTGAACGGCATCATCAAAGGGCTCCTTGAACGGCCACGGCCTTGCCGGTTTGGTACGACTCAATGCAGGCACGGGCAATTGCCAGGGCTGCACGCGCATCTTCACCGCTGGCCAGGGGCTTGGCGCCGCTGCGCAGGCAGTCGACAAAGTGGTTGAGCTCGGCGATGTAGGCGTCGCGCAGCAGGTCGGTGTCCATCCGCTGGGTGTCTGCCTGGATGCCCTCGGCCAGGTAGCGCACCAGGTCGCAGTCGTTAAGGCTGCCCATGCTCAGCATGCCCTTGCTGCCGAACACTTCGCCGCGCACGTCGTAGCCATACACGGCCTGGAAGCTGGCTTCGGCGGTGGCAATGGCGCCGTTGTCAAAGCGCAGGGTGACCACGGCAGTGTCGAGCAAACCTTGGCTTTTGAATTGCGGGGCGATCAGCGCGTCGGCCATCACCTGCACCTGGACCACTTCGGCCCCAGGGTTGAGGTAGCGCAAGGTGTCGAAGTCGTGGATCAGGGTTTCGAGGAAGATCACCCATTGCGGTGAGCTGGCCGGGTTGTTCAGCACCGGGTCGCGGGTCAGCGAGCGCAGCAGCTGCGGCGTGCCAATACGTCCGGCGACGACGTCGAGATGCGCCGTGCGAAAGCTCTTGGCGAAGCGTCGATTGAAGCCGACCTGCAAGGGCACCCGCGCATCGGCAGCGGCGGCGATGGCGCGGTCGGCTTCGTCCAGGGTAATCGCCATGGGCTTTTCGCAGAAGATGCCCTTGCCGGCACGTGCGGCCTTGATCACCAGCTCGGCATGGCTACGGGCAGGGGCGGCGATGAGCACGCCGTCGATGTCCGGGTCGTCCAGTAGCTGTTGCGGGTCGGTGTAGGCCTTGTCCACCCCCAGTTCTGCTGCCAGGCGAGCGGCCTGGCCTGGAACCGGATCGGCGATGGCGGCGAGGCAGGCACCGGGTATATGGCGTGCAGCGGTAAGGCCATGGAAGCTGCCCATGCGGCCGGCACCGATCAAGCCCAGGCGAATGTTCTGTGTACTCATGAAACGACCCCTTTTGTTGTTATGGGCCCCCAGGACCGTCCTGGGTGACACAGGGGCAAGAGCAAGGCCTGTGCCAGTTTATAACTAGCTGATTTATAAGGACTTAATATTTCAATTAAACAAAAAGTGTTCATATTCATGACATGTCTATACTGACATGTCGAAAATATGAACATGGATAACCATGATGACCCAGGCGTTCAGTGTGCAAGACCTCGAATACCTCACAAACCTGGGGCCGGCCGCGCTGAACGACGGGCCCATCGCCGCGTTGGAACAGGCGTGGCGAGAGTGCCTGGCTGGCCAAGTCGTGCGTCCCGACGGGGTACGCCAAGTCATCTGGGATTCCTGGCAACGCAGCGTCGAGGCGGGTATCGAGCCCGGTAACAGCGACTACCGCTTTGTTGCGCCGCAAGCGCTGGCGGCGACCCTGGCCCACCATCGCGCCCTGATCGCCGCTGCCGCGCAGGTCATGCATGGATTGCTGGCTTACAACCCGCGCGGGCATATCAACCTCACGGATGCCGAGGGCACGACTCTGTATTTTTGCGGGCTGGACATCACCCCGGTAGGCAGTCGCTTGCTCGAATCGGTGCAAGGCACCAACTGCACCGGCCTGGCCCTGGCCGAAGATCGCCTGGTGTATGTGCTGGCTGAAGAAAATTTCGCCAGCGGCCTGCGCCAGCGCCACATGCACTGCGCCGCCGCGCCGATCAAAGATGCCCAAGGCCAGACCCTGGCCATGCTCACCCTGACCGCCGAGCCTGGCTGGTTTCATTTCCATACCCTGGGCACCGTTCAAGCGGCGGCCGAGGCGGTGTCGCGGCAGATGGCGCTGCAGGTGCTGCTGGAAGAACAACAGGCCGTACTCGAAGTGCTCAACGAAGGCTTGGTGGTGCTCGATGAGCGGGGCTGCATCAAGGCACTCAACCGTTATGCGCGGCAACTGTTCGGGGTGGGGCATGAGTTGATCGGCAGTCCTTTCCAGCGCCTGGGCCGCAGTGAACTGAGCGACGCGCTGGGTGAGCCTGTGCGCGACCGCGATTGCACCTTCCACTTGCACGACGGCAGCCAACTCGCCTGCCTGGTTTCGGTATGCCCGCTGGAGCAGGGTGGGGTGATTGTGTCTGTGCGCGAAAACCGCCGTATCCGCGAGATTACCCGGCGCATTATCGGCACCCAGGCCCGCTATACCTTCGAGACCATCCTGGGCACTTCCCGGGCCATACAAGACGCACTGCACCTGGGGCGCATTGCCAGTCGCAGCGAGTCCACCACCTTGATCCTCGGCGAAAGCGGCACCGGCAAGGAGCTGTTTGCCCAAGCCATTCATAACGGCAGCGAGCGTTGCAACGGCCCGTTTGTGGCGGTCAACTGCGGGGCGATTCCGCGGGACCTGGTGCAGAGCGAACTGTTCGGCCACGTCGAAGGCGCGTTCACCGGCTCGGCGCGGGGTGGGGCGGCAGGCAAGTTTGAACTGGCGGATGGCGGCACCATTTTCCTGGATGAAATCGGCGACATGTCCTTCGATGCCCAGGTCAGCCTGCTACGGGTTTTGCAGGAGGGTGAAATCACCCGTGTCGGGGCCAAGCAATCGCGGCAAGTCGACGTGCGCATCATCGCCGCCACCCATCGCAACCTGAGCCAGGCGGTGGCCGAGGGCGCGTTTCGTGAAGACCTTTACTACCGACTCAACGTGCTGAACCTGAGCGTGCCGCCACTGCGCATGCGCCGTGACGATATCCCATTGCTGGCGCGGCACTTTTTGCAGCGCTGTGCCCGCTCGCTACGTAAAGCGGTGCAAGGTTTCGCGCCGGATGCGTTGGCGTTGCTGTCAGCCCATGGTTGGCCGGGTAACGTGCGGGAACTGGAGAACGTCATTGAGCGGGCGACCAACCTGGCGATGGGCGAGCTGATTCAATCGGCCGACTTGCCGTTGGAAACCCCGCAACGCCCGATGTTGCGCGCCTACCAGCCTCGGCCCGCGCAGGATTTGAGCAGCCATGAAATGCACGCCATCGTTGCCGCGCTCACCAGCACCCGCGGCAACATACGCCTGGCCGCGCAGCAACTGAATGTGTCGCGGGGCGGGCTGTACAACAAGATGAGTCGGTTTGGCTTGAGTGCCGCCGATTTCCGTGAGCGCTGAAACCTCAAGCTAAACCGATCAGCTGCACAGGTTTTCCGGGGTCACTATCTGCGGCGGTATATGCACGCGGTGCCTCAAGGGGTCAAACCCCTCATCACTCTGCAAGCGCACCAGCAACTCCACCAATGCCACGGCCGTCTGCCGTGGCTGCGAGTCCATCACCACATCAATCAAGCCGTTGCTCAATGCCTGGCGCGACAACGGCGTGGACTCTTGCAGGATGCAGCACAGTGCCGGGCGCTTGGGCAGTTGCGCCAAGGCGTTGATCACGCCGTCGCCACCACCGCCGACCACGCATAACCCACGCAAATCGGTATGGCGGCTGAGCAGGTCGAGGGTGGCTTCTTCGGTGATGTCGCAGTTGTCCAGGTTGATCAGCGGCTCCAACGGTTTGAGCCCCGGCGCGTGTTCGGCCAGGTAGCTGTGCAAGCCCTCGACCCGTGCCTGATGCCCGAGAAAACGATGGCCGCCCAACAGGATGCCCACGCTGCCTTTGCGTGCGCTGCAAGTGCGCGCCAGCAGCCAACCCATGGTGCGCCCGACCACGTGGTTGTCCTGGCCTACATAGGGTTCGGCGGCGTGTTCATGGATGTCCGAAAGCAGGGCAACCACCGGCACGCCCGCTGTGCGGATCTGTGCCAGGCAGGCGTTGATCAATGGGTGGGCGAAGCTGACTACCGCGAGGGCGTCGCACTGCACGGCCAGTTGTTCGATTTGCGCGACGATGGCGGCGGGGGTGCGGTCGTTGATGTAGTCGAACTGGCAACTCAGGTTGGCGGTGGCGTGATGTTGCGCGGCCTCGCTGATGGATTGGGCCAGTTGCGCATAGAAGGCTTGGGCGGTCCCCAGCAACAGCACGCCGAAACGGTAGGTGGGCCGCCGCTCGCGAATACGCTGGCCGATCAGCCGTGCGGCGAAATAGCCCACCGCTTCGGCAGCCTGGAACACCTGTTCGGCGGTGCCGGGGTTGACCGGCGCGCGGGCGTTCAACACGCGGTCGACGGTGGCTACGCTGAGCCCCGCATGGGCGGCAACGGTGGCGATGGTTGGGCGTTTGTTGGTGTGCATGGCAGGCCCCTTGAGCGTCTTGATAGAAAACTATCAAGCCCCGCTGGGCCTGGATGATAGCTTGATAGGGAATGGATTCAAGGCCTTGAGGGTGATTTAGCCGCGCTCTATGGTTGGTTTCGCAAAGCCCCTGAAACCCACGCTTGCGGAGAACAATAACAATGCCTGGACACACCGCTCACCGCGCTCGACGCGACTACAGCCTCACCGGCCCCGAAGCGGCCCGCGCCGTCGACAAGGGCCTGGTCTCGGCCCGTTGGTACCAGTCGCCCATCCCGCGCAATCGCATGAAAGCCCTGATGCAACGCCGCGACGCTCCGGCCTTGCTCGACACCGCCCTGTGGTGCTCGACGTTGTTGGCCACCGGTGTCGGCGGCTACTGGTTCTGGGGCACTTGGGCCTGCGTGCCATTCTTCATCGCCTACGGTGTGCTCTACGGCACGGCCTCCAACCCGCGCTGGCACGAAACCGGCCACGGCACGGCGTTCAAGACCCGTTGGATGAACGATGCGCTGTACCAGGTGGCGAGCTTCATGTGCCTCTTCGAACCCCACGTGTGGCGCTGGAGCCATGCCCGTCATCACACCGACACCATCGTCGTCGGTCGGGACCCGGAGATCGTCGAACCGCGCCCGCCGAGCTTATGGATGATGGCCCTCAGCCTGTTCAACCTGCCCCTGGCCTGGAAGACCTTCAGCGGCGTAGCCCGCCATGCGTTCGGGCGGATGAGTGCCCAGGAGCAGGACTTCATCCCCGAATCCGAGTGGCCCAAGGTGTACCGAGATGCGCGTATCTGGGTCGGCCTTTATGCGGTGATCATCGGCACCGCGCTGTACCTGCACAGCTGGTTGCCGCTGATGCTGGTGGGCCTGCCCAGCCTCTATGGCGCCTGGCTCGGTTACCTGTTCGGTCTCAGCCAGCACGTGGGCCTGGCCGAAGATGTGCTCGACCACCGCAGCAATTGCCGCACCATCTACATGAACCGCGTGTTGCGCTTTATCTACATGAACATGAACTACCACCTTGAACACCACATGTACCCGATGGTGCCGTACCACGCGCTCAGCCAACTGCACGAAGAGATCCGCAGCGACTGCCCACCGCCGTATGCCAACCTGTGGCAGGCCTACCAGGAAATCATCCCGACGATCTGGCGCCAGCGCAGCGACCCCAGCTATTTCGTCCAACGCCCCACCCGTGGCGAGCAAGCTCGCTCGCCACAGAGTAAGAGCCAGTCATTGGAGATAAATGCATGAACGATCAATGGATCGACGTCTGCGCCGTGGGCGAAATAGAAGCAGAAGACGTGCTGCGCTTCGATCACGGCGCGCAGACCTACGCGCTATTCCGTTCTGCCGATAACGAATTCTTCGCCACCGCCGGCCTGTGCACCCACGAGAAAATCCACTTGGCCGACGGCCTGGTGATGGACCATGTGATCGAGTGCCCCAAGCACAACGGGCGCTTTGATTACCGCACTGGCAAGGCCTTGGGCGCGCCGGTGTGCGTTAATCTGAAGACCTACCCGGTGAGGGTAGAGGCGGGGCGGGTACTGCTCGCCGTCACGGCCGAAGGATGAACGCCCCCCTGATTATCGTCGGCGCCGGCCATGCTGGTGGCCGTGCGGCACTGACCCTGCGTGAAGAAGGCTACAGCGGGCGCCTGATCCTGATTGGCGATGAAGCGCATCTGCCCTACGAACGGCCACCGTTGTCCAAGGGCTTGCTGCAAGGCTCGACCGACTTGGCGCAATGCAGCCTGTGCGACAGCCAGCAGTGGGCGGCGCTCGGTATCGAGCATATCGCCGCCAACCCGGTCAGCCGCCTGGAGCCGCAGCACCACCGGTTGCAACTGGCCGATGGCCAATGGTTGACCTATGCCGGCCTGCTGCTGGCCACCGGAGGCCGGGCACGGCGTTTGCCCCAGGCGCAGGCGAATGTATTTTACCTGCGCACCCACGACGAAGCCTTGGCCCTGCGCGATCGCCTGCGCCCTGGCGCTCGGCTGGTGGTGGTTGGCGGTGGTTTTATCGGCTTGGAGGTGGCGGCGACCGCGCGGGGCCTGGGCTGCGAGGTCACGCTGCTAGAAGCCGGGCCACGACTGGCAGGGCGGGTGTTGCCGTCGGTGATCAGTGACGCGCTGCTGGCATTGCACCGTGAGCAAGGCGTGGACGTGCGTTTGAACGTCGCCTTGGAATGCATCCATGCCGACGCCGTGCAACTGGTCGACGGGCAACGACTGCCCTGCGACCTGGTAGTGGTCGGCATTGGCATGCAGCCCAACATCGAGTTGGCCGCGGCGGCAGATTTGGACGTCGGGCAGGGCATTCGCGTCGATGAGTACCTGCGCACCAGTGCGACGGATATCTACGCGGCGGGGGACGTGTGCGAGTTTCGCCTGGCGGGCCTTTATCAACGCCAGGAAACCTGGCGCAACGCCGAAGCCCAGGGCCGTCTCGCGGCGTTGAACTTACTGGGTCGGACCTTGGCGTTCGAGACGATCCCGGGGTTCTGGTCCGATCAATACGCGTGGGGCTTGCACACCGTCGGGGTGATGACTGCGCTGATGGTCCGCCGGGCATTGTCCGGCGGTGGCCTGCTGCTGTTCTACCTTGACGACCATCACCGTTTGCAGGGCGCCTGCGGTTGGGCCATGGGTAACCGCGCAGCCAAGGACGTCAAGCTGTGCGAGCGCTTGATCACCGCCCACATCCCGCTCAACCCGGCCAGCCTGGCCGACCCTGACGTCTCCCTGAAGCCATTATTGCGAGGCTGACCATGCGCCAGTTCTTAGTATTCCAATCGATGTGGGCCATGCAAACCGAGCCTGGCAGCCTCGAAGCTCAACTGGACCGCATCGCCGCCGCCGGTTTTGATGGCATTACCGACCATTACTGGGCGCCGGCATCGGTGCAGCGCCTGCACGCGGAGGCCACGGCCAGGGGCTTGCAGATTGAAGGGCAGCTGTTCCCGCAATCGGTGGATGATCTGGCCAGGGCATTGGAGGTGATCAGCCGCTACGGTTGTCACCACCTCACCTTGCAAGCCGACGTACGCCCACGTACCCAGGCCGAGGCGGCCAGGCTGATCGACGGCTGGCAACGCCTGGCCGAACAGGTGGACTTCCAGATTTTGCTGGAAACCCACCGTTATCGGCTCACCAACGACCTGTTGTTCACCCTCGACCTGCTGGCACAGATGCCCGATCTGAAACTGCTGGCGGACTTGTCCCACTACGTCGTTGGGCGCGAATTGCCCGAACCCGGCAGTGTGGAAGACGACGAACAGATACGCACCATCCTGCGCCACAGCTGGGGCTTTCATGGCCGCATCGCCAGCAGCGAACAGGTGCAGGTGGGCCTGGATTTTCCCCAGCATCAGCCGTGGGTCGAGCGCTTTACCGGTTGGTGGCGCTACGGGATCGAAGACTGGCTGGCCCGCGCCGAGACACCCCAGAGCCTGTCCTTCACCTGCGAACTGGGCCCGCCACCCTATGCGATCACCGACGCGGATGGCCGCGAGCTCACCGATCGCTGGGCCGAGGCGCTCAAGCTCAAAGCCCTGATTCGCCAGGTGTGGGCCAGTTGTCACGGATGATCTGCTAATCTGCGCGGGTTCAAACCGCCCTCAGCCTGTGGAATGCCCATGAAAACCTGCCCCGTCCGCCCCCCGCTCGAACCGCAATCGGTGTGCCACCCGATCACCAGCAGCGCGATCTTCATGGTCGCCACCCTGGCACCCGATGCGGTTGAAAACGTGCGGGCCTGGTGCGCCGACATCGCAGGCCTGGTGCGCTCGGTAGGCAAGCGCGTGCCCTCGGGCAACCTGACTTGCGTTTGCGGGTTTGGCTCGGATGCCTGGGACCGCCTGTTCGGCGCGCCGCGCCCGGCGGCCTTGCATCCGTTTCGCGAGTTCGGCGTGCAAGGGCGCAAGGCGGTGTCGACCCCAGGTGACATCCTGCTGCACATCCGCGCCGAGCAGATGGACCTGTGTTTCGAGCTGGCGACCCAACTGATGGCGGCCCTGGGTGATAGCGTGAAGGTGGTCGATGAGGTCCAGGGCTTTCGCTACTTCGATATGCGCAGCATCATCGGTTTCGTCGACGGCACCGAGAACCCGGTGGGGCGCAAGGCCGAGGCCTTTACCCTGGTGGGCGATGAAGACCCAGAGTTCGAAGGCGGCAGCTATGTGCTGGTGCAGAAATACCTGCACAACATGACCGCATGGAATGGCTTGACGGTAGAGGCTCAAGAGAAGGTGATCGGGCGCACCAAATTATCGGATATCGAACTGGACGAAGACGCCAAGCCGAGCAACTCCCACAGCGCGCTGACCGTCATCACCGACGAGAGCGGTGAGGAAGTGAAGATCCTGCGCGACAACATGCCCTTTGGCCGCCCTGGCGCCGGTGAGTTCGGCACTTACTTCATCGGCTACGCACGCTCGCCGCAGCCGTTGGAGCAGATGCTGGAGAACATGTTCGTCGGCCGCCCGGTGGGTAATTACGACCGCTTGCTCGACTTCAGCACGGCGGTGACCGGCGGCCTGTTCTTTGTGCCCTCGGCCGACTTGCTCGAAGCGCTGGCCGACCGCCAATAACCTGTAGGAGCGAGCAAGCTCGCTCCTACAAGGGTCAGGTGAGCAGGCCGGTGCTGACGGCCACGATCAAAAACACCCCCAGCAGCGCGCGGTAGATCACGAACGGCCAGGTGGAGAAGCGCTCCAGAAACTTCATCAGGCCCCAGATCGCGAAGAACGCCGAGACGCTGGCCACCACCAGCCCGAACATCAAATGTGGCCAAGCGTGGGCGGGCAGGTCGGCGCGCAGCAGCACCCACAGCTCTTTCAAACCGGCCAGGGCGATGGCCGGCAAACCCAACAGGAAGGAAAACCGCGCTGCTTCTTCGCGTTTGAAATTCAGGAACAGCGCCGCAGTCAGCGTGGAGCCCGAACGCGATACGCCGGGTATCAACGCGCCAATCTGCGCAACCCCCACAATCAAGGCATCGCGCAGACGCATCTGGCTCACATCGCGCGTATGGCGAGCACGCAGTTCGGCCACTGCCAGCAGCACCGCCATCACCACGCAGGAAATGCCGATCACCATCAGCCCGCGCAACGGTGAGTTGCAGGCATTCAAGGTCGACGACAACGCCAGCCCGGCAATGCCAATCGGAACAGTCGCCAGCACAATCGCCACGGCGAGCTTGAACCAGCGGTCGTTGTAGTCGCCCCGGCGCACCGCACTGATGCTACCCGTGGTCACCTGGCGCACATCGCGCCAGAAATAACTGACCACCGCCGCCAACGCCGCCAATTGCATGGCCGCAGAAAACGCCGAGCCGGGGTCTTGCCAGCCGAGCAGGGCGGGCACCACGCGCATATGGGCGGTGGATGACACCGGCAGCAATTCAGTAATGCCCTGGATCACGCCCAGGATGAAGATTTGCAGGTAATCCAGGGAGGCAAAGCCCACATCCAGGCCGGCTGTACAGACGTTGGTCAAAATACGTGTCCTTGAGCAATGGGAGGAAACCGGCGAAGTTTATTCTAAATGTTTCAGGATTTCGGCCAGGGCAACCGCTATTTGCAATCGGTTCAGCCAATAGAAAGGATTCTCCAGGCCATTGGCGTGGGGAGCACTTTTGTGAACAATGGCGCCCTGCGTTTTTCCACCGAGAGCCCCATGCCTGAAACCACCGTCGAATTGATCCAGACCGGCCCCGAAGAAGCCGAACTGATCCGCAATCTTTACCAGTACTACGCCTACGAGTCTTCGGACTGGGAACAGGAAGATGTCGAGGCCGATGGGCGTTTCTACATCCATGACGAACACCTGGCCCGCTACTGGAGCGACCCGCAATGGAGCGCCAACCTGCTGCTGGTAGACGGCTACATCGCCGGTTTCCTGTTGATCGAAGGCAGCGAACTACCGGGCATCGACGCCCTGGAACTGGCCGACCTGTTCATCCTCAAGCGCTACCGCCGCAAAGGCATCGGCCGCGCCATCGCCAGCCAGGTACTGTGCAGCGGCGAGCGCAATTGGCTGGTGCGTTTCTATGATCAGGACGAAGTGTCCCAGGCATTCTGGCGCACCGTGCTGGACAACCTGCCGCGCCCGGTGCAGAGCATTGAACTGGACGATGAGCCACAGTTGGTGAACTACCTGATTACCCGGGCTTCGTTGCATTGACGGGCGGGGGCTTTCTCCATATCTAAACCACGCCGTAGCGATCAACCGTAACCACGATGCGAAGCGAGCCGCTCTTGCTCTTGATCTGCTTTTGATCTTAGACGCCCCGTTAAACCACGCTGGCCGGAATTCGACAGTGATTTGGGGGGTAAACCGGCAGGGATGCCGGTTTAGCCGCCCCGCGCCATGGATGGCGCGGGGCGGCGCCCCCCCAAATCACTGGCGGATTACGGGCACACCGAGCCTAGGCGAGGTGCCGAGTGGTGGGGCAAGAGCCTTTTGCTTACTTTTGGGCTCTTTTCAAAAGTGAGCCGCTGTCAGAGCGGAACCCTAAGTGGCCGTTACCGCAGCAATGGATATGTACACAATCCAACTGCGCTGACTGCCAGGCCGCCATCGCAGGCAAGCCAGCTCCCACATTTGGATTATGGGACTTCAGGTAGATAGGCGCCGGCTGTCAGGCCGTCACGGGCCTAGCCCGGGTTGAACAGCACCTGCTGCATCGCCTGAGGCGGCTGCCCGAACGCCCTGAGAAACGCCTGGCGCATGCGTTCACGATCACCAAACCCGGTTTCGCGCGCCACCACTTCCACCGGGTGCCGGCTGATTTCCATCATCGCCCGCGCAGCTTCCACCCGCAGGGCCTCGATAGCTTTGGCCGGGGTCTGCCCGGTTTCTTCGCGAAACACCCGGCTGAACTGGCGCGGGCTGAGCCGGGCGACGTCGGCCAGGGCCTCCACCGATAAATCCTGAGTGAGGTTCTCACGAGCGTAAGCCAAGGCCAGTTGCACGCGGTCGGACTTGGGGTCCAGCTCCAACAAGGCCGACAATTGCGACTGCTCGCTGCCACGACGTTGAGCAATCACCAGCTTGCGCGCAATACGCCGGGCCAGGTCGCTGCCCAGGTCGTCCTCCACCATCGCCAGCGCCAGGTCGACCCCGGCGCTCATGCCCGCACCGGTCCACACCTGGCCGTCGACAATAAACAACTTGTCTTCTTCCAGGCGGATATCCGGGTAGCGCTTGCGAAATGCCGGCGCATGGATCCAGTGGGTGGTGGTGCGCTTACCAGCCAGCAGCCCAGCCTCGGCCAGCACAAAGATGCCCATGCATAACGACGCCACCCGACGCGACTGCGCGGATGCCGCCTTGACCATCTCTAGCAGGTTGGCCTCCGGCAGACGAAACTCCAGGTAGCCACTGACAATCAGCGTGTCATAGCCCTCTGGCCGCAGCGCACTGGTGTTCACCGAAAAGCCCTGGGAGGTCATCACCGCGCCGCCGCTTTCCGACACCAGGTGAAACTCATAGGCCGGCTCGCCGCGCAGCAGGTTGGCGCACTCGAACACCGAGCCCAGGCTGAGGCTCAACGACTGAAAATTCGGGTAAACCATCAGCGCAACGCTGTGCATTGCATCTCTCCAAGGGGCAGGGGGAGAGGCGATTGTCGGCGTGTGCCCGGCAAACGGCAACTGACTTTGGTGCATGTCCGCAATCCTTGCGGATATGACATTGTGAGCCAATGCCTCGCTGCCTAACATGAGCCCAACGCACTAGACGACTGGTCTAATCGCAGAGGGGCAAGCATGAGCAACGCAAGCAGCAGTGCACGGCAAGCGATTCTGGAACGGGCGCAATCCATTGTCGGCGCCAAGGGGTTTTCGGCGGTGGGCTTGAACGAAATCCTGCAAGCCGCGCAAGTGCCCAAGGGCTCGTTTTATCACTACTTCAACTCCAAAGATGCCTTTGGCGTGGTGTTACTCGATACCTATTTCGACCACTACGTCGAGGGCATGCAGCAGTTGTTCGATCAGCCGGGCTCAACCCACCACGCCAAGCTGATGCGCTATTGGCAAGGCTGGATCGACAACCACACCGGCTGCACCGATACCGGCAAATGCCTGGCCGTGAAGCTTGGGGCGGAAGTCTCCGATCTGTCAGAGCCCATGCGGCTGGCGCTGCAACGCGGCACTTCGCGCACCATCGACTTGCTTGCCGTGGCCCTGCAACGCGGCGTCGAAGACGGCTCGCTCGGGTTCGAGCAGGCCCCCGAAAGCCTGGCCAGGCGCTTGTATGCGCTATGGTTGGGAACCAGCGTCATGGGCAAGATCACCCGTACCACCGCGCCGTTCGCTGAGGCGCTGCTGCTGACCCAACAGCTGTTGGGCAGCCCTGAAAACCCTGTTATTCACACCGATCGAGGCACTGGAAAATGAAAGTATTAATGGTACTGACCTCTCACGACCAGCTTGGCGATACCGGGCGCAAGACCGGCTTCTGGCTCGAAGAATTCGCCGCACCTTATTACGTGTTCAAGGACGCTGGCGCCGAGGTGGTGTTGGCTTCCCCGGCCGGCGGCCAGCCGCCGCTGGACCCTAAAAGCGATGAACCGGATGCGCAAACCGAGCAGACCGAACGCTTCGCCAAAGACCCGGCCGCGCAGCAAGCCTTGGCGACCACCGTGAAGCTGGACTCGGTCAACGCCGCCGACTTCGACACTGTGTTCTACCCAGGTGGCCACGGCCCGCTGTGGGACCTGGCGGAGTCGCCGGTGTCCATCGCGCTGATCGAGGCCTTCGAGCGGGCCGGCAAGCCCATCGGCTTTGTGTGCCATGCACCGAGTGCTTTGCGTCACGTCAAGGCGGTTAACGGTGAGCCGTTGATCAAGGGTCGCCGCGTCACCGGGTTCTCCAACTCGGAAGAGGCCGCCGTGCAGTTGACCGAAGTCGTGCCGTTCCTGATTGAAGATGAATTCAAAAAACTGGGCGGCCAGTATGAGAAGGGCGCCGACTGGCAATCCTTCGTCCTCGTCGATGGCTTGCTGGTGACTGGGCAAAACCCAGGCAGCTCCAGCGAAGTGGCCAAGGCCCTGCTGACACTCTGCGCTTAAGTTAATCAACCGATGTACACGGTGGCGACTCCCAGGAGTCGCCACGGTTTTCGTTCGTCCTGAATTTGGAATATCGCCGTGCCTGACTGCATCCTGAACACCCCGATCAAGCTGGGGCATCACCGCTTGAACAACCGTGTGGTACTGCCGCCGTTGACCCGCCAGCGCAGCGCCCAGCCGGGTAATATCGCCACCGACCTGATGGCCGAGTATTACCGTCAGCGGGCCAGTGCCGGGTTCATGGTCAGCGAGGGTACGCAGATCGAACCCCGGGGCCAGGGCTACGCGTGGACGCCGGGCATCCATACACCGGCGCAAATCCAGGGTTGGCGCAAAGTCACCGCAGCGGTGCATGCCGAGGGTGGGGTGATTTTTGCCCAGCTATGGCACGTGGGGCGGGTGTCCCACAACGCGCTGCAACCTGACGGTGGCGCCCCGGTGGGGCCGTCTGCGCTGGCGGCGGTGCAAGCCAAGGCCTTCATTGAAACCGGGCCGGGTGTGGGCGAACTGGTACAGCCACCCGTACCCCGTGCCTTGACCACCCTGGAAATCGAAGAGCTGGTAGGGCACTACGCCCAGGCTGCACGCAATGCCCTGGACGCCGGGTTCGACGGTGTGGAAATTCATGCGGCCAACGGTTACCTGGTCAACCAGTTCATCTCGGCCCATTCCAACCTCCGTGAGGATGAATACGGCGGCTCGCTGGACAATCGCCTGCGCTTGCTGCGCGAGATTGTCGAAGCGGTGTGCAAGGTGGTGGGGCCGGAGCGCTTGGGCGTGCGCTTTTCGCCGCTGTTCAGTGGCACCGATCAGGACCGGGTCTACATCGGCCTGGTGGAAGAAGACCCGCACCATACCTATATCGAAGCGATCAAAGTGCTGGAGGCGTCGGGCATCGCCTATGTGTCCATTGCCGAAGCTGATTGGGACAACGCACCCGATTTGCCCGAGACTTTCCGCCAGGCCGTGCGCCGCACCTTCAGCGGCAGGATCATCTACGCCGGCCGCTACACCGCCGAGCGCGGTGCACGGCTGGTAGAGGCCGGGTTGGCGGACCTGATTGCCTTTGGGCGGCCCTTCATCGCCAACCCAGACTTGCCCCAGCGGCTGTTCAATGGCTGGCCATTGAATGCGTTGAAGGCCGAAGGCTTGTATGGCGGCACGCAGGCGGGGTATGTGGATTATCCGGTGTATGCCCAACACCAGTGATATCCCACGATGGCCTGTGTGGGAGGAGGTTTGCCCTAACGCGGATTAGTTAAATGAGCGCAATGCTCAAAGTCATGAAGATCAAATGTGGGAGCTGGCTTGCCTGCGAAAGCGGTCGTGCAGTAACAGATTCAGTAACTGACACACTACCTTCGCCGGCAAGTCGAATCGCCTCACTCCACCCGCAACACAATCTTGCCGATATGATCCCCACCTTCCATCCGCGCATGGGCCTGGGCGGCGTCGGTATAGGCGTAGACCTGGTCGATCATCGGCAGGCAACGCCCGGCACTGAGTAGCGGCCACACGTGTTCGCGCAGTTGCTCGGCAATCTCGGCCTTTTCTTCGCGGGTGCGGGCGCGCAGCAGTGAACCGGTGATCACCGCGCGTTTGCCGAGGATGGTCAGCAGGTCGACGTCGTTGGCCTTGGCGCCACCGAGGAAACCGAGGATCACCAGGTGGCCGTCCATGCCCAGGGCCTTGAGGTTATTGTTCAGGTACGAGGCACCCATGATGTCGAGGATCACGTTGACGCCCTTGCCATCGGTCTGTTTGGCGATGACCTCGGCAAAGTCCTGTTCGCGGTAGTTGATCGGCTCGGCGCCGAGCTTGGCAATCGCTGCGCATTTGTCAGCACTGCCCGCCGTGGCGAACGCCTGGATGCCCAACTCCTGGCAGAGCATCAACGCGGTGGTGCCGATGCCGCTGGTGCCGCCGTGGATCAAGACGCGCTGGCCTTTATGGGCACCGCCGAGGCCGAACAGGTTGGCCCACACCGTAAAGAAGGTTTCCGGCACGGCAGCGGCCTGAATCCAGTCCATGCCCGCGGGGATCGGCAGCGCCTGGCTGGCCGGCACCGCACAATACTGCGCATAGCCGCCGCCATTGGTCAGCGCGCATACCTTGTCGCCCAGGCTGTACTCGGTGACGCCATCACCCAGCGCCACCACTTCACCGGCCACTTCCAGGCCTGGGATCGGGCTCATGCCGGGCTTCATCGGGTATTTGCCCGCGCGTTGCAAGGCGTCTGGGCGGTTGACCCCGGCGGCGTGCACGCGAATCAGAATCTCGCCCGGCCCGGCCACCGGTACGTCGGCGCTGCGTGGCTGCAAGACCTCGGGCCCGCCAGGGGTGGTGATTTCGATCAGGGTCATTTCTTGCGGTAGCGTCATGGAAAAGTTCCTGTAGCGATGAGCGTATGGGTTGGGACCGTAGCGCGGGGTCGGCAGTTCAGCAAGATCATGCCGGGTTCCTTGGGCAATGCAACCGCAGGATTTCAGCACAAGCCTGCAAGTGCAGAGCCGCGGCGTTGGACACACTGGCTGCCGGTCATTTTCGACGCAAGCAGGTGGCATATGAACCAAGCAAGAAATCAGGATATCGGGCTGTTGTTTCTGCGGGTCAGCGGGGCGTTGTTCCTGCTGTGGGTGCATGGGTTGCCCAAGTTGCTGCACTACAGCGAACAACTGAAGCTGATCGAAGACCCGTTTCACCTGGGCGCGTCTATCACCTTGCTGCTGGCGATTTTCGCCGAGGTGCTGTGCCCGTTGCTGATCATCGCGGGCGTGCTGGTGCGCCTGGCGTGTCTGCCGATCCTGGCGGTGCTGGTGATTGCGTTGCTGGTGGTGCATCCGGAGTGGACGCTGTTCGAAGGGCAGTTCGGTTGGCTGCTGCTGATCATCTTCACCAGCGTGTTGATCGCAGGGCCGGGGCGGCTGGTGTTGAGCCAGCGCTTTGCCTGAACCAAAAAGGCCGGGCGAACCCGGCCTTCTGCCTTCTGCCTTGTGTAGGAGCGAGCTTGCTCGCGAAAAACTCACAGGCGCCGCGTGCATACAGAATGCCCGCGTTATCGTTGAGGTTCTTCGCGAGCAAGCTCGCTCCTACAAGTGCATCGAGGTATCAGCGGTTCAGGAACGCCAACAGGTCTTCATTGAGCTGTTGAGCGTGGGTCACGGCAAACCCGTGCGGCGCATCCTTGTACACCTTCAATTGTGCGCCCTCGATCATCTGCGCCGCGACTTTGCCGGTGGTGTCGAACGGCACGATCTGGTCGCCGTCGCCATGGATCACCAGGGTCGGTACGTCGATCTTGGCCATGTCCGGGCGGAAGTCGGTTTGCGAGAACGCGGTGACGCAATCCACGGTGGATTTGAGCGACGCGAGCATGGCGATCTGCAGGGTCTGGCTGAGCACACCCTCTGAAACGTGCTGGCCTTTATTGAGACCGAAGAACGGCGTGTTGAAGTCGCTGATGAACTGTGCACGGTCCTTCAACAGGCCGGCCTTGATGCCATCGAACACCTCGCCAGGCACGCCTTGGGGGTAATCGGCTTGCTGGCCGAAGATCGGCGTGACTGCGCCCAGCAACACCAGGCCAGCGACACGGGCACTGCCGTGGCGGGCGATGTAGCGCGACACGTCACCGCCACCCATGGAGAAGCCCACCAGGGTCACGTCTTGCAGGTCCAGATGTTCGATCAACTGGGCGATATCGTCAGCGAAGGTATCGTAGTCGTTACCGGTCCATGGCTGGTCCGAGCGGCCAAAGCCACGGCGGTCGAACGCGATGGTGCGAAAGCCACGGCTGCTCAGGTATTCCATCTGGTATTCCCACATGTCCGCATCCAGCGGCCAGCCGTGGCTGAACAGCACGGGCTTACCGCTGCCCCAGTCCTTGAAGTAGATCTGGGTACCGTCTTTAGCAACGAATGTGCTCATCTGAAACTCCTTGCAGGGCTGAAAAAGGGCGGTGAAAAAACCGCCTCACTATTGCCGTAAACCTGGGCCCAGGCTTGTATGGGTGTGCTTGCCTCACCAACTGAACTTGAGCTCCATGCCCAGGTAGTTGCTGTCGTGCCCACCGGCATCGCGCAGGGTCTGGCCGACCGCGTAGTGCACCGCCTCGACCGCACCGCTGAGGTTGGGGGTAAAGGCGTAGTCGGTGCGCAGTTGCCCATAGGCGCCAGTCCAGCGCTCACCTTGGCCCGCGGTGCCAGCCACGGCCAGGTTGGGCTGGGTGTAGACGGCGTCTGCGGTGGTCTGCCGCCACAGCAGGCCGACGGCGGTTTGCACGCTGAGCTTGGCGATGGGCTTGACGGTGAGCGACGGCTTGACGTGGATCAGGTTGCTGTAGCCGGTATAGCCCGCCAGGGAAAAGTAATAGCCATTGGGGAACAGCGGGTTGAAGGTGCCGACCCGGCCGTCACCGGCTTGGCGGTCACCGGAAGCGATATCCAGTTGCAGGCCGATACGCGGCTTCCACGCCAGCGTGTCAAAGGTGTAGCCGGTGCGGCTGCCACCGGCCCAGGCGCGAATCGTCTTGCTGCCCACCGAGCCGCGTTGCAGCATGGCTTCGACGTCCCAGTCGAACCCCTGGGCTGCGCCACCGAGGCGGGCGTCCAATAACTGTCGGGTCTCTTCGCCGTCGGCATCCAGGTAATGGGCGGCGCTGCGCTCGTACACGCCGTAATAGGCAGACAGCTCATTGGTGCCGCCCACCAGCCGCTCGACCCGCAGCATGTGGAAGCGCGCATCGCTGTTGGACTTGTCGTCGAAATGCCGGCCATCCTGGTACTGCACCGGTTGGCTGGCGATCCCGATAAAACGCCATTGCGGCGTTTCCCAGTCCGCCCACAACGCATCGAAGGACTGCCGCACATTCGGGCCGTCCCGTGACGAGATGAAACGCTGCAAGTCGAAGGCGAAATCCTGGCGGCCAGCCCGTGCCTTGAAGGTGCCGGCGTTGAAGGTCTTCACGTATTCGGCAAAGGCCAGGCGCAGGTCGACGCGGTTCTGGTCGGCACCGCCAATCGTGGTCTTGTCATAGGCCCGCACGTCTTCCAACTGGGTGAACAGCCGCCAGTGTTCGTTCAGGTGCAAGTCGGCGTGCACTTGAAAGCGCTGGATCAGGTAGCGGTCACGCGGTACATCGCGCACACCGAACCCGCTGGCGTCGTTCATCTCGAAGCGTTCACGCAAGGTTGCGCCCAACGACAGGTAGGTGAACGGGTTGGCCGCGGACAAAGGGATGTACTTGAGGTTGTCCAGCGGTTGCGTGCGCAAGGCCGGGTCCTTGAGCACAGACCAGTCTTCCTGCCAACGGTTGGCTTTGATCGCCGGGCGAACCGGCTGGTCGTCGGCCTGCACGCTGCCGGCAAGCAACGGCCACAGCACAGCCAGGCTCCAGCCTGCGTGACGCATCATTTTGCCGCGCTGAGTTGGTGGATTTCTGCGACATAACCGCCCGGGAACTCCACCAAGGCACTGCGCCGACCTTTGCTGTCGAACGCCGGCACCAGCACTTTTGCGCCAGAGCCAGTGGCCTTGCCCAGGGTGGCGGCCAGGTCGTTGACCTGATAACCGGTGGTGTCGTGGCCGAACGGGTAGGGCAGTTGGCCGTTGGTGACCAGTACCGCCATGCGCCCAAACGGCGATTCGATATCAACCCGGCGGTAGTGGCCGCCGGCCTGGCCGACATCAACCCCTGGGGCGTGCTTGTCGTCGCTCAATACCTTGCCGTGGGAGAAACCCAGGAACGCCTTGATAAACCGCTCTGCGCTGTCGTTGGACACATACACACGGTTTTCCGGCACGGTGTCGAAGGCGGCGTAATCCGGGGTCTTGGTGTGCCAGTAGAGCTGCATGTTCACGCCACCCGGCCATTGCACCACGGCGTCACGGCCAATGGGGTCGGGGAAATCGCTGACGATCACGTCGGCGCCATTGTCCCGCGCGGCCTTGAGGGCTACGTCCATGTCCTTGACCAGATAGCCGTTGCGTTCCTGGCCGAAGGGGAGGGGTACGGGGGTGGTAAAGCCGAACAACGACACGGTGCCCACCGGGGTCTGCAGCAATTGCGAGGTGGTACTGCTCGGCACTGGCAGCACGTTGACCACGACCTGGGGCGTGCTTTTGCCGCCGAAGGTGGCGAGGAAACTCTGGGCAAAACGGTCCACATCGGCCGGTGCCACATACACATGGCTGGTGTCGTACTGCGGCGCCACGGCCACGCTTGGGGTGGCGGCGAACGCGCTGTTCATCATCGCACTTGCCAGCAGCGTCAATGCCAGCGATACCTTGGTTGTTGTGTTACCCATGCCCGTTCTCCAGCGCTTCTGAGGGTTTGAAAGCGGTGAGGTTAGGGGGGCAGGGTGGTGGGGGATTGTATGGACGTGCTCGGTTGAACGTTTCAGCTACGCGGCCCAGATAGCTGACGCCGATCTACCTGACACCCCGCAATCAAACTGTGGGAGCTGGCTTGCCTGCGATGACGTCCTGACAGCCGACAGCTATCTACCTGACACCCCCGAGATCAACCTGTGGGAGCTGGCTTGCCTGCGATGACGGCCTCCCAGCCGACACCTATCTACTTGACACCCCGCAATCAAACTGTGTGCGGGCTTGCTCGCGAAGGCGGCCTTCTAGTCGACCATTTAGTTGGGTTGGAATGAGTACATATCCATTCCTGCGGTAACGGCCACTTAGGGTTCCGCCCTGACGGCGGCTCACTTTCGAAAAGCGCGAAAGTAAGCAAAGCGCTCTTGCCCCACCACTCGGCACCTCGCTTAGGCTCGGTGTGCCCTCACTCCGGCTTGAATCCGTGGGCCGCCGTCATGGGCCATCCTTGGCCCAGGACGGCTAACCCGGCGTCCTGCCGGGTTACCCACGAATTCAAGCCTGCGTTCGGCCAGCGTGGTTTAACGGGGCGCCTAAGATCAAGAGCGACTCGCTTCGCATCGTGGTTACTGTGGAGTGTGCAACCTGCAAGTTGTGCATGTACTGCACTACTGCTTTCGCAGGCAAGCCATAAGGGCAGTCAGTTAAGGCTTTTTTGTAGGAGCGAGCTTGCTCGCGAAAAACTTACAGGCGCCGCGTTCATTCAGCAAACACGCGTTATTGTTGACGTTTTTCGCGAGCAAGCTCGCTCCTACAGAAATTGGGGATGCCCACACATTCGGATCGCAGGGCATCAGCTAAACAGCCGTTATCTGTCACGCCACCATAATGATCTTCGACACCAATTCCACCACCGTCTTGGCCTGCAGTTTCTTCATCAGCCGTGCCCGATGCACCTCAACGGTGCGGTGGGAAATTGCCAGGCGCAGGGCGATTTCCTTGGATTTGAAGCCGTTGACGATGTGCATGGCGATTTCCCGCTCACGGGGCGTGAGGTCGCCGGTGCCCTGGTGCATGCGGTCCAGGCGTTCGAAGTGCCAGATCATCAGTTTGAACGGGTCTTTGGGGGTGAGGGTGTAGCCGTGGGACTTGGCCCAGAACACTTCGCCGTTGTGGTGCTGCATGAAGCGTTCATCGGAATAAAAGCCGTTGTCGCTGTCGAGCAGCCAGTCATGGCTGCGCTTGCCGATGGCGTGGTAGTCGGCCTGGGACGGGTAGATCAGCAGGGTCAGTTGGTTGACCAGCGCGTCGCGGGTATAGCCGAACAGCTTCAGGAACGCGTCGTTGCAGTCGAGTATCACGCGGTCGCTGGTGACGATCTGCGGGGCGGGGGACAGCTTGAACGCCAAGCGTTCGAGGTCGGGAAATTGCTGGGCTAGCGCGGTCATGGGGCATCCTGCCTCGTTGTTCAATGCCCTGGGCGCTACTTACCCGTGTAAGTAGTTACACGAATTGGCGCACGATCAGGGGTGGGTCATTGTAAGTAAAGTCCGAATCAAGAACAGAAGAAATTGATTATGCCTGCTGATTGCGTCTCCATTGTTGCCGCTGGTCACTCCCGTTTTGGTCGCCTGGAAGGCACGACGCTGGAAGACCTGATCGTCCAGGTGACCCGGGAAGCCTTGAGCGACGCCGAGATTGACGCGTCGCAAATCGATGCGTTGTTCCTCGGTCATTTCAACTCGGGGCTGGTGCCCGACGGGTTTGCCGCTTCATTGCTATTGCAAGCCGACCCCGGGCTGCGTTTTAAACCGGCTACCCGCTGTGAAAACGCCTGTGCGTCCGGCTCGGCGGCGATCCTGGCGGGGGTCAATGCGATCCTCTCCGGTAGCGCCGAGCTGGTATTGGTGGTGGGCGCCGAGAAGATGACCCACACCAGCACCGCCGCAGTCACCCAAGCCTTGGCCGGGGCCGGCTACCAGAACGACCCGGCCGAAGCCGGCCTGAGTTTCCCGCAGTTGTTCGGCCGCGCCGCGCGCCAATACGCCGAGCGTTACCACTGCCCGCTGGGCTCGATGGCGGCCATCGCCACCAAAAACCACTCCAATGCCATGGCCAACCCGCTGGCGCAGATGCATCGGGAGATGAATTTCGAGCACTGCAACAACGTGTCCCAAAGCAACCCGTTCGTGGCCGACTCCCTGCGCCTGACCGATTGCTCGCTGATCAGCGACGGCGCCGCTGCGATCATCCTCGCCTCGCCCAAACGTGCGCGGGCGTTTCGTCGCGAGGTGCAAATCCGCGCGATGACTCAGGTCAACGACACCTTGCCCGTCGCCCAGCGCGACATCCTGGCCTTTGAAGGGCCGCAACGCGCGATCCATGCAGCGCTCCGCGGGGCGAATGTGACCCTGGCTGACCTGAGCTTCGCCGAGGTACACGACTGCTTCACCATTGCCGAGTTGCTGATCTACGAAGCCATGGGCCTGGCGCCCAAGGGCGAAGGCCATCGCGTGCTCGACAGCGGCGTGGTGCGCGCTGGCGGGCGCTTGCCGGTCAACCTTTCCGGCGGGCTCAAGGCCAAGGGGCACCCCGTCGGCGCCACGGGGGTGTCCATGCATGCCCTGGCGTTCCGGCAATTGACCGGCGAGCCGATTGGCCTGGCGGTGCCCAACCCGGAGTTCGGCCTGGTGTTCAACATGGGCGGCATGGCGGTAGCCAACTACGCCTCGGTCCTGCAGGCACGCCGGAGCTGAGCCATGAACATTGCCAACTGGTTGCACGACACCCAGCGCCGGGCCCCGCAACGTCCGGCTTTGTTCGACGGCAGCGTGCAAGTGGCCGACTACGCCACCTTCGCCGCCCACGTGCGCCAACGCGCCGCGCAGTTGGTGGAGCAGCATGGCCTGGTGCCGGGGGACGCGGTGGCGCTGCTGATGAAAAACAGCTGCGACTACCTGGAGCTGCTCTACGCCATCTGGTGGATGGGCGGCGTGGCGGTGCCGATCAACGCCAAGCTGCACCCCAGCGAAGCGGCGTGGATTGCCGATAATGCCGAGGCGCGGTTGATCTTTACCGACAGCGGCCAGGTGTTTTCATCGCGGGATTTGCCCGCGCGTTGCACGGAACTGGACGGCCATCCGCTGCCGCCCAGCCATGGTTGGCCCGGCCTGGAACAGCCAGTGCCCCGCCAGGATCACGACCTCGCCTGGCTGTTCTACACCTCCGGTACCACCGGGCGCTCCAAGGGTGTGATGCTGTCCCACGGCAACCTGATCGCCATGTCGCTGTGCTACGCCACGGATGTCGACGCGGTGAGTGCCGACGATGCGGCGCTGTATGCCGCGCCCATGTCCCACGGCGCCGGCCTGTACAACTTCATCCATGTGCGCTGCGGCGCCCGCCATGTAGTGCCGGCCTCCCATGGCTTTGATGCCGCCGAGCTGTTCGGGCTGGCCGAGCAGATGGGCGATGTGTCGCTGTTTGCCGCGCCGACCATGGTCAAGCGCATGGTGGAGCAGGCGCGGCGCGAGGATTATCACGGCGCCGGCATCAAGACCATCGTCTACGGCGGCGGCCCCATGTACCTGGCCGACCTGCGTGAAGCGGTCGACACCTTCGGCCCGCGCCTGGTGCAGATCTACGGCCAGGGCGAGAGCCCGATGACCATCAGCGTCTTGCCCCGCGCTTTGATCGCCGAGCGCCAGCGTCCCGACTGGGCCACCCTGGCCGCCTCGGTGGGCCACGCGCAAGCCTGTGTGGAGATCCGCATCCTCGATGCCGAGCGCCAGCCACTGCCCACCGGCCAGCGCGGCGAAATCGCGGTGCGTGGCGCCACGGTGATGCAAGGCTACTGGCGCAACCCGCAGGCCACGCGCCAGACGCTGGTGGACGGTTGGTTGCTGACCGGCGATATCGGCTACCTCGACCCGGCCGGCTACCTGACCCTCACGGACCGCTCCAAGGACGTGATCATCAGTGGCGGCAGCAACGTTTACCCCCGTGAAGTCGAGGAAGTGCTGGCCCAGCATCCCGAGGTGTTCGAAGTGTGCGTGGTGGGCGAGCCCGACGCGCAATGGGGTGAGTCGGTGGTGGCCTTCGTGGTGACCCGCAGCGGCCAGCCTCTGGACGAAGGCGAACTTACCGCGTGGTTTCTGGCGCGTATGGCCTCGTTCAAAAAGCCGAAAAAATATGTGTGGCGCAGCGACTTGCCCAAGAACAGCTACGGCAAGATTCTCAAGACCGACTTGCGGCATTGGCTGCAAACCGCGAGTATCGCCGCGCTTTAACATGGATCGATAATCAGACAAGGAGTCCCCACGATGGGCAATCCCGCACAAGACACCGTCCGCAAGCGCCGCCGTGCGTTTCTCGGTGCCACCTCCGGCCACTTGATCGAGTGGTACGACTATGGCGTGTATGGCTTTCTCGCGGTCTATATCGGCCAGGCGTTCTTCGTCTCCGACGACCCCACTACCAGCCTGTTGGCCAGCTTTGCCGCGTTTGCGCTGAGCTTTTTTATTCGCCCTCTGGGTGGGCTGTTCTTCGGCCCGCTGGCAGACAAGATCGGCCGGCGCAAAACCCTGATCATGGCGCTGGTGATGATGACCGGCTCCACGGTGATGCTGGGCCTGTTGCCGACCTACGCCACCCTGGGCATCGCCGCACCGATCCTGTTGATCCTGGTGCGCTGCGTGCAGGGCTTCTCGGCGGGCGGCGAAATCGGCACCGTCACCAGCTTCATCTCCGAATACGCCGGCCCCGGTCGCCGTGGCTTTGCCACCTGCTGGCTGATGGTCACCGCCGTGCTCGGCCTGCTGCTCGGTGGCGCTGTGGCCAATGGCATGACCTGGGTGCTGGGCGCCGAGGTCATGCAGGAATGGGCCTGGCGCATACCGTTCCTGATCGCCGCGCCCCTGGGCTTTATCTCCATGTACATCCGCCTCAAGCTCGAAGACAGCCCCGAGTTCCTCGCCTTGCAACGCGCCGGGCAAACCTCCCGTGCGCCGCTGCGCGAGGTCTGGCAGTGGAAGCGCGCAATTGCCCTGGTGTTCTTTATCATCACCTTGCACAGCTCGATCTTCTACCTGGTGCTGACCTTCGCCTCGACCTACATGGCCAAGATCCTCAAGTTCGATAGCGGCACCACCTTGCTCTACGTGTTCGTCGCCAGCTTCTCGGCGGCCTTCGTGATGCCGTTTGGCGGCGCCTTTACCGATAAATACGGGCGCAAGCCGTTCCTGATGGTGATCGGCACACTGGCGACCCTGGCGATGTTCTGGCTGTTCAAATCCGCCCCCACCGCCACCCCGGCGACCTTCTTCGCACCGTTGATGGCGGTGGCGATTTTGTTCGGGCTGTATGCGTCGTCGACCTATGCACTGATGAGCGAACTGCTGCCAACGCGCATCCGTTCTACCGGGATTGCGGTGGCCTATAACGTGCCGGTGGCGGTGTTCGGCGGCAGTGCGCCGTTGATTTCCACCTGGCTGATCAAGGTGACAGGCGACATTACCTCGCCGTGGTATTTCTACGTGGCGACCGGGGTGGTGTCGTTGCTGGCGTTGGTGGTGTTGCGCAAGGAAGATTTTGTTGCCAGCGGTCACTCGACAGCTGTGCCCGCCAATACTGCCTTCGCGAGCAAGCTCGCTCCTACAGGTACAGAGAATCGCAATGCCGGCCACCCGCTTGACCCTGATCTGCCACGCCATCACGCCCCTGCAAAAGCGGGGGCGCTTTTCTGATGATGAGTCTGTCGCCATGGACTGGCAGGGCGCGGCCTTGTCCCTGGCCGGGCGCTACAAACAACAGGCACGCCTGCTGTGCGGCCCCGAGGCCAGAACCCGTCAGAGCGCGGGCTTGTTCGGCGATAACGCCCAGGTCGACCCCGCCTTACGCGACCTTGATGTCGGCACATGGAAAGGCCAGGCCATCGGCCAACTCGACAGCGAAACCTTGAACACTTGGACCACCGACAGCACCAGCGCAGCACACGGCGGCGAATCGGTGGATCAGTTGTGCAGGCGGGTTGGCCAATGGCTTAAATCTCTCGAAACCCACCCCGGCCATGTCATCGCCGTGACTCACCCGTTCGTCATCCGTGCGGCGATGCTGTTCGCCATGCAGTTGCCGATCTCGATGTTCTACCGGATCGACGTCGAGCCATTGTCCGCCACCGAGCTACGCTTCAACGGCGTGTGGCGCTTGCGCCTGGAAACTTCCGCCTGATTCCCGGAACATGGCAAAATCGACGCCCCGCAATGAGAGCACTCCATGAAACGCATCCTGATCATCGGCATTGGCGCCGGCAACCCTGACTACATCACGATGCAGGCCGTGAAGGCGCTGAACCGTACCGACGTGTTCTTCCTGATGGACAAAGGCCAGAGCAAGGACAAGCTGATCGACCTGCGCCGGGAAATCTGCGACACCTACATCACCGAGCCCGGCTACCGTTTTGTTGAGGCCGACTGCCCGGAGCGGGTGCGCGGTGAAATTGACTACACCACCGCCGTACAAGACCTCAACCGCGATAAGCAGCAGACCTTCGAGCGCATGATCAACGAAGAAATGGCCGACGGCGAAGTGGGGGCGTTTTTGGCCTGGGGCGATCCGGCGCTGTACGACAGCACCATCCGCATTTTGCAGGCTATTCTTGTCAGTGGCCGCTGTGTCTTCGAGTTTGAAGTGATTCCCGGCATCACCAGTGTGCAGGCCCTGGCGGCGCAGCATAAGGTGCCGCTCAACCGTATCGGCAAGTCGATCGAAATCACCACCGGGCGACGGCTGGCGGCAGGGCAGGCGAGTGATGCCGATACCCTGGTGGTGATGCTCGACGCCGAAGACTCCTACCGCAGCGTGGCGGATCAGGACCTGGATATTTACTGGGGCGCCTATCTGGGCACGCCGGACGAGATCCTGATCAGCGGCAAAGTGGCACACGTGGCAGAAGAGATCGAACGGGTACGCAAGGCGGCGCGCCTGGAAAACGGCTGGATCATGGACACCTATTTGTTGCGCAAACCCTGAGGTAAACCCGATGCTCAAACAGCTTGCCTTCGCCTTGGCCCTGGTGGCCGGCGCCGCTCATGCCGATAGCGGCTTGCACACCGACTTGCCGTTGTCCTACCTGGAGCAGACCCAGGGCGACGCACGCAACCAGCCGCTGGTGATCTTCCTGCATGGTTTTGGCAGTAACGAGGAAGATTTGTTTGGTCAAGAACGCTTTGCCATCCACCTGGACCTACCTGTCGGTGCGCGCGCCGCTGCCGGTGGAGCCGCAGGGTTATCGCTGGTTTACCAAGACCGATGAGCCTGAGTACAACGGCGAGACCGACGAGCTGTTCAGCAGCGCCCGACTGATCAAGGACTTTGTGCTGAAGGCCACCGCCAAGTACCACACCCAAAGTGATCGGGTGTTCCTGGTGGGGTTCAGCCAGGGCGCGATCATGTCTTACGAGGTGGCCTTGCGTGAACCCGAGTTGGTACGCGGTATCGCTGCGCTCAGTGGCAGCGTGCTACCGGTGCTCAGGTCTGCGCTGAAACCGGATGCGGCGATGGGCAAGCTGGCGATCTTTATTGGTCATGGCACTTTGGATCAGGCGCTGCCGTTTAGCTCGGCCACGCAAGCGAACAAGGTGCTGGCGGAGTTGGGGCTCAAGCCGGAGTTTCATCAATACCTGGGGATGAATCACACCATCAGCGAAGCGGAAATCCAGGACTTAAAAGCCTGGCTAGAGAAAAGCCTGAAGTGAAAATGCGGTTAAAAATGTGGGAGCTGGCTTGCCTGCGATGGCGGCCTCCCAGCCTACGGCTATCTACCTGACACCCCGCTGTCAAACTTGTGGGAGCGGGCTTGCTCGCGAAGACGGCCTGGCAGCCAACACAGTTGGACCGGGTATATATCCGTTATTTAGGTAACGGCTACTTAGGGTTCCGCTCTGACAGCGGCTCACTTTTGAAAAGCGCAAAAGTAAGCAAAACGCTCTTGCCCACTCGGCACCTCGCTTGGGCTCGGTGTGCCCGAACGCAGGCTTGAATCCGTGGGCCGCCGCCACGCGCCATCCATGGCGCGGGGCGGCTAACCCGGCGTCCTGCCGGGTTACCCACGAATTCAAGCCTGCGTTCGGCCAGCGTGGTTTAACGGGGCGCCTGAGATCAAGATCAAAAGCAGATCAAGATCAAGAGCGGCTCGCTTCGCATCGTGGTTACCGTCGGCTGCTACAGCCTACAAAGTTGTGTAGATACCTAGGCCATCGCGGGCAAGCCCGCTCCCACATGGGTTTTGCGTTGGCTGGAAGAGGGGGGTTACTTGCCGCCTGTAATCTGCTTCACCAACTGTGCATGCCCCTTCACATCATCCGCCCGGGAAATCGCCTGAATTACCAGCAAATGGTTGCCCGAACCCCCCAGGAATGTGGAGTTCAAGGTCTTGCCACCGCCTTGGGTAGCGCTGCTGTCCACCTGGCGCAGGCCCAAACCCTTGTAGGTGAGTTTCTTCTCGCCCAGTTTCTTGAAGTCAGGCAGGGCAGCGCTCTGGTCCTTGACGAAATCGGCCACGGCGCCGTCGAGGAACTGCGGGTCGTTATCCTGGATCGTTGCCCCATCGTTGCGCACGGTTTCGGCGACGATCACCACACTTTTCGTCGTCGAGTTGGCGTACAACGTGCCTTGGGTGTCGGCGGTGCCGTCTTGCGCCGTGCCGGAGGGCAGGGTGTCGGCGCTGTAGGCCTTGGGCAGTTTGAAGGTGAACTTGCCACCCAGGGTGGAGATGGTCTGGGTGGTGGGCTTGGCCGCAGCGAATACGCTGCCGGCGGTGAGCGCGAGGGCCAGCAGCATTGCGGTCTTGGTGAACGTGGCCATGAAGCACTCCGGGGATGAACGAAATTGCGGCGTATTCTGTCAGAAAATTCGCAATCTCGTTCATCGGCCCCGTCACACTTTGTCGGAAGATTCTTCCTCAAGCCGGTCCATTTCAAACAAGCGCGCCAGTTCCGCACGGGCTTCCTGGGCGGTTTGCATGACCTTGGCCGCGTCGTCGTACACCGCGTGTTGGGCGGCGAGTACCTGCTGGTCGTGGGTCTTGAAGCGGTTGATGCGCGCATCGGCCTGGGCCTGGCTCAAACCGAGGCCGACCAGGGTACGGCGGCTCATTTCCAGGCTGGAGTAGAAGGTTTCGCGTACCGGTGAAGCGTCCAGGTCTACCAGGCGGTGTACGTGCTGGCGGTTGCGCGCACGGGCGATGATCTTCATGTGCGGGTAGAGGTTGCGTACCAACTCGGCGGTCTTGATGTTGATCTCCGGGTCGTCCATGGCAATCACGAAGAATTCCGCTTGATCGACTTTGGCCGCGTGGAGGATTTCCGGGCGTTGGGGGTCGCCGTAGAACACCGGCATGCCGCCAAAACTGCGGGTCAGCTCGATGGTTTCCACCGAGGTATCGAGGGCGATGAACGAAATGTTCTGGGCGCGCAGGATCCGCGCCACGATCTGGCCCATCCGGCCCATGCCGGCGATGACCACGCGGGGCGCATCGCTTTCGATGGCGCGGTATTCCTCGGGCACTTCCACCGGCTTGACCTTGGGCTTGAACAGCTTCGGGCACACCAGCAACAGCAGCGGGGTCACGGCCATGGACAGGGTGATGGTCAGCACCAGCACGTCGTACAGCTGCGGTTCGAACAGGCCCTGGTCGCGGCCGATCTTGAACACCACGAAGGCAAATTCACCGCCCGCCGCCAGCACCACGCCCAGGCGCAGGGCACTTTCGCGGTTGAGGTCGCCCACCATTCGCCCGACGGCGTACAGCAGTGGCAGTTTCAAACCGATCAGCAGTAGGGTCAGGCCGATCACCACCAGCGGCGTGCTGAGCAGCAAGCTGAGGTTGGCGCCCATGCCCACGCTGATGAAAAACAGCCCCAGCAGCAGGCCTTTGAACGGCTCGATCTGGGATTCCAGTTCGTGGCGGTATTCCGAGTCTGCCAGCAGCAGGCCGGCGAGGAACGCGCCCAAGGCCATGGACACGCCCACCAATTCCATCAGCCAGGCGGTGCCGATCACCACCAGCAGCGCGGTGGCGGTGGACACTTCGCGCAGGCCGGTCTTGGCCACGATGCGAAACACCGGGCGCAACAGGTAGCGCCCGCCGATGATCACCACGGCGATGCTGCCGAGGATCTGCAACACATGTTGCAGGCCTTGGGCCTCGGTGGTCGGGTGATCGCTGCCGGCCAGCAACGGCACCATGGCGATCAGCGGGATAGCGGCAATGTCCTGGAACAACAGGATGGCAAAGGCCAGGCGCCCGTGGGGTTGGTTGAGCTCCTTGCGTTCGGCCAGGCTTTGCAGGCCAAACGCCGTGGAGGATAGTGCCAGGCCCAGGCCCAGCACGATGGCGCTGTTCCACGACTGGCCAAACAGCCACAGCGCGACCGCACCCATCACCACGCCGGTGAGCAGGACCTGGGCCAGGCCCACGCCGAACACCGCCTTGCGCATCACCCATAAGCGTTTGGGTGAAAGCTCCAGGCCGATGATGAACAGCAACAGCACCACGCCCAGTTCAGAGAACTGCGCCACGCTTTGCGGGTTGCCGATCAGGCCAAGTACCGATGGGCCGATGATCACACCGGCAAACAGATAGCCCAGCACCGCACCCAATTGCAGGCGCTTGGCCAGGGGCACGGTCAGCACCGCGGCGAACAGGAACACCACGGCTGCTTGTAACAGGTTGCCTTCATGGGGCATTACGAACTCCAGCATTTGCATCGATCAACGGTAGGAGCGAGCTTGCTCGCGAAAAACGCAAGGGCACCGCGTTATATCCGGTTTGTCACGTCATCGTTGAGGATTTTCGCGAGCAAGCTCGCGCCTACGGTGGGGAGGATAGGGCGCTATTAGAGCGCTTTTTCACATTTGGAAACTTGTATTTTTGTCGCGACAGTCAATGGATGTTGGCTCTCATCCCATTCTTACGCCGGTTTTACGAAAGTATTAATACCATTTAATTCAATGGCTTTCGCGCAGGTCTACTAACGTTTCGAAAAACTGGATCAGTAGTCACCACGGTCAGGTGTTTCGAATTCGATGCGTGTGGATCGTTGAAACAAGGCGTGCACGCAGTCACGGATGAAAGGCTTGGACCACAAGGAGTAGAACGTGGATAGAAGACTTGCGACTGCCGCTTTACCTCGGATTTCTGCACTTTCTCTTGCGATCCGCCTGGGAGTGGCCGGGCTGGTGGTGGGCCTGGCGAGCCCGGATGTGTTTGCCGCCTGTAGCCCGGCGAGTCCTACGGCCGGAGCCACGGTGACCTGCACCGGTGTGCCGACATTGCTGCTGATTCCCAACACCTTCAACAGCGCTGTCAACACCCTGACGGTCAACGTCACCGCCGGGACGAAGCTCAATACATTGGTGGGTGGTGTCGCGCTGAGCCTGACGGGCAACAACACGACATTGAACAACGCCGGCACCATTGACCCGGCAGTACTTGGGTTGGTTTCAGCCCTGAGCGGTGGTGTGGTGATCGGCAACTCGACAGCCAATGCGCTGAACATCACCAACGCGGCCACCGGCGTTATTAACGGTACCGGCGCGCTGCTTGGGTTGAACCTGGCCTCGCTGGGCGGCATGGCACTCAATGCCACCAACGGCGTAGGCGGCACCACCACGATTGTCAACGACGGCACCATTGGTTCGTCTTTCTTGCTCGGCCTTTCGCTGCTTTCCTCCGACACCCCGGTGGTGGCGGTACAGGGCGGCGGGCAGGTCAATATGACGAACAACGGCACCTTGACTGGGCGCGTGGCGTTCGAGAGCTCTACTGCGGGGAACACGTTCCGCAACACCGGCACGATCTCTGGCGGCGTGTCGATGGGGACCGCCAGCGCCAACACCTTCACTGCCGTCACGGGCTCGCAAGTGACCAACGGCGGCGGCCTCGGCGTAAGCCTTGGCGGACTGCTCGGCGTGAACCTCACCTTTGCGCCCACCGGCCAGGTGGACGGAGGGGCAGGCGGCAGTAACTCGCTGATCCTTGAAAACACGACGGGTGTCGGTGGTGGCAGCACAGGTACCGGCTCGGCCTCGAGCGCCAACTATGTCAACTTCAACAACCTGGCCATCAACAGCGGCACCTGGACCTTGCAGGGGCCGTTGGTCAGCGGCAGCACCACGCTCAATGGCGGCGTGGCGCAATTCAATAACAACGCGACATTCGGCAGCGGTGTGCTCACGTCTAACGGCGGCGCTATCGAAGCCACCACTAACAACCTGACGCTGGCTAACCTGATGACCCTCGGAACCGGTGGCCTGACGGTGCAGGGGGCTGCTACCGGGCTGACCTTGAACGGCCTGATCTCGGGCAGCACTGGCTTGACCAAAGTCGGTACGGGCGAATTGATCCTCAGCGGCGCCAACACCTTCCAGGGTGGCACCACCTTGAATGCCGGCACGCTCACATTGGGCAATGCCGCAGCACTCGGCACCGGTGCCTTGACCGTGACGGGGGCGGGCACGTTGCAAAGCAATGCAGCGCTGACCACCAGCAATGCGATCACCTTGAACGCCAATCTGACCGTAGGCGGCGTAAACCCTCTGACCCTGGGCGGGGTTGTCAGCGGCGGCTCCGGGCTGATCAAGACCGGCGCATCGAGCCTGGCGCTTACTGGCAACAATACTTACACCGGCACCACGGCCTTGAACGCCGGTTCGCTGGTGGTTGGCTCAAACACGGCGCTGGGTACCAGTGTGTTGAACGCAACGGCGGGCACCACGCTGGATGCCAGCGCAGCAGTGAGCCTGGGCAATAACCTGAACCTGGCCGGCGACCTGACTCTTGGCGGCAGCAATGCACTGACCCTGGGCGGCGTGGTTGCGGGCGTCGGCGGGTTCATCAAGAACGGGCCGGCTGACCTGATTCTCAACGGGGCGAACACTTACTTTGGCAATACCGCGCTGAACGCCGGCAAGCTGGTGGTAGGCACGGATGGCGCGCTGGGTGCTGGTGTATTGAATGCGGCAGCCGGCACGACCCTGGATGCCAATACGGCGGTGAGCTTGGCCAACGCGGTCAACCTGGCCGGCAACCTTGGAATCGGCGGCAGCGCCAACCTGACCCTGGGCGGCACAGTCAACGGTGCAGGCAGCCTGACCAAAAACGGCACGGCCGGCCTGACACTCAGCGGCAACAATAACTTCCTGGGTGGCACCACGCTTAATGCAGGCAGCCTGACCGTCGGCAGCAACACGGCGCTTGGCCTGGGCAACTTGACCGTCGGCGGCGCCGCAACCCTGAACAGCAACTCGGCGGTGGCGCTGGGCAATGGCATTGTCCTCAACGCCGGGCTGACCGTCGGCGGCGCCAATGCGCTGACCCTGGGCGGTGTGGTCAGCGGCGCGGGTGCGCTGATCAAGGATGGCCTGGCCAACCTCACCCTCAACGGCGCCAACACCTTCAGCGGTGGCACCAGCCTCAACGCCGGCACGCTGACCTTGGGCTCGGCAGGCGCCTTGGGCGCAGGCCCCTTGACGGTTGGCGGTGCGGCAACCTTGGATACCAGCGCGACCTTTACCCTGGGCAACGGGATTGCCTTGAATGGCAATCTGACGCTCGCGGGCAACAATGACCTCAACCTCAGCGGCGTGATCAGCGGCGCCAGTGCGCTGATCAAAAATGGCTTGGCTGACCTGACCTTGAGCGGCAACAACACTTTTACCGGGCCATTGAATATTATCTCCGGCAGCGTCACCACCGGCAGCGCCGGTGCATTGGGTAGCACCTCTAGCGTTGATGTCAGCGCTGGCGCTGCGCTGAACCTGGGCGTCGATTCCAGCCTGGCCGGCCTCAGCGGTGCAGGTGGCGTGGCAGTCGGCGGCGGTTTGAATCTCACCGTGGGTGGGGTGAACACCAGCAGTACCTTTGACGGTGATCTCAGCGGTGCTGGCGGCTTAATCAAGGTCGGCACTGGCACCCTCACGCTCAACGCAATCAATGGCATCACCGGTAACACGGCGATCAACGCGGGCACCCTGGATGTCGACGGTTCCCTGGCTAGCGCGGTGGTCAACGTGAATAGCGGCGGCACCCTCACTGGCAGTGGCTCGCTATTGGGTACGGCGAATATCAATAGTGGCGGGCACTTGGCGCTGGGCAGTGGCACAACCTTGTCGGCCGCTGGCCTGAACATGACTGCCGGGGCCAGTCTGGATGTGGCCCTTGGCGCACCGTCGCTGACGTCGCTGATGAATGTCGGTGGCAATGTGAACCTGGCCGGCAACCTCAATGTGAGCGATGCCGGTGGCTTCGGCGCTGGTGTGTATCGCTTGATCAACTACACCGGCAGCTTGGCCGGCGCATTGAACGTCAACACGGTGCCGCTGGGCTATGGCCTAGGTGATTTGCTGGTACAGACTTCAGTGAGCAACGAGGTCAACCTGGTGGTAGCGGCCCCGAACATTCGTTTCTGGGACGGCATCAGCAACGTGGCCAACGGCAGTGTTGACGGGGGCAGCGGCACCTGGACAGCGGGCGGTACCAACTGGACCTCGGCCGACGGCCTTTCCAACCAGACCTGGGGTGGCGGCTTTGCGGTGTTCCAAGGCGCGGCGGGTACCGTCAGCGTGGACGGCGTGCAAACCATCACGGGCATGCAATTCGTCACCGATGGCTACAATCTGGTCAATGGCACCGGTGGGCAGTTGAGCACCGGCAGTGGCAACTTCGCCGTGCGCGTCGACCCACTGGCGACTGCCACCCTCGGCGTCGATATCACCGGCGCGGGCGTTCTGAACAAACTCGATACCGGCACGCTGGTGCTCAATGGCGCCAACAGCTACACCGGCGGCACCTTGCTCAATGGCGGTACGGTGGTGGTCGGCAGCAACACCGCGCTGGGCACTGGCACGCTGACTGCGGCAGCGGGCACCACACTGGACAGCAACGCCTCCGTAACCCTGGGCAATGATGCGGTACTCAACGGCAGCCTGACGGTCGGCGGCAGCAACGCATTGGCGCTCAATGGCGCCATCAGCGGCACCGGTGGCCTGGTCAAGAATGGCACGGCAGGCCTGACACTCGGCGGCACCAATACCTTCCTGGGCCCCGTGGCTTTGAACGCAGGCGGGCTGATCCTGGCCAGCAATACGGCGCTGGGCGCGGGCGTGTTGAACGCCGCAGGCGGTACCACCTTGGACGCCAGTACGGCGCTCACCACCACTAACGCGATCAACCTGGCGGGCAACCTGGGCATCGGCGGCACCGCAGACCTGACCCTCGGCGGCGCAATCAACGGTGCAGGCAGCCTGACCAAGGAGGGCACCGCCAATCTGATCCTCAACGGCGCCAACGCCTACCTGGGTGGCACCACCCTGAACGCCGGTACGCTGACCTTGGGCAGCGCCACCGCCCTTGGTTTGGGCAACCTTACCGTGGGCGGCGCGGCGACCCTGGATAACACGGCGGCGCTGACAGTGGGCAATGGCGTCGTGCTTGACGCCAACCTCGCCGTCACCGGCAGCAACGACCTGACCCTGGGTGGCCTGGTCACCGGCACGGCTGGCCTGACTAAAGATGGCGCGGCCAACCTGACCCTCAATGGCGTCAACACCTTCCAGGGCGGCACCACCCTCAACGCCGGTACATTAACGCTGGGCACGGCAGCGGCCCTGGGTACCGGCGCCTTGAACGTAAACGGTGCAGCTACTCTGGCCAACAGCACACCGCTGGTATTGGCCAATGCGGTCAACCTCAATGCTGGCCTGACCGTGGGCGGTCTCAACAACAACCTGACCCTGGCCGGCGTGCTGGCCGGCAGCGGTAGCCTGGTCAAAACCGGCACGGCGGATGTGAGCCTGACCGGCACTAACACCTTCAACGGCCTGTTCGATGTGCAATCGGGCAGCCTCACCACGCTGGGCAATGGTGCACTGGGTGTCGGCGCTGGGGTCAACCTGGCGAGCGGTACTTCCCTCAACCTGGGCGGCAGCGCCAGCCTGGGCGCCCTCACGGGTACCGGGATTGCAACCGTAGGGGCCGGCAGCACCTTAAGCGTCGGCAACAATAATCTGGACAGCACCTTCAACGGCGTCGTGGCAGGCCTCGGCAACCTGGCCAAAGACGGCACAGGCGCCTTGACCCTTGGCGGCCTCAGCGTGGTGACTGGCGATGCCCAGGTCAACGCCGGCAGCTTGCTCGTCAATGGCTCCCTGGCCAGCGCCAATGTGGCGGTGGGCGGTGGCGCCACCCTCGGCGGCACCGGCACCTTGCTGGGCAATGTGAGCATCGCCGATGGCGGCCACCTGGCCGTCAACTCCGGCGCGACCCTGACCACTGGTTCGCTGCTGCTCAATGCCAACTCCAACCTGGATGCGGGCCTCGGCGCGCCCGCCACTGGCGGCACGGCGTTGCTTCAGGTCAACGGCAACCTGACCCTGGACGGCACGTTGAACGTCACGGATATCGGCGGCTTCGGTGCGGGCATTTACCGCCTGATCGACTACACCGGTGGCCTGACTAACAACGGCCTGCTATTGGGCAGCCTGCCGGTGAACATCCCGGCCAGCGACCTGGACCTGCAAACCGCGATCGGCAACCAGATCAACCTGCTGGTCAACGGCAGCACCAATGTGCAGTTCTGGGACGGCAGCCAAACCACGGGCAACGGCACCATCGAAGGCGGCAGCGGCACCTGGAGTGCAGGCGGCAGCCAATGGACCGGCGTCAACGGTGCATTCAATACCGCCTGGACGCCCAACAGCTTTGCCGTGTTCCAAGGCACGGCGGGCACCGTCACCGTTGACGGCGCGCAAGCCATCACCGGTTTGCAGTTCGTCACCGATGGCTACAACCTGGCGGGTGGCGCGGCGGGCGCCTTGACCCTGTTCAATGGCGTGGGCGGCAACACCGCCGTACGTGTCGATCCCGGCGTCACCGCCACCTTGGGCGTGGCGCTTAACGGCGGCGGCACCCTGGCCAAGCTCGACACCGGCACCCTGGTGCTCAACGGCGCCAACAGCTACACCGGCGGCACTGCCCTGGATGGCGGCACGCTGGTGGTCGGTAATAACAGTGCCCTGGGCAGCGGCGTCTTGACCACAGCCAATGGCACCACCCTGGACAGCAACGCCGCAGTCAGCCTGGCCAATGCGCTCAACGTCAACGGCAGCCTCACCCTCGGCGGCAGCAATGCCCTGACCCTGGCCGGCACCGTGGCGGGTACGGGCAGCCTGATCAAGAATGGCATCGCCGACCTGACCCTCAGCGGCAACAACACCTATGCCGGCCCAACCGCCCTCAACGCAGGCGGCCTGATCCTGGCCTCCAACACGGCCCTGGGCAGTGGCGCTCTGAACGCGGCCACTGGCACCACCCTCGACAGCAGCACGGCGGTCGCCCTGGCCAACACGGTCAATCTGGCTGGCAACCTGGGCATTCTGGGCACTGCCGACCTGAGCCTGAACGGCCTGGTCAGCGGTAGCGGTGGCCTGACCAAAACCGGCGCGGGCAACCTGACGCTCAACGGCGCCAATGCCTACCTGGGCGGCACTCAATTGAATGCCGGCTCCTTGACCCTGGGCAATGCGTCGGCCCTGGGTAGCGGTGCCTTGGCGGTCAATGGGGCAACCACCCTGGACACCAACACGGCGTTGGCCCTGGCCAATAACACCAGCCTGAATGCCGCGCTCACCGTCGGCGGCAGCAACGACCTGAGCCTCAACGGTGTGGTGGACGGCACGGGTTCGTTGACCAAGGCCGGTGGCGCCAACCTGACCCTCAACGGCGCCAACACCTACAGCGGCGGCACGGCGCTCAATGCGGGCACGCTGACCCTGGGCAGCACCACGGCCCTGGGCTCGGGCGCATTGACCGTTGGCGGCGCGGCGACCCTGGCCAATAGCACGCCGCTGGTGCTGGCCAATGCGGTCAACCTCAATGGCGACCTCACTGTCGCTGGAAGCAACAACCTGACCCTGGCCGGTGTGCTCGCTGGCAATGCGGCGCTGATCAAGAATGGCGCGGCGGACCTGCTGCTGACCGGCAACAACAGCTTCAGCGGCCCACTCACCGTGGCGGCGGGCAGCGTGACCACGACGGGTAATGGTGCGCTGGGCACCACCTCCGGCGTCACTGTCGGCAGCGGCGCGAGCCTCAACCTGGGTGGCAATGCCAACCTCAACAGCCTGGCCGGCAACGGCGTGGTACAGGTGGCTGGCGGCAACACGCTGGCGGTGGGTGGCAGCAACCTGGATAACAGTTTTGGCGGTGCGCTCAACGGTGCCGGCAACCTGGATAAAAACGGCAGCGGGGTGCTCAACCTGAGCGGCACCAATGCCCTCAGCGGCGCGGCCAACGTCAACGGCGGTACCTTGAATGTCACAGGTTCCCTGGCCAGCGGCACGGTGGCAGTCAACAGCGGCGCGACCCTGGCCGGCAGCGGTTCATTGGCTGGCGCGGTGACCGTGGCCGACGGTGGGCACATCGGCCTGGCCACCGGCAGCACGCTGTCGGTGGGCTCGCTGGTGCTGGGCGGCAACTCAAACCTGGATGTCGGCCTCGGCACCCCCGTGCTGGGTGGCGGCACAGGCTTGCTGAATGTCGGCGGCAATCTGACCCTGGACGGCAACCTCAATGTCACCGATATCGGCGGCTTCGGCAGCGGCGTCTACAACCTCATCAACTACACCGGAGCCTTGACCGATAACGGTCTGGCCCTCGGCACACTGCCAGGCAGCGTGGTGCCGGGCGACCTGCAAGTGCAGACCGCGATCACCAACAAGGTC
The DNA here is from genome assembly GCF_051122975.1 of Pseudomonas sp. AK181. NCBI lineage: Bacteria > Pseudomonadati > Pseudomonadota > Gammaproteobacteria > Pseudomonadales > Pseudomonadaceae > Pseudomonas > Pseudomonas sp. AK181. Next base: position 2,547,652 of record NZ_CP146348.1, read on the forward strand.
AACCTGCTGGTGACTGCGCCCAACACCACCGTGCAGTTCTGGGATGGCAACAGCCTGATCGGCAACGGTGCGATTGACGGCGGCACCGGCACCTGGAACGCCGGCAATACCAACTGGACCAATGTCGACGGCAGCCTCAACCAGGGCTGGGTCAACAGCTTCGCGGTGTTCCAAGGCGCGGCGGGCAACGTGACGGTGGACGGCACGCAAAACATCACCGGCATGCAGTTCGTCACCGACGGCTACACCCTGGGCGCCGGCACGGCGGGCGTGCTCAACCTGGTCAATGGCGGCACCGGCAACACTGCGGTGCGCGTCGACCCGAACGCCACCGCGACCCTGGGCGTGACCCTCAACGGCGCCGGCACCCTGGCCAAACTCGACAGCGGTACCCTGGTGCTCAACGGCAGCAATGGCTACACCGGCGGTACCGCGCTGAACGGCGGCACCTTGGTGGTGGGCAATAACAGTGCCCTGGGCACAGGCGCTCTGACGGCGGCCGGTGGCACCACCCTGGACAGCAACGCGGCGGTCAGCCTGGCCAATGCGGCCGTGCTCAACGGTGCGTTGACGGTGGGTGGCAGCAACGCGCTGGCCCTCAATGGTGGCATCAGCGGCAGCGGCAGCCTGGTGAAAAACGGTGCGGCAGCGCTGACGCTCAACGGCGTCAACAGCTACAGCGGCGGCACGGGCCTGAACGCCGGTCAATTGATCCTCGGCAATAATGCTGCCTTGGGCAGTGGTGCCTTGACGGTGGGCGGCGCGGCGCAACTGGATGGCGGCACCGACCTGCAGCTGGCCAATGCCATCCACCTGGGCGGCCCGCTGACCCTGGCCGGCAGCCACGACCTGGCCCTCAACGGCGTGGTCAGCGGCAGCGGCAGCCTGGTGAAAAATGGCAACGGCGCGTTGTTGCTGACCGCTGCCAACACCTACAGCGGCGGTACCACGCTCAACGGCGGCAGCACCACGGGCAACACCACCAGCCTGCAAGGCGCTATCGCCAACAACGCGGCATTGACCTTTGAGCAAGCCAGCGACGGCACCTACACCGGCAACCTCACCGGTACCGGCGTGTTGAACAAAACCGGTACCGGCGCGTTGCTGCTCAGCGGCAACAACACCTTTACCGGCAACACCAACGTCAACACCGGCAGCCTGCTGGTCAACGGCACCTTGAACAGCGCCGCGGTGCAAGTCGCCAGCGGCGCGACCCTCGGCGGCAGCGGTACCCTGGGCGGTGCGGTGAACATGGCCGACGGCTCGGTGCTCCAGGCTGGTGCCGCGACGCCACTGTCGGTGGGCTCGCTTGCCCTGTCATCGGGCACCACCCTGGACTTCGCCCTCGGCGCACCGGGTGCCTCCAGTACAGCGGTGAACGTGGCGGGCAACCTGACCCTGGACGGCACGCTTAACGTCAGCGATACGGGCGGCTTCGGCGTCGGTGTGTACCAACTTTTCCGCTACGGCGGCAGCTTGACCGATAACGGCCTCACCTTTGGCACCTTGCCGGTGGCACTGGGCAACCTGAGCCTGCAAACGGCGCTGGCCAACCAGCTCAACCTGGTGGTGCAAACCACCCCAGGGCAGATCCAGTTCTGGAACGGCGGCACCACCAACCCCGATGGCAGCATCAGCGGCGGCAGCGGTACCTGGGGCCCAGGCACCAACTGGACCGATTCCACCGGCACCCAAGGGCAGGCGTCCACCAACCAATTCGCCGTATTTGGCGGGCAGGGCGGCACCGTGACCGTGGTCGGCAACCAAGGCTTCACTGGCCTGCAAGTGCTGGACGCCGGCTACACGCTGGTCGCCGGCGAGGGCGGCAGCTTGAGCCCCACCAATGCGGCGGATGGCAGCCTGGCGCCGGTGCGGGTCAATTCCGGCGTGACCACCCAGATTGATGCACCGCTGGTGGGAACCGGCGGCATCAACAAGCTGGATGCCGGCACCTTGCTGCTGACCGGCGCCAATACCTACACCGGCGGCACCACCGTCAGTGGCGGTACGCTGGCGGGCACCACCACCAGCCTGCGTGGCAGGATCCTCAACAACGCGCGGTTGTTGTTCACCCAGCGCACCAATGGCCAGTTCAGCGGTACCTTGAGCGGCACCGGTGCGCTGATCAAACAAGGCGCAGGCGCGCTGTTGCTGACCGGCAACCAGCCGTTCAGCGGCACCGTGGCGGTGGAAGAGGGCGTGTTACAAGTGGGTAACGCGGCCAACCCAGGCGCGGTGCTTGGCGGCCAAGTCACCGTGGCCAACGGTGCGGGGCTGACCGGTAACGGCAGTGTCGGTTCGCTGGTCAACAACGGCTCGGTGACACCCGATGGCGGCAAGCTGACCGTGGCCGGCAACTTCACCAACGCCAGCACCGGTGCGCTGAACTTGGTGATCACCCCATCCACCACCGGCTCCCTGGCCGTGGGCGGCACCGCCAACCTGGGCGGCACCTTGAATGTGGTCAACCTGGCACCCTATGCCGGCGCCACCACCTACACCCTGCTGACAGCCGGCGCGGTTAACGGCACCTTTGCCACCACCAACCTGGAGAACCTGGCGTTCCTCACTACCGCGTTGAACTACAGCCCAACCCAAGTGGCCCTGGCGGTCAGCCGCAACAACGTCAGCTACGCCAGCGTGGCGGCCACCGGTAACCAACGCGGCGTGGCGGCGGCGTTGGGCACCGGTACCGCAGTCGGTGGCGCAGCGGTGCAAAACGCCTTGCTTAACGGTGATGCAGCGGCGGCACGTGCAGCCTTCGACAGCTTGTCCGGCGAAATTCACGCCAGCACTGCCAGCGCCATGCTCGAAGATTCGCGTTATGTACGTGACGCCGTCAACGAGCGCCTGCGCCAACCCGGTTGCTACCGCGAGGACGACCCGCGCAATGCCTTGGCACCGAGCGAAAACCACCTGAGCAGCGCCGGTTGCCACGGCGAGATGGTCGGTTGGATGCGCGTGCTCGGCACCTGGGGCCATATGGGCGGTGACAGCAACAGCGCCAAGCTGGACCGCAACCTCAGCGGCTTCCTGCTCGGTACCGATAAGCAGGTGGACGACGCCTGGCGCGTGGGCGTGGCCGCCGGCTACACCCGCAGCGACCTGGACGCCAAGCGCCGCAACTCCAGCGCCGATGTGGACAGCTACCACCTGATGGCCTACACCGCCTACCAGCAAGAAGCCTTCGCCGCACGCATGGGCGTGGCGTACAGCTGGCATGACGTCGAAAGCAAACGCAACGTGGCCGTCGGCGGCGAGGGCCAACGCCTCAAAGCTGACTACAAGGCACGCAGTGCGCAGGTGTTCGGTGAAGTCGGCTACACCATTCAAACCCCTACCGTGGCCCTGGAACCGTTCGCCGGCCTGGCTTACGTCAACTACGACAGCGACACCATTAAGGAGAAAGGCGGCTCGGCAGCCCTGCGCGGCGATGCCGACCAAGACATCACCTACTCGACCTTGGGCGTGCGCATTGGCCAGACCATCACCCTGGGCAACGGCTCGAAAATCACCCCACGGGGCAGCATCGGCTGGCGCCATGCCTTCGGGGACACCAAGCCCGATGCCGACCTGAGCTTTATCAATGGCGGTGGCTCGTTCAGCACCCAGGGCGTGCCGATTGCCAAGGACAGCGCGGTGGTGGAAGCGGGCCTGGATTACCAGATCAGCCAGAACGGCAGACTGGGCCTGGGCTATTCCGGCCAACTCTCGCGCAACGACAAGGACCACGCCGTGACGGTGAGTTTCTCCCTCGGTTTCTGATCAAGGCCGAGTTTTCTTGAACCGCCCGCAAGGGCGGTTTTTTTTGCCCCATGTAGGAGCGAGCTCGCTCGCGAAAAACGTCAACGATAACGCGGGCATCCTGATTGAACGCGGCGCCTGTGAGTTTTTCGCGAGCAAGCTCGCTCCTACAGGTAAGGGCCGTGCTATTCCTCTTGTCCCCGCTTCCCATGTCACCCCCCAGCCCCCAGATCCCTTAATTTTCAAGCCTGCCGGAAGCCCCTCCAGGCCTACGGCTGCGCCCGCGTTTTTTACAGGCGCGCGGTACTGCCGATCCAAGCGGCAAAACTGAATACGGACATTCTCGTCAACCGTGAATTATCAGGCAGGTTCCCCATGCAGTTCAGCGACTTACTGGCAGCGATTTCCACCCACGCGATCCGTCTGCAAATGGAAGAAGACGACCTTATCGTCCTGGGCGATGACCAAGCGTTGGACGACGCGCTCTGGGATCAATTGATCGCGCACAAACCCCAACTGCTGGAGTTGGTCGCCGAACATGGCGGTGACTGGCTGAGCCCGGCCTATCGCATCACCCCGGACATGCTGGCGCTGGTCAACCTTGACCAGCCGGCCATCGATCGCATCGTCGCGGCGGTCCCCGGCGGCGCGGCGAATGTGCAGGATATCTACCCGCTGGCGCCGCTCCAGGAAGGCATGCTCTATCACCATCTTTCCGCGCAAAAGGGTGACCCTTACGTGCTGCACGCGCAGTTCGTGTTCGACAGCCGCGCACGTCTTGGGGCCTTTGCCGAGGCGCTGCAATGGGTCATCGATCGTCACGACATTTTGCGCACTTCGATGGTCTGGGAGCGCCTGGACGAACCGCTGCAAGTGGTGTGGCGCAAGGCTGCGCTGGCCTGCGAAGAGGCGCAGCTGGACGGTGCTGACCGCCTGGCTCAATTGCTCGCTCGCTATGATGCCCGCGCCTATCGCATGGACCTGGGCCAAGCGCCGCTGATGCGCCTGGTGTTCGCTGACGACCCGGCCAACCAGCGGGTGGTGGCGATGCTGCTGTTCCACCACACCATCCTCGATCACACCGCCCTGGATGGCGTGCGGCATGAAATCCAGCTGTACCTGGCCGGGCAGCAAGCCCAGGCCCCTGCACCGGTAGCGTTTCGCAGCTATATCGCCCAGGTGCGCCATGGCGTCAGCGAGCAGGCTCATGAGGCGTTCTTCCGCGACATGCTGGCGGATATCGATGAACCGACCCTGCCGTTCGGCCTGCAGGATGTGCAGGGCGATGGCCAGGGTATCGACGAAGTGCGCATTCCCGTCGACAGCAGCCTCAGCCGCCGCTTGCGTAGCGTGGCGCGCCCGCTGGGGGTGAGTGTGGCGAGCCTGATGCACCTGGCCTTGGCGCGGGTGCTGGGCGCAGCCTCCGGGCGGGAGGCGGTGGTATTCGGTACCGTGATGCTCGGGCGCATGGGGGCGGGCGAGGGCGGTGAACGGGCTTTGGGCATGTTCATCAACACCTTGCCGCTGCGGGTGGATGTGGGCGAGCAGGGCGTGCGCGCCGCGGTCAAGGTCACCCATGAGCGCCTCACGCGCTTGCTCGATCACGAACATGCGTCCCTGGCGCTGGCACAACGCTGCAGCGGCGTGGCGGCGCCTACGCCGCTGTTCAGCGCGATACTCAACTACCGTCACAGCGCCGCCACCGACATGGCGGCAGTGATTGAAGTGGCCGACGGCATCCAGGTATTGGGCGCCGAAGAGCGCACCAACTACCCGCTGACGGTGAACGTCGATGACCTGGGTGAAGACTTCGCCCTGACCGTGATGGTCGATGCCTCCATTGGCGCGCCACGGGTTGCCGGTTACCTGCATGCGGCCTTGGAAAGCCTGGCCGACGCCCTCGAACAACGACCGGACATGCCGCTCTGCGGCCTGAACCTCCTGCCTGACGCTGAACGCCATCACTTGCTGCACACCTTGAACGACTGCCCCACGCACTACGCCGATACCCAGCTGATCCACCAGCACGTCGAAACCCACGCCGCCGCCCAGCCCGATGCCATTGCGTTGCGCTTCGAGCATCACGCCCTGAGCTACCGCCAACTCAACGAACGCGCCAACCAGGTCGCCCACGCGCTGCTGGCCCACGGCGTGCGCCCCGACGCGCGCGTGGCGATCTGCGTGGAGCGCGGCCCGCAGATGATCATCGGCCTGCTCGGCATCCTTAAGGCCGGTGCGGGCTATGTGCCCATCGACCCGGCCTATCCCCAGGAACGCATCGCCTACACCCTGGCCGACAGCCAGCCGGTGGCGGTGCTGGTACAGGCCGACACGGCGCAGCGGGTCGGCGCGCAGGCCCAAATCGACCTCGACCACCTGGGCCCGTTGCCCATCACCAACCCCCGGCTGCACCTGAGCCCGGCCAACCTGGCCTATGTGATCTACACCTCCGGTTCCACCGGCCAGCCCAAGGGCGTGATGATCGAGCATCGCCAGGTCGCGCGCCTGTTCAGCGCTACCCACCACTGGTTCGGCTTCAACTCGCACGATGTGTGGGCGCTGTTCCATTCCTTCGCGTTCGACTTTTCCGTGTGGGAAATCTGGGGCGCGCTGATGCACGGCGGCCAGTTGCTGATCGTGCCGCAACTGGTCAGCCGCTCGCCGGAGGAGTGCTACGCGCTGCTGTGCGATGCCCAGGTGAGCATCCTCAACCAGACGCCGAGTGCGTTCCGCCAATTGATCGTGGCCCAGGGCAACAGCGCCCAGTCCCATTCCCTTCGCCAGGTGATTTTCGGCGGCGAAGCCCTGGAACCGGGCATGCTCAAGCCGTGGTACGCACGGGCGGTGAATGCCGGTACGCAACTGGTGAACATGTACGGCATCACTGAGACCACCGTGCATGTGACCTACCGGGCGCTGGAAGCGGCCGACGCGCACTTGGTCGGCGTGAGCCCGATTGGCGTGCGTATTCCCGATTTGCAGTTGTACGTGCTGGACGCACGCCGCGAGCCCTTGCCCCAGGGGGTGGTGGGCGAGTTGTACGTGGGTGGTGCCGGGGTGGCGCGTGGTTACCTCAACCGCGAGGCGCTGAATGCCGAACGCTTCCTCGCCGACCCGGCCACCGGTTTGCGCATGTACAAGACCGGCGACCTCGGCCGCTTGCTGGCCGACGGCAGTGTCGAGTACCTGGGGCGTAACGATGACCAGGTCAAGATTCGGGGTTTCCGTATCGAACTGGGTGAAATCCAGGCGCACCTGGCCACGGCCAGCGGCGTGCGCGATGCGGTGGTGATCGCCCGTGAAGATCAGCCGGGCGACAAACGTTTGGTGGCCTATGTGATCAGCGATGGCGAACTCAGGGTGGCCGCCCTGCGTGACCATCTGCTGCGCAGCCTGGCCGAACATATGGTGCCCAGCGCCTTCGTGCGCCTGGACACGCTGCCGCTGACCACCAACGGCAAACTCGACCGCAAGGCCTTGCCCACACCCGATGCCGACGCCGTGGCCCGGCGCGCGTATGCGGCGCCCCAGGGCACGGTGGAAACCACCCTCGCCAGGCTCTGGCAAGACCTGCTCAACGTCGACCGTGTCGGTCGTGAGGACAATTTCTTCGAACTCGGCGGCCATTCGCTGTTGGCGGTCAAACTGATCGAACGCATGCGCCAGGTCGACCTCAGCGCCGATGTGCGTGTGCTGTTCGGCCAACCCACCTTGGCGGCGCTCGCTGCGGCGGTGGGCGGCCAGCAGAGCGTGCAGGTGCCGGCCAATCCTATTCAAGCAGACACCCAGGCCATCACCCCGGACATGCTGCCCCTGGTCGAACTGGATCAGGCTGCAATCGACCATATCCTTGAGGCCGTGCCCGGTGGCGTTGCCAACGTGCAGGACATCTACGGCCTGGCGCCGTTGCAGTCCGGCATTCTCTACCACCACCTGGCGACCACAGAGGGCGACCCCTACGTGTTGCAGGTGCAACTGCGCTTTCACGACCAGGGCGCCGTTGACGGCTTCGTCAACGCGCTGCACGCCGTGATCGAACGCAACGATATCCTGCGCACCGCCATCCTCTGGGAGGGCCTGGAGGAGCCGGTGCAAGTGGTGTTACGCCAGGCACCCTTGGTGGTCGAACGCCTGGATGCCTTGGGCGGCGATGCACTGGCGCACCTGCAACAGCGTTTCGACCCACGCCACTATCGCCTGGACCTGTCACGCGCCTCGCTGATGCGCCTGGCGTATGCGCAGGACAGCCACGGCGTGGTCGGCATTTTGCTGCTGCACCATATCCTCCTCGACCATACGGCCCTGCAGGTGCTGGTCGAAGAGATGAGTGCCAGCCTGCACGGCCACAGCGCGCAATTGCCTGACGCGGTGCAGTATCGCAACTACGTGGCCCAGGCCCGCCTCGGTGTCACCCAGGCCCAGCACGAAGCCTTCTTCAGCCAGATGCTGGGCGACATCGATGAGCCGACCCTGGCCTTCGGTTTGCAAGACGTGAATGGTGACGGCAGCGGCATCCATGAAGCGCGCCTGCCGCTGGAGCCGGCGCTCAACCTGGGCTTGCGCGAACAGGCGCGGCAACTGGGTGTGAGCACCGCCAGCCTGGTGCACCTGGCCTGGGCCCAGGTGCTGGGCCAGGTGTCTGGCCAGCAGGAGGTGGTATTCGGCACCGTGTTGCTGGGCCGTATGCAGGGCGGCGAGGGCGCCGACCGGGCGCTGGGGATGTTTATCAACACCTTGCCGCTGCGGGTCAGCCTTGGCAGCGTCGGCGTACAGGCCGGCGTGCGCGCTACCCATGCACGCCTGGCGCAACTGCTCGGGCACGAACATGCCTCGTTGTCCCTGGCCCAGCGTTGCAGCGGCGTGCCGGGCTCGCTGCCGCTGTTCAGCACCTTGCTCAACTACCGGCACAGCGCCGCCGATGAAGCCCCGGGGGACAACCCCTTTGCCGCCTCCGGTATCGAGATTCTCAGCTCCGAAGAACGCAGCAACTACCCGCTGGTGCTCAACGTCGATGACCTCGGCACGGGCATGCGCTTGACCGTGCAAGGCGTGGCCGAACTGGATGTGCAACGGGTAGGCAACTACATGCTCACCGCACTGCGCCACTTGGTGACTGCGCTGCAACAGGCGCCGACCACCGCGTTGCACAGCGTGTCGATCGTGCCGCCGGCCGAGCGGCACAAACTGCTGCAGGACTTCAATGCCAGCGCCCGTGAATTTCCGTCGCACCTCAGCGTCGCCCAACTGTTTGAAGCTCAGGTGCTGGCCCGGCCGGAAGCCACGGCGGTGGTGCATGGCGAACGCGCCCTGAGCTACCGCGACCTCAACCGCCGTGCCAACCGGCTCGCCCATTATTTACTTAACCAGGGCGTGCAGCCGGGTGAGCCGGTCGCCCTGGCGCTGCCGCGTTCCATCGACCTGATCGTCAGCCAACTGGCTGTACTCAAATGCGCGGCGGTCTACGTGCCGCTGGACGTCAATGCGCCGCCTGAACGCCAAGCCTTCATGGTGCAGGACAGCGGCGCCCGCCAGGTGCTGGACAACCTCACCGAGCTGAACCTGGACGTAATGCCTGCGACCAACCCCGCTGTGGCCCAGAGCTCGGACAGCGTGGCGTACATCATGTACACCTCCGGCTCCACCGGTACGCCCAAAGGCGTGTTGGTGACCCATCGCGGCATCAGCCGGCTGGTGATCAATAACGGCTATGCCGACTTCAACCCCCATGACCGCATCGCGTTTGCGTCCAACCCGGCGTTCGACGCCAGCACCATGGATGTGTGGGGCGCGCTGCTCAACGGCGGCCAGGTCCAGGTGATCGACCACGCCACCTTGCTCGACCCGCTGGCGTTTGGCGCTGAACTCAAAGGCGCTACGGTGCTGTTCGTCACCACCGCGCTGTTCAACCAGTATGTGCAGCTGATTCCCCAGGCCCTGGCCGGCCTGCGCATTTTGCTGTGCGGCGGCGAACGTGCCGACCCGGCCGCCTTTCGCAGCCTGTTGGCGCAGGCCCCGGCGTTGCGTCTGGTGCATTGCTACGGCCCGACCGAAACCACCACCTACGCCGCCACCTATGAAGTGCGTGCGCTGGCCTTGGATGCAGACAGCGTGCCGGTGGGCCGGCCCATTTCCAACACGCAGATCTATGTGCTGGATGCGCAGTTGCAGCCGGTGCCGCTGGGCATCACCGGTGAAATCTGCATTGGCGGGGAGGGCGTCGCCAAGGGCTACTTGAACCGTGCGCAGTTGACCGCCGAGAAGTTCGTGGGCAACCCCTTTGTCGATCAGCCTGGGGCACTGATGTATCGCACTGGCGACCTCGGGCGCTGGTCGCAAGAGGGCCTGCTGGAGTGCCTGGGGCGCAATGACGACCAAGTCAAAATCCGCGGTTTCCGTATCGAACTGGGCGAGATCGAGGCACGCCTGGCCAGTTGTGCGGGTATCCAGGAGGTTGCCGTGCTCGCCCGTGAAGACGTGCCGGGGGACAAGCGCCTGGTGGCCTATTTCACCTGGGCTGGCGCAGACCTGGGCATTGACCAGGTACACGCGCAGCTGCAAGGCCAACTGCCGGACTACATGCTGCCGTCGGCCTATATGCCGCTGGCCGGCCTGCCGTTGACTAACAACGGCAAGCTGGACCGCAAGGCGTTGCCGGCACCCGACCAGGCCGCCTTGATCAGCCGTGGCTACGAAGCCCCCCAAGGCGAGGTGGAAAGCCTGCTGGCGCAGATCTGGCAGGACGTGCTCAAGCTTGAACGCGTGGGGCGCCATGATCATTTCTTCGAATTGGGCGGGCATTCGTTGCTGGCGGTCAGCCTGATCGAACGCATGCGCCAAGTGGGCCTGAGCGCCGATGTGCGCGTGTTGTTCAGCCAGCCAAGCCTGGCCGCGCTGGCGGCCGCCGTGGGCAGTGGCAGAGAAATCGTGGTGCCCGCCAATGGCATCCCCGCCGGCTGCACACAGATCACACCGTCGATGCTGAGCCTGGTGCAACTCACCCCGCAGGCCATCGCGCGCATCGTCGCCAGCGTGCCGGGTGGTGCGGCAAACATCCAGGATATCTACCCGCTGGCGCCGCTACAGGAAGGCATTCTCTACCACCACATCAGCGCCGAGCAGGGCGACCCGTACCTGCTGCAATCGCGCATGGCCTTTGACACTGTCGAGCGCCTGCACGCCTTTATGGGCGCGCTGCAACAGGTGGTGGCGCGCCACGATATTTTGCGTACTGCTGTGGTGTGGGAGGGGCTCGACAGCCCGGTGCAAGTGGTGTGGCGCGCCGCCCAGCTGGCGGTGCAGGAGGTGATGCTCGACCCGGCCGGCGGCGACGTCATGGCGCAACTGCACGGGCGTTTCGATGCGCGTCACTATCGCCTGGACATTACCCAGGCGCCGTTGCTGCGCATGGTCTATGCCCAGGACCCGACGCACAACCGGGTCGCGGCGATCCTGCTGTTCCACCACCTGGCGCTGGACCACACCGCCATGGAGGTGGTCGGCCAGGAAATGCGTGCCTTTATGTTCAACCAGGCCCAGGACTTGCCTGCCGCCGCGCCGTTTCGCAACTATGTGGCCCAGGCGCGACTGGGCGTCAGTGTGGCGCAGCATGAGCAGTTTTTCCGCGACATGCTCGCCGAGGTCGACGAGCCGACGTTGCCGTTTGGTCTGCAGGATGTGCAGGGCGATGGCCGTGCAATCGAAGAAGCCGAGGTGCACCTGGAGGCAGGCCTGGCCCAGCGCGTACGCCAGCAGGCGCGCCAACTGGGCGTCAGTGCCGCCAGCCTGATGCACCTGGCCTGGGCCCAGGTGTTGGGCCTGGTCTCGGGCCGCGATGAGGTGGTGTTCGGCACGGTGCTGATGGGCCGACTGCAAGCCGGCGAGGGCGCAGACCGTGCGCTGGGGATGTTTATCAACACCTTGCCGCTGCGGGTCGATGTTGCAGCCGGTGCGACGCAGGCGGTCAAAGCCACCCATGCGCGCTTGAGCGCCTTGCTCGGGCATGAGCATGCGTCACTGGCCTTGGCCCAGCGTTGCAGCGGCGTGCCCGCCAGCACGCCGTTGTTCAGCGCCTTGCTCAATTACCGCCACAGCAACCCAGGGGAAATGGCCCGCGACGGCCACGGCATCTGGGAAGGCGTGCAACTGCTGGGCGGCGAAGAACGCAGCAACTACCCGCTGACCCTGAGCGTGGATGACCTGGGCGCAGGCTTTGGCCTGAGCGTGCTGGCGGTGCCGCAGATTGGCGCGCAACGCTTGTGCGACTACATGCTCAGCGCCGTGCAGCAACTGATTGCCAGCCTGGAGACGGCGCCCCACAGCGCACTGTGCCAATTACCTATTCTGCCCGCCGCAGAGCGCGACACGGTACTGCGCGAGTTCAACGCCACCGCCCACGACTTCCCCCGTGGCCAGACCCTGCACGGTGCGTTTGAAGTGCAGGCCGAGCGCCAACCCCATCGCATTGCCGTGCAGCAAGGCAGCGAGACGCTGACGTATCAGCAGCTCAATCAACGCGCTAACCAGTTGGCTCATCACTTGCTGGAACTCGGCGTGCAAGCCGACGACCGCGTGGCGCTGTGCTGCCGTCGCGGCCCGCAGATGCTGGTGGGGCTGTTGGGCATTCTCAAGGCTGGCGCGGGCTATGTGCCGATTGACCCGGCGTACCCCGCCGAGCGTATCGCCTACTTGCTGCAAGACAGCGCGCCCGTGGCAGTGCTGGCCGAGGCCAGCACCCGGGAGCTGCTCGGTTCGGTTGCGCTGGTCGATCTGCATGACCCCGCCTGGCAGCGCCACGCCGTCAGCAACCCGCAACTGCCCGCCCTGACGCCCGCGCACCTGGCGTATGTGATCTACACCTCCGGCTCCACCGGCCAGCCCAAGGGCGTGATGGTGGAGCACCGCACCGTGGAAAACCTGGTGCATTGGCACTGTGAGGCCTTTGGTCTCACAGCGGTAAGCCACACCAGCAGCGTGGCCGGCATGGGCTTTGATGCCATGGCCTGGGAGGTCTGGCCGGCCCTGTGTGTCGGCGCGACCCTGCACCTGCCACCCGCCGAAATCGGCAATGAAAACATCGATGAACTGCTGGCCTGGTGGCTGGCGCAGCCGTTGGACGTAAGCTTCCTGCCGACGCCGGTGGCCGAATACGCCTTCAGCCTGCCCCAGCAACACCCCACCTTGCGCATCCTGCTGATCGGCGGTGATCGCTTGCGTCAGTTCACCCAGGAGCGGCGCTTTGCGGTGGTCAACAACTACGGTCCCACCGAAGCCACGGTGGTAGCTACCTCCGGTCGCGTGCGGGCCGGGCAGGTGTTGCATATCGGCCGGCCTATCGCCAATGCCACCAGCTATGTGCTGGACGCGCACCTGCGCCCAGTGCCGGTGGGTGTAGCTGGTGAGCTCTATGTGGGCGGCAGCGGTGTGGCGCGGGGTTACCTCAACCGTGCCGAGCTGACAGCCGAACGCTTCCTGCAAGACCCGTTCAACGCTGGGCCCATGTACCGCACCGGTGACCGGGTGCGTTGGCTGCCCGATGGCAACCTTGAATACCTGGGCCGTAACGACGACCAGGTAAAACTGCGCGGCGTGCGGGTGGAACTGGGTGAAATCGAAAGCCGCCTGGCGGCCCTGGACGGCATTCGTGAGGCCGTGGTGCTGGTGCGCGAAGGTCGCCTGCTGGCCTGGTTCACCGAACAGCACCCGGTGCAGATCGAGACCTTGCGTGCGCACTTGCAAGCCCAACTTCCCGAGGCGCTGGTGCCGGTCGCCTACATGCGGCTTGACCAACTGCCCCTGACCGCCAATGGCAAACTGGACCGCAAGGCACTGCCGCAGCCGGACCAGTGCGCCTTGCTCAGCCGCGAATACCAAGCCCCCCAAGGTGACGTCGAAACCACCCTGGCACGGCTGTGGGCCGAGGTGTTGCAGGTGGAACAGGTGGGGCGCCATGACCACTTCTTCGAACTGGGCGGCCATTCATTGCTGGCCGTCAGCCTGATCGAGCGCATGCGCCAGGTCGACCTCAGCGCCGATGTGCGCGTGCTGTTCAGCCAGCCAACCCTAGCCGCGTTGGCCGCCGCTGTCGGCAGTGGCCGCGAAGTGCAGGTGCCGGCCAATCGCATCAGTGCCGATTGCCAGCGCATCACCCAGGACATGCTGGCTTTGGTAAGCCTCGACCAGTCGGCCATCGACCAGGTGGTGGCCCAGGTGCCGGGCGGCACCGCCAACGTGCAGGATATCTACCCGCTGGCGCCGTTGCAGGAGGGGATTTTCTATCACTACCTCACGGCGGCGCAGGGCGATCCCTACCTGCTGCAATCGCATCTGGCGTTTGACAGTGTCGAGCGTGTGCAGGCTTTTGTGCGCGCCCTGCAACAGGTAATTAACCGCCACGACATCCTGCGCACCGGGGTGGTGTGGGAGGGCCTGGCGCAACCGCTGCAAGTGGTGTGGCGCCAGGCGCAGTTGTACGTACAGGAACTGCACCTGCAAGGCGACGTACTCGCCGGTTTGCACGAGCGCTTTGATGCGCGGCGTTATCGCCTGGAGATCAGCCAGGCGCCGCTAATCCGCCTGATGTACGCCCAGGACCCGGTCAACCAGCGCGTAGTGGCGGTGCTGCTCTATCACCATATCGTGTTGGACCACACCGCCTTCGACGTGGTGTTGCGCGAAATGCAGGGCCACCTGTTGGGCCATGCCGCGCCCACCGCCGCGCCGATGCCGTACCGCAACTATGTGGCCCAGGCGCGCCTGGGTGTCAGCGAACAGGAGCATGAGCAGTTCTTCCGCCAGATGCTGGGCGATGTGGATGAACCGACGTTGCCGTTCGGCTGGCAGGACGTGCGCGGCGACGGCAATGCCATCGACGAACATACCCTGCAACTGGACAGCCCGCTCAACCGCCGCCTGCGCAGCCAGGCGCGGCTGCTGGGGGTCAGCGCTGCCAGCCTGTTCCATCTGGCCTGGGCGCAGGTGCTCGCTGCGGTATCGGCACGCCATACGGTGGTGTTCGGCACGGTGCTGGTGGGCCGTCTGCAAGGCGGCGAGGGCGCCGACCGCGCCCTGGGCGTGTTTATCAACACCTTGCCGCTGCGCCTGGATATCGACGACCAGGGCGCCCGCGCCGCCGTGCGCGCTACCCATGCGCGGCTGACCGACTTGCTCGGCCATGAACACGCCTCCCTGGCCTTGGCCCAGCGTTGCAGCGGTGTCGCGGCCCCGGCGCCGTTGTTCAGCTCGATGCTCAACTATCGCCATCGCGGCGCCGCCACCCGCTCGGCGGATGCGCAATTGGCCTGGGAAGGCATGCAGACTTTGGTCAATGACGGGCGCACCAATTACCCCCTGACCTTGAACGTGGACGACCTGGGCGACGGCTACGCATTCACTGCCCTGGCCCAGGTGGATGCGCAGCGGGTGTGCGGCTATATGCATAACGCGTTGAGCGGCCTGGTCGAGGCCCTTGAGCAGGCCCCGCACCAGGCGCTCAATCGCCTGCCGGTGCTGGGGCTGCAAGAGCGGCAACAGCTGCTGGTGCAGTTCAACGCCACCGAGGTGAACTACAACCTCGACCAGACCCTGCACGGCATGTTTGAAGCCCAGGTTGTACGTACCCCGCAGGCCGTGGCGGTGAAGGCCGGCGAGCACACCTTGAGCTACCAGCAACTCAATGAGCGCGCCAACCGCCTGGCCCATCACCTGCGTGACAGCGGCGTGCGCCCGGATGCACGGGTGGGCATCTGCGTCGAGCGCGGCCTGGACATGGTCATCGGCCTGTTCGCCATCCTCAAGGCCGGTGGTGCCTATGTGCCGCTGGACCCGGCATACCCGCCAGAGCGCATCGCCTACATGCTGCACGACAGCGCGCCGGTGGTGGTGCTGGCCCAAAGCGCCACCCGCGCCTTGCTGGGTGACGCGGTGGTGATCGACCTCGACCACAGCACCTGGCAGCACCAACCCGTCACCAACCCGCCAGTACCGGGCCTCGTTGCCCAGCACGCGGCCTATGTGATCTACACCTCCGGTTCCACCGGCCAGCCCAAGGGCGTGATCAACGAACATGCCGGGGTGGTCAACCGCCTGTTGTGGATGCAGGACGCCTATGGCCTCAAGGCCCACGATGCGGTGTTGCAGAAAACCCCGTTCAGCTTCGACGTGTCGGTGTGGGAGTTCTTCTGGCCGCTGTTCACCGGCGCGCGCCTGGTGATGGCGCGCCCTGAAGGGCACAAAGACCCGGCGTACCTGTGCGAGGTGATCGCCGCAGAGCAGATCACGACCCTGCACTTTGTGCCGTCGATGCTCGATGTGTTCCTGGCCCACGGCGATGTCAGCCAAGCGGTGGGATTGGTGCGGGTGATGTGCAGCGGCGAAGCGCTGCCGGGCAGCCTGGTGCGGCGTTTCAAGCAGCAGTTGCCGGGGATTGGCTTGTACAACCTGTACGGGCCCACCGAAGCGGCAGTGGACGTGACGGCCTGGAACTGCGCACGCCCTGAGGTGCCGGACAATACCCCGATCGGCAAGCCGATTGCCAATACTCGCCTGTATGTACTCGACGGGCAGTTGCAGCCGGTGCCGTTGGGCGTGGTCGGTGAGCTGTTCATCGCGGGCGTGCAAGTGGCGCGGGGTTACCTCAACCGCCCTGAACTGACCGCCGAACGCTTCCTCGACGACCCGTTCACCCAGGGGCGCATGTACCGCACCGGTGACCTGGGCCGCTACTTGCTCGACGGCACGCTTGAGTACCTGGGCCGTAACGACGATCAGGTCAAGATCCGTGGCCTGCGCATCGAACTTGGGGAAATCCAGGCGCGGCTGATCGAGCATCCGGCGGTCAAGGACGCCGTAGTCGTCGCCCATGACCAGCGCCTGGTCGCGTATTACACCGGCGCGCCCACCGACATCGACAGCCTGCGCGCCCAGCTGTCGCAGCACCTGCCGGACTTTATGGTGCCGGCGCTGTTCATGCACCTGGACGCCTGGCCCCTGAGCCCCAACGGCAAGCTCGACCGCAAGGCCCTGCCTGCACCGGGTATGGACGCCTTGCAGGTACGTGAGTACGCCGCGCCCGAAGGCGACACCGAGGTCCTCCTGGCCCAGCTGTGGGCCGAGCTGCTCAAGGTGGAGCGGGTAGGGCGCCACGACAACTTCTTTGAACTGGGCGGGCACTCGCTGCTGGCCGTGAGCTTGATCGGGCGCCTGCGCCAGGAAGGCATGGAAGCCGATGTGCGGGGCTTGTTCGAACAACCGACCCTGGCCGGCTATGCCGCAATGACCGAACGAATGGAGATCGTCCTGTGAACATCCTCGAGCTGCTGGCAACCCTGAAAACCAAGGATGTGCAACTGGCGCTCAAGGGCGAGCAGTTGTCGGTGAACGGCAACAAGCACGCCTTGAGCGACCCGGCGATCTTGGCCGCCTTGCGTGAACACAAGCCGGCGCTGATCGAACTGATCAAGGCCGGTGAATACACCGCGACCAAGGCCGGTGAGGTGCAGGTGCCGGCCAATGGCATCCCGGCCACTGCCGAGCGCATCACTCCCCAGATGCTGACCCTGTCGACCCTGAGCCAGGACGAGATCGAGCGCATTGTCGCCACGGTGCAGGGCGGCGTGGCGAATATCCACGACATCTACCCGCTGGCGCCGTTGCAGGAAGGCATTCTGTTCCACCATGTGAGTGCCGAGCAGGGCGACCCCTATGTGATGCAGTCGCAGTTCGCCTTTGACACCCTGGCGCGTTTCGATGCGTTTGCCCAGGCGCTGCAACGGGTGATGGACCGTCACGACATCTTGCGTACCGGGGTGGTCTGGGATGGCCTGGCGCAACCCTCGCAAGTGGTGTGGCGCCAGGCACGCCTGCCGGTGCAAGCCTTGAGGCTGGACCCGGCCGACGGCGATATTGCCGCGCAACTGCATGACCGGTTTGATGCCCGCCACTACCGCCTCGACGTCACCCAGGCGCCGTTAATGCGCCTGGTGCGCGCTGAAGACCCGGCCAACCAGCGCATCGTCGCCACCCTGTTGTTCCATCACATGGCGCTCGACCACAGCGCCCTGGACGTGGTGTGCCACGAAATGCAGGCGTGCCTGTTGGGGCAGGGCGCGGCCCTCGGCCAGGCCGTGCCGTTTCGCAACTATGTAGCGCAGGCGCGGCTGGGAATCAGTGAGCAGGAGCACGAACGTTTCTTCCGGCAAATGCTCGGCGATATCAGCGAGCCTACCTTGCCGTTCGGTTTGCAGGATGTGCAAGGCGATGCGCGCGCCATTGCTGAAGTCAGCCTGCCATTGGCGCCGGCACTGGCCCAGCGTTTGCGCGTACAGGCGCGCCAACTGGGTGTGAGCGCAGCCAGCCTGTTTCATTTGGGTTGGGCCCAGGTGCTGGGGGTGTTGGCCGGCAAGGCTCAGGTGGTGTTCGGCACCGTATTGATGGGGCGCATGCAGGGCAGCCATGACACCGACCGCGCCCTGGGTATCTTCATCAATACCTTGCCGTTTCGCGTGGACGTGGACGCCCAGGACGTGCGCACCGCCGTCAAGGCCACCCACGCACGCCTGACCACCTTGCTGCGCCATGAACACGCGGCCTTGGCGCTGGCCCAGCGTTGCAGTGGCGTGCTCGCGCCGACGCCGTTGTTCAGCGCGCTGCTCAACTATCGCCACAGCGCGCCCGCCGCCAGTGCCGAGGCGGTGTCGGCCTGGCACGGCATCACCGCGCTGCGCGCTGAGGAACGCACCAACTACCCGTTGACCCTGAGCGTGGACGACCTGGGCGAGGGCTTCGGCCTGAGTGTGCTGGCCAGCGCCCTGGTTGACCCTCAGCGCGTCTGCGCCTACCTGCACGCCGCGTTGGAAAACCTGGTGAGCGCACTGGAACAGGCCCCCCATACCGCGCTCGACCAACTCTCGGTGGTGCCCGCTGCCGAACAGCGCTTGCTGCTGGAACAGTTCAACACCACCCAGACCGTCTTCCCACAAGGCACCACCCTGCATGGCCGCGTCGAAGCCCAGGCTGCGCTCACGCCGGACGCCATCGCCGCGGTGCATCAGGGCCGGCAGCTGACTTACGGCGAACTGAACCAGCAAGCCAACCTGCTGGCCCATCATCTGCTGGCATTGGGGGTCAAGCCTGACGACCGCGTGGCCATTGTGGCGCGGCGCGGCCTTGACACCCTGGCCGGGTTGCTGGCGATTCTCAAGGCCGGCGCCGGTTATGTGCCGGTGGACCCGTCCCACCCGGCCGAGCGCCTCCACTATCTGCTCAGCGACAGTGCGCCGGTAGCCGTACTCACCCAACACGCATTACTGGAGCGCCTGCCGGCCCTGGAAGTGCCGGTGATCAACCTGGACCGCTTCACCTGGCAGCACCACTCGGCGAGCAACCCCACCATCGCCGTGGGCCCGACGAACCTGGCCTATGTGATCTACACCTCCGGCTCCACCGGCTTGCCCAAAGGGGTGATGGTGGAACACCACACGGTCGCCAACCTGGTGGACTGGCATTGCAGCGCCTTCGACTTGCGCGCCGGCCGGCACACCGCCAGTGTGGCCGGTTTCGGCTTTGACGCGATGGCCTGGGAAGTGTGGCCGGCGCTGTGTGTGGGCGCCACCCTGCACCTGCCAACGGCCCATGAGGGCGGCGAAGATATCGACGCACTGCTGGCCTGGTGGTGCGCGCAGCCGTTGGACGTGAGCTTTCTGCCGACGCCGGTGGCGGAATACGCCTTCAGCCAGAACATCGAGCACCCGACCTTGCGCACCTTGCTGGTCGGTGGCGACCGCTTGCGCCAGTTCGGGCGGGCGCAGCGCTTTGAGCTGATCAACAACTACGGGCCCACCGAAGCCACGGTGGTGGCCACTTCCGGCAAAGTCGAGGCGGGCCAGCCGTTGCATATCGGCAAGCCCATCGCCAATGCCAAGATCTACGTGCTCGACCCCCACCAGCGCCCGGTGCCGCTGGGGGTGGCGGGGGAGTTGTACGTGGGCGGCAAGGGCGTGGCACGCGGTTACCTCAACCGCCCGGAACTGACCGCCGAGCGTTTCGTGCGCGACCCGTTCAATGCGGGGCGCATGTACCGCACCGGCGACCTGGTGCGCTGGTTGCCGGACGGCACGCTCGACTACCTGGGGCGCAACGATGACCAGGTGAAAATCCGTGGCGTGCGCATCGAACTGGGAGAAATCGAAACCCAGCTCAACCAATTGCCCGGCATTTTGGAATCGGTGGCAGTGGTGCGTGAAGAGCGGCTGGTGGCCTATTTCACCGAAAATCCGCAACGGGACCCGCTGACGCTGGCCGAAATTCGCGCCCACCTGGTGGCGCATCTGCCGGACTACATGGTGCCCGTCGCGTTCATGAAGCTCGACGCACTGCCACTGACCGCCAATGGCAAACTCGACCGCAAGGCTCTGCCAGCGCCGGACATGGCCGCGGTATTTACCCGTGAGTACGCCGTGCCCCAGGGCGAAATCGAAACCGTGCTGGCGCAGATCTGGGCCGAGGTGTTGCAGGTGCAGCGTGTGGGGCGTTACGACCATTTCTTTGAGCTGGGCGGGCATTCGCTGCTGGCCATGCGCATGGTGTCCCAGGTGCGCCAGCGGCTGGGCGTCGAATTGGCACTGGGCGACCTGTTTGCCAACGCCGAACTGGCGGCGGTCGCCGAGGTACTGGCCCAGGCCGGTCGCAGCACCTTGCCGGATATCTTGCCGGCCAACCGTGATGATGACGTGCCGCTGTCCTTCGCCCAGCAACGCCTGTGGTTCCTGGCGTTGATGGAAGGGGCCAACACCGCCTACAACATTCCCATCGGCCTGCGGTTGCGTGGGCAGTTGCATGTGCAGGCGCTGCAACGGGCCCTGGCGCGCATTGTGGCGCGGCATGAAACTCTGCGCAGCCGCTTCGCCCAGCAGGGTGACCAGGCCCAGGTGCTGGTCGTGCCGGCCGAAGAGGTGTTGGCGCTGCAAGTGCAGGACCTGCGGCGCCACCCGCAGCCGCAACAGGCCCTGGACGCGCTGATCCACGGCGAAGCTTCGGCGCCGTTCGACCTTGAACGCGGCCCGTTGCTGCGCGGGCGCCTGGTGGTGATGGCCGATGATCACCATGTGCTGTTGCTGACCCTGCACCATATCGTCTCCGACGGCTGGTCCATGGGCGTGCTGACTCGCGAGCTGATGGCGCTGTACCAAGCCTTCAGCCACGGCCACGCCGACCCGTTGCCACCCTTGCCGATCCAGTACGCCGACTTTGCCGTGTGGCAACGCCTGTGGCTGAGCGGCGAGGTGCTGCAACGCCAAAGCAGCTATTGGCAACAGGCGTTGGCCGGTGCGCCGGCGTTGCTGACCTTGCCCACCGACCGCCCGCGCCCGGCGCAGCAGGACTACGCTGGCAGCAGTGTCGAGGTGCGCCTGGATGAACGCCTCACCGCCGGGCTCAAGGCCTTGAGCCAACGCCACGGCACCACCTTGTACATGACCTTGATGAGCGCCTGGGCTTTGCTGTTAGCGCGCTTGTCCGGACAGCCCGAGTTGGTGATCGGCACGCCGGTGGCCAACCGCATGCGCACCGAAGTCGAAGGGCTGATTGGCCTGTTCGTCAACACCCTGGCGCTGCGTATCGACACCTCAGGCGAGCTGAGCACCGAGGCGTTGCTGGCGCGGGTCAAGGCGCTGACGCTGCAAGCCCAGGCCCATCAGGACTTGCCCTTCGAACAGGTGGTGGAAATCACCCGACCGCCACGCAGCCTGGCCCACAGCCCGCTGTTCCAGACCTTGCTGAGCTGGCAGGACAGCAACGCGCCGACTCTGGCCCTGGATGACCTGGCCCTGGAGAGCATTGTCGAGCACAGCCATTTCGCCAAGTTCGACCTGTCGCTGAACCTGGGGGAAGTGCAGGGCAGCATTCTCGGTGCGCTGGAATATACCGTGGCCCTGTTTGACGAATCGACGATGCAGCGTTACGTCGGCTACTTCACCCGCGTGTTGCAGGCCATGGTCGATAACGATCAGGCGGTGCTGGCGCACGTGCCTCTGGTAGACGCGCGCGAGCGTCGGCAACTGCTGGTGGATTTCAACGCTACCGCCGTTAGCTACAACCTCGACCAGACCCTGCACGGCATGTTTGAAGCCCAGGTGCTGCGCACGCCCCATGCCATTGCCCTGAAGGCGGGCGAGCAGCAACTGAGCTATGCCGAACTGAACACGCGTGCCAACCAGCTGGCCCATCATCTGCAAGCGCTGGGTGTGCAGCCCCAGGCGCGGGTGGCGATCTGCGTGGAGCGTGGCCTGGACATGGTCATCGGCCTGTACGCGATCCTCAAGGCCGGTGCCGCCTATGTGCCGCTGGACCCGGCCTACCCGCTGGAACGCATCGCCTACATGCTCCACGACAGCGCGCCGACGGTAGTGCTGGGCCAGTCCACCACACTCGCGTTACTGGGCGACGTTCCGGTGGTAAACCTCGATTCACCCACCTGGCAGCACCAGCCCACCCATAACCCGCAGGCGGCCAGCGTGGCGGCCTACGTGATCTACACCTCCGGCTCCACCGGCCAGCCCAAGGGCGTGATCAACGAACACCCTGGGGTGGTCAACCGCCTGCTGTGGATGCAAGATGAATACGGGCTGACCGCCAGCGATACGGTCTTGCAGAAAACCCCGTTCAGCTTCGACGTGTCGGTGTGGGAGTTCTTCTGGCCGCTGTGCACTGGCGCACGCCTGGTCATGGCGCGCCCGGGCGGGCATAAAGACCCTGACTACCTGTGCCAGGTGATCGAGGCCGAGCGGGTCACAACGCTGCATTTTGTGCCGTCGATGCTCGACGTGTTCCTGGCCCACGGCGATGTCAGCCAGGCCGCCGGGCTGGTGCGGGTGATGTGCAGCGGCGAAGCGCTGCCGGGCAGCCTGGTACGGCGCTTCAAACAGCAGTTGCCCGAGGTTGGCTTGTACAACCTGTATGGCCCCACCGAAGCGGCGGTGGATGTCACCGCATGGGACTGCGCGGGTGCCGTAGTGCCGGATAACACGCCCATCGGCAAGCCGATTGCCAATACGCGCCTGTATGTGCTGGACGGACACTTGCAGCCGGTGCCGTTGGGGGTGGTCGGTGAATTGTTCATCGCGGGTGTACAGGTGGCGCGGGGTTACCTCAACCGCCCTGAGCTCACCGCCGAACGCTTCCTCGACGACCCGTTCACCCCAGGGCGCATGTACCGCACCGGTGACGTGGGCCGCTACTTGCCCGACGGCACGCTGGAGTACCTGGGGCGCAATGATGACCAGGTGAAAATCCGTGGCCTGCGCATCGAACTGGGGGAAATCCAGGCGCGCCTGAGCGAGCATCCGGCGGTGCAGGAAGCTGCCGTGATCGCCCGCGAGCAGCGCCTGATTGCTTACTACACCGGCGTGCCGAGCGACGTCGAAAGCCTGCGCGCCCATCTGCTGCAACACCTGCCGGAATTCATGCTGCCGACGAGCTTTATGCACCTTCAAGCGCTGCCGCTGAGCCCCAACGGCAAGCTCGACCGCAAGGCACTGCCGGCGCCGGGCCTGGACGCGTTGAGCGTGCGCGACTATGAAGCGCCCGTGGGGGATACGGAAATCACCCTGGCCGCGCTGTGGGCCGAATTGCTCAACGTGGAGCGCGTGGGCCGGCACGATAATTTTTTTGAATTGGGTGGCCACTCCTTGCTGGCGGTCAGCCTGATGGGGCGCATGCGCCGCCTGGGCTTGTCGGCGGATGTGAAAGTGCTGTTTGGCCAACCGACCTTGTCGGCTTTGGCTGCGGCCTTGGGCGGTGGGCGTGAAGTGGCGGTGCCGGCCAATCGCATTGCGACCGATTGCACGCGGATTACCCCGGACATGCTTGCGCTGATCACCCTGGACCCCGCTGCCATCGAACGCATCGTCGCCAGCATCCCCGGCGGCGCGGCGAATGTGCAGGATATTTACCCGCTGGCACCTTTGCAGGCCGGCATCCTGTATCAGCATCGCGCCGTGCAAGGTGACGATGCCTATGTGCTGCAGGCGCAGTTTGCCTTCGATAGCCGCCTGCGCCTGGACGCCTTCGCCCATGCCTTGCAGGCGGTGATCCAGCGCCATGACATTCTGCGTTCATCCTTTCATTGGGACGGGCTGGAGGAACCGGTGCAGGTGGTGTGGCGCACCGCTTCATTAAGCGTTGAAAGCGGCCCGCTGCCGCCACGCTTGGACCTCGGCCAGGCACCCCTGATGCGCGTGGTGTATGCCGAGGAACCACAACGGGTAGTGGCGACGTTGCTGTTCCACCATCTGGTGATGGACCACATCGCCCTGGACATCCTGCAACACGACATGCAGGCCTTCCTGTTGGGCACGCAAGATACCTTGGCCGCGCCCGTGCCGTACCGCAACTACGTGGCCCAGACCCGTCTGGGTGCTGAGGACCACGCGACGTTTTTCCGCGAGATGCTCGCTGAGGTCGACGAACCCACCGACGTACCGCACCTGGGCGCCGATGAGCGCGTGAATGTGAGTCTCGACCTGGGGTTGAGTCGGCGCCTGCGCACTCAGGCGCGTCAAGCCGGCGTCAGCGCCGCCAGCCTCATGCACCTGGCCTGGGCCCATGTGCTGGGCACGGTCTGCGGCCGTGAACAGGTGGTGTTCGGCACGGTGATGCTCGGCCGCCTGCAAGGTGGCGAAGGCGCCGAGCGCGCCATGGGGGTGTTTATCAATACCTTGCCGCTGCGGGTCGACCTGGGTGAACACTCGGTACTGACCGCGCTGCGCGCCACCCATGGGCGCCTGACCCAACTGCTCAGCCATGAACACGCGCCCTTGGCGCTGGCCCAGCGTTGCAGCGGCGTACCGATGGCCACGCCGTTGTTCAGCGTGCTGTTCAACTACCGCCACAGCGCGCCCCAGGCCGGGGGCGTGGCCGAGGCGTGGCAGGGGATCGAGGTGCTCAAGACCGAGGAACACACCCACTACGGCGTGTCGGTGAGCGTGGATGACTTGGGTGAAGGTTTCAGCCTCACGACCATGGGGCAGGGGGCCCGGCGCTTGGGCGACTACCTGCATAACGCCTTGGCGCAGGTGGTACAGGCACTGGAAGCGCGCAGCGACATCACGCTCAATGGCTTGTCGATCCTGCCCCAGGCCGAACGCCAGCAACTGCTTGAGGGCTTCAACGCCACGGCCCGCGCGTTCCCCCGTGATCGCAGCGTGCAACACCTGTTCGAAGCCCAGGCCCAGGCGCGCCCCGACGCGGTGGCGGTGCTGCACGGCGAGCAACGGGTGAGCTACGGCGAACTCAACCGCCGCGCCAACCGCCTGGCCCATCACCTGCTCGGCCTGGGTGTGTGCCCCGGCGATAACGTGGCGATCCTGCTGCCACGCTCAGTGGCTTTGTTGGTCAGCCAACTGGCGATTCTCAAATGCGCCGCCGCCTATGTACCGCTGGACATCAACGCGCCGGCCGAACGCCAGGGCTTCATGCTGCAAGACAGTGGCGCCGCCTGGCTGTTGACCGGCAGCGACTGCAGCGTGGAGAGCGCGGTGCAGCGCCTGGACCTGGACACCCTGGCCCTCGACTCACACCCCGAGCACAACCCGAGCCTGCCGCAGTCTACGCAGAACGTGGCGTACATCATGTACACCTCCGGCTCCACCGGCATGCCCAAAGGCGTATTGGTGCCGCACCGTGGCATCACGCGCCTGGTGCTCAACAACGGCTACGCCGATTTCAATCCCCATGACCGCGTGGCCTTCGCCTCGAACCCGGCGTTCGATGCCAGCACCATGGATGTGTGGGGGGCATTGCTCAACGGCGGTCAGGTGCAGGTGATCGACCACGCCACCTTGCTCGACCCGCTGGCGTTTGGCGCGGCACTTGAGAAAGTGACGGTGCTGTTCGTCACCACGGCGCTGTTCAACCAGTACGTGCAACTGATTCCCCAGGCCCTGGCCGGCTTGCGTATTTTGCTGTGCGGCGGCGAGCGTGCCGACCCGGCGGCGTTCCGCAACCTGCTGGCATTAGCCCCAGAGCTGCGCCTGGTGCATTGCTACGGGCCGACCGAAACCACCACCTACGCCACCACTTATGAAGTGCACGCGCTTACCGCTGATGCCGACAGCGTGCCGGTAGGGCGACCCATTTCCAATACGCAGGTCTACGTACTGGATGCGCAGTTGCAGTTGCTGCCCGTGGGGGCGACCGGTGAAATCTGCATCGGCGGCGACGGTGTCGCCCAGGGCTACCTGAACCGTCCTGAGTTGACGGCGGAAAAGTTCGTGCAGAACCCGTTCAATCCAGGCGCCTGGCTGTACCGCACCGGCGACCTCGGACGCTGGAGCGCAGACGGCCTGCTGGAGTGCATCGGGCGTAATGACGACCAAGTGAAGATCCGTGGCTTTCGCATTGAGCTGGGTGAGATCGAAGCACGCTTGGCCACATTCGCCGGCATCCGCGAAGGGGTGGTGCTGGCCCGCGAAGACGTGCCGGGGGACAAACGCTTGGTGGCCTATTTTACCTGGGCGGGCGAGCCGCTCGGCATCGAGCCGGTGCGTGCTTATCTGCAGGCGCACTTGCCGGCCTACATGGTGCCGTCGGCCTTTGTGGCACTGGAGCAACTGCCGTTGACGGCCAATGGCAAGGTCGATCGCAAAGCCCTGCCGGTGCCCACGTGGGACGCTTCGGCCAGCGGCGTATTTGAAGCACCGGTCGATGCGCTGGAACAGACCTTGGCCCAGCTGTGGGCCGAGGTGTTGAAGCTTGAGCAGGTGGGGCGCCATGACAGTTTCTTCGAACTGGGCGGGCATTCCTTGTTGGCGATTCGCCTGGTCAATCGGCTGGACGAGGCCGGGTTGCCGGTGTCGTTGGCCGAACTGTTCGAGCATGCCAGCGTGGCCTCGGTCGCGGCGCTGCTGCGCCTGCGCGGTGACGATGCGCTGCCTGAGACGGCGGTGATCACAGTGCGCAGCCGTGGGTCGCAGGCACCGTTATTCCTGGTGCATGAGTTCAGTGGCATGGACGTGTACTTCCCGGCGCTGGGCCAGCATCTGCCTGGCGATTACCCGATTTATGGCCTGCCGGGCCTGGCGCTGGGCGAGGCGCATCTGGACAGCATGGAAGGCCTGGCTGCGCGCATGGTCGGGCTGATTCGCCAGATCCAGCCCCACGGCCCTTACCGGCTGGCGGGGTGGTCCTTTGGTGGTGTGCTGGCCTATGAAGTTGCCATGCAGTTGCTGGGGCAGGATGAGGCCGTAGCGTTTCTCGGCTTGATCGACAGCTACGTGCCGCGCATGACCGACCAGGGCAAGGCGCGCTGGAGCGGGCCGGATGCCCTCAAGCGGCATTTGTTGTTGCAGTGCACGGCCTATTGGAAGGCACAAGGAGGTGTGGATGAGCTGGCGAGCCTGGACCAACTGGAGGCAGGCCTTGGACAGCTGGACATTGCGGCTCTGCTGCAACGCTGTCGCGATCAAGGTTTGCTATACGCGCAAATGGCAGCGGCGACGGACGCCGACCTGTTGAGTTTTTTGCAACGGGAAGTCGGGCATGGGCATGCCTTGGCCCATTACAGCCTGTTCCCGCTGCCGATCCCGGTGCACCTGTTCAGCGCCGAGCAGCGGCCCACCGAACTGTCGCGCCGCAGTGCCGCGCTGGGTTGGGACACCGCCCTGGCGCCTGGGCAACTGCGCCAGGTGCAGGTGCCGGGGGATCACCAGAGCATGATGCAGGCGCCGCATATCCAGAGCCTTGGCCAGGCCATGAGCCAAGCGCTGGCGGCGAGCACCCCGGTGAGTTGCGCGGCGCACTCACCCTTGCTGCGTATCCAGAGCGGGCGCGCCGGTTATGCGCCGGTGTTCTGCGTGCCGGGCGCGGGAGACAGCGTCTCCGGCTTTGTGGGCTTGAGCGAAGCGCTGGGGCGCGACTGGCCGCTGTATGGCTTGCAGCCGCGGGGGCTGGATGGCGAAGCGGTGCCCCATAGTCAGGTGGAAGCGGCGGCCCAGTGTTACCTGACGGCGCTGGAACAGGAGTGCCCTGAGGGGCCGGTGCATCTGGTGGGGCATTCGTTCGGCGGCTGGGTGGCGCTGGAAATGGCGCTGCGCTTGCAGGCGATGGGGCGTGAGGTGGGCTCTTTGACGGTGATCGACAGCGAGGCGCCGGGGCGTGCGGGCAAGCCTTATACCTCGACGGCGGCATTGTTGCGGTTGATCGAGGCGATGCAGTTGGCGGCTGGTAAGTCGCTGGGGATTGATGCGGTGGACTTTGCCGGGCGCGATGAGGTGGCGCAGCGGCACGCGTTGCATGGGGGGATGGTGAGGGTGGGGTTGTTGCCGGCGCGTGCGGCGGTGGAGGCGATGGATGGGCCGGCGCGTACTTATGCGGCGGCGTTGCGCACGGTGTATCAGCCGCAGGGGCGGTATGACGGGGTGGTGCGGCTGGTGTTGGCGCAGGACCCGGCGCTGGATGCGGTGGGGAACCAGCGGGAGCAGGGGGTGATGGTTGAGGGGTGGCGAGGGCAGGGGGGTGGGTTGCAGGTTTGGTATGGCGGGGGGAACCACTTTACGTTGCTCAAGGCGCCGAATGTTGTGGGGTTGGCCAGGTGGTGGTTGGACGTTGTTGGGGTTGGGGAGGTGGTGTCTTGAGGGGGGTGCACCGATCCAAATGTGGGGGCAATAGGGGGTTGTCTGCGTACATATCCATTCCTGCGGTAACGGCCACTTATGGTTCCGCTCTGACAGCGGGTCACTTTTGGAAAGGCCCAAAAGTAACCAAAAGGCCTTCGCCCCACCACTCGGCACCTCGCCTAGGCTCGGTGTGCCCGAACGCAGGTTTTGCAGCGTGGGCCGCCGCAATGGGCCATCCCTGGCCCAGTGCGGCTAACCCGGCGTCCTGCCGGGTTACCCACGCTGCAAAACCTGCGTTCGGCCAGCGTGGTTTAACGGGGCGATTGCAGATCAAAAGCAGAGCGCGGCGGCCTTATAGCCGACCGGGTGGTGCGATTGGGCTCGGAGATGAATGTGGGGGCAGGCATGCCCCCGGTAACCACGATGCGAAGCGAGCGGCTCTTGATCTTGATCTGCTTGTGATCTTGATCTTAGGCGCCCCGTTAAACCACGCTGGCCGGAATTCGACAGGGATTTGGGGGCTAAACCGGCAGGGATGCCGGTTTAGCCGCCCCGCGCCATGGATGGCGCGTGGCGGCGGCCCCCCAAATCACTGGCGGATTACGGGCACACCGAGCCTAGGCGAGGTGCCGAGTGGTGGGGCAAGAGCGTTTTGCTTACTTTTGCGCTTTTCAAAAGTGAGCCGCTGTCAGAGCGGAACCCTAAGTGGCCGTTACCTAAATAACGGATATGTACGCGGTCAAATCCAACATCCCGGTCGGCTGTCCGGCCGTCTTCGCAGGCAAGCCAGCTCCCACAACAAGCTCCCTCGCCACGCATTTGTACTCAATCAAGAAGCCAACCATGCAAACGTCTAAATTCCGCAAAATCGGCATTCTGGCTTCAGTGGCCGTCGCAATCGGCCTGGCCATCTACACCGTAAACGCCCCCGCCGACGCCCCCCAATACCTCACCGCCACCGCCGAACGCGGCGATATCGAAAACGCGGTATTGGCCACCGGCCTGCTGGAGGGCGTCAAACAAGTCGACGTCGGCGCCCAAGTCTCCGGCCAGCTCAAGTCGCTGAAAGTCAAAGTCGGCGACAAGGTAAAGAAGGGCCAATGGCTGGCCGAAATCGACCCCTTGATCCTGCAGAACACCCTGCGCAAAGCCCAGGTCGATGAAGAAAACCTCCAGGCCCAACGCCGCGCGACCGCCGCGCAACTCAAGCAGGCCAAGTCCGTGTATGAGCGCTACAAAGGCTTGCAGGCCGACGAGTCGGTGTCACGCCAGGATTTCGAAGACGCCGAATCGACCTACCAGGTGCAGCAGGCCAACCTGCTGTCCCTGGACGCGCAGATCAAAAGCGCGCACATCCAGATCGACACCGCCAAGGTCAACCTGGCCTACACCCGCATCAACGCGCCCATCGACGGCGATGTGGTGGGCATCGTCACCCAGGAAGGCCAGACCGTGATCGCCAGCCAGTTGGCGCCCGTGCTGCTCAAACTGGCGGACCTGGACACCATGACCGTCAAGGCCCAGGTGTCGGAAGCGGATGTGATTCATATCAGCCCCGGCCAGCAGGTGTACTTCACCATTCTCGGTGAAGCGGACAAGCGCTATTACGCCAAGCTGCGCGGCACTGAGCCGGCGCCGCAGAACTTTCTGGAAACCCAGACCGCCGGTACACCGAAGCAAAACACCGCAGTGTTTTACAACGCGTTGTTCGATGTGCCCAACCCCGACCACCGCCTGCGCATCGCCATGACCGCCCAGGTGCGCATCGTGCTCGACACCGCCGAGGCCGCGCTGATGGTGCCCGTGGCGGCGCTGGGTGTGCGCAATGCCGATGGCCGCTACGAAGTGCGGGTGCTGGATGCCAAGGGCAAGGCGGTGGCGCGCACGGTGAAGACCGGTATCAATAACAACGTCAAGGTGCAGATCCTGGACGGCCTGGCCGAGGGCGACACCGTGGTGATCGGCGACGCCACGCCTGCCGTGGCGGGGAGTTGAGTCATGAGCCAGCCTCTGTTGGAACTCAAGGGCATCACTCGCAGCTTCATGGCCGGCGAACGTGAATTCATTGCGCTCAAGGGCATCGACCTGAGCATCCATGCCGGCGAAATGCTCGCGATTATCGGTGCCTCCGGTTCGGGTAAATCAACCCTGATGAACATCCTCGGTGGCCTGGATTACGCCACCGCCGGCAGCTACAAGATCAATGGCATCGAAACCCGCTCCCTGGGCGATGAGCAACTGGCGGAGCTGCGGCGCGATTACTTTGGGTTTATCTTCCAGCGTTACCATTTGCTCGCGCACCTGAGCGCTTTGCACAACGTGGAGATGCCGGCGATCTACGCCGGCACCCCGCAAAGCCAGCGCCATAGCCGCGCCGGCGAACTGCTGGCACGCTTGGGCCTGTCGGGGCACACCAGCCATCGGCCCAGCCAGCTGTCCGGCGGGCAACAGCAGCGGGTGAGTATTGCGCGGGCCTTGATGAACGGAGGTGAAGTGATCCTGGCCGACGAACCCACTGGCGCCCTCGACACCCACAGCGGCAAGGAGGTGATGCGCATCCTCGCCGAACTGCACGCGGCGGGGCACACGGTGATTATCGTCACCCACGACCCCAAGGTTGCGGCGAACGCCCAGCGCATCGTCGAGGTGTGTGATGGCGAGATCATCAGTGACAAGGCCAACGACAGCGTCGGCCTGGAGTTGCCCGCCGAGGCGCCGGTCGAGCCCAGGCGCAGCGGGGCGCGGCGCCTGGTGGCGAGCCTGGGGTTGTTCAAGGAAGCGTTCAACATGGCCTGGGTGGCGCTGATCTCCCACCGCATGCGCACCTTGCTGACCATGCTCGGGATTGTCATCGGCATCACCTCGGTGGTGTCGATCTCGGCCATCGGCGAAGGCGCCAAGCGCTATGTGCTCAAGGACATCCAGGCGATCGGCAGCAACACCATCGATATCTTTTCCGGCACCAGTTTTGGCGACAGCCGCGCCTCGGCCATCGAGACCTTGATGCCCTCGGATGTGGAGGCGCTGAACCAGCTGTATTACGTGGACAGCGCCACGCCGGTGGTGGGGCGCAACCTGTTGTTGCGCTACGGCAATATCGACCTGGATGCCCAGGTCAATGGCGTCAGTGATCGCTACTTCAAGGTCAAGGGCCTCAAGCTTGAAGCCGGCATTGCCTTTAGCGAAAGCGATGCGCGGCGCCAGGCCCAGGTGGTGGTGATCGACCACAATACCCGCCAGCGCCTGTTCGGACCCACCATCGACCCGCTGGGCCAGGTGATCCTGATAGGCAACCTGCCGTGCACAGTGATCGGGGTGACGGCGGACAATAAAAACATGTTCGCCGCCAGCAAGGCCCTGAACGTGTGGGTGCCTTACGAAACCGCGGCGGGGCGTCTGCTGGGCCAGCGTCATCTGGACAGCATCACCGTGCGCATCAAGGATGGCCAGCCGAGCAAGGTGGTGGAAGACAACGTCAATAAGCTCATGCTGCAACGCCATGGCACCAAGGATTTCTTCACCAACAACCTCGACAGCATCATGCAGACGGTACAGAAAACCAGCCGCTCCCTGGCACTGTTGCTGTCATTGATTGCGGTGATTTCTTTGTTGGTGGGCGGTATTGGCGTGATGAATATCATGCTGGTGTCGGTCACCGAGCGCACCCGTGAGATCGGAATTCGCATGGCGGTGGGGGCGCGGCAATCGGATATTCGCCAGCAGTTTCTGGTGGAGGCGGTGATGGTGTGCCTGATCGGCGGGATCATCGGGATCTCGTTGTCCTATGCCATCGGCTACCTGTTTTCGCTGTTTGTGAAGGAGTGGGAAATGGTGTTTTCGGTGGGCTCGATCGTTACCGCGTTTGCCTGTTCGACGTTGATCGGCATTGTGTTCGGTTTTGTGCCAGCGCGGAATGCGGCGCGGTTGGACCCGATAGAAGCACTGGCAAGGGACTAATGATCGTTCCCACGCTCCGCGTGGGAATGCCGCTGTGGACGCTCTGCGTCCACGGTGACGCAGAGCGTCATGGGATCCGTTCCCACGCAGAGCGTGGGAACGATCTTACGATCTTAGTCTTCGGTCGAGTACATCCACCGCAACAACGAATGCCGCCCGCTGATCCCCAACTTGATCGCCGCACGCTTGAGGTAGCTCTCGATGGTGTTGACCTTCAACGCCAGTTGCTCTGCCAGCTCCGGCGCGGTGCGCCCGGCCAGCAGGCCTACGCACACTTCCAGTTCACGGTTGGACAAGGTCAGCCCCGATTGCACCAGGCGCTCCTGAATGCGTCGGCGCAGGGTGTCGATGCCCTGGTGTTGCGGCTCTGCCGACGGGCTGTCCGGGAGCGATGGCTGCAGCGCAGTGATGTGTTTTTCCACCATGGGCAGCAACAGCGTGGAGAAGTCCTGCAGCATGCTGCGTTCTTGCGCAGAAAAACTCTCGGACGGGTGCGAGCGATACACCGACAGTACGTAGCGCACATCGTCCTTGCGGCGCGTGAGGTGCAGTTGTGCGGCGAGTTGCTCGCTGTCCAGGGCCGCCACCGAATCGGTGTACACCGGGCTGATCTTGCGGCGGCCAAGGCCTTCGCGGCTGACGTGTAATTGGGTGATATGGGTGGCGTCCACTGCCAGTTGGGTAAGGATCAGGTCATGCAGCATGCGTGGGAAATGGCGGCTGCCGGTGCTGGCGATGACCTTGCCTATCTGTGGGAACAGGTGTGAGTTCATCAATTCGTCCATGAGTTTCGTGCAGGTATTGGGCCTTATAGCGACGGGGATTAAGAAGGTAACTAATGTGAATAACCTGCAGTGATAGTGCGTCCCGCCGCTGACATGCTAGTACAGGCTGGCTAAAGGAGGGGGATCCAATCTGCGAAAAAAAACATTAAACAGACAGAACAGCGGCCGGATCCTTCCGACCGCCGCCCAGGCACCGCATAACCCAGGGAGTTGGGCGCTATTTCATCGCATACGCCGCTGTTGTGGTGGGCCGCAGGTTGGCAGCGCTGCACTTGGCCAGGGCCTGTTGGATATCCGCCAGTAGGTCGGCGACGTCTTCAAGCCCCACCGACAAACGCACCAGGCCCTCGCTGATACCGTGATGCGCCCGTTGCTCGGGGGTGTAGGTGGAGTGGGTCATGCTCGCCGGGTGTTGGGCCAGTGATTCGGCATCTCCCAGGCTGACCGCGCGGGTGAACAATTGCAGCGCGTTCATGAAGCGCTGGCCGGTCTCGATGCCGCCTTTGAGTTCAAAGGCGATCATGCCGCCGGGCAGTTTCATTTGTCGGTTTGCCAGTTCGTACTGTGGGAAAGAACGCAGCCCGGGATAGGTCACCCACTGCACCGCAGGGTGCGCCTGCAACGCCTCGGCCACCGCTTGGGCGTTGCTGCAATGGCGGTCCATGCGCAGGCCCAGGGTCTTGAGGCCGCGCATCAACAACGCGGCGTCCTGGGGCGACATCACCGCGCCGGTCAAGTCCTTGAGCCCTTGCAGGCGAATGCGCTGAGCCAGAGCCTGGTTGCTCACCGCGATGCCTGCGGTGATGTCGCCGTGGCCGCTGAGGTATTTGGTGGCCGAGTGCACCACCACATCGGCGCCCAGTTCCAGGGGGCGTTGCAGGTAGGGGGTGCAGTAAGTGTTATCGACTACCACGGTGACATTCGGCTGTTGATGAGCCAACTCGGCCACGGCGGCGATGTCGATCAGGCGCAGGTTGGGGTTGGCCGGGGTCTCGCAGTAGAGCATGCGGGTGGCCGGGGAGAAGGCTGCTTGCAGGGCGGCCAGGTCGGTCAGGTCGACATGCCGCACCTTGATGCCAAATTCGCCCAGGCCGTGGTGCAGCAGGGCGAAGGTACAACCATAGAGCGTCTGGCTGACGATGATCTCGTCGCCTGGGCGCAACAGGGTCCAGAACGTCGCGGCAATCGCGCCCATACCGGAGCTGAATGCCACGGCGGCTTCGCCGTTCTCCAGGCTGGCCATGCGTGACTCCAGCAGGGCCAGGGTCGGGTTGGAAATGCGCGTATAGAAGTGGCCGCTGGCTTCGCCGGCAAAGCAGGCGGCGCCGTATTCGACGGTGGGGAAGGCGAAGGTGGAAGACAGGTAGATGGGCGGGACGAGGGCGCCGTGGTGGTCAACGGGGTCATAGCCGTGGTGGATGGCACGGGTAGAAAAGCCGAAGCTGGTGTGTTTAGTGTGCATGTCGGGCGCTCCTTATTTCCTACAATGCTATGCTCATAACCACAGATGAACCTTGCTAAAAAGCCCGGGAAAACCTGCGTTTGTGGATCAAACATCGATAAAAATAATGATTAGAGGCACGTTATGCCCATCAAGCTGGACCGTACGGACAAAGCCCTTTTAAACGCGTTGCAAGGCAATGCCCGCCTGACCGTGGCCGAGTTGGCCGAGCGGGTGGCCCTCACCACGTCACCCTGCTGGCGCCGGGTGCGCACCCTGCAGGAGAGCGGGGTGATCAGTGGCTATCAGGCGATCCTTTCTCCCAAGGCGCTGGGTTATGGGGTGACTGCGTTTGTCAGCATCATGATGGAGAGCCACACCCAGGAAATCGCTCGGGCGTTCGAGCAGCGGCTGTTGGCGATTCCGGAGATTGTGGCGTGCCATAACGTTTCGGGGCGTTATGACTTTTTGCTGGAGGTGGTGGCCAAGGATTTGGAGTCGTTTGGTGAGTTTGCGCGGGAGGTTTTGCAGACGTTGCCCTGCGTCAAGGAGATTTATTCGAGTTTTTCGTACAAGTCGGTGCGGCCGTTGCGGGTGATTCCGTTGCCGGGTTGACGGGGGGCTTACGGCGCCTTACCTACTGACACCCCCACGATCCAACTGTGGGAGCTGGCTTGCCTGCGATGACGGCCTGAAAGCCGACATCTCTCTACCTGACACCCCACAATCCAACTGTGGGAGCGGGCTTGCTCGCGAAGGCGGCCTGGCAGGCAACACAGTTGGATTGGGTACATATCCATTGCTGCGGTAACGGCTACTTAGGGTTCCGCCCTGACGGCGGGTCACTTTGGAAAAGCCCCAAAGTAACCAAAGGGCTCTTGCCCCACCACTCGGCACCTCGCCTGGGCTCGGTGTGCCCGAACACAGGCTTGAATCCGTGGGCCGCCGCCACGCGCCATCCATGGCGCGGGGCGGCTAACCCGGCGTCCTGCCGGGTTACCCACGAATTCAAGCCTGCGTTCGGCCAGCGTGGTTTAACGGGGCGCTTAAGATCAAAAGCAGATCAAGATCAAGAGCGGCTCGCTTCGCATCGTGGTTACCGGTAGATCAAGAGCTGCTCGCTTCGCATCGTGGTTACGTTGGGGGGCTTTTGCTTTTTTGGGCGACACCGTGCAGCAGCAGAGCCTCGAACACTCGCTGCACGCGTGGTTCGTCGCTGTGTGCCACATTGAAGCGCATTGAGTCGCGGTGGGCCGGGTCGTAGCCAAACAGGGCGCCGGGGGCCAGTACCATGCTGCGTTTCAGCGCTTCCTGGGCCAGGAGTTCGCCGTTTACGCCGGGCGGCAGGCGTGCCCAGATGAACATCCCGCCTTCGTACGCCATGGGCAGTTCGCACCCGCAGCGTTTGAGCCATTGTTCGACGCGCCCTCCGGCTTCCATCAGGCGCTGCACCATGCGTTTGCGGTGTTTGGCGTAGCTGCCTTCACTGAGCATGCGGTAGACGATCTGTTCGAACAGTTCGGAGGTGACGCCGCCGCTCATCAATTTCATGTTGGTCAGGTTGGCGGCCAGTTGTGGGGCGGCCACCACATAGCTGACGCGGGTGTTGGCACTCAGGATCTTTGAGAAACCCGACAGGTAGGTGACCTGGTCCAGCCCGGCGACGGCGGCCAGGCGTGGGGGTGGGTTGGGGTGCAGGTCGCCGTAGAGGTCGTCCTCGACGATGTGGCAGTGATACTGCTGGGTCAGTTGCAGCAGGCGGAACGCCTGGCTGGGGCTGAAGGAGTGGCCGGTGGGGTTGTGCAACACGCTGGTGGTCAGGTACAGGCTGGGGCGGTGTTCGGCCAGCAGTTGTTCGAGGGCGGTGAAGTCAAAGCCGTCGGGGCGGCGGGCAATGGTGATGACTTTGACGCCGTGCAGCGCCAGGTTGGCGTGGAAGTTGAAGTAGCACGGTGCATCGAGCAGCACCGTGTCGCCGGGGCGGGCGAGCAGGCGCATGAGCATATCCAGGCCCTGCACGGTATTGGGTGTGGTGATGATTTGTTCCACCGGCACCGACAAGCCTTCGCCGTGCAGTTTCTGTTGCAGCGCCTGGCGCAACGGCAATAGCCCCGCCGGTGTGCCCAGCCCGGCGATGCGCAGTGACGGCGCGCGCACTACGCTGCGCATGGCTTGGCGGATCGCTTCGCCATTGAGCCAGTCCTCCGGCAAGTGCCCGCCACCGGGGCGCAGTTCGCCACTGGCGGTGGCCAAGGGCCGGCGCAATACGCTGAGCAGGTCTTGGGGCAACAGGTCTACCCAGGTCGCCGAGGCCGGGCGGGTGCTGTCCATCGCCACGAAGTAGCCGCGGCCTTGGCTTGAGGTGAGCAGGTGGCGACCGCGCAGGCGGTCCAGTGCCTCGTTGAGGGTGAACTTGCTGACGCCGAGGATCTGGGTCAGTTCACGCACGGATGGCAGTTTGCTGCCCGGTGCCCATTCGCCATTTTCGATGGCGTGGCTGAACGCCTCGACGATCTGCTGGACCTTGGGCGTGCCCTCTACAAAAGCGATGGCAGATACAAACATGACGCGTCCTTGTGTTTGCCGGTGCTTTTACCGGTGAAGTTAGGCCGGATTAGGCATCACTTTACCTGCCTTGCGCAATGCCAGTCCCCTAGACTGCGCGCCATCTCGCCAGGAGATGGCGAAATTTCCTACACCTAAGCAATGGATTTTGCATTTCCATGAAGACTTATATGTGCGCACCCTGCGGTTTTATGTACGTAGAAGAACTGGGCATTCCGGAAGACGGAATTCCCGCAGGCACCCCTTGGGAAGAGGTGCCTGAAGACTGGGCATGCCCGGATTGCGGCGTGACCAAGGCCGATTTCATGGCCATCGAACTTTAACGCTCCATCCACGAAAGGAATCGTCCCATGGACAGCAAACTGATCAACGCCACCGTCCCGTTCTGCACCGGTGTGGCCCACCAGAAATACCTGGGCGCCGAAAAGGGCCTGCAAACCGCCATCGAAGGCGACTGCACCCACTGGTACATCGACGGCAGCCTGTTCGGCGAAATGGTCGATGACTGGACCGAGGCGCGTATCGAGAGTCTGCAGGCGCAAATCGCGGCCACTGGAGTCAAACCGGTTTTTCACGGCAACTTCAAGGCGCCGTTGGGCAGTGATGTCGAAACCTTCCGTAGCGCGGCCGTGGAGTACGTGAAGAAGGAAATCGACATCGCCAGCCGCCTGGGCGCGCCGTTGATCATTCACGGGGGTTGCATCGTCGAGCCGAAAATGGTGCTGATGGCCAAGAAGGTTGCCCTGGAGCATTACCTCAAGTCCGTGCAGGAACTGGCGTTGTACGCCGAGGCCAAGGGCACGGATATCTACCTGGAAAACCTGTCCAACTACGTCAACTATCGGCCGTTCCACTACATCTTTACCCATGAAGCGGAATACGCCTTTGTGTTCGAGCGCCTGCAAGCCCACAGCAATGTGTACTTCTTCCTCGATGCCGGCCACGCCAACATCGAGAACGGCCTGCCGGCAGAAGTGGTGCGCAAATACCACCACCTGATCAAGGGCATTTCCTTCAGTAACAACAACGGCGTGCAAGACCAGCACTTCGGCATCCATGACGGCAACTGCGACTACGCCGATGTGCTGCAGGCCATTGTCGAGACCAACTGGAAGGGCCTGGTTGCGTTTGAAACCCGCAACCAGACCGCCAAGGCCGCCCTGGCTGACTTGGCAGTGATGTACCGCGACTCCCTGACCACCGAAATCGCCGTCGCCTGATCGGCCTGGGGCGAGCGCTGGCTGCGTTCGCCCTGTTGCTGCTGTTTCTCTTTATTCAAGGTGCTGGCCATGACAAGTGCGTTAACCCTGTCTTCATTTCTCTACTTTCTGCTGTTCTGCGCCACCATGACCTTCAGCCCGGGCCCCATGACCCTGCTGTTGCTCAGCCTGGGCTTGAAGGACGGCCTGCGCAGTTCGATCCCGGCGCAGGTCGGCGCCAGTGTGTCGTACCTGATTTCGATCCTGATCTTTGCCGTGGGCTTCTCGGAGTTGATCAAGGGCAACCTCGCCATTACCCAGACCATCCAGTTTGTCGGGGTGGCCTACATTCTTTACCTGGCCTACAAGCAGTGGACCAGCAGTGGCGTGTCGATCAACAACGCCGGCACGGTTGAGGGCGCGCGCAGCCTGTTTGGCAAAGGGCTGTTGACCGGGTTTTCCAACCCCAAGACCATCATCATGTTCAGCGCCGTGTTCCCGCAGTTTGCCGGCGCCGGTGAACACAGTTCGGCGGCGGATATTGCCATCCTTGGCCTGACTTTCCTGCTGCTGCAATTTGCCAGCGGCTGCCTGTATTGCTATTTCGGCCAGCGCATCAAGCACGTGCTGGAAAACCCCAAGCGGCGCGTGCTGTTGCAGCGGATCACAGCCGTGTTGCTGCTGGGCGTGGCCTTGATGCTGGCACGTGGGTTTTCGCACTGAAGTATTAGCCAATAAGCGGTAGTGGCGATTTGACGTTGCCCTGTTAGACTCCAGGCAATCACCCAGGATCGCCCCCACCATGCCAGCCGTCGGAGGAAAAGGACTTCCGCTCGCTTTGCGCTTGTACAAATCCCGCCTGCTGGGGCTGACGCTCGGCTTTGTGTGCGTGGCGTTCGGCATGTATCCGTTGAACCCGCCCCTGTGGGTGTGGGCCTGGATGCTGATCAACGCGTTCGTGTGGCCGCACCTGGCTTTTCAATGCTCGTTGCGCTCGGCCAATACCTTGCGCAGCGAACGCCGCAGCCTGCTGTTCGATTCCTTTTGCGGTGGGTTCTGGGTTGGCGCAATGCACTTCAACCCGCTGCCCAGCGTCACCACCTTGTCGATGATGAGCATGAACAACGTCGCCATCGGCGGGCCGCGCTTTTTGTTTGCGGGTTGGGCGGCGCAGGCATTGGGGCTGGGCACCGCGCTGCTGCTGTTCACGCCCGGGTTTATCGCCGTGACCACCCAGGCCCAGCTGTATGCCTGCCTGCCGATCCTGATGCTGTATCCCCTGGCCCTGGGCTGGATCTGCTACCGCCAGGCCGTCACCTTGGCTCGCCACAAGCGTGAGCTGCTGGCCTTGAGCCGCACCGACAGCCTGTCGGGCCTGCTCAATCACGGCGCCTGGAAGGACCACCTGGACCTCGAGTTTCAACGTTGCCGCCAAGGCCCGGCCGGTGCCGCCATCGCGTTGATCGACATCGACCACTTCAAGACCATCAACGACACCTACGGCCATGTGACCGGCGATATCGTCCTGCGCCAACTGAGCAAGGTGCTGCGCCAGAACCTGCGCACCACCGACCTGGCCGGGCGCTATGGCGGCGATGAGTTCTGCGTGATCCTGCCAGACATGCCCCTTAACCGTGCCACCGAGGTAATGGAGGCCCTGCGCGGTCGCTTCAACGCCTTGGCCTACGCCCAGGACCCGACACTGCGGGTGAGCTTGAGCATCGGCCTGGCGCCTTACCAGCCGAGCCACGCCGACTCCATCAGTTGGCTCAACGATGCCGACCAGGCGCTGTACGAGGCCAAGAGCAGCGGGCGCAACCGGGTCAGTTCGGTACAGGGCAGTTGGTTGCGGTCGGTTTAGTGGGGTAGGGTGGACGGGCACCCTCCAACAAAAAACAAGGATCGGTTCATGCTCTTCACCTTCCCGCGTACTCTCTTGGCCGCTACCCTGGCCTTGTCTTTCAGCCTGC
Source organism: Pseudomonas sp. AK181 (assembly GCF_051122975.1). Classification (NCBI taxonomy): domain Bacteria; kingdom Pseudomonadati; phylum Pseudomonadota; class Gammaproteobacteria; order Pseudomonadales; family Pseudomonadaceae; genus Pseudomonas; species Pseudomonas sp. AK181. The sequence continues at coordinate 2,587,918 of NZ_CP146348.1, forward strand.
CGGCCTACAGCGCCGAGCCCCATAAACAGATCCAGCAACAGGCCGAACAATACAAGGCCGAAGCCTTGAAGCTGCTGGAGCGCCTGGTGAATATCGACTCGGGTTCAGGCTACGAGCCGGGCCTGACCCAAGTGCGCGATATCGCCGTGGATGAGTTGAAACAGTTGGGTTTCACCATCGAATTGGTGCCGGATAAAGCCGCCAACAATAGCCATGTGGTCGCCACCCTCAAAGGCACCGGCAAGGCCAAGATCCTGCTGATGGCCCATATGGACACCGTATTCAAGGAAGGCTCGGCTGCCGAGCGCCCCTTCCACATCAAGGACGGCCGCGCCTACGGCCCCGGCGTGATGGATGACAAGGGCGGCATCGTTGCGGGCATCTACGCGCTCAAAGTCCTCAAAAGCCAGGGCTTCAAGGACTACGCGCAGATCACCTTCCTGCTAGACGCCAGCGAAGAAACCGGCTCCGACGCCGCCTCCGAACTGATCCGTAAAACCGCCAAGGGCCACGACGTGACCCTGAACCTGGAACCCGGCCGTCCGGCCGACGGCCTGGTGGTGTGGCGCAAAGGCAGTGCCACCGCCGTGGTCGAAGTCAAAGGCAAAGCCGCCCACGCCGGCGTCGCCCCGGAGCTGGGACGCAACGCCGCCATGGAAGCCGCGCACCAGATCCTGCAACTGGGCAAACTCGGCGACGAAGACAAGAAAACCACCATCAACTTCACCGTGCTCAAGGCTGGCGACCGCACCAACGTCATCCCTGACCAAGCCACCGCCAAGGCCGACGTGCGTGCGGCCTTGCCGGAAGAGTTCGACCGGATCGAGAAAGACCTGGCGCGGGTTTCAGCCAACAAATTGATCCCGGAAACCGAAGTGAAAACCAGCCTGCAGCGCGGCCTGCCACCGATGCCACAGACGGCCGAGTCGGATAAGTTGGTAGCGATTGCCCAAGGGATTTATGGCGAACTGGGACGCAAATTGACCATCGAAGGCAGTGGCGGCGCGGCAGATGCGAGCTTGTCCGCCGGGGTAGGCACGCCGACGTTGGATGGGTTTGGGATAGTGGGGGGCAATATTCATACGCCGGAGGAATATGCCGAGGTGGAAAGTGTGGCGCCGCGGGTTTATCTGTTGAGCCGGATGATTATGGAGCTTTCCAAGCGCTGATCAGATCGAACGAAGCGGGTTTGAATGTGGGAGGAATGCCACCCAGGTAAACGCAGATCCCCTGTGGGAGCGGGCTTGCCCGCGAAGGCGGTGTGTCAGTTGCTGCATGTATTACTGCACTACCGCTTTCGCAGGCAAGCCAGCTCCCACATTTGATCGTTGTTGATTTGAGCGTTGTGTTCGTTTGACTGATCGGCATTCCGGGGTGATTGTGATGGTGCCGTTTGCACATGCATTGGCTGGCCCGCGCTGATCCTAAATATTGACAAACCCTGATGTTAGTTTGTTAAAGCATGTAGGAGCGAGCTTGCTCGCGAAAAAATCATAGGCGCCGCGTTTATTCAGGCAGCACACGTTATCGTTGACGTTTTTCGCGAGCAAGCTCGCTCCTACAGGTGACGATGATGCTTTAACTGACCGGCATTAGGGCTTGCCCCCTCCCACATTGAGTCCTCGATGTATTCAATGTGGAAATCACCATGTGGCAGGGTCTTCAAGGCTGGCTTTTTGGAGGTCTTCTTTCCACCACTCATTAGAACGTTCCTTTTTTGTGGGGGGGGGTGTCTGCTTAGGTTCGTTCGCCCGCTTCGGTCTCTAGCTTGTAGTGATATAAGCAGCGTAGTAGTACTCGCATGAATTGTCGTTGGTCAGCTATCTCAGTACTGAAATAAGTTGTCATGGTTTTGAATACATTATCGAAGCTATCGCCAGTGTCTAAGAAATGTTCGATTGAACTAATAAACCAATCTCGCTCTGCGCTGGTGTATATCAAAAATTCTGGCTTGGTCAGGTCGTTAAAAAGTTCGACGAGCTCTTTTTCGTTGTTCGCGTCTACAGACGCGATCCGCTCCTCTCTCTTTAAATCGTCAGTGTTCTCAATGTCATAGGTGAATAGCAAACCGCGAATTATTGACATACTAGGCGCTTTCGTTTTCATTATCATAATTCCGTGTAAGCAGTTTTGGGTTGGCCAGCGCTATTCAGTATTACTCGTGCCTTGGATTGTTGGCTGTATTGCATTTCGTTCCCAGAGTACCCTTCACCCACAATTTTCCCCATGTGCATCGGCTTTAAAGACTGGGCAAGCCCGTTTCTTCTGAATATTAGTTGAGCTCGATGTATTGCATTCAGTTGATCTCTATGGCTGAAAAAGTGGGTGGCAGCAGGTGGATATTTCGGCTCCCCTGCTTTGGGTCCTGATGTGAAGTATTCGACTATTCCTGTAGTTGGATTTTTAGCCGTCTGTAATCGTTCCAGTTGAGACGCGAGTGTCGTTTGCTTTCCGTGCTTCTCTAAAAAGTGTGCTCCGGGTGTTGCTTTTTCAAGCTCATCTAAATGCTTATAGGCGTTTGCCTCTGCAAGCTCATCAATTCTCGCCTGCCGCTGCGCACGGGTCAGTTGCGGTAGGGCCGGTTCTCCATGGTTAACACTTGCCGCAGGGTTTTGGGCGCTAGTACTGGGTTTACACCCATCACCGCCAGGGCATGAATTCAAGCCTAGCGGGTCGACCCATCCCGTTGGATTGGGCGCATACCGATACCCATTGATCCCACCCGCTAGCTTCACCGGATCCGGCGTCAGGTAGCGACCAATATCCGGATTGTAGTAGCGATGGCGGTTGTAGTGCAGCCCGCTTTCCGCATCGAAGTACTGCCCTTGAAACCGCAGTGGGTTGTCGATTTTGCATACGTCGAGTCGGGCGATCTGGCCGTAGGCGCGGTAGTGGGCGGACCAGACGATTTCGCCCTCGGGGCTGGTCAGTTCCTGCGGGGTGCCGAGGTGGTCGAGTTGGTAGTGGTAGGGCGTTGTGGCGTGTGGGCCAAAGCCTTCCAGCAGAGCCAATGGGCGGAAGCTATCTGGTTCGTAGAGGTAGCTGCGATGGCGCTCTGCATGGTGCTCGGCAATCAGCTTGTCGCCTTGCCAGAAAAACTCGGTGGTCTTGCCGTCCACGGTCTTGCTGATGCGCCGCCCAAATGGGTCGTAGCGATAGCTGGCGGTTAGGCCGTTCGGCTTTGTGATGCTTATTAACCGATGCTGGCAGTCGTAGCGGTATTCGGTGATGAGTTGCTGACCTTTGCCGCGCCGCTCACGAATCAAGTTGCCGAAGGCGTTGTAGTCGTAGTGGCGGTCGCCCTGGATCATCAGACGATTGGCCGCGACGATGTCCGGGCCGGGGCGGTCTTGCATCAGCAGGTTGCCGGCGGGGTTGTGGCCGAAGCGTTCCTGCACGTCTTGGGAGTGATCGGCGCGGATCAGGCGATTTAGCGGGTCGTAGCGGTAAAGGTGCTCGCCTTTGCGGGTGTCGAGCAGGCGGGTGAGGTTGCCGGTTTTGTCGTAGTCGTATTGGCGTTGGTAAAAATGGTTCTGTTGCTGGGTGACCGCGTGGGCGTGCAGGCGGTGTTGGTCGTCGTAGTGGTAGTGGCTGAGCAGTTGGCCTTGCTGGCGCTGATGTTCGCGGCCGCTCTTGAATAGATGTGAGGTGAGCAATCCACCATTGAGTTCGACGGTGGCGAGGTGGCCGCCTTTGTCGTGGTTGAAGGTGACGCGGTTGTTGTCTGGCAGGCACAGGTTTTTAAGCTGGCCGCAGGCGTCGTAGCCGTAGCGCAGGGTGCCCCAGCCTTGGTGTTCGGCGGTGAGGCGGTTTTGGCGGTCGTATTCGTAGGCCAGCGCCCAGTGGCCGTCTTCGACGCTGAGGAGGTTGCCTTGGCGGTCGTAGGCGTAGTCGACAACGCTGTTGTCGGGCAGGGTTTTTCTTACGAGGCGTCCGGCGTGGTCGCGCTGGTAGCGGGTGATGAGCTGACTGTCATCGTCGCCGTATTCGGTTTTCTCCAGCAGGTTGCCGTTAAGGTCGTAGGCATACGCGGTGCGCTGGCCGTCGAAGCCGGTTTCCTGGCGGATCAGGCCGTTGGGGTGGTAGTCGAGTTGGTAGGTTTCGCCGGCTTCGTTTTCGATCTCGGTGAGCAGCAGCCGGGCGTTGTCGTAGCGGTAGTTGACTTGGGTGCCGTCGGCGTTGAAGCGACGGCTGATCAGGTGCAGGCCGTCTGCGTATTCGTAGCGGGTGACGTGGCCCAGTTCGTCGCGTTCTGCGATGATTTTGCCGTAGGGGTTGTAGCTGAATTCCTTACAACCACCGCCGGGCTGGGTCAGTTTCAGCAAACGTCCTGCGGCGTCCCACTGATACTGGATTAGTGCGCCGTGCTCATCCTCACGGGCAACCTGTCGACCCAGATCGTCATAGCGATAACGCTTGATCCCACCATTGGGCAATTGCTCCTCAAGCAACTGCCCACGCTCGTTCCACACCAGCCGATGACAGCTGCTGTCCGGGTACCAAATCCCCGTCAGTTGCCCCTGTTTGTTGTAGCTGTAGTCCGTAACCTCACCATCAGGATCGGTCTTGCGCGTAACGTCGCCCTGGTCATTACGCTCATATTTCCAGACCGCCTCCCCACGGCGCACAACCCGTACGAACCCATTGTCATGCTCGTAGGCCGTCGGCTCATCATCCCCGGGAAACAGCGCCACCAAGCGTCCGGCATCGTCATATTGATAGGCCGTCACCGCGCCCATCGGGTCTTGCTCGACAGTCAGCCGGCCCTGGTCGTCGTAGGTTTTAAAGTGCGTGGCGCCGTCCGGATCGATGCGCTGCACCAACCGCGCCCACTGGTCATGGACATACACCTCCTGGCTACCATCGGCGTTATGCACGGTGACACGCCCGTCATCGCCCCAGGCGTAACGCGTGTCCATCTGCGAAAAACTCGCCCAATGCCGCACGCAGCGCGCGGCTTTGCCCGCGCGTTCCCATTCCCAAAAGAAACTCGCGCCACCGGCCAGTTGGCGTTCCAGAATGACGTGCTGATCGTCATACCGATAACGCTCGCTTTCCCCGACGGCATTGGTCGCGCAGACCAGTCGTCCGTGTTCGTCATAGGCGTAGGAAACAACGTTCTGTTCGGTCTCCCACACGTAGGGCTCACGCCCTTTGGCGCGATGCACCTGATAGTCCACCGCGACGATGCGACCCAACTCATAACGCAACAGCAACGAGCGACCCGCACCGTTATCCAGCCGCTCAATCCGCCCTGAGTGATCACGGCAAAGGCGCAGGCGGTTGTCATACGCATCGCTGATGGTTGTCAGCACACCGTCGCGAAAGTGATAGAAACGCGAGGCCTGGGCCAGCACCAACTCGTCAGGCGCCGAACCCAAATAGATCGCCGCTTCGGCCAGGCTATTGGTGATCGCGGGCCGAGAGTCGGTGGGCAAGGGCAGGGTAGTCGAGCGGTTCTCATGGTCGGTCCACACCACCGAATCGCCCGACACCACCAGCCGATGGGCCAGCGCATGGCTCCAACCAAACCCCAACCCACAATCGACATCCACCGCGCTGGTGCGATACAGCCGCGTCCACTCAAACGGCAAGATCCCGTCCAGAGCGCCGTCGGTAAGGGTGAGCAATTCCTCACCAGTGACCATCGACACCGGGCAACCGTGGGTAGCGGTCTTGTCCGCTGGTGCCGCCGCATCCCCCTTCGGATTTGAAGCCACCGCCGGTACATCATCCACACGCTCTTTCTGCATCAGCACCGCGTTCTGCCGCGCCCGCCAGCGCATCTGCATCGTGCCTTGCTTCAGCCCACCTACCACCCCGCGAACCGCCACCGCTTTGTAGCGGTCCACCGCCTGCATGAACTTCGTGAGGATCGTAAGCACACCGGTCACGAAACCCACGGCCGACTGAAGCACCCGCGCACCGTACTTGACCAGGCGCATACTCAAATACGCCACGCCCGCCGCCGGCAGCGCGATGGTCAGCACCGCGCCAATCACCAGGTCAATCAGCAGCGACACCATAAAACCAGCGGCTGCTTGCGCGACTTCACTGGGCGGTAACGCCTCCAGCCAGATCATGGCAGTGCGCAGTAACAGGTACAGCGCGGCCTCATCACTGGCCAGCAACATCGCCTGTTCCATGACCCTGGGCGCATCGGTGGCGATTTGCGCCAACCTGGCCGCCTCGCTACCCAGTTGCTCGACGTACTTGAGCGGGTCTTCAAGCATCGCCTGCACCTGCTTGACGCTGTCCCACGCGTCACGGATCGCCGCCCAACTGCCGGCCAGCACGCCGCTGCCAATTGCGCTAGCGGGGGATTGCTGCCAATGCGGTTTGAAGCCTTGCCACTGTTCGCGCAGCCATTGCTCCAGATCCGCTGTCAGCCCCGCATAGGACGCAAACAAGGCATCGACTTGCTGCGCTGAAACACCGCCTTGAACCCTCACCTGATAGCGCCCGCCGGCGGCGCAGTCGTGGGAACCTTCGCCGTGCTCGTCGAGCAGGATGACCCTGGAACTGCCGTCATCCAGCCCGATCACCTCAACCGGAATATTGCCGATTGGCACGTCGTACGCTGACTCGAACCTGCTCTGGATCTTCAGCACACCCCCTGCCGGACAGCGGGCCACGGTGGCAAAGTCCGCATCGCCAAGACTCACCGACTGCTGCGCATCCCCAGCCCGTAATACCCGGTCCATACCCAGCAATGACGGCATGTCCGCTGCATGACTGACCGTATCCAGCGCACGCGAATACCAGGCGCCCATCTGCTGGCGATACTCCGCCAGGCTCTGATGGAAACCATCCAGCTCGTGTTCGATAAAGGTAATTTGGGCTGCTTGGGTCATCCGCGACGGCTCCCCACGGGGGGCGGCCAGGTAACCAAGGCACTCACAGGAAAAACCATCTGCAATCCCTCGCACTGTTTGATCAGGCGAGGGACTTTGCAGCGGTTTACAGGGGAGGGGAGTAGAGCTTATCCGGCCGTTACGTGGGACATTTCAGCAACCTTGTCGCGCAGCACCAGGCTGCACAGCGCCGGCAGAAACAGCAGCGTCAACACCGTGCCCACCAGCACACCGCCAATCAGCACATAGGCCAGGGACGACCAGAACACCGACAACGTCAGCGGAATAAACGCCAGCGCCGCCGCCAGTGCCGTAAGGATCACCGGCCGGGCACGCCGCACGGTGGCTTCGATAATGGCCTCGCGAATCGCCATGCCGTGGTCCTGGTTCTGGCGGATCTGGTCGGTGAAGATCAGCGTATTGCGCATCAGGATGCCGCCGATGCCAATCAGGCCGAGAATCGCGTTAAAGCCGAACGGCTGGTTGAACAACAACAAGGTGGGCACTGCGCCGATCAGGCCCAAAGGCGCGGTAGCGAACACCATGAACATCACGCCGAACGAGCGCACCTGGAACATGATCACCGTGAGCGTCAGCAAGATCATGATCGGGAACAGCGCCGCCAGGGCGACGTTGGCCTTGGCGCTTTCCTCAACCGGGCCGCCGATGTCGATTTTGTAACCGCTGGGCAACTTCGCGATCAGCGGTTGCAGGTCTTTGTACACGGCCATTTCCACGTCGGGCGGTTGTACGCCGTCGATGATGTCGGCGCGTACCTCCACGGTGGTGGCGCGGTCGCGGCGCTTGAGGATCGGTTCTTCCATGACCGCCTGGAAATGCCCGACCTGGGCCAGCGGCACCGAGGTACCGGCGCTGTTGGTCAGCGTCATGTTGTTGAGGTTGGCCAGGTCTTCACGCTGGCTGCCCTGGGCGCGGGCCACCACCGACACGGTACGGTTGCCTTCGCGCACTTCGGTGATCGGGTTGCCGCTGAGCAAAGCGTTGAGCTGGGACTTGACCTCGTCCGGCGTGAACCCCAGCAGGCGCAAGCGATCCTGGTCCAGCACCAGGCGATAACCGCTGGCACGTTCGCCCCATTCGAGGAAGGTGTCGCGGGTCAGCTTGTTGCCGGCCACCACCTGACGCACGTCTTCAGACAGCCCGCGCAGCACATTCAGGTCCGGCCCGGAAACACGGAACACCACCGGGAACGGTACTGGCGGGCCGAACACGAGCTGTGTGACCCGTACCCGCGCCGAGGGGAATTCGCCCGCCGCAATGCGCTCACGCATCCGCAGTTTCAGTGCGTCGCGGGCGTGGGAGTCCGGCGTCTGCACAATCAACTTGGCAAACGCAGGGTCCGGCATTTCAGGGTTCAACGACAGGAAAAACCGCGGTGCGCCGCCGCCCACATAGGTGTCGACCATGCTCGTTTGGGGTTCCTGTAACAGGGCCTTCTCCACCTGCGCCGCCACCGCCTCGGTGCTTTTGAACGCGCTGCCGGGCGGCATATACACTTCCAGAATCAGCTCCGAGCGGTCGGAGTCCGGGAAGAACTGTTTCTTCACCACCGCCATACCCAGACCACACAGCACAAACGCGGCCACCACCAGCCCAGTTACCAGCCAGCGCCCACGCACGCAGGCCTCCACCAGACGGCGCAGTTTCTGGTAGTAGCGCCCGGCGTAAATTGCGTCATGCCCGCCGGGCACTGGCTTGATCTGCGGTAGCATCTTCACGCCCAGGTAAGGCGTGAACACCACCGCGACCAGCCATGACGAAATCAATGCAAACCCGACAATCCAGAAGATATTGCCGGCGTACTCGCCGGCACCGGAGCGCGCAAACCCCACCGGCAGAAAGCCAATGATGGTCACCAGCGTACCGGTGAGCATGGGCGCGGCGGTGGAGCTCCAGGCATAGGTCGCCGCGTGAATGCGGTCAAACCCTTCTTCCAGTTTCACCACCATCATCTCGATGGCGATGATGGCGTCGTCCACCAACAGGCCCAGGGAGATGATCAGCGCGCCGAGGGTGACACGGTCGAATTCCCGGCCTGTGACCAGCATGATCACGAACACGATCGACAGGGTCAGCGGCACGGCGGCCGCCACCACCAGCCCCACGCGAAAGCCCAGGGCCAACAGGCTGATCAGCATCACCACCGCCAGGGCGACGAAGAATTTGAGCATGAACTCGTTGACCGCCAGGCTGATGTTTTTCGCCTGGTCGGAGACTTTGGCGAAGTTCACGCCCAGGGGCAGGTCGGCCTGGATTCGCGCTTCTTCGGCTTGCAGACTCTTGTCCAGTTCAAGACCGTTCCAGTGCTTCTCCATGATCACGCCCAGCATCAGCGCCGGGTCGCCCTGGTGGCGGATGCGGTAACTGGGCGGGTCTTCATAACCCCGGCTCACGGTGGCTACATCGGCGATGCGCAATACGCGGCCATTGACTTGCAGGGGCACGTTCTCGATCAATGCCAGGCTGTCGAACGCGCCGTCGATGCGGATATAGGCGCGGGCGCCCGCGGTTTCGACGAAGCCTGAAGGGGCCACGGCGTTTTGTGCGGCGAGGGCGGCGAAGATCTGTTCGGGCTTGATGCCCAGGGTTGCCAGACGCTCATAGGAAAACTCGACAAACACGCGCTGGGCCTGTTCGCCGAGGATATTGACCTTCTTCACCCCGGGCAGGTTGAGCAGGCCCTGGCGCAATTGTTCGGCCATTTGCACTTGCTGGCGGTGGGGCAGGTGTTCGGCTTCCAGGGCGTACAACGCAAAGTACACATCGGAATATTCATCATTGAAAAACGGCCCGATCACGCCCTTTGGCAGTTGCGCAGCTTCGTCGCTGAGCTTTTTGCGTGTCTGGTAGAACAGCGCCTGGATCTCGCTCGGGCGGGTGGATTCGAGGAAGGTCATGCGCATCGACACAAAGCCCGGCTGGGCGATGGTCTCGACGCGGTCGTAGTAGTCCAGTTCCTGCAGGCGTTTTTCCAGGCGGTCGGCCACTTGCTCCTGCATCTCCTGGGCGGTAGCGCCGGGCCAGGCAGCGGTGATGGTCATGACCTTGACGGTAAAGGAAGGGTCTTCGGCGCGCCCCAGCTTGCCGAAGGCGAAGACCCCGGCGACGAGGATCGCAATCAGCAAAAACAGGGTGACGGCGCGGTGTTTGACGGCCAGTTCGGAGAGGTTGATCCCGCGCATACTCATTGATCCTGCTGACGGTTGAGGGCCAGCGCCTGGGCGGGCAGCAAGCGCACCGTGTCGCCGCTGTGCAGCAGGTGAGCGCCAAGGGCGACGATGGTTTGGCCGGGTGTTACGCCGCTGTCGAGCAAGGCGTCTTCCTGGCCGAGGCTGGCGACTTTCACCGGGGCGAAACTGATCTTTTGGTCATCGCCAATCAGCCAGACGCCCGTGCCTTGCCCTGCATCCTGCAAGGCGCCAATGGGCACGCGGGTTTGCTGGGGCTGGCCGTTGCCTTGCAGGCGCACGGTGATGGTGGAGCCGAGCGCGAAACGCTCGCCCGAACCCTGCAGCACATAACGTGCGCGGTAAGTGCGGGTGACCGGGTCGGCGCTGGCAGACAGCTCGCGCAGGCTGGCGGTCACGGCCTGGTCGGGGGCGCCGAAGGGGAATGCCAAGGCTTTTTGCGTGGCCAGGTCACGCTGGTTTTCCGGCAAGTTGACGATGGCTTCACGGGCACCGTCATGGGCCAGGCGCGCGACGACTTGCCCCTCGGCCACCACTTGGCCGCGATCGGCCAGCACGTCGGTGATGATGCCGTCGCCATCGGCCTTGAGTACCGAATAAGTGCGGCGGTTTTCGATCTGGCTGGCATCCGATTGCGCCGCGGCCAGTTCGGCTTGGGCGACGCGCAGGTTGGTGGCCGACTGGTCGAAGATCTGCCGCGACACCGCGCCGGTACTGGCCAGGCGCTGGTAACGGTTTTCATCGTCACGACGCTGGCGCAGTTGCGCCTCGGCGGCGTTGACGCGGTTCTTGGCCGAACGCAGCGCCAGTTCGAAGTCGCCGATGTCCAGCACCAGCAAGGTATCGCCACGTGAGACATGCTGGCCGGGGTCGACCTTGCGCTCGATCACCTTGCCGCTGACCCGAAAACCTAGGTTGCTTTCAGTGCGAGCCGCCACCACGCCGGTATAAGCGCTTTGCTGGGTGCCGCCGGCTTCGACTTTGGCGGCGAGCACCGGGCGCGGCACTGGCACCTGGGCGGTATCGGCCTTGCTGTTGCAGCCATTGAGGAACATCAACAGGGCCAGGGGCGTGAGAAGACGCAGGGGGAGAGGGGGCATGGCGAACTCCGGAAACCATTGTGCAAAAAATTACGGGTGTAATTTTTTACTTATATTATGGTTGAAATATAAATTAATCCAGCCTCCTGATAATCCCAGTCAGCTATGTGCAGATCTCCACTGGGCTTGTTCGCGAAAGCGGAGTGTCAGTCACTGATGAGTCAACCGAACCACCACTATCGCAGCATAGGTATCTACACATTTTTGTAGGTTGTAGCAGCCAATGCTAACCACGATGCGAAGCGAGCCGCTCTTGATCTTGATCTGCTTTTGATCTCAAGCGCCCCGTTAAACCACGCTGGCCGGAATTCGACAGGGATTTGGGGGGTAAACCGGCAGGGATGCCGGTTTAGCCGCCCCGCGCCATGGATGGCGCGTGGCGGCGGCCCCCCAAATCACTGGCGGATTACGGGCACACCGAGCCTAGGCGAGGTGCCGAGTGGTGGGGCAAGAGCCCTTTTGGTTACTTTTGGGGCTCTTTTCCAAAAGTGACCCGCTGTCAGAGCGGAACCCTAAGTGGCCGTTACCGCAGCAATGGATATGTACGCAATCCAACTGTGTTGACTGCCAGGCCGTCTTCGCGAGCAAGCCCGCTCCCACAGTTGGATTGTGGGGTGTCAGGTAGATATGGGGCGACTGGCAGGCCGTCATCGCAGGCAAGCCAGCTCCCACAGGTTAAAGCATCGTTCTATCTGTAGAACGATCAGGGCCATTTTTACCGGCTAGTGTTCAAGGGTGAGACGATTTAAGGTGTACTCACTTTGGAGGTACACCATGAAAAAGCTGATTGGTATCTACACCAGCCCCCGCGCCCACTGGGTCGGCGACGGCTTCCCGGTACGCACGTTGTTTTCCTACGACACCATGGGCAAGCACATCAGCCCATTCCTGTTGCTGGATCACGCAGGCCCCGCCGAATTCACCCCCACCGCACAGCGCCGTGGCGTCGGCCAGCACCCGCACCGCGGCTTTGAAACCGTGACCATCGTCTACGACGGCGAAGTCGAGCACCGCGATTCCACCGGTGCCGGCGGCAAAATCGGCCCAGGCGATGTGCAATGGATGACCGCAGCCAAGGGCATTCTTCACGAGGAGTTCCACTCCCAAGACTTCGCCCGTCGCGGCGGCGCACTGGAGATGGTGCAACTGTGGGTCAACCTGCCGGCCAAGGACAAAATGGCGGATGCCGGTTACCAGACCATCGTCGATGGCGACATTCCGGTGCTGCCACTGGCGAACGACGCCGGCCACCTGCGCCTGATCGCCGGGGAATTTGCCGGTGCGCAAGGCCCGGCCCGCACCTTCACGCCGATTGACGTGTGGGATTTGCGCCTCAACGCCGGTAAAGCGGTCACGCTGGACCTGCACGCCGGGCGTAACACCGCCTTGGTGGTGCTCAGCGGCACGTTGTTGATCAATGGCGAAGAAGTCGCACGCCAAGGGCAATTGGCGCTGTTCGAGCGCGACGGCAAGCAACTGACCCTGGAGTCCAACGACGACGCCAAGGTGCTGCTGCTCAGCGGCGAACCCATCGACGAGCCCATCGTCGGCCACGGTCCGTTCGTGATGAACACCGAGCAGGAGATTCACCAGGCATTTGTCGACTTCCAGTCGGGCAAATTCGGGCAGATGCACGCCTGACGATTCACCGCAAACCCCTGTAGGAGCGAGCTTGCTCGCGAAGAACTTCAACATACCGCGTTCAATCAGACAGCACGCGTCATCGTTGTGGTTTTTCGCGAGCAAGCTCGCTCCTACATTTTGTTTCCAGGGTTCTGATTTCATGCGATCTTCTCGGCATTCGCCCTGGAGTCGCCTGGATGCCCTCATTTATCACTGATCACCCGATGCTGTGCGCCGTGGCGTTGATCCTGATCGACATCGCCGTGTGGCGCCTTATTTCCCCCAACCTGGCCAACTGGAAACTCGCGGCACGGCTGGTGATTTTTGCGGTGTTCAGCGCCGTGCTGTTCAACGACGGCATGAACCCCATGCAAGCGGCGCCCTATGCCGATGACACCACCTTGCACCTCGCCGCCACGGCGCTGCAGATCGGCTGGTGGTTGTTCGCCGCCCGCACCCTCACGGTGTTGCTCGGCGCGGTGATGATGCAGCGGGTCGGCCATACCGGGCGCTTGTTGCAAGACCTGCTGGGCGCGGTGATTTTCCTCATCGCGATCATCGCCGCCATGGCCTACGTGCTCGACCTGCCGGTCAAGGGCGTGCTGGCCACCTCCGGCGCCGTGGCGATCATCGTCGGCCTGGCCTTGCAAAGCACCTTGAGCGACGTGTTTTCCGGGATCGTCCTCAATACCACCAAGCCTTACCAGATCGATGACTGGATCTCCATCGACGGCACCGAAGGCCGTGTCACCGATATCGACTGGCGTGCCACACGCCTGCAAACCTCCCAGGGCAGCCTGGCGGTGATCCCCAACTCCCTGGCGGCCAAGGCCAAGATCATCAACTTCTCGCGCCCGGCGGACATGTTCGGCCTGGCGGTCAGCCTGCAAGTCAGCCCCCATGCGCGCCCGCAAACCGTGATCGAAGCCCTGGAGCGTGCGATGCAAGGCTGCCGACCGTTGCTGGCCCAGCCGGCGCCCAGCGTGGCGTTCAAGGCCTCCACTGGCAGTGGCGTGGAATACGAAATCAGCGGTTTTGTGCCGGCCATGGGCCTCAAGCGCGAAACCCGCAACCAGCTTTACGACCTGGCCTACCGGCATTTACAGGCGGCGGGCGTGGGCCTGCTGTCCGCCACCGAAGGCAGCACGCCGCCTGCGGTGTCTGGCGCCCGCGCCTTGCTGGAGCGCTCGACGATTTTCTCCACCTTGCGCCAGGAAGAAAAAGACACCTTCAGCCAGAACATGACCCTGCACACCTACCGCGCTGGGGACATGATCCTGGCCGCGGGGGAGGTCAGCGATCACCTGTTCATTGTCGAATCCGGCGTGGTCTCGGTGCTGCTGCTCAAAGACGGGCATAAGTTCGAAGCCGGGCGAATGGGGCCGGGGGAGGTGATTGGCGAAGCGGGGATCCTGTCCGACCAGGCGGCGCTGGCGGATTTCACCGCCAAGACCTTCTGCACGCTGTACCGCATCGAGAAGGAATACCTCAAGCCTTGCCTGGACGCGCGACACGACATCGGCGAGGCGATGAAGGCGCTGCTCGATTTCCGTGTGCATGCTGCCCAGGCCCTGACCCAGGACGCGCCGGCCATGCCGGTGAAGAAGGGCTTTTTGCAGTGGCTGAGGAACCGTGGCCTGTAGATTGGTCACCTGTTCTTCGCCCGGATTGGCTATTTCTCCAGGACGCCGGGGTGACTAACCTGCTCACCAACCCCACTGTCCTGGAGCAACACCATGCAAACCCGTACCGATTTCTACACCGCTTCCCCAGACGCAATGAAAGCCATGCTCGCCCTGGAAGCGGCGGTGGGCAAACTCTCCATCGAACTGCCACTGCTGGAACTGGTGCGCCTGCGCGTATCACAGATCAATGGCTGCGCGTTCTGCCTGGACATGCACACCGCCGATGCCCGCAAGGGCGGTGAAACCGAGCGCCGCCTGTACACCGTGTCGGCCTGGCGTGAAACCCCGTTCTTCACCCCGCGTGAACGCGCAGCCCTGGCCTGGGCCGAAAGCCTGACCCTGCTCAGCCAGACCCACGCTCCGGATGAAGACTTCGACGCACTGGCCGCCCAGTTCAGCCCCCAGGAACAAGTGGACCTGAGCGTCGCCATCGCCACCATCAACAGCTGGAATCGTTTGGCGGTGGGCTTTCGCAAGATGCCCAAGTAAGGCCGTCAGTTGGCTTTGAAATAGTTTCGCGGCGTGGTGCCGGTCATGCCTTTGAAAAAGGCGATCAGTGCACTGTCGCTGGCAAAGCCCAGTTCAAAGGCGCAGTAGCCCAGGCTGCGCCCGATGGCAAGCAGTTCGATCATGCGCATCAGACGCCACTGTTGGCGCCATTGCTGATACCCCAGGCCGGTTTCCTTGAGGAAAATCCGGCCGATGGTCTTGGTGCTGGCGCCGATGTGCTGTTCCAGGTCCTGCAGTGTGGGGGGCAAGCGGTCAAGCTGGGCCAGCAGCGGCGCCAGGCGCTTGTCCCGTGGCAACGGCAACAGCATGGGTTGCGCCGCCGCGTGGCGGATTTCATCCAGGCACAGCCCGAGCAAATGGGCATAGCGCCCCGCCTGCCAGTCGGTCTCGAACGGCGCCAGGGCCATGGGTTCCAGCACTGCCCTGAGCAAGGCACTCACTTCGATCACCCGCACCTGGGCCGGTAATTGCTGGGCCAGGGCCGCACTCACATACACCGACCGATAATCCACCGCCTGCTGCATCACCGCACGATGGGGCAGGCCGCAGGGGATCCAGGCTGCGCGGGTAGGTGGCAGCAGGCACAGTTGATTGTCCAGGGTGATGCGCGTGCAACCTTGCTGGGTGAACAACAGTTGCCCGCGCTGGTGCACATGCAGGCCCGAATCGTGGTTGCCCAGCACCGCCGCGATGCCGATCACGGGCGCTGCGAAGGCATCGGGGTTGAAAGACGCGGTAGCGGCAAGCCAGGCCATGGGTTGTCCGATTTGATGGATAAAGTGTCGAAGTCTGGATAATAGCCCAGCTGGCGCGCCCTAGAATCCGTCCGTTGTGTTTATGGATGGATCGTGTGATGAAGTTTAAAAATTTGCTGACCCTGGCCATAGCCCTGCTGATGTTCCCGCAGTTGGCCCAGACCCTGTACAGCCCGGCCCTGGGCGATATCGGCCGCGCCTTTAACGTCGCGCCCGAGCGGGCAGGGCAGACCTTGTCGGTGTATTTCCTCGCCTTCGCTCTGGGCGTGGTGGTGTGGGGCCGGCTGAGTGATCGTCTGGGGCGGCGGCCGGTGATGCTGATGGGGCTGGCAATCTATGTGGGCGCTTCGGCGCTGGCCTTGACGGTGACGACATTCAACGTCTTGCTGCTGGCCCAGGCCTGCGCGGCATTTGGCGCGGCGGTGGGGTCGGTGGTCACGCAGACGGTGTTGCGTGACCGTTTCCACGGTGCCGACCTGGCCCAGGTGTTTTCCGTGATGGGTATTGCGCTGGCCGCCAGTCCTGCTATCGGCTTGTTCAGCGGCGCGAGCCTGGTGGAATTTTTTGGTTACCGCGGCGTGCTCTGCGCGTTATTGCTGCTCGCGGCGGTGTTGTGGGGCTGGTGTGGGTGGGCCTTGCCGGAAACCCGTCCGGCCTCCTTGCCCACCGCCGCCCTTGGCCAGACGTTCGGTCTGATGCTTAAGGACGCCGGAATATGGCGCTCGGTCGGGTTGGTCGCGGCGTTCAATATAGCGCTGTTCAGCTATTACAGCGTGGGGCCGTTTATCTTCGCGCAGCAAGGGCGTTCCACCGCCGAGTTCGGCTACAGCGGCGTGCTGCTCGCGCTGGGTTCCGGGTTGGGGGCGTGGCTGAACAAAGCCTTGCTCAAGCGTGGGTTGAGCGGCGAGCGGTTGGTGGTTGTCGCCGCAGCGGTGGCCGTGGTGGGAAGCCTGTTGGTGTTGGCCCTGCAGCACAGCTGGCTGTTGGTGTGGCCGATGCTGTTGGTGGTGCTGGCCTTCGGCATGGCGATTCCCAACGTGCTGGGGGCGGCCCTGGTCGATTACCGAGACCGCCTTGGCACCGCCGCCGCCTTGTTTGGCTTGCTGTACTACCTGGTGATTGGCGGCGGGCTGGCCTTGGTGACCTGGTCTCAGGATCTTGGCTGGAGCCTGTTGGTGTGCGGCTTGGCAGCGTTGTGGCTGGCTACGTCGCGGCTACTCAGAAGTTGACCGACGCACTCAAACGCGCCGTCAACGGTGCGCCCTGGAACAGGTAGTCATCGCCCATGTATTCGCCCGCGTCGCGCCAGTAGCGCTTGTCGAACAGGTTATCGACGCTCAGGCGAAACACTGTCTCGTAGCCATCGACCTTGGTGGTGTAGCGGCTACCGACGTTGACCACCGCGTAGTCGCCCACTTCCACGTTGCCGGTGCGATTGGCGGATTTCTTGGCGCTGTATTGCACACCGCCCAATACCGCCAGGCCATTGACCCAGGGCAGGGCGTAGTCGGCGTAGACACTGGCGCGCAGCTTGGGCACGTTGATCGCCTGGTGGCCTTCGTACTCCGGCGTGCCGCTGCCGCTCACCCGCGCTCGGATCGCGGCCACGCTGGTGGCGATCTGCAGACGGTCGGTGGCCCAGCCGTTGGCGGACAATTCGATCCCGGTGTTTTTTTGCTGGCCCTGTTGCACGTAGTTGAACGTGCCACCTTCGGGCTTGGCGTACTGGTAAGCCTGGCGCGTCTGGAACACGGCGGCGGCGAAGCTGATACGGCGCCAGTCGTATTTCACCCCGGCTTCGAGCTGGCGTGAGACGGTGGGGGCGAGGGTTTCATCTGCATTGTCTGCAAACCACGGCGCGGTGCCGCCCAGGGACAGGCCCTTGCTATAGCTGGTGTACAGCGAAACGTTGTCCACTGGCTTGTAGATCAGCGATGCCTGGGGCAGGAACACGTACTGTTGGGTGTGGCGTGTCTGGTTGCCGGTGACGCTGTCGAAGGCTTTTTCGTCCAGGCGTACTTCGCGGCCGCCGAGGATGGTTTGCCATTGCTCGTTAAAGCGGATGCGGTCGGTGACGAACAGCCCGTACTGGCGGCTGTCGAGGTTGCGGTGGCTGTCGTTCAACGGTTTGTCGGTCGGGGGAAAGCTCGGTACTTCTTCGTCGATATTGGCGGTGCCGATGAATTCGTTGACCGACTTGCGCTTGTCGATCACCCGGCGAAACGCGCTGGTGCCAAACGTCAGTTCATGGCCGATGCCGGCAGTGTCGAAGAGGCCGGTCATGGCCGCCTGAATTTCGTCGTCGCGGCGAGTGTCGTCCGGGCTGCGGTAGTCGTAGACGTCGTAATTGCCTTCGGGGCTGAAGTAGTTCGGCACGCTTGCAGAGCTGCAACTGGCCGAACCATAGCAACCCCAGGCAAACGAGCTGTAGTCATCAATCACCACCTTGCTACGCGCCGCGCTGACACTGCCTTTCCACTGATCGCTGAAACGGTATTCGAACTTGCCGTTGAGGTTCAGCGAATCAATCCCCACCTGCTTGCCCCCCGTCTGGTGCCCCAGCAGCTTTTTCGGCGACGCATCATGGGGCACTTCGGTGCCGCCCAGCAGCTGATAACCGGGTACTGAACGCTGTTGTTTGTTCTGGTATTCAGCATCCAGTTGCAGCACGGCGTCGGGGCTGATATTCCAGTCAAAGGCCAGGGACACAAAATCGCGCTGGCCGTTGGCGTGCTCCACATAGGAATTGAGGTCTTCATGGGCGACGTTGGCGCGCAGGCCGAACTGCTGCTCGTTGCCAAACCAGCCGCCGACATCGGTGGCGATGTAGCCACTGCCACGATCATCGGTAGACACCGTCACCGAGCGCACATCCTGAGGGCGCTTGGTCACGTAATTGATTACTCCACTGGGCTCGGAAATGCCGCTCTGCAACCCGGCCAGGCCCTTGAGCACTTCTACCTGCTGCTTGTTTTCCAGGGCGACGTTCTGCTCGCCGGTGATGGTGCGCCCATTGATCTTGTAACTGCTGGCCGCGTTCAGCGAAAAGCCACGCACCACGAAATTCTCGTAATAGCCAATGGGCGCGTAACTGTCGCCCACCGAGGCATCGTTGCGCAGCACTTCGCTGAGCAGGCGTGCCTGCTGGTCCTTGATCAGCGCGGCGTTGATCACCGTGATCGAGGCGGGGGTGTCCAGCAGCGGCGCTTCATCAAAACCACCCACCGATGCGGTTTCATTGCGGTAACCCGACTCATCCTGGCCCTGGACCTTTACCGTCGGCAGCTCGATCTCGGCGGCCAGGCTGCTGCCGATGCCGCCGCTGAGCAACAGGCCGAGGGCGAAACGTGAGGTGACGACGGGGCGGAAACGCAAAACCATGGGGCAAGGCCTTAAAGCGCTGGGCGGGGGGCGCATAAGCTAGGCATAACGGCGGGATTTTACAAGTTATGCAGCAGGGCTCTGCCACACCGCTGATCGAATGTGGGCTGGCTTGCCTGCGATAGCCATAGGTATCTACACAATTTTGTACGTTGCCCGGTTGTAGCAGCCGACGGTAACTACGATGCGAAGCGAGTCGCTCTTGATCTTGATCTGCTTTTGATCTTAGGCGCCCCGTTAAACCACGCTGGCCGGAATTCGACAGTGATTTGGGGGGTAAACCGGCAGGGATGCCGGTTTAGCCGCCCCGCGCCATGGATGGCGCGTGGCGGCGGCCCCCCAAATCACTGGCGGATTACGGGCACACCGAGCCTAGGCGAGGTGCCGAGTGGTGGGGCAAGAGCGTTTTGCTTACTTTTGCGCTTTTCAAAAGTGAGCCGCTGTCAGAGCGGAACCCTAGGTAGCCGTTACCTAAATAACGGATATGTACCCGGTCTAACTGCGTTGACTATCAGGCCGTCTTCGCAGGCAAGCCAGCTCCCACAGGAGATAGCGTTTCAACCAAAGCGCTTCAGCGTCTCGCTGGGCAGCTCCCGGAACAAAGCCCGATAGCTGTTGGAAAACCGCCCCAAATGCCAAAACGACCAATTCATCGCCACCTCGGCCACGGTGGTATCAGCGCCACTTAGCAACTCCCGCCGCGCCCCGTTCAAGCGGCGCAACCGCAACCACTGCGCCGGGCTCATCCCCGTGTACGTCTTGAAACCTTGCTGTAATTGCCGCAACGGCACACCTGCAATCTGCGCCAGTTCCAGCAGGTTGACGGTTTCATCCGGCGCATCCGCCGCCCATTCGCCAATGCGCGCCATCAAGCGGCGTTCTTCGCTGCGCTTTTGCAGCGAACTGCGGTCCAGACACACGCAGGCGTTATCGAGGATAAACAGGCAATCGTCGAGCAGTTGCTGGGTGAGCGCATCGCGGCTGATGGGGTCGGTGAGGGCGGACAAGCGCGTGAGCGTGCCACTGAGCCAGCGGGTGAACAGCGCGTTCTGTTGGCCGGTCAGCGGTGCCATGAACAGGCCTTCGAGTCTGGCCATGTCCAAGCCCTGGCGCTGGACGAACTGTGGGCCGAACACCACGGCCACTTCGCGGTAGTTGACCGGGGTGATCCAGGTGTTGCGGCTTTCGCCATTGAGCAGGTACAGCGCGTTGTCGCTGCCGTCGAAACAGAACGTCAGGGCGCCGGTGGGGGCGTTGAAATGCTGCTCCACGCGGGTGTTCATGCACTCTTCGTAAACCTGCACGCCTTGCAGGTCGAGGTAGCGCACCTGCCCGGCAAAATGCCCCGGGGACATCTGCTGGTACTGCTGCACCCAGCCGGGTGTCGCACTGCATTGGGCGGCCACATCGCCGGTGGCGAAGGCCTGTACGCGCAAAGCGGTTGCCTGTGTCATGGTGATCCGTGCGCACTCTATTGGTGCGTTGTGCCGCGTGCAAAGTGGATAGATGCCGTTTCAAGGCTGGCCCAAGATAGACCTCAATGCGCTGGGAGTACAAGCCGGCGTCGCATCCCACCCAAGACGAGGTCCTTATGAACGCCCCCTTCGATCAGCTGTCCGCCTGGCTGAAAGAACACAAGATTACCGAGGTCGAATGCGTGATCAGTGACTTGACTGGCATCGCACGCGGCAAGATTGCGCCCACCAACAAGTTCCTGCATGAGCGAGGCATGCGCCTGCCGGAAAGTGTGTTGCTGCAAACGGTAACCGGGGACTTTGTCGACGACGATATCTATTACGACCTGCTGGACCCGGCCGATATCGACATGATCTGCCGCCCGGCAGCCAACGCCACGTACGTGGTGCCGTGGGCCATCGAACCCACCGCCATCGTGATCCACGACACCTTCGACAAGCAGGGCAACCCCATCGAACTGTCGCCGCGCAATGTGTTGAAGAAAGTCCTGCAGCTCTACACCGACCAAGGCTGGCAGCCGATTGTCGCGCCGGAAATGGAGTTCTACCTCACCCAGCGCTGCGAAGACCCGGACCTGCCACTGAAAACCCCGATTGGCCGCTCCGGCCGTGCCGAAACCGGGCGCCAGTCGTTCTCTATCGATGCGGCCAACGAATTCGACCCGCTGTTCGAAGATGTCTATGACTGGTGCGAAGCCCAGGGCCTGGACCTGGATACGCTGATCCACGAAGACGGCCCGGCGCAGATGGAAATCAACTTCCGTCACGGCGACGCCCTGGACCTGGCCGACCAGATCACGGTGTTCAAGCGCACCTTGCGTGAGGCCGCTCTCAAGCACAACGTCGCCGCCACCTTCATGGCCAAGCCGGTGGCCGATGAGCCGGGCAGCGCCATGCATTTGCACCAGAGCGTGGTGGAGATTGCCACCGGCAAACCGGTGTTCGTCGATGCTGACGGCAACATGAGCCCGTTATTCCTGCATCACATCGGCGGCTTGCAGAAGTACATCCCCATGCTGTTGCCGATGTTTGCGCCCAATGTGAACTCGTTCCGCCGCTTCCTGCCGGACACCTCGGCGCCGGTCAACGTCGAATGGGGCGAAGAGAACCGCACCGTCGGCCTGCGCGTGCCCACTTCCAGCCCGGAGGCGATGCGCGTGGAAAACCGCCTGCCGGGGGCCGATGCCAACCCGTACCTGGCGATTGCCGCGAGCCTGTTGTGTGGCTATCTGGGCATGATCGAGCACATCGAACCCAGTGCCCCGGTGGAAGGCCGCGCCTATGAACGCCGCAACCTGCGCCTGCCGTTCACCCTCGAAGATGCGCTGGCGCGCATGGAGGATTGCGACACGGTCAAGCAGTACCTGGGCGAGAAATTCGTGCGCGGCTATGTGGCGGTCAAGCGCGCCGAACATGAGAATTTCAAGCGGGTGATCAGTTCCTGGGAGCGTGAGTTCCTGCTGTTGAGCGTCTAAAAACAAGCATAAAAGGGGTGACGATATGCGTCTTGTGAACAAGCTTCTCCCATTGGCCCTGGTCGCGGCGTTCAGCAGTGCCGGCCAGGCGGCGCCGACGGTGAGTGTCTACAACTGGACCGATTACATTGGCGAGACCACCTTGGCGGACTTCCAGGCCAAGACCGGTATCAAGGTGGTCTACGATGTGTTCGACTCCAATGAAACCCTGGAGGGCAAGTTGCTGGCCGGGCGCACCGGCTATGACGTGGTGGTGCCGTCCAACCACTTCCTGGCGCGCCAGGTGAAGGCCGGTGCGTTCCTCAAGCTCGACCGCGCGCAGTTGCCCAACTTCAAGAACCTC
This sequence comes from Pseudomonas sp. AK181, assembly GCF_051122975.1. Classification (NCBI taxonomy): domain Bacteria; kingdom Pseudomonadati; phylum Pseudomonadota; class Gammaproteobacteria; order Pseudomonadales; family Pseudomonadaceae; genus Pseudomonas; species Pseudomonas sp. AK181. Next base: position 2,610,328 of record NZ_CP146348.1, read on the forward strand.
GACCCCAAGTTGCTGAAGTTGCTGGAGCAGAACGACCCCGGTAATACGCATTCGGTGCCGTACCTGTGGGGCACCAATGGCATTGGCTACAACGTCGACAAGGTCAAGCAAGTGCTGGGTATCGACCGCATCGATTCGTGGGCCGTGCTGTTCGAGCCAGAAAATATCAAGAAGCTGCATGAATGCGGCGTGGCCTTCCTCGATTCGGCGGATGAGCTGTTCCCGGCGATCCTCAACTACATGGGTAAGGACCCACGCAGCGAGAATGCCGAGGACTACAAGCAGGCCGAAGCCAAGCTACTGACGCTGCGGCCGTACATCACCTATTTCCACTCATCCAAGTACATCTCGGACCTGGCCAACGGCAATATCTGCGTGGCTTTCGGTTATTCCGGCGATGTGTTCCAGGCCGCCAACCGCGCCAAGGAGGCCAAGAACGGGGTGAACATTGCGTATTCGATCCCCAAGGAAGGCGCCAACCTGTGGTTCGACCTGCTGGCGATTCCGGCCGACGCGAGCAACCCTAAAGAAGCTCATGCGTTCATCAACTACCTGCTGGAGCCCGAGGTGATTGCCAAGGTCAGCGCCTCGGTGGGCTATGCCAATGCCAACCCGGCCGCCAAGCCGTTCATGGCCCCGGAACTGGTGAACAACCCTGAGGTGTACCCGCCCCAGGAGGTACTCGACAAACTCTATATTTCCACCACGCCCACGCCGGCGACCATGCGCGTGATGACCCGCGCCTGGAGCAAAGTGAAGTCCAACCGATGATGCAGTCCAACGAACATGCCCAGTCCTATTACCGCGCTTCGGCGAATGCCATGCCACAGCGGCCCGTACTTGAGGCCGACCTGAGCGCCGATGTGTGTGTGATCGGCGGCGGTTTTACCGGGGTCAACACCGCCATCGAACTGGCCCAGCGCGGGCTTTCGGTGATCCTGCTGGAGGCGCGCCGCATTGGCTGGGGCGCCAGCGGGCGCAACGGCGGGCAATTGATCCGCGGCATCGGCCATGATGTCTCGGGTTTTGCCAAATACGTGGGCGAGGAGGGCGTGCGTTATATGGAGCGGGCCGGTATCGACTCGGTGGCCCTGGTGGGCCAGCGCATTGCCGAGCACGGTATCGACTGCGACCTGCACTGGGGCTATTGCGAACTGGCCAACACCCCGGCGCAGTTCGCCGCGTTCAAAGGCGAACAGGCGCACCTGGCTACCATGGGGTATGCCCATGAAACGCGGCTGGTCGGCCCGCACGACATGGCGCAGGTGGTGGGCTCGACGGTGTATGCCGGCGGCCTGGTCGACATGGGCTCCGGGCATCTGCACCCGCTCAACCTGGTGCTGGGTGAAGCGCAGGCGGCCGAGGCCCTTGGGGTGCGCATCTTTGAGCACAGCCCGGTGCTGGAGCTGATCCATGGCGATACGGTGCAGGTGCGCTGCGCGGGCGGCAGCGTGCGCGCGGCCAACCTGGTGCTGGCATGCAATGCTCATCTTGAGGAGTTGGAGCCGCGCTTGAGCGGCAAGGTACTGCCGGCGGGCAGCTACGTCATCGCCACCGAGCCCCTGCCAGAGCCTGTGGCCCGGCAGTTGATCCCGCAGAACCTGGCGCTGTGCGACCAGAAAATCGGCCTGGATTACTACCGGCTGACCGCAGACCGTCGCCTGCTGTTCGGCGGTGCCTGCCATTACTCGGGGCGCGATCCCCAGGACATTGCTGCGTACATGCGCCCGAAAATGCTCAAGGTGTTCCCGCAGTTGGCCAACACCGCCATCGAGTTCCAGTGGGGCGGCAAGATCGGCATCACCGCCAACCGCTTTCCTCAGGTCGGGCGGCTCAAGCAGTACCCGAATGTGTTCTATGCCCAAGGCTACTCCGGCCATGGCTTGAACGTGACGCACTGGTGCGCACGGCTGCTGGCCGAAGGGATACATGCGGGCGCAAGCCAGGGCCTGGATATTTTCAGCCAGGTGCCGCACATGACCTTTCCCGGTGGCAAGGCGCTGCGTTCGCCACTGCTGGCGTTGGGGATGTTGTGGTATCGGTTGCGCGAAGTGCTCTGATTGATCGTTCCCACGCTCTGCGTGGGAACGCCGCCGCGGACGCTCCGCGTCCCGCCGTTTAGTGACGCGGAGCGTCATGGGATGCATTCCCACGCGGAGCGTGGGAACGATCAGCGGAGCGTGGGAACGATCAGCGGAACGTGGGAACGATCAGTCGGTCAGCACTTTGCGGAAGGTTTCTACCAGCGGCCTCAAGTTGACGCGATGCCAGGCCGCCCACAGCGGTGTGGTGTAGGCCAGCCACGGCAGCTCGCGCAACACCACGCCGGGCGGTGCGTTGCGGCTCAGGCCCTTTTGCACCATCGCTACCCCCAGCCCGGACGCCACCAGGCCCAATGCGGTAAAGGGCTCGCTGGCCTCCATGGGGATCTGCGGGGTGAAACCGGCGCGGATGCAGGCGGCGACGAAATCGTCAGCCGGGTGGGCGCCAGGTTTGCGCTGCACGCCGATCCATTGTTGGTCGGCCAGGTGTTCGGGCAACAGTTCGCGTTGTCGAGCCAGCGGATGCTGTTCGGGCAGGGCCAGCAGCATTGGGTCGTCGAGAACTTGCCAGGCGGTCAGGTCCGGGTCATCGGCGGCGGGTGGTTCGCTCACCAGAGCGATGTCCAGGCTGCGTTGGCGCAAACCCTCCAGTTGTTCCAGGGAGGGCAGGTTATACAGCTTGATATGCACGGCGGGCCGGTCGTCGCGCAGTATGCGCAAGGCATTGGGCAAGACACCGGCGTGCATGGCGTTCTCGATATAACCGATGCACAAACCGCCTTCTTCACCACGGCCTAGGCGCTTGCCCAAGGACTCCAGGCGGTTGGCATGGGTCAGCAATGCCTTGGTCTCGGCCAGGAAGGTCTGGCCGTCGCGGGTCAGGCGGATGCGCTGCTGACTGCGTTCGAACAGGGTCAGGCCCAGGCGTTCCTCAAGCTGGGCGATCTGCCGGCTCAAGGGCGATTGGGAAATGTGCAAGCGCTCGGCGGCGCGGCCAACGTGTTCTTCTTCAGCCACCACTTCGAAGTAGCGCAACTGGCGTAGATCAATCATGTAAGACCTGCAAGGACTCAAGTTGGTCGCAGTATGTCTTGGACGGTCTGATCAGCGCAATCTAGCATCTGCTCAACGGTCACCGCGACCTCGCACCGATTGAGGAACCACCATGAGCTTGAAAGACACACTGCCCGGCGTACTGGGCTTTGGCACCGCCCATTTGGGCAATATGTTTCGCGCTATCCCCGAAGAAGAAGCCCAGGCCACCGTCCAGGCCGCCTGGAGCCAGGGCGTGCGTTACTTCGATACCGCGCCGTTCTACGGCTCGGGCCTGTCGGAAATTCGCTTGGGCCAGGCGCTGTCCAACTACCACCGCGACGACTACGTGCTCAGCACCAAGGTCGGCCGGGTGATTCTCGATGAAGTCGAAGAAGCCGCCCGTGACCTTGGCGAAAAAAGCGGCGTATTCGAACACGGCCGCCCCAATAAAATACTCAACGACTACAGCGCCGACGCCACCTTGCGCTCCATTGAAGACAGCCTGACACGCCTGCAAACCGATCGCCTGGACATCGTGTGGGTTCACGACATCGCCCAGGATTTTTACGGCGACCAATGGCTGGAATACTTCAACCAGGCCCGCACCGGCGCCTTCAAAGTACTCACCCGTTTGCGCGAGCAAGGGGTGATCAAGGCTTGGGGGCTGGGCGTCAACCGCGTGGAACCTTGCGAGTTGACCCTGGACCTGGCCGAAGCCCAGCCCGACGGCTTTCTGCTGGCGGGGCGCTATACGCTGCTGGACCACGACCGCGCTTTGCAGCGCCTGATGGACGCCGCCCACGCCCAGCAGGTCGAGATCGTCGTCGGTGGCCCGTACAGCTCCGGCATCCTCGCTGGCGGTGCGCATTTTGAATACCAGCAAGCCAGCCCGGCGATCATTGCCAAGGTCGAGCAGATCAAGGCGATTGCCCAGGCGTTTGGCGTCAGTATCAAGGCCGCTGCGCTACAGTTTTCACTGGCGCATCCTGCGGTGGCGGCGGTGATTCCCGGTGCCAGTCGTCCGGGGCGGATTGCCGAAGACGTTGCGGCGTTGTCTGAACAGATTCCAGCCGCCTTCTGGCAGGCGTTGCGCGAGGCCCGCTTGATCTCGGAACGCGCACCTTTGCCTCTCTCACGTTAAGGAGCTTGAGCATGAAAATTGATGTAAGTGGCAAAGTGGCTATTGTCAGCGGCAGCACCGCTGGTATCGGCCTGGGCATCAGCCAGGCCCTGGCGCAATCCGGTGCCACGGTGGTGGTGATCGGGCGGGATGCAGGCAAGGTGGACGACGCCTTGGCCAGCATTCGCCAAGCGGTTCCGGCTGCCCAACTGCGTGGTGTGGTGGCCGACCTCGGCACCGTTGAAGGCGCACAGAAACTCTTCGCCGCCGAACCCCGCGCCGACATTCTGGTCAACAACCTGGGCATCTTCGACGCGGTGGACTTCTTCGACGCGCCGGACAGTGAGTGGGCGCGCTTCTATGAGGTCAATGTGATCTCCGGTGTGCGCCTGGCGCGGCATTATGTGCCGGGTATGGTCGGGCAGGGTTGGGGCCGGGTGATCTTCGTGTCGTCGGAGTCCGGCGTGGCGACGCCGGCCGACATGATCAACTACGGGGTGACCAAAAGCGCCAACCTGGCGGTGTCCCACGGCCTGGCCAAGCGCCTGGCGGGTACCGGGGTGACGGTGAATGCGATCTTGCCGGGGCCGACCTTTACCGATGGCCTGGAACACATGCTCAAGGACGCCACGGCTGAATCCGGGCGCAGTGCCCGAGACGAAGCGGATGTGTTTGTGCGCCATGCGCGGCCTACCTCGATCATCCAGCGTGCGGCCAATGTGGATGAAGTGGCGAACCTGGTGGCGTACATTGCTTCACCGCTGTCTTCGGCGACGACCGGTGCTGCGCTGCGGGTCGACGGTGGCGTGGTCGACAGCATGGCAATCTGATTTTTTCCTGACTGGAGTATTGATCGTGGCAACAGCGTCTTCTGTGATTGAAATTGCGGTGTCGGCCGACCAGGTCTGGCAACTGATTGGCGGCTTCAACAGCCTGCCCGACTGGCTGCCTTTTATCGCCAAGAGCGAGCCGAGCGAGGGTGGCCGTGTGCGTCACCTGACCGCCGCTGACGGCGGCACGATTGTCGAGCGCTTGCAGACCTTCGACAACGTGGCGCGCACCTACAGCTACACCATTGAAGCGTCGCCGTTTCCGGTGAGTGCTTACCTGTCGACCTTGCAGGTTGAAGCGTTGACGGACACCTCGGCGAAAGTGACCTGGTCCGGGGTGTTCACGCCGGCAGCGGGTACCACCGAGGCGCAGGTAGAGGAGTTGTTTACCGGTGTCTACGAAGGCGGGCTTGAGGCGCTGCGCGGTAACTTCTGAGGATTGTGGCGAGGGAGCTTGCTCCCGCTGGGGCGCGAAGCGGCCCCGCTCTTTGTGGGACTGCTACGCAGTCCAGCGGGAGCAAGCTCCCTCGCCACAGGGTGGGGGTTTAGCCTAGATGGAGCAAGGCTGCCGCGACAGCTTCTGCCGGCGTCAACTGCGCCGTATCCAGCCTGAACGGCGGCGCTTCCCAGGGTTCATACTCATGCACCTGCACCGATTCCCAGGTCGGTGGCACCAGCCCCGGAATATCGCCCACACGGCCTTCGACTCGACGCCGATGCGCCTGCTGATCGGAACACACCACCTCGATATTGATCAGCGCCACACCGGCGGCTATCGCCACCGCTTGCCAGGCATCACGGCTCTCCTTAACCGGGTTCACGCAATCAGCGATCACCCGCTGCCCCAGGCGCAGGTTACTCAGCGCCAGCGCATTCGCCACAGCGTAGCCACTGGCCCCCACATCGCCCGCCAACACCCCAGCCTCGCGCAGCGCCTGCTCGATCACATCGATACGCAGGTAAACCGCGCCCACCTGTCGCGCCAGCTCCTTGGCAATCGTGGTCTTGCCACTGCCGGGCAAACCGCTGAATACAATAAACATGACCATCCACCCCCTGTAGGAGCGAGCTTGCTCGCGAAAAACGCCAACGATAACGTGTACTTCACTGAATAAATGCGGCGCCTGTGGTTTTTTCGCGAGCAAGCTCGCTCCTACAGTGGTATTAGAACCGCTTGGCTCATTTCACTCACAGGAGCGCCCATGACCCTGCCGTTCGTGAAGATGCACGCCCACGGCGACGACTTCATCATCGTCGACCGCCGTGGCGAGGATAACCCCATTACTGCGCAGATTGCCCGCTACCTGGGTAACCGCCGCTTCGGCATCGGTTTCAATCAACTGGCGGTGGTGCTCGACTGTGAGGAGGCCGCCGCGCGCGTTCAGTTCTGGAACCCGGACGGGACACGCCTGCACACCTGCGGCAGCGCGACGCGTGGCGTGGCTGATCGCCTGATGCATGAGGCTGGCACTGACACCATCGTGCTGCGCAGCGACCGTGGCTTGCTTAGATGCACACGTGCTGATGGGCAGCGGGTGTCGGTGGACATGGGCCCACCTTCCTTGGACTGGGCGTCGGTGCCCCTGGCCAGGGCGATGGACACCTGCGTGTTGCCCATCGACGGCCAGCCGGCGGCGTGCAGCATGGGCAACCCGCATTGCACGTTCTTTGTGGAGGATGTGGCGGTGCTCGATATTGAGGCCATGGGCCCGCCCCAGGAAGTTCACCCGCTGTTTCCGGCCAGGACCAACGTGCATTTCGTGCAAGTGCTGGACCGCAGCCATATCCGCCTGCGTATCTGGGAGCGTGGCGGCGGTGTGCCGCTGGGGTCCGGTTCCTGCTGTTGCGCGGCGGTCGTCAACGGCATCCGGCGAGGGCTGCTCGATGAGCGTGTGGAGGTCCAGTGCGACGGCGGCGAGGTCACGGTGCAATGGGACGGGCAGGGCGGGGTGATATTGACCGGCCGTGTCGAGCCGATCATGCAGGGCACCGCGTACCTGTACTAGAACTTCACGGTAAACGTGGTGCCGGCGCTGGCACAGGAACTCACCGCCACATCGCCGCCATGCACCCTGGCCAGTTCGCGCACGATATACAAGCCCAGGCCCACGCTGCGCACGTCGCTGCCCTGGTCGGTGCCGCGGGTCATGGGTTCGAACAACCCGGCCAGCAAGGCTTGGGGTATCGCCGGGCCGTGGTTGTGCACCGCAACCTCGCAGGTGTTATCGCCCAGGCGCGAGGTGATGGTGATCGGCTGCAGCAAGTCGCCATAGGCCACGCTGTTGGCCACCAGGTTACCGATCATCTGTTGCACGCGGTCGGCGTCCAGGCACGCATCGCCCTGGCCCTCGGCGTGATGCACCAGCGTGGCCTTGGGGAAGGCCACCCGCAGTTCGTCGACGCTGCGATGGATAACGCTGTGCAGGTCCAGGGGTTGCGGCTTGATGGTAATGCCCTGGCCGACCCGGGCCTGGGTGAAGTCCAGCAGGTCGGCGATCATGCGGTGGGCGCGTTCGGACGACTGGCCGATGTGCCCCAACAACTGGCGCTCCTTGGCCGTGCGCTCGCCGCGCTGGAGAAAGTCGGAGGCCATGCGGATCGCAGTAAGTGGGTTTTTCAGGTCATGGCTGACAATCGCCACCATCTGTTCGGCAAACAACGCTCGGCGCTGGGCAATGGCATAGGCCTCGCTCAGTTCGGCCTGGGCCTGTTGCAGGGCCAGTTCCGTAGCCGTTTTTTCCTGCAGCAGGGCTTCCGCCTGCTTGTGGGCATTGAGCAGTTCGCGCTCGTACTTGTCACGGTCGGTGGTGCCGAACAGCGCCAAGTCATACACCACGCCGTCGGGCTGCTGGCGCCGGTTGGCATTGAGCAATACCGTGACTTTGTGCCCGTTGCAATGGCGGATGTCGAGTTTCACCTCGGTGACGCTGCCATGCATACGCAGCATCGGCGCCAGGTGCGTCTGGTAGAAAATCCGCCCGCCCATGGCCAACAGATCCTGGAAACGCCGGCCCAGCAGTTGGGCGGCGGTGAAGCCCAGCCAATCGCACAAGCGCGGGTTGACGTGCAGGATCGTGCCGTCTTCCTGAGTCACCGCCAGAGCACAGGCCGCGCTGTCAAACAGTGAATCAGCGGGCATCGGCAGCCGCCCAAGGGGCGAGGAAGCGGTCCATCGCTGCTGCGCACGCCTGGGGGGCGCTCATATGGGGGCAATGGCCGACATTCTCGACCAGGCAATAAGTGCTGTTAGGTAATACGGCGTGCAGGTATTCACCCACGGCCACGGGGGCGATCAGGTCTTCGGTCGATTGCAGGATCAGCACCGGTGTGGTCAGGCCGAACACATCCTGGCGGTTATCCGACAGGAAGGTCACGCGGGCGAACTGCTTGGCAATGTCCGGCTCGGTGCGGCAGAAACTCTCGGTGAGCGCCTCGCTCAGGTGCGGCTGCGTCGGCGCGCCCATGATCACCGGGGCCATGGCGCTGGACCAGCCCAGGTAGTTGCTGTCGAGAGTGTCGAGCAGGTCATCGATATCGCCGTGCTGGAAACCGCCAACATACTCCTCGGTGTCGATATAGCGCGGCGAAGGGCCAATCATCACGTGCGCGGCAATGCGGCCCGGGATGAAACGGTCGGCGAGGGTGCCGATCATCGCGCTCACCGAGTGGCCCACCAGAATCACCGGGCCTTTGGCGTAGGCGTCGATAATCTCGTTCAGGTCATGGGCATAGCCATCCAGGCGGCTGTATTTGGCTTTGTCGAACGCACTCAAGTCCGACAGGCCGGCGCCGACCAGGTCATACAGCACCACGCGAAAGCGCTCGAGAAAGTGCGGTGCCAGAGCATTCCACATGGCCTGGTTGCAACCAAAGCCGTGGGAAAACACCAGCGTCGAGGGACCGTTGCCCATCACATGTACATTGTTGCGGTGATTTAGGTCCATGGGCGTCCCGTTGATGGCTTATTGCTATGCAGCTTGGCGGCAGTTTAGATAGTCGCAGGCCCTGGGTCACGTGTTTGCGTGCAGATAAGGTAAAGTCGGCGCCTTCAGGGAGAGACTTCAGGTAACCATACATGATCGTGTTTATGCGGCAATCGGTGTTCAGCCTACTGGCCCTGGTATTTTCCAGCCTGTTGATCGCTGCGTATGCGGACACCTCGCCCATTGGGGTTGCCCTTGATCAACGGGTCATTGACCTGACAAACACTCTCGACTCGGGCACCGCCCAGCGCCTCAAGCAACAACTTGCCGACCTTGAACAGCGCAAAGGCGCGCAGGTAGCCGTATTGCTGGTGCCGACCACCGGCAGCGCCGGCATCGAAGACTACGCCAACCAGCTGTTTCGCGCCTGGAAACTGGGGCGCCAGGACGTCAACGACGGCCTCCTGCTGGTGGTGGCCAAGGACGACCGCAAGGTGCGCATCGAAGTGGGCTACGGCCTGGAAGGCATCGTCACCGACCTGCTGGCCCATCGCATCATTGAAGAACAGATCACGCCGGCGTTTCGTCAGGGCGACTTTGCCGGTGGCATCGAGCAAGGCGTGGACGCGCTGGTTGCATTGGTGGACGGCGGCGATTTGCCTGAAAGGGCCGGGCCGGGGCTTAACCCTCAATTTATCGCGATATTGGCGGCGTTTATCCTGGGGGCGCTCACAGGTGTACTGATCGCTGCCGGTAAGTTGCACTGGCGCAGGGCCTTGATCATCGCGGTAGCGGCCACGCTGTTGTTGGCGCTGCTGGCGGGTGGTCGGGATTGGCCGATGTTTCTGTTTGTAGTGCCGCTGACGTTGTTGATTGGCGGCGCGATATTCGGCGCGTTGTGGCAGGTACGTACGCTGTTTTACGGCGTGATCGGGCTGCTGGCTTATATCCTCGGGTTGGTGGTGGCAAACCAGTATGTGGACGTCAGTTTCATCCATTGGCTGCTGTGGCCATTGGGCGTCTTGGTGGTACTGGGCTTGTACCTGGTGCTGCTGCTGATCATGAAGGAGACCTGGCGCACCAGCCGCGCAGGTTTTGCCGTACGGCTGCTGGCGGCGGTGGCCGTGTATGGGGTGGCGGGGTGGGTGATGGACGGTGATCGCGACGCCTGGTTGCTGGCGTTTCCTATCGCATCGTTTGTTGCGCTGATTATCTTTGGCAAGGTCGGCGAAGGTTCTGGCTCCGGTGGCGGGTCCAGTTCAGGTTCCAGCGGCTCCAGCTCCAGCAGCAGTTCGTCGGGCGGTGGCGGCTCCAGCGGTGGCGGGGGGGCTTCCGGCAGTTGGTAGATGACTCGGCGGCTGTCCCACAGCACAACAGCCGCCAAACCATACCTTTGAGGGTGAAGCCCATGGGTATGGGGTGTTCGGCAAAGCCCTGGGTACTATGGCGGCTTAGGCCGAAAACAGTGCAGTTTTCACCCCTTGGTCCAACCGCCGTTGCCGTCGGGTTTTATTTCGAAGTCGATCGGTTCACGATGGTCATTGGACGGGGAGTCGTCTAAAGCCTTGTAATCCGAAGGTGGGGAGGGGGGCTGGGTGCGGCTGTTGGGATGCCAAACTTCGGTAGCGGTCGCTAAGAAATAAAAGGGATTGTCAGCCGGCGCTGGGCAGGCGGGTAGGGTGCCGCTGCCGGGATACGGGCCTTTGGTAGGGACCTGTAAGTCATCAAAAGGATCGTAAGCCGGCTCTGGGAAGGCGGGTAGGGTGCCGGTGCCGTGATACGGGGCTTCGGGAGCAGTCTTTGAGATATAAAAGGGATTGTCAGCCGGCGCAGGGAAGGCGGGCAGAGTGCCGCTGCCGTGACACGGGGCTTTGGTAGGGGCTTTGGTAGGGACCTGTAAGTCATCAAAAGGATCGTAAGCCGGCTCTTGGAAGGCGGGTAGGGTGCCGGGGCCGTGATACGGGGCTTCGGTAGCGGTCTTTGAGATATAAAAGGAATTGTCAGCCGGCGCAGGGCAGGCGGGCAGAGTGCCGCTGCCGTGATACGGGGCTTTGGTAGGGGCTTTGGTAGGGGCATGAAAGTCCTCCGGGAAGACGGGCCGGGTGCCGCTGCGGTGATATTGGCCTTTGGAACTGACCCGGGAGTCATCGACGATCTTTTTGTTCGAAGGCAGGAAGTTGCGATCCAACCGAGTGCGGTTGGCGTGGTCGCGCGTAGCACTGCCATGGGTTTTCCAGCCGCCCTTTCCATTGGACACTTCGGCATCTTCTCCCGCCTGTTTGTCCAGCGGGTTTGTCCTGGGTACATCGTTATCGATAGGGTGTTTGCCAGCGGGCTGGTACGCGGGTACGAATGGGATGGAGTCACTGATTGAAGGCATGATTGCACCTCTCTGATTGCTAGGAAATTGACCCTGTCGGGAAGGGATCCTGACAGGGCGTTTCGCAGGCTACAGCGCCAGGGGCAGGCGCTCAACGAGGTCTGTTTTGGCTGGGTGTAACAGCGTAAAACCGCATCGGGCGTGGGTTTTCGAGTGAGTGAAAAGGCTATAGGTGCAGTCCGGCCCACGCGCCGAAAAGTCAGGCTGGCTGTCAGATAGCGCAGCGCAGTGCCAGGTTTTCACTCACCGAAACACATTGGGTCGTTGCAGGTTTTTTGGTGGCTTCACGCTTGGAAACACTTTTGCAATCACTCGTGCAACGGCTTGCATTAAAGCATTCTCACCATCTCATGCCACGCCATACCCCCATGATCCGACGGCGAAGGGCGCACATAGGTGTAGCCCATTGTTCTGTACAACGGCACATGCTGCTCCTTGCACATCAGGTGGAGGGTGCGCTTGCCCATTGCTTGCATGCGTTGCACGAACTCGGTCATCAGCCTTTTCGCATACCCCTTGCCTTGATGGGCCGGGTCGACCACCACCGACATGATCACCACATTCGGCGCCTCGGCCACATGGCCCACCAACTCCTTGAAGGCCTCGTCCGACATCACCACTTCATGGGCGCACCCTGAGTTGATGAAACCCACCACTGCGCCATCTTCCTCCAGGATCAAAAAGCCCTCGGGGTACTGCGCGATGCGCGTGGTGATCTTTTCAAGCGTTGCGGCTTCGTCGCCCTCGTAGGCGGTGGTTTCGATTTCAAAGCAGCGTGCGGCGTCGGTGGGCAGGGCGTTGCGCAAGGTGAGGGTGGGCATGGGCGGTTCCAGGGATGTTCAGTCAAAGGCTACATCATAGAGAAACGTTGCTCCTTTGGCACCGTAAGGCCACTGGCCCTGAAGGCTCAAGCGGGAGGTTCAACGTTGGTGCCCCGTAATCAAACTGTGGGCGCTGGCTTGACCTGCGATGGCGGCCTGCCAGCCGACACCGACCTACCTGACACCACAACGATTCAACTGTGGGAGCTGGCTTGCCTGCGATGGCGGCCTGCCAGCCGACACCTACCTACCTGACACCCCAACGATCCAACTGTGGGAGCTGGCTTGCCTGCGATGGCGGCCTGCCAGCCGACACCTACCTACCTGACACCCCACGATCAAACTGTGGGAGCGGGCTTGCTCGCGAAGGCGGCCTGGCAGTCAACACAGTTGGATGGTGTACATATCCATTGCTGCGGTAACGGCCGCTTAGGGTTCCGCTCTGACAGCGGGTCACTTTTGGAAAAGAGCCCCAAAAGTAACCAAAAGGGCTCTTGCCCCACCACTCGGCACCTCGCCTAGGCTCGGTGTGCCCGTAATCCGCCAGTGATTTGGGGGGCCGCCGCCACGCGCCATCCATGGCGCGGGGCGACTAAACCGGCATCCCTGCCGGTTTACCCCCCAAATCCCTGTCGAATTCCGGCCAGCGTGGTTTGACGGGGCGCTTAAGATCAAGATCAAAAGCAGATCAAGATCAAGAGCGGCTCGCTTCGCATCGTGGTTAGCGGTGGGGCGCAAATCAATAGCGCTCGTTCTGAAAGATAAAGGGGCATTTTCTTCAATACCTCTTGTCTTTGTGCGCGTTACCGTGATCTCAACATCGTTGGCATCACACAAGGAACTGTAATGAGCTTGATTCTCTCCATGGCCGCTTTTGCCCTGGCCACGTCCATCACTCCCGGGCCTGTCAATGTGGTCGCTTTAAGTGCCGGTGCGCGTTTCGGTTTTGTCGCCAGCCAGAAACATGTGTTGGGCGCCGCCGTAGGTTTCACCTTGTTGTTGGTACTGATTGGCCTGGGGCTGCATGAAGTGCTGGTGCGCTGGCCGATCCTGATCCGATTGATCCGCTGGGGAGGGGTCGCATTCTTGTTGTATATGGCGTGGAAGCTGGCGGTGGATGATGGCCGGTTGGACGCTGATGGTGCACAGACCGCGCCATCGATGCTGTACGGCGCGATCATGCAGTGGCTCAACCCGAAAGCCTGGCTGGCGTGTGTGGCAGGCATGGGCTTGTTTGTGGCCGATGGCGATGCGGCGCAGGTGTGGTTGTTTGCCGCGCTTTACCTGGTGATCTGCTACCTCTCGGTGGCGTGCTGGGCGTATGCGGGGACGTTTTTGCGCCGCTATTTGCACAACCCGAAGGGTGTGCGCCTGTTCAACCGCTCAATGGCCGCGTTGCTGGTGGCCAGTGTGGGTTATTTGCTGATGGCTTGAGGTTTTCGCGGTATTGCCCCGGCGTGGCCGCAAAGTGTTGTTTGAAGGTGCGCTGGAAGTGCGCCTGGTCGGCAAAGCCCGCGGCCAGGGCGACGTCGGCAATCAGTGCGCCATTGCGCAGTTGGCTGCGGGCAAACTGGATGCGTCGGTTGACCATGAAGGCGTGGGGCGTCAAGCCGTAATACTGTTTGAACGCGCGGATCAGGTAAGACGGCGACAAGTCGGCGGCCTGGCAGATGTCTTCGAGTTTCAGGGCCTGTGTGCAGTGGGCGCGAATGTAGTCGGCGGCGCGTTCCAGTTTGTGGTTGACCTCGCGTACCGGCATCAGCGCAGGGTTCAGGCGCTGTTGCACCTCGGTGAAGTAACTCACCAGCGCGCTCTGTTTTTGCAGCAACTCGGCCTGTTCATCCACCAGTGTGCGGTACAGGTCGAGCAAGCCGTGGTACAGCGCGGTGTCGCGGGTATGGGGCGTGTCGAAGGGCCGGTAGCCCTGGTCGGTACTGAACCCCAGCTGGTATTGCAGGTCGGTCAGCCAGGGCGTGTCGAGGTACAGCATGTGGTAGGACCAGGGCTGGTCATGGATGGGGTTGCACGCATGCACATCGCCGGGGTTCATCAGCACCACGGTGCCGGCGCTGATGTCGAAGGTGCGCGTGCCGTAGTGGTAATAGCTGCAGCCGGTGGTGATCGCACCGATGGAAAAATGCTCATGGGCGTGCCGGGTGTAGGTGACCTTGCGCCCGTCGGCGATGGTGCGCGCTTCGATGAACGGCAGGCGTTCGTCGCGCCAGAAGCGCGGTGCTGTAACGGCGGTCATGGGCAGGCGCTCCGGGTGGTAATCGAATGAGCAGGCCTGCAGCCTTATATAAAAAACGCGATTGTTCAAGCCTCAGGATGTTCGAGGGCCAGGCCGCGCAGGTAGTCGGCCCAGGGGTCACTGCCGCTGGCGGCTGCCTGCAGGCTAATCGGCAACTTGGCTTGCTGGCTCAAAGCCAAGCTGTCGTGCAGCAGGTGCTGTTCGACAATAACCTGCGTGAGTGCGTAGCTGCGTGGTGAATCCAAGGTGCTGGGGACGCGCCGGCCCAGGCTGTCTGGTGCGGGAATGTCGTCCGCGCTGGGCAGCTCATGGTCGAGCTTGTTGAGCACCAAGCGGGTGTCAACAGCCGTCACGGCGACTTTGGCCGGCGGCGTTCCCCGTGCATACGCCGCCCAGTCGAAGCGCATCCAGGCTTGGTGAGCGGCAGTGTCGACGGCCTGCATGACCTGGGTGTAGTTCAGGTCGCGTCGTGGGCGAATCAGCACCTGCTTGGGAAAGAACTCATAGAAGTGCTGGTCAGTGAAATACGTGACATACACCAGCACCGCCAATCGGCCCACCTCAGTAGAGGCGCGCGGCCCCCGCCGACTCACGCTGAAAAACTGCACATTGCCGTATTCCAGGGCTTCACGCCGCGGTAAGGTCAGGTGTGACAGCCAATAGCGAA
Organism: Pseudomonas sp. AK181; assembly: GCF_051122975.1. Taxonomy (NCBI): domain Bacteria; kingdom Pseudomonadati; phylum Pseudomonadota; class Gammaproteobacteria; order Pseudomonadales; family Pseudomonadaceae; genus Pseudomonas; species Pseudomonas sp. AK181. Next base: position 2,625,397 of record NZ_CP146348.1, read on the forward strand.
TGGACTCTCCATAGGCGGCCTTCACCTGCTGGAGCTTCTTGTCAAAGGCGGTGGCAAAAACGCTGTTGATCTGCCCCAGCAAATGAAAACGCTTGGCCATTTCCCGGTATTTGATCGCCGGATTCGAGGAGTGCCAGCGGTTTGAGGTGGCGTCCAGGCTGCCAGCCATGTGCAGGTCGACGAACGAATACTTGGGGCCGGTATGTACATTCTCGAAGCGACCGTCTTCGGAAAACGGCGAGCTTTCCGGCAGCCACATCAACAGGGGTGTTTCGAGCAGGGAGTTGTCGGGATAGACCTCGCGCAGATCCTCCAGAGCGGTCTGGCGCAACGTTACGATGGGCTGGGCAAATGTCCGCAGAGTGGACGCCAGGCGCGCACGTTGAAAGTTGAGCGCTTGGCGCGCCGTGTTCAACGCCTGGGAGCCGGTGCGCGCCTGGGCACCCAGCACGCCATTGGCCTCGGCCCAGTCCAGGATAGGGCCGGCCGCTTCGTGGCTGTCCAGGAAGTTTTTCCAGGTTCCTTCGGGGGGCAGGTAGGCCAGGCTCATGATCTGCTGATAGCTCAACTGACGAGACGAGCCTTGCACGACCTTTTCCATATAACTCACGTACTGGCGGAACAGCACCCAGGCCTGAGAGCTTTGGCAAGGGGTCGATTCGGGGATGTCGCGAACCAGCAAGTGTGGGCTTTTCCCGCAGAGCAGCAGGTGGGCGGCCAGGGCTGCGACCGGTGCGCTGAGCCCATACAAGCTGGCTTCGATCTGGCGGCGAGTGAACGAGGCGGACTCGCCCCAGTAGTAATCACCCTGCCAGTCGATGCCGTTGATACGGGTGGGATGCACGTGCGGCTCGGGGTCGAGACTCAAAATCAGCGCCGCCAGGATCAGCGCGTTGCGGCTGCCGCTCTCGGTGCGTTCACCGGCATGCCCGCCGTGCCAGTGCACGGCGTTTGACAGGCGTTCACCCAGTTGTTGCGCCAAAGGGGACGCCAGCATGCGCATCAGGAGAAAGTCTGCTTCTGCGTGCACGTCGGCTATGGGCTTACCGGCCAGGTCGGCCCCGCCAAGCACTTCAAACAGCAGACCCTCCTTGTCGGCCAGGAAGGCGTTGCTGATGGTCAAGACTTGCTGGCGTTCCGACGTCGACAGTTGCCACGCCGTCGGCTGCCAGCCGGTCGACGGTTTGAGCGCCCGCCACCAGGCACGATCGCTCACTGACAGCGGCTGGATGACTTCCAGGCGCTGCAACGTAGCGCGCGCTTCTTCCCGTGTGCGGGGCAAACTGAAGTGGTAAAGCTTCAGCGCCTGGGCGAGGGTCACTGTGTTATCTGTGCGCAGATAGCCACCGGTTTTGGCTGCCACGTCCTGAAGTTGGCGTAAGAGCGTCGCTAGCCTGGGTTGTTCCAGGACGGCATCGGTCAGCGATACCCGCTTGCCGTCCAGGTCATCGGCGCAGAGGCTACCGGTGGCGCTCAGTACCACGGGGCTGGAGGAGTCGATGCGCTCGCGTACGCGCAAGGCCAGGAAGGCCGAGTCATCAGTCAGGACAGTCAATTGCCCATAGGCTTTTTTCACGGTGGCCGCAAGGGCGTCCGGATCGGCGCTGATCACCCCATCAAGACCGTCGGGCTTTAGTAGCGCGTCATCGTCGATGACCTTCGCCAATGCGGTGTGCAACGTATGACGGTCGTTCAACACACCGACAAAGTGTTGGTGACGGTACAGCTCGGCAAAGGAGCGCCTGGCATTGAGTACCACCGGTACCGTCGGTGTGGGCACCTGGCGCAGGCGCCCGACCAGGGCGTTGATGGCCGATAAGCTCCAGGGCCGTTCGATGGCGTAGGCTTGCAATGCCGCTGCCAAGCTGAGGCTATGGTTCAGGTAAAGATCGAGGCCCAATTGCTTGCCGAGCGATACCAACGTGTCCCAGCGCGCATCGCGATTGGCCGGGACGAGGAAGTTCCACTCAAGCGTACTGTCGATCAGGGGCAGCGCCAGTTGTTGAAGCTGGAAGTCGAAGTACACGCGGGTCGTTGTTTGCGTCGTTACGCCCAGATCGTTTTCATCCACGATCGCCTGCAGCAGGCTCCCTGCCTGTTTCAAGGTCCTGGCCAGTCGCGAATCGGACGTCAGTTGCAGGCGTGTGCGATAAATGTCCAGGGGCGAATAGGCCTCGCCGTCCAGGGCCATCCGGGCCAGCGCTTCGGCCAGTTGCTGGCGGTCCTTGGCCTGTTCGGTCAATTCTGTGTAGATCATCGATTTGCTGCGCCCATTATCGTCAAAGCCTGGGAAACGGCCCAAGGTTTTTAGTTCTTCGACAATCGTCTGGGCCTGCAGGTGATTGGCAGGCATCGGCAAACCATGGAACGCCAGTGCCAGGTTTAACGGCCATGTGAGGGGGCTCGCCTGCGGCTGCGGGTCGATCAGCGGCATGCCCAACGCCGTCGGGTCGATTAGCTGACTGATAAAAATAATCGGGTTGGCGTGGGCCCACCATCCGGACGCGTCGGCCAGCGTGAAGATTTTTGGCTGGTTGCCCACGGTAGCGCTCAGGGTGCTGTTGTGGACCCGCACGCTCTTGGGGTCAATGCCTTGGGCGTCGACCCAGCGCCTGAATCCTTTGGCGTTGACGGCTTTGCCGAAGGCTGCGCTCCATTGACCGAGCAATGACCCTGCGGCAATCGGTAGGGGGTGTGTGGGGGCTGCCAGGGCCTCGCTCGCCGGGACGCAAAGCAGGACGGTCAGTTGGTCGATCAGGGTGCGGTCACCCTTCGTGAGCAAGGCTTGGCGTTCACTTACAAAGGTGCTCGTGGGGGTGAGCGTGACCGGCAGGGCGGTATCGCTGGGCAAGGTATCCCAGGTCAGGGCGAGGGGGCGAAGGTCTTCCATGAGCACGGTTCCGGTCTTGAGGGCAAACCCGGATGTTGACAGTGGCGGCCCGCACCTTCGTAGCAGGGGGTTCCTGCAAAGCCGTGGCTTATATCAGCCAGCGTCGCGAGGGGCTGGCCTTTCGTCAGGCAGGTACGAGAAAGGCTGCCTTGAGCAACTGCCGGGTATAGGCATGCTGCGGGTCGGCAAAAATCGCCCGGGCATCGCCTTGCTCCACCACCTGGCCTTGCTTGACCACCATCAATTGGTGACTCAGCGCCTTCACCACCGCCAGGTCATGGCTGATAAACAGGTAGGTCAGGTTGTACTTGGCCTGCAAGCCGCGCAGCAACTCTACCACCTGGCGTTGTACGGTGCGGTCCAGGGCCGAGGTGGGTTCGTCCAACAGGATCAGGCGCGGCTTGAGCACCAGCGCTCGGGCAATGGCGATGCGTTGGCGCTGGCCGCCGGAGAATTCATGGGGGTAGCGATGCCGGGATTCGGGGTCCAGGCCCACCTCCTTGAGCGCCGCGATAATCGCGGCTTCCTGTTCGGCGGGCGTGCCCATCTTGTGGATGCGCAGGCCTTCGCCAACGATCTCGCTGACGCACATGCGCGGGCTCAGGCTGCCGAACGGGTCCTGGAACACCACCTGCATTTCCCGGCGCAACGGGCGCACCTGCTGTTGGCTGAGGCGGTCCAGTTGCTGGCCTTCGAAGCGAATCCCGCCCTGGCTGCCGATCAGGCGCAAAATTGCCAGGCCCAGGGTGGATTTGCCCGAGCCACTTTCACCCACGATGCCCAGGGTTTGCCCCTGGGGCAGGCTGAAGTTGATGCCGTCCACGGCCTTGACGTAATCCACGGTGTTGCGCAAAAAGCCTTTTTTGATCGGAAACCAGACTTTCAGGTCGTCCACCTCCAGTAGCGGTGGGCCGACCTCATTATTGGCCGGACCGCCACTGGGCTCTGCCGCGAGCAGTTCCTGGGTGTAGGGATGCTGGGGCGACTGAAACAGCGTCTCGCAATCGGCCTGTTCCACGATGCAACCTTGCTGCATCACGCAAACGCGGTGAGCGATACGCCGTACCAGGTTGAGGTCGTGGCTGATCAGCAACAGCGCCATGCCCAGCCGCGCCTGCAACTCCTTGAGCAATTCCAGAATCTTCAACTGCACGGTGACGTCGAGGGCGGTGGTCGGCTCGTCGGCGATCAACAACTCCGGCTCGTTGGCCAAGGCCATGGCGATCATTACCCGCTGGCGCTGGCCGCCGGACAGCTCGTGGGGCAACGCCTTGAGGCGTTTGTGTGGCTCGGGGATGCCCACCAGCTCCAGCAACTCCAACGTGCGCTGGGTGGCGACCTTGCCGGTCAGACCCTTGTGCAGCCCGAGCACTTCGTTGATCTGTTTTTCAATGGAGTGCAGCGGGTTCAACGAGGTCATCGGCTCCTGGAAGATCATCGCAATACGATTGCCGCGTATATGCCGCAGGGTCTTCTCTTTAAGCGTCAGCAGGTCTTGCCCTGAATACTCGATGGTGCCAGACGGATGCCTGGCCAACGGGTAGGGCAGCAGGCGCAGGATCGAATGGGCGATGACCGATTTGCCTGAACCGCTTTCGCCCACCAGCGCCAGGGTTTCGCCGCGCTTGATGTCGAAACTGACGTGGTTGACCACACGGTGATGATGCTCGCCGGTGACGAACTCGACACTGAGGTCGCGGATTTCGATCAGATTGTCCGGATTCATCTCATTTCCTCGGGTCGAACGCATCGCGAGCGGACTCGCCGATAAACACCAACAAGCTCAACATGATCGCCAGCACCGCAAAGGCACTCATACCCAACCACGGCGCTTGCAGGTTGGATTTGCCCTGGGCCACCAGCTCACCCAGCGACGGCGAACCTGCCGGCAGCCCGAAGCCGAGAAAGTCCAGGGCGGTGAGGGTGCCAATGGCGCCGGTGAGGATGAAGGGCAGGAAGGTCATGGTCGAAACCATCGCGTTAGGCAGGATGTGGCGAAACATGATCGCGCCGTTCTGCATGCCCAACGCCCGCGCCGCGCGCACGTACTCCAGGTTGCGCCCGCGCAGGAACTCGGCGCGCACCACATCCACCAGGCTCATCCAGGAAAACAGCAACATGATTCCCAGCAACCACCAGAAGTTGGGTTGCACAAAGCTGGCCAGGATGATCAGCAGGTAGAGCACCGGCAAGCCGGACCAGATCTCCAGGAAGCGTTGCCCGGCCAGGTCGACCCAACCGCCATAAAAGCCCTGCAAGGCGCCGGCAATCACGCCGATGATCGAGCTGAGGATGGTCAGGGTCAGGGCGAAGAGCACCGACACGCGAAAGCCGTAGATCACTCGCGCGAGCACATCGCGGCCCTGGTCATCGGTGCCCAGCAGGTTGACCGAGGACGGTGGCGCCGGGGCCGGCACTTTCAGGTCGTAATTGATGCTCTGGTAGCTGAACGGAATCGGCGCCCACAAGGTCCAGGCGTCCTTGGCCTTGAGCAGCTCCTGGATGTATGGGCTCTTGTAGTTGGCTTCCAGCGGGAATTCACCGCCGAAGGTGGTCTCCGGGTAGCGCTTGAGCGCCGGGAAGTACCAGCCGCCGTCGAAGTGCACAGCAAGGGGCTTGTCGTTGGCGATCAACTCGGCGCCCAGGCTCAGCACGAACAGCACCAGGAACAGCCACAGCGACCACCAGCCACGCTTGTTGGCCTTGAACCGCTCGAACCGGCGACGATTGAGGGGGGACAGGTTCATCTCAATGCTCCCGGCTGGCAAAGTCGATACGCGGATCGACCAGGGTGTAAGTGAGGTCGCCGATCAGTTTCACGATCAGCCCCAGCAGGGTGAAGATAAACAGCGTGCCGAACACCACCGGGTAGTCACGGTTGATCGCCGCTTCAAAGCTCATCAGGCCCAGGCCGTCGAGGGAGAAGATCACCTCCACCAGCAACGACCCGGTAAAGAAGATGCCAATGAAGGCCGAAGGGAAACCGGCGATCACCAGCAGCATGGCGTTGCGGAATACATGGCCATACAGCACGCGCCTGTTGGTCAGGCCCTTGGCCTTGGCGGTGACCACGTACTGCTTGTTGATCTCGTCGAGAAAGCTGTTCTTGGTCAGCAGGGTCATGGTCGCGAAGTTGCCGATCACCAGGGCGGTGACGGGCAGCGCCAGGTGCCAGAAGTAATCGAGGATCTTGCCGCCCCAGCTCAACTCGTCGAAGTTGTTGGACGTGAGCCCGCGCAAGGGGAACCAGTCGAAATAACTGCCACCGGCAAACACCACGATCAGCAGAATCGCAAACAGGAACGCCGGTATCGCATAGCCGACGATGATCGCCGAGCTGGTCCACACATCGAAATGGCTGCCGTGGCGCGTGGCCTTGGCGATCCCCAGGGGGATGGACACCAGGTACATGATCAGGGTGCTCCATAACCCCAGGGAAATGGACACCGGCATCTTCTCCTTGATCAGGTCGATGACCTTGGCGTCGCGGAAAAAGCTGTCACCGAAGTCGAGCTGGGCGTAGTTCTTGACCATGATCCACAAGCGTTCCGGCGCCGACTTGTCGAAGCCGTACATCTTTTCGATTTCCTTGATCAGCGCCGGGTCCAGGCCCTGGGCGCCGCGGTAGCTGGAGCCGGCTACCGCGACTTCGGCCCCGCCGCCAGCAATGCGGCTGGTGGCGCCGTCGAAGCCTTCGAGCTTGGCGATCATCTGCTCCACCGGGCCGCCGGGCGCGGCCTGGATGATGACGAAGTTGATCAGCAAGATCCCGAACAGCGTGGGGATGATCAGCAACAGGCGACGAACAATATAGGCCAGCATTCAATCGCCTCCGCTCGCCGCATCGGCGCGTGTGTCCAGGGGGACGGCAGGTGTGACGTCGGGTTTGCTCCACCAGGTTGCGGTGCCGACGTCGTAGCGTGGCGAGACCTTGGGGTGGCCCAGGTGGTCCCAGTACGCAACACGGAAGGTCTTGATGTGCCAGTTGGGGATCACGTAGTAACCAAACTGCAGCACACGATCCAGCGCCCTGGCGTGGGCGATCAGGCTCTGGCGCGAGCCGGCGTCGATCAACTCTTCCACCAACTGGTCGACGGCGGGGTCTTTGAGGCCCATGTAATTGCGGCTGCCGGGCTTGTCGGCGCTGGAGGATTTCCAGAACTCGCGCTGCTCGTTACCCGGCGAGGTGGATTGCGGGAAGCTGCCCACCAGCATGTCGAAGTCGCGCGAGCGCAGGCGGTTGACGAACTGCGAGACGTCCACGCGACGAATCACCAGGTCGATGCCCAGGTCTGCCAGGTTGCGCTTGAACGGCAGCAGGATGCGCTCGAACTCGGTCTGGGCCAGCATGAACTCGATGGTCACGGGCTTGCCGGTGCTGTCGACCATTTTGTCGTCGACAATCTTCCAGCCTGCCTCTTGCAGCAGTTGGTAGGCCTCGCGCTGTTGGGTGCGGATCATGCCGCTGCCGTCGGTATGGGACGGTTCGAAGGCCTGGGTGAAGACTTCGCCAGGGATCTTGTCGCGCAGCGGCTCAAGGATCGCCAGTTCATCCGGGCCGGGTAAGCCGGTGGCGGCCATTTCCGAGTTTTCGAAATAGCTGCGGGTGCGGGTGTAGGCACCGTTGAACAACTGCTTGTTGCTCCATTCGAAATCCAGCAACAGGCTGATGGCTTTGCGCACCCGCACGTCCTGAAACATCGGCTTGCGCATGTTGAATACAAAACCCTGCATGCCGGTGGGGTTGCCGTTGGGGATTTCTTCCTTGATCAAGCGGCCTTCTTTCACCGCTGGAATGTTGTAGGCATTGGCCCAGTTCTTGGCGCTGAACTCCAGCCAATAGTCGAACTGCCCGGCCTTCAAGGCTTCCAGGGAGACGGTGCTGTCGCGGTAGTAATCGGTGATACGGGTATCGAAGTTGTAGAAGCCCTTATTGACCGGCAGGTCCTTGGCCCAGTAATCCTTGACCCGCTCGTAGCGAATCATACGGCCCGGCTTGAGCTCGGCCACCTGGTAAGGCCCGCTGCCCAGGGGAATTTCCAGGTTGCCCTTGGAAAAATCCCGGGTTGCCCACCAATGCTTGGGCAGCACTGGCAATTGCCCCAGGATCAACGGCAACTCGCGGTTGTTGGTGCGCTTGAACTTGAACAGCACGCGCAGCGGGTCTTCGGCCACTACTTCATCGACGTCGGCGTAGTAGTTGCGGTACAGCGGGTTGCCTTCCTTGATCAGAGTCTGGAAGGTGAACACCACGTCTTCGGCGCGGATCGGGTGGCCGTCATGGAAGCGCGCTTCGGGGCGCAGGTAGAAGCGCACCCAGCTGTTGTCCGGGGCCTTTTCGATCTTGCCGGCCACCAGGCCGTATTCGGTGATGGGTTCGTCCAGGCTCTGCATGGCCAGGGTGTCGTAGATCAGCGGCAGGTTGTCTGCCGGCACGCCCTTGCTGATATAGGGGTTGAGGCTGTCGAAGCCGCCCATGGCCGATTCGCGGAAGGTGCCACCCTTGGGGGCGTCGGGGTTTACGTAGTCAAAATGCTTGAAGTCGGCGGGGTACTTGGGGGGCTCGTTGTAGAGGGTCAGCGCATGTTGTGGCGCGGCTTGGGCCGCGGTGCACAGCAACAGGCTGGCGAGCAGGGTAGTACGCAAGGACATCATTGGGCTTTCTCCGAAGCTTTCAGCCACCACGCGCTCAGGCCCAGGCTATAGGGCGGCGTGGTGACGAAGGCGAACCGGTTGCGGTACGCCAGGCGATGATAGTTGAGGTACCAGTTGGGAATGCTGTAGTGCTGCCACAGCAGCACCCGGTCCAGGGCGCGGCCGGCGGCCAGTTGTTCTTCGCGGGTCTGCGCCGCCAGCAGTTGGTCCAGCAGGTGGTCGACCACCGGGTTGGCGATACCGGCGTAATTCTTGCTGCCCTTGATTGCCGCCTGGCTGGAGTGGAAGTACTGCCACTGTTCAAGGCCGGGGCTCAAGGTCTGGTTGAGGGTCATCAGAATCATGTCGAAATCGAATTGATCGAGGCGCTGTTTGTACTGTGCGCGGTCAACGGTGCGCAAGCGGGCGTCGATGCCGATGCGGGTCAGATTTTCGACATAAGGTTGCAGGATGCGCTCGAGGTTCGGGTTGACCAGCAGGATTTCCAGGCGCAGCGGTTGCCCGTTTTTATCGAGCAGGCGCTGCCCCGACAGTTTCCAGCCGGCCTCGCCGAGCAGGGCCAGGGCCTGGCGCAGGGTTTCGCGAGGGATGCCGCGGCCGTCGGTGTGCGGCAGGCTGAACGGCTGGGTAAACAGCGCGGCCGGCAGTTGCTCGCGGTAGGGCGAGAGCATCAACCACTCATGGCCCACGGGCAGGCCGGTGGCCGAGAATTCACTGTTGGGGTAATAGCTCACCGAACGCTTGTAGGCGCTGCTGAACAGCGTGCGGTTGGTCCATTCAAAATCAAACATCAACCCCAGGGCTTCACGCACCTTGGCCTGGCTGAACGCCGGCCGCCGGGTATTCATGAACAGGCCTTGGCTCTGGGTGGGGATCTGATGGGCGATCTGCGCCTTGATCACATCGCCGCGGTTGACCGCCGGGAAGGTGTAGCCGGTGGCCCAGTTCTTGGCCTGATGCTCGATATAAATGTCGAATTCACCGGCCTTGAAGGCTTCAAAGGCCACGTCGCTGTCGCGATAGAACTCCACTTCGACCTTGTCGTAGTTATAGAAACCCTGGTTGACCGGCAGGTCTTTGCCCCAGTAATCCTTGACCCGTTCAAACACCAGTTGCCGCCCAGGCGCCACCTTGGTGATGCGGTAAGGCCCACTGCCCAGGGGTGGCTCGAAGGTGGTGGCCTTGAAGTCCCGGTTTTTCCAATAGTGCTGGGGCAGCACCGGCAACTCGCCCAGGCGCAGGATCAGCAAGGGGTTGCCGGCGCGCTTGAACACAAAGCGGATACGGTGAGGGTTGAGGATGTCGACCCGGGCCACTTCCTGCAGATTGGTGCGGTACTGCGGGTGGCCTTCGGTCAACAGGGTGCGATAGGAAAACGCTACGTCATCGGCGGTGATCGGCTTGCCGTCGTGAAAGCGCGCTTGGGGGCGCAGGTTGAACACCACCCAACTGCGGTCCTCGCTGTATTCCACCGATTGGGCAATAAGGCCATAACTGGAGGTGGGTTCATCGCCGGACGGCGCGTATTGCCCGGTGCCCACCATCAAGGGTTCATTGAGCTCGTTGACGCCGTACTGCAGGAAATTGGCAGTGGAAACCGGGCTTGAACCCTTGAAAGTATAGGGGTTGAGCGTATCGAACGTGCCAAATGCCATCACCCGCAATGTCCCGCCTTTGGGCGCTGCAGGGTTTACCCAATCGTAATGGGTGAATTTGGCTGGGTACTTGAGTGTGCCGAACTGCGCATAACCGTGGCTCTCGGTGATCGTCGCGTTCGCCGCAAAGCTCAAGGCCAGGCTTATTAGTAGAAGGAGGGGACGCTTCAAGTCAGAGATCCGATCCGGGCGGCTTGGGCTTTATGATCGGTACAGTAACAGCTTGTTCCGGTTGGAAAAAGGCTGTCGGGAGGGCCATTTGCGGACTGCGAGCTATTGGACGGTGTGAAGGTCAAATGTGGGAGCTGGCTTGCCTGCGATAGCATCGACTCGGTGCCTGGGACACACACCGAGGTGTCTGCATCGCAGGCAAGCCAGCTCCTACATTGATTATCTTGGCCCGGAAACCACCAGCATCTGGCCTGGCTTCAATGCCTGGCCGGTACGCGGGTTCCAACGCTTGAGGTGTTGCATCTCGACGTTAAAGCGCTTGGCCACCATGTACAGCGAGTCACCTTTCTTGACCTTGTACTGCACCGGTTTTTTCGCCGCAACTTTGCGCGTGTCCTGCATCACCAGGGTCTGGCCGACCTTGAGCGCCTGGCCGTTGAGCTTGTTCCAGCGCTGCAGGTCATGCACATCGACCTTGTTGGCCTTGGCAATAAGCGTGAGGTTGTCGCCACTGCGTACCTTGTAGCTGCGGGTGCGCCCGGCAACGGCCTTGGTCTCGACTTCGTCGAACACCGGCTTTTTCGGGCGCATGCTCAGCAATTCTTCCGGCTTCATCGTCGAAAGGGTGCTGGTCAGCAGTTGGGCCTTGGAGGTCGGCACCAGCAGATGCTGGGGGCCGTCCAGGGTGGTGCGTTGCTTCAACGCCGGGTTGAGCTGGAACAGTTCGTCTTCGTCGATCTCGGCCAGCGCGGCAACCCGTGACAGGTCCATGCTTTGCTTGACTTCAACCACTTCGAAGTACGGCGTGTTGGCAATCGGGTTCAGGTTGACGCCGTAGGCTTCGGGCGCCAGTACCACCTGGGACAAGGCCAGGAACTTGGGCACGTAGTCCTTGGTTTCCTGAGGCAGGGGCAGGTTCCAGTAGTCGGTGGGCAGGCCGAGTTTTTCGTTGCGCTCGATTGCCCGGCTCACCGTGCCTTCGCCGGCATTATAGGCCGCCAGGGCCAGCAGCCAGTCGCCGTTGAACATGTCATGCAGACGCGTCAGATAGTCCAGAGCGGCGGTGGTGGAGGCGGTGATGTCGCGGCGGCCGTCGTAGGCGCGGGTCTGGCGCAGGTTGAAGTAGCGCCCTGTCGAGGGAATGAACTGCCACAAGCCGACCGCATCGCTGCGCGAATACGCCATGGGGTTGTAGGCACTTTCAATCACTGGCAGCAGCGCCAGCTCCAGGGGCATGTTGCGTTCTTCAAGGCGTTCGACGATGTAATGAATGTAGAGGCTGCCGCGTTCGCCGGCATTCTCCAGAAAGGAGGGGTTGCTGGCGAACCACAGGCGCTGTTGCTCGATGCGAGGGTTGACGCCGACACCGTCCTGCAATTGAAAGCCCCGACGCATGCGTTCCCAGACGTCCTGGGGCACTTCGGGGCTAGGCTTCTCTGATAGCCAAATAGGTTTTTGCTTGATCTTGGCAGCAAGATTCGGTTTGGGTTGCACGGTGGATTGTGCAGCGTAATTGGTCGATTGGCAGCCCGCCAGAGTTGCGGAAACGGCCACCGCCACGGCTTGAGCCAGGCGGGTCAATGCGTCTGAAGAAATGGATTTACGAATAGATGACGACATTGGCTGGAAGTAAGTTCCGGGCAAAAATGTCGGGCGATTCTAGAAAGCGCTGTGGTTCCGGTCAACCATTCAGAAATTACGTATCAGATTGCATCTGGTTAGAACTTATCTTTCCAAGCCCTCAAGCTAGCAAACACCTCGGCCCCAGAGCGGTTGTCGCGGCCGTTCCGTTCGTCCGCTTTTTGTTTAACGGATGTTTCAGCGGTGCGCAAAAATGGGTTAGTAAGTTTTTCCAGGGCCAGGTTGGATGGCAGCGTCATCTCGCCACGGGCGCGGAGTTGGGCGACATTTTCCACCCGTTCGGCGATGTCGGTGTTGTGCGGTTCCACCGCTTGGGCAAACTTGAGGTTACTTTGTGTGTACTCGTGGGTGCAGTACACCTGCGTATCGGCGGGCAGGGCGGCCAGGCGTTCCAGGGAGTTGTACATCTGCTCGGGCGTGCCCTCGAAGAGGCGACCGCAGCCGGCGGCGAACAAGGTATCGCCACACAGCAATACGCCTTGGTGGTAAAAGGCGATGTGGCCCAGGGTATGGCCTGGCACCGCGTACACGTCGAAGTCCCAGCCCAGCACGCTGATGTGGTCGTTGTCGTGCAAGGCCACATCCCGCGCCGGGATCTTTTCGTTGGCCGGGCCGTAGACCTTGGCGCCGGTGGCAGTTTTCAGTTGCTCGACACCGCCTACATGATCATGGTGATGGTGGGTGACCAAGATGTCGCTGAGGGTCCACGCCGCATTCTGCTTGAGCCAGGCCAGTACTGGCGCGGCATCGCCGGGGTCGACCACGGCGCAGCGCTGGGTGGCGGGGTCTTGTAACAACCAGATGTAGTTGTCGGTGAAGGCGGGTAGGGCACTGATCTGTATCATTCTTCGATTCGCCAAGCTGAACACATTGGTGCATCTTAGAACGTCTAGGCGAGTTGGAGAATGCAATGACTGATAAAGCGTTCGCCCAGGCCGATCCTGAGTGGCTGGCCCTGATCAGCGCGGCCCGCGAATGGTTGTCCGGGCCGATTGGGCAGTTTTTGCTGGAAGAAGAGCGGCGCATGCTCGAAGACGAGCTGGGCCGGTTCTTTGGTGGCTATCTAGTGCATTACGGCCCTTCGGCCGACACGCCGCCCTCGGCGCCGCAGGTGCAACGCAATGTGCGCCTGGGTGCGCCTTTGCCGGGGGTGGAGATCGTCTGCGAGGAGCAGGCCTGGCCCTTGAGCGAACACGCCGCCGATGTGGTGGTGTTGCAGCACGGCCTGGATTTTTGCCTCTCACCCCACGGTTTGTTGCGCGAAGCGGCCAGCAGCGTGCGCCCTGGTGGCCATTTGCTGATTGTCGGCATCAACCCCTGGAGCAGTTGGGGCCTGCGCCGGGTGTTCGCCCATGATGGACTGCGCCAGGCGCGTTGCATCGCGCCTTCACGGGTAGGCGACTGGCTCAACCTGCTGGGCTTCGCGCTGGAGAAACGCCGCTTCGGGTGCTATCGTCCGCCGCTTGCGACAGCCAAGTGGCAGGGCTGCCTGGCCGGTTGGGAACGCCGCGCAGGGGCCTGGCAGCTGTCGGGTGGCGGCTTCTATTTACTGGTTGCACGCAAGATCGTGGTCGGGCTGCGACCCGTGCAACAAGTACGCCGCGAGCCGATCGGCAAGCTCGTGCCGATGCCGTTGGCCAAGGTCAACCGCGAACAACGCGAACCGTAAAACCTCTTTTTGATTTCAGGCCGAATAACCGATGACCGATAGCGTAGAACTCTTCACCGATGGCGCCTGCAAAGGCAACCCGGGCCCAGGCGGCTGGGGCGCCTTGCTGGTGTGCAAGGGCGTGGAGAAGGAACTGTGGGGCGGCGAAGCCAATACCACCAATAACCGCATGGAACTGATGGGCGCCATTCGCGGCCTCGAAGAGCTCAAGCGGCGCTGCAACGTACTCCTGGTGACCGACTCGCAATATGTGATGAAGGGCATCAACGAGTGGATGGTCAACTGGAAAAAACGCGGTTGGAAGACGGCGGCCAAGGAGCCGGTCAAGAACGCCGACCTGTGGCAATTGCTCGATGAGCAGTGCAACCGTCACGACATCACCTGGAAATGGGTACGCGGCCACATTGGTCACCCTGGCAACGAGCGCGCCGACCAGTTGGCCAACCGTGGCGTGGATGAAGTGCGCGGCTACAAGCAGAGCTGAATCAGCGACACCGCAGCGGCCGTTCGAGCCGCTGCTTCACTGCCGCCATCGCGCGTGGCGAATCTACCAGCACGGCATTGAGCTTCAGGCAGGCAGCGGCGCGATAGTCGTCAGCGTTGTTGACCCCAATCGCCAGAATATTCGATTCGCCGTTGGCGCGAAAACAGTCGACAGCCTGGGGCGTCCACAGCTTGGCATTCACCGCTGAGCGGGCCTCACCGAGGGTGAACGTTTCCACCAAATCCACTTTGCGCTGGTACTCGAACGCTACCCAACCGCCTGGTTGCGGTGTCGGGTTGCAATTGTTTGCCAGGGCAACATTGGCCAGGCGTTCACGGGTCCGATCCCTGGATTCGAACAGCCGGGCCTTGGGGTATTGGGCGAACGCTTGCTGGTAGCTGACGTCGGTGGAGTAGATCCACACGCGGTCCCAGGCGTGGTTCTGCTCCAATACGCGAGCAACAGCCGCCGCCTGGGGCGTGGCCGGGAGTGCTTTCATGTCGAGGATGATTGGGGTGGTTACTGGAATCGCTGTGAGCGCCTGTTGCAATGAGGGCAACGCTACGGCCTGGGTGCGATAAGGAAAGGTCACGCGGCCATCCGCTGCAGTTTGCTTGAACTGCCAGCCGGCGTTGAGTTGTTGCAACTGCGCCCAGGTCTTCTCTGCCACCGCGCCTGTACCCTGGGTATTGGCACTCAGGTCGGCAGGCCGGTACAACACGGGCACATCGTCACGGCTCAGTTGCACGGTCAGCCATAGCATGTCGACGTTATGGCGCAAGGCGTTCTCAACCGCCAGCAGGGTGTTCTCCGGGAAGTCCGCCGTGCCACCTCGATGGGCTACGATCAGCGGCAAGTGTGTGCCCGCGACGTCTGGGGCTTGTGCAGTGGTGCAGCCGCCCAGCACAAGGCTGGCGAGTAGCAGCGCTGGGGCGTATCGAGCTTCAATCATTGAGGGGCACCTTTGGTCGCGGTGTCCGGCATACTGCCGAGCTGGCCTGATTAATAAACGAAAGGCCCCATTATTTAATTAATATCGAGCTCAATGCTAACCGGGAGTGCGGGATGTCCTCTTTACCTCATGCCGATGTCCAGGCATTTCTTGATGAAGCGGTAGAGAGCGAGCCACAGGGGCTGACGTACACGCCGCCACGGATTTCGCAGATGATCCGTCGCGCTCTGCCACCCTGGGGCACGATTGAGTGCGTGCAGGTAGCACATCGCCCTCATCGTTTTGAAATGCGCCGCTCGCAGCATCAGTTTGTGCTGTATCGACAGGGGTCGGTCAGCGATGGCGAGGTCAGCATCGATGGCTTGCGGTTGGCTGGGCGTAGGGCCTTGGACCAGTTCGTTGATTTTATTCCGGCCGGTGCCCTGTTCGAAGGGTGGACGGGGGAACGTGCCAGGGTCGGCTATGTCCTGGTGTCGGTTGATGAGGATCAATTGGCGGCAGTCTGCCCGACCTATCGTGTGCAAACGGACCTCAAGCCGCTGATCAGTTGCCATGATGCGTTCTTGCGGGGGTTGCTGGAGCGCTTGGATCAGGTCGTGCATGGCGGCAAAACCGATGCCCTGTACCTGGAAACCCTGGTGATGCTGTTGATGCAGGAAGTGCGTGCGCTGCAACAACTGCCCGAGGTTGTGCCGGTTAATACCGGCGAGTTCGGGCCGGTGCAGCGCCAGCGTTTGACTGACTACATCGAGGCGTCCCTGGCCGATGAAGTGCGCCTGGCCGACTTGTCCAACATCGTCAACCTCAGCCCTTATCATTTCTCTCGGGTCTTCCGGCGCACGTTCGGCATGTCGCCGTACCAGTACCTGCTGCTGTGCCGCGTCAACCGGGCCAAGCACTTGATCACCACCACTGACCGCAGCCTGCTGGATATTGCCCTGGACACCGGCTTTGCCGGCGCCAGCCAATTCTCCCGCGCGTTCCGGCGCATCGTCGGGCAAGCCGCCAGCCAGTTGCGTCGTCCCTAGGCCTCGTACATTGCGCAATATGTGTCAACACAACAGCAGGCAAGGTAAAGCGGCCTGCGAAGCTGCTCGTTAGTCTGGCTTCAGCGGTTGGTTACCCCGGTAACCAACATTGAACCACTGATGGTGCAGAGAAAAATCCCATGAAAATCCTGGCTGCCGTGACCGAAGGCAAAGGTGCACTGTTTGACGTGCGCCCGTTGCAACTGGGCATACCGCGCAACGATGAAGTGCGGGTCAAAATCATTGCCACGGGCATTTGCCATACCGACCTTGCCGTGCGTGACCAACAGATTTCGGTGGCAATGCCCGTGGTGCTGGGGCATGAAAGCGCCGGTATCGTCGAGCAAGTCGGCTCGAACGTCAGCCATGTGCAGGTAGGCGACAAGGTCATTCTGTCCCTCGGTTTCTGCGGGCAATGCAGCCACTGCGCCAGCGGACTGCCGACTTACTGCGATGAGCATTTTGAGTACAACTGGAAAGCCTCGCGGGCCGACGGCTCAGTGGCACTGCATGATCAGGGGCAGCCGGTGCACAGCCACTTTTTTGGCCAGTCCTCCTTCGCCAATTACGCCGTGGTGAGCGCCAGCAGCCTGGTCAAGGTGGCAGACGATGCGCCGCTGGAGTTCCTGGGGCCGTTCGCCTGCGGCGTCATGACGGGGGCGGGCGCCGTCATCAACACCCTTAAACCGTCACCCGGCACCGCCATCGCTGTCTTCGGCATGGGCGCAGTGGGCCTGAGCGCGATCATGGCGGCGAGGGTGATGGGCTGCAATCCGATCATCGCGATAGACACCCAAGCGTCGCGCCTGGCCGTGGCTCAAGAGATGGGCGCCACCCACTTGATTGATGCGAGCCAGGGCGACGCGACCGAGCAGGTCATGGCGCTGACCGGCGGGCAGGGGGTGAAATATTCAGTCGAATGCGCAGGCCATGTTGGCGTGATGGCCAGCGCTGTCAATGTACTGGAAGAGGGCGGGGAGGCCGTGCTGACCGGCGTGGTGGCACCTGGCACGCAGCTGTCTCTGGATGTCATGCAACTGATTCGGGGCCGCGTGGTGCGCGGCAGCATCATGGGGGACGCGGCGCCTTCAGTGTTCCTGCCGCGCCTGGTGGACTTGTTCAAACAGGGGCGTTTCCCGGTGGACAAAATGGTCCGCTTCTACGACCTGGAACAGATCAATCAGGCGATCGCCGATATTCATTCGGGCGACACCATCAAGGCCGTCCTGCGCATGCCTCATTGAGTCACGCCCGGTAAGGGCGTGCGCGCAATAAAACCGTAGCACCCCGTCAATCAAGAGAAAGTGAGGTAATAGACATGATCAGTCTTCGTGGATGGTTAGTGGGCCTGTTGGCCGCCACGGCAGTTTTTGCTGCCGGTGTAAACGCTCAACCCAAGGCAACCATCAAGGAGCAGAACGGCTTCTACTACTTGTCGCCGGGCTACACCACGGCCGACGTGGCGGACTTCTATTGGCGCAGCCTGAATGGTTGGTCGGAGCACCCGGCCGAAATGGCCAAGTACTACCAGCAGGACGGCGTGTACACGCTGGCCTATGCGCCGGTCGATGATTTTCCGAATGCCGGCTTCAAGCGTGCCAATAACGGGCGCCAGGAAATGACCGATTACTTCACCAACTTCAGCAAACAGTTGGGCAACTTGAAGTACAGCGACCCCAAGACCTGGACCTTGCTTGAGACCACTGAAAAGGGCACCTACGTGTTTGAGTACACCAGCGATGGGGTGATTCGTGCCAGTGGCAAGCCCTATCACCAGACCTTCATCGCCATTTTGCGTATGGCCAAGGACGGGCAAATCCAGGCCGTGCGCGAGTATTGGGACCCCTACGTCGCCTTGCGGGACTTTGGTCTGATCAAAAAGACCCAGTAATAGCTGCGGCTTACAGGGCCATGATCGCACGGGCGAGCTGCTCGTCCGTGCACTGCAGCTCCATCCGCGTCTGGCGGATATGCATAAAGGCCGACTCTAGCTGCGCACCCCGTATTTCCCCCGCGCTTGCGACAAACGATGCGGCATCCGTCTTGGCGGCCAGCACGATTTTATCGTCCTTGAAGCTGCTGCTGGTGCCACCCGTGGCACTCATCGACAGGCTCACCAACGCGTCTGTCGTCATGACGAAACTGGTGGCCTGCGCACTGGCGACGCTGAACAGGCACGGGATGAACAGCCATTTCAGGTTGAACATGAGTCAGGGCATTCCGCATCAAGGAGAGGCGCGCAGGTTAGCAACGGGGGGCGTAGCAAACCGCAGCAAGTTTGCTAAAGCTTGTAAAAAACTGTTGGGTCTTCACTGGTGGCTGGGTGCCATGGGGCGCTTCGGTTATAGAGCGTGCTAATATCCCGCCCCTTGAACTGTACCGAACCGTTGAGAGCTGAACCCTGATGGCCATCCGATCTGTTGTACTCGATACCGAAACCACCGGCATGCCGGTGACCGATGGTCACCGGATCATCGAAATCGGCTGTGTCGAACTGATGGGGCGCCGCCTGACCGGCCGCCACTTCCACGTCTACCTGCAACCGGACCGTGACAGTGACGAAGGGGCGATTGGCGTTCACGGCATCACCGATGAATTCCTCAAGGGCAAGCCCCGCTTTGCCGAAGTGGCCGATGAGTTCTTCGAGTTCATCAACGGCGCCCAGTTGATCATCCATAACGCGGCGTTCGACATCGGCTTCATCAACAACGAATTTGCCCTGATGGGGCAGACCGACCGTGCGGACATCTCCCAGCACTGCACGATCCTCGATACCTTGATGATGGCCCGCGAGCGTCACCCGGGCCAACGCAACAGCCTCGATGCCTTGTGCAAGCGTTATGGCGTCGATAACTCCGGCCGTGAACTCCACGGCGCCTTGCTCGACTCCGAGATTCTCGCCGACGTTTACCTGACCATGACCGGCGGGCAGACCAGCCTGTCCCTGGCCGGTAATGCGTCCGATGGCAGCGGTTCGGCGGAGGGCTCGGGCAACCGCCCTTCGGAAATCCGCCGCTTGCCGGCTGATCGCAAGCCGACGCCTATCATCCGCGCCAGCGAGCAGGATCTGGCCGAACATGCGGCGCGGTTGGAAGCGATTGCCAAGGCTGCGGGTGCACCGGCGTTGTGGACGCAACTCACCCAGCAATAACAGCGTTCACCTATCTATCTGACGCCCCGCGATCCAAATGTGGGAGCTGGCTTGCCTGCGATGGCGGCCTGACAGCCGACGGTAACCACGATGCGAAGCGAGCCGCTCTTGATCTGCTCTTGCTCTGCTTTTGATCTTGATCTCAAGCGCCCCGTTAAACCACGCTGGCCGGAATTCGACAGGGATTTGGGGGGTAAACCGGCAGGGATGCCGGTTTAGCCGCCCCGCGCCATGGATGGCGCGTGGCGGCGGCCCCCCAAATCACTGGCGGATTACGGGCACACCGAGCCTAGGCGAGGTGCCGAGTGGTGGGGCAAGAGCCCTTTGGTTACTTTGGGGCTTTTCCAAAGTGACCCGCCGTCAGGGCGGAACCTTAAGCGGCCGTTACCTAAATAACGGATATGTACCCGGTCCAACTGTGTTGACTGTGAGGCCGTCATCGCAGGCAAGCCAGCTCCCACAGTTGGGTCGCGGGATGTCAGGTAGGTATGGCCCAGCTGGCAGGCCGTCACGGGAGCAAGTTCCCTCGCCACAGGTTCAGCCCCGTACCGAAGTTATGCAGGTACCTCTCGACCGCCTGTGAAATCTTCATTCGCCACTTTTGCTTCCAGCTTCTACCCTTGTGCAAAGCCTCCGGAGTAAGAGTGCTCATGTACAAAGACCTGAAGTTCCCCGTTCTGATCGTGCACCGTGACATCAAGGCCGACACCGTTGCCGGTGACCGGGTTCGAGGCATCGCCAGGGAGTTGGAACAGGAGGGCTTCAGTATTTTTTCTGCGGTGGACTACGCCGAGGGGCGGCTGGTGGCCGCTACCCATCATGGTCTGGCGTGCATGTTGATCGCCGCCGAAGGCGCCGGGGAAAACACTCATCTGTTGCAAAACATGGTAGAGCTGATTCGCCTGGCGCGGCTGCGCGCGCCCAACCTGCCGATCTTTGCGCTGGGCGAGCAAGTCACCCTGGAAAACGCCCCTGCCGATGCCATGAGCGAGCTCAACCAACTGCGCGGCATCCTTTATCTGTTCGAAGACACCGTGCCGTTTCTGGCGCGCCAAGTCGCCCGCGCCGCACGCACTTACCTGGATGGCCTGTTACCGCCGTTCTTCAAGGCTTTGGTGCAACACACCGCCGACTCCAATTATTCCTGGCACACCCCCGGCCATGGCGGTGGCGTGGCCTATCGCAAAAGCCCGGTGGGGCAGGCGTTCCATCAGTTTTTTGGGGAGAACACCCTGCGCTCTGACTTGTCGGTATCGGTGCCCGAGCTGGGCTCGCTGCTCGATCACACCGGGCCGTTGGCCGAAGCCGAGGCCCGCGCTGCGCGTAACTTTGGCGCCGACCATACGTTCTTCGTGATCAACGGCACGTCCACCGCCAACAAGATCGTCTGGCATTCCATGGTGGGGCGCGATGACCTGGTGCTGGTGGACCGCAATTGCCACAAGTCCGTATTGCATTCGATCATCATGACCGGCGCGATCCCGCTGTACCTGTGCCCGGAGCGCAACGAACTGGGGATCATCGGTCCGATCCCCCTGAGCGAATTCAGCCCTGAGTCGATCCGCGCCAAGATCGACGCCAGCCCCTTGACCCGTGGGCGAGCACCGAAAGTGAAATTGGCGGTGGTGACCAACTCCACCTATGACGGCCTGTGCTACAACGCCGAACTGATCAAGCAGCAGTTGGGCAGCAGTGTCGAGGTGCTGCACTTCGATGAGGCCTGGTACGCCTACGCCGCCTTTCACGAGTTTTTCGCCGGGCGCTATGGCATGGGCACCTCGCGCACGCCGGACAGCCCCTTGGTGTTCACCACCCACAGTACGCATAAATTGCTGGCCGCCTTCAGCCAGGCGTCGATGATCCACGTGCAGGACGGTGGCGCACGGCAACTGGACCGTGACCGCTTCAATGAAGCCTTCATGATGCACATCTCCACCTCGCCGCAATACAGCATCATCGCGTCGCTGGATGTGGCCTCGGCGATGATGGAAGGCCCGGCCGGGCGCTCGCTGCTCCAGGAAATGTTCGACGAGGCCTTGAGTTTCCGTCGCGCCCTGGCCAACTTGCGCCAGCATATCGCGGCCGAAGACTGGTGGTTTTCCATCTGGCAACCACCCTCGGTAGCAGGCATCGACCGGGTCGCCACGGCGGATTGGCTGTTGCACCCTGGGGATGAGTGGCATGGCTTTGGCGACGTGGTCGAAGACTACGTACTGCTGGACCCGATCAAAGTCACGCTGGTGATGCCTGGCCTCAACGCCGGAGGGGCCTTGAGCGAGTGTGGGATTCCCGCCGCAGTGGTCAGCAAGTTCCTCTGGGAGCGCGGGTTAGTGGTGGAAAAAACTGGGCTGTATTCGTTCCTCGTGCTGTTTTCGATGGGCATTACCAAAGGCAAATGGAGCACCTTGCTCACCGAGCTGCTGGAGTTCAAGCGTAGCTACGATGCCAATGTCAGCCTGGCCAGTTGCTTGCCGTCGGTGTATGCCCAAGGCCCGGCGCGTTATCAAGGCCTGGGGCTGCGCGACCTTTGCGACCAGTTGCACAGCTGTTACCGTAGCAATGCCACGGCCAGGCACCTCAAGCGTATGTATACGGTATTGCCGCAAATCGCGATGAAACCCGCCGATGCCTACGACCAGTTGGTCAGGGGCGAGGTGGAGGCGGTCTCTATCGATGCCTTGGCAGGACGCATCGCCGCCGTGATGCTGGTGCCTTACCCGCCGGGCATTCCACTGATCATGCCTGGCGAACGCTTCACCGAGTCAACGCGCTCGATCATCGATTACCTGGCATTTGCCCGCACGTTCGATAGCAGTTTCCCCGGCTTTGTCGCGGATGTGCATGGGCTGCAACACGAAGATGACGGCAGTGGCCGTCGTTATACCGTCGACTGCATCAAGGGTTAAGGAAGGTTATGCAAGCTGTAATGAACCCGAAGTATCCAGGACTCAGTGTGCGAGTCGCCGACGAAGGTTTTGACGCCTATGTATGGGGCAATGATTTCAGCTTTGAAGTCAGCGCCTATGGGGTGCCGCAAATGGGCCAGCGCGTTGACCAATGGCCAGTGGAGCGCGTGCTGCCGTACCGCAAGTGCTATGGCATCGACCCGGAGGAGTTCGCCAGTTTCCGTGACGCCGCCGACAGCTCGATCTTCATGGCGTACCTGGATGACTGTGCCGTGGGGCATATCGTGGTCAGCACCAACTGGAACGGCTTTGCCCACGTTGACGAGTTGGCCGTGGCGTTGCCGGCGCGCCGACATGGCGTGGCCAAGTCACTGCTGGACGTCGCGCAATTCTGGGCCCGCAAGAAAAACCTGCCGGGCATGATGCTCGAAACCCAGAACAACAACCTCGGCGCCTGTCGCCTGTATGAGCGCTGTGGTTATGTGATGGGCGGTATCGATCAACTGCGTTATCGCGGGATCGACCCGCACACCCGCGAAGTCGCAATTTTCTGGTATCGGTTGTTCAAATCGGAGCGCGAAGCGGTATGAACGGCCGAGGATGTTGACCCTGGCGGGGACCAGGCGGCATTTATGCCGGCCCGTCCCGCTATCTCAATGTTCAGGTGTACATCCAAGAGTGTTCGTTGCCGGTTTTGATTTTAAAATCCAAGGCGAACGGAAAGTAATGGGTTTTTACCGCGTTCATTTTTTCTCGCGTATCGCTCGGTGGGACGATGCCTTGCGCTTTATACTGCTCGTGTATGACCGCTTCTATGTTGATAGCCGGCCCGTTGCGCACGGGTTTATTATCAACCAGTGTGACTTCTTTTAATCTATCAAAACCGAGGTCATACATGTCAGGCCGGCGCGACTTCAGTATGTCGTTAAACATATCGGGGCCAACCGTCTCAAAAATTTTACGCTCGTACTCGTAGAACTCAGCATTGGGTGCCTCGCCTTGTTGAACGGTGGGGCGGTGTGCGGTGAAGTAGTCTTTGTTATTAGCGAAGCGGGTGCGCATCTCACTGATAATGGTGTCGATGACAGGGTTGTCAGGTTGGGTGGCGAAGTTGCTGGTGTTGTAGAAATTTTTGTAGTCAGTGAACTCAATGGCGACGGGGCTGTTTAACAGAATGTCGTTGGGCGCCGCGTGCAATTCGGTGTCTTTGATGGTGGTGACAATGGTGTCGTCAGTGTCAAGGTAAATGCCGCCATATTTCTTCATGATCGGATAGCGCGCCACATCCGAGGCTGCAGCAAGGTTGGTTCCCTGGCCTTGGCGGAAATAGGCATACATGTCGGAAGACTTTAACTGTTGGAAAAGCTCGTCTTTATGAAGGTTTCTGACCTGAATGCCTGACTTGTTGGCCTCCAGTTGATTTTTGAGTTTGACAAACGTCCTCTGGTCGTTGGCATCAACATGGACGATAGATTTATAGCCAGGCGTGTTGAGCGCATTGATCCGTATGTTGTCCTGCAAGTGAGGATTCATATGGCCGCCGGCCCAGAAGTAGTGAATCTCTTTGGGAATTGGCTTGGTGTTATGGGGGACCGTCAGAGAAATAGACGGCGAGGCGTTAACAAAGATATGTTTATGGGTTTTGATTTTTTTTGCGTGATTGAACTCATCGACACTACCCAGCTGCCATTTCCCCTTGCCGGTCCGCCAAAAATACATGGCGCCTGTGTTCGCCTGGTTGCCGGGAACGTGAGTATTGGACATCTCGCTTTTCCATGCGCCGACCTGCGTATCAAACGTCACCGTATGATCGCGGCCTTTGTAGTGGACGGCGTAGGGGGAATCCCCTGTACGCGTTATCTTTACATCATCAAGGGGTACGACGAACGTGTCGTCGGATAATCGCCAATGGGTTGTAGTGGGCGCACCTCCGGGCAAACGGTGACCGCGTGAAATCGGTTCCCAACCCGCAACGCCCACCTCCTTGACTGGAAGGTCGACGCCGGTTCCAGACGGATGCCTTATAAAGCGCTGACCTTCTTTCAGGTTGGACTCATACAGCGTGCCGTCAACCTTCACATATTCTTTATTGTTCGGGCCTACGTAGACGTTGCCTTGCAAGCCTTTGACCTGGAGCAGGTCTGCAGAGACCGTGGCCTCGTAACCCTGCAGCGACGGTGTATTGAGCACCTTGAGCTCGCCGTTGGCGGCCACCACCGAGGGTTGGAAATGCTGGAGTGGCGGCCCATAGGGCAAGCCCTTTGCTGCATCAAAGGCGTGCCAGTTGCCACCTTGGAACACGGCCCCCATTTCGAGGTCATGCCCGGCAATCCTGGCGGTGCCTGTGGAAACCAGGCCATGCTGGGTACTGGCGGCCTTGAGCAGGTCGTAGCTGCCGGTGGCGCCCCTGAGCGTATTGAAGGCTTTCGCGCCCTTGGACCAGGCCCAGCGGCTGATGCCCTTGAGCAAATCGCCTGCGCCGCCCAATGGGTTAAGCGCCTCGAGCGCGACGGTGCCGACGAACCGTGCAGTTCTGGCGACGCCTTTGACCCCAAACACGCCCTTGCTCAGCACTTTGCCGGCCTGGGCGGCTTTGCCGGCGCCCAGTGTCACCAGGCCGATCACATCGAGGCCAAGGTCCATCAAGCCGTCGCCGATATTGCCCTGCATGAAATTAACAATCGCCGACCTGAAAGGGATCATGTTGAGAAAAAACTCGCCGATGGCCTGGTTGGCGGCGCTGGTTTTATCGTATGAAGTGGTTCCACGGGCGTGCTGGAGCAGGTCATCGCCGTGCAGGTCCAGACGTTGGGTGAGCACTTTGGCGATGTAGCGGGTGCGCTTGGAGTCGAACACCTGCGGCGTTTCAACGCGTGCCGGTGTTTCCTTGGACCGTTGGGCGTGCTCGTCTGCGAACGGGTTGAAGCGCACGGTCCTGCGCAACGTGTTCGCGTCGCGCATATCGAGTCGGGAATAGGGCGGCGAATAAATATGCGCGAGGTAATTGTGTTTGGTAATGCTCCCGGCGTGGGTGTCGATCCGATAAATATTGACCTGCCCGTTGCGGGTGATTTTCACATCCAGCGTATGGCCTTTCTTGATCAGGGTTTTGCTCGAAAAATCGGCTTCTATGAAGTAGTCGTTGGTATGGAAAAATTCGAGCTGGCCATATTCGAAATTTTCCCGATCTTGCGGTGGTAACGTCGATATCAGGTGCTGGGTCATTCCCGCATGACCTTTTTCCAGCGCCTCCATCGCGGGTTTGTAGTGCTGGTCAAAGGCGTCTGCGACCGACAGTACGCCGCTATCGGAAAGCGCGCAGAACGCCATGATGGGGATGCGCTTGTCCTGGGTGATCCAGTGCTCGCTGTCGCTGTTGTCGACCTTGGCACCCTGCATGACCACATCCAGCATCGAGTGGGTACCGGGGAAGCGCCCTGGCCGCCCTGGAATCAGCCGGGCTTTGGTCAGGTGCTTTGCCCTGAAGACGTCGTCCGGCACACCGGGAAATTTTTCCCGCAGCAATTGCATGCCCATCTCCTCGCGCATCGGAATGGGGGTTGCCAGTGCCTGGGCGGTGGCCTGCAACGATTGTTGCTGATTGCTGAAGGCGGTTTGCGTGGCGCGCATCTGCGTATCGCTGGGAAAGGTGTCCGCTTTCAAGTAACCGTTGACGATTCCCCAGTTGTGCAAGGCTTCGCGATGGATCGTCTGGGTCAGCGCTCCGACATCGGTGGTCTCGGCGGCTGTCAGTACCTCGCTGTAGGTCATGGTGAATGCACGTCCCGGCGACTCGACCTCCAGCTTGGCCACGGCGATCTCCAATTGAGTCCACGCCACGCTGCCGTAGGTCACGTTGGGCGGTATGTCCTTGACCAGATACTGCGGTGCGGTACGTGCCAGCAACAGGCGCGCTGCCAGGTCAGCCGATGCCTTGGACGCTCGACCTTCCGCGACCAGATGGCGGCTCAAGCCCTCGATCACCACGTTGGGCGGCTGGTTCCAGAGCGCTCGTTGGCCGAGATCAAAGCCACTCACGCTGTTGCGGGCCGGTGTTCCCAGGGCTTGCGGGTCCAGCCCTAATGCAATGGCTGCCAACAAGTAGTCATTGACGCTGGTGTTGGTTGCGATGCCGCCCAGTCGCGCTTGAATGAACTGGCCCAGTGCTTGCGCCTTGGCCGATCCCAGCAGCATTTCCATGGCGCTGGCCGGGAATTTGAAGTCGTTGCTCGACAGGTGAGTGACAGAGCACAGGTAGCCCAGCACACCCTGTTTGTCGGTCAGTGGCAGTTCCGGCAGGGCGGGGTTTGGTGTGTTCAACAGGTCAATGAGGGCTTGTTGGTCCTGCGCCGACAGCGGGATCGGCCACGACAGGGCGCCACCGTAATTGCCGAGGGGAAACGTCTGCACCTGCTTGGTCGCCACCTGATAAAGCGCCAGCAACGCCTCAAGACTCTTGGGTGCGGGCACGCCGCTGCCGCTTAGGAATGTACCTAGCTTGACCCGGCTGTTGGGTGCCAGGTTGTGTTGCCGCGAGTACCGTGAGCCCTCGCACACCGGTAGCGTGGAGGTTGCCAGATGCGTGGCGAGCCGGGCTTCGAGCGCGCCTCGTTGGCGGTCCGACAACTCGCCTGGGAAGGCGTCGTTGAGTTCCTTGAGGAGTTCGCCCAGGTTGTCTGCCAGTAGCTGCCAGTTACAGCGCTCACTGAAGGCTTGTTTAAGGGCTGTCGGGTTGTCGAGTTCGTCGGGGGCCAAATCGTTGGTGGAAGCCTCCACCGGTAAGGGCTGCGTCGTGAGCGCGGGCTGCAGGGGTGGTGCTTGAGTCAGGGCAGCAGGGTGCAGCAGCGGCAAGTGCGCCAGTGCATTGGGAAGTGGGAGCATGGGTATCAATCCTTTGTTGCGCTGTTCATCCGTTAGAAAGCGTGTGCTTTGTGCTGGATGAGTGCCCTGCGCACAGGATGGGGTTCCTGTCTTTTCTTTAAGGCCGTGTGTCGTGCCAGGAAGGAAAGGGCGCGGAGCCCCGTTACGGTGCTGGCGAGCCCGCCAGCAGGGCCTGGGCTTTTTGCGCGACGATTTCCAGCAGCGCATTCAGCGCGGGTGTGGACGCGGCATTCTTCAACGTCAGTGCGTATAGGCTGACCGGAATGGGCGGCGATAACGGGCAGGTATCCAGGCCGGACGCCTGCGCACCGAAGGCGGTGAACGGGTCGACAATTGCCAGGCCTTCTCCGGCTTCCACCAGGCCGCGCATCATCGGGTAGGTTTGCACCCGCGTCTGCACCACGGGCAGTGGTCGCAGGGCTTGCAGCTTGGCATCCAGCAAGCGGCTGAGCGGGTCATGGCCTTCCAGGCCGATCAGCGACTGGCCGGCCAAGTCCTGCAACGCAATGTATTTTTGCTTGGGCTTGAGCCAGCCATGGGGGGCCAGCAACTGCAATTTGCCTTGGGCCAGCACCGTGCTTTGGATCTGTGGATGCTCAGGGTCATGCAGGCTCAGGCCTACATCGGCTTCATGCAACAGCAGGCTGTTGATGATCTCGCCAGTGGGTTGGCTCGACAGGTTGCACGGCATATCCTGGAAGCGTCGACGCAGCGCGGCAATGCTCTGGGGCAACAGTTGGTTGGCAAGCGGCGGCGTGCAGAGGGCGCGCAAGGGCGGCGCGTGGTGGTGTTTCAAACGGCTGGCGAGGCGTTGCAGCGGCTCCAGGGCTTCGTACAGAGCAGTGATTTGCGCCTGCAGCTCCAAGGTTTCCCGGGTTGGCTGCAAGCGCCCGCGCACGCTGGCGAACAGCATGAAGCCCAGTTGCTGCTCAGCGTCCTTGAGGGTGGCGTCTACTTCGCCCACGGGGAGTTGCAACCACTCGGCGGCGGTGCCGAGGTGGCCGGTTTGCAAGATGGCCTGAATCACTTCGATATGACGTAAACGCATGGCCGGAGTCTATGTGCAGTGCGCAGGGGATTCAATGGCGCAGGCCTTCGTGCGTAAAAAAGACTGCCGGGGTCGTCCCAGGCTATGGCGTTCAGCCACGACCCCACTAGAATGGCCAGTCTGATCAGCAACGACCCCTGCCGGTTTGCCGGTACTTAAAATAAAAAACAGGTCTGGTCTCATATGCCTCTGCCCTCGACGTTCTTCGGGGTAACGGCCAAGCAACTCCTGGTCCTGGTGACCGTGGGAGGCCTGGCGGCTTACTTCTTCAATCATCAGAATGAACCGACGCCGGATGACCTCGCACTGCAAGCCTTTATCCGCACCCAGCAACAGGTGGACGAGCAAGTGGGCGCAGTAGTGGGGATTACCCTGGTCAGGGAGGTCGAGGCTTACCCCGCGTACAACGCGCCGGGTTACAAGCGCTCGATGTATACGGTGCAAGGGGAGCGCGGCCAGTTGCTGGTGACGCTCAAGCAAGACGAGCAGGGCATAGAGGTAACGCAGATCCGCCGCCCATGAGCGTTCCCAGCCCAGTCGCCAGGACTGAGCAGGTGAACATGGCAAGCGCTTACGAGGCCAGAGTGGTTTCGGACTCGCGCACGAGAATGGTGCCCGACTGGATCAGTTTGAATTCATCACCTTCCAGCTTTTCTACACGGTCGCCAATGGCCAGCTTGTAGGTCACGGTGGGCGTCGATCCCGCCAGGTCGCCTTGCGCCGGGTTGGATTCCTGGAACTCATGCACCGAATACACGCGGCCTTCCGCGTCTCTGGCATGAAACTGTCCAACAAGTACTGCAGCCATCTGTTTAGAACCTCTGGAGATAAACACTCGATTTGCGGTTCTGTAGACCGTCAGGGAGCGGGGTAGTTTACCTATAAGAAAAAAATACTATTCGCTGATATTTTCAGACGCTTCCTACGCAAGCGCTTGCAAGGAAAACGTCGAGGGAATCCGCATAACCCTCTGGTGAACGCGCCGCGAAGCCTCTATAACTACAAGCTCCTTTATTCAGAAGTCGGGAAACCTCAATGAGCAAGGTCTACACGATTGCCGTCCTGGTGGGCAGCTTGAGAAAAGAGTCGATCAACCGCAAGGTCGCGCTGGCCCTGGCCGAACTGGCCCCTGCCAATCTCAAGTTGAACATTGTTGAAATCGGCGACTTGCCGCTCTACAACGAGGACATCGACGGTGCAACACCGCCAGCAGCCTACAGCACTTTGCGCAAACAGGTGAGTTCATCCGACGCGGTGCTGTTCGTCACCCCCGAATACAACCGCTCCGTGCCAGCCGCCTTGAAAAACGCCATCGACGTGGGCTCGCGCCCATACGGGCAAAGCGCCTGGAGCGGCAAGCCGGGGGCGATCATCAGCGTGTCGCCGGGTGCCATTGGCGGCTTTGGCGCCAACCACCATTTGCGTCAGTCCCTGGTGTTCCTGGATGTGTGGTGCATGCAGCAGCCGGAAGCCTACCTGGGCGGGGCGGGCAGTGTGTTCGATGAGGCGGGGAAGGTGTCGGACAAGACCAAGCCGTTCCTGCAGGCGTTCATCGATGCCTATGGCAAGTGGGTAGAAAAACAGAAGGCTTGAAATTAGCCCGGCCCCTGTAGGAGCGAGCTTGCTCGCGAAAAACTCGAGGATAACGCGTTCATTCAGGATGTCAGCGTTGTCGTTACGATCTTCGCGAGCAAGCTCGCTCCTACAGTAGGGGGTTATCGCAACCAGTTGGTACGTGCCAGTTCGATAACCTCATCGCCGCGCCCGCTCATGACCGCCTTGAGCATATACAGGCTGAACCCCTTGGCCTGTTCCAGCTTGATGCTCGGCGGCATTACCAGTTCCTGAGTGGCGGTCACCACATCCACCAACACCGGGCCGTTATGGGCCAGCGCACGGCGCAGGGCTGGCTCCAAATCTTCGGATTGCCCCACCCGAATGCCCAAGATTCCCATGGCATTGGACATGGCCGCGAAGTCCGGGTTTTTCAGCTCGGTGCCGGTGTCCAGGTAACCTGCGGCCTTCATCTCCATGGCGACAAAACCCAGGGACGAATTGTTGAACACCACCAGTTTGACCGGCAATTGCAGCTGCGCCAGGGAAATGAAATCCCCCATCAACATAGTGAAACCACCGTCCCCAGACATCGAAATCACCTGCCGTCCAGGGAATGCCGCTTGGGCGCCGATAGCCTGAGGCATCGCGTTGGCCATCGAGCCATGGTTGAACGAGCCGATCAGCCGGCGCTTGCCGTTCATCTTCAGATAACGCGCCGCCCACACGGTGGGTGAGCCGACATCGGCGGTGAAGATCGCATCATCATCGGCCAGCTCGCTGAGCAAGCGCGCCACGTACTGGGGATGGATCGGCCTACCAGCCTTGGACGGTTGCGCCAGATCATCCAGGCCTTGGCGGGCTTTTTCGTAGTGCTTCAAGGAGGTTTCGAGGAAGCTGCGATCGGTCTTGCGGGTCAGGCGTGGCAGCAGCGCGGCGATGGTTTCACTGACGTCGGCGGCGATGCCCAGGTCCAAGGTCGCACGGCGCCCCAGGGCTTGCGGGTTGCGGTCCACCTGGATGATCTTCGCGTCGGTCGGGTAGAACTGGCGATAGGGGAAGTCGGTGCCGAGCATGATCAAGGTGTCGCAGTCGAGCATGGCGTGGTAACCGGAGCTGAAACCGATCAGGCCGGTCATGCCCACGTCGAACGGGTTATCCCACTCCACGTGCTCCTTGCCCCGCAGTGCATGCACCACCGGCGCGCCGAGGGCGTCGGCCAGCGCCACTACCTGATCGTGGGCACCGGCACAGCCGCTGCCACACAGCAGAGTGACTTTCTCGCTGCTCTGGAGCAAGTCGGTGAGGCGCTGCAAGTCCTGCTCAACCGGCACGGTGCGCGGTGCGTGCAAGGCCGGCCACGGCTTGAGCTTATCTTCCACCTCCAACAGCGACACATCCCCCGGAATCACCACCACCGCCACGCCTCGGTTGAGAATCGCCGAACGCATGGCACGGTGCAGCACCTGAGGCATCTGCTCGGGGTTGCTCACCAGCTCGATAAAGTGGCTGCACTCCTTGAACAGTTCCTGGGGGTGGGTCTCCTGAAAGTAATTCAGGCCCACCTCCGAGGACGGAATTTGCGCGGCAATCGCCAGCACCGGCACATGGTTGCGATGGCAGTCGAACAACCCATTGATCAAATGCAGGTTACCCGGCCCGCAACTGCCGGCGCACACCGTCAACTCGCCGGTGGCCGCCGCTTCGGCACCGGCAGCGAAGGCCGCGACCTCTTCGTGGCGCACATGCATCCACTCGATGCTGTCCATGCTGCGCAAGGCGTCGGTCAGGCCATTGAGGCTGTCGCCGGTCAGCCCCCAGATACGCTTGATGCCCGCTTGTTCCAGGGTCGTCGCCAACTGCTGGGCCAGGTTGATTTTCGCCATGAGGAACTCCAATCGTCAGTGAGGTTGAAAAACTGCTGATCAGTAGGGGACAGTTCAATCACGGCGAATGCTCCGCCTTTAATGTGAAGATTGCGTCATGCTTGCGCGATACTGCCGCGTACGCCGCGCGATAAACAGCTGGTCACACACCAGTGCCAGCCAGGGCGCGACGTTGGGGTTGGGCAGGCGGCCGCGGCTCAGGCGGCGCATCTGGTTGCGCACCACGGCGAGGGTGGCGAGGGCGGCCAGGGGTTTGCGCTTCCATTCCATGGGCTTGAGTTGTGGGTTGAGGTCGCGACCTTCACGCCACTGCTTGATCAGCTGCGGCTCCAGGGTCAGGGCGGTGGCGATGCCGGCCATGGCGATGCCGCTGTCGAGTACCTGCTGGACCACCGGCAAGCGGCGAATACCTCCGGTCACCATCAGTGGCATGGTGGCGATGCTCGCCATTTGTGTGGCGAAATCCAAAAAGTAGGCTTCACGGGCCAAGGTGCGGCCGTCCCGGGCTTCACCTTGCATGGCCGGCGCTTCATAGCTGCCGCCGGACAATTCCAGCAAATCAATCGGCAGTGTATTGAGCATCTCCACTACAGCGCGTGCATCGGTCTCATCGAAGCCGCCGCGCTGGAAGTCTGCGGAATTTAGCTTTACCGACACACAAAATGAAGGGCTGACGCTGGCCCGTACGGCGCGGATAACCTCCAGCAGCAGGCGTGCGCGGTTTTCCAAGGAGCCGCCCCAACGGTCGGTGCGATGGTTGCTCAAGGGCGAGAGAAATTGGCTCAACAAATAGCCATGGGCGCCGTGGATCTGCACCCCGGTGAACCCGGCTTGCTCGGCCAGGCGGGCGCTGGTGGCGAAGCGCTTGATGACGTCCTGGATGTCGTCTTCGGTCATGGCCTTGGGTGTAGCGAACATCTTGGAAAAACTGCCCACATCCAGCGCAATAGCCGAGGGTGCCAACGCTTGTTGACCGAGGTTGGCCATGGTCTGGCGGCCCGGATGGCTGAGCTGTACCCAGAAGTGCACACCCTTGGCCCGGGCTACGTCGGCCCATTCACGAAAACTGGCCAGGTGTTGCTCGTTTTCCAGCGCGACACCGCCAGGGCCGGTCATGGCGCGGCGGTCGATCATCACGTTACCGGTCAGCAGCAGGCCGGGCTCGCCGTCGGCCCAGGTCTTGTACAACTGCTTCAATGCGTTGGACGGTGCCTGATGCAGGTCCGCCATGTTCTCTTCCATCGCGGCCTTGGCGATGCGGTTGGCGATGACTTGGCCGTTAGGCAGTTGCAGGGGGGCGAACGGTGACATGGGTTAACTCCTGAGCAGGGGAGGCCTCAGGCTAAGCTTAAAGTTAACTTTAATGTCAAGCGGGAGTTGATCACGAAGGATTGACTGGCGACGGAACTGTAGGAGCGAGCTTGCTCGCGAAGAACGCGAGGGCGCCACTACAGCCAGGCGACCTGCGTTATCGTTCAGGTTTTTCGCGAGCAAGCTCGCTCCTACAGGGTGTTAGCGGCGACGGAACAGTGGCAGGGGTTCATCGGTGGCCGCTTGATAGGTCACCGAGAAATCCTTGAGACTTTCCAGCGCTTCATAAGGGTCTTTGTCCGCGCGCAAGGCGAAGGCATCGAACCCGCAGCGGTGCAGGTAGAACAGTTGGTCACGCAGCACATCGCCAATGGCACGCAGTTCACCCTTGTAACCATAACGGTCACGCAACAGGCGCGCGTTGGAGTAGTTGCGCCCGTCGGTGAAGGCCGGGAAGTTCAGGGCGATGACCTGGAAGTGCTTCACGTCATCGCCGATTTCTTCGGCTTCTTCATCGGCGTCCAGCCACACCCCCAAACCGCCGTCGCGGGCCTTGAGGGCGTGGCCGTGCTCGCGCCACAGGGCCAGCGGCACGATCAGGTCGTCGCAGTTGGAAATGCCGTCGAAGCTCGCGTCCTTGGGCAGCAAGTGCCAGGTTTCGTCGACGACTGCGTTGTTCTTAATGATTCGCTGCATAGACGCGCTCCTTGAACAGGTCGATGCCGATGCGCTGGTAGGTGTCGATGAAACGCTCATCTTCGGTGCGCTGTTCGATGTATACGTCGATCAGCTTGCCGATCACCTCCGGCATGGCTTCCTGGGCGAAGGATGGGCCGAGGATCTTGCCCAGGCTCGCATCGCGGCTGGCGCTGCCACCCAGGGACACTTGGTAGAATTCTTCGCCTTTCTTGTCCACACCCAGGATGCCGATGTGGCCGACGTGGTGGTGACCACAGGCGTTCATGCAACCGGAGATGTTCAGGTCCAGCTCGCCGATGTCGAACAGGTAGTCCAGGTCGTCGAAACGGCGCTGGATCGACTCGGCAATCGGGATCGATTTGGCGTTGGCAAGCGAGCAGAAGTCGCCGCCCGGGCAGCAGATGATGTCGGTCAGCAGGCCGATGTTCGGCGTGGCAAAGCCGCCTTCGCGCAGCTCGCCCCACAGGGTGAACAATTGGCTCTGCTCAACGTCCGCGAGGATGATGTTCTGCTCGTGTGAGGTGCGCAGTTGGCCGAAGCTGTAGCGCTCGGCCAGGTCGGCGACCGCATCCAGTTGCTTGTCGGTGATGTCGCCTGGCGCGACGCCGGTGGGCTTGAGCGACAGGGTCACTGCCACGTAGCCGGGCTTCTTGTGCGCCAGGGTGTTGCGGGTGCGCCAGCGGGCGAAGCCTGGGTGTTGCTGGTCGAGTGCGGCCAGCTCGGCGTCCTGATTGCTCAGGGCCTTGTACTCAGGGTCGACGAAGTGCTTGGCGACGCGGTGTACTTCGGCTTCGGTCAGGGTGGTCTGGCCGCCGCGCAGGTGTTCCATTTCGGCATCGACTTTCTGGGCAAACACCTCAGGGGTCAGCGCCTTGACCAGGATCTTGATCCGGGCCTTGTACTTGTTGTCGCGACGGCCGTAACGGTTGTAGACCCGCAGGATGGCGTCGAGGTAGCTCAACAGGTCCTGCCACGGCAGGAACTCGTTGATGAACGCGCCGACCACCGGGGTACGGCCCAGGCCGCCGCCGACCAATACACGAAAGCCCAGCTCACCGGCGGCGTTGTACACCGGCTCCAGGCCGATGTCGTGCACTTCGATGGCCGCACGGTCCGAGGTCGAGCCATTGATGGCGATCTTGAACTTGCGCGGCAGGTAGGCGAATTCAGGGTGGAAGGTGGTCCACTGGCGCACGATCTCGCACCATGGCCGTGGGTCGATCAGCTCGTCGGCAGCGACGCCGGCAAACTGGTCGGTGGTCACGTTGCGCAGGCAGTTACCGCTGGTCTGAATGGCGTGCATCTGCACGGTAGCCAGTTCAGCCAGGATATCCGGCACATCTTCCAGAGCCGGCCAGTTGAACTGTACGTTCTGGCGGGTGCTGATGTGGGCATAGCCTTTGTCGAAGTCGCGGGCAATCTTGGCCATCATGCGCGTCTGGCGCGACGTCAGTTGGCCATAGGGCACGGCCACCCGCAGCATCGGCGCAAAGCGCTGCACATAAAGGCCATTTTGCAGGCGCAGAGGGCGGAACTCTTCTTCGCTCAGTTCACCTGCTAAGTAGCGTCGGGTCTGATCACGGAACTGCTTGACGCGGTCCTCGATGATGCGCTGATCGTATTCGTCGTATACGTACATATAGGTCCTGTTCTCGGCAAATCTGCGCGCACGGCCGCGCACTCCCAACGGAGCCGGCGCACGATAACAGTTTGCGTATATGCGCAAAAGTGATGTTTGGGTATATGTAAATAACCAAACTGACTAATGAGAACCGTTATCGCCATACCCACATTTGTCATGGGGACAAGTGTGGTCTTTACTGTGATCGAGTCTGAGTGCAGTCACCTATAAAACCGACAAGAGGCGATGCGATGAGTAATTCCACCAAAGCCCGTAAACCCGACAGTACCGTGGACGCCTGGGCAATTTTGTTCCTGATTATCCTGGTGGTCGGAACCGCGGTGTTCTGGGTCAGCCACCAGTAAAAGCAGCACGTGGATTGAGCCTCGATTGAATATCTAATTGCCACTATCATGGCGATCAATATTCAAGGTTCAGGCAACCATGTTGAAGGTTCTGATGGCGTGTGTGTGGTTGCTGGGGTCGGCGTACGGGGCAATCGCCCAGGCTGCGTCGGTGGTGTTTCTCAACCCTGGCCGGTCTTCGGAAACCTTTTGGGTCAGTTACGCGCAGTTCATGCAGGCCGGCGCCAAGGACCTCGGCCTGGATTTGCGTGTGCGCTATTCCGAGCGCGACAACCAAGTCACCTTGGCCCATGCGCGAGAGGCGCTGCAGGGTATTGAACGGCCCGATTACCTGGTGCTGGTCAATGAACAGTATGTCGGCCCGCAAATCATGCGCATGGCCCAGGGCAGCGGGGTGAAGTTACTGATCGTCAGCAGCGCGCTGACGCCCGATCAGGTGCAACTACTGGACGCCTACAACAACACCGGTTTGATCGGCACGATGGTTGCCGACGACGAGCAGGCGGGCTACCTGATGCTCACCGACTTGTTGCGCCAGCACGGGCCGGTCGCCCCAGGTGCAACCCTTGACCTGCTGGCGTTTTCCGGCGCCAAGACCACGCCGGTCGCGCAACTGCGAGTACAGGGCATGCAGCGTGCCCTGGCCGAGCACCCCGAAGTGCGCCTGCGCCAGTTGGTGTACGGTGAGTGGAGCCGCCAGCGCGCATTCGAGCAGGCCAGCCAGCTGTTCAAGCGCTATCCGCAGACCGCACTGGTGTGGTCTGCCAATGATGAGATGGCACTGGGTGCCATGCAGGCCCTGCAAGACAGTGGTCGAGTAC
This sequence comes from Pseudomonas sp. AK181, assembly GCF_051122975.1. Classification (NCBI taxonomy): domain Bacteria; kingdom Pseudomonadati; phylum Pseudomonadota; class Gammaproteobacteria; order Pseudomonadales; family Pseudomonadaceae; genus Pseudomonas; species Pseudomonas sp. AK181. The sequence continues at coordinate 2,661,785 of NZ_CP146348.1, forward strand.
CCGGCAAAGACGTGTTGTTCAGTGCCGCCAACAGCTCACCGCAGATTCTCGCGGCGCGCCTTGATGGACGCCTGAGTACCTTGGTGGCGGGGCATTTCACCCTGGGTGGCTGGGCGATGGTGTTGATTCATGATGAGGCCAAGGGGGTCGATATCGGCGCCCGTGGCGGTCGCAATCGCCAGGAAGCGTTGTTCCAGTTGATCGACGCCGCCCAGGCACGGCGGCTATCGGGCCCGCTGCCATTGGTGGATTTTCGCGCACTGTCAGCGGTGGGCAAGCCCGCGTCCTACCGTTACCCGTTCAGCCTGCACCTGTTGCTGCGTTAAACCCCGGCCAGGTGCAGCACCAGCTTGACGATGCCAAACAGGGTCAAGGCAAACATCGCCGTGAACAGGATGCCCAGCAGCACAAAGTGGCTGGGCTTGCCGTGGGTGAAGTCACGCGTGCGGTTCTTGCCGCTCTGCACGCCAAAGGCTGCCGCCATGACGCTGTGCAGCATTTGCCAGAAGGTCGGCGGTTTGTTGTCGATGGGGTCGTCCATAAGTCCCTCGCGAGTCGGGTCGTCCCACAGAGCATAGCCAACCCCGGCAGCTGTCACACCTCCAGGCCCAGGAACAGTTTCTGATCCAGCGGCGCCGCGACCAACGCCTTCTCCAGATTGATCACCGCACGGTTATTCGCCCTGGCCTGTTCAATCAGCTCCTTGCGCGTGTAGCGCCGTTCGGCTTTGGTCTTCAGGTGGCCGAAGGCCGGTGTTGCGGCCGGCGTCTCCACGCTTGGGTAATGGAAATGGGCATACCACAGGTCTGCCTCCTCGGGCTTGATGCCAGGCTTGATTTTACTTTTTTCGCGAATGGCATATTCGGTGAGGTAGTCGCCGGCCTTCAATGGCACACGTTTTTTGACCAGGTTGATGTCGACAAAACCGTGGGTCCACAGATAGTCGACCTTCGACGCGCTGGGGCGCTGCAGCAGGTAACCTTCGCTGCACACTTGGCGAGCCCGTTGCGTTGCTGCCAGGGCTTCTTCAAGGAAGCCGTTCCTGGCGTCAATGGCGGGCGCATCGCTGGCCTGCCTGAGTTCTTCGGCAAGCGCCGAAAATTTTGCGGCGTGCTGGCTTAACATCACATCCCAATCTTGGGGCTCGACCTCTTCGCGTTGGATCGGGTCCTGGAGTTTGCGCTGTTGGTAGCGAATGCTTGCATCGATGCCCGCTCGCTCGGCTTTGATGGCTTGGCCATGGGCCTTGATCGTCTTCAGTGAGCGAACGGCGGGCGAGGGTGCCTTAGGCACTTGCACGGCGGGTTCGACGATGTTCCAGACGCCCTCGCCGGGGTGCTCGTGGTAAGTGGCGACGACGCTTCCGGTGAGCGGATCCTTGATATCAACATAGTTGCCCGGCGCGTTGGAGTCCTCTGCGCGCAGATCACCCACCAGGCTCTTTCTGTCGGCAGTCTTGATCACTCGTCGGTTGGCAGGTTTTTGTCGCCTGGCTTTTTCGCGTACGGGCTTGGGGGCGAGCTGTTCTTCCACCAGGATCAAGTTGGCCAGTTGTGCTTCAGCGCTTGCGCGCGCTTCGCCGAGCTCTTTCAAGTAAGGCTCTCGGTATTGCTCTCGCAGCAACGCAGAGTCCATATCTTTGAGGGTGTTAACCGCGTTTTCCAGCCGCTCGTACTGTTGGATTACATCCTTGAGCACATCGATTTGCTCGGCAGTTGAGTACCCGCTAGTGGTGCTTATTTCTGTGTGCGAGAGGATGCGGGCATTGGTTTTGCGATCCGTGAGCGTTTCCAGAAACGGACGCTGCGCAGGTTGATCGGCGTCCAGCGCGCGATTGAGGATCAACTCGACATACGCCAACAGCAGGTGTTGTTTGATTACAACTGGGGAAACGGTGCGATCCGGAGGGATTTTTGCGATCAGCTCTGTGTGCAGCGCCCTGGGCACTCGTTGCAACGTGGCTTGGATTTGCTCTGCCAGCCCCCACATTTCTTTCAGCGCTTGCAGCCGCTGCGTCGCGGTGCTGATGAATTCGTCGTAGGCGAGAGTAATGTCGTGGGGCAATTCCCGGTCGATACGGCGTAGCAGTTCACTGATGTTTTCGCCGCGCAGGGACTCCAGACCGAACGAGATTTTTTGATGCAGGTTTGCGTACGACAACATCAGGTGGCTGTAAAAGTTGCGGGTCGCGTTATCCCGTGCACGCTTGTATTGCACCTCGACCCGGTCCAGCGCCATCGCTTCAATGGCTTTGGCTTCGGTCTTTTGCAGCAATTGGACATACGCCTGGGTGTTTTCCCGATAATTGTCGACTGCAATGTTCCATTCGGTGTTGGCGCGCAACATCGCGCGCTGCCGTTGTGCATGGCGTTCGGCGATTTTGGGGCGAAGGGCGGGCAACAGTTCGGGGTTGTTGAGTCGTTGCCAGTCCTCCCTGAGGGCACGCTTGGCTTCAGTCAGGCGAGTGCTTGCATTGTTCACCGCATCGTTGAGCGTCTGTGCCTGGGGCACCAATAAATTGGTTTCGACGCTCAGCACTTCCAGTTCTGAGGCCAACGCTTCCAATCGGTCCTGACGGCTTCCCTGCCATGCGCTCAACCGATCTCTTGGCATTCCCCCTTCGAGCCTGGCATGCAAGTCCAGGCGCCAATGCCCTTGGCCATCGCTGATCAGCCTGAAACCCGGACGCTGTGGGTGTTGCGGATGCACCAGATACACCTCGCCAAACCCCGGCACCACGCTCACCTGGAACAGCAACCCGCCGACGCTGGCGTGCCAGGTGCCATCAATGCGGTAAAGCCCCTTGAGCGCACCGCTTGGCTGCGGCGCGGGTAAGGTTTCTGGCCAGGGCACATGCACCTCGAGCAACGCCTTGAGTAACGTGGCGCCGGCCATCGGGCTGGCGAGTGAACGGCTGAAGTCCAGGGCGGTGTGGCCGCTGGCCGGAGGCTCGCCAGGCAGTGCCACCGTGCCGTGGCGCACCACTGCCGCACGCTGGGAAGGGGGCAGGCCGGCAGAACGTCGCCAGGTTTCCAGATGCAGGGCGTGGTCCCGCGCGGTGGGCTCTGCCAGTGGCCGTGCCTCGGGCGAGGCGGCGTGCAACAGCACCATTGCGGTGTTGAGCAGCAAGTCAATCAAGGCCAGTTCGCGGGTGGTCGGGTCCTCACTGTCCAAGCCCGCCAGGTCCTGCGCCAGGCTGCCGACCAGTACCATGAACCATCCCACCAGCATCGCCGGCCCGCGTACCAGCGGCAGCAGCAGGGTATTGAACAGCAACCAGGCGCCTTGCATCACAATGGCCCAGCGGCTTTCGCTGTTGGACACCGAGCCGCTGTCCGCCAAGTCCACCAGCGCCCGCGCCGTGCTGCCGAACAGGTGGTTGAGCAGTTGCCCGTTGACCTGCGATTGCAGCCATTCCCCTGCGCCCTCATCGACGGCCAGGGTGGCGGGCTCGGGCTTTTCCGGCACGCTGAACTCATCGCCAGGCAGGAAACGAATCAGGTGAGGTGCGCGGATACCACCGTGATCGTAGATCGGGCGGGCCTTGTCGCTCAGCCAGGTCAACACGCTGTCTTGCAACGGGCCGGGGCTGGCGAGGGCGTCCAGCAGCGCCTGGCGGGTGGGGTACTCATGCAGCGCGTCGGGGTACAGCGGCTGATACAGCAGGTGCGGGCCGATGCTGGCATCGCGCGGTTCGATGATAAACGCGTTGCTGACTTCATCCGGTGTGGCCCCGGGCTTGCGGCAGAGGGCCAGTGGGCGCAGGACAATTTCCTGGCCGTCAACGAAACGATCCGACGGGGTTTCACCCATCAATGCCTTCACATAGCGATAGCCTGCAATGCTCACGCCGTGTAGCCGGCGGATCTTGTATTCCAGCGCCTGCATCGGCAACTTGACCTTCAGCTCACGGGTAAACAGCGTTTCACGCCGGCGCGCATCGGTGCTGTCGGACAACAGCGTGTCCTTGATTTTCTGCGGATAGGCCGTGCCGATATCCACGCGCTGGATCAACCCCGACGCCCCCAGCAGGTAGCGCTCTGTGAGCCAGGACGGCAAAGCCTGGGCACCTTTGGCGAGGATTTTCAGGGTGCCGCTGGGTTTGCCGGCCAGGTTCTTGACCGCCAGCTCGGTCAGCGACAGGCGCACATGCTCGACAATACCGGCCCCGCCTGGGTAGCCAGCGGCCACGGTAAAGTCCAGCACTACCTCGTCGGGGTCGCAGTCGCCATGATCGGTCTGCATCTGTTTACGCAAGGCCGCGCGGCTGAAGCTGTGAAGGTCTTCAATGCCTTGGTTGAACGAGTGTCCCTGGTTGTGCTGCAGCACCTGAGCCATGTCTTGCAGGTGGCGGTGGTAGGCAAAACGGTCGGTGCTGTCGGCCTGGCTGAGCCAGCCCGGCAATTGCTCGCTGACCTTTTGCAGGCGCGCGGCGGCGGGGCTGGGCATCTGGGTAAAGACAATCGCTGGGTCGGTGAGGGTTTCCAGGCGCCGCCCCAGGGCGATTTCATCGTGTCCCTGAAAACTCACGGTGGCGAGGTCTTCCAATTGTTGGTTGAGGATCAGGCCGGCTTGTTGTTCGAAGACGTTGCCGTTCGGTTCGTTGCGCCGCCAGCTCAGGCTGTCGAACGTAAAGCGCGCTTGCATCCGTGTGGCCCATGCCTGGCTGAAAGCCTCGATGGAATCGAAGGCCTCGATGTTCCCGGCCACGCTGTACAGCAGCACCTGTTTACCGCGCACCAACAGCAGGTCGGGTGTCAGCAGGAGCGCTTCTTGGCCGGCGCGGTTGAAGGTGTTTTCGATGAAGTACACATAGGTGGCCGGCGTGGAGCGCGGCAGGCGCTCTGCCAACACCGGCCAGGCGGCGACGACCGCCAGCATGTCGCGCTGGGTTTCATCCAGGCGCGACGCACGCGCGGCGGCGGCGGTCATCTGACCGTTGAGAAAGTCGCTCAGCCATTGCCAGCGGCTGCGGCCATGGCTGTCGACTTCGCTCCAGTAGTCCGCCAGGTCATGCTGCCAGTGCAGGTACAGCGACTCGGGCAACTCATCGAGCAGGCGCGCGACCACCTGCATGTCGATGCGGGCCGGCGCCTCTGGCTTGAGTATCTTCGGCGCTTGCTGGGTCAGGTAGTACGCCAGCTCCCGGTGGGGGTGCAGGTCCAGCGTCTGTGGGTTCAACACTTGCGCAATCGCAATCTCCATCAACGAGGGGTAGGTGTAGTGACCCTCTGGATGTGGGGTGGCCAGCTTGACCGCGGCCAAGTTCAGTTTCAGTGTCGGGTACTGTTCCAGAAGGCGCCGACGCAATGCATTGAACACCACCGAATACAAGGCCGGGCGCGAGGCGAAACGGGCGTGGACCGCTTGGGCAGGCAATTGCTCGAAGGCGGTTGCGGAGGGTGGAGCGGGGTTGGGCATGACGAAATCCTTTGTCTGGTTGAATCCGAGGAGGGTTGGCGCGGCGCTACAGGCCGCCCAGCCATAGCAAATCGAATTTCGTCATCACACTGACGGTATAGGGATACCGCCGACGGCGCTTGAGTCGCCGAGCGCCACATATGCACCGCTTGGCGCCACAGCCAGCGTGGTGTGCTGGCACTCCATTTCAAAGGAGTGACACGATGGCCGATGTAACCCAACCTTCCACGCCTGCCGCAACGCAGAGCCTGCATGGCGACTTCCTCGAACGCGCCAGCCCCTCCTGGCTGATCGAGGCCACACCTGCACGCAAGCAAGCGCTCAAGGCCGCAGCCACGCCGCAGCCTGCCTGGCTTGAAAAAGCCTCGCCCGTGCAACGCAAAGCGTTGGCGGCCAGCTTCCTGGCGAGCTTTACCGCACAGACTCAGCTGGACAAAACCATGGCCAGCTTCCAGGACATTGACGCCTTCGCCAGGCCCTTGCTGCTCAAGGCGTTGAAGGACCAATACCAGGTGGAGGTGGACGTCGATAAAACCTTGCTGTGCCTGCGCCGACCGCTGGCGGTGGGAATTCTCGAAGTCGAGGTGTCGGACTTCCAGTTCCTGAAGCTGTCGATGCTGGAGGCGGCCCTGCACAACTTCGAAGCTTATGAGTGCAAGGAAGGGGCGTACCACAAGACCTCGGGGTTCATGGAGGCGACCAGCACCCCCGGCACCTACCATTCGGTGACGCTCAACCTCAAGGTCAGCCAGTTCCTCAGCCTGTGCCGCAGCCTGGACATCGGCGCCAAATACCAAGCGTATCTGCAGTCGTTTTTTAACCCGCAGGAGGGCGCCGCACAGGTCACCCTGCGTGAGCACTTCATTGCCAGCCAGAAGGCTGCATTGAAGGCCGCCGCCGAGCAGGCGGTGTTGACCGGGGATATCCAGCCCGCCGACCAGCGCATGATCCTCTCGGTGATCGAGGGCGAAATTCACCCGTGGATGGGCGACAAGCAAGTGTGGTTCAGGACCCTGGGCCTGATGAAGCTCAGGATGACCGGCTGCATGGTGTTCTTGATCTGCAAGAAATACACCTACCCCAATGAGCTGATCATTTACATTCCCCAGGACCCGGTGCATCCGCTCAAGCGCTATACCTGGGCGCAAATGGAAAAAGAGTTCAAGCGTCTGTTTACCGAGCGCGACGCCGCCAAGCGCGCCGACCCTGCCCCGACGCCGTACCAGGCGTTCTTCAGTCGGTTCGTGCCCTATGCAAAGCGGGCTTACTACTTCAGCCAGTTCACCCAGAAGGCCGCCGACTCCCCGACGGACATCTGGCGTTCGCCATGGAAGAAACTCCTGGACTTCACCACGCCGCAGTTCATCACGGGCATCAAGGAGTTGCCACCCCAAGCGCCTGCCAAACTGGAACCCAACAACGACCCCTATCTGGCGCCGTCTACACGTACCCGAGCCGGCAAGGGTATCTGGGCGGCGAACATCGACCCCTGGAAGTATTTCTATGAGCAACACCGCGAACAGTTGATCGCCGACGCCCGCGCCCACGCGGTACCCACCGCTGAGGTGGATGCCAAGGCGCGTGACGCCAAGCTCGCACACCTGCTGGAGATCGGCATGCTTGGGCTGAACATCGCCTCGATGTTCGTGCCGGTACTCGGCGAGGTGATGATGGGGGTGATGGCCGGACAGTTGCTCTATGAGACGCTGGAAGGCGCGGTAGAGTGGGGCGAAGGGGATTTGCAAGCGGCCAAGGCGCACTTGGTTGACGTCGCCGAGAACCTCGCGCAGATCGCGATCATGGCCGGCGTGGGCGCTGCGGTCAGTTGGCGGGCAGCCAAGGCGGAGCCTGTGATCGAAAAACTCAATGAGGTGACGCTGCCCGACGGTCGAACCCGGCTGTGGCGAGCCAGTCTGGACCGTTATGCCAGCCCGGTGGTGCTGGAGAACACGCTGAGTCCCAATGCCCTGGGCCAATATGTGAAAGACGGCAAGACCTATGTCCGCCTCGGCGCCCAGGCTTACGAGCAGACCTACGACACGTCGCTGCGCAAATGGCGGATCAAACACCCCAGCGATCCCCAGGCTTACCAGCCGATCCTTGAACATAACGGCCATGGGGCCTGGCAACACACTTTGGAGCGCCCGCTGGAATGGGATCGCCTCACGCTGTTACGGCGTATCGGGTATGCCACCGAAGGCTTCACTGACGAGGCGTTGCTCACGCTGGCGGATATCAGCGGTGTCAGCGACAACACCCTGCGCAAGGTGCACGTTGAGCGCACGGTCGCGCCGCCCGAGCTGTTGGAAGCGATGCGCTTGTTCAAGGCGGACACCGCCGCTACCGCCGTGATCGAGCAACTGGAGGGCACCCAACCCATTGATGAGCTGTACCTGTATGCACTGCCCTTGATTGTGGAAATGCCCAGGTGGCCCCAGGGTCGGGCGCTGGAAATCATCGACGGCCCGGCGTTGACGGCCAAGCCGGTCAAGTATGGCGCCGGGCGTTCGCGCATTGGCGCGACCATCAAGGTCAGCCGTGAGCATATCCTGGGCGGCGAGTTGCCTGAGCGTATCCTGCAGGCCCTGGATGAGTCCGAGCGTGTGAAACTGCTCGGCGCCGAGGCGGCGCGGGTGAGCGAGGCGCGCACGCTGGAATTCAGCAAGCAGCTGGCCGACTATGCTCGCCAGCGCAAACCGGCGATTTTTGACAGTATCTACACCGGCACCGAAGCGGTGGACCCGCGTGTGCGCCGGCTGCAGCGTAATTGCCCCGGGCTCAGTGAAGCGGCGGCGCACGCCGTGCTCGAACACGCCCAGGCTGATGAGCTGGCAGCGTTCGACAGCGCAACGCGCGTGCCCTTGAACATGCTGGAGGAGGCGCGCTGGTACGCCCGCCAAGGGCGCCTGGTGCGCGCCTATGCCGGGCTGCGCCGCGAAGCCATTGCCACGGCGGACACGCGCCGGCTGGCGCTGCATACCCTGCAGACATTGCCGGGCTGGCCCTCGACGCTAAGCCTGCAAGTGCGTGATGGTCGTGTCGACGGTGCGTTGCTCGACAGCATCGGGCCTGAGACTGCGAGCGAGAAAAAGTACCTGGTCAAACAGGGGCCTGCCTACCAAGCCTTCGATGAGCGCGGCGAAGCCCTCAATAGCCTGCCCAGCCATGGCGATAATTTTTTTGCCTCGCTGATGCATGCCTTGCCTGATGATGCGCGCCAGAGTCTGGGAGTGCCGCAGGTGAGCCAGCACGCTGCGCTGCAGGCAAAAATCATCGAACAGGCCGATGCCTATCGCATGCAAGCCGTAGAGTGGCTGGAACCCAAGACCCGCTGGTTCAAGCCCCCGGTGCGCGTCAACGGCGTACTCAAGGGCTATTACGCCAGTGGGCGCGTGCCGGACCATCGCCAAGCGGTTATCCGCGAAGTACGCAAGATCTACCCGGATTTGACCGACGCCCAAGTCGATGACTTTATCCTTGAGCTGCGGCAGGCGGGCAACGACGTCCGGGCGATTGCCGCTCGACTCAGGGCGTTGTTTGAAGAAAACCGCCAGATGCAGGCAGTGCTGGATGACTGGATCAGTCGCGCAGCGCCGGCCGACCGCCATTACCACCTGTTGGCCGCCCAGGCCCTCAAGCGCAGTTGGCGCCAGGCCGCGCTGGCCGGCAAGGTGCCCGGCGCCGAGGTCTTGTCGCTGAACCTGGATACCCCGCTGCCGCCCCTGACCGCGAACTTTTCCCATGTGCGCGAGTTGAACGTCAGCGGTGCCGCCTTGCATGACGGCAATATCGACGAGTTTCTGCGCTATTTTCCCAGGCTTGAAAGCCTGTCCATCGAAGCCAACCAGGGCTTGCGCGCTGAGCGCGTGCCACGTCCGTTGTTGACCAACGTGCCGGTCTCGCTGGCGCGCCTGCAAGGGCTCAAGCATTTGAGGCTGACGTTAAGGGCATCTGAGCTGGCGGAGCAATTTCCCGCCAGGCTGGCAACATTGACCGGCCTTGAGCGCTTGGAGATCGGCTACTTCGGCTATCAGAGCGCGCGCCTCGACAGCCTGGACCTTACACCGCTGAACCAGCTCAAAACGTTGAAAGTCGTTGCGCCCAATGTGACGTTGCAATGGCCGGCTTATGTCCAGCAACTGGCGCTGCTGGAGCGCCTGGACCTGGCGCAAACCAAAGTCCTCAAACTCCCGGACAGCCTCTACACCGGGTATGAGCGGCTGTGGCGCGGGCTGTCGCTGGACTGGTCGCAATTGAGCTATGAAGCGTTCAAACCGGCCTACGAACACGTCAAGAATTATGCCGGCACCTCGGGTCCGCACCTGGTGAATCTGGATGAAATGGTCAGAGATTTCGCCCAGGGAGAACTGGCGTTGCTGATGGGCGAAACGACGGTCGCCGAGCGAGTGACCAACGCGCTCATGAGCACCTGGAAGACCCCGCAAACACGCATGAATGCGCTCCAGGCGCTGCGCGAAGAACACCTGGGTATCTTTAAACAGTTTTATCAGCCGTCCACGCTGCTGGGTATCAGGCACAAGTTTCGGGTAGCGCGCTGGGAGGCGGGGTATAACGCGCGCATCCTGACGGCGCTTGAGAAAAGTTGGAGCTGGGCCGTGCGTAAGCGCTACGGAGTCAGGCTCGACGATGAGCTCAGCGGGCAGGTCGATACGTTTGATGGTTCGGTGTTCGAGCTGCCGGCCTTTGACCTGCCCACCGCTGCCGAATTGAGCAGCGAGAAAATTGACGAGTTGCCGGTGTTGCCAGCCGGTACTTTTTCCCATGTGAAAACCCTGAAGCTGAGCTGGCTCGAGGATGTACCCGCCGACCAGCTCAAAGGCTTCGTCCACGCGTTTGGCGGCGTAGAGCAACTGGAAGTGCGTTACAGCCACCTCAGCGACGTGCCTGTCGCCACCGACGTGCTGCCCTCTCTGACCCACCTGAACCTGTCCGATAACCATATCGTGGTGACCCCAGCGGTGCAGGCTCAATTTGATCGGATGAAGAATCTGCAAGTGTTGAACCGGCAGTACAACCGGCTGGAGCGTTTGAATGTCGGCGCGATGACGAAACTGACGGCCTTGAATCTGCGCGAAGCGCGGTTGCAGGCATGGCCGACCGGTGCCGAAAAGCTCACGCAGTTAGCCAGCCTGGATATACGCGGCAATGCGTTGACGAGTGTTGCCCCAGAAGCCCTCGACCACCCGGATATGCTGCTGCGTACTGAACTGGCGGGTAACCCGCTGAGCACGCAAGGCGAGGCGGCATTGACGGCGGCGCGCAACCGCATCGAGCGCCAGCGTGGGCTGCCTGAGGGGGCGTTGAGCCGTTTTGCCCTGGCTCAAGAGCACTGGCCATTTCCGCCCACGGAGACGGCCGCGTCGTTGTCACGGTATTTATTGCCTTGGCAGGAGCTACCTGAAGACCCTGGGGACCCCCTGAGTTTCGTCGTGCGCTTGCGCCGTATGAATGCCTTGTTGAACGATGAGCAAGGGGCGGCAAGGATCGCGCAGTTGCGCCAAGCCGGCATGAGTGACGCGCAACTCGATACGCTGCTCAGTCAATGGCAGCAGACCTTTGAAGCACTCACGCGAACCTTGAACGGCTGGGTATTCAGTCGGGACATACGGATTGCCGATGGCGACACTGTCGCGTTCACCCGTACGCGAGCGGCAGAGTCTATCCGCTTTTCCTGGCAGCAAGGCGTGACGGCGGGACGCACCGGGGAGGTGGGGGACACATTGAGCCTGAGGGCGCTGAGGACCGGCGATCTGCCCGCGCTGAACATGGCTTTTGACCATATCCGCACGCTCGATTTAACCGGCGTCCGGCTGACGGCCCAAGGCAGTAACGAATTTCTGGGTGCCTTTACGCGGGCAAACCGCCTGGTACTCAGCGGTAACCAACTGTCAGCACTGCCTGATGCGGTTGCAGGCATGACGCAACTTGAACGGCTGGAACTGGCCACCAACCTGTTCACAGATGCACCCGCTCTGCCCACCCTGGCGGGCGCTGAGCGCTTGCGCTGGCTGGACATGAGCCACAACGACTTGGAAGCCTTCGATGCCAGCGCGTTCAGCCGCCTTGAGACGCTGGACCTCAGCTACAACAGCCTGTCGGCCTGGCCTGAAGGGGTGTTGGTCGCCCCGCACCTGACCCGCTTGGACCTGAGCGGCAATGTGTTAACCAGCTTGCCGCCCGGCCTGCTCAGTGGCGCCCATGATGCGTTGGTGGCAGGCACTGACTTGTCGGGTAACCACACCTTGACGCTTGATACCCGGGAAGAACTGTACCAGTACGCCAAAATGCACCAACTGACCAGGTTGATGGGGTTTCACCGCGTAGAGCTTGATGCCTGGCACCAACGCTTCGACGCCGGTTCCGACAGTGATTCGGACTCCGGTTCCGGCCCCGATTCCGATGATGACTCAGACGGCGACTCCGGTGGCGATCTGGGCGCTGCCGTCGAGCCCGTGGAGGCGGTGCCCGAGCTGCAGCGCACGGTGGCCAATGCGTCGCTGGAGCCTTGGCTGGAGGGTTCCAATCCTGCGCAGATAACGCGGCGCACGGCGCTGTGGGAGCAACTGGCGCAAGCCCCTGACCACGACCGGTTTTTCTGGTTGATGTCGAGCCTGCGCCTGACCTCGGAGTTCGACTTCAACCGCGCCAGCCTCACGCAGCGCGTGTGGGATGTGATCGAGGCCGCCACCACAAATGCCGAGTTGCGCAGCCTGTTGTTCGTCGAGGCTGAAACCCACGGCACCTGTATTGACGGGCGTATCCTCACCTTCAGTCAGATGGAGGTGCGGGTATTCGAGTACCGAGCCCTGCACGGCATCCCGCTGCAAAGGCCTGATCTTCGAGGGCGAGCGCTGCTGGATTTATCGCGGCAGTTGTTCCGGCTCGACCGGGTCGATCAACTGGCCGAGGCGTCGGCCACAGGCCTGGACCGGGCCGAGGAGCGCCTGAGGTATCGCATCGGCTTGACCCGTGGCTGGCCCGACGGTTTGGAACTGCCGGGACAACCGGAGTACATGGCCTATGGCCGCCCGATCGAGGGCACACGGCGCGCGCAGATCCAGGCCAGCATCCTCGCCCAGGAAGGCTCCGATGAGTTCATCGAGTACCTGGTGGCCCAGGATCATTGGGCTCGGTACCTGCAAGAGCGCTACCCCGAACAGTTCGATGCGCTGAACAAGGAGCTTGCGCAGAAGTACGAGGCGCTGGAGGACGAGCACGCCGAGCGCGCCGATGCCCAGAGCCTGCGCCGCTACGAAGAAGCGCTGAATCAGCTGGAGGTGGAGCGGGCAACCGCGCGTAACTTGAAGTTGATGCAGCTGTCGCGCATGGAGATACAACGCCTGGCCAGCATCCGCTGAGAACTAATGTGGGCTTGTGTGGCGAGGGAGCTTGCTCCCGCTCGGGTGCGTAGCGCCCGCTAGTTTTTTGGGGCTGCTTCGCAGCCCAGCGGGAGCAAGCTCCCTCGCCACAGTGCTGGCAGCCATTGCAGTGAGGGGTCAGTTGTCGTAACCCAGGTTCGGCGCCAGCCAGCGTTCGGTCACGGCCAGGTCCTGGCCCTTGCGTGCGGTGTAGCTGGTGACCTGGTCCTTGTCGACCTTGCCCACGGCAAAGTACTGCGCCTGCGGGTGGGCAAAGTACCAGCCACTGACCGCCGCCGCCGGGAACATCGCATAGTGCTCGGTAAGGAACACACCACTACGGCCCGCCTGCATTTCGCGGGCTTCGGGGTCGAGCAGTTGGAACAACTGGGCTTTCTCGGTGTGATCTGGGCACGCCGGGTAGCCGGGGGCAGGGCGGATGCCGCTGTATTGCTCCTTGATCAGCGCCTCGTTGTCCAGTTGTTCATCCTTGGCGTAGCCCCAGTGCTCTTTACGCACCTGCTGGTGCAGCCATTCGGCGCAGGCTTCGGCCAGGCGGTCGGCCAGGGCCTTGACCATGATCGAGTTGTAATCGTCGCCCGCGTCCTGATAGGCCTTGGCGACTTCCTCGGCGCCGATGCCGGCGGTGGTGATAAAGCCACCGATGTAGTCGGTCACGCCGCTGTCTTTGGGCGCGACGAAGTCAGCCAGGGAGAAGTTCGGCTTGCCGTCGGTCTTGATGATCTGCTGGCGCAGGTGATGCAACCGGGCAATCGGCTGGCCGTCGTCGCCGTAGACTTCCAGGTCATCGTCCTGCACCTGGTTGGTCGGCCAGAAACCGAACACGGCGCGGGCGCTGATGAGCTTTTCGTCGATCAGCTTCTTGAGCATGGCCCGGGCGTCTTCGTACAGCGCGGTGGCGGCTTCACCCACCACTTCGTCGGTGAGGATGCGCGGGAATTTGCCGGCCAGGTCCCAGGAGATAAAGAACGGTGTCCAGTCGATGTACTCGGCCAACACGTTGAGGTCGATATTGTCCAGCACCTTGGCGCCGGTAAAGGTCGGCACCACCGGCGTGTAGCCGCTCCAGTCAAACTGCGGCTTCTTGGCGATGGCGGCCGCGTAGCTCAGGCGCTCGGTACGCGCACTGCGGTTGGAGGTGCGCTCACGCACGTCGATGTATTCCAGGCGGGTTTTCTCGACGAAACCGGCCTTCAGCTCCTTGGACAGCAATTGCGTGGCCACGCCCACGGCGCGGGAGGCGTCAGTGACGTAGATCACCGCGTCATTGCTGTACTTGGGCTCGATCTTCACCGCCGTGTGCGCCTTGGAGGTGGTGGCGCCACCGATCATCAGCGGCAGGTGGAAATCCTGGCGCTGCATCTCGCGGGCCACGTGCACCATTTCGTCCAGGGACGGCGTGATCAGGCCGGACAGGCCAATGATGTCGCATTTCTGCTCCTTGGCCACCTGTAGGATCTTCTCCGCCGGCACCATCACGCCCAGGTCGACGATGTCATAGCCGTTGCAACCGAGCACCACGCCGACAATGTTCTTGCCGATGTCATGCACGTCACCCTTGACCGTGGCCATGAGGATCTTACCCTTGGCTTCGGGCTTGTCGCCTTTTTCCAACTCGATGAACGGGATCAAGTGCGCCACCGCCTGCTTCATCACCCGGGCGGATTTCACCACCTGGGGCAGGAACATTTTGCCGGCGCCAAACAGGTCGCCGACGATGTTCATGCCCGACATCAGCGGGCCTTCGATCACTTCGATCGGGCGCGCAAACGACAGGCGCGATTCCTCGGTGTCTTCGACAATGTGCGTGGTAATGCCCTTGACCAGCGCATGTTCCAGGCGCTTGTTGACCTCCCAGCCACGCCATTCCTCGGTTTCGGCTTCCTTGACGCTGCCGTCGCCCTTGTACTTGTCGGCAATCGCCAGCAGGGCGTCGGTGCCGTCCGGTGTGCGGTTGAGTACCACGTCTTCGACGGCGTCACGCAGCTCGGCGGGGATCTGGTCGTAGATCTCCAACTGGCCGGCGTTGACGATGCCCATGGTCAGGCCCGCGCGGATCGCATGCAGCAGGAACACCGAGTGGATCGCCTCGCGCACCGGGTTGTTGCCACGGAACGAGAACGACACGTTGGACACACCGCCGGAGGTCAGCGCGTACGGCAGCTCGTCACGGATATAGGCACAGGCGTTGATGAAGTCGACGGCGTAGTTGTTGTGCTCTTCGATACCGGTGGCGACCGCGAAGATGTTCGGGTCGAAGATGATGTCTTCCGGTGGGAAGCCGACTTCATTGACCAGAATGTCGTAGGAGCGTTTGCAGATCTCTTTCTTGCGCGCTTCGGTGTCGGCCTGGCCGGCTTCGTCGAAGGCCATCACCACCACGGCCGCGCCATAGCGCTTGCACAGCTTGGCGTGGTGAATGAACTGCTCCACGCCTTCCTTCATGCTGATGGAGTTGACGATGCCCTTGCCCTGGATGCACTTGAGGCCGGCTTCGATCACTTCCCACTTGGAGGAGTCGATCATGATCGGTACGCGGGAGATGTCCGGCTCGCCGGCGATCAGATTGAGGAAGGTCACCATGGCCTTCTTCGAATCCAACATGCCCTCGTCCATGTTGATGTCGATCACCTGGGCGCCGGCTTCCACCTGCTGCAGGGCGACTTCCAGGGCTTCGGTGTAGTTGTCTTCACGGATCAGCCTGGCGAACTTGGCTGAACCGGTGATGTTGGTGCGCTCGCCGACGTTGACGAACAACGAACTGCGGTCGATGGTGAACGGCTCCAGGCCCGACAGGCGACAGGCCTTGGGAATATCCGGGATCGGGCGTGGCGCATAACCGGCCACGGCCTTGGCGATGGCTTCGATATGCCCAGGCGTGGTGCCGCAGCAACCGCCGACAATGTTCAGGAAGCCGCTTTGGGCAAACTCTTCAATGACCTTGGCGGTTTCTGACGGCAGTTCGTCGTACTCGCCGAATTCGTTGGGCAGGCCCGCGTTGGGGTGCGCCGACACATGGGTGTTGGCCTTGTTCGACAACTCTTCCAGGTAGGGGCGCAGTTCGCTGGCGCCGAGGGCACAGTTCAAGCCCACCGAGATCGGCTTGGCATGGGCCACGGAGTTCCAGAACGCTTCGGTGGTCTGGCCCGACAGGGTACGGCCGGAGGCGTCGGTGATGGTGCCGGAAATCATGATCGGCAGTTCGATACCCAGGGTTTCGAACACGCCTTGCACGGCGAAGATCGCGGCCTTGGCGTTGAGGGTGTCGAAGATGGTTTCGATCAGGATCAGGTCGGCGCCGCCTTCGATCAGGCCCTGGGTGGCCTCGGTGTAGTTTTCCACCAGTTCATCGAAGGTCACGTTGCGGTAGCCGGGGTTGTTCACGTCGGGCGACAGCGAACAGGTGCGGCTGGTGGGGCCCAGTACGCCGGCCACGAAACGCGGCTTGGCCGGGTTTTCGTGGGTCTTGGCGTCGGCGACTTTGCGCGCCAGGCGCGCGCCTTCCACGTTCAGTTCATAGGCCAGCTCTTCCATGCCGTAGTCGGCCATGGAGATGCGCGTGGCGTTGAAGGTGTTGGTTTCCAGAATGTCGGCGCCAGCGTCCAGGTAGGCCTTCTCGATGCCGCCAATCACGTCGGGGCGGGTGAGCACCAGCAGGTCGTTGTTGCCCTTGACGTCGCTCGGCCAATCGGCGAAGCGTTTGCCACGGTAGTCCTGCTCCTCGAGCTTATAGCTCTGGATCATCGTGCCCATGCCGCCGTCCAGGATCAGGATACGTTCCTTGAGGGCGTGGTGAAGGGCTTGCAGACGAACGCTTCGGTCGGACATGGGACTACTCTGGTCAGGCATTTCGGAGGGCGTGAATCATAACAAACCTGCGGGCTTTTGGAGCATGTAGAGCTTTTGCATGAATATCGCTCATGTTGCTGGGGGACATGGCCCGGTAGAATCACGCCACTTCAAACACCGCACGCCTTGAATCGGGACCGGATACATGTCACTTCGTTTAATCGTCAGCGCCGTCCTGGCCTTGATAGCCAGCAGCGCTCAGGCGGAAGGTCCCGCTTCGGCGATTTCCTACACCCGCGACATCCAACCGATCTTTACTGAAAAATGCGTGGCCTGCCATGCCTGCTATGACTCCGCCTGCCAGCTCAACCTGGGCAGTGCCGAAGGCGCAGCACGGGGGGCAAGCAAAATGCCGGTGTATGACGGCGAGCGCAGCCAGGCCACGCCCACCACCCGTTTGTTTTATGACGCCTTCGGTAAACAGGCGTGGCAGCAGAAGGGCTTCTATTCGGTACTGGACGCCCAGGGCAGCCAGGCTGCGTTGATGGCGCGCATGCTGGAGCTGGGGCACAACGCACCGCTGGCGCCCAATGCCAAACTGCCCGACAACATTGTGCTGGGGCTCAACCGAGACAACATGTGCGCGACGCCCAGTGAGTTCAGTGCCTATGCCGGCGCTCACCCCAAGGAAGGCATGCCGCTGGCCGTCACTGGCCTGACCGACCAGCAATACCAGACCCTGCAACGCTGGCTGGCCTCCGGCGCGCCGATTGACGAACAAGGCCTGGCACCGAGCGCCAGGGAAGCCTTGCAAGTACAGCAGTGGGAAAACCTGTTCAACCAGCCGGGCGCCCGGGAAAGCCTGGTGGCGCGCTGGCTGTTCGAGCATTTGTTCCTGGCGCATATTTATTTCGAGAACGGCGAGCCGGGGCATTACTTTCAGTGGGTGCGTTCGCGCACGCCCAGTGGCCAGCCGATTGACCTGATCGCCACGCGCCGCCCCAACGACGACCCAGGCACCCAGGTGTATTACCGCCTGTGGCCGGTGCAGGGTGTGATCGTGCATAAAACCCACATCACTTACCCCTTCAGCGCGGCGAAGATGGCGCGGATCAAGGCGCTGTTCTACGCCGGCAACTGGCAAGTAACGGCCTTGCCAGGCTATGGCCCTGGCAGCCGCGCCAACCCGTTCGCGACATTCGAAGCGATACCGGCCAAAGCGCGCTACCAATTCCTGCTCGATAACGCCGAGTACTTCGTGCGCACCTTCATTCGCGGGCCGGTGTGCCGTGGGCAGATCGCTACGGACGTGATCCGCGATAACTTCTGGACGCTGTTCCAGGACCCCGACCACGACCTGTACGTCACCGATGCGCGTTATCGCGGCCAGGCCACGCCGTTGCTGGCCATGCCCGGGCAGAATGACGACGTGGGCAGTGTGCTGAGCCTGTGGCTGGCCTATCGCGACAAGCGCAACCAGTACGAAGCCCTGCGCCGTGACAACTATGCAGACCTGCCGGCGCCGAGCTGGTCGACATTGTGGGCGGGCAATGACAACGCCTTGTTGAGCATTTTCCGCCATTTCGACAGCGCCTCGGTGACCAAGGGCCTGATTGGCGAGGTCCCGCAGACGATGTGGCTGTTCGACTACCCACTGCTGGAACGCACCTATTACCAGTTGGCGGTGAATTTCGATGTGTTCGGCAATGTCTCGCACCAGGCCCAGACCCGCCTGTATTTCGACCTGATCCGTAACGGCGCCGAGCAGAACTTCCTGCGTTTGATGCCAGCGGATACCCGCGAAGACTTCATGGACGACTGGTACCAGAACAGCGGCAAGCTCAAGCTGTGGCTGGACTACGAGGCGATTGACGATGACAAGGCCAGTGGTTTGCACCTGAGCGAGAAGGACCCCAAGCGTGACTTCGCCAACCAGTTGCTGACCCGCTACGGCCATTTGAACGCCAGCCCCGACCCGATCAACCGCTGCAGCGGCGCGTTTTGCTCGCGCGACGGCATAGACCCGGCCTTGCAGGATGCCGAGCAAGCGCTGAGCCGCCTGACCTCGCGCCCGGCGGCGGGGCTCAAGGTGATCGAGCAATTGCCCGAAGCCACCATGCTGCGCATCGAAACCGCCAGCGGCAAGCGTGAGGTCTACAGCCTGCTGCGCAACCGTGCCCACAGTAACGTGGCGTTCCTGCTGGGTGAGGCGTATCGCTATCAGCCGGGCCTGGACACGGTGACCATTTACCCTGGCGTGCTCAGCAGCTACCCGAACTTCATGTTCAATATTCCCGCCCGGCAAGTGCCTGAATTTGTCGCGCAAATGGAGCAGGCCAAGGACGCCAAGAGCTTCGAGAAAATCGTCGACCGCTGGGGTGTGCGTCGCAGTCACCCGCTGTTCTGGCAGTACTTCCACGACTTGTCGCGGTACATCCACGAAACCACACCGGTGGAAGAGGGCGTATTGGACATGAACCGCTATGAGAACCTATAACTACCGCTATTGATCCGGTCATTTCTCCACGCGGGGGCTGAAGCAGTCGGATATCTACCTACGGACTGGAAAGGGGATGCCGATGTTGATTTCAGTGCAGTTGCTACGCGCGTTGGCGGCATGGCTGGTGGTGGGGCACCACGTCATGCAGCTGTTTTTCAACTTCGAGGCCCACAACGCGTTGGAGGACCTGTTAGTCGAAAAGGGCGGCGCTGGCGTGGATGTGTTCTTCGTCATCAGCGGCTTGGTGATTTTCCTCGCAAGTGCCGACAAAGCGCTGACACCAGGGCGCTTTATGCTCATGCGCCTGGCCAGGATTGCTCCGGCTTATTGGTTCTATACCTTGCTGTTGGCCGTGCTGGTGATGGCCATGCCCTCGATGTTTCCGGATGTTCAGCTCGAACTGAGCCATGTACTTCTGTCGATGCTCTTTATCCCGGCGCAAAACCCCGCGGGGTATGGCGTCTATCCACTGCTGGATGTGGGCTGGACGCTGAATTTCGAGATGCTGTTCTACTGTCTGTTTGCGGCTGCCTTGTTAGTGGGGGAAGCCTATCGGCTATGGGTGGTGGCGGTGTTGCTGTACCTGGTGTGGTACTTCAGCGGCCCCGCCTTCGATTTGGCTGATGGGTTTTACCATGAGGATATTGTCCTGGAGTTTCTCATGGGCGTGGCGATCGGCATGCTGTATCGCTGCGGCCTGTGCCGGGCCAGGCCGTGGCTGGCGTTGCTGGGGATCGCGGCGGCACTGGCGGCGATCTATCACGGCGCGGAGGTCCCCCGTGCGTTGGAATGGGGCCTGCCCAGCGCTGTGCTGGTGATCAGTTGTGTGGCGCTGGAGCCGTATTTCCACGGCTCGCGCTTTATAAAAATGCTCGGGGATTGTTCCTATTCGGTGTACCTGCTTCACGTCCTGGTGCTGTGCGCGGGGCGCTGGGCCATCGAGCACCATGGGGTAGACCCCTACACCATGGTGCCTGTGTGTATCGTCATCATTGCGCTGGGCGCATTCGCCAGCTACCACGTGTTGGAGAGGGGCACACACCGCAGGCTCAAGCATTGGTTTGGCATTGATGACGCGATACCCTCCCGGCAAGCCCATTAGGGCTGGGGCCTCAGGGCCTCATGTATTTCCAGTAGGCTTTCCCGTAATCCATCAGCAACTCGGTCCCGGCAGGGATATCTCGCCAAGCGATTAAAAACACCATGTACTTGCCTACATACAGGGCGCCGACATTTTCAATGCCTGCATCCGGCAGGTTCGGCACCTTGACCGCATTGATCAGGCTCAGCGTACTGCTGTTGCCGTGTCCGCTGATGGTCGCGCCTTGGGTGTTGGTCTGGAATAAATACGTACCGACGGCCGCCTCGCCTTTTTCGAGTATCTCGGCATCGATCGAGGCTTGATCGCGATGCAGCTTGCCGGTGTACGGCCCAAGGACATCGAAGCGCTTTATATCGGTCTTGGCCACCACCGACAGGCCTCGCTCCGGGCCATTTACCAGTTTCTTGACCTCCAATAGCCGATCAAGGCGGCGATGATGGCTGCCCTCCTTGGAGATCCAGTCGCGAATACTTTTGGTTGCAGCCTCTTTGACTTCGACGTGTTGCAGGCCAGTGAACTCGTCAAAGAAATGGTTGGCATCGGTAATCTCGATGGTGTGCAGCGGGCCTTCAAGCTCGAGGGTCAAGCTGCGCCTCACGTCTGTAGGATCTTGCAAAATTGCGGCGTTGTTGTTGATTTTATGATCAAAAGAGCCTGTGATCGAGGTTGATCGGCGCCGCGTGGGTGGGGTGTTGTCTTCCAGGCGCGGGCGTTTTGAACTGCCTGCGGTAGGGGGCGGTGCAGGCCGTTTCCTGGCGACCGGCTGGTCCAGCGGGCTTCGTTGTCCGAACAGCCACATCTCCCGACCGGCGCGGGTCATGCTGCCATTGTCATTGACGTAACTGCGCCATATCACCGGGTTGAGGTTTTTGGCTTCGACAAACGAGAGCATCGAGACCCGTGAATTGGCGGCGTTGTAGTGCGTGTTCCAGGCTTTCAAGTGCTCGGGCGTCAGCACATCGAACTCGCCGCCGCTGGCATATTTGGCCAGCACCTTGCCTGCCGCCCGGTAGCTGCCGTCCGGGTTTACATGCTCGGCAAAGTCCAGCGGGTCAAGGTTGTGGTCGGCGGCGAAGCCTTCAAGGGTGAGGCTGTTGCGCTCACGTTGGGATACCTTGCTCCAGCGCTCCAGGTGTTCGTAGGCCACGCTGGAACGGGCGGTTCCCACACGGTCGAGCATCTGTTGGCCTCTGCGCGTCAGGGTGTTGCGGCTGTTGACGAACTGGCGAAATGCAGTGGGGTCCAGGTTGTAAGTGCTGACGAAGGTGTCCATGGTCTTTTTCAAGGCCTCTTCACTGGCCTCGGTCCATTTCAACAGTATCGATGGCGTTACTACGTTGGGTGCATCTGGCGCGCCGCCTGCCAGTTTGATCTGGCTTGAGTACCAGTGACCGGGCTCGACCGAGGACAGCGTGATCGATAAGTCGCGGTTGGTCTTTGGATTGACCAGAACGATCGAAAAGCTGTTGTCGGCGCCTGCGGCGGTCTCCTGTATAAACCCGTAGGAATTGTCGCGTACCTGATACACCGCGATCTTGCCCTTGTCATCGATATTGCAGATGAACTTTTGATTGTAATCCGCTCGGGAGAAGAGGCCGCGGGCGTCGGGCGTCAGGCCCCTGATCAACTCGGGGTCGACCGCGTATCGACGGATCAACGGGCTGCTGTTGCTGATGACTGTGATCGGCTCTCGAAAACGCGGCCCGAAGGCGGTATTTGAGGCGGCATCGATCAGGCGATAATCGGGGGCGTCGAGGCTGCCGACGTTACGCATCGGGATATTGGCAAAACCGTCGACAGTAAACAGTCGATCGCCAGCCAGCAGCGGCTTCCAACTGTCAGGATCGACCGAACGCATGTGCCTGGCGGCGATTGCCCCATCGCGCAGTTGGGCGATGCCCCGTTTCGCCTGGCGCATCAGTGTGTGACCCAACTTGAGCACGCCCGAGCGCGCTAGCCTGAGCAGGCTGGGGAGGGCGGCCAGGGGGTTGAGTTCCTGAAGCGTGGCAATCACCAGTTTTCCTGTCAGTTTCGCCAGTTTCGGCATCGCCAGGCGCAGCCCGGTTTTGCCCGCCTGGATGAGCAGGCGGGTAGAACCGGCCACATACCGACCCACCGGCAATGCGAAAGCCACGATGTCGATGAACAAGCTGGCGACGCCGGATTTGATGCGCTGGGGGTCGCCGGAGGCGATGTCTTCGATACCGCCCCAGAACGGGACAAATATCTTGCCCCAGAACGCCAAATCTTCGAGTACCTCTGCGCCGATATCCACTTCGCGTGTGTCTTTGCGGGTTTTTTCCAGCAGGGCTTCTTCGTCGCAAAAAAACAGCTCTCGGGCGATCATGCTCGCCAGCGCTTCACTGCGTGGCGCATGCAGCGTGTTGGGCGCGAACGATGAGGGGCGCGATATGTGCGAATCGATGCCAGGCAATGTTTCGCCGACTTGCTCAACGATCATCTCGGCCTTTTTGTCTGGCCTGGGCGCTTTGTTCTCGCGGTAGGCCTCGCGATCAAAGGGCACTTCGGTGGCCAATCTGTATTTGCACCAACTCATGGCGTCACGCAGTTCGACCACTTTGCCATTGAGCGGCAGGGTATCGATATCGCCACGTCGACGAATCACGCCGGCGAGGGGGAACACCTCGACGTAGAGGGCGCTGACAGGATTGCGAGCCTTGACGATGCGCAGAATAAACCCCGTGCGGTAGCGAACGGCATCGGCTTTGCGTTTGGTTTCATATTCGATGGGCACCTTGTTCAGGGCCTCTCTCAATGAGTACACCGTGATTTCGTCCCGGTCCACATCCAGGGTCGAGCTGCCCAGATGGGCAAGCAGGGACTGGATCAGTACCTTGTAGGCGTTTCTCGGGCGTTCAAGGGCTTCACGGAAGGTTTTGTCGTACTCCGCGTCCGACGCCGAGCGCCAACGGCTGGGCAGATGGAGCGCAAGGTTCTGAACCGCGTTGAACACCTCATACTCATGCTGTTCCAGCGCGGTGACGGCCTGAGTGAGCTCCTCGCGGGAGTGGCCCGACTTTCGGCTGGCAATCAGACCGTTGGCCTGCGCCCATTGCACGGTAGGGCCCAGCTTGGCCGCCGCGACGAGAGCCTGTTGTTTGACGTCATCGCCACTGGCACGAAAATGCTCCGCCGTCAGGTTGAGCAGTTGCTCGAAGCTCATGTGGCGCGATGAGCCGGGCGCAAGTGTTTCGGCCAGCAGAAAACCGCTTCTGAAGTTGACCCAGGTACTGGTGGCGGCGTAGGGCAGGTCATCGGGAATATCGGCCACCCATACTTCGCTGGCGACATTGGCCTTGACCACGCACATGGCCAGTTGCGCCGCGTCAGTGCTGATCGACAAGGTGTGGTGATACTGGCTGATCAGGTCTTGGCGGATCGACTTGTAAGACGCCCCAGGCGTGATGAATAACTTCAATTCGTTATCCAGCGTCGAGTGCGGGTTGGGGATGATCGTCAGCCACAGTGCGCGCCACAGCAATTTCACCAGCACCGGTTGTGGGCAGGTTTGCGCCTTTTGGCTGCCGTACCAGTCCAGCGCCTTGGCGATACGCTCGGCCAGCGCGAGGTTGCTCGGACTGTTGAGAATCTGCTCAAGCAAGACCGTCGGCGTGGTGCTGAGCATGGCCTGCTGTGATGAGGAAAAGGTCGGCGGCAGCACGCATTGGAACAGTGATTTACGGGTGTGTGTCTGGATCTCTTGGATAACAGACTTGATCTTTTCGTCAGCAGGCGCATCCAGTAAATGCTGCAGATCGCTGAGGTTGCCTTCGTGGCCGAGTTTTTTCAGGGCGCAGTGTTCCTGCAAGCCATAGAGCACCGATTTCCACTGTTCGCCGGTTTTTGGATGGGACGGGAGGATGGCGTAATACTTGAGCACCAGATCGAGCCGTACCGAACCATCACTCTTAAGGCCATTACCCACGCGCCGGTTGATATCCAGCAACACATCGACGTCGATGTACCAATAGGTGGGCACATGGCGCAGAATCACCGAACGGTCGGCGATGTTGAACGTTTCGGGAGGGTCGGGTACCGGCGAGCGGGCGCTGCTGAGTAGGGTGGAGAGCAGATCGTAAAGAAAGTCCCGGCCTAGCAGAGAATTATCCGGTTCAGGCTTGTCCCGTAGGAACTGCTGAAATTCTTCATCGGCTTCCAGTTTTGCCAGGACCCGAAAGGCTTCCTTGCATTCGCGATGCAGTTCGGAATGCGGGGGAGGGTAGTAGTACACCTCGGCGGCGGATACTGAGCGTGAGCTGTGCGCCGTCACGAACTCAATCAGATGGTCCAGGTGCGCTTGCTGTTCAGGCAAGCCGTTGAAATAGAAACTCTGCAACGCGTTGTTCATGCAATCCTCACAATCCTTGGTCGAAGAGGATTCACTATATTCAGCGAGATTTTGCAGGTGGCCTACATAGGTAGGCATAGGTTTTCGCAGAAACCGATAGGAGCGCCAGCGGGTTCGGTCAGCAGGATCAGGTCTTTCCCGACAAAAACACTCGGACTTTGTACCTGGGTAATAATTTGGCGTAAACTGCGGGCAAGCCTGTGAGGAGTTTCCATGACTGCCATAACCATTACCGACGCCGCCCACGATTACCTGGCTGACCTGCTGTCCAAGCAGAACACCCCGGGTATCGGCATCCGCGTCTTTATCACCCAGCCTGGCACCCAGTACGCCGAGACTTGCATTGCCTACTGCAAGCCCGGCGAAGAGAAGCCTGAAGACACCGCCCTGGGGCTCAAGAGCTTCACCGCCTACATCGACGCGTTCAGCGAAGCCTTCCTTGACGACGCCGTGGTCGACTACGCCACCGACCGTATGGGCGGCCAGTTGACCATCAAGGCCCCCAACGCCAAGGTGCCGAACGTCAATGCCGACAGCCCGGTCAATGAGCGCATCAACTACTACCTGCAAACCGAGATCAACCCTGGGCTGGCCAGCCATGGCGGCCAGGTGAGCCTGATCGACGTGGTGGATGACGGTATCGCCGTGTTGAAGTTCGGCGGCGGCTGCCAGGGCTGTGGCCAGGCGGACGTGACCTTGCGTGAGGGCATCGAGCGCACGCTGTTGGAACGGATTCCTGAGCTCAAGGGCGTACGAGATGTGACTGACCACACGCAGAAAGAAAACGCCTACTACTGAGTAAGGTGTTCACTGCGAACATAAAAAACGGCGCCCCGTGAGCGCCGTTTTTTTATGCTTAAAATTCAGTTAGTTATAAGATGTATCTAACAAAATAGATCAAGTGTGGGAGCTGGCTTGCCTGCGATGACGGCCTCACGGCCGACACCTATCCTCCTGAAGCCCCACGATCCAAACTGTGGGAGCGGGCTTGCTCGCGAAGGCGGCCTGACTGTCAACACAGCTGGACCGGGTACATATCCGTTATTTAGGTAACGGCCACTTAGGGTTCCGCTCTGACAGCGGCTCACTTTTGAAAAGCGCAAAAGTAAGCAAAACGCTCTTGCCCCACCACTCGGCACCTCGCTTAGGCTCGGTGTGCCCGAACGCAGACTTGAATCCGTGGGCCGCCGCCACGCGCCATCCATGGCGCGGGGCGGCTAACCCGGCGTCCTGCCGGGTTACCCACGAATTCAAGCCTGCGTTCGGCCAGCGTGGTTTAACGGGGCGCCTAAGATCAAGATCAAAAGCAGATCAAGATCAACAGCGGCTCGCTTCGCATCGTGGTTACCGTTGATCGTTACAGAGTTATGCACTGACTGTCGGATCGTCACGGGAGCAAGCTCCCTCGCCACAGGTTCAGCGCCGCACCAGCGTTGTGTAGATAACTAGGCTGCGATGGCTCTAACCGCGTTAAATGTGTTTCTTCAGGGTCGGTAGAGGTGCGCATGCCCTGCGCGGTACAGCGACGACTCACTGAAACTGTCACTGGACAACACCCGGCCCACCACGATCAATGCCGTACGCCGAAACCCTTTGGCCGCGACTTTCTGGGCAACGTCACTCAGCGTACCGATCACCCACTCCTGATCCGGCCAGGTCGCCCTGTGCACCACGGCAATCGGGCAGTCCGCGCCATAGTGCGGCAGCAGTTCGGCGACGATCTTTTCCAGGTGATTGACCCCCAGATGAATCGCCATGGTGGTGCCATGCCGCGCCAGGCTGTCGAAGTCTTCACCCGGGGGCATGCTGGTTTTATCGGCGTAACGGGTCAGGATCACGCTTTGGGCGATGTCCGGCAGGGTCAGTTCGGTCTCCAGCAAGGCCGCGCACGCCGCGACCGCTGTGACCCCTGGAATGATCTGGAAAGGGATGCCCAGCTCACGCAAATGGCGGATTTGTTCGCCAATCGCGCCATACAGGCTGGGGTCGCCGGAGTGCACCCGCGCCACATCCTGGCCTTGGGCATGGGCCGTCTTGATCAGCTCGATGATCTGCTCCAGGTGCAGTTCGGCGCTGTTGACCACCTGGAGCGCCTGATGACCTTCCAGTACGGCGGCGGGCACCAGCGAGCCGGCGTAGATGATCACCGGGCAACTGCGGATCAGCCGCTGGCCCTTGACGGTGATCAATTCCGGGTCGCCGGGGCCGGCGCCGATAAAGTAGACGGTCATGGAGAAGTCCTGTTGAAAAACGGGCGAGCATGAAGATTGCTCATGATCGAAAGCGGCAATTATCGGGATTTTAACCCGCGCAGGCCAATGCAAGGGTGGCCTGTGCGCTTTTCTGGCGGGTGATCAGCAGGCGCGCGGGGCCATTGGACAGGTGCTCGGCCAGGGCCAGGGCGGCGCTTTCGGCCACGCCGTAACAGCCGGTGTGGGCAAAAGCCAGGGCTGAGCGATGGCTCAGCCGATGCTCATAGCCCGCCAGTTGTTCGGCACTCAAGCACTGCAAGGGCAGGTTCAACCGCTGGGCCAGGGCCTGCAGGCCAGGCTCATCGCGTTTGCGGTCAATGCTTGCCAACGCAGTCACGCGTGAGCGCTCAATGCCGGCCTCGACCAGGGCGTTGTCCAGCAATGCCAGCAGGCTGTGAACCTCACAGCCGCGCTGGCAGCCAAGCCCGACAACCAGGATCATGCCGAGTATTGGTCGTCGCGGTTGCGGCGAAACAACCAGGCGCTGATCAGGCCCAGGGCCAGCCAGAAGGCCACGTTGGTCAATTGCGAAGCGATCTTGAACTGCGCTTCGAGCGCCTCCGGGGCCAGCATCGAATGCACTTGCGGTTGCGGCGCGCCGATAAAGTGGGGTACGGCAAGGATCGCCAGCCCAAGGCCTTTCAACAGCCAATTGCGGCCGAACACAATCAGCGCCAGGCCGGCGGCGGTGGATGCAGCAGTGCCTATCCACCAGGTCTGGCGCAGCGTCAGGTCAGCCGCCGCGGTACCGGGCAGTTCCGGTGGCAGGCCCAGGGTGGGCGCCAGTACAAAGGTCGCGTAGCCGGCCAGGCCCCAGAGCAGGCCTTGAGCGGTGCGGGTTGGCGCGCGCAGCGTGTAGAGGCCGGCGAGCATCAGCGCAAAGCCTACTGCCACTACCAGGTTGCCGCCGGTGGTGGACAGCACACGCTGCCAGCCATCTTCAGGCTCCCAGGCTTGGGCGTCATGGGTGTGGCCAGCGGCGTGTTCATGCACCACCTCGGCGGCTGGCGGGGCTTTTTCAAAGCTTTCCGCCTGCAGAATCAGCGGTGCCACCCAGAAACTTTGCAGCAGGGTCAGCAGCAAGGCCGCCAACAGCCCAGTGAACCCTGCGGTTTGCGCAATACGCTTGATCATGTCGGCAGCTCTCAATGGCACGGGAACGCGGCGCTGTGGCGGGTATCGTGGGCGGCGTTGTGCACCGCCTCGATATGCGAGAACCCGGCGAAATACACCAGGCACGCGCCAAGGATCGACGCACCGATGGCGGCGGTCAGGCGTTGGCTGAGGGTGGCGGTGCTAGTGGCGGTGTGCGAAGTGCTGCTGATGATCGACATGGCGCGTCCCTTTCAGGTGTCTGGGCGAAACGAGCGCATGAAAACCCCACGCGCCAGGCACGCAGGGTTTTGAACAGCGCCCGCCCACCGCGGGTTTGTTATCTGAATTTTTCGGGCCGGTCTCCGGGCTTGCGATGGGCGGCTCTTGAAAGAGTCCTCCTGAAAGCATCGCCTTCCCATGCAAAAACACAGTGGCCATGACGCTTCGCTCGCTTACCGTTGCGGGGGCAGCACCGGACTGGTCATAGGTCTATGACGCACCGGTTTCCCGTTTCACCCTGTGAAGGGCACCCGAAACAAGATGTGTAGGAGAGCATGGTGTGCAGGTCAGCGTCAATTGGATGAAGACGGCTACGAAGAAGTACACGGCGATGAAGTACTTTCTGACGCGATAGGCAGACACGCGATGTATGAAGTGCTTGGGAACGCTTGCGCATTTTTCAATAACTCAGAAGGAGACACGGTTTATCTCCCTGCGCAACATTGAAATTAACGGTGGGTTTTATGCGACTTTCCAATACGCTGCAAAGTTTTCATGCGCCGCTTGCCGGCGATCAGCAATCAGCGGTTGCCGATGCGAC
Organism: Pseudomonas sp. AK181; assembly: GCF_051122975.1. Lineage (NCBI taxonomy): Bacteria > Pseudomonadati > Pseudomonadota > Gammaproteobacteria > Pseudomonadales > Pseudomonadaceae > Pseudomonas > Pseudomonas sp. AK181. Next base: position 2,690,533 of record NZ_CP146348.1, read on the forward strand.
CCTTAGGCCCAACGACCCCTCTGCACCCAACGTTGACAAGCCCTCTTTCACGGTTGATCAGGCCGCGCGTCAAATCACTCGAACCGGCCATCGTTGGTTTGACGTCAATCGTGACGGGATCACGCAGATTTCCTATTCATTCAACAAGCACGCAAGAGGGCATACGGCCTTCAATGCGACCCAGAAAGAGCAGGCCAGGCGCTCGATGCAATCGTGGGAGGATGTCGCGAACGTTTCATTCCAAGAGGGCAGTCGCCGGCCCGAGGGGCTTTTGGCGTTTTCCAATAGCACGGACTACGAGGTCGCCTTCGGCCAATATCCGGGCCAGGAAGGTAAAGTGCTGATCAATCCCCGATTTGGCACCAATACTAACCCGGCCCTGCACAATCATGGGCGAATGACCCTGACCCATGAAATTGGGCACAATCTGGGCCTGTTACACCCAGGCACCTATAATTTTGGTAATCCCAATTACCCTGATCACGCCTTATATGCCCAGGATACGCGTGCTTACAGCGTGATGAGCTACTTCGATGCGCCTGAAGCGGGTAAACATTTCAATGGAAAGTTACCGTCGGCGCCAATGATGGATGATATCGCCGCCGTGCAGCGGGTTTATGGTGCCAATAACACGACGCGCAATTCAAATACTACCTATGGCTTCAACTCCAATGCGGGACGAGACTATCTGCAGCTGAACTCGCGTCACGACACGGCCTTGTTCTGTGTATGGGATGGCGGCGGTATCGATACATTGGACTTTTCCAAGTATCACCAAAACCAGACTATCAATTTGCGGGCAGAGTCGTTTTCGGATGTTGGCGGCCTGGTGGGGAATGTTTCCATTGCCAGGGGCGTCACGCTGGAGAATGCAATCGGCGGTTCCGGGCATGATTCGATCATTGGTAATCACGCAAACAACGTTATTAAAGGTGGGGCGGGTGCGGATCGACTCCGAGGCGCGGGGGGCGCTGACACCTTCGTCTACGACAATGCCAGCGACTCCACGCCGGCGCATCCCGATCAGATTATGGATTTTGTCACCGACGTGGACAAAGTCGATCTATCGACCCTGCTGGGCAATGCGGGGGTCGATGCCCTGACGTTTGTCGGGCGTCTGACGGGCAAGCCAGGTGAAGCCATTCTGGATTACAACCGCACGACTAACCTGTCGAGGCTGGCGATCGATCTTACGGGCAATGGCCGATTCGATTTCTTCCTCACGGCTCACGGTCCGATCAATGTGCCCGATATCATCACCACCGCTCCTGGCAGGCAGCGCTACGCCTAGGTAGCCGCTGCCTGGGCCGACTTGCCGGCAGGTGCTTGAGCATTGACCGCCTGCCGCGCACTGCGTAGCCTTGCACCCTCGAGGTTCTTCGGCCCAGGCCGAAGCTAAGAAGGGAACGCGGTTCAAGCCGCGGCTGCCCCCGCAACTGTGAAGGGTTCAGTTGACTGCCACGCCACTGCCGATAGGGCGGGAAGGCGCAGTCAGCGTTGGTCGCAAGACCTGCACACCCCAAGCCAGGAGACCTGCCTCGCGACTGATTTTTTAATTCAACCGGGCGGGGTGATCCGGTGACGAAATCCGCTGCTGCGCGCCGCCGCAGGGCCTGTCGTCCCGTATGCCCGCCCCAAAGGGCATCCGATGAAAACACTGGCCAAACTTCCCGTCACCATCGTTACCGGCTTCCTTGGCTCGGGCAAAACCACGCTGTTGCGCCATATGCTCGACAACGCCCAGGGCCGTCGCATTGCGGTGATCGTCAACGAGTTCGGCGAGCTGGGCATTGACGGTGAAATCCTCAAGCAGTGTTCTATCGGTTGCACCGAAGAAGAAGCCAATGGCCGCGTCTACGAGCTGGCCAACGGTTGCCTGTGCTGCACCGTGCAGGAAGAGTTCTTCCCGGTGATGCGTGAACTGGTCGCCCGTCGCGGTGACCTGGACCATATCCTTATCGAAACCTCAGGCCTGGCCCTGCCCAAGCCGTTGGTGCAAGCCTTCCAGTGGCCGGAAATCCGCAGTGCCTGCACCGTTGACGCGGTGATCACCGTGGTCGACAGCCCGGCCGTGGCCGCCGGTACCTTTGCCGCCTTCCCGGACCAGGTCGACGCCCAGCGCAAACTCGACCCGAACCTGGACCACGAGTCGCCGTTGCACGAGTTGTTCGCCGACCAGTTGGCCAGCGCCGACCTGGTGATCCTCAACAAAAGCGACCTGATCAGCGCCGAAGACCTGGCCCGTGTGCGCCTGGAAGTCGCCGAAGAACTGCCGCCCGCGGTGAAGATCATCGAAGCCAGCAGCGGTCGCCTGCCCCTGGACGTGCTGATCGGCCTTGGCGCCGGTTCCGAGGAGCATATCGACGGGCGTCACAGCCATCACGACCATCACCACGAAGGTGAAGACGACCACGATCACGATGCCTTCGACTCCATCTCCATCGACTTGCCCCAAGCCGACGAAGCGCTGCTGCTCGACGCCCTGACCCAATTGGTGGTGCAGCACGGCATCTTGCGTGTGAAAGGTTTCGCCGCGATCCCGAACAAACCGATGCGCCTGCTGATCCAGGGCGTGGGGACGCGCTTTGACAAGCACTTCGACCGTGCCTGGGGCGCTGACGAAGCGCGCACCACGCGCCTGGTGCTGATCGGCCAGGAACTGGACGCCGTGGGCCTTGAAGCGCAATTGCGCGCTGCTCTCAGCGTTTAACCATGCACCTGCTCAGGACCCAACCCGGTGGTTTCGTCGCGGACGACAATATTGCCGACCTTGGCCAGACCCCCGCTGAACTGGTGATCCTGTGCAGCGGCGATTCCAGCCTGGCACTGCTCGCCGAAGCCGCCCAGCAATTGCCCGAGGATTACCCCAGCCTGCGCCTGGCCAACCCGATGCAGGTGCAGAACCATGCCTCGGTCGACCTGTACGTCGACGAGGTATTGCGCCACGCCAAGGTCATCCTGCTGTCATTGCACGGCGGCATCGGCTATTGGCGCTACGGCGTCGAGCGCCTGGTGGAGTTGGCCGAACGCGGCGTCACCCTGATCCTGGTGCCGGGTGACGACCGCCCAGACCCGGAACTCAGCGGCCTGAGCACCGTTGCGGCTGAACATCGCGAGCGCCTGTGGCACTTCCTGCGCCAAGGTGGCTTGGGCAACGCCCTGGATTTTTATCACTGCCTGGCCAGTGCCCACCTGGGCCGCGACTATGCCTGGACCGAGCCGCAAACGCTGCCGCGCACGGCGATCTATCACCCGCACACCGCCAATGCCCGCCTCAATGACTGGCAGGCCGATTGGCACGCCGATTGGCCCGTGGCTGCGGTGCTGTTCTACCGCTCCCATTTACAGGCGGCCAATACCGGTTTTATCGATGTGTTCTGCCAGCGCTTACAAGCGGCGGGCCTGAACCCGTTGCCGATTGCGGTGGCCAGTTTGAAAGAGCCCGGCTGCCTCACGGTGGTCGAGGACCTGCTGGATGATGTGCAAGCCGCGGTGATTCTGAACACCACCGGCTTTGCCCAATCCAGCCCGGAAGCCCCGCATTTGCGCCCGTTTCGCCGCAATATCCCGGTGATCCAGGCGATCTGCGCCCAGGACAACCAACCCGGCTGGCAGGCCAGCGAGCAAGGCCTGGGGCCCCGCGACTTGGCGATGCACATTGCCTTGCCGGAGCTGGACGGGCGCATCATCAGCCGGCCGATCAGTTTCAAGGACCTGGCCTGGCGCAGCGAGCGCAGCCAGTCGGACGTGGTGTGCTACCGCGCAGCGCCCGAACGCATGGATTTTGTCGCAGAGCTGGCACGCCGCTGGGTCGAGTTGGCGCGGGTGCCCAACGCCCAGAAACGGATTGCGTTGATCCTGGCCAACTACCCGACCCGCGACGGTCGCATCGGCAACGGCGTGGGCCTGGACACCCCGGCGGCGGCGCTGAATATCCTGCGCGCCTTGCAAACCGAAGGCTACCCGGTGGCGGAGGTGTTGCCCGACAGTGGCACCGCGCTGATCCATGAACTGCTCGGCGGCGTCACCAACGACCTCGACAGCCTCGACCTGCGCCCCTGCCATCAAAGCCTGGGCCTTGTGGAATACCAGGCGATGTTCGATCGCTTGCCGGCCTCCAATCGCCAGGCTGTGCTGGAGCGTTGGGGCGCGCCGCAAAACGATCCGATGTGCCGCGATGGCCGCATGATGATCGCTGGCCTGCGCCTGGGCCTGACCTTCGTCGGCATCCAGCCGGCCCGGGGTTATCAGGTGGATGCCAGCGCCGTGTACCACGACCCGGACCTGGTGCCGCCCCATGGCTACCTGGCGTTCTATTTCTGGCTACGCCATGCCTACGGCGCCCACGGCGTGATCCATGTGGGCAAGCACGGCAACCTGGAATGGCTGCCCGGCAAAGGTGTGGGCCTGTCGGAGCACTGCTGGCCGGATGCATTGCTGGGACCGCTGCCGAATATCTACCCATTTATCGTCAACGACCCGGGTGAGGGTGCCCAGGCCAAGCGGCGCACCCAGGCGGTGATCATCGACCACTTGATGCCGCCGCTGACCCGCGCCGAAACCTACGGCCCGCTGCGTGACCTTGAGTTGCTGGCCGACGAGTATTACGAAGCGCAATTGCTCGACCCGCGCCGTGCCCTGGAGCTGCAAAAAGACATCCTCAAGCTGGTGCGCGAAACCCGTATCGACCAAGAGCTTGAACTGGGCACTGAGGCGGACGCGGCGGTGTGGCTGCCGCGCCTGGATACCTACCTGTGCGACTTGAAGGAATCGCAGATCCGCGACGGCCTGCATATTTTTGGCGAGTCGCCCGAGGGCCGCTTGCGTATCGACACCTTGCTGGCGCTGTTGCGCATTCCCCGTGGCGATGGCCGAGGCCCGCAGTCGAGCCTGTTGCGAGTGTTGGCCAAGGCATTCGAGCTGGGGTTTGATCCGCTCGATTGTGCACTGGCCGAGCCCTGGACGGGGCGGCGCCCGTTGGTGTTGCAGAAGATTGACGATCAGCTGTGGCGTACGGCCGGGGATACCCGTGAACGTCTGGAGTTGTACGCGGCGCGCTTGATCGAGCAGGCATTGGAAGGCCCCATCGAGCAGTTGGAAGAGCCCGGCTGGCACGAGGTGAAGTCGGTGATCGAAAGCCTGCGCATTGTCGTCGCGCCACGCCTGGATGCGTGCGGCCCGGCGGAGATGCGCGGCTTGCTCGACGCCTTGAGTGGGCGCTTCGTCCCAGCGGGGCCCAGTGGCGCGCCGAGTCGCGGGCGGCTGGATGTGCTGCCCACGGGGCGTAACTTCTTCACCGTGGACGTGCGCAACCTGCCAACCACCACGGCCTGGCGCATCGGCTTCCAGTCGGCCAACCTGATGCTTGAGCGCCACCTGCAAGACCACGGCGACCACCTGCGCCAGCTCGGCCTGTCGGTATGGGGCACCGCCACCATGCGCACCGGCGGTGATGATATCGCCCAGGCCATGGCACTGATGGGCGTGCGCCCGGTGTGGGCCACCGGCAGTCAGCGGGTGGACGATTTCGAGATCCTGCCGATCAGCTTATTGGACCGCCCGCGTGTGGACGTGACCCTGCGCGTGTCCGGGTTCTTCCGCGATGCGTTTGCCAACCTGATCCGCCTGTTCGATGCGGCGGTGCAGGCGGTGGCGGCCCTGGATGAACCCGACGACATGAACCCGCTGGCCGCCAAGGTGCGCAGCGAACGCCAAGCGCTGCTTGAGTCGGGCCTGGATGAAGCTGCAGCGGCCAAGCAGGCCGGCTGGCGCATCTTTGGCGCCAAGCCGGGCGCCTATGGCGCAGGCGTGCAGGGCGCGATTGACGGGCGCTTGTGGCAGAGCCGCGAGGACTTGGCCGAGGTGTACCTGAACTGGGGCGGTTATGCCTACGGTGGCTCCGATGAAGGCACCGCAGCCCGCGAGCAATTTGCCCAGCGTTTGAGCCAGGTGCAGGCGGTGTTGCAGAACCAGGACAATCGCGAGCACGACGTGCTCGACTCCAACGACTACTACCAATTCCAGGGCGGTATGCTGGCCGCCGTGGAAACCCTGAGCGGCGAAAAGGCCGCCAGTTACCATGGCGACCACAGCCAGCCCGACTTGCCGAAAATCCGTACCTTGAAGGAAGAGCTCAACCGGGTGATCCGTTCCCGTGCGGCCAACCCCAAGTGGATCGAAGGCGTGAAGCGCCATGGCTATAAAGGCGCGTTTGAAATGGCCGCGACCGTGGACAACCTGTTCGCCTTCGACGCCACCACCGCGCTGATTGACGACCACCAATACGCCTTGCTCGCCGATGCCTACCTGCTGGACCCCGACACCCGTGCCTTTGTGCAACAGCACAACCCCGATGCCCTGCGCGACATGACCGAGCGCATGCTTGAAGCCCAGCAACGTGGCTTGTGGCAGGCACCGGGGGCGTACCGCGAAGCCTTGGAAAACCTGTTGCTGGACATAGAAGAAGACAGCTGAGTGATCGTTCCCACGCTCCGCTGATCGTTCCCACGCTCTGCGTGGGAATGCAGCCCGTGACGCTCTGCGTCACAAGAACGGACGCCGAGCGTCCAGCGAAGCGTTCCCACGCGGGAGCGTTTGAACGCGTGATTAAGAGTTGACTATGACTGATATTCCCCATTTCCCGCTGTCCGCCGTGGTCGGCGCTGATGACTTGAAGCTCGCGCTGTGCCTGGCCGCTATCGACCCGAAGATCGGCGGTGTGCTGATCGAAGGGCCACGGGGCATGGCCAAGTCCACCCTGGCCCGTGGGCTGGCGGACCTGCTGGCCAGCGGGCAATTTGTCACCTTGCCCCTGGGCGCGACCGAAGAGCGCCTGGTCGGCACCTTGGACCTGGACGCCGCACTGGGCGAAGGCCGCGCGCAATTCTCCCCCGGCGTGTTAGCCAAGGCCGACGGCGGCGTGTTGTACGTGGATGAAGTCAACCTGCTGGCGGACCACTTGGTGGACCTGCTGTTGGACGTGGCGGCCAGTGGCACCAACCTGATCGAACGCGACGGGATTTCCCATCGCCATGCGGCGCGCTTTGTGCTGATCGGCACCATGAACCCGGAGGAGGGCGAGCTGCGCCCGCAGTTGCTCGACCGCTTCGGCTTCAACGTGGCGTTGAGCGGGCAGACCTTGCCCGCCGAGCGTGGGCAGATTATCCGTCGCCGCCTGGATTTCGACACCGACCCAGCTGCGTTCTGCGCACAGTGGGCGCCAGCCCAAGCCGCCTTGCGCGAACGTTGCACCCAGGCGCGGGCACGGCTCGACAGCATCGCCCTGGATGACCAGGCGCTGGCCCGCATCACCGAGCGCTGCTTTGCCGCAGGGGTCGACGGCTTGCGCGCCGACCTGGTCTGGTTGCGTGGCGCCCGTGCCCATGCGGCGTGGCGTGGTGCGGCCGCTATCGAGCAGGAAGATATCGATGCGGTGGCAGAATTTGCCTTGCGCCATCGTCGTCAACAACAGACTCCGCCAGGCGCGCCGCCCCAGCCGAATGACGGGCCGTCGCCTTCCCCCTCTGACACCTCGACCGGCCAAGGCCAATGGGGCGATATGCCCGCACCCGCCTTGCCCACGGGCGCACGCCGCGATGTACCCACCTGGCCAAAAAAGCCCTAGGCATCCGCCCCCGACCTGACGCGGGGGCGGATGCCCGGCCCCAGGCGGGGCGGTTGCACAGCGGCCGGCAGGGCCAAGCCCGCAGCGCACAGCGCGGGGCGATCAATTGGCCGGGCACGTTGCTCGGCGGTCGGCCGCAATGTCGTGCGGACCTGCTGTTCCATTTGCGTAGCCGGTCAGCCCCTGAGCTGTGGCTGGTGATTGTCGATGCCTCGGCGTCCACGCGGCGCCATCGGGCGTTGACCGACGCCAAGGGGTTGTTGGCCCAGCTGTTTGACGATGCTTATCGGCAACGAGCGCGCATGGCGTTGCTCACGGCTAGCGGGCAGGCACCGAAGTGGCAAGTGCAAGGCTTGAAGGCGGCGAAAGGCTTGGCCGATTGGTTGGCGCAGTTGGGCGCGGGCGGCGGGACGCCGTTGCTGGCTGCGCTGACCGAGGCGGGGCATTGGTTGGCGGCACGGCGCAAGCGCTATCCCGCCGAGCAGCAGAAGTTGCTGGTGGTGACCGATGGACGGCTCAAGGCGATGGGCGCGCTGCCGCGGTTGGAGTGCCCAGGCGTATTGATTGATATCGAGCGCGGGCCGATCAGGTTGGGGCGGGCTGAGGAATTGGCGGTGGGGTTGCAGTTGGAGTATCAGCACATCGACAAGCTATAGCGCTTGGGCTATCGCTTTCGCAGGCAAGCCAGCTCCCACATGGAATCGGCGCCGCGGCCAATTCTGTAGGAGCGAGCTTGCTCGCGAAAAACGTCAACGATAACCCGTTTTTGCTGAATGGACGCAGCGCCAGTGAGTTTTTCGCGAGCAAGCTCGCTCCTACAAAAAGGGCAAGCCGGCCATCGGAGACGGTAACCACGATGCGAAGCGAGTCGCTCTTGATCTTGCTCTTGATCTGCTTTTGATCTTAGGCGCCCCGTCAAACCACGCTGGCCGGAATTCGACAGGGATTTGGGGGGTAAACCGGCAGGGATGCCGGTTTAGCCGCCCCGCGCCATGGATGGCGCGTGGCGGCGGCCCCCCAAATCACTGGCGGATTACGGGCACACCGAGCCCAAGCGAGGTGCCGAGTGGTGGGGCAAGAGCGTTTTGCTTACTTTGCCGCTTTTGCAAAGTGAGCCGCCGTCAGGGCGGAACCCTAAGTGGTCGTTACCGTAGGAATGGATATGTACTCGGTATAACGGTGTCGACTGTGAGGCCGTCTTCGCAGGCAAGCCAGCTCCCACATTTGGATCGCGGTGCGTCAGTTAGAACAGCGTCAGCCTGTCCCCGGCACATTCGGCCAAAGATCGGCCACCAAAAACAACCGCTCGGCTTCCTCCCACTCCTCACCGTTGGGCACCATGCGCACCAGCAACTGCGCCGGGGCCATCGGGTCCAGGTCTGCCAGCCAACCTTGCATCTGCACCTCACTCCACACTTCATCGGCCGGGTAATGCGCGGGCGCCAGCCAGGCATGGCGGGGCAGGGGTTGCCAGCGGCCCGCGGGGCGGGTGCTGGCAAAATCCGCCCAATCGCGCTGATGCAGCCAGCGCCCACGCAGGTGCTGCGGGTGAGCGCCGAGCGGAGATTGCGCCGCGCCAGGCCAGGGGTAGAGCAGATAGCCGCCGAGCCACAAATGCGCATCGAACGCTTGGATATCCAACGCCGCCAAGGCCTCGCGGCTCTCTGCCCGCGCAGAGATCGGCAGTTGATGCTGGGTCAGGTGCGCCAACTTGCGGTCCAGCCGGTCATGACAGCCAGGCCCCAGCCATTGCGCGGTGTCCTGACCGTTGCCGTCCTGCGGGCCCAGGTAGAGTTTGATCGCCAGTTCCAGGTGGTGCACCCCATCGCGGTCGCGTAGCAGCATGTCCAGCTCGCCCAGGGTATGCCCGGCACGGCGGATCGGCAGGTTGGCGGCCAGTAATTCCACGCCCGGCGCATGCTGCACCGCAAATTGCCACAAGCGTTCGTAATACAGGCCCAGGCGCCGGGTGCGTGACAGGCTCAACCACTGCTGCAACGCGCTGCTGTCCTGGTCCAGTTGGCGCAGCCAGGCTTCGAGCTGATGAGGGGCCTGCACCCAGTCACTGCCGGCCAGCGGGTGGCGCTGGGGCCAAGGCGTCTGCGCCAGCATCGGCGGTGCGAGCATCACCCACGCCAGGTCGCGCACCTCGGGGTGGCGCAGTTGGCGGGGCAGGGTGTGCAAGTCGGGGAATGGGGTCATGGTCCGAGCATAGCCTTTTCAGCGCGCAGAAGGTGCCTGAGAACCATTGTCATCAAGGCTTGGCGGCGACAAAGGATTTTGCCTGAGGCGGCCTTTCGCCCATAATCGCTCTTTTTGCCTCACCCCAGATTCCGCAGGAGCCCCATGGAGCACTTTCGCAATATCGGCATTATCGGTCGCCTGGGCAGTACCCAGGTGTTGGACACCGTCCGCCGGCTGAAGAAGTTTCTGCTCGAGCGCCACCTGCATGTGATCCTCGAAGACACCATCGCTGAAATCCTCCCCGGCCACGGCCTGCAAACCTCGTCGCGCAAGATGCTCGGCGAGGTGTGCGACATGGTCATCGTGGTCGGCGGCGATGGCAGCCTGCTCGGCGCTGCCCGGGCGCTGGCGCGGCATAATGTGCCGGTGCTGGGGATCAACCGCGGCAGCCTGGGGTTCCTCACTGACATCCGCCCCGATGAGCTGGAAGTCGAAGTGGCCAAGGTACTCGACGGTCATTACCTGGTGGAGAACCGCTTCCTGTTGCAAGCCGAAGTGCGCCGCCACGGCGAGGCGATCGGCCAGGGCGATGCCCTCAACGACGTGGTGCTGCACCCCGGCAAGTCCACGCGCATGATCGAGTTCGAGCTGTATATCGACGGCCAGTTCGTGTGCAGCCAGAAGGCCGACGGCCTGATCGTCGCCACGCCCACAGGTTCTACTGCCTACGCGCTGTCGGCCGGCGGCCCGATCATGCACCCCAAGCTCGATGCCATTGTGATCGTGCCGATGTACCCCCATATGTTGTCCAGTCGGCCAATTGTGGTCGATGGCAACAGTGAGCTGAAAATCGTGGTGTCCAAAGACATGCAAATCTACCCGCAAGTCTCCTGCGACGGGCAGAACCATTTCACCTGCGCCCCCGGTGACACCATCACCGTGAGCAAGAAGGCACAGAAGTTGCGCTTGATCCACCCGCTGGATCACAACTACTACGAAGTGTGCCGCACCAAGTTGGGCTGGGGCAGCCGCTTGGGAGGTGGAGGCGACTGATGCTCGATCCCGCGCGTAGCTACGACCTGATTGGTGACGTGCACGGTTGCGCTCATACCCTTGAGCACTTGCTCGACCAAATGGGTTACCACAAGCAGGGCGGCACCTGGCGCCATCCGTCCCGCATGGCCGTGTTCCTGGGCGATATCATCGACCGTGGCCCACGCATCCGCGAGGCGCTGCATATCGTCCACGATATGACCGAGGCCGGCCAGGCGCTGTGCATCATGGGTAACCATGAGTTCAATGCGTTGGGCTGGACCACGCCGGCCCCGCCGGGCAGCGGCAAGCAGTTTGTGCGTGAGCACAACCCGCGCCACGCCCGTTTGATCCAGGAAACCCTGACCCAGTTCGAACACCACCCGGCCGATTGGCACGACTTCCTCGGCTGGTTCTACGACATGCCGCTGTTTGTCGACGCCGGGCGTTTCCGCGTGGTGCACGCGTGCTGGGACGAAGGCTTCATCCAGCCGTTGCGCGCCACCTTCCCGGACGGCTGCATCGACCAACACTTCCTGCAAGCCGCCGCCGTGCCGGGCAGTTTCGCCTGCAACGCGTTCGACCGCCTGTTGCGCGGCACCGATATGCGTCTGCCCGACGGGCTCACTCTGACCGGTGGCGATGGCCTGACGCGTTCGTTCTTTCGCACCAAGTTCTGGGAAGACGACCCCAAGACCTACGGCGACATCGTGTTCCAGCCCGACGCCTTGCCGGAGCCGGTGGCGCGCACGCCATTGTCGTCCACACAAAAGAATTCCCTGCTGCGCTATGGCGTCGATGAACCGCTGTTGTTCGTCGGCCACTACTGGCGCAGCGGCAAACCGGCGCCGATCCGTCCGAACCTGGCCTGCCTGGACTACAGCGCCGTGCTGTACGGCAAGCTGGTGGCGTATCGACTCGACCAGGAAACCCAACTGGATCCGCATAAATTCGTATGGGTCGACGTTGAGCGACCAGAGGCCATTCCATGAGTACGGTAGCTGTATTGCGCTTGCCCCTGAGCGTCGACCTGGGCGGCTTCGTCAAGTTGCTGCACCGCATGCAGGTGCCGCACCGTGTCAGCGAAGAGGCGGGTGAACAGGTGCTGTGGGTGCCCGAGGCCATCAGCGACGACGTGCGCGTGTTGTATCAACGCTTCCCCGCTGGCGACCCGGACCAGCAACTGGACATTCCCGAGCAGGCGCCGGTTACGCGGCCAGGTTTTGTCCAGCAGGTGCGCCACAGCCCCGTCACCGCGCTGGTGCTGTTGGCCAGTCTCATCGTCGCTGCTGTGACCCTGCTGGGTGAAAACCTGCAAGCCATGGCCTGGCTGACCTTCCTGCCGTTCCGGGTGCTGGGCGAGTACATCCAGTTCACGCCGCTGGCCGACACGCTGGCCTCGGGGCAGTGGTGGCGCCTGGTCACGCCGATGCTGATCCACTTCGGCATCCTGCATCTGGCCATGAACGGCATGTGGTACTGGGAGCTGGGCCGGCGCATTGAAGCGCGCCAGGGCGGTATCAACCTGCTGGGCCTGACCCTGTTGTTCAGCCTGGCCTCCAACTACGCGCAATACGCCTACGGTGGCCCCGGCTTGTTTGGCGGCTTGTCCGGCGTGTTGTATGGCCTGCTCGGGCATTGCTGGATCTTTCAATTATTGTCGCCCAACCCGGCCTATCGCCTGCCCCGTGGGGTGCTGGTGATGATGCTGGTGTGGTTGCTGCTCTGCCTGTCGGGGCTGGTCTCGATGATCGGTTTCGGCGAAATCGCCAACGCGGCCCATGTGGGCGGCTTGGTCATCGGTTGCTTGACGGGTTTGCTCGGCGGTTTGTACAACCGTCGCAAAGCGTCTCTTTGATAAGGAAGAGCCTTATGTCCTCTTTTGCTGAAATGATCGAAAACATCACCCCGGACATCTACGAGAGCCTCAAGCTCGCCGTAGAGATCGGCAAATGGTCCGATGGCCGCAAGCTCACCGCCGAGCAGCGCGAACTGTCGTTGCAAGCGGTGATCGCCTGGGAAATCCAGAACCTGCCCGAAGAGCAACGCACCGGCTATATGGGCCCGCAGGAATGCGCGTCCAAATCCGCGCCAGTAGCGAATATCCTGTTCAAGTCGGATGCGATCCATTGATTGAAATTGGTCGCGGTGCAGTCAGCAAAATGTCGGCGCAACTCGGTGAGCCGACCGTTCAATACGCCTTTCGCTTAGGAAACACCGAGGTGCCGGTCAATCCGCTGATCGGCACCCATGTACGCCTGGAGTACCTGGGCGCGATTCATTGCAGCCATTGCGGGCGCAAGACCAAGACCAGCTTCAGCCAGGGCTATTGCTACCCGTGCATGACCAAGCTGGCCCAGTGTGACCTGTGCATCATGAGCCCCGAGCGTTGCCATTACGACGCCGGCACCTGCCGCGATCCGGGCTGGGGCGAGACATTCTGCATGACCGACCACGTGGTGTACCTGGCCAACTCGTCGGGCATCAAGGTCGGCATTACGCGGGCTACGCAGTTGCCCACCCGTTGGCTGGACCAGGGCGCCAGCCAGGCGCTGCCGATCATGCGCGTGGCGACGCGCCAGCAATCGGGCTTCGTCGAAGACCTGTTTCGCAGCCAGGTGGCCGACAAGACCAACTGGCGCGCCTTGCTCAAGGGCGACGCGCAATCGGTGGACCTCAAGCTGGTGCGTGATGAGCTGTTCGCCGCTTGCGCCGAGGGCTTGCTGGGTTTGCAGGAACGCTTTGGCCTGCAAGCCATCCAAACCATTGCCGACATCGAGCCGATTGAAATCCGCTACCCGGTCGAGCAGTATCCGACCAAGATCGTCAGCTTCAACCTGGACAAGAACCCGATTGCCGAAGGCACGCTGCTGGGGATCAAGGGCCAATACCTGATCTTCGACACCGGCGTCATCAACATTCGTAAATACACGGCCTACCAGCTCGCCGTGCATCAGTAGAAGGATCCCCAGCATGCGCACCGAACAACCGAAGATGATTTACCTGAAGGACTATCAGGCGCCGGATTACCTGATCGACGAGACGCACCTGACCTTCGAGTTGTTCGAGGACCACAGCCTGGTCCACGCGCAGCTGGTGATGCGCCGCAACCCCGAGCGCGGCGCCGGTTTGCCGCCATTGGTGCTCGATGGCCAGCAACTTGAGCTGTTGAGTGTCAACCTGGCCGACCAGCCGTTGACGGACGCTGACTACCAGCTGACCGACAGCCACCTGACCGTGCAGCCAAAGAGTGAGACCTTCACCCTCGACACCACCGTCAAGATCCACCCGGAAACCAACACTGCCCTGGAAGGCTTGTACAAATCCAGCGGTATGTTCTGCACCCAGTGCGAGGCCGAAGGTTTCCGCAAGATCACCTATTACCTCGACCGCCCGGACGTGATGAGCGTGTTCACCACCACGGTGATCGCCGAGCAGCACCGCTACCCGGTGCTGTTGTCCAACGGCAACCCGATCGCCAGCGGCCCCGGTGAAGACGGCCGGCACTGGGCGACCTGGGAAGATCCGTTCAAGAAGCCTGCGTACCTGTTTGCCCTGGTGGCCGGTGATTTGTGGTGCGTCGAAGACAGCTTCACCACCATGACCAACCGCGAAGTCGCGCTGCGCATCTACGTCGAGCCGGAAAATATCGACAAGTGCCAGCACGCCATGACCAGCCTGAAGAAATCCATGCGCTGGGACGAAGAAACCTACGGCCGCGAGTACGACCTGGATATCTTCATGATCGTCGCGGTCAACGACTTCAACATGGGCGCCATGGAAAACAAGGGCCTCAATATCTTCAACTCCAGCGCCGTGCTGGCCCGCGCCGAAACCGCCACCGATGCCGCCCACCAGCGCGTCGAGGCCATCGTTGCCCACGAATACTTCCACAACTGGTCGGGCAACCGCGTGACCTGCCGCGACTGGTTCCAGCTGTCGCTCAAGGAAGGCTTCACCGTGTTCCGTGACTCGGGCTTCTCTGCCGACATGAACTCGGCCACGGTCAAGCGCATCCAGGACGTGGCGTACCTGCGTACCCATCAGTTCGCGGAAGATGCCGGCCCCATGGCCCACGCCGTGCGCCCGGACAGCTTTATCGAGATCTCCAACTTCTACACCCTGACCGTGTACGAAAAGGGCTCGGAAGTAGTCGGCATGATCCACACCTTGCTCGGCGCCGAAGGCTTTCGCAAAGGCAGCGACCTGTATTTCGAGCGCCATGACGGCCAGGCCGTGACCTGCGACGACTTCATCAAGGCCATGGAAGACGCCAATGGCGCCGACCTCAGCCAATTCAAACGCTGGTACAGCCAGGCCGGCACCCCACGCCTGGCGGTGAGCGAAGCCTACGATGCGGCGGCCAAGACCTACAGCCTGACCTTCCGCCAGAGCTGCCCGCCGACCCCGGACAAGGTCGAGAAATTGCCCTTTGTGATCCCGGTGGAGCTGGGCTTGCTGGACGGGCAGGGCGCCGGCATTGCCTTGCGCCTGGCCGGTGAAGCGACGGCAGGTGGCACCTCAAGGGTGATCTCGGTAACCGAAGCGGAACAGACCTTTACCTTCGTCGACATCGCTGAAAAACCCTTGCCTTCGTTGCTGCGGGGTTTCTCGGCGCCGGTGAAGCTCAGCTTCCCCTACAGCCGCGATCAACTGATGTTCCTGATGCAGCACGACAGCGACGGTTTCAACCGCTGGGATGCCGGCCAACAATTGGCCGTGCAGGTGTTGCAGGAACTGATCGGCCAGCATCAGGCGGGCCAGCCGCTCAAACTTGATCAACGCTTGATCGACGCGCTGCGCACGGTGTTGAGCGATGAAAGCCTGGACCAAGCCATGGTCGCCGAAATGCTTTCGCTGCCGAGCGAAGCCTACCTCACGGAAATCAGCGAAGTGGCGGATGTGGACGCCATCCACGCTGCCCGCGAGTTTGCCCGCAAGCAACTGGCCGACAACCTGTTCGAAGGGTTGTGGCTGCGCTACCAGGCCAACCGCGAGCTGTCCAAACAAACGCCTTACGTGGCAGAGGCCGAGCACTTCGCCCGGCGTGCTCTGCAGAACATCGCGCTGTCGTACTTGATGCTCAGCGGCAAGCCAGAAGTGTTGGCGGCCACCCTGGATCAGTTCGACACCAGCGATAACATGACCGAACGCCTGACCGCGTTGGCGGTGCTGGTGAACTCGCCGTTCGAAGCAGAGAAAGCGCAGGCCTTGGCGGTGTTTGCCGAGAACTTCAAGGACAACCCGCTGGTCATGGACCAATGGTTCAGCGTCCAGGCCGGCAGCACCTTGCCGGGCGGGCTGGCGCGGGTCAAGGCGTTGATGGAGCACCCGGCGTTCACCATCAAGAACCCCAACAAGGTGCGCGCGCTGGTGGGCGCATTTGCTGGGCAGAACCTGATCAACTTCCATGCGGCGGATGGCTCGGGCTATCGATTCCTGGCCGACCTGGTGATCCAGCTCAATACCTTGAACCCGCAGATCGCCTCGCGCCAGCTGGCGCCGTTGACCCGCTGGCGTAAATACGACAGCGCTCGGCAGGCGCTGATGAAAGCGGAGCTGGAGCGCATCCTGGGCGCCGGTGAGCTGTCCAGCGATGTGTTTGAGGTGGTCAGCAAAAGTCTGGCGTAACCGTCATTGCTTTATGTAGGAGCGAGCTTGCTCGCGAGGAACTCACAGGCGCCGCGTTCATTCAGGAAGCGCGCCTTACCGTTGACGTTTTTCGCGAGCAAGCTCGCTCCTACAGATGGCAGGATTTATCCCCTGGCACTAGGCCGATTCATAGCCGCGGCGTGTGCGCTCTATCTCTTCGACCAACCGGTCAATGCCCGCCAACCGCGCTCGGTTGTCATGATCCCAGGGATGAAACCCCGGCTTGAAATAATGCAGCCACGGCCGGAACATCCGTGGAAACACCCCCTTGGGCCCGTACAAGAACTTAACCATGCGCCACAACCCCTTGAGCGTGCCGCCCGAAGTGCGGTCGGCAATCAACAGGCGCACGTGAAAGTCCAGCACCACCACCCAGAACAGCACGCTGGTGGTCAGCATGGTGCCAGTGCGCAGCAGGTAACGCGCAGGCCCTGGCTTGATCACTGTGTTCCACACATCGAACGCCACGGCTTTATGTTCGGTTTCTTCCAGGGCGTGCCAGTACCACATCTGCTGGTAACCCTTGAGTGAGTCGCCAAAGCGCGACGGGTCGCTCAGCAGGATTTCCGCCAGCATGGCGGTGTAGTGTTCCAGGGCGATGGTCACCGCCAGGTTTAACGAGGGCGGCAGGTGTTTTTTCTGCAGGTCGAGGAAGAACTTCAGGCGTCGGTCAAGGGTGTGCGCTGGCAGGCCGGCGGCTTGCAGCAAATCGTTGTAGGCCACGTGCTCGCGGCTGTGCATGGCCTCCTGGCCAATAAACCCCTGGATCTCTTTTTTCAGTTCGGCATCGTCGATCTGCCCACGGTAGTGGCGGACGCTGTCCATGAAGAACAGCTCGCCCTGGGGAAACAGCAGCGACAGGGCATTGAAGAAATGGCTGACCACCGGCCCTTGTTCGTGCCAGTTTTTGATGCGCTCGGCAGGCAAGGCAAAACGGATATCGCGACGGATCGGCAACATGCTGCGTGCTCCTGTTCAGAGTCGGGGCTCGTCGTTGGTTTCAAACACTGGCGTGCGCGGCTTGGGCGCCATGCGTTTGCTGGCAAACACCACCAGCGCCTGATAGGCCGCCGGCAGGCAACGGGCGAGCAGGTCGAGGAAATAGGCATCGCGGCCAATCAGCACGCGGCGCTTGTTTTTGCGTACGCCTTGCAGGATCACTTTGGCGGCCTGGTCGGCGTCGGTGATGAAGAGCTTTTCGAAATCGGCACGGGCTTGTTGCTCACTGTGGATGAGAAAGCCGGTCATGTTCGCGTCGATGCGGCTGCTGCGGCAAATGTCGGTACGAATGCCACCAGGGTGTACACAGGTGGCCGAGACGCCGCAGCGTTGCAGGTCGAGTTCCTGGCGCAAGGCTTCGGTGAAACCGCGCACGGCGAACTTGGTGGCGTTGTAGCCGCTCATGCCCGGCTGGGCGAACAGGCCGAACACGCTGGACGTATTGATGATATGCCCGTCACCGCTGGCCTTGAGGTACGGCAGGAACGCCTTGGTGCCATGCACCACGCCCCAGAAGTTGATGCCGACGATCCATTCCAGGTCAGCGTAATCCACCCCTTCGACGGTGCTCGACAGCGCCACCCCGGCATTGTTGAACACCAGGTTGACCTGGCCGTGCTCGGCCACGCAACGCGCCGCCCACGCCTGCATGGCCTGGCGGTCGGACACGTCCAGCACTTGGGTGGTGACAGTGACGGGCGACAAGGTCGAGGTGCGGATCAGGTCCTGGGTATGTTCCAGGCCCTGGCTGTTTTTGTCTGCCAGCGCCAGGTGGCACCCTTCCCGCGCCAGCGCCAGGGCCAGTGCGCGGCCCATGCCGGAAGCCGCGCCGGTGATCGCCGCGACGCGGCCGTTGAATGACTTCATGACAGGCTGCCTTCTGTGGTGGAGTGGGGCGTTGCGACCGCACGCGGGAGGGCGGGCGCCGGCGCCTGGCTGACGCTGTAGTCCTTGAGGGCAAAATGCCGGGTGACCTGCTTGAAGCGCCAGGTCGAACCGGGCCACAGCGTGGTGTTTTTGCCGGTGCGCGGGTCGAGGTACCAGCTCTGGCAGCCGCCGGTGTTCCAGATGGTGCGCTGGAGCTTGTCCTGCAACTGCTGGTTGTAGGCGTGCTCCACGGCAGGTTTGACCTCCACCGTGGTGATGCGCTGGCGCTGCATGTGTTTGAGGGCGTCGAGGATGTACGCGACCTGGGCCTCGATCATCAGGATCATCGAGTTATGCCCCAGGCCGGTGTTGGGGCCGACGATCAAAAACAGGTTCGGGTAGCCCGGCACGGTGGTGCCTTTGTAGGCATGGGCGCCATCGCGCCAGGCGTCCATCAGGTCGATGCCGTCACGGCCGATGATGCAGCCACGGGGCAACGGGTCGCTGGCCTGGAAACCTGTGCCGAAGATCAGGCAATCGGCGGGGTGCTTGATACCGTCGGCGGTGATCACGCCGTCGGCTTCGATGCGCAGCACGCTGTCGGTGACCACCTCGACATTGCTGCGCGAGAGTGCCGGGTAGTAATCGTTGGAGATCAGCACGCGCTTGCAGCCGATGGTGTAGTCCGGCGTCAGGGTTTTGCGCAGGGAAGGGCGGGCCACCTGTTTGCGCAGGTGACGCAGGGCGATTTTCTGCACCATTTTCATCAGGCGTGGATGCAGGGCAAAGCCCACCACGCGGCCTTCCAGTGCCCAGTAAAGTGCAGCGCGTACCAGCTTCTGGGTGAACGGCAGGTGCTTGAACAGCCAGCGCTCGGCAGCGGAAATCGGCCGATCAGGCTTGGGCATGATCCACGGCGGTGTGCGCTGGAACAGGTCCAGGTGCGCTACCTGCGGGGCGATCTGCGGCACGAACTGGATGGCGCTGGCACCAGTGCCGATCACCGCCACGCGCTTGCCCTTCAAAGAATACTCGTGATCCCACTGCTGGGAGTGGAAGCGCTTGCCCTTGAAACTGTCCAGCCCTGGAATATCTGGCATGGCCGGGCGCGACAATCCCCCCATGCCCGACACCAGCACCCGTGCGCTGACCTGGCGGCCGTTACTGAAGGTCAACTGCCAGCGCTGCTGTTGTTCATCAAACAGCGCACGTTGCAAGCCCATGCCGAAGCGCAGATAGGGGGCAAGCTCGAAGCGCCTGGCGCAGTCTTCCAGATAGGCGCGGATCTCGGGCTGCGCCGCGAACTGTCGCGTCCAGTTCGGGTTGGGCGCAAAGGAAAACGAATACACGTGGGACTGCACGTCGCAGGCGCAACCTGGGTAGTGGTTGTCGCGCCATGTGCCGCCGAGGGTTTCAGCCTGTTCGGCGATAAAGAAATCGGTGAGCCCGGCTTCCTTGAGTTTGATCGCCATGCACAGGCCCGCGAACCCGGAGCCAATGATGGCGATGTCGATTGAGTCACGGGGGGCATTCATAGGGCTGCCTCGTCAATAAAACGCTTGGGCATCGGATGTGCTCCTGTTTTTGTTTTGTCTTTTAGATAGAACACCATTGCAAAGGAAAATTGAATTATTTATTTTAAAAAAGATTTTAAATAATCTACCTGAAAAATTCGCCTACGCTAGGGCCTTGTTGCGCATGAGCGATTTGTCCGACGGACGAACGTGGTATGCATGAAGTTCAGGTCCAGGGTGTGGACGATGGCTGAGGCCAGGCCAATTCCGGTCGGGTCGCCAGCAGCAGGGAAGCAGAGGGCCGAGCTATGGCTGTGGAGTGGGTTGTCGCTGCGGGTGTGCTGGTGGGCGCCAGCGCGGTGTTATGGGGCTTGAGTGCCTGGATGACGCGGCGCATTGAAGCGACCGTGCCGAGCAACGGGCGCTTCGTCGAGGTGGACGGCGAGCGCTTTCATTATGTCGAAGAGGGCAAGGGCCCGCCGTTGGTGATGATCCACGGGCTGATGGGCAGCAGTCGCAACCTGACCTATGCCTTGTCCGGCCAGTTGCGTGAGCATTTTCGCGTCATCAGCCTCGACCGGCCGGGCTCAGGGTATTCCACCCGGCGCAGCGGCACGCCGGCAGACTTGCCGGCCCAAGCGCGACAAATCGCGGCTTTCATCAAGACGCTGGATCTGGACAAACCGCTGGTGCTTGGGCACTCCCTGGGCGGCGCGATTGCCCTGGCGCTGGCCCTCGACCATCCCCATGCGGTATCCGGGTTGGTGCTGGTTGCGCCCTTGACTCACCCCCAGCGCATGCTGCCCCTGGTGTTCCTGTCTCTGGCCGTGCGCCCGGCCTGGCTGCGGCGCTGGGTGGCTCACACCTTGACCCTGCCCATCGGCCTGCTGACCAAAGACTCGGTGGTGAAGGGCGTGTTCGCCCCCGATCCTGCGCCGCCAGACTTCGCCAGCCGTGGCGGCGGTTTGCTGGGCATGCGCCCCGGCAACTTCTACGCCGCGTCCACCGAGATCAACCGGGTCAACGACCACCTGCCGGACATGGTCAAGCGCTACCCCCAACTGACCCTGCCCATCGGCCTGATCTACGGCGGGCAAGACAAGGTGCTCGACTTCCAGAAACACGGCCAGGCCCTGGCGAGCAAGGTGCCAGGGCTGAAAATGCAAGTGATCGAAGGCCGCGGGCATATGTTGCCGATCACCGCCACCGAGCGCGTGGCGGCGCTGGTGGAGCAGGTGGCCAAGCGGGTTCGACCCGGTGAAAACGTCAGGCAGTTACAGCCATCTGTAGCCTTGGCGAGCAAATAACGGCGCCACTCGATTGCGGTTCATTGGTGTTGATGCCTGCCCTGAGTACCTGACCAGATGGCTGAAAAGAGACTGCTTGGTCACGGAAAAAAGGGCTGGAGAAACTAGTTGACGACCTAACGATTCCGCGCTATTTATTTAAAAAAATTATTTCAATGTGTAATTTGAAATTATTTTTGAAATGCCTAAGAGCGAATAAAATAATGAAAAAAACGCCTTTTATCGCATGCATGATTTTTCGCAGCAGTCAGCGCATCGCTGCCGCATTGCCTACCGTATGTGTTCGGAGGCTGCCATGAACCAGACTCTGGCAGCTGCGACCGTGTGGTCCGACGGCAAACGCCACCTGTGGTGGCTCGGCATCATGCCGCTGGCCACTCCCTTGCTCTCCGGCGCCCTTGCCATCACCACAGGCGTGCAACAACTGTGGTGGGTGGGCGTGCTAGTGATCTTCGGCTTGATCCCGCTGATCGACGGCCTGCTTGGTGAAGACGTCAGCAACCCGCCCGAATCTGCGGTCAGCCACCTTGAATCCCAACGCTATTACCGCTGGATCGTCTACACCGGCGTGCTGTTTGTGATTTCCTCGGTGGTCATCACCGGTTGGCTCGCCGCAGGCGGCATCGACTGGATCATCAACGGCGGCCTGCTGCACGCCACGGCCACCCTGGAGCCCTCAAGCTGGCTGGCCAAGACCGCCGCGTTCATCACCGCACGTACTGAACTTCACGGTGAAATCAGCGGGTTGACCTATGTGGGCATGGCGATGTCCACCGGTGCCGCTACCGGTATTGCCATCAACACTGCCCATGAGCTGGGGCACAAACCCAAGCCCCTGGAAGTGTTCCTGGCCAAGGTCACTCTGGCGCCGACCTTCTACGGGCACTTCTACACCGAACATAACCGTGGCCATCACGTACGGGTCGCTACACCGGAAGATCCTGCCAGCTCGCGCCTGGGTGAAAGTTTCTGGGCCTTCCTGCCACGTTCGGTGTGGTTCAGCGCCGTGTCGGCCTGGAACCTGGAGCGCGAACGCCTGCGCAAACTCGGCCTGCCGGCCCTGCACTGGAAAAACGCCGTGCTCAGCGCCTGGATGTACAGCGTGGTGTTGTGGGGCGCGATGATTGCCTGGCTGGGGGCGGCGGTGATTCCGTTCCTGATTATCCAGGGCATCTACGGGTTCTCGTTGCTGGAAGTGGTGAACTACGTCGAGCATTACGGCCTCAAGCGTCAGAAGTTGCCCAATGGCCGTTATGAACGCTGCTCGCCGCGCCACTCGTGGAACAGTAATCGTATTGTCACCAATATCTTCCTGTTCCAGTTGCAACGGCACTCCGATCACCATGCCAACCCCACGCGCAGTTATCAGTCGTTGCGTCACTTTGATGAGTCACCACAACTTCCGTATGGCTACGCCAGCATGATTGTCTGGGCTTATGTGCCGTATTTGTGGCGGCGTCGCATGGACCATCGCGTACTGAATCACTATGGCGGTGATATCAACTTGACCAATCTTCAACCGTCAAAACGCTTGAAGTACCTGGAGAAGTACAGCGGTAGCGCCAAGCCGTTTTGAGATGAAGTAAGCCTTCAGGGTGTACTCGGGATCCGTGTATCGCGCAGGTTCTGATCGCCCGGAGTATTGAGTGCAAGAACCCGGTTTGACCCTACAACAATAATTTCAAGGGAAGGACGTACACCATGCAAAGTTCTGCCAAGTTCACCGCCCACATCCTGTTAGCGGCCATGGGCCTGATTGCGTATCACCAGGCCCAGGCTGCGCGTATCGAACCCGCTGGCAGTGCCTTCACTGCCCAGGGGCCTATCAGCTTTTCCAAAGGCAAGCTCATCAGTGCCGATTGCACCATCAAGGTGGCCGGCAAGGTTGCAGCCGATGGTTCATCGGTGAATGTCGACAAAGTCGAGTTCGACGGTGGCCTCAAATGCAGCCGTGTCGAAGCCATCAACTTGCCCTGGGTGTTAATCGCCAAAGACACAAAAAGCGGCTCCATGTCGAAGATCAGCGTGGATGTGCATGCCTTTGGCCTGGGCGGCAAGTGCGGGCCTTCGACGGCCGACGGTATTTGGGATAACGCCACCGGCAAGTTGGAAGCCAGCGATGTGGCGATTGGCGAAGACTGCAAGATCAAGACGGTGTCGATCAAGATGCCGCCCAACTTCAAAGTTGTCGAATAACACGCTCCGACTGTTGTAGCGGTACATGCATTGAAATTTGGCTGGAAAGGGAAGTTCTGCAGTTTCACCGTGACCTCTCGATCATGGCCATTACCCCTGGCGAAATGAATCGCCATAACATGTGAGGAAAAACAATGAAAAGCTTGAAAACCCTCGTTTGTGCAACTTCGTTTGCTCTGTGCTTTGGCGCTGCGTCGATGGCGAGTGCGGCTTCCGTCTCTCCAGACGGTCCGTTCTCGACTAACGCCGGTACCATCGTGGTGAAGTCACCTTCATCCTTTGGTGCAGCAGTGACGTGCGGCATTACTTTTACCGGCAACGTTAGCGGTGGCGTGGCTTCTATCAACGGTGCGTCCCTGACCGGCGGCGGCCTGTGCGCACTGCCCACGCTGACTAACCTGCCTTGGGTTCTTACCGCTTCGACGGGCACCACCGGCACTGTGACCAACGTAGGCTACAAAATCTCCTCGATTCCGGCCACTAACTGCGGCCCTACCACCATTGCCGTGGCTTGGACTCCTGGTACCAAAACACTTTCGGCTACCAATCAGTCGCTGACCGGCAACTGCACCGTCGTATCGCTGAATGTTGTTGCCCCGACGCTGACGGTTAACCCATAAGCATGTAACTCCTGAGGGCTGATCACCCGTTGAAAAACCGATGCCTCACGCGAGGCATCGGTTGGGCAGGGTACTTACGGTCTGCCTACGGCCACACGACCCACCGGCAGGGGCCGGGCGAAATAATAATAAGGAGCAGCGCATGAATAATAAGAAACAACACGCTCACACGTTACTGGGGTTGGCGCTGTTGGGAGGCTTGATGACCACGGGACATGTGCAGGCGGGCGGCTTCTCCACGCCAACCTACGGTGCGCCTGGCTGGGGGCGCGCGTTTGGTGGCGGTTCATTGTTCAAGAACGACCCCAGTGCCGCGTACAACAACCCGGCGGCCATGGCGTTCATCGATTCAACCATCGTGCAGCAGACCGTCGATTACGCCCGGATCAAGATCAAATATTCTGGCCAGGCGTATGACCATAACGGTAACCCGGTGACCAATACGCCGGTGCTGGATGATCAGGGCAACCTGGGCGATCCGACGCTGAATACGAATAATGGCGGCCAGGGTGGTTTCACCGCATGGCTACCTACCGGCTTTATGGTCATGCCCATCGGCGACCGTTTTGCTTTTGGCCTGAGCCAAGTTGTACCGCAAGGCATGAAAAGTACGTGGAACGAAAACTCTAAGCTGCGAGATTTCGCCGTTGACACCAAGATCGAGACCATTGGCCTGACAGGCTCCTTGTCATTCAAGGTCAATGATGAGTTTTCCGTCGGTGCCGGTGCCATCGTTCAACGTAGCCAAGGGAACGTCAGCCAGAACGTTGACCTGTTGGCTGCCGCGGATGTCTCTCCCGGTCTGGGAGGCACCGGTTTTCCGACCGGCGTCGGGCATTCCTTGATACGCGTGAAAGTCGACAATATCTCAGTGGGCTGGTTTGGCGGCGTGGTTTGGAAGCCGACAGCGCAAGACACGCTGGGCGTGAATTATCACGCCAAGATCAAAAACAAGATGACGGGCAAGTACGACGTTTATACAGACGCGATTGGCCGTAACGCGATGACCAACCCGATTGGTCCGAACGGCGAAACGCTGGTTGAAATGGCCTACCCTGGTCTCAAACTGTTCCCGGATGGCGCGCATGCCAGTGCTCAATTGGATATCCCGGCGACGGCGGCGATTGACTGGGTCCACCAGTTCAATGATCGCTGGACGCTGGGCGTGAGTGCCCAGTGGACAGAGTGGTCTTCGTTCAAGGACCTCACGCTCAAGTCACAGGGCTCGACCATCGTTGCCATACCCTACAACTACAAGAACGCGTGGATGACTTCTATCGGCGGCGACTACAAAGCGACCGACGAACTCACCCTGCGTGCCGGCGTGGCTTACGACCAGACACCGACCCGAAACTCCACCCGTGACCCTCGGATCCCCGACGGGGATCGCTACTTCCTTGCGTTCGGTGCAGGTTATGACATCAAGGCGGTACCAGGCCTGTCGGTGGATGCCGCCTACTCGCACCAGTTTGTCGAGAAGGTCAATCTGAAGACCAAGAACGTTGACCGCCTTGGAGGCGCGCAGCTGGACGGTAAAGCTGAATCCTCAGGTGACGTGGTCAGCCTGTCGGCGACTTATAAGTTCTGAGGCGCGTGCAAGGCAGGGCACTCAGCGCATCTGGAGGCCTTGCCATGGCTGTCGTTTTCGGCGACGTACGTTGATATCTTCTTTCGTCAGGCTGACTCGGTCAGCCTATTTTTTCGGCAAGCAATTAAATAAAAATTTCAAAACAAAATTTGAATTAATGATTTGAAGTTTGTAGTGTGGTTTCACGTCCTGAATCAAGTAGAGGTCTCCCCCATGCTTATCTGGTTATTGGTGGGTATCGCAGCAGCGATTGCCCTGGCTTACCGACAAGCCGCCGCCGCCCTGTGGCTAAGCGCCGGCATCGTCTGGCTGGCGGTTGGTTACCTGTTCAACGCGGTGGCCGGCCTGGGCCTTACTGTCGCGGCTTTGCTGGTGGTGCTGCCCGCCTTGGTGCTGGCGATCAAACCCCTGCGCCGCAGGCTGCTGACCGCCAAGGCCCTGGGCCTGTTTCGTACGATCATGCCGGCGATGTCCGACACCGAGCGGGCGGCCATCGAGTCCGGTACCGTGTGGTGGGACGCCGAGCTGTTCAGCGGCAAACCCAACTGGCAGCGTCTGCTGCAAGCCGCGCCGGCCAGTCTGAGCGCGGAGGAGCAAGCCTTCCTCGACAACGAAGTCGAAACCCTGTGCGACATCGCCAACGACTGGGAAACCACGCAAGTCTGGCAGGACATGTCCCCCGAAGGCTGGCAGTACACCAAGGAGGCCGGGTTCCTCGGCATGATCATTCCCAAGCAGTACGGCGGCAAAGGCTTCTCCCACTATGCGCATTCCCAAGTGGTGATGAAGCTGTCGACACGCTGCTCGGCGGCAGCGATTTCGGTAATGGTCCCCAACTCCCTGGGCCCGGCCGAGCTGTTGCTGCATTACGGCACCGACGCCCAGCGCAACTACTACCTGCCGCGTCTGGCACGCGGTGAAGACATCCCCTGTTTCGCCCTGACCAGCCCCTATGCCGGCTCCGATGCCGGCGCGATCCCTGACTTGGGTATTGTCTGCAAAGGCATGCATGAGGGCGAGGAAGTACTGGGTTTCAAAGTGACCTGGGACAAGCGTTACATCACCCTCGGCCCGATTGCCACGGTGCTGGGCCTGGCGTTCCGCGCCGAAGACCCGCAGGGCTTGCTCGGCGCGCCAGGTTCTCTGGGCATTACCTGTGCGTTGATCCCCACGTCCCACCCGGGCGTAAACAGTGGCCGGCGTCACTGGCCGTTGAATGCGGTATTTCAGAACGGCCCAACCACCGGCAAGGACGTGTTCATTCCCTTGGAGTGGGTGATCGGTGGTCGCGAACAAATCGGCAACGGCTGGCGCATGTTGATGGAATGCCTGGCGGCAGGCCGGGCGATTTCCCTGCCATCGGCCAACGTCGGCCTGGGTAAAGTGGCGGTGCGCGGTACCACCGCCTATGCGGCGATGCGCAAGCAATTCGGCCTGCCCATCGGCAAGTTCGAAGGCGTGCAGGCGCCATTGGCGCGTATGGCCGGGCATCTGTATGCCTGCGATGCGGTGCGCAAGGTGTCGGTGGCGTCCCTGGATGCCGGCGAGAAACCCTCGGTGATCTCGGCCATTGCCAAGTACCACGTTACCGAGCGTGCGCGCATCATCGTCAACGACGGCATGGACATCGTCGCCGGCAAAGGCATCTGCATGGGCCCCAATAACTTCCTCGCCCGTGCCTACCAGCAAAGCCCCATCGCCATTACGGTGGAAGGCGCGAATATCATGACCCGCTGCCTGATCATCTTTGGCCAGGGCCTGATTCGTTGCCATCCCTACGTGTTCCGCGAGATGGAAGCGGCGCACAACCCCGACCGGCGCAAGGCCCTGGAAGACTTCGACAGCGCGATGTTCGGCCATGTGAGCTTTGTAGTGGCCAACACCGTCCGCGCAGCGGTGCATGCCCTGACCGGCGGACGCCTGATTTCGGCACCGGCCAAGACTGACCCGGCACTGGCTGCCTACTACCGTCAGGCCAATCGGCTGTCGGTGGTGCTGGCGCTGATCTCGGATATTTCCATGGGCGTGCTGGGCGGTGCCCTCAAGCGCAAGGAAAGTATCACCGGGCGCCTGGGGGATATTTTGTCGCAGCTGTACATCTTGTCTTGCGTGCTCAAGCGCTTCGAGGATGACGGCAGGCCCCAGGCGGACTTGCCGCTGGTGCACTGGGCGGCCCAGGACGCGTTGCTGCGCACCCATGAAGCCTTGGCCGAAGTGCTCGACAACTACCCGTCAAAACCGGCTGCGGCGGTGGTGCGCACCTTGAGTTTTCCGTTTGGCATCCCGTTGCGCAAACCATCGGACCGGCTGTTGGCGCAGGTGGCGGAGGTGGTGCAGACCCCTGGCGAGACCCGCGACCGCTTGCTGGCCAATTCCTACATCCCGCGGCCGGAAGTTGACAAGCTGGCGTATGGCGAACTGGGGTTCCGTTTGTTGCCCCAAGTGGAGTTGATCGAGGCGCGGCTAAAACCCGCCATCAAGCAAGGCCTGCTCGGCCCGCTGCCGATTGCTGCCACGGCCTTTACCGATTGGCGCGTCAAGGCGCGGGCGCTGGACTTGATCAGCGACGACGAAGACGCCTTGCTGGCGCGCTATGTGGAGTACGCCGACCACGGTATCCAGGTGGATGACTTCCCCCAGGACTTTGGTTTGCTGGAGGCCCTGCAGCAGCGTAAGCAGGCACTCGAGCCGGTGGCCAAACGGCGCAGCGTCCCGGTC
This sequence comes from Pseudomonas sp. AK181, assembly GCF_051122975.1. Taxonomy (NCBI): domain Bacteria; kingdom Pseudomonadati; phylum Pseudomonadota; class Gammaproteobacteria; order Pseudomonadales; family Pseudomonadaceae; genus Pseudomonas; species Pseudomonas sp. AK181. Next base: position 2,718,834 of record NZ_CP146348.1, read on the forward strand.
AGTTAAGAGCAACCCCGGTCCACCTGTGGGAGCTGGCTTGCCTGCGATGGCATCACCTCGGTTTGACTGATACACCGAGTCGCGGGCATCGCAGGCAAGCCAGCTCCCACATCGATCGGGTTTACAAGACAGCCATTGTGTTGTGAGTGGAACCCTCTATGAGTGACAGCTACCTTTCGTTCGTCAATTCCCCCTGGGGCCGGCGCCTGGCCCAGGCGGTCGGCTTGCCGCAACCCTTGCCCCTGCAACGGCATCGCAGCGGCCAGGCCGGCCTGGCCAACCCGGTGATCATCGCCGGGGCAGGGCGCCTGGTGGCCTCGGTGCAGCGCATCTTCAGCGCCACTGACACCGTCGCCGCGACCCCGGCGACGCCCAAGGCGCCGTCCACGGTCAAGGTGCAAGGCGCGGTGTTCGACGCCAGCGGCGTAACCGACCTGCAACAACTGGATGAGCTCTACCTGTTTTTTCACAGCAATGCCAAACGCCTGGGCCAGCATGGCCGGGTGGTGGTGCTCGGCACGGCACCCGAACATTGCCACGACTTGCCCCAGGCCATCGCCCAACGCGCCCTTGAAGGCTTGGTGCGGTCGCTGGCCAAGGAGCTGCGCCGGGCGATCACCGTGCAATTGCTGTACGTGGCGCCGGGCGCGGAAGACGCGCTGGACAGCAGCCTGGGGTTTTTCCTGTCGCGCCGCTCCGCCTATGTCTCGGGGCAGGTGGTGCGCCTTGAAAAACCGGTCGATGGCCACGCCGCCATCAACTGGGACAAACCCTTTGCCGGCAAACGCGCCCTGGTCACCGGCGCCTCCCGTGGCATCGGCCTGGCGATTGCCCAGGTGCTGGCGCGCGACGATGCCCATGTGGTGTGCGTGGACGTGCCTCAGGCCCAGCAAGCCTTGCAGCAGGCGGCGACCAGCGTGGGCGGCTCGGCGTTGCCCCTGGATATCACCGCCGCCGATACCGCCGCGCTGTTGCAAACCCACGTCAGCCAATACGGCGCCTTTGATGTGGTGGTGCACAACGCCGGGATCACCCGCGACAAGACCATCGCCAAAATGACCGAGGCCGCCTGGCGCAGTGTCCTGGCGGTCAATCTCGAGGCGCCGTTGCAGCTCAGTGAGGCCTTGCTCGACAGCCAGGGCTTGAACCCCGGCGGGCGCATTGTGTGCGTGTCGTCGATTTCCGGCATCGCCGGTAACCTGGGGCAGAGCAACTACGCCACGTCCAAGGCCGGGGTGATCGGCCTGGTGCAAGGCCTGGCGCCGCGTGCGGCCGCTCGGCAGGTCACGGTGAACGCGGTGGCGCCCGGCTTTATCGAAACCCAGATGACCGCCAAGATCCCGCTGATGATCCGCGAAGCGGGGCGGCGCATGAATTCGTTGTCCCAGGGCGGGCAACCCATCGACGTGGCCGAGACCATTGCCTGGCTGGCCCATCCGGCGTCGGGCGGGGTCAATGGCCAGGTGGTGCGGGTGTGCGGCCAAAGCCTGTTGGGAGCCTGACCGATGGACTACGTGACACAGATTATCGACCCACCGCCGTCGCGCACGCAGTTGCTGCTCGACGGCCTGCGCGCCTTACGCAAACCCAAGTTCGACGGCGCGCCGCCATTGCCCACCGCACGCCTGGTGCGCAGCGCGGTGGAGCTTTCGTCGGCCGGTATCGCCGCTTACGCACGGGCGTGTGGTTTTCGTCGCGAGCAGGGCGTGCCATTGTCCTATCCCCATGTGCTGGCGTTCCCACTGCACCTGATGTTGCTGACCCGGCCAAGCTTCCCGTACCCCGCCAGCGGCATGGTGCACCTGGCCAATCGCATTCGTCAGCACCAGCGCCTGCACGAGGGCCAGGCGCTGCGCCTGGAAGTGTATTGCGAGCGCTGGGTGGCCCATCCGAAAGGGCAGGCCTTGAGCATCGCTACCCGTGCCTACAGCCAGGAAACCCTGGTGTGGGAAAGCGACAGCTTGTACTTGCGCCGTGATGTCAATGACCCGGTGGGTGAAGCCTGGAATGACCCTTTGCCGCTGCAGGAAGACGGCCTGTTACGCACCCAGCGTTGGGTGCTGCCCGCCGACCTGGGGCGCCGCTTTGCCAAGGTCTCGGGGGATTTCAACCCCATTCACACCTCAATCATCGGTGCCAAACTCTTCGGTTTTCGTCGCGCCATCGCCCATGGCATGTGGACCCTGGGCCGCGCATTGGCAGCGCTACAGCCGCCTGGTGGCCTGGACCAGGCCGAGGCCCATTGCGACTTCAAATTGCCGATCTTCCTACCCGGCCAGGTCGCCCTGTGGGGCCACCCCGTGACCGGCCCACGGCGCGAGTTCGAAGTGCGCAATTTCGCCGGGGACAAGCCCCATATGCGCGGGCTATTCATTTGCAAAGAGAGCCAGCAATGAGCGACTACAGCTTTACCCCAGCCCCGACCCGCCGCGTGGCGATTATCGGCGGCAACCGTATTCCATTTGCGCGCTCCAATACGGTGTATGCCCACGACAGTAACCAGGACCTGCTGGTCGCCGCGCTGCAAGGGTTGGTGGAGCGCTACAACCTGCACGGCCAACGCCTGGGCGAGTTTGCCGCCGGGGCGGTGATCAAGCACTCGCGGGATTTCAACCTGGCCCGCGAGGCGCTGTTGTCCACCACCTTGTCCGCGCAAACCCCTGCCTACGATGTGCAACAAGCCTGCGGCACAGGGCTTGAAGCCGCGCTGCTGGTGGCGAATAAAATCGCCCTCGGCCAGATCGAAGTGGGCGTTGCCGGTGGCGCCGACACCACTTCCGACGCGCCCATTGGCATCAACGAATCGTTGCGCCATACCTTGCTTGCCGCCAATCGCGCCAAACGCCTGGGCGACAAGCTCAAAACCTTGTTGAAAGTACGCCCCTCGATGCTGTTCAAACCGTTGCTGCCGCGTAATGGCGAGCCGCGCACCGGGCTGTCCATGGGCGAGCACTGCGAAGAAATGGCCAAGCGTTGGCAGATCAAGCGCCTGGCCCAGGACGAGCTGACCCTCACCAGCCACCAGCGCCTGGATGCGGCTTATAAACGCGGCTTCTTCGACGACCTGATCAGCCCCCATCGCGGCTTGGCCCGTGACAACAACCTGCGTGCCGATATCAGCCTCGAAAAGCTCGCAGGCTTGTCGCCGGCCTTCGACCGCCAGAACGGCACGCTCACCGCCGGCAACTCCACGCCCCTGACCGATGGCGCCTCGGTGGTGCTGCTGGCCAGTGAAGAATGGGCCGCCGCCAATGGCTGGCCGGTGTTGGCCTACTTGCGCACCGGCGAAACGGCCGCGGTGAATTTTGTCGACGGCACCGAGGGCCTGCTGATGGCGCCGGCTTACGCCGTGCCGCGCATGCTTGCGCGTGAAGGCTTGGGTTTTGCCGACTTTGATTTCTTCGAGATCCACGAAGCGTTCGCCGCCCAGGTGCTGTGCACGCTCAAGGCGTGGGAAGACCCGCAATATTGCCGCGAACGACTCGGCCTTGACGTTCCTTTGGGCAGCATCGACCGCGCCAAGATGAACGTCAACGGCGGCTCACTGGGCTGCGGTCATCCCTTTGCGGCCACCGGCGGCCGGCAATTGGCGGCGCTGGCCAAGGCCATCCACGAACGCGGTGGCGGTCGCGGCCTGATCTCGATCTGCGCAGCGGGTGGGTTGGGCATCACCGCCATCGTCGAAAAGTAGCGCTATCAAAAACAACAATAAGGACACTGCGATGAACGCTATCAGCCTGGAACACACCGAACGCATCTGGTTGAACACTTACCTGCCCGGCGTGCCGGCGGACATTGAGGCCGGGATCGAGGATTACCCGTCGCTGCGCGAAGTGTTCCTGGAGCACTTGGAAAAATTCCGTGAGCGAGTGGCTTACGTCAGCATCGGCACGGAAATGACCTATGCCGATTGGCGCACCCAGGGCATTGCCTTTGCCGCCTGGTTGCAGGGCCAGGGCGTGAAGAAGGGCGATCGCGTGGCGCTGATGATGCCCAACTGCTTGCAGTACCCGATCTGCCTGCTGGGCACGATCCTGGCTGGGGCGGTGGTGGTCAACGTCAACCCGTTGTACACCGCCCATGAACTCAAGCACCTGCTCAAGGACAGTGGCGCCGAAACCGTGGTGATCTTCGAAAATTTCGCGCATACCCTGGAAAAAGCCATGGTCGGCAGCAGCGTCAAGCGTGTGGTGGTGGCGGCCATCGGCGACTTGCTGGGTACCTTCAAGGGCGCGGCGATGAACTTCATTCTGCGCAGCGTGCAGAAGCAAGTGCCGGCCTTCAGGCTGCCCGGCTCGCTGCGTTTCAACCAGGTGCTCAAACAGGGCAGGGCCATGCACCATTTGCCGGTCAGCCTGGGCCGCGAAGAACTGGCCTTTTTGCAATACACCGGCGGCACCACCGGCGATGCCAAGGGCGTGATGCTCAGCCATCGCAATATCATTGCCAACCTGCTGCAAGCCAAGGCCTGGGTCGGTGACCAGTTAGACCAGCACAAGCAGGAAACCAACGTGACCTTGCTGCCGCTGTATCACATCTTTTCCCTGACGGTGAACTGCCTGATGTTCATGTGCCTGGGCGGGCGCAATATCCTCATCGCCAACCCCCGGGACGTGAAGCGCGTGCAGATGATCCTGCGCAAGGAACGCTTCAATGGCATTGCCGGGGTGAACACGCTGTTCAATGGCTTGCTGGAGAACAAGGAGTTCTGTGCACGGGACTTTTCCGACCTGCGCCTGGTGATTGCTGGCGGCATGGCCACCCACACCGCCGTGGCCAAGCGCTGGAAGGAAGTGACCGGGTTGCCGATCATCGAAGGCTACGGGCTGACCGAGTGCTCGCCCGTGGTGAGCATCAGCCCCATCGATATTTCGCGTATGCGCGAGATGGAATTCACCGGCAGCATTGGCGTGCCGTTGCCGTCGACCTGGGTGCGTTTCATGCGCGAAGACGGCGAGCTGGCTGACATCGGCGAGCAAGGCGAGCTGCAAGTACGCGGCCCGCAAGTGATGCAGGGCTACTGGAAGCGGCCCAAGGAAACTGCTGAGGTATTGGATGCCGACGGTTGGCTGTCCACCGGCGATATCGGGGTGATGGACGCGCGCGGCTATATCCGCCTGGTGGACCGCAAGAAGGACATGATCCTGGTCTCGGGTTTCAATGTGTACCCCAATGAAATCGAGGACGTGGTGGCGATGCACCCGGATGTCGCAGAAGTGGCGGCGATCGGTGTGGAAGATGCCGTGAGTGGGGAGAAGGTCAAAATCATCGTGGTGCGCAAGGATCCGACCCTGACCCAGGAGCAGATTCTTGCGCATTGCCGGGAATACCTGACGGGGTACAAGGTGCCAAAGTATGTGGAGTTTCGCACCACGGAATTGCCCAAGACAACGGTGGGCAAAGTACTTCGTCGGGCGCTGCGTTGATCTAAAGTGACGGAGACCCAAGAGTGGGGGGATACCGTACCCTTAAACGCAAGCAGCGCAAGGTACATGTCGACAATGGGAGGTTGTTCGATAGCTAACTGTATGCTGAGTTTGATGAGAGGATTTTTGAGGTGCTGGTGTTTTAAGTTATTAAGGTTATAACTAATAGGTATAGATGTCTGCAGGGTTTCACAGGTGTATTTAGAATGAAAGGTCTCTTAACTTAGGTGGCAGGGATGTTGCGGTTAACACTGCAATCGTGCCCTGAGGCACACTTAATGGAGATTCTTAAATGGTGAGCAAAAAATCGTCGGCCTTATTGCTTTCTGGCGCATTGTTTGGTGGTGTAATGGCTTCAACTTACGTGCGCGCAGAGACGCAGGTTTATAATCAACCTGGTACCCATTACTTCACCGCCCCACTAGGAGTTACAGTAAAAGTCACTGTGATCGGCGGTGGCGGCGGGGGTGGGGGCGGTGGGGGCGCTCTTGACCGGCTTTTGGTGAGAAGTCGTGGCGCTGGTGGCGGTGGGGGGGGCGCAGGTGGTGGTCTAGTATGTTCGGTATCCACCGCGTCAAATCCAACCTTCACCATTACTGTCGGTAGCGGCGGCGCCGAGGGTAGCGCAGGAAAGAAAGGCAGTCACACCCAGCTCGGCACATCGGGTGGTAATGGAGGGGACGGCGCAAAAAGCATAGTTAATACAAATGACGGTGTTTATTCCGCTGATGGGGGCTCTGGTGGAGGCGGCGGCGGCGATGGTGGGCTTACAACCGCTAAACCTGGACATGGCGGAAACGGAGGCGCTGCCCACCTCCCGGAGAATCAAGGAAACAACTGTTCTACGTTTAAGATTGGGGGCGTTGGCGAAAGCGGAGGCCTTTACGGTGGCTCAGAAACTCCTGGCAATGGCGGAGACAGTTTAGGTCTGTGCAGCAACGCGGGTAAAGGTGGTAAAGGCGGCGTTGGCGGTATCGCTAACTCAAGCAGCCAGACTGGATATTCCGGCTCTCCAGGGCTCAAGGGGGGAGATGGCTGTGTCATTCTCGAATATTGACTTTCCCTTAACCGTTTTCATCAATATCGAGGCTGTAAAGAATGATTGTGGGTTCTTTATAGCCCCTGCGTATATCGTTTAAAAAAGGAAGGTATATTATGGCTCTTACTTTGGTTAATGTTTATGTGCTCCTGCGGCATGGGAAAACTATCCCAGGCCCAACACCTAATGATCCGGCCTATGGAAAGCAATACAAAACTTGGATTGATACCAGCACGACTACCGGGAAAGATCTCGCATTGATCATTGCTGGTTTGTGTGGGGCTCAGCCATTAAAAAGGTACGGCGACCAGCCCGCGTTATACTATTTTAGTAATGTTGCACCACTTGAAAAGCCTGAGGGGACGGAGTTTGTGCAAACAGCACAACAGTTGAGAGTAAGAGGCTTGCCAAATTTAATGGATATACCGTCCACGTCAGGAGTTCCTATTTGGGAGGTAAGCCTACTTGCAGAAAAGCAGGTTAGCGAGGCTGGTTTGATTTTTTGCCAAACGTTTCGTTATCGATACTAGTATTATATGACAAGGAGTATTTCCGGTGGTCCGCGATGCCTAGGCACTCGCGGACTAGCTGACTTTAATTTAAAGTACCGTGCCCTCTACCTCCCCAAAATTTTTGGGTTGACTGTTTTTGAGTGGCCCGTGCGCGCTGACCTTGACCCAACGTTCTTCGAGGGCTGCCACGCGAATCGCTGTCGCCAATCGCTCTATCTCCCATGCAGCCTCGAAGTCGGTGCCATCCGCACCTTGCCCCGCCAGCGCCATGATCAACTCCTGCACCTCCAGCGTCTTCAACTCGTTGTAGCCCAACTGATGCCCCGCCGCCGGGCTGAACGCCGCATAGCCGGGCAGGGCAGGGCCAGCCAACAGGCGCTGGAAACCGTCTTGGCCGCTGCGGTACAGGCGCAGTTCATTCAAGCGTTCCTGGTCAAACGCCAGCGTGCCTTGGGTACCGCTGATCTCGAAACTCAGATGGTTCTTGTAGCCGTGCTTGAGCCAACTGCTGCTCACCGTGCCACGGGCGCCGTTGGCGAAACGCAACAGGGCGTGCACCTGGTCATCCACGGCAATGGTTTTTGAGGTCGGGTTGCCGGCGGCGGCGGGGCGCTGGCTGTGTACGGTCTGGGTATCGGCACAAACATCGGTTACCTCGCCCACCAGATAGCGGGCCATCGACAGCAAATGGCTGCCCAGGTCCGCCAGGGCGCCGCCAGCATGCTCCACGTCGCAGCGCCACGACCAAGGGGAAGTCGGGTCGGCCATGAAGTCTTCGCTGAACTCACCTTGAAAACTGATGATCTGGCCCAGTTCGCCCTGGGCAATCATCTGCCGCGCCAGCACGATCATCGGGTTGTGCTGGTAGTTATAGCCGACACGCGTCACCACCCCGGCGGTATGGGCGGCGCGGCGCATGGCATCGGCTTGTTCAAGGCTGACGGCCAGGGGCTTTTCGCAATACACGGCTTTACCCGCCGCTATCGCGGCCATGGCCATGGGGTAATGCAAATGGTTGGGGGTGGTGATGGCCACGACGTCGACCTTGGGGTCGTTGACCAGCGCTTGCCAGTCACCGTGGGCCTGGGTAAACCCCCAGGCGCTGGCGCAACGCTGGGCGCGCTCGGTGTCGGCATCGGCCAGGGCGGCCAGCTTGAGGTGCACCGGCAGTTCAAATACCGCCCGCGCGTTATTGAACGCCAGCGCGTGGGCGCGGCCCATGAAGCCTGTGCCGATCAAGCCGATTCCGAGTTCACGCATCGTCGTGGTCCTTTGGATTATTGTTTTCAGGAAGTCTATTAATGGAATAAATATTCGCTAAATTCAATAGGTGGAATAAAAATTCATTTGCCCTGATCGTTCCCACGCTCCCCGTGGGAATGCCTCACTGGACGCTCTGCGTCTGCCTTTAGCGTCGTGACGCGGAGCGTCACAGGCTGCATTCCCACGCGGAGCGTGGGAACGATCATCGCTTGCTCACCACTTGATCAGCGGCCGTTCGACTTTTGTGCGACTCCAGCCATTTCTGTACATGCAGTCCTTTACCAGCGTTTCCCGAGGCAGGCGGTTTTTATCGGTATAGCTGTACTCGGTGTCTATCTGTTCGTTGTTTTTTTTGCAGTTGCTGTCGCTACTTGAGCAGGTTGAACGTGTGGACGTTGCCGACGCCCTCACATTATTTGGGGGCAGTGCCCGTAGCGCATCCGCTTCACACGCTGCTTGCTGGTGCTTGCGTTGCTCGCGGGAGGCATCGGCCTTGACCCACGTTCGATCGTAGGTCGTACAGGAAACCAGTAGCAGGCAAGACACTAATAGGGTTAGGGCAGGGGGTTTCATGGCTGGCGCGTCCTTATGGCAAGGTTTGAGCGCCGATTGTGGTTCAGCGTGCAAACAGTCAGCCAGTAAGCCATTTCCGAATATGCCTGCCGAAATTTCCGATATCGCACGTTAAAACGCCATCATTGTGCCGAATGCTCGGTTATTCACCCTTCGCTTTGCGGCCATCAGTTAACAAAAGATAACGTAGCGTCGATTGTCAGACGATTCCAAAGCCCGATAGGATGGCTCCTGCTTCCTCCAGGCGCTCTAGATTGCAGGTTTCAAGGTCCTGGAAGAGAAGACGACCTAACAATAATAAATGGGAGAAAGGTCTATGAGTGAGCCTGTCATGGGTTGGGTTGTTTGCCGCCCACGCGCCGCACGCAGGGTTGCGTTGCTGGCCACAGCGCTCTCGCTGCTTGCTGGCACGCTGTTGTCGATGCCGGTTCTGGCCGCCAGCGATACCTCCGCCGCCGCAGTCTTTGCGATTGAATCCCCCAAGGCCGCCAAAGGCTTGATGATCGACGTGGTTCACGCGGGCAAGCGCCTGGTGGCGGTCGGTGATCGTGGGCATATCCTTTATTCCGATGACCAGGGCAGCACCTGGGCCCAAGCCAAAGTGCCCACCCGGCAACTGCTCACGGCGGTGTTTTTCGTTGATGATCAGCACGGTTGGGCCGTCGGCCATGATGCGCAGATTCTTGCGAGTACCGACGGCGGCGCCACATGGACCCAGCAATATCAAGACCTCAAACGCGAAGCGCCGTTGCTCGATGTGTGGTTCAACGACGCCAACCACGGCCTGGCCGTGGGCGCCTACGGGGCGCTGATCGAAACCACCGACGGCGGCAAAACCTGGAACGACGTCAGCGAGCGTCTCGACAACGAAGACCAGTACCACCTCAACGCCATCGCCCAGATCAAGGGCGCCGGCCTGTTTATCGTCGGTGAGCAAGGCAGCATGTTTCGCTCCAGCGATGACGGCCAGACCTGGGAAAAACTCGAAGGCCCCTACGAGGGTTCACTGTTTGGCGTGATCAGCACCGCACAGCCACAGACCCTGCTGGCGTATGGTTTGCGCGGCAACCTGTACCGCTCCACCGATTTCGGCAGCACTTGGGAGCAGGTCCAATTGAACGCAGCGCGTGGTGCGCTGGAGTTTGGTCTGTCGGGTGCGACCTTGCTGGATGACGGTTCCATTGTTGTGGTCGGCAACGGCGGCAGCGTGGTGGTCAGCCATGACGACGGCCAGACCTTCAGTGTGTTCAATCGCCCGGACCGTATTTCACTCTCGGCGGTCACGGCGGCAGGCAATGGCAATTTGATCCTCGCGGGGCAGGGTGGCGTGCGGGTTGCCACATCGGCCGGCGCAGAGCTCTCAAAATAATAAGAAGGCGGGGATTCAATGAGCAGTCATCACAACGATAAAGCGACCTTTCTTGAGCGTCTGATCTTCAACAATCGCCCGGCGGTGATCGTCATCTGCCTGCTGGTGAGCCTCTTCCTGTTCTGGCAGGCGACCTTGATTCGCCCGTCCACCAGCTTTGAAAAGATGATCCCCCTCAAGCACCCCTTCATCGAAAAAATGATGGAGCACCGCAACGACTTGGCCAACCTGGGCAACACCGTGCGTATTTCGGTGGAGGCCAAGGACGGCGACATCTTCACCAAGGAATACATGGAGACCCTGCGCCAGATCCATGACGAGGTGTTCTACATCTCCGGTGTGGACCGCTCGGGTCTCAAGTCGCTATGGAGCCCCAGCGTGCGCTGGACCGAAGTGACCGAAGAAGGGTTTGCCGGCGGGGAGGTCATCCCGCAGAGCTACAACGGTTCGCCACAAAGCCTCGACCAGTTGCGCAATAACGTGCTCAAGTCCGGCCAGGTCGGGCGGCTGGTGGCCAATGACTTCAAGTCGAGCATCGTTGATATCCCGCTGTTGGAGTCCTACCCGGACCCGCAAGACCAGGGCAAATTGCTGGCCCTGGACTACCGCAAGTTCTCCCATGAACTCGAAGACAAGATCCGCGACAAGTTCGAAACCCAGAACCCCAACGTCAAGATTCATATTGTCGGCTTTGCCAAGAAGGTTGGCGACCTGATCGACGGCCTGGTGATGGTGGTGCTGTTCTTCGGCGTTGCGTTTGTCATCACCCTGGTTCTGCTGCTGTGGTTCACCAACTGCCTGCGCAGCACCATTGCGGTGTTGAGCACGACATTGGTGGCGGTGGTCTGGCAACTCGGGTTGATGCACTTCTTCGGTTTCGGGCTGGACCCGTACTCGATGCTGGTGCCGTTCCTGATCTTCGCCATCGGCATTTCCCATGGGGTGCAGAAGATCAACGGCATTGCCCTGCAATCCAGTGAGGCAGACAACGCCCTGACCGCCGCGCGGCGCACCTTCCGGCAACTGTTTCTGCCGGGGATGATCGCGATCCTCGCCGACGCAGTGGGCTTCATCACGCTGCTGATCATCGACATTGGCGTGATCCGCGAACTGGCCATCGGCGCGTCCATCGGCGTGGCGGTCATTGTGTTCACTAACCTGATCCTGCTGCCGGTCGCGATTTCCTACGTGGGCATCAGCAAACGCGCTATCGCCAAGAGCAAGAAAGACGCGAACCGCGAACATAGCTTCTGGCGCCTGCTGTCCAAATTCGCCAGCCCGAAAGTCGCGCCGGTTTCGGTGCTCCTGGCCCTGATCGCCTTTGGTGGCGGTCTCTGGTACAGCCAGAACCTGAAGATCGGTGACCTGGACCAAGGCGCACCGGAACTGCGCCCGGACTCGCGCTACAACAAGGACAACAACTTCATCATCAGCAATTACTCCACCAGCTCCGACGTGCTGGTAGTGATGGTCAAGACCAAGGCCGAAGGCTGCTCGCGCTATGAAGCCATGGCGCCCATCGACCAGTTGATGTGGAAGATGCAGAACACCGAGGGCGTGCAGTCGGCGATCTCGTTGGTGACCGTGTCCAAGCAAATGATCAAGGGCATGAACGAGGGCAACCTGAAATGGGAAACCCTGTCGCGCAACCCGGATGTGCTGAACAACTCCATCGCCCGTGCCGATGGCTTGTACAACAACAATTGCTCGCTGGCGCCAGTGCTGGTGTTCCTCAACGACCACAAGGCCGAAACCCTAGACCGCGCCGTGCATGCAGTGCAGGACTTCGCCAAGGAAAACAACAAGGACGGCCTGGAATTCATCCTCGCCGCGGGTAATGCCGGGATCGAAGCGGCCACCAACGAGGTGATCAAGGAGTCGGAGCTGATCATTCTGATCCTGGTGTACCTGTGTGTAGCGACCATGTGCATGATCACCTTCCGTTCCTGGGCAGCGACCCTGTGCATTGTGCTGCCGCTGGTGCTCACCTCGGTATTGGGCAACGCGCTGATGGCGTTCATGGGCATTGGCGTCAAGGTTGCGACCTTGCCGGTGGTGGCCTTGGGTGTGGGCATTGGCGTGGACTACGGCATCTACATTTACAGCCGTCTGGAAAGCTTCCTGCGTGCCGGCCTGCCGTTGCAAGAGGCGTATTACCAGACGCTGAAATCCACCGGTAAAGCCGTGCTGTTCACCGGCCTGTGCCTGGCCATCGGCGTGTGCACCTGGATCTTCTCGGCCATCAAGTTCCAGGCTGACATGGGCCTGATGCTGACCTTTATGCTGCTGTGGAACATGTTCGGCGCGCTGTGGCTGTTGCCGGCGCTGGCGCGGTTCCTGATCAAGCCAGAGAAGCTGGCGGGGCAGAAGGGCAATTCATTGTTCGCGCATTAAGCCTGGGTAGAAGAACAAAAAGCCGCACACTGTGCGGCTTTTTGTTAGGCCTCAGGGCCAGGGTTTCACAATTTCAAGAACAGCTTTTCAGCCAGCGGCTTGGTGATACCGGCCTTGATGAGTTTCTCAACGACCCCGTTGTTTCCGGCTTCCTCAATCAGCATCTTTTGAGTCTTGATGCGTTGCAGCGGTGTTTTCAAGTGCGCCGCCCTGAAGTCATCACGCGCCCAGCCTTTTTCCGGATAGTGAAAGTGGGCATACCACAACGCATCGATTTTGTTTTTCTTGCGAACCACATACTCGGTGAAGACATCGCCACTTCTGGTCGGGATGTCGCGCCGTACCAGGTTGATATCGACAAAACCGTGACGCCACAGGTAATCGACGTTTTCCGCCGTGGGCGTCTGTACCAGATAGCCATCAGCGGTATGCTGGCGGGCCTTTTGCAGCATTTGCTCGGCCGCTGCTCGCCAGCGCGCCACCCATTCGGCGGTTTCCGGCCTGGCGCCGTGGGCGGCTTGCGCCTGTTGCGCCTTCTCGAAAAGCAGGTTGGCCTGGGCTTCGAGCATGTCGTTCCAGTCGCGGGGGTTGACGGTGTCTCGCCGCAGCGGGTCATCGAGTTTCTTTTTCTGAAAGAGGATAGTTTTTTCTATCTTCGGCACGCCGTCGATGAGGTTTTGCGCCTCACTCTTATACGTGGACCAGGACTTGGGCGGTGAGGCGGGGCGAGGTGCTGTGGGCTGTCCCTGCACGATTTTCACCCAGCCGCGTTCCCCAGGGTGTTCGCTGTAGCTGGCAATGGGTTGCCCGCTCCCTGGGTCGACCACGTCGATGATATCGACGGTCCGGCCCGGCTCCGAAGGGCGCAACGTGCCGATAAATGTTTCCTGGTGCTCGGTCCTGAACACGCGTTGATTCTGCGGTTTCGCCCTTTGGTTGGTGCGTGCAGGCGCGGCAGGAAGCAGAAACTGCTCCTCCTTGACCACCTGGACCAGTTCGGTCTCGGCCTCGCTGATGAACTCATTGAGCAACTCGGTGAAGCGCTGGTGGTACTCGATCCGAAACAGCTCGGGGTACTGCTCCTGCATCAATTGACTGTCACTGAGTACCTGCTTGAATTTGTTGATGATAGTAGTCAGCGTGGCATGGCGTTCTTCCAGTGTGTAGCCTTTGTATTGGCGCAGGTCCTCGAAGGCAAGAATCTCGGTCTTCAGTCCCTCGGTCAGCAAGCGTTTCATTTGGAAATACGCGAGGTCCTCGGGGCTGCGCGCTGCCCAGGTAGTGGTCAGTTGTTTGAGAAACGACAACCTGTTGAGTTGTGTTGTCAGCCTCCGAGACTCCAGGGACTGTGTATACCGTTGCTTGAGGTAGTCGTCGGCGGCCTTGTTGCCAAAGGGCGAGTCGTTCTTCCAGCGCTCGAATACGGAGCTGATGGTCTGTCGCAGTGGCAACAATATCTCGGTGCCGCGGTAGCCCATTTCGCATACTTTCACGAACTCGTCATAGGCCTGCTCGGAGCCGCTATTGGATTGGTCGGTCAGTTCGGCCATTGAAGCGCCATCCGCGCCATGTCTGACCATGTCTCTGGCCAAGCGCACATACACATTCTCTATTTCGATCAGCGCGTACAGCGAGTGCTGGTATTCCAGCGAGCGGTTCTTTTTGAACTCGGATAGATCGTCAATGCCGCCGATCTTTTTCGGCGCCAAGGTTTCGATGTTGTGCTCGCTGGCCACCATCAGTGACTGCGTCAGGGGCTTGAGCTTTTCAAGTGCTTGATCCAGATCGGCCCGCAGCGCGTCGCAGATCTTCTGTTGATTCGAGTAGGCCGGGGCGAACCGCTCTGCCGAAGTGTTGCCGTTTACCAGGCTGTGCAGCGTCTTGAGTTTTTTTCGGGCTTGTTCGTATTCGGCAAGGGTGGCGTGGACTTTTTCCATGCTGGCGGCATGTTCTTTTGAAATCTTGCTGCGCTCCTGCCAGCCGCGTTGAAAATCCGCTTCGGTACGGGCCTTCGCTTCCAGGTTTTGTTTGATCTTACTCTGCAAGTCTTTGGTTTTCGGCATACCGCCCTTGAGCCTGGGCGCCAGGTCAAAATACCAGTTGCCCCGGGCGTCCCGTGCTATCGAGGGCGCGGTGCGTGCCTTGTTGTGTTCGTCAATCACGTAAGGGCCATCCAGGTCGGTGGCGACGCGAAACCAGTGGTTGTCGATCTTGGCGTACCAGCGGTTATCCACCTGATACAGGCCCTTCCTGATGCCTTCGGCAATGGGGGTGCCGGGGGTTGTGGGTGCGGGCACTTTGAATGAGTCGATGTGCGCGCGCAGCTCAGGGGTGAGTCCGCGTGGGCTCGACAGCCTGATATCGATGGCCGTACCACCGCCCAAACCGGTGGTGACCGGCGCGCCCGGGGCCTGGTGAATGGTGGGCGCAGGGCGCACGGGGTCATGGCTCTGACGGGGGCGAGGCGCAGAGTTGCTGGCCTCTGGCCCCGGCTTGAACGGCTCAAAGGTGCGCGTCGGCGTGGGTTCGGCAACAGGGATATGGGTCAGGGTCATGCCCAGGTTCACCAGCAAGTCGACCATTGCCCCGGCCGGGTCCGGATCGTTCGCGGTCGACAGGCGCTTGATGTCGTTTTCGGCATTGGCCAGTTGCAGCAACCAGCCGGCCATGGCGCCCGGCCCGCGCATCAGCGGCAGCAGGGTATTGAACAGCAGCCAGCCGAGCTCCTTGTAGGAAGCCCAGCGGCTTTGCGCATCGGAAGTGGATTGGCCTTCTGCGAGGGTAACCAGGCTGTTGGCGTTGGAGTGGAACCAGTGCGTGGCCAGGTCGCCATTGAGCAGGTCCTGGCGTAGCGTGCTGGCAGCGGCATAGCCGTCGACAGCCAGGGTGGTCGGCTTGGGCGTAGCAGGCGGGTCAAACTCGTTGAATACGGTAAAACGGGCAATATTGGGCGTGTGAAAACCGCCGTTGCCGTACACCGCCCGTACTTTGTCGTCCGGCAACCAGGCCAACACGCTTTCCTGCAGCGCGCCGGGCTTGCGGATGGCCTCCAGCAGCGCGTCGCGGCTGGCGAACTCCAGCAGTGCCGGCTTCAGCTGGGGGCGATACAAAAGGTGCGGGCCGCTGTCGTTGGCCAGCGGTTCGATGATGAACATATTGGCGACCACATCCGGCGTCGCTCCCGGCTTGCGCACAAACGCCAGGGGCCGCACGGTAATCTCTTGGCCGTCCACCCATTTGCTGCCCGCGCCGGGTTGGGTGACGGCTTCGATAAACGCGTGGCCCTGGGCGGTGATGCCGGCTTCACCCTTGAGCTTGAGTTCCAAGGCCTGCATCGCGAGCTGCAGGGGTACCTGCTCGATGAAACGTACCAGCCGATCACGGGCCGCTGGGCTGTCGTCCAGCAGTTCCCGCTTGAGCAACTCGGGGTAGTGGCCGCCAATGTCCACAGTGTTGATCAGGTCCTTGAGCATTTTTGGCAGGCTGGCATCGCTGACCCGTTGCCCATGCAGGTGGACTTCCATCTCCCCCTTGGGCAAGCCCGAAAGGTTTTCCAGGGCCATGTCCACCAGGCTCATTTTCACCCGTTCCAGGTAGTTGCTGCCCATATCGCCCACCGGGACCTTGAACACCACCTCCACATCCTTGGCCGTGTAACCCTTGCCGGCTAAATGCTGGTCGAGCTGTTGCTCGGCGTAGGTGCGGATATCGGGGATGCCGTCGAGGAAGGTGCGGCCATTGTTGCGGCGCACACTGCTGGCCAGGGCCAGTGCGTGCTGTCGATAGGTGTCGCGTTCTGCGGCGCTTGCCGAGCCGAACCAGGTAGGCAACTGTTCATGCAGGCGTTCAAGCTCGCGCGCGTCGGGTGCATAGGCCCCCACAAACCAGGGGCTCGGGTCGCTGGCCTGGGTGAAAGCCTGCTCCAGCGCCTCAAGCGAGCCGGTGGTGGGCACCTCGATGGACGCAACGTTCTCCACCATGGCATTGAGGATGACCGCCGCCTGGGTATCGAAAATATTCCCCGCAGGCTCCTGGCGCTTCCAGTTCAGAGTGTCGAAAACGAAGGCATCGCCCATTTTCTTGCCCCAGGCTTGGCCGAACGCGTGCAAGGAGTCATAGGGCGTCACCACGCCGGCGGCGGTGGCGTGCAGCACCTGCGTGCGGCCATCGACCTGGCGCGTAATCAGCAGGTCTGGGGTGAGCTGCGAGGCATTGCCACCGGCATGGCTCACCGAAGAATCGAGGATAAACACCTGCGCCGCGGCATCACCTTTGGCCGCTTGGCGCTGCGCACGATCCGGGTAGGTCAGGACCTGGTCGAGGGTCTCGCGTTGTCGAGCGTTGAGCCCCGGCTGTTTCAGGGCGGCAGTGGTCAGGGTGTCGCGTAGTGTGTCGCTGAGCCAGCGCCAACGGTTGGCGCCTTGAGAGTGGGCATCGGCGCTGCCCATGAAGTGCTTGAGCAGGGCTTGTTCGAAGGTTTTTTTGAGCGGGGCGCGCAGGCTGCGGATGGCCAGTTCGATGGCTTGCATATCAATACCAGGCATCAAGGCATCCGGCGACGGCCCCGGTTTGAGAGTGTGGCCGGTGGCTGGGTCGACCAGCGTGCAGGGCAGTGCATGTTTGTCGGTAAAGTCGAGGTCACCGCCGGTGGTCAGGTGCCTCAGAGCGATGTCCAGCAAGGGGGTCAGGCGGTACTGGGGTGGGTTATCTGAAATGGGTTCGGCGACCGCCGCTTCGGCGGGATTGAATGCCAAAGTGGGGTACAGGCTTTTGATCGCCTCCTCGAGCATGCCCGACACTACTGAACGCAGCGTAGGGCGGGTATCGAACTGGTGGGCGACCGCCGTTGCGGTGAGCGGTGGCGAGTTATCGGTGGCCGGGGTGGGAGTGCTGGTCCCTGGGGTGCGCAACGGTGCGGATGCACGCCGGGGCCGGTTCAGTGGCTGGCCGTTTTCGATGTTCGTCAAGGGTTCATGCTGGGTATCGGCCGCCAGGCTGGCAGTTGGGGTTGGCAGTGAAAGGGGCAGGTTGTGGTCGAAAAAACGCTGGGGGTAGTTTCCCTGGATCATCATGCAGCTTCCTTGTCGTTGCAGCCGTGCTCGTCATAGAGGTGACCCTGTTCGCGTCATGCGGCAGGTAAAGGGGGAAACTACCGAGCCGGGTTTTTCAGTGAAATCGGCAAAAGGTAATCAGCCATTTCAATGGGGGCGTGCTGGCCGTCAACCCTTGATTCGGCGCGGGGTGGAGTAGGGCGCGGGATATATGGCTGCATGTAAACGCGGCGCAGGCCACGCGAGGATTTACGCCGCTGCAACCATTTGCCCTATCATGGGGTCTTTCCTCTGAACGATTGATGTTATGACTGCCGAATCCGCCTCCTTGCGCCCCGTGCTTGAAACCAGCGACATGCTTGAAATCGACGGCCTGCATGCCTTTGATTTCGAGTTGACTGAACTAAAGCTAGTGATTACCGCCATGGATGGCCGGGCCGAAAAACGCTGGAGCTTCACCACGGCGCAGGTGGGCGCCGCCACATTTGACGACACGCTGCAAAGCTGGACCCTTACCGGTGAGTCGGGCGAGCACCGCTTGATCTGCATGAGCGCCTTCACCGGCAACAATAACGATGAGGACGAAGCGGATGATGATGCGTAAATTCTGGCCCCTGCTGATGGCAGGCAGTGTCGGTGCGATGTCGGTACAGGCCGCGCCCAGCGATGTGCATGAACTGCTGGTGGGCAGCTACACCGCTGGTAGCAGCGAGGGTATTTATCGCCTGCAGTTCGACAGCCGCACCGGGCAGTTCAGCGGCAAGCCGGTGCTGGCGGCGAAAACCGCCAACCCTTCCTGGCTGACGATTTCCAAAGACCAGAAGCAGTTGTTCGTGGTCAATGAAAACGGCCCGGGCCAGGAAGACCCGGTGGGGCGTGTCAGCAGCTACAGCATCGACCCGCAGAACCACCAGCTGACCCTGATCAACCAGGTGCAGAGCCTGGGCAATGAGCCCACCCATTCCAGCGTGGCCGCCGATGGGCGCTACCTGTTCGTCGCCAACTATTCGGTGGTGGAAGACCCGGGTGGCAGCCTGGCGATCCTGCCGGTAGATGCCAGTGGCAAGCTGTCGGCGCCGGTGCAGTTGAGCGGGCACCCGGCCAGCCGCGTGAACCCGGAGCGCCAGGCGTCCAACCATGTGCATTCGGTGGTGTCGTCGCCGGACGGCAAGTATGTATTCGTGCAGGACCTGGGCGCAGACAAGGTATTTGCCTACCGCTACGACCCCAAGGCCAATCACGAGCTGCCACTCACAGCAGCCAACCCTGCGTCGGTGCAGTTGCCACCGGGCAGCGGCCCGCGTCACTTGCTGTTCAGCGCGGACGGCAAACACGCTTGGCTGACCACTGAGATGAGCGCCCAGGTGGCCGTGTTCGATTACAACGACGGTAAGCTGACGCAAACCCAGTTGCTCGATTATGCCGCCGGCCAACCGGTATCTGATAAGGCCGGTGCGGCGTTGCATGCGTCAAACGACGGCAAATTCCTCTACGTGAGCAACCGTGGTACAGCCAATCAGATGCTGGTGTTCAGCATCGACCCGGCCACCGCGCACCTCAAGGAAATCCAGCGCCGTTCTGTCGAAGGCGACCACCCGCGTGAGTTCAGCCTCGACCCGAGCGGCAAGTTCCTGCTGATCGCCAACCAGAAAAGCAATGAAATCGTGGTGGTTGAACGCGACCCCAAGACCGGCCTGCTGGGTAAAACTGTGCAGAAATTGCCGATCGATGCCCCCAGCGACCTCAAGTTTCTGGTGCGTCAATAAGCCACAGGCCCCGCAATGCGGGGCCTGAGCCTTTGTATTAATCGCAGTGATAACGGCTACTGTTTCAAAGCATTTCTAAGGTTCAACCCTCGGGCGTAAGTTGGGTTCCAAGGCCTTCCCAGGCCACCCAACCAAACGAACACAAGGGTTACCGCCATGAACTTCAATCTCTTCTCGATCATTGCTGCTTCTGCTGTTTCCGCCACTGTGGCATTGCCTGCTGCTGCTAGCGTGGAAGTCACTGGCAAAAAATCCAATGTCACGGCCTATACCCAGAAGTACCTGCAACAGAGTGCCAATTTCTATGCTGCGCTGGATCACAAGAGCCAGCACTGAGGCGCCATTGAGCCAAGGTCAACTGTGGGAGCTGGCTTGCCTGCAATGTCCATAGGTATCTACACAACTCTGTAGTGCTCAACGGTAACCACGATGCGAAGCGAGCCGCTCTTGATCTGCTTTTGATCTTGATCTCAGGCGCCCCGTTAAACCACGCTGGCCGGAATTCGACAGGGATTTGGGGGGTAAACCGGCAGGGATGCCGGTTTAGCCGCCCCGCGCCATGGATGGCGCGTGGCGGCGGCCCCCCAAATCACTGGCGGATTACGGGCACACCGAGCCTAGGCGAGGTGCCGAGTGGTGGGGCAAGAGCCCTTTGGTTACTTTGGGGCTTTTCCAAAGTGACCCGCCGTCAGGGCGGAACCCTAAGTGGCCGTTACCGCAGCAATGGATATGCACACAATCCAACTGTGTTGACTGCCAGGCTGCCTTCGCGAGCAAGCCCACACACACAGTGGGATCGCTGGGGTTTCAGGTAGATAGGTGTCGGCTTTCAGGCCGTCATCGCAGGCAAGCCAGCTCCCACACTTGATTGTATTGGCCTCAGGGTTTTGCCATCACCGCCATAAACAACGGTGAATCCAGAAACCGTTGCAGCCAAGCCTGCAAACGCCGATACGGCGTGCTCGCAAACCACTCCCGATCCACATGGGCAAACTGGCGTACAAACGGCATCAGCGCCGCATCTGCCAGGCTCAGGTGGTCGGCGAGCAGGTATTCACGGGCTGCCAGCAATGTTTCCAGTTTCTGTAAGAACACTTCACCCTCGGCCCGATAGTGCTCCATCGGTTGCTCCGGGTAGCGTTCGGCGTACTTGTATCGATTCAAATGGTGCTTGAACACCTGATCATTCTCGGCAATCAACGCCAGCACCCCAGCGTCACCTTGCAGCAGCCAATCACCGGGATCGTGCTGCGCCAGTGCCCACTGCATGATCTGCAGGCTTTCCTCGATCACGCGGCCTTCGACGCTCAGCACCGGCACCGTGCCCTTGGGCGACAGCGCCAGCATCTCGGCCGGTTTGGCTTTCAGGCTGACTTCGATAATGCGCACTGCCACGCCGGAGTAGCGCAGCGCCAGCCGCGCGCGCATTGCATAGGGGCAGCGCCGGAACGAATACAGCAGCGCTTCGCTCACTTGACCTCCAACGTGCTCAGGCCATTGCCCTGGCGCTGGACCTGGATCTGCACCGGGATGCGTTCATGCATTTCCTGTACATGGGAGATCACCGCCACTTTGCGGCCCTGGGCTTGCAAGCCGTCCAGGGCGTCCATTGCCAGTTGCAATGACTCGGGATCGAGGCTGCCAAAGCCTTCGTCGATAAACAGCGACTCGATCTTCAAGGTGCTCGACGCCATCGACGCCAGCCCCAACGCCAGTGCCAACGACACCAGGAAGGTTTCGCCACCGGACAGCGAGTGCACCGAGCGCAGTTCATCGCCCATCTCTGTGTCCATCACCAACAGCCCGAGCATGCTGCCGCCGCGTTTAAGCCGGTAGCGGCGCACCAGTTGGCGCAGTTGCACGTTGGCGTGGTGCACCAGCAAGTCGAGGTTGTAGGCCTGAGCGATCTTGCGGAAGGTATCGCCGGTGGCCGAGCCGATCAGCGCATTCAGGCGTGCCCAGCGCTGCCATTGTTCGTAAGCCTTGGCGATCTGTTCGGCCAGGGCCTGGTTGGCATTCTGGCGGCGCTGGTCTTCGGATTGGCGTGCGCGCAGTTCGGCGCAGTGTTTCTCACCCTCGAGCAGTTGCTGGTTAAGCGTTGCCAGGGTGACGTCCAGTTGCTCGGCTTCCAGGTTGCCATTGTGCAGGGCCTGGTGTTCGGCCAGGCGCTGTTCGCGCTCGTGCAGCAGAACCTTGGCTTGCTCCACGGCCTTTTCGCTGCTGTGCAGGTGCTGGCGTAACTGCGCGACTTGGGCCTCATCAAAGGCCAACAGGCGTGCCAGGCCCTGATCATCCAGTTCGGGGTGCAGGGCGCGCCATTCGCTGATGCGTGTCGCGAGGGCTTGCTGTTCCGCCTCCAATGCCTGCTGGCGTTGCTGCTGGGCGTTGAGGTCGGCGGCCAGCTGTACCAGGGCCGTGTGCACGGCGTGCAGTTCCTGGTTGGCGTCGGTCTCGCTTTGGCGGGACTGGGTGACGGCTTGTTCCAGTTGCTGTTGCCAGTGTTCGGCGCTGGGGTGGTCCCCTAGCAAGGCGCGGAGTTTTTCCTGGACAGCGTGTTGCTGGTCAGCCAGCTCGGCGACTTGCAGATTCACAGCGTCGAGTTGCTGCTGACGATGCTGCTGGTGGGTGTGTTGTTTCTCGATGGCCTGTTGGCGCTCCTGCTGCTCGGCCTGCTCGTCGCGTTGGTGGCCCAACTGCTCAAGGCGCTGGCTGACCTGCTGGTCGAGCTGCATGAAGGTCGCCGCAGGCGCGCTGCGTAAACCCTCCAACGTCTGGGCGGGCAACAGGCTGGAGAAGGCGCTGAGTTCCGCCTCCAGGCGTTCGCGGTCGCCGGCCAGTTGCCGCTGTTGGTCCACCAGCAGTTGACGGGCTTGCTGGCTGGCCTCCTGGGCCGCTTGCAATTGTTGCTGCAAGCGCCCGGCGTTCTGTTGCAGGTTGAGCAGGGCGCCCTGGCGTTGTTCGTCCTGGCTGATGTTTTGCGTCAACTGGGTCAGTTGCTGGGCCAGCCAAGGGCTGCGCTTGTCGACGTCCTGGTTGAACAGCGAGGCGCACAGCGGATGGGCTTGCAGGCTCGGTGCCAAGCCCTGCTGCTGGGTGGCCAGCTGTTCTTGCTGTTGCAGGAATTCTTTTTGTTGAGCGATCAGGCCGCCCACTTCTCCGCGCAGTTCGGTGAGTTTTTCCTTGAGGCTGTCGACGGCTTTCTGCGCCGCCGCCTCTTCACTTTCATCATGGCGGCCCAGGCTTTGCAGCAGGGCTTCAGGCTGGTGATAGGGGTGTTCGTGGCTGCCGCACACCGGGCAAGGTTGGTCATCCTGCAACTGCTCGCGTAATTCCTCGACGCTGGCACTGCGGGCCAGGCGTTGGCGTTCCAGCAGTTGTTTGGTCACCGCCAGGGTTTGTTCGGCAACGGTGAGTTCTGCCTTGGTTTGCAGGCCGGTCTGGTTCAGTTGTTCGCGTTTTTGCGCGGCCTCGCCGAGTCTTTGCGTGAGCGCAGCGGCCTGTTGATCCAACTGTTGCTGGCTGTCCCACAAGCGGGCCAGGTCTTCGAAGGCGCGCTGTTGCTTGCGATTGTCTTGCAGCAGGCTGGCCAGTAACTGGATTTGTTCGGCCACTGCGTGCGGTTCGGCACCGGCCTCGTGGTAGAGCAGGTCCAGGGCTTCGCGTTGCTGGGTGAACTGTTCGGCGGCGGCACTGGCGCGCTGTTCGAGCTGCCCCAGCTCGGCCTGGCCTTGGTTGAGCCGATTGCCGATCAACACCAACTGTTGCAGGCGGTCACGGTAGGCGTTCCAGGCATCGCTCAGCGGGGCGAGGGCGGCGCTGTGCTCAAGCTCGGTGGCCAGGCGTTGCAGGCGCTCGGTGCCTTGGGCCTGTGTGTGTTGCAAGCCGTCGAGCAGGGCCTGGCCTTCGGTGCAGGCGCTTTCGTGCTGGTGTTTTTCTTCGTTGCGCTTGGCCAGTTCGCGGCTCACGTGGGCGAGGGTGTTTTGCTCTTCGATGGCCTGGCGCAGCAGGGGCGCGGCGTCTGCCTGGGTTTTCAGGGCCTCAGCCAGTGCTGCCTGGGCGGCCACTTGCTGGTGTTGCGCCTGTTCCTGGCGGGTGTGCAGGGCGGTCTGTTGCTCGAGGTGCTGGGCAATCTGTGCCGCCAGGGGTGTCAACAAGGTGGCGAGTTCTGCCTGGCGCAGGAAGTGATGGCGTTGCGGTGCCAACTGCTCCAGCAGGCTCAGGTCTTGGCGTTGCTGGCCTTGGCTCGCCCAGGTCGCTTCGTCGCGTTGCAGTTGCTCCACTGCGTGTTGATGGCGCTCCTGCCATTCACGCAGCTCCTTGAGCCAGGTGTGCTGCAGCTCCAACTGCTTGAGCTGGGCTTGCTGGGCCTTGAGCTGTTGCTGAGCTTCGGCCAGCTGTTGGTCCAGCTCGGCGCGGGCTTCGGGGGCCAGGGGCACTACGCCGGTGGCTTGGTCCTGCAACTGTTTGTGGGAGTCCTTGGCCTCTTTGGCCTTGTCGAACGCGCGGCGGCCGAGTTGGGTGTAGAGCGCGGTGTCGGTGAGCTTTTCCAGCAATTCGCTGCGCTCATTGTCATTGGCCTTGAGGAAGGCGCTGAACTCGCTTTGCGCCAGCAGCACCGCACGGGTGAACTGCTCGAAGTTCAGGCCCAGGGCCAATTCCAGCTGGGTCTTGTATTCGGTTTTCTGGCTGGCCAGCAGTTGGTCGCTGTCCAGGTCGATCAGGCTTTGCCGGCTGTTCTGCAGCTTGCCGCTGGCTTTGTCACGGGCGCGGTTGGCTTCCCAGCGCGCACGGTAGCGACGGCCACTGACCCCGACAAAATCCACCTCGGCATAGCCGCCGCCAGTGCCGCGGCGAATCAGGGTGCGCGGGTCGCCGATGGAAATATCCGTATCGGCATCTGGCATCTTGGCCTGGCCGGTGTCACCCAGACGCGGCACCGCGCCAAACAGCGCCAGGCACAACGCATCGAGCAGGGTGCTTTTACCCGCGCCAGTCGGCCCGGTGATGGCGAACAGGCCCGCACTGGCCAGCGGCTCGGCGGTAAAGTCGATCTCGAACGGGCCGGCCAGGGAGGCGAGGTTTTTCAGGCGGATGGCGAGGATCTTCATGGCTGTTCGCCCTCCTGTTGTACTTCCTGGAGCAGCACGGCGAAGTCCTTCAAGGTCTGTTCATCCACTTCACTGCCGTAGCTGTCCTGCCAGGCGCGGCTGAACAACTCCTGGGGCGTGAGTTGGTCGAGTTCGATCAGTTGCGCATCGTCCGTCTCTGCACTGCCGCGTGTGCCGGCGTATTCGGCGGCGATACGCACCAGGCGCACGGCCTTGCCTTGCAACGCGGTTTCGATCTGTTGGCGCAGGTCTGGTTGCGGCTCGTCGAGGCGCACGCGCACTTCCAGCCAGGGGTGGCGCTGGGTTTCGGCGAGCAGGTCGATGTCGGGCAACTCACCGAGTTGCTTGAGGATATCGGCCAGGGGCGCGGCGTCCAGGCGTTGCAGGTTGACGGAGCGGGGGATCAGGATCGGTTCGCAGCCCACCAGCCTTTCGCCCTGGAACGTCACGTCGAGAATCTGGTGCTTGTAGCCGATTTCGGAGAACGACAAGGGGATCGGCGAGCCGCTGTAGCGAATGCGCTCCTCGCCATTGACCTTTTGCGGCTTGTGCAAATGGCCGAGGGCCACATACGCCACGCTTCGGTCGAACAGTGTGGCGGGCAACGCCTCGGCATTGCCGATAATCAGGCTGCGCTCGGAGTCTTCGGATACCGAGCCGCCGGCCATGTGCGCATGGCTGATGGCTATCAACGCCTGGCCTTTGTTGCGCTTGGCGTTGGCGGCCGCGATCAGCCATTCGTGCACTTGGCCGATGCCGCGCAAGTAATCATCGCCCAACTGGGCACCGGTGACTTCCGCCGGGCGCAGGAAGGGCAGCGCCAGGCACCAGGCGGCGATCTTGCCTTTGGCATTGGGCAGCGGGATCAGCAGGCGGTCGGCATCCAGTTGGCCGTCATCCAGCCACAGCACCCGGCCCAGGGCATGGGTGCGCAAGCGGCGCATCAGAGGCGCCGGCAGTTCGATGCGCGAGCCGGAGTCATGGTTACCGGCAATCATCACAATGGTCAGTGTCGGCTGTTGTTCGTGGGCGCTGATGATGAAGTCATACAAACGCTCCTGGGCCTTGAGCGGCGGGTTGACCGTGTCGAAGATATCGCCGGCGATCAACAGCACATCCGGGCGTTGTGCCTTGAGTTGGCCCAGCAACCATTCAAGGAAACAGGCGTGTTCGAAGTCGCGTTCCTGGCCGTGGAGGTTTTGGCCCAAGTGCCAGTCGGAGGTATGAAACAGACGCAAGGCGAACTCCGTGGAGAAGATGAAAAGGAGGGGAGTTTACCTGTAAAAGTGCGCGCGGACTCATGGCCGACGCGATGGTTATTTGTAGGAGCGAGCTTGCTCGCGAAAAACGTCAACGATAACGCGGGCTTTCTGGATAAACGCGGCGCCTGTGAGTTTTTCGCGAGCAAGCTCGCTCCTACACAGGGGTTATGGTGCGTTAGTGGGGTTGGGTTGCAGGCAATCCAGCGCACGGTCGGCGAGGGTGCGCGCCATGTCGATCAGGTGGGCGGTGGAACAGGCCATGTCTCGCTGGGTGCCTTTGAGGCCCTCGGCGGTTTCGGTGGCGGTGGTGGCGGCGCAGCGCAGTAGCGAGGAGATACTGGCGATGGCGTCTTCGAAACTCAGGTCTTCGTGGGCGACGAAAATCGGAAAGGGTGGGTCGGGGATGAGTTTGTTCATGGATAAAGCTCCTGCTTGGATTGGGAGCCATTCTTTTGCCGATCTCACACGTCAAAAGGTGGCAGCTATGTGCGGGGTGAGATACCGGAAAACAGGACCCGGCCAGACCGAAGCCTGCCCGCACACAGCCGCCATAGACGGTTGTAGCGCATTGCGCCTGCTAATAACGGGATCTCACACCCGATCGCTGATAGGCAGCGACGAAGCGAAGGCTAGCCAGTGGGTTGAGCAGGCGCAAGGCCAAAGGATTGTCTAGGAAACGTCCTGCAAGTTAAAGGGATATGGATTGCTGGCCTTTAACAATGCATGTCGAGCGGGTGGTGATAAATGGAACGGCAGGTTGAGTGACGACCACCCACAAGGTGGATTTTTCAATCAATCCCTGAATGAATCAGAGGCCCACCATGTCATTTTCAATAAACCCATCTTCCACTAGCGCTTTCACCGCTCTACCCGAGCAACCGGATGCTGACAGTCGCTCACGCCAAGCTAGCCATCGACAGGCACGAAGCGCTGAAACCCAGGCCAGCGTTCCCGACACGCGCCCTTACGCAAGCGTGACTGACCGACAACTGATAGGGCTGATCCGCGACCACTTCCGCGAATTCGCCGCAGGGGCGACAGACAGCTATGTGAACTTCAATGAGTTGAAAGAAGCCGCCGGCCTGATCACCACCGACAGGACGTTCTCACCGGAGGCCCACCACGCGGCCAAGGAGCTACTCTCACGCCCCAAACTGCTGCGCAAGCTGGATATCGGCATCAGCTTCTTCGGTGGGCCCGGCAAGGAGGATGGCCGGTTCGATATGGATAACCTGAACTATCTATACAAATTCCCCCATCGGGAATGGAAGGTGCCGCGTCGTAATCATTAAGTGCAGGTAGGCGTCCGATCAGGAGTGCAGTTGATCGTTCCCACGCTCCGCGTGGTAACGCATCCTGTGACGCTCTGCGTCACCGTTGCACAACGCTTGAACCTTGGACGCGGAGCGTCCGGGGCGGCATTCCCACGCAGAGCGTGGGAACGATCAGGCTCGGGGGTTACTTGGGGTAGAGCGGCGGCAAGCTGGTGGTGTCGGTCGCCGGGTCTTGCTCGCGTTCGGCCACGGGGATCGCCTTGATCGCCCGCCACAGGTCATCGCCCAACCAGTATTGGCCGCTTTCGCTGTACAGCGCACCATTCAACCCGTCCAGGGCATCCGACAGCGGCACAAACCGTGCGGCCATGTCGGCCAGGGTTTCGGGTTGTTGCCGCGCCCAGGCGTCCAGCGCCTGGCGGGTGGCGTGGGGGTCGTTGGCCTGGGTGGCGCGCTTGAGGTCGTCGAGCAGCGTGCGTGGGCTGGGGCCGGTTTGGGCGGCGCGTTGTACCGCCGGTTGTCGGCGTGCGCGCCACCACAGGCCAAAGCCCAGCAGGGTGGTGCAGGCCAGCATCAGTGTGCTCAGTTGCCACAGCCACAGGCGGTCATCGTCGGGTGCGGTGATGATGGTCGGTGTCGCCGGGGTGTCTACCACCAGGCTGGGGTTCACCGCCACGTGCACGGTGCGCGCCGGCAGGCTGGTGCGTTCCAGATGGTCTTCGTGGGTGTTCCACCACACCACTTCCACGGCGGGCAGTTCCAGCTCGCCGGCGCGGGTCGGCACCAGGGCTTCGCGGTCTTCACGGCTGCCGGTCAGGCCGCGGTCGCTGGTGCGGTTAGCCATCACCGGTTGGTCGGGGTAGCGGCGCAGGCCGTTGACCTCGGTGCCGGGCAGCGCTGGCAATTGTGCGCTGGACAGGCCTTCGGCCTCCACGGTGAGGCTGCGGGTCAGGGAGTCGCCGACTTGCACGTGGTCCGGCGTGGGGTTCCAGCCTTCGCTCAAGCTCAGGCTGCGCGCGGGCAGCCAGGGGGCGTCGGCGGGGTAGGCGTCGGGTTTGGGTTTGACCGTTAAGGGCAGGGGCGCGGAGCTGACGTGAATCATCTTGCCCGGCTTGGTGCCCTGCAGGGTGTTTTCCTGGGGCGGTCGCGATTCCACCAGGGTGGCGCTGAAGGTCTGTGCCGGAATCACCACGGCGCCACTGTGTTGCGGGTAGAGGGCGTAGCGGGTTTCGATCACGCCATGGCGGATGCTGTTGATGACCTTCTCATAGGTGCGTGATTCGCCCAGTTGTTCGACACGTGCATCCGGTATCTGCAAAGGCGTGAGGCTGCTGTCGTCATACAGCGACACCGAGTGGTACACGCGCACGGTCAATAGGGCCTGAGCCTGCACATACACGCTGGTCTGGTCGAGGTTGGCTTCGATGAACACCGGGGCCAGTTCGGCGCTGGTGTTCTGGCTGGCGCTTTCCACCACTTGCAGGGTGATCGGCTGGGTCTTGAGTGCGCCCACTTGCAGCGGCGGGATGACCACGTTGCCGTTCACCTTGGGCAGCAGGGTGATGATCCAGCGGGTGGTGGCGTGGTTGTCGCCGTCCAGCGTGGTGAGTTGGTTGATCTGGCGGGTGCCGCTGACTTCGAACTGCGCGTCCAGGGGCGACAGGTCCGGTTTGCCGAATTGGGTCACATCACTCGATTGCACCGTCAGCTCCACCGTTTCCCCAGAGTTGAGGCGGCTGCGGTCTACGCTGGCGACCAGGTCCGCCGCCTGGGCGTGGCCTGCCGACAACGCGAGCAGGAGCAAAAGGGTGGTGCGGCGGCTCATCGAGTGGTGTCCTGATGTTGTTGCTGTTCGTACCAGAATTTGCGGCGCAACAGCTCGCCCGGGTTGTCCGGGATCTCCTGCAACCATTGCTCCAGCGCTTGGCGGCGCTCGCCTTCCAGGCGCGTGTCGGCAGGGCGCAGTGGCGGCGTGGTGGTTTGCTCGTCGCCCAGTTCGCTGCCTGGCACTTCGTTGCCGCCTGGCTGTGGCGTAGCGGCTGTCTGAGTCTCACCGGTGCCGGCTTCGCCCTGGCCGTGGGACGACTGCTCGCCACCCTGTGCCGTTTGTGCGCTGGCACCCGGTTGCGCAGTTTGGCCGGGTTGGGCGGTTTCGTCATCTTCGTTTTTTGCTGGCGGCTCTGCCTCGGGCTGCGCTTGCTCCTGCATCAGGGTTTCCACCAGGGCTTTGTTTTTCAGTGCCGGTTGCAAATCGGGCTGGGCTTCCAGGGCTTGTTCATACGCATCAATGGCCGCTTCAAGCTCACCGGCCTTGGCCAGGGCATTGCCACGGTTGTAGTGGGAATAGGCGTCGCTGCCTTGGGCAAACCGCTTGATGGCCTCGGCGTAATTACCGGCCTCGTACAACGCCACGCCTTGCCATTGCGGGTCCTGGAAGTGTTCGGCGGCTTCGGCCGGGCGTTTGTGCTTGAGCAGGTACTGGCCTTGTTGGTCGGGGCGCAGCCACAGGTCCTGCAGCCCAAAGGCGTAGCTGGGTTGCGGCGCGCCCATCAGCAGCAAGGGCAGGCAGAACAGCCAGCCGCGGCGCCCGGCGCATGCGGCCAGCAGCAACAGCGGCAAGAGCAGCCAGTAACCCTGGTCGGCCCAGGTGTCCAGGCGCAGCCGTTGGCCGTCGTCGCGCAGTGCTTGGGCACTGTCGAGCATGCCGAGTTGGCGCAGGTCCTTGTCATCCAGGCGCGCCGCACGGTAGCGGCCGCCCATTTCGCTGGCGAACGCCTTGAGGGTCGGGCTGTCGAGACGCGGCACCAGGATCGCGCCCTGGTCGTCCTTGAGGAACTCGCCGCTTTCCTGAGTCACCGGCGTGCCTTCGCGACTGCCGATACCGAGGATCGACAACGTTGGAGCCTGAGCACTTTGCAGTTGCAGGCGAATGCCTTGGCGCTCTTGTTTGGACAGTGAGGAACCGATCAGCAGCAGGCGCCCCTGGCCGAGACCGCCTTGCTTGAGCAGGCCCAGGGCTTTTTCCACGGCCAGATCGGCACGATGGCCGGGCTCGGGCATGATCGAGGGGCGCAGGGCTTCCAACAGGTTGCGGCTGGTGGCCAGGTCATCGGACAGCGGCACCAAGGTGTGAGCGCTGCCGGCGTATACGATGATGGCTGTTTGCGCATCGGTGCGTGCTTGCAGCAAGTCATACAGCTTGCGCCGCGCCTGCTCCAGGCGGTTGGGCGGGCTGTCGGTGGCGAGCATTTCCGGGGTCAGCTCCAGCAGCACCACCAAGGGGTCGGAAGGTTTTTGGCTGGCCTGTTCAACCCGTTGCCAACTGGGGCCCAGCAACGCCAGCACGGCCAACAGCCAGGCGATGCCGAGCACCACCCACGGCGATTTACTCTCGCGGCCATTGCCACCACTGAGCAACTCGGCATGGAACGCCGGCGGCAGGATCATCTGCCAGCGCCCGGCGCGCTTTTGCCGGTGCCACAATTGCCACAGCAACCAGCCAAGCAGGGGCAGCAATAACAGCCACCAGGGGCGCAACCAGTGCGGCCACAGCGCGATCATCGACGCCTCCGCAAACGCAGGCGCTGCAGACGCTGGCGCCATTCAGGGTGTTGCTGCAAAAAGATGCCCCTGCTCGATAGTCGATTGAAGGCGCGCTGCAAGGCGTTATTCGGCCAGCGTTCCTGCACCACCAACAACAGGCTCAAAACCAACGCCAGGGCCAATGGGCCGCTGTACAGCGCCTGGGCCGGGCGCGCCTGGGTCGGTTGTTGCTCCACCGGTTCAAGGGTGTCGAGGGTGTCCTTGATCTTCAGCAGTTCCTCGCCGTCACGGGCGCGGAAATACTGGCCGCCGGTGGCCTCGGCCAGTGCCTTGAGCGCCGGTTCGTCGAGGTCCAGGCTCGGGTTGACGCCCAGGATGCCCAGGGAGCCGGTTTGCTCGGGGTCGGCGCCGATGCCGATGGGGTAGATTTTCACGCCTTCTTCAGCCGCCAGGCGCGCGGCGGTCAACGGGTCGATCTGCCCGGCGTTGTTGGCACCGTCAGTAACCAGGATCAGCACGCGGCTTTGCGCCGGGCGTTGGCGCAGGCGCTTGAGGGCCAGGCCGATGGCGTCGCCGATGGCGGTGTTCTTGCCAGCAATGCCGATGCGCGCTTCATCCAGCCAGGTGCGCACGGTGCGGCGGTCAAAGGTCAGGGGCGCTTGCAGGTAGGCTTGGCTGCCAAACAGGATCAGGCCTACGCGGTCACCTTCACGCTCCTCCAGAAAGTCTCCCAGCAGGTGCTTGACCAGAGCCAGGCGGCTCACGTCTTCGTCCTGCCAATGCATATCGGGAAAATCCATGGAGCCGGAGACGTCCACCGCCACCAACAGGTCCCGACCGCTGGCCGCAATCGGCAAGGGTTCGCCCAGCCATTGCGGGCGGGCGGCGGCGGTCAACAGCAGCAACCACAGCACCACGAATGGGGCTTGCTGGCGCCAGCCGGGCAGGTTGACCCGGGCACGGCGGCGGGCCAGGCCTTCAAGGTCGCTGAGGTAGCTGACTTTGAGCGCCGGTTCGCCGCTGTCGGCCACGGGCAGCACCAGGCGCATGATCCACGGCAGTGGCAACAGGGCGAAGATCCACGGCCAGGCGAACTCAAACATGTTTGCGAATCCAGGTGTCGACGGCTTGGGTCAGGCCAGCGATGGCTTTGTCGTCGAGCTTGCATTCGGGCTTGTAGGCGCCTTCCACCAACACCATCCAGCGCGTCAGGCCGGCGGCGGGGCAGCGGTTATCCAGGAAAGCCAGCCATTTGCGCCCGTTGAGGGTGTGGCTCTGGCTATAAGGGTAGTCGTTACGGCACAGGCGCTTGAGCAGGCCGTTGAGTTGCTGCAACCAGGCGCCAGCCGGCGCGCCGTCGTAGGGCTTGGGCATCAAAGCCAGCTCGGCCAGGGCTGCGATACGCAACGGGTCCAGCGGTTGTTCGGCACGCGCCACGGGGCGGCGAGCCGGCAGATAACGGCGCAGCCACCACAGGCCCCAACCGAGCAGGGGGATCACCAGCAGCAACAGCCACCAGCCCGGCGCAGGTGGCCAGAAGCCAATGGCGGGCGGGGCGATCAGCGGTTGCAGTTGGTCCAGGCTGCTCATGGTTTTTTAACCGGGCGTTGCGGGTTGAGGTATTCGCGCAGTTGCTCGACCATTTCACTCTGGGTGCTCAAGGGCATCAACAACAGCCGCAGTTTCTGCGCGAGCAGTTCCCAGCGGGCGATACGGGCTTCGGCCTGGGCCTTGTAGGCTTGGCGCAGGTCGATATTCAGGGTGTCCAGTTCCAGTTGCGCGCCTCTTTGCGCGAAACGCAGCAGCCCGGCGGCGGGCAGGGCGTGGTCCAGCGGGTCGGAGATCGGTAATAACAGCAGGTCGCAATGGCGCGCCAACAGGCTCAGCTGTTGCTCGGCGCCTTCGGTGAGGGCGCGCTCATCGCAGATCACCACCACCAGGCTGCCCGGGCGCAGCACCTCGCGGCCACGGCGCAGGGCCATGCCCAGGGCGTCGGCTTCCGGCTGACGCTCGGTGTTCAGACTCTGGTTGACCCGCACCAGCCGGTTAAGCAGTTGCAACAGGCTTTGCTTGCTGCGCCGTGGCTTGATCTCGTAGTGCTCGCTGTCGCCGAACACCAGCCCGCCCACCCGGTCGTTATGGCCCAGGGCAGCCCAACCGATCAGGCTGGCGGCCTGGGCGGCAAGCACCGACTTGAACATTTGCCCCGAGCCGAAAAACAGCCGGCAACTTTGCTCCACCATAATGAAAATGGGCCGCTCGCGCTCTTCGTGGAACAGCTTGGTGTGCGGCTCCTGAGTACGCGCCGTCACGCGCCAGTCGATGGTGCGCACGTCGTCGCCGGCCTGGTACACGCGCACCTGGTCGAAATCGACGCCACGCCCGCGCAGCTTGGAGTGGTGCAGGCCAACCAGCGGGCTACGCTGGCCAGGCGTGGAGAACAACTGCACCTCACGCACGCGGTGGCGCATCTCAATCAATTCACTGAGGGTTACGCGGATGCCATCGCTTGCGTTCATCGACTTCAAGCGACGGCAACGACGTCGAGAATGCGTTGCACCACGCGGTCCTGGTCGACCCCGGCGGCTTCTGCCTCGAACGACAGGATGATGCGGTGGCGCAGCACGTCGAACAGCACCGCCTGGATATCTTCGGGGCTGACGAAATCGCGACCGGCCAGCCAGGCATGGGCGCGGGCGCAACGGTCCAGGGCGATGGAGCCTCGGGGGCTGGCTCCGTAGGCGATCCACTCGGCCATTTCCGGGTCGAACTTGGACGGGGTGCGCGTGGCCATCACCAGTTGCACCAGGTATTCCTCCACGGCATCGGCCATGTACAGGCCGAGGATTTCCTTGCGTGCGGCAAAGATGGCCTGCTGGCTGACCCGGCGCTCGGGTTTGGTTTCGCCATTGAGCGCTTCGCCACGGGCTTGCTGCAGGATACGGCGCTCGACGGCGGCGTCCGGGAAGCCGATCTTGACGTGCATCAGGAACCGGTCGAGCTGGGCTTCGGGCAGCGGGTAGGTGCCTTCCTGCTCGATGGGGTTTTGCGTGGCCATCACCAAAAACAGCGGCGACAGCTCGTAGGTGCTGCGGCCCACGCTGACCTGGCGCTCGGCCATGGCCTCGAGCAAGGCCGACTGCACCTTGGCCGGGGCACGGTTGATTTCGTCCGCGAGCACCAGGTTATGGAAGATCGGCCCTTGCTGGAACACAAAGCTGCCGGTTTCCGGGCGATAGATCTCGGTGCCGGTGATATCGGCGGGCAGCAGGTCGGGGGTGAACTGGATACGATGGAACTGCGCTTCGATCCCTTCGGCTAACTCCTTGATCGCCTTGGTCTTGGCCAGCCCCGGTGCACCTTCGACCAGCATATGGCCGTCAGCGAGCAGGGCGATCAACAGGCGATCGATGAGTTTTTCCTGGCCGAGAATCTGCGTAGAAAGAAAGGTTCGCAGCGCAAGCAGCGCTTCACGATGTTCCATCGATGACGGTTCCTGGAAAGATGAGCCTGGGTGTTGTGACAGAACACCGGGCCTGGGGCGTTTACTTTAATGCATCGCGGGGTGTGGCGACTAACGGCTTGATGGGTATTTTTGGCGAAACTTACAGGATTGCAGTGTGAGAGGCATAACAGCTGGGTAGGTAGAGTACGGTCACACACTCCACGATGCGAAGCGAGTCGCTCTTGATCTTGATCTGCTTTTGATCTTAGGCGCCCCGTCAAACCACGCTGGCCGGAATTCGACAGGGATTTGGGGGGTAAACCGGCAGGGATGCCGGTTTAGCCGCCCCGCGCCATGGATGGCGCGTGGCGGCGGCCCCCCAAATCACTGGCGGATTACGGGCACACCGAGCCTAAGCGAGGTGCCGAGTGGTGGGGCAAGAGCGTTAATGAGATGGTCAGCCCGGTACGAGAACCCCGGTAAATCTAAAGTTATCGGGGTTCTCACTTACTTGAGGAGACCTCTCATGGACACCTTGGAACTGCTTGGCCTGGATATTGGAAAAAGCACTTTTCATCTCATCGGGCACGATGGCAAAGGCCATGAAGTACTACGCAAGAAATTCAATCGCAATCGCTTGCTTGAGTTCGCTGCAAAACTAAAGCCTTGCACCATCGTGATGGAGTCCTGCGGCGGTTCGCACTGGCTTGCCAGGAAACTCATATCTTTCGGGCATCAAGTGAAGTTGATCGCGCCGCAACATGTAAAACCTTACGTTACCGGCAATAAAAACGACTACATCGATGCTGCTGCCATCTGTGAAGCCGCGTCCCGCCCCAGAACGCGCTACGTCGCGATCAAGACAGTGGAGCAGCAAGTGCTTTCGACCCAGCACCGCCTTCGAGAGGCGCTGGTAGGTCATCGAACTCAAACCATAAATCGCATTCATGGGTTCTTGCTTGAGTTTGGAATTGCGTTGCCTGCGACAAAAGCGGCGATGAATCAGATTCACC
Organism: Pseudomonas sp. AK181; assembly: GCF_051122975.1. Lineage (NCBI taxonomy): Bacteria > Pseudomonadati > Pseudomonadota > Gammaproteobacteria > Pseudomonadales > Pseudomonadaceae > Pseudomonas > Pseudomonas sp. AK181. The sequence goes on from NZ_CP146348.1 coordinate 2,753,872, forward strand.
AAATTCTGGACGATCCTGTCGCAGAGCTGCCTCAACAGCTGAAGTGCGATATTGAATATCTGCTGGAAGAGATCAAACGGCTCACCGGAGAAATAAAGGCAATTGACCGAAGTATCAAAGAGCAAGTGGCAGCTGATGATGCGGGAACACGCTTAATGAGCATCCCCGGCATCGGCCCGATCATCGCTAGCGCGCTGCTGGCCGACATCGGGGACGCTTCCAATTTTCATTCGGCTCGAGACTTTGCCGCTTCGCTAGGACTGGTGCCGAGGCAATACTCAACAGGCGACCAAACCGTCCTTTTGAACATCAGCAAACGTGGTGATAAGTATCTTCGAAAGCTTCTGGTCCAAGGCTCGCGGGCAGTGTTGGTGCGGATCGACAAACGCAACGATGCTCTTGGAAGGTGGTGCAGAGACCTCCTTGCACGGAAGCACCCAAACAAGGTTGCCTGCGCCTTAGCCAATAAACTGGCAAGAATCGTATGGGCCGTTTTAGCTCGTGGAGGCAGCTACAACGCGCAGTTGGTGACTTGAGCGAAACACTACCGGCTTTTGCGACGACAACGATGATGACGATAAACAGCTCAGATCCTGCTTGAAAACCTGGTAAGCAAAACAGCTTTCGAAGCTGAAGCGTTTTTCAAGGACAGGCGGGAGCGACTATTCATCAAGGGCCGAGCGGTGAAACTGCCAACTATGAGCCCGGATACATTAGCGCAAGCATGCTTTACCGCTCATCGCCTGTGGTTGCAGGAGGTGGGCTGACCATACATTTGCTTACTTTTGCGCTTTTCAAAAGTGAGCCGCTGTCAGAGCGGAACCCTAGGTGGCCGTTACCGCACCAATGGATATGTACTCGGTATAACAGTGTCGACTGTGAGGCCGTCTTCGCAGGCAAGCCAGCTCCCACATGGGGTCTTCGGTGCATTCAAATGACGGGTTTAAGTCCGAATGAAGGTGCCGGTGCCCGTGAGGATGTTCTGCAGGGTTTCCTGCACTTCAGGCATGTCTGACGCGGCGGTGCCGTGGGTGATCTCCAACTGGTCCTTACCACCCAGGGCATCGGCATCGCCGGCCGCCAGTTCGATCAATAAGGTGGTGTCGCCCAGCGTCACTTTCAGCCCATCGAGAGTCGAAGGTTCGTAGTCCCAGGTCAGCTCCACTTCATCTTCATCCGGGTAACGGGTGAGCATGAACATTTCGCCGTTCTTGCCGTGACAGCACAGCATGGCCATGTTGTCTTCTTCGTCGTCGCACGGGGTGACCATCAGGGCGTCGGTTTTCAGCTGCAGCATGGGGCAATCCTGTGTAGGGGAGGGCAATTGTGCCATTGCGGCGAATTTTGTGCTTCATCCTGTGTCGGAACTTAGGCATGACCTGACGGACCGGATCGGTCATTTCTGGTACTGATGGTGTTCAAAGTAGCAAGATTTTCTACCGAAAATCCGGGGTTGCCCAAGTTGCAACCGACACCCTGCTTACCGATGACCGAATATGTCGCAGCATCGCAAGCAGCGCTCTTCCTACACTCGTTAAGCTGCGCAACGGATGTGCCCTGTGCCAGGCGCCTGACCTGCCCGTCGTATCGTCACCTGGCCAGGGGCATGCCGTATGGAAGTTGTATGTGACCTGACTGTCTTGTCCAGCTTCACCCACCTGTCACCCTGATTCGTTTATGGTGCTTGTCAGCACACCAGCGAACAGAGCTGACGGTCTCCCCGCAAGGGGACAACACGCGACGCTTTCATCAATAACAAGCCCAAGCGGAGTACCACAGATGGCGTTCTTCACCGCAGCCAGCAAGGCCGACTTCCAGCATCAACTGCAAGCGGCACTGGCGCAGCACCTCAGTGAACAGGCACTGCCACAAGTGGCGCTGTTCGCTGAACAATTTTTCGGCATCATTTCCCTGGACGAACTGACCCAGCGTCGCCTTTCCGACCTGGCCGGTTGCACCCTGTCTGCCTGGCGCCTGCTTGAGCGCTTTGATCACACCCAACCGCAAGTGCGGGTTTACAACCCCGATTACGAACGTCATGGCTGGCAATCGACCCACACCGCGGTCGAAGTGCTGCACCATGACCTGCCCTTTCTGGTCGACTCGGTACGCACCGAGCTGAACCGCCGTGGCTACAGCATCCATACCCTGCAAACCACCGTGCTCAGCGTGCGTCGTGGCAGCAAGGGCGAGCTGCTGGAAATCCTGCCCAAGGGCACCCAGGGCGAAGGCATCCTGCAAGAATCGCTGATGTACCTGGAGATCGACCGCTGCGCCAATGCCGCCGAGCTGAACGTGCTGAGCAAAGAGCTTGAGCAGGTGCTGGGCGAAGTGCGCGTGGCCGTGGCCGATTTCGAACCGATGAAAGCCAAGGTCCAGGACCTGCTGGCCGGTATCGACGCCAGTGCGTTCGCCATCGACGGCGAAGAAAAAGCCGAAATCAAGAACTTCCTCGAATGGCTGGTGGGCAACCATTTCACCTTCCTGGGCTACGAAGAGTTCGTGGTACGTGACGAGGCGGACGGCGGTCATATCGAATATGACGCCAGCTCCTTCCTCGGTCTGACCAAGCTGCTGCGCGCCGGCCTCACCGCCGAAGACCTGCGCATCGAAGACTACGCCGTGGCCTACCTGCGCGAGCCGACCGTGCTGTCGTTCGCGAAGGCCGCCCACCCAAGCCGCGTGCACCGCCCGGCTTACCCGGACTATGTGTCGATTCGCGAGATCAGCGCCGACGGCAAGGTCATCAAGGAACACCGTTTCATGGGCCTGTACACCTCGTCGGTGTATGGCGAAAGCGTACGAGTCATCCCGTACATCCGTCGCAAAGTGGCCGAGATCGAACGCCGTTCGGGCTTCCAGGCCAAGGCGCACCTGGGAAAAGAGCTTGCCCAAGTGGTTGAAGTACTGCCCCGTGACGACCTGTTCCAAACCCCGGTCGACGAGCTGTTCAGCACCGTGATGTCGATTGTGCAGATCCAGGAACGCAACAAGATCCGCGTGTTCCTGCGCAAAGACCCGTACGGTCGTTTCTGCTACTGCCTGGCCTACGTGCCACGCGACATCTACTCCACCGAAGTACGCCAGAAGATCCAGCAAGTGCTGATGGACCGTCTGAAGGCTTCGGACTGCGAGTTCTGGACCTTCTTCTCCGAGTCCGTGCTGGCCCGTGTGCAACTGATTCTGCGGGTTGATCCCAAGAACCGCCTGGACATCGACCCGCTGCAACTGGAAAAAGAAGTGGTGCAGGCCTGCCGCAGCTGGCAGGACGACTACGCCAGCCTGGTAGTGGAAAGCTTCGGCGAAGCCCAGGGCACTAACGTGCTGGCGGATTTCCCCAAAGGCTTCCCGGCCGGCTACCGCGAGCGTTTTGCCGCGCATTCGGCTGTGGTCGACATGCAGCACCTCAACAGCCTGACCGAAGCCAACCCGCTGGTGATGAGCTTCTATCAGCCGCTGGGCCAGGTCTCCGGCCAGCGCGAGCTGCATTGCAAGCTCTACCACGCCGATACGCCGCTGGCGCTGTCCGACGTGCTGCCGATCCTGGAAAACCTCGGCCTGCGTGTGCTGGGCGAGTTCCCGTATCGCCTGCGTCACGCCAATGGCCGTGAGTTCTGGATCCATGACTTTGCGTTCATCGCCGCCGAAGGCGTGAACCTGGATATCCAGCAGCTCAACGACACCTTGCAGGATGCGTTCGTGCACATCGTACATGGCGATGCCGAGAACGATGCGTTCAACCGCCTGGTGCTTACCGCCGGCCTGCCTTGGCGCGACGTGGCATTGCTGCGTGCCTATGCCCGTTACATGAAGCAGATTCGCCTGGGCTTCGACCTGGGTTACATCGCCAGCACCCTGAACAACCACACCGACATCGCCCGCGAATTGACCCGGTTGTTCAAGACCCGCTTCTACTTGGCGCGCAAGCTCACTGCCGACGACCTGGAAGACAAGCAGCAACGCCTGGAGCAAGCGATCCTCAGCGCCCTGGACGACGTCCAGGTGCTCAACGAAGACCGCATCCTGCGTCGCTACCTGGACCTGATCAAGGCCACCCTGCGTACCAACTTCTACCAGACCGATGCCAACGGCCAGAACAAGTCGTACTTCAGCTTCAAGTTCGACCCGCGTGCTATCCCAGAGCTGCCCAAGCCCGTGCCGAAGTTTGAAATCTTCGTGTACTCGCCACGGGTCGAAGGCGTGCACCTGCGCTTTGGCAACGTGGCCCGTGGCGGCCTGCGCTGGTCCGACCGTGAAGAAGACTTCCGCACCGAAGTGCTCGGCCTGGTAAAAGCCCAGCAAGTGAAGAACTCGGTGATCGTGCCGGTAGGCGCCAAGGGCGGCTTCCTGCCGCGTCGCCTGCCATTGGGCGGCAGCCGGGACGAGATCGCGGCCGAAGGCATCGCCTGCTACCGCATCTTCATTTCCGGCCTGTTGGACATCACCGACAACCTGAAAGACGGCGCCCTGGTGCCGCCGGCCAACGTCGTGCGCCATGACGACGATGACCCGTACCTGGTGGTGGCGGCGGACAAGGGCACTGCGACCTTCTCCGACATCGCCAACGGCATTGCCATCGACTACGGCTTCTGGCTGGGCGATGCGTTCGCTTCCGGCGGTTCGGCCGGTTACGACCACAAGAAAATGGGCATCACCGCCAAGGGCGCGTGGGTGGGTGTGCAGCGTCACTTCCGTGAGCGCGGCATCAACGTGCAGGAAGACAGCATCACCGTGGTGGGCGTCGGCGATATGGCCGGTGACGTGTTCGGTAACGGTTTGTTGATGTCGGACAAACTGCAACTGGTCGCAGCGTTCAACCACCTGCATATCTTCATCGACCCGAACCCGAACCCGGCCACCAGCTTCGTCGAGCGCAAGCGTTTGTTCGAACTGCCGCGTTCGGCCTGGACCGACTACGACACCAGTATCATGTCCGAAGGCGGCGGTATCTTCTCGCGCAGCGCGAAAAGCATTGCCATCTCGCCACAGATGAAAGAACGCTTCGACATCCAGGCCGACAAGCTGACCCCGACCGAACTGCTCAACGCCTTGCTCAAGGCGCCGGTGGACCTGTTGTGGAACGGCGGTATCGGTACTTACGTCAAGGCCAGCACCGAGAGCCATGCCGATGTGGGCGACAAGGCCAACGACGCGTTGCGCGTCAACGGCAACGAGCTGCGCTGCAAGGTAGTGGGCGAGGGCGGTAACCTCGGCATGACCCAGCTGGGGCGTGTGGAATTCGGCCTCAATGGCGGCGGTTCCAACACCGACTTCATCGATAACGCCGGTGGCGTGGACTGCTCCGACCACGAAGTGAACATCAAGATCCTGCTCAACGAAGTGGTGCAGGCCGGTGACATGACCGACAAGCAGCGCAACCAGCTGCTGGCGAGCATGACCGACGAAGTCGGCAACCTGGTGTTGGGCAACAACTACAAGCAGACCCAGGCCCTGTCCCTGGCCGCGCGCAAGGCTTACGAGCGTGCTGCCGAGTACAAGCGCCTGATGAGCGACCTGGAAGGCCGTGGCAAGCTGGACCGCGCCATCGAGTACCTGCCGACCGAAGAGCAGCTCACCGAGCGCGCCTCCAGCGGCAAGGGCCTGACCCGTCCGGAACTGTCGGTGCTGATCTCGTACAGCAAGATCGACCTCAAGGAAGCACTGCTCAAGTCGCTGGTACCGGATGACGAGTACCTGACCCGTGACATGGAGACCGCGTTCCCACCGAGCCTGGTGGCCAAGTTCGGCGAAGCCATGCGTCGCCACCGTCTGAAGCGCGAGATCGTCAGCACCCAGATCGCCAACGACCTGGTCAACCACATGGGCATCACCTTCGTTCAACGACTCAAAGAGTCGACCGGCATGAGCCCGGCGAACGTGGCGGGCGCTTATGTGATCGTGCGGGACATCTTCCATCTCCCGCACTGGTTCCGTCAGATTGAAGCCCTGGACCACCAGGTTTCCGCTGACGTGCAGCTGGAGCTGATGGATGAACTGATGCGCCTGGGCCGTCGCGCTACGCGCTGGTTCCTGCGCAGCCGTCGCAACGAGCAAGACGCCGGGCGTGACACCGCGCACTTCGGTCCGCACCTGGCCGCGCTGGGCCTCAAGCTCGACGAACTGTTGGAAGGCCCGACCCGCGAAGGCTGGCAGAACCGCTACCAGGCCTACACCCAGGCCGGCGTACCGGAGTTGTTGGCGCGCATGGTTGCAGGTACTACCCACCTGTACACCTTGCTGCCGATCATCGAAGCCGCCGACGTGACCGGGCATGACGCTGCCGAAGTGGCCAAGGCCTACTTCGCCGTTGGCAGCGCCCTGGACCTGCCTTGGTACTTGCAGCAGATCAGCGATCTGCCGGTTGCCAACAACTGGCAGGCCCAGGCCCGCGAAGCCTTCCGCGATGACGTGGACTGGCAGCAACGGGCGATCACCATCTCGGTCCTGCAAATGGCCGATGCGCCACAAGACATGGAAGCCCGCGTGGCCCTGTGGCTTGAGCAGCACCAGGACATGGCGGATCGCTGGCGCGCCATGATGGTGGAAATTCGTGCTGCGGTGGGCACGGACTATGCCATGTACGCGGTGGCCAACCGTGAGTTGCTGGACCTGGCGTTGAGTGGTCAGTCGGTGTTGCAACCGGCTTGATACCTCGCTAAACCAAAAGCCCCCGCATCGTGAGATGCGGGGGCTTTTTATTTGATCTGGAATGCGATCAATGTGGGAGCGAGCTTGCTCGCGAAAAACGTCAACGATAACGCGTGCTTGCTGAATGAACGCGGCGCCTGTGAGTTTTTCGCGAGCAAGCTCGCTCCTACAATGGCATTAAGGCAAGCCAGCTCCCACAGGTTGATCTTCATTCACTGGGGATCAGTGGTGTTTGAGTAGTCGGGTTTCCAGGTGATCCAGATGCTGGGTCATCAGGGCGACAGCCGCGTGGGCGTCGCGCTGTTCCACGGCATCCACAATCGCCACATGCTCCTGCCACGCGCAATAGGTGCAGGCCTTTGCTTCAAATTGCGCAATGATCAACGACGTCAACGGCACCAGGCTGTTGAGAAACTGGGCCAGCGGCGCATTGCCGGCCATGTGCGCCAGTTGCAGATGAAACTCTCCGGAAAACCGGATCGCCGGCCCCCGCTGATCACGCTCAATGGCCTCGCGCTCCTGGGCAATCAGCTCGCGCAGTTGGCGAATCTGCATCGCGGTGGCCTGGGCGCAGGCCAGTTGCACCACGGTAATCTCGGTGATGCGCCGGGCTTCCAGAATCTGCCGTGTGTGCTGGGCATCCGGCGCGGCGACCTGGGCGCGCTGGTTGGGGCGCAGGATGACCACTTGCTGATGGGACAGCTTGGCGAGCACCCGGCGAATCACGCTGCGGCTCACGCCAAAGAGTTCGCCCAGGCCTTCTTCGGTGAAGCGGCTGGCGGGCGCAATGCGTTGCTCAAGAATGGCGTCGAACAAGCGTGGGTAAATGTCGTCCACCGAGGGCTTTTTTTCGGGCGTCCAGCGTAGGGACGTGAGGGGGCAATTGCGTTGCAGGGCGTGAGCGTTCATGGCCGGTCTCCGAAAATCAACTGCCCAGATGGTCGTCCGGGATATTCAAGCGAATGCCTATGCGCAGGCCTTCCTGCAGAATGTGCCGGCGCATTTCGGCACTGGCCAGGGCGCTGTTCTTGTTGCGGATAGCGCGTACCACGGCTTCGTTCTCTTGCAGGCGTTCGGCCAGGTGTTCTGGCGAGTTGCGCAATACCTGGGCGCTTTGTTTGAGCGCGGTGCTGGTTTGCTGCACCACGTTCTGAAAGATCGGGTTGGAAGTCAGGGCGAACAGTTCTTCATGGAAGTCGATATAGGCGTTCATGCCGGCTTCGGCATCGCCCGCATCGAGGGCCTCGCGCATGTCCATCAAGGTCAGGCGCAGTTGGCCGATTTCCTTGCTGCTGATGGACTGGGCCACCAGGCCGACGATGAAAGGTTCGAGGGTGTAGCGCAGTTGCAGGATGTCCTCGAGGCTGGCATCGGCCACGGCGTCGCTCGATTGCGGCTCGCTGACGCTGGTTTCCAGCACGACCACGCCTTTGCCCGGCATGGAGCGCACCAGGCCGAGGGTCTCCAGCACGATCACTGCTTCGCGCAGGCTCGGGCGGCTGATGCCCAGCTGTTCGGCGAGTTCACGCTGGCCAGGCAGCATTTCACCGCGGCGCCACTGGCCTCGCGCCAAGGCGGCGCGCAGTTTTTCTACCACTGAATTGACGACGGTTGAGGTGCTGATCACGTCGAAGGCTCCTTGATGTTGCTCATACAGTATTCAGTCTGGCGAAGGTCCAATGTGGGAGCTGGCTTGCCTGCGATGACTGAGTGTCAGGCACTACATTTGACGCTGACCCACCGCTATCGCAGGCAAGCCAGCTCCCACATCGGATGGGTGTTGTCCTAGAACTCCTGATGCGCCGGCAGCACCGGCTTCTTGGCCTGGAAGGCATAGCCTTGCTGGCCGTCGAGCACCTTGTTGGCGCGCTGGATATCAATGTCTTTTTCCCAGCGCGCAATTGCCACGGTGGCCACGCAGTTGCCGATCAGGTTGGTCAGCGCCCGGCCGATGCCCATGAACCAGTCCACCGCCAGCACCAACACCAGGCCGACCACCGGAATCGCCGGGATCGCCGTGAGCGTTGCCGCCAGAATCACCAGCGCCGAGCCTGGAATGCCATGGGCGCCCTTGGAGGTGATCAACGATACCAAAAGGATGGTCAGCAAGTCGGTCATCGACAGTGGTGTGCCGGTGGCGTTGGCGATAAATACGATGGCCAGGGTCAGGTAGATGGAAAAACCGTCGAGGTTGAACGAGTAGCCGGTGGGAATCACCAGGCCCACGGTGGAGCTGCCGATGCCCAGGTGTTCCAGCTTGCGCATGATCTGCGGCAACACCGCGTCGGACGAAGCGGTGCCCATCACGATCAGCAGCTCCTCGCGCAGGTACTTGAGCAGCGGCAACATGCGCAGGCCGGACAGGCGCATCACCAGCCCGAGGATCACCGCCACGAAGGCAAAGCAGGTCAGGTAGAAAAGCCCCACCAGGCTGCCCAGGTGTTGCAGCGAGTCAAGGCCGTAGGTGCTGGTGGTGAAGGCGATGGCACCGAATACGCCAATCGGCGCCAGGCGCACGATCATGCCCATGATGCGGAAGATCACATGGCTCAATTCATTGATCAGCCGCGAAATACCGCTGGCCGCTTCGCCCACCAAGTTCAAAGCGCTGCCGAACAGCACCGAGAACAACAGCACTTGCAGCACGTTGTTGTCGGCAAAAGCGCCGACCACCGAGTTGGGGATCAACTCCATCAGGAACTGGCTGGTGCCGCGGATGTGCTGGCCCTTGTCGGCCAACTCATTCAAGCCGGCGGAAGAAAGTTGCTCCAGGTGAATATTGGCGCCGCTGCCGATGCCGGTGCTGAAGGCCATGATCAGGCCGAGCACCAGGGCGACGGTGGTCAGCATCTCAAAATAGATCACCGACTTGAGGCCGATGCGCCCGACCTTCTTCAAGTCGCCCGCGCCGGAAATACCGCTGACCACCACGCAGAATACAATCAGGCCAATCAGCATTTTGATCAGCTTGATAAAGCCGTCACCCAAGGGTTTGAGTTGCGAGGAGAATTCGGGAAGGGCCAGGCCGCAGGCGATGCCGAGCATCAGGCCAATCACGACTTGCAGGAAAATCGAACGCGAGCACCATCTGAGCATGGGAGGGATCTCTATTCGGTGCCCTGGTGGTTCCAGGGCTTAATTGTTGTGGTCTTACCGGTAAGTCCAGTGCGGGGCCAGTCTACGCTCGGTTTTTTTCAAATCACAAGCAAATATTTGGCGGTTGGCAGGTCCCGGTCTGACCAGTTGGTCGGTAAGTGCGACGCTTGAGCGGTTGGCGCAGGTTATTTTTTTTTGCGTATCATCGCCTTCGGCATACGAGGTGATGGATGGACCAACCAGGGCTGACAACCGACGAAGCAGGGCGCATGTATTGCGCCTGGCGCACTGCAGCGCCTGCGTACCTGCATTACCACGACCACGAGTGGGGTGTGCCGGTGGCGGATGACATCGCGCTGTACGAGAAGATCTGCCTGGAGGGTTTTCAGGCGGGGATGGCGTGGATCACCATCCTGCGTAAGCGCGAAAACTTTCGCCAGGCGTTCGAGGGCTTTGATTTTCGCCGGGTGGCGCAGTACGGCGAGGCGGACATCGAGCGGTTGATGGGCGAGCCGGGCATCGTGCGCAATCGGGCGAAGATCGTCTCGGCCATCAACAATGCACGCCGGGCCTGTGAACTGGTGGAGGAGACTGGCTCGCTGGCGCGCTGGCTGTGGACGTTCGAACCCGGCACAGAAGAGCGGCCGGCAGTGGTGGATATGGCTTACTGGACGGCCAATCCGACTTCAGCGGCTTCGGTGCGTTTGTCCAAAGCCCTGAAGAAACGCGGCTGGACCTTTGTCGGCCCGACCACGATGTATGCGTTGATGCAGGCGATGGGGATGGTCAATGATCATTTGGAGGGGTGCGAGTGCCGGCCGCGCATTGAACAGCAGCGCAAGCTATTCAAACGTCCATGACCAGACACGGTTAACACTGTGGGAGCTGGCTTGCCTGCGATGGCGGTGTATCAGCCAGCTCATCTTTTACTGACCCACCGCTATCGCAGGCAAGCCAGCTCCCACATGGGTTTTTTGGTGTTGCTAATTATTTGGGAAGCGGGGTTAGTACCTCAGCCTTGTCATCCAGCACCATCACCACCAGCAGCTTGGCCGGTTGGGTCTGGCTGGCATTGCTTGACTCAAAATGCCGCGAGCCGGCCGGTTCGTAGAACGATTGCCCGGCTTTGTAGGTGATCGCCTTTTCATCATTGACCCGCGAGGTAATCTGGCCTTCGAGCACATACGCCACGGCGGTGCCGGTGTGGCTGTGGGGCACGGTGGCCTGGCCGGGGGCGTAGTCCACGGTGAGCATGATGGTTTTCTTGCCCGGCACGTTGGTCAAGGCGTGCTCTTGCAGTACCTTGAGCGTTTCCTGGTTGTAGACCGGGTCGTGGGCAAATGCACTGAGGGAGACGAGCATCAGTGTGGCAGCGAATAAGCGTTTCATGATGAGGGTTCCATCGAGTTCAAGACCGCTTCACCCTACGCCGCAGAGGGCCTGCCACCAATGACCAATGCGCCGGAAAACTGCCTAGCCAATCTGCAGGAGAATATCGCGAACCTTGTTCAGCGCGGGGTCAATGTCCAGGGTCTCGATGGCACCGAACCCCAGAATCAGCCCCGAGCGCACCGGCAGATCGTGAAAGAACACGTCCAGGGGATACAACCCCACCTCGACCTCACGCGCCCGTTCCATCAGTAAGGGAATATTCACCGGCACCTTGCACAGGGCCGCCAGGTGAAAACCCGCCACCGTCGGTACTGCCTCGAACCACGGCGATAGATCGCCCGCCAGGCGCTGCAATATGCGTTCGCGACGCCCCGCATAGAGGCTGTGACAGCGACGAATATGCTTGAGCAGGTAACCTTCATTGATGAACTTGGCCAGTGCCCACTGCGGCAGGGTAGCGCTGTGCTGGTCGGTCAATTTCTTGGCCTTGAGCACTGCTGCGTAGATGGCCGGCGGCAGCACCGCATAGCCCAGGCGTAATTCCGGCGACAGGGTTTTGGAGAAGGTGCCGACGTAGGTAACCACGCCTCGGGTATCCATGCTTTGCAGGGAGTCGGTGGGGCGGCCTTCGTAGCGGAATTCGCTGTCGTAATCGTCTTCAATGATGATCGCGCCAAGCGCAATGGCGCGGTCCAGCAGGGCCTCGCGCCGCGCCTGGCTCATGGGCATGCCAAGGGGAAATTGGTGCGACGGTGTCACATAGATCAGGCGGGTGCCATCCGGGATCTGGTCGACCTGCAAGCCCTCTTTGTCGACGGCCACACTGGCAACATTGGCGCCCATCGCGACGAACAATTGGCGTGCGGGGCTGTAGCCTGGGTCTTCCATCGCGACCAGGCTGCCCGGCTCAAGCACCACGCGGGCAATCAGGTCCAGTGCCTGCTGTGCCCCGTTGGTGACCACGATATCGCCGGCCCCGCATTTGACCCCGCGAGAAAACGCGATATGCCCGGCGATGGCTTCGCGCAGGGCGGGCACGCCTTCTGGCTGGCTGTAAAAACCACTGTTCTGGGCGATACGGCGCAACGCATCCTGGGTACAACGCCGCCATTCGTCCTGGGGGAAGTGGTGGCGTGTCGTCGCGCCGCCGATAAATTCGTAGCGCAGGATGTCTTCACGGGCGGGGTGGCCCATGGGCGAGGGCAGTGCCGCCCATTTGCCCAGGTTGGCGGCGCACGCCAGGTCGGTGGCGGTTTGCACGCGATCGGGCTGTGGCGCCCACGCGTTGACGAAGGTGCCGCGGCCGATCTTGCCAATCAGCAGGCCTTCGTAGGTCAAGGTGGCGTAGGTGTCCGACACGGTCTTGCGCGAGATGCCCAGTTGTTCGGCGAGCAGTCGGCTGGGGGGCAGTTGCGCGCCCGCCGACAGTCGCCCGGTGGCGATGGCTTGGCGCAATTGCTGGTAAAGCTGGGCAGCCAGGTCCTTGCGGCCGGTGATGACGAGGTGCAGTTCCATGTTTAATCCTGGGACAGATCGATCTGCGCCAAGGTTACGCGCAAATCGATCTGAAAAAACCCAGATGAGGTCAGGACAAGAAGCCGCCGTCCACATTCAGCGAAACGCCGGTGGTATAGCTCGACGCGTCACTGGCCAGGTACAACACTGCGCCGGCCATTTCGCTGGGGGCGGCAACGCGCTTGAGCGGGATTTGCGCCAGGGCCATGTTCAGGATCGAATCGTTCTTGACCAGCGCCGAGGCGAACTTGGTATCGGTCAGGCCTGGCAACAGGGCATTGCAACGGATGCCAAAGGCCGCACATTCCTTGGCAAACACCTTGGTCATGTTGATCACGGCGGCCTTGGTCACCGAGTAGATGCCCTGGAACACACCCGGCGAGATGCCGTTGATCGAGGCCACGTTGATGATGCTGCCGCCGCCGTTCTCGCGCATCAGCTTGCCGGCTTCCACCGACATGAAGAAGTAACCACGGATATTCACGTCGACGGTTTTCTGGAACGCGCCGAGGTCGGTGTCCAGTACGTTGCAGAACTGCGGGTTGGTGGCGGCGTTGTTGACCAGGATATCCAGGCGGCCGAACTGTTCGCGAATGCCGGCGAACACCTGGGTGATCTGCTCCATTTCACCAATATGGCAGGCAATGGCCGTGGCTTTGCCGCCGTCGGCGATGATCGCATCAGCCACGTGCTGGCAGCCTTCCAGCTTACGGCTGGAGACAATCACATGGGCACCTTGCTGGGCCAGTAACTTGGCGATGGCCTCACCGATGCCACGGCTGGCGCCGGAAACAAACGCAATCTTGCCGTCGAGGTCGAACAGGTTGGTCTTGGACATGAGGGTTCCTTGTAGTTGCACTCAGAGCGCTGATTTGCCGATGACATTCAGGCTCATCTGCTCCAGCAGTTTGTTCATGTGGATGAACTGCGCGAAGCGTTTGTCCTGGGTCTGGCCGTGGAAGAAGCGGTAGTAGATCTGCTGCACAATCCCGGCCAGGCGGAACAGGCCGTAGGTGTAATAGAAATCGAAATTGTCGATCTGGATGCCGGAGCGCTCGGCGTAGTAGTCGACAAACTGGCGGCGGGTGAGCATGCCAGGGGCGTTGCTTGGCTGGCGGCGCATCAGTTGCACTGGGGCCGGGTCCGCGGCCTCGATCCAGTAGGCGAGGGTGTTGCCCAGGTCCATCAGCGGGTCGCCCAGGGTGGTGAGCTCCCAGTCCAGCACGCCGATGATCTGCATCGGGTTGTGCGGGTCGAGGATCACGTTGTCGAAGCGGTAATCGTTGTGCACGATGCTGGAGGTGGGGTGATCGGCTGGCATCTTGTCGTTGAGCCAGGCGCGTACCGCCTCCCATTTTGGCGCATCGGGCGTCAGGGCTTTTTCATAGCGCTCGCTCCAGCCGCGAATCTGCCGTGCCACGTAGCCTTCAGGCTTGCCCAGGTCGGCCAGGCCGCAGGCGGTGTAGTCGACCTGGTGCAGCTCGACGAATTTGTCGATAAAGCTTTTGCACAAGGCTTCGGTGCGGGTGGCGTCCAGGCCCAGTTCAGCCGGCAGGTCGGACCGCAGGATGATGCCGTTGACGCGCTCCATCACATAGAACTCGGCGCCGATCACCGATTCATCGGTGCAGTGCACATAGGCTTTGGGGCAGTACGGGAAGCCATCTTTGAGCTGGTTGAGAATGCGGTATTCGCGGCCCATGTCGTGGGCTGACTTGGCCTTGTGGCCAAACGGCGGGCGACGCAGCACAAATTCCTGGCCTGGGTATTCCAGCAGGTAGGTCAGGTTCGACGCACCGCCCGGAAACTGGCTGATGGTGGGCGTGCCATCCAAGCCCGGGATATGGGCCTTGAGGTAGGGATCGATCAGGCTGGCATCAAGTTCTTCGCCTGGGCGAATCTGGGTCGATTGGTCGTTCAGCGCCATGCTTATCCCTTCTGCTTATTCTAAAGGCCTTGGACTATTTCCTAATCTAATGCGCACAGCCGCCCAGCGACAAGGTCGGGGCGGCTTAATAGGTTAGCGTGTTGAAGCGTGATCAGCGTGCCTGATCGGTCATTTTGCAGGCGCTGGCAAGGCCACCGGTGTAAGCACGGGGCGGCCGGCGAAGTATTCCACCAGGTTGTCAGCGACGCGCTGCACCGTGTCATGGACCGCTTCCGGGGACAGCCCGGCCACGTGGGACGTCAGCACGGTATTGCTCAGGCGCTTGAGGGCATCGGGCACTGCGGGTTCATCGTCAAATACGTCCAGCGCGGCGCCGCCGATGCGTCGCTGTTCCAGCGCGGCAACCAGGTCGGCGGTCGCCACCACGCTGCCGCGGCCAATGTTGACCAGAAAACCGTGCGGCCCCAGGGCGTCCAGAGCGTGGCGGTCGATCAGGTGGCGAGTGCTGGCACCGCCGGGCGTGGCCAGCACCAGGAAGTCCGAGGTGCGCGCCAGCTCAACAGCCGTCGCACAGTAGGTGTAATCCACGTCATCGCGGGGTTGGCGGTTGTGATAACTCACCTCCATGCCGAACCCCAGGGCGGCGCGCCGGGCAATCTCCATGCCCACCGCGCCCAGCCCGACAATCCCCAGGTGTTTACCGCTGATGGAAGGGCGCATCACCTTCGGCCATTCGCCGCGCCGTACCGCCGCATCTGTCTGGGGAATGCCACGCACCAGCGCCAGCAACAACGCCATGGCGTGATCGGCCACCGAAGGGGCGTTCACGCCGGCGCCGTTGGTAACCACAATCCCACGGTTGCTCGCCGCCTGCAGGTCTACATGCTCGTAGCCGGCACCGATCACGCAAATGATCTCCAGCAGGGGCAGCGCGGCGATTTCCTCGGCGTAAAGCCCCAGCGGGCCACGGGTCAGCACCGCCTGGATCTGCCCACCATGGGTCTTGATCGCCTGGGCGCGTTCAGCGGGCGTCGGCGCCAGGATCACATGAAAGTCACTGCTTTCGATGATTTGCAGGTATTCGTTGATGGTTTCAACCAGGACCAGAACAGTGGTGGGCATCGCAAGGCTCTTCCTGAAGGGTTTGAGAGCATGAGTATGCGGGATTTGTAAGACAGAGCGTTTTATTGAGATGGAAAAATTTCCCCGCCCGTAAGGCCCGTCTGATTTTACATACCGTCCATCCGCGCCCGCTTTTTTGCGCAAGACTTCAATGACTTTCCCACCAGCAGAGACGACATGGATGCCTGTTCCTGCCGCACCCGAAGAGATCGAATGGACACCGTATGGTTACAAACACTGCCCCTCAGCCCAGGTTCCCTGGAGAACAGTGATCGCCAGTACGCTGATTGGCCCCGCCAAGTACAGGCCAGGTATCGCTATTGAAAAGCTTGAAAGGGAGGCTTATAAAAACGGAACGCCCACTACCAATGGAAAACCTTGGAGAGTGATGGAGTTCTCCCACTGCATTGGTGCCAGCCATGGCAAACTCAGCCGCTGGGTGCGGATAGAGCTCAGCGCTGGTGCTATTCATGGTCACCCGATTTCTGAACAGGAATTCAGGAGGTTAACAAATTGATCTCGCTTAACTTTACTGGTGGCACAGTCACCCATGACGATCTGTCGCACCTGCAGGATATTGCAGTGGCCAAGCAGGTCGATCTGTTAAAGGAAGATATGCTCCAGGTGGAGTTCGCCGAGGGATTGTTGCTGGATGTGGGTTGGTACCCAGAATTTGATGCGGCGGGTGGTTTTCGGATAAATGTCATCAAGAACTATGACTGGGACCTCCCACTTATGGCGCTGACGGCCCACGAAACCTCTGAATTGTTAGAAAAACTGGCTATTGCGCAGAACGCCATACAAAGCGAGCTGCGCAATCCAAACCTGGGCACCTCGGCCACTTAGCAAGTGCGCCAGCTACTGCGCAGTCCCCGTTTGCCGTGCCTGGGCTCGCTCTCTTTGCGCGATCGGCATGAAGTCGTAGGTCGGGAAGAATTCTGTCTTGTAGACACCCCACGCCGTGTTCTCGATGGCCAGGTTGACTTGGGCCAGGCGCGACGCCGGTAAACGCAGCACGATGACCTGCCCGATGCCCATGGTGATATTCCAGCTGACGACTTCGACACCTTCCGGCGGGAAGACTTTATGAAATTCCTGCTTGGCCAGCTGGGCTTTCAATTCGCCCAGCGGGCGTGATTGGTCGTGTTTAAGAAACACGGTCAACATGACGGTGTTATCGGGCATGGCGGCGATGTTTTTGGTGGGCAGTGTTGTGCTGGCCTGTAGCGTCGTTGCGCTGGGTAACAGCACGGCTGCCAGCAGTGCAGGCATTAATAGCGATTTGAATGAAATATATGGCTTTTTCATGAAGTGTCTCTTTTGTTGTTGGTTTTTATGGCTGGGTATAAAGAAGGTATTCAACTAGTTTGACATTTGAGTCTTTATCGGCCCTGTGTAAGGGGCATGTACAACGTAAATTCTAACGGGAGGGTTGGTCGCTACCATGTCGCGAGGGACTTCGCGAGAATACGTGAACTCGGTGCTGTCCAGTTTTTCCAGCCTTCTGACGATGGTGCGGTGCGGGCCAAGGTCGGGCACCAGGATGTGGGTCTGCTTGTCGCCAGTGACCAGGAAATAGCCGCCTCCGCCGTCGGGGTGTTTCGAGCGCCCCGTATCGGTGTAGAAGAACTCATAACGATTGCGCTGCGGGTCCCACATCGATATACCCACCACGCCGGGGTACTGGGCCTTGACGTCGTTTTCTGGCTCGCCTTCTATATAGACTTTGGTGGTCAGCCATTGGGGCGAGGAGGCCAGGGCACTTATATCCGCCTCGTGTTCAACAGGCTTGGCGTAAGTGGCAGGCGCGCCTAATAAGCCTGCAAAGAGCAGGCCGGTAACTGCAAGGGTGAGTCTTCGCATTGTCAAACTCCTTGAGCGTTGACTAAGTGTTGTTATCGTCTTTTTGGTTGGTGCGCGATAAATATTAGTTCGTGAATTTGTGCGCGCTCAATAGCGGTGTATGGTTCTGTAACAGTTGAGGTGCTGTATGAGTAATAATATGTTTTTGAAGGAAGTTAATTCTGGACTTGTTGTCGGACTCTTCTTGTATGTTGAGTGCGTTAAAGGGAAAGAGCTATTTTTCGTAAGACTCCTCAGTCATCCAAATCCTCCCTCAGGGCGGCCTCTGAACGGCTGCACCGCCTAACCATTGCTCAGCTAAGTCTTTGCTTCTCCAAGAGAATCCCGGACAATCCGGCCCTTGTTTCGGCCAGGGCGCTGCCTGTCAGGTTTTTCTGACTCGTGCTGGCCGTGTGAATGCGGAGATCCGACCGGATGAATGATCAGGCCAATAGCGTCGACGAACGCTATGCAACGACACCTGCAACGCTCACAAGCTGGAGCCGCCAGGACACTACCTGGATGCTCGGGCTATTCGGTACCGCCATTGGCGCCGGTACTTTGTTCTTGCCTATCAACGCGGGCCTGGGGGGCTTCTGGCCGTTGGTGATCCTGGCGTTGCTGGCTTTCCCGATGACGTTCTTTGCCCACCGTGGGCTGACCCGTTTCGTGCTGTCCGGCCGTGAAGGTTCCGACATCACCGACGTGGTTGAAGAGCATTTCGGTATCAAGGCCGGTGCGCTGATCACCTTGCTGTACTTCTTTGCAATCTTCCCGATCCTGCTGATCTACAGCGTGGCGCTGACCAATACCGTCAGCAGCTTCATGGAGCACCAGTTGCATATCCTGCCGCCGCCCCGGGCGATCCTGGCGTTTGTGTTGATCCTGGGTCTGCTGGCCGTGGTGCGTTGCGGTGAGCAAGTGATCGTCAAGGCCATGAGCTTGATGGTGTACCCGTTCATTGTGGCCTTGCTGTTCCTGGCGGTGTACCTGGTACCGCACTGGAATGGCGGCATTCTCAGCACCGCCAGCGAAGTGCCGGCACCCTCGGCGTTGCTCAACACGCTGTGGCTGGCGATTCCGGTGATGGTGTTCTCGTTCAACCATTCACCGATCATCTCGGCCTTCGCGGTGGACCAGAAGCGCCAGTACGGCGCACACGCCGAGGAGCGCAGTTCGCAGATCCTGTCCCGCGCGCACTTGCTGATGGTGGCGATGGTGCTGTTCTTCGTGTTCAGTTGCGTGCTGACCCTGTCACCCGCGCAGTTGGCCGAAGCGAAAGCGCAGAACCTGTCGATCCTGTCTTATCTGGCTAACCACTTCGATAACCCGACGATTGCCTTTGCCGCACCGTTGATTGCATTCGTGGCGATTGCCAAGTCGTTCCTGGGCCACTACATCGGCGCCAGCGAGGGCCTCAAGGGCCTGGTGGTCAAGACCGGCCGCCGCCCGGCACCCAAGACCCTGGACCGCATGACCGCAGCCTTCATGCTGGTGGTGTGCTGGATCGTCGCCACGCTCAACCCGAGCATCCTGGGCATGATCGAGACCCTGGGCGGGCCGGTGATTGCGTCGATTCTGTTCCTGATGCCGATGTACGCCATCCGCAAGGTGCCGGCCATGGCCAAGTACCGTGGGCAGGCGTCGAATGTGTTTGTGACTGCGGTTGGTTTGGTTGCCATTACGGCGTTGGTGTATTCGCTGCTTGCCTGAACCCTGATGCGGTCTATCTGACTGTTCAGATATAAATAGGTGGGAGCTGGCTTGCCTGCGATGCGAAGCGAGCCGCTCTTGATCTTGATCTGCTCCGTGCTTGTGATCTTGATCTTAGGCGCCCCGTTAAACCACGCTGGCCGGAATTCGCCAGGGATTTGGGGGGTAAACCGGCAGGGATGCCGGTTTAGCCGCCCCGCGCCATGGATGGCGCGTGGCGGCGACCCCCCAAATCACTGGCGGATTACGGGCACACCGAGCCTAGGCGAGGTGCCGAGTGGTGGGGCAAGAGCCCTTTGGTTACTTTGGGGCTTTTCCAAAGTGACCCGCCGTCAGGGCGGAACCCTAAGTGGCCGTTACCTAAAAACGGATATGTACCCGGTCCAACTGTGTTGACTGCCAGGCCGCCTTCGCGAGCAAGCCCGCTCCCATATTAGGATCGCGGGGTGTCAGGTAGATAGGCGCCGGCTGGCAGGCCGTCATCGCAGGCAAGCCAGCTCCCACATTTGGATCGCGTTGCGTCAGTTAGATCAGCATCGTCTGTCAGGCCGTCCCGGGAGCAAGCTCCCTCGCCACAGGGTCCGCGGCTCCCACATTTGTTTTGTGTTGGCAGTAATGGTTAGTTCCAGGCATAAAAAAACGCCGCGTACCTTGCGATACGCGGCGTTTTTCACATCAACACACCGTTAGGCTTGAATCACCGGGATGTTGGCGCTCGCTGCGATCTTGCGGAACTCAGCGATCTGGTCGAAGTTCAGGTAGCGGTAGACGTCACTGGCCATGGTGTCCAGTTTCGCCGCGTAGCCCATGTACTCTTCGACGGTCGGCAGGCGACCCAGGGTAGAGGCCACGGCCGCCAGCTCAGCCGACGCCAGGTAGACGTTGGCACCATCACCCAGGCGGTTCGGGAAGTTACGGGTCGAGGTCGACACCACGGTGGAGTTCGGCTCAACGCGTGCCTGGTTACCCATGCACAGCGAGCAGCCTGGCATTTCCATGCGTGCGCCAGCCTTGCCGTAGATGCCGTAGTAGCCTTCTTCGGTCAGCTGGTGAGCGTCCATCTTGGTCGGCGGCGACAGCCACAGACGCGTTGGCAGCTGGCCCTTGACCTGCTCCAGCAGCTTGCCGGCAGCGCGGAAGTGACCGATGTTGGTCATGCACGAACCGATGAACACTTCGTCGATCTTCTCGCCAGCGACGCTGGACAGCAGACGAGCGTCGTCCGGGTCGTTTGGCGCGCAGAGGATCGGCTCGTTGATTTCCGCCAGGTCGATCTCGATGATTTCGGCGTATTCGGCGTCGGCATCGGCTTCCATCAGTTCCGGGTTGGCAACCCAGGCTTCCATCGCTTGGGCGCGACGTTCCAGGGTGCGTGCATCGCCGTAGCCTTCGCCGATCATCCAGCGCAGCAGGGTGATGTTGGAGTTCAGGTACTCGGTGACGGACTCTTTGGACAGCTTGATGGTGCAACCGGCAGCCGAACGTTCAGCCGAGGCGTCGGACAGCTCGAAAGCCTGTTCCAGCGTCAAGTCGTTCAGGCCTTCGATTTCCAGGATGCGGCCAGAGAAGGCGTTCTTCTTGCCTTTCTTCTCTACGGTCAGCAGGCCAGCCTGGATCGCGTAGTAAGGAATGGCATGAACCAGGTCACGCAGGGTGATGCCAGGTTTCATCTTGCCTTTGAAGCGCACCAGGATCGATTCCGGCATGTCCAGCGGCATGACGCCGGTGGCGGCGGCAAACGCGACCAGGCCAGAACCGGCCGGGAACGAGATGCCCATCGGGAAACGGGTGTGGGAGTCGCCACCGGTACCGACGGTGTCCGGCAGCAGCATGCGGTTCAGCCAGCTGTGGATGATGCCGTCGCCTGGACGCAGCGATACACCGCCACGGGTCATGATGAAGTCAGGCAGGGTGTGGTGGGTGGTCACGTCGATCGGCTTCGGGTAAGCCGCGGTGTGGCAGAAGGACTGCATCACCAGGTCGGTCGAAAAGCCCAGGCACGCCAGGTCTTTGAGTTCGTCACGGGTCATTGGGCCGGTGGTGTCCTGGGACCCCACGGTGGTCATCTTCGGCTCGCAGTAGGTGCCTGGACGAACGCCTTTGCCTTCTGGCAGGCCACAGGCCTTGCCGACCATTTTCTGCGCCAGGGTGAAGCCTTTGCCGGTGTCGACAGGCGCTTCAGGCAGCTTGAACAGGTCGGTTGGGCCCAGGCCCAGCTCAGCGCGTGCCTTGTCGGTCAGCCCACGGCCGATGATCAGCGGGATACGGCCGCCGGCGCGGACTTCGTCCAACAGCACCGGAGTCTTCATTTCGAAGGTGGTCAGGACTTCGTCGGTGCCGTGTTTGCAGACTTTGCCAGCATGCGGGTACAGGTCGATCACGTCGCCCATGTTCATGTTGGTGACGTCGAATTCGATTGGCAGTGCGCCAGCATCTTCCATGGTGTTGTAGAAGATCGGAGCGATCTTGCTGCCGAAGCAGAAACCGCCGGCACGCTTGTTCGGCACGTAAGGCACGTCGTCACCGAAGAACCACAGTACCGAGTTGGTCGCCGACTTACGCGACGAGCCGGTACCGACCACGTCACCGACGTAGGCGATCGGGAAGCCTTGGCCGCGCATTTCTTCGATCTGCTTCATCGGGCCGGTCTTGCCTTGCTCGTCCGGCACGATGCCTTCACGGGCCATTTTCAGCATGGCCAGGGCGTGCAGCGGGATGTCAGGGCGGGACCAGGCGTCAGGCGCAGGCGACAGGTCGTCGGTGTTGGTTTCGCCGGTGACCTTGAAGACGCGCAGGCTGATCTTGTCGGCCAGGGTAGGGCGGTTGCGGAACCACTCGCCATCAGCCCAGGACTGGATCACGCCTTTGGCGTGTTCGTTGCCATTACGGGCTTTTTCGGCGACGTCGTGGAACGCATCGAACATCAGCAGGGTGTGCTTGAGCTGGGCGGCCGCGACGGGCGCCAGTTCGGCGTCGTCCAGCAGCTCGACCAACGTCACGATGTTGTAGCCGCCTTGCATGGTGCCGAGCAGTTCAACAGCGCGTTTCTTGTCGATCAGGGGGGAAGTGGCTTCGCCCTTGGCCAGGGCAGACAGGAAACCGGCCTTGACGTAAGCGGCTTCGTCAACGCCTGGCGGAATGCGGTTGGTGATCAGGTCAACGAGGAATTCTTCTTCGCCAGCCGGAGGATTTTTCAGCAGCTCGACCAGGCCTGCGGTTTGTTCGGCGTTAAGCGGCTGGGGAACGATACCCAGTGCTGCACGCTCTTCGATATGTTTGCGGTAGGCTTCAAGCACAGTTATTACCCTCATCAGTGGTCCCACGGGACGCTCATCCAGAAATGAACGGCACGCATGCGCTCGGGGGCTTTTTGGGCCGCAAAGCCAGCGCTGCCGGCATTCCTTTACAGAAGCTGCTTTCAAAGTTTTACGCCTGCAGAACGGAGCTGATGAGGGTTGGCGCGGGCTCTGACCTACCGGGTCGAACCTGCGCCAACACCGTTCTGAAGGAACGACTGTGCTCGTGACGCTTTGAAAACAGCTTCCAGCGGATTATTGGCGCCTTACAAGGCCGGGTGATTCTACGGCAAAAAAAATCTAAAGGTAAGTTGCCTGCTCAAGTTTGCTGGGTGATCAACCTTAGACAAAGGGCTAACATGGCGCACTGTTTCGCTGATTTGCGTGTTGCTGCCCATGCCCAACCAAACCATCAAGACCCCCTGCGTCGGCCTGTGTTCCACGGTCTACGGCGATCTCGTGTGTCGTGGATGCAAGCGCTTCCACCATGAAGTGATCCAGTGGAACGGCTATAACGAAGAAGAAAAACGCGCGGTCTGGCTCAGGCTTGAGCAATTGTTGGTGCAGGTCATGGCCGGCAAAGTGGAGGTTTTCGACCCCAAGACCCTGCGCGGGCAATTGGAGCAACGCAAGATTCGCTTTGTGCCGCACCAGTCCGAGTATTGCTGGGCCTACCAGTTGATTGCCCGTGGAGCCCGGGTGATCAATAACCTGGAGGCCTATGGCATGGTGCTGTTGCCGGAGTTTCGCGACTGGGCGCTGCCTGAATTGCGCGATGCCATTGATCGCGAGTTCTTTATCTTGTCCGAGGCGCATTACCAGCGCTATATCGCACCGGGCTTCCTGAAGGATGCGCTGGGTAACTGACGGGCGAGGTTAATGTGGGAGCTGGCTTGCCTGCGATAGCGGTGTATCAGGAGCAAATGCGCCAGCTGACCCACCGCAATCGCAGGCAAGCCAGCTCCCACATTTGATCCCCATTGCCTGAAGGTCGGTGTCAGGGCTTGGTCTCCAGCTCTTCCAGATGATCCATCAGCGTCTGCGGTTTTAGCACCAGTACATCGCTTTGCACCGCATCCAGCACCACCTCCGCCGTATTGCCGATCAGCGCGCCGGAAATACCGGTACGCGCCACTGTGCCGATAATGGTCACCGCCGCCTGTAATTGATGGGCCATGTGCGGGATCAGCACATCGGCCGGGCCTTCCTTGATATGCAGGTGGCTGTCGTCCACGTCGAACTCAGCCTGGAATACCTTGCATTGCTCGCGATAGCGCGCCTCGATGGTTTCCTTGAGCTGAAAGGTCGGGTCGGCCGCCGACAGCATGGGCGACGGGTGGGCACTGATGACATGCAATTTGGCTTTGGCCAGGCTGGCGATATCAAAGCCATGGTCGATGATCGAGTTATGCAGCGAGCGGTGTTCGCCGTCTGTGTTGCCCACGTCGATGGCCGCCAGGATCACGCCGCCCGCCCAGGGGGTAGCGGTCTTGACCAGCAACACTGGCGTTGGGCAATAGCGCAGCAACTTCCAGTCCGCCGGGGTCAGCAGGGCTTTTTTCAGCGGGCTGTCGGGGAAGTGCTGTTTGATCACCAGGCCGCAGCCTTCGGCTTGCTGCACATCGATGATGGTTTCATGCAGGCTGTCGTTCCACGCTTGCTCGGTGGTGACGCTGTAGCCGTCTTCCGTCAAGCCTTGCTTGAGCAGGCTCAGCAGCGCCGAATGTTCGTGTTTCTTGTCACAGACCAGCAAGTGCAGGTGCGCGTCGGTCACCCCGGCAATCAGCTTGGCACGCTTGAGTGCCAGGCTTTCGGAATGCTCGGGCTCGATGACCACCAGGATGCTGCGGATGGCTTGCATGGTCGGGTTCTCCTGAAGGGTGGGCGTTGGATAACTATAGTTGCTGGCCGGCAGCCGTCATGTTGATACACATCAAGGCCGGTGGCTGGTGGTCTGCGGCGGGGTCGGTATAATCGGCGCCCTTTTGTATCCTTTGCCCGTGAGCCCGATGAACCTGCCCGAAATCCACGAATTCCTCGGCTGCCGCACCCCCGATGCCTGGGTGCAGGCCGCGTTGGCCGATCAGGAAACTCTGCTGATCGACCACAAGAACTGCGAATTCAAAGCCGCCAGCACCGCCTTGAGCCTGATGGCCAAGTACTACGGCCACGTTGACCTGATCAACATGATGTCGCGCCTGGCCCGCGAAGAGTTGGTGCACCACGAGCAGGTCATGCGCTTGATGAAAAAGCGCAAGGTCGAACTGCGTCAACTGCACGCCGGGCGTTATGCCTCGGGCTTGCGCAAGGTGGTGCGCAGCCATGAGCCGGTCAAGCTGGTGGACACCCTGGTGGTGGGCGCTTTTATCGAAGCGCGCAGTTGCGAACGTTTCGAAGCGCTGGTGCCGCATTTGGACGAAGAACTCGGCAAGTTCTACTTCGGCTTGCTCAAGAGCGAGGCGCGGCACTTCCAGGGCTACCTTAAGCTGGCGTACCAGTACGGCGACGCCAAGGACATCGCTCAGGTGATCGAGCGAGTGCGGGCCACCGAGCAGGAGCTGATCGAGTCACCCGACGTCGAGTTCCGCTTTCACAGTGGCGTGCCAGCCTGAGGCCACGGCCACACCGATCAAGGCGGTGATCCCCGCCAGCAGCAGGATCACCGTTGGCGTGCCCAAGGGCGCCGCCAGCACGGCAATCATCAAGCCCGCCAAGGGCTGGGCCAGGTTGTTGAGCAAGGTCATCACGCCGACTGTCTTGCCGAAGTCCTGCACTGGGATCACCCGTTGGCGGGTGCTGCGAAGATACACGTTGAACATCTTGTCGAAGCCGCTCACCAGCAGGAAGCCCACCGCGTAGTCCCACACGCCGGGGCTGAGGGCGGTGATCAGCGCGCCGACGGTGATCATCGAATACGACAGCCCGCCCAGTACCTTCAGCTTCAGCGATGAACGCGCCAGGTAGAACAGAATAGCGATGGTCACCAGCGCCCCGGCGGCTTGCAGCAGGGCATAGGCGTCTTTGCCCGCTGCGTAGTGGCCGGTGACCATCGCGGCCGAGGTGGCCAGCGTCACCCCGACTATCAGGTTCACGCCGACCGCCAGGACGATGATGCGCTTCAACTCCACCCGGCTGAAGATGTGGCCAAAGGCGGTGCGCAATGGTTGCAGCCAGATACCCGGGTGCTGTTGGTGTATTTCCAGGTTCACCATGGTGTTGCGCTGCCAGATCAGCATTGCCAGGTCTGCCAGCACAAACAGCACGGCCACCCCCAGCACCACCCAAGGCCACGCCCAGACTTCCAGGATCAGCGCCGCCACCAACGGGCCGAGCACCAGGCCACTCTGGTCGGCGATTTGCGAATAGGACAAGGTCTTGGCGTAGGTGTACTGCCCGAAGATATGCGGCATCACCACTTCCCGCGCCATGATGCCCTGGGTGGTCAACACGCCGCACAACGCGGACAGCATCACCAGCCAATGGATGCCGTCGAACAGCCCATAGCACGCCATCGCCACCACACACGCCAAGGCCCGATACACCTGGCTGATATGCAGGATACGCACCGGTGAAAACCTGTCGCACAGCGCACCGCATACCGGAAACGCCAGGTAACGCGGCAGCGACTCGGCAAAGAACGCCAGCCCCGCCCACGACACGCTTTGCGTGGTCTGGAACACGATCAGCGGCACGATAAACAGCAAAATCTGGTCGGCCAGCCGTGACAGGAATAGCGAAATGAAGAACGCCAGGTAATCCTCGCGCATGGAACTCCCTGTCAATGGCGTTAAAAAGTGCAGGCTATTTGTTAAAAACTCTTAAAAGCATGAAGCTTCTTCACTGGGTGCTGGCCAGCGGCTTCTGTCGGCCAGCTTGCCACCTATAATGGCCCTTTTTCAATCCGCGCATCCACACTGAGAACTTATGGAAAACCTGGGTCTGGGCAAGGTCCTGCTCGTTGAGGACGATGAAAAGCTGGCAGCGCTGGTCTCGCATTTTTTGTCGCAACATGGGTTCGAGGTTCGGGTGGTGCATCGGGGCGATGAAGCCCTGGCGGCGTTCGTGGATTTCAAGCCGAAGATCGTCGTGCTCGATCTGATGCTGCCGGGGCAGAGTGGGCTGCATGTCTGTCGCGAGATTCGCAACGTGTCGGACACGCCCATCGTAATCCTCACCGCCAAGGAAGATGACCTGGACCATATCCTTGGCCTTGAGTCCGGTGCTGACGATTACGTGATCAAGCCGATCAAACCGCCGGTGTTGCTGGCGCGCCTGCGTGCGTTGCAGCGCCGCCAGGTGCCCGAGCCCACGGTGCGCGGCGCTCTGGAGTTCGGCCGCTTGTCGATTGATCGCAGTTGCCGGGTGGTGCGCCTGGGTGACGAAACCATTGACCTCACCACCATGGAGTTCGAGTTGCTGTGGTTGCTGGCCAGCAGCTCGGGCAAGGTTCTCTCCCGTGACGATATCCTCAACCGCATGCGCGGCATTGCCTTTGATGGGCTGAACCGCAGCGTAGACGTGTACATCAGCAAACTGCGCGGCAAGCTCAATGACAACCCACGCGAGCCGGTGTGCATCAAGACCATCTGGGGCAAGGGCTACCTGTTCAATCCGTTCGCGTGGGAGGTGTAGATGCTGCGCTTGTATCTGCGCCTCTATTTGATTCTCGCACTCGGCCTGGCCGGGTCGATCTGGCTGGTGAACTTCGGCCTGGACACCTACATGCCCGAGTCCAACGAGACCTACAACCGTGAAGCCCTGCGCGGCCCGGCGTGGGCCCTGGTGGAACAGCTGCGACCCGTGCCGGCAGAGGCGCGCCAGGCACGCCTGGACGAACTGCAACCGCATTACGGCTTGCGGCTTAAGTTAGTACAACGCGACAACCAGCACCTGAGCGAACGCGAACAGAAACTCCTGGCGGCTGGCCAGGTGGTGGTGCGCGAAGACTTCATGAAGTTTCTCGCGCCTATCGACGACGGCCCCCAATTGCTCGAAATCAAACTGCCGGAAGAACCCAAGTGGTTGTACCTGTGGGCCTACGGCTTCCTGGGCGTGAGCCTGGCCATTGTCCTGTATTTCTGGGTGCGCCCACACTGGCGTGACCTGGAACACATTCGCCTGGCGGCGCAACGTTTCGGTGACAACGACCTGGGCTCGCGCATCCTGTTGCCGAGCCGTTCCACCGTGCGTTCCCTGGCCGGGCATTTCAACCAGATGGCCGAGCGCATCGAAGGTTTGATCGCCAACCAGCGCGAACTCACGAACGCGGTCTCCCATGAATTGCGCACGCCGATTGCGCGGTTGTCATTCGAGCTTGACCAACTCAGGCAACAAAGCGACCCACGGCAAAGCCGAGCGCTGATCAACGACATGTACGCCGACCTCGGTGAACTGGAAGAAATGGTCTCCGAACTGTTGACTTATGCGAGCCTGGAGCCAGGCGCCACCCAGGTCACCCGCGAGCATATCGAGGCCCACAGTTGGCTCGACAGTGTTATAGGCGCCGTGGCCCTGGAGGCCGAGGCGCAAGGGGTGCAGCTGTCGTTGCGCACCTGCGAGGTGGACGTTATCCAGATCGAGCCACGCTTTATGGCACGGGCGGTGATCAACCTGCTGCGCAACGCCATTCGTTATGCCGATCGCCGCGTGGAAGTGTCGCTGGTCAAGTTTGGCAGCGGTTACGAAGTGCGGGTCAACGACGATGGGCCGGGGGTGCCGCTGGAGGGCCGCACCAAGATATTCGAACCCTTCCTGCGCCTCGACGCCAGCCGCGACCGCCGTACGGGCGGGTTTGGCCTGGGCCTGGCGCTGGTCAAACGTGTCAGCCAGTGGCATGGCGGGCAAGTTGAGGTGCTGGATTCGGAATGGGGTGGGGCGTCGTTTCGGATGACGTGGGCGTATGCCGAGTAAAGGGGCACGCCCCAACATCATCCTGTAGGAGCTAGCTCGTTCGCGAAACACTCACAGGCGCCGCGTTTATCCAGAAAACACACGTTATCGTTGATGTTTTTCGCAAGCAAGCTCGCTCCTACAGCAACTGCGTTACCGCGGCAAACGCCGCCTGGCGCCGTTGTTCCCAGCCCCCGCGAATCACCACCAGTGGCTGTTGGTGCTGCTGCATCCATTCCAGACTGGCCTGGAAAAACGCCTGCCTATCCGCCAGTTCCGGCTGGCAGCGCTGGCCGTCGGCACTCCATTCCACGTCTTCAGGGGAGAGCAGCAGGTGCAGGTCGTAATGCCGCGCCAGGAGTTCGTCATCCAGCCAGCCGGGGTAGTCGCCGAACAGGGTCTGGCTCCAGAGCCTGTTGGTGAGCAGGTGGGTGTCGAGGATCAGCAACGCGGGGCGTTTGGCGCGGGCGGCATCCTCCCAGGCCAACTGGCCTTGGGCAATGGCCGGGATATCCGCCAGGGTGGTGTCGCGCTGATGCTGATCGATGAAGTAGCGCACATATTCTCCTACCATCAACCCGCCGAAGTGCGCGTGCAACTGCGCCGCCAGCCAGCTCTTGCCGCTGGATTCGGGGCCTGCCAATACCACCACCTTCATGCGCGCAACGCCGGGTCGGCGCGCCACTCGCGCCAGCCTTGCACGGCAATCACGGTAAACAGTGCGTAGAGCGCGGCGGTAAGGTAGAGGCCTTTGTAAAGGAACAGGCCCACGAAGATCACATCCACCACGATCCACAATGCCCAGCACTGCACACGTTTTTGCGCCATCCACATCTGCGCCACCAGGCTGAAACCGGTGAGCGCGGCGTCGAGCCAAGGCTGGGCGGCGTCAGTCCAGTGGGCCATGGCGGCGCCCAGCAGCAGACTGCCGACGGCACCTACAGCCAGGCTGGCCATGATCGCCGGCACGCCCAGGCTTGTGACTTGGCGGCCCTGCTTGACCTCGCCAGCGCGGGTCCACTGCCACCAGCCGTAGACCTGCAAAGCCGCATAGACCACTTGCAGGAGCATGTCGGAGTAAAGCTTGACCTCAAAGAACACCCAGGTGTAGAGCAGCACCATCACCAGGCCGATGGGCCAGCACCAAGGGTTTTGTTTGACCGTCAGCCAAACGGCGATCACCCCCAGGGCGGCGGCAAACAGTTCAAGCCCGGACATGGTGGATCCTTGGGGGAGTGGGAGAGGGCGGTGATTGTACCTAGAGGCCGGCGAACCTCAAACACCGCAGGACAAACGCGCGCGTGGGCTTGCTCCATGCGCGCGGCGATGCCGTGGCTGGGGATGTGAGCACCGCCGGTTATTGACCCTTGAAGCGCAGTTCCCGATAGCGCGGTACGGCCAGATGCCAGGCAATGTTGCCGCGCCATTGGTTATGCAGGGCTTGAGCACAGGTCATTGCCTGTTCTTGAGCTCGCGTGTCATAGCCCCGCGCATCCAGGCGTTTGGGCAACTCGGCTTGCGCCATTGCGAAGCTTTTCGCCCATTGCTCAATCCGCTGTGACACCTCGGCTGCGGCCTGCAGCGCCGATTGGCCCTGGGTGTGCCTGAGGTGAGTCAGTAGGTTGTAGATGTCTTCATCAGGGTTTTCCATGATCTGAAAAGACAACAAATCGTTAACTGCCTTGAAGAGTTTCAAAGCCAGGTTTCGCAGGTCTTGCCAGGGGTGGCTGTAGTAAAGCGAGGACGATAATTGAATGTTCTGCACCAGGTAGGTGAACTCCAGACAGACTTGAAAACCGCCTGCGTTTTGCCACAGCGCTTCATAACCTTCTACCCCCGGCTGCGTGTGATGAAGGCGATGCATCAGCGCGGTGGTGCAGGGAGCCAGGTAGGTCAAGTATTGCTCGGCCACTCGCTGCTGCCAGAGCGTGGGCATCAAGCGTGACGCGCGTCGCATGATATCTGTGAGTGCATTGGCCAACGGTTCTCGGGGTGTGCTGGCGCGCGTGAACGCTCTTGCGTAGACACCTCGAATCAGGCGTTCGAGGGCTTCGGGGTCATTGCAGTCTTCGTCGGCGAGATCGTCCTGGCAACTGAACCACCCCACCAGATCAGACAGAATGAGTAATAACTCAAGTGGCGCGTCACTCCACATATAACCGGCATACAGACCGGGAATGTAGATGTCCAATTGATGGGTTGCGCGGGATGTTTGTTCCAGCCCCATATTCTTGAGCCATTGGCGTGTGTGCTGCTGAGCCTCTTGCGCGAAGGGACTCAGAGGATAAGTCGCTGTCTCAAGCCATCGGGGTAAATGAAAGGGACCGATGGGCTGTTGGACATCAAGGCGTGGTGAAGAGGGCGAGGTTTTTTCCCGCGAGCCTGATCGCGCTGACATACGATGTAACCTGTAACGTTAGAGTGCGTCGATAAGTAGCAAGACAAGTTATAGCACTCAGTGTTGTAGCATCTGGTGCGCTTTCAATATGGATTTGGAATCGATGCGCTGAACCTTATGAATAAATAAACTGTGTTTTTGCGCGCCGTGGAATGTTGTGTCCTTGTGCCTCTTAAAAAAATGGCTAACCTTCCCAGAAGGTTAATGATGATCACGTAAAGCGGTGGCCTGCGCAGGGTTGAAGGTCTTTTACGCGTGAAGAACGTAGAAGACAGTGAGTGTTGAGGCGCTCACGCGGTCAACAACGAGGTCTATGAGATGAACCCTTTCTGCTCGTCATTCGATGACACCTGGTACTTAAACGCCAGGGCCCAGTGGTCTGAGCCTTTTGCTTATCAAGAGCGTTTCCCCGGTAAAGCCGTAAGAACAGAGCTCATGTGGGCACTCTCGGTGTTGTACGGCTTGCCTTCTGTCCAGACTCACACCCTCTGCGCGGCCATCGAAAAGATGAATCTTTCCTCATTGATTCATGACGATTTACTGGATGGTGATACGGTGCGCCGTGGTGTTCCAACGGTATGGAAGCAATACGGTACAGAGGTTGCTCTGGTGTCGGGGATGTATGGTTACCTGGAAGGTCTTCAGCTCCTGGCCAAGCTCAATGACTTGAATGTTGTGCGGGCGGGTATAGAAAGCCTTGAACGTCTGCATGTTGGGCAATACCTCGACGCCAAAGCAAGTGCAGGTGACACATTGCCCACCTTGGAAGACTATGGCTGTATTGCACAGGCTAATACCGGCTGTTTTTTTGTGTTTCTGTTAAAAGCTTGCCAATGTCTGAAACCGTTGGAAGCGCAGACCTATGTTCTGCTTGAACGGATGCTGCTGTTGATGGGCATCTATTATCGTTACGTCAACGACTATTGCGATATCAATCATATTCCGCACTTCGAAAAAAAAGGATTCGCCATGGATTTGGAGGGCGGGCCAAAGTCGTTCCTGATGATCTTGGCAGGCAAGGCACTGGTCAAGGGCGCACTCACTTCAGACCAAAAAAAACAGATTATTCGAGGGTATGGAGACGCAGGCGTATTTGACGCTGCCCTGGCGTTGATGGAGGAAACCTATGGGCAGCTATTGCGCTTCGTAGACGCTATAAAGCGGCGAAACAGCACTGTCAGCATTCACGCATTAAAGGGGTTTTTACGCAGCATTCATTTCCAACCTGAGGCCGATGACAATTATTACGCAACGCTACTCAGGTAACCCCCTCCGGAGTGTCGCACCTGTGGCTGAAGGTCGCGGTCAGGGCTGGCCGCGACAGTCGGAGACCCTTTCGTGATTTATTGATCCATCGTACTCAAAATTTCATAAGCCAACTTTACCCGCTCGGCATTCGGGTAGTTCTTGTTGGCGAGGATCACTACACCCATGTCCTTGCTTGGCACAAACGCCACATAGGCGCCAAAACCGCCGGTGGAGCCGGTTTTGTTGTAGAGCACGTTGGCAGGCTGCGCCTGGGCAGGTTTGAGCCAGTTAACCTTGTGCGGCTCCATCGCCATCGGTGTGGAGTTGCCCTCAAGCAACGCTTGCAGCGCGATGGGGTAGGGGTAGCGTTCCCAGCCCAGGCCCTGGGTCATGCCGTTGACGGTGTAGTAGCCGGCGTGAGTGGTGGCAATGGCCTGCTGCACCGGTTGCTCCAGGGTTTGCGGGTGCATGTTGGCGATCACGTAGCGGGCCAGGTCCTGGCTGCTGCTCTTGATACCGTAGGCTTCGAAGTCCAGGGCGCCGGGGTTGACGCGTACTGGTTTCTGCTGGCTGTCATAGCCCTGGGCGTAGAGGCCGGCCTTGTCGGCGGGCACGCGGGTATAGGTGTTGGTCAAGCCCAGCTTGGGCAGCAGGGTTTTTTCCATGGCGACGGTGAACGGCAGGTCCAGGCTTTTTGCTGTCACGTAACCGAACAGGCCAATGCTGGGGTTGGAATACAGGCGTTGTTCCCCCGGTGCATAAGTGGGTTTCCAATGCTTGAAATAATCCATCATGGTAGTGGCACTGTCGGCGGCATCCGGAAACTGCAGCGTCAGGCCGCCGGGGGTGTAGGTCGCCAGTTGCAGCAGGCTGATGCGATCGAACGCGCTGCCAGCCAGCACGGGCAGGTGTTGGCTGGTCATGTCCGACAGCTTGAGCTTGCCGATAGCCTGGGCATACCCGCCGAGGGTGGCGTTGAAAGTTTTGCTTACTGAGCCGATTTCGAACAGGGTGTTTTCGGTGACGGGTGCCTGAGTGTCCTTGGCGGCGACGCCGTAATTAAAGTATTGCACCTTGCCGTGTTGGATGACCGCGATTGTCAGGCCGGCGATGCCTTGCTGTTTCATCAGAGGGGTGACGTGGCTGTCCACGACCTGGCGCATATCGGTGGCGGCCATGCAGCTGCCGGCCCCAAGCAACAAGGCTGAGATCGCATATTTTTTCAGGGTGTGTTTCATGCTTCGCTTCCATGTAAGTAAGGCAGTGACGATCGGAGCCTGCGCAGGCGTGGCAAATGTAGGTGGATTTCCGGGAGCGGGCAAACGATGATATCTCGCACCAGCCATTAGAAAAATTTGGGCCAGACCATGTTGCGTTCCCATCTGCCGCTCAATGCCTTGCGCGCCTTCGAAGCGTCGGCGCGTCATTTGAGCTTTACCCGTGCGGCCATCGAGTTATGCGTGACGCAAGCGGCGGTCAGTCATCAGGTCAAAAGCCTCGAAGCGCAACTCAACGTCACGCTGTTCAAGCGCCTGCCACGGGGCTTGATGCTCACCACCGAAGGCGAATCCCTGCTGCCCGTGCTGCGTGACGCCTTCGACCGTATTGCTCTGACCTTGGATCAGTTTGAAGGCGGGCATTACCGTGAAGTATTGACCGTGGGGGCGGTGGGTACCTTTGCGGTGGGCTGGTTGTTGCCGCGCCTGGCGGATTTTCATAGCCGCTACCCGTTGATCGACTTGCGCTTGTCCACCCACAACAACCGCGTGGATGTCGCCGCCGAAGGCCTGGATTATGCCATCCGCTTTGGCGCCGGCGCCTGGCACGGCACCGATGCCTGCCCTTTGCTTGAGGCACCGTTGACGGTGTTGTGCGTGCCGCAGATTGCCGAACAACTGCGCAGCCCGGCTGACGTGTTGAAGCACACCTTGCTGCGTTCCTACCGTGCCGATGAGTGGAACCTGTGGTTCCAGGCTGCCGGCTTGCCCAGTGATACGCGGGTGCCGCGCAGCGTGGTGTTCGACTCCTCGCTGGCGATGATGGAGGCCGCACTGCAAGGGGCTGGCGTAGCACTGGCGCCAGCCCTGATGTTCTCGCGGCAATTGGAGAGCGATGTGATCCGCCAGCCGTTCGAGGTGGGGATCACGACTGGCAGCTATTGGCTGACGCGCTTGCAGTCGCGGGCTGAAACGTCAGCGATGGTGGCGTTCAAGGGGTGGTTGCAGGCGAGCGTTGGATAACATTTTGGGAGGACAGGCCCCATTTATGTAGGAGCGAGCTTGCTCGCGAAAAACTTCCAGGCGCCGCGTCTATCCAGGACGCCCGCGTTATCGTTGTCGTTTCTCGCGAGCAAGCTCGCTCCTACACCAGGTATTGGCGGAACCATCCCAGGGTACGTTCCCAAGCAAGGTTCGCCGCTGCCTCGTCATAGCGCGGCGTCGAGTCATTATGGAAACCGTGGTTGGCGCCCTTGTAGACAAACGCCTCGTACGTCGTACCTGCGGCCCTCAACGCCTGCTCATACGCCGGCCAGCCTTCATTGATACGGGTATCCAACTCACCGAAATGCAACAGGATCGGCGCCTTGATGCGCGGCACGTCTTTGGCGTCGGGTTGGCGCCCGTAGAACGACACAGCCGCGCCCAGTTCCGGGTAGGCCACCGCCGCGGCATTGGTCACCCCGCCGCCATAACAGAACCCGGTGATGCCGACCTTGCCCGTGCTGCTGTCGTGGTGCATCAGCCATTCGATGGCGGCGAAGAAGTCGTTCATCAGTTTGGTCGGGTCGACCGTCTGTTGCAGTGCCAAACCTTTTTCATCGTTGCCAGGGTAACCGCCTACCGAGGTCAGGCCGTCCGGGGCCAGGGCGATAAAGCCGGCCTTGGCCAGGCGTCGGGCGACGTCTTCGATATAGGGGTTCAGGCCGCGGTTTTCATGCACCACCACCACGGCGGGCAGCTTGCCTACGACTTTGGCTGGGCGCACCAGGTAGCCGCGTACGGTGCCGTTGCCTTTGGGCGAGGGGTAGTTGATGTAGTCGGCGACGATATCCGGGTCGGTGAATTTCACCTGTTCGGCCAGGGCGTAATTGGGGCTCAGGGCCGCGAGCAGTGCCGAAGCGGTGAGGCCTCCGAGGGTGAACAGCGCGGCGCGGTCGAGAAATTCGCGGCGGTTGATCTTGCCGTGGGCGTAGCCGTCGTAGAGTTCCAGCAGTTCGGGAGCAAAGTCTTTCGCGGTCAGACGAGTCATCGGTGCAGTCCTCGATTAGCGGTTGCTGTCACTGTAGACCAGGATCAAACCTCGCGACCATGGGCGGCAGCGGCCAGTTGCCCGGTGTCAACGCGCACGAACACCGAGTCGCCGACGGCGGTGAGCACGCTGCCTGCATACACTTCGCAGACTACACGGCTTTTGCGCCCGACTTCGCCTTCGACCCGAGCGCGCAGGACCAGTGGCACACCCATGGGCGTGGGCTTGATGAATTTGATCCCCAGGTTGCCGGTGACGCAATCGATGCGCGGCAGGCTGCCGGGTTCCCGCTGTTCGGCGCGGTAGTGGTAGGCCATGGCGGTCCAGTTGGAGTGGCAGTCCACCAACATGGCGATCAGGCCACCGTAGACCAGGTCCGGCCAGCCGCTGTATTTAGCTTCGGGTTGGTGCTCGGCAATGACGTGTACGCCGTCATCATCCCAGCGGCTTTTGATGTGCAGGCCATGGGGGTTGCTGCTGCCGCAGCCGTAGCAGATGCCTTCCGGCGCCGTGGTGTCCTGGAGAGAAGCGCTGTGCATGCAGAGTCCTTATTGTTTTTTGGGGCAACGCTTCTATTTAGCAGGCCAGGGGTTAGCGAGCAAACTTCTTTGCCCCGGCCACGCAGGCGATCACGGCTACCGTCACCAGCACCATGCCCAGGCTGACCTGTTCATGCAGCAAGCCCGCCGCCAGCGCCAGGCCGAAGAACGGT
The DNA here is from genome assembly GCF_051122975.1 of Pseudomonas sp. AK181. NCBI lineage: Bacteria > Pseudomonadati > Pseudomonadota > Gammaproteobacteria > Pseudomonadales > Pseudomonadaceae > Pseudomonas > Pseudomonas sp. AK181. The sequence goes on from NZ_CP146348.1 coordinate 2,789,880, forward strand.
TGCAGCAACTGCAACTGGCCGACCGCGGCAATGCCGCCTTGGGCCAGGCCGCGGTACCAGAACACAAAGCCGATCAACATGCTGAACAACGCCACGTAGCCCAGGCTCAACCATGCCGGCAGGCTGATACCGCTGAGGGTCGAAGGCGCCAGCAGCAGGCTCAACGGCGCCACTACCGGTAGCGACACCACCAACGCCCAGCAGATCACCTGCCAGCCGCCGAGGCTGCGCGACAGCTTGGCGCCTTCGGCGTACCCCAGGCCGCACACCAGCACCGCCAACAGCATCAGCACATCGCCCGCGGGTGCAGCGCTCAAGCCTTGGGCAACGGCGTAACCCATCACCAACAGGCTGCCCAGGATCGAAAACAACCAGAACACCGGCCGCGGCCGCTCACCGCCGCGCAGCACGCCAAACACCGCCGTGGCCAGCGGCAGCAGGCCGATGAAAACGATGGAGTGGGCCGAGGTCACGTACTGCAGGGCCAGGGCCGTCAGCAGTGGAAAGCCGATCACCACGCCAAGCGCGACGATGAGCAACGGTGCCCATTGCTGACGCATGGGGCGTTTTTCCTTGAATAGCCACAGCAGGCACAACCCCAGTAGCGCTGCGAGGGTGGCGCGGATCATGGTCAGGAACACCGGGTCGAATTCCATCACCGCCACGCGTGTGGCCGGCAGCGAGCCGCTGAAAATCACCACGCCGATAAAGCCGTTGATCCAACCCTGGGTGCTGTTGTCCAGAGTGCCGAGGGGAGAAGTGCGTTCCATGGGGGGCGTCCTGAAAAGGCAGTTGCGTGCTGGGCATCCTAGGATTGAAGATTAAGACAATCAAAAAATTGTCATGGATACATCCTTATGCCCCGTGCTCGCTACAAGTCGCTGGTCGATACCTTTGCCGAGGCCATCCGCAGCGGCCAATTGCTGCCCGGCACGCGGCTGCCCACCCATCGGCAATTGGCGGCCGAGCATGGCCTGGCGCTGGTCACTGCCAGCCGGGTGTACAGCGAGCTGGAAGCCATGGGCCTGGTCAGTGGCGAGACCGGGCGCGGCACCTTCGTGCGTGAGATCGCCTTACCGCCGGGGCAGGGCAGCGGGCAGATGACGGTTGCGGCGGGGTTGCTTGACCTGAATTTCAACTACCCGTCCTTGCCGGGCCAGGCCGAGCTGTTGCGCACGGCGTTGCGCCAGCTTGCCCTGTCTGGCGATCTGGAGGCGCTGCTGCGTTACCAGCCCCATGCCGGTCGCGTGCACGAGCGCGCCGCCGTGGCCCGGCACTTGTTGAACCGAGGGCTGACGGTGCCAGCCGAGCAGGTGCTGGTGGTCAGCGGTGCCCAGCATGGCCTGGCGGTGAGCATGATGACCTTGCTCAAGCCCGGGGATGTGGTGGCGGTGGATGCGCTGACCTATTCGGGTTTCAAGGTGCTGGCCGAAACCCTGCACCTGGAACTCGTCGCCATCCCGGTCACTCCCAGCGGCCCGGACCTGGACCACCTGCACAGCCTGTGTCGCCAGCGCCCGGTGCGAGCGGTGTACAGCATGCCGACCCTGCACAACCCACTGGGCTGGGTGATGAGCCTGGCGCAGCGCGAGCGCTTGGTGGCAATCGCCCGGCAGCACAACTTGATGATCATCGAGGATGGTGCCTATGCGTTTCTCGCCGAAGAAGCACCGCCACCCTTGGCGTCCCTCGCACCGGAACGCACGGTGTACATCGGCGGGCTGTCCAAGAGTGTCGCCACCGGTTTGCGTGTGGGCTTTATCGCTGCGCCCCCGGCTTGGGTGAGCGGCCTGGAACGCACGATCATGGCCACCACCTGGAACGTGCCGGGGGTGATGAGTGCGATTGCGGTGGGCTGGCTCGAAGACGGTACGGTGGCGCAACTGGAGGCGCAAAAGCGCGCGGATGCCCAGGCCCGCCAGGTATTGGCGGCACAGGTGCTGACCGGTGTGAAGACCATCAGCCATCCGTCATCCTACTTTCTGTGGCTGCCGTTGGCGGAAGATGCCCGCGCCGATCAGGTCGCCATGACCTTGCAGCGTGCAGGCATCTCTGTTTCAACCGCTGAACCGTTCGCGGTTTCGGCCCAGGTGCCCCACGCGCTGCGCCTGGCTTTGGGTTCGGTGCCGATGGCGGGGTTGTGGGAGGCGCTGGTGAAGGTGCGCAAGGTGGTGGTGTGGTGAGCGAAAGCCCATCCACAGGGCTTGATTTGAAATAGGGGCAAAATGTGGGAGCTGGCTTGCCTGCGAAGACGGCCTCATAGTCGACACCGTAATACCGAGTACATATCCATTGCTGCGGTAACGGCCACTTAGGGTTCCGCCCTGACGGCGGCTCACTTTTGAAAAAAGCGCAAAAGTAAGCAAAACGCTCTTGCCCCACCACTCGGCACCTCGCTTAGGCTCGGTGTGCCCGAACACAGGCTTGAATCCGTGGGCCGCCGCCACGCGCCATCCATGGCGCGGGGCGGCTAACCCGGCGTCCTGCCGGGTTACCCACGAATTCAAGCCTGCGTTCGGCCAGCGTGGTTTAACGGGGCGCCTGAGATCAAGATCACAAGCAGATCAAGATCAAGAGCGACTCGCTTCGCATCGTGGTTACCTGTGGGTGGCACATTCGACGTCGCTGTCGATTGAACGGCCGCCATCGCAGGCAAGCCAGCTCCCACATGGAGTCGGCGCTGCGGCCAATTCTGTAGGAGCGAGCTTGCTCGCGAAAAACGTCAACGATAACCCGGGCTTGCTGAATGAACGCGGCGCCAGTGAGTTTTTCGCGAGCAAGCTCGCTCCTACAAAAAAGCCTTAACTGACTGGCATTAAGGCAAGCCAGTCACAGGTTGACCGCGTTTAGCGGGTTGCCAACGGTGGCGTACGCGGCGGGATCATCCGTTTGCTGCCGGTGGCCTCGAACGCCGAGGCGAAGCGCAACAGCGCCGAATCATCGTAGGCACGCCCGGCGAAGGTGAGCCCCACTGGCATGCCGATGTCTGCCATCACGCCCATTGGCACGGTGACGGTGGGCACGCCCAGGTGGCGGATGGCGAGGTTGCCGTTGGCGACCCACACGCCGTTGCTCCAGGCAATGTCGGCAGACGCTTCGTTCACATCGGCATCCGCCGGGCCTACATCGGCCACGGTGGGGAACAGCACGGCGTCAAGCCCCAGGGTATCCATCCAGTCTTCCAGGTCCAGGCGCCGGGTTTGCTCCAGGCCGCGCAGGCCATCGGGCACGGTGCTGATCTGGTCCCATGGGGTGATGCCGCGTTGGGCCATGCGCACGTATTCGTCCATGCCGGCGGCCAGGTCGTCTTCACGGTTGGGCAGGGTGCCGGGGTCGTGGGGGAATATCTTCGGTCCGTCCACATCGGCCAGGCGGTTCAGGTGCGGGTCGCCGTTGGCGCGCAGGAAGTCATCGAAAGCCCAGGCCGACAATTCCCACAGCTCGTCGTGGAGGAATTCCTTGGAAACCAGGCCACGGGTAAACACCGTCGGTGCACCAGGGCGGTCGCCTTCGCAGTTGGACACCAGCGGGAAATCCACTTCGATCACTTCGGCGCCTGCAGCTTGCAGTGCCTGGCGTGCGGCTTGCCACAGGTCGATCACCGTGGCACGGGTGTGGATCTTTTGCCCGGTCGGGCCGCCGATACCGGGTTTTTCGCTGGTGCCAGCCTCCGGGTCGGCGTTGATGTACATGCGTGGCACGCCAAAACGCTTGCCGGCCAGGCTTTCGCTGCTGGCGGCGAGGGCCGCGTAGGACGCCGGGCGCACCGAGGTGACGCTGGGGATCGGCACCCAGGGTTGCAGGCGCCACAGGTCGCCCCGGGTGTCCGGGTCTTCGGCCACCACGACGTCGAGCACTTCCAGCAGGTCGGCCATGGTGCGAGCGTAGGGCACCACTACGTCCATGGTCGGAGTCAGCGGCCAGTTGCCGCGCACCGAAATCACCCCGCGCGAAGGCGTGTAGGCACACAAGCCATTGTTGGAGGCCGGGCCGCGACCGCTGGACCAGGTTTCTTCAGCCAGCCCGAACGCGGCAAAACTGGCGGCGGTGGCGGTGCCGGCACCGTTGGAGGAGCCCGATGCAAAAGGCGCGGTGAGGTAGTCGGCGTTGTAGGGGCTTTCGGCGCGGCCATACACGCCACGTTGCATACCGCCATTGGCCATCGGCGGCATGTTGGTCTTGCCCAGGCAAATGGCGCCGCCGGCCCGCAGGCGCTCAATGGTGAAGGCATCGCGCTGGGCCACCAGCTTGGCAAACGCCGGGCTGCCGGATGCAGCTGTCAGCCCCTTGACCAGATAACTGTCCTTGGCGGTGTAGGGAATGCCATCCAGCGGCCCCAGGGTTTGCCCCTTGGCACGGCGCGCATCGGACGCCTGGGCTTCTTTGAGCGCTTCGGGGTTGCGTACCACCACGGCGTTCAGCGCAGTGGCCGTTTGGGGGCCATCGTAGGCGTCGATTCGCGCCAGGTACGCCTGGACCAGTTCAACCGCCGTGGTCTGGCCGGCTTCAAGCGCAGCGCGCAATTGGGCAATGGAGACTTCAGTAACTTGCATCACGTTTTTTTCGCCGCCTTCAAGTGGGGGTATGGCGGCAGTCTACGTACAGATATTTCACAAAACCAGCGCGGCATACTTCGCGTAGGACATCTCGAGAAAGACCTCAGCAGGATTGCGAGCGGCAGCTCTTATCGCTAAGGTGGCCGCGTTGATTAACGTTGCGCTTCAAGGAAGAGACCATGCAAAAACCTTATATCGCCCTGGCGGCCTTGCTGGGATTTACCGTCTATACCGTGGCGACCATGCTCACGGCCGAGCAGTCACTGCTGGCGTTTGGATGGGAGCTGATGTCCCGGCCCGATACGGCCCAGGTGGTGATTGACCTGTATCTGATGGCGGTGCTGGCGTGTGTGTGGATGTACCGGGATGCGCGTGGGCGAGGGCGGTCGATGGCCTCAGTGTTGCCGTATTTTTTACTGACGGCAGTGTTTGTGTCGGTAGGGCCGTTGCTCTATATCGTGGTTAATGGGTTTTCCCGGCGAACACTCAACTAAGCCTGTATGGCAAGGGCGCAAGCTCCCTTGCCATGGGTAGTGCGCGGCCTTCAGGGATTAAGGAACGCTTGGTAGTTGTCCTTGGTGATCTGCTGATAAGGAATCGTCAGCTCCGCCGTGTACGGCTGCTGCTTGACCATCTTCACCGCCAGGTCGATGGAACCCACTGCCTGGCCCTTGTTGTCCTGATACACCGTGACCAACAACTGGCCTTTTTTCACCGCGTCCAATCCCGCTGCGCCGCCGTCACTGCCGGCCACCAGGATGTCCTTGCCCGGCTGCATGCCTGCCTGGCTGATAGCCATGGCCGCGCCAATCGCCATTTCATCGGCATTCGCGGCCACGGCATCGATTTTGCGCCCGGATACGATCCAGTTGTTCATCAGGTCAATCGCCTTGCCGCGCTGCCATTCGGCGCTTTGCTCCTCGACGATCTTGATGTCGGGGTAGTCCTTGAGCACAGTCTTCACCCCCAGCGTGCGGTTATGGGTGGCGTTGTTGGACAGCAGCCCGAGCATGATCGCCAGGTTGCCCTTGCCGCCCATTTTCTCGGCCAGGTAGCGCATCTGGATTTCGCCGGCCTTGATCTCGTCCGAACCGACATAGCCCACGCCCGCTGGCACCTCCTTGAACTCCGGACGGCGGTTGACGTACACCAGCGGGATCTTGGCCTGCTGGGCATTGAGCGTCATCTTCTGGGTGGCGGCCGTGTCCACCGCGTTGACGATAATCGCGTCCATGCCCTGGGCGGTGAAGTTTTGCACCTGATTGAGCTGGCGCACGACATCGCCCTGGGCGTCTTCAAATTGCAGGGTGACATCAGGCAGTTCCCTGGCGTGGGCGGCCATGTAGTCGCGCATTTGTGCCAGGAATACGTCGTCCACCTGGGCGATGCTCACGCCGATGCGAATGTCGGCCAGCGCCCAAGGGCTGAACGTCAGGACTAACAGTGCCGTAAGGAGTTGCTTCTTCATGGTTTTGCTCCGTTGTTTTTGTTGTTGTCAAAGCAGGGCGGTTCACGCTTGGCGTTTGGCCCGCAGCTGCGCCACGGCGGCGGCGAAGTCCGAGCACGGCCAGCGTTCGTCGAGGGCTTGCAGCATCAGCTGTTGCCCGGTTTGTGGAGCCAGGCCCTGCAAGGGTGGGTCGGTGTCCAGGTTGGTGGGGAAGGAGTACCCGTCTGCGGTACAGGCGACCACTGCGTGGGCATCCAGGTTGGGGTTGGCGAGCAGTACTGGGTACACCGCCAGCATCATGCGGTCGCGGTCGATGGCTTCCATCGGCTTGCCGAATGCCGAGGAGATTTGCAGCAGGTTAGCCATGCGCTGGCGATCGGCTGTGCGGTTGGTGCCGGCGGCATGGAACAGCGCCGGGTTGAAGAACAGCAAGTCGCCCTTGTTCAGCGGCAATTGCACCGCGTGTTGCTGGAAGTAATCGATAAACTCCGTGCGACGCCACGCCAGGTACCCCAACGCGTACTGCTGGGAAAACGGCAGCAACTGGGTGGGGCCGGTTTCCAGCGGCATATCCGAGTGTGCGATAGCACCTTGCAACGTCAAATGTTGGGACAGCGCATGCAGTGGCAGCGGAAAACGTTCGACCACGTCGTTGGTCTGGAAACCCAGATGATAGTCACGGTGCGGCTGCTGCGCCTGGCCACCGGGATGCACCACATTGACTTGCGCCGTGACTTGAAAGCCCGGCCCCAACCAGGCTTCGGCAATCAGCCCCAGTAGCGGGTTGGCGTAGTACTCGGCAAAGGATTCGGGAGACTGTAAGGCCGCCTTCTGCAACGCGTTCCAGATCCTGCCATTGCTGCCGGCCTTGGCAAAGTGATCGGCGGCCACGCCTTGGGCGGCTTCATGGGCAAAGATCGCGTCGAAGACCTGGCTGTGGCGGTCTACCACTTCCAGGTCTTCATAGGCTTGGCGCACCACCATTACGCCGGGGCCGTCACGGAACAGGTGATGCAGTTCGTTCATAACGGCCAGGCGGTCGCTGTTGCGCAAGGTGTGGGCCTGATAGATCGGCACATTGCCTTGTACCTCAAGGCACAGCGGGTAGTCGCTGGCATTGGTGCGTTGCGCACAAATCCGGCTGAAGTCGGCCAGGCGCACCGCGTCGCCGTTCACGAAAGCTGACATCACGCACCTCCGGGAAGGCTCAGGGCCTGGTGAGGTTGCGGGGTGCTGCTGTCGGTGCAGCCGACCACACCTTGTTCCAGGTCGATGACCGCGCCGCTCATCATTCCCGACTCGGCGGACAGCAAAAATGCCACGCTGCGCGCCACCTCCTCGGGCTTGAGCAGGCGCCCAAACGGTTGGGCGCGTTCGGCTTCGGCCAGCCAGCCGTCCTGGGCACCGTGGTACTGGCGCTGGATCTGATCCTCGTGGGGTGTGTCCATCCAGCCGATATTCAGACCATTCACGCGGATGCGGTTGCGCAAGGCACTGAACGCGACATTCTTGGTCAGGATCGCCAGCGCGCCCTTGGACGCCGCATAGGCACTCAAGAACGACTGCCCACCATGGCCGGTAACGCTCTGGATATTGACTACTGCACCCTCCACACCGTTGCTGATCATCAGCTTCAGTGCTTCCTGCATCAGGAAAAACGGCGCCCGCACATTCACCGCAAACAAACGCTCGAACAGCTCCGGCGAGGTGTCAAGAATGGTGCCACGGTCAGACATGCCGGCGCAGTTCACCAAACCGTGCAAGGTGCCGAAATGGGCGTGTGCCGCTTCGATGATTGCGCGGCAGTCCTCGACCTTTTCCAGGTCGGCCTCGACAAAAAACGCCTGGCAATCCAGCTGGGCCAGCTGGCGCACCTGCTCTTCGCCCTCGGTACGGCGACGCCCGCAAATGATCAGCCCGGCCGCACCACGGCGAGCCAGGGTATGGGCCACCGCCGCGCCGAGGCCCTGGGTGCTGCCGGTGACGACAAAGTATTGGCCGCTGAACGAGGTCGCAAGATCGGTGTGGTGCATTGGGGTTCTCCTGGAATTTTTGTTGTTTTGCTGGCCCGGCTCGACGCCGGGCAAAACTGAGACTAGCATTGCAAAACCTCAGTAACGCCCAAAAAAGACCTCAAAAACACCTCAGGCGAAACCCATGCTCGAACGTGCAAAACACTTTTCCATCAAGCAACTCGCCACCCAGGCTGGCGTCAGCAAGGCCACGGTGGACCGCGTGCTGCACCAGCGCGGCAGCGTGCATGCCCAAACCCGGCGGCGTATCGAGCAGGCATTGGAGGAGTTGGAGTCCCAGGAAAAAAATGGCTTGGCCGTGGGGCGTACCTTCCATGTGGACGTGATCATGCACACGCCCCAGCGTTTCAGCGCGGCGGTGCAGGCGGCGATCGTTGGCCAACTGGCCAGCCTGGGACCGTTTCGCATCGCGCCACGGTTTCACCTGTTCGAGGAGATCGAACCCCAGGCCATGCACGACCAACTGCTGCGCTGCCTCGACACGGGCAGCCAGGGCGTGGTGCTCAAGGCTGCGGATGAGCCGGCGGTGAACCTGGCCGTCAAGCAGCTGATTGCGGCCGGCATTCCGGTGGTGACCTTGGTCACCGACCTGCCCCAAAGCGAGCGCATCGGCTATGTGGGCATGGACAATCGCACGGCCGGCCAGGCAGCTGCCTACCTGATGTCGCGCTGGCTGCCGACCGAGGCGCAGGACGTCGCGGTGGTGATCGGCAGCGAATTGTTCCGCGGCGAAGAAGAGCGCGAGATGGGTTTTCGTGCCTGGCTGCGTGGCCGCGCCGAGCACCTGCGAGTACTGGATATCAGCGGCGGCTACGGCGTGTATGAGCGCACCTTTGAGCGAGTGACCCAAGCCTTGCTCCAGCATCCCGGGCTGAAGGCGGTGTACAGCGTCGGCGGTGGCAACCGTGCAATTGTCGACGCCTTTGCCGCCCAGGACCGTCCATTGGAGGTGTTCATCGGCCACGACCTTGACGAAGAAAACCGCCAACTGCTGAGGGAAGAAAAAGTCGCGGCGATCATCGATCACAACCTGCAGATCGATGCCCGCCACGTATTCCTGCACATCCTGCAGTACCACCGGCTCTGGAAGGCCGGGCCGATTGCGCCGTCACAGGTGCAGATCGTCACGCCGTTCAACCTGCCGGACTGAAGCGCTGAAATACCACATCCAATAACAATCCAGGAGTTCGACCATGCTACGTATCGCCGTTCTAGGTGCCGGGCGCATCGCCAAGATCCACGCCGCCAACGTTGCCGCCCATCCCAATGCCACGCTGGTGTTGGTGGCCGATCCCTGGCGCGCAGGTGTCGATGCCTTGAGCACCCAGTTGGGATGCGAGGCCGCGTATGACTGCGCCGCCGTGCTGAGCCGCGAGGACATCGATGCGGTGGTGATCGGCACGCCCACCGACACCCACATCGACCTGTTGCTGGCTGCGGTGGCCCAGGGCAAGGCGGTGCTCTGCGAAAAGCCTATCGACCTGGATATCGCCAAGGCGCGCAGCGCGGCGCAAACCGTGGAGCGCCAGGGCGGCAAGGTAATGCTCGGTTTCAACCGGCGTTTCGACCCGGACATGCTGCGCCTGCGCCAGGCACTGGATGCTGGCCAGATCGGCGCTGTGCGCCAGGTGATTATCACCAGTCGTGACCCTGGCCTGGCACCGCGTGACTACCTGGAACACTCTGGCGGCATCTTGCGCGACATGACCATCCATGACTTTGACACCGCTCGCCACTTGCTCGGCGAGGAACCGGTAGAAGTCAGCGCCTTTGCCAGCCGCCTGGTGGACCCGACCCTGGAGCAGATCGACGACTACGACAGCGTCATGGTTTTGCTACGCACCGCTTCGGGCAAACAATGCCATATCAACTGCTGTCGCCAGGCGGTGTATGGCTACGACCAGCGCGTAGAAGTTTCCGGCGCCAGCGGCGTGCTGCTGACCGACAATCATCGGCCCAGCACCGTGCGCCATTGGAGCGCTGAGCACACCGAAGCGCTGGAGCCGTTGCAGCATTTTTTCCTTGAACGTTACGCGGATGCGTATCGCAATGAGCTGACGCAGTTCATCGATGCGCTGAACGAGGGGCGCGAGTTGCCCACCAGTATGCGCGATGGCTTGTATGCGTTGCATCTGGCTGATTGCGCGCTGGAGTCGGTGAAGACCGGGCGCAGTGTGAGGGTTAGTCATAACCTGTAGGAGCGAGGGGGGCGCCCAGTTCTTGCTTGCGAAAAACGTCAACGATAACGCGTGCTTCCTGGATAAACGCGGCGCCTGTCAGTTTTTCGCGAGCAAGCTCGCTCCTACAGCATCCCGTCAAACGCCTTTGGTCGACGGCAACAGTACCGTCAGGATACCCACCAACGGCAGGAACGAGCACAACTTGTACACGTACTCGATGCCGTGATGATCAGCGAGCATCCCGAGCAGCGCCGCGCCGATCCCACTGAAGCCGAACATCAGACCGAAGAATATCCCGGCGATCATGCCCACATTGCCCGGCACCAATTCCTGGGCAAACACCACGATGGCCGAGAACGCCGAGGCGATGATAAAGCCGATGACCACGCTGAGTACGGCGGTCCAGAACAGGTCGACGTAGGGCAGGGCCAGGGTGAACGGTGCGGCGCCGAGGATGGAGAACCAGATAACCTTTTTGCGGCCGATCTTGTCACCGATCGGGCCGCCGGCGAAGGTGCCCACGGCCACCGCGCCGAGGAACAGGAACAGGTACATCTGGGAGCTTGCCACCGACAGCTGGAATTTCTCGATCAGGTAGAACGTGAAGTAGCTGGTCAGGCTGGTCATGTACCAGTATTTGGAGAACACCAGCACGGCCAATACCACCAGGGCGAAGGTCACGCGGCCTTTGGACAAGCCGTGGGTCGCCTGGCTGCCTTGCTTGAGCTTGAACAGATTGAGGTGGTGGCGGTACCAGCGGCTCAAACCGTACAGCACCAGAATGGCGAACACCGCGAACAGGCCGAACCAGGCAATGTGGCTTTGGCCGTAGGGAATGATGATCGCCGCCGCCAGCAATGGGCCGAAGGCGCTGCCGGTGTTGCCGCCGACCTGGAAGGTCGACTGCGCCAGGCCGTAGCGACCACCGGAGGCCAGGCGTGCGACGCGGGAGGTTTCCGGGTGGAAGGTCGATGAGCCCACGCCCACCAGCGCCGCCGCGAGCAATATCGCCGGGAAGTTGCCGACAAAGGCCAGCATCAAGATGCCGACCAAGGTGCACACCATGCCCGCCGGCAATAGCCAGGGTTTGGGGTGGCGGTCGGTGTGGTAGCCGATCCACGGTTGCAATAGCGAGGCGGTCAACTGGAAGGTCAGGGTGATCAGGCCGACTTGGGTAAAGCTCAGGCCGTAGTTGGCCTTGAGCATCGGGTAGATCGACGGCAGCACCGCCTGGATCAAGTCATTGATCAGGTGCGCCAGGGCACAGGCGCCCAGGACGCGCATGACTAAGGGGCTTACTTGCGGGCTGGTCGAAGGTGCGGCGGGTGACGCTGTGACTGTGGACATGCGGGCATTCCGTACAAGGCAGCTAACAGGCGTGGAGGCGGGCGGCGGTGATGTGAACCGCCACTCCATCTGGACTCGGCGTTTATGCTAGATTCGGCGCCAATGCCTGTCTCGCGCAATTCGGGCAGAAACCATCGCAAAAAGGGCGAAATGATCAAATCACTGGATAAATTTCTGCGAGAAATCGATGAGGGCGACTGGGCCGTCATCAGCTCGGCCACCGATTACCCCGAAAACTGGGTGATCCCCGAACACAGCCACAACAAGCACCAACTGCTGTACGCCATTGGCGGTGTGATGGTGGTGTACTCGGCCCTGAGGCAATGGACGGTGCCGCCCAATCGTGGCTTCTGGATGCCTTGCGGTCAAGTTCACTCACTGCGCTGCGTGGGCACGCTGCAGATGCGCAGCGTGTTCGTACGCCCGGACAGCTTCCCCAACCTGCCGGCCGAGCCCAAGACGGTGACGGTCTCGCCGCTGCTGAGTGAACTGATCAAGGCCTCGGTGAGCTTGAAACCGCCGTATGCCGAGGATTCACGCGACGCGCGGATCATGCACCTGATTCTTGATGAGCTGGCCATCCTGCCGGCCTTGCCGCTGTCTTTGCCCCAGCCTGCCGACCCACGCCTGAGCCCGATTTGCCTGGCGTTGCAGGACGAGCCGAGTGATGCCTCCACCGTCGCCGACTGGAGTGCGCGGTTGGGGTTGGACCAGACCACCATCCAGCGCCTGTTCCGCAAGGAAACCGGCATGACCTTCGGCCAGTGGCGCCAGCAAGCGCGGCTATTGCTGGCGCTGGAACGCATTGCGGTGGGGCAGAAGATCATCGATGTGGCGTTTGAATTGGGCTATGAAAGCCCCAGCGCTTTTACCAGCATGTTCAAGAAGCAGTTTGGCAAAACGCCGAGTCATTTTTTCAAGTAGTGCTGCTCGCCATGCGCGCATGAGCCGTGCGGCGCGATGCCAGGTAAGCCAGCAGCGTGGCAACTACCAGCAAGGCGGCGCTCAGCTCGAAGGTGGCCTGATAGCCGCTCAAGTCGAATGCCACGCCACCGACGGTGGCGCCGGCGGCAATCGCCAGCTGGATGATGGCGACCATCAACCCCCCGCCGGCCTCGGCGTCGTCGGGCAAGGCGCGCGCCAGCCATGTCCACCAGCCAACCGGTGCAGCAGTGGCCACCAGGCCCCAGCAGCCCAACAGCACAGTGGTGGCAATCGCTGAACCGCCGAACGCCACCAACGCAAGGGCGATGCCGGCCATGATCAACGGGATGGCAATCAGCGTCGGGTAGAGGTGGCGCTTGAGCAAATGCTCAATCAACACCGTACCCGCCAGACCCGCCAGGCCGAGCACCAGCAGCATCAACGACAGGGTGGATACCTCAACCCGGGTCACGCCTTCCAGGAACGGCCGCAGGTAAGTGAACAGCATGAACTGGCCCATGAAGAACAGGCTGACAGCGCACATGCCCAAGGCCACCTTGGGGTTTTTCAGCAGGCGCAGTGCATTGCCGGTGTTCGCTGCGCCGCTGTGCTTGAGCGCCGGCAGGCTCAGCCACAGCCAGGCCAGCGCAATCACGGCCACTGGCACCACGCAAAAGAATGCGCCGCGCCAGCCGATCAGGCCGCCGAGAAAGCTGCCCAGCGGCGCCGCAATCACCGTCGCCAGGGCGTTGCCACCGTTGACGATGGCCAAGGCCCGTGGCACTTGGGCGGGCTCGACCAGGCGCATTGCCGTGGCCGCCGACAGCGACCAGAAGCCGCCAATCGCCACGCCAATCAACGCGCGACCGAGCATGAACACCGCGTAATTCGGTGCGAACGCCACCACGCTGCCAGAGACGATCATCAGCAGGGTCAAGGCCATCAGCAGGCGCTTGCGATCCATCCGCGCGGCAACCGCCGCGATCACCAGGCTGGTGAGCAGGGCAAACACCCCGGACACGGAAATGCCCTGGCCGGCCTGGCCTTCAGTGATCTGCAAGTCAGCGGCCAGCGGTGTCAGCAGGCTGACCGGCATGAACTCGGAGGCGACCAAGGCAAATGCCGCCAGCGACATCGCCAGCACCGCGCCCCAGCGTTGCGGTTGAGGGGTAACGGAACTCACTGCAAGTGGCTCTGGAAGAAGGTGGTGAGCGTGTCAAACGGGATCAGTTCGACGCGGTCGTACAGGTCTACATGGCCGGCGTTGGGGATGATCAGCAATTGCTTGGGCTCGGCGGCGCGTTGATAGGCGTCTTCACTGAATTCACGGGAATGCGCGTCGGCCCCGGTAATCAGCAGCAGCGGGCGTGGCGAGATCGTCTCGATATCGTTGAACGGATAGAAGTTCATGAACTTGACGTTGCTGGTCAGCGTCGGCCGGGTGGTGGTTTGCGATGAGGCGCCTGCCGGGGTGACTTCGCCGCGCGGGGTGCGGTAGAAGTCGTAGAACTCGTCGCCGATCGGATCGCCGGTGAGGCTCAGCGGCGTGCCGCCGGTGTAGAGGGTCTCGCCGCCCTGGAATTCTACATAGCGCTGGTTGGCGGCCTGGCGCAGGATCTGCTGGCGCTGTTGCAAAGTCATGCCGTGCTTGAGGCCATTACGGTTGGCCGCGCCCATGTCGTACATGCTGACGGTGGCGATTGCCTTGAGACGCGGATCGATCTTCGCCGCACTGATCACGAAACTGCCGCTGCCACAAATGCCGATGGCACCGATGCGCTCCCGGTCGACCTGTGGGCGAGTGCCAAGAAAGTCCACGGCGGCGCTGAAGTCTTCCACGTAGAGGTCGGGCAACACCGCGTTGCGTGGTGTGCCGGCGCTTTGGCCCCAGAACGACAGGTCCAGGGACAGGGTCACGAAACCCTGTTCAGCCATTTTGGTGGCGTAGAGGTTAGCGCTTTGCTCTTTGACGGCGCCCATCGGGTGGCCGACGACAAGGGCTGCGTGCTTTGAGCCCGGGGCAAGGTGCTTGGGCACGAACAGCGTGCCTGCGACCTGCATGCCGTATTGATTGTTGAAGGTGACCGGTTCGGCCGTCACTGTGTTGCTGCTGTAGAAATTATCCGCACCGTTAGACATATCGGCTCCAAATGAAGAAAGAGAAGTCACCAACAAACCCAAGGCGAGCAAGAGGCGTTTCATAGGGATGTTCCTTGTGAAATGTCCGCACATTTTCCGGGTGACGGCAGGGCTTCTGTAGTGCATTTGAGTGGATTACTTGCCTGATCCTCTGAGTTTAAGCGCCAGGTAACGACGCCCGTGGCTTGCGCGGGTAAAGTGCAATGAAGCATTGAAAGGGTCTGCCATGACGTCCACTCCCACCCCATTGAACGCGCTGATCCAGTCGATTGGTTCGCGCACGCCGTCGCCCGGCGACTACGCCATGCCGATTCCGGGCCTGGGCTTTTATCGGCGTGAGCAACCCGCTGCGCCGGTGGTGTGCATGGTGGAGCCGTGTATCGTGCTGGTGGCCCAGGGCGAGAAGCAGTTGTGGGTCGGCGGCGAGGGCTATCCCTACGACACGTCCCGGTTCCTGGTGACATCGCTGGATATTCCGGCCAATTCCGAGGTGCTGGCGGCCAGCCCCGAGCAGCCGTGCCTGGGGCTGACGTTCAAGCTGGACCTGCGCATGCTCGCCGAGCTGATCGCCCAGGGTGGCTTGCCGCCGGTGCGGGAGCGCGCAGTCATGAAGGGTGTGGGGATCGGTACGGTCACCGACGGCATGCTGGCCGCATTCGCGCGCCTGGTGGCGTTGCTGGATGAACCCGAAGCCATCCCCGTACTCGCGCCCTTGATCCAGCGCGAGATTCATTACCGGCTACTGAAAAGCGACCAGGCCGGCCGGTTGCGCCAGATCTGCTCGGTGGATGGCCAGGGCTATCGGATTGCCAAGGCCATCGACTGGCTGAAGTTGAATTTCGACGCGGCCCTGCGTGTGGAAGAACTGGCAGCGCGGGTGCAAATGAGCGCGGCGACCTTTCATCATCACTTCCGGCAACTGACCGCGATGAGCCCGCTGCAATACCAGAAATGGCTGCGTTTGAATGAAGCGCGTCGGTTGATGTTGAACGAGCACCAGGATGTGTCCAGTGCTGCGTTCAAAGTCGGGTATGAGAGCCCGTCGCAATTCAGCCGTGAGTACAGCCGGCTGTTTGGGGTGCCGCCCAAGCGCGACATGGCGACCCTGCGGGGCAGGGCGGGTGTCAGTGATCTGCCGGGGTCAAATTAGCGTAGAAAATGCAGCCAATAAGCCGTGCGAACAGGCTCAGGGTTTCCGGCAGGTTCGGGTCGTCGAACAACATGGCCCGTGAGTCCAGCGCACACAGCGCGCCGAACAGGCGGCCATCGGGCAGGAAGATCGGCGCGCCGGCATAGCTTTCGATGGCGTATTGCTTGACCACCGGGCGCGCCGCGAAACGGCCGTTCTGGCTGATCTGGGGAATGAACAGGGTGTGTGGGTTGATGCAAAATTCACTGCACAGGGTGGTTTCGAGGTCGAGTACATCGTCGACGTTGATGCCCATTTGCAGTGGGTCGTAGGCCGAACACACCACCCATTCCAGGTCGGTGAACTTGGCGATGCCGGCGAATCTCATCCCGGTCAGACGGGTGACCAGCTTGAGGATGTTGGTGGTTGCTTCAATTTCGGCAATGGCGGCGCGCTCGTCTGCGCTGAGTAACCTGTGTGCGGCGGTGACGCTTGAAACCATGCTGAACGCTCCAATGGCGTGGTCGCAGGCCGCGACCACGCACAGTCAGGTTATTAGTTGATGCGCGGGTGTTGCTGTACCAAGTTTTCCCGCTTGGTTTGCAGCGCGGCAATCTCGGCGTCGATGTCTTCGATTTTCTGCTCGATATTGTCGTGATGCTCCTGCAACAGCTCCTTGGCTTCTTCCATGTCGGAAGCTGCCGGGGCCGCGCCACGCAGGGGCTTGTTGGCGGTTTCCTTCATGGTCAGGCCCGTGATCAGGCCAACCACTGCGAACACCATCAAGTAATAAGCGGGCATGTACAGGTTGTTGGTGCTCTCCACCAGCCAGGCCACCGCAGTGGGCGTGACACCGGCGATCAGTACCGAGACGTTGAAGGCACTGGCCAGGGCGCTGTAGCGCAGGTGGGTGGGGAACATTGCCGGCAAGGTCGACGCCATCACACCGATAAAGAAGTTCAGCACTACCGCCAGAATCAACAGGCCGCCGAAGATCAGGCCGGTCTTGCCGCTGGTGATCAGCATGAAGGCCGGGATCGACAGGAACAGCAGGCCAATGCTGCCGGCGATGATGAACGGCTTGCGGCCGATCTTGTCGCTGACAAAACCAATGAACGGCTGCACGAACAGCATGCCGACCATGATCGCGATGATGATCAGCACGCCGCTGTTTTCGGCGTAGTGCAGGTTGTGGGACAGGTAGCTCGGCATGTAGGTGAGCAGCATGTAGTAGGTCACGTTGGTGGCCGCGACGATACCGATGCAGGTCAGCAGGCTGCGCCAGTGCTTGGTGGCGATTTCCTTGAACGAGACTTTCGGGCCGTGGCTCAGGCCTTCGCGGTCACCCTGTTCGAGTTTGTCGACATGCTGTTGAAACGCCGGAGTCTCTTCCAGCGCGTGGCGCAGGTACAGGCCGATGATGCCCAGGGGCAGGGCGAGGAAGAACGGCAGGCGCCAGCCCCAGGCCTCGAATTCTGCTTCACCGAGCACGGTGGAGATCAACACCACCACACCCGCGCCGAGCACGAAACCGGCGATGGAACCGAAGTCCAGCCAACTGCCAAGGAAGCCGCGCTTGCGGTCCGGGGCGTATTCAGCCACGAAAATCGACGCGCCGGTGTACTCACCGCCCACCGAGAAACCCTGGGCCATTTTGCACAGCAGCAACAGGATCGGCGCCCAGATGCCAATGGAGGCATAGCCGGGGATCAGACCGATGGCAAAGGTGCTCAGGGACATGATCACGATGGTGGCGGCGAGGACTTTTTGCCGCCCGTACTTGTCGCCCAATGCGCCGAAGAACAGGCCGCCCAGCGGGCGAATCAGGAAAGGTACGGAGAAGGTGGCCAGCGCTGCGATCATCTGCACGCTGGGGGAAGCGTCAGGGAAGAACACCTTGCCCAGCACATAGGCGACAAAGCCATAGACGCCAAAGTCGAACCATTCCATGGCATTGCCAAGTGCGGCAGCGGTGATCGCCTTGCGCATCTTGTTGTCGTCGACAATGGTGATGTCTTTCAATCCAATGGGTTTGACGCGTTTTTTACGTAGTTTCATGCGGGCCACTCAAAAGCTGAACAGGGGAGGTGCCATCGCTACGATGGCACCGCTCTGTCAGTTCAGATACAAGTGGACACGAAATAATTCACCGCTTTGTGTATTTTTTCTCCCATGGGTAAAAATGCCTGGTTCAGGAGGCCGATGCATGGCTACCGGAAAAACAGATCAAATGTGGGAGCTGGCTTGCCTGCGAAAGCGGTGGTTCAGTTAAATATTTAGTGACTGGCACTCCGCTTTCGCGGGCAAGCCCGCTCCCACAGGGGGCATTGTCAGTCAGGCAAAACAGGGAAGTCATCTAATGCCAAACAGCCATTCACGCCTTACCTACCGCCAACCACGGGCCGCAGACGTTCAGCGATTGTTCGCGATCTTCGGTGATCCACAGACCCACTTGTTCAATCCTGCCGGCCCGCTGCCCAACTTGGATGCGGCTCAACGGCTATTGGATCACTGGCTTGAGCAATGGGCATCCCAGGGTTACGGCTGGTGGGCGATTGCCCGCAAAGAGAGCCCCGAACACATCATCGGGTTTGGCGGCATTGCGCCACTTAACTATCTGACGCAGCGGCGCATCAACCTTGGCTATCGCCTGGCCGTCGAGGCCTGGGGGCAGGGGTATGCCACTGAGCTGGGTCGTGACGCCCTGGCGCTGGCGTTCGGCACCCTGTCTTTACCGGAAGTCTTCGGCCTGGTGCGGCCCGATCATGCTGCGTCGATCCGCGTATTGGAGAAGCTCGGCATGCAACGCTTTGGCCTGCTGGATGATGTCCCCGGTCAAGCGCCCAGCCTGGTGCTCAGGGTTTGTCATCCTACAACTGCATAAGCCTGACATTTTCCTATTCCACGTAAATCCTCGATAAGCGGCAATCTTTACGATTGACACTGCGTGAGCGTCTCGCTATAAAACTCGCAGTTGTACGACGACATATGACGTTACATATGTCCTACCTAACAAAAATAAAAAGTGATGCCATGAATCTGAACGAGCCCATCAGTGCCCTTCGTGTCGGCCAGGCGGTCGGCAGCTATCGCTGGACGATCTGCGCGATGCTGTTTTTCGCCACCACGGTCAATTATCTCGACCGCCAGGTGCTCAGCCTGTTGGCGCCGCAACTCTCGACGCAGTTCGGCTGGAGCAACACCGATTACGCCAACATCGCGGCGGTGTTCCAGTTTGTCTACGCCATTTCCATGCTGTTTGCCGGGCGTTTTGTCGACAAGATCGGCACCAAGGCCGCTTATGTAGTAGCGATTGGTATCTGGTCCACCGGCGCGATCATGCATGCGTTTTCGGTGCCGATGGGCGAGGGTATCGCAGCCGTCAGCGGCGCCATTGGCCTGGCGGTGATCCCAGTGTCGATTGCCGGCTTCATGCTCTCGCGGGCGGTGTTGGCGATTGGTGAAGCGGGTAACTTCCCGATCGCGATCAAGGCCACTGCCGAATATTTCCCCAAGAAAGAACGCTCCCTGGCTACCGGCATCTTCAACTCCGGCGCCAACGTCGGCGCGATCCTGGCGCCCATCTGTGTGCCACTGATTGCTGGCATGTGGGGCTGGGAGGCGGCGTTTATGGTCATCGGTATGCTGGGTTTTGTGTGGGTAGCCGTGTGGGCCGCCGTGTACGAAAAACCGGAACAGCAAAAACGCCTGTCGCCTGAAGAGCTGGCCTACATCCGCAGCGACCAGACCGTACAGCCGTTCACCCCGGCGCCGACGGGCACCGCTGTGAAGAAAGTCTCCTGGTTCAAACTGTTGACCTACCGCCAGACCTGGGCGTTTGCCTTTGGCAAGTTCATGACTGACGGCGTGTGGTGGTTTTTCCTGTTCTGGCTACCCACCTACCTGTCTGCCCAATACGGCATGAAAGGTGCCGATATCGTGATGCCGCTGGCGGTGCTGTACAGCATGACCATGGTCGGCAGTATTGGCGGCGGCTGGTTCCCCAGCTACTTCATGGCACGCGGCGATGCCCCCTATGACGGGCGCATGAAAGCCATGCTGGTGATTGCGCTGTTCCCGCTGGTGGTGTTGCTGGCGCAGCCGCTGGGTTACCTCAGCTTCTGGATACCGGTGCTGCTGATCGGCGTGGGCGCTTCGGCACACCAGGCGTGGTCGTGCAACATTTTCACCACGGTGTCCGACATGTTCCCGCAGAAAACCGTGGCCTCGGTGGTCGGCATTGGCGGCATGGCTGGCGGCCTGGGCGGCGTGCTCATGACCAAGGTCGGTGGTTGGGTGTTCGACTATTACAAGTCCATCAACGACATCCATACCGGCTACATGATCATGTTCGCCATCTGCGCCCTGGCTTACCTGGTGGCCTGGAGCGTGATGAAGACACTGGTGCCGCGCCACAAGGAAATCACTGACCTGTAGCTTTAATGCGACGCCGCTTGCTCCCGATACAACTGTTCGGGCTGTAGCAGCAAACGGCAACCACGATGCGAAGCGAGCCGCTCTTGCTCTTGCTCTTGATCTGCTTGTGATCTTGATCTCAAGCGCCCCGTTAAACCACGCTGGCCGAACGCAGGCTTGAATTCGTGGGTAACCCGGCAGGACGCCGGGTTAGCCGCCCCGCGCCATGGATGGCGCGTGGCGGCGGCCCACGGATTCAAGCCTGCGTTCGGGCACACCGAGCCTAGGCGAGGTGCCGAGTGGTGGGGCAAGAGCCCTTTGGTTACTTTGGGGCTTTTCCAAAGTGACCCGCCGTCAGGGCGGAACCCTAAGGGGCCGTTACCTAAATAACGGATATGTACCCGGTCCAACTGTGTTGACTGTGAGGCCGTCATCGCAGGCAAGCCAGCTCCCACAGTTGGATCGTGAGGTGCCAGGTAGATAGGCGTTGGTTGGCAGGCCGTCACGGGAGCAAGCTCCCTCGCCACAGGCCCAGCGTCGCACCAAAGTCGTCTAGATACCTATGTCCGGAATGCGGGATCAAGCTGAGTACATCTCCGGTCTATCAGTCATACTGGCAAACATGACTTTCGACTCGCCTCTCGCCGCTTATCAACATGCCATCACCCAGCCAGGTTTCGTCGCCGACGACGCCCAGCGCCGGGCGGTCCAAGCCCTGCAAGCCTGTCACGAGGCCTTGCACCAAGGGCGTTCACCGATTGCCGGTGTGTACCTGTGGGGGCCGGTGGGGCGCGGCAAGACCTGGCTGATGGACCAGTTCTACCAAAGCCTGCGCGTGCCTGCGCGGCGCCAGCATTTTCACCACTTCATGGCGTGGGTGCACCAGCGCTTATTCCAGCTCACCGGCACCCAGGACCCCTTGCAGGCGCTGGCCCGGGAGCTGAGCCAGGCCGTGCGCGTACTGTGCTTCGACGAGCTGTTTGTGAATGACATCGGTGACGCGATCATTCTCGGCCGCCTGTTTCAGGTGATGTTCGAGGAAGGCGTGGTGATGGTGTGCACGTCCAACCAGCCGCCCGACCAGTTGTATGCCGATGGCTTCAACCGTGAGCGTTTCCTGCCGGGCATCGATGCGCTCAAGCAGCATATGCAGGTGGTGGCCGTGGACGGTGGCGAGGATCATCGCTTGCATCCCGGCGCAGGCATGCAGCGCTATTGGGTGAATCAACCCGAGGCACTGGCGGCGGTGTTCCGACAATTGAGCCAAGGCCAAACCGTGACCAGCGGGGCGGTAAACGTAGGGCACCGCACCATCATGACGGTGCAGGCCAGTGACACCGTGCTTTGGTGTCGCTATGCCGACCTGTGCGAGCAACCCCTGGCCGCCATGGATTTCATGCTGTTGTGTGATCGCTTCCGCGCCATCCTGCTGGGAGACGTCCCCAACCTCAGTGCACAGAAACGCCCGGGCCGAATTGCCCGTGGCACTGAAGACGGCGCCGAGCGCGTGGTGGCTGGGGATCGAGAGTTGCCGCAGTTGTCGGTGCACGATGACAGCGTACGTCGCTTTATTGCCTTGGTAGACGAATGCTACGACCGCAAGGTGCCGCTCTTTATCGAAGCCCGTGTGCCGTTGCAGCACCTGTACACCGATGGTTACCTGGAATTTCCTTTCCGTCGCACCCTGAGCCGGCTGCAGGAGATGCAACTGCAACGCTTCGCCACCTAGGAAAAATCGCTGCTTGCGGGCTCATTGCGCGCTTTGATGCGCGCAACCTTCGCACTTTCTGTCAGTTATTTGTCGCTTATCTCCTTCATCTACTGCCGACTCCACGCTTACAATCGCCCCTCTCAAAGGGAAACGATTCCCTGGTTGTCGCTATCGAGGAAGGACATGGACACCCCAGACATCCTGGTGCTGCAAGCCAGCTATACCAACGCCGTGCACGCCGACGCCATTGGCCTGCTGCTCAACCATTACGCTGAAGATCCGATGGGCGGCGGCCACAGCCTGCCAGCCGATCTCTTGCAGCAACTGCCCGCCGAGCTGGCCAAGCGCCCACACGCGTTCAGCGTGCTGGCGTTTGTCGGGGGGGAGCCAGCGGGGTTGGTCAATTGCTTTGAAGGCTTCTCGACCTTCGCCTGCCGGCCCTTGGTCAACGTCCACGATGTGGTGGTGAAGGAGCAATTCCGCGGCTTGGGCTTGAGTCAGAAGATGCTGCAAAAGGTCGAGGAAATCGCTCGGCAGCGTGGTTGCTGCAAGATCACCCTCGAAGTACTCGAAGGTAATGCCCTGGCACAGTCGGCATACCGCAAGTTCGGGTTTGACGACTCAGTGTTTGATCCCGCCCATGGGCGGATGCTGTTCTGGCATAAACCGTTGTAATAAATAACCGGCAAAAAAAGGGCGCCATTCAATGGCGCCCAATAAACCTTCGCCAACGGAGCAGAATGGCGCAGGGTGCTACGGATTAAGTAAGTATTAACTCAGCTGTTCGGTTGCGCCTGATCAACAGTCTCAGACTTAACCGATTTGCCATCGGCGCTGGCAACTTGTTGCTCAGCCTTGCCGTGGGTTTTTTCCTGAATGAAGCTGAAGTTGTTGTAGAACTCCTTGGAACGCTCTGCACCGCCCTCTGCAAAGGCGGCGGCGGAGGTCAGGGTCATCAGGCTGGCCAGCATCAAGGTCGACAGTTTCATCGCGGTATTCCCATTAAAAGTGATAGGTGTCCGGTCGCTCCGTGATCAGATCATGGAGCGACTATGGCGTTATCTTATTAAGTGGGAATTAACCAAGGCGGCCCTGAAGTTAATGTCGTCAACGTTCAGGACTGCGTGTAAGCGCTTCTATGATTAACGCACCGCTACGGGCTCAGGAAACTTCCAGCTTGCGTTGAGTATTTGCGCACGGGGTTGATACAGGCGCACGGTATAGTTCCAGCCTGGCACGATCGGCAGGCAATTGGCAGTCTCGGCACTGCAGTTCCCGAACTGAATAACGATTGAGCCATCTTCACTCTTCTTTGCCGTGAGGTTGTTCACGGTGTAGGCGTCTGCCGCATTCTTCTCGAAATACCCTTGCGCGTTATAAAGGCTGACCGACCAGAAGCCATCCACCGGCACGTCTTTGACGGTCAGGCGATAGGTTGTCTTGCCATCGTTGTTCACGGGGGTGACATTCAGGTAAGTGGCATCCTTGTCCGGGTTGCCTCCCCACGCTGACGCTGAGCCGAGAAGATGACGAACGGGGTCGACCTCGGCCTTGGTGCCGAAGGCTTTCTTGAAATCCGGGATGGTTGAAGAGAGCACCAAAAGCGCATCGCGTACTTTTTTCTGGCTGATGGGGTCCCAGGCGGGCAGTTCGAGCTTGCCCACGCTTTTCTGGCTGACGGTGATGCTGTCCTGAAGCGCGTGGACCTGTTTGACGTCTTCGGGGTTATTGGGGTCGACAAGGGTACGCACGGCCGTGACCACATAGCGGGTGCCAACATTTTCCCGGGTAAGCGTATGGGTGCCCGCACCGTAATAAACGTTAGGGGTGTAATGGTCCTCGTTGATGACCTGCAAGGACATGAACCGCTTGCCAGGGTCAGGAAAAGTAAGGGTGACCGGACCGGCGTCCAAATCAAACACCCCGGAAGAATAAAGCGTATCGCGGTTGAGCCGGATCACGGTCTGGTGGTCGATCGAGGCAGGCTCGCGGCGGTGCAAGAGCTTACCCAGCCCGCCTTGCTTGATCATCGCCGTCAGGTAGACATCGCTTTCAGCCCGCACGAAATTATCCACGGTCACCGGCACCGTGGCAGATGACTCAACCTCAGCGGCATGGGCGATGCCTGTCAGCGCCACAGTGGCGGCTACAAGGATGAAAGTTGGGCGTGTGTTCATGGGATTCCTTTCTTTGGCAGCCTTGATGTCAGAAAAAAGCCAACGTCAGATTGATGGCCACGCCATCACCTTGTGGCCGGTTTTTGGTATCGAATTCCGGCACCCAGCGCGCGCTGATGGTGGCGTCGGCGTCAGCGAATTTTCCACTCCAACCGATGACGGGCCCGGCGCCCACCGAGCGGCCGCGAAAGCCACCAAGGGCGTCGGCGGTATCGCCTTTGTCATCGGTAATTTGCTGCACGTAACCGGCAGCCAGTCCGGCGCTCCAGCCATTGGAAAGCCCAAGGGTCCACAGCGCGTCGAGGGTGAAGATGTTGCCGTTGCGGTAATGGGTGGCATCGTTCTCGGTGTAGAGCTCCAGCGCTGCCATCAGGCTGAACTCGCCACCTTTACCGTCCAGGTGAGTAAAGGCGACGGTCGGGATGAAGGTGTAATTGTTCTGCCCGGGATTGGCCAGGCGATCTTCGTTATAAGCGCCTGTAGGCACGTAAATGGGCAAGGAAAACGCAATGTGATTGACCTTGTCGAAGTGGTACCCCGCCGCAATGGGCGTGACCAGCATGTCCGCAAACTGCGTGCCGGCATCATCGTTGCCCAGGCTGCGTCCACGCGGCCCCGTGAGGCTTGCCCTGACATCGGTGTATTGAACCGGTACGCCAATGGCCGACGCGTAATTCCAGCGCCCTGGCCCGGTATCCCAGACATGAGTGAAGTTGGCCATGGTGTAAGAGACCTTCATGTCCAGCCCACTGCTCAGCTCGCCCACGATGGGCACTGACTTTGCGCCCTTGAGGCTGCCGTCGTACCAGATGCTGGTCAGCGACATCACCCAGCCGGGTTCAGGCGGGACGATGCCGGCGTTGGAGAATATTTGTTGACCCGTGATGGGCCTGCCGACGCCGCCTTCAGCGGCCTGCAAAGAGGGGCTGCACATGGCGATAAGCACGGTCAGTACCGCTGGCATCTCAAACCGACTGGGCATCAATAAGCGCTCTGCTGGAGAAATGATGGAGGGGCCATTACTGCTTCACCGGCGTCAGCAGCGGCATCTGCCATTGGCCTGTAAGGAATTGCGGCGTTGGCAGGTAAATTCTCAAGACGCCATAAAACGGGCCATCAGGCGCGGGTAGCCAGTTGTTCTGTTTGTCTTTGCCGGGATTGTCTGGCTGTACATACAGGGTAAGGCCGCCATCGGCGTCGAATTTCAGGTCCGGTAACATTCGCGAGTTGATCAGGTAGCGGTTAAGCGGGTTAGCCACCAGTAATTTGCTTTGGCCGTCATACATAGTGAGGGACCAGAACGCCTTGGCGGGTGGCAACTCACCTTTATTGAAATGCAGGATATAGGCTTGTTTTGAGGCATCGGCGGGCTTGCCCTGTGTGTCGACGAAGTAACCGATATAAGCCGCTTCCTGTGTCGAGTTGCCAAAGATCCCCATGTTCGCGCCCGCATAGCGGTAGAGGTAATTACCCTTGAGGTGTTCCCGGGTACCGAAAAAGTCGCCGCTGGTGACCTGATGGCTGTCGACTTTATCTTTTTTGAATTGGGCAAATTCGGCCTTGCCGTCGGCAATGCCCGACTCGAGTGCCTGGCGTTGTTCTGCGCTAAGCGCTGCTAAGTCAAAAGGTTCGCCCGCAGCGATGCCAATCGTTTTGAAACGGGCCAACAACGGTTTCTCCACCGGTTGAGGCGGTGCGAAGCCCAACATGAAGTTCAAATAGCGAAAGAGTTCCGGGCTGTCACTCATGTTGTCGACCGGCACAGGCCAATCCACCTTGGGTGCGGAGGCTGGTGCTGAAGAATGCTCGTACTGGCTCAGAGACTGGACGGTGTAGTCTTGCTGAATGGCCTTGACCTTGGACAGGTCCTGCTCATCGAACAACTGCGTTCGATACAGCGCATAGGCAATGTTGCTTTCACTCTGGATCACGCGGTCGATGTTGGCGGGTTTTTCGCCTTTCCAGTCCGGGCCGGCAATCATGAAGTGTCCACCTTTGTTGCCCGTGGTGCGAGTTCCCAGGTAATCGAAGTTGTGCGTATAAAGGTCGATCAATTGCACGGAGTAGTAGCGATTTTCTTCAACCGCCGGCAGCGTGAGCACCAGCGGCTCGGCTCTCAAGTCCATCCACACGAATGAATAAGGCGTGTCGGAATTGGGCGTCACGAACGCGCTGTCTTTGGGCGTGAATACCATGGCGGTATTGCCGATCTGGTTGAACGGCGCTTTGAAATTAGGCCCTTTTTCATCCACCGCCTGGGTGTACAGGGTCTTGTACATTTCTACCACGGGGTAGCCATAAAGATAAGCTTGCTTGGCGATCTCGCGGGCCTCTGAGGGTGTGGCGGTGAAGTCGGCACTCGCGGCCGTGCTCACTAGCAATGAGAGACCAGCAATCAGCGCATGCACAGGCTTTACAGTGATCATTATCAATTCCTTGTCATCGTCTAGAAATGCCCGGCCCTTGAGCCGCCATGGGTATCTCTTGCACGCACTATTTTCCAAAGGTGACGTTAAGGCCGGCGAACACGGTGAACTGTGGCAGGCCATCGCCTTTGCGCTCGACGGTCCATTGCGGCTCGACGAAGGCGTTCAGGATGTTGGTACCCGACTTCCACGCCTTGCCTACACCCAGGCCAATAGGGATGTAATGGGTGTCGTCCTTCAGATTGAAGGTCCAGGTCGCCGTTGAGCGCAGATACCAGCCCTTGGGCAGGTTATGAATGACGAACGGTTGAAAGGTGGCACTTTCGACGTGGGCTCGATCATGATCCCCGGCAAAGGAACTTTGGTACTGAACCAAGGCCCCAAGAAGGCCGCGCGGCGATGAGTCGATAGCCACCGCCGCCAGGCCCGCCTGCCATTTTCCGGTACCCAGCTCATCTTGCGCGGCGGTGGGCGCGGTAATCTGCGGACCTATACCCAGTTGTACACCGTCGGTCTTGAGCAGGAAAATATCGAATAAATTCAGATCGCCTATACCGGTGCTATAGCCGTTGTGGGGATCTGGGCGGGTGCTGATCGGCAGTGTCGCCCGCAGCAACTGGGGAACGCCGATGAAGTCATTCGGCGCGATTGGCAACGTGCCGCGCAATAAGGCGTCATTGGTATGCACATTGGTGTCATAGATCTTGGGGGTGTAGTAATCCTGAAGATTCATGCCGGGTGCGAGGTTGAGCGGGTTGTTACTTTTGTTCGCGGTATCGGCATTGTCAGCGAATGCTGCAAAGCTCGGGATCAGGGTGGAGGCCAACAGGAGCGTTCTAATACTGCAGAATTCAGACATGCTTCCATTCCTTGCCGGTTATATCGACGCGTCATAAGCGTCCAGTGAACTAGGCTAGTCACCTTTTGAAAAAATGCCTCATTTAATGGAGTTCTCTCTGGTTTTTGTTAACCAGTACTCAGCGCAAGTTGCTGGTCGATGGCGGATGGCGAGCGTGTGCCCGAGAAGAGGCGATCAGTAACGATGGTCGTGTTCTTGCGCTGTTCCAGCGTCCAATCCAGCGTGACGGCACGCGGCGCGCCCCCAATACACATGGTTGGCGTGTGACCGCCGAGATGAATTGAGGGGGGTTCTTGACGCAGAGGTTCAGCTGGTGGTGTAGGCACTGGTGTGCCCGGTAGCGAAGGTCATGGAAGCGAACATCGCTGCAGACTCCTTGTCGTCTTTGATACCTCCCCAGGCAGGGAGGGCTTGGTTCAAAGACGAAAGGAGTTGCGCAACTTCAGGGTTAAACGAGAAAGGTTGTTATCTTTCTGTTACAAGACCCTGGCTTACTTGGCCACCACTTCGGCGCCGTCGGCCTTCTTGGGCTTGATCAGGCTGAAGTCGATCAGCGCCTTTTGCTTGGTTTCGTAAGGGTTGCCGATCAACAGGGGGCGTGGCTTGAAGCTGTCGCTCACCAGGCTCTTGCTGTGGTCCAGCTCATCGAAACTCAAGCCTGCCATGTCGGCCCAGGTGTGGATCAACTGCGAACTGCTGTAAGGCCGTTGCAAGTCGCCGGCGAAGCTCCAGTCGTGGCTTTCGCGCCATTTTGGCGAGGCGTAGGCCATGAACGGGATGGTGTACATCGGCGCGGTCGGCTTGCCTTCGTTACGGCCCAAGGTGTCGTGGCCGGCGGAGTCGAACACGTCTTCGCCGTGGTCCGACAGGTACAGCAAGAAGCCGTTGGGGTCGGTCTTGGCGTAGTCCTTGATCAGGCTGGAGACCACGAAGTCGTTGTACAGCACCGCGTTGTCATAGCTGTTGTAGGTCGGCAGTTGTGCATCGCTGACACCCGCCGGCACGCCCTGGCGGTCGGTGAACTTGTCGAAGGTCTGCGGGTAGCGATACTGGTAGCTCATGTGGGTGCCCAGCAGGTGCACCACGATGAACTTGCGTTCGGCGGTATCGGCCAGGGCCTTGGAAAACGGCGCCAGTACGTCGCCGTCGTACTGACGGGCGTTCTGATTGCGGTTGTTGTTCAGGTACACCTGCTCGTCGGCCTGTTCGGAAAAGGTCGTGAGCATGGTGTTGCGCTTGGTCATGGTCTGCTGGTTGGTGATCCAGAAGGTCTTGTAGCCGGCCTGTTTCATCACGCTGACAATCGATGGCGTCTTGAGGTACAGGTCCGGGTTTTCTTCGTCGGCGAAGGTTAGAACCTGTTGCAGCGCTTCAATGGTGTAGGGGCGCGGGGTGATGACGTTATCGAACACGGCCAGTTGGTCGCGCAGCTTGTCCAGTTCCGGCGTGGTGTTGCGTGGGTAGCCGTAGAGGCTCATGCGCTGGCGGTTGGTCGACTCGCCGATTACCAGGACCAGTGTGGACGGCTGGCCGGCCATGCTGTCCTTGAGGTTGTTCAAAGGCGGGATCTTGCTCGCACTGGTGAGCATGCCTTGCATGTTGTCCAACTGTTCGGTGTAGCGACGGTAGGCGACGATCATCTGCCAAGGCACGGCAGGCTCGATGCGGGTTTCGAAACGGTCGATAGCCAATTCCATGGTTTCGCTGGTGGCGATCTGCTTGACCAGTGGGTAGCCCACCACTGCCAGGACGATGGCAATGGCTGCCACGATCGACTGGCCGCGCGGCAGGTACACCGGGCGCAAGCGCGTCCACAGGAAGATGGCGAAGGCGGTGTGGGCAATGAACGCCAGCACGATCCACCAGGCAAAGTATTGGGTCGCGTATTCGCCGGCTTCAGAGATGTTCGACTCGAACATGATGAAGATGACGCTCTGGGAGAATTCCTGCTGGTAAATGAAGAAATAACCCAGGCTCGCCATGGAACACGCCCACAGCACCACGCCGATCAAGGCGGCGAGCAGGCGCGTACGGCGCGGGAACAGCAACATCGGCGCCAGCCACAGCGCGCTCATGAAGAAGGCCTGGCGGAAGCCACTGAAGCCGGAGGTGCCGGTCAGTTGGATAAGAAGTTGGGTAATACCCGAGAAATACCAGAAAAACAGGAATAACCAGCCAAGGCCGGCCCAATCAAAGCCTTTCGCAGTCGTCGTGCTGCGTTTGAACATCGCCATCCAGCGCCCCATCAGAAAAAGATTGCCGCGCACAGGCGCGCAACATCGGGCCGCCCAGGAAGTGAGCGGCATCGCGGAACGGGAGTATCAAGAGGGGAGTGTGAAAACTTTGTGAGTTTTCTGTAGGTATTGCCTTACAAGGCTACTGGCGCGGGCTTCAGCACAGCGCAGGCTTGGCATCCGACGGCTGATCGAGATGGGCTTGAAGGTGTGAACGCAGGCGCAGGACTTCCTGTTGCAACTGATCACGCTCGTCTTTCAACTGGCGCAGTTCATCGCGACGGATGGTGACGTAGAGGGTCTGTGGCGGACGGGTCATCTGTGCTGTGCTCATTGCTTACCTCGCAAATAGCCGGTAGATCGCGGTGCCAAAACAGGTTTTTGGCAACAGTCGGAAGCAAGTTTGAATTCTTTTTCGCGCCAAGGGAACTTTTTTATTTTTGGTGGTCGTGTGACTTTTGCCGGGGTGATGGTGAAACGATGGCAATTTTTTTGACATGAAACTACACGGATCCGCTCTGGACTAACCCTCATTAGCCTCATTGCGCTATAAACTATGTCACACATTTTTTAGAAGTTAGGAGCATCAGCACATGCAACTGGGGATTATCGGACTAGGCCGCATGGGCGGTAACATTGCGCGGCGCCTGATGCTCAATGGGCATACCACCGTTGTATACGACCGTAACGAAGCCTTCGTCAAAGCCCTGAGCGAGGAGGGCGCCACCGGCGTCGCCGACCTGAAAGCGCTGGTGGCCGGCTTGCAAAAGCCCCGTGCCGTCTGGGTGATGTTGCCGGCGGGCGCGCCCACCGAAGACACCATCAACGTACTGAGCGAACTGCTGGAAGACGGCGATGTGATCATCGACGGCGGCAACACCAACTACAAGGACGACGTGCGTCGCGGCAAGGCCTTGGCTGAAAAGGGCCTGCACTATGTGGACGTGGGCACCTCGGGCGGCGTCTGGGGCCTGGAGCGTGGCTATTGCATGATGATCGGTGGCGACACCGAGACCGTGAATCGCCTCGACCCGATCTTCAAAAGCCTGGCGCCGGGCCTGGGTAACATCCCGCGCACCAAGGACCGTTCGGCCTCTGCCGACCCACGTGCCGAGCAGGGCTACATTCACGCCGGCCCAGCGGGTTCGGGGCACTTCGTCAAGATGATCCACAACGGCATCGAGTACGGGATGATGCAGGCGTTTGCCGAAGGTTTTGACATCCTCAAGACCAAGAACTCGGAGAACCTGCCAGAAGACCAGCGCTTTGACCTCAACGTTGGCGACATCGCCGAAGTCTGGCGTCGTGGCAGCGTGGTGTCGTCCTGGCTGCTGGACCTGACCGCCGACGCCCTGGCCACCGACCCGAAACTGGACGGCTACTCAGGCTCCGTGGCCGACAGCGGCGAAGGCCGTTGGACCATCGAAGCGGCCATGGAGCAGGCCGTGCCGGTTCCGGTGTTGTCGACCTCGCTGTTCGCGCGTTTCCGTTCCCGCCAGCAGAGCACCTACGGTGACAAAATGCTGTCTGCCATGCGCTTCGGCTTTGGTGGCCATGTGGAGACTTCCAAAAAATGACCGCCAACGGCAAGAAACCCAAGGCCGAACCTGCTCCACCCACCACGTTGTTTCTGTTTGGCGCCCATGGCGACCTGGTCAAGCGCCTGCTCATGCCGGCGCTGTACAACCTGAGCCGCGACGGGTTGCTGGGCGATGGTCTGCGTATCGTCGGCGTTGATCACAACGCCATCAGCGATGCGGACTTTGCCAAGAAACTCGAGGACTTCATTCGTACCGAAGCCTCCAGCAAGGTCCGGGGCAATGCCGAAAACGCCCTCGACCCTGCGCTGTGGGCGCAATTGGCCAAGGGCATCAGCTACGTCGAGGGCGATTTCCTCGACGACAGCACCTATGCCGATATTGCCAGCAAGATCGCTGACAGCGGCACCGGCAATGCAGTGTTCTACCTTGCCACTGCACCGCGCTTCTTCAGTGAAGTGGTGCAGCGCCTGGGCAGTGCCGGCTTGTTGAATGAAACCGACGATGGCTTTCGCCGCGTGGTGATCGAGAAGCCGTTCGGCTCCGACCTGGCCACCGCCGAGGCGCTCAACGCCTGCCTGCTCAAGGTGATGAGCGAGAAACAGATCTACCGCATCGACCATTACCTGGGCAAGGAGACGGTGCAGAACATCCTGGTCAGCCGTTTCTCCAACGTGCTGTTCGAAGCGTTCTGGAACAACCACTACATCGATCACGTACAAATTACCGCCGCTGAAACCGTCGGCGTGGAAACCCGGGGCAACTTCTTCGAGAAGACCGGCACACTGCGCGACATGGTGCCCAACCACCTGTTCCAGTTGCTGGCGATGGTCGCCATGGAGCCGCCGGCCGCCTTTGGCGCCGATGCGGTGCGGGGTGAGAAGGCCAAAGTGGTGGGTGCCATCCGCCCTTGGTCGCTGGAAGATGCGCGGGCCAACTCGGTGCGCGGCCAATACACCGCTGGCGAAATCGCCGGCAAGTCATTGCCCGGTTATCGCGAAGAAGCCAACGTCGCGCCTGATAGCAGCACCGAGACGTTCGTGGCGCTCAAAGTGATGATTGATAACTGGCGTTGGGTCGGTGTGCCGTTTTACTTGCGTACCGGCAAGCGCATGAGCATCCGCGACACCGAGATTGTGATCTGCTTCAAGCAGGCGCCTTATGCGCAATTTCGCGATACCGAAGTCGACGAGCTCAAGCCCACTTACCTGAAGATCCAGATCCAGCCGAACGAAGGCATGTGGTTCGACCTGTTGGCCAAGCAGCCTGGGCCGACCCTGGAAATGGCCAATATCGAATTGGGCTTTGACTACAAAGACTTCTTCGAAATGCAGCCGTCGACGGGTTACGAAACCCTGATCTACGACTGCATGACCGGCGACCAGACCCTGTTCCAGCGTGCCGACAACATCGAGAACGGTTGGCGTGCGGTGCAGCCGTTCCTGGATGCGTGGAAGCAAGATGACGGTATCCAGGCCTACAAGGCCGGTGAAGATGGCCCGGCGGCGGCCGATGCCTTGCTGGCCCGTGATGGCCGCGCCTGGCATAGCCTCGGATGAGTGACGCGACGATTCAACCCATCCGGTTTGTCCTCAGTGATGTGGACGGGACGCTATTGCATCCCGACCACAGCCTCAGCCAACGCACCGCCGATGCGATTCGCGCCATGCGCGAGGCCGGGGTGCTTTTCAGCCTGGCCAGCGGGCGCCCACCCAAGGCCATGCGGCATTTGATCGAAACCTTCGGTATTGATGTGCCGGTGGCGGGCTTCAATGGCGGTACGTTGGTCAACCCGGATGGCAGCATCCTGGTTGCCCACCATTTGCCGGCGGAAGCAGCACTGATCACCCTGGCGCTGTTTTCGGCCGAGCCGGACGTGGAAGTCTGGGTGTTTGCCGATGGCGACTGGCTGCGCCGTGATCCGCCCGGGCCCATGGTGCAGCGCGAAGCCGATGGCTTGGGCTATGGGCCGGTGGTGGTGGAGAGTTTCGAGCCATACCTGGACCGGGTCGACAAGATCGTCGCCGCCAGCAACAACACCCAGTTGTTGGTGGAGCTGGAAGCGCAATTGCAGCCGAAAGTGCAGGGGTTGGCCCAGGTGTCGCGTTCGCAACCGGTGTACCTGGACGTGACTGCGATGTTGGCCAACAAAGGCGAAGCCTTGAAAACCCTGGCCGAGCACCTGGGCGTGCCGCTGGCGCAAACGGCCGCGATTGGCGACGGTGGCAATGACCCGGCGATGTTTCATGTGGCGGGGTTGTCGATTGCCATGGGCCAGGCCGAAGAAACCGTCAAGCGCCAGGCCAATGTGGTCACCGGCAGTAATGTCGAGGACGGCGCTGCCGAAGCGTTCGAACGTTTTATTCTCACCGCACGTTAAGTACTGACGGATGACTGCACAACTTCCAGCTCAAGTTTTACTTGGGCTGGAAGTTGCTGCATGCAATTACTTCGGCATTGCCCAGTGTTGCAACTGGTGACCCTCTTTATCGAGCTCGGCGCGGGCCTGCAATAACAGGTTTTCAAGTTGAGCCGGGTCGGTATACGCAGTGGAGGACAGCTGTTTGCTGCCGATGCGGGTGTTGGTACGGTCGATGACGCTCAGGCTGAGGGCGCCAACGCCATCGTGCCAGGCCACGCACTGAAAGGGCTGGAAAGCACGGTCTGCAATCAAAAGAGCTTCGTTGATGCGCAGCGGAGCGTTCATTTGGGTCTTCTCTCTGTATGCCCATTCAAGTGAGTACCGGCGGTTGGGCTGACCGTGCGGTGGGTTACTTGTACTGATGCACGATGGTGGGGTGCGGGTCACATGCTAGGGCAAGAAATTTTAACTTTCCCTGATTGACGTCATGTAAGCGGCTGTTTTGAAAGCGCAATAAGCCTTTCACTGGCGAGCAACTTCTGGCGCGCTACGAAACAGGCATGGCTTTTTGCCCACACTTATAGCGAAATGGTACAAGGTCAGCGTCAAGATCTTGCTAGGGTTACCAGCAGTCGCCACAAACTGTTGTTTCTAAATAACTTTAACAATCTTGGCGCCAAGGAACAGTCATGATTGCGACGCCCTCCCAACGCCGCTTACTGGTGGTCGACCCCTGTGACGACTGCCACGGGCTTTTACCCGGTTTACGCACCGCCGGCTGGGAAGTGGACAGCTGTGCGTTGGAGGCGGTGGGTGAGCGCTCCTGCGATGTGGGCCTGCTGCGTTTGCAGCGTGATCATTTGGAGCGTCCCGAGGCGGTCAAGGAGTTGATTGGCCGCAGCGGCACCGAGTGGATCGCTGTGCTCAGCCAGGATGTACTGCGCTTGCAGAACGTCGGCGATTTTGTCTGCGAATGGTTTTTCGACTTCCACACCTTGCCCTTCGATGTGTCCCGGGTGCAGGTGACCCTGGGCCGTGCGTTCGGCATGGCGCGCCTGCGTGGCAAGGGCTACGCCCCGGTGGATGAGCCCCACGAATTGCTGGGCGAGAGCCGCCCCATTCGCGAGCTGCGCAAGTTGTTGTCCAAGCTGGCGCCGACGGAATCCCCGGTGTTGATCCGCGGTGACAGTGGCACGGGTAAAGAGTTGGTGGCCAAGACCTTGCACCGCCAGTCCCAGCGGCACGCCAAGCCGTTTGTCGCGATCAATTGCGGCGCCATCCCTGAACACCTGATCCAGTCCGAGCTGTTCGGCCACGAAAAAGGCGCGTTTACCGGCGCTCATCAGCGCAAGATCGGGCGTATTGAAGCGGCCAACGGCGGCACCCTGTTCCTCGATGAAATCGGCGATCTGCCGATGGAGCTGCAAGCCAACTTGTTGCGCTTTCTTCAGGAAAAGCACATCGAACGCGTTGGCGGCAGCCAGCCGATCCCGGTGGATGTGCGCGTGTTGGCCGCCACCCACGTCAACCTTGAGGCGGCGGTAGAGAAGGGCGCCTTTCGCGAAGACCTGTATTACCGCCTGAATGTGCTGCAAGTGGTCACCGCGCCGTTGCGTGAACGCCATGGCGACGTGGCGATGCTGGCCAACCACTTTTCACGTTTCTACAGCCAGGAAACCGGACGGCGCCCGCGCAGTTTCAGCGAAGAGGCCTTGGTGGCGATGGGGCAACACCCGTGGCCGGGCAATGTGCGTGAACTGGCCAACCGCGTGCGGCGTGGCCTGGTACTGGCCGAAGGGCGCCAGATCGAAGCGGTTGACCTGGGGCTGCAAGGCCAGCAAGTCATTTCGGCACCGATGGCGACACTGGAAGACTACAAGCACCGCGCCGAACGCCAAGCGCTGTGCGATGTGCTCAACCGGCACAGCGACAACCTCAGTGTCGCAGCCCGCGTGCTGGGGATTTCCCGGCCGACGTTCTACCGGTTGCTGCACAAACACCAGATCCGCTAGGGCGGGTAGACCCAATGTGAGAGCTGGCTTGCCTGCGAAAGCGGTGGTTCAGTTAGAGATTCAGTGACTGACACTCCGCTTTCGCGAGCAAGCCCGCTCCCACAGGGGATTGGTGCCTGGCGCTGATTCTGTGGGCAATGCATGACCAATGTGGGAGCTGGCTTGCCTGCGAAAGCGGTGGTTCAGTTAGAGATTCAGTGACTGACACTCCGCTTTCGCGAGCAAGCCCGCTCCCACAGGGGATCTGCGCCAGGCGCTGATTCTGTGGGCAATGCAGACCAGTGTGGGAGCTGGCTTGCCTGCGAAAGCGGTAGTGCAGTCACAGATGCAGCAACTGACACACCGCCTGCAGGCAAGCCAATCAGAAGTAATACGGGAATTTCAGGCTGAACGTAAAGTCCGGCGCATCATCGGTCATGCCAATCGCCAGGTTCGGCACGATGGTCAGGTTATCCGAGGCGGCAATCGTCATGCCCACGTTGAAATAGCCGGCGTTGGCATCGCTGGACACCACCGATTGCCAGTCGCCGCCATCTGGCTTGAGCTTGCTCTTGCGCTGCACCAGGTCGGACACCGAGAACGACATACTCATCTTCTCGTTCAAAGCAAACGCTACGCCCACCCCGAACTGGAAGCTGTCGCCCAGGCGCACCTTGCCTCCCACCTTCTGATTGACTTGACTGCTGATGTCATCGAAAGAGTCTTCAAAGTTGTGGGTGTACGACAACGAACCGAACAACACGGCCGGGTCGAAGGTCTTGACCAGGGAGATGCCCGGTGTGACCGACCAGACCCCATTGCCCGTCGGCAGGCTTTCGGGCACGTAGAGGTTGTCGTTGTTCGTTTGCTGGACCAGTTTGATGCCAAAAGGCTCCTTGCCCGTCGGTGCCTTGACGCGCACGGATACCACCGCATCCGGCAAGGTCGAAGTTTCGTCGAGGAACTTGTAGGCCACGCCAAAGTTGACATCGCCGATGGTCGGGTCGCGGGTCACGGAGCCTTCGGAGGTGGCGGTGGCGTCGTTGCCGGCGCCGCCCGACTGGTAGGTGGACTCGCGGTATACCACCGGCACGTTCAGGTCGAATTGCCAGCGGTTGTCGACGTTGTAGCGCCCGGTGAGGTCCAGGGTCCAGCTGTCGGACTTGATCCGGTCCAGGTTGATGTTGCCCAGGAAGATCGAGTCCAGCGCCAGGAAACCATTGAGGGTCAATTGGCGCGCGTCGTAACGGGCATAGGTGATGCCGGTTTCCACGCTGAACTTGCCATTGCCGAAAAAGCCGCTGGCTTCGTTGTACAGGTTGCTCACACTTTGCGCAGGGGCCGAGTCGTCCTTGAGGGCCTGGCCATAGGAACTGCCACCGCCGCCAGCGCCACCGGAGGCCGCGGCTGCGCCCGTACCGCTAGCCGCGACAGTGTTAGCGCCGTTCTTGAAGTCGGCAGGTGATTTAGCCAGGCGCCTGGGGGCAGGCGTGGCCGGTTGATCCTCGACCTGGCGCACACGTTGCTCCAGCACGGCCAGGGCTTTTTGCTGCACGTCGTAACGTTGCTTGAGTTCCAGCAGTTCCTTCTTCAGGGTTTCGATGTCAGCGTCTGGCGCGGCATACAGCACGGATGCGGGCAAGAGCGTACTCAAACAAACCACCGCACGAAGCGATAACGATCGATGCATGAAATAAGCCGTCCTTTTCTAATGCGTAAGTGTCGAGGGTCAGCGTAGTTCAATAACCGAGCGTGCGTAGGCCTTTAAGTTGGTCCAGGTTGCAGTTCAGCGCGGCGTTGTTCAGCCCGTTGTTATTCATGACTACGTTGATCTGGGTGATGTTTCTGACAAGGTTGCTATTGCCGGTCAAAACCGTGCCCTGCAGCACGTTCCCCGCGCCGATCTGTTGCAGGCTGTTGCCCTGGTTGTGATTGGCCTGGATGGCCATCTGCACGCCGTCATTGCTGGCCGATACGCTGACACGGCCCGCGGCGCTGTCGCCGGTCACTGTGCCGCCAGCCACCAGCACCTGGCCGGACTGCTGGTTATTGGCGGGGGTAACCCCATTCTCGACGTTGATGCCCACAGTGTTGTAGGCGGCGTTGCCATCGCCGGCGGTGCGTACACTTTGGGTCACGCCCTGGCCGCTGCCGAGGCCGGCTCCCCCGACCACATTGCCGGTGCCCGTGTTGGGAGGGGTGCCGGTACCGGTCGAGCCGGTGGTTTGCACATAGAACTGAGGAGTAATGGTGGTTTTGTCGATCTGCATGTTGGCCGTGCCGGTAATGTTGCTACCTTCGGCATTGGTCCAGGTGCTGCTCATGACAATGCCAAAGCTGATGATGCGCCCCGGCATCACGTAACGGCCACGCAGCTCGGCCATTTCGGCGTCCTTGAGTTCGATGGGCTTGAACCCCGAGGACGCATAAGCAGGCATTGAGGCGGCCAGACACAAGACCGTCAGCCAACGGGAAGTGTTCATCTGCTGCTCCTGGGGCGTCCTGCCCCTTATTGCGCTTCTAGAAGAAGTCGCTCTGGATAAAACCGAAATCCATCAGCTCGGCATCGCCCACGGGCCGGAACTCATTCATCTGGCTCTTGGCGGTCAGCGGCAGGGGCGGGTCGAGCAAGACGTTGGCCTTGTCGTAACCCTCGCCCAGTACGGCGAAGACAATGCCATTCCAGCCTTTGACGAAATCGTCATGGGAATAGCGCTTGTGGCCCAATACGGGGTCGCCGATGTACACCCAGTCCTTGTCGGCCCGTTGCAACACCACGAAGTGCTTGTAGCCGCGGATTTCCAGCAGCACCACCACGGGGATTTTCACGGTCAGCAGGGTCTCGGGTGCGATCTTGTAGCCCCGGGCGCGCATGCCGATGCTTTCGAGGTAGCGCTTCATGTCCAGCATGGAAAAGCCCTGGGTTCGTACCAGGTCTTGGTCGGCAGTGACCAGCATGCCTTTGATGATGTGCGCTTCGTCGACGTCCAGCCAGTAGGCCTGGCGCAGGATGGTGGCGAGTGCCGCGGCACCGCAGCTGAAATCGGTTTTCTGTTCCACCAGGTTGGCGAACCGGCGCTCGCGAATGCTCTCGACCTTCTTGAAAATCACCGCGCCGCCGGGCATGGCGGAGACCGCCATGGTGCCTGCCCAGCTCGTGCCGGTGAGTAACATCAGGAGGGTGAGGGTCGCGATACGCATGATCGAATGACCTGTTGGACATTGGAATAAAAAGGGCCTTGTCGCCAAGGCCCCGTTGGATCAGAAGCGCACGCCGCTGGTGCAGACGGTGCAGCCTTGACCGATCGACAGGCTGTTGCTGCCTTGGTTACCAGAGCCGGATTGCAGGTTCACACCCACGTTGCCGGAGTTGCGGGTTACCGAGTTGTCGAGGCTGGAGTTGTTGGACACGTATTGAGGTTTGCCACCATAGCCATAACCGTGGCTGGTAGCGGCGGCGTTGAGGAAGTTGTTGGCGAGCGAGTTTTGCTCGGTGTTGGCCGCCGCTGCGATGTTTTTGCCATCTGCGGTCACGATAGCCAGGTTGTTTTTACCCTGGTTGCCTTGGCCGGACTGGCCGTTGTAACCCACGTTGCCCGAGTTATTGTTGACGGTGTTATCCAAGGAGGAGTTGTTTTGCGTGCCTTTGTTGACGAAGTTGTTCAGCGCGCTGTTTTGATTCACATCGACTACGCCGAATACGGTGGCTGCGTCGCCTTTGGCGCTGGAGATGGCAGCAGAGTTGTCGGCCTGGTTACCGCTGCCTGACTGCACGTTGACCCCAACGTTACCGCTGTTGCCGTTTACCGAGTTGTCGGCAGACGAATTGTTTTCGGTTTTGGTGTCATCGAACTTATTGCCTGCGCTGTTTTGTACATCGGTTACCACAGCGGCAATCACGCCTGTTGGTTGAGGCGCAGGGTGCCAACCACCCGCTTGAGCAGCAGCAGCCATGAGTGCGGCGAGAGCGAAAACCATTGGTTTCAGAGCCATTTGAGGTTTCATGGTGTTTCTCCTTGCTTCTAATTAGTTGGTTAAGTGTTGGTACGGTCTGACGAACGTCTACCAAGCGGTTACTTGATAGTGATGCCCAGGGTGTTAGCCACTCGGTTCCCCACCCCTGCACTCTGGACCACCTGCGTCACTCCTCGGCTGCCGGTGAAGGCCTGGTCGCTGGTCACGACCTGGCGGCTGCCAGTGGTGGGGGTGAGTCCTGAGTCGGTTGCCAGCGTCGTCGTGTTCTGTTGCAACAGGACGCTGTCATCGATGCTCTGCGGGCCAGGGTTGAGGCTGATCCGCACAGCGTTGATGGATTGGTTATTGGCCCCGGCCGCCTGGTTGATGCCCAGCACACCGTTGCCACTGCTGAATGAGTTGCCCTGGATCGCTGCCTTGGCGTTCAGGGACGGATCGACCTTGCCGTCGACGCGCTGAATGTCGACGTTGGTGGCCTGGCCACCGAGCGCGATGGCGCGGCTGTTGGACATTTGTTGTTGGTTGCCGGCGGCCTGGTTGATCGACAGCACACCGTCGTACTGCTGGCCGCTGTTGTTGATCACGGCAGTGTTGTCGGCCATGGCCGTGGCGCTGCCCAGCAGGGCGACTATCAATAGGGCGCGCTTCATCACTTGCCCCCCATCATGCTGCCGAGGTTGTTGAGCGGTGCCATGCCACGCTGGATCGAGTCGCTGATCTGCCCGCCCATGCTGCTGCCGCTGCCCGCACCATGGCCGGCCGCTGCGCCAGCGCCGAGGGTCGACATGCTGTTTTGTGTGGCGCCCAGGCCCGACAAATTGCCGCCTTGTTGCAGGGAGCGTGCGAGGCTGGAGCCACTGCTGATGCCGCCAATATCCCTGTCGCTGAGTTCGCCGGTCAGGGCGTTGTTGATCTCTTTGCTGGGGTTGGCATTGGCAGTGTTGGGGTAGGGGTCGGGCAGCGAGGTGCGCCCATACATATGGCCCTGCACGGTGCGCCCGGTCACGATCACGCCGTCACCCGCCTGGCTTGTCAGGCTGACACCGGCACTGAGCACGCAGCTGATCAGCAGTACGTTTATCGACGAGGCGTGTGTGAGTGTGTTCACGGCGGCAGTCCTTATTCTTCACGCTGACCCTAAACAGCGATATCAGGGAAGGAGCAGAAGGCGTGCCGCTTTCTATTAGATGTGGTTATTCAAGGACTTGGGTTTAAGACAAGGCAAAGTGATGGCAACCCTGTTTCAGGTTTGAAACAGTCCGCAAAGCGTGAGATAGGCCCATGCTCGCCTCACGCTGTCTCAGCGATGTAACACTGCCTGTGACAGAACCATGAATCCGCACGCGGCGGGCGATGCAGGCGAGGGAGGTGTTTCAAAAATGGACACCCGCGGCCCAAACGTACCCGTTCGTGCGAGCGGGCTCAGCCCTTGGGGGTTTTACGTGGAATGGAATTGAGCACGGGGTTGCCGTCCTGGTTTTGGGTCAGGTAGACCGGCAACACCTTGGGCAAGGAGGGCACGAGGTTGTTGACCTCGTTGATGTTGTAGATACCGCCGATGCGAATCGCGCCGGTACTGGCGTCGGCGAGCATCACCGGCTTTTTCAGG
Organism: Pseudomonas sp. AK181; assembly: GCF_051122975.1. NCBI lineage: Bacteria > Pseudomonadati > Pseudomonadota > Gammaproteobacteria > Pseudomonadales > Pseudomonadaceae > Pseudomonas > Pseudomonas sp. AK181. Next base: position 2,830,933 of record NZ_CP146348.1, read on the forward strand.
TAGCGGTTGATCAGGGGCAGGGCGTCCGACAGGGTCAGGTTGTCGAGTACCAGCTTGCCCTGGCGCCATGCCAGCGCGGTGTCATCGGGATTAATGGCGGCGACTAGCGGGGTGGCGTCACCCTGGCGGAAACTGGCTTGCATGCCTGGGCTCAGCGGCACGCTGGCGTGTTCGCTGTCGCTGGAGACCTGCACCGAGCCCTCCAGTAACATCACCCGCACCTGGTTTTCATATTCCCAGACATTGAACTGCGTGCCGGTCACCCTTACCTGGCCTGTGCCGGCTCGCACGATAAACGGGTGGTCGCGGTCGTGGGCGACCTTGAAGAACGCTTCGCCCTTTTTCAGGGTGACCCGGCGCTGGTCCTTGTAATGGCTGTAGACCAACTCGGTGCCCAGGTTCAACTCCACTTGGCTGCCATCGCCCAAGGTGACTTTTTTCAAGCCATTGGCGGCTTCGAAGCGTTCATAAGAGCTGGGCAACCAACCCGCTTCCCAGCCGGTGAAAGCGGCAAGCGGCAGCGCCCCCAGGCACACTGCTGCGGCTACCGCGTAGGTGCGCAGGCGGCTGCGCGGCTTCTTGAGGGGCACCACCACCGCGTCAGGCTTTTCGCGCGGCAGATGATCGGCCACGTCCCAGATCTCAAGCATGGCCGCATATTCGAAAGCGTGCAGCGGATGGGCGTCGTGCCATTGAGTAAAAGCCTGACGTTCGCCGGCTGTGCAATCTGCAGCATGCAGGCGCATGCACCAATGCGCGGCGGCGTCGGTGATGGCGTCATATTCGGTTTCTGAAAGGGGCTTTTCGCTCATTAACTCATCCTGATTTCCCACATTCTAACCTCCCAAGGCAGACGGCGAGAACCGCATCATGGCGATTGCACATCAATTGGAACTTATTCTTGTTTGCGTGCGCCTAAAAAATCAGGAATTAACCTGTCGTCCACTATGGAGTACGAAAATGTTGAAGAAAACCTTGATCGCCCTGTGTGCTACTTCCGCGCTGCTGAGCGCTGGCGCCGCCATGGCCGACAAGCCGGGTGCAGGCTGGATCACTATTGAAAAAGCCATCGAGGTGGCGAAAACCAAGGCCGGCTACGTTGAGGTCTACGCCGCTGAAGCGGATGACAATGGCTACTGGGAAGTCAAAGGCCGCAAATCCGATGGCACCGTATATGAAGCCCGCATCGATGGCGCTTCTGGCAATGTGCTGCGTGACCAGAAAGACTGATGTACCTGCCGGGGGCCGCTCAGGCTCCCGGCTCCAAGTAGCGCCCAAGGTGGGTGATCAGGTACGTCACTGAGTCTGCATTGGCCAGGATGGTGTCAATGCGTTTGTCAGGTACCGACATGAAGATGACCCTTGCGTCCTGCAAGGTCTTGGCGCCCGTCGCCTTGAAAATTTTCTTTTCAATTGCCGAGCCTGGCTGGAAGTCTTCCCACAGCGCGGTGAGGCTGTCTTGAGTCTTGAACAGCATGGTTGCAGGCGTCATCGTCGATAACGCCGTGCTGCGCAGATCCTCCAGGGTGGTTTTAAGCACTGCGGCGCCGGGCCTTTGGATATTGATCAAGTCCGGGAAGGGCCGCATGCTGTCCAGGTAGGCAATGTCTACGGTGTCCAGCTTCAAGTGCGTCAATTCGTGAATCAGCGTACTGGCCCTGGCGTGCGTCGATATGTTGAAGGCCACATTCTCCAGCAAGCGGTTCTGATAAACGTCCAGATTGGGGTCGAAGAAGCGGCTCAGCAGATACAGTTTTCGCTCTCTGTCGGCGGGAATCATGAACGCATAATCCGATGCGGGATCCTGTCGGCTGGTGCCCACTACAAAACGCATGGAATTTGGACCGGTCAAGCTGGGGTCGGTGAGCTCATTGAGTATCTCGTCGATTATTTTGGTGACTTTCGAAACCTGGTGCGGCGTCAGGGTGACGACACCGAACATTTCTCCCAAAAAGCGCCCAACCCGGCTGTTCGGGTCGCGTTGTGTGGCGAATTGCGCGACGTTGCGGCGGCAGTTCAGCGCGTAATAAGTCGCAAAGTTCAGCGCTTCGGTGATGGCTTGGGCTTTCCAGTAGGTCAACGCACCGATATCGCGGATGCCCACCGCTTCAATATTGATATCCCGTGCTTCGTTGCGCCATGTCTTGAGGTATGACTGAGCCCTGCCGAAGCGCGGCTCTTGGTCGCCCAGCTCCAGTACCCATATGCCCTGCGTATCGCGGCCGATGTACGGCCCAACCTGTTCGTCGTTGGCGAGGCGCCAGCGTTTTGCGGCTTTCTTGACGCTATACACCTTGCCGGCCAGCGGCACGTAGTATTTCGAGGCTTTGCGGTCTTCATACACCTGGCTGAGCGTGCTTTTTTTCAGGTCTTGCAATGCCACATCCTGTGCCTCGAACGGCTGCAGCCGGGTGCGCGAAGGGCTGGTGATATGCCAGGTGTCGAGGGTGGTGGCGGCGGGCAGTGACGTGTCTGTCAGCTCGGCCAGCGAGCGCTCTTTTTCGGTGGGCGGTGCAAGGGCGGTGCCGTCCAGCGCACTGCGCAGGGCGGCCATCTGCGCCACGCCCCTGACGAAATCCTTGAACGCAGCCTTCCACTGGTGCAGTTGCAAGGCTTCGGCCGAGCGCTTGAACAAGGTGTAGCTGCGCCATACCACCAGCGGGTAGGCGAGTTTGCCGGCCATGAACTGTACCGCCGTGGGGATTTCCTTGCCGAACAAGCGGGTCGCATGGTCCCACAAGGTCTTGGCGCCTTCTTCGAATTGGCTGCCCAGCACCTTGAGCAACATCAATGTATTTTCACTGAACAGGTAATGCAGCACATTGCCCTTCACTGGCGATGCTGCCAGGCGGATATCGGAGGGGCGATGGCGACTGTCTTTGAGCAAGTGGCGGTAAGTGGCCTGGTGCGGATCTTCCAGGTGCATAAGCACCCAGTCCTGCAGGACGCCCGGCCTTTGTATCTCATCGAGCAGGGCCGTTTCATCCGTATATTCCTTGAACACATGTTGTTCGCTGTACGGCGCGTAAAGCACCCATGGTCCATCGCCGGGGCTCTGCGGGCCGATCAGGTACACGCCCAGCACTTTGGCGGTACTGGCGCCTTCGGTGGCGATCAGTTCCAGCGGTCGAATCATCGCCGTGGCGCCACTGAGTGAGGCTCGGGCTACGGCGTCCGGCATATCGAAAATCTGTTGCACCAGGCTCAACGCCTGGGTGGAAAGGCGTTCCTGCAAGCTGTGTTCGTGGGCGCACTGCAACGCTTGCCAAGGCAATTGGCGGCAAAACAGGCGTTTGCGTTGGCGCGCATCGTCGGTTTTTGTTTCAAGCTGGCTTCGCACCCGTTGTTGATAAGCACTTTTGAGGTCCAGCTGTCGCACCATTTGTATCACCGCACTGGCGTCCAGGGCTTTTGGTAATGGCTTGGCGGTGCGTGAGCGCGGGCGGATGTGTTGCGCCGTCAGGTTTGGCCAGTGCCGCAAGGCAAAGTCGGTCAGGTTGTCGACATTCACATCGAGCACCGCATGGGTGGGGATCAGGATGTCATCGGGGTTGAGCCCCTTGCCGGGAAAGCGCGCCTCAAGCAGCGCCGTCAGCGTGGTTAAGGCATACGCGCGGATGGGTTGGATGTCATGCAGGTAGTCGTGTTCCTCGCCGGCGTTGTTGCAATACTGCTCCAGAAGCTCGGCCTGGTGGATTTGCTCCTGAGGCGGCGCCATGCCGAGCCACACCGGCAGTGCCTGCTGGTTGACCATGGCATCGGCCAGCGTGATCGCCCTGCCAAGGTTGGTGGGCGGCGGCTGTTCGATGACGGCGTCCAACCGGTCTTGCAAGGCGCGGGCCCCAAGGCCCATGGATAGCAAGTGATCAACGCCCGCCATGACCGCGTCGTTGTAGCTGTTTACTCGGTCATTCAAAAGGTCCTGATCGATACGTTGCAGCGGCCCCTGGCGAAAGGCCTGATGGGGCTCGCGCAAGCAGAACGGCAGGTTCTCCAGCAGGCTCAAGCTGTTGAGCGGGTGCGCCAGGCGCTGGGTGATTTCATCGCGCAGGTCGCTGATGCAGGCAAAGACTTCGTAGCCCAGGCGCGGGGTCCAGAGCAGCGCCTGGCCCGAGCGCTGCGGGTCGAGACCGCCGCGCTCAGTGATGACAAAAATATTGGCCAGCGGTTGTGGCGTATCGACGGCGTTCAAGTCCAGCGTCAAGCCATAGGCATCCGGCAAAAAACCGTTAAGGCCATGGCGGGTCAAGCGCGACAGACTCTCGGGCTGAAGTAGCGTGTCGACAATGGCCTTGCTGGTGGGCGCCAGGGTTTTATCCAGCCACCTCAGCTCGGCTTCGCTGCGTAACCCCACCAGCATCGAGTGGGCGTGTTTGGCGAGAGTCTTGACGAGAAAATCATGGGGTTGCTGGCGTATGGCCTGCTTGGAGAACAGCAGCAGGACGCGCTCGATGATGGTGTTGAACGTTTTGAGCGTCATGCTCGGCAATTGCACGAATACATTGCCTGCGCCCCGCGTATAGAACTTCGTCCTGGACGAGAGGGGCACAGCAGGCGCCTCTTGGGCCAGGCGTTCAATGAAGTGCTCAAGCATGCTCAATGACTGCACTGGCGTACGCTCTTCACGCTCCTGGGCGCGGGTGGCGTAGGTGTTGATATACACCTCGCTGGCCTTGACCGCCTGTTGTTGCAGTTTCAGTTCGGCGTTGAGCGTATCCGCTATGATGCTGCGTAACGTCGGATGGTTCGCGCGCTCCAGCGCCAGTGCGTGCTCAACCGCCTGCAGGCTCTGGAGCTGGAGCCGGGCACGCTCGGCCTTGACCGTCGAAGGGCGGCCATCGCCGCGGGTGACCGGGTGCAAGGTCCAGCGCCCGGCGGTCTCCAGCGTGGCCAGTTGACTGTCCAGCAGGGCACGCACATCCAGGGCGCTGTCGAGCAGGGCCGCCAGGTCCACTTGGCCATCGCTGCGTCGGTAGATTTGCAGGGCATGGTTAAGGTTGTTTGTTTGCTTGCGCACAATGTCTTGCACCAGGGTTACAAACACATTGCCGGGAATCGGCCTTGCCGCGATGGCGATCGGGTCCAGGCCGAGCAGCGTGTCGCGCTCATCCAGTGAGAGTGCGTTGAGCCATTCGTCCTCGTAACCTTGGGCCTTGAGCATGCTCAGCAACCGGTCTTTGAGGTCATCGAGGTTTTCCAGCACCTGTAACCCCCGCGATTGGGTGTAGAGGTAAGCGTGGTGCTCGGTGATCATCAACGTGCTCGCCGGTTCAACGTAATGTTGATGGGGCGCATAAAGGCGCACCTTTTCTACATTGAGGTTTTCGGCATGGGCACTGCGGGCACTTTGGTCGCTGAGGAACAGTGCCTGAAGTGCGTCACTTTCATCGGCGGTGATAATGTCGCTCTGGCGTTTGAGCAGCACATCGAGGCGAAACTTCTGCGCCATGACCTGGGCAAAAAAATCCACGCGGGAGGTGCCGCTGTCGATATCTTCATTCCAGTAGGTCTGCAGCAGGCTTTCCAACAGCTTCGAAAAAATGCTTGAGCTCTGTTCGATCAAGGCTTCCCAGCGTTGGCGATCTTCTTCCCGTTCGGCGGTGGTCAGGTCAGTGGTGTCATGTTTTGGGTTCGAGTATTCGCGGGTTTGCCCTTTGGGCCACCCATGGCGCACATAAAATTGCAGCAGCGCTTCGCTCAAGGTCAGCACGTTGACCCAGCGTGGCGTTGCCTGCTCAGCCTCGCGGGTAAAGACATTGACCCGTGTGTCCCGTAGATCCAGGTGTTTGAACTGCTGGCGGCCCATGATGCTCAGCAGCGTATCGAGCATGTCAGGCAAGGTCGGGGTTTTTTGCAGGTGGCCGAGCATGGCTTTGACATTATCCAACTGGCAGGCCTGCAGCATGCGCCCTTGCTCTGGCATCACGTCACCTTCGATGATCTGAGTGGTCAGCACCATGGGCGTGTCAGCGCCAAGCGAGTTGCGTTGATCCGTCGACAGGTAGTTGAGCAAAGGGGCGCTCTGCAGTGGGTCTTCCAATTGCTCGGTCAATTCGCTCAGCAGTTCAGCATGGCTGTCATAGACCTGGATGCCGTTATCCGGGGTGTAGAGCAACGCCTTGGCGTCGTCGGGTGTCGGGCTGATCGCGAACGCGCCGGCAAGGGGGATGGGGGGCTTACCGGAAATATTGATCAGCACCTTTTCAACGCGCATGGGGTGATCATGCCGGCGTGTGTCCTGCCGAGATTCGTCGGTGGCCAGGTAGAGGTTGTACAGCCATTCACGGTCTTTGGCGGTGAGCCCCAGCGTGCGTTCACGGGCGGTGGGCGAGGCTTTGCCTTGGGGTTTGAGAAACTCGGGGAAAAAATACGGGGGCGTTAAACGGATCACAGCCTGTCTCCGGCGTGCCAGGAAAAGCACAGGGTAGGCAAGCGCCCGTGACGCAAGGCGGTAAATAATCAGCGTTGCGCACGTTGACAGCGCAGAGCGTGCGTGGTGTTTAATCGGGGGTCTGGATGTTCCATTCGTTGCCCCTTCCAATCATAAAAACGGAGCTTCAAATGTCTGCGCAGTCCCCGACAGTTGCCCCCGCTTGCGCCTCGATCGGCTTCGCCGAACTGGTGGAGTTGCTTCAACAGGTCTTCGTCAGGCACGGCACGTCGCCGCAGGTTGCTGCGATTCTTGCGCACAACTGCGCCAGCGCCGAGCGTGACGGTGCCCATAGCCACGGTATTTTTCGCATCCCCGGTTACCTGTCGACGCTGGCCAGTGGCTGGGTCAACGGTACCGCCGTCCCCAGCGTGACCGATGTGGCCTCAGGCTGTGTGCGCGTCGACGCCGGCAACGGTTTTGCTCAACCGGCCCTGGCGGCGGCGCGCCCGCTGCTGGTGGAGAAGGCACGCAGCGCCGGCATCGCGTTGCTGGCCATCCATAACTCCCATCACTTTGCGGCCCTGTGGCCGGACGTCGAGCCGTTTGCCGAGGAGGGGCTGGTGGCACTCAGTGTGGTCAACAGCATGACCTGTGTGGTGCCCCACGGCGCGGATCGCCCGTTGTTCGGCACCAACCCCATCGCGTTTGCGGCGCCACGGGCCGACGGCGCGCCGATTGTGTTCGACCTGGCCACCAGCGCCATCGCCCATGGTGACGTGCAGATCGCCGCACGCAAAGGCGAGCGTCTGCCGGCAGGCATGGGCGTCGATAGCCTGGGGCAGCCGACCCAGGACCCTAAAGCTATTCTGGAAGGCGGCGCACTGTTGCCGTTTGGCGGGCACAAGGGCTCGGCACTGTCGATGATGGTGGAGTTGCTGGCGGCCGCGCTGACGGGCGGCAACTTCTCGTTCGAATTCGATTGGACGGACCACCCTGGCGCGCGCACGCCCTGGACGGGCCAACTGTTGATCGTGATCGACCCAAGTAAAACCGCAGGGCAAAGCTTCGCCCAGCGCAGCCAGGAACTGGTGCGGCAGATGCATGCGGCGGGGCTGCGGCGCTTGCCGGGGGATCGGCGCCATCGTACGCGGGCGAAGTCGCAGGAAAGCGGAGTAGAGCTGGATGCGCAGGCGTTGCGCGAGTTGAGGGCGTTGGCAGCGGGGTGAAACAGGCTGCGCGGGTGCGCAGCCTGAAATGCATCAGTTACGGCGACCCAGCAACAGGCCGACCACCAGGCCAAAGCCTGCGGAAATGGCCACGGTCTGCCATGGGTGCCCACCGATATAGGTTTCGGTGGCATCCACGACCGGCTTGCTGCGCTCGCGCACGTTGGACACCGACTCCAGGGCTTGCTTGAGTTTGATGGCGACCTGCTCGCGCAGGGTTTCACCTTCCTCGCCCACCAGGGATGCGCTGCTTTTGAGCAGTTTGTCCGATTCTTCGATCAACGCGCTCAGTTCGCTGAACGCTTGGTCCTTGATTTGATCTTCGACAGCTTGGGCGGCGGTTTTGCGGGCCATTGAGTGACTCCTTGCAGGTGGATGTGGCAGTGAACAATGGAGTATCGGGGGGTGGCAAAAGTTGCAGTTTTTTTCCCCATGCGCTCATCCGAGGCAAAATCCGGATCGGGAACGTTGGGCCTACAGTGTAAGATGTCACCTATTTGTGCAGCAGGTAATTCAACATGAGCTTCAATCTCGCCAACAAGACCCTCGCCGAACGCGCCGAGCTGGAAGATGAAAAGTCGCGCCTCTACGACCTGTGGCAAACCAACCTGGGCAAGGCCAAGGGCGAAGCCGCGCGCTTGTTCGGTGAGCGCGCCAAGCGCAAAGGCAAATGGGCCGAATGGGTGCGTGCCGAACTCGACGGCATGTCGCCGCCGGAGTTTTCCAACATGGTGCGCAGTGAAGTCAACAAGCTGATGGCGGCGGCGAAGTAAAGCACGCCACAATCGCCTCGCGCACCTTGAGCAACAGCGGGTCCAACTGAGCCTGGGTGCGCCAGCCCAACTCCACCGGGTAATGCGGTAGCGCCAGCGGGCAGGGCAGCACGCGCAAGCCGGTCATTTGCGCAATGGCATGGGCCGCATGCCCGGGAATGGTTGCCACTGCGGTGCTGCCTTTGAGCAGATACGGCAGCGCCGCAAAGTGGCTGGTGGACGCGCACACGTGGCGGCGCAGCCCGTGCGCCGCCAAGCCTTCATCGGTAATGCCGATAAACCCGCCTGACGACACCAGTACATGCTCGCGTGTGACAAACCCCTGCAGGTCGATGATCTCCTGGCCCGGCGCCAGGCTATGGGGGTCTACCAGGCAACGGTAGTCACCTTCCCCCAGCACCTGCCGGCTCAGCCTGCGCTCGGTAAAACCGCCGGCGGTAATGGCCAGGTCCAGCGTGCGGTCGAGCAGGGCGGCGGCGACGATCTGGCTGTAGGTCTGGCGAAAGATCACCCGTAGCTTGGGCAGGCGCAGTGCGATGGCCTCTATCAGGCTTCGGCCATAGGCAATCTCGAAGTCATCCGACAGCCCCAGCACCACCGAGCGCCCCTCGTAGTGCAGGTTTTGCGGGCTGATCATCGCCAGGCTCTGGCGGCAGCGATCCAATGCCTCACTGATCACCGGTTTCAACTGGTTGGCCCGCAATGTCGGCGCCAGGCCGCGGCCGGTGCGCACGAACAAAGGGTCGCCGTACAGCTCACGCAAGCGCCGCAAGCCGGCGCTGATCGCCGACTGCGTCACACCCAGGCGCAGCGCCGCACGGCTGGCACTGGACTCGTCGTGCAGGGCTTCGAAGGTTTTGAGCAGGTTCAGGTCAACCTGGGCGATATTCATTTGGCTCATATCATTTAGCACTGAGGTGGGCTTTATTCATGATCGAGTCTGGCCGGAGAATGGGCAACCCCTATCTATCGGAGTGAGCCTGATGCCTGTATCGACTGTCGCAGCCCTGCAAATCGGCGCCTTGCCTGGCGGCAAGGCTGACACCCTGGCGCAGATCCTGGCCTATGAGGAGCAAATCCAGCGCAGTGGCGCGCACTTGGTGGTCATGCCCGAGGCGTTGCTGGGTGGCTATCCCAAGGGCGAAAGCTTTGGCACCCAATTGGGTTATCGCCTGCCCGAGGGCCGGGAAGCCTTTGCGCGGTATTTTGCCAATGCCATCGACGTGCCGGGTGCCGAGACCGAGGCGCTGGCCGGGTTGTCGGCGCGTACCGGTGCCAGCCTGGTGCTGGGCGTGATTGAACGCAGTGGCAGCACGCTGTATTGCACTGTGTTGTATTTCGAACCCTCGGACGGCCTGGTGGCCAAGCACCGCAAACTGATGCCGACCGGCACCGAGCGGCTGATCTGGGGCAAGGGCGACGGCTCCACACTGCCGGTGATCGACACTGCGGTGGGGCGTATCGGCGGCGCGGTGTGCTGGGAAAACATGATGCCGTTGCTGCGCACCGCGATGTACGCCAAGGGCGTTCAGGTATGGTGTGCGCCCACCGTGGACGAGCGCGAGATGTGGCAGGTGAGCATGCGCCATATCGCCCATGAAGGGCGTTGCTTTGTGGTCAGCGCTTGCCAGGTGCAGGCATCGCCTGAAGCCTTGGGTGTGGAGGTTGATAACTGGCCGGCGGACCGTCCGTTGATTGCCGGTGGCAGCGTGATTGTCGGGCCCATGGGCGATATTTTGGCGGGGCCGTTGGTGGGCGAGGCGGGGTTGTTGACGGCGCAGATCGACACCGATGATCTGGTGCGGGCACGGTACGACTATGACGTAGTGGGGCATTACGCCCGGCCGGATATTTTTGAATTGGTGGTGGACGAGCGCGCCAAGCCAGGCGTTCGCTATATCACTGACTGAACGCAATCAACCTGTGGGGGCTGGCTTGCCTGCGAAGGCGGCCTGACAGTCAACACAGTTGGACCGGGTACATATCCGTTATTTAGGTAACGGCCACTTAGGGTTCCGCTTTGACAGCGGGTCACTTTTGGAAAAGAGCCCCAAAAGTAACCAAAAGGGCTCTTGCCCCACCACTCGGCACCTCGCTTAGGCTCGGTGTGCCCGTAATCCGCCAGTGATTTGGGGGGCCGCCGCCACGCGCCATCCATGGCGCGGGGCGGCTAAACCGGCATCCCTGCCGGTTTACCCCCCAAATCACTGTCGAATTCCGGCCAGCGTGGTTTAACGGGGCGCTTAAGATCAAGATCAAAAGCAGATCAAGATCAAGAGCGGCTCGCTTCGCATCGTAGTTACCGTCGGCTGCTACAGGCTACAAAGTTGTGTAGATACCTATGGCCATCGCAGGCAAGCCAACTCCCACATTTGATCTTGAGTGTTCGGGGGATGTGGTTTTCAGCCACTTACCAAGTGGCGGTGTTAGGCAAGTCCAGGGTGCCACGTTCTACAAAGCGCATGGTGCCAAACAGGCCCCCCGCCAATTTGCCGCGCAGTACGTAGGGCAGGTTGTTCAGGCTTTGGGTTTGGCTCAGGCCCAAGGTCTGGCGCAACACCGAAAACGCTGAAACGCTGACCGGCACCATCAGCACGGTTTCAGAGAAACGTGGGATGCTGCCAGCCTGATCGCTGACGCCAGAAGCGAGTGGCCGGCCATTGACCTCCAGGTCCAGGGCCACGCCGTTGTAGTCGATTGCCGCTTCATTGGGGTTCTGCACCCGCAGCTTCACGGCAAAGCGCACTTCCAGGTCCTGGCTTTGCAGCGGCTCGATGCCCACTACATTGATGTTCACCGGGTCACGATTGGGGAACAGTGCGCAGGCGCTCAAGGTCAGCAGCAACAGCGATAGAACCATGAGCTTGCGCATATAGAAATGCTCCTACTTTTGGGGGATGTCCGGGTCTTGCATGACCTTGAGGGTAGAGGACTCCGGCTCGAATTCATCTTCTTCCAGCTCTATGAACTCTTCGGGCAGGAAAATGTTCAGCAAGATTGCACAGAATGCACCCACGGTGATCGGCGATTCGAAGATGTTGTGCAGTGCCTTGGGCAACTCGCGCAGCACTTCCGGCACGGCGGCGACGCCCAGGCCCATGCCTAGGGATATCGCCACGATCAGCACATTGCGCCGATGCAGGCCGGCTTCGGCGAGGATCTTGATGCCGGCCACGGCCACGGTGCCGAACATGATCAGGGTCGCGCCACCCAGTACTGGCTTGGGCATCAGTTGCAACACCGCGCCGATCATCGGGAACAGCCCCAGCAGCACCAGCAGGCCAGCAATGAAGTAGGCCACGTAGCGGCTGGCCACGCCGGTCAATTGGATCACGCCGTTGTTCTGGGCGAAGGTCACCATCGGCAGGCTGTTGAAGGTGGCAGCCATCGCGGAGTTGAGGCCGTCGGCCAGCAGGCCGGACTTGATACGCTTGATATACAGCGGGCCCTTGACCGGTTGCTGGGAAATCATCGAGTTGGCGGTCAGGTCACCGGCGGCTTCCAGGGGCGAAATCAGGAAGATCACCGCCACCGGGATAAACGCCACCCAGTCGAACGAGAAACCGTACTTGAACGGCACGGGCACGCTGATCAGCGGCACCTGGGGCAGGGCGGCCATGTCGACGCGGCCCAGCAGCCACGCTACTACAAAGCCCAGGGTCAAACCGATCACGATCGACCCCAGGCGCAGGAACGGGTTGTTGAAGCGGTTGAGCACCACGATGGTCAGCAGCACCAAGGCCGCCAGGCCCATGTTGCCTGCGGCGCCCAGGTCGCTGGCGCCATAGCCGCCTGCCATGTCGGTGACCGCCACCTTGATCAACGACAACCCCATCAAGGTGATGATGGTGCCGGTCACCACCGGGGTGATCAGTTTGCGCAGCTTGCCGATGAACTGGCTGAGCACCACTTCGATAAACGCCGCGAAAAAGCAGATGCCAAAGATCGTCGAGAGGATCTCATCGGTGCCGCCGCCCCGGGCCTTGACCATGAACCCGGCGCTCAAAATCACGCTGATAAAGGAAAAGCTGGTGCCTTGCAAGCACAACAGCCCCGAGCCCACCGGCCCGAAGGTGCGCGCCTGTACAAAGGTGCCAAGCCCCGACACGAACAGCGCCATGCTCACCAGGTACGGCACTTCGCTTTCCAGGCCCAGTACGCCGCCGACGATCAGGGTGGGCGTGATGATGCCGACAAAACTCGCCAACACATGCTGCAACGCTGCAAAAATCGCGGCGGTGAAGTGCGGGCGGTCTTCGAGGCCGTACATGAGGTCGGATTTATAGCGCGGGCGGGGGGCTTGAGCGTCAGACAAAATGATGGCTCGGGTCAGAAAATGGAGGCGCAGGATGCCAGAAAGTGCCAGGCGCCTGAAGTGTAAAAAAATATTTATAAAAACCCTGCGCTAAAGCCGTGGCCCAGCCGATATCAAGCATAGGCCCACACTACAACGACAACAGTGGTGACCAAGGTCTGGGCAGCGCGTTGACGCTGACGGATCGTTTCGCGGCAAGGATGCACGCAAACACTACTTCTGAGAGCAGCCCTATGTCCCTCCGTCACCTGAATATTGCCCCTCGCGCGTTTATCGGTTTTGCCTTCATTGCGGTTCTGGTGGTGCTGCTGGGCGTGTTTGCGGTCAACCGTATGACGCAAATGCGCCAAGCCTCCCAGGACATGAGCGCCAACCAACTGCCCAGCATGACTCACCTGGGCACCATCACCGAAAACGTGCTGCGCATGCGCATCCTGTCGTTTCGCGTGCTGGTCAATCGCGAGCCTGCCGCCTTGCAGGAAGCCGAGACGCGCATTGACGTGCTGGCTGACAAGGTCAAGACCGCCCAGGCCAAATATGCCACGCTGCCTGCCGGCCCGGAGGAGGCTGCGCTGTACAAGGCCTTTGGCGTCACCCTGGACAACTACCTCAAAGCCCAGGCCGAGATGGTGGCATTGTCCAAACAAGGCAAGGTCGATGAGATGCGCGCCCTGATCAACAGCCGCATCAAGGACGGCACTGACCAGATGGGCGAGCAATTGAACAAGCTGATCGCCATCAATGCGGCCGACGCCAAGCAAGCCGACGTAGATGCCGGGCAAAGCTACGAGGGCGCGATCACCGGTGTGGTAGCGGTCTCTGTAGTGGCGGCGTTGCTCACCGTGCTGCTGGCCTGGTTGCTGACCCGCAGCATTGTGACCCCGCTGCGCAAGGCGGTGGAAGTGGCCGAAACCATTGCCGCCGGCAACCTCAGCAAAACCATCGAGGACGATGGCAAGGACGAACCGGCGCGGTTGCTCAGTGCGCTGTCGACCATGCAAGCCAGCCTGCGCCAGACCATCCAGCACATCGCCGGTTCGGCCACGCAGCTGGCTTCGGCGGCGGAAGAGTTGAGCGCGGTCACCGAAGAGGCCTCCCGTGGCCTGCAACAGCAGAACAATGAAATCGACCAGGCCGCCACGGCCGTCAATGAGATGACGGCGGCAGTGGAGGAAGTGGCGCGTAACGCGGTTTCCACCTCCGAGGCGTCCGGGCAGTCCAACCAGGCGGCGCGGGAAGGGCGTGATCGGGTGATGGAAACCGTCGGCGCGATCCAGACCATGACCCAGGACGTGCAGAACACCTCGGCGATGATCGAGGGCCTGGCCGCCCAGGGCCGGGATATCGGCAAGGTATTGGATGTGATCCGCGCGATTGCCGAGCAAACCAACCTGCTGGCGCTTAACGCGGCGATTGAAGCCGCCCGTGCCGGCGAGGCCGGACGAGGCTTTGCGGTGGTCGCCGATGAAGTGCGCGCCCTGGCCCATCGCACCGCGCAGTCGACCCAGGAAATCGAGAAAATGGTAGCCGGCATCCAGAACGGCACCGGGGAGGCGGTGCAGTCCATGCAACAGAGCAACCAGCGCAGCCAGACCACCCTGGAAATGGCACGCGCAGCCGGCGCCTCACTGGAGCAGATCACAGCGTCCATCAGCCTGATCAACGAACGCAACTTGGTGATTGCCAGCGCGTCGGAAGAACAGGCCCAGGTCTCCCGCGAGGTGGACCGCAACCTGGTCAACATCCGCGACCTGGCCACCCAGTCGGCGGCAGGCGCCAACCAGACCAGCGCAGCCAGCCATGAACTGTCGAGGCTGGCGGTGGACTTGAATGGAATGGTGGCCAGGTTCGTCGTCTAACAATTGTCACAAAACCCTGTGGGAGCTGGCTTGCCTGCGATAGCAAACGAACAGTCAGCACTTACCGTTATCGCAGCATAGGTATCTGTAGCGCTCAACGGTAACCACGATGCGAAGCGAGCCGCTCTTGATCTTGATCTGCTTTTGATCTCAAGCGCCCCGTCAAACCACGCTGGCCGGAATTCGACAGGGATTTGGGGGGTAAACCGGCAGGGATGCCGGTTTAGCCGCCCCGCGCCATGGATGGCGCGTGGCGGCGGCCCCCCAAATCACTGGCGGATTACGGGCACACCGAGCCTAAGCGAGGTGCCGAGTGGTGGGGCAAGAGCCTTTTGCTTACTTTTGGGCTCCTTTCAAAAGTGAGCCGCCGTCAGGGCGGAACCCTAAGTAGCCGTTACCGCAGCAATGGATATGTACCCAATCCAGCTGTGTTGACTGTCAGGCCGCCTTCGCAGGCAAGCCAGCTCCCACATTTGAATCGCGGGGTGCCAGGTAGATAGGCGTCGGCTGTCAGGCCGTCACGGGAGCCAGCTCCCACAGTTGCTCTTGTGTTGTATCAGTGCCTCCATGCCCCAGGATTCACCAGGTTTACCGGCTTTTCGCCAGCCAGTGCCGCCAGCAGATTATCCACCGCACACTTAGCCATCGCCTCCCGCGTCTCATGGGTGGCCGAGCCGATATGCGGCGTGGCGACCACATTATTCAACCGCAGCAACGGTGACGCATGATCCAGCGGCTCCTTCTCAAACACATCCAACCCCGCCGCGCGGATAGTGCGTTGCTGCAACGCTTCCACCAGCGCCGCCTCATCCACCACCTTACCTCGCGAGATATTGATAAAGATCGTCTGCGGCCCCATCAGCGCGAATTCCTCGGCGCCAATCAGCTTCTCGGTTTCAGCGGTCAACGGCAATGTCAGGCAGACAAAATCCGCCTCTTTGAGCAAGTCCTGGAGGCTTCGGTACTGCGCGCCAAAGCGCGCCTCCACCGCCGGCTTGGGTGAGTGGCTGTGGTAGATCACCGGCATACCGAAGCCAAAATGCCCGCGCTGGGCAAGGGCTTCGCCGATGCGGCCCATGCCGATGATACCCAGGGTCTTGCCATGTACATCGCTGCCAAAATGCGCCGGGCCGATATTTTTGTTCCACTGGCCGGCACGCACCATGTCAGCCAGTTCCACCACGCGCCGGGCGGTGGCCAGGATCAGCGCAAAACCGGTGTCGGCGGTGGTTTCGGTGAGCACGTCCGGGGTGTTGCTGAGCAGGATGCCGCGTTGGGTCAGGTAATCGATATCGTAGTTGTCGACGCCCACCGAGACGCTGGCCACGGCTTCCAGCTGGGGCGCCAGGTCGAGCAACCGAGCGTCCAAGCGCAGGCTTGCCCCCAGCAGGCCGTGGGCGGTAGGCAGGGCATCGCGCAGCTTGGCCAGGCCGGTTTCATCCAGTGCGTCAATCAGCGTGACCTCGACCTGCTCATGCAGACGAGCCATGAGCGGGGCGGAGAGTTTTTTGTACAGCACGACAGACTTTTTCATGAGGTTTTTACCTTCAATTCCAGGGTTGGCGCCGGGGAGCGATCACTGGCGCCGGGCTTGAGGAAAATCGTCAGCACCACGGAAAGCAGCAGCGCGCCGCTCATCAACAGGTACGAAGCGCCGGGCGAGCCGGTGCTGCTGTTGAGGTAACCCACCAGGTACGAGCCGCCGAACGAGCCCAGGGCGCCCATGCTGTTGATCAGCGCCATGGCGCCACCGGCGACGTTGGCTGGGAGGATTTCCGGGACGATGGCGAAAAACGGGCCGTAGGGTGCATACATGCAGGCCCCGGCGATCACCAGCAGGGTGTAGGACCACCAGAAGTGTTCGGCCCCCAGCACGTAGGACGCGTAAAAGGCAATCGACGCAATCAGCAGGGGCGGCCAGACAAAACGCTTACGTTTTTGCAGCTTGTCCGAACCCCAGGACACCACGAGCATGCCAATCACCGCTGCCAGGTAGGGCAGCGCCGAGAGCCAGCCGGCTTCGACCATGTCCATCTGCAAGCCGGCTTTGAGGATCGACGGCAACCACAGCACGAAGCCGTACACGCCAATGCTCCAGCAAAAGAACTGCAGGGCGAGAATGATCACCTTGGGCGAACGGAACGCCTCGGCGTAGTTCTTCACGGCCTTGATTCCCACCTGCTCGGCGGCCAGGGCGGTTTCCAGGCTGTGCTTTTCGGCGTCGCTCAGCCACTTGGCATCCTTGGGACGCTCATCGGCCAGCTTCCACCAGATAAACGCCCACAACACTGCCGGCAGGCCCTCGATGATGAACATCCAGCGCCAGCTGAAATGCTGCACCAGGTAGCCCGACACCACCGACATCCACAGCATGGTCACCGGGTTGCCGAGGATCAGGAAGGTGTTGGCCCGCGAGCGTTCGGCACGGGTGAACCAGTGGCACAGGTACACCAGCATGGCAGGCATCACGGCGGCCTCGACCACCCCGAGCATGAAGCGGATGACGATCAGCATGTAGGCGTTGGACACCACGCCAGTCAGCGTGGCCAAGCCGCCCCAGAGGATCAGGCTGACGAAGATCAGTTTCTTGACGCTGCGCTTTTGCGCGTAGATCGCCCCTGGCACCTGGAAGAAAAAGTAGCCAAGGAAAAACAGCGCACCGAGCAGCGAAGACATGCCCGGCGTGATCATCAGATCTTCGGCCATGCCGGACGCGGCGGCGAAGCCGTAGTTGGCGCGGTCCAGGTAGGCCAGGCTGTAGGTGATAAACACGATAGGCATGATGTACCACCAACGGCGGGTGGCGAGTTTCACGGTTTCCATGGGGTTGCTCCTGAGCTTGTTGTAGTTGTGGCAACAGGTAATGGGTCACGCAACGGATCGGGTGGGTAATTCAGCGCGGGTCGGCAAACCCTCCATATCGCCACGGCTCTGCACGGCGCGGCTGCCGATCCAGTTGCCGCGCTGCACGGCCTCGGGGAAGCTTGAGTTTTCCAGTAGGGCGCTGATCATGCCCACGGCAAAGCCATCGCCGGCACCGACCGTATCCACCACCTTGGCTACCGGTACGGCGGCGACAAAACCCTGGTCCATATGGGTGCGGTAATAGGCGCCCTCGGCGCCCAGCTTGATCGCCACGGCTTCGGCGCCCTGGTCGAGGTAGAACGCGGCGATGTCTTCCGGGTCGTCAAACCCGGTGAGCAGGCGGCCTTCGCCCAGGCCCGGCAACACCCAGTCGGCCAGAGCGGCCAACGCGTTGATTTCGCGGATCATCTGCGCCTGGCTGGCCCACAGGGACGGGCGCAGGTTCGGGTCGAACGACACGCTGCGCCCGGCCTTGCGCATTTGCGTCATCAGTTCGAACGACAGTGCGCGAGTGGCATCGGATAGCGCTGGCGGAATGCCGGTGGCGTGCAAATGGCGGGCTTGCAGCAGCGCCGGGTGGATGGCATCGATGCACAAGTGGCTGGCGGCCGAGCCTTTGCGAAAATACTCCACTTGAGGGTCTGCGCCGGCCTCTTCACGGGACTTGAGTTGAAAGCCGGTGGGGTGCAGTGGGTCGACGGCCACATGGCGGCAATCGAGCCCTTCTTTAGTCAAGGTATCGACCACAAAACGCCCGAGGGAATCGTTACCCACGCGGCTCAGCCAGGCCACGTTGAACCCCAGGCGCGACAGGCCGATGGCGACGTTGCTGTCGGCGCCGGCAATGCGTTTGTGAAACTGCCCGACCTGGGCCAGGTCGCCAGTCTGTTCGGCGACAAACATCGCCATGGTCTCGCCAAACGAGAGGATATCGATCTCAGACATGGGCGTTCTCCACATGGGGTTGGCCAAGGCGGGCCAGGGTCGCGACCTGTTGTGCGGTGACCTCGATCAGGTCATCGCCCTGCAACGGAAATTCCACCGCCCGGGTAATACCTTGAGTCATGTGTTTAAGCAGTTGTTCCCACAGATGCAGGTCGGTGGCGCCCGGCGGCAAGGCCACGAGCTTGCCGTCGGCGCGACGGGCCACGGCCTTGCAGTGCAGGTAATCCACATGCCGGCCCAGCAACCGCGCAGCGGTGAGCGCGGATTGGTCTTGCCACTGCCAGTTGCCGATATCGAAGGTCATTTTCACTGGCAGGCCGAGACGTTCGACTTCAGTGAAAAACCGTTGCATCGGTTCAATGCGCCCACCGTGCAGGGTCTGGTCGTTTTCCACCAGCAGCTTGACTGGGTGGCGGTTGAGCAGGGCGTGCAGGCTTTCCAGATCGTTGGTATCGGTGAAGTAACCGAGAGACACTTTCAGCCAGCCCGAACCAAAGGCCTGGGCGCGGTCCAGGGTAGCGGCCAGCTCGGCATTGGGCTGGGCACGGCCGGCGACCCACAGCTCCAAGGGCGAGGAAAATACTGATTCCAGGCCTTGTTCTGCAGCGGCCAGGGCCAGTTCGGCCGATTGCTCGGTGGTGAGCAGTTCTTCACGCCACTCAATGCGCTGGGCACCGGCGGCGCTCAGCAGCGCGACAAAACTCAATTGGCCCTGCTGGCGAACCAGGTCGGCGCCGTAGCTGGAAAGGCTGATGGAAACGGGGTATTTATGCATTGTTGTTTACCTCTGAAACCGGTTTCATTTTCATGCGCAGAACAAAATGTGGGAGCGGGCTTGCTCGCGAAGGCGGCGTGTCAGTCAGCTTGGAAGTGGCTGATACACCGCCTTCGCGAGCAAGCCCGCTCCCACAGGGGATTGAGTCGAGCCGCGGATAATCAGCTCGGGTAAAAAATCCAGGGTGCGGGTGGGGGCGGTATCGCCGCGCAGGCGCTTGAGCAAACAGTCAAAAGCGCTGGCACCAATCGCTTGCGTCGGTTGGGCGAGGGCGGTGATGCCATTACCCACCAGCGGGTACCAGTCCAGGTCATCCAGGGCGATCAGGCCCACGTCGTCGAACAGGTCGCAGCCCAGGGCCTTGAGTGCACGGGTGCAGGCCAGTGCTGCCACGCCGTTGGCGCAAAACAGTGCCTTGGGGCCGGGTTTGGCGAGAAAGGCTTGCAGACGGTTTTCCAATTCGCCATCCAGTTCAACCACGGCGCCTGTCAACGCCGGGCGCTGGGCAATCTCGGTGGTGAAACTCGCCAGGCGTTCCAGACGTGAACTGGTGCCGTCGGTGGTCTCGCTCACCAGCAGCACCTCGCGGAAACCCTGCTGTTGCAGATGGTCCATCGCCATACGCACTGCCGCCGGGTTATCCAGGCCCACCAGGTCGCTGTGCAGCGGTTCGACCTTGCGGTCCACCAGCACCAGGGGCATTTCCCGTTGCAGTTCCAGCAGTTGGTCGAGGTGATGGCCCAGGGTGTTCACGATCAAGCCTTCGATGTTGTAAGAGCGCAGCGCCGCCAGGTGCTGGCGCTCCTGCTCGTCATCGCGGTCGGTGTTGCATACCACCAGGCTGTACCCGTGCTGGCGGCACGCGGTTTCGACGCCGTGCATCACGGCAATGGAGTAGGGGTTGCGGATATCCGCCACCAACATGCCGATCAGGCGCGTGCGCCCACGCTTGAGGCCACGGGCCATCTGGTTGGGGCGATAACCAAGTTCGTCGATGGCCTGTTCGATGCGCAGGGCGATGGCATCGGAGAGCAGGGCGCGGTCATCGCCGATAAAGCGCGACACGCTGGCCTTGGATACGCCCGCGCGCTCGGCGACGTCGAGCATGGTCACGCGGCTGCGCTGGGCGGCGGAGAATGAAGTCACGGTAAAGCCTTTCTTATTGGAGTTTGGGGTCGCGCTGAAACCGGTTTCAGGGAACACCAAGTCCAAGAAGCCGTCAAGCTAATCTTCGCTATTGGCACGCAGCAATGCTTGGATAAAACCGACGAATGGGACCCACAACCTGTTAATTCTGACAGTTCCCAAACAGAAGGGGCTGGCGTTTACTTTCTCACAACGTGATGGGTGGAAGCGCTCCAGGAACTCATCATCGAAAGAGGAAAGAGTATGTCCATTTCAACATTGACTCATATTTCTGGAGCGCGCATTGGCGGGGTACTTGCGCTGGGACCCATGGACATTCCGGGTGTCGACCCTCTCGACCCCAACGGTCTTGTACCGGTTTCACTGACGCTTGCGCCCCTGTTGGTCAGGATACCTATGTGGCTCCCGGCCCCAGAGCCGCTGGATACCCCCCACAGAGTGCAACTTCTCTGGTTGCGAGACGGTATTGAAAGACAGGCCGACCTGAAACTGATTGATGCTCCACCGCCGCCGCTGCCTGCATTTGTGCAAATGCACGTGCCATTGGCCATGCTTCGAGAGCGTTCAGGCTCGGTGGAGCTTTATTATCGTGTGACAGACTCGGAGGGGCAGGTTAGCGAGCTTGATCCGAAGGTCACATTAACCATTGATTTGGAATCACCAGAACTGCTCAGGCCGGATGACCAACTCAGTTTTGTGACTGCGCCCATCACGGGTGTCGATGAAGCCTACTTGGCGGGCAATGACCCGGTGCGCTTCAATGTCCCGCCTTATCGAGGGCGAGAGCGCAATGATC
Organism: Pseudomonas sp. AK181; assembly: GCF_051122975.1. Taxonomy (NCBI): domain Bacteria; kingdom Pseudomonadati; phylum Pseudomonadota; class Gammaproteobacteria; order Pseudomonadales; family Pseudomonadaceae; genus Pseudomonas; species Pseudomonas sp. AK181. Next base: position 2,852,006 of record NZ_CP146348.1, read on the forward strand.
GCATTGAAATGTTTCTATCCAACAACCCGAACCCAGCTGCCGCTGCGCCTGACGGCGATTATGTATTGGTAAACACCTCGGACCCGCTGATCAGCGAGTTACCGGCCGCCGCATTTCGTCGCCTGAACAACGGGCAAGCCTACATCTTTTATCGAGTATTCGACGAGGCTGGTAATTTCAGTACGCGTAGTGCCGGCTTACCCTTTGTATTGGACCTGATAGCAGGCCCAGGCGTACCTCTCCCTGCGCCTACTATCATGCCGCCAGCCTATGACGACACTCTCATCAAGCGAGATGACGCGCGAGCTGGAGTGGTGGTGCTGGTTCCCCCCTATGCCAATTGGGCCGCGGGTGATCAATGTCGGGCTTATTGGGACGAACGGCCGGTGCCGGATGTCCCGGTGTCAGATGGCGTCGAAACACAGGTACCCATTCCTTGGTCCATCCTGAGGGGCCCATTGCCCGTCTTGGTGGCAGAAGAGATCCGGATACGTTACGAGATTATCCGTGGTCTGGTGAGCTACCCCTCATTTGGACGTCGTATCAGGCAGGACTTCACCGTGGCGGGGCAAGACCATGCGGGAGCGCCCGCATTGCTTAACCTCACTTTGCCGTCGGCTGAAGTGCGCGGGTTGGTGTCAGATGAGGCCAATTTGGTTGACCTTAGAGACAAGGATGTTGGCGCTCGTGCCCGTGTGTTTCTCTATGACGACCCACAGCCAGGCCAAGTATTGCGGTTCTTCTGGAATGGTATCGGGCCGGTGGCGACCAAGACGGTCCAAGTCGGGGAGGTCGCCGGCCAACTGGTATTCTCCAGCGTTATTCCTTGGGGCGTCATGGAAGGCATCATTAACTCGTCGTTGCCCGTGCATTACACCACCGATAACGGGGTTAACCAGCAACAGTCCAGAAATACTGAAGTTGATGTTAATACGGGGCCGCTGCTCAGCTTTCCTACTCCGGTTATTCAGCACACGCTTATCGGTGGCACGGGTACGTTTCTGACGTGTTGCTCATCCCCGGAGATATTTGCAGGTGTTAGTTGGAAAGTCGTTTCCCATGGCGATTTTCAAGTGAACGACGAAGTGCGATTTTTTACCCACGGCTACAACAACAATGGTTGGGTAGATCCCATTGTTCCAGACAGTAGGTTCACTCAAAGCAAGACCTTTGATACGCCAGCGGATTTAGTCAATGGGTTGGACTTTACGGTCATGCCCTACGATCCAGTGGTGTATTCGTTGCGCCTTCAGAGTACTGCCGTTGCATGGTATGAGGTGTGGCGCGGTGGAAGCAAAATCGGTGAGTCGATCCTGCGCCGCTTCAGGGTTGACCTGGCTTATCCCGCGGGTGGGTTCTGCCAGGCAGGGGATGTCGTTCATTGCACAAGTGACGGTGTGCCCTCGCTGATAACGAAAAGGTGATGACATCGGTGCAGGCTTAACGTCTGAAATAAGCGGCGGGCACAGGTGCTTCTAGCCGGCAAATGGCTGTACTAAGCGAATAGGGTTAAACGAATATTTTCGCTGTTGTTCGTCGCCCATATTGTCACTAATGGAGAACGATGATGAATAAAAAGACGCGTGATTATTTTGCCAGATTAAACTCTGTTGTTAGCCCGTCGGCAGTCGTTTTATCACAGTTGGAAGCACCAGAAGTCGATTCTGTTCCAGGGTTTCCAGGATTGCTTTCTCGGGAACAGGCTTTGTCTCAAGATTTGGAACTGCGAATGCCGCGATGGGAAGACTATAGCGTCAGTGCCGCCGCTCCGGATACCGTGAGAGTGTATATAAAGCCGGTAGATGATGCGGAGTATGGAGAGCCGTTCCTAACGTTCACTTTTAATTTCGATGCAACACTGCCACAAGCCTATGCAACTGCGAATATCGCCCGAGGCAGGCGTCCGCCAGGTCACTGGGATATCAAGTACGAGGTGTATATCAGACGTGCGGATAACTTGAGCGAATCGACCGAGATGCGTTTGATTGTCGATACTGATGCACCGTACGCATCATCTCCGAATCTCCCGCCAGCGCCTATCCTACCGGCAGGCTTGACACTGCCCATTGAAGAGGCCGATTTTCCAGCGCCTCCCAATGATCGACTGTTTTTTTCAATTCCAGATTACGTCGCTCAAGGGCGTGCGCCGGGCGATAGGCTGAGAATTTTTTACACAGATTCCGATACCCCCTATGCACCCGATCCTCCCTCTACCGATGTGGATTGGCCCGTGACGGACCTGAGGTTTCCATTGCCCAAGAGTGTCGTCGAGGGCGGGCCGGACGCGTTCAATACGCTTCGGTATCAGCTACTGGACGCGGCGGGCAATCCCAGCCAGCTTTCCTCCTCTTTGCGAGTGGATGTGGCCTTGCTGCCTGCGCCGGCTAATTTGAAGCAGCCCCTGATTGGCAGAGCGTTCCCGGGAGACAACCGCTTCGACCGGGCCGACGCCGCCATTGACCAGGGAATGATTGTGAGAGTCCCTGAGTACGACAACCCTCAACGGGAAAATGACGGTGATGTGATTGACATCCAGTTTTCGACCAGCATCGCCAGTGCAACCCTGGAAAATACGCCATTAGGCAATACGAATTTCCCATTGGCCGTTGATGTTCCATTCCATATTTTGCAAACGCTCTATGGCGCGTCAACAGGTGATTTGCTGTTGACGGTCACTTACATCATCAAGCGTCGATCCAAGACGTATGGTCCTGCGCCGTCGACGATCATCAATTTGAATCTACACGTGGTCGGGCCGACCCCTACCAATCCTCCGGACCAGACTAACACCGACCTCTATCCGGTCGTAATCAAGGGGGTTGATCCCAGCGGCACCGAGGGTGCTGACAACGAGCTATTACCGGAACACGCCAATCGGCCTGCCAATATGCATATCACGTTGTGGGATGAGGCCCCGACCCCAGATACCGAGGACTTTACCATCCGGGCCTTTTACGAGGGAGAGCTCGCCGCCACTCGGCTGATCACGGGTGGGGTTGCCGGCGCTCCGGTCACCCCGCCGTTGCAGATTCCATGGGCGTTGATTGCCAAGCATGGTAACGCACCGCCTCTGAAGCAGGTGCATTACACAATCGATACGGGGCCTGGTACGAATCGGCAGGAGTCCGAGGTGACCTTGGTGGACGTACAGGCCAACGTCCAGGCCCTTGTCATGCCCGAAGTCCGGAACCTGGAAATGTTGGGCGGTCCTCCAGGCGCAATCAACTGTACTACTTTCAGGCCTGTGAATATGGACGGACGTATCACAGTTTATATTCCGCCGTCGGACTTGTTTGAGCCGACTATGGTGGTCCGGGTGGACTGGCAAGGCTACAGTGATGATGCTGGCATGACCCCAGTGCTTGCGTCCGTAGGGTTCAAAGACTCCCCTCCGTTGACCTCGGCCATGATCGCGCTGGGGTTTGAGGTGACCCTGGACGCGCCTTTCTCCACCCTCATGAAGACGATTCATCCACACGCAGGAGAACGGCACACGGGGTCGGCACGGATCAACTACACCATTCAACTGACAACAGGGCCTTTAACATCGAGCGACGCTTTGCATCGGGCACGCTCGGTCAAATCTGGCGTCTCTCCCACCTACTGCGACAACACGCCGGTACCCGCGGCGCCCTGAATGGTTGCGGCAACGACCAGGGAGCAGCCAGCTGCTCCCTGGATCCACATATATATTCTCACCCTGTGTGTCGACATTGAAACTGTCGACTTAAGACTAATCCTACATAAATAGGGAACGCCTCTGGGTAGTTTGGGCACCGCTTGATTGGCATGGTTCCGCGCTCTTGGTACCGGCCAATTTCTTCAATCGGAAATGCCAAACCCAGAGGGTGGTCCTGATGTCGTCAATATTCAATTTTAAACTCAACCCGTTAAGCTTCGCTTTGAAGGCAAACGCGGTCTCTTTAGTGGTGCTGATGTCGGGTATGGCCGAAGCGCGAGTGGTTACCGGGCCGAATGAAACCGTCCGGCCTGGCCCTCCGCCTGACAGCTTCGAATTGAAGCCCGGCTCAGGCCTCACCGTGGAAGGTGCCACTACCAAACAAATCCGTGCACAGTCTGCGAACTTGACCGTTAACCCAGGCAGCAAAACCCAAGACATCACGGCATTCAATTCGAACGTGAGTATTGATGGTGCCGAGATCACTGCGCGGGCGACACAACCGGCAGCAGTGTTCATGAGTGGCGGGACGCTGTCGCTCAAGAACAGCACACTTACCCACACTAATGGCACCGGCCTGGTCGTTTCTCGTCCGATTGGCAGTGATGAGGGGGCGATTGCTTCGGTATTCAACAGCAGCATCACAGGCACCACGCGTGGCGTCAGTGTGGGGGGTAACAGCGCGTTGGCCCTCTACCAAACCGACGTTGCAGGCACGGGCGAAAATGGCGTTGGCCTGTATCTGTTCGGTCAAGCCATTGCGATCGACAGCTCCATCACCGGTGAGCTCAATGGCGTGCGGATGGATATGGACCGCAGCCCCGAGGTGCCAGCTGCATTAATACTTGATGGCTCATACGTAGAAGGGAAAGCGGGCGCAGCCATTCTGGTCGAAAGCTCGAAGGCGGGCACACCGGCTAATGCAACTATAGATGTGCGCAACGGTGCCACCCTCAAGGGCGGCAACGGCAACCTCCTCGAGGTTACCGGCGGCTCCTTCGCCAACATGAATGTCGACGGCAGTACCTTGTTCGGTGACGTCGTGGTCGAGGAGGGCAGCACCGCCAAGTTACAGCTCAACAACGGCTCGTGGTTGACCGGCCAGTTGAAAAACGTGGCCGAGTTAAGCGTAAACAACGCCTCCCACTGGGCACTGGTGGGCGACAGCGAAGTCGGCGACCTGAAAATGGCGGGCGGCAGCGTGCATTTTGGTGGGCCTAATGAGTTCTACCGGATGGATGTTGACAGCCTGTCGGGCGATGGCACGTTCGTGATGCACACAGATTTTGGCAGCGGCCAGACCGACTTGCTGGCCGTTAATGGCATTGCCGAAGGTAACCACAGCCTGTTGCTGGCGGCCACGGGATCGGAGTTGGCAACGGCCGAGCCGATTCGCGTGGTGAGCACCGAGGGTGGTGATGCGCAGTTCGCGCTGGTCGGCGGAGCGGTTGACGCAGGTGCCTACAGTTACGGGCTCAAGCAGGAAGACACCGACTGGTACCTGGACCCTAACCGTCGCGGCACCAGCAACAGCACCAAAGCGGTGATGGCGTTGTTCAACACCTCGCCCACGGTGTTGTACGGCGAGATGACCTTGTTGCGTACCCGCATGGGTGAGCTGCGTTTCAGCCAAGGCAACAACGAAGGTTTCTGGATGCGTGGCTACGGCAACAAGTACGAGGTCAGCGGTAACCAGGATGGTGGTGGCTACACGCAGAACCAGCGCGGCTTTACCTTGGGTATCGACACGCCGCTGTACGGCGGCGATGGGCAGTGGGTAGCCGGTGTGATGGCCGGTCACAGCACCTCCGACATCGACCTCAACCGTTCCGGTGGCGGTACGGTCGACAGCTACTACGTGGGCGGTTATGCCACTTGGCTCGATGACGAGAGCGGCCTGTATTTCGACGGTGTGGTCAAGCTCAACCGCTTGCACAACGAAGTCAACGTGAGCATGAGCGACGGCAAGAAAGCCAAGGGCAACTACACCCAGAACGCCGTGGGGGCTTCGGTGGAAGTCGGTCGGCATATCAAGCTCGATGACGGTTACTTCGTTGAACCCTACGGGCAACTCAACGCGGCGATCACCCAGGCCCAGAGTTATGACCTGGACAATGGCCTGCACGCTAAAGGTGACCGTTCGGCCTCGGTTGTGGGCAAGGCAGGCGTCACGGTGGGCAAGAGTATCCAGCTGGACAGCGGTGGTGTGTTGCAACCGTACTTGCGTACTGCGTTGGCCCATGAGTTCAACCACAACAACAAGGTCACGGTCAACGGCGAGCGCTTCAACAACGATGTGTTCGGCTCGCGCATTGAAATGGCCGGTGGTGTGGCGATGTCGGTGTCTCAGAACGTCAAGCTGCATGCGGACCTCGAGCATACACGTGGTAAAACCGTCGACCAGCCATGGGGTGTCAACTTCGGCGTGCGTTACGACTTTTGATTCATTCATCCACCCGAACAGGGGAAGCTTAGGCTTCCCCTTTTTTTCGCCTTCAGATCAGCACACTCAGCCAGGCTGAGCCCAACAGCAGCAAGGCCATGATTCGGTTGAACGCTTGCAAGGTACTGGGGGAGCGCAAGAGGCGGCTAGACCCGGCACCCAATAAGGCCCAGGCGCCGAGGCAGGGCAAGGCGATCAGGAAAAATATCAGGGACAGGTACACCACCTGGCGCTGCCCACCCTGGCCAGCAAACACGCTCACCACCGCCAGCGCCATCATCCAGGTCTTGGGGTTGATCAATTGCAGGGCCGCGGCACCCAACAGGCCCAAGGGTTTTTGCCTGGCATCGGCACTGATGGCCTGGGCTGGCGCACTAAAAATCTGCCAGGCCAGGTAACTCAGCCAGGTCACACCGGCCCACTGCATCGTCATTTGCACCTTAGGCATTTGCACCAGCGATTGGCCCACACCGGAACCCACCAGCAGCACAATTGCCGATGCCCCCACACACGCCCCCAGGATGATTGGCAGCGCAGCCTTGAAACCGTAACGAGCGCTGTTGCTGAGCACCAGGATATTGGTCGGGCCGGGGGTGATGGAGGCGACAAAGGCGAACAGCATGAAAGGCACGAAGGTGGACAGCATGATGGGTGACTCCGGTGAACTCATCGAGAGCGTCCATCTTCACAAGCCTGCGGGTTACCGGTCTGGAAGGTTTGTGCAGCGCTTGCGGTACGCGGCTGGCGTCAGGCCATAAGCCCGCATGAACCAGCGGCCCAAATGACTTTGATCGGCAAAACCCAAGGCCATCGCCACGTCTGCCGGTTGATCGCCCTTGGCCAATAAATATCGGGCACGGGCCAGGCGCAGTTGCACCAGATACGCGTGGGGCGGCAGGCCGAAGGCGCTCTTGAACGCACGGCTCAGGCGAAAGCGGTCGGCGCCGCAGGCCAGTGCGAGTTCATCCATGCCCACGTCCTGATGCAGATGGGCGTGCAGGTATTCCCGGGCCTTGTGCGCCACCTGCGGCAAACGTGGGTCATCGCGATAGCGCATGCGCCAGTAGAGCTGGCCGGTGAGGCGTTCCAGTAACAGATCCAGCGCGCTTTGCCGCACGATCCGCAATTCACCGTGATGCAAGCTCTGAAACGCGTGGCTGGTGGCCAGGGCAAGGCGCGGATCGCTGGCCAAGGTGCTGGCGAAACTCAGTTGATGATGGGCGGGTGCCTCCTCAAAGACACTGGAAATTTCCCGCTCCAGCCACTGTGGATCGAGGTAGAGCATGCGGTAAGTGAAGCCGTCGACCGTCGGGGCATTGCCGTCGTGGAGTTCCCCAGGCTCCAGCAGGAACACCTGCCCCGGCACGCTGTCATGGCGCATGCGCCGGCAGTTGAATTGCTGCACGCCTTGTTCGGTCACGCCGACTAGATAGCTGTCGTGCCAATGGGGGTCATACGCATGGCCTTCGAAATGCGCGCGCAGGGTCTCGATACCGGTGTCGGCGTCCTGGGACAGGTCGATCCAATTGTGCGCAGGCATACAGCACCGAGTCGGAAAGTGAAGTGCAATTAGCGGCCTACGCCGGGGTGCGCGTCTAGAAGGTTTGTGCAGTCTAGCCAAACAACCCGGCGGCGATGTTGATCGAAAAGCCGAGAATGGCGGTGTTGAATAAAAAACCGATCAACGACTGCCCCAGCACCACCTTGCGCAGGCCACGGGTGGCGACGCCCACATCCGAAGTTTGTACCGCTACGCCGATGGTGAAGGAGAAATACAGGAAATCCCAGTAGTTGGGGGTGAGCAAGCCTTCGGCAAAACGCAAGGCGGGTTCCTTGCCTGGCCAGGTGTAATAGAGCCTGGCGTAGTGCACGCTGAAAATCACCCCGATCAGCAGCCAGGAGCCGATCACCGTCAGCCCGGTAAAACCGTAGTGCAGCAGACGCTCGGAAGCGGCCAGGTCCTTGCTGCCCACCAGTTCGAAGGTGATGGTGGCCAGGCTGGCGATGGCGGCGATGCACACCATGAACAGCACCAGGCCGGCGTTTTCATCTTCGACTTCGGCAATGCGCTTGACGTCCTCGGCCTTGGCGCGAATGGTCAGCCACAGCATCAGAACAAGGTAGGTCCAGACCCCGGCGTTCCAGCCGATCAAAATTTTGCTGGCAAGGGTGTCGGCCGGCACCAGGAAGCCGACGGCCAGGCCCAGTACGGCGGCGGATGAGAGGCGAGGGTGGGTGCGGGCGAGGAAGGGCATGGTGGCTCACAAAGAACTATGTGTGAGCACCATAGCTTATTCGGGTGTACCTGATCATGAATGCACTCAATAACCCTGTGGGGCTTGCGTGGGAGCGGGCTTGCTCGCGAAGGCGGCCTGACAGTCAACACAGTTGGACCGGGTACATATCCGTTATTTAGGTAACGGCCACTTAGGGTTCCGCCCTGACGGCGGCTCACTTTGCAAAAGCGGCAAAGTAAGCAAAACGCTCTTGCCCCACCACTCGGCACCTCGCCTGGGCTCGGTGTACCCGAACACAGTCTTGAATCCGTGGGCCGCCGCCACGCGCCATCCATGGCGCGGGGCGGCTAACCCGGCGTCCTGCCGGGTTACCCACGGATTCAAGCCTGCGTTCGGCCAGCGTGGTTTAACGGGGCGCCTAAGATCAAGAGCAGATCAAGATCAAGAGCGGCTCGCTTCGCATCGTGGTTACCGGCGACGGGTTCAACTTGCAAGCCACCACCTTTCGCTACGGCGTTGATCAGTTTGGTTTATGGCGCTTGCGCACCAGCTTCATCACCACCACAAAAAACACTGGCACAAACACCACCGCCAATGTCGCCGTGATCATCCCGCCAATCACACCGGTGCCAATCGCCTGCTGGCTGGCCGAACTGGCCCCGGTGGCGATAGCCAGTGGCACCACGCCTAGGATAAACGCCAGGGACGTCATGATGATCGGCCGCAACCGCAACCGCGCCGCCTTCAAGGTGGCGTCGATCAAGTCCTCGCCCTGGTCATACAGGTCCTTGGCGAACTCGATGATCAGGATCGCGTTCTTCGCCGACAGGCCGATGATGGTGATCAAGCCAACCTTGAAGAACACGTCGTTGGGCATCCCGCGCAAGCTCACGGCCAACACCGCGCCCAGTACCCCCAGTGGCACCACCAGCAACACCGAGGTGGGGATCGACCAGCTTTCATACAGCGCAGCCAGGCACAGGAACACAATAAGCAACGACAGGCCCAACAGCAGCGGAGCCTGGGATCCGGACAAGCGCTCCTGCAACGACAAGCCCGTCCATTCCTGGCCCAGCCCGGCGGGCAACTGGCTGACCAAACGCTGGATTTCGTTCATGGCCTCGCCCGTGCTGTGCCCCGGCGCCGCTTCACCGCTGATGGCGATGGCCGGGTAGCCGTTGTAACGGGTCAACTGCGTCGGGCCCTGGGTCCACTTGGCTTGGACAAAGGCCGACAGCGGCACCATTTTCCCGGCGTTGTTGCGCACGTGGATCTTCATCAGGTCGGCCACCTGGCTGCGCTGGTCGCCTTCGGCCTGCACCACCACGCGCTGCATACGGCCTTGGTTGGGGAAGTCGTTGATGTAAGCCGAACCGATAGCGGAGGACAGCACGTTGCCCACGTCGGCAAACGAAACGCCCAAGGCGTTGGCCTGCTTGCGGTCCACTTCCAGCTGCACTTGTGGCGCTTCGGCCAGGGCGCTTTCGCGCACGTTGGCCAGGATCGGGCTTTTCGCCGCAGCGTCCAGCAATTCGGTACGCGCGGCCATCAACCCGGCATGGCCGACGCCACCGCGGTCCTGCAAGCGGAACTCGAAACCGCTGGACGTGCCCAGGCCGTCGACCGGTGGCGGCAGAACCGCGTAGGCAATCGCGTCCTTGAGTTCGCTGAAGGCCATGTTGGCGCGATCGGCAATCGAGGAAGCCGAGTCATCACTGCCACGTTCCGACCAGTCCTTGAGCGTGGTAAACGCCAACGCCGCGTTCTGCCCGGAACCGGAAAAGCTGAAACCCATGATCATGGTGGTATCACCCACCCCAGGCTCGCCTGCGTTATGCGCCTCGATCTGCTCGGCCACCTGTACCGTACGGTTCTTGCTGGCGCCCGGCGGCAACTGGATATCCGTGATGGTGTAACCCTGGTCTTCCACCGGCAGGAACGAGGAGGGCAGGCGGCTGAACAGCAGGCCCATGCCCACCAGCAAGACCAGGTAGATCAGCAAGTAGCGGCCGCTGCGCTTGAGGGCATAGGCCACCCACCCTTCGTAGCGGTTGGTGAGTTGGTCAAAGCGCTGGTTGAACCAGCCGAAGAAACCACCCTTGGCATGGTGCTCGCCCTTGGCAATCGGCTTGAGCAAGGTGGCGCACAGGGCCGGGGTCAAGGTCAGGGCCAGGAACGCCGAGAACAGGATCGAGGTGGCCATCGACAGCGAGAACTGCTGGTAGATCACCCCCACCGAACCCGGCATGAAGGCCATCGGCAGGAACACCGCCACCAGCACCAGGGTGATACCGATGATGGCCCCGGTGATCTGGCCCATGGCTTTCTTCGTCGCGTCCTTGGGCGACAGGCCCTCGGTGGCCATGATCCGCTCGACGTTTTCCACCACCACGATGGCATCGTCCACCAGGATACCGATGGCCAATACCATGCCGAACATGGTCAATACGTTGATCGAGAAACCCAGCAGCAACATGGTGGCGAAGGTGCCCATCAGCGCAATCGGCACCACCAGCGTGGGGATCAAGGTGTAGCGCACGTTCTGCAGGAACAGGAACATTACCGCGAACACCAGCGCCATGGCCTCCAGCAAGGTGTAGACCACCTTGGTGATCGAGACCTTGACGAAGGGCGAGGTGTCATAGGGAATCTTGTATTCCACATTGGCCGGGAAGTAGCGCGACAACTCGTCCATTTTCGCCCGCACCAGCGTGGCGGTGCTCAAGGCATTAGCGCCGGGCGATAGCTGCACGCTGACGGCGGTAGACGGCTTGCCGTTCAAGCGGGTGGAGAACTGGTATTCCTGGCTGCCGACTTCCACCCGTGCCACATCGCCGATGCGCACGGTAGAGCCATCGGGGTTGGCCTTGAGCACGATGTCGGCAAATTCCGCCGGGGTCGAAAGTTGCCCCTTGACCAGCACCGCCGCGGTAATTTCCTGGGCGTGGGTGCCCGGTAAGTCACCGATGCTGCCCGCCGAGACCTGGGCGTTCTGGGCGCTGATCGCGGCGTTGACGTCGGCCGGCGTGAGGTTGAAACCGATCAGCTTCTGCGGGTCAATCCAGATACGCATGGCGCGTTCGGCCCCGTACAACTGGGCCTTGCCGACGCCGTCCAGGCGCTTGAGCTCGTTCATCACGTTGCGCGCCAGGTAATCACTGAGCGCGACGTCGTCGAGCTTGCCGTCGTTGGAGGTCAAGGTCACCAGCAGCAGGAAGCCGGCGGAGACCTTTTCCACCTGCAAGCCTTGCTGGGTCACGGCCTGGGGCAGGCGCGACTCCACGGCTTTGAGGCGGTTTTGCACATCTACCTGGGCCATTTCCGGGTTGGTGCCCGGCTGGAACGTGGCGGTAATGGTCGCCGAGCCCAGGCTGCTCTGGGATTCGAAATACAGCAGGTGATCGGCGCCGTTGAGCTCCTGCTCGATCAGGCTGACCACGCTCTCATCCAGGGTCTGGGCCGAGGCGCCGGGGTACACCGCGTAGATTTCCACCTTGGGCGGCGCGACGTTGGGGTACTGGGCCACCGGCAACTGCGGGATGGCCAGCGCACCGGCCAGCAGGATGAACAAAGCCACCACCCAGGCGAAGATCGGGCGGTCAATAAAGAACTGCGGCATGACGGGTTATTCCTTTACGAGCGGGCTGTCGTCCACTTCAACTTTTTCACCGGGGCGCGCATGTTGCAGGCCCTCGACGATGATGCGGTCGCCGGGCTTGAGGCCACTGGTGACGATCCAGCGATTGTCGATCACCGCGCCCAGTTCCACCGGTTGCTGGCTGACGGTCTGCTCGGCATCCAGCAGCAACACCATCGGGATACCGGCGCTGTCACGGGTAATGGCGCGTTGCGGCACGCTGAGGCCTTGCTTGTCGACGGCCTGTTCCACGCGCACCCGCACAAAGCTGCCCGGCAGCAGGTCGAGGTCCGGGTTAGGGAACTCGCTGCGCAGGATGATCTGCCCGGTGCCCGGGTCGACGCTTATGTCAGCGAAGAGCAATTTACCCGGCAACGGGTACTGGCTACCGTCGTCCTGGATCAAGGTCGCCTTGGCCTGGTCCTGGCCGACCTGCTTCAGGCTGCCGGCACGAAAGGCGCGGCGCAGGTCGTTCAGCTCACGGGTGGACTGGGTGAGGTCGGCGTGGATCGGGTCCAGTTGCTGGATAATCGCCAGCGGCGTGGCTTCGTTCTGGCCCACCAGTGCGCCTTCGGTCACCAGGGCGCGGCCAATGCGCCCGGAAATCGGCGCGGTCACGGTGGCATAGCCCAAATTCAGCTTGGCACGCTCGACGGCGGCCTTGTTGGCGGCCACTTCGGCGTTGGTCTGGCGCAGGGCGGCGCGGGCGTTGTCGTATTCCTGGCCGCTGATGGCATTGCCTTCCACCAGTTGGCTGTAGCGCTGTTCTTGCAGGCGCGCCTGGAACGCGTTGGCCTCGGCCTTGCTCAGGTTGGCCTGGGCACTGTCCAGGTCGGCCTTGAACGGCGCCGGGTCAATACGGAACAACACGTCGCCTTGTTTTACATCGTGGCCTTCGTTGAACACCCGCTGCATGACCACCCCGGCGACCCGTGCGCGTACTTCGGCGATACGCGGTGCGGCGATGCGCCCGCTCAGTTCGCTGGTAATAGAGAGGGGCTTGGCCTGCAGGGTTTCGATCCGCACTTTGGCCAGGGGCATTTGGGGCGCCTCGTCTGCCGACTGACCACACGCGCTCAGCGCCAGTGTGAGGGCCAACAGGCAAAACGGCGCAAATAGATTCTTCGACATGCTCTTATCCCAATATTGACTGGCGCATCCTAGGGGCACCTGCGCCGTGGTGCTGTGAAGCTGTGTAGCGGGTCTGTGAAGAAGTGTAAGGTACGGCGCGCAGGGCGCCGGGGGCGTATATCCTTGCACAATCCTGCAACACACCAACAAACCGCATTATTTGGAAACACCATGCCCAACATCCTCCTGGTGGAAGACGACGCCGCACTCTCCGAGCTGATTGCCAGCTACCTGGAACGCAACGGCTACCACGTCAGCGTGCTCAGCCGTGGCGACCATGTCCGTGAACGCGCACGCCTGAACCCACCGGACCTGGTGATCCTCGACCTGATGCTGCCGGGCCTAGACGGCCTGCAGGTGTGCCGCTTGCTGCGCGCCGATTCGGCGGGCCTGCCGATCCTGATGCTGACCGCCCGCGATGACAGCCACGACCAGGTACTGGGCCTGGAAATGGGCGCCGACGATTATGTGACCAAACCCTGTGAGCCGCGTGTATTGCTGGCCAGGGTGCGCACATTGCTGCGGCGCAGCAGCCTGTCCGAACCCCAGGTGGCCAGCGACCAGATCGTCATGGGCAACCTGTGCATTGATTTGTCCGAGCGCACCGTGACTTGGCGCGAGCAGGCGGTGGAGCTGTCCAGCGGTGAGTACAACCTGCTGGTGGTGCTGGCCCGGCATGCCGGCGAAGTGCTCAGCCGCGATCAGATCCTGCAACGCCTGCGCGGTATCGAATTCAACGGCACCGACCGTTCGGTGGACGTGGCCATCTCCAAGCTGCGGCGCAAGTTCGACGACCATGCGGGCGAGGCGCGCAAGATCAAGACGGTGTGGGGCAAGGGGTATCTGTTCAGCCGTTCCGAGTGGGAATGCTGAAGCATGTTTCGCGTACTGCTGCGCCTCTACCTGATCACCATCGTCACTTACAGTGCGGCGATTTACCTGATTCCCAAACTGGTGATCCAGCTGTTCGAACACCGCTACATGGACTACAACATCGAACAGTCCCGTGGCCTGCAAAAGCTCATGGTCAAGCAGTACCAGCGGGCGCCGGTGGAGCGCTGGTCCCAGGTGACCGACCAATTGAGCCACGATTTTGCACCGCTGAAGGTGCAACTGTTGCTGCGCCAGGATGCCCGCTATACCCCCGAGGAAGAACAGCTACTGGAGCAAGGCAAGCCAGTAATCCGCCTGGGCGAGTGGGGCTGGATGGAAGAAATCAGCTCGCCGATCAACCAACAGTTCGCGGTCAAGTTGACCGTGCCGCCAGACCCGTTGGACATGAACCTGTTGTACTGGTCGATGAACGTGCTGGTCGGCGCCGCCTTGCTGGCGTGCCTGCTGGTGTGGCTGCGTCCGCACTGGCGTGACCTGGAGCGCCTGAAAAGTACCGCCGCGCTATTGGGCAAGGGCCATCTGGAGGCGCGTACGGGGCTCGCACCCAGCTCCAGCATCGGCGGCCTGGCGGCGGTGTTCGACACCATGGCCGATGATATCGAACGCCTCTTGAACCAGCAGCGCGACTTGCTCAACGCGGTCTCCCATGAACTGCGCACGCCGCTCACCCGCCTGGATTTCGGCCTGGCCCTGGCGCTTTCCGAAGACATGCCCGCGGCCAGCCGCGAGCGCTTGCAAAGCCTGGTGGCGCATATTCGGGAGCTGGATGAACTGGTGCTGGAATTGCTGTCTTACAGCCGCCTGCAAAACCCGGCGCAGTTGCCGGAGCGGGTAGAGGTGGCGCTCGATGAGTTTATCGACAGCGTGTTGGGCAGCGTCGACGATGAGCTGGAAAACCCAGACATCGTCATCGATGTGGTGCTCGATTGCGCTGTGGAGCGCTTCAGCCTCGACCCGCGCCTGACTGCCAGGGCCTTGCAGAACCTGCTGCGCAATGCGACGCGCTACTGCGATAAACGCATCCAGGTGGGCGTGCGGGTATGCCCCAAAGGCTGTGAAATCTGGGTGGACGACGATGGCATCGGCATACCGGCGGACCAGCGTGAGCGCATCTTTGAGCCGTTCTACCGCCTGGACCGCAGCCGCGACCGCGCCACGGGCGGCTTTGGCCTGGGCCTGGCGATCAGCCGGCGCGCCCTGGAGGCCCAGGGCGGCACTTTGACGGCCTTGGCGTCTCCCTTGGGCGGGGCGCGGTTTCGTGTGTGGCTGCCTAACCTTTCGTGATCAAAGCACTTTGACTGCGCGGCCAATCCCGTGGATCGGCCCGGTGGGTTTGCCAGTGGGCGAGCCATTGGGCCCTTCCAGCGTCAGTTCAAACAACTGGTTGGGCGCCAGCGGCGGCAGCTTGTCCAGGGGGATCGACAAGGTCTGCCCAGGCTTGACCAGCCCCAGGGAGACGGGACCCTGCCAGCCATCGGCCTTGGTCCAGAACTCCAGGGCTTTGTCAGCAGGAATCTCCATCACCCCCAGTGGGATCAACTGGATCTGCTGATTATCACTGGCCTGCACCACCCAGCCCGGTGCCTGGCTTTGTGGCGCCATCAGCACCACCACGAAGCTGGGTGCGGGCAGGGGCGGGCGCGTCAGTAATAAAGCCGCCAGCACCACGCTTGCCGTCAGGCCCGCGGCAGAAAGCCCACGCCAGAACGCCAGCAGGTTCCACCACGCCACGCTCGTTTCGGGGGCTTTGATGTGGCGTTCAATACGCCGCCACAGCTGTGCCGAAGGCGGCACCGGTTGGGCCAGCGCCACCAGAGGCAACAGGCGCTGCTCCCAGGCATCCACCGCTGCGCGCAGCGGCGCATCATGGGCCAGGCGTTGTTGCACCTGCGCGCGCTGTTCGGCGGGCAGGGTCCCCAGCACGTATTCGCTGGCCAGTTCATCCAGGCTGTCGTTCATGCCATGCACTCGCGCAACGCGGCGAGGCTGCGTTTGATCCAGGCTTTGACCGTGCCCAGCGGGGTACTGAGTTTTTGCGCGATTTCGCTGTGGGAGTAACCGTCCACATAGGCGTGCAGAATGCAGGTGCGGCGCGTCGGGTCGAGGCGTTCCAGGCATTGGTGGATCTGCCCGGAGCGTGCGGCAAACTCGATGGCCTGGGCAGGCTCTGCCAGCGGTTCGTACTGATCGTCCAGCGGCACGTCACGCCCGGCGCTGCGTACAACGTCCAGGGCCAGGTGGCGAGTCACGCTGAACACCCAACCCCGTGCGGAGCCTCGCAGGGGATCGAAACTGCGCGCGCCATGCCAGATCTTGATAAAGGCGTCATGCACAATGTCCTCGGCCAGGGCCTTGTTGCGGGTAATGCGCAGTGCCACACCGAGCAAGCGGCTGCTGTCCTGCTCATAGAGCTGGTGCAGGGCGCGTTGATCGCCGCGGGCGCAGGCTAACAGGCACACTTCATAATCAAAGATGATTTCAGCCAAACCAGAATTCCTGCCACTGAGGAGACGTCTACGCGTGGTAGGCGCGAGGTTGCTCGCGCCTACCTGGCCAGCGTAGCTGAGTTTGCTCAGTTGGCGGCCCAGAAGAGGTAATCCGCCTGGTATTTCACCACTTCCTTGGCGCCTTTGTTCGCCGTGGTGCAGGGCGTCGCGGGAGCGACCCCGCCTTTGAGCGCAACCCGCTGGATATACGTCACGCCGCTCATCGCACCTTTGCCCTCGGCCGGGTTGGCCTTGACCAGTTGATAAGGCAGGTTACCCGGGCTCGACGGCGCCACGGCCAATTGCGTGCCGGTGATGGTCGAGCCGTCCTTGGCCTGCCAGGTGGCGGGTGGGCCGAAATAGGTGCCGACCTGCTGGCCGTTACGGTCGTTCAACACAGCTTTGGGGCCCACGAAGGTCCACTCGGTCTGGCCGGCGGCGTTGGCCTTGTCGCGGCATTCATAGGTGATTTCGCCGACCCCGGTGGTTTGCATCGCCAGCTTGTGGCCATCCGGCACCTTGATGCTGTCCGGCAGGCCCGCCTGGGCAAACGCCGATGGCGCGGCGATGAGCAGGCCGGTCAAGCACAGCAGTGTTTTAGCGTTCATGGTGTTTCTCCATTGGGTAGAACAGCAGGGTTACGCTGATGACTACGGCCCTGGCCCGCCCATTGGATGCAGTGTTTTGCAAAAAAAGTGAAGATTTTCAAAAAAGCATAAACTCAGATCGCATCGGTATAAGTGGTTATAAGAAAAATCGCTATCCTGCGGCCAGAAATTTATAAGGCCGCGGGTAGCTGGGATGGATGTAGGTAATATTGGTTTCGTGGTTGCCGGCCTGATCGTGGGTTTTATCGTGGGTATGACGGGGGTGGGCGGCGGTTCGCTGATGACCCCGATCCTGCTGTGGTTTGGCATCAACCCAGCCACTGCGGTGGGCACCGACCTGCTGTACGCCGCGATCACCAAGTCCGGTGGTGTGCTGGTGCACAGCAAGAACAAGAATATCGACTGGACCATCACTGGTTGGCTCACCCTGGGCAGCGTGCCGGCGGTGTTGCTGACGTTATGGTTCCTGGCCAGCTTGCACACCGACCCCAGTGCGATGAATGCGGTGATCAAACAGGCCCTTGGCGTGGTATTGCTGCTGACGGCCCTGGCGATCCTGTTCAAGAAAAGCCTGTTGGCTTTTGCCCAGCGTCATGCTGGTGATTCCTATCATCTGCGCCCGCGCAATCTGAATGCGCTCACTGTCGTGACAGGTGCGATCCTTGGCACCATGGTGGCGCTGACCTCGATCGGCGCGGGTGCTCTGGGCACGGTGGCGCTGTTTATTCTGTACCCGTTCCTGGCCACGCGGCGCCTGGTTGGCACCGAGATCGCCCATGCGGTGCCCCTGACCTTGGTGGCGGGCCTGGGCCATGCCAGCATGGGGAATATGGATTGGCATTTGCTGGGGTTTTTGCTGATGGGGTCGTTGCCGGGGATCTATGTGGGCAGCCATATGACGGGCAAGATTCCCGATGGGGTATTGCGGCCGTGTCTGGCGGTGATGTTGATGGCGGTGGGGTACAAGTTGGCGTTTTGAGTATTTTGCTGGACACCCCACGCTCCAACTGTGGGAGCTGGCTTGCCTGCGATGGCGGCCTGGCAGTCAACACAGTTGGATTGTGTACATATCCATTTCTGCGGTAACGGCCGCTTAGGGTTCCGCCCTGACGGCGGCTCACTTTGCAAAAGCGGCAAAGTAAGCAAAACGCTCTTGCCCCACCACTCGGCACCTCGCTTGGGCTCGGTGTGCCCGTAATCCGCCAGTGATTTGGGGGGCCGCCGCCACGCGCCATCCATGGCGCGGGGCGGCTAAACCGGCATCCCTGCCGGTTTACCCCCCAAATCCCTGTCGAATTCCGGCCAGCGTGGTTTGACGGGGCGCCTAAGATCAAAAGCAGATCAAGATCAAGAGCGACTCGCTTCGCATCGTGGGTACGTTTGGCGGGACTGGTCGCCACTGTTGCTCCAGCAACAGCAGATCCACAAACTACTGCGATCGCAAACACTGGCAAGCCAACGCTTCAATCCCCCTTTTTGCCCCGCAACCCCCACGCTACGGGCATTTGCCTACCCCTGGCACGCTTGCTGCCTAATCCCTTGCACATCCCTTGTGCGAGGTACCGTCCGATGAGTCAGCAAGCTGTGAAATTTGCCTATTGGGTACCCAACGTCAGCGGTGGGTTGGTGGTCAGCAAGATTGAACAGCGCACCCACTGGGGCATCGAGTACAACCGCAAGCTGGCGCAGCTGGCGGAGGCGGCGGGCTTTGAGTATGGCTTGACGCAGATTCGTTTCACCGCAGGCTATGGTGCCGAGAACCAGCATGAGTCCGTGGCGTTCAGCCATGCGTTGCTCGCGGCAACCACCAGCCTCAAGGTCATCGCGGCGATCCTGCCTGGGCCGTGGCAACCGGCGTTGGCGGCCAAGCAATTGGCGACCATCGACCAACTCACCAACGGCCGTATTGCGGTGAATATTGTCAGTGGCTGGTTCAAGGGCGAGTTCCAGGCCATTGGCGAGCATTGGCTGGAGCATGATGAGCGCTATCGGCGTTCCGAAGAGTTTATCCGTGCCCTCAAAGGCATCTGGACCCAGGACGATTTCACCTTCAAGGGCGATTTCTATCGCTTCAACCATTACACCCTCAAGCCCAAGCCCCTGGGCCAGCCGGAGATTTTCCAGGGCGGCAGTTCGCGGGCGGCGCGGGATATGGCGGCGCGGGTGTCGGATTGGTATTTCACCAATGGCAACACGCCCGAAGGCGTTAAGGCTCAGGTCGATGATATTCGCGCCAAGGCCGCTGCCAATCACCACTCGGTGAAGGTGGGCGTGAACGCCTTTGTGATCGCCCGCGACACGGAGGAAGAGGCGCGGGGGGTGCTGGCGCAGATCATCGACCAAGCCGACCCCGAGGCGGTCAATGCCTTTGGTGACGCGGCCAGGCAAGCAGGCAAGGCGTCGCCGGAGGGCGAGGGCAACTGGGCCAAGTCCAGCTTTGAGGACCTGGTGCAATACAACGATGGCTTCAAGACCAACCTGATCGGCACGCCGCAGCAGGTCGCCGAGCGCATCGTCGCACTCAAGGCCGTGGGGGTGGACTTGGTGCTTGCGGGCTTTCTGCACTTCCAAGAAGAAGTGGAATATTTCGGCAAACGTGTATTGCCGCTGGTGCGCGAGCTCGAAGCCAAGGCCACTGTAGGAGCGAGCTCGCTCGCGAAAAACGTCAACGAAAAAGTGGGGAGCCTGGTTTAGCGCGCAGTCCTTGAGGCCTTCGCGAGCAAGCTCGCTCCTACAGGGTTTGAGGGGTTTGAAGGGTTTGAGGGGTTTGCAAGGTCAGCACTTCATACCCATCCGCCGTCACCGCCACGGTATGTTCCCATTGCGCCGAGAGGCTGTTGTCCTTGGTGACCACCGTCCAGCCGTCTTTCAGGCTGCGGGTTTTGGCGCTGCCCTGGTTGAGCATCGGTTCGATGGTAAACACCATGCCTTGGCGCAGTTCCAGGCCGGTGCCAGGTCGGCCGAAGTGCAGGATTTGCGGCTCTTCATGCATTTGCCGGCCGATGCCGTGGCCGCAGTATTCGCGCACCACGCTGTAGCCATTGGCTTGCGCGTGGCTCTGGATCGCATGGCCGATATCGCCCAGGCGCGCGCCGGGCTTGACCTGGCGGATACCGGCCCACATCGCCTCAAAGGTCATGTCCACCAGGCGCCTGGCCTTGGGCGTCACGTTGCCGATCATGTACATCTTGCTGGAGTCGGCAATGAAGCCGCCTTTTTCCAGGGTGATGTCGATGTTGATGATGTCGCCGTCCTTGAGCAATTGCTTGGCGCTGGGCATGCCGTGGCACACCACCTCGTTGATCGAGGTGTTGATGCAGAAGGGGTAGTCGTACTGCCCCAGGCTGGCAGGGCGGGCCTTGAGGTCATTGCGGATGAAGGCTTCGACGGTGCTGTCCAGCTCCAGGGTAGTGCGGCCGGCGGCGACGAAGCCGTCGAGCATGTCGAAGACCTGCGCCAACAGGCGCCCGGCTTCACGCATCACGGCCAGTTGTGCGGGGGTCTTGATCATCAGCTGCGCCCCCGGATCAGGTCGGGTTTGTCCAGCAACAGCTTGTTGATCAGCTCGTTGTAAGGCAGGTGCGGGTTGAGTTCCGCGAGCAGGCCGATCTTGATCCAGAACTCGGCCTGGGCGTTGATGGAGCGGTCCATGGCGGCGCTGGCCAGGCGGAGTTGTTCGTGCAGTTGATCGGTGATCTTGACGATGCCCATGAGGTTCACTGTGTTTGGTTTATATACGAATCGTATATGTTTCGTATGTTTATCGCAAACCTGCGTCGGCTGGGCGGTGATGGATTGATTGGTTGCGATATGTTGCCGAAAAAAGGGTTTCCCCATAAACACCTGGCCGCGATGCCGCGGGTTAAACGTTTAATCCATGTAGTTCGACGATGAAGCCCAAGAGAGCGTTTTGTTTACTATGAGCAAGCGGTTTGCTTATGAGGAAAGGTTACAACCACGGCGGTTTTTGCCGAGTAGGCTTATTGATTGAAAGCGTCTTCCAAGGTTGGCAAGACGTGGCAGGCAAGTGCCTGTCGGATACATATAACTGTTGGCGGTCTCAAAAAAAGGAGAGGTTAGCCATGCTTTCAGAACTAGAGCTTCGCAGCATTATTGAAGGGAGTTTCCTGCCTAAACGGTGCGAATGCACCAAAGCCGAGGATGCGTCGTTGACGATCAGGGTCTACGACGAGCGCGACCGTGACCGGGTGGATTTGGAAGTCAAAGGTATAAACGCTGACAAACTCGACAGCAGTCGAGCCATTTGCAACCTGATCACCGGGTTGCGTGAGGACCTCAGGCACAACCACGCACCGGTCCTGCAACGAGCAGGCGAGCGCGGTTATCACTAGTTGATCGCTTGAGGGTGAATTGAGACCGTGGGCCTGGTATGTGCCAGGCCCAACGCTGACAAGACTTCAGCTTTACCAGCTCACTTTCACTCCGATACTACCGCTGGCGCCCTCAAAGTGATTGTCGTCCAGCCCGGTTCCATATTTGCCCTCCACATAGGCGCTGAACGCGGATGACAATTGAGCCACGACGCCGGCGCCAATATCGGCGGTGGAGGACTTGTGATCGCTCTTGATCCGGTCCGCATCATCGAACGTCACCGTGTCACTGCCGCCAAAGGTGTGCCAGACATTCGCCCGCAGGTACGGCTCCACCGGCGTGTTGCTGACCAGATAGCGGCCCTTGAGGCGTGCGCCGAGGCGGCCGGTCCAGTATTCCTGGGAGTCGAAGGAAACCTTGGAAATACCATCGTGCTGGCTATCCAGGTCGATCTTCTGGCCGATCACCTGAGCCTGTGGCTCCACGACCCAGTGCTCGGACAGCGTGATCGGGTAGCCGGCCTCGGCGGATAACGCCAGAGCGTGGCCCTTGGTGTCCATCTTCACGCCTCGGTCGGACTTGTTGTCGCCCTCCAGGCGCGTGCCCATGGCAACCACGTCCACGTACCAGCCGGTGGGATCGGTGAGGGTCCAGTAGGCGCCGACATTGTCGCCGTCGAGTTTGACTCGCCCGGAACGATGGTTTTGCCAGCCCAGCGCAAACCCTTTGACGTCGCCGCGCAGGCGACTCTGGCCGATAAACAGGCCAAAGCGTTGAGTCTGCCCGCCACTGGTTTCGCTGGCATAGAGGTCATGGCCCACCTGGAAGCCCCTGGACGTGCCGTCAAAACTGGGCGCCACCGTGCCCGACCAGCTCTTGTTGAAGTCACTGCCGTAGGCGCGGCCCCAACCTGCCGGCATTGCACCGGTCCCGGTCAGCAGGCTTTGCTCGCCCTGGCGTTCATGGAAGGTACCCAGGGCTTGCAACGTCATGACCTGCGCAGCGGGGATGTCCACTGAATAGATCGGCACTTCCGGGCGATACAACGGAATCGGCTCGGCACCGGCGATAGCGGTCGGCAACGGCGGGTTGCTCGCCGCGGACTGCGGTGAGTGGGCTGCCGCAACCTGGCTGGGTGGTGGCGCAGGGGGCTCGACCGGTGCTACCGGTTGCGCGGTCGGGGGTTCGACAGGCGGCTCGTCCGGGTCGACTACTGGCGGATTTGCCGGAATGGGCGCTACGGGCACAGCGGGCGGCACGGGCGGCGTCGGCGTCACAACGGCTGGCGGTTGCACCGCTACCACCGAGGAACGCAGGTACCAGTTGTGTTCCGTGCCAGCGACAGTGCCGCCATGGAAAAGGAAATACTGATAGGCCCCGGCGGATACCGGGTACTTCAAAGCGAACGCATCAGGGGGGCTGACGGCACCGTTAAGCGCCTGGACCACCTCGATACCGTCGTTGCGGGTAAGCCCACCGGCACCGCCGAGGTTGCTGACGGCCAATTGTGTGTGACCGCTCATACTGCCGTCGGATACGACCAGCCTGTCGGTGGCAGAGTTTTCATCGCCGAGTACGGTTTGCAGATGCAACTGGCCGTTGTCGCCCACGTAGTCGCCATGCACCGTCAACACGCTGGTCGCGCTGTTGTCAGCGGTCATGTCGATCGTGCCGGCGTTATTGAACGTCACCCGTTGCCCGGCGGTGTAGGGGCGGATGCTGCCTTGGGTCACGGCCAGGGTACTGCTGCCGTCGATGTTGAAGATGCCGGTTTTGCTGTCACTGTCACCTGAGAAAAAGTCCCCGACCAGGTCCAGGCGCGATTTGTTGGTGAGGTTGACCGTCTCCCAGCCAAGGTAGCGGCTGGCGGTGCTGGACGTGGTCGCATCGAAGGTCAGTTGATCGTTGCCCAGGCCCGCATCGATAGAGGGCGTGTGGGTCAGGGTGCTTTCACTCAAGCCTTGCAGCAGGGCGGTGTCGTCGCCATCACCCATCAATACCGGGGCGTTGATCTGGCCGCCACCCAGCCATTGGAACGTATCGTTGCCGACGCTGGCGCGGATCTCACCCTTGATCAAGCCGCCCCTGACGGTGATGCTGTCATCACCGCCGCTGGTGCTGATATTGCCACCGATGGTACCGCCGGAAATGTCGATCGTGTCGATATCAAAGCCGGTCACCAGGTTGTTCACGATGTCGCCACCGGACATGTAATAGAAATTCTTGTCCAGTTTCATATTGACGCGGCCAATGCTGCCACCGCTCTGGCGGGCCCTGTCGCCGTCCTCAAACGCGTCGACGATGGTGCCGCCGCTCATTTCGAAGGTGTCGAGGCCATCGCCTTGGAACAAAGCCTGGATCTTTCCGCCTGTCATCAGGAAATGATCGATACCGGGACCTTGCTGCACTACGCCGTTGACCACGGCGTCATCGTTGAATTCTACCCTATCCATTCCAGCACCAAGGGTAACGTTGCCATCAATGATGCCGCCCTTGGAGAGCGTCAGGCTGTTATCCCCGGAAAGATCGGTCAGGCCGGGACTGCTGCCGTTGTCGCACGTATAGGTATCGTTACCGATTCCCGGGGGGAGAACACAGGCAGCGTGGGAGGGTTGAGAGGTGATGTACTGCAATGAGATGAGGCCGACAGCTAAAACGGCCCGGGTCGAGAAACCACTGGGCTTTTGCATGGGGGTGTCCTAGGTTTGTTGTAATAACTGCTCCTGTTTTTGGGTTTAGCACAGTTTTCCAGTAGCGCAATTTTTTGTGCATGGCGCGCAGGCCACGGAATACGTGGCCTGCGTGATGGCATTTTGAGTTTTTGCCCGCTCAGCTCAACCCAATTGGTGACGATAGGGCAGGTCTGGGCCGGTCTTGCCGCAGGTCAGTGCGGCGGCACGAATCGCGAAACCCAGCATGGCGTCGATCTGCTCGCGGCTAAGGTTTTGCAGCCCTTTAACTGAGTCCAACTGCTGTTCCGTCAGCCACGCAATCAGCGCCGCCTGGAAGGTATCACCCGCGCCCACCGTATCGGCCATCACCACCTTGACCGCAGGTTGCGACCAGGTGCCATGCTGACGGCTAAACACCGACGCGCCATCGCCCCCACGGGTAAGAAATACCAATTGGCAACGGTGTTGCAGCCAACCTTGCAGCACGCTTTCCGGTGTCTGGTCGGGGTAGAGCAGGTGCAGGTCTTCGTCGCTGACCTTGATCAGGTCGGCGTGTTGCACCAGCTCTGCGACGCGCGCGCGCCACAGCTGAATATCGGGCTGCGGGTTAAGGCGTACGTTGGGGTCGAGGCTGATCAGGCGCTTGCCGCTTTCACGCTTGACCAGGCTCAACAGCGTGTCACCAATGGGCTGTACCACCAGCGAAAACGAGCCCACATGCAGCCCGCGAATCTCATCGCCCAGGGGCGGCAGGTGCGTCAGTTGCAATTGCCGGTCGGCGCAGCCTTCGCCGCGAAAGCTGTACTGCGGCGAGCCGTTGGCACCCACGGCGACCATCGCCAGGGTGGTCGGCGCGTCGAACTCCACCAGAAAGCCTTCGCTGACACCTTCGTCTTTCAATACCTGCTGCAAGCGCCGTCCAAGGTAATCGGTGGACAGGCCGGCGAAGAACCCGGACTCGATCCCCAGGCGGCGCAAACCCACCGCCACGTTGAACGGCGAGCCACCGGCAATCGCCTTGTAGTTGAGCTTGGCGGCCTGCCCGCTGGCATCCTCCTCGCTGAAGAAATCAAACAGCGCTTCACCACACACCAGATACATAGTTGCTCGCTCTTAAAGGGTTGCCACGTGCTGTTGATAACGCTCATACGCCTGTTGATAGGCGCTGACATTGGCGGCCACGGGTAAGGTGCGGCTGGCGGGGTCGATGCTCACGCATTTGTCGCACAGGCTGGCCAGCGGTTCGCCGCTCTGGCACCACGCCGCCTGGATCGCAGCGCCCAGGGCGGCCGCCTCGCTCTGTTCGGTACACACCACTTCGGTGTGCATGATATCGGCGACCATCTGCCGCCATAGCGGGCTTTTCGAGCCGCCGCCGATCAGGCGGATGCTCTGGCTTTGCAGGCCGGTCTGGCGCAGCAGGTCGAGGCCATACCGCAGGCCGAAGGTGGTGCCTTCGACCACCGCGCGGCACAGGTTGGCGCGGGTCAGGTTGGTCATGGTCAGGCCCTGCAGGCTGCCGGTGGCGTGGGGCAGGGCGGGCACGCGTTCGCCGTTGAGAAACGGCAGCATGCTCACGCCATCGGCACCGATTGGCGCCTGTTCGACCAGGGCGTTGAAGGCGTCCAGGTCCAGTTCGAACAGCTCGCGGATCACCCCCGTGGCGTTGGTCAGGTTCATGGTGCAGATCAGCGGCAGCCAACCGCCGCTGGAAGAGCAGAAGGTCGCCACCGAGGCCTGCGGGCTGACGTTCGGCTGGTCGGCAAAGGCATACACGGTGCCCGATGAACCCAGGCTCATGGTGATCACGCCGGGGGCGATATTGCCGGTGCCAATGGCGCCCATCATATTGTCGCCGCCGCCACTGGACACCACCGCGTTGGGGTTGATGCCCAGGCGCTCGGCGATGGCCGGCAGGATGGTGCCCACCGCTTGGTCCGCTTCGATCAGTGTCGGCAACGCGGCTTGCAGGCGGCCGCTGGGGTCGATGTGCTGGAGCAATGCCACATCCCATTCGCGGCGGCGCACGTTGAAGTAACCGGTGCCCGATGCATCGCCGTACTCGGCGCAGGCGCGGCCGGTGAGCCAGTAGTTGAGGTAATCATGGGGCAGCAGGATATGGGCAATGCGTGCGAAGACGTCGGGGTGCTGTTCGCGGGTCCAGAGCAGCTTGGACACGGTGTAGCCCGGTGCAATGGCCACACCCAGGCGCTCCAGGGAGCCGCGTTCGCCGCCCAGATGTTGCAGCAGCCGGTCGTTCTCCGGCGTGGTTTCGGTGTCGCACCACAGCTTGGCCGGGCGCAACACTTCACCTTGTTCGTCCAGTAGCACCAAGCCATGTTGCTGGCCGGATACGCCGATGCCGAGGATATCCTGGCCATCCACGCCGGCCTGTTGCAGGGCGCGGTGGGTGGCGGCGGTGAAGGCGTCCAGCCACTCCTGGGTGTGTTGTTCACGGCGGCCATTGGCGCCGCTGATCAAGCTGTGCGCGGCCGCGCCCAGGCCCAGCACCTTGCCGCTGGACGCATCGAGGACGATGGCCTTGGTGCCCTGGGTGCCGCAATCGATGCCGAGGTAAAGGTTTTGCTGGGTCATGAGGTGGGTGCTCAGCATTATTATTGGGTTGAAAATTCGGTCGATGTGGGAGCTGGCTTGCCTGCGATAGCGGTGGTCCAGTCAACCCTGCAGTGACTGCCGGACCGCTATCGCAGGCAAGCCAGCTCCCACATGCTTAATCCGGTTTGTTCAGGAGGTTTTGCAGTGTGGCTGTGACGCCTTTGTCGCGCAGGCTTGCATAGCAACGCTGGAACGCTGCCACAAACGCCGCCGACTTGGGAATAGCCGTGCCAAAAATCTCTTCCACCCCCAGCAACCGCTGGCTGATCAGCGCGTCATCGCTCACCAGGTGCTGGCAGAACGCTGCCCGTGGGTCCGGGATGCTGTAGCGCGCGCCGTTTTCATCCACGCCTTTCAAGTACAGCGCCCAGGCCGCCACCACCAGGGCGGCACGCTCAGTCTCGCGGCCGTCGGCAATCAGGCGGTTGATGGTCGGCACGGTGAACTTGGGAAACTTCGATGAACCGTCGGAGCACACGCGCTCCAATTGGTCGGCAATCGCCTGGTTGGAAAAGCGCTCCACCAGGGTCTGCTTGTATACGGTCAGGTCGATACCAGGTACCGGTGCCAGGTTCGGCGTGACGTCCAGGTCCATGTAGGCGCGCATATACGCCACGAACACGGGGTCGTTCATGGTCTCGTGAACGAACCGGTAGCCCTTGAGGAACCCCAGGTACGTGAGGGCCAGGTGGCTGCCGTTGAGCAGGCCGATCTTCATTTCTTCGTAAGGCGTGACGTCATCGGTGAACTGCACGCCGACCTTCTCCCAGGCCGGGCGACCGTTGACGAATTTGTCTTCCAACACCCATTGCACAAACGGCTCGCACACCACCGGCCAGGCGTCGTCGATGCCGTGCTGGTCGTGCAGTTGCAGGCGGTGGGCGGTGCTGGTCATTGGCGTGATGCGGTCAACCATGGCATTCGGGAAGCTCACGTTGGCCTTGATCCAGTCATGCAGCCCGGCGTCGTGCAGGGCGGCAAAGGCCAGCAAGGCCTTGCGGGTGACGGCGCCGTTGTGGGGCAGGTTATCGCAGGACATTACCGTGAAGGCCGGGGTGCCGGCGGCGCGGCGCTGGGTGAGGGCGGCGCAGATAAAGCCGAACACGGTTTTCGGTGCCCTCGGATGCGCCAGGTCATGCTGGATCTGCGGCAGGTGGGCCATGAACTCGCCGTTGCTGTCGTCGATGCAGTAGCCGCCTTCGGTGATGGTCAGCGAGACGATGCGGATCTGGGGGCTGGCGAGCTTATCGATCAGCGCCTGGGCGCCGTCTTCGGCCAGCAGCATGTCGCTGATCGAGCCGATCACGCGCACTTGCGTATCATCGGTGTCGCCCAGTTCATACAGGGTGAACAGGTAATCCTGGCCGGCCAGGTCGTCGCGGGCCTTGCGGTCTTCACTGCGCAGGCCCACGCCGCAGATGCCCCAGTCCAGGCCTTCGCCGGTGTTCATCAGGGCATCGGTGTAAAACGCCTGGTGTGCACGGTGGAAACCGCCGACGCCAATGTGCGCGATGCCCTGGCGGGTATCGGCAAGCGCGTAGGTCGGCACCTGCACTTGGGGCGCCAGTTGGGTGAGGTTGGCTTTATTCAATTTCATCGGGAAATACTCACGAAATCAGGCGGCAGCGCGCAGTGGGCGGGCCACGGCGACGCCATCGGTGTCGAACAGATGGCAGTGCGCCGGGTCCAGGTGCAGGTGCAGCGTCTCGCCGTATTGGCTGGCCATGTCGCCACGGATACGCATGGTCAGCGGCTCGCCGTTACGGGTGATGACGTGGCAGAAGGTGTCGCTGCCCAGGCGCTCGCCGACGTCGGCGGTGACGGTCAGGGTGGTTTGCCCTGGTGTGGCGATTTCCAGATGTTCCGGGCGAATGCCCAGGGTCACCGCGCTGCCCACGCTGAGGGTGGCGCCGCTCAACGGCAGGCTGATCAGGGTACCGGCGTCAAGTTGCACTTCGCAGCCTTGGCTGTCGACGCGGGTGACCTGGCCCTTGAGGAAGCCCATCTTCGGCGTGCCGAGAAAGCCTGCCACGAACAGGTTGGCCGGCTGGTGGTACAGCTCCAACGGCGAGCCGACCTGTTCGATGCGCCCGCTGTTGAGTACCACCACTTTATCGGCCAGGGTCATGGCTTCGACCTGGTCGTGGGTCACGTAGATCATGGTCGCTTGCAGTTCTTTATGCAGGCGCGCCAACTCCAGGCGCATTTGCACGCGCAGGGCCGCGTCGAGGTTGGACAGCGGTTCGTCGAACAGAAAGATCTTCGGGTTGCGCACAATCGCCCGGCCAATCGCCACGCGCTGGCGCTGGCCGCCCGAGAGTTGCTTGGGCTTGCGCTCCAGCAAAGGCCCCAGCTCAAGGATGCGTGCGGCTTCGCTGACTTTGCTCTCGACCAGCTTCTTGTCCACGCCGGCCAGGTCCAGGGCAAACGACATGTTCTTGCGCACGCTCATGTGCGGGTACAGCGCGTAGGTCTGGAACACCATGGCCAGGTCGCGTTTGGCCGGGGTGACTTCGGTGATATCGCGGCCATCGAGTTCGATGGTGCCTTCAGTGACTTCTTCCAGGCCGGCGATCAGGCGTAGCAGGGTGGATTTGCCACAGCCTGACGGGCCGACAAATACCACGAATTCCTTGTCATTCACTTCCAGGTCAATGCCCTTGATGATGGAAAAACCTTCGAAGCCTTTTTGCAGATTCTTGATTTTCAGGTTGGCCATGATGGGCCTCCTTTTCGAATTATTATTTGACGGCGCCAAAGGACAAACCGCGTACCAACTGCTTCTGGCTGATCCAGCCAAAGATCAGGATCGGCGCGCAGGCCAGGGTCGATACGGCGGACAGCTTGGCCCAGAACAAGCCTTCAGGGCTGGAGTAAGAGGCGATCAAGGCGGTCAACGGCGCGGCGCTGGAGGAGGTCAGGTTCAGCGACCAGAACGCCTCGTTCCAGCACAGGATCAACGACAGCAGTACGGTGGATGCCAGGCCACCCTTGGCGATGGGCAGCAGCACGCGGACCATTTCCTGCCACAGGGTGGCGCCGTCCAGGCGGGCGGCTTCGAGGATGTCCTTGGGGATGTCCTTGAAGTAGGTGTACACCATCCACACCACAATCGGCAGGTTGATCAGGGTGTAGATGATGATCAGCGCAATGCGCGTGTCCAACAGGCCAAAGCTCTTGGCCAGCAGGTAGATCGGCATCAGCACGCCCACCGGCGGCAGCATCTTGGTGGACAGCATCCACAGCAGGGTGCCCTTGGTGCGCTGGGTTTCGTAGAACGCCATGGAGTAGGCAGCCGGCACCGAAATCAGCAGGCACAGGGCGGTAGCGCTGAAGGAAATCACCACAGAATTCCAGGCGTAGGCGAAGTAGTTGCTGCGCTCGTTGATGTGCAGGTAGTTCTCCAGCGTCGGCGTGAAGATGAACTGCGGCGGGGTGGCGAACGCGTCGATTTCAGTCTTGAAACTGGTCAGCACCATCCAGAAGATCGGGAAGAAAATCAGGATCGCGATGGCCCAGGCCAACGTGCCGAGCAACAGGCTTTGCAGGCGGCGGGATTGTTGAAGCGTCATGGCGCGGCCCTCAAGGCTTGTCAGTCAGGTTTTTGCCGATCATCCGCACCAGGATGATCGCAGCGATATTGGCGATGACCACGGCAATCAAGCCGCCGGCCGAGGCCATGCCCACGTCGAACTGCACCAGCGCCTGGTTGTAGATCAGGTAGGCGAGGTTGGTCGAGGCGTAGCCGGGGCCACCGTTGGTGGTGGTGAAGATTTCGGCGAACACCGAGAGCAGGAAGATGGTTTCGATCATCACCACCACGGCAATCGGGCGGGCCAGGTGGGGCAAGGTCAGGTGCCAGAAGATCGCAATGGCGCCGGCACCGTCCAGGCGTGCGGCCTCCTTTTGTTCCTGGTCCAGGGACTGCATGGCGGTCATCAGCAGCAGGATCGCGAAGGGTAGCCATTGCCACGACACAATGATGATGATCGACAGCAGCGGGTAATGCGCCAGCCAGTCCACTGGCTCGGCGCCGAAGAACTTCCACACGGCAGCGAGAATCCCCGACACCGGGTGAAAAATCAGGTTCTTCCAGATCAGCGCGCCGACGGTGGGCATGATGAAGAACGGCGAAATCAGCATCACCCGTACGATGCCGCGCCCCAGAAACTCACTGGCCTCCAGCAGCGCACTGATCAACACGCCGAACACCACGCTGATCAGCAACACGCTGCCCACCAGCAACAGGGTATTAGTGGCGCCGGGCAGGAACCCCGAATCGGTAATGAAGTAGCTGAAGTTTTCCAGCCCCACGAATTGGTTTTCGCCGGGGTAGAGCAGGTTGTAGCGGATCAGCGAAAAGTACAGGGTCATGCCCAGCGGCACGATCATCCACAGCAGCAGCAAGGCCACCGAGGGGCTGACAAGAAACCAGCCGGGGTTGGCCAGGCGGTTTTTGGTGGGTGTATTCATGATAATCAGAACCAGTCAGATGCCTGCAGAATCTGCGTCGGAGCGCGGTCACTGTGGGAGCTGGCTTGCCTGCGATGGCATCGCCTCGGTGTTATGGATAGACCGAGTTGTTTGCATCGCAGGCAAGCCAGCTCCCACAAAAGCTCTGCTCCTGTATTTGCGGTGGTGAGGCGGGCTTATTTGGGGTAACCAGCCCGCTTCATTTCCCGCTCGGTGGTGTTCTGCGCGGCGGTCAACGCAGCATCGACGGTCTGCTGACCGGTCAACGCACCCGAGAAGAACTTGCCCACCTGGGTACCGATCGCCTGGAATTCAGGAATGGTCACCAACTGGATACCGATATACGGCACCGGCTTCTCGGTTGGCTTGGTCGGGTCGGCCACTTTCAGCGATTCCAGCGTCACCTTGGCAAACGGCGCGGCCTTCATGTACTCGTCGCTGTAGGTGGATTGGCGCGTACCGGGCGGCACATTGGCGATGCCATCGGTCTTGGCCACCAGTTGCCCGTATTCCTTGGAGGTGGCCCAACTGGTGAACACCTTGGCGGCGTCCTTGGCCTTGGAACTGGTCGGGATCGCCAGGCTCCAGGAGTACAGCCACGACGTGCCCTTGTCGGTTTTCTCATGGGGCGCGAAGGTAAAGCCGACATGGTCTGCGACCTTACTCTGGCTCTTGTCGGTCACAAACGAGCCGGCCACGCTGGCATCCACCCAGATCGCGCATTTGCCGCTGTTGAACAGCGCCAGGTTTTCATTGAAACCGTTGCTGGACGCACCCGGCGGGCCGGATTTCTTCATGTTGTCGACGTAGAAGTTCAGCGCGTTCTTCCACTCGGGGCCGTTGAATTCTGGCTGCCACTTCTCATCGAACCAGCGCGCGCCGAAGCCGTTGGCCAGGGTGGTGATCAACGCCATGTTCTCACCCCAACCGGCTTTGCCGCGCAGGCACAGGCCGTATTGCTCTTTGGATTTGTCGGTGAGTTTGGCGGCGAATTCGCCGATCTGGGTCCAGGTCGGGTGCTCGGGCATGCTCAGCCCGGCGTCCTTGAACAGGTCGGTGCGGTAATAGGTGATCGAGCTTTCGGCATAGAACGGCAGGGCGTACAACGAGCCCTTGACTGACAAGCCGTCACGCACTGAAGGGAACACATCGTCGAGGTCGTAGGACGCCGGCAAGTCTTTCATCGGCTCCAGCCACCCCTTGGCGCCCCAGAGTGCGGCTTCGTACATGCCGATGGTCAACACATCGAACTGCCCGCCTTGTGTGGCGATGTCGGTGGTCAGGCGTTGGCGCAGTACGTTTTCTTCGAGCACCACCCAGTTCAACTTGATCTCCGGATGCTCGGCCTCGAAGGTTTTCGAGAGCTTCTGCATGCGGATCATGTCGCTGTTGTTGACGGTGGCAATGGTCAGGGTTTGCGCGCCAAGGCTGACGGCGCTGAGGGTCATGCAGGTACAGGCAAGCAATGCTTTTGCTGTGAACTTCATCGCGCACTCCATTTCCGCGCCCAGGGGGCTACAGAAGGACGGTTATTGTTGTTGTGTCTTCCTACAAGGAGTCAGGAAGAGTGTGCGTTGATTACAGCCTTCAAAAGCGGCGGTGACAAATCCTTGGGAGCACGCTCACTGATACTTTTTTGCACTCGTCGACCACCTGATCGTTCCCACGCTCCGCGTGGTAACGCCGCTTGGGACGCTCTGCGTCCCCGGGTGACGCAGAGCGTCACGGTATGCATGCCCACGCGGAACGCGGGAACGATCCTCAGGGCAGTGCTTAACGCTTGATCGTTCCCACGCTCTGCGTGGTAACGCCGCTTGGGACGCTCTGCGTCCCCGGGTGATGCAGAGTGTCACGGTATGCATGCCCACGCGGAACGCGGGAACGATCCTCAGGGCAGTGCTTAACGCTTGATCGTTCCCACGCTCTGCGTGGTAACGCCGCTTGGGACGCTCTGCGTCCCCAGGTGACGCAGAGCGTCACGGAATGCATGCCCACGCAAAGCGCGGGAACGATCCTCAGGGCAGTGCTTAACACTTGATCGTTCCCACGCTCTGCGTGGTAACGCCGCTTGGGACGCTCTGCGTCCCCGGGTGACGCGGAGCGTCACGGAATGCATGCCCACGCGGAGCGCGGGAACGATCCTCAGGGCAGTGCTTAACGCTTGATCGTTCCCACGCTCTGCGTGGTAACGCCGCTTGGGACGCTCTGCGTCCCCAGGTGACGCAGAGCGTCACGGAATGCATGCCCACGCGGAGCGTGGGAACGATCAGTGCGGTGTTTAACGCTCAATATCAGCCAGTACACGTTCAGCCAACAACCGAGACACCTCAATCAACTGTGCAATACCCAGCGCACCTTCTCGTCGCGAGCCGTCGAGTTCAAAGGCGAAATCGCAGGTGAGGGCGTGGGCAGAGGCGAGGGATTCGCTGAGGTTGACGAGTAGGTCTTGGGTGGAGATGCCGTCTTTAACGGTGAATAGCACGCTGGGTGCTGGATCGATTGGAGGATTTGGGGTGGGTTTGATCATGGTGCAACTCCTGATTTAAGTGGAGCTGCCACCCTTTCGCCGCGACGCTATTGGGTGGTAGCTGTACGCAGGTTCGCGGACCGGAATCAGGAAACCGGCATACCCGAAGGTATCCCGCGCACAGCCACCATGAAGCCGCACAGTAGACGATAAAAAAACGCCGACTAAAAGCGGAAATGGCACTTTGCATCTGATTAAACCGGGCCGCGACGCCCGACCGCTGAGTGTGCAGCGGTGTAAGGAGACTAGAGATCGAGTGTCCTAGGGGCAACCTCAAAGCCTTGTAAGACGCTTCTGTTTCCCACCACTACCTAGACGAACGATCAACCTCAAGCCAAATTCTGCTCAGTCAACCGCTGCACCGCCAACCGCCGATAGTGAGACGGCGTCATCCCCTTGAGCTGCTGAAACCGCCGATTAAAATTGGAAATATTATTGAACCCCGACTCAAAACAAACATCCGTCACCGCCTTGTCCCCATCGGCCAGCAGCTCGCAGGATTTGCTGATGCGCAGCCGATTGACGAATTCAATAAAAGTGCGCCCGGTCGCCTGCTTGAATACCCTGGAAAAATACGTCGGCTTCATCCCCAGGTACTCCGCCACTTCCTCCAGCGGCAACTCTCGGGCGTAGTGGGCAAAGATGTAGTCCACCGCGCGGTTGGTGCGGTCGATGCTGTGTTCGTCGGCTTGCTGTGGCGTGGTCACGCCGGACAGTAACTGGTAGTCCTCACAGGTGCTCAACACTTCCAGCAGGATAAAGAAGTGCCCCAAGCGTGCCATGCCCTGGGCGTCTTCGATGCGTTGCATCAGGGTCATGGCGTGGGCGATGGTTTTTTTGCAGCGAAATTCGATGCCGTACTGCGCACGTTCAAGCAACGGCGCCAGGCTTTTGAGTTCGGTGAAGATGTGGCTGCCGTGTTCGAACAATTCATCGGTGAAGTTCACCAGCATGTCGCGCTTGGGCACCACTTCGTCTTCTTCCACCTGGCTGATCCAGTTATGGGGCAGGTTGGGGCCGGTGAGGAACAGGCTTTCGGGGTAGAAGTTGCCGATGTAGTCGCCGATAAACACCTTGCCGGAGCTGGCGACGATCAGGTGCAGCTCGTATTCCTTGTGAAAATGCCAGCGCACCAGGGGGCAGGGGAAGCCGTGCTGGCGATAGATGATGGACAGGCCGTTATGGTCGTCCATCAACTCGTAGGAAGGGTCGGTGATGCGCGTTGCTCGGGTCATGCTGCCGTCGCTTTATTGTGGTCGCTGCGTAGGATAATGCCCCGTCGCGCGCGACCTCGCCAGCGCCAGTGTTTATAGGGTGCGGTTTTTGGCCTCGATCCACTGGGACATGTATTGGGTACTCTTGTGTGCGTGGTGGCGCAGCATGCTGCCGGTGAAGTTGTCCCGGCGATGGGCGGCCAGGTTGCTGCGGCAACGTTCCAGGCATTCCACCAAGGCGGGCCCGTGCACGCCCTGGTCATAGCGCCGGGCCAGCAGTTGGCGCCCTTGTTCCTGGGCCTGGGTCCAGCGCTCGCGGTTTTGGTAAAGGGCCACGGCAGCGGCGGCCAGGGCCGGGGCGTCCTCTGCGATCACGCCGGGCCAGGGTTGGTCATCGCCCATGGCCTCGGCGCCGATGGGGGTGGTGACAGTGGGCGTGCCGCACAGCATGGCGTCCACCAACTTGCCCTTGATGCCGGCGCCAAAGCGCAGCGGCGCCAGGCAGATACGCGCGGCGGTCATGACTTGCAGCGCATCTTCGGCCCAGTTCATCACATGGAAACCCTGCGCCGGGTTGTGCAGGGCGGTGGCCTTGGGCGGGGTGTAGGCGCCGTAGATATGCAACTGCGCGCCCGGCAGTTGTTGGCGAATCAGCGGCCACAGGCTGTGCTTCATCCACAGCACCGCATCCCAGTTGGGCGCGTGGCGGAAGTTGCCGATGCTGAGGAAATGCGCACGGTCTTCAAAGGGCGCAAATGCGGCGCTGGGCGGTTGCAGCATCAACGGGCACCAGTGGAGCAGGGCGGCAGGCACCTTGAACTGTTCGGTGAGCAGGCGGATTTCCACGTCGGAGATCATCAGGCTGATGTCACAGCGGTAAATGGCAGCGATTTCGCGTTTGGCCAAGTCGGTATCGGCCATGCGCTGGAACTCGTCCTCCAATGCCGGCGCGAACAGGGCGCTGAAGTCGTCGCTGTCGGGGTTGGCTTTTACTTGTTCTTTGAAACGCTGGTGGCGGGCGTCGCGCAGGCTTTGCAGGTCGGAGGTCTCCAGCACCCGCAGGGCGTCGGGGCAGCATTGTTCCACGCGCCAGCCGAATTGCTCCTCCATCATGAAACGGTCGAACAGCACAATATCTGGTGCCAGTTCGCGGACAAAGTCATCGAAACTGCTGTTATTCAGTTCGATGGCGCGTTCGGCGATTCCGAGTGCGGGCAGGTCGGCCTTGTGCTCGCCGATGGTGGCGGGGCTGCTGAAGGTAATGTCCCAACCTTGCGTAAGAAAGCTCTCAAGGATTTGCATCATATGCCCGCCCGCGGCTGAGGAACGGGGCTCGGGCCAGACGTAGCCAATGACCAGGACTTTGGTGGCGGGTTGATGCATGAAATGAGTCCTTCGTGCCGTCGGCGGGCCTAAAAAAGCGGCTGATTAAATCACACTTTTGCGGCGCAACAAGCCTTGCGAGGAAATGCTGATTAACGCGTGGATTTTAATTGCGAAATGAGCTTGTGGCCTGTCAACGTTCACAGTTATCGCGGCTTGTGCAGGGTGTTAGGTTCGCTACAGCTTTCCGGATGTCGGGAGGTCGGAAACTCATCAAATCGTTTTCAGGAGGTGCCTACCATGGATGACCATGAACAAACCAACAAGGGGAACGCGGTTGAAGCTGACTGGCACAACGTCACATTGACAAGGGGTGTTACCGGCTATAGCGGCAATTTGCGTATCAGGTTTCAGCGCTCAGGTAACACGCTGACGTTGACAACCGAGGAATACATGATCAGCGGCGATAGTTCACGTAGCAAAGCCAATATTAATTACGATGTCAAGGTCGGCAACAACACGGTATGGGAGCTGGACTCGCCCGATGACCGTAAGCAGGATGGGCAGTGGCATACCTGGTCAAACTACCAGCAAATAATGATTCCGAGCGGGACTCAGACGATAACGTTCAGGGCAGAGTTTATCTTTGATATGTCCGGACCCGATGATCGGGCAATAGCGACGCATGCCGTAAGCATCTAGCTCGCGAGCGCCAACGTCTTGCCGGGCACCTCCGGTGCCCGGCATTTCCTATCTATCGAACTGAATCTATATCAGCGCAATTTCGGCGGGTAAGCACGTGTTCGCGCCCGATTCCAGATGGTGTCGGTATTGATCATGCGTGGGGACATGACAATTTGTGTCTGGCGGTAGGTAGCTTCGGCACTTTGTGGTTAACTTCGGCCTCTCGAATTCGTTTAACCAAACCCAGCATAAGGATTCTGTTCATGGCTCAAGTCACCCTTAAAGGCAACCCGGTCCAGGTTGAAGGCGATTTGCCGAAAGTCGGCGCCCAGGCGCCCGAGTTCACCCTGACCGCCGGCGACCTGTCGGACGCGACCCTGGCGACCTTCGCCGGCAAGCGCAAAGTGTTGAACATCTTCCCAAGCGTCGACACCCCGACCTGCGCGACCTCGATTCGCAAGTTCAACGCCCAGGCCAACGACCTGAACAATACCGTGGTGTTGTGCATTTCTTCGGATCTGCCGTTTGCCCAGGCACGTTTCTGTGGCTCCGAAGGCCTTGACAACGTCAAGAGCCTATCGGACTTCCGTAGCGCTGCATTCTCCCAGGATTACGGTGTAGACATCGTTGAGGGCCCGCTGCGCAGCCTCACCGCTCGCGCCGTTGTTGTGCTGGATGAGAACGACAAGGTGCTGCACAGCGAACTGGTTGCCGAAATCGGCCAGGAGCCAAACTACGACGCCGCCCTGGCTGTGTTGAAGTAACTGTTTCTACGTATGACTGTCGTTTGGCAGTAACACGTATGATGCATGATTGCGGCCTGGCCTAGTCCAGGCCGTTTTTATTTGAACGTCAGCGGCTTAGCGAAATAGCCGATGGACTAAGATCAAAAGTTAAACGTTGTAAGCCTAAGGTAAATAGCCGGTAAAGGTGCTTTTCTAAACGCACCCCAGTGCTTATCTTTCAGCCTCCCGAAGAAGAAGCTCTCACCCCCAATGGTTGATCACTCCATGCAATCCTCCTCCCGCAACTCCCGCCGCTGGCTGTTTGGCCTGCTCGTGCTGCTGGTTATCGCCGGCCTGTGCTGGAAATTCTGGCCCAGTGGCACGGCCCATAAAGATGCTCCGGCGGGGCACACGGGCAAGACCGGCATGGCGCGCCCTGGCTTCGGTGGCTCCACCGGGCCGGTACCGGTGCGTGTGGCGCCGGCGGTGCTGGGGGAGTTTCCGGTGTACTACAAGGCGCTGGGGACGGTCACGGCGCTGAACACCATTAATGTGCGCAGCCGGGTGGGCGGTGAGCTGGTCAAAATCGCCTTCGAGGAAGGGCAGATGGTCAAGGTCGGCGACCTGCTGGCAGAAATCGACCCGCGCAGCTACCAGAACGCCTTGCTCCAGGCCCAGGGCACCTTGCTGCAGAACCAGGCCCAGTTGAAGAACGCCCAGGTCGATGTGCAGCGTTATCGCGACCTGTACGCCCAGGACAGTATCGCCAAGCAAACCCTGGACACCGCCGAAGCGCTGGTTCTGCAATACCAGGGCACGGTCAAGACCAACCAGGGCGCGGTGGACGACGCCAAACTCAACCTGGAATTCACCAAGATCCGCGCGCCCATCAGTGGCCGCGTCGGTTTGCGCCAGCTTGACGTCGGCAACCTGGTGGCCGCCAACGACACCACCGCCCTGGCGGTGATCACCCAGACCCAGCCGATCAGCGTGGCCTTCACCCTGCCGGAAAATACCCTGGAAACCGTGTTGGCCCGTTACCACGCCGGCAACAAGTTGCCCGTGGAAGCCTGGGACCGTAGCGACGTGAAAAAACAGGCAGTCGGTGTACTGCAAAGCCTGGACAACCAGATTGACGTGACTACCGGCACGCTGAAATTCAAGGCGCGTTTCGATAACAAGGACCAGGCGCTGTTCCCCAACCAGTTTGTCAATGTGCACCTGCTGGCCGACACCTTGAAGAACGTGGTGCTGGCACCCTCCGCGGCGATCCAGTTCGGCAACAATGGCACCTTTGTCTACAAGCTTGACGGCGACAAGAAGGTCAAGGTCCAGCCGCTGGTGGTAGGTGACACCGATGGCGAAAACACTGTGATCAAGGAAGGCCTGGCCGCTGGCGACCGTGTGGTGCTGGAAGGTACCGACCGCCTCAAGGACGGCAGCGAGATCGAAGTGGTCAACGCCAGCAGCGAAGTGCCGACTACCCCGACCGAACACCTGCAAGGCAAGCCCGCAGCAAAAGGGGAGACCGGCGCTGATGCCGGCAAGGCGCAAAAGGTCGGTTCATGAACCTGTCGCGCCTGTTCATCCTTCGCCCGGTCGCCACCACGCTGAGCATGCTGGCCATTGTCCTGGCCGGCATCATTGCGTACCGCCTGCTGCCGGTGTCGGCGTTGCCCCAGGTGGATTACCCGACCATCCGGGTGATGACCCTGTACCCAGGCGCCAGCCCCGATGTGATGACCAGCGCGGTCACCGCACCGCTGGAGCGCCAGTTCGGGCAGATGCCCGGGCTGACCCAGATGGCGTCCACCAGCTCCGGCGGTGCCTCGGTGCTTACCCTGCGTTTTAACCTCGACATCAATATGGATGTCGCCGAGCAACAGGTGCAGGCCGCGATCAACGCCGCCACCAACCTGCTGCCCAAGGATTTGCCGGCGCCGCCGGTGTACAACAAGGTCAACCCGGCGGATACCCCGGTGCTGACCCTGGCCATTACCTCCAAAACCATGTTGCTGCCCAAGCTCAATGATTTGGTCGATACGCGCATGGCGCAGAAAATCGCGCAGATCAGCGGTGTCGGCATGGTCAGCATCGCCGGTGGCCAGCGCCAGGCCGTGCGCATCAAGGTCAACCCCGAGGCCCTGGCGGCCAACGGCTTGAACCTCTCGGACGTGCGCGCCCTGATCGCCGCCTCCAACGTCAACCAGCCCAAGGGTAACTTTGACGGCCCCACCCGCGTGTCGATGCTCGACGCCAACGACCAGTTGGTCTCGCCCGAGCAATATGCCGAACTGATCCTCGCCTACAACAATGGCGCGCCGCTGCGGCTCAAGGATGTGGCGCAGATCGTCGACGGCGCCGAAAACGAACGCCTCGCCGCCTGGGCCAACGAGAACCAGGCTGTGCTGCTCAATATCCAGCGCCAGCCAGGCGCCAACGTGATCGAGGTGGTGGACCGCATCAAGGCCCTGCTGCCGAGCATCACCGACAACCTGCCGGCCGGCCTGGACGTGACGGTGCTCACTGACCGCACCCAGACCATCCGCGCCTCGGTCAAAGACGTGCAGCACGAATTGCTGATCGCCATTGCCCTGGTGGTGATGGTGACGTTCCTGTTCCTGCGCCGGGTCAGCGCCACGATCATCCCCTCCATCGCCGTGCCGCTGTCCCTGGTGGGCACCTTTGGCGTGATGTACCTGGCCGGATTCTCCATCAATAACCTGACGCTGATGGCCCTGACCATCGCCACCGGGTTTGTGGTGGACGACGCCATCGTGATGCTGGAGAACATCTCGCGCTATATCGAGGAAGGCGAGACGCCGATGGCGGCCGCGCTCAAGGGCGCCAAGCAGATCGGTTTCACCCTGATATCCCTGACCTTGTCGCTGATTGCGGTGTTGATCCCGCTGCTGTTCATGGCTGATGTGGTGGGGCGGCTGTTCCGTGAATTTGCCATCACCCTGGCCGTGGCGATCCTGATTTCTCTGGTAGTGTCCCTGACCCTCACGCCGATGATGTGCGCGCGTCTGCTCAAGCGCGAACCCAAGGAAGAAGAACAGGGCCGCTTCTACAAAGCCAGCGGCGCCTGGATTGATTGGCTGATCGAAGCCTACGGCCGCAAGCTGCAATGGGTGCTCAAGCACCAGCCGCTGACGTTGCTGGTGGCGATCGCCACCCTGGGCCTTACGGTGGTGCTGTACCTGGTGGTGCCCAAGGGCTTTTTTCCGGTGCAGGACACCGGGGTGATCCAGGGCATTTCCGAAGCGCCGCAGTCGATTTCCTTTGCGGCCATGAGCCAGCGCCAACAGGAACTGGCGAAGATCATTCTCGCCGACCCTGCGGTGGAGAGCCTGTCGTCCTACATTGGCGTGGATGGCGATAACGCCACCCTCAACAGCGGCCGCTTGCTGATCAACCTCAAGGCCCACGGCCAGCGCGACTTGAGCGCCGCCCAGGTGATCACCCGCCTGCAACCGCAGATCGACAAGCTGGTGGGCATCCGTCTGTTCATGCAGCCGGTGCAGGACCTCACCATCGAGGACCGGGTCAGCCGTACCCAGTACCAGTTCAGCATGTCCTCCCCGGACGCCGAGTTGTTGGCATTGTGGAGCGGCAAGCTGGTACACGCCCTCAGCCAGTTGCCGGAACTCACCGACGTCGCCAGTGACCTGCAGGACAAAGGCTTGCAGGTGTACCTGGTGATTGACCGCGATGCGGCCTCGCGCCTGGGCGTGAGTGTCTCGACCATCACCGATGCGCTGTATGACGCCTTCGGCCAGCGGC
The DNA here is from genome assembly GCF_051122975.1 of Pseudomonas sp. AK181. Taxonomy (NCBI): domain Bacteria; kingdom Pseudomonadati; phylum Pseudomonadota; class Gammaproteobacteria; order Pseudomonadales; family Pseudomonadaceae; genus Pseudomonas; species Pseudomonas sp. AK181. Next base: position 2,893,473 of record NZ_CP146348.1, read on the forward strand.
AGATTTCCACCATCTACACCCAGGCCAGCCAGTACCGGGTGGTGTTGCAGGCCCAGTCCGGCGAAACCCTCGGCCCGGCGGCTCTCAACCAGATCCATGTGAAGACCACAGACGGTGGCCAGGTACGCCTGTCGAGCCTGGCCCATGTGGAACAGCGCCAGGCGCAGTTGGCGATTGCGCATATCGGCCAGTTCCCGGCGGTGATGATGTCGTTCAACCTGGCGCCCGGCGTGGCGCTGGGCAAAGGCGTGGAGCTGATCAACCAGACCCAGAAGGACATCGGCATGCCGGTGGGCGTGCAAACCCAGTTCCAGGGCGCGGCCCAGGCGTTCGAAGCCTCGTTGTCGAGCACCTTGCTGTTGATCCTGGCGGCGGTGGTCACCATGTACATCGTGCTGGGTGTGCTCTATGAGAGCTATATCCACCCGATCACCATCCTGTCGACCTTGCCGTCGGCGGCGGTGGGGGCCTTGCTGGCGTTGCTGCTCAGTGGCAATGACCTGGGCATGATCGCGATCATCGGCATCATCCTGCTGATCGGTATCGTGAAAAAGAACGCGATCATGATGATCGACTTCGCCCTCGACGCCGAACGCAACCAGGGCCTGGACCCGCAGACGGCGATCTACCAGGCGGCGCTGTTGCGCTTTCGGCCGATCCTGATGACCACCCTGGCCGCCTTGTTCGGTGCGGTGCCGTTGATGCTCGCCAGTGGCTCCGGCGCCGAACTGCGCCAGCCCCTGGGCCTGGTGATGGTCGGTGGCTTGCTGGTGAGCCAGGTGTTGACGCTGTTCACCACGCCGGTGATCTACTTGTACTTCGATCGTCTTGGCCGGCGCTGGCGCAAAGAGCCACAACGCCTGGAGCCGGTTGAGCCATGAACCTGTCCGGACCTTTCATCCGCCGGCCGGTAGCCACCATGCTGCTGAGCCTGGCGATCATGTTGCTCGGTGGCGTCAGCTTCAACCTGCTGCCGGTGTCGCCATTGCCGCAGATCGACTTTCCGGTGATTGTGGTGTCGGCCAGCTTGCCCGGTGCCAGCCCCGAGGTGATGGCGTCTACGGTGGCCACGCCGCTGGAGCGCTCATTCGGCGCGATTGCCGGTATCACCACCATGAGCAGTTCCTCGAGCCAGGGCTCGACACGGGTGATTCTGGCGTTCGATTCCGACCGCGACATCAACGGCGCGGCGCGGGAAGTGCAGGCGGCCATCAACGCGTCGCGCAACCTGCTGCCCAGCGGTATGCGCAGCATGCCCACCTACAAGAAGATCAACCCGTCCCAGGCGCCGATCATGGTGCTGTCGCTGACCTCCGACGTGTTGCAGAAAGGGCAGTTGTACGACCTGGCCTCGACCATTCTGTCCCAGAGCCTGTCCCAGGTGCCGGGCGTGGGCGAAGTGCAGATCGGCGGCAGCTCGCTGCCGGCGGTGCGCATCGAGCTGGAACCCAAGGCCCTCGATCAGTACGGCGTCGCCCTGGACGATGTGCGCAACACCATCGCCAACGCCAACCAGCGCCGGCCCAAAGGCTCCCTGGAAGACAGCGAGCGCAATTGGCAGATCCAGGCCAATGACCAGTTGGAAAAAGCCAAGGACTATGAGCCCCTGTTGATTCGCTACCAGGACGGCGCCGCCCTGCGCCTCAAAGACGTGGCGAAGATCACTGATGGGGTGGAAGACCGCTACAACAGCGGTTTCTTCAACAATGATTCGGCGGTGTTGCTGGTGATCAACCGCCAGTCCGGCGCCAACATCATCGAAACCGTGCGGCAGATCAAGGCGCAGTTGCCGGCGTTGCAGGCGGTGCTGCCGTCCAGCGTCAAGCTCAGCCTGGCCATGGACCGCTCGCCCGTGATCACCGCCACCCTGCATGAGGCGGAAATGACCCTGCTGATTGCGGTGGGGCTGGTGATCCTGGTGGTGTACCTGTTTTTGGGTAACTTCCGTGCTTCGCTGATCCCGACCCTGGCGGTGCCGGTGTCGTTGGTGGGCACCTTCGCGGTGATGTACCTGTACGGCTTTTCGCTGAACAACTTCTCGCTGATGGCGCTGATCCTCGCCACCGGGCTGGTGGTGGACGATGCCATCGTGGTGCTGGAGAATATTTCCCGGCACATCGACGAGGGCGTGCCACCGATGAAAGCCGCCTACCTGGGCGCCCAGGAAGTCGGCTTTACCTTGCTGTCGATGAACGTGTCGCTGGTGGCGGTGTTCCTGTCCATTCTGTTTATGGGCGGGATCGTGACCAACCTGTTCCGTGAATTTTCCATCACCTTGTCGGCGGCGATCATCGTCTCGCTGATTGTCTCGCTGACCCTGACGCCCATGCTCTGTGCCCGTTGGTTAAAGCCGCATGTGAAGGACCGGCAGACCGGATTGCAACGCTGGAGCCAGAAGGTCAACGACCGCATGGTCGCCGGTTACGCCACCAGCCTGGATTGGGTGCTGCGCCATCGGCGCCTGACCTTGCTCAGCCTGTTGGTCACCGTGGGCGTGAATATTGCGCTGTACGTGGTGGTGCCCAAAACCTTCATGCCCCAGCAGGACACCGGCCAGTTGATCGGGTTTGTGCGCGGCGACGATGGCCTGTCGTTCAGCGTGATGCAGCCGAAGATGGAGATCTTTCGCCAGGCGGTGCTCAAGGACCCGGCGGTGCTCAGCGTGGCCGGTTTTATCGGCGGTAATAACGGCACCAACAACGCTGTGATGCTGGTGCGCCTCAAGCCGATCAGTGAACGCAAGATCTCCGCCCAGGCGGTGATCGAGCGCTTGCGCAAAGAGGTGCCACTGGTGCCGGGCGGGCGCTTGTTCCTGATGGCCGACCAAGACCTGCAATTTGGCGGCAGTCGCGACCAGACCAGCGCGCAATATTCCTACATCCTGCAAAGCGGTGACTTGGCCGCGCTGCGCCTGTGGTACCCCAAAGTGGTGGCGGCCATGCGTGAATTGCCAGAGCTGACCGCCATCGACGCCCGCGAAGGCCGGGGCGCGGCCCAGGTCACGCTGATTGTCGACCGCGACCAGGCCAAGCGCCTGGGAATCGACATGGACATGGTCACGGCGGTGCTCAACAACGCCTACAGCCAGCGGCAGATTTCCACCATCTACGACAGCCTCAACCAGTACCAGGTGGTGATGGAGGTCAACCCCAAATACGCCCAGGACCCGATCACCCTCAACCAGGTGCAGGTGATCACCGCCGACGGCGCACGGGTGCCGTTGTCGACCATTGCTCATTATGAAAACAGCCTGGCCGACGACCGCGTCAGCCATGAAGGCCAGTTTGCTTCGGAGAATATCGCCTTCGACATGGCGCCCGGGGTTACGGTGGAGCAGGGCACTGCGGCCATCGAGCGTGCGATTGCGAAGGTCGGGTTGCCCGAAGACGTGATCGCCAAGATGGCCGGCACCGCCGATGCCTTCGCCGCGACTCAGAAAGGCCAGCCGTTCATGATTCTCGGCGCGCTGGTGGCGGTGTATCTGGTGCTGGGTATTTTGTATGAAAGCTACATTCACCCGCTGACCATCCTGTCTACGCTGCCGTCGGCTGGTGTTGGCGCGTTGCTGGCGATCTACCTGCTGGGCGGCGAGTTCAGCCTGATTTCCTTGCTGGGCTTGTTCCTGTTGATCGGCGTGGTGAAGAAAAACGCGATCCTGATGATTGACCTGGCGCTGCAGTTGGAGCGCAACGACGGCATGAGCCCGCTGGAGTCGATCCGCAGCGCCTGCCTGTTGCGGCTGCGGCCGATCCTGATGACTACGCTTGCCGCCATCCTCGGAGCCTTGCCGCTGCTGCTCGGCAGCGGCGACGGCGCGGAAATGCGTCACCCGTTGGGCCTGACCATCATTGGCGGCCTGGTGTTCAGCCAGATCCTGACCCTTTACACCACCCCGGTGGTTTACCTTTACCTCGACCGCGCGCGCCACCGCTTCAATGCCTGGCGCGGCGTGCGTACCGATGCTGCCCTGGACACTGCGCTATGACCGACCCAACCAACGCCCCTGCAACCCCTGTAGGAGCGAGCTTGCTCGCGAAGAACGCCCATGCGCCGCGCTCATCCAGAATGAACGCGTTATCGTTGACGGCTTTCGCGAGCAAGCTCGCTCCTACAGTGGGCCTGGCTATGTTGCTCAGCGCCTGCGCCATCGGCCCTGACTACAAACGCCCGGAGGTCATCGAGCCGGTGCAATTCAAAGAAGCCCAGGGCTGGCGCCAGGCCAACCCCAGCGACTCTCTGGCCCGCGGCGCTTGGTGGGAGCTCTACGGAGACCGCCAACTCAACGACCTGGTGGTACGCCTCAACGCCTCCAACCAGACCGTCGCCCAGGCCGAAGCGCGTTTTCGTCAGGCAAAGGCGTTGGTGCGCAGCTCACGCGGGGCGTTTTACCCCAGCGTTGACCTGAGCGTTGGCAAGACCCGCGCCAGCCAGGGCACCGGCAGCAGCAGTGCCAGCCTTAGCAGTTCCAGTAGCGGGATTCGCGACACCCTCAATGCCCAGTTGGGCGTGAGCTGGGAGGCGGATATCTGGGGCAAATTGCGCCGTGGCCTGGAGGCCAACGAAGCCAGTGCCGAGGCAAGCTCGGCCGACCTGGCCGCGATGCGCCTGAGCCAACAGTCGGAACTGGTGCAAAGCTACCTGCAACTGCGGGTCATGGACGAACAGACGCGCCTGCTGCAAGCCACGTTGGACACCTACCAGCGCTCGTTGAAAATGACCGAAAACCAATACCGTGCCGGTGTGGCCGGCAAGGACGCCATCGCCCAGGCGCAAACTCAGCTCAAGACCACCCAGGCCAGCCTGATAGACCTGATCTGGCAGCGCGCCCAGTTGGAAAACGCCATCGCCGTATTGATCGGTGAAGCGCCAGCGAACTTCAACTTGGCGGTGAGCAACGACATCCCGGCCCTGCCGCAGATACCGGTGAGCCTGCCGTCCCAATTGCTCGAGCGCCGCCCCGATATCGCCTCGGCCGAGCGCTCGGTCATCGCCGCCAACGCCAATATTGGCGTGGCCAAGGCAGCTTATTATCCGGACCTCAGCCTGAGCCTGCAGGGCGGCTATTCCAGCAGTACGTACGAGGACTGGATCAGCCTGCCGAACCGTTTCTGGTCGGTGGGGCCGAAACTGGCCATGACCCTTTTCGATGGCGGCCAGCGCTCGGCGGAAGTCGACCGCAGCGTGGCCAGCTATGACGAGACCGTGGCCAAGTACCGCCAGACTGTGCTGGACGGTTTCCGTGAGGTGGAAAACTACATGGTGCAGCTCAAGGTGCTTGCCGACGAGGCGGTGGTCAGCAATGAAGCGTTGGAAGCCGCGCGTGAGTCGCTGCGCTTGACCGAAAACCAGTACAAGGCCGGGCTGATTGCCTACCTGGACGTGGTCACGGTGCAGGCAACGGCCCTGAGTAACGAGCGTACGGTGTTGACCTTGCTGCAGTCGCGGCTGGTGGCCAGTGTGCAGTTGATCGCCGCGTTGGGCGGAGGCTGGGACGGCCAGACCTCCCTGGCTGAAAAACAGTGACCGACTGTAGGAGCGAGCTTGCTCGCGAAAAACGTCAACGATAACGCGTGCTTGCTGAATGAACGCGGCGTCTGTGAGTTTTTCGCGAGCAAGCTCGCTCCTACAGACAGCCCCGTATTTTGATGTCCGTGGCGTCGTTGAAAATACCTTGATGAAGCCAGGCGATTGACGCCAAAAACTGTGTCATGGCCCACAGGTTAATTAATCACCTACCCGAGATTCATACTCGCTACAATCGCCCGCTTTGCCACCCGGCACGGGCTTTTACGCCCCGTCGCCCGCGAGACGTCCCATGCTGATCGGTAGCTATTCAACCTCCCTTGTCGTGATTTCCCTGTGCGTGGCCATCCTGGCGTCCTACACTGCCTTGGACCTTGCCGGGCGTATCGCGACCGCCAAGGGGCGGGCTGTTTACCTGTGGATTACTGGCGGCGCAGTGGCGATGGGCGTCGGCATCTGGTCCATGCACTTCATCGGGATGTTGGCCCTGCGCCTGCCGTTTGCCCTGGGCTTTGACGTAGCCATTACCCTGTTCTCGCTGTTGATCGCCGTGCTATCCAGTGGCTTCGCGTTATGGCTGGTCAGCCAGCCACGCTTGCCGGCCTGGCAACTGGCATTTGGCGCGCTGGTGATGGGCGCTGGTATTGCCAGCATGCATTACACCGGCATGGCCGCGATGCGCATGATGCCGGGCATTGATTACGACTCGACCTTGTTCGGCGCTTCGTTGATGATCGCGGTGGTGGCTTCCGGCGCCGCGCTGTGGATTGCCTTCAACCTGCGGCGCAACACCCCTTATGTACGGCTGGCACGAGGGGGCGCCGCCGTGGTGATGGGCGTGGCTATCGTGGGGATGCACTACACCGGGATGGCTGCGGCGCGCTTTGCCGATGGCAGCTTCTGCGGCGCCGTATTGACCGGCCTGAGCGGCAAGGGCCTGGATAACCTGGTCTTGGTCACTTCGCTGGCAGTATTGGTCATTGCGCTGTTGACCTCGGTGCTGGATGCGCGCCTGGAAGCGCGCACCGCCGTGCTCACCGACTCCCTGACCCTGGCCAACCAGGAACTCACCCACCTGGCCCTGCATGACATGCTCACCGGCCTGCCTAACCGCACGCTGCTGGCTGATCGCATTCAACAGGGCATCCAGGCGGTGAACGAGCGGGGCGGTTGCTTTGCCTTGATGTTTATCGACCTGGATGGTTTCAAACCGGTCAACGATGCCTTTGGCCATCATCTGGGTGATCAGTTGCTGCGCGAGGTCGGCTTGCGCCTGCGCGAGGATTTGCGCAGCCAGGACACCCTGGCCCGCATCGGCGGTGATGAGTTTGTGTTGCTGGTGCAGCTCACCCAGCCCGACGATGCCATGGGCTTGGCCGAGCGCCAGGTGAGCCTGATCAACCGCACCTTTACGGTGGCCGAGCATGAGCTACAAATCTCGGCCAGCATCGGTATCGCCATGTTCCCGGGCAACGGTAATACCGCCCAGGAACTGCTGATGAACGCCGACGCGGCGATGTATCACGCCAAGGGCATGGGCAAGAACGGCTACAGCTTCTTCGATGTGTCGATGAACACCAACGCGCGCAAACAGCTGCAATTGCTGCAAGACCTGCGCAATGCCCTGGAGCAGCGGCAGTTTCGTTTGCATTACCAACCCAAGTTCGACGCTGTCAGCGGTGTTGCCGTGGGGGCCGAGGCGCTGTTGCGCTGGGAGCATCCGCAACAGGGCTTGCTGATGCCCGCTACGTTTATCGCACTGGCGGAGAAAACCGGGCTGATCATTCCCATCGGCGAGTGGGTACTCGATGAAGCCTGTCGCCAGATGCGCCTGTGGTACGCCCAGGGTTATGAGAGCTGGCGCATCGCCGTCAACCTGTCGGCGTTGCAGTTCTGCCACGCCGGCTTGGTCACCAGCGTAGCGGGCGCGCTGGAGCGTCATCAATTGCCGGCCAACAGCCTCACGCTGGAAATCACCGAGACCACCGCCATGAGCGATGCCGACGCGAGCATGACGGTATTGCAGCAGCTCTCGGATATGGGCGTGGACCTGTCCATCGATGACTTTGGCACCGGTTACTCCAGCCTGATGTACCTCAAGCGCCTGCCAGCCAACGAGTTGAAGATCGACCGTGGTTTTGTGCGTGACCTGGAACACGACAGCGACGATGCGGCGATCGTCTCGGCCATCGTGGCCCTGGGCCAGGCCCTGGGCCTGCGAATTGTCGCTGAAGGTGTGGAGACCGATGTGCAGCAGCGCTTCCTCACTCGCCTGGGGTGTAACGCCTTGCAAGGCTACCTGCTCGGTCATCCACTACCAGCTGATCAGTTCATCGCCGAAATTCAAAAGGCTGACGGCTGAGCGGTAACGAGTGCGCCGTTGATCTTGCCGGCGCCTGTTAATTCTGACAGTAGCGACCGCATAGGCCGAGGGTTAGATTGAGTGCTACGAAGATAGCGTGAGCGCTTGCGTCATGAAGACGAACGTTGCGGGTGAGTTTAAAAGTACTGGGTCAATGCTTGAGCCCCGATATGCGCATTGCGCGGTGACCACCGGGCTGGGCGTTTTGGTGATTGCAGGAGCCAGTGGTGTTGAACTCTACAATCAAGGGGCGGGTGAGTGGTCTGCACGAGCGTCGCTGCCGGTGGCTCGTCATACCTGCGGCGTTGCGCTTTTACCGTCCGATGTGGTGTTGGTCGTAGGTGGCAGCAATGCGTCTTACGCGCTGAGTGATGCTCAGTTATATGACGTATCAGCAGATCGCTGGAGAGGAGCGGGGCGGTTGCAGACTCCGCGTTTGAGTCACACCACCACCGTGCTCGATTCAGGCAGGGTGCTGGTGATCGGTGGAAATAACCTGGGGCCTTCGGGTGGGCAGGTGCAAGACAGCGTTGAGCTATATGATCCGCTTGATGACCTCTGGCACCTTCAGCGCTGGCTTCCCGTCGACGTCATGAATCACACGGCCACTTTATTGGCGGACACGAACGTCTTGGTCGTCGGCGGCTTTTCCGGCAGGCAAAACGTGGCGTTGTCCAGCGCCTTTATCTATCACGTATCAACCGGGCAATGGTCGCCAGTACAGCCCATGCCCATGCCGCTCATGCAACATACGGCGACCTTGCTGGCGGACGGTCGAGTCTTGGTCGCCGGCGGTTCGAATACGCCTTTTGGGCCGGCACAAAGTTGTGCCTACATCTATGATCCGAAGTCGGACAGTTGGGAAACGTCTGTGATGTGCGTGGCGCGCAAAAATCACAGTGCGACCAGGTTGGCGACAGGCCAGGTACTGCTCATCGGTGACAGCGCAATTTCAACCCCCGCAAACGCTCGAACCGCTGAGTTATATGAGCCCAGTTCCGGCCAATGGGCATTGACAGCACAGATGTCCTACGGGCGCTTTGGGCATAGTGCGTCTTGCCTGCCTTCCGGGGAGGTGTTGGTGGCCGGAGGGGCACGACCGGTATCACACCCTGCGCCAGTCTCATCCGCAGAGATCTACACGCTGACCTAGGCCGACTGCGAAGGTGCTGACCTGGGTCGGTGAAAAAACTGTCTGTTGACGGTATTCTTGGATCCAACCCTAAACATCCGGTTGAATCAGGAGGCCGCAGCCATGGACAAAGTCGTCATCATCACGGGGGGCAGCCGTGGCATTGGCGCCCAGACAGCATTGCTCGCGGCTCGCCAGGGCTATCGCATCTGCATCAACTACCAAGCGGATGAAGATGCTGCCCACCGTGTACTTGAACAGGTGCGTGCGTTGGGCGCCCAGGCGATTGCCGTGCGGGCCGATGTCAGCATCGAGGATGAAGTGATCGGCCTGTTCAATCGCGTTGATGCGGAGCTGGGTCGGGTCACTGCGCTGGTCAATAACGCCGGTACCGTGGGGCATAAGTCGCGGGTTGATGAGATGTCCGAGTTTCGTATCCTCAAAATCCTCAAGACCAATGTGCTGGGCCCGATCCTGTGTGCCAAGCACGCGGTGTTGCGCATGTCGCCCCGCCATGGCGGGCAGGGCGGCAGTATCGTCAATGTGTCCTCCGTAGCGGCGCGGCTGGGCTCGCCGGGTGAGTATGTCGACTACGCCGCCTCCAAGGGGGCGCTGGATACCTTCACCATTGGCCTATCGAAGGAGGTCGCAGGTGAGGGCATCCGTGTCAACGCGGTACGCCCTGGCTATATCTTTACCGATTTCCATGCCCTCAGCGGCGACCCGGACCGGGTCAGCAAGCTGGAGTCGGGCATTCCCATGGCGCGTGGCGGGCGCCCGGATGAAGTGGCCGAGGCGATTATCTGGTTACTCTCGGACAAGGCGTCGTATTCCACCGGAACGTTTATCGACTTGGGCGGCGGCCGTTAGAACGACCGCACAATCCGCCCTAATGTCTCCATGGCCTTTTCCGACGCTTCGTTCCACGGGCTGCCATAGTTCAAGCGTATGCAGTTTCTGAAGCGCTGGGTCGCGGAAAAGATCGGCCCCGGCGCAATGCTGATGCCCTGGGCCAGGGCCATCTGGAACAGTTTCAGCGAGTCGGTCTGCTCCGGCAATTCCAACCACAAAAAATAGCCTCCCGCCGGTTGGCTGACCCGGGTTTGCGCGGGGAAGTAGCGGGCGATGGCCGCCAGCATGGCGCTTTGCTGTTCTTCCAGGGCGTAGCGCAGTTTGCGCAGGTGCCGGTCATAGCCGCCGTGTTGCAGGTAATCGGCAATCGCCGCCTGGGCCGGCATCGATGGGCACAACGAGGTCATTAGTTTCAGCCGCTCGACCTTCTGTGCAAAGCGCCCGGCGGCGACCCAGCCCACGCGGTAACCGGGCGCCAGGCTCTTGGCAAAGGAGCCGCAGTGCATCACCAGCCCTTCGGTATCGAAGGCCTTGGCCGGTTTCGGCGCTTGTTGCCCGTAATACAGCTCGGCGTAGACGTCATCTTCGATCAACGGCACTTGATGGCTGCGCAGCAGTTCCACCAGCGCCTGTTTTTTCTCCTCAGGCAGCGTGGCGCCCATGGGGTTCTGGAAGCTGGTCATGGTCCAGCAGGCCTTGATCGGGTAGCGCTCGAGGCTTTGGGCCAGGGCGTTCAGGTCAATACCGTCGCGCGGGTGTACCGGAATCTCCACGGCCTTGAGCTTCAAGCGTTCAAGCACTTGCAAACACGCGTAGAACGCTGGCGCTTCGATGGCGACCAGATCGCCCGGTTCGGTCACGGCCTGCAGGCACAGGTTGAGCGCTTCGAGGGCGCCGTTGGTGATCAGCAGCTCCTCCATCGGCAGCATCAGGCCGCCGACCATATAGCGCAGAGCAATCTGACGGCGCAGTTGCGGATTGCCTGGCGACATGTCGGTGACCACCAGGCGCGGGTCCATTTCGCGGCTGGCACTTGCCAGTGAGCGGGCCAGGCGCGGCAGCGGGAACAGCATGGGGCTGGGGAAGGCCGAGCCGAAGGGCACGGTGTTGGGGTCTTTGATGGAGTCCAGTACCGAGAACACCAGCTCGCTCACGCCCACATCGGTGGACTCATGCACCTGCTCACTCACCACCGGTTCGGAGAACGGGCTGGGCGCATGGGTGTTGACGAAATAGCCAGAGCGCGGGCGTGCGCGAATCAGGCCGCGACGCTCCAGCAAGTAGTAGGCCTGGAACACGGTGGACGGGCTGACGCCGTAGGCCTGGCTGGCATAGCGCACCGATGGCACGCGCTGGCCGGGGCCGAGGACGCCGGAGCGGATCAGTTCTGCGATGTCGTCGGCGAATTTTTCGTAGCGTTTCATGGCGGCCTAATTAGCTTTTTGAATGTATACGCAGGGCGAACTGTAGGAGCGAGCTTGCTCGCTCCTACAGTTGATTAGCGATTCAACGGGGCAACGAAGCGGCTGTCGGCAGCGGTATAAATCCACGGCTCATCCACATCCGTCACTTTAAAACGGATAGTCTGAGAACTGCTGGCCGGTGTGTCCGCCAGCAACGCCACCGACACCGGCACATCGACAATTTCCCCGGGCGCCAGGCTGACCTGGGTCTTGCCTTGCAACTGGAAGCCTTCGGCGTCCACCAGTTCCAGGCGGTAGTCCTGACGCTGCTGGGTTTTGTTGATCACCTTGAGGCTGTAGATGTTCTCGATCAAGCCCTGGCTGTTTTCGCGGAACATACCACGGTCCTTGGTCACATCCAGCGACACCATCGGCCGTTCAATCAGGGCCACCACCAACGCCGCGATCATCACCACCAGCACGGCACTGTAGCCGATCAGGCGTGGCCGCAGCAGGTGAGTCTTGCCCCCCTGCAATTGATGCTCACTGGTGTAACTGACCAAACCACGGGCATAACCCATTTTGTCCATGATCGAATCACAGGCGTCGATACAGGCTGCGCAGCCGATGCATTCCATTTGCAAGCCGTCGCGGATGTCGATGCCGGTGGGGCATACCTGCACGCACAGTTGGCAGTCGATGCAATCGCCCAGGCCAACCTCGGCTGGCTGCACGTCACGTTTACGCGGGCCACGGTGTTCGCCACGGGCGGCGTCGTAGGAAATGGTCAGGGTGTCTTTATCAAACATCACGCTCTGGAACCGTGCATAGGGGCACATGTGCATACACACCGCTTCGCGCAGCCAACCGGCATTGATGTAGGTGGCGCCGGTGAAAAATAGTACCCAGAACAGGCTCACGCCGCCCATCTGCCACGTCAGCAATTCAGCGGCCAAAGGGCGGATGGGGGTGAAGTAGCCTACAAACGTCAGCCCGGTCAACACACTGATGCCCAGCCACATCGTGTGTTTGGCCGAGCGGCGTGCCAGCTTGTTCAGGCTCCAGGGCGCGGCTTGCAGTTTGATGCGCTGGTTGCGTTCACCCTCGGTGACCTTTTCACACCACATGAACAGCCAGGTGAACGAGCTTTGCGGGCAGGTGTAGCCGCACCAGACGCGGCCGGCAAACACCGTGATTGCAAAGAGGCCGAAGGCACAGATGATCAGCAGCGCCGAAAGCAGGATGAAGTCCTGGGGCCAGAACGTCGCACCAAAGATATGAAATTTGCTCTCGGCCAGGTCCCACAGTACGGCTTGGCGCCCACCCCAGTTCAGCCACACGGTGCCGAAAAAAGCCAGGAACAGCAGGCCGGCACCGGCCACGCGCAAGGTGCGAAACAGGCCGGTAAAACTGCGGGTATGGATCAGGTTGTCGCTGGATTTGGCCTTCACCTTCTTTGGGTGAATGGGCTCAAAGGTTTCCACGGTTGGGATTCGTTCGCTCATGGTCGTTCGCTCATCAGCCTCCATCAGGCCGATGAACTATGGGCGACGGGCTGTTTGCATAACAGACTCAGGTGGAGCGATAAAAAGCGGATCAGATAGGTTTGGCGCGTTCGTGTGCGTCAATGTGCTGCACCCCCAGGGCATAGGGGTGCAGGGATTCAGCGGGTTCGGTGATACAGATCAATCAAATCACCGAACCAGGCGCTTGCACCTTCACATGGTTACGGCCATCCGTGGCCCCTTCAACCGTCAGCGCGTCTGCTTCGGCTTCAGTGATATAGATCCGCTCGCCCGCCAGGTCCACATAGGACATGGCTTTGTCATTGTCGGTAAGGATCTTCACGCGGGTGGCTGGCAGGCTTTGCTCCTGGCCGTCCACGCCGAGCTTGAAGTAGCACAAGTGGTTGTCGATGCGCAGGGTCATGGCGATCTCCTTTCTATGGGCTATATAGCCTTAGGCGGCACCTATGAAGGCAGGTTCCAGGCAACTGACTGGCGGTCTGCGCTGTCCATTCTTTATCTATCCATAATAAAAAGGAGCGCATCCATGGACGCCTGGTTGCATCTGGTGTGGCAAACCCTGCAAGCCGAATTCGCGGACATCGGCGATGCCCGGCAACTCACCCAAGTGACCGTGCGCCTGCTGATCGCGGCGATCCTCGGCGGCATCCTGGGGTTTGAGCGTGAACACAAGGGCAAGGCAGCCGGGGTGCGTACTCATATGCTGGTGGCACTGGGCGCCGCGCTGTTTGTGCTGGTGCCGCAGATGTCCGGCAACCAGGCAGATGCCATGAGCCGTGTGGTTCAGGGGGTGATTGCGGGCATTGGCTTCCTCGGTGCCGGCACCATCCTCAAGGGCAAGGAAGACGAGGAGGGCCAGCATGTGAAGGGCCTGACCACGGCGGCCGGGTTGTGGATGACCGCCGCCATTGGCGTGGCGGCGGGCATGGGCCGTGAATCGACCGCGGTACTCAGTACTCTGCTGGCCCTGGCGGTGTTCAGCATCATGCCCAGAATCGTCAAAATGTTGGATAAATGATGCCGCATTATGGATCACTGGATGCTTGGCGAATGCCAGGCTTGGATCCCTATTACCGGCGGCATAGTGGTCGGCGGCTCCTCCACGGGCGGTGGGTCGTTTTCCGGCGGTTCTTTCTCCGGAACGGGCGCCGGCTCGCCGGGCGGCAGAGGCGGGTTGTCGATATTCGGATCTTCAGGTTCAGGGGGGATCGGGATATTCATCGGTGTGGCCTCCTTTGTGCTTTGCTCTAGCGGTGGACCGCGGCCTGGGGCAATTGATTCCCTGCCCAGTGGCGGCATATCCACCTGAACTTTTGCTGCGCGCCCAGGCTCGGACCTTAAACGGCCACGCTCGGGGAGAGCGCCGCCGCCTTTGAATTCGGATCAAGCCAAGAGCGTCCACAGGGCGTAAGGGGAAGATGCTCGATGACTGCTGAAACACTGGTTCCAGAAGACTCCGTGCTGCCGCTGTCCCAGGCGCTGCTGTTACCCAGGATCGCGATCGAAAGCACCATGCCGGTCATCGACAACGGTGAGTTTGCCGTCAAGGCGGTGGTGGGCCAGCGGGTCCATGTGACCAGCAAAGTGTTTGCCGATGGCCACGATAAACTGGCGGTGTTGATCCGCTGGCGCGCCCTGGGAGATGAAAGCTGGCACAGCGTGGTCATGCTGGATATCGGCAACAATGGTTGGGAGGGCGCGTTTACCGTCGCCCGCCAAGGCCGCCATGAGTACTGCATCGAAGCCTGGATCGACACCTTTGCCAGCTTCTGTTACGAACTGCGCAAGAAGCATGAAGCTGGCGTGCCGGTCAGCCTCGAGTTGCAGGAGGGCCGCAGCCTGGTGTTGCAGGCCGCCGAGCGCAGTGACAACGAACTGCGTGACCGCTTGATGTTGTTGCACCATGAACTCTCCGGCCTGCTGGAAACCGAGCAGGTGGCGTTGTTCCTGCACGAAGACAGTGCACACCTGATGACCCAGGCCGACCATCGGGCCTATTTGAGCGTGAGCCCCGCGTACCCGATTGACGTGGAGCGTGAGGCCGCACAATTTGCCAGCTGGTACGAGCTGTTTCCGCGCTCGATCACCGACGATCCGGCGCGGCACGGCACGTTTAACGACGTGCATGCGCGTTTGCCGATGATCCATGACATGGGCTTCGACGTGCTGTACTTCCCGCCGATTCACCCCATCGGCCGTAGCCATCGCAAGGGTAAGAACAATTCACTCACTGCCGGCCCCGATGATCCTGGCAGCCCCTATGCCATCGGCAGTGAGGAGGGCGGTCACGAGGCGATCCACCCGCAGTTGGGCACGCGCGATGATTTTCGCCGGCTGGTCCAGGCCGCTGCCGACCACGGCCTGGAAATCGCCCTGGATTTCGCCATCCAGTGCTCCCAGGACCACCCTTGGCTCAAGGAGCATCCGGGTTGGTTCAACTGGCGCCCGGACGGCACGATTAAATACGCGGAAAACCCGCCGAAAAAGTACCAGGACATCGTCAACGTCGATTTCTACGCGGCCGATGCCATCCCGAGCCTGTGGACCGAACTGCGCGATATCGTGGTGGGCTGGGTGGAAGAGGGCGTGAAGACCTTTCGCGTCGACAACCCGCACACCAAGCCGCTGCCGTTCTGGCAATGGCTGATCAGCGACGTGCGTGCCAAGTACCCGGAGGTGATCTTCCTCGCCGAAGCCTTCACCACCCCGGCGATGATGGCGCGCCTGGGCAAGGTCGGCTATTCCCAGAGCTACACCTACTTCACCTGGCGCAACACCAAGGCTGAGCTGAGCGAGTACCTCACCCAACTGAACCAGTCGCCCTGGCGTGAGTGCTACCGCCCGAATTTCTTCGTCAATACGCCGGACATCAACCCGGGTTTCCTGCATGAATCCGGCCGTGCAGGCTTCCTGATCCGTGCCGCGTTGGCCACCATGGGCTCGGGCTTGTGGGGGATGTATTCAGGCTTTGAGTTGTGCGAAGCCGCGCCGGTGCCGGGCAAAGAGGAATACCTGGACTCGGAGAAGTACGAGATACGCCCCCGCGACTTCACCGCGCCCGGCAACATCATCGCCGAGATCGCCCAGCTCAATCGCATCCGCCGCCAGAACCCGGCGTTGCACACGCACCTGGGGCTCAAGCTCTACAACGCCTGGAACGACAACATCCTGTATTTCGGCAAGCGCAGCGAGGACGGCAGCAATTTCATTCTGGTCGCCGTCAACCTCGACCCGCACAACGCCCAGGAAGCCCACTTCGAATTGCCACTGTGGGAGATGGGCTTGCCCGACGATGCCCAGACCCAGGGCGAAGACTTGATGAACGGCCACCGCTGGACCTGGTACGGCAAGACCCAATGGACCCGGCTGGAGCCGCAGATGCCGTTCGGCATCTGGCGCATCAGCACACCCTGAGTGCTCGTTCCCACGCTCTGCGTGGGAACGCCTCACTTGACGCTCTGCGTGGGAATGCCTCACTTGACGCTCTGCGTCGCGCTTGGGACGCGGAGCGTCCGGGCTGCATTCCCACGCAGAGCGTGGGAACGATCTCTAGAGCTTAGTATTTCCAGGAGTTTGCAATGGCCAAGAAACCCAAGGCAGCCACCTTTATCAAAGACCCGCTCTGGTACAAAGACGCGGTGATCTACCAGGTTCATGTCAAATCCTATTTCGACTCCAACAACGACGGCATTGGCGACTTTGCCGGGCTGATCGCCAAACTCGACTACATCGCTGACCTGGGCGTGAACACCATCTGGCTGCTGCCGTTCTACCCCTCGCCGCGTCGTGATGACGGCTACGACATTGCCGAATACCGCGGCGTGCACAGCGACTACGGGACGATGGCCGACGCCAAGCGTTTTATCGCCCAGGCCCACCAACGCGGGCTGCGGGTGATCACTGAACTGGTGATCAACCACACCTCTGACCAGCACCCCTGGTTCCAGCGTGCGCGCAAGGCCAAGCCAGGCTCGGCCGCCCGGGACTTCTACGTGTGGTCGGACGATGACCAGAAATACGACGGCACGCGCATTATTTTCCTCGACACCGAAAAGTCCAACTGGACCTGGGACCCGGTGGCCGGCCAGTACTTCTGGCACCGCTTTTACTCGCACCAACCCGACCTCAACTTCGATAACCCGCAGGTCATGAAAGCGGTGCTGTCGGTGATGCGCTATTGGCTCGACCTGGGCATCGACGGCCTGCGCCTGGACGCCATTCCGTACCTGATCGAACGGGATGGCACCAATAACGAAAACCTCGCCGAAACCCACGACGTCCTCAAGCAGATCCGTGCCGAGATAGACGCCCATTACCCCGACCGCATGCTGCTGGCCGAAGCCAACCAATGGCCGGAAGACACGCAGCTGTACTTTGGCGACAGAAAGGGTGATGACGGCGATGAATGCCACATGGCGTTTCACTTCCCGCTGATGCCGCGCATGTACATGGCGTTGGCCCAGGAAGATCGCTTCCCCATTACCGACATTCTGCGCCAGACTCCGGAGATTCCCGCCAACTGCCAGTGGGCGATTTTCCTGCGCAACCATGATGAGCTGACCCTGGAAATGGTCACCGACAAGGAGCGCGACTACCTGTGGAACTACTACGCCGCAGACCGCCGCGCCCGCATCAACCTGGGCATTCGACGACGCCTGGCGCCGCTGGTAGAGCGCGATCGTCGGCGGGTGGAACTGCTTAACAGCCTGTTGCTGTCGATGCCGGGCACGCCGACCTTGTACTACGGCGATGAAATCGGCATGGGCGACAACATCTATCTGGGCGACCGTGACGGCGTGCGCACGCCCATGCAATGGTCCATCGACCGCAATGGCGGCTTTTCCCGTGCCAACCCGGCCAGCCTGGTGCTGCCGCCGATCATGGACCCGCAATATGGCTACCAGTCGGTCAACGTCGAGACCCAGGCCCAGGACCCGCACTCATTGCTCAACTGGACCCGGCGCATGCTCGCAGTGCGCAAACAATCCAAGGCGTTTGGCCGTGGCAGCCTGAAAATGCTCTCGCCGAGTAACCGGCGCATCCTGGCTTACACCCGTGAATACACCGGTGAAGACGGCCACACCGAGATCATCCTGTGCGTGGCCAACGTGTCGCGCAGCGCCCAGGCGGCGGAGCTGGACCTGTCGGCCTTTGCCGGCATGGTGCCGGTGGAGATGCTCGGCGGTAATGCTTTCCCGCCGATCGGCCAGCTGAATTTCCTGCTGACCCTGGCGCCCTATGGTTTCTATTGGTTCGTGCTGGCCGCGGAAAACCAGATGCCCAGCTGGCATGTGGAACCGGCGCAAAGCATGCCCGACTTCACCACTTTGGTACTGAAAAAGCGCATGGAAGAGTTACTGGAAGAACCTTGCCGCACCAGCCTTGAGCACACTTCATTGCCCGCCTGGCTGCCCAAGCGTCGCTGGTTTGCCGGCAAAGACACAGCAATCGACACGGTACACATCGCCTACGGCGTGCGTTTTGGCGACCCGCAGCATCCAGTGTTGCTCAGTGAGATCGAAGTGACCAGTGCTGGCCAGATCAGCCGCTACCAACTGCCCTTGGGCTTCCTTGGCGAAGACCAGTTCACCAGCGCCTTGCCCCAGCAATTGGCCTTGGCCCGGGTGCGACGTACCCGCCAGGTTGGCTTGGTGACCGATGCCTTCAGCCTGGAGCATTTTATCCTTGAGGTGATCCAGGCCATGCAGGCCGGCACCGTGCTCAATACCCCTGACGGCGACCTGCGGTTTGAGGCAACTGAACACCTGGCCGCACTGCAACTGACCCGTGAATCGCCGGTGCGTTATTTGTCTGCCGAGCAGTCCAACAGCTCGGTGGTGGTCGGTGACAGCCTGGTGCTCAAGCTGATTCGTAAAGTCAGCGCCGGTGTGCACCCGGAGCTGGAAATGAGTGCCTACCTGACCGCCGCCGGCTACCCGAATATCTCGCCGCTGCTGGGTTTTATGAGCCGCCGCGACGGGCAGGGGCAGGACAACCTGCTGATGATTGCCCAGGGTTACCTGAGCAATCAGGGCGATGCCTGGAGCTGGACCCAGAACAACCTGGAGCGCGCGATCCGCGATGAGCTGGCCGACGCGATCTCTGAACAGGAACAGCACTACAACGCCCTCGGCGAACTGGCGGATTTTGCCGGCTTGCTCGGTCAGCGCCTGGGTGAAATGCACGTGGTATTGGGCGCGCCAACGAGCGATAAAGCCTTCAAGCCCGAAGTCACCACGGCCAAGGACACCCAAGCCTGGGCCAAGGATGTGGGCGCTCAGATCGAGCGTGCCCTGCAGTTGCTCAAGCTTCACCAAACCCAGTTGAACCCCGCCGACCAGGCGTTGGTCAGTGAATTACTGGCGCAGAAAAAAGCCATTGCGGCGCATGTCCAGGCGTTGGCCAAAGCCACGGCGGGCGGGTTGCGCATTCGCGTCCACGGTGACTTGCACCTGGGCCAGGTATTGGTGGTCAAGGGCGATGCCTACTTGATCGACTTTGAAGGCGAGCCGGCGCGGCCGCTGCATGAACGGCGCGGCAAACACAGCCCTTATAAAGATGTGAGCGGTGTGCTGCGTTCCTTCGATTATGCCGCGGCCATGGCGCTGAATGTGCAGGGGGTGGATCACACGCCAGAAGCGAACGCGGCGCGCAAGCGGGTGACCGACCGCTACCTGAATGAAGCCCGCGTGGCATTTACCCAGGCTTATCAGGCCGCTGCGTCTACACTGGCGCATGACTGGCAGGATGCCAACGGCCACGACGCAGCGCTGACCTTGTTCAGCCTGGAAAAGGCCGCGTACGAAGTGGCCTACGAAGCAGAAAACCGCCCGACCTGGCTGCCGGTGCCCCTGCAAGGGCTACACGGCTTGCTGAACGGGCTGACACCTATATCTAAACCTGTACGCGGTGGGGAGACGTCATGAGTTTTACACAGAGAGAACCGCTGCAGCCCAAGCTGACTGCATTGCCGGCGTCCAAGGACGTCGATGCGCTGGTGCGCGCCGAGCACCCCGATCCTTTTTCGATCCTGGGGCCCCATGATGACGAGCAGGGCGGCCAGTTTATCCGTGCGTTCCTGCCGGAGGCCCTGAGTGTTCAGGTGCTGGCGCGTGACACGGGCGAGCCGTTTGGCAGCCTCGACGCCACCCAGGTGCCGGGCCTGTTTGTCGGGCACTTCAGCACTCGCCAGCCCTACCTGCTGAAAATCCAGTGGGCCGGCGGTGAGCAGATCACCGAAGACCCTTACAGCTTCAGCCAATTATTGCTGGGGGAGATGGACCTGTACCTGTTTGCCGAAGGCAATCACCGTGACCTGGGCAACTGCCTGGGGGCACAGGTGGTCAGCGTCGATGGCGTGCAAGGCGTGCGCTTTGCCGTCTGGGCGCCGAATGCGCGGCGGGTTTCGGTGGTGGGCGACTTCAATATCTGGGACGGGCGCCGTCATCCGATGCGCCTGCGCCATCCATCGGGCGTGTGGGAAATCTTCATCCCGCGCCTGCAACCGGGCGCGGCTTATAAGTACGAAATTCTAGGCGCCCACGGCATTTTGCCGCTCAAGGCCGACCCCGTGGCGCTGGCCACCCAACTGCCGCCGGACACCGCTTCCAAGGTCGCCGCACCTTTGCAAGTGGATTGGCAAGACCATGAGTGGATGCAATCGCGGGGCGACAAGCAGAAATCCACCGCGCCGTTGTCGATCTATGAGTTGCACGTGGGGTCCTGGCAGTGCGAGTTGGACGAGGCCGGTGAAGTGGCCCGTCAATACGGTTGGCGCGAACTGGCCGAACGCCTGATTCCTTACGTTCAACAATTGGGCTTCACCCATATCGAACTGATGCCGATCATGGAGCACCCCTTCGGTGGCTCCTGGGGCTATCAGGCGTTATCCCAGTTTGCCCCCAGCGCGCGCTTTGGCTCGCCGGAAGACTTTGCCTGGTTCGTCAATGCCTGCCATCAGGCCGATATCGGTGTGATTCTCGACTGGGTGCCGGCGCATTTCCCCACCGATACCCACGGCCTGGCGCAATTTGACGGTACCGCGCTGTACGAATACGCCAACCCCCTGGAAGGTTTTCACCAGGACTGGGACACGCTGATCTACAACCTGGGCCGCACCGAGGTCCACGGTTTCATGCTCGCGTCGGCCTTGCATTGGCTCAAACATTTCCATGTGGACGGCCTGCGCGTGGACGCCGTGGCCTCCATGCTGTATCGCGATTATTCGCGCAAGGCCGGTGAATGGGTGCCCAACCGCCATGGCGGTCGCGAGAACCTGGAAGCCATCGACTTCTTGCGGCACCTGAACGACGTGGTCGCCCTTGAAGCACCGGGCGCCTTGGTGATTGCCGAGGAGTCCACGGCCTGGCCCGGCGTCAGCCAGCCGACCCAACAGGGTGGCCTGGGCTTCAACTACAAATGGAACATGGGCTGGATGCACGACTCCTTGCATTACATCCAGCAAGACCCGGTGTACCGCGCCCATCATCACAACGAGCTGAGTTTCGGGCTGGTGTACGCCTGGTCCGAGCGCTTTATCCTGCCGATTTCCCATGATGAGGTGGTGCACGGCAAGCACTCGCTGATCGACAAGATGCCCGGCGACCGCTGGCAGAAATTTGCCAACCTGCGCGCCTACCTCAGTTTCATGTGGATGCACCCCGGCAAGAAGCTGCTGTTCATGGGTTGCGAATTTGGCCAATGGCGCGAGTGGAACCACGACCAGCAACTGGATTGGTATTTGCTGCAATACCCCGAGCACCGTGGCGTGCAGAAGCTGGTGGGCGACCTGAACCGGCTATACCGCGAAGAACCTGCGTTGCACGAACAGGACGATGCGCCCCAGGGCTTCCAATGGCTGATCGGCGACGACGCGATCAACAGCGTCTACGCCTGGTTGCGCTGGAGCAAGGACGGCAAACCGGTGTTGGTGGTGGCCAACTTCACCCCGGTGCCGCGTGAAGGCTACGCGGTCGGTGTGCCGTTTGGCGGGCGCTGGAGTGAGGTGATCAACAGTGACGCCGATACCTACGCCGGCTCCAATTACGGTAACGGTGGCGCCGTATTTACCCAGGATGAGCCGCGCCATGGGCAACCGGTGTCGCTGTCGCTGAACTTGCCGCCCTTGGGTGTGCTGATTTTGCGGCCCGAGGAGCCTGAAACGCTCTAGCACGGCGGATGCTGCTGTTCGGCTTGCTGGCAAGGTGCCACAATGGCGCCTTTGTCGTCGCCGTTCACACAGGCCAATCCCATGAATAGCCTCGGGCAAGATCAGGGTCAGCAAATCGAAGAGCAGGTGCGAACCGACCGTTTGCACCAGCTGTTTCGTCAATCATTCTCGGCGATCTTCGGCAGTTACCTGGGCGCCGTCATGCTCTGCTGGCTGTGCTGGGATCGGTTCGATCATCAGGTCATCCTGGTGTGGCTGGTACTCTTGGCGGGTTCAACATTGGTGCGTCTGCATCTGTTCGTGCAATGGTTTCGCTGCCCGGACGCGGGGCGTACACCCGCCCGTTGGGAACGCCGCTACTGGGTCACGCTGATGCTGTCGGCGGGTATCTGGGGCGGCGGGGCGCTGGCGGTGATGCCGGTCGATGACCGCTTATCCCAGGTGTTGGTGATGCTGTTTACCGTGGGCATGTCGGTGAGCGCGGTGTCCTGTTATTCGGCCTATCGCTACATGACGCTGGGCTCCATGGCGCTGGTGTTGCTTCCCTGTACGGTATGGATGCTGCTCCAGCCCTCACCGATGCAAGTCGGCGTGGCGCTGGCAGTGCTGGTGTTTGCCTCGTTTGTGGCGGGTGCGACGCGCAAGCTCTCCGATGCCCTGGAAAAAGCCTTTCGCCTGACGCGGCAAATGGAGCGCGCTCATCACATTTCCACCCGCGCCGCCCAGACCGATGAGCTGACCGGGCTGATGAACCGTCGGGCGTTTTACGAACAGGCCCAGTTGCTCTACGCGCAGTGCCTGCGCGAGCAGCAGCCGCTGTGTGCGTTGATGATGGACATGGACCACTTCAAAGCCATCAATGACACCTACGGCCACCAAGCCGGTGACCAGGTGTTGCGCCAGATTGGCGCGGTGATCAGCGCATCCTTTCGCCAGACCGATATCTACGGTCGCCTGGGAGGCGAGGAGTTTGCGGTGTTGCTGCCCAATACCTCATTGGAGACCGCGCGCGGCATTGCCGAGCAGTTGATCCAGAAAATTGGTGATTTGCCCGCCGACCCGGTACAGGGGGTGAGCGCCAGCCTGGGCGTGGCATCCACCCACGCTCAGCATCTGGACTTGAACGGCTTGATGAACAGCGCCGACAAGGCCCTGTACCAGGCCAAGGCATCGGGCCGCAATCAGGTGGCGGTCGTCGACTGATCCTTGCACATCGCCTTTGCCAGCACCCGCGCAACCTGGTCGGCGGAGTAGGGCTTGGCGAGGAATTCAAAGCCTTCATAGCCGCTGTCCGCCAGCTCCTCGCTGTAGCCGGAGACGAGCACCACCGGCAGGTCCGGGCGGCGCTGGCGCAGCAGCTTGGCCATGGCCACGCCGGTCATGCCGGGCATCACCACGTCGGAGAAAATCGCGTCAAACCCCTGGACGTCTGTGCCGGCGAGGTTCAGCGCCTGTTCGGCATTGGTCGCCCAGGTGGTCTGGTAACCCAGGTCCTTGAGGATCTGGCTGGCGAAGCGTCCCACCTCAAGGTTGTCCTCGACGATCAGCACGTGCTGATGAGCCGCCTCTTGCGGCGCAGGCAGGTCTGCATGCGGGTCTTGATCCGGCGCCGCTTCGCCTTCGACTTGCGGCAGGTACAAGGTAAACACCGTGCCGTGGCCCAGGGTGCTGGCCACATCGATATTGCCGCCTGACTGCTTGGCAAAGCCGAATACCTGCGACAGGCCCAGGCCCGTGCCTTTGCCCACGGCCTTGGTGGTGAAGAACGGCTCGAAAATGCGCTCGAAAGTATCGCTGGGAATTCCGGTGCCGGTGTCGGCCAGGGAGATGGCGATGTAGGGCATGCACGACTCGGCATCCCCGCGAATACGTGGCAGCGTTTGCTGCCCGGCGACCTTGAGGGTCAGGGTACCCTGGCCGTCCATCGCATCGCGGGCGTTGAGGGCGATGTTGATCAGCGCGGTTTCGAACTGGCTGGGGTCGATGCGCGCATAGCAGGGCTGATCGGGCAATTGCACCTGCACATGAATGCGTGCGCCGGTGACGCTTTCGAGCATCTCGCCGATGTTCTGCACGCGCTGGCCGACATCGAACACCTGCGGGTTCAACGGTTGGCGACGGGCAAAGGCGAGCAGTTGGCTGGTGAGCTTGCTGGCGCGCTCCACGGTGTCGGACACCGCGCACATATAGCGTTGCCGACGTTCTTCGGACAGGCCCGGTTGGCGCAGGAAATCCACGGATGAGCGGATAATGGTCAGCAGGTTGTTGAAGTCATGGGCGACGCCACCGGTCAGTTGGCCGATGGCCTCCAGTTTTTGTGACTGGCGCAGTGCAGCTTCGGCTTCGGCCAGCGCACGGGTACGCTCATTCACGCGCTGCTCGAGGCTGGCATTGAGTTCCGCATAGGCGGCCAGGCCCTTACGCACGGCGGCGTCGGCACGCACGCGCTCGATATGCGCCCAGGAACGTTCGGTGACTTCGCCCAACAGCGCGATGTCGTAGGACGACCAAAAGCGCGGCACTTTGTCGTGTACGGCCATCAGTGCGGTGAGCCGCCCGTCTTTGATCAAGGGCATGCAAATAGTGGCTGTCACACCGAGCGCCTGGAAGCTTGCGGCATCATGGGGCGGCAACTCGATCAGATTATTGCGTATCACCAGTGGCTCGCCGGCACGCAGGCAGTTGACCGCGCATTCGCCAAACGCCGCCAGGCTGTAATGGCCGATGATGCTCGGCGAGCCTTGCGCCGACCAGTCGCCGCGAATGGTGAAGCCGTCTTGATCCTCGTCCATGTCGGCGTAGGCGCAGATGGACACCTGCAGGTGCTGGGCCAACAAACGGGTGGTCGACGTCATGATGCTTTCGGCGTCGGTGGCGTTGGTCACGCAGTTGCTAATGGCGTCCAGCACTTCAAGACGACGGGCCAGGAACACCGTGGCAGTGGTTTCGGTCACCGTGTCGAGCAAACCGACCACCACGCCTTGGGCATTGCGAATCGGGCTGTAGCAAAAGGTGAAATAGGCTTGTTCCGGCGCTTCGTTGCGTTGAATCAACAGCGGGAAGTTTTCGATATAGGTGGCATGCCCGTCGAACGCGGCGTCGGCGATAGGGCTGATATCGTCCCACACCTCGTGCCAGATCTCGTTGAACGGGCGGCCCAACGCGTCGGGTTTGCTCCCCAGGATCGGCGTAAACGCATCGTTGTAGAGGGTAATCAACTGAGGCCCCCAGACAATGGCCTGGGGGAAACTCGACGCGAAGGACAGCGCAACGGTTGTCTTCAACACATCGGGCCAGTGCTCAAGCGGCCCCAGGGGCGTATTGGCCCAATCATGCTGACGAACCCGCTCTGCCATTTCGCTGCTGCCTTGCAGCCAATTCATCATTGGGTTCACACCTTGCTTGCCACGCATTGTTTAGCTTTGAAGAGTCACACCGACTAGCAACAGACCGGAATGACCGCATTCAGTTCAGCGCGATTATCTCCCTGATAGCACTTTGATTTCATTGTCTATTTTCACACCGTCATCATTGGCCGGGTTGGGCCGGCGCCCAACCTTTATTGCGTGCCGAATAAACCCGTCCAATAGATGCCCGCGTCACTCTTGGGGTCCATCGCGTAGGCGGCACCCAAGTCGCGAAATTGCGGGTTCATCAGGGTGGCGCAGTGGCCGGGGCTGGCGAGCCAACCGTCGACGACCTTGCGCGGCGTGTCGAGGCCGGCGGCGATGGTTTCGCCGATGTTCTTCGCGATATACCCGGCCAGTTCGGCGCGGTCACCGGGCGTACGCCCGTCGTGGTCCAGGTGGTCGAAGAAGTTGCCATTGGCCATGTTGCGCGTGTGGCTGTTGGCCGCGCTGGCCAGCGTGTCGTTCCACGACAGCGGTGTGGTCGCGGTGAACGCCTGGGTGCCGCACTGGCGCGGCTCGGCACGCGCGGTGTTGATCAGGTCGAGCAGTTTTCTGCCTTCGGTCTGCCAGTCGCCCAGGCCACTGGTCAGCAGCGGGCGGGCCAGCACGATGCGCCAGTCCTGGCCGCTGTTGCTGACGCCGATGTCGACAAATTGCGGATCGAGCACTACGCGGCAGAAGCTTTCGCGTACCGCCTTCATGGCGGCCTGGGCATCCTTGGGCCCGGACAGGCTGATGGCCTGCACGTTCACCATGGGGTACGCAGCCCGCGCCAGCGACTGCTGCAAATCGCCGACGTTGGAGGCCGGCAACACCAGCCGTGTGTCGCTGGCCAGCGGTGGCAGCTCCTGGGAACCCTGGTCACCGCAGCGTTGTACCTGGCTGCGGTATTGGTTGATCTGTTGGACTAACTGACTTTCTTCATTCGCCATCGCGCTGGCGCAGAACACCGTAGTGGCGGCCAGCGTCGTAAGACCCATCATCAATGACAGAACGCGCATGGACGTTACCCTTGAGCTTGAAAGTGCCCATGATGCGCGATCCAGGTGCATCCATGCACCCGTTGGTCCGAACTTTTTTGCTCAATTCTTGAATGCCGAGTGTTTCGCGCCCTGATCGCGCTGGGCCAAGACCTTCACCAAAATGGCCACCAGTATCAAACCCGCGGCCATGGCGAAGGTCGCGTGCAAGCCGGCAGCTACCGCCTGTGGCGCAGCGTGACTGACATCCGGGGTGGCGCGGGCAAATACTGCGCCGAGGGCCGATGCGCCGAAAATCAGGCCCAGGTTGCGCGACAGATTCAGCAGGCCGGACACCGTGCCTCGGCGGGTCGCCTGTATGTCGCTCATCACCGCCGTGTTGTTGGCCGCCTGGAACAGGCTGTAGCCGGCCGTCAACACGATCAGGGCCGCGAGATAAACGCCAAGCCCGGACACCTGCGACAGCAACAAGGCGCCGCACAGCATCACACCCAATCCCAAGAGGATCAGGCGCTGGCTGCCGAGGCGATCGGTCAGGTAACCCGCCGGCACACCGGTAACCGCTGCAACCGCTGGCCCCACGGCCATGGCCAAGCCCATCCAGGCGGGATCGAGGCCCAGACTACGGGACAGGTAGAACGGGCCCACCACAAACGTGGCCATGATCACCGCCGACACCAGGGCACTCATGGCCAAGCCGGCACGCAATTGCGCATCGCGCAGGGGCGCCCAGAATGTATCGCCTGGCCAAGCGTCGCGGCGGTCAGCATCCACCGGCAAATAACGATAGGCGAGGGCGGCAGCCACACCCGCCAAGGGCAGGCCGATCAAAAACAGCGCGCGCCAGCTCCACAGGCTGAGCAATACTCCGCCGACACTCGGCCCCATGGCCGTGCCGAGTGCCGACATTGTGCCGAGCAGGCCCATGACTCGGCCGGTATTTTCTTGAGTGACGGTGTCACCCACCATGCCCAGGGTCATCGCCATCATGATCGCCGCGCCCAGGCCCTGGAAGGCCCGTGCGCCGATCAGCCAGGGCAGGGTTGGCGCGATGCCACACCCGGCGCAGGCCAGGGCAAACACCAGCAAGCCGGCCAGCAGCAAGCGCCGGCGCCCCAGACGGTCGCCCAGGCGCCCGGCGCTGACGATCACGGCGGTGATGGCCAGCAGGTAGGCGAGCACCACCCACTGCACGGCATGAAACGAGGCCCCGAAGGCGTGCGCCAGGCTAGGCAGGCCAACATTGGCGATGCTGGTGCCCAGGGCGGCCAGCAGCATGGACAACGACAAAGCGACCAGGCCGCCGCGTGTGGAGGTTTGCATGCGCGTTTCCTTGAGTGAATGCACGTGTCACAAATCTACGGCGTCGCCTAACATGGCGGAAGACGCATGGGTTGCAGGTTATAGCTGCACCGAACGCCTGATTAAGGAGCCCGCATGCCCGACCTCAATTTACTCATCACCCTGGACGTGTTGCTTGCCGAAGGCAGCGTCGCTCGCGCTGCCCAGCGCTTGCGCCTGAGCCCTTCGGCCATGAGCCGGGCCCTGGCGCGTTTGCGCGCGGCCACGGGCGACCCGTTGCTGGTGCGCGCCGGTCGCGGCCTGGTGCCGACGCCCCGGGCGTTGCAGCTGCGCGAGCAGGTCAGCCAACTGGTGCAGGACGCCCACGCCGTATTGCGCCCGGCGCACACCTTGGACTTGGGGGCGGTGGTGCGCACCTTCACCCTGCGCGCCAGTGAGGAGTTCGTCGAACGCTTCGGCCCCGCATTGCTGGCGCGTATCGCCCAGGAGGCACCCGGTGTGCGCTTGCGCTTTGTGCACAAGAGCGACAAGCACAGTGCGTTGCTACGCGACGGTGGTGTCGACCTGGAAACCGGTGTGGTCGATGTCGGCGCCAGCCCCGAGGTGCTGACCCAGGCGCTGTTTCGTGACCGCCTGGTGGGCGTGGTGCGCGAGGGCCATCCTCTGAGTCGCGGCCCTTTGAGCGCAGCGCGTTTCGCCCAGGGACAACACGTCTATGTGTCGCGGCGCGGCCAGGACCGTGGCCAGATCGACGAGGCCCTGGAGGCGCAAGGTCTGGTCCGGCAGGTCAGCATCGTGGTCGCCGGTTTCAACACGGCCATCGCCCTGGCGCGGGTCACCGACCTGATCGCCAGCGTGCCTGAGCGCTACCTCACCGTGCCGCCTGAAGGCTTGCACTGCTTTGAGCTGCCGGTGACATTGCCGCCGTTTACCGTGGCGATGCTGTGGCACCCGCGACAGGACGCCGACCTGGCCCATCGATGGCTGCGCACCTGTTTGCGCGAGGTGTGCGGGCCATGAGCGGCCCGCAACAGGTACAATCGCCGCTGCCTTGACGCGAAACCCCAGGAATTTGCATGTTCAGCCTTACCCGCTACACCACACCGTGCCCCGAACCGATCAACAGCCAGATCCTGCAGATGGTGGTAGACAACCTCACCGATATCAGCAGCGTGGCGTTGGCACCGAGCAACCTGCTGTACAACATCTATCAGTACGCCATCGGGTTTGAGGTGCACCTGTACCTTGAGGCGTTGAATGGCGAAAAGGGCGTTGCGGTGGAGTTGGTCGTGGCGATGGAAGACGACGCGGTGGTGGGCTTTTGCCTGTATCTGCCGGTGAAGGATGATCCGCACGCGTGTGGCATCGCGTTTATGGCGGTGCAGGCCGGCTTTCGTCGCCAGGGTGTGGCACGCAGCATGCTGGACGAGGTCTTGGCGCGTTATCCCCACGCCGAACTGGCCTGTGCGGTAGAGAAGGTCGCGGTGTTCGAAGCCCTGGGTTTCCAGGTGCGCGGTGCGCGTGGCACCCAGGTCGTGATGAACACCCGCAACTACGCCACCGATGGGCTGATGGGCGTGTTGGATGTGGCCTCGATCTACAGCTCGCTGGAAGTGCGGCAGATCCACACCTACCTGCTGCAAAAACACGGCAAGCGCGCCATGGTCGACGCAGAGAAACAGCGTGATCGGCACCTGGACCAGTTGACGCGCAAGGCGCACCTGTTCGTCCAGGGCCGTCTGCCTACGGCCTGACCCGCCTGACCATCCCGAGGATAGTCTCCAGCAGCTCCTGCTGAGCTTCCTCGCGGCTGATCTCGCCATTGGCCGCCGCGTGGGACAGCGCTTCCGCCGCGCCGAGCATGGCGCGCAGGCCGGCCTGGGAAATGCTGCCGCCAGCGGTGAAGGGCGACAGCGCGTCCCGGCATTTATCGAGGAAGATCGCCTCGTATTCACGCTTGGACGCCTCCAACTCTGGCGAACCGCTCAAGGCGGCAATCACGCCGGGGATTTCCCGACCTTGCAACAGCACACAATCAACATACGACGAGGCGATGACCCACGCGCGGTCCTCGAGGGTCGCATTGCTGGTGGCGATGGCATTGGCAAATACCTGGTCCTGGCGCTCGTCGAAGTCTGCATACAGCGCGGCCAGCAACCCCGCGCGCGTCGCGAAGTGGTCGTACACCACCGGCTTGGTGACGCCCGCCAGCTCGGCCAGGCGGCCCAGGGTCAGGGCGTCGGTGCCTTCGTCACGCACCAATTGCCAGGCCACGTCGAGTAGCTGACGCAGGCGATCTTCACGAGATAAACGACGACGTGGGGCAGGGGATTCACTGCTTGACATGCTTATATACCAAAAGTAACTTATTCGACGTAACTTACTAAAAGTAGATTAAGCCTAAACGGAGTCAAAGTCATGCACGCACTGATCGTTGTTGCCCATCACGACCCGCAATCCCTCACCCATAGTGTGGCCGCCGAGGTGGGGGCGGGCTTGAATGCCAATAGCCACACCTTTGAAATAGCCGACCTTGCCGCTGAAGGGTTCGACCCACGCTACACCGCCGCCGACCATCGGGTGCACCGTACTCGGGCGGTGCCACCCGCTGACGTGCTGGCCGAACAGGCCCGTATTGACCGCGCCGACGCACTGGTGCTGGTATTCCCTATCTACTGGTGGTCGATGCCAGCGTTGCTCAAGGGCTGGGTCGACCGCGTATTCGTCAATGGTTGGGCGATCGATTACGGCCCCGATACACCGGTGCAGAAGAAACTCAGGCATTTGCATGTGCATGTGCTGGCCCTGGGAGCGGCTGACGAAAGCGCCTTCGAACGACACGGTTATGCCAAGGCCATGAACACCCAGATCGACTACGGCATCTTTGATTATTGCGGGGCGCGGGTACTCACCTCCGAGTTGTTGCTGGACTCGGAAAGTGGCACGGCCCAGGCGCACTTGCACAAGGCCCGGGCTGTGGGGCAAGAGTTGTTCGAGCGAGAAGCAGTGGCGGGATAATTCAGACGTCGCGAAACAGGTCGTGGGCGTCCAGCAAGCGGTAGGCAATCTCTGGGTTTTTCTCCAGGCCTCGGCGAATGGAGGCGGGGATGGACTGGCGGGTCTTGCGACACATGCCCGGCAGTTCGTCGATGACGATCTGGATCCCGCGCATGCTCTTGACCTCGGTATGCCCCGGCGCGATGTGTACGCGGATGCCCAGCTGGTCGTACATCCGCTGTTGCAAGTGTTCGAGGTCTTGCAGGCTCTTGAGGTTTTCCAGGCGCTCCAGCAGGATTTTTTCCTGCTGGCGCGTCAGTTGGAGAATGCGCAGGTCCGCGCCGGGCGCTTGCAGCAGTTGTTCACGGTTGCAGACACAGGCGCCGGGTGGGCAGGGTTGGCGAAGGGTCATTGACGCTCCCGGCTAGATCTCGCTGCAAAATGTAGGAGCGAGCTTGCTCGCGAAAAACGTCAACGATAACGCGTGTTTCCTGAACAAACGCGGAGCCTGTGCGTTTTTCGCGAGCAAGCTCGCTCCTACAGGTTTGTGTGTCAGTCGTTTAGGTGAACGCCCAGGCTGGCCAGGGCTTTCCAGTAGTCAGGGTAGGTCTTGGCCACGCAGTCCGGGTCTTGAATGCGAATGCCCGAGACTTTAAGCCCGGCCAGGGCAAAGCACATGGCGATGCGATGGTCGGCGTGGGTGTCGATCAGTGCGGTGCAGGCGGTGCCTGCCAGGGCCGGGTCGCTGGCGACCAGCAGGTCATCGCCCTCGATGGTCGCCAGGCCCGGGCGAATTTCGTTGAGGCCATCGTGCAGCGCCTGCACGCGGTCACATTCCTTGACGCGCAGGTTCGCCAGTTCAGTGAAACGCACCGGGGTGTTGTTGAACGCGGCGAGCACCGCCAGGGTCGGGATCGCATCCTGCATTTGCGAGCCTACCACCGTGGCTTGCATGTTCGGGAACTGCGCAATCACGGCCTGGGCCTTGGCGTCGGGCTGGGTGAAGTCCTGCGCGGCTACGCCGATGTCGATACGCCCACCGGTCAGCACTTCTGCGGCCCACAAATACGTGGCGGCGGACGCATCGGGTTCGATCAGGTAATCATGGGCGGTATAGCCGGTGGGGGCGACGCGCCAGGTGGTGTCGTCCACGGCGTCCACCTGGGCCCCGAAGGCACGCATGCAGTCGAGGGTCAGGTCCACGTAGCCACGGGCACCGATATCCTTGCCGGTCAGCGCCACTTCAATCGGCGCTTCGCCGCACGCCGCGAGCATCAGCAGGGCCGATACGTACTGGCTGGACAAACCACCATCAATCTCGAAACGCTTGGCCTGGACCTTGCCCATGCCGTGCACGGTGACCGGTGGGCAACCGGTGGGGCTGTCGACCTGGATGCCGTTCTGGCCCAGGGTAGCCAGCAGCGGGCCAATCGGGCGTTTTTGCATGTACTCGTCGCCGTCCAGTACCACGGTGCCTTGCACGGTGGCCACGGCAGCCGTGAGAAAGCGCATGGCGGTGCCAGCGTTGCCGAGGAACAACGGCTGGGCCGGCAATTGCAGCGAGCCTTGGCTGGTGACCACAAAGGTGGTGTCGTCCGGCTCGTCGATGGTGACGCCCATCTGCCGCAGGGCGACCGACATGTGGCGCGTGTCATCGCTTTTGAGCGCACCGCTCAAACGGCTGGTGCCCTTGGCCAATGCCGCCAGCAACAGCGCACGGTTGGTAATGGATTTGGAGCCGGGGGGCGCGACCTTGCCAGTGAGGGGGAAGTTGGGCGGTGTAACGGTCACGGTTTTCTGCGAACTCAAGGTACAAGGCTCCTGGTCAAGGCGAGGTGGCGTGGAGTGGCCGACATGCGGACCCGAATCATCAGGCAAACACGCCATGCTTGTCGAGTGGTGGGGGACTTGCCCTAACTGTAGGAGCGAGCTTGCTCGCGAAAAACGTCAACGATAAAGCGTGCTTCCTGAATGAACGCGGCGCCTGTAAGTTTTTCGCGAGCAAGCTCGCTCCTACAAAAAAGGTTTGCCTGCCTTAACGCTGGCTCAGCCAGTAGTCATGCAACGCCCGCGCAGCCGGTTCGATCTCGCTGACCCGCTGTTGATGGGCGTTTACATCCAGATCCGCCGGCAATTCGAAATTGTCCTGTTCG
Organism: Pseudomonas sp. AK181; assembly: GCF_051122975.1. NCBI lineage: Bacteria > Pseudomonadati > Pseudomonadota > Gammaproteobacteria > Pseudomonadales > Pseudomonadaceae > Pseudomonas > Pseudomonas sp. AK181. The sequence continues at coordinate 2,926,282 of NZ_CP146348.1, forward strand.
GCGCACCAGGAAATCCGCTCCAGTTGCCCGGCTTGTGCAGCGGGCAATGGCGGCCAGTTGGCGATCGCCACGCCGCGCAAATAACCAAAGCACCATTCCTCGGCAAGGGTCACCGCCTGGTCTTGATGTTCTGTTTCATCGAAACGGGCTTTGAATGCCTGGGCATCAATAGCCAATTGTGCGGCCAGGGTATTCATATGGCGTACACACAGCTCGAGAAAAGCCTGGGCCTCGTCCATGTTGTCCCATTCAGGGTTTTGCCCACCCCAGATCGCCGGGAACCACTCGGCCACATCCACCTTGGCCGGGCTGGAAACCAGGGCGGTGAAATAACCGTCTAGTTCGGCCATGTTCAGCACTGAGTGGTCTTCGCCGTATTTGAGCAAGGTGGCATCAATGAAGTCGAAATCGGCGGGAGCGAGGGGTTGGGCGTGCATGGCATATCCTTAAAACGTCGAGCGCGGCTTAAAGCGCAAAGGATGGCGTGTACGCGGGGTTTTATCCAGCGGCTTTTCCTGCGCCGGTGGCAGTCCCGCTTTTGGCCGATGCGCCGTGGCGCACCCTTGATATAGTCTGGCCTTTCTCAATCGCCAGTCAGGGATCACTGCCATGTCCGAATACCAAGCCTTCGTTGTCGAACTCAGCGGCAACGTTGCCCATGTGCAGATCAACCGCCCGGAAAAGATCAACGCCATGAACGCGGCGTTCTGGACCGAAATCATCGACATCTTCCAATGGATCGACGAGACCGACGCCGTGCGTGTCGTGGTGCTCAGCGGGGCGGGCAAGCACTTTTCCTCGGGCATCGACCTGATGATGCTGGCCTCGATTGCCAATGATTTTGGCAAGGACGTGGGTCGCAATGCGCGCCTGCTGCGCCGCAAGATCCTTGAGCTGCAAGCCTCGTTCAACGCCGTGGACACTTGCCGCAAGCCCGTGCTGGCGGCGATCCAGGGCTACTGCATCGGCGGCGCCATCGACCTGATCAGTGCCTGTGACATGCGCTATGCAGCTGAAGACGCGCAATTCTCGATCAAGGAAATCGACATCGGCATGGCTGCCGACGTGGGCACCTTGCAACGTCTGCCGCGCATTATCGGCGACGGCATGCTGCGTGAACTGGCCTACACCGGCCGTCAGTTCGGCGCCGAAGAAGCGCGCAGCATCGGCCTGGTCAACCGCGTGTTTGCCGATCATGAAAGCCTGCTGGCGGGCGTCATGGACCTCGCCCAGCAAATCGCCGCCAAGTCGCCGATTGCCGTGACCGGCACCAAGGCCATGATCAGCTACATGCGTGACCACACAGTCAATGATGGCCTGGAATACGTTGCCACCTGGAACTCGGCTATGTTGCAATCCAACGACCTGCGCGTGGCCATCGCGGCCCACATGAGTAAGCAGAAACCCGAATTCGTGGATTGACCGACATGACCCCAGGCTGGATTACTACAACGCTGCTGGACAACGACGCCCCTGGCGGCTGGGCCGTCGCCCGCAGCCGCGAAGGCTTTTTACACGACACAAACGGCCCGCTGTTCCCGCGCGAATGGCTCAAGCGCCAGGACCTGTCGGTGTTTGCCGAACACGGCATCGGCCACCTTGATGGCGAGCCGGTGTACCTGTTGGAACTCGACTCGGTGGCGGATGTGCCAGGGTGCAGTTGGCAGGGCTTGCGCGGTTTTATGCTGCAAGGCGATCACACCCTTTACAAGGTGCTGGGCTACGCCGCGCAGATCGGCACCTGGGCGCGGGAGCACCGCTTTTGTGGCAGTTGCGGCCAGGCGATGGTGCAGGTGCCGAGGGAACGGGCGATGTATTGCCAGGCCTGCGACCTGCGCAGCTACCCGCGTATCTCGCCGAGCATGATCGTGCTGGTGACCCGTGGCGATGAGATCCTGCTGGCGCGTTCGCCGCGTTTCGTCACGGGGGTCTATAGCACTCTGGCCGGTTTTGCCGAGCCGGGTGAGTCCGCCGAAGACTGCCTGATCCGTGAGGTGCGCGAAGAGGTGCAGGTGGAGGTCAAGAACATCCAGTACATGGGCAGCCAATGCTGGCCGTTCCCTCACTCGATGATGCTGGGCTTTCATGCCGAATACGCCGGTGGCGATATCGTGCCCCAGGCCGACGAGATCGAGGATGCGCAGTGGTTCAATATCCACGAGCTGCCGCCGTTGCCGGCGTCACGCTCGATTGCGCGTTACCTCATCGACCTCTACGTGGCCCGCCGCTTAGGCCACGCTGAACCAGTGCTGCCAGGCTAGGCGCACGGTCAGGCCCAGCACCACGGTGATAAACACCGGGCGAATGAATTTGGCGCCGCCGCTGATCGCGCTGCGTGCGCCAAAGAACGCGCCACACATCACCGACACACCCATTGCCAGGCCGACGATCCAGTCCACCGAACCATTGATGATGAACACCGTCAGCGCCGCCGCGTTGCTGACGAAGTTCATGCTGCGCGCCACGCCGCTGGCCTTCACCAGGTCGATGGGGTGCAGCAGCATCGTGCTGACCGTCCAGAACGCACCGGTGCCAGGCCCGGCCACGCCGTCGTAGAAGCCCAGGCCAAAGCCCTGGGTGGCTTGCCATTTCTTCTTGATCGGTGCCTCGGCATCCAGCGGCGCCTTGGGCGTGCCGCCGAACAGCAGGTACACACCGCAGGCGAAGACGATCACCGGGAGCATCTTGTTCAGGGTTTCGGCGGGCAAGTAATGGGCGACGACCGCGCCGGTCAGCGCACCGATCAAGGTACCGACGATGGCGTGCACCCATTGGCGTGGGTGGAACAGCTTGCGGCGGTAGAACGTAAAACTGGCGGTGGCCGAGCCGAAGGTGGAGCTGAGTTTGTTGGTGCCCAGTACCAGATGCGGCGGCATGCCAGCGGTGAGCAGGGCGGGCGTGGTCAACAAACCGCCACCGCCAGCGATGGCATCGATAAAACCGGCGATAAAAGCGACAACGGCCAGGATGGCCAGGGTGGTGAGGTCAACGCTGAGTTCGAAAGGCATGGGCAGGGCTTATTGTTGGAGGGCCGCAGAAAGCCAGCATCTTACTGCGATGTAGCGGGTCTAGGCGATTCAAATGTGGGAGCGGGCTTGCCCGCGATAGCGGAGTGTCAGTCACTGAATTTTCAACTGAACCACCGCTATCGCAGGCAAGCCAGCTCCCACATTGGTCATGCATGGCCCACAAAATCAGCACCCGGCATAGATCCCCTGTGGGAGTGTAGACACTCAGCCTCACCGAACCGAGTTCTGCATCACAATCTGCGGCAGGTGCTCGGACAGAAAGTCAATCAGCGCCCTGACCGAAGGCAGCATGCCGCGCCGCGCCGAATATGCCAGGTGCAGCGTCAGCTCGGGAGCACTCCATTCTGGTAGCACCACCACCAGTTGCTGTCGAGCCAGCGCGGGCACGCACGCGACGTCCGGCATCATCGCGATGCCCAATCCCTGGATGGCCGCATTCAGGATCGTCTCATGCTCGCGGCACATCAAGGTCGGCCGCAGCCTGGCCGTGGTGCGTGAACCATCGGGACCCACCAGCAGCCATTGCGGCTGTGGCTCATCTGCCGCTTCGTAGTACAGCGTTGGCCGTTGTGCCAGCTCGTCCGGATGAGACAGCGGCCCTGTGCGCTTGAGATAGTCCGGGCTGGCGACCAGGATGCGCCGGCTGATCCCCAGGGGTTTGGCCACCAGGTCGGGGTCCATGTCCTCCGGCTGGCGTAGCCGCACGGCGATGTCCATGGATTCTGCCTGCAGGTCCACCGTGCGATCGGTGGCAAGCACCTGCACGCGTACCTGGGGATAGCGGGTCATGAACGCCGGCAGGTTAGGGGCCAGGAATACCTGCGTCGCCAGCACCGGGCAACTGATGCGCACCAGCCCACGCGGCGCGGCGCTGGCCATGTCGATGACTTCCTGGGCCGCCAGCGCTTCGGTGATCGAGGCGCGGCAATGGATAAAAAATCGCTCACCCAGGTCGGTCAAGGACACATGCCGTGTGGTTCGATGAAACAAGCGGGCACCCAAGCGTTGTTCGAGCGCCGCGACGCGTGCGCTGAGCCGCGACTTGGGGATGCCCAGCACCCGTCCCGCCGCCGAAAACCCGCCGTGCTCGGCGACCATGGAGAAATAGTAGAGATCGTTGAGGTCCTCCAGCACAGCCTGGGTGGTCATTCTATTGTCCGGTTTCAAGTAACAGAGGGTTCAAAACTAGCATCTATTGGGATGATTGTCCTTTGGGTAGGCTGATGACTCACCGAATCAACTGGTCCCCAAGGAGCCCCCGACATGCCTCTGCTTACCGCCGACAATCTTGCGCAATACGGCGACCCTCATCCACGCCAGCGCGTTGCCGTGCTCGACACTGACATGAGCTACGTGGACGTCGGCGCAGGCGACCCCATCGTCTTCCTGCATGGCAACCCGACGTGGTCGTATCTATGGCGCAACATCATTCCCCATGCGCTGCCACACGGCAGATGCCTGGCGCCGGACCTGGTGGGCATGGGGCTTTCGGGCAAGTCGCCGACCCGCGCCTATCGCTTTGAGGACCACGCCCGCTACCTCGATGCCTGGTTCGAGGCCATGGGGTTGAGTAACGTTGTGTTGGTTACCGATGACTGGGGCACTGCGCTGGGGGCGCATTGGGCCAACCGCCACCGGGATCGCGTACAGGCGCTGGTGTATATGGAGGGCGTAGTGTTTCCGGGAAGCTGGGACGATTACGCCGGCGCAGGCAAGGACCTCTTCAAAGCCCTGCGCTCGGAACCAGGCGAGCAGATGATCCTTGAGGAGAACCTCTTCATCGAGGGGATCCTGCCTCGCACCACATTGCGCACCCTGGGCGTCGAGGAAATGGACGCCTACCGCGCACCCTTCGCCACCCCCGAAGACCGCTGGCCGACCCTGGCCTGGCCCCGCGAACTGCCTATCGAGGGTGAACCGGCCAATGTCGTCAAGATCATCGAGGCGTCCGGCGCATGGCTGGCGACCGACGCACTGCCCAAGCTGCTGATCGTCGGGGAGCCAGGCGCAGTGCTCACCGGGCGTGCGCTGGCCTATGCCCGCACCTGGGCCAATCAACGCGAGGTCAGCGTGCCGGGCATTCATAGCCTGCAGGAAGACTCTCCGGCCGAGATCGGCCTGGCGCTGTCGCTGTTCCTGCGAGAACTGCGCCCCATCACCTGAAGCCATCCCATTACACCCGTGCATGACCTGACCCCCTGGAGGTAGACCATGAAACACACCTACAAAGGCCCCGACGATGCGTTGGAAGTGGCGCGCTTTGTCTGCAATGCCGTCAACGGCTGGACCGAAAACCCGACACGGATGATTCCCTATTTCACCCCGGACGGCGGTTGGGAGTTCCCGTTCGCGCCCACCGAGTTTGGCCTGTTCTTCAAGGAGGTTCGTGGAGCCGAGGCCATGAAGCGCTACTTCAGCTCGCTCGTGCCTTATATGGAAAACCTCGATATCGGGCCGGTAGAAAATTGGACCATCCATACGCTGAAGACCCCGCATACCTACGTGTACGAATACACCGGCACGGCCACCATCAAGGGCTCGGGCAAGCTCTACGAGCAGAACTACATTTCGATCGTGACGCTGGAAGGCGGCAAGATCAAAACCTATCGGGAACATTGGGACCCCTACGTCGCGCTGCTCGATTTCGGCCTGGCGCGTCCCGTTGACGGTGACGCGAAGTAGCGACTGTGGCAATTCCTGATTGTAAAGACGAGGTGATACATGAACGCAAAAGATGTGGTAACCACGATGTGGACCGAACTGATGACCGCCAAGGACCCGGCCGTTATCCAGAAGTGGGTAGCCCCGACCTACAAGCAGCACAGCCCCTATGTACAAACCGGCCGAGAGGGTCTTGAGCAGTTAGTGGCAAGCCTGCGAGACGACTACAGCTACGAGCTGGTGCGGATCTTCAGCGACGGCGACCTGGTGGTGTTGCACGGCATTCATCGCAACTGGCTCAACGGCGTATTCACCGGCGGCGAAGCCGTTGTCGGCGTCGACATGTTCCGCGTCGCGGATGATCAGATCCAGGAACATTGGGATGCGTCGGTGCCCGTGATGCGCATTTCTGCCTCCGGCCGCACCCAGCTTGACGGCCCGGCGACGGTTGAACACGCAGGCATGACGCAGCAGAGCAGAAACGCGGCTAAAGCCTTCGTCCAGACGGTACTGGTCGACAAGCAGCATCAGCGCCTGCCCGAGTTCATCAGCAAGCATGGGTTGGCGCAGCACATTACGGAAATTGCCGATGGCGCCGCTTGCCTGGCGCAAGCGTTGGCGGTGAGCGACAACGAGTATGTCGCGATCAGGAAGGTGGTGGCTGAAGGTGAGTTTGTCGCGGTCCAGTCAGAAGGGCGGGTCAATGGTCAAACCCATACCTTCTGGGACCTGTTCAGGGTCGATGCGCACGCAAAGATCGCTGAACAGTGGCAGGTAGCGGCGGTATTCCCCGATGTCGTACCCCACGACAACGGGGCGTTCTAGAGGGTTATTTGTGCGCGCCCAGCCATTCCACGGCCGTGCGCCAAATGCAGATACCCAGGAAGTAGGCCGACATCAGCGACCACAGGCCGAATGTCCAAGGGTTGGTGTTGGGATAATCCACCACCATCAGGAAGCTGCACAGCAGCCAGATGGTGGTCACCGCGATGTTGATCGGCATGAAGCGTTTGACCCGGAACGGGTGCAAGAACTTCATCGGCGTCACGGTCAACAGCGCCAGGCCAATCACGGTCAGCAAGGTGACCCAGGCATCCGGCTGGATGATATAGACGCACAGGGCAACGACGTTCCAGGCGGCAGGGAAGCCGACGAAGTAGTTGTCCTTGCTCTTCATGTTCACGTTGCAAAAGCAGAACAGCGACGACACCAGGATCACCGACACTGTAAACAGATGGGTGAAATCGGGCAGGTCGATATAGCGGTAGATAAACAGTGCCGGGATGAACACGTAGGTGAGGTAGTCGATCACCAGGTCCAGCACCGAGCCGTCAAAGCTGGGCAGCACCGTGCTGACATTCACCCGTCGCGCCAGCGAGCCGTCGACGCCATCCACCACCAGCGCCAGGCCCAGCCACAGCAGGCACGCCTTGGGGGAGTTTTCCAGCAGCGCCAGGGTGGCCAAAAAGGCCAGTACCACACCGGTGGCGGTAAAGCCGTGGGCGCCCCAGGCTTTGAGTCTGGCTACATGCAGGGTCGATATCACGGGCGGTTCTCCAAAAGGTCAAACGGGGCAGCCGACGACGTAGGGCCGTCGAGTCTGGCCAGGGAATGCAGGTATCGACCGGGAAGGGGAGGATAAGGTTCACCGCCCGGCGTATCCGTTAGCGTAGCAAGCGTAGGACATTTGGGCATCAGCCCTGACGGAACACCAGTGCCTTTAACCCGCTCTGGGGGTCAATATCAGGAAATTCCGGTGGGTTTTCCAGCCGCTGCACAAAGCGCAGGCCCGGTGCTTCGCGGGTCACGCCGTCGATCAGGAAATCTTCGCCGAAGGCCGGATCGTTCATGCATGCCAGCACGGTGCCTTGGGCACTGAGCAAATCCGGCAGGCGGCGCAGCACGCGCTGGTAATCCTTGGTGAGCAGGAAACTGCCTTTCTGGAACGAGGGCGGGTCGATGATCACCAGGTCGTAAGGGCCGTTGTTCGTCACCTTGGCCCAGGATTTGAACAGGTCGTGGCCCAGGAAACTCACACGGCCCAGGTCATGCCCATTCAGGCGATGGTTGTCGCGGCCACGGCTGAGGGCACCACGGGCCATGTCCAGGTTCACCACATGGTCGGCGCCGCCTTCGATGGCGGCCACGGAAAAACCGCAGGTATAGGCGAACAGGTTGAGCACGCGTTGGCCTTTGGCCTGTTCGCGCACCCAGTTGCGCCCGTAACGCATGTCGAGAAACAGCCCGCTGTTCTGTTTTTTACCCAGGTCGATCAAGTAGCGCAGGCCGCCCTCGGTGATGGTCAGCTCGTCGATGGCGTCGCCCACCAGCCATTCGGTGGTGCTTTGCGGCAGGTAGCGGTGTTGCAGGGCCACGGTGTGCACGCCGAAGCGGCTCCACTCGATCTGCAACAGGGTGTGCTTGAGGGCTTGCAGGTGCTCGGTTTCTTTGAACAGGGCGACCAGCACCACCCCTTGCAGCCAGTCCACGGTGAGTTGCTCCAGGCCTGGCCAGCAGCGGCCACGGCCATGGAACAGGCGTCGGGTTTCCGCGGGCGCGTCAGCCAGGGCAGTGAGCAGGTGGGCGTGCAGGGTAGCGAGGGCGTCTGGGGTCATCGTTAAGCGTCGGTCATCGGGGCGGGCGGCATTTTAAACATAATTGGGTAGGAGGGGGGCTGGCCTGTGAAGGGGATGACACCCCGCGGTCCAACTGTGGGAGCTGGCTTGCCTGCGATAGCGGCCTGACAGTCAACACAGTTGGACCGGGTACATATCCGTTATTTAGGTAACGGCCACTTAGGGTTCCGCCTGACGGCGGGTCACTTTGGAAAAGAGCCCCAAAGTAACCAAAGGGCTCTTGCCCCACCACTCGGCACCTCGCCTAGGCTCGGTGTGCCCGTAATCCGCCAGTGATTTGGGGGGCCGCCGCCACGCGCCATCCATGGCGCGGGGCGGCTAAACCGGCATCCCTGCCGGTTTACCCCCCAAATCACTGTCGAATTCCGGCCAGCGTGGTTTAACGGGGCGCCTAAGATCAAGATCACAAGCAGATCAAGATCAAGATCAAGAGCGGCTCGCTTCGCATCGTGGTTACTATCGCAGGCAAGCCACAGCGTTTGCGATGTGGGTCAGCGCGTAGCAATCAGCGCCGGTCCGAATGCCTCTTTCAGGAAAACCGGGGCGATATAGCGTTCGTAATGTGCCTCGGACAGCAGGAAGAACTCCCGGTCTATTGCATCGCGCAGGTCCGCCAGGTGGCGCTCGCGAAACTCGGGCAGCAACGCCAAGCCATACGCATCCAGCTTGGAGATCACCCGTGCACCCCGGGCAATCAGTTGGTATGCCCAGCAATACGGCGACTGGTGCGGCACAAAGCGTATCTTGCGCGCCTCTAACTGATCACGCAGGCGTTGAGGGTCGAAGACTTCCAGCTTGCTGGCCATCACCTGTACCAGCAACTGCTCCAGGCGCTGCCACACCGCTTGTTTTTCTTCGGCGCTATAGCCATTCCACTGGATCACTTCATGGTGATAACGCTTGCAGCCCCGGCAGACCAGGTCACCGTAGACGGTGGAGCACAGGCCCACGCAGGGGGTCTTGATGGTTTGGTTGGGCATAAAGGCAATTTGCAAAAGTTTGAAGAACACCGCGGCCCCCATGTAGGAGCGAGCTTGCTCGCGAAGACCCCAAGGGCACCGCGTTCATTCAGGATGCACGCGTTATCGTTGACGTTCTTCGCGAGCAAGCTCGCTCCTACAGAGGTTATGTCAGTCCCAGCTCAGCGCGCCGCCGGTCTGGTATTCGATCACACGGGTCTCGAAGAAGTTTTTCTCTTTCTTCAAGTCCATGATCTCGCTCATCCACGGGAACGGGTTGGTGGTGCCTGGATATTCTTCCTTCAAGCCGATCTGCGACAGGCGACGGTTAGCAATGAACTTGAGGTAATCCTCCATCATCGCCGCATTCATGCCCAACACCCCACGCGGCATGGTGTCTCGCGCATATTCAATCTCCAACTGCGTACCCTGCAGAATCATCTGGGTCGCTTCTTCCTTCATCTCGGCATCCCACAGGTGCGGGTTTTCGATTTTGATCTGGTTGATCACGTCGATACCGAAGTTCAGGTGCATCGACTCATCGCGCAGGATGTACTGGAACTGCTCGGCCACGCCGGTCATTTTGTTGCGGCGGCCCATGGACAGGATCTGGGTGAAGCCGCAGTAGAAGAAGATGCCTTCCAGCACGCAGTAGTAGGCGACCAGGTTGCGCAGCAGTTCTTTGTCGGTGTCGACGGTGCCGGTTTCGAACTTTGGATCGGAGATCGAACGGGTGTACTTCAGGCCCCAGGCGGCCTTTTTGGCCACCGATGGAATCTCGTGGTACATGTTGAAGATCTCGCCTTCATCCATGGCCAGCGATTCGATGCAGTACTGGTAGGCGTGGGTGTGGATCGCCTCTTCGAAGGCCTGGCGCAGGATGTACTGGCGGCACTCCGGGTTGGTGATCAGGCGGTACACGGCCAGCACCAGGTTGTTGGCGACCAGGGAGTCGGCAGTGGAGAAGAAGCCCAGGTTGCGCATGACGATGCGGCGTTCGTCGTCGGTCAGGCCTTCGGGGTTTTTCCACAGGGCGATGTCGGCGGTCATGTTGACCTCTTGCGGCATCCAGTGGTTGGCGCAGCCGTCGAGGTACTTCTGCCAGGCCCAGTCGTACTTGAAGGGCACGAGTTGGTTGAGGTCGGCGCGGCAGTTGATCATGCGTTTTTCATCAACGGCGACGCGGGCAGAGGCGCCTTCCAGCTCGGCGAGGCCTTCGGCGACGTCGAGTTTGTCCAGGGCGGCCTTGGCGCGCACGATGGCGGCGGAGTCGTTGGCGGTGACGGCGCGGGCTTCCACGGCGGCAGCGGCGCCGGCACCGTCGAGGCGGTCCATGTTGGCTTCGGTAGCGTGGCCGGCGTTGGCGCCTTTGATCACCGCTGCACCGGTGTCTTCGTTGTCGACTTCATCCCAACTCAGCATGGAAATACTCCTTCCTGGTACTCGAAAAATAAATGTTTTTGCAGGCTACAAGGCATTGAAATACTGCGCGTAGTGTGGTCGGTAAATACTGATGCTGCACACTATGTAGTGGTCTGATCTGTTTGTGGGCACACTATATGGGGTGTAACAAAGTTGGTCAACGCACAAGATGTGCGGTCATAGGTCGCTGCCACATACAAATTCAGCCGTGGGCGGGTCATGAAACATCACTCTGCATATGTCTTTATCGAATAAATAAATAGATATTTATTCCTTTTAATATTTTATCCGGCAGCGCATTTTGAGGGCCTGCGCATTCGTGCGGATTGACCCAACAGCCAAAAGGAAAGCCGACATGACCATCAAAGCGATCAACGTGCGCAACCAGTTCAAAGGCGTGATCAAGGAGATTCTGCTGGGGGAAGTGGTGTCGGAAATCGACGTGCAGACCGCCTCGGGCATTGTGACGTCGGTGATCACCACGCGCTCGGTGCGTGACCTGGAATTGAAGGTGGGCAGTGAGGTGATTGCCTTTGTGAAGTCCACAGAAGTGTCCATTGCCAAGTTGTAAACGCCCAACAGGGTCAGGGAAAGGCGTGGGGCAGTGCCCTCAGTCAACTCGATTGAAAATTTCCCTGACCTGATCCTCGGGCATGACACCTTTGCCCGTTCCCTCGATCAGCTCGAACGTGCCATCAGCATTCAGCGTGATGCCCAGGGAGCTGGCCAGCGTGACGCTGACGCCGGGCCGTGCTTGAAGCAGTGTCCTGAGCGGTTGTTCGCCCTGCAACGATTGCCCGATGGTGGTGGCCATGCCTTGCAGCGAATCTGAATTGACCCCGCCTACCAGGATGACCTGCCCACCTTTGTTCAATGATGCGTTCAATCGATCCAGTAGCGCTTGGGTATTGCCGCCCCGCAGTCCCAACTCCAGGTTGCTGCCGGTCAGGTGCATCAGCGTACGGGTCTGGTAACGCGCACCGTCCCAGTCGGTGAGCACCGCAATGGCCGAGCAGTCGGTCAGGCTGCGGGTGGAGAGCACGTCGTTGCCGCTCGTGAGTGTCGTGGCTTCACCCATGGCCACCTGCACGGCATTGGCGGCTTTCAGCTTGGCGGTGCGCCGCAACCAGCCCAGGGTAAGCCTGGCCGCGTCGGCCCTGGCCAGGTCTGCGGCCGGATGCACCTGGTTGCCAGGCAACGGTGAAACACGATGGGGGCGCAAGGCCACATCCGGTTTCACGATGGCGTTGGCTTGCTGCAGCCGGTACACCACTTCGCGCTGCTGCTCAGGGTTCATGCCTTTGCAGTGGCGCTTCAATTCGTCGATGTCGGCTTTGCTAAACCCTGAACGCTGCAGCTGCTTGAAGGCTTTTTTGAGCGGAGCCAGCGCGACAAAGTCGGCCTTAAGGGCCTGCACAGCATGGTTGGCACTCAGAAACTGGCGGTACCCTTGCGCAAGGCTCAGCTCTAGAGGCCCGCATTTCTTGAACCTGATATCCCGCGTTTGCGTTTTATCCAGTGGTGCGTAATAGAACTCGGCAGTGTCAGCCTCTACCACCAGGTAGCGCTGGCTGGCGCTGGTGACGACCACGCCTCTAAGCTGGCGTTGATCATTGCTGGCATTGCTGATGCTGCCGAGCTTGACCACCCGGGTATCGTTAGCAAGCGTGTCGGCGCTGTCGCCTGTGTAAAAACCGAAATCGGGGTCGTCAATGAGCTGGCCGTGCACGTGCGCCTTGTAAGTGATGCGTTCGCCGTTGGCGACGGGCACCAGTTGGGGGCCGGTGTCGCCTTTGACTATTGTGTGCAGACGTTTTTCATAGACCACCGTGCGCTCGCGCGTGAATAGCCCGGCCTTGGACGGGAACAACCGCACGTGCTCCAGGGCCTGCAGGCGTACTTGGGGTTTGGGCAGGTCGGCGACAAGTTTAACGAAGCACTCGTCCTGGATACCGCGTCGCACCCGCCCACCCGGAGTGGGCGCAGGGCAAAGCGCCTCAAAGTCCTCCAAGGGCTTGGCGTGTTCTGCTGCTTGCAGGTCGGTCAGCTCGCCAGGTCTTGTATTGAGGTAGCGATAGACCCGACCACGGTCCACCAGATCATAGCCATTGGCGCGTGGCAGGGTATAGGCACTGGGGCTCAAAGGGTGTTCGATGACCATTGCCTGCTGGCCATCGCTGAAAAGCTCCCGGGTCAGGGGGATCGTGGCCGGTTGCTCAAAGGCAGGCTCTTTCGCGGTACCGCCCACGATGGCAAACAGCTCGTTGAGCGCGCCATCCAGCGCGGCAGTGCTGCCATGTTTTCGCTCGGCCTGCGTGTCGCCCGTGATCGATTGCTCGACACCCACTTCGGCTTCTACAAGGCCGGCGGCGGCCGCGACACCGACCACGACCGGCTCGCCAATCACTGCGAACTTGGCCGCCAGGCCCGCGGCTACGGTCAAATCGTTTAGCCAGGTATCGCGGGTGACCTCGCTGTTGGACTTGATCATGACATCTGCATCGCGGGACATGCGCTCGCGGGTGGCGTCTTTGATCACGCTGAACACGTCGCCGTGAATGCGCACATTGGCGCTGTCGATAACGGTTCCTTCCAGGGTGTCCCAGTAGCCGCTCGCCAAGTAGCGAATGGCGCTGTCCGCGCCTTTGTTCGAGCGCGAGTCGCCGGTGATGAAGGATTTGAAATCGCTCCAGAACCCTAAGTCGCTGTCTTGTCGGTCCCTGAGGGAGAAGTGTGATTGCAGCGCCTTGCGCGTCTCGGCATGCCGGCCTTGCTCGGCCACCCATTGGTCCATCGCGTCCAGGGAATCAAAGCGCAGGAAAGCGGGCTTGTGCCCCGGTATATACAGGACTTGCACGCCGTCTCGACGATCACGTAACTGCCCGCGGCTGCCGTAGTCAGTGGCGGTGAAACGCAGGATGTCGTGAGCGGGGCGCCCGTTGATGTCAAACACGTGAACCCGTGTGCGGCTTTCTACCGGTGCTGTCGCTCGTAGTTGTTCGACGCTCAGGGCTTGGTTTTCATCCAGGGGCAGGTTGGCGGCCGCGCCCATCACTAGGTGGTAATCGTCGCGGGTAAAGCGCTGCTCGGCCGGCATGTTCAGGCGTTCGGCGGGTGAGGCGCGCTCGTAGGCCTTGAGCTGTTCACGGGCCTGATAAATGAACTCGCCTTTCAAGGCGGTGCGGTAGTCATCGCCATGGTCGCGCCAGAAACGTTCGAGCTTTTGAGTCATGTGCGCCTGAAAGTCGTTTTTCCAGCTTTCATGCATCAGTTGGGAAGGCGCCAGCGCAAACTGGTTATGGGCGCCATAGCCGCCTTGGGTACTTTGCCCGCGGCCGACCGTGTACAGGCCGGCCTGCTGGTCAAGCACGCCGGGCAGTGCGTCGTGTTCGTTGAAGTTGCTCAACAACGCGTCCGGCAGCGCCTGGGAAACCGTGGGCTCTTCTCCCAGATGTTCCCAGCCGGTGACGGTATTGGCACTTTGTGCTTGCTGGAAGCGATTGAGGAAGATGGCATCGGCATCGACCTTGCGACCGGTCAACTTGAACACCAGCGCCTCGGCCCATTGCTTGGCTTCGTCGCGCACTCTGGGCAGTGCAGTGTGCGTGGCCTGCAACAGCTGGCGGTAGAGGGCTTTCTGGTGGTCTACCGATGTACTGCGGTTTTGCCTCAACGCCGGTTTGCGCGGCGGCTGCAGAGGCTCCACCGAGTGGGTCGGCAAGGCCGGTGGGGTATCGCCGACGGTGGGTTTGAAATCCCAGGCAATGAGGGGGAGTGGGCGTGGCGGCAGAATCATCGACGGTCGGCTCCGGGAGAATTTCAATGGCACAGCGGGCAGCTAAGCTCGGTATGTGCGAAAAATCTCCCGTGCGGTTCCGACCGACGTCAGCGGTTTTGTAAGCTGATCTGCATGCGCTGTACGCCTTCCTCCAGCATCGCCCTTGGGCAACCGAAGTTCAGGCGCACGAATTGCTGGCTGTCATCGCCAAATTCAATCCCCGCGCTCAGGCCCACCTTGGCCTGCTCCAGAAAGAACTGCTGCGGGTCATCAAGACCCAGGGCGCTGCAATCGAGCCACGCCAGGAAGGTGCCTTGCGGTGCATGCATTACTACGCCGGGCAGGCGGGTTTTTACCGCGTCGAGCAGGTAGTCACGGTTGGCTTGCAGGTACTGCACCAGCGCGCTGAGCCAGTCGGTGCATTCGCTGTAGGCGGCGCGGGTAGCTTCCAGGCCCAGGGGGCTGACGCTGTCGACCATGCCGCAGCGCGCCTGATTGAAACGCTCACGCACCTCGGCGTTCTGGACCACGGCGAAGCAGGTCTTCAGGCCCGCCACGTTATACGCCTTGCTCGCTGACATCAGGGTGATGGTGCGCTGGGCAATCTCGGGGCTGAGGCTGGCGGTGGGGATGTGGCGACGGCCGTCGAAGCACAGCTCGGCGTGGATTTCGTCGCTGATGATCAATGCGCCGGTGTCCAGGCAGGCATTGGCCACCGCCAGCAGCTCTTCACGGGCAAACACCTTGCCGATGGGGTTGTGCGGGTTGCTCAGCAACAGCGCCCCGGCCCCGCTCAAGGCTTGGCGCATGGCCGGCAGCGGTGTGCGGTATTGGTCATCGATCAACTCGAACGGCACTTCGATGCGTGGCAGGTTCCAGTTGCCGGGCGCCAGGCGAATCGGCCGATAGTTGGGGGTTTGCAGTACCACCGCCTGGCCGGGCTGGACGAAAGCGTGCAGGGCCATATTGAAGCCAGGCTCGACGCCGGGCAGAAACAGCAGTTCTTCAGGCTGCACGCGCCAGGCGTACTTGGCCCACAAGTCGGCAACGATAGCGTCGCGCACGTCCGGGCCGGCCACGCTGTAGCCGAGAATCTGCTGGTCGAGGCGCGCGTGCAGGGCTTGCAAGATGGCGGGCGGCGCGGCGATGTCCATGTCGGCGATCCACATCGGCAAAACGTCTTGCGGGTAACGGCTCCATTTGGTACTGCCGGTATCGAAGCGTGGGTGGATCGTGTCGAAATCAAAACTCATGGACAGGCTCGTATCAGGGCGGCGGTAAAAGAATGGCGCCGATTCTAGCGCCATTAATTTTATAGGCCAGAGCTGATTGCCGACTTACGCAGCGGTGTGCGTTCCATGACCGACAAGTTCTGTAATAAAAACGCCATTGCGCTGGGGATTGAATCGGCGAGGGGCTATTTTGGTGCATCTCAATAATCAGAGTAGCCATGGATGAAATACCAACCTTTCAGTCACACTTTGATTGCGACCGCGCTGGTCTTGACGGTCAACGGTGTGCACGCAGCTTCCCAAGCCCCGGTTGCGGGTGAAAATGGCATGGTGGTCACGGCCCAGCACCTGGCAACCCACGTGGGTGTCGATGTGCTCAAGGCCGGCGGCAACGCGGTCGATGCGGCGGTGGCGGTAGGATACGCGCTGGCAGTGGTGTACCCGGCGGCGGGCAACCTGGGCGGCGGTGGTTTCATGACCGTGCAACTGGCGGACGGGCGCAAGACCTTCCTCGACTTCCGCGAAAAAGCCCCGTTGGCGGCGACGGCCGACATGTACCTGGACAAGGCCGGCAATGCGGTCGAAGGCCTCAGCGCCAAAGGCCATTTGGCGGTCGGCGTACCGGGCACGGTGTCTGGCATGGAGCTGGCCCTGAGCAACTATGGCACCCTCAAGCGCGCGCAAGTGATTGCCCCGGCGATCAAGCTCGCGGAAAACGGCTTTGCGCTGGAGCAGGGCGATATCGACCTGTTGCACACCGCCACCGGTGAGTTCGAAAAAGACCAGGACATGCGCGGGATCTTCCTGCATAACGGCAAACCGATGCAGGTGGGCCAGAAGCTGGTGCAGAAGGACCTGGCCAAGACCCTCAAGGAAATCTCGGCCAAGGGCACCGACGGCTTCTATAAAGGCTGGGTCGCCAAGGCGGTGGTGGATTCCAGCCAGGCCGGCAAAGGCATCATCACCCAGGCCGACCTCGACGCCTACAAAACCCGCGAACTGGCCCCCATCGAGTGCGACTACCGTGGCTACCATGTGGTCTCGGCGCCGCCACCCAGCTCGGGCGGTGTGGTGATCTGCCAGATCATGAACATCCTCGAAGGCTACCCGATGGCCGATCTGGGCTATCACTCGGCCCAGGGCCTGCACTACCAGATCGAAGCGATGCGCCATGCCTACGTGGATCGCAACAGCTACCTGGGTGATCCGGACTTCGTGAAGAACCCCATCGAGCATCTGCTGGACAAGAACTACGCGGCCAAGCTACGCGCTGCCATCGAGCCGCAGAAGGCCGGTGACTCCCAGGCGATCAAGCCAGGTGTGTCGCCCCACGAAGGCAATAACACCACCCACTATTCCATCGTCGACAAGTGGGGCAACGCGGTCTCGGTGACCTATACCCTCAACGACTGGTTTGGCGCCGGGGTGATGGCCAGCAAGACCGGGGTGATTCTCAACGATGAAATGGATGACTTCACCGTCAAGGTCGGCGTACCGAATATGTACGGGCTGGTGCAGGGCGAAGCCAATGCCATCGCACCAGGCAAGGCGCCGTTGTCATCGATGAGCCCGACCATCGTTACCAAGGACGGCAAGGCAGTAATGGTCGTTGGCACACCGGGGGGCAGCCGCATTATCACCGCGACCTTGCTGACCATCCTGAATGTCATCGACTACAAGATGAACATCCAGGAAGCCGTGGACGCACCGCGCTTCCACCAGCAATGGATGCCGGAAACCACCAACCTTGAGACCTTTGCGGTCAGCCCGGACACCCAGAAGATCCTTGAAAGCTGGGGCCACACGTTTGCCGGTCCGCAAGATGCCAACCACCTGGCTGCCATCTTGGTAGGCGCGCCTTCCCTGGAGGGCAAGCCGGTGGGTAACAACCGTTTCTATGGGGCCAATGACCCGCGGCGCAACACGGGCTTGTCGTTAGGTTACTAAGGAACTGGCATTGTCTCTGTAGGAGCGAGCTTGCTCGCGAAGCACTAACAGGCGCCGCGTTTATCCAGAAAACACGCGTCATCGTTGATGTTTTTCGCGAGCAAGCTCGCTCCTACAGAGGGCAAGGTAGATCAGAAGGTGTATTGCAACTCCCCCGACACCGACGCCTGCAACCGCTGCTCCACAATCGGGCTTTTGCCCGCCTTATCCGCCAGGTACTGCACATCCAGCAGGGTCGAGAACTGCGTGTGTTCGTTGATCGGCACGCTCCATGAAAGGCTCATGCCATTGCTGATATTGCCGGCACTTGCCCTGTATTCCTTGAAGCGGCTGCGGGTGGCCTGGTCGGTCGTCACGCCGTACCAGGTTTGCAGGTAGTTGCGGTCACCGAAGTGGCTGTTGATGGCGGCATCGATGGAGCCGTAGGGGCCTTCATACAGATGGGTACCCAGGCTCAATTCCAGGTGGGTAAAAGCCTTGCCGGTTTCCTTGTGTTTATCTTCTTCAAGCGCATGTTCCAGGGTGGCGCCGATGATCACACCGCCGAGGTTGTAGGCGGCACTCACCCCCAATTGCGGACGTGACTTGATCTGGCCCATGCCTTTGAGGCGTTTGGAGCCGGCCTGCATGCTTTCATTTTTATCCTTGCGCGAACCGCTTGCGCCAACGTATGCGCTGTAGCTCAGGGCATTACCTTCGTAACCCCAGCCCAGGCCCGTATCAGTATCGAGGAAGACGCCCCAGGGGCTGATGATTTTGCCGCCGAGTACAGGTGCCGTCATACGTTCGTCGCTGCCACTGTAGCGGGGTGCGTTGGCCATGCCGGCCTTGAGGCTGTATTGCCAGTCTTCGGCAAGCGCCGTGTCGGCGGCGGCGAGCAGGCACAGTCAGGTCAATGACAGGCACAGGTTTTTTGAGTGCATCAGGGTGTTTTCCTGGTTAGAGGTTCAAGGGTGTGTGGGGTGAATGGGTGCGTTTGAACGAGTAGCCCGAAGCGCTCAGGCCGTTGACCTGGCGGCTGACGGTATCGCCCAGGCCGTAGCCGTTGCCGGCCAGTACCGCATGGGCGTTGTCGATGGGCAGCAGGATGTAGTCGGTCAGCGGCTCGCCGTGCAATTGGCCGCGAATCACCAGGAAGCCGTCCTCCTGACGCACACTGATGCCACTCAATGGCGCGTCGGGTTCATGGCTGCTGAGCACCTGATAGGTGCCGACCGTGCTGGCCCAGGCGGCGGGCAAGGGCGGTGGCTCGATGCGTTCACCGATGGCAATGCGTTGGCCGTGGCTGCGCGCGGTGAGCATTTGGCGGCCTTGTACCTGGATCACATCCAACTGCACGCGGCCCAACTCGCCCAGGTCCTTGCGCCAGAAGCCGAGGATCTTTTTCTGCGCGCGGAGCCAGCCTTGCTCATCACGTAACAGCTCGAAATCGTAGCCGGCCAGTTCGCCGGTCAAGCGTGCATGCTCATCCCTGATGCGGAACACGCCCCAGGCGGTCGCATAGAAACCAGCCAGGCGCTTGCGGTCCACCGCCGCCGGCACATGGCGCAGCTTGAGGCCGTGGCTCGGCGCCTGGCAGTCATCGGCGCACACGGGCTGGCCGGTCTGTGCCTGGAGCATCAGGCGCAGGCTGTCGGTAGTCAGCGACACCACCATGTCTTCGGCGTTGCTGTCGTTGGCCATGATGATCACCGCCAGTTGCTGATCCGGCAGCAGGGTCAACTGGGCGACGAAGTCATCGCCGCCACCACTGTGCTGGTAGGTGCGCACACCGGGGCCGATGGGCTCGTCACCGCAGGGTGCCAGAAACCAGCCCAGGCCGATCTGGCAGTCGAAATCCAGGGCGTTGCCGGTGTTTTGCTGGGTAAACATGGCGTCGATAGAAGCGCTGCCGAGGATCTGGCTTCCCTTGTAGGTGCCGTTGGCAAACAGCATGCGTACGTAGCGGCTAAGGTCTTTAGGGCTGGTCCACAGGCCACCGGCGGCGAGGTCACGCACTTGGGCGTCGGTGCTGGCCTTGCCGTCCTCGTAACCATGGGCGCGAAAGCCCATTTGCGCACCGGTGCCCACGAAGCTGGACTGGTTCATTCGCAGGGGCGTGAGCAGGCTGCTTTGCAACTGGGCTTCAAAGCTTTTACCGCTGCTGCGCTCGATGGCCGCGCCCACCAGTGAATAACCAAGGTTGGAGTACGCCACCTGGGACCCCGGCAGGCTGCTCAGCCACACACCCGACACACGCATCGGCATTTGCCCCATGGCATAGGTGCTGCGCAGGTCGCGCAGGTGCTCGCTGGGCAAACCGGATTGATGGCTGAGCAAACGCCGCAAGGTGATCGCTCGATCCGCCTCGGCCTGGTCGCTGTGAAAGCGTGAACGTACGTAGAACTCACGCAGGGTCTGCTGGATCGGCGCATCCAGTGCCAGGCGCTGTTGCTCCACCAGTTGCAGCGCCGCCGTGGCGCTCAGCAGTTTGGAAATGCCACCGGCGCGAAACGCGGTATTGGGCGTGACCGGCACCCCCTGGTCTGTGTCAGCCAGGCCAAAGCCACGCGCCCAGATCAGCTCCTGGCCATTGACCAGCGCAATCGACAACCCTGCCACATTGTCCCGCGCCATCTCCCGGGGAATGCGGGTTTGCAGGTAGCGGATGATTGCGCCGTAATCGCCCTTTTGAATCGGCGGCGGGACAGGCGGTTGCGAGTGGCAACCGATACTGCCCATCAGGCAACCCAAGAGCGGAATACCGCGCAACCTGCGAAACATCAAGAGCACCCGAATGATGATTTGGATGCTGGAATGCTAGGGCGGCGGGGGCTTGGAATCTTTGAGTGCTTTGTCGGGAAACTGTCAAAGACTGTTAACGCCCACTTGTAGGAGCGAGCTTGCTCGCGAAAAACGCACAGGCGCCGCGTTTATCCAGAAAACACCCGTTATCGTTGAGGTTTTTCGCGAGCAAGCTCGCTCCTACAGGATCAGGGCATCAACGTGGCGATCAGCGCGCGAATGGTCCCTGGCAGCGCTTCCAGCTCACGTACCAGGATGCTGCGCTCGCGAATCGCCCAGGGTTCGTCGAGCTTTACGGTCACCAACTGCATGGTGCGGCTATGGCGCAGGGCGGCGGATTCGGGAATGATGCCGATGCCCACGCCGGCCTCGACCATCCGGCAGATCGCTTCAAAGCTCGAGACCTGGATACGCAGCGACAATTGCTTGCCCAGGCGCTCGACGTGTTCGCGCAGGAAACTCAACAGCGTGCTGCCTTCATGCAGGCCGATGTGCTGATACGCCAGGGTCTGCTCAAGGGTCACCGAAGGCAGGTCGGCCAGCGGATGCCCGACCGGCACCATCAGCACCAGTTCATCGGTGCTGAAATGCAGCACTTGCAAGCCAGAGGCTTCCACGGGGCCGGCGATGATACCCATGTCACTGGTGCCATCGAGCACCCCGCGCACGATGTCCCGTGACAGGCGTTCCTGCAGGTCGACGGTGACGCCGGGGCGCTGCGACAGAAAGCCTGCCAAGACCTCTGGCAAGAACTCGGTGACCGCCGTGGTGTTGGCGAAGATACGGATATGCCCGGCCGAATCCACGCCGTATTGGGTGAACTCGCTTTTGAGGTAATCCACCTGGCGCATGATCAACCGCGCATGGTGCAACAGCCGCTCGCCTGCCGGGGTGATCTCCACGCCCCGGCTGTCGCGGTACAACAGGCGCGTGTCGAGCTGGCCTTCCAGGGCTTTGATCCGCGCACTGGCGGCAGCCGGCGACAGGAAGGCGCGCTTGGCGCCCTGGGTGAGGCTGGGGGATTCGGCGATATGGATGAACAGGCGCAGGTCGGCGAGATCGAAGTGCATGCAAAACTCCCGAAGAACAGGTTTCCTGTGGGAGCTGGCTTGCCTGCGATAGCGGTGTGTCAGTGAGCATCTTCGTCACTGACACACCGCTATCGCAGGCAAGCCAGCTCCCACATTGGTTCACGGTGTGGCTGTAAGCGTTCAGCATAACCGAACGCTGGTTTATTGAAATGCAAATTCTCAGAACGGGCGGGCCCTTGCATGATCCACGGCAGTCACCCACTGCCTGAGGACCTGCACCCGATGAGCGCTACTGATTGGATCGGCCGAAGTGAGACCGCCCACGACCACCTGAGCCCTAACCTGCTCAAGCGTATCGCCGCCACGTTCGGTGAGGCGGTGCCCGCCGATGGCGACGCGGTGCCTGCGTTGTGGCAATGGTGTTTCTTCCAGGACCCGTTGCCCGAATCGGCCCTGGGCAGCGACGGTCACCCGACACGCGGCGGGTTCCTGCCGCCGGCCGATAACCGCAATCGCATGTGGGCCGGTGGGCGCCTCGAGTTTTTGCACCCGCTGCGGGCTGGCGAGGCGGCCACGCGCGTATCCACCATCACCCAGGTCGAAGAAAAAGCGGGGCGCACGGGTTCACTGTTATTCGTCACCGTGCGCCATGACTATTCCCAGGACGGTCGCCTGGCCATCCGCGAGGAACAGGACATCGTCTACCGCGAACCCACGCCACCCAAGGCGGGCAGCGGCGACGCACTGGCCCAAGGCGAATGGACAGAGGCCGTCGAGCCGACGCCGACCCTGCTGTTCCGCTACAGCGCCGTCACGTTCAACGGCCACCGCATCCATTACGACTACCCCTATGTCACCGGCACCGAAGGCTATGCCGGCCTGGTGGTGCATGGCCCGCTGATCGCCACCTTGAACCTGCGCGCGTTCTGCCGGGCGCACCCCGAAGCGACCCTGCGTCGCTTTGCCTATCGCGGCGTGCGCCCACTGATTGCGCCGCAGCCCTTTGAGGTGGGCGGGCGCATCACCGCAACCGGCGTCGCAGACCTCTGGGCCGGCAACGCTCAAGGCCTGGCGCAAACCGCCCAGGTGCATTTCGAATAACCCCATAACAACAGGCGGAGAGCCGTTAATGAATGCCCATGACAACGAAGAACTCACTGCCATCCGCGACGGCGTGCGCGCCTTGTGCGCCGAATTCGATGCCGCTTACTGGCGTAAGATCGACGAAGAAAAAGGCTTCCCCGAAGCCTTCGTCAAGGCCCTGACCGACGCTGGCTGGCTGTCGGCGATGATCCCCGAGGAGTACGGCGGTTCCGGCCTGGGCCTGGCCGAAGCCTCGGTGATCCTTGAGGAAGTCAACCGCTGCGGCGGCAACTCGGGCACCGTGCACGGCCAGATGTACAACATGTTCACCCTGCTGCGTCACGGCAGCGAAGCGCAAAAACGCTTCTACCTGCCCAAGCTGGCCAGTGGTGAATTGCGCCTGCAGTCGATGGCCGTCACCGAACCCACTACCGGCACCGACACCACCAAGATCAAGACCACGGCGATCAAGCGCGGCGATAAATACGTGATCAACGGCCAGAAAGTCTGGATCTCGCGGGTGCAGCATTCCGACCTGATGATCCTGCTGGCACGCACCACGCCCTTGGCCCAAGTGCAGAAAAAATCCGAAGGCATGTCGATCTTCCTGGTGGACCTGCGCCAGGCCATCGGCAACGGCCTCACCGTGCAGCCCATCGCCAATATGGTCAACCACGAGACCAACGAGCTGTTCTTCGACAACCTGGAGCTGCCCCTGGACAGCCTGATTGGCGAGGAGGGCAAGGGTTTCAAATACATCCTCGATGGCCTGAATGCCGAGCGCACCCTGATTGCCGCCGAGTGCATCGGTGACGGCCGCTGGTTTATCGAAAAGGCCAGCGCCTATGCCCGCGACCGCGTGGTGTTTGGCCGGCCCATCGGGCAAAACCAGGGCGTGCAGTTCCCGATTGCCGAGGCGCATATCGAGATCGAAGCGGCCGACCTGATGCGCTGGCGCGCCTGTGAGGAATACGACAGCGGCAAGAACGCCGGGGCCAGTGCCAACATGGCCAAGTACCTGGCGGCCAAGGCCTCCTGGGAAGCCGCCAACGCCTGCCTGCAGACCCACGGTGGCTTTGGCTTTGCCTGCGAGTACGACGTGGAGCGCAAATTCCGCGAGACCCGCCTGTACCAGGTGGCACCGATCTCCACCAATCTGATCCTGTCCTACGTGGCCGAGCATTTGCTCGAACTGCCGCGCAGCTTCTGAGGGCCTTGAGCATGCATCATACCCAAGCCCTGTGCCGGTTCCTGGCTGAGCTGACTTACGCGCAGTTGCCCGAGCACGTACTGGCGCGCACCGAAGAGCTGTACCTGGATTGGCTCGCGTCCGCCTTGGCCAGCCAGGGCGCGCACCCGATTCCGCTGTTTGAACGCTACGCGCAGAAGATGGGCCCGAGCAGCGGCCCGGCCCAGGTGATCGTCAATGGCACCGGCACCAGCGCGTATTTCGCCGCACTGATCAACGCTGCCTCCTCACATCTGGTGGAGCAGGATGACCTGCACAACAGCTCGGTGCTGCACCCAGCCACAGTGGTGTTTCCCGCCGCGTTGGCCGCTGCCCAGGACCTCGGCAAGTCTGGCCGTGAACTGTTGCTGGCTTCGGTGGCCGGCTATGAGGCGGGGATTCGCATCGGTGAATTCATGGGCCGTTCCCACTACCGCATCTTCCACACCACGGCCACGGTCGGCACCCTGGCGTCAGCGGTCGCGGTGGGCAAGTTGCTCGACTTCAACGAAGACCAATTCATCAACCTGCTCGGCAGTGCCGGCACCCAGGCCGCCGGGCTGTGGGAGTTTCTGCGCGATGCCGCCGATTCCAAGCAACTGCACACGGCCAAGGCCGCGGCGGACGGCCTTCTGGCGGCTTACCTTACGGCCGATGGGCTGACCGGCGCACGCAATATTCTTGAAGGCGACCAGGGTTTGGCGGCGGGCATGTCCAGTGATGCGCAGCCGGGCAAATTGTCTGCCGGCCTGGGCAGCCGTTGGGCGCTGGTCGAAACCTCGTTCAAGTTCCACGCTTCCTGCCGTCACACCCATCCCGCTGCCGATGCGCTATTGGACGTGATGCAGCGTGAAGGTTTGAGCGCTGCACAGATCTCCCAGGTGCAAACCCACGTGCACCAAGGCGCCATCGACGTACTCGGCCGCGTGACGGTGCCAGCCACGGTGCACCAGGCCAAATTCTCCATGGGCACCGTGCTCGGCCTGATCGCCGTGCATGGCAAGGCCGGGTTGCCTGAATTCCATGACCTGTCGTTGACCGACCCTGCGGTCGCGGTGTTTCGCAACAAGGTCAGCATGACCCTGGACCCGGAAGTCGACAGCGCCTACCCGCAACGCTGGCTGGGCCGCGTCACGGTCACCACCACCGATGGCCGCACGCTGCGCGGTGCCATTGATGAACCCAAGGGCGACCCAGGCAACACCCTGAGTCGGGCCGAACTGGCGGATAAGTTCCAGCGCCTGGCCCACTTCAGCGGCGCCCGCACCCCGACCCAGGCCAGAGGCCTGATCGAGCAGGTGTGGAACCTGCGCACTACCGCGTCCATGGCCCATTGGCTTTGAGGGATTTGTCATGACTGAACAACGACCGCTGGACGGCATCACCGTCGTCAGCCTGGAGCACGCGATTGCCGCGCCATTCTGTACGCGCCAACTGGCCGACCTCGGTGCCCGGGTCATCAAGGTGGAGCGCCCCGGCACCGGCGACTTCGCCCGTGGCTATGACGAGCGGGTGCGTGGCCTGGCGTCGCATTTCGTCTGGACCAACCGCTCCAAGGAAAGCCTGACCCTGGACCTCAAGCAGGACGAGGCGGGCGCCATTCTGGATACGCTGCTGGCCGATGCCGATGTGCTGGTGCAGAATCTTGCCCCCGGCGCGGCGGCGCGCATGGGCTTATCGTTCGAGGCGCTGCACGCGCGCTTTCCACGGCTGATCGTCTGCGATATTTCCGGCTACGGAGAAGGCGGGCCCTACGAGAAAAAGAAAGCCTACGACCTGTTGATCCAGAGCGAGGGCGGCTTTCTCTCGGTGACCGGTGGCCCAGGTGAAGAACAGATGGCCAAGGCCGGTTGCTCCATCGCGGACATCTCGGCCGGCATGTACGCCTACAGCGGCATTCTGTCGGCGCTGCTGCTGCGCGGCAAAACCGGCCAGGGCAGCCGCATCGATGTGAGCATGCTCGAAAGCCTGGTGGAGTGGATGGGCTACCCGATGTACTACGCCTTCGACGGCGCGCCGCCGCCACCGCGTGCGGGTGCCGCGCATTCGACGATTTACCCTTACGGGCCGTTTCCCACTGGTGGCGGCGGCACGGTGATGCTCGGCTTGCAGAACGAGCGCGAATGGGCGGCGTTCTGCGACAAAGTGCTGCTCAGCCCGGCGCTGGCCACGGACGAACGCTTCAGCGCCAACTTCAAGCGCTCGGCCAATCGCGAGGTGCTGCGCCAGATCATCGTGGAGCGCTTTGCCCCACTGGACGTCGAGGCGGTGATCCAGCGCCTGGAAGACGCGCAGATTGCCAGTGCACGGGTCAACGACATGCAAGGCGTGTGGGACCACCCGCAACTCAAGGCCCGCGACAGCTGGCGCGACGTCGACAGCCCGGCGGGGCCGTTGCCGTCGCTGCTGCCGCCGGCCCGTAACGCTGCATTTACCCCGCGCATGGACGGCGTGCCAGCGCTGGGGCAACACAGCCAAGGCATCCTCGACCAGCTGGGTTACTCCGTTGAGGCCATTAACAGCCTGCGCGAGCGCGGCGTTATCTAATCAGGAATCAAGTGATGCCAAAGCCATTAGTACGTTCTGCGCTGTTTGTGCCGGGCAGCCGCCCGGAGCGGTTTGCCAAGGCCCTGGCCAGCGGCGCCGACGCAGTGATTGTGGATTTTGAAGACGCGGTGGAAGAACCGCTTAAACGTCAGGTCCGGGATAATCTGGATGCATTCCTGCGCGCCCATGCTGAAGCCCGGGTGTGGGTACGCATCAACGCGCCCCAGCATGCCGAGCATTTTGCCGATGTCGCCTTCTGCAAGGCCCATGCAAATGTGGCGGGGGTATTGCTGCCCAAGGTCGAAAGCGCGGCCCAGGTGGCGGTGGTGGCGGCGACCGGCAAACGTATCTGGCCGATTATTGAAAGCGCACGGGGTTTGCTGGCGCTGGCGCAGATTGCCCAGGCGCCCCAGGTGGAGCGCTTGTCGTTCGGCGGCTTGGACCTGGCGCTGGACCTCAACCTGAGCAGTCACTCCCGCGCGGCCGAATTGGCCCTCGACCAGGCGCGCCTGGCGCTGATCGTGCATTCGCGCGCTGCGGGCCTGGCGGCGCCGCTGGACGGCGTGCACCCGGCCATCGACGATCCCGAAGGCCTGCACCGCTCGATCCGGCACGCTTATGAAATGGGCTTTGCCGGCGCGTTGTGCATTCATCCCAAGCAAGTCGCGGTGATCCATGCCGCGCTGGCGCCGAGCGCTGAAGAGCTGGCCTGGGCCAGGCGGGTGGTGGAGGCGGGTGCCCATGGGGCAGGGGCTTATCAGATTGACGGGCAGATGGTGGATGCGCCGGTACTGCTGCGCGCGCAACGACTGCTGGCCGCGCAACTGTAACTGACAAAACCGGGAACAAAATGTGGGAGCTGGCTTGCCTGCGATGGCGGCCTGCCAGCCGACGCTGATCTAACTGACGCGCCGCGATCCAAATGTGGGAGCTGGCTTGCCTGCGAAGACGGCCTAACAGTCAACACAGTTGGACCGGGTACATATCCGTTATTTAGGTAACGGCCACTTAGGGTTCCGCCCTGACGGCGGCTCACTTTGCAAAAGCGGCAAAGTAAGCAAAACGCTCTTGCCCCACCACTCGGCACCTCGCTTGGGCTCGGTGTGCCCGAACGCAGGCTTGAATCCGTGGGCCGCCGCCACGCGCCATCCATGGCGCGGGGCGGCTAACCCGGCGTCCTGCCGGGTTACCCACGAATTCAAGCCTGCGTTCGGCCAGCGTGGTTTAACGGGGCGCCTGAGATCAAGATCAAAAGCAGAGCAAGATCAAGAGCGGCTCGCTTCGCATCGTGGTTACTGTCTGCTGTTGCAACCGCCAAAGTTGCGCAGATACCTATGGCTATCGCAGGCAAGCCAGCTCCCACACTGGACGCGTTCGTCCTGGCCGAACGCAGGTATCTAAAATTCGAAATTCACGACACGCGTTACATCAGGCACCTTGCCTTAAAACACAACAATAAGAAGGTGATTCCCATGCTCAAGCTTTCCCGGGCGCTGCTGTGCGCCGCCACCTTGTTTACCGCTGGCCTGGCCCAGGCGGCAGACCCGATTGTGATCAAGTTCGCCCACGTGGTTGCCGAGAATACCCCTAAAGGCCAGGGCGCGTTGCTGTTCAAGAAACTCGCGGAGGAGCGCCTGCCCGGCAAGGTCAAGGTCGAGGTGTACCCGAACTCGTCGCTGTTTGGCGATGGCAAGGAAATGGAAGCGCTGCTGTTGGGCGATGTGCAGATGCTGGCGCCGTCCTTGGCCAAATTCGAGCACTACACCAAGCAAGTGCAAATCTACGACTTGCCGTTCCTGTTCAACGACCTGGCCGCCGTCGACCGTTTCCAGGCCGCTGAGGGCAAGCAACTGCTGACCTCGATGCAGGATAAGAACATCCTCGGCCTGGCCTATTGGCACAACGGCCTCAAGCAACTGTCTGCCAACAAGGCCCTGCATGAACCCAAGGACGCCCGTGGCCTTAAGTTCCGCGTGCAGGCTTCCAGTGTGCTCGAAGAACAGTTCAAGGCGATCCGCGCCAACCCGCGCAAGATGAGCTTTGCCGAGGTCTACCAGGGCCTGCAGACCGGCACCGTGAATGGCACCGAGAACACCTGGTCCAACTATGAAAGCCAGAAGGTCAACGAAGTGCAGAAGTACTTCACCGAGTCCAACCATGGCTTGATCGACTACATGGTGATCACCAACGCGAAATTCTGGAACGGCCTGGCGCCCGATGTGCGCAGCACCCTGGAGCAGATCATGGCCGAGGTCACGGTGGAGGTGAACAAGCAGGCCGAAGCGCTGAACCAGTCGGCCAAGCAGAAGATCATCGACGCCAAGACCAGCGAAATCATCGAACTGACCCCCGCGCAACGTGCGCTGTGGCGCGAAGCCATGCGCCCGGTGTGGCAGAAGTTCGAGGGCGAGATTGGGGCTGACCTGATCAAGGCGGCGGACGCTTCCAACCAGTAATCCAGGTCACTGATCGTTC
Source organism: Pseudomonas sp. AK181 (assembly GCF_051122975.1). Classification (NCBI taxonomy): domain Bacteria; kingdom Pseudomonadati; phylum Pseudomonadota; class Gammaproteobacteria; order Pseudomonadales; family Pseudomonadaceae; genus Pseudomonas; species Pseudomonas sp. AK181. The sequence continues at coordinate 2,955,094 of NZ_CP146348.1, forward strand.
CGAATGCATTCCGTGACGCTCCGCGTCGCCCTACACACGACGTGATACTGGACGCGGAGCGTCCGGGGCGGCATTCCCACGCGAAGCGTGGGAACGATCTACAACCCATCCCTTTTTCGCGAGGTTTTGCCATGCAAACGCTAAGGCGCGTCTGGGAGCACCTGGAGGAAGGCTTTATCGCTTTCCTGCTGGCCGCCATGACCCTGGTGACATTCGTCTACGTCATGCTCAACAACGTCTACACCCTGTTCTTTGACCTGGCCGACAAATGGGCCTGGAGCGGCCCCTTCTTCAATGCCCTAGGCGACGGCACCATGACCTTGGCCCAAGAGATGACCTGGAGCGTGGCGCTGACCAATGCCATGTTCGGCTGGTTGATTTTCTTCGGCATTTCTTACGGCGTGCGCACCGCAGGCCACCTGGGCGTGGACGCGCTGGTGCGGCTCACCCGGCGCCCGGTGCAACGCCTGCTCGGCATGCTCGCCTGCCTGTGCTGCCTGGCCTATGCCGGGCTGTTCATGGTGGCCAGCTACAAGTGGGTGAGTGCGGTGATGACCGCGCATATCGGCGCCGAAGACCTCGACCAGTTCGGCATCACTGTCGGCGCCATCGTGGTGATCGTGCCCATTGGCTTTGCCTTGGTCTTGATCCGCTACCTGGAAATTTTCTATCGCATCTTTACCCACCGCCAGGTCGGGTTGGGGCTGGCCGACGAGGCCGGTGAGGCCAGCAAGTTGGCCGGCAGCCATGAGGAGCGTCACTGATGGCCGTGCTCTGTCTGTTTCTGCTGTTGTTCGTGTTCATGTTTCTGGGCGTGCCGATTGCGATTGCCCTGGGGCTGTCCGGTGCGGTGTCGATCCTGATGTTCAGCCAGGACTCGGTGAGTTCCCTGGCGATCAAGCTGTTTGAAACCAGCGACGCCTACACCTTTCTGGCGATTCCGTTTTTCCTGTTATCCGGCGCCTTCATGACCACCGGCGGCGTGGCCCAGCGGCTGATCGACTTTGCCAACGCCTGTGTCGGGCATATCCGTGGTGGCCTTGCGATTGCGGCGGTGCTGGCGTGCATGCTGTTTGCGGCGCTGTCCGGCTCGTCACCGGCCACGGTGGCAGCGGTGGGTTCGATTGCCGTGGCGGGCATGGTGCGTTCCGGTTACCCGAAGGAGTTTGGGGCGGGCATCATCTGCAACGCCGGCACCTTGGGCATTCTGATTCCGCCGTCGATTGTGATGGTGGTGTATTCGGCGGCGACCGAAACCTCGGTGGGCAAGTTGTTCATGGCCGGGGTGATTCCGGGCTTGCTGCTGGGCCTGATGTTGATGATTGCGATCTACATCGTCGCCCGCGTCAAGAAGCTGCCAGCGCAACCCCGGGCGACATTCCGTGAGTGGCTGAGCTGCGCACGCCGGGCGTTCTGGGGCCTGTTGCTGCTGGTGATCATCCTCGGCGGCATTTACAGCGGCATGTTCACCCCGACCGAAGCGGCGGCGGTGGCGGCGGTGTATTCGGCGTTTGTCGCGCTGTTCGTCTACAAGGACATGAAGCTGCGCGACTGCCCCAAAGTGCTGCTGGAATCCGGGCGGTTGTCGATCATGCTGATGTTCATCATCGCCAACGCCATGCTGTTTGCCCACGTGCTGACCACCGAGCAGATCCCCCAGCAAATTACTGCTTGGGTGATCTCCGAAGGGCTGACACCGATTGGCTTTTTGATCATGGTCAACGTGGTGTTGCTGATTGCCGGCAGCTTTATGGAGCCTTCGGCCATTGTGCTGATCCTGGCGCCGATCTTTTTCCCGATTGCGATGAAGCTGGGTATTGATCCGATTCACCTGGGCATTGTGATGGTGGTGAACATGGAGATCGGCCTGGTGCACCCACCTGTGGGGCTGAACCTGTTCGTGACCTCGGCGGTGACGGGGCTGACCCTGGGGCAGACCATCCGCGCGGCGATGCCGTGGCTGATGATCCTGTTGGTGTTCCTGATCATGGTCACTTACCTGCCGTTCATTTCCCTCGCGCTGCCGCAGTGGCTGGGGATGTGAGGCCGCTAGGCGGTGGGAGAGGGCAGCCCTCCCACCGTTGAGGGGCGTCAGACCTTGAACTGACGCAAAAGCCCATCAAGCTGTTCACTCAAGCCACGCAACTGTGCACTCGCCACGCTGGATTGTTCCGCCGCCAGCGCGGTGCTGTGGGACAGCCCGGCCGCTTGGGTGACGTTCTGGTTGATGTCTTCCACCACGTGGGCCTGTTGCAGGGTGGCGCTGGCAATCGAGGCGTTCAGGCCGTTGAGGTTGTGCAGCGCCTGGCCGATGGCGGTGAGGCTCGCGCCCGCCTGGCCGGCTTGTTCGATGGTCAGTTGCGAGGCGCTGTGGCTGTCGCTGATCACCTTGACCGCCGCTTCCGAGTGGCCTTGCAGGCGCTCGATCATCACCTGGATCTCGGCGGTGGATTTCTGCGTGCGCTGGGCCAGTAGGCGCACCTCATCGGCGACCACCGCAAACCCACGGCCTTGCTCACCGGCGCGGGCGGCTTCGATGGCGGCGTTGAGGGCGAGCAGGTTGGTCTGGTCGGCGATGGAGCGGATCACTTCCAGTACGCCGCCGATCTGCGTGCTTTCGCTGGAGAGCGTGCGGATCACCTCAACAGCCTGGCTGATAGTGGTGGAGAGCTGGTCGATCTGCTGCAAGCTGCCGTCGATATTGACCTGGCCCTGTTGTGCCTGGGCCTGGGCATCGCGCATTTCGCTGGCGGCGTGCTCGGCATTCTTCGCTACGTCTTGCACGCCGTAGGTGACTTCGTTGATGGCGGTGGCCACCAGTTCCATCTGCTGCGATTGCTGCTGGCTGCGGTCGTGGGCCTGGCTGGCGTTGTGGCCCAGCTCGGTGGACGACTGGCCCAGGGCGTTTGCGCACACCTGCAACTGGCCGACCACCTGGCGCAGCTTGGCGGTGAAGCTATTGAAGTGCTGGGCCAGTTGCGTCAATTCGTCACGGCCGTGGGTGTCGAGGCTGTGGGTCAGGTCGCTTTCGCCGCTGGCGATATTGCCCATGGCATTCACCGCCGCCTGCAACGGCTGCACGATGCTGCGGGCAATCAGCACCACCAGCACGGCCATCATCAACGCAATGCCCAGGCCAATCGCCGAGGCCTTCCACACCTGGCCCCTGAATTCGGCCTGCACATCGTCCACGTAGACGCCGGAGCCGATGATCCAGCCCCAGGGTTCGAACAGTTGGATGTACGAGGTTTTCTCTACCGGCGCTTCGGCGCCGGGCTTTGGCCAGCGGTAGTTGACGATGCCGGCGCCCTTGGCCTTGGCCAGGCTCACGAATTCGTTGAACACGGCGAAACCATCCGGGTCGCGAATCGCCGAGAGGTTCTGGCCGTCGAGCTTGGGGTTGGCCGCGTGCATGATCATCACGGGGGTGAGGTCGTTGATCCAGAAGTAGTCGTCGTGGTCATAACGCAGGCCGCGCACGGCGCTCAAGGCCTGTTGTTGCGCGGCGTCGCGGGTCAGTACGCCGGTTTTTTCCAGGTTCTGGTAATAGCTGAGTACGCCACTGGCGGTCTGTACCACGTGCTGGGTCTGCTGGCGCTTGGCCTGGTAGAGGTCGCCGTGGATCTGGTTGAGCATCAACAGCCCCAAGGCCAGCAGCATCAACACGGCGACTATCAGGATCAGCCAAAGGCGGCGGCTGATCGACATGCTGCGCAAACTGTTCATCGTCCTGTCACTCCCTGCTCTTTATAATTGTGGTGCTGCTTCGAGATTTCCGGCGTGTCTGATAGGCTTTCGGCCCGGAATCGGAAAACCTGAGTACTGCCTGATTTTTCACGGAATTTTTGCAGACCGGCGTTGAGAATCAACCGCGGGCGCTTGTGTGCGCTCGTCGTCAGTGAACTTAAAAAAGACTAAGAGGCATGCCCCGTGCATGACCTTTGGAGACAGCATGGATTTTTGGACCGCCATACAGGCATTGATTCTCGGCATCGTCGAGGGGCTTACGGAGTTCTTGCCGATCTCCAGCACCGGCCACCAGATCATCGTCGCCGACCTGATCAATTTTGGCGGCGAGCGTTTCGAAGCCTTCAATATCATCATCCAGCTGGGCGCGATCCTGGCGGTAGTCTGGGAGTTTCGGCGCAAGATCTTTGACGTGGTCATCGGCCTGCCGACCCAGCCCAAAGCCCGGCGTTTCACGGTCAACCTGATCATTGCCGTATTGCCGGCAGTGGTACTTGGGGTGATCTTCGCCGACCTGATCAAGCACTACCTGTTCAACCCGATCACCGTGGCCACGGCGCTGGTGGTGGGCGGCGTGATCATGTTGTGGGCTGAACGCCGCCAACATGCGGTGCGGGCTGAGACCGTCGATGACATCACCTGGAAAGACGCCCTGAAGGTCGGCCTGGCCCAGTGCCTGGCCATGATCCCGGGCACCTCGCGTTCTGGTGCGACGATCATCGGCGGCCTGTTGTTCGGCCTGTCACGCAAGACCGCCACCGAGTTCTCGTTCTTCCTGGCGATGCCGACCATGGTTGGTGCAGCGGTGTACTCGGGCTATAAGTACCGTGACCTGTTCCAGCCCGCGGACTTGCCGGTGTTCGCCATTGGCTTTGTCACCTCGTTCATCTTCGCGATGATTGCGGTCAAGGCCCTGCTCAAGTTCATCGCCAGCCACAGCTACGCGGCGTTTGCCTGGTACCGGATTGCCTTTGGCCTGGTGATCCTGGCGACCTGGCAATTCGGCTGGATCGACTGGACTGCGGTCAAGCCATGAGCATCCAGCACCCACGCCTGAAGGCGCTGCTTTTTGTGCTGCTGTGTGCCGCGCCGCTGCTGGGCTCGGCCTTGCTGTGGTATCGCGGCGAAACGGTCATCCCGTTGATGGCCTACGGCGTGGTCAGCGTGGTGGCGTTCTTCCTGTACTGGAGCGATAAGCGCAAGGCCCAGACCGAAGGCTGGCGCACCCCGGAAAACATCCTGCATGCGGTGGAGTTAGCGGGCGGTTGGCCGGGGGCGTTGATCGCCCAGCAGGTGTTCCGGCACAAGACGCGCAAGGTGTCTTACCAGGTGCTGTTCTGGGTGATTGTGCTGTTGCACCAGGTGTTCTGGCTGGACCAGTTGTTCCTCGGCGGCACCTTGCTGTCAATCCTCTAGCCGTAAGCCAATCTGCGTGCGCTTGGGCAGCTTGCTCACCACCAACTGGTGGGAGCGCTGCAACAAGCCGCGCAGTTCCTCAGCGCCCAAAGGGTAGGGCGTGTTCATGATGACCCACTGGGCCCTGGCCAGGTAAGGCGCCGGGTGAATGCCCGGCCGGTCGACGTGGCCCAGGAACAGTTCTTTGTCGACCTTGAAGGCCAGCGATTCACCGCGCAGGTTCTGCAAGGCGAACATCTTGTTGCCGGCAATCGAAAACACCCGCACGCCGCCCCATTTATAGTCTTCCCGTGCGCCTGGCAGGCTCAGGCAGAAACGCGCGACTTGTTCTTCTGTCATGCTCATAACAGCCGATCTCCACAGCCTTTGAAGCCTTCTTCCAGATAGTCGATCCAGGCCCGGATAGCCGGCAGCACACCGCGCCGATGCGGGTACACCGCCTGCAGCCAGCCGCCCGGCAATGACCATTGCGGCAGCAGTTGCACCAGCCGGCCGCTGGCCAGTTCTTCTTCGCAGTACATCATCGGCAGTATCGTAAAGCCCACGCCCATGATGGCGCTGGCCTTGCGCACGATAAAGTCCTCGATGCCCAGGCGCGCCTCCATCACCAGCTCATGGGTATTGCCCTGGGGGTCGATGATGCGTTGGTGCACCATTCGGTCTGCCTCAAGTGCGCCGAGGATGGGCAGTTGCTTGAGGTCTTCCAGGGTTTCGACCTGCCGATCACGCATGAACGCGGGGCTGGCTACCAGCACGGTGTGCGCCCGGCGCAGGCGTTTGGTCACCAGCAACGGGTCCTCATCGCCGTGTTCGCGCACGCGCAGTGCCACGTCAATGCCCTCGGCTACCAGGTCGACGCGGCGGTTCACCAGGGTCATGTCCAACTGCACCAACGGGTGGGCGGCCAGAAAACCTGCCACCAACTCCGGCAGGATGTGTTGGGCCAGGCCCACCGGGCAACTGACCCGCAGCCGCCCACGTGGCTCGCTGGACATGCTGGCCACGGCCTCGTCGGCCATTTCCGCTTCCAGCAGCATGGCCTGGCAGTGGCGCAAGTAGCGCTCACCCACGGCAGTGAGGGTCAGTTGCCGGGTGGTGCGTTGCAGCAGGCGTGCCCCCAGGCGGTCTTCCAGCTCGGCAATGCGCCGTGACAACCTGGATTTGGGAATCCCGAGTAGCCGGCCAGCCGCAGCAAAACCGCCGGCTTCGACGACTTTGGCGAAATAGTAGAGGTCGTTGAGGTCTTGCATGGTGGGCCTATTGTCCTGTCAGTGGGACAAACTATCGCATTTAAGCTGGCTTATCGACCATTGGTTTCATGCGTAGCATCACCACCATCTGATCGCCACTGTCGATCCCACCTCGGAGATCCATCATGAAACTGTTGCACATCGATTCCAGCATCCTCGGCGACAACTCGGCCTCCCGTCAGCTCAGCGCCGGTGTGGTCAAGGCATGGCAAGCCGCCCAACCGGGCGTGGAAGTGACTTACCGTGACCTCGCCAGCGAAGGCATCAACCATTTCTCTGGCGCTACCCTGGGCGCCCTGGGCACTGCCGCTGAACTGCGCGATGCGGCGCAAAAGCACGAGGCTGAACTGAGTGCATCGTCGCTGGCTGAGTTCCTCGCCGCCGATGCCGTGGTAGTCGGTGCGCCGATGTACAACTTCACCATTCCCACCCAGTTGAAAGCCTGGATCGACCGCATCGCGGTGGCCGGCCAGACCTTCCGCTACACCGAAGCCGGCCCTGAAGGCCTGTGCGGCAACAAGAAAGTCATTATTGTCTCCACCGCCGGCGGCCTGCATGCCGACCAAGCTTCGGGCGCTGCCCACGAAGGCTACTTGAAGCTGTTGTTCGGTTTCCTCGGTATCACCGACATCGAGATCGTCCGCGCTGAAGGCCTGGCCTACGGTGATGAAGTGCGCAGCAAAGCCATGAGCGACGCCAACGTGCGCATCAACGAGCAACTGTTCGCCGCTGCGTAAGGCTTATGTAAATTTGGCCTGTCCTCGGTTTCATTCTGAAACCGAGCGCCTAAACTCTGTATTCTGATCGCCTGAGCGCGAGCGGAGTACGGAGTTTTTTCGTTGTGGCCCAGGTTATGCAGACATCCATTCGATACCCTGGACTTTTTATTCGACAGGCCGGTTCTTGTGCAGCAAAGGTGGACATCCCCATGATGCGTCTTTGTGCTGTTTTGGTTCTTTCCCTGATTGGCGGCCTGGTTTCAGTGCACGCCGCGCCGGCACCGCACCCCCATTGGAGCGTGGGGTTTCATCGCATGAGTTTTCTCGACCCGCTGGATGCGCAGCCGATGAAAGCCATCGCGTTCTACCCCTCTACCGATGCCGAGCGCTCCACTGCGCTGGGCGCCTACCATGTGGCGGCCAGCGAAGATGCCAAGGTGGCGATCGGGCGATTCCCGATGCTGATGTTGTCCCACGGCAATACCGGCACGCCGCTGGCCCTGCATGACCTGGCCACCGCCTTGGCACGCAAGGGCTTTGTGGTGGTGGCGGTGCTGCATCCCGGGGACAACTACAAGGACCACAGCCGCCTGGGCACTGTGAGCAATTTATATGGTCGGCCGATCCAGATCTCCCAGGCGATCACCGCCGCCTTGGCCGAGCCGATGCTGTCGCCCTTTGTGGATATCGATCAGATCGGCGTCATCGGTTATTCCGCCGGTGGCGAGACGGCATTGATTCTGGCCGGCGCCAAGCCTGATTTCGAACGTCTGCGCCGCTACTGCCAAGAGCGCCCCGAAGACCGCGACGCGTGCACCACCAAGGGCGAGCTGGTGGTCGACCGCGACGATTTGCAACCCCAATCCGACCCGCGCATCCATGCCTTGATGCTGATGGCGCCGCTGAGCTTGATGTTCGGCCGCCACACCCTGGCGGACGTGCATGTGCCGGTGCTGCTCTACAGTGGCGATGGCGACCAGTTGGTGGCGGTGGACAAGAACGCCGCCGCCCTGGCGCGCAAGTTGCCGCAGCCACCGGATTTCAAACTGTTGGCCGGGGCCGGGCACTTCGTGTTCATGGCCCCGTGTGACAGTGACCAACTGGCGAGCATGCCGGCCATTTGCACGGATGCCGATGGGGTTGATCGTGAAGGCATCCACCGCGATCTGGTCTCCGAGGCCGGGCGTTTTTTCAGCCATACTCTGGGCGAGGCCACCCGCGCCGGCTTGCAGACCGCTGATCAGTAGGCGCGGCGCCTAAGCAGTACGGTCAGGCCAAGCGCGCTGACCGATAGCAAGGCCGCGCAGAAGAAGATCCAGCCATAACCGAGGTTCAACGCCACGGCGCCCATCAATGGCCCGGCAATCGCCAGGGCCAAGTCGAAAAACACCGCATAGGCACTCAGACCCGCGCCGCGGCTGCTGTCTGGCACTTGCTTGATCGCTTCCACCCCTAGCGCTGGGTACACCAGTGACAAGCCAAAACCGGTCAACCCGGCGCCGATCAAGGCCACGCCGGTAGACGGCGCCAGCCACAACAGCGTGAGGCCGAGGGTTTCGATCAGCATGCAGGCGATGGCGGCGGTGAACCCACCAAACCGGCTGATGGCTGAGATAAACACCAGGCGCGAGAGAATAAAGCACACGCCAAATACCGTCAGGCAATACGCCGCGCCGGCCCAGCCACGATTCAGGTAATACAGGGTGATAAAAGTCGTCAGCGTGCCGTAGCCAATCGAAGCCAGGCACAGGCTGGCGCCGAATGGCGCGATACGCCCGAACACCGCCCAGAACGGCAGCCGCTCGCCACGCACCACTGGCACCGACGGTTTATTGCGGATCAGCACCAGGCCCAACGCCGCCAGCACCGCCAGGGCAATACCGAGGCTGGTGTAGCCGTAGTCAGCCACCATCACCACGCCAAGGGGCGCACCAATGGCAATCGCCCCATAGGAGGCGATGCCATTCCATGAAATCGATCGTGCGGTGTGCTCAGCGCCCACGGCGCCCATGCACCAACTGATAGTCCCCACGCCAATCAGGCCCTGGGCCACGCCGAGCAGTAGGCGACCGGTGATCAGAATACCCAGGCTCACGCTCGGTAGGCTTTCCAGCAGCGTGGCGATAAAGGTCAGTACACCGCTGATCAGAATGCCGGCCAGGCCCAGCACGATCGCGCGTTTGGTGCCGACGTTATCCGACATCCGCCCAGCCATCGGGCGGCTGAGCAGCGTGGCCAGGTATTGCGAGCCGATGGTCACCCCGGCAATCACGGCGCTGAAGCCCAATTGCTCGTGCACATAGCCTGGAATCACCGCGATCGGCAGGCCGATGCAGATAAAGGCAATGAAGGTGTAGAAGACGATGGAAACGATCTGCAGGGTGATCGACAGGGAGGAGGGGGCGGCAGGCATGAATACTCAATCGCTGGCGGGCGGTAAAGCATCATGGCATATCCCGCATTACTGTAGGAGCTAGGGACGCCTACAGGAGACCCCTATGGGAGCGGGCTTGCCCGCGAAGGCGGTGTGTCAGTCAGTGAATCTGTAGCTGAACCACCGCTTTCGCAGGCAAGCCAGCTCCCACATGGGTTAGGCATGGCCCACAAAATCAGCGCCCGGCACAGTGCGGATGCAAAAAAGCCCTGTCACAGGGACTGGGCTTTTGCTTGCAGCTAAGTGCTGTTCTTAGAACACCACACCCTGGCTGCGCAGGTAGTCGTCATAGGTGCCGCTGAAGTCGATCACGCCGCTAGGGCTCAACTCGATAATGCGGGTGGCCAGGGACGATACGAACTCACGGTCATGGCTGACGAAGATCAGCGTGCCCGGGTAGTTTTCCAGCGCCAGGTTCAGCGCTTCGATGGATTCCATGTCCAAGTGGTTGGTCGGTTCGTCCATGATCAGCACGTTCGGCTTTTGCAGGATCAGCTTGCCGAACAGCATGCGCCCTTGTTCACCACCGGAGATCACTTTGACCGACTTCTGGATCTCGTCGTTGGAGAACAACATGCGGCCCAGGGTGCCACGAATCATTTGCTCGCCTTGGGTCCACTGGCCCATCCAGTCGAACAGGCTCACGTCGTCTTCGAAGTCGTGGGCGTGGTCCTGGGCGTAGTAGCCCAGCTCGGCGGCGTCGGTCCACTTGATGCTGCCGGCGTCCGGGGTCAGTTCGTTGACCAGGGTGCGCAGCAGGGTGGTCTTGCCGATACCGTTCGGGCCGATGATCGCCACGCGCTCGCCAGCTTCAACCTGGAAGCTGAAGTCCTTGAACAGCGGCTTGCCGTCGAAACCCTTGGCCATCTTCTCGACCATGACCGCCTGGCGGTGCAGCTTTTTGTTCTGCTCGAAACGGATGAACGGGCTCACACGGCTCGACGGCTTGACTTCGGCCAGCTGGATCTTGTCGATCGCCTTGGCACGGGAGGTGGCCTGCTTGGCTTTCGAGGCGTTGGCCGAGAAGCGGCTGACGAAGGATTGCAGTTCGGAGATCTGCGCTTTCTTCTTGGCGTTATCCGACAGCAATTGCTCGCGGGACTGGGTCGCCACGGTCATGTACTCGTCGTAGTTGCCCGGGAACAGGCGCAGCTCGCCGTAGTCCAGGTCAGCCATGTGGGTGCACACGCTGTTCAGGAAGTGACGGTCGTGAGAGATGATGATCATCAGGCTGGAGCGCTGGGTCAGGATGTTTTCCAGCCAGCGGATGGTGTTGATGTCCAAGTGGTTGGTCGGTTCGTCGAGCAACAGCACTTCAGGATCCGAGAACAACGCCTGGGCCAGCAATACGCGCAGTTTCCAGCCTGGGGACACTTCGCTCATCGGGCCGAAATGCTGTTCCAGGGGAATACCCAGGCCCAGCAGCAGCTCACCGGCGCGGGATTCGGCGGTGTAGCCGTCCATCTCGGCGAACTCGGTTTCCAGCTCGGCCACGGCCATGCCGTCTTCTTCGCTCATTTCCGGCAGCGAGTAGATGCGATCGCGCTCGGCCTTGACCTTCCACAGCTCTTCGTGGCCCATGATCACGGTGTCGAGCACGGTGAATTCTTCGTAGGCGAACTGGTCCTGGCGCAGTTTACCCAGGCGCACATTCGGCTCGAGCATGACCTGTCCGCCGGACGGGTCGAGGTCGCCCCCGAGGATTTTCATGAAGGTCGACTTGCCGCAACCGTTGGCACCGATCAAACCATAGCGGTTGCCGGCGCCGAACTTGACCGAGACGTTCTCGAAGAGCGGCTTGGCGCCGAACTGCATGGTGATGTTAGCTGTGGAGATCAATTACTTTACCTATCAATGGGTTGCGAGCGTGACGGCAGGTGCCTTCAGGCATGCGTCAACAGCGACATCAAGGCGCGAAACCCGGTCGCTGAACACAAAATTTTGGATGTGTGTTGGAATTTGGCGCGCATTGTCGCATATGTCAGGCGACAGTTGTATGGCGAGCGAAGGATGGTTTTGCCAAGGTCTCCGGCATGGCCAGCCACAACAGCATCAAGGCAGCGGCTGCAACCGCCGCCAGCGTCAGGAACGCCGCGTTGTAGCCAGCCTGCTGCACCACGAAACCGGCCAGGCTGTTGCTGAGTGCCGCGCCGAGGCCAAATACGGTGGAGAGGGCGCCCAGGCTGACGTTGAAGCGCCCGGTGCCTTGGGTCAGGTCCTTGACGATCACCGGGAACAGGGCGCCGAAAATGCCGGCACCGATACCGTCGAGCATCTGCACGGCCACCAGCCAGTAGGGGTCGCTGGACAAGGTATAGAGCACGCCACGCAGCGGCAGTATCAGGAAACCGGCAAGCAACAGCGGCTTGCGCCCCCAGATATCGGCCTTGAGCCCGACCAGCCAGGCCATCGGCACCATCACCAATTGGGCGGCGACGATGCAGGCTGACGTCAGCGGGGTGGCCATCTGCAAATTGATCTGCGCCAGTTTCTGGCTGACCAGCGGCAGCATTGCGGCGTTGGCCAGGTGAAACAGCGCGCAGCAGATGGCGAACAATAACAGCGGTTGGTTGGCCAGCAACGCGTTCAGGCCCGAGGGCTGTTCATGGTCGGTGTGATGGGCCGGATCGAAACCACGGGCGACCTCATGGTCAATCGCCTTGGCCGGCACGCAACTGACCGCAATGACACTAGCGACCGCCATAAAGGCCATCAGGTAGAACACCACCACTGGCCCGAACAGGTAGGCCAACCCGCCGGCCAGCAACGCGGCCACGGCATTACCGGCGTGGTTGAAGGTCTCGTTGCGCCCGGTACGCCGGGTGAAGGCGCGGGGCCCGGTGATGCCCAGCGAAATGGCGGAAATTGCCGGGGCAAAGACAGACGCAGCTACGGCGCTGGCAGCCTGGGTCAACGCCACCCAGCCAAATGAGCTGACGAAGGGCAGCATCAGGCAACTGCCCGTCACCAGCAGCGCAGCAATGGCAACCACCGCGCGTTTGCTGCGAGTGCGGTCGATCAACGCTCCGGCGGGGCCTTGGGTCAGCAAGGCGGCGATGCCTGCCAGGGTCATGACCACGCCAATGCTGGCCGGCTCCCATTGATGCACGGCCAGCAGATAGATTGCCAGGTAAGGTCCGAGACCGTCGCGCACATCGGCGAGAAAGAAGTTCAGGCTGTCCAGGGATAAAGCGATGCGCAGGTCTGAATGACGGGCCACGGTGCGGACCTTCAAGAGCGGCGTTCAGGGGCTGAACGCGCGTTGGGTTAGTGACCTGTGGGCGGGGTGATAAGTTTCGCGGTCGGGGAGGCTTTCCTCCTGCGCGCATTTAACTTACTTTCCAAAGCCCACTGTAATGAGTTTCTGGAGAAGCAATGGACATGCCCTCAGCGCAAGAGGCGATCACCAGCAACAAAAATGCCTGGGATGAATCTGCCGGGTTGCACAAAGATACTCCGAGCTGGACGGCACTGCTGGCCTCGGTCGCCGTGCCTGATTTTTCCTGCCTTGACCCGACCATCACCAGCTTGCTGCAAGAGGTGGGCGTGGTGGGCAAGGACGTGGTGCAGTTGTGCTGCAACAACGGGCGCGAAAGCCTTTCGTTGTATGGTTTGGGCGCGCGTTCGGTGGTGGGGGTCGATCAATCCCGGGCGTTTCTTGAACAGGCGCGGGAATTGGCCGAGGTCTCGCCCCATAGCCCTGAGTTCATTGAGACCGATATCCACCATTTGCCCGAGCGTTTGCAGGCACGCTTCGATATTGCCCTGGTGACCATTGGCGTGCTGGGCTGGATGCCGGATGTGGCGCTGTTCATGCGCCAGGTTGCCAGTGTGCTGAAGCCCGGCGGCACGCTGGTCATGTACGAAACCCATCCCTTTCTCGAGGTGTTTGACCCCTGTGGGGCCAACCCGATGCTGCCTGCCAGTTCTTACTTTCAGCGCGAGCCCTTTGTGCTGCAGGAGGCAATTGTCTATGAAGGGAAGGATGAACGTCCCGGGCCGACCTCCTATTGGTACGTACATACCCTGGGCAGCGTGGTCAGCGGGGCTATCGCAGCGCAGTTGCAGATCGCCCATTTGCAGGAGTACCCGCATTGCAACCGGGAAGAACTTTACGAACAGTATGAGCATCAGGCCGCGCAACTGCCGCTGTGTTTTACCCTGACAGCGACCAAACGTAAGGGCTGATCCCGGTTTGCGCAGGCAAAAAAAGGCCCGCGAGGAGAGGGCGGGCCAAGGGATTCACTGGAGTAGGTAGGCTTCACCCTATAGGTGGAAAAGTGAAGGCCTTGTGAAAATGCCGTGATCAAATCGGATAGCCACGTCTTATATGTCCACCTGTGGCGAGGGAACTTGCTCCCGTAACGGCCTGCCAGCCACCGCCTATCTGCCTGACGCCCCGCGTTCCAACATGTGGGAGCTGGCTTGCCTGCGATAGCGGTGTATCAGTGACAGATTAGTTGACTGACCCACCGCTATCGCAGGCAAGCCAGCTCCCACATTTGATCATGAGCGCCGTATGAAGGTGCGCATGGTTTGCCCCGGTCCTGTGCTGAACACGGTGGGCCTGGGCATGCCTTCATCCGCTGCGATAAACACAAAATCATCGCCGTCGAGCCGGTAACTGGCGGGGAGCTGCTTGCCCGCGTCTTCGCCGATGGCATCTGTCCAGGTGATGCTTTTTGGCGTGGTACTGGCGTCCAGCTCGAACCGACCCGCCAATAATAGTTCGCCACTGACCGTGGTCACTTCGAAGCGATCCCCTGCAATGGTCGTTATCGCGCCTGGCGCGCTGTGGGCATCCACGGGGTTGAGCACGCCATTGTCTTCAAGGGCTGTTTGTTCCCAAGTGCCTTGCAGTGCGTGAAAGTCCGATGCTGAAAGCGGTGACATGCAAACTCCTTATTGCTGTTCAAGAAAATGTTCAATTGTATTGAGGCCGACACTGTTCCACCTGTAGGCGAAATTTTTTTCTTTATAAGACAGCTATTTGACAGCTTTTTCATGTTGTATTGACTACGCTTGCAACCAGATCAGTCTGACATGGCTGTGTCATTTGGCTTACTCACCGAAATGAATCCGAAATAATCCCTAAGTCTGTGGGATATTTCGGTGGGCTGAGTGGTCACATCGCCATTGGTCTGCCGTATCCAGGGCGTTGTCCCTGATTTTTGAAGTCATTCAGACTTCTGAGAATGATGGCCTTTTAGTATTATTTTAAGGTGTTCTTATTTTGAATCGTACTTCCCCGCTTCCGCCTTCCGCTGCGTCTGATGAAATTGATTTGTTTGAATTGTTTCACGCCATCTGGCGACAAAAAAAGCTGGTGGTCGGGTGTACGCTTCTGGCTGGGGTATTAGGCGCAGGTTATGCCTTCCTGGCACCCAAGACGTATGAAGTCAGCAGTGTGTTACGGCCTGCTGCAATCAACGAGCTAGACGCCTTGAACCGTTCGGAAGTGTATAAGTTGCCGCCTGCCGATGCGCTGCTCAAAGTAGGTGCACAGCTGGACTCTTATGATGCGCGCCTGGGGTTCTTCAAGGACCATGAGGAGTTGTTCAAGGCGTTCAAGAAACCGGGGCAAACCCTTGAGCAGAGCTTTGAGGCGTTCAACCGCAATTCCGTTAATCTGATTTTGCCCGATCCGAAGAAATCCGATTCGTTGAGCAGCTATATCCGTCTGGAGTTGCAATACCCGACCGACGTCGATGGTGTCGCGATTCTCAATGGTTTTGTGGACTACGCCATTGCCGCCGAGCGTCAGCAGGTCGGTGCTGACCTTAAGGTGATCGTCAATAACCGTTTGAGCGAGCTCAAGGGCAAGATCGACGCCGCCCGCGCCAACTACGATACCGATAAAGAGTCGAAAATCGCCAAGCTCCTGGAAGCTGACCGGCTCAAGCGTGCCCAACTGCAGGATGAGCTCAGCGCTTTGCGCTTGCAGATGAAGATGGAACGCACCAACCGCCTGGCCGAGTTGGCCGAAGCGATCAGCATTGCCAAGTCCATGGGCATTCGCACACCGACGACGCCGTCCTCCATGGCTGACTCCACCCGCACGGGTTCGAGCCAGGTCATGCGTACCGAGGTGAACAATCAGAAGATCCCGCTGTATTTCATGGGGACCGAGGCGTTGGAAGCTGAGCGCGCTGCACTGCAACAGCGTACCAGCGATGACTTTACCAACCCGCGCATTGCCGAGATCGGCAAAGAGCTGCAACTGCTGGAAAGCAACCGCGAGGTTGAGGTGCTGCGCAAGCGTGGCAATGAAGACATCTTCTTGCAGGACGTCGAGCCGCTTCGCGCTGAGGTCGCCAGGTTGCGTGGTTTGAACATCGATATGAGCAATCTCAAGCTGGTGACGATTGACCGTCGAGCCCAGGAGCCTCTGTCACCGATCAAGCCGAAAAAACCGCTGGTCATTGCGTTGAGCCTCGTCGGCGGCCTGTTGCTGGGCCTGATGATTGCGCTGATCCGCTACTTCGTCCGCAGCCGCACTCAGGCCGTTCCCTATACGGCATTAGGTGATCGCCGCGAGGGTAAAGACGCGCCGCTGTAACCCTTCAAACGCCCTCAAACAG
The DNA here is from genome assembly GCF_051122975.1 of Pseudomonas sp. AK181. Classification (NCBI taxonomy): domain Bacteria; kingdom Pseudomonadati; phylum Pseudomonadota; class Gammaproteobacteria; order Pseudomonadales; family Pseudomonadaceae; genus Pseudomonas; species Pseudomonas sp. AK181. The sequence continues at coordinate 2,971,241 of NZ_CP146348.1, forward strand.
GCAGGCCCAAGGGCCTGCCTGCTCATACCCCCAGCACACTCGGTAGACAGCTTTTCACAATTCTTAGTTAACCTTTGGTTACAAAGTGTGGCTAAATAACTGCCAATGGTTGCACGCAGGCGGTTAGCCCGCCGGCCGTGTTGCCTGTATGTGAACTGTGATTTCAGGTGCTGCTTATCCATCCTCGGCCGTTGTGAGCCCGCAGGAGCAGCCTGTTCTCTCCCTGACGTGTGACGAATCCCTTGAAACTCATCATTGTTGCTCTCTACGTTGCTTCCATTGCGTATGTACACCTGCGCGGTCGGGTGCGACACAAGCTGGGTCGCCAGCTTAGCGATCACTCGACGTTCCTGGCGCCGATCAACTGTTTCCTGTACCTGTTCTCCAAGCAGCCCAGCCGTCCCTTTCTCTCGCCCAGCGACTTTCCGGACCTGAGCCCATTGCAGGAGCACTGGGAAGAGATCCGCGAAGAAGGCCAGAACCTGATGCGGGCGGGGGAGATCAAGCGCTCGGAGCAATACAACGACGTAGGCTTTAACTCGTTTTTCAAGACCGGCTGGAAGCGCTTCTATCTCAAGTGGTACGGCGACAGCCACCCGTCGGCGATGAAGCTGTGCCCCCGCACCACCGAACTGGTACAGAGCATCGGCTCGATCAAGGCCGCGATGTTCGCCGAGCTGCCACCGGGCTCCAAGCTGGTGCGTCACCGTGACCCGTATGCAGGCTCCTACCGTTATCACCTGGGGCTGGATACGCCTAATGATCCAGGCTGCTATATCAACGTGGATGGTGAAAACTATTACTGGCGCGACGGTGAGCCGGTGATGTTTGACGAGACTTACATTCACTACGCGGAAAACACCACCCAACAGAACCGCATCATTCTGTTCTGCGACATCGAACGGCCGATGAAGTACCGCTGGGCGGCGGCGTTCAACCGTTGGTTCAGCCGCAATGTGATGGCGGCCGCGGGTTCGCCCAATGACGAGGGCGACAAGACCGGCGGCCTCAACCGTGCCTTCACCCGCCTGTACAAGATTCGCCTGCGTGGCAAAGAGCTTAAAAAGCGCAATCGCACGCGCTACTACCTGGAAAAGTGGGCGATCTTTGCCGGGCTGGCACTGATCTTCATTCTTATCTGACCTGGCTCAGGGCGCGGATCACCCGGGTGGCTCCGCGCCCAGCTTGTCCCACATCTTTTTGCTGATCTTCTGCCGATTGGCATACCCCGCCCACGGGTCGTCCTTCAACGCCTGCAACCGCTGGTGCAGGTTCGCCACTGTCCACTGCTGGGCGCCACGCAACCCTTTCAACTCCTCTCGACTCACCGGCACCGACACTGGCAGGCCCGGGCGTGCCCGCACCGAATACGCCGCCACGGTACTGGCGCCACGGGCGTTGCGCAGGTAATCGATAAAGATCTTGCCCACGCGGTTCTTGGGGCCACTGGTGGCGGTAAAGCGTTCGGGCAGTTGGCGGGTCATGAATTGGGCAATGGCTTTGGCGAATGCCTTGACGGTGTCCCAGCCATCGCGCCGGGCCAACGGCACGATCAAATGCAGGCCCTTGCCGCCGCTGGTTTTAACGAAGGCTTGCAAGCCCAGCTCATCGAGTACCGACAGGGTCAGTTGGGCCGCTTCCAACATGGCTTTCCAGGGCAGGGCCGGGTCCGGGTCGAGATCGAGAACAAACAGGTCAGGCGTTTCAATCTTGTCTGCGGTGGCACCCCAGGTGTGAAACTCGACCGTGCCCATTTGCACGGCGCCGACCAATGCATCCACGCTGTCTATTTCCATCAGGCGCGCATGGCCTGGGTCCAGCGCCGGGTCCAACTGCTTGATGTGGGGGATTGCCATGCGCTCTGAGTGCTTCTGGAAGAACTGCTCACCTTCAATACCTTCCGGCGCCCGCACCAGTGACACCGCACGTCCACGCAGGAAGGGCAGTATCCATTCACTGATATCGGTGTAGAACTGCGCCAGTTGCTGTTTCTGCGTGCCGCTGTGCTTGTCGATAATGCGCTCGGGGTGAGTGATTTTCACGTTCTTCACCGTTGCCTGGGCTTTACCGGCTTTCGATGCCTCGGGCGCCTTGACGGACTTGGCCGCTCGCGGCTGTTCGTGAATGATCTGCGAGGCTGGCTTGTCGGTACGCAGGCCCACAAACGCGGCCTGGCGCACCACGCCTTCACGGGTCCATTCGGCAAATTGCACTTCGCCTACCAGGCTCGGCTCAACCCAGTGCACGCCACGGGCCTGGGCACTGGTCAACGGCTTTTGCAGTGGCGAGTCCTTGCGTTCAAGCGCGGTGAGCTTGGCATAGATACTTTTCAGCGCCGCCTGATCAAAGCCCGTGCCTACGCGCCCGGCATAGACCAGGCCGGTGTCATCGTTGACCGCCAGCAGCAGCGCACCAAAGCCGCTGCGCGAGCCTTGGGGGCGGGTGTAGCCGACGATCACGAATTCCTGACGCAGGCGGCATTTGAGCTTGATCCAGTTGTCACTGCGTCGCGACACATAAGGGCTGCCGGCACGTTTGCCGATCACACCTTCCAGGGCCAGGTCACAGGCGCTCTCGAAAATATCGCGCTGGCTGGCGGCAAAGGCTTCGGAGAAGCGCAGCAGTTTGCTTCGGCTGCCGGACAGTGCGGATTTGAGCGCAGCGCGACGCTCTTCGACAGGGTCTTCACGTTGGTCGCGACCGTTCAAAAACGGTGCGTCGAACAGGTAATAGACGATGTCCAGGCTGCGGCCGATATCGAATGCGTTTTGCAGCGCCTGGAAATCCGGCAACCCGTCGCCATTGAGGCTGACCACTTCGCCATCCAGCCAACTGTCCTTGAGCTTGAGGGCTTGCAAGGCTTTGCACTGACGCGGCAGGCGCTCGGTCCAGTCGTGGCCGTTGCGGGTGAACAGCCGTACTTCGCCGTCGCGAATGCGCGCCATGATGCGGTAGCCGTCGAACTTGATCTCGTAGCGCCAGTCACCTTCGGGGGCCCGGTCGACCAAGGTTGCCAATTGAGGGGCGAACTCATCCGGCAGGGCAGCGGTACGCTTGGGCGCTTTGGCTTTTGGCGCGGCTTTGGGTTTGGCCTTGGCCTTGGCTTTTGGCTTACCCACCACCGCATCGCTGAGCACGCTGGCGGGTTCGGCCTCGACAATATCGAATTCAGCCGCCGGGCGCGCTTGCTGATCGTTTTCCTTGATCAACAGCCACTGCTCCTTGTCGCCGCTGCCCTTGAGCCGGGTTCGTACCAGGGCCCAGTCACCGGAGAGCTTCTCACCCACCAGGGTGAATTTAAGTTTGCCCGCCGCATAGGCCTTGTGCGGGTCATCGTGGGGTTGCCAGATGCCTCGGTCCCACACGATCACATCCCCCGCACCGTATTGGCCGGCGGGAATGCTGCCCTCGAAACTGCCATAGCTCAGCGGGTGGTCTTCAACATGCACGGCCAGGCGCTTCTGACTCGGGTCCAGGCTCGGGCCCTTGGGCACCGCCCAGCTCAACAGCACGCCATCAAGTTCCAGGCGAAAGTCGTAATGCAGGTTGCGTGCATCATGTTTTTGGATCACAAAGCTTAAGGCCGAGGCTTTACGTTTGCTGGGTGAGCTGCCGGCGGGTTCGGCGGTGATCTTGAAATCGCGCTTGCGGTTGTACTCGCTCAGGGGCTTTGCCATGTCGTTCTCCCGTCAATGGCAGGCTCAAGAGGCCTTGTTATTGGACTTTTTTGCGGCGGCTTTTTTCGCCGCAGGTTTACCCGCCAGGCTGCGTTTGAGCAGTTCGGTCAGGTCGATGACATCCGCGGACTTGCGCTCTTCGCCGCCTTCGGCCGTTTCCACATCTTCTATCTTGCCGGCCTTGGCCTTCTTCGCCACCAGCGCCCGGATCTTGTCCTGGAAGCTGTCACGGTATTCATCGGGCTGCCAATCGGCGCTCATGTCTTCCACCAGGCGCTTTGCCATGTCCAACTCTCCTTTGGCCAAGGTCGGTTTTGTCACATCGCTGCCCAGTTCCAATTCGTCCAGGCTGCGCACTTCGGTGGGCCAGCGCAGCATGACCAGCACCAGGGCCGACTCCAGCGGCATCAACGCAGCCAGGTGTTGCTTGGTGTGCAGCACCACATTGGCCAGGGCGACCTTGCCGGTTTTTTTCAGCGCTTCGCGCAGCAGTGCGTAGACCTTGCCGCCGCGTTTATCCGGGGCGAGGAAGTAGGGCGTGTCGATGTTTTGCAGGGGGATCTGGTCGCTGGCGACGAAGGCGATGATTTCGATGGTCTGGGTGGACTTGGGGTGGGCCGAGCGAATTTCGTCTTCGCTGAGCACCACATAGCGCCCTTTTTCAAAGGCCACGCCCTTGACGATGTTTTCCTTGGTGACTTCCTTGCCGGTGGTTTTGTTGATGCGCTTGTAGCCCACCGGGTCCATGCTGCGCTTGTCCAGCCAGTCAAAGTCGACGCCTTGTGACGAGGTCGCCGAGACCAGCGATACCGGGATGTGAACCAAGCCAAAACTGATGGCGCCTTTCCAGATTGCCCGTGGCATAGGTGTGATTCCTCAACGAAGAGCCTGTGTGCTGGTGACTCGCAGCGCAGGGCAAAAGTTTCGGCGGATAGATGCTCGGACAGATCGTGTTACACCTGATGAGAAACTATTTAGTGTCACAACCCGAACCCACGGCGTAGCGTGTTATCGAAAGCACGTAGTACCTGGCATAGAGAGGTTTGGCCATGAACCCTTGTGTACGTCATCTTGCAGCACTGGCGCTGGGCCTGGCCCTTGCGCCGTTGGCCCAGGCGCAAAACCTGCCGGGCCGCAGCAGCGACCACGGCCCGATTCACCGGGCCAACCCCAATAGCATGCAGGGCACCCAGCCCAATGCACCGGCGGTTCGCAGTATTCAGCCTGTCCCGGCCAACCCGCGGCCGACGCTGGAAAACGGCGGCATCGGCAACCGCTACCCCAAGCAGGAGGCGGCCCCCAGCCGCCCGGCCACCGCACCCAAAGCGCCCACCTATGATGCCAACGGCAATCGCCGCTGAGGATTTCGCCTTATGTTTGTACGTAAAACCCTGCTAGCCGCCCTGTGCGCCACCGCGTTACTGCCGTTGAGCGCGGTGTATGCCGCCGATAGCCAACAGTTCCCCACTGAGCAAGGCAGCATCACCGCCACGCCGGTCGCCAAGGGTCTGGACCATCCGTGGGCGCTGGCGTTTTTGCCCGACCAGCAAGGTTTCCTGGTGACTGAACGGCCTGGAAACCTGCGCTTCGTCAGCCCCGACGGCAAGCTGTCTGCACCCTTGAAGGGCGTGCCGCAGGTATGGGCCAAAGGGCAGGGCGGGTTGCTGGATGTGGTGCTGTCGCCAGACTTCAAGCAGGACCGCCTGGTGTACCTGTCGTACGCTGAAGGCGGTGGCGAGGGTGGTAAGGCTGGCACTGCCGTAGGGCGTGGGCGCTTGGCAACTGACCTGAGCGGCTTGGAGGACTTCAAGGTGATTCTGCGCCAGGAGCCCAAGCTGTCTACCGGCAACCACTTCGGCTCGCGCCTGGCCTTTGACCGGGACGGCTACCTGTTCGTGACCCTGGGTGAAAACAACGACCGCCCCACGGCCCAGGACCTGGACAAGTTGCAAGGCAAAGTGGTGCGCATCTACCCGGATGGGCGCGTACCGGATGACAACCCTTTTGTCGGTCAACCCGGCGTGCGTCCCGAGATCTGGTCCTACGGGCAGCGTAACCCGCAAGGGCTGGCTCTGAACCCGTGGAGCGGCACGATCTGGGAAAATGAACACGGGCCCCGTGGCGGTGATGAAGTCAATATCATCGAGCGCGGCAAGAACTACGGTTGGCCGTTGGCGACCCATGGCATCAACTATTCCCTGCTGCCAATTCCCGAAGCCAAGGGCAAAACGGCAGAGGGCACAGTGGCACCCCATCATGTGTGGGAGAAGTCGCCGGGCATCAGTGGCATGGCGTTCTACGACGGCGACCGGTTCAAGGTCTGGCAGCACAACCTGTTTATCGGTGCACTGGTGAGTCAGGAGCTGATTCGCTTGCAGTTCGAGGGCGACAAGGTGGTCCACGAGGAACGCTTGTTGGGCGAATTGAAAGCGCGGATCCGCGACGTGCGGCAGGGGCCGGATGGGTTTCTGTATGTGCTGACGGATGAGGATGACGGTGTGTTGTATCGAGTGGGGCTGAATCAGGACTAAACGTGTGGGAGGGCGCTGACAGCAGACGCTGATCTAATTGATGCCCCGCGATCCAAATATGGGAGTTGGCCTGCGAAGGCATAGGTATCTACACAACTTTTTGGGTTGTAACAGCAGACGGTAACCACGATGCGAAGCGAGTCGCTCTTGATCTTGATCTCAAGCGCCCCGTTAAACCACGCTGGCCGGAATTCGACAGGGATTTGGGGGGTAAACCGGCAGGGATGCCGGTTTAGCCGCCCCGCGCCATGGATGGCGCGTGGCGGCGGCCCCCCAAATCACTGGCGGATTACGGGCACACCGAGCCTAAGCGAGGTGCCGAGTGGTGGGGCAAGAGCCCTTTGGTTACTTTGGGGCTCTTTTCCAAAGTGACCCGCCGTTGAACTGACCCCCGAATGTTGGACACCTGCCCCCTCGGGAGAGTGTTCCATGACGAAATACAACCTAGCGCTCAAGCAATCATTGATTGAAGAGTGCCTGTCTGCCAGTAGCATCCATGAGGTGGCCCTTAAGCATGACTTGAGTCCATCGCTCCTGCGACGCTGGGTCAAGGGTTTTGAAAAGCACGGCGCCTCTGGCTTGATCGCCAAGTACAGCCATTACGATGCCGAGTTTAAATTAAAGGTTTTGCAGTGCATCAAACAAGATGGACTGTCGGACCAACAGGCCTGTATACGGTTTGATATCCGTGGTCCAAGTAGTATCAGGCAGTGGCGAAAGCTGTACGATGAAGGCGGTGTAGAAGCACTACAACCGCAGCGTCTTAAAGAGTCCAGTATGCCCCGCAAACCTTCCAGGCAACCCAAAGCAAGTCCTGCTCTTCCTGCGGACGCAGAACTGACCCCTGCACAAATGCTCGCAGAACTGGCTTATCTGCGCGCGGAGAATGCCTATCTAAAAAAGCTCGATGCCTTAATCCAAGCGGATCCCCGTACTGCGCAGCCAAAAAAACGCAGGCCGTCCAAGGATTGAGGCATGAGCATCCACTTGCTCTGTTGCTACGTGCTGCGGCACTGGCACGCAGCACCTTCTATTACCAAAGCAAAACACTGCTAACCGACAAGCATGCCGGCCTTAAAGATCGCATCCGCAGCGTCTATCACGGGCATAAGGGGCGTTACGGCTACCGCCGCATCGCCGCGACCCTTGGAAACAGTGGTGAGTTGATCAATCACAAAAAGGTGTATCGACTGATGCAGGTGATAGGCCTCAAGTCGCTGGTCAAAGTGAAGAAATATCGCTCTTACCGAGGTGCTGAAGGGCTTGTTGCGCCTGATCTACTAAAGCGCGAATTCAAGGCAGAAGCCCCTAACGAGAAATGGGCAACCGACGTGACGGAGTTCAAGGTGAAGGGGCAAAAGCTGTTTCTCTCGCCTCTCATGGATTTGTACAACGGCGAGATCCTGGCTTACCAGATCAACCGACGTCCCGAATTCAGGATGGTTTCGACGATGCTGGAAAAAGCCTTCGGGCGACTGAATCAAGGTGACAAACCGATACTGCACTCCGACCAGGGTTGGCAGTACAGGCAGCCTATCTACCGACACATGCTGGCCGAAAAGAGCATCGAGCAGAGCATGTCGCGCAAGGGTAATTGCTTGGACAATGCCGCCATGGAGAGTTTTTTCGGCACGCTCAAGAGCGAGTTTTTCTATTTGGAGTCATTTGAGAGTGTGGAGCAGTTGGCATCAGGCATAGAGGATTACATCGCCTACTACAACCAAGACCGCATAAGCCTCAGACTAAATGGCTTGAGCCCGGTACAATTTCGGACTCAGGCATTAAATCAATAGCGTCCCCTGTCCAACTTTCGGGGGGCAGTTCACGTCAGGGCGGAACCCTAGGTGGCCGTTACCTAAATAACGGATATATACCCGGTCCAACTGTGTTGAGTGCTAGGCCGTCTTCGCAGGCAAGCCAGCTCCCACAGTTGGATGGTGGGGTGTCAGGTAGATAGATGTCGGCTGGCTGGCCGTCACGGGAGCAAGCTCCCTCGCCACAGGTCCAGCGTCACACCAAAGATGTGTAGATACCTATGCTGCGAAGGCGGTGTGTCAGGCGCTGAATCTGTTACTGCACCACCGCTTTCGCAGGCAAGCCAGCTCCCACATTGGATCTCACGCTGCCTACAGAATCGGGGTTATAGCCCCAGCTCTGACAGACCCGGATGCTCATCCGGCCGCCGGCCCAGCGGCCAATGGAACTTGCGCTCGCTCTCCTTGATCGGCATATCGTTGATGCAGGCAAAGCGGTTGGCCATCAAGCCGTTCTCGTCGAATTCCCAGTTTTCATTGCCGTACGAGCGGTACCAGTTACCCGAATCATCGTGCCATTCATAGGCGTAGCGCACGGCAATACGGTTATCGGTAAAAGCCCACAATTCCTTGATCAATCGATAATCCAGCTCCTTGGCCCATTTGCGGGTCAGGAACTGCTTGGCTTCTTCGCGGTTATGGGCAAATTCGGCGCGGTTACGCCAGTTCGTATCCAGGGTATAAGCCAGGGACACGCGCTGCGGGTCGCGGGAGTTCCAGCCATCTTCGGCCAGGCGAACTTTTTCGATGGCAGACGTGCGGGTAAACGGCGGCAGGGGCGGGCGGACTTCTTCTTGGGCTGACATGGGCGACTCCTTAAAGCAATAAAGGTTGGGTCGAAAGTTGCCTGGGGCTGTGGGTTCACAGTTGCAGTAAGGTTCGCGCCATGCATTGCGCATTATCGGCAGCTGTTGAATCACCCATGACCAGGGCAACGGTAATGGCGCCATCGATCAGGATCAGCAGTTGCGCGGCCTGCTGCTCCGGGTCGGGGGTGCCATGTGCTTGGCACAGTTCAAGTGCGTACTCGAACAGTTTGCGTTTATGGGCCTTGGCCAACAGGCGCACCGGGTCTTGGGCGTCGCCGGTTTCGCCACTGGTATTGATAAAGGCGCAGCCGCGAAAGTCCGCCGAGCCGAACCAGCGCTTTAGCGCGCTGAACAGCCCCAGCAGGCGCTCGCCGCTGTCGTCGCTGCGTTCCACTTCGCTGCGCAGCCACTGCATCCAGCGCTCGTCGCGGCGTTGCAGGGCGGCCACCACCAACTCATCTTTGTTGGCGAAGTAGCGATAGATACTTTTCCTCGACACACCGGCGGTTTTCACCAGTAAGTCCATGCCGGTGGCAGCGATGCCGTGGCGATAGATCAACTTCTCGGTGACGTCGAGGATGATGTCGCGGGTTTCATTCTGGGTTATATCGTTCATGTCGAGCACAGTAGAACGATCGTTCTTCATGGTCAACAGGGTTTTTTAAATTACCCGCCGCGAGACCTGGGCAGCCTCATGGTGTAAGCTTTGGGCCTCTTCGGATTCGACCCATTGCGAGCCCTATGCCGTCGTTCTTCAAACGCTCCCTGTTGCCCAAGCTGCGCGGTTTTCCGTTGTCCAACGAGGCCATTGAGGTGCTGCCCAGCGCCGACGCCTATCGTCGCTGCCTGCTGGAGAAAATCGCCCAGGCCACGCGGCGTATCTACATCGTTGCCTTGTACTTGCAGCAGGACGAGGCGGGGCAGGAAATCTACGACGCGCTACACGCCGCCAAGGCCGCACGGCCTGAGCTGGAGATCGTGGTGATGGTGGATTGGCTGCGCGCCCAGCGCGGGTTGATCGGCGCGGGCAAGCAACCGGGCAACAGCGCCTGGTACCAGGCGATGACCCAGCGCCACGCCACCGAAGTGCCGGTGTATGGCGTGCCGGTGCAAACCCGCGAGCTGTTCGGCGTGTTGCACCTCAAGGGTTTCGTGATTGATGACAGCGTGCTGTACAGCGGCGCCAGCTTGAACAATGTGTACCTGCACAAGTTCGACAAATACCGCTTCGACCGCTACCACCTGATCCATAGCCAACCCTTGGCCGATTCGATGCAGCACCTGGTGGAACACGGCCTGGTCGCGTCCAAGGCTGTGCATCGCCTGGACCTGCCGAACCCGCCCACCACCCGCAGCCTGCGCAACGACATCGGCGACCTGCGCAGCCGTCTCAAGCATGCGACCTACGACACCACGGCCGGGCAATTGCCCAACGGCCATCTGTCGGTCAGCCCCTTGCTGGGCGTTGGCAAGAACAACCCGTTGAGCCGGGTGATCCTTGAGCTGATCGCCAGCGCCCAGCAACAACTGACTATTTGCACGCCGTATTTCAACCTGCCATTGCCGGTGACCCGTGAGATCAACCGCGCCCTGGCACGTGGCGTGAAGATCGACATCGTGGTGGGCGACAAGACCGCCAACGACTTCTACATTCCGCCCACCGAGCCTTTCAAGGTAATTGCGGCGTTGCCGTACCTGTACGAGATCAGCCTGCGACGCTTTGCCAAGCGGCACCAGCCGATGATCAACAGCGGCCAGTTGAACCTGCACTTATGGCGCGACGGCGATAACACCTATCACCTAAAGGGCATGTGGGTGGACGAGCGCTACACCTTGCTCACCGGCAACAACCTCAACCCACGGGCGTTTCGCCTCGACCTGGAAAACGGCTTGCTGATCGACGACCCTCAAGGCCAATGGCTGGAGCCGCGAAGCGCCGAGCTTGCGAATATTTTCCAGCACACCACGCGTATCGAGGGTTACCAGCAATTGCAGACGCTGGTGGATTACCCGCCCGCCGTCGGCAAATTCCTGCGGCGTGTCAGCCGGGTGCGGATCGAGCGCTTGCTGTATCGCATTCTCTAACTGAGCAACGTGCCGGCAAAAAAACACCCAGGCCCTTCGACAGGGACTGGGTGTTTTTTGTGCGCAGCAGTTAGTTCAAACCCAGCTTGCCGCGCAGGGTTGAGAGGTCTTCGGCCAGGGTATTGACCGGGCCGACCAAGGCCTTGCGGTCGTTGTCCTTGACCTTGTCATAGGTCTGGAAGCCGCCATCCTTGGTTTTGTACTTGGCGAGGATCTTGTCGACGCTGGCAAAGTTTTTGTCGACCTTGGCCAGGAAGGCTTGGTCTTGCTGCCCGATCTGGCCACGGAACAGGTCGACGATTTTTTTCGCACCGTCGATGTTGCCCTGGAAGTCATACAGGTCGGTATGGCTGTAGCGGTCTTCTTCACCGGAGATCTTGGTGGCCGCGACTTCTTCCAGCAACGCAGCGGCACCACCCACGACTTTCTCCGGCGGGAAAGTCAGGCCATCGACGCGGGTCTTGAGGTCATTCACATCCGCGTTGAGCTTGGCGGTCAGCGCTTGCAGGCCCTGGGTCGAGTTCTGCGAGAACAGCGCGTATTCAATGCGGTGAAAGCCCGTGAAGTCTTCGGCCGTCACGCCTTTTTCATGATCGTCCACACGCGAATCAATGGACGCGTCGAGGTCGCTGAACAGCTCGGCGATTGGCTCAATGGACTCATAGTGCACACGGGTCGGCGCATAGAGTTTCTTGGCCGTGGCCAGGTCGCCTTTATTGATGGCGTCGGTGAACGCCTGGGTCTGGGTGACCAGTTCGCCGATTTCTTCGGTGACGTAGATCTTGTAATCCGACACCGGGCCCACCAGGTCCAACGGCGCAGTAGCGGCGAAGCTTGCCAGTGGCGAAAGGCTGAGTAACAACAACGCGATAGACGACTTCTTCATGGGAGACATTCCGCTCTGGTGTGTTTTAGGTCTTGGCAGGAGTTTGAGATTGCGTTGCCGCGAGCAGCGTGCGCCCAATGAAATCCTTAGGGCCGGTGACCCCTGGCAACGTGAAGAAATACCCGCCACCCACGGGCTTGAGGTACTCCTCCAGCGGCTCGCCGTTGAGCCGGGTTTGCACGCTGATAAAGCCTTTCTCCAGGTCAGCCTGGTAGCAGATGAACAACAAGCCCATGTCCAGTTGACCGTTTTTGTTGACGCCGTTGGAGTAGTTGAACGGCCGCCGCAGGATCAAGTTGGCCTGGGTCTGCGGGGTGCGCGGGTTGGCCAGGCGGATGTGGGCATCGAGCTTGGTCAACTTGCCTTCTGGGTCCTTGCTGTAGTCCGGGACCTGGGTTTCATGCTGGCCGTCCATGGGCGCGCCCGTGGGTTTGACACGGCCGATGATGCTTTCCTGTTCTTGCAGCGGGGTGCGATCCCAGCGCTCGACAAAGTTACGGATGATGCGCACGGCCTGGTAACTGCCATGGGCGGCCCAGGCCGGTTCGTCGCTGGTAGGCTGTACCCAGACGATCTGGTCCATGGCCTTGTCATCATTGGAATTGGGGTTGGCCGAGCCATCGCGAAAGCCCAGGAAATTGCGCGCACTCTGCGCCGGCTCGCCGGGCTTGGCCGGTGCCTGGGGCGGTACGCTGCCTTCTTGCTTCCAGCGCACCAGCAGCAGGTCGGGCAGGTTTTTGACGATGTCGCGCAGGGCGTGGATATTGGTGTCCGGCGTGTTGGAGCTGAACTGCAGGCTCATGTCGCCGTGGCACTGCGCCGGTTCCAGCGCGTCGTTGGGGAAACCGACCATGCGGCTCAGGCGCTTGGGTTTGGCCGCGGCAAGCCCGAAGCGTTCGTCGAACAATGACTCGCCGACCGACACGGTGATGGTCAGGTTATCGGGTGTGACCACCGGGCCAAGGATGCCGGAATCGGTAGGCGGTAATTTCGGGTCGACCTGGGGCACGGTGCCGCCGGTCATCAGGAACGCGATGCGCTCGTTGAGGGTGCGGAACAGACGTTCCAGGTCTTCGCGGTCGCTGGCCAGTACATCGAACGCCACGACCATGCCGCAGGCCGGGCGCGGGGTGACGATGCCGCTTTGGTGCTTGCCGAAAAACGCCTGGTGGTCCTGGGTCTTGTCACTGCGCGGTGCGGTGGTGACTTGCTCAGCCGCTGCCGCCATCGCCGGGCAGCTCAGGCTGCTGCCGGCAATCGCAACGCCGGTGGCCGCCATGCCCAACAGGACGCGGCGACGTTGGAGGTCAAACTGTTCTGTATCACTCATGTATGCGGTCGTCTTCACTGCAGGCCGGAAAGGCCAAGGGCGGGGTCGATTCCATCGAGTGCAACGGCCAGTGCCTTGGCCTTGTCGGCGATCTGCTTGCGCTGATCGGCTGTAACCTTGTCGTAGGTTGGGTAGCGGTCATTCACCTTGAGCCCGTCGAGTTCGGTGTCTAAGGCGCTGAGCGCGCTGTCGATAGTGGGCAACAGGTCGGCGGCGGACTTGCCCAGCAACGGGCGCATCAGGTCGACCACTTTGTGCGCGACCTGCAGGTTGGCGGCAAAGCCGTTCAAGTCGATGTGGCTGTAGCGTTCTTCTTCACCGCTCGCCGCACGCACGTCCGCCAGGCTGTTGAGGTTGCGTACCACAATGCTTACCAGTTGCTCCGGTGGCAGGGACTGAGCCAGTAACTGTTGCTTGAGCGTGGTGACGTCGGTAACCAGGCGTTGGGCGACCGGCGCCAGGTCATCGAGGCTGTGTTGTTGGAACAGGCCGTATTCGAGGCGGTGGAAGCCGCTGAAGGCGGGGTCTTGCTCGCGCTTTTCAAAGTAATCGGCGCGGGCGTTGATCGCGTTATCCAATTCGGCCAGGCGCTGGGACGCCGGCGCCAGGCGCTGATACGCCTCGCGGGCCGGTACATACAGCGCTTGGGCCTGGGCCAGGTCACCGGCGGCGATGGCCTGTTGCAGGGCCGTCACGGCCTTGACCAGCGCACCGCCTTGGCCGCTCAGGTACACGCGAAACTCCGACAGTGGGCCGATAAACGCCACCATCGACGGCTTGGCCTTGGCCTGGGCGTCAGACTCTGCCGTGGGCGTGACATGCAAGGTGCCGCGCGGGTTGCTCAGCAGGCCACAGGTAATGGCGTAGTCGCCGGGCAGCAGGTTGGCGTTGATCACCTGGCTAAGGCCCGGGGCAATGTTTTCCCGCTCTTCGACCACCAGCACGCCGTCGAGGATTTCCCACTCCACTGCGCGGTCGGAGCGGTTGATGATGCGAAAGCTGGCATGCCCGGCGGGTACCGTCAGGGCGTTGGGTTCGCAGGCGTGGCCGTGGATGGTCACCGCGATTTCATTGTGGTTGGCCTGGCGTTTGCCGGCGGCCAATTGCGAGGCGTAGTAGAACAGGCCACCGGCGGCGATCATCACCACCACCGAGCCGGCCACGCCCCAGCGCAAGGCGCGGGACGGCGGGGCCGATTGAGGGGTTGGGTTGGGCAAGAGACGGTCCTTACTGGCTGGAAACGGAAGAAGTGTTGGCAACAGGCTGGGGCGGGGCCGAGGGCAGGAAGAACATCACCAGGGCCACCACCAGGTAAATCAGATAGGCGCCCAGGGTGCTGATGGTCGGCGCCTCCTGGTAACCGAACATGCCGGCCAGTACCGAACCGAGTGGGCTGTCCATGGGCAACGCGGTGCTGAAGTCGAACAGCACGGTCTGCCAGTGATTCCACACGCCGGCTTCATGCAGGGCTTGCACCGAGTTGGCGAGAATGCCGGCCGCGACCACCAGGATGAACAGGCCGGTCCAGCGGAAAAACGCGCCGAGGTTCAGGCGCATGCTGCCGGAATAAATCAGGAAACCCACGACGATGGCCAAGATCAGGCCGAGCAGGGCGCCTACCGGAGCGCCTGGGCCTTCACTCTGCTGAAACACGGCCAACAGGAAGAACACCGTTTCCAGCCCTTCGCGGGCCACGGCGAAAAACACCATGGCGATCAGGGCGAACACCTGATGCCTGGAGCCGGCCAACGCATGGTCGAGGGATTCATGCAGCGAGTGTTTAATCGAGCGCGCCACTTTGCGCATCCAGAACACCATGGAACTGAGGATGCCCACGGCCACCAGCCCGACGACACCTTCAAACAATTCCTGCTGCTTTTGCGGGAATTCCGCACTCACCAACTCCAGGCCCCCGCCCACCAGCAGCGCGAGCGCCGCCGCAAGGAATACGCCGATCTACACCGCGGGCATCCACTGGCCACGCCCGGTCTGTTGCAGGTAACTGGCGATAATGCCAACGATTAATGCCGCTTCAATGCCTTCGCGCAGCATGATTAAAAAAGGAACGAGCATCGGGCACCCGGGCGCAACTAGTTAGGGAGCTAAGTTGTAACATAATGATACTCATTGCTAAACAAGAAATATTGACCTTTGCTGAACGTGGGCTGAACAGTGGTGGCGAAGCGCAACCGCCCTTATGATGCAGGCCAACCACACCGCAGCCGGACAGCTCAACGCCCCATGTCGGAAAAAGACACCATCTCCATCCACCTCGTGCGCGAAGCGCTGTTGCAGAGTTGCGCGCCGGGAGCGGCCACCGTTGAGGTATTGAGTAAAGTCGGGATTGACCCGGCGTTGCTTGAGCAGCCCGACGCTCGCGTGGCGGCCACCGCCTATGCACGCCTGTGGCGTTTGCTGGCGCGGCGCAGGGATGATGAATTCTTTGGCATGGACCCGCGCAAACTCAAATCCGGCAGCCTGGCGTTCCTGTGTCGCGCCTCCATGGCGCAACCCAGCCTGGCGGCAGGCCTGGAAACCGGCTTGGGGTTTCTCTCGCTGATGCTGGAGCACCTGCCGGCCCAGCTGGTGCGGCAACAGAGCCTGGCGGAAATCGTCCTGCTTGAACCTGATGAGCCCAAGCGTGCGTTTACCTACTTCACCTATTGGATGATCGTCCACGGCGTCGCCTGCTGGCTGGCCGGGCGGCGCATTCCGATCCTCGCCATTGAGCTGCGTTGCGCGCAGCCGGACTTCTGTGACGATTATCAGGTGATGTTTTCTGACAACCTGCGCTTTGATCGACCACGCACCCGCATGATCTTTTCCGCTGATTGCCTGGACCTGCCGATCAAGCGCAGCCCGCAGGAGCTCCAACGTTTCCTGGCCCATGCACCGGCTAACATCCTGGTCAAATACCGCGACCCCGAAAGCCTCGCCACGCGCATCAAGCACGACCTTCGGCAGATGCCCCCCGACACCTGGCCGGAAACCGAGGGGCTTGCCGCCAGGTTGTGTATTTCTGCGTCCACACTACGCCGCCGCCTGGCGGAAGAAGGGCAGACCTATCAGGGCCTCAAGGACAGCGTGCGCAAGGAACTGGCGATTGTGTGGCTGGCTGAACCGCAGATCAGCTTTGCGGAAATTGCCACGCGGTTGGGGTTTGCCGATGCGAGTTCGTTTTATAAGGCGTTTCGTAAGTGGGCGGGATCGAATCCGGGGCATTATCGGAGCTTGATTTTGAATGAAATAACGCCTGAGAAGTAAGCCGAGCGCGGGCCTAGGAAGCAACTGACAGCGCCCTTCACTTAAGTATGACAGAACGATCCTTATTGTTTTTAGGAAGTGGCTGGCATATTCGGAGCAAAAAATCGAGTACGGTTTACATACGATCCTACCCGGCGACTGGCACCAAATCATGAATGGTTTCAGTTTGGATGGATCGCACTCTTAACGGTGAGGGATCGCATTTGATGAGTGAGAAGGGGTGATAGTGACCTTCATGCGTTAAGTTCTCGAGTCATACTTTATGGTGAGCTTATGAGAAGTTTAATTGCATTACCCTTTGCTGCGTTACTGTTGCTGTCTGCTCAAGCGTCTGCACTGTGCTTGAGTGTTTCCGAAAGCTTTGGCGGAATAGTCGAGCCGGATAGTGAAATAACCGCCCATGGCCCATTCTCGATAACCGGTAGCAACGGTTGTTCTGGTGCGAACATTGATGCCATGGTTTCAACCGGTGGGTCGGGTCGGGCTCCTCAAATTTCTATTGAGCGCGAAGTTGGCTCTGCTTGGACAAAGGTAGCGGCTAATCCTTTGTCACCTCGCGTTTCTTGGCTGGGGTCTTTCGGTACATATCGAGTCAGGGTGCATAATCCTGAGGCTGTATCAAAAACCTATTCAGGAACCGTCAGATACGGGCGTTAAGTGACAGGGAAAGCAGTGTGCCGCGGCACCTGTAGCACACTGCTTTTTCCCAGTCAGGCATGCTCTTCCACCGATAAATCGTCTTTTGGAGAGTGGGCGAAATATAAAAGAGCATTAATCGCTCGATTAGCATCTACCATGCCTTGTATATATTCAGGAATACCCTGTGAGCGCCTTACGTCTGGGTTGCTGTCCACGAAGGCAAGATAATCCTGCAGTTTTTCGTCGAACAGCGCTATTGCATTAAACTTAACATGTGTGTTTGTTTGTCTGCCGTTGGCATCCGACGCTCCGTCACCAGCGATGAAAATAAGAAATGCTTGTTCATCGATAATGTTGCTTTCGAATAGTCGTCTTCCCACCTTCTTAAGTTCATCCGTGCTGATGGATGTCATATCATAGCTTTTTAGAAACGTTTTTAAATCCGTGAGCTGCGCTCGCTTCGATATTCGCAACTCTTCAGCTGCCTGGGCTTCCTCAGTAACAGTAAACGTATTCGTCGTTCTCTCTGGGTTTTTAATTACAAAAGCATCCGTCTGCTTTGAAAGCACACCAGGCATTACCACTCTCATGTCCATGCTCGTCTCCTTAATGGATGAAAGGTTCACCCTGCTATCGACGTGCTGCACGGGATATTTAGCTCATCTAAATATTTGGGAAGTTTCTTTCAGATTAGGATTACAAATATAAAAATTGACTTCAACGGCTGCAAAAAAAGCCCCACGACCGAATGGACCGCAGGGCTAAAAATTGGCTGGATGCGACCAACCAAAGGAGCTCTTTACCTCACTTGTTGCTGGCGACCACCGTATCCGGCTGCCAACCACCACCCAAGGCC
Source organism: Pseudomonas sp. AK181 (assembly GCF_051122975.1). Classification (NCBI taxonomy): domain Bacteria; kingdom Pseudomonadati; phylum Pseudomonadota; class Gammaproteobacteria; order Pseudomonadales; family Pseudomonadaceae; genus Pseudomonas; species Pseudomonas sp. AK181. The sequence goes on from NZ_CP146348.1 coordinate 2,989,132, forward strand.
TTGTAGATCGCCACAATGCCGCGATACAGATCCACTTCAGCCTGGGCCTGGGAGTCTTCAGCGGCCAGGCGTTCGCGTTGGGCGTCGAGCAGGACCAGGAAGTCCACCGTGCCTTCGCGGTAGCGGATCGCGGCGAGGTCGGCGGCGGCGCGGCTGGATTCGCTTTGGCGGATCAGCGAGACCAGGCGTTGCTGGCGCTTGCCGTAATCGCTGAAGGCGTTCTCGGACTCTTCCAATGCCAGCAACACTTGCTGTTCATAGGTCGCCAAGGCACCATCGGCTTCGGCATTCGCACCGCGCAAACGCGCGCGCACGCTGCCTAGGTCAAACGCGGCCCAGGTGATGCTCGGGCCCAGTGACCAGGCATTCGCGGCGGCCGAGCCGATCTGCGAACCGCGGCCGGCGGTGAAGCCGAGGAAGCCGCTGAGGCTCACCCGTGGGAACAGATCGGCCTTGGCCACGCCGATACGTGCGGTGGCGGCGGCCAGTTTGCGTTCGGCGCTGAGGATGTCCGGGCGCCGTTGCAGCAGTTGCCCCGGGTCGCCAACTGGCAACGCCTTGGCAATCGCTGGCAGGTCTTTGGGGCTCAGGTCCACGCTCAGTTTGTCGGGGCGCTGGCCGAGGAGGGTGGCGATGCGGTTGCGCTCGCGCACTTGTTCGGCCTGCAGTTGCGGCACGCTGGCTTCAACCGCTGCCAGGCGGGCGTCGGCGCGCTCGACGTCGAGCTGGTCACCCACGCCGGCATCGCGCAGGCTGACGGTGATGGTGCGCGATTCCTGCTGGTTCTTCAGGTTGTCCAGGGCGATGCGTTCACGCAGTTGCGCACCGCGCAGTTGGCCGTAGGCATCCACCAGCTCGGCAATCATGGTGACTTGCAGTTGGTACAGGTCGGCTTCGGCCACCTGTTGGTCGGCGTCGCTGGCCTCCAGGTTGCGGCGGATACGCCCGAACAAATCCACTTCCCAGGCCATGTCCAGGCCCAGGTCGTAGCGCTCACTGTTGACACGCTTGGTGGTCTGGCCGGGAATCTGGCCCTTGCCCACATCGCTGCTGGCGCGGGAGGTGACCACCGGCATGATGTCGTTGGCCGCATCATCACGGATGGCCCGTGCCGCCCGCAGACGTGCAAAGGCCACGCGCAAATCACGGTTGCCGCTCAGGGACTGGGTCACCAACTGGTTGAGGGTCGGGTCGTCGAACTGCTGCCACCAGATGCCTTCGTATTTGGCGTGGTCGTAGCTCTTGGTGTCGGCGGCGGCCGTGATGTTGGCCGCCTCCAGTTGCTGGGTCTTGTAGTCCGGGCCTACGGCACAGGCGGCGAGCGCCAGCACCAGCAGGCTCGGCAGGAATATTTTCACACTCATTGCTGCGTCTCCAGCTTCAAGGCCTTGGCCGCTTTGCGCGCGTCTTGGCGCTCGACATAGCGACGGATCAGTACGTAGAACACTGGCGTCAGCAACAGACCGAAGAAGGTCACACCGATCATCCCTGAGAACACCGCTACGCCCATGGCATGGCGCATCTCGGCGCCGGCACCGCTGGAAAGCACCAGTGGCACCACACCCATGATGAATGCGAACGAGGTCATCAGGATCGGCCGCAGACGCAGGCGGCAGGCTTCCAGTACCGCGGCGAGCGGGTCGAGGCCTTCCTGCTGTTTATCCTTGGCGAACTCGACGATCAGAATCGCGTTCTTGCACGCCAGGCCCACCAGTACGATCAGGCCGATCTGGGTGAAGATGTTGTTGTCGCCGCCCGAGATGATCACCCCGGTGATGGCCGACAGCAGTGTCATCGGTACGATCAGGATTACCGCCAGTGGCAGGCTCCAGCTTTCGTATTGGGCCGCGAGCACCAGGAACGCCAGCAGTACGCAAAGCGGGAACACGAACAGCGCGGTATTGCCCGAGAGGATTTGCTGATAGGTCAGGTCGGTCCACTCGTAGGTCATGCCGTTGGGCAGTTCATCTTTGAGCAGTTTTTCAATCGCGGCCTGGGCCTGGCCAGAGCTGTAGCCCGGCGCGGCGTTGCCGTTGATTTCTGCGGTGATGAAGCCGTTGTAGTGCATCACGCGATCCGGGCCCGAGGTGTCGCTGACCTTGATAAAGGTCGCCAGGGGGATCATCTCGCCTCTGTTATTGCGCACTTTCAACTGGCCGATCTGGTCGGCGTCCTGGCGGAACTGTTGCTCAGCCTGCACGTTGACCTGATAGGTGCGCCCGAAGCGGTTGAAGTCGTTGGCATACAACGAGCCCAGGTAGACCTGCAGGGTGTCGAAGATGTCACTGATCGCCACGCCGTGGGTCTTGGCCTTTTCGCGGTCGATGGCCGCGTCCACTTGCGGCACGTTCACCGTGTAGCTGGTAAACAGGCCGAACAGCTCAGGCACGCCGTGGCTCTTGGCGATGACGTTCTGCACTTCTTTGTACAGCTCGTCATAGCCGAGGTTGCCACGGTCTTCGATCTGCAGGCGGAAACCACCGATGGTGCCCAGGCCTTGTACCGGCGGCGGCGGGAAGATCGCCATGTAGGCTTCTTCGATATTGGCGTATTGGCCGTTCAGTGCACCGGCAATCGCACCGGCAGACATGCTTGGGTCTTTGCGCTCATCGAAGGGCTTCAAGGTCACGAACACGATGCCGCTGTTCGGGCTGTTGGTGAACCCGTTGATCGACAGGCCCGGGAAGGCAATCGCAGCTTCCACGCCGGGTTGTTTCAGGGCGATCTCCGACATGCGCTTCATCACGTTTTCGGTGCGGTCCAGGCTTGCGGCGTCGGGCAATTGGGCGAAGGCCACCAGGTATTGCTTGTCCTGGGCCGGTACGAAACCGGTCGGCGTGTGGGCAAACCCGAAGAACGTCAGCACCATCAAACCTGCGTAGACGAACAAGGCAATACCGCTGCCGCGAATCACTCGGCGCACGGTGCCCACGTAGCCATGGCTGGCCTTTTCGAAAAAGCGGTTGAAGGGACGGAACAGCCAGCCACCGAAGACCTTGTCGAGGAACTTGGAAAAACGGTCCTTCGGCGCGTCGTGACCGCGCAGCAACACAGCGGCCAGGGCAGGGGACAGGGTCAGGGAGTTGAACGCCGAGATCACGGTTGAGATCGCGATGGTCAAGGCGAACTGCTTGTAGAACTGCCCGGTCAAGCCACTGATAAAGGCGGCCGGAATGAACACCGCACACAGCACCAGCGCGGTGGCGATGATGGGGCCGGTCACTTCACTCATGGCTTTTTCGGTCGCCGGGAAGGGCTCCAGGCCCAGCTCGATATTGCGCTCGACGTTCTCCACCACCACGATGGCGTCGTCCACCACGATACCGATGGCCAGTACCAGGCCAAACAATGACAGGGCGTTGAGTGAGAACCCGAACAGGTGCATCACCGCAAACGTACCGATCAACGAAACCGGCACCGCCACCAAGGGGATGATCGAGGCGCGCCAGGTCTGCAGGAACAGGATCACCACCAGCACCACAAGGATCAGTGCTTCAAACAGGGTATGCACTACCGCCTCGATGGAGCCGCGTACAAAGATGGTCGGGTCATAGGCGATGCGATAATCCATCCCCGCCGGAAAGCTCTTTTTCAGCTCAGCCATCTTGCTGCGCACATCGTTGGAGATGTCGATGGCATTGGAGCCGGGGCGCTGGAAAATCGGAATCGCGACAGCGGGCTGGTTATCGATCAGCGAGCGCAGCGCGTATTGGCTGGAGCCCAGTTCGACCCTGGCGATGTCGTTGAGGCGCGTGATTTCACCGTTGGCGCCGGCACGAATCACGATGTTCTCGAACTCTTCTTCAGTGACCAGGCGGCCCTGGGTATTCACCGACAACTGGAAGCTGGTGTCACTCGGCGCCGGCTGGGCGCCCAGGGCACCGGCTGCCACCTGGCGGTTCTGCTCGCGGATCGCTGTGACCACGTCGGTCGCCGTCAGGTTGCGCGAAGCGGTTTTGTTCGGATCGAGCCACACGCGCAGGGAGTAGTCGCCCATGCCGAACAACTGCACGTCACCGACGCCGCCCAGGCGTGCCAGTTCATCCTTGATATTGAGGATCGCGTAGTTGGACAGGTACAGCATGTCGTAGCGCTGATCCGGGGAGGTCAAGTGCACCACCATGGTCAGGTCGGGGGAGGCTTTGTCCACGGTAATACCGATGCGGGTCACTTCCTCCGGCAGCTTGGGCTGGGTGCGCGTCACCCGGTTTTGCACCTGCACCTGCGCGTTGTCCAGGTCGGTGCCCAGGGCGAAGGTGATGGTCAGGGTCAGCTTGCCGTCAGCAGTGGACTGTGAGGACATGTACAGCATGTTCTCGACGCCAGTGATGGCCTGCTCCAACGGCGCGGCCACGGTTTCACCGATGACTTTGGGGTTGGCCCCGGGGAAGTTGGCGCGCACCACCACGGTCGGCGGCACCACTTCCGGGTATTCGCTGATCGGCAGTTGGAACAGCGAAATTGCACCGGCGATCAGGATCAGCAGCGACAGCACCGCTGCGAAGATCGGCCGTGAAATGAAGAACTTGGAAAAATTCATCTTAAGTATCCCTTAACCGCGTGGAGCCGCGACGCTTGCGAGCTTGGGCGCTGCGGTTTGCGGCGCTACTTGCTCCAGGTTGCTGGCTTCAAGCGCTTGTCGTTGTTGGGCCAAGGCGGCGAGGGTTTCCTTGCTGGCCATCGGGATGGTTTCCGGCGCGACCGGCGAGCCTGGGCGCACACGTTGCAGGCCCTTGACGATCACGGTGTCGTCCTTGGTCAGGCCACTGCGCACGATGCGCAAACCTTCGATTTTCGGCCCCAGTTCCACCGCGCGATAAGCCGGCTTGTCGCCGTCCATCACCAGTACGAATTTCTTGCCCAGGTCGGTGCCGACGGCTTCGTCGTTGATCAACACCGCCGAATAGGTACCGCTGCCGACCAGCTTCAAGCGCGCATACAGGCCAGGGGTGTATTCGCCCTTGCTGTTATCGAACACCGCACGGCCACGGATGGTGCCGGTGGCCGGGTTGACCTGGTTGTCGACGAAGTTCATCTGGCCCAGGTGCGGGTTGCCGGTTTCGTTGGACAGGCCCAGGTACACAGGGGTGGTAGCGCCACGCCGGCCTTCACGGGCCAGTTCGGTGTACTTGAGGAACACGCGCTCATCGGCGTCGAAGTAGGCGTAGACCTTGTCGGTGGACACCACGCTGGTGAGCGCAGTGGTATCGGCGGTGACCAGGTTGCCGGCGGTGATTTCGGCACGGCTGACGCGGCCACTGATGGGCGAGGTTACGCGGGTGAAGCTCAGGTTCAGCTTGGCCAGGTCCAACTGCGCCTGTATCCCGGCCATGGCGGCGCGGGCTTCCTGGGCGGCGGTGGTGCGCGAGTCGGCCAGTTCGGCGGAGATCGCATTGCTCTGGCGCAGGCGCTCGCCACGTTGCGCTTCATTTTCACTGCGGGTGGCGGCGGCTTTGGTCTGCGCTAGCTGGGCTTCGAGGCGGCGCACTTCGGCCTGGAACGGGCGAGGGTCGATCTGGAACAGCAGGTCGCCTTTCTTCACCAGCGCGCCTTCGGTGAACGCCACCTGATCAATCTGCCCGGACACTCGCGGACGAATCTGCACGGTTTCCGGCGCTTCAAGGCGCCCGGTGAACTCGTCCCATTCGTTGACCGGTTGTTCCAACACTTTGGCCACGCTGACCTTGGCAGGAGGCATGGCGGCCGCTTGTTCGGGAGACTTGCCGCACGCGCTCATCACCACCACGGCCAAGATCGCCAGGGGGAAGCGCAAATGTTTGAGTGACTGTTCCATGAGGTGCATCCGCCAATGTATTTGAGATGGGCGGATCATGCGCGGGGAGGCGGTGTGTCACGAATCGAATGAAGCAAAGGTAACTATCATTCGGAATGATATAAGCGCGGAGTCAGCCCTCTAGCATGGGGGTTTTGTTAGGGAGCTATCAATGTGATTGATGACAAAAGACTGTTGCCCTGGGTGCAAGGAACTTTCCCAGCAACGCGTGGGAGCCTCACGGCGCGTCAAACGCATCGCCCAGAAAGTCGATCAAGGACCGCACCGACGGCATGAGCCCGCGCCTGGAGGGGAACACGGCGGTGATCACGCCCTCAGCGGGTTGCCATGCAGGCAAGACGGCAATCAGGCGGCCATCGGCCAGTTCCTCTTTCACCACCATCCTCGGCAGGTTGGCGATGCCCACGCCCGCCAGTGCTGCATTTTTCAGGGTGGACATGTCATCACTGATCAGGCGTGGCGTGTGCAACACCTGCGCCGTGGTGCCGTCCGGGCCGGTCAGTTCCCACAGGTACTGAAGCAACGGGTTGCCCCAATGGATAGACGGCAGTCCGACAAGGTCGGCAGGTACCAAGGGCAGGGGAGCGCTCTGCAAAAAAGTCGCGCTCGCCACCAGCACTTGAGGACTTTTAGCCAGCACTTTCATGACCAGCTCACTGCTTTCCAGCGGCGGGAAACACAGGTTCAAGGCCATGTCATAGCCTTCGCTGATGATGTCGACCTTGCGGTTGAAGCTTTTCACGTTCAGTTCGACGCTGGCGCATTGGGCCATGAATTGGGCGAGCATCGGCGCCACCCAGTAGTTGAGCAGTGCGGTGGTGCAGCTCAAGCGGATCACGCCGCGTGGCTCTGATTTGTTGAAGGCAATCACATCTTCGGCCGACTCGGCCTCGCTAATCATCGCCACGCAATGGCGATAGTAGGCCAAGCCGATATCGGTGACCTGGAACTGGCGCGTCGAACGCTGTATCAGCCGTGCCCCCAGCCTGGCTTCAAGCTGGCTGACCCTGCGGCTCAAGGTCGATTTGGGCAGGTTCAACGCTCGACCCGCCGCCGCAAAACCGCCGTGCTCGACCACCTTGGCGTAGAGGAAGAGTTCGTTGAGGTCGAACATGGGCAGTGTTCCATTTTTGAGATGCCCAAGCTTAATCCAAATCAGCCCTCACGTTGAACGAATGTCAGCGCACTACAGATCAGCGCGTCAGTTCAGCGTATGACTGATATCCCGCAGGCGCGCGTCGCTCAGGTTGCCGGTGGATGCCAGCAGGTGCAACTGCGCCATCAGAATCGCATAGCGTTGTTGGGCCAGGCGTTGCTGGGTATCGGTGACTTTCTGTTGGGCATCCAGCACATCGGTGTTGATACGCGAGCCGGCTTCGAAGCCGTGGGTGACGGCGGTAAGGTTGATCTGGCTGGAATTCAACGCCTGCTTGAGTGCCTGGTATTGGCTCATGCCATTGGTGACTTGCAGGTAGGCCTGACGTGCCTTCAGGCCGGCGTTGCGGCGTGCATCTTCGACTTCGTCCGCCGCCTTGCTTTGCAGTGCATGGGCTTCGCGCACGCGACTGCTGGTGCGGCCACCGCTGTACAGTGGAACGCTCAGTTTGACCCCGACCACGGTCTGGTTATAGCGGTTTTCCTGCAACGTCACATCGTAGACATCACCGCCGACAGAGGCGAAGCGGCCATGGGCGGCGATCAGATCCAGGGTCGGCAAATGCCCGGCCCGTTCCTTGTCGATGTCCATTTCGGCCAGGCGCTGGGCAATCTGCGCCGCCTGTACGGCGAGGTTACCCTGTTGCGCGGTCGTGGCCCAATCATCGATGGCAGCGGGCACCGGGGCATTGAACTGCGGCTCTTTACCGGACCACGGGCCGGCCTGCGCGGCAGTCAATTGGGTGAGTGTTTCGTTGGCAATGTCCAGTGCGCCACGGGCAGCAATCTGCTCGGCGAATGCCTGGTCGTACTTGGCCTGCACCTGGGCGAGCGCGTTTGCGGTGGTGGCGCCGTCGGCCAGCAGTCGCTGGCTGCGCGTTTGGCTCTCGCGCAGGGTTTGTAGCTGTTGTGTGCGGGTGTTCAACAGTTCCTGATTGAGCAGCACGTCGAAATAAGCGCGGGCGACGCGCAGCATCAGCGCTTGGCGCGCCTGTTCGGTGTGCAGTTCACTGGCGCTGATCAACAGTTTGCTTTGGTCGTGGGCAATCACATTCTGCCAACGCAGCAGCGGCTGTGTGAGGACCACGGCGTAGGCGTTGGTGTTATTGCGATTGCGATGATAATCGGACGAATCCTCTGCATCGACCCAGGCCGCGCCGCCAGTGACAGACAGGTCCGGCAGCAGGTTGGCACGGCTTTGCGGTTCCTTTTCTGCCGTGGCCAACTGCTGGGCCTGTGCGGCGGCGAACTGCATGTCGTGGGTCAGCGCCTTCTGGTACAGGTGGTACAAGTCATCTGCCGATACCTGGGTGGGCGCGCAGGCGAGTGCCAGCCAATACAGCGGCATAAGCAGCGGGGTGGTGTTGAGATGCAGGCCTGGAATACGCAAGGGGTGTGCTCCACTGAAAAGTTTATCGACTGATCTGGCTTCTGCGCATCATCAGCACCATGGGAATGCCGATGGCCATCACCGCTCCCAAGGTGCCGAACAGCATGCTGAACGCCAGCATTTGCCCTTGTTCGCGCGCTTGCAGATAAGGCATCAGCGCCAGGGCTTGTTGATGGCTCGCCAGGCCCAGGGAAAGAAACAAAGGGTCGGTTTCCACACCTCCCCAGCCGCTGGCCACCAGGCTCGATTCGGTGACATGTTCGGAAAGCAGGCGGTAGCGTTCCCACGAGAACCGTGTGAGCAAGGTGGCTGCGATGGCGATGCCAACGCTGCCGCCCAACTGGCGCATCAGGTTGAGTACGCCGGAGGCGCCGGAGATCAATGTCAGCGGCTGGCGACGCATTGCCAGGTTGGTCAGCGGCACGAAGATCATGCCCAGGCCCAGGCCGCGGATCACCAAGGGCCAGTACAGCGAGTCGGGGTTACTGTCGAGGGTGAACTGGGTGTGCAGGAACATCGCATAGCAGTACATGACAATGCCCAGGGTGACGAACACACGCTCGTCGATCTTGTTTTCCTGGGACAGTTTGCCGATCACCAAGGTGCTGATGGCGCTGGCCACTGCCCCGGGGAAAATCACTAGCCCGCTCTGGTAAGCGCTTTGCGCCAGTAAGGTCTGCAAGAACAGCGGCACCATGAACAACGTGCTGTACAGCCCGAAGCCCACGCAGAACGCACAGATGCACCCCATCAGGAACTCGCGGTTCTGGAACAGCGCGACATTGACGATCGGGTTGGCCACACGCCGCTCCCACCAGAAGAAGCCCACCAGGCTGAAGCTGCTGAGCAACAGGCAGGCCACGGTCCAGTTGGACGCCATCCAGTCCCAGTGTTCGCCGCGCTCCAGCAGGATCTGCAGGCTGCCCACGCCCAGGGCCAGCAAGCAGAAGCCGCTGTAGTCGACGCTGGAAGGCTTTTGTTCGTTGGGCGAGTCGTTAATACACAGCCAGCACAGCAACAAGGCCACGGCACCGATCGGCAAGTTGATCAAGAAGATCCAATGCCACGACAAGGTGTCGATCAGGTAGCCGCCGACGGTCGGACCCAAGGTGGGCCCCATCATCACGCCCACGCCGTACAGCGCCATGCCGCTGCTGACCTTTTCCTTGGGGAAGACGTCGTAGATGATTGCCTGGGAAATCCCCAGCAACCCGCCGCCCGCCAGGCCTTGCAGCACCCGGAACGCGACCAGTTGCCAGAGTTCGGCAGACATCGCGCAGCCCAATGATGCCAGCACGAACAGCGCGGTAGAGACCAGGTAGTAAGTGCGCCGGCCGAACCACGCCGACAGCCAGCCACTGACCGGAAGAATCACCACGTTGGCCACCACATAACCGGTGGACACCCAGGAGATTTCATCCACCGACGCCCCGTAGGTGCCCATCAGGCTGGGAATCGCTACGTTGACAATGGTGACATCGAGCAACTCCATCATCGAGACCAGCGTGACGGTCAGCGCAATCAGGTAAGGCGACTTCATAGCGTGTGGCCGGTGTCGTCAGGTGCGGCCACTTCGACAAACACGCTCATGCCCGGGCTCAACAGCGGCTTGTAGTCATCCGGCACATCGTTGAGCGCGATGCGCACCTGCACGCGCTGTACCACCTTGGTAAAGTTGCCCGTGGCATTCTCCTGGGGCAGCAATGAGAACTTCGCCCCGGTGGCCGGTGCCAGGCTTTCGACGACGCCTTCGAAGGCGTGCCCGGGGAAGGCGTCCACGGTGACGCGGGCATTCTGGCCCACGCGCACGCGGCCCACCTGGGTCTCCTTGAAGTTGGCGGTAATCCACAGTGGGTCGGTGGCGATCAGGCTCATGAGCTTTTGGCCAGCCACCACAAACTGGCCGGGTTCCACCTCTTTTTTCGAGACAATGCTGCGCATCGGCGCGGTCTGGCGGGTGTCGTTGAGCTGGATCCTGGATTGCTCCAGCTCAGCTTGCGCGGCCGCGATCCGATAGTCCTGCACCTTGAGTTCGGCCTTGTTGGCCAAGGTACTTTGGGCGGCGGCCTGGGCGTTGCTGCGTGCCACCTCCTGGGCATGGCTGAGGGCGTCGAAACGCGCCTTGGCCACTTCCAGGTCCTGGGTGCTCAGCACGCCTTGGGCGCCGAGGCGACGGGCACGCTGGTAGTCGTTGCGCGCTTGCTCAAGGTTGGCGCTCGCTTGAGCCAGGGCCGCCTGCGCGGCCTCGCGCATGGCCACCGCGCCGAGCACCTGGCTGTCCAGCGCCCCCGGCAGGCCCGCGCGCCCGGCGGCGGCGAGCAGCGCTTGCCACTGTGCTTCGCGCTGCTGCAACTGGTAGCGGTATTCATTGTCGCGGATCTGAAACAGCAGGTCGCCGCTCTGTACCGTGACGTTGTCCACCACCGGCACACTGATCACCACGCCCGAGAGCTTGGCCCGTACCGGGATGATCACCCCGTCGAGTTCGGCGTTGTCGGTGCTCACGTAGGTGCTGGAATACTGCCAGCGCTGCCAGCCTAATATCAGCAACCCGCCGACCACGACGCCGCACAGCGTCAGTTTTATCAACTTGCCTTTGGTCATGTGGTACTCCCTGTCGATGCGCGTTGGGGTCAAGCAGGCTCAGAAACGGTGTGGACCTCCCGCGCAGGGCGACCCACTGTGGGCTGGGCACTTTCGGCCAAGTAGTCGATTCGCAGACACGGGCGTCCGGGCGTACACTCTTTTATTCACTTTCAGTGGGGCTGAGTGTTCTGCTGGAGGGGGTTGACGTTGTTGCGAATCAGATGCGATGGATGTTGGCGTTTTGCTGTCAGTGCGTCTTGAACGAAACGCTTGTCTTGCGCAAAACCTCAGCGGCAGTGCGCGGCGTCATGCCAATCATGCGGCGCATCATGCGGGCCAGGTGCGCCTGGTCGGAGAAACCGCCGTCGGCAGCGGCGTCCGACAACGTCGAACCCCCGGCCAGGGATTTGGAGGCCCGTTCCAATTTGTTCCAGATGATCCACTGGGAGAGGGAAACACCCATCTGGTGGGTGGCGACGCAGCGCAAGCGCGGGCTGGACAACCCCACCGCCTGGGCAGCGCGACTGACGCAACCTGGGCCGTCGCGGTCCAGACGCAGAATATTCAAGGCTTTGTGAAGCCTATGGTCGATCGGCGGGGTAATTGCCAGTAAACGCGAGAGGGCGTCGACAAAGTGTGACAAGGAGGTACTACGACGAAAACACTCCAGCAGTTCATCACTGGCCAAGGCGATGCCATCGTCTTGCAGCAGCGCATTGAGCGCACGGCCCAACGCCGTGTCCGGGCTGACATACAAAAATGCCACCGGATGACTCTCGGCCACGGCACGGTGCTCGACGTTGGGACCGATGATCACGCCTGCCGCACGGATCACCTTTCCTGGCAGTTCCAGGGTGGCGGGTTGGCCTACGCCGATGCACAGTTGGATGGCGACATGGGAGTGAGCAGTGTTTTGATCCGCACGGCCAATGTAGCCGGCCCATGAGTCGCCAAAGGTAACGCTGCCATCCCACATTTGAAGTCTTCCTTGACGTATTGGGTGAATGTTCGACGCGTGCAGGGTAGGCCTGCGCAGGTTTGGATTCAAGCGGGGAGCGGGTCGGACGCAAGACAGTCGTCACTCAGACTTAATAGGCGCTGATGCTAATTCTATAATTTTGGGCGCTAACTGGCGCAAAAAGTGATAAGTACAGGTTATGTTGGATTTAAGCTTCAGCAAGCCGAGTGAAGTCGTCAAGCGCCTCTAGAGCGCTTGGTGCTGGACATGAATACAACTTCGGGATGGCGCCGAACCTGTGGCGAGGGAGCTTGCTCCCGCGACGGCCTGACAGCCGACGCCTACCTACCTGACACCCTAACGATCCAACTGTGGGAGCTGGCTTGCCTGCGAAGACGGCCTGACAGCCGACCGGGATGTTGGATTTGACCGCGTACATATCCGTTATTTAGGTAACGGCCACTTAGGGTTCCGCCCTGACGGCGGCTCACTTTTGAAAAGCGCAAAAGTAAGCAAAACGCTCTTGCCCCACCACTCGGCACCTCGCTTAGGCTCGGTGTGCCCGTAATCCGCCAGTGATTTGGGGGGCCGCCGCCACGCGCCATCCATGGCGCGAGGCGGCTAAACCGGCATCCCTGCCGGTTTACCCCCCAAATCCCTGTCGAATTCCGGCCAGCGTGGTTTGACGGGGCGCCTGAGATCAAGATCAAAAGCAGATCAAGAGCGGCTCGCTTCGCATCGTGGTTACCGTTGGGTGTGGTCACTCATGGCAGGGAATTTATCGCCTTTATGACCGCATCGGCGATGGTCTTTGTAATAAGCCGTCGCTGACGGTGATCAATCGTCGGGCTCAGCCATGTGGGCAGGCTGTTCAGCACGGGCAGAATCGCCGTGAGCGCGCCCTCGCGCAACGGCCCGCCGGGCTGATGGCCCAGTTGGCCGACCACCTTCATGAGTTCCGACTCGTAGGCTAGCCTCAATCGCTCAACGCTCGCCTGCATCGGCGCGCCCAGGCAGTTGGCGTCCATGACCGCCAACTTGAAGTGCCCGGTCATCCGTTCATGCAATTGAAGATGGCCTTCAATCAGTTTTGCCAGGCGTTGCGCGGGTGTCAATCTACGGGTGTTGATCCGATCGACGTGCGACAACAGCGCCTGATACAGCTCTGTCAGCCACTCAAACAGCATGGCTTCCTTGCTCTCTACATGGTGATAAATCGCACCCGGGCTGATGCCAACATGCGCCGCCAATTCGCGCATGCTGACCTGGCTGAAACTACGCTCCTTGAACAGCTCCAGGGCTCTGCGCTGGAACTCCGAGCGGCTGAGCGCGGGAGCCGTCCTCATGTGTCGAGTGCCTGCTGTTTGGCAATTTCCTGGTTGCGCAGGATGAACCGCTGCAACTTGCCACTGGGGGTCTTGGGCAGTTGCTCGACGAACTCGATTTCCCGTGGGTATGCATGCGCGGCCAGGCGCTGTCGCACATGCAGGCGCAACACTTCCGCCAACTCGACACTGGGCAGGTACTCACGGTTGAGCACGACAAACGCCTTGATCAGCTCGGTACGTTGCGGGTCGGGCTTGCCGATCACCGCGGTTTCGACCACCGCCGGGTGTTCGATAAGCGCGCTCTCCACATCGAAAGGCCCCACGCGGTAGCCGGACGTGGTGATCACATCGTCGTTACGGCCGACAAAGCTGATACTGCCGTCCTCATTGAGCTCCACGATATCGCCGCTCAAGTAGTAACGACCCACAAACGCCTTGGTGGGCATGTGAAGGTAGCCATTGAACCAGCACAGGGGCGAGCGCTCGCGATCCACCGCCAGGACGCCCGGCTGGCCTGTCGGTAATTCCCGCTGCGCATCGTCCAGCACGACAATCCGGTACCCCGGCACCGCATAACCGGCAGAGCCCTCACGTACCTGATGGCGTAACCCATGGTGATTGCACAGCACCATGCCGATTTCGGTTTGGCCGTAATGGTCGTGAATGACCACGCCGAGCTGTTCGGCGAACCAACGGATGACCTGCGGGTTGAGCGGTTCGCCGGCGCTGCTGACGATACGCAGTTGGCCACGCACGGCGTCGGCGAACTCGGCCCCGGCGTCAATCAGCAGGCGAAAGGCCGTAGGCGAGCCGGCCAGGTTGCTGATCCCGTACTTGGCGATAATCCGGCTGGTGCTTTGCACGGTGAAAGGGCCGTCATGGAACAGCGTGGCCCGGCCGCATGCCAGGGGGCCGGTCACTGCGTAATACAAGCCATAGGCCCAGCCGGGGTCGGCGAGGTTCCAGAAACGGTCGTCTTCGCGCAGGTCGATTGAATCGCGCATATAACTTTTGAAGGCCAGGATGGCGCTCAAAGGCACCTCCAGCGGCTTGGCCGGCCCTGTGGTGCCCGAGGTGCACATCAGCAGGAACGGTGCATGGGCATCCAGCAGCTCAGGTGTGCAGTCGGGTTGTTGATGCTCCAGCACCTCCCAAAACGCGTAGTCGCTGGGGCGCTGTGGGGTGGCGTCGGTCACGATGACGTGAGGGCAGTCGAGGAGTTCGTCCAGCTTGGGACGGTTGTGGGTGTCGGTCACGATCCAGCGCGCCTTGGAACAGTCCAGTCGCTGTTCAATGGCCTTGGGACCGAACGCGGTAAAGAGCGGTTGGTAGACCGCCCCGATGCGCCAGGTTCCCAGGATGGCGATCACCAGTTCAACCGTGCGTGGCATCAGGCCGGCGACCCGATCCCCCGGCTGCACGCCATGGGCCCGCAGGAAGTTGCCGAAGCGCGCCGCGTGCGCCTGCAGTTCGCTGAAGGTGTACTGCGTGGCGCGGCCATCGCGCGTTTCGCAATACAACGCCACGGCATTGCCTTGGGCGTGCCGGTCGCAGCATTCAATGCAGGCATTCAAGGCGCCGAGTTCGCCGTGCAAGTCCTGGGCAGCCAGGTGTAGATAATCGAAGGAAGAGACTGCTGAGTCGTAATCGCGCATAACGTACCTGATTATTATTGTTGGAATTTGTGCTGTGCCCACGCAGGCTGCGCGGGTGCGTGGATGTCGCTAGTGGTCCATCATCTGGGCCGCTTGCTGGGTCGCGTGGCTGGTCCTCGTGGCCAGCTTGCGCACTTCATCGGCGACCACCGCAAACCCGCGACCGGCTTCGCCAGCTCGCGCCGCTTCGATGGCGGCATTCAATGCCAACAGGTTGGTCTGGCTGGCAATGCCCTGGATGGTGGCGACAATCTGCGTCAGCTTGGTGAGGGTTTCCTGCATCACCTGGTGTTGTTGCGCCTGCGCCTGGCGCATCGCACTTTCTTCATGGTGGGCATGGATATCGGTGATGGCGCCCACCACCCGTTGCGGCGCGCCGTCCGGTGCGCGACGGGTTTGCCCCCGGCCGCGAAACCAGCGGTAAGTGCCATTGGTGTGTTTGAGTCGATACTCCACATCGAATGGGGTCTTGCCGCTGCGGTCGTCTACATGGGCGACGAACGCGCCGATGGCCCGTGCGCTATCCTCGGGATGCAGGCGCGAGGTCCAGCTTTCCAGGGTGTTGGGGAACTCTTCCACCGTGTTGCACCCCAGCAGCCGGCGCATCTGCGAAGACCACCAAATGGTATTGTTCGGGTTCGCCGGGTCGCCGGCCACCACCTCGATATCCCAGAGCCCGTCGTGTAGCATTTCTCGGGAAATATCGAAACGTGTGGCCGCCAGTTCGAGCGCCTCGTGGTGCAGGTACTGTTCATGAATGTCACGCACGGTTCCCCCCATGGCAAGCGCTGTGCCCTGCGCATCGCGTCGGGCGGCCCCGTTGATCCGGCACCAGCGATAGTCATTGCCGAATGCCGACTTCATCCGCACGTCGAGGGCAAAGGCCGTACGCCCGCTGCGATCGGCAAGGTGCCGGGCGAGCGCCGCCCGATGCGCGGGCTGGTCATCCGGGTGCAGTTGTTCGCTCCAGCCGCCAAATTGGTCAATCGCCTGGGCCAGGTTCGACGCAGACCCCGTCCACGTCATCGCAGCACCCGGAGCGAGGGCGGCGGCGCCATCCAGTTCCAGCTCCCAGAACCGTTCACCTGCACCCTGTGTGATCAGGGCCCAGCGCGCCTCCCACTGCAGCACCAGCTGGTCACGGCGGGCCAGGCGCTCTTCCAGTTGGCGGGTGTCCAACGTCTGTGCGCGGGCTTGCTCCTTGAGGGTTCGCCGTTCTTGCAGCAGTTGTTCGACGCTTGCCAGGATGCGGCGCAACAACGGGTGGCTTGACGACAGTGGTGTGCCTGGCTGGTCAGGCTGCTCCAGTCGGTCGGCGAGCGGCGCCAATACGCGGCGGGTGGTTCGGCTGAAAAAGAGCATGGGGCACCTCTACCTCGGTCAAGTGGGGTCAGCCTGCAAGGACGGCGTCGGCGCCGATAAGGCCAGGGAGTCAAAGGTTGTCGCCCCCGGCAGGGCCTGCCAGGCCGAGGGGCCGGCGGCGATTTCCTGAGTACTCAGCAGGCAATTGTCGAGTGCGCGCTGCAGCGCTTGGGTGTCCAGGCCCTGGCCGATAAAGACCAGCTCCTGCCGGCAATCGCCGACAATGCTGTCCCACTTGGCCATGATGCTCTGCAACCGATATTCATCCTGCGGCCATTGCGCCTGCTCGATGAAGTTCCACCAGTGCCCGACGTAGTCCCACTGGAACTGCCTGCCGCTTTGCACCAGCAGGCCGGTTTCCAAGTGCCTGCTGGCGAGCCAGAAGTAACCTTTGCTGCGCAACAGGCGCCCGATGTGCCAGGGCTGCTGGAGAAAATCGAGTAATCGCTGTGGGTGAAACGGGGCACGCTCGCGGTACACCCAGGAGGTCACGCCATAGGTGTCCGATTCAGAGGCCGGCGCGTCGTCGGCCTGCATTTTTTTCATCCAGCCGGGCGAGGCCACAAGGCTAGGCAAATCAAACAGGTGGGTGCCGAGGATGGCGGATAACTCCACGTTACCCTGAGTCATCGGTATGATCCGCGCGCTCGGGTTAAGGCCGGCGAGGATCGCGTGCACGGCCTGGTAGCCGGGCTCGTCGATCAGGTCCAGTTTGTTGACGAGAATGACGTTGGCGTACTCCACTTGCTCGATCAGCAGGTCGGTCAGATGGCGCGTGGCTGCGCCGTCGCGGGCCACGATGCCCGGCGATTGGAGCAATGCTTCAAAGCGACTGCCATCGACCACCGTCACCAAGGTGTCGAGCCGTGCCAGTTCGCTGAGGCTGAAGCCCTGCGCGTCGAGGAAGGCGAACGTCTCGGCCACCGGCATCGGCTCGGAGATCCCCGTGGACTCAATCAGCAAGTAGTTGAAACGTTGCTGGCGCGCCAGGGCGCTGATCTGCTCGAGCAAATCGGCGCGCAGCGTGCAGCAGATGCAGCCATTGCTCATCTCGATCAACTCATCGCGACCCCGGTGCAGCGTCACGTCGCGCTGCACCTGCTCGGCATCGATGTTGACCTCGCTCATATCATTGACGATGACCGCCACGCGCAGGCCGTCGCGATTGCGCAGGATATGGTTGAGCAGGGTGGTTTTGCCGGCGCCGAGGAAGCCGGAAAGCACCGTCACCGGCAGTCGGCCTGTCAGGGCGCCGTCCATCATGCGTTCACCGTGCTATCGGCGTGGTCCAGGTAGCTTTCGAACAGGTCGACCACCACGAAACCCTCATCTGCTGCGTCGCCCCAGAGCTCTTTCACGCGAAACTCGACGTGGTAGGTCGGCTGATGCGCCGCGCTCAGATCACCGTGGCCGATCGCATCAGGGAAGGGCCACTTTTGCGTAGTGCGGTGCACAACCACGCCTTCTTTGCCGCGCACGTAAGCCGGCATGCGGGTATGCCCGGCCACATACTCGTTGCGTACCACCACCCGGTCGCCCACCTCAAAGGGCGCGCGGCCGGTGATCGCTGGGCGCCCGCTGGCATGTGCGGGGTTCGCCAGCTTGAAGTGCGACCCCAGGGCCTGATCGAGTTCCGCCTGGGTGATCACACCGGTTTCTACCAGCAGGGTGGCGGTCGAGATGACATAGCGTTCGTAGTATTGGGTGCCGACATGTTGGCGCACATCCAGGCGCTCGACGGCGTGGCGCACTTCGTCCACGCTGAACTTTTTCAAGTGATCGGCGCCGACAAACATCAGGCTGTAGGCCAGGTGCTCCCAGTCCTGCTTGAACACGGGTTGGTAGCTCAGGCTGTTGATGGTGTGAGGGACTTTGCCAAAGCCTTGAAACCCACCGAGATCGTGAAAGCCATCCATTGTGAATACCTCTGAAAAATGCAAAAAACACAGGGCACCGGTTACGCCACGTAAGGCAGCGCCACGCCGATAAGGACATCCTTGGTGATCAGTTTTCGCAGGGCCTCTTCATCCATCGATTCGCTGCCCTTAGGCCGCACAGGCAGCACCAGATAGCGGGTTTCGGCACTGGTGTCCCATACTTTGACGATGACGTCGGCCGGCAGCTCGGTGCCCAGCTCCCGCAGCACGGTGCGCCCTTCGCGCACCAGTCGGGCGCGGAACTCGAAGCCCTTGTACCACTCCGGCGGCAAGCCCAGCACAGGCCAGTTGGTGCAGGAGCACAAGCTGCACACAATCACGTTTTTCACGCTGGGCGTGTCTGGCAGCGCAACAATGTATTCACCCTGCGGGCCGGTATAGCCAAATTGGGCGCACGCCGCGGTGCCGTCTTTGAGCAGCAGTTCGCGAAACTGCGGGTCTACCCAGGCCTTGGCCACCACCCGAGCTCCGTTCTCCGGGCTCCATTGGTGCGCCATCAGCTGTGTCATGTGTTCGATGTAACCGTCGGGGATCAGATCCTTCTGCTTGAGCACCTGCAGCAGCGCTTGCGCGCGTTCGCCCGGTGTTGATGTGGTTGCTTGATGTGCGCTCATAAGTTGACTCCTCATCGTTGAGCTTCTGGGCAGCGCCTGGCGGCTTGTTCTTTTTGCGCTGCGCGGGATTACCGGCTAACAGTTTTTCCAGTCAACCGACGCCTCGAACGCTGCGGCGGCCTGGTAAATCGTGCCTTCGGCATAGTGCTTGCCGACCAGCATCAGCCCGACAGGTAAACCGTCTACCAGGCCGCAGGGAATCGACATGGCCGGATGGCCGGTGATGTCCTGGGCGGAGGCATTGCCGATCATTTCCAGTGCACGGGCCACGTACTCGGTAACCGAGCAGCCCGGCTGCGGGTGGGGCTGGGCGATGATCGGCACGGTGGGCATCACCAGCAGGTCATAGCGCGCCAACGCGGCGTCATACCCGGCGCGCGCCACGCGCCTGAGGTTTTGTGCCTTGGCGTAGAACCGCCCGTTGTAGCGCTCCAGGCCGTATTGCCCGACGAACATGCACAGCTTGAGAGAGGCGGACAGCTCATTGGCTTGATCGCGCCATCCGGCTTGCTGGTCTAGCAAGCCGACGTCATACAGCCCTTGCCAGTTAAAGCCGGCCCCATTGCCGTGCATCATCTGCATCATCAAGCCTTCGCAGCCGATGGGGTGCCACAGCGAACCGGCAATGCTGTGCTCAGGCACCGACACCTCCTCGACCTGCGCTCCCAGCCGCGCAAACGCTGCAATGGCTTGGCGTACGCACGAGGCCACACGTGGGTCCTGGTTGGCCAGTTCAAAACCTTCGCGCAGGATGCCGATCCTCAGCCCGTTGACACCGCGCTCCAAGTAATCGCTGTAAGCGTCGACCTGCGGCGCGGCTTGTCGCGGATCGAGCCCATCGGCGCCGGCCATGACCTCCAGCATCAAGGCGTTGTCGCGCACGTTTGCGGTAATGGGGCCGGCGTGATCGATAGTCGCCTCGATGGCCATGATGCCGGTGTAGGGCACCAGGCCGTGGGTCGGCTTCATGCCGTAAGTGCCGCAGAAGGCGGAAGGAATGCGGATTGACCCGCCCTGGTCACCGCCGACGGCCAGGTCGACCTCGCCGGCGGCAACCAGTGCTGCGCTGCCGGAAGACGAGCCACCCGAGGCAAACCCTTGGCGATAGGGGTTGTGCACCGGTGCAGGATCGGAGGTGTGGCTGCCGCCGGACAGGCAGTAGTGTTCGCACGTTGCCTTGCCCAGAATGGTCGCGCCGGCATCCAGTAAACGCGTGACAACCGTGGCATCGAAGGCGGGTACAAAGCCTTCAAGCGGTTTGGCACCATTCATCATGGGCACGCCAGCCAGTGAAATATTGTCCTTGAGGGCGACTGTTTTACCCGCCAGCTTGCCTTCGCGCGCACCGTTGACTTCGGTGCGGAAGTACCAGGCGTTGAGCGGGTTGTGTGCGGCTGAGGGGCGGTAGCCTGAGCTGCGTTCATAACGCACCGGCGGGATGAAGTCCGGCAGCTCGTCAACCAGGTCATAGGCATCGAAGCTTGCCTGCATAAGTGCCAGGTATTCATCGGCTTGCTGCGCATCGAGCTGCATGTGCAGGCTGCTCGAAATAGCCAATAGCTGTTCAAGGGTGGGGCGAGCGATTGCCATGGTTGGCTGTCCTTATCGTAAATGGCCGAAGAGCACTGCATGCTCACTATCAGCGGGCCTGGGGCTCAAGATAGTCCGCGCATCCAGCCGGTGGCTTGGTTGAGAAAGACATCGACTTGGCTGAGCGGGACACCCTGGCGCCAGGGGCGTGCGGTCGCAGTTTCCGGCGTTAAAAAATGTGCGCGTAACGCAGGTTCATGCGGAAGTCTTCGCGGGTGCCGTTGTCCACCGAGAGGTCTTTGCCCAATTGCAGTTGCACCTGGTCGGTGGGGGTGACGAATTTGGTGGCGGTAAGGCGCAAATTGGTGGTACCCAACTCGTTGTCCTGATTGACATGCTCGATGTTTGTCTCGCCTCCCCAGGTACGCCCCAAGCCAACAGCAAAGGTGGTGGTGGCATCCGGCATGTAACGCCCCATGATTTGCGCTGCGTAGGACACGTCCTGCTTCAGGCGGTCGGCATTTGCACCGTAATCGGTGTTGTCGCCATACCAGGTCGCGCCGCCGACCAGGTCCATCGCCCATTTCTCTGTGAAGTGCTTGACGTAGGCACTCTGCAGTTCGAATTTCCAGCGATTCTCCCCGAGGTTGAGCGCATCGTCCTTGTCATACGTGCCCGAAGGCACATACACATAGGGGGCGATACTGAGGGTGTCGCGGGCTTCGTTGAACCGCCATTTCACCGGCGCGGTGAGGATCAAGTCGCCTACGCCGCGAGTACTGCCCAGTGCCGAGGCGTCACCTGCGCCGGAGACGTGCCCGAAAGGCAAAAGAAATTGCGGGTCGATGGTGACCGTGTCGCTGAGTGCATACACATGGAGCAGACGCAGGATGCCCACGTCGGAGGTCACCCTGAAGTCAGAGCTGGCCTTGTGGCCGTTGGCGTAAGCCGAGTCCGTAGTGGCGTGCTGGTAATAAATCGCCCCGATAGTGGCACCGACCGGATATTGCTCGTAGTCGCCAGGCGCGACCTCACCCGCGTTCGCGTGGAGGGCGGGCAACAGGGTGGAGAGGGTCAGCAGGCGGATCTTATTCATCGTTTATTCCTCGCACAGGGGACCGGGCCACCCGTGAAGGGTGGCAGGGCGGTAGAAGCTGGGGGGTTACACGCCGAGGGCGCTCAGGCTGTGGGCGGCAGGGCGTCGCGCAACATCCCGGTTTGCGCGTGACAGTTGATGTACTCGAAGACCTGGCTCTTGGCGTCGGACACGGACACCTCGTGGTACAGCCTCAACTTCTTCAAGCCCGCGGCCACGCGAAAGAACGTCACGAAAATACGCAGGTGGGTCGGGTGGGATTCGGCCCAGCGTTCGAGTTTCTCCACTGAGCGCCAGTGACCGATGTTGTAGCTCAGGTCGAGCACGTTGCCGTCCAGGTCGATATTGCGCACGAACCTGTTGCTGTAGCAGCCCAACGGCTGGCCGTTGTCCCGCAGGAAGTCCATGCCGTCCTGCAACGTCGGTAAAATTTCGTCGAGGTAGAGCGAGCGTTCCTCTGCCTCGGCATCCGCCCAGTCCTGGCCGGAACGAATCAGTGTGAGGTTGTCATGCCCCAGCACCACGACGCGTCCGCCCTTGGCCGGGTCGCCCGCGACCACTTGCAGCTCGCTCGTGGGCTTCATCCAGTCTGTTTGGGAGATGGGGAAACGGTCGCGCATCGAGCCCCAGTAGCCGTGCTCTTCGATCTCGCCACTGGTGGCATCCATAACTGCGCCAACACCCGGCAGGTTCTCCTGGAAGGCGTACAGCGTCTCGAACTGCTCGGCGCGCGGCGCGGTGATTTCGCGGAAGTAACCCAGGCCTTCACCCAGACGATCCGGCGAACTCCACCAGTCATTCACCTGGGGTGAACGCAACCAGCGGCAATGGGCGGCAGGGTCTTTCCAGTACCCGACCACAATCAGATTATCAAAGCCGCTGCTGTCGGTGTGCTGAGTCAAATCGTAGTTCTGCGGGCCGTCGGCGTGGCTGAAACTGCCGACGATGTGACGCATCGCCTGCAATGCAGCCTTGCGCTGGGCATCGCCTTGATACTGCACGCCCAGATAAGCCATCACCACTTGTTGCAGCTGCTCGTCAGCGCGCGCCACCCACATCGGGAACGGCGGTTGATACTCCTCGGGCACACGGCGGGACAGGGTGCGTGGGCATTTGAGATGTGTGTCGATTGCAGATTCCATCTTGAGCTCCTCGTTATTTTGGTTCAGGCCTACGGGTGGGCGTCAGCGCGTCGGCGGCAGGGGGCGCTTGGCGACCTGCCGTCGGTGCAGCAGCTGCATGGTTCCCCATTCAATCAACCAATAAGCCGACTCCTCAGGCGCGAGATCGCGCCGTTGCAGAAGCCAGGAAGAATCAGCCAATCGTGGTGAAGAGTGTCGATGCATGGCGTACCTCATCAGCGGGGTATGAGCTGCTGTGAGGTGGAAATTAGGCCGGCAGAGGAGGGGGCGCTTTGTTCGGTGAGACAACCGCTTGGTTGGCAAAGACAGGCCGGCTACGGACGTTTACCTGTGGTCTGCGTTGGTGCACGCGGGCTGATGATGTGATGTGCTGTGCCCTTAAACGGGCCACGACTGCGGTGCGACGCGGGCCAATTGTGGGAGCTGGCTTGCCTGCGATGACGGCCTGTCAGCCGACACTCATCTACCTGCTACCTGACGCCGCGCGGTCCAAGTGTGGGAGCTGGCTTGCCTGCGATGGCGGCCTGACAGTCAACACAGTTGGATTGTGTGCATATCCATTCCTGCGGTAACGGCCACTTAGGGTTCCGCCTGACGGCGGGTCACTTTGGAAAAGAGCCCCAAAGTAACCAAAGGGCTCTTGCCCCACCCCTCGGCACCTCGCCTAGGCTCGGTGTGCCCGTAATCCGCCAGTGATTTGGGCGGCCGCCGCCACGCGCCATCCATGGCGCGGGGCGGCTAAACCGGCATCCCTGCCGGTTTACCCCCCAAATCCCTGTCGAATTCCGGCCAGCGTGGTTTAACGGGGCGCTTGAGATCAAAAGCAGATCAAGAGCAAGATCAAGAGCGGCTCGCTTCGCATCGTAGTTACCGTTGCTACAGCCGGCATGCCACTGCATTTGGCGTGTTAATTGCTTTGATGGCTGACAATTGGCCGCACGTTACAACTTCTCGCGCGCCTATTGCATCGTTGTCGAGGTCAGCGTCATGAACCCGAACACTCAGTATTCGACCCTTGCCGTCCCTGCAACACGTCGGTTTGATTATTGGAAAGAAGTGGTCTGTCGCCATTGCCTGGCGGCCGATAGCAAACCCTTGTCCCAGAGCCGCTTTGATGGCTCACTCACCCTTAATACAGTCGGCGCGCTGGACATTTGTACGCTGTCTTCGCCGCTGCATTACTGGGAGCGTTCCGAACAGCACCTGCGCAGCGGCCCGGCTGAAGATTTATGGTTGGGTTTCGCTCGAAAGGGCCATGGGCAAATCGAACAAGGCTCAAGAAAAGCCAACCTGGCAACGGGCAATTTGTTTCTTTATGACGCAACACAGGCGTTTCGCTTCAGCCTGGGTGGTACCGAAAACCACTTGATCCGTATTCCCAGAGCGTTGCTCACCGAGCGCCTGCCGCGTATTGCCGAGTACACCGCCATGGTCCTCGACGACCGGCGCCCAGGTGTAGTGCCCTTGCGCGAAATGCTGCACCAGGCCGCGAGCACGCCTGCGTCGTTGCAGGATGAACGCATCTCGAATCGTTACTCAAGTGCTGTGCTTGATCTGCTGGTGATCAGCCTGGAACTGCAGGACCTGAAAACCAGCCATCAGGAAATGGACCTCTACGGCCGCATCATGCAGTACATCCAACGCCACCTCACCGAACCTGACCTGTCGATTGAAGCCATCGCCAAAGCCCACAACGTGTCCACCCGCACCGTTACACGCGCCTTCGCCCGCTACCAGAAAACCCCCGTTGCAGAGATCTGGAAAGAGCGCCTGAATGCCAGCCGAGAAGCGATCGAGCGGGGCCAGGTACGCAGTGTGTCTGAGGCGGCGCTGGACTTTGGGTTTTCTGATTTCTCGCATTTCAGCCATGCGTTTCGTAAGGCGTTTGGGGTGGCGCCGAATACGCTTTTGCGCCGGGATTGAAATTGGCGGGGTATTAAATCGTTGCGAGAAGGGGGGATGTGTGCTTGAAATCGATCGGCATGTTCAATGCCTATCCATATTTGCGCTTAGAGGCATCCAGAGAGGTTTCAATGCCCTACGAGTTAGAGAATCGCCTGGTGATCGGCGTCGCTTCCAGCGCTGTGTTTGATTTGCTGGCATCGGACGCAGTGTTTCAGCGTCAGGGGGAGGAGGAATACCGCAAGTTTCAGCAAAAAAATCTTCACGTCCCGCTTCGTAAGGGGATAGCGTTCCCCTTCATCAAGCGCTTGCTGTCAGTGAATGACCTGAGCGTCGATCCTACGGATCCGCTCGTTGAGGTCATACTGCTTTCGCGCAACGATCCTGATACTGGGCTGCGCGTGCTGAAGACTATCGAGCACTACGGCCTTGGGATGACACGGGCGATTTTCATGCAGGGAAAATCCCCTTATGAATACATACCTGCTCTGAATATCGCTTTATTTTTGTCGGGTGACAAAAAAGACGTGGAAGCGGCTATCAAGGCCGGGTACCCGGCTGGCCAGGTGCTCGATTCAAAATTCGAAGACGACGAAACGGATAAAACCTTACGCATCGCGTTCGACTTTGACGGCGTCCTTGCCGGTGATGAGTCCGAAACAATCATGCAGGCCTCTGGATTGTCTGAGTTCCATGCGCATGAAGTGAAGAACGTTATGCAGCCCCATAACCCGGGGCCGCTGAAGGAGTTCATGGTGCGGATATCCAAAATCCAGTCGGTCGAGGAGCAACATAAAAAGCTCAATCCTGACTACGAAAACCGCATACGTGTCTCAATCGTCACAGCCCGCAATGCGCCGTCTCATGAGCGTGCAATGAATACACTCAAAAGTTGGGGTGTCATGGCTAACGACGCGTTCTTTCTGGGTGGCATTGAGAAAGGCAGGATTTTAGGTGTATTGAAACCGCACATCTTCTTTGATGATCAATCTGGGCACCTACAATCGACTAGCGCAGTTGCGCCATCTGTGCACATTCCTTTCGGCATTACCAACCATGGTGCGACAGTGGTTGCGCTGGAATCTGAAGCGGATCAGGTCCGGCAGGAGGTGTAACACGCAGGCTTGAGCGAGCAGTGTCACAGGCGTTCGTATCGGTTCTGTGCTGCGAAGAATCCTCGCCAGCTGTTCTATTGCTTCACGTCAGACCGCGTATGCCCAGGAGAAGGGCATCACGGCGCGTGACTGGACTGCCGAGTAAAGCGCCGCTCAGGCGGCGCTCGCGATAGCGTGCTGGCCAGGGATGGCGCCAATCAGCTCACGGGTGTAATCGCTGGTCGGGCGGTTGAAGATGCGCTCCACCGAACCCTGTTCGACCACCCGGCCATTGCGCAGCACCAGCACCTCATGGGCGAAGTTGGCGACCACCGACAAGTCGTGGGACACCAGCACGTAGGCGATGCCCATGTCCCGTTGCAGCTCTTGCAGCAGTTCAAGGATGTGCGCCTGCACGGACACGTCGAGGGCGCTGACCGGTTCATCCAGTAGCAATAGATCCGGTTTCAGCGCCAGGGCGCGGGCGATGGCGACCCGTTGGCACTGGCCGCCGGAAAGCTCGCGCGGCAGGCGATCGAGGAAACTCACCGGCAAATGCACGCGACTGATCAGCTCGCGCGCGGCCTGTTCCAGGGCAGGGCCCTTGAGCAAGCCGAACGACACCAGCGGTTCGACGATGCTGTCGAACACTGTGAAGCGTGGGTCCAGCGCCGCAAACGGGTTTTGTTGCACCAGTTGCAGGCGCTGGCGCAGCGGGCGGAAGTCGCGCCAGCTGAGGTCGGTGACGTCCTGTTGCTCGAACCACACCCGCCCGCGGCTGGGTTTTTCCAGGCCGAGGGCGATGCGCAGCGCGGTGCTTTTGCCTGAGCCGGACTCGCCGACAATCGCCAGGGTCTGCCCGGGGTAGACCAGCAGGCTGAGGTCCTCCAGCGCGACAAAGGTCGCGTCTTCGCCCTTGACCTTGGGCAGCACGAACGTCTTGCCAACGTTTTGCAGCTGCAGGATCGGCGGCTGCGTCGGGGCCGGCCTGGCCAGCGGCTGGCGGCGCGTGGCGAACGCTGGCGCGGCGGCGATCAAGGCGCGGGTGTAGTCATGCTGCGGCGCGCCGAGAATCTGCCGTGGTGCCCCTTGCTCCACCACTTGTCCCTGTTGCATCACCAGGACGCGGTCGGCGCGATCCAACGCCACGCCAAGGTCATGGGTGATGATCAGCAACGAAATTCCGCGCTCACTGACCAGCCGTTTCAGGTGGTCGAGGATCTTGCGCTGCACGGTGACGTCGAGGGCACTGGTCGGTTCGTCGGCGATGAGCAAGCGTGGGTTGCCGGCCAGGGCGATGGCGATCAGCACACGCTGGCGCATACCCCCGGAGAGTTCATGCGGGTACTGGCGCGCGCGCAGTACCGGCTTGGCGATACCGACCTGTTGCAGTAGCTCGACGATATCCGCATCGACGCCGGGGTAGCGCTTGCCCTTGGCCAGGATCAGCGCCTCGGCAATCTGCTGGCCAATACGCAGGGTCGGGTTGAGGCTGACCATCGGGTCCTGGGGCACCAGGCCGATGGTGCGCCCGCGCAGGCCGCGTCTCTGGCGTTCGCTGGCGTGGGTGAGGTTGTTGCCGTCCACCCACAGCTCGCCGGCGCTGATGGTTGCGCTGCCCGGCAACAGGCCGAGAATCGCGTTGGCCAGGGTGGATTTACCCGAGCCGGACTCGCCGACAATCGCCAGCGTCTCGCCTTGGGTGATGGTCAGTGACAGCTGGTTTACCGCCAGGTTGCCGTGCCGGTAGCTGACACTCAGCTGGCGAACATCAACTAAAGCATTCATCGCTGAACCTCCTCGAACGTGCGGGCAATGTGGTTGAGGCTGAATACCACCGCGACCAGGAACAGGCCGGGCAGCAACGACACCCAGGGGGCGGTGATCAGAAAGTGCCGACCGTTGGCGATCAACGTGCCCCATTCGGCGGCCGGAGGCGCGGCGCCAAAACCGAGAAAACTCAGGCCGGCGGTTGCGAGGATGGCTGCGCCGAAATCCAGGGTCGCCAGTACCGCCACGGGGCCCCATGCGTTGGGCAGGATGTGCCGCAGCAAGGTGCGGCCCCAGCTAGCGCCGCCCAGGCGTGCGGCTTCCACGTACGGCAGGGTCTTGACGCGTAGCACTTCGGCGCGGGTGGTGCGGGCGAATCCGGGGACAATCCCGACGCCCACGGCGATAGCCACCGGCACCGTGCCGAAGCCGATGGCGGTGACAATCGCCAGAGCCAGCAGCAAGCCGGGCAAGGCGAGCAACACGTCGACAATCCGCATGATTACCGCGTCGATACGCCCACCAGCAAAGCCGGACAGAATGCCCAGCCCGAGCCCGCCCAACAACGCGATCCCCACCGCCAGAAAGGCCGCCAGCACCGACAGGCTGGAGCCGTAGACCATCCGGGTGTACAGGTCGCGGCCCAGCTCGTCGGTGCCAAACCAGTGGGTCAGGTTCGGCGCCGTGAGCTTGACCGCAGGTGCGGTGGCATAAGGGTCGAAGCTGGTCAACCACTGGGGCGCCACGGCGGCCAGCAATGAAAACAACACAATCAACACTGCCAGGCTGAAGCCCGGTCGCCGCAGCAAGGGCATGACCGTCGCCATGGCACGTTGTCGGCGGGTGCGGCGTTGCCAGAGTGGGGGCGTAAGGCCGAGGTTTTGCTCAAGGATCGTCATGGTCTAGGACACCTTTGGCGTGTGGGAAATGCGCGGGTCGAGCCACGGGTACAGCAAATCCACCAGCAGGTTGACCAGCACAAAGGCTGCCGCCGACACCGCGACAATCGCCAGCACCACCGGGATGTCCTGGCGCAGCACGGCCTCCTGGGCCAGGCGGCCGATGCCGGAGCGGGCGAAGATGGTTTCCACCAGCACCGCACCGGACACCGTGTTGCCCACCTGCAGGCCGATCAGGGTGAGAATCGGCAGCGCCGCGTTGCGAAACCCATGGCGCGCTTGCACCTGGCCACGGTTCAGGCCCTTGGCGTAGGCGGTGACGATATACGACTCCTGCCACACTCCCTGGAAGCTGCGCTGCAGCACTTGGGCATACACCGCCGCACTTGGAATCGCCAGGGTGACCGCCGGCAGTACCAGGCTTTCAAAGCCTCGGCTGCCGGTGGCGGGGAACCAGCCGAGGCCGAAGGCAAACACCTGGATCAGCAACAGGCCCATCCAGAACACCGGCACCGAAAACCCCAGGGAAGGCAGGCGCGCCAAGGCTTTTTTCAGCGGTTGCCAGCGAATGTAGGCGGTCAGGTAGGCCAGGCCGATGCCGCCGACCAGCGACAACACAATCGCCAGGCCGGCCAGGGACAGGGTTTGCGGCAGGCGCTCGGCGAGTAACTCGGATACCGGGCGGTTCAGCGACAGGGACTGGCCGAAGTCGCCGTGCAAGGCGCCCAGCAGCAGGTCGACATATTGCTCGAACAGGCCCTTGTCCAGGCCGTAATAGGCCCGCGCCTTGGCCAGGTCGGCCACCGACAGTGAATCGGCCTCCATGCCCGAAGCACTGAGCATGATCGACAGCGTGTCGCCCGGCAGCAGATAGAGGATCAAGTAGGTGATGCTATAGGCCCCCCACAGCACCAGCAGAGCCTGGCCGACGCGTCCGATCAGGTAGCGGCTCATGGTGTGCCGATCTCGATATCACCCAGCAGCGCGAAGCCCTCGGCAGTCCAGCGAAAGTTCTTCACCTTCGGCGACATTGCCGCCTGCCACACGCGCTCGTACACCGGGAACGCCGAGCTTTCGTCGATCAGAAGGTCCTGCAGGTCGCCATAGGCGGCGGCACGCTGTGCGCCTTGGGTGGCCGTAATGCCGGCATCGAACAAGCCCGTGGCTTTTTCCAGGGTGGCCGGTTCGTAGGTGTTAGTGGCCACGGTGGAGTTGTTGGCGCTGCGCGGGTCGAGGATGGTTTGCAGGATGATCGGGTCAGCGCGAGTCATGTAGTTGATGGTCAGGTCGTAGTTGCCGGCGGAGTTATTGGCCACCCATTCGGCGCGGGTCACCACGCTGAGCTTCAGATCGATGCCGACCTTGCGCAGTTGGTCCTGGATCAGCACGTCACCCGCGGTTTCGGCCGGGCTGATGTTGTAGCTCAGGCTCAGACGCTTGCCGTTTTTGCTGCGGTAACCGTCCGCGCCCTTGGCCCAGCCGGCTTGATCCAACAGTTTTTCGGCAACTGCCGGGTCGTAGCCGAGCTTGCTGCCCTGGCTTTTGAAGTAAGGCGTGGTTACGTCGAAAATGCCATCCACCACTGGAAACTCGGCGTTATATACGGTGCTGGCGTAGCTCTTACGATCGATGGACTTCTGCACGGCCAGGCGCACTTGTTGATCGGCGAGGATGCGCTCGCCACGGGTGTTGGGGTACAGGTTCAGCGCCGGGCCCGGCAGCGAGCGGCTCTGGATGGTCGCGCCCTTGGATTGGAACAGCTTGAGGTCGACCTCCGAAAACGGGTTGCGTGGCCACAGGATGTCGGCCTTGCCCTGCAAGAACAGGCCGTTGCGCACGCTCTCTTCGGGGATGTAGCTGATGTCGACGGCGTCCAGGTGTGCCTCACCCGGGTTCTTCATATTCGCCGAGGGCCACGCGTAACCCTTGCGTTTTGTCAGGCGCGCGCCGACTTCCGGGGTATAGCTGGCCAGCACAAACGGCCCGGTACCGATGATCTTGCCCAGAGAGCGTTCCTTGACCGTGAGTGCGTAGGACGCGGGCGCAAGGATTGCCAAGTTGGTGGTAGAAGTGGCTTGTAAAAAGCCCGCGTTGGGTTTGGCCAGCAACAGCTTGACGGTGAAGTCGTCGACCACTTCGGCGTGGTCATAACCTGCCAGGTAGGTGGCGCCGAAGGTCGCCGGCAGCTGGGTGGCCAGTGCCTTGTCGCTGTCGAACGCGTTTTTTACCGCTTTTGCGTCGAAGCGCTCGCCGTTGCTGAACGTCACGTTATCGCGCAAGTGAAAGGTGTAGGTCAGCGCGTCGTCACTGATCTCCCAGCTCTTGGCCAGCCAGGGGATGATCTTGCCGGTGGCCGGGTCTTGGTCGGTGAGCGACTCGGCGACATTGCGCAGCAGCACGCGATGTTCCAGCCAGTACACCTGGAATGGGTCGACGCTGACCAGGGTGGTGTTGTCGCCAAAAAATGCAATGTTCAGGGTTTTGTTCGCTTGCGCCTGGTCGCCCGAAGGTGAGCAGGCGGCCAGGCTGATCGCCAGGGCGCAGGGGGCCAGCAAACGGCTCATCAAGTTGGAGGTGTTCAATGGGGTGCCCTCGTTTGGCGATGTGAATCAGAAGTCGTAGGCCAGCTTGGTGTACCAGTAGCCGCCGCCCGGATAGAACGGCGGGTTGCCGTAAGGCGCCAGGCCCAGGTTGCTGTAGACGGCGTGCCGGTCGGGGCGCACGTCGAAGATGTTGGTGCCGCCGATGCTTACGGTGATGCTGTCGACGAAGGTGTAGCTGACATCGAGGTCGGTGATCCATTTGGCGCCGAAGCTGCGATCCCCGGTGGGGTTGACCGCCAGGGTCTTTACCGCGCCGTAGCGGGCGGTTTGCAGGTTGACCGCGAGGTCCTGCACTTTCCAGTTCGCGCCGAGGATCCACTTGGTCTTGGGCGACGCCTGCGTGAGGTCACCTTCGCGGTCGCGGCCCACCAGGGTCACGCCGGAACCGACCAGTGCGGCCGGGGTGTCGCGGGTGCCTTCGATGGTGGTCTTGTTCCAGTTCAAGCCCAGGCTCCAGCGCACGTCGCCCCAGGCATCCAGCGGCGTGGTGTGGTCGGCGACCACATCCAGGCCACGGGTACGGGTGTCGAAGGCGTTGGTGTAATAGTTGACCCAGGTGCCGGTGGGCACGCCCTGGTCGGCGAGGATCGCGTTGACTGCGCCATTGCCCTGGTCATAGATATTGCTGGTCAGGGCGATGCGGTCGTCGATGTCGATCAGGTAGGCGTCGGCGGTGATGCTGGTGCGCGGCGCGGGTTGCCAGGTGAGGCCCAGGCCGAGGTTGCGCGACTTCTCCGGTTTCAGGTCATCGCCACCCAGCGCCTTGGCCAGGTTGCTGCCCGACGGGGTCAGGCGGGTGACTGCCGGAACCACGTTGCCGTTGACGTCGGTAGCCACGCGGTTGTCCGCCACGGTGTAGCCGATCTGGGTCAGCGACGGCGCACGGAAACCAGTGCCGACGGTGCCGCGCACCGCCACGCTGTCGGTCAGCTCGTAGCGCGAGTTCACCTTGAGGCCGAAGGTGTTGCCCGAGTCATCGTCGTAATGTTCGACCCGCCCGGCCACATCAAGGAACCAGCGCTCGGTGAGGTCAAAACCCAGGTCCAGGTAGCCGGCGTAGTTGTTGCGGATCAGGCTGACTTCATCTTCGGGGCGAATGGTCACTGCCGCCTGTGCGCCCGTTGCCGCCGGGTATGTGCCGGTGATATAGGCCTCGGGGTCGCCGGCAAAGGTGCTGAAATGCTCCCAGCGATGCTCCAGGCCGGCCGACACCTGCACCGGCGACGTGAGGTTGAACAGGCTGTCGTAACGGCGGGTGAAGTCGAGGTTATTGACCCATTGCTCGAAGCGCAAGGTCGCCAGGTTGTCGAATTGGGTCGGCGAAGCGGTGCCCAGCGACGGGTTGATATTCAGGTCGCTGGAGTGGTGCACATTGTTGCGCCCGTAGGTGGTGCTCAGGTCCCAGTTCCATTCGGCCACTTGGCCCTTGCCGCCAAAGAGCAACTGGTAGTCGCGGTCCTTGATGTTGTTCAACGGGTAATAGCCGTCGGGGAACACCTCCGGCACCGCCGCGCGGCCGGTGGGCAGGCGCAAATAGTTGGCCGCTTCGGCGTCGCGCTCGCCGTAGGTGGAGAACGAATAAAGGGTCAGGTCTTCCAGCGGCAGTTCGGCGTTGTAGGCCAGGTTGAAGGCCTTGAGGTCGGGGTCGCCGTTCTTGATTGCCACGCGGTCCCAGGCCGCTTCCTTGGCCGGATCGTTGAAGGCGCGTACGCTGCTGTCGGCCTTGTCGTTCCAGGCCGCTTCGCCGCGTTTGCGCGCATCGGCCGAGAGGTGGAAGAAGCCGCCATCACCGAGCTTGAAACCCTGGTCGCCAGCGACCTTGATGGTTTCGCCCTGGCCGGAATACAACTGACCATAGCTGGTCTCCAGGTGCCCGCCGTTGTTGGCGGACTTGAGGATGATATTGATCACCCCAGCCACCGCATCCGAGCCGTACTGGGCGGCGGCGCTGTCCTTGAGTACTTCGATATGGTCGACCGAGCTGACCGGGATCAGATCGATGTCCACGGCATTTGCGCCGCTGTTGTCGATCGAGCCGCGCTGGCCGGTGGCGCCGTTGTGACGCCGTTTGCCGTTGACCAGCACCAGGGTGTAGGCCGGGCCGAGGCTGCGGTTGCTCAGCGGGCGCGTCACTGAGTTGTAGCCAGCGATATTGGTGCCGAAGTTGAAGGAGGGCAGCAGCTTGGCAATCGCCTCGGACAACTCGGCACGGCCGGTCTTGAGCAACTGCTCGCTGTTGATCACATCAATGGGGGCCGGGCTGTCGGCGACGGTACGCTCCTGGCCGCGCAAACCGGTGGAAATCACCGTTACCGTGCCGAGCTTGGCGTCCTCGGCGCAGGCGGGTACCGCCGCCAGCAGCAGCGAACTGGTCAACAGCGACAGGTGGAATTTTTTTAGCGGGGCGGGGTGAGAAATATCGGGCATATCGAGAGAGATCCATGTCGGGGGTACGTCCTCCGCCAGGCATGGGGTCGGTCTGTGAAGTGAAGATATCTCTATAAAAAACTGCGGGGAAAGTCTTTTTTAGAATAAGCTAATTATTAGATATTGTTATCTTGTAGTTTTATAAGATCACCTATTTTTATTACCCGGCTGGTGCGGCGTGTCGGCTCGCCGTTGGATGTGCGCGACGTCATCGCCTGTCATAATCCACCCGTCTCACCCCTAACCCCCACACGGAGGCCATGCCATTGATGGTGCTGTTCAATCGATTGAGCGCGTTTTCCATCCAGGCGCGCAGGGCACTGAAGCTGGTCTGGGGGACGTCGCGCCCCTTATTCATAGGCCTGCTGCTGGCCACCATCGTTGCAGGTCTGTTGCCTGCGCTGGCTGCCTGGATCGGCCAGCGTATTGTCGACGGCGTGGTGCATGCGATGCAGATTCATGCAGCCGGCAGCCAGGCACCCGTGTGGCCAGTGATGCAATACGTGCTGGCCGAGGCGGGCGTGTTGGGGCTGCTGGCCGCCGCTCAGCGTGCGTTGTCAATGCAGCAATCTTTGCTGCGTGTGCAGTTGGGGGTGAAGGTCAACCTGATGATTCTGGAGAAGGCCCAGACCCTCTCGCTCACGCAATTTGAAGACGCCGAGTTCCACGACAAGCTGGTGCGCGTGCGCCAGGGCGCGTCGACACGGCCGCTGAGCCTGGTCACCAAGGGCCTGGGGTTGGTGCAGAACCTGATCTCGCTGGTCAGCTTTGCCGTGTTGTTAGTGCACTTTTCGCCGTGGGCGCTGGTGATTCTGGTGGTCGGCGCCTTACCGGTTTTCTTCGCCGAGACGCATTTCTCGGGCAATGCGTTTCGCCTGTTCCACCGGCGTGCGCCGGAGACCCGTCAACAGAATTACCTGGAATCGCTGCTGTCCCACGAGACCCACGCCAAAGAGGTCAAGCTGTTCGGCCTGGCGCCGCTGTTCCTCAAGCGCTACCGCGACAACGCCCGGCGCTTGTACGCCGAAGACCGCCAGTTGACGGTGCGCCGGGATGCCTGGGGCTTTGCCCTGGGCCTGCTGGGCACCGCGGCGTTTTATGTGGCTTACGCCTGGGTGGTGCTGGACACCGTGCGCGGCCAGACCAGCCTGGGGCAGATGACCATGTACATCGTGCTGTTCAAGCAGGGGCAAAGCGCGATCACCGCCAGCCTCAGCGCGATTGCCGGCCTGTATGACGACAGTCTGTTTCTCTCAGACCTTTATGAGTACCTGCTAACCCCAGTGGTCGTGCCGAGTGGCCGGCTTACCCAGGGCGCGCGTCCCGGCGACGGTTTGCGTTGCGAGCACGTGGGGTTCAGTTACCCCGGCGCTGAGCGGCCGGCATTGGCTGACATCAACCTGCACTTGGCGCCGGGGCAAAGCCTGGCCCTGGTGGGCGAGAATGGCTCGGGCAAAACCAGCCTGATCAAACTGCTCACGCGCCTGTATACCCCGCACGAGGGGCGTATTCTGCTGGATGGCAGCGACTTGCAAGACTGGGATGAACAGACACTGCGCCAGCGCATTGGGGTGATTTTCCAGGATTACATCCGCTACCAGATGACCGTCGGCGAGAACCTTGGCGTGGGTGACGTCGATGCGCTGAACGACGAGCCGCGCTGGCGCACGGCTGCAACCCAGGGGGTGGCCGCCGAGTTCATCGAACGCCTGAGCAAGACCTACGGCACACAGTTAGGGCGCTGGCTTGGCGGCCAGGAGTTGTCGGGTGGGCAATGGCAGAAGGTTGCCTTGTCACGCGCATATATGCGCCAGGAGGCGGATCTGCTGATTCTTGACGAGCCGACGGCGGCGCTGGACGCCAGCGCCGAGGCGGCGGTATTCGAGCACTTTCGCGAACACGCCAAGGGCCGCATGACGTTGTTGATTTCCCATCGATTCTCCAGCGTGCGCAATGCCGACCACATCATCGTGCTGGACGGCGGGCGAATCCTGGAGGAGGGCAGTCATCATCAACTGATGGCGGCGGGTGGGCGCTATGCCGAGTTGTTCGATGTTCAGGCGCGGGGGTATCGCTAGGTCGCGAGCGCCACGCCCGACGATACCTCCAGGGTATCCCTCCAGACTTTATCCATATTGGACGCCCCCCTACCCAAGCGTCAGCCTGAGCCCAATAACGATAAAAGAGTCGCGACCATGACCGTGCTATTGAGTGAGCGCAGCCAGATTTTCCAGGGCGCCGATGCCTACGCGGTGTCGGACTACGTCAACCAGCATGTGGGCAGCCACTGCATTCGCCTGCCTCCCAGGGGCCGGCCCCGGGCAAGTATCAGCCATCGCACCTTCGCCAGCCTGGACCTGTGCCGCATCAGCTACGGCGCACCGGTGCGGGTCACGTCGGTGGCGCTGGAGACCATCTACCACCTGCAGATCCTCTTGAGCGGGCATTGCCGCTCCAACTCCCGTGGCGAGGATGATGTGTTCGGGCCGGGGGAAATTCTGCTGATCAACCCGGACGACCCGGTAGACCTGACCTATTCCGCCGACTGCGAAAAATTCATCATCAAACTGCCGGTGCGCCTGCTGGAAAACGCCTGCCTGGAGCAGCACTGGAGCCTGCCGCGGGCGGGGGTCCGCTTCACGACCGCCCGCCACGCGCTCAGTGAAATGGGCGGCTTCCTGCCGTTGCTCGGGTTGATCTGCCATGAGGCGGAAAACGCTGCCGAGCCCCACATGCAAGGCCTGTACGAACGCATCGTGGCCAACAAGCTGCTGGCATTGCTGGGCAGCAATGTGTTGCGGGAGACACCCCGGGCTGCCCACGGCGGTGGGTTTGAAGCGGTGCACGAATTTATCCAGCAGCACTTGGGCGATGACATCAGCGTCGAACAGTTGATGGCCGTGGCCAACGTCAGTGAACGTTCGCTATACAGCCTGTTTGAGCGCCAGGTGGGGCTGTCGCCGCGCGATTACGTACGCCGCTGCAAACTCGAACGCGTGCATGCACGCTTGCAACTGAGCAGCACGCGCAGTGTGACCGAGGTGGCTTTGGACCATGGGTTCATGCACTTGGGACGGTTTTCCGAGGCCTATCGCAAACGCTTCGGCGAACTACCGTCGCAGACCTGGAAACGCCATCGTTAAGCGACGTGCGCCTGGCGGATAGCGATGTGCAGGCAGCGGATATTGACGGGCAGGGCGAACACGTACGGTGAGGGCGCCTGATACAAGAACAACGGAGGGCCCGCCCCATGATCAGTACACTCGACCGACTCGCCTGCCAATTGCGCGAGTCCGTACAGGAAGACCCCGCCACTGGGGTGTTCCGCTGCCGCCGCGACATCTTCACCGACCCCGACCTGTTTGCTCTGGAGATGAAACACATCTTCGAAGGCGGCTGGATCTACCTGGCCCATGAAAGCCAGGTGCCGCAGATCAACGATTACTTCACCACCTGGATCGGCCGCCAGCCGGTGGTCATCACCCGTGACAAGCACGGCGCGCTGCATGGTCTGGTCAACGCCTGCGCGCATCGCGGCGCCATGTTGTGCCGGCGCAAACAAGGCAACAAGGGCTCATTCACTTGCCCCTTCCATGGTTGGACGTTCAGCAACGCCGGCAAGCTGCTCAAGGTAAAGGACGCAAAGACCGGCGCCTACCCGGACAGCTTCGACTGCGACGGCTCCCATGACCTCAAGCGCTTGGCGCGCTTTGAAAACTACCGCGGTTTCCTGTTTGCCAGCCTCAGCGATGCGGTGCCGGAACTCAGCGATTACTTGGGCGAAACCCGCGTCATCATCGACCAGATGGTCGACCAGGCCCCTTTGGGCCTGGAGGTGCTGCGCGGCAGCTCATCCTATGTCTATGACGGCAACTGGAAGCTGCAAATCGAAAACGGCGCCGACGGTTACCACGTCAGCTCCGTGCACTGGAACTACTCGGCGACCATGGGCCGGCGCAACTACGACGCCGAAGGCACGCGCACCGTCGACGCCAATGGTTGGTCGAAAAGCCTGGGCGGCGTCTACGCCTTCGACCACGGGCATATCCTGCTGTGGACGCGCCTGCTCAACCCCGAAGTGCGCCCGGTGCACGCTCACCGCGAGGCCTTGGCCGAACGCCTGGGCCAAGCGCGCGCTGACTTTATCGTCGACCAGACCCGCAACCTCTGCCTCTACCCCAATGTGTACCTGATGGACCAGTTCTCGACCCAGATCCGCGTGGTGCGGCCCCTCGCCGTGGATAAAACCGAAGTGACAATCTATTGCATGGCGCCCATCGGCGAAAGCGCCCAGGAGCGCGCCACGCGGATTCGCCAGTACGAAGACTTCTTCAATGTCAGCGGCATGGGCACCCCGGATGACCTCGAGGAGTTCCGCGCCTGCCAGACCGGTTACCAGGGCGCGAGCACCCTGTGGAATGACTTGAGCCGTGGCGCCAAGCAGTGGGTCGAGGGCGCGGACGAAAATGCCTTGGCCATGGGTATGCAACCGCAGCTCAGCGGGGTCAAGACCGAGGACGAGGGCTTGTTTGTGCGCCAGCATGCGCACTGGGCCCAAAGCCTGCAGCGTGCGATCGAGCGCGAACAGCAAGGGCTGATTGCCAGCGACCGTGAGGTGCAGCCATGAGCCTTGCCCGTGACCAACTGCTGGATTTTCTTTACCGTGAGGCGCGCCTGCTCGACGACCGCCAATGGGATGACTGGCTGGCCTGCTATTCGCCCAAGGCCGAGTTCTGGATGCCCGCCTGGGACGATCACGACACCCTCACCGAAGACCCGCAGCGCGAAATCTCGCTGATCTACTACCCCAACCGTGACGGCCTGGAAGACCGCATCTTTCGCATCAAGACTGAGCGCTCCAGCGCCAGCACGCCCGAGCCGCGCACCGTGCACATGCTGTGCAACCTCGAAGTGCTGGCCGACGACGGCGCGCAGGTGGACCTGCGTTTCAACTGGCACACCCTCAGCCACCGCTACAAAACCACCGACAGTTATTTCGGTACCTCCTTCTATCGCCTCGACATCCGTGCCGAGCAGCCGCTGATAACGCGCAAGAAGGTGGTGCTGAAAAACGATTACATCCACCAGGTCATCGACATCTACCACATCTGAGGACACCGCCATGACGTATGCCATCGCCCTGAACTTCGAGGATGGAGTGACCCGCTTCATCGACTGCAAGGTGGGGGAAAAGGTGCTCGATGCCGCCTTCCGCCAACGCATCAACCTGCCCATGGACTGCTCGGACGGCGTGTGCGGCACCTGCAAATGCCGCTGTGAAACCGGCGCCTACGACCTGGGCGACGACTTTATCGACGACGCCCTGAGCGCCGACGAAGCGCAGGCGCGCCACGTACTGACCTGCCAAATGGTGCCGCAGTCCGACTGCGTGATCGCCGTGCCGGTGCCGTCCAGCGCCTGCAAGACCGGCACCACGCACTTTGCCGCGACGCTGGCCGGCATCACCCGACATGCCGATGCGGCGCTGGAGGTGAGTTTCGAACTGGACCAAGCGCCGGTATTCCTGCCCGGCCAGTACGTGAATATCAGCGTGCCCGACAGTGGGCAGACTCGTGCTTACTCCTTCAGCAGTCGCCCGGGCGACCCGCGCGCCAGCTTCCTGATCAAGCACGTGCCCGGCGGGTTGATGAGCAGTTGGCTCGAGCGCGCCCAGCCGGGCGACAGCGTGGCGATCACCGGCCCACTGGGGAGTTTCTACCTGCGTGAGGTGGCGCGGCCGCTGCTGTTACTGGCCGGTGGTACCGGCCTGGCGCCGTTCCTGTCGATGCTTGAAGTGCTCGCTCAGCGCCAGGAAACCCGCCCGATCCGGTTGATCTACGGCGTAACGCGGGATCAGGACCTGGTGATGATCGAGGCGTTGCAGGCTTTTACCGCGCGTTTGCCCGACTTCAACTTGGTGACCTGCGTGGCTGATCCGCACACCACTCACCCGCGCCAGGGCTATGTGACCCAGCACATGGCCGACGAAGCCCACAATGGCGGCGATGTCGACGTGTACCTGTGCGGCCCGCCGCCGATGGTCGATGCGGTGCGCGAGCACTTCAAGCAGCAGAGCGTGACCCCGGCCAGCTTCCATTACGAGAAATTCACCCCTAACGCCGTCGCCCCGTGCGATGCCGCCTGAGGACTGCCGCATGACTCAACGGTTTAACAACAAGGTCGCGCTGGTCACCGGCGCTGCGCAAGGCATCGGCCGGCGTGTCGCCGAACGCTTGCTGGAGGAGGGTGCCTGGCTGGTCGCGGTAGATCGCTCCGAGCTCGTGCATGAATTGCAGCATGAGCGAGCGCTACCGCTGACCGCCGACCTGGAACAATACAGCGAGTGCGCGCGGGTGATGGCCGCCGCCACGGCGCGTTTCGGGCGCATCGACGTGCTGGTCAATAACGTCGGAGGGACCATCTGGGCCAAGCCTTTTGAGCATTACGCCGAGGCTGAAATCGAGGCCGAAGTGCGCCGCTCGCTGTTCCCTACGTTGTGGTGCTGCCATTGCGTGCTGCCCTATATGCTGGAGCAGGGCGCGGGCGCGATCGTCAACGTGTCTTCCGTGGCTACGCGTGGGGTCAATCGCGTGCCCTATGGCGCAGCCAAGGGCGGCGTGAATGCCTTGACGGCCTGCCTGGCCCTGGAGACTGCCGGCAGCGGGATTCGCGTCAACGCCACCGCGCCCGGCGGCACCGAGGCACCGCCACGGCGCATCCCGCGCAACAGCCAGCCGCAGAGCGAGCAGGAGCGTGTGTGGTACCAGCAGATCGTCGACCAGACCCTCGAGAGCAGCTCGATGAAACGTTACGGCAGCATCGACGAACAAGCTGGCGCAATTCTGTTCCTGGCCTGCGACGAGGCCTCCTACATCACCGGCGTGACCTTGCCGGTGGGCGGCGGCGACCTCGGCTAAGGCTTTTTCCATCAGATGACAGTGACTTCAGTTTGAAAGAATCTTTATATGCCCCCAATTTTTCCCCCACTCAGACGGCATACATGAACGATCATGAAGCCGAAGTAAGTCGCCGCCCGGGTGGGGTCCATATTTAGGAACTGCTCGAACAGCGTCTGTATTGCTGCGACGAGCTCGTCCAGCCCGATGAAGAACACCGCTTCGAACTAGAGCCCCCCGATGTGTTGAACATCGAAAACCCGGATATCGGATTGGTTACCCAATGACTGGTCATCGCACAGGGGGCTGCGAGCAAACTTCTGCTCTCTAGCTTCTCGGTAAGCGCTTCTGAGACGGGTTCGCTTGCTTCATAAATCCCAGTCCTCGACACCACCTACCTATTTTTGAACATCACCGCAATCTTGTGTACCTATCCGCACTGTGCCATTTGACGTTAAAGTGCCAGTACACGAGAAGTTTATTGCAAGGATGCTGTTCAAATGGTTTTACCGAATCAACCTAAAAGCCTGATTTTTGACCTGGAAGTCGTCCCCGGCAAACCCAATCAAACTGACCGCATATTCATGGTTGGTGCGATGCGTCCCGATACGGAGGAGGAGCTTGAGCATAAGGTCAACAAGGACTTGCCTGCAGTGCTTGAGGCCCTTGATCGCTTAGCGCAGGGCGCTAGCTTTGTACTTGGTCATAACGTTATCGGCCATGACTTACCCATACTTCGAGAGCAAGC
Organism: Pseudomonas sp. AK181; assembly: GCF_051122975.1. Taxonomy (NCBI): domain Bacteria; kingdom Pseudomonadati; phylum Pseudomonadota; class Gammaproteobacteria; order Pseudomonadales; family Pseudomonadaceae; genus Pseudomonas; species Pseudomonas sp. AK181. The sequence continues at coordinate 3,030,018 of NZ_CP146348.1, forward strand.
TGCGCATCTGGTATTACACCAGCTACCGGTGATAGACACCCTACGTCTATCGCCTTTGGCCTTTCCACAAAACCCGTATCACCGGCTGGTCAAAGACTACAAACTCATTCGTGACGGCCTCAACTCACCATTGTCCGATTGCCGCTCAACCTTGACACTGTTCAATGATCAGCGGCGTGCATTCGAAGATCTGAGTATTAAGCTCCAATCAGAACTGCTCTGCTACCAAGCGCTGCTCGCTCCAATGCCAAATAGCGACCTAGGCGCGTTCTTTACCTCGATCACTGGTCAGGAGCCTGGATCCCTCGCAGAACTTCGTAACCTGATCCCAGAGCTACTTCGGGAAACTGACCCAACGTTGACGCGTACTTCCAAGGTTTGCAGTAACCGACTAAACCAGTTGTTGCAAAGCGACCTCATGGACGACAGCCAGCGTTGGCCACTTGCTTATGCGCTAGCGTGGCTGCGCGTGTCGGGCGGCAATTCTGTTCTGGCACCTTGGGTGCGCCACCAATTTCCTGCAACCGGTAAGTTGATTTCTGAGCTGCGTGACGTTCCCTGCGGAGAAAGCCACTGCGACTATTGCAGCACCACTCATGATCCTCGCCACGAGCTCAGGCGCTACTTCGCTCCCATTCAGGACTTTCGGACCGAACGAGACGGGCGCTCTTTACAGCATGACGTGGTGCTGGCAGGCATGCAGGGCAAGCACGTGCTCGCGATTCTTGCGACAGGGGGCGGAAAATCCTTGTGCTACCAGTTACCGGCGCTGAACCGCTTTCATCGCAACGGCAGCTTGACGATCATCATCTCGCCGCTGCAGTCGCTGATGAAAGATCAGGTCGACGGCCTGCTTGCTCGTAACGTCCAATGCGCTGCAACTTTGAATGGTCTGTTGACCATGCCCGAGCGGGCCGAGGTGCTGGAGAAGATCCAATTAGGCGATGTGGGCATTCTGCTGGTATCCCCCGAGCAGTTTCGCAATATGGCTTTTCGCCGTGCGATCTCCCAGCGTCAGGTCGGCGCCTGGATCTTCGATGAGGCGCATTGTTTGTCCAAATGGGGCGCAGATTTTCGCCCGGATTACCTCTATGTCTCGCGCTTCATCAAGCAGTTCACTGGTGACAGTCCGCTTGCGGCGATTGGCTGCTTTACGGCTACGGCCAAACCCGATGTGCTTGAGGACATCGAGCAGCATTTCAAAGAGCAGTTGGGCATCACCTTCGAGCAATTTATCGGTACCCACGAGCGTACCAATCTGCACTTTGAGGTCCTGCCGTGTACTCGGTCAGAAAAGCGCCACCATACTCAAGCATTACTTGAGGAAGAGCTAGGCGCCAGCGAGGGGGGGGCGGTGATATTCGTTTCAAGCCGAAAGGGCGCTGAAGAGCTTGCAGACTTTTTGATCGGCCACGGATGGTCTTGCAAGTACTTCCACGCCGGGCTGGAGCCACATGAAAAGAAAGATATTCAGGACGCCTTCAAGGGCGGGGAACTGAAGATTATCGTGGCCACCAACGCTTTTGGCATGGGCGTCGACAAACCCGATATTCGTCTGGTGATACATGCTGATATTCCGGGGTCGCTGGAGAACTACTTACAAGAAGCCGGTCGCGCCGGTCGCGATCAAGGGCAGGCTCGGTGCGTGCTACTGTATGACGCTCAGGACATCGAGAACCAGTTCGGGATGTGCGAAGGTTCGAAACTGACCTTGCGTGATATCCAGCAAATCCTGCGCAAATTGCGCAAGGAGAGCGACCGACGCAAGGGTAGCAGGCTCGTCATCACGGCCGGTGAGGTGCTGATGGATGAGCATGTTGATACTAGCTTTGAAGCCGGAGAACGTGACGCTGAAACAAAAGTGGTCACGGCAGTGTCCTGGCTTGAGCGAGGGCAGTTTTTAAAACGGGAGGAGAACCAGACCCAAATCTTCCCGGCAAGCCTGAAGCTGACTAAGGAGGAGGCCGATAAGCGTCTGGTCACCGCTAAGTTATCGGCCAGGCGGCTCGAAGAATTCAGGGCCATTTTGAGTTATCTGTACGAGGCTAATGCTGACGAGCGAATCAACACCGACGCATTGATGGCTCTGACCAGCCTCACGTCCGAAGAAGTCACTGCGACACTGCGTCAGATGGAGGACTTGGGGCTTTTAGTTAACGACTCTAAGCTGACCTTATACATCCGACATGGTGTAGTGTTCCCTTCCACTCAACGTCTGCAAGCCACCTTACAGCTTGAGTCTGCCTTGTTCGACCTGCTGCAGGAACTGGCACCTGAGGCCGAGAGTGGGGAATGGCAGGACCTGAACGTGCCGCTGTTGACCTCCACGCTCAAAACAGCTTCTGGTAACAAGGGCCTGATACCGCTTCACGTGTTGCGACTGCTGCGCAGCCTGGCCCAAGATCACGATAGCGATAGCCAACAGCGCAGCAGTTTCGAACTGCGCCAGATCACTCAGGATTTCCTCAAACTGCGCATCCGCGGCGGATACAACTGGAGAGCCATTCAAGGGCTGGGAGAGCGTCGACGTGCTTTGGCCGCCGTGGTCCTCACGTTTTTGATTGGCAAATTACCGCCGGGCTCACGCAACAAAGACCTGTTGGTGGACACTACGTTCGGCGAACTTATGAGCCTGATTGATCTGGATCTTGAGCTGCGCACTAGAATCCCAGAGTCGCAGCGCCGCAAGGCCGTTGAGCACGTACTGCTGTACCTGCATAAGCAAGAAGTGCTTACGCTGAACCACGGCATGACAGTTATGCGTCGGGCTATGACGATTGAAGTCGAGGGGGAAAAGCGCACCGGATTCCTGAAAGATGATTATCAGCGTCTTGATGAGCACTACCGAGAAAAACGTATTCAGGTTCACGTCATGCGCGAGTATGCCGAGGTTGGGCTTGGCTCGATGAGCGAGGCCCGGGATCTCGTTCAGCACTATTTCACACTCGCCAAACAGGAGTTCATTCGCCGCTACTTCGTAGATCGCGAGGAAGTACTTAAGCTAGCTACGAGTGAGGAATCTTGGCGTAGCATTGTTGAGAAGCTTAGTGCAGCCCAGCGGATTATCGTGTCCGATGATGATGACGTGAATCGCTTGATTCTGGCTGGGCCCGGCTCCGGCAAAACGCGTGTGATCGTGCATCGAATCGCTTACCTGTTGCGAGTTCGTCGTGTTCCGGCGCGCTGTATCGTGGCTTTGACGTTCAACCGTCACGCAGCAAATGAGATTAAGCAGCGCCTGATCAAGCTGGTTGGCCCTGATGCGTTCGGGGTCAACGTGATGACGTATCATCGCATGGCGATGCGCCTGACGGGCACTCGCTTCGAGCGAGGTGAAACGCTTGAAGAAGGTCGATTAGCCCAGGTGATGGGAGAGGCTGTTGAGTTGCTTGAAGGCAAGCGCCAGGTAGAAGGGGAAGACGATCTGCGCGAGCAATTGATGCGAGGCTACCGCTACATCCTCGTAGATGAATACCAAGACATTGATGACCTACAGTATCGGCTCGTAAGTGCATTGGCCGGGCGTAAGTCTGAAGAAGAAGGGCGCTTGTGCATTTTGGCAGTCGGTGACGATGATCAGAATATCTACGCCTGGCGGGATACGAATAACCGCTATATAGAGCGCTTTCGCGAAGAGTACTCGGCTACAAAGAACTAGCTGGTCGACAACTACCGTTCCAGCGGCTACATCATAGATGCGGCTAACCGGGTTATTGGTCGTAACCCAGATCGCCTCAAAAAGGACCACCCGATTCAAATTGATACTGTTCGTCGTGTAATGCCGAAAGGCGGTGACTGGGAAGCCCTCGACATTGAGCGGGCGGGGCGCGTGCTTCGTCTCAGAATAGACGCTCAGGGCCATGCCCGGGCTAATTTGCAAGCCCAGGCAGCGATGGCAGAGTTGCAGCGCCTGCTCAGTTTGGACTGCGAGGATTGGCAAGGGTGTGCCGTGCTAGCCCGTACCCATCAAAACCTGCTGCCCCTTCAGGCCTGGTGCGAAGCTCACGGCGTTCCATATTGTTTGGCTGCCGACAAGGAAGGTGTCTTACCTCTCACCGCTCAACGTGGCTTCGTGCAGGCTGTTGAAATACTCAGAGAGATTACCGAACCGCTGAGTGCCTCCGAGATATGGACATATCTAGGTAAGACGCCGCTCGGGCCAGAATGGTACGACATGTTGCTCGTCGCCTTTGATCAGCTAACAGCTGAGCTCGGACAATGTCCGCTAAGTGCTGAGATCCTGCTTGATTGGCTCTATGACTATTTCCGGGAGCTGCGTCAGCAACCCGCAAAGGGCCTCTATCTGGGCACTGTACACTCTGCCAAAGGCCTGGAGTTCCGCCACGTAGTCGTGCTTGACGGCGGCTGGTCCACGCAGCCCGAAACGCTTAGCGATGAGCGTCGACTCTACTACGTGGGCATGACTCGCGCCGAGCAGACTTTGACCTTGTGTGAATACCTAGAAGGCAATCCTTTCTGCAGCCAACTTCCGGAAGAGGTCATGGGGCGAACCTTCCAAGGAGAATACCTTGCGGAGCTGGAGAAGCGTTACCTACAGCTCTCTTTGAAGGACATTGATCTTGATTATGCTGGGCGTCAGAATCCTACGGCATCTATACACATGGCATTGGCATCGCTTGAACCTGGCGACATGCTTTCGTTTAAAGCTCATGAAGATAGATATCTGATTCAGGACGCCAACGGTCAGGTTATTGGCCGCACAGCAAAATCTTTCAGCCTAGACCTTGAAATTGAGGAATGTGAAGTGGCAGCTGTTTTGGTTCGGTATTCTGATCGGTGTGAAGAGTCGTTTCGAGCTTTTCATCGTTCTCAAGAGTGGGAGCTAATCGTGCCGAGAATTGCTGGCCGGGTCGTAATGAACGATACAATAACTTGAAGCTAATCTACCCGAGCAGTAGTTTAGCTAATAGTGCTACTGTCGATGCTGTTGGAGCTGTGGTTGGAGCCAAGACACCAAATTACATGCCGTACTTACAATGCCCGCCTGGAAATAGTTGCGGTGAAATTGTCGTATTTGTAATAGCAAATGTTTTGCGCATTACTGCATTATTCCTGCGCGGCCGATGTGAGAGCCTGACCGGTGTACGGGTAAGCCAAGTGTTACGCGGATTTCGTGCCTTGATAACGAGCCTATGGGGATTTCTGGATTGTTGGAGTACCGGCTTGACCCGGCAGGCGAGGAGGTATTTAGCGTACTCTATGCTGACGATTATTCAACACGTTATACCTATTGGATTTCCAGCAATAACGCCCTGGCGAAGAGAGAGTTGCGCTAATAATCGATGAGACGAAGCACTCTTCACATTACGAATGCCCGTCTCATGTCGGATTTAATTACTCATAGTATTGATAGTGCTCCGCGCATCCACACTCTTCAAAAATCAACCTCAGACCATCTTTGAATACATCATGATTAAATTCCTTTGTGCCTAGGGCAGTGATTCAAGGTCGGCCAAATTAAGATTTGCCCCCAATTTTTCCCCCTGACGCGTAGGATAAATGCGAAATCGCGCTCTACCCTGCAGGGCTGGTCGAGGAACAATTGTATTTCGGCACCGTGCCGGTTTTTTGGGGTATGAGGAGAACTCATATCCCCATGACTATTAATAGTTTCAGCCCCTCCGGGCCCCGATGTTAAAAAATCGCAAACACAGCTCATCAATAACAAAAAGAGCGTTTGCAATCATGACTAAGCCCCACTGCCGCGTCTCCGCCAGCCTCGTGTTGCGCTCTCCATACCCTGATGTTTGCCACGCGATCTTCAAGATCCGCGTGCGCTTTTGATCACCCAAAATAAATCCAAAAAGAGTAAAGACTCATGAAAGAACTCGACCTGTATATCGGTGAAGGTTTCGAAGGTCCTGGCGTGAATGCCGCACACATCAACATCCTGATCGGCCCGCGCAATGGGCCGGCGGGGCAGGCGTTTGCCAACAGTTTGGCGTCGCCGAGCCAGGGGCATTGCCCTTTTATGGTGATCGCCCAACCGAACATTCCGGTCAAGCCGATGACCCTTTACGTCAACAAAGCCGCTATCAGCAGCGACTTGCACGGCAACGCCACCTGGGGCGCGTCCCAGGCCGGGATCGCCAAGGCCGTACTGGAAGCGCTGCTGGACGGCACCTTGCCGCCGGAAGCCGAAGACGAGTGGGCGATTGTCACCGCCAACTGGGTCAACCCGGCCTGCGATGATCTGGATGCGGTGTACCTGAATAACTACAACGCCTGCCGCACCGCGATCCGCGCCGCCCTGACCGGCAAACCGCAAACCGCGCAACTGGCGGATGTGGTCGCTCACATCAGCAATCCTTTCTACACCCCGAAAGCCTGAGGTCTGAGCCATGCAATACATCCGTTTGGGCAACTCCGGCCTGCAAGTCTCCCGCCTGTGCCTGGGCACCATGAACATGGGCACTCCGGTCTGGAAACCGTGGATCTTCGATGAAAAGCAAAGCGAGCCGATCGTCGCCCATGCCCTCGATAACGGGGTGAATTTCATTGACCTGGCAGACTTCTATTCCGCGGGTGTCGGTGAAGAAGTGGTCGGGCGCATCGTTAAGCGTCTGGCCCGTCGTGAAGACTTGGTCATCACCACCAAGGTCGGCTACGGCACCCGCAACGGCATCAACGCCAGCGGTCATTCGCGCAAGCACATCATGGACAGCATCGACGCCTCGCTGAAGCGTTTGAACATGGATTACGTCGATGTGTTCATGCTGCATTACTTCGACCTGAATACCCCGGTTGAAGAAACCATGAGCGCGATGAACGACATTGTGCGCTCCGGCAAGGCTCGCTACATCGGTGTGTCGACCATGCTCACCGGGCAGTTGGCGAAGATCCTCATGGCTTGCGAACGCAACGGCTGGGTCAAGCCGATCAACATGCAGCTGCAACTGAACTGCGCCTACCGCGAAGAAGAGCGCGAAATGATTCCTTTCTGTCGTGATCAGGGCCTGGGTGTCTCGGTGTTCAGCCCGCTGGCTCGCGGCTTGCTCACCGGGGACGCGCAATCGACCCGCAGCCAGACCGACTTCTTCACACAGCAGATGTACAGCGACGAGGCATCGTTCGAGATCGCTCATTCGGTGCAGCGCGTGGCCCGCGCCCGTGGGGTATCGAACGCGCAAATCGCTCAAGCCTGGGTTGCCAATCATCCGGGCGTCGATTGCATGCTGGTCGGCGCCGACACCACCGCGCAGTTCGACAGCGCCTTGGCAGCCTTGGAAACCAGGCTCGACGCCGAAGAACTGCATGAGTTGGAACGCAACTACACCCCGTGCGACGTGATCAACGATTACACCGCCGGCAAACGCATCCTGCGCTCAGCCCGTCCGGGTCTGGAACGCTTTACTCTGAATGAGGCTGTGGCATGAGTTCGTTGATCCGTAACGGTAATTTCATCGACGGCCAATGGTCGAGCGGGGGCGCGACCTATCCGGTGTTGAACCCGGCCAATGGCGAAATGATCGCTGAGGTGCAAAAAGCCGGCGCCGAGGAAACCAACCTCGCCATCGCCGCAGCTAATGGTGCCTTGCCGGCCTGGCGAAAATTGACCGCCAAAGAACGCAGCCAGCGCCTCAAGCGTTGGAGCGAACTGATGCTGAGCAACCAGCAAGACCTGGCCACGTTGCTCAGCCGCGAGCAGGGCAAACCGCTCGCCGAAGCCATGGGCGAAGTGGTCTACGCCGCAAGCTTTCTGGAATGGTTCGCCGAAGAGGCCAAGCGCGCTTACGGCGACATAATCCCGAGCCATAAGGCTGATGCGCGGATCCTTGTGGTCAAGGAAGCCATCGGCGTGGTTGCGGCGATCACCCCTTGGAACTTCCCGCTGGCAATGGTCACGCGCAAGGTGGGTCCAGCGCTGGCGGCGGGTTGCACAATGATTCTCAAACCGTCGGAGGAGACGCCGTTGTCAGCCTTCGCCCTGGCCGTGCTGGCCGAGCAAGCGGGGATTCCGGCCGGGGTGTTCAACGTGGTTTCCGGCGACGCCGTGGCAATTGGCGGGGCACTGCAAGCGTCCGGCATCGTGCGCAAACTGTCGTTTACCGGCTCGACACGTACCGGCAAGCTGCTGATGCGCCAAGCGGCGGATACGCTGAAAAAAGTCTCGCTGGAATTGGGCGGCAACGCGCCATTCATTGTGTTCGACGATGCGGATCTGGACGCTGCGGTCAAAGGTGCGATGGCCTCGAAATTCCGCAACACCGGCCAGACCTGCGTCTGCGTGAATCGTTTCTTCATCCAGGACGGCGTTTACGAAGCGTTCACCGGAAAACTCGCCGAAGCGGTCGCCGCGATGCGCGTCGGCAGTGCGCTGGACGGTGAAACCGAGCAAGGTCCGCTGATCAACGCGGCGGCGTTGGCCAAGGTTGAGTTGCACGTGAGTGACGCCTTGGAGAAGGGCGCCACGCTGTTGTGCGGCGGTCGTCGTCATGCGCTGGGCGGTACGTTCTACGAGCCTACCATCCTCACCGACGCCAACAGTGACATGCTGATCGCCCAGGATGAAACCTTTGGCCCGGTAGCCGCGTGTTTCCGCTTCAAGGACGAAGCTGAAGTATTGCAACGGGCCAATGACACGCCCTACGGACTGTCGGCGTACTTCTACAGCCGCGACATCGGCCGCGTCTGGCGCATGGCCGAAGGCCTGGAAGCCGGCATGGTCGGGATCAACGAAGGCATCATCTCCACGGAAGTCGCGCCGTTTGGCGGCATCAAGGAGTCGGGCCTGGGTCGCGAAGGCTCCAAGTACGGTCTGGAAGACTATCTGGAAATCAAATACCTGTTGATGGGCGGCCTCTAACTCAACCGTAACGCCTGTGGGAGTGAGCAAGCTCGCCCCACAGGTTCAAGCGCTATCGATTTCTTTTCTCCTTCAATAACAACAACTGGAGACGAACATGTCCGCCCAATCGATAAAGATTGATGACCTGCCCATCGGGCGCTTCCACCTTAAAATCGCCGGTCTGACGTTCGGCGCACATTTCACCGACGGCTATATCCTGGGCCTGATCGGTATTGCCTTCACACTACTCAGCCCGCAGATGCAGCTAGATGCCTTCTGGCAAGGACTGATCGGTGCTTCGGCACTGATTGGCCTGTTTCTTGGCAGCCTGTTCTTCGGCTGGATTTCCGACAAGGTCGGGCGGCAGAAAATCTTCCTGGTCAGTTTTGTCCTGATCACCCTTGCTTCGGTCATGCAGTTCTACGCCGAAACGGCGATGCAGTTATTCCTCTGTCGGGTGATAATCGGCATCGGACTGGGCGGCGACTTCAGCGTCGGCCACGCAATGCTCGCCGAATTCTCGCCCAAAAAACACCGGGGCGTGTTGCTGGGTTCATTCAGCGTTATCTGGACTTTTGGCTATGTTGCCGCGACCTTCGTCGGCACCGCCATGCTCCATCTCGGCGATGACGCCTGGCGCTGGATGCTGGCCTCTTCAGCCATTCCGGCAGGGTTAATTCTGATCGCGCGGATCGGTACGCCCGAGTCACCCCGCTGGTTGGTCAATCAGGGGCGGATTGCCGAAGCACGGGCAATTGTCAAAAAACACCTGGGCGATAATATCGAACTCGATGAAACCCGCTGCACCGAAACCCGTTCCGGCTACGCGGTGCTATTCAGTCGCGAATACCGCAAGCGCACCGCGTTCAACTGCCTGTTCTTCGTCTGCATCGTGATGCCGTATTTTGCGATCTACACGTTTCTGCCGTCGATTCTGCAGAAGCTGGGCTTGGCGGAGGGCTTTGGCACTGAATTGATGTTGAACATGCTGCTGATCCTCGGCGCATTGATCGGCATCTGGTGCACTGTGAAGTTCTCGCGGCGAGGCTTTCTGATCAATTCATTCATCATCCTGGCGGTGGCCTTGTTCCTGCTGGCAGCTCTGCCCGGCAGCGCGCCATTCCTGCTGGTACTGGTGTTCGGCGTGTTCACGCTGGTGTTGTCAGCGGTGAGCAACCTGGTGGGCGTGTTCCCGGCCGAAAGCTTTCCGACCGAAGTGCGGGCCAGCGGGATTGGCCTGGCAACGGCGGTCAGTCGCTTGGGCTCTGCAATCAGCACGTTCCTGTTGCCGGTAAGTGTGGCGGGTATCGGCTTGAGCCCAACCATGGGCATCCTGGCGTCGATTCTCGCACTGGGCGCGATCATTTCCTGGGCCTGGGCACCGGAAACCAAATTCCTGACACTGAGCCAGGCGTGCAAGGCGCAGGGTCCGATGGAGAACGCGGCACCCGCTGCCACAAAGGTCGCAGCCCCAATCTAAAACCCGCCACAAGCCCAATGTGGGAGCGAGCAAGCCCGCTCTCACATTTGGATGTCGGTGTTTCAGGGATTGCTGACCAATCCCAACCAATCAGTAAACAACTGCACTTTCGACAGCCCCCGTTTCTCATTCGCCACATCCAGCCAATATCCGTAAGGCCCGACCACTTCCACAGCAGTGATCGGCAACAGGCTGCCATTGGCCAGTTCCTTTTCAATCATCTGTCGGTCAATCACCGCCAGCCCACCACCGGCCAGTGCCGTGTGGATCACCTGGTCCAGCGTGCTGAACTCCAGCCCTTGCGCGGCATCGATATCCTCGCGGCCCATCGCCGCCAACCAGTTCTCCCACACCTTCAAGCGTTTGCCGTCATGCAGTATGTGCAATAGCGGAAACTGCCGCAGATCCGGCGGCTGGCCATTGACGAACAACTCCGGGCTGGCCACTGCCATGTGCCGCTCCATTACCAGCAACTGACTGCTGCAATGGTTGGCCGCTTCAAGGCCGAAGCGGATGTGGCAGTCGATTTCCGCGAGGCTGTCGTTGCCGTTCTGGTGGGTCACGCTGAGGCCGATGTCCGGGTAGCGTTGACAGAATGCGCGCAAGTGCGCCGACAACCAGCGCGTGGCCCAGGTCGGTGGTGCGACGATACGCAGGCGTTGGCGCAGGTTCGGCACGCGCACTGCTTGCAGGGCGCGTTCGACGTGGTCGAAGGCATCGCTCAATTGGGGGGAGAGGGCAAGGCCGGTTTGGGTTAGCGACAGACCTTGGGGTGTGCGGATAAAAAGCGCCACGCCGAGATAATCTTCAAGCTGCTTGATCTGACGGCTGACCGCGCCTTGGGTGACGTTCAACCCCAAAGCCGCCTGGCTGAAACTGCGATGCCGCGCGACTTCTTCAAAAATGCGCAGCATGTTGAGCGAGGGCAGTTGACGCATGAATAGGATGACTCCATACCGGCCTTCGACGCAGTAGTGCGCGGGCAGGTTTATTGTTTTTGGTGAATATTCTGTACGGCGTATCTGACTCCTTTCCGAGAGGCTGATGCAAGTGGTGTTTGGGTTAAAGTCTTCGCCAGCAAGCCCGCTCCCACAGGTTATGCACTGAACCTGTGGGCGCGGGCTTGCACGCGAGGAGGCCTTCAGAAATGCCAAACAGTCCGGCTCAGAAGTAATACCCAATGTTCATGTACAGCTGATTCTCCCACTGGTTAGTCCCACCAGACGCCAAGCTTTGGGTGTAACTGCTGCCACCAATGTACGGGTCATTTTTGCCGTACAGCCATTCCGTCGCGATCCACAGTTTGCTGAACGAAAACGAAGTGCCCAGAATCAGCCGTTGCGAGGTCTTGAACGCGTCGGCGGATTTATCGAAGGCGCTGTAGTTGGCGTACAGCTTCACACCGCTGATCTGGTCGAACAGGTATTTGCCGGCGACGTCATAGCTCAGGTCGGCGACGTACAAGTTGCCGCGACTGGCGACGTTGTAGGTGCCGTCGTACCCGCCAAGTGTGACGACTTCATCGCTGCCACGGTTACGCGGCGACATTTGTTGCCGCGCCGCTTGCAGTTGCACGCCCCATGGGCCGTTCTTGCCGAGGTAGTGCACGGCCACCGCGTTGCGGCGGCCATCGTTATCGGTGTCCTTGTTCTCCAGGGTCGAGGTCAGGCCGGAGAGGCCGATTTCGGATTTCCACGCCCCCAGGTCCAGGTCCTTGGCCACGCGCAGCACCACCCTATTGCGTTCCTGGTTGTCGCTCCCGTCGCCCACGTAGCTGTCGGCCCCGGACACCACGCTGGAATACGTTACCCCTTTGCTGGTGCCTTTGCCTTGCCACGCCGGGCGCAGGTAGTAGCCGGCCTGGATGTTCCAGTCGCCACTTTGCTGGATGTACTTGGCGCCGACTTGTTGCACATCTTCCAGGCCGATGACGTTGCCCAGGGTTTCGTAAAAGGTGCTGCCGAAGTACGGCTGCAACCCGAACGGCACGGTATTCAGGCCTACCTGCACTTGCTGGTCGGAATTAAACTTGTAACCGACCCAGGCGAACTTGGCGAACTGGATATCACCGTAGTTCTTGGTGTACTGGTAAGGATAGGAACGTCCGTAGAAGCGGTACTGGGCCTCGCCGATCCAGGTGTCAGAGTTATACTTGGCACTGAGGAACACCGTGTCCAGGCCAAACTTCTGGATGTCGCGGTCCGGATCGTAGTCCCAGCGCGCCCGAATGGCACCGCCGAGGTCAAGGTTGTCGGTAACCTGCACTGCCATGGCCGGGGCCGCGAAGGCGCCGAGCAGCGGAATGAGAGCGATGGAACGAACCGCAATATGGGTAGTCGTGCGCACAGTGTACTCCTGGTTTTTTAGTTATCGTTGGCAACAGCAGCCCATGGCGCAGCGAACGCTGCTACCTGGGAAAAAGGCTTGTTAACTCAGTTGGCTTGCGGTCGGATCAGCCTCAGCGCGGGTTCGGCAACAGGCGCCACCGGAATCGCCGAAGCGCCGGGGGCAGCAGCCAGCAAGGTCTGGGTGTAGGCGTTTTGCGGCCGCAGCAGCACCTGTTCCGCCGTGCCGTACTCCACCACTTCGCCCTGGCGCATCACCGCGATGTAGTCACTGATTTGCGCCGCCACGCGCAGGTCGTGGGTGATGAACAAGATGCTTAGGTTGAGGCGCTGTTGCAGCTCAGCGAGCAGCTCCAGTACCTGTTTTTGCACCGAAACATCCAGCGCCGATACGCTTTCATCCGCAATCAGCACTTCCGGGCGCATCGCGAGGGCCCGGGCGATGCCGATGCGCTGACGCTGGCCGCCGGAGAACTGCCGGGGCTTGCGCTTGAGGGCATCACGCTTGAGCCCGACCTGTTCCAGCAAATCACCGGCCTCGGTCCACGCATCCTTGGCCGACAACCCGCGCAATTGCGCGGCGCGGGCGATGATGTCGCCGACCCGGTGCCGTGGATTGAGCGAGCCGTATGGGTCCTGGAAAATCATCTGAATCCGCCGCCGATTGGCCGCCAGCGCGGAACCGCGCAATGCCAGGAAATCCGTGTCACCCACCCAGACATGGCCGCTGTCGCTTTCCACCAGCCGAATTGCAGCTTTGACCAAGGTGCTTTTGCCCGAGCCGGACTCGCCCACAATCGCCAGTGTCTTGCCCCGTGGCAGTTGCAGCGAGACATCCTTGAGCGCCGGGACCAAGCGGCCGCCGACGTTGTAGGTCTTGGTCAAGTGCTCAATGCGCAACGCCAACTCACCATCGGCGCACGGCGCGTGCAACTCTGGGTGCAGGGCCGGAACAGCGGCAATCAATTTGCGGGTGTACGGGTGTCTTGGCGAGTTGAGTACTTGATCGCGTTCACCGATTTCCACCAGTACACCCCCCTCCATCACGGCGATGCGGTCAGCGATTTCCGCCACCACGCCGAAGTCGTGGGTGATGAACAGGATGCCGTGCTGACCTCGACCGCGCAGGTCGCGGACCAGTTTCAGCACTTGGGCCTGTGTGGTCACATCCAGCGCCGTCGTCGGTTCGTCGGCAATCAGCAAATCAGGGTTCATCGCCAGCGCCATGGCTATCACCACCCGTTGGCATTGGCCGCCCGAGAGTTGATGCGCGAAGCTGTTGGCAATCCGTGGTGGATCGGGCAATTGAGTCGAGTCGAGCAGGGCGAGCATACGTTCGCGGCGCTCCGTAGCGGGCATCTGCGGCGCATGAATGTCGAAGATTTCTTCGACCTGCTGACCAATGCGAATCGCCGGATTCAGCGCTGCCATGGGCTCTTGGAAAATCATCGCAATGCGGTTGCCGCGCAGCGTGCGCAGAGCGTTTTCGTCCATGCGGCAGATATCGTCGCCGAGGAAATCGATCACACCTTCACTGTGGCGCAGGCCTTTGGCGTAATCGCCCATGATCGCGGCCGAGAGCACCGATTTGCCGGAGCCGGACTCGCCGATCACGCAGAGAATTTCGCCCTTGCGTACATCCAGGCTGATACCCTTGACGGCGTGGCTACGATCGGCGCCGGCGGGCAGTTCGATGGAAAGGTTTTCCACTCTCAATACTTGTTGATGACTCATGCTCAACTCCTTGCGCCTTTTTGGGCGTGTTCGTCCAGACCGTCCGCCAACAGGCTCAGGCCCAGCATCAGGGTGGAGATGGCAATGCACGGGAAGATCACCAAGTGCGGGAAGGCGATGGCCATGCTGCGGCCTTCGTTGATCATGCCGCCCCAGTCCGGGGTCGGCGGTGGCAGGCCGAGGCCGAGGAAGCCAAGGGCGCCGATCATGATCGCGGTGTAGCCGATACGCAGGCAGAAATCGACGATCAACGGGCCGCCGCAATTGGGCAGTATTTCCACCAGCATGATCCGCAGTGATCCTTCGCCTTGGGTGATGGCGCTGAGCACGTAGTCCCGCGAGCGGATGTCGATGGTCAGTGCGCGCATGATCCGGAAGATCGCCGGAGCGCTGGTGAAGGTCACCGCAATCAGAATGTTCAGCGCCGACGCGCCGAGGGCGATGATGATCACGATGTACAACACCAGCACCGGGAACGACAACACCGTGTCGGCGACATAGGACAGCAGCGCATCGACCCAGCCATTGAAGTAGCCGGCGCACAGGCCCATGGCGATGCCCACGGCGAATGCGGTCAGTGTTGCCAGAATCGACCAGAACAACACGGTACGCGTGCCCCAGATCAGCCGCGAGAGAATGTCCCGGCCGATCATGTCGGTGCCGAGCAGAAAGTGCATCCCGTTGCCATCCGGCGTCATCGGCGTCAGCAGCGGGGTGAAGCTTTCCAACGGGTCGTGGGGCGCCAGCCACGGCGCAAACAGCGCCATCAGCACCCAGCCGCCCACCAGCAGCAAACCAAGTAACGCAAGGGGATGTTTGAACGAATTGAGGAAATTCATTGGCCACCTCCGCCAAGACTGCGCAACGTTATGCGCGGGTTGAGCCAGGTATAGGCCAGGTCAGAGAAGATTTTGGTCGCGCCGACGACGATGCCGCTGATCATTGCGCAGGCTTCGATCAGGTAGACGTCATGGTTCAGCGATGCGGTGTAGAGCAGCGAGCCGAAGCCTTTGTAGGCGAAGAACACCTCGACCACGATCACGTTCGACAGCAGCCACGGGATGTACAACATGATCACGGTGATTGGCGCGATCAGTACGTTACGCAGCGCATGGCGCAACACGATGCGTGAGGTCGACGCGCCTTTGAGGCGGGCGGTGCGGATGTACGGCGCCTGCATCACCTCGACCATCGAGGCCCGGGTGATGCGCGCCAGATAGCCGATGCCGAAGAGGCACAGCACCATCAGCGGCAACGCCAACTCTACCGCATTGAAACCGTCGCTCATGCTGCTCACACCTGGCAGCCAGTTGAGCCAGAACACGAAGATCGCTGAGACAAACACCGCGCTGGCGAAGTCCGGGATCGAAGTGGTGACGATCGACAGAAACGACACCAGTCGATCCACCGCCGAGCCCTGGCGAATCCCGGCCAGAATGCCGAGGGTCAACGCCACCGGCACCATGACCGCCAACGCCAACCCGGCGAGGATCAACGTTTGCCCGAGGTTCGGCAGCAGCAGATCAATTACCGGTTCGCGAAAATGCACCGAGGTGCCCCAGTCGCCGCTGAGAAAGTCCTTCAGCCACACCAGGTAGCGCCAGACGAAGGGTTGGTTGTAACCGTGTTCCACCAGCCAAGCAGCGCGCTGGTCGGCGGCGGAATAGGGGCCGAGGACGTTGATTGCGACGTCTTCGATATTCAGTTCCAGGGCCAGGAACACGATCACTGACACCGACAGCAAGGTTGCCGCCAGCGCCAATAACTTGCGCAATAAAAATTCAGCCATGCTAGCACGCTCCGGCTAATCAAGGGATGGCGGCCCACCGCAGCTGAGTGGGCGGGCTCGTTCGGGGCGCTTGAATCAGGCGCTCAACCAGACTTGATCCATTGGGTAGAAGTCCGACGGGTGAACCTCAAAGCCCTGGACTTTCTTGCTCGCGGCGGTGAATTTATCGCCCCAGAACGGCTGGACCATGACGCAGGCGTCTTGCAGGATCTGCTCGACGCTTTGCATCGCTGCTGCCCGTTGTTTCGGGTCGATGATGCCCATGGCTTTGTCCAGCGCTGCGTCGAACGCCGGGTCGCTGTAGTGGCTTTCATTCCAGGCCGCGCCGCTGCGGTAGGCCAGTTCCAGCGACATCACACCAAGTGGGCGGTGTGCCCAGTAGGTGAGGCTGAACGCGGCCTTATCCCAGATCGGCCAGTATTGCGTCGCGGGGATCACTTTGAGGTTGATGCGGATGCCGGCCTCGGCGCAGTTTTGCTGGAGGATCTGCGCGCAATCCTGTTCGTAGCGGCCCTGGGTGTTGCCGACGATCAGGTCGATGTCTATGCCGTTCGGGTGGCCGGCTTCGGCGAGCAGTTTCTTCGCACCCGCCACGTCCCGCGCACGTTTGGGCCGCGGGAAGTATTCCGGGTGGGACGGCGCGACGTGATGATCTTCGCCCAGGGTGCCCATGCCGCGATAGGCGATTTTCAGCATCTGCGCGTTGTCGGCGCAGAGCGCTACTGCTTTGCGGATGCGCAGGTCGTCAAACGGCTTCTGGTCGCAGGCCATGCGCATGACGATTGTTTGCGCCGATTTACAGGTCAGCAGTTGCGCGCCGGGCAAGCGTTTGGCCAGGTCGAGTTCGGCCACGGTCACCCGGTACAGCACGTCCACTTGCCCGGCCTGCAACGCTGCGAGATGGGTGGAAATATCGGTGCCCATGTCGACGTAGCGCAACTCGTCGAGGTTTGCTGGTGTGCGCCAGTAATCGGCACGCTTGGCGAAGGTCGCGTGCTTGTTGACCGCGAACGACATCAGTTTGAACGGCCCGGTACCCAGCGGATTTTTCGCCCAGTCGTCACCGGCCTTGAAGCTGCGGTGCACGATGGCGCAAGTGAAGGCGTTGAGCATTTCCGGGATCGCCAGCATCGGTCGCTTGAGTACCAGGCGGAACTGGAAGTCACTGACTTTTTCGAACGCGGTAATGTCCTGGAACGCGGTGCGGTTGACCGACTTGGAATCGGCGGCAATCCAGCGCTCGATATTGTGCTGCACGTCCTCGACGTTGAAGGTGTCGCCGTTGCTCCACTTCACGTTTTGGCGCAGGTTGAAGGTCCAGGTTTTCAGGTCCTCGGACGGGCTCCAGCTCTCGGCCAGGTACGGGTGAGTGATGTTGTCGGCATCGACCCAGGTCAGGAATTCGAGACTGTTGCGCAGCAGGTTCGAGGCTTCGATCCAGGTGATCAGCATCGGGTCCTGGATTTCCTGGATAGCACAGGCAAACCTCAGGCTGCCGCCCTGACGCGGCGTTACCGCGTCAGCGGCATGAGCCGAATTACCGAGCAGCGCGGAACCGAGGAAAGTGTTCGCACTGGCGGCGGTGATACCCAGCAGTGCGGCGGTGCGCAGGAATTGGCGACGATTGATCTCGCCACTTTTGACTTGGGTGCACAGGTCGTTCACCGCTGGATGCGGCAGAGTGCCGTCCAGTGTCATTAAGTCTTTCATATGCCTCTCCGATAACGTGCAAAAGTGCGTTTTTCGACTGGCCGCACATGGGGCGAGCGGCAGACGCGGTCGGTTCGATGAACCGAGACTGTCAGTGGCCGGCAGCGCGAAGGCGCAGGCGTGACAGGCGTGAAGCCGGCAGTAGGGCAAGGCGCAACGAGATCAGAAGGACGGAGGCTGGGTATGACATAGGGCTGCTCTCATGTTGTTTTTATTAGAGATGCCCGCAGTTTTGTCATCTGGGCAACGATCGACAAACGATAAATTCAACGCTGAAACGTTCGATAAATGCATGTTACTGACCGTAAGGAAGGCTGCCGCTTGAGCTAGACAGGCCGGACGGAGGAAGGCGCGGGTACGAAACACTGCGCGGTGGCCGCAAACGCCCCTTGTTCCTGGTGGGAACAAGGGGAAAACCGGACAGTGTCGAAGGAGGTTACGGCGCCGTCCGGGGCAACTCAGCGTGGCATCAGGCGCGGATCGAACGGATAGTCCGAGAGCAACTCAATGCCGTTTTCGTGGATGTAAATCTGCTCTTCGAGCTTGACCCCTTCGCCGCCCGCATCGTGGCCGATGTAGCTTTCCACGCAGATGGTCATGCCGGCTTCGAACATCCCGTCGTAACCCAGTGCATCAATGTCTTCGCGGTGCACCACGTACGGGTATTCACCGGTCATGCCAACCCCGTGGGCGAGGGCGAAATAGCGGTTGGCCTTGTAGTTGTCCGGGATTCTCCAGGCCAGCTCGGCGTATTCCTTGAAGCTGCGGCCGGCCTTGAGCATTTCCATGTTGGTCTGCACTTGTTCGTAGGCCAGTTTGTACAGCTCCTGTTGCTTGGCGGTGGCGGCTTGCTCGCCGCAGAGGAAGGTCCGGGAAAAGTCCGCGTAATAGCCGAAACGACCAACCACATCGGTGTCCAGCGCCACCAGGTCACCGGCTTCGATGGGCCGGGTGCTGCACTCCTGGAACCACGGATTGGTGCGCGGGCCGGAGGACAGCAGGCGGGTTTCGACGTAGTCGCCGTCGGTAGCGATCACGTGCTGGTGCAAGTGCGACCACAGTTCGTTTTCGCTGATGCCCGGCACCAGCTTGCTTTCCATCAAGCGCACGCCGGCCTCGGTGGCACGCAGGCTGGCGCGGATCATCTTCAGCTCGTTAGGCACCTTGATGCAGCGCGCGCGCTCCAGCGGTTCCTGGGCATCGAATATCTGGTAGCCGAGTTTTTGCAGTTCGAACGCAGCGGCTGAGGTCGCGCTTTCGATGGCGACGCGTTTGTTGCCGCCGCCGTGCTGGCGCACCAGTTCACCGATTTCAGCGGCCCATTCGGCGGTGACGTTATTCAGGAAGCTGTCGCAGAAGTAATAGGAGATGGCCTTGGCCGGGCGCACTTCATCGACGGTGTTGAGCTGTTCGGCCAGGTGCAGGCAGCCGCCGAATTCGAAGACCACCACCGGGCCTTCTGCCGGGATGAAGGCGTAACGTGCCGGGTTGCGCGCCGAGTACACCTGCATGTTGCGCGAGCCGGTGGCGTAGCGCATGTGGGTCGGATCGAACAGCACGCACGCAGCGTAGTCGCGTTTTTTCAGTTCGTTGCGCACACGTTGCAAACGGTCCAGCTGGATCTGCTGAATTTCGGCGTAGGTCGGTTCGCAGTCGGCGGGGGTGCGGTTAGGGCCGGACAGACTCATGGGTGTTCCTCGCAGGGCAAATACGGTTGGTTTTTCTAAGATTTTTCTGGGATGGATCAGTCGAGCAACTGGTCGCTGCGTACCAGGTTGCGTTCGGCTTGCAGATGGGCTTCGGACAGGCGTCCGTAAAGCTGTTTGGTGCGCTGGGCACGGCCGATGATTCCGGGCTTTTCGGAGTAGGCGAAGATCGCCGTATTGCGTTCAGTAGTGCCTTCGACGCGGGTTACCCGGTGCACTGAAAAGCGACCCTTGAAAATCTGCAAATCGCCTGGGTTGAGCTCCAGTTCCTGCACGCGGCTGCGGTCGTCCCCGCGCACCACGTTGCCGACAGCGCCGAGGTTTTCCTGGGTGCGCGTGCGGATCATCGGTGCGTACTCGAACAGGCCGCCAGCCTCGGGCTTCTGGGTCATCATGCTGACGATGAATTCGTTGGTATCGAAGTGCCAGGGTTGCTCGGTGCCTTCGGGCATCACATTGATCACCAGCCCAGCGAACGGGTCGGCGTATTCGAAAATTTCCGGCTCGTCGAGGCAGGCACCGATAAATCGCTTCATCATCGGCGAGACGTACAGGCGATGGATGATCGCGTCCGGGGCAATCATGTCCCGCGTGACAAAACCGCTTGTGCGCTCCATGAATGTGCGGCGCGGGTCATCCTGGGGCAGGGTAGGGTCGTCTTCTGTGAAATAGGCGTTGACCTTGCGCACCGAGTAAAAGGTCTTGCCCGACAGTGCCTGACCTTCGGCACGGGCCCGTTCCAGCGCCTCCGGCCGCAAGAAATCTTTCAGCAGGCAGCAACCGTCTTCGGCCAGTTCTGCGCGGGCGTGTTCGATCAGCGCCTGCAACCGGACATGGCCCGAATCATGTATGGGGTACAACTCGGTATTTATGATATCGCTGATATCGCCCACTTCGGCGTCGGCAAGTTGAAGGCTCATGCAAGTCTCCTGGAACTATCAATTAACAGTGTTTGGCGTTGAATCGATAGTTGCTTAAAGAGGTGCGAAGTGGAAATTACAAGTTGTGATCGAATCCATCGGCAGGGGCGATAGTTATGTCAGGCGAACTGGATGGGACCTTACTTAAAGTGTTTGTTGCGATTATCGAGTGCCACGGATTTTCTGCGGCGGCCGAGCGTCTGCATAAAACCCAATCGACCATTAGCCAAAGTTTGCAGCGCCTGGAAGAAATCGTCGGCACGCCGTTGGTCCAGCGCACCAGTCGCTCGGTGAGCCTGACACCCGGTGGCGAGACGTTTCTGATCTATGCGCGGCAGATCCTCAAACTGCATGCCGATGCGATCAACGCCGTGCAACTGCCCGATGAGCAGATGTGCATTCACGTTGGCATGCCCGAGGACTACGCCCAGTTTTGCCTGGCCGAGGTGTTGCGCGACTTTCAGGTGCAGTTTCCCCAGGTGCGGCCGGACATTTGTTGCGAGATGTCGACGGCACTGGTCAGTCGTTTGCAACGCGGTGAGCTGGACCTGGTGCTCGGTGTGCAACACGCCAATCTGCAACTGGGCGAATATCTGTGCGACGAGCCGCTGGTGTGGGTGGCGGCTGAGGGCTGGAGCGCCGGGGCGGATGTCTCGGTGCCTCTGGCAGTGTATGCCGAGGGCTGCGCCTTTCGAGCCAATGCCGTGCGGGCGCTGGCCGAGGCCGGACGGGCGTGGCATGTGGTTTACACCAGCCAGAGCCCGCGAGGGATAGGGATTGCCATTGAACAGGGCCAATCGGTCGGTGTCACGGCGCGGCGCCTGGTGCCGCCGGGTTGGAAGGTGCTGGACGCGGCTCAGGGCTTTCCGCCGATTGAGCCGGCGCGGTTGATGTTCTGGCGCTCCACTCAGTGCGAGGCGCTGGCCGTGGAGGCCTTGGTGGACATTCTGTCGCGTCGCTTGGGCCGTTCAGAGTGGCTGGCCGAGCGCCGGCTCACAGCGTTGACGGCGGGCCATCAGCCTCAGCAATAACAGGCTGGCGGTGACCCAGCAGACGATCCAGCCGTGCACCAGGCCAAACTGCCCGGTGGCCTGCAGCAGCCAGCCGCACAGCCAGTTGGCGGTGGCGCTGCCCAAGCCATAACCGACCATGCTAAGGCTCACCACTTGCAGGCTTTGCACGGGGCTCAAGCGTGCGCTGAGGTAGGCGGCCATCAAGCCCCAGACCGGGAAATAGAACAGCGCGAACAGCCCGGCTGCCAGCCAAGTCAAGTTCAGGCTCGGTTGCCAGAGCAGGGCGAGCATTGCCAGGCCGAAAGCGCTGATGCTCAATGCCATCACCCTCAATGCCCCCCAGCGATCCGCCAACGCGCCCAGCAACAAACCGCCAACGACCCCGCCGATTCCGATCAGTGTCCACAGTGATCCGGTGATCTGCGCGTTGGCGCCCAGCCGTTCGCTGGCAAACGCCGAGAGGAAATTCAGGAAGGGGCCGCTGATCCCGCCTATGAAAGCGCTGAGCAACAGTATGTGCAACGCCACCGGGTATTCCAGGCACAGGTCCACCCATTGTCTGAGTACCCGGCGTAGCGACGGCGCGCTGCTTTGCTTGATGTGTTGGCCTGTTGCCAACGGCGCCAAGGCCCAAAAGGTCAGCAGCGTGACAATTAAGGTCAGCCCGGCGCACATCAGCCAGAAGTACCGCAACGAGATGCCCTGCAGCAGGGCGATCAGCACACCGTTAAGGCAGATCGCGAACGCCGCCCCCGACGATGCCAGGCCCAGCACGCGGCTGCGATGGGAGGCGGGGATCACTTCGCCGACCAGTGCGGCGATGGCGTTCCAGTTCGACACGGCGCAGGCCGAGACCAGTGCCAGGCATAGCGCGAACGGCAGCACCCACGGGGTGGCGACCGCCAGGGCCAGCAGCGCCGGGCTCAAGGCCATCGTCAGCTTTACCATGTTGCGCGGGCTGATCCACGCCGCGGCGATACCGCTGACAATGGACGCACCCATGTAGAACAGTTGCAGCAGCGCCGCGACGAACGCGGCCTGGCTGTAGCTCAGTTCGAACACCTGGCGGATCTGGGGTAATAAGGCCGAATAAAGGAAGATACTGAAACCGTGGGTGGTGGCGTTACACGCGGTAAAGATAAGCGCCAATATAACAATACTTCTTGTGGCTGAGTGTGTGTTGATTGGCATGGGGTTGGCTCGGTCAGTTTAATTGCTATGGAATGGGGCGTAAGTGCGAGACATGCCCTATGTAAGTGCGTTGACTCAGTCGGGGATTCAATTAAAGCAAGACTAGCGTTTATATAAATAAAACAGCCAGTGCTTAATAGTCGTGAGTCTGCTGCGAAATACTCATGCTATTTATACGTCAGCGACAGTGGCACGGCTGAAACCGACGTCATTGAATATTGCCGATTACCTGTGGCGAGGGAGCGAGGGAATCGGCCTGCACAACACAAAAATGCATGTTACTCAGGAAATTTGCCGCAAGCCGTGGGATGCTTATGGCTCGTCAGCCACAGCGCGAGTCCTGTTCATGAAACGCAAAATGCCCGCGCTCAATGCGCTTAAAGCCTTCGAAGTGGCCGGCAGTACCGGCAGTTTTACTCGGGCGGCGGAGCTGCTCAACGTCACGCAAAGTGCCGTCAGCCGCCAGGTGCGCCAGCTCGAAGAACAGCTCGGCGAGAATCTGCTGGAACGCCGGCATCACCACCTTGAACTGACCAGCGCCGGCCGGGTTTTGCTGCGGGCGCTGCATCAATCCTTCGACAAAATCGAGCTGACGGTGCGCAGCATCCAGCAGAAGTCACACGCTAATCGCCTGCACATCAACGCACCGCCTACCTTCACCAGCCGCTGGTTGATGCCGCGCCTGGGGCGGCTGCGGGAGAAACACCCCGAATTGGAGCTGAGCATCACCACGCGTTTACAGGACAGCCTGGCGGAAACCAGCACCCTGGACTGCGCGATCCGCTTTGGCGATGGCGAATGGGATGGGCTGGACAGCTCGCTGCTGCTCCAGGAACGGCACATTGCGGTGTGCGCGTCGTCGTTGTATGCGCGGGAAGCGAGCGAAGGCGAAATCGACCTTAGTCGCCTGACTTTGCTGCATGTGTTGGCCAGGGAAGACCAGCGCTACCTGACCTGGAAACACTGGCTCGACGCGGCGAAAATCAGCGGCGTGGATACCCAGGGCGGCTATGAATTCGACCTGCTGGACCTGGCGATTCGTGCGGCCACTGACGGCTTGGGCATCACCATTGCCGACTGGCACATGGTTGCCCCTGAGCTGGCCAGCGGGCAGTTGACCCAGGTACTGAACGTGCATGTGGAAGGGCATCAATCCTACTGGTTGGTGACTCGGCCGGAGCAGACGTTGATGCCGCAGTTGCAGGTGTTCAGCCAGTGGTTGCAGGAGGAAATCTGGTTGGCTCAGAGGCAGCTCGAACCCTCCACCGCCGCCAGCTGAGCCCCCAACCCTCACGGGAAATTTGATTCCTTCCTGGGTAACCTGCATTTTCTGAATGTTACTTCGCTCAATAAATCGTTTGTTCAACCCCCTCAGGATGCCAAAACTGCGGGAACTGGATAAAAACAACGATGGGCGATTCACATGCGACTTGAGCGAAACTTTGTAAACGGTCACTTCATTGAGCCTGCCAGCGATGCGCTGATTGCGGTCTACAACCCGGCCACCGAAGCCTTGGTGGGTCAGGTCTCGGCCGCCACCAGCGCTGAAGCCACTGCCGCCGTTGAGGCTGCCGCCGCCGCCCAGAAGCGCTGGGGCAAGCTCACGAGCATCGAACGCGCCGAGCACTTGCGCTCATTCGCTGACGCCCTGGAGGCCTGCGCCGAGAGCATCGGTGCCGCCTTGGCCGCCGAATCCGGCAAAAGTGTCAGCGACGCCAGCAACGAAGCTCGTTACGCCGCGCAAATCACCCGTTACCACGCCGAGTGGGCGCGGCGGATCGAAGGCGAGATCATTCCCAGTGACACCCCGAACGAAAACCTCCTCCTGCACCGCGAACCGATTGGTGTGGTCGCCTGCCTGATTCCGTTCAACTACCCGGTCTACACCTTGCTGCGCAAAATCGCCCCCGCGCTTATTGCCGGTAATACCGTGGTGGTGCGCCCGAGTAACAACACCCCGATCTCGGCGTTTGAAATCGCCAAGGCTGTGCAGCAATCCGGTTTACCGGCCGGCGTGGTCAACATACTGACCATGGACCATGCCACCGCCGCAACGGTCTGCACCCATAAAGCCGTCGGCTTGATCACCCTGACCGGCAGCGTCAACGCCGGGCGCATCGTGCTCGATTATTGCAAGGCCAACATCGCCAAGCCGTCGCTTGAACTCGGCGGCAAAACCCCGGCAATCATTGAAGCCGACGCTGACCTTGAAGCGGCCGCCAGCGCTATTGTCGCGTCCAAGACCACTCATTGCGGTCAGTTGTGTACGGCGGTGGAGCGGGTTTACGTGCAGGAAAGCGTCTACGAGCAATTTCTCGCGTTGCTCAAAGCCAAAATCAGCGCCGTGAAGTTTGGCGACCGCGCCACCGACGCCAGCCTGATGGGTCCGTTGGTCAACGCAAGCTCGCGGCAAAACATCCACGCCATGGTCGAGCGTGCCGTCTCCGACGGTGCGGTACTGGAAGCGGGCGGTTTCATTCCTGAGGGCAACGGCCATTTCTACCCGCCGACGCTGTTGAGCAACTGTCGCCAGGACATGGAAATAATCCAGGAAGAAATCTTCGGCCCGGTGCTGCCAGTGCTCAAGTACCGCGACATCGACGAAGCGCTGGCCATGGCCAACGATCACCAGTTCGGCCTGTCGTCGGTGCTGTACACCGAGAGCTACCGCACCACCCTGAAAGTCGCCAACACCATCGAGGCCGGTGAGTTGTACGTCAACCGGACCCCGGCTGACCCTTACCAGGGCTTCCACGCCGGGTGGAAACGCTCGGGCCTGGGCGGTGATGACGGCAAGCACGGCATGCTCGAATTCACCCAGACCCGACTTGTGGTGATGAAGTACTAGACCGGTAGCTGCACGCTTCAAGCGGTAAATGAAAGCGAACGGCAGCGGACTCTGAATTGCCGCTTGTAGCTTTGCGCTTGTTACTGCTCCAAACCTATAAAAACAATTATTGGGGCTCCCGGACCACCGGGATGCCCGAGGTCTCATCGATGTCCAAGCCTGCAACCACTGTTGCCGCTGTTCAGGGTTCGAACGCGGCTGCAAAAAGCCGCAGTGACAAGGGAAGTCGCTACATCCAGTTGATGCTGTTGGTGCTGGCCGCCGGGGCGATCTACCCGATCCTGTACCTGCGCCAGGTTTACCAGACCACCATGCTCGAGGTGTTCCAGATCAACCACAGCGAATTGGGTTATCTGTACTCGATGCTCGGGACAATTTTCCTGCTTAGCTATTTGCCGAGTGGTTGGTTGGCCGATCGGATCGCGCCGCGGTTTTTGATTTTCTTTTCGCTGGTGGCCACCGGAGCCTTGGGGCTTTGGTACTCCACGGGACCGTCGATGACCGGTTTGATGATCATCTTCGGTTGCTGGGGCCTGACCACCGGCCTGACGTTCTGGGCCTCGGTGCTCAAGCGGGTGAAGATGATTGCTCATCACACTGAACAGGGCCGGTTCTTCGGCATCCTCGACGGTGGTCGCGGGCTGGTCGAAGCGCTGCTCGCAACGGTCGCCCTGGGGCTGTTTGCCTTCGCCACAGAAACCCGTGGCGAGTCCGCCGCAGAAGGTTTCAAGCACGTGGTCTACCTCTATGCCTTCACCTGTATTGCCATCGGCTGTGTGCTGGTGCTGATCAAGGACCCGAAGGCGATGGAGGACACCGCGCCAGTGGAAAAGGGTAAATACAACCTGCTCAGCGACCTGACCACACTGGTGAAAATCCCTGAGCTGTGGCTGGTGACGGCGATCGTGTTCTGCGGTTACCACATCTTCTGGGCGACCTACAGCTTCTCCGATTATTTGCAGGGCGGCGGCATGACCGCCGTCATGGCCGGCACTATCACCACCATCAAGCTGTGGATGCGTCCGATTGGCGGTATAGGTGGCGGCTGGCTCGGTGACAAGTTCTCGAACATTTCGGTGCTGATCGTGGCGCTGTTCCTCGCGACATTGGCGATGGTCGGCCTGATCGTGTTCCCGGCGCTCAACAGTATGGGCCTGCTGGTTGGTACGGTGATCTTCATCGGCCTTATGACGTATGCGATTCGCGGTTTGTACTGGGCGATCCTCGACACCTGCAACATTCCGCTGCGCATTACCGGCCTCGCCATCGGCATTGTCTCGGTGGTCGGTTACCTGCCGGACGCCTTCATCCCATTGATCAACGGTTACCTCACCGAACACTTCCCTGGCGCCCTTGGTTACAAGCTGTATTTCGGCTACATCGCCTCCGTCGGCCTGATCGGGACCCTCGCGGCCCTGAGCTTGCGCGCGCGTATCAATCGTCAATCTTCTAATAAAGCAGGTGCCTGAGATGAAAATCGTCGCCCTTGAAACCCATATCGTTGCCGTACCGCCACCGCACATTGGCGGCATGTATTGGCTGTTCGTCAAGCTCAAGACCGATTGCGGCATTGAAGGTGTCGGCGAAATCTACGCTGCAACCTTCGGCCCCAAAGCCATGCTGCCGATCATTGAAGACGTGTTTGAACGCTACTTGCTCAACCAGGACCCGCATCACATCGAACGCTTTTTCCGTCAGACTTATTCGAGCGGCTTCACCCAGCGTCCCGACCTGACCATGATGGGCGTGGTCAGCGGCCTGGAGATGGCCTGCTGGGACATCATCGGCAAAGCGGCGAACAAGCCGGTCTATGAATTGCTTGGCGGCAAGGTCAATGAGCGTCTGCGTTCCTACACCTACCTGTACCCGGTCAACAGCCAGGGTGAGTACGACTATGACGACCCGGACTTGGCTGCCGAATGCGCTATCGAGAACATGAATAAAGGCTTCACCGCCGTGAAGTTCGACCCGGCCGGGCCGTACACCGCGTACTCCGGTCACCAGATTTCGCTGGAAGTACTGGAGCGCTGCGAAACCTTCTGCCGAAAGATCCGCGAAGCGGTGGGCGACAAGTGCGACCTGCTGTTCGGCACCCACGGGCAAATGGTCCCGTCCTCGGCGATTCGCCTGGCCAAGCGCCTGGAGAAGTACGACCCGTTATGGTTTGAAGAGCCAGTGCCACCGGGTCAGGAGGAGGCGATGGCGCAAGTCGCGGCCAAGACCACCATTCCGATTGCTACGGGCGAGCGGCTGACCACCAAGTACGAATTCTTCAAGCTGTTGCAGGCAGGCGGTGCGTCGATTCTGCAAATGAACGTGGCCCGCTGCGGCGGGCTGCTGGAAGCCAAGAAGATCGCGAGCATGGCCGAGGCCTATTACGCGCAGATCGCACCGCATCTTTATAACGGGCCGATTGGCGCGGCGGCGAGTTTCCAGTTGGCAACCTGTACCCCGAATTTCCTCATCCAGGAAAGCATCATGACCTGGGGCGGTTTCCACGCCGAAGTCCTGACCAAGCCGCTGCAGTGGGAGGACGGCTACATCATCCCGTCCACCGAGCCGGGCCTTGGGGTGGAGCTGAACATGGACGTGGTGCGCAGGCATTCGCCCTATGCCGGTGAGCGCTTGCACCTGCAAATGGCACCGGCCCCGGCAGACGTCAAAGACACATCGCCGGCCAGAGGCTGACGGGATTTGCCGTCGTTCAGTTGCGGGAATGAGTGTTTTTTAAATAACGACTTACGCGGTAACCGTGCATGACATACGACTACATCATCGCTGGCGCCGGCGCGGCCGGCTGCATACTCGCCAACCGGCTATCGGCCTGCGGCAAATACACGGTGCTGCTGCTGGAAGCGGGCGGCAAGGACAGTTCGCTGTGGTTCAAGATCCCGGTCGGCTTTGCCAAGATGTATTACAACCCGACCTTCAACTGGATGTACTACAGCCAGCCGCAGAAGCAGCTCAACAATCGTGAAATTTATGCTCCGCGCGGTAAGGTCCAGGGCGGTTCGGGCTCGATCAATGCGATGATCTACGTCCGTGGCCAGGCCCACGACTTCGACGACTGGGCCGCCAACGGCAACGACGGCTGGGGTTTCAAGGACGTGTTGCCGTATTTTCGCAAACTGGAAAACCACCCGTTGGGCGAAAGTGAATATCACGGCGGCAATGGCCCGATCAACATCACTCCGATGAAGGGAGAGACCCATCCGATCTGCGATGTGTTCCTCAAGGGGTGCGATGAACTCGGTTATCCGAACAGTGACGACTTCAACGGGCCGAACTTCGAAGGCTCGGGTATCTACGATGTCAACACCAAAGACGGCCAGCGCAGCTCCAGTAGTTTTGCGCATCTGCATCCCGCACTCAGCCGTCCGAATCTGACGGTCGAGCATTACGCACTGGTGGATCGGGTATTGTTCGAGAACGAGCGGGCCAGCGGTATGTCCGTGACCCAACACGGTGTGGTCCGCACCTTCCAGGCGCGCAAGGAGGTGATCCTCTGCGCCGGTGCCGTTGACACCCCGAAAATTCTGCAACTATCCGGTGTCGCTGATCAGGCGTTGCTCGCCAAGCACCAGATCCCGCTGGTCAAACACCTACCGGCAGTGGGGCAGAACCTTCAGGATCACTTGTGCGTCAGCTACTACTACAAGGCCAACATTGCGACGCTTAATGACCAGCTCAGCTCGCTGCTCGGGCAGTTCAAGCTCGGCCTCAAATACCTGCTGACCCGCAAGGGTGCCTTGGCGATGAGCGTCAACCAGGCCGGTGGTTTCTTCCGTGGCAACGAGTCGCAGGCCAACCCGAACCTGCAACTGTACTTCAATCCGCTGTCGTACCAGATCCCGAAAAACAACAAGGCCAGCCTCAAGCCCGAGCCGTATTCCGGCTTCCTGTTGTGTTTCAACCCGTGCCGGCCGACGAGCCGTGGGCATATCGAGATCCAGTCGAATAACCCCCGGGATGCGGCGTTGATCGATCCCAATTACCTGAGCACACAAAAGGACATCGACGAAGTGATCCAGGGCAGTCGGCTGATGCGCAAAATCATGCAGGCGCCGGCCTTGAAAAGCATCACGGTTGCAGAAGTATTACCGGGGCCAGCGGTCGAAAGCGATGAACAGATGCTGCAGTACTTTCGCGAAAACAGCGGTTCGATCTATCACCTGTGCGGTTCGTGCGCGATGGGGGCGGATGTACTGAAGTCAGTGGTCGATAAACGGCTTAAAGTCCATGGTCTCGATGGTCTGCGCATTGTCGATGCGTCGATCTTTCCCAATGTGACGAGCGGCAATACCCACGCCGCAGTGCTGATGGTAGCGGAGAAGGGCGCCGATCTGATTTTGCAGGATGCCTGATTCGTTGCCATGGTGATTGAACGTCTGCCGATTTGTTTTTGTTTAACCTGAGTAGTCGATAATAAGAAAGCTGGGGTCGATGGTTGTCGAACTCTTGATCCAACTGACCAAGAGGGAGCGGAGCTTAGCCTTAGACTGGGGGCATCCTTTTCAATCCGTCCAAAGCATGCCCTCAGATGTGCCCCCAATGTAGCAATCCACTGGAAGTGAATGGAACTCCATGGTTTGTGGAAAGGCAGAAATGATCAGTTAAACAGCCTTCCCGACAACGCCTACAGACTCTCAGGGTCGCCAAAAAACATCTGAATCCGCGACCTCAGCCACCGCTCCCCCGGATCATTATCCTGCGAACCCCGCCACGCCATATGCAGCTCAAACGAGCGCACCGGCAATGGCGGGTCTTCGGCCCGCAACCCACCCGCCGAGGTCAGCGCTTCCGCCGCATAATCCGGCACCGTTGCCAGAATGTCCGTACCCGCCAGCAACGTACCCAGGCCGTTGAACTGCGGCACCGCGAGTACAACGTGGCGCTTGCGGCCGAGTTTTTCCAGCTCTTCATCGATAAACCCGCTCAAGTCGCCGGCAAAGGACACAAGGGCGTGGGGCCGTGAGCAGAAGTCATCCAGGCTCAGCGAGCCCGGTACGCTGTCGGCGCGCAGCAGTTTGGGCAGGCTGCGGCGCAGTACCTTGCGTTTGGCGTTGGCGGGCAGGTCGGCGGTGTAGCTGACGCCGATGGAGATTTCGCCGGAGGCGAGCAGACTGGGCATCAGGATGTAGTTGACGCGGCGTACCACCAGCACGATGCCGGGGGCTTCGGAGCGCAGGCGTTTGAGCAGTTGCGGGAGCAGGGCGAATTCCACGTCGTCCGACAGGCCAATGCGAAACACTGCGGTGCTGGTGGCCGGGTCGAATTCGGCGGCGCGGCTGACGGCGGTGGAGATCGAGTCCAAGGCTGGGGAGAGCAGGGCGAAGATTTCCACGGCGCGGGCCGAGGGCTCCATGCTGCGCCCGGTGCGCACGAACAGGGGGTCATCGAACAACCCGCGCAGGCGTGACAACGCCGCGCTGATGGCCGGCTGGCCGAGGAACAATTTCTCGGCGGCGCGGGTCACACTGCGCTCATGCATCAAGGTTTCGAATACGATCAAGAGGTTAAGGTCGACACGACGCAGGTCGTTACGGTTCATCTTGTGTCCTGGAAGAGTCAGCAAAACTTGATGTGAGCGGTCATGTAGCAACCCCTGAGGTTCGATTCAGAAGGATGACCGGCATGAATCTTACGGGGAAAGGCTGGTACTCTGCACCGGCTAATTGATTTTTCCTACGATAGTTGAGGGGTGTTCCTCCTTCGCGGAATCAATGACAGGCATGTCGACTATTAATGGTGACCGGTGGTCTTACCCCCAAAGCCCAGATAAAGTTCATGGCATTAGAGGTTACTTTGACGAGGTTTGCGATGTCCCGCACGATTCGTTTTCACAAGTTTGGTCCGGCTGAGGTGCTCAAATGCGAGGAGCATGCAGCCGCGCAGCCCGCACCGGGCGAAGTGCAGGTGCGTGTCGACGCGATCGGTATCAGTTGGTACGACATTCTGTGGCGCCAGAACCTGGCGTCTTCCCATGCACGCCTGCCTTCTGGCCTGGGCCATGAAATGGCCGGTGTCGTAGTCGCCCTCGGCGACGGCGTGGATGACTTGGCAGTGGGCGATAAGGTGGCCAGTTTTCCGGCCGAGAGCCCCAATGATTACCCGGTGTATGGCGAGCAGATCGTCTTGCCCCGTTCGGCCCTGACCCGCTACCCGGATGTCTTGAGCCCGATTGAAGCCAGCGTGCATTACACGCCGCTGCTGATTGCGTACTTTGCCTACATGGACCTGGCGCGGGTCAAACCCGGCCAGTTTGCCCTGGTGACCGACGCCAGCCACTGTGCCGGCCCTTCGTTTGTGCAGCTGGGCAAGGCCCTGGGTGTGCGGGTGATTGCCGCCACCAAAGACAGTGCTGAACGCGAATACCTGCTGTCTCTCGGGGCAGAAAAAGTCATTGTGACCGAAGAGCAAGACCTGCTGATGCAGATCAACAAGTTCACGGACAACCGTGGCGTCGACGTGGTGTTCGATGGCCTGGGTGGCCCGCAGATGTCGCTGCTCGGTGACGTCCTGGCTCCGCGTGGCAGCCTGGTGCTGTATGGCCTGCAAGGTGGCAACCAGACGCCATTCCCGGCCTGTGCGGCGTTCCAGAAGAACATTCAGTTCTTTGTGCACTGTATCGGCAACTTCACCGGCAAGCCGGAGCTGGGCATTATCCAGGACCAGGTGGCGTTGCAGCGTGCGTTGCGCGATATCAACCAGCTGACGGCCGACCGTGTGCTTGTCCCACTGAAAACCACGGTATTTCCGTTTAGTCAGTTCGTCGAAGCGCACCGATACATGGATGAATGCCCGTGCCGCGAACGGGTGGCGTTGCAGGTTGAAGCTGTTTGAGCTGTAGGAGTATTCGCAAATGAATGCTCCGGCGCCTGAGCTGATGAGGCAAATGCGCCATTTGACAGGGCTTAACCCGCACCGGGATTGAGCCGCCGCTGGGGCGCTGCGCCCCGCAAACAATACTGTTATTGCCGTGCGCCGCCCTGAAATCCAGTGCGGCGCTCTTGTGTGGGCGTCATTTAAGTTGGGCTGGCAGGTCATCTGAACTGCTTTTTGACGCTGTTCTGTATCTGTTAATCATTATTTGAGTGCCGATAATTGAGTCTTCATTGTCATCTCAAGGATTGAGCCATGATTGATTACACGGCAGTTGCGTCACGCACCTTCAGAACTAACGAGGCTCGGATTGTTTCTCCCGCAAAGTGCAAAACCAATACCCTGTTTCCTTGCGCGCAGCGAAGGTGCGCAGGTGATTAATATTCGTCGGACGCTTCTTTAATTTCTTAGTTAAAACAGTGTAGGACGCTGTCGGAACATTCCTAAGGCTAACAGCTATTTCGCTGGAGCCCGCGCGGGCGCTGGATTCTCCGGCGGAGCAGCCATGGGCGCCCTCAATGCTCTCACCTGCGCTTTTGTTGCAAGGTGCTAATGTTGGCTCAAACTTGTGCTGCGCAGTGGAAGACAAGCCTACAGATGTAATGGGTCGGGCAACGCTGTCTGGTAGTTGCTTGAAACTGATATTTCAACTCAGGTAGTAGAACGATGAGCACTATTCATGAACAAGCCATGAGCTATGTTTACCAGCAAGTTCTGCAACGTTTAATCGGGCACTTTACGCGCGCCGAACGAACGTCACTTCAATTGCTCGTTCAGCGAATCGTGGTGGCCGCAGGCGGCATGGAACAAGTGGGCAATTACAAAGTACTGATCGCCCATGGTGGCGGCGAAGTGAGCAGCTACACCCTCGCGTTGCTGCGTGCGGCGCAACTGACCATTGCTGGCCGCTCGCCCAAGACGTTTCAGATACGGGTGGCAACATTGCGGCATGCCGGTATGACTCAGGCAACGCTCGACTCCCTGAATCAAGGCTACGCAGCGCTGTTCTTCCATGACGACCCACGGGTAGAGCTGTTGATGGTGGAAAACCATGAGGTGCTGCCGTTCAACCATCAGCGCCCGCCGTCCAGTGCCGCTCGGGAAATCAGCCAGCGTAACAAACTGATGATCGGGCACCTGACGTCCGGGGATATCCGCGCTGCCCTGTGCGACGACACGCTCCTGGCCCTAGGCGATTTCTATCAGCGGGTCGCTACCTGGAACGGCGGCGTGCATGCCCTGGTCAGCGGTGATTCAGCACGCAAGCAAAGCCAATACATCGCGTGGCTGAAAAAAAGCGCGCTGACGACCGGCCTTACCTTTGCGCCCACTAAGCCCTCGTCGCTCAATGCATGGTTTGCACGCATGGAGGAGTGGAGTGTGGGTTGCTATCGCGACCTCTATGGCGAGCACTATGCGGGCAACGAAAGTCCGGGCCGGGGCGGGCATCGTCATTTGGCCTATATCGGCATCGCCGACCTGCTCAAAGACGCCGACGTCGGCCATGCGCGACTGCTCACTGGGTTTCTCGCCCACAAGCGGGACCCGTTCGAGTTCCATTTCAGCCATCCTGCCTATCCCAACCCATTGCTCATGGCGCATTTGCACGGCGTGCAGGCCCAGTGCCTGCGTGAGCTTTCCTACGAACATGGCGTCGCGGGGTTTGTTCGGCGTGCGGCCGACTTCCTGCATCGCCGGCACGTGCCGGTCGCGCTGATCAAAGAAGCGTCCGGGCGGGAAGGGCAGTTGCTGTCCACCGCCTACATCCAGGAGTTCTCGGGTCTGGACGACAGCCAGCTGACCTGCCTGTTATTTGCACCCTTTGTTCAGCATGGCGAGCGGTTGGAGAGTTTCTTGCGCCAATGCCATCCCGGCATGCTGGTGGCGCTCCCCGAACTCCACAAGGCACTACAGGGCAAACCCGCAGCAGACATCCTGCATCAGTGGCTGGTGGATACCAGTGGGTTGCCGCTGCCGCTGTTGCAGCACCTGTATCGTAAGCGCCCGTTGTTGGAAGGACGCGGCACGCGGGCGCGCAAACGAGCTTTCGCGCGGCCCGAGGCGCGCGTCGCCCAAGTGTCGGGGCGTTAGCAACGTGTGTCCGCCAATGAACGCCGGTGAGCAACGATGAACCTTCGGGGGGAGCGGCAAGTAGACTTTGCCTATCAGGCGGTGTACCGCTACATGATCAACCTGATCAACGAAGTCAGCCGGGAAACGCCGGTGAAACTGCCGTCGCTGCGGCAGTTATCGACGCGCATGAATGTGTCGATCTCGACGATTCAGTACGCCTATTCGTTGCTGGAAAAGGAAGGCCGAGTGTACTCGGTGGCCAAGTCTGGCTACTTCGCCTGGCCTGTGGCTGCCAATGCGCCCCTTATGGCCGGTACTGATCTGCTCGAGCGTTTGTACACGGCTGCACGGCGCCCGGCGATGGTGGTACTCAGTGGTGATGAGCCGGCGCTGTTGGGATCGCTCGATGGCGCATTGCTGGCGCTGGAGCGCCAACTGGTACGCCGGTATCCCCATCACCTGCAACCGTCGCAACCCTGCGGTGTGTGGGAGTTGCGTGCTGCCTTGGCCGCCCGTTATACCTCGTCGCCCACCCGTTGCTGGCAAGCGGATGAGGTGTATGTGGGGGCCGACCTTCAAGGCGTATTGGGCATCCTGATTGATGCCCTGGGCCTCAAAGGCACCGTGGTGGTGGTTGAATCGCCCTGCGATTACCTGGTGTTGCGCCTGCTACAGGCCGCTGGCGTGCGGGTTATTGAATGGCCCTGGCGTGCCGACGGCCGTCCGGACCTGGCCGCATTGGAGCACCTGCTGCGCCATGAGCCGGTGCACCTTGTGCTGCTCTCATCCGTGGTCAGCATGCCCTCGGGCAACACCATGACCGAACCCGAGCGGCTGCACGTAGCGCGACTGCTCGACCAGCACGGCTGCTGGTTGCTGGAGAACGATACCTTCGGTGACCTGAGCTTTGCGCTGCCCGGACCGGCCTTGCGCAGCCTGGTCAACCCAGAGCGGCTGATCGTGTTTTCTTCGTTCGAAAAGGTATTGGGCCCGGAAGCCCCCTTTGGTTACCTGCTGGCGCGGCAGATGAGCAGTGAATTGCAGCGCCAATTCTTGCTGCGTTCATTTCGACTGTCCGCTATCCGACAACGCGCCATTGCCCGGCTTTATGAAAGTGGGCGGTTTGACCTGCACCTGCAGACGCTGCGTCAGCGCCTCCACGAGCAGGCCCATGCCATGAGTCACCGCTTGGATGTGCGTCTGCAAGGGCGGGTGTATTACCGCATGCCCGTGGCCGGGGCGAGTTTCTGGTTGCAGTCGACGGCGCCGGTGGACATGCGCCTGGTGTTTCAGCGCATGCTCGCCCAGCAGGTGGTGATTGCCCCGGGCGAGTTGTTCAGCCTCAGTGGTTTGCACCACCAGCATATGCGCTTGAGCCATACCTTCAGTGGCCACCCCAACCTGGACATCGCCCTGGATACGCTGGCGCAGTCACTACGGCAGGCGCAGACTGAGTAGGAGCGAGCTTGCTCGCGAAAAACGTCAACGATAACGCGCGCTGCCTGAATAAACGCGGCGCCTGTGCGTTTTTCGCGAGCAAGCTCGCTCCTACAACTATCCAATGCAGGAGCTGGCCTGCGATAGGCATAGATATCTACACAACTTTGTGGGCTGTAGCAGCAAACGGTAACCACGATGCGAAGCGAGCCGCTCTTGATCTTGATCTGCTTTTGATCTCAGGCGCCCCGTTAAACCACGCTGGCCGGAATTCGACAGGGATTTGGGGGGTAAACCGGCAGGGATGCCGGTTTAGCCGCCCCGCGCCATGGATGGCGCGTGGCGGCGGCCCCCCAAATCACTGGCGGATTACGGGCACACCGAGCCTAAGCGAGGTGCCGAGTGGTGGGGCAAGAGCGTTTTGCTTACTTTTGACTGGGCCGGCATTCCGGCTTTTCAAAAGTGAGCCGCTGTCAGAGCGGAACCCTAAGTGGCCGTTACCGCAGCAATGGATATGTACACGGTCCAACTGTGTTGACTGCCAGGCCGTCTTCGCAGGCAAGCCAGCTCCCACATTTGGACTGCGGCGCGTCAGTTAGATAAGCGCCAGCTGTCAGGCCGAGTGCATATCCTCACCTCAACTATCCGAAATTTCTCTTCAGGCTGTCGGATCGATACCGTCGCGCAGTAGTCCAAGCCTCAGTAAACTGTCATTTTTTCCGAATCCTTCTTTTCGAGGTTTATGCATGACTATCAGTCCTTTTGCGGGCAAACCGGCGCCAGCCCAGTTGCTGGTGGATATCCCGCGACTGGTCACGGCCTACTACACCGGCCAGCCTGATGCAGCGATCTCCACTCAGCGCGTGGCTTTTGGTACCTCCGGGCACCGTGGCAGTTCGTTTGAACTGAGTTTCAACGAGTGGCATGTGCTGGCTATCAGCCAGGCCATCTGCCTGTACCGCGAAGCGCAGGGCATCACTGGCCCATTGTTTGTCGGCCTGGATACCCATGCATTGTCGACGCCAGCCGGTGCCAGTGCGTTGGAAGTCCTGGCGGCCAACGGCGTGCACGTGATGCTGGCCGAGGGCGACGAGTACACGCCGACACCGGCGATTTCCCACGCCATCATTTGCTACAACCGTGGCCGTACGAGCGGCCTGGCGGACGGCATTGTGATCACACCGTCCCACAACCCGCCGCAAAGTGGCGGCTACAAGTACAACCCGCCTAACGGTGGCCCGGCCGATACCCACGTTACCAAGTGGATCGAAGCCAAGGCCAACGAACTGCTCGCCAACAAGTTGGCCGGGGTCAAGCGCATCACGCACGCCCAGGCGCTCAAGGCAGATACCACCCATCGCCATGACTATCTCAACAGCTACGTGGCCGACCTGATCAATGTGATCGACATGGACGCGATCCGTAGCGCCGATCTGCGCTTGGGCGTGGACCCACTGGGCGGAGCAGGGGTGCGCTACTGGTCGGCGATTGCCGAGCATTACCGCCTGAACCTCGACGTGGTGAATACCGAAGTCGATTCCACCTTCCGCTTCATGAGCGTCGACTGGGATGGCCAGATTCGCATGGACCCGTCTTCCAGCTACGCCATGCAAAGCCTGATCGGGCTCAAGGAACGCTTCGACGTTGCCTTTGCCTGTGACCCGGACCACGACCGCCACGGCATCGTCACGCCTTCCGGTGGTTTGCTGGCGCCCAACAACTACCTGGCGGTGTCCATCGACTACCTGTTCCAGAATCGCCCGGACTGGCGTGCCGACGCAGCCGTGGGCAAGACCGTGGTGAGCAGCGGCCTGATCGACCGCGTCGCGGCGCGCATCGGTCGTCGCCTGTACGAAGTGCCGGTGGGCTTCAAGTGGTTTGCCGATGGCTTGTTCGAAGGTTCGCTGGGGTTTGGCGGCGAAGAAAGCGCCGGCGCCTCGTTCCTGCGTAAGGACGGCAGCGTGTGGAGCACCGACAAGGACGGCCTGATCCCGGCCTTGCTGGCCGCGGAAATGACCTCGCGCAAAGGCCAGGACCCGAGCCAGATCTACCGTGGCTTGACCGATGCGCTGGGTGAGCCCTTCGCCATTCGCGTGGATGCCAAGGCCACTCCAGCGCAAAAAGCCCTGCTGGGTAAACTGTCGCCGGAGCAGGTCACGTCCACGCAATTGGCCGGGGAGAGCATCCAGCAGATCCTCAGCCATGCGCCGGGCAACAACCAGGCCATTGGCGGTTTGAAAGTCATGACCGAAAACGGCTGGTTTGCCGCACGGCCTTCGGGCACTGAGGACATCTACAAGATCTACGCCGAGAGCTTCATTGGCGAAGAGCACCTCAAGCAACTGGTGGAAGAAGCGCAGGTGTTGGTAGACGGCGCAATCAGCCAATAACTGACGCTGTATGTAGGAGCGAGCTTGCTCGCGAAAAACGTCAACGATAACGCGTGCTTCCTGAGTGAACGCGGTGCCGGTGAGTTCTTCGCGAGCAAGCTCGCTCCTACATGATCAGGCCAGATCCACCAGCACGATTTCGCTGTCCTCGATCGCCGTCACGCGCAACACCTGTTCATCCTCAACCGCCACGCCGTCTCGTGCCTGTGCCCGCACACCATTGACGTCAATCACGCCCGTGGCAGGCACCAGGTAGGCACGGCGACCGCTGTCCAACCGGTACTCCGCGCTTTCCCCGGCCTTCAGATTCGCCGCCACCAAGCGTGCATCCGCACGAATCCGCAAGCTTTCACTGTCGCCAGCCTTGCCGCTGGCCAGCGTTACAAAGCCCTCGCGGTTGCCTTGCGGAAACGGCTTGGCGCCCCAGGACGGCGGCAGGCCGGCCTCATTGGGGATGATCCAGATTTGGAAGATCTTGGTCGGCGTGGCCTCCAGGTTGTACTCGCTGTGGGCAATGCCGGTGCCCGCGCTCATCACCTGCACATCGCCGGCTTCGGTGTGGCCTTTGTTACCCAGGTTGTCGGCATGGCTGATGGCGCCTTCGCGCACATAGGTGATGATTTCCATGTCGCGGTGCGGGTGCTGGGGAAAGCCGCTGCCGGGGGCGATAATGTCGTCGTTCCACACCCGCAGGTTGCCCCAGTGCATGCGCTTGGGGTCGTGGTATTCGGCAAAGGAAAAGTGGTGATGAGCGTCAAGCCAGCCATGGTGGGCGCCGCCCAGGGTGGTGAAAGGTCGAAGTTCAAGCATGATCGTCTCCTGTTGATGGGGCCTATCATCCAGCAGCGCATGATCGATAAAAAGCGTAAAAACTGCCGGATTATTATCTATTTGTTCGATGGTTTATTCCGGTGTTCACTTTCACTTCATCGCCTAACTGCATGACAGCAAAGCATTTGGCTGGAACTGGGCGGCGTTTCCGGCGACCATGGTGGCCTGGTCAAAACAAGCTCACCGCAGGAGTCCGCGTGTCGCAACAACAGCCTGATCTACCCCCCGAACTGCGCCCCTTGGCTGAGATGCCACTGTTGAAGCGGCTTGCCGCTCGCCTGTTCGGCCATGGCCTCACCCGTTTGCGTGCGCAGCATCGGTTTTCCTGGCTGCATGGCCAAGCGGACGGCTTTCGCAGTGGGCATGAGGCGGGCGTTGAATACGGTTACCGCGAGGGTAAGGCCGATGGTATCGAGGAGGGCCGCCAGGTCCTGCTGATTCGTGACTTTCGCCCCGATGAGCACCGTGCGCCAGGCGTAGATGACAGCCTGTTCGACGATTGGCGGTTGCCGCTCACCGCAGAAGTGAAGAAACGCATGAAGGCCGATGTCGCGCGCCTGCTGCCAGCCCATGCGCAGCCAAGTGCGGCGCAATGGAAGATGATCTTCAGCGACACGCCCTCGACCTCAGTGATTGCGGGCGCAGGCGCCGGCAAATCGACCTCCTTGGTGCTGCGCATCCTGTTGCTCAGCCATTACCTGGGCTTTGAGCTGAGTTCGATGACGGTGGTGACGTTCACTCGCGAATCGCGCAAGGACTTCATCAACAAACTCATGGAGATTCTCAGCCTCTGGGGCCAACCCCTTGGTATTAAAGAAGCCCAGGCGGTGGTGCGCACCTTTCATTCGCGCATCCTGCCGATGGTGCGCAGCTTGCCGGGTTTTGAGCGGCTGCAGGCCTTTGAGAACCTCAGTGGTGGTTTCGAAGACGCCGACACCAATGCCTTTGACCTGCGTATCAGTGACGCCCAGCGCCAGCAGATGAACGCTTGTTATCACCGCTTGTATGGCCGCCATCAGCGTTTTCGCGAGTTGATTGCACCCTTGGCTCGCC
This sequence comes from Pseudomonas sp. AK181, assembly GCF_051122975.1. Classification (NCBI taxonomy): domain Bacteria; kingdom Pseudomonadati; phylum Pseudomonadota; class Gammaproteobacteria; order Pseudomonadales; family Pseudomonadaceae; genus Pseudomonas; species Pseudomonas sp. AK181. Next base: position 3,070,229 of record NZ_CP146348.1, read on the forward strand.
ATGGCCTGCAGCTCAAGGAGCTGGAGCGCGATCATCCGGACGTGCAAAAGCGCATGGCCGTGACTGAATTGGCCGCCAAGCGCGATGAAGAACTCTGTGATGTGATCGAAGACCTGTGGTTTCGCGCCGGTGCCTGGCCGATCAAAGGCATCGAACCCAGCCGCCAGACCTTTGAAATCAACGGCGCGCAATTTCATTGCCATGGCTATATCCCCGAGCTGGATGCCTGGGTGGTGCTGGGGTTCGAGGGGCGCGAAAACCCGCAGATCAGTCGGCCGAATTCGAAACTCTCAGTGCGCGCTGAGTGGGCGGTAAAGCGCACCTTGTTTCAAGCTTTCTGCAATAAACCTCTGATATGGCTAGATAATTACGAATCTTCAAGGCGCCTTTTGAGCAGCCTGGGCGGCGATGCCACGGCCGGGCCGGGCTTTGATTACAAGGTCAAAGGCGAGCTCGCTTCGGCGCCCCTGCTGGACAGTTTTGTCATGGCAGCCGGGTTTATCGAGAACCTTGGCTTGGATGTGCCTACGGCGGTTGGCCAGATGAGCTTTGCCAAGGACGACCCGGACCGGCTGTTCTTCGAGGCTTTGAGCATTTTCTGGAAGGCCCTGGAAGATCACCTGCTGGAACAATCGCCGCCGATCATGACCTACAACCGGATGTTCTCGCTGTTTGGCGAAAACACCCCGGAGAACCTCAAGCTGCTCAGCGATCCGCTGTTGCGGCCGATGTCGCACCTGATGATCGATGAATTCCAGGACGTGTCGCCGCAGATCGTGTCCTGGATCCGCGCCAGCCTGCGGGAAATCCGTAGTCGCGGGCCGGCCATGCACGTCGGGCGCGGTGCGCAACGTTCATCCTTGCTGTGCGTGGGGGATGACTGGCAATCGATCTATGGCTGGCGCGGCAGTTCGCCCAAGTACTTCATGGAGTTCAACAAGGAGTTTGTTTCGCCCAGCACCACCCGCGTGATGCTGGGGGAGAACTACCGCAGCCACCAGCACATCATCGACGCTGCCGAACATATCGTACGCAGCGCACCGGCCATTCCGGGCAAGAAGGCCAAGGCCAGTGGCGAGCCCAAGGCATTGGTGCCCGTCACGGTGTTGGAACGTGACGACGCGGCACTGGGGCAGCGGTTGCTGGAGCACTATCAGCGGGGCGATTCGATCCTGATGCTTTATCGAAAAAGTAGCGATAAGTTGTTGATTCATGAGTATATTCAGTCTGTAGTTAATGTGGATTCTAGCTTGGCGCCTCAGGCGCGCAGGTTGAAGCAGCTGACTTATCACAGTGCCAAGGGGCTGCAGGCGGATGCGGTGTTTTTGCTGGGTGATTGTCAGCATGTCACCAGTTCGCCGTACAAGAACCAGGTGTATCGCATGGCGGGTTTGGGCAAGGATGGCGACAGCGAGCCTTATGACAATGCGCAGAGAGACGAAGTGTTGCGCCTGGCCTACGTGGGGATTACTCGGGCGGTCAGCCATTGTTATTGGTATGTGGAGAAGCCGGAAGGCCAGGCTGTGAATGTGCCGAGGGCGTCTGAACGGGTGGATGGCAGGAAGGTGTTTTTTGATGATCAGCGTGCGCCGAAGGGGGCTGGCTGACCTGCGATGGCGGCCTGCCAGCCGACGCCTATCTACCTGATACCCCACGATCAAAAATGTGGGAGCTGGCTTGTCTGCGATGGCGGCCTGCCAGCCGACGCCTATCTACCTGACACCCCAACGATCGAAAATGTGGGAGCTGGCTTGCCTGCGATGGCGGCCTGGCAGCCGATACCTATCTACCTGAAACCCCACGATCAAAAATGTGGGAGCGGGCTTGCTCGCGAAGGCGGCCTGGCAGGCGACACAGTTGGATTGGGTGCATATCCATTCCTGCGGTAACGGCCACCTAGGGTTCCGCTCTGACAGCGGCTCACTTTTGAAAAGCGCAAAAGTAAGCAAAACGCTCTTGCTCCACCACTCGGCACCTCGCTTAGGCTCGGTGTGCCCGAACGCAGGCTTGAATCCGTGGGCCGCCGTCATGGGCCATCCTTGGCCCAGGACGGCTAACCCGGCGTCCTGCCGGGTTACCCACGAATTCAAGCCTGCGTTCGGCCAGCGTGGTTTAACGAGGCGCCTGAGATCAAGATCACAAGCAGATCAAGAGCAGATCAAGAGCGACTCGCTTCGCATCGTGGTTACCGTCGGAGTGGGCCGCTACAGGCTGTTGCCTCACCTCACGCCCGCAACGAAACCGGCGGCACAAAACTCTCCAATTCATCCTCCACGGCCTCGATGATGCGCTCCACATCAGCCGCGTTCATCACCGTGGCGCACGGGATCCCCGCGATGGCGATCAAGGTCTCGCCGCTGGCCCGGTCGAACAGGCGGGCGATCATGCTGCCGGGGGCGTCCATGCTGCCCTCGAAGCCCATCGGGTGAAAATGCCAGCGCATCAGCTGGCAGGCGTTGGGGAATGTCACTTTGTTCATGTTGCCCACCTTGTTCATTGAGCGCTTCCTTTAGCTCGCGGCAGGGGCCAGGACCTTCACTGGTCATGACAGATAAGGGCTTAAAAATAGCATTCGTTCGCAACGCCAAGGTGACTTTTTTGGGCCCGTTCAGCGATTCTTTCGCCTAATTTTGATATGGATCATGTCCTACAGAGGAATAGGCAAAAGGCCATTAGTCAGGCGCTCGATTTGACTCTTGAAGAGGCGGGTAAACTTCGGCAGTCTCAAGTATTTTTTCCGCGGTAGAGCCCGATATGCCCGACATCGCTCCAGACGATGAGTGTCAGAATTCCCACGCTACCGGCGCGCTGGTGCTGCGCCATCACTTGTGCTGGCGCCATCGCGATCTGGACGGAGTGATGGCCTACTATCACCCCGACATCCAGTACCACGATTTTTTCCAGAACCGTGTGGTGGGCTATGCCGAGTTGCGTGAGTACTTGCAGGCCAGCATGCCCCGTGAGGCAGACGAGGCGATTGAACACACCGATCGCATCCGCGCCGATGGCGATACGGCGTTTATCCAGTACCGCATTACCTTGCGTGGCGGCCAGGGCCTGGTGTCGTTTCGTACCAGTGAGGCCATTACGGTGCGTGACGGGTTGATCTGGCGGGTGAATGAATATGCGTCCCTGGTGCACGAGCAACCTACCCAGGCGCTGCGCCCGACGGTCAGCCGCCTGGGTCTGTCGCCCCAGCAGTTGGGTTATATGGCCAATGACCTGCAACAGTATTTCGAGCGTCAGCAACCGTACCTGGACCCGGAGCTGGACCTGCAGCGGGTCGCCAAGGCCTGTGGCTACAGTCGCAACCAGATGTCCTACCTGCTGAACCAGGTGCTGGGGCAGAGCTTCTATCGCTACGTCAACCAGGCGCGACTCCAGCATGTGCTGGCCGCGTTGGACTGCGCCACACCACCCATCAAGGTGGATGATCTGGCCTTTGCCGCCGGTTTCAATTCACTTTCGGCGTTCTACAGCGCGTTTCGCCAGCACACCGGGCAATCGCCCAAGGCGTACCTCAAACAAATTTCTCTGCGTGCACGCGCGCAAGACAGCCCCTGACGCTGCGCTCTAGGATCGACCCTATCGAACCGAGGTAGGGGAACCTGGCATGCCGGCATGGCGCAGTATCAGTTTATGGATGGACCAGCTGGACGACCCGTTGGTAGCGCGGCCGTCGCTGGAGCACGACCTGGACGTCAATGTGGCGATTATCGGCGCCGGCTACACCGGCCTGTGGACCGCCTATTACCTGAAGCGCCAGGCCCCCGAGTTGAAAATTGCGATCATCGAGGCGCAAACCGCCGGTTTCGGCGCATCCGGGCGCAATGGTGGCTGGCTGATGGGCAACCTCTTGGGGGAAGACCGTCTGCTGGCAGGGCTTGCCCCCCAGCACCGGCGCGCTTCGTTTGACCTCTTGCATGGCATTCCCGATGAAGTGGCCCAGGTGCTGGCCCGCGAAGGCATTGACTGCGATTACCGCAAAGGTGGCGCCTTGTATTGCGCCGCACGCTACCCGGAACAGGAAGGCAGCCTGCGCCGCTATCTGGACAAGCTGTACGCCCAAGGCCTCACCGAAGCGGACTACCGCTGGCTCAGCCCGCAGCAATTGGCCGAGCAGGTCCGCATTGCCAAGCCTTATGGCGGCATCTATGCCCCTCACGTTGCGACCATCAACCCAGCGAAACTGGTGCGTGGCCTGGCGCGGGCCGTTGAGAACCTGGGTGTAGCCATCTACGAGAACAGCCCCGTGACCCATTGGCAGTCCGGCAGCCTGCGCACCGCGAAGGCCAGCGTGCGCGCCGCCTGGGTGGTGCCTGCTGTCGAGGGCTACGCCAACACCTTGCCGCCGTTGGGCCGCTACCAGTTACCGGTGCAGAGTTTGATCGTCGCCACCGAACCGCTGCCGGCCAGCACCTGGGATGACATCGGGCTCAGCCAGGGCCAGGCCTTTGGCGAGAGCAGCCGACAAGTCACCTACGGCCAGCGTACGGCCGACAATCGCCTGGTGTTCGGCGCCCGTGGCGGTTATCAATTTGCCGGCAAGTTACGGCACAACTTCGACCTGACGGACAGTGAGGTGGAGTTACGTCGCTACCTGTTTGGCGAACTCTTCCCACAGCTGAAAAAGGCCAGGATTACCCACTCCTGGGGCGGCAACCTGGGCATGTCGCGCCGTTTTCGACCGCACATGCTCTGTGACCACAACACCGGCGTCGCACTGTCCGGCGGTTATGGCGGGGAGGGCGTGGGCGCCACCAACCTCGGCGGCCGCACCCTGGCCGATTTGATCCTGGGGCGCGACACCTTGCTGACTCAACAACCTTGGGTGATTCGCGAGGGCGGCCTCAAAGCACTCAAACCCTGGGAGCCGGAACCGTGCCGCTGGCTGGGCTACAACGCGATCATTCGCAGTTTTGTTCATGAAGACCAGGTCTTGGCCAACCCCAACACTGCGCCCTGGCGTCGCAAGCTGGCGACCGGCATTGCCGGTTTCATGGAAGGTTTCATGCACTAAGTCGTTCCACCCACAGGGGAAAACCCATGAGCATCACCCAATTCAAAGACACGCTGAACACCCCGCTGCCAGATTCATCACCGGTGGCGGCGCCTTTGGGCGAGCCCATCGCCGTGGCCTCCACGCTGAGCGTGGAGCGCAACGACGGCGTCGAGACCGGTATCTGGGCCTGTACGTCGGGGCGCTGGCGTCGGCAGATCACGTCCCAGGAGTTCTGCCATTTCATCCAGGGGCGCTGCACCTTCACGCCCGACAACGGAGAAACCCTGCACATACAAGCCGGTGACGCACTGATGTTGCCAGCCAATAGCACCGGTATCTGGGATATCCAGGAAACCGTGCGCAAGACCTATGTCCTGATTCTGTAACGCTTTGATCCTTGATCGCCTGCCATAAAAACAGCCCTAAAACCGCCAGGAAATCGAACCATGAAAGCCATTGCCCTGTTGCCCTTGATGTTGGTGGCCTCTATCAGCCAGGCCGCCGAGACCGTGAAGATCTATAACTGGTCGGACTACATCGCGCCGGACACTACCAGGAATTTCCAGAAAGACACCGGCATCGGTTTCACCTACGACGTGTACGACAGCAACGAGACCCTCGACGGCAAGCTGATGACCGGTAAATCCGGCTACGACGTGGTGTTCCCCTCCAACCATTTCATGGCGCGGCAGATCCAGGGCGGCGCCCTGAAAAAGCTCGACAAGAGCCAGTTGCCCAACTGGAAAAACCTCAACCCGGTGCTGCTCAAGGCCCTGGAAAATAACGACCCTGGCAACGCCCACGGCTTCCCGTACCTGTGGGGCAGCACCGGCATTGGCTACAACATCGACAAGGTTAAGGCGGTACTCGGCGACAACGCCCCGGTGGATTCCTGGGACTTGATCTTCAAACCGGAAAACATGGCCAAGCTGCAAAAATGTGGGGTCGCCATCCTCGATAACGGCCCCGAACTGCTGCCTGCCGCGCTGAATTACCTGGGCTTGCCGCACCACAGCAAAAAAGCCGAGGACTACAAAAAGGCCGAAGCCCTGCTGATGAAAGTGCGACCTTACGTGGCGTATTTCCACTCTTCGAAATACACCGCCGACCTGGCCAATGGCGATATCTGCGTGGCCGTCGGTTTCTCCGGCGACATCCTGCAGGCCGAAAGCCGCGCCAAAGAAGCCAAGAACGGCGTGAATATCGGCTACAACATTCCCAAGGAAGGCGCGGCAATCTGGTTCGACATGGTGGCTATGCCCGTCGACGCCCCCAATGAAAAAGCCGGCTATGCATTCATGAACTACCTGCTGCGCCCCGACGTGATGGCGAGTATCACCAACTACGTGCACTACGCTAACGGCAACGCGGCGGCCGACAGCCTGGTAGACCCGGCAATCAAGGCCGATACCAAGGTGTATCCAAGCGCGGAAATGATGGGCAAGTTATTTGCACTGCAAGCCATGCCGTTGAACATCGACCGGGTGCGTACTCGGGTTTGGAACACCATTCGCACGGGGCGATAATTCATACCTTTCGTGTGCTGGCATAGAGTGTTTTTTTAATAGTGTGGACTTAATTAAGGTGTCCGCATAATCAAACTGCCATGCCAGCACACCGCCATTGAAATAAAAGTTCGCAACAGGGAGCTCTTTCGGGATTGTTAAGTCACTATCAAGTTGATAGGGCGAATGAACGGTTGCGAGATATGTACAGTGTCAGTTTCCTGAAATGATGTGTTAAAGATAATGGCTGGGAGATGAGGGGGGAATGTGAGAGCGTTGCGTACTGAAATATGCGTAGTACTTCAACATAAAACTGACTAAAGGGTTATCAATATGACGACATACGCCCCCCTTCCTATCGGTGGAACCTGGACCTCACCGGCCTCTCATACTCCCGTGTTACGGGGGGGGAACCGTGCTGAACGGCTTGTCGCCGTCCCCGGCGAAGCGTCTGTGCTTATCGGGCGGGGCGGCGCTGACCATTTATGGGGAGCGTGGGGTGCAAATACCTTCAAGTATGAAAAGCTCTCCGACTCCTCTGGCACTAACGAAGATGTTATCTTTAATTTTGATCCTGGAGAGGACAAAATTGACGTATCAAAACTGTTAAAAAAGTACAGGGTGAAAGAAGTCAGAATTCAGGATGAGCCGCCCGAGAAAATAGGTGATGTACAGATCACACATAGTCCCTTTGGCGACAGTAGACTAACAATCAAAGTACGCCCCCATGGGCCGGACTTCTCTGTTCGTGTTGATGCCATGAAATTGTTGCCTGAGCATATCGATTTCTTCAGTCGTCGTTAAAGTCTTGGTTGATGCCAGGTCGATCAGGTAAGCCATACTGCTGAGTATCGATCACGTGGGTGCTCGGGTAGGGAATGCCATCCGAACGAGGAGATGATCAGCTGGCGTTCACATTTATAAGCCGCTGGCTTGAAGTATAAGCCAGCATCCCTGGCGCTCAGATGATAAATGCGCTATTGGCGGTGACCTTAATAAATAATGACGTCATATTTAAGACATTTAATGTCAAGTATTTCGAGTGGAAAGTGTTATTGCCTGCGTGAGAGATTTCGATCCGCAGCGCGTAACACTTTTACATACACTCACTCTCTGACAGGTGACTTATATGTCCTCAATAGAAAGCCTTCCCACTGGCGGCACGTGGACCCATCCGGAAAACAGCCCGCCGACCTTGCGCGGTACAGACCAGCGTGAGCGCCTGGAAGCCAAGCGGGGCGAGCCCTCGGTGCTTATCGGCGGCGGTGGTGCCGACCAGTTGGTGGGGCGCCAAGGTGAGAATATATTCAAATATGAAAAAAGCACCGACTCGCTTAGCGATGACCCAGACACGCTCTTGAACTTCAACCCCAAGGAGGATGAAATCGATGTGTCCGGAGTATTAAAAGACAACAATATCTCAGCCATTAATATTCAATCTGGCCCGCCCGTAGAGGTGGGGGATGTGCAACTCACGCATGAGTTTGGCGTGAGCACCTTGAATATCAAGGTAAACCCTGAAGGGCCGAACTTTTCTGTACGCGTTGATGGCGTACATTTATTGCCGCAGCATATTAATTTCTTTCATTCGGATTAAGCCTATGGATTCTCCAGGTCATGGCCCAACGACTGAATGAATAGGGAAAACAACTCGGGCTGCGACGAGATGTCCAGCTTGGCGTACAAATGCCTGCGGTGCACTTTTACGGTGTCCGGCGAGATCTTCAAGCGTTCGGCCATGGCCTTGGAGGAGAACCCACGCAACACCAGGCGGGCAATCTCCAGCTCGCGATCCGACAGCACGCCGCTGCCGAAGTGACTCAGGGCATCGCGAATCTGACTGTCCATAGCTGGTGCCCGTTGGGTGCTTTGCTGCCAATGCTGCTGCATGAGCGGCAACACCCAGGCCGACAGCGTGGTCAACAGCCCGGTTTCTTCAAAGCTGAAGCGTCGCTGCATACCCAGTGACAGCGACAGCGTGCCCGCGCCGGGCAATTGCAGGATCAATTGCACTTCGTCTTCCAGTACGTTGTCGTGGAAGTAATTGAGGAAGTACTCACTTTGGCGAAAATGGTCCGGCGCCACTTCTTCCAGGCGGTATACGCCACTGGCATAGTGCTCGCGGCAGGCTTGGTAGAACGGGTCGAGCAGGTACAGGCCGTTGAGGTACACCAGCATCGACGCCGGTTTGCTGCTGGGTTGGGCGTCGTACTCTTCCAGTGCCTGGGGCGGGCCATCCAGCGGGTAGAAAATCGCCAGGGCATTATCGAAAGGCAGGCATTGGTGCAACAACAGCACCAGTTGCTTCCAGAACCGCTCGGTGCCGATCTGTGACAGGGTGCGGCCCAACCCAGCATGCATACCCATTTCCCGGAACAGGCTCATCTCATCATCCCCACCCTCAAATAATCGGCCAAGGGTTAGGCTTCTGGCGGGCACCGTCAAGGGGAGTACGCCAATAGGGGAATTGGCCGACAGGCACGCCAGCCGATAACGTCGTCACTGTCCAACGGGAAGCATATCCCGAGGAAAAATCATTTTTCGTTTCTGCCTCACACCAAAAACAACGACAGAGGATAACGATATGAGTGCTACCCCCGCGCCCGATGGCGTGCTCAAGCCCACCCTGAGCGTCTTTGATGTAGTGGCCATTACCGTTTCAGCGGTAACGCCGGCCAGTTCCGTCTTTGTGATCGCCCCGTTTGCCATCCAGCAGGCGGGCAGTGGCGTGTTCCTGGCGTTCGTGATGGCGGCGTTACTCGCGTTGATGTTCGCCTTCTGTTACGCCGAACTCGGCCGCGCCCATAACACCGCCGGCGGCGAGTATGTGTATGCCAAGCGCGTATTTGGCGGCATGGCTGGTTACGCCACCTTCCTGACGGTGCTGGTGATGTTGTTGTTTATCCCGCCGGTATTGGCCACCGGTGCGGCGACTTACCTGAATAACGCCCTGGGCACCAAGTTCGACGCGCAAACGGTCGCCCTGGTGATCGTGGTCTGCAGCTACGCCCTGGGCATCCTCAATATCAAGCTCAACGCCTGGATTACCGGCACCTGCCTGCTGTTGGAAGTGGCGGCGTTGCTGGTGATTGTGGTGATCGGCTTCGGTAATCCGGTGCAGCCGGCCAGTGTGTTGTTGCAGCCGCAGATCGTCGAAAACGGCGTGTTGCACCTGGCACCCTGGGCCTTGGTGATCGGCGCCGTCGGCATCGGCCTGTTCTCGTTCAACGGTTACGGCCCGGCGGTGTTGCTGGCTGAAGACATGAAGTGCGGCGGCAAGGGCGTGCACAAGGCGGTGCTCTGGTCCCTGGGGTTGGTGGTGGTGATTGAGTTGGTGCCGATCACCGCGCTGTTGATCGGCGCACCGTCCCTGAGCGAGATGATCAGCAGCCCCGACCCGATCGGCTACCTGTTGACCAGCCATGGCAATGAAACCCTGTCGCGGTTGGTGAGCGCCGGGATTTTCCTGTCAGTGTTCAACGCGATCGTCGCCATCGTGATCCAGATTGGCCGGGTGGTATTCAGCAGCGGTCGCGATGCGCTGTGGACGCCAAGCATCAACAGGCTGTTCACACGTATTCACCCGCGCTGGGACTCACCGTGGTTGGCGACGCTGTTTCTGGCGATCCCTTCGGCGCTGTTGAGCTTCAGCTCCAACCTGGCCGACCTGACCTCGTTCAGCGTGTTGCTGATCATGCTGGTGTATCTGGTGGTGGCGCTGAGCGCGCTGATGAGCCGGGTGCTGTTGCGTGATCGCGAGCATCCCTATCGCATGCCGTTATGGCCGCTGCCGGCATTGCTGGCGGTGCTCGGTGCCGGTTATCTGCTGGTCACCTTGATCCTGGAGGCCTCGGTACGCGACATCATGATCATCATCGGCTTGCTGGCCCTGTCGGTTATTTTGTATTGCATCAGTGGCCGGTTGAGTCCGGCGTTTCAGAAATTGTAAGGAGTGGGTATGCGTGCACGTCAATTGGGCATCACGTTGGGGCTGGGCATGCCTGGCGAGTTGAATGCCATCACCGATGTTCCCGGGGTTCGCGTCGGCCATGCCACGCTCAAGGCGCAGGTCGACGGCAAGCAGGTGCGCACCGGCGTTACGCTGATCCAGCCACGTGCCGGGGAAGCGCGGCATCAACCGTGTTTTGCCGGCTACCACGTGCTCAACGGCAATGGCGACGCCACGGGGCTTGAATGGATCAGCGAGGCGGGGTTGTTGACCACGCCGATGGCCATTACCAACACCCACAGTATCGGGGTGGTGCGCGACAGCTTGATCGCCCTGGAGCGCGAGCGCCTGGCGGACCCTGCGGTGTACTGGTGCATGCCGGTGGTCATGGAAACCTACGATGGTCTGCTCAACGACATCTGGGGCCAGCATGTACGCCCTGAGCATGTGCGCCAGGCCCTGGACCAGGCGGAAAGCGGCCCGGTGCAGGAAGGCGCGGTAGGCGGTGGCACCGGCATGATTTGCCACGAGTTCAAGGGCGGCATCGGCACCGCGTCACGGCGGTTGCCAGCGGAGCAGGGCGGCTGGACCGTCGGCGTACTGGTGCAGGCCAACCATGGCAAGCGCCAGGAGCTGCGGGTCGATGGCTACCCGGTGGGCCGTCATTTGATGGACATTGCTTCGCCCTTTGCCGAGCGAGGCACTCCCGGCATGGGCTCCATCGTGGTGATCATCGCCACGGACGCCCCTTTGCTGCCCCACCAATGCCAGCGCCTGGCACAGCGCGCGTCCATCGGCATCGCGCGCACCGGTGGCGGCACCGAGGATTCCAGCGGTGACCTGTTCCTGGCCTTTGCCACCGGTAACCAGGATTTGCCACCGGCCGACTATGGGCGCAAGGACCTGCCGCTCAGCACCGGCTTGCAGATGGTCAACAATGATCATATTTCGCCGCTGTTCAGCGCGGCGGCAGAGGCGGTGGAGGAGGCGATCATCAACGCCATTCTGGCAGGTGAAGACATGACCACCCAGGACGGCGTCAAGGTGCCGGGGCTGGCTGGCGAAACCCTGCTGGCGGCGTTGAAACAGTGTGGCTGGAGTGTGTCCCGGTAATGGGGGACAGCGCACTTTAATAGTGCCGATAGTGGCTCTTTAATGTTGCTAATGACACCGTGACAATATATTGGATCCATTAATCAAGTGGGCCGCTCACTTAGAGCGGCTTTACTTGTATTTAATATTTAAATAGTGCCGTGTGCCGATTCGGCCACACAAACGCAACGGCCCCCAATAAACACTGCGTGGGACTTCTGCAACTTGAACCTGCGTCACAAGTGTGCGATGGAAATAGATGTAGACGAAAGATTTCAAGTTGTGTCAGTTTTCTTACGCCTTCAAAAGAGGTGAGTGATAGGACTATCCTCGCCCGCGAGGTTCCTATCGAACAAAGACTGATGCACTTGCAAACAAGGAAGTACGTTTATGTCAAAAGTAAAAGACAAAGCTATTGTATCTGCCGCGCAAGCCAGCACTGCTTACTCGCAAATCGATAGCTTCAGCCATTTGTATGACCGTGGCGGCAACCTCACGGTCAATGGCAAACCGTCCTACACCGTAGACCAGGCAGCGACCCAGCTGCTGCGGGATGGTGCTGCGTACCGGGACTTTGATGGCAACGGCAAGATCGATCTGACCTACACCTTCCTCACCTCGGCTACCCAGAGCACCATGAACAAGCATGGCATCTCGGGGTTCAGCCAATTCAACACCCAGCAGAAAGCACAGGCCGCACTGGCCATGCAATCCTGGGCGGATGTCGCCAACGTGACCTTTACCGAAAAGGCTTCCGGCGGTGACGGCCACATGACCTTCGGCAATTACAGTGGTGGTCAGGACGGCGCCGCGGCCTTCGCTTACCTGCCCGGTACCGGTGCAGGCTACGACGGCACTTCGTGGTACCTGACTAACAACAGCTACACGCCGAACAAGACCCCGGACCTGAACAACTATGGCCGGCAAACCCTGACCCACGAAATCGGCCACACCCTGGGCCTGGCTCACCCTGGCGACTACAACGCCGGGAACGGCAACCCGACCTATAACGACGCAACCTATGGACAGGACACGCGTGGTTATAGCCTCATGAGTTACTGGAGCGAGAGCAACACCAACCAGAACTTCAGCAAAGGCGGCGTCGAAGCTTACGCTTCCGGCCCGCTGATCGACGACATCGCCGCGATCCAGAAGCTCTACGGTGCCAACCTCAGCACCCGCGCCACCGACACCACCTACGGGTTCAACTCCAACACCGGGCGTGATTTTCTCAGCGCCACATCCAACGCCGACAAGCTGGTGTTTTCGGTATGGGACGGTGGCGGCAACGACACCCTGGACTTCTCCGGTTTCACCCAGAACCAGAAGATCAACCTCACGGCCACCTCGTTCTCTGATGTGGGCGGCCTAGTGGGCAACGTGTCCATCGCCAAGGGCGTCACCATCGAGAACGCGTTCGGCGGCGCGGGCAACGACCTGATCATTGGTAACCAAGTCGCCAACACCATCAAGGGCGGGGCCGGCAACGACCTCATCTACGGCGGCGGCGGTGCGGACCAGCTGTGGGGCGGCGCTGGCAGCGACACTTTCGTGTACGGTGCCAGTTCCGACTCCAAACCAGGGGCTGCGGACAAGATCTTCGACTTCACCTCGGGTTCGGACAAGATCGACCTGTCTGGTATCACCAAGGGTGCGGGCGTGACCTTCGTCAACGCCTTTACCGGGCATGCCGGCGATGCTGTACTGAGCTATGCCTCGGGTACCAACCTGGGCACCTTGGCCGTGGACTTTTCCGGGCACGGCGTGGCGGATTTCCTCGTCACCACCGTTGGCCAGGCCGCTGCCAGTGACATCGTAGCCTGATGTAAAACGCGCGGTGCTTCGGCGCCGCGCTCCAGGCTGGAGTTGGATATGCCACGTTTTTCCCATTTGATCGCCTGTGTTGTACAGGTGTTGTTCGTGTCGGCAGGAGCCCACGCAATGGCTAGCAGTCTTGTATTACCCACCGCCGCGCAGCTTGCCGGGCAGTGGGAGCTGAAGCAGCAGGATCAGGTGTGCGCGCTCAAGTTAGTGGAGCAAGCCAACGCCCTGGAGGGCGATATCGCCTGTGCCGAGCAATGGCTGGGCGACAAGCCGCAGACATGGTCACCCACGCCGGATGGTATCTGGCTGTTTAACGCTGAAGGCTCAGGGATCACCCATTTGAATCGCCAGAAAGAGGGCGACTATCAAGCGCGCACTAAAGATGGCGAAGTTGTAACGCTGCAACGTAAGCCTTAATTAAAAGTTATAAGCATATAACTCGAGTTATTAGGTGGCCGTACCCTACTCGGTAGGGGTGACCCTTTTGCGTAATTCGCTGCAAGGAAAAACAATTAATATGGCGAAGTCCCGTGGGGTGGCGCCCTTATTCAGGGCGCTGGGTGAATACAAGAGTATTTTGATCAGCGTTGGCTGTTTCACGGCATTGATTAACCTATTAATGCTGGTGCCCTCGATTTACATGCTGCAAGTGTATGACCGTGTGTTGTCCTCCCAGAATGAAACCACTCTGGTGATGTTGACGCTGATGGTCGTAGGCTTCTTTGCGTTTATTGGCCTGCTGGAAGTGGTGCGCAGCTTTATCGTGATCCGCATTGGTAGCCAGTTGGAGCGACGGTTCAACTTGCGCGTGTACAAAGCCGCGTTCGAGCGCAACCTGCAGCGTGGCCAGGGGCATGCCGGGCAATCCTTGGGCGACCTGACCGCTCTGCGCCAATTCATCACGGGGCCGGCGCTGTTCGCGTTTTTCGATGCGCCGTGGTTCCCGATCTACCTGTTCGTGATTTTCCTGTTCAACGTGTGGCTCGGCGTACTGGCCACGGCGGGCGCGGTGCTGTTGATTGCCCTGGCGTGCCTGAATGAATACCTGACCAAAAAGCCGTTGGGCGAGGCCAGCGGTTATTCGCAGCAGTCCACGCAACTGGCTACCAGCCATTTGCACAACGCCGAAACCATCCAGGCCATGGGCATGCTCGGCGCGCTGCGCCAACGCTGGTTTGGCGTGCATTCGCGGTTCCTGGGCTTGCAGAACCAGGCCAGCGACACCGGTTCGATCATCACCTCCTTAAGCAAATCCCTGCGCCTGTGCCTGCAATCCTTGGTGCTGGGCCTGGGCGCCTACCTGGTGATCAAGGGTGACATGACCGCCGGCATGATGATCGCAGGCTCCATCTTGATGGGCCGCGTACTCAGCCCCATCGACCAATTGATTGCAGTGTGGAAGCAATGGAGCTCGGCCAAGCTGGCCTACCAGCGCCTCGACGAATTGCTGCGCGAATTCCCCCCAGAGGCTGAGCACATGGCTTTGCCGGCGCCCAACGGCCAGGTCAGTTTCGAACAGGTCAGCGCCGGCCCGCCGGGGCGGCGCATGGCGACCCTGCATCAGGTCAGCTTCAACCTGGCGGCCGGTGAAGTGCTGGGCGTGCTCGGCGCGTCGGGCTCCGGCAAGTCCACCCTGGCCCGCGTGTTGGTGGGCGTGTGGCCAACCCTGGCCGGCACCGTGCGCCTGGACGGCGCGGATATTCACCGCTGGAACCGCGACGATCTCGGCCCGCATATCGGCTATCTGCCCCAGGACATCGAGCTGTTCAGCGGCAGCATCGCCGACAACATCGCGCGCTTTCGCGAAGCCGACCCGGAACTGGTGGTCAAGGCCGCGCAACAGGCCGGTGTGCATGAACTGATCCTGCGCCTGCCCCAAGGCTACGACACGGTGCTGGGCGACAACGGCGGTGGTTTGTCCGGCGGCCAGAAACAACGCGTGGCCCTGGCCCGCGCCCTGTACGGCGGGCCGCGCCTGATCGTGCTGGACGAACCCAACTCCAACCTCGACACCGTCGGCGAAGCGGCGTTGGCCAGCGCCATCGTGCAGATGAAAGCCCAGGGCAGCAGCGTGGTGCTGGTGACCCACCGTTCTTCGGCGTTGGCCCAGGCCGACAAGCTGTTGGTACTCAACGACGGGCATCTGCAAGCCTTCGGGCCCAGCCAAGACGTGCTGCGCGCGTTGTCCGGCCAGCAGGAAGCGCCGAAGGAGAAACCCGGCGTGAGTTTCAGTCGTCAGTACCCGGCCGCAAGGAATCCAGGCGCATGAGCAGCCTTACTGTTGAACCTCGTAGCAAAGAACGTGATGCCGGCTTTTTCGTAAAAATGGGCTGGGTGATGACCATTGTCGGGGCCGGTGGGTTTTTCCTCTGGGCCAGCCTGGCACCGTTGGACCAGGGCATCCCGGTACAAGGCACCGTGGTGGTGTCCGGCAAGCGCAAGGCCGTACAAACCTTCAGCCCCGGCGTGGTCAGCCGCATCCTGGTAAAAGAGGGCGAACTGGTCAAGCAAGGCCAGCCGCTGTTTCGTCTCGACCAGACCCAGAACCAGGCCGATGTGCAATCGCTGCAAGCCCAGTACCGCATGGCCTGGGCCAGCGTGGCGCGTTGGCAGAGCGAGCGTGACAACCTCTCCAGCATCACCTTTCCCGCAGAACTGAGCGCCAATCCCGATCCCGCGCTGATGCTGGTGCTGGAAGGCCAGCGCCAACTGTTCAGCAGCCGTCGCGACGCGTTTGCCCGTGAACAAGCCGGGATCCGCGCCAGCATCGAGGGTGCTACCTCGCAGTTGAGCGGCATGCGCCGTGCGCGCAGCGACTTGACCGCCCAGGCCCAATCCCTGCGCGCGCAACTGAGCAACCTTCAACCCTTGGCCGACAACGGCTATATACCGCGCAACCGGCTGATGGACTACCAGCGCCAGTTATCCCAGGTGCAGCAGGACCTGGCGCAAAACGCCGGTGAAAGCGGCCGGATAGAGCAGGGCATTGTCGAGTCGCGGCTCAAATTGCAGCAGCACAGCGAGGAATATCAAAAAGAGGTGCGCAGCCAATTGGCCGACGCGCAACTGCGCAGCCTGACCCTGGAACAGCAACTGACCTCCGCCGGCTTCAACCTGCAACACAGCGAAATCAACGCGCCGGCCGATGGCATCGCCGTCAACCTCAGCGTGCACACCGAGGGCGCCGTGGTGCGTGCCGGTGAAACCCTGCTGGAGATCGTGCCTCAGGGCACACGTCTGGAAGTGGAAGGGCATTTGCCCGTGCACCTGGTGGACAAGGTTGGCACGCACTTGCCGGTCGACATCCTCTTCACTGCCTTCAACCAAAGCCGCACGCCACGGGTGCCGGGTGAAGTCAGTCTGATTTCCGCCGACCAGATGCTCGATGAAAAGACCGGTGCACCGTACTACGTGCTGCGTACCAGCGTCAGCGAAGCGGCGATGGAAAAACTCAACGGCCTGGTGATCAAGCCCGGCATGCCCGCCGAGATGTTCGTGCGCACCGGCGAGCGTTCCTTGCTCAATTACCTGTTCAAGCCGCTGCTGGACCGCGCCGGCTCCGCGTTGACTGAGGAATGAGCATGAAGCCAGTGTTCATTTCGCTGTTGCTGGTGTGTGGCAGTGCCCAGGCGGCCATGGGGCCCTTTGATGTGTACGAGCAGGCGCTGCGCAACGACCCGGTGTTCCTCGGCGCCATCAAGGAACGCGACGCCGGCCTGGAAAACCGCACCATTGGCCGCGCCGGCTTGCTGCCGCGGCTGTCCTACAACTACAACAAGGGCCGCAACAACTCCGAAGCGCACCTGCCTGACGGGCGCGGCGGCAGCTATCGCGACGACCGCAACTACAACAGCTACGGCTCGATCTTCAGCCTGCAACAGCCACTGTTCGACTACGAAGCCTATGCCAACTACCGCAAGGGCGTGGCCCAGGCGCTGTTCGCCGATGAAAGCTTTCGCGACAAGAGCCAGGCGTTGCTGGTGCGGGTGTTGAGCTATTACAC
The DNA here is from genome assembly GCF_051122975.1 of Pseudomonas sp. AK181. Taxonomy (NCBI): domain Bacteria; kingdom Pseudomonadati; phylum Pseudomonadota; class Gammaproteobacteria; order Pseudomonadales; family Pseudomonadaceae; genus Pseudomonas; species Pseudomonas sp. AK181. Next base: position 3,087,604 of record NZ_CP146348.1, read on the forward strand.
CCAGGCACTGTTTGCCCAGGACCAGATCGACATCGCCAGGGCCAAGAAGAAGGCGTTCGAGCAACAGTTCCAGCAGAACCGCCATCTGTTCGAGCAAGGCGAGGGCACTCGCACCGATATCCTTGAAGCCGAGTCGCGCTACGAGCTGGCCACCGCCGAAGAGATCCAGGCCCTGGATGAGCAGGACGCCTCGCTGCGGGAACTGGGCGCGTTGATCGGCGTGCAAAGCGTCAACATCAACGACCTGGCACCGTTGAACCAGAGCTTCGCCGCGTTCACCCTGACCCCGGCCAACTACGACACCTGGCATGAACTGGCGCTGACCAACAACCCGGTGCTGGCCTCGCAGCGCCAGTCCCTGGAAGTGGCGCGCTATGAAGTGGAACGCAACCGCGCCGGGCATTTGCCGCGCATCACCGCGTATGCCACCTCGCGCAAGCAGGAGTCCGACAGCGGCAACACCTACAACCAGCGCTACGACACCAACACCATCGGCGTCGAAGTGAGCATGCCGCTGTATGCCGGTGGCGGTATCTCGGCCTCCACCCGCCAGGCCAGCCGTGCCATGGAGCAGGCGGAGTACGAGCTGGAAGGCAAGACCCGCGAAACCCTGATCGAACTGCGTCGCCAGTTCAGTGCGTGCCTGTCAGGCGTGAGCAAGTTGCGCGCCTATCAGAAAGCGCTGGCATCCGCCGAGGCGCTGGTGGTGTCGACCAAGCAAAGCATTCTCGGCGGCGAGCGCGTCAACCTCGACGCGCTGAACGCCGAACAGCAGCTGTACAGCACCCGCCGCGACCTGGCCCAGGCGCGTTATGACTACTTGATGGCCTGGACCAAATTGCACTACTACGCGGGCAACTTGCGTGACACCGACTTGGCCAAAGTGGACGAAGCCTTCGGCCCGGATGGAAAACTGTAGGAGCGAGCTTGCTCGCGAAAAACGTCAACGATGACGTGGACATCCTGGCTATACGCGTTGCCAGTGAGTTCTTCGCGAGCAAGCTCGCTCCTACAGGGGGAATAACAATAATAGGGAGTGTGCACATGATCACCGATTCACCGCGTTTCAAACCCTTCACCGCTGGTTCCTTGCTGCTGCTGTCCGTTGCGGCACAGGCGCAATACACCGAGACCGGCCAGCCGGGTAACCCTGCCAGTTGGCGCTCGGCCGAGTACCAGAGCGACTGGGGCCTGGGCCGCATGAAAGCCGATGAAGCCTACGCCGCCGGGATCAGCGGCCAAGGCGTAAAAATCGGCGCACTGGACTCAGGGTTCGATGCCAATCACCCCGAAGCTGCCAAAGACCGTTTCCACCCGGTCACCGCCACTGGCACCTATGTCGATGGCAGCGCCTTCAGCACCACCGGCGCGCTCAACCCGAACAACGATTCCCACGGCACCCACGTCACCGGCACCATGGGCGCCGCCCGCGACGGCGTGGGCATGCATGGCGTTGCGTACAACGCGCAAGTCTTTGTGGGCAACACCAACGCCAACGACAGCTTCCTGTTCGGCCCCACGCCAGACCCCAAATACTTCAAGACCGTGTACACCGCCCTGGTGGATTCTGGCGTGCGCGCCATCAACAACAGCTGGGGCAGCCAGCCCAAGGACGTCAGCTACCAGACCCTGGACAACATGCACGCGGCGTACGCCCAGCATTACAACCGCGGCACCTGGCTGGACGCGGCAGCGGACGTGGCCAAGGCTGGTGTGATCAACGTGTTCAGCGCCGGCAACAGCGGCTATGCCAACGCCAGCGTGCGTTCAGCCTTGCCGTATTTCCAGCCGGAATTGGAAGGCCACTGGCTGGCCGTATCCGGGCTGGATAAAGCCAATAACCAGAAATACAACAAGTGCGGCGTCGCCAAGTACTGGTGTATTTCAACGCCCGGCGCGCTGATCAACAGCACCATTCCCGACGGCGGTTATGGGGTGAAATCCGGCACGTCGATGTCGGCGCCCCATGCCACTGGCGCGTTGGCGCTGGTGATGGAACGTTATCCCTACATGACCAACGAGCAAGCCTTGCAGGTGCTGCTGACCACCGCCACCCAGCTCGACGGCTCGATCACCCAGGCGCCCAACGCCATCGTCGGCTGGGGTGTACCTGACCTGGGCCGGGCGCTGCACGGTCCTGGGCAATTGCTCGGGCCCATGGAGGTCAACCTGGCCGCCGGGCAGGGCGATGTGTGGAGCAATGGCATCTCCGACCAGGCGCTCATCCAGCGCCAGGCCGAGGACCGCGCCGAACACACGGCCTGGCAGCAAACCCTGATCGACAAGGGATGGCAAAACGGCGTGGGCGCCTCTGCCAGTCAGCAGGACCAGACCGATTACGCCATCGGCACTGCTCGCGACCAGGCCGCCGCCAACCGCGTGTACGAAGGCAGCCTGATCAAGGCCGGTGCCGGCAGCCTGGTGCTCAGCGGCGACAGCACCTATCGCGGTGCGACCCTGGTCAATGGCGGGCTGTTGGTCGTGAATGGCTCGCTGACCTCGGCGGTGACGGTGAATGACAGCGGCACCCTCGGTGGTTCCGGACGTATCGCCGCGTTGTCGGTGAACAGCGGCGGCCGTGTAGCGCCGGGCAATTCCGTGGGTACCTTGCAAGTGGCAGGGGACGTAAACCTCGGCGCAGGCTCGACCTATGCCGTGGAACTGACGCCCACCAGCAGTGACCGCATTGTTGCCGGCGGCCAGGCGATTCTGGGCGGCGGCACCGTCACGCTGGCGCTGGAAAACAGCCCGACCTTGCTCAGCCAGAGCGAGGCCCAGAGCCTGATTGGCCGCCAGTACTCGATTCTTCAGGCGGCGGGCGGTATCCAGGGCCAGTTCGGGCAAGTGCTGCCCAACTACCTGTTCCTCGGTGGCACCCTGGACTACGCCGCCAATGCCGTGCAACTGAACGTGGGGCGCAACGACGCCAGCTTCGCCAGCGTCGGCGCCACCCGCAACCAGCGCAACGTCGCGACGGCCGCCGAGCAATTGGGCGCCGGCAACCCGGTGTATGAAAGCCTGCTGCAGTCGCAATCGGTTGCCGTGGCCCAGCAGGGCTTGCAGCAACTGTCCGGGGAAATCTACCCGGCTGTGGGCGCGATGCTGATCAACGACAGCCTGCAACTGCGCAATGCCGTGGGCGAGCGCCTGCGCCATGTGCCAGTGACCGGTGAAAGCAACCTGTGGTTCAAGGCGCTGGGCGCCTGGGGCAAGACTGATAGCCGCACTGAAACAGCGGGTTCCACCACCTCTATCGGTGGCCTGTTGGCGGGCGTGGATGGCGCGCTGGATGAGCAGACCCGCGTGGGTGTGGTTGCCGGCTACAGCGACAGCTCCTTGAACATGGGCAGCGGTACCCATTCATCGGCGTCCATCGACAGCTACCACTTTGGCGCGTACGCCGGGCGCGAGCTGGGTGACTGGCGCCTGAGCGTCGGCGGTGCCTACAGCTGGCATCGCGGTGATGTGAAGCGCGACCTGCAATGGGGTGACGTCAGTGGCAAGCAAAAAACCAAGCTGGACGCGACCACGGCGCAAGTCTTCACCGAAGCCGCGTACCGCATCCGCCTGCAAGCGGTGGCCCTGGAGCCGTTCGCCAACCTGGCCTATGTGCATCTGAACAGCGAGTCTTTCCACGAAAAAGGCGATGCCGCGGCCCTGGAACGCGGCAGCGACCGGCGTGATGCGGTGCTCAGCACCCTTGGCGTACGTGCCATCAAAACCCTCGCCCTCAATGACCACCAGCAACTGGACCTGTCCGGTTCGTTGGGCTGGCAACACAGCCTGACCGCGGTGGAATCCGAAGAGCACCTGGCGTTTGTCGCAGGCGGCCCTTCATTTGCGGTGCGCAGTGCGCCATTGCTGCGCGATGCCGCCCTGATGGGCGTGCAGGCCAGCCTGGCGCTGAATGCATCGACGCGGGTCAACCTGGATTACAACGGCCAACTGGGTGGGCGCGCGAAAACCCAGGGCGTGGGTTTGAGCCTGAACTGGCAGTTCTAACCTGATCGTTCCCACGCTCCCCGTGGTAACGCCTCTTGTGACGCTCCGCGTCACGCTTTGGGACGCAGAGCGTCCGGGGCTGCATTCCCACGCGGAGCGTGGGAACGATCAGCGATCTGTGATTTACACACTGGCAATAAGAAAACTAAGGAAGGTCACCGTGAAAAAACGCAAGTCAGGGTTAACTACCGCCATCCACACAGGCCCGGGCTATCCGCTCAAGGCGCTGAGCTGCGTGCCATACGGCGCGTTGCTGTGTTGCCTGGCAAGCCTGGGGACCGCCCAGGCCGCACCCTATGTGGAAACCGGCAAACTGGGCGACGCCGCCAGCTGGCGCAGCAATGAGTTCAAGGCCGACTGGGGCCTGGGTGCCGTGCACGCCGACACCGCCTATGCGGCCGGCTACACCGGCAAGGGCGTCAAGCTGGGGATCTTCGACCAGCCGGTGTACGCCCAGCACCCGGAGTTCGCCAGCCCTGGCAAGGTGGTGACGATTGTCACCGAGGGCATTCGCCAATACACCGACCCGTATATCCCGGTGAAGGCGGGCGACGCGTTCCGCTACGACGGCACGCCGTCCAAAGACTCTAACGGCAAGCTGGGTAACCACGGCACCCACGTCGGCGGCATTGCGGCCGGTAACCGCGATGGCGGGCCGATGCACGGCGTGGCGTTCAACGCACAGATCCTCACCGCCGAAAACGGTGACCCGGGGCCGGAAGACGGGATCATCCTTGGCAACGACGGCGCCGTGTACAAGGCAGGTTGGGATGGGCTGGTCGCCAGTGGCGCGCGCATCATCAACAACAGCTGGGGCATCGGCATCGGTGATCAGTACGCCAAGGGTGGTCGTGATCCGGCGTTCCCCAACTTCACCGTCAACGAGGCCCAGGCGCAGTTCAATACCATCCGGCCGATCCTCGGCACCCTCGCAGGTGGTGCGTACCAAGGCGCCATCGACGCGGCCCGCAGCGGTGTGCTGACCATCTTTGCCGCAGGCAATGACTACAACCTCAACAACCCGGATGCGATTTCGGGCCTGGCGTATTTTGTGCCAGAGATCGCGCCTAACTGGCTGTCCGTCGCGGCCCTCCAGCAGAACCCGAATACCGCCAGCCCCGATCCTTACGTGATCAGTACTTTCTCCTCGCGTTGTGGCTATGCGGCGAGCTTTTGCGTGTCGGCACCCGGCACCAAGATCTACAGTTCGATCATCAACGGTACCGACCTGAGCAACCTCACCACCGATTGGGCCAACAAAAACGGCACTTCAATGGCCGCACCCCACGTGGCAGGCGCCGCAGCGGTGCTGATGGAACGCTTCCAATACATGAGCGGCGACCAGATCTCCACCGTGCTCAAAACCACCGCCACCGACCTCGGCGCGCCGGGCATCGACTCGCTGTACGGCTGGGGCATGATCAACCTGGGCAAGGCGGTCAACGGCCCGGGGATGTTTATCACCGCCGAAGATATCCCGGCCGAATTGCGCATCGACGGCGCCTATGGCAGCGGCCAGTTCGTCGCGGACCTGCCGGGTGTCGGTGCGGTGGTGGATGCCGGCAAACCCACCCAGCGCGTGTGCGATGACCTGCACTGCGGCCGGGATGTGTGGAGCAATGACATCTCGGGCCATGGCGGCCTGACCAAGCAGGGCATCGGTACCTTGGTGCTCACCGGCGCCAATACCTACAGCGGGCCGACGCGGGTCAACCAGGGTTTGCTGGCGATCAACGGTTCGGTCACCTCCGACGTCACTGTGAGCCAGAGCGGCGTGGTCGGGGGTTCGGGGCGTATCGCTTCGCTAAGCGCGAACAGCGGCGGCACCGTGGCGCCGGGTAATTCCATCGGCACCTTGAACGTGGCGGGCAACGTCAACTTTGAACCGGGCTCGACCTACGCGGTAGAGCTGTCGCCCACCAGCAGCGATCGCATCGTCGCGGGCGGCACGGCCACCCTCAACGGCGGCACCGTGACCCTGGCCCTGGAAAACAGCCCGACCTTGTTGAGCGCGACCCAGGCCCAAAGCCTGATCGGCCGTCAGTACAACATCCTGCAAGCGGCAGGTGGCGTCACCGGCAGCTTCGCGGCAGTGGTGCCCAACTACCTGTTTGTCGGCGGCACCTTGAACTACGCCGCCAACGGTGTGCAGCTGGATGTGGCACGCACCAACAGCTTCGCCAGCGTGGCCGCCACGCCGAACCAGCGCGCCGTGGCCGCCGCCGTCGAGCAATTAGGCGCGGGCAATGGTGTGTATGAAAGCTTGCTGCTGGCACCCACGGCCGCTTCGGCCCAGGGCGCGTTCCAGCAACTGAGCGGGGAGGTTTACCCGGCGCTGGAAACCGCACTGGTCAATGACAGCCGCTACGTACGCGAAGCGGTGGGCGAACGCCTGCGCAATGGCGAGATGGGCGCTACCAGCCAAGCCATCGACAGCCGTGGCAACGTGTGGGTCAAGGCACTGGGTGCATGGGGCAAGACCGACAGCCGCAACGACACGGCGGGCTACACCACCTCCATCGGCGGCATGCTCGCCGGTGTGGACGGTGCCCTTGATGAGGCCACACGCATTGGCCTGGTGGCCGGCTACAGCGACACGTCGCTGAATATGGGCAGCGGCACCCACAGCCGCGCCTCGGTCGACAGCTACCATTTCGGCGCCTATGCCGGGCATGAAATCGGCGCCTGGCGCTTGAGTGGCGGCGCGACCTACAGCTGGCACCGCGCCGATGTCAAACGTGACCTGCAATACGGCGACGTCAGCGGCAAGCAAAAGGCCAAGGTCGATGCCCACAGCACCCAGGTGTTCACCGAAGCTGCGTACCGCATCAACCTGCAACCGCTGGCCCTGGAGCCGTTCGCCAACCTGGCCTACGTGCACCTGGCAACTGACAGCTTCAAAGAGAAGGGCGACGCCGCCGCGCTGAAAAGTGGCGACGACAGCCGCGACCTGGTGCTCAGCACCCTGGGTATGCGCGCCTTGAAGACCTTCAATATCAACGACCATCAGCAACTGGAAGTCTCCGGCACCCTGGGCTGGCAGCACAACCTGAGCAGCACCGATTCGGAACAGCATCTGGCGTTTGCCTCGGGCGGCCCGTCGTTCACGGTGGAAAGTGCGCCGATGGTGCGCGATGCCGCGTTGGTAGGGGCCCGGGTCAGCCTGGCCTTGAGCAAGGATGCGCGGGTTAACTTCGATTACAACGGCCTGCTGGCCAGCAAAGAGAAGGTGCACGGCGTCGGCTTGAGCCTGGATTGGGCGTTCTAAAGCTTCAAAAACCCCTGTAGGAGCGAGCTTGCTCGCGAAGATCATCAACGATGACGCGTTCCACCTGAAGGAACGCGGCGCACTTGTGTTTTTCGCGAGCAAGCTCGCTCCTACAGGGGGGTAACGGATAACAGGTGTTTTGGCTTTCTCTACAAATCCAACAACAGAGAGGCACTACCAATGGGTATCTTTGACTATAAAAACCTCGGTACCGAGGACTCCAAGGCGCTGTTCGCCGATGCCATGGCGATCACGTTGTATTCCTACCACAACCTGGATAATGGCTTTGCCGTCGGTTACCAGAACAACGGCCTCGGCCTGGGTTTGCCGGCCACCCTGGTCAGCGCGCTGATTGGTGGCAGCAACGCCCAAGGGGTCATCCCTGGCATCCCCTGGAACCCCGACTCGGAAAAGGCCGCCCTTGAGGCGGTGCAAGCAGCCGGCTGGACGCCTATCAGCGCCAGTACCCTGGGCTACAGCGGCAAGGTCGATGCGCGCGGCACCTTCTTTGGCGAAAAATTCGGCTACGGCACGGCGCAGGCCGAGGTGCTGGGCAAGTACGATGACGCGGGCAAGCTGCTGGAGATCGGCATCAGTTTTCGCGGCACTTCGGGGCCTCGGGAAAGTGTGATCACCGACTCCATCGGCGATGTGATCAGCGACCTGCTCGCCGCCTTCGGGCCCAAGGACTATGCCAAGAACTACGCGGGCGAAGCCTTTGGCGGCTTGCTCAAGAACGTGGCGGACTACGCCACTGCCCAGGGCCTGGGCGGCAACGACGTCGTGGTCAGCGGCCACAGCCTGGGAGGCCTCGCGGTCAACAGCATGGCCGACTTGAGCGACAGTACCTGGTCGGGGTTTTATAAGGACTCCAACTACGTGGCCTACGCGTCGCCGACCCAAAGCGCCGGCGACAAAGTGCTTAACGTCGGCTATGAAAACGACCCGGTGTTCCGCGCCCTGGATGGCTCGTCATTCAACCTGTCGTCCCTGGGCGTACACGACAAACCCCACGAATCGAGCACCGACAACATCGTCAGCTTCAACGACCACTACGCCTCATCCCTGTGGAATGTGCTGCCGTTTTCCATCCTCAACCTGCCCACCTGGGTCTCGCACTTGCCCACCGGTTACGGCGACGGCATGACCCGCATCCTCGACTCGGGCTTCTACGAGCAGATGACCCGCGACTCCACGGTGATCGTCGCCAACCTGTCCGACCCGGCACGGGCCACCACCTGGGTGCAAGACCTCAACCGCAATGCCGAGGCACACAAGGGCAATACCTTCATCATCGGCAGTGACGGTGACGACCTGATCAAGGGCGGCAGGGGCGTTGACTTTATCGAAGGCGGCAAGGGCAATGACACGATCCGCGACAGCAGTGGGCACAACACGTTTTTGTTCAGCGGGCAGTTTGGCAATGACCGGGTGATTGGCTACCAGGCGACGGACAAGCTGGTGTTCAACGACGTGGCGGGCAGCACCGATTACCGCGATCACGCCAAGGTGGTGGGCGGGGATACCGTCATTAGCTTTGGTACGGATTCGGTGACGCTGGTGGGTGTGAGCAGTCTGTCGGGGGAGGGGATAGTGATCAGCTGATGCATTCGGTGTGGGAGCAGGCAAGCCAGCTCCCACATTTGAAGGATGTTGCTAGAGGATCACTTTTCCTTGCGCACCGTGGCCACATCATCGGCCTTGATGCGAATAAGCTTGCCGGCAATATCGGTGAACTCGTAGAAGCCGTCGGCCGTCTTGGCGTTGGGCGTGTCCTTGGTCAAATATTGCGTGCCGTTCTGCAAGGTCACTACGGTTTGCGTGGAGCAACCGGCCAATACCAGAAAAGTGAGTGCAACCAGTGGCAGACCCAAATTCTTCATGTTCATAACCCTTACCTTTAACCCTGAAAAGTCCCGCAGCGTCTGGCTGCGCGGCCATAAATATTACTTGATCAACCCCCTCATCAGATTGTTTTTTTGCAAAAAGTTGCAGGCGCCATTTATCTATTACTGATTGCAACAACCGTTTTGCCCCGGCACTCTGTATGCATAACCAGTATTTGATTGCTTTGCGCCATGGCCAACCCCCTCGAAGACCCCTTGTATTACCTGCATAACTTCCGCCAAGTGCTGGTGTGGTTGGGGCAACGCTATGCCGATTTGCTCGATGCGCACGAACAGCATTTCATTCAGCAATTTGACAGGTTGCCCCAGGCCTCCCAGGCGTTGTTGGTGCGCATGGTGATGCGCAAGGGCGTGCATTTTCGCGCCACTAAACTCCATTACCTGGAAATCGGTTGCCCCCATGCGGCGGCGGGGCCATTGCGTGAGCTGGGATGGGTGGAGGATCAAAGCCTGCTGCCGTTTGCCACCCTCTTCGCGCTGCTGCAAAAGAGTGAACTGCTCGGCGCCTTCAAACCCTGGATCGATCAACCCAAGGGCAACAAGGCCGACTGGCTTGAACCCTTGATGGCGCAATTTACCGAACCGCGCAGCTTTGCCCAGTGGTGTCCCGACGTGGACGATGTGCTCTATAGCCTGACGGTGATGGAGTTGTGTGATCGCCTGCGCCTGATGTTCTTCGGCAACCTGCACCAGGACTGGTCGGAGTTCGTGCTGGCGGACCTGGGTATCTACACCTATGAAAAAGTCGAGTTCTGCGCCGAGTCTCGCGGTTTACGCAGCCGTGACGATGTGCACGGGTTTGTGTTCCTGCACCAGTGCCAGCAAGCCTTTGAAGCCGGTGAGGCATTGGATACGGTGTTGGCGCAGGTCGCCACGCTGTGTATCGACAACCCCTGGCTGGAAAAGCGCCGCGCCAAGCTGCTGTTCCAGATCGGCCAGTATTGCGAACGTTGCGCCGAGCTGGCACTGGCCGAACAGATCTACCGCAATTGCACCCATCCCGGTGCGCGGGCGCGGCTGATCCGCGTACTGGAGCGCCAGGAGGATTACGCCCAAGCCATGGCCTTGGCGAGCGAGGCGCAACAGGCCCCACACAGCGCAGCGGAACAACAACACCTGCTACGGGTGGTGCCGCGCCTGCGGCGCAAACTTGGCGGGCCGGCGCTGCCCAGGGCCAAGCCCCAAGCGGTGGCGCGCCTGGACCTGGCGCTGGTGCAGGAGCCGCTGCTGTCGGTGGAGTCCTGTGTGCTGGCGCACCTGAGTGAACCGGATGCGCCGGTGCATTACGTCGAGAATGGCCTGATCAATTCGCTGTTTGGCTTGCTGTGCTGGGAGGCTATTTTCGCACCGCTGCCAGGGGCGTTCTTCCACCCGTTCCAGCGCGGGCCGGCGGACTTGCACAGCGAGGACTTTTATCCGCGCCGTGAAGCCGTGTTTGCCGCGTGTTTTGCACAACTGGAGGACGGTCGCTACAAGGCCAGCATCCGCCAACGCTACGTGGACAAATGGGGCATTCAGTCGCCGTTCGTGTTCTGGAACCTGCTCAGCGAAGAACTGCTGGAGCAAGCCCTGGCCTGCCTGCCCGCCGAACACTTGCGCCATTGGTTTACGCGCCTGTTGCAGGATATCCGTGCCAACCGGGCCGGGATGCCGGACCTCATCCAGTTCTGGCCGGCGCAAAACACCTATCGCATGATCGAGGTCAAGGGCCCCGGTGACCGCCTGCAAGACAACCAGTTGCGCTGGTTGGCGTTCTGCGGCGAGTACCAGATGCCGGTCACCGTTTGCTACGTGCGCTGGGCGGAGCAACCCGCTTGAGTTACAGCGTGGCCGTGCGGGCGCTGTGTGAGTTCACGGCCAAGGTCGGCGACCTCGACCTGCGCTTTACGCCGTCGCCCAGCGCCCAGGAAGGCATTGTCGGCCATCGTACGGTGGCGTCCCGGCGCAGCGCGCATTATCAGCATGAGGTTGCCCTGGAGGGTGACTACCAGCAGCTCAAGGTGCGGGGCAGGGCGGACGGCTATGACCCGGACGCCAATCGCCTGGAAGAAGTCAAAACCTACCGTGGCGACCTCAGCGCCCAGCCCGCCAACCACCGGCAACTGCACTGGGCCCAGGTCAAGGTGTATGGCTGGCTGATGTGCCAGAAACTCGGGCTTGATCACATTGACCTGGCGCTGGTGTATTTCGATATCGTCGGCGAAGGCGAAACCGTGCTGAACCAGCGATTCGATGCGCCAGGCCTTGAGCAGTTCTTCAATCAGCAATGCGCGCTGTTCCTAAACTGGGCGCGGCAAGAGATGCAGCATCGCGACGCACGCAACGCCGCTGCGCAGAGCCTGGCGTTTCCCCATGCCGACTTTCGTACCGGGCAACGCGACCTGGCCGAGTCGGTCTACAAAGCGGTGAGTACGGGCCGGTGCCTGATGGCCCAGGCGCCCACTGGCATTGGCAAGACCATCGGTACCATTTTCCCGCTGCTCAAGGCCTTGGCGCCGCAACAACTGGACAAGCTGTTCTTCCTTACTGCCAAGACGCCCGGGCGCAAGCTGGCGCTGGATGCCGCCCAGGTGCTGTACGACAGCAGCCCCGAGTTGTCACTGCGCGTGCTTGAGCTGGTGGCACGGGACAAGGCGTGCGAACACCTGGACAAAGCCTGCCACGGTGATTCCTGCCCATTGGCCAAAGGCTTTTACGACCGCCTGCCTGCCGCCCGCCAGGCCGCGTCCCAGGTGCGCCTGCTCGACCAGCGCAGCCTGCGCAACGTGGCGCTGGCCCATCAGGTATGCCCGTACTACCTGAGCCAGGAAATGGCGCGCTGGAGCGACCTGATCGTCGCCGATTACAACTATTATTTCGACTTCGGCGCCATGCTGTTCGGCCTGGCCCAGCTCAACCAATGGCGCGTCGCGGTGCTGGTGGACGAGGCGCACAACCTGGTCGAACGGGCGCGCTCGATGTACAGCGCCAGCCTGGACCAGTACAGCCTCAAGACCTTGCGCGATAGCGCGCCCGAGACACTGAAGAAACCCTTGCAGCGCTTGAACCGCGAGTGGAATGCGTTGCACAAGGACCAACTCGCGCCGTATCAGGCGTACGCGGCCAAACCAGACAAACTGCTCCAGGCCCTGAGCCTGTGCACCAGCGCCATGGGCGACTACTTCAACGACCACCCCGAAGCCCTCAACGGCGACCTGCAAGCCTTCTACTTCGACGCGCTGCAATGGGCCAAAGTGGCCGAGCTGTTCAATGAGCACTTTATCTTCGATATCACCAAGCGCCAGTTCAGCGGCAAGCGCAGCAGCTCGACCCTGTGCCTGCGCAACGTGGTGCCGGCCGAGTTCATTCGGCCCAGGCTGACCGCCGCGCGCAGCAGCGTGCTGTTTTCCGCGACCCTGAGCCCGCGCCATTATTACGCCGACTTGCTGGGCCTGCCGGCGGATACTGCCTGGGTTGATGTGGCGTCACCGTTCAAGGCCGAGCAATTGCAGGTCAGCATCGTTGACCGCATCTCTACGCGGTTTGTGCATCGCCAGGCGTCGCTGGAACCCATTGTGGAACTGCTCGCCCGGCAATTCGCCGCGCAACCGGGTAACTACCTGGCGTTTTTCTCAAGCTTCGATTACCTGCAACAGGTGGCCCAGTTAATGGCCGAACGGCACCCGCAGATTGCGTTGTGGTTGCAGGCGCGGGGCATGGCCGAGGCCGAGCGCCAAGCCTTTTTGGAGCAGTTCACCCACCACAGTCAGGGCATTGGCTTTGCGGTGCTGGGCGGTGCGTTTGGCGAAGGTATCGACCTGCCCGGTGCGCGCCTGATCGGTGCCTTTATCGCCACCCTGGGCTTGCCGCAGCTCAACCCGGTGAATGAACAGATCAAGGCACGCATGGGCGCGGTCTTCGGCGCGGGGTATGACTACACCTACCTGTATCCCGGTATTCAGAAAGTGGTGCAGGCAGCGGGGAGGGTGATCCGCAGCCAGCAGGATCGCGGGGTGGTGATGCTGATCGACGACCGCTTTGGCGAGTCGCGGGTACGCCAGTTGCTCCCACGTTGGTGGGCGATCACCCCCCTGTAGGAGCGAGCTTGCTCGCGAAAAACGTCAACGATCACGCGGGCTTTCTGAATTAACGCGGCGCCGATGAGTTTTTCGCGAGCAAGCTCGCTCCTACAGGTGTGTGTTAGACCACTTCCAGATAGGAGCTTTGTATCTCCCGCGCCAACTCACGCACGGTGTCGATGAATTCTGTCAGCCGAGTGTGCAGCCCATCTTCCAGAATCTCATCAATCCCCGTGTACCGCAGCCGCGCCTCGAACTCCGCCGCCAGGCGTTGCGCCGTGCGCCCGTAACTGCCGGGCAGGTCCGCCAGAATATGGCTCAATTCCTCGATACAGGCATGCAGCGAACGCGGCACATCACTGCGCAACAGCAACAGCTCAGATACCGAACGTGCATTCAAGGCATTCGGATACAGCTCGGTATACGCCTCGAACGATGACAACGCGCGCAGCAGGGCGCTCCACTGGTAATAACCGCGTGCCGACAGGTCGCTGACTTCTTCGGACTCTTCGCCAAACATCTCATAGCGCGCGTCCAACAGGCGCAAGGTGTTGTCCGCACGTTCGACAAAGGTGCCCAGGCGAATGAAGCGGTAGGCGTCATTGCGCATGATGGTGCCCGAGGTTGCGCCACGAAACAGGTGCGAGCGCTGCTTGACCCAATCACAGAAGTGGCTGATGCCGTGTCGCGCCAGGCCACCGGCGGCGATGCTGCGCATTTCCAGCCAGGTGGCGTTGAGGTTTTCCCACATATCGGCGGTAATGCGCCCGCGTACCGCATGGGCATTGCCTCGGGCGGCGCGTAGGCAGTTGTAGATGCTCGCCGGGTTTTCCGCGTCGAGGGCAAAGAAGTGCAACATGCGTTCGGCATCCAGGGTCTGGTGCCGTTCCAGGTAGCTGTCCAGGGTGCCGCTGCTGAGCAACGACATTGCCAGTTCGTCCAGGCCATCGCTGCGCCCGGCCTGGGGCATCAAGGACAGCGAATAGCTGACTTCCAGCATGCGCGCCAGGTTCTCGGCGCGTTCCAGGTAGCGCGACATCCAATACAGATCTGCAGCCGTTCTACTCAGCATACTCAGCCCTCCACCACCCAGGTGTCCTTGGTTCCGCCGCCTTGCGACGAGTTGACGACCAGCGAGCCTTCCTTAAGCGCCACGCGGGTCAAGCCACCGGGCACCAGGCGGGTTTCCTTGCCCGAGAGCACGAAGGGCCGCAGGTCGATGTGCCGGGGTGCGATACCGTTTTCGACAAAGGTCGGGCAGGTGGACAGGCTCAGGGTCGGTTGGGCGATATAGGCATGGGGGCGGGCCTTGATGCGTTGGCGGAAGTCTTCGATCTCGGCGGCCGTCGACGCCGGGCCCACCAGCATGCCGTAGCCGCCGGAGCCCTGGGTTTCCTTGACCACCAACTGCTCGAGGTTGGCCAGCACATGGGACAGTTCATCGGGCTTGCGGCATTGGAAGGTCGGCACGTTTTGCAGGATCGGCTCCTCGTCCAGATAGAAACGGATCATGGCCGGTACGTAGGGGTAGATCGACTTGTCGTCAGCTACCCCGGTGCCGATGGCGTTGGCCAGCACCACATTGCCGGCGCAGTAAGCCGCCACCAGCCCGGGCACGCCGAGCATCGACTCGGGGTTGAACGCCTGGGGGTCGAGGAAAGCGTCGTCGATGCGTCGGTAGATCACGTCCACGGCCTTGGGGCCGTCGGTGGTGCGCATGAACACCTTGAGGTCCTGCACGAACAGGTCGGCGCCTTCCACCAGTTCCACGCCCATTTCCCGGGCAAGGAACGCGTGCTCGAAGAAGGCGCTGTTGAAGCGCCCTGGAGTCAGGACGACCACGTTGGGATTGTCCAGGCGGCTGGAGCTCTTCAAGGTCTTGAGCAGCAGGTTAGGGTAATGATCCACCGGCGCAATGCGCTGCTTGGCGAACACTTCCGGGAACAGGCGCATCATCATCTTGCGGTCTTCGAGCATGTAGCTCACGCCGCTGGGGGTGCGCAGGTTGTCTTCCAGCACGTAGTAGGTACCGTCGCCGTCGCGTACCAGGTCGACGCCGGAGATGTGCGAATAGATGCCACGGTGCAGGTCGAGACCGACCATGGCTTTCTGATAGCCCTCATTGCCCAGGACCTGGTCGGCGGGAATGATCCCGGCCTTGATGATGCGCTGGTCGTGGTAGATGTCGGCGAGGAACATGTTCAATGCATTAACCCGCTGGATACAGCCGCGCTCGATCAGGCTCCATTCACTGGCGGGGATGCTGCGGGGAATGATGTCGAAGGGAATCAGGCGTTCGGTGTCTTGCTCGTCGCCATACAGGGTGAAGGTGATCCCGGCGCGGTGGAACAGCAAATCCGCTTCACGGCGACGCTGGGCCAGCAGTTCCGGCGGCGTGTTGGCCAGCCAGCGAGAGAAGTCCTGATAGTGCGCACGGCATACGCCGTTTGCGTCATTCATTTCATCAAAGAAAGATCGAGCCATTCCAGTACCTTGTCAGTGCCCAGTGTGGCTTTGGGTGGCACTGCCGCTTAAAAAAACGCATGTTTTTATGAGCCCGTGGCTGAAGGTGCCAACAGACCTGGTCCTTACTTTCTTATGGGGGCGGCTCTGGGTCGGGGGGTAACGCATGCTCCTGTTTTCGGGATGGTGAATGGATAAAGCAATGCCTGTGCCGGAATGCCAATAATTCTCTGTAGGAGCGAGCTTGCTCGCGAAAAACTCACCGGCACCGCGTTTATTCAGGAAGCGCGCGTTATTGTTGACGTTTTTCGCGAGCAAGCTCGCTCCTACAGGGGGCAGTGGTCGCCCTGAATTGGTGCGCGAACCTACTTGAACTTCACAAGGCCCCGATTCTTCTAAGGAGTTTCGTCACCTTGTGGAGCACCGTCGTGTCCAGAATCATCTCCCCCCACACTCCGGAAGCGGCCCTAAACGACCACAGCGAACACAACGCAAAGATCTTCGGCTCGCCCAAGGACCGCCTCGACTTTTACCGGCGCGAGATCCAGTACGAAACCAGCATCCTGGCCAACCGCACCGACGCCTACCTGACCGCGCAGTCCTTCCTGGTGATTGCCTTTGTTTCCGGCATGGGCAACCTCAACCCGGAATGGGGCAAATTGTTCACGCTGGTGGTGCCGATCTTCCTGGTTTCGTTGGGTATTCTCAGTTCGCTGAATGCCTGGCCAGGGATCCGTGCGGCGTATGAAATCATCGACCACTGGCACTACAAGCAAAGCGAATTGCTGCGCAGCGAGCCGGTGATGGGCATGGCCTACGATGAATCGCCGCTGTTTTCCGAAGTGGAGTCGAGCCACAAGGGCTATCGCAAGTCGCTGTTGTTTTCCATGCGTGCGCCATGGCTGTTCATGGTGTTCTGGCTGGTGTTGGGCATTTATGCGTTCTATATCCAGGTGGACAACCCGCTGCGCTGAGCAAGCGAACGGAACTTCAGCCGTGGCGATGACGCCTTACCTCTATGCGGTACAGATTTTTCACCGGCCTGCAAAGAGGTGCCTCATGACCCAACCTAACGATCCACAGACTAGCAATCGCAACGACCCCGCGATCGACGGCGGCGAGCCTGCCCCTGGCACCGCCGCCGATGCGCCCAAGGATCCAACGCCTGCGAGCGACCCCAAGGCCAAGGAAAACGACTACAGTCCAGACTTCAGGCCCGAGCGCGAGCACAAGCCTGAAACCGATGCCGATATCGATACCCAAGGCGGTTAGAGGAGACGCTCATGTCAAAAGAACTGGACGAAGAACCCAACGACCCGGGCAACGAAGACCCGGGTTCGCAGATGGACGATGCCGAAGTGCCGCTGAACGACCTGGATGAGGCGGCAGACGTCGGCAACACTGAAAATCAGGACTGATCCGGCGGCGGGCCCGAGGGGTTACTGAGCTTGAAGTAGACGTCTTCCTCGGCTCCGCCGTCCAGCGATACCTCCTGGCCCACCACGCGGTTATCGATCAGCGTCTGCGCCTGGTCGCGGCTGATATTGACCACCGTGCTGCGCTTGCCGGTGATCACATACACCACATCCACTCCATGTTCGGCCAAGGCTGCCAGGTAGTCGGCATGGGGCAGGTCTTCGCCCATTTCATATTGACGTTGCTCGCGTGTGGTCACGCCGCCTGCCTGCGCCAGGTATTGCTGCGAATATCCCAGGCGTTGGCGTTCCTCAAGCAATCGTTGGGCGATCTTTTTCATTGGCTGGCTCGTACTGTGGGTCCTGACTGTTTGAAACCCCGGCGCGGTGCAGGATTCAATTTTTTTGCGCAGCCTGACGCTCATACCACGCCAGCATCGGCTGAGTACTCAGGCCATGGACCAGGATGCTCAACGCGATGACCGACAGCGTCAGGTTGACCGCCACCTCGCTGCTGGTGCCCACCAGCCCATGGTTGAGCGCATAGAACAGGTAGTAAATGCTGCCGATCCCACGAATGCCAAACCAACTGACCAGGCTGCGTTGCCGTCGGTCCAGCAGGCGGCCCCATGGCATGGCGAATACGCTGGCGGGGCGAATTACACAGAACAGCAGCGGCGCTACCGCCAACGCGGCCCACTCCCAGTGGCTGATCAGCACGATGCCCAAAACGGTTACCAGGAACACCTCCATGG
The DNA here is from genome assembly GCF_051122975.1 of Pseudomonas sp. AK181. Taxonomy (NCBI): domain Bacteria; kingdom Pseudomonadati; phylum Pseudomonadota; class Gammaproteobacteria; order Pseudomonadales; family Pseudomonadaceae; genus Pseudomonas; species Pseudomonas sp. AK181. Next base: position 3,105,472 of record NZ_CP146348.1, read on the forward strand.
CCCGCTCCACCAGGCTACCGAAGGCCAGCATGTCGCCCATCATCACGCCTGCCGCGATCTGGGTGTCTTTCAGGTGGCTGACGTCGCCATGCAAGGCTTGTTCGGGCTCGATTTCAAGGTGGCCCACCACCGGCTGCGCCAGGTGCTCGGCGGGGGTCTGGGCGTTACCGGTGGACTTCACCTCGGCCTGACGCAACCCCAGGCCCGCCGCGAATACCGACAGGAAGCCATAGCCGCCCACGGCTTCGGCGCTCACATAGGCGAGGGCGATCAATGCCAGTGTCAGGTAATCATTGGGCGACAGGGTGCTGTCGGCATTGATCAGGCGCAGGCGCAACGTTACACGGCCGATACCTCGGCCCATCCAGTAGCCGATCAATAGCCCGACCGGCACCGCCCACACCAGGTTTTTCAGCACCCAACCGCCGACCCAGTCGCCATCGAAACCGCCGTGTTGCATGAACAGCAGGCCGAAGATCACAAACGGAAAGGCGCTGCCATCGTTCAGCCCCGCTTCGCCAGACAGACCGAAGCGCAGCGCGTCGTAGTCCTGGGCATTGTTGACCTGAACCAGGCCCGCCAGCACCGGGTCGGTCGGCGCCAGAATCGCGCCCACCAGCAAAGACACGCCCCACGACAGATCCAGCAGGTAATGCAGCAACAGGCCGGTGCCGAGGATGGTCAGCAGCATGACCGGGCCGGCCAGGCCAAAGGCGATGCGCCAGGTGCGATGCCTGAGCGGCAGGCGCAGTTTCAAACCGCTGACGAACAGCGAAAACAGCACCGCCACTTCGGTCAGGTGCTCCATCCAGCGCGCCGAGCCCTTGATGTCCAGGTGCAGCAGGTCCACACCGAGGGGGCCGATGGCGATACCGAGCAACAGGCACACCGCCGAAGTGGTGACCGGCATCCAGCGCAGGTAGGAGGAGGTGAGGGCGAGCGTGAGCAGCACCGCGCCCAATACGGCCAACCATAGAATGAATGTCATTGTGCGTGTACCCGGCCGTGGTTCATTCAGGTTGGAGGGCCGTGGCCAAGTGCGGGTTCAAACAATCACCGGCTTGAAGTGGCTTCTGTGGGAGCGGGCTTGCTCGCGAATGCGGCGTGTCAGCCACTGAATCCTTAACCGAATCACCGCTTTCGCAGGCAAGCCAGCTCCCACACTGGTTATGCATTGCCCACAGAATCAGCGCCCGGCGCAGATCCCCTGTGGGAGCGGGCTTGCCCGCGAATGCGGTATACCCGTCAACATAGTCGGTGACTGACACCCTGTATTCGCGAGCAAGCCCGCTCCCACATAGGACTGTGTTTGGCCATGACACGCCCTTGACATGGCACCTTAGCGGTCCCCCAGCGGCGGCAGTCGCCGTTTCACCGGGGTTTTCTTCACGATCGCCGTGTTGGTTTCGGCATAGCCATTGATCCGGTCCAGCAGGCTGTCCAACTGGTCCATGGTGCGCACATGCAGGCGGGCGATGAAGCAGTCCTCGCCGGTGACCTTGTCGCATTCGGTGAACTCGGGGATCGCCTGGATCTGGCGCTCCACTTCCTGCAGCTTGCCGGGCAGGGGGCGGATGCGCACGATGGCTTGCAGCAGGTAGCCGAAGTGCTTGGGGTCGATGTCGACGGTGTAGTGGGTCAGCACGCCGCGTTCTTCCAGGCGGCGCAGGCGTTCGCTGACGCTGGGCGAGGACAGCCCGGTGATGCCTGCCAGGGCTTTGAGGGACAGCCGCGAGTCGTCCATCAAGGCGGCGATCAATTGCTGGTCGATGGTGTCGATCATGGTCTGTGCCTAATAAGAAAAGGTGAATTCGGAGTTTTGCCTTTTTTAGACGCTGTAGCCGTCGCGGACAGATTGCCATACTGGAGCTTCACTTGAGGAGCTTCAATCATGGATTCATCCATCCGTCGCGGGTCGTGGGAAATGGTCGCCGCCATGCTGATCTCGGGCAGCATTGGCTGGTTTGTGCTGGTGTCTGGCGTGTCGGTGATCGAGGTGGTGTTCTGGCGCTGCGTGATCGGCGCGCTGACACTGTTACTGGTGTGTGCCTGGCTGGGTTACCTGCGTGTAGACCTGCTCAGTTGGGCAAAACTGGGGCTGGCCGTGCTCAGCGGCGTGGCCATTGTCGGCAACTGGCTGTTGCTGTTCGAATCCTATTCCCGGGCATCCATCGCTATCAGCACGGCGGTGTACAACGTGCAGCCGTTTATGTTGGTGATGCTGGCGGCGGTGTTTCTTGGTGAGAAGATCACCGTGCAGAAACTGGCGTGGCTGAGCGTGGCATTCCTGGGCATGTTGGCGATTGTCACCGCCCATGGCGAGCAAACCGGTGGCGGTGATTACCTAGTAGGCATCGCGCTGGCCCTGGGGGCGGCATTTTTGTATGCGATCGCTGCGCTGATCATCAAGCGCCTCAAGGAAATACCGCCACATTTGATGGCATTGATTCAGGTGGCCACTGGCGCGGTACTCCTGGCGCCGTTGGTACCCTGGAATGGCTTGCCTGCGTCAACAAATGCCTGGGCTGCGCTGCTGACCTTGGGGGTCGTGCATACCGGGTTGATGTATGTGCTGCTGTATGGCGCGATCCAGAAATTGCCGACCGCCATTACTGGCGCACTGTCGTTCATCTACCCGATTGCGGCGATCTTCGTGGATTGGATTGCGTTCGGGCATCGCCTTGGGTGGCTGCAATGGCTGGGTGTGGCGGCGATTCTGTTGGCAGCGGCGGGGTTGCAGCGGGGCTGGTGGTGGCCCCGCAACCTCGGTAGGAGCGAGCTTGCTCGCGAAGAAGGTTAACGATGACGCAGCGCATCGGGTTGAAACGCGGCGTCAGATGAGGGTCAGTGCGTGCCTTGGTAGATAAGGTTTTCCGGGTTGAAATGCTCCACCGCGCTGCCGGGCTGCGGCAGGCCGAGGATATGCCCCTTGATCTTGCCTACCACGTGCATCTCACAAGGTTTGCAGTCGAATTTCAGGGTCAGCACTTCGTCGCCGTGGATCAACTGCATCGGCGCCACCTTGGTCTTCACCCCGGTCACGCCCTTGGCCTGTTTAGGGCACAGGTTGAACGAGAAACGCAGGCAGTGCTTGGTGATCATCACCGGCACCTCGCCGGTTTCTTCGTGGGCTTCAAAGGCCGCGTCGATCAGCTTCACACCGTGACGATGGTAGAAGTCCCGGGCCTTCTGGTTGTAGACGTTGGCAAGGAACGACAGGTGCGCCTCAGGGTAAACCGGCGGCGGCGAGGTTTCAGCCTTGCGCCCGCCCCGTGGGTGCGCGGCGACGCGTGCGGCAGTCAGCGCTTCGATCACTTCACGGCGCAAGGCCTTGAGCTGCGAGTTGGGGATGAAGAACGCCTGCGGCGCATCCAGCTCGATGCGGGTGGCATGGTATTCGGTGGTGCCGAGCTGGCCCAGCAGGTCGCGCAGGGTGTCCAGCGCCTGTTCCGGCTTGTTGGCCACGCCAAACGGGCCGGGCAGGGTGACACTGGCGCTGATGCCTTCTTCGCTGGTCGCGGTGATTTGCAGCTGCTCTTCACGCAGGCGCGCGACCCATGACAAGCCGATACGGCGCTCGGCCGAGGTCTTGAGCAGGGCCTGCTGCCAGTTATGGTCCAAGTTGCGGTTGAGCGGGTGATGCGGGCGCAGTTGGTGCAGGCCGGCCGGCATTTCGTTGGGCTCGACGCGGTAGCGGTAGCGCTTCTCACCGTCTTCCTCGAACTCACCCTTAGGCTCGGCGATGTTGGCGCGAAAGCCCACCACTTCACGCTTGATCAGCACATTGAGGCCGTCGCCGTTGGACAGCGGCTCATGGGTGACCACCTGCAAGTCGCGCTTGCCGGCTTTTTCCACGGTGCCCACGGGCAGGCCGGTGAAGGTCGGGGTGTCAAAGGCGCCGATGTCGATCTTGCGGTCGCTGACAAAGTAATCGGTGCTGCCACGGTGGAAGGTTTTTTCCGGGTCGGGCAGGAAGAAGTGCGCGGTACGGCCGCTGGAAGCGCGGGCCAGGTCCGGGCGGTCTTCGAGGATCTCGTCGAGGCGCTGGCGGTAGTAGGCGGTGATGTTCTTCACATAGCCCATGTCCTTGTAGCGGCCTTCGATCTTGAACGAACGCACGCCCGCTTCGACCAGGGCGCGCAGGTTGGCGCTCTGGTTATTGTCTTTCATCGACAGCAGGTGCTTTTCAAAGGCCACAACGCGGCCTTGGTCATCTTTCAAGGTGTACGGCAGGCGGCAGGCCTGGGAGCAGTCGCCACGGTTGGCGCTGCGGCCATTTTGCGCGTGGGAGATATTGCACTGGCCGGAGAAGGCTACGCACAGGGCGCCGTGGATAAAGAACTCGATGGCCGCATCGGTCTCATCGGCAATGGCGCGGATCTCTTGCAGGTTCAACTCGCGGGCCAATACCAACTGCGAGAACCCGGCCTGGTCGAGAAACTTGGCTCGGCCCAGGGTGCGGATGTCGGTCTGGGTGCTGGCGTGCAGCTCGATCGGCGGAATATCCAGCTCCATCACGCCCAGGTCTTGCACGATCAGCGCATCGACACCGGCATCGTAGAGCTGATGGATCAGCTTGCGTGCGGGCTCCAGCTCGTTGTCATGCAAGATGGTGTTGATGGTGGTGAAGACGCGGGCGTGGTAACGGCGGGCGAATTCCACCAGTTGAGCGATATCGCTCACCTCGTTACACGCATTATGGCGGGCGCCGAAGCTCGGCCCGCCGATATAAACGGCGTCGGCGCCGTGCAAGATAGCCTCGCGCGCAATGGCGACATCGCGGGCAGGGCTGAGCAATTCCAGGTGATGCTTGGGCAAGGACATAGTTTTTTTAGTCAGGCTTGTCACGGTTGAGGCGCGCATTGTAGCCGTGAAATGCCTGGGCGGCATCTACCGCAGGGCTGTCGGGCCTAATGCGAGTCCGTTTAAGCGAACGCATTGCTCAACACAACGAAGCCCCAATGTGGGAGCTGGCTTGCCTGCGATGACGGCCTGCCAGCCGACGCCAATCTAGCTGACACCGCACGATCCAACTGTGGGAGCGGGCTTGCTCGCGAAGGCGGCCTGACGGTCAACACAGTTGGACCGGGTATATATCCGTTATTTAGGTAACGGCCACTTAGGGTTCCGCCCTGACGGCGGGTCACTTTGGAAAAGCCCCAAAGTAACCAAAGGGCTCTTGCCCCACCACTCGGCACCTCGCTGGGGCTCGGTGTGCCCGTAATCCGCCAGTGATTTGGGGGGCCGCCGCCACGCGCCATCCATGGCGCGGGGCGGCTAAACCGGCATCCCTGCCGGTTTACCCCCCAAATCCCTGTCGAATTCCGGCCAGCGTGGTTTAACGGGGCGCCTGAGATCAAAAGCAGATCAAGAGCAAGATCAAGGGCGGCTCGCTTCGCATCGTGGTTACGGTCTGCTGCTACAGCCCAAAAGTTGTGTAGATACCTATGGCTATCGCAGGCAAGCCAGCTTCCAGCTTTCTGACCGAGTTCGACAGTCCGATCAGTTCGGTTCTAAAGACGTCACAGATTCAAGCCTTGGCAGCCATCGCCGTCACTTCCACGCGCATGCCTTCCACCGCCAAAGCCGCAACGCCCACTGCGGCCCGCACTGGCCAGGGCTTGGCGAAAAAGCGCTTGTAGACCTCGTTGAACGCGGCACGGTCGGCCATGTCGGTGAGGTAAATGGTCAGGTGCATAACCCGGTCCATCGAGCTGCCGGCTTTTTCCAGCGCAACTTTCAGCGCTTGCAGGGTGCACTCGCTTTGCTGGGTGATATCGCCCAACTCCAGGCTGCCATCGGCACGGGTAGGAATCTGGGTGGAGACCAGGATGCCGTTGAAGCCGATCACGTCAGAGGAGATGGAATCAGCGTCTGGGTCAGGGGTATAGGACAGGTCGTGGTTGGCCATGGGCACCTCGTGTTGGCAGGAACAGAAAGGCGCCATGGTCGGTGAAATTCACCCCTGGGGCAAACCCTGGCTCATCTCCAGCGTCGGAACAGCACGCTGGCGTTCACGCCGCCAAAGCCGAAGCCATTGGACAGCGCATATTCAATCGCCATGGGCCGCGCCTCACCACGCACCATGTCCAGGCCGTCGGCGAGGGTGTCCGGGTTTTCCAGGTTGAGTGTTATTGGCGCGATCTGGTCACGCAGGGCAAGCACGGTGAAGACCGCTTCGATGCCCCCCGCAGCACCGAGCAAGTGGCCGGTGGCGGATTTCGTCGAACTGATCGCCGGGCTGCCGCCGGTACCAAATACCGTCTTGATCGCCGCCAGCTCGCCTTTGTCGCCCACAGGTGTGGAGGTTGCGTGGGCATTCAGGTACTGCACCTGCGACGCCTCGATGCCCGCCTGGCGCAACGCTTGGGTCATTGCCCGGCGCGCACCGTCACCGTCTTCAGGCCCTGCGGTCATGTGATAGGCGTCTGCGCTGGTGCCATAGCCCACCAGTTCAGCAATCGGCTGCGCGCCCCGCGCCAGGGCATGCTCCAGTTCTTCAATCACCAGAATGCCGGCGCCTTCGCCCATCACAAAGCCGTCGCGCGCCTGATCGAAGGGTCGCGAAGCACGCTGCGGGCTGTCATTGAAATCGCTGGACAGCGCTCGCGCTGCGGCGAAGCCGGCAAGGCTGACCCGATGAATTGCCGCTTCGGCACCGCCGCATACCGCGACGTCGACTTCTCCGGCGCGGATCATTCGCGCTGCGTCGCCGATAGCCTGAACCCCGGCAGCACACGCAGTGACAGGCGCACCCAGAGGGCCTTTCAAGCCATAGTTGATCGACACATGCCCGGCAGCCATGTTGCTCAGAAACGACGGAATGGTGAAGGGTGACAAACGACGTGGGCCCTTGCTGTCGGTGGTGCGCACCGCATCGGCAATGGCCGGGAAACCACCGACGCCGGAGGCGATGATGGTCGCCGTGCGTTCCTGCTCCTCAGGTGTTTTGGGTGCCCAATTGGCCTGCTTCAAGGCTTCATCCGCGGCCGCCAGGGCGAACAGGATAAAGCGGTCCATCTTGCGCTGTTCCTTGGCGGCCAGCAGTCGATCAGGATCAAACCCCGCTTCGGGGTCTTGCAGCACACTTTGCACCTGGCCGCCTATGCTGACCGCCAGATCACCGATCAATTCTTGCGGCAACCGGCGGATGCCCGACTGCCCGTCCAGCAAGCGCTGCCAAGTGGATTCCACGCTCGACCCCAGCGGCGTCAGCGCGCCCAGGCCCGTCACGACGATACGTTTACTCATGTTCAATCGACTCCTGTTGCTTGAAGGATACACAGCGTATGGACGTCACTATCATCATGAAAGTAACATGGCATCCTTCAAGTTTGTACTCGCACACAGGAATACTTATGCAGCGCAAATCCCTCATCAGTGCCGAATGCCCCATCGCCCGTAGCCTTGAACGGGTAGGGGAGTGGTGGAGCATGCTGATCATGCGCGACGCCTTGCACGGCCTGCGCCGTTTCGACGAGTTTTCGCGCAGCCTGGGCATCGCGCCCAACATGTTGACGCGCCGCCTTAATGGCTTGGTGGAAGCGGGGATGCTGGAGCGCCGCGCCTACAGCGAGCGCCCGCCACGCTACGAATACGTGCCGACGGCCAGGGGCGAAGACTTTCGTATGGTGCTGATGGCGTTGGTGGCGTGGGGCAACCGGCATTACGCCGAGGAGGGAATCAGTGTCGAGGTGGTGGAACGCGAGACGGGGCTACCGGTGCAGCCGGTGATGGCGACGGCTGAAGGTGCGTTGGTGGCGATGGATCAGTGCGAGGTACAGCCCGGCCCGGCCGCCAGCGCAGGGATGCGCCAACGGCTGAACCGTGAGTGATTGATTACTCTTTTACATCCATGAACTCTTCAGCCCACGCCACATAGCTCTCAGGCAAGGTGTAGGTGTGGGTCAATTCCGTAGCACTGAGGTTCGAGGTGCTGTGGGTCAGCTGACGCTGGGCACGCAGGCTGTCGTAAGTAGCCTTGATCGCGGCGAAGTAGGCGCCATGCCCGGCCACCACGATGCGCACGCCCAGGCTTGCCAGGCGCTCGCTGTCGTGCAGTTGCGGGTTGCCGTAGGTCACCAGCATCAGCGGAACGCTGAGGTTCTCTGCGATCTGCTCCAGGTGGTCGAAGTCCTTGACGCCGACCATGCAGATGCCGTCAGCACCGGCCTTTTCGTAGGCCTTGGTTCGCGCAATCACGTCGCTGGTGGGCAGCACGCCGGCGTTGGTGCGGGCAATGATCGACAGCGCCGGGTCGACACGCGCCTCCAGGGCAGCCTTGACCTTGCCGATGCCTTCTTCAACGGAAATCAGGTCCGTGGATTTACGCCCGAATTGCGCGGGCAAGAGCGTGTCTTCGATGGTCAGCGCCGCGACGCCGGCGCGTTCCAGTTCTTCGACGGTGCGCATCACGTTCAGGGCGTTGCCGTAGCCGTGGTCGGCGTCGGCAATGAACGGCAACTGGGCAACACGGCCGATACGGGTAGCTTGCTCGACGAACTCACTCAGGGTAATCAACGCAAAATCGGGGGCCGCCAGCACCTGCAGGGAGGCGACTGAACCGCCCAGGATTCCCACTTCAAACCCCAGGTCGGCCGCGATGCGGGCAGACATGGGGTCGAATACGGAGGCGGTTTCAACGCAGATGGGCGTTGCCAGCAGGTCACGGAAGTTACGGCGTAGCGCTGAGTGAGAAATCTTGGGCATGGTCTTTCCTGGCTTTGGTCATCGTCAAGTGACGATCAATGTCTATTCGTGGTGCCGGGAGATTACCACGCAGATGCCCCTGTGATTATGACGTTTGAGCAGGCGCGCTAACGAGCGCCGGTGCTGAATGCCGGGCCGGCCTGTTCGTTCGGGTTGTCGTAAGAGCATTCGATGTGCAACTGGCCATGGGTCATGATCCAGTGGACAAGCTCGGCGATGGGTATGGAGTGGGCGTACTCGACCCAGCGCCCGGCGTCGGGGCTGTAGTGCTCGAAGTAACGACGCAGCACGATACGGTCCAGGCCCGCATTCAGTCCCAGGCAGGATTCCTGGAACAGCATCGGGCTATCCTGAGCGGGGGAAGAGGTGCGTTGGCTCAGCACCAATGGCCGTACGTCGCCCGCTGCCTGCTCGGTGTACCTGCTGCTCGAAACTTTCATAGGCGTCTCCTTGAGTGGAAGAGCTGCAGAATGCCCGACAGGTTTTGCCCAAAGATGTCCGGGTTGTGTCCGTGGCGAAGGAATGTTGCTCGATTGAAATAAATGACCGAGGCGCCGGAATGGTTTTAGATGTCTCCATTTTTGGCCTGGGAATCTGTAAACGTGAGCAGACTGCTGATCGTCGATGACGACATGGAAGTGCTGGCATTGCTGAAGAAGTTCTTCGTCCAGCACGCCTATGAAGTCGACGTGGCCGCCGACGGCGAGGCCATGTGGGCGGCCATCGCGCAGCAGCGGCCGGACACGATCATCCTCGACCTCATGTTGCCCGGCGAAGGCGGCCTCAGCCTGTGCCAGAAAGTGCGGGCGCAGTTTGGCATTCCTATCATCATGCTCACGGCCATGGGCGAGTTGAGCGACCGCATTGTTGGCCTGGAACTGGGCGCCGACGATTACCTGACCAAACCCTTCGCCCCGCGCGAATTGCTGGCCCGCCTGCGTGCCGTGCAACGGCGTGCGGGACAGTCGGTCAGTGCGGCCGACGAGCGCTCACGCCCGGTGATTGCGTTTGCCGGTTGGCACCTGGATATCACCTGTCGCGAACTGCGTTCGCCCGAGGGCGTCATGATCCCGCTGTCCGGTGGCGAGTTCGACCTGCTGGTAGTGTTTCTCGAACACCCCCAGCGCATCCTCACCCGCGACCAATTGATCGACCTGACCCACGGCCAGGGCCACGACGCCTTCGACCGCAGTATCGATGTGCAGGTCAGCCGGCTGCGCCGCAAGATCGAGCCCGACTGCAAGCGCCCGGACCTGATCCGCACCGTGCGCAATGGCGGCTATCTGTTTACCGCCCCGGTGACCCGCTTATGATCCACCGCCTGTTGCGCCGCGACACCCTGAACCGGCGCATCGCCCTGACCATCCTCGCCGCGATGCTCGCCTCACTGGCCCTTAACGCCTTGTTCGTGCAGGTAGCCGGGGTGTGGGCGCGTCCGCCCATCGACCGCACGGGGTTGCTGGAACAAATGGCCGCGACGTTGAAAGTGATCGAGGCCGCGCCTGCGCCGTTGCGCTTGCACCTGGCGGCAGCGGCCAGCGATACCCGGTTGCAGGTGACGTGGCATACCGACCCCGTGGATTTCGGCCTGCCCAGCGGCGGCAACGTGCTACAAGCCGGCGAAGTCCCCGGGATACAGGCATTGTTTGGCACGGGGCGCACCATTCAGGTGTACAGCCCGGACGATTGGCCGCGTGGCAGCCCCGACGCACATTATGTGGCGCTGGTGCAGTTACTTGATGGCAGCTGGTTGTCTTTCATCCCGCCCGAACGCAGTTGGGGCCTGAGCGCACCCACGCGGATTGCGGTGATCATCATCCTGGGGCTGATCGCTACCTTGCTGGTCGCTTGGGTCGCCACCCGGCAATTGGCCAAGCCGTTGCAGCGTTTCGCCAGCGCTGCCAGACGCTTCGGTGGCGATCTGCGCGCACCGCCCATCGACATCGAAGGCCCCGACGAAATACGCCAGGCCACTATCGCCTTCAACACCATGCAGGCGCAGATCCAGCACTTCATCGGCGAACGCACCCAGATGCTGGCAGCCATTTCCCATGACTTGCGCGCGCCTTTGACGCGGATACGCCTGCGCTGTGAGTTCATGGAAGACCTGGACCATCAGCACAAGCTGATTCGCGATGTCGAGGAAATGCAGTCGATGATCAACGCTGCGCTGGCGTTCTTCCGCGACGATACGGTGCTGGAGCACAGCACGGCATTCGATCTGTCTGAACTGCTGCAAACCATCATCGACGACTACCGCGACCAGCAGTTGGTGGTCGATTTTCGAGGGCCGCCCCACCTGGTCTATCACGGCCGGCCACTGGGGCTTAAACGGGTGGTGGTCAACCTGCTGGAAAATGCTGCCAAGTACGCCCGGCACCCCAGCATTGCACTGAGTGTTAACGACCAGAGTGTGTGCATCGAGGTCTGCGACGAGGGCCCTGGGATTCCTGAAGCGGACCTGGAGCGTGTGTTCGATCCGTTCTTTCGTCTCGAGACCTCACGCAACCGCAATACCGGTGGGGTGGGGCTTGGGCTTTCGGCGGCGCGGGCGATTGTGCGCGAGCAGGGCGGTGAGCTGAGCCTGGGCAATCGACGCGGTTCGGGGTTGGTGGCCCGGGTTGAATTGCCGCGCTAGCGTGATGCGATATGCGCATTATTATTGAATTAGGTTATGCGTTATCAGTATTTTACATCCCGCCTTAAGCCCCGCCAAAATAGCCCTAACACCCAATAGCCACAGACAAAACCTTTTAAACCGAGACCGTACGCGCGGATCGACTTGAATGCCCCACACGGCATCTGGAGACGAACGTGCGTTACCTTAAAACCCTGGCGGCCGGGTTGGCCGCCTCTTTGCTGTGCCTGACGGCGCAGGCGCAAACCCTGGTGGTCGGCGACCAGAGCTACAACGCCCAGGCCGTGATGGAAGCGGCGGGGGTGCTGGATGATCTGCCTTACACGCTGGACTGGAAACAGTTCACGGCCGGGTCACCGGTGGCCGAAGCGCTCAACGTCGGCAGCCTGGACCTGGGCCTGCTCGGGGATGCGCCGGTGTTGTTCCTGGGCGCCTTGGGTGCACCGATCAAGGTGATCGCCGTGAGCCGGCAGAATCTCGACGGCGTGGCCATCCTGGTGAAAAAAGATTCGTCGATCCACAGCCTGGCCGATCTGGCAGGCAAGCGCGCTGCGATCTGGAAAGGTTCCTGGAGCCAGCAACTGTTGCTGACCGCGCTGGACAAGGCCGGGGTTGCGCGAGATTCGCTGCAATGGCGCTACCTCAGCGCCCTGGATGCCTCCCACGCGCTGGAAGGCGGTGCGGTTGACGTGATCGCCACCTGGGAGCCCTACGTCACGCAGCAGGAACGCCAAGGTGCGCGGGTGCTGGCAACCGCTGAAGACTTGATTCCGGCCCAGAGTTTTATTGCCGCCAATGCCAGTGCTGTCGAGGCCAAGCGTGAACCCATCAGCGACTTTCTCCAGCGCCTGAAAAAAGCCCGCGACTGGGCCCGCCAAAGCCCGGCCAACGCCAACGCATATGCCGATGCCTGGGCCAAGCGCACCCGCGCGGATGCCGACATTGCCCGCGTCTGGTTTGCCCGTGCGCGCACCACCGTCGAGCCGCTGACGCCGCAGGCGCCCGTTGAGGCGCAAAAGACCGTGGACTTTTTTGCCGGTCTGGGCCTGGTCAAGTCTTACTCGGCCGCCACGTTGTTCGACCCTTCATTCGCGGCCGCCTTGCAGCCCGCCGTCGCCATCACCCAGCCCTGAACGCTTGAAGGACTACTGCGCAATGACTAAAAGACAGCTCAAACTGGGCGCCCTTACCATGGGCTGCGGTGGGCCGGGCCGCCATAACCTGTGGCTTGACCCGCAATTGCCGGCCGATGCCAGCGTCAACGTCGACTGGTACATCCAGATAGCACGCCAGGCCGAGGCGGCGCTGTTCGACCTGATGTTTATCGTCGACAGCCAGTTCATCACCGAAGGCTCGCCGTCCCATTACCTCAATCGCCTGGAGCCGCTGACGTTGCTGTCTGCGCTGGCCGTGAGCACGCGGCATATCGGCCTGGTCGGTACGCTGACTACCTCGTATAACTCGCCGTATAACGTCGCCCGGCGCCTGGCCTCCCTGGACCTGATCAGCAAAGGCCGCGCCGGCTGGAACGTGGTGACCAGTGGCGATGCCGGTACCGCCGGCAATTACAGCCGCGACGAACATTACGACTACGCCACCCGCTATGGTCGCGCCGCCGAACATGTTCAGGTGGTACAGGGGTTGTGGAACTCCTACGAAGACGATGCGTTTGTGCGCAACCGTGCCACTGGGCAGTTTCTCGACCCAAGCAAGCTGCACAGCCTGAATCACCAGGGCGAACATTTCTCGGTGGTGGGCCCGCTGAATATCCAGCGCTCGCCCCAGGGCCAGCCGGTGATTTTCCAGGCCGGTGACTCCGAACAAGGCCGCGACCTGGGTGCCGCCACCGCCGATGTGATCTTCACCCACGCGGCCAGTATCGAGCAGGGCCAGGCGTTTTACCGGGATATCAAGGGCAGGGCGGCACAACGGGGGCGTGATCCTGAGCAGTTATTGATCATGCCCGGTGCGGAAATCTATGTGGGCGACACCGATGCCCATGCCCGGGAAATCGAGCAGCACTACCATCAGGTGGACCATAGTTTTGCGTTGGCACTCAAGGAGTTCGGGCGCAATTTTGGCTGGCATGATTTCAGCCAATACGACCTGGACGCGCCGTTCCCGCAAGAGAGCCTGGAGGCCGCGCGCAGCAGTTTTTTCACCGCAGCCAAACGCATCGCCGACCAGGCCCGGGAAAAGGGCTTTACCCTACGCCAGGCCGTCGAATTTGGCCGGCAATTGCGCCCAGGCGCGTTCGTCGGCAGCGCCGCCACGGTGGCGCAGAAGATGGCGGATTGGTTCGAGGCCCGGGCCGTGGATGGGTTCAATATCTACATCGGGCACCCTGGGCAATTTGATCGTTTTACTCAGGAGGTGATTCCGTTGCTGCAAGAGCGCGGTGTTTATCGCACGGCCTACGAGGGCTCGACCTTGCGTGAAAGCCTGGGCTTGGCGATTCCGAGGCTCCAGCGCCACCCCTCATCCTAAGGGCTGGTTTTGCGGGGTTGCGTTAACTGCCCCATTTCGCATAACTGCTGTGCCGTCACAGGCATTAATCGGCCAGCGCGCAATGCCTATAGTCCACTCACCACATGCCGCGCGTTCAAACGCGCTGCGCGATCCAGCCCCAGACTGAGGTGAGCCTGATGAACCGTGAATTCGACCCCACACTGACGGATATCAACCAAGTCGACGCCGAGTACTTCGAGTACAGCAAGGCGGCGAACCCCATCAGTGCCAATCTGATTTCCCGCATTCCCTACCACAGCTTTCCCGCCTCGCTATATGACAGTGGCCCCTCGCGCGTGGTACCGCTGGACCTCAGCGACGCCTTGGGCTGCGAAGGCCCCGCCACAGGCCCAGGGTTGTGCGCGAATTTCATGCGCCTTAACCGTGGCGATACGTTAACGCTGCAGCCCAACGCCACCTCCCAGGTGTTCTACGTGATCGCCGGGGAGGGCAGCGTGGTTCAGGGCGAGTATGAGATTCAATGGTCCAAGGGCTGCTTTATTGCCCTGCCTGGGTTACAGCAGGCGCACTTCAGTGCCCGCGAGGATGCGCGTCTTTACTATGTGCACGATGAGCCGTTGCTGCGTTACCTGGGGGTGACACCCAGTGCCGACCGCTTTGCGCCAACCCTGTACCCGGCAGCACTGGCCAACGCGAAGTTGCGTGAAGCAGCCGATGACCCCAGGGCCCAAGACCGCAGCCGCATCAGTATCCTGCTGGGTAACCGCCACTTTCCGCAGACGCGCACGGTGACCCACGTGCTGTGGGCCATGTACGGGATTCTGCCGGCGGGATCGGTGCAGAAACCCCATCGGCATCAGTCGATTGCACTGGACTTCATTATCGATTGCCCCAAGGGCTGTTATTCCCTGGTGGGCACTGAGCTTGAGGCGGATGGGCAAATCCGTAACCCGCAACGGGTCGACTGGTCGCCCGGCCTGGCGTTTGTCACGCCACCGGGTTATTGGCATGCGCATTTCAATGAATCAGATAGCGAGGCGTTCCTGATCCCGATTCAGGATGCCGGGCTGCAAACCTACTTGCGCGCGTTGGATATTCGCTTCAGTTGAGTCATTTCCAGTCCGGGGTCTCGCCCAGTCGTTCAACGATAAAGTCGATAAAACACCGGACCTTGGACGACACAATGCGCTTGGGCGGGTAGACAAACCACACCGCAAACGCCCGCTCCACGCCTTGGATGTGCCACTCCGGTAGCCACACTACCAAGTCGCCGGCCTCGATACTTCGCGCCACCAGCCAGTCCGGCAAGAGCGCAAAGCCCAGGCCTTGGCGCACGGCGATCAGTTGCGCGTCCAGGTCATTGATGCGAATAACGCTGTCATGCAGCAACGGGAACGCGCGGCCGGCGGATACAAAACTGATATCGCCGGTGGTAGCCGTGCCCAGCACCGCTGGCACACCGGCCAGGTCCGTGGGCGTGGACGGAGGAGGGTGCTGCATGCCAAACGCCGGGCTGACCACCAGGCTATAGTGGCCATCGCTGAGCTTGCGCGCCTTGAGCGTCGAATCGGCCAGCTCGCCAATGCGGATGGCTAGATCGACTCCGGCATGAATCAGATTGACCTGGGTGTTATCCAGCACCAGTTCCACGCTGATTTGTGGGTAGCGCACCAGAAAGTCATTCAACGCCGGCAGGATGTGATGCCGGGCAAACGCCGGTGGCAGGTTGAGTTTCAACACGCCCCGGGGATGCTGGTTCAGCGCAGACGTGGCGGCCTTGGCGTGTTCCAGCTCATCCAACACCCTGCGTGCGTGTATCAGGAAGGTCTGGCCGCCTTCGGTCAGGTGCAGCGTGCGTGTGGAGCGGTTGAACAGCGCTATGCCCAGGTCCTGCTCAAGATCCTTCACGTAGCGTGAAACCGTTGAGGCCTTGATGCCCAAGCGCTCGGCGGCGCGAGAGAAATTGTTGCCTTCGGCGGCTTCAATAAAGGCGGTGAGGGCGGTGAAATAGTCCAAGGGCAGCCTCAGGGCAGGGCGATGAGAGGTGCAGGTTGTTGAGTTTTGCCGGGGGCTGTCAACTGCACGACCGTAGAGCCACGATGCAGCCCCCGTTTTCATAATGAGTTTCAGTGATCAAGGCGATATGGGATCGCTCGCGGGAAAGGTTTCTTCGATCGCCTCATCGAGCTGGCTATCGCTGACGGCGCGGTCTTGCACCTTCACATTCGACTCGCAATGGCAATCGGCACTGGGGCACGCTTGACCCTGTGGGTGCAAGTCGGCGCATGCCTGGCTGCAGTAGGCTTTGCCGTTGCGTTGATGACGTGTGTCATCGGCCGCCTGGCAGGTGCAGCCTGGGCAGGCGCAGGGCAAACCTTGAGTTGTCGGGTTCATAAGTCCTCCGAATATGCAGTGATGGGTGAACGGTGAGCGCTTTTCTGATACGCGAATCAGGGCTGCTGGTAGTGCCCTGGCACGTCATGGCCTTCATCCGCGGGCTTGTTGCGTTTTTGCACCTGGACGTCGCTCAATTTCGCGTCCTTGAGCTCTGCAAAGCGCTGCCTGAGCAAGGACTCGGCCCATTGCGGGTCCAGCGTGTCTGCATCGTGCTCAAGCGTGCGGCTTTGCGGCTGGTTGTCGAGGATGAAGCTGATGAGGTAATGCGCTTTCTCGAACATGAACGTGGCTCCGTTACGGTTAACAAGGCGTCCCCGAGCAGGGCATGTTCGTTTGATGAGTTGACTGCGTGGTGATTCAGAAAAAATAGGCCGCTTTCATCTATTGATCTCGATCAGGTTGGGGGGCTGGCTCGCTCTATAACCTTGGGCGCTTATCGATGGCCAGGGACGGCTCAACGAGCAGCTCTGGTCGCACATTCTCAAGGAAGAGTCAGCCATGCGATCACTCAAGATCCTGTTGTTATCATCGGCATTCAACGGTTTAACCCAACGGGCCTGGCTGGATCTGCGCCAGGCGGGCCACGACCCCAGCGTTGTGGTGTTCACCGATGACGCCAGCGTGTGCCAGCAGGTGGAGGCGTCCGGCGCCGACCTGGTGATCTGCCCGTTTCTGAAAGACCGTGTGCCGCACCAACTGTGGGGCCATCCCCAGCGCCCGGTGGTGATCATCCATCCGGGCATCGTCGGCGACCGCGGCGCCAGTGCGCTGGATTGGGCGATCACCCAGCAGGCCAGCCGTTGGGGCGTCACCGCCTTGCAAGCGGTGGAGGAAATGGACGCCGGGCCAATCTGGTCGACCTGTGAATTCGACATGCCCGCCCAGGTGCGCAAATCCGAGCTGTACAACGGCCTGGTGAGCGACGCCGCGATGGTTTGCATTCGTGACGTCGTGGCGAAATTCGCCAAGGGCTTTGTCCCGACACCGCTCGATTACACCCAACCCAGCGTCATCGGGCGCTTGCAGCCGAACATGACCCAGGCTGACCGCACCTTCAGTTGGTTCGATTGCGCAGGCTTTATCAAGCGCAGCATCGATGCTGCCGATGGCCAGCCCGGCGTGTTGGCGAGCCTGTTGGGCGGTCAGTATTACGTCTACGACGCGCACTTGGACGCCCGCCAGGGCACCCCGGGAGAAATCCTCGCGGTACAGGACGACGCCGTGTTGGTGGCGGCTGGAGATCACAGCCTGTGGATCGGCTCGCTCAAGCCCAAAGGCCCAGAGACCTTCAAGCTGCCGGCACGGCATGTTCTGGCTGAGCAGTTGTCCGGCGTGCCGGTGCTGGACAGTTCAATCGCCTACCAGGCGTTCAACGAGCGGGTCTATCAACCGATTCGCTACCAAGAGTTCGGCCACATCGGCGAACTGACGTTCGAGTTCTACAACGGCGCCATGAGCACCGAACAATGCCAGCGCCTGGTGGCTGCATTGCGCTGGGCCAAGGCGCGAGATACCCACGTGTTGCTGATCAAGGGCGGGCGCGGCAGCTTTTCCAATGGCGTTCACCTTAACGTCATCCAGGCCGCCGACGTGCCGGGGCTGGAAGCCTGGGCCAACATTCAAGCCATCGACGATGTATGCCTGGAGCTGCTCACCGCCAGGCAACTGGTGATCAGCGGCCTGACCGGCAGCGCAGGCGCAGGCGGCGTGATGCTGGCGCTGGCCGCCGATATCGTATTGGCCCGCGAAGGTGTGGTGCTCAACCCGCACTACAAGACCATGGGGCTCTACGGCTCCGAATACTGGACCTACAGCCTGCCACGGGCCGTGGGCAGTGAAATCGCGCATAAACTCACTGAAGAATGCCTGCCCATCAGTGCTGTCGAGGCTCTGCAGTACGGCATGGTTCAGGCCATCGGACCGCGTTGCCCACAGGCATTTGGCTCGTGGCTTTTGCAACAGGCCGACAGTGCGCTGACCGATGATAAGTACCTTAACGCACTCACACGTAAAGCCACGTTGGATACTCAGCAAATTGAACGCTGTCGCGAGCAGGAACTGGCACAGATGCGTTTGGATATGGTGGAAAATCGCCAGCAGTTTGCAGAGAAGTGTCGCAACTTCGTGTTTAAACGCAAAACCTGTCAGAGCCCGCAGCGGTTGATTGCGCCGTGGGCGTTGAGGTATGAGGCCGGCGTGCCGCAAAGCCGGATGCTGAATGACTGACCGTCAACGCGGGGAGGGCGCGTCAGCCAGTCCAGCCTCGCATTGGGCAATAGGGTTGCCCATAATGGAGGCCCACTCGCCCAAACGCACAGATCCCGAGGCCCCATGGAACTGCACAACCTGAACGATAACGCAGCGCTCGTATGACTCGTGCGCTGTTTATTTCGTTGGATGGGCCCAAGGGCACCGGCAAAACCACGCTGTTGGAGGCCGTTACGACAGCGTTGAGGGCCGACAATAAAAAGGTCGTCCGACTGTGCGAGCGCAAGAGCGATCCCTATCGAGCGCAAACGATGGCGCTGGTTAACAAATTCGCCAGAGACCCCAGCCGGGATCTGGAACTTGAGGTGTGTGAGCGCTTTGCTGACAGCCGCAGCTGGATTACCCAGCACGTACTGGCCGCACAGCCACCTGACAGCATCATCCTGATGGATCGCTGGTACCCGTCTGATGCCGCGTTTCGTCGATTGATACCGTTCGCAGACATTCTTGAGCTGAACATTGATCGACAGGTGCAAGTGCCGGATCTGCATGTGGGGGTTGTCACCGCGGCGCAAATATCCTGGGCGCGGGCGGCAGCACGACGGCGCGGGCTGAGCAGTACGGTGATGTCTAAGCTGGAGGAGCAAGTTGCGTGTACTGAGGCGTTTGAGCGAGCGGCTGTGGGGCAGGGGTGGGTGATGTGTCGCAATGAAGGGACGATTGAAGAGGCGATGAGACGGGTGGTTTTGCAGATATATAAAGTCCTTTGATCTAATTTGATCTGGACCAAGTGAGGTTCATCAATTTGAACTAATCACTAAGCCTGTCCACCTAACGCATTGCACGTTGCCTCAAGCCCAGGTTTTCCTGGGCTACCCAATGACACACGAAGGTTTGGTTAATCATGAAGAGCGAACAGGTAGAAGGCGTTGTTGAAAAGGTTGCTGGCAAAGCGCAGAGCGCAGTGGGGAAGCTTTTTGGTGATTCGAAGTTGGAAGCTGAGGGCGCTGGACGCCAGGCTGCCGGTCAGCTGACGCAAACTTATGGCGACGCACTGGACAGCGTTTCTACATTCGTTAAAGAGAAGCCGGTTGCTGCACTGGCAATCGGAGCGGTTGCTCTATTGGTGCTGAAGAAATTGCTTAGTCGCTGAACATCAGTAGCTTCAATAAGATTTGCCTCGTACTCCTTGGAGTTCCGCGCCGGGAGGTACGAGGGGGGTAAGCCGTAACCCTTAAACCAAAGCCCTTATATTTTTAATGTCCCAGAAAAGCCAATGCCCCGACAAATCGGGGCATTGGCTTTTTTATGAGCGAGTGGTCGGTTTGTATCGTTTTGTATCTGCGCTTTGGATAGATACACAGCGATTCCTTTAAGTCGGTTGATGACACATACGGGATACCTGCGGGGCTTTAAATAAACCCATCGAGAAGGCGCAAACCTTTTGGCACAAGCCCTCGGCGGCACCCTGACCTTGAGAAATCGCGAAGGCGGTGGACTGTGTGCTGAACTTAGATTACCGACGCGCTTATCGTAGGAGGAGCGAATCATGCAGCAGCGGTCGCGCCGCTGCACTGAGCTTTTGCCGGTCCTCTTCGAGTACAAGCGCAGTGTTTGCGTGCTTGAGCAGTCGTTCTGCGTGCAGGGTACAGGCTCCCCTGAACATCGCCGGGTTTATCTGTGCCAGGCTTACAAGGGCCTTCATCATGCGCAGGTCGACTTCCACTAGACCCGCGCCATCTCTGGCAATCGGTGCGAAGAAGTCATCGAACAGGTCATCTACTGTCAAGCCGCGCAGGTAAACGTGCTGGCAATCAGCGTCGGTTTTCGCGGTGGGTTCTTTGGGTGTACCCCAGCATGTCAAGCTTCTGACGCCGCGCCCAATCACGTCAATGGCGGTGCCGGGGTCATTGACGGCCGGCGACAAGGCGCGGGAGGCGATCTCTGACAACACTGACAAGCCGAACCGGGGGTCGTGTTCGAACGTTCGTCGCGCTCCCATAGCCAGGGTTGCGATGATTTTTTCGTTGCTCGACGTCAGTTCCTCACCGCGTGCGTTGTTCAAGCTGACGGTTCTTGCGAGTGGCATGCCTACATGGACGAAGCTTCCCGGCAGGACATCCATAAATATCTGTATCTCATCTGCTTTGGCGATCGCGCCTAACGCCTGAACGTCAATGTGCTGGACGTACCCCGTGCGCTGGCTTGTGATGATCAGCGCCGAACCGGGGATCACTGACTCGCAAGGGTAGGGGGACGCCCCCAAATGCGGCCATTGGACTCGATGGTTAATGGCATCAATGGCTGCCTGCTCGACACGGTCAATGGTTTCTCCCACCCGCCCAAGCTTGGACAAATGATCGATCCAGCGCAGCAGCGTGTAGACAATCAGAATGACCACTGCGATGGTTACCGCAAATAGCAAAACCCTCCCTTGTGTACCGTAGGCGCCGGTACTCAAAGCAATGATCCCAACCAGGCTGAACAGAAATGAGCCGATAAAGGTGGCCAGGGCATTTTGTGTCGTAGTGTCTTCCATCACCAAGGTCGTGGCACGGGGCGTCACGCCGCTGCTCGCCGCACTGTAGGCGCTGACCATGGTGCTTAAAGAAAAGGTCGTCACCGCGAGCATGCTTGAGGCAATGATGCCCAGTATCTTATCGACGGCGTCGGCACCGATGCGGGCGGGCAACGACTCGGGAATGTAGTCCTTGAAGACAACGGCGAGTAACGCGGTCGCAATACCCAGCAAGGAAAACAGACTCGCCCTGAACCACAGCCGTTTGGTCAATTGGTGTAGCACCCAGCGCCAGCGTGCGAGCATTTTTTATACCTTCTGCAAATAACACGACGGAACCCACCGCAAGGATTCAGGGAAACGAAGGCGGTGAGTTGATTATCCTTATGGAGTCTTTGGTCTGGCCGAGGGTTCATCCAGCGTCTTTGGTTGCCGCACACGGAATGACTCGCTTGACCCATTTACTGATCGACATGCCTTTCTGACATAATATATGATTTAACATAATATACATTATGCGAACCTATCTATACGAAGCTGTGGGGCTCTGGAGGCTGCTTTTCACCAAGTGATCAGCGTCAAGGCGTTGCTACTAGCAACACACGTTCAGAACGATGACTCCTGGGCTCGGCCATCTGCCTCGATACGAATCTTGGCGCGTGTAACAACGGCCATTGCTTCGGCAATGAAAGCCGCGTCACCGGTGTCGTGTGCATCAGCCAAAAATACAGCTACAGCCTCTGAATCAACCAGCGAGTCTGCTGGGTCATAATCATAAATTGGCTCTGTCATCTGATCACCTGAAGAAAATAATGCACCCGAAGCCCAATGCTAAAAATACGAGCTGGAAAGCCAAATGTCAGGATGTCGCTGATGGCGCTGGCGATTTAATAATACCGCTGACTGACGAACTCCTGTCAGCCATCAAGTTGGCCAGCGGCGACTAACTCGACCTGAAGGTGAAACCTAACGGAACGATAATCCTGACTCCAGTTCTTGCATAGGATCCATTCACGCGGCTGATGGCTGCAGCGCAAAAAGCACATAGGTTTTTACCGATTAAACGTGATGTCACTGAGTGCTAATTTCCTTTCCTTGAGATATATAGCATTCAAATTTTGGAAGATAACGAGCAAAGATGAGCTACCCTCCTCTTTATTAATAACTATTTAGAATAACTATGCTAAATGACTATTTAGTTGAGTTATAATGCGTTATCTCAAATCAAAGCCTAAACCGATCCACCGACTGCGAAAGCTCCCCCGCCAAACTCGACAGTTCATCCGTCGTCGACGCCGTCTCGCCAATCACCCGACTGTTACTTTCCGACATCCCCGCAATCCTCTCCACCTGATGGGCAATCTCATTACTGGCCAGGCTCTGCTCGCTAATAGTGCGGGAAATATCGTTGACCAACTCAGTGGTGCTCAGCGTCGCCTGGAGAATCTCCCGAATGGCGCGTTCCACTTCGGCAGTCACTGCCATGCCCTTATCCACTTGAGCAACGCCCTCCTCCATGCTGATTACCGCTGCACGGGTGTTTTGCTGGATGCTCCCGACCATGCTGGCGATTTCCTGGGTGGAGGCGCTGGTGCGTCCGGCCAGGCTGCGCACTTCGTCGGCCACGACCGCAAAGCCGCGGCCTTGTTCACCGGCGCGGGCGGCTTCGATGGCGGCGTTCAGGGCCAGCAGGTTGGTCTGGTCGGCAATCCCCTTGATCACCTGGATAATGCTGTAGATCGCTTCGGACTCCTTGTCCAGTGTGCGGATCACTTGGGCTGACTGTTGGGCTGAACGGGCTATGCCGTCCATGTCGCTGACCACCTGGTGAATGACGCGGCCGCCGTCCTTGGCCAGGGTTTCAGCCTGACTGGCCATGTCCAGGGCACGTTGGGCGTGACGGGTGATTTCTTCGATACTCGCGGTCATTTCGCTCGCGGCGGCGGCCATGGTGCTGGCGGCGACGCTTTGTTGCTGGCTGCTGCCTGCCACTTCATGGCAACCCTGGCTGAGGCGCTCGCTCATGCCATTCACGCCATGGGCATTGCTGCGAACCACTTCGATCATGCCGCGCAAATCCCGCTGCATCGTCGCCAGGCTGCGAATCAGTGCACTGGCTTCGTCCTGGTTCTTGGGTTCGGCAATCGGCTCGCTCAGGTTGCCATGGGCAATGCTCTGGGCAATACGGCTGGCGGTGCGCAACGGCCCCATGATGCTCAGGGTCACCCAACGTCCTTGTGCCAGCAGCAACAGCAGGCTCGCGCCCAATACGATGGCCAAGGTCCAGTTGGCGTTACTGATGGTTTGCCGGGTACCGGTGCTGGTGAGTTGGGTATTGTTTTCGATCAGTTCGCTCAACGCCGCCATTTGTTCTTCCAACTGGCTGAACGCGGCATTGAAGGTCTGCAGTTCCCCTCGTGCGGCCTCAGGATTGTCCAGGGCCAGGGCGACGATGCGCTCGCCGGCACTGATGTAGGTATCCAGGCTGGGTTTGATTTTTTCCAGGCTGGCCTTGATCGAGGCGTCCAGCGGCAGCTTGAGGTTTTCCGCCAGCACCTCGCGGAAGTGCTCGGCATGCTCCTTGATCGAGCTGTTCACCTCGGCCGGCGTACTGGTGCTTTTGCCCAGCCCGACCAACATGGCCGACAGCACATCCGCACGCAGCGCGTCGTGCATCATGTCGGCTTCCATGTGGTTACGCAGCACCATCATGCTGACGTCGTTGTCCTGCACCGCATCGGCCATCCGCGTATTACCCAGGTAACCGGCCAGGCTCATGATCAAGGCGGTGAGCAACCCGGTCGCAATCAACAGCACCAAGCGTAATTTGATCGTCATAGTGGTACCCCGTGCCAGGACCGCCGGTTGGGAACCCAACCGTTTCAATGTCGCTGCTAGCTGTATCGGCAGCTGTTGCTTGTTAGTGAAGCCTAAGTTTGCGTATCTGCGCGGTTCCCTTAAGCTGACCGTCCGTTGCTCTGCCTGGATCCGCCAAATGCCTCAACGTATTGCCCGTCTCGCCCTGTTGCTGGGCTTGATTACCGCCGTCGGCCCGTTTGCCATCGACATCTATCTGCCAGCGTTGCCCACCCTGGGCGCCAGCCTCCAGGCCTCGCCGGCGGCGGTGCAGATGAGTTTGACGGTGTTCTTCATGATTATCGGCGTGTGCCAGTTGTTCTACGGCCCCCTCAGCGATGTGTTCGGGCGTAAACCACCGATTTACGCGGGCTTGGTGATCTTTGCCATTGGCAGCGTCGGCTGCGCGCTGGCACCGACCATTGAAGTCTTGATCGGCTTTCGTGCGGTGCAGGCGTTCGGTGCCTGTGCGGGGATGGTGATCCCACGGGCCATCGTCCGCGACCTGTACACCGGCCATGAAGCGGCGCGTCTTATGGCCTTGTTGATGCTGGTGATGAGTGTTTCACCGATCCTCGCGCCACTGGCCGGTAGCCTGGTGATTTCGATCTGGAGCTGGCGCGAAGTGTTTGCCGTGTTGGCGGTGGTGGCCGTGCTGTGTCTGCTGATGACCGCCGTACAACTGCCAGAAACCCACCCGGCCGAGCGCCGCCTGGGCAAGACCCTGGGCCAGGCGTTCGGCAGCTATGGCGCCCTCCTGCGCGACCCGGTCTTCACGGGGTTGTCGGTGGTGTGCGGGTTTGGCCTGGCCACTTTCTTCGTGTTCATCGGCAGCGCGCCTTTCGTGTACATCGAGTTTTTTGGCCTGACACCAACCCAGTTCAGCCTGTGCTTTGCCCTCAACGCAGCTTCGTTTTTTGCCATGAGCCAACTGACCGCACGCCTCAGCGCGCGCTTTGGCCTGGCGCCGTTGATTCGCTGGTCGGTGGTGGGCGTGGCGGCGGTCATGAGCTTGCTGGCGGCGACTACGCTGTGGGGTGACAGCCTGGCCTTGATGATGGGGCTGTTGTTTATTGGTTTTGGTTTTCTGGGCCTGCTATTGCCGGCGGCCGGGGTGTTGTCGTTAGAGGATCACGGTTTAGTGGCCGGTTCTGCGTCTGCACTGCTGGGCGCGATCCAGATGGTCACGGCGGCTGTGGCGATGACCTTGGTGGGCGTGTTTGCCGACCATACCCCGGCGCCGATGTTGATCGGTATCGCGCTGTGTGCGCTTGCGGCGATGTTGACCACGTGGTGGACCTTGCGACGTTTGCCTGCTCACTTGGCGTCAAGCGCCCCGCCCTCCTCCTGAGAATGGTTGCAGCCGACGGTAACCACGATGCGAAGCGAGTCGCTCTTGATCTTGATCTCAGGCGCCCCGTTAAACCACGCTGGCCGAACGCAGGCGAATAACAGTGTCGACTGTGAGGCCGCCTTCACGAGCAAGCCCGCTCCCACAGTTGGATCGTTGGGGTTTCAGGTAGATAGGCGTCGGCTGGCAGGCCGTCATCGCAGGCAAGCCAGCTCCCACATGTCCCCGCCGCCTACAAATCAAACCGATCCACCGCCCGCCGCCGCTCATTGTCGTCACGCACGTCATAGCTGGCAGTGGTCTGGATATTGGTGTGATGCGCCAGCTTCTGCGCAATCGACAAATCATGCTCCTCGATCACCCGCGTGATAAACGAACGACGGAAATCATGGGGCATGATCTTGACCCCCACCTGATCGCCACGCTGACGCGCGATGTAGTAAATCGCATGCTTGGTGATCCGCTCACGGGTGATATGGCTGCCTCGGCGAATGCGGTTGAACAGGAAGCTATCATCCTGCTCACCTTCCTTGAGCTGCTCGCGACGAAACGCCAGCCAGGCCTGAAGTTTGGCAAACGCCCAGTCCGGCGCGTACTTGACCAACTCTTTGTTGCCCTTGCCGATCACGCGCAAGCTGCGCTCGTCAAAGTTGATCTGCGCCAGGTCCAGGTTGACCGACTCCGACTTGCGCATGCCCGAGCCATATAACAGCCCGATCACCGCGGCATCCCGCAGGCCCTGGGGCCGAGGGTCGGCGGCGCAGACGTCGAGCATCTCGCGGATCAAGGTGCGGCGCAGGTTGCGGCCCTGGCCCAGGCGCGTGCCGGGTGTGGCCTTGACCGAGCGCATCTTCAACAGGTGGTCCTGGCTGATCAAGCTCATGCGCCACGCTTCATTCATCACCCCGCGCACCGCATTCACATACAGCGACGAGGTGTTCGGCGCAAAGCCGTCCTCGCGCAACGCAGCCACCAGTGCGATAACGTGTTCGGGCTGCAGCAGGTGCCAGTCAATCTCTTCGAGGTTGAGGTCTTCGAAACCCAGGCGGTCGGCGGCATCCTGCAGCACGTAGCGCATGGTCAGTTGGCTGGAAGGCGCCAGGCGGGTGAGATAAAGGGTCAGCGGGTTGCAAATGGACTCGGTCAAGGTAGATCAGCCTTTGGATTAAATACACCGACCAACTATTTGATTAATCGATGTATTTAGTGGATTGGCGAAGGCCGAGTCTAACCCAGGACCGGCCCTGGCACAAAATCACGGGGCTGTATCGTCGTCCTCGCTGGCTGCCTGGGGTTGGACCTGGGACTGACTCCAGTCGGCGTCCTGGTGCTGCATCAGCGCGAACCACTGCTGGCGCATAAAGGCGAGGTAACTGTCCGGCGCCTTGGAGAAGTCCTTCTCGTCGCCATAGCAGCCCGGCAGTGGCAGTTCGGTGCCCTGCTCCTTGTACTGGCTGACCAACGCTTGCTGCGCCGCGACGCTGCAGTCAGTGGGCAGTGGCATGCCGCGTAAGGCGCCAGCGTCTTCATCCCACCAACTGGCGCCCACGCGGTCAAGGCCACGCAGACGATACTTCTCGGACTTGCCGACATGCATGATCAGCTTAAATTCGTTGGGGCTGACGTCACTGGTGCAGGCGCGTGAATAACCGACCGTAGCCTGGGTATTGCCGTCGCCCAGCAGGTCCGTGACCTTGGTGGCAGCCCGGTCAAAGCGCAGCCCGGCGTCGAACTCGCAGTGCTGCACATCGTCGTACAGCATCCACACGCGCTTGGGGCGATCGCCACCCAGCACGTACTGCGCTGCGTAGACAAAGGCCGACTGAGTACCATCGTCATCGCGCTCACCGACTTGCTCGGCGAGTACCAGCAGGTTTTTGCCCTGGCGGTCATCCCAGGTATACGCGGCGACTTGCTTGCCGCGCACTTCCACCCCTTCCGGCATCTGGTCCAGAGCCGTCAGCGCGACGCCCTGCTCGGCCCGCACGCTGGTGACACAGGCCACCGTCATCAACAATCCCATCAGCACAGGCCGCAATGGGCCGCGCAAAAGCTGCACGCTATTCATCCGAGTACCCTGGCAAGAGAGGGCTTACTTTACCGGCACTTGAGCGCCAATGCAGAGAAGATTGTTGAAGGGCGCGCCTTCGCCCGAGTGCCTCGCTCAAATTGAACCAAGCGCCCTGCACGAAGCTCCGATATCGCCCTGCCAGGCTTACCTGTAACGCCTTGATTACTTAGCTGAACCCTAGCTGTCTGCCTGTCAAATAAACGAGTTTTTCATCCGCCTTTCATATTCGTTGCACATTTTTGCGCTTAACCTTGTAGGCAACACTTAATAGCAAACCGTGGATTATCGACTAACCTATTGAAAACGCATCATCTTTAGCCCCGTTTTGTAACCTGCGGGCTGTAGTTTTGCCCAATGAACGCTGCTGTTTTCACGCTTGAAGTCGCTTTAGCCCGAGGTCATGAATCTTTGAAACCCTACCCTATTCATTGCGTGTCGATCGTTATCCCGGTCTACAACGAACAAGAAAGCCTGCCTGAGTTGCTGCGTCGCACCACGGCAGCCTGCAAACAACTGGCTTACGAATACGAAATCATCCTGGTGGATGACGGTAGCCGCGACAATTCGGCCCAACTGCTCGAAGACGCCGCCGCCGAAGACGGCAGCAACGTGGTGGCGGTGATCCTTAACCGCAACTACGGCCAGCACGCGGCGATCATGGCCGGCTTCGAACAGTGCCGTGGCGAAGTGGTGATCACCCTCGACGCCGACCTGCAGAACCCGCCGGAAGAAATCCCGCGCCTGGTCGAGCAAGCTGCATTGGGCTACGACGTGGTTGCAACTGTGCGCAATAACCGCCAGGACTCGGCCTTCCGCCGCTGGCCGTCGCGCTTGATCAACCTCGCCGTGCAACGTTCTACCGGCGTGGCCATGACCGACTACGGCTGCATGTTGCGCGCCTACCGCCGCACTATCGTCGACGCCATGCTCGCCTGCCGTGAGCGCAGCACGTTCATTCCTATCCTGGCCAACGGCTTTGCCCGCCACACCACGGAAATCCTCGTGCACCACGCCGAACGTGAGCACGGCGAATCCAAATACAGCGCCATGCGCCTGATCAGCCTGATGTTCGACCTGCTGACCTGCATGACCACCACGCCCTTGCGCCTGCTGTCCATCGTCGGCTTCAGCCTGGCGGCGCTGGGCGTGCTGTTTGCCTTTGCCCTGATCGTCATGCGCCTGGCGTTCGGCGCCGACTGGGCCGGTGATGGCCTGTTCGTGCTGTTTGCGGTGCTGTTCGTGTTCACCGGTGGCCAGTTCATCGGCATGGGCCTTTTGGGCGAATACCTGGGCCGCATGTACAGCGATGTGCGCGCCCGCCCACGCTTCTTTATTGAAAAAGTGCTGCGCAACCAACCGGCAGCACCGGCTCCAGTCGTCGTGGTTGACGGCCTGGTGTCTTCCCATACTTCTACTTCTTCTTCTTCGGATCAGGTCCAGTCATGAGTTCAAAAGCTGTTGTATTCGCCTACCACGATATTGGCTGCGCAGGCATTGAAGCGCTGCTCAGCACCGGTTACGACATTGCCGCCGTGTTCACCCATGCCGATGACCCCAAGGAAAACAACTTCTACGGCTCCGTCGCCCAACTCTGCGCCCGCAACGGCATCCCGGTACATGCTCCGGAAGACGCCAACCACCCGCTGTGGATCGAACGCATTGCCAAGCTGAACCCGGAGTACATCTTCTCGTTCTACTACCGCAACCTGCTGAGCGAACCGCTGTTGGCCACCGCCCGCAAAGGCGCGTTCAACCTGCACGGCTCATTGCTGCCAAAATACCGTGGCCGCGCCCCGGCCAACTGGGTGTTGGTCAACGGCGAAACCGAAACCGGCGTGACCCTGCATCGCATGGTCAAGCGTGCCGATGCCGGCGCCATCCTGGCCCAGCAAAAAGTCACCATCGAGCGCAGCGATACCGGCCTGAGCCTGCACGCCAAGCTGCGTGATGCGGCCGCTGCCCTGCTGCGCGATGCCCTGCCACAGCTGGCCCAGGGCAAGCTGAGCGAAACCGCCCAAGACGAGAGCAAAGCCACCTATTTCGGTCGTCGCACCGCCGCCGATGGCAAGCTGGACTGGAAACAGCCCGCCGAGCAACTGTTCAACCTGGTACGTGCGGTGACCCAGCCGTACCCGGGCGCCTTCTGCGCCGTGGGCGAGCACAAGCTGATCGTGTGGCAAGCCGACGTGGTCAAGGGCAACGAAGGTCTGGCGCCTGGCCGTGTGATCAGCGTCAACCCGCTGCGCATTGCCTGCGGTGAAGATTCCCTGGTGGTCAAGTTCGGCCAGCGCAACGAAAACGGCCTGTACCTGGCGGGCCCGTCCCTGGCCGATGAATTGGGCCTGGTGGATGGCTCCGTACTGCGCGGCGCCGAGTCAGGCCGCAAGCCACGCCGCACTCGCGTGCTGATCCTGGGCGTCAACGGTTTTATCGGTAACCACCTGTCCGAGCGCCTGCTGCGTGACGACCGCTACGAAGTCTACGGCCTGGACATCGGCTCCGACGCTATCGAACGCCTGCGCAGCCACCCGAATTTCCATTACGTGGAAGGCGATATCAGCATCCACACCGAGTGGATCGAGTATCACATCAAGAAGTGCGACGTGGTGCTGCCGCTGGTGGCCATCGCCACGCCGATCGAATACACCCGTAACCCGCTGCGTGTGTTTGAACTGGACTTCGAAGAAAACCTCAAGCTGGTGCGCTACTGCGTCAAGTACAACAAGCGCGTGATTTTCCCGTCGACCTCCGAAGTCTACGGCATGTGCCAAGACCAGTACTTCGACGAAGACACCTCCAACCTGGTGGTGGGCCCGGTCAACAAGCAGCGCTGGATCTACTCCGTCTCCAAGCAACTGCTGGACCGTGTGATCTGGGCCTACGGCGACAAGGGCCTGAAATTCACCCTGTTCCGTCCGTTCAACTGGATGGGCCCCCGCCTGGACCGCCTGGACTCGGCGCGCATCGGCAGCTCCCGCGCCATTACCCAACTGATCCTGAACCTGGTGGAAGGCACGCCGATCCGTCTGTTCGACGGTGGTGAGCAAAAGCGTTGCTTCACCGACATTGCCGACGGCATCGAAGCCCTGGCACGCATCATTGATAACGACAATGGCGTGTGCGACGGGCAGATCATCAACATCGGCAACCCCGAAAACGAAGCCAGCATCCGCCAGTTGGGCGAAGAGCTGCTGCGTCAGTTCGAGGCCCACCCGCTGCGCCACAACTTCCCGCCGTTCGCTGGTTTCCGCGACGTCGAGAGCAAGGCGTTCTACGGCACGGGCTACCAGGACGTGGCGCACCGCAAGCCAAGCATCGAGAACGCCAAGCGCCTGCTGAACTGGGAGCCGAGCGTGCAGATGAGCGAAACCATCGGCAACACCCTGGATTTCTTCCTGCGTGAAGCCATGCTTGAAATTGCGGATAAAAAGTAATGCAGGCAGGTCTTCGCATCGACGTCGACACCTACCGCGGCACCCGTGAAGGTGTGCCACGGTTGCTCGACTCCCTGGCCGAAGCTGGGGTCAAAGCGACGTTCTTCTTCAGTGTCGGGCCGGACAACATGGGGCGTCACTTGTGGCGCCTGATCCGCCCGCAGTTCCTGTGGAAGATGCTGCGCTCCAACGCTGCCGGCCTGTATGGCTGGGATATCTTGCTGGCCGGCACCGCCTGGCCAGGCAAGCCGATTGGCCGAGACCTGGGGCATTTGATGCGCCAGGCCAAGGCCGCCGGGCATGAAGTCGGCCTGCACGCCTGGGACCACCATGGCTGGCAGGCCAATGCCGGGCGTTGGAGCGAGGCACAGCTGGTCGAGCAGATTCGGCGCGGCGTAGACACCTTGAGCGACATCCTCGGCGAGCGCGTCGACTGTTCAGCGGCCGCCGGTTGGCGTGCCGATGAGCGCGTGGTGCAAGCCAAGCAAAGCTTCAACTTTCGCTACAACAGCGATTGCCGGGGCACCAGCCTGTTTCGACCAACCCTGGCCGATGGCAGCGCGGGCACCCCACAAATTCCGGTAGACCTGCCGACCTTCGACGAAGTCGTCGGGCCGGTGGTGGCTGCCAACGATTTCAACCGCTTCATTCTTGATCGGTTCAGCGCGTCAAAGCTGAACGTCTATACGATCCACGCAGAAGTAGAAGGGATTCTGATGGCCAATGATTTTCGCCAGTTGCTCGCCCAGGCCGGGCAGCGCGGCATTGATTTCAAACCCTTGGGCGAGCTGTTGCCTGCGGATGTGACCACCCTGCCCCAGCAACAGCTGGTGCGCGGCGCCTTGAGCGGCCGCGAGGGTTGGCTGGGAGTGCAGCAGGCATGATCCGCCGCTGGGCGTTGCCCCTGCTCCTGCTGGCGTTTGCCGTGTTCTACCTGCTGCCGTTGGCCACTCACGGTCTGTGGATTCCCGATGAAACCCGCTATGCGCAAATCAGCCAGGAAATGCTGCTGACCGGCAAATGGGCTGCGCCGCACTTCATGGGCATTCGCTACTTCGAGAAGCCCGCCGCAGGCTATTGGATGATCGCGCTGGGCCAGGCGATTTTCGGGCAGAACCTGTTTGGCGTACGGTTTGCCTCGGCCTTGAGTACTGGCTTGAGCATTCTGCTGGTGTATCTGGTCTCTCGCCGGTTGTGGAACGACCCGCAAAAGAGCCTGGTCAGCACGCTGCTCTACATGAGCTTCGTCAGCGTGGCCGCGCTGGGCGGCTATGCCAACCTGGACCCGCAGTTCACCTTCTGGGTCAACCTGACGGGCGTGGCCTTGTGGTTTTGTTTCGACAGCACCACGCGGCGTGCGCGCTTGTGGTCCTGGGCTTTGCTGGGCCTGGCGTGCGGCATGGGCTTCATGACCAAGGGCTTCCTGGCCTGGTTGCTGCCGGTGCTGGTCGCCCTGCCCTACGCCGTCTGGCAAAAACGTTTTGGCGAGTTGTGCAAGTTTGGCCCTGTTGCCGTGGTGGTGGCGATTGCCGTCAGCCTGCCGTGGGCGCTGGCCGTGCACTTGCAAGAGCCGGACTACTGGCATTTCTTCTTCTGGCACGAGCACATTCAACGCTTTGCCGGTGAAGACGCCCAGCACGCCGAACCCTTCTGGTATTACCTGCCGCTGCTGGTGGGGTTCGCGCTGCCGTGGGTCGCCGTTCTGCCGTCCGCGTTCAAGCAGGCCTGGCTGCAACGGCGCGTGCCGAAAACCGCGTTCCTGCTGCTGTGGTTGTTGATGCCCCTGGCCTTTTTCAGCCTGGCCAAAGGCAAGCTGCCCTCCTACATCATGCCGTGCATGTTGCCCCTGGCCTTGCTGATGGGCTCGGCCCTGAGTGACAAACTGGCTCAAGGCCGCGGCCGCGTGCTGCGCATCAATGGTTGGTTGAACCTGGCGATCGGTGTGCTGGTATTGCTGGCCCTCAGCTGGTTCCAGTTGAAGAAGCCGGTATACGAACCGGGTGAAGAGACCCTCAGCCTGGTGCTGGTGTTTATCTTTTTGTTCGGTTGGATCGTGGCCAATCTGCTGCAAGCGGCACGCCCCTTGAAATTGTGGGCCGCTCCCTTGATCGGCAGTGGCTTACTGGTGCTACTGGTGCCTGCGGCGTTGCCCCATTCGGTGGTTTATAACAAGACCCCGGACCAGTTCATCATCGATCACATCGACGAATTGCAGCCCAGCGTTGCCCTGCTGAGCAACGACCTGGGCGCCGCTTCGGCGCTGTCCTGGCGCCTCAAGCGCCCCGACATCACGCTGTACAACACCTCGGGTGAGGTGAAGTACGGCCTGGCTTACGAGGACACGGCGCCGCGTCTGGTCGACCGCAACCGCATCCAGTCATGGATGGCCGAAACCCGTCGTACCGGCGCGGTGGGCGTGGTGATGCGCGTCAATAGCACTGGCGAAAAAGAAGAACTCGCGCTGCTGCCCGCCGACGGCAAACGGTACGCGCAGGGCAAGATCGTGATCCTGATTTTCCCGCAGGTCGCGCCATGATCACCCTGCTGCTACTGCTCACGGCCTGCCTGCTCACGTGCATGGGCCAGGTCTCGCAAAAATTCGCCGTGGAGAGCTGGCGCGGTATGCCGAATGGCTGGGCCTTGAAACTGCGCTCGCCGTGGTTGTGGTCGGCGCTGGTGTGCCTGGGCCTGGGCTTGCTGGTGTGGCTGCTGGTGTTGCAGCGCCTGGAAGTCGGCATTGCCTACCCCATGCTCAGCCTGAATTTTGTGCTGGTCACGCTGATGGCGCGCTTTGTGTTCCATGAGCCCATTGATGGCCGTCACTGGCTGGGGGTGGGGTTGGTGATTGCTGGCGTGGTCTTGCTGGGGCGTCAGGTATGAGCCGCGTGCGGGGTTTCGCCCTGGCCCTGGGCAGTGTCGGCCTGGTGAGTGGTGCCCAACTGGGCATGCGCTGGAGCATGACGCGCCTGCCGCTCCCCGCTGAGTGGCTGGCCGCCTTCACCGATAACAGCATCGACCTGGGCGCCCTGGGCGTGGTGATCCTGGCGATCATCGCCTATGCGCTGTCGATGCTGTGCTGGCTCGGCGCGCTGAAGCACTTACCCCTGGGCCGTGCTTATTCGCTGCTCAGCATCAGTTACGCGCTGGTGTATTTGCTGGCCGCTAGCCTGCCAGTGTTCAACGAAGATTTTTCGCTTTCAAAAACCCTGGGGGTGGCCTTGGTCATCCTCGGTGTACTGGTTATCAACTCTCGTCGTGCTAGCACCTCAAGTCCCAGGAATACCCCATGAAAATCAGTGTATTTGGTAGTGGTTACGTTGGCCTGGTCCAGGCCACTGTATTAGCCGAAGTCGGTCACGATGTCATTTGCATGGACGTTGACAAGAGCAAGGTCGAATCGCTGCAGAAGGGTCATGTGACCATCTTCGAGCCGGGCCTGGCAGCCATGGTCAAGGACAACCTGGAAAGCGGACGCCTGCGCTTTACCCACGATGAGAAACTCGCCGTCGAACACGGTGAAGTGCTGTTTATTGCCGTGGGCACGCCGTCGGATGAAGACGGTTCGGCCGACCTGAAATACGTGCTGTCGGTGGGTGATGCGGTTGCCCGCCATCGCGTGGCGCCGGTAATCCTGGTGGAGAAATCCACGGTGCCGGTCGGTACCGGCGACACCTTGCGCGACCACATTCTCAACAATCTGCGTGCCGCCGGCCGTGAGCTGCAGTTCGATATCGTCTCCAACCCGGAATTCCTCAAGGAAGGCTCCGCCGTTGCCGACTGCCGCCGCCCGGACCGGATCATCATCGGCTGTGAGCGTGAAGAAGTGCGTGACGTAATGCGCGACCTCTACGCGCCGTTCAACCGCAACCACGACCGCATCATCTTCATGGACCTGCGCAGCGCCGAACTGACCAAGTACGCCGCCAACTGCATGCTGGCCACCAAGATCAGCTTCATCAACCAGATTGCCGAGCTGGCCGAACACCTGGGCGCCGACATTGAGTCGGTGCGCCTGGGCATCGGTGCCGACTCGCGCATCGGCTACCACTTTATCTACCCCGGCTGCGGTTATGGCGGCTCGTGCTTCCCCAAAGACATGCGCGCCCTGATCCACAGTGCCAAGCAGGCCAACTGCTCCAGCGACCTGCTCGAAGCCGTGGAGGCCATCAACCAGCGTCAGAAGAGCAAGCTGTTCGAGCGCATCAACGCGTTCTTCCAGGGCAACCTGAAGGGCAAGACGTTCGCCCTGTGGGGCCTGGCCTTCAAGCCCAACACCGATGACATGCGTGACGCCCCCAGCCGTGTGCTGATGGAAGCGCTATGGGCTGCCGGTGCCAATGTGCGTGCGTTCGACCCGGAAGCCATGCAGGAAACCCAACGCATCTACGGCGATGACCCGCGCCTGATGCTGATGGGCACCCCAGAATCCACCTTGGGCGGCGCCGATGCGTTGATCGTGTGCACCGAGTGGCAGCAATTCAAGGCGCCGGACTTTGACCTGATTCACCAGCGCCTGAAAACCCCGGTGATCTTCGACGGCCGTAACCTGTACGACGGCGAGCGCCTGGCGCGCAAAGGCTTCAAGTACTTCCCCATCGGCCGCGGCGACTCCTGCGAGTTACCGATCCCCCAGCAAAACTGGGTGGAACAGGTCAAGGACGCTTGCTAGGTGAACATCGCCTTACCGTCCGGGCAGCGTGCAACGATCCGCCACCAGTCGCTGGGGCTTGGGCTCTTGGCGCTGGTGCTGTTTATCGCCGGTAACTGGCACCTGGCGATCATCGGCTTTGATTCGCGCTTCGTGGTGTTTGCCCAGGAAATGCTGCGCCATGGGCCAAGCTTCTTCCCCACCACCTATGGCCAGCCGTACGCCGATTACCTGGCGACGTCGACCCTGCTGACGTGGCTGCTGTCGGTGCCCTTGGGCCAGGTCACCAGCCTGACGGCGTGGCTGCCAACGGCGGTGGCGTCGGCGCTGATCGTGGTGTTGGTCTATCGCCTCACTGCGCCCTACTCACCGCGTTGGGGCCTGCTGAGCATTGCGATGCTGCTGCTCAGCAGTACCTTCGTCAGCGAAACCCGCGCAGTCTCCCTCGATCAGATGCTCGCCGCCGTCGCGTTGGCGGTGTTCTACCTGGGCTATGCCCATGACCATTTCGCCGCTGCAAAGCGCCTGCATTGGGTATTTTTGCTGCTGCTGTTGGGGTTTGCCATTCGTGGCCCGATCGGGCTGGTGATCCCCACGGGCGTGTTGTGCAGCTACTACCTGATCAACCGCCAGTGGCGCCAACTGTTCAGCTTCGGGCTGCTGGCACTGGCGCTGCTGGCGGCGTGCGTCGGCCTGTTGTTGCTGCTGGCCAAGCTCAGCGGTGGCGAAGACTTCATGCATGACGTGATTCGCATGCAGTTCCTGGGGCGCATGGACGGCAGTGAAGGCTCCGGCGGTGTGCTGTATTACTTCACCAGCTCTTTGGGCAATTACGCCCTGGCCTATCCACTGGCATTGTTAGTGCTGCTGGCGGTGCTGATGGGCGGCCGACGTGCGCCGGACCCGGCCTTGAAGCTGGTGCTCTACTGCGCAGCAGCGGGTGTGCTGGTGATGCTGGGGCTGTCGGTCCCCCAAGCCAAAAAAGCGCGTTATATCCTGCCGATGTTGCCGATGGCCGCGATCATTGCCGCGTACCCCTTCCAGGCCACGCAAGGGCGGCTGTTTGCCTGGCTGCGCGCCTTGATGCTGGGCATCTGGACGCTGTTGCCAACGCTGCTGGCCATTGGCCTGGTGGTGGCGCGGCGGCGCTACCCGGAGCCATTGGCAGACCTTGCGCTGATCTTCGTCGTGCTTGGCGTGCTGCAGGTGCTGGCCCTGCTGGCATTGTTTCGAGTGCGGCTGCGCACCTACGGCCCCGCCTTGGCCGCCGTGCTCGCCCTGTGGAGCACCTACATCATGGTGGTCGAACCCCTGGAACGTCAGGTGTACGACACCCGCACCTTCAGCCTCGCCGTCAAAACGCATGTTCAGCAGCAACCGGCGCCGCTGGTATTGCATGCATTGGGCAAAGACGCGAAAGCGATCAAGTTCATGGTCAACTTCGATTGCGACAAGGTGCCGCTGTTTACTCAATTGCCCGCCGAATTGAAACCGGTCCAGGCGCCTGCATGGATAGTGATGAGCCAGGCCGACTTCCAGGCGCTGGACGATCCGCGCCTGCGCTCAATCACGCCGACGCTCACGGCAGCGTTCGACAAAACCCCCTATGTGTTGCTGCATTTGGCAAAAACCTCGACGCCCTG
Source organism: Pseudomonas sp. AK181 (assembly GCF_051122975.1). NCBI lineage: Bacteria > Pseudomonadati > Pseudomonadota > Gammaproteobacteria > Pseudomonadales > Pseudomonadaceae > Pseudomonas > Pseudomonas sp. AK181. The sequence continues at coordinate 3,142,414 of NZ_CP146348.1, forward strand.
AGTGTTTTTCCGGCTGCATTGTAAGAAAGAACGCCCACTCCTCAACGAGTGGGCGGCTTTCATCATAGGTACCAAGAAAGTGCCTACATTTGTTTGCGTAATGGCTGGTGCACTTTCCCTTCCGGTGCTCGGAGCCCAACTGTAGACTCGCTGCCACGTGCACTCACTATCTACCACCCGACCGTCAGGACCAACCTGTAGCGCTTGGGTCAGGGCACTTCACAACAACAAGGACGTTGTAGGCTGCCCGCGCGCGATGGCTTACTTCATTGAGAGGACAATGCCGTGCGAGATGACCTGTTAACCGTACCTTTACCCAGGCTGGATCGCTTGATGGCGTTGCGTGACGCACTGGTGGCGTTGAAGGGGCCGCTGGCCGACGATCCCAGGCTGCGCGAAGACCTGCAAGCGCGCCTGATCAACGAAGAAACCCATAGTCGCGTGCTAGGCAAGATCAACCCAGCTACGCCAACAGCCACCGGGCCAATTACCTATGGCGAAGCGTTTTAATTGCATTTATTTTGCATTTAACCCTCATTAATATGCAGTAGCGCCCTGTGTTCAGGCGCGGCACACTGCGCAGGTTCCTTCCCCCAATGTTGGAACCTTCAAAGGGCTGTTCCGGGAAACCAGGCAGGCCTTTTTTTTCGCCCGCCGTTTATGGACCGTCTTTCAATGCTCGCTCGCTGGTTACCCGCTGCAATCAACACCCGTCCCGCCGAATGGAGCCGTGCAGCCATCGGCATGGCCCTAGGCACGCTATTGAGTGTCTGGGCTTGTGCCCAAGTATTCGGCATGGAGGTGGCCCTGCACCTGCTCGGCCCTCTTGGCGCCTCGGCGGTGCTGTTGTTTGCCGTGTCATCGGGCGCGCTGGCCCAACCCTGGTCGATCATCGGCAGTTACCTGTGTGCAGGCGTCGTGGCGCTGCTGGTCGCCCGCGTCCTGGGCCGCACCTTGGGCAGCGCGTGCCTGGCGGCGGGCATGACGGTGGTCCTCATCTGCTGGCTACGCTGCCTGCACCCGCCGGCCGGCGGCTTGGCCATGACCCTGGTGCTGGCCGATCCGGCATCCGTCGCCCTCGGCTGGTACGAGCTGGCGCCGGTGATGCTCGGCGCTGGCGCCCTGCTCGCCTGCGCGCTGGCCTATAACAATGCCACGCGCACGCGTTATCCCAAGGGGCTTGCCGAGCCTGCACCGGTTATCCTGGGCACTGCCACCGCCGTCAGCGAGCCGAGCATCACGGCAGCCGACCTCAAGCTGGCGCTGGCCGAGATGGAGCAGTTCTACGATGTCGAACCGACAGAGTTGGAGCAATTGATCCACGCTGCCGAGGGCCATGCCCGGCGCCGCAGTATCGGTGAGGTTCTGGCCAGCCGGGTGGTTTGACCGGCACTGCATAAATGCAACAACGACCTGCAGGATTTCGGGTTGTACGGGGCAAATTTGCACTGGTACGATCACGAGAGAGTTCACCCGCGAACCTCTTGATAAAGACAATAAAAGCAGGGAGTTAGAGATGACTGCTCAGGTTTCATCCCAAGCAAGCCATGCCGGGGTCCAGCAGGACGCTGTCTTGGCACAGGTGCGTAACCATATCGGCCACCTCACCCTCAATCGTCCCGCCGGCCTGAATGCCATCACCCTGGACATGGTCCGCCAGTTGGCCGCGCACTTGCAGGCCTGGGCCGACGACCCCGAGGTCTACGCCGTGGTACTGCGCGGTGCCGGTGAGAAGGCCTTTTGCGCTGGCGGCGACATCCGTTCGCTGTACGACAGCTTCAAGCAAGGCGACACCCTCCACCAGGATTTCTTCGTCGAGGAATATGCCCTCGACCTGGCCATTCACCACTACCGTAAACCCGTATTGGCGTTGATGGACGGCTTCGTGCTCGGCGGTGGCATGGGCCTGGTGCAAGGCGCGGACCTGCGGGTGGTCACCGAACGCAGCCGCCTGGCGATGCCGGAAGTGGCCATCGGGTACTTCCCGGATGTGGGCGGTAGCTATTTTCTCTCGCGTATTCCTGGCGAACTGGGCACCTACCTCGGGGTGACCGGGGTGCAGATCCGTGCGGCGGATGCCTTGTATTGCGGGTTGGCAGACTGGTACATCGACAGCGCCAAGCTGGTTGAGCTGGACCAGAAACTCGACGGCCTGCACTGGCACGACTCGCCGCTCAAGGACTTGCAAGGCGCACTCGCCAAGCTCGCCGTACAGCAATTGCCCGACGCGCCGCTGGCGGCCTTGCGCCCGGCCATTGACCATTTCTTCGGGTTGCCGGACGTACCCAGCATCGTCGAGCAACTGCAACAAGTGACCGTGGCCGATAGCCACGACTGGGCACTGACCACCGCCAACCTCATGCAGACCCGCTCGCCCCTGGCCATGGCCGTGACCCTGGAGATGCTGCGCCGTGGCCGCCACTTGCCACTGGAACAGTGCTTTGCCCTCGAACTGCACCTGGACCGCCAGTGGTTCGAGCGCGGCGACCTGATCGAAGGGGTTCGCGCCCTGATCATCGACAAGGATAAGACTCCGAAGTGGAACCCACCCACCCTCCATGCGCTGGATGCCAGCCATGTCGAGAGCTTCTTCCGCGACTTCGTGCAGATTGGGAAATAAGCTATGCAAGATCTTGAATACACTGAAGAACAAGTGATGATCCGCGACATGGCGCGTGATTTTGCCCGTGGCGAAATCGCGCCCCATGCCCAAGCCTGGGAGAAAGCCGGCTGGATCGACGACGCCCTGGTGGCGAAGATGGGCGAGCTGGGCCTGCTGGGCATGGTGGTACCGGAAGAATGGGGGGGCACCTATGTCGATTACGTCGCCTACGCCCTGGCCGTGGAGGAAATCTCAGCCGGTGACGCTGCGACGGGCGCGCTGATGAGTATCCATAATTCAGTGGGTTGCGGGCCGATCCTCAACTACGGCACAACCGAACAGAAAAACACCTGGCTGGCCGAACTTGCCAGCGGCCAGGCCATCGGTTGCTTCTGCCTGACCGAACCCCAGGCCGGTTCCGAAGCCCATAACCTGCGCACCCGTGCCGAGTTGCGTGACGGGCAATGGGTCATCAATGGCGCCAAGCAGTTCGTCAGCAACGGCAAGCGCGCCAAGCTGGCCATCGTGTTCGCCGTGACCGACCCGGAACTGGGCAAGAAAGGCATTTCGGCGTTCCTGGTGCCCACCGATACCCCAGGCTTCGTGGTCGATCGCACCGAGCACAAGATGGGTATTCGTGCGTCAGACACCTGCGCCGTCACGCTCAACCAATGCAAGGTTCCCGAAGCCAACCTGCTGGGTGAGCGCGGCAAGGGCCTGGCCATCGCCCTCTCCAACCTGGAAGGCGGACGCATCGGCATCGCCGCCCAGGCCCTGGGCATTGCCCGCGCCGCGTTTGAAGCCGCGCTGGCCTACGCCCGTGATCGGGTGCAGTTCGACAAGGCAATCATCGAACACCAGAGCGTGGCCAACCTGCTGGCTGACATGCAAACCCAACTCAACGCTGCGCGCCTGCTGATCCTCCATGCTGCGCGCCTGCGCACCGCCGGCAAACCCTGCTTGTCCGAAGCCTCCCAGGCCAAGCTGTTCGCCTCGGAAATGGCCGAACGGGTCTGCTCCAAGGCAATGCAGATCCATGGTGGGTATGGGTACCTGGAGGATTACCCGGTGGAGCGCTACTACCGGGATGCACGGATCACGCAGATTTACGAAGGCACCAGCGAGATACAGCGGCTGGTGATTGCAAGAGAGCTCAAGAATTACCAGCTCTAACCGACACTACACAAAACCCTGTGGGAGCTGGCTTGCCTGCGAGGCAGACACCTCGGTACATCAGGGTACCGATCAACGGTAACCACGATGCGAAGCGAGTAGCTCTTGATCTGCTCTTGATCTCAGGCGCCCCGTCAAACCACGCTGGCCGGAATTCGACAGTGATTTGGGGGGTAAACCGGCAGGGATGCCGGTTTAGCCGCCCCGCGCCATGGATGGCGCGTGGCGGCGGCCCCCCAAATCACTGGCGGATTACGGGCACACCGAGCCTAAGCGAGGTGCCGAGTGGTGGGGCAAGAGCCCTTTGGTTACTTTGGGGCTTTTCCAAAGTGACCCGCCGTCAGGGCGGAACCCTAGGTGGCCGTTACCGCAGCAATGGATATGTACACAATCCAACTGTGTTGACCGCCAAGCCGCCTTCGCGAGCAAGCCCGCACAGTTGGATCGTGGGTATCAGGTAGATAAGTGTCGGCTGGCAGGCCGCCATCGCAGGCAAGCCAGCTCCCACAGTTGGATCGTTGGGGTGTCAGGTAGGTCGGTGTCGGCTGGCAGGCCACCCCCCCCCCAGCAGGCTACTTATCCTTGAATTCCGGCGCCCGCTTGGCCACAAACGCAGCCATGCCTTCCTTCTGATCCTGGGTCGCAAACGCCGCATGAAACACCCGACGCTCAAAACGCACGCCTTCGGACAGGCTGACTTCAAACGCACGGTTCACGCTTTCCTTGACCATCATGCTGATCGGCACGGATTTACCGGCAATCAGGGTGGCCACTTTCAGCGCCTCTTCCAGCAACTCATCGGCGGGCACGATGCGCGCCACAATCCCGCAGCGCTCGGCCTCTACCGCGTCGATAAAACGCCCGGTCAGGCACATTTCCATGGCCTTGGCCTTGCCCACTGCCCGCGTCAGGCGCTGGGTGCCGCCCATGCCCGGCAGCACGCCCAAGTTGATTTCCGGCTGGCCAAACTTGGCGGTGTCGCCGGCAAGGATAAAGTCACACATCAAGGCCAGTTCACAGCCGCCGCCCAGGGCGAAACCATTCACGGCGGCGATGATCGGCTTGCGGCGATTGGCCACGCGATCGCTGTCGCTGAACAGGTCGTCCATATAAATTTGCGGGTAGGTCAGCTCGGCCATTTCCTTGATGTCGGCGCCGGCCGCGAAGGCCTTTTTCGAGCCAGTCAGCACGATGCAGCCAATTTCCGGGTTGGCTTCCAGGCTGTCCAGCGCCTGGTTCAGTTCGCTGACCAGTTGTGCATTCAAAGCGTTCAGTGCGCTGGGGCGGTTAAGCGTGATCAGCCCGACACGGCCCTGAACGTCAAGCAGGATGGTTTCGTAACTCATGTATCGGCTCCTTAAAGATTGCGTGAGATGACCATGCGTTGAATATCGCTGGTGCCTTCGTAAATCTGGCAGACCCGCACATCGCGGTAGATCCGCTCCAGGGGGAAGTCGTTCAGGTAACCGTAACCGCCCAGGGTTTGCAAGGCGGCCGAGCAGACTTTCTCGGCCATTTCCGAGGCAAACAGCTTGGCCATGGACGCCTCCACCAGCGCTGGCTTGCCGCTGTCACGCAGGGCGGCAGCGTAATGCACCATCTGCCGGGCGACGGCGATCTGGGTGGCCATGTCGGCCAGGCGAAAGGCGACGGCTTGGTGTTCGATCAACGGCTTGCCAAAGCTTTCACGTTCACGGGCATAGTCGCGGGCCGCTTCGAAGGCGGCGCGGGCCATGCCCACCGACTGGGAGGCAATGCCCACGCGGCCGCCTTCCAGGTTGGCCAGGGCAATTTTGTAGCCTTCGCCCTCCTCGCCCAGGCGGTTGGCCACCGGCACTTTCACGTCTTCAAACAGGATCTGGCAAGTGTCCGAGGCATGCTGCCCCAGCTTGTCTTCCACCCGGGCCACGGTGTAACCGGGCGAATTGGTGGGCACGATAAACGCGCTGATCCCACGCTTGCCCGCAGTAGGGTCGGTGACTGCAAACACAATCACAATCCCGGCGTTTTGCCCGGAGGTGATGAACTGTTTGCAGCCGTTGAGTACATAGTGGTCGCCTTCAAGGCGTGCACGGGTTTTCAGGCTGCTGGCATCGGAGCCGGCCTGGGGTTCGGTCAGCGCGAAGGCACCGAGCATAGCGCCGCTGGCCAGTGGCGTGAGGAACTGCTCTTTCTGCTGGTCATTGCCAAACTTGAGGATTGGCACGCAACCCACCGAGTTGTGCACGCTCATGATCGTAGAGCAAGCACCGTCGCCCGCGGCGATTTCTTCCAGGGCCATGGCGTAGGCCAGGTAGCCGGTGTCGCAACCGCCCCACTGTTCTGGCACCAGCATGCCGAAAAAGCCCAGTTCGGCCATTTCCGCGATGGCTTCCTTGGGAAAGCGATGCTCGCGGTCCCACTCGGCGGCGAAGGGTTTCAAACGTTCCTGGGCAAATTGCCGGGCGGCGTCGCTGATCTGTAGTTGTTCGTCATTGGGCAACATGGGTCATCCTCAATACAGGCATTCAACGGCCATCGCCGTGGCTTCACCGCCGCCAATGCAAATGGCTGCGACGCCACGCTTGAGCCCCTTCTGGCGCAGGGCCGCGAGCAATGTCACCAGGATACGTGCGCCAGAGGCACCAATGGGGTGGCCCAATGCGCAAGCGCCGCCATGCACGTTGACCTTGTCGTGGGGAATCTCCAGCTTGCTCATGGTCACCAGGCTGACCACGGCGAAGGCTTCGTTGATTTCGAACAGGTCCACCTCGTCGAGGCTCCAGCCGGTCTTGCTCATCAGCTTGCGGATCGCTCCCACCGGCGCCACCGGAAACAGCCCCGGCTCATCGGCAAACGCGGCGTGCCCATGGATCACCGCCAAGGGCTTGAGGCCACGCTTGAGCGCCTCGGACTCACGCATCAGCAACAACGCCGCGGCGCCATCGGAAATCGAGCTGGAGTTGGCTGCTGTCACTGTACCGCCATCACGGAACGCCGGTTTCAGGCTGGCAATCTTGTCCAGCTTGGCTTTTGGCGGTTGCTCATCATGGAGGATGGTTTTTTGTTCCTTGCCCACGGTGACCTGCACCGGGACGATTTCACTGGCAAAGCTGCCGTGGGTGATGGCCTCCTGTGCGCGGGTCAGGGAAGCGATGGCGAACGCGTCCTGGGCTTCACGGGTAAAACCGTTGTGCTCGGCGCAGTCCTCGGCAAAGGTGCCCATCAGGCGCCCCTTGTCGTAGGCATCTTCAAGGCCGTCGAGGAACATATGGTCGAGCACCTTGCCGTGGCCCATGCGGTAGCCGCTGCGCGCGCGGTCCAACAGGTACGGGGCGTTGGACATGCTTTCCATGCCGCCGGCGATCGCCACATCGACGCTGCCAGCGCGCAGCGAATCGTGGGCCAGGATCGTCGCTTCCATGCCGGAGCCGCACATCTTGTTGAGGGTGGTGCAGCGCGTGCCTTTGTCCAGCCCGGCGCCCAGGGCGGCCTGGCGGGCAGGTGCCTGCCCAAGCCCGGCGGGTAGCACGCAGCCAAACAGCACTTCGTCGACGGCATCGGTGGCGATACCAGCACGCTCGACCGCCGCACGAATCGCGGCAGCGCCCAGTTGCGGCGCGGTCAGGCTTTTAAGGTCGCCCTGAAACCCGCCCATGGGCGTGCGCACGGCGCTGACAATCACAATAGGGTCGTTCATAGCCATTGCTCCTTATTTGGCAGCCATGCGCAAGGCACCGTCGAGACGGATCACCTCGCCATTGAGCATGCTGTTTTCAATGATGTGGCGTACCAGCGCAGCATATTCGGCGGGTTTGCCCAGGCGTGGCGGGAACGGCACGCCGGCAGCCAGGGACTCACGAACCTCTGGGGTCATGCCGGCCATCATTGGGGTTTCGAAAATGCCCGGTGCGATGGTCATCACGCGGATACCAAAGCGCGCCAGTTCCCGTGCGGCAGGCAAGGTGAGGCTGGCAATCGCGCCTTTGGAGGCGGCATACGCAGCTTGGCCGATCTGCCCATCGAACGCCGCCACCGAGGCGGTATTGATGATCACGCCACGCTCGCCGTCGGCATTCGCCTCGGTTTCAGCGATAGCCGCAGCCGCCAGACGCAACAGGTTGAAGCTGCCGATCAGGTTGACGTTGATCACCTGGGCAAAGTTTGCCAGGCCATGCGGGCCATTCTTGCCGAGGATCTTCTCGCCACGCACCACACCCGCGCAGTTGATCAGCCCATGCAAGCCACCAAAAGCCTCTACCGCCGCCGTCACCGCCGCTTCTGCAGCGGCTTCCTGGCTGATGTCCGCCACGGCACTGCGGGCGTTGTCGCCAAGTTGCTCGGCCTTGGCGGCCACGGCGTCGGCGTTCAAGTCCACCAGCATCACCTTGGCGCCCGCGGCGATCAGCATTTCAGCGGTGGCCGCGCCGAGGCCCGACGCGCCGCCGCTGACCAGGAATACCTTGTTTTCAATCTGCATCGTTGTTTCCTTTTAAAGAGATCACGCCACGGCCGCCTGGGCCTTGACTATTTCCTGATTGCGCAAAATAAAGCGTTGCAGCTTGCCGCTCGGGGTCTTGGGCAAGTCGCTGACAAATTCGATTTCCCGTGGGTACGCATGGGCGGCCAGGCGCTGGCGCACATGCAGGCGCAACTCTTCAGCCAGCTCCGGGGTGGCACGGTATTGCTCACTGATCACCACAAAGGCTTTGACCAGCTCGGTGCGCTCCGGGCAAGGCTTGCCGACCACCGCAGCCTCGACCACCGCCGGGTGCTCCACCAACGCACTTTCCACATCGAAGGGGCCCACGCGATAGCCGGATGTGGTGATCACGTCGTCGCTGCGCCCGACAAAGCTGATGCTGCCGTCCGGGTTCAGCTCCACGGTGTCGCCGCTGAGGTAGTACTTGCCAACGAACGCCTTGGTTTTCACGCCGTCGTATCCGGCGAACCAGCACATCGGCGATTGCTCACGGTCGATGGCCAGAATGCCGGGCTGGCCGGCCGGCAGCTCTTGATGGTTGTCATCCAGCACCACGATGCGATGCCCGGGCGAGGCAAAACCCGCCGAACCCACGTGCACCGGATGCGCCAGGCCATGGTGGTTGCACAGCACCATGCCCAGCTCGGTCTGGCCGTAATGGTCGTGGATGGTCACGCCGAGGTTGTCGGCGAACCAGCGGATCACCTCCGGGTTCAACGGCTCGCCGGCGCTGCTGACGATGCGCAGCTTGCCCTTGATCGAACGCGCGAACTGTTCGCCACCGGCAATCAGCAGGCGATACGCCGTGGGCGAACCCGTCAGGTTGGTGATTGCGTATTTATTGATCACCCGGCAGGTGCTTTCCAGGGTGAACGGGCCATCGTAGAAGGTGATCGGGTGGCCCATGGACAACGGCCCGGTCACGCCGAAATAGATGCCATAGGCCCAGCCAGGGTCTGCGACGTTCCAGAACGCGTCCTCGGGGCGCAAGTCCACGGCGTCGCGCATGTAGCCCTGGAACGCGACGATGGCCTTGAGCGGCACCGACAGCGCCTTGGACGGGCCGGTAGTGCCCGAGGTGAACATCAGCAGGAACGGCTCCTCTGCGCCCAGCAGCACCGGCTCGCAGTGAGAAGAGTAATGGGGTAGTTCGGCCCAGAAGCTGTAATCGCCACGCACGATGCCTTCGCCCTTGGCCCCGGCCACCGTGACGATGGTCGGGCAGTCGGCGACTTCAGCCAACTTGGGGCGGTTCACTGCATCGGTGACCACCAGCGCCGCACCGGAACTGTTCAAGCGGTGTTCAATCGCCTTGGGACCGAACGCGGTAAACAGTGGCTGATAGACCGCGCCGATGCGCCAGGTTGCCAATACCACCACCAGCAATTCGGCGGTACGCGGCAGCAGGCCCGCCACCTTGTCACCGCGCTTGACGCCCTGGGCTAGCAGGAAGTTGGCGAAACGTGCAGCCTGCTCCTGCAACTCGGTAAAGGTCGAGGTGGCACTACGCCCGTCCTTGCCTTCCCAAAACAACGCGATACGCCCCGGCAGCGCGTGACGATCACAACACTCCACACAGGCATTGAGCGCTTGCAGATTGCCGGCCAGCGCGGCGTCGACGGTGTGCTGGTAATCAAACTCGGTGGTGGCAGCCAAATACTCACGCATCGCTTCCTATCCTTCTGTGTTTTTATTTTCAGGACGTTTACAACTCGAAAAAAGCGCTGAAATAGTCGCTCCAGAGCGGCGTAGCGGCAATGGTCAAAGCTTTCAACTTGGCTGACTGGTTTGGCCAGTCCATAGTGAAACGCGGGGGGCTTTTTCGCTTTCCTGTGAGAGCGGGCTTGCCCGCGAAGACGGCGTGTCAGTCACCCCATCTGTCACTGCACCACCGCTTTCGCAGGCAAGCCAGCTCCCACAGGGTTATGTACTCCCGGCTCCCACGTTAGTCATTGAGTCGACTGATCAGACGGTCGATCCAAGTGATTGGACGCTCCGGGTGCCAGCTTCTACCCTGATGATCTGCACCGCCACAGAAGCCCGCCATGATCGTTCGCCCCAAACCCAACGTCCTGGGTATCCTGTTCTCCCTCAAAGGCTCCATTGCCAAGCGCATTGCCTGGCGCAGCCTGTTGGTCACACTGTTGGCCTCGGTCATCGTGCTGGTGGAAACCCTGCACCCCGCCTATTTTTCCAAGGTCAACGCTACGCCCTTCACCTTGTTGGGCCTGTCACTGTCGATCTTCATGAGTTTTCGCAACAACGCCTGCTACGACCGTTGGTGGGAGGGCCGCAAGCAACTGGGGCAAATGGTCATTGACGTGCGTTCGCTGATTCGCGAGACCCAAGTACTGGGCGACACCGCCGAGCGTGCTGGCCTGCTGCGCGGCCTGTGCGGTTTTGCCCATGGTTTGGTCGCGCATTTGCGCCATGAAGATCAAGCCCGGGCGATACACCCTTGGATCACCGTGCCAGCCAGCCACCCCAACCTGTCGGACAACGTGCTGCAAACGGTCGGTGCCCGCTTTTCGGTCCTGGCCCAACAGGGTGTGATCAGCGAATGGCGCTACACCCAGCTGGAAAGCCGGTTGGTCAGCCTGAGCCAGGTGCAGGCGGCGTGTGAGCGGATCAAGACCACGCCACTGCCCTTCCCCTACACCCTGCTGTTGCACCGCACCATCTACCTGTTCTGCATCCTGCTGCCGTTCGCCATGGCCGAGCCACTGGGCTGGTTGACGCCGGTGTTCACTGCGATCGTCAGCTACACCTTCTTTGGCCTGGATGCTATTGGCGACGAATTGGAAGACCCTTTTGGCTTTGACGAAAACGACTTGCCGTGTGACGCCATCCTGCGGACATTGGAGCGTGAGATTCTCGCCGCCCTTGGTGAAGTCGACCTGCCGCCTGCGTTGGAACCCGCGGACTACGTGCTGACCTGACGCGGGTTTGACACTCGCCTCGCACTGACCGAAGCTTGGAACTTTGCTGCCCAAGCTTTCGGACGCCTGCATGTCAAAGTCACGCCGTTACTCCATCATCGGCCTGTGCGCCCTGTTGCTGATCGTACTGATCACCTGGTTTTTCTCCCGCACCCCGGCAGTGGCCGTGCCCCCGGCCATCGCCCATGGCTATTCCAAGGCCTTGAAGCAGGCGCACAACGGCGAGCCCGGCGCCGCGCGTGTGTTGTACCAACAGTTGGGCCGGCCGGACCTGTCGCCCGAGCGCCGCGCCGCCTTGCATGCTGAATTACCCAATTACCCCAGCCCCCAGGCGCTGAAGTTGGCCGATAAAGACCTGGCCAATGAATCGGCGCTGGTGCGCGAGGCCGCGATTCACAGCATCGTCGGCCTGGTGCCCACTGGCCAACGCACCCTGCTGCTCGGCCCGGTGCTGGACGACCCCGAACAACCGGTGCGCTTTGCCGCCGCCAACGCCTTGCTCGGCCTTTCGCCCGATACCCTGGGCTTGTACTTTGGCCCCCTGCAGCAGGTGCTCGATGAATTCGTAAAGACCCTCAAGGCCCAGCCCGAAACCGCTGAAGGCTGGATTCAGTTGGCGCGCTTGTACATCCACAGCGCCCTGCTGCCGGAGGCGCAAAACGCCCTGGAGCAGGCAATGCGTTTACAGCCGGACAACCTGCAAGCGGTGGTATCGCAAATCGAACTGCTGGACAAGCAAGGCAAGACCGACGACTCGCGCCAACTGCTGGCCCGGCAACTGGCGGCACACCCCGAGTCGGCCTACCTGCAACATGCCTTGGGGATGTGGTTGCTGCACCATGGCGAGCGCCCCTACGCCCTGCTCGGCCTGTCCAAGGCGGTGGAGCTCGCGCCGGACAATGCGGATTATCGCTACGACCTGGCCACCACCCTGCACGCCCAGGACGAAGTAGAGGCGGCCCAGCGCCAGTTGGAAGAAATCGTCCAGCGTGATCCCGCCAACCGCAAAGCCCGCGTGTTGCTGGTCAATTACTGGAAAGAGACCGGGCAGTTGCAGAACGTGCAGGTGCTGCTCGCCCAACTGGAGCAACAAAACCCCGATGATCCGGCGCTACAGCAGGGCCTGTAGGCGCGAGCTTGCTCGCGAAGATCGTTAACGATAACGCGGGGTGCCTGGTTCACAGTGGCGCCATCCGGATCTTCGCGAGCAAGCTCGCTCCTCCCTTCGTACAATTCATCCAAAACGTTGAACCGCTACGTGCCACTAGGGTCAAGTGAATATGGCGCGTCCCAATCGGCGCGCCCCTCTACTTGTACGTGACCTGAGGGCACTTCTTGAGTACATCCAATCAGCTGTTGAGTGAAAAGGCCGCCACCGGCATCGAAGGTCTTGATGACATTCTTGCCGGCGGGCTATCGCGTAGCCACGTGTTTTTGCTTGAGGGCGAACCCGGCACCGGTAAAACCACCGTGGCCCTGCACTTCCTGCAGGCCGGTGCAAAGAACGGCGAACGTTGCTTGTATATCACCCTGTCCGAAACCGAGCACGAATTGCGCCAGGGCGCCAAATCCCATGGCTGGGACCTGGATGACCATATTCATATCTTCGAACTGACCCCGCCCGAAAGCCTGCTCAACGCCGAGCATCAGCAAAGCCTGCTGTACTCCTCCGACCTGGAACTGGGCGAAGCCACCCGCCAGATCTTTGAAGTGGTGGAACGGGTCAAGCCAACCCGCGTGGTGGTCGACAGCCTGTCGGAGATCCGCCTGTTGGCGCAAAGCTCGTTGCGCTATCGCCGGCAGATCCTGGCGATCAAGCACTACTTTGTGCGCTATGACGCCACCGTATTACTGCTGGATGACCTGACCACCGAATCCCTGGATAAGACCGTGCACAGCGTGGCCCACGGGGTGATTCGCCTGGAGGAACTGACTCCCAACTACGGTGCCGAGCGTCGTCGCATCCGCGTGGTGAAATACCGTGGCCAGAAATACCGTGGCGGCTTTCACGACTTCACGATCATGGGCGACGGCATTCACGTATTCCCGCGCCTGGTGGCGGCCGAGCATCGCGGCGGTTACAACCGTCAAACCTTGAGCAGCGGTATCGAGGAGTTGGACTCGTTGCTCGGCGGCGGTATCGAGACCGGCTCCAGCAGCCTGATTCTCGGCCCGGCCGGTACCGGCAAGTCGCTGATCTCGATGATCTTCGCCGCTGCTGCCGTGGCCCGTGGCGAAAAGGCTGCGCTGTTTATCTTCGATGAAGAGCTGGGCCTGCTGTTCGAGCGTATGAAGAACATGGGCATTGACCTCGCCGCATTACAAGACACCGGCAACCTGCTGATCGAGCAGGTCGACGCCGCCGAACTCTCCCCCGGCGAATTTTCGCACCGGGTGCGCCGCTGCGTGGACGAGCGCGGCATCAAGACGGTGGTCATCGACAGTATCAACGGCTACCAGGCCGCCATGCCCGAAGAGAACGCGCTGATCCTGCATATGCATGAACTGTTGCTGTACCTCAACCGCCGCGGGGCTGCCACCTTCATGACGGTGGCCCAGCACGGCCTGGTCGGCGACATGCAGACGCCAGTCGACATCACCTACCTGGCTGACACCGTGATCCTGCTGCGTTATTTCGAGGCTCTGGGCAAAGTTCGCCGGGCCATTTCGATCATCAAGAAGAGAACCGGCTCCCATGAGTCGACTATCCGCGAATATCGCATCGGCAGCCGTGGCATGACGGTGGGTGTGCCTCTGGATAACTTCCAGGGTGTACTGCGCGGCATTCCAACCTATATGGGCGCCGGTTCCCCCCTGCTCAAGGATGAGGGCTAGTGCCGGCCCTTTCTCCCGTCTCCGAGCGCGCCATCGTGCTGGCGCCCATGGGCCGCGATGGCTCATTGGCGCTGATGATGCTAAACGAAGCCGGCTACAGCGGAATCGTCGCCAGCAGCCTGGCCGCCCTGTGCGAAGAGCTGACCCAAGGCGCCGGCCTGCTCATCATTGCGGCTGAAGCGCTACGGGGCGTCGACCTTGAGCCATTACTTGAGCTGTTGCATCAGCAGCCGGCCTGGTCCGACCTGCCGATCGTGCTGATGACTCAACATGGCGGCAAAGAGCAGAACGGCTCGACCCGGCTGAGCGGCTTGCTGGGTAACGTCACGTTTCTGGAGCGGCCATTCCATCCCATCACCCTGATCAGCCTGGTCAGCGCCGCCCTGCGCGGTCGGCGGCGCCAATACGAGGCGCGGGACCGGTTGATTGACTTGAGCGAGAGTGAACTGCGGCTGCAGCGCACCCTGGAAACCCTCGAGCAGCAAGTGGAAGAACGCACCGCCCAACTGCGTCACAACGAAGAAGCCCTGCGCCAGTCGCAAAAAATGGAAGCCGTCGGCCAGTTGACCGGCGGTATCGCCCATGACTTCAACAATATGCTTACCGGTATTATCGGGAGCCTGGAACTGCTGCGCCGACGTGTGGCGCGAGGCAAACTGGATGACCTGGACGGCCTGATTGACCTGGGCGTGACCTCCGCCAACCGCGCGGCCAGCCTCACCCACCGACTGCTTGCGTTCTCCCGTCGACAATCGCTGGACTCCAAGCCCGTGCAGATCAACCAGTTGGTCGCGGCCATGGGCGAATTGTTGCAACGCAGCATCAACGAAAGCATCAGCCTGGACATGCGCTTGAGCGACGCCTTGTGGACGGCCGAAGCCGACCCGAACCAGCTCGAAAGCGCCCTGCTCAACCTGGTGATCAACGCGCGCGACGCCATGCCCACCGGTGGCACGCTCAGGGTGGAAACCACCAACCGCCACCTCGACAGCGTCTTCACCGCCGCCTACGGCACCCTGACGCCGGGCGATTACGTAGAGCTGAGTGTCAGCGACAACGGTTGCGGTATACCGCAACACTTGATGGGCCGCGTGTTCGATCCGTTTTTCACCACCAAACCCATCGGCCAGGGCACAGGGCTGGGGCTGTCGATGATCTACGGCTTCGCTCGCCAGTCTCGCGGGCATGTGACCATCCACAGCGAAGTCAACAAAGGCACGACGGTCAGCTTGTTCCTGCCGCGTTTTATCGGCGAGCCCCA
The DNA here is from genome assembly GCF_051122975.1 of Pseudomonas sp. AK181. Taxonomy (NCBI): domain Bacteria; kingdom Pseudomonadati; phylum Pseudomonadota; class Gammaproteobacteria; order Pseudomonadales; family Pseudomonadaceae; genus Pseudomonas; species Pseudomonas sp. AK181. The sequence goes on from NZ_CP146348.1 coordinate 3,157,686, forward strand.
AGCTCAGGAGCCACTCAACCCGACATTGTTGCCGTTTGCCAACGCAGGGGAAACGGTGTTGATTGTCGAGGATGACCCCGCTGTACGCGTGTTGGTCAGCGCCGTGCTCAAAGAACTGGGGTATGGATTTATCGAGGCTGGGGACGCGAATACGGCGGTGCCGATCATTGAATCCGAGCAGCGCATTGACCTGATGATCAGCGATGTCGGGTTACCCGGTATGAATGGCCGGCAATTAGCGGAAATTGGCCGGCAAATTCGCCCTGAACTCAAGGTGTTGTTCATTACCGGGTATGCCGAGCATGCGGCCGTACGTGGAGGGTTCCTGGACCCTGGCATGCAGTTGATCACCAAGCCGTTTACGTTCGACCTATTGACCGCCAAGGTCCGAGAAATGATCAGAGCCTAGGGCGGTCACGCCACCTAATAAAAGAATAACGTCGAGATGCGCAGGGTCTCAAGGTGTGCGGTATTACGCCAATAACCGCTGGATATGCTCCTGCAGCGTATCCAGATCGAACGGCTTGGCCAGGATCGGCGCATTGCGCGTGATGGGGCTGTGGCAGTCCAGAATTTCCTGCGGGTACCCGCTGATAAAGATTACCTTCAGCTCCGGACGCAATTTGATTGCCGGCTCGGCAATCTGCACGCCCGAGATCCCACCCGGCAGGCGGTAATCGGTGACCATCAAGTCCAGATGCGGCTTGGTCGCAAGGATTTCGAAGGCCTGCTCCCCGTCGATCGCCTTCAAGACCCGGTAGCCCAAGCCTGCCAGGTACTCGCCCAGCACAAACATAATGGATTCGTCGTCCTCGACGATCAGTACGACATCTTGTGCATCTTCACTCATGGGAAGCCTTTGTCCGGTCAATTGCTGCAGTTACGACCATGGGGTCACGCAGAGGTTGCGTCGGGGTGACGATTGATTTCACTCGGCCACTTCCAGGGGCAGGCACACCCGGAACAGGGCGCCCTCACCTATCTGGCTCTCGACCTCAATTGTGCCGCCATGGGCCGCCACGATCTGTTCGGAAATAAACAGGCCCAGGCCCAGGCCGGCGGCGGAATGGTTGGCCGAAACCCGTTCGAACTGCTGAAAAATACGCTTCTGGTTCTCCTCGCTGATACCGATGCCATGGTCGCGCACCTCCACCCGCGCTTCGCCATGCTCGGTATACACCCGCACCTGCACCGGGCTTTTGGCCCCATAACGAAGGGCATTGGTCAGCAGGTTAGTGACCACTTGTTCGATACGAAATTCATCCCAATAACCTTCCACCGCACCTTCGGCCTGCAACTGCATCGACGACTCGGCGGCCGCCACTTGCGGCGCGAAGTTATCGACCAGGTTGCGCACCAGTTGCGCCAGGTCAATATGTGCCGGGCGAATCGACAGCTTGCCCGTGCGGATACGCGACACGTCGAGCATGTCCTCGATCAGGCGGATCAGGCTCTGGATCTGGCGCTCATCGCGGTCAACCATGGCGTGCATCTTGTCCAGGGTGAACGCCGCGGCGTTGTCTCGGGCCAGGTGCATCTTGCGCAGTTGGGTCTCCAGGATCAGCCCGTTGAGGGGCGTGCGCACTTCGTGGGCGACAATCGACATGAAGTCGTCACGCATGCGCACCGCTTGTTCCAGCTCAGCCTGGGTGGCTTGCAGGCGCGTGAGCAATAACTCCTGCTCGCGTCGGCTGCGCTCCAGTTCCTCGACTTGCAGCTTCATCGCCTTGCTTTGGCGATACAGGTCGACGAACACATTGACCTTGCTCTTGACCGCATGGATATCCAAAGGCTTGTGCAGGAAGTCCACCGCGCCGCTTTCATAGCCTTTGAAGGCGTAGTTGAGTTCGCGGCCAGCGGCGCTGACGAACACGATGGGGATGTTCTTGGTCTTTTCGGTGCCGCGCATCAGTTCGGCCAGTTCGAAACCGTTCATGCCAGGCATCTGCACGTCGAGGATCGCCATGGCGAATTCATGTTCCAGCAACAGGGACAACGCCTCGTCGGCACTCAATGCCTTGAAGACCTGGCGATCCTCACGCTTGATCAGCGCCTCGAGGGCCAGCAGGTTTTCTGGCAGATCATCAACGATCAGCAGTTTGGCCTGGACAGTACTTAACATGGGAAAGGTTCCAGGGAAGCCAGCAATGAGCCGATTCGGCTCAAGGAAAGAATATAGTCAGGTGTGTGCAAGGCCAAGGCCGCCAGGGGCATGACGGCAATGCGTGCCTCTTGTGGGTCCTGCACGATGGTAATGCCACCCGATTGCTTGACGTGGGCCAGGCCGCTTGCGCCGTCCTGGTTGGCGCCGGTCAACAAAATGGCGAGCAGGCGGGGCCCATACACATCGGCCGCCGAGGAAAACAGGTAGTCGATGGCGGGCCGGGAATGGTGCACGCGGTCTTCCTGGCTCAGGGACAGGCTGCGGTCCAGCTCTACTGACAGATGATAACCGGGCCCGGCAAAGTACAAGGTGCCCGCCTCTACGGCTTCTTTGTCCCGGGCCTCCTTGACCGGGATGTTCAGGCGCCGCGCAAAGACTTCCGCCAGTTGGCTACGGCGTTCATCCGGCAAGTGCAGCACGGCAATGATCGGCAGGCCGAAGGTGCTCGGCAACTGGCCGAAAATACTCAGCAACGCCTCAACGCCGCCGGCGGAAGCGCCGACGACGATAGCTTCGATCCCGCGAATCGGGGTGTCTGGCGCGTCGCTCATGATTTTCGGTAGATCCGTTCCTGCTTGACCAAGGGCTCGAATTGCTTGCTGTAGGCGGAAAAATCCAGGGTCTCCTTGCTGCCCAGCACCAAAAAGCCGCGATGACACAGCGACTCATGAAACAAGCCGAACGCTCGATCTTGCAATTTTTTATTGAAGTAAATCAATACGTTACGACATGAAATTAATTGAGTTTCTGAAAATACACTGTCGGTCGCCAGGCTGTGATCGGCAAAGGTCACGTTCTCGCGCAATGTCTTGTCGAAGATCGCGTAATCGTAAGCCGCTGTGTAGTAGTCGGCAAATGAACGTTGCCCGCCGGCCTGCTGATAATTGGCGGTATAGGCGCGCACGTTCTCCAAGGAAAAGATGCCCTGCTTGGCTTTCTCCAGCGACGCCGGGTTGATGTCCGTGGCGTAGATGATGGTGCGTTCCAGCAAGCCTTCTTCACGCAGTAGGATGGCCATGGAATACACCTCCTCCCCCGTGCTGCAGCCAGCGATCCAGATCTTGATCGACGGGTAGGTCTTGAGCAACGGCACCACTTCCTGGCGAATCGCGAGGAAGTGCGACGGGTCGCGAAACATCTCGCTCACCGGGATGGTCAAGAACTGCAGCAACTGCATGAACGCGGCCGGGTCGTGCAACACGCGTTCTTGCAGTGCGGAGATGGTCGCGCAGTCGAACTGGCGCAAGGCATGGGCCACGCGGCGTTTGACCGACGCGCCCGAGTAGTCGCGAAAGTCATAGCTGTACTTGAGGTAAATCGCCTCGATCAACAGGCGCAGCTCAATATCGCTGCTCTTATCCAAGAAACACCGCTCCACTTAAATGCGTTCCATCTTCGGTAGCCATACGCGAATCAGTGAGAACAGGCGGTCCAGGTCAATCGGCTTGGCCAGGTAATCGTTTGAGCCTGCTGCCAGGCAACGTTCCTGATCGTCCTTCATGGCCTTGGCCGTCACGGCAATGATTGGCAGTTTTTTCCAGCGTGGGTCCTGGCGGATCAAGGCCGTGGCCTCGTAACCGTCCATCTCCGGCATCATCACGTCCATCAGCACCAGGTCGATATCGTCCACTTCATTGAGTCTGTCGATGGCCTCCTGGCCGTTACGCCCGATCACCACCACGGCGCCTTTGTGCTCCAGGGCGCTGGTCAGGGCGAAGATATTGCGCACATCGTCGTCCACCAGCAGGATTTTGCGCCCTTCGAAGACCTTGTCGCGGCTGCGGGCGGTCTTGAGCATCTTCTGGCGGTCATGGGACAACTGGGATTCGACTTTGTGCAGAAACAGCGTGACTTCATCCAGCAGGCGCTCGGGCGAGCGCGCCCCCTTGATGATGATCGAGCGTGAATACTTGCGCAGTTCGGCCTCTTCGTCCCGGGTCAGGTTGCGCCCGGTGTAGACGATCACCGGCGGGAACGAGCAGATATCCTCGGTTGCCATGCGCTTGAGCAGCTCGTTACCGAGCATGTCCGGCAGCTTGAGGTCGATGATCATGCAGTCGTAGATATTGCTGCGCAGCAGGTCGAGGGCCTCCTGGGCAAAGCCTACGGCGGTGATCTCGATGTCATCGTCGCCGATCAGGCGGGCAATGCTATCGCGCTGCAGGTCGTCGTCTTCCACCAGCAGGATGCGCTTGACCTTCTGGGTCAACTTGGCTTCCAGGCGCGCGAATACGTCCTTGAGTTGTTCGCGGGTGGTGGGCTTGACTGCATAACCGATGGCGCCCATGTGCATGGCGGCTTCGACGCGGTCTTCCACGGAAATCACGTGCACCGGGATGTGGCGCGTGTTGGCGTGTTCCTTGAGGCGCTGCAGCACGGTCAGCCCGGAATGGTCGGGCAGGCGCATGTCCAGCAGGATGGCATCGGGGATGTACTGCTCGGCAAGGCTGTAGCCTTCGTCGGCACCGTGAGCGACCAGGCAGTGGTAACCCAGCTCGTGGGCGAGGTCGAACAGGATGCGCGCAAAATTCGGCTCGTCTTCCACCACCAGGATGCAGCGGGTGCTGAACGGTGCTTTTTCGCGGTCGTCGGCAAAGCGTGGGATCAGCTTGGCGTCGGCCACCGGCAATGGCGACACCTTGACGGGCGCCGGTGCCGGCGCGACCACCACTTGGCGCGGTGGCTCGATCGGCGCCGCGTCCTCGTCGCGTTCGACGTACTGTTCGGGCAACACCAGCGTGAAAATACTGCCTTTGCCCGGTTCGCTGGTCACGCTGATATAGCCGCCCAGCAAGGTGGCCAGGTCACGGGAGATCGACAAGCCCAGGCCCGTACCGCCGTAACGGCGATTGGTGGTGCCATCGGCCTGGCGGAAGGCTTCGAAGATGCTTTCTTGTTGATCCGGGGCGATACCAATGCCGGAATCGCGCACCGTAAAGGCGATGCCCTCCCCCGGCGCGCGGGACACCGACAGGCTGACCTCGCCCTGTTCAGTGAACTTGATGGCGTTGGACAACAGGTTCTTGAGGATCTGCTCCAGGCGCTGGCGATCGGTAAACAGCAGGGTTGGCGAGCCTTGCTGCACGTCCACCTGGAAGCCCAGTTTGCGGTCCATTGCCAGCGGCTCGAACATGCCGCGCAGGCCATCCACCAGGCGCTCGACACTGGCATTTTCCGGGCGCATTTCCAACTTGCCGGCTTCGACCTTGGAAATATCCAGGATGTCGTTGATCAGGTTGAGCAAGTCATTGCCGGCTGAATAGATCGACTCGGCAAACTTGACTTGCTCGGCGCTGAGGTTTTCCTGGGGGTTATCTGCCAGCAGTTTGGCCAGGATCAGCGAGCTGTTCAGCGGTGTGCGCAGCTCGTGGGACATGTTGGCCAGGAATTCGGACTTGTACTTGCTGGAACGCTGCAGCTCATCGGCGCGGTCTTCCAGCTCCAGTTGGGCCTGGTTAAGCTCGATGTTCTTGCGGTCCATGGCGTCGCGCTGTTCGGCCAGGGTCTGGGTCTGTTCGGCCAGTTGCTCGTTGGTCTGCTCCAGCTCAGCCTGCTGGGTTTCCAGGTGGGCCTGGGACTCCTTGAGGATGCGCGACTGTTCTTCCAACTCTTCGTTGGCGGTCTTGAGTTCTTCCTGCTGCACTTGCAGTTCTTCGTTGAGCTGCTGGGTCTCGGCCAGCACTTCCTGCAAGCGCTGGCGATAGCGCGCGGCTTCGATGGAGGTGCCGATATTGCCGGCGATCAGTTCCAGCAGTTCAATATCGCGCTCATCCAGCGGGCGCAGGAAACCCAGCTCGACCACGCCATTGACACGGTCGTCATCGCTGGTAGGCACTACCAGTACGCTACGGGTCGCGCCCTCGCCCAGTCCCGAGCTGACCTTGAAGTAATCCACCGGCACATCATCCAGGCGAATCAGGCGATCGCGCTGGGCGGCCTGCCCGACGATGCCTTCGTCGCTGTAGATCGACTGTTCCTGTTGTTCCTGTTCGCGGGAGAAGCCATAGGTGGCCACGCGCTTTAGACCGCCGTGTTCTTCGCGCACGTACAGCGCCGCGACGGCCGAGCCCATGTACTGGGCGAAGAACTGCAGGATATTGCGCCCCAGCATGTTCAGGGTCAGTTGGCCCAGCACTTGCTCGGCCAGTTCGGTCTGGCCATTGCGCAGCCAGGCAGTTTGCTCCAGGCGCCGGGCAATCTTTTGTTGTGACGCGAGGTTTGCACTGTAACTCTTTGAAAGTGAAATTAAATTCTTCCGGCCAATGTAGGCCAGAAAACCACTCAGCCCCAGTACAAACAGCAAATACAGCGTGACACTGATCACCGTCGTGCGGGTGACCTCGGCATTACGGGTGATACGGAACTGCTGTTCCATCGCCACCGCGTCTTCGTATTCCTTGCGAATCTCATCGGTGAGCCGCTTGCCCCTGCCCGCCTTGACCGCGCCACGATAATCACCGCTGTTGCGCTGCAGCTCAATCATCGACTGTGCGTAGTTGTTCCATTCGGTCTGCAGGGTTTCCAAGCGCTTGAGCCGGTCAACCTGCTGCGGGTTGTCGGCTACCAGGTCTTGCAGGTTGCGCAGGTCGGCAATGATCCGTGGCTTGGCCACTTCGTACGGATCCAGGAAATGCTCGTCACCGGTGATCAGGAAGCCGCGCATACCTGTTTCCAGGTCAACCGTCAGTTTGGACGTCTCATTGAGGTTGTTAATGACGCGGTCGGTGTGCTCCACCCACTGGATCACCGAAAGCAAATAGGTAATCAGGCAGACGAAAAACACCGCGCTGAGCACGCCCACGCCCAAAGGCAGGGCCACGTTTCGGCTCAGCAGGGTACGAAAGCTTTTTTCATCGACGGACGACGCGGGTGTCATGGGCATGCCTTGGCCAAATGCGGAAAAGCCGCAAGTTTGCCCGAACAACCTGGCTAAAAGCTATGTTTGTGCGTTGATTGGCTGCGGATTCGGTCAAGCGCATGGCGCCGGCACCTTTGTGAGTCAGCACGCAAGCTGACGGGACTTTTTGCGCCGCTAAGGTCACAATGCCACCAATTGCTTCGGAACTTGCTGGCATTGTTATCACTCACAATCTTGTTGCCTTTAAGCCCAGCGCCCTCACTGTTCAGGAAAGTTCACTATGTCCCACGCCTCCACCATCCTTGTAGTCGAAGACGACGCCATCGTGCGTATGCTGATCGTCGATGTCCTCGAAGAGTTGGAGTTCAAGGTGCTCGAAGCCGCGGATGCTGAGGAAGCATTGAAGATGGTGAAAGATACCGGCCAGATCATCGACCTGATGATGACCGACGTCGGCCTGCCGGACATGGACGGCAAACAGCTGGCAACCGAAGTCCGCGAACTGCGCGCCACCCTGCCGATTCTGTTTGCCAGCGGCTACGCGGAAAATATCGATGTGCCCGCCGGTATGCAGGTGATTGGCAAACCGTTCTCGATTGATCAATTGCGTGACAAAGTCAAATCCATGCTGTAACGCCCGTCCCCCGTCGTCCTTTGCAGAGATTAACGTGACGTCCGGCCAATAAAACAGGAAACTCAGCGCCTTCACGCCACGCTCTCAGATAGCATTCAGGAAGGACGCAACAACATGATTGGAAAACCGACGCGCCTGCTGTTGGCGAGCCTCTCGATTTTCATGAGCTCCGGCGCCTGGGCTGACTTCACTGCAAGCCCCGGCGAAGCCCGGGCCATCGCCAAGGAAGCCTACCTGTACGGCTTTCCCGTGGTGCAGATGTACAAGACGCTCTACACCCAGGCCGTTGATAAAGGTGGCGCCCACTTCAAGGCACCGTTCAACCGAATCGACAATAGCGCCCAGGTGTTGACGCCCAAGGACACCGCAATCACCACCCCGAACGTCGACACGCCCTATTCGTTCGTGTGGATGGACCTGCGCAAAGAGCCTTTGGTGCTGACGCTGCCCAAGATCGAAGACAACCGCTACTACTCGGTACAGTTGATCGACCTCTACACGCAGAATTTCGCCTACCTGGGTACCCGCAGCACCGGTAATAACGGCGGCCACTACATGATCGCCGGGCCAGACTGGAAAGGTCAGCAGCCGGTGGACATCGACCGTGTGGTCTACAGCGAAAGCAACATCGCCTACGCCCTTTACCGTACGCAGCTGTTTGATGACAAAGACTTGGGCAAGCTCAAGCAGATCCAGAGCGGCTACAAGGTGCAGGCGCTGAGCAGTTATGTGAAGCAACCCACGCCTGCCAATGTGCCGAAAATCCAATGGCCCAAGCCGATGGCAACCATGACCGAAGGCCCGCAACTGTTTCGCTACCTGAACTTCATGCTGGCCTTTGCCGCGCCCCAGGACAGTGAAAAAGACCTGCTGGCGCGCTTTGCCAAGATCGGTATTGCGCCGGGCGCGCCGTTCAAGGTGAACCAGTTGACTGCCGAGCAGCGCAAGGCCCTGGAGGACGGTATCGCCGATGGCCGCGCCGAATTCGCCGCGTTCAAGAAGACCAAGGTCGATACCCACCAAGTGACCGGCGCAGACCTGTACGGCAGCCGCGACCACCTGCAAAACAACTACCTGTACCGCTACGCCGGTGCCGAGCTGGGAATGTTCGGAAACTCCAGTGATGAAGCCGCGCACTTGAGCTACGTCATCGACAGCGAGGGCAAGCCGGCCAATGGTGCGCGCCACAGCTACACCGTGCATTTTGCCAAGGACCAGCTGCCGCCGGCCGATGCGTTCTGGTCGCTGACGATGTACGACGCCAAGACTAAATTGCTGGTGCCCAACCACAAGAAGCGCTACCTGATCAATTCGCAGATGCTACCCACCCTCAAGCTTGACGCCGAGGGTGGCTTGACCCTGGCACTGCAACACCACGAGCCTCCCAAGGCTGAGCAGAGCAACTGGTTGCCGGCCCCGCCCGGCCCGTTTTATGCGGTATTGCGCATTTACCTGCCCAAGCCTGAAGTCGCCAGCGGCCAGTGGAAGCTACCAGCGTTGACGCCGCTTAAATAATCACGGCGAATAAAAAAGCGCGGCGGGCGATACCCGCCGCGCTTTTTTTTTGACTCAGTGTTTTTTCAGTTTCACGTAAGACTGGTGCAGGTCGGACGCCCAGCCGTCGATGACGCTTTTTACATCGTCGGCTTTCATCACCTGGGAGTCATTGGCCAGCGGCTTGCCGGTGCCTTTGCGCACCACTTGGGCCAACACTTTATGAGTGCTGCCATCGAGGAACTGCGCCTCGGTGCCCAGGGTGGTTTCCTGGTCGCGAATGCCGGTGCCGGTGCTCACTGCCGCGGCCACCAGGGCGACGGGAATAAACTCATAGGGCTTGAGGCTTTCGGTTTTGCTGCTCACGGCGGTAATCGCCGCCCTTACCACGATCACCCCGGGGCCTGGGGCGTTGGCCACGGGCAGCGACTGGGCCAGCTCGCGCTTGAGCGCCTGGTTGTAGTAGTCGTTGATGCCGCGCAACGTGCTCTCGGGAATCCGGGAGGTGGCTTGGGGCTTGGGGTAAAACTGGGTGGGCTCGATGTACACCGCCGTGTAACGGCTCAAATCCAGTTGTGGATCAACCCAGCGCATCACCTCTGCCCCCGACGGTGACTTGGCTTCCTTGAGCTGGCTGTAATTGGAGAGGAACCCTGAATACTCATTCGGTTGCACCACCTTGCTCGCGCAACCGGCCAAACCGAGCGAGGCAACGCACAGTGTGCCGATCATTAGCCTTAGCTTCATTAGTGAACTCCCTGGCGACCATCATCGTGAGAACGAGTGGTAGGTATAGCCAATATTGGGGCATTGCACCTTATTTTACGTAGGGCATCACTCAGATTTGAACTGCTCCGGTAAATTGGCTGGCAACTGCATATGACTCGTCAGCCTTCAATGGGTAAGGTGAAGCCACACTTTTTGTCCGGAGCATCACATGCGCACCATCGGCCTTATCGGCGGCATGAGCTGGGAGTCCAGCGCCGAGTATTACCGCCTTATCAACCAGCGCGTGCGCGACCAGCTCGGCCCGCTGCGGTCGGCGCAAGTGTTGATGTACAGCGTGGATTTCGGCCCGGTGGAACAGGCCCAGCATGCCGGGCGTTGGGACGATGCCGCGCTGATCCTGGAAGATGCCGCGCGACGCTTGCAGGCCGGGGGTGCTGATTGTGTGGTGCTGTGTACCAACACCATGCATTTGGTGGCGCCGCGCATTGAGGCGGCGGTGTCGATCCCCTTCCTGCATATTGCTGATGCCACGGCGGCAGCGGCTCTGGAGGCCGGGACCTTGACGGTGGGCTTGCTGGGTACCGCGTTTACCATGGAGCAGGACTTCCTTAAATCGCGCCTCGCCGCCCAGGGGCTCACCGTACTGGTGCCCGACGCGGAGGAACGCAAGGCGGTGCACCGAATCATCTATGAAGAGTTGTGCGCGGGCGCCATCAGTGACGCCTCGCGCCAGGTGTATCAGCGGGTGATCCAGACACTCGCGGCACGCGGCGCTCAGGCGATTATTCTCGGCTGCACGGAAATTTGCCTGCTGATCCAACCGGAGCACAGCGCCCTGCCACTGCTGGACACCACCGCGCTGCATGCGCAGGCCGCGGTGGGGTTTGCCTTACAGGGAACAGGTATCGCCACAACTTTGTAGCCGCTACCTAAACCCAATATCCTGGTCGGCTGTCAGGCCCCCTTCGCGAGCAAGCCCGCTCCCACAGGAAATCTGTGTCGGGCGCCGATTTTGTGAGCAATGCATGACCCGTGTGGGAGCTGGCTTGCCTGCGAAGGCGGTGGTTCAGTTAAAGGCTCAGTGGCTGACACACCGCCATCGCGGGCAAGCCCGCCCACAGGGGATTTGTGTCGGGCGCTGATTTTGTGGGCCATACATGACCAATGTGGGGCCTGGCTTGCCTGCGAAGGCGGTGGTTCAGTCAAAGATTCAGTGACTGACACACCGCTTTCATCGAAGTTGTATAGATCCCTATGCTTACCGGATCAAGCCGATGTGCGCAGGCGCGCCATGCTGAAGGTGTCGACAAACACACCATCACGCAGGGCATAGTCGCGCAACCGCCCTTCCACTTCGAAGCCGAACTTGCGGTACAGGTTGTGCGCAGCTTCGTTGTCGGCGTAGACCGTCAGCTCCACACGGCGCAGGTTCATCCAGTTGTCGGCCACCTCCAGCGCAGCCGCCAACAGCCGCGAACCGACGCCCTTGCCCTGCCACGCGGGCGCCACGCCCATACCCAATGAGCCAACGTGGCTCTGGCGTACACGCAAGTACTGCTCAAGCCCTAGTTGACCAATCACCTCAGTACCCTGCACCGCCACCAGCTGCAGGCGCCGCTCGTTATCCATCACCAGGCGCTTGCGCCACATCTCAACCGACTGAAAAGGCATTTGCAGCACCTGACGGCAAACAGCCGGTTCGTTGTAGAGCGCGGCGACGCCCTCCAGGTGGGCCTCGGTAAAACGCTGGATCACGATAGACGGTTCAGGTATGTGCATTGCATTTCATCCTATGAAAGACAGGTGGCCGACCAGTGTAGAGGCTAAGTCGCGCACCTGACGAGCCGGAGTTTTCCCACCGGCCAACCAGCACCATCCTGCATCTGAACGATGGCGATCCCTGCGCGCAACGCCGATACTCAGCCCAGGCCCTGCCCCGTCAACCCGACGCTTTGGCCTTCACCCTGTGACGAGAACAACAAAAAAAGTCCCACAGAGGAACACCCATGAACCGTCTCGATCCCGCGAGCCTGTTACAGGCTTTCAGCACCCTGACCCTGGACCTGCAACGCCTGGCCCAACACCAGGACATCGAACACTTTCAACACCATGCCCTGGCGCGCCTCAACCAATTGCTGGCCTTCGACAGCGCCTGGTGGGGGCGCTCGGCGGTCATCAACGGGGTGCCGCACGAGCACAACAGCTACCTCTACCAATTGCCCCCCGACTATCTGGCGGACTGGCAGTCGATCCGCCATCTGGACGTGACCGTTGCACGGGTGCATGCCTCGCCCGGCGAGGCAGTGATCATCGATATGCGCGACCCCGCCAGCGGCAGCGCCTTGAACTGGTTGGGGCAACGCCACGGCTTGGGTGAATTGCTATGTGTGATCCATATCGACCCGCAAACCCACCTCAGCCACCACCTGACGCTCTACCGCCAGCCCACCGCGCCCACGTTCAACGCGCAGGATTGCCAGTTGCTCAATAACCTGATGCTGCACCTGGTGGCGGCGGTCTCGGCGAACCAGATCCGCACCTTGGTGGCCATGCGTGAAACCCTGACCAGCCCGCGCAATCTCGCCCTGGCGGTGTGCGACCCACGGGGAGTATTGCAATGCGCCGAGCGCGGGTTTGTCGATCTGCTGCTCACCGAATGGCCGCAATGGTGTGGCCCCACCCTGCCAGTGCCCCTGGATGAGCGCGGGCATGACGGCAAGCACATCCATATCCAGGTGTCCCCCGTGGGCGACCAATTGCTGCTGGCCGCGCGCGTCAACCGCGCCCTGCCCCAGCTCAGCCCACGGGAAAACGACGTGGCCCAAGGGTTTGGCGAGGGCAAGACCTACAAGGAAGTGGCCCGCGACCTCGGCCTCTCACCCAATACCGTGCGCCACCATATTCGCGCCATCTACACCAAGCTCGGCGTCAAGGACAAGGCACGCATAGCGCACCTGGTGCACGCCCCGCCCGACTGACCCTGCCCGTTTCTCCCACGGTTTACCACGGTCGTTTTTTAACGGTCACGGGCTGCTGTTGCCCTTTTTTCGGCCTTCTCACTCGAGACGCTTCTTCATGACTTCCACATGCTTACGTAACTTGACAGTGCTGTGCGCCACCCTGCTCAGCCTCGACAGCCAGGCGGCCGACCTCAACGCCCGCGATTTTTTCGCAGCCCCACCGGGTACCAGCCTGGGTGTGTTGTACCTGCCCGCCACACGCGCCGGGGATTTCCATGGCCCCGCCGACAGCACCGGCAAGGCCGACCTGCGGGTCAACGCCGTGGCTTACCGCCAGGTGTATTTCACTGAGGCCTGCGGCACGTTGTGCACGCCGCAATTCATCCTGCCCTTTGCCGACATCAACGCACGCCTGCCCGGCGCCAGCCAGCGCAGCCGCGAGCGCGGCCTGGGCGACCCACAGGTGGGCGGCACGCTGTTTTTCGTCAATGACCCCGCCTCGCGTACCTACAGCGGCCTGTTGAGCCTGATCACCGTGCCGGTGGGTGAGTACCACAGCCAAAACCCGGACGTGTCCCCCGGTGCCAATCGCTGGGGCGCCACCTTTGTCTACAACTACACCCACGGCATCGGCGACAAATGGGTACTGGAAGCCAACCTGGAAGCCCAGCTCTATGGCCGCAATGACGATTACTTTGGCAGCGAACTCAAGCAAGCGCCGCTGTATCGCTTGCAGGCCTTCGCCTCGTATGACTTCAGCGCCGCCACTTACGGCGCATTGCGCCTGATCCAGGCCGACGGTGGCGCGCTACGCCTCAACAACCGCAGCCTCGACGACACCCACAAGCGCTATACCCAAGTCGGCTTCGAATTCGGGCATTGGCTCGACCGGCAGAACCAACTGATGGTCAGCCTTTCGCAAAACGTTGCGGCTTCCAATGGCTACGCCGGCACCGAGGCGTTGTTACGCCTGGTGCATGTGTTCTGACCCCTTTCCTGGAGCTTGAAAATGCCCATTTCCACCCCTGCAATAACGGCACGCTTGGCGGCGATCGTACTGTTTGCCGCCATCACCCCGACCATCCTGATGACCGCTCCCGCCGTGGCCGCGCAGTTGGCCAGCCAGTGGCAACTGAGCCCTGCGCGCATTGGCGACTTGTTTTCCGTGGAGCTGGGCGCCATGAGCCTGGCGACCTTGCCCGCCTGGTGGTGGCTCAAGCGGGTTGACTGGCGCACCGCCGCCCGGGTCGCCGCGCTGTTGTTCATTGCCGCTAACCTGCTGTCGATGCTCGCCGACACCTACGCCGTGCTGCTGGTGTTGCGCGGTGCCAGCGCCCTGGCCGGCGGCTCGTTGATGATCCTTTGCCTGGCCAGTGCCGCCACCACCGCCAACCCCAGCCGGGTGTATGGCTTGTGGGTGATGGGGCAGTTGGTCGTCGGTGCCCTCGGCCTGGTGGCGCTGCCTGGCTTGTTCGAACGGTTTGGCTTGAATGCCTGCTATCTGATCCTGGCAGGGTTGATGACCCTGCTGCTGCCATTGGCGCGGGCTTTTCCCGCTGGTAGCCCAGCGTTGCCGGCCAACCGCGAGCCGGTATTGCCCGGCTCACGCTGGAAAGCCGCCCTGGGGGTTGGCGCGGTCCTGGCCTTTTACATCAGCCTCGGGGGCGTATGGACCTTTATCGGTGCCTTGGGCGCCAGTGCCGGGATTTCGGCGCAGCACAGCGGCGAAATCCTCGCCATTGCCACCGTGATGGGCATTGCCGGAGCCGCAAGCGCCTCACTGATCGGCGCTCGCCTGCCGCGTGGAGTGCTGTTGTTGCTGGGTTACACGCTGATGGCGGCTGCGGTGCTCTTGCTGGTCGGCCAGCCCGCCTTGCTGCGATTCGCCCTGGCCGCGCTGCTGTTCAAATTTACCTGGACCTTCATCCTGCCACTGATCCTGGCCTGCCTGGCCGACCTCGATCACAGCGGCAAGCTGATGAACGCCTCCAACTTGGTCATCGGCGGTGGCCTGGCCATCGGCCCGGCGCTCGCCGGCCGCCTGATCGAGGCCAGCGGCGGGTTCAGCCTGTTGCTGCTCGGTGCCGCCGCTATCACCTTGCTGTCCCTGGTGATGATCGTCGCCAGCCGTCCCCACTCCCCCACTGAACTGGAACCGGTATGAACCTGACCACCGCATTTTTTTTCGACGAAATGAGCCTCTGGCACAGCGCCGGCGCCCATGCGCTGACCCTGCCCGTGGGCGGCTGGGTGCAGCCGCCAGCCGGCAGCGGGCATGCCGAGTCACCGGAGACCAAGCGGCGCTTGAAAAGCCTGTTGGATGTCTCCGGACTCAGTCGCCACCTGCACCAGCATAGCGCGCCGCCCGCCAGTGAAGAGGACCTGTTGCGCGTCCACAGCCGTGATTACCTGCAGCGTTTCAAGGCATTGAGCGATGCCGGCGGCGGTGAGCTTGGCCCCCAGGCACCGATAGGACCTGGCAGCTATGAGATCGCGCAACTGTCCGCCGGTTTGACCCTGGCCGCCGTGGACGCGGTGCTCAAGGGCCAGGTGCACAACGCCTATTCGCTGTCGCGGCCACCGGGGCATCACTGCCTGGCAGACAGCGCCATGGGCTTTTGCTTTCTCGCCAACATCGCCATTGCCATCGAGGCCGCCAAGGCCCGCAACGGGCTGGGCAAAGTCGCCGTGATCGACTGGGATGTGCACCACGGCAACGGCACGCAGTCGATCTTCGAAGAACGAGCCGATGTGTTGACGATTTCCCTGCACCAGGACGGCTGCTACCCGCCCGGTTACAGCGGCGAGCAGGATCGCGGCCGGGGTGCAGGCCTGGGCGCTAACATCAATATCCCGTTGCCGCCAGGCAGTGGTCACGCCACCTACCTACAGGCCATGGAACGTATCGTGTTGCCTGCCCTGGAGCGCTTCGAACCGGAGTTGATCATCGTTGCTTGCGGTTATGACGCCAACGCCGTCGACCCACTGGCGCGCATGTTGCTGCACAGCGAATCGTTCCGGTTAATGACCCGCGCCCTGCGTCTGGCAGCCGATCGCTTATGTCAGGGCCGCCTGGTGCTGGTGCACGAAGGCGGCTACAGCGAAGCCTATGTGCCGTTCTGCGGTTTGGCGACCCTGGAGGAATTGAGCGGCGTGCGCACCGCGGTGCAAGACCCGATGCTTGAGTTTGTGCAATTGCAGCAACCCGGTGCGGCGCTGCAGGGGTTTCAAGAGCAGTGGGTGGAACGTTTGGCGCGCGGGGTCAGCGAGTAGCTGCCAGGCGCCATACCCGCGCAATGTCCGAGGCCCGCGCGCGTAACAGGCGCGGTGCCTCGTGACAGGCCTGCTCAAGTGACATCGGCCCCGCCGGCAAGGCGAACGCTGCATCCACACCGTGGGCGTACATCTGCTCGTAGCCGTCGCCCAAGGTGCCCGCGATCACCACCACCGGCACGCCCTGTCGCTGGGCAATGCGCGCCACGCCAAACGGGGTTTTGCCACGCAGGGTCTGGGCGTCGAAGCGGCCTTCGCCGGTGATGACCAGATCGGCGCCACCCACCGCTTCATCGAGGCCAACCAGTTCAGCCACCACCTCGACCCCCGGACGAAACTGGGCCGCGAGGAATGCCTTGGCTGCAAAGCCCAGACCACCGGCGGCGCCGCTGCCGGGTTCGTCGCGCACATCCTGGCGCAGCACCAGGGCGCAATGGTCGGCGAAGTGGCCAAGGGCAGCGTCCAGTTGTACCACGTGCTCGGGGCTCGCGCCTTTTTGCGGGCCAAAAATCGACGACGCTCCGTGAGGGCCGCACAGGGGGTTGTTGACGTCGGCGGCGATTTCAAAACGCACCTGCGACAGGCGCGGGTCCAGTTGCTCAAGGCTGATATGGGCCAGGCGTGCCAACGCCAACCCACCCGCCGGCAGTGGCTGGCGTTCGCTATCCAATAGCTGCACGCCAAGGGCCTGCATCGCACCCGCCCCGCCATCGTTGGTGGCACTGCCGCCAATCGCCAGGATAATGCGCTGCGCCCCGGCATCCAGCGCGGCGCGGATCAACTCACCGGTACCGTAGGTGGTACTTGAACACGCGTCGCGCTGCCCCGGCGCGACAAGTTGCAAGCCACTGGCCTCGGCCATCTCGATCATCGCCGTATGGCTGTCGGCCAACCAGCCCCAACGCGCTTCGACGCTGTCGCCCAGCGGGCCTCGAACCGTGTGCCTGCGCAGTTCACCCTTACACGCAGCGAGCACCGCATCCACCGTGCCTTCACCGCCATCGGCCATCGGGCATTGAAGCACGTGCGCAGCCGGCCAGACCTGGGCCCACCCCTCGGCAATCGCCTGGGCGACGCCTGCGGCACTCAGGCTGTCTTTGAACGAGTCGGGGGCGATCACGATTTTCATGGGCTTTCTCCGGTTTTTATAACGCCCATGCTGCCAGTTGGCTGGGGCAATGACGCGGGGCCGATGCACAAGTGTGGGGCGGGTTTGTTGTTCATTTCGACAATGCCCGTTGTAGAAGCGAGCTTGCTCGCGAAAAACCGGAGCGCGCCGCGGTGAATCAGCTGCCCCGCATTATCGTTAACGACCTTCGCGAGCAAGCTCGCTCCTACAGGGGGTGGGGCAGCAGTTGTACGCCCAGGTACAAGGCAAGCATCCCATCGAGGGTCAGCGGGTCCACGCCGCTGAGTTCAGCGATTCGCTCCATGCGGTAACGCAGGCTGTTGCGATGAATGCCCAAGGCGTCGGCACACGCCTGGCTTTGCCCGTCGTGTTCACACCAACTGCGCAATGTGGCGAGCAGTTGCCCGTTGCTGTCCTTGGCCAGCACCTTGCGCAACGGGTTGAGCAGTTCGTCCAGGGCGTCGTCGTTGCGATGACGCCACAGCATCACCGGCAAGCGGTAACGGTTGAGGGTCAACAGGCGTGATTGGGGCAGGATATCGCGGCCATAGGCAAGCAGGTCCCCTACCCTTCGGTAACAGCGGCGCAGCCCCGCCAAACCTTCTGCTTGCCCGCCGATGGCCACGCGCAGTATGTTCCAGCCCAAGCCGTCGAGCTTTTCCAGCAAGCGGGGATTATCGACCTGCACCGCGGCGGGTCGGCACCACAGCAAGGAAAACTGCGCAGAACTGACGCACCAACTGTCCGGGTAACGGCTGGCGAGCCAGGCGCTCAAAGCCTCCGCCGTTTGGCCAGGGCCCAATTCAAACAGGTACGGCGTACGCGCCAGTTGTGGCTTGAGCCCCAGTTGCTGGGCTTCGTCCACCAGGCGCGGGGAGTCGCCGCTGTCAGCCAGCAGCAGGGCCAGCAGATCATCGCAACGCTGGCGCCGCCATTGTTGCTCGGCTTGCTGATGGCGTTGGCTGACCAGCATTTCAGCGGTCATGCGCACCAGTTCGGCATAGGTGCGCAGCCCATCCGGCTCGCCGGTGATACCCAGCACGCCGATCAGGCGTTGATCATGCAGCAGCGGCAGGTTGATGCCCGGCTGTACGCCCTTGAGGTGCTTGGCGGTCTGCCCGTCGATTTCCACCACGCGCCCATTGGCCAACACCAGTTGCGCACCTTCATGGCGAGTGTTGATACGCTCCGGCTCGCCGCTGCCCAGGATCAAGCCCTGGCTGTCCATGACATTGACGTTATGGGGCAGGATCGCCATGGTGCGATCGACAATCTCCTGCGCCAGGGCATGATCCAACTCGAACATGGGGCTAATTTCCTGAAAAAGGTTGTTCACCGGCACAGCGCAAAGATGGCTTGACTGTGCGCCAGCACAAAGACAGTTGCCCGTCACGTCACCGAGACTGTCAGGGCGGTCAACGTTACCCTCGCACCGCGAAAAATCATAATAAAGAGAGAATCCCATGTCACAGAGCGCCACTGCCGCACTGGCCAGCGATGACGATAAAAACGCCATCTACAAGCGCGTTACCCTGCGCCTGATCCCCTTCATCTTTATCTGCTACCTGTTCAATTACCTCGACCGGGTAAACGTTGGCTTTGCCAAGTTGCAGATGCTCGATGCGTTGAAATTCAGTGAAACCGTGTACGGCCTGGGGGCCGGGATTTTCTTTATCGGCTACGTGCTGTGCGGCGTGCCGAGTAACCTGGCGCTGACCCGGTTCGGCCCACGGCGCTGGATCGCGTTGATGATGATCGTGTGGGGCACGCTCTCCACGTGTTTGCTGTTCGTGACCACGCCCACGCATTTCTACACGTTGCGCCTGTTTACCGGTGCCGCTGAAGCCGGCTTCTTTCCAGGGGTGGTGTTGTACCTTTCGCAGTGGTTTCCGACCTTCCGCCGCGGGCGAATCATGGCGCTGTTCATGTCGGCCATTCCGGTGTCCGGCTTGCTCGGCAGCCCGTTTTCCGGCTGGATTCTCAATCACTTCGCCGCCGGCCAAGGTGGCTTGGCGGGCTGGCAGTGGATGTTCCTGCTGCAAGGCATCCCGACCGTAATCCTCGGCGCCCTCGCCTACTTCCTGCTCAGTGACAGCTTTGCCAACGCCAAGTGGCTCAAGCCCCATGAGCGTGCAGTGCTGGAAGCCGACCAGGCCAAGGACCTGGCGAACAAACCCAAAGCCACCAGCGACTCCCTGGCCGAAGTGTTCAAGAACCCGGCGATCTGGGCGTTCGGCCTGATCTACTTCTGCATCCAGAGTGGCGTGTATGCGATCAACTTCTGGCTGCCGTCGATCATCAAGAACATGGGCTTCAGCGACAACCTGGTGATTGGCTGGCTCAGCGCGATTCCGTATCTGCTGGCGGCGGTGTTCATGCTGCTGGTGGGCCGCTCCGCCGACTTGCGCAAGGAGCGCCGCTGGCATTTGGTGGTGCCGATGTTGATGGGCGCCCTCGGCCTGGTCATTGCGGTGAACTTCGCCACCACGCCGGCCATTGCCATTCTCGGCCTGACCATCGCCACCATGGGCGCCCTGACCGGCCTGCCGATGTTCTGGCCGGTGCCCACCGCCATGCTCAGCGCGGGTGCGGCGGCGGGTGGCTTGGCGTTGATCAACTCCATGGGGCAAATGGCGGGGTTTCTCAGCCCGTATATCGTGGGGTTTGTGAAGGATGCCACCGGGTCTACGGATGTGGCGTTGTACCTGCTGGCGGCGGTGATTGTGGGTGGGAGTGTGCTGGCGTTGCGGATGACGCGCACGCTCAAGGCCTGACGCCTTCAAAGTGGGAGGGAGCTTCCCCCTCCCACTTTGGTCATGTATTTACAACAGCCCGCCACCGTCGATATCAACCACTGCCCCGGTCATAAAGCCATTTTCCATGGCCAGCACATACCCCGCCGCCACTTCTTCAGCCTGCCCCACCCGCCCAACCGGCAACCCTTGGCCCGCCTTGGCAAACATCGCCAAACGCTGCTCTTCGCCGAGCCCTGCATAGGCCGGTGTGTCTATCACCCCTGGGCTGATCACATTGACCCGACGCGGTGCCAGTTCTTTGGCCAGTTGCTTGCCCAAGGCCTCGGTCGCAGCGTTAATGCCCGTCTTGATGAACTGCCCTGCCGCCAACTTGCGCCCCAGTTGGCCCGAGGTCAGGGTGATGCTGCCCTGTTCATCCATAAAGGGCAGCGCGTTTTGAATGGCGCGTAGTGCGCCCCAGAGCTTCACATCGAAGTTGTCCTGGGCTTCATCCAGGTCTGTTTCAATCAAAGCCTTGGCCCGTACTGAAGGCCCCGAGGTGTAGACCAGATGGTCAAACCGCCCCACGGTTTCGAACAGTTGCTTTAAAGAGGCGCTGTCGGTGACGTCCACTGGCTCGCTGTGCAGGCCGTTGTCGGAACTTGACGCCAAGCGGCGCCCGGCCACGACCACCTTCGCGCCGCGCGCCAAGGCTGCCTGGGCCACTGCCGCGCCGATACCGCTGCTGCCGCCGATAACAATGATGGTTTTGCCGCTCAGAGAAGAGGTCATGAGAAAACTACCTGGGTCAGAAAGTGAGCGTTCATCTTCCCAGCTTGGTAATCGATGAAAAATCCGGGTAAAACGACAAGATCTTTAAAGGATTTTTATCAATGAGCTCGATTCTTGACCTTGAAGTCTTCGTGCGCAGCGCCGACACCGGCAGCCTGACGGCCGCCGCCCGTGGCCTGGGCCTCACGCCAGCAGCGGCAAGTATTGCGCTCAAGCGCCTTGAGACCCGCCTCGGCATCCGCCTGCTCGCCCGCTCCACCCGCAGCATGCGCCTGACCGAAGAAGGTCGGCGTTACCTGGACAGTGTGCGGGTGGCGCTGGAGGCGCTGTCAGAAGGCGAGCACGCCATCAAGCAACAAGGGCAGAGCCTCAGCGGTTTATTGCAGTTGGCCGCGCCCTCGGACTTTGGCCGCAATGTGTTGCTGGGTTGGCTGGACGAGTTCAAGCTGGAGCACCCTGATGTCCGCTTGCAACTGTTGCTCAACGACAGCAATGCCGACTTGTTTCGCGACACCGTCGACATTGCCTTGCGCTTTGGCGTGCCGAGGGACTCCAGCCTCGTGGCCCTGCCGGTGGTACCCGATCACCATCGCATTGCCTGCGCCAGCCCTGAGTACCTGGCGCGCCATGGCACACCGCTTGAGCCCGAAGACTTGGCCCGCCACAGCACGCTGCGCTATATGCGCCGGGGCCAGGCCAATAGCACCTGGTATTTCCGCCAGGGGGCGTTGCTCCAGGAGGTCGAGGTGAGCGGTGACTACCTCAGCGATGACGGCGAGATTGTCCGCCGCTGGGCGTTGGCGGGGCATGGCATTGCCTATAAGGCCAACCTGGATGTGGCCCGTGATATCCAGGCTGGGCGGTTGGTACCCTTGCTACCCGACTGGCAAGGCGAACCCGCGCCGTTCAACCTGATGTGCCCGCACCGCCTGCAAGTGTCGGAACGCGTGAAAGTGCTGCACCGTTTTTTACAGGCGCGCTGCGTGACTTTGCTACGCACATGAAGAAATGCGCCCAGGGCTTGTTCCAGAGCGCTCGGGTCTGGTATTGCATCACTTACATTTTGCCTGCCATGAGGAGCTTTGCATGATTTACCGCACATTGGGCCACTCCGGGTTGAAGGTCAGCGCTCTGACACTCGGCACCATGATGTTTGGCGAACAGACCAGCACCGAAGATTCGCTGCGCATCATCGACAAGGCCTGGGACCAGGGCATCAATTTCATCGACACCGCTGACGTGTACACAGGTGGGCGCTCCGAGGAAATCGTCGGTGAGGCGATTGCACGCAACCGCCACGATTGGGTGGTGGCCTCCAAGGTCGGCTTCGGCCCTGCCGATGGCGTGCCCAACCGCAGCGGTTTGAGCCGCAAGCGTATGTTCACTGCGCTGGACGCCAGCCTGGCACGCTTGGACACCGACTACCTGGACATCTACTACCTGCACCGCGAAGACCACGACACGCCGTTGGAGGTGACCGTGTCCGCCATCGGTGACCTGATCCGCCAGGGCAAGGTCCGCTACTGGGGCCTGTCCAATTACCGGGGGTGGCGCATCGCTGAAGTGATCCGCGTGGCTGAACGCCTGGGGGTTGATAAACCCATCATCAGCCAACCGCTGTACAACATCGTCAATCGCCAGGCCGAGGTGGAACAGATCACCGCTGCCGCGGCTTATGGGCTGGGCGTGGTGCCTTACAGCCCGCTGGCCCGAGGGGTGCTCAGCGGCAAGTACGCACCGGACGTCACGCCTGAACCCGGCAGCCGTGCCGCGCGCCAGGACAAGCGCATCCTGGAAACCGAGTGGCGGGTTGAATCACTGCGCATTGCCCAGCAGATCCAGCAATACACCCAAGGGCGTGGCGTAGGGATCGTCGAGTTTGCAATCGCCTGGGTATTGAACAATGCGGCGGTGAGCTCAGCGATCGTCGGGCCACGCACCGAGGCGCAGTGGGACGCCTACACCGGCGCGCTGGCGGTGAAGATCAGCGCCGAAGACGAGGCGTTCATTGATTCGTTGGTCACGCCGGGGCATTCGTCCTCGCCGGGGTTCAACGATGTCGGGCATTTTGTATCCGGTCGATTGGCACGCCTGTAGACTGCCGACGAAATAATCGGCTTTCGCGAGGACAGTGTGTCTAAAGGTGTGGTGTTATCGGTCTTGGCCTCGGTGTTGTTTGCGGTGATGTATTACTTCACATCGCTGCTTACCCCCTTGAGTGGCCTGGAAATTTTCGGCTGGCGCATGTTGCTGACCGTGCCGTGCATGACGGTGTTCATGATTGTCAGCGGTGAGTGGCGCAGGGTGTGGGAACTGTTGCGCAGGCTGGCGGCTAAGCCACGGCTGATTGGCGGCGTGCTGGTGTCTTCTGCCCTGCTCGGCGTGCAGTTGTGGCTGTTCATGTGGGCGCCGCTCAATGGGCGCAGCCTGGACGTGTCGGTGGGGTATTTCCTGCTGCCGTTGACCATGGTGCTCACCGGGCGCCTGGTCTACGGCGAGCGCCTCTCACGGCTGCAACAGATCGCCGTGGTGTTGGCCGCGCTTGGCGTGTTGAACGAGCTGTATCAGGCCGGTGGTTTTTCCTGGGCAACACTGGTGGTGATCATCGGCTACCCGGTGTACTTCGTGGTGCGTAAGTACTTGAGCACTGATCATCTGGGCGGGCTGTGGCTGGACATGGCGTTAATGCTGCCGGTGGCCTGGTGGTTTGTACAAAACGGCGAACAAGGCTTTGCCGTAGTGGATGGGCATCCAAAGCTCTATGCATTGATTCCCATGCTGGGCCTTATCAGTGCCTCGGCGCTGGTGAGCTACATCATTGCCAGTCGCCTGCTGGCGTTCAGTCTGTTCGGGCTGCTCAGCTACGTGGAGCCAGTGCTGTTGCTGGCGGTGGCGTTGCTATTGGGTGAAGGCATCCAGGGTGGGCAATGGCTGACCTATATCCCGATCTGGCTGGCGGTGATGGTGCTGGTGTATGAGGGATTCAAGCATTTGGTGCGTCAGCGTCGGGCTTGAAAGGCCGGCTGGTATTAAATGGGGTTATGGGGGCTTCCTTACCCCTCTGTAATATAGCCTGGATTGAATCAGGTCCTTACCTGAGTAGTCGGCTCTTCGTACGGGCCGACCTGCCCCTCGATGACATCGGCCGCGTCGTTGAACCCATCCCTCCATGCGCCATAGTAGGGAATATTGCTTTGGACTTGACTCCCGACACTTTCCAGGGTGGCATCCATCTGTTCCTTATCAACCCCAAACAACTTGCCGAGCCGATTGTCATGGTTCAGTTCAAGCAGCGTTCCTTTCACAGGGTTCTTCAGTATTTCTTCGATGGAATTGGCAACGTCGCCAGGGACGCCTAGCTCTTTGAGTGCCATTCCAATACCGTGCAACGGGTTTCTGAGTTGTTTCACGAACTCATTCAAGAGCCCGCGCTTATCATTAGCACCCATCGCTCTGATACCCGACGTAGGTCGTTTTTCCATCGAGCTCTCGCTTGTAAAGCTGCGTGCCCACCAGGCCCTTGACCTGAACGGGTGGGACCGAAGCGTCTTTGTTCAAACGTTCGAAAATGTCACCTTCCTCATAACCAAAACTTCCCACCACTGCATTGATGTCGCCTTCAGCGAACTCACCTAACTTCTGACTGACCCTGTCCTCCTGTTTCGGCGATTGATCACTGGAAAAATGCTGCGTAAACCGCTTTCGCTCTGTCGGGTCATTGGCTACTTCCTTGAGCCAGTCCGTCATCTCATCTGCATTCTTGAACTCGTGAAACGATGTCACGTCATCTTCCGGCATATACAGGACGAGATTAGGCCCCTCTTCTGTAGGCGGCACCCGCTTGATCATCATCATGTCGTTGGACTGAACGCCATCGACGGCAAATGTCGAGACCTGCACCCCTGGACTTCCCGGCTTGTGGCGTGACAACGCTGCCTTCGTCAGTTGATACCCCTCGGCACTGAGTGTTTCGCCCAAGTACTCGGTTTCACTGTCATCGAGAAACTTTTTACGCGCCTGATCGACCGGGTCTACATGACCGGTTGAACGGACATTGCGCACTGGCCCAGCCTGCTCCGTTGATATAGATGGGCCGATCGGGTGTTGAGGGGTAGGAGCATTCACATTCATAAGAGGGCCTCTTCATAGTGAAAACGCAGGTTTTTCTGCGTCCTGCCCTCTGAGTGATCTCTCAAGAAACATCTGTTCCCAATAAACCGCAGGTTATTTGCAACACGATGCATCAGGTACAAAAAAGCCCGGTAAAACCATAACGCTTGTAGGAGCGAGCTTGCTCGCGAAAAACTCACAGGCGCCGCGTTCATTCAGGATGCCCGCGTCATCGTTGACGTTTTTCGCGAGCAAGCTCGCTCCTACAAACAGTACGGTAAAAACCGGGCTTTTTGCTTTAGCCAGTCGCTCAATCGGCGGTCAGCACACCACGACGCACCTGGTCGCGCTCGATCGACTCGAACAACGCCTTGAAGTTGCCCTCGCCAAACCCATCGTCGCCTTTGCGCTGGATGAATTCGAAGAACACTGGGCCCATCAGGGTTTCCGAGAAGATCTGCAGCAGTAGACGCTTGTCACCAGCAACCGACGAGCCATCCAGCAGGATGCCACGCGATTGCAACTGGTCCACCGGCTCACCGTGGTTCGGCAGGCGGCCTTCGAGCATTTCGTAGTAAGTGTCGGGCGGCGCGGTCATGAAGCGCATGCCGATCTTCTTCAGCGCATCCCAGGTCTGGATCAGGTCGTCGGTGAGGAACGCGACGTGCTGGATGCCCTCGCCGTTGAACTGCATCAGGAACTCTTCGATCTGCCCGGCGCCCTTGGACGATTCTTCGTTCAACGGGATACGGATCTTGCCGTCCGGCGCACTCATGGCCTTGGAGGTCAGGCCGGTGTATTCGCCTTTGATATCGAAATAACGCGCCTCACGGAAGTTGAACAGTTTCTCGTAGAAGTTGGCCCAATAAATCATGCGCCCGCGATAGACGTTGTGGGTCAGGTGGTCGATGACCTTCAGGCCAGCGCCTACCGGGTTGCGATCAACGCCTTCGAGGTACACGAAGTCAATGTCGTAGATCGAGTTGCCTTCGCCGAAACGGTCGATCAGGTACAACGGCGAACCGCCAATGCCTTTGATCGCCGGCAGGTTCAACTCCATCGGGCCGGTGTCGATGTGGATCGGCTGGGCCCCCAGCTCCAGGGCACGCTTGTAGGCCTGTTGCGAGTCCTTGACGCGGAACGCCATGCCGCACACCGACGGGCCGTGCTCGGCCGCGAAGTAGGAAGCGAGGCTGTCGGGTTCGTTGTTGAGGATCAGGTTGATCTCGCCCTGGCGATACAGGTGCACGTTCTTGGAGCGATGGGTCGCCACTTTGGTGAAGCCCATGATCTCGAAGATCGGCTCCAGGGTGCCTGGGGTGGGCGAGGCGAATTCGATGAATTCAAAGCCCATCAGGCCCATTGGGTTTGCGAGTTGGTCGGTCATGTTCGGTGCCTCATCATTCTTGTAGGTAGCAATTGATTAGTTGCGAGCAAGGATGAGGCTGGAGGGTGGCGCACAAGAGAGGCCCCGCACGCTGCGGGCGAGGAAGTCACCAAAGATGAGGGGGGAGCCAAGTAGCTTCATGGTGTCATCAGTCTCTGACGGCCGAGGCTTGCGTGAGCGCAAGTCCATATTCTTGTATGCGTAAACTGATTCTACACAGCGTAACCAGGTTTGTCCGTACTCTTATCAAATCCCCAATGCCCAGCCCTGTGCAAGGGGTTTGTTGCACAGATGCCCAGCAGGATGACCGCGCCGCCCAGCAACATCGGCATCGTCAGTGGTTCGTCCAGCAGCACAGCACCGCAAACGACTGCCGTCAGCGGGTTGAGCGCGATGAACACCCCGGAGCGTGTGGCGCCTATGCGCCGAATGCCATCGTAATATCCGATACCCACGATGCGAAGCGAGCCGCTCTTGATCTGCTTTTGATCTTGATCTCAGGCGCCCCGTCAAACCACGCTGGCCGGAATTCGACAGGGATTTGGGGGGTAAACCGGCAGGGATGCCGGTTTAGCCGCCCCGCGCCATGGATGGCGCGTGGCGGCGGCCCCCCAAATCACTGGCGGATTACGGGCACACCGAGCCTAAGCGAGGTGCCGAGTGGTGGGGCAAGAGCGTTTTGCTTACTTTTGCGCTTTTCAAAAGTGAGCCGCCGTCAGGGCGGAACCCTAAGTGGCCGTTACCTAAATAACGGATATGTACCCGGTCCAACTGCGTTGACCGTTAGGCCGTCTTCGCAGGCAAGCCAGCTCCCACAGTTGGACTGCGGTGCGTCAGGTAGATAAGCAGTTGCAGCCCAAAGTGCGGTACCGCTGTGCGCAGTTGCTCAGCACGTTGGAGGCGGTCAGCCGGGGCGATGGTTTGAGTGTGGTTGCGCAGGCTTCCCTGCCGGAACATGCCGATTCGCGTTATGTGGCGTTGCCATTGGCGCCGCGGGTACCGCGTCGGATCGGGCTGGCCGTGCTGGATCGGCGTCAGTCTTCCCCGGCTGCCCTGGCATTCATCGCGCTGGCACAAGGGCTGTACCCCTCGCCTACTTAGTTACCGGCCTATACGCTGCGTCCTCTCATGCGTCGCGCCATAGTCATCCAATGTGGTGAAGCGCAGCGTCGGCGTACCTCGCCACGGTACAACCCAACCCGGCATGATCAACTCGGCCGTTGAGCGCGGAGCCAGCATCGGTGGGTTTTCATGGCGGTATGCGACGCCCTCAAGATTGAGTGCCACGCTGGACAAGGTCACATGAAAGGCACTCGGGTTGCGCACCCGCAGCACAGGGCGGTCGTCTGCCAGTTGCCATTGCAGCGCCGCCACGGCATCTTCCGCCCTGCCTGGCAACGCATTGGGGCGCAGGAACAACTTGATGCGCGTGCGAAACGCCAATTGCAGTTGATGGCTCGCCGCGTCAGTGGGCCGGATCCCCAGCACATTCAGCCAATACACCACTTCCTGGGGATCGGTTATGGCTTGTCTGGGTACCGGGTGATAAATCACCCGCAACGCTTGAGCCTTACCGGGGTCCATACGCAGAATCGGTGGTGTGACAGTAAAGGGTACATCACTCAGTTCCGGCGCCATCTGGGGGTCGCCTTCATCGATCCATACCTGTACCAGCCTCGGGCTGTCCGCCTCGTTGCGCAGGTTGAGAGTTACCCCCCGTGCGGTGGCCGGGTAAATGAGCCGGGTGCGATCAATGACGATTTCGGCCTGCGCTTTCGCCATAGATGCCGCCAGTGCCAGCCCGAACACGCAGTTCAATAAGGCTCGGATCATCACGCCGACTACCGATAGGCCAAAGTGAAGGTCGCCAGCCCGTTGGCCGTGCCCGGGCGGACGGTGGCGCCGGTTTGTATGTAGCGCGCGGTCAAGGGAATCTGGAAGGTGCCGTTGCCGGTGCTGCCTGCCAACCATTGATTCGGCGTGCCAATAGCGGCGGCGTCGGGGCCGTAACTGATCAGGCGGTTGCCAAACAGCAGTTGCAGCGCCACGCCCTTGGCGGTGGAGTTGGCGGTCAATGTCAGTTGGTCACTGCGATTGGCCGGTTGGGTCTGGTCGGTCAAGGTCAACAGCACATCGCTCTCAGCGCCCCCGCCACCAGCGCATTGCAAGGTGATGGTGCGGGTGGCATTGCCGGCCACGCTGCCAATGCCCTTGAACGCCCTGCTCTCCACCGCCCCCAGCGGGATTGCCACCGAGGGCGTGGAGACCGTGCAGGTGGGTTTGCTCGGCGGGCCGACTTCGACACTGCCGAAGTTGAACGCGTGGTGTGTCTCGCTGGTGTACAGGTACAAGCCCGCGAAGGTCTGCGGCGCAATGGTGCCGCCCTGGATCGGGCCGGTTACCACGAAGAACAAGCGTCCGCGCAAGCCCCACGTAGGCAAACCTGGATGGATCGGTCCGCGCAGCACCGTGACTCCAGTGGTTACGGTTTGCATCGGCCCCACGTCACGGTCCTGCGCCATAAACGCAAACCCGACACCTTGCACGCCGGTCAGATGAACCGGCATGACGACCCCTGAGTGGAAGAAGTTACGTCCCGTCCAGGGAATCTCCCGAGCAATCCGCGTGGACGACCAATAACGAACAATAAGGTTGGGCGGATAGGTGCACCTCAACCCGTGCGCTACCTCGACGGGGTAGCCATCCGGGTTGCCCAGTGCCTGGCCGACCACAGGGTTGGCGGGCACCGTAATGCGCGGCACCGACAGCACCGTCGGCGGCGCGGGCGTACACGTCGCCTTGGCCTGGGCATGGGGCGCGCTAACGAGCGCAACGCAGATCATCATGACAAGCCCTGCCAAACGTTGCGTACGGATGCTGATCATCGGCTGCTGACCTCATCATTGGTGGTGTTGGCGTGGCACCGGCTGACCAGTTGGTCGGCATTTTCCTGGCGGTGCCCCGGTGGCCGCGGTGGCAGACGGTATGGGATATAGCAGCGGTCACTTGCCGCCTCGGTCCAACGCACGGTCAGCGTGCCCTGGTCGGCCACGCCGCGCACAAACGCCTTGCCGGCTTGCCCAATTACCCCGACTTCCCTGCCCTGCTCGTCGAACACCTGAGCGGCAAAAGGCAGCGGCTGACCGTTGCGATGGGTCGCCTTGATCACCACCGCACGGCCACTGACGGTCTCGAACTTGACCAGCGACACCGCGCCTCCTGTCGGTACCACCGAGTGATTCGACTCCTTGAGCTCCACATCCATGGCCATGCCTTCGGGGTCGATATCCACGTCATTGGGATGGTAGGCCCGCAAGCTCGGCAACACGCCATAGCCGTGTGAGTCGATGCGTACACCCCCACCGATCTGCGCGCCCTGGGCATCCGGTGCATACACCAGTGCCGACGCTTCACCGAGGCTTTGCGAGAGGGTCACGCCACCGCCATGGGCAATCAGCCCGCCATCGGCGCTCATGGACACTTGTGCGTTGTTGCCACTCTGGCCGTAACCGGCGCGCAGGTTGGCCGTACTGCTGCGATACCCGGCGTAGGCATTGAAGCTGGAACCGGCCTGGCTCCCCGTGCCCTGGCTGCCGGCCAGGCCGTAGTGCGCCTCTGACGCCTCGCCGAGCAAGCCATTGATGCCCACTTGCTGTTGACTGCCCTTTGATTCGCCGGTGTCGCGTGACAACGCGCTGCTCAGGGTCGGTGCCGATGCGCCCTGGCCCAGCGGCATCGACAGGGTCAGCGCCAGACGATTATCGACGCGACCGGGTTGCAACGCGCGGCCGAAAAAGATCGCGTCACTGTGGTCACGATCGCTGGGTGGGTCGGCGTCGCTGACCCTTGAGCGCTGCGCCGAAATGTTCCAGTTGAGCTGCTTCCAGCGTGATCCATAGCTGAGGGTGAAGGATGTCTGGCGACCTTGCCGGCTCGCCCAGTAGTCAACCGAACTGCCGTACAGGCTCAAGGTGCCTTCCCCCAGTTGCTGGCTGATCGTCAGGTCCAGACGGCTTTTCTGCCGGGCATAGCCCTCGATGTTCCCCTGCTGACGCGCCAGTTCCTGCACATTCAAAGCATCCGGCAGGCTCAGATAGCCGGCCGTGGAGAAGCGATAGGCGCCCAGCGCAAAATGGGTTCCGGAAAACGGGAGGTTCTTGTTGTAGGCCAGGCCCCAACTGTGTCCGCCAACCACCCCGTTGCCCTCGATGCGGGTGCGCGAATGCGTGGTGTCCAGGGCAAACGCGCCGATGGGCGTACTCATCGCCAGCCCGGCCTTGCCCTGCAAGTATCCCTGGGAAACCGCGCTGCCGCCGTACAGGCTCAGGCCATCGGTAAGGCCATGCTGCAAGGTGCCCTGAAACACCACAGGGCGGGTCTTGCTGACCCCGCGTTGCTGCACTTGGCCGAGCGTGGTGCTGTAGTGAGTGGTGCCCCGGCGCAATAACTGTGGGGCCACGGAATACGGCACGACAAAGGTGGTGCGGCGCCCGTCCACCTCGGTGACGCTGACATTGAGGTCGCCACCGTAGCCCGTGGGATATAGGTCGTCGATGACAAAGGGCCCTGGGGCAACCTGGGTTTCGTAGATCGTGTAGCCGTTCTGGCGCACCGTTACCGTGGCGTTGCTGTCGGCGATGCCGCGTATCTGCGGTGCATAGCCTTGTTGCGACGGCGCCAGCATGCGGTCATCGGTCGACAGGGTGATGCCCCGCACCCGCACGCCGTCGAGGACCTGGCCGTTACTGAAGCTGTCGCCAAGGGTCAGTTGCGAACGCCAGGCCGACAAGGGCCGTTGCAGGTACGTGGCGGTGTGTTGATAAGGCAACAGACCGCCACGGGAAGTCCAGGCCTGGCCGCCTTGGTGGCGCAGGCGCCAGTCGCCGAGGTTGACGCCGCCGTTGAGGCCCAGGTAACCCCGACCTTCACCCGCCCCGGAGGTCACCGCTGCGGCGCTGAAGGTGTAATTGAGCAACGCAACGTCGAGCCCCTTGTCCCAGCGGGCCGGATCAACGTAACCGCGCGCGGCACGGCTGAGGTGGGCTTGGGGGATACTGACGTCGAGCGTCAGGGTCTCAATGTCAAGCTGGCTGCTGGCCAGGGGGATCCACTGGGTAAATTCACGGCACTGCGTGTCGGCGCTACGTTCGTCAGGTGGCAGCACGACTCCGAGTTGGGCAAGTTCCCGCGCGCTCACGCAAGGCTGGACATCATCCTGCCCCTTGCGGGAGACAAAGCTGATTTCACGGCGCCCCACGGATTGCCCATTGAGCATCACATCCACACGATAGAGGCCAGGCGCCAGTGCATTGCCCGTATTGAAACGCGAAATATCCACCGCAGTGGACAAGCCGGTGGTAAACGCCTCGATATCAAACAATAGCGGCGCGGCTTCGGCCGGCAGGCATAAGGTCGTGACCACACCCAGCGACACCATCAGCCGCGAGTTGCACAACAGCCAGGCAAACACGGGATGCCCCGTAAATGGCAGGTAAACAGACATAATCAAAACTTCAGGGGGGCTCGCTGCGGCGCGGAGAATGCGCCGTAATCATTGATGTATTTGAAATGCACCTGGGCGTCCGCTGGGATCGTCGCCAGGGCACCGCGTACAGGCAATTCCAGGCTTGCACCGGGGGGCACCATGCCTTCTTGTACCGGTATCAGATGGGCGTCAGGCCGAGGGCCCAGCGCCAGTGCCACCTCGTTGAAGGTCACGTGAAAGGCCGTAGGGTTGTGTACGCGCAGTACGGCTGCGCGCTCGGTGCGCCTCAAACTCCAGCGCAGTTGCGCGGGGGCCTGGTCTGCACTGCCAGGCAAATGACGGGGGCGAAAAAACACTTTGGTGCGGATACGAAAAGCAAACTGCAGGTGGTTGCCTTCAGGGGCTTGTTCACCGAGTTCGGCCGCGCTGATTTTCGGGGGAATCTCCAAGGCATTAAGCCAGAACAAGGACTCTCGATCTGACGGCAACGGATCCTGGGTGTAGACCAGCCGCACACCCTGGCTTCTCCCCGGGTCCAGGCGAAACACCGGGGGCGAGAGGCTGAACGGCACGTCGCTATGGGAGGGATCTGGCGTGGCATCGCCTTGATCCAGCCACACCTGGACCAGGCGCGGTGCCCGTTTATCGTCGTTGGTCAGGCGCAGGGTGATTTCACGGCGCTGCTGGGGGTAGATGTGCCGCGTGCCATCGATCACCACACCCGCGTGGGCCGTGGACGGTAAGCCGGCGAGGAGCGCAAAGGTGAGGCTCGCCAGTAATGTGCGAGAAAGCATGAGTCCATCCTTCAAGACAGGGCCTGGCACGTCGCCAGGCCCACTGGCCTTGATCAGGGGAATGTCACGGAATACAGCACTTGCGTGCTGATCGGGCCGGCGGTCGCTGCCCCTGTGGCGAAGTACTGAGCCGCAAATGGCAGCGTCACCGCGCCGCCGTCTGGCACTGTCGCGGTACTCGAACTCAGGCCCAGCCGCAGGTCCAGGGGCTGGTTGGTGACGCCGTCCACAATCTGTACTTCCACGAACTTTGCCGGTTCGGGCGTGGCTGGCGCCTGATTGACCAGGTTACCGGTCGCCGGGTTGATGGCCGGGCTGCTGCTCTCGAATAACACCGCGACCACCGTGTCCTTCGGGCAACTGCCGACTTGGATAAAGAATGGTTTTACCCCCGCCGTCTGCCCGGCTGCCTTGAGTGCGCTGGCCTGGACCTTGTGCAGCGCAATGGCGAAGTCCGGCCCGGCGCCAGGCGCAGCGCCTGCCCCGCCACTGATGCTGCAGGTGGTGCCAGTGATCTCACCGGTCAGGGTGATAGTGCCGTCCGCCGCGAACGCCGGTAGAGCGACAACGCTGTTAGCCATCAACCAGGCAACGGCCAGTGCGATTTTTTTCATTGCTGCAAATTCCTGTGGAGTCGTTAAAAGGCTGCAAGGCGGCTTCCGACATTCGAAAGGCACGCGCCGACCGTCCCGCCAAAATTGGGCTAGCACGGCACTGAGAGAGGCTGGAGGGATACGGTCCTGAGTCTCTTACTTCTTGCAACGATGTTTATGTTGCCTAGATGAAATCCCCGCCACAACTGACCGAACGGCTAGGTCAACCCGCTCAAAACAACTGAGCAGGCCTGCGTATTGCCATCTATCATCGGCATATCTCACTCTTTTTCTCGCGACTGACCGCCCCTATGCCCCTGACTGTCAAAGGCCCACGAAGCCGAGCCGCACGCTATTTCATCAGTGCAACCAGCGGCGTGTTGCCCATCTTGCTGGGGGTTGTGATTCTGTATTGGCAAGCCGAGCGCACCCTTGAACAAAGCACGGCGCAAACCGCTCAAGAAGCGGTGCGCCAGTTCGACTTGATGCTCGACAACACCGCCATTGCCGCCCAGGCGTTGCTGCCGCTGGCCGGTAAACCTTGTGACAGCGCCGCCAAGTTGGCGCTACGTGAACAAGTCACCCGCCGGCCGTTTGTACGGGCCACCACGCTGTCCTGGCAGAAAAACATCTATTGCAGCTCGTTGTTTGGCGACAGCTACCAATCGCCAGTCAACCCGGACGACTACGTCGATGGACGCCTGTGGTTGATGAAAGGCAACCCCGTCACACCCGATACCGCCCTGCTGGTGTACCGCCTGGTCCAAGGCGATCAAGGCGCGTTTGCCTCGGTTGACGGCTATCACCTCACCAACGCCTTACGCTTGATCAGCCGTTACGCGTACTTGGTATTGCACGTCGGCCCGAACTGGCTGGGTGCCGACGGCAAGGTGCATCAAGGCGCGTTGCCGGTATTTGCCGTGGCGCCACAACGCCTGGCTTCCGAGCGCTATCAATACAGTGTCGAGGCCGGAATGCCCGAGGGTGAAGTCTGGCGTTATATGCAGGCGCGGTATCCGGCGTTGTTCAGCCTGGTGGTGTTCTTCGGGATATTGGCGGGGCTGCTCGCTCACTGGCTACAAAAACGCTCGTCCGCGCCGACCCACGAGTTACAACGCGCCTTGGGGGCCAATGAGTTCATCCCGTATTTCCAACCGGTGGTACGCGGTGACACCCGCCAATGGGCCGGGTGTGAGGTGCTGATGCGTTGGAAGCATCCCAAAGAAGGCCTGGTGCGCCCGGACCTGTTTATCCCCCTGGCCGAAGACTCCGGCCTGATCGTGCCGATGACCCGTGCCCTGCTGCGCCAGACCGCCGCGCAACTGGCGCCTCATGCCGCACGCTTCAGCCCTGGCTTTCATATCGGCGTGAATATCACTGCGCGCCATTGCCAGGACATGGCGCTGGTGCAGGACTGCCAGGAATTCCTCGCCGCGTTCCCA
Source organism: Pseudomonas sp. AK181 (assembly GCF_051122975.1). Lineage (NCBI taxonomy): Bacteria > Pseudomonadati > Pseudomonadota > Gammaproteobacteria > Pseudomonadales > Pseudomonadaceae > Pseudomonas > Pseudomonas sp. AK181. The sequence continues at coordinate 3,192,265 of NZ_CP146348.1, forward strand.
CCCGGCCAGGTCACCCTGGTGCTGGAGTTGACCGAGCGGGAGCTGATCGAACCCACCGAGACCACCCGGCGCCTGTTCGAGGCGCTGCATCAAATGGGGGTCATGATCGCCATTGATGATTTTGGCACCGGCCACTCCAGCTTGGGCTATTTGCGCAATTTCAATGTCGACTACTTGAAGATCGATCAAAGCTTTGTCGCCATGATCGGTGCGGATGCGCTGTCGCGGCATATTCTGGACAGCATCATAGAGTTGTCGGTCAAGCTGGATCTAGGCATTGTTGCCGAAGGCGTAGAAACAGCCCAACAGTGTGAATACCTCGTGGCCCAGGGCGTGGATTTCCTACAGGGTTACCTGTTTGGCCGACCATTACCCTGCGATGAATTCATTAAATCGTTGGGCATCGTGGAATAGCCTTGCGCGACCTATGATGAAAGATTGGTCTTTCTTTAAAAGACATGATTTACTCGGGCTGAATTAACTACTACAATTTTTTCTGCCTGTGCAGAACTCGCAGAAGGGTCTTTTTCGTTGACGTGGCTTAACGTTCTTGGCTTATAGCTTTGTCTGCAGTTGATATCAGCAACTACATTATTGGAGTACAGATTTTGTCCAGACTCGCCGAATTTCGCGCAGCAGAAAAAGCCCTTCAAGAGCAGCTTGCACAGCTGGAATCCTTGAAGAACGACGCTGGCCTGAAGAAAGAAATCGAATTCGAAGAAAAGCTCAAGACGCTGATGGGCAAATACGACAAGAGCCTGCGTGATGTGATCGCTATCCTTGATCCCGCGCCACGCAAAGGCGGTGCACCGGCCGCTGCCGCGCCTAAACAGCGCCGCGCACGGGTGGTCAAGGTTTACCACAACCCGCACACCGGCGAACTGATCGAGACCAAAGGTGGCAACCACCGCGGCCTCAAAGCCTGGAAAGAAGAGTACGGCGCTGCCACTGTAGACTCCTGGCTTCGCGGCTGAAACATGTACTAAAAAATAGCCCCGCATACGCGGGGCTTTTTTTGCTCTAACGGTTCGGAATCGAACTTAACTCAGCGTTCATGTTGTTCAAATTCGCTCAATTTGAGCGCGTCAAAGTTTCAGACTGTTACGCACCAAGCTGACTTCCTCCTTGCTCGCCTCGTACGCTTGCGCCTGGCCGGCGTATGAAAAAACATAGGCTTTTTCGACATCCAGCGCACCGACTAATGTTTGCGACAATACGTGTCGACCGTTCTCGGTAATCACGCAGGTAGTTTCCAACGCGTCAAGCCGACTCAATGTCGTAGGGTGCATTTTGCTGCACACGCTTTGATAACCGCCACGGGCAAAGTCTTTCTGGATAGACTTGCGCATCTCCAGCAACACGCCAGCAAGATTAACTTTGTGGCCGGCCTCAATTGGCGTTCCGGTCAACTCCATGACCATCAACGTGGCGCCATTTTCATCATTCTTGATCGCTCGTTGCCGGGACACGGCTTGGGGTTTGCCAGGGGGCTCGCCGTCAGGTACGACTTCTTCGACCTGCCAACCGCTGGGCCAATGGACCTCCGGCTCGGCGGCCAGCACAAACGGGCTGCCCAACAACACGCACACAGCACTCAACAGCGGCCTACGAAACTCGATCATTGCGAAAAACACCCAGGGTTCCAGCGGCAAAGTGTGCGGCCCGGCGCGCGCTGACCGCAAGGGTTGAGCGCGCTTTTTCATTTGGCGCAGCCGGTGCGCCTTGCGTATCATGGCCCGCCTGCATGGAGGCAGGCCGCAAGCCAATGGACCGCTCATCTCACATTTTTTCTGGAGGGCCCATGAGCCTGCACGAATTGAACACCTTCCCGGGCGTCACTGCCCAACCCGACAACGCCACGGCGAACTTCGTGTTCAACCACACCATGTTGCGGGTCAAGGACATCACCAAGTCGCTGGACTTCTACACGCGTATCCTGGGTTTCTCCCTGGTCGAGAAACGTGACTTCCCGGAAGCCGAATTCAGCCTGTACTTCCTGGCCCTGGTGGACAAGGCCCAGATCCCGGCCGACGCCGCCGAGCGTACCCAGTGGATGAAGTCGATTCCGGGCATCCTCGAACTGACCCACAACCACGGCACCGAAAACGATGCCGACTTTGCCTACCACAACGGCAACACCGACCCGCGAGGCTTTGGCCATATCTGTATCTCGGTGCCGGACATTGTCGCGGCGTGCGAACGCTTCGAAGCCTTGGGCTGTGATTTCCAGAAGCGCCTGACGGATGGCCGCATGAAGAGCCTCGCGTTCATCAAGGACCCGGATGCTTATTGGGTTGAGATCATCCAGCCGGCGCCGATGTAATAAGCACTGCGTGACGCGGAGCGTCACCGGATGCATTCCCACGCGGAGCGTGGGAACGAGAATCCCACGCCGAATGTGGGAACGAGAAAAACCCCATGATCGCTCATGGGGTTTTTCATTTTCAGCTCAGGATTTACGCCGGAGCAGAGGTGCGGATCAGGTGATCGAACGCGCTCAACGAAGCTTTGGCGCCCTCGCCTACTGCAATCACGATCTGCTTGTACGGCACGGTGGTGACGTCACCGGCAGCGAACACACCAGGCAGTGAGGTCTCGCCACGGGCATCGACAATGATCTCGCCACGCGGCGACAGTTCTACGGTGCCTTTGAGCCAATCAGTGTTGGGCAGCAAGCCAATCTGCACAAAGATGCCTTCGAGCTCGATGGTCTTGAACTCACCGCTGTCTCGGTCCTTGTAGGCAAGGCCGGTGACTTTCTGGCCATCGCCTTTGACTTCACTGGTCAATGCGCTGGTAATCACATCCACGTTCGGCAGGCTGTAGAGCTTGCGTTGCAACACGGCATCGGCGCGCAGCTTGCTGTCGAACTCAAGCAAGGTGACATGGCTGACGATACCGGCCAGGTCAATGGCCGCTTCCACGCCGGAGTTACCGCCGCCGATCACCGCCACACGCTTGCCTTTGAACAGCGGGCCATCGCAATGCGGGCAGAAGCACACACCCTTGGCCTTGTATTCCTGCTCGCCGGGCACGCCCATCTCTCTCCAGCGGGCGCCAGTGGCCAGGATCACGGTCTTGGACTTGAGTGTGGCACCGCTTTCGAAGCGAATTTCGTGCAGCTCACCGGCATTTTTTGCCGGTACCAGGCTGCTGGCGCGCTGCAGGTTCATGATATCCACGTCGTACTGACGTACATGGGCTTCCAGCGCGCTGGCCAGTTTCGGCCCTTCGGTTTCCTGTACCGAGATAAAGTTCTCGATGGACATGGTGTCCAGCACCTGGCCACCAAAGCGTTCAGCTGCCACACCGGTACGAATACCTTTACGTGCCGCGTAGATGGCAGCCGAGGACCCGGCCGGGCCACCGCCCACCACCAGGACGTCGAAGGCATCCTTGGCGCTGATTTTTTCCGCGGCTTTCTCGATACCGCTGGTGTCGAGCTTGGCGAGGATCTCTTCGAGGCCCATGCGGCCCTGGCCAAAGTTGACCCCGTTCAAGTAGACGCTCGGCACCGCCATGATCTGGCGCTCATCGACTTCGGCCTGGAACAGCGCCCCATCAATCGCGACGTGGCGGATGTTGGGGTTCAGCACGGCCATCAGGTTCAGCGCCTGGACCACGTCCGGGCAGTTCTGGCACGACAGCGAGAAGTAAGTCTCGAAGCTGAACTCGCCTTTGAGGGCGCGGATCTGTTCAATCACCTCGACACTGGCCTTCGACGGGTGGCCACCGATTTGCAGCAGGGCCAGCACCAGCGAAGTGAATTCATGGCCCATGGGGATGCCGGCGAAACGCAGGTTGATATCGGCACCCGGGCGGTTGATGGAGAACGATGGCTTGCGCGCATCATTGCCATCGGTGTTCAGGGTAATCAGCGTGGAGAGGCTGGTTACGTCCTGCAAAAGAGCAAGCATTTCCTGGGATTTCGCACCGTCGTCGAGGGAGGCGACGATCTCGATCGGCTGGGTGACCCGTTCCAGGTATGACTTCAACTGAGCTTTAAGATTGGCATCCAACATACGGGCGATTTCCTGTTCATTCGGTTTATTGCAGACAAAAAAACGCCCGAGCGAATCTCGCCCGGGCGTTTTGAGGGCGGATGCAGCTTACTTAAGTGCGGATACCCGCCCTTGATACGCGTTCACAGACTTAGATCTTGCCGACCAGGTCCAGAGACGGCGCCAGAGTGGCCTCGCCTTCTTTCCACTTGGCTGGGCAGACTTCACCAGGGTGGGCAGCAACGTACTGAGCGGCCTTGATCTTGCGCAGCAGCTCGGAAGCGTCACGGCCTACACCACCGTCGTTCAGCTCAACGATCTTGATCTGACCTTCTGGGTTGATCACGAAGGTGCCGCGGTCTGCCAGGCCAGCTTCTTCGATCAGCACGTCGAAGTTGCGGGAGATGGTCAGGGTTGGGTCGCCGATCATGGTGTACTGGATTTTGCCAATGGCTGGCGAAGTGTTGTGCCAGGCAGCGTGGGCAAAGTGGGTGTCGGTGGAAACGCTGTAGATTTCGACGCCCAGCTTCTGGAATTCGGCGTAGTTGTCAGCCAGGTCTTCCAGTTCGGTTGGGCAAACGAAGGTGAAGTCGGCTGGGTAGAAGAATACAACCGACCACTTGCCTTTCAGGTCAGCGTCGGTCACATCGACGAAGCTGCCGTTTTTGAAAGCGGTGGCTTTAAACGGTTTTACTTGGCTGTTGATGATAGGCATCGTTGACTCTCCGTCAGGGGTTAAGAAGTTGATGAGATGAATCCTACCGGCTCTTTCGGTCGATGGCTCATTGGCAAACCTGATGCTGACGATTGGCTTTCTCTATCAGGTAACGGTATTAATAGAAGAAATCTCAAATCAGCGGTTGGGTTGCCAGAGTCATGCCCAGAAACGGCGTCGCTTCAACATAGCGCATCGCGGATTTCATGTCGTTCCAGCCGACGTAACTCATCAGCGACTTCAAATCCCAGCCACTGCGATGCGCCCAAGTGGCAAAGCCCCGGCGCAGGGAGTGGCTGGTGTATTGCTCGGCGGGGATGCCTGCGTGCTCAAGGGCCTGGCGCAATAACGGGATCACGCTGTTGGGGTGCAAGCCCTCCTGGCCCAGGTTGCCCCAGCGGTCAATGCCGCGAAACACCGGGCCGCGCACCAAGGCCGAGGCGCTGAGCCACTCGCTATAAGCCTGCACCGGGCACAGCCGCAGCAACGCCGGGGCCTGGTAGGTCTTGCCGAGGTTGTCGCGATCACTTTTGCTGCGCGGCAAGTACAGGCTGATGCCAGCGCCCGGCACGGCTTGCACATGCTCAATGCTTAATCGGCACAGCTCATCACTGCGAAACCCGCGCCAGAAGCCCAGCAGAATCAGCGCAGCATCGCGCTTGGCCCGCAGCAAGCGCGGCTGATCGTGATGCTCGCTGGCCTGTTTGGCTTCAACGTCCAGGGCAGCGATTACTTGCTCCAAGTGCGAGAGCTGCAAAGGCTCGGCCTGCCGCTCCCGCGCCGGGTGCACGGCGCGGATGCCCTTGAGCACCTTGCGCACCACCGGCGCCTTCGTCGGGTCGGCAAACCCTTGGCTGGTATGCCATTGCGCCAATGCCGAGAGCCGCAGCTTCAAGGTATTGACCGCCAACACTCCGGCATGCGCCACCAGGTAACGCGCCACGCTGTCACTGGTGGCCGGCAGGAACCCTCCCCAACTGACTTCGAAATGCTCGATGGCCGCGCGGTAGCTGCGGCGCGTGTTGTCACGGGTGGCGGCGTTGAGATATCGGTCCAGGTCGCTCATAGGCGTCTTTTCGTACTGCTGACAGGTGGATGGCGGAGGAAAACACAGATAACACGGGATAATACGCCAATATCCCATCTGTTAAATCATGAATTTAAACGAGTTTTTAATCATGATATGGTACGTATCTACATACTATGTACCACATTACTAAATCGACGGAGACCCCATGGCTCGCGGCGGCATAAACAAAGCAGTAGTGCAGACGGCACGCCTGGCGATCCTCGCCCGTGGCGAAAACCCCAGCATCGATGCAGTGCGTATCGAAATGGGTAATACCGGCTCGAAAACCACGATTCATCGCTACTTGAAAGAGCTGGACGAAAGCGAATCACGACAAACCATCACCCAGGCGCCAATTGACGATGAGCTTGGCGAACTGGTCGCACGCCTGGCGCAACGCCTGAAAGAGAAGGCCCAAGAACCGATCGACCTGGCCCTGGCGCAATTCGAGCAACACAAAGCCGCCCTGCTCGCCCAAGTAGAAACCCTGGAAGAGGCGCAGACCCAGCTCAAACAGCAATTTGATATCCAGGCCGCAGCCCTCGCCGAAGAAAGCGCGGCGCTGCAAACCGCCAGTACCAGCCTGCAGACCGAGCAGACCCGTAACGCCGGGCTGAGCCAGGCGTGCAGCGACTACGAGCTGAGGCTCAAGGACAAGGACGAGCAGATTCGCTCACTGGAAGAAAAACACCTGCACGCCCGCGATGCGCTTGAGCATTACCGCAACGCCATCAAGGAGCAGCGCGAGCAGGAACAGCGTCGCCATGAAGGCCAGTTACAGCAGGTTCAGGCCGAATTGCGCCAGGCACAGCAAAGCGCGCTGGTGCGCCAGGATGAAATCACCCAGCTGCATCGCGATAACGAGCGTCTGCTGAGTGAGCAGCGAGTGACCGCCAAGGAATTGAATGCGCTGCAGGAGCAAACTCGTCAGGACCAGGCTCTACAGCTGAAACTCAAGGAGCAGCTCAGCCAGATCGACAGCGAACGCACCCTGCTCCAGGAACGCCTGCGCGTGGCCGTGCAGGACAGCCAATCACGCCAGGCAGCACTGCTGGAACACCAGCAGCACAACAAAGCGCTTGAGCTGGACCTGGTCAAGGCCCAGGCAAGCATCGAAGCCCTGCGCTTGGCGGCCGTCGTTGCAACGGCGCCAGAGGCAGCAGAGCCAAGCTGATCAATCCGCCACAGGCGTGCGCATGGTGACGAATTCTTCCGCCGCCGTAGGATGCACGCCGATGGTTTCATCGAAATGCTGCTTGGTCGCGCCCGCCTTGAGCGCGATCGCCAGCCCTTGCACGATTTCACCCGCATCCGGGCCGACCATGTGGCAACCCAGCACTTTGTCGGTGTCGGCGTCGACCACCAGCTTCATCAGGGTCTTTTCCTGGCAATCGGTGAGGGTCAGCTTCATCGGCCGGAAACGGCTTTCAAAGATCTGCACGTTGTGGCCGTTCTTGCGTGCATCTTCTTCTGTGAGACCGACTGTGCCGATATTCGGCAGGCTGAACACCGCCGTCGCGATATTGGCGTAATCCACCGCGCGGTATTGCTCGGGCTTGAACAACCGCCGCGCCACGGCCATGCCTTCAGCCAGGGCCACCGGCGTCAGCTGCACACGACCAATCACATCGCCAATTGCCAGGATCGACGGCTCAGCAGTCTGGTAGAGATCATCCACCGCGACGAAACCGCGTTCGTCCAGTTTGACCCCGGTGTTTTCCAGGCCCAGGTTATCCAGCATTGGGCGGCGGCCGGTGGCGTAGAACACGCAATCGGCCTCCAGCACGCGGCCATCCTTCAACGTGGCTTTGAGGCTGCCATCGGCTTGCTTATCGATGCGTTCGATGTCGGCATTGAACTGCAAGTCCAGGCCGCGCTTGGTCAGCTCTTCTTGCAGATGTTTGCGCACCGAACCGTCAAAGCCGCGCAAGAACAAGTCGCCGCGATACAGCAATGAAGTGTGTGCACCCAAGCCGTGGAAGATGCCGGCGAACTCAACGGCGATATAGCCACCACCCACCACCAGCACGCGCTTGGGTAGCTCTTTGAGGAAGAATGCCTCGTTGGAACCAATGGCGTGCTCGCGCCCTGGAATCTCAGGGATCTGCGGCCAGCCGCCGGTGGCGATCAGGATGTGCTTGGCAGTGAAGCGCTCACCGTTAATCTCCACCTGATGGGCATCGACCAGGCGTGCATGCCCTTCATGCAGGGTCACGCCACTGTTGACCAACAGGTTACGATAGATGCCGTTGAGGCGGTTGATCTCGCGATCCTTGTTGGCGATCAAGGTCGCCCAATCAAAGTTCGCCTCGCCCAGGGACCAGCCAAAGCCACTGGCCTGCTCAAAATCTTCGGCAAAATGCGCGCCGTACACCAACAGCTTCTTTGGTACACAGCCGACGTTCACACAGGTACCACCCAGGTAGCGGCTCTCCGCCACGGCCACCTTGGCGCCAAAGCCAGCGGCAAAGCGCGCCGCGCGAACACCGCCGGAACCGGCGCCAATTACATACAGGTCAAAATCGTAGGCCATTTCACTCTCCTCGGCAGGACACCAGCATACCGACTTACATGGGGCTGAAAAACGAAAAAGCCACCCGAAGGTGGCTTTCGCTTAAAACGTACCGGCAAGCGTGAATCAGTAAGCCTTGCCCGTCTTGTAAAAATGCTCGTAGCAGAAGTTGGTCGCTTCGATGTAGCCCTCAGCACCGCCGCAGTCGAAACGTTGGCCCTTGAACTTGTAGGCAATCACGCAACCGTCTTTGGCTTGCTTGAGCAGAGCGTCGGTGATCTGGATCTCGCCGCCCTTGCCTGGCTCGGTCTCTTCGATCAGTTTGAAGATGTCCGGGGTAAGGATGTAACGACCGATGATCGCCAGGTTCGACGGTGCATCTTCCGGCGCTGGCTTCTCGACCATGTCGCGTACGCGGATCAGGCCATCGCCAATATCGTCACCGGCGATAACACCGTACTTATTGGTTTCGGTTGGGTTGACTTCCATCACGGCAACGATGGTGCAACGGTATTTCTGGTAGAGCTTGACCATCTGGGTCAGCACACCGTCGCCTTCCAGGTTGACGCACAAGTCATCCGCCAGGACCACGGCGAACGGTTCGTCACCGATCAGCGGGCGGCCGGTAAGGATGGCGTGGCCGAGGCCTTTCATTTGAGTCTGACGGGTGTAGGAGAACGAGCACTCGTCGAGCAATTTACGGATACCGACCAGATATTTTTCCTTGTCGGTGCCTTTGATCTGGTTTTCCAGCTCATAGCTGATGTCGAAGTGGTCTTCCAGCGCGCGCTTACCACGACCCGTGACGATGGAGATCTCGTTCAAACCGGCATCCAGAGCCTCTTCCACACCGTACTGAATCAGTGGCTTGTTCACCACTGGCAGCATTTCTTTGGGCATGGCTTTGGTCGCTGGCAAGAAGCGAGTGCCGTAACCGGCTGCTGGGAACAAGCATTTCTTGATCATATGAGTCCTTACAAAGGGCTGTGCGTACGGAATTCGGCGCAGTCTAATCAGGCCGCAGTCACCTTACAATGGGTCCTGCTGGCGTTGCGATGTCATCATAGAGAAAAAATGTCGGCGTAAGTTCCGCTGATCCTGCAAAGGGTGTCACCAGCGGTCAGTCAGAACCCGACTTGGCCCCTTGTTTAAAAGGGCTGCAATGGTTTTAGCACGCTTTTGCCCCTCAGGCACTGGCCCGCAACAACTTGCGCCCTGCCCCGGCATTTGGCGCTATCATGAGCGCCTTGAACCAAGACCACGAGATTGCCAACAGATGTCAGAACCCAAAGGTGTAAACGGCTACCTGATCACGAAGCGAGCAGACGGCTGGCACTTGATCAATTTTCACGGCGACAGCGTTGCCGGTGTATTCGAGACCGAAAGCATGGCGATTGCCGTCGCCGAGGTGTTTGTGGATGAAGCCGGCCATGCATCGAGCAAGCGGCCGAAAACCAAGTAAGCCTGGTTGCACTGCTTTGAAAGCCCCGTTAAGCGGGGCTTTTTTGTGGCTGTTGCCCAGGCCTCATCACCGCCACCGCCCGAAGCCCGGCTAGTTGTTTCGCGCTATTAATGTCTATTGATTTTCACGGTATGTCATCTCATTCTTACAGCCATAACCCCAACTAAATTATTCTCATTTAGCAGCATGTAGTTCATTTCTTACAGCCAAAATAAAAGTTTTGGCAAAGTGCCATATTCTTCCTATAAGTCGTGATACTGCCTGCCCACACCAATAAGCGAATGTGACGACTTACTTTTTAAAGCCGCCATCACACAATCGCTTCCGCCTCAAACGTGCGCCCCAATGGCAATACAACTAGTTGGAAAGTTTTAACTTCTGACTGGTACTCGACTGACGATCAGCCGAGTTTGCTGCCGGCCACTCTTGAGGTGAAACGTCAGCCCCACGCCAACAGGTGGCGGGGCTCTTCCATGACATTTTTATGTGGGCATCTGCAAATGAAAACTACGTTCAAAACTGCACTGTTAACCATCGGCCTGTTCGCGGGTTCCATGTCCGGCGCTCAGGCGGCAGATGGAACAGTTACCTTTCTGGGATCGGTCCACTCAGGTGCCTGCTCCATCAAGCCTGAATCGGTAGATCAGACCATTCACCTGGGCGCCATCGCCAAGCATCAATTGCAGGCAGGCGGTAAGTCCGAAGCTCGCCGTGTGCTTATTGAGCTGGAAGGTTGCGACCTGACGGACCTGACCGATAACACCGTGACCACGACCTTCACCGCAGCCCCTTCGACCGACGTGCCTGGGGCCATCGGCACCGTCGGCACCGCAGGCCGCGTCGGCATCATGATGACCCACGGCGGCAGCCCTATCCAACTGGGTGTGGCAACCACTCCCCAGGCCATTTCCACCGGTGACAACACGCTGGAATTCGGCGCCTTTGTTCAAGGCGCGGCGACCGGCGACATCGTGCCGGGTGACTTCAGCGCGGTCACCAATTTCACCTTGGCTTATCAGTAAGTAGCCCCCCCGCCACTTCAGGGTGGCGGGGGGAACGGGTGGGAGATAACGGTGAAAAAACTCATAAGTCTGGCGATGAGCTCGTCATTGGCGGTGGCCATCAGCCCTTGGGTGTTCGCGCAGGAGCCTGCGCAAGGTGAAGGTGTCATCACGCTCGGTGGCAGGGTCGTTGACTCCGCGTGCGGGTTGGAACTAACCAGTGCCGATCAAACCATCGAGATGCCCGCCGAGCCCATTGGCCGGCTCTTGCGCAATGCGCTGGGCGAACCACACCCCTTTGACTTGCGCCTGGTCAACTGCTCATTGACGCGCCCAGACCCTTCACGCCCGGGTGCAACGCTACCCGACTGGGAGCATTTGCGGGTCACGTTCGACGGCCCGCGCGACCGGGACGGTCGCTCTTTTGCTGCCTTCGGCGATTCACAGGGCGTTGCCTTTCACATCTGGGATTCGGCCGGCCAGGAGAGCGTGCCGGGCGAGCCGATGGCGCCGCACCCCTTGGCCGAAGGCGACATGACACTTCACTACACGTTGCGGCTGGTAGGTAACGGGCTGCCCTTGGCGCCGGGCGCTCACCGCGTCGCCGTGCGGTTCAAGTTGGAATACTTTTGAACATTGATGGGTTGCTTTCATGCTGAATGCGTCGAAGATCAAACATACGCTGCGCCCCACGCTGGTTGGCGGGCTGATGTCACTGGCAGGCACAGCCTTGGGTGCCGGGGATATCGAATTCAATACCGACGTTCTTGACCTGAATGATCGCACCAATATCGATTTGTCGCGGTTTTCGCGCAGCGGTTTCATTCTGCCCGGCACCTACACGATGCTTGTGCAGCTCAATGGCCAGGCGCTTTCCGAGCAGTCGGTGGCGTTTTATCCCCCCGATGATGACCCGAAGGGTAGCCAGGCCTGCTTGTCCGCAGAGCTCGTGGCGCAACTGGGCCTGAAGGCGATCGAAGCAGCCAGGCTCACAGGGTGGAAAGGCGACGAGTGCCTGGACCTTCAAGGCTTGCCAGGTGCCGAGGTGACTGCAGACCTGGCCACCTCAACATTGAGCATCAACCTGCCCCACGCCTACCTTGAGTACAGCGCCCTCAACTGGGATCCGCCTGCACGCTGGGATGAAGGCGTACCGGGACTGTTGATCGACTACAACCTGACGGCGCAGTCCAACGCCCAGAAAAACGAGCGCACCCGCAACCACCTCAGTGGCAACGGAACGCTGGGGGCCAATGCCGGAGCCTGGCGCCTGAGGGCCGACTGGCAAGGTCGCGTCGACAGCGCAAGGGACCGTTCCGCCGGGGAACAGAAGCTGGAGTGGAGTCGCTATTACGCTTACCGCGCCATTCCTTCACTGAAGGCGCGGCTGGTGGTTGGCGAAAACTACCTGTATTCGGACCTGTTCGACAGTTTCCGCTTTACCGGTGCCGCGTTGACGTCGGACGAAAGCCAGTTGCCGCCCAACTTGCGCGGTTACGCCCCTGAAGTGGTGGGGTTGGCCAAGACCAACGCCAGGGTGGTCGTCAGCCAGCAAGGGCGCGTGTTGTATGAAACCCTGGTGGCCGCTGGCCCCTTTCGCATCCAGGACCTCAATGACGCTGTCACCGGTACGCTGGATGTGCGGGTAGAGGAGCAAGACGGTTCGGTACAGACCTTCAAGCTCAACACCGCAGGCGTCCCCTACCTGACGCGCCCTGGGCAAGTTCGATACAAGCTGGCGAGCGGGCGGCCTTCGGACCTTCAATATGGCGCTGACGGTAACTTTTTCGGCACTGGGGAGTTCTCCTGGGGTGTGAGCAACGGCTGGTCGTTGTTCGGCGGCGCCATCACCGACAACAACTACCGGGCCGCCACTATCGGCGCAGGCCGCGACCTGTTGGCATTGGGCGCGTTATCCCTGGATATCACCCAGTCCCGGGCTGAGGTGTGGAATCAAACGCTCTCGGGTAAATCCTACCGCCTGCAATATTCAAAGAACTTTGAACAATACGACAGCCAGGTCACCTTCGCCGGTTATCGGTTCTCCGACAAGAACTTCTTGAGCATGAGTGAATACCTCGACGCTCGTCATTACGGCAGGAACGGCGAACTGGCGGGCCGCGGACAATACGACGAATTCGGTCAATATGCCGGTGAATTCAAACCTATTGGTGGCAGCAAAGCGCTGTATACAGCGACTGTTAACAAACAATTTCGCGACTTGGGCGCCACGGTCTACGCCAGTTATAACAAACAAACTTACTGGTCGCGGCCAGCTACCCAGCGCTGGAACTTGTCGGTGTCCCGCTACTTCAATGTGGGCACCGTCAAAAACATGAGTTTGTCACTCAATGTTTATCGCACGCTGGATTACAACTACAAGGATAACGGCATGGCGCTGACGGTCAGCCTGCCGTTGGGACGCAGCGGCACGCTGTCGCTGGACGCCAACCGGGCCGCAGGCAAAAACGGCTTTTCCACGCGCTACAGCGATCGCCTCGACGAGCGCAACAGCTACCAACTGACCGCCAGCGATAATTCGGCCAGCGGCTATCTGAGCCACATGGGTGATCAAGCAGACCTGACGCTCGCCGCCAGCCGGCAACAAGACAGTCGCACCAGCCTCAGCCTGTCAGCCCGCGGCGGTGGCACGCTCACGTCTCACGGCGCAGCCCTGCATCGCACCAACAGCATGGGCGGTACCCGTTTGATGGTGGATACCGGCGGCGTGCCTGACGTGCCGGTGCGTGGTTACGGCTCGCCGACCCGCAGCAACGCCTTTGGTAAAGCCGTCATTGCCGATCTGAGCAGCTACCAGCGTACGGCGGCCAGCGTCGATCTGGAGAGCCTGCCGAGCAATGTCGAAGCCACTCAATCTGTCACCCAACTGACCCTTACCGAAGGCGCCATTGGTTATCGCGCTCTGGACGTGATTGCCGGTGAAAAAGCCATGGCGGTGCTGCGGCTGCCCGATGGCAGCTCGCCGCCCTTCGGTGCGACGGTCCAGAACGCCAAGCAGCAGGACACCGGCATCGTGAATGACGGCGGCAATGTCTACCTCAGCGGCATTCAAGCCGGCGAACAGATGGTCGTCAGTTGGGGCGGGAACGAGCGCTGCACCCTCACCCTTCCGGATGTCTTGCCTACTGACGGCCTGAGCAACGCCCTGCAACTGGACTGCCGAATCGCAGCCACCGACCAACCCTTGTCCGCGCCGGCAGAGCTGACCGGCAAGCCCACCGCTACGGAGACCACATCCTCATGACCCTGTGCAAACGCGTCACCCTCTCGACCCTCACCCTGCTGACGCTCGCCTTGAGCCACAGTGCCAACGCCGCGATCGGCCTGGACCGTACCCGCGTGATTTTCGACGGCGGCAAGGACGCCACCAGCGTGAACATCACCAATAACAATACCCAATTGCCCTACCTGGCCCAGGGCTGGATCGAGAATGAAGAGGGCCAGAAACTCACCACGCCCTTGATCGTGCTGCCCCCGGTGCAGCGCCTGGAGCCGGGCAAACAGAGCCAGGTAAAAGTCCAGGCCCTGCCGGCGGCCAAGTCGTTGCCCCAGGACCGAGAGACGGTCTACTACTTCAACCTGCGGGAAATTCCGCCGCGTACTGACAAGGCCAACACCCTGCAAATCGCGCTGCAAACCCGGATCAAATTGTTCTACCGGCCTCAAGCCATTACGCCCAGCCAGCAAGACCTGTCCAACCCCTGGCAGGAAAAACTGACCCTGACCCGGCAAGGCGAGCATTACCGGGTGAATAACCCGACGCCCTACTACGTGACCCTGGTGGATGCGCGCAGCACCAAGGAGGGCAAGACCGTGGCCGGTTTCGAGCCGGTGATGGTGCCGCCCAAAGGTACGTTGATCCTCGGCCCCACCGCCAAGGCCCTAGGCCCTACCCCTCACTTGGCCTACGTCAATGATTACGGCGGCCGTCCGCTGCTGGCCTTCACCTGCAGCGGCGAGACGTGCAAGGTCAACCTGCAAGCAGCACCGCCCAAACAGTAAGCCTGCCGCTGGAGTCAGCCATGAAGTTTCATTACATAAAGGCATTGGGCGGCCTGTTACTGGCCTTTGGAGGGAGCGCGCAGGCCGAGGATATCGAGGGCATGAATGGCGTGCTGAATATTTCCGGGTCCATGCACGAAACCCCGTGCAGCCTGGAAATGACCTCACTGCATCAGACCATTGAACTGGGCGACGTCTCCACCAGCCAGTTACGCCGGCCTGGCGACCAGGCCAACCAGGTGGCTTTTCAGTTGCGCTTTACCGAGTGCAACCGCACCGCCGGCAGTATCCGCAGTGAACGCACCGGCAACCTGACGTGGAGCGCCTTTCAACCGGTGCTGTCGGTGGCGTTCCTCGCGCCTGCCGATGACGACGATTCGCGCCTGGTCAAAGTGCAAGGCATCACCGGCCTGGGGCTGCAGTTGACCGACGCCCTGGGGCGGGACGTACAACTGGGCCAACGCGGCGAACCGCTGTTCTTGCCCCTGGGCGGTAATACCAAGACCTGGAACGTTCGGCCCACGCGCACCGCTGCGCCATTGACCAGCGGGGCGTTCCGGGCCGTGGTGGATTTCAGGCTCAATTATGAGTAAGGGCAGAACCATGGCTAAGTCATACGGCCCCTGGGCCGTGTTAATGGGCAGCGGCTTGCTCTGGGCGCTCAGCCTGGGGGCGCAGGCCGAGACCAATCTGACCATCCGCGCGGTGATCATCGCGCCGCCGCCGTGTGTCATCAACAGCGGCAGTACGCTCGACGTGCCTTTTGGCAACGACCTGCTGACCTCGCGAGTCGACGGGGTCAATTACCGCCGTGGCGTGCCGTACACCGTCACCTGCAGCGCCCCTTTCAGCAACGCGCTGACCCTGGAACTTCGGGGCACCGGTGCCGCATTCGACAGCCGCGTGCTGGTCACCCGCAAGCCGGATCTTGGGGTAAAGCTGTTCGTCAATGGCGCCGATTGGCCACTGAACACGGCGGTGAACTTCACCTACCCCAACGTGCCGGTGGTGCAGGCGGTACCCGTCAAACGCCCGGGCAGCACGCTGACGGGAGGCGCATTCGATGCGGCCGCCACCCTCGTGGTCGATTATCAATGAAGAGGAATGACCAATGATCTGTTGGCCGCAGCGAGCGTTGCTCGCCTTGTGCTCCATGGGCCTGTGCAGCGCTGCATCGGCCAACCTGACGTTCAGCGGCACACTGAATGAGCCTCCCCCTTGCACCATCGATGCGGGCAACACCATCGAGGTGGATTTTGGCGATGTCGGGATCAAGCGCGTCGACGGTGTGCAGTACCGAAAAGGCGTGGGCTACACCATCAACTGCGGCACCGACACGCTGCCATGGGCGTTGAAATTGAGTGTCAACGGCACGGCAACCACGTTTGACGGCGCGGCGGTACAGACGAGTGTGCCGGCGCTGGGCATCCGGGTTTTCCAGAACAACCTGCCTTTTTCACTCAATACGCCACTGGATATCAGCCTGTCATCGCCACCCGTATTGGAAGTAGTGCCGGTCAAACAGCCCGGCGCAACCCTGGCGCCCGCAAGGTTTAACGCGGTGGCCACGCTGTTGGCCGAATACCAGTAGGAGTCGAATCAATGGGACATACACACCGTGCAGCGCTGGTATTGGCCTTGAGCCTGGCCGCCGACACCAAAGCAGCGGACAACCTGAGTTTCAAGGGCAACCTGGTCCAGGAGGCCTGCACCCTGCGACCGGGCGACGAGGCCGTCACCCTGGAGCTCTGGGACGTTACCAGCAAGCACCTTTATCTCAACACCCGCTCACAGGGCAAGGATTTCAACCTGCACCTGGAGAACTGCGACACCACCATTGGCGCCACGGTCAGCATCACCTTTGGCGGCAGGGAAAACACCGCGTTGCCCGGCATGCTCGCACTGGATGGCGGCAGTGGCGCCTCAGGCATCGGGGTGGGCATAGAGACGCCGAGCAACAAGCCACTGCCGCTGAATTCGCCCAGCGATGCGCAGGTATTGATAGATGGCAGCAATGTGATCGCGCTGAAAGCCTTTGTGCAGGGCGAGCCGCAGGCCATCAGCGACCAGACCATCGGCCGAGGCGCGTACAGGGTGACCTCGACTTTTACGTTGGACTATCCGTAGCCGTTGTTGGGCTTGAACGGCTTGGGCAAACCTTAACTCTCTTCCGGATGGTCACCCACAGTGACATCCGGATAGAGGAGCAATGAGAGATCAAAATGAAACGACTCTATGGAGCGATAGTGCTTCTCGTCCTGCTGAGTGTGACTACGACCGTGCGAGCAGCGGATTGCCGCATTAATGGCGGTGCATGGAAATACGTCGGCGACGGCGGGATCCTGAACCTGGAGGTCCCCGTCAACGTTAGCCTCGGTTCGGACAGCACTCGTATCCTTCTCGAAGGCGCATGGCTGGAATGCCGATTTACGCCCTCCCATGCTCACCCTACGCGCATAGACTTTTGGGGGACCTCTGCACAAGCCGGGAACCCCTGGGTACCCGGGCCGAAATTCAACAATCAGGGCACCGGCCTACGCATAAACGGCGCGTTTTATAACACCCCGGTGCCGTTTAACATCCGGATCGCGACCATGCCTAACAACTTTGTGGCGTATCCCATCTATGTAACCCCCTATATCCTGCTGCGCAACGACCCCAGCAACCCGATCAGCGTGGTAATAGGTGACATTCTGGGCGCGCTGAATCTGCACCAGACGAATAATTACAGCTTTGGAAGCACGCGCCTCGTCCTCACGTACAAAGCCGCCAACAACTTCGGCATCTCGCCGTCGACCTGCACCATCAACAATAACAACCCCATCGAGATCAACTTCGGCAATGTGCAACAGCGGGCCATCGGCACCGACCCCCTTACCACCTCGGTGCGCGCCAACCGCAGGCTCACCTATTCATGCCCCAATGGTGGGATCAACACCGACATCACCATCACCTACAAAGGCATTTCGACGTCGTTCGACGACAGGCTATTGGTGATGAGCAACCCGAACGTGGGCACCGCCCTCGTGCGTGCGGGCTCAGCGGTGAAGGTCAACGGTTCATTCCGCACCCGCATCACCAACAGCATGGGAGGCGATGATGTGACCTTTTCGCTCGTACGACGAGCGGGCGACTTCCCTGCTGCCGGAGCGATCAGCGGAAGTGGCGTGCTGGTAATGGGCGTGCCATGACTATTACTGGCTGACTTATAGGGTGTGCAAACGCAGTACGGGTAACCTGCCACTGCACACCCGATGGCAGTTCGCTATAATCGCCGCCAACGCCCCACGACAG
Organism: Pseudomonas sp. AK181; assembly: GCF_051122975.1. Lineage (NCBI taxonomy): Bacteria > Pseudomonadati > Pseudomonadota > Gammaproteobacteria > Pseudomonadales > Pseudomonadaceae > Pseudomonas > Pseudomonas sp. AK181. The sequence goes on from NZ_CP146348.1 coordinate 3,210,342, forward strand.
TGTCAGCGCCCTCTATTTCCTCTCGACGAAGATCCCTTATGAACAAAATCCTGGCACTGACCGCAGTACTGGCACTCGCCGGCTGCACCACCGCTTCCGACACCTTGCTGAAAAATGGCGAACAAGGCTTGACCATCGACTGCTCGGGCGAGGCCAATTCATGGGCCAGTTGCTACGAGAAAGCGGACGCATCCTGCGCGGGCACCGGTTACCGCATCGTCGGCACCAATGGCACGCCGGCGCTCAAGGAAAGCGACAAGACCCTGGGCCAGGACGTGGGCAACTTCAAAGGCCGCAGCGTGGTGGTGGTCTGCAAGTAACGCTGCTACAGATGCACTTCGGCGAACTTGATCCCCAAGCCACGCAGGATGTCGATCAGGTCATCCAGGCGCGCGAATGACTCGACCTCATCCTGCTCGTCCACCAGGAAGTAGCTGCGCCCGCCGCTCTTCTTGAAAAATACGATCCACTCGCCCAAGTCGGCGGGGTTCTGGATGACATGGGTGGCCGAAATCTGCCCTTCGGCATGGCGGGCTTTGACGTGTTCTCGTTTCATAACGGGCTTTCCAGAAAAACAAATGCCGCTCAAACCCAGGGTTTGAGCGGCATCTTTGTAGTGAATGCCCGACAGTTTAACGGATGCAGGCCGTCCCTGCAGGGTGATGGCTTTTTTATCGGGTTTACGGGGTGGGCCTGTGGCTCAACCGGAAATGCACTCTTCCCCTGCCTTCTTCACGTCGCCCGGGCGGATGGGCACATTGGACATGCTTTCATAAAGCTTGATGCTGCTACCGCTGGAGCGGTCTTCGATTTCAAAGATTGCCGAAGGGTCTGCCGAGAATTTCTGCGGCACGATCACCTGAATGCCGTCTTTATGAGGCTCGATCTGGGGCGGCCGACGGGTCGCCTCCAATTTGCGCACCACACACGCCGCATATTCCTGCGGCTTCTTCCCTGAGATGACCACCAATGTTGGCGGGGTCTGCTTGATATCTGCAACCGAAGCACACCCACCTATCGCCAAGGCCAGCACCAACACACTCCACTTCATACAAAAACCTCCGATAAAGACCCTACGACAGCGGGGATGGTAATTTTCTCCCACCAACGTAGGATTTATCTGTGATAACTCGGTAAATAACTGTTTTAAATTGTCGAAGTCGTCGACGACGGCCCGATAATAAACGCGCTGGGGCTGATAAACTCCATCTTAACCTACGTATCGTTCTGATTTTTCAGAAAAAGCCCTTCTGGAGACACCCCATGAAATTCATCCACCAGCGTGAGCACCTCAACGAGGGAGACATTGTCGTTATCGAATGCTCGCAGACCTGCAATATTCGCCTGATGAGCGATGCGAATTTTCGCAGTTTCAAAAATGGTGGCCGCCATACCTACCACGGCGGCGCATTTGATAAATTCCCGGCCAAGATCACCGCGCCGAGCACCGGCTTCTGGAACATCACCCTGGATGTGGTGACCCGTCGCGCCATCAGCGTGACCCGCAAGCCAGCGTTGTCCCACAAGATCCGCATCGTTCGTCGCACCAGCAGCAAGCTGAGCTGACCCGAACACCTGACAGGAAAAAAGCTGTGACCACCCCAACCAAATACGTCATCAAGTACAAGCTCAACGGCGAGCGCCGCTTTGAATTTGCCCAGTTGCACAGCAACAGCGTCGACGAAGCCAAGCAAGCCTTGGCAAAAATTCATGATGCCAGCGACGAAATCACCGACATCAATGTGAGCAAGGCGCTGTAAGCCATGCCGGGCCCTACCGCCGATTTGTTTGCCGATGATGCCCTGCAACAGCCTGCCGGGCGCGAGCAAATTGGCGAAGAATCCTATGTGCTGAGGGGCTATGCCCTGCCCTGGATCGAGCGGTTATTGCCTGAACTACGACGTGTCCTGGCCCAATCACCGTTTCGGCAGATGGTCACCCCCGGCGGCTTTACCATGTCGGCGGCGCTGAGCAGTTGCGGCGAGCTGGGCTGGACCACCGACGCCCGTGGCTATCGCTACAGCCCACTCGACCCGCGCAGCCAGCAACCCTGGCCCGTCATGCCCGACACATTGCGCCAGCTGGCGGTGGCAGCGGCTACCGAGGCCGGTTTCAGCGGTTTTCAACCCGATGCCTGCCTGATCAACCGTTACGTACCGGGGGCGAAAATGTCCCTGCACCAGGACAAGAACGAGCGCAGCTACAGCGCGCCCGTGGTCTCGGTGTCCCTGGGGCTGCCAGCGATTTTCCTGTTCGGTGGCCATGCGCGCAGTGACAAAACCCAAAAGGTCTCGCTGTTTCATGGTGATGTGGTGGTGTGGGGCGGCGTTGATCGCTTGCGCTTTCATGGCGTGATGCCAATCAAGGACGGCGTGCATCCGATCATGGGCCCGCAGCGCATCAACCTGACCTTTCGCACCGCTGGCTAATTTGACCGCAAGCTTCGGAGTGTCGGGCGCGAGCGGCAGGCTTAATCTGCTCCTGAACCGTCAAGAGTGCAGGCCATGAACAACGAACACGATCCGCGCTGGGCTGCCATTATTGCCCGTGATGCCAAGGCTGACGCGCTATTTGTCTATGGCGTGAAAACCACGGGTATTTATTGCCGTCCCAGCAGCGCCTCGCGCTTACCGCGCCCGGAAAATGTCGAGTTCTTTGACACGCCGGCGCAGGCCGAGGCCGCCGGTTATCGCCCGAGTAAACGCGCTGCTGGCGACCAGACCCAATTGGCCGCACACCATGGACAGTTAGTGGCCGAGGCCTGCCGGCAAATCGAACAGGCCGAAACCCCGCCTAGCCTGGACATGCTTGCCCGATGCGCCGGGTTGAGTCCGTTTCACTTTCACCGCGTATTCAAAGCCAATACCGGGTTGACCCCCAAGGGTTACGCCAGCGCCCTGCGTTCGCGCAGAGTGCGCGACGGCCTCAAGGGCCAGCATTCGGTGACAGACACCCTGTACGACGCGGGCTTCAACTCCAATAGCCGTTTTTATGAAGCCGCCGACCAAGTGCTCGGCATGAAACCGCGAGACTACAAAGGCGGCGGCGCCAATAACTCCATCCGCTTTGCCGTTGGCCAGTGCTCGCTGGGCGCGATTCTGGTGGCGCAAAGCCAACGTGGTGTGTGTGCGATTTTACTGGGCGATGATCCGGACAAACTGGTGCGCGACCTGCAAGACCTGTTTCCCAAGGCTGAGTTGATCGGCGCGGATCAGGGTTTCGAACAACTGGTCGCCCATGTCGTCGGCTTTGTCGAGGCTCCTGCCCTAGGCCTGGACTTGCCCCTGGACCTACGCGGCACGGCCTTTCAGGAACGGGTGTGGCAGGCGTTGCGGGAAATCCCTGCGGGCAGCACCGCCAGCTATGCGCAGATTGCCGAGCGCATCGGTGCGCCCTCCTCCTTTCGCGCCGTGGCCCAGGCCTGTGGTGCCAACCACTTGGCGGTGGCGATTCCCTGTCATCGCGTGGTGCGCAGTAATGGTGAGCTGTCGGGCTACCGTTGGGGCGTGGAGCGCAAGCGCCAGTTACTTGAGCGCGAAACCCAGCCACACAAAATGCCGCTTCCGTCCAGTGAATAAAACAGACTGGCCGGGCGCCGATTGCCCTGCTAAAACAGCGAAAAGCCCTACTAACGCTGGAGAAGCACCCCATGAGCACCTGGCCAGACACCCGCATTCTTGACCTGTTGGGCATTGAGGTGCCGATCATCCAGGCGCCGATGGCTGGCGCCACCACCACCGCCATGGTCATCGCCGCCCAGCAAGCCGGCGCCCTGGGCTCCATGCCCGCCGCAGCCTTGAGCCTGGAGCAACTGCGCGACGCCTTGGCCCTCATTCGCCAGGCCAGCAACGCGCCGCTCAACGTCAACTTCTTCTGCCATCAACCGCCCGATGCCAATGAAGCGCGGGACCAGGCTTGGAAGGCCTTGCTGCAACCCTACTACCACGAACTGGGCGCCGACTTCGATGCGCCAACCCCGGTGTCCAACCGCGCGCCGTTCAATGACGCAGCTTGCCAGGTGGTGGAAGAGTTTCGGCCAGAAGTGGTGAGCTTTCACTTTGGCTTGCCAGACAAATCCTTACTGGACCGAGTAAAAGCCACCGGTGCCAAGGTGCTGTCATCGGCCACCACCGTCGAGGAAGCCGTGTGGCTGGAACAGCACGGCTGTGACGCGATTATCGCCATGGGCATCGAAGCCGGTGGGCATCGCGGCCTGTTCCTCAGCGATGACCTCAACAGCCAGATCGGCTTGATGGCGCTGTTGCCACAGATTGTCGACGCGGTCAACGTGCCGGTGATTGCCGCCGGCGGAATCGGCGATGCGCGTGGCATCGTCGCCGCCTTTGCCCTCGGCGCTTCGGCGGTGCAGATCGGCACAGCCTACCTGTTCACGCCCGAAGCCACGGTAAGCGCTTCCCATCACCACGCGCTGCGCCATGCCCAGGCCAGCGAAACCGCGCTGACCAACCTGTTTACCGGCCGCCCGGCGCGGGGCATCGTCAACCGCGTGATGCGTGAACTCGGCGCCATCCACCCGGCGGCCCCGGCGTTCCCCAAAGCCGGAGGCGCATTGATGCCGCTCAAGGCCAAGGATGAAGCCGGTTTCAGCAACCTGTGGGCAGGCCAGGCCCTGAGGCTGGGAAAAGACCTGTCCACCTATGACCTGACACGCCAATTAGCCGAGCACACGATAGCCAGATTCACCCGCGACTGATCTGAGCAGCAACTTGGCACTGTACCGGCAATGACCAACCGCTATATATTCCCATACATAGCGGTAAGCCCTCTTTCCTACACCCTGCCGTACACCTTCAAGGAGTTGCCTCATGATGACCCGCGTTTCACGCCTGGCCCCCCTGCTTGCCGCCTTTGCCTTGGGTACGGCCCATGCCGATGAAGTGCAGGTGGCCGTGGCCGCCAACTTCACCGCCCCGATCCAGGCGATTGCCGCCGACTTCGAGAAAGACACCGGCCATAAACTGGTCGCGGCTTACGGTGCTACCGGGCAGTTCTACACCCAGATCAAAAATGGCGCGCCGTTTGAAGTGTTCCTCAGCGCCGATGACACCACCCCACAAAAACTCGAAAGCGAAGGCGCTACCGTCAAGGGCTCACGCTTTACCTACGCGGTCGGCACCCTGGCGCTGTGGTCGGCCAAAGAGGGCTATGTGGATGCCAAGGGCGAGGTGCTGAAGAAAAATGAGTTCAAGCATTTGTCCATCGCCAATCCCAAGGCTGCACCCTACGGCTTGGCTGCCACCCAGGTGCTGGCCAGAGAAGGCTTGACTGACAAGGTCAAGGACAAGCTCGTCGAGGGCCAGAACATCACCCAGGCTTATCAGTTTGTTTCCACCGGCAACGCCGAGCTAGGCTTTGTCGCCCTCTCGCAGATCTACAAGGACGGCAAAGTCACCGGCGGTTCGGCGTGGATTGTCCCGGCCGCCCTGCATGACCCGATCAAACAGGACGCCGTGATTCTCAACAAGGGCAAGGACAGCGCCGCCGCCAAGGCCCTGGTGGACTACCTCAAAAGCCCGAAAGCAGCTGCCGTTATCAAATCCTACGGTTACGAGCTGTAAATGCCCCTGTCGAGTGCTGATTTTTCTGCGATCTGGTTGACCATCAAGCTGGCCGCACTGACCACCCTGATCCTGTTGATCATCGGCACACCGATTGCCCTGTGGCTGTCGCGCACCCACTCCAAGTGGCGCGGCCCCATCGGCGCAGTGGTCGCACTGCCGTTGGTGTTGCCGCCAACGGTCATCGGCTTCTACTTGTTGTTGGCCATGGGGCCCAACGGTTACGTCGGCCAGTTCACCCAGTGGCTGGGCCTGGGCACCCTCACCTTCAGTTTCGCCGGGCTGGTGATTGGCTCGGTGATCTACTCCATGCCCTTTGTGGTGCAGCCGCTGCAGAACGCGTTTTCGGCCATCGGCACGCGCCCGCTGGAAGTGGCCGCGACCTTGCGCGCCAACCCGTGGGACACGTTTTTCACGGTGATCCTGCCGCTGGCACGCCCTGGGTTTATCACCGCCTCGATCCTGGGCTTTGCCCATACCGTCGGTGAGTTCGGCGTGGTGCTGATGATCGGCGGCAATATCCCGGACAAGACCCGTGTCGTCTCGGTGCAGATCTACGACCACGTCGAAGCCATGGAATATGCCCAGGCCCATTGGCTGGCCGGGGCCATGGTGGTGTTCGCCTTTCTCGTGTTGCTGGCGCTCTATTCCAGCCGTAAAACCAAGATGGGCTGGAGCTGATTGCAATGATGGATATACGCCTGCACCTGAACTACTCCGCCTTTGCATTGGATGTGGACCTGCAATTGCCCGGCCGTGGCGTGAGCGCGCTGTACGGGCATTCCGGCTCCGGCAAGACCACCTGCCTGCGCTGCATCGCAGGTTTAGAACGCGCCGAACACGGCTTTGTGCAAATCAACGATGAGGTGTGGCAAGACAGTCGCAAAGGGCTGTTTGTGCCGCCGCATAAACGCGCCCTGGGCTATGTGTTCCAGGAGGCGAGCCTGTTTCCGCACCTGTCGGTGCGCGCCAATCTGGAGTTCGGCCTCAAGCGTATTCCACGCCCGCAGCGGCGCGTGGACATGGCCCAGGCCACCGAACTGTTGGGCATCGGGCACTTGCTTGAGCGCCACCCGCAACACTTGTCTGGCGGCGAGCGCCAGCGCATCGGCATCGCCCGTGCCTTGCTCACCAGCCCCAGGCTGCTATTGATGGATGAACCGCTGGCGGCCCTGGACAGCCAGCGCAAAAGCGAGATATTGCCTTACCTGGAACGCCTGCACGACGAGCTGGATATCCCGGTGCTCTACGTCAGCCACGCCCAGGACGAAGTGGCGCGGCTGGCTGACCATATCGTCTTGCTCAGCGACGGCAAAGCCCTGGCCAGCGGCCCTATCGGCGAAACCCTGGCGCGCCTCGACCTGCCCCTGGCGCTGGGCGACGATGCCGGCGTGGTGATCGCCGGCAGCGTCGTTGCCTACGATGCGCACTATCAGTTGCTCACCCTGCAACTGCCCGATTGCCCGTTGCAGATGCGCGTGGCCCATGCCCCGCTGGCGGTGGGCAAACCGCTGAGGGTCAAGGTCCAGGCGCGGGATGTGAGCCTGAGCCTGCTGGCCGAAGAACACAGCAGCATCCTCAACCGCTTGCCGGTGACCGTCACTCAAACCATCGGCGCGGACAACAGCGCCCATGTGCTGGTGCGCCTGGACGCCGGCGGCACGCCGTTACTGGCGCGCATCACGCGCTTCTCCCGCGACCAGTTGCAACTGCATCCGGGCCAGACGCTGTGGGCGCAAATCAAGGCGGTGGCGGTACTGGCTTAAGCATTTGGCACGACCGCAGGGCGCTGCGGTCAATCAGACATACCGGCCTGATTTGTTGCCAAGGAACCCGCCCCATGCCTGACTCTTCGCTACCCGCCGACCTGCCCCGCGACCTGCATTATGTGGATGACACCCAGCCCGGCATCCGCCGTAAAAAAGTGCGGGGCACGTTCCAGTATCTGAACGCCAAGGGCGAGCGCATTACCGACGCGGATGAAATCAAACGCCTGAATGCGCTGGCGGTGCCACCCGCCTACACCGATGTGTGGATCTGCGCCGACCCTCGCGGCCACCTGCAAGCCACCGGCCGCGACGCCCGTGGCCGCAAGCAGTACCGTTACCACCCACGCTGGCGCGAAGTGCGCGACAGCGACAAATATGCGCGCTTGCAGGCCTTTGGCGCCGCCTTGCCCAAATTGCGCAAACAGCTCGAAGCACAAATCGCCGAGCCGGGGTTTACCCGCGAAAAGGTATTGGCAACGGTGGTGATGTTGCTGGACGCCACGCTGATCCGCGTCGGCAATACCCAATATGCCCGCGAAAACAAATCCTACGGCCTGACCACCCTGCGCAACCGCCATGTGGACATCAAGGGCAGCGAGATCCAGTTCCAGTTTCGTGGCAAGAGTGGCGTGGAGCACCAAGTCAGCGTCAAGGATCGGCGCCTGGCCCGGGTGGTCAAGCGCTGCATGGAATTGCCGGGGCAAAACCTGTTCCAGTACCTGGACGAAGACGGTGAGCGTCATACCGTCAGCTCCCAGGACGTCAATGACTACCTGCACCGCCTGACCGGCGAAGATTTTACCGCCAAGGACTACCGCACCTGGGCCGGCACGGCGATGGCGCTGGCGGTGTTGCGCGAGTTGGCGTGGCAGCCCGAATCCGACGCCAAGCGGCATGTGGTGGCGATGGTCAAGGATGTCGCCCGGCAGTTGGGCAACACGCCGGCGGTGTGCCGCAAGTGCTATATCCACCCGGCGGTGCTCGAGCATTTCAGCCTCGGCCAATTGTCGACGTTGCCCAAGCCGCGGGTGCGCAAAGGCCTGAAAGCTGAGGAGGTCGCGCTGGCGATGTTTCTGGAAAAACTCGCCGAAGACTTGCCGCACAAAGTTAACGTGGGTTAGGCTCTGCCTCCCTTCTGACTCACGGGATGACCGCCGACGTGAACAACTAAGCCTTCCAAAATGTATCTGCAACGAGCCGCCTGGCGCGCTTGTTGGCCTGTTCGACATTTTTTTGGAGGTGCTGATGACTGACGTCAAACGGCTGCCCGCGCTTGTTTCCCTGCAACACCTGTCTTTCCAGTTCGCCAATGGCGAAACCTTGCTGGCGGACGTAAACCTGTCCATTGACCAAACGCCTACCGGTATCGTCGGGCGCAATGGACGGGGCAAAAGTATCCTGGCGAAGTTGATGGCCGGCGTGCTGCTGCCCTCCTCCGGCACCCTGAAAAAACCCGCCAATGTTGCCTATGTGCCCCAGGCCATCGCCGTTCAACCAGGGCAAAGCATCGCCGATATCACCGCAACTGCCGCGGCCTTGGCTGCCCTTGAGCGAATGGCCCAGGGCGATGCACGCCTGGGTGACCTGGAGCTGATTGACGATCGCTGGGACCTCGCCGAACGGCTGCGTCACGCGCTGGATACAGCGGGTTTGCCAACCCTCAGCGCCAGTACCCCGGCCGATCAACTCAGCGGCGGCCAACTTGCCAGGGTCGCGCTGATCGGGGCGTTGTTGGCGGCGCCGCAGTTGCTGATTCTGGACGAACCCAGCAACCACCTTGATGCTGCCGGGCGCGATTGGCTGTTGCGTGTGTTGCGCGATTGGCGCGGCGGCCTGGTGGTGGTCAGCCATGATCGACAGTTGCTCAACGTCATGGGTCGCATCATTGAGCTGTCGCCCCTGGGCATTCAGGCTTATGGCGGCAACTACGATACCTATCGCCAACAACGCGATACTCACCAGCAGGCCGCGATTGCCGCGTGGGAACAGGCGCGTCTGGCCCGCAGCCGCGAACGTCGGCGCCTGCAAAAAGATCACGACGACCTGCAGCGCCACGCCGCACGCGCACGTAAACAGGCCGAGACCGCCAACGTCGACCGTTTTACCAGGGCCCGCTGGAAAAGCGCAGCCAAGGAGATTGTCAGCACGGTACGCAGTGCCCATTACGATCACAAAAACCAACTCGAAGTCCAAGTGCGCCAAGCTTACGAGCGCGTGGTGGATGAGACGCCCACACTGCTCGCATTACCAGGCTCAACCGTCCCGAATGGCCGCCAGGTGCTGGTGCTGGAACAGGCGCAATTACCCTGGCTTGATCCCCAACCACCCGCCAGCTACCTGACGCTCAACCTCACAGGCCCGGCTCGCGTTGCCGTACGTGGGCCGAACGGTTGCGGCAAATCGACCTTGCTCAAACTGCTCGCCGGCCAATGGCGGGCGGTCAGTGGCGAGTGCAACGTCGCGTTGCCCAGCGCCTATATCGATCAGCACCTGGCGCTGCTGGACGACCGACGCAGCCTGGTCGAACAACTCAACTTGCTCGATACGCCATTGGCCGAAGCCGAACTGCGCACACGCCTGGCGTTGTTGCAATTGGACGCGCTGCGGGTTACGCAGCCGGCAGGGCACCTCAGCGGCGGCGAGCGCTTGAAAGCCGCGATGGCGGTAGCCTTGTGGCGTGAAACACCGGCGCAGTTGCTCCTGTTGGATGAGCCCACCAATCACTTGGACCTGGAGTCGGTGCTGGCGTTTGAGCAGGCCTTGAAGGGCTTTACCGGCGCACTGCTGGCCGTGTCCCATGACGAGGCATTCTTGCAGGCGATCGAGCCGACTCACCATCTGACGTGGCACGCCACCGGCTGGCAACTGGAGCGTGTCTGAGGTCATTGCGCGGACAGGCAAAGGGTCCTACGGTAGTGGCCGGATAATCTCACCGAGGAAACCGGCCCCATGCTGCCTTCGTCCCGCAAGCCTTACGCCAATGCCACGCTCGCCCATCGACAGCGCTGGCGTGGCCGCGTGGGCTTGATGCTGGTGGCCTGCCTGTCGGTGCTGGCGGGCATGACCGATGCCATCGGTTTTATGGCCAGCGGCGATTTCGTCTCGTTCATGAGCGGTAACACCACGCGCCTGGCGGTGGCCATCAGCGCGGGCGACCTGGGGCTCACCGGGCGGCTGGTATTGCTGATCGCCACCTTCGTGGTCGGCAATGCCTTGGGCGTATTGGTCAGCCGTTTCAGCAAGCGCCATGCGTTGCCCTTATTGCTGTGCATCGGCGCCTTGCTCTGCGCTGCGGCGTTGTGGCCTGCCACCGACACCTTGCCTGCGTTGCTCGCAGCGATTGTTGCCATGGGCATGCTCAACGCGGCCGTCGAGGAGGTGAACGGATTACCGGTGGGGCTGACCTACGTCACCGGGGCGCTGTCACGTTTTGGTCGCGGGCTGGGCCGCTGGTTAATGGGCGAGCGCCGCAATGGCTGGCGCGTGCAACTGATTCCGTGGGCCGGGATGTTTATCGGCGCGGTGATCGGCGCCCTGCTGGAACAGCAAATGGGCCTGCGCGCACTGTGGGTCAGTGGTGCGTTGGCTGGGGCCTTGGGGGCGGCGACACTGTTGATTCCGCGACGCTGGCACTTGGGTTTCATGCCCCGTTGAGGTTGGAGTGGAGGAGCTCGTTCGACGTTTAAGCCTCGACATCCGTGTACCGGTAAAGAGCCATCACGTCGAACGAGCGAGTGAATCATAAGCCAATGCCCGGCGGCTGTCCCGCCAGGCGTTTCGGAATATGACTAAGGCAACCGACTTACAGACAAGTGGCCAGTGCTGCCAGGCGACGTTTAGCCGGCATAGTGTCCTGGGCAGCATAGTAGTTGACCTTGGAACCCGCGCCGGAGCTGAGTACATCGACAAAGTAATCGCCACCGGTGGTGTACACCGTGAAACCACCCGCCTCGGTCGCTTCCTTGAAGCCGCCGGCATCGACGCCGAACACGCTTTCATCTTGCCAGCCGAACTGGATGCACTGGGCAACCACCAGGGTGGCCTTGTCTGACGCCAGGGTTTTGTACGGGCTGCCTGCGCGCGCCTCTTTCATCTTGGAACCTGCGCAACCGGCCAGTGCCGCCAGTATCAATGCGCCCATTACCACTTTGTGCATGGCATTGCTTCCTTGGAAAAACCGTGACTCTACCATTGTGCCGGGGCCAACTGACGCGCCCATGAAGTTTGTTTCACTGTGAAGGGCAAACACGCCGCCTATAGTGGCCAAGCTCATTTTTTAGAAGTCTCCCTTCTGCCCGCCACCCCGCGGGCTTTTTTTTGCCTGGGTATCAGAACCACCAACGCAGCAGATAGAACAGCGCCATGCTCAGTAGCACGGTGGTCAATACGCTGCGTGTCCAGTACATCAACGCCACGGCGCAGATGCCGGCCAGCAGGTAAGGGTTGGTCGGGCTCAGGTTGAGCTGATGGTCCGCCAGGAAAATAATCGGCCCGCAGATCGCTGTGAGCATGCCCGGCACGGCGAAGCCCAAAAATTCACGCGCACCACGATTGAGCCGCACCGGCAGTCGTGGCTCGATAAACAGGTAACGGTTGAAGAACACCACCAGGCCCATGGCCACAATCATCAGGTAAATCATCGTTGCCCCACTCCCAGCCGCTTGCAGGCAAACCCCACGCTCATCCCCAGCACACCCGAGACCACCACCGCCGATTCCCAGTGCAGATAACTCAACCAGACCGAGCTCAGCAACGCGACCGCCACGCAGACCACCGTGGGCACATCGCGCACCACCGGGGTGATCAAGGCGATAAAGGTGGCGGCAATCGAGAACTCCAGCCCCAATTGATCCAGGCCGGGAATGCTCTTGCCCAGCACGATGCCGGCGAGGGTGAAGAGGTTCCAGATCAGGTAAAACGTCAGGCCGACGCCCAAGGCGTACCAGCGATTGAAGGTCTGGCGGTCATAGTGGTTGACCAGGGCGAAGAACTCATCGGTCAACAAAAAACCCAGGCTCATGCGCCAGCGGGTGTTGAGCGAAGACAGGGTAGGACGCATGTGCATGCCATAAAGCAGATGCTGGGAGGTCAGCAGCAAGGTGGTCAGCACAATGGAAATCAGGCTGGCACCGCTCTTGACCATGCCAATGGCTACCAATTGTGCGGCACCGGCAAACACAATGGCCGACAAACCTTGGGCTTGCAGCGGGGTAAATTGCGCGTCGATGGCCATGGATCCGGCCAGCAACCCCCAGGGCGCACAGGCCAGGGACAAGGGAATGACGGCGATGGCGCCGCGGGTGAAGGCGTAATGAGGTAATGCAGTGGGCATGGAAACGGCTCATCGACAGACAGTCGACAAGCATGCCAGCACCAACGAAGGCGTGTCTTGAACGATCTTGCTCAGGCGAGCTTGACCGACACCTGCTCCACCGAATCCCGCGCTTCGCGCAATTCGTAGGCATCCTGGTTCAGTCGGTGGATGGTATTGAGCAGGCGTTGGCGCAGCACTTCATCGCCGAGTTTTTCCACGGCGCGCATCAGGTCAAACGCCGCGGTTTCGTTATTTTCCGCGACGGAATCCAGGGTCTTGCGCAGGTTGCGGGTGGCTCGGGTCACGCGGGGTCTTCCTTCATCAGCAATGGGCAGGCACGTTAGGACATTTGTGTTTCATTTTAATTTCAATCAGTTGTGGCGGTTTCACAGGTGTTTGATCCATATCAATTGAAACAAGGTTTGACCGATATATATGGAAATACGTATATTAGAATATCTCTGCTTGAAAAGTCCTTGACCATGTCAGATCTCTTCTCCCCCCCCACCCTGTTCAAGTGCCTGGCCGATGCCACCCGTGCACGGGTGACCTTACTGATCCTGCGCGAGGGCGAACTTTGTGTGTGTGAGTTGATCCATGCCTTGGACGACAGCCAGCCAAAAATCTCCCGCCATCTCGCGCAATTGCGCAGTTGCGGCCTGCTGGTGGACCGTCGTCAAGGGCAATGGATCTACTACCGCATCAATCCGGCACTGCCCGCCTGGGTCACTCAGGTGCTGGACACCACCTTACAAGCCAACCAGCCATGGTTGCAGGATGACGCACTGCGTCTGAATGCAATGGGCGACAGACCACAACGGGCCAGCACCTGCTGCTGAGCCATCGGAGCTTTTATTCATGCTTGTCGCCATTGCGATTTTCCTCGTCACCATCGTGCTGGTCATCTGGCAACCCAAGGGCCTGGGCGTCGGCTGGAGTGCCACGTTGGGCGCAATCCTGGCGCTGGCCTGCGGGGTGATCAGCCTGGCGGACATCCCGGTGGTATGGCACATCATCTGGAACGCCACCGGTACCTTCGTCGCGCTGATCATCATCAGCCTGTTGTTGGACGAAGCCGGCTTCTTCGCCTGGACGGCCCTGCATGTGGCGCGCTGGGGCCGTGGTCTCGGGCGGCGGTTGTTTGCCTATATGGTGCTGCTGGGTGCGCTGGTATCGGCGCTGTTTGCCAATGACGGTGCGGCGTTGATCCTGACGCCTATCGTGATGTCTATGTTGCTGGCCTTGCGCTTCTCTCCGACGGCGACCCTGGCCTTCGTCATGGGCGCGGGGTTTATCGCCGACACCGCGAGCCTGCCGCTGGTGGTGTCGAACCTGGTGAATATCGTCTCGGCGGATTATTTCAAGATTGGCTTCAACGAATACGCAGCGGTGATGGTGCCGGTGAACCTGGTCAGTGTCGCCGCCACGCTCGCGGTGCTGCTGTGGTTTTTCCGCCGGGATATCCCGCAGACCTACGACCCGGCCGATCTGGATGACCCCGCCAGTGCCATCCATGACCGTGCGACCTTTCGCGCCGGCTGGTGGGTGCTGGGTATTCTGCTGGTCGGCTGTTTTGCCCTGGAACCGCTGGGTATTCCCATCAGTGCGATTTCGGCGGCCTGTGCGGTGTTGCTGCTGGTGATTGCTGCCAAAGGTCATCAGATTTCCACGCGCAAAGTGCTGAAAGAAGCCCCGTGGCAGATCGTGATTTTTTCCCTGGGCATGTACCTGGTGGTGTATGGCCTGCGCAACGCCGGCCTGACCGACTACCTGGCCACCTGGCTCGACACCTTCGCCAGCTACGGTATATGGGGCGCGGCCATGGGCACCGGGGTGCTGACGGCGCTGCTCTCTTCGGCCATGAATAACCTGCCGACCGTGCTGATTGGCGCGTTGTCCATCGAGTCCAGCCATGCCGTGGGCGTGGTCAAGGACGCGATGATTTACGCCAATGTGATCGGCAGCGACCTGGGCCCGAAAATCACGCCTATCGGCAGCCTGGCCACCTTGCTGTGGCTGCACATCCTGGCGCGCAAAGGCATCACCATCACCTGGGGTTACTACTTCAAGGTCGGGATCGTGCTGACCCTGCCCGTGCTGCTGATCACCCTCGCCGCCCTCGCCTTGCGCCTGAGCTTTTAAAGGAACACACCATGAAAGTCCTGTTCATGTGTACCGCCAACAGTTGCCGCAGCATCTTGTCCGAAGCGATGTTCAATCACTTGGCGCCGTCGGGCTTCAAGGCGGTCAGCTCTGGCAGCTTCCCCAAGGGGCAGGTATTGCCACGCAGCCTGACGACGTTGCAGGCGGCGGGCATCAGTATTGAAGGCTTGTGCAGCAAGGGCAATGACGCCTTTAAAGACAGCCCACCGGATGTGGTCATCACCGTGTGCGATAAAGCGGCCGGAGAAGCGTGCCCGGTGTATTTCGGCCCAGCGGTGAAGACGCATTGGGGCTTGGAAGACCCTTCCGAGGTACTGGGTGATGAGGCGCAAGTAGAGGCGGCATTCAACGCCACCCTCGACATTATCGCTGCACGCTGCAAGGCGTTTTTTGCACTTCCCTTTGCGAGTTTATCGTCGGATGAATTGAAGGCTGAACTCCACCGCATTGCCTCAACACCACAGCCTTTGTAGGAGCGAGCTTGCTCGCGAAAAACTCATAGACACCGCGCTCATCCAGAAAACACGCGTTATCGTTGACGTTTTTCGCGAGCAAGCTCGCTCCTACAGGGGATCTGCGCCAGGCGCTGATTCTGTGGGCAATGCATGACCAATGTGGGAGCTGGCTTGCCTGCGAAAGCGGTGGTTCAGTTAAAGATTCAGTGGCTGACACACCGCCTTCGCGGGCAAGCCCGCTCCCACAGGGGATCTGCGCCGGGCGCAGATTTGGTGGGCAATACATAACCAATGTGGGAGCTGGCTTGCCTGCGAAGACGGTGGTTCAGTTGAAGATTCAGTGACTGACACACCGCCATCGCGGACGTTCCTACACAGGACGTGGTATCCCCCTCCCGGACTGACGTATGCTCTGGCACTTTCTCGAAAGGAGCTGAGCATGCTGTCGATCTTTGTTTATGCGCTGGTATTCGGCTTCGTATTTTGCCTCTCCCCCGGCGCCGTACTGGCAGAGACTCTGCGCCGCGGCTTGCTCCATGGCTTCACACCGGCCTTGCTGGTGCAGTTCGGCTCGCTGGTGGGCGACGCCGTCTGGGCCGTGATTGGCCTCACCGGTATCGCACTGCTGATCCAGCATGATGCAGTGCGGGTGCCACTCACAATCGTCTGTGCGCTCTACCTGGCCTGGCTGGGCATCCGCAGCCTCATTGATGCCTGGCAGCTACCCGCAACCGACAACGCCCCTGCCAGCTCAGGCAAAAACGCGTTGGCGGTTGGCGCAGCGATCTCCCTGGCTAACCCGAAAAACATCGTATACTGGGGCGCCCTGGGCAGCGCCCTGTCGGGGATTGTCGGCACCACCCCCAGCCACGGGCAAACCCTGATGTTTTTTGCCGGCTTCATGCTGGCGTCGGTGCTCTCGTGTTTTCTTACCGCCGCCTTGGTTAACCTGCTGCGCAAGAACGCATCACCGACTTGGCAGCGCGTCAGTTATGCAGCCTGCGGTTTGGTATTGATATATCTGGCACTACTCGCCGCGCACGGTATATGAAGTCCGTAACTTACGCGTACCTCTTGTCTGAACAAACTCTGAACACGGATTAATTTAATTAATCATACGTTGACATTCACTGATGCCCTGAGTAGATTGCCCGTGCCCGCAACTGGGGCCTTTTTTAAACCTCACAAAAGAAGCCAATGGACACAGTATCTAGTCGCTGTCCGAGCACCGCCTCTGCGGGCATCGGGCGCCAAACCCAGAAGATGACAGGACTCGCGTTCCAGGTCCGGTAAGCTGCGCTAGAGCTTGATGCTCCACCGTAACTACCTCACCGGTCGCCCGTCCGGTCCCGAGGTGTGTTATGACCTTCCAACTCCTTGTTTTATCCGATCCACGCACCCTGGCCGCAGCCCTGCGTGCCAAGCTGTGCCGCGCGTCGGCTGGCTTTTCGCCAACCCGCTCGACCTTTGCCACACCCTCCCCTCATGTGCGCCCGGCATCGCCGCTGGCGCACTGGCGTATCTGCCCTGAAAGCGGCCACCTGGTGCAGCACTGGGATCACGCCGACCCTCAAGACCCTCAGAGACCCAAGGTTTCCAGCCTGTCGCAAGCGCGCTTGCTGTTCGGTCTTTACTTGAGCGCTCGCGCCGCCTGACCTGGCTGGAAACAACAACTTTCTTATTGATGACCCTGGAGTTCGTTATGAACAGGTCCAGTAGTAGCCCGCTGCACGCTAGTTAACTAACGCGCTGTTAGCGGGCCCTTCAGAAGTTATGTGAACATCTTATTTAAACCGATCGCAAAGTTTGCGGCTCGGCATGCTTTCGCTCGCCTGTCTGCAGGTAAGTACCGGGTATGTTTTGTCGAGAATTGGCGACAGGAGTACAGACAATGAGCGCCGTAAAAAACACGCCTCTGCACAAGAAAAATGGCACCGCTGCCGACACCAAGCTGTCGATGCGTGCCGCCCGTGAAGCCCACAATGGCCTGGCGGCCACGCTCGCCAATGTACGGGCCACCCAGAACGGCCTGACCGAACTGGACGCCTCGGCGCGCCTGCAACGGGAAGGCTATAACGAAGTCGCCCATGACAAGCCGCCGCACGCGATCATCCAGTTCCTGCAGGCCCTGAACAACCCGTTCATCTACGTGCTGTTGACCCTGGGCGGCATCAGCTTTGTGACTGACTGCTGGCTGCCGATGCAGGAAGGCGAAGAAGCCGACCCAACCAAGGTCGTCATTATCATGACCATGGTGTTGCTCAGCAGCCTGCTGCGTTTCTGGCAGGAACACCGTTCGGCCAAATCCGCCGAGGCCCTCAAGGCCATGGTCCGCACCACCGCCACCGTGCTGCGCCGCGAGCAGGTTGGCGCCCAGCCCACCTTGCGCGAAGTGCCGATGCGCGACCTGGTGGCCGGCGATATCGTGCAGCTATCGGCCGGTGACATGATCCCCGCCGATATCCGCCTGATCGAGTCCCGCGACCTGTTTATCAGCCAGGCGGTGCTGACCGGTGAAGCCTTGCCGGTGGAGAAGTACGACACCCTGGGCGATGTCACGCAAAAATCCGCCTCCACCCTCGCCGCCGACCAGAGCAACCTGCTGGACTTGCCGAACATCTGCTTCATGGGCACCAACGTGGTCAGCGGTCGCGCCAAAGCGGTGGTGGTAGCAACGGGGCCGCGCACTTACTTCGGTTCCCTGGCCAAGGCGATTGTCGGCTCGCGGGTGCAAACCGCCTTCGACCGCGGGGTGAACAGTGTCAGCTGGCTGCTGATCCGCTTCATGCTGGTGATGGTGCCCATCGTGTTCTTCCTCAATGGCTTCTCCAAGGGCGATTGGGGCGATGCCTTCCTGTTTGCCCTGGCGGTAGCCGTCGGCCTTACCCCGGAAATGCTGCCGATGATCGTCAGCGCCAACCTGGCCAAGGGTGCTACGGCGATGGCCAAGCGCAAGGTGGTGGTCAAGCGCCTCAATGCGATCCAGAACTTCGGCTCGATGGATGTGCTTTGCACTGACAAGACCGGCACCCTCACCCAGGACAAGATCATCCTCGAGCATCACGTCAATGCCTTCGGCCAGCGCGATGACGCCGTGCTGTCCCTGGCCTGGCTCAACAGCTTTCACCAGAGCGGCATGAAAAACCTGATGGATCAGGCGGTGGTGCAGTTCTCGGAACAGAACCCCAAGTTCCAGGTGCCGTTTGCCTGCAGCAAGGTCGATGAATTGCCATTCGACTTTGTGCGCCGCCGCCTGTCGATCGTGGTCAAGGATGCCGCCGGTGACCATCTGCTGGTGTGCAAGGGCGCGGTGGAAGAGATGCTGAGCATTGCCACCCATGTCATGGAGGCCGGCGAAGCCTTGCCCCTGGATGACCGCCGTCGTGACGCCCTGCTGGCACTCGCCAATGACTACAACGAAGACGGTTTCCGTGTACTCGTAGTGGCGACCCGCAATATCCCCAAAGCACTGGCACGCCAGCAATACACCACCAGCGACGAGCGCAACCTGGTGATCCAGGGCTTCCTGACCTTCCTGGACCCGCCGAAGGAAACCGCAGGCCCGGCGATTGCGGCGCTGCAACAGATTGGCGTGGCGATCAAGGTGTTGACCGGTGACAACGCCGTGGTCACCAGCAAGATCTGCCGCCAGGTTGGCCTGGAGCCCGGCCAGCCGCTGCTGGGCGTGGAAATCGAAGCCATGGACGACGCTACCCTGCTGCGCCGCGTGGAAGAACGCACGGTGTTCGCCAAGCTCACGCCGCTGCAAAAATCCCGCGTGCTCAAGGCGCTGCAAACCAACGGTCACACCGTCGGCTTCCTCGGTGACGGTATCAACGATGCGCCGGCGCTGCGCGATGCCGATGTGGGTATTTCGGTGGACAGCGGCACCGACATCGCCAAGGAATCGGCCGACATCATCCTGCTGGAAAAAAGCCTGATGGTGCTGGAAGAAGGCGTGCTCAAGGGCCGCGAAACCTTCGGCAATATCATGAAGTACCTGAACATGACCGCCAGCTCCAACTTCGGCAACGTGTTCTCGGTGCTGGTGGCCAGTGCGTTCATTCCATTCATGCCGATGCTGGCGATCCACCTGCTGCTGCAAAACCTGATGTACGACATCTCCCAGCTGGCCCTGCCGTGGGACAAGATGGACAAGGAATACCTGGCCAAGCCGCGCAAGTGGGATGCGAAAAACATTGGCCGCTTCATGATCTGGATCGGGCCAACCTCGTCGATCTTCGACATCACCACCTTTGCGCTGATGTGGTACGTGTTCTCGGCCAACAGTGTGGAAATGCAGACCCTGTTCCAGTCCGGCTGGTTTATCGAGGGGCTGCTTTCGCAAACCCTGGTGGTGCATATGCTGCGCACCCGCAAGATCCCGTTCTTCCAGAGCACAGCCGCCTGGCCGGTGTTGATGATGACCTGCATCGTGATCGCCCTGGGCATCTACGTGCCGTTCTCACCGCTGGGCACCCTGGTGGGGCTGCAACCGCTGCCGCTGGCGTACTTCCCATGGCTGGTGGGCACCTTGCTGGCTTACTGCTGCGTCGCCCAACTGATGAAGACGATCTACATCCGCCGCTTCAAGCAGTGGTACTGACCCTCCCCGCCGTTCAAACGCTGGAGGCCGCCCGGTCGCCAGCGTGCAAGAAAAGGATTTACTCATGCGCGTGTTGATCTGTGCAGGTCGTCATTACGCCGACACCAAAAAGTCCCGCCATGTGCTGGACGCTTACCACCGCCTGCGCCCGGTGCAGGTGCTGATCCACGGCGGCAACCAGTTCCTGGGCAGTGAGATCGAGGAATGGGCGCGGGAAATCGGTATCGACGTGGTGCGTTACCCACCCAATTGGCAGCGCCACGGCAAACAGGCGGAACGCCAGCGCAACCATTTCATGCTGGCCGACAGCCGCCCCGACCTGATCATCGCCCTGCCGGGTGGTGACGATACCTCGGAGCTGGTCTGCCAGGCCAAAGCCAGCGGCATTTCGGTGCTGACCGTAGAAAGCTGAATTCAAGCGAGGTGCATCATGCACAAAAAACACACGCCGGCACGCCGCGACGGGTTTGCCAAATATCGCGCGCGCCACTCTCGCGGTGCTCACCACACACTGCTGTTACTGCCGCCAGCGAAGCGTCGTGCATTGCAGCGCAACCTGATCTTTATCGGCATGGCCCTGGGCCTTGTTTTGGTGGTCGCGTTGGTTTCAAAAGCGCAAGCCGCAGGCGGCGCTTATGTGGTTGATGACGGTGCGATCAACGCGCCGGGGGAATGCAACGTCGACGCCTGGTACAGCGCCCATCGGCACGCGGGCAGCACCCACAACCGCAGCGTGTCGCCCGCCTGCACGTTCAGCGCCATGCCTGCCGTGCAATGGGGCGCCGCGTTGTCACGGGCCGTGGATGCAGGCAAAGGCGAGACACAGATCAGCCCGCAAGCCAAGGTGCAGGTGCTGTCACGGCAAGACTTGGGCTTGGAACTGGCGGTTGCTATCGGAGCGCATGTCGCGCTGGATCGCCATCACGGGTTTGATGGCGCAGACCTGAACGTCCCACTCACGTGGCAACCCCTGGCACCCCTGCGCCTGAACCTGAACGCCGGTTGGAGCCACGCCTACAACGAGGGTGATCAACAGCATCGCCTGACCTGGGGCACGGGGTTCGAATATCAGTTGGCAGAGGCGCTCACGCTGATTGGCGAGCGCTATGGCCAGGAAGGCGGCGAACAGGCCTGGCAGGCTGGTCCGCGTTTGCACATCGGCGAATTTGTCGACGTGGACCTGCTGGTCGGGCGCAGCCTGATTGGCGATCGCGCCCAGTGGCTGACCACTGGGGCGACGCTGAGGTTCTAGGCTTTGGCCTGCTGCTCCAGATGCACCTGCAATTGCGGATCGATTTGCAACTGACCGGCCAGGTCGTCGAGGTAATTGCGCTCGGCGTCCTGCTGATCATTGACCAGCATCACGCTGGCCAGGTAAATCTCCGCAGCGAGTGCCGGGTCATTGGCATACTCGGCAAAATCGGCGGCATCCAATGGCTTGGCGACTTCGGCGTCGAGCCACTGCTGCAATTGTGGGTCGTCGGTATGACGGCCGATTTCTGTAGAAATCATCTGCTGCTCTTTCGCATCGATTTTGCCATCCGCCTTGGCCGCCGCGATCAACGCACGCAGTACGCCGTGGCTATGGGCTTCGGCTTCAGGCCCTTCAAGCTGGTCAACGGTCTGGATAGCTTGCTGCGGCGCCGAGGCCTGTTGGCGTTGCCAGGCTTGGTACGCTTGGAACGCCGCCATGCCCAGGGATGCCAGCGCCGCGTAGTTCATCCCACCGCCGCTACGCGTCTGGGTAGTACCACCTGCCGGCGCGCCGCCCAATAAGCCACCCAGGCCACCTAATAAACCACCCAAACCGCCGCCCGCCGAAGACGCATTGCCGGTGCCGGCGCCCTTCAACAACCCTCCGAGCAACCCGCCCAGGCCGCCGCCCGAAGCCCCGCCGCCTTGCTGCCCTGCACGCAACAGTTGTTCCAGTAGATCGCTGGTATTCATGGTGTCGCCCTCCGGGGCGCAAATAGTGGCGTTGATCAAACATAGTCCTCCCCTGATGGAACACCATGACCGTCGGGCGGGCAAGCTTTATGATGACGTCATCACGCCGACAAGGGAGAACCGCGGTGAATCGCATCGAGCATATTGCGTTGATGGCCACCTACAACCAATGGATGAACCGCAAGGTCTACGACGCCGCCAGCACCCTGACGCACGCACAATTGACCCTGGACCGCCAGGCGTTTTTCGGCTCGATCCTCGGCACCTTGAACCACCTGATGCTGGGCGACACCGTCTGGCTCAAGCGCTTTGCCGAACACCCGGCCAACTTTGCGGCCTTGGCGCCACTCAACGGCATTGCTACGCCCGGTGACCTCAAGCAATTGGCCTTCGCCAACCTTGCTGAATTATCGGCCCATCGCGCCTGGCTGGATCAACTGATCATTGATTGGGCCAGCAGCCTGCACGAGTCCCACCTTGATCAACGACTGCGTTATCACAACATGCGCGGCGTGGCTGCCGAGAAACCCTTCTTCGGCCTGCTGGTGCACTTTTTCAACCACCAGACCCACCACCGCGGCCAGGTGACAACGCTGCTGAGCCAGGCGGGTGTGGATGTGGGGATCACCGACTTGCTGGCACTGATTGACTGAAGGCCGACACGGTCAATGTGGGAGCTGGCTTGCCTGCGATGGCGGTGTAACAGGCGCAACCCCTGTGACTGACACATCGCCATCGCAGGCAAGCCAGCTCCCACGGTTGCCCTATATTGCCCACAGTATCAGTGCCGTCACTTCACCTTGCTGCTCAGGTTATCCACGCTGCGCTTCAAATCGTCCAGGCTACGCTTCAGCCCGTCGATCTCGCCTTTCTGCCGCTCTATCGTGCTCTTCTGCTCATCCACCGTCCGCTTGAGACTCGACAGCTGGCTGTCACTGCTACTGGCACTCGAACCATCCTTGCGCTTGAACTCATCAAACGCACGCTCCTGCCCCTCCACCTTGCTTTTCAAGCTTTGCAGTTCGCTTTGACTCTGTTTCTGCCCAGCTTGCAGCGCCTCGACATCACCCACGGAAACACCCGACGGCTTCAACACATAGGCACCGCCCACGTCCATCGAGCCGGCCGTTAACTTGTCTGAAGACGACGCACCAAACTCACCCCACCGCACCGCACTCCCCGCCTGCGCCGGGCTGAGCATCGCAGTGCTTAACAAACCCGCCACACCCACGGCCATGATCCAAGCCTGCTTACGGACACTGAGCATCAAACGACTCCTGGCGAAATGCCGAAATGGCATATCGCTATGACTGTCATTTATGGGGCTTGTTCCTGGGTTGCTTGCGTTCATCAGGACTTGACACAAAGGCCCTGTAGATCACTGATCTTCCACGCTTTTTCCTGCGCATCTTTATGCGGGAAAACCGGCCTGGAGGTTGCGCTGAAGCGGCTGGATCTATATATTCCCAACCCTGTTACACCGCGCTACCGCCCGAATGGCGAAACTGGTAGACGCATGGGACTTAAAATCCCCCGCTCGTAAGGGCGTCCCGGTTCGATTCCGGGTTCGGGCACCATAGATATCAAGGGCTTGCCGGGGAAACCTGGGCAGGCCCTTATCTTTTCCGCTCCGCAATTTTAGAAACCGCTCCGCAATCCCCCTCGCCCGGCGTCCTGCCGAACGAATATCCCACCTCTTTATTCAGACCGAAGCCCGCCGATGCCGTTGTCTTGGTGATAATCGACGTACAGACCATGCCGACCGCCCTCATGCACCTTCAGGCCCACCATCCTCACCATCAACCATGCGGACCTGCGTCTCACCCCAACGGGCGACCTTCCGATTCCTTGAGACTTTGGCGCCTCGCTTAGGCAGGACTTGAAATGGTGGGGGGTTGCCGGTATTGGTTGGAGTCATTTGGCGCAAGGAGCAAAAGAGTGATCACGATTCGAGAGGCAACGATTGAAGACCTTCAAACGCTCCGAGACATCGGCATAAAGACCTACAAAGAGCACTTTTCTGATATCTGGACCGCCGCAGGACTACAGAACTTCCTAAGCGAGGACTTCTCGGTTTCTGAACTGCAGAAATCTATCGGTTCACCTATCAATCACTACTGGCTCATCGCGTTCGACGACAAAGGCCAGGCAGTAGGATTCTCAAAAGTCAATTGGTCCAAGCCGATCCCAATGTCTGATCATTTTGGCGCCGAACTCCAGAAAATTTACTTCCTCGAGTCTCAGGCGGGCAAGGGCTATGGGAAGCAGCTTCTCCAATTCATTCAAGACGCAGCGCAAAACCGCAATGAAGGTTTCTTATGGCTAGACGTACTGAAGACCAATTCAAACGCGCAGCGTTTCTATGAGAACTTCGGATTTCGGTCATTGGGAGAAATCCCCTTCAGTACCGATGTAGCCGAAATCGGTATGGTCGTGATGTGCCGTGACCTTTCCCGGTAGGCGCGCTTGATTGCCTCCCATACGGGTTGCTTGGTTATTACTGAAAGAAAAAAGGGGACAGATTTATTTTCCGGAGACTCATTCGTCATATCTAAAAGGACTCGTCAATCCTATAAATAATCTGCCCCCTTTTTTACAAGCCATGACTAAAGCGAGCAGTGAAGGGCGGAGATTTTGCAATAAACAGATAAAACAACACCGGCGGGATCTGGTGCTGAGTGAAGTCTATGCAAAACAATTACTCGTAAACTTTCGACGCACATAAAATCTTTGCGAAGGTGCTCCAACTAGGGCTAATAACTTCATTGTCGCCAGAGTTTTTTGCATACATATCTATTGATCTAATCCAGGCTTCCATTGCAGCTAAAAACCTTTCTAAGTCCGGATTCTCCCAGTCATTTGGATTAAGCACCAACCCCTCTCTGAACTCACCAACAAAATCCGCAAGATCTTCTTTTGTCTGTATATCTCTAACTCGCTCAAAACTCATACAGTCCTCACTTACAAATACCTCGAACACAGATAATCGAACCATTATTGGGGGTAGTCATTTTCCATCCTTCCTTAGCAACCTCTGCTGGCGTAGCCGGAACAACTTTGATTGGAACTCCCGCCTCAGACGCAGCAAGCAAACGTCTGTTGTCCAAGCTGTAGACCGCCCCGTCCTTCTCAAATACCCGGATAGGAGGCAAGTCATCTGGAGAAATTTTCCCTGACTTCAGCCCGTCAATTGTTGACTGGAGAGAAAAAAGGGGACAGATTTATTTTACAGAGACTCATCCGCTACTGTTCAAGACCTTCACAAAACCCAAACTTCAAAAATAAATCTGTCCCCTTTTCTCCGTAGTCCCCTTTTTCATTCGACGGGCTCGGCGGCAAGGGTCGAGCTCAGGAAAAATGGTCACTCGAAGTAAATTAAGTAAGTGCCATTCGGGACAGCTTTATTAGTTACAGACAATAACCAAATAAATCTGCCGCATTCTATACCGCCATCTTCTTATGCCGCGACTTAGCGCTCGGGAAACTCCCTTATGGCCTCTTCAACAGAACGAATCAAATTAGCCAAGCCTTTATCATCAACATTGAAAGGCAATGAGAACTCTCTGTCACTTGAGTAATCATACGCTGCGCCCTTAGGGTGGAAATTAAAGTCAAGTATCACTGCCAGCTGCATATCACCCAAATACGAAAATGCCAATTCCCCTTCCGTGAATGCAATCCTTGAAGGTTGCACTCCAGCTTTTAAACTTCTCAACCATCTCAACAGCCTTAATAGTTCATTAGTGCGCAGATAGGGCCCACACGCTCTCCATGGCTCCCCGGCCTTATGTTCGACATCTATACTGACAACCAACCAATTAGCATCTAACTCATCCTGCGCACCGGGAAATTCATACCCTTTCACTTTGAGTGAAAACTTATTACCCTTATCGAATAAGTCAATCATATTTCACTCCCTATTTTTCGCTGGCCTAAAGGTAACAATCTTCTTTGTTACTGGGTTAATAATCACCTCAAGCCCTTTGTACCCATATCCAACGGCACCATTACCAGCATCAAATTTAGTGCCATCATTGAATATTTTTGCAATGTCATTGGGTGTTTCAAAACCAATATTTTTCGTTCGAGAATCCTTGAGCCTAGTAATGGCATGGTTGGATAGATCAATCCCCGCTGTACCGAAAATCCCAAGCAGCTCCTGATGAGTAAGATCTTGCAAAGGTCTATTTTGTGCTAAACCTTTCAGCTCCACTCTATCACTGTACATATTCCCCGGATCAAGTCGATGCTCCGGCGTCACATACTTGCCATCATCCTGTCGCCCGTCCAGCTGCGTCCCACCGGTATGAACCGTCGGAGCAACCACACTGCCATCACCAAATCCGCCACTGCTCGGATGCACGGCGATGTCAGTGAGGATCGGATTGACCAGACTGCGATTGCTAGGGTCAAGCAGGTGGATCGGGAATGCCGTACCGACAATTACATCCCAGATCAATATGCTGCTTTTCATACTTTGCGCAGCATTCTCTCCAGTTTTGGCTGCTGCCTCAACCATGGAGTTTGCCGCAATACGCAAGTTTTCCTGAGTGGTTGGGTTAGCTGCAACTAACGCGCCTCCTATGGCTGTGATGCCCGCCATGGCGAGAGGTATCGCCGGTAAGAAGTTATTTTCTCCATGACCGCTTTTATTCAAGCTCGTTAGCAACGTCAACACTTGCTGAGCTTTTTGCGGGTCGTCTCCTGCTATCTGAGTGATCTTATCTGCCAGTGCTTGAGTTTCAGGAGAGTGGTCGTTATTTGTGATATTGCCAAGCACTCGGTTGACGATAGCGGACCTTTCCTCTACGTGGCGACTACCCAGCTGCCTAAAAGCAGCCTTGCCTTCCATCATGCGACCAACCCAATCAGGGTTTGTGCCTTGCGCAATCTCCGAACCAGCGCCAAGCAGGTCCACCATCTGAAAAATCGTCTCTTCGGTTTTGTCACCTAACTTGGCTGCGTCGGTTTTCCATTGTTCTAATGTTGCCTTTGGGGATGTCACCGCTTTCAACGAGGAGTCAGTTACATACAGATCCGTACGTTTTTCCTGGTCCTTGGTAACTTCGTAGGCTTTATCAACATCGCGATTGAGCCCCGTCACTGCAGATGTAACATCGCCCACATCACGCACAACGATCTCACCCGCGCCCACCGTCGCGCGGACTGATTGCTCGCGTTCCTTATCGTACTTCCAGCCAGTAACACTCCACCCCGTCTGCCCCGTCTTGCCTTTATCGACCTGGCTCGGGTCTTGGGTAGTGCTTTCACCGTTTTTATAGGTGCCACCGACGTTCAAGTAGTACCCGTGCTCTTTATCTTCTCCAGAGATGTCTCTGAACCCCAGCGTGCCGGTGTCCAGTTTCAAGTTGCCAGTGTCTGAAGCGATTAAAGCGCCATCGAGTTGTGTGTGCTTCTCCGTACGGATATCCACTTTGTCGCTGGCGGTGATCCGCGTCTGGTCTTCGACCCAATTGGTTTTTCCAGAAGTCTGACCGTAACCAACCGAACCGCTGACACCGGCACCCGGACCGATGGTGACGGTGACACTCAGATCAAATTCTTTGCCTTTGACTTTGCCGGTGTCGGGGACAGAAGAAACATTCAGGTCACCGCCGACCCGGCCAATGACTTTATCTGCGCGCAAGTCGGCACCTGCAACCTGGGTATCGCGGCCGCTCTCGAAGCCCAAACGATCGGCAGCATAGAGATAGGCATCCTGTTGACGCTGCCCTTCCCGTTCCAGGTTCCCTTTGCCCATGCTGACGCTGGCATAAACGCCGACTCCCTCGTTGCCAAAGGTAAACCCGACTTCTCCACCGCCACTGTTTCTATTACTGTCGCTTGAACTGTCGTTCTGCGCAGCACGAATGCTCAAGTCGTTTCCTGCCTTGAGATCGATGTCGCGACCAGCCTTGGCTTGAGTACCTACCAGGCTCAGGTCATTGCTCGCGTTCAGGTTAATATCGCGCCCGGCCTGCGCTGTCGTGACAGTAGAAGTACCGTTACTACCCTTCTCGCTAGCAACGCCATGGCTCCCACCTACGCCTAACTTTATGCCGCCACTGCTACCGCCATGGATGCCACCCCAGCTCTGACTCTCACTGTCATTTTGGTTAATGCTGCCCTTGGCTACATCAAGCGAAACATCCCGACCTTTGATGTTGATATCCCGGCCGGCATTTAACTGGCCGCCGCTGATCGCCACATCATTCCCGGCGGCTAAGTTGAGATCTTTACCCGCCTTGAGGGTCGATGAGCGATTGGTCTCTTCAATCAGCTGTGTGCTGGTACTGTGCTTGCTATTGCCGAATTTTACGTCCCCAGTAGGACCAGCAAGGAATTGGCCGACTGCATCAACACCTTTGAGCGTGCTGGAGCCCTTGCTGATATTGTCCTCTCCCTTCCCGGCCCCGCTCACCGCATCCTTGGTGTTGCCATAGTTATGGTTGATAGCCACGCTCAACCCGTTACGCTCTGTCTCCCGCTGCTGCTCCATCAGCAAACGTTCACGCGCCGCATCGATATTTATATCTCGCCCGGCCGTCAGCTCAGCATCATTGGCAGCCGATAGGTCAGACCCGCGCTGGTTGATATCTCGCTTGGCATTGATCGTCAGGTCTTGCCCTGCATTGATCTGGCTCGCGGCTGCTGTTTGTTGCTCAAGTCGATTTTTCTCTGCGCTTTTATCAGCCCCCACAAACAAGGTCACACCATTGGCGTCGCTCGATACGCCAATACCGGCTTGTTTGCTTTTTTGCCAATCGCGCTCGCTGCTACTGCTTTGGCCCGCAAGTACATTGACATCGCGCCCCGCATTGAGGCTGACATCACGTCCAGCACTGACGCCACTGCCTACCAAGTTAATATCTCGCTCGGCTTGCAAATTCGCATCACGATCCGCGGACACCTGGCTACCCACGCTGGTGCTGCTTTGGGCTTCCTGGCCAGCTTTTTTGGCCGAAGAGATTGCAATAAATCCACCCGAGATCGAGCCGGTTCTCTTCTCGTATTTTTCACTACGGCTATAGGCCGTGTCGTTTGCAGAAATCAGGTTGATGTCGCCTGTCTCCTTGACCAGGCCGGCCTTTAACTCGACGTCGTTATCAGCGCTTATCTCACTGGCCCGCACCCGCACATCATTACCCGCAGCCACCACCACATCATTGCCCGCCTCCAACTCACTGCCCACTTGACTCGCAGTAGTCTTCAACTGGCTCTTGCCGCTTTTGGACAGCCCCAGGAACCCGGACTTGGTCTTCTTGCTGTAGGAGCCATGTTCCTCGACACCCGACAACACCGCGACGTCACCCGTGGCCCCCAGCAACATGTCCCCACCAGCCTTCAACTGGCTGCCGATCACGGTGACGTCACGCCCGCCGTCGATGCTCATCCCGCCATCAGTCTTCTTGGTGGCATTGATGGTCAGGTCTTTACCGGCTTCGACGACCGAGACTACGTTGGTGCTGTCGTAACTTTCCCGCTGCTGGCTTTTGCTGCGACCGAACGAGCCTTTGCTCTTTTTCGAGTAGAACGAAGCGTCTTCGTCCAGGGCCGAGAGGATGCTCACATCGCGCTGTGCATCGAGAGCCACGTTGCCGCCGCCGGCGATTCGGCTGGCGGTGAGTTCCAGGTCTTTACCGGCATTGAGCGACACGTCGCCGCCGGCCGTCAGCACGCTGGAAACCTGGCTGATGTGGTCCTTGGACTGGGTGACTTTCTTGGACTTGCTGGAGGAATGCTGTTCGTCGGCGGCCGACGAAATACTCAGGTCCTCAGTCGTCGTGATGCTCAAGTCGCGCTTGGCGTCGATACGGCTGGCGATGGCGCTGAAGTCTCGCCCTGCCGATACCTTGAGGTCGCGGCCGGCCTCCACACTGGCGCCGTTTTGCGTCACGGTTTCGGTGCGCAGGCGGTTGCCCAGGTCCAAACCATTGCGTTGTTCAACGGCATCGATGTGCACATCGCGGCCAGCGACCAATGTGGTGTCACGCCCGCTTTGCAGCACGCCACCGGTATTGGCGATGTCACGGCCTGCATTCATTGTCAGGTCATTGGCAGCCTCGATGCGTGACGCACTGTCGAGATAGTCGCGGCGCTCAGCGGTGCCGTTACCAGTACTGGTCACGGCACGTTCGTTGATCACATCCCCCTTGATCGCCGTCAGCGTGACGTCGCGTCCCGCGATGATGCCGCCGGACTTGTTGACGATGTTGTTACCCGCCAGCAGGTCGAGGCGGTTGCCGGCTTCGATCAAGCCGCTGTTGATCAGGTTATTGCCCGCTTTGGCGGACAGGTTGTTGGTGGCACGCAGGGTCCCGGCGTTCTCTAGGTTTTCGCCGGCGATCAGGTTAAGGTCGTTGCCTGCGATCAATGCGCCGTTGGGTGCAAGACGATTGTCGGCCTGGGCCATGTACAGCACCGGCACCAGCACCTTTTCACCGTTCACTTCGTGCTGTTCGAGCCAGACGATGTCGTGGGTCAGCGCCGCGACCTGTTGCGAGGTCAAGGTAACGCCCACTGCCAAGTTCAGTTGCTGCTTGCTCTGGATCGCATTGTCCATCAGGTACTTGAACAGCTTTTCGTCGGTGTTCTGGCCGTCGATAAAACGCTGCCCTGTGCGCGCTTGCACGGCCTGCTGGATCAAGCGTTGCTCATAGAGCCCGTCGCCCAGGCGCTTGGCACTTTCGTCCGGGTTGTAACCCAGCCCCGCGAGCAAGTAGTCGGAGCTCATGAACTGCTTGAGGTCGGTGAGCACCGGGTTGGTTTCGATCAGGTATTTATGCGGTTGCGACGTTGGCGCGGTAGGCGTGAAGCCTTGCACGCGGTTGATGGTCTGGCTGGCGACTGGAGTGGTTTGCGCCAGCGCATTGACCGGCTGGGCAATCACCTCTGCAAGCTGGATTGGGCTACTGCCCGCACCTTGTGCAACGGGTGTGCTCACCACCGGCTGCACGCCTGGCATAACCGGCGTCACGCCAGGGATATTCAACGTCGGCCGAGCGGGCTCGCCCGGTGTGGCGACCTGAACGTGGGTGTCCCTTTGGGTCAGCGCCAGGTCTGGCTGATCCGTCGGCCCTGTGACCTTCGCCACTGGCGGCGTTGAACCGCTGGACGGATCTTGGGCGTTGATACCGTCGCCCCGGGCGATTTCACCTGGAGTGATCTGGCTGGGCGTCCAGCCACTGCCGTTGGCCACATCGCCGGCCCCGGCAACGTTAAGCGCTCTGGTGGTGGCGGTGACACCACTGACCTGCCGTGCAGTGGAGTCCACCTGACGAGTAGCTGCGCCCTGTTGAGTGACGCTTTTGAAATCGAAGGTGCGCGTTTCAAGCGCCGGCTGTGCATCCTGGCGTTGAGCCAGGCCGAGGGTCGCACCGCCCATGGTCCAGCTCTGTGGGCCACTGGTGGCTTGCGTGGCCTGGGTATCCTCACCCGCCCGGCTACTGAGGCGGAACAGGCCGTGGGTGCCGGTGGGCAAGGTGAACCCGCGTAGCGTCAAGGGGTTGACTTGTTGTTGGGCCAAGTCCGGTGGCAGTTGTGGAGTGAGTTGCACGACCACCGTTGTCGGGGCGCTGGCAACACCCGTGTCCTCATTGCGCGCAGCGCGCCCGGCCAAGGCGGTGAAGGATGTCTCGATACTGTTGATCAAGGATTTGGTGGCCGTGATGTTCACGGTACCGGCTGCCTGGATGATCGCGGGCGCCAATGACGCGCCAGCGGTCGATACCAAGGTATCGCCAATCAGCCTGAAGGCTGACAACGCACTGACCGGCAGGCTTTTAGGTCCGGGCTGAGCGTTGTAGGGGTCCATGATGTTACGTTTGAAACGCCAGTAAGTACCATTGGATGATTCCATTCGCCAAGTACGGGTACGCGTTCCGGAGCCAGACGCTGCACCTTTGTTAGTCAGCGTATCAGCGGTGATATTCATGTTCGCGCCGGAAGCGATGACGCTGTATTCATTGAGCACATTATTTGCCGCGACATCCATACGGCCGCCCGCCTGGATAGTCGAAGCGGCCGATGTTTTCAGCAGCTCACTTTGATAGTTCTCGGTACCAATAAAATCGACGACAAAACTGCCCCCGCTACAGTCCCAGCAGATATTTGTAAGCGACCCGCCACTACCGGGTGTTTCTTTGGTCGAAAATTCATCCCGACGGTTAGTCAGGCTGGCAACCTTGAGGGACATGTCTCGGCTGGACTCAATGCTCCCCGATATGTTCTCCAGGCTGACCGCCTTACTCGTACCATCAAAACCGCTTACATCCAGGCGCCCTAGGCTATAGATATCGCCGTACTGGTTCGTGATGGTGTTGCCATGCAAGGTCATGTCGTTGCCGCTGAACAACAAACCATGATCGTTCAACAAGGCTGCACTGGTGACTGTCACATTCTGTGCGGCACCCAACGTCCCGTAGTTGTTCAGCGTACCTGCCGAGAGTTCGAGATGGGTCGCAGAGGTCAACCGTCCATAGTTGTTCAATTGCCCATCGACGGTGATCAGCGTGTCGCCACCGCCGGTAATCTTGGCGTTATGACTCAGGTCCAACTGAGCCGCATGCAGGTTGAGGACACCCTGGCTGGTGACTCGCCCATTACCGCTGTAGGTGCCCGTGAGGTCGATAGTTGAACTGCCATCACTGGCAATCAACCCATTATTGACCCAGCTCCCCCCCTTCCCTTCCAAGTGCGTCGACGCCAGCAACTGCCCGGTTTCGGTCTGGGTGAAGTTATTGACGTTAACGTTCAAACGCCCCGCCTGAATGACGCTGGTATTGGTCCAGGTATCCGCGTTCAGGGTCAGGCCGCCACGGGTGACAACGGTGCCGCCAGCGCCGGTAACGTTAGGCAATGAGATGTCGAATGTGCCCTCACCCACATGCAGCAACTGCCCGCCGTTGTTCTGGAAGCTGGCGGCCGCCAGGGTCAGGTCCTGGTTGGCGGTTTCCACCGCGCCGTTGCGGTTATCGAATACACCGCCGATCTGGAACTCGGTCTTGCCCGAGCGTCCCAGGGCGCGCAATTTGCCGCCCTGGTTATCGAGGGCATTGGCAGCCACGGTCAGGTTGTTGGTGCTTTCGATCAGGCCGTTGTGGTTGGTCAGTTGGCCATCGAGGCCGAGCGCGATCTGGTCGCCGGCGATCTGCCCGGCGCTGTTATCCAGGGCGCTGCCATTGATGCGCATCAGGCCTTTGGCATACAAAGCGCCCTGCTGGTTATTGAGGGTTGCAACCGTGAGCAATGCATCGCTGGTTTGCGCGCCAAGATAGCCGCCCTGGTTATCGAGCTGACCGGCATTGAGTAGCAGGCGCTGGCCTTGAATCAAGCCGCCCTTGGGGCTGCCATTGAGGTCATGGCCATTGCGAAGCACTCCCACCACGCCGGCCTCGATGGCGCCTTTGAGGCTGGCGAGCACACCGCTGCGGTTGTCCAGGTTGCCGGCCTTGAGGTACATATCACCGGTCTGGCTGATGATATTGCCGCCTTGGTTGTCGAGATCACCATTGACCTCGACCCGCAGGCCATTGTGCCCCTGCAGCTTGCCTTGCGCGTTGACCAGGCCAAAGGCGTTGAGGTGCAGGTCGCCTTCCTGGCTGTAGATCAAGCCGTCAGCGCTGTTTTGAACGATGGCGCTGGCATCGATGGCCAGCGGACCTTTGGCCGCGACGGTGCCGCCTTGGCTGTTGTTCAGGCCGCCCATGGCCAATGACAGGCGTCCCTGGCTGGCCAGTTGACCGCCGCGGTTATCCACCTCGATGGCACGCTGGAGTAGCAACGACCCAGTGCCTGCGATCTTGCCGTTGACGTTGCCAAGGTTGCCTTGCAGGTTGAGCACCAGTTGGTCGTTACCCATCAACGAGCCACCGGTATTGAGCAGGTTGCCACCCGAGACGTTGAGGTTACGCTGGGCGGTGATGTTGCCGGCACTGTTGTCGAGGTCGGCCGCACTCACATCCAATGTCGCACCACTGTCGATCAAGCCGCCCTGGGTGTTGTTCAGCGCGCCAAGCACGCTCACGGTCTGCTGCGCGCCGCTGGAGATCACCCCGCTGGCGCTGTTATCCAGGCTGGCGGCGCTGACCGTCAATCGCCCTTGGCTGGCCAACGCGCCTTCGCCACTGTTGAGCAAGCGCCCACCGAGGCGCACATCCAGGTCGCCGTTGCGACTGGACAGCGTGCCTTTGTCACGGTTATCCAGGTGAGTGCCGATCAGGTTGAGGCCCTGCCAACCCGAGATCAGGCCGCCGCGGTTGACCACGTCGCCCGCGTTAAGCGTGAGTAATTGTTGGCTGATAAGCGTACCGGCGCTGTTGTCCAGGTTGCGCCCCGTCAGGCTCAGGGCATTTTGACTGGACAGTTCGCCGCCCTGGTTTTGCAGGTCGCGCACGCGTTGCAAGGTCAACGGGCCTTTGGCGAAGATCAGGCCTTTGCGGTTATCCAGATCACCGTTTGCCAGGTCCACGCTCAGGCGCTGCTCACCTATCAACCGGCCGCCACGCAAGGCCATGGACGTGAGTGTGAGGTCCATGTCCCCCTTGGCCGACACCTCGCCGCCGTCACTGGCGTCTAAATTCTGGGCATTGAGTTCCAGGCCACCCTGGCTGTTGATCAGGCCTTTGGCGCTGTTTTCCACGGCCAACGCATTGAGCGTCAGGGCGCTGGTACCCAGCAGGCTGCCGCCCTGGTTATTGAAGTTGCCCGCATTGACTGTCAATGCTTGCGCGGCGTTGATCAAACCTTGTTGCCCGTTGCTCAGCAGCCCAGTGCTGGTCAATTCAAGGCCACCCCGGCTGGTGAGCGTACCGCCGCTGTTGTCGACCGCGGCCGCTTGCGCACTCAGGCTTGCACCGGCAACCAAACCCTTGACGTTAGTGAGTACCTGGTCGATACGCAGCGTCAGGCCCTGGTTGCTGAGAAGGCGGCCACTGCTGTTATCCAGGTTGCGCGCCGCGACAGTGAATGCCTGGCCACTGGAAATTTCACCGGCCTGGTTATTCACACCGTTGAGCCGGCTCAGCACCAGCGGGCCGGTCGCGTTGATCAGGCCTTGCTGGTTGTTGAGCTGGCCATGGTTCAGGTCCAAGGTAAGTCCGGCGTTGCTGAACAGCTTGCCGCCTTGTTGGTCGAGCCCATCGACGCTGGCCGTCAGGGCCTGGGCGCTGCCGATGCTGCCAGCGCTGTTGTTCAGTAACCCAGCTTTCAGCGCCAGCGTGTCGCCGCTGATCAGACGACCGCCCGCGTTATCCAACGCGCCAGTGGTGACCCCGACCGCACCTTTGCCACTGAGCACACCCTTCTGATTGCCCAGGCTGGCGCTGCGCAATTGCAGGCTGCTGTCAGTCACCAGCTCACCGCCCTCGTTGTCCACTGCCCCTGTCAGACCCAGCTCCAACGCCTGGGCACTGGACATGCGGCCCTGACGGTTGACCAGGCTGGCGGCATTGGCGCCCAAGCGTCCTTCACTGTTGATCACGCCCTGGGTGTTATTCAGCTCGCCTTTGAGCTCAAGTTGCACAAGCTGTTGAGCGAGCAGCTTGCCATTGCTGTTGTCCAGGTCCTGAGCCCTCAGCATCAGCCGCTGTGTGTTGAGCTGGCCTTGGTTGCGATTCAGCAGTTGGGTGAGCGTAAGGTTCAATGATTGACCCGCCAGCACACGACCCGCATCGCTGTTATCCAGGGTTTTCCCGGTGACGGTCAGGTCGGCGTTAGTCGACAGTTCGCCACCACGGTTGTCGATACGATCGACCCGCAGTTCCAGCGCTTTATCGGCGCCAACCAGGCCCTTGCGGTTGTCCAGGGACGCAGCACGTATATCCACCGCTGTAGTGCTGATGAGTTGACCGCCGCGGTTATCGACCTGATCGACATCAGCAGTCACCAAGGCCTTGCCCGATACATCACCGCCACGGTTGTCGAGCCGCGCGGACGACAGCCCCATGGCCCCGTCGGCAATCAGCGTGCCGCGTTGGTTATCCAGCGCCTGGGTGGCAGAGACGTGCATGACGCCACGACTGTTGAGCAGCCCATCCGTGTTGTCCAGGCGGGCGCTGTTGGCGTTGAGCGAGGCTGCGCTGATCGCACCTTTGGCGTTGCCCAAGACGTCTTGAATCTGCAGGGTCAGGCCTTGGTTACTGATCAGCTTGCCGCCGCTGTTATCCAGGTTGCGAGCCGCCAGCGTGAAAGCTTGCTGGCTGGACATTTCGCCACGCTGGTTGTTCACCTCGGCCAGGTTTTTCAGCATCAGCAATGGGCTATTGATCAGCCCGCCCACGTTGCTCAGTTGGCCGTGGTTAAGGTCCAGATCGAGCTGGGTGTTGCTGAACAGCTCGCCGCCCTGCTGATTCAGCCCGGTGAGAGTGGCGGTCAGGTTTTTGCTGCTGGCGATACGTCCGCTGTTGTCCACCTGGGTGGCGGCCAGCTCCAAGCGATCGGCGCTGGTAATACGACCATTGTTGTTCAGCGTGCCGGTGGCCAGGGTCAGCGCACCACGGCTGTTGAGCAGGCCTTTGGGGCCGTTGTCCAGGCTTGCGCTGGTCAGGTCAAGGCTGGCATCGGTCTCGATGATGCCGCCCTGGTTGCTGATAGCACCGCTGGCAGCCAGTATGAGCGCCTGCGCCGAAGAGATTGCACCCGCGTTGTTGTTGAGCGTCGCGCCGGCCAATTGCAGAGTGCCTTCGCTGCTGATTGTGCCTAGTTGGTTATCCAGCCGCCCATCCAGTTCAGTGCCGGGAATGGCTACCAGCGACATGCTCAGCGCTTGCTGGCCCGCGAAAGTGCCTTGGCCGTTATCCAGGCGCGCGCCGTTGAAGCGGTTGTCCTGGGCGAAAACCATCCCTTGGGCCTGGTTGATCACATGGGCCACGGCCAGTTCCAATGCGGTACCGGCGATCAGTTTGCCCGCGCTGTTATCCAGGCGCTGCGCCTTGAAGTCGATGCTGCTGCGGCTGGAAATCTCGCCCGCACGGTTATCAACGGTGTCGACCGTCAGTTTCAGCGCTTTTGTGGCGCCTACCAGGCCGCCCTCGCGATTGTCCAGGGAGGTGCCGCTAAGGCTCAGCTCAGTCTGGGCGACCAACTCACCGCCTTGTTGGGCCAGTACACCGATAGTTGCCTGCAGATCCGCCTGGCTGGCGATGCGGCCGGCCGCGTTCTGTACAGTGTCGGCCGTCAGGCGCAGGGGCCCCACGGCACTGACCAGGCCCTTCTGGTTGCGCAGCTGTTGCCCGGCGAAGCCCAAGGCCGCCTTGCTGCTGAGCGAACCGTTTTGGTTGTCCAACTCACCCAAATTGAGTTGAAGGTCCTTCTGGGAAAGGATCACGCCTGAGCGGTTGTCGACAGTCGCACTGTGCACCGTCAACAGGTCCTGCCCGGTCAGTTGCCCTTCGCGGTTATCCAAACGACCGGCACGCAGTTCCATCGCGCCCTTGGCCAACACCTGCCCTTTGGCCTGATTGTCCAGTAACCCATCAATCGTGGCCTTGAGTTGGCCGTCACTGCCCAATTTCCCGGCCTGGCGGTTATCCAGGCTGGCGGCCTGCACGTTCAACGAGGTGCCGGCCCCGAGTGTGCCGGCCTGATTATTCAGTGCGCCCTTGACCTTCACGTCCAGGCTGACATCACCGAGCACTTGCCCGGCAGTGTTACTCAAACTGGCCGCCTTCAGCTGCGTGTGGCCTGCGCTGACGATTTCGCCCTGGTCGTTAAGCAGGTCCGCATTGACCGCCAGGCGCGCATCCCGAACGCTGCTGATCTTGCCTTCGCGGTTGTCCAGGCGCGTGGCATCAAGCTCGACACCAACGGCTGAAATCAGCCCCTTGACGTTAAGCAGCACCTGTTCGATTTTGAGGGTCAAGCCTTGGTCGCTGAGTACGTTACCGCCACTGTTGTCGAGAGTGCCGGCACTCAAGGCAAAGGCCTTGGCGCTGGAGATTTCACCGTTACGGTTGTCGACGCTTTTGAGGTTTTTGAGCAATAACTGCCCTGGCGCATTGATAAAGCCATCGGCGTTATTCAAGTGCCCATGGTTCATGTCCAGGGTCAGTTCGCTGTTGCTGTAAAACTCACCGGCTCCACGCTGGTCAAGGCTGGTGAGGCTGGCGTTAAGCGCCTGGCCACTGGCAATGCGGCCCTCGAAGCGGTTGTCTACGTCGGTCGCTGTCAGGTTGAGGCGGTCAGCGCTGGTGACACGGCCTTGATGCTGGTTAAGCAATACGCCTGTGGTCAGCTGCAGGGCACCGTCAGCAATAATGCGCCCTTGACTGTTGTCGACACTGCCGGCATTCACCGTCGCCGTATCAGCGCTGAGCACCTCGCCGTTCTGATTGGCAAGGCCATTGGCGGCGCTCAACAGTAACGCCCCGCCGCTGCTGATACGCCCGCCGTTGTTACCCAGGCTGGCGCTGCGCAGTTGCAAGGCGGCGTCGCTGCGCATCACGCCTTGGCTGTTGTCAGCGTGCCCGGCCAGGGTCACATTGAGGTTGCGTTTGGCGTAGAGACTGCCTTGGGCGCTGTTATCCAGGCGCATCGCCTTCAGGCTCACATCCTGTTGCGCAGAAACCAGGCCCTTGAGCTGGTTGTTCAGCCTGTCGAGCGTCAACTGGAGCGTACTGTTGGCCAGTACGCGACCGGCATTGCTGTTGTCCAGCTCACGGCCCGTCATCGTCAGTTCGGTAACGCTGGAAACTTCACCCCCTCGGTTGTCCACTTTGCCAATGGACAGGTTCATGGCCTCGCCCGAATTGAGCAACCCGGCCTGACGGTTATCCAGCTCGTCACCCTTGACCTGCAACTGCCCGACCGAAGTGATGCGGCCACCTCGGTTATCCAGGCGCCCCACTTCAAGCTGTGCTCCGGCCTTGCTCGTGACGCGACCGTTAGCCTGGTTGTCCAGGCTGGCAGCATTGAGTGTCAACGCTTGGTCGGCGGCAAACAGCCCGGCCTGATTCAACAAACCGGCTGAAATCTGCGCCGTCAGCGTGCCGTCACTGGTCAGCTTGCCGGCGCTGTTATCGAGGCTGGCGACAGTGACCGTCAATGCTTGACCGGCGGCCAATGTGCCCTTGCCATTGTCGACGGCGCCGAGGCTGCTCAAGGTCAAGCGGTTATCGCCCTGGATGCGCCCTTGACGGTTGTTCAGGGCAGCCGCGTTGACTGCCACCTGCTGACCCAGCAGTTCACCCATGCGGTTATCCAGCGCACCTTCCACGCTGAGGTTCAGGCCAGAAGCGGCACTTAATTTGCCGCCCTGGTTGTCCAGGCTGGCGCTGCTGACCTGCAAGGCCGCAGCGGAAATCAGCCCACGGGTGTTATCCAGTGCCTGGGCGATTCGCAGGGTCAAGGCTTGTTGGCTGAGTAACTTGCCGTCCGCTGTGTTCAAGGCGGTTGCCGCCAGCTCAAAGGCGTGGGCGCTGGAAATTTCACCGGCCTGGTTATCAACGCTGCCCAGTTGCTTGAGCAGCAATTGCCCCGGCGCGTTGATCAAACCACCGTTATTGTTGAGGTGACCACCTTGCATATCCAGGCTTACATCGGCTTGGCTTGAAACATGCCCGTTACGGCTGTTGTCCAGTGCAGTAACGGTCATCCCCAACTGAGTGGCACTGCGCAGATCTCCGCCTTGGTTGCTGAGGTTGCCCGTGGCAATCTTCAGCTCGCCGGCACTCGACAGCGTCGCGTCATCGTTGGTTAAACCACCAGCATTGATGGTCAGGCGAGCATCGCTGCGCAACGTGCCTTGGGCGTTGTTCAACTGGCTGCCAACATCCACACCCAGCTGCTGTTTGGCGTACAGGCTACCGCCCGCGCGGTTATCGATGCCTTGTGCGCCGATCTGTAACTGCTGAGCGGCAATGCGACCGTTGAGCGAGTTGTTCAAGTCAGCGACGTTCAACAGCAAGTCAGTGCCGGCGCTCACCAGCCCCGCTTGGTTGAGCATATTTCCAGCGATACGCGCCGTCAGCGCCGCATCGCTGGTCAGGGTGCCCTGACGGTTATCCAGGCTGGCGCTGTTGACGGTCACGCTTTGCCCGGCGGCCAATGTGCCGGCCTGGTTACTGATCGCGCTACCCGCTTGGAGCAGCAGCGTCCCATCACCCTGCACCAGGCCCTCATCGTTATTGAGCGTCCCAACCCCAAGCACCAGGTGCTTGCCGAGCACCTTCGCGCTGCGGTTATCCAGTTCGCCATCGACTTGCAGGTTCAGGCCCTCCACCGCTGCGAGTCGACCGGCCTGGTTAATCAGTGTGCCCGCGCGTACCTCCAGGGCCTTGGCGGTTAACCCGCCTTTGGTATTGTCCAGTGCGCGGGCAATGCGCACGCTCAAGGCTTGCTCGCTGAGCAGTTTGCCGGCACCGTTATTGAGCTGGTCCGCGACCAGCTCGAAGGCCTGGGGGCTGGAGATTTCGCCGCCCTGGTTATCGACGCTGTTAAGTTGGGTCAGCAACAACTGGCCTGGGGAGTTGATCAAGCCGCCCTGGTTGTTGAGGTGACCCCGATTGAGGTTCAGGCCCAAATCGCCTTGGCTGAATAGTTGGCCATTGCTGTTGTCCAGGCTGCCCACGGTCAACTGTGCGCCTGCGTCGGCACTCAAACTTCCGCCTTGATTGGCAAGCAAACCACCCACCCGGGCGTTAAGCCGATCACGGCTGTGAACTCGACCGCGTTGGTCGTTGATCAAACTGGCAACGTCAATGTCCAGGCCGCTGGCTCCAATCAGCCCTGCACCGTTGTTGAGCGTCTGTATGATTTTCAGGCCCAAGGCCTGGTCGCTGAGCAGCTTGCCAGCGCGGTTGTCCAGGCTGTTGGCAGTGAGCGTGAAGCCGTGAGCGCTGGAAATTTCGCCGCTGCGGTTGTCAACGCTATTGAGCTTGTTCAACGTCAGTTGGCCAGCGGCGTTGATCAAACCACCGTCGCGGTTGTCGAGGTGGCCGTTGCCCAGATCCAGGACTGCATCGCTATTGCTGTAAAGGCGCCCCTGCTCATGCTGGTCGAGGCGGGTGACACGGGCAGTGAGGGCCTTGGCACTGGAAATGGATCCACCTTGGCTGTTGATCACCGAGCCGGCCGTCAGTTCGAGGGCGCCACCGCTGGAGAGCACGCCATGTTGCTGGTTGTTGAAGGTGCCGGCGTTGACCTGTGCGGTGGCACCCGATTCGATGCGGCCCTGCTGCTGATTATCCAACGTGCCGGCAGTATTCAGCCCCAGGTCGCCCTGGCTGGTGAGGATGCCTGACTGGCTATTGTCCAGTTGCCCCGCGTTGACCTGCACCCTCTGCCCGGCCACCAGGCGACCGCTTTGATTGTTCACCGCCGCGCTGGCAGTCAAGCGCAGCGCCTGGCCCGCAGATATCAGGCCGGCGACGTTGTCCAGGCTGTCGACCTGCAAGGTGACGTCAGCAAGGCTTGAGAGCTCGCCCTTGCGATTGACCAGCTGCCCGATGCGGCCGCTGAGCCCCCGGTCGCCCACCACCAGGCCTGCGTCAGTATTGAGCAACCGTGCGGCATTCAACTCAATGCCTGCGGCGCTCAACACGCGGCCTTGCTGTTGGTTATCCAGTTTTTCGGTGGTCACCTTCAGCTGGTTTTGCGCGCTAAGGGTGCCGCTGCGGTTGTCGAGAGTGCCATCCACATTCACGGTCAGGTCACGACTGGCGATGACGGTTTTGCCGTTGTTATTCAACTGGGCGGCAGTGACGTGGATATCGCCCTGAGCATTGCGCGTCTGATCAGCATTGACGCCCGCTTCGATCACGCCGTTGTTGGTCAATACCCCACCGCTTTGCAGCGCCACGCGATCACGCGCAGCCAGGCTTTTTTGATTGAGCAAGTCACCTTGCGTCTTCATCTCAAGCACACTGCCCGCCGCGACCACGCCTTGGGCTTCAACGCTGCGGGCTTTCACGTCAATGGCGCCGGCCGCCGTTGTCTGGCCCATGACCACATGGCCACCGGCATCAATCTGAATATCACCGCCAGCGACCATGTCCCCTGACAACTTCACGCCGACACCTGCCTCAGTCCCCACCAGCTTGACGGCGCCCACATACATGCCGCCCAGCGCCGACGAGTCAATCGCCAGATCCGGCGCCTGGCTGCCATCTGCGGCTCGCGCAGTGGCATTCAAGGTGCGTGCGTCCACATCATTACGACCTGCGACGACCGTGAGTTTTTTCGCCTGGATCTGCGCGTTGAGGGTGGTGGCGCGGGTGATGATTTCGAACTGATCGACGTTGCTGGCGTTCAGGCCGGCGCCTTCGATGGCAACACTGCCCTGGTCGACCTGGTAACGAGTGATCTGGCCGTTTTCTATCACGGCTTTACCGGTGGTGAGCGTCGCTTGCGGGGTGTTGATAAAGCCGCAACCGTTACAGCTGATGCCATATGGGTTGGCAACGATTACATGGGCCGATTGCCCGGCCACTTCGGTGTAGCCGCGCAGTTGGCTGGGGCTGCCGCCGTTGACTTCGTTGAGAATGATATTGGCCGCGGTGCCATGGAGATTGGGGTTGCCGACAATGATGCCGCCCAGTTGTGTGGACTGGGTACGGTCGGTGGCGTTATTGAGGATGACCCCGTTGGCGCCGACGTTGTAGTCATGAAATTGGTTGTGCGAGAGTCCGTTGGCATTCGGCGTGGCGATGTTGACGATGGGCACGCCGTTGCCCGCTTGTCCAACCGTCGTACCCGGCGCATTCACCACAATACCGTCCGCCTGGGCCAGCAACGGGTGCCAGAACATGGCGTTGGCCAGAATTAATGCCAATCCACGTTTAGGCAGCCCCAGGAAATGGGATCGGCTTTTTACGGCAGCAGAAGGCTGACGCGCGAGGAATGCGTACTGGCGAACGTCCATGTCATGTCTCGAAGCCCGAAGGCGGTCAAAAATTTAAAGGAAAAAGTCCAGGCGGAAATAGATCGGCGCTTCACGGTCCGTGATCGCTTCCGGTCGTTCCAACGAGTGTGCAAAGGTCACGCTGGCCGCGACGTTCTTGCCGCGCGCAAACAACTCCACCGAGTTGCTGCTCATGCGCCCATGCTGCTCGGCGTTGTAGCGGCCATGGCTGATCACGCCCTGGTCATAGCCAAGGCTCGTGCCGTATTCAATGAACACCGGCTGCATCCAGGCCCAGGTCACCGGACGGCTCCAGCGCAGGTCGTTGCGCCAATAGCCGCCGCTGTCGCCGGCGAGCATCTGGTCTTTGTAGCCCCGAATCGACGACTGCCCACCCAGGCTCATGCGCTGGGGGCTGAACAACACGTCTTCGCTGTGCTGACCGGTCATCAAACTGCTGAAGCTGAAGGACTCGCCCCACAGTTTGAATGGATACAAATAGCTCACCGTGGCGGTGTACTTGCGATAGCGCGCATCCGGCTGCCCAGGCTTTGGATCGTGATTGGCCTGGGCATCGAATGCGCCGATGCCGTTTTGCATACCGAGGTCAACGTTGAGAAACGAACCGCCGATCCGTCGACCATGGTTGATACCTACTTGCGCTTCGCTGAGGCGGTTGCTGCTCAAGGCAAGCTTGCTGTCTTCAATGAAATTATTGGTGCGAAGATAGGCGATGCCAGTGTTCAGGGACGTTTTGCTCAAGGCATCACGATGGATGACGCGCTCCAGGCGCAACTGGTGAGTCTGGCTGTCGCCGGTCTGCTTGAATTTGAAGTTGTTGGCCTCGGCTCGCGAGCGGTATTCACTGTCGATATAGCTGTACGAGAGGTTCCACCAACCGAACGGCAGGCTGTAACTGAGCATCGAATTGCGTGAAGTTTTCTGGTGATCGCTCACGGCATCGTGGCCGCCACGCAGCGAAAATTGGTCGGCCAGGCCCAACGGATTGTCCCAATCCAGGCTGGCGCCCCACTGCTGCTCACCGGTGCTACGCTGGCCGCCGTTGTGTCGCGACAGGCCGACACGCCAGGGTTTTTGCGCGGTGTTTTTGACCAGTACATCACTGCCCCCCACGGCCTTGCCCGGCGCCAGCTCCATCTGCGCCTGGTTCGACGGCAAGCGATTCAGCTGATCGACCATCTGCTCGATTTCGCGCAGGTTGAGCA
This sequence comes from Pseudomonas sp. AK181, assembly GCF_051122975.1. NCBI lineage: Bacteria > Pseudomonadati > Pseudomonadota > Gammaproteobacteria > Pseudomonadales > Pseudomonadaceae > Pseudomonas > Pseudomonas sp. AK181. The sequence continues at coordinate 3,254,237 of NZ_CP146348.1, forward strand.
GGTCGCCCTGCTTGCCGGGAAAACTCATGGTCAGTTGGCGGTCAGTGATGCCGCTGCCTTCGGCAGCCTTGAGACTCTCCAGCTTACCTTCGACCACCTGGATTTTAAGGTTGCCGCTGGAAAGGTCCTGCTGCAGCAAGTAGGCGCGACTGGTGACCAGGCCTTTGGCCAGATAACGGTCGGTGATCACCTTGAGTACGGCGTTGAGCTGCGGCACACCTAGACATTGGCCGAGATAGGGCTTGATCAGATCAGTGCGCTCGCCTTCGCTCAGCGCATCCGCACCGCCCAGCTCGATGGTGTTGATCGCAAAGCAGCGCGTATCGACGGGGGTTGCCGGGGTTGCCGGCGCGGCGGCTTTGCCGGGCAGGTCTTTGAGTTCTTCAAGCCGCCGTTGCTGCTCTTCGAGCAGGCGGTCCTGGCGGTCACGGATCAGGTCGGTGATGCCGGGAGCGTTCTGCGGCGTGGCCGCTTGCGCCCATCCGCAGGTGCCCAGGCAAAAAAAAGCGGACAGCAGGTTTAACCTGGTCCGACGCGGTAAACGCCACACTTTATAGATCCCTCTATATGGCTTTATGCCATCCAATGAGGCGATGATAAGATGTCATTTTGATGGCGTCAATTAAGGGTGCAAATTCGTTCAATCCTTCATGCAGAGCTGCTCAGGCTTGAAATGTAGAGTTTTTAGGGGTTGAGCCCTACCGCTAAACAATGACGCTGCGTGTGGTATCGAGCCGTTGCGTTAATCAGCAAGCAATAAAAAACCCCACAGCATCAGAGGCCCTGTGAGGTTTTTACCGTCCGTTTCGCTGGTGCCGCGTCAAACCACGCTGATCATCTCTGCACTCAACTGCGCCGCATTGAACCCCACCAAGGTGACACTGCTGTCCCCCGCCAGGATTACGCTGTCACTGCCATGCTGGGTAGTGGCACCCAGCACAGCATCGGCGTTGGCAAACACCGACTTGGCGAACACCAGCAGGTCCTGCCCGTTCTGATGAATGTTGAAGTCGCTGATTACATCGTGGCCGAACCCGCGTTGATCGAAAACAAACAGGTCGCTGCCCACGCCACCGCTGAGTTGGTCATTGCCCAGCCCGCCGATCAAGACGTCATTGCCGCTGGCGCCATACAGCGCGTCGTTGCCCGTGCCGCCCAGCAGTGTGTCGTTGCCGTCGCCGCCGTGCAGCAGGTCGTTGCCAGCGCCACCGTCGAGCCGGTCATTGCCGTTCTGGCCGAATATCAGGTCACGCGCGGCGGTGCCTTTGAGGGTGTCGGCCAACTGGCTGCCTTCGATAGATTTGGCATACGCCTTATCGGCGCCAAACAGGCCTTCGAAGTCGAGTTTGCCACTGGTCACCGTATAGGCCGGCGTGAGGACCTCGCCGATGCCACCGAAGAGCCCGCCGAGCACGGGCACATGGCCGAGGCTGTTGGCCAGGCCGGTTTCGAACTCCACATGCTCTACGCCGTGCAATTCCTTCAGGCCATATTGGCCGCTGCTGTCGTTGAGAAACAACGTGCCATCGCTGAGTTTTACCGCTTCGTAGGAAGACGCGGTGCCTTTGAGGAAGACTTTGTCGTTGCCTTCACCGCCGGCGACGATATCGGTACCGGTACTCACGCGGAAACTGTCGTCGCCCTTGAACCCGTCGAGGAAGTCATCGCTGCGCCCGTCCTGCAGCTTGTCCGAACTGTCGGTGCCCAGCAGGAAGGCCGGTGTGCCGTAGTGGTTGGAAGTGGCGGTCTGCTTGTCGCTGACCCAGGTAAAGCTGCGGCTGATGGCGTCAAGGTTGCTGATGATGATGGTGCTGTCGCGTTCGATGTAATCGTAGAAGGTCGATTGGGCGATACGCTGGATAGGGTTAATGAAAATGCCTTCCAGGTGCGCGGCCCACCCTGACAGGTTGGCAATCGAGAACGGACCATTGGGCCAGGTTGGCAGCGCGTAGATTGTGTCGAACAGCACGATGTTGTCGGTGGTCGAGGTGTAACTGGCGTCACTGCCTTGAAGCGCGTCGATGATGGCGCTGCCCACGTCGGTCTCTTGCCCCGTGAGGCGGTGGACCACATCGTTTTCAAAGCCGAAGTTAAAGATTCCGTCGCTGTTGCTGGACTTGGGCGACTCCATGCCAAAGTAGTCCGAATCCTTGAAAAAACCGTCGGCCAAAGTGTCCTTGCCGATATACATGCTGTTGGTAACCGAGCCACCCTGGCTGTAGCCGGTTACCAGAACATCTTTGCCGCTCAGGTTATGGCCGGTGGCGTAGTCCTTGATTGAATTGAGCAGGTAGTCGTAGCCGTTGATATAAGAGTTATCAATCATCGCCGGCCAACCCAGCAGATCAATTGGCGAGTTAGTGCCGGCAATGGAAAAACCCATTTTGACTAATTGGCCGCTGTCATCGTATTGACCAAACACCCTGGCCTGGGAGCCGAACACGCCGTCGCCGGTAAAACTTCCGGTGATGTCGGTGTGGCTGCTATCAACCTGCAATTCGCTCGCGCCGATCTCACGCCAGCCCTTGGGCAATGCGAAGGTGTTGCCCTCGCCCAGCACAAGCCCCGGAATGTTGTAGAGCGCGCCTACGGTGGCAACACCGCTGGTATAAGTGGCGAGGGTCCAGGCATCTGAAATCAGGACGCGGGCGTCTTGCCCCTTGTAATCGAATATAGCCATGTCAGTACTCCTTGAGCCCAGCGATCAACACCGAAAGTCAACGGTAATACCTGATGCGTCGGGCTAAACAATATGCATTGAAGTTGTTGTTGTGCATTCTGTTCAGGCTGCTTCGTTGCTTAATATCGAGGTTGACCATTAAGGAAGCTCGTCAACACTAGCCTAGAAGTGCCGCCGGAAAGTGACCGACTATCGGAAGGTAAGGGTATGTACTTAGGGATATAGACGACAAAAGCGCCATAAGCGCTGTTTGTCGAACAAGAAAGGAAGTGTTGTGTTATTCGTGACTACCGAGTCAAAGAAACTCAAGCCCTTATAGCAAGTTGTGAACTGCAATAAGGGTTCAAGAAGTTCAGGTTTCTCTGGCGCTCATGAAGAATAAACCTCAGCACCTTGGCATACAGGCTGCTTGAACCTGGGCAATTGCTGGCGGGCCAGTTGTGCCTGCACGCCCGCGACCGCTTCAAGCACTCTTTGCGCCCAGTGCTCATCCTGCGGGTCGACCACCACCACGCGAAAGCCGTGGTCGTTACCTTCAATGCGCACGCCTTCGGAATCATCCACGTGCAAATCAATATCGAAGGCCGGCGGAAATTTCGACGGGGTGTTCGACAGCCCATGCACCGTGAGGGCGTGGTTATGCCGCTCGCTATTGACCACGCCGTCGACACGGATGCCGTACAGCATCAGCCAACGCCTGATGTAGGAAGGCGCCCTGCCCGATGAGGTGTAGACCCAGATACTGCAACCCTGGCGCCGCAGCTCCCGCGTCAGCGAACGGGTGCCGATACGCAGCGGTTCTCCCCACCAACGATGAGCGCAGGCCGGCAGCCAACTGCTCTCGACGTCAGCGTGGTCAAGCTGGCAAGCCAGTGTGTCGTCAATATCAAAGGAGATGCGTACGCGCGGGCGCTTGGCGGCACGCGTGAGGACCGCTTGCTGGACGGCTTGCACGGCTCGGCTGGCGAGCGTTGGATACCAGCGCATTAATGGCCTCCCTGATAGATAGGCTGTGGTGTATCGCTCAAGAAAAACGCCTTGGGATCCGGAGCCTGTTCCTCCAGGAAGGCGGCGTATTTTTTCTTGATCTTGGGCAATTCATACAACGCCTTGACCCCATGTTTGGCCGAGTTGCGGATCACCGAGGAAGGATTGAAATAGCCCTCGGCATTTTCCAACGTCAGCACAAACGGTGGCAACCCGGCGCGCATCAGCAGATAGCTGACGATCAGCGAGCCACTGCGGTTGTTGCCTTCGATGAACAATTGCGGCTTGCTGAGGATGCGCACATACACACCGGCCGCACGCTTCCACACCGATTCACTGCGATACGCGCAGTACCAGTTGAACAAGTCCTTGATACCGCCTTCAACATTGTTGAAGAAGTGCTCCTCGGTGGCGGCCAGGTGCTGCGCGTACTCCACGCGGCGCGCAGGGTCGCTACCACAGAGCACGGTGGCGTTGATCTCCAGCATCAGGTCCAGATGATGAAGGTCAAACAGGTCAACGCCCCGTGCGACATAGTCGTCAACCAGCGCATAGCCTTCAAGCACGTTGAGCAGCACTTCGTCGGTCAAGGGGTCGCGCGGCTCGGTGAATTGCGTGCTGAGCTCGGCAAAGCGGCTCTGCACTTTACGTAGCGCGCGTTCAATCGCTGACAAATCAAGACGATGCGTTGCAGACATTGGCATTCCTGGGCTGACGGTGGCGCACCTGTGGTTTTTATCGAACATAGGGACTCAGCTGAACTTGCCGCTGATGTAATCCTCGGTCATCTGTTCACGCGGGCTGCCAAAAATCTGCGCAGTCGGGCCCATTTCCACCAGGTAGCCGGTACGCGTGCCCTGGGAAATGTCCACCGAGAAAAACGCCGTGGTGTCCGCCACGCGAATGGCCTGCTGCATGTTGTGGGTGACCAGGGCGATGGTGTAGTCCTTCTTCAGCTCCACCATCAGTTCCTCTACCCGGCGGGTTGCAATCGGGTCGAGTGCCGAGCACGGCTCATCGAGCAACAGCACTTCCGGCTCGGTGGCGATAGCGCGGGCAATACACAGCCGTTGCTGCTGGCCACCGGAGAGCGACAGGCCGCTGACCTTGAGCTTGTCCTTGACTTCGTCCCACAGCGCCGCGCCTTGCAGGGCGTGCTTGACGCGGTCGCCCAAGTCGCCTTTGTAGCGGTTCAGGCGCAGGCCGAAGGCGACGTTGTCGAAGATGCTCATGGAGAACGGGTTTGGCTGCTGGAACACCATGCCGATGTAACGGCGCACCACCACCGGGTCTACACCCTTGCCATACACGTCCTGCCCCAGGAAATGCACGTGGCCCTCGAAACGAAAGCCCTTCACCAGGTCGTTCATGCGGTTGAGGCTGCGCAGCACTGTACTTTTGCCGCAGCCGGACGGGCCGATGAAACCGGTGATCTTGTTTTTCTCGATCGGCACATGGCTGTCACGCACCGCCATGAAATTACCGTAGAAAATCCGGTCCAGCTTGCAGTCCATGACCACAGGCGATTGGGTGACAAACGGAGCGGCTATTTGCGCAGTTGAGACGTTCAAGATTCAGATGCTCCCGTTCTTAATACTTAGGCTTGCCGAAGATACGGCTCACAATATTCACGACCAGCACGATCATCACCAACACCAACGAGGCCGCCCAGGCGAGCTCCAGCTGGTTGTCGAAGGGCATGCCGGAAAAGTTGTAGATCAACACGGCAAGGGAGGCCGTCGGGTTCATCACCGCCAGGTCGCCGTCGTGGTAGATCCAGTAGTTGCTGAACAGCGCGGTAAACAGCAACGGCGCGGTTTCGCCTGCGGCACGTGCCACGGCAAGCATCACGCCGGTGAGGATCGCCGGCAGGCCGGTCGGCAAGATGATCTTCCAGATCACCTGGGAGCGGGTGCAGCCCATGCCGTAGGCGGCGTCCTTCATGATCTTGGGCACCATGCGCATCGACTCTTCAGCCGTCAGCACCACGATGGGCAGCATCAGTACCGCCAGGGCTACGCCGCCTGCCGGTGCCGAGTAGGTGCCGGTGGTCATCACCACCAAGGCGTAGGCAAACACGCCGGCCAGGATCGAAGGCAAGCCGGTGAGCATCTTGGCGGCAAAGCGTGCAGCGTTGGCCAATTTGCTGTCCGGCCCCAGTTCGGCCAGGAAGATCGCCGCCATGATGCCGACCGGCACTGCGATCGCCGCAGCGATACCGACCATCACAAAGGTGCCGGCCATGGCGTTGCCGAAACCGCCGCCCGTTTCAAAGCCAGTGGGCGGCAGTTCGGTGAACACCTCCAGGCTCAGGCGTGCGCCGCCACGGGTGATCAGCATGTAGAGCACCGAAATCAGCGGCACACTGGCCAGCAGCGCGCCAAACCATACCAATGTAGTCAACACCAGGCTGCGCAAGGCGCGGCCTTCGAACTTGCGCTGCAGGCTCGGTACCGCGGTGATAGGGGATGTGAGATTCGTCATCATCGGTTACCCCGTTGGGCGTAGAGCATGATCATGGAACCAATGACATTCACCAGCAGGGTGATGAACATCAAGACGAGGGCGGCGTACATCAAGACCTCCACCTCGTTGGGCCCGGCTTCGGGGAAGTTCAGCGCCAACAAGGCTGCCAAGGTATTGGCCGGCGCGAACAGCGACAGGGAAATGTTGTTGGCGTTGCCCACCAACATCGCCAGCGCCATGGTTTCGCCCAGCGCACGGCCGAGGCCGAGTACCAGGGAGCCGAAAATACCGGTGGCGGCGGATGGCACCATCACCTTGAGGATCGCCTCCCAATGGGTGGTGCCCATGCCGTAGGCGGCCTGCTTGGTTTTCATCGGCACGCTGGTGAGCGCGTCCTGGGACACGGCGGCAATCGTCGGCAGAATCATGATGGCCAATACCAGGGCCGCCGGCAGCAACCCCGGCCCGCTCAAGGACGTGCCGAAAAACGGGATCCAACCCAGTTCGCTGTTCAACCAAGTGGTCAGTGGCCGTATAGCCGGGATCACCACGTAGATGCCCCACAAGCCGTACACCACGCTGGGGATGGCGGCGAGCAATTCAACGATGGTGCGAAACACGGCGGCCAGCTTGGCCGGCAGGAAATCCTGGGTGAGGAAAATCGCCATGCTGACACCGAAAAAGCCGGCGATCAGCAGCGCGATAAACGCGCTGTAGAGCGTGCCCCAAATGGCCGGCAGGATCCCGTACTTGCCTTGGTTTACGTCCCAGACACTGCCAAAAAGCACATCGAACCCGTGCTTTTCCATGCCCGGCAAGGCCTTGCGTCCCACCTCGAAGACCAAGGCTGCGACCAACGCCAGAATCAGTACCACCCCGATTCGCGCGAGCCCACGGAAGGTGCGATCGACCAGGAAGTCTTTGGCCGAGGGAGGTTGGCAGGCAGAATCCCGGTTAACCGGTACGACGAAAGGTTTGTTCATTGGCTAATTCCGGAACAGGGGGGAAACGCCCCCGGCGCGGCAAACAGCCCACACCGAGAGCGGCCTCACGGGTGTTACTGAATGTTGGCGGAGGCTTTGCGAACCTGCTCTACCACCGATGGCGGCAGCGGGATGTAACCCATCGAGTCGGCGATTTTCTGCCCCTCGGTCAGGCTGTACTCAACCATTTCGCGCATGGCCTTGGCCTTGGCAGGGTTGCCGTTGTCCTTGCGGAAGATCATCCAGGTGTACGAGGTGATCGGGTAAGACTTGGCACCGTCCGGGTCCGGCAGCCAGGCCACCAGGCTTTCCGGCATCTTCACGGCGGCCAGGGCCTCGGCGCCGCTTTCGGCGTTCGGCACCACGTACTGGCCGGCCTTGTTCTGCAACTGAGCGAAGTCAACCTTGGCCAATTTGGCAAAGCCGTACTCGATGTAGCCAATCGCGCCTGGGGTCTGGCGGACGGTGGCGGTCACACCATCGTTCTTGGGCGACTTGATGAATTTGTCGCTGGCCGGCCAGTTGACGGTGTTGCCCTCCCCCAGCGCCGTTTTGAATTCAGGGTTGATGGTGGCCAGGTGCTTGGTGAAGACCGCCGTGGTGCCGCTGGAATCTGCGCGCACTACCACGGTGATCGGGGTGTCGGTGAGTTTCAGGTCCGGGTTGGCGGCAACGATCTGTGGGTCGTTCCACTTGGTGATCTTGCCCAGGAAGATATTGGAGTAAACATCGCGGGGCAGCTTGAGGCCCTTGGGATTGCCCGGCAGGTTATAGGCCAGCACGATTTCACCGGCGGTCATTGGCAGCAACTGCACGCCTTCGGCGACCTTGGCGATGTCTTCGTCTTTCATGGCCGAGTCACTGGCAGCGAAGTCGACGGTTTTATTCAGGAAGTCCTGCACACCTGCGCCGCTGCCCTTGGATTGGTAATCCACGGTGACGCCAGCGGTCTTCTTGCTGAAATCCTTGAACCAGGTGAGGTAGATCGGTGCAGGGAAGCTGGCGCCGGAGCCGGTGAGGCGTACGTTCTCGGCGGCGAAGGTCACGGAGGAGGCACACAGGGATACCGTAATGGCGAGTGCTGCGGACTTCATCAAGCTTTTCATTAAAAGGAACTCGTTGTGGTGACGGGCTCCCGAACTGTGAAGCAGGGTTGTTACATTTTTATGAAAATTGAGTGGCGAGGTGGCGTTTTGTCCTGTTTTGCCGCCACAGGGCTGAATTTTTAGGACATGGGTTAGTAACAAAATACGACTTAAGTTCTGTCATCCTTCTAGCGGTGCTGATCCAGTGGTGAGGGAGCTTGCTCCCACGACGGTCAACGCTGCCGCCATCGCAGCATAGGACTCTACACAACGCTGTAACCGTAGACGGTAACCACGATGCGAAGCGAGTCGCTCTTGATCTTGCTTTTGATCTGAAGCGCCCCGTTAAACCCCGCTGGCCGGAATTCGACAGGGATTTGGGGGGTAAACCGGCAGGGATGCCGGTTTAGCCGCCCCGCGCCATGGATGGCGCGTGGCGGCGGCCCCCCAAATCACTGGCGGATTACGGGCACACCGAGCCTAGGCGAGGTGCCGAGGGGTGGGGCAAGAGCGTTTTGCTTACTTTGCCGCTTTTGCAAAGTGAGCCGCCGTCAGGGCGGAACCCTAAGCGGCCGTTACCGCAGCAATGGATATGTACACAATCCAGCTGTGTTGACTGCCAGGCCGCCTTCGCGAGCAAGCCCGCTCCCACAGTTGGATCGCGGGGTGTCAGGTAGGTAAATGTCGGCTGGCAGGCCGTCATCGCAGGCAAGCCAGCTCCCACATTTGAATCGCGCGTCGGTTATCAGACCTTCGCGTGAGCAAGCTCTCTGGCCACAGATCCAGTGTCGCATCGAATCGGTATAGACCCAGATCGCCAGCAGCCTCCCATCAGCCTCACTTGCCTTCAGTCAACGCGTTGTAGCTGGTGAACAGGTTGCGGTAGTCCGGAATGTGGTTGGAGAACAACGTCCCCAAGCCCTCGATGTCGTTGCGCCAGTCGCGATGCAGCTCGCAGGCCAGGCCGAACCAGGTCATCAGTTGCGCGCCGTTGGCCGACATGCGGGCCCAGGCCGATTGCTGGGTCAGTTCGTTGAAAGTGCCGGAGGCGTCGGTGACCACAAACACTTCAAAGCCTTCGGCCAGGGCCGACAGCGCCGGGAACGCCACGCACACTTCGGTCACGACGCCGGCAATGATCAATTGCTTCTTGCCCGTGGCCTTGATGGCCTTGACGAAGTCTTCGTTGTCCCAGGCGTTGATCTGGCCTGGGCGCGCAATGTACGGCGCATCCGGGAACAGCGCCTTGAGCTCGGGCACCAGCGGGCCGTTGGGGCCGGTTTCGAAACTGGTGGTGAGGATGGTCGGCAACTTGAAGTACTTGGCCAGGTCAGCCAAGGCCAGCACGTTGTTCTTGAACTTGTCCGGGTCGATGTCACGGACCAATGACAGCAAGCCGGCCTGATGGTCGACCAACAGCACCGCGGCGTTGTCTTTGTCCAAGCGAACGTAAGGTGTAGACATCTTCATACTCCTGATAAATAGAGGCAGCGCCCAACATGGGCGAACCGCAAAAGGCCCAAGCGTATTTACGTGCGCTGTGAGTCTAGTACTTCGTGGTTGTTTGCCACTTCCTGGGCCTTGATGTAGCTCTCGATCAGCAGCTGATAGTGCGGCATGGCCTGGGTGTAGACGTTGGCCCACGCCTGGGCATCCGGGCGGTTCCAGGAACCTTGCAGCTCCGACAGCGTGCCCATGATGTCGATCGGCACCACGCCGGCCTGGGCCAGGCGTGCGACGGTCAGGTCGGTGGCCAGCCTGGAGTGGTTACCCGAGGCATCGACCACCGCAAACACCTTGTAGCCTTCATGCACCGCCGCAATGGACGGGAACGCCAGGCACACGCTGGTCAGGGTGCCGGCGATCACCAGGGTCTTCTTGCCGGTGGCTTTGACGGCGGCATGGAACTCGGGATTGTCCCAGGCGTTGATTTCGCCACGGCGGGCCACGTACTGGGCGTGCGGCGCGGCTTCGTGGATTTCCGGGATCAACGGGCCGTTGGGGCCTTGCGGCACCGAAGCGGTGGTGATGACCGGAATTTTCAGCAGGGTTGCGGCCTTGGCCAGCGCGATGGCGTTGGCGCGCAATTGAGGAACATCAATGTCCTTGACGATCTGGAACAGACCACTCTGGTGGTCGATCAGCAACATGGCGGTGTCAGCGGGGTCAATCGTCGGCTTTTGACCATTGAAGTTTGCAGCGTTACCTGATGCAGTCATTTGCATTTCCTCTTGCTTGGCGATACCTCCCTGGCGTGGTGCGCCGGAACTGCGTCCGGCCGTGCCTGCGCTTCCTGTACAGACACGCTTGGGCCGCGACCTGGACGTGTGTCAGCAGGCCCACCCAAAAAAACAGTGGGACCACCTTAGTCATCGCGTTCGGGGTTAGGTAGTAGCTGAAACGGACCGCTCCATCCCATAAATGGAACAATGCAACTGCACCGTGGCAAGGGCACTTGGACGTGCCGGCCGTTACAATGCGATCATCGGCTCATTTGCAGGCAGGTGCCTTCATGGACATCAAACAACTTAAATTCCTGATCGCGCTGGAGCAGACCCGCCATTTCGGCCAGGCCGCCGCCCGCTGCAACATCACCCAGCCCACCCTGTCGATGCGCCTGCGCAACCTGGAGGAAGAACTGGGCCTGGAGCTGGTGACCCGCGGTCAACGTTTCGAAGGCTTCACCCAGGCCGGCGAACGCGTGCTGGCCTGGGCCAGGACCTTACTTGCCGCCCACGACGGCCTGTTCGCCGAAGCGGCTGCGTGTCGCGGCCAGTTGGTGGGTAACCTGCGCCTGGGCCTGGTGCCCCTGAGCGGCTTCAACCCGATCAGCTTCATTCAGGGCCTGTCCCACAGCTTTCCGGAACTCAAGTTCAGCCTCACCTCCATGAGCTCGGACAAAATCATCGAAGCCTTGGGCACCAACCAACTGGACTTGGGGGTGTGTTACCTGGACCACGTCAGCCCCAACTACCTGGAGTTTTTCGAACTGGGCGAAACCCGTGTCGGCCTGCTGTACGACACCCGCCACTTCCACTTCGAAGGCACGCAGATGAGCTGGGAAGAAGCCGCCGAACTGCCCCTGGGGATGATCAGCAATGGCATGCACTACCGAAAATCCATCGACCTGAGTTTCCGCAGCCGCGGTCTCGATCCCCAGCCGATTCTGGAAAGCGACTCCACCTATCAACTGTTCCAGGCCATTCACGAAGGCTTCTGTTGCGCGATCATGCCGTTGGACAGCGGCCTGGAAAGCCCTATCGAGAACCTGGCGTTTATCCACCTGCCGGATGCCAGCGTCCTTGCCCCCCTGGGCATGGTGATGCGCAAGACCGAACCGCGCTCGGCCATCGCAGAGAAATGCTTTGCCGAGGCCAGGCAGTTGTTTGCACCCAACACCCAGGTTTAGCCGGCCTGGGTTTGCAGCGCACACAAAAAAGGCGCTCCGTAGAGCGCCTTTTTACCGCCGATTGTTTTACTGCAAGCTGACCTGACGCAGCTCGGGTTTGGCCTCGCCACCAATCATGATGCGTTTTGGCTTGGCCTCTTCAGGCACTTCACGCAGCAGGTCGATGTTGAGCAACCCGTTGGTCAGGGATGCGCCACGCACTTCGATATGGTCCGCCAAGCGGAACGACAACCGGAACGCACGTTGGGCAATGCCCTGGTGCAGGTAAGCGACCTTATCGTCGGTTTCGCGTTTTCCGCCGGAAACCGTCAATACACCCCTCTCGACCTGGATATCCAGATCCTCCTCGGTCAGGCCAGCCACGGCGATGACAATGCGGTACGCGTCGTCACCGTGCTTTTCCACGTTGTGAGGTGGATAGGAATTCGGAGCCTCGCTGCGCAGCGCCGACTCGAACAGGTCATTGAAGCGATCAAAGCCCACCGATTGACGGAACAGTGGGGCCAACGACAGGGTAGTAGCCATTTTAAAATCTCCTGAGTTTCTCCAAGTGATTTAGTACGCGACCCGGATTCGGCATCGCGTGATCAAAAATTTATGGACGCGCAACAGGAATTCAAGAGGGCCGAAAAAAATTTTCTTGTGCAAGGGGCGATCACCGAAGCCCAAGTGTTATGGCGTGTGCTCTAATCAAAATGCCAGGCGTGCTTTACCCCGTGAGCGCCTGAGACAGCCCTTGAGGTACAAAAAAATGAAAATGACATTCCCGGCCCTGGCATTGGGCATCCTGATCTCCCAAGGCGCTCTGGCCGCTGGAGATGGTACGGCGGCGCTGGGAGGCGGTGTCGGCGGTGTGTTGGGCAATGTGGTGGGCCAGCAGCTCGGTGGCTCGACTGGCGCGGCCATTGGCGCAGGCGTAGGTGGCGCCGCCGGGAGTGCGGTGGGTGCGCAAAAAGGTAATAAAACCGAAGCGGCGATTGGCGGCGGTTTGGGTTCGGCGGGCGGTTCGCTGATTGGCAATCGCCTGGGCGGCACCACCGGTTCGACCATCGGCGCGGGCGTGGGCGGCGCAGCCGGTGGCGCGCTGGGTAATAACCTGGCCGATGACGAGAGCGGTCATCGTTCCGGTGGTGGCAAGCACAAAGGCAACAAACATAAGCACAAGAACAAGCACCACTGATCCTCTGGCTTGCCCGGTAGGAGCGAGCTTGCTCGCGAAGAACTCACAGACGCCGCGTTTATCCAGGAAGCACGCGTTATCGTTGACGTTATTTCGCGAGCACGCTCGCTCCTACAGGCGATTTACATCGGCGTGCTGCTCACCACCCGCAACGCCAGCCCTTCATAAGCGTCCAGCGTGATCGTGAACGCGCCCTCCTCGGTCAAATCGCCTTCCACCCGCTCATTGATGATATCCACTACCGGGCCCGGTGCGATGTTGGGCAGGTGCAAGGTTTCGGTGATCGGCGTGGCACCAAAGTTCAGCGCCGTGATTTGCGTGCCCTTACCCGCTGGCAGTTCGTGAACCATGATCAACAAGCCGGGATGCTCGACATCTGGCACCAGGATCTGGCGGCTGGCGGCGATATCGTAGGCGCGGCGCACGGCGAGGATTTTTTGCAGTTGGGAGGCAAAGGACTCCGGGTCCTGCAGTTGGCTGTTCAGGCTGCCATACAGGCTTTTTGAGCGCGGCATTTGCCCCGCCGACAGCTCGGCGTCGGGGTTCAGGTCTACCAGGTCATAGGCGCCACGGTGGATCCACCGGGTGTCGCCATCGGCCATCAGGTGCGCCACGTCTTCGGCCGCCAACGGCAACGCGCCCACCAGGTCCCAGCCGGACAAGGCAAACACCCCAGGTTGCATGGCGTTGTACATCACCAGCAGCAAGTGGATCTGGCGAATCTGCTGGATATCCGCCGGGGTGATCGTCTCCAGGTCACGAATCCCCAGGGCTGCGGTGATGATGCTGGCAGTGGTGCAGGACACGCCGTTGGTGACGAACTTGAGGTTATACGGCGCATGCTCACCGGTCAGCCGTTCGTACATCTGCTCGCGGATATGCTCGCGCAGGATGTTGCCGGGGAAAGTCTGGCCCTGGAACAGGAAACTGTCATGGGCGTGCAGCGTCCAGAAATGCACCAGCTCCAGGGTCAGCTCATCGTGGTTCTGTAGCGCGTGAATCAGCGAGCCAGGGTCGATGCCGAGGCTGTGCATCTGACGCAGCATCAGGCGCAGGAACTCGGTGTCGCCCATCAACAAAGCATGCTGGTAGGCCGGCCGGGTGATGAAGTCATAGGACAGGTCGGCGCCGCCGTGGGACATGGATGCGATGTCGTCCACAGTGAGATTGAGCTCCTGAAAACTGAACCCGCCCGCCTTGCGAATGGCGCCGCCGAGTAGTTGATTGCCGGTGATCGACAGCGGATGGCTTTCGGACCACGCCGTACCATCGAGCTTGCGCTCCACGCCCAGAAAGCCGTTGGCATCCAGGCGCAGGATTTTCGCGCCCATCACATCAATGGCGTGCAGCGCATCACCGATGATCATCTGCTGCGCGGCAAACGAAGGGTCGAGCCAGTTGAGCGACGGCTGGCCTTCCTTGAAGTAATGCAGATACACCCAGCGCCGCGGCTTGCCATCTACGCCGAGCACCACCGGGGTGGCGCTCCAGTCGGTTTCCTTGACGCCGGGCTCGAAGAAAATCACCCGCTGCAATTGGCCGACGATGTAGTGCTTGTCGCGCAGCGCGTCTACCTGGGAGGGGCTGAGGTTTTGTGCATCACGCCCGGCGGCCACGTCGGGCAGTAACGGCCAGTCTTCCTCGCGGATTTCGACCATGTGGTACAGGCCCGGATAGTCCTCATAGGCCATTTCCGCCAGGCGAAAATCCGCGCCTTTGCCGGTGTGCGACGGGATCACATCGTCGATGATCACCGCATTGTGCGCGGCAGCCATGCGCGTCAAGGCCTGCAATTGTGCCTCGGTGCCCAGTTGCGGGTCGATGTCGAAGCTGATGCGATCGAAATTGCCGTCAATGGTGGGGGTGTGCTCAGTGCCAGACAAACCACCGGACTTCTTCAACGGGCCGTTGTGAATGCCCTGGATACCGATTTTGGACAGGGTATGCCACAGGGTTTCGTCCCCCAGCGCTTCCAGTACGGTGCCGCCTTCGCGGGTGACAATCGACGCGGGGTAGGCCGTGAACCACACGGACGACAAGGCTGAAGCGTCACGCGGCCGGGTCTGTGCATAGGGCTGCTGCCACAAGCGCCCTTGCCCCGAATACAGCTTGGCCCGCTGCCGCGCCGCGTGAAGCATGGAATGTTGCACCAGCCAGTTCACATGATCGTTGTTCGCCGCGGTCATAAGCTCGTTACCTGTCGTGGTGAAAAGTGTCGGTGTAAGCATATGAGGGGCGTGCGCGCCATTCGTTGCATTGCAATAGAACGCTTACCCTGTAGGAGCGAGCTTGCTCGCGAAAAACTCACAGGCACCGCGTTCATTCAGGAAGGGCGCGTTATCGTTGAGGTTTTTCGCGAGCAAGCTCGCTCCTACAGAAGACATTCATCTGCGCTGCCGCCTTGTGTGGCTTGCCGGTACTGCCTCGGGGCGAAGCCTGTAGAGGATTTGAATTGCCGGGTAAACGCACTGTGATCGGTGTACCCGCACTGCAGCGCCACCTCGGTAATTGGCAGCTCGGTATGCAACAACCGCCGGGCATGTTCCAGCCGGACTTTCTGGATCATTTGCCGAGGTGTGAGGTGAAACACGCGCTTGCAGTAACGCTCCAGTTGCGCCACAGAAATCCCGGCGATGCGGGTCAGTTCACCCAGGGTGACACGGCGGTTGAAGTGGCTGCGGATATGTTCGTCCACCGCTGCCAAACGCTGGTAAGCCGGGTGGGTTTCACTGGCCGATTGCAGGTCTACCGAGATTCCGGCCAGGCCGATGATCGCGCCGAGCCGGTTGTACAGCGGCCACTTGTGGGTCAGGCACCAGCCGGGTTCGCGGGTGCCGTAGAGGTGCAATTCGAGTTGATCCTCCAACACCAGGCCTTGCTTGAGCACGCGCCGGTCCTGCTCGGTATAGCCGGGGCCCAATTGCGCGGGAAACACTTCGGCGCTGGTCTTGCCCAGCAGCGGTTGCAGCTGCTTGAGGCCGCAGCGTTGCACCAGGGTACGGTTGGCGAGCACGTAGCGGGCGTCGATGTCCTTGATGAAAATCGCCGCGTTGGGCAGTACATCGAGCATCGGCAGCAACTGCTCTACCCCGCTCAATAGCTGCTCGATGCTGTGGGGTCGGCTGCCCTGGAAAAGGCTCGCGAACGCGCTCTGCAACATGACTTTATCTGCCCTTTTATTCGTCGACAGCCAGCAGATTGCGCCATGGAACGAGCGCTGTCGAGCGCGGCAAATTGTGCTGAATTCGTCATCCATCGCCGCATAAAACATCAATCGTCAGCCAGGCCTGTGGGTTCAGGATAGCGCCACTGCATGCCTATCCAATAACTCACAAGAAGGCGCCGCTATGTCAGGCCAAGGCAAGTTCAAGAAACAGCTGTCACTGATGGACCTCACCTTTATCGGGTTGGGGGCCATCTTCGGTTCGGGTTGGTTGTTCGCTGCCAGCCACGTGTCTGCCATCGCAGGCCCGGCGGGGATTTTTTCCTGGTTGCTGGGTGGTTTCGCTGTGCTGTTGCTGGGCATTGTCTATTGCGAACTCGGCGCCGCCCTGCCCCGCGCCGGCGGCGTGGTGCGCTACCCGGTGTACTCCCATGGCCCGTTGCTGGGCTACCTGATGGGCTTTATCACGCTGATCGCGTTTTCCAGCCTGGTGGCGATTGAAGTGGTCGCCTCGCGCCAGTATGCGGCAGCCTGGTTTCCCCAGCTGACCAAGGCCGGCTCCAGTGACCCCACTACCCTGGGCTGGCTGGTGCAATTTGCCTTGCTGTGCCTGTTCTTTGTGCTCAATTACCGCAGCGTGAAGACCTTTGCCATCGCCAATAACCTGGTGAGCGTGTTCAAGTTCATCGTGCCGTTGCTGGTGATCGGCGTGCTGTTCACCTTCTTCAAGCCTGCGAACTTCCAGGTGCATGGCTTTGCACCGTTCGGCTTGTCGGGCATCGAGATGGCCGTGTCGGCAGGCGGGGTGATCTTTGCCTACCTGGGGCTGACGCCGATCATTTCGGTGGCCAGCGAAGTGAAAAACCCACAGCGCACCATCCCCATCGCCCTGATCCTCTCGGTACTGTTGTCGACGGCCATCTATGTGCTGCTGCAAACCGCGTTCCTCGGCGGCGTGCCTACCGAAATGCTCGCCAATGGCTGGGCCGGCATCAGCAAGGAACTGGCCCTGCCCTATCGCGATATCGCCCTGGCGCTGGGCGTGGGCTGGCTGGCCTACCTGGTGGTGGCCGATGCGGTGATCTCCCCCAGTGGCTGCGGCAATATCTACATGAACGCCACCCCGCGCGTGGTGTATGGCTGGGCGCAGACCGGCACCTTCTTCAAGATCTTCACGCGCATCGATGAGAAGTCCGGCATCCCGCGCCCGGCGCTGTGGCTGACCTTTGGCCTGTCGGTGTTCTGGACCTTGCCGTTCCCGTCCTGGGAAGCGCTGATCAACGTGGTGTCCGCCGCCCTGATCCTCAGTTACGCCGTGGCCCCGGTGACCGTCGCCGCCCTGCGCCGCAATGCCCCCGACATGGCACGCCCGTTTCGGGTCAAGGGCATGGCGGTGCTGGGCCCGCTGTCCTTCATCATCGCTGCGCTGATCGTGTACTGGTCGGGGTGGAGCACCGTGTCCTGGCTGCTGGGCCTGCAAATCCTGATGTTTGTGGTGTACCTGCTGTGTGCACGCTGGGTGCCGACCGCGCACCTGAACCTCAAGCAGCAGGTGCGCTCCTCGGCCTGGCTGATCGGCTTCTACGCCGTGACCATCCTGCTCTCCAAACTCGGCAGCTTTGGCGGTATCGGCGTGATCAGCCACCCGTTTGACACCCTGGTGGTGGCGGCCTGCGCCTTGGGCATCTACTACTGGGGCGCCGCCACCGGCGTGCCCGCCCACTTGGTGCGCCTGGAGCAGGAAGAGGACGAAAGCGAAGCCGTCAGCGACGCGCACTACAGCGCCCCACTGTCCCCGGCCACCCACTGATGGAGCGCCTTATGAAACGGCTGCACGTGATTGACTCACACACCGGCGGTGAACCTACACGCCTGGTCATGAGCGGTTTCCCCGCGCTGGTTGGCGACACGATCGCCGACCAACTGCACCACCTGCGCACCCACCACGATCAATGGCGCCGCGCCTGTCTGCTGGAGCCACGAGGCAATGATGTACTGGTGGGCGCGCTGTACTGCGCGCCAGTCACGCCGGGGGCGACCTGCGGGGTGATCTTCTTCAACAACGCCGGCTACCTCGGCATGTGCGGCCACGGCACCATCGGCCTGGTTGCCTCGCTGCACCACCTGGGGCTGATCCAACCGGGCGTGCACAGTCTCGACACGCCGGTCGGCCCGGTAGCGGCCACCTTGCACGACGACGGCAGCGTGACCCTGCGCAATGTGCCCGCTTACCGCTATCGCAAACAGGTGCCGGTTGACGTGCCTGGGCATGGCGTGGTGCTGGGCGACATCGCTTGGGGCGGCAACTGGTTTTTCCTGGTGTCGGACCACGGCCATCAGTTGCAGATGGATAACGTGGAGGCTCTGACCGACTACACCTGGGCGATGCTCAAGGCCCTCGAAGCCCAAGACATCCGTGGTGCAGACGGTGCGCTGATCGACCATATCGAACTGTTCGCCGACGACGCCCACGCCGACAGCCGCAACTTTGTGATGTGCCCTGGCAAAGCCTATGACCGCTCCCCCTGCGGCACCGGCACCAGCGCCAAGCTCGCCTGCCTGGCCGCCGACGCAAAACTCGCCGCGGGAGAGCTGTGGGTACAAGCCAGCATCACCGGCAGCCAGTTCCTCGGCCGCTATGAGTGGGACGGTGAACACGTACGCCCATTCATCACCGGCCGCGCCTACATGACCGCCGACAGCACCTTGCTGATCGACGAACAAGACCCGTTTGCCTGGGGCATCTGAGCCCTTCATCAATTCAACTGAAATGGAGTTAGCACCATGAGCGACAACATCTTCACCGGCTGCATGCCCGCCCTGATGACCCCTTGCACCGCCGAACGCCAACCGGACTTCGACGCCCTCGTCGCCAAGGGCCGCGAGCTGATCGACATCGGCATGAGTGCCGTGGTGTATTGCGGCTCCATGGGCGACTGGCCGCTGCTCACCGAGGCCCAGCGCCAGGAAGGCGTGGCGCGCCTGGTGGCGGCGGGTGTGCCAACCATCGTCGGCACCGGTGCGGTGAACAGCCGTGAAGCCGTATCCCACGCGGCCCATGCCGCCAAAGTCGGCGCCCATGGTTTGATGGTGATTCCCCGCGTGCTGTCCCGAGGTGCTTCGGTCACTGCGCAAAAGGCCCACTTTGCAGCGATCCTCAACGCCGCCCCCAGCCTGCCGGCGGTGATCTACAACAGCCCCTACTACGGCTTCGCCACCCGCGCTGATTTGTTCTTCGAACTGCGCCGCGAACACCCGAACCTGATCGGCTTCAAGGAGTTCGGCGGCGCCGCCGACCTGCGCTACGCCGCGGAAAACATCACCTCCCAGGATGACAATGTCACCCTGATGGTCGGCGTCGACACCCAGGTGGTCCACGGCTTCGTCAACTGCAACGCCACCGGCGCCATTACCGGCATCGGTAATGCACTGCCGCGCGAAGTGCTGCAACTGGTGGCGCTGAGCAAAAAAGCCGCCAAGGGCGATGCCAAAGCGCGTCGCCAGGCCCGTGAGCTGGAAGCTGCGCTGGCGGTGTTGTCGTCGTTCGACGAAGGCTGCGACCTGGTGCTGTATTACAAGCACCTGATGGTGCTCAACGGCGACCAGGGTTACGCCCTGCACTTCAACGAAACCGACGAGCTCAGCGCGGCCCAGCGCCGCTATGCCGAGCAGCAGTACGCGCTGTTCCGCCAGTGGTATGCCAACTGGTCGGCAGAACAGAACGCCGCTTGATTTTCTGTAGGAGCGAGCTTGCTGTGGCGAGGGAGCTTGCTCCCGCTGACTGCGCAGCAGTCTCCGGCTTTTATTGGGGGCGCTTCGCACCCCAGCGCAAGCAAGCTTGCTCGCCACAAAAGCTCGCTCCTACAACACTCCTCTGTTTTTCAGGATGCCCCCATGACTCTGACAGGCAAGCTGCTGATCGGTCAGCAATCCATCTCCGGCCATCGCGATGCGATCCGCGCGATCAACCCCGCCACTAACACCCCACTGGAACCCGCCTACGCTGGCGGGGATGAGCAGCACGTCGAACAGGCCTGCGCACTGGCGTGGGCCGCGTTTGACCCTTACCGCGAAACCACCTTGGCAGATCGCGCCACGTTGCTCGAAACCATCGCCACCCACATCGAAGCCTTGGGTGATGAGCTGGTCGAACGTGCCTGCGCCGAAACCGGCTTGCCTCGCGCACGCATTGAAGGTGAACGCGGCCGTACCTGCGGGCAACTGCGCGCTTTTGCCCGCACCGTGCGCCTGGGCGAATGGCTCGACGTGCGCGTCGATACCGCACAGCCCCAGCGCCAACCCCTGCCCCGTGGCGACCTGCGCCAGCGCCATATCGCTCTGGGCCCGGTGGCGGTGTTCGGTGCCAGCAACTTCCCCCTGGCCTTCTCCGTGGCGGGCGGCGATACCGCATCGGCCCTTGCCGCCGGTTGCCCGGTGATCGTCAAGGCGCATAACGCCCACCCCGGCACCAGCGAACTCGTGGGCCGCGCCATCGCCCAGGCGGTCAAAGATTGTGGCTTGCCGGAGGGTGTGTTTTCACTGCTCTACGGTGCGGGTAACGAGGTGGGTATCGCATTGGTGAGCGACCCGCGCATCAAGGCCGTGGGCTTTACCGGTTCGCGCAGTGGCGGTATTGCCCTGTGCCAAGCGGCGCAGGCACGCCCGGAGCCAATCCCGGTGTTTGCAGAAATGAGTTCGATCAACCCGGTGTACCTGTTTTGTGCTGCGCTTGAAGCCCGCAGTGAAGCCTTAGCCGAAGGGTTCGTGGCGTCGCTGACCCAAGGCGCCGGCCAGTTCTGCACCAACCCTGGCCTGGTGATTGCCCTGCAAGGCGCCGCTCTGGACCGCTTTATCCAGTCAGCCAGTGACCGCCTCTCGCGTTGCTCGGCCCAGACCATGCTCACACCGGGCATCTTCAACGCCTTCGAAACCGGTTTGAAGACCCTGGCCCAACACGCCAATATCGCCGCCAAGGGCTTGCCAGCGACCGGGCCGAACCAGGGCCAGGCCCATCTGTTCGTGACCCACGCCGAGGCGTTCCTGAACAACGAACACCTGCAAGCCGAAGTCTTCGGCCCCGCCTCGCTGGTGGTGGAGTGCCGCGATGTCGAGCAGATGCGCCAGGTGTCCGAACACCTGGAAGGTCAACTCACCGCCACCCTGCACATGGATGACCACGACCTGCCACAGGCCCGGGCACTGCTGCCGGTACTGGAGCGCAAGGCCGGGCGTTTGCTGGTCAACGGCTGGCCGACCGGCGTAGAAGTGTGCGACGCCATGGTGCATGGCGGGCCCTTTCCGGCGACTTCGGATGCGCGCAGCACCTCGGTGGGTACGGCGGCGATCCTGCGGTTCCTGCGCCCGGTGTGTTACCAGGATTTCCCGGACGCCTTGCTGCCCACCGCCCTGCAGCACGACAACCCGCTGCGGTTGCGGCGCCTGCTCGACGGCCAGCGAGAAGCATAACCATGGCCGAGCCCAATCAAGCAGACATCGTGGTGGTCGGCGCCGGCATTATCGGCGTCGCCTGCGCCTTGCAGTTGGCACGCCAGGGTCGCCAAGTCGTGGTGGTCGACGCCCAGGCACCCGGCATGGGCGCCTCCTACGGCAACGCCGGCCACCTGGCGACGGAGCAAGTCTTCCCCATCGCCGACCTGTCGATCCTCAAGCGCTTGCCCGCCATGCTCCTGGACCCCATGGGCCCGCTGCGCCTGGACTGGGCCTACCTGCCCCGCGCCCTGCCCTGGTTTATCCGCCTGCTGCTGAACCTGCGGCCAGCGCCTTACCAAAGCACTGTGGCGGGCCTTCGCGCCTTGAACGAAGGCAGCCTGGGCGCGTGGCAACGCTTGCTGCAATCGATTGGGCAAGCGCCATTGCTGCGTGAAGACGGTTCGCTATTGGTGTATGAGCGCACCGAATCCCGCGCTGCACTGGATGCAGTGCAGCAACGCATGAGGCAGCAAGGCGTCGCCGTGGAGTTCTGGAGCGGCGATGCGGTGCGCAAGGCTGCGCCGCAACTGAGCGACGCCATACAAGGCGGTTTGTTCTTCCCCGCTACCGGGCACTTTCTGGACCCGTATACGGTGGTTGGCGAGCTGGTGAAAGCGGCCAGGGCCGAGGGGGTGAAATTTCTTCAGCAGCGGGTTCTGGACGCGCGCCTGGAGGGCAGCGGCGTTTCCCTGATGACCGACCAAGGCCTACTGACAGCGCAGCACATGCTGATCGCCTGCGGCGCCCATTCGGCCAAACTCACCGCCGCACTCACCGGCAAACAAGTGCCACTGGACACCGAACGCGGCTACCACCTGATGCTGCCCCACGAGCAACAGCGCCTGCCATTCGCGGTCACTTCGCTGGAGCGCAAGTTCATCATGACGCCCATGACCGGTGGCCTGCGCCTGGCCGGCACGGTCGAATTCGCCGGCCTCGACCGCCCGGCCAATATGCAACGGGCCTGGCAGTTGCATCGGTTGAGCAAAGGGCTGTTCCGACACGACCTGAGCGACTGCGAAGCCACGCCCTGGATGGGGTTTCGCCCGTCCCTGCCCGACTCGCTGCCGATCATTGACCGGGTGTGCGAGGGCAAGGTACTGCTTGCGTACGGTCACCAGCATCTGGGGCTGACACAGGCGGCAGTGACGGCCGAACGGGTTGGGCAGCTGGCGGCGGGTGAGCGGGTGCCTGAGCTACAGCCTTATCGGCTGGATCGTTTCTGAACCTTGCTGTGGTAGGCACGCGGTGCTGAATAACGCATCAGCCGTTTCTTGAATTTCATCGCGCATGCATAGTTTGTTCAACCAATCGGCGGGGATAGCCTGGACGCCATAATACGCCCCCGCCAGTTGCCCAACGATTGCGGCAGTAGTGTCTGCATCATCCCCAAGGTTGGCGGCGGTGAGTATCGCGTCAGCAAAGTTGGAGGTCTGATCGAAACACCAGAATGCGGCCTCCAGCGAAGCCACCGCGTAACCTGAGCCAACGATTTGAGCAGAGGTTTTATCGCGATAATCGCCAGAGGCGATAGCCTTGACCTTAGGGGCCGACAGCACGGTGTGGGAAAAGCTCAGCACCTGCTTCTTTGGAACACCGCTCAGGGCATTGCTGATAGCCTCGGCCAGCAGCAGGCAGCACTCGATAGCCTCCTGCGCGGCATGAGTAGTTCGCGAGCTTTGCTCGGCAAACCGGTGGATGTGCGCCCTATCTGGAAAGTAAAACAACACCACAGGTGCGAGGCGCATCATTGAACCATTGCCGGCCGAGTACGGATGCGTTGAGCCCGCAAAAGCGTTGCCACTTTGCTGAAATTGCTCCAGCGCCTCACGAACCGTCATGCCGATATCAAAGCACTCTCCGGTAGAACTCAAGTAACCCCACTTCCACCAATTCAGATAACGCCCCATCTGGTCCATCGCGTCAAAACCGCCTTTGCGCAACAGGCTTTCGGCCAGACACAGTGCCATGGACGTATCGTCAGTCCATTGGCCAGGTTTGAGGCTAAACGGTCCGCCGCCTAGCATATCCGTCACGGGAGAAAAGCTGCCACGGGGCATGAATTCAACGGTCGTCCCTACCGCGTCGCCACACGCCAGCCCAAGTAGGCTGCCGCGATAACGATCCAAAAGCGTGATGTCCATTGCCACTCCTTATGAAAATCTTTCTACACACGCCAGGCTACTTGACCAACCGCTTCTCCTTCGAGGGGCGATAGCCGAAATACGCGCTGTAGCATTTGCTGAAATGGCTCGGCGAGACAAACCCGCACGCCACCAGCACATCCACCTGGGATAACTCGGTGTGCTGCAACAGGCGTCGCGCTTCAGTGACGCGCAGTTCCATGTAGTAGCGTTGCGGCGTGGTACCCAGTTGTTCTTTGAACAGGCGCTCCAACTGGCGGCGGGAACGGCCGGCGTAGACGGCGAGTTGATCGAGTTCCAGGGGCTCTTCGAGGTTGGCGTCCATCAGCTTCACCACCTCGCGCAGCGGCGCGCTGACACACATGTTTTCGGTGGGTTTGATACGGCGGTAGCGCGACTCTTCGAACGCCAGGATATCTTCGATGCCTTCGACCAAGGCTTTGCCATGCAAGCTCTTGATCCAGTCCAGGGCCATATGGAAAGCGCCCGAGGGGCTGGACGCAGTGAGGCGGTCGCGGTCGATGACGTAGGGTTCGCTGGTGACCTGCGCCGCCTTGGACACTTCGGCCAGCGCCGGGCGATGTTCGGGGTGGATGGCACAGCGGTAACCCTGCAACAGCCCCGCACGCCCGAGGAACCATGAGCCGTTCCACAAGCCGGCGAGGCGCACGCCTGCCTCGCCAGCGCTGCGCAGCCATTGGATAAATGGCTCGCTGGCTTTGAGTTCGGTGCGAAAACCACCACAGATCACCAGAAGATCCAAGTCCTGCAAGGTCGCCAGCATCAGGTTCGCATCCGGGCGAATGACCAGGCCCAGGTCGCTGATGACTTCGCCTTCGCCCCAGCCGAAGGTGCGCGTAGCGAACAGATCGGGGCGCAACAGGTTGGCGGTTACCAGCGTATCAAGGGTCTGGGTAAACGCCGGCAAGGAGAAGTGTTCGAGCAGCAGGAAACCGACACGGGTGACCGAGGTTGATTGCTGAGGGTTATCACTGAGGTAGCGCAGGTTCTTGCCTTGCATGCCACCGCTGAACTGGCGTCTTTCCATCGAGGGTCGGCCCACGCTTATTGTTGTGCAGTGGGCGCTATCTTAGGGGCAAATGCAGTGGCTGTCTCAGGTGACGCTCAAGGCGGGCAGCGGCCATGGCCCTGATCTTGATAAAAGCTGTTCGCTTGAAAAGCCACGGCCCAGGCGCTGCGCGGTGATCTGATACGGTTTTTTCTTTTCGATCTGCGCCTGTATTGAAAACCGCTTGAGGCGGACAATAGCCCCATCCCGACATTCCTGTCGTCCCCTTCCCCTCGGAGGCCTTATGACCAAGATGGCGATTTTCCTGTTTGGCTTTTTGGTGTTGACCATTGGCATCGGTATGTTGGCGACCATCTCGCCGGTCTAAGCCCGCGCTACTGCCCCTGTGGCGAGGGAGCTTGCTCCCGTGACGGCCTGACAACCGACGCCTATCTCCATGGCACCCTGCAATCCAACTGTGGGAGCTGGCTTGCCTGCGATGGCGGCCTATCAGCCGACATCTATCTACCTGATACTCCACAATCCAAATGTGGGAGCTGGCTTGCCTGCGATGACGGCCTCACAGTCAACACAGTTGGACCGGGTACATATCCGTTATTTAGGTAACGGCCGCTTAAGGTTCCGCCCTGACGGCGGGTCACTTTGGAAAAGCCCCAAAGTAACCAAAGGGCTCTTGCCCCACCCCTCGGCACCTCGCTTGGGCTCGGTGTGCCCGTAATCCGCCAGTGATTTGGGGGGCCGCCGCCACGCGCCATCCATGGCGCGGGGCGGCTAAACCGGCATCCCTGCCGGTTTACCCCCCAAATCACTGTCGAATTCCGGCCAGCGGGGTTTAACGGGGCGCTTCAGATCAAGAGCAAGATCAAAAGCCGAGCGGCTCGCTTCGCATCGTGGTTACTTACTCAGCCCACAAACAGCATCGGATACAGCGACAACACCAACAGCCCGGCCATGGACCAATTGAACATCCGTAACCAGCGCGGCTCACGCAGCAAGTTGCGCAAGCCGCTGCCACATCCCACCCACACGCACACACTCGGCAAGTTGACCACTGCAAATACCAGGGCGATCACCAGCACATTGGTGACATAACCCTCGGCGGGCGTGTAGGTAGTGATTGCCCCCAGCGCCATGATCCAGGCCTTGGGGTTGACCCACTGGAACGCTGCCGCACCGAGGAAGGTCATCGGCTTGCCGTGTTCATCCGGGTTATCAGACATGCCGCCCGCATTGGCAATCTTCCACGCCAGGTACAGCAAATACGCGGCGCCGACATAACGCAACAGCGTGTAGGCCCACGGGAACACCTTGAACACCTCGCCCAAGCCCAGCCCCACACAGATCACCAACAGCATGAAGCCGATACTGATCCCCAGCGCATGGGGCATCGAACGGCGAAAGCCGAAATTCACGCCTGAGGCCAGTAACATGGTGTTGTTGGGCCCTGGAGTGATTGAAGAGACAAAAGCAAACAGCACGAAGGCTGATAACAGGCTGGTAGACATGAACATGGCGCGGCATCCAAGCGGTGGTGATGTGCCTGCGACAGTAGTGGGTTATGGCGCGCTGCGCCCCGTACAGCTAGGGGTGGATCGAGGCATACACTTGCACAGCCTAAGCGCTTACCGAGACGCGTCGGGAACCGGTGTGGGAACCTGCCATGCCGGTTTTTTGCCCTCCTGACTGTCGAAAATACGCCGCGCCTTGCGAAAGTCCTCCACGTTTTCCACCACCCAGGTCCAGACAGGCGACATCCGAATCAAAAGCTCTCGGCCCAGGGGCGTCAGCTCGTACTCGACGCGGGGCGGAATCTCACCGAACTCGCGCCGAACCAACAAACCATCGCGCTCCATGGCGCGTAGGGTCTTAGTCAACATGCGCTGAGTCACACCTGTCATCTGCCGTTTTATCTCGGCATGACGCATCGCACCGTACACACCCAAGGCATGCAGAATGCCCAGTGACCAGCGGCTACCGGCGTGAGCCAGGACTGCACGCCTGACGCCATCGTCTTCTTCCCTGAGCGACTGGCAGATAATTTCTGCCTGGCTGAGCGTTTCATGATCGGTCATTTCTACCCCTGGTATCACCCGTGTGCCTTCTTATGAGCGCTGCCGAATCGTGCCAGCATGGGCTCATCTTATCGCCAACAGGTCTGCGGAGAAATCATGCCTGAAATGCCCCCACGTCCCTCTCAATCGATCCTCGTTCTAGGTGCCGGCGAGCTCGGCCTGCCGGTGTTACGCAACCTGGCGCGTGAGGCCAAACGCGCGCCCGGCTCCACCCTCAGTGTGTTGCTAAGGGAGTCGACCATCAACACGCAAGTGCCCGAAAAAAAGGTAGAGATCGATGAGCTGCGCGGCCTGGGCATCCAGATGGTCGCCGCAGACCTGGTGAACGACTCAATCGATCAACTTGCCAAGGTCTTCGCACGCTTCGATACCGTGATCGGCTGCGCGGGCATGGTCGCGGGCCGAGAAACCCCGATGAAGCTGGCGACCGCCGCGCTCAAGTCCGGCGTGAAGCGCTACTTCCCCTGGCAGTTCGGCGTGGATTTCGAAGTGATTGGCCGGGGCAGCCCTCAGGATCTGTTCGATGCTCAGCTCGATGTGCGCGAGTTACTGCGCGCCCAGCACAACACTGAATGGGTCATCATCTCGACAGGCATGTTCACCAGCTTCCTGTTCGAGCCGGTGTTCGAGGTCGTCGACTTCGACAACAACACAGTCAACGCCCTGGGCAGTCTGGCGAACAGCGTGACGCTCACCACACCGGACGACATCGGTACGCTGACAGCGCAAATCGTGTTCTTCGAACCGCGCCTGCGCAATCAGATCGTCTACCTGGCCGGCGACACCGTGACGTATGGGCAGGTTGCGAGCATGCTGGAGCGTGTTCTGGATCGTTCGTTCAAGCGCAACGTGTGGACGGTTGACTACCTCATGCAGGCACTGGAGCAAGACCCCACACACCACATCAAGAAGTACCGTGCCGTATTCGCACAAGGCAAGGGTGTGGCCTGGCCTAAGGCGGCCACCTTCAACGAGCAGCAGTCGATTCCGGTCACCACTGCCGAGCAGTGGGCTCGGGAAAACCTTGCAGGCCATTGAAAGCCGGATTCTGAGGCCAGCCGTAAAGGCTGGCACAGGTGAAGGGACGGTTAGCGGCTTTGAGCTTCACGCTGCTGGCCAGAGCCATGTTGTTTTTTTACATGCTTGCGCGACCTGAGCTCGTATTGATGGTGAATAAACCAGGCGACCAACAACAACCCCGTTACGCCAAAAACCAAGACCAACAGCTCTAGTGCAGTACCTTCATGTGAAAACATTTTTCGTTCCTCGTCCTGAAGCCGTGTGACCGAAAAAACAGCCACACCGAAATTGTTTGTAATAATTCAAACATTTTCAGGGTAGTCGGCGAAAGCTCAGGTGACAACCCCCGATCGGGCTATAACCCTTGATCTAGACGTGTCACTCGTCGAAAAACGGGTAAATCACGGGCAATAAAAAACCCCGTAGACGCTAATCTACGGGGTTTGCGCGAGCTTATTTGCTGCCAGAAGCGTCCTGCTCGACCACCATATCCAACACATAAACCGTCGAAGGCGCATCCGCTGGCGGATTCTTCCATTCGTACTGCTTGACCCGCAACACAGTGCGCACGCCGTCGTGATGCACAAAGCCTTCGATAGGCTGGTACAGCGGATGCCAGGTGTCTTGGGTCGCCAGTTGCAGGCCCGCGTCGTCATAGCGACGCTCGCGCACTTGCAGGCATTGATAGTTCGGGATCAAAGGGTGGCTACACTTGACCGTCTTGGCCGCCACTTCCAGAAACTTGACCTCACCCTCGCTACCGTAGCGGGTCTGCGGGGTGGCCTCGCCTTGCAGCTTGAGCAGCGAGCCGTCCGCTGTCGTCAGTTGCAGCATCGGCGCCCCGTTATCGCCGGTGATCACAGCGCGCAGATCGCCCTTGAACAGCCTTCCTACCTGGGCGTCAAGGTCCATCAAGCTCTTGTCACACGCCATCAGCGTAGAGGCCAGTGGCTGCACCTTCAGAACCCCGTCCTGGTAGTGATAGCCGCCGAACTGACGATTGCAGCCGCTGCTGATGCTCAGGTTTTTGTCACCGAAGGCAACGCGCAACTTGCGCTCGATGCCTTTGTTCATCGCCACGAGAGGCTTGCCCGACGCATCCGTTGCCGAGACCAGGTTCCAGTCGTAAGCAGATAAGGTTGGCGGGGCTACAGCGGCTGAGGTAGTAGGCATCGAAGGTGATTCTTCATGGCTTTTGGAAGGGGCGGCACAGCCTTGGATGAGTGCAGCACACACGGCTACAAGAAGAATTTTTTGTTTCATGGGTCACTCTGTCAGCTTTGATGAGTGCGGGCGTTATCTTGCGCTGGCAGGATAAGCGCGCGGCTAAAACGGCGTGAGGAGGTCGCTTGAGACCTTACTGAGCCTAGACCCAATGCGTGCTTGGAGGACCTCTTCCTTGGCCGATAGCAATCGGACATCATTTGCTTCGATCAGTTTCACGCAATGAGGGCGACGGCGGTAATGATTCGTTGCGTTCGATGGGCGCAATTCTGTACTCAGTTGCCTATACCTGTAGCTTATCTCAAGGATGTACCGATGCCTCGGCCAAAAGCAGTCAGTCATAACCGGCCGGCTGCCCTTGATGTAGCTGTGTTGTCGCCCTATCTTATTGGCATTCATGGAGGATTCTGACTGATGCCACGTGTGGGATTGATACTGACACCCGGTTTTGCGGACTGGGAATACGCTTTCATTGCTGGAACTGCGTCTGCGTTTTACGGGATCGACGTCAGGTTTTTCGCTTCTGCTACGGGGCAATTTCGCTCGCAGGGTGGATTGGCGGTAACGGTCGATAGCAGTTTGCAACAATGTCTGGACTGGAAGCCGGACGTTGTAGTCGTGATTGGAGGAATGGTCTGGGAGCGTGCAGAAGCACCCGATATTCGAGAGTTTCTTCATGCGAGCCGTTCAAATGGAGCGACAATTGCCGGTATCTGCGGGGGAACGCTGGCACTTGCCAGGGCCAGCCTTCTCGACACCGTTGCTCATACATCGAACAGCGCTGACTTCCTGCAACAGAATGCCGTAGGTTATGAGGGGCGCGCGCTTTATCGAAGCAGTCCAGTGGCTGTGGTTGCAGACCGCATCATCACTGCTCCAGGCCCTGCACCCGTTAGCTTCACCTGCGCAGTGTTCGAAGCTGCCGGGCTATCTTGCGAGACCATTTCTCAATTCAGATCAATGTTGGCAGCGGAGCATCGGTGACTGCGCCGCCTTACAAAACAGCCGGCTAGGTGATGTGTTCGAGTGGCCGCCCATGGACAATTTTTGCCTGTTATGAACGGCTGAAATCGCCATTCAAGAAACCGGATCCCGAGAACGTCTTATCCAAGAATACTGGAAGGATTTAGCCTCGACTTAATGGCTTCGCCGCCGATAGCTGCCCAGATCAGCGCTGTGGCAATAAGTACAATGTTGGAGGACCTGAATCTGTTCAATACTCACACCGCTCGCCACCAAGTGGCGCAGCGCATATTTGCGTAGATCAAACCAGGCTTCATTATGTGTGATCTCAGGTTCGACCCAAGGCGCACTTGCCGGTGGCGCACGATGGTGGGTCCACGGCGCAGAATCGTTTTGCCAGAGATGGCTGTCGGCATGTTCAATATCTTCGACAAACTTCCTGCTCACCTCATAACAACACGGGCCAATAGATGGGCCTATCGCTATTCTCAATCCAGTAAGAGAAGCACCTTCTTTCTCTAGCCGTCCGATCGAATGACCGAGAATACCTGCTTTCAAACCCTGCCATCCGGCGTGGATCGCCGCTACAAGTGGTTGATCAACCGAAGCAACCGAACCGGCAAGCAATCGGCAGTGATGACCGCTATCGCACCCTGGGCTCCTCTCGAGAATAGTGCATCGGCGACAGGACGCTCATCTCGCCTTTTCTGGTCAGCATCGACGATGTGCGTACCGTGAGCCTGAGCGCAGTAAAGTGTTCCTTCCGGCAACGTTAAATTTCCCGAAGTCTCGAAACCGTGGTCCACGCCGGGGATCTCGAGCAGCAATGAAGACAGGTAGGTCATAGAGCAGATCCTATCGATGGCAACCCGGGTACCGGCATATCATCCGTAAGAGGGATGGGTCAAGTTCGTATAGAACTCTGTGTTTCGGATGCGGTGAGCGCACGTTTAACGGCGTCTCAAATTTGCTGAAAAAAGGTTGGGTTGCGCAAGCGATCCGAAAAATTGCGGAAGCGATGACTAAATCGCAGGCATTAAAAAACCCCGTAGACGCTAATCTACGGGGTTTTCAAGAGTGGAGGCCGAGGTCGGAATCGAACCGGCGTAGGCGGATTTGCAATCCGCTGCATAACCATTTTGCTACTCGGCCTCAAACGATCAATGCCCTTGTTGCTGACATTCACCGCATACAAACTTGAGTGGGCTATGTGAAGCTTGCCTCTACTCTAACTCATTGAATACATTGAAGTTTTTAATGCTTCGTTGCGTTCGATGGGCGCCATTATGTACTCATTTGCCTAGGCCTGCAACCCCTTGATTTCAAAAAATATTCTGCCTTGGCATCAAGGGGTTGTGTGTCTGCCCTACTCCTTCACCGTGTGGATTTGGTAGTGCGGGTCAGCCTTGATCTGGGCCTCGGTGAAAGGCAATGGGCGCAGTTTTTTCTCGGAGAAGGCTTGGGTCTGGTCCTTTGAGTAGGCGGACATCGGATTACTGGACTCGGAGAATGCCAGTACGCCGAGTGCGTTGGGGCCTTTGTCGTCGAAGGTGACGATTTGCAGGTAGCTGGTGCCGCTGACGACTTCGCGTTTGCCATCGGCGCGGGGCACGGTTTGCATGGCGTTGTAGATGCCCAGTTCTTGCGGGCCGCCGTGGATGGGGGTTTGGCCGGAGACTTGGATATCGCCCCAGCGGGTCTGGCCCAGTTTGCCCACCTCTGCGCTGGAGGCCAGCATGGCTTCGCGCAGGGCTTTGGCGACCGGGGCGCGGTCGATGGCGAGGCCGCTGGGTGTGGTCAGGGGGTGGGCCGGGTCGAAGGCCACGCGCCAGGCGTCGGGGAGTGTCTGCAGGTGCTGCATCAGGTTGATGAAGTGCACCAGGCCCACGCCGCTGTCGAGGTTGGCGCGCTGGTCCCAGTTTTTCAGGCTGGTGCACAGCGGTTGCAGCGCATTGGCGTCGGTGCCGAGTTGGTTGGCGCAGAACGTGAGCAGGTCGGGCATGACTTGGCCTGCCAAGTACACTTCGTTGTCCATGACCATATTTTGCAGGTCGGTGACGCTGATCGGCTGTTTCTCAAGGGTTTGCAGGCGCTGAAGCGCGAAGCGCGCACGCGGGCCTAGGCCAATATGGTCCTGGCTGATCACCGGCGAGAAGCCGCTCAACGGCGCCTCGGGGTTGGCCATCCAGGCGGAATCGTTGGAGTGCTGCACGTAGTCGGTGCGTTGCAGCTGTGGCAACTGGTCGGCCGGGAAGATACCGGGCTGGGCCGCGCGCGGGTCTATATCCCAGGCGCAGGCGCTGTGGGCGCCGTCGAGCACGATCATTTGCAGACCGGCCCGTGGGTCGCTGCAGGTTGCCAGCTTGGCGGCGCTGACGTTGGGCACCACCGACAGGTTCATGTACAGGCTCTGGCCCTGATCATCGGCGGCCAGGGTGTTGACCCAGGGGATGCCTTGCAGGGTGTGCACCGAGGTTTGCAATTCCTTGAGGCTGCCGGCGCGGTTCATGGCGTACCACTGTTGCAGCACCCGGTCGTTGCCCAGGTTGGCGTCGCGCAGGCTGAAGGCGTAGTGGCTGTCCCAGTCGAGCTTGCCGGGCCATTGCACCACAGGGCCGAACTGTGAACTGTAGACGGTGTGGGTCACGGCCTTGACGCTGCCGTCGGCTTGCTTGACCT
Source organism: Pseudomonas sp. AK181 (assembly GCF_051122975.1). Lineage (NCBI taxonomy): Bacteria > Pseudomonadati > Pseudomonadota > Gammaproteobacteria > Pseudomonadales > Pseudomonadaceae > Pseudomonas > Pseudomonas sp. AK181. Next base: position 3,286,812 of record NZ_CP146348.1, read on the forward strand.
GTACCGTTACCGCCGTTTTATCCAGGGGGATGGACTTGTCGTCCAGCAGGTAACGGGTGGCGTCCTTGGGGTCGAGGGTAAGACGGTACAGGGTGAAATGTTTGGACGTGTCCACGGTATGGGTCCACGCCACATGCTGGTTGAAGCCGATGTTCACCACGGGCAGCCCTGGCAATGCGGCGCCCATCACATCCAACTGGTCAGGGATGGTCAGGTGCATCTGGTAAAAACGCATGCCGCCCACCCAAGGGAAATGCGGGTTGGCCAGCAGCATGCCACGGCCATTGAATGAGCGGTCACGGCCCACGGCAACGGCATTGCTGCCTCGGTCCAGGGTGAAGCGTTGCTGGTTGGCTACGGCCAGTGCAAAGGCTTTGGCGCTGGATTGCACGCCGGCGGTGGCTTGGGGTGGCGCAGCCCCGACCAAGGCCTCCGCGAATTGGCCGATGCCTCCTTCTACCAATAGCCTACGGGTCAACTTGACCAGGTCTTCCACTACCAAGGGCCGTACCCACGCGGACTGGCACTGTGCGGGCGCACCCTGCTCCTTGAGGTAACGGTTGTAGCCGGCCACATACCCTTCGAGGCGCTGCTGCATCGCTGGCGTCTGGGCTTTCCAGAATGCCGCCACGGCCTCGGGTGTATTCAGCCAGTTGAAGAACACATCGCTGGCGAGGTTGTTGCGCTCCTCCAGGGTCGCCTGGTCCGGCCCGAAAAACCTGGCGCGCTGGCCATTGACCGTGGTCACCTCATTGGCCAACAGGCACAGGTTGTCCTGGGCATAGGCGTACCCCATACCCAACCCCAGGCCACGTTCATCAACGGCGCGAATATGCGGCACGCCATAACTGGTACGGCGGATATCCGCCGACGCCTGCGTCATTTGTTCCCGTGCCGATGCGGCCAGGCTCAGCCCCAGCAACAGCCCTGCCACGCCCACTCTGGACAACCCGTTGGAAATAATCACGCCGACTCCACAGTCAAATTGAACACCCTCACGATGGATGTTTACCCCACCGTAAGAACGCACATCGACCGGAATAATTTAGCCGCACACGGCTGTATATCGTCAGCGCTTGAACAGTGACAAACCCGATACCGACAAATTTTCTACATCCGCCGTTTCATGATTTGCGTCACTCGTTCGTCTTATTACTCAAGAGCACCATCTTTTTCCTGATCAGGCTCTGAAAAGGAGTTTTGCATGTATAACCCTCAAGTGCCCACGGATGGACATTCAAAGGCCACAGATACTCACTTTGGCAAAGGCACACAGGCGTTCGGCAACGCGCCCGAACAGCAGGGCAACCAGCGCATCCGCCATTTGCTCAAGTGTTTCGGTTTGCGCACCAGCCTGATCCGGCTGAAGGTCATCGACGCCCTCCTCACCGCCGCCGACAACCAGCGCACCCTCGGGGTCCGCGGCGTGCACAGCCACTTGCTGGAGCTGGGCATTCCGTTGTCGTTTCTCAGCGTGCGCGAGGTGCTCAAGCGTCTGTGCAGCGAGGGCGTGATCACCCTGAACGCTGACAAGAGCTACAGCCTCCATGAAGAGGCTGCCAAGGTCCTTGAAAGCCGTGCCTGACTGACGCCCGTCAGAAGTTAGGCTTGACCTTGCGGCGCATGATGCCGTTGATCACCACGACCACCACGGCAATCGCGATCGCCAGGTACTGGAAGGTTTTTTCGCTGATCACACCTGTGTTCTGCAGATAAGACAGGCCGAACATCGCCCCCAGTACCGCCAGGGCAATCAGAAGCGAGTATTTCAAGCGTTGCTTTTGGGTCATGACAAGTTCCTGAACCTGAAGAGTGTATCCACTGTGTATCGCCGTGCATGCCAAGCACATACCCAATTCTGGGGATGGCACGGGGTCGGCGGGGTCTTATGTTACAGGCGATGAAAAGTTTTGTCCGGCGCCTGACTGACTCTGTAGGAACCCTTGAGGATCGTTAAATGCTTCGACGACTCGTGCTGCTGATTCCCCTTCTGATCATGCTGAGCATCAGCGGCTGCTTCTTCTTCCCGCGCGGCGGTGGTTGGCATGATCACCACGATGACGGCGGCCGCGGTTACGAACGGCGCTGACCCCCTCCGTAAAACTTACCTGACCCTGCATACACACAGCGGGCGGCAAGCTGGGCAGCCCGGCATTGCCGCCCCGGGCGATACATATCCGTAAATAACATTTCAGCGGGCCTGCTCGGAACCTTCCGACGCCTTCGCCCCAATTATCCGAGGCCCAACTAAGGAAGAATCATCCATCGGATTACCATCAGGACGCCTGGGCCAATGCCATCGGAATAACTCACTTGATTACAGGTATCGCCCACCCTCGCCTGCGCCGGGACATCTCCAGCGAAGAAACCACCCAGGCTTCTCACACCCCACAAGTCTCACCCTTGGCCCAAGCCCCTTCTGCTCCCGAGGTAGAGGCTATCGCGCCGGCCAGCGCGATTCGCTCTGACCTGATCAAGGGCCTGCAAATAACTGATCAACGCCTGTTGCTCAATCAATACCAGCAACTCAATCAGGACATCCAGGCACTGCTATTACGCCAGCCGACGCTCAGCAGCGTTATCGAGCAGCAACTCGCCCGCAGTTTAGGCATTACGCCTCCCGTGGACGTCTCGTCGCTGTATGTACACCGCTATCACACCGATGAGCAGGGCCAGCGCACGTTGGTCTCGGTAGAAGGCATCACCGAGGCGCTATTCAAGGCGTTGCGCCAACTCAAGACATCTCCCGACGCTGAGCCCTCGACCAGTACCGTCGGCATGGAAGTCGGCTTTTACCGCAGCGACTCGCCAAGCGAAAGCACCCAGCAATTGCAGACTCGCGACACCCTGCTTTCAATTGCACAAGCCATCGAAAAAGAACTGCCCCTGAGCCTTGCCCGATTCTGGACCGAGCCACGTAAAGGCGAACCCAACCCTGAGTCACCCCAAAACGAGTTGCTGGCTATCCACCGAGAGATGCTTTCCACTCTGGCGGCCTTGGGAGTGGAAGACGGCGCGTTGACGCCTGCTGCCAAGTCACTGATCGACAAGGCATTCGAATACCCGACCCTTGAGGCTCGGGAAAGCGCGATGAAAGATGGAGAACGGCCTGGCGTCTACCCGCTCAAGCTCGAGGTACCACGCCCGGCCGGCAGCCTGTTGGCGGGGGCCTTCCTGATCACCAGCAGCGATGGGTCGTCAGCGACACGCCCATTCAATGGCGCGAACACTGACCGGACCTTGCTGCCTGGCCAACAGCAAGGGCTGACCGTGCTCTACACGCCCCGCGATGGCTACGAAACATTCGACAGCCCGGCCAAGGCGCTTGCGGCGCTGCGTCAACGCATCAACGACGACCCCGATGCCGCAGAGCAATTGTTACTGGGCCTGCCAATAGAGGTTCAGCAAGACCTGAAGGGGGACTGGAAAACTCAATTGAGCCAGAACCTCTCCCCGGTGGAGGCTGACGTCATCGCCGCAGGCGTGCCGCAGTTGCTGGCGCGTCAGCGACAACAGGTGATCAACACACTGCAAGCGCTGTATGACCCGCAAAGCGTCGAACCCGAACTGGTCGACCCCTGGCGACACCTATTGACTGAGGCGGACCTGCATTACGCCGCTGACCTGGGGCCGCATTTCGACGGCAGCAACGCCCTGGAGGCTCGTGAAGAATGGCTTGACAGCCGATCACGCAGTATCGACGCACGCCAGGCACTGGATCAAAAACTGGGGAATCAGAAAAACTGGCGCTACCTGGCGCAAAAACTCAACGAGTTTACCGAGACTTTGTCGGAAAACCCCACAGAGCGCGACGTGTCGGCCATCTTGAAAAAAACGCCGATGAATATTGCGCCAGACTCCGCCCACTACCAATCCTATATACGGGCACCTGGTCTGTCCGTAAGCCTTGAAGCCTTCCTCATTGAAAATGGCTTGCCGTTGCCCAAGACCAGGGATGACTTGGTGACGTTGGCGCAAACCGCCAAAGCGCGAGCCCAACAACACCCGTTGGGCAATTTCGCCGGAGGCCTGTCTTGGCCGATACCTTTGGATTCCGACCAGCAACAGACGCTGCGCAGGGAAGCCGTCGAACATGCGCACAGCGATCCTGAGTTACCGCAGGAGATCCCCAAGCGCGGCGCACTGGAACATCTGGGCAGGAACCTGCATCTCTGCGACCAGGTATTGGCGGACCCGGTCAAGGTGCTCGAAACCCTGATCAGTTCCAAGGATGGCCAGGCGCTGGGCCAGGCCATGCAAACCAAAATGGATGGCATCGCCACGGACTCCAGCGCAAACGACTACGCACTGGCGGCAATCCAATTAATGCTGGATCCCGAATCGTTGACATCACCGCAACGAAACCATGTGGCAGGTTTCGACCTGGCGCACAAAAAACATTGGGGAAAAAAGCTTTCGACCATCGTCTCCGGCCTGCGCCAACACCTGATTGATACGGGTCGCGAATCACCGGCACTGGCAGGGGCGGCCGCACATCTGTTACTCAGCCGCGCAGCCCCGCATTTACTGGTCAAGAACATCCCTGACTCCGTGGTGTACGGAAGCAATGCGTGGGCAAACCTTTGCATTGCAGCGGCTGCCATTGAAGCCAACACCCCAGGCAGGGTTGCCACTATGTCGTATGCCGAAGTGATGCTTACCGCCGACACGGCAGGCACCGCCCCCGCCTCTGCGCAAGCCGCAACGATATTGGACTGGGCAGTGGCCAATGACATTCTCCCTGCCAAGGACGATGCCCTGTACCAGCCAGCAGACCTGGATAAAGCCCAGACGTTGTTCAAAGCCCAACTCGATAAACTGATGGAAGCCTCGTCGCTCATCGGCGGGAGCTTTCCAAGACGCAAACAAATGGCGCTGGACCTGTTGTTGAAAACATTCGGGCCTGGCATGGACTTCGAGCGCAAAATTTTTTCCAAAGACAATGAAAATCCGCGATCGCTGCTGGAAATTGTCATGGAAGAACTGGTGATGGATGGCAACTGGAAGTTGACCGAGCACGTTACCGGCGTAGACCTTGATGCCATTATTGCGTTCACCAAAGGTGCGTCATTCAATATTAAAAGAGCGTTTGAGGATGCCTTCTCAACCGCCCTGAAGAATTTTAAGACCGTCAAGAAAACAGCCATCCTCAACGCGCTCAGTAACCTGCCGCCCGAAGATAGAGAAAACCTGACCCAGGGCAAACTCAATTATTTTCAAGAAAAAAGCTACCGGATCAGTTTGACTCCCTTTGCAGGGGACACCTTGTTTCATACCAGCCCTGTCATACTGGTGACCGCGCAACACAAGGGAAAGAAAACAACCTATGAATTCGATACCGCAAAAGGCGTTGTCCGAAGTCTGGGCAACAGAAAAACACCGCGTGCGCCTGTAACGTTCTCCGACGAGATGATCAAGGAGGAGCCATTCTATCCGGACAAAAAGAAAGCAAAAGACGTTGACGGCTGGCAATCGCTCTTCAGTCTCGTCCCCGGCAATCCCGTGCCGGTTGGGAGAATGGACCTCGGTGATCTCAAGGAAAGTGAACTTGATCGCGCCCAGCCCTCCTCCGCCCCACAGCCTTATATGCTCCTCAACCCGCGCAGTCATCATATTGCTGACTCGGTGATCAAGGCATTGGAACTGGATAATCCAGCCATCAAGAAAGCCGCTGCGGACACGACGACGTTTGAAAGCAACCAGGAAACAAAGGAAGCCGTCATAGAGTTTTTCCTCAACCTTATTCCCTTCCGCTCCGCAATCGTCAACTTCATGGAAGGCAACTATGCCGAGGGGATCACTGACCTCGCGGTGGACGTTTTCGGTTTTGTCACTGCTGGCGCCGGCATGGCGGCCAAGATTGGCAAAGTGGTGGGTACTGCTGGAACTGCGGCCAGCAAGGCACTCAAGGTCGCGAAAATCATGCTGCCGCCTCTGCTCAAGGAGCTCAACCCGTTAAATGGCGTGGGCGATCTGCTAAAAGGCGCGGGTAAAATTGTTTACGAAGGCGCAGAAGCGATAGCCGGCACGGTGGGCGCCCTCAAGGGCACCACGAACCGCCAAGCGCTGGTTCGCGCCGCAAGCCGCTACGAGGCGGCCGCAACAGGCACCTTTAAAGTCGGCGGAAACAGTGTCGAAGGCATTGCGGTCAAGCGGAATGGGCGTTGGTATGCATACGATGTGCATGAGCAGAAAGCTTTCGGTGGACCTCAGAATTTCAATCCGATGCATACGCTGATGCCCCCCTCCCCCAAGGCTGACTTTTCCCCTCAAGGGCATGTGAGCACTGGTCCCGATAACCGATTTCATCCCTATAAAAAAACCAACACAAAAATGCCTTACAACAATGGGAGCACGCCAACAAAACCGCCTATCGTCAACAAAACCGATCACCTGGATTCCATCGAAGGCGAATACATAAAGCACTTTAATGATGCTTCCAATGAAGCCCATTTCACACCGAGCCGCATGGGGCCGACAGAGGAGCGCTTCAACCAGAACATGGATGAATTTCATAAAGCACTGGACCCGCTGAACCCAACGAATCGCCCAGTGATTCCGGATGCGGGCGACTACGAAGAAATACCCAGTGTTATCGAAAAAGCCCTGGACAGTTCGGATGTAGTGATATTTGGGGAGAACCACGAGAGCCTGACCATGTTCCATGAAATAGACAAATGCATAGAGCTGTTCAAGCGCAAAAATGTAAAGGTGGTCGGCATTGAAGGTATCGTCTATGACAGAGCCGGAAAGATCATAGACGATGGCATGGGCTTTACAGGTCCTGGCCACAGACCCGCCCACCCTGAATTCAATCTTGACACACTGATGAAGAAATTCGACGCGGCCGGAATAAAGGTCGTGCCACTTGACCACATGTATCTGACACGCCACCGGCATAAGCTCGGCATCTATAAGGGCCAAAGCGAAGCCGATCGACACCTGCAGCGACTCAAGGAATTTAACTACTACGCCACACGCGTCATTGAAAAACACAAACACGAGGGTAAAGTCATCGCCTTGGTGGGGCGTCAGCACATCAATACGACTCAAGGCGTCACCGGCCTGGCTGAAGCGACCGGAGGGATCGGCATCGGTGTTTACGAACGGTTAGGCATTAACGTGGGCTACGGCACGAAGTCAATGGATAAGCAACCGGGCCCGCTGGGTACCCTGAACGCACAGAACGATCTAACAGGAGATCTGCAGATCTTTACGCCAGAACCCTGACAGCACGTTAACCAGTTGCCTGCGCAGCACGCAGGCAACTATCAGAGCCATCATCCCCCATGCACCCAACGCCGGTGCAACCCACGCGCAAACGCATCCAGCGCAAACCCCAGCACCCCGATCACCACCACCATCGCCATCAACTCCGAGTACGCCAGGCGATCTCGGGTATCAAGGATGTAATACCCCAACCCAGCACTGACCCCAAGCATCTCGCACGGCACCAGCACGATCCACAGAATACCGATGGCCAGGCGCACGCCGGTCAGCACATGCCCCACCACGCCAGGAATGACCACCCGACGCAATGTTTCCCAACGCGTGGCGCTCAAGCTCTTGCTCAACTGCAACCAGCGCGGGTCGAGCTGACGTACGCCTGCTGCGGTGTTGAGCATGATCGGCCAGACGGCGGCAAACGCCAGCAGGAAGTAGATAGGCTGGTCCCCTACCCCCATCAGCATCACCACGATAGGCATCCACGACAGTGGCGAAATCATCCGCAGAAACTGGAATGCCGGCGTGGTCGCCGCCTCAAGGTTACGCGAACTGCCCACCAGCAACCCGAGGGGTACCCCGACCAACAACGCGAGAAACAACCCGACAAAAATACGCTTCAGGCTTACGGCGATATGCAGGTACAACTCACCGCGCCCGAGCAACTCCCACAGGCTGCTGGCGGTGGCCGCCAGGGAAAAGCGCGCCGACAGGCCATCGGCCTCGCCAAAGACTTTCACGCCCAGCCACCACAGCACCAACAACCCCGCCAAGCCACTCAGCCCCAGCCACCAGCCGGGGATTCTGCTGTTGTTCAAACGCCGATCTCCTCGTGCCGCTCATAGCCATCTGGCAAACCGAAGGTCTGCATGCCGCCCACGGCTTCGATCGCCTTGCGCACGAAGCGGTCGTCCACCAGGTCCTTGGCGACGAAGGCTGGGTCCAGGTCTGCGAGAAACTTTTTATCGCCTTCGATCAAGGTGTCCTTCAAGCGCCGCACCAGTTCTTCGGTGTAGCTGGGGAACGGGTACGGTTGGAAGTCAATGCGATGCTCGTCCCAGTTGGCATGCTGGATTGCGCCGTCGGCAACATAGCCGGCGCGGTCGCTGGCCGCGGGCGCCAGGACTTTGCTCAACACCGGCTCGGCATGGGGCGTGTAACGGTTCGGGCCATCCTTGGACAGCAGCTTTACCGCCTCTTCACGGTTGTCGCGGGTCCACACCTGGGCCTTGACGATAGCGTTCACTACCTTTTGCGACCATTCCGGACGGTTGGCCAGGTCGTGCTCGTGCATGAACACCACACAGCAGGCATGGTTGCGCCACACGTCGCCAGTAAAGCGCTGCACGCGACCGACCTTGAGGTTTTCTGCCAGGGCATTGAACGGTTCGGCGACGATGTAGCCGTCGATGCGTTTGCTGGCCAGGGCCGGAGGCATGTCCGAGGGCGGCAACACGATCAGGTTGACCTCATTGGCGGCAATCGAACTGCCGGTGGCACGAGTGACCGGGATAAGGCCGTTGTCACGAAACAGTTGCTGCACCACTACGTTATGGATCGAGTACCAGAACGGAATCGCCACTGACTTGCCGCCCAGTTGCTTCACGTCGGTAATGCCTGGGGAAACCGTCAAGCCCGAACCGCCCACATGGTTCCACGCCACGACTTTGGCCGGCACTTTACTGCCGTAGCGCGCCCATACGGTCATTGGCGACAGCAGGTGTATCACGTTGACCTGGCCGGAGATAAACGCCTCGATCACCTGGGCCCAACTGCGCAACAGCACCGGGCGCTCGGCCTTGATGCCTTCGGCTTCGAACAGGCCATTGTTGTGGGCAACCAGCAGCGGCGTGGCGTCAGTGATAGGCAAATAGCCGATGCGTACCGGCGCATCGGGTTCGTTGGCGGCACGGGCTTGCAGGCTGCTCAACAACGGCAAGGCGCCGGCGGCACTGAGCACCGCCGACAGCTTGAGAAAGTCACGGCGCGAGTGGGTCAAGTCATCCAGACACATGGTTAAGCTCCTGTTGTTCAAGGGGGTTGGGGTGAGGGCGGCTCGCCTGCCGTAAGGTTTTCAGAATATCGATACGCAGTGCGCCGATGGCCTCGACCTGTTCTTCCCGAGGGTGTGGCAAATCAATAGCCCACTCGCCCAACGTCCGCGCCGGGCGGTTACCCAGTAGCAGGATGCGATCGGACAGCAGCAGGGCTTCGTCGATGTCGTGGGTGATCAATACGGCCGCCGAGCCTTGCTCACGATTGACCTTGAGCAACAGGTGCTGCATATCGGCGCGAGTCACTTCATCCAGCGCGCCGAAGGGTTCATCGAGCAGCAACACTTGCGGCTGACGCGCCAGGCAGCGAGCCAATGCCGTGCGCTGGGCCATGCCACCGGACAATTGCGCCGGGAACTGCTGGCGCGCAGGTTCCAGCCCTACCGCCGCAATGGCGTGGTCGACACGCCGGCGACGCTCTTCAACACTCAAGTGCGGTTGGCGGGCGAAATCCAAGCCGAAGGCAACGTTCTTTTCCAGGGTCAGCCAAGGCAGCAGGCTCGGGTCTTGAAAGGCCACCACCACGCGCGGATGCGGGCCGCTCAATGGTTCGCCCAACACCTGCACGCGGCCAGCCTGAGGTGCCTGCAAGCCGGCCAGCACCCGCAGCAGGCTGGATTTGCCCACGCCGCTCGGGCCCAGGATCGATACCACTTCACCCGGTTGCAAGTGCAAGTCGAAGCCTTGCAGCACCGGCCCGCTGCCATACCCCAGGCAAATCCCCTGGGCCGTCAATACCGCCTGGCTCATAGATTGGCCTGGCGATGCAGCTCGGTGCGCAGTTGCACCAGACTGGGCGTCACGATCGGCACAAAGGCCGACTCGCGCCAGCGCCGGGCAAAGCCGCTGCCGTGGGCGGTCAAATAAGCCTTGCCACCGCTGGCTTGCAGTTCAAGCTGCACGGCGCTGGCGGCGGTTTCGGCCAAGGCGATGCGCAGCTTGAACAGCGGTATGGGCTCGGCGGTAAAACGCCCGGCCAACAGCCCGTTTTTAAGCTCGCTGACCAGATGATCCAGGGTCACGCGCAGGGCTTCTAACTCTTCGCGCAGTACAGTGCGACTGGCACCCAAATGGTGAGCCACTTCGGCTAGCGAACGCCGGGCCAAGCCAATCGACATGCCGCACTGCAAGCCCAGAAACGCCGGGCGTACCGCTGGCAAGAACTTGCGCGCATCCTCGTGCAGCAACCACTCGCGACTCAGCTCCACGCCTTCCAGGCCAAGCGCTGCGGTGTTGCTCGATTGCAGCCCGAGCAGCTCCAGGTCGCGTGAACGCTGTAACCCGGCCACCGAATCCGGAATCGCCAGGATAAACGGCGCGCCGCCGCCCGCATGCTCGATGGCCGCTGCAGCGACAAAGCCGTTCTTGCGCAAGTTGGTCACCCAATGCAGGCGACCGTTGAGGGTCCAACCGTGGTCGTTGGGTTCGGCGCTGATCTGCAACGTCTCGATACCCGACAGAAACTTCATCGCATTCGACAGCCCGGTGGCCCCGGCCAACTTGCCGCTGAGCAGGTCTGGCATCAGTTGCTCGCGCAGGCGCTGATTGGGACTCTGTAACAAGTACTCGATGAACGAGCGCTGGCCCCAGCACACAAACGCCGCCGCCAGGGAATGGCTGGCCACATTGGCGATGGCCTCGACCGCACCCGCCACATCACCGCCCAGGCCGCCCAGGTGAGTGGGCACGCCGATTTTCAGAATATTGGCTTCTGCCAGCCGCGGCAGCACTTCCTGTGGATCGCAACTGCCCACGTCCAGGGCCTGCGCTTGAACATCGAGCCAACGGCTCAAGATTGGGTCAAGCATTCATGTCTCTCCTTTTACAGCAGGTAGGCCAACGCCGAATCAGTTGGCCGGTTTTTCCCAACGGTATTGCGCAAGCTCCGGGTTCAGCGGGGTGCGGGCAAACACGTTAGCGAAGTTGCACAGGGTTGCCAGGCTGACACCCAGGATGACTTCCAGCGCGTGGCCGTCGGTGTAGCCGGCGGCGCGGAATGCCTCAAAGCCCGCATCACTCACATCCCCACGGGTGGCGATCACTTCTCGGGTAAAAGCGGCGAGTGTCTCATAGCGCGCGCCAGGCAATTCACCACGGCGGCGCAGGGCCTCGATCACCGCCTCCGGCAGCTTGGCTTTGTTGCGGGCAACCGCGGTGTGGCCGGCGACGCAGAAATCACACCCGTGGCTGGTGGCGGCAATCAACTGCACCACTTCACGGTCGGCCAGGCTCAGTTCTGCCTTGGCATTCAAGCCGGAGACAGTGATGTAGGTTTCCAGCGCGGCCGGTGCGTTGGCCAGTACGCCAAGCAGGTTAGGAATAAAACCCGAGCCTTTGAGCGCGTTTTCCAGGAAGGGTTTGGCGGCTTCCGGGGCAGTTTCGGGGGTGAGCAGCGGTACGCGGGACATGAAGTGGACTCCTGTTGGGTTTGAATGCCCCAGTCTGTTGGTTCTAAAAAAAGCGCTCAATAGGCTAAAGTAGCGATTACTTGCTCTTGAGTCTTTCCATTAGATGAATTCGTCCAGCGTCCTTGTCGATTGGTTATTAGATAGCCTCGAACTCAACACCAGCTTGTTTCACGTCGGCCGCTATTGCGGTGACTGGCACGCGAGCACCCACGGCCTGGCACAGGCGAGCTTCCACTTGATCGTGCAGGGCGAATGCTGGCTGCATATCGACGGCGATCCAAGGCCACAACACCTGAATAATGGTGACGCGGTGTTTCTGCTGCGTGACTTTGCTTTTCGCCTGTCCGGCCAGGCCACGGCAGCCGGCGCCCAAGAGTGCCCACGCCGCTCGATGTTGCCCCTCGATAGCACGGCCACCGACGGCGTGGGATTGGTCTGCGGTTTCTTTCACTTCCAATCCGGCTTGTCGACACTCATTGTCGACACCCTGCCCAGCTGGATCATCCTGCGCGCCGGCGACCCGTCGCTGATGGCTGCACGCAACCTGTTCGAATTGATCCTGCAAGAATGCGCACGCACGCCAGCGCCCTCTTCCGCTTTGCTGGAGCGCCTGTGCCACCTGCTGTTCCTGTATGTGTTGCGTCAGCAAGTGCTCGACAACACCGAGCTTGGCGGCCTGGCCGCGTTGGGCCGGGCTCCTGCGTTTGCGCATTTGCTGGAGCAATTGATCGCCCGCCCCGCCGAGCCCTGGAGCCTGGAAAGCATGGCGGCCTGCACCGGGTTGTCGCGCTCGGCGTTTTTCAAGCGCTTCAGCGAATTGTGCGGGCAGTCACCCGGGCAAGTACTGCTGATGATCCGCATGCGCCACGCCTGTGGGTTGCTCAAGGCGGACCAGACCGTGGCCGAGGTGTCGCTGGCGGCCGGGTATCAGTCGGTGGCAGCGTTTACCCGGGCCTTTCATAAAGTCACCGGGCAACAGCCTGGGGCCTATCGCAGGGCGCAAGCCTAGCCGTGTAAACCGGTGCCGGGCCGGGCGCATAACTGCACCAGCCAATCGACAAACACCCGCACGCGCTGCGACAACTGCCGATGAGGCGGGTACAGCGCTGTCAGCGCCATTTTTGGTACTGCTACATCGGCCAGCACCTGCACCAACGTGCCTTCGGCCAGTTGGCGCAGCGCGTGATAACGAGGGGCCTGGATCAGCCCATAGCCGGCTTCGCACGCAGCGAAGTAACCGGCGGAGCTGTTCACGGCAACCACCTTCGCCAGGTTGATCGGGCGCAACTCGCTGCCCAGCAGAAATTCCAGGCCAAACCGTTTACCGCTGGCACTGGAAACGTACTCGACCATTTGGTGACCCGCCAACTGCTCAAGGCACAAGGGCGTGCCCATGCGCGCAAGGTACGCGGGGCTGGCCAGGGTCAGTTGTTCCATCATCGCCAAGGGGCGCGCCACCAGCGATTCGTCCAGGGCCGGACCACCGCGCAACACGCAATCAACGCCTTCGCGTATCAGATCTACCGGGCGGTCGTTGAGGCCGATCTCCAGTTCGATCTGCGGGTACAGTGCGGTGAATGTGGGTAAGGCCGGAATCACGATCAAACTGCCAATGCCTGAAGGCATATCGATACTCAAGGTGCCACGGGGGTTCTGGCGCTGCGTGGAAAACACCGCCTCGGTTTCCTCAAGATCGGTCAGCAACTGCACACAACGTTGGTAGTACGCCGCGCCATCCAGGGTCGGGCTGACGTGGCGTGTGGTGCGCTGTAGTAGTTGCACGCCCAGATGGGCCTCCAATTGCTTGATCAAAATGGTCACTGAGGCGCGTGGCAATTGCAGGCTGTCGGCGGCCTTGGCAAACCCGCCCAACTCGACAATCCGAGTAAACACGCGCATGGCGTTAAAACGATCCAAAAGAGTGCTCCCGGGAGGATTGTTTAGATATTACAAACAGTGATAGCACTTTTAGCGGGTTTATCTGCATTTTTTCAAGGGTAACAATGGGCCCTCATCACCAGGAGCGCCCCTATGCACACTCGACAACTCGGTAAAAACGGCCCGCATGTGTCTGCCATTGGCCTTGGCTGCATGGGCATGACCGATTTCTACACGCCCGGCACTGACACCACCGAGGCCACTGCAACCTTGCACCGCGCCTTAGAGTTGGGCGTCAACTTTCTCGACACCGCTGACATGTACGGCCCCCACACCAATGAGCAATTGATCGGCAAGGCCATCGTTGGCAAGCGGGACCAGGTCTTCCTGGCCAGCAAATTCGGAATCGTGCGCGACCCCGCCAACCCCGTAGTGCGCGGCGTGAATGGCCGGCCCGACTATATCCGCAACGCCATCGACGGCACCTTGCAACGCCTTGGGGTGGATACGCTGGACCTGTACTACCAGCACCGTATCGACCCGGACGTGGCCATCGAAGAAACCGTCGGCGCCATGGCCGACCTGGTGAAACAGGGCAAAGTTCGCTATCTGGGCCTGAGCGAGGCGTCTGCCGTTACCCTGGAACGCGCGCATAAGGTCCATCCTATCAGCGCCCTGCAAAGTGAATATTCGCTGTGGAGCCGTGACCAGCAAGACAACGGCTGCCTCGCCACCTGCCAACGCCTGGGCATCGCTTTTGTACCGTACAGCCCGTTGGGCCGAGGTTTTCTTACCGGCGCCTTGAAGAGCCCGGATGATTTCGGCGCCGATGATTACCGGCGCTTCAGCCCGCGCTTTCAGGGTGAGAACTTTGCGAAAAACCTGCGGCTGGTAGAACAGGTTAAGGCCCTGGCGGCAGACAAAGGCGTGACGGCCGGGCAACTGGCGCTGGCCTGGGTATTGGCCCAGGGCGATTACATCATCCCGATTCCTGGCACCAAGCGGCGCACCTACCTGCAAGAGAATGTGGAGGCGCTGTCGATTTCCCTCAGCGCACAAGAACTGGCTGCCCTGGATGCGATCTTCCCTGCCGATGCAACCGCAGGCCTGCGTTACCCCAAGGAAGTGCTGGCCATGCTGGATATCTGATTGCCCCGAGGGGCATAGGTATCTACCCCCGATGCGAAGCGAGCCGCTTTTGATCTTGCTCTGCTTTTGATCTTAGGCGCCCCGTTAAACCACGCTGGCGGATTACGGGCACACCGAGCCTAAGCGAGGTGCCGAGTGGTTGGGCGTGGACCTTTTGGTTACTTTTGGCTGGGCCGGCATTCCGGTCCTTCCAAAAGTGACCCGCCGTTGAACTGCCCTAAGTGGCCATTACCGCAGGAATGGATATGTACACAATCCAACCGTGTTGACTGTCAGGCCGTCTTCGCAGGCAAGCCAGCTCCCACATTTGGATCGCGGTGCGTCAGTTAGAACAGCGTCGGCTATCCGGTCGTCACGGGAGCAAGCTTCCTCGCCACAGGTCCAGCGTCGCACCAAAGTTGTGTAGATGCCTATGCCCGAGGGGCGCATTAAAGGTTGGCACAAATACCTTGACGCAAATGCGCCCCCCGCCCGCAGGAACCCTTTGGGCCGATCCTCCACGCAAGAGTAGTCATGACGCACTGTCAGACTTTCTACGATCAACTCGAAGGACACCTGATGCTATTACCCCTCACTCATGCAGCAGTCCCCCATCACTCCACGGCTTCCACCGAACCTCAGCAGTCCAAGCCGACCCCCTATGACCCCCCCTCAGACCTGCAACTGGGCGTACCGAATATCAGAACGCATCTACTGCTTGAAAAAAGTGATGTGACCTTCAGTCGAGAAATCACCTGGAGCACCTGGAACCCCGAAAAACCGAAGATCGCAACCAATCGGCTCGTAGTAGAAACCGGTAACGCCGCCGACGAAATCCACGTGCGCAGTTGGCCGGGCGACAAGCTGCCGTTCATCATCAACGGCAGACCGTATGTGCTTGACGCCAAAGCACTACAAGGCCCGGATCAGAGCCTTTTGATCAAAACCAATGGCGGCGATGACAGGGTCATCGTCGATGATGACGTCAAGCACCTCCTGGAAGTAGAGGGTGGCGCCGGAAACGACTTCATCCAGGCAGGCGGTGGCATGTCCGGGCTCTTTGGCGGAGGCGGCCACGATACCCTGCTCTTGGGTAGCAACTCTGGCTATGCCGAAGGCAACGACGGAGACGACCTGATTATCGGCGCAAGCGGTAACACCATTATGTTAGGTAACGCAGGCAACGACCGACTCTATGCCGGGTTCGGCAACGCACATAAACAGAACCTGCTCGACGGTGGCGACGGCGACGACAAACTGTATGCCGGTAGCGGGAACAACTATCTGAAAGGCGGCAAGGGCGATGACCTGCTGACAGGGCATGACCGTACGTCCTTCTACACCGGTGAAGATAACGACCGCATCACCAATCATCAGCCCACGGACAGCATTCACACGCGCGTCAATGATCATTGGACGCTCGCCCAAAGCACGGCCTTGAATGAGGCGATACCGGGCAAAGCCGGCGAGCAGCCAAGTTAACCAACGGTCGCAATACTCCCGTGCAAAGCACGGGAGTCAGGCTACTCTCACAGCTCCTAGTGTAAAAACCGCCACACAGGAGGTGTGTCATGCACGCGACTGAGCATTCGGTCCGCTTGGAGCAGATCAGTCAGGAGCGCTTCATCCAGGCGCCGATCGAGGCGGTTTACGACTATGTCACCCAGCCCGACCGCTGGCACGAGTGGCACCCCACCTCCCTTAGCGCCGACACCGGCACCACCGGTTCATTGCCGGTCGGCACGCGCTTTACCGAAATCATCGACCTGCTGGGCATACGCGTCCCCATGAGTTACCGCGTACAAATCGCCCGCCGCCCCAGCGAGTTCAAGACCGTGTTCACCTCCCTGGCCGTTGACGGTTGCATCCATTATTGCTTGCGCGCTCATCAGGGCGGCACGCTGTTCAAGCGGGTGCTGACTTACGAGACCGAACTGCAACTGGCGTCTTTGCATGAGCGCATGGTCGCGTTGTCGGCGATTGCGTTGGACCGGCTCAAGCACAGGCTGGAAAACCAAGGCTTCGTATAATTTAGAAACATTACAACGACGTCACAATGCAAACACGCCTGCAAAAGCAGGGAGAATGCCCGGCTTATTGCCGCGCCTTCAGTGAGACCCACGATGAAAACCCCATTGCGACTGGCCCTGCTCAGTGCCCTGTTCACCACCACGCTGGCCCAGGCTGCCGAGTTGATCCCCATCGACGTCCACCGCGACGCCAACTGCGGCTGCTGCAAAAAGTGGATCAGCCACTTGGAGAGCAACGGTTTCAAGGTCAACGACCACGTTGAAGCCGACATGAGCGCGGTGAAACAACGCCTGGGCGTGGCGCCACGCCTTGGCTCCTGCCACACCGCGGTCATCAACGGCAAATTCGTCGAAGGCCACGTACCCGCCGAGCAGGTCCTGGCCCTGCGCAAGCGCAACGACCTGCTGGGCCTTGCCGCACCGGGCATGCCCTTGGGCTCGCCAGGCATGGAAGTGGACGGACGCAGCGAGGCCTATCAAGTCATAGGCCTTACCCTTGAGGGCAAAGACGTGGTGGTAGCGGACTACCCGGCTCACTGACCGGTGTTGATGGGTTACCTGGGGCTGTTCGTCGCGGCATTTGGCGCCGCGACGTTATTGCCCCTGCAATCGGAAGCCGTCTTGGTCGGCCTGCTGCTCAGCGGGCATTACAACCTTTGGCTGCTGCTGGGCATTGCTACCCTGGGTAATGTGCTCGGCTCGGTGGTGAATTGGCTGCTGGGGCGCTCGGTGGAACGCTTCAAGGACCGACGCTGGTTTCCGGTCAGCGCCAGGCAGCTCGAAAAAGCCCGCAGCCATTACATGCGCTGGGGTCATTGGACGCTGTTGCTCAGTTGGGTGCCGATCATCGGTGATCCGCTGACCCTGGTGGCTGGGGTGATGCGTGAGCCGTTGTGGCGGTTTCTGCTGTTGGTCAGCGTGGCCAAGAGTGCGCGGTATGCCGCGCTGACGATACTCACCCTGCTCCACCTCTCTGCTCAATAATGACCACTTGTCGCCACTGTCAATTCTGACAGCTAGACACCCGCTGCCGCTCAGCGCCTCATCACTCTTGCCCATGCGCCCGCGAATACGACGTGCGGCTCTCATCGCAAGGAGTGTTGACCATGCCGACTGATCCCATTATCCCCCCTGATAAAAGCCCTGAAGCCCTTCCGACAGGGCAAAGGGTTGATGTTGATTTAGAGGAGCCATATTCAAGGTTTTCTAAAGTGGACCTGAGTCCTTTTCCTGACGAACCCTATGATTATGGGCTAGGTATCCGCCAAGTAGTGCCTCATCTCACCATGCTGTACGAGCGTTGGGCGATATTAAATCAGTTTGATGAATACCAGCTGTATACGGACAGGGATACGCTTCCGCTCGCCCGTGATTCAGTTATCTCGACCACAGAGGCTCGTTACCCGCTGCATGTGCCTGAACACAATGTCCCTAGAGGCGAAGTCTTTATCAAAGGACGTGTCGTACGTGTCGGTCCTGGCACACCCAGTGAATCGCCAGGGCAATTTGTTTACATCAAGACCACTCGCCCGGGCGGCGTCAGTAAAGACCCGCAACCGGGATTGCCCGGATGGCATGAAGGGCTGACCATGGAGGTGGAAGGTTTTGAAGAAGGTAAGCTTCTTAAGCCTGGTGATATCACCAATGGCTTGTGGTGTGTCATACATCCGTATCTCCATATGCGCAGGAATGATCTTATCGAACTGCAGTGGGACGGTATCGAAGTTGAAACGCCACGGGTGACCCAAGCCGACGTCGACGCTGGGAAAGTCAGAGTACATGTTTCGAAGGATGTTATTGAGAAGGGTAGCCTCAAAGGAACAATCAACATCAGGTATCGAGTGACCGACTTTGTGGAGAATATCTCCGGTGGCGAAAAATATCAGTTTTCCAAACCGTACAAACTTCACAGTGAACTGGATCCCAACTTACGTAGCGCCCCCGAGTTCCTCATAAATGGAACGACGGCTCTAGAAATAGATTTCGATAAAGATCACACCTCGCAGTTCAGTGTGAAAGCACACCCCGATGTGGTGCCCCCCCCGATTCCGGATCCCCCTCACCGCGTCACAGTGACCTTGAGGGCGACCCTGGCGGATGGCACGATGAAATCCTTCGTCTTGGATAGCGTAGAAGACCAAAATATCGCCGAGACCATCACGCCGGTTCCGGCTGAAATCATCTTTGAGACTGTAGGCGGCTCGTTTAGCGCTTCTTATGAATGGCATGACAGCGCCGGCAAGACGCTTGGGCAATCAGCCAGCATCATGATCGTGGTGGTGGGCACTCCGGTAAGGATGCCGGCGCTCACCATCGAACCGATTGAGTTGGGGTTGATTGACCCTGATCATGACTGTGTGGCCCATATCCCCGACTACATTCCGTATGCGTTTGATTTATGGGAAACCCTCGTCATAGAGGAAGTCGTTGCTGGCGGCGGCGGTGCTTATTATGACCAGGGTGAGCTGGCGGGCGCACCGGGTGGCACGCGATTGATCTCCCAAGCGGTACTGCAACGATTCAGGGGACGCAGCAATGTCGTCGCGTATTACCTGGTCGACGACGGCAAGGCCAAAAAACCGCCTGGTCGGGGCGTACTCACCGTTCGAAAATCGTTGGAACTGGGCATCCAGGTAGGAGCACGCAACCCGACAATGCCGGCAGCACGGCTGGAGGGCAGCATTGGCAATAACATCAACCCAGCACACGTGATTGGGCCAGAGGTACGGGTGACTTTCACTTATACGGGCACCCAAGACAAAGACTCCCTTCACTACACCATACTGGGCTCCAAACCTGACGGTTCGCTCAGTGGCACGCTAAACATTAACCCCGGCACTGCGGGCAAAGAACTGCCCTTACCGGTAACGCGAGATATCGTTGACCGTAATAACGGCGGTACCCTGACTATCACCTACAGCCTGCTGCGCAAGGGCCCGCCCGAGCAAGTACTGCGGTCCGACGTGCTCAAGCTTACCGTGGGCACGGGTATCAAGTTGGCGCGCCCTGTTATTGAAGGTGCCTCCGTTTTCCCGGACCAACTGAACCCTCTGGCAGCGCTGAACGGCACCCAAGTGCACATAAAATTCCCAATGCGCGACAACGAGGATATTTTTCTGGACTGGCTGACCGCTGACGGCACCGGCAGCACCACTGTAGCGGTCAAGGGTAACGCGACGACCCAGGAAGTTGAGGCGCCAATACCGGAGCGCATCATCGCCGAGGGTATCCGCGAGAACAATCACCGAATAAACGTGCAATACCGTTTCTTGCGCGACGCAATTCCTTATGAATCCGAGATCGTGCCCCTGGATCTGTTGACGCTCACCGGGTTGCCCAATACCTATATCGAAGGTATAGGCGATGTGCCTGAACTCCAGCTATCCAGGTTGACTGCCGGGGCGCGTACATTGACCCCCGCTTGGCATTTTATTCATCCTGTTTGCATCATCTGGCAAGACTTTTATGGCACCGACACGAACGGCCTTCCATTTCACACAAGCACCTATACCGGTGAACCTTTAGGTCAAGATGGCGCGTTAATCGGCTTGAACCGCCACGCACCGGTAGAGCAATTACGTTTGCTGATGGACGGCTCGACACTCACGATTCAAGTTTGGGTGGCCTTGAGCGGTGTCCCCAACATCGCCAGGGCGATACCGCTTCCCACTAAAACCTATACCGTGCGAGCAACCTATTTCATAGATTTGACGAATTTCGTCAATTATGAACGCAATGGCTGGGAAAACACCCTCAATGCCAGAGGTGAGCTGGCGGTGGAAGGGGCTGAAAACATTTGTTGGCGTGCCAGTAAAACCGCAGGTGAAACTGTGCAACCGGGCCTGCATAAAGCCTACCTTGATCTGAAGGCGAACACGCGCTATGAGGTCAGTTTCTATTGCAAGGTTTCCGGCACCGCCACTGCCACCAGTGCGCGCCTTGAGTTCGGAACGATGAGCGCGACCAGGTCGGTGGAGCCGAATCGAAACTGGGCGAAGGTCAGCCATGTGTTCACGACACCTGCGGCTCCTCCTGTGCAAACGCTAACTGCACGTCTTTCTCTCTCCGTCGGCACTGCTGCTACGTTTATGGTGGATCAAATTGTCGTTCAGGAAACGTCGTTGGTGACGTGAAAAACAAGGGATGCGACGAGAGGCAGCCGCAGGGACTGCCTCTTTTTTATGAACGTCCCCCCCAGCCAGGCCTAGGGGGCAGACACAGGCAGTGGGAGCCCGTTGGCAAACATATAACGGGCGCAAGTGAGGGTTATATCGTCCATTCAAAATGGTTTTTCGTTGATTTTTGCTCGCGGGTCGAAGTATTGGTTATGCACATTGCCGCCCCATAACACATAGGTACCATCGGTGCGTCGCGCGGCAAATGACGGGTCGTTATGAACGGGCCTTGGCGGTGGGGGATTCCCCACATAAGGAAAGCGTTTTATCGAATACAACTCAACGACATTGCTGCGCACATACTCGGCCAGCTCGGGGGGAATTTCTCCAGCATCTTCCATCCTTAAAGTAGCGCCCCATACAGACACGGCACCCTCCGTGCCTCCCTGGGTAGTAATCACCCCGTAGGCCCCGTTGGTGCAGTAAACATCCCGTATGAGACTGGCCATCAACGTTTGCCGCAAGGCAGCACTCATTTCACCGCCTGAGGTATGAAGACCATGTAAAACAATTGCATTGGTCCTGCCGTCATCGTGACGACTGAGCAAGAAAAAGCTGTGGTCATTGGCATATAGACTCAGATGGCCATCCACGATAATGGCTCTGGACGACACATTCTTGTGTTGTCTTTGGGGCTCCTTGCTTGTGCCAGGCCGGGGCGGATCACCCGGGACTGCGATAGCACCGTTAAAGGCCGCCTCAAATTGCTCTTGTACCTGAGGCGGTATCGGGTCCCCCCCGAATCCGATGGCCCCCCACGCCTCGGCCTGGCCCCATTGGTTTGCGATCACAAACGCCCAACGATTTGCCGTGCAAAGAATGATATTGCCACGTAGGGCCAAGTTAGCCGCGCCTTCAGACATGTTCCCGCCTTCGCCCACCCTGCCCCAACTCACCGCAATACGACGCCGTCGGGTGATCGCGCAAAAAGCCGTTGTTGCCGCGATCACCGATTCGATCCCATCGTCCTCGAGGATCTGACGCAATTGCTCAACGGGAATGGTGCCACCACCCGTGGCATGCCCCCATACAGCGAAATTGCCTTCAGCGGTCATGGCACAAAAGGAGATAGCTGTCGCCACAATCCGAGTAATAAACATCGTGCTTAGCTGGTCACGAACGGCCGGTGGTATCGTGCCGCCTTTATTCGGATCACCCCACGCATACACACGACCGTTTTGGGTTCGCACAGCAAAGGCATCATCTGCGGCGTAAATAGCCAATGGCGGATCGGACAGCAATTCTCTATGAATATCAGCGGGAATGGCGGACACGGGATTATTCGGCAGACCGATAGCCTCAATACGGTTGGCCCCTTCAGCGGGGTTGCTGTAAATAACGGCGAAACCGCTTCGAGTACTATAAACAGAGCGAATGCCATACAACGGCGGCAACGTGGCAGGAATATCGCTTCCCCAACACAACAACTGGTTAGCGCCGCCCAGCGGCACCAGCGCGGCGAAACTGCGTTCGCACGAAAACAACCTGACGGCGTTATTATTTTTCAGATAATTGATTATTTCAGGTGGAACCGGTAGGCCCCATCCATTTTGCCCTTGCAGGTGAACATCACCACTGGCCGGGTCCAGCAAGGCAAAGACGCCACCTGAAGACACAAATATCCTGTCGGTGGGCTCCGGCACATGAAAAGAAAAATTCCCGCGTTGCTTTAAATAGCACCATTCGTTTTCCTCATCAGAGATGTTTTGAAAGTCCGAGTTGATCAGGTAAAGCGCAGATTTCGCTTCGTCACCCTGCGCCCCATCAGAGGCTACGGGAACGACAGCAAACTGCAGAAACTTTCCGCCGTCTGCCGCCCTCAACTTTATATCCAGTTGCCCTTCATCAGTCAGGCGCTCGCCGTCGATATACCAATAAAATTTAGACAGCCCCTCAGGGCTTCCACCATTGCTGTTGTAAAGATAAAAACCATGTACGGTCGCACCAACAAAGACATCCCCCACCACTTGGACGTGAGTGGCTTCTGGGACCACAAATATGGCATTGATTTCTTTCATAAGATTCTCCAAACACTTCATACGACGTGGTGGGATGAATGAGGCGGCGCTTAGGATGGAGACCCTCGTTGCAAGGTCCTGGAATCGCTTGCAAGTAACCCGCGCGAGCGCGGGTTACAGGGTTCCATCAAACAACTATTTTTGCGTGTCATGGTTCCGTGGATCGAAAAGTTGGTTTCTCACGTTCCCGCCCCATAGCGCATAGGTGCCATCCGTGCGTCGCGCCGCAAACGAGGGATCGATGTGCACAGGTCTTGGTGGTGGTGGTGGAGGCGGGGGCGGGGGTGGCGGCCGAGGAGGAGGATCGGGCTGCTTCACATAGGGGAAACGTTTGATGGAATAAAGCTCCACCACGCAACTGCTTACATGCTCGGCCAATTCAGGCGGTATTTCTCCGGCATCTTCCATCGCCAGCGTCGCCCCCCAGACAGAAACAGCCCCTATCGTGCCACCCTGAGTGGTAATCACACCGTAAGCCCCGTTGGTGCAATACACATCACGAATCAAACTGGCCATCAGTGTTTGCCGCAGGCCCTGGCTCATGACAGCCCCATGGCTAGGATAACCATGCAGTACGATCGCCAGAGTTCTTCCATCGTCGTGACGACTCAATAAAAAGAAACTGACATCGTTGGCATACACACTGATATTGCCTTCGAGGACGATGGCGCGGGACGAAACACAAGGGTGATCCCTGGGCTTTTGTCCTTTGACGGGTAAACGCTCCGGGGTCCCGGGAACCGCGAGGAGATCTTCAGGCGATACGTTCGGGTCCGTGCTGATCTTGAATGCGTTCTCGATTTCCAGCTTCACGTTGTTGGGCAGTGGAGCACCACCATAAAGCGCTGCGCCCCACGACTCCGCCTGGCCGGAATTATTGGCCATCAAGAAAGCCCAACGATTGGCCCTGCAAAGAATGATATTCCCACGAACAGCCAAGTCTGCCGCACCGGCCGACATGGTTCCGCCCTGGCCAGGCGCCCCCCAACTGTAGGCCCGACGAGGGGTTCGAGTGATGGCACAAAATGCGTTCTCGGCGGCTATCACCGATTCAATGCCGCCCTCCTCACGAATTTTCCCGTATACGGCCGCCGGGATTACGCCGCCACCACCGGGGTTGCCCCACGCAACACAGTCACCATTGTTGTCATCAATGGCGCAGAACGACATCGCGGTTGCAACAATCCGTTTGACAAACATCGAGTTGAGTCGTGTCCTGACGTCATCGGGAATGATGCCGCCGTTGTGAGGATGCCCCCAGGCGTAAACCCTACCGCCACTGGTTCGCACGGCAAATGCATCATCTGTCGCATAAATGGCCTCGGGTTGATCCCATAACAGCGCTGATTGAATCTCATCGGGCACAGTGGAAACGGGCCTGCCCTCCGGGCCGATGGCAGCGATTCGGTTACTGGCACCCTGAGGGTTGCTATAAATGATCGCAAATGCGCTTCTAGTACTGTAGACCGACCGGATGCCTTGCAGCGGCGGAAGGGTCGCCGGAATGGTGGGCCCCCACATTAACAACTGGTTGGTACCGCCCAATGGAATGAGCGCCGCGAAACTCACCTCTGAAGAAAACAACTTGATTGCCTTGTTGTTTTTCAGAAAATTCACAATCTCAGGCGGCACCGGCAACCCCCACCCTGTTTGCCCCTCCAAATGAACATCACCCGTAGTAGGCTCGAGCAGTGCAAACACCCCACCTGTCGAAACAAACAGCCGATCCGCAGGCTCCGGAATATGGAAGGAAAAGTTACCGCGCTGCTTTAGGAAGCACCACTCATTTTCATTGTCCGATATATTCTGAAAGCCTGAGATCACTTTGTAGGTGGGTGAAAATCGCTCAACGCCTCGGCTGCCGTCAGACGCAACCGGGATAACCGAAAATTGCAAAAACTTGCCGCCATCTGCACCTGTTAATTTCAGGTCCAACTGCCCTTCTTTTTCAAGCACTTCGCCATTGAGATGCCAATAGAACTCAGATAGCCCCTCGGGGCTGCCACCATTATTGCTGTAAAGATAAAAGCCCCTCACCGTAGCACTGACATGCACGTCACCCAGAATTTGGACCTGGGTGGCTTCCGGCACAGTGTCAGTAGATTCAGCATTTATCATCATACCCTCCCAATCGCCAGGGTAGGCGAGTTCAAGGCCTTGAGGCTTGAGCCATAACGCGCCTTCCGTGACAGGCTCTTTTACAAGCCCTCAGCGATTGCCCTGGATTTACGGTTTAGTGGGATCAATATGTTCATTCGGAATAAGTGCTGTCCCTCCCCAATTAACCCATGTTCCATTGGCAACCCTGGCGGAGAAAGCACCTTGCCTACCCACATTCGGGTTATACGGGGGCATTTGTTGGATGGAGTACAGTTCTTTAATCTGGGAGCGCAAATGCGGCTGGAGCGTCACGGGTATCTGCCCTGCTTCTTGCTGAGCGTTAGTGGCGCCAAACGCGACTACAGCCCCGGTAACGCCTCCCTGATTAGTGATCATTGCATAGGCACCGTTCGTGCAATACACATCAGTGATTTGACTGGCCATCAACACTTGCCGAGTAGCCGAAGGTATCGCCCCGCCATAGCCCGCATGGCCCCATGTAATAAGATCTATCGTGATGCCACCGCTGCCCTTGCTCGACATGAAAAAACTTGAGTCATTCGTGCTCAGCGTAACTTCACCCATTTGGGTCACGAAATGGGTCAAACTGCTGCGTTTTTTGCCGACACTGTGACAGGCACATTCGATGCCGGACGCCCCCGAGGGGCCTTCGTCAACGCTGTTAACCTGTAATTTTTCGAAAACTGCTCGCACTCGCGCCTTCACATCGCTGGCTTCAAGCACCTCTCCCGCGTCCATGACCGTGAACGTCTCCTCCGACGCCCCGTCGCCCTGGGAAGTGGGTGTGTTTCCGCCCATGCCATTGACGCCCCACGCTGCTATCCGACCTCCCCGGTTGACCATGCAAAACGCATACGGGGTGCCGGCACACATCACAATATCGCCACCTGCGGCCAGGTCCTCGGCATCCTTATTCATCAACCCCCCATAGGGCCCCCCCCAACTCGTGGCTTTCGCTCTTCCACGGGTAACAACGACAAATGAGTCACGATTAGCAACGATGTGGTTTGCTCCACCGTTATCCAAGATATCGTTGATGTTTTTTGAGCTCATTACCCCACCACTGTTAGCCGGCCCCCAAGACACTACCTTGTCGACGTTAGTACTACCGGCACGGGCGGGACCAATCGCGCAAAAGGCACCTGCCGAACAAACAATTCGGGTCGTCGTTATTGCATCTAGCTCATCTCGCTTGGCCTTATCGAAGGTGCCTCCTGCGGCAGGGCTGCCCCACGCGAAAACGCGTCCCGCCTCAGTGCGAACCGCGAAAGCCGCCGCAGTACTGTAAATAGCTATAGGTTGATCAAATAAAAGAAACGTCTGAATCTCGTCTGGAACTGCCCCACCATGGGCAACGCTGCCGAATGCACCGATCCTGTTTTTACCGGCTGGCGGATTGTCATAAATCCAGACAATTGCCGCCTCATTGCAGTACACGTATTTAATATTGCTCAAGTCCAAGTCATGTGGAATGGGCCCAATATTTTGGCCCCACAGGAGCAATTGGTTGGCACTACCGACCACCGGTACCAACGCACCAAAGTCCCTGGCGGTTGAAAACATGCGCGTGGCTGGATTGTTTTTCAGGTACTGCTCTATTTCCACCGGTGGGGCACCACCAGAATCGGTGCGGCCCTTTACGAAAACACTCTGCGTGGCTCCACTCATCCAGGCAAACGCCCCGGCAGTGGAGTTTACGATACGGTCATTGGGTTCGTTTCGATATAAGGAAAACGCACCATACTGTTTGATAAAACTACTGTTGCTTTCTTCTTCCGAAATATTTTGATAACCGCTGACGATGGTTTTAACTTGCGAATACACTTCATTGCCACTGACGCCAGAAGCTGAGACTGGCGTGACGGCAAATCTCACTTCTTTACCGATCATGCTTTGCATAATAGCGAAATCCAGATTCTCCGTAAGAAACCCAGGCTCGTCGTCTACGTACCAGCGGCACAATGATTTTCCTTCTTCATGCTCGCCGCCTGTAGCGCTGTACTTGTAACTTCCCCGGATAGTCCCCCCCGGCATATTTTCGCCAATGATCGTGACATGGGTCGCTATTGGAACCGATACCGTGGATTCGCTCATGCTGCTCTCCTTAGAATAGAAAGTCCCACATCAAATGAATGCCACCGCTCAGGACGATAGCAACGTGCTAAATACCGTGAGACACAGGGTGAATCTTCTGCCAACTGGACAATTGCATTTAACTTGCTTTAGTACTCTCAGTTGGCGCCCGTTAACCCAACCTGTCTACTGTCAGAATTAACAGGTCAGCGCACCATTCGTCCGATTCGGCGAAGCCATGCCAGCCACGCCACGTGCAGGGTTAATCAACGGTTAATGCAGCAGCTTCATCTTCATTTTTTTATCTTTGGAGAAGTCCATCGTGTATTTGCACATTGCTTCGCTCACGGGCCTGCTGCTCGTTGGTGCAACGCCCGCATGCGCTGAGTCCCCCACCTACGGCCCTGAACTCCAAGGCTTCCAGTACCCCCACCCCCTCCAACACTTCGCCTTCCAATCCCAAGGCAAATCCCTGCAAATGGGCTACATGGACGTCCCCGCAACCGGCACTCCAAACGGTCGCAGCGTGGTGCTGATGCACGGCAAGAACTTCTGTGGTGCCACCTGGGAAGGTTCGATCAAGGCCCTGAGTGACGCCGGTTACCGCGTCATCGCCCCGGACCAGATCGGCTTTTGCACCTCCAGCAAGCCCGACCATTACCAGTACAGCTTCCAGCAACTGGCGACCAACACCCATCAACTGCTGGAAAAGCTCGGCATTCAAAAGGCCACGGTGATCGGCCATTCCACCGGCGGTATGCTCGCCACGCGCTATGCGCTGATGTACCCCCAGCAAACCGAACAACTGGGGCTGGTGAACCCCATTGGCCTGGAAGACTGGAAAGCCCTCGGCGTGCCCTACCAGAGCGTCGACCAGTGGTATCAGCGCGAGTTGAAGCTGAGCGCCGACGGTGTACGTAACTATGAGCGCACCACTTATTACGTGGGGCGCTGGAAACCTGAATACGAGCGCTGGGTGGACATGCTCGCCGGCCTGAACAAAGGCCCGGGGCATCTGCAGGTTGCCTGGAACTCGGCGTTGATTTACGACATGATCTTCACCCAACCGGTGTACTACGAGTTCAAGGACTTGCAGGTGCCCACCCTGCTGCTGATCGGCACCAGCGACACCACCGCCATCGGCAAAGATGTGGCGCCGCCGGCGGTCAAGGCCAAAATCGGTCATTACGAGGTACTGGGCAAGCAGGTGGCCAAGCTGATTCCCCACGCCACGTTGGTGGAGTTCCCCGGCCTTGGCCATGCGCCGCAGATGGAAGAACCTGAACAGTTTCATAAAGCCCTGTTGCAGGGGTTGAAGGCCCTTTAATTTCACCTTTTCGAGGCCCACGTGCATGTCGATACAAATAGCAGTGTTGGACGATTGGCAAAACGTGGCCAGCGAGGTGGTGGATTGGTCGACACTGGACAGCGTTGGCAAGGTGCATTTTCTCCACGACTACCCCGCCGATACCGCCACCATGATCGAGCGCTTGAAAGGGTTCGAGGTGATTTGCCTCATGCGCGAACGCTCAACCTTCGACAAAGCCCTGCTGCAAGGGCTGCCCAAGCTCAAATTGCTGGTGACCGGCGGCATGCGCAATGCCGCCATCGACCTTCCCGCAGCCAAGGCCCTGGGCATTCAGGTGTGCGGCACCGACAGCTATAAACACGCCGCCCCGGAACTGACCTGGGCGTTGATCATGGCCTCTACGCGCAACCTGCTCGCCGAAGCCAACTCGCTGCGCGCAGGTGGATGGCAGGTTGGCCTGGGCGGCGACCTGCATGGCAAGACCCTGGGCATCCTGGGGCTGGGCAGCATTGGCCAGAAAGTCGCAAAGTTCGCCCAGGTGTTTGGCATGCGGGTGATTGCCTGGAGTGAGAACCTCACGCCTGAACGTGCGGCGGAGTCGGGGGTGACCTGGGTCAGCAAGCGCGAGCTGTTTGAGCAGGCGGATATCCTGACCATCCACCTGGTGCTCAGCGAGCGCAGCCGTGGCCTGGTGGATGCGCAAGCCTTGGGCTGGATGAAACCCACCGCGCGGCTGGTGAACACCGCACGCGGGCCGATTGTGGATGAGCAGGCGCTGGTGCAAGCGTTACACAGCGGTCGCCTGGCCGGGGCGGCGCTGGACGTGTATGCCGAGGAACCGCTGCCGGCTGACCATCCGTTTCGCAGCCTGCCCACTGTGCTGGCTACGCCACACGTGGGGTATGTGAGCGAGCAGAATTACCGGCAGTTCTATCAGCAGATGATCGACGATATCCAGGCCTGGGCCAGCGGTGTGCCCATTCGCGGGCTCAGCTGACGCACCATTAAAGTGCAATCTTGGTTGCTCGCGAAAACGCCGACGATAACGCGGGCATTCTGGTTTTACGCGGCGCTCTCTGGTTTTTCGCGAGCAAGCTCGCTTCTACAGAGGCTGGGCGGCATATCGTTAAAAGTTTTTTGTCCTACAAAATCTGCATGAAAACCCAGCAGGCGCTGGGATCTGTCCTAGACTCATGACCGATGGGTCCGTTCCAAAACAAAAACCCCGCAAAAAATCTAAACTTTCGAAACCTGCCGCTGGTCAAGTTTTAGGTAAGGGCGAGCATGCGCGCTTCAGGCCGAATGCCCGCTCATCCAATCTTTTTAAGCCGACGTTACAACTGGCATACGCCTTGCCAGCTTGTATAGCGCTTGTGTGCCTGGCCGCAGGATGCGGCCACTCGGAGCCGATGGCAGCGGGCCATTAGCCAACCAACAGATGGGAGTGCATTATGATCAGTGCCGCAGTAGATACTCAGGGAGAGCGTTTTAGTCAGCCGGCAGGAGGGCCAAAGTCTTTGGCCGACCTGCCCAATACTGTGCGGCCGGTCGTGAGTCAGAATCCGAATCGAAAGAAAGTCTTGTTTGTCACCTCCGAGTTCGCGGACCTGGTGAAAACCGGTGGCCTGGGCGACGTCTCCGCTGCCCTGCCCCGCGCCATGGCCCACCTGCATGACGTACGTGTGCTGATTCCGGGTTACCCGCAAGTGATGGAAAGCGACAACCCGATTCATATCGTCGGTGAACTGGGTGGCCATGCCGCGTTGCCACCGTGCAAGATCGGGCGCATGGACCTTGCGGACGGCCTGGTCATCTACGTGCTGATCTGCCCCGAACTGTACGAGCGCGAAGGCACGCCCTACGGCGCCAACAACGGCCGCGACTGGCCGGACAACCATATCCGCTTCGCCCGCCTGGGCCTGGCCGCCGCCGACATGGCCGCCAACCTCGCGCAAATCCACTGGTGCCCAGACCTGGTGCACGCCCATGACTGGCCTGCGGGCCTGGCTCCGGCCTATATGCACTGGCGTGGGTCACGTACGCCCACCCTGTTCACCATTCATAACCTGGCCTACCAGGGTGTGGTCAGCCTGGCCTCGACACCTGAGCTGGGCATTCCGCCCCATGCTTTGCAACAGGAAGGCATGGAGTTCTACGGCAAGATGTCGTTTCTCAAGGCGGGCATGGCGTATTCCAGCCATATCACCACTGTGAGCGCCACTTACGCCCAGGAGATCACCACCCCGGAATTCGGGTGTGGCCTGGATGGTTTCCTCGCCAGCAAGACTCAACAGGGCCTGCTCAGCGGCATTCCCAACGGTATCGACGAAAGCTGGGAGACCTCCACCGACACGCACCTGATCCACAACTTCAATATCGGCGACTGGGAAGGCAAGGCCATCAACGCCGCCCATGTGCGCGAGCTGTTTGAGCTGCAGCCATCCAGTGGCCCGCTGTTCGCGGTGGTCTCGCGCCTGGTCTACCAGAAAGGCCTGGACCTCACCGAAGCCGTCGCCAGTTTCATCGTCGAAAACGGCGGCCAGATTGCGATCATCGGCCGAGGCGAGCCGGAAGAAGAACAGGCCATGCGCGAATTGGCACTGCGCTTCCCGGGCCAGGTGGGCGTGCGCATCGGCTTCAACGAGACCGATGCCCGTCGCATGTTCGCGGGCAGCGATTTTCTGCTGATGCCGTCGCGCTATGAGCCGTGCGGCCTGAGCCAGATGTATGCGCAACGTTTCGGCTCATTGCCAGTGGCGCGTAACACCGGCGGGCTGGCGGACACCATTGAGGATGGCGTCACCGGGTTCCTGTTCAATGAGTCAACCGTGCAAAGCTACGAAGAGGCGCTGCGCCGCGCCTTCAAGGTGTTTGCCTTCCCCGGTCTGCTCAATGCCATGCGCAGCCGTGCCATGACCCAGCCGTTCAACTGGTGCCAGGCGGTGGAACCCTACGCCGAACTCTACGAACAACTGGTGGCCAAGGCCCTGGGGAAATCGAACAAATAGCGATTGGAACAACTAAGGGAGGTCTTCATAGATGCCGTTACGGACTCTGGAAACCTGGCCCCACGGCGCAATCATGCTGGACGCGCACCGCACGCGCTTTGCGTTATGGGCGCCAGATGCATTTTATGTCAGCGTTGAATTGGAACAGGGTAAAACCATCGTCATGCTGCCCCAGGCCGGTGGTTGGTTCGAAGTCGAAGTCGCGTGCCCTGCCGGCACGCTTTACCGCTTTAATATCGATGGCGAAAACACGGTGCCCGACCCTGCTTCCAGGGCCCAGGCGCTGGATGTGCATGGCTGGAGCCGAGTAGTCGACCCCCTCGCCTATCAATGGCGACACAGCCAGTGGCAAGGCCGCCCCTGGCACACGGCGGTGATCTACGAGCTTCACGTCGGTGCCATGGGCGGCTACGCTGGCGTCGAGAAACACCTGCCACGCCTGGCCGAGCTGGGCGTCACCGCCATTGAGTTAATGCCTCTGGCGCAATTTCCCGGCGAACGCAATTGGGGCTATGACGGCGTGCTGCCCTACGCGCCCCACGCCACCTATGGCACGCCTGAGCAACTCAAGCAACTGATCGACAGTGCCCATGGCCACGGCTTGGCCGTGATCCTTGATGTGGTCTACAACCACTTCGGCCCCGACGGCAATTACCTCGGCCAGTACGCCCAGGGTTTCTTCCAGGAAGACGTGCACACGCCCTGGGGCGCCGGCATTGATTTCGAGCGCCGTGAGGTGCGGGATTTCTTCCTCGATAACGCCTTGATGTGGCTGCTAGAATACCGCTTCGACGGCCTACGCCTGGATGCCGTTCACGCCATCGACAACCCTGGGTTTCTGCAGGAACTGGCGCAACGGGTACGCCAGCAGGTGGACGGCGGACGCCACGTGTGGCTGATGCTGGAAAACGAGCTGAACCAGGCCAGCCTGTTGCAGCACGATTTTGACGCGCAATGGAATGATGACTTTCATAACGTGCTGCATGTGCTGCTCACTGGTGAAACCGACGCCTATTACAGCGACTTTGCCGAGCAGCCCACCGCCAAGCTGGCGCGCTGCCTGGCCGAGGGGTTCATCTACCAGGGCGAGACCACACGCCATGGCCATGCCCGCGGCGAACCCAGTGCGGATCTGCCCCCCAGCGCCTTCGTCGCATTCCTGCAGAACCACGACCAGGTCGGCAACCGCGCCCTGGGCGAACGCCTGCACCAGCTGTGTTCGCCCGAGGCGCTGAAAGCGGCGACTGCCCTGCTGTTGCTGTGCCCCATGATCCCGATGCTGTTCATGGGCGACGAGGTAAATGCCGCCGAGCCCTTCCTGTTTTTCACCGACCATCATGGCGAACTGGCCGAGGCCGTGCGTGAAGGCCGGCGCAGTGAATTTGCCGACTTCGCGGCGTTTCACGACCCCGAGCAACGCCAGCGTATCCCCGACCCCAACGCGCTACAAACCTTTTTGCAATCGATGCCCTCCTTCGTCGAAAACGACCACACCCAGCTCTACCGCCACCTGCTGAGCCTGCGTCACGCGCACGTGGTGCCGCACTTGCCCGGCACCGTGGCGCTCGGCGCTCACGTGCTGGCCGACCGCGCCGTCACCGCGCGCTGGCGCCTGGGCAACGGCCGTGTGCTGCAGATCGACCTGAACCTGAGT
The DNA here is from genome assembly GCF_051122975.1 of Pseudomonas sp. AK181. Lineage (NCBI taxonomy): Bacteria > Pseudomonadati > Pseudomonadota > Gammaproteobacteria > Pseudomonadales > Pseudomonadaceae > Pseudomonas > Pseudomonas sp. AK181. The sequence goes on from NZ_CP146348.1 coordinate 3,319,892, forward strand.
GAGCAGCCCCTGGACCATCCGGCGCCCCAGCCGATTATTTTCCAAACGCCTGCCGAGCAAGGTGCGCACTTACCGCCCTTGAGCGCACGCGTTTGCTTATCCCCTGTTGGAGAAATGCTTTGAGCGAAGCGAACCTGGAAATTCTCGCCAGCCGCGCAGGCCTGGCCGTCGATTGGATCGATGCCAACGGTCGCCCGCAGCATGTAAAGCCTGACGCCCTGCGCGCCGTCCTCAAAGGCCTTGGGCACCCGGCCGACAGCGATGCCGAGATCGACGCCAGCCTGCGGCAACTTGAGCAGGCGCAGCAAGACACCCACCTGCCGCCCTTGATGACCACCGACAGCGGCGCGGGCCTGGACCTGGCGCGTTACTTCGCCCCGGACACCCCGTGCCGCGTCAGCCTGGAGGGCGGCGAAACCCTGGAGCTGCGTCTGGACGGCGAAGCCGTGCTGCCCGGCGTCATTGCCCTCGGCTACCACCAGGTGCATATCGACGGGCAAACCTTCACCCTGGCCGTCGCGCCCAGCCACTGCTACAGCGTGGCCGACGCGGTCGACAGCCAACCCGCTCGCGCCTGGGGCCTGAGCGCCCAGCTCTACGCCTTGCGCCGTCTCGGCGATGGCGGTTTTGGCGACACCCTGGCCCTGGAACACCTGGTGCGTTCCGCCGCCGAGCGCGGCGCCGACGCCGTGGCAATCAGCCCGATGCACGCGATGTTCAGCGCCGACACTGAGCGCTTCAGCCCGTATTCACCCTCCAGCCGCCTGTTCCTTAACAGCCTGTATGCCTCGCCGGCGTGCATCCTTGGTGAACGTGAGGTGCGTAACGCCATCGAGGCTGCCGGCTTGGCCGATGAGCTGCATGCCCTGGAAAAGCTCACGCTGATCGACTGGCCGGCCGCCGCCAAGGCCAAGCAACGCCTGCTGCGTACGCTGTATGAAGACTTCCGCCACGGCGCGCATCCCCAGCACGCCGACTTTCAAAGCTTCCGCCAGGCTGGTGGCGAAGCCCTGGAAAACCACTGCCGCTTCGAAGCCATACAGGCCCAGCGTGCTGCCGCCGGTGAGGACCTGGACTGGCGCCAATGGCCCGAAGCCTGGCGCACGCCGCACAGCCCGGCCCTGGCGCAGTTCGCCGAAGACAACCGCGATGAAATCGGCTATTTCGCCTTCACCCAGTGGCTGATCGCCCGCAGCCTTGAGCGCGCGCAGCAGGCCGCCCGTGGCAGCGGCATGGGCATCGGCCTGATCGCCGACCTGGCGGTGGGTGCCGACGGTGGCGGCAGCCAGGCCTGGAGCCGTCAGGATGAACTGCTGGCCGACCTCACCGTGGGCGCGCCACCGGACATTCTCAATCGCGCAGGCCAAGGCTGGGGCATCTCGGCCTTTTCCCCCGAAGGCCTCAAGCGCAATGGCTTTCGCGCCTTTATCGAAATGCTGCGAGCCAACTTCGCCCATGCCGGCGGCTTGCGCATCGACCATGTGATGGGCTTGCAACGCCTGTGGGTGATCCCCTTGGGCGCATCACCTCGCGAAGGTGCCTACTTGTATTACCCGGTGGACGACCTGCTGCGTTTGCTCGCCCTGGAATCGCACCGCCACCAGGCCATCGTCCTCGGTGAAGACCTGGGCACCGTGCCCGACGGCCTGCGCGAAAAGCTCAGCGCCCGCTCGATCCTGGGCATGCGTGTGCTGCTGTTCGAACAGAACCATGACGGCCAGTTCAAGCCCATCCTCGATTGGCCCGACAACGCCTTGGCCACCACCAGTACCCACGACTTGCCGACCCTCAATGGCTGGTGGCACAGCCGCGATATCGAATGGAATATCCAGCTAGGCCTGATCGACGCGCCCACTGTGGACCAATGGAGCGAACACCGCCTGCGCGAACGCCAGGCACTGCGCCAGGCCTTGAGCCAGGACCCGCAGAACTTCATTGATGAGATCCGCAACGACACCGACCATATGATCGACGCCAGCGTGCGTTACCTGGGCCACACCCGCGCGCCCCTGGTGTTGTTGCCCCTGGAAGATGCACTGGGTATCGAGGAGCAAGCCAACCTGCCAGGTACCCTCGACACCCACCCCAATTGGCGCCGCCGCTTGCCCGGCGAAGCCGCCAGCCTGCTCGACAATGACAGCGCCGCGCGCCGCCTCGAGCTGCTGGCCGTGGCGCGCAACCAAGCCTATGAGCGTGACCGATGAACGCACTGCCCCTGCGCGCCACCCAGCGCCTGCAATTTCATAAAGGTTTTACCCTTGACGACGCGGTGCCGCTGGTGCCGTATTTCGCCCAACTGGGCATCAGCCATCTGTATGCCTCACCGCTGTTAAGCGCCCGCGCCGGCTCCATGCACGGCTACGATGTGGTCGACCCGACCCGCGTCAACCCGGAGCTGGGGGGCGAAGCGGCGTTGCGTCGCCTAGTCGCCACGCTGCGTGAACACGACATGGGCTTGATCCTCGATATCGTCTCCAACCATATGGCCGTGGGCGGCGCAGATAACCCTTGGTGGCTGGACCTGCTGGAGTGGGGCCGCCTGAGCCCCTACAGCGAGTTCTTCGACATCCAGTGGCATTCCCCCGACCCGCTGCTCAAGGGCCAGTTGCTGATGCCCTTCCTCGGCAGCGATTACGGCGAAGCCTTGCAGAATGGCACCTTGGCGCTCAAGTTCGATGCCGCCCAGGGGAGTTTCTACGTCGAGCATTACGAGCATCGCTTTCCGATTTGCCCCAGGGACTACGGCCTGATCCTGGGCAGCGATGAGTTACTCAAACCGCTGGCCGAACGTTTCGCCGCCCTCGCCTACCAGCATGACGCCTACGCCGAAGCCGCCACGCTCAAACAAGCCCTGGCCGAACGCGCCAGCGAGCTGCTACCAACTATTGAACAACGCCTGGCCGCATTCGACAGTCGCCAGCCCGAGGGCTTCGAGCGCCTGCATCACCTGCTTGAGCAACAGACCTATCGCCTGGCCAGTTGGCGCACCGCCGCGGACGACATCAACTGGCGGCGCTTCTTCGACGTCAATGAGTTGGGCGGCCTGCGTGTCGAGCGCGCGGCGGTGTTCGAAGCCACCCATGGCAAGATTTTCGAGCTGATCAGCGCGGGGCTGGTCGACGGCCTGCGCATCGACCACATCGACGGCCTCGCCGACCCACGTGGCTATTGCCGCAAATTGCGTCGGCGGGTGGATGCGCTGTCACCCCAGCGCCACTTGCCGATCTTTGTCGAAAAGATCCTTGGCGAAGGCGAAACCCTGCGCGAAGACTGGCAGGTGGACGGCACCACCGGCTACGAGTTCATGAACCAGCTGTCATTGCTGCAACACCACCCCGAGGGTTTTGCGCCGCTGGCCGAGATGTGGACGCGTTACAGCGAACGTCCTTCAGCCTTCGGCGAAGAAGCGCGGCTGGCGCGCCAGCAGATCCTCAATGGCTCGTTGGGTGGCGACTTCGAAAGCGTGGCCCAGGCCCTGCTGCAAGTGGCCCGCGATAACGTGATGACCCGCGACCTGACCCTGGGCGCCATTCGCCGTGCCTTGCAGGAACTGATCGTGCATTTCCCGGTGTACCGCACCTATATCAGCGCCAAGGGCCGCAGTGCGGACGATAACAAGGTGTTCCAGCAGGCCATGGAGGGTGCGCGCAGCACCCTCAACGAAGGCGACTGGCCGGTGCTCGACCACCTGGAGCAATGGCTGGGTGGCCAGCCCTGGCGCAATCGCCCGGTGGGCCGCGCGCGCAAGATGCTCAAGCATGCCTGCGTGCGCTTCCAGCAACTGACCTCGCCTGCCGCCGCCAAAGCCGTGGAAGACACCGCGTTCTATCGTTCGGCGGTGCTGTTGTCGCGTAACGATGTGGGCTTCAGTACCGAGCAATTCAGTGCGCCGCTTACAGACTTCCATGCAGCCAATCAACAGCGCCTGAAGACCTTCCCTGACAACCTGCTGGCCACCGCTACCCATGACCACAAACGCGGCGAAGACACCCGCGCGCGCCTGGCGGTGCTCAGCGAGTGCGCCTCCTGGTATGCCGAACAGGTCGAGCACTGGCGCCGCCTGGCCGAGCCCTTGCGCGAGAGCGCCGAGAGCCCCTCGGCGGGGGATGAGCTGATTCTTTATCAGGTGCTGCTGGGCAGTTGGCCGCTGGGGCCCAACCCCGATCTGGAGGCTTACCAGCAACGCCTGTGGCAGTGGCAGCAAAAAGCCCTGCGCGAGGCCAAGTTGCAGAGCAGTTGGAGCGCGCCCAACGACGCCTATGAACAGGCAGTGGAAGGGTTCCTCAAGCGCCTGCTGCTCAGTGAGGCCGGTGCGCCGCTGCGCAGTGCCTTGGACAGTGCTGCGCAGGCCATCGCCCCCGCCGGCGCCCTGAATGGGCTGGCGCAAACCTTGCTTCATCTGACCGTGCCGGGTGTGCCGGATATTTACCAGGGCGATGAGTTTTGGGACTTCAGCCTGGTCGACCCGGACAACCGTCGCCCGGTGGACTTCGCTGCGCGGCAACGTGCATTGCAGGCACCACCGGACATCGGCGAACTGTTGTTCAACTGGCGCGACGGGCGTATCAAACAGGCAGTGATCGCCCAGGTGCTGGGCCTGCGTAAAGCCTGCCCCGAGCTGCTGCGCCATGGCAGCTATACACCGCTGCAAGTGCTGGGCCAGCACGCTGAGCGCGTGGTTGCGTTTTACCGTGAACATCAGGGCAAGCAGTTGCTGGTGGTGGTGCCGCGCTGGTCTTATCCGTTGCTTGAAAACGGGATGTTTCCCCAGATCAATGCGCAGGTTTGGGGCGATACGCGGGTGAAATTACCGTTCGCCGCCCCTGCACAAAACTGGAAGGGACTTTTTCAAACGGGCGTAGTCACACCCAACAAGGAGCTGTTGATCAGCGCTGCCCTGGGGGATCTCCCGGTCAATGTCTTTATCAATCCTGATAATCAAGAAAGCTGAAAATTTTCTGTGAGGAGTTTGTGATGAGTAAAGAAGACAAACGCATTCGCGAACTGGCGCATCAGATCTGGGAGTCTGAAGGCAAGCCCGATGGCGCCCATGATCGCCACTGGGAAATGGCGCGCAAGCTGGCCGAAGCCGAGGCGCTGACGCCAAGCAAGCCTAAACCTGCCGCCAAGCCGAAAACCGCGCCCAAGGCTGCGGCCAAGCCCAAGCCGGCTGCGCCTGCCGTCGCCAAGCCTGCGGCAAAGAAACCCGCCGCCCCGAAGAAGCCCAAACCGCCCGCCCCATGATTTCTCGGGCCTGCAGCACGCAATGCGCGCTGCAGGCCCTTTTCCGTCCATGTCATGCGCTGAAGCACCGTCAGTACGGCGGCGTTCGGCCCGAAAAAAGACCCCTTGCAGGAGCAACTCGATGAGCAAACCCGACAACACCACAGCGACGCCGGATCATGAGCCGTCGCGGATCCGTGAAGGTTTGCCCTTCCCCCTCGGCGCCACCTGGGATGGCCTGGGTGTGAACTTTGCGCTGTTTTCCGCCAACGCCACCAAGGTGGAGCTGTGCCTGTTCGACGATACCGGCGAGGTTGAGCTGGAACGCATCGAACTGCCCGAATACACCGATGAAATCTTTCATGGCTACCTGCCCGATGCTCACCCCGGGCTGATTTACGGTTATCGCGTATACGGCCCCTATGACCCAGCCAATGGTCACCGTTTCAACCACAACAAGCTGCTGATCGACCCCTACGCCAAGCAACTGGTGGGCGAACTCAAATGGTCCGAAGCGCTGTTTGGCTACACCATCGGCCACCCGGACGACGACCTCAGTTTCGATGAACGCGACAGCGCGCCCTTCGTGCCCAAGTGCAAGGTCATCGACCCGGCACACACCTGGGGCAACGACCAACCGGTACGGGTGCCGTGGGACCGTACGATCATCTACGAAACCCACCTGCGCGGCATCAGCATGCGCCATCCTTCGGTTGGCGAGTCAGTGCGAGGGACCTGCGCCGGGTTGATGGAAGATGACGTACTCAAGCACATCCGTCAGTTGGGCATTTCCTCGGTCGAGCTGTTGCCCGTGCACGCCTTCGTCAACGACCAGCATCTGCTGGAAAAAGGCATGACCAACTACTGGGGCTACAACAGCATCGCGTTCTTCGCCCCCGACCCGCGCTACCTGGCCAGCGGCAAGATCGCCGAGTTCAAGGAGATGGTCGCGCACCTGCATGAGCAGAAGCTGGAAGTGATTCTGGACGTGGTCTACAACCACACCGCCGAAGGCAACGAGCGCGGCCCGACCCTGTCCATGCGTGGCATCGACAATGCCTCCTACTACCGGCTGATGCCCGACGACAAGCGTTTCTACATCAACGATTCCGGCACTGGTAATACGCTGGACTTGAGCCATCCGTGCGTGTTGCAGATGGTCACCGATTCCCTGCGCTATTGGGCCACCGAGATGCACGTCGACGGCTTCCGCTTCGACCTGGCGACCATCCTCGGGCGCTACCGCGACGGCTTCGATGAGCGCCACAGTTTCCTCGTGGCTTGCCGCCAGGACCCGATCCTGCGCCAGTTGAAACTCATCGCCGAGCCCTGGGACTGTGGCCCCGGTGGCTACCAGGTGGGCAATTTCCCGCCAGGCTGGGTGGAATGGAACGACCGTTTCCGCGACACCGTGCGGGCGTTCTGGAAAGGCGACGACGGCCAGCTCGCCGACTTCGCCGGGCGCATGACCGCCTCGGGCGAGATGTTCAACCACCGTGGGCGCAGGCCGTACAGCTCGGTGAACTTCATCACCGCCCACGACGGCTTCACCTTGCACGACCTGGTGTCGTACAACGACAAACACAACGAGGCCAACGACGAGAACAACCAGGACGGTAGCAATAACAACCTGTCCTGGAACCACGGTGTCGAAGGCCCTACCGACGACCCGGAAATCAACGCGCTGCGCCTGCGCCAGATGCGTAACTTCTTCGCCACCCTGCTGCTGGCCCAGGGCACGCCGATGATCGTCGCCGGGGACGAGTTCGCTCGCACTCAGCACGGCAACAACAACGCCTATTGCCAGGACAGCGAAATCGGTTGGGTCAACTGGGACCTGGACGATGACGGCAAGGCCTTGCTCAAGTTCGTCAAGCGCCTGATCAAGCTGCGCCTGGCGTACCCGATCCTGCGGCGCGGGCGTTTCCTGGTGGGCGACTACAACGAAGACATCGGCGTGAAGGACGTCACCTGGCTGGCGCCGGATGGCAACGAGATGACCACCGAGCAATGGGAAGACAGCCAGGGTCGTTGCCTGGGCATGCTGATGGATGGCCGCGCCCAGGAAACCGGGATTCGCCGTGCCGGGGCCGATGCTACGCTGCTGCTGGTGGTCAACGCCCATCACGACATGGTCAATTTCCGCCTGCCGCCGGTGCCGGAGGGTGAGTTCTGGACCTGCCTGCTCGACACCAACGACCCGGCTGTGCGTGGCCAGGAACGCTTTGATTTCGAGCACGAGTACGCGGTCACCGGTCGCTCGCTGCTGCTGTTTGAACTGCAGCACGAAGGCGAGGTGTGAAATGGCCTTGCACGGTTTCCTTCGGGGCTACCGGGGCTATGCCGACACGCAAGCCCTGGGCAATGCGCTGAGGGCCCTTCAAGAGGAAGGCCTTGATCAACTGCCGTTGCCGGGCAGCGGCGATACCCTGGCCCGCTTGAGCCAATTGGCTCAGGTGGCCGGGCATGACCTGCGCCTGTGCAAGTTGTTCGAAGGCCATACCGATGCGCTGGCGATCATTGCCGAACTCGACAGCCCCTTGCCGCCGCTGGGCAGCACCTGGGGCATGTGGGCGGCCGAGCCGCCGACCGCCAAGGTGCGCGTGCGCCGCGACGGCCAGCGGCTACTCGTTGAGGGGCGCAAAGCCTGGTGTTCCGGTGCGGCGGTGGTCAGCCATGGATTGTTGACGGCCTGGGACGAAGAGGACCGCCAGCAACTGGTGGCCGTGGCGATGGATCAGCCTGGCATCACGGTGACGGATGAAGGTTGGAAGGCGGCGGGCATGGCGGCGACCGGTAGCGTCGACATCCTGTTCAGCGCCGCCAGGGGGATTGCCGTGGGTGGCCCGGGCGACTATCTGTCTCGCCCGGGCTTCTGGCACGGCGGCATCGGCATCGCCGCGTGCTGGTACGGCGCGGCGCAACGCCTGGGTGAAGTGCTGCGCGCCCAGTGTGCCACGCGTGCGGAGCCCCATGCATTGGCCCACCTCGGCGCGGTCGACAGCGCCCTGAACAGCGCCGCCTGCGTGTTACGCGCCAGCGCCGCGCAGATCGACCGCCAGCCACGCGCCGATGCGCGGCAGCTGGCACAACAGACGCGCGCGTGTATCGAGGACACCGTCGAGCAAGTGATCCACCATGTGGGCCGTGCGGTCGGCGCCGGGCCGTATTGCAAGGACCCGCATTTTGCCCAGTTGATGGCGGATTTGCCGGTGTATGTGCGGCAAAGCCATGCCGAACGCGACTTGGCCGCTTTGGGCGAACACGTCGCTGGCGAGCCTACAGGGAGATGGGAGCTATGAGGCCCAACCCGATTGTTGGCCAGGGCACACCGTTAAGCCACTGGCAAAACTCTGAACGGTTGGCCGAGTTGCCACACATCAGCGTGGCGCAGTTGGTGCCGCCAGGGCATCGAGCGGTGATCGTCGCCCCGCACCCTGATGATGAAGTGCTGGGCAGCGGCGGCTTGCTGCAAGGGTTGGCTGCATTGGATCGCCCCATCCAGTTGATCTCCGTCACCGATGGCAGCGCCAGCCACCCTGGCTCCCGGCGCTGGCCGGTGGAGCGCCTGAGCGTGGTGCGCCCGCAGGAATCAGCCCAGGCCCTTCACCGCCTTGGCTTGCCGTTGCACAGTTTGAAATGGCTGCGCGGCGGGTTTACCGACAGCCATGTGGCCGAGCGCGAAACCCAGCTGTGCGAGTTTATCCAGCGCTACCTCAAGCCCAACGACGTGGTGTTTGCCACGTGGTGCGAGGATGGGCATTGCGATCATGAAGCCGTGGGCCGCGCCAGCGCCAAGGCAGCCAAGGCCGTCGGCGCAGTGTTGTGTGAACTGCCGGTATGGACCTGGCACTGGGCCACCGCCGAAGACCACAAAGTGCCCTGGCATCGGGCGCGCAAGATCCCGCTGACCGCCGAACAAGTGGCGCGCAAACGCCATGCGATCCACGCCTTTGCCAGCCAGTTGGAGGGCGACCCGCAAATCGGCTTGCCTGCGGTGTTGGCGCCCTATGTGGTGGAACGCTTGCTGCAACCTTTTGAGATGGTATTCGTATGAGTGTGGCAACCCCCTACTTCGACCAGTTGTTTGCCGGCAATGACGACCCCTGGGCGTTTCGTCAGCGCTGGTACGAACAACGCAAGCGCGCCCTGACCTTGGCCGTGCTGACGCGGTCGCACTATGCGTCGATATTCGAGCCGGGCTGTGCCAATGGCGAACTGAGTGCCGAGCTGGCGCCACGTTGCGACCGCCTGCTGTGTTGCGACACTGCAAGCGCTGCGGTGCGGCTGGCACAGGCGCGGCTGGAGCGTTTTGCTCATGCCCGCGTGGAGCAGCGCCGCCTGCCAGAGCAATGGCCCAGCGGGCAGTTCGAACTGATCGTATTGAGTGAGCTTTGTTACTACCTGGATGCAGATGATTTGAATCGTCTGATCGATTGCGCCCTCGCCGCCTTGACCGCTGACGGGCAACTCTTGGCCTGCCACTGGCGAGCGCACATTGACGGTTGCCCGCAAACCGCCGAACAGGTGCACGCCGTGCTGCAACAGCGTCTGGGTGTAGCACCGTTGGTGCAGTACCAGGACCCGGACTTCCTGCTCGACCTGTGGAGCCTCGACGGCACCTCGGTCGCTCGCCACGAGGGCTTACGATGATCGGTATTCTGATCCCGGCACATAACGAAGAAGCCTGGTTGGATGATTGCCTGAGGGCTGCGCGGATCGCCGCCGACCATCCTGGCTTGCTGGGTGAAGCGGTACAGATTCTGGTAGTACTCGACAGTTGCAGCGATGCCAGCGCGGCGATTGCCCAGGCCCACCAAGTGCACTGCCTGCACGTGCAGGCTCGCAATGTGGGGCATGCCCGCGGCGTGGGTGCACGGTATTTGCTGGAGCAAGGCGCGCGGTGGATTTCCTGTACCGACGCCGACAGCCGCGTCGCCCCTGACTGGCTGGTGGCCCAACTGGCTCAAGGTTGTGACGCGGTGTGCGGCACAGTCACCGTAGACGCCTGGAGCGAAGGCTTCGACCCGGCTGCGCAGATCCGCTATCACCAGGCCTACCAGGCCCGCGACGGGCATCGGCATATCCACGGTGCCAACCTGGGCGTGAGTGCCCGCGCCTATGTAGAGGCCGGTGGGTTTGAACCGCTGGAATGCCACGAGGATGTACAGCTGGTGCGTGACTTGGAGCGTTGCGGCGCCTCCATCGCCTGGAGCCATGCGCCGCAAGTGGTGACCAGTGCACGCCTGGATTGCCGGGCTGAGGGTGGGTTTGGGGACTATTTGAAGAGCTTGATGCAGGCTGGGTGAAAACAAAAACGTTTAACAGCTGACTGATCCAATATCCCCGTCGGCTGGGGCGCCGTCATCGCAGGCAAGCCAGCTCCCACAGGGATCTGTGCCAGACGCTGATTTTGTGGGCAACATAGCCCCCTGTGGGAGCTGGCTTGCCTGCGATGACGTCAGCCCAGCAAACATCGCATCAAAGTTGTGCAGACCCCCATGCCTGTCTATGCTCCTAACGCCTCGCACAGCACTCACCCCAGCGGAGCCTGGGGTGAAGACAAGAGCGTCGTCCCGTCAACGGGGTACGACCCGGTATCAACCGACAAGGATGTGACACCCATGAAGCCTGCCTCCTTAAGCGAAGGCCGCCGCGGCCCCGCGCAAATCTGGAACAGTGCGCCGCAGTTGGCGCAAACCCCCATCATCTCCCTGAACACCCTGGTACCGCGCGGCGCTCGCGTGGTGGTGATCGCCCCGCACCCAGGCGATGAAGTGCTGGCATGCGGCGGTTTGCTGCAACTGCTCAGCACCCAGGAGCATCCACTGCAATTGATCTCCATCACCGACGGCAGCGCCAGCCATCCCGGCTCGCAAGTATGGCCGGCCAGCCGCTTGAGCGTGGTGCGCCCCCAGGAAAGCGCCGAGGCCCTGCGCCGATTGGGCATGCCCTTGCACAGCCTGAAATGGATTCGTGGCGGGTTTTGTGATGACGCCCTGGCCGCCCGTGAACAGCAGATGAGCCAATTCATCGCGCGCTACCTGCAACCCGGCGACGTGGTGTTTACCACCTGGCGCAACGACGGCAATGACGACCACGATGCCGTTGGCCGCGCGAGTGCCAAGGCGTGCAGTCTGGTGGGTGCGCAGTTGTATGAACTGCCGGTCTGGGCCTGGCACTGGCCAGCACGGGAAAGCGCGTTAATGCCCTGGCAACGTGCGCGCAAGGTCCGCCTGGACACCTGGACCGTCGCGCGCAAGCTGCACGCCGCCCATGCCTACGCCAGCCAATTGGTGGGCGACCCGCAGATCGGCTTACCACCGATGCTCGCGCAAATATTGCTGGAACGCATGCGCGAGCCCTACGAAATCCTGTTCACCTGAAAGCAACCCTGTAGGAGCGAGCTTGCTCGCGAAAAACCTCAACGATAACGCGTGCGTCCTGGATAAACGCGGCGCCCATGAGCCTTTCGCGAGCAAGCTCGCTCCTACAGAGTTGGGGCTTTTACCTACAGACTCAATCTGCCAAACTGATGCGAATAATTATCAACAGATTTACTATTCGCCACGGACGGCACTTGGGGAGCCCTACTTTCATGTCTGTGCAACAACGCGGCGGCAACGTTTTTACACCCAGTCTGATGGCAATCACTATCGCTCTAGCAACCTCCAATGCGGCCATTGCCGCCGACGCCGAAGCTCCGGCCACCATCGAGCTGGGTGCCACCCAGGTCTCGGGCCAACAGCTTGGCGCAACCACCGAAGGCAGCGAGTCGTACACCACCGGATCGATGAAGACCGCGACCAAACTGCCGCTGACCCTGCGCGAAACCCCGCAGGCCGTCACCGTGATCACGCGCCAGCGCATGGATGACCAGGCCATGACCAGCATCAACGACGTGGTCAATGCCACGCCGGGGCTGTTCCTCAATTACTCCAACGGCCCTGGGCGACAAGGCTTTACCGCACGCGGTTTCGACATCGACAACCTCATGTATGACGGTATACCCAGCGGCTACAACGGTGCCTCGGTAGGCGCCCAGCCGAACCTGGCAATGTTCGACCGTGTCGAAGTGGTGCGCGGCGCTACCGGCCTGGTGACCGGCGCGGGCAACCCTTCGGCCGCCATCAATCTGATCCGCAAGCGGCCACTGGACGAGCAGAAAGTCACGCTCACCGGCGCCGTCGGTAGCTGGGACGACTACCGTGGCGAACTCGACGCCTCCAGCCCACTCAATGACAGCGGCACCTGGCGCGGTCGCGTCGTCACCTCTTACCGGGATGCCAACAGCTTCATCGACAAGGCTGAACAGGATCACGGCCTGTTCTATGCCGTCACCGAAGCCGACCTGGGCGAAGACACCACCCTGACCCTCGGTTACTCGAACCAGAAGGACAAGACCAACTACTTCTGGGGCGCTTCGATGGTCGGCCTGGATGGCCGCCACCTGGACCTGTCGCGCTCTTACAACCCAGGCACCGACTGGGAAAACAAGGACCAGGAAATCAACACCGTTTTCGCCGAACTGCGCCAGCGCCTGGCCAATGACTGGAGCCTGCAGGTCAACGCCAACTACGCCGAACAGAACGCCTTGTTCTCCGGCTCCTACCAATCGCGCTGGACCAACAACACCCTGGCCCGCACCGTGTACCAGGCCAGCTACGATGAAAACCAGGCCGGGCTCGACGCCTTTGCCAGCGGCCCGTTCGAGGCGTTCGGCCGTACGCATGAACTGGTGGTGGGCGCCAGCAAGCGCATCTACGACATGACCACCCACAGCTACAGCCCGTACGACCTCAACTGGCCGATCAATGCCGGCAAACCGAACTTCACCCACACCAATAATGTGCGCGAAGTCACCACCCAGGACGGTTTCTACCTCACCAGCCGCCTGAGCCTGGCCGACCCGCTGAAGCTGATCCTCGGCGCTCGCCTGGACTGGTATGACTACGACAACCGTGATGCCGCCGGCGACTACAAGGTCACCCGCAACCTCACCCGCTACGCCGGCCTGATCTACGACCTGGACGACCAGCATTCGGTATACGTGAGCTACAGCGACATCTTCACGCCGCAAAAGGAAAAGAGCACAGCCGGCACTCCGCTCAAGCCCATCGTCGGTAAAAATTATGAAGTTGGCGTCAAAGGCGAATACTTCGGTGGCACGCTGAATGCTAGCGTGGCGTTGTTCCGCGTCGACCAAGAAAACCGCGCCGTGCCGGTGGTGGTGCCCAACTGCCCGCAGGCGTCCTGTGCCGAAGCCTCGGGCGAAATCCGCAGCCAGGGTATCGACTTCGAACTGCAAGGCGCCTTGACCGAAAACTGGCAGGTCGGCGGCGGCTATACCTATGCGCGCACCCACACCATCAAGGACGACGCCAACCCGCAGAAGGTCAACAAGCAGTTCGATACCGACGTCCCGGAACATCTGTTCAAAGTGACCACACGCTATAACTTCCAGGGCCCGCTGGAAAAACTCCGAGTCGGCGGCAATATCTCCTGGCAGAGCCGCATGTACAACGACATCAAACTGGCGGATGGCAGCTACTATCGGCTCAAGCAAGGCGGCTACGCCGTCACTGACTTGATGGCAGGCTATCGCGTCAACCAGCACCTGGACTTGCAGCTCAACGCCAACAACATCTTTGATCGCCACTACTACCAGTCCATCTCCAACAGTGTGGACTATGGCGGCGACTCCTATGGCAGCCCCCGCAACATGATGCTGACTGCCAAGTACAGCTTCTGAGGCTCACGGCAACCTCGGCTGCCCGCTCGGGCAGCCGTTCTTAAAGTCCCGCGCCCGCGTGCCGATAACGCGTGGGTAACCGGCGACAATCCCGAACATCTGCTTGACTCCACAGCGGCGCGCCTGTGTGGCACACCGCGTGCTTGCTTGACCTCGACGCCCCCTCTCATGGAGTAAGAGTGAATGCCCGTCCGTTTTCTAGAGCACTATCGCAAGGCCGACCGCATCATGCTGGCATTGATCTGGCTGATGTTCCTGTTCTCCCTCGGCCTGGCGTTCTGGCACGACACCCTCATGCAGGCCGTGATCGTCGGTGGCGGCACTGGCGTGGTGCTCACGGCGCTGTACCGCATCATCGGCGGCACCCGCGTGATGCGCTGTGCACTGGGTGCCGGCTTGATGGTGATGGCGGCGTTGCACATCAACCAGGCGCACGGGGTGATCGAATCCCACTTCGGCATTTTCGCGCTGTTGGCGGTGCTGACCTTCTACCGTGACTGGCTGCCGATTCTGGTGGCGGCACTGACCATCGCGGTGCATCACGTGGTGTTCCATGCCTTGCAGCATCAGGGTTTCCCGGTGTTTGTAATGGAGCATCACGGCGGCTGGACGATGGTTTTCGTCCATGCCTTCTATGTGGTGATGGAGACCGTCGCCCTGCTCTACCTCGCCGTCCATAGCCAGGCCGAAGCGGTGGAGAGCCAGGAAATGCTGGAGAAGATGCTCGCCGTTACCTCGCAGTTCACCGTGGAAACCGCCCAAGGTGAAGGCAAGGCCCACGTGTCCCTCGCCAAGCGCTTCGACCACTTCCTGCAGCAACTCACCCACCTGATCGACGGCGTCGCCCGCGACTCCCATGGCCTGGGCCAGCTCGGCCAGGAACTGGCCAGCGCCAGCGGCACCCTGGAAAAAGGCGCCCGGCATCAACTGGCACAGATCGGCGAAATGACCGGCTCGATGCAGCGCATGGAAGACGCCATGGGCCACATTACGGTGCAAGTTGAACAGGCAGTCGAACACGCGGGCCAGGCCAGCCAGCAGATTGTGCGCGGCCAGGAAAGCGTCGGCCGCGCCCAGCATGAAATCAGCCAACTGGCTTCGCGCATCAACGGCACGGAGTCGACCGTAGAATCCCTGGCGGTGCAGGCTGAACAAATCGGCTCGGTGCTGGAAGTGATCAGCAGCATCGCCAACCAGACCAACCTGCTGGCCCTCAACGCCGCCATCGAAGCCGCCCGCGCCGGCGAGCAAGGCCGTGGCTTTGCCGTGGTGGCCGATGAAGTGCGCAGCCTGGCTCAACGCACCGCCCTGTCCACTCAGGAAATCAAGAGCATCATCGAGGGCCTGCAACACGGCAGCCGCCAAGCCGTCGAAGCCATGCACGCCAGCCGCGAAGGCGTAGAGCGCTGCGTGGCAGACAGCCAAGAGGCCGTGGACATGCTACGGGCGGTGGGCGAGGACATCGCGCACATAGACCAACTCAACGGCCACATTGTCACCACCACCCGCGAGCAGACCTCCGCCAACCTGGAGATCGTCGAGCGCTTGCAGTCGGTGCAAAGCATCGCCCAGAACACCGCCGACGACGTCGAGACACTCGCCCGCAGCAGCGAACGCCTGCCACCGATCGCGGTGCGGCTGGATGCGTTGGGGCGCAGGTTTCATCCTTGAGCGCGTGGAAAATAACCCGCCAGACATTTGCGTTTCCCGGTAGCAGCCGGTTCCACTTCACCGATCCGGATGGGTATGAGTTAGCGGTGTGGAGTGCTGCGGAATGTTGAGCGTAAACTCAGCAGGGTCTGTGTCACTCAAGCGGAGTACCCATTATGGAATACGACGAAAAACTGATTGAGGAAGCCGTACTTGCCCTGCTGACCACCTTCAGCTTTGATAACGGCAACTCATGGAAAGGCCACGACTTTCAAATAATGAACCGACTTCACGAGCAAGGGTTTATCAGTAATCCGGTGAACAAAAATAAATCCATTTGGCTGACGCCGGAAGGCTTGGAACGGGGCCGGCAAATCGCCGATCGGTTGTTTGGCGCAGCACCTGAAGCGCTCGCGGGGCCGTAAGCCCCGCCACGGATTGTTAACCCACGTTTAATGCCTTACGACCTGCCAACCCGGAGCCACCATGGACCTCGCCACCCTCGCCCTCTTCCTCCCCGCTTGCTTCGCCCTGAACATGGCCCCCGGCCCTAATAACCTGCTATCCGTGAGCAACGCTACCCGCTACGGTTACCGCACCTCCTGCCTCGCGGGTCTCGGCCGCCTGCTGGCCTTCGCCGGCATGATCGCCCTCGCCTCCGCCGGGTTGGCGGTGGTGCTGCAAACCTCGGAGCTGTTGTTCTACGGGATCAAGATTCTCGGCGCGGCGTATCTGTTTTACCTAGCGTACCAGCTATGGCGCGCAGACCCGCAGCAGCAGGTGGACACCGCAACAAATAAGGTAGGGCTGTGGGCCTTGGCGCGACAGGAGTTTCTGGTGGCGGCAGGCAACCCCAAAGCCATCCTGATCTTCACCGCCTTCCTCCCGCAATTCGTGGTGCCCGGCCAACCCGTCACCGCGCAATTTGCCCTGCTGGGCGTGATGTTCCTGGCTCTGGAATGGGTCGCCATCAGCGCCTACGCCTATATGGGCCTGCATATGCGTCGCTGGTTTGCCGAGCCGAAGGGCAAACGCCTGTTCAATCGCTGCTGCGCGGGGTTGTTGTCAGCGGCGGCGGCGGTGTTGTTGACTGCGCGCAGGGCATAACCGCGGTGGGGAGTGCTCCTGGCAGCCGACGCCGATCTAACTGATGCCCCGCGATCCAAATGTGGGAGCTGGCTTGCCTGCGAAGACGGCCTGCCAGCCGACGCCTATCTACCGGACACCCCACGATCGAAAATGTGGGAGCTGGCTTGCCTGCGATGGCGGCCTGGCAGCCGATACCTCCCTACCTGACACCCCACGATCCAACTGTGGGAGCGGGCTTGCTCGCGAAGGCGGCCTGACAGTCGACGCAGTTATACCGAGTACATATCCATTCCTGCGGTAACGGCCACTTAGGGTTCCGCCCTGACGGCGGCTCACTTTCGAAAAGCGCGAAAGTAAGCAAAGCGCTCTTGCCCCACCACTCGGCACCTCGCTTAGGCTCGGTGTGCCCGTAATCCGCCAGTGATTTGGGGGGCCGCCGCCACGCGCCATCCATGGCGCGGGGCGGCTAAACCGGCATCCCTGCCGGTTTACCCCCCAAATCACTGTCGAATTCCGGCCAGCGTGGTTTAACGGGGCGCCTAAGATCAAAAGCAGATCAAGAGCGACTCGCTTCGCATCGTGGTTACCGTCGGCTGCTACCGTCTGCAAAGTTGCGTAGATACCTACGCTATCTCAACGGCAAACCATACCTCACCTCCACCAGCGCAACACCGCCCCTCTCAAGATCGCGCTCAGTCGCGGCCTCCTCCACACACCCCGCCCGGCGATAAAATCGAATAGCCCGTTCATTACCGGCCAAGACCCACAGCGTTAAACGCTCATAGCCTTGCACCAATAGATCCTGCAAGCCGGCTTTCCACAAGGCCAGCCCGACGCCGGTTTGCCAATGCTCGGCGAGCACGTAGATGGCCATGACCTCACCTGCATTAGCCTGCACAGCGTCTTCATCACGGCTGGCGCCCACAGCTATCCAGCCAACCACCTGCTGGCCCACCTCGGCAACCCATACCGTCGACTCACCCAAGGCAAGCGAGCGAACCCAATGGGCTTCGCGCCTAGCCAGCGTTGCTTGCAACCTGCTCAAGAACTGGGCGGGCATCAGGTCACGGTAGGCATCCTGCCAACTGCTGATATGCACCTGGGCAATGGCTTTTGCGTCGGCGGGTAAGGCCCTGCGAATCATGGAAATGCTCCTGAAATACGGTTATTTCAGTATGCATGCCTGTCGATGACAGAAAGCCCTGCGCTGAACACGGCCCAATATCAATACCAACCCCAATGTAGGAGCGAGCTTGCTCGCGAAGAACTTCAACGATAACGCGGGCTTCCTGAGTGAACGCGGCGCCTGTGAGTTTTTCGCGAGCAAGCTCGCTCCTACAGTTGCAGGGCGATTCCGGCGTCGATGAAGAACACCGGGGCCCGCGTGAAGGCTCCAGCCAACATCACCCCTTGGTCAAATCCACCAAAGGCATCTGCCGCACCTCAGTCTCCCGCCCACCCTGAATCTCGCTGACCTGCTTCAAGGCCTTATCAACAGCCGCCTTATCCGCCAACAAGCTGTAGCTGATACGAAACTGCTTATGCTCCTTCGCCCCAATGGTGGGTACCAGATTCAGCGGCCGCTGATAACGACGGTTGTACGAAAAACTCGTCCCCGGCTCCAGCCCCGTCACATAACCCTGCCCTTGGGTATCAGTGTTCTTCCACAGCGAAAACACCGGCAGCGTCTGCGTATTGAAACCAACCGAAACCCCCAGGCTGCCGGCTTTGTTATGCAGCACCGTCAAGGTATCGCCCTTGGCATCGGCATACGGCACCACGTTGTAGACCGTTTCGTCATAGTCCTTGGTCGGTGCGCGGTAGGTTTGCCAGTCGGCCAGTTCGCCCTTGGCCTTGTCGTTGAACGGAGACACCTGCTTCACTGGCGCAACGAAACGCGCGCGCTGCTCCAGGAACGGCGTGCTGAAGTTACTGTGATACAGCGCCTGGTATTCCTTCGGATAATCGCCATTGTTGGTCAGCGTGTCGTTGAGGGCAAACACCACACTGCCAGGTTCGGTAACCAGTTCGGTCGCAACGGAGAAATCGACCTTCTTGAACGCCTGCTCTTTCAACTCGCCGCGCAGGGTGATGGCGTACGGCGGTTTTTCATCGATATGCAGGGTGACTTTATTCGCAGGAATATTGGCCGCCCGCCCGTGCAGGGTCAGCAGCTCACCGTTGTCGATGCCAGGATGCCCAACCCATTCGTAGCCGCAACGGGTAACCAGTTCATTGAAACCTTCCAACCAACCCAGGCCACCACGGCCATTGAGCTCGATAAAGGACGGATTGACCACTTCCTTGACCGGCGAATCCCACCCCATGCGCACATCACCAACCGACGCCTGCAACACGTTCATGCCACGCGTCGGCACTACCGAGAGCTTCATCGTGCCGTTATCGATATCAACAATGCTCACACCCTCCTGTCGGCCACCGTGCAGGGTGCGCAGGGTAACGCTGAAGGGTTTGCCGGTTTGGATGCCGAGCTGCTGGCTGGTGACCTGCCAGTTCTGGGCGGGTTTGTCGGTATCGAGCAGCACGTAATCCCAGGCCAGGGCGTGGGAGGCGGCAGAGAATGCGCTGAGGGCAACGAGGAGTTTGAGCGGGGTCATGGCGGTGGCCTTTATTGGAGTTGTTTGCGTTTTATAAACTCGATGAAACGTTTCAGCAAGCTTAAAAGACGAGACCGTGTGTGGAAAGGCCATGAAGCAGGTGGAACAGATCAGGAGGTCAAGGCGATGCGCTTTCCGGCAGGCTGGAACGAAAACGCGAGTGGGCGGTGTATGAGCTTTGGTCCATCCGTGCCGGATACAACCTTGCGTTGACTCATTGGCTGCAATCGGCCAGAAGCGGACGCTCTCCAGAGTCCTTCTACATAGTTGATTGCCAAGCTAATCCCCAAGCTCGAATTGCTGAAACCCCACGCGCCTGACGTAAACCCAAAAGTCATCCTTTGGCTCATATTGCTCCATGCAAACACTTTGATTCTGGCACAGTTCATCTTCGTCGATCAGGATGCGATCCCAATCGAAGTCAGGGTTCTTGGAAATGGTATAGCTAGGGTAAGGTTTGTCGAGATCGAAGTGGATCGAGTACACGAACAACGGAGATTCCCACGGCATGTGGGTTTCGTACAACCGCATCAGTTCGGGCATCTGTGCTTTACAGTGCTGTTCGGCAAACCTCAATGCCTGGGGCAAATCATCCCACGTAGCCTTGACCGCGCGTTGCGCAGCGGCGAGCCTGGCGTAAGGTGGCTCGTCATTGTGGTGCTGGACGTAAATCAATCGGCTGCCGAACTGGAATTCGCATTGCCAGACACCCGAGGGAGCACGCCAGTGACCAAGCATGGATTCGGTCAGTAGATTGATGTCCATATCGGTACCACAGATGGAAAGGTGCTCAGTTTACCCTCTCAAATATCAGCCTGGGAATGCGCAGGCGTTTGGGCTATTTGTCCGACATCCATGGGGTGTGACCGGCAGCAATGGGTCGAAAACTGCCGATCGTGAACGGCGGAAATCGACCCGAAGCGTGGTAATCCACAATTTCTGGCTCTAGGCAGTGCCAGCAAACGTCTCGGTTAGGCGTTTGATTGTTCCAGGCTGCTTGCATAGTGCTGTATCGCCATTCGATACCCATCAGTGCCGAACCCTGCGAGCACGCCTTTGGCAACGCGTGACACGTAGGAAAAATGCCTGAAATCTTCACGCCTGTGGACATTTGAGATGTGAACCTCAATCACCGGTACCTCGGCTGCAATCAACGCATCGTGGATGGCTGCCGATGTATGGGTCCATGCTCCTGGATTGATCACAATCCCCGCAATCCTTCTACGGGCGTGGTGAATCCATTCAATCATTTGCCCTTCGTGATTGGTTTGCTGAAACTCAATTACAAGCCCAAGTTCTTCGCCGTACTCACGACACGTCTGCTCAACGTCGGCCAATGTTTCCGACCCATACACCTCGGGCTCTCTCAATCCCAACATGTTCAGGTTAGGGCCGTTCAAAACCAGGATGGTGTTCATCATTTAATCCTCGCGAGTCGCTTCATTTCTTTACGGTACTCATGGCTGCCAGACGTGCCTTATGATATTCGCCGGCTTCTGTGGATTGGGCATCGCGGTTACCGAGGTCGGCTGTAGGAATTCGAGAGGTCTCGGGCGCGCACCAGGCCGCGATACCCGCTAGCAACGTGCACACACAGGCGATCCCACCGACAATCAAGGGTATGTTTTCAGTCCCAGGGCCTGCGATCAGGGCAAACAGAGCAGGTAACATTGCGGTGATGAACAGTCCGCTGTTTTGCGAAATTGCCATCCCCGACACGCGGTAACGTGTTTCAAATTGCTCTGGGAAAAAGGATGGGAACACCGCGTTGTAGCCCTGGTAGATCATTCCCCACATCAGCAGTGAGGCGCCGAAAGCAAGCGGGAGGCTGTGAATGCTGATTGCGTATAAATAAGCAAAGGACATCAGCCCGCAACCAAAGGCGCTTGCGATGATCAGAGGCCGGCGCCCAACCTTGTCAGAAAGATTGCCCACGAAAGGGATGCACAGCACCGCCACGATATTGCCAACGACCGGGATCCACAGGTACACGCTTTTATCGAAACCGATGCCATAGGCAGGTTGCACCGCATAGGCCGCTCCAAACACGGTCGTAATGACTGGAATAACATTCATCAACGAAACCCCAACGACCACCAGCATGCCTCTCCAGCTGTGTTTGAAAGCTCCGATAACCGGCGATTCAGACTTCTCATCTTTCTTTGTTTGCTCTACGAATACTGGCGGTTCCTCAACTTCCCGGCGAATGATAAAGCCAGCGATCAGCACCACAGCGCTCAAAAGAAAGGGAATACGCCAGCCCCAGCTATTGAAGGCTTCATCGGACATGAAATAGGCCAGAGGCAGGAAAATGGCTGCTGCGAGTACCTGACCTGCCTGTACCCCTTGAAGTGTGTAGCTGCCGAAGTATCCTCTTCGTCCTTGGGGTGCATGCTCCAGAATCATTGAGCTGGCTCCCGAGATCTCTCCCGCTACAGCAAACCCCTGCACCAGTCGCAGAACTACTAGCAGGATAGGTGCCCATATACCAATCTGGTGGTAGGTCGGCAGCAGGCCTACCGCCATGGTGGCGAATCCCATCAGGAACATGCATAGCAGCAGTACGTTCTTGCGTCCTCGAGTATCACCCCAGTGCCCCAAGAAGAACGCGCCGATAGGGCGAGCAATGTACCCAACCCCGTAAGTCGCCATAGCCGCCACGATGGCAATCTTTGGATCGGTTGAGGGGAAGAAGAGTTGTGGAAATATCAGTGCTGCCGCTTGGGCATAGATGAAAAAGTCGTAATACTCCAACGCGGAGCCGATCCAACCACTCGCGGAGGCTTTCTTGGCTTGCTTGGAACGGTGCTGCTCTGTCGCTGTTGCTGTGTTCATCTGACTACTCCAGATATTGTTTTTATAGGTCTGGCAGGGCAGCAAAAACCGCCCCTGGTACACGCAAAACAGGGCATGACTGGAAGCCATGCCGGGCTCAAATACGGTCGATTTCTATGATCGAGCCGCTTTTTGCGGCCTGTGAAATAGCCTCAGTAATGATCAGATTCCGCAGTCCGTCGCGCACGGAGACCAAAGGCGTTTCCGTGCCTCGTATGACGTTGCAAAAGTGCTCAAGCTGGATCTCAAGGGGATCTGTGCGGTCGACAGCGCAGTGGCCCGTTTGGAAGGGCTTCCACCATGATCTGTCTTCGGCCTTCACGTAGTATTTGAGACGCATTGTGGGCACTGACAGTGAGCCGTTCTTCCCACTGATGACGTAGCAATCCTCATCCTCGTAGGACGGATAGCTCGCGTTTTCTTGCGATGTTTGTTCCCAACTGCGGGCACATCCGGTGCTATCGGAAAGCAAGAAGGAACCGAGAGCTCCATTCTCAAAGCGCAGGCCGATACACACGGTATCTTCGACAGGAAATCCACGTGCGACACTCGACTGCATTGCTTGAACAGCAACAATTTCTCCGCACAGCGAACGCAGGTTGCCGATCTCATGGATCATATTGATCAAGATAGGGCCACCGCCTTCCTGGCGTCGCCAGATGGCAGCGTCGAAATAGTCATCTGGTTTGTAAAACAGAGCGCTGCCTTGCACGGCAACGATGTCTCCAAGAATGTCGCCACGGATGATCTCTCGCGCCTTGGCAAGAATTGGGCTATGCGCTCGATGATGTCCTACGAGCAGCTTGGCGTCAGTTGCATCGGCAACAGCGAGTAACCGCCTGCCCTCCTCAACGCTGTGCGCCACCGGCTTCTCTATCAGCGCTGCAACACCAGCCTCAATGCATTGCAAAGTCTGTTCGACATGTAAGGCGTTTGGAGTGGCGAGAATTACGCCGTCAGGCTTGTGCTCGGCGAAACAAGCCAGAAGATTTTCATACTGCGAGGCGCCCAGCGAGTCTAGGTAGGAGCCATCAAGTTCGAACGGATCGATAACGGCTGACAGTTCGCAAGAAGAACTCGCTTGGATGAGTTCGATATGGCGTCGACCGATGAGGCCGGCACCCGCTACCGCAATTCTGATTTTGGACATGCTTTGATCTTCGCGAGCGTTATTGTTTTAAATCTCGACGTACTGAAGTCGTGATTCGATCTGCTAGGATCAAGGCTACTATCAACGCGCAAAGCTATAATTGAGCCATATGGAAAATCAGAATTCTCCATTAGTAAATAATGATCCCTTCCTGAGGGATCTGCTTCTGTTCTCAGTCATCGCAAAACGTGGAAGTTTTAGCGCGGCCGGGACAGAGCTTGGAATTTCTCCCGCCCATGTCAGCAAGCGTGTTTTGGCGTTGGAAGAAACGCTGAGCTGCAAGCTCTTTAACCGGACAACCAGGCGGGTTTCGATCACCAAAGATGGCGAAACGATGCTCGTTTGGGCGCAGACGATCATGGACAACGTCAATGGGATGCTGGAGACATCACTGGGTGACCGGGTCGAGCCCAGAGGCACGCTGCGTATCAGCACAAGCCAGCGAATGGGACGATTTCACATCGCTCCAGTTCTAGCCTTGCTTCGTAAACGCTACCCAAAATTAGAGGTGTGGCTTGAGCTGGTTGACCGTCGAACTGATCTCATTGGGGAGCAGTTCGACATCGACATCCGAGTTGGAGAAGTTAACGAGCAAAATCTGATTATTCACAAAATCGCAGATAGCCAGAGGATTCTCTGTGCTGCTCCGAGTTACCTGGAAGAGCGCGGTAATCCAAACTCTGTGAGCGAGCTTCAACGCCACGATTGCCTGTTGTTTCGTGGGAGGGATCAAAGCTTTGGTGTATGGCGGCTCGAGGGGCCAAACGGTCTTGAGTCGGTGAAAGTCACAGGGCCCATGGCATCCAACCACAGTGATGTCGTTCGAGAGTGGGCGCATGATGGTTTCGGCATCATCATGGCATCAACCTGGGATGTGGCCCCGAGCATCAGGAATGGGACACTCATTCGCATTCTGCCTGAACATTTCCAGCCGGCGAATGTGTCCGCAGTCACTACGATTCGGGCTTCTGGCTCGATGAAGATCAGGGTATGCCTGGAGTTTCTGAGTGCACACCTGAGTTGTGGCCCTTACGCGCTACGAAATGGCTAAGTCCCAGAGGGTGTCGCTACGACCGGCATTTATTGGCCGAAATCCGCCGGTCAGCCCCCTCCTCCCCAAAAATCCCGCCCCTCAACCCACATGCTTCTCCACCAAAAAATCCACAAACGCCCTAACCCGCGCCGGCATCGCCGCTCCCCCCACAAACACCGCATGAATCGGCTCCACATCCCCCGGGTTAAACTCCTCCAGCAACACCACCAACTCCCCCCGCCTCACCTCCTCCACCACACTAAACGCCCCAATCCTCGCCACCCCCGCCCCCAGCTTCGCCAACTGCGCCAATGCCTCGCCGCTGTTCCCCTCAATCGTCCCCGCTACTTTCAGCGAAAACTCCCGCCCCTCCACCCGAAATGGCCAATCCGGCGCCGCCCGGCGGAAGTTGAAGCGCAGGCAGTTGTGCTGCAGTAAATCCTGCGGCGTCACGGGGGTGCCATGCCGTGCCAGGTACCCCGGCGAGGCGACGATAACCTGCCTGGTAGAGCCGATAAGGCGAGCAGTCAGGGGGCTGTCGGCGAGGGGGCCGAAGCGGATGGCGACGTCGGCCTGGCCGCCGAGGATGTCTACGACTTCGTCGCCGAGCATCAGGTCGACGACGATGGCGGGGTAGCGGGCGCTGAAGGCGGCGATCAGGGGGACGATGGTCATGCGGCCGTGGGCCAGTGCGGCGCTGACGCGCAGGCGGCCGCGGGGCGCGCCCTGGTCGGTGATGGCGTCTTCGACTTCGGCCATGTCGGCGAGGATGCGCCGGGCGCCGCGCAGGTAGGCTTCGCCTTCGGCGGTGAAGGTGATGGCGCGGGTGGTGCGCAGCAGTAAGCGGGTGCCGATGCGCTGTTCAGTGCGGGTGATGATGCGGCTGATGGCCGATGGGGTCAGCCCCAAGGCCCTTGCCGCACCCGACAGGCTGCCGTGCTCGGCGACCATGGTGAACACTTCCATCTCGCCCGACCGCCCGCCGATGTCCATTTGTGCCTCCTGCGCAAAGCTGTAGTTCCCAACCAGGGGCTACTGCTGCAAAAGGCAGGATTGTAGCATTTGGCTCACAGATGAGGAGTCACCCATGCGTATCAATCCACCCCTTGTAGCATTGTCCGTCGGTGCCTTTGGCATCGGGGTCACAGAGTTTGCCCCTATGGGCATGTTGCCCGGTATCGCCGCTGATCTTGATGTCTCCATTCCCGCTGCGGGGCTGTTGGTGAGCGCCTACGCCATGGGCGTGTTGATTGGCGCGCCGATCATGACCCTGGCGACGGCCAGGGTGCCCCGCCGCTATTTGTTGATCGGGCTGATGGCGATTTTTACCCTGGGTAATTTGCTGTCGGCGTTGGCCAGCAACTACCAGACGCTGATGATCGCCAGGCTGGTGACGTCGCTCAATCACGGGGCGTTCTTTGGGATTGGCTCGATCGTGGCCGCAAGCCTGGTGGCGCCCGAGAAGCGCGCGGGGGCTGTGGCGGCGATGTTCATGGGGCTGACCCTCGCAACCATTGGCGGCGTACCCCTGGCGACCTGGTTTGGCGAGAACTTTGGTTGGCGCACAGCGTTCTGGGGCATCAGTGGGCTAGGCGCAGTGGTGATGGCGGCGCTGTGGTGGGCCTTGCCCAATGCTCCGGCCCCTAAAGGCGGCGGGCTGATGGCGGAAATTCGTGTGCTGGGGCGCGGGCCGGTGCTGGCGGCGTTGGCGCTGACCGTGGTGGGCTCAAGTGCGATGTTCACGGTATTCACCTACATCGCGCCGATTCTGCGAGACGTCACCCA
Organism: Pseudomonas sp. AK181; assembly: GCF_051122975.1. Classification (NCBI taxonomy): domain Bacteria; kingdom Pseudomonadati; phylum Pseudomonadota; class Gammaproteobacteria; order Pseudomonadales; family Pseudomonadaceae; genus Pseudomonas; species Pseudomonas sp. AK181. The sequence goes on from NZ_CP146348.1 coordinate 3,346,027, forward strand.
CGCTTCGACCAACTTCGTCACCGGGATGCTGGTGCTGTTCGGCATCGGGCTCACCCTGGGCAATGTGTGGGGCGGCAAGTCTGCGGACCGCTCGGTGGACCGCACCTTGATCATCTCGCTGGTGGTGTTGATTGCCGTGCTGTTGGCCTTCTCGGTGCTCATGCAATGGCCGCTGCCCGCTGCGCTGTCGATCCTGCTGTGGGGCGCTGCCAGCTTTGCCCTGGTGCCGCCGTTGCAGATGAGGGTGATGGAGGCAGCAAAGGATGCGCCTAACCTGGCTTCGGCGATGAACATCGGTGCGTTCAATTTTGGGAATGCGATTGGTGCGGCATTGGGTGGCGCGGTGATCAATGCCGGGCTGGGCTACCCGGCCATATCCCTGGCAGGCGCACTGATGGCGGGCCTGGGCTTGCTGATGGTATTGGGGCTGAGCTGGCGTTCGCGGCGGGCCGACTCACGCGCTGGCCGGGAGACGGTGCAAGCCTGAGTAGCGTGCAGGTTGTTCGTCTAGACTTCATGCACCTTTCAACCCGAGGAGCCTTGCGATGAACAACAAGAATACGATCTGCCTCTGGTACAACGGCGATGCCCTGGAGGCAGCGACCTTCTACGCGCAGACCTTCCCCGACAGCGCAGTAAAGGCCGTGCACCGTGCGCCTGGCGACTACCCGGCTGGCAAGCAGGGCGATGAGTTGACCGTGGAATTCACCGTGCTGGGTATCCCCTGCGTGGGCCTCAATGGCGGCCCGGCGTTCAAACACAGTGAGGCGTTTTCCTTTCAGGTGTCCACGGATGACCAGGAGGAAACCGACCGCTTGTGGCATGCCATCATCGACAACGGTGGGCAGGCAAGCGCTTGCGGTTGGTGCAAGGACAAGTGGGGGCTGTCGTGGCAGATCTCACCGAGGGTGTTGGTCGATGCGGTTACCAGTAAAGATCCTGCCGTCGCCAAGCGTGCGTTTGAAGCGATGATGACCATGACCAAAATCGACATCGCTACCATCGAAGCCGCCATTGCCGGGAAGTAATGTGGAAGCGCTCGAGCCTTGGCGAGGCCGCGATGGCGGTGGGTCAGGCAACATAGATGCCGACAGCACCGACGCCATCGCAGGCAAGCCAGCTCCCACCCTTGATCTTCAGCGCAGTCCTGAATTGCGCACCCTTCCCATCCTCATGCGCTAAAAAAATGTGGGAGCGCTCGAGCCTGAGCGAGGCCGCGATGGCGGTGGGCCAGGCAACATACATGCCGACAGCACCGCCGCCATCGCAGGCAAGCCCGCTCCCACAGTTTGATTGCGCGCCCTCCCCCCATGCGGCAAAAAAAGTCATCCAACGGACGCCCGGTTGCGACACCGGCGATACCGGCCTATGTTCCAAGCCATGCTGTTTTTTTGCTGTCCCTCGCCCTACGCCCATCCCGTAACCAGGAGACGACATGCCCACGCCTTCACGCCCTGCCGTACTTGAGCTGATCGGCAACACCCCATTGGTCAAGGTCAGCCGCTTCGATACCGGCCCCTGCACGCTGTTTCTCAAACTGGAATCGCAAAACCCCGGCGGTTCTATCAAGGACCGCATCGGCCTGGCGATGATCGACGCTGCCGAACGCGACGGTCGCTTGCGCCCTGGCGGTACCATCATTGAAGCCACCGCCGGCAATACCGGCCTGGGCCTGGCGCTGGTGGGCCGGGCCAAGGGCTACCGGGTGGTGTTGGTGGTGCCCGACAAGATGTCCACGGAAAAGGTCCTGCACCTCAAGGCCATGGGCGCCGAGGTGCATATCACCCGTTCCGATGTGGGCAAGGGCCACCCCGAGTATTACCAGGACGTGGCGGCACGTTTGGCCAAAGATATTCCAGGCTCGTTCTTCGCCGACCAGTTCAACAACCCAGCCAACCCCTTGGCCCACGAGACCAGCACCGCGCCGGAGATCTGGGCGCAGACCCAGCACGACGTGGACGCGATTGTGGTGGGTGTCGGCTCGGCCGGCACCCTCACCGGTTTGACGCGCTTCTTCAAGCGCGTGCAACCCGAACTGACCATGGTGCTGGCCGACCCGGTCGGTTCGGTGATGGCCGAATACAGCCGCAGCGGCAAGCTGCAAACTCCCGGTTCCTGGGCGGTGGAAGGTATCGGCGAAGACTTCATCCCCTCGATCGCCGACCTGTCCAGCGTGCGCCACGCCTACTCCATCAGCGACGCCGACAGCTTCGACCACGCCCGCCAGTTGCTCAAGGCCGAAGGCATTCTCGGCGGCTCATCCACCGGCACCCTGCTCGCCGCTGCCTTGCGCTACTGCCGCGAGCAAACCGAGCCTAAGCGCGTGGTCACCTTTGTCTGCGACACCGGTACGCGCTATCTGTCCAAGGTTTACAACGACCAGTGGATGAACGACGCAGGCCTGTTGCAGTACAAGCACTACGGCGACCTGCGCGACCTGATCGCGCGCCGCTTCGAAGACGGCCGGGTGATCAGCGTGAGCCCCGACGACACCCTGCTCACCGCCTTCCAGCGCATGCGCCTGGCGGACGTGTCGCAACTGCCGGTGCTGGTCGATGGCCAGACCCTGGTGGGCGTGATCGACGAGTCCGATATTCTGCTGGGCCTGCACCACGACGCCGCAGACTTTTCCATGAGCGTCGCCAGCGCCATGACTAATACGCTGCACACCCTGGCCCCCAGCGCCAGCCTGGCCGAACTGCAGGCAGAACTGGATCGCGGCCTGGTCGCCATCATTGCCGACGCTTCAGGCTTCCATGGCCTGATCACCCGCGTCGACCTGCTTAACCACCTACGGAGATCCCTTGCATGAGCCAGCCCGATAACAGCGCGTTTGCCACCCGTGTGATCCACGCCGGGCAGTCACCCGACCCGACCACGGGCGCGCTGATGCCGCCGATCTACGCCAACTCCACCTACCTGCAAGACAGCCCCGGCGTGCACAAGGGCTTTGACTATGGCCGCTCCCATAACCCCACGCGTTTTGCCCTGGAACGCTGCGTGGCCGACCTTGAAGGCGGCAGCCAGGCGTTTGCGTTTGCCTCGGGGCTGGCGGCGATCTCCACTGTGTTGGAACTGCTGGATGCCGGCGCGCATATCGTCTCGGGCAATGACCTGTACGGCGGCACCTTCCGACTGTTCGACAAGGTGCGCCAGCGCAGTGCCGGGCACCGCTTCAGCTATGTCGACCTCAGCGACTTGTCAGCCTTTGAAGCGTCATTGCAGGACGACACGCGCATGGTCTGGGTCGAAACCCCTAGCAACCCGCTGCTGAGCCTGACCGACCTGCGCGCCGTGGCTCGCATCTGCCGTGCCCGCGGGATTATCTGCGTGGCCGACAACACCTTTGCCAGCCCCTGGATCCAGCGCCCGCTGGAGCTGGGCTTCGACATCGTGGTGCACTCCACCACCAAATACCTCAATGGGCATTCCGATGTGATCGGTGGTATCGCTGTGGTTGGCGACAACGCTGAATTGGCCGAACGCCTGGGCTTCCTGCAAAACTCCATTGGCGCCATCGCCGGGCCGTTCGATGCCTTCCTGACCCTGCGCGGGGTAAAAACCCTGGCGCTGCGCATGGAGCGCCATTGCAGCAATGCCCTGGACCTGGCCACCTGGCTGGAACAACAGCCGCAAGTGTCACGGGTTCACTACCCAGGCCTGGAATCCCACCCACAGCACGACCTGGCGAAACAGCAGATGCGCGGGTTTGGCGGGATGATTTCAGTGGACTTGAACAGCGACCTGGCCGGCGCGACACGCTTTCTGGAAAACGTGAAGATCTTCGCCCTGGCCGAGAGCCTGGGGGGCGTGGAAAGCCTGATCGAACACCCGGCAATCATGACCCATGCCAGCATCCCGGCGGCGACGCGAGCGCAATTGGGCATTGGCGATGGGCTGGTGCGGCTGTCGGTGGGGGTTGAAGATGTGGAGGATTTGCGCGCCGATCTGGCGCAAGCCTTGGCCCACATCTAACCGCCATGATCGTTCCCACGCTCTGCGTGGGAATGCCACCCAGGACGCTCTGCGTCCCCAAGCGTGACGCAGAGCGTCACCGGATGCGTTCCCACGCGGAGCGTGGGAACGATCAGTGTGGGTCAGCCTTGGGTGATGTTGGCCCGCGCTGCATGCAGCTTCTTGTAGCTGTCGATCAAGCGCAAATGCCGGTCCAAGCCTTCCAGCTTCATGCTGGTCGGCGTCAGCCCGTAAAACCGCACGCTGCCGTTGACCGAACCGATCACCGCGTCCATGCGCTCATTACCGAACATGCGCCGGAAGTTGGCCTCGTAGTCAGCCAGTTCCAAGTCGTCATCCAACTCCATCTCCAGCACCGCGTTCATCGCCTGGTAAAACAGGCCGCGCTCAACCGTGTTGTCGTTGTACTGCAGGAACATCTCCACGCACTCCTTGGCCTCTTCATACTGCTGCAAGGCCAGGAAGATCAGCAGCTTGAGCTCCAGGATGGTCAACTGGCCCCACGCCGTGTTGTCATCGAACTCGATGCCGATCAGCGTGGTGATATCGGTGTAGTCGTCCAGCTCGCTTTCTATCAGGCGCTCGACCAACGCCTGCAACTCTTCCTCGTTGAGGCGGTGCAGGTTGAGGATGTCTTCGCGGAAAAACAGCGCCTTGTTGGTGTTGTCCCAGATCAGGTCGTCCACCGGGTAGATTTCCGAGTAGTCCGGCACCAGGATGCGGCAGGCGGTAGCGCCCAGGTGCTCGTACACCGCCATGTACGACTCTTTGCCCATGCCTTCGAGGATGCCGAACAGCGTGGCGGCTTCCTGGGCGTTAGAGTCTTCGCCCTGGCCAGAGAAGTCCCATTCGACGAACTCGTAATCGGACTGGGCACTGAAGAAGCGCCACGACACCACGCCGCTGGAATCGATAAAGTGCTCGACGAAGTTGTTCGGTTCGGTGACCGCCTGGCCTTCGAAAGTTGGCTGCGGCAGGTCGTTCAAGCCTTCGAAGCTGCGGCCTTGCAGCAGCTCGGTGAGGCTGCGTTCCAGCGCCACTTCCAGGCTGGGGTGCGCGCCGAACGAAGCGAACACGCCACCGGTGCGCGGGTTCATCAAGGTCACGCACATCACCGGGAATTCACCGCCCAGGGACGCATCCTTGACCAGCACCGGAAAGCCCTGGGCTTCCAGGCCTTCGATGCCCGCCAGGATGCCTGGGTACTTGGCCAACACTTCGGCGGGTACATCTGGCAGCGCAAATTCGCCTTCGATGATTTCGCGCTTCACCGCCCGCTCGAAAATCTCCGACAGGCACTGCACCTGGGCTTCGGCCAAGGTGTTGCCGGCGCTCATGCCGTTGCTCAGGTAGAGGTTTTCGATCAGGTTGGAGGGGAAATACACCACCTCGCCATCGGACTGACGCACGAACGGCAGCGAGACAATGCCACGGGCCTCGTTGCCGGAGTTGGTGTCGAACAGGTGTGAACCACGCAGCTCGCCCTCGCGGTTGTAGACTTTCAGGCAGTAGGCATCGAGGATTTCACTCGGCAGCTCGTCGTTGGGGCCCGGCTGGAACCAACGCTCGTCCGGGTAATGCACGAACGGCGCGTTGGCCAGGTCCTCGCCCCAGAACTGGTCGTTGTAGAAGAAGTTGCAGTTCAGGCGCTCAATGAACTCACCCAGCGCCGACGCCAGCGCGCCCTCTTTTGTCGCACCCTTGCCGTTGGTAAAGCACATCGGCGAATGCGCATCGCGGATATGCAGCGACCATACGTTGGGCACGATATTGCGCCACGAAGCGATCTCGATCTTCATGCCCAGGCCGGCGAGAATCGCCGACATGTTGGCGATGGTCTGCTCCAGCGGCAGGTCCTTGCCGGCAATGTAGGTGCCCGCCTCGGACGTGGAATTGGGCATCAACAGCGCCTGAGCATCGGCGTCGAGGTTGTCGACTTCCTCAATCACGAATTCCGGGCCGGCCTGCACCACCTTCTTCACGGTGCAACGGTCGATGGAACGCAGGATGCCTTGGCGGTCCTTGTCGCAGATGTCTGCGGGCAATTCGACCTGGATCTTGAAAATCTGGTTGTAGCGGTTTTCCGGGTCGACGATGTTGTTCTGCGACAGGCGAATATTCTCGGTGGGAATATTGCGCGTCTGGCAGTACAACTTCACAAAGTACGCCGCACACAACGCCGACGAAGCCAGGAAGTAGTCGAATGGCCCCGGTGCCGACCCATCGCCCTTGTAGCGGATGGGCTGGTCGGCAATGACCGTGAAGTCATCGAACTTGGCTTCAAGCCGAAGGTTGTCGAGAAAGTTGACCTTAATTTCCATGCGGGCACACCAGAATAACGAGCTAAACAAATTGGCCGCCATTATGAAGCGTTTCGCTGGGAAGTCTCAGGGATTTGCGTATGGGCTGCCGATCGGTGCTAACGTCCAACCAGTTAGATAATGCTCACCTCTGCCAGGACAGGCCATGGAACCGATAGCGACGAACGCCGCACTGTTGATCATCGATATGCAAAAAGGCATGGCCGATCCCACCCTTGGGCGCCGCAACAACCCAGACGCTGAGCTGCACATACAGCAATTGCTCAATGCCTGGCGCCAGGCGCAACGCCCGATCATTCATGTGCGGCATATCTCCCGCTCTGACGCTTCGGTGTTCCGGCCAGGCCAACCTGGCTGCGAGTTCCAGGATGCGTTGCACCCCCTGACCCACGAACATGTGGTGGAAAAAAATGTACCGGATGCCTTCAGCGCCACGGGCCTGGAGCGCTGGCTGCACCTGCGCTCGATCCAGCAGTTGGTGATCGTCGGCGTCATCACCAACAATTCAGTGGAATCCACCGCACGCTCGGGCGGCAACCTGGGGTTCGACGTGATCGTGGCGGCGGATGCGTGTTTTACCTTCGACCAAACCGACTTGTCGGGGCGGCTGTGGGCCGCTGAAGATGTGCATGCGTTGTCGCTGAGTAACTTGGCGATGGATTATGCAAGGGTGCTGAACACCGGGGAAATCCTGGCACGCCAATAACAAGGACGGCAGATATGGTTCGAGGCAAACGCATTGTGGTCATTGGCGCCGGTATCGTGGGGGCTTCACTGGCCTACCACCTGGCCGGCAAGGGCGCGAATGTGACGGTGGTCGATGCCGGCGACGTTGCGTCCGGGGTCACGGCTACTTCATTCGCCTGGATCAACACCACCCACAACGCGCCTGACCCCATTGCCTCTTTGCGCAGTGCAGCTATCCGCGAGTATCACCGCTTGGAACAGGAGCTGCCCAGCGTAAAAATTCGTTGGACGGGCGCCCTGTGTTATGGCACTAACACCCAACCGGCGATGGCTTTACGGGTCAACCGCAAGCGTATTCGCGAGCTTGAACCGCAGTTGAAAAAACCGCCCGAGCACGCGCAGTTCAAAGCCGAAGAAGGCGCGTTGGACGCGGTACACACCACCCTGGCGTTAATAACGGGGGCCCAGGCCCACGGCGCCAAGCTGCTGACGCATACGCGGGTGTTGGGCTTCAAGACTCAGGGCTCACAGGTCACCGGCGTTGAAACCCGCCTAGGCGTCATCAATGCTGACGTAGTGGCGCTCGCCGCCGGAACGGGCACCCCAGCGCTAACGAAGCTGCTGGGTTTCCCCTTGCCGATTGATGCCTCCCCCGCGATCTTTATCCGCTACAGCGCCCCTTCCGGCATTGTGCGCACGCTTATTTCCAACCCGGCGATGGAGGTGCGCGAAAGTGCCGAAGGTGCCTGGCTGGCAGCGGAAGACTACCTGGACGATGCCCCGCACAACCAACCGGCCGCCATTGCCATGCGCACCGCCCGCACCATTGCAGATGAGCTCGAAGGCGTCACGTCTATCGAGCTGCAATTGGCCTGCGTCGGGCTCAGGCCCATGCCGGCAGATGGCATTCCCATCATTGGCGAGTTGCCGAGCCTGAGCGGTGTGTATGTCTGCGCGATGCATCCTGGGGTAACGCTGGCGGCCATCGTCGGGCGGCTGGCCAGTGAAGAGATCATGGATGACAGGGCCTGCCCCGCCCTGGCCGCTTGCAGGCCGCACCGATTCTTTCCCCGCTAGAAACGGCTAAAACACCCGGCATCTTCCAGCATTTGCGGCAACGCCTGCGGCCATACCGTATCGCTCGTCGCGCGTAGGGCCTCTGCCGACCACCAGCGATGATCCGCCATCACTTGGGCCTCCTGTACCGTCCACTCGGCCCTGGATAACGCCTCGCTGGGCGCATGCACAACGAAGTACCGCTCAACCGCCAGCACCGTTTCGCCGCAGGGTAGCATCAAGGTCACGTTGCGCTCTGCTACACATTTCCCGACGCTACTGACGGTGATACCGGTCTCTTCGCGCAACTCACGAATCGCGGCGCTGTGAAACGTCTCCCCGGCCTCCACGCCACCGCCCGGCGTGGCCCAGTAATCCTGGCCGGCCAAGGCACCGTCTTTATGCACGAAGCGGAACAGCAATACTTGCTGTGCAGGGTTTATGACCAGTAATCGTGCGGCTTTGCGTTCACGCATGTGATTGACTCCTTTTCCACCACTATGGAAGGTCATTCTAACCGCACAAGTTCCGGCGTTTTCGTCATGCAGGCACTTCGCGCTGAAGGTTGCTGTAATATCCCCTCGCTAACCAATACAGCCAAGCCAGTACCAGGAGCGACAGTGCCATGAAGGACCATGATTCGATGAAACCCAGGCGTAAGACATTCAAGGCGCTTGTCTACATAGAACGCGACGGGGACGAGGACGGTTGGGTAACGTTTGACTGCTTCAGTAGGCGTATATCGCGCTCCGGCTTTTATGGACCAAAGCGAATCGGTGGCCTCCTAACTCTTCGCCTGCCTTTGATGTCCCTGGTGCAGCGATTTCCAACGATTGAAGACTCTGAAAGCCAATGGGTGCAGCTGATCGTAGCGTCCCATGCCAACGAGAAATCGGTTGAAGCACTAGTTGTGATGTTTGGGGACAACGCTGAGCCAGTCGTCCTGCACATCTGTGACATCACTCCTCTACAGTTAAGCCAGGAGGAGAATGACGCTTTCATGCTAACGAACGCACCGCGCTCTCCTGAAACGCTCATTACCGGTGTACTGGATTTCTCTTTGCAGCACGCAGGTGAACTCTCGGTCGCGGCATATGATGTAGGCCAGGGTAACTGCAACGCGATCATTGATGAGTTTGAACACCCACGTGTCTTTTTTGATTTGGGATGGGCGCCCAACTTTCATGCGTGGACGCGACCACCGCGTCAGCCAAATTTTTTCTCATGTGACGACGTCAGAGTTGCACCCGTTGTTCTCTCTCACTGGGATATGGACCATTGGTCATACGCAATCGCCAGAAGCCAATACAACCCCGCAAGCTTAACCACTCGGCACGAGTGGAACCCCAAGGCGCTGGCTCGTTTCTGGATTGCCCGCGCCCCCGAACGACCAGAACATCAAGTCAGTCCACTAGCATTGAGCTTCTATGAAGCGCTGACAAACAAGCAGCTTATGCCGGGTATATCGGCCATGCTTCTATGGCCGGATGATTGCGCGCACATTCGATTTTCCGAGGGCTGGCTTGAAGCCTGTGAGCCCACATTGCCGACTCCAAGCGACAGAAACAACACAGGAATCGCGATGTTTGTTCAACAAAAGGGCCAAGGGCCGGCAATTCTCATGACAGGTGACGCCGACTTTCCGTCCATACCCTCCCTCACAAGCAACCAGCAACTTGAACTAGCCGGCATGGTGGCGCCTCATCACGGGTCAAAGATAACGATGACCTCTGTACCTCGCCCCAAGCCGGGCACCCCCATGAGATTGGTTCTATCCGTAGGTAAAGGAAATGGATACGGGCATCCCACGCAAGCTTCACTCAATGCGTATCAAGCAGCAGGCTGGCATGGCACTGCGGTGCTGACTCAGGATCGGCAGATCTGCAGGGATGCTCACAGACACAAACACGCCCACGGCAACGTCATACTTAAGTTCTCGGTGAATACCCCGGACCCTCTATGCAGTTGCTGGAGAGTGCTCATGGGCGGCTTGTGCATGACGCCAAGTATAGCCCCTACTGTTCCACCGATCGCCGGGGTAAAGCCTGTGCGATTGCGTTAGGGCAGGGTAACAACAGACTAGAAAGCGACCCTCCTGTCATTGCGCCGCAACCATCCAACTCAAAAATGCTCGTAATCGCGTGGTAAATACCTCGCGCTGCGCGCTGGGGTTGCGTGCTTCAAACAGGAAGTAGGCGATTTGCACGCGCATGTTCGGGTAATGCTGAACGAACAGCCCGACGTAGTCTTCCAGGGTTTTCGGCCATTTTTGCGCATCTTCCGATCGCAGGGTGTGGGTAGCGCGGATCAAGGCCCGCGATGCTTCCCGCTGCTGGCCAAGCCGTGTGTGTTCAGTGCTGGCCTGCTCGATACGTACCAGATACGCCGTAAGCGCCTGTTCAAAATCGCCGTTGACCGCCAGGGCGATGGCGCGAGACGGGCGAAACGGTTCGAAGTGCAGCGACAGGTCTTCGCCCCAGAGACAGCGGCAATGATGTTTGAGCCAGAAGCCCCAACTGTTTCGGTTTTCGGGCGCCAACACCTGGGCGCGATGGCCGATGTCGAAGTCGATCTTGGTGACCTGGGGATGCCGTTGCTCCAACGCGAGTCGGGCCGACTCCAATTGTTCAAGCACGGGCGCATCCGGTGGCTCGACCAGTATCAGGGAAAGGTCAAGATCAGAAATGCCGATCTCACCTTCGCCCCGTGCGATGCTGCCATACAGGTAAATCCCGTGCAGCCCCAGTTCAGGTTGGGACAAGGTGGCGCAGATGTCCGCCAGGAGGGGTTGGAACTCGAGTTGTATAGGCCCATCGGCAACGGTGAGGATATAGCCGTCGACATCAATGCCTGCAGATTTTTGGGTGTTCACGGGCGGTGCACCTCAATCACCAGACCTTCCTCTTCACTCGGCACACTGAAATGGCGAGTGATCAGGTCGAACTCGGCATCGGTGGCGGCAAAATCGTGCTCACCTCGGGCGTTGCGCGCGTGCAGGCGCGCACGAGAGGTGGCGTCGTCCAGTTCCAGGTAATGCAGGCAGTGCGGCACCTTGGCTGCCTGGGCCAGGGCAAGCAACCATTGACGATTGGCGAGGGTGTTGGCCGGAAAATCCAGCACCACATTGACGCCGCACGCCAACAGATCAATCACCAGCGGCTCAAGTACCCCACAAACCCGCTGGGCACAGCGCAGGTAGTCGGCAATGCTCTGGATCTCACCAGGGTAGAGACTGGCCAGCCACTGGTCTTCGCTGAGCACAATGGCCGCGTGCTCGGCAGCCAGGGTTTTGGCGAGTGTGGACTTACCGGATGCGATCTTGCCGCAGAGCAGATGCAGAGTGGGCATAACGCGATTCCTCATGTCGGGCCAGGAAGGATGAGTCATATAGCCGCTGTGGTAAACGTATCTACATAACTTTGTGGGCTGTAGCAGCAGACGGTAACCACGATGCGAAGCGAGCCGCTTTTGATCTTGCTCTTGATCTGCTTGTGATCTTAAGCGCCCCGTTAAACCACGCTGGCCGGAATTCGACAGGGATTTGGGGGGTAAACCGGCAGGGATGCCGGTTTAGCCGCCCCGCGCCATGGATGGCGCGTGGCGGCGGCCCCCCAAATCACTGGCGGATTACGGGCACACCGAGCCTAGGCGAGGTGCCGAGTGGTGGGGCAAGAGCCCTTTGGTTACTTTGGGGCTTTTCCAAAGTGACCCGCCGTCAGGGCGGAACCCTAAGTGGCCGTTACCTAAATAACGGATATGTACCCGGTCCAACTGTGTTGACTGTGAGGCCGTCTTCGCAGGCAAGCCAGCTCCCACATTTGGATTGCGGTGCATCAGATAGATCAGCGCCAGCTGTGAGGCAGTCACGGGAGCAAGCTCCCTCGCCACAGGTCAACATTGTGTAGATACCAATGCCTATGCAGGGGAACGCCGGACCGAAACACACCTCGACACGCCCTCCCAGTGAACTTTCTTACAAGTGCCATGCTCCTTTCCTATGCGAAGTCAGCGCGCCCTGAGTCCAGGGTGCAGAACGATAAGGAGCCGCCACCACCATGACAACCCTCCCCACTTACCCCGTCGTCAGGCCTGGGCCGTTGCACGGGGCTTTGCTTGCCGGCACCGTGCCGTTGTTTCTCGGGGCCTTGCTCAGTGATATCGCCTACGGCCAGACCTACCAGATCCAATGGGCCAATTTTGCCTCCTGGCTGATCGCCGGAGCCTTGGTGTTCTGTGGTTTTGCCCTGCTGTTTGCGCTGGTCAACCTGATGCGTGCCGAACGCAAGGCCGGGCGCCCGGTGGCGTACTTCCTGCTGTTGCTGGGCACTTGGCTGCTTGGGTTGGTCAATGCCTTCCAGCATGCCAAGGACGCCTACGCCATGATGCCTGCTGGCTTGGTGCTGTCGGCGATCGTCACCGTGCTGGCGATTGTCGCCACCTGGATCGGCTTGACCAACTTGCGCTCAGGAGCTGCCCGATGAAACCACTCAACACACTGACCCTGCTCAGCGCCGCCCTGTTGCTCAGTGCCTGTGGCGGCGAAGGTGACAAGACCCAGGCACGCGGCCCTGACCCCAAACTGCCCGAGCAACAAAGCAGCCTGTTGCCGAGCATGAAGATTGCCGAGCCCACGCCGTGGGGCGATCAAAAACCCAAGGTGCCCGAAGGCTACAGCGTGACCGCCATTGCCACTGACCTGGCGATCCCGCGCCAGACCCTGGTGCTGCCCAACGGCGATATCCTGGTGGCCGAAGGCCGTGGCGGCAGCGCGGCCAAGCTCAAGCCCAAGGACGTGATCGCCAGTGTGATCAAGGCCCAGGGCAACACCAAGGTCAAAGGCGGCAACCGCCTTACGCTGCTGCGTGACGCCGACGGTGACGGCACCTATGAACTCAAGACCGTGTTCGCCGACAACCTCAACGCCCCCTACGGCCTGGCATTCGCCGACGGCAAACTGTATGTGGCCAACCAGGATGCACTGGTGCGTTTTGACTACGCCGACGGCCAGACCAAGGCCAGCGCGCCACCGGTCAAAGTCACCGACCTGCCGGCGCAGATCAACCATCACTGGACCAAGTCGTTGGCCGTAAGTGACGACGGGCGCCAGCTGTATGTGGGCATCGGTTCCAACAGCAACATCACCGAACGCGGCATGGAAGTGGAGATCGACCGCGCAATGGTCTGGCAGATCGATGCCGCCACCGGTGCGCACAAACCCTACGCCACGGGCCTGCGCAACCCGACAGCGCTGACCATCCAACCGGGTTCCGGGCAATTGTGGACGGTGGTCAACGAGCGCGATGAACTCGGCCCCGACCTGGTGCCGGACTACCTGACGTCGGTGCGCGAAGGTGCCTTCTACGGCTGGCCTTACAGCTACTGGGGCCAGAACGTCGACCCCCGCGCCCAACCGCAAAACCCGGCCAAGGTCGCTGCTGCGATCAAGCCCGATTACAGCCTGGGCTCCCACGTGGCCGCGTTGGGCGTGGATTTTTCCATCCCCGCCCTGGGTGAAAAATTCGCTGACGGCGTGTTTGTCGGCGAGCACGGCAGTTGGAACCGTGACAACCCAGTGGGCTATAAAGTGATCTTCGTACCGTTCAGCAACGGCAAACCGGCGGGCGAGCCCATCGACTTTGCCACCGGCTTTCGCGGCGAAGACGGCAAAACCCGTGGCCGCCCGGTTGGAGTGACCGTGGACCCCAAAGGCGCGCTGATCATTGCTGACGACTTGGCCAATACTGTTTGGCGAGTCACACGTAACCAATAATCGAGGAACTACGCAACGGGGTAGTGAGACTGATGGGAGGCGGTCTGATCCAACCTGCTGTTCGGCTGTCAGGCTGCCATCGGGCGCACACAAGGTCTGTGCCAGGCGCAGAGTTTGTGGGCGATGCATGACCAATGTGGGAGCTGGCTTGCCTGCGAAAGCGGTGGTTCAGTTAAAGATTCAGTCACTGACACACCGCCTTCGCGAGCAAGCCCGCTCCCACAAGCCCACCGTCGTATATTTGATACCTAACCGTTACCGCAACACAGCAGCAGCCCCGCTACACGCCTGCCCCGCCCGCTCGCAGATCTCCCAGCCACCCCCCAGCGCCTTATAGATCCCAACCACCGCCAAACGCTGTTCCGTGCGCGCTGCGGTCAATGCGCGGCGGCTGGTGAAGTCGGCACGTTCGGCCTCAAGCACATCCAGGTACACGCCCTCGCCTTGCGCAAACCGCTCGCGCGCAAAGCTGGCGGCCTCACGATTGGCAGCCGCCTCCAGCAGCCGCAAGCCCAGGGTGTTGCCGGCCGTGCGGTTGGCCTGGAACGCATCGTCGGTTTCCTGCAGGGCCCGCAACACGGTCTGGTCATAAGCGATCAAGGCCGCCTGGGTGCGCGCCTCGCTGGCGGCAATCCGCGCACGTACGCGCCCGGTGTCCAGCAGCGACCAGCGAATCACCGGCGCGATAAAGTTCGACTGCATGCCCGCATCGCCCAGCGCGTTGAGGCTTCCGGCCAGTAGACCGATGGAACCTTGCACCTGAATGTCCGGATACAAGCCCGCGGTTTCCACGCCGATCTGCGCGGTCGCGGCCGCCAGCGTGCGTTCGGCCGCAGCAATATCGGCGCGGCGCGCCAGCAAGCCGGCTGGGTCTCCCACCTGCAGCGTGCGCAGGTTCAAGGTTTCACGACCAGGCCGGGCCTGCGGTGGCTTGAACCCTTGAGGTGCTTGCCCCAGCAGCACCGCCAGCGCGTTGGTTGCCCTGGCGCGACGTCGCTCCAGGTCAGGCGCGACCGCCTCCACATTGCGCAACAAGGCCTCGGCGCGCAGCCGGTCGAATTCGGTGGCGGCGCCGACGCTGACCATCTGCCCCACCAGGCCCAGGCTGTCGCGCTGGCTCTGGCTGATATCCGCAACCACGGCCTGTTCGGCTTCGATGCCTTGCAGGTCAAACCAGGTGGCCGCGACCGTCGCCGCAACGCTCGCTTGCACGCTGCGCAACAACGCCTGACGCGACCCCGCCTGGGCCTGGGCAGCCTCCACCGAGCGACGCACGCGGCCAAACAAGTCGATTTCCCAGGCCGCATTCACCGCCGCGCGGGTGGTTTCAATGGAGCGCTCCTCGCCAAACGGGGTCTCGACCTCGCTGCGCTTGCGGTGCTCGTAGCCCAGGGCGGCGCCGCCGCTGGGCAGGAAGCCTTGGCGGCTTTCACGCAACAGCGCCTTGGCTTCGTCCAGGCGCGCGGCGGCGATGCCGATGTCGTGGTTGGCCGCCAGTGCCTGTTGGATCAACTGACTCAGTGCCGGCTCATCAAACACCTGCCACCACTGCACCTCCACCTCGCCCGGACCCAGCCCGGCGATGGGCGCGCCAAAGCTCGTCGCCCGTTGCGCAGCGGGCAGCACCGGCGCGGAATAGTCCGGCCCCACCGAACCGCAACCGGCCAGCAGGGTCAACGACAACACAAAAGCTGGATACGCCTGTTTCATGATGCGCTCTCCTTTAGCTGCACCTTCGGGCTCGCCCCCTGGCGCTGCACGCGCAGCGCCAGGCTGCGCATCACCACATAGAACACCGGCGTGAGGAACAGGCCGAACAGCGTCACACCCAACATCCCGGCAAACACCGCAACCCCCATGGCATGGCGCATCTCGGCACCGGCACCACTGGCAAACACCAGCGGCACCACGCCGGCGATGAACGCCAGAGACGTCATCAAAATAGGCCGCAGACGCAATTGGCACGCATGGATCACCGCTTCCAATGGGCTGGCGCCTTCGGCTTCGAGGCTGCGGGCAAACTCGACGATCAGAATGGCGTTCTTCGCCGCCAGGCCCACCAGCACCACCAATCCGATTTGCACGAACACGTTGTTGTCGCCGTCCACCAGCCACACGCCGAGGATTGCGCTGAGCAGGCACATGGGCACGATCAGCAACACCGCCAACGGCAGCAGCCAACTGTTGTACTGCGCGGCAAGGATCAGATACGCCAGCAACACACACAGCGGGAAAATAAACAGAACCGATGACCCGGCGAGCTTTTGCTGGTAGGTCAGGTCCGTCCATTCATAGGTCACGCCCTCGGGCAGTACCTCCTGGGCCAGGCGCTCCATGAGCGCAACTGCCTGCCCGGAGCTGACTCCTGGCATCGCGCCGCCAGAGATATCCGCCGACGGATAGCCGTTGTAGTGAATCACCCGGTCAGGCCCCGAGCTCGGCGTGACCGTGACAAACGCTGACAACGGCAGCATGTCCCCAGCGGCGTTGCGCACCTGCAGACGGCCGATGGCTTCGGCCTGCATGCGGTGGTCTGCATCGGCCTGGGCCGTGACTTTATAAGTGCGGCCAAACCGGTTGAAGTCGTTGACATACAGCGACCCCAGGTAGACCTGCAGCGACTCGAACACATCCGCCAGGCGCACGCCCTGGCTCTTGACCTGGGTGCGGTCGATGTCGACATTCAGTTGCGGCGCGTTGACGTCCAGGCTGGTCATCAACCCGGCCACCTGGCCTGACTCGGTGGCTTTGGTCATCAGCACCTGGGTCTGCTGCACCAACGCCTCAAGGCCGACGCCGCCACGGTCTTCGACCTGCAGCTTGAAGCCGCCGGTCACCCCGAGCCCCGGTACCGGCGGCGGTGGGAATACGCCGAGGAAGCCGTCGGGGATGCTCGCAAACTTGGCTTGCAGGCGCCCAGCAATAGCGACCGCTGTCATATCCGCCGAGGTGCGTTCTTTGAACGGATCCAGCATGACGAACATCACCGCCGCATTCGGGACGTTGACGAAGCCGTTGACCGACAGTCCCGGGAACGCCACCACACTCTCGACCCCCGGCTCGTCCAGGGCGATTTTCGACATTTGCCGCACCACCGCATCGGTACGCTCCAACGAGGCCGCGTTGGGCAGTTGGGCGATGCCGACCAGATAGTACTTGTCTTGCATCGGCACGAAGCCGGCCGGTACCGCGTTGAAGCCAAACCAGGTCAGCGCGAGCAAGCCGCCGTAGGCCAACAGCGCCACGCCGCGACGGCCGACAACCTTGCGCACGCTGTTGCCATAGGCTTGCGGCGCCCGCTGGAACGGACGGCCCAGCACCTCCAGCAGCCGCTTGGCGCGACCGCGCAGGCTGCGTGGGTCAGGCGCCACGGCGGCCTGCCGCGGCCGCAGCAACAGACCGGCCAGCGCCGGGCTGAGGGTCAACGAGTTGACTGCCGAGAGGATCGTGGAAATCGCGATGGTCAGCGCAAATTGCCGATAGAACTCGCCTTGCAGGCCACTGAGAAACGCAGTGGGAATGAACACGGCCGCCAGTACCGAGGTGATCGCAATGATAGGGCCGGTGACCTCGCCCATCGCCCGTCGCGCAGCCTGCATCGGCTCCTCGCCGTCCTCGATATGCCGCTCGACGTTCTCGACCACCACGATGGCATCGTCGACCACGATGCCAATCGACAGCACCAGGCCGAACAGCGACAAGGTATTGAGGGAGAAGCCCATCAGGTGCATGACCGCAAAGGTGCCGATGATCGACACCGGCACGGCCATCAAGGGGATCAGCGACGCGCGCCAGTTGCGCAGGAACACCACCACCACAATCACCACCAACAGGATCGCTTCCATCAGCGTGATGGCCACCGACTCCAGCGAAGCGCGCACAAACACGGTGGGGTCATAGGCAATCCGCGACACCAGCCCTTCCGGGAAGTTGGCCTGCAGGCGCTGCATGGTGTCGCGCACCGACTGCGCCACATCCAACGCATTCGCCCCCGGGCTCTGGATGATCTGCAAAGCCACCGCAGGCTCGCCGTCCAACAGGCTGCGCAGCGCGTAGGCATCGGCGCCCATCTCGATACGGGCCACATCGCGCAAACGCGTGACCTGGCCGTTATCGCCGGTGCGGATGATGATGTCGCCAAACTGCTCTTCGTCCGTCAAGCGCCCCAAGGTATTGACTGTGACTTGGAAGGCCGCACTCGAATCCGGCGACTGGCCGACCGAGCCCGCCGCCACTTGCACGTTCTGCTCGCGCACGGCAGCAATCACATCGCCGGCGGTCAAGCCACGGGCGGCGATCAGGTCCGGGTCGAGCCACAGGCGCATGCTGTATTCACCCGCGCCCCACACCAGCACATCGTTGATCCCCGGCAGGCGCGACAGCTCGTCGCGCACCTGAAGATAGGCGTAGTTGGAGATGTAGAGCGGGTCATAACGTTGGTCGGGGGACAGCAGGTGGACCACCATGAGGATGTCCGGCGAGGTCTTCTGCGTGACCACGCCCAGGCGCTGCACCTCTTCGGGCAAGCGCGGCAAAGCCCGCGACACACGGTTCTGCACCTGGATCTGGGCCATGTCCGCGTTGGTGCCCTGGGCGAAGGTCGCGGTCAGGATCATGCGGCCATCGGTGGCCGACTGCGAGGTCATGTAAAGCATGCCCTCAACCCCGGTGATCACCTGTTCCAGCGGCGCTGCCACTGTCTCGGCAATTACCTGCGGGTTGGCCCCCGGATACGACGCAGTCACTTGCACCGTGGGCGGCGTGACGGCCGGGTATTCGCTCAACGGCAAATGGAAGAAGGCCACGATGCCGCCGATCATCATCAACACCGACAGGACGATGGCGAAGATCGGCCGGTCAATGAAAAAGCGTGGGAAGCTCATTGCACGCCCCCCACCGCCAGCGGTGCCTCAAGCGGCTTGCCCTCGATGCTGGCGGCCAGTGGTGTCACCTGCATGCCGGGGCGCACCAGGCCTTTGACGACAATGCGCTCGCCCGGTTGCAGGCCCTGTTCGATGACCCGCAGGCCATCAACCACCGGGCCCAGTTCGACCGGGCGGTATTCGGTCTTGTCGCCTTCACCGACGACCAGCACATAGCGGCGGCCCTGATCGGTGCCGATGGAATGGTCGGCAATCAACACCCGGGGTTGCGCCGTGCCGGTGTCCAGCTTGACCTTGGCGAACAGCCCCGGCGTCAAGCGCCCATCCGCGTTCGCCACCACCGCACGCACGCGCACCGTGCCGGTCTTGCGGTCGGCCGAGTTGGCCAGAAAGTCCACGCGCCCGGCCCGTGCATAGGTGGTGTCGTTGAGCATCGCCACCATGACCTTGGCGGCGTTTTCGGCCTTGGACCCGGCGTGCTGCCGCGTCGCTGCCAACGAATGCAGGTAGGTGCGTTCATCCACATCGAAGTACACGTGCAAGGGGTCGATGGAGACAATTGTGGTCAGGGGTGTTTCCCCACGGGTGACATAGTTGCCTTCCGTCACCAATGCGCGGTCGATGCGCCCGCTGATAGGCGCGGTGACGCGGGTGTAACTCAGGTCCAGTTGCGCCGTATCCAGCGCAGCCCTGGCCGCCTCAACCTGGGCCCTGCCGGCATTCAACGAGGCAATGGCGGTGTCGAGGCGATCACGCGCCACCACTTTTTTGGCGTACAACTGCTCGGCGCGGCCATGCTCGGCCTGGGCCAGTGATGCATTGGCCTCGGCCTCGCGCAAACGCGCCTTGGCGGCGTTCACTGCCGCCTGAAACATGCGCGGATCGATCACAAACAACGGGCTGCCCTTGGCCACGAACTGGCCTTCGGGCACGCTGACACTTTGCAGATAGCCACTGACTCGCGGGCGCAATTGAACCTGGTCGATGGCGGTCAACGAACCGGTGTACTCCACAAACGGCGTCACCGCCCGCGCTACCACCTGGGCCACCGGCACCCCGGGTGGTTGGGCGGTTGCGGCTGGCGGCGCCTTGTCCGAGCATCCGCCCAGCGTTAACGCTAAGGCCAACGCCCCGGCAATCAGGCTTACTGGTTTGGTGTACATCGTTCACCCTCCTTGGAATTTTCAAGACAAATCGACACGTGGGGTTTTTATCCGGCTTGCCATACTGGGAAGGTCAAGCGCTATAAAACCGGGGGTGTGTTTTGTCTGAGAAATACTTGGAGGTGAATCAAATGGCGGCCAGCGAGGCGTGGTGGCGCTCGGGGCTACCTGTCGAACGCGGTTGAAGGTGGGAGCTGGCTTGCCTGCGAAGGGATCAACCTGGTTTGGCTGATAGACCGAGGTGTCTGCATCGCAGGCAAGCCAGCTCCCACATTTGGATTGAGCGGTGTCAGCCAGGTATCTGTGGGCTCAGGTCCAGGCGACTACCAACAAGCCGGCGCCCAACACCAGGCACAACGGCGAGTAAAAATACGTATCCAGGCGAGCAAACTTCGACCCGCCGACCTTCTTGAAAAACCCCACCAGCTCCGAATCCCCGATCGCCCGGGCAAACATCAGCACGGCTATCGCACTGATGCCCCACTGCAACGCCCCATGGGACACCGGCGAGAAATACAGCCCGGCGCGCAGGCACACGAGTAGGGCAATCGCCACCAGCCCCATCGCCACCAGGAAGGTGCCCAGCGCCGACGGTTTGAACGCCGGCCTCGGCCCGCTGGCAAACTCTCCGGGCAGTTGCGGGATAGCGGCCAGGCTGCCGAGCTTGCCACCCGCAGCCCAATACAAATGCACCATGCTGATGAAGGTAAATACCCCGACGATCCACCGCGCAATGACAAAGCTCATGGTCGGCGCTCCACAAAAATGTGCGAATGAGGATAGTCGCCCTGAGATTTTTTGCAGGCATTTCGTCGGTCGCTGATGATAAAGTGCCGCCCCATGAAACTCGCCCGTGCCGACCGCTCACTCATTGCCTGGATGCTCTACTGCTGCGTCCTGTTCAATGTGTTCGCCTGCAGCATTGGTCATGGGCAGATGGTGGGGATGCAGCTCAACGGCATCAGCGGCCAGTTCTGCACGGTCGACCCACGCACCCAGGCGCCGCTGCCCAGCAACTCGACGGACGAGAACCTGCCCACGCTGTCGAAGGCGTTTGGTTGCCCGCTGTGTTCTACCGGCGGCATGGGCCCGGCGCTCAACTCCCACCTGAATGTGGCGGTACTACCGCAACCCCATGCGCCGCCTGCTGCGGTGGTGCTTGCCGCTGACATTCCTGCCCGCCTCACCTGGCCTGCGGCTAATCCGCGCGCGCCACCTGCCTTCGCCTGATCCCTGCGCTTTCTGATCTGCACCGCCTCGTTTCCGTCAGGAGTACGGGTAGCTGTGCGTTGTTTTCGAGCCAAGTTTTCAGGATTCAACTATGAAACATTTTCCCCTGTTGGCGGGCCTGTTCGGCTGCCTGCCTATCTGCGCTTCAGCCCTTGAGCTGGCGCCGACCACCATTGATGGCGAGCAAAGTGCCGAGCCTGGCCTGGCCCTGGACCAATCCAGCGGCATGGCCTCGCGCCTGGGCCTGAGCGTGCGGGAAACCCCGGCGTCGGTGGCCATCGCCAACCGCAACGATATCGAGCGCCATGGCGCCAAGACCTTCCGTGATGCGGCCAATACCCTGCCCGGCGTCAACGCCAGCGCACCGCCCGGGTTTGGCGGGTTTGTCTCGTACCGAGGGTTTACCAGCAGCCAGATCACCCAGATGTTCAACGGCATCAATGTCGCCACGGGCCTGGCGCGGCCGGTGGATGCGTGGATCTACGACCGCGTCGAACTGGTGGGCGGCCCCTCCTCCTTGATCAACGGCGCAGGCTCCGTGGGTGGCTCGCTGAACTACGTGACCAAGCTGGCAACCCGCGAGGAACAGGCCGTCGAAGGCCAACTGAGCTACGGCAGCTACGACACCGCCGGTATGGCGTTCGGCCTCAACCATGCGCTGACCGAACCCGGCGCCGAGGTGCAGCATTACACCCGCCTGGATGTAAGCCGCAACACCAACCACAGCTACATCGACCGCGACCAGCGCGATGCCTGGAGCGTCGCGTTCTCCCTGCTCAGCGACCTCACCCCAAATCTGTCCCACACCCTGGCGCTTGAGTATCAGGACGAACATGAAGACAGCCCGTACTGGGGCACGCCGGTGCTCAACCCCAAGGCCGGTGAGCTGAAGATCGACAAGCACAACCGCTTCAATAACTACAACGTTGCCGACGGCCGTTATGAGCAACGCACCATCTGGGCACGTTCGATCATCGACTACCGGATCAACGACAGCACTACGCTGAAAAACACGCTTTACCACCTCGACAGCCAGCGCGACTACCGCAACCTGGAGACCTACCAGTACAACGCCGACAACAGCGCGGTGAACCGCTCGACGGCCTATCAGGTGCGGCATCAGGGCGAGCAGAACGGCAACCAGTTCGAACTGCGCCATGACACCAGCGTGTTCGGCCTTGCCACCACCTGGTCCGGCGGTTTTGAGTACAAGGTCAACAGCACCACCAACAGCCCCTTGAACGTGCCGGGCAAAAGTAGCGTGGACCCGAACCACTACTACCCAGGGCACTTCTATGCTATTCCCGGCACCCAGCCAGGTTTCGTCAAGGACAAAACCAACCAGGTGACCACCAAGGCACTGTTCGTGGAGAACCGCCTGGGGCTGACGGATAAGCTTTCGCTGCTGACCGGCCTACGCTACGACGCCATCGACCTGGACGTGACCAACCACCGCACCATTACCGCCACCAACCCGCGGCACTTCAAGCGCAGTTGGGAACCGGTAACGGGCCGGGTGGGCCTGACCTATCAATTCATCCCGTCCGCCAATGTCTATGTGCAATACAGCACCGCCGTCGAACAGCCCAATACCACTACCCAAGTGTTCGACGTGTCCACCGGCAAGCAATGGGAAATCGGCAGCAAGTTCGATTACCTGGAAGGTCGGGGTTCGGCCACGGTCGCGGCCTACAAGATTGAACGCAAGGACTTTGCCGTCACCGACCCGCTGGACCCGACCAACAGCATCCCGGTGGGCGCGCAGTCGTCCAAGGGCATCGAACTGGCCAGCTCGTTGCGTATCACACCGAGGCTACTGGCCGAAGGCAACTTCGCCTGGGTGGATGCGCAGTACGATGATTTCAACGAAAAAACCGCCAGCGGCGCCGTGGTGTCGCGCAAGGGCAATACGCCAACCAACGTGCCCAAGCGCGTGGGCAACCTCTGGCTGACCTACGACTTCGCCGAGGACTGGCAAGGTGGCGTGGATGCGCGCTACGTCGCCCAGGTGTATGCAGACAACGCCAACACCCAAACCGTGCCGGCCTATACGCTGTTTGGCACGTTCCTGCGCTATAAGCTGGATGCGAACACCTCGGTCACCGGGCGGGTGCGTAACCTGACCAACGAGGTGTATGCCGAGTTCGCCCATGTGTCGCCGGCGTATTATCTGGGGTCGCCGAGGACCTTTGAACTGGCCGTACAGACCAAGTTCTAACGCTGCAACGACCGTTGACTTGAAATGCAATTGAATGTGGGAGCTGGCTTGCCTGCGATGACTGAGTGTCAGACAACCTATTTTTATGCTGACCCACCGCTATCGCAGGCAAGCCAGCTCCCACATTTTGATCTGCACTGGATACAAAGACCGTCGCCTACTTGAGGCGCGCCTCGACCTTCTGCGCCACCTCTTGCGTCAACCAGGCCTTCCACACTTGCGGATGTTCCTTGAGAAACGCCTGGGCCACTTCCCTAGGGGGCGTGTGACGCTCACTCATCGTCGCCAAGGCTTTGTTAAGCGGCTCGATGGGAAACTCGACCTTCTCGAAAAACTGGGCAATCTGAGGGTGTTCCTGCTGGAACGGCGTCGATACGCCAATGCTCAACTTGGACGCCAACGAGCGTGTTGGCTTTGGGTTCGGGTTGTCGGCATCGGTCAGGGTCTTCCACGCGTCTGCATCAAACGGCGGTTCTTGCAGCTGGATCAATTTGTATCGGCCCATCAACGGGGTCGGCGACCAGTAGTAGAACAGCACGGGCTTGCCCCGGCGAATCGACGAAGCAATCTCCGCATCCAGCGCCGCGCCCGACCCGCTGCGGAAGTTCACGTAGCTGTCGTCCAGGCCATAAGCCTTGAGCTTCTGTTTGTTGACCACTTCGGAGGTCCAGCCGATGGGACTGTTGAGAAAGCGCCCCTTGCCTGGGGATTCAGGGTCTTTGAACACGTCCTTGTAACGCGCCAGGTCCTGTACGCTTTTCAGGTCCGGTGCCAGGGGCTTGAGCCCTTTTGACGGGTCACCCTTGACCACGTATTCCGGCACCCACCACCCTTCGGTGGCGCCTTTGACGATATCGCCCAGGCCCGCAACCTTGCCTTCGGCTTCAGCCTTGACCCACACCGGGCTGCGGCCTGCCCACTCCTCGCCGATCACCTGAATATCATTCTTGGCCAGGGCGGTTTCCAGGGTGATGGTGGTGCCCGGCAAGGTATCGGTGGGCAGGTCATAACCCTTCTCGACGATAAAACGCAGTACTTCTGTGATCAGGCTGCCGCTTTCCCAGTTCAGGTCGGCAAAATGCACCGGTGCCTGGGCAGCCGATACCGGCAATGACAGACTCAGGGTCGTCAGGCCCGCCGCCAGCAGTGACTTCAATCCTTTCATGCCTTTGCACCTCGCGTTTTCGCAGTCATGGCGAACGGCTTTGCTGCGAATGCGCGAAGCCTCTGAATAGTTAAGTCAACTCAACTGTAGTAGAGGTTCCAAAAGACAAAGAGGCACAACGTGTTCAGCGCCTACTCGCTGGCCTTGAAGGTCACCAACTCACCCTTGCGCCACTTGGCGGCTTTGCCCGTCACGGCCTTCAGGGTTTTGGTCAACCCTTCCTGCAATTGCTCATGGGCGGCGAATACCAGCATTACGCTGTGGCCTTCCTTGAACACAATACCCTGGCCTTCGTTCGATGACACAAAGGCATAGTCGCCGAGGCCGTACACGGTCAACTTGATGTCGCGAAACCTCAATTCGAACTTGCCACCCTCGCGGCTCGGCAGCACCGATGCGCGGAAATGGTCGCCCACTTTGAGTTCCAGGCGCGGCTTGTCATCCACGACCAGCGCCGTTTCGGTATCGATCTCGGCGATATAAATACCTTCCGGCGTCTGTTCAGTGATGTAGACAAACCGAGATTGAAACTGCTTGACCAACTTAGCGCGCAAATCACCCAGCACGAATAACGCGTGCATATCCAGATTACTGACTGCCAAGGAAACGCCCCCACATCAAAAAAGCGCTGGCCGCCGAAGCGAGCAGCACAAAAAAATCGCCGTTACGACACGATCACAGAGTCATTAAAAAACTGAAGAGAACGCGTAAGGCTAGTACAGACATCTGCGGCGGACCTCATGCAAGGTCATCCGGTGGTACAGCAAATCACAGGTTCAACGACCCGAGAATAGAGGTCGACCAACTTCAGAGAATAACCCGATTAAAAGTGCAGTTTTCCGACACTCAACACAAAAAATACGCAAGGCATGGAACCAGTCGCGAACTGCCGACGACAATACTAAAACAGCAACAGGGGTCAAAACCACCGCAAACGCTAACCACAAGCCAATAAGATTGATCGACAGGAGCTGAGCATGCAACGACGTCAACACGACGCTACGTCTTTCCACACTCGTTCATCATGTCCAGACGAACGCCAATACTACTGCTTGCTTAACCTTGACGGGTACTCCAATTCAGTGATGTACCAAGTTGTACCGGCAGGAAAGAACTTTTTTCATATTCTTGAAGTGCCCAGCGGCAGGATCAAGGGTTTTCGCAGCGATCACAACAAGGCCTGTGAACTGGCCAAGACTCTGGAAGCAAAGCTGCACGCTCGTTGCGGTCGGGTCGTTTCGTCACCTGGCTGACTTTACTGCGCCACCGCCCCTCAACAACTGCCATACTGGCCCGTCCATTGAAGTTTGCCCCCTGCGGGTCAGGTTTCATCAACGCAGTTACCTTGAAGGGAAAGCTATACGTGACGGAATTTGATATTGGCGAATTTATTATCCACGGTGATGCGAGGGAAGTAGACGGCGAGTTTCAAGCGGTCATCATCATGCGAGCCAAACCGCCGCTGAACAAGGTCACCGCGCACCAAGTGGAAAAAGACCGCTGGTTCAAAACCGCCGACGCAGCTGCCGTGGCGGGCAAAGAAGCGGCCCAGGCGCTGAAAGCCGCCGTGGATTGCGGCGCGCTCAATTCCTGACAATCCGATAGAACTCTGGCGTCCCCTACCCCTCACATGCATGACGATAAGCCCGCATGGAGAACGTTATGGACACCACTACCCCAACCCTTGAAACCCTGTTCGAACAACTGGGCCTGGATTCCAGCCAGGAAGCTATCGAGCGTTTCACCGCCGAACATCGCCTGCCCGATGAGGTAAAACTCATCGACGCGCCGTTCTGGAGCGAACAGCAGGCGAACTTCCTCAGGGAGCAATTGCACGTCGACGCAGAATGGGCGCCCGCAGTGGATGACCTCAATGCGCTGCTGCATGAGCCTCCCCGCGTGTGATCAATGCAGGCTGTCTGACGCTTCACTGCGCAACAGCGCTTGCCAGGCAGCCTGGCATTCCTGCGCCTCATCCCGGCTGGCGAATGCCGTACCGCGCTGCTCACCGTTGAGCAACACCACCCAGCAAGCTCGCTGGCCCATGGCACGCAGAGTTTCGGGTACGCCACTGCCGATCATCACGGCCACATCGACTTTGTTTTGCATGGAGCTTCTCCGCAGCATTAGTTAGCTGGCTAACAATGTTGGCCATGCTACGGTTTTATTCCAGTTGGAAAAAGCTATCTTCGGAATAGCTTCATTGCATAAACAGCAACAATGTAGAGACCGGGACGGCCAGCTCGAGAGCCGCCCCATTCACCGCATCAGGCTTGACGCTGGTGCTTGTCGATCTGCTCGTGGCGCTCTTGCGCTTCGATGCAGTACTTGGTGGTAGGGCTGATCAGCAGGCGCTTGAGGCCGATAGGCTCGCCGCTGTCGTCACACCAGCCAAAGGAATCTTCCTTGATGCGTTCCAGGGCGCGCTCAAGTTGCGGCAGCATGCGCTGGTCGCGGTCAATGGCGTTCACCAACCAGGTGCGCTCTTCTTCCACGGAAGCCGCGTCAGCCGGGTCGGCCGGGGTGTCCAGGCTTTCAATGGCGATACGGTTCTGCTCAATGCGCTCGTGGTGTTCCACTTTCATGTCTTGCAGCAACTTCTCGAAAAAAGCGTGCTGTTCGGCATTCATGTAGTCATCCGCCGGCATGGCCAGCAACTTTTCCTTTGTCATTGATTTCTCTATAAAAAATACGTGCATTAAGGCGAATAAGGGAGCGTTCCGCAAGGCCTGTGCAGGTCTCGGAAGGGCGCCGTCCATTTCAAGCGCCACCCGGCACTCAATTTACGAGGGGCGGCAGTCTAAGGCCGACTTGAGGGCGCAGCAACTGAAAAGACAGGCATTTTTTCCCGATCAACCCCTAAAAGCACCAGGACGGGCTTGGCGAATGGTCATCGGAGTGCGTTTATAGCAAGAAATTCAGTGTAGTGGAGTTATATAGAAGACAAACGGTTGTAGGAGCGAGCTTGCTCGCGAAGCATTCAAGGACACCGCGTTCAATCAGATAGCCCGCGTTATCTTTGCAGCTTTCGCGAGCAAGCTCGCTCCTACAGGGTATTCAGCGCTTGAGCTTGCGCTTGTTGCGGTATTGGTCGATCACCACCGCCACCACGATGATCAGGCCCTTGATGATGTCCTGGATATACGCGTCCACCCCGACAAAGGTAAACCCGCTGGCCATCACCCCGAGGATCAGCGCGCCGATCACTGTGCCGGTGATGCGCCCCACCCCGCCCGCCAGGCTGGTACCGCCGATCACCGCAGCAGCAATCGCATCCAGCTCGTAGGACATGCCCATGCCGGCCTGCCCCGTCGCTGCACGTGCCGAGGCCACCACGCCGGCCAGGCCCGCCAGGAGACCGGCGATGCTGTAGACAATGATCAAGTGGCGCTTGACGTTGATCCCCGACGTACGCGCCGCCTGCATATTGCCGCCGATGGCATAGGTGTACTTGCCATACTTGGTGTAACGCAGGGCAATGTGGAAGATCACCGCCACCACCAGGAAGATAATCACCGGCATCGCGCCATGGCCGATCGCCGTGTAGGAGTCCGAGAGCATGCTCACCGGCTGGCCTTCGGTGTAGTAGCGCGCCAGGCCACGGGCCGAAACCATCATGCCCAGGGTCGCGATAAACGGCGGAATGCCGGTGACCGCGATGATGCTGCCGTTGATCGCCCCCGCTAAAAGCCCCACGCCCAAGCCCATCGCCACCGGGATCCACACCGGCAAATCGGTGAGGGACGGAAACACCGCCCGGGAAAAGTCGGAGGTTTGCGCCAGGCTGGCGGCGATCATCGCTGACAACGCCAGCACCGAGCCGGACGACAAGTCGATGCCCGTGGTGATGATCACCTGGGTCACACCGATGGCCAGAAGGCCAATGATCGACACCTGCAGGATCATCAGCACCAGGCGCTGGGAGTTCATCAGAAAGCTCTGGTCGCGCACGATCCAGCCGAACAATTCAAACACCAGGCCGATACCGATCAGCACCAGGAAGATACTCAGCTCGGTGGGCATGCGTCGACGGTTCTTGACCGGTGCGGTTGCCGGCTTGTTGTCTGTTATTGCGTTCATAACCCATCACCTTCTTATTCTGTAGATCAGTGGACTGCGGTCATCCCGGAAGCCAACTGCATGACTTTTTCCTGGGTCGCCTCGGCGCGATCCAGGGTGCCCATCAGCTCACCTTCGTGCATCACCATCACCCGGTCGCTCATGCCGAGCACTTCGGGCAGTTCGGAAGAAATCATGATCACCGCCATGCCTTCGCTGGCGAGGAAGGCGATCAAGCGATAGATCTCGGCCTTGGCGCCCACGTCAATGCCGCGTGTCGGTTCATCCAGGATCAGCAAGCGTGGGTTGGTCATCAGCCAACGCGCCAGCAAGGCCTTTTGCTGGTTGCCACCGGACAAGGTGTCGATGCATTGCTCCAGCGAAGGGGTTTTCACCCGCAGCTTCTTGCACATGTCTTCACACAGGGCGCGCAAGGCTTTCTGCTGGATAAAACCGTTGCCCGAATAGTGCGGCAACACCGCCATTTCCATGTTCTCCAGCACCGACAGGCACGGGAACAGGCCGCTGAGCTTGCGGTCCTCGGTCAACAGCGCAAAGCCTTTCTCGATGGCCATATGCGGGTCGGTAATGCGCACCGCCTTGCCGTCCAGGGTAATTTGCCCGCTGGAGCTTGGGGTGATGCCAAAAATGGTTTCCGCCACGTTGGTGCGCCCGGAGCCCATCAGCCCGGCGATACCGAGGATTTCCCCGGCGTGCAGGTCGAACGATACGTCCTTGAATACGCCGTCCAGGCTCAGGTCGCGCACCGACAGCAGCAGGTCACCAATCGGCGTCTCACGCACTGGGAACAACTGGCTCAGCTCACGCCCGACCATCATCGAGATCAGGCTGTCGCTGTTCATGCTGTCGGCCCGTTGCAAACCGATGTATTGGCCGTCACGGAACACCGCCACTTCATCGGCGATGGCGAACACTTCGTTCATCTTGTGGGTGATATAGACGATGCCTTTGCCCTGGGACTTGAGGTCGGCAATGATCGAAAACAGGTGGGCCACTTCCTTGTCGGTAATGGCCGAGGTGGGTTCATCCATGATCAGGATGTCGGAGTCATAGGACACCGCCTTGGCAATCTCGACCATCTGTCGTTCGGCAATGCTCAGGTTGCCGACCTGTTCTTCCGGGTCGAGGTTGATGCGCAGGCGCGCCAGCAACTCGGCCGTGCAGCGGTGCATTTCGCGGTGGTTGACCATGTGCAGGCTGTTGAGCTGTTCGCGGCCGATCCAGATGTTCTCGGCGATGCTCATATGGGGCATCAGGTTGAGTTCCTGGTGGATCATCGCGATCCCGGCCTTTTGCGCAGCCAGCGGCGTTTCAAAGGTGATCGGCTTGCCACGCAGGCGAATCTCGCCGGCGTCGGGCTGGTAGATGCCGGCGATGATCTTCATCAGCGTCGACTTGCCCGCACCGTTCTCGCCCATCAACGCCAGCACGGTGCCGGGGCGCACCCGCAGTTGCACATCGTCCAGGGCCACGACACCGGGAAAGCCTTTGCTGATGTTGAGGATTTCCAGCAGGTAGGGTTCGTCCAGCGCCAGCGCCGAGTGGGCGACGGGCTGAGACGTGGCGGCTTGAGCAAGCATAGGGAGGTACTCCATCTGCAGGGCGGCCGTGACCGCCCTGCCAGCTGTTGTTGTTATGTCGGGGCTACTTGAAGTCTTTGACGTTGTCCGGGGTGATCAACTGGAACGGGATCACCACGTTCTGCTCGACCGGCTCGTTCTTGGCCATCTTGCGCGCCGCTTCCACCGAACCTACCGCCTGGCCCTTGGCGTCCTGGAAGGCCGACACGGTCATGTCGCCCTTGGTGATCGCGTTCAAGCCATCGGGCGTGCCGTCGACACCGGCAATCAACACGCTGCCTTTTTCCTTGCCGGCCGATCTCAGGGCCATGGACGCACCGATCGCCATCTCATCATTGTTGGCCAGCACCGCATTGAACTCCCGGCCCTGGGTCAGCCAGTCGTTGACCAGGGTCATGCCTCGGTCACGTAACCAAATGCCGGTTTGCTCCTGCTCGATCTTGATGTCCGGGTACTTCGCCAGCACTTCCTTCACGCCCTTGGTGCGGTTGGTGGTGGAGTTGTTCGCCAGGTCGCCCAGCAGGATCACGACCTTGCCCTTGCCGCCGAGCTTTTCGGCGATGTACTGCATTTGCAGGCGGCCGGCCTCGACGTC
The DNA here is from genome assembly GCF_051122975.1 of Pseudomonas sp. AK181. Classification (NCBI taxonomy): domain Bacteria; kingdom Pseudomonadati; phylum Pseudomonadota; class Gammaproteobacteria; order Pseudomonadales; family Pseudomonadaceae; genus Pseudomonas; species Pseudomonas sp. AK181. Next base: position 3,376,750 of record NZ_CP146348.1, read on the forward strand.
ATCGGAGGTCACGGCCACCACGTCCTTGGGCAAGTCTTTCTGGTCGGGGCGGCGGTTGACGAACACCAGCGGAATACCTGCCTTGGTAGCGGCACTGATGATGTTCTTGGTCGACGCGGTATCGACCGGGTTGACGATAATCGCGTCGACCTTCTGGCTGATGAAGTTCTCGACCTGGCTCAACTGCTTGACCACATCGGCGCGGGCATCTTCGAACTGCAGTTGCACGCCATCGCCTTTTGGATAGGACTTGGCTTGCTTGTCCATGTCCTCGCGCAGGTAGGTGAGGAAGGTGTCATCGAACGCGGACATCGTCACGCCCACCTTGAGGTCGTCGGCGCCGGCAACGCCAGTGGCCAGCAGCATGGACAGGGCCAGGGCGGTAAAACGGATCGGGGTCTTCATGAACGGTCTGTCTCCACTTTCTTGTTGGTTTTTTCGACGTTGCGTTAATCAGGACTCGGCTGTCAGCCGCACCACCGGCGCGCCTGGAATGCAGCACACCAGCGCGCCCTGGTTTTCGACGCACAACACATTCAGGAAGGAGAAGTAGAATGGCCGGGCGCGGGGCAGTCCGCGTGGCGCTTGGAGGGGGCGTAAAACTCGCAGTACAGCGTTGAAGATTTTCATCTGACGGTACCTGGTTGTTTTTGATCTTGTTTTTGTTGAGTCGCCCGTTGGTTCCGGGACGTACTTTATGCAACCTGGAAAAGACTGTATTAGAAAATAATTTCCATATCAACCTGTTTTAGAATTTTATTCTATTTTTGTCGAAACCACCTGCTGGCGCTCAGCGCTCAGGCGCGCGGCGTCTAATATACGGGCGGTTTCCAGGGCATCATAGGCGTTGACCGGCAGCGGCCCCTGCCCCATCACGGCGGCTTGCAACTGGCGGTAGAACTGGGTCCAGCAGCCCTTCTCGGATGGCACCCGTTCACGCTCCGGCCCTTGTTCAAACCAGCCCCAGCGTCGGTGTTCCTCAGCGCCCCAGTGTTCACCTTCGGTTTTCGGCGACTTGCCGGCCAGCAGCGCTTCTTCCTGGCCGTCCAGGCCGTCGACGGTGTAGCAACCCAGGCTGCCACTGACGCGAAAGCGCGGCGCCTGGCTGCTCTGCAACGCGTTGCCCCACAGGTGCGAAATCACGCCGTTGGCGTGGGTGAGGGAGACGAAGAAGCCGTGATCCACCGTGGGATGTTCAGGGGTGTAGTGCAATTGGGCAAACACCCGGTCCACCGGGCCGAACAGTTGCAGCGCCTGGTCCACCAGGTGGCTGCCCAGGTCGCGCAGCCACCCGCCACCGCTGGCATTGCCCACGGCCTGCGGGCTGTAGCGCTCCACGCGGGATTCAAAGCGGGTGATGGTGCCCAGGGCGCCGGCGTCGATCAGTTTGCGCAAGGTCAGGTAATCCGAATCCCAGCGCCGGTTCTGATAAACACTGAGCAACGAGCCCTGGCGCTCGGCAGCGGTAATCAGGGCCTGGGCTTGCTCGGCGTTGGCGGCAAAGGGTTTGTCGCTGACCACAGCCACCCCATGCTCAATCGCTTCCAGCACCAGGGCCGGGCGACCTTTGAGCGTGGTAGAAATCACCAGGGCATCGACGCCGGCTTCGACGATCTGGCCGATGGAGTCGAAGGCTTTGACACCGGGAAGGTCAGTACTCAATTGCTGGCGACGTTCGGGTGAACGCGTCACCACGCCGACAAAGGTGGTGCCAGGCAGGGTGGCGATCAGCGGCGCATGAAAGAAGCGCCCACCGTGGCCGTAGCCCACTAGTCCGATTCGCATGCTCAACTCCGGAATTGATTTGGAAACCCAATCAACTGTGGGAGCTGGCTTGCCTGCGATAGCAGTGTGTCAGGCAATGAATTCGTCACTGATAGACCGCTATCGCAGGCAAGCCAGCTCCCACAGTGTTAACCACATTTCTTCAGTGAGTTAGCCGTAGAAGCGCGGGCGATCCGGCAGGCTGACTTTCACAATCTGCCCGCTGCCCTGGGCTTCAATACATGCATCCGCCGCCACCGCCGCCGCAAACCCATCCCACGCCGACGGCCCGCCGACTTGCCCGGCCAGTACGCTGTCGATAAACGCCTGCAACTCCACGTCATAGGCATCGATAAACCGATCCTTCCAATCCATCAGGATCGCGTTGGACAGCTTCGCCTCACTGCGCAGTTGCACTTGGGACGGCTCCGGCAACTTGGCGATGCCGCTCTCCCCTACCACTTCACACTGAATGTCGTAGCCGTATTGGCAGTTCACAAACACTTCCACGTCGATACGCGTGCCTTTGGCGGTTTCCAGCAGCACGATCTGCGGGTCACGCAGGTGCGCCAGCGCCTTGCTGGTCTTGCGCGGGAACACCACCTGCACGGACACGTAGTCGTCATTGAGCAGCCAACGCAGCACGTCCAACTCATGGATCAGGGTGTCGGTGATCGCCATGCCGGTGTTGTAGTTCTCGCCCACCGTGGGGTTGCGGTGCGCGCAGTGCAGCATCAACGGCTCGCCAATCTGGCCGCTGTCGATCACCGCTTTGAGGGCGCGGTAGCCTTGGTCGTACGGGCGCATGAAACCCACCTGGACCAGGCGTTTGCCGTGGGCCACTTCGGCCTCGACAATGTTGCGGCAACCCTCGGCCGTCACCGCCAGGGGTTTCTCACAGAACACCGGTTTGCCGGCGGCAATCGCGGCCAGCACAAATTCTTCGTGGCTTGGCCCCCAGGACGTCACCAGTACCGCTTCGACCTCTGGCGCGTTGATCAACGCATGGCCGTCCGGGTACACCTCGGCGTCCAGCTTCAAGTCGGCAACGACTTGGGCGGCTTGCTCAAGGTTGATGTCGGTGACGGCCACCACCTGGCTGTTGAGCAAGGCCTGGCTGCAACGACGAATATGGTCCCGGCCAATGGCGCCCGTACCAATTACTCCAAGCTTCAAAGACATGCAAACACTCCTCTTGTTGTTAGTACTGCCGGGCCTTGGCCAGGTGTTCATTGAGTTTTTTTGCCGCTGCATTCGTGCGTTCACTGGTGGACACTTGCGCCACCCCCACCCGCCACCACGACAGGTAGCCGTGGACCATGGTCTTGGGCAGCACCTTGATATCGATCAGGGTGGAGACGGTTTGCGTGCGGGCATCGGCCAACGCCGCTTCCAGCTGTTCCAACGTGCTGACCTTATAAGTCTTGCAGCCATAAGCCGCCGCACTCATGGCGAAGTCCACCGGCACCAGGCCACCGTCGAGCTTGCCGCTCTCGGGGTTGCGGTAGCGGAACTCGGTGCCGAAGCTGTCCATGCCATTGCCGATCTGCAGGTTGTTGATGCAACCGAACGCCATGTTGTCCAACAGCACCACGTTGATCTTGCGCCGCTCCTGGATCGAGGTGGCCAGCTCCGAGTGCAGCATCATGTAGGAGCCATCGCCGACCAGCGCGTACACCTCCTTGCTCGGCTCGGCCAGCTTCACGCCCAGGGCGGCATTGATCTCGTAGCCCATGCATGAGTAGCCATACTCGACGTGGTAGGTGTTCACGCCCTTGCTACGCCAGGCGCGCTGCAAATCGCCGGGCAGGCTGCCGGCGGCGGCGACGATAATTGCGTCATCGGCCAGGCGTGTATTGAGCACGCCGAGCACAGCGCTCTGGGTCAGGCACGAACCGGTCAGCTCGATGAATTCGCGCAGGACCGCACGGTCCAGGTGGTCGTCGACTTCGGGGACGAACTCATCGCCCTGGTAGTGCACCTGATGCACGCGGTCCACTTCGGCGTCGAGTTGCGCCTTGGCGTCGGCGATCTGCTCGCCCCAGCCCGAACGGTAATCGCCCAGGGCAGTGGCCAGCGCTTCAAGGGCCACTTTTGCATCGGCCAGCACCTGCACGCCGTCCAGCTTCAAGGCATCGCAGGGGCTGATATTGAGGTTGAGAAACCTTACCTCGGGGTGCTTGAACAGTGATTTTGACGAGGTGGTGAAGTCGGTATAACGGGTGCCGATGCCAATGATCAAGTCGGCCTCGGGCGCCAGCAGGTTGGCCGCCAGGCAGCCGGTTTCGCCAATGCCGCCGACGTTCAGCGGATGGCTGGACACCACGGCGCTCTTGCCCGCCTGGGTTTCGGCGAAGGGAATATCGAAGCGCTCGGCAAAGGCTTGCAGTGCCTGGTTAGCGCCGGAGTACTTGACCCCGCCGCCGCAGATGATCAGCGGCTTGCGCTTGCCGCCAAACGCCGCCAGCGCGTCATCGAGCATGGCGCGGGTGGCCGGGCGTCGGTCGATGCGGTGCACGCGTTTTTGCAGGAAGTAGTCGGGGTAGTCCCAGGCTTCGGCTTGTACATCCTGGGGCAAGGCCAGGGTCACCGCGCCGGTTTCAGCCGGGTCGGTCAGCACGCGCATGGCGTGGATAGCCGCGGTCATCAGTTGCTCGGGGCGGTTGATGCGGTCCCAGTACTTGCTCACGGAACGAAAGGCGTCGTTGGTGCTGATGCTCAGGTCGTGGAACTGCTCGATCTGCTGCAACACCGGGTCGGGCTGGCGGCTGGCGTAGACATCGCCGGGCAGCAACAGCAACGGGATGCGGTTGGCGGTGGCGGTGGCTGCGGCGGTGAGCATATTGGCCGCGCCCGGCCCGACCGAGGCCGTGCACGCATAGATCTTGCGGCGCAGGTGCTGCTTGGCAAACCCGATGGCAGCATGGGCCATGCCTTGCTCATTGCGGCCCTGATGCACCACCAGGTCACCGCTGTCCTGCTCCAGGGCCTGGCCGAGGCCCAACACATTGCCATGCCCGAAAATAGTGAATACGCCGGCGACAAACTTGCTCTGTACGCCGTCGACTTCGATGTATTGGTTGTCCAGGAACTTCACCAGAGCCTGGGCCATGGTCAATCTTGTTGTGGTCATCACTTGCACCTTGTGTGAATGCAATTGGAATGTTCAACACCGATCCACTGTGGGAGCTGGCTTGCCTGCGATAGCGGTCTATCAGTTGCACAGGTATTGCCTGACACACCGCTATCGCAGGCAAGCCAGCTCCCACATTTTTGATCGCGTTACGGCAGGGGCTTTTGCAAATACGCCATGCTGCTGCCCAACGCCTGCCGGATATCCGCCACCCCGTGCACGCTTTCGGCAAACGGCTCGAACGACAAATAGCCGCTGTAACCGGTGCTCAGCAACGTGTCGATCTGCGCCGCATTGCCGAGAATATCGTCCTCGCCCACCAGCACGCGGTGGCCGTCGCGGATCGAGTCCAACGGTGCCTCGCGGTCTTCCACGCCCGAGATATGCACCAGCCCGGTGAGTTCCGGGAAGAACTCATGCTCGCCGGCCAGGTGATGGTGGAAGGTGTCGTGTACCACCCGGAATACATCCAGGCCACCGATAGCCTTGATGGCGTCCACTGCCACGCGCTTGCGGCGCAGAGCGGATACCGTGAAGCCCAGGGGCTCGATGAAACCGAGAATTCCGTACTCGCGCAGGATCAACGCCAGTTCGCTCAACGCCGTGCGCAAACCGGCGGCGCGCTGCGCATCGTTGCGCGTATCGCCAGGCTGATTGAACGGGCACATCACCAAGCCTTCGGCCCCGCACTCACGGGCGTAGGTGGCCAGTTCGATTGCCTGGGCACGGCGTTCGTCGTTCCACACATCAAAGGGGTACAGCGCGTTGATCGACAGCACCTTGATGCCCTGCGCCGCGCACAACTCGCGCACGCGGCTGGCGGGTGTGCCGTATTCGATTTCACGGTTCTTGAGGTCATTGCGAATCTCAATGGCCTCGCAGTTGAGGGCCGCCGCCAACTGGATGAAATCCGGCAAGGACAGGTTGGGGGCGACCATGCGGTTAAGGGCAAAACGTAGCGGCGACTTCATTATTGTTGTTCTCCGTCCAACACCGGTTATAGGTCCAGCAGCCAGCTGTGCTGCGGGTCGTTATGGAAATGCCAGGCGCGCTTGGGGCCGGCCATCACGTTCAGGTAATAAGACTCGTAGCCGTACGGCACGCTGACCGGGTGATAGCCCTTGGGCACCACCACCAGGTCGCTGTTTTCCACGGCCATGGCCTGGTCGATGCTGCGATCGTCGGTGTACACGCGCTGGAATACAAAGCCCTGGGGCGGGTTGACCTGGTGGTAGTAGGTCTCTTCCAGGAAGCTCTGGTGCGGCAGGTCGTCGGTGTCGTGCTTGTGCGGTGGGTAGCTTGAGGAATGCCCCGACGGCGTGCGCACTTCCACCACCAGCAGCGAATGGGCCGGCTCGCTGTCGGGCAGGATGTCGCACACGTAGCGGGTGTTGGCGCCTTTGCCGCGCACACTGCGTTTGCACTGCTCGGGTCGGATCAGGCGCGGGGCAAAACCCGTAGCACCCGGCGCTGCGCAGACGGCAATCTGCACATCGCTCAGGGCCGTGACCCGGGCGTCAGTGCCCGGCGGCAAATAGGCGGCGAACGGTGACTTGTCTTCGAACACCGACTGGCGATCACCCAGGTTCTGCCAATTGAAGCCTTCGCCTTCAATATTCACCCGACCGCTGAGCAGCACCAGGCACAGCTCCTGATCCCCCGCACTGACCGGCAGGGTTTCGCCCAGGCTCAAACGGTAGGCGGCAAAGCCTACGTACTCCAGGCGCCCCGCTTCCAGCGCCACCATGGTTTGCCCGCGTTTGCTGCTTTTGACCAACAAGCTCATCACTCAAGTCCTCTGGTTAAGAAGCGCACGCAGGGTGTCGTAACCCTTCTTCGCGTAGATATAGCTGGGCGCCACGGCCGGGTCCTGCTCGGCCTCCACCACCAGCCAGCCCTTGTAGTTCGCTGCGAGCAACACATCCAGCAACGGTGCGAAGTCGATATCTCCATCGCCGGGCACGGTAAAGGTGCCGTTGACGATGCAGTCCGGGAAGCTCCACATCTGGTTGCGCGCCAGTTGCACCACGGGTTTGCGTACGTCCTTGAAATGCACATGACAGACGCGTTCGATATGTTTGCGCAGTACGTCGATGGGTTCGCCGCCGCCCATGTAGCAGTGGCCCGAATCGAACAGCAGGCCGACTTCCGGCCCCGTGCGTTTCATCAACTGGTCGATGTCGTCGGGGGATTCGACGTAGGCACCCATATGGTGGTGGTAGGCCAGGCGCACGCCCTGGGACAAGGTGAAGCGCGCCAGTTCCGTGAGTTTGTCGGCGTAAGCCTGCCAGGCCTGTTCACTGTGAAAACGCGGGCGCTCGATCAGGCGGATGCGCGAACCCTGGATCGAGTCGGCCACCTCGCCGTATACAAGCACCGAGGCGCCGTTGTGTTTGAGCAGTTCGACATGGGCGGCAATCGCCTCGATTTCTTCAGCCACCGAACGGCGCGCCAGGCGGCTGGAGTACCAACCGGACACCAGCGCCAGCTCATAGGGGCGCAACACTTCAGCGACGCCCTGGGCATCCTTGGGGAACTTGCCGTTGAGTTCAAAACCTTCGTAGCCGATGTCCTTGCCTTCGCTCAGGGCCGTGCTCAGCGGGGTTTCACCGCCGAGGGCCGGGAGGTCGTCGTTGCTCCAGGAGATCGGGTTGATGCCAATTCGGATTGCGGGCATGGCTGCACCTTTATTATTCAAGTCGCTTTCAACTGTAGGAGCGAGCTTGCTCGCGAAAAACGCAAGGGCAACGCGTTTCGCCAGAATGCCCGTGTAATCGTTAACGATCTTCGCGAGCAAGCTCGCTCCTACAGGTATCGGTCATGTATCAGGTTCGGGCGTTGAGCCAGGCGTTGATGAGCTGTTCGAAGGTCTGCTGCACCTGCTGGATCAGCGTTTCGTCATCGATCTCCCCCGCCATCCACGCCCGGCTCGGCTCGTGGAAGATCGTGCGGCCCACGGCAAACCCACGGCAGGTGCTGCTCTGGCTGGCTTGCTTGAAACCATCGGCGAGAAATTCGGGGGAAGCATTCAGGCCCAGCAACACCACGCCACGGCAGTACGGGTCGCGTTCCTGGATCAGTTCGTCGAGCTTTTTCCAGTCTTCAGCCGACTGGGTTTCGATCTTCCACCAGGCCGGGTAGATGCCCAGGTTGTAGAGGCGTTTGAGGCTGCGGTAGAGCACGTCCGGGTAGGTGGACGGATGATCCTTGGGCGGGATGACTTCCAGCAGCAGTTCGTGACCACTGACCAGCGACGCCTCGTACACCGCCTTGAGTTGCGCTTCCTGTTCCAGGCGCAGCATCGGCTCGTCATCGGGGTGAAATTGCACCAGGCACTTGATGATGTGCTCCTGGGGCCAGGCAATCAGGTTGCTGCCGATCGAACGCCCGTGCTCGAACGCCAGGGGCCGCGAGTTCTGCACTTCCACCGGGCGCGCGATCCACCAGCCGCGACCGCTGGCGGCGTTGAGCGCATCCTGGCCAAAGCGTTGGTCGGCGAGCAGGCCCACATCGGCCTCGACGCCCTGCTCGCTGAGTTTGCGCTCCACGCGTTCGATAGCCTGGATAAACAACTGCTTGATGTCGCTGATGCGCTCAGGGCCCTGGCCGCCTTTTTGCGCCAGCTCCACCAATTGCCAACGGTGATCGAAGGCAAACACGAACAGCTGCTTCCAGGCTTTGCGCGGCACCGTGACGCGGTGCAGGCGTTGCAGGGTCACGTCCTGGTCCGGCCGGGTGATGGGCACCGGGCTGTTGAACAGGTAATCAAGTTCGGCGGGTGTCGGCATCGCTGGCGCACAGGCGTGGCGTGACACCACCAAGCCGCCACAGGCATTGGCCAACTGGCTGCAACGCTCATCGCTGGCGTCATTGATCCAGCCGCTGAGAAAGCCCGACATAAAGGCATCACCGGCGCCCAGCACGTTGAGCACTTCAACACGCACACCAGGGTAGATCGCCCCGTCTTCCAGGCGCGCCGGAATCGCGCCGTGAATCACCGTGCAGCCCTGGGGGCCGAGCTTGACCACCAGGGTGGCTGGGGTCAGTTCACGTACGGTGCGCAGGGCCGTGAGCAGGTCTTCACTGCCGCCAGCGATGAGGAACTCTTCTTCGGTGCCGACGATCAGGTCGAAACGCGGCAGGATCTTCTGCACATGCTGGCTGACATTCTGGTCGGCGACGAAACGGGTTTCGCCATCAGCCTTGCTCGCCAGGCCCCACAATACGGGGCGATAGTCGATATCCAGCACGCGCTTGACGTTGTGCTTGGCCGCGTAGTCCAGGGCCTGGAGGCTGGCCTTGTACACGCCGTCGGTGGAGAAATGCGTGCCGGTGATCAACAGCGCCTTGCTGGAGGCAATAAAGGCTTCGCTGATGTCTTCGGCGCGCAGGGCCATGTCGGCGCAGTTTTCGCGGTAGAACACCAGGGGGAAGGTTTCGCGATCCTTTAGGCCCAGCAGCACCAGGGCGGTGAGGCGCTCCGGGTCGACCTTGATGCCGCTGACATCGCAGCCTTCGCGGGCCAGGGATTCCACCAGGAAACGGCCCATATGGTCATCGCCTACCCGGCTCAGCATTGCCGACTTGAGCCCAAGCCTGGCGGTGCCGAAAGCGATATTGGCGGAGGAACCGCCGAGGTATTTGGCGAAGCTGGACACATCTTCAAGCCGCGCACCGACTTGCTGCGCATAGAGATCGACGCCCAGGCGCCCGAGGCAAATCAGATCCAATTGACGCCCACTGGCAAAACGAGTCTGGCCCATGCTGGCTCCTGTTATTTTTATCAGCCTGCGTTGTGCCGCCGTGGCGACGGCAAACGCTCTTGGTGGGAGCAGACTAGAACGTCCGGAGGCAGCAATCAATATTTATTCCATAATTATTTTATGTGGAATATTTTTTCCAATACTTCAGGATAGTGGCACGCCAGCGCCCATGCATCGTTTCAGCAGGCCACGCGGGCCGTGATGCCGGGGTATTTTTTTGCGCCTACCCTGTAGACTTGCGCCACCTATCAGCGCATCAGACGAACACGCCAGAAGGATTGCCCATGTCCCGCACCGATCCCGAGACCACCCTGGAAGAAACAGTCGCCAGCCCTCCGGTCAATGCCGAACGCCTGTTGCAGCTGATCACCGACGAATACGAGAGCCTGCCGCGCCAGCTCAAGCGCATCGCCAGCTACATGAGCCAGCAGAGCGACCGGATTATGGTCGACCGCATCAGCGACATCGCCCGGGAATGCGAAGTGCACCCCTCGGCCATCGTGCGGTTTTCCCAGCGTTTCGGCTTCAGCGGGTTCAGTGAGATGCAGGCGCTGTTTCGCGAGGCGTATACCCACAAGACCACACCGGTGCAGAACTACCAGCAGCGCATCCGCAGCATGATCGCCAACAAGTCGCAGAAGGCCAGCGGCGGCGACCTGGCGCGCGAGTGCGTCAACGCCACCCTCTCGGGCATCGAACGCCTGGGGCTGGAGCTGGACGATGCGGCTTTCGAGAAAGCCGTGGACCTGGTGGTCAATGCCGACAACATCTACGTGGTCGGCGTGCGCCGCTCTTTTGCGGTAGCCGACTACCTGGTCTACAACCTGCAGCACACCAACAAGCGCATCCACTTGATCTCGGGGCTAGGTGGCAGTTACCGCGAGCAGATGCGCAGCGTGCGCGCCAATGACCTGGTAATTGCGATCAGTTTTACGCCCTACGGCAAGGAGACCCAGCACTGCCTGCGCATCGCGCAGCATCACCAGGCCAAGACCCTGATCATCACCGACAGCAACCTGTCGCCCCTGGCCAAGCGGGCGAACGCGGTGCTGTTGGTCAATGAAGGTTCTTCGTTTGCTTTCCGCTCGTTGAGCGCCACCCTGTGCCTGTGCCAGGCATTGTTTATTGCGGTGGCGTATCGGTTGGAATTGAAGGTGGATGAAATCCATGAGCAGGTAGGATTTGACGACTGACAAGGCTTGCCCTATCTGCCCTCTGTAGGAGCGAGCCAGGAGTGGATTTAGTGCATGAAGATCGCGATCAGGATGATCACCGGAATCGGCACGCCGAGGAACCACAGCAGTAATGAGCGCATCATGTTCTCCTTGAATTAACGAACGTAGTTTTCGGTTTCGACGTACACCACGGCATCCCGGCGGCGACCGCCGAAGGTGGCGGCAAAGCTGGCGAAGAACGCACCGATGAGCAGCGCTACAAAGGTCCACAGCGAGGTGTAGGCCGCCACTTTCGCCGCGGTCTCGGCGGCCTGCTTGGCTTTGAGCTTGGCGTCTTCAACGGCTTTGCGCGCATCGCCATAGACCTTGTCGATACGAGCTTCGGCATCGGCCTGGCTGAGGTTGGTGCGCTGGCTGATCAGTTGAGCCAGGTAGGCGCGGTCTTCCGCTGCCAGTTGGCCGTCGTTGCTCAACGTACGCGTCAGGATGCGACCGACCACGGCGTGGGCTGCATCATCGCTGACCGCCGCAGGACGATCATCGCGGAACAGACTGTCGACGTAATAACCGAAGTCACCACTGTCGGCACCCTTAGCCGCACTGCCCGCCGCCTGGGTGAGGCCGCTGGCCGCGCCCGAAGCCACACTCGCACCCGCTTTCACGCCGCCGCTGGCCACACTGCTGACCGAACCGACCACCAGCATCGCCGTGATCAATGTGGCCACTGCCCACGCCAGGAAACCATGGGCGGTATCGCGAAAGTACACCTCGTCGCCATGCATATTGGCCCACTTCACCCGCAACCGACCGGCGATGTAACCGCCCAGGCCAGAAGCGACGATCTGGGTGAACGCCAGCCAGACAATCGTGGAAATACCAAGGCCCTTGGCGCTGATACCGCTGTCCGCCCACGGCGACACCGCCGAAAAGCCCAGGCCGAAACCCAGCAACACCAGGATCAATGACAAGGCAGCCGCCGCAGCGGCCCCGGCGAAAATCGCCCCCCAGGAAACCCCGGAGAGCGTGCTTGACTCTTGCAGCGTGGATGAGGATGTGATCATTGTTGTTTTGCTCCAGGCACGAAAAATGATGTTACAAGTCTCAAAACGGACAGTGCAGGCAGCGTGCCAGTCGCGATTAAAATTAAATTCCTTTGATTTCAATGATTTATTTAAATTGAACTTAGCCACATCATGCAGATTGCAATAAACGGCGATATCAGGCGGGCGTAATGCACTCCCCTGTGGGAGCGGGCTTGCCTGCGATGGCCATAGGTATCTACACAACTTTGTAGCCTGTAGCAGCCGACGCTAACCACGATGCGAAGCGAGCCGCTCTTGATCTGCTTTTGATCTTAGGCGCCCCGTTAAACCACGCTGGCCGGAATTCGACAGTGATTTGGGGGGTAAACCGGCAGGGATGCCGGTTTAGCCGCCCCGCGCCATGGATGGCGCGTGGCGGCGGCCCCCCAAATCACTGGCGGATTACGGGCACACCGAGCCTGGGCGAGGTGCCGAGTGGTGGGGCAAGAGCCCTTTTGGTTACTTTTGGGGCTCTTTTCCAAAAGTGACCCGCTGTCAGAGCGGAACCCTAAGTGGCCGTTACCTAAATAACGGATATGTACCCGGTCCAACTGTGTTGACTGCCAGGCCGCCTTCGCGAGCAAGCCCGCACAGTTTGATTGTGGGGTGTCAGGTAGAGAAGTGTCGGCTGGTAGGCCACCATCGCAGGCAAGCCAGCTCCCACAGTGTTCGATGTAGTACCAGTTTCAGGAAGATGAAGTTTTATTTAGGAAACATTCAGCAACTTCTTGGCAAAATGTCGCCACTTCTAGTGTGAACGCTCACCAGGTACTCCTATGACCCGCATTTTGACCATCGAGGATGACGCCGTAACGGCCCGCGAGATTGTCGCCGAGCTGAGTAGCCATGGACTGGACGTAGATTGGGTGGACAACGGCCGCGAGGGCCTGGTCCGCGCCGTGAGTGGTGATTACGACCTGATCACCCTCGACCGCATGCTGCCCGAACTCGATGGCCTGGCCATCGTCACCACGTTGCGCACCATTGGGGTGTCTACGCCGATCCTGATGATCAGCGCCCTCTCCGATGTCGACGAGCGCGTGCGCGGCCTGCGTGCCGGCGGCGATGACTACCTGACCAAGCCGTTCGCCTCGGATGAAATGGCCGCCCGTGTCGAGGTGCTGCTGCGGCGTAAAAGCACGGTCCAGGAGTTCGAAACCGCCCTGCGCGTGGCCGACCTGGAACTGAACCTGATCAGCCGCGAAGCCAGCCGTGCCGACCAGCCGCTGACCCTGCTGCCCACCGAATACAAACTGCTTGAATTCCTGATGCGCAACACCGGGCAGATCCTGTCGCGGATGATGATTTTCGAGGAAGTCTGGGGCTATCACTTCGACCCCGGCACCAACCTGATCGACGTGCACATTGGCCGTCTGCGCAAGAAAATCGACCCACCGGGCCTCACGCCGCTGATCCGCACGGTACGAGGCTCGGGTTATGTCATTGCTGAACCCCTCTAAAGGCTGGCGCTCTTCCAGCAGCCGCTTGCTGGCGCTGTACAGTTCGTTGTTCGTGGCCTGGAGCTGCATCCTCATGGGGGTGCTGTACTACGAGGTGTCGGGCTACCTCAGCGACTTATCGCGCCATTCCCTGCTGCAACGCCAACACCTGTTCCAGCGTTTTGACGGCGAAGAACTGGTGGAAGCGCTTACCACCAGTATGACCTTCGACATGAAGGGCGTGGACGCCTATGGCCTGTTCGATGAGCAATTTCGCCCCCTGAGCGGGCCGATCCGCGCCGTACCACCCGACTTGCCGCTGGATGGCAAGATCCACGCCCTGACCAATTGCGTGCAATCCGATGACCCCAAACTGCCCAAGGACAGTTGCGACGCGGTGGCCACCCACACCGAAGACGGCCGCTGGCTGGTGTTGGTGCGCGCCAACGGCTCGTTGTTCGGGGTAACGCGGATCATCTGGCACGCCCTGCTGTGGGCACTCTCTTTGACCATCATCCCCGGCGCGGCTGGCTGGCACCTGCTGCGCCGTCGCCCGTTGCGGCGCATTCGCGGGATCCAGGCCAGCGCCGAGGCCATCGTCGCCGGCGACCTCACGCACCGCTTGCCGCTGTCCAACCGGCGCGACGAGCTAGACATGCTCGCCGCCATCGTCAACGCGATGCTCGACCGCATCGAAAAACTGATGAACGAGGTCAAGGGCGTGTGCGACAACATCGCCCACGACCTGCGCACCCCGCTCACCCGCTTGCGCGCCCAGCTTTACCGCATCAAGCAACAAGCCGAGGAAGACTCAGCCCACGCGGTAAAGCTCGATGACGCCATTGCCGAAACCGACACGCTGATGGCGCGCTTTCGCGGGCTGCTGCGCATCTCGGAACTGGAAGACCACCAGCGCCGCTCCGGCTTCCTGGTGCTGGACCCGCTGCCGTTGCTGCGCGAGCTGCATGACTTCTACCTGCCCCTGGCCGAAGAAGGCGAACTGGAGCTGGTGTTGCAGGCGCCTGACTCACTGCCGTGGATTACCGGTGACCGTGCGCTGTTGTTTGAAGCCCTGGCCAACCTGCTGAGTAACTCGATCAAGTTCACCCCGCCCAAGGGCAAGGTGATCTTGCGGGCAGTCAACGACCTGGGCAGTACGCGCATCGAAGTGCTCGACTCCGGGCCGGGCATTCCAGCCGCCGAGCGCGCGTCGGTGTTCCAGCGTTTCTATCGGGTCGATGAGAGTGATCAGCAAGGCGGGTTTGGTTTGGGCCTGTCGATTGTGGCGGCGATCATCAACTTGCATGGCTTCAAGCTGGAGGTCGGCACCAGTGAGTTGGGCGGCGCCCGCTTGGTGCTCGAATGCCGCCAGCAGCTGATGCCGGAATAGAACCCTAACGCAATAACGCAATGTAGGAGCGAGCTTGCTCGCGAAAAACTCACGGGCGCCGCGTTTATTCAGGAAGCGCGCGTTATCGTTGACGTTTTTCGCGAGCAAGCTCGCTCCTACATGCGTATCAAGACCATCGGCGCTATAACACGTTACCCATGGCCTTGATCAACGCCGGGTCACGCGCATAAATATCCGGCGCGTACACCAGCTCGCCCTGGCGATCCACTTCTACCGTCCAATACCCCAACAGCACCGGTACCGGCGTGGCCAGCCTGAACTCATGGGTTTCGCCGGTCGCCAGCAACTCATCGGTGCGGGTGCGTTCGGCCGGCGTTACCAGCAGGTCGCGCAATAACAATGGTTGCTCGACCCGCACGCATCCCGAACTGAACGCCCGCGGGCCCTTGGTGAACAACGGTTGGCTCGGGGTATCGTGCAGGTACACCGAATACGGATTGGGAAAGCGCATCACTATTTTGCCCAACGGGTTACGCGGGCCGGCCTGCTGGCGCAGCAGGATATTGCCCGGGCGTGCCCAGTCGACCTGGTCGGGGGTCAACGGGTGACCCTCGGCGTCGAGCACTTGCAGGTTTTGCTGGCGCAGGTATTCAGGGTTGAGACGGATGGCCGGCAGCTTGTCCTCGCGCATGATGGTCGGCGGGATGGTCCAGGTGGGGTTGAGGGTCAGCCGGGTGATGCGCGACTTGAGCAACGGCGTCTGGCGTTCGGCCCGGCCCACTTGCAGGCGGGTTTGCCACACCGGGATGCCGCTCTGGTACACGCTCAGTTGCGCGGCGGCCACATTGACCACGACGCCTTCAGGCTCCAGGTCCTGGGCCAGCCAGCGGAAACGCTCTAGGTTGATGCGCAGTTGTTCACGACGCATCGCCGGGCTGATATTGAGTTCGGCCACGGTGCCGGCGCCGATCACGCCGTCGGCCTGTAACGAGTGGCTGAGCTGGAAGGCTTTCACCGCCTTGACCAGTTCGCCCTGGTACTGCTTGTCGTTGCCGCTGGGCAACTGGGCCAGGTAGCCACCGCTGTGCAGGCGCCGCGCCAGATCCGGCACGCGGGGGTCGTTCATCCCCGGGCGCAACAGCGCGCCGTCGGCGACCGGGTCCCAATGGGGCAACGGTTGCTGGCGCACGCCGGCATAGGCATTGCGCAGGCTGCGGTACAAATCGGCGCTGGGCCGCGCCTGGTCGAAGGCTTGGGCCATGTCGTGCAGGCCGGTGGCGGCGAACGCCAGTACCTCGGTATTCGGGTCGCCACTGGGTGGCTGGGAGTGCCAGAGGGGCTCAAAGCGAGATTGCGGCAGGCGCCCGTAGTGCAAATCCTGCAGAGCTTGCAGGTACTGCTGGCTGTTGGCGATATCGCTGCACAGTACGTTGGCCGTTGCATCCGTCGCAGGCAAGCTATAGTGGGTGGGGTCCAGGCCATCGTCGGCAAGCATCAGCAACTGGGCGTGCAAGGCTTGCCGGCGTTCGTCAGCCGCCCATAGCGGGGCATCGCCCTGCTGCTGGTAAAAGGCTTGCAGGCGCGCCAACGCGGCGGCATCGATACGCGGCGCAAGGTGCGGGCAGACACTGGTCAACTGCGCCAAGGCCTGTTGCAGCGGCTCCAGCGCGACCGGCGCGGGGGTGGTGACGGGCAAGGGTTCAATCGGCAGCGTTTCGGCTGTAGCGACCAATGGTGCAACGAGCAGGCAAATGCTCAAGTAACATGCGTGTTTTTTGAACAATTGACTTAGCTCCACTCCACAGCGGGGACTCGACTGTAGATGCTGACTTTTATACGCAGGCACAGGCTAACCAGCCTGGGCTTGATCACCGGGTGCCTGGCTTTATTGAGCAATGTTGCGCTCGCCGCCAATGGCCCCTCTCCTTCCCTGTATAGCAGCCTGGCGCGCTCTGCTCCAGAACTCAATCCCACCGTGCTCAAAAGCGCCCTGAGCGCCGTGCAGTGCGCGGTCAATAACGGCGAGGAACGTTCCGATCGCCTAGCGGTTATTGACTACTCCCAGCCCTCGACCGCCCGTCGCCTGTGGATCTTCGACCTGCGCAAAAAGACCTTGGTATTGCGCGACCTGGTGGCCCACGGCGCCAAGTCCGGGGAAAACTTCGCCACCCAGTTCTCCAATCTCGAGGGTAGCCATCAGTCGAGCCTGGGGTTGTTCCGCACCCAGGAGAGCTACCTGGGCGCCCATGGTTACTCGTTGCGCATGGACGGTCTGGAACCCGGCTTCAATGACCAGGCCCGCGACCGTGCCATCGTGATTCATGCTGCCGACTACGTCAGCCCGTTGTGGAGCAAGCGCGAAGGCCGCATCGGCCGCAGCCAGGGTTGCCCGGCCGTGCGCCCGCAAGTTGCCCGCCAAGTGGTGGACAAGCTCAAGGACGGGCAGTTCATGTTTTCGTGGTACCCCGACCAGCGCTGGCTGAAGTCATCGACCTACCTCAATTGCAAACCCCAACAGGTGGCGAGTAGTCGTACAATCCGTGGCGGATAGCCTGTCCCCATAGATAAAAGAGAGCGTCGCATGCTTCTACACACCTCCACCTGGATCGAAATAGGGCAGTTCCTGGAACGCAGCCGCACGGTGGTGATTCCCATCGGCTCCAACGAGCAACATGGCCCCACCGGCCTGTTGGGCACTGACTGGATGTGCCCGGAAATCATCGCTCATGAGGCACAGAAGCACGCCGACATCCTGGTCGGCCCGACCTTCAATATCGGCATGGCCCAACACCACCTGGGCTTTCCCGGCACCATCTCCCTGCGCCCTTCCACCTTTATCGCCGCGATTGGCGACTGGGTGCGCTCGCTGGCCGGGCATGGCTTCGAAAAGATCCTGTTCCTCAACGGCCACGGCGGCAACATCGCCACGATTGAAGCGGCGTTCTCCGAACTGTACGCCGAAGCCAGCTTCGCCCGCCGCCCGGCCGGGTTCGCGCTGAAGCTGGTGAACTGGTGGGATCTGGAAGGCGTCACTGACCTGGCCCAGCGTCAATTCCCGGTCGGGCATGGCAGCCACGCCACACCGTCGGAAATTGCCGTGACGCAGTGGGCGTATCCGGACGCGATCAAGTCTGCCGAATACTCACCGCAAATCGCCAACACCGGCCCGATCCGCGAAGCCCTGGACTTCCGTGCGCGCTTCCCTGACGGCCGCATGGGCTCGGACCCGGCGTTGGCTACCGTGGAGAAAGGCGGTGAGTTGGTGGCGTTGGCGGCGCGAGGGCTGGTCAAGACTGTCGACAGCTTCAGCAACGAAGCCAAACCCTGATCCAAATGGGGCTAATACCCTACCCTGTAGGAGCGAGCTTGCTCGCGAAAAACTCACAGGCGCCGCGTTTATTCAGGAAGCCCGCGTTATCGTTGACGTTTTTCGCGAGCAAGCTCGCTCCTACAGGGTGGGTTTGCGTTGTATGTGCGGGTTTATTTGCAATCCTGCGCGGCCTGCTCCAGCCGCGATGGCTTGATCGCCGAAGCCAACGGCTTGCGCTCATACAGGAACACCTTGGTGCCGTCCTGGGACTTGTAGGCCTCCAGCACATCATCGGCAGCAATCTTGCTGGTCAACAGCACCTTGGCGTGGCGCGAGTTCTGGGTGACGGTCGAGGTGATGCCGTGCTTTTCCAGCTTGGGCAGCACGCACTGCACATAACCGTCGGGGGTTTTATCGGTTTGCAGGGTCAGCGATGGGGCATTGGGCGCCGTGATACAGCCGGTCAGCAATAACGAAACACAAGCCAGGGCCGGGGCGAAGAAAGAGCGCATATACATTCCTGAAAATAACCAATAGGGTTCACAACCATTCGCGGGTCAACCTGCGCGAACCAGGGCCTTGAGCGACGCATCGAACTGCTTCAGGGCATCTTGCTGTACATCGCGTTGTTGCTCGATCAGTGCAGCAATCTCTGGCGCCGCCTTGTCGTGCACCCACACGGACGGCACGTGCTTGTCCACCGAGCCTTCGGCCTTGGCGATAAATTGCAGGTTCGCGTCATAAAAGCGTGCGACAAAGCGTGCTTCGACCCGGTCATTACGCTGGGTCAGCAATTGGTTATGGGTATCGAGCACCACCACCACATCCGGGTGCGCCTGCACCAGGGCATCCAGGCTGCTATAGACCGTCACCGAGAAAAAAGTGCCCTGCAACGAGTGCATCAACCAGTCAATCGCCAGTTCCGGGTCGGAGCTGTTGACGAACGCCTCGCGAATCCGCCCATCCAGCGCATCCTTGGCGCCGTTCAGCGCCATGGCGTGGTAGCGTTCAAGGTAGCTGAGGTTGTCGCGGGTGTTTTCACTGAACAATACCCCCACCGACTGGGCACGCTGCAGGGAGTCTACGCTACCCACCAGTGGCAGCAAATGGCCTGTACGCACTTCATCGGCCATCGCCGGGGTGGTCATGACCGCGGTGCCCAGCATCAGGGCCATCAAAGCCAACTGGATAATCGTCCTCATCGCGCATTTTCCTTGGGCTGCGTCTCGATGTGCAGATTCTGCGCGTTTGGCGAAAAAACAGAACTTGTGATCCTTGATGGTGACTATCATTTGAACCGATAGTGTCAGGCCGCCCATAAAATCTATAAGGACCCCGCCATGAAGCCTTACCAGAAAATCTTCGATCGTATCCGCGAGGCGGTACTGCCAGAGTTTCGCGAGCGAGTCGCCGACTACCTGGTCGAGTACGAAACGGTGTTGCTGGACTCACACGCCGACGCCGCGCAAAACAGCGCCAGCGCCCAGCAACTGCGCGGCTACTTGCGCGGCTTGAACACCATGCGCGTGCTGGGCATGGCCGATTGGGAAGACCTCGACCGGCGGGTCGCCCAGCAGCTAGAGCAGAGGGCGTCGCAGCTCGACCCACTCGCGCACTGACGGCCGCAGCCACTGGCGTTGCGCGTAGGCCACCAACTGCGCCGGCACTGCGTCACCATTGAGGATCAGGCGATTGAGCATCACCGCCAGGTCCACATCGGCAATCGACCACTGGCCGCACAGGTACTCACGGTTATCCGCCAGCAACGCTTGCGCCGCGCTGATCAACTTGGTCGCGGCGGCTTGAGCCTCTGCTGACAATGGCGGCCTCTTCTGCCCGCAGAACACCACCAGCGTCGAGCGCTCCTGGCGAATCGCCAGCAGGTCGCTGCGCAGCCACGCCTGGACCTGTCGCGCCCTCGCCCGCTGCTGCACATCCGCCGGGTACACGCTGGTTTCGGGGTAGGCCTGGTCCAGGTACTCGGTGATGGCCGAAGACTCCGACAGGGCAAAGTCGCCGTCCACCAGGGTCGGCACTCGCTGGGTCAGAGAGCGCAAGGCGAAGTCTGTCGCCTGGTTCTGCCCGGCATCGAGGTCCAGGGTGAGGGTCTCGAACGCCAGGCCTTTTTCGCGCAAGGCGACAAACACCGACATGGCATAAGGGCTGGTAAACAGCGAATCAACGTAGAGGTGCAGCGGGCCTTGGCTCATGGGCAATCTCCTGGGGTGAGCAATAACGCTACGAGATCCGGGCCGATAAAGACAATGCAGGGTTTTTATGGGGGCATTCCTGGCGGGAATAGCGCGGGTAGTGGCAATATTATGGCTACCGCTGATTTTCAAGGAAGGAACAGCACATGAAACAAGCAGTTGTGGTTATCCACGGCATCGGCGAACAGCGCCCAATGGACACCTTGCGCGGCTTTGTCGAAGCGATGATCCCCACGGACACCCCCGATGGCACACCTCTGTACTGGAGCAAGCCCGATCGGCTGTCGCGCAACTTCGACCTACGCGTACTCAAGTCCTCAGGCCGCACCTCGACGGATTTCTATGAGTACTACTGGGCCCACAAGATGCAGGGTACCAAGCTCGGCCATTTGCTGGGCTGGCTGTGGGACATCTTCAAGCGCCCGCGTCGCGACATCCCCGACGCCATCGTGCCGATCTGGCGCAGCACGCGCTGGACGGTGCTGGTATTACTGCTATTGATTGCTAGCGGCGCACTGGCTACGGCCTGGGGTCAGTTGCCCGCCAACGACAACCCCTTCGCGCTGATCCCCCTGCTGCTCGCGGCCATGGGACTGGGGCTGCGCTACTCGGCGCTGGCGTACCTGGGAGACGCCGCACGCTACCTCAGCCCCAACCCGCAGAACGTGAGGGTGCGCGAGCAGATCCGTGCCGATGGTGTAGACCTGCTGCGCGCCCTGCACAACCAGGGCGACTACGAGCGCATCATCGTCGTGGGCCACAGTTTGGGCAGCGTGATTGCCTACGACATCGTCGGCTACCTCTGGCATGAATACCACGACCAACTGACCCAACTGAACCCCAGCAACCGTGAGCTGGCGGCCCGTTATGCCAACCGCGAACCGCTGCAACCGGTGGTCAAGGATACCTTGCCCGCAGCCGGCGCCTCGCTGGACGGCAGCCTGGGCAGCCTGTTGAATTTTCGTCAGCAACAGGCCGAGGCGTTCGTCGAACAGCGCGGCCTGGGGAACCCCTGGCGCATCACCGACCTGGTCACCGTCGGCAGCCCGATGGCCCACGCCAGCCTGTTACTGGGCCGCAGCGTCAGTGACTTCCAGCAGCGCATGAAACGCCGCGAAGCCCCGGCCTGCCCGCCTACCGAGGACGCCCAGGGCTACGGCTACAACGCCCGCCAACCGCTGATGCTCGGCCAAAAGCCCTTCACCCCGCACTACCTGCACCACGCCGCAGCCTTTGCCGTCACGCGCTGGACCAACCTGTACTTCCCTGCCCCCTTCGGCGTATTCGGCGACATCGTCGGCGGCCCGGTCAAGCCGGTGATGGGCGGCGGCGTGCTGGACTTGCCGGTGACCGTGGGCAACGGCAAAGGCTGGCTGGCCAGATCCTGGCTCAGCCACACCCATTACTGGAGCGAACGCGGCGGTACACAGGGTTACCTCAGTGCACTGGGCAAGGATGAACAGGCGATCACCCAAGGCCCGCGCCCTTCGGCCACTGAAGCGTTGCGGTGGGCGATTGACCTTAAGGGGGTGCGGCGGTTTCGCCGTGTTGGCGCCCAGCAAAGCATGGCGCCAGAACACGCCTAACCGGCGAAGCCACCGGCCTTGAGGAAGGCGAGCTCTTCATCGGTGGTCTTCCTCCCCAACACCCCATTGCGATGCGGAAACCGCCCGAACCGCTCAATGATATCGGCATGCTCCTTGGCCCAGTGATAGGTGCTGGCATCCAACTGCTGGTTCAGGGTAAGGGAGCGTTGCTGGTCCTGGGGGTCTTCCGAATGTTCAAAAGGCAAATAGCAGAACGCACGCAATTGAGGTTCGATCTGTTGATCCAATCCCGCGTCCACCATCTTTCGCGCATACAACCGGGCCAGCGGGTCGGTGGCGAACATGTGCGCCGTGCCGCGAAAGGCGTTGCGCGGGTACTGGTCCAGCAGGATCAATAACGCCAACGCGCCATCCGCCGTGGTCAACCAGTCTTCGAGTTCGCGGCGCGCCGCCTGCATATGGGTGGCGTGGAAGCTGTCACGAAAGGCTGTATCGAACGCCTCGTCCTTGGCAAACCAACGCTTGGGCCCCGCCTGTTTCCAGAACGCGATTACCGCTTCGGCCGATTGAGGGGTCATGCTTACCTCGCTTAATGTTATAGAATAACGTCAATATTGTGCCTGCGTGTGATCCTTAACTTATGACTGACGCTATGACTTTACGCAAACGCCTGCTGTCCATCGACGCCCTGCGCGGCCTGGTGATCCTGTTCATGTTGCTGGACCACGTGCGTGAAACCTTCTTGCTGCACCGCCAGGTCAGCGACCCCATGAGCATCGACAGCACCGAGCCTGCGTTGTTTTTCAGCCGCACCCTCGCCCACCTGTGTGCGCCGGTGTTTGTGCTGCTCACCGGATTGTCGGCGTGGCTGTATGGCCAGAAGTACAAGGGCCGTCGCGACGTGTCGGCTTTTTTGTTCAAGCGCGGGCTGTTCCTGGTGGTGCTGGAATTCACCCTGGTCAACTTCGCGTGGACCTTCCAACTGCCGCCCAGCGTGATCTATATGCAAGTGATCTGGGCCATCGGCATCAGCATGATCGCCCTTGCCGCGTTTGTGTGGCTGCCGCGTGCCTGGCTGATCGGCGTGGCGCTGGTGATTATCGCCGGGCACAACCTGCTCGATGGGCTGCACTTTGCACCGGGTTCGATGTTGCATGTGCCATGGACGATCCTGCATGAACGCAACTGGATTGAAGTGTCTGACAACCTGCGCCTGCGCACCACCTACCCGGTGCTGCCATGGATCGGTGTGATTGCCCTGGGCTACGGCCTCGGGCCATGGTTTGCCAATGCCACGCTGCCGGCTGTGCGGCAGCGTTATTTGCTGATCGCGGGGGTGGGCGCGTTGGTGGGTTTTGGGCTATTGCGCACGCTCAATGGCTACGGCGAGCAGCCTTGGCAGGTGTATGACAGCGGCGTGCTGACGCTGATGAGCTTTTTCAACATCACCAAGTACCCGCCTTCGCTGTTGTTCCTGGCGTTGACCCTGGGGATTGGCTTGCTGTTGCTGCTGGCATTTGAACGCGCCGGGCATAAGCGCTGGATCGGCGTGCTAGCGGTGTTCGGCGCGGCGCCGATGTTCTTTTATCTGTTGCACCTCTACGTATTGAAAATCCTCTATGTCGCCTGCGTAGCGATGTTTGGCCTCAACCATGGCAATTACTTTGGTTTCGACGGTATCGGTGCGGTGTGGCTGGCAGCGCTGCTGTTGCCGATCGCCCTGTACTTGCCCGTACGTTGGTTCGCCGGCCTGAAAGCCCGGCGGCGCGACCTGGCGTGGCTCAAATACCTCTGACCTGATGCAGGGGGCGAATATTGCCCCCCTCCCCTTGTAGGAGCGAGCTTGCTCGCGAAAAGCTCACAGGCGCCGCGTTCATTCAGAAGCTACGCGTAATCGTTGGCGTTTTTCGCGAGCAAGCTCGCTCCTACAGGTTGACTCGGCACGCAGTTGGCGAGCGGCGGTGACCATGTGGATGAGCGCCGCCTCCGTTTCCGACCAGCCCCGCGTCTTCAAGCCGCAATCGGGGTTCACCCATAAGCGCTCTGCCGGAATCCGCTTGGCGGCCTTGCGCAGCAAGTTGGCCATTTCCGAGGCATCCGGCACCCGTGGCGAGTGGATGTCGTAGACCCCCGGGCCGATCTCGTTCGGGTAGGCGAAGGCTTCGAACGCGTCGAGCAACTCCATGTCCGAGCGTGAAGTCTCGATGGTGATCACGTCGGCATCCATGGCGGCGATGGACTCGATCACATCGTTGAATTCGCTGTAGCACATGTGGGTGTGGATCTGGGTTTCATCGCCCACGCCACTCGCGCACAAACGAAACACTTCAGTCGCCCAGTCGAGGTAGTGCTGCCACTGCGCCTGGCGCAACGGCAAGCCTTCACGAAAGGCGGCTTCGTCGATCTGCACGATCTTGATGCCGGCCGCTTCCAAGTCCACCACTTCGTCACGAATCGCCAGGGCCAGTTGCCGGGCCTGCATTTCGCGGCTCAGGTCTTCCCGTGGGAACGACCACATCAGCATGGTCACCGGGCCTGTGAGCATGCCCTTCATCACTTTGTCGGTGAGCCCTTGGGCATAGCGAATCCACTCCACGGTCATGGCTTTCGGGCGGCTCAAGTCGCCGACAATCACCGCGGGTTTCACACAGCGCGAACCGTAACTCTGCACCCAGCCAAACCGGGTAAACACGTAGCCATCCAGTTGCTCGGCAAAGTACTCGACCATGTCGTTACGCTCGGCTTCACCATGCACCAGCACATCCAGGCCAAGATTTTCCTGCACCTCAACCGCATGCTTGATCTCACTGTGCATGGCTTCAACGTATTCGGCGTGGCTCAACTTACCCGCCTTGTACGATTGGCGCGCCAGGCGGATCGACGCGGTCTGTGGGAACGAGCCGATGGTGGTGGTCGGGAACAACGGCAGGTTAAGCCCGGCCCGCTGTTTTTCGATGCGCTGGGCAAATGGCGACTGACGCTGGCTGTCCTGGGCAGTAATGGCGGCGACACGGGCCTGAACAGCGGGTTTATGGATACGTGACGATGCAGCACGAGCCACCTGCACGGCGCGGCTTTCGGCCAGGGCGGCGAGTACGTCGGGGGCTTCGGGCTGGTCAACCGCCTTGGCCAGTAGCGCCACTTCCGCGCACTTCTGCACGGCGAAGGCCAGCCAGCTTTTCAGTTCGGCATCCAACTGGTCTTCCCGCTCCAGGTCCACCGGGCTGTGCAGCAGCGAGCAGGACGGTGCGACCCACAGGCGATCGCCCAACTTCTCATGGGCATGCTGCAAGGTGGCCAGGGCTTTTTCCAGATCGCAGCGCCACACGTTTCGGCCGTTGACCACGCCCAGGGACAACACCTTATATGCTGGCAGGCGGTCGAGGATGGTCGGGTACTGGTCCGGCGCACGCACCAGGTCGATATGCAGGCCATCCACCGGCAGGTTGGCGGCCAGGCCGAGGTTTTCTTCCAGGCCACCGAAGTAGGTGGCCACCAATTTTTTCAGCGGGTCGCGCTGGATCAGGTTATAGGCGCGCTCAAAAGCGTTCTTCCAGTCCTGGGGCAGATCCAGCGCCAGGATCGGCTCGTCGATCTGCACCCACTCCACGCCCAAATCGGCCAGGTGCTGGAAGATCTGGCCATACAGCGGCAGCAGGCGCTCGAGCAGGTCGAGCTTGTCGAAGTCAGCGCCCTTGGCCTTGCCCAGCCACAAGTAGGTCAGCGGGCCGATCACCACGGGCTTGACGCGGTGCCCCAGGTCGAGGGCTTCCTGGACCTCTTCGAACAACTGGTCCCACGCCAGGTGGAACTGCTGATCGACGCTGAACTCCGGCACCAGGTAGTGATAGTTGGTATCGAACCACTTGGTCATCTCCTGGGCATGGGCACCGCCGCAGCAACTATCGCTGACGCCACGGGCCATGGCGAACAAGGTATGCAACGTGGCCTGGCCATCGGCCGGGCGAAACCGCTCAGGGACCACGCCGAACATCAGTGAGTGGGTCAGCACCTGGTCGTACCAGGCGAAATCACCCACCGGCAGCAGTTCGATGCCGGCTTGCTGTTGCAGCGCCCAGTGGGTGCTGCGCATATCACGGCCAACGGCGCGCAGGCCGGCTTCGTCGAGCTCACCCCTCCAGAACGCTTCCTGCGCTTTTTTCAGTTCACGATCGCGTCCAATGCGAGGAAATCCGAGGGAATGAGCGACTGCCATGACTTACAACTCCGATGGTGTGATTGATGGCGGTCATTGTCGGCAGAGGGGTGTCTTGAGACAAACTCATTTTGTTCTAGATCATCACAAGATTTACTCATGTTTAGGTGGCAGGATTTTGGCGGCGCTACTTTGGGAGGTTGTGTTGCCAGGGCGGCCGTCATCGCGGCCTCGCTTAGGCTCGAGCGCTCCCACAGTTTGGGCGGGGGGATTCTTATGAACGGTCATACTTACGCCCTATGCTTAACGTGGCGCGCAAAAACCGCCGGCTAACCTTTCGATCTGTTCCAAGTGCGGGCACAATGCGTGTCCTTTTTTGGCAGGCACCGCCGCAGGCTCTCAAAAATGATCAAAACGCCGTACTACCTCATCGATAAACAGAAGCTTCTGGTCAACATGCAGAAGATTGCCTACGTGCGCGAACAGTCCGGCGCCAAGGCTCTGCTGGCGCTCAAGTGCTTTGCTACCTGGTCGGTATTCGACCTGATGCAGCAATACATGGACGGCACCACCTCGTCGTCGCTGTATGAGTTGAAGCTCGGTCGCCAGAAGTTCGAAGGTGAAGCGCACGCCTACAGCGTGGCCTGGGCCGACGATGAAATCGAAGAGATGCTGGAGAACTGCGACAAGATCATCTTCAACTCCATCAGCCAGCTGCAGCGTTTTGCCGAACGCAGCGAAGGCAAGACCCGCGGCCTGCGTGTGAACCCGCAGGTGAGCAGCTCTGACTACCTGCTGGCCGACCCGGCGCGCCCGTTCAGCCGCCTGGGCGAGTGGGACCCCGTGAAGATCGAAGGCGTGATCGATCAGATCTCCGGTTTCATGTTCCACAACAACTGCGAGAACGGCGACTTCAGCCTGTTCGACAAGATGCTCGGCACCATCGAAGAACGCTTCGGTGCGCTGCTGCACAAGGTCAAGTGGGTCAGCCTCGGCGGCGGCATCCATTTCACCGGTGAAGGCTATGCGCTGGACGCGTTCTGCGCGCGGCTCAAAGCCTTCTCCGAGAAGTACGGCGTACAGGTCTACCTGGAACCCGGCGAAGCGGCGATCACCAACAGCGCCTCCCTGGAAGTCACCGTGCTCGACACCCTCTACAACGGCAAGAATCTCGCCGTGGTAGACAGCTCCATCGAAGCCCACCTGCTGGACCTGCTGATCTACCGCCTCAACGCCAAGCTGGCGCCGAGCGAGGGTGAACACACCTACATGGTGTGCGGCAAATCCTGCCTGGCCGGGGACATCTTCGGCGAGTATCAATTTGATCGTCCGCTGGCCATCGGCGATCGGCTGTCGTTCATCGACACCGCAGGCTACACCATGGTCAAGAAAAACTGGTTCAACGGCCTGAAAATGCCGTCCATCGTAGTGAAACAACTCGACGGTACAGTCGAGGTGGTTCGTGAATTTGGTTACGACGACTACCTGTCCAGCCTGTCCTGAGCTGGCGGATAAAGGAGAGATAAAGCAATTGAAAAAGAACGTTCTTATCATTGGTGCAGGAGGTGTCGCCAAGGTGGTGGCCCACAAGTGCGCGCAGCACAACGACGAACTCGGTCGTATTGCTATCGCGTCGCGCAACATCTCCAAATGCCAGGCCATCATCGACAGCGTCAAGGCCAAGGGTAGCCTCAAGGTTCCCGCCGATATCCAAGCCTTCGCGCTGAACGCCCTGGACATGGAAGCGACCAAGGCCCTGATCCGCGAGACCGAATCGCAGATCGTCATCAACGTTGGTTCCGCGTTCCTCAACATGTCGGTACTGCGTGCCTGCATCGACACGGGCGTGGCTTACCTGGACACCGCCATCCACGAAGAGCCGGGCAAGGTCTGCGAGACCCCGCCGTGGTACGGCAACTACGAGTGGAACCACCTGCAAGAGTGCAAACAGAAGAACATCACCGCCATCCTTGGCGTGGGCTTCGACCCAGGTGTCGTCAACGCGTATGCCGCGCTGGCGCAGCAACAGCATTTCGACCGCATTGATTCGATCGACATTCTCGACGTCAATGCCGGCTCCCATGGCAAATACTTCGCCACCAATTTCGATCCGGAAATCAACTTCCGCGAATTCACCGGGCAGGTGTGGAGCTGGCAGAACAGCCAGTGGACCAGCAACACCATGTTCGAAGTCAAACGCACCGACGACCTACCGGTAGTCGGTTCGCAGAACCTCTACCTCACCGGCCACGATGAAGTGCACTCGCTGTCGAAAAACCTCGACGTGCCCAACGTGCGTTTCTGGATGAGCTTCGGCGAACACTACATCAACGTGTTCACCGTGCTGAAAAACCTCGGCCTGCTCTCCGAACAGCCGGTCAAGACTGCCGAAGGCCTGGAAGTGGTGCCGTTGAAAGTGGTCAAGGCCGTGCTGCCCGACCCGTCTTCGCTCGCCCCGGGCTACACCGGCAAGACCTGCATCGGTGACCTGGTCAGAGGCACCAAGGATGGCCAGCCGCGTGAGATGTTCATCTACAACGTGGCTGATCACGAAGAGGCCTATGCCGAAACCGACAGCCAGGGCATCTCCTACACCGCAGGCGTACCACCGGTAGCCGCTGCGCTGCTGGTTGCGCGTGGCGAGTGGGATGTCAAGCACATGGCCAACGTCGAGGAACTGCCGGCTGAGCCGTTCCTCAAGGCGCTGGATGTGATGGGCTTGCCGACTCGGATCAAAGACGAGCACGGTGATCGGGCCTGGGATGCGACGGCCTGATAGGCCATCGCTGACCGAGCAAAAGAATGCGCCCCTAGGGGCGCATTTTTTGTTTGGGCTCACCTACAGCTCAAAGAACAATAAAGATCAAAATGTGGGAGCGGGCTTGCCCGCGAAGGCGGTGTGTCAGTCAATGATTTTTCCACTGAACCACCGCCATCGCAGGCAAGCCAGCTCCCACAATGAGTCGCCGGCGTATCTGGGACTTCGGTTCATTCCAGGTTCCGCGTCGGAGTATTCAGCGCCCTTGAGCACTGCAACAGCACCGGGGCTCACATTGGCGCAGGCGTGGCCTGGTATAGCTTGTTGGACTGGTTGAACGTCAATTAAATCGCCAATCACTCTTACAACTGTCAATTCCAACAGGTTACCGCCTAGGGGAATGCCGTTAGTCTGAGCGAGCCCGTCATCGATTGGCTCACCCATTCACCATGTGCGAAAGGAATCGTCCATGAAACGGCAACCCCCTTCATACAACTTCACTGCACGTTTGATTAGCCTGGTCTATAGCACCTGCTGCTACCTGGTGTTCTTATTCACCCTGCTGTACATGATGGGCTTCGTGGGGGCTGTGGTCGTACCCAAACACATCGACTCCGGCGCGCGCATCGACTGGGCGCTGGCACTCTTGATCAATGCGTCACTGATCGTTGTGTTTGGTGTCCAGCACAGCGCCATGGCGCGGAAGCGCTTCAAGCGCTGGATGGCAGTCTTCGCCCTGGCAGCGGTGGAGCGTTCTACCTATGTGTTGCTCTCCAGCCTGATGCTCGCGCTGCTGTTCTGGCAGTGGCGGCCTATTACGCACACCGTTTGGGCGGTTGACGCCGCCTGGGCCAAGGCACTGCTGACCGGCCTGTTCTGGCTGGGCTGGGGCATAGTGGTGCTGGCAACTTTCTTGATCAGTCACTTCGAGTTGTTCGGGCTGAAGCAGGCCATTGATCGCTGGCACAACGCCCCACCCTCAGGCCTGACATTCAGGACGCCGCTGCTCTATAAAGTCGTGCGTCATCCGCTGTACCTGGGCTTCCTGATCGCCTTTTGGGCAACGCCGCATATGACCGTAGGGCATCTGCTGTTTGCGCTGGGGATGTCGGTGTATCTCTTCATCGGCGCCCGTTTCGAAGAACGGGATTTGGTGGCGCTGTTTGGTGAGCGGTATCGGCGTTATCAGCGTGAGGTGGGCATGGTCGTGCCGCGTCTCAACAGGCCCCGCCGCTGACCCACTGCTACCAACCTGATCGTTCCCACGCTCTGCGTGGGAACGCCGCCCGGACGCTCTGCGTCCCGCTGTGAGAGATGACGCGGAGCGTCACAGTATGCGTTACCACGCAGAGCGTGGGAACGATCTCATCATTCCGGACGCCGCTGCTCTACAAGGTCGTGCGTCATCCGCTGTACCTGGGCTTCCTGATTGCCTTTTGGGCAACGCCGCATATGACCGTAGGGCATCTGCTGTTTGCGCTGGGGATGTCAGTGTATCTCTTCATCGGCGCCCGTTTCGAAGAACGGGATTTGGTGGCGCTGTTTGGTGAGCGGTATCGGCGTTATCAGCGTGAGGTGGGCATGGTCGTGCCGCGTCTCAACAGGCCCCGCCGCTGACCCACTGCTACCAACCTGATCGTTCCCACGCTCTGCGTGGGAACGCCGCCCGGACGCTCTGCGTCCCGCTGTGAGAGATGACGCGGAGCGTCACCGTATGCGTTACCACGCAGAGCGTGGGAACGATCTCACATGATAACGCGTGCAACCTGGGTGACCGCAGGGCCTGGAAGTTTTTCGCGAGCAAGCTCGCTCCTACAATGATCGTTCCCACGCAGAGCGTGGGACCGACCGAATAGCGGCATCTACACACTGAAATATGCCACGCAAGCATTCAGTAAAGGGAGCCGGAAGGCGATTCTTATGAAGTAACGTTATAAAAAACTGTCATTTCCTACAGGTTCTCGTAAGAGAACTTTCACGCAGTATGACTGCGTATCACTTTACTCTCTCGCTACTTATCAGGAAATGCCCATGACCTACTCTCTATCCGGAAACTACGACGGCGGATCCAGTAACGTATTCCGTCTGGCTATTAAAAAGTTCGATGAGTCAGCAGGTTCCTTCAGTGGAGAATTTCATTATTTGCTTACCAGCATATCGGAGCCCGTCAGTGGCCACTATCACCTTTACGGAGATGGTCGAGACGAGACCGTGCTCTGGTTTGAAACCAGTGGCGGTTCGTGGCGTTGGGAAGCGGATTACGTTAACGGCTCCCCCTCTTTTGAGAAATGGACAGCCAAACGCACGTCCAGTACCGGCGACATCGAAACTGAATTCTTGAAAGAGACCGCCTAATTTATGACAACCTGGACTGAACGAGATGAAGTGTGGTGCACTGCGTTTTGAGCGCCGATTCGACTTCAGTCCGATGCTCGTCCCCATGCCCGCGGGAATGACCTCAAAAAACCGACCACCCAATCCGCTCACTCAACAATTCCAACGCCTTCATCCCCGCCAGCGAATTGCCTGCTGCGTTCAACTCCGGCGACCACACGCACACTGTGAACTGTCCCGGCACCACCGCAACAATCCCGCCGCCGACTCCGCTCTTGCCCGGCAGGCCCACGCGATAGGCAAAATTGCCCGCCTCGTCATACAGCCCGCTGGTGGCCATGATCGAGTTCACTTGCTTGGTCTGGCGCGCCGTCAGCACCTGCTCGCCACTGTGGGCACTCACGCCTTCGTTGGCCAGAAAGCTGAACGCTCGGGCCAGGTCCAGGCAGCTCATCTGCAAGGCGCAATAGTTGAAGTAGCTGTGCAGCACTGCGTCCACATCGTTATGAAAGTTACCGAACGACTTCATCAGGTAGGCCATGGCCGCATTGCGCGCACCGTGCTGGGCCTCCGATTCGGCCACCACGCTGTTGACCAGGATCTGCGGGTTGCCCGACAGGCGCCGTACAAAATCGCGCATCGACAGAATCGGCACGGCGAAGCGTGACTGGTTGATGTCGCAGATCACCAGCGCGCCAGCGTTGATAAAAGGGTTACGCGGGCGGCCACGCTCGAACTCCAATTGCACCATGGAGTTGAACGGCTGCCCCGAGGGCTCATGGCCCAGGCGTTCCCAGATGGTTTCGCCACCATGGTCGATGGCCTGGACCAGGCTGAAGACCTTGGAAATGCTCTGCACCGAAAACAGCGTGTCGGCATCACCAGCGCAGTAGGCCGTGCCGTCGTTGCCGTAGACCGCAATGCCGAGTTGGTGTGCGGGCACGTCGGCCAGTGCGGGAATGTAATCGGCAACTTTGCCGAGGCCGATCAAGGGGCGCACTTCGTCGAGGATCGACTCCAGCAGCGCCTGCATAGCTTGTCCTGTCATCTTTGTTTGAATCAGTGATAAACGAGGCGCGGAGGATACTTCAGTGGGCGCGCAACACCCACACAATCTCTACCACCCGCTCGGCAACCACCACGTAGATCAGGATCAACAACAGTTGCAACGCCAAGTGATAACGCAACTTGGCCAGCCGGCGAATGCCGTCGCTGACGTTCAACAACATCAAAAGCGTCGACAGCACAATCAAGCCCCACCCCGCGACGCTGGAAGCAAACAGACCGATCAGCAAATCGTGCGGCCCCACCAGCGCGTTGGTCCCCGCCGCAAACAACAGCGCGCAGACCAACAGGTTCTTGACGTTGTCGAAAATCTGCGTGCTCAAATCGTTTTCCAGCAATGCCAGATACCGCGTCCATAACGTGCGCATGCTTGAGTACCGAGTGGGAAGGCTCGTCAATCAAGGTAGTTCAATTGTGGACACTGTCGAGCTCTGGCCACGCTTAGAAATGCGCCACATCCGACACCTCTGCGTCCAGCACATCATGGGCCAGCGCCCAGGCGCGGTCCTCGGACTCCACCACCAGCAGCGGGTAGCCCCAGGCCTTGCCGAACGTCACGGCGAAGGGCTTGAGAGCCAGGCGCTTGGCGGCGCAGGGCTCCACCTGGATCATGCCTTTGACGTAGGCGCGCAAGGCCGCTTTGTTTTTCTTCATCCAGATAGAGGCGCGCTTGCGCTCTTCGTGGGCGTGTTCGTGATTGTTTTCATCCACGGCTTTTTCGTGCAGCAGCAAGAAGGGCTGCTCACGGGCCAACAAATGTTCGAAGGTCAGTAAGGCGTCTTCCGGCCCGCCGTCGCCAGGCGCGTCGAAAAAGATTTTCACCACGGGGAAAGTTGAACTGTCGAGTCGCATGGCAAAGCTCCTTTGATGAGATTGGTTCTCATCATAGAGCGCGGGATGCTGGACAGCATTGCACAGAATAGCCAGAATATTTCGCAATCCAGCCAAGGCAGTTCCCATCATGGTTCATCACCGCCTCGACCAGTACGACCCCTGCCGGGTTCGCGACGCCGCCGCCATCCCTCGCTCGATAGTGGCCGTGGGCGCCTCGAGTACCTCCGAACGCTGGGAACATACCCCTCACCACCATCAACACGGGCAGTTGATCTATACCTTGCGCGGCGTGGTGCATTGTGTGATCGAGGCGGGTATCTGGATCGTGCCGCCGCAATGCGCGTTGTGGATTCCCGGCGGTGTAACCCACGCGGCCCGTGGCGCTGGCGAAGCGGACGTGTATTGCCTGTTGATCAACCCGGACGCTGCCAGCGCCCTGCCCCGGCAATGTTGCACGCTGTCGGTGTCTGCATTGCTGCACGAATTGATCGGCAAGGCGGTGAGTTTCCCGCAGCTCTACGACGAAGACGGCGCCCAGGGCCGGCTGGTAGCGACGTTACTCGACGAGTTGGCCCAGGCCCCCATCGAAGCCCTGCATTTGCCCATGCCCCAAGACCCTCGCTTGCATCGGCTGGCCAACAGCCTATTGGCCAACCCTGGCGACAAATCCACCTTGGGCGAATGGGCCGTGCGCATCGGCATGAGCGAACGCAGCATGACCCGACTGCTGCTGGAAGAGATCGGCCTGAGCTTCGGTCGCTGGCGCCGGCAGTTGCATGTGATCCTTTCACTGCAACGCCTGGCCAACGGCGAGAGTGTGCAGAGCGTGGCGCTGGACCTGGGTTATGAAAATGCCAGCGGGTTTATCACCATGTTCCGCAAGGCCATGGGCCAACCGCCGGCGCGTTACCTGGCGGACCGCACGGGCGCGCCGAACCCGGCAGCGCAACCCAGCATTGCGATGCGCGAGGCTGTTAAGGTTGATCGTTCCCACGCTCTGCGTGGGAATGCCTCGTGTGCCGCTCCGCGTCACGCTTAGGGACGCAGAGCGTCCTGGGCTGTGTTACCACGCGGAGCGTGGGAACAATCCAATTCAATTCTTGTAGTCGGTATCTGTTCGCTCAAGCTGGCGCACCAGCGCATTCCAATGCCGCGCTACGCCTGGGCCTTCACCGTTGCTGAATACCTTGGCCTGCTGCTCAACCTTGGCCACCACCTCTGCCGGTGGGAAGATCAACTCGGCGTTCCCCGCCGCCTGTGCCGCAATCTGGATATTGCAGGCCCGCTCCAGGCTTTGTAATTGCTGGAAGGCATGCTCGACGCTGACGCCGCCCGTCAACAAGCCGTGGTTACGCAGGATCATCACACTCTTGTCGCCCAGATCCGCCACCAGCCGTTCACGCTCATCCAGGTCCAGGGCCACGCCCTCGTAGCCGTGGTAAGCCACACGCCCCGAGAACGCGATAGCGTGCTGTGAGATCGGCAACAACCCCTGCTTCTGCGCCGACACCGCTATACCATCGCGGGTGTGGGTATGCAGCACCGCTTGCAAGTCATGGCGTGCGCCGTGGATGGCGCTATGGATCACATAGCCGGCGTAGTTGATCCCAAGGCCCGTGGGGTCATCGACGATGGTGCCGTCCAGATCGACTTTGACCAGGTTGGAAGCGCTGATTTCGTCGAACAACAGCCCGAAAGCATTGATCAGGAAATGCGCCTCGGGCCCTGGCACCCGCGCCGAGAAATGCGTGTAGATATGATCGGTCCACTTGTACAACGCCGCCAGTCGGTAGGCCGCGGCCAGCTTGACCCGCACCTCCCACTCTTGCGGTGTGACCCGTTGGCGCACATTGCTGGAAACACTGGAAATCGGCGTGACGCTGCTCATGGCAAATCTTCCTGGATGGCCTAAGGGGGCTTGCAGGCAAGACTAGGGGATGGTCATAAATAATAAAAAGCACATTTTAATCTAAGCTAATTATTATATTTATTTATAAAAAAGCAGCAGTGGCAGCTTTCAGGCCGCCACGGGAGCAAGCTCCCTCGCCACCGATCAACTCAGCAGGTTCAACGCCCGTTGTTGAGCTTCTCATTGATTGCATCCGTTTGCCGTTCAATGTCCTTGATCGAGGTCGGCGTCACGACTTTGTCGATGGTTTCGGTCTTGGGATTCGCAGGTTCAAGCGTCTGCCCTTTGGTGGCCTCGGCGTTACCTTTTTGCGCGTCTTCAGAGCTGATGGGGTCGGGGGTTTTATCGGTAGTCTTATGAACGGTCACAGTGCAATCCTCCTGGCAATGGCGGGCCGCAGAGATGACGGCCCTGTGCAGCAGAACCCTGCGAATCCGGATTGGTTCAAGTCAATTGCCCTCCCTCACCACTGGGCAAAAAAGCGCAAAAAATTTTAAACCTTTTACGCCCCTCTCCATTCAACAGTCAGGTAACGGCATCCCGCCATTTCCAAGGAGAGACACCATGAAAACTCGACTGATGAAACCGATGGGCCTTACCTTCATGCTGATCGCAGGCTCGATGTCCACCGCGATGGCGGCGACCTCCAACGACTTTGTGGACAATGCCGCCGAGGGCGGTATCACCGAGGTGGAAGCGGGCAAACTGGCCCTTGAAAAAAGCAGCTCGGCGGACGTGAAGACCTTTGCCCAGCATATGGTTACCGACCACACCAAGGCCAATCAGGAACTGATGGCCCTGGCGAACAAACTCGATATCGAAGTCCCCGATGACGCCGCGCTTACCGACCAGGCGAAGAAAGCCATTCTGGAAATGCGCGATGAATCGTTCGACAAGGCCTACGCCAACAACCAGGTAGCGGCCCATGAAAAAACCGTCGAACTGTTCAAGAAAGAAGCGGCCTCCTCGGACAATCCCGAGCTGAAAGCCTTCGCCACCAAGACCCTGCCCACCCTTGAAGCCCACCTGAAAATGGCCAAGGAACTGCAAAGCAAATACGCCCATTAATCCATCCATGACCCAAGGAGACACTCGACCATGAGCTCGCAACTCAACGGCAAGCACATCCTCGTCATCACCTCCAACACAGGCATTGAGCGCGACGAGCTGCTCAAGCCGCTGGAGACACTGCGTGGCTACGGCGCGACCGTGACGCACGCCTCCAGCAAAGGCGGCACCACCCAGACATTTGTCGGTGACACGGAAAAAGACCAGACCGTGGAATCTGACGTGCAGCTGTCGGATGTGGTTGGCGCCGACTTCGATGCGCTGGTCATCCCGGGCGGCACGGTGAATGCCGATACACTGCGCCAGGATACCGCCGCGCTGCGCTTGATCAATGAATTCGTGCAGGCCGGCAAGACCATCGCGGCGATCTGCCACGGGCCATGGACGCTGATCGACGCCGGGGTGGTCAAGGGCAAAACCCTGACCGCCTATAAAAGCGTGCGCATCGACCTTGAAAACGCCGGCGCTGCCAGCGTGGTGGATGCCGAGGTTAAAAAGTGCCAAGCCAATGGCTGGACCTTGATCACCTCGCGCACGCCGGACGATCTACCGGCGTTCAATCAGGCGATTGCCAACGCCGTCGGCGGTTGATCGGTTGACCGCAATGAAAACAGGCGCCCCATGGGCGCCTGTTTTTTATCACTCACCGCTTCAGCTCTTACGCTGCTGCGCCATCTCACGCTTGGGCCCGAACATCGCCCACGCAATCAGCCCCAGCAGCGGCACGAACACCAGCACCACCACCCACAACCCCTTGGTCTCCCATCCGCCCGTGCTGCGCAAAACGATATTGATCGCCCAGAGTTCCAAGAGCAGCAGAATCACCGCCAATACGATCCAGATATATTCTATTTGCATGATTCACCTCCTGAAGTCTAAGCGTTAGGTCAAGCAGATGCGTCAAGGGTTCCATTAGATTTTCAAGCCACGCTTTAAGGCCTGCGCCGTTGCGCTGGAGCGTCAGCGGCGGTTGGGCGTTGTGCAATGTCGCGGCAACTCGACCATGCAAGCTGCACGACAGCAAAGCGCATAAGCAAACTCAATCAATTGATTTTAAAAGCATTTTTATATCATGAAAGTTGGTACGCCTGATGCAACACCCCTCACCACGAGGCGTGCGCTTCGACACGCCCGCATACCCTCCGTGAGGTTACCTATGAATGCCATCGACCTTCTCAAAGCCGACCATGAACGCGTCAAGACCCTGCTGACCCAGTTGAGCGAATCCACTGAACGCGGGGTAAAAAAACGTACCGAGTTGCTGGCAAAACTCGAAATGGAAATCACCCTGCACACCCAGCTTGAAGAAGAGATCCTCTACCCCGCGTTCAGAAAAGCCGGGGGCAAGGAGCAGGACATCATGTACCACGAAGCCAAGGAGGAGCACCGTACCGTCGACTCGCTGGTACTGCCGGACTTGAAGAAAACCGACCCATCGTCCACCGAGTTTTCCGGTCGCGTCAAAGTGGTCAAGGAACTGCTTGAGCACCATATCGAAGAAGAAGAAACCGAGATGTTCCCCCAGGCTAAAAAGCTGCTGGGCAAAGCGCTTCTCGAAGAACTGGGCGCCGAGATGGAAGCGATGAAGGCCGCGCATAAAAAAGCCATGGTGAAAAAACCTCTGGCCGCGTAACGGCTACCTCCTCGCCGCAAGGTTCGCGCGACAGTGACCCACAGGCTCTGTCGCGCTATCGATTTACCCCGATGATTTCTCCTCGCTCACTGAGCGATCCGGCCGACCGAGCCGGCCTGGCGCCCCATGCTAGCGTGCCATGGCCCTCGGCAGTGGCCGCGGGCTTTCAGGAGATTCATCACAATGGACGCGCGTTCCCCCACCTATACCCACCTGTTCAAAGAGGACTGGCACCTGCTGTGTGCGCCCTCTTCCATGGCCGCGATCGACTCCCCGATCGCCTACCTGAAGGCGTTATACCTGTTTGCCCAGGCGCTGGAAAAAAACGGCAAAGGCAAACACAACAAGATCACCCTGGACCAGCGCCGCCCCGAACTCAAGACACTGCCCCTGGACGAACGCAGCCTCAGCGCTGTGATTGCGCAACTGTCGATTATCAACGAAACCCTGTCACGCCAGATCGACGCTCACCTCAAACACACCCGCCGTGAATACCGTGGCCGTTCCCTTGATGAGGTGCTCGGCAAGCAACGCTTTCCCTTCGTGCTGCCGTTCGAACGTGCGCATCGCCAGTGCTGGCTCGGTTTGTCCGGCGACAAGCCACAGTTGGGCGAACTCAGTTACCGCATCAGCCTCAAGCTGCCCACCAGCCAGCGTGCGCAAAACACTTACGGCGTGGTCAGGCATGAGGCCTATGAAGCGCAACGTTTGCTGTCCGGGCTGAGCCCTGCCCAGCAGGTGTTATTGACGGAACCCTTTATAAAAAGCACGGAAGACGTACAGATAGAGGATTTTTTTACCCAGCACTATGGTAGCCAGGAGCAGCCCCTTGAGGCGTTGGCCCACTGGTTGCAAAAAACCGGACTCACCGCCGATCAAACCGAAGCGCTACTGGCCTGTGGCAAGTACGTGCCGGTGCTGTCGGGCCACGTCTTGGCAAGCGCCCTGCCAACACCGCCGGCCAAGCTGCGCCTGCACAACGGTGCCGCGTACGTGAACGGGCCGATCACCGAGGCCGACGCGTCCCAGTCGCCCCTGTCGATCGCTGTGCAGGACAAGGGTGGCGCCCGTCTGCACAATACCTCACGGGAACGTTACCAGCGCCTGCAGCGAATGGTCCGCCTGCAACGCTGGACGCAGTTGCCCTTTGACGCGCTCGACGCCCTGCTAACGAGCGTCGTGCGCCGTGAACACGAGGGTGACCCGACGCGGCCCGCCAACGACAACACCCTGCGGGCACTGGGCGTCTATCGCTATCTGGAACGCCGTTACGGCCTGTCATTGCAAGCCTTTGCGGCCGTGCTGGATGAAATACCGGTGTGGGCACCCGGCACTCGCCTGTCGCTGTACGACGAGGTGTTCAACCCCGGCCCGTTGCCAGGCCAGGCATTGACGCTGGACAGGCCGACCCTGGCGTTGAAGGAGGA
This sequence comes from Pseudomonas sp. AK181, assembly GCF_051122975.1. Lineage (NCBI taxonomy): Bacteria > Pseudomonadati > Pseudomonadota > Gammaproteobacteria > Pseudomonadales > Pseudomonadaceae > Pseudomonas > Pseudomonas sp. AK181. Next base: position 3,415,708 of record NZ_CP146348.1, read on the forward strand.
AATCCCGACAACCCTGCGCCACCCGCTCTGCGCCGGCCTGCACCTGAGCGATACCCCCGACTCACTGCACTGGCTGATCAAGCAGGCCCGCCTGCATCTACCCGCCTCTTGCCCGACACTGACGTTTTATAGCGCGCTGTATCGCCAAGCCCGGATCGCGCATTTGTTCGGGCTGTCGGTGCTCGACAGCTACCAGGTGGCGGCGCTGCTGGGCGGTAAGGAGTACACCGCCCAACTGGTCAACCCGAGCCTGCGTCGCTCGGGCGTCAATGCCCCGGCCGACCTGCTCGATGTGCTGATGCAAATGGACTGGCTGGTCACCTGGCTCAACGACACGGGGCAAACGGTTGATCAGCTTCGCCGCCAATTGCTATTGGATACCCAATCCCCACCACCCCACGTGCAAACGTACATCACCCAACTCGATGAGTTGATCGAACTGACCCGGCATGGCCTGCTGGCGCAGGAAGACCTCGCTGACCTGTCATTGCCCCAACCCGAGCCCGACACCAAGGCCGCGCCCATTGCCTGGCATGCCCTCATCGTACAAGGGCTGCTGCACAGCCAACCGCAGCTCAAGCCCGCGCCGCCCAAAGAACTGCCCAATGGGCTTGTGCAACTTATCGAAGCCCAGACCCTGAGCCTGGACGCCGAACGCAACGCGGTTCTGTGCAACGACGCCAAACAAGCAGTGGCCAAGAAGCTGGGCGCGTTCTACCAACAAATGCAGCCGCTGAAAGAAAAAATCGACACGCTGCTCAACGCCCCCGCACACCTTGCTGGCGACCCGGCCGCGTACCTGCAATGGCGCAAACTCGTGGTTCGGCAAATTGCCCGCACGGCCACAGCCGACTCCACCACGGAACTGCACAAAAATGTGCTGCTGAGCCTGCCGGATGCCGAAGTGTCCTTGGGGCTGGCGGTGAGCCGTGAGGCGTTGCAGGCCTTCGTGTTTCATCCACATTGGCTGAGTACAGACTACACAGCGAACTCGCTGCCCAAACTGACGCTGAACACGCTGTACCTGCTGCAACGCTTTGCCCACTGCCTCAACACCTACGGGCTGGCCCAAGACAGCGTGCTCGCCTATTTGCAGTGCGCCAATTCACCCTCCGTTGAGGGCTCCACCGTGGCAGACGATGGGGCGTGCACCGCGCGACTGGCCGCGTTGCTCAAGTGGGATGTGGATGAAATCAACCTGCTCGTTGAATACCTGCCTGCCAAACAGGTGAAGACCCTGGCCGACCTGGACTGGCTCCTGCGTTGCCATGAGGCCGTCAGGCTCACCGGCCTCTCCGCCAGCGCCTTGCTCAAGGCGGCCGACCTGCATGCCACCTTGATGAATGAAGACTGGCAATACGTTGGCTCGGCGTTGATCGCCACAGCACCCTGACCCCGTTGTATTACGCCTGGTTCAAGGAATGACCATGTCTGACACCCTCACCCAACACCTCAACGAACACCTGCGCGACGCGATGCTGGGGTTCTATCTCAACAGCGTGCTGCCTGAAGACAAGGCGGTGGCCGATACGGTCAAGTCCGTCGACGATGTCTATGCCTATTGGCTGCTCGACCCCCAGGTCAGCCATACGGTACCCACCACCCGTGTCGCCAGCGCCATCGCCAGCCTGCAGCAGTACATCACCGGCATTTACCTCGGCCTGGAGCCTGGCTACGACAAACAGGGCATGAGCACTGACGAGCAGACCCAGTGGCGAGACCAGTTGCTGTCCTATTCACTGTGGCGTGCCCACCAGCAACTTCAGCATTACCCGGCCACCTACCTGAGCCCCACGTTGCGCCATGACAAAAGCGACAACTTCAGGCAACTGGAGAACCAGCTCAATCAATTTCGCATCGAGCCTGCGCCGTTGCAGGCAGCCGCCCACAGTTACCTCAGCCGCTTCGAAGCACTTGCCAACATCAAGACCCTCAATGGTTATATCGACGGCGATAAAGACAGCTTCGCCAGCAGCACTTATTACTTCACCGGCAAGTCCAGTTCGGATAACACCTATTACTGGCGCACACTGGAGATGGCCACGGGCGCCGCAGCCACCCCGGCAGCCTGGTCCGCGTGGCAAAAGATCCCGCTGTCGATTGACGATAACGTCCCCGAACAGACGATTCGGCCGGTGGTGTTCAACGGGCGCCTCTTCGTGGTGTGGGCCCAATGCATTAACCCGACGTCGTCCAGGGACATCACCCCGTTTGGGCGCGGCGATGTTGAATCGAATAAGGACTACCAGCAGCGGCTGGAAACGCGGATAAAGACCACCTACCTGCAGTTTCGCTTGTACTTCTCCTATAAAAAACTGGATGACAGTTGGCACGTGCCACAGGCGTGCATCCAGGAATACAGCCTGGCCCAGGGTCTGGACGACCTGAGCGCGGAACACCTGATGAGTGCCACCGCGTCCATCGCCGTACTCGACTCAAAAAGCCAACCGCCGTCACTGTTCCTGGGCCTGAGCGCGCAGCCGAACCATCAAACGGCTTCCTCGCACAACGGCCTGCATCGGCACTTCTTTCAAGCGGTACGGCTGGATCAACACTTCAACGTCCATTGGCTTGAAACCCTGGGCAGCACCCGGCGGATGTTCTCCTGGCATAAAGAATCGGAACTGGCCGGGCGGTACCTGGCCCTGTTCGGGCACCACAACAGGTCCAGGTTTCAATTCAGGGCGCCCGAAACGGTCCAGGTCGCAGTCCAATCGCTGACCAACGGTACGCCCCATGAGGCTACCAACGGCTGGAACTACGGAGGAAGCCAGCAGTACATTCGCAGCCTGTCGGCCAAAACCGATATCAAGTTCAACCGAACGACCTCGGTACTGGAAGTCACCACCCGCCTGGATAAACGCTTCGAGCCGCACCGCACCGTCAGGTTCAGCAAGGCAGATGCGCTGGTCAATTTGACCATCACCCTCAGCAGCAGCGGGCCTGCCCAGGACGACACGTTGGCGTTAAGCCCCACCTCGGAGATTTTTCTGGAAGGCGCCAAGCTGGTTACCTTCTCCAACGTGCGCATCGACTTAACCCTCAAGTGCAATGAGACCGGGGTCAGCTATGCCCAGTTTATAAAGGATGAAGATAATCAGGCAGCGACCTTTACCCTGCCGCAGATTGGTAAAGATGAAGAAAACCCGAAAAGCACAACCTTTAATCTGAGCGCAAAGCGCATTCGCCAAGAGGCCTTCGACTATTTTTTCAATACGCCGGACGCCACCTATACCGTCACGCTGGCGTTCTTTAACATACAGGGAGAGTCAGAGAGTCATGCCTACGATTTAGAGTTGGATAAGGTTCAGGTCCAGCAGAAACAACGCCTGTACAAACCCGTGTTGATGTATCCGAAACAGGGGCATAACGTTTTACCGGAAAGCCCACACCGCAATAACACGGTACTCGTCGGTCTGGCAGACGCTTCTCGGCGCACCCTGCGCGATACGTTCACTGAACTCTCCAAGACGCACACGCTTGAGTCGCAGATCGAACTCTCCCCCCAGACCTTGCACCCTTATGACGAGGACCTCGCTAAAAAGCCGGCTGCCTCATTGACGCTGATTCACGGCGTGTTGCTGCTGGAAAGCGATGTGCATTACCCCGACCCCATCATCCTGGGCTACGGGCTGAAAACCGCGACCTTCACCCTGCCGCCTGATAACAGCGCCCCCATCATTCCGCTGGCTCCGTTTATCCAGCGCCTCGCGACTCCACCCTATGGCACGGCAGAGTTCATCGACTTCAAAGGTTCTGCAATCGAGTCCCTCGACACGCCTGAAAACAAACGGCCGCCCATACGCACCAACACCTGCGTGGCCGGGCTGCTGGCAAAAACCGCCGGCACAGGTTTGCATGAGCTGTTTGCCTTGGCACCGGATGCCTGGCGCGAGCCGCCATTGCCCGGCGAGGAAAAGCCCAGCCCACTGGACTTCCAGGGACCCCATGGCACCTATTACTGGGAGTTGTTTCTTTACCTGCCCTGGCTGTTGGCACAACGCCTGAACCAGGAACAGCAATACGCCGAGGCCGAAACGTGGATACGCTACGTGTTCGATCCCGTCCACCCATCCGACTTCTGGCGCCTGCCTGCGCTGCTTACCCGTGCGCCACAACGCCACGACGCTTCGTCCCTGTCGCACCCCTTGGCAAAAAGCAGTGCGGTACATTTTCGTCAGGCGCTGTACCTGTTGTACGTCGACATCCTGCTCAATCGCGGGGACGCGGCCTACCGGCAAATGACCCGTGACGGCCTGGCCGACGCCAAGTTGTGGTACATCCGCGCCAAGGGCTTGCTCGGGCCAAGACCGCCGCTCAACCCGGTCGATCCCTGGGCCACCACCACCCTGGACACACTGCAAGACCCTTCCACGCTCGATAGCACGACAGTGCCTGCGGGCACTTCGCGGCTGTGTCGGTCCCTGAGCCCTGATTTGCTGCTGCGTTGGGACAAAATCGAAGCTCGCCTGCACAACCTGCGCCATCACCTGGACCTGACCGGCAAACCCTTGAGCCTGCCGCTGTACGCCGCGACCCTGACGCCGCAAACACTGCTCGCTGCGTACCAGCAAGGCGCTGTCGGCGTCAGCCTGCGCCCGTCGCTGCGCACCGCCCAGGCCGCGCACTATCGCTTCCAGGTGCTGCTGGGGCACGCCTTGCAGGCGGTCGATAACCTGATCCAATTGGGCACGACCTTATTGTCGTTGTTCGAACGCAAAGAGCAGGCCCAGTACCTGGAAACCCAGCAACAGCAAGCCTGGGACTTGGCCAGGCTGGCTGTCGAGCAACAAGCCCAGGCCGTGCAGTTCGATGCGCGGAACAAGGAGGCGCTGCTGGCAGGACGCCGCATGGTCGAAGCGCGGGTGGCGTTCTTCGAACAGCAATTCAAGCGTGGCATCAGCCCGGCCGAGGCCCAGGCCACCCAGGAGTATCAGGACAGTGCGCGCTGGGACACCGCCGCCGCCGTGGCACAAGCCGGCGCGGGGCTGGCGATGCTGATACCGAATATTTTTGGCACCTCCAACGGCGGCGTGCGCTACGAAGGCGCTTTTCACGCCCTGCACGCGGCGTCCCAAGGCATCGCCAATGAAAAGCGTGCCAACGCTGCCCACCTGGACCGCACTGACCTGTTTGCAAGGCGTGCCGCCGAGTGGGCCCATTCGCTGGAACAGGCACGCCTTGAGCTGGCCCAGGTCGACGCCCAACTGCAGGCGTACACCGAGCAACAAGCCCATACCCGCTTGCAACTGGGCCTGGCCCAGACCAGCTTGACCCAAGCACGCACCCTGTACGACCAACTCGGCAAACGCTTCTCCAACGCCCAGCTGTATCAATGGCTCAACGGCCAACTCTCGACCTTCTATTACCAGGCCTATGACTCGACCCTGTCGCTGTGCCTGGCGGCCGAGGCCTGCTGGCAGGAAGAACGCGCGCAGTGGGACAAGCACTTCATCCAAACCCAGCGCTGGACCCATCAATATCGCGGTTTGAGCGCCGGCGAAGCGCTCAAGCAAAATCTACTGAGCATGAGCAACGCCTACGTCACCCACAACGAGCGTTTGCTGGAGATCACTAAAACCGTGTCGTTGCGCCATCTACACAGTCAAGACCCTATGGCCACGCGCAACATGCCCTGGGCCACGCTCAAAGCCGACCTGGTAAAAACCGGCACCTTGACCTTTGAACTGACCCTCAAGCTGTTTGACGACGACTACCCAGGCCATTACCTGCGACGCATCAAGCACGTCAGTGTGTCCCTGCCCGCCACGCTGGGGCCCTATGAAGACATCAAGGCCATCCTGACCCAGACCGCCAATACCACGCACCTCGCCCCCGCGACCAAACACACCGACGCTGAGGTAAAAAAAGACCTGCGCGCCAAACAGCAAATCGCCCTGTCCAGCGGGCTCAACGACAGCGGGTTGTTTACCTTGAACTTCGACAGCGACGAGCGTTACCTGCCGTTCGAATACACCGGGGCCATCTCCACCTGGCAACTGACCTTTCCCAACCACGCCCGGCAAAGCGCGCTGCTCGAATCCCTCACCGATATCATCGTGCACCTGCGTTACACCGCTAAAAACACCGGAGGTCAACGATGAGCGCGCAACCGTCCGACCTCCTGGAACCGAAGATTGCGACGCTGCCCAAGGGCGGTGGCGCCATCCAGGGCCCTGGCGCGCAATGGGGCGCCGTGGGCGCGCGGGGCGAAGCGAGCCTGGAGGTGCCCTTGCCGATTTCGCCCGGCCGCGGCTTCACGCCTGCATTGAGCCTGGGTTATCGCAGCGCCCAGGGCAACGGGCCCTTCGGCCTCGGCTGGGCGATGGCGGCAGGCGCCATCAGCCGTGACACCCGCAAGGGCGTACCGGCCTACGGCGATGACGACCGTTTCATCAGCCCCCAAGGCATCGACATGATCCCTGAGCGTGATGCCGACGGCGCAATTGAAGCCACCACCTGGGACCACTACAACGGCCTGGCCCTGGATGAACCCCATCGGGTGGTGCGCTATTTTCCGGTGATAGAAGCGCGCTTCGACCGCATCGAGCATTGGTCTTGCGACAGCGACAAGGCCGGGTTCTGGCTGGTTCAGGGGGCCGACGGCTGCGTGCATCTGTTCGGTAAAACGCTGATCGCGCGCTGTGCAGACCCGAACGATGGCCTACGTGTCGCCCAATGGCTGTTGCAGGAAAGCCTCAACCCGCTGGGTGAGCAGATCTATTACCACTACAAACACGACGACCCGCCGCCAAGCGCCGCCAGGGACTATCGCGCCCAGCGTTATCTGGCGCGGGTGTGCTACGGCAACCTCAAGCCCCTTGAGCATCTGGCGCTGTGGCGCACAGACGCCCTCGCAGACAAGCAATGGCACTTCGAACTGCTGCTCGATTATGGCGAACGCCACACCGGCCTGAGCCAAGTGCCGACCTATGCCGAACAACACGCCTGGCCGGTCCGTAACGACCCGATCAGCAGTTATGCCTATGGCTTTGAGCTCGGCACCCAGCGGCGGTGCCAGCAAGTGCTGATGTTTCATTACTTCCCCGACGAGCCGAGCCTGGGCGCCGAGCCGGTGCTGACACGGCGTCTGTTACTGGAGTACACCGATCGCCACGCCATCGGCAGTTGCCTGAACGCCGTGCACAACCAGGCCTTTGACGCCCAAGGGAACGCCAGTGCCTGGCCGCCTCTGGAGCTGGCCTACAGCGCCTTCGTACCAAAGCTGGACGCCACGCGCTACGAGGCGTTCGACGCCATGGCGGGCATCAACGATGGGCAGCATTACCAACTGGTCGACCTGTACCGCGACGGCTTGCCGGGCATCCTGCACCGCACCGATAAAAGCTGGTACTACCGCGAGCCGCTGAGGGCGCCCGGCCCGGCCGACAGCAATGCGCTGGCCTATGGGCCATGGCAGGCGTTGCCACGCGTCCCCCTGGCCGATAGCACCCAAGCCACGCGCCAGGCACTGGCGGATCTTGACGGCGATGGGCAACTGGAATGGGTGGTGGCGCAACCGGGGTTGAGCGGTTTTTTCAGCCTCGACTCGCAGCGCCAATGGTCAGGCTTTGTGCCTTTTGCGGCGATGCCCCAGGAGTTTTTCCATCCCCACGGGCAACTGGCCGACCTGATGGGCAGCGGCAGGCTGGACCTGGCCCTGATCGGCAGCCGCAGCGTGCGCCTGTATGCCCAGCGCCAGGACGGCGGGTTTGATCCTGGCCAAGAGGTACGCCATGCGCCCGACGATGAAGGGCTGCCCACCCTCAGCCATACGCCGACCGAATTGATCGCCTTTTGCGACCCCCTGGGCAGCGGCCAACAACACCTGGTGCGTATTCGTCATAACGAAATCAAGTGCTGGCCCAACCTCGGCCGCGGACGCTTCGGCCAAGGGTTTGTCTTCGCCACACTGGCGTTCGACCACGCCAGCTTCGATGCCGTCCATATTCGCCTCGCCGACCTGGATGGTTCAGGCGCGGTGGACCTGATTTACCTGGCGCCTGAACACGTACAGATCTATATGAACCGCGCCGGCAACGGGATGGCATCGGAGCCACTGACATTGCCTTGGCCCGAGGGCGTGCGCCATGACGCGACGTGCCAGGTCAGCTTTGCCGACCTTCAAGGCCTGGGCTGTTCCAGCCTGATCCTGAGCGTGCCACACATGACCCCCCAGCACTGGCGGTATGACTTCGTCAGTCTCAAACCGTATTTGTTAACCGCCACGCTCAACAACCGGGGGGCCACCACCCAATTGAGCTACCGCAGCAGCGCCCAGGAATGGCTTGACGAAAAACAGCACTGGCAAACCCTGGGAAGGCCTCCCGGCAGTAGCCTTGCGTTCCCGGTACAGGTGGTCAAACGGCAACAGCAAAAGGACCTGGTCAGCGGCAACCGTTCCACCCAGTATTTTCGTTACCGGCAAGCCTGCTATGACCGTGAGGAGCGCCAGTTCCACGGCTTTGGCCTGGTGTTGCACACCGAACAACCGCCCACAGCCGATGCGCCGCCAGGTGTGTTGACCAAGCGCTGGTTCCACACACTTGAACCCTCGCGGGAGGCTTTTTACCCGGGCGACCCGCAGGCGCCGGCGCTGGGGCCGACCCTGCTGAGCCAGCTGGACGCCGGGCGCACAGGGGATACGCTGATCGCCACGCCCAGCGCAACCACCCGCCGCGCCATGCGGCGTGCACTGGCGGGCAGTCTGCTGCGTGAAGAGGTCTATGCCGCCGCCGATGCGCCGCCACAGGCAGTGCCGTATTCGGTGCAGCAACAGCGCTATCTCATACGCCAACTAAACCCTACGGCCAAGGCCGGCGAACCGGCGGTGCTGCTGCCACTGTTGCTGGAGTCGCTGACCTGTTGCTATGAGCGCCAGCCGGACGACCCGTGCTGTCGGCACAGCCTCAATCTGCGCTGGGACCGCTACGCCGGCACGCTGCACAGCGTGGTGGTCGATTATGCGCGCCGCAAGACGGCCACCGACGCCCCGCCGCCAGGGCCCGCCCACGAGCAACAGTGGTGGCGCGACGCACACGATTCGGCGCAGCAGGCTTACTACCTCAACGAAACCCGCGCCAACTTCATCCACCTGGACGCCGCGCAACGCTGGCGCTTGCACTTGCCCTACCAGCAGCGAAGCAACGTGCTGGTGCTGAGCAAAGAGGCGTTAGCGATTAAAAAAATAAGCTATGAACACTTCATTGCGCAGGGCCCGGCCGATCCATTGGGAACAGCTGCCCAACGTCGACTGAGCGGGCTGACAATGCACCATTACTGCATGGCGGAGCACACCGAACCCTTGGCCGCTGGAACCGCGAGCTTTCAGGCGCTGCTCGCCTATGTCGAGACCGCCGAACTCGATCAGCAGGCGCTGGAGGTGTATCAGGGCCGCGCCATCACTGCCACGCTGAGTGCACAGCACTATCGGCCCATGGCTGCGTGCCTGTCACCAGCCCCTGCGCAGGACGAGGCCATCACCCTGTGGTCCCTCGGCCAAGGTTACACCCGTTATGGCCGGGCCGAAATGTTCTACCGGCCTCGTCGGCATCAGGCGAGCCTGAGCCATGGGTTCACGCAAACCGAGTACGACCGCTATGGGCTGTACATCACCAAAGTGCAATCGGCGGACGGCTGCACGACCCAGGCGCAATACGACTACCGTCTTGGCCTGCCGGTAACAGTGACTGACGCACAACGCACGCAACGCTACGCGCACTACGACGCCCACGGGCAGTTGCTGGCGACCGGCCTTACAGGTGAGGAGCAGGGAAAGCCCGTCGGCCATGACGCCCCAACGCCCTTCATCCGCGCGCCCGATGCCGGCCCGGCGCAGGCCCTGGCCGATCCGAAGTCGGCGTTGCTCAACGCTCAAAGCGCGTGCTTCTACGATGTGTTCAGTTGGATGGGGCACATTCCGCCCGCCAGCATCGAGGCGCAATGGGTGAGCAACGGTTACCTGCTGCCCAGCGGGCATATTCGTGCCACGGCGTTGGCACGCCTAAATAGCCTGGCCGCTCCGTTGGCCCATCATCAAAGCCTCAAGCGCCTGATTCAGGCGGCCAGGCAAGTGCCGGTGCACGCCGTGGTGCTGCATGCCGACCGTTGGCAAGGCACGGCGCAAACCCCGCAGATCCAGGTGGCCCTCGCCTTCAGCGACGGCTTTGGCCGCGTGCGGCAAACCCAGGAAAAAACTCAACCGGGCCCGGCCTACGCAGTCGCTGACTCCGGGGTGTTGAGCGCGGGCGCCGAGCCAATCGAGGCCACCAGCCGTTGGCGGATCAGTGGCCGTGTGGAGTACGACAATCAGGGTTGCCTGGCGCGCACCTGGCGACCTTACTTCGCCGACCGTGCCGGTTATATCGACGATGCAGCCTTCAACACCTCACGCCCCAGCGAACAACAGGTTCATGACGCCTTGGGGCGCCCGGTGCGCGTGATCACTGCCAACGGCGACACGCGGCGCCAGGCCTACCACGCCTGGTACAGCATCGCCGAGGACGAAAACGACACGCACGCGCCGGCCTGACAACAGAGCCGGGCCGTTACACGGCCCGCGCTCCTTGGCCTGACGTCGCGCGTATCAACGGCGGTGAGGGTTCATCACCCTGACCGCCCGATAGTTGAGCCCGCTGACGTGCTGGATCAGCACCCGATAGGCGCCACGACCGCGCTGCCCATGGTAGCCCAGCAAGTCAAAACTGCGGACATTCTGCCCACCCGCCATGGCATGTCCGGTATGAAAATCCAGGGTGCGGGCTTCCAGGCGGTTGATCACATTCCGGATAATCCCTCCTCCTTGGCCACGCAGCTCAGTCAGGACAGGTTCGACGTCAATTACGAGGCGCTCAGGCTGCAGCCCGGAAGAAGGCCCAGGGCTGACGGGTTGCGCGACGGGCTCTTCAGGCGCCGAGCCCCTGCGGCCCACGCTCGTGACCCGGGTTTGCGGTTGTACTTCGGTGTGGGTCAGCCCAGCTGGTGGAAGCGGGCTGGCGCCCACCTTGCGGGTCGGGGCGCGAAGTTCTATCCCTACAAATCCCAACCTGGCAAGCGTAAAGCTGGGGTTGCGCTCCGTTCGAGAAGCCGTTTCCGCCTGCTCCCTGCGCTCGGTGGGCCCAATGTAGCCATAGAGCCCGCCCCGCGCTGCAGGCGTCAGTCCGTAGGACAGGCTTTTAGTGTCGACGGTGGCCAGTCGGTGCTCCAGGAAAAAGTCCGCCAACTCGCTGACTTCCTGTTCGGTAGCACCCTGTCGGCGGCCTAGCTCTTGTGCACCGGCCAATGCCGATTGCTCATAAAACGCTCTGCGCCGAACTTCAGTAGTGCTTAGCCGTTGATTCGCGTAAAGGACGATGCCCACCACTCCTGAAATCAGCCCGAAGTAAGCCAGCTCGACCCTGTATCCAACCTCTAGACCGACCCCATGCCCGATCAACAACACCAGGAGCAGAACCGTCACCACCTCCAGCATCGAACGGCGCTGTAAACCGTCATCGTCCACATACCCAATAGGATTGTTCCCCACCATCGTATACAGGTTCAACCCATCCACCGCCCCCGCCGGGTCAGCGCTGATCCACCGTAACAGCCACGGCGCGTAGTACCTGAAACCGTAGTAATACAACCCGCTGGCGTCGCGCTCCTTGCCCGAATAACGCCGGCTTTTATAGCTGGCCTCCAGGGCGCTTTTTGCCGCCCACCAGGCGGTTGTACCGAACGGGTAATAACTCTCCTGGCTCAACAGGCCGGCACTGTCGTCCAACTCCAGGGTGCTGCTGCCCAAATGATCGTCGAGACCAAAGCGCAATTGCTCATCCTGCATCTCTGCGGGGCGCCCCTGCTCCCATTGCAGCCCCCTGACCGAATGGCGCCCGCCCTGAGCGAGCACCACGTTCAACCACTCGCCATCCGGCCCGTGGCGATGCAGTTCCAGCCCAGGCAGATAAAGCACTTCGTGGGTGTGAGCCTGTGTCTTGCCGTGGGCCACTCGACGCTTGACCACCCGCTGGCCTGCGCCGTCGTACAGATAGGTTTCATCGTCATGTTCGCCATTGTCACGCAGCACCTGCGCGACGCGGACCAACCGGTTGCGGCCATTCCAAGTCAACGCCTGGCCAGGCGCCAGGGCCTGGAGATTGCCACTGTGGTCAAAGCCGTTACCCAGGCCCGGCGCCTTTGCGCCCTCGCGGGCAATCACGCCGTGATTACTGTGTTCGCCCACTTGCATCCGTTGGGTATAACCGCTGCCGGTGCTGGGCACATGGCGCATCTGCGTGAGGTTATCGGCCGAGTCGTAGGTGTAGTGGCGGGTGTAGTTGCCCCAGAGGTTGTCGTCTTTGGCGCCGAACGAGACTCGCCCCGGCAGAGCGGATGCGCCGGTATTGCGCGCATTTTCACGGCCGGTGGCCTTGATCAATCGCGACAGGCTGTCGTATTCGAATGTGCTCACCGCCTCCACCTGCGCGTTGCCGGCCCAGCGGGTCGGCTGCGCCGCATCGCGGATGCGCAACACATTGCCGACCCGGTCGTAGCTGTAGAACAGGTCTTGCAGGCGCTTGCCTGCCGAATCTTTCAGGTGGGCGCTCAAGCGGGTCAAACGCCCATCGCTATCGGAATACTCCGCAACGCTGACCACGCCATTACCCAAGCGCTCACTCAACACTTGGGCCGAGGCGTTGACGCTGCGTTGATCCACCAGGGTCTTGCGCGTTCCGCTTTTGAACAGGATCTCGCTTTTCGTCAACTGGCCATCGACACCGTACTGGGACTGCTGGCGATTGCCGCGCGCGTCGATTTGCTCCAGCCGTTGCCCCAGCGCATCGTACTGCCAGGCGGTGGTGAAGGCTTCGGCTTGCAACTGCGCATCCCGCTCACTCACGGGCAGCGGCCAGTCGGGCGCGGTGTGCGACTTGCACAGGCGCCGGGTTTGCTCGGTGACGTTGCCTTGCACGTCGTAGCGATCCACGAACAGCGTGCCTGCCGGGTCATCGTGCCGAATCATGCGGCCACAGCGATTGCGCGCCGCCTCAGCGGACGTCATGCCCGCATAGGTCATGCGCTCCACGCAGTGTTCAGCCGCAGCCTCCTGGGCGCGCTCGAATACCGCCACGGGGCGTAGCAACGGGTCGTATTCGAACCGCTGGCGCGTGCCCCGGCTGTCCCACTGTTGCACGACCTGGCCGCCGCTGCCGAGCAAGCGCGTCTGGCGGCCTGCATCCACGCTGTCGGTGCTCAGCAGTTGCCCGCCCAAGCTATAACGATGAGCGAGATTGGGCAGCACGTCGGGATCGGCAGCGTGCAACTCAAACAGCCTGGGGTCCCACTGTTGCTGCAACAGGCCGCGAGCGTCGAACACCTGCCGCGTGACCTGGGCGGTGGGCGATTGCTGCGCGGTATTGCGATGGTACGCCACGCTGCGCACGGTCAACCCTCGCGGGTCGACCACCGTCAGCGTGGGCGTGTTGTGATGCAAAGAAGACATAACCTGATGACCTGAAAAACCAAAGAAGCCTAGAGCCTAGTCATCAGGTCGCTGCCAGCCTGCGGGCCGCGCACGCTGCGCCGTGTGCGGGGCTTCCGAGGGTGTCGTGAGGCTTACCGGGCGCGGCGCTTCATGGCACCGGCAGCCAGCCGCTGAATGCACCCTGCTCACTCAATGGGCACCAGGCAAAATCCCAGGCGGGTGGCGACAATGCCGGTCGCGGCGCGGCAATCGAAGGGTGGCCCTTCCAGTCGAACAGGGTGCAATCGCGCCAGCTCAGGACAACGCCTGCCGCCGGGCTGTCGTCGGTGAGCACCCAACGCGCGGCCGCGGCGGCCATGAAGGCTTCGATCGGTTCCTCATCGATCTGCGTGCGGTACGCCGAACTCAGTAACCAGCGGCATACGTTCAGATGGTAGGTCCAGTCCAGCGGCGGCTGGTTGCGATAGGCCCAGGTCATGAAGGCGCGAAACAGGTTCAAGCCCTCCGGTGGGTCGAGCTTGAGCAACGCCGGGCAGATGTCGAACAAGGTATGCCAGTGAGGCAGCAGGCGTGCATCCAGGTGCACGAAGCAGCGCGAATTACTCGGGTAATCAGACAGCGCCGGTTGCGCACGCAGGCGCCGCGACGCCTTGCTGACCAGGCGGCCGGCGCCGGCAGGCAATTGAGGGTTCATAGAGTGTTCTCACAATCGTGACGAGAGAATGCCTCCTGGTGACAGGAAGCCCAAGGCACACGTCAGGATGCGGGAGAAGCGCGAGGGTTGGCCGAAGGCCAGGAATAGCGCGGAGGCGCCTTGTTGCGCCGTTCATGGGCGACACGTGGGGTTTGCGTAAGACCGAGCAGCCAGGCCAGGCCGATCAGGAACACCAGGGCGACGGTAACCGCGTTGCACACCGGGCAGGCAAAGTAGTTCGAGATGTTGCTGGAAGACGGGTTTGCCAACCCTTTGTCGGAAATGGGCGACTGGCCGCCGTCCACCGAACAGAACAGCCCGCCGATGCCGTTGAGCTGCTGGCCCATCATCTGACCATGCCCCAAACCGCAGGCGAACAGGTTCATCAGCACGCAGAAGTACAGGGCCCAGGCGATCAGTGAGCGGTCAGAGTGGCACAATTTCATGGCGGCGACTCTACCACCGAAGCCACAAAAGCACGAAATGCGCCGCCCCCCTGTGGCAGAACGTCGCAGATTACGCGCACGGGCCAGGGTTGCTAGACTCTGCACCCTTCTCGTTACTCCTTTTCAAAGCCTGGTGGGGCAGCTCTACTGCCTTGCAGGCGTTTCACAGGATGCACAGTTGATGAGTACGTTATTCACCCGCCGCAAAGTGCTGACCGGCATGGGCCTGTTGGGCCTGGGCAGCCTGCTGGGCGGCTGTGACTACAGCCCCAAGCTGAACTTCAAGTACGGCAAGGACCTCAGTGACAAGATCATGGGCCGCACCTTCAAGCTCAAGAACACCGACGGCGAAACCGTCACCCTGAGCTCGTACCGCGGCCTGATGCCGGTGGTGTTCTTCGGCTTCACCCAGTGCCCGGCGGTCTGCCCGACCGCCCTGGCCCGCGCCGCCCAGGCCAAGAAACTGATGGGCCGCGATGGCAAGATCATGCAGGTGGTGTTTATCACCCTGGACCCCGAGCGCGACACCCCCGAGATTCTCAACAATTACGTCAAGGCCTTCGACCCCAGTTTCGAAGCGCTCTACGGCACCCCGGAAGAAATCGCCGTAGCCGCGAAGGAGTTCGGGATCTTTTATGAAAAGATCCCCGCCGGCGACACCTACACCCTCTCCCACACCGCCACCAGTTTCGTGTTCGACACCCGTGGCAACCTGCGCCTTGGCTTGCAGGCATCCCTTACCGCTCAAGAGTGCGCAGAAGACCTGCTCACCGTCATGGAGGTCTGCTAATGACTGCCGTTCAACACCTCAAGCGTCTCACCCTCGGCCTCACCCTGCTGGGCCTCGCCGCGCACGCCAGCGCCCAAGTACAAGTGACCGACGCCTGGGTTCGCGCCTCCGTACCGGGCCAGCCATCCAGCGGTGCCTTCATGACCCTCACCGCCGACAGCGACAGCAAACTGCTGAGCGTCGCTTCGCCAGTGGCCAAGGACGTGCAGATTCACGAGATGAGCATGAAGGACGACGTGATGCGCATGGGCCCGGTGGATGCGGTGGCCCTGCCGGCAGGAAAAGCCGTCAAGCTCGACCCGAACGGCTACCACGTGATGCTGATGGGCCTGACTGGCCAGATCAAGGAAGGCGACCAGGTGCCGCTGACCCTGACGGTGCAAGATGCCAAGGGTGAAAAGCAGGCTGTCGAAGTGAAGGCAACGGCGCGTGGCTTGGATGGCATGGACCATAGCAAGATGGACCATAGCAAGATGCATTGAGTAGGCCGCTTTTTCTCCCACGTCACCACGATGCGAAGCGAGCCGCTCTTGATCTGCTCTTGATCTGCTTTTGATCTTGATCTCAGGCGCCCCGTTAAACCACGCTGGCCGGAATTCGACAGGGATTTGGGGGGTAAACCGGCAGGGATGCCGGTTTAGCCGCCCCGCGCCATGGATGGCGCGTGGCGGCGGCCCCCCAAATCACTGGCGGATTACGGGCACACCGAGCCTAAGCGAGGTGCCGAGTGGTGGGGCAAGAGCCCTTTGGTTACTTTGGGGCTCTTTTCCAAAGTGACCCGCCGTCAGGCGGAACCCTAAGTAGCCGTTACCGCAGCAATGGATATGTACACAATCCAACTGCGTTGACTGCTAGGCCGCCTTCGCGAGCAAGCCCGCTCCCACAGGTTGATCGCAGGGTGTCAGGTAGATAGGTGTTGGCTGGCAGGCCGCTATCGCAGGCAAGCCAGCTCCCACAATTGGATCGTGCGGTATCAGGTAGATTGGTGTCGGCTGGCAGGCCTTCATCGCAGGCCAGCTCCCACAGTTGGATCGTGGGGTTGAACGCTTTCGGTACGCAATCCCTCGATCCCATGACCGATAACGCTGAACTGACCCAATTGCGCACTGCATTCAAGCGGGATTCATAACCCGCAACCGCTTCACCATCGGTACACACGCCAGCACCAACCCGGACGGGGAGCGATACACCGCCTGCTCATCGCCCACATACCCGCACGCTCTATAAAAACTCACCGCGTTCAGTGTCGCATCCAGCACAACCTGCTCAACCGCCTGCTGCTGCGCGTCGTCCGGAGTGGCGCGTTTTATCTCCAGCATCGCAAGCTCCTTCCATGACCTCAAACTGCCATTAGCCCATTTGTGCTAATCGACCCTACCTCATGGCGGCGCTATATTCCGCGGCACTTCCAACGTTCTCACCCACACCGCGCATTCAGTGCGCGTGGGTTTATTGCGCGCTGGAAAAACCAAAACAACCCCAAGGAAGAAGCACCATGAAACTCCTCTCCCCTGTCACTCGCCTTGCCCTGCTGGGCGCCTTGATCATCGGCGTCGCCGGTTGCAGCAATATCAAGCCCACCGAAGACCATCTCAAAAAACTGTCGGAAACCAATCTGGGCGAGCCCGTGAAGCGTATCTCCAATGTGCGCAGCGATTCCATGAGCACCTACTATGTAGCCAACACCGCGTCCGGCGAATACAACTGCTCCGTACCCAGCGGGGCCAGCGGCGGCCTATTTGCGGTCGCCAGTTTTGGCCTGATGAAGCCTGCCGCCTACTGCCAGCCAAAAGGCGCGCGTGGCAACGCAATGACGCCGTTCATGCAGTAATTTTTTCCTGGCTGAGCTCACGCAAGGTGCCGCGCAGTTCCGCAGGGCGTACCGGTTTGGACAGGATAGCAATCTGACGGTCGTGCAACGCCGCCTGGATTTTCTCCACGTCGTGCCCGGTGAGGATCAGCGCTGGCACCGCCCAGCCACGTTGCTCGCGTAGCTGGTCGATGCATTCGATGCCGGTGGCATGGTTGCCCAGGTCATAGTCGGCGACGATGATGTCACAGTCGCTGACCAAACCCTGTCCCGTGGACTCGGCCTGCACTTGGCACCCCCAGCGCTCCAGCAGGGCCTGGGTGGCGAGCAGCACGTTGTAGTCATCTTCCACCAGGCACACCTTAAGGCCGGTGAGCAGGCCGGCTTGGCGTGCATCGTCGCGCAACGCCGGTTGGCGCGGCGCGGCCGCCAGGGCCAAGCCATGCAAGCTGACAGAAGTGCCATGGCCAACGCGCGAGCGCAGGCTCACCTGCAACCCCATCAATTGCCCCAGGCGCTTGACGATGGACAGCCCCAGGCCCACGCCTTCAACGTCCTTGTCACGCAGTTGACGCACGCGATAAAACTCTTCGAAGACTTTTGAAAGATGCTCCCTGGCAATCCCCCGCCCCTGGTCGTGTACCTCGACTACCAAGCCGTTATCGCGCACACGCACGCCGATCAGCACCGGTCGCTGCGCGCCGTATTTGAAGCAATTGGAGAGCAGGTTCTGCACCATGGTCGCCAGCATGCCCGGATCGACCAACACCCAATGGGCGCAGGGGCGCAAGCGCAACTCCACCCCCGCCCAGCGCGCCGCCTCGGCGTTCTGGCGCACCAGGTCGGCCAGGAAGTCGCCCAGGTGGAGCACTTGGTATTTGGGCAACAGGCGTCCGTTGTCGAGGGTGTAAAGGTCGAGAATCGAACGGAACAATTGCGACACGTTAAGCAGCGAACGGTCGATATTGTCCACCAGGCGCTGTTCGTCATCTCCCAAGCGGGCTTCGCGCAGGCAGGCGGTGAACAGGCCGATGGAGTGGATCGGCTGGCGCAGGTCATGGCTGGCCTGGGCGAGGAAGCGCGACTTTTCCAGGTTTGCGGCGATGGCTTGCTCGGAGGCCTTGCGCGTGCGCTCCAGCAGAATATGCGCATACACCGGGATCACCGTGCTGGTGATCATCAGCATCAGTACCATGAACGGCTGCGCCTGCCACAGCGGCGTAAGCTGGTACACGATCAACAACGCCAGCAACGCCAGCGCCGTGGCTATCGCCAGGTAGCGCGAACCGTAGCGCATGCCATTGCCCAGGTTCACCCAGACCATCACCGCATACAGCGGCAGCGCCGCTTCCCCCCCCACCACCAGGCCGAACGACGTACCGGTGTAGTCGTGGATCATGCCGAAGATCCGCCGCGCCGGATAATGCCCGGGCCAGCGTGCGATCACCTGGCGAAGCACGATGGACGCCAGCAGGAACACAAAGATATAGAGGATCACCGGCAGGTAGGTGTCCAGCGATTGCCCAGGTAGGAAACCCAGTAGGCTTATATACACAATGGCGATGGTGGCCACCACAATGCGCAGGTTAGCCTGATCGAGTTCAGAGTTGGTCTCAAGACTCATCGTCATATCCCTGACCTATCATCTGTAGGAGCGAGCTTGCTCGCGAAAGCCGTTAACGATAACGCGTGTTGCCTGAATGAACGCAGCGCCTGTGAGTTCTTCGCGAGCAAGCTCGCTCCTACAGGCCCGGTGGTAAATTAGCATGCCTGGATACAACCTTGCCCCAGGAAGGAGCACACAATGACCGGCCGAATCATCATCGCCGACGACCACCCCATGTTTCGCGAAGGCATGACGCGCACCGTGCAGCGCCTGCTACCGGGCGCGGTGGTGCAGGAGGCCGGCGACCTGGCCACGGTGAATGCACTGCTGTGCGAAGCGGGCGAGGTCGATACCTTGATCCTCGATCTGCGTTTTCCCGGCCTGACCTGCATCAGCCAACTGGCCGAACTGCGCCAGCAACTGAAACGCACCACCTTGGTCCTGGTGTCGATGGTCGACGACCCCGCGCTGATCGAACAGGTCATGGCCCTGGGCGCCGACGGTTTTATCGGCAAGAACATCGCCCCGGATGAGATCGGCCAGGCCCTGCTGGCGATCCGCGAGGGCGAAGTGCTGGTCAAGTTCGCCCCTTCAGGCCTGCTGCCCCTCGACACGCACACCCTCACCCCACGTCAGCAGGAAGTGCTACGCCTGATTGCCCAGGGCAAGACCAACAAGGAAATTGCCAAGGCCCTGAATATCTCGCCGTTTACCGTGCGTATCCATGTGTCGTCATTGTTGCGCAACCTGAATGTTCCCTCACGCGCTGCAGCTGCGGTGAAGTATTCCGGCGAGTTCTAGGCGCCTGCGCGGCTCAGCGCTGCGTGGGAATACGAATATCGCCCCCACGGCACTGGCTTTTCACACTGCGCGGGCAACCCGCAAACGCCAGATCCTTGGTCAGGCACACCCGCACTTCCGACAGCACCTGACCCTTGCAGATCACCGCCATCCCGTGGTTGCCCATGCGTGGGTTGCTCTCGCGAAACAGCGCTTCGATCTCTTTGGCCTGCAATGACGGCGGCGTGTTGAACGGTTGCAACTGCTGCGGGATCACCACCGCGCCAAGCGCCACATCGGTCTTCTCCAGGTACTCCAACGGCTGCAGCCCACTGCAGGTGCCATGCTTGGCCCACTCATGTTTGAGCAATGCACGAGTGGGAAACAACACCGCGCCCTTGTCCATTTCTGCGTCGCTCAAGTGCGTTTGCGGCGTGCAGGACGCCGGCCACCCTCCCCGCGCGTATTGCGGCCACAAACCGTGCAGCACAAAGCCGTAGCCCTTGCCCGAACATTGCTCGTTGCCTGGGTGCGTCAGGCAAAACGTGGGTGACCACGATAGCGACAGCACATAGAAATCAAACTCGCCCGACTGCCCTTGGCTGCGTGGCGCCGCCGTTGCCGCGGTGGCGATCAGCAGCCACAACACCATCCAGTATTTCATCCCGGTATTCCTTTAAAAGAGTGAAGCCTTACGCTATCGCCACGACTAGGGATGCTGGGAGTAACGGTGTAACACCTTATCCAGGATGATATCGGTCTTCAGCGCCTCGATGGCCAGCGAGGGATGCTCGGCCTCGCCACGAATATGCGCGTTCATGTTCAGCACATGGTGCCATTGAATATGGGTGTGACACGGCACTTCCAACACTTCGGTGGTCTCGCCTTCAAGCCGCAGCGGCTGGTCGTCGAACACCGAAAATTGAATACGGCCGCGACTGCCGATCAGTTCGACCCGGTCTTCGCGGCGGTCTGCCACAAAGTTCCAGCAGCCCATGCCCAGCGCACCGCTGGCGAATGTCCAACAGGCTGTCACTGCGTCTTCTGCCGCGTAGCGTCCCGCCTGTCGCGCCGAAAAGCCTGAGACCTCAACGATATCGCCAGCCAGGTACTGGAACAGGTCAAACCCATGGCTGGCCAGGTCGGCAAAGTAACCGCCACCGGCAATGGCCGGATCGGTGCGCCAATTGGCGGCGTCGGTGTCTGTTGCGGCAGCTGGCTTGCACAAGGTCCAGGTCAGGTGGCGCAGCTCACCGATACGGCCTTCCTGCAGCCAGGTGCGCACTTGCTCAAAACGCGGCAATGAACGCCGGTAGTAAGAAACAAACAGGTGCAGCCCGGCGCGCTCAAAGGTGCGCTGCATTAACGCGCTCTGTTCAGCATTGAGCGACATCGGCTTTTCGACGCAACAATGCTTGCCCGCCGCGGCCACCCTCAGGGCGTACTCAAGGTGACTGTCGGGCGGGGTGGCGATGTAGACCGCCTCCACCTCGGGGTCATCGATCAAGGCCTGGGCGTCGGTATAGCAGCGGGCAATGCCATGGCGCGCCGCATAATCGCGCACCGCCTCGGCACGCCGCCCCATCACGGCGACCAATGCCGAACCTGACGCTTTATAGAAAGCCGGTCCACTCTTTAACTCAGTGACACTGCCACAGCCGATCATGCCCCAGCGTATGGTCTGCATTAAATGCCCTCGTTCAAATTCGTCAATCGGGCAGTATCCACATACCGACCCTGGCGCGCCATAACCACTTAGCATGACAATTGCATTACACTTTTATGACATTCATCCGGCGCGGGGGCACATTCGATGAAAACTAGGGCAACCGTCATTTGCGAACATGAGGGGCATATCCTCTTCGTGCGCAAGGCCAGATCAAAATGGGCATTGCCCGGCGGGAAAGTGGAAGCAGACGAGCGCCCAGTCGGCGCGGCGGAACGCGAGCTGGAAGAAGAAACCGGGTTAAACGTGGACGGCTTGCTGTACCTGCAGGAGCTCAAGGCCCGCGACACCGTCCACCACGTGTTTGAGGCCTCGGTAGTCAATATCGACGAGGCACGGCCGTGCAACGAGATTGTCGATTGCCAGTGGTATGCCTACAGCGCCCTGGATGAGCTGGACACCACAGACGCCACGCGCCACATCGTCAAATCCTTCCTGCGGCGCCTCTGACGCCCTGCACAGAACCCACCGCAGCAAACCCACGGCGCCCGGCCTTTATCTCGGTACGCAACTCACCAATCAGGTTGGCGATGGCACGGATGCTGTCCAGGCCCTCGGGCGATACGCGGGTCAGCAGCAAGTCGACACGACCGGACGTGGGCTCGAACACGCTGATGCGCAATGAGCCGTCGCTGTTAACGCAGCACTCACACGCAAGCGGCAGGAAGCCTGAGGCCATGATGCGGTTGAATTCGGTGATGGAAATCATGCTCAGCCCCCCGTCCCTGGGTTCTACCCTATTAAGGTGATGCAAGCAGCATAGATAAGGTTTTGCAGGCCACCGGACAATTAATGCAAAAGTGTTAGCCAGCCCTCATTTTGTCGGGCGTAACCGGCCATGAACGGGGGGCCGAGATTAAATCGCGGGCAAAAAAAATCCCAAGTAGCTGATGGAAACTTGGGATTTAAAAATGCATAAACCGTGGGAGGTGAACGCCCGGCTATAGTAACGACTGTAAAAACCTGTAACAAGATTAATTTAATCCTTTCGTCGGATTGAAAGCGTTGTAAGTCATTCAATAACCACATGTTTTTTAAGGTAGAAGGCAATAGCCGTGCTACTTTTTGGTGCAAGTAGCGCGTATAACCCTACCTATAAAAAGGGTTATTAGTCCGGTGCAGCACTTTCAAGTAACTGTTCACTTAACTGCTTGCACGTTTCTTCAAGGGCCTCACGACTGGAAGCGGTGGCACCCACCACGGCCTCCAAGTGACGACACAGCGTCAGGCGTTCAGCCGCCTCTGCACGTTGGCGGTCGACCTTGGCGTTGAGCTGAACAAAATAGAACCCCAGTAACACGGCGACAACCAGCACCCCCACCGCGAAGTAGCGCAAGCTGTTGGGCGATGGAGGCTCTGGGGCATTCATAGGATTATGGCGCCCTGCTCTTTTCATAGCGAACGTCATCACCATCGACAGGCCCCACGACGGACCAGCCCAGGCGCTGATAGAACCCATTGGCGCGGATTTCATCACGCCCATCAGTCACCAGGTACAGCGTGTCGTGGCGCGCAAACAGGGCCGCCTCGGCCACTGCCATCAGTTGACGGCCCAGGCCAAGCTTCTCGTGCGTGGGCAACACGAACATCGCGAATACTTCGCCTTCATCCAGATCGACCATGGAAAACCCCGCCGCCTGGCCGTCCACTTCCGCGATCCAGCCACAAGGGCCTGCGCGCAACGTATCGCTCAATACCTGGGGGGTAATCCCCAGGCCAGCCATCTGTTCCAGGCTCAGGTGGTTTTGCACCACCGCGGTGCGAATCGTGCACAGTGTGTCGACATCATCGGGTGTCGCCGTTCGAATCAGCACTTGCATATCGGCCTCCATGAAGAAGTGCGCAATTGTATGCAAATACTTACATAGGGTTTGTCGTGGATTTGTAAACAGCTCTTTGGAGAACTGCGATTGACCCTACGCTCACCACCTTCGATATCAACGGGATTCATCATGCCCGCTGTTCGTGTCATGGACGACCTTCAAACTATCAGCGCGTTACCGCTCGTCGCCACTGTCAATTCTCACAGCTAGACGCCCATGTCTCGTAGCGATTTGATTTCCTGGTTGACACGCACCACTGCGCGTACGTGTCCTCCTACCAGGAGTGTTCTTTATGTCTGACTATCCTCTTGATCCAGGCAGTGCTAGCGACCGGTCTCTCACTGACGACGCTTCGTCCCCGGTCGCCTGCCTGCCTCGCCAGAGAGAATCCATTGCCGCCGGCCCACAACGCGTGGAGGACCTGGACCATCCTTACTCGGCCTATCCGCATATACCTCTTCGGCATGTGCCCGGTGAGGTTGCGGTCTATGGCTTGGGCATCCGGCATGTGCGCCCTTACGCGCTCTATTCCTTTGAGAAGTGGGCCACTTTTAGTTCCAATGACTACTTCGCCATCTACTTTGACGATTTGGTTTACGCGGCCGCTGACGATGTCGTTGAGGATACCACCCTGGTTCGCCAGAACCTGGCCATTCCCGAGGAGCGTATGCCCGAGGGTGAGGTGGTGACCTATGGTCGAGTACGGCGGGCAGGCAGCGGCAACGAAAGCACATCCCCCCCGCAGATTATTCTGATCAAGACCACCCGGCCGGGTGGCACCGATACCGACCCGGGAAGCCCATGGCATACCGGGCTGGAGATGGAAGTCGAAGGGTTACCAGAAGGCGCTACCCTGCAGTGGAAAGATGTCGGGCCAGGCCTCGATTGCCTGATTTACCCGTACGAACACATCCGCAAGAACGATGTGATCGAATTGTCCTGGGATGGCATTTTTGTTGAGCATACCGTGACTCCCGATGAAGCGGACGGAGCGGGGCCGATCCGCGTGTTTGTGGATAAATCGATCATCGCGCAGGGCGGGCAACGGGGCATATTGACCCTGCGTTTTCGTGTGCGGGATGTGGTGGAGAATTTCTCCGGCGAAAAATATCAGTACTCCAAACCCTATTTCCTCAAAGCCGAACTAGACCCCAACCTGTTGGACGCGCCGATTTTTCTCGTGGATGACAAAGAGCTTGATCCCATCACGCAACAGATCGACTTCGACACCCAGAGCGGCTCGACCTTCGAACTCATCGCTCTGACAGAACGGCAGTTTCCAGCGCCTAAACCCGAGTATGAGATCACCGTTTCCTTGCTTTGCACGCGAGACGACGGCACCAGCGAGACTATCCTGTTGGGACCTGTGCCTGATTTGAACCGAGGGTTTACCTATATTCCTATTGATAACAAGCTCATTGAGCCGCTGGTGGGGGGCTCAATTCGGGCATCATTTATCTGGGAAACCGATGCGCCGCTACCGCGCGAGTCCGGTAGCATCACGATTACCGTGGTTGGCACCAAGGTTTCAATGCCTGTGCCCAGCGTCAGCCCTATCGAGTTGGGTTTGATTCCCGTAGGCGAGGACATCACGGTCACCATCCCGGCTTACGAGCCGCATAACCCCGGCTGGCTGGAAACGTTGTACATCACCCATGTACCGCCGGGAGGGGGGAGCCCAACTATCTTTCGTACAGAACAATTTGCAGGTTCGCAAGGTGGCACCTACACGGTCAAGGCCGCTGAGTTAGAGCAATTCAACGGGCGGGGTCCAATCCAGATTCATTACACCACCAATGACGGCGCCGCCCATATCCTGGGAGGCGGCGCGTTGGCGGTTCGTTCATCGGCGATACTCGGGGCGCAAGTCGGTGAGCGCACCGCCGACATGCCGGCGCCACGCTTGCAAGGCGCTATGGGTAACAACGTGGACCCGGCTGACGTGCCTGGCAAAGATGTGCTGGTGACCTTTACCTACTTGGGAACACAAAACGGCGACACGCTTCACTGGTCGTGCATTGGCTCGAGTCTTGACGGTTCGGCCGATGGCACTATCGAGATCAATAACGCAACCGCCGGCAAAGAGTTGCCCTATCCGGTCAGCCGCGACATTCTTGATAAAAACCTTAACGGTAGCCTGCGCATTTCCTACAGTCTGGAGCGCACTGGCCCGCCGAAAGTCGTGCTGCGTTCAGAAGTACTGATGCTCACCGTGGGCAAAGGTGTGGAGTTGGACCGGCCGATCATCGAGGGCGCCTCCACCTCTCCCGATGAACTCAACCCGTTGGCGGCAATAAGCGGCACACGGGTAATCGTGAAATTCCGGCCGATGTTGGCCAGTGACTTTATTACCGTGGACTGGATCACTGCCGATCATCACGGTAGCTTCGCAGATAATGTCGCGGGCGACCCAAGTACTCATGAAGTCAGCGTGTGGATCGATGCTCGCACCATCGCCCGCGGGATCCGTGAGGGCGGCAACACCATCAATGTGCAATATCACTTCCATCGCGGCACGTTACCGTACGAGTCCGTGATCGTGCCCCTGCGGCTGCTGCCGCTGACCGGATTGCCGACGCCGACTATCGAAGGTATCAGCGGGCCAATTCTGGACTTTTCACAACTGAGCCCCACCGCGCGGACCTACATCCCAGTGTGGAGCTTCATCCATGCCGAGCAATTGATGTGGATGACGTACGAAAGCAAAGGCGTTGTGCTTGAAGACACCTATACCGCCAACGAGGTCACGGAGGACGGCGTGTTGAAGGGTATCAACCCGCCCACCCCCGTGGATAAGATCAAGCTGCTGGAGGACGGTGCGGATTTGACAATCAAGTTCTGGGTCAGCCTGGCGGAACGCTCTGACAAGAACACCGCCGTGCTGTTCGGTATACGTTCTTACACCATAAAAAAATTACCGGAACTGGATGACCACACTAACTTCGAGATGGGTTGGAACGGGTGGAGAAACTTAATTAACGGTAACGGAGTCATTCGAAATATAGCAAACAATAATTTTTGGTATGCAGAAAAACTAGCCAACCAGAACAATAGGCCAGGACTGATAAAAAGATTCAAGGACATCCAAGAAAACACAACTTATGAAATCCGTTTCGATTTCAAGTTTGAATATGATCCCTACCAACCATTGGCAGTTTTCACATTCGGAAGCGATGCTAAGGGAGTATTTGTTTCCCATGGTAAAAACTGGATCACCGTTGCTCAAGTATTTACACTACCCAGCGGTTTCCCCACCCAAGACCTAGATGCATCAATCTATTTTTCCACCTCAAGCACATCCGGATTTTGTGTTGACAACCTACGAGTGCGTAAGCTGCAATAATCCGCTATTGAGTTCTTGGTCTAACTAAAATGCCTGCAGACAGCTTGGCGAATCAACCGAAACACTTCAATGTTCTCGACAGGACCACCACTGATAAGCCTCCTGCTGGAGGCTTATAGCTAAGAGCCATGAAGTCAAACTGTCCAATGACAAAACTACTGGATAGAGTGATTTTTCAGACAGAAGTTGATCCAAGCTCACTCCCTGTGGGCCGGCTACAAATTACTTGCGCGCCACCTTGTAGCGCAGGCAATCCTGGTAAAAGCTTTGACGAATCGCCTCGGGCTTGAGCCGTGAGCGGCTGTCATAGGTCTGTTCGGTGATGCCCATGGCCATCATGCGCATCCACGATTTGCTGAACTTGAGGGTCTGGATCTTCTGCCGGGCTGCGTACAGCGACACACCGGATAACTTGAGTTCCTGGGCCCTGGCGGCCGTGCCGGCGCCCCAACTGCACATGTACTTGTCACCTTCGCGCAATTCCCTGGCCTGCGCGACAGTCGCGCCGCCGGCCAGGGAGCAGGCAATCAGCATCATTCCCACAGAGCGCATTTGCATCCTCACCTAACCACCTGAAAATAAAAGTGATTTTGGCGAGGATTTTGTTACAAAGGGGCCATTAAATTGCCTTACTGCGCAACGCAATGCCCGGATGGCTCATATCAAGGCTTGAGTTCGAACAGCGCCGGCATTGGCGGCCACTCCGAGGGCACTTTGCGGAAGCGGCTAAACCCGGCCGCTTGCGCCATCTGGCGGGCACGCTTCTCGCCCATGAACGCCCCCAGCCCCGCCCCACCATGGGACAGTGAGCAGGTCATGCAATAGAGGGTGCTCTGCGGATACATGACGCGCCCGAACAGGTTCATGTTCTCGTGCAGCTCTTCGGACAGGTTGAGCTCCACCATCAGGTAAGTGCCGTCCTCGGCCGTTGCTGCGCGTAAATCCTTGAGCATCTGCTGAGGGTCGGTGGCATCGTGGATCACCACAAAGGTGGTCACGAAGTCGAATTGCTGGCCGCGCAAGGCATCGGAGTCGTTCACCTCGAATTGCACCCGGTCACCCACACCAGCCGCCTCGGCGTTGGCCCGCGCCAACTCGATGGAAGGCAGGTGGAAGTCGCAGCCGACAATGCGCGCCTCGGGGTAGGCCTTGGCCATGGTGATCGCCGCCAGGCCCGCGCCGCAGCCAAAATCCAGCACACTGCCGCCGGTCTTGAGCTTCTCTTCGACGCCGTCCAGGGACGGGATCCAGTGCTGGACCAGGTAGTGTTTGTACCAGGGCATGGTCATGCGCTCCATGCCTTTCCAGGTTTCCAGCGGGAACGCCTCTTCAGCGCACCCCCCGCCGTGGCGGAAGGCCTCGATGACCTTGGGCGCCATGCTCACGAACGGCACGCTCAGCTGGATGATGCCGCCGGCGAAATACGGCGAGTCTTCATCGGCCAGCACTGGCACAAATTCAGCCGGCATCTGGTAGCGGCGAGTTTGCGCGTCGTAGCTCACGTAATTGCCGGTGGCCATGCTGCCCAGCCATTCGCGCAAGTAACGCGCGTTGTAGCCGGTCTTGTGCGCCAACTCTTCCAGCGTCACCGCCTGGCCGTCGGCCAATGCCTTGAACAAGCCGAGCTGGTCGCCGATGTAGAGCATGGCACCGCGCAGCGTGTTGCCGTAATCCTCCATGATGCGCGCCGAAAATTGCTGGACCTTGGCTTTATCAACTTCCATAACGTTGGACATCTGTCGCTCCTTGATGAATTTACAAGTCTGTTCAGAGATCAATGATCAGTGGCCGGCGAGCTTGGCCAGCACGTTGTCAACGATGCGTTCGGACATGCCCAGGTGCGTCCGGGGTTCGAACAGCCGGGCCAGGGCGCCGTCATTCATGACCGCAAGCACCCGCGCATCGGCCTCGATTGCCTCGCGGATCGACACGTGGTTGCGCTGGCTGGCCTGGGACACTTCGAAGATGATCTGGTAGGCGCTGCTCTTGCCCAGCTTGCGCGCCATTTCGAACACCACCGCTTCGGTGCAGATGGCATCGCCATAGGCCTGGGCGGTGCCTTCCATCTTCTGCACATTCACGGTGAGCCCGTCGATGGTCTCGGTCAGAATCGAGAGCGCCATCAGCGCATAGTGGGAAACGTCCGCGACCGCGCACCACTCCAACCGCGTGCCGCGGTAATCGCGCTCATGCTCAAGAATCATCGCGTCCAGCGCGAGCATGACCTGGGCCTTGGCCAGCCGCGCCAATACCACCACCTGCTCGCAACCTTCGGGGTTGCGTTTGTGCGGCATGGTGCTGCTGCCGATCTGCTGGTCGCTCCAGCCCACCTCCACTTCAGCGATTTCCCAGCGATTGAGCGTACGGATTTCATCGGCTACGCGAGCCAACGAGGCGGTGACCATGGCCAGGGTGCTGACAAACTCCGCAACGCGGTCACGGGACACATGCCAGCCCGTCAGAGGCACTTGCAGCGACAGGCGCTGGGCAAAACGCTCCAGCATCGGCATGGCGTCCGGGCCGAACGCCGCCATGGTGCCGACCCCGCCGAACAACTGCACCACCAGCACCCGCTGGCGCGCCTCGGCCAGGCGCTGACGGTGGCGCAACAGCTCATCGATCCAGCCGGCGACCTTCAACCCGAAGGTGGTTGGCAACGCGGGAATCGAGTGAGTCCTGGCGACCATCAGCGAGGCACGGTGCGCATCGGCCAGAGTCGACAACTTGCCCAGCAACGTCTCCAGGGCCTGGTCCATGGCATCAAGCACATCGCGCATTTCCAGGGACTGAGCGGTGTCCTGGATGTCTTGGGTGGTAGCGCCGTAATGCACGTATTCACGGGCACTGGGGCTGCAGTTTTTTTGCAGGGCGCTGAGCAATGGCATCAGCGAATGCCCAGTGGCCGCCACGCCCTCGGCCAGTTGGCGCACATTGATGCCCGACAGCAACGCGGCTTTTTCGATCTCTAGGGCCGCCTCGCGCGGGATGATGTTGACGTCGGCCTGGGCCATGGCCAGCGCCGCTTCCACGTCCAGCCAGCGTTGCAGGCGACAATGACTGCAGAAGATCTTGCGGCTCTGCGGGCCGGCATAGCCTGAACCGTGGGTTTTCGAATCGAGAATGTGGCTGTGTTCGTGGCGGCATTGCTCACCGTCATGATCAAAGCCCGGGCGGTCCGACCGTGCGGTGCAAGATGCACGGGCGGTCATTTCCAATGTTTGCGCATCCATCACATACCCTCCATCGCGTACTGGGACTGACTGGTATTGCCTGGGGTTGCCTGCGTCGCTACAAAGCCATGGCCGCAAGCGCGAGGCAGTGCTTTAGTTGCCACCAAATCGACCATCTCGGCCGCCAGCCCCGTGTAGGTCGTCGGGTCAAGCAGCTCATCGAGCGTTTGCGCGCTGAAACAACCCTGCAGCCGCGAGTCGCCAAGCAGCGCGTCGCGAAAGCAGACGCCTGCGTCTTGGGCTTGCAAGGCGATGTCGTGCACCAAGTGGTGGGCCGTCTGCTTGCCACACCGAGGCGCCAGCGCGAGCATCACGCGCTCCGACAGGATCAGCCCGCCCAGCATGTCCAGGTTGCTGCGCATGCGCGCTTCACGCACCTCCAGCCCAGCCAGCAGCAAGCCTTCCATACGGGCAAGCAAGGCGCCGGCGTAAATGAACAGCTCCGGCAAGGCCGCCCATTCGATGCGCCAGGTGGTGCCGTCACGCTCGTGCAACTGGAACGCGGCGTCGGTCAGCGCAACCATCTGCGCACGCACCAGCCGCGACAGCGCACTGATCAGGTCCACCGTCGACGGGTTTTGCTTGTGGGGCATGGTGCTGCTCCCCACCTGCCCTGCCCGCCGGCCTTCGCGCACTTCGTCGATCTCGGTGCGCTGCAGGTGGTAGATCTCATTGGCGACACGGCCCAACGTTGCCGACGCCTGCACCAGCAACCACGCCGCCTCCAGGATGCGGTCGCGGGCGCTGTGCCAACTGCTCAATGGCGCCGCCAGGCCGAGGCTTTCCAGGGTGCGGCGCTGCACCTCCAAACCCTGCGGGCCCAGCCCGGCCAGGGTGCCCACGGCGCCGGTCAAGTTGCCGACCATCACCCGCGCATAGGCTTCGTCAAAGCGTTCAAGGTGCCGATCGATCTCATCGACCCACACCGCCACCTTGTAGCCAAACGTGGTGGGCAATGCCTGCTGCCCATGAGTCCTGGCGACCATCGGCGTGTGCTTGTGGCGCAAGGCGAGCGTGAGCAAATGCCCACGGATCCCGCGCAAACGCTGCACCACCAGGCCCCAGGCATCGCGAATTTGCAGGATCAGCCCGGTGTCGAGGATGTCCTGGGTGGTCACGCCGTAATGCACGTACTCACCCAGCCCATCGGCACATAACCCCTGCAAGGCGCGCAGGGTCGGCACCAGGATGTGCCCGGTTTCCAGGCTCTCGCGCCCCAACGCGTCGAGGTCCAGCAGTTCCACACTGGCCACCCGGGCAATTTCCCGGGCGGCCTCGTGGGGGATGATGCCCATCTGCGCCTGGGTCGTCGCCAGCGCCGTTTCAACATCAAGCCACTTCTGCACCTGATTGGCATCAGAGAAGATCGCGGCAAATTCCGGGGACGAGTAAGCGCCCCCGTGGATACGGGATTCAGTGATATGACTTGGCATGTCGAGTTACTCGCGTTGTCCTAAGGAGGGCTACTTCACGCGTTGCACTTGTTCCCAGACTGCGTCGTAGTAAGCCCGCTCCAGCCGGAAGTGCTCGGCCAAAGACGTCAGGAACGCGTTCTGGAACCCGAGGTCCGGAATACGCCGTGAGATCAGTGCCCATTCACGCTTGGCCCGTGGCGGCACCAGGCTGATATGCACTTCGTAATACTCCGCGTCGTCCTGGCTCAAGCCCGCATTGCGCAGGGCGTTGTACAGCTTGCCGTGGTTGCCCGGCACCACCAGTTCGGTGATGTAGAACACCGCCAGGCCCCAGCCAACATCGGGGTTGCGGAAACAGCGGGCGCGGTTGTTGAGGTAGGCGATTTCCTCGGGCATCGTCGAGAGCGCCTCGAAATCGGCATTCAGGCCCACGGCGGCAAGCAGCTTGGCCAACAGCTTCGGGTGGGAACGCTGCTCATCCTCTTCGCCCAACTCGCCGTAGAGATAACGCGCCAGGGCAGCCGCCTCGTCCACGTCAGTCAGGTTGACCAGCAGATCGGCGGCGTCCCGGTACAGGCGGTACGTGCGGAACCATTGGTGGCGCAAAAACACCTGCAGTTGCTCGCGAGAGGCTTTGCCTTCAAACACATACTGCGACATCGGATGGTTTTCCCGCGACTGCGCGGCAATCTGCTCTTCCAGGCGCTGCTGGAAACCGGCCTCGGACAAGGGCGATGCCAGGTCGGCTGACGGCATGAAACGCTCTTGCACGCTATAGACGGCATTGGCCAGCCAGCGCCGGGTGGAGGCGGTGGCCACGTCATCGCTCAGCGACAGGATGTACAGCAATTGCTGGCACTGCGCTGCATTGGCGGCGTCACCTCGTTGGCCGCTCTCGCACAGGGCGCGCAGCATATTGGCGGCAATTTCGATGCGATTGAACGTCGCGTCCGGCTTCAAGGCTTCCGCCAACAGACGGGCTTCGGCCGTGTGAATATTCTGCAATTGCGGCAGGGAAAAATTACGTGGGCTCATCATGTGCTCCATTATTTTTGTTCTGGGATCGCAGGTCGTTCAGGCAGACAGGCGTTGGGCCTGCATCTGTTGCCACAGGCTGTCGAAGTAGGCCTTGTTGATTTCGAAGTGGCGCTTGAGTGCACGCATGAACGTGCGCTGAAAGCCCTCCTCGCTGGCGAATTTGGCAATCAGTGCCCACATTTCCTCGGTGTCGATCTCATCCTGGGTGCCATGCAAGCGGTGGAATTCACTGGGCTGCTCTGGAACGTCGAGGCGCTGCAACAGCTCGTAGATGCGCCGATGGTTGACGCAACTGACAGACTCCACCGCATAGAGCAGCGCAAGGCCCCAGGCGACATCCGTGTGGCGCACACAGCGAATGCGATTATTCAGGTAGGCCTTTTCCAACGGATGCAGCGCGGGGAAGTCGATGGCCAGCGGAATATCGAAATACTCCATCAGATGAGCGAGCATCGCCGGGTGCGAACGCTCCGGTGTCTCAGCCCCTGCTTCACCGTACAGGTTGCGGTAAAACACCGAGGCGTCTTCGATGGCTTCGAAGCGAAAGGCCAACTCGGCCAGCAAGCTGTAGAAGTTGTAGGAACGGGTCCAGTGATGCTCCAGGAAGAAGCGCACATCCTGCACCGGCGGCGTCCCTTGGAACAGATGCACCGACATCGGGTGATTGACCCGGCTGCGCGCAGCGATTTCAGCGTCTACCTGCTGACGGAACTCCTCCACCGGCAACGCGGAGAAGCCCGGCACGTCGGCGGCGAACTCATCTTCGACGCGGTAAACCTCGCTGGCCATCCAGCGCCGGGTCGGTTCGGTGCGTGGGTCACCGGGAATGTGCAATTGCAGCAGGGCTGACTGATAGTGCGCGTAGGCGTCGGCGTCTCCCGCCAGGCCTTGCCGAGCCTGTGCGAGCAGCGCTTCCAGCGCGCGGGTGACCTGGGTGTAATTGGCGCCAGGTTCCAAGGCATTCGTCATCAGCCGCGAGGCGGTGGTGAAGGAATCGGAATCCGAGCGTTGTTGCAGGGCAGCAGTATCCATTGATAACCCCTGAATCTTGTTTTTGTGGTTGGGCGTACTCGGAAAAAAGCCTAAAGGTTCCCGTAGTGGCAAGGTCAACACCTGTAGGAAAATTCTTTCAAAGGCTTGGAGATAGGGGGTTGGCGCCACCAAACCACAGGTATAAACACAACCTAGTAACAACCGACGCTAACCACGATGCGAAGCGAGTAGCTCTTGCTCTTGATCTGCTTTTGATCTTGATCTCAGGCGCCCCGTTAAACCACGCTGGCCGAACGCAGGCTTGAATTCGTGGGTAACCCGGCAGGACGCCGGGTTAGCCGTCCTGGGCCAAGGATGGCCCATGACGGCGGCCCACGGATTCAAGCCGGAGTGAGGGCACACCGAGCCTAGGCGAGGTGCCGAGTGGTGGGGCAAGAGCCTTTTGCTTACTTTTGGGCTCTTTTCAAAAGTGAGCCGCTGTCAGAGCGGAACCCTAAGTGGCCGTTACCGCAGCAATGGATATGTACACAATCCAACTGTGTCGCCTGTCAGGGCGTCATCGCAGGCAAGCCAGCTCCCACAGTTGGACTGCGGGGTGTCAGGTAGATAGGCGTCGGCTGGCAGGCCAGCTCCCACAGTTGGACCGCGAGGTATCAGTTAGATAAGCGTCGCCATCACACCAACGCCCTGCGCTCCCGCACAAAGCGTGGCAACTGATCCCCAGGCAGTGCCTTACTGAAATACCAGCCCTGAATAAACAACTCAGGCCCATGACTCAAGAACGCCAACTGCTCAGCCGTCTCAACCCCCTCCACCACAACCCCCAGATCCAAGGCCTCGCAGAAGCGCAACATACCGGTCAGCACCTGGGCGCCTTTAGGGTCACGCTGGGCCACCACAAAACTGCGGTCAATCTTGATGAAATCCACAGGAAACTGGTGCAAGTAACTCAGCGCAGAAAACCCAGTGCCAAAATCATCCAGATAGACCTTGGCCCCCAGGGCCTGCAGCTTCTGGATGGTCTGGCGAGTGGCCGGGATATCACTGACCAACGCGTCTTCGGTAATTTCCACCGACACCCGACCTCGGGCCTGGGCCAGAATTTCTACCAGGCGGTCGCCATAGGCGGCGTCCTTGAGCGTGGTGCTGGAAATATTGATGGTCATCGGCAGTTCAAAACCCACCTTCTGCCATTTCTGATACTGGCGCACGGCCTGGGACGCCACCCACACGTCCACGTCCGGCATCAGCCTGGCGTGCGCCAGCCATTGCAGGAACTCCCAGGGCGAATGCACCGTGCCCTGGCTGTCCCGGGCGCGCATCAGCGCCTCGCAGCCGGTGCACAAACCGGTACGGGTGGAGACCTGGGGTTGAAACTCAAGGTAGAACTCGTAATCACTGATCTGCTGGATGCGGTTCAACTCAGCGGCCTGGCGGGCCAAGGTCTGGTGAGTGGCCAGCACCGGGTCGAACTCCAGCAGGCGGCCTTTCTCTTCGAGGCCGCGAAACGTCATGTCCAAAGATTTAAGGTACACCGTACCGCCATCGCTGGACTGGCGATGTATCGCCCTGACGTAGGGCGCATACACCAGCGTACCGGCCGCCAGCAGAAAGACCTGCAACACCACCGCTGCCACGTCGCCATGGGTGCTGAGGTAGGCATTGAGCAGCACCGGGGCGGTAAACGGCACGCTGGCCACCGCTGGCGACACCCAACCTAATTGCACCACCATCAACGCCACCATCGCGTTGAACGCCGGTACCAGTAGAAACGGTATGAACAGGCGCGGGTTGAGAATGATCGGCAAACCGAACAACAACACCTCGCTCACATTGAATAACGACAACGGCAAACTGGCCACCGCCAGCAAGCGCATGGACTGGCTCTTGGAAAACAGCAGGATCGCCAACAACAGGCATAAGGTTGCGCCCGAACCACCGATAAAGGCAAAACTGCCCAGCAAGCCGTTGTTAAGCAGGTACAGCACCGGCTCCCCCGCCGCCAACGCTGCGCCATTGAGCGCCACCGCCTGGTCCAAGGCATCGAATAACGGCTGCATGGCATACACGCCGTGAATGCCGAAGAACCACAGCAGCGAATTCATCAGGGTGACAAACAACCCGCTGCCGTAAGGCGCCTGCAACGCATCAAGCACCTGCGGCCCCTGAATTTGCGCCACATGGGGGATCAACAGCAGCAACGACAACACCGCCACCAATGCCAAGGCTGTGAGTGCGCCGGGCACCACCATGTTGATGGTGCCCTTGAGGTTATGGCCGACCAGGTCTTGGTTGACCAGGCGCGTCCAACGAAAGCGATGCAGCCAGGCAATGGCCGGCACATTGATCAAGGGCGAAGCAATGGCAATAAACAATAAGAACGTGGCCGAAGCACGCGGGTACTCACGCAGCACGAAGGTGGCGACCACCACATGGGCCAGGCACAGAAAGGCCACCGGCAGCTGTGGCAGACGGTGTTGAATCGCCAACATATAACCGATGGAAGCTGCGACCAGCAGTGGGATCACCGAACTGATCTGTTTATGCAACCCCGCCAGGAAACTCACCACCTGCGGATCGAAACCCAGCGCCTGGGCGCATTCGGACAGAATCAAGAAACCTGCCGACACTAGCAGGCACGGCAGGATCCACAGCAGCCCCTCACGAATCGCACGCAACGACTCCGTACTGGCCAGGACTGCCAGGCGCTGGGTCAGGAAAAGTTTGAACAGGGTGTGCGCCATGGGCCGTCCTCTGCCTGTCACCGACTGCCGCTGAAGATCAGGGCCGGAAACACCCGCTAACGCTACACGCCCTGATAGCCGAAGCGAAAGCCTTTATGCCCGTCCCTGACCGGCTTTTTTGCCAGTGAATGCCGGGTTGCTAGACTAAATCCTTACAGATTTATCGAACTTTCTGACTTGAATCATCCCCTAAGGCTGTCTGAGTCGGTATCATCCGCACGTTTTGTGCGTGTTATACGATGTTACAACCTGTCTGATAATGGGTACGCACTCAGGGAATCTTGCCTGGAACGACAACAGGCCAAAGGAGAGAACCTCACTATGCAAGACAAGCGCTCAAGTAACATGCGTCCTCTATTTGTCACCATCCTGCTGTGGTTGTGCAGCGTGGTGTTGCTGTTTGTGATCAAGAACGTCATTGAATTGTTTACCGGGCCTGTGGCTGAAACCTGGGTAGACCTGGCCCTGGTGCTGGTCGCCTACCTGATGTTTTTCTTGCTCGCGCCGTTGCAGAACTGGATGCGGCGCAGGTCGCGCAAGCGTGCTCGCCATCACCTCAACGCACGCACGTCCGATAGCAGCTCCCACCCTTCTCATTAAGGTGTCTACCTATGTCGGCACCCAACGATACTCACCAGCTCGCCCTGGACAGATTCCTGCGCGAACAACCCCGGGTCGCTGCCGAACTGGACAGCCTTAACCCGCTGGTAGCCCAGGCCAGGGGCGAAACCCTGGCGCAGTATCGCGCCGAACGCCTGCATGAGGCTTTCGAAGTACATGCTGAACAGCAAAAACTGTTCGCCTGGGAATTGACCCTCAAGCTCACGGCCGATTCGACCGAAGCCTTCGAGGCCCAGCGGCGCGAAGTGCATAAAGAAGTCGCACAGATGGCAGGCATGAACTGGACGGAGTACTGCCAGTTGCACGGCTTGACCGTTTGACCTTTACCCTACAAGCACCAGCGTGCTCGGTTGCGCCCCATGACGTGACGCAACTCGGCGACCGTTATGCTTCGGTGCTGCGGGTCTATTGCCAACGCGGCCTGTAACGCTGCCCAGCAATGCCTGGGCAACTGCGCGGGCCGGGGCAGCCGGTCTGTAGAGGCGCGCTTGCCAACGCGCCTGCCGTGGGCCAGTTCGTACAGGATGCAGGCCACGCCGTACAGGTCGGCGGCAGCGGTCAGCGCACCGCCGGCCAACAGTTCCGGGGCGGCGTAGGCAGGTGTCCAGGCATTGAAACGACTGCGGCTGACACTCGGCAACCCTACCGCAGCCTCTGCTTGAGCATGACCCAGGCCAAAATCGAACAAGCGCACGCCCTCCTCGCCCACCATGACATTGGCGGGTTTGACGTCACCGTGCAGAACATCTTGCTGGTGGGTGTAAACCAGCGCATCCAGCAGCTGCAAGGCGATGGGGCGCAACTCCCGCCAGGGCAAGCCCTGGGGGCACTCCAGCAGCAGGCGGTCCAGCGTCATCCCTTGTAGCAACTCCATGGTGAAAAACGCGACGTGGCTGTGTGTATCGACCTCAAACGAAAACACCCTTACCACGCGCTCATGCCGAAGGCTGCGGGCCAAGGCAAACTCGCGGTACAACAACACATGCGCGTCAGGGCACTGGGAAATGGGTTCGTCGAGTAGCTTGATCGCTAACTTGGAACAGGGTTCGCCCAACTGCTCGTGCAACAGGTCGCGCGCGCGATACACCCTGCCCATACCACCGCTGCCCAAGACACGTTCAAGGTGATAACGCCCAGCCAATAAACGGGAAGATGAAGCTGTCGAGTTCAAGGCTGCACCACGACCGCGGTCAGGTCATCACGTACCGGCCTGCGCAACGCCCCTGCAAATAACCGTTCCACTGCCCGCTGAGGCGTGCCCATGCTCAAGGCCCGCCCCAGGTCAACGTGGCTGAGGGCCTGATACAAGCCATCACTGCACAATAAAAACACGTCCCCTGGGCGGGTGCGCAGTTCCAGTACTTCAAGGTGCAAACGCGAACGCGCGCCAACGGCCCGGGTCAAGGCCCTGGCACCCGGGTAGGCCTGGGCTTGCGCCACACTCAACTGACGCTCGTCCATAAGGCGCTGCAGCAGCGAGTGGTCCTTGGACAACTGATAAAGGCTCTGGTCGCGCCATAAATAGCAACGGCTGTCTCCCGCCCATAGACAGGCCGCGCGGCCCTTCTCCAGCAACAGGGCAACCACGGTGCTGCCCATCGTCACGTCACCGCTTGCGCCAGGCTCTGTCCACGCGCGCCTCACCCCTTGGTTGACGTCCTGCAACCTGTGGCGAACCGCCTGGATACGTTGGTCAAGGTTGCCGTCCGCCGACACTGACGCCAACTGGCTGACCACCCACTGGCTGGCGACATCCCCGTGCCGATACCCGCCCATGCCGTCGGCTACCGCCCAGCAACCCGCGCGCGGGTTGTCCAGGAACGCATCCTCATTGCGCAACCGCGCCTGGCCTCGCTGCGTGCGCCCGGCGCTGCGCCACGGGGCCTCCAGCGGGTTCACAGCTGCTCCGGCAGGCGAAAGGTACGCCATGAGTCCATGTCAAACGGGCCAGGCGTACGCTGGCTGGTGAGCCGGTAATTGGCACGCAGGCCGGCGAGGTCTGCCTTGAGGATCTGTATATTTCGGCCACTGGCGGGCTCTTTCTGCAGCAGATCCAGAAACCGGAACAACGACCACGCCCCGGTGTTCTTTTCGATACCCAAGGGTCGCTGCTCCGTGCCTCTCTCCAGAACGAGGCTGCTGCGCCCATTGTCCGCATCGGTGGGCCAATGGAACGCCATGGGTACGATCGGACCGTGGCGATACTCCAATTGCTGGTCGCCAAACCGCAGGATCGCACGGCTGACCGATGGGTCCAGGCTGTAGGGCGCCAAGGTGAATCGCACAGATAACTCCCCCGCGTCTTCGGTAAAAAAGCCGCGGCGGATGACCTGAGTTTTCATCAATTGCTCCAGCAGCGCACGCGAAACCGGCAAACTCTGGCCATCCAGCCCACGCAGTCGGTAGCGGCTGCCGTCGACGCTGATAAACGGCCGCAGGTAGCCCTCATAAAAGCGCGCCATCACCCCGCGTGGCTTGAAGAACTCCTGAAAATCGTGAAGGGCGACCTCACTACTGGCGTGCGCATTGAATGGGTAACGTCGGCCAATGGCCTTGGCGTAGAGGCTATGCACCTCGCTCTGATAACGTTGGTTGACGTGCACATAGGCCTGCTCCAGCAGATGCCGCCAACTGTCATCGGCCACACCTTCGAGCCAGCCGGCAACGGGCAGCGGCAGGCGCGCGGCGGCGTCACGCAGATTGCCCAATGCATCCTGCTGGCCCTCCATGCGCTGCCTGGCACGCAGGAAGGCCGCCTGCTCGGGTGCGCTGTCACGGTTCAATGCCGTCAGTTGCAGGTGTACTTCATCCAGCAGGCGCAACGCCTGAGTCAGCTCTACGCCGGGGTTGTGCTGCTCATCCAGCAATTGATGCAAAGGCTCAAAGCGGCGCTGCAAGGCGCGCCGCGGCGCCTCGACAATAGCCGTCTGCCCTGCCGTCAACCGCGACTTGGCCATCTCGCCCAGGTCTGCCGACTGCTGGGCCACTTTGTCCAGCAGCCCAGGGACTGGCAACAGACGCGTGTTTTCACGCACCTGTTGCAACAGACGAATCAAGGGCGATTGTGCCGACGTCAAGTTCATCAGTTGCTCGGCATCCTGGCGCAGGCTGTCGGTCTCTTGCAGCCTGACTCGCCCAAGCGCATCGCTCCAGGCATCGGCATACTCGCTGAAATAGCGCTGCTGCAGTTCAGCCATCAGGCGCCGCAAGTCCTGAGGCCCCAGGTCGGAGCCCTGCCCGAGCACCCAGTTGTCCTGGGTGATGGCGTTTACCAAGCGCGGGCCCTGCGCATCGAAGTACTGCACATAGCGTTTGGTATAGAACCCCGGCACAGGCGGGTCGATAGCGGCGAACACCTTACCCTCGGCCAGCCGCAACGGCTCCAGGCTGCGCGCTTGTTCGCGCAATACCCGGTAGACCCCATCGGCCAACGATTCGCCCCTCAGCGCTTCACGGGCCTGCGCCACCCGCTCTTCGTTGAGCGGCACCACAAACGGTTGCTCCAGCAGCCGCGCCAGGTGCGTATTAAGGCGCCTCTGTGTCGGCATATCCCCGGCAAAGCGTACCGACCAAAGGCTTGCGATATGTTCTGCCAGCCAGGTCGTGTCACGGCGCTCGCGCAGATTGAGCATCAGGTAGGCACGCAGGTCGTCGAGCAGTCGTTCCCGGTCCCCCAGGCTGGCGTCTATCTGCTCTTCCAACTGGTGGGTTATCCAAGTCAACAATGGCTGTAGCAGCGCCTGTTCATAGGCTTGATCGACGCTGGGACGGCTCAGTTCGCCCTGATACAGCCCGGTGCGCTCCACCAGGCGTACATCTGCCGGCCCTGGAAAAACCTGGGTTGCCGCCAGTCGCGCGTCCAACAGCGCCAACAGCGCCGTGCTTTCATCGTTGGCCGCAAGGGCGAGCGGCGGGTGTGAGGTCAGCGCCGACAATTGCGCCAAGCGTTGGTGATTGACGGAGTAACTGTGCCCCCATAGCCCGCCGACACCGCCAATAACCAGCGCCGCAGCCAGCGCCTGCGCGCCCTGGCGCCAACGCAAACGTTGCTGTTCGTGGGCTTGCAAGCCCGCCAGGTCAGCCTCGGCGAAGATCACTTGGCTGAACAGGCCCTGCACAAAGCGCGGGTGCCTGCCATCGGCGCAGGTCAAGAAGAACCCTCGCAAACCGTTGATGGGTTGGTAGCGATGAGCGCAAAACGCCATGTCAACGAACAGACTGACCTGCTCCCCCATTCGTGCTGCTTGTTGGGGAAACTCGAGCATCTGTCCACGCCGCTCGACATTGCGCTCCTGATGCAATCGCCCAATCAGCTCACTGTTCAAGCGTTGCAATAATCGCTCGACCGCCTGACGAACCTGTGTCGTGTCAGTGCCCTCGGCGCAGGTATCCAGGTGCTGCCCAAGCACGCTGTCGGCACTTTCTCCAAGGGGTGAGTCGAAGTATTCAGCGAATCCCGGCAACTGGTCGGCGTGGGTCAACACCAGGTAAATCGGCACATCCACATGCAATGTCTGTTGGATCTCCTGCAAGCGCGAATGGACACGGCGGGCATGCTGATCCAGGTCGTATTCAGTGGCGCTCGCCAGCGTATCAGCCGACAACGTCACCACCACACCGCTGAGCGGGCGCACTCGGCGACGCCGCCTGAGCAGTTGCAGCAAGGTGGCCCAGCCTGCGGCGTCCACTGAACGGTCGGGCTGGGTAAGGTAGCGCCCCGGGGTGTCGATCAGGACGCCTTCGTCGCCGAAATACCAGTCACAATGGGCACTGCTACCGATCGGCCGCGCTTGCGCGTGATCCAGCGCCAGCGGTAAGCCCGCTGCCGCCAGCAACTGCGTCTTGCCACTGCCCGGTTCACCGATCAACAGGTACCAGGGCAACTCATGACGCCAACGTGCGTTACGCTCTCCATAATGGCGGGACGTCTTGAGCAGGTGCACGGCTTTCTTGAACCGACTGCGCAGGTGCAGGCGTTCGTCCTCCACCCCCGTCATCGGCTGCTGGCGCGCCTCGCGTTCCGGCCTTTGGCGCCAGGCGGCAAAACCGGGCCCCGCAAACGCCATCGCCAGTCCCCATAGCAAGAACACACTGCTAATGGTGACCAGCCGCGCAGTCGCCCCGGCCCAGATACGGTGGTCATCCACCGCCAGCAGCGGCCCCAAAAACCACACCATTGCCGCACAGGACAGCACCAGCAACAGGCTCCACACCCAAATCCTGCCCAGCACGGTGCCCATCCCCTTGAAGAATGCAATCATTCAATGCTCCCAGCGTTTACAAAGGCGTGCGGAGCAGATCCGACGCCGACAGTTGAAGGGGTTGCAGCGCGTGCGTACGCTCGTTGCTCAGTACCCAGGCAAACCCTGTGTACATCGCCAGCACACATACCAAGGTGAGGCCGACCCACCAGGTGGCAGGGATGACACGCACCCGCTTGCGCCGTTCGGCCTTTGGCTGGGCAGGCAGTAGTGCTACCGCCGCCGGTTCCCCGCGTACATGCCTGATCTGGCGATACAACGCATCGCGCACCGCCTCAAGTTGCGGCACACCCCGTTCCATCACCCGGTATTTGCCTTCGAACCCCAGAGACAGGCACAGGTACAGCAACTCCAGCATCGCCAGGTGCTTCACCGGGTCGCGCGTGAGGCGCTCCAGTAACTGGAACACTTTTTCGCCGCCAAAGGTTTCGTTATGAAAGCGGCTCAACAGGCTCATCTTCGACCATTCGCTTTGCGCCCCCCACGGGGTCGTCACCACCGCCTCATCGATCACGCTGCACAACACATAGCGCGCCGACATGACCTGGCTGTTCTCCACGCCGCCCTGCAAGGCGCGGGTCTCGAACTGAGTCACCGCCAACGCTAACCGATCGTTGAGCGTGCCCAGGTTTTCACGGCCGGAGCAGACCCTGAGCCCTATAACTTCAAACAATACCGCCCAGGCTGCGGCAACCAGCGGGTTGAGCCCTGCCTGAAAGCTCTGGGTATCGAGCCGGTGGCCCGCGTAGATCATGCGGTCTTCCAGCTGTTCATAGCGCGGCGGCGACGGGAAATCCGTCAACGGCCCCTGGGCAGGCTCATGAGTCTCCCGGTCGAGCAGGACGGTTTTTTCATCCTGGGTGTATTCACTGTCCATGGCATTCAGTTCCTGATGGCCCAGAAGTCGAGTTCAAGCCCGGTGAATTCACCCCCTACGTGGAAAGCGAAACCACCCGACTGCTCCAGCTGCGCGATATCACGGGGG
Source organism: Pseudomonas sp. AK181 (assembly GCF_051122975.1). Classification (NCBI taxonomy): domain Bacteria; kingdom Pseudomonadati; phylum Pseudomonadota; class Gammaproteobacteria; order Pseudomonadales; family Pseudomonadaceae; genus Pseudomonas; species Pseudomonas sp. AK181. Next base: position 3,458,475 of record NZ_CP146348.1, read on the forward strand.
CTCATATCGAGCATGAAATAGGTCTTGCCGGCATGGAACGGAATCTGTCGCGGCGCCACTGGCAAGGGTTTGACCTTGATACCGGCCAAGTGCAGGTTGACCAACTCGCGTATGCGCTCAACCGGCGCGACTTTCAGGTGTGCCGGCAGGCGCTGGCGTAGTTCATGCGCCTCACACTGCGCGGTGGCTGCCAGGATGAAGGTGGCGGTGCCCAGCAGTTTCAACTCGCTGACCGGGCATACCAGAACGCCGTATTGGCGTGGCTGCAATGTCAACTCCATCGCCTGTTGCTCCAGCACCACCGACAGCGCCATACGCAGCTGCGCCATCAGAGCGCGAAAACTGGCGCCCTGATCACCGTGCTGGTAATGAACATTCAACTGCGCGCGTTTGCTGTCAGTGGTGAAGGTTGATAGCTCCCCAAGCAGCGACACCAGCGCACGGAACACCGCTTCGGGTCGCACCCGCGCCTGGCTCAGGCAGTGGCGCAGTTCCAGCTCGCTACGATTGATCACTTGCAGCATCAGGAAATCGGCGATGTGCGTGCCTGCGGCTGTGCTTTCGCCACGAATGCGCGCCGCGATGGCATCGCCCCGGCTGGCAAGCAGGCCAATTACCTCCTTGAGGCACGACGCCACGTACCCGTGCTCCTGCACGAAGATAAACGTCGGGATGAACGCCGTATCCAGACTCACGCCGCCTTCACTGCTGGCGTCCAGTACCTGGGCCACCTTGAGCTTGACGAAGTGCTGGTCACCCGGCTGTTCACCCAGCACAAGACGTAAATCCGGGCGCGCGCAGTGGATTCGGCAACGCGTATCCACGCCCACGTTGGAGTCTCCCACTTCCACTTCACAGCTGAGGTAGCGCGCCAACACCTCGCTTTGCGCAGGCTGGCGGACCTCAAGGTGACTGCCGCTGGCCAGCGGCAGCGCCAGGTAAACCCCTTGCGTGCCTGCATCCTTTGGCACCTGCAGCACCAGCGGCTCCATGGCGGCATTCAATTCAAACAGGCTGCCGTCCGGTAACACGCCACTGGCCTGGTTGACCACCAGCTTGCCCAGCTTGAGGTACTGCATATTGAGTTCAAGCGTGAGTAAACCCCAGGTGTCACTGCCCAGCAGGCGGGTCTGATTGAGCTGCTGCTGGTAATAACGGTCGTTGTGCTGCAAGTGCTGTGGCCGCAACAGCATGCCTTCCTGCCAGATGACTTTATGAACCTGCATGTTATTGCGTCTCCACAGCAGCGAGCGGCTCAGCAACACGTATACCGCCCTGGTCCAGCACCAGCTCGGCATGGTTGCGTTGCTGCACCGTCAAGGGCACCAGCAGCCGCCATTGCACATGGGGCAAGTCTCGATAAGCGGCCAGCACTCCCACAAAACGGCTCTCAGGAGCGATGCGCAGTTTGAGCGCCAGCCGGTCACCCGGGCGCAGTTCAACCTCCTCGCTGGCGACCCAGTCCTTGGGCAGCGCCTGCTGCGCATTGCCATACAGGCTGAAGAAGTCGGCATGTTCAAAGGCGACGCCATGGCGCAGTTCGATCAACTGCACCACCACGGGAGAAGGACGACCGTGCAGGTCCGGGTTGACGTGCTCGCTGGCGGTCAGCGCCACATCCAGCTTGGTCAGCGTGGAGAATGGTGAGACGGCGCTGCAGCCCGCCAATAGCCCGCACAAGAGCAACAGCGAAACAAGGGTGGCTCGATACATGACTATCATCCTGGAAAATCAATGTGCAGGCTGGAGAGCAGGCGCAACTGCTCCTCATAGGCTTTGGCGAAGTCGCCGCCCAACGGGCGATCATTCAACTGTTCTTGCTCCACCACACGCTGGTAGTGACGCTGGTAGGCCCGCCAATGCCCGCCATCGGAGAAAAACCCGGCCGATTTGCCCTGGGACTCAAAGCACCCCAACAGGTGGCTGGGCTCAAAGGCCGCGCGGGCGTTACGTATGGCGCTTCGACAGGCGGCCAGCAGCGCAATCTGATGCACCTGCAGTTCTCGGTGCACCTGGGCAATGGCGCGCACGGCAGGCAGTTGCCCCAACTCCCGGGTATCGAGCATCGCGGCCAACGCAGCATCGGTGTCGCGATACACTTTCAAGGGGTTCTGGCCCATGCCCTGACTGGCGAACGCCGCCGTACCCAATTCGTTATTCAGTTCTTCCCGAGTGCGCAAACCGTGTTGCAACCCTTCGATCGTCACCCGAAACAAGCGTGCCACTTTGATCGCCAGTGCCTCCCGGGCCAGCGGGTCGAGGGCCGTAAGGTCGACGCCCAGGACCGCGGCAAATTGTGACCAGAACACCTCGTCGGTCGCCGGTGTCATCGCAACAGCGGGTACGGCGCCAACCTCTATCGAAGGGGCTTGCTGACGCGGCAATGCCACGTGCTCGCTATCGGCCCCAAAGTGATCTGCCCATATCGCTTGCTCATCGGCGCTCTTGTTCAAGGCCTCCAGATCATCCGAGGTGGCCTGCATCTGGCGATCAAGCTCCAAGCCGTGCAGCGGGTCCAGCGACAGGAAAGCGTCATCGGGGATCGGTACTGCCGCGGGCGTCAGCAACTCCTCGCTAGGTCGCGTCGATTCCAGCAGGCGCGCACGTATCGTCAACACCCCCAGCTCGAAGACGTCACCGTCACTGATCAATCGCGCCTGCCCCTTGCGCAGGCGCTCAGGGCTGTTGGCCAGTCCTATACCGTTGCGGCTGATATCCGTGAGGAAATAACGGCCTTCACGGTAACCGATCAACCCATGATGGCTGGAGAGTACGCGGCTGGCGTCAGGGATCACCCAGTCACATCCAGGGCCGCGCCCGATCACGCCGCCTGCACCGTCAAATACTTTGCGGGCCAAAAGTAGGCTCTTGTCGCTTTCGCACGCGCAGACCTCAAACACAAGCTGCAGCTTCATGCCCTCTCCTTTCAGCGGCCACGAATGATCGCCTGCGGATCACCCAAGGGGTGGTACTCGGCATCATCGAACACATAGTTGGCGTTACAGCCCCCCAACAAACACATCACCAGCACGACGACGTGCCACGGACGATCAGGCATCAGGCTTCTCCTCCAGTAAAAATCGAGTGCGTCATTCAGCGTTCCTCCCGGGCATCACCAAAGGGAATGTTCAAACGGGCCAGACGGTAAAGCAGGGTACGCCGGGCGACCCCAAGCTCCCGCGCGGTACGGGTGCGATTGCCGTGGTTCTTGTGCAGGCAGTCGAGCAGGAACGTGCGCTCCACTCGCTCCATACGTTGGCGCAGCGTCACGTCATCGGGAGTGGCCGGCTTTGGTGCCAGGGGCAGCGCCAGGTGCTCGGGCCGAATTACGCGGTCGTCACACAACAACACGGCGCGCTCCACCAGGCATTTGAGCTCGCGCACGTTGCCGGGAAAACCGTGGCTGGAGAGCTGATCGAGGGCGGTATTCGACCACTCGACAGGTGGCCTGCCCAACGCTGCGCACACCTTGCCCGTGAAATGGCGCGCCAGTTGCAGCACATCGCCGTCTCGCTCGCGCAGGGCCGGCAAGGTGATGGGAAACTGAGCCAGTCGGTAATAGAGGTCTTCACGAAAGCGCCCTTCGGCGACCATCGCCGCGAGGTTGCGGTGGGTCGCGGCAATGATGCGCACGTCGACCTTGTGTGCCGCACTGGCACCCAGCGGGCGAACCTCCCCCTCCTGCAATACCCGTAGCAATTTGGCTTGCAAGGGCAGCGGCATATCGCCGATCTCATCCAACAGCAACGTACCGCCATGTGCGGTGTCGAACAGCCCCGCGTGATTGCGTTCGGCACCCGTGAACGCGCCTTTGCGGTAACCGAACAGCTCGCTTTCAAGCAACCCTTCCGGGAACGCCGCGCAGTTTTGCACCACAAAAGCCTTGGCCTTGCGCGGCCCGGCCGCGTGAATGGCCCGGGCCACCACTTCCTTGCCCGTGCCGGTCTCGCCCTGCAGTAGCAAGGTGTAAGGGGTATTCAAGACTTTATTGATCAGCCGGCACGCCTGCTCCATCGCCGCGCTGGTGCCAATCAAGCCGTATGCGCCAGCCAAGGGTGTGTTGCATTCGGGCTGTGTGCCAACGTTGGGCTGCCCATCGCGCAGTGCGCGCAACTGGTTGACGGCGAAGCTGCCTAAATGCCCCAAGGAGGGAGCGTAGCTTTGCAGCTGGGCCGGGTGTTGGCTGGCGCATACCAGCACACCAGTCATGCGTTCGCATCGGTTGAACAGCGGCACGCTTAATAGTGCCCGCCAAGGTGTCGCCAATGCTGGCAGGAAACCCGTGTCATGGCCGCTGCCTTGCACATCCTCCAGGCTCAACGCTGTGCCCTGGGTCAAGGTGTCGTGCAGCAACTGTCGGGAATGCTGACCAGGCCGTGAAGGCACTACGGCGAGTGACGGCACCTGGGCAAGATGTTGGCCGATCAGTTCAAGCCCGCCGGTCACTTCATCGAGCAGGTACAACTGGCTGACGTCGCACTGGCTCAGCCGGGCCGCCGCGCTGACACATACGTCAGGTAACGCGTGTTCATCACGCTCGAACCCCAAGCGTGCGAAACAGGCAGACAGTGCGTCGATCATGTGTTGCAAATCCCTGTTCATCATGTCCATTTATCCCTAATGAAAATTGCCGGTTAGCGTGACGACGCCATCGGCCCGCTCGCGCCCCAACCAGGTGGTCCAGCCCAAGCGGCAAACCGTGTTTTCGCCAATGTGCAGGGCTCTGATCTGCGCCTGTGCCATTACCAGACGCAGGTCGTATTCCAATGGATCGCGCAGGGTCAGGCGCACCAGCGAGCGCAGCGGCTGACAGGCCTGTCCCGTGGGCAGGAAGTCGTGAAAACGCTGCCACCCCAACGCGCGGACATGCACCCTGAACTTGCCACTGCGGTCAGCGACGCGTCGCCCCAGCACCAGGTCCTCGCCAAGCACACTGTTGGCCCGTCCCAGGTCATTGCGCTGTACCTGGCTGACCTCGACCTGGCGTTCAACCCACTGCTCGATAAACAACGCGTCGTGCTTGAAGTAGTAACGCAGGACCGACTCGATCAACGCCGCCGAGTGCACACGCACACTCAGCAGGCCCAGGTAGGGCAGCAAGCGCTTGCAATCGAGCTGGCAAGCGCCACGGATCGCGGCACCACCCAGCCCCGTCAAGGCAAACATCTGCTCGGAAAAACCATCATTGGCGCCTGCCCGGAAACACGCCCGATAGCGGTACTTGCGCCAGATCGGGAGCATCAGCCGGTGCAGGCGATGATGGAACAGATCGAGGAAGTCTCGAGTCGGGTTGCCGCCCGGCTGTTCGGCAAATGCCTGCTCACCATAAAACGCAGGCAGTGGGGACCCGGCGCCAAATAACCCCAGCACATTGAGGCGCAGGCGTGCGCGCAACTGTCCGTGCTCCATAAAGAACTCCACTCGGTCAATATCGTGCGCGGCAAACCCCAAGCCAGGGTTGGCCTGGAACTCCAACTGGTCGTACAGCGCGTCCTCATCCAGCAGCGGATGAGCCTCACGCAATCGCTCGGTGACCTGTAAAACCGCTTGGAATAGCGTGTATTCACGGATACCCCGGCAAAGTTGATTCAGAGCAGGGGTTGCTGCCCGATCCGGGATGGCCATAGATACACGTCTCCTTGTGTGCTGATGACACGCAACTCGTGATGAGAATTGAGGCTGGCATAAAGCGCAAAGAACTGATTGAGGACCGAAGCGAATACAAACAAGTCGCCCTGACCGACAAAGCCCTGGGAATCGACGGTCAGATCGACCCGCACACCTCGCACGGGTAACCCACGATGCAGGCGATCAATCGCCTCATGACGGATGGCGCGCAACGCCCCGAGTCTCTTCTGGCTGACCTTCAGCGCCTGGCGATCGTAATAACGCGGCAGGTCGTAGGTTTCGAGAATCACTCTCAAGGCGTTGATATCGGTCAACGACAAATAGTTGAGCGACATGTTGCTGATGAGCTTCCACAGAAAATTCTGGTCCAGGGGCGGCGCGTAGCTCGCCGTTGGCGCGGTGATATTGCGGAACGTCAACGACTCCGGTGTCTGTTCGCCGGGCTGGTTGATGTCGCCTGCACGTAATTGCCGTGGCAGATTGCAATTGGTACAGGTCAGTTCGACCGACAGGGTTTCCTGGCCCTGTTCGCGGCGATTGCCGAACCCCATCCAGGTGTCGAGCCCGGCATGTTGGACCGACGAACGTTGGCGAATGCTGTAGCTGGGCGGTGCCGCCAAAGGCTCACTGTTGCAATCATGTTCAAACGACTCGAACGGCACGTAGGTTTGATAGCCCAAACCACCAGGGCGCCAGCCGGTGACCTTATCCACGGAAAATACGCTGGCATTGCCCGGCGTGTATTCCCCAGGCACCAGAAGGTACTCGTCCTGTTTACCGTCCAGGCGAATGGGAACGGCATCCTGGGTAAACAGGTTGACGATGGGCGTGCAATACAGCTTTACGTTATCCAGGGTAGGACGCAGGGGCTCACGGCCCTGGGTGCGAAGTTCGAAACGCATCACCAGGCCGTGCGCCTGCCGGAGCAACTCGTGAGACAACGTGTGCAACACCTCCAGGCCTTCGACATCGACAAACAAATACTTCTCGGGAAACGCGAAGTACTCCTGCAGGTGCCGATAACCCTCCAGGGTGTTCTGCGGATAAGGAATCAACGCCTGGTCCGGGGCAAACCCCACCGGCCGGACCTGGTTGGCATTGAGCCGCAGCGTCACGGGTTGGCCATCGCCGGCGTTGATCGGCAGACCATCGTGATCCACGAGCTGCAGACTGATGCCCTCCAGGTGGCGCAGTAGGCTCAGATACAGGCCCTGACTGATGTAATGGTCACCGGCCAGGTGCAGTCGCAGCGAATCGAATATCAACTCACTGAGGCTGCCGTCGACACTCATGCGCAGGCGCAAGTCCAACCAGGCCCCTTCGCCCTGGCATCTGTATTCCAGGCCATTGAGCTGCAACGGCATGACGTCGGTGGCATAGCAGGTGCGGAACCGGCAACGCTCTCCCTGGATGGGGGCGCTTTGCACAGCGGTGTCCCGAGCCACCCGGGCGCTGGGGCCGGCACGTTTCAACGGGTCGAATTGCAGGATGCTGAAGGCCGGTATCGGCCGCATGTAATGGGGCCAGAGCAGGTGCATCAATGAGTGCGTCAACTCCGGCAGTTCGTCATCCAGCTTCTGGCGCAGGCGCCCGGTCAGGAATGCAAAGCCCTCCAGCAAGCGCTCGACATCCGGGTCCTGGCCGGCTTCGCCAAGAAACGGCGCCAGGGCGGGATTACGCTCCGAAAAACGACGCCCCAGTTGGCGCAGCGCGCTGAGTTCGCTTTGGAAATAAAGGTCAAGCGCCATCGGCACAGACCTCAACCCGCCCGGTATCGGTAAGGCGCGCGTGGAACACCACAGGATGCAGGGCCCCCTCAATCATCCGCTCAGCCTCAATGGCGAATGCCAGGGACAAGGAGTCACGCACAACCGGCAACAACCTGACACGGACATTCGTCAGCCGCGGCTCATAGGCCTGGATAAACCGTTCGATATGCAGGCGCGACTGACTCAAGGATTCATGCAAGCTGAGCCGCATGTCATTGAGGTCAGGCAAGCCATAATCAGGCAGCGTCCGGACACTGCCCGCACGAGTGCTGAGCATTTTCCCCAAATGTGCGGCGATGGACGCCACGGCGGCGCCCGGGTTAGACGCACCACGCTCAAGGCGTTCGAAAAGGCTGTTGTGCTCAAGCATGCCCTGGCCTCTGCTCATTCTTTATCGAGCTTGCCGACCAGGGACAACGTGAAGTCTGCCCCCATGTATTTGAAATGCGGGCGTACCGTGACGTTGACCCGATACCAGCCAGGCTCTCCCTCGACATCGCTGACCACAATGCGCGCGGCACGCAAGGGGCGACGCCCACGCACCTCGGCACTGGGGTTTTCCTGGTCCGCCACGTATTGGCGAACCCATTTGTTGAGTTCCAACTCCAGGTCCGTGCGCTCTTTCCATGCGCCCAACTGCTCCCGTTGCAGCACCTTGAGGTAATGAGCCAGGCGGTTGACCACCATCATGTAGGGCAATTGAGTGCCCAAGCGGTAATTCAGCTCTGCCGCCCTGCCCTCCTCACTGATGCCAAAAGATTTGGGTTTCTGCACGGAACTGGCGGAAAAAAACGCTGCGTTGTCACTGCCCTTGCGCATGGTCAAGGCGATGAAACCTTCTTGTGCCAGCTCGTACTCACGCCGGTCCGAAATCAGCACCTCCGTAGGAATCTTGGTTTCGATCTCGCCCATGCTCAGGAAGTGATGCAGCGGAAGGTCTTCGACCGCCCCGCCGCTTTGCGGGCCAATGATGTTGGGGCACCAGCGAAAGCGCGCAAAGCTATCGGTCAGGCGAGTGGCGAAGGCGTAGGCGGTATTGCCCCACAAATAATGCTCATGGCTGTTAACCACATTTTCCTGGTAGGCGAAGGTCTTGACCGGGCATTCAAGGGGGTCATAAGGGGTGCGCAGCAGAAAGCGCGGTACGGTGAGGCCAATATATCGGGCGTCTTCGCTCTGCCGGAAACTTTGCCATTTGGCAAACTGCGGGCCTTCGAAATGGTCCCGCAGATCCTTCAGGTCGGGCAACCCGGTAAAGCTTTCCAAGCCGAAGAAACTCGGCCCCGCCGCAGCGATAAAGGGTGCGTGGGCCATGCCGGCGACGCTGGATGCGTATTGCATCAGTTTCACATCGGGTGCACTGGGCGAAAGAAAGTAGTTGGCAATGATCGCGCCCACCGGCTGGCCGCCAAACTGGCCGTATTCGGCGCTATAGACGTGTTTGTACAACCCGGACTGGGTAATTTCCGAGGAGTCTTCAAAATCATCCAGCAGGTCCTGGCGCGAGACATTCAACAGTTCGATCTTGATGTTCTCGCGAAAATCGGTGCGCTCAACCAGCAACTGCAAGCCTCGCCACGAAGCCTCCAGTGCCTGGAACTCCGGGTGGTGAAGAATCTCATCCATTTGCTCGCTGAGCTTGGTATCGATCTCGGCGATCATCCGGTCGACCAGGCGTTTCTTTACCGGTTCGTCACAATTATGAGGCTTGACCAGCTCTGCGATAAACGCCGACACCCCGCGCTTGGCGATGCCATAAGCCTCGTCGTCGGCGCTGAGCAATGTCTGGGAAATGATGTTATCGAGGATGCTACCGCCTTCGATAACCTGTACGGGTTGCGGGCCGTGTTGAATCGTGGTCATGGTGTCAGTGTCCTTTTACTGAAAATGTCAGGCTTGGGGCCTATCCAGCCCCAATTCGGCGAGCACTCGTGCGCGCGAGTCGCCATTGGCCAACGTCCGCTCGATAGCGTTGCGAAAGCTGGGCGTATTACCCAGCGGGCCCTTGAGCGCCACCAATGCCTCACGCAATGCCATCAATTTTTGCAATTGCGGGATCTGCTCTACCAGGTTCGCGGGGTTGAAGTCCTTCATCGCGCTGATCCGCACCTGGACCGACAACTCTTCCACATCGGCTGCCTCCTGGAGGCGGTTGGGCACGCTCAGCGTCAGGCTCAATGCTTGCTTGGCCAACACCTCGTCAAAGGTGTGCTTGTCGATGCCGATGGGCTTGCGATCTTCAAGTTTGCGCGGGTCCGCGCGCAGGGAAAAATCCCCCAGCACCAGCAGCTTCAACGGCAGTTCGACGTCTTCCTGAGCGCCACCGACGGCGGGTTTGAAGGTAATGTTGATGCGTTCCTTTGGGGCTACCGAACCGTCTTTGGCCATGGTGCTTTTCCTTTTTGATGAGGCACTATTCAAGTACTGCTTCCAGGTCGAAATGGCACAACCGGCGATGCAGGGTGTCTTTTGCGTCTTGTACGGATTGGTTTTGTGGCAACAGGTCGTAGCAGCGATACAGCAGATGGCCGACTTGCACGGCCAGCTCCGGCTCCCAGTTTTCCAGGCCCGTGCGCTGCAACTGCAGGTCGAGTTGTTCCAGCTGGATCCTGGCCAGGTCATGCTTGCCGGCCGCCACACACAACCTGGCCAGCGCCAGGTGCCAATGAAAGCGCGCTCGATCACCGCACGCCGCCCGCAGCCCTTGCTTGAGCACACCCACCGCAGCCTTGAGGCCGTCCTTGCGCAGGCAGGGCATCACCGCTTGCAACGCCGCTTCCCAAGGCTGGGCTACGCTGTCGACGACAACACTGGAGGGCTCGGGCTTGCGTACGTGACGCATCACGTGAAGCGCGATCCACTCGCTTGTCGCGGGGTCGGCAAAGGGTGTGCCGTCCTCGAACCGATACTCAGGCAGGTTCGGCAGGCGATGCAGCAGCAGAGCGAATTGCATTTCCAGTTCGGTCATGGCCAGCTCTGCGTACAAGGCCTCCAGGCACTCCCAGGCCATGCGCAACCCATCGAACCAGAACATCGCACCGGCCAGGCTGACCTCAAGCTCAAGCAACAGATCGGCGTAATGGCCTTGGCTGAAGCGGTCTTGATAGCGCTTGCGCTTGTCGCCAGCCAATGGGCGCAGCGCCGTGACCCGCTCACTATTGGCATCGGGATAATTGACGAGCATCAGCCACGCCAGAGTGCGGCCCAGGCGCAAGGCACGCGGGTCGGTGGCATCCTGACGCAACCACCAGGCACATAAAGGCCGAGCCTGCTCCTGCAATGCGCGCAGCCGTTTGTGCGCGTCTTTTTCGTTATTGAGCGGTTGCTCGGGCTCTAGCAGCGCAGTTCGCGTTGGCTTGACCTGCGCAATGACGCCCGCGACGCCGCCAGGTTCGGCTGTAGCCTGGGCCAAACGCGCCGACAGCTGCCGGCGAACCGGCAACAGCAACGGCGCCTCGCTGCCAAGCTGTTCGCCCCATAGCCGATCAAGACACTCCAAGTGTTCTAGAAGCGCTTGGCATAAAGGTCGTTGATCCTCGAGTGGGACGTTGTGCGCACACGCTTGTTCAAGGCGCGACACCAACCAGCCAAACGCCGCAATGCGGGTACGCAGCTTAACGGGATAAACCTGCGCCCAATGATGCTCGCAGAGTTCACGCAACACACCGAGCCCCGCCAGCAACCCAGCAAATGAATCACGCTGGTACAGGGCCCAGGTCAACCAGGCGGCGACGCGCAGATCCTTGGAATGCTCACGCAGAATGCCCTCACTGATTTCGCTGATCTTCTGCCAATCCGGCAGGCCCGCCCCATGAATGCAGTGCGCCTTGCCCAGCTCGGTTTCCAGCACCTCAAACTCGCTTGAGAAACGCATATCGCAGCCAACAAAACTACTTGGCGAACACGCTGTCCGTGCAAGGTCTAAGTAATAGGCATATTGCTTTTCTGAATAAACCATTTTCGGGCGCACACAACCATCCAAGGTAAAGTAGGCAAAATTAACGTCATTGTTAAACCGCCCTTTAACTTCCGCTCAAAACACATCGAAGTGAGCGAACCTTAGCCACGAAAAAAACAATCAGCAAGTAACAGAACGGAACTTAAGAAACATCCTACATCACCTGAAAATAAAGGCCTGCGCAGCTATTTGCGCAGCCAACCCAAGCGAAACCCATCATCCACAGCCTAAAACCATGCATTTACCAAACATATGACGTGAGCAACTAAATGCGCATATACGTGCAACTAATTACGCTAAAAACCACCCGCAGCACTACAGCAAACGCTCAATAAGGGACGCTGAGTCTTTTTCACCCTTATTTCATTGAGCCTCACACTTTCAGGCACGTTTCTTGTTATAGACCTCTACCCGCTCAGCGCTCTCGCTGCCCGGCAATACCTACTCAATCAGGCAAGGAAACCCGTCATGCCCACACCCGCGTACCTCTCCATCACCGGTGTCAAACAAGGTTTGATTACGGCAGGCACATTTACCCAGGACTCGGTAGGCAACATTTATCAGGAAGGCCATGAGGACCAGATTCTGGTACAGGCGTTTGCTCATCAGGTGATCATTCCCCGCGACCCGCAGTCGGGCCAGCCGACCGGTCAGCGCGTGCATAAACCGCTGATGATCAGCAAGGTTTTCGATAAATCCTCACCCTTGCTCTTCAGCGCCCTGACCACCGGTGAAGAAGTGTCCTGCCGCCTGGAATGGCTGCGCACCTCCTCGGCCGGAACCCAGGAGCACTACTTCACGATTGAACTGGAAGGCGCCACCATCGTCGACATCCAATCGCGCATGCCCAACTGCCAGGACCCAGAAAACGCCCACTTCACCCACCTGGAAGACGTGCACTTCACCTATCGCAAAATCATCTGGACTCACGAAGTCGCCGGAACGTCCGGCTCGGATGACTGGCGCAGCCCAGTGACGGGTTAACGGTAACCACGATGCGAAGCGAGCCGCTGTTGATCTTGATCTGCTTTTGATCTTAGGCGCCCCGTTAAACCACGCTGGCCGGAATTCGACAGGGATTTGGGGGGTAAACCGGCAGGGATGCCGGTTTAGCCGCCCCGCGCCATGGATGGCGCGTGGCGGCGGCCCCCCAAATCACTGGCGGATTACGGGCACACCGAGCCTAAGCGAGGTGCCGAGTGGTGGGGCAAGAGCCCTTTGGTTACTTTGGGGCTCTTTTCCAAAGTGACCCGCCGTCAGGCGGAACCCTAAGCGGCCGTTACCGCAGGAATGGATATGTACACAATCCAACTGTGTTGACTGGCAGGCCGCCTTCGCGAGCAAGCCCGCACAGTTTGATTGTGGGGTGTCAGATGGATAGGCGTCGGCTGGGAGGCCGTCATCGCAGGCAAGCCAGCTCCCACATTTGGACTGTGGGGTATCAGGTAGATAGGTGTTGGCTGGAAGGCCGCCATCGCAGGCAAGCCAGCTCCCACATTTGGATTGTGGGGTGTCAGGTGGATAGGCGTCGGCTGGGAGGCCGTCATCGCAGGCAAGCCAGCTCCCACATTTGGATCCTGGGGTGCCAGGTGGATAGGCGTCGGCTGGCAGGCCGTCTTCGCAGGCAAACCCACTCCCCCAGGCTCAGCGTCGCGACACACAGGCCCCATCACAACCGGACAAACCAGCTCAATCGCAGTATGGTTGCCCTCTCACCACTCCCCAGGAAACACCGGTAATGCTGTTTGTCGTCATGCTCGGGGGCAAGCACCCACGGGCCAGGATCGAAGTACACGATGTGGTATTCGCAGTGGCCGACACCCTGCAAGCCACCTACCCGCAATTACGCGACGCCTGGTTTGGCAGCCCCAAAGGCGTACACATCGATTCATGGATGGCCGTCGATGGCGTCGACGGCTGGAAGGTTGAACTGAGCCACCTGGCGCCCCACGGCGATGCGCCGCGCCTGTACTTCATCAACCTCGGCGGCTACGAGGCCAATAGCTTCGGCGAAGCCCATCACTACCTGCTGGTGGTCGCCCATCACAAACAGGAGGCCATGCGCAAAGGCAAGCAGCAGATGCTCAGCCACTGGTCCCAGGCCCACACCGACGCCGTGCTGGATATCGACGATTGCCTGCCCATCGACCTGGTGGACGGCCGCTATATTCACCTGGTGCAAGCGGCGCACCGACCGATCGTGCAGCGCAACGACTATCTCGTGCTGCCTTGAACCGGCAGGGTCTAAACAGTGGCGACTGAAAACCCAGTGGAACTTTGCCGAGAAATAACCGCCTGAATCCGGTACGCTCACCGTTTTTTACTCTAGGAGTTACTCACCATGGCCAAAGCCACCGCCCGTCACATCCTCGTTGCCACTGAAGACAAGTGCAACGAACTCAAAGCCCAAATCGAAGGCGGCGCTGATTTCGCAGAAGTCGCTAAAGCCAACTCCAGCTGCCCATCCAGCCGCCAAGGCGGTGACCTCGGTTCGTTCGGCCCAGGCCAGATGGTCAAGGAATTCGACACCGTGGTCTTCAGCGCCCCGGTCAACACCGTGCAAGGCCCGGTGAAGACTCAGTTCGGCTACCACCTGCTGGAAGTCACCAGCCGCCAGGATTGATTCAATCTGCGCTGATGCTATAAACAACGGCCCGCCCTTTGGTGGGCCGTTGTGCATCTGATGACTGGCGATGCCCAGGCCGTTAGCGTACAAATCCTTATTATTCTTTACCCGGCGCTCAAGGCTGATAATGCGATTGGCTTTTTCATCTCTGCTCTGTTCCACCCTGGCCTTGCTAATGGCCAGCACTGCGGTGATCGCGGCCCCGCAAACCTACTTGACGGTATACGGCGAGCCGGCCAAGTACGCCGAAGGTTTCAGCCATTTCGACTACGCCAACCCCAACGCCCCCAAGGGCGGCAGCCTGCGGCGTTCGGCGCTGGAGGTGGGGCGCTTTGACCATGTGCTGCCCTATATCGACAAAGGCATCGGCGTGTCCCAGGTCGACGGCTGGGTGTACGCGCCCTTGGCGTTGCGCTCGCTGGATGAGCCTTACACTGTCTATGGCCTGGTGGCGCAAAAGATGGAACGCGCAGGCGACGGCCTGTCGCTGCGCTTCTACCTGAACCCCAAGGCGCGTTTTGCCGATGGCACGCCCATTACCGCGCAAGACGTGCGCTACAGCTTTGACGTGTTGATGACCCAAGGCAGCCTGCGCTATCGCACGTTGTTTGCCGACGTCAAACACGTCGAAGTCGAAGGCGAACGTCAAGTGCGCTTTGACTTCTCCAGCAACGAAAACCGCACCCTGCCCCTGGATATCGCCACCTTGCCGGTGTTCCCCGAGCACTGGTGGAAGACCCGCGACTTTGCCAACGGCGGCGGCTACGAAGCTCCGCTGGGCAGCGGCCCTTACAAGGTCAGCAAGATCGACTCCGGCAGCACCATCACCTTCACCCGCGACCCCGACTGGTGGGGCAAGGACTTGCCGGTCAGCCGTGGCCTGTACAATTTCGATCACCTGAGCCTGGAATACTTCGGCGACACCGAAGTGGCACGCCAGGTGCTGCGCGGCGGCGCCTACGACTTCAACCGAGAGTTTTCCGCCACTGGTTACTCCATCGGCTACAACGGCCCGGCCCTGGACGATGGCCGCCTGCAGCGCGCGCACCTGGCCAAGGAGATGCCGCAGCCGGCCCAGGGCTATGTGTTCAATGTGCAAAAACCGATGTTCAAGGATCGCCGTGTGCGCCAGGCCCTGGCGATGCTTTGGGATTTTGAATGGGCCAACCGCCAGATGATGCGCAACCTGTACATCCGCCAGCAAAGCTATTTCTCCAATAGCCCGCTGGCCGCCAGCCAACTGCCCACCCCGGAAGAACTGGCGATCCTCGAACCCCTGCGCGGGCAGGTTCCCGACGAGGTGTTTACCCAGGTGTTCAAGGCCCCGGTCACCGACGGCAGCGGCATGATCCGCGATAAACAGCTGCAAGCCTTGGCCCTGCTGGAAGACGCCGGCTGGAAACCCGTGGGCGACAAACTCGTCAATGCCCAGGGCGAGCCGCTGGAATTCACCTTTCTGAATGTCCAGAACGGCCTTGAGCGCCTGTTGCTGCCCTACAAACGCAACCTGGCGCAGATCGGCATCACCCTGAATATCCGCCGCATCGACTCCTCGCAATACGTCAACCGGCTGATGGCCCGCGACTACGACATGATCGTCACGGGTTTCCCGGTCACCACCTCGCCCGGCATGGAGCTGTACAACTATTTCGGCTCTGCCGCCGCGTTCGATTCGGGCGCCAACAACTACATCGTGCTCAAGGACCCGGCCGTCGATACGCTGATCCATGGCCTGGTCAAGGCTGACACCCAGGCGAAGATGCTCACCTATGCCCACGCCCTGGACCGCGTACTGCAATGGAATTACCTGTGGATCCCCAACTATTACCCACCGGGCACCTCCGCCGCATGGTGGAACCGTTTCGGGCGCCCGGCCATCGAGGCGAAGAACGACGAAGCCCTGGAAACCTGGTGGGAAGTCAGCCCCACCCCGCTGACGAACGAACAAATGCAGGCTGAGTTGAAAAAACGCGGAGAGGCCCACTGATGTTTGCCTATATCGTACAGCGCCTGCTGCTGATCATCCCGACGCTGGTGATCATCCTGTTGGTGAACTTCGTGATCGTGCAGGCCGCGCCCGGCGGGCCGGTGGAGCAAGCCATCGCCCACTTGCAAGGCATTGGCGGCGGTGGTGTGGCGGGCGCATCCGGCGAAGGCATCAGCGGCTCGCGGGCCAGCCGCGGTCTGGACCCGAAGCTGATCAAGGACATCGAAAAACAATACGGCTTCGACAAATCCGCGCCGGAACGCCTGTGGTTGATGCTCAAGAACTACGCCCAGTTGGACTTCGGCAACAGTTTCTTCAGAGGCGCAACGGTAACTGACCTGATCCTGGAAAAGATGCCCGTCACCATTTCCCTCGGCCTGTGGGCCACGTTGATCACCTACCTGGTGTCGATCCCGCTGGGCATACGCAAGGCCGTGCGCCATGGTAGTAGCTTTGATATGTGGAGCAGCACGGCCATCGTCATCGGTTACGCGATGCCGGCGTTCCTGTTTGCGATGTTCCTGATCGTGGTGTTCGCTGGCGGTACCTCGCTGAACTGGTTCCCGGTACGCGGGCTGGTCTCGGAAAACTTCGCCGAACTGAGCACCGTGGGCAAGATCGCCGACTACTTCTGGCACCTGGTACTACCGGTCACGGCACTGGTGATCGGCGGGTTCGCCACCTTGACCATCCTCACCAAGAACTCGTTCCTCAATGAAATCACCCGCCAGTACGTGGTCACCGCCCGCGCCAAGGGCTTGAGCGAACGCCGGGTGCTGTACGGTCACGTGTTCCGCAATGCGATGTTGCTGGTGATCTCGGGGATTCCCCAGGCGTTTATCAGTGTGTTCTTTGCCGGCTCGCTGCTGATCGAGGTGATCTTCTCCCTCGATGGCCTGGGCCGCATGAGCTACGAAGCTGCCGTGTCCCGCGACTACCCGGTGGTGTTTGGCTCGCTGTTTATCTTCACCCTGTTCGGCCTCCTGATAAAACTCATCGGCGACCTTTGCTACACCCTGGTGGACCCGCGTATCGACTTCGCCGCGAGGAACGCCTGATGCTCAATCTCTCTCCCGTGGCCCGTCGGCGTTTCGAGCGTTTCAAGAAAAACAGGCGTGGCTGGTGGTCGCTGTGGCTGTTTATCGGCCTGTTCATACTGACCCTGGGTGGCGAGTTGATCGCCAATGACAAGCCGCTGGTGCTCAGTTTCAAGAACGAGCTGTATTTCCCGGTGTTCAAGCGCTACACCGAGCAGCAGTTCGGCGGGCAATTGCCGTTCCAGGCGGATTACCGCAGTGACTACGTGCAAAAGCTGATCAAGCAGGATGGCGGCTGGATGCTGTTCCCACCGATTCCGTTCAGCGATGACACGCCCAACTACGAACTCACCCGCCCTGCCCCGAGCCCGCCGTCGGCGGTGAACTGGCTGGGCACCGATGACCAGTCCCGCGATGTGTTGGCGCGGGTGATCTTCGGTGCACGGGTGTCGATCCTGTTTGCCCTGGCGCTGACCGCCATCAGCGCCGTCATCGGCATTGCCGCCGGGGCGTTGCAGGGGTACTACGGCGGCTGGGTGGACTTGCTCGGCCAACGCATCCTCGAGGTGTGGTCTGGCCTGCCGGTGCTGTACCTGCTGATTATCCTGTCGGGGTTTGTCGAGCCGAATTTCTGGTGGTTGCTGGGGATCATGGCGCTGTTTTCCTGGCTGGCCCTGGTGGACGTGGTGCGCGCCGAGTTCCTGCGCGGGCGCAACCTGGAATACGTCAAGGCCGCACGTGCCCTGGGTTTGGGCGACGGCAAGATCATTCGTCGGCACATCCTGCCCAACGCCATGACCGCGACCCTCAGCTATTTGCCGTTCATTTTGACCGGGGCGATTTCCACTTTGAGCGCCCTGGATTTCCTGGGCTTCGGCATGCCCGCCGGCAGCGCGTCCCTGGGCGAGCTGATCGGCCAGGGCAAGCAGAACCTGCAAGCGCCGTGGCTGGGGCTGACGGCGTTTTTCACCCTGGCGCTGATTCTGTCGTTGCTGGTGTTTATCGGCGAGGCACTGCGTGATGCCTTCGACCCCCGCTCATGAGTGACTGCGTATGAACCTGATCGAAATCCGCGACCTGTGCGTCGCTTTCAACGGCCAGACCGTCGTGCGCAACCTGAGCCTGGACGTGCGCCCCGGCGAGTGCTTGGCGCTGGTGGGCGAGTCGGGCTCGGGCAAGTCGGTGACGGCCCATTCGATCCTGCAACTGCTGCCGCAAGCCGGCACCGACACCCTGGGTTCGATCAAGTATCGCGGCCAGGAACTGATCGGCGCCTCACCAAGCACCCTGCAAAAATTGCGCGGCAACCGCATTGCCATGATCTTCCAGGAGCCGATGACCTCCCTGAACCCGCTGCACAGCATCGAAAAGCAGATCGGCGAAACCCTGCTGCTGCACAAGGGCCTGGGCGGCAAGGCGGCGCAGGCGCGTATCCTCGAACTGCTGGAGCTGGTGGGCATCCAGAAACCCCAGGAACGGCTCAAGGCCTACCCCCATCAATTATCTGGCGGCCAGCGCCAGCGGGTGATGATCGCCATGGCCCTGGCCTGCGAGCCCGAACTGTTGATTGCCGACGAGCCCACCACGGCGCTGGACGTGACAGTGCAGCGCAAGATCCTGTTGCTGCTCAAATCTTTGCAGCACCGTTTGGGCATGTCGCTGCTGTTGATCAGCCACGATCTGAACCTGGTGCGCAGTATCGCCCAGCGGGTTTGCGTGATGCGTGCCGGGGAAATCGTCGAGCAGGCCGACTGCCAGGCCCTGTTCACCGCACCGCAGCATCCCTACAGCCGCCTGCTGCTGGACGCCGAGCCCTCGGGCGATGTGCTGTGCAGCGAGCCGCGTGAGACGGTATTGGAAGCGAATGACCTGAGCGTGCAATTCCCTCTCGGCGGCGGGCTGTTCCGGGCCAAGACCTACCTGCGCGCGGTAGACGGCATCAGCCTCAGCGTGCAGCGCGGCAAAACTTTGGGGATTGTCGGTGAGTCCGGTTCCGGCAAGTCGACCCTGGGCCAGGCGATCCTGCGCTTGCTCGACTCCAGCGGCAGCATCCGCTTTCAGGGTGAGGCCCTTGACCCGCTCAACCATCAGCAGATGCGCCCATGGCGCAAGCAGATGCAGGTGGTGTTCCAGGACCCTTATGGCAGCCTCAGCCCACGCATGTCGGTGCAGCAGATCATCAGCGAGGGCCTGGAAGTGCACGCACCGTGCAGCCTGGCCGACCGCGAAGCGCAAGTGATCCAGGTGCTCAAGGACGTGGGGCTGGACCCCGCCAGCCGGCATCGTTACCCCCATGAGTTTTCCGGTGGCCAGCGCCAACGCATCGCCATTGCCCGCGCCCTGGTGCTCAAGCCCGCGCTGATGCTGCTCGACGAACCCACCTCGGCTTTGGACCGTACGGTGCAGAAACAAGTGGTGGCGCTGCTGCGCGAGCTGCAGGACAAATACGGGCTGACCTACCTGTTTATCAGCCATGACCTGGCGGTGGTGCGGGCCATGGCCCATGACATGATCGTGGTCAAGGATGGCAAGGTGGTGGAGCGTGGCGCGAGCCATGATGTGTTCGAATCGCCCCAACACCCGTACACCAAAGAACTGCTGGCAGCAGCCCACATCCCCTTGTGATGATTAACAGGATTTGAAATTGTTCCCACGCTCTGCGTGGGAACACAACCCGGGACGCTCCGCGTCGTGCCCTGGCCCTACGCCAAGTGACGCAGAGCGTCACGGTAGGCATTCCCACGCAGAGCGTGGGAACGATCATTAACAGGATTTTGTTTCCATGAGTACCAGCCTCAAGGATTACCAACAGGTTCGCGGCCTGGCCATCCAGTCGCTGTTTGAGATCATCGAGCAG
This sequence comes from Pseudomonas sp. AK181, assembly GCF_051122975.1. NCBI lineage: Bacteria > Pseudomonadati > Pseudomonadota > Gammaproteobacteria > Pseudomonadales > Pseudomonadaceae > Pseudomonas > Pseudomonas sp. AK181. Next base: position 3,478,337 of record NZ_CP146348.1, read on the forward strand.
TCAAGCGAAGGCACGGTCATCGTCGACCGCGATGCGAATATCGTGTGGATGAACGAGCGTTACGCCAAGCGTTTTGGCCTCAAGAGCGCCGACCAAGCCATCGGCCAGCCGTGCGAGCAGGTGATTTCCAACAGCCTGCTGCGCCAGGTGGTGCGCAATGACCGGCCGATCCTGCTGGACATCCAGGACACCCCCAAGGGCCCGCTGGTGGTGATGCGCCTGCCGATCCACGACGAGGCCGGGGCGGTAATCGGCGCGATTGGCTTTGCGCTGTTCGATGAACTGCGCAATCTGTCGCCACTGATCGAGCGCTACCTGAGCATGCAGCAGGAGCTGGCTTCCACCCGTTCGCTGCTGCGTTCGCGGCAGAGCAAGTACAACTTCGCGCACTTTATCGGCACCAGCGCCGCCAGCCTTGAGGTCAAGCGCCGGGCGCGGCGCAGTGCGAGTGCCGAGTCGCCGGTGTTGCTGCTCGGGGAAACCGGCACCGGCAAAGAGCTGCTCGCCCAGGCTATCCACGGCGCATCGCCCCGGGCGCACAAAGCCTTTGTGAGCATCAACAGCGCAGCGATTCCCCATGATCTGCTTGAAGCGGAATTCTTCGGCACCGCACCCGGTGCGTTTACCGGTGCCGACCGCAAGGGTCGCCCCGGCAAGTTCCAGATCGCCCAGGGCGGCACGTTGTTTCTTGATGAAATCGGCGATATGCCGCTGCCCCTGCAAAGCAAATTGCTGCGGGTGTTGCAGGAAAAGGAATTCGAACCGGTGGGTTCCAACGAGATGCTGCACAGCGACGTGCGGGTGATTGCCGCCACGTCCATGGACCTGGAAGCGGCGATCAAGCGTGGCGAGTTTCGCGCCGATCTGTACTACCGCCTCAACGTACTGCCTATCCAAGTGCCGCCGTTGCGTGAACGCCTGGAAGATATTCCAGCGTTGAGCGAGGCGATCCTTGAGGAGTTGCGCAGCCAGCACGAACTGGACCGCGATGCTCTGGCGCTGTTGGCCCAACATGCCTGGCCGGGCAATATCCGCGAGCTGCGCAATGTGCTGGAGCGGGCGGCGCTGTTGAGCGATGACCTGATGCTCAATGCCAACGACCTGCGCGCAGCGATTGGCACGTTCAGCCCGGTGCAACGGGGCGCGGTGGCGGCGGTCGAGGGTGAAACCTTTGCGGCGGCGCGGGAGCGGTTTGATCGGCAGGTGATTGCGGGGGCGCTCAAGGCCTGCGACGGGAATGTGGTGGAGGCAGCCAAGCGGTTGGGGCTTGGGCGGTCGACGTTGTATAAAAAAATGCTGGCGCTTGGACTCACTTAGTCTCAAATTAGAGACACCATTCCCAATATCAAGACACTCTTATGTGGGAGCTGGCTTGCCTGCGATAGCGTTCTAACAGTGCCCTACAAGCCAGCTGAACCACCGCTATCGCAGGCAAGCCAGCTCCCACAAGGATCTCCACTCGTCTCCAGATTGAGACTGCCGTCTCGAAAATCACTTTAAATCCATAATAAATCCATACATATCAACAAGTTATAAATATGGCACACATCTCGCTATAGCTCCCTCCCAAAGCCTCACCCACAACAATAACAATCCGATGGAGACACACCATGAGTGTGATCATTGCCCTGGCCGCGCTCGCGCTGCTGATGCTGGCCGCCTACCGTGGCTATAGCGTTATCCTGTTCGCCCCCATCGCCGCCCTTGGCGCCGTCCTGCTCACCGACCCCTCCGCCGTCGCCCCTGCCTTTACCGGGGTGTTCATGGAAAAGATGGTTGGTTTTATCAAACTGTATTTCCCGGTCTTCCTGCTCGGTGCGGTGTTCGGCAAGCTCATTGAGCTGTCGGGGTTTTCGCGCTCAATCGTCGCCGCTGCGATCCGCTTGCTCGGCACGCGCCAGGCGATGCTGGTGATTGTGCTGGTCTGCGCCCTGCTCACCTATGGCGGCGTGTCGCTGTTCGTGGTGGTGTTTGCGGTGTACCCGTTTGCCGCCGAGATGTTCCGCCAGAGCAATATCCCCAAGCGCCTGATCCCGGCAACCATCGCCCTCGGTGCGTTCTCGTTCACCATGGACGCCCTGCCCGGCACGCCGCAGATCCAGAACATCATCCCCAGTACCTTCTTCAACACCACCGCCTGGGCAGCGCCGTGGCTGGGGCTGATCGGCACGATCTTCGTGTTCTGCGCCGGCATGCTCTACCTCGCACGCCAGCGCAACAAGGCCCAGCGGGCCGGTGAAGGCTATGGCACCGAGTTGCGCAATGAGCCGGAAACCGCCGACAACTTGAGCCTGCCCAACCCGTGGCTCGCGCTGTCGCCGCTGATCCTGGTGGGGGTGATGAACCTGTTGTTCACCCACTGGATCCCGCAGTGGTACGGCAAGACCCACAGCCTCAGCCTGCCGGGCATGAGCGCGCCGGTGACCACCGAAATCGCCAAGCTCACTGCGATCTGGGCGGTGCAGGCGGCGTTGCTGGTGGGGATTATCGTGGTGCTGGTGTTCGGCTTTTCGGCGATCAAGAGCAAGCTGGCCGAAGGCAGTAAAAGCGCGGTAAGCGGTGCATTGCTGGCGGCGATGAACACCGCCTCGGAATATGGGTTTGGCGCCGTGATCGCCTCGCTGCCGGGCTTTCTGGTACTGGCGGACTGGCTCAAGGGCATCCCCAACCCGCTGGTCAACGAAGCGATCACCGTGACCTTGCTGGCCGGTATCACCGGCTCTGCTTCCGGCGGCATGAGCATCGCCCTCGCCGCGATGTCCGAGAGCTTTATTGCAGCCGCCCACGCGGCCAATATTCCCCTTGAGGTGCTGCACCGGGTCGCGGCCATGGCCAGCGGCGGCATGGACACCCTGCCCCACAACGGCGCGGTGATCACCCTGCTGGCGGTCACCGGGCTGACCCACCGCGAAGCCTACAAGGACATTTTTGGTATCACGATCATCAAGACCCTCGCGGTGTTCGTGGTGATCGGCACTTTCTACGCCACCGGCATTGTGTGAGGTTTTCATGACGACTTTGAATGGCAAGACCGCCCTGGTCACCGGTTCCACCAGCGGCATCGGCTTAGGCATTGCCCTGAGCCTGGCCAAGGCTGGGGCCAACCTGATTCTCAACGGCTTTGGCGACGCCAGCGCGGTGATCGCCCAGGTGCAGGCGTTTGGCGGCAAGGTCGGGCATCACCCGGCCGACGTCAGCGACCCCGCGCAGATCGCCGACATGCTCGCCTACGCCGAGCGCGAGTTCGGTGGCGTGGACATCCTGGTCAACAATGCTGGCATCCAGCATGTGGCGGCGGTGGAAGACTTTCCGGTGGAACGCTGGGACTCGATCATCGCCATCAACCTGTCCTCGGTGTTTCACAGCACTCGGCTGAGCTTGCCGGGCATGAAGGCCAAGGGATGGGGGCGCATCGTCAATATCGCCTCGGTGCACGGGCAAGTCGGCTCAGTGGGCAAGGCGGCGTATGTGGCGGCCAAGCATGGGGTGATCGGCCTCACCAAGGTGGTGGGCCTGGAAACCGCCACCAGCAATGTGACCTGCAACGCCATCTGCCCGGGCTGGGTGCTGACGCCGCTGGTGCAAAAGCAGATTGATGATCGGGTGGCCAGTGGGGTCGACCCACAGCAGGCACAGCAGGATCTACTGGCGGAGAAACAGCCGTCGCTGGAGTTTGTGACGCCGTCGCAGTTGGGCGAGCTGGTGTTGTTTTTGTGCAGCGAAGCCGGCGCTCAGGTGCGCGGCGCGGCCTGGAACATAGATGGTGGCTGGCTGGCCCAGTAAACCCGTGATGATCGTTCCCACGCTCTGCGTGGGAACGCAGACCGGGGCGCTCCGCGCCCCAAAAGCGGACGCAGAGCGTCCAGTCAGGCATTCCCACGCGGAGCGTGGGAACGAGAAGAGGCAGCTTATGTCCGACATCCTCTGGCAACCCTCCCCGGAACGCATCGCCAACACGCGCATGGACCAGTTCCGCCGCTTCATCAACCAACGCCACGGCGTGCAGCTCCACGACTACCCCGCCCTGCACCAATGGAGCATCGACCAGCGCCCGGACTTCTGGCAGGCGATTGTCGCGTTCTTCGACGTGCAGTTTCGCAGCCCGTCCAGCGTCACCCTGATCGAAGACATCGAGATGCCGAGCGCCCAATGGTTTCCCGGCGCCACCCTGAACTTTGCCGAACACCTGTTGCGCCGCCGCGATGATCACCCTGCTGTGGTAGCCATCAGCGAAGACGGCCAACGTGAACAGTTGAGCTATGCGCAACTGGCGGAACACGTGGCCGGCCTGCAAAAAAGCCTGCGGGCGGCCGGGGTCGGCATAGGTGACCGAGTGGCCGCCTGCATGCCCAACACCTGGCAAACCCTGGTTGGCATGCTCGCCACCACCAGCCTCGGCGCGATCTGGTCGTGCTCCTCGCCAGACTTCGGCACCCAGGGCGTCATCGACCGCTTCGGCCAGATCGAGCCCAAGGTGCTGATCACCTGCGCAGGCTACCGCTATGCCGGCAAGCGCATCGACCAGAGCGCCAAGCTCAATGAAATCCTTGAACGCCTGCCCTCCCTGCAACAGCTGATCATCGTGCCTTACGCCAAGCCCGAGGCTAAGGCTGGGGACTACACCACCCACGCCCACGTCGCGCTGTGGGACGACTTCTACAAAGCCTGCGGCGAACCCGAATTTGTCGCGGTGCCGTTCGATCACCCGCTGTATATCCTCTATTCCAGCGGCACCACCGGCATCCCCAAGTGCATCATCCATGGCACGGGCGGCGTATTGCTGACGCACCTGAAGGAACACGGCCTGCATGCCGACCTGAACCGCGAGGACTGCCTGTTCTACTACACCACCTGCGGCTGGATGATGTGGAACTGGCTGGTGTCGGTGCTGGCGATCGGCGCCACCGCGGTACTGTACGACGGCTCGCCGTTCCACCCCGGCCCCGAACGCTTGCTCGACCTGATCGATGCGGAAAAAATCAGCGTGTTCGGCACCAGCCCCAAATTCCTCGCCACCCTGGAAAAATCCGGGTTGCAGCCGCGCCTGAGCCACGATTTGGGCAGCCTCAAAGGCCTGATTTCCACTGGCTCGCCACTGTCGCCCCAGAGTTACGACTACGTGTACCGCGAGATCAAGGCTGAGCTGTGCCTGTCGTCGATGTCCGGCGGAACCGATATCGTCTCCTGCTTTGTGATCGGCAACCCTGTGCTGCCGGTGCGGCGCGGTGAGATGCAATGCAAGAGCCTGGCCATGGCCATCGAAGTGTGGGACGACCAGGGTCGACCCCTGATAGGAGAGAAAGGCGAACTGGTGTGCACCCGGCACTTCCCGGCCATGCCCATCGGGTTGTGGAACGACCCGCAGCAGCAAAAACTGCGCGCTTCGTATTTCAGCCAGTTCCCCGGCGTGTGGGCCCAGGGCGACTATGCCGAGCAACGCGCCAACGGCAGCCTGTTGATTCATGGGCGTTCCGACGCGGTGCTCAACCCCGGCGGCGTGCGTATTGGCACCGCCGAGATTTATCGCCAGGTGGAAAAAATCCCGCAGGTGCTGGAGAGCCTCGCCATCGGTCAACGTTGGCAGGACGACGTGCGCGTGGTGCTGTTTGTACGCCTGGAGAACGGGATCGAACTGGATGAGGCGCTGCAGCAGCAGATCCGCCAGGTGATTCGCGCCAACACCACACCGCGCCACGTGCCGACGAAGATCCTCGCTGTCACGGATATCCCCCGCACCATCAGCGGCAAAATCGTCGAATTGGCGGTGCGCAATGTGGTGCATGGCGAACCGGTTAAAAACACCGATGCCCTGGCCAACCCCCAGGCGCTGGAGCAATTTCGCGACAGGGCTGAGCTGGCCGATTAGATGAAAGGTTTCAGCGCTGATGCAGCGTTTTGAAGAAAAACCCTCAAGGCGTGCTATTTTTCGGGGGTAGTCACCCGTTGTCTTTCCTTGGGACAATGGGTGTTGTCATTTTTCAAAGCGTCATGCTCAGGGCTTTTTATGAATGGAACATCCACCGGTAGCGAAGCCGCTGCGTTGATCAAGCGGCTGGACTGGGCACAAAGCCCGCTCGGTGAGGCCAGTGAGTGGCCGCAAAGCCTGCGCACTGCCGTCGATATCGTCGTGCATTCGCCCATGCCGATGGTGCTGCTGTGGGGCCCGCAGCTCACGCAACTCTATAACGATGGCTTTGCCCAACTGATAGGCAGCAAGCACCCCGGCGCCCTGGGCCAGCCGGCGCACCACACCTGGCCGGAGCTCGAAAGCTTCGCCGCGCCGGTCTACGACGCCGTGCTCGGCGGCCAGGTGCGCACCTTCAGCGAGCAACGCTTTGTGCTGCACCGCCAGGGCTGCGATACCGAAATCTGGCTGGACCTGACCTACAGCCCGGTGCGCGATGAAAGCTGCCAGGTGGCCGGCATCTTGGTCACGGCCATTGAAACCAATGAACGGCGCAGCAAAACCCTCGAACTGCAACAGCGTTCCGAAGCAAGCCTCAAGGCCCAGCACAACACCGAGCAACGCCTGCAACTCGCATTGGCAGCCACCGACGCGGTGGGCACCTGGGATTGGGATATCGGTGAAGACCGCTTCATTGCCGACGCCCATTTCGCCTACCTGCATGGCGTCGACCCCGACGATTCAAGCCTGCTGCCTATCAGCGCTTACCTGCACGGCGTGCACCCCGAAGACCGGGGCACGGTGACGCGCAGCATCAAGCATTGCATCACCCACGGCACCGAATACGCCGAGGAATACCGCCTGCAGCAAGCCGATGGCCAGGTGCGCTGGGTATTCGCCCGTGGCCGCTGCTACAAGGATCATCACGGCCGGCCGGCGCGGTTCCTCGGCGCCGCACTGGACCTCACCGAGCGCAAAAACACCGAGCAGGCCTTGCGCCAGAGCCAGACCGAGCTGCAACTGATCATCAACGCCATGCCGGTGTTGATCGGCTACGTTGACCACGACCAGCGCTTTCGCCTCAACAACAGCGCTTACCTGGAGTGGTACGGCAAGACGCCCCAGGAACTGTACGGCAAGACCATCCGCGAAGTGCTCGGCGACGAGGTGTATGCCGGGCGCGCAGACAAGATCGCCGCCGCGCTCAAGGGCAAGGCGTGCAGCTTCATGACAGTGACGCCTCATCGCGATGGCCGCCCGCGCCATGCGTTGATGAAGTACCTGCCGCGCTTTAGCAGTGACGGCTCGGTGAATGGTTTCTACATCTTTGTGATCGACGAGACCGAACGCAAGCTCACCGAAGAAGCCCTGCGCCACCTCAACGAGAACCTTGAAGAACGCGTGGCCCAGCGCACCCAGGCGCTGGCCGAAGCCAACCAGCGCCTGCAAAACGAAATGTTCGAGCGCGAACGTGCCGAAGATGCCCTGCGCCATGCGCAGAAGATGGAAGCGGTCGGTCAACTCACCGGCGGTATCGCCCATGACTTCAACAATATGCTCACCGGCATCATCGGCAGCCTCGACCTGATGCAGCGCTATATTGCCGCCGGGCGCAGCGACGATATTGGCCGTTTTGCCGATGCTGCCGTGTCCTCCGCCCACCGTGCGGCCGCCCTCACCCATCGGCTGCTGGCGTTCTCGCGGCGCCAGTCGCTGGACCGTCGCCCCACCGACCCCAACCAACTGGTGGCGTCCCTGGAAGACCTGTTCCGACGCACCAAGGGCGCGCATATCGAGCTCAAGGTCCAACTGGGCAAGGACATCTGGCCGGTGAACACCGACGCCAGCCAATTAGAAAACGCCCTGCTCAACCTGGTGATCAACGCCCGCGACGCCATGCCCGACGGCGGTGAGTTGCTGATCGAAACCGCCAACAGCTACCTGGACGGCACCGACATCACCACCCTGGAACCGGTCAAGGCCGGCGACTATGTGATGCTCGGCGTGAGCGACAACGGCAGCGGCATGGCGCCGAAAATCCTAGCCAAGGCGTTCGACCCGTTCTTCACCACCAAGCCCATCGGCCAAGGCACGGGCCTTGGGTTGTCGATGATCTACGGCTTTGCCCAGCAGTCCGGCGGCCACGTCACCATCCAGAGCGAACCCGGCCAGGGCACCTGCGTGCGCCTGTACCTGCCGCGTTTGTATGGCACGGCGCTGGAAAGCAGCCTGCCCACCAGCCTGACCGAAGCCCCCGTGGCCCTGGCCGGTGAAGCGGTGGTAGTGGTCGAGGACGACCCGGCGGTGCGCATGCTGGTGGTCAATGTACTCGATGAACTGGGCTACACCGCGCACCAGGCGGCGGATGCGCGTGCGGCGCTGCCGTTGCTGGAGTCGGATTTGCGTGTGGACCTGTTGGTGACCGACGTCGGCCTGCCCGGCATGAACGGCCGGCAACTGGCGGAAATCGCCCGCCAGCATCGCCCCGGCCTGCGCGTGCTGTTCATGACCGGTTATGCCGAGAAAGCCGCCGAGCGCCAGGGGTTCCTGGAAGACGGCATGGACATGGTCGCCAAGCCTTTTTCCATTGACCTGTTGGCCAACAAAATCCGTAGCATGATCGGCGTCGAGGCCTGAGTTCAGGCATAATCGCGCGCCGTCGCACAGCTGGTAGAGCCCCATGAAAGCCCAAGCCCGTCATATCCTGGTGAAAACCAGCGAAGAAGCCGAACAACTCAAGCAGCGCATTGCCAAGGGCGAAGCCTTTGATGTGCTGGCCAAGAAGTACTCCACCTGCCCCTCGGGCAAGCGCGGCGGTGACCTGGGCGAAGTGCGGCCCGGGCAGATGGTGGGGGCCATTGATGCGGTGATCTTCAAGAAACCGGTGAAGGTGGTGCACGGGCCGATCAAGAGCAAGTTTGGCTATCACCTGGTGCAGGTTTTTTACCGGGATTGATGGGGCTGCCTCCGATCGTTCCCACGCTCTGCGTGGGAATGCCTCACTGGACGCTCTGCGTCCACTTCTGGGACGCGGAGCGTCCCGGGCTGCCTTCCCACGCAGAGCGTGGGAACGATCAGTGACGGGGGATTAGAGCCCCCGGCACCTGAATCACCCGGCTCGCCAACCGATGCCCCGCCATAGCGGCTTCTTGCGGCGAGCCACCCTTGAGCCGGCAGGCCAAATACGCCGCGCTGAACGAATCCCCCGCCGCCGTGGTGTCCACCACCTTCTCCACCTTCAATGCCGGCACCGCAAAGCGCTCGCCCGCGCAACGAATCAGACAGGCATCTGCTCCGCGCTTGAGCACCACTTCTGCAATCGACGGGTACGCCGTAAACACCTGCTCGCTAGCCTCATAGCCAAACAACGCGCGTTCGTCATCCTCGGTGAGCAAGGCAATGTCCACCTCGGCCAACACCCTGCGATACGCCTCACGGGCCGTTTGCACATCGGCCCACAGCCGCGGCCGGTAATTGTTATCGAACACCACCTTGGCGCCGCGCTGGCGGGCGTCGATCAGTGCCTGCAGTAAGCGCTCACGTCCGATATCTCCCAGCACCGCCAGGGTAATACCGCTCAAATACACCACGTCATAGCTCGGCAAGGCCGCCAGGACCGGCTCGGCGGCCGGCGTGGTGAAACAGTCGCGCACGGCCGCTTCGTTGCGCCAGTAGAGGAATTTACGTTCGCCCTGGGCGTCAGTCTGGATGCAGTACAAGCCCGGCAGGCGCCCAGGCATGCGCTGGACCATCCCCAGGCCAAGGCCTTCGGCGTGCCAATGCTCACACATGGCATCGCTGAAGCTGTCATCGCCCAGGGCGGTGACGTAGTCAACGCTGCCGATTTCGCCCAACTCACGGCGCAGGTACACCGCGGTGTTCAGGGTGTCACCGCCGAAGCCCTGGTGCAGGCTGCCATCGGCGCGGTGTTGCAGTTCGATCATGCATTCGCCGATGAGGGCGATGCGGGGGTGGGTGTTCATGGCAAAGTTCTCAGGTGTGCTGGAGGGCCCCATCGCGGGCAAGCCCGACTCCCACATTCGACTGCATTCCTTCAGTTAAAACGCGGTCATTGTGGGAGCTGGCTTGCCTGCGATAGCCGCGACGCGGTCTAGAAGCAGGTACGCAGAGACTCAACCACCTGCAACTGCTCATCCACCAGGCAGCCCACCTGCCACTTGTCAAAGGTCAGGCAAGGGTGGGACGTACCAAACGAAATAATGTCGCCAATGCGCAATTGCACCCCCGGCGCCACGGTCATGAACGCATGCTGGTCCATCACCGCCGTGACCTTGCACCCGCTCACATCATCACCTTGCGCCGGCACGATCCCGGCCTTGTAGCGCTTGAGCGGCACCGGCAAACCGGCGTCGTAGGCCACGTCGCGCTTGCCCAGGGCGATCACCGCAAAACCCGGCTCCGGCAGCGACTGCACGTGTGCCCAGACTTCCATTGCCGGGCGCAGGCCCTCGTTGAGGTCGCTGCGGCGTTCGAGTACGCAGCACTGCGCTTCTTTGTAGATGCCATGGTCGTGGGCCACGTAACTGCCAGGGCGTAACACGCTGAGGAAGCGGCCGGCGGCGTTCTGCGTTTCGAACGACTCGGCGATCAGGTCGTACCAGGCCGAGCCCGATGCGGTGATGATCGGCTTGGGCAGGTCGAACAGGCCGCTGTCTTGCAGCTCGACCGCCAGGCTCACCAGGCTGGCGGCGAAGGCGCGAATGCCACTGATGGCGTGCTCGCCGTGGATCACGCCTTCGTAACCCTCGATACCGGTGAGGGCTAACGCCGGCTGGGCCTGGATCGCCTTGGCCAGCTCACGCACCTCTTGCTCGCTGCGGCAGCCGCACCGGCCACCGACCACGCCGTACTCGATCATCACGTTGAGGCGCTGGCCACGGGCGGCGAAGAACAGGCCCAGGTCGGCGACGTTGTCCGGGTGATCGACCATGCAATGGAAGTCAAAATCCTTATCGGCCAGCAGGTCGGCGATCAAGGCCATGTTCGGCGCGCCCACCAACTGGTTGGCCATCAGCACACGACGCAAGCCGCTGGCGTAGGCGGCGCGGGTCTGCACGGCGGTAGCCAGGGTGATGCCCCAGGCCCCGGCCGCGATCTGGCGCTGGAACAACGCGGGCATCATGCTGGTCTTGCCGTGGGGCGCCAGCTCGGCGCCGCTGCTGCGGACAAAGTCCTGCATCCAGCGGATGTTATGTTCCAGGGCGTCACGGTGCAGCACCAGGGCCGGCAGGCTGACATCGCGAACCACATGGGCACCGACGGCGGCGGCACCTTTTTCAACGGCATTGAGGGCAGACATGGAAAACTCCTATTCGTTGATTCGCCGGGCCAGGCTGTTGGCGCTGTCGATCAGTACCCGGCGATAGTCGTGGTAGTTTTTGCTGGCATCGGCCCGGGGGGCGACGATGCACAGGGTCGCGATGCTGATGCCCTGGGCATCGCGCACCGGGGCGGCAAAGCAGTGGGTGAAGGTGTCGGCCACACTGTCGAAGGAGAAGAACCCCTCCAGGCTGGCCTGGCGGATCTGCGCCAGGAAAGTGTCCAGCGGCAAGCGCAGGCCATCCGGCAGGATGAAATCGTCGGGGTCGATCAGGTCGACGATCTGCTGATCGCTCAAATGCCCCAGCAACAAGCGTCCCGAGGCAGTCCACGGAATGGGCGCGTTTTCACCGATGTCCGAAGAAATACGGAAATGCCGCTGGCCCTCGCGCATCAGCGCCACCGTGTATTTGCGCCCGTTGAGCAGGCACATCTGCGCGGTTTCGTGGGTCTGGCTGACAATCTCCTGCAAGGCGTGGTCGGCCTCGCGGGTCAGGTCGAAGTGGCGCAAGTGTGCCTGGCCGAGGAAATACAGCTGGCGGCCCAGGTACACGTGGCCGTCCTTGCCCACGGTCTCCAGGATGCGCCGCTCCAGCAACGACGCCACCAGTTCGTAGACCGTGGATTTGGGGCTGCCAATGCCGCTGGCAATATCATTCGGGCGCAGGGGCTGGCCGATTTCCTTGAGAAAATCGAGGATATCGAACGCACGGTCCAGGCCTTTGGCGCGGCGTTTGATGGTGTCTTCGGTCATGGCAGTACTCGGTCCCGTTCCAGATGATCGTTCCCACGCTCTGCGTGGGAATGCATGCGGTGACGCTCTGCGTCACCAGAGCGGACAGTATTCCCACGCAGAGCGTGGGAATGATCAGTTAGGCCTTTTTCTTGTAGGCCACGCAATCGATCTCGACCTTGCAATCGACCATCATGTTGGCCTGCACACAGGCGCGCGCCGGGGCGTGTTCCGGGGTGAAGTATTCGCCGAACACCTTGTTGAAACTCCAGAAGTCCCGTGGGTCTTCCAGCCATACGCCCACCCGCACCACGTCCTTGAGCTCGTAGCCGGCTTCTTCGAGGATCGCCACCACGTTGCGCATCGTCTGGCGGGTTTGCTCGATGATGCCACCATTGATGATTTCACCATCCACCGCAGGCACCTGGCCCGACACGTACAGCCAGCCATCGGCTTCCACGGCGCGGGCGAACGGACGTGGCTGGCCGCCACCTGCGGTGCTGCCGGTGCCGTAACGAGTAATGCTCATAAAAGTTGCTCCTTGTTAAAAACGAATGTTCTTGAGAAATTCCGCCAGGCGCGGCGACTGCGGCCGTTCGAAGATGTCCTTCGCGCTGCCCTGCTCTTCAATGCGGCCCTGATTCATGAAGACGATCTGGTCCGAGACTTCATAGGCAAAGCGCATCTCGTGAGTGACCAGCAACATGGTCATGCCCTCCTCCGCCAGCCCCTTGATCACGCTGAGCACTTCGCCCACCAACTCGGGGTCGAGGGCCGAGGTGACTTCGTCGAACAACATCAGGCTGGGGTTCATGGCAATGGCGCGGGCAATGGCCACGCGCTGTTGCTGGCCGCCGGACAGTTGGCCGGGAAAGTGATTGCGGCGCTCCAGCAGGCCGACACGGTCCAACCATTTTTCTGCCAGGGCTACCGCTTCATCCTTGCCCATTTTCTTGACCTTGAGCAAGCCGAGGGTAACGTTGTGCAGCGCGGTCAGGTGCGGGAACAGGTTGAATTGCTGGAACGCCATGCCGGTCATTGCGCGGTGCTGGGCGATCACCCGCTCCGGGTGGCGTACGCGCTTGCCGCCGACATCGCTGTAGCCGATGGACTCGCCGTCCAGGGTGATCTGCCCGCCCTGGAACTCCTCCAGCAGATTCACGCAGCGCAGCAAAGTGGTCTTGCCCGAACCGCTGGAGCCGATCAACGTCACCACATTGCCGCGCTGCATGGACAGGTCGACACCCTTGAGCACTTCCACCTGGCCGTATTGTTTACGCAGGCCGCGAATGTCCAGCAGCGCTGGGTTGGTTTGAGCTTGGTTCATGGCAAGGCCACCCGCTTTTCAATGTAGCGCCCGAATAATTCGATGGCGTAGTTGATGACAAAGAACAGAAACCCGGCGAACAGGTAGAACTCCAGGGTCATGAAGGTGCGCGCGATCACCTGCTGGGTACTGAGCAGCAATTCCGCCACGCCGATCACCGACAGTAACGTGGAAGCCTTGACGATTTCCGTGGAGGAATTGACCCAGGTCGGCAAGATCTGCCGCAGTGCCTGGGGCAACAGCACGTAGCCCAGGGACTGATAAAACGTCAGGCCAATGGCCTTACCCGCTTCCAGTTGCCCACGGGGAATGGCTTGCAGCGCGCCGCGCACGATTTCCGATACATGGGAGCCACAGAACAAGGTCAGCCCGACCGCACCGGCCTGGAACGCACTGATTTGCCAGCCCAGGGCCGGCAGCATGTAGAAACACGCCAACACCAGCACAAACACCGGCGTGCCACGGATCAAATCGACGTACAGACGGAACGGCGCGCGCATCCAGAATTTGCCGTAGGTCAGGATCAACCCGGCGACGATGCCGATCAGGGTGCCAAAGATAATCGCCAGCGCCGAGACCGCCACACTGGCCTGGAAGCCAGCCCAAAGGGTCTCGCGGGCGATCCACAATTCATGCAGCCAACTGGGGGATTCGTACATGGGGACCCTTCCTCAGCGACGGATAGCCAAACGCTGTTCCAGGTAACGGAGCAGCATGGCAATCAGGTAACAGGCAGCCACGTAGAGCGCGGTCGTGACCAGCCAGGTTTCAATCACCCGGTAGCTTTCGACGTTGATCTTGCGGGCGTAATAGGTCAGCTCCGGCACCGCGATCGCAGCGGCCAGGGAGGTGTCCTTGAACAGCGAGATAAAGTTGTTCGACAGCGCCGGCAGCACGTTGCGCAGCATCACCGGCACGGTGATGTAAGCGCGGATCCGCCACTCGCCCAGGCCGATGGCCAGGCCGGCTTCACGCAAGCCCTTGGGAATATTCACCAGGCCTGCGCGGAACACTTCGGTGAGGTAGGCACCGGCATACAGCGACAGGGTGATGATGAACGAGGGGATCTTGTCCAGGCGAATACCCAGGGAGGGCAAGGCGAAGTAGATCAACAGGATCAACACCAGGATCGGGGTGTTGCGCACCACCGTCACGTACACCGAGGCAAAAATACGCAACGCACGGTGCCGGGAGAGCATGGCAAACGCCATCAACAGGCCGATCACGCAGCCGATGGCGATCGACAGCAACGCCAACTGCAGGCCCAGGCCGAGCCCCGCCAGCAAGGTGTCGAAATCACGCCAGACGGCGGCAAAGTTCAACTGATAGTTCATGGTCGGCAGTACCTGAGTGGGGCGCGCTCAAGCACGCCCCGGCTGTTCCGGATCATTTGAATTCCACGGGAAAACCGATTGCCGGTTCTGGCAGATCAACGCCGAACCACTGCTTGAAAGACGCTTTGTAGGTGGGGAACTCCACGCCGGTCATGGCTTCGTGCAGCGCGGTGTTGACGAAGTTCAGCCAGTCCTGGTCGCCGCGCTTGACCGCGCAGGCGTAGGTTTGCGGGCTCCAGGCGTAGGTGGGGCTGCGGTAACGGCCAGGGTTCTGCACCATCAGGTATTTGACCGAGGACTGGTCGGTAGCCGCGGCATCGGCACGGCCTGAGTTCACGGCCTGGTACATCAGGTCAACGCTGTCGTACTGGTCGACCTTGGCCTTGGGCAGCGCCTGATGCACCAGCTCTTGGGCATACACGTTCTGCAGCACGGCCACGGTGACGTCATCGCCCGCCGCCTGCAGGTCTTCGATTTCCTTGTACTTGCTGTTGTTGGGCAACAGCAGGCCGACGCCTTCGCGGTAGTACGGCAGGGTAAAGGCCACCTGCTGCGCACGGCTGGCGGTAACGGTGATGAACTGGCAGCTCATGTCGACCTTGTCGGTGAGCAGGTTGGGAATACGTGCGTCGGACGACTGCACCACAAACTCCACCTTGCTCGGGTCATTGAACAAGCCTTTGGCCACGATGCGGCCGATGTCGATATCAAATCCCTGCAACTTGCCATCCGCTCCCTGGAAGTGCCACGGCGCATTGGTACTGCCTGTACCTACGATCAAGTGCCCGCGCTTGAGCACATCATCAAGCTTGCTGTCCGCCGCCTGCACCACGCTGGCGAGGGACGCCGATGTGGCGACAAGAAAAACACACGCTTTGAATACGGAAGGTCGGTGATGCATGACAAGCACTCCAGGGATTGTGTATTCCGCTATACCGGAACTTGGTATGTAACAACGGAATAGACAGCAGAAAGTGTGCCACAGGTCTTGAAGGAAAAATATGCAGGGATGAAAGTCGTTAGAGATCAGCAAGATAACGATTGGAATGATTCCAGGGCGTGGCAGCGTCTTTGCAAAGACTTGCTACTCAATGCCCCACAACGCTGTTACTGCGCACTCTCATGGGTCGCAGCGGTACGGCAGACCTGTGAAGGTTGACAGTAGACGGTACAGACCTGCGGGCTTAGCGTTGGGAAAAACGACTGCGGCTTGAAGGGGGATCATCATGGGAGTTGCAACGAGCAGAATTTCCAGCGCCAAGGCGTTCGAACGGTTACTGAACACACCACGCCCGGTATTCATTCTGTTTGTTTCCGAACACTGCCCTGCCTGCGTGCAGGCAGGGCCCTTGTTCGAACTGCACGCCTGGAAGCATCCCAGAGTCGTGAGCCTGGTAGTCGATTGCGCGCACACGCCGAGGCACCCAGACGTAACAGGCACCCCGACGCTGTTGATCTACCTGAATGGCGCCCTGGTAGAAAAATTCAAAGGCTTCGGCCCTCTGGAAGAGCAAGCGCCGTTTGTGCAGGGCATCTTCAGTCGTTATGACCCGCGCCAGGGCGCAAATGCACCTGCGTCACTCGACGCTCCTCCACTTCAGCCACCGTCAAACGCCAGCCTTCATGCTCCAGGCTATCGCCCACCACCGGCAGGCGGTCAAGCAGGCTCATCACCAAACCCGCCAAGGTTTGATAATCCTCGGTCGCCACCGCCTTGAAGCCCGTGCGCTGACGCACCAGGTTAAGGTTCAAGGCACCATTGGCACGGAAACCTTCGCCGTCCTCGACAATGTCCGGCCCTTCGATTTCGCTGGCATCGGGCAATTCACCGGCGATGGACTCCAGAATGTCCGTCATACTCAACACGCCCATGAAGTCGCCGAATTCGTTGATCACGAAGGCGATGTGGGTGGACTCCTGGCGCATCTGCTCCAGGGCATTGAGGATCGAAAAACTCTCCAGCAGGTTGATCGCCCGACGCGCCAGGTGTTCCAGGTTCGGCTCGTTGCCGGCCAAGTACTCCTTGAGCAACTCCTTCTTGTGCACAAAGCCCAGGGGCTCATCCACCGCACCGTTACGGATCAACGGCAGGCGCGAGTAGGACGAGTGCATCAGTTTCAGACGGATCGTGTCGGCGTCGTCCGCCAGGTCGATGCAGTCAACCTTGGCCCTTGGCGTCATCAGGGTGCGAATCGGCCGCTCGGCCAGTTGCAGCACACCACTGATCATCACCCGTTCACGTCGGTCAAACAGCGGGCCCTGCGCAGCATCCGGCTCACCCAGCAGGTCAGCGACCTCTTCACCCACCTCCTCCACCGCCAGGCTGCGACCGCCCAACAAGCGCATCACCGCATGAGCGGTACGCTCACGCACCGGCAACACACCTTGGGCCGATTTCTTGCGACGGGCGCGGGCGATCTGGTTGAACACCTCGATCAGAATCGAGAAACCAATGGCCGCGTACAGGTAGCCCTTGGGAATATGGAAGCCCAGGCCTTCGGCGGTCAGGGCGAAACCGATCATCATCAAAAAGCCCAGGCACAGCATGATCACGGTCGGGTGCGCATTGACGAAACGGGTCAGCGGCTTGCTCGCCACGATCATCAGGCCGATGGACACGATCACGGCGATCATCATCACCGCCAGTTCGTCGACCATGCCCACGGCAGTGATCACCGCGTCGAGGGAGAACACCGCATCCAGCACCACGATCTGCGCGACGATCGGCCAGAACATTGCGTAAGCCACATTACCCTTGTGCTGCGCCACATGGCCCTCAAGGCGCTCATGCAACTCCATGGTGGCCTTGAACAGCAGGAATATACCGCCGAACAGCATAATCAGGTCACGGCCCGAGAAGCTCTTGTCGAACACCTCGAACAGCGGCTGGGTCAGGGTCACCAACCAGGAAATACTCGCCAACAGGCCCAGGCGCATCAACAGTGCCAGGGACAAGCCGATCAACCGCGCACGGTCACGCTGCTCCGGCGGCAACTTGTCTGCCAGGATCGCGATAAACACCAGGTTGTCGATACCCAGCACCAGTTCCAGCACAATCAAGGTCGCCAGGCCGAGCCAGGCCGTGGGATCCGCTAACCATTCCATTTATAGAATCTCTGTCTTTAAAATTTTTAGAACGCCAGGCACGGCAAAGTGCGGTCATACGACCGGGACAAGGTTAGTTGACGGAATACGGGGTGTTTGAGCGGAAACAGCGACAGCGGTGGTCTTGGGGAAAGACGACTGGGAGGCTCCGAGAGGGTGTTCATGCAAGTCCTGAAATGACAAAAGGACTTGAATCCTACATTCGAAATACAAATTTCCCACAGCGCAAAACTATTACAAAACCTGTAAACCACTTTCAGAAGCACAGCAACTTTTGTGGGAGCTGGCTTGCCTGCGATGCGGGCACCTCGGTGCATCAGGTAGACCGGGTCGATGCAATCGCAGGCAAGCCAGCTCCCACAGAAAGCCTGCCCGCCTGCCAGATAGACGACTCATCAGGATTTACGGGTGGCATCGTCCAGCGCCAGGATGGTGTGGGCATTGGTGACGGTGGTCGCCAGCGTATTGATCACCCCCGAGCGCAGCGCCCCCAAAGTCGCCGCCGCCTTGGTGTTTTCACTGGCAATCGCCACCACATCGGGGATGCGAAACAGCTCCTGCACCGTCAACCCGATCACCCGCCCCTGGATGGCGTTGACCGCCGGCTGGCCGTGAATGTCGATAAAGTCATAGCCCATCATGTCGCCCACGGTGCCAGACAGGCGCGCCTGGGCGATTTCCTGGGGCGAGAACCAGCCCATGCGCACCATGTTGCTGTTCTCGCTCATGTCGCCGATGCCGATCAGGGCAATATCGGCACGCCGGGCGCGGTCAAGGGTCGAACGCACCGTGTCGTTGTTGATCAGCACCCCACGCAGTTCCGGGTTGGCCACCAGCGCCGGAGCGTAGAGGCTTTCACTTTCGCCACCAAAGCGCAGGGCCAGCCGTCGGCAGATGTGGTCAGGGTTCATGTACTCGCCGGCCTTGAGCGAACCGCCGATGGCGCACACGAAGGTGCAGTTGCGGGTCACCGGCAGAAACACGTTGTCGGCCACCGCGCCGACGTTACGGCCCATGCCCACGGCAACGATCATCCCATCGCCCAGGGTCTTGTTGAGGTAGTTGGCCACTAGGCTCGCGACCGCCGAGCGCTGGGTGTCGGGGTCGCTGTGGTCGACGGCGATCAAGGCACGGTCGAGCTTGAAGCGCTCTACCAACGCCCGCTCCAGCTCGTTGTTCATCGCCGGGTGCTGCAACACGCGCACCTCGACAATCCCTTCATCGCGCGCACGCTTGAGCAGGCGGCTGACTTTGGCCCGCGACAGGTCAAAGCGCTTGGCGATGGCCTCCTGAGTGACGTTCTCAAGGTAATAGAGCATCGCCACTTCGGTCATCTGATCGATATCACTGGCCATGCGCTGGGTACTGTCACTCATGGGGACGGGCTTCCGTTTCGGCGTCAAAGGCGCATTCTCCCGACTCTTGCCCTGCGCCGTCCACTACTGATGCCCATCACGCTCGATCGCATTGATGCGCTCGACCTTGGCCCCGGACCGCGCCGCTTCGAACTCCGAGGCCAAAAACGCGCTGACGATACTTTTGGCCAACTCCGCCCCGATGACCCGCGCCCCGATGGAGAGGATTTGCGCATCGTTGCTCTTGCGCGCCCGCTCCGCCGAATAGGTGTCATGGGCCTGGGCCGCACGAATGCCCAGCACCTTGTTGGCCGAGATGGCCATGCCAATCCCGGTGCCGCACACCAGCACACCGAGGCGCTGTTGCCCGGCATTGATGGCCGTGGCCACGGCCAGGGCGATGTCCGGGTACAGCACCGGCGCCATGGAATGCGTACCGAAGTCGGTCACCGGGTACCCCAACCCCTCGATATGGCGCTTCAACAGCTCTTTGAGCTCAAAACCCGCTTCATCACATCCGATAGCCACCGGGAAAGGTGTGTTCATGGTGCCTGGCTCCACTGATCAAATGATCACTTAGTGAAATATCTCTCACGCATTTCGCAAGTTTTCACCCCTTACTGTCAAGCAAGATTTAACTGACTCGCCAGTCAAGGCCCCATATAAAGGCAATAACCCCATCGCAGATGAGAATCACACCTTTCAAGTGAAAGAGATTGACTGATCAGAATTTCATTTGATACACATATGATCACAGCGAAACATGACTGTGCGACCTAATAAGAATTCACAGCACGAGGACACGCCGATGGCCACGCCATTACTGCTCCAGGCTGAACACGTCGCCAAGGCTTATGCCGGGGTGCCTGCCCTGCGCGACGGGCGCCTTGCTCTGCGCGCCGGCAGCGTCCACGCCCTGTGCGGCGGCAACGGCGCCGGCAAGTCGACCTTCCTGAGCATCCTGATGGGCATCACCCAGCGTGACGCTGGCAGCATCCTGCTCAACGGCGCACCAGTGCAGTTCAATCGCCCAAGTGAAGCCTTGGCCGCGGGGATCGCGATGATCACCCAGGAGCTGGAACCCATCCCCTACATGACCGTCGCCGAAAACATCTGGCTGGGCCGCGAACCGCGCCGCGCCGGTTGCATCGTCGACAGCAAGGCCCTCACCCGCCGCACCCGCGAACTGCTCGAAACGCTGGAGT
Source organism: Pseudomonas sp. AK181 (assembly GCF_051122975.1). NCBI lineage: Bacteria > Pseudomonadati > Pseudomonadota > Gammaproteobacteria > Pseudomonadales > Pseudomonadaceae > Pseudomonas > Pseudomonas sp. AK181. The sequence goes on from NZ_CP146348.1 coordinate 3,498,641, forward strand.
TTGACGTCGACGCCACCAGCCCCATGCACCGCCTGAGCGTGGCGCAGATGCAACTGGTGGAAATCGCCAAGGCGTTCAGCCATGACTGCCAGGTGATGATCATGGACGAGCCCACCTCGGCCATCGGCGAGCGCGAGGCCGAAACCCTGTTCAAGGCCATTCGCCGCCTTACCGCACGCGGTGCCGGCATCGTGTACGTGTCCCATCGACTGAGCGAACTGGCGCAGATCGCCGATGACTACAGCATCTTCCGTGATGGCGCCTTTGTGGAAAGCGGGCGCATGGCCGATATCGACCGCGACCACCTGGTGCGCGGCATTGTCGGCCAGGAACTGACGCGCATCGACCACAAGGTGGGCCGCGAATGTGCGGCCAGCACCTGCCTGCAGGTCGACAACCTGAGCCGCAACGGTGAATTCCACGACATCAGCCTGCACCTGCGCCGTGGCGAGATCCTCGGCATTTATGGGCTGATGGGTTCCGGGCGCAGTGAGTTCCTCAATTGCATCTACGGCCTGACCGTGGCGGATTCCGGCAGCGTTACCTTGCAAGGCAAGCCCATGCCCATCGGGCAGCCCAAGGCAACCATCGACGCCGGCATGTCGCTGGTCACCGAAGACCGCAAGGACAGCGGCCTGGTGCTGACCGGCAGCATCCTGTCCAACATTGCACTGTCGGCCTATAAGCGCTTGTCGAGTTGGTCGCTGATCAACGCACGCAAGGAAGCGCAACTGGCCGAAGACATGGTCAAGCGCCTGCAGATCAAGACCAGCTCCCTGGAGCTGCCGGTGGCGTCCATGAGCGGCGGCAACCAGCAAAAGGTGGTGCTCGCCAAATGCCTGTCCACCGAGCCGGTGTGCCTGCTCTGCGATGAACCCACCCGCGGCATCGACGAAGGTGCCAAACAGGAGATCTACCACCTGCTCGACCAGTTCGTGCGCGCCGGCGGTGCAGCCATCGTGGTGTCGTCGGAAGCCCCGGAGCTGCTGCATTTGAGTGATCGCATCGCCGTCTTCAAAGGCGGCCGGCTGGTCACCATCAGCACCGACACCGCCCTTTCCCAGGAAGCCTTGTTGAGTCTTGCCTCATGAATGCCAAAACCATTGTCGCCCCCGTTACCGCCGCGCCGCGCAACCGCCTGCGCCTGTCCCTCGATCGCTTCGGCCTGCCGCTGGTGTTTATCCTGCTGTGCGTGGTGATGGCGTTTTCCAGCGAATATTTCATGACCTGGCGCAACTGGATGGACATTCTGCGCCAGACCTCCATCAACGGCATTCTCGCCGTGGGCATGACCTACGTGATCCTGACCAAGGGCATCGACCTGTCGGTGGGGTCAATCCTGGCGTTCGCCGGCTTGTGCAGCGCCATGGTCGCCACCCAGGGTTACGGCCTGTTGGCGGCGGTCAGCGCGGGGATGTTTGCCGGCGCGATGCTTGGGGTGGTCAATGGTTTCATGATCGCCAACCTGTCGATCCCGCCGTTTGTGGCCACCCTCGGCATGCTCAGCATCGCCCGGGGCATGACCTTTATTCTCAACGACGGTAGCCCGATCACCGACCTGCCCGACACCTACCTGGCCCTGGGCATCGGCAAGGTCGGCCCGGTGGGCGTGCCGATCATCATCTTCGCCGTGGTCGCGCTGATTTTCTGGATGGTGCTGCGCTACACCACCTATGGCCGGTATGTGTACGCGGTGGGCGGCAATGAAAAAAGCGCGCGCACCTCAGGCATTGGCGTACGCAAGGTGATGTTTTCGGTGTACGTGGTCTCGGGCCTGCTCGCCGGGTTGGCCGGCGTGGTGCTGTCGGCACGCACCACCTCAGCCCTGCCCCAGGCCGGGGTTTCCTATGAGCTGGACGCGATTGCCGCGGTGGTGATCGGCGGCACCAGCTTGTCGGGCGGTACCGGCAGCATTGTCGGCACTTTGTTCGGCGCACTGTTGATCGGCGTGATCAACAACGGCCTGAACCTGCTCGGCGTGTCCTCCTATTACCAGCAGGTCGCCAAGGGCCTGATCATCGTGTTCGCAGTCCTGATCGACGTGTGGCGCAAGAAGAAACGCTGAAGAACGACCCATAACAATAACCGGAGTTCTACTTATGAAACTGGGTACCACCCTGGCCGCTGCGGCGGCCCTCTCCCTGCTCGCCAGCAGCATTGCCCTGGCCGCCGACGGCAAGCCCTACAAGATCGGCGCAGCCGTCTATGGCCTCAAGGGCCAGTTCATGCAGAACTGGGTCCGTGAGCTCAAAGAACACCCGGCCGTCAAGGATGGCACCGTGCAGTTGACCGTATTCGACGGCAACTACGACGCCCTGACCCAGAACAACCAGATCGAAAACATGGTGACCCAACGCTACGACGCGATTCTGTTCGTGCCGATTGATACCAAGGCCGGCGTCGGCACCGTCAAGGCTGCCATGAGCAACGACGTGGTGGTCATCGCCTCCAATACGAAAGTAGCCGATGCCAGCGTGCCGTATGTGGGTAACGACGACGTGGAAGGCGGCCGCCTGCAGGCCCAGGCCATGGTCGACAAGCTCAATGGCAAGGGCAACGTGGTGATCATCCAGGGCCCGATTGGCCAGTCGGCCCAGATCGACCGGGAAAAAGGCGAGCTGGAAGTGCTGGGCAAACACCCGGACATCAAGATCATCGAAAAGAAAACCGCCAACTGGGACCGCGCCCAGGCCATGACCCTCACCGAAGACTGGCTCAACGCCCACCCCAAGGGCATCAACGGCGTGATCGCCCAGAACGACGACATGGCCCTGGGCGCCGTGCAGGCGCTGAAGTCCCATGGCCTCACCTCCAAGGACGTGCCTGTCACCTCTATCGACGGCATGCCGGATGCGATCCAGGCGGCGAAAAAGGACGAAGTCACCACCTTCCTGCAGGACGCCCAGGCCCAGTCTCAAGGCGCGCTGGACGTGGCATTGCGCGCCCTCGCCGGCAAAGACTACAAGCCGCAATCGGTGATTTGGGAACGCTATGCCAAGGATGTGAAATGGGCCGACGGCACGGCCAAGAACTACATCCTGCCCTGGGTGCCGGTGACCAACGCCAATGCGGATGCGCTGTACAAGCAAGTCAGCGGCGGTAAGTAGCCAGTGGCTTTGATCGTTCCCACGCTCCGCGTGGGAACGCATCCCGTGACGCTCTGCGTCACTTAACATCGGAACGCAGAGCGTTCCACGCGGCATTCCCACGCAGAGCGTGGGAACGAGGAGTCATTCATGTCTGGTTTCTGGAACCAAGCCTTCGACCTCAGCGGTCGTTGCGCAGTGATCACCGGTGGCGCCGCCGGCATCGGCCTGGCCTGCGCCACCTTGCTGGCGGAGCGCGGTGCCCGGGTGGCGCTGCTGGACCGCGACCCGGCCGTGGTCGAAGTGGCCGCCGGCCTGGGTGCCGGGCACCTGGGCATTGCCGTCGACCTCGGCCAGATCGGCCAGATACAACCCACCATCGACCGCGTATTCGCCCACTTCCAACGCCTGGATTACCTGATCAACAGTGCCGGTGTGGTGCTGTTGGACAAAGCCATTGAGGTGACTGAAAGCGCCTGGGACACCACCCTGGACATCAACCTCAAGGCCAGTTTCTTTGTGGCCCAGGCCTGCGCCAGACATATGCTTGCCCAAGGCAGCGGCCGCATCGTCAACCTGGCGTCCCAGGCCGCCGTGATTGGCCTGGACCGTCACGTCGCCTACTGCGCCAGCAAAGCCGCGATCGTCGGCATGACCAAGGTGTTGGCCATGGAGTGGGCACCGCAGGTAAACGTCAACGCCATCTCCCCCACCATCGTCGAAACCGCCCTAGGCAAGAAAGCCTGGGCCGGCGATGTGGGTGAACGGGCCAAATTGCAGATCCCGGCAGGCCGCTTCGCCCGGCCGGAAGAAATCGCCGGGCTGGCGCTGTACCTGCTCAGCGATGCCGCGCAGATGATCACCGGTGCGAACATGGTGATCGACGGCGGCTACAGCATTCAGTAATTCATCGTTATGTCGTGAGGTTTTGTCATGTCCACCGTCACCGAACGCACACCTGAACAACTCGCCCCAAGCATCCCGAAAACCATGCAGGCCGTGGTCTGCCACGGCCCGGAAGATTACCGCCTGGAAACCGTCGACGTGCCCACCCCCGGCCCCGACGAGATCCTCACCAAGGTCGAGCTGTGCGGCATTTGCATGGGCGATATCAAGACCTATCGCGGCGCGCCGTCGTTCTGGGGCGATGCCGAGCAACCGCGCTACGTGAAGCCGCCGATGATCCCCGGGCATGAGTTCGTGTGCCGCGTGGTCGCCCTTGGCCCAGGCGCCGAGAAGCGCGGCGTGGCCGTGGGTGACCGGGTGATCTCCGAGCAGATCGTGCCGTGCTGGGGCTGCCGCTTCTGCAACCACGGCCAGTACTGGATGTGCCAGAAACACGACCTGTATGGCTTCCAGAACAATGTGCAGGGCGCCATGGCCCAGTACATGATATTCACCAAGGAAGGCATCATCCACAAAGTGCCGGAATCCATCGCCCCCGATGAAGCGATCCTGATCGAACCCCTGGCCTGCTCGCTGCACGCGGCGGAACGTGCCAACGTCGACCATGACGACATCGTGGTGGTTGCCGGTGCCGGCACCCTGGGCCTGGGCATCATCGGCGCAGTGCGGTTGCGCAACCCGAAAAAGCTCATCGTGCTGGACATGAAACCCGAACGCGCCGCCCTCGCCCTGCGGATGGGCGCCGACGAAGTGTGGAACCCGGCCGAGGTGGATGTGCTGGCCAAGATCCGCGAGATCACCGATGGCTACGGTTGCGACATTTATATCGAGGCGACCGGGCACCACAAAGCGGTGAACCAAGGCCTGGCGATGCTGCGCAAGCTGGGACGCTTTGTGGAGTTCAGCGTGTTCAATGACGAGGCCACGGTGGATTGGTCGATCATCGGCGACCGCAAGGAACTGGATATTCTCGGCTCGCACCTGGGCCCGTATATGTACCCCAGGGCCATCGACTTTATCGGCAACCGCAAGATCGACATGCGCGACGTGGTGACCCACAAGTTTGCGCTGGCGGATTTCAAGGAAGCGTTTGCAGTGATGGAGCGCGGCGATAAATCGCTCAAAGTTGTGCTCGAACCCTGATCTCAGTAACAGCACACAACCCTGTGGGAGCTGGCTTGCCTGCGATGACGGTGCATCAGATAAAAATGCGCCAACTGACACACCGCCATCGCAGGCAAGCCAGCTCCCACAGTAGATGGGTGTCGTCCTTTAGAACAAGAACACAGGAACCCGCGTTATGAATCGAGTCATCAACGATCCCGACCAAGTGGTCGAAGACATGCTGCGCGGCATCCTGGTCGCGCACCCCCAATTGCGCCAGTACGAGAGCAACCCACGGGTCATCGTCAAGGCCAGGCCATCCGCCCAGGGCCGCGTCGGCATTGTCACCGGCGGCGGCTCCGGGCATGAGCCGGCGTTCCTCGGTTATGTTGGCCCAGGCCTGGTGGATGCGGTGGCCGTCGGCGAGATTTTTTCTTCGCCCACCGCCAAAAGCTTTTTCGACGCCTTCCGCGCTGCCGACCATGGCGCAGGCGTTGCCTGCCTGTATGGCAACTATGCCGGCGACAACATGAACGTGAAGTTGGCGATGAAGATGGCCGCCAGCAAAGACATGCGCATCCGCACGGTGGTCGCCAACGACGACGTGGCGTCCGCGCCCAAGGCCGACATCGCCAAGCGTCGCGGCGTGGCCGGGGAGATCTTCATGTGGAAGATCGGCGGTGCCGCCGCTGCCCAGCATTACGACCTGGACGGCGTGATCCGGGTGGCACAGAAAACCGTCGACCACTGCCGCTCGATTGGTATCGGCCTTACGCCCTGCACCATCGCGGCGGTGGGCAAGCCGAACTTCCAGATTCCCGACGGCCAGATGGAATTGGGTATCGGCCATCATGGCGAACCGGGTATCGAAGTCATCCCGATTGAACCGGCCGCCGCCATGGCCGAGCGCATGCTGGCGCCGATCCTCGCCGACCGCGATTTCAGCCAGGACGACAGCGTGGTGGTGTTGGTCTCTGGCCTTGGCGCCACGCCGGTGATGGAGCTGTATATTTTCTACGCCGAGGTAGAAAAACAGCTCAAGGCCAAAGGCTTGAAGATTCACCGCTGCTACGTGGGCAACTACTTCACGTCCCTGGAAATGATGGGCGTGACCTTGACCCTGCTCGGCCTCGACGCCGAGCTGAAAACCCTGATCGACCAACCCTGCCGCTCCATCGGCATGACCCAGACGGAGTGAACCATGAGCCAGCATTTTTCCACCCATGACGGCAGCGCCATCGTCGCCGACCTGGTCAGCGTCATCGTGGCCAACCGTGAGTACCTCAGCGAAGTCGACGGCGCCATAGGCGATGGCGACCATGGCATCAACATGGCCAAGGGTTTTGCCCATTGCGGCCGCACGATCGAAGGCCGCCAACTGACCCTGGCCGAAGCCCTGGACGAACTGACCCTGAGCCTGATGGAAGGCATCGGCGGCTCCATGGGGCCGTTGTATGGCAGCCTGTTTATCGGCATGGCCGACGAAGTACGCGGCCGTGAAGACATCGACGCCGCCACCTTCGCCCACCTGCTGCGCGGCGGCTTGACCTCGTTGCAGGACATCACCGAAGCGGGCGTGGGCGACAAGTGCCTGATGGATACGTTGATCCCGGCGGTGGAGGCTTTTGAACGGGCGCATGCGTCAGGGGCGTCGTTTAACGATGCACTCGAAGCGATGAAAAGCGCTGCTTCTCAAGGGCGAGATTCGACCAAGGACCTGGTGGCAAAGATTGGCCGGGCCAGTCGTTTGGGTGAGCGTTCGCTTGGGGTGTTGGATGCGGGGGCGGTGTCGTGCTGTCTGATCCTTACGCAGTTGGCGGACTCTATCCAACCTCGCCTGACTGCCTGAGTGATCGTTCCCACGCTCCGCGTGGGAATGCAGCCCTGGACGCTCCGCGTCCCGCCGCACGTGAGGGTGACGCAGAGCGTCACTGGAGGCGTTCCCACGCGGAGCGTGGGAACGATCGTGGGGTTACCAGAACCGCTGCTGGGTCAAGCGGCTCCACCAGGTCAATAGCACCCGGTCCACCGAACCGCTGGCCGCCAGGCCAACGCGCTCTTGCAGGCTCTTACGCTCGGCATAGTGCAGGTGGAAAACTTCGGCGGTCTTGGCCTTGGTGGCCAGGTATTCATCGCTGGTTTGCAGCTCATCGACCAGCTGTTTATCGAGCGCAGCAACGCCCAGCCACACTTCACCGGTAGCCACCTCGTCAATCGCCAACTGTGGGCGGTAACGCGAAACGAAGTTCTTGAACAACTGGTGGGTAATGTCCAGGTCTTCCTGGAACTTCTCCCGGCCCTTCTCGGTGTTTTCGCCAAACACTGTGAGCGTGCGCTTGTACTCACCGGCGGTCAGCACTTCAAAGTCGATGTCGTGCTTTTTCAGCAGGCGATTGACGTTGGGCAACTGCGCCACCACGCCAATGGAACCGAGAATGGCGAAGGGAGCGCTGATGATCTTCTCGCCGATGCACGCCATCATGTAGCCGCCGCTGGCCGCCACTTTGTCGATGCACACAGTCAATGGCACGCCGGCCTGGCGGATACGCGCCAGTTGCGAAGAGGCCAGGCCGTAGCTGTGCACCATGCCGCCGCCGCTTTCCAGGCGCAGCACCACTTCATCCTTGGGCGTGGCCAGGCTCAGCAGCGCGGTGATTTCATGGCGCAGGCTTTCGGTGGCCGAGGCCTTGATGTCACCGTCGAAATCCAGCACGAAAACCCGTGGCTTGGCCTCGGGCTTCTTCTTGTCTTTCTTCTTTTCGGCTTTGCTTTCGGACTTGCGCAGGGCCTTGAGCTGGTCTTTGTCGAGCAGGCTCGACTCCAGGCGCTCGCGCAAGCCCTTGTAAAAATCATTCAGCTTGCTGACCTGCAATTGGCCGGCGGATTTACGACGACCTTTGCTGCGCAGTGCTGCAAAGCTGATCAGTACCACCAGAATAGCGACCACCAGGGTGACGGTCTTCGCCAGAAAGCTCGCGTATTCGGCCAGAAAATCCATATGTCTCCTTAAAAAAAGCACTGCGCCAGGCGCGGATGGCCCCAGCATACCGACGCCACCGCGAAGGAGCCAGTGATCAAACCGCCAGCAGGCGGGCTCCAACACGCTTTTAAAACAAGCGTATGTTTTTTCATTGACAGCTCGCAGGCATCCTCATAACCTCGCCAGACTTTCAACGTACCGGGAAAACGGACGTGGGCAGCATTTATCTGATTCGACATGGCCAGGCCTCCTTCGGTGCAGACGACTACGACGTCCTCTCGCCCGTTGGCGTGGAACAAGCGCAAGTGCTCGGTCGCCACCTGGCAGACCTGGGCATTGCCTTTGACCGCTGCATCGCCGGCGACCTGCGTCGCCAGCAGCACACCGCCAGCGCCACGTTCGATCAGTACCGCGCCCTGGGCTTGCCGGTGCCAGCATTGGAAACAGACAGCGCGTTCAACGAGTTCGACGGCGAAGCGATTATTCGCGGCCTGTTGCCCGACCTGCTCAGCACTGAACCGGATGCCGTGCACATCCTGCGCAATGGCCCGCAGAACCGCAGCGAGTTCCAGCGCATTTTCGCCCTGATCATCGAACGCTGGCTGGCCGGCACCTATGATCCGCCGGGGCTGGAAAGCTGGCTGGGGTTTGTCGAGCGGGTCCAGGGGGGCTTGCAGCGCATCCTTGAAGCCGCGAACCACACCGACAAAATCGCCGTATTCACCTCCGGCGGCACCATCACCGCCCTGCTCCACCTGATTACCCGAATGCCTGCCGCCCAGGCCTTTGAAATGAACTGGCAAATTGTTAACACCTCGCTCAACCAACTCAAGTTCCGTGGTCGCGAGGTGGCACTGGCTTCCTTCAACAGTCATGCCCACTTGCAACTGTTGAAGGCGCCGCAGCTCATCACTTTCCGATGACCTGCGGCCAACCGTGACCCCAAGGTCACTGGACTCTACCCTTAAGGATCGAAACCATGACTAACGTAGCTAAAGCAGTAGAAGCAATGAAAGCCAAATTCAACCCAAGCGCTGCCGTGGGCTTGGACCTGGTATTCGGTTTCCGTATCGACGACAGCAAGAATTTCTCGCTGGTGGTCAAGGATGAGACCTGCGAACTTAAAGAAGGCGAAAACCCTGACGCTCAGGTCACCCTGGTGATGGACAGCGAAACCCTGGAAGGCATCGTCGACGGTTCCACCGACGGCATGCAGGCCTTCATGGGCGGCAAGCTGCGCACCGAAGGCGACATGATGCTGGCGATGAAGCTGAGCGAGCTGTTCCCTTCCTGATTCACGGGTAACCTTGAATGCTGATCCCGCCTCACCAGGCGGGATTTTTTTGCCTGCATTCTCGCAGTGAATAAAGCCCTCTGTGGGAGCTGGCTCGCCTGCGATGGCATCCACTCCCTTTTCCGGACACACCGCGGCGCCTGTATCGCAGGCAAGCCAGCTCCCACAGAAAAGCAAATCCGCAGGGGTGCTCAGGGTTTTGGTTGCAACAGTAACGCCACCAATGCACTCCAGCCGGTCTGGTGTGAAGCCCCCAACCCTCGCCCTGTCTCCCCATGAAAATACTCATGGAACAACACCAGGTCACGACTGGCCGGGTCCTCCTGCAACTGCGCATACCCCGCCATCGACGGCCGCACCCCGTTTTCATCCCTGAGAAACAACCGCGTCAGCCGCTCGCTGAGACTGTCAGCCACTTCCTCCAGAGACGCCAGATACCCACTGCCCGTCGGGTACTCCACGGAAAAATGCTCCGCGTAATAGCGATGAAACTCGCGCAACGATTCAATCAACATGTAGTTCACCGGCATCCACAGCGGCCCGCGCCAATTGGAGTTGCCGCCGTACAAGCGTGAGTCGGATTCACCGGGTTGGTAACTGGCACACAGGGTGTCGCCATTCATCTTCAACGCCAGGGGCTGCTCAGCGAAGGCCTTGGACAGGGCGCGTACGCCAAAGGCCGACAAGAACTCCTGATCATCCAACATGCGCCGCAGCAAATCCTTGGTGCGTTCACCGCGCAACAGCGCCAGCAACAGGCGGTTGCCCTGCCCCGGCTCGGTCCAGCGCGAAACCAGCTTGGCCAGGTCCGGCCGATGATGCATAAAACCCAGCAGGCGCTCGCGCAAGCCTTCCAGGCCCTCATGCTCGCGCTGTTCCAGCACCAGCACCGCGAACAGCGGCATTAACCCGACGATGGAGCGCAGGCGCACCGGTTCGCTCTGGCCATCAGGGCGATGCAGCACGTCGTAGAAAAACTGGTCCTGCTCATCCCACAAGCCTTCGGCGCTGTCGTCGACGCGGTTGATGGCGCCGGCGATGTAGAGGAAATGCTCGAAAAACTTCACAGCAATGTCCACGTACACCGCATTGCGCTTGGCCAGTTCCAGGCCGATGCGCATCAGGTCCAGGGCATAGGCCGCCACCCAGGCGGTGCCGTCGGCCTGGTCCAACTGGTAACCCGGCGGCAACGTGGCCGAACGGTCGAACAAGGCAATATTGTCCAGGCCCAGAAAACCACCCTGGAACAGGTTGCGGCCCTCGGCGTCCTTGCGGTTGACCCACCAGGAGAAATTCAGCAGCAGCTTGTGAAAGATCCGCTCCAGAAAATCCATGTCACCCACGCCGGTCAGCGCCTTGTCTTGCTGATACACACGCCAGCTGGCCCAGGCATGCACGGGCGGGTTGGCGTCATCAAAGCGCCATTCGTAGGCCGGCAATTGGCCGTTGGGGTGCATGAAGCGGTCCTTTACCAGCAACAACAGCTGTTGCTTGGCGTAACCAGGGTCGATCAGCGCGATGGCCACCGCCTGGAAGCCTTGGTCCCAGGAGGCATACCAGGGGTATTCCCAGGTGTCGGGCATGGAGAGGATGTCGAAGTTGGACAGGTGCCGCCAATGGGTATTGCGGATGTGCAAGCGCTCGGGCGGTGGCGCCGGCTGGGCTGGGTCACCGTCGAGCCACTGGTTCACGTCAAAATAGTACAGCTGCTTGGACCACAGCAGGCCGGCCAGGGCCTGGCGTTTCACATTGCGCGCATCTTCATCAGCGATGCCTTGCTGCAAGACCGCGTAGAAGTCATCGGCCTCCTGGCAGCGCTGTTCGAACAGCTTGCGCGCATTGACATCCGGCGCGTCCACAGGCGCAAAGCGCAGGTAAAGGGTTTTGCTTTCCTGGCCCGCCAGTTCAAGGGTGAAATGCGCGGCCACTTTGGTGCCGGCGTCCCGGCGAACGGCCGATTCAACCCCGCTCACCACATAATCGTTGATCCCATCCTTGAACGGCCCCGGCGCCGGTTGCCCGTCCAGTTTGGGACGGTTGGTTTCGTTTTCACAGAACAGCCAACACATCCCCTCCTGGCCCCAGGCGCTGAGGTGTCGATCATCGAGTTCATGATGACGGGCCAGTACGCGCTTACCGTCCAGCGTCAAGCTGGGCTTGGGTGCATCGAGGGTCCAGCTCCAGTCATTGCGCGCCCAGAGTTGAGGCAGCACCTGCAGGCGTGTGGGTTGGTCCGAACGGTTATGCACGGTGACGCGCATGAAGATATCGTCGGGCTGATGCTTGGCATATTCGACGCTGATGTCGCAGTAATGGTTGTCTGCAAACACGCCGGTATCGAGGATTTCATACTCGGTATCCGTCAGCCCACGACGGGCGTTTTCGGCGATCAGGTCGGCGTACGGAAAGGCCGCATGAGGGTATTTGTAGAGCATGCGCATGTAGGCATGGCTCGGTACGCCATCAACGAAAAAGTACAGTTCCTTGACGTCTTCACCGTGGTTGCCTTCGGCGTTGTTGAGGCCGAACAGGCGCTCCTTGAGGATTGCATCGCGCTCGTTCCACAGCGCCAGGCCCAGGCACCAGCGTTGGGCCTTGTCACTGAAACCGGCCAAGCCGTCCTCGCCCCACCGATAGGCGCGGCTGCGTGCGTGCTCATGGGGGAAGTAGGCCCAGGCATCGCCGTCGGCGCTGTAGTCTTCGCGCACCGTGCCCCATTGGCGTTCACTCAAGTAAGGGCCCCACTCGCGCCACCGCTCGGCGTGTTGCGTTGCCAGGCGCTGGCCTTCAATGGTGCCCAGCAGGTTGGTTGCGGGTTTGGCCGTCATCGGGTCCTCCTTCACCTACACAGTGAGGCGCAGTGTAGAGCGCAATGACGCCCGCTTGCACATGAAGACTTAGACGCAGGGTCAACTCATTCATTTGCAGAATGAAGTCCAGAGGAATCTTCGTTTGCAAGCCAGCCGGCGGCTCAACAAAATCAGGCAAAGGCCACGTTCATCGCTCCAGTCATCAGGAATTTTTCTATGCACGCCACCGCCCATGTCAGCCCCGATGAGATCCGCAAGGGTTTTTCCAAGGCCATGTCCGACATGTATCGAGATGAAGTGCCCTTGTATGGTGCGCTGCTGGAATTGGTGGCCGAGACCAATGCCCGCGTGCTCGACAGCGAACCGGCCCTGGCGCACCAACTGCAACGGACCGGCGAAATCCAGCGCCTGGACATGGAACGCCACGGCGCCATCCGCCTGGGCACCGCTGCGGAACTGGCAACCATCAGCCGTTTGTTCGCGGTGATGGGCATGCAACCGGTGGGCTACTACGACCTCACCCCCGCCGGCGTGCCGGTTCACTCCACCGCCTTTCGCGCCGTGCATGAACACGCGCTGCAAACCAGCCCGTTTCGCGTGTTCACCTCATTGCTGCGCCTGGAACTGATCGAAAACCCCGACCTGCGCGCCTTCGCCGAAAACGCCCTGGCCAAGCGCTCGATCTTCACCGCCGAAGCCTTGGCGTTGATCGAACAAGCCGAAACCCAAGGCGGCTTGACTGCCAGCGACGCCGAGGCCTTTATCCACCAGGCCCTGGAGACGTTCCGCTGGCACCACACTGCCACGGTCACCGGCGCCCAGTACCAGCAACTCAGCAACCAGCACCGCCTGATCGCCGACGTCGTCGCGTTCAAGGGCCCACACATCAACCACCTCACCCCACGCACCCTGGACATCGACCAAGTGCAGGCCGCCATGCCCGGCAAAGGCATCACCCCCAAAGCCGTGATCGAAGGCCCGCCCCGACGCCAGTGCCCGATCCTGCTGCGCCAGACCAGCTTCAAGGCCCTGGACGAACCCATCGCCTTCACCGACGCCCACGGCAGCCACAGCGCGCGCTTCGGCGAAATCGAACAACGCGGCGTCGCGCTCACGCCTAAAGGCCGAGCCCTGTACGACCAACTGCTGAACGCCGCCCGCGACGAGCTCGGCACCTTCCCCAATGAAACCAACGCCGAACGTTATGTGCAATTGATGGAGCAGCACTTTCAAGCCTTCCCCGATAACTACCCGCACATGCGCGAACAGGGCTTGGCGTATTTTCGCTACTTCGTCACCGACAAGGGCTTGGAGGCACGCGGCCAGACCGACCAGCCGCGCACATTGGCGGCGCTGGTCAACGCCGGTCACGTGGCGGTGGAACCGCTGGTGTACGAGGATTTTCTGCCGGTCAGTGCGGCGGGGATCTTCCAGTCAAACCTGGGGGATGGGGCGCAGAGTCACTACGCGGGCAACTCCAACCGAGCGGCTTTTGAGCAAGCGCTGGGGCGCAGGACGATTGATGAGTTGCAGTTGTATGAGCAGACGCAGCAGCGCTCTATGGATATATGTGTTGAAACGCTGTTGAGATGACTGGATGCCAGGCGCCACAGCCTTGATGGTAACCACGATGCGAAGCGAGTCGCTCTTGATCTGCTTTTGATCTTAGGCGCCCCGTTAAACCACGCTGGCCGAACGCAGGCTTGAATTCGTGGGTAACCCGGCAGGACGCCGGGTTAGCCGCCCCGCGCCATGGATGGCGCGTGGCGGCGGCCCACGGATTCAAGCCTGTGTTCGGGCACACCGAGCCTAAGCGAGGTGCCGAGTGGTGGGGCAAGAGCGTTTTGCTTACTTTTGCGCTTTTCAAAAGTGAGCCGCCGTCAGGGCGGAACCCTAGGTGGCCGTTACCGCAGCAATGGATATGTACACAATTCAACGGTGTTGACTGATAGGCCGCCTTCGCGAGCAAGCCCGCTCCCACAGTTTGATTGTGGGGTGCCCGGTGGATAGGCGTTGGCTGGAAGGCCGCCATCGCAGGCAAGCCAGCTCCCACATTTGGATTGTGGGGTGTCAGGTACATAGGCGTTGGCTGGGAGGCCGTCTTCGCAGGCAAGCCAGCTCCCACAGGCAGCATTTTCATGCCGACCGATTCGGCCCTGTATTGCAAAATTCTGAGGATGCCCACCCGGCTCAACAACGCAATCCTTGCGCCGCAACAAGCCCCAGAGCCGAGTGGACGGGGCGCATCATAGGGAGTGAAACGGCATTTGTCCTCCAGAGAATTCTGAACAAATATGCACATTCCAAATATGTTGCGAGGGATTGCTTAACCCAGCCGCCCCACAATTTCGTCTTTGACCAATAGCCGTTTCTTCTTCAGCTTTTCCACATCCTCATCGCTGGCACTGGCTTTTTCCGCTTTTAGCACCTCAGCGTCGGCGTCGTCGTATTGAGTGAGCAGCGCATCCAACCGTTTGTCCTGCGCCCTGCGTTCGTGAACAACTTCCTTGCTCAACCCCAAGTCCTGATACAGGTCGTGTTTCACTGGCATGGCGTACCTCCACAGATTGATCGATGGTCTACGCCCTTGAAGCTAGCCCATTCCCACCGGTCTTGTCATGTTCGGGGTCAATACATTCCCGTTCGTCGCAGCGCACACGATGGGATCAAACCTTTGCCCCACCCTGCCCTCAACTGTAGATCGCCACCCCAGGGAGAACGGTTTTATGAATCACGTTGCCACTGCTGCCGACACCCAATGCATCAACACCCTGCGCACCTTGGCCATGGATGCCGTGCAGAAGGCCAACTCGGGGCATCCGGGCACGCCCATGGGCCTGGCGCCGGTGGGTTATACGTTGTGGAGTCGCTTCCTGCGTTATCACCCCAAGCATCCCGACTGGCCCAACCGTGACCGTTTTGTGCTGTCGGTGGGGCATGCCTCGATGTTGCTGTATTCGCTGTTGCACCTGGCCGGTGTGGTGGAGATCGATGCCCATGGCCAGCGCTCCGGCCAACTGGCCGTCAGCCTGGACGATATCAAGCAGTTCCGGCAGATCGGCTCCAAGACCCCAGGCCATCCCGAGTACCGCATGACCACCGGCGTGGAAACCACCACTGGCCCGTTGGGCCAGGGCTGCGCCAACAGCGTGGGCATGGCCATGGCCGAGCGCTGGCTGGCTGAGCGCTTCAACCGCGACGGCCAGGTGCTGTTTGACTACGACGTCTACACCCTGTGCGGTGACGGCGACATGATGGAAGGCATCAGCAGCGAAGCCGCGTCCCTGGCCGGGCATTTGAAGCTCGATAACCTGTGCTGGATCTACGACAACAACACCATCAGCATCGAGGGCCACACCGAGCTGGCGTTCAGTGAAGACGTGATCCAACGCTTCCAGGCTTATGGCTGGCACACCGTACACGTCACCGATGCCAATGACTTGCAGGCCTTGAGCGTGGCGCTGGAAACCTTCAAGGCCAATACCGGCGCTCCCACCCTGATCGTGGTGGACAGCGTGATCGGCTACGGCTCCCCGCACAAACACAACACCGCGGCTGCCCATGGCGAGCCACTGGGCGAGGACGAGATTCGCCTGACCAAGGCCGCCTATGGCTGGCCGCAGGATTCAAGTTTTCTGGTGCCCGAGGAGGCCCGCACAGTGTTGCGCGATGCCCTTTACGAACGCGCCGAGCCGCTGTACGCCGAGTGGAACCAGAGCCTGGCGGCCCTCGACCCACAACGGGCCGATGAACTGCAACGCATGCGCGCCGGGGAAATGCCCGAGCAATGGCAAGCACACCTGCCCAGCTTTGCCGCCGATGCCAAAGGCGTTGCCAGCCGTGCTTCGGGCGGCGAGGTATTGAATGCCTTCGCCCAACAGATCCCCTGGCTGCTGGGCGGTTCGGCAGACCTGTCGCCCTCGACCAAGACCAACCTCACTTTCGACGGTGCCGGGCGTTTCAGCGCGGATGACTACAGCGGGCGCAACCTGCACTTCGGTATCCGCGAACACGCCATGGGCGCAATCGCCAACGGCATGGCGCTTTCCTACCTGCGGCCGTACACCTCGACCTTCCTGGTGTTCAGCGACTACATGAAACCGCCGATCCGCCTGGCGGCGATCATGGAGTTGCCGGTGATCTTCGTGTTTACCCATGACTCCATCGGCGTCGGCGAAGATGGGCCGACACACCAACCTATCGAACACCTCACCCAATTGCGCGCCACCCCGGGGCTGTTGACCCTGCGCCCAGGCGATGCCAATGAAACCCTGGAACTGTGGAAGGTGGCACTGGCACAAACCCATCGGCCCAGCTGTATGGTGTTATCGCGCCAGGCACTGCCGACCCTCGACCGCAGCCACTATGCCGCCGCCTCAGGTGCGGCCAAAGGTGCCTATGTGTTGGCCGGTGCAGATCAACCTAAGGTCATCCTGATTGCCACCGGCAGCGAAGTCAGCTTGGCGGTGGCCGCGTATGAGCAGCTCAAAGACCAAGGCATCGGCGCTCGCGTGGTGTCGAT
Organism: Pseudomonas sp. AK181; assembly: GCF_051122975.1. NCBI lineage: Bacteria > Pseudomonadati > Pseudomonadota > Gammaproteobacteria > Pseudomonadales > Pseudomonadaceae > Pseudomonas > Pseudomonas sp. AK181. The sequence continues at coordinate 3,515,343 of NZ_CP146348.1, forward strand.
GCCCAGTTGGGAGCTATTTGAAGACCAGGATCAAGCCTACCGCGACAGCGTCCTGCCACCGGCGGTGAAGGCCCGTGTAGTGGTGGAGCAGGCAGGGCCCTTGGGATGGGACCGCTACGTCGGGCAGACCGGCGCCAAAGTGGTGATGAACAGCTTCGGCGCCTCGGCCCCGTTGGCCAAGTTGCAGGAGAAGTTCGGGTTTACCGTGGAGAATGTGGTGAAGCTGGCCAAAGAGCAGATCCAGCACAACAAACATATGTAAGGGGAACACCATAATCCCCCTGTAGGAGCGAGCTTGCTCGCGAAGAACTCAAAGGCGCCGCGTTCATTCAGGCAACGCGCGTTATCGTTGACGTTTTTCGCGAGCAAGCTCGCTCCTACAGGCTAGATAAGGTGCGGTACGGCTGTGTTTGCTCTTGGCAACCTGGTGGGGCGTGCCGCACGCCACCACCTTTCCGCCCAAGTCCCCTGCCCCCGGGCCGATATCAATCACCCAATCACTTTGGGCCACCACGCGCATTTCGTGCTCCACCACAACCACCGTATGCCCTGCCTCCACCAAGTGATTCAACTGGCTGAGCAAACGATCGACGTCCTTGGGGTGCAAGCCGGTGGTGGGTTCGTCCAAGACATACAAGGTGGCGCCCCGGGCGTTACGTTGCAGCTCGGTAGCAAGCTTGATGCGTTGGGCTTCACCGCCGGACAGCTCGGTAGCCGGCTGCCCCAGGCGCAGATAACCCAGGCCGATATCGCGCAGCACGACTAACGAACGCAGGATGCCCGGCTGCTCGGCAAACACCTGCACCGCCTGCTCCACCGTCAGCCCCAGCACCTGGGCGATGTTCAAGCCTTGCCATTTGATTGCCAGGGTTTCAGGGTTGTAGCGCGCGCCGTGGCAGGTGGGGCATGGCGCGTACACACTGGGCATGAACAGCAATTCAACGCTGACAAAACCTTCACCCTCACAGTTTGGGCAACGGCCCTTGGCGACGTTGAAGGAAAATTGCCCAGCGTCGTAGCCGCGCTTCTTGGCCGCTGGCGTGGCGGCGAACAGCTTGCGCACGTTGTCGAACAGCCCGGTGTAGGTCGCGAGGTTGGAACGCGGCGTGCGGCCGATGGGCTTCTGGTCCACCTGCACCAGGCGCTGGATGTGTTCCAGCCCGGCGCTGATGCGCCCGCCACTGGCTTGCGGTGCGGCATCCTCCAGGCTCGGTTCGTCGTCGCTTTCCAGCACGCGCCCCAGGCCCGTGCCCACCAGCTCCAGCAACGCCTGGCTGACCAGGCTGGATTTGCCCGAGCCGGAAACCCCCGTCACCGCGGTGAAACAGCCCAGCGGGAAATCCACGTCCAAATTGTTCAGGTTGTTTCGCGTCACGCCCTCCAGCTTCAGCCACCCGGCCGGCTCGCGGCTTGGCGCATTGGTCGGGCCAGGTTGGGCAAACAGGTATTCGCGGGTCTGCGAGGCCTCGACATCCGCCAACCCTGCGGGTGGCCCGCTGTACAGCACTTGCCCGCCATGCTCGCCGGCAGCCGGGCCCACGTCGATCAGCCAGTCGGCGCGGCGCATGGTTTCCAGGTCATGTTCCACCACAAACAGCGAATTGCCTGCGGCTTTCAAGCGATCAAGCGCAGTGAACAATGCTTCGCCATCCGCCGGGTGCAGACCCGCCGACGGCTCATCGAGCACATAAATAACGCCGAACAACTGCGAGCCCAATTGGGTGGCCAGGCGCAGACGCTGCAACTCCCCGGACGACAAGGTCGGCGTGCTGCGCTCCAGGGACAGATAACCCAGGCCCAGCTCGATCAAGGTGTTGACCCGTTCGAGCAGGTCCTGGGCGATGCGTTGGGCCGCCAGGCGTTTTTCCACCGACAACTTCATGGTGTCTTGCCCCGCTGCCACCGGCCGCAGCAACTCGGCCAATTGCGCCAGGGACAGTTGCGACAACTCGCCGATATCCACCCCGGCAAACTTCACCGACAGCGCCGCCTGGGTCAGGCGCTTGCCCTCGCACAACGGGCAGGCACTGCCTTGCATGAACTGCGACACGCGCTTTTTCATCAGCGCGCTTTGGGTGTGGGCGAAGGTATGCAGGATATAGCGCCGGGCGCTGCTGAAGGTGCCTTGGTAACTGGGCTCCAACTTGCGTTTCAATGCTTCGCGGGTCTGTTGCGGGGTGAAGCCGGCGTACACCGGCACGGTGGGGGTTTCTTCGGTGAACAGGATCCAGTCGCGCTGCTTTTTCGGCAAGTCGCGCCATGGGATGTCCACGTCATAGCCCAGGGTCACGAGGATGTCGCGCAGGTTCTGGCCCTGCCAAGCCAACGGCCAGGACGCCACTGCACGCTGGCGGATGGTCAACGACGGATCGGGCACCATCAGCGCCTCGGTCACTTCATACACACGGCCCAGGCCATGGCATTGCGGGCACGCACCTTGAGGAAGGTTCGGCGAGAAATCCTCGGCGTACAACATGGCCTGCCCTTTCGGATAACGGCCCGCGCGGGAATAGAGCATGCGGATCAGGCTCGACAAGGTGGTGACACTGCCCACCGACGAGCGCGCACTCGGTGTACCGCGTTGCTGTTGCAGGGCCACAGCAGGCGGCAAGCCTTCGATGCTGTCTACATCCGGCACGCCCACCTGGTCGATCAAGCGCCGCGCATAGGGCGCCACCGATTCGAAATAGCGGCGCTGGGCCTCGGCATACACGGTGGAAAACGCCAGGGACGATTTGCCGGAGCCAGACACGCCGGTAAACACCACCAGGGCGTCCCGGGGAATGTCGACATCGACGTTACGCAAGTTATGTTCACGGGCGCCACGCACCCTGACGAAGCCCGTTTGCTGGGCGGTGAGCGGTGGGATGTTGCGCTGTGATGTCATGGGCAACCTTGTCTTGCGCTTAGCACCCTGCGCACGCGTTGGGTCAGGGCATCGGGGCTGTAGGGTTTGCTCAGCAGGTGGATATCGGCGCTGAGCAGATGATTGGAAGACAGAATGTCGCGGGTGTGGCCGGAGGTAAACAGCACCGGCACCGGCGGGTTCTGCGCGCGGGCCCAGGTGGCCAGGTCGGTGCTCTTGACCCGGCCGGGCATCACCACGTCGGTAAAGATCAGGTCCGGCGACACGCCGCGCTGCAACACCTGCATCGCGCGGTCACCATCCTCGGCGGTCAGTACGGTATAGCCCGACTGCTGCAGCAACTCGACCACCGTCAGGCGCACGCCTTCATTATCCTCGACCACCAGAATGGTTTCCTGGCCGCTGGCTTGCAGGTCCACATCGCTGTAGTCCTCAAGGCATTCGGGCTCCAGGCAGTGGGGGAAATACATTTGCACCACCGAGCCTTTGCCCTCCTCGCTCCACATGTCCACATGCCCGCCGCTCTGGCGCACAAAACCGAACACCATGCTCAGCCCAAGGCCAGTGCCGTGGCCTTCGCGCTTGGTGGTGAAGAAGGGTTCGAATGCGCGCTTGAGGGTTGCCTCGGACATGCCCACGCCGGTGTCGGCCACTGCCAGGCGCACGTATTCGCCGGGCTTGATGCTTTTACCGACGCAATCGTCCGGGTTGAGGATGACGTTTTCCCCGGTGATACGGATCACGCCCTCGCCCTGCATGGCATCCCGGGCATTGATCGCCAGGTTGAGCAGCGCATTTTCCAGCTGGTTGCGGTCGACATTGATGCACCAGGAATCCTGGGGCAGTTGCACGTCGATATGAATGGTTTCCCCCAGCGCCCGTTGCAACAGCTCGCCCAGGCCGGCGTAGATGCGCTGCGGGTTGTACACCGCCGGCGACAAGGGCTGGCGACGGGCAAAGGCCAGCAGTTGCGAGGACAGCTTGGCCCCACGTTCCACGGCGGCGATGGCCGCGGTGACGCGACGTTGCACCTGGGGGTTGTCCGGTTCATGCCGGGCAAGCAAATGCAGGTTGCCAGCGATCACTTGCAGCAGGTTATTGAAGTCATGGGCCACGCCACCGGTCAGGCCGCCAATCGCTTCCAGTTTCTGTGACTGGCGCAACTGGTCTTCGGCGGCAGACCGCGCCTGCACTTCAGCGGCCACGCGCTGCTCCAGATTATGGGTGAGCTCCTGGCGCACCCGCTCGGATTTCACCAGCTCGGTGGTTTCCACCACAATCGCCAGCACCCCGGCCGGCTGTTGGTTGTCCCCGGCCACGGGGCTGTAATAGAGGTCCAGCCACGCGCTTTCCGGTTGGCCGTGACGCGATAACACCAGCTCCTTGTTATTGAACGACAAGGTGCCGCCCGCCAGGCACGTATCCACCACATGCCGATTGAACTCGGCCACTTCCGGCCAGCCCAGTTCCACCGGTGTGCCCAACAGGTAGGGATGGCGCCCGCCGGCAAATACCGAATAGCTGTCGTTGTAGATCATGTACCCCGCCCGCCCCCACAGCATCACCATCGGCACGGGTGAGGCCAGCATCATTTGCACGGTGCACGCCAGGCTCGTGGACCACTGATCCAAGGGGCCAAGGTCGGTGCTGGACCAGTCAAATGTGCGAATCCGCTGGGCCATTTCGCCGGCCCAGCCTTCACAGCCGTGGGGGTTGGATAAAAATTGCATGATTGGGCTCTGTGCGGGGACAAGACAGTCGCAAGTTTTGGAGCGCGCCGGCGATGGATGGTTTCATCTTGAATACACAGGAATGCAGAAACTACTGAACTCAATGAAAATCCCGGCTGCGCACCACAATCCCCTCCAGCAGCGGCGTCAAATCGGTGAGGCGCCCGGCGATCAAATGCCGCACCTCGCCCACCGCCTCCCAACGGCCGTCCACCTTGAGCAAACGCGAGCCCACCAGCGCCTGGCGCTGACGCTCGGCCAGGTCGCGCCAGACCACCACATTGAGGTTGCCGAACTCATCTTCCAGGGTGACAAAGGTCACGCCGCTCGCCGTGCCTGGGCGCTGGCGGCCGGTGACCAGCCCGGCGATGCTCACGTTGCGCCCATGTTCCACCATCAGCAACTCCTGGGAACTGCGGCAGCGGCGCCGGCGTAACTCGGCGCGCAACAACGCCAGGGGATGGGGCCCCAGGGTAGTACCGAGACTAGTGTAATCGGCGTGCAAATCTTCGCCTACCGTGGGCTCGGGCAATGCCACCGGCGTTTCATCGGGGCTCGGCAGGCCGGCAAACAAGCCCAGTTGCTGATGCACACCGGCCACGTCCCAGCGCGCCTGATGGCGGTTGCCGGCCAGGGCGCGCAAGGCCCCGGCATCCGCCAGCAGCGCCTGGGCACGCGTATCCAGCCCGGCGCGCGCGTCCAGGTCGGCGATGTCGCTGAACTGTCGACGCTGACGCACCGCTTCGATACGCCGCCCATCCTCCTCGCGAAACCCCGAGATCATGCGCAGGCCCAGGCGAATCGCCGGTTGCTGGCCGTCGATGGGTTCCAGGCTGCAGTCCCAGTCACTGGCCTGCACATCCACGGGGCGGATCTGCAAACGATGGCGCCGCGCGTCCTGCAGGATCTGGTCCGGGCTGTAGAAGCCCATGGGCCAACTATTGATCAGGGCGCAGGCGAAGGCCGCCGGTTCATGGCATTTGAGCCAGCAACTGGCATAGGTCAGCAAGGCGAAACTGGCGGCGTGGGACTCAGGGAAACCATAGCTGCCAAAGCCCTTGATCTGCTCGAAAATCTGCGCGGCAAAGGCTTCGGTGTAGCCGTTTTTGAGCATGCCGGTGCGCAGGCGTTGCTGATGGGGCTCCAGGCCGCCATGGCGTTTCCAGGCGGCCATGGAGCGACGCAACTGGTCGGCCTCGCCGGGGCTGTAGTCGGCGGCGACCATGGCGATTTGCATCACCTGTTCCTGGAACAGCGGGATGCCCAAGGTGCGTTCCAGCACAGCTTTCAATTGCGGCGACGGATAGGTCGTGGGCTCTTCATTGTTCCGCCGCCGCAAATACGGATGCACCATGCCGCCCTGGATCGGCCCGGGGCGCACAATGGCAACCTCGATCACCAGGTCATAAAACGTCTGCGGCTTGAGCCTGGGCAACATCGACATCTGCGCCCGCGACTCGATCTGGAACACACCGATGGTGTCGGCCTTGCTGATCATGGCGTAGGTGGCCGGGTCTTCCTTGGGGATCGTGGCCAGGCTCAAGTCCCGGTCGCGGTGCCGGCGCAGCAAATCGAAACAGCGGCGGATCGCACTGAGCATGCCCAGGGCGAGGATGTCCACCTTGAGCAAACCGACGGCGTCGAGGTCGTCCTTGTCCCACTGGATAATGGTGCGCTCGGCCATGGCCGCATTTTCCACCGGCACCAGGGTGTCCAGCGGGTATTCGCTGATCACAAAGCCGCCAGGGTGCTGGGACAGGTGCCGGGGAAAACCGATCAGTTGCTGGGTGAGCGTCAAGACCCGGCGCAGCAGTGGGCTGTCCGGGTCGAAGCCGCTTTCACGCAGGCGCTCCAACGGTGGCGCTTCATCGCTCCAGCGCCCGCAGCAATCGGCCAAGGCGTTGATCTGGTCTGCCGGCAGCCCGAGGGCCTTGGCCACATCGCGTACTGCGCCCGTGGCGTGGTAACTGCTGACCACCGCCGTCAAGGCTGCACGGGTGCGGCCATAGCGCTGGAACACGTATTGCAGCACCTCTTCGCGGCGTTCGTGCTCAAAATCCACGTCGATATCCGGCGGCTCGTTGCGCTCTTTGGACAGGAAACGCTCGAACAGCAGGTTGGTCAGGCTCGGGTTGATTTCGGTGATGCCCAGGGCAAAACACACCGCCGAGTTAGCCGCCGAGCCACGGCCCTGGCACAGGATCGAACGGCTGCGGGCGAAGCGCACAATGTCATGCACGGTAAGGAAATAGCTTTCGTAACCCAGCTCGCTGATCAGCTGCAGTTCACGCTGGATTTGCTGCAAGGTCTTGTCGTCGATGCCTTCGGGCCAGCGCTGGGCGATGCCCTCTTCGGTGAGGGTGCGCAGCCAGGATTGGGCGTCATGGCCTGCGGGTACGAGCTCGCGTGGATAGTGATAGCGCAACTGGCCGAGGTCGAAGGTACAGCGCCGCGCGATGGCGAGGGTTTCGTCCAGCAAGGCCTGGGGGTACAGCGCCGCCAGGGCATCCAGGCTGCGCAGGTGGCGTTCGCCATTGGGGTGCAGGCGTGTGCCGGCTTCGGCCACCGGCACATGGTGGCGGATGGCGGTCATGGTGTCTTGCAGGGCACGGCGGCCTCGCGCATGCATATGCACATCGCCGCAGGCCACGGCAGGGATTTGCAGGCTGTGAGCCAGTTGCAAGCGCTGTTGCAGATGGCGCGCATCGTCCTGGCCACAATGCAGATGCACCGCCAGCCACAGGCGTTGGTCGAAGGTGCGGCGCAGCCAGTCGAGGCTGGCCTGGGTGTCGCTGTCTTGTGCCACCCATAACGCCAGCAGGCCGGGCAGCGGTTGCTCGAAATCTTCCTGTAGCAGGCGATAGCTGCCCTTTTCAGCCCGCCGCCGGGCCAGGGTGATCAGCCGGCACAGGTGCTGGTAACCGCTCAGGTTCTCTACCAACAGCACCAGTTTCGGGCCGTTTTCGATGTGCATTTCGCTGCCGATAATCAGCGGCAAGTCCACGGCTTTGGCGGCTTGCCAAGCGCGCACAATGCCCGACAGCGTGCATTCATCGGTAATCGCCAGGGCGCTGTAGCCTTGGCCCTTGGCGCGCTCGAAGAGCTCCAGCGCACTGGAGGCGCCGCGCTGGAAGCTGAAATTGGACAGGCAGTGCAGCTCGGCATAATTCATACGCCACCCTCCCCTGTAGGAGCGAGCTTGCTCGCGAAAAACGTCAAGGCACCGCGTTCCTTCAGGAACCCAGCGTCATCGTTGACGACCTTCGCGAGCAAGCTCGCTCCTACAGTAGGTGGCGGACCGAGGGGGCTCATGCAAACCACCCTTGCAACCACAGCCCATCGCCTTGCCCCACCGTGCGATAGGCCCAACCCTGCTGGCCGGCGCGGGTCTGGATCAGGTAATAGTCGCGGCGCACATCGGCGCCATCCCACCAGCCGGATTCGATGCGCTCCGGGCCCATCAGGATCTGTACGCCGTGTTCGGCCAGCAAGGTCGGTTGCGGCAATAACCAGCCTGGGCGCCGGACCTTGTTCAAGCTCGGGCACGGATGGCTGTCGGTCGCGGCCTGCCAGGCGCATTCGGGACGGTGGTCGGCCTGAAATCGCAGGCCCTGCACCGCCTCATCCCCTAGGCGCGCGCGCAGGCGTTCGCGCAATTGCTCCCACGGCAGGGTTTGTTGCGGGCGGTCGTCGAACAGGTCCTGGCGTTGCGGCACAAACACCGGCAAGTCCTCGGCCACCAGGCGCACACCCCGCACCGGCGCGGTGACCTGTACCTGCTCCAGGCGCCCACGGGCCAGTTCGAACAACATCGAAGGCTCGCGCTCGGCGCTGAGCAGGCCCACCTTGATCACGCTGTCGTGTGCCTGGGCATGTTCCAGATGCAGGTCAAAGCGCTGCACGCCACTGTCGCGGCCGCACAGAAAGGCCGACAGGTCGCCGGTCAAGCGTCGCAAGGGGAACAGCAGCGCCTGGTGGGATTGCACATCGAAATTCAACTCGATGCGTGCATCGAACTGGTCCGGCGGCTGATAAAAATCCAGGGCCAATGGCCGCTGCCCGCTGAGGGCGTCGAGGTGCTTGAGCAGGCTGGCGTCAAAACGTCGCGCCAGGGTATGCCGGGGCAAGGCCTGCACTTGGGCCAGGCTGCGCAGGCCCATGCGCGACAAGGCGGTGGCGGCCTGGGGTTCAAGGCCTGCGCGGTCGATAGGCAGCGATGCCAGGGCCTGCATCAAGGCGCTGTCATCGGCCACGGCCAGGCCGTCGTAGCCGTTTGCCAATACCCGCGCCGCTGCCGGGTTGGGCGCAGCGACGATGCGATGACGAAAGCCAAGCTCGGTCAGCTCTTTGCGCAAACGCGCCTCGAGTTGCGGCCAGGGCCCGAACAGGCCCAGACTCGATTCAATCTCGAACAACAAGGCCCGTGGGTAATACAGGCTGACCTGGGAACTGAAACGATAGGCCCAGGCGGCCAGAAACTGCTGCAGGCGCTCGATCTCCAACGGGTCGTATTCGACACAGGCAAACTGCTTGGCCAGGGCATGGGCCGCCGTCAACGATTGCCCGGGGCGCAGGCCCAAGGCGCGGGCGGCGGCGTTGACGGTTTGCAACACGCGCCGCTGCGGCGTGCCGGCCAGCAGCGCCAGCGGCTGCTCGGGTTCGGGGTGCACACGCTGTGCCCCGTCCAGCGCCAATTGCGGGAAGACAATACACACCCAACGCATGGCAACCTCAATGCCCCGCCAGGGCAATCGGCGCCGGATGGGCCAGCCCGCCACGGCACTTGAGCACCCGCACTTGCGCGGGCCTGGCCTCGACCGCCAGGCGCAGGGCGGCGGGCGAGGCATTGATCGCCTCGCTCAAGGAGCGCCAGGCAAACGCCAGGGTCTGCCCGGTTTCCGCCGCCACCTGCAAACGCCGCAAGGCACGATCATCGGCCTTGCGCGGCCAGCACAACACCGCACCGCAACTGCCCGAACGCAGGCATTGCTCCACCGCCCACAGTGCGTCGCGCTCCTCGGCCTGGATAATGGACAACTGACGCACATCCACCCCAGCGTTCTGCCACGCATGGGGATAGGGGGTATAGGGCGGCGCCACCAGCACAATGCGCTCGCCCAGGGCCGACAAGCGCGCCAGTGTGGGCAGCACCAGTTGCAGCTCGCCCACCCCGTCCTGGGCCATCAGGATTTCACTCAAGGCCGATTCCGGCCAGCCGCCACTGGGCAGCACCGCATCCAGCGCCGCCAGCCCCGTGGGATGCACGCTGGCCGGTGGCGCGGCGGGCCGGCCCTTCCAGACTCGCCCGCCATTGAACAGCGAGTCCAGGGCAACCACGGCGCCCATCAGCCTTGCCTCACCAGGCCGCAGAACACGCCTTCGATGGCCAGGTCCTGCTCGGGCCCGACCACGATGGGTTGATACGCCGGGTTGCGCGGCAACAGGCGAACCCTGTCGCCGTGGCGCTCAAAACGCTTGATAGTGACGTCACCGTCCAGGCGCGCCACCACAATCTGCCCGTTCAAGGCTTCGGCACTGCGGCGCACACCCACCAGGTCGCCATCGAGAATGCCATCTTCAATCATCGAATCGCCCTGCACCCGCAGCAGGTAATCGGGGGTTTTGGCGAAGGTGGCGGGGTCCAGTTGCAAGCGGCTGTGCACCTCGGCATCGGCGCCAATCGGCCGACCGGCCGCCACACGGCCGAGCACCGGTACATCCAGCCACTCGGGACGCGCCGGTTGGTTGAGCAAGCGAATGCCACGGGCCTGGTTGGGGTTGACCTCGATAAAGCCGGCTTCGGTCAGCGCCACCACATGCTTGCGGGCGACGCTGCGCGAGGCGAAACCGAACGCCTCGGCGATCTCGGCGAGGCTGGGAGGCTGGCCTTGTTGCGCGATGCGCTCGCGGATGAAGGTCAGGATGGCGGTGCGGCGGGGAGTCAGGTTTGTCATGGAGTACATTTGTACTCCTGTGGGAAATTTCTGACAATAACCGTCAGTCTGCTCGTTGCCACATACCTGTGCGGGCTTGCTCGCGAAGGCGGTGTATCAGTCATTGCGTTTTCAACTGAACCACCGCTTTCGCAGGCAAGCCAGCTCCCACATTGGTCATGTATTGCCCGTAGAATCAGCGCCTGGCACCGATCCCCTGTGGGAGCGGGCTTGCCCGCGATAGCGGCGTGTCAGTCACTGGTTTTTTAATCTGAACCACCGCTATCGCAGGCAAGCCACACACTGGTTATGTGTATTGCCCACAGAATCATCGCCTGGCTCAGATCCCTGTGGGAGCGGGCTTGCTCGCGAAGGCGGCGTATCTGCTAGCACATGTGAAAACTGACCCACCGCTTTCGCGAGCAAGCCCGCTCCCACATGAAGGCATAGGTATCTACATAACTCTGTAAGCTCAACGGTAACCACGATGCGAAGCGAGCCGCTCTTGATCTGCTTTTGATCTTAGGCGCCCCGTTAAACCACGCTGGCCGGAATTCGACAGGGATTTGGGGGGTAAACCGGCAGGGATGCCGGTTTAGCCGCCCCGCGCCATGGATGGCGCGTGGCGGCGGCCCCCCAAATCACTGGCGGATTACGGGCACACCGAGCCTAGGCGAGGTGCCGAGTGGTGGGGCAAGAGCGCTTTGCTTACTTTCGCGCTTTTCGAAAGTGAGCCGCCGTCAGGGCGGAACCCTAAGCGGCCGTTACCTAAATAACGGATATGTACCCGGTCCAACTGTGTTGACTGCCAGGCCGCCATCGCAGGCAAGCCAGCTCCCACAGTTTGATTGCGGGGTGTCAGGTAGATCTGGGTCGGCTGCCAGGCCGTCGCGGGAGCAAGCTCCCTCGCCACAGATTTAGTTTAGCGTCGTAGATACCTATGCACATGAAGGCATACCTCACCACCCCTCTTTCAACATCCGCAACTCCAGATGCTGCAACAACATAATCGTCTTGCCATCCACAATCTCCCCACTCTGCACCATCGCCAGCGCCTGCTCAAAGCTCAGCTCCAGCACCTCGATATCCTCGCCCTCTTCTTCCAGGCCACCGCCTGCCCCCACTCGGTCACCTGGCTGATATTCGCCGATAAAAAAGTGAATCCGCTCGGTCACCGATCCCGGGCTCATGAACGCCGCGTAGATTTTTTCCACATGCCCCACGCGATAGCCGGTCTCTTCCTCGGCCTCCAGGCGGATGCGCTCTTCGGCGCTGGCGTTGTCGAGCAAACCGGCTGCCGCTTCAATCAGGTAGCCGGGGTAATCGTTGACGAACGTAGGCATGCGGAACTGGCGAATCAGCAACACCGTGCGTTGTTCGCGGTTATACAACAGGATGGTCGCCCCGTTGCCCCGGTCATATACCTCGCGGGTCTGGGCTTGCCAACTGCCGTCGCGACGGCGCAGGTCGAAGCTGTATTTCTTCAGCAGGTACCAGTTGTCCGAGAGGGTTTCTTCGGCGGTGATGCGCACGGGGCTATCGTTCATGGTCGAGCCTTGGTAGGTGGAAACAGATTCAGGTGGTGGCCTGGGTGGGCGGCTGTTTGATATGTGACCACGCGGCGGCCACTTCTTCAGCGTTGCCTGCTTTGATCCGGGCAAGATTGCGTGGGTAATCCACGCCAGGATTTTCGCTGAAACGCGTGGCAGTGAATTGGCCATTGCTGGCGCGCAGGATATAGCCGGTATCGGTGCACTGCCGGGAAGCCAGGAACAACACGCCCGGTGTCACCCAATCCGGCTTGAGTTCGTCCGGTTCTTCGGTCACGCCCCACATGCGCGTCTTGGCTACCGGCGAGATTGCGTTGACGAGCACTCCGGCCTCAGCGCCTTCGTGACTCAAGGCGTTCATGATCCCCACTTGCGCCATCTTGCCGGCGCTGTAGGCCACCAGCCCGGTCTGTTCGTATTGCGCATACATGGCGCGGTCGGAGGTGGTAAGGATGATGCGCGGCGCAGAAGAGCGCAGCAGATGTGGCCAGGCATGTTTGCACAACCACAACGGTGCGTAGAGGTTGATGTCCATGGCCCGCTGCAGGAACGTGGCGTCGAGTTCTGCGATGGGCTGGTAGCCCACCCAGCCGGCGTTGTGAATCAAAATATCGAGTTGGCCGAACGTTTCGAGGGTATAGGTGATCAGTTGGCGACACCCCTCGTCCGTGGACAAGTCACCGCCGTGGCCCGCTACCGTCAACCCTTCTGCGCGCAACGCCTCGGCGGCCTGTTGCACCACCGACACATCGGTGCCGGCGCCCACGTTGTCGGCGCCAATATCACTGATGACAACACGGGCCCCAGCCTGCGCCAGTGCTCGTGCATAACTGAGTCCCAAGCCACGCGCACCTCCGGTGACGATTGCGGTTTTACCTGTGAAATCCATATGTTTTTCCTCCTGTTCAGCCCCTCACCCTAACAACCCGCACGAGGATTGTTCAATGCTGTAACACTTTCATCGGCCACGATCGTCGCATTAATGCCTGCCCGCCCAGGCCATCTGGTAAAACCCGTGCTTCACCTTTGTTCTGGAACCTTCATGTCTTCTGCTTCTATACCTCGCCGGGGCCTGCGCTGGTTTGTCTGGCTGTGCATGGCCGTGTTGATTGTCGGCCTGCCAGTCGGCTGCGCCGTGCTGCAACACAAAGAGCGCGAACTGGTGTTTCGCATCGAGCCGGGAACCGCCGGCTGGTACACCGGCCTGCCCAAGGCGGTGCAGGAATTTGAACTCAAGCCCGCCAGTTTCAAAGCAGGGCAGAACATTCATGGCTGGTGGTACCCGGCAGCCAACAAAGACGCGCCGGCCATCCTCTATTTGCACGGGGTACGCTGGAACCTCACGGGCCAATTGTTTCGCATTGAGCAATTGCATGCCCTGGGCTTTTCGGTCCTGGCCATCGACTATCGCGGCTTTGGCCAAAGCCAGGGCGACCTGCCCTCGGAAGCCACGGTGTACGAGGACGCGCGCATTGCCTGGGAGCGTTTCGAGACCCTGCAACCAGACCCCAGCAAGCGCCTGATCTACGGGCACTCCCTGGGTGGCGCGGTCGCCATCGACCTCGCTGCCGAACTGGGCAAGCAGGTGCCGCTGCCGGTGCGCGGGCTGGTAATTGAATCCACCTTCACCTCCCTGGCGGATGTCGCCACGGCCGTTGCCAACACCTCATTGCCGGTGCGCTGGTTGCTGTCGCAGAAGTTCGACTCCATCGACAAGATTGCCGACATCCACATGCCGCTGTTGGTGGTCCACGGCCTCGACGACCGCTACGTACCACCGCGCTTCAGCCAGCAGTTGTTCGAAGCCGCCCAGCAACCCAAGCACCTGTTGCTGGTGCCAGGCGCCAGCCACAACAACAGCATGAACCTCGCCGGGCGCAGTTATGGCCAGGCGCTGGAAAACCTGATGCGCACCAAGATGCCCGCCCAGGTGGTGAGACACTCCACAGGCCGTGATAACGCCTCATAAATACGCTTTTCGGCACTGGGTTCGCGCTTGGCTGTCAAGCGCAAACCCTGGCCATATTGGCCCGAAATGCAAGTTGATCAAATAATGATCTTCGCTGAAATCGCCAACGCTGCCGGGCCTTCGCAAAGTTATCCACAGAGATACCCACGGTTTTCGTGGACAACTCTTTTTATATTTTTACGTTTTTTTTGCTCAAGCCGTGCTTCCAGGAAAGGTACCGGGCAACAGGATTTCGCGATTCACCTCGCGTATATCCTTATAGCCACAGAGCGCCATCGACACGTCCAGTTCGCGGGCGATGATATCGAGCGCCTTGGTCACCCCCGCCTCACCCATCGCCCCCAACCCATACAAATGCGGGCGGCCGATCATGGTGCCCTTGGCGCCCAGTGCCATGGCCTTGAGCACGTCCTGGCCGGAACGAATCCCCCCATCGAGCCACACTTCAATGCGGTTGCCCACGGCTTCGACAATCGCCGGCAATTGGCTGATGCTCGACGGCGCGCCATCAAGCTGGCGGCCACCGTGGTTGCTCACCACCAACGCATCGGCACCGCAATCGGCCGCCAAGCGTGCATCCTCCACATCGAGAATGCCCTTGATGATCAGCTTGCCGCCCCAACACTTTTTGATCCACGCCACATCGTCCCAACTCAGGCGCGGGTCAAACTGCTGGGCGGTCCACGACGACAGCGAACTCATGTCGGCCACGCCCTTCACATGCCCGACGATATTGCCAAAGCCGCGCCGCTGGGTACCCAACATGCCCATCACCCAGCGCGGCTTGGTCATCATGTTGAGAATGTTCGGCAGGGTCAGCTTGGGTGGCGCGGACAGGCCGTTGATCAAGTCTTTGTGGCGCTGCCCCAGAATCTGCAAATCCAGGGTCAGCACCAATGCATCCACCCCGGCAGCCTTGGCACGCTCGATCAACTGCTCGATAAAACTGCGGTCGCGCATTACATACAGCTGGAACCAGAACGGCTGGCCGACATGCTCGGCGATGTCTTCCAGCGAACAGATACTCATGGTCGACAAGGTGTAGCGCAGCCCGAACGCGGCAGCGGCACGGGCAGTGAGGATTTCGCCATCGGCATGCTGCATGCCCGCCAGGCCAGTCGGCGCCAGCGCCACGGGCATGGCCATGTCCTGGCCGATCATGCTGGCACGGATCGAACGCTCGTCGATATTGCGCGCCACCCGTTGACGGAACTTGATACGTGCAAAATCCGTTTCGTTGGCGCGGTAGGTGCTCTCAGTCCAGGAACCGGAATCGGCGTAGTCGTAGAACATGCGGGGCACACGTTTTTGCGCCAGCTTGCGTAAGTCTTCGATGGTTGTGATCAACGGCATCGGGTCACCTCTCCCTGAACTGAACACAGAGATTAACCGGCAGGAGCGTGGGCAACCAGCCGTTGCGTTTAGAGAGGCTGGCGATTAATCTCGCACAAACCCGCAATAAAGCGCACAAACATGCACAACACCCATCACGCCATCGACCTGCCTTCCCTGCGCAAGCAGAAGATTCTGTTATTGCTGGAACGCGACGGCAAGGTCACCGCCTCCGAGTTGGTCGAGCATTTCGCCGTGTCCCAGGACACCATCCGCCGCGACCTCGGCGAACTCGCCGCCGCCGGCCTGTTGCAACGCGTACACGGCGGCGCCCTGCCCCGGCCCAAGGATACCGGCAAGGATTTCTTTACCCGTGTCGGCGAGACCGACGAGGTCAAGCGCCACCTCGCACGCGTAGCGGCGGACCGGGTTGAAGACGGCCAGATCGTGCTGTTCGATTCCGGCTCCACCACCTTGCAGATCGCGCAGTGCTTGCCCCATGCACTGCACCTGACCGTGGTCACCCCCTCACCGATGATCGCCATCGCCCTGGCCGACCATCCGCACGTGAAGATCATCCTGGCCGGCGGCCCACTCAACCCAGCCACCCTCTCCACCGGCGGCCATGAAGCGGTGCGCCTGATCCAGAGCGTCAAGGCCGACCTGTTGTTCACCGGGGTTTGCGCACTGCACCCGCAAGTGGGCATTACCTCGCTGCATTTTGGTGAAGTGGCCGTCAAGCAAGCCTTGCTCGACAGCGCGTCCCACGTCATTGCCGTGACCACCTCAGACAAGCTCGGCGCAGTGGAACCCTTTGTGGTTGCGCCGTGCAGCCGTATTCATACGCTGATTACCGAGTGGGACGCGCCGGATGTGCAGGCGTATGAACAGCTGGGGCTGCAAGTGCAGCGAGTGGACGTGCAGTGATGCAACCCTGTGTAGGAGCGAGCTTGCTCGCGAAAAACTCACAGGCACCGCGCTCATTCAGGAAGCCCGCGTTATCGTTGACGTTTTTCGCGAGCAAGCTCGCTCCTACAAAAAGGGCAAGCCAGCCATCTGGGAACGGTAACCACGATGCGAAGCGAGCCGCTCTTGATCTTGATCTGCTTTTGATCTCAGGCGCCCCGTCAAACCACGCTGGCCGGAATTCGCCAGGGATTTGGGGGGTAAACCGGCAGGGATGCCGGTTTAGCCGCCCCGCGCCATGGATGGCGCGTGGCGGCGGCCCCCCAAATCACTGGCGGATTACGGGCACACCGAGCCAAAGCGAGGTGCCGAGTGGTGGGGCGAGGACCTTTTGGTTACTTTTGGGTCCTTCCAAAAGTGACCCGCCGTTGAACTGCCCCCCGAAAGTTGGACAGGGGACGCTATTGATTTAATGCCTGAGTCCGAAATTGTACCGGGCTCAAGCCATTTAGTCTGAGGCTTATGCGGTCTTGGTTGTAGTAGGCGATGTAATCCTCTATGCCTGATGCCAACTGCTCCACACTCTCAAATGACTCCAAATAGAAAAACTCGCTCTTGAGCGTGCCGAAAAAACTCTCCATGGCGGCATTGTCCAAGCAATTACCCTTGCGCGACATGCTCTGCTCGATGCTCTTTTCGGCCAGCATGTGTCGGTAGATAGGCTGCCTGTACTGCCAACCCTGGTCGGAGTGCAGTATCGGTTTGTCACCTTGATTCAGTCGCCCGAAGGCTTTTTCCAGCATCGTCGAAACCATCCTGAATTCGGGACGTCGGTTGATCTGGTAAGCCAGGATCTCGCCGTTGTACAAATCCATGAGAGGCGAGAGAAACAGCTTTTGCCCCTTCACCTTGAACTCCGTCACGTCGGTTGCCCATTTCTCGTTAGGGGCTTCTGCCTTGAATTCGCGCTTTAGTAGATCAGGCGCAACAAGCCCTTCAGCACCTCGGTAAGAGCGATATTTCTTCACTTTGACCAGCGACTTGAGGCCTATCACCTGCATCAGTCGATACACCTTTTTGTGATTGATCAACTCACCACTGTTTCCAAGGGTCGCGGCGATGCGGCGGTAGCCGTAACGCCCCTTATGCCCGTGATAGACGCTGCGGATGCGATCTTTAAGGCCGGCATGCTTGTCGGTTAGCAGTGTTTTGCTTTGGTAATAGAAGGTGCTGCGTGCCAGTGCCGCAGCACGTAGCAACAGAGCAAGTGGATGCTCATGCCTCAATCCTTGGACGGCCTGCGTTTTTTTGGCTGCGCAGTACGGGGATCCGCTTGGATTAAGGCATCGAGCTTTTTTAGATAGGCATTCTCCGCGCGCAGATAAGCCAGTTCTGCGAGCATTTGTGCAGGGGTCAGTTCTGCGTCCGCAGGAAGAGCAGGACTTGCTTTGGGTTGCCTGGAAGGTTTGCGGGGCATACTGGACTCTTTAAGACGCTGCGGTTGTAGTGCTTCTACACCGCCTTCATCGTACAGCTTTCGCCACTGCCTGATACTACTTGGACCACGGATATCAAACCGTATACAGGCCTGTTGGTCCGACAGTCCATCTTGTTTGATGCACTGCAAAACCTTTAATTTAAACTCGGCATCGTAATGGCTGTACTTGGCGATCAAGCCAGAGGCGCCGTGCTTTTCAAAACCCTTGACCCAGCGTCGCAGGAGCGATGGACTCAAGTCATGCTTAAGGGCCACCTCATGGATGCTACTGGCAGACAGGCACTCTTCAATCAATGATTGCTTGAGCGCTAGGTTGTATTTCGTCATGGAACACTCTCCCGAGGGGGCAGGTGTCCAACATTCGGGGGTCAGTTCACGTCAGGGCGGAACCCTAAGCGGCCGTTACCGCAGCAATGGATATGTACACAATCCAACCGTGTTGACTGGCAAGCCGTCTTCGCGAGCAAGCCCGCTCCCACAGTTGGATGGTGGGGTGTCAGGTAGAGAAGTGTCGGCTGGCAGGCCGTCATCGCAGGCAAGCCAGCTCCCACAGTTTGATTGCGGGGTGTCAGGTGGTTAGGCGTCGGCTGGCAGGACGTCAGGCAGCACTGCGAATCTTGTGCAAAGCATCCGCCACCCATTGACCAAACGCATCCACCGGCCCTTGCAGGTTGCCGAGAAAATGCGGATAGATCAGCCACAAATCCATCACCGGCTTGAAATCCTTGAGAGGCATCGCCGCCAAGTGCTCGCGATGAGCACTGCGTTCCAGCAACGGACGTGGCACCAGGCCAAGGCCGAGGCCATCAGCCACCAGCCCCAGTTGCAGTTCAGTGCCAAAGGTTTCCAGGTTCACCCGCAGCGCCAGGCCCTGGTCAGACAAGGTGCGCTGCAACCCCGCACGGAACCCGCAGCCGTCCGGGTTGAGAATCCAACCGCTCTGGTACACGTCCGCCAGCTTGCACGGTTTCTTCGGCAACTGCGCCTTGGCACAGACCACCACCAACTCCATCTTGCCGATGGACTCACCCACCAGGTTGTCCGGGAAGATCTTGCCCGCAGGGAACAACGCCACCGCCGCATCCAGTTCGCCGCGTTCGATCTTGCCGACCAATTGGCTGCCCCAGCCGGTGGCAACCTGGGCGCGCAGGTCGGCGTATTCGCTGCGCAGGTGCTTGAGCGCGTCCAGCAGCACCACATCGCCGATGGTCTGCGGTACACCCAAGCGCAGCACGCCGGTGGGCGGAGCATCGGTGGCCACCAGTTCGCGCAGGGCATCCATCTCGCGCAGGATCAACCGGCATTGTTCATAAACGCGAGTACCGATCAGCGTTGGCTTGAGCGGCTTGGTGTTGCGGTCGAACAGCTCCACCCCCAGGGCCTGCTCGAAGTTCTGCACGCGGCGGGTGATGGCTGGCTGGGTCAGCTGCAACGACGCGGCGGCATGGCTGATGGACTGGCAACGAATCACTTCGACAAAGGCATCGATATCGTCAATTTTCATTTGGGCCGCACATACAGATCAGTCATTAAGATGTGCGTGAAGCATAGTGGCCGCACACAGGTCTGGATAGCCCACCCAATGATCAATAACGTCTAACACTATTCAAACCGGTTCTAAATTACCTTCGGCTATAAGCTAATCATTAAAAAATAGCATATTAAAAATAAACATTATGCTTAGATAAAAGCACACCAACAGCCCGATGGAATGGTCATGACCCAGGCCCGACACCCCGAGAGACTCAGAGCCTTCATAGGCGCCCTGGCGGAATTGATCGACGGCAACCCGCGTGAAGGCGACCTGCTGCACCGTGGCGGCAAGCTGCTGGCGCAATTGGTCAGCCACGATGATTGGCTGCCCGACGAGTTCGCCCAGCCCGACCCCGAGCGCTACCAGCAATTCTTGCTGCATGCCGATTCGCGCCAGCGCTTCAGCGTGGTCAGCTTTGTGTGGGGGCCGGGGCAACGCACGCCGATTCATGACCACCGGGTGTGGGGGCTGATCGGCATGTTGCGCGGGGCGGAGTTTTCCCAGGGGTTTGCCCGGGCGCCGGGCGGCAGCCTGGTAGCGCAAGGCGAACCCGAGCAACTGCTGCCCGGCCAGGTCGAGGCGGTGTCGCCCAAGGTCGGCGATATCCATCAGGTCAGCAATGCCCACGACGACCAGGTGTCCATCAGCATCCACGTATACGGCGCCAATATCGGCGCGGTGCGCCGGGCGGTGTATCAACCCGACGGCAGCGAAAAACTGTTTATCTCCGGTTATTCCAACGCCTATCTCCCGAACATCTGGGACCTGTCCAAAGAAAAGAGCCCTGCCCTATGACCACCCTATCGACCCGCAGCTTTGCGCAGATTCGCCAGGCCCTGTTGGCACGCGAAGAAGTCGCCCTGATTGACGTGCGTGAGGAAGCCCCCTTTGCCGAGGCCCATCCGCTGTTCGCCGCGAATATCCCCTTGTCCAAGCTGGAACTGGAGGTGTACGCGCGCATTCCACGCCGCGATACCCAAGTCACCCTGTACGACAACGGCGAAGGGCTGGCCCAGCGCGCCGCCGAACGCCTGGTTGCACTGGGCTACACCCAGGTCAGCCTGCTGGAGGGTGGGCTGGACGGTTGGCGCCGGGCCGGTGGCGAGCTGTTTATCGACGTCAACGTACCGAGCAAGGCGTTTGGCGAACTGGTGGAGAACCAGCGTCATACGCCGTCCCTGGCCGCCGAAGAGGTCCAGGCCTTGCTCGACAGCCAGGCCGATGTGGTGGTGCTCGATGCGCGGCGTTTCGACGAGTACCAGACCATGAGCATCCCCACGGGCATCAGCGTGCCGGGGGCCGAGTTGGTGTTGCGCGCCCGTGAACTGGCGCCCGATCCGACCACGCGCATTATCGTCAATTGCGCCGGGCGCACCCGCAGCATTATCGGCACCCAGTCGTTGATCAACGCCGGCCTCCCCAACCCGGTGGCAGCCCTGCGCAACGGCACCATCGGCTGGACCTTGGCCGGGCAGACCCTCGCCCATGGGCAGACGCGCCAGTTTGCACCGACCTCGGAAAACCATCGCCATCTGGCCGCCCAAGAGGCCCGTGGTGTTGCCGACAAAGCCTCGGTAAAACGTGCAACCCTCAATGATCTGCAGCGCTGGCAACAGGACGCGACACGCACCACTTACCTGTTCGATGTGCGCACCGTAGAAGAATTCGAAGCCGGCCACCTGCCGGGCGCCCGCGCCACCCCGGGCGGGCAACTGGTGCAGGAAACCGACCACGTCGCCAGTGTGCGCGGTGCGCGCCTGGTACTGGTGGACGACGACGGCGTGCGCGCCAATATGTCCGCGTCATGGCTGGCCCAGTTGGGCTGGCAGGTGTACGTATTGGATGACCTGCAAGCGGAGCACTTCAGCGAGCGCGGCGCATGGGTCGCGCCAGTACCGCCGCCGCCCCAGGCCGAACTGATCAGCCCCCACACCCTTGCCGACTGGCTCGGCCATGGCGACACCCTGGTGCTGGATTTCACCGCCAGCGCCAACTACGTGAAACGTCATATCCCCGGCGCCTGGTGGGTGCTGCGCGCGCAACTGCCCGAGGCCCTGGCCAAGGTACCGAACGCCCAACGCTATGTATTGACCTGCGGCAGCAGCCAACTGGCGCGCCTGGCGGTGCCGGAAGTCGAGGCGCTCACCGGCAAGCCAGTCTTTTTGCTGCAGGACGGCACGGCTGGCTGGATCAATGCCAACTGCCCCTTGAATCAGGCGAAAGCCACTTGGCGTCCCCGCGTATCGACCGCTACCGCCGCCCTTACGAAGGCACCGACAACCCACGGGAAGCCATGCAGGCTTATCTGGATTGGGAGTTCGGCCTCGTGGAACAACTGGCCCGCGACGGCACCCATGGTTTCTACGTGATCTGATTCACCGCAGCACCGTTTCGCTCAACCGACCCCTTCTCCAGGCGGAGGTACTTTCCTTTACCTAACGCCTGGAGTTTTGCCCATGCTGTACGCCATTCCATTCAAACGCCTGTTGCTGGGCACTGCCCTGGCCCTCGGCCTACTTTCCACGGTCCAGGCTGGCGACCTGCAACCGCTGCGCGTAGCCAACCAGAAATCCACGATCAAGGCGCTGCTGGAAGCCTCGGGCGAAAGCCAGAACGTGCCCTACGAGATCAAATGGTCGGAATTCCCCTCGGCCTCGCCCCTGGGCGAAGCGCTGAATGCCGGCGCCGTGGATGTCGGCGCCCTGGGCGATGCCCCTTATGTGTTCGCCCTCGGCGCCGGTGCCTCGATCAAGGTGATCAGCATCATCCATGCCGAAGGCCGTAACACCACCGCGCTGCTGGTGCCCAAGGATTCGCCGATCAAGACCGCGGCCGACCTCAAGGGCAAGAAGATCGTCACCGGGCGCGGCTCCATCGGGCATTACCTGGCGATCAAGGCCCTTAACAACGCCGGGCTGACCACCCAGGATGTGCAGTTCATCTTCCTGCTGCCCGCCGAGTCCCGGCTGGTACTCGACAACGGCACCGCCGATGCCTGGGCGACATGGGACCCTTACACCACCGTGGTCACCTCACAAAGCAATGCTCGCGTGCTGGTCAGCGGCAAGCACCTGCTGAGCAATCATCTGTACTTCGCCGCTACCGGCCAGGCCATTGCCGACAAGCGTGTGCAACTGGACGACTTTGTCGCCCGCATTGATCGCGCCTACGCCTGGGCCAATACCCATCCCGAGCAATACGCCGCTGCCCAGGCCAAGATCACTGGCCTGCCGTTGGCCGTGCATATCGAAGTCGCCAAAGACACCCACCTGTCCCCCGTCACGATTGACGACAGCGTGATCCACGGCCTGCAAGCCACCGCCGACACCTATGTCAAAGAAGGCCTGCTGAGCAAACACATCGACGTCTCCCAGGGCTTCGATTCCAGCTTCAACGCCAAGCGTATCCCCCTCGAACAAGCCTCGCGCTAAGGAGCAGAACATGAGCAAGCCACGTCAATTGAAACTCGGTGCCATGGTGCACGGCGTCGGCCACGGTTGGGGCGAATGGCGCCACCCGCAGGCACAACCCGACGCCAGCACCAATTTCGGCTTCTACAAACAGCAGACCGCACTGGCCGAAGCCGCGCGGTTCGACTTCGTGTTCATCGCCGACAGCCTGCATATCCACCCCAAATCCAGCCCCCATTACCTCAACCGCTTCGAGCCGCTGACGATCCTCTCGGCCCTGGCCGCACTGACCACTCACATCGGCCTGGTCGCCACCGTGACCGTCAGCTACACCGAGCCTTACCAGGTGGCACGCCAGTTCGCTTCGCTGGACCATATCAGCGGCGGCCGCGCCGGCTGGAACGTGGTCACCTCGTGGCTGAGCGGCACCGCCGATAACTTCGGCAAGGCCGAGCACCCGCCCCACGCCGTGCGTTATCGCATCGCCAAGGAACACCTGAATGTGGTCAAGGGCCTGTGGGATTCCTGGGAGGACGACGCCTTTGCCTATAACAAGCACAGCGGCGAATTCTTCACCCCGGGCAAGTTGCATGCGCTTAACCACAAGGGCGAATTCTTCTCGGTCAAAGGCCCGCTGAACATCGCGCGCTCGCGCCAGGGCCAACCGGCGATTTTCCAGGCGGGCACTTCGGAGGATGGGCGTAACTTTGCCGCTGAAAACGCTGATGCGATTTTCGTGCATGTGGAAACTATCGACGAGGGCAAGGCCTACAGCGCCGATTTGAAACGCCGCGCCAAGCGCTTTGGCCGCGACCCGGACAGCCTGTCGATTTTGCCGGGTATTCGCCCGATTGTCGGGCGTGATGCCGCCGAAGTGGAAAGCCGCTACCAGCAAGCCGTGGCGCTGGTCACCGTGGAAGACGCCATCGTCGCCCTCGGCCGGCCGTTCAACGACCATGATTTCAGCCAATACCCGCTGGATGCGCCCTTCCCCGAACTGGGCGACCTGGGCGCCAACAGCCAGAAAGGTGGCTCCGAGCGTATCAAGCAACTGGCCCGCGACGAAGGCCTGACGCTGCGCGAGGTGGCCCTGCGCTTCTCGCGGCCCCAGCGCGACTTTGTCGGCACCCCGGAACAGGTCGCGGACGCGATCCAGACCTGGTTCGAGAGCGGCGCCAGCGATGGTTTCATCATCAACTCGGTGCTGCCGGATGGCTTGCAGTATTTCACTGAGCTGGTGGTGCCGGTGCTTCAACAGCGGGGGTTGTTCCGTACCGAGTACAGCGGCCACACCCTACGGGACAATCTCGGCCTGGAAGTGCCAGCGAACCGCTACCGCGTGATCGAAGCCACCGAACAAGCCCTGGCCTGAAGGCTCCCCCCTGTAGGAGCGAGCTTGCTCGCTCCTACAGGTGTTCAGGGCTTGCCACCCTGCCACACTTTTGACCGAGTACAGACTTATGACTCAACCGTCTCTCAAGGCTGTGGAAGCCGTCGATTTCGACGCCCTGCTTGACCACCTCAGCGCCGAGCTGGCCAACACCGCGCCCCTGTATGACGAAAGCGGCGCCTTCCCCCACGCCAATTTCAGGCTGTTGCACCAACACCACCTCATCGCCCTGACCGTGCCGAAAAAACTCGGCGGCGGTGGCGCCAGCCTGGCCCAGGCGCGCAAGGTCATCAGCGCCATCGCCAAGGGCGAACCGTCCACGGCATTGATCCTGGTGATGCAATACCTGCAACACGCCCGCCTGCAAGACAACCAGAGTTGGCCCGCACACCTGCGCGTGCAGGTCGCGCAAGAGGCGGTGCAAAACGGCGCGCTGATCAATGCCCTGCGTGTCGAACCCGACCTGGGCACCCCGGCCCGTGGCGGTTTGCCGGCCACCACCGCGGTGCGCACCGCCGAGGGCTGGCGTATCAGTGGGCGCAAGCTCTACTCCACCGGCAGCCATGGCCTGAGCTGGTTCAGCGTGTGGGCGCGCAGCGACGACACCGACCCGCTGGTAGGCGCCTGGCTGGTGCCCAAGGCCAGCCCCGGGGTCAGCATCATCGACACCTGGGACCACTTGGGTATGCGCGCCACCTGCAGCCATGAGGTGGTGCTCGACAACGTTCTGGTGCCCCTGGACCATGCGGTCAGCGTCAGCCCCTGGAGCGCCCCGCAAGCGGAGCTGGATGGCGAAGGCTTCCTGTGGATGTCGGTGTTGCTGTCGTCGGTGTACGACGCCGTGGCTCAGGCGGCGCGGGACTGGCTGGTGAGCTGGCTGGAGGAGCGCAAGCCGTCAAATCTCGGCGCGGCATTGTCCACCCTGCCGCGTTTTCAGGAGACCGTCGGCCATATCGACACGTTGCTGTTTGCCAACCGCAGCCTGCTCGACACTGCCGCCGCGGGCCAAACGCCAACGGCCAATGCCGCACAGGTGAAGTACCTGGTGACCGGCAATGCAATCCGTGCGGTCGAGCTGGCCATCGAAGCCTCGGGCAACCCTGGCCTGTCACGCCATAGCCCACTGCAACGGCATTACCGCGATGTGCTGTGCAGCCGCGTCCACACTCCGCAAAATGACGCCGTGCTGCAAGGCGTCGGCAAAGCGGTGTTCAACCAGCGCCAAAAGGAACGCACATGAGCCAGGTGATTATTGCCAGCCAACTGGACGAAGACTTCAACCAGGTGATCCGGGAGCGCCTTGCCCCACTGCACCCCGAAGCCCAGGTAATCGGCGTGCCGGTCGGTGTGCCCAGTGACTTGCCGCCCCACGCCAATATCCTGCTGCTGCGCCCGATCAATGTGCGTGGCTACACCGCCCCCGACACCCCGCCACCGGGCTGGCCCTACGGCGCACAGTGGGTGCACCTGGTGTCGTCGGGTATCGACTTCTACCCCCAGTGGCTCTTCAACGGCCCACCCGTGACCACTTCCCGCGGCAGCGCCGCCGATAACCTGGCCGAGTTCGCCCTGGCGGCGATCTTTGCCGCGTCCAAGCATTTGCCGGATATCTGGGTAAAGGATGCCCAATGGCAGTTCACCGCGCTGCGCCCGCTCAAAGGCACCACGCTGGGCCTTTTGGGCTTTGGCGCGATTGGCGCAAGCCTGGCGCAAAAGGCCCTGGCACTGGGGCTCAAGGTCGTGGCGCTACGTCAAAGCACAACGCCGTTCGGCCTCGATGGCGTGGAAGCGGCCAACGACATCCACGACCTGTTTGCCCGCGCCGATCACCTGGTGGTGGCGGCCCCCCTGACCGAAGCGACGCGGCATATCATCGACCGTAATGTACTGGCCAGCGCCAAGCCGGGGCTGCACCTGATCAACATTGCCCGCGGTGGCCTGCTCGATCAGCAAGCGCTGTTGCACGCGTTGGATAACGGCCAGATCGGCCTGGCTTCCCTCGACGTCACCGAGCCAGAGCCACTGCCCGACGGGCACCCGCTGTACAGCCATCCGAGGGTACGGCTGTCGCCGCATACTTCGGCTATTTCGACCAACAGCAAGGAAGAAATTGCGGACACGTTCCTGGCAAATCTGGAACGGTATGTGGCGGGCCTTGAGTTAAGTAACCTAGCGAATGCTTGACGGCTTGCCCGCGAAGGCGGTGTGTCAGTCACTGAATATTCAACTGAACCACCGCTTTCGCAGGCAAGCCAGCTCCCACATTGACCATGCATTGCCCACAGAATCAGCGCCTGGCACAGATCCCCTGTGGGAGCGGGCTTGCCCGCGATGGCGGCGTGTCAGTCACTGAATCTCTAACTGAACCACCGCTTTCGCAGGCAAGCCAGCTCCCACATTGGTTATGTATTGCCCACAAAATCTGCGCCTGGCACAGATCCCCTGTGGGAGCGGGCTTGCTCGCGAAGGCGGTGTGTCCGTCACTGAGTCTTCAACTGAACCACCGCCAGGAGAAACTCATTTGATGCGGTAGTGGAAGGTATTGCGCACCGCCGGTACGGCAACAGCCTTGCCATCGACGATTCTCGGCTGGTAGCGAAAAGTATTGGCCGCCGCCAATGAGGGCCGAATGAACAACGGGTGGCAGCCGTCCAGCACCTTGGGGTTTTCCACGTGGCCCTGGGTATTGACGGTGTACTCCACTGAACAGTCGCCTTCGATGTTCTTGTCCAAGGCGCGTTCGGGGTAGTCCGGCGCGGCCTTGCTCAAGGGCTGGTACTGGCGGCTGTCGAATGCTGTGGCAGGCGAAGGCACGGCGGCTTGGGCTTTTTCCGCAGCGGCACGCGCCTGGCTCAGGCGTTGCTGTTCCAACTCACGATTGCGCTGCTCGGTTGCCATGCGCTGTTGTTCTTGCTCGAGTTTCTTCTCTTCCACCCGCTTGCGTGCCAGGGCGGCTTTCTCGAGCTTTTGCGCATGGACCTGCGGATCAACTGCCAGTTTGGTCGGTACCGGGATAACAACAGGTTCTGGCAGCGCGGCAGCGACGGGTTCGGGTGTCGGCGTTGGCGTCGGCGCTGGTAAAACCACCAACTGCGTGTGCATCACCCGTGGCGCATCCACCCTTGGTCGCTCCGTTGACCAGCCCAGCATCAACGCCACGGCCACCGCACCATGCAGCGCCACGGCCAGACTCGCTGCCAGACTTTTGCGCCAGAAACCATCGCCGTTGGGCGCCAAGGCCAGTGCCGGACTGCGCATGCTCATCGCCGTCATTGTGGGGCCTCGGTGACGAGCCCAAGGTTGCTGACACCGCCCTTCTGCAGCACCGCCATGGCCGCCACCACACGGCCGTAACCGGCAGTGTCGTCAGCACGGATATACACCTGGGTATCGCTGCGCGCCGCCACCACCTGCATGACCTTGGCGCTCATTTCTTCCAGGGTCACCGCACTGTCGGTCTGCTGGCGGGTATCCAGTTCGTCACCCAGGTTCCAGTAGTAGCCACCGTCGGCCTTCACCGATAACGTCAGGATCTGCTGGCGCGTATCGGTGGCCAGCGCCTCGGCGGCGACCTTGGGCAGTTCGATCTTCACACCCTGGGTGAGCATGGGCGCGGTGACCATGAAGATCACCAGCAGCACCAGCATCACGTCGATGTAGGGCACCACGTTCATCTCGGCCTTGGGCCCGTGCTTGCGTTGCGGCCTGGTCAACATCGCTTTGCTCCTTGTTCAGGCGGCCACGGCCAGATTGTTCGAGGTACCGCGCAGCGTGCGGTGCAGGTGCACTTGCAGCTCATTGCCAAAAGCGTAGTAGCGCGTGAGCAAGGTCTGGCTGCGTGCCGCGAAACGGTTATAGGCGATCACTGCCGGAATCGCCGCAAACAGGCCAATGGCCGTGGCAATCAAGGCTTCGGCAATGCCCGGTGCCACGGTCGATAGCGTGGCCTGCTGCACCTGGGACAAGCCAAGGAACGAATTCATGATGCCCCACACGGTCCCGAACAGGCCGATATAGGGGCTGACCGACCCCACCGTCGCCAGAAACTGCAGGCCCTTTTCCAGCTCCAGTTCCTGCTCGGTGATCGCTACCTGCAAGGCGCGCTCCACACCCTCAAGCACGGCCGGATCGTGGTGGTGCAGGTGCTGGTATTCCTGCATGCCGGCAATAAAAATCGGCGCCACACCGCCCTCGCCTGCCTGCACGGTTTCGCGATACAAGGGCTGCAGGTCCGACGCCACGCGAAAGCGCGCCAGGAAGCCGTTAAGCTGCCGTTCCAGGCCACGCAGCACACCGCTGCGCTGAATGATCAGGTACCAGCTGAGCAAGGATGCCAACAGCAAAGTGATCATCACGGCCTTGACCAACAGGCTGGCGTCGCTGATCAAGCTCCAGATCGTCATATGTTCCATCGTCGCGTGCATGGTGAAGCTCCTATTCGATTAAAAACGGATGACTGCGTGATGACAGCTCAAGGTAATTTCAACGCGCGGCTCACCTCGGCCCAGGGCACGAACTTGAAGTTCTGGGCTTGCTCGGGCATGCGCTTGCGCCCGTCCTGCACCACCAGCATGCCCTGGCTCCAGGGCCCGCCGAGGTTGACGGCAGTGACCTCCAGGCCATCGGTTTCCGAGGCGCCATCAATGCCGGCGGCCGCATTGAGGCCAACGCGCAAGGCGCCGCGTACAGCGAATGGTGGCTCGGCGTCCAGCACCAGGTAGCTGTCATTGCCTTGGCTGGAGACCACCAGGTAATCCCGTGCGGGGCTTTGATACAACGCCAGGCCTTCGACGTCCGCATGCAGTTGCGCGCCGACTTTGATCACCGAAGTGAGCGTGGCCGGTTGCTCGGCACGGGCATCCATCGCCCACACGCCGACATCTTCCTCACCGATGAACAAGCGTTGGCGCTGGTCATCGGCCACACAGCCCTCGGGTTGGCTGTCGACTTTGAACTGGCGCACCAACTCGCCCTGCACACGGCCAGCCGGGGCACTCAGGCGGTATTGCAGGAAGGTGCCATCCTTGTCATTGGCAAACGCGTAAAGCTCGCCGCTGGCGGGCTGGTACAGGCAAATGCCATAGATCTCCTTGAGTGGCGTGGGAACCTCACCGGCTTCACGCAGCTCGCCGCTCTGACGGTCGATGCTGAACAGGCTCAGGCTGTTGCGGTCGCGGTTACTCGCCACGGCCAGGTCGACGGTTTGCGTACCCAGTTTGAAGCCTGGGCGTAGGTCGACATTGTTCAGGCGCCCCACTGCCAGCTCCTGCAGCAACTTGCCGTCGAGATCGTAGGCCAGCAGGCCCTGTTTCTTGTTGGTCCCCAGCACACGACTTTTGGCCGGCGTTTCAGGGTGAATCCAGATGGCCGGGTCATCCGCCGCGTCGCCTTGGCGACCCACGGGTTCGGTCTGGCGCAGTGCGGCGACTTGCGCAAGTGTCGGCGCAACCGGCACCGGCGTGGCTTGCCAGTCGAGGCGGCCCTGATAGAGCTGGCCGCTGTCGTCGTCCCGCACCAACACCTCCCGGCCCTGTATCACCAGTTGCTCCGGTTCTTTGAGGCCCGGCAAGGCCAGGCTGGATTGCCCAACCCAACGCTCCCCGACTTGCTGGAACAGCTGCAACTGCGCGGTTTTCGGGTCCAGCGCGAGCATCCCGCCCGGCACCAGCGCCATGGCGCCTGCTTCCCGCGCGGGGTCGTCGAACAGCGTCACGGGCGTGCGCTTAACCTCGGCTTCCGGGTGCGCCGGGTAGGCCCACCAGCCGACGTTTTGCTCGTTCACCACCAATCGCTCGGCTGCATCATCCACTTGGCAGTACTGCGCCGATGGCGGCAGTGGCAGGCTGCGAACACGCTGCGCCTGGGCCAGCAGGGTCGAACCATTGCCCACCAGCCACTGCTCGCCCTTGCCCTCTTCACCGACCAGGAACACAAACAGGTTGGCCGCCGAATCGTGATAGAGGCACAGGCTATTGACCGCAAAGTCGCGGGTCGGCAGGTACAGCGGCGCACCCCAGGTTTTTCCGGCGCCATCCAGACCGATCAGCAAGGCCTGCTGGCGGTCGTTATCGAGGCTTGCGATCAGCGATTGAGTGCCGGCAGCGCGGGTGTCCAGACTGCTGAAACGGCCCTTGAACCGGGCCAGTTCGGTGCCTTTATCGTCGAGCAACAACAGGCCATCGCGGGCGCTGGCGGCCACGCGCTGGGTGCCGCCGGGCAGGAAGGCCACGGCTTGGGCATTCAGGCTGGGTGCCCAAGGGGTCAACGGCAACTCGGTGGCGAACGCATTGCCGCTGGTTATCAACGCAACCAGCAGGCACAGCTTGGAAATTCTCATGAACAGACAATCCTTCGAAAACAATGGAGATCCCGTTTGGGACGGTTTGCCCTGATGCCCTGTAGGAGCGAGCTTGCTCGCGAAAAACGCACAGGCGCCACGTTCATTCAGGCGACCCGCGTTATCGTTGAGTTTTTTCGCGAGCGAGCTCGCTCCTACAGGGGGGCAATGGTTAGAAATGGGTGAAGGTCAGGCCCAGCTTGTAGGTGGGGCCGTACTCTTCGTACTGGCCGTTGTAGCTGCGGTGGCCGGTGTAGACGAAGTACGACTCGTCGGTGAGGTTCTGTGCCTCGAAGCTGACCTGCAGGTTCTTGGTCAGTGAGTAGCGCGCGCTGAAATCGACGAAGGTTTGCGCGTCGACGTGCAGGTCATGGGCCTTGTCGTTGATCGACGCCAACTCGTACAAGTAGGCCGATTTGTAATTGGCCGACAGGCGCAGGCTGAGCTTGTCGTCTTCCCAACCGAGCATCAGGTTGCCGACCGTGTCGGACTGGTTGGGCAGGCTGATGTTGCGCTTGCGATTGCGCCCGCTGGCGCTGTCGAAACCCTCGATGTCCGCGCTGGAACGGCTGAAGGTGCTGTTGGCGCCGATCATCAGGCCGTTCCACGGCGCCGGCAGCCAGTCGAACTTCTGTGAATAGGCCAGTTCCAGGCCATAGAGTTTGGCGCTGTCGCCGTTGGCAAAGGTGTGCGCCTCGGCGAAGTTGGCCCAGGCACCGGTACCGGCCACGTCGGTGTTGTAGACGAAGTTCTGGAGGTCTTTGTAGAACACGAAGGCCGAGACGGTACCGGCACGGCCCATGAAATGCTCGATGCCCAGGTCCAGATTGCTTGATTCCAGCGGCTTGAGGTCTGGGTTGCCGAAGGTGGCTTCGTCATCGTCGATCACAAAACCAGGGGCCAATTGGCCAAAGGTCGGACGCACCACGGATTTGGTCCAGGCGGCGCGTACCTGGGTGTTCTTGTCAATCTGGTAGCGCGCATGCAGGCCCGGTAGCCAATGGTGATAACGGCGCTTGGTCTCGGTGGCGCTGAACTGGCCGTCCGTGGCGCCGGTGCCCTTGGCTTCGAACTCAGTACCCTCGTAACGCATGCCGGCGATGAAGCGCCAGTCGTCAATATCGACGGTGTTCATCAGGTAGCCGGCGTTGATGTCTTCGCGAATAGTGAAGTCGTTGACCGTGGATTCGGTGGAGTCATAGAAGTCATCGCGATTGAGGCCACCGATCAACTGGCGGATATTGCCCGCGCTGATGCCTGGGCCAAAGCGGCCGAGACGGTAGTCGACGTTGCCCTTCTGAAACTGCGTGAGGTTGAGTTGTTCATCGCTCAAGCCCTGTTCATCCAGGTCCTTGTAGACCCAGGCTTCCAGGTCATTGTCCTTGTGGCGCCGGCTGACCTTGCCGCCGAACTTGAACTGGGATGCGTAACCGCTAAGGT
This sequence comes from Pseudomonas sp. AK181, assembly GCF_051122975.1. Classification (NCBI taxonomy): domain Bacteria; kingdom Pseudomonadati; phylum Pseudomonadota; class Gammaproteobacteria; order Pseudomonadales; family Pseudomonadaceae; genus Pseudomonas; species Pseudomonas sp. AK181. The sequence goes on from NZ_CP146348.1 coordinate 3,547,238, forward strand.
CATAGTCGCGGGCCAGGTCCAGGCGCAGGTTTTTCTCGGTGTCCTGGGTGTGCTGTTTTTCCCAGTCAACTTTGTCGAGGCTGAAATTGGCAGGGTCGTAGAAACCGCTACCAACGATCGGGCGCGGCTTGGCCTTGTCGTAGAAGCCGCTGTCAGCAAAGTCACCGCCGTCGAAGGTCGCACCGGCAATATGCCCCGGGCTATCTTCGCTGGAACGGCTGTACCCGGCCTGGCCGCTCAAGGTCCACAGGCCGAGCATGCGTTCACCGCCCACTACGTAGGACTGGATTTCCTGGGTTTCCTCGCGGTTCTTGAGCTTGCGCTTGCCCTCGGCTTCGCCCAATTCGCCAGGCGCTTGCGGGTCAGCGAACTCGAGGCTGGCGGCGTTGCGGGTTTCGGTGTCTTTGTAGCGACTGTAGAGCGTGCGCAGGTAGTAGCTGCTCACGTCATCGGGCTTGTAATCGAAGTTAAGGCCACCCCCGGCGCGTTCACGGCTGATGTCGTAGTCACGCTGCTCGAATTCGTTGAGCCGGGCGCCGTTGGTAAAGTCCCAGGCGCCGCCGGTTTCGACGTTGTCCGAGCCGAAATCACGCTTCTGCCAACTGAGCGCCGCGGCCACGCCAAAATTGTCGATACCGTCGCCGAGGCTGAACCGGTTACTGGCGGCGCCGGAGAATTTCGGGCTGGTCTGGTGAGTGTTCTTGTCGTAGCTGGCCTCGGTGCTGCCGGTGTAGAACAGCCCCTTGTGATCGAACGCCGACAGGCTCTTCACATCAACGGTGCCGCCGAGGGAGTTGGCGTCCATGTCCGGTGTGAGCGTCTTGATCACGGACAACGACTGCACCAGTTCCGAAGGCAGAACATCGAGGGCCACGGCACGGCGCTCGCTCTCGGGGGATGGCACCAGCGTGCCGTTGATGGTCACGCTGTTGAGATCCGGGCCCAGGCCGCGCACGCTCACAAAGCGCCCCTCGCCCTGGTCACGCTCAACACTGATGCCCGGCAAGCGCTGCACCGCCTCGGCAACGTTCTCATCCGGCAACTGCGCGACGCCGTCAGCATGCACCACGCTCTTGATGCTATCGGAAGAGCGCTGCTCCTTGAGGGCGCTGTCGATCGCAGCTGCTTGCCCGACCACATCGACATGCTCGGTAGTGGCCGCTTCAGCGGCATTGACCCGCTCGCAGGCTATCGCCAGGGCCAAGGCGGTAAGCGTAAAGCTGACGAGCCCGGTGCGCTTGTACATGAAACCCTCCCCAAGAATCCGTTGGCGCCAGGCAAGAGGCCCGGCAACTGGGAGGGCACGCTAGGGATGGGGCGTGACGGTTCTGTGACAGGGTTGCGGGCAACGCCTGCAAAAGCGTGGTTTACAGGCTTCTCAAGGGAGCAAATGAGCTGAAATGACCTCGGTCAGAGGTGGGAGCTGGCTTGCCTGCGAAGGCGGTCGACAGTAACCACGATGCGAAGCGAGCCTCTCTTGATCTGCTTTTGATCTGCTTTTGATCTTGATCTCAGGCGCCCCATCAAACCACGCTGGCCGGAATTCGACAGGGATTTGGGGGGTAAACCGGCAGGGATGCCGGTTTAGCCGCCCCGCGCCATGGATGGCGCGTGGCGGCGGCCCCCCAAATCACTGGCGGATTACGGGCACACCGAGCCTAAGCGAGGTGCCGAGTGGTGGGGCGAGGACCTTTTGGTTACTTTTGGGTCCTTCCAAAAGTGACCCGCCGTCAGGGCGGAACCCTAAGCGGCCGTTACCGCAGCAATGGATATGTACACAATCCAACCGTGTTGACTGGCAAGCCGCCTTCGCGAGCAAGCCCGCTCCCACAGTTGGATGGTGGGGTGTCAGGTGGATAGGTGTCGGCTGGGAGGCCGCTATCGCAGGCAAGCCAGCTCCCACATGGGGTCCATGTTCAGCATGAAAAATGCACCGAGGGCATGAGCTGATTCGACCCTCCCACCCCGTCATCCAACCGTCACATCCATCTGCTGTGCTGGCGCCCATCGCTTATTTGCCCAAGGACCCGTGGCCATGCTTTCCGTACTCAAACCCCACCGCTGGAAACTCGCGTTGCTACTGATCGCCGCCAACCTCGGACTGATCCTGCACCTGGCCTGCGGCGAGCTCAAAAGCATCAGCGAATGGGTATGGCTGGATATCATCGGCGAAGGCGGTTCGGCGCTGCTCGCGCTGATCTGGCTGGGCCTGGTGTTGAAAAGCCGCCCCGCCGGACGAGTCACCCAATACCTGGCACTGGGGCTGTCGTGCATCTTTTTTTCCTGGTGGATCGACAGCCTCGACGAATTCATCCGCCTGCCTGACAGCATCTCCTGGGATCACTGGCTGGAGTCAGGGCCAATGCCGGTGGGCATGATCCTGCTGACAATTGGCATCTACCACTGGCACCACGAACAACTGGCGATCAGCGCACAGATGGAAAAACGCGAGCGGTTGTTTCGCGAGCATCGGCTGTTCGACAAACTCACGCCCCTGGCCGGAGCCGACTACCTCAAGCGCCAACTCGCCGACAGCCTGCGCGACAGCCAAGAGCAGCAACAACCGCTGTCGCTGCTGGCCCTGGACCTGGACAACTTCGCCGCCATCAACCAGGCCTACGGGCATGCCGAGGGTGATGCGGTGCTACAGGCGGTCAGCCACGTGCTGTTGCTCAACCTGCGCCGCCAGGACCTGTTGTGCCGCCTGGCGGGTGATCGTTTTGTGGTGCTGCTGCCCAACACCGGCGAGCGCCAGGCCCAGGGCCTGGCGCTGGAGTTGCAACACGCGGTGCAGAGCCTCGCCCACAAGACCCGGCAACAGGGCGAACGCCTGCAACTGGCGGCGACCACGGCGGTGGTGATGGCCTTGCAAGAGTCACCCCACGAGTTGCTCAAGCGGCTGAATATAGGCCTGGCCCGGGCCAAGCAGCCCCTTGCGAAAAGTGCCTGAAATGGCCGTGAAAACCAGCTGGTATGAAAACGACAGCCGCTTCATCCCCGGTCATTATCAACCCGCCACGCTGATCGACCTGGGCTTGTCCCGGGACATCGACAGCCATCGCCTGCTGCGCGGCACCGGCCTGTTCCACGAAGACATCCTGGCCGGTACCGCGCGGTTGAGCCCGCAGCAGTTCCTGGGTTTGATCGGCAACAGCCGCAAATTACTGGGCGCCGATGACAGCAGTTTCCTGTTTGGCCAACGCCTGCTACCCGGCTACTACGGCGCCGCCAGTCATGCGCTGGGGCATGCACAGAACCTTCATCAGGCGCTGGAGATTCTGATCCAGCAACAGGTGCTGCTCAGCCCGCTGGTCACGCTGCAACTGGAGCTGGATGAGCATCACGCTTACCTGTATTGGTTGGACAGTTGCGGCGCTGGCGAACACTGGCGCTTTCTGCTGGAAGCCAGCATGACTTCACTGGTTGCCATGAGCCAATGGCTCAGCGGCCAGCGCTTGCCGTGGGTCTGCAGTTTCAGCCATGCCGAACCCCGGTACGTCGAGCAATACTGGGTGCATCTGGGCGAACACACGCGCTTCGAACGCCCGCTGGACATGATGTGCCTCCCCCGTGAATACCTCACCCACAACTGGCCGGGCGCTTCAGCCACCGCGGGCCAGGTCGCGCGCCAGCAAGCCCTTGAACAAATCGAGCAACTGGGCTTTGCCACAAGCTTTCTGGACTGCCTCTACGGCTACCTGCGCGAACACGTGCGCCAGCCACCGAGCCTGGAACAGGCCGCGCACACCTTCGCCATGAGCCCGGCCACGCTAAAGCGCAAGTTGCAACGGCACGACACGGGTTATCAGCAACAGGTCGACCGGGTGCGCAAGCACGTGGCGTTGCACCTGTACCAGGCCAAGGGCTTGAGTAACGAGGAAGTGGCGGCGTACCTGAACTTCAACGATGCGGCGAATTTTCGGCGCTCGTTCAAGCGGTGGACGGGCAGCACGCCCAACCTGATCCGCCAACTGTTCAGCAGCCGCTAGCCAGGCGTTCGCGCAGGAACTCCACCAGCGCTTGCACCGGGCGTGAGCTCTGGCGGTGCTGCGGGTACACCGCCGACAGGGTCAAGGCCTCAGGCGCGAAGTCTTCCAATACCTTGACCAAACGACCGTCCTTCAAGGCCTCGCTGACAATGAACGTCGGTAGATAGGTAACGCCTAAACCGGCAATCGCGGTATCGCGCAGCAGGTCACCGTTATTGACGCGCATGCGCCCACTGACGCTCAAGGCTTGCAACTTGCCCTTGAAGCGCCATTGCACCTGGCGGCCGTGGCCGTAGGGCAGGCAGTCGTGCGTGGTTAAATCCTCGGGTTTCAAAGGCGTGCCGCGCAGCGCCAGGTAGTCGGGGCTGGCACAATACACCCGCTCGATAGCAGCGATCCGCCGGGCGATCAGGGTGGAATCTTCCAGGGTGCCGATGCGCAGTACCAGGTCGTAGCCTTCGCCGATCAAGTCTACCGGCCTGTCGCTCAGGTCGACTTCAACGCAGACCTGTGGATGCTGGCGCAAAAACAACGGCAGCAGGCAACCCAGGTGCGCCATGGCGAACGACAAGGGCGCGCTGAGGCGAATGGTGCCGCGCGGTTCGCTGTTCTGGCCGGCGATGCCCTGCTCCACCTGCTCCACCTCTCCGAGCAGGCGCAAGGCCGACTCGTAATAGCTCTGGCCCAGCGGGGTGACGTCCAGGCGCCGTGTAGAGCGGTTGAGCAAGCGCACGCCCAGGCGCTCTTCCAGTTGGATCAGGCGGCGGCTGACAAATTGCTTGGACAAGCCCAATTGCTCGGCGGCGGCGGTAAAACTGCCGGATTCCATGACCTGGCAGAACAGGCGCATGTCTTCGAAGGGGTTCATTGTCGCTTCTCAGGGGACGATGGGCTGTTTTATAGCCTGTCAGTGGTCACACCACAAACCAAAATGTGAACCCAATCAAATGTGGGAGCTGGCTTGCCTGCGATGGCGGTGCATCAGCCAGCAATGCTGTTGACTGATACACCGCCATCGCAGGCAAGCCAGCTCCCACAGGGTTTTGCAGTGTTTTACAGGCCCGGTTACTTGGCAGCGAACGCCGAGTAGCTGTTCATCAGGTTGCGGTAGTTGGGAATGCGCGGCGAGAGCAGGTTGGCCAGGCCTTCCATGTCGTTGCGCCAGTCCACTTGCAGCTCGCAGGCCACGGAGAACCAGTTGACCAGTTGCGCACCGGCGGCGGTCATGCGTGCCCAGGCGGCTTGTTGCACGGTTTCGTTGAAGGTACCGGAAGCATCCGTGACCACGAAGACCTCAAAGCCTTCGTCAAGGGCACACAGGGTCGGGAATGCCACGCACACATCGGTCACTACACCGGCAATGATGATCTGCTTGCGGCCGGTCGCCTTGACGGCCTTGACGAAGTCTTCGTTGTCCCATGCGTTGATCTGGCCAGGGCGCGGGATGTATGGCGCATCGGGGAACAGTTCTTTGAGCTCAGGCACCAGTGGGCCGTTGGGGCCGCTTTCAAAGCTGGTGGTCAGGATGGTCGGCAGGTTGAAGAACTTCGCCACGTCGGCCAGGGCCAGCACGTTGTTCTTGAACTCGTTGGGGGAGAAATCCTGCACCAGGGAGATCAGGCCGGTCTGGTGATCAACCAACAGCACAACAGCATCGTCTTTGTTCAAGCGCTTGTAAGTCATGGGTAACTCCTTTGGGGATGGGGGTGTTCTTCAAAAGGCAAAGCAGGAGCAGCCGAACGCACCCCAGAAACCCTGGAAGTCGCTGACCGGCACGCTGGAAAGGCGCGCTTTTTCATGGCTGTGGGCATGCACGCCACAGGGGCCGCTGCACTGGTGAACCTGGGCCTGCATCGGCGACGTCGGGCGCCAGTGCCCTGGCACCTTGACCACCGGCGACCAGTCCGGCAGCACCGGTACCCGTGGCGGTGCGAAATCTTCGAAGTCGCCAGCGCCGTACACGACCTTGCCGCCGACCACTGTCAGCACCGACTCGATCCACTTGATGGCTTCTTCTTCGACACTGAAAAAGTCCGCCGACAACGCGGCAACATCCGCCAATTGGCCGACCTTGATCTGGCCTTTCTTGCCCTGCTCGGACGAGAACCAGGCGCTGCCGTGGGTGAACAACTCCAACGCGGTAAGGCGCGGCAAGCCCTCGGCGTGCAGCTCCAGGCCTCCGACAGTGCGGCCGCTGACCATCCAGTACAGCGAGGTCCAGGGGTTATAGCTCGACACGCGGGTGGCGTCGGTGCCCGCCCCTACCGGCACGCCTTCGGCCAGCATGCGCTTGATCGGCGGCGTGGCTTCGGCAGCCTTGGCGCCGTAGCGCTCGACAAAGTATTCGCCCTGGAACGCCATGCGATCCTGGATCGCAATACCGCCACCGAGGGCACGCACACGTTCGATGTTTTTCGGGGTGATGGTTTCGGCGTGGTCGAAGAACCACGGCAAGCCATTGAACGGGATGTCGCGGTTGACCTTTTCAAACACGTCGAGCATGCGCGAGATGGACTCGTCGTAAGTGGCGTGCAGGCGGAACGGCCAGCGCTGTTCCACCAGGTGGCGCACCACCGGTTCCAACTCCTGCTCCATGGTCAGCGGCAGGTCCGGGCGGGGTTCGAGGAAGTCTTCGAAGTCCGCCGCCGAGAACACCAGCATCTCGCCGGCCCCGTTATGGCGCAGGTAGTCATCGCCCTGATGCAGGGTGACGCTGCCGGTCCAGTTCTTGAAGTCGCTGAGTTCTTCCTTGGGCTTCTGGGTGAACAGGTTGTAGGCGATGCGCACCGTCAACTGTTGGTCCTTGGCCAGTTGCTCGATCACCGCGTAGTCATCGGGGTAGTTCTGGAAACCGCCGCCGGCATCGATGGCACTGGTCAGGCCCAGGCGATTGAGTTCACGCATGAATTGGCGGGTGGAGTTGACCTGGTATTCCAGGGGCAGTTTCGGGCCCTTGGCCAAGGTCGAATACAAAATCATCGCGTTGGGCCGCGCCACCAGCATGCCGGTGGGGTTGCCGTTGCTGTCGCGCACGATCTCACCGCCCGGCGGGTTTGGCGTGTCCTTGGTGTAGCCCGCCACCCGCAGTGCGGCGCGGTTGAGCAAGGCGCGGTCGTAAAGGTGCAGCACGAACACCGGGGTGTCCGGGGCGGCCTGGTTGAGTTCTTCCAGGGTGGGCATGCGCTTTTCAGCGAACTGGAATTCGTTCCAGCCGCCCACCACGCGCACCCATTGCGGCGTGGGCGTGCGGTCGGCCTGGTCTTTGAGCATGCGCAAGGCATCGGCCAGGGACGGCACGCCTTCCCAGCGCAGTTCAAGGTTGTAGTTCAACCCGCCACGAATCAGGTGCAAGTGCGAGTCGTTGAGGCCGGGAATCACGGTGCGGCCCTTGAGGTCGATGACCTGGGTGCCGCTGCCGCGCAGGGCCATGGCTTCGCCGTCGGTCCCCACGGCGACAAAGCGCCCTTGGTGGATGGCCACGGCGGTGGCGCGTGGGTTTTCCCGGTCCACGGTGTGGAACTGGCCATTGAACAGAATCAGATCGGCGTTCATAGGGTTTCCTTTACAGAGGCTTCAAGCCAGGGAGCGAACAGGCGGGTGGCCGCCGGCATCAGCAGGTACACCACCAGCAACACGATGGTCAGGGTGACCAGGAAGGTGGAGACCACGTAATTGGACAGAAACGGGTGCAACCGCAGGATCGGCCCCCAGATAAACGGCAGCAGCAAGGTTTGCGGCAGGATCACAAACAGGCTGACCATCGCCTGCTTCCAGCGCGGCGGCTTGGCACCGCCCTCGGCCTGGGGCGTGAACCAGAATTCATTGGCCGCGCCGATTTCGGTCTGGTCGCCGTCCGCGAGCATAGGCGCGGCTTCGTCGATCAGGGCCTGGCGTTGCGGGGAGCCGAGCCACAGCTCAAGGGCGTTGGTCGAGCTATAGCGCAGTACGCAAGTGAACAGCGCCATGCCGTTTTGCTGGCTGCGCACCACGTCAACACCCAGGTGCCCAGGGCGTTCGCCCGCGATGCGCACGATGCGGCGCAGCCAGGCTTCGTACTCGACTTCAAAGCCGGGTTTGACCCGGTGCTTGACGACCAGGGTGACGACTTCGTCGGGGCTGGTGTTGACGGTTGAATCCATGGCTGAGTGCTTCCCCGGGGTATTGAACGATGGGGAGAGTCTGGCCCGTTGAGCGGTGGGGAGAATTGGATGTATGTGCTGTTTGGCTTTTTGTAGGAGCGAGGGGACGCCTAGTTCTTGCTCGCGAAGAACGTCAACGATAACGCGGGGTTAATGGTTCAACGTGGCGCCCTCAGGTTTTTCGCGAGCAAGCTCGCTCCTACAATTGTAGGCAAAGCTAGGTTGCCCGGGCCATGTGTTCCGCAATCCTGCCCCTCAGCCATCGCTCCGCCGGGTCGTTGTCATGCACCCCGCTCCACACCATTGACAGCTCCGCCGCATCAATCGCAAACGGCGGGTCCTCGGCGCGCAGGCGTGTGCCTTCGGTCAACGCGCACGCGGCGTAATCGGGCACGGTCGCGATAATCTGCGTGCCCGCCAGCAACGCCCGTAACCCGCTGAACTGCGGCACCGCCAGCACCACCCGGCGCGAGCGGCCGATGCGGGCCAGGTCCAGGTCGATATTGCCGCTCAGGTCGCCGGAGAACGACACCATCGCATGGGGCCTGGCGCAGTAGTCATCCAGGGTCAGCGGCGCCTCGCAGTCATCCCCGCGCAGGACCTTGCAGGGGATATCCCGCAGTTTCTTGCGCTTGGCATTGGCCGGCAGATCGGTGGTGTAGCTGACCCCCACGGAGATTTCACCGCTGGCCAGCAGCGAGGGCATCAACAGGTAATTGGCGCGGCGCACCACCACGATGATGCCCGGCGCTTCTTCGCGCAGGCGGCTGAGTAACGACGGAAACAGCCCGAACTCCGCATCATCGGACAGGCCGATACGGAACACCGCGCAGCTGGTGGAAGGGTCGAAATCCTTGGCACGGCTGACGGCGCCCGAGATGGTGTCCATGGCCGGTTGCAGCTCCTTGAGTATCGCCAGTGCACGCGCGGTGGGTTCCATGGCACGGCCATTGCGCAGCAGCAACGGGTCGTCGAACAAATCGCGCAAACGGCCCAACGCGGCGCTCACTGCCGGTTGGCCGATAAACAGCTTTTCGGCGACTCGGGTCAGGTTTTTCTCGAACATCAAGGCTTCGAAAATCACCAGCAGGTTCATATCGACGCGGCGCAGATCGTTGCGGTTCATGGGCGCTATCCAAACGTTTTCCAGAGGGCCAGGGAAGCATGCACTGCACGCCAGGGATTGCATAGCTGTGCTGTCTTTTCCAGCACCGCACCTGGCGAAATTAACAACGATTAACTCGTCAGCCAGGCGGCCCGGCAACAAGATGAAGCGCGTCTACACTGCACCCATCCACCGGGAACGTTCCCATCGACTGCGGATATTTGTCATGGCCCGACTCGAGCAATATGCCCCCCGGTTGCCCGCCACCGGTGGCCTGTGCCCCCGGCGTGAGCGCATCGCCAAGCAACTGATCCTTGCCAACCTCGGCGAAAGCCTGGCAATCGCCGACCTGGCCCAGGCCTGCGCCTTGTCGCGCAGCCACTTTTCCCGCGCCTTCAAGTGCACCACGGGGCTGTCGCCCCAGGAATGGATTCGCCAGCAGCGCATCCAGCGCGCCAAGGAGTTGATTACCGGCTCGTCCCTGAGCCTCACGCAGATCAGCCTGGAATGTGGCTTTTGCGACCAGGCGCACTTTTGCCATATGTTCACCCGCAGCGAAGGCGTCAACCCGATGACCTGGCGAAACCACCACTCGCGCAGCAAACCTGATGTGATCGCTGCCTAGTGGTCTGCACGTACCTGGAATATGCTGGCCGCTCTCTTCCTCCAGAACCTGGGCAGCCATGAATGACTTGAGCGACCAGGCCGTGCATTTCGGCCCCTACCGCATCCAGCCGCGCCAGCGCCTGGTGCTGGAGGCCGGTCGCCCGCTGCGCCTGGGGCGGCGGGCGGTGGACATTCTGCTGATCCTGCTGGAGCACGCCGGCAATGTGGTGAGCAAGCAGGAGCTGATCGCACGGGTCTGGCCCAAAAGTGTGGTCGAAGACGGCAACCTGCGGGTGCACATGGCGGCGTTGCGCAAGGCACTGGGTGACGGCCAGGCCGGGCAGCGCTATATCGTCACGGTCGCCCAGCGCGGCTACAGTTTTGTTGCGCCACTGAGCATCGAACCCATGACGCTGCCCACCGACGGTGCGCCCCAACGCCCCAGCCATAACCTGCCGTTGCGGCGCACGCGCATGATCGGCCGCCAAGCCCTGATCGACGCCCTGGTACAACAACTGCCGCAGCAACGCTTTATCACCCTGACCGGCGCCGGCGGCATCGGCAAGACCACCGTGGCCTTGCGCGTCGCCGAATTGCTGATCGGGCATTACCGCGACGGTATTCACCTGCTGGACCTGGCGCCGCTCAGTGCGGCGCCGATGATCCTGCCCAACCTGGCCGCCCTGCTCGGCCTGACACCGGGCGAAAATACGGCCCTGGCCAGCCTCGCCCGCAGCCTGCAGGCACGCCAGATGCTGCTGGTGATCGACAACTGCGAGCACCTGCTCGACGACATCGCCCTGATCACTGAAACCCTGCTGCGCCATGCACCGCACCTGCACATCCTCACCACCAGCCGTGAAGCCCTGCGCGCCGAAGGCGAGTATGTACAGCGCCTTGAACCGCTGGCCTGCCCGCCCGCCACCGGCAACCGCGCCCAGGCCCTGGGTTACCCGGCCATGCAATTGCTGATCGAGCGCGCCATATCTCACCAGGAGAGCTTTGCCCTCAGCGACGCTGAACTGCCCCTGGCGATTGATATCTGCCAGCGCCTGGACGGCATTCCCTTGGCGATCGAACTGGTGGCCGCGCAAATCGAACGGTTTGGTTTGCCGGGCCTGCTGGTGCAGATGGAACACAACTTTCGCCTGCTGACCCGTGGGCGACGCACTGCCCTGCCCCGCCAGCAGACCCTGCGCGCCACGCTCGACTGGAGCTTTGACCTGCTCACCGAGTGCGAACAAATCTGCCTGCGCCGCCTGGCGGTCTTTCGTGGCGGCTTCAGCCTGGTCAGCGCAGCGGCAGTGATCGCCGGTGAGCAGGTAGCCCCCGCCGAAGTGCTGGGCTCCATCACGCAACTGGTAGCCAAGTCGTTGTTGAATGTGGAGGCCAGCGATGACGAGATGGTCTATCGCCTGCTGGACATCACCCGCACCTATGCCCTGGAAAAGCTCAGCCAGGCCTGCGAGCTGCATGCCACGCGAGAGCGCCACGCTGCACGCTGCCTGGCGCTGATGGAACAAGCCCAGGCCGATTGGGACCTGATCGCCACACAGCCGTGGATCGACCGTTACGCACCGCTGCGCGAAGACGTGCGCGCCGCCCTCGACTGGGGCTTTGCTGACGGCGGTGCGCAGCTGCTGGCTATCCGCCTGACGGTCAGCGCGATGCCGCTGTGGCAAGAGTTATCGTTGCTGCGTGAGCACGGCGGCTATGTGGACCAGGCGCTGGCGCTGATTGGCCAGGTCACCGCACCCTGCACGCAATTGACCCTGCAACTGCAATTGGCCCTGGGCAGCCTCTCCTACCACGCCATGGGCGCCGCACCTCGGACCATTGCGGCATTCGAGGGTGCCGCACGCCTGGCCGAGACAACCCAGGACCTTGGCGGCCAGTTGCGTGCGGTCTCCGGGCTGATGGCGGTGAACCTGTGCGCCGGACGCTACGGCCCAGCGCAGGCGCTGAGTGTGCAGTTCGAACGCCTCGACCCACGCACCGAGCCGTTGCTGGGCCTTAGCGCCCAGCGGCTGCGTGCGCTGGGCCAGCATTACACCGGCAACCAGCCGCTCGCCCGGCACCACGCCGAGCAGGTGCTGCAGCGCATGTCCCAAAGCGGTCACGTCAACCGCTTTGCCCTCGGGGTTGGCGTGCAATACGACCAGAGCGTCGCCTCCCTGACCGTGCTGGCGCGAATCCTGTGGTTGCAAGGCTTTGCCGATCGCGCCTGGCGCACCGCCAGTCAGGCGCTGGAGTTGGCGCTACAGATCAACCACGGCACCTCGATCTGCTACACCCTGGCCCTGGCCGGGGTGGTGATCGCTCGCTACAACGGCGCCGAAGACGATGCCCAAGCCCTGCAACGTCTGCTGCTGGAGCAGTCGCACCAGCATTCGGTGCAGTTGTTCCAGACCTGGGCCGGGCATTACGCCGGTATTCTTGGCCACCCGGATTGGCAAGGCCTGGGCCTGATCCAAGACACCTTGATCACCTTCGGTGCCCATGCAGTCGATGCGCCAATGCTGGAACGCGCGCGCAGTGGTGCGGCGGGCTGGTGCGCCCCGGAGATTCTGCGGGTGTACGCCTTGCAGCTAGAGGATGAGCACGCCGCCGAAGCCCTGCTGCTGGAAGCCCTGGGCCTGGCGCACCAGCAAGGCGCCCTGGCCTGGGAGCTGCGCTGCGGCGAATCCCTGGCGCAATTGTGGCAACAGCAGGGGCGCATTCAGCTCGCCAGGGACTTGCTCGGTTCAATCCATGCACGCTTCAGCGAAGGCTTCGCTACCCAGGATCTACTGCGCGTGCGCTGCCTGCTCGACGAGTTGCAGGACAAACGGCCGGCCTGAGAACGCGCCCAGGCAAGGCGCGTAGCCTTGCTGCAAACGCTCGACCTGGCGCGGGTCGCGCAGTTGCCCCAGGGCGTAGCTGCGCACGCAGTTGAGCAGGCGATAGCGCGGCGGGCCCAGGCCGGGCTCGACGCTCAGCAACGAGACGTTGACCAGGCGTGCCAGCAGGTAAGACAGGTCGGCATGTTCAAGCTCGGTACCGGCCACCATGTCACTCAGGCCAGGTAAGGTGACCGCCATCTTGAACAGGCTCAATTGCAGAAACAGCCAGCACTCCGGCAGGCTCAGGCGCTCGTAGCTCCAATCCAGGGCCGCGGTGAGTGAGCGATGGCGCTCCACCGCCGTGCGCCGCCCGCGGGCCAGCACTTGCAAGCCCGTGCGTACTTGCATCTGCACACCGCCGATGCCCAACGCATCCACCTGGACGGCCGCCAATTCCAGGGCCAACGGCAGGCCGTCCAGGCGCCGGCACAGGTCGCGCAGCGGCGCCAAATCCTGGGGCCGCAAATTAAACCCCTGCTGATTGGCACGCGCGCGCGCCACGAACAGTTGCACCGCAGGACAGGCCATCGCCTGTTCGACATTGGCCGACGGCGACGGCACCGCCAGCCGAGGCACGCGCACCACCCACTCGCCAGGGGCCAACAAGGCTTCGCGGCTGGTGATCAGCACACTGATGCCAGGCGCCGTCTCGCGCAGCGCACGCAGCAGCTGTCGACACGCGCCCAGCAGCAGGTCGGCGCCGTCGAGTATCAGCAGCAACTGGCGCGAGGCCAGGCGCCGGCCCAGTTCGTTGAAACTGTCGGGCGTGGAATGCAATTGCAGTACCCTGGCGAGGCTGCCGAGCAGTTCGCTCGGCGCTTGCACAACGGCCATGTCGAGCCACCATACGCCTTCGCGATAACGCGGCAATGCCCGCTCGGCCAGGGCCAGGGCCAGTGTGCTCTTGCCAATGCCGGCCACGCCGGTGAGGGTCGACAAGCGCTGCGCGGCCAAACGCCGCGCCAGCACGCCCACCAGTTCATCGCGCCCACACACCGGGCTCAGACGCGCAGCCAGGTTGTGCTGAGGCAGCAGCGTCGGCAGCGCGTCCTGCGCAGGCGCAGCGAAGCAGTAACCGCGCTGGGGGTGATTGAGGATCCAGCGTTGGCCGTCCAGGGCGCGACGCAGCGCGGCAATGTGCACGCGCAGGTTGCTGTCTTCGACGACGCTGTTGGGCCACACCCGCTCGATCAAGGTCGCCTTGCTGAAAAAGTGCCCAGGCGCTTCGAGGAGTACCGCGAGAATATCCAAGGCTCGCCCGCCCAGCGGTACCGGCCAGCCCGCCTTACTGACCAGGCGCTGCTGCCGATGAAAGGTGTAGGGGCCAAAGCTCACCGCCGTAGCATTTTGCATGTCCGTCACAGCGCTGAAACACCCGTGCTTGAGTGCCTGCGCATCCTTTTTCCATGGGCTCGACGCTATCTTGCCAGTTGGCGATGACAGGACAATGCTGGCACGGGGAGCGATACGGACAATCGGGTGCCTGAGACGGACATGCTGTCGTTAACTGAACTGTTGTCGGTATTGGGTAGGGTTCAGCCCGAGTTTTTCGCTGAACAGAAAGCGCATATGCCGCACGCTGCCAAAGCCTGCGTGGAAGGCCACGGTCTTGAGCGGCAGGTCGGTGGTTTCCAGCAAGTGTCGGGCCCGGTCGATGCGCGCGCCTTGCAGGAATGCCATGGGCGTCATCTGCACGTCTTTGGCGAACAGCCGCGCAAAGTGGCGCGCGCTCATGCCTGCCAGCTCGGCCATGGACTCGATGGTAAAGGGTTGATCCAGATGCGCCAGCACGTGGTTCTGCACGCGGGTGATCGGGGTCTCTTGCGGCGCCACGGCAGCAGTCATCGGGCTGAACTGGGCCTGGCCGCCCTGGCGTTTCATCACCACCAGCAGCACCTTGGCCACATCCACCGCCACTTGCTTGCCATGGTCCTGGGCCACGACCGACAGGGCCAGGTCGATACCTGCAGTGACGCCACCAGAGGTGATCAGGCGCCCATCCTGCAAATAGATGCGATCGGTCTCGACGATGGCGTTGGGAAACGCCTTGATCAACCGCTCGGTGTAGTGCCAATGGGTGGTCACGCGGTGCCCGTCCAGCAAGCCTGCGTGGCCGAGCACGAAAGCGCCGGTGCAGATCGAGCCAAAACGCCGGGCCCGTGGCGCCGCGACTCTCAGCCAGGGCAACAGCGCGGGGTGGCATTCGTTATAGGCGCCGGGGCCGCCGGGCACCAGCAGCAGGTCATAGGCCGCCTGGGCCTGTTCCAACAGCAGATCGGTCTGCACGCTCACGCCGTTGGACGCCCGCAACGGGCCGGGCTCGGTGCCGATGGTCAGGATCTGGTAGTGATCGGCCGCCGGTAGATAGCGGTTGGCAATCGAAAACACTTCCAGCGGCCCAGCCATGTCGAGCAGCAGGAAGTCCGGGAACAGCGCCATGGCCACGGTTTTCATAAGCGGGAAATGTCCATCGAGAAGAAGTGCGGCGGGCATTATGGCACGACTTTAACTGTCAACCTGAGAGCGACAGTTATTCTATTTTCATCTTCTTAATCAATCATTCGTTAACCATTAACCTTCTTCTCAACGCAAGCGCCCTGCATCTCGCAGCCCGCGCTCACTTGAGGACTGGACCATGCTGACCCTTCGCAAAGCTTCCGAACGCGGCGCCGCCAATCACGGTTGGTTGAAGTCGTTCCACACCTTCTCTTTTGCCAACTACTGGAACCCCAAGGAGCAGGGTTTTTCCGACCTGCTGGTGATCAACGATGACCGCGTCGCCGCAGGCAAAGGCTTCGGCCAGCACCCGCACCGCGACATGGAGATCTTCTCCTACGTGCTCGAAGGTGCGCTGGAACACAAGGACACCCTGGGCACCGGCTCAGTGATCCGCCCCGGCGATGTGCAACTGATGAGCGCCGGCAGCGGCGTGGCCCACAGCGAGTTCAACCATAGCCAGCGTCATGGCGTGCACTTCCTGCAAATCTGGATCGTGCCCAACGAAGCCGGCGCCAAACCGCGCTATCAGCAAGAGCATTTCACTGAAGCGCAAAAACGTGGCCGCTTGCAGTTGATCATCTCGCCGGAGGGCGCCAACGGTTCGCTGAAAGTGCGCCAGGACGCACGGGTGTACGCCGGCCTGTTCGACGCTGACGAAAGTGCCCGCCTGGAACTGGCGCCGGATCGCTACGCCTACGTCCATGTGGCGCGCGGCAGCGTGGAACTCAACGGCCAGCGCTTGCAGGAAGGCGACGGTGTACGCGTACGGGACGAACGCCAGATCCGCCTGAGCCATGGCGAAGACGCCGAAGTGCTGGTGTTTGACCTGCGCCCCAACGAACTGCCGCAAATGCCATGACGGCCGCAGTGATGGTCCCGCCAGCGGGACCATCGTTGGCATCGATAGTCACCATCAGCGCAATGAAGTTCTCTTAAAAAATGCAACGCGTAACATCAAACCCATGCCAAACGGCACCCAACTAAAACACTCGGAGCACACCATCATGAAACGCCAACTCTTGCTCAGCCTCGCTTTCTCGGTACTCGCTGCAAACGCTTTTGCCCACCCGGTTGTCGCTGAAGGCGGCGCGGATCGCCTGATAGAAACCCGCGTTGCCGAAGGTGGCGCGGATCGCCTGCAAGAACGCGGTTTGGCTGAAGGCGGTGCTGATCGCTTGCAAGAACGCGGCCTGGCTGAAGGCGGTGCGGATCGCCTGCAAGAACGTGGCCTGGCTGAAGGTGGTGCGGATCGCTTGCAAGAACGTGGCCTGGCTGAAGGCGGTGCGGATCGCCTGCAAGAACGTAGCCTGGCTGAAGGCGGTGCTGATCGCTTGCAAGAACGTGGTCTCGCTGAAGGCGGTGCCGAGCGCTTGCTGAGCACCCACGTATAACCCCGCACTGTTGGCGGGACACCCCAAACCGGCCTGATCAGCCGGTTTTTTTTCGTCTTCAATTTCTACATCACACTACCCCCCGTAACCACGATGCGAAGCGAGCCGCTCTTGATCTTGATCTGCCTTTGATCTCAAGCGCCCCGTCAAACCACGCTGGCCGGAATTCGACAGTGATTTGGGGGGTAAACCGGCAGGGATGCCGGTTTAGCCGCCCCGCGCCATGGATGGCGCGTGGCGGCGGCCCCCCAAATCACTGGCGGATTACGGGCACACCGAGCCCCAGCGAGGTGCCGAGTGGTGGGGCAAGAGCCCTTTGGTTACTTTGGGGCTTTTCCAAAGTGACCCGCCGTCAGGCGGAACCCTAAGTCGCCGTTACCGCAGCAATGGATATGTACACAATCCAACTGTGCTGACTGCCAGGCCGCCTTCGCGAGCAAGCCCGCTCCCACAGTTTGATCGCGGGGCATCAGGTAGATAGGCGTCGGCTGGGAGGCCGCCATCGCAGGCAAGCCAGCTCCCACATTTAGATTGTGGGGTGTCAGGTAGGCAAGTGTCGGCTGGCAGGCCGTCATCGCAGGCAAGCCAGCTCCCACAGTTGGATCACGGAGCAGTCAGAAACTTCTTGCGATACGCCGCCGGCAGCATCCCCACCCGCTGCTGAAACAACCGCCTAAACGAATTACTGTCCTCATAACCCACCGCATACGTAATGCTATCGAGCGTCATCCGCGTCGACTCAAGCATCTGCTTGGCGCGCTCCAGACGCAGACTCTGCAGATAACCAATCGGCGTACACCCCGTGGCCTCCTTGAAGCGCCGCTTGAAATTACGCACCCCAAAGCCAAAGCGCTGGGCAACCTCGTCGATCACCAATGACTGCGCAAAGTGCTGCTCCAACCAATGCTGCACACGCAGGATCTGCGCATCACCGTGGCTCTTGGGCAGCGACCACATCGCGTAGGCCGACTGCTCAGTGCGCCCAGCATCGATCAGCAAATACTTGCCGCAGGTATGAGCCAGCTCCGGCGAACCGAAACGGCGGACCAGGTGCAGCATTAAATCCATCGCCGCCGTAGCGCCGCCGCAGGTGATCAGGCGATTGTCTTCGCAGAGGATCTGCCCCTCATCCAGGCTGACCTGGGCATATCGACGCCGGAAGAACCCGGCAAATGCCCAGTGAGTCGTCGCACGCAAGCCGTGCAATAACCCCGTTTCGGCCAGCATGAAGGCCGCCGTGCACATCGAAGCCAATACAGCGCCCTGTCCATGCTGCTCACGTAACCAGGGGCCGTAGGCGGCGAACGTCGGCAGGGCTTCCTTGAGGGTAAAGAGAAACCCGGGAATCAGCACCAGGTCGGTGTGCGCGATCTGCGCCAGTGAACCGTGCACCTGCAGGCATTGCCCACCCCATACCGTTACCGGCTGGCCGTCCATAGACGCGAGCATCACCTCAAACGGCGGGCTGTCAGCGAACAGATTGGCCGCACTGAGCATTTCCATGGCCAGGGTGGCACTGGCAGCGGAACACTGATCCGCCAGGAGCAAGGTGACGTGCATATAAAAACTCCGGCTTGCACTTTTCGCATGTAATAAGTCATTTACGCATCTACCTTAGCCGATTCCGCCCCCGTACAGTGCGGCCATTGATCAACTGTCTGGCGTCTTTATGAATCTCTGGTTTCGATTACTGCACATGCTGTTGCGCCGCCCCTGGCGCAAACCGGTTCACGGCCTGGCCACCACGGTGGTGCGCATGCGGGTCTGGCCGCTGGATCTGGACCTGAACCGGCATGTCACCAATGGCCGGTATTTCACCCTGGCCGATGTGGCACGCATGGATTTTGTGCTGCGCACGGGCGCCTTTCGCGTGGCGCTGCGTCACAAGGCCATGCCGATAGTCGGCGATACCTGGGGCAAGTTCCGTCGGGAATTGAAGCTGTTCGAGGCATTCGACGTGCACACCCGCATTCTCGGCTGGGACCACAAGTGGAACCTGATGGAGCACCGCTTCGTCAGCAATGGGCGGGTGGTCGGCGTGGTGGTGATGCGCGGGCTGTTTCGCTCCGCCAAGGGCACCCTGCCCCCGGCCGAATTTATCCGCGAGCTGGGCTTGGACGACACTTCACCGCCGATGCCGCAATGGTTGAACGACTGGGCACGCAGTTGCGATGAAATGAGTGCGCAATTGCGCGAGGAAGAGCAGGTTTAAGAACCCCTGCTAAGCCTCGCGCTTGACCTTCAAATGCCGCGCATACCATGGCCGCTGCGGTACACGTTTGAACAAGCCCTTGAGCAGCTCTTCATCGGCACCGAAGGTAATGCGCAGGGCCAGCTTCATGATCTCCGGATCCATTTCCATCGAACGCCCCTGTTGCAGCCCCGGCGTGGTGCTGCAGCCGTGGGTGTCCGGGCCCAGCCACGGGTCGCCTATTTCGACCCAGCGGCCTGGCGCGAACCAGGCCACGCCGTTGACTTCCAGTCGGCTCACCTCACCTGGGTTGAAGCGCTCGTGGGCACGAAACCAGTCTTCGATGCGGTCATCGATCCAGCCGTGGAAATGCCAGAACACCGGGTTTACATGGGATGAAAACGGGTCGCCCAGAAAGTCGTTCTCCGGCGCATACCAACGTGCGGCAAAGTCTGCGGGGTCCCGGGCGAAGGGGACCGGGGCGCCGTTGGACGGGTCGCGGGGCACCGAGGCCCAGCGCATATGCAGCCAATCGTGCAGGCCCAGTTCCATTTCCGAGCCCAGTTGGCCCAGGCTCAACTTGGCCAGGTAGCGCGGATCGCGGTACTGGGATTCCCACACCTGAAAGTTGCTGTGGTAGGTCTCGGCCGCCTTGATATCGCTGACCCACTGGGTGTAGTCGGCGTCATCCGGCGCCGACCAACAGGGCGGCAGCGCGAAACCGTCGTGGTTGTCGAAGTAGCGCACAAAGCCCAGGCGATCGCGCTCCAACGGCGGTTGCGGCTCGGGGAATTGCGGCCAGGACGGCAAGTCCTGCATGGAGCGTGCGGTGCCGAGCATGTGGCGGTGCATGAAAAAGAAGTCGATGCCCGAACCATTGCGGTCTTTGCGCTTGCCGCGGGCGTCGCGTTCGTGGCCACGGGGCCCGGGCTGCCAGCCGATGCCGCGCAGGGCCTCGCGTTTTTCTTCGGAGAGCTTGTGCCATTGGTCGCGGGTGGCGTGCCAGAGCTGGTGAAACAGGCGGTGCTCGGGAGAAATCAGCCAGGCCAGCAAGGTCGGGTTGAGGCCGATGCGCTGGCGGGCTTCGGGGAACAGTTGTTTGTGGGCGATAAAACGGTTGTCGCGTTCGGTCAGCGCCAGGGGCCGCTCAAGGTCGAGGATGTGCCCGCTGAGGGTGGCGCTGCCGGCATTGCCGAAATCGGCCCAGACTTCATCCAGGGTCATCTTGAATTCATAGGCCGGCGCGCCGCCGTCGGAATCACGGTCGATCAAGCGCCAATAGAGCACGGCGCCCTCGCCCGTCAGTAGGTCGCCCAAGACGCGGTAACGCGGCTCGCCGTCGGCGCGCAATTGCTCGGCGGTGTCCAGGTAACCGCGCAGGCCACGGCCACGGGGGGCGATGTCGAGCAGCAACTCCAGGCCTTGCAGCGGCAGGCCCGCAAGGCCGGCATCGCGGCCTTCCAGGCGCACGCTCCAAACGCCCCGCAGGGTGTTCGCCAGGTGCTGGCCCTGGGTGTCAGCGAGGTCGACCGTGGCTTCGCCGGGGGTGATGGGAAACGCTTCTTCCCGTGTCAACTCGCGATGGGCATAAAAGGCCGCGGGCACGGCTGCACCGGTCAGCGCCAGGCCTGCGATGAACCCACGTCGAGAGATTGTCATTGGCTACCTTAGGAAACGGCTTGATCAGAGCTAGAACGTTTGCAGCCCGATGAAATTTACCGCCCTGCCCCCGCCACCTAAATTTCCCCCGCCATCGCTCGTTCCTCCCTGATAGCAAAGGCCTCAACTGACTGAGATGGCAATGACAAAATCACGTTCGAAAAAGGCGCTGTATATCGGCCTGCCGCTGGCCCTGGCTATCGGCGCCGGGGCGGGCTTGCTGGTCTGGGATCAATGGTTCAAGGGCAACGCCGGCTACCCGCTGGAGGTGATCAAGCAGGCCAATGAAATGCAGGATCGCCTGTTGTCATTCGACAGCCACATCACCCTGCCCCTGGATTTCGGCACGGCGGGCAACGAGGCCGACAAGGATGGCAGCGGCCAGTTCGACCTGGCCAAGGCCGCCCGCGGCCGATTGTCGGGTGCTGCACTGACGATCTTCGGCTGGCCGGAAATCTGGAACGGCGCCAACGCCCCGCACAAGCCCACCGACGGTTTTGTCGAAGAGGCCCGCCACGAGCAGGAGGTGCGCTACAAGATCATCTCCGGCATGGTGCGTGACTTTCCCAACCAGGTGGGCATCGCCTACACCCCGGACGATATGCGGCGCCTGCACGGCGAAGGCAAGTTCGCGATCTTTATCAGCATGCTCAACGCCTACCCCCTGGGCAACGACCTGAACCAGTTGGACCTGTGGGCCGCACGCGGCATGCGCATGTTCGGCTTCAGCTACATCGGCAATAACGCCTGGTCCGACTCGTCGCGCCCGCTGCCGTTTTTCAATGACTCCCCTGATGCCCTCGAGGGCCTGTCGCCGATCGGCCAGCAAGCGGTGCATCGCCTCAATGACCTGGGGGTGATCATCGACGTGTCGCAGATGTCGACCAAGGCCCTGGAACAGGTCGCGCAGTTGAGCCGCACGCCGATGGTGGCGTCCCACTCGGCGCCACGGGCATCGGTGGACATCCCGCGCAACCTCAGTGACAAGGAACTGCAACTGATCAAGAACAGCGGCGGCGTGGTGCAAGTGGTGGGCTTCCCCGCCTACCTGCGCCCCTTGAGCCAGCCGACCCAGGACAAGCTCAACGTCCTGCGCGCACGCTTCGACCTGCCGCCACTGCCCAACCTGGCCATGGCCTTGATGCCCGGCGATGCAATCATTGCCGCCTGGCCCGAGCAACGCTTCGGCCAGTACGCCAGCGCGCTGTACGGCATTCTCGAGGAAGAACCCAAGGCCACCCTCAAGGACCTGGGCGACGCCATCGACTACACCGTGCGCAAGATCGGCATCGATCATGTCGGCATTGCCTCGGATTTCAATGACGGTGGCGGCTTGAAGGGCTGGGAGAACGTCGGCGAGGTGCGCAACGTCACTGCCGAACTGATCCAGCGCGGCTACTCCGAGGCCGATATCGCCAAGCTGTGGGGAGGCAACTTCCTGCGGGTGTGGGAGCAGGTCCAAAAAGCCGCCAAACCCTTGGCCAACCGCTAACTACTCACGAAGTAAGTCCATGACCGACCGCCGTACATTTCTCAAGCAGGCCGGCGTCTTTGCCGCAAGCCTGCCGCTGGGCACCGCGTTGCTGCCTCAGGCAGTGGCCGCCGTTACGAACGACCCATGGACGGGATTGAAACAGCTGTTCAACCAGGACCCGAGCTACCTGCATTTTTCCAACTTCCTGGTGGCCTCGCACCCAAGGCCCGTGCGCGAGGCCATCGAGCGCTACCGCCAACAGATCGACCGCAACCCTGGCCTGGCCATGGACTGGGACTTGCAGGAAACCTGGAAGCGTGAGGGCCAGGTGCGCGAGTGGGCCGGCCGTTACCTGAACGCCAAACCGGCGCAGATCGCCCTCACCGGCAGCACATCTGAAGGGCTGGCGATGATCTATGGCGGGATCAAGGTGCGCGCCGACCAGGAAATCCTCACCACGGTGCATGAGCACTACGCCACCGCGTTCAGCCTGGATTTCAGGGTGCGCAAGGAGCGGACCCAGGTACGTAAAATACGCCTGTTCAACAACGCCCATCAGGTCTCGGCCGACGAGGTGCTGGGCAATATCCAGCGCAACATTCGCCCTAATACGCGCGTGCTGGGCATGACCTGGGTACAGTCCGGCAGCGGCGTGAAATTGCCCATCGGTGAGATCGGCAAGCTGGTGGACGAACACAACCGCACCCGTGACGAGCAGGATCGCCTGCTCTATATCGTCGATGGCGTGCACGGCTTCGGCGTGGAAGACCTCGACTTCCCCGATATGCACTGCGACTTCTTCATCGCTGGCACCCACAAGTGGATGTTCGGCCCGCGCGGCACCGGCCTGGTGTGCGCCCGCGAGACCGAAAACAAATACGTCACACCGATGATTCCGACCTTCTCCGAAGACAAAGATTTCGCCACGACCATGACGCCCGGTGGCTACCACGCCTTCGAACATCGCTGGGCCGCCGATGAAGCCTTCAAGTTGCACCTGCAACTGGGCAAGGCACCGGTGCAGGCACGTATCCATGCCCTCAACACTGAACTCAAGGACCAACTGCTGGCCCACCCGCAGATCGAACTGGTCACGCCGCGCAGCCCCGAGCTGTCAGCGGGATTCACGTTCTTTCGGGTCAAGGATCAGGACAGCGATGCCGTCGCGGCCTACCTGATGAAAAACCGCGTGGTGGTGGACGCGGTGGACCGTGACGTCGGCCCGGTGATTCGCACCTCACCGGGCCTGCTTAACAACTCCGATGAGATCCAGCGCTTCATGGCCCTGCTGAGCCAGCGGTTATGACCCTTTTTCCCTTTGAACGAGATGCCTCCATGATTCCATCCCAACTCAAACCCCTCACCGCACTGGCACTCACCGCCCTGTGCGGCGCCCTGCTGCCCGGCCTGGCCCAGGCCGCCGCCCCACAACCGGGCAAGGTGTTCAAAGACTGCAAGGATTGCCCGGAAATGGTAGTGCTGCCCGCCGGCACCTTCACCATGGGCACGCCCGAAGACGAAGTGGGCCGCGAGCCCGACGAAGGCCCGATGCATGAGGTGACCTTCGCCAAACCGTTCGCCATGAGCCGCTTCCATATCACCGCCGGCGAATGGGACAGCTACGTGCGCCAGACCGGGGTGAAGATCGCCAATGGCGACGACCGCCCCGGCCGTGAATGCATCGCCAGCAAGCCGCGCTACCCCCAGGGGCCACGTCAGCCGGCGGTGTGCATGGACATGGACGACATCAAGCAGTACGTGAGCTGGTTGTCGAAGAAGACCGGGCACACCTACCAGATGGTCAGCGAAGCCCAGCGTGAATACGCCGCCCGCGCCGGCACCAGCGGCCCGTTCCCCTTCCCGTTCGACGAAGGCAAGGGCTACAGCATCGCCCAACACGCCAACACCTACGGCCCGGCGGACGGCTACAGCTATTCGTCGCCCGTGGGCAGCTACCCACCGAATGCGTTTGGCATGTATGACATGCACGGCAATGTGTATGAGCGGGTGGCTGATTGCGAGCACCCCAACTACGTCGGCGCGCCGACGGATGGCAGTGCCTGGGTGGAGCCCAACTGCGAGGCCTACCAGATTCGCGGCAATGACTGGGGCGAGGCGCCGGTGTTCTCACGCTCGGGCAATCGCAACAACATCTACCCGCAAACGCGCGGGGATTGGATTGGCTTTCGGGTAGTCCGCGAACTCTAACCCATTGTAGGAGCGAGCTCGCTCGCGAAAAACTCATAGACGCCGCGTTTATTCAGGAAGCGCGCGTCATCGTTGACGTTTTTCGCGAGCAAGCTCGCTCCTACAGGGTTCAGCCTTGTTTGGCCAACAGCGCCAAGCCTTCATGCAGCGCCGGGAACAGGCTGTTGTTGAAGTTGTTCCAGCGCAGCTCAAGGATGGTGTCCTCAGGCGAAATCTCGGTCTTGAGCACGTCGTGGAACACCTCTCCCGAATCGATGCCGTTATCCACGTAGTGGAATGACGCACCCGTCCAATACAACGGCTCGCACGCCTGCGTCGCCTTGGTCGCCCAGTCGGTAATCGCCTGCCCACGTGCGCCGTACAGGGCATTCCAGGTGGCATACGCCCCACGGCGTTCGTAAGGCGATTCGAGGCGGGTGATGCCCGGATGAATGTTCATGATGCGCCGCGCAAACGGCGCGCCCGGGCGCACCAGCTCGTCGAGGATCACCAGCAAACCATCCAGCACCACGATGTCAGCCTTCAACTCCACCAGGGTGTCATGCAGCCGACGCTCGAAATCCTGCTTGCCGGCGACATGTTCGGCGCTGCCCCGTGGCAGGCGACGATAGGTCGACGGCACGCTCAGCAGCAGGTCATTGACCAACGTACCCTGCACACGCAAATCCGCCGGGTACAACCACTGACGCCCCGGCTGGTAAGCAAAGCCATAGTCCGCCACCAACTGCTGGTCACGCGGGTTTTGCTCATCATCGTCATACACCACGCCCACCAGGTTGTAAGCCTCGCCCAGCGGCGTGTCGTTGAGCGAGCCCACCAGAAACTCCAACACCGATTTCATATAGCGCTCGTGGTCTTTATAGGCCACCGGCTGCCCCGCCTTGTCGGCGGCGGCGTTTCTCAGGGACCAGACATACACCAGGTTCTTTTTCGACATGTGTTTCGCTCTCGCTCAAAGGGCCACGCACGGCATTGATGCACGTGCGCCTACAGAACAAGAACGAACCAGGCCCCGGGCAATTTATCGCCCACGGCCACCGTCCGGCACGCCGCGCTAAATAGTCACGCTACAGCTTCGTTTGTCATGGGTAAGGGTCTGTGTGCCCAGCCCCCTCTTTTTCACTTTCCGGGAAGTATTTATGACCGACCCCAAGCGCGGCGCCTTCAAAGGTTTGCTCGCATTGCTCAGGCCTTTTCGCACTATCGTGACGGTCTCCGTCGCCCTTGGCATGGCGGGTGGCCTGGCCATTACCTTGCTGCTGGCGACGATTAACACTGCGCTGCATTCGTCTACCGGCATGACGCAAGGTGTGATTTTGACCTTCGCTGCGCTGTGTGCGCTTGCCCTGGTCAGCTCGATCGTCTCAGATATCGGCACCAACTACGTCGGCCAACGCATCATCGCCGCACTGCGCAAGGAGCTGGGAGAAAAGGTGCTGTCAGCACCTATCGAACAAATCGAACGCTACCGCACCCACAAACTGATTCCGGTGCTGACTCACGACGTCGACACCATCAGTGATTTCTCCTTTTCTTTCACCCCGCTGGCCATCGCCAGTACGGTGACTTTGGGCTGCCTGGGATACCTGGCGTACCTGTCGGTGCCGATGTTCCTGATGATGATCGTGGCGATTTTAATCGGCACGTCCGTGCAGTACGTCGCACGCTCTGCTGGGATCAAGGGTTTTGAAGCAGCTCGTGACCAGGAAGATGAGCTGCAACGCTACTACACCGCAATCGCTTCTGGCGCGAAGGAGTTGCGCATTCACAGGCCTCGCCGCTACCGGATGAATACCCATCGCATCCAGGCTACCGCTGATCGCATCA
This sequence comes from Pseudomonas sp. AK181, assembly GCF_051122975.1. Classification (NCBI taxonomy): domain Bacteria; kingdom Pseudomonadati; phylum Pseudomonadota; class Gammaproteobacteria; order Pseudomonadales; family Pseudomonadaceae; genus Pseudomonas; species Pseudomonas sp. AK181. The sequence goes on from NZ_CP146348.1 coordinate 3,573,208, forward strand.
GCGATATCCAGGTTCGCTCGGTGAACATCTTCATTGTGGCCAAGACCTTCGGCTCCATGCTGTTCTTTGTGGTCATCGGCTTGGCGCTGGCGTTCCAGGCGTATAACCCAAACCCCGACCCGGCTGTGATTACCGGCTTTGTGCTGGTACTGCTGTATATGAAGGGACCGCTTGAACACGTGGTCACCGCCTTACCGATCGTCAGCCGCGCGCAGATCGCGTTCTCGCGCATCGCTGAATTGTCCGACCGCTTTTCGTCGCCCGAACCGCATTTGCTGCTCGAAGACAGCGAAGCACCAAAACCGGTGGTCCACAGCCTGGAACTGCGCGACGTAAGCTATAGCCCCCCAGCCGTGGAAGGCAGCGAGCCGTTCCACCTGGGACCTGTCAACCTGAGCATCAAGCAAGGCGATATCGTGTTTATCGTCGGCGAGAACGGCTGCGGTAAAACGACGCTAATCAAGCTGCTACTGGGGCTTTATCAACCGCAGTCGGGCGAGATCCACCTTAACGGCGAGGCAGTGATCGCCCCTACCCGCGACGATTACCGCCAGTTGTTTACAACCGTGTTCGCCGACTATTACTTGTTTGATGACCTGGTTCAGGGCGGCGGGCAGCAATCGATGGACAGTGCGGCCCAATACCTGGAACGCCTGGAGATTGCGCACAAAGTGACCATCAAGGACGGCTCATTCAGCACCACCGACCTCTCCACAGGGCAACGCAAACGTCTCGCCTTGGTCAATGCCTGGCTGGAAGAGCGTCCGGTACTGGTGTTCGATGAGTGGGCTGCAGACCAGGATCCGGCTTTCCGGCGAATCTTCTACACAGAGCTGTTGCCGGATCTCAAGCGCTTGGGCAAGACCATCATCGTCATCAGCCACGACGATCGCTATTTCGATATCGCCGACCAACTGGTGCGTCTACGCGCGGGCAAGGTGGTGCCTGAAATGGAGCCCGCTTGAATTTTTTTTCCGGTTTAGTGAAGGAGGAACGTCCCATTAAAGTTAATGAGAACCAACCTCAATAAATACCTATAATCTGCTAACCAAAAATAGAGAAGTGAACGCATCCATGTCAGTACGACTCGGTCTCAGCCCCCTGAGCAAAGCGCTGTCCATGCGACGGGCGATGAGCTTTAACTTGAAACCCTGTACGCTTGCCCTTGCGATCTCCCTGCCCATCGCCGGTTACGTACAAGCCCAAGAGATCGACGTCAACATTCCAGCCCAGCCACTGGGAGCGGCGCTGCAGGAGTTTGGCCGCCAGACCAATCTGCAGGTGCTCTACAGCCCGACGGATGTGCAAGGCAAAAGCAGCAATAGGGTAAAGGGCAAGCTGGCACCGACCCGGGCTATCGCCGCCCTGCTCCAGAACACCGGCATCAGTTATGGGCTGCAGGGCACTACCATCACCATTACGGCCAGTGCCAGTGAATCTTCCACGCTGGAATTGGGTGCAACCCAGGTTAGCGCCAACCAGTTGGGTACGGTGACTGAAGACTCAGGCTCCTATACGCCGGGCACCATCGCCACCGCTACGCGAATGGTACTGACCCCACGAGAAACACCTCAGTCGATCAGTGTTATCACACGCCAGCACATGGATGATTTTGCGCTGACCTCTATCGATGATGTGATGCGTCATACGCCAGGCGTCACTGTATCGAGGCTCGACAGCGAGCGGACCCAATACTTCGCACGTGGGTTTTCGATCGAAAACTTTCAATATGACGGCATCCCAACCCTGCGTAACGCGGCTTATTCGTCTGGCCAGACCCTGACGGACATGGCGATCTACGACCGTGTTGAAGTACTCAAGGGTGCCAATGGCTTGTTGTCCGGCGCCGGGGCCCCCGGGGCAACGCTCAACCTGATCCGTAAAAAGCCAACCAAGGACTTCAAGGCCAGCCTCGAATTGGGGGCGGGCAGCTGGGATAACTACCGTTCCCAGGTCGACGTCAGTGGGCCACTCACACAAAGCGGCAATATCCGCGGCCGTGCGGTGGCTGCTTATCAGGACAAGCACTCGTTCCTGGACCACTATGAACGCAAAACCAACGTGTATTTCGGCACGATTGAAGCCGATCTCAGTGAAGATACCCTGCTGACTGTCGGATTCGATTATCAGAACAGCGACCCATCCGGCGCAGGATGGGCAGGCAGCCGTCCGTTGTTTGACCGTAGCGGTAACCGCATCGACGTAAAGCGTTCGTTTAACAGCGCTGCCAAGTGGAGCAGTTGGGAGCAGTTCACCCAAAGCGCGTTCGCCACGCTGGAACACCAATTTGCCAATGACTGGGTGGTCAAGGGCCAATACACCCATCAATTCAGTGGTTACGACGCACAGATGGGGTCGATCCAGACAGGCCCATTCGTAGCGACCGGCCTGTCGACGCTTTATGCGAACAAATTCACCGGTGATACCCGCGCCGATTCCGGCGATATTTACGCCAGCGGCCCGTTCAGCTTGGGTGGTCGGGAACACGAACTCGTGGTGGGCGCCTCTGCGTCGAACTCCCACTGGAAGGGCAAAAACTACGCCAACCCGATTCACGCCAATGGACGAATCGTCGACTTCTGGAACTTCGACGGTGATTTCCCCAAACCCGACTGGGGCGCAGTGACCCAGAGGTTCGATGAAACCACCCGACAAACTGCTGGCTACGCGACTGCACGCTTGAACCTTACCGATGATTTTAAAGTGATCCTCGGCAGTCGCGTGGCCAATTATTGGCTGACAGGCACCAGCGACAGTACGGAAACCGGCAAACTGATTCCCTATGTCGGCGCCACTTACGACCTCAACGACAACTTTACCGCCTACGCCAACTACACCGAAATCTTCTACCCACAGACGGCGCGCGACCGGGACAACAAGGTACTGGAACCCGATGAAGGCAAGAACTACGAACTCGGTGTGAAAGGCGAGTTCTTCGACGGTGGGCTGAACACCAGCCTGGCCTATTTCGAAGTGCATGAATCCAACCGCGCGGAATCTGACACCGAATACAACGCCAACCCGACCAACCCAGCGATCAACGATGCCTCCAGGGGCATCAAAGCCAAGACCAAAGGTTTCGAAGCCGAGCTGTCCGGTGAGCTTGCACCTGGCTGGCAAGCCCAGGCGGGCTATACCCACAAGGTCATCCGCGACGAGCACGGTGATAAAGCGTCAACCCTGGAACCCCAGGACCAGATCAGCTTCTTTACCACCTACAAGCTCAGCGGCCCACTGGACCGCTTGACCATCGGCGGCGGCGCTCGCTGGCAGGGTAAAACCTGGCAATCGGTCTACAACAGCGCGAAATCTCGATCCGAAGACGTTCGCCAGGAAGCCTACTGGGTGGTCGACGCCATGGCCAAATACCAGTTCACCGACAAAGTCTCCACGACACTGAACGTCAACAACCTGTTCGACAAGCATTACCTCACCAACATTGGCTTCTTCAACACCGGCTATTACGGCGATCCGCGCAATGTCATGCTGACCACTCGCGTGGACTTCTGACTCCGGCGCTGCCGTTCGAGCCACCCAACCCCCGCTAATCGGCGTAATGCCGTTCAGTTAAGGCTTTTTGTAGGAGCGAGCTTGCTCGCGAAAAACTCACAGGCGCCGCGTTCAATCAGGAAACACGCGTTATCGTTGAGGTTCTTCGCGAGCAAGCTCGCTCCTACAGAGGGCGATATACGCTTAAGTGAACAGCATTACGCCAATCCCGCCAAACCTGGTCACTATCTGAGACTGCAAGAGAAACACCGGTACGAGACCGGTGTCCCAAGCCCAAACGCCAGGCCTCACTTGCGTATGACGCGCTTTACCGCGGATACAAACGAAGCGATGAACTCAGGGTTGTGGACGATCTTGTCATGGGTCGTATCGATCACCACCGAAGCCTCAACCCCATGGCCAATGCCTGCTTCAAGCGCCGTGCCAATAATGTGGCGATCCACTTCGGACTTGCTTTGAGCGGCCCACCAACAGCTCACTGGCGCGGCAATGCTCACGTAGTCGGCCTCTTTCAATCGCTCATCCAGCGCAAGTTTCAAAGCCCATGAAACATCCAGCTCCCCACCCTGCTGCAACTCACTGCGCAGGCTGGTGAACGTCTCGCCCAGGAACGCATCGGCCCACTCACAGAACATCGCCCACTGTTGAGCAGCTGTGGCGCCGCCGTGCTCGACATCCCGCCAGGCATGGGCAATGGCCTGTGCAGCATCAGGGAACATCACCGCCAGCAATGCCACACGCCGGTCCACTAACGTATCGCTGATTGCCGCTGGCTCGGCAATGGGACTCAAGGATTTTTCCCTTTCCCAGAACGCCGTGACACGCAAGGGTGGAGGCGCATCGATACACCCCACAAACGCGACTTCGGCGCCCTGTTCTTCTAGGACCGCCGCCACCTGCAACGCCAGATTGCCTCCCAGCGACCAACCTCCGAGGTAATACGGCCCCTGCGGCTGAGCCACCTGAAGCTGCCGGGCATATTCGTCGACCATCGCATCCCAGGTCGGCACTTCGCTCAACGGATCAACCAATGCACGGCAAATGACGCCGCGTACCGGCATCTCCAGGCGCAGCGCCATGCCAATGGCTTTATAGCAGTGTGCCGAACCGAAGCTTGGATGAAACAGGAACAATGACGGGCCACCCTGATGGCCGTTCAGATCAACAATCAGCGAATGATGAACCCCATCCGGTGCATCGCTTGCCAGAGCCCTGACGGTGGGGCGTGTCATCAGTTGGTTGACCGTGAGCACCAACCCGCAGTGAGCAGCCAGGCGTTCTTTCACCACCAGAAGCAGCAACGAGTGCCCACCCAGCTCGAAGAAGTTATCGTCAAGGCCCACACGCTCAACACCCAGCACTTGCTGCCAAACCTGCGCCACCTGTTGTTCCAGCGCTGTGAGCGGCGGCGCATAGTCGCGGTGCTCTGTACCCGCTTCAGGACGCGGCAGCGCCTTGCGCTCCAGTTTGCCGTTGGGGCTGAGCGGCATTTTCTCCAACAACACCCATTGGGCGGGCACCATAAAGGCCGGCAGGTGGATTGATAAATAGCCGCCAAGGGCTTCACGCCACTGAGGCACAGTCTCGTCAAGTACCACATACCCAACCAGTTGAGTGCCATCGAGCGCCACGACTGCCGCTTCACGCACCAGTTGATGTTCAAGCAGGCGTGCCTCTATCTCACCCAGCTCGATGCGCAGGCCACGCAGCTTGACTTGATGGTCGATACGCCCGGCGTATTCGATCACCCCATCAGGGCGGTAGCGCGCCAGGTCGCCGGTACGATACATCCGCTGCCCCACCCCGAAAGGGTTCGCGACAAAACGCTCGGCCGTCAACGCAGGCCGACGGTGATATCCGCGCGCCAGCCCTTTCCCCGCCAGGTATAACTCGCCGAGCACGCCGACGGGGACAGGCTCCAGGTTAGCGTCCAGTACATGGCAACCCAGGTTTGCGATGGGTTTGCCAATGGGCACGGCATCTTTGCCCTCATCGACACAGGTCCAGTGGGTGACGTCGATGGCCGCTTCCGTGGGGCCATAGAGGTTGTACAACCGGGTCTTGGGCAGCTTCGCAAATACCTGGGACTGCGCGTCGACGGGAAGTGCCTCACCGCTGCAAATGATGCGCTGTACACTGGTGCAACGCCCCACTTGGCCGTCCTGCAAGAAGGCTTGCAGCATCGACGGCACGAAGTGCAACGTCGTGACACGTTCGCGCACGATCAGGTCGACCAACTTTCTCGGATCGCGATGATCGTCGGGCAGCGCCACCACCAATCGGGCGCCGCTGAGCAAAGGCCAGAAAAACTCCCACACCGACACATCAAAGCTGAACGGTGTCTTCTGCAGCACGGTATCGCTGGCGTCCAATGCATAGGCTTGTTGCATCCAAAACAAGCGATTGGCCAGGGCTGAATGACTATTTCCCGCGCCTTTAGGCTTGCCGGTCGAACCCGAGGTGTAGATCACATAGGCAAGGTTTTCACCGCCGACCGCCACGTCGGGGTTCACCTGGCTGTATGCACTCAGCCAGGCGTCATCAAGATCCAGGTCAATACGCACCACATTGTCGGCCGTCGGCAGATTCACGTGCGACTGGCTCAACAGCAGCTCTACCCCACTGTCCTCAAGCATGTAGGCCTGACGCTCCTGGGGATAGCGCGGGTCCACAGGCACATAGGCGCCCCCGGCCTTGAGGATGGCTATCAAGGCCACGACCATCTCAACGGAGCGCTCCATCGCCACGCCCACCAGACTATCGGGGCCGACACCGTAAGCGATCAAGGCATGGGCCAGGCGGTTTGCGCGATGATTCAAGGCCGCATAGGTCAATTGTTCTGTGCCAAACACCAGGGCAGGCCGGTCCGGAGTACGTTCGGCGTGCTCTTCAAAGCAATGATGCACCTGCTCGAGAGGGTAATCAGTGGCGGTGGCATTCCAGGCATCGACCATCTGCCAACGCTCTTGGGCATCCAGCAGTGCCAGCGAATTGATCGAAGCGTGCGGCGCCGCAATCATTTCATTCAATAGGCGCTGCCAGTGATGCGCCATGCGTTCGATGGTTGTGGCCTCGAACAGGTCGGTCGCATAGCCAAATGAAGCCTGGATACTCGAACCCTCCTCGCAGACATTCAAGCTGAGGTCGAACTGCGCCGTGCGGCTTTCCCACTCCAACCCTTCCAGTATGAGACTGGATGCCTGTGCCTCGCTGTCGCTGCCGGCCCCTCGGTTCTGATGATTGAACATCACTTGGAACAACGGGTTGTAACTCAAGCTACGCTCAGGACGCAGTGCTTCAACCAACTGTTCAAAGGGTAAGTCCTGATGCGCCTGGGCCTCGAGTACCCGCTGACGAGCCTGGCGCAACAGCGTCAGAACAGTGGTGTGCTCGTCGATATCGGCTTTCAACACCTGGGTATTGACGAAGAACCCGATCAGACGCTGCGTCTCCACCCGGTTACGGTTCGCTGTCGGTACACCTACACGGATATCCCGCTGCCCGCTGTAGCGATACAACAGCGCCTGGAAGGACGCGAGCAGCAACATGAAACTGGTCGCCCCCTCGCGCTGGGCCAGAGTTCTGACACCCGCAGCCAGTGCGTCATCCAGTACCAGCTCCAGGGACGCGCCGCGATAGCTCTGTACAGCAGGACGCGGGCGATCCAACGGCAACTCCAGTACGGGTTGCTCACCACCGAGCAGCTTGAACCAGTATTCCAGTTGCCGCTCCTTCTCCCCTGCTTCCATCCAACTGCGCTGCCAGAGGGCGTAATCTGCGTACTGGATCGGCAAGGCGGGCAAGTCAATCCCATGTCCGTGGCTAAGAGCGGTATACGCCTGCACCACTTCTTCCACCATGACTTGCATCGAACCGCCGTCGGAGATGATGTGGTGCTGCACCAGCACCAACACGTGCTCCTCCTCGGCCAGGCGCAGCAACGTGATGCGTAACAGCGGGCCTTGTTCCAGATCGAAGGGCCGCGCAATCTCTTGTTCAATCCGCGCTTTGAGGTGGCCTTCATCGACCTCCTCAGGTGCCAGGACGATCGAAAGTCCTGGCAGCACCGCCTGCTGCGTGACCTCACCGACCCGACGAAACCGCGTGCGCAAACTTTCGTGTCGCGCGATCAGGTATTCAAAACTCTTCTGTAGCGCGGCGATATCCAGGCGTCCCTTGAGTCGCAAGGCACTGGGAATATGATAAGCGGCACTGTGCGGGTCCAACTGCCAGAGGAACCACTGACGCTCCTGGGCGTACGAGAGCGGCAATGCAGCAGCTTCAAGCCGCACTTGCGGAATAGGCAGGTTCGCCGGTGAAACACCCTCCTGCAACATCCTCTGCAGATAAACCTTGCGCTGCTCCAGCCCCAGGCCGATAAAGCGCTTCATGATTTTCTGAGCCATCTGGCTATCCATTACACCTCCTCCATTTCGTCGAGGAGCGAATCCAGGAACGACAGTTTTTCTGTACTGACACTGGTGCCCTGCCCCTGCAGGTGGTCTGCCAGCAGTTTGAACTGAGCATGCTGGAACAGCTCATGCACGCTGATCTTCACCCCCAATTCCAACTGAATGCGTGACATCACATTGATCACCAATAGCGAGTGCCCGCCCAGCTCAAAGAAATTGTCGTTGAGCCCTACCTGTTCGACGTCCAGCACGTCTTGCCAGATCCCTGCCAACTGTTTCTCAAGATCGCTTTGAGGTGCTACATACTCGCTCTGCGATACTTGGTTACCAGGCTCGGGCAACGCTTTACGGTCCAGCTTTCCACTGGGGCTCAACGGCATGCTGGGTAGGCGCACGAAGTATTTGGGCACCATGTAGTCCGGCAGTTGTGCCTGCAGGGCGTCGCGCAGTGTCTGGTTGTGCTCGGGTTCGTCAGAGGCCGACGGCTGGGCAACGTAGTAGCCAACCAATTGGCCGCCGCCGCTGCCCGAGCGCAGAATCACTTCGGCGTGCGCCACTTGTGCCTGACGCAGCAGCAAGGCGCGCACTTCCTCCAGCTCCACACGGAAGCCGCGAATCTTGATCTGCTGATCCAGGCGTCCCAGGTACTCCAAGGCGCCATCATCCCCCCAGCGCACTCGGTCGCCTGTGCGGTACAAGCGCCCTCCCGCACTGCCGAATGGGTCGGCAATAAAACGCTCGGCCGAAAGCCCCGCACGCCCGAGATAACCGCGAGCCAAGCCTTCTCCGCCAACGCACAATTCTCCGGCAACGCCGGCAGGCACCGGGTTCAGGTCACCGTCCAAGACCCGACAAACCACATTGCCCAAGGGCCGGCCGATCGGCGAACGCGCGCCGTCCTCCAAAGAGCATGCCCACCACGTTGCATTGATCGTCGTTTCAGTCGGGCCGTAACGATTGTGCAGCTCAACGGCCGGAAGGGTCCGCAGGATTTGATTGCGCAGTTCAGCACTCAGCGCTTCGCCACCAGAGAACATTCGGCGCACATGCACGCACTGCGCAACACCCGGCGTGTCCATGAACAGCTGCAGCAACGAGGGGACGAAGTGCAACGTGGTTACGCCGAATGCCTGGATCAACTCCATCAGGCGCACCGGGTCCCGGTGTTCGCCCGGTGCCGCTATCACCAGCCGGCTGCCGCTGATCAATGGCCAGAAACACTCCCATACCGATACGTCAAAACTCATCGGGGCCTTTTGCAGCAACACATCGTCGGCCTGCAAATGGTAGGTTTCCTGCATCCACGCCAGACGTTGTGCCAATGCGTCATGTGTCACCCCCACCCCTTTAGGGTTGCCAGTGGTGCCTGAGGTGTAAATCACATACATCAGGTTCTGGCCGCTCACTGCAACCTGCGGATCGGCATCGCCGCCGGCACTCAACCAAGCTTGATCACCGTCCAGGCTCAGGCACTGCACGCCTTCAGCCGGCGGTAGGTCCAGGTCCGACTGAGTCAGCAGCCATTTAACGCCACTGTCCTTGAGCATGTAGGCGAGGCGTTCTTGCGGATAGTCCACGTCAAGCGGCACGTACGCGCCGCCAGCTTTGAGAATCGCCAGCAAACCCGCCAGCATGTCGAAAGAGCGCTCCAGGGCGATACCCACCAGCGAGTCAGGACCCACACCTTGTTTTATCAATCCGTGCGCGAGGCGGTTGGCGCGCCGGTTCAACGCATCGTAGGTCAATTGCTGGTCGTCAAAGATCGCTGCGATTGCCTTTGGCGTACGGCGTACTTGCTGCTCGAATTGGTGCTGGACAAGACTGTAAGAGCCGCTATTGACCACTCCATTGCCTTGCGCCATCAGCGCCCGGTGCTCCGGCGCTGTCAATAGCGTCAATTGCGCCAGCGCCTCCTGCGGCCTGGCAACCATTGTCATGATCAGATGCAGCAAATGCTGATGCAGGCGTTCAACCGTAGTCGCCGCGACTTGGCCAAGGTCATAGGTGTAGTGCAGGCTAAGCGTTTCACCGGAACCGACGGCAATCGACAAGGGGTAATGCGTCTGCTCGCGACTCTTCACCTCGCCGAACCGAACCCCCAGCGGGGCCCCCTGCTCCAGGACCTCTGATACGGGATAGTTCTCAAACACCAGAATGGTGTCGAACAACGCCTCACCGCCCAATCCGGCCAGGCGCTGTAGCTCGAACAACGGCGTGTGCTCGTGCTCGCGCAATGCAAGATTCTGTCGCTGGACTTGCTGCATCCATTGCGCCGCGGTCATGTCTGGCCGAGGTGTTGCCACAACCGGCAGTGTATTGATGAATAAACCGACCTGCTGCTCCACGCCGCGCAGGTCCGCGGGACGTCCCGAGACGGTGGCACCGAAGGCCACGGTGTCCTGCCCGGTGTAGCGTTGCAACAATAATAGCCAGGCCGATTGCACCAAGGTGTTGAGCGTAATCTTCTGCCCCTGGGCAAATGCTTTTAGCTTGGTCATTTGCGCCACTTGCAGCTCATGCGCGTACTCCCCAAGGCACGATGCAGTCTGCTCCTTGTTGCGCGGCAGTGCCTGGAACAACCGTGTCGGTTCGTCCAGATTGGCCAGTTGCGTCTTCCAGAAGGCTTCGCGCAGGGTTTTATCCTGGGACTGCACCCACTCGATGAAGTCGCGGTAGCGCGTGAGCTGAGCTTGCGGAGTCACGCCTGCGTAACGCTCCAGTACTTCGCCGAGCAGCTGGGAACTGCTCCAGCCATCCATCAAAATATGGTGGCTGGTGTAGATCAACTGACAACGCTGCGGCCCGGTGTGGGCCAGTGCGATACGCACCAGCGGCGGATGCTCCAGGTTGAAACCTTGTACGCGTTGCGCGTCGGCCAGACGGTCCAGCATCTGCTGCTGCCCGGCGCCCTCAGGACATTCGGTTTCAATAAACGGCAACTGCACGTGGCGATGCACGACTTGCAACGGATGCTCCAGGCCGCCCTGCCAGATAAAGCCAGTACGCAGGATGTCATGGTTATCCAACGCAGCCTGCCAGGCATCGCGAAAGCGCGGAACATCCAAGCCATCTATGTCCACGCGCATCTGGTTAACGTAATCACCCGCCTGCGGTTCATACAACGCGTGAAACAACATGCCTTGCTGCATGGGCGACAACGGATAGACGTCTTCGGCGCCCGCCAATTCGAACTGCTCCAGTTGCGCTTGAGTGAGCGCGGCCAGCGGGAAGTCGGACGGCGTCGCCCCCTGATGGGATGACAGGCAGCAATGCTCGATCAGTTGCTTGAGTTCTTGTGCGTACGCGTCAGCCAACCGCTGCACAGTGGCTTCACTGAACATTTCACGGCTAAAGCTCCAACTCAGGTTCAGCTCACCGCCGTAGACCTGGCCGTTAATCTCCAGCCAGTTACCCAACTGGGCCTGTTCGCTTTGTTCAGGCCCAGCCTCCTCGCCCGTCGGAGTAAAAAAGGCCCCCGTGGCATCCTCTTCGAAGGTCCCGTCGAACTGGCCCAAGTAGTTGAACGTAATGCGCGGCTGTGCCAGCCCGCTCAACACCTGCCGAGCATGATTATCACCCAGGTAGCGTAGCGCGCCGAAGCCGATGCCTTTGTCCGGCACCGCGCGTAACTGCTCCTTGATCCCCTTGATCGAATCCGCAAGGTTCGCCGCAGGCGTCAACGCCAATGGGTACATACTGGTGAACCAGCCGACAGTGCGGGTCAGGTCCATATCGTCGAACAGATCTTCACGGCCATGGCCTTCCAATTTGACCAGTAGCGAATCACTGCCTGTCCAGCGGGTAATCACGCGGGACAAGGCGGTCAACAGCAAATCGTTGACCTGTGTGCGATACGCCGCTGGCGCCTCTTGCAAGAGGCGACGGGTAAAGGACTGATCCAGGTGGGTGGTCACAGAAATTGCCAGCGCGTTATTCAGGCCACCCTGCGGGTTGTCGCATGGCAAACCGGCATCGGTGCCCTGCAATTGTGTTTGCCAGAATCGCAGCTCTTCCTGCAATGCCGGGCTCTGTGCATGGGCCTGCAAGCATTTTGCCCAGGCCTGGGTTGAACTGGTCTTGGCCGGCAATACAATTGCCTGCCCGCTTTGACGCTGGGTATAGGCGGTCTGCAGGTCCTCCAGCAGAATGCGCCACGAAACGCCGTCCACCACCAGGTGATGGATCACCAGCAATAGTCGTTGGGACGCATCCGGCAACTCAACCAGCACCGCACGCATCAACGGTCCTTGCGCCAAGTCCAGACTGCGTTGTGCCTCCCGGCCTAGAGACTCAAGCGCCCCAACAGTTTCCAAGTGCCTGTGCCAGAGCAGATCGCCGTATGAGGCTACATCGCGATACTCAGCCTTCCAATGGCCCGATAACTGACTGAAGCTCAGGCGCAATGCGTCGTGATGCTCGATCAACGCCAACAACGCAGCGTTCAAGGTCGCTTCATCCAACCGTGTACCGGGGCGTAGCACCACGGACTGATTCCAGTGGTGACGTTCGGCAATATCTTCCTGAAAAAAGTACTGATGAATCGGCAACAGCAGTGCTTCACCCGTGGCCAAGCCTTGCTCGATGATGAGCCCCTGCCCACCTGTCTGAGCGACGGCCGCCAGGCTCTGTACCGTTTGATGCTGGAACAGATCCTTGGGGGTGAAGCGAATACCGATCTGTCGGGCACGGCTGACCACCTGGATCGAGATGATCGAGTCGCCGCCCAACTCGAAGAAGTTGTCATTCAACCCCACACGCGGCAGGCGCAGTACATCGGCCCAGAGGCTGGCAATCTGCTGTTCCAACCCATTCTGTGGCGCCACATACACCTGCTGCAATTGGCTGGCATCCGGCTGTGGCAAGCCCTTGCGGTCGAGCTTGCCGTTGGGCGTCAGCGGCATTTGTGCCAGAAACATGAAATGCGCCGGCACCATGTAGTCCGGTAAGCGAGCCTTCAGTACACGACGCAAGGCATCACGGAACTCAACCTCGTTAGCTTGAGTGGCGGCAGGCACCACGTAGGCCACCAGTTGCTTTCCATTCGGCCCCTCTTGGGCGACCACTACGGTTTCGCCCACGCTGTCCTGTTCACGCAGACGCGCTTCGATCTCACCCAACTCAATACGGAAACCCCGGATCTTCACTTGGTGGTCCACACGCCCCAGGTAATCCACCACGCCATCCGCACGCCCACGCGTCAGGTCGCCGCTGCGATACACGCGACTGCCCGGCTTGCCGAACGGGTCCGGTACGAAACGCTCGGCAGTCAGTGCCGGACGCTCCAGGTAACCCCGGGCCACGCCCTCGCCGCCCAAGTACAGCTCGCCGGCCACGCCGATGGGTTGCAGGTTCAGTTGCGCATCCAGCACGTAGCCACTGCGGTTGCCCAGCAAGGTGCCGATGGGCGCATAGACAGCGCCGCAGGGGTCGCCTTTGCGTGCCTTCCACAGCAGCGGCGTAACCACGGTTTCGGTAGGCCCGTAGCCGTTGAACAGGTATTTGGGTTTCAGCGCGCGCCACGCCAGGTCATAGCTGGCTTGAGCAACGGCATCACCACCGAAGCAATACACCCGCACCGCCGGCGGGTTGCCGTCGCGCTCGGCGTGTTCGGCCAACTGTTGCAGGTACACCGGCGGGAACACCGCCATGGTCACGTTGTGGCGATGCATCTGCTCGTAGGTGTATTCCGGCAGCCATAGGCTGTCATCACGGATCAACACGCTGGCGCCGTTGATCAGCGGGTGCATCCAGCCTTCGTGGGAGCCGTCGAAGGCGAACGACATGAAGTGCAGTTCGCAATCGCTTGGTGAGGTTTCATAACGCTCGCCAGTGGCGATGATATGCGCCACCAACGGCCCGTGGGACACCGCCACGCCCTTGGGCAAACCGGTGGAACCGGAGGTGTAGATAACGTAGGCGAGGTTGTCGCCGTCCAGCGCCACATCCGGCGCTGTATCGCTGTAACCGGCCCATTCTTCCGTGCGATCAATCGCCAGGGTATCCAGGCCCTCGGGGACCGGCAGCTGCTGCAACGCACGGCTGTGGGTCAGCAGCAATTGCGCACGACTGTCTTGCATCATGTACAGCAGGCGATCACGTGGGTATTCGATATCCAGCGGCACATACACGCCACCGGCTTTCATCACCGCCAGGAACGCCACCATGCTCTCGGCACTGCGCGGCATGGCGATGGCCACCCGCACTTCCGGGCCAACGCCACGGGCAACCAGGGCATGGGCCAGGCGGTTGGCCTGGCGATCCAGCTCGCCATAAGTCAGGGTTTGCGCGTCGAATTTCACGGCGATTGCTGCCGGATTCTCACGGGCACGGTCGGCCACCAGCTCGTGCACCAGGCGCTGGGCCGAAAAGCCTGAGTCGGTACGATTGCAAAGCTGCAGAATGTGCTGTTGCTCGTCGGCACCGAGCAGGTTCAACTGGCCAATCGTCTGCTGCTGATCGGTAACCAACGCCCGCAACAGGTTTTGCCAATGACGAGCCATGCGTTCGATGGTGGCAGCGTCAAACAGATCGGTGCTGTAACCCAGGGAGGCCCAAAGCCCGTCACGGCTGTCATGAGCATCCAAGTCCAGATCAAAGTGAGCCGTGCGGCTTTCCCAAGTGAGGTTTTCGAAACGCAGTTGCGTGAATGTCGGCGCATCGACGGTGGGTCCGTCGGCCTGGTAATTGAACATCACCTGAAACAGCGGGTTGAGGCTCAGGCTGCGCTCCGGTTGCAACGCCTCCACCAGTTGCTCGAACGGCAGGTCCTGATGAGCCTGGGCTTCCAAGGCGCGCAGACGTACCTGAGCCAGTAACTCGCGCACGGTGGTGTGCCCGTCAATGTCAGCCTTGAGCACTTGGGTATTGACGAAAAAGCCGATCAGACGCTCGGTCTCAACCCGGTTTCGATTGGCAATCGGCACACCGACGCGGATGTCTTGCTGGCCGCTGTAACGATGCAAGAGGGCTTGGAAGGAAGCCAGCAGCAGCATGAACATCGTCACGCCTTCAGCCTGGGCCACCCCTTTAAGGTCTGCAGCGAGCGTGGCCGGCAGCAACACCTCCAAACGTGCACCGCGATGGCTTTGCTGGGCCGGACGCTGATGATCGAACGGCAACTCAAGGACCGGCTGTTCACCGCCCAACAAGTCACGCCAATAGCTCAGTTGCCGCTGCTGTTCCCCGGCCTCCATCCAGTCGCGCTGCCATAGGGCGTAGTCGACGTACTGGATCGGCAGTTGCGGCAGTTGCAGGTCCCGGCCTTGGCTGTAAGCGGCGTACAACTGCATCAACTCCTCGACCATGACTTGCATCGACCAGCCATCGGAAACGATATGGTGTTGCACCAACACCAGTACATGTTCCTGCGCAGACAGGCGCAGCAAGGTCACGCGCAACATCGGCCCCTGCTGTAAATTGAACAGCCGTGCGATCTCCGCTTCGACCCGCATTTGCACATCGGCCTCTTCCACCTCGGCCAACACGATAGAGACAGGGGCGCACGCTTGAATGACCTGCACTGCCCCCTCGTCCGTCTGCTGCACATGTGTGCGCAAGCTTTCGTGGCGTGCCACCAGGGCATCAAAACTGCGCTGCAAGGCAGCAATATCGAGTTGGCCGTGCAGGCGCAATGCGCTGGGGATATGGTAAGCCGCGCTGTCAGGGTCCAGTTGCCACAGGAACCATTGGCGCTCCTGGGCATATGACAATCGCAACGGCTGATCACGATTGGCCACTCGCATCGGCGGCGCCGACGGCGCTGCGTGCGCCTTGTCAGCCACCACGCTGGCCACAAAGCCTTGCAGACGCGGCTGCTCGAACAGGCTGCGCAGCGGCACATCACGCCCAAACAACTGACGCAACTGCGAGATGACTTGCATCGCCAGCAACGAATGCCCACCCATTTCAAAGAAATGGTCCGTCAACCCCACTCGCTCGACGCCCAGAATCTTGGCCCACACGGCCGCCACTTGCTGTTCCAGCGCAGTCACCGGTGCGACCCATGCCTGCTGTAACTGGCTGGCATCCGGTTTGGGCAGGGCTTGGCGGTCGAGCTTGCCGTTGGGGTTGAGCGGCATGTGTTCCAGGAACATCAGATGCGCTGGCACCATATAATCAGGCAGTTGCTCGCGTAGCACGCGTTTAAGTGCGTCGGCGTCTTGGGGGTCGGCCACCAAATAGGCAACCAGCTGGTTACCGGCCGCCAGAACCAGGACTTCACGCACGCCCTTCTGGGCCTGCAATAGCGCTTCGATCTCTCCAAGCTCGATGCGAAAACCGCGAACTTTTACTTGGTGGTCTACCCGGCCTACATACTCGATAACACCGTCAGCGCGGCAACGCGCCAGGTCGCCGGTGCGATACAGACGAGCGCCGCCGCCACCCAATGGGTTAGGCACAAAGCGTTCGGCGGTCAGCGACGGGCGGTTCAGGTAAGCACGGGCCAGGCCGCATTGGCTGGCGATATACAACTCACCCACTGCACCCAGTGGCGCCAGGTTCAGGTCGCGGTCCAACACATACAACCCACGGCCCGGTAGCGAGCGGCCAATCGGACTGGCTGTGCCGCCAACGATGTCTTCACCCGTCGTACAGTCCAGTACGCTTGAGACCACGGTAGCCTCGGTCGGGCCGTAGGTGTTGAGCAGCCGTACATGCCCCAGACCGGCTTTCAACCATTGAGCCGGGCCTTCCAGCGGCATCGCTTCGCCACCAATATGGACCTGACGCAGCGCGCCATACGAACGTGGCCCCGCCGCCAGGCAGTCAAGCAGGAACAAGTTCCAATAGGCTGTCGGTAAGTCCGCCAGGGTAATGCCCTGAGCGATGATTTCTGCATATAGCCGTGCACTGTCCCACAATTGGGCACCACGCAAGACGACGGTGGCCCCATGGGTCAATGCCGGGTAAAGCTGCTCGACGAAGCCATCGAAGTTCAGGGTCGAGAATTGCAGCACGCGATCATCAGGCACCAGACGGGAATAATCGGCGGCGATGCTGGAAAACTCAGTCAGCGCCGCATGATTGATCGCCACGCCCTTGGGTTTGCCGGTGGAGCCGGATGTGTAAATCACATAGGCGAGGTTCAGTGGGTCCACTGTCACCTGCGGGTCATTTTGCGCACAGCGTTGCAACGCCTCTTCGGCGCGATCTATGTCCAACCGTGCAACATCACCAGGCAACGCCAGCTGCTGCGTGGAGTGGCTCAGCACCAAACGTACATCACTGTCTTGCAGCATGTGCAAAAGGCGCTCGCGTGGGTATTGCGGATCGAGTGGCACATACGCACCACCGGCCTTGAGGACCGCCAACAGGCTAATGATCATGGCTAACGAGCGCTCTACCGCGACCCCAACCATCACCTCGGGGCCGACGCCCTTGCCGATGAGGTAGTGGGCCAACTGGTTGGCCTGGCGATTCAACTGGGCGTAGGTAAGCGACTGATCGTCAAGGCAGAGCGCGACGGCCTCCGGCCGCTGCTGCGCCTGCACTTCAAACAAGCTATGAACACAGCTTGCAACTTCTGACGCGGCGGCGCTGTTGTTCCAGTCGCCCAACAGTTGCCGCTGCTCTTGACTGGCCAGCATCCCCAACTGGTCG
This sequence comes from Pseudomonas sp. AK181, assembly GCF_051122975.1. Classification (NCBI taxonomy): domain Bacteria; kingdom Pseudomonadati; phylum Pseudomonadota; class Gammaproteobacteria; order Pseudomonadales; family Pseudomonadaceae; genus Pseudomonas; species Pseudomonas sp. AK181. The sequence goes on from NZ_CP146348.1 coordinate 3,590,730, forward strand.
ATACGCTGCTGCCCAGCATTGGCGAGCGTATGCAGGAGCGTTTGCCAATGCAGCGCCATGCGTTCCACGGTGGCCGGTTCAAACAGGTCGGTGGCGTAAGTCCATGAGGCGCAGAGTCCTTGATCGACTTCCTCGGTGTCCAGGCTGAGGTCGAACTGCGTACTCTGCTCTTGGAACGACAGCGCCTGCACGGCCAGGCCCGGCAATAGATGCCCGCCAGTGGATGCGCGCCCCTGGACCTGGTGATTGAACATCACTTGGAATAAGGGGTTATGGCTCAGGCTGCGCTCAGGTTGCAACGCCTCCACCAGTTGTTCGAACGGCAGGTCCTGGTGGTTCTGAGCCTCCAGCGAACGCTGTTTGACCTGGGCCAGCAACTGACTGAACGTCATCTGCCCATCCATATCAGCCTTGATCACCTGGGTATTGACGAAGAAGCCGATCAGGCCCTCAGTCTCGCCACGGTTTCGGTTGGCGTTAGGCACACCCACACGGATATCGGATTGACCGCTGTAGCGATACAACAAGGTTTGGAACGAAGCCAGCAACAGCATGAACAGGGTTACGCCCTCGCGTTGCGCCAAGGCCTTGAGGCTGGCGGCCAATGCAGGCTCCAGCACAACATCATGGCGTGCGCCCCGGTAACTCTGCCGGGCTGGCCGCGGATGATCCAAAGGCAACTCCAGCACCGGTTGCGCGCCACCCAACTGTTGGCACCAATAAGCAAGCTGACGCGCTTTCTCTCCGGCTTCCATCCAGCTGCGCTGCCACAGGGCATAGTCGGCATACTGGATCGACAACGGCGCCAACTGACACTCAAGGCCTTGGCTGAACGCAGCGTAGAACTGCATCAGTTCTTGCACCATGATCCCCATTGACCAGCCATCCGAGACAATGTGGTGCTGCACCAGCACCAGCACATGTTCGCGTTCGCTCAGGTGCAACAAGCTCAGCCGCAATAACGGACCGTGCCGCAAATCGAATGGCCGCATAATTTCTGCCTGCACATTGGCCTGCAACTGCGCTTCGTTCACAGCGCGCTCAGCCATCTCTATGTGCGCATGTTCCAGTACCACTTGGGAGCGGCTTTCGCCGTCCAGATTCAAGCGCGTACGCAAGCTTTCGTGGCGCGCCAGCAAGCTGTCGAAACTGCGCTGCAACGCCTGCTTGTCCAAACTGCCGCTGAGGCGCAATACGCCAGGAATATGGTAAGCAGTGCTTTCTGGGTCCAGTTGCCAGAGAAACCACTGGCGCTCCTGGGCATAGGACAGCGGCGTAGCCTGGCCGGCCTCGCGCACCGAGGCAATCGGCAGCTGAGCGAAACTCATGCCCCGGGTTTGCAGGCGCTGATAAAACTGCTGGCGCTGCTCCAGAGGCAAGCGAAGAAAGCGCGACACCAGGTCGATATTTGGGTTGGAAAGCATGGTTCAAATCGCCTCTAGTTCGCTCAAAAAGTCACGAAGATCATCAAAGTCTTCCGCGGTGCCGGCGCGGAAAGTGGCAGCAGCCTGGACATAGGCGCGCAAGGAATCGGTCTGGAACACTTCCACCAGCGGCACTTCCAAGCCCAGCTCGGCCTGGACGCGGGACGTGATCTGGATAGCCAACAAAGAGTGGCCGCCGATTTCGAAGAAGTTGTCGTTCAGGCCCACTTGCGGCAGGTGCAGGATGTCGGCCCAGATCGCGGCAATCTGCTGTTCAAGCTCGGTTTGCGGCGCCACGTAGTGTTGTTGCAGTTGGCTTGCGTCCGGCTCGGGCAGGCTACGGCGGTCGAGCTTGCCGTTGGGCGTGAGTGGCATCTGCGCCAGGAACACGAAGTACGCTGGCACCATGTAATCCGGCAGGCGTGTTTTCAGAGCGCGGCGCAGGGCGTCGCGCCATACGGCTTCGTCACCCACCGACTCTACCGGTACGACATAAGCCACCAATTGCTTACCGGTCGGGCCGTCCTGAGCCACCACCACGGTTTCACCGACATTGTCCTGTTCACGCAGACGCGCCTCGATTTCCCCCAGTTCGATACGGAAGCCCCGGACCTTCACCTGATGGTCAACACGCCCCAGGTAATCCACCACGCCATCCGCACGCCCACGCGTCAGGTCGCCGCTGCGATACACGCGGCTGCCGGGCTTGCCAAACGGGTCCGGTACGAAACGCTCGGCAGTCAGTGCCGGACGCTCCAGGTAACCCCGGGCCACGCCCTCGCCGCCCAAGTACAGCTCGCCGGCCACGCCGATGGGTTGCAGGTTCAGTTGCGCATCCAGCACGTAGCCACTGCGGTTGCCCAGCAAGGTGCCGATGGGCGCATAGACAGCGCCGCAGGGGTCGCCTTTGCGTGCCTTCCACAGCAGCGGCGTAACCACGGTTTCGGTAGGCCCGTAGCCGTTGAACAGGTATTTGGGTTTCAGCGCGCGCCACGCCAGGTCATAGCTGGCTTGAGCAACGGCATCACCACCGAAGCAATACACCCGCACCGCCGGCGGGTTGCCGTCGCGCTCGGCGTGTTCGGCCAACTGTTGCAGGTACACCGGCGGGAACACCGCCATGGTCACGTTGTGGCGATGCATCTGCTCGTAGGTGTATTCCGGCAGCCATAGGCTGTCATCACGGATCAACACGCTGGCGCCGTTGATCAGCGGGTGCATCCAGCCTTCGTGGGAGCCGTCGAAGGCGAACGACATGAAGTGCAGTTCGCAATCGCTTGGTGAGGTTTCATAACGCTCGCCAGTGGCGATGATATGCGCCACCAACGGCCCGTGGGACACCGCCACGCCCTTGGGCAAACCGGTGGAACCGGAGGTGTAGATAACGTAGGCGAGGTTGTCGCCGTCCAGCGCCACATCCGGCGCTGTATCGCTGTAACCGGCCCATTCTTCCGTGCGATCAATCGCCAGGGTATCCAGGCCCTCGGGGACCGGCAGCTGCTGCAACGCACGGCTGTGGGTCAGCAGCAATTGCGCACGACTGTCTTGCATCATGTACAGCAGGCGATCACGTGGGTATTCGATATCCAGCGGCACATACACGCCACCGGCTTTCATCACCGCCAGGAACGCCACCATGCTCTCGGCACTGCGCGGCATGGCGATGGCCACCCGCACTTCCGGGCCAACGCCACGGGCAACCAGGGCATGGGCCAGGCGGTTGGCCTGGCAATCCAGCTCGCCATAAGTCAGGGTTTGCGCGTCGAATTTCACGGCGATTGCTGCCGGATTCTCACGGGCACGGTCGGCCACCAGCTCGTGCACCAGGCGCTGGGCCGAAAAGCCTGAGTCGGTACGATTGCAAAGCTGCAGAATGTGCTGTTGCTCGTCGGCACCGAGCAGGTTCAACTGGCCAATTGTCTGCTGCTGATCAGCAATCATGGCCTGCAACAGGTTTTGCCAGTGCCGCGCCATGCGTTCCATGGTGGCGGCATCAAACAAGTCTGTGGCGTAGCTCAGGGAAGCATTCAACTGGTCCTCGGACTCCTCAATATCCAGGGTCAGGTCGAATTGCGCTAGCGCTTCATCCCAGCTCACCGGGCTCATGTGCAACTTCGCCAAGCGCTGCAAATGGCGGCCGGACAGGCTGATATGGTGGTTGAACGCCACCTGGAACAATGGGCTCAGGCTGAGGCTGCGTTCAGGTTGCAGGGCCTGCACCAGTTGCTCGAACGGCAGATCCTGATGGGCCTGGGCCTCCAGCGCGCGCTGCTTGACCTGTGCGAGCACTTGGCGGACGGTGGCATGCCCGTCGATATCAGCCTTGAGTACTTGGGTGTTGACGAAAAAGCCAAGCAGGCGTTCGGTCTCGACACGGTTGCGATTGGCGATCGGCACGCCGACACGGATGTCCTGCTGGCCGCTGTAGCGATGCAGCAACACTTGATAGGACGCCAGCAACAGCATGAACAGCGTGACGCCTTCGCACCGGGCCAGGTGCTTGAGGCTATCGACCAACGGCGTCGGCAGCGCGATATTCAAACGTGCACCGCGATGGGTAGGCACGGCTGGACGCTGGTGATCAAACGGCAACTCCAATACTGGCTGCTCACCGCCGAGCAGATCGCGCCAGTAATCGAGTTGACGAGCCTTTTCCCCAGCCTCCATCCAGTTGCGTTGCCACATTGCGTAGTCGGCATATTGGAAAGGCAGCGGCGGCAGGTCCAACGCCTGACCTTGGCTGAACGCGGCGTAGAGTTGCACCAGTTCGTCGACCATTATTTGCATCGACCAGCCGTCAGAGATGACGTGATGTTGCACCAGCACCAGCACGTGTTCCTCTGGAGCCAAACGCAACAGGCTGATGCGCATCAGCGGGCCCTGGCGCAGATCGAATGGCTGGGTGATCAACGCTTCGACCATCGCCTTCAACCCTGCCTGATCGGCGTCCATTGAGGCTATCGGAATGCGTGCCTGCGGGCTGATGATTTGTACCGTGCCCTCGGCGGCCTGATGCAGATGAGTACGCAGGCTTTCATGACGCATCACCAGCGTATCGAAGGCGCGCTGCAAGGCGGCCTTGTCCAGCTGGCCGATGAGGCGCAGAGTGCTCGGCACATGATAGGCGGCGCTTGCGGGGTCCAGTTGCCACAGGAACCACTGACGCTCCTGGGCATAGGACAATAGCAAGGGCTGGTCACGCGATACCGCCGTCATCTTGGGTGCCGAGTCACTCTCGTGGCCCAGCGCAGTAACGAAATCCGCCAGCAACGGCTGCTCGAACAACGTCTTGAGCGCCACCTCGATACCCAAGCCATGACGCACACGGGACACCACCTGCGTCGCCAACAGCGAGTGTCCGCCCATTTCGAAGAAGTGATCACTGAGACCAACCCGCTCGCAACCCAGTACCTGCGCCCAGATCGCAGCGACTTGCTTTTCCACGACACTCACCGGTGCAATCCAGTGGGCCAGTGGCTGGCTGACATCGTGCTTGGGCAGTGCAGCGCGGTCCAGTTTGCCGTTGGGGCTCAGGGGCAACCGATCGAGCAATACCAGATGCGCGGGCACCATGTAGTCCGGCAATTCCTTGCGAAGGCGAGTCTTTAGCTGTTCACGCAAGGCGCCCCACGCGGGTTCGGACAGCGTCTGTTTCGCCACAATGTAGCCCACCAACTGGTTATCAGCGGCGATCACCAAGGCTTCGCGCACAGTGGCCTGGGCCAGTAGCCGCGCTTCAATTTCGCCTAATTCAATACGGAAACCACGCACTTTCACCTGGTGGTCGATGCGCCCCACGTACTCGATCATGCCATCGGCGCGGTAGCGTGCCAGGTCGCCGGTGCGGTACAGGCGCCCCGCCCCGCCGGTGCAGAATGGATCGGGGATGAAACGGTGCGCTGTCAGGTCGGGGCGATTGAAATAGCCGCGCGCGAGCAAGGGTCCACCGATCACCAGTTCGCCCGCGACCCCCACCGGCACCGGATTGAGGTTGGCATCCAGCAGGTAGATGGCGCGCCCATCAAGCACCCGCCCGATAGGCATCATCGACGGCAAGGCTTCACGCCCCTCCACGTAGGTTGCGCAATCAAGCGCGGTGACGGTCACCGTCGCCTCAGTCGGACCATAAGTGTTGAGCAGCCGCACAGACTGCAAGCCTGCTTCGCGCCAAGCATTCAGCCCTTCCGGCGGCATCGCTTCGCCACCGATGTGCAATTGGCGCAAGCGCCCGTAATCGCGCGGGCCCCGCTCGGCAAAATCGCGCACCAGTTGCAACCAGTAGGCGGTGGTCAGGTCGACCACGGAAATGTCGTGGTCAAGCAGCTGCTGGTAGAAGGTGTCGCTGTCCCACAGCTCGCCGCCACGTACCACTACAGCTGCGCCACAGCACAAGGCCGGGTACAACTGCTCGACGAAACCGTCGAAATTGAAGGTGCCAAATTGCAGCACACGATCATGAGGCGCCACTGCAAACAACTCACTGAACACTTCCACATGCCGTGCCAGGGAAGCATGGTCGATACCCACACCTTTGGGCCGGCCGGTAGAGCCGGAGGTGAACATGACATAGGCCAGGTTGCCGGGCTGGGCACGCGGCGACGGATTTTGCGCGCTGTAGTCAGCAAGCCAGCCGGGCGCGTCGATCAGGCACACCAGGGCCAGGTTGTCGGTGATCGGTAACCCTTCGACCAGTGGCTGCTGGGTCAGCAGCAATTTCAGGCCGCTGTCCTCGATCATGCATTGCAGGCGATCGGCCGGGTATTTCGGATCCAGTGGCACATAGGCGCCGCCGGCCTTGAGCACCCCCAGCAGGCCCACAATCATTTCCAGGGAACGGTCCACCGCGACACCCACTAAGCTGTCAGCTGCGACGCCCAAATCGATCAGCCGATGAGCGAGACGATTGCTGCGCATGTTGAGCTCGGCGTACGTCATGCGTCGCTGATCAAGGATCAGCGCGACGTTATCCGGGTAAAGCTGCGCCTGTTGCTCGAAGCGCTGTAACACGCTGGCCTGTGCCGGTTGAGCGACGTGACGCGGATTCCAGTCATGGACCACACGCAGATGTTCATGGGCAAGCAGCAAAGGTATAGCGCCGAGGGCTTGCTGAGGGGAGTCGACAAACTGCTGCAACAGACCTTGCAGGTACGCCGCGATGTGTTGCACCGCATCGGTGGCAAAATCCGCGCACAGGTACTCCACGTGCAGGTTCAAGCGCTGGCCGCCATGTACGGTAAGAGTCAGTGGGTAGTTGGTACGTTCCTGATGGCTGACGCCGCTGAAGCGTAGCCCGCCCTCGGACGACTGCTGCAGACTCTTGGCCACCGGAAAATTTTCGAACACAACCAAGGTATCGAACAGCGCCTCACCGGCCGAACCCGCCCAGCGCTGGATATCAAACAGCGGTGTGTGCTCATGCTCGCGCATTTGCAGGTTAAGCGCCTGTATCGTGCTCACCCAGTCGATGACACTCTGCGCCGGATTGGCCGCCGCGATCAATGGCAAGGTGTTGATGAACAGGCCGACCTGCTGCTCGACGCCCACCGACTGCGCCGGACGCCCCGATACCGTCACCCCGCAGGCCACGTTGGCCTGGCCGGTATAGCGTTGCAGCAACAATAACCACGCTGATTGCACGAGCGTGTTGAGCGTTACTTGATGAGTTCGCGCGAAGGCGACCATGCGTCGGGTCTGTTCCTCATCCAGTTCGCAGTGAACTTCCCCATATTCACCGGCACTCTGCACTGCGGTCCTGGTCACGCTGCGCGCAAGGTGCGTCGGTTCGTCCAGCTGCTCCAAGCGTTGACGCCAGAACCTCTCCCCCGCCATCGGGTCCTGTTGCTGCAACCAGGCAATGTGCTGGGAAAACGCCGCGCCAACCGGCGGCAAGGTCTGGCCCTTGCAGGCTTGCAGTACCTCGTTGAGCACCAGCGCGTTACTCCAGCCGTCCATCAAGATGTGGTGGCTTGTGTAAATCAGGTGCCAACGATCTTCGGCGCTACGAACCAGTGCCACCCGCAATAATGGCGGCCGGGCCAGTTCGAAGCCTTGGCGGTGATGTTCGGTGGCCAGGCTATCCAATGCTGCGCCAAGGTCTTCACGCCCGCGCCAGTCGTATTCGGTAAACGGCAGGCTGACCTGACGATACACCACTTGCAGGGCCTGCCCCTGGTCGTCCTGCCACACAAATGCAGTGCGCAACATGTCATGCCGCGCAAGTACCTGCGCCCACGCGCTCTGGAACTGCGCCACATCGATACCCTGCACATCGGCGCGCAGTTGACCGACGTAGATATCACCCTCGCCCTGCCGATAGAGGCTATGGAACAACATGCCCTGCTGCATCGGCGAGAGCGGATACAGGTCTTGCACCTGGCGTGCCGGCAGCGCCAGCTCGTCCAATTGCTGCTGGGTCAGCCGGGTCAGCGCTACATCGGCCGGAGTGAGAGCGCCTTGTTGCGGGTCGATGCAATGCGCAATCAATGCCAGCAGCTCTTGCCGATAATCATCCGCCAGCCGCTGAACAGTCGCCGCCTCGAACATCTCTCGACTGAACCCCCATTGCAGCGACAGCTCACCGCCATAGACCTGCCCTTCCACCGTCAACCAGTTGGCCAGCGGTGCCTCTGGATCCTGGGCCTGGCCACTGCCCTGGCTGGCCGGCACGAACAGTGCCGATTCGTTGAACTGGCGGTCGAACTGGCCCAGGTAGTTGAACGTGATGCGCGGCGCGGCCAGGGTCGACAACGCTTCGCGGGTGTCAGGCGTGCCGAGGTAACGTAACAGGCCGTAGCCAATGCCTTTGTTCGGTACGGCGCGCAGTTGCTCCTTCACCGACTTGATCGCCGCCGACAGTTCGCCTTCGGCGTGCAGGCGCACTGGGTACAAGCTGGTGAACCAGCCGACGGTGCGGCTCAGGTCGATATCGTCGAACAGGTCTTCACGGCCGTGACCTTCCAGCTGGATTAGCGCAGCCGGTTGCTCGCTCCAACGGCTGATCACCCGTGCCAGGGCGGTCAGCAACAGGTCATTGACCTGGGTGCGATAGGCCGCTGGTGCGTCTTGCAGCAAGCGGCGGGTTTGCTCGGCATCGAGGCGCGTTTCCAGCTTGGCGCCCAGGCGGTTTTGCAGGCCGCCTTCGGGGTGATCACACGGCAGTTCCGCGTCGATGCACTGAGCTTGCCAGTACGGCAGTTGCTCATCGAGGGTCTGCGCGTGGCTGTGTAACTGTTGCGCCCAGTGCTGATAGGCACTGGTTTTCGCCGGCAGCGCCTGTTCGCGGTAGGCCTGTTGCAGGTCTTCAAGCAGGATGCGCCAGGACACGCCATCCACCACCAGGTGGTGAATCACCAGCAGCACACGCTGGCCGCCATCGGCCATGCTCATCAACACGGCGCGCAACAGTGGGCCTTGGGCAAGGTCAAGGCTGCGCTGGGCTTCATCACACAGCGCCGCCAACTCGGCGTCGGTGCTGGCCTGGCATTGCCACAACAGCGGTTCGCTGACGTAGGCGGCATGGCTCTGCTGCCAGCCGTCAGCCTGCTGCACAAAACGCAGGCGCAAGGCGTCGTGATGCTGGATCAACCGCGCCAGCGCTGCTTCCAACCGTACAGGCTCAAGCACCTCGCCGGTCACCAGCAACAAGGATTGATTCCAGTGATGCCGCGCCGGGATCGGCTGGTCGAAAAAGCTGTGTTGGACGGGCGTCAGCATGACCTCGCCGCTGACCGGGCCCTGGTCGATCAGGCTGACCTGCTCGAAGCGCGCCACCAGCGCCAGGCTGCGGATGCTCTGGTACTGGAACAAGTCACGCGGACTCAGGCGAATGCCGGCCTGACGGGCGCGGCTGACCACCTGGATGGAGATGATCGAATCGCCGCCCAGTTCGAAGAAGTTATCGTCCTGGCCGACCTGCTCAACGCCCAGCACGTCGCTCCAGATGGCGGCCAGGGCTGTTTGCAGGTCGCCTTGTGGCGCCACAAACGCCTGTTGCAATGCCGCGTCCGGCACTGGCAACGCGTTGCGGTCGAGCTTGCCGTTGGCGGTCACCGGCAGCTTGGGCAGCGCAATGAAATGCGTCGGCACCATGTATTCCGGCAAGCTGCTAAGCAACCAGGCCTTGAGGTCCGTTGGCGCCTCGCCTGCGTGCACCAGATAGGCGACCAACTGCTTGCCGCCATGTACCAGCACCACGGCTTCGCGCACGTGTGGATGCTGCATCAGGCGTGCTTCGATTTCGCCCAGCTCGATACGCAAGCCACGCAACTTGACCTGATGATCGAGACGGCCAAGGTATTCGATCACCCCATCGGCACGTTGGCGCACGCGGTCACCGGTGCGATACAGGCGTTCGCCCGTCACGAACGGGCTAGACACAAAACGTTCGGCGGTCAACGCCGGGCGTCGCTGGTAACTGCGCGCCAGACCAACGCCGCCCAGGTAGAGTTCGCCGCTGACGCCAGCCGGCACCGGGTTGAGTTGCGCGTCCAGCACGTAGGTGCCGAGGTTGGCGATCGGGCGGCCGATGGGCACGCTGTCGGCGCCTTCGTCGATGCAGGTCCAGTGCGTGACGTCGATGGCCGCCTCGGTCGGGCCATAGAGGTTGTACAGCGCCGCAGTCGGCAACTTGGCGAACACTTGCTGTTGCGCATCCAGGGGCAAGGCTTCGCCGCTGCAGACGATACGCGTGAGGCTTGCGCACGCCTGTACGCCCGGTTCATGGATAAACGCCTGCAGCATCGAGGGTACAAAGTGCAAGGTGGTGATGGCGTGCCGGCCAATGGTGTCAATCAGGCGCGCCGGTTCACGGTGCTCCCCAGGCGCCGCGACCACCAGGCGTGCGCCGGTCATCAGCGGCCAGAAGAACTCCCACACCGACACGTCGAAGCTGAACGGGGTTTTCTGCAAGACCGCGTCATTGGCACCCAGGCCATACGCCTGCTGCATCCAGCTCAAGCGGTTGACCAAGGCGCGATGGCTGTTGCCGGCGCCTTTGGGCTTGCCGGTGGAGCCCGAGGTGTAGATCACGTAGGCCAGGTTAAGGGCATGCAAGGCCACATTCGGCGATTCGCTGCTGTAGCCGTCGAGCCATAGCGCCGGCTGGTCCAGGGCAATCACCTGGATACCGGCGACGGGCAGCGACGCCAGCAGGCTCTGCTGGCTGAGCAGCAGTTGTATGCCGCTGTCTTCGATCATGTAGGCCAGGCGTTCCTGGGGGTACTCAGGGTCGAGGGGCACGTAGGCGCCACCGGCCTTGAGAATCGCCAGCAGGCCAACCACCATCTCGATGGAGCGCTCGATGCAGATGCCCACCAGCACGTCCGGCCCTACGCCCTGCTCGCCCAAGGCATGGGCCAACTGGTTGGCGCGCGCATCCAGTTGGGCGTAGGTCAAGGTGGTGCTACCGAACACCAGCGCCGGTGCATCAGGGCTGCGCCGCGCCTGGTCTTCGATCAGGTGATGAATGCCGCGTTCGGTCGGGTACGTCTCGGCGGTCTGGTTCCAGCTGTGAACGAGCCGTTGCTGTTCATCCGCATCAAGCATGGGCAATTCGCCGATGCGCTGTTCGCCATCGAGCACCATGGCCTGCAGCAGGCGGGTCCAATGCCGGGCCATGCGCTCGATGGTGGGCGTATCGAACAAGTCATTGGCGTAGGTCAGCGCGGCATGCAGGGTGCCGGACTTTTCGTAGGTGTCCAGGGTCAGGTCGAACTGGGTGGTGCGGCCTTGCCATTCCACCAGGGCCAATTCCAGCCCCGATGCGGTACTGACCGAGGCGATGTCGGCGACTACCGGCTGATGGTTATACATCACCTGAAACAGCGGCGTGTGGCTCAGGCTGCGCTCGATTTTCAGCGCTTCAACCAGACGTTCAAAGGGCAACTCCTGATGGGCCTGGGCGCCCAGGGCATGCTCCTTGATACCTTGCAGCAACTCGGCAACCCGCGTTTGCCCGGTCAGTTCGGTGCGCAACACCTGGGTGTTGACGAAGAACCCGATCAGCCCCTCGACTTCGGTGCGATTGCGATTGGCAATCGGCACACCGACGCGGATGTCGCTTTGGCCGGTATAGCGGTGCAACAGCACATTGAAGGCACCGAGCAGCAGCATGAACAGGGTGACGTTGTGTTTTTGCGCGCAACTGCGCAGTTGCACGGCCAGTGCCGGCTCAATCGCGAAGTTATGCCGTGTGCCCTGGTAGCTGGGCATGGCCGGCCGCGGGTGATCAGTGGGCAATTCCAGTACCGGATGCTCATCACCCAGGCGAGCCTGCCAGTACTCCAACTGGCGCGCCTGCTCGCCCGCTTCCAGCCAGCGGCGCTGCCACAGGGCGTAGTCGCTGTACTGGATGGGCAGCGCTGGCAGTTGGGGCGTTTCGTTGCGCTCATGGGCGTCATAGCAACGGATGAATTCGTCGATCAGCACGTTCATCGACCAACCGTCGGAGACGATGTGGTGCAGGGTCAGCAGCAACACGTGTTCCTGCTCGGCAAGCTTGAGCAGTTGCACGCGCAGCAGTGGCCCATGTTCCAGGTCGAACGGCAACAGCGATTGACGGGTGGCGGCGGCGTTGACGGCCTGCTCCCGCGCATCGACGGCCAAGGCGGTGAAGTCCAGGTGCTCGACGGTCACCGACGGTTCCACCGCCACCTGCGCCAGCCGCTCATCGGCCTGACGCTGGAACACCGTGCGCAGGGTTTCGTGACGCGCCACCAGGCTGGCGAACGCTTGCTCCAGCGCTGGCAGGCTCAACACGCCACTTAAACGCACCGCGCCGGGCAAATTGTAGGCGCCGCTGGCCGGATCCAATTGCCATAGAAACCACATGCGCTGCTGTGCGTAGGACAGCGCCTGGCGGTCCTCCACCTCCACCCCTGCCGGAATCGGAAACCTCGAAAAATCCACGCCTTCTTTCTGCAAGGCTTGCAGGAACAATTGGCGTTTTTCCAGGGGCAGCCCGATAAACCGGCGAGCAAGTTTCAAGGAGTCTTCAGCATTCATTTCTTGGAATCCGGGGCAATAGGCGGGAAGCACAAAGGCACGTCGTCCCTATAAAACGAACCGGGCGGGGAAAAATTAGCGGGGGGATGGGTGGCGGTTGCGCGCGGGGAATACAGGCTGGCGGGAAGCGTCCTACGCAAAATCAGTACGCCACCGCTAGGGTTAGCGATGCGTGCGCTCTAGGCTTGCCGAGGTCAGGTTATCCAGACGTCTACACGAGGGAAATCAGCGCAATGAATCGCCAACTGCAATACAAAGGCAATAACGGCTCAATTGAATACAGCGCTGACGACAACTGCCTGTTCGGCAGGCTTTTGTACATCAGCGCGCTGGTGAGTTATGAGGGCCAAACCGAACACGCATTGGAAGTGGCCTTTCGCGAAGCCGTGAATGATCTGCTCAACCAAACCTGCGAGGCCAGCCCTTTACCCTAATCGCCGGTAACCCAACACCGCCGAGCCCGCTACCACCGCCCCCGCCGCCAGCGCCACCCAGAACCCGCTGGTGGCGCCAAAGTGGTCGATCATCCACCCCGAACTGGCGGCGCCAATGGCCACGCCGATGCTCAGGCCGGTGATCAGCCAGGTCATGCCTTCGGTCAGGCGGCTGGCCGGGACGATCTGCTCCACCATGGCCATCGACACAATCAAGGTGGGCGCGAAGAACAGTCCGGAGATAAAGATCGCAGCGGCCAAGCCGGGAATATTGCTCACCAGCAGCAAGGGCAAGGTGGTCAACGCCGTGGCTACGCCGCAGTACAGGAACTGGCGTGGTAGCGGCGCCTTGAGTTTGAGGGCACCGAAGGCCAACCCGGCCAGGCACGAACCAATGGCATACACCGACAGCACGATACTCGCCGCCGCCGGCTGGCCCTGATGCTGGGCGAAGGCCACGCTGACCACATCCACCACGCCAACGATCACGCCCATGGCCAGCAGCAGAATCATCAGGATCAATACCGACGGCGAAGCAATCAGCCAGCGACCATGCGCGCCTTGATGCGCGTGCACCGGTGGCTCGGTTTGCCGTTGCAGCACAAAGGTGGTGACGCCCACCGCCAGCAACAGCGCAGCCACCAAAGGCCCGGCCTCTGGAAACACCGCCACGCTCAACCCCACCGAAATGGGCGGGCCGATGATGAAGCACACCTCATCAAGCACCGACTCCAGGGCAAACGCGGTTTGCAGCCTGGGCTGGCCACGGTACAGCTCGGTCCAGCGCGCCCGCACCATGGCTGACATATTGGGCATGCAGCCCGCCAGCGCGGCGAACAGAAGCAGCGTCCAATTCGGCGCCTGCAACCGCGTACACAGCAGCAACATCAATAGCGCTCCGCCGCCGATCAGCGCGGCAATCGGCAATACTTTGCCCTGGCTGTAGCGGTCCACCCAACGTGACACTTGCGGCGCGCAAATCGCCGTGGCCAGGGCAAACACCGCCGCCACCGAACCGGCCAGGCCATAGCCGCCATGCACCTGGGACAGCATGGTGATCAGGCCGATGCCGGTCATGGATATCGGCATGCGTGCCAGCATGCCCGCGAGCACGAAGGCCCGGGCACCGGGGGCCTGGAATAATTCGGCGTAGGGGTTCGCCATGACGTTAATGCCTTCTTTGCTTCAAGTTGCGCAGCTTTTTATCACACCAACCGCTTGATCTGCTTATGCCGCCACACCAACCGGTAATAGGCGATCTGCAACACCAGCATCGCCAGGTAGGTCACCGGAAATGCCATCCACACCCCTTCCAACCCGAAGTGGGCGTTGAACAGATAGGCCATTGGTAACTCCACGCAGAGCACGCAGAAGATCGAGATCGCCACCGGCATCAGCACCACGCCGCTGGCGCGCATGATGCCGCCAATCACCGCCTGGAAGCCGAATACCAGAATGCTCCAGAGCATGATGTGCAGCAGGTGTTCGGCCCGCACCCGTGCGCTGTCGTCGGTGATGAACAGCCCCAGCAACCAGTGGGACAACCCGTAGCCGAGCACGATCAAGCCACCAGTGAGGCACAGATTGATCACCAGCCCAGTGCGCAGGATAGGCCCGATGCGCTCCAGGCGCCCGGCGCCAATCGCCTGGGCGCCGAGGATCGACGCGGTGATGGCAATCGACAGCGCCGGGAACTGCACATAGTTGACGATCTGCGTCACCGCGCCATAGGCCGCCGTGGCCTGGGAACCGTGACCATTGACCAGGGCCAGGATGACCAGCTCCGACAGCGACAACACCACCATCTGCAAGCCCGTCGGCAGGCCGATGCGCAGGACTTTGCCGAGGATGACGCGGTCCAGGCGCAAGGCGGCAAGCAGCTCGCGGTCTGGCGCCATCACGTGGTTTTTGTGGCGCAGGCGCAGGATCAAAAACAGCATCGCCAAGGCGTTACCCACCAGCCCGGCATACACCGCACTCTGGATGCCCATGGGCGGCAGGCCGATCCAGCCGCGAATCAGCGCAGGCGTCAGCAGCAAGCCCACCAGGGTGGAGACCATCAACGCCAGGAGCGGCGAAATCGTGTCGCTGACCCCACGCAGCAGTTGGGTATAGAGGATGAACACCAGCAGCAACGGCATGATCAACATCATCATCTGGGCGTAGCCCACCGCATCGTCGAGCACGTCCACCGGCGTGCCCAACGCCTGCAACGCCGGGCGCGCAAACAGGCTGCCCAGCACGGCGGCCACCAGGCCCACCAACGCGCCCAGGGTCAGGGTGGCACCGGTGATCGCCTTGACCAGCCCGGTCTCCTTGGCGCCCCATGCCTGGCCGATCAGTACCGAGGCGCCCGCCCCCAGGCCGATCACCAGAGCGATAAAGAAAAACACGATGGGAAACATCCCCGACACCGCAGCCAACGCCTGGGTGCCGAGCATCTGGCCAACGTAAATGCCGTTGAGGGTACCGGAAAAGCTTTGCAGGAAATTGGACAGCACCATCGGTGCCAGGAACAACAGGTAGATTTGCCACAGGGGGCGTTGCCGAGTAACGTCCATGAAGGTCTGAGCCCCTTGATTATTGGGCTGGGAAGGCATTGCGCGACAGCCAGGCCAGGTAGGTGCGCACGTCCGTCGGCCAGTGCGCGATACTGTTCGAGAAGCCGTCTCTGTCCTGGGCAAACAGCGCACGCGAGGCGTCTTCAAAGCCCGGCAGATTACCGCCAATCGCGCTCATGAAGCGATAGCTGGCCTCCTTGGCCTGCCGCAATTGATCAGCGCTGGCATGAGCCATACGCGCTTCATCCACCAACCGGCGCAAGGCAGCCGACGCACCACCACGCTGCTGGCCGAGCCACTCCCAATGACGTGGCAGCAAGGTGACTTCCCGGGCGACGACGCCCAACTTCGGGCGGCCCACCGAGGGCGTGGCGGGCGGCTCGTCGTCGATGTGGGCCTGGGCAGGTTGCTGCGGCGCATAGCCCGCCGGCCACGGGTAGTCGACCTGCCTGCCGGTGGCATCATCGAAGACCAGGAAGCTACCGGCGGGCAACGCTTGATCGGCAAGTGCCTCGGCGACTGCGGGGTAAGTACCGGCAGCAATGCGCTGATGAACTGCGAAAGCCGTGCAGAGCGGGAAAGTTTGCATAGGCATTTTTTATTACCCGGATTTTATTTGTTTTACCCGGATCATATTAGTCAACATTTACCGACTTGCAAGGCTGGCTGCAACACAGAGATTTTTCCGTGAACATTAGTGGTTGTCGAATCCCTACCCCCAAACGCCTGCGAGGACCTGCGTAACGCAGGGCGATGGCTGCTGATTCGTGCCTGAGCAACTCCACCACCATCGGCAAACGGCTCGGCCCCATCCCTTTGGGCCCAAGATTTACCCATTTATCCATCTCGGTTGCGTCTTGAATCTACAGCACGACGGGACTGCTTTACATTCTCTCAAGAGTCGCGTCCTGATCGGGCTGAAGCACTTTTTGGAACATGACTTTTCATCATCAAGAAACCGACAAGCGGCCATCGTCTCGGCCAGCCTCCGACAAGCCGCAGGAATGCTGCTACTTGGGCGATCGGCCATCCTCGCCAAAGTCCAGACCAACAAGGCCAACCCGCAGACGCATGTAATGTTCCTTGACGACGGCTTCACCCCTGAAAAGGTGCCGTTTTCGCGTTTGGCAAGCGGGGTCGCAAATCACTTTTTTCCGGCAGCCCCGCGATTACTGAGTTTGGAGCGCTGCCGGAAAAATCTGGGACTTGGGCATACAACCCCAAATACCTGTCAACTCTGACAGTAGACGTAGTTCGACATTAGCTTGTAACTTAAAGCTGCAAGATAAAAACATTACTCACAAATCGAGAGGGAATTTATCATGAGTTATCCAGTAGATACTGCATATAGAGGCTTTATCATTCGCCAACATGATCCTGCCTATCAAACGAATTCATTTCAGGGCTTTGACACTAACGGGAACGCTATTACTCTCCTTAACGCAACCGCAGATCAAGTAAAAGTTATAATTGATGAGCGCCTTAAAAAAGGCTCGGGAAGATACGGCTAGTTAACACGCCTTCCGACCTCAGCTAATAAGTCTAGCGGCTCGACAACATCGGCCGCTTGACCCGACTACATCGCTCGTTTCTGGATCACATTAAATGCCCGAAGAAAAATTTCAGGCATTTTCAGTACCTAGGTTCTTTTAGAGAGGCCATTTTGTACGAGGGCTTAAGCTTGCCACCCACCTTCGAACTTCAGCGTTTTGAGAATAGGGTGAACGCGTCGATCCACGCAGTAAACTACCCCACACTTCACCTTTTCTACGCTCGCCCGGAGGCGGTCGTATGTGCAGACCACCGGAGATGACCATGAGCCTTTCGAAAGCCGCCATCGCTTCATTCGACGTCGACGCCCAGAAGAGCTTCACACCTTTATGCCCCAATGAATTACCGGTAGCCGGTGGCGACCACATTGGCGCCGAACTCAACTACATGGCCAGCCTCGCCGGCCACCGCATCGGCAGCAAGGACGCCCACACCCCCCACGCACCCTGGGTGGTTGCGCAGCACAGCGAGATGTTGCAACCCACCGGCCTGGCCCATGCCGATGTAACCTGGGTCAGCCACTGCGTGCCGGGTACCGAGGGGTTCACCTTGCTCGATGAGTTGCCCACGCCCTATGACTACGACTACTTCATCTGGAAAGGTGTCGAGCCCGACCTGCACCCCTATGGCGCCTGTTACCACGACCTGCACGACAAACTGTCCACCGGCGTCATCGAGTACCTCAAGGCCCGAGGGGTGGTGCGTGTGATCGTCGGCGGCCTGGCTTTGGACTACTGCGTCAAGACCACTGCGTTGCAGTTGCTCAAAGCCGGATTGCAAGTGGTCCTGCACCTGCCGGCGTGCCGCAGCATCAGCGAGGACGGCGGTGTACAGACGGTGAATGAGTTGCTTAAGGCGGGTGCTGGCATTAGCAGCACCCGCGAAGAGCTGGCCGTGTTGGCCGCGCGTTAAGGAGACACGCCATGGAAAGTGCGCCCTGTGACGCTCCGCGTCACGATTGCGCTGGGCTCAAGCCTCAACGCTCAATCGACCGACCTCACCGCGCATTCCACTCCGGTCGCGCCTGGTTGACCTGGTCCCAATCAATCGAAATCGCTGTCTGCAAGTAACCCTGCATGGCTTTCACCTGCACAAGGGTCTCGTCGGTAGTGGGCGTGGTCGGGCTCTGGTCACCTACTGTCGACTGGATTGGTAAGAGAATAACGCTGCATTACATAATTAAAAATGAACAGGGAGAGTCCCCCAAACTGACTTTGAAAATTAAAGCGTAACTGTAATGGCTTGCGTTTGAAAACACGTGGGCTCGCACTCAGCGAAATGTCTGGCTCCCATTAACTGCAACCAGGCAAAGCCATCGGCTCACATTGGCTGAAAATGAGCCAAGTGCCCGAATAGAAATTATGTGTGTTAGGCGGATCAGCATGTCAAGCCTGCGATGACCATAGGTATCTACACAACTTTGGTGCGACACTGGACCTGTGGCGAGGGAGCTTGCTCCCGTGACGACCGGATAGCCGACGCTGTTCTAACTGACGCACCGCGATCCAAATGTGGGAGCTGGCTTGCCTGCAAAGACGGCCTGACAGCCGGCCGGGATGTTGGATTTGACCGCGTACATATCCGTTATTTAGGTAACGACCACTTAGGGTTCCGCCCTGGCGGCTCACTTTTGAAAAGCCGGAATGCCGGCCCAGGCAAAAGTAAGCAAAACGCTCTTGCCCCACCACTCGGCACCTCGCTTTGGCTCGGTGTGCCCGTAATCCGCCAGTGATTTGGGGGGCCGCCGCCCCGCGCCATCCATGGCGCGGGGCGGCTAAGATCAAAAGCAGATCAAGAGCTACTCGCTTCGCATCGTAGTTACCGCCTGCTGTTACAACCCACAAAGTTGTGTAGATACCTATGCTGCGATGACTGGAGTAAATCCACCAACGCTATCGCAGTTCAAGCCATCTCCCACAGTTGGATCAGCGTCAACCGCTAGTTCATCCAATTGCCGCCATCGACGTTATAGGTCTGGGCCACCACATAGTCGGCGTCCTTCGACGCCAGGAAGATCGCCATGCCGGTCAGGTCTTGCGCCGTGCCCATCCGCCCAAACGGCACCTCATCGCCTACGCGCTTTTTCTTCTCGCCAGGCGCCAGCCCTTCATGCCTGGCGAACAGCGCATCCACCCCATCCCAATGCTCGCCGTCCACCACACCAGGGGCGATGGCGTTGACGTTGATGCCTTGCTTGATCAGGTTCAAACCCGCCGATTGCGTCAGGCTGATCACCGCTGCCTTGGTCGCGCAGTACACCGCCACCAACGGCTCGCCCCGTCTCCCGGCCTGGCTGGCCATGTTGATTATCTTGCCGCCATGCCCCTGGCTGATCATCTGTCGGGCTGCGGCCTGCAGGGTGAACAGGGTGCCGGCGACGTTGATCGAGAACAGCCGCTCAAAGCTGTCGCGGGTGATGTCGACAATGGGGGCCAGGTCGAACAGGGCGGCGTTGTTGATCAGGATATCGAGCTTGCCGGCATGACTCACCACTGTGGCGATGGCCGCGTCGATGGAGGCTTGGTCGGTAACGTCCATCGCCACGGCGTAAGCCTGGGGGCCCAGCTCAGCGGCGGTGGCTTGGGCCCTTTGCAGGTTGATGTCGGCGATGGCTACGGTGGCGCCTTCTGCGATGTATGCCTGGGCGAACGCACGACCAATGCCCCGCGCCGATCCGGTGATCAGCGCGCTTTTGCCTTCGAGTCGTTTCATGGGAGGGTCCTGTAAGGGTTATTGCCGGTAGCCGGTGAGCGCCGCCGAGAACAGCTTGCCGACCTTTGTTGTTGAGCTTCGATTACAGCAGCTTGGCCTGCCATCTCACAAACGACTGGCGAAGGCTCGGCTGATACTTTTTTAACCGTAGGCATAGGATCAAAAAAGTATCAGCCTCAGGCGAAACCGGGGCTAGCGCACCGATTGCCGGTGAGGGTATTTTGGGGAAATTGCACCATCACAAGAGGCAGCACCATGCCCATCAGCCCCGCCACTCTGTTCGAGCACCGCCCTGCGGAGCTTGAGGTGATCCTGCCCGAACCGGAACACGGCTTTCGCTGGTTCGAACATGACTACCCCTATGAATTGGCGCGCTGGAACCATCACCCTGAATTCGAAATCCACCTGATCCGCCAAGGCAGCGGCAGGCTGGTGGCGGGTGACTATATCGGTGAGTTCGGCGCCGGGCATGTCGCGCTGATCGGCCCTGGCCTGCCGCACGACTGGATCGGCGACCTGCCCCCCGGCGAACACCTGCACGGGCGCGATGTAGTGCTGCAATTCGACGGCGCCGCCCTCCTCGCCCTGCGCACCACCCTGCCTGAGCTCGGTGATTTACAGCCACTGTTTGAACGGGCGCGCCGGGGCATCGAATTCACCGGCGAGACCGCAACGGGCGCGGCACGGCTGATGGAGGCCATCGGCAGCGCCCAGGGCTTGCAACGCCTGACCCTGTTCCTGCAACTGCTCGATACCCTGAAGAACGCACCGCCCGCACAGGCCAAAACCCTGGCCAGCCCTTGCTACGCACCAACCCTGGACGCGCGCAGTGCCCAGCGCATCAACAAGGCATTTGACTACCTGATGCGAGAGCTGACCGGCGATGTACGCCTGTCGGACATTGCCCGGCAACTGGACATGAGCGAACCGGGCTTTTCGCGGTTTTTCAAACGCAACACCGGTCACGGCTTTATCGACCTGATGCGCAAGTTCCGCGTGCAGCGTGCCTGCCGCTTGCTGTTGCACAGCCAGATGTCAGTGGCGGACATCTGCTTTGAGGTGGGCTACGCCAACCTGTCGAATTTCAACCGCCACTTTCGTATCGAAATGCACCAGACGCCGAGTGAGTACCGGCGGCAGGCCGCACTGCCGATATTCCACTCCATCGCCCCTCCGGGATGATAGGAGTCCCACTGTTTTCCTGACCAAAGCGTCGGCAAATTCGTCTTTTTTCTAAACAGTTCAAGCCATTGACCCAAGTTGGTACAGCCTGTGCAAACGTTTGCGGAACGAACTTGACCGCCAAGTTCACTCCTCCCCGTCAAATCGGGTTTAAACCGCGTAAGAATAAGGACTTTCAATGCACCCCACCTCAAAGCCTCGTGCTGGTCTTGGCGCTTCTTTGCTACTGGCCGCCGTTACGGGAGTACTCAGTGCACCCATTTTGGCGCAGCAAAAGCCCGTGGATGACTCAGCACAGGGCGAAACCCTCAGCCCTGAAGCCACCCCTCCGGCGAAAAAAGGCGTGTATCTGTCCGAGTGGTTTAACCAGGACCTCACGCTGATTGGCAGCAAAGACATCAGTTTCGGCCCCAAGCCCCAGGATGATGTCTACCTGGAATACGAGTACTTCGGGCGCAAGGGCCCCTTTGAGTTGTACGGCTATATCGATGTGCCGAAGATCCTCACCATCGGTAACAGCAATGACAAAGGCGTGTGGGACCATGGCTCGCCGGTGTTCATGGAGCACGAACCGCGCATCTCCATCGACTACCTCGCAGGACGCAGCCTGGCGATCGGCCCGTTCAAGGAATGGTATGTGGCCTTCGACTGGATCTACGACCACGGCAGCCGCAAGGAAAACCGCGCCAACACCCTGTACAGCGGCCTGGGCACCGATATCGACACCCACTCGCGGGTCAACCTGTCGGCCAACTTCTACGGGCGCTACCAGTGGGAAAACTATGGCGCCAGCAATGAGTATTCCTGGGACGGCTACCGGGCGCAGATGAAGTACATCGTGCCTATCGGCAAGTTCGACAACGGCGCCTCGCTGACCTACATCGGTTTTACCAACTACGATTTCGGCTCGGACCTGCACAAGGACAACCCGGCGCGCACCGCCAACTCCCTGGTGGCCACCAACGTGTTGCTGTACTCGTTTACCCACCTGCGTTTTACCCTGGTCGGCCGTTACTTTCACAACGGCGGCAATTGGGAGGACGGCAGCGAGTTGAATTTCGGCGAAGGCAACTTCCGCGCACGCTCAGACGGCTGGGGTTACTACGCCGGCGTGGGCTACCAATTCTGATCAAGGAGCTGTAGATGAACGCATTGACCCGTATCTCGCTGGCCGCAGGCCTGGCCCTATTGCCCCACGTGGTGCTGGCGGATAACCCGGCGCCGATCAAACCCAAGGTGATGCTGATCACCATGTTCGCCCCCGAGGCGCAAACCTGGATCGACCGCCTGGCCCTCAAACAAGAAGTACGCGTACCGGGCTTGTCCGCCGAATACCCAGTGATTCGCTGCAACACCCAAGACGTGTGCCTGCTGGTAACCGGCATGGGCCAGACCAACGCGGCCGCGTCCACGCTGGCCCTGGCACTGTCGCCCAAGTTCGACCTGCGCCAGAGTTACTTCCTGATCGCGGGGATCGCCGGCATCAACCCCAAGCACGGCACCATCGGCACCGCCGCATGGGCTCATTACCTGGTGGAGTTCGGCACGCAGTGGGAGCTGGATTCACGGGATGCCCCCAAGGGCTGGCCGACGGGCTATATCGGGATCAACACCAAGGGCCCCAACGAAAAACCCCCGTTGGACTACAAGACCGAAGTGTTTGAGCTCAACCCCAAGCTGCAAGCCAAGGCGTTTGCCTTGTCGCACAAGGTGGAACTGACAGAAAGTACAGAGTCCGCCGCCTGGCGCAAACACTACCCCGCCGCCCCGGCCAACCAACCGCCGCAAGTCACGCGCTGCGACACCCTGGCGGGCAACACCTGGTTTTCCGGCACGCGGTTGAGCGAACGTGCCGAGGTCTGGACCAAGTTGCTCACCGACAACAAAGGCGAATACTGCACCACCCAACAAGAGGACAACTCCACCTACGAAGCGCTGCTGCGCGCCAGCCGCGAAGGCTTGGTGGATATCCAGCGCCTGGCCGTGGTGCGCGCAGGCTCCGATTTTGACCGGCCTTATCCGGGCTACAGCGAGGTAGACAACCTGCTCAAGTATGCGGACCAGGGTGGTTTTGTACCGGCGCTGGAAAACCTGTACCGCACGGGCAACCCGTTGGTCCAGGCGATTGTGCAGAACTGGTCGGCGTGGGAAAAAGGCGTTCCTGAGGTCGAGTGAAGATGATCGTTCCCACGCTCTGCGTGGGAATGCCGCTTTTGACGCTCTGCGTCCGCTTTGAGCGTTTGGCGCAGAGCGCCGCTGGATGCATTCCCACGCGGAGCGTGGGAACGATCAGGGTAGGAAAATGATTTTGTCCGGGCTGCCGCTGTTCACTTCGGCATAGCACTGAACCCCGTCCCCCAACGCCATTTCACGCAACCCCGTAGGCAGCGGCAACAGGCCTTCATCAAAGAAGCGCCCAAACGCCTCCAACATCACCGCGCATTGTTCGCAGCTATAGAGCAACGAGTTAACCCCCACCACCGAACCACCCTTGCGGTACAGCGCCAGGGCCGGTAACTGCACGTGGCCGTCAACCGGGGCGGCGATGATGGCGATGCGGCCGAACGGTGCCAGCCCTGCCACCGCGGCAGGCAGCCAGAAACCGGTGGTGTCAAAGATCACGTCGGCGCCGCCCTTGAACACGGCCTGCACTTGCGCGCCCAGAGCCTCTGGCTTGCCCAAGGCAATCGCGTCCAACCCTTGAGCCTGCAACAACTCGAGCTGATCGGCCTTGCGCACAGCCGCCAGCACCTGCGCACCGCGTATCTTCGCCAACGCCAGCGCCGCACTGCCGACCGCGCCGTTGGCGCCAATCACCAGCAAGCGCGTGCCCTGGCCAACGCCACTGCGTTCCAGGGCATCCCAGGCGGTGGTATAGGGCACGCCGAGGCTGGCCGCCTGGGCAAAGCTCAAATGCGTGGGTTTGTGCGCCACGCCCTTGGCGGATACGCGCAGGTATTGGGCATGGGAACCGTCAGCGAAAAAACCCAGGTCGCGACCGGTGCCCCAGACTGCCTGGCCGAGCAATGCTTGCGGGCCCTCCACCACCACGCCGGCAAAATCACGCCCTGGGATGCGTGGCAGCGTGGTGTAGGGGAAGCGGCCGAGCACGTTTTTCACGTCGCTGGGGTTCAGGCCCGCAGCTTTAATCTGCACCAGCACTTCACCGGCAGACGGCACCGGCACGGGAACCTCCACCAGGCTCAGGTTGGCAAGGTCGCCGGTGGCGGTAAATTGCAGTGCGTTCATCGAGGGCATCCGTCGAAGGGAAAAGGGATCAGGACAACCAACCACTGACCAGCTGCCGCGCCATGGGCCAGAGCTTTTCGCCAAGCAGCATGCCCATCAGGCCGACCAGTGCGATAGCGGGCGGCGCCGGTGAGCGGAAATCCAGCGCGCCGTAGATCACGCCGACAAACAGGCCAATGGCCAAGGAAATCAAATAGCTCATGAAGACTGCGCCCGGTTGATTGATGGGCTCAGTCTAGGGCGCACCTACCGTGGGTATCGGCCAAGTGCTTCAGGATTTCGGCCAACTCCGGTACTGCGACGGCGACACGCCCAGTTCGCGTCGGAACATGTCGCTGAAGCTGCTGGGCGAGTAGCCCAGGGTGCGCGCTATGCCGCTCACCGACTGGCCCTGGATGAGCTCCGCCGCTGCCGTGGCCAACTGCACCTGACGGCGCCATTGGGCAAACCCCATGCCCAGGTGCTGCTGGAACAATCGCGCCAGGGTACGCACGCTGGCGCCCGCCGCCTCGGCGTGCTGTTCGAACGGGATGTCCAGGGAGGGCGATGCCATGACCGCCTGGCACGCATTGATCAGCCGACGATCCGCCGCCACCGGCATGGCGATGCGAATTGGCGAGCGACGTGCGCGTTGCAACTCCAACAGGGCCAGGCCTACGACAGCCTCGTAGTAGGCCGCATCGCCGTGATCGCCCTGCTCCACCAAGGTTACGATCAACTCCCGCAACAAGCGGCCCACTTCGATCACCTGCACCTGGCTGTCCAGCGTCGCCGCCAGCGCCGGGCGCAGGTAGATATTGCGCATCTGCAAATCGGAGACCACACGGATGCCGTGTTCCACTCCCGGCGGCAACCAGACCGCGCGCTGGGGCGGCACCACCAGGGCTTCACGGGGCGTCTCGACCCACATCACACCGCTCATGGCGTAGAGCAACTGGCCCCAATCGTGGCTGTGCGGCTCTACGTACAACCCACGCGGGTAGGTACGCGCCAACGGTTGTACGGGAACGGCGTGATCACTGAGGTCGGGGGGCGCGGCCAGGGCCATGGCGGGTACACATCAATCAGGGATGGGCCACCATGGTAAAGACTGGTTGCCGGCAAGCGAACTGTTTCTACTCAGCCTGCAGGCGCCGGGTGCCCGGGCCTGCAGGTCAATCCTGTCAACCGTGAGCGGACTTGGCGCATTCGCAACCCGTCGCGGCGGCGCAGGGCTCGCCGTGCGCATGGTGCTCGGCACAGCCCTGGCAGCAATAGCCCTTGCCGTCTTTCATGATTGCGTCAACGCCCAATACACATTTGCAGTGAGGGCAAGCACAGGTTTGATCTGGCATGGTCAGACTCCTTTTTCATGGTCGTCCGGTGCGGCGAGCGCCGCACCTTAAGCAGTGACCCTGAGCAAGCAAGCATGGTTCAGCGCCGTCAGTCGGCCCGGCGGCTATTGCTGCGGTACATGAACACCAACGCCAGGGCGAGCAACAGCATGGCGAGGATACGGCTGCCCGACAGCTCGATCGCCGGGTTGCCCAGCCAGCCGAAGTTGTCAATCAACATGCCCATGCCCAGTTGCCCGACGATCACCGCCACCGTGGCGACGGCCGTGCCGACCACAGGCACCGCGCCCACCATCACCATCATGTACACCACGCCAAACAGCGCACCCGTCAATTGCCACTTGGGCACCTCCAGCAGGCTGACGGCCTGGGCCGGCTCGAAGAAAAATATCAACAGCGCCGTGGTCAGCGCGCCCACCGCAAAGGTCAACAGACTGCTGCGCAATACTCCTACAGTCTGGCCCAGACGCCCATTGATAGCGGCCTGCACACTTAGCACCGCCCCCGCTGCAATCACCAGCACCAACAACATAAACAGATTCATCGCCTTAACCCCGTGCAATCAGAATCAATGCCGCCACAATCAACGCCAACGCGATCCAGCGCTCACCATTGACGCGTTTGCGCGCCGTGCCGAACCAGCCGAAGTGGTCGATCAATACACTCTTGCCCACCTGGCCCGAGAGAATCGCGATCATGGTCATCGCGATGCCGATGTGCGGTGTGGCCAGGGTTAGCACCACCACGTACATCGGCCCCAGAAACCCGCCGATCAACTGCCAGCGCGGCAATTGCGTGAATGCCGGGCCCTTTTGCGGGCCGCTGAACAACAGCAGTAAAAAAAGAATCGCCGTGCCAACGCCAAAGATGCTCAACGTCGCCCACAAATGCCCGACCTGCGCGCCCAATGGCCCGAGCAACCCGGCCTCCACCGACAGGCCCATGCCCGCCAGAATCACCAACGGCAACAGCAGCAGCCGTAAAAGGTTATTGCTCGGCCTGGCCTGCGCCAGCGCCTCGGTAGAACGTGCCTGCATACATCACCCGCGTATCAAGAAAGAAAACCATGGCGCGCATTATCCGGTGGCCGTGCTGTGCGATAAATGGGACTATGCGGACAACACCTTTGCGCAAAACGCACAGCCTGGAGAAATGATGCAGGGCTTGAATGAACTGAGTTTCAAGGCGCTACGCCTGTTTGTGGCCGTGCTGGACCAGGGCAGCTTTTCCGAAGTAGCCCGCCGCGAAAGCCTGGCACCCTCCTCCATCTCGCGGCAGATTCAACTGATGGAACAGGCCGTCGGCCAACAATTGCTCTACCGCCATACGCGCGCCGTCAGCCCCACCGAAGCCGGCCGCCTGCTGGGCCGCCACGCACGCTTGCTACTGGAGCAGTTGGAGACGGCGAACCAAGCCCTGCAAGAGCAAGACAGCGAACCCAGCGGCCTGGTGCGCATCAACGCGCCCATGGTGTTTGGCCAGCGCCACCTTTCACCCTGGCTGGGAGCGCTGTGCCGGCGCTACCCGAAGTTGCAGCTGGATATCCAGCAGACCGACACCTTCGTCGACCCGCTGCAAGATGGCACCGACCTGCTGTTTCGTATTGGCGTGCTCAATGACTCAGGCATGCAGGCGCGCATCTTCGCGCCGCAACGCTTTCGCATCGCGGCCAGCCCTGCCTACCTGGCCCAGCACGGCACGCCGCGCCACCCCGACGAACTGGCCCACCACCACTGCCTGGCCTACAAAGGCATCACCGGCCAGGAGCGCTGGTTCTTCCGCCGCGGCCAAGGCGACTGGACAGCCTACAGCGTCAGCGGCCCCATCACCGGCAACCACGCCGACACCCTCACCCACGCCGCCGAACAAGGACTGGGCCTGGTGGTATTTCCGTCCTGGCTGATTGGCGAAAGCCTGCGCGCCGGCACCTTGCAGGCGGTGCTCGGCGAATACGACGTTGCGACTACCCTGGAGCCCCAACAGATCGCCGCGTTGTGGCCGGGCAGCCGCAGGCTCTCGCTGAAGGTGCGCACGGTGATCGACTATTTCGTGGAGTGTTTTGGGACGGTGCCGTATTGGGATCGGTGACGGATGTTGGCGCTGCTGAACGGCGCCAGTGAAGGAATATTCCTAGTAGAAAACGTAGGTCAGTTCTGATTTTGGGGGCCAGTATTTCTGGGGACGGTGCGCTGGGGCAGACTTTGGCCAAATTTATTTGGAGAGACGTCATGGTCACTACGTACCACACACCATCCCGCGCTGAACGAGCGGCCGCCGCCAGTGGTCGTGCCATCTTTGATAGCGGTCGTAGTTTTGGCTATATTTGGCCAAAACACGGAGAAGACCTCATGATTACCGTTGCCCTCGGTGAGGCAAAAAACAACCTGTCCAAACTGGTCGATGAAGCCGCCGCTGGCAAAATCATCACTATCGCCAAACATGGTCGCGCAATGGCGCAGCTCGTCCCGCTTGGTAAGTCCAAGGGCCGGCGAATTGGCGCAATGAAGGGCGAGTTGACCATTCCTGAAGACTTCGACGCCCCACTCCCCAGCGATCTTTTGGATGCCTTTGAGGGCAGTCATTCATGAGGCTACTGTTGGATACCCATATCCTGCTATGGGCACTCAACGATGACTCCAAACTGTCCGGTAAAGCCCGCAAGCTGATAGAAAACGCCGCCGAAATTTACGTCAGTGCGGCGACATTCTGGGAGATGGCAATCAAGGTTAGCTTGGGAAAGCTTGCTGTGGACTTAGATAAAATTCGCGACTACTGCCTGGAAAGTGGCTTCGTCGAATTACCCATCAGCCTGGAGCATGCCATTGCCGTCAGGGATCTTGAACATCATCACAAGGATCCCTTCGATCGGCTGATCATTGCAACAGCCATGACTGAGCCGATGAAGCTATTGACTGCTGACCCAGAAGTTGCCCAATACACATCCTTGGCCATCTTGGTGTAGGCACTGCCTTGGCAATGCACCTCAGTGTCAGAACAACCACTGCCCAATCAACCATGCATTCGCCCCACTGATCACCGCGAACAGAAACCACGCCAGCATCCGTGTGGGTAGCCGGTTGACGAACGGCCCCATCAATTGCTTGTCGCCGGTCATGCGGATCAGCGGGTACAGCGCAAAGGGCAACTGCAGGCTCAATACCACTTGGCTGAGAATCAGCAGCTTACCGATGGCATCGTCGCCCATCAGCCATACGCCAAGAAACGCCGGGATCAGCGCCAGCCCACGGGTAATCAGGCGCCGCTGCCAGCAGGGTATGCGCAGGTTGAGGTAACCCTCCATGATCACTTGCCCGGCAATGGTGCCGGTGAAGGTCGAGCTCTGGCCCGATGCCAGCAGGGCGATACCGAACAGGATGCTGGCGAAAGCACCGCCGACCAGGGGGTCGAGCAGATGATAGGCGTCCTGGATCTCCACCACATCGGTATGGCCGGTCTTGTAGAAGGCCGCTGCGGCCAGCACCAGGATCGCGGCGTTGACCAACAGCGCCAAGGCCAGGGAGCCGATGGTGTCGATACGCGCCAGCTTGACCGCGTCCTGCTTGCTCGCCAGGTCCTTGCCGATCAGGCGGGTCTGCACGATAGAGGTGTGCAGGTAGAGGTTATGGGGCATGACCGTAGCGCCGAGGATGCCGATCGCCAGGTACAACGGCGCCGCATCGCTGATGGCCGACAGTGACGGGGTAAACCCGCTGAGCACGTCGGGCCAGTAGGGTTTGATCAGCACCAGTTCGATGAAAAAGCACACGCCGATGGTGGCGACCAGCGCCAGCATGATCGCTTCGAGGCGGCGAAAACCACGATTTTGCAGGGCCAGGATCAACAGTGTGTCGAATGCCGTGATGACAATGCCGGTGGTCAGCGACACCCCCAGCAACAGGTGAAACGCCAGGGCGCAGCCGAGCACTTCGGCAAGGTCGGTGGCGATGATGGAGATTTCCGCCAACACCCACTGGGTACGAGCAGAGCGCTGGCTGTAGCGCTCACGGCACAATTGCGCCAGGTCCTTGCCGGTGGCGATGCCCAGCCGCGAACACAGGCACTGCACCGCCATCCCCGCCAGGCTGGCCAGCAGCACCACAAACAGCAGGCTGTAGCCGTAGCGTGAACCGGCTTCAATGGCCGTTGCCCAGTTGCCGGGGTCCATGTAGCCGATGGAGATCAACAGGCCGGGGCCAGCAAACATCAACACCCGTTTAAAAAACGAGGCCTTGGGATCAACAGCGACAGAGCCGGCCACTTCCGGCGGGCAGAACGGGGCGGTAGCGATTTTGGGCAGGCTGAATTTCACGCGGTATTCCAGGCAAATACACAAGACTTGGGCAGCAGCTTATCAGTCGGACGCGACCGTGCGCATCACCGTGTCCCGCGGCAGGTCAAACGCTTCCACCACTTGCACCACCAAGTCCAGTTCCTGGTTAAGCGCCTCGCGCTCCATGCGTTGGCGGATCACGCCGACCACCAGTACCGCCAAGGTGGTGATCGAATACGCCGGGCCGGAAAACGCCCGAACACCGCTGACCAGCAACATCGCCGCAGCCAGCGCCTGGCCCACCACCGGGATCGCCGTCGCCGCACCGCGCCGCAGGATAAACCCGGTCAGCCCGGCCAACGCCGTGCCGCTCAAGGCTGCGGTAGCCGAACGGCCTAAATCCAAGCGGTTGAACAACCCCTGCTCTTTTTGCGCAGCGGCCTGGAGCTCGGCCTCGAACGCCTGACGATCAGCGCGGCTGAGTTTGTCCTTGTACTGCTCGATCAGTGTTTCTGCGACCTGCCCTTCGATTTCTGCCAGCGCCACATGCTCAAGTGGTTGGTCGAACTTGATGCCAAGGCGTTGCGCCACATCTTCGGCAATCTGGCGATAGCCCACGCCATGGCCACGAGCCAGGTTCATAAAGCTGTCGCCGCCCATGCGCTGCAACTCAATGGCCAGTTTCAACGGTTCGCGCACACTGGCATCAATCGCAGCACTGCGCTTTTGCGCCATCAGTTCGGCAAGAAACTTCAGTTCCTCCGGCCGCGCTTGTACCAATGCCGGGTACAGGTCCACGTCCGCTTCGGCAAACCGCACGTCACTGCTGCGCGAGTCCACACGGATCATGCCGCGCCGCTCCTGCAGCAAATCGGTGTACTGCACCACCGTCTTCAACTGCGGCCAATAGGCGGCATGATCGAAGCTGGCCAGGTGCACATTGGTGACCTTGGCCTTGAGCGCGGGCGTCACTTCAATCGCATAGCGGCCGATGCAACGCTCGGTATCGGGCTTCATGGCCAGCGCCCAGTCCTTGCTCGAATGGCAGTTGATCAACCGCCCCTTGAGCGGCGCCGACACCTCGTCCCAGGGGCTCGAGGTACAGATCGCCCCGCCCATCAACAACAGGTTATTCAACGGCAGTTCGCGAGCGATCTCGGGGCTGGCCAGCAGGCTCTTGACCAGAATGCGCGCGCCCAGGGAATGGCCGATCAGGTTGATGCGCCGCACCGGCAGCGACTGGTTGTGCAGGTAACCGGCCAATTCTGGCAACAAAGTCTTGGCCACTTCATCCACCCGCGCCTCGACGCTTTTGTAATGGTCAAGGAAATAGGCAATGGCCTTGCCCACGCCCACCGTCGCCGCGCCCAGGCCGCCACCGCCGAGCAACGAGGCGAGCACGTCCTTGAACGGTGCAAACAGGTTTTCCAGAAAATGCCCCGCCGGCCAGAACAGCATCAGGTTGGTCGAGCCTTCGATAGCCGCCAACTGCTGCTTGAAATTGCCCAGTTGCTGGCGGTTAAAGAATGCCGAGTAACCGTGAACATAGAGATTGAGCACATCCCCCTGGGGCTCGCCACACAGGACGAACGTGGGCTTGCGGGTGCGGTGCATTTCATCCCACTGGTGTTGCATACGGCGGCGACTCCGGGTGACGGGATGGCAATAGTAACAAACAGAGACGATCAGCGCGGTGAACTATGCCCGTCAGTTAAGCGAACACAATGCTCAAGGCAATGAAGATCAAATGTGGGAGCTGGCTTGCCTGCGAAAGCGGTAATGCAGCAACAGATGCAGTGACTGACACACCGCTTTCGCGAGCAAGCCCGCTCCCACAGTTTGATCGCGGAGCGTCAGGTGGGAATGTGTCGTTTATCGGGCCGCCTTCGCAGCATAGGTATCTACACAACTTTGTGGGCTGTAGCAGCAGACGGTAACCACGATGCGAAGCGAGTCGCTCTTGATCTTGATCTTAAGCGCCCCGTCAAACCACGCTGGCCGGAATTCGACAGGGATTTGGGGGGTAAACCGGCAGGGATGCCGGTTTAGCCGCCCCGCGCCATGGATGGCGCGTGGCGGCGGCCCCCCAAATCACTGGCGGATTACGGGCACACCGAGCCTAGGCGAGGTGCCGAGTGGTGGGGCAAGAGCGCTTTGCTTACTTTTGCCTGGGCCGGCATTCCGGCTTTTCAAAAGTGAGCCGCTGTCAGAGCGGAACCCTAGGTGGCCGTTACCGCAGGAATGGATATGTACACGGTCCAACTGTATTGACTGTCAGGCCGCCATCGCAGGCAAGCCAGCTCCCACATTGAGTCTGCAGTTATCCGGTGGATACGGGACGATCAGCTTGGCGTCGGGGCACCACCCTGCCCAAACCGCCGAATCGCCAGGCAATACCCCACCAACGCCAACGCCGCCAGCAAACCGCCCGCCGCGCCGATCCAGGCAAAACCGAAGTGGCTGCCCACCCAACTGCCCATCAATGCACCACCGCCGATGCCGATGTTGTAGATCCCGGAAAACATCGCCATGGCCACATCGGTGGCGTCCGGTGCCAGCACCAGCACCTTGGACTGCATGGCCAGGCCAAAGCCCATGATCGCCATGCCCCAGAAAATGCTCAGCCCCACCAAGTAAGACTCGGCGCCACTCAACGGCAGCATCAGCGCCAGGCACGCGGCGAGGATAGACACCGCGCCGATCACGAACAGGTGGGGGTTGAAGCGATGCACCAGGCTGAACAACAACGAGCCGATGATGCCCGCACCACCGAACACCAACAGGATCAGGGTCACGGCACTGCCACCCAGGCCGGCGACGCCTTCGACGAAGGGTTCGATGTAGCTGTAGGCGGTGAATTGGGCGGTGACGGTCATCGCCGTCAGCACGTACAGCGCCACCAGCGCCGGACGCTTGAACAACAGCGGCAGGCTGCGCAGGGAGCCGGAGTTCTGGCTGGGCAGCAACGGCAAGGTGCGCGCCAGCCAGAACACCAGCGCGGCGGCGAACGCGGCGATCACCAAAAAGGTAGTGCGCCAGCCCATGGCCTCGCCCAACAGGCGGCCCAAGGGAATGCCCAGCACCATCGCCAGGGACGTGCCGGTGGCCAACAAGCCAAGGGCCTGCACTTGCTTGCCTTCCGGCGCCAGACGTACGGCCAGGGAAGCCGTGATCGACCAGAACAACGCATGGGCCAGGGCGATGCCGACCCGACTGACCATCAGCAAGCCGAAGCTGGTGGCGACGCTGGAGAGGATATGGCTGGCGATAAACAGACCGAACAGCACGATCAACAATTTGCGCCGTTCGACGTTGCGGGTCAGCAGCATCACCGGCAGCGAGGTCAGCGACACGATCCACGCATAAATGGTGAGCATCAGGCCGACGCTGGCCACGGGCATGTCAAAGCTGGCGCCGATGGCGCTGAGCAGCCCGACGGGGACGAATTCGGTGGTATTGAACACAAACGCGGCCAGCGCGAGGGCGATGACCGGTTGCCAGTTGGCTTGGGGGGTTGCGGCTGAAAGGCTCATTGACGGGCGCGGTACTCTGACGATGATCAAGCGGCCACCCAGGACAAGCGCCGCCGCCGAGCATTCTATAGGTTTCTCGCACCGCTGTTGCTGCGGATCGTCGCCCGACGACCTACGGCGAAGTCATGGTAATGATGTAGTTGCCTGACTGAATCAGCTTGCCGGCGCGGTCTACCAACACGTAACGCTGATCGTAATAGCGCCCCTCGCCGCTGTCCGCCACCAGCCGCACATGGGGTGCGTCGACACTGGCTACCGGCGCGACACTGCGCACCTCGATGCGGCTGCCACGACTGGATTGGGCACAGCTGCGCAGTTCCATCACCGAACCGTTGCGCGCATTTGTCGCACACCCCGACTCGACAATCGCGCCGCTGAACCTGATGGTGCCCTGCCCCACGGTCTGTGCGGCGCCGCAGGTACTTGCCCACAGGCCCAGGAGGCCAGTCATTACCGCTACACGATGAACGTTCATGCCGACACTCCTTCTTGGGTTAGTTAAGAAGTAAGTCGTCGGCACGCCGGTTAACTTGAGCTCATTTACCCACGAATGAGAGGTGCGTCACGGATCCACCTGCCCCATCAACTCAGGAATGCTCTCCGGCCGCTGGGCATAGCGTTGGGCCAGCGCCGCGCAGACCATCAACTGGATCTGGTGAAACAGCATCAACGGCAAAATCAACACGCCCATGCTTGCCCCGGCAAACAGCACCTGTGCCATCGGCACGCCGGTTGCCAGGCTTTTCTTCGAACCACAGAACAAGATGGTGATGCGGTCCTCCTGGTTAAAGCCAAACGCCTTGCCCAGCAGCGTGGATGCCACCAGCACCAGGGCCAGCAACACGCAGCAGGCCACCACCAACCCGCCCAATTGCCACAGCGGGATCTGGTGCCAGATACCTTCGTTGACCGCCTCGCTGAAAGCCCCGTAGACCACCAGCAGAATCGAACCTTGATCGACGAATTTGAGCCAGGCTTTGTTACGTCCGACCCAGCCACCGATCCAGCGGCTGGCGATCTGCCCGGCAATGAACGGCAGCAGCAACTGCACGCTGATTTTGACAATCGCGTCGATTGTGGAGCCGCCATCCCCGTGCACGTTGAGCAGCAGCGCTACCAGCAGCGGTGTCAGGAAGATGCCGAACAGACTGGACGCCGCCGCGCTGCAGATGGCCGCCGGGATATTGCCGCGGGCCAGGGACGTAAAGGCAATCGCCGATTGCACGGTGGCCGGCAAGGCGCAGAGGTAGAGCATGCCCATGTACAGCTCGTTGCCGATCAACGGCGACAGCAGCGGCTTGAGCGCCAGGCCCAGCAGCGGGAACAGCACGAAGGTCAGGCTGAACACCAGCAGATGCAGGCGCCAGTGGCCGGCACCGGCGACGATGGCCTTGCGCGACAGCTTGGCGCCATGCAGGAAAAACAGCAGCGCAATGGCCAGGTTGGTGACCCAGCCGAACGCCACGGCGGTCTGGCCGCTGGCGGGCAGCAGTGAGGCGAGGATCACGGTGGCGATCAGGGTGAGGGTGAAGTTGTCGGGCAGAAACCGGGGCCGGGTCATAAGCAATTCTTCCAGGGGTTGCCAAGAGCGTCGCGACGACTCTAACGTAACCACCTGTTACCGACTAACGCCAATGAGCCAGTAAATGCCGCCTAAAGGACATGAAAAAGCCGTTCGCCGCAGTGTTCCTGGGCTTTCCAGCCTGCCTAGGCCGGTGTACGGGCGCACTGAATCCTTGCCCAATCGGGCGCTGACGCGACGGCACAGTCATCCGTGGGTGCAGTTGTCCTACGCGATTTCCGGGGTATTGGAGATCCAGACCAGCGTCGGACGTTTCGTCGCACCACCCCAGCGCGCGGTGTGGATCCCGGCCGGCATGCCCCATCGGGTGTTCAGTTCGCCCCATACGGAAATGCGCAGCTTGTATCTTGATTGCAGCGTCACCGCCTGGGCCGCCGAACGTTGCCAAGTGCTGGAGGTGAGCAGTTTGTTGCGCGAGTTGATCCGCAACTTCAGCCAACTGCCGGTGGAATATACCGAGGACGGACCGGACGGACGCCTGGCCCAGGTGCTGCTCGACCAACTCGCCGCCGCGCCCCAGGTGGATTTGATGTTGCCGCTGCCTCACGACCCGCGGTTGCGGCAGATCTACCGCAGCCTGAACCTGCACCCCGAGCAACAGACTACGTTGGGCGAGTGGAGCCGCAAACTGGGGGTCAGCGAAAAGACTCTCAGCCGGGTGTTCCTGAGTGACACCGGGCTGACATTCCGCGCGTGGCGCCAGCGCCTGCGCCTGTTAAGCGCCCTGCCCGCCCTGGAACAAGGCGAGCGGGTGACGGATGTGGCATTGGGGTGTGGCTATGAGTCGACCTCAGCCTTTATCAATGCATTTCGTCAGCAGTTTGATTCCACCCCCGGTGAATTCTTCCGCTGACCCTTGCCCACGATGCAAATAATCCCCAAACCCACGCTCGGCTGGTATTGTGCCGCGCTTTGAAACACAGCAACCGACTGCGAGGAAATGGACGTTGAACACTGACGAAAAAATGACCGGGGACCTGTTCGAGCTTGATAAGCGCCTGTCACTCAAGCCCGTGGTGGACTTCAACGCCTACCTGCGCAGTGCCTTCGGCGACGGCCCTTGCACCTGCGTGCGCTGCACGGCCAGCGGTGGCGATGAAAGCGGCTACGAGTTCCAACACACCTTCACCTTCGAGGGTAAGCCCGTGCACCGCCGCTTCGCTTCGACGGCGGGCAGTGATGTGTTGATGGCGTTGAAAAAGGCCTGGTTGTCGTACACCAAGGCCGAGCTGCCGCTCAGTGGTGTGTTGGCGTTGGATACGGTGAAGGAATACGTCGAGCCGCAGCTGCACAAACGCCTGGCGCCGCTGTTTGTCGCCAGTGGGCTGGTCAAGGATGTGGACGGCGAACTGCGCATCCAGCCGCAAGCCATGGCCTGACACAGGCTAATGTTGGGGGGGAACACATCTTTCTAGGCAAAGAAGATCCAATGTGGGAGCTGGCTTGCCTGCGAAGGCGGCCTGCCAGCCGACCGGGATATTGGATTTGACCGAGTACATATCCATTATTTAGGTACCGGCCACTTAGGGTTCCGCCCTGACGGCGGCTCACTTTTGAAAAAGCGCAAAAGTAAGCAAAACGCTCTTGCCCCACCACTCGGCACCTCGCTTAGGCTCGGTGTGCCCGTAATCCGCCAGTGATTTGGGGGGCCGCCGCCACGCGCCATCCATGGCGCGGGGCGGCTAAACCGGCATCCCTGCCGGTTTACCCCCCAAATCCCTGTCGAATTCCGGCCAGCGTGGTTTAACGGGGCGCCTAAGATCAAAAGCAGATCAAGAGCGGCTCGCTTCGCATCGTTGTTACCGTCTGCGCCTACAGCAGCTCCCCCATTGGCCTAGAACCCGGGAACACCTTGTACGCGCAACTCAGGGGTCAGTTCGTCCAGCGGTTCGGTCAGCGGCCGGTCGCTCCCACCTGGCAGGAGGATCACCTTGCGGCATTCCTCTTCGGCTTTATCAAACAACTCATACCCCCGCGCCGCCTGCTCCAGAGGCAGCCTGTGAGTGATGATCGCCTCCGGGTGCAGATGCCCCAGCTCGATATGCTCCAAGAGCTCCGGTAAGAACCGCTGCACATGGGTCTGGCCCATCTTGAAAGTCAGGCCCTTGTCGAAGGCATCGCCAAACATAAAGCCATGGATAAACCCGGCATACACCCCGGCAACGCTCACCACGCCACCGCGGCGTACAGCGGCGATGCACTGGCGCAGGGCCTTGCCGCTGCTGCCCTCGATCTTGAGGGCCGTGAGCAGGGTTTCCGTGGTGCTGCCCTTGGCCTCGAAACCTACCGCGTCCACCACGCCATCGACGCCGCGCATGCCTGCGGTCTGGCGGATGATGGTGTCAGCCGGGTCCTCGTCTTCTTCGAAATTGATCGGGATCACGCCGTACATTTTCTGCGCGTAGGCCAAACGATACGGATGGTCGTCGACCATGAAGATCTGTTCGGCGCCCAGCATCTGCGCGCAGGCCGCACTGAGCAGGCCTACGGGCCCGGCGCCATAGATGGCCACGCTGGAGCCTTTGCCGATGCCGGCATTGGTCACTGCCTGCCAAGCGGTGGGCAGGATATCGGAGAGGAACAGCACCTTCTCATCCGCCAAGGTGCCGGGCACCTTGAACGGCCCGGTATTGGCCTTGGGCACCCGCACCCACTCCGCCTGGCCGCCGGGAATGCCGCCATACAGACGGCTGTAGCCGAACAGCGCGGCGCCCGGTGGGATGGCTTTTTTATTCAGGATCGCACCGCGCCCATCGTTGGTGGTTTCGCAGGCGGCGAATTGCTGCAGCTGGCAGAAAAAGCAATCGCCACAGGCAATCACAAACGGAATCACCACACGGTCGCCAGCTTGCACGGCGGTGACGGCCGGACCGGTTTCTTCGACGATGCCCATGAACTCATGGCCGAAGATATCGCCGTGCTCCACGGTCGGGATCTTGCCGCGATACAGGTGCAGGTCCGAGCCACAGATCGCGGTGGCGGTGACCCGCAGAATGATGTCGTCGGGTTGTTCAATGATCGGATCGGGCACGGTATCCACCTGCACCTTGTGTGCGCCCTGGTAAGTCATCGCTCGCATGCTCTGCGCTCCTGCCGTTGAGGGGTTACTAATTAAGGACAGAGCAGCCCCTCAGTGTTCCTTCGACGTAGAGCGACACCCGATCAATGGTCGCCACTCGTCTGGGCCAACAGCAGGTCGACTACCTGGCGCAAGCTGCCAAGCGCCTCGGCGCCGCTGGCCTGGGCCTGGGCCTGCCAGCGCAACTGCTCGGCCGCGCTATTGCCCCGTCTCAGCAAGGCATCCAGGATATCGAACAACAGCGGCTCGCCCATGGCCTCTGCGGTGGCGGCAAACGTCTGTCGGGCGCATTGCAGCCATTGCTCAGCGCTACCCAGGGTGCCGGTGTGGTCCAACGCAAAGGTACCAGCGGCCCCATAACGCTTGGCCTGCCAGCGATTCTCCTTGAGCAGCCAGCGCGCCTCGGCACTGAAACCGGCGCCAGGGCGCTGCATCGCGCAGGCATGGGTGACCATCACCCGAAACAGCGTGGCGAGGGCCAAGGCATCCTCCAGCCGTGGGCAGGCGTCGGTCATGCGCAGTTCCAGGGTGGGGTAACGCGCCGCCGGGCGAATGCCCCACCAGCCATTGCCATCGGCCTTGATCGCGCCGATGCGCTGTAACATGGCCAGGTAGCGCTGGTACTCGGCCCAGTCGGTGAAGTGTTCCGGCACGCCCATGCGGGGCCACTCGTCGCACGCGACCTGGCGGTAGCTCATAAAGCCGCTGGGCGCGCCATCCCAGAAGGGGGACGAGCAACTGAGCAGCAGCAACAACGGCAGCCACGGCGACACCTGATTCATCACCGCAATGCGGTCCAGCGTTTGCGGGACCTGCACATGCACATGCAGCCCGCACAACACACTGCGCCGCGCTACGTATTGAATATCGTCGAACAGTTGCCGGAAATGCGCCTGATCTGTCGGCTTTTGCCCACGCCAATCGGCCAGCGGGTGGCTGCCGGCGCACACCACACCGAGACCGAACTCAGCCAGGGATTGCGCCAGGTTGCCGCGTACAGTCGAGAAATAATCCGCCGCTTCGGCGCTTGAGGTAAACACCGGCGAGGCCGCCTCGATCTGCCCCTGGAACATCTCAAAGGAGAAGCCCGCGCCAATCGCTTCGCGGCAGGCCGCCAGCACCGCCGCAGACGGCTCGCCGACCATCTGACGGCTGTGCAGGTCGGTGATGAAGTATTCCTCTTCAATACCAAAGGTGAGCATCGGCATTCAGCGCAATCGGGTGACAGTCAGCGCGACCACGGCAATGCGCTCCACCTGCTCATAGCCTGGCTTTTCCAGTTCTTCACCGAAGACGTCCGGGTCCAGTTCGCGGTAGGTCCAGCCGAAGGCGTCGCTGCCCAGCAGCGGCTTGACTGCCTCCAGGAAGGGATCGCTGCCGGCCACCATCGCCACCCCGGTATACAGCAGCAAGCTACCGCCCAGGGCCAGGCGCCCGATGGATTCACTGACGATGCGCAGCGACAACTGCTCCCCCAGGGCGCCACCACCATGGCGATAGGCGCGCTGACGGTCATCTTTCATGTACGGCGGGTTGGCGACGATCAGGTCGAATTCGCCCTCCACACTGGCCAGCACGTCACTGTGGTAAACGCTGAGGTTATTCAGCCCGGCCAGTTCGGCATTCACTGCCGTCATGCGCAGGGCACGGGGGTTGATATCCACCGCCAACACCTGGGCGTCATGTCGGGCTTTGGCAATCATCAGCGCGCCGACACCGGCGCCACAGCCAATGTCCACAGCGCGCTTGAGGGGCTCGAAACGCTGTTGCAGGTAGGCTTCGATTACCTGGGCAAAGCGGTAGCTGTCGGGGCCGAAAAACACCGCGTCCGCCTGGTCGGTGGGATAAGGCGAATGGGCGAACAACAGATCATCGAGGCTCGACCAACGCACCGCGCTGCGCCATAGCGCGCCATGTTTTTCGATCACATCCGCTTGCTGCAACTCCTCACGCAAGGCCTCGGGCAACAGGCCTTGATCGAAGGGCATCGACCAACCGAACACATCGCGCAGCGTCATTGCCAGGGGCGTCGCCAGCCGCCGGTAGACACGCTCATGGGTCAAGGGCGTTGGCGTGATAAAGCGATAACCACCCTCCTTCAACCCCCGGCCCAAATTCAACAAGGCACGGTCAGCCAATTGTTGCGCAGACATAGGCACATTCCTTAGCGCAGGCGCGCACGCAGTTGGATAAAGCGGCGAGTGGCATACAGCCCGGCAGGCGTGCAGTGACGGCGTGCCGACAGCCATGGGATCAGCGCATTGAGCTGTTGCACATCGGGCAGGTTGCACAACGACTCCGCCAGGGCCTGGGTATCCGGGTCCGCTGGACGATGCTGCTCGCGGGAAAACCGGCTGCCGCGTCCCGGCCGTACGGGCGGCACGCGTTCGCTGGCCACCCATTCACCCGCAATCCAGTCATGGATCAGTTGTTTTTCATAACCGCTGAACACCCCGAACATCGCGGCGCCAGCACCCTCGATGAGTTGCCAGAAACGGCTGTTGGCGGGGTTCTGGTTGTGCTGGATCCAGCCCTTGTCTTCCAGGGCCTTGAGAAACGCGCCGATCTGCCCAGGCTGGGCCAGCCATTGGTTGACGGTCTGGCCTTCGAAGCGGCAATAGTCCGAATGCATGTGCTGGCCGAAGGCGCGCTTGCGCTCAAGCATCGCCACCACCTCGTCCTGCAAGTTGAACTGTTTGATGATAGACGTGGTACCGAGGCCCAGATCATTCAGACGGTAGCCTGCGGCCACACGGCGATAGAAGTCTACCCTGCCCTCGCCCAGCGGCAACAGGTTCAGCACCGATTGTGCGGCCTTGCAGGCGTGGCCACTGCTGGCATTGTCGATGGTGACATGCAGCGTGAAGTAATAAGGGTCGATGCCCAGCTCACTGAGTTCATAGGCGGTGATCAACAGGTGCAGCGGCAGCTGTTCATAGCCCAGGTTGAAGCCAATGACTTCCGGCAGGAACTCGTCGGCACACACACCCAGCGCCAGTTGCAGCGCGCCTTGCAGGTAATGGTCATCCTCAAGGCCGGCTTCGCTGTCGGCATCGTGTTCGCTGAGCAACTTGCGGTAGATCACCACATGGTTCTGCGCGGCTTCACCGTCGCCCAATTCTTCCAGGTAAGTGGTGAGCAGGCCGTCGAAGCGCTGGTCTTGCCAATAGCGCAGCAAGCCGTAGAGCCAGGCGCCGTCCACCTGTTTGGTCGGCGCCACGCACTGCAGGAAATACAACGCATGGGCCTTGTTCTGGAAATACCGCCGTGGCCCGCCTTGCCGGCGCTGCTCAAGGTAGTCGGCATAGGCCTGGGCCACCTCGGCGCAGCGCTGCTCGACCCAGGCCAGCAACTGTTCGGGCGCCTCTGGCAAGTCGCAATCGGTGGCTTCTACCAGAGCCAATTGATCGTGCAGGTATTCACGCGCCAGTTCGGTGGCGTCTTGGGTTTCGCCATGCAGTTGTTGGTACACCCGTTGATGGCGGCCCTGGGCCGAATCGGTGAGAGAGGCCGGCTGGCCAGACAGCGCTGTAAGGAGTGTCATGATGGCAGTTTCCGCAAAGTCCGTTACAACGGGCCTCCCACAAGGTGGCCCCGCAAGAGCGCTTGAAAAACATGCGCTTCTAAGATGCAGAACCTTGAGATGTGCGGAAAATTCAGATGGGATTGTTAACCTGGGGACAAGCGGTCGCGGTGTTATTGCGATGGGGGCATTGGGTCAATAGTCGTGCCCAACGCGATATGAGGAGAAATCAGGGATACTCTTGCCGAGCGTGCAACACGTTGACTATCTCGATGCGCTCTGCTGTTACTCGATACACCAGGACGTAATTGGGGTGAACGACGACCTCCCGAGTGCCGGGCACACGGCCGTTCGGATACAGGTAAGGATGCTCGGTCAGTGGCAGAGGCGCACCTTCAAGGCGTGTCTTGATACGGCGCGCAGCCCCAGGATTCTCTGCTGCAATGAAAGTAACGATATCAATCAGGTCGCTGATAGCCTCATCAAGCCAAACAACACTCAACATCAGGCTTTGACCCTCTGCTTGCGTTCTGCTTCAAGGATAATCGCCTCAACCCTCGCCATGACTTCGTCATGGGGTACACCAGGTCCGGGGTTGGCCAAGCTTTT
Organism: Pseudomonas sp. AK181; assembly: GCF_051122975.1. Lineage (NCBI taxonomy): Bacteria > Pseudomonadati > Pseudomonadota > Gammaproteobacteria > Pseudomonadales > Pseudomonadaceae > Pseudomonas > Pseudomonas sp. AK181. The sequence continues at coordinate 3,632,774 of NZ_CP146348.1, forward strand.
TTCGACTTTGGCGCGAAACCAAAGATCATGGCTATTTGCCTGCTCCTCAGTTTCAAATTCGGAAACAATTGGGGAAAGTGGAACACCCATGAGATGACCTCCTGTATGAATGCTCAGCAGTTTAGTCCCAAGCTAGCAGGCTGTCTCGGACCACCAGATGAAATGCAGGTGGCCCACCCAAAAACAAAAAAACAACGGCACGCAAGCGTGCCGTTGTGTTCAGCTCATTCAGCGAAATTACTTACGCGCCGCCTCCCACTGCTTGAGCAGGTCGTTGTAGTTCACGGTTTCGCCCTTGGGCTTCTCGTTGGCCAGTTTCGGCTTCGGCGCGCCCGGCTGGTCGAACCAGTATTGCGCGTCACGCTCGGGGTTCATTTTCGGGCCGCACACCGGCTGCACCTTGGAGCGTTCCAGGCGCGTCATGATCGCATCCTGCTCCTTGGCCAGGTTGTCCAGCGCCTGTTGCGGGGTTTTCTCGCCGCTGGCCGCTGCGGCGATGTTGCTCCACCACAGTTGCGCCAGGCGTGGGTAGTCGGGCACGTTGGTACCGGTCGGCGACCACTCGGTGCGCGCCGGGCTGCGGTAGAACTCCACCAGGCCGCCGAGTTTGGGCGCCATGTCGGTCATGGCCTGGGAGTTGATATCGGACTCACGAATCGGCGTCAGGCCAACGATGGTTTTCTTCAGCGACACGGTTTTTGAGGTCACGAATTGCGCGTAGAGCCAGGCCGCGAGTTTCTGCTTCTCGGGTGTGGACTTGAGGAAGGTCCAGGAGCCTACGTCCTGATAGCCCTTCTTCATGCCCTTTTCCCAATACGGCCCGACCGGCGACGGTGCCATACGCCATTTCGGCGTACCGTCGGCATTCACGACCGGCAGGCCCGGCTTGACCATGTCGGCGGTAAACGCGGTGTACCAGAAGATCTGCTGGGCGATGTTGCCCTGGGACGGCACCGGGCCGGATTCGGAGAAGGTCATGCCCGCCGCTTCCGGAGGAGCGTAAGCTTTCATCCAGTCCACGTATTTCTGCGTGGCAAATACCGCCGCCGGGCCGTTGGTGTCGCCGCCACGGGTGACGCTGGAGCCCACCGGGTGGCAGTCCTCCACACGGATGCCCCACTCGTCCACCGGCAAGCCGTTGGGCAAGCCCTTGTCGCCGCCGCCGGCCATGGAGAACCAGGCGTCAGTGAAGCGCCAGCCCAGGGACGGGTCTTTCTTGCCGTAGTCCATGTGCCCATAAATGCGCTTGCCGTCGATCTCCTTGACGTCTTCGCTGAAGAACTTGGCGATGTCTTCATACGCCGACCAGTTCACCGGCACGCCCAGGTCGTAGCCGTATTTCTCCTTGAACTTGGCCTTCAACTCCGGCCGCTCGAACCAGTCAGCGCGGAACCAGTAGAGGTTGGCAAACTGCTGGTCGGGCAACTGGTAGATCTTGCCGTCCGGCGCGGTGGTGAACGACAGGCCGATAAAGTCCTTGAGATCCAGAGTAGGCGAGGTGAAGTCCTTGCCTTCGTTGGCCATCAGGTCGGTGATGGATTCGGTCTTGCCGTAGCGAAAGTGGGTACCGATCAAGTCGGAATCGTTGACCCAGCCGTCATAGATGTTCTTGTCGGACTGCATCTGGGTTTGCAGCTTCTCCACTACGTCGCCTTCCTGCAGCAGGTCGTGGGTCAGCTTGATGCCGGTGATTTCACTAAAGGCCTTGGCCAGCACCTTGGATTCGTACTCGTGGGTGGTGAGGGTTTCCGACACCACGTTGATCTTCATCCCACGGAACGGCTCCGACGCCTTGATAAACCACTTCAACTCCTCCAGCTGTTGGGCTTCGGTAAGGGTCGAGGGTTTGAACTCGCTGCCGATCCATTTTTTTGCGGCATCTTCATACGCATCGGCCCAGGCCGAAGCGCTCAAACCACTGAGGGCCAGTACGGCGGCCAATGAAATGCTATGTCGCAGCTTATTGTTTTTATTCAACATAGAGACCTCCAGGTTAATTTCAAACGGGGCTATCGGCAATCACCTCCCTTGTAGGAGCGAGCTTGCTCGCGAAGAACGCAAAGACACCGCGGGCTACCAGGAGCACTGCGTTATCGTTGACGATTTTCGCGAGCAAGCGCGCTCCTACAGGGGTGTGCACAGCTAGCCCCAACGCATCACACTCAACAGCCATACCAGGGAGAGCGCGGACGCCACCCAGATGCTCCAGTCGGTAACGCCAATGACCAGCAAATGCAGGTAGGCGCTGCCGAGCAGACCGATAAACAAGCGATCGCCACGGGTGGTGCTGATCGGCAGCAAACCGCGCCGCGGGATACTCGGGGAACGCAATTCCCAAGTGGTCATGCCCGCCAGAATCAGGGCAATACCGCCAAAGAACAGCGCTGTGGGGGTGGTCCAGGCCATCCATTCCATCATCGATTCCTCTAGACCCGGCCCAAGGCAAAGCCCTTGGCCACGTGGTTGCGAACAAACCAGATCACCAGCATGCCCGGCAGGATGGTCAACACCCCCGCCGCTGCCAGCACGCCCCAATCAATGCCAGAAGCCGACACCGTGCGGGTCATCACCGCTGCGATGGGCTTGGCGTTGACCGAGGTCAGCGTGCGCGCCAGCAGCAGTTCGACCCAGGAAAACATAAAACAGAAGAACGCCGTGACACCGATACCGGAGCCAATCAGCGGGATAAAAATCTTCACGAAGAACTTGGGAAAACTATAGCCGTCGATGTAGGCGGTTTCGTCGATTTCCTTCGGCACCCCGGACATGAAGCCTTCCAGGATCCATACCGCCAACGGCACGTTGAACAGGCAATGGGCCAGCGCCACGGCGATGTGCGTATCGAACAGGCCAATGGATGAATACAGCTGGAAGAACGGCAGCAGGAACACCGCCGGCGGTGCCATACGGTTGGTGAGCAGCCAGAAGAACAGGTGCTTGTCACCCAGGAAGCGGTAGCGCGAGAACGCATAGGCCGCCGGCAGCGCCACGCTCAAGGAGATCACCGTGTTGAGGCTCACGTAGTAGAGCGAGTTGAGGTAGCCGGTGTACCAGCTCGGGTCGGTGAAGATCACCTTGTAGTTGGCCAGGGTGAAATCCTGCGGAAACAGGGTCAGGCCGCCGAGGATTTCGGTGTTGCTCTTGAAGGACATGTTCAGCAGCCAGTAGATCGGCACCAGCAGGAACAGGATGTAAACCAGTAGTGGAATAAGCTTGCGCTTGCTCATGTTGGCGGCCTCAGCGGTTGGCGTCGGAATGGGTCATGGCGGTGTAGAACAGCCAGGACACCAACAGGATGATCAGGAAGTACACCAGGGAAAACGCCGCCGCCGGGCCCAGGTCGAATTGGCCGACGGCCATCTGGGTAAGCGTCTGGCTCAGGAAAGTGGTGGCATTACCCGGTCCGCCGCCGGTGAGCACGAAGGGTTCGGTGTAGATCATGAAGCTGTCCATGAACCGCAGCATCACCGCAATCAGCAGCACGCTTTTCATCTTCGGCAACTGGATATGTCGGAACACCGCCCAGGCCGATGCACGATCAATCCGCGCGGCCTGGTAGTACACGTCCGGAATCGCGCGCAAGCCGGAGTAGCACAGCAGCGCCACCAATGAGGTCCAGTGCCACACATCCATCACCAACACGGTGACCCAGGCGTCCATGGTGTTGGCCGCGTAGTTGTAGCTGATGCCCATGGCGTTGAGGGTCGAGCCCAGCAGGCCGATGTCGGCACGGCCAAAAATCTGCCAGATGGTGCCGACCACGTTCCACGGAATCAGCAACGGAATGGCGAGAATGATCAGCACCAGCGAGGACCAGCGGCCCTTGGTGGGCATGGTCAGGGCGATGGCGATGCCCAATGGGATCTCAATCAATAGCACGCAGGCCGAGTAGATGAACTGGCGCAGCAGCGAGTCGTGCAGGCGCGGGTCGAGCAGCACCTGCTTGTACCAGTCGGCCCCGACAAAATAGCGGCTGGACTGGTCGAAAATGTCCTGCACCGAATAGTTGACCACGGTCATCATCGGGATCACCGCACTGAACGCCACCAGCAGGAACACCGGCAACACCAGCCACCAGGCCTTGTTGTTCTGCACCTTGTTCATGGCGCCACCTCCAGCAGGTAATCGTCGGCGTAGAGCATCAGCCATTGCGCGGGGAAGCTGATGGAAGCCTTGCCTTCCGGCACCGGCTTGTCCTCGGCCAGCCGCACCTTGAGGGTGGCGCCGTCGAGGTTGAGGGTCATGATCTTGTAGGTGCCGAGGTCTTCCACATGGACGACGTCGGCTTGCAGGGCGTCAGGGTTGTACTCGTCCCACACGTGGATAAATTCCGGGCGGATACCAACCTGGAGCTTTTTGTAGTCGGTGGCGTTGAGACGTTGCTGCAACGCTTCGGACAGTGGCAACAGGGTAGTGGCGAACCCTACACCGCCAGCCTTGGCCTGCACCTCGATCAGATTCATCCCAGGGCTACCGATGAAATAACCGACAAAGGTGTGGCTGGGCCGTTCGAACAATTCACGCGGCGTACCGAACTGCACGATTTGCCCGCCGTACATCACCGCGATCTTGTCGGCGAAGGTGGAGGCTTCCAGTTGATCGTGGGTAACGTAGACCATGGTGATATTGAACTGCTCATGGATCTGCTTGAGCTTGCGCCGCAGTTTCCACTTCAGGTGCGGGTCGATCACCGTCAGCGGCTCATCGAACAGAATCGCCGACACGTCATCGCGCACAAGGCCACGGCCCATGGAGACTTTCTGTTTTTCGTCGGCGGTGAGGTTGCGAGCTTTTTTGCTCAGCAGGTTTTGCAGGTCGAGGACTTCGGCGATCTCCTGCACCTTGCTGTGAATTTTCGCTTCGGCCATGCCCTGGTTGCGTAGCGGGAACGCCAGGTTGTCGAACACCGTCATGGTGTCGTACACCACCGGGAACTGGAACACCTGGGCGATATTGCGCTTCTCCGGGGTAAGGTCGTTGACCACTTGGGTATCGAACAGCACCTGGCCTTCGGACGGGCTGAGCAGGCCGGAAATGATATTGAGCAGCGTGGACTTGCCGCAGCCTGACGGCCCGAGCAAGGCGTAGGCACCGCCCTGCTCCCACACATGGTTCATTTCCCGAATGGCGTAGTCTTCTGGCCCAGCGGGCGTAGGGCTGTAGCTATGGGCCAGGTTGCGCAAATGGATCTCGGCCATCAGGCAACCCTCGCGACACGGCGCCCGGGGGCCTGGACCAAGCGGCCCTGACCATCGAACACAAACAGTTTATGGGTGGGGATATACACGCGGATCGGCGCGTCGACATCGTACTCATGCACCCCCGGCAGGTGCAGCACCAGCAGGAAGTGCTCACTGCGCACATGCAGGAAGGTTTCCGAGCCGCTGATTTCGGCGACTTCCACGGTCACCGCCAGCTCCAGGTCATCATCGTTGCTGGGCACCAGGCTGATATGACTGGGGCGCACGCCAAAGCGGAAATCGCCTTCGCCGATGGGCCGCAGGTCAACATTGAGTGGGAAATGCACGAAATTGGCGAAGCTCACTTCGTTACCGCTGATGCGCCCTGGCATCAGGTTGATCGGCGGCTCGGAGAACAGCTCAGCGGCGAGCACGGTTTGCGGCTGGTGGTAGACCTCGGCGGCCTTGCCGCTCTGTATCACTCGCCCCTCGTGAAGGATGGTGGTGGTGCCACCCAAGGCCAGGGCTTCGTTGGGCTCGGTGGTGGCATAAATGGCGATGGTGTGGCGCGCCTTGAACAGTTCGCGCATTTCCTGACGCAGCTCTTCGCGCAGTTTGTAGTCCAGGTTGACCAGCGGCTCATCGAACAGAATCAGTTCGGCGTCCTTCACCAAGGCGCGGGCCATGGCGGTGCGTTGCTGCTGGCCACCGGACAGCTCCAGGGGGTGGCGCTGCAGGAATTTCTCGATGCGCAGCATCTTCGCGGTTTCCAGCACCTTGCTCTGGATCACCTCCTGGGACACACCGGCCTGGCGCAACGGCGAGGCGATGTTCTCGAACACGGTCATGGTCGGGTAGTTGATGAACTGCTGGTAGACCATCGACACATTGCGCAGGCGTACCGGCTTTTGCGTGACATCCACACCGTTCATCAGGATGCGACCGCTGTCGGGCTTGTCCAGGCCGGCCATCAGGCGCATCAGGCTGGTCTTACCCGACAGGGTGCGACCGAGCAGGACGTTGAAAGAACCGGCTTCGAACCGCAGGTTGGCGTCGTCGATCCAGGTTTGGCCGTCTACAACGCGGGAGACATGTTCCAGGGTCAATGACATGACACGACCTTTTTTATTATTGGAATGAATCTGGTCCGTTGTCAGAGCGAGTTTCGTGCCAAAACCGCAAGCGCTTGATGTGTAAGGAAATGGGTGAATCATGATGTTCAGGAGTGAACAATCCGGCTGAACAACTGAACACTGCCGGGGTTGACAATGAACAGTTGTGAACAACACTTTATGCGCGACGAAGATCAAATGTGGGAGCGGGCTTGCCCGCGATGGCGGTGCACCAGTTTGTAGATGCTGTGCCTGACCCATTGCCATCGCGGGCAAGCCCGCTCCCACATTGTTCGATGTCTGACGTTAGATGGCGCAAGACCCGACAACAATAATAAAGAAGGTCGCACGATGGCCGAACCCTTGACCCACGACACCCTTATCCAGGAATCCTGGCGCCGTTGCCGCGCCTACGGCCTGGACCACCAGAGCGCCCCCAGCTTTGACCAACTGCCCGCCGAGGGCATTCGCCAACTCCTGGAAAGTCAACATTCCCTGGTGCAGACCACCCATCAGGAAGTGTTGCCCTACTACGAGAACATCCTCAGCAATTCCAATTGCCTGATCATGCTGGCCGACAATCAGGGCCAGGTGCTGACCTCGTGGGGTACCCAGCGGTTTATCGAACCCACGCTGGCCCGTGGCTTCAGCCCCGGCGCCAGCTGGATAGAGCGCGCCAGCGGCACCAATGCCATCGGCACCGCGCTGGCCTGCGCCCAGGCCGTGCATATTGAACACGATGAACACTTCCTCAAGGCCAACCGCTTCATGACCGGTTCCGCGGCGCCGATTTTTGACGCCCAGCGCGAAATCATCGCCGTGCTGGACGTGTCCAGCGACAGTTACCTGCCGCCCTCACACACCTTGGGCATGGTCAAGATGATGAGCCAGACCGTGGAGAACCGGCTGATCCTCAACCTGTTTCGCGGCGAACATTTCCAACTGACCTTCAACACCGGCCTGAGCAACCTCGACAGCCAATGGGCCGGCCTGCTGATCTTTGATGAAAGCGGCCAGGTGCTGTCGGCCAATCGGCGCGCAGATAATCTGCTGGGCATCAGCCTGTCGCGGGTGATGATCGACAGCCTGTTCAAGGTCTCGCTGCTGGAGTTGCTCAACCAACCGGAAGGGCTGCCCTTCGCCTTGCAAGCGGCGGGACGCAATCGGTTCCAGTGCCTGTTGAAGCGGCCCAAGCAGATGCCGGTGCAGGCGCGGGTGTTCAGCCAGCCGCCGCCAGCACCGACGTCGATCAACCTTAAGACCCTGCATTTTGGCGATGTGCGCGTGGAAAAAGCCGTGCGCCAGGCCGAGCGCCTGCTGGAAAAAGACATTCCGTTGTTGATTCACGGCGAGACCGGCGTGGGCAAAGAGGTGTTCGTCAAAGCCCTGCACCAGGCCAGTTCCCGCAGCCGACAGGCGTTGATCGCGGTGAACTGTGCGGCGATCCCCGCAGAGCTGGTGGAATCGGAACTGTTCGGCTACGAAAAAGGCGCCTTCACCGGCGCCAACCAGAAAGGCAGCATCGGCCTGATCCGCAAGGCGGACAAGGGCACGCTGTTTCTCGACGAGATCGGCGATATGCCGCTGCCGACCCAGGCCCGCCTGTTACGGGTGCTGCAAGAACGATGCGTGCAGCCGGTGGGCAGCAGCGAGGTGTTCCCGGTGGATTTGCGCATCATCTCGGCGACCAACCGCGCACTGCGCGAACTCGTGCAGGCCGGACGCTTTCGCGAAGACTTGTACTACCGCATCGGCGGCCTGACCCTGGAACTGCCGCCACTGCGCGAGCGTACCGACAAGCAGGCGCTGTTCCAGCAACTGTGGCAGCAACACCGCGAGCCGACGCAATGGGCCGGGCTGAGTGCCGAGGTGCTGAGGCTATTTGAGCAACACCCGTGGCCGGGGAATTTACGCCAGGTGAGCAGCGTGTTGCAGGTGGCGTTGGCAATGGCCGAAGAGCAGCCGATCCGCGCAGAGCACCTGCCCGATGATTTTTTTGTGGATTTGCAGGCGACGGTGCCGCAGTCCAAACCCGAACACCTGAATGAACGCCTTGACCTGAACCAGCGCCTGGAAGCCGTGGGCGGGAACATCTCCCACCTGGCGCGGGAGTTAGGAGTGAGCCGCAACACACTGTACAAGCGCCTGCGCCAGCACGACGGCTGAGTTAACGCCAACTCCAGGAAACGCCGGTGTAGATACCCCGCCCATCCGCAGGGGTGGAGCGCGCCGCGTCCATGCCTTTGTCGTCGTAGCCCGGGGTGACGGTGTTGGCGTAGCGGCGGTTGGTGAGGTTGCGCAGGTCGACCCAGGCTTGCCAATCCTGCTTGGGCGCGTCGTAGCCGAAGGTGGCGCCGAGGGTGGTGTAGGCCGCCGCGTAGTAGGAGTTGGCGTAGTCCACCGCTACCCGTGAGGCGTGCTCGGTGTTAAGGCTGGTGTAGAAACCCGTCGGGTGGCTGTAGCGCAGTTGCGCCTGGTAGTAGTGCTTGGGAATGCCGGGCAAGGTGTTGTCGCCGAAACGCTCGTCGTCGCGGTAGTGGAAGTCGCTGAAGGTGTAGGCCTGGCGCAGATCGAGCTTACCGCTGCGGCCGCCGTCCCACAGCGGGCTGAGCAGGCTCAACTCCACACCCTGGTGCACGGTTGGGCTAGCGTTGGACTCGGCGATGATGGCGCTACTGTTGGCGGTTTGGGCCTGGGTTTCCACGGAGAGCAGCTCGTGGCGAACCTCAGAACGATAGAGCGCCAGGTCCCATTGGCCGAGCCAGGCTTCACCGCGCCCGCCGATTTCCAGGGTGGTGGCGGTCTGATTACGCAGCTTCACGCCTTCGCGCTGCAACCCCGTGGCCGCCCCACTGCCCGGCCCGAAGTACTTGTTGGAACCCCAGATCATCGACCACGCATGCGGTGGCTCAACCGAGCGGCTCAGGTTGCCGTAGACCTGCAACTGCGGGGTGAAGTCGTAACGCAGGCCGATGCGCGGTGCATAATCCCAATCATGCTGACTTGTCGGCGCCTGGCCGTCGGGGTACGTGACCTGAGTTTCGCGGCGCGTGTAGATGGCGGCGAGGCCGGTGGTCAGCCATAGATCCTCCAGCAGTTCCAGCTCATTGCCTACATGCAGCACGGTATCGGAGCCCAGGTAGCTGTAGTCGCGGGTCTTGGTGCCGGGGGCATAAATGGCGGTATTGCCCGCAGGGATGCGCACGTATTCCGACGCGCCATTGTTCGGCATCGCCTGGGTGGTACGCAGGCCGAGGGTGGTGGTACTGGCATGGCCGAACAGGCTGTCCTGGCGGATGTAATTCAGGGTGCCGCTGATATCGGTGTAGGCGACTTTGAGGCGGTTGGTGCCTTCGCGCAGGTCCATAGGGTAATCGTGATAGGCCAGCCCGACCTCGACCCGTGAATTATCGTCCAAGCGCAAGGTGGTTTTGTTGGCGATCCAGGTGGAGCCCGGTTGCAGGCGTTTTGAATCGCGGGCGGCATTGAGGCTGTTGGCGGCACGCGGATCATGGCTGATCTGGTCACGCGTGAGCCTGCCGGGAGAATCGTTGGTGGTTTCGCGATAACGCAAGTAGAAGCGCGTTTCCAGGTCCGGGTTAAAGCGATAGCCAAAGTTGGCGGCGATGCCCTTGCCGGTACCAGCGCTCTGGTGCTGATAACCGTCGGATTCCGAATCGGTGAGGCTGATGTAATAGTCGGCGTCCCCCAGCACTTGCCCCGAACTGACTTCACGTTGAGCATAGCCGCGACTGCCGACCTCATAGCGCACTTGCAGCTTGGGCGCGTCCAAGCCGGTGCGGGTGACGTAATTGACCGCACCGCCCAAAGCCAACGCGCCCTGATCGAACCCGTTGGCGCCACGCAGCACCTCTACCCGGCTTTGCCACAGCGGGTCCTTCAGCTCATAAGGCGTACCCCCTGGGCCGGTAAGCGGCAGGCCGTCGAACATTTCATACAGGCCGGAGGCGTGGGCACCGGGCGCGCGGTTCAGGCCCGAGCCACGAATGGACACCTTCACCCCTTCGTTATTGGCCGCCTTGGCGTAAACACCAGCCTGGTACTTGAAGACATCCTCGTTGCTGCTGACCCGTCCCTGCTGAACGCTGTCCATGTCGATGTAATTGGTGCCACCGGGCATGCTTTTGAGCTGCGCCTGGGCGATTTCTGCGGCGCTGGCCTCGGCCGTGGTGACTTCAACCGGCGCCAATTGCAGGCCTTCGGCCTGTACCAGCGAACTGAGGGTCAAGGCGGCAAAAATAAACGGGGGGTGGCGCAGCAGCATTGGGGGCAGGTCCTTGGAATCCGGGAACGTGCCAGGCCAAGCCCACCACGCGAACAGTGATGGGAAGGCAGGCACGCCCGTCGAGTCACTCCTTAATGACGGACAGGGGCGTATCAAAAACAGGGATGAATCAGTTTAGCCATCGGTAGTTGCCAATGCCCGCAGCAGATCATCTGCATCCGACCCCGGCGCAAAGCGAAAGCCATACATTTCGTCAGTGGCGAGAATCTCCCCCAAGGTGTCGCGCAACTGGGCCTCCGTGGGCGAGTCACGCAATAACTTATGCGCCGGCAGCAACAACTCGGCAGACACGCCCTGGGCCGTCGCGGCGTCGATCACCGCATAGAGGATAAACCGCAAGCGTATTTCGCGATCCGTGGGCCAAACCGTTTTTCGTTTACCCAAGGTAGGGCCTCGTGTTTAAGAAAAATCCGAGGCTATTGCCCGCAGGCAAGCGTTTCAAGCCACAGGAGGCAAGATAGGCCGCTTCCTACAGCGGAAAGGGAAACACCGCACCGATTGGTCGATGCGACGGGCCTTATTGCACCGGCAGGAAATTCATCAGCAACAGGCTTTGTGCGTAATTGAGGCCAATGCGTCGGTAGCGCTCATCGAGGATTTGGGTAAGCAAGTCCAAACGCGCGACGATCTTGCCGAACTCAACGGCAAAACTGAGGTTACTGCCCTCCTCCGATATTTCATTGGAAAACAACAGCAACACGCCATTGGCATCCTGACGCTGGCTGAGCAACCAGGTGGCCTTTTCGATATTGCGCGCGGCATTGCTGACAAACTGCGGGTTGATCGAGTCGGTCACATAAAACTGCGTGCGCCCGCCGTGAGCGGTTACGAGCATGCTGCCAATCGCATAGATGAACGCGCCGACGCGATCGCCGCGAAAGTCAGGGCTCAAGGAATAACTCAAGGCAGCCAGGTCACGCCGGTCACCCAGTGCGGGCAAGGGTTGGCGATTTTCGATGGCCTGGCGGATTTGCCGGGCGGCGGTCACCGCATCCGGGTAGCCCGATTGACGCCATTGGCTGGGGTTGCGCAGGTAGAGCTTGCTCATCAGCAAGTAGAGGCTTTGCAGGTTGTCACGCATGCCCAAGGTGGCCATGCGGTCGACGCTGGTCTGGAAGAACTCATCGGGCTTGCCATCGCTGAACTGCCTGGCGATATCGCGGCCCTGTTGTTGGCTGCAACCCACTGCACACAGCGCGAACATCGCAGCCAGCAACAGCGGCCATCGGGTGGTAAAAATCGTAAACGTTCGATCCATCGGCACCGGGTCTGATTCTGTGGGCCGCACGCGGGAGTCGGGTGGCCGGGACAGAGGTAGATCAGCAAAAGGGAAAAAAGTGCAGCGGTGCGGGTCGGATCAGCATCGGCTTACAGCCACAAGGAGGTGAACGAGACCAAGGGGGCCAGCAGACAAAGCCCGGCACAGGGCCGGGCTCTTTGGCCTGAACGCCTTCAGGTCTTGGGATGCTCAGTAGCTACTGAATCGGCCGCATCTACATCCGACATATCTTCTTCAAGAGGCGCCTCGTCATCCGGCGGCAGCGGGATATTGTCCTCGTCACGCCGCGGGTCATGGCCGGTCTCGTTATCGGTGCCCCGGGTAACCGCTTGCTGGGAAATGTTGCCTGGGGCTTTCTCGTTGATTTCCATGCTGGCACTCCGTTTATAGGCTCGGGATATCCGCGCTTAGGAATGAGAGGCTGCATCGGGATTGAGAGTGCCGGGCGTTAGACGAATGGCGTTTAGTAGGCAGTCGAGGTGAAAGAAAAACTGCTGCCGTGCTGAGAAATTCTGCGGCGAACAAGGTCTCCCGGCTTCATATCAATTTCTGATTCGATGATTCTTGAGGTGCCGAAAAGCATGTATTTCGAGACACCAAGAATATGCTTGCCAGGGGCCAGCCCAAACCTGGCAACCTCCCCAGGGTGAAACTCGGCAGCCGGTTTCCCATCAATATGCAAAATAAAACGGACTTCAGCTCCGTAGATGCCCGAGTCTCTAGTCACCACCAACTGAGCCGCGTTCTTTTCCGTGAAGGCATACATCCTTGTGGATGGCACAGGGTCTGCGATGTCGGCAGATATAGGCGAAGTGGAGCACCCACCAAGAGCAGCAAGCAGTAATGCTCCGATTAAGCCTCGCATATCGTTCCCTCAAAAAATTTGTGCGACTTTAACATCCACGATAACCATAACAAGCTGTCTGTTCGCTATGTCTTATCTGATGGTCGTTCTCCCCACCCACCGTTTGCCGCAGCAGAGCGACACCGGTCATCAATCTTCGGGATTGTTGTCAGCAAACGACTTATTCAGTAGGCCCTGAACGACACTGTCGGGATCACCCAGCAATTGCTTACTGAATGCCTCTCCCTCGGCTGGACGCGTCGCGAGTAGCCCCCAGGACTTTGTTCCATCTGTGTTAAAGACCACGATTAGCTGATTGTCTGCACAATCATGTGGCTTGCACATGTGGCCTACCGTAAAGCGCTTACCATCCGCCGAAACCGTCTCGACTGGCGACGCTGTGCCCTGAGCTTTACTGACCCAGTCCGGATAACTGAGCATCTCTGCGTAGGCTTTTTTGTAAGGCGCTTTGCTGGCAATCTCGGGCAGATATTGCTCAGCCCAAACGCCTTCAGAGACTAGCATCATGGAGGCACCCGCCAGCATCGAAAGGCTCAGTATTTTCATTCGAATGACTCCATCTCGCTGACTTTTCAGCCGCTTTCGCAGGTTGCACTTAAACATCGGTATGAAAGCTGGGACAGGGCACTGTTTTAGAAGTTTCGACGTTCACCTAACAAACAAGCTTGAAATCATGAGGCAGGCCATGGCTGCCGTGTAGAGGAATAAATCAGTCAAGCTAAAAGCTCCGTACTGTGCTTAGTAATGAATACGCAGTGCGAGGGCACGTGCACGATGACAGCTCCATACGGATCAAGTAAGACAGCATAGTCTTGTAGAAAACGTGCTGTGATGACGGCGGCCATTTGCTTCGTGTACTTTCGACCCTCGACTTCACTTACGGATGAGTATCATGAATGACGATTTGAAGCAGTCAGGCTCTACGACTACATCACAAGCCACCACCTCTCTAGAGCAGGTCAAAACCGGCAGGGTCCTGGATTTTACCTGGGCGCCAAACGCCAACACCACGACCACCATCGTCTCGGCAGACTTTGTCGACTACAAGGTCGATACTGCCCAAGGCAGCCCCACTGGCGACAGCCATTCCATTGCACGATTTACCTATGTCCAGGGCAAAGGCGGTGGCCAGATCAGCCAGCTCTTTCTGGAAGAAATGCGTGCCGGTGTACGCGCCAATACCCAGATCGGGTTGATGGTAGGACGCAAATGGGTTCTGGACCCCAATGGGGAAGTTTCCGGCAGCATTGGTACATACGTGGTTGAGCAATTCGACGACATGCGCGCCAGTGTGAATTATGTCGGCTCCTTCGCCCGGGTCTTCGCTGATCCGAGAATGGTCAGTTACCACGCTGGCGGACATGTGCACACTAATGTTTCTATCACCGGCAGCAGGCCCTTGACCATGTCGGATTCAGGCAAGTCGATACTGGTCATCAGCGATACAGATGTCACGCTGACAATCGGTGATGATGTGATTGAAGGGTTCAAGGTGAATCTAATCCAGGCGGCCGCCGGCAAGATCAACATTGCCGTATCCAGCAGCCACGTGATCTACAGCAACGCTGGAAGCCGCACGCACACGCTCAATCCACTGGATGAGCTGAAAGTCAGTACCTTCCCATTCGGGCCGGTGTTCCTGGCCTTTCGAGTTAGACCAACTGCCTAAATAGCCCGGTATAACCAAACCCCAGAAACGCAAAAGCCCCGCTTTCGCGAGGCTTTTGTGTAAATCTTGGCGGGAAACCAGGGATTCGAACCCTGGGAACGCTATTAACGTTCGCCGGTTTTCAAGACCGGTGCATTCAACCACTCTGCCAATTTCCCTTGTGCATCACAGGATTATAGTAGCCCATCCCGTGTCAGCGGGCGCCATAATACCCGAATGAAACACACTGTCAAACTCTCTGCATCGCTTGTTACAGGGCGTCTGTTATGATCTTTGCGACTGAACGTTTCAAAACTGAAGGAGTGTCGCCATGCGCGAACAGAATTACGCAGTGAATGGCAACGCGCAGGCTGAGCAGCTTGAAGTCAGCCGCGTGTTGCGCAACACCTACGGCTTGCTCGCCCTTACCCTCGCATTCAGCGGCGTGATGGCTTACGTGGCCCAGCAGATGCGCGTCGGTTACCCGAATATCTTTGTCGTGTTGATCGGCTTCTACGGTCTGTTCTTCCTGACCAACAAGCTGCGTGACTCGGCCTGGGGCCTGGTGTCGGCGTTTGCCTTGACCGGTTTCATGGGCTTTATCCTCGGCCCAATCCTCAACCGTTACCTGGGCATGGCCGGCGGTGCGGAAGTGGTCAGTTCGGCATTTGCCATGACCGCCCTGGTGTTTGGTGGTCTGTCGGCCTACGTGCTGATCAGCCGTAAAGACATGAGCTTCCTGGGTGGCTTCATCACCGCAGGTTTCTTCGTGCTGCTGGCGGCCGTGGTGGCCAGCATGTTCTTCCAGATCAGCGGCCTGCAACTGGCGATCAGCGCGGGTTTTGTGCTGTTTTCCTCGGTGTGCATCCTGTTCCAGACCAGCGCCATCATCCACGGCGGTGAGCGTAACTACATCATGGCGACCATTAGCCTGTATGTGTCGATCTACAACCTGTTCATCAGCCTGTTGCAGATCTTCGGCATCATGAGCCGCGATGACTGATCAGCCAGCGCAATAAAAAATGCCCCGTATCGCGAGATACGGGGCATTTTCATTTTCAGGCCCGATAAAGCTCAGTACTGATTGGGTTCCATCTCCAGCTCGACCTTGAAGCGCTTGAAGATATCTTGCTGGATGCGTAGCGCCAGCTGGGCAATCTCCTGCCCGGTGGCAGTGCCGTAATTGACCAGCACCAGCGCTTGCAGCTTGTGCACGCCCGCATCGCCCTCCCGGAAGCCCTTCCAACCGGCCTTGTCGATCAGCCAGCCGGCGGCGAGTTTCATTTGGCCGTCGGCCTGAGGGTAGGCCACCAGGTCCGGATACTGGCTTTGCAGCTCCACAGCCAGGGCTTGGGGTACCAGCGGATTCTTGAAGAAGCTGCCCGCATTGCCCAGCTCCGCCGGGTCTGGCAGTTTCTCGCGGCGAATGCTGCAGATCGCGCGGCTCACATCGCTTGGCGTGGCGTGGGTGATGCCCTGCGCGGTCAGGCGCTGTTGCACCGGGCCGTAGTCGAGTTTCAGGTGAGTGGCGCGGCTGAGGGCAAAGCGTACCCGCAGGATCAGCCAACGCCCGACTTCGTGCTTGAACAGGCTGTCACGGTAAGCAAAGTTGCATTCGTCGAGGCTGAAGTCCCGCAGTTCGCCCGTCTGGCGGTCCAAAGCGGTGAGGCCGGCGAAGACATCCTTGATCTCTACGCCATAGGCACCGATGTTCTGCATCGGCGCGGCACCGACAGTGCCTGGGATCAAACTGAGGTTTTCCAGGCCGCAGAAGCCGTGTTCGAGGGTCCACAGCACAAACGGATGCCAGGCTTCGCCCGCTTCGGCTTCGACCACCACGTGCGTGCCATCGTCGCTCACCACGAGAATGCCTTGGGTCGCCATGCGCAGCACCAGCGCCGGAATATCCTGGGTCAACAGTAAATTGCTGCCGCCACCGATCACCAGCAACGGCACCGCGTGCGCGGCGGCATAGGCGATGGCCTCGCGCACGTCAGCATCACTGTGGGCCTCGGCGAACAATTGCGCGTTCACATCGATGCCAAAGCTGTTGAATGGCTTGAGCGATACCTGCGCAAGCACTTGCAAGGTCATAACCGCCCCTTCAATTCGATCACCAATAAATCACAGGCGCGTTCGATCAGGTCCATGACCCGTTCGAAACCTTGCTCACCTTCATAGTAAGGGTCTGGCACCTCGTCCACCTCGCCATCAAAGCGACGCAGGAATAAATCCAGCTCCGCCTTGCCCTGCCCCGACTGCATGGCTTTGAGGTTGCGCAGGTTGCTGCTGTCCATGGCCAGGATCAGGTCATAGCGGGCAAAGTCCGCGCGGCAAACCTGCTGGGCACGCTGGCTCGACAAGTCATAGCCGCGCGCCAACGCCGCACGCTGGCTGCGCTGGTCCGGTGGGTTGCCGACATGCCATTCGCCGGTACCGGCAGACGCCACCTCAATCTGGCCCGCCAAGCCGGCTTCGCGCAACTTATGGCGCAAGATACCTTCAGCGGTTGGCGAGCGGCAGATATTGCCCAGGCATACAAACAAAACTTCCATCAGGCGCCCAGCAGGCGACGGACGCGTTCGAGGTCTTCCTGGGTGTCGACACCGGCTGGCGGTGCTTCCAAGGCATCGCCCACGTGGATACGCACGCCGTGCCAGAGCGCACGCAGTTGCTCCAGGGACTCGGTGTTCTCCAGCCAGCACGGGCCCCAGCTGACGAAGTCATGCAGGAAACCGGCGCGGTAGGCGTAAATGCCGATGTGGCGGCGATACGGCACACCTTCCGGCAACACGTCAGGGTGCTTGGCGAAGGCATCCCGTGCCCAGGGCAGCACTGAGCGACTGAACGTCAAGGCCAGGCCGTTGATATCGCTGACCACCTTCACCACGCTCGGGTTGAACAGCGTCTCAAGGTCTTCGATCGGCTCGGCCAGGGTCGCCATGCGCGCTTCGGCGTCGGCAGCCAGGTTGGCCGCGACCTGGTCAATGATGCTCGGCGGGATCAACGGCTCGTCACCCTGCACGTTCACCACAATGGCGTCGGGCGCCAGGCCAAGCTTGGTCGCCACTTCGGCCAGGCGGTCAGTGCCGGAATTATGGTCTTCGCGGGTCAGTACCGCTTCGGCACCAAAACCTTTGCACGCCTCGATAATACGCGGATCATCGGTGGCCACTACCACGCGCTCGGCGCTGCTTTTGCAGGCTTGCTCCCACACCAACTGGACCATCGGCTTGTCGCCGATCATTTGCAACGGTTTGCCCGGCAGGCGCGTCGAGGCATAGCGCGAGGGAATGACAACGGTAAAGGCGGTGGTCATTTATCCAGGCGCTCATCGGTGGTCAGGGTACGGGCTTCGCTTTCGAGCATGACCGGGATGCCGTCACGGATAGGGTAAGCCAGGCCGGCACCTTTGCTGATCAGCTCGGTTTTGTCGGCGCTGAGCTTGAGCGGGCCTTTGCAGATCGGGCAAGCGAGGATATCGAGCAGTTTGGTGTCCATGAGTGTTTCCTGGAAAGAAGCGTTTTAAGGCAAGAGACGGTTGGGCAGCAGACGCATCAGCTGCGTGTCGAACCAGGCGACGAACGCCGGCGACGGTACCGCATCCACCGCAAGGTACCACCAGTCGGGCTGGGCAAAGGCGCGGCACTTCACCGCGTCCTTTTCGGTCATGACCAGCGGCAATGACGGGGTAAAACTCAAGACCTCGGCGCTGTAGGGCGCGTGGTCGGCAAAAGCATGGGGTAGCGGCTGCCAGTGTAGCGTTTCAAGGGTATTGAAGAAACGTTGCGGGTTACCTATGCCGGCCACCGCATGCACCTGCTGGCCCTGCGAAAAATAGGTGACCGGCTGGCGCTCGCCGCTGTGCAGGTTGACCAGCGCTGTGGGCTGCAGGCGGAAGGCAAAACCCTCTTCACGGTCCGAGGCGGCACCGTTATAGAGCACCGCATCCACACTGTGCAGGCGCTCCACCGGTTCGCGTAACGGCCCGGCAGGCAGGCAGCGGCGGTTGCCGAGGCCACGGGCGGCATCGATCAGCACCAGTTCAAGGTCGCGTGCCAGGCGGTAATGCTGCAGGCCGTCATCCGAGAGGATCAGGTCCAGGGGCTCACTGGCCAGCAGGGCCTTTACCGCACGACTGCGATCAGGATCGATCATCAGCGGTACACCGCTGCGCTGTACGATCAGCAAGGGTTCATCACCGGCCACCTCGGCACTGTGGCCGGCCTCGACCCGCCACGGCAACTGCGGCGGCTTGGCACCGTAGCCTCGACTGACCACGCCCACGCGCAAACCGCTGCGGCGGCAGTGCTCGATCAACCACAGGATCAACGGCGTCTTGCCGGTGCCGCCTACCGTGATATTGCCCACCACGACCACCGGCACCGGCGCTTGATAAATCTCGCCCTCGCCTGCCACAAAGCGCGCACGCTTACGTTGCACCACGCGGCGATACAGCGATTCCAGTGGCCGCAAAAATGCCAGTGCCGGGTGGCCCTCGTACCAGGCCTTGAGTAAGCGATCGGACATGGCCATCAGGGCGGGCTCGCCGCCTCGACGGTGGTCATGCGCAAATGGCTGAAACCGAGCTTGCCGGCAGCGTCCATGGCGGTGATCACGGCTTGATGCGGGGTCTTGCCATCGGCGCTGATGGACAGCGGCAACTGGGTGTCGCCGCCAGATTCCTTCTGCAACGCCTCCATCAAGCTGGCAAGGTCGTTTTTCTCCAGCAACTGGTTATTCACCGAAAACACCCCTTCGGCGCTGATGGCGATGTCCAGTTGCTTGACCTGCTGGTCTTCGGCAGGCGAGCCGCTTACCGCTTCAGGCAAGTCGACACGCAGCTGGGTTTCGCGGGTGAAGGTGGTGGTCACGACAAAGAACAGCAGCAGGATAAACACCACGTCGATCAACGACGCGAGGTTGATATCGACATTTTCCCGTTGCTTGCGGCGAAATTTCACGCTTTGCCCTCGACCAGGTCTACATCACGGTCGCCCTGCACCACTTCTACCAACTTGATGGCTTCCTGTTCCATACCGACCACCAGCTCATCAATGCGCCGCTGTAGGAAACGGTGGAAGAACACCGAAGGGATACCCACCATCAAGCCCGCCGCGGTGGTGATCAGGGCCTTGGAGATACCGCCGGCCAGTACCGACGCGTTGGTGGTCATGCCCGAGCCCGTGAACGCGCTGAAGATATCGATCATGCCCAATACCGTGCCGAGCAAACCCAGCAACGGCGCCATGGCGGCGATAGTGCCGAGGGCGTTGATATAGCGCTCCAGCTCATGGATAACCCGGGCGGCCGCTTCTTCAATGCACTCTTTCATGATCTCGCGACCATGCTTGGAATTGGCCAAGCCGGCGGCGAGGATTTCACCCAGTGGCGAATTGGCACGCAGCTCCTTGAGCTTTTGCTTGTCGAGCTGCTTGTTCTTGATCCAGCCCCAGACCTGCCCCAGCAAGTGCTCGGGGGTGACGCGACTGGCGCGCAGGGTCCACAGGCGTTCGGCGACGATGCCGAGTGCGACGATGGAGCTCAGAATGATCGGCAACATCATCCAGCCGCCGGATTTGACCAATTCCCACACAGTGAATGTCCCCTCGAAAAAGTGCGCCACTTTACCATATAGGGTCAACAGAGGGGTTCACCGGCTACAGGCCCTTCTGTCGCGGTTCGAAACTTTGGTAACGCCTGATTACGGTAACGGTTCGCGCCAGAAACGACGTTGGCTGCGCGCAACCGTCGCCGGCACAAACGCCCCCAGGCGCAGGCGCACGGCGCCCTGCTCGGCGCTGTCATACACCCGGCTGCCCAGTGCTTGGTAGCGTTCCAGGACCTGCGGATGAGGATGGCCGAACGTATTGCTGCGCCCGCGGGAAATCAGCACCGAGGTGGGCGCCAACCGTTGTACGAAAGGCCAGGACGAAGAACTGCGGCTGCCATGGTGCGGGGCCTGTAGCCAGTCGGTCGGAACCGCCAGCGGGGAAGCCAGAAACGCCTGTTCGGCGGCGCGATCAATGTCGCCGGTGAGCAGCAGGCATTCGCCATTGGCCTGGACGTGCAGCACGCACGACCTCGGATTGCCCTCAAGCCCACCCGCCCACTGCCACAGTTCAAACCACACCCCGTCCCATTCCCATCGCTCGCCGCTGGTACAGGGCTGGGTGGCGAGAAAGGCTGGCAAGCCCTCGGTTTCGCCGCCCACCACGCGTTTGACGGGCAGCCCCCGAGCCACTGCTGCCGCACCACCGGCGTGATCGGCGTCGGCATGGCTGAGCAGCATCATGTCCAACTGCCCTACCCCGAGTTTTTTCAACGACGGCAACACGACGCGCGCGCCGAGGTCGACAGGCCCCGAGCGCGGCCCGGCATCGTAGAGCAAGGTGTGATGACGGGTGCGCAGGATCAGTGCCTGCCCCTGGCCGACATCCAGTTGCAGCACCTCTACCTGTCCGTGGGGCACCCACTCCCGGGGCGGAAAAACGGCCATCAACAGCATGGGCCAGCCCAACACCCGGAACGGCACCCCTTTGGGCAGCAGTAACACCACCGCGCCCATCAGGCTGACCAGCCAATACCCCAGCGGCACCTCGGGCGGCACCCAGGCCGGCAATTGCCCGGCCAGCAGCGCCAGGCCCTTGAACAATCCGTCCAGCGCGCCGCCGGCCAGCCACAGCACACCTTCTCCCGCCAGCGGCACCCACAACAACGCCGTGCCCAGCAGCGCCAGGGGCAGTACCACCAGGCTGATCCACGGCACGGCAAACAGGTTCGCCACCGGTGCGCTGAGGCTGATGGGCAGACCCAGCACCAGCAACACCGGAAACAAGCCAATGGCAATCAACCACTGGGGCCGGGTCCACGCCTGCCAGACGCTCCATGGCCCCAGGCGCCCGCCGAACGCTAGCAACAACACCGCGACCGCCGCAAACGACAACCAGAACCCTACCTGCAGGCTGGCCAAGGGCTCCAGCACCAGCACGCCGTTCAGCGCCAGCAGCAATGGCCACCACAGCCCCAAATGGCGGAAACGCAGACGCCACAGCAACACCAGGCCGACCATCACACAGGCCCGCTGCACCGGCACACCAAACCCCGCCAGCAGGCCATAACCCAACGCTGCGCCAAAAGCCAGGCCGCACGCCCACGGCAGCCACGGCCAGGTTCGGGGCCAGCAACCATAGCGCGCCAAAACAGCGACCAAGCCGTAGATCAAGCCCGCCAACAAGCCGATGTGCTGCCCGGAAATCACCAGCAGATGCACCGTGCCCGTGTCCTGCAACACCTGCCAATCCTCAGGCGCCAGGCCGGAACCGTCGCCCAATACCAGCGCCGCCAAGCCCGCCTCGCGGCCTTGGGCATCCACCGCCATCAGGCGCTGGCGAACAGCATCGCGCCAGGCATTGCGGGCCGGTGCGAGGCGTTCACCGTCTTTTACCGTTGCAGTGGCACCGATACGCTGGGCCAGCAGCCAGGCTTCATGGTCAACTCCATGGAAATTGAGCAGGCCCGCAGGCCGCTTGAGCGTCAACGCCAGGCGCCAACGTTCGCCGCTGTTCACCACTGGCCCGCCGTGCCAGGACACGCGGATACGTTGGGGCAGCCGCCCCTTGCGCAACCGGCCGTCGGCCAGTTCAAAGCGCACGCCCGTACCCGTCTGCTGGGGCAAGCCGACCACACGCCCCTCCACCCAGCGAGTCTGCCCGTCCAGGGCCGGCTGCAGTCGATCATCCAGCGCCCGCTGCGCGCTGAAGCAAGCCCAGCTCAACCCCACCAGGAAGAAGGCCAAGGGATAGGACCGAAAAGGCAACAGCATCAAGGCCAACACCAGCATGGCCAATAGCACGGCGCCGGGCGGCAGCGCCGGCAACCAACGCAACGTCAGCAACCCCAGCGCCAACGCCAACATCCCTGTCTTCATGGATCATCCTTTTCCCGTGATCCACTCAGTCTTAGCCGGCTGAACGACAGCGCCTATGATGTTTTGTCACAAAGTCTGAATTTTCTGTTTATAGAATCCGGGCATACTTGCCCCTCGAATTGACCTGGACCCCTTATGCCCCGGCGCTTATTCAAACGGTACATGCCCGATCCCAGCAGTATCAGGGAACACAAGTCATTACAGTTTCTTGGCACGCTGCTGCATGACCCTAACCTCTGGCACTTGAACCGACACTCCGTGGCGCGCGCCATGGCGGTGGGTTTATTTGCGGCGTTTATCCCGATTCCGTTGCAGATGTTGCTCGCCGCAGTCCTGGCGATCTGGGTGCGCGGCAATATGCCTATCGCCATTAGCCTGGTGTGGTTGACCAACCCCATCACCATGCCGGTGGTGTTCATCTGCACCTATATGACCGGCGCCTGGCTGATGAATGTACCGCCACGCAGCTTGCCCGATAACCTGACGTGGGAATGGATCAGCGGCCAGTTGAGCACCCTCTGGCAGCCGTTCCTGCTGGGTTCGGTGGTATTGGGGGTGGTATTGGGCGCCCTGGCCTATTGCCTGACCATGGCGTACTGGCGCTGGTGGGTGGCGCACCAGTGGAAAAAACGCAAACTGCGTCGGCGCTGAGCGCTAACGGGCCAGCAAGTGCAAATGCACCCGCAGACCCTGCCCGGTGTTTTCTGCCCATAAGCGACCGCCCTGGCGCTGCACTGCGTTGCGGGCAATGCTCAGGCCCAGGCCGAAACCGCCATCGCCGGGCCGCGAGCCGTCCAGACGGGTAAAGGGCGCGAAGATGCGCTCCAGGTCACCCTCGGCAATCCCCGGGCCCTGATCCTGCAGCCAGATATGCCAATAGTCTCCTTCACGACAGCCGTCGAGTTGCACGCAGCCGCCCTTGGGCGAGTGGCGTATGGCGTTGCGCAGGATATTTTCCAGGGCCTGGGCCAGTGCATTCAGGTTGCCGCGCACCCAACTGTCCGCCGGTAACAGGCACGGCAAGCGCGATGCGGGCCAACCGCTTTCAAAACACGCGTTCTCGCGCAATATGTCCCATAACGCCTGGAGCTGAATATCTTCCTGGGGCAGCGGCGTCGTTTCGCTGTCGAGCCAGGCCAGTTGCAGGCTGTCTTCCACCAGGCGCTGCATCGCGTCGATTTCCCGGCCCAGGCGCTCGCGCAGTTTGGCCAGGTCTTGCTCACTGTCACAGGCCACCCGCAAGCGGCTCAAGGGTGTGCGCAGTTCATGGGACATATCGCGCAGCAACTGCTGCTGCAAACGCACCGTGCCCTGCAAGCGTTCGGACATATGGTCAAAAGCCCGGCCCAGCTCGCCCAGTTCATCCTGGCGGCTGGTGGCATCACGGGACATTCGCGTATTGAGTTGGTCGGCACGCCAGGCATTGGCCTGCTCGCGCAATTGATTGAGGGGCATGATCAGCAGCCGATAGAGGCCGATGCACAGCAACAGGGTAAATAGACCGGGAATCACACCATTGGTGACCACTCGCCAAAACAGTTGATAGCGCCCTGGCATAAAGCGCTGCGGCAGCTCGATCACCAGCGACCCCGCGCCAGGGTCGACCGGAAACGGCACCTTCATCCAGGGCAAACCGATGACATGCCGACTGACCGGCCAATCCAATCCACGCAAGAACGTCAGGCGCTGGCTTTCCTTGTCACTCAAGGGCGTGCTGCTAAGGGACTGCAAGTCGTTACCGATCACGCCAACCCAGGTGCTTTCACGCTCGGCCATTCGCTGCAGCCAGGCATCCACGCCAGCACTGCCCTGTGTGCTCCACGCCAGTTCGGCACCGGCGGCATAGCCAGTGAGAATCTCCCGCGACTTCTCGGACAGGTACGCGCTCTGCTGCTCCATGTAGCGGCCCCACGACCAACTGAGCCAAATCATCAGCAAACAGAAGGCGATCAACAGGCAGGCCAGCTTCCAGAACAACGAGTGTTTGCCGGGCAGTCGCTCAAAGCCCTTCATCGTGACCGCTCAGCACGTAGCCCTTACCCCACACGGTGCGCACTTCACGCTCGATGTAACCGATGGCCTTGAGCTTGCGGCGGATCTGGCTGACGTGCATGTCGAGACTGCGGTCATGGGGCGCATAACCGCGCTGCAACACCTGCTGATACAGGAAGGCTTTGCTGAGGACTTCTTCGGTATTGCGGTGCAGGGTTTCCAGCAGGCGGTATTCGCTGCGCGTGAGCGTGGCCCACTGGTCCTGGCAGGACACATCGCAGCGCTCATCATCAAAGTGCAGCACCCGGGTATCTTCGGAGGCCGGGGCACGCGGCGGCTCGGGTCGGCGGTCCAGGGCAACGCGGCGCAGGATCGCTTCAATACGCACGCACAGTTCAACCATGCTGAACGGTTTGGGCAGATAGTCGTCCGCGCCCAGGCGAAAACCGCTGATACGATCGGCTTCAGCGCCCAGGGCCGACATCAGGATCACCGGCATGGCGTGGCTCTGGCGCAAATGGGTGAGGATCGACAAACCGTCCAGCCCCGGCAGCAG
This sequence comes from Pseudomonas sp. AK181, assembly GCF_051122975.1. Classification (NCBI taxonomy): domain Bacteria; kingdom Pseudomonadati; phylum Pseudomonadota; class Gammaproteobacteria; order Pseudomonadales; family Pseudomonadaceae; genus Pseudomonas; species Pseudomonas sp. AK181. The sequence continues at coordinate 3,657,642 of NZ_CP146348.1, forward strand.
AATGTCCATCAGCACCAGGTCAAAGGCCTGGGCGCGGGCCAGTTGCAGGCCCTGCTGACCGTTCCGGCACCAGGTCACCTGGAAGCCACTGCGGCCAAGCTGCTCGTGCACATAGGCGCCCAACACCGGGTCGTCTTCGATGGTCAGGATACTGGGTAGGCCAACTGCTGCGGGAGTCATTAGCGTCTGCAAGTCATTCTCAATCACTGATTATTCAAGATTAAACGTTCACAGGCAATCGCCACCCGGCGCCGAATGGCCCGAAGATTGCCGCATGTCATTAATTTGCAAGATTCCGGGCCGCGCAAATGGCTACACTGCGCAGGTGGCGCGGGCCGGATGCCGGCGTGGATGATTGATAACAACGTGGTAGCAGGAGAGTGGCGTGCTTAGAAGAATGGGGATAAAAGGCCGCGTACTGTTGCTGACCTTATTACCGACCAGCCTGATGGCGCTGTTGTTGGGCGGCTATTTCACCTGGATGCAGCTCTCGGAGTTGCAGACCCAGTTGCTGCAACGCGGCGAAATGATCGCCGAGCAATTGGCACCCTTGGTGGCACCTGCCCTGGCCCACAACAACACCGACCTGCTGGAGCGCATCGCGACCCAGTCCCTGGAGCAGCCGGATGTGCGCGCCGTGTCGTTCCTGGCGCCAGACCGCTCTTCCCTGGCCCACGCCGGCCCGACCATGCTCAACCAGCCGCCCACCGGCAACAGTTCGCACCTGTTGCAGCGCACCGGCAACGACGCCACCCGCTATCTACTGCCGGTGTTTGGCCGCCATCGCAACCTGGCGGGCGAGCTGATTCCGGATGAGGCCGACCGCCTGCTGGGTTGGGTCGAAGTGGAGCTGTCCCACAATGGCATGTTGCTGCGTGGCTATCGCAGCCTGTTCGCCAGCCTGCTGCTGATCGCCATCGGCCTGATGTGCACCGCCGCCCTCGCCCTGCGTATCAGCCGCACCATCAATTCGCCGATTGGCCAGATCAAGCAAGCAGTGGCCCAACTCAAGGACGGCAACCTGGAGACACGCTTGCCTCCCTTGGGCAGCCAGGAGCTGGACCAGCTCGCGTCGGGCATCAACCGCATGGCCGAAACCCTGCAAAATGCCCAGGAAGAGCTGCAACACAGTATCGACCAGGCCACCGAGGACGTGCGCCAGAACCTGGAAACCATCGAGATCCAGAACATCGAGCTGGACCTGGCACGCAAGGAAGCCCTGGAGGCTAGCCGTATCAAGTCGGAGTTCCTGGCCAACATGAGCCATGAAATCCGCACGCCGCTCAACGGCATCCTCGGTTTTACTCACTTGCTGCAAAAAAGCGAGCTGTCGCCGCGCCAGTTGGACTACCTGGGCACTATCGAAAAGTCTGCGGATAACCTGCTGGGTATCATCAACGAAATCCTCGATTTCTCGAAGATTGAAGCCGGCAAACTGGTGCTCGACAGCGTGCCTTTCAACCTGCGCGACTTGCTGCAAGACACCTTGACCATCCTCGCCCCCGCCGCCCATGCCAAGCAGCTCGAACTGGTGAGCCTGGTGTACCGCGACACGCCGCTGGCGTTGGTGGGCGACCCGCTGCGGCTCAAGCAGATTTTGACCAACCTGATCAGCAATGCGATCAAGTTCACCCGCGAAGGCACCATTGTGGCCCGGGCAATGATCGAGGATGAACAAGAAGACAGCGTGCAATTGCGCATCAGCGTGCAGGATACCGGCATCGGCCTGTCCAACCAGGACGTGCGTGCCCTGTTCCAGGCATTCAGCCAGGCCGACAACTCGCTGTCGCGCCAGCCCGGCGGTACCGGTTTGGGCCTGGTGATTTCCAAGCGGTTGATCGAGCAAATGGGCGGCGAAATCGGCGTCGACAGCACGCCGGGTGAAGGCTCCGAATTCTGGATCAGCCTGAACCTGCCCAAAACCCGTGACGACGTCGAAGACCTGCCCGCCGCGCCGTTGCTGGGGCGGCGTGTGGCCGTGCTGGAAAACCACGAACTGGCGCGCCAGGCCCTGCAACATCAGTTGGAAGACTGCGGCCTGGAAGTCACGCCCTTCAACACCCTGGAAAGCCTGACCAACGGCATCACCAGTGCGCACCAGACCGAACAGGCCATCAGCCTGGCGGTGCTCGGCGTCACGGCCAATGACATTCCGCCAGAACGCCTCAATCAACACCTGTGGGACCTTGAACACCTGGGCTGCAAGGTGCTGGTGCTGTGCCCGACCACCGAGCAGATGCTGTTCAACCAATCGGTGCCCAACCCCAACAGCCAATTGCAGGCCAAGCCCGCCTGTACCCGCAAGCTGCGCCGCTCCCTGGCCGACCTGATCAGCCCGCGCCCTTCGCGCAGCGAACCCGGTGAGCCGTTGTCCAGCCGTGCGCCACGGGTGCTGTGCGTGGACGACAACCCGGCCAACCTGTTGCTGGTGCAAACCCTGTTGGAAGACATGGGCGCCAAGGTGCAAGCAGTGGAAAGCGGTTACGCGGCCGTCGATGCCGTGAAGCAGGAAACTTTCGATTTGGTGCTGATGGACGTGCAAATGCCCGGCATGGATGGCCGCCAGAGCACCGAGGCGATCCGCCAGTGGGAAAGCGAGCGCCACGGCACGCCGCTGCCGGTGGTGGCCCTCACGGCCCACGCCATGGCCAACGAAAAACGCGCCCTGCTGCAAAGCGGCATGGACGACTACCTGACCAAACCCATCAGCGAGCGGCAATTGGCCCAAGTGGTATTGAAATGGACCGGCTTGGCTTTGCGTAACCAAGGCCCGGAGCGCACCCACGAAGGTGCGGCCCAGGGCGTGCAGCTCTTGGTACTCGACCACGAAGAAGGCCTGCGCCTGGCCGCCAACAAGGCCGACCTGGCCGCCGATATGCTCGCCATGCTGCTGGCCTCCCTGGAGGCTGATCGCCTGGCGATTACCGTCGCCCGCGAAGCCAATGACAACCATGCCTTGATCGAACGCGTACACCGCCTGCACGGCGCCACCCGCTACTGTGGCGTGCCGCAATTACGAGCAGCCTGCCAACGCGCCGAAACCCTGCTCAAGCAGGATGACGCCAAGGCCATGGCTGCGCTGGATGAACTGGACATGGCGATTGCACGGTTGGCCAGTGAAGCCAGGGTCAGCGCCTGACTACTGTAGGAGCGAGCTTGCTCGCGAAAAACCAGAGGACACCGCGTTAAACCAGAATTAACGCGTTATCGTTGACGTTTTTCGCGAGCAAGCTCGCGCCTACAGGTACGCATCTATTTTGTCATTGCAGGGAGCCTTCTTAATGCGCGTCATTCTCTTCAGCAGCCAAACCTACGACCGCGAGAGTTTCCTCGGCGAACCGCTGCCGGCCGGCCTGGAACTGCAATTCCAACCCGCCCGCCTCAACCTCGATACCGTGGCCCTGGCCGAACACCACGAGGTGGTCTGCGCCTTTATCAACGACGACCTCAGCGCCCCCGTGCTGGAACAACTGGCCAAGGGCGGCACGCGCCTGATTGCCCTGCGCTCGGCGGGCTACAACCATGTCGACTTGCCCGCCGCCCAGCGCCTGGGCCTGAGTATCATGCGCGTGCCCGCCTATTCGCCCCATGCGGTGGCCGAGCACGCCGTCGCGCTGATTCTGGCTCTCAACCGTCGCCTGCACCGTGCCTACAACCGCACCCGCGACGGTGATTTCAGCCTGCACGGGCTGACCGGTTTCGATCTGGTCGGCAAAACGGTCGGCGTGGTCGGCACCGGGCAGATCGGCGCGACCTTCGCCAAGATCATGGCCGGCTTCGGCTGCCAGTTGCTGGCCTACGATCCCTTCCCCAACCCACAGGTGCAGGGCCTCGGGGCACGCTACGTGAGCCTGCCTGAACTGTTGGCGCAGGCGCAGATCATCAGCCTGCACTGCCCGTTGACCGCCGACAGCAAACACCTGATCAATGCCCGCTCGCTCGCGCAGATGCAACCCGGCGCGATGCTGATCAACACCGGGCGCGGTGGCCTGGTCGATACGCCGGCACTGATCGAAGCACTCAAGGTTGGCCAGTTGGGCTACCTGGGGTTGGACGTCTACGAAGAAGAAGCTCAATTGTTTTTCGAGGACCGCTCCGACCTGCCCCTGCAAGACGACGTGCTCGCCCGCCTGCTGACCTTCCCCAACGTGATCATCACCGCGCACCAGGCCTTCCTCACCCGTGAGGCCCTGGCGGCGATTGCCGGCACCACATTGGCCAACATTGCCGCGTGGGCCGATGGCCGGCCGCAAAACCTGGTCGAGGGATGATCAGCGGTCACACACCAGGCTCATGATAGGCCGGCACCCGTGATAGGATGCCGCGCCTATTTGGAGGATCCATGGCCGAACACGATTTCCGCTTCAGCTTGCTGAGCCCGCAACACACCCTGATCGAATGCCGCGCCCTGGTGCCGGGCCGTTACCAGGTCACCGGCAACGGTGGTTCGATCAAACATGGCGACGTCCTGATCGTCAGCCTGCGCGGCAGTAAAACCCTGTCGATGCGCCTGACCGTCGAAGGTGACGCGCGCTACTCCATCCGCCCGGCGGGCCAGTGGGTCGCCATGGCCCAAGGGCCGAAGTTCGGCGAATTGGAAATTCACACCTGGAAGGTCAACTGCGACAGCTGCGACGCCGTGCTGGAGTTTGAATTCGCGGTAGAAACCAAGCTGACCAAGGCACCGCTGCAGCCGGCTGCCAACGCGCGTATCAAAGAACTGGGCTGGGCCAGCGAAGGCGATAAGCACCGTTGCCCGAAATGCCAGCAGGCCGCGCAATGAAAGGCCGGCTGCTGCTCGCCGCAATCGGCATGAGCCTGGCAGGCTGCGCCGCCGATGGCGCCAAGCTCGAGCGCGACCACAGCTACGTAGTGGAATGGATCGGTGAGCGGCCGTTGATGGACTACGCGCACCTTACCGTCACCCTGGGCGCCGATGGCCGCGCCTATGGCAATGGCGGCTGCAACCACTGGTTTGCACCGTACACCGTCGAAGGCGACAAGCTCAGCTTCGGCCCGGTCGGCAGCACCCGAAAAATGTGCGCCGAAGCCCTGATGGAGCAAGAGCATCGCTTCTTCCAGGCCCTGCAAAGCGTGCAGCGCTGGGACATCTCGCCGATCGAGCAGACGCGGTTCTGGCCGGCCGAAGGCAAGCCGATCCGCTTGTGGCTCGAAGAAGGCTGACCTAGGCGCACGCTCCTGTATTAACGCGGTGTCCTCTGGTTCTGTGGGAGCTGGCTTGCCTGCGATGCGGACGACTCGGTGATTCAGGTACACCGAGTCGATACTTTCGCAGGCAAGCCAGCTCCCACATTTGGATCACCGTGCCTCAGTTAGATCAGCGCCGGCTGTCAGGACGTCACGGGAGCAAGCTCCCTCGCCACAGGTTCAGAGTCGCACCAAAATTGTGTCGATACCCATGGCCAGCTCCCACAGTTTCAGCCTTTCAGGGCCTTGAGCTTGGCCAACACCCCTTCCGCCGTCTGCTCACCCATCAACTGCTCACGCACCTTGCCCTTGTCGTCGATGATGTAGGTCACCGGCAAGGCCTCACTGCGCGGAATCTCGAAAATCCCGTCCGGGTTCTGGGCCAGCACCGTGAACTTGATCCCCAGCTTGTCGCTGGCGGCCTTGAGCTCTTCACCCTGCACATTGTCGAAGTTGACGCCGAACACCCCGACATTCTGGCCTTTCAACTGTTCTGCCAGGGCATTGAGCTCGGGGATTTCCGTGCGGCACGGGCCACACCATTCGGCCCAGTAGTTGACCACCAGCCACTGTTTGTCCAGGCGTTCGGCCGCCACTTTCTGGCCATATTGGTCAACGCCGTAATCGTTACCGCAGCCGCTGAGCAGCAGGGTTGTGATGATCGCCAATGCACCGATCAGTCGCCTTGTCATGGGGTATTCCTTCGCAAAAATGAACGTTGGCTGCGGCCTATCGCCTCTTACGGTTTAAGGACAGGCGCCAGCGCAGGTAGAATACCCGCCACCTTACGCAAGATGCGACCCGCACATGACCGATCTGACGCTTTATCACAACCCGCGCTGCTCGAAATCGCGCGGTGCGCTGGAACTGCTGGAAGCCCGCGGCCTCACCCCGACCGTCGTGCGCTACCTGGAAACCCCGCTGAATGCCGCGCAAATCAAGGCCCTGCTGCAAAAGCTTGGCATCAGCGCACGCCAACTGCTGCGCACCGGTGAAGACGAATACAAAACCCTGAACCTGGCCGACGCCAGCTTGAGCGAAACGCAACTGATCGCCGCCATCGCAGCCAATCCCAAGCTGATGGAACGCCCGATCCTGGAAACCGCCGACAAAGCCATCATCGGCCGCCCGCCCGAGAACGTGCTGGAGATCCTGCCGTGACTACGCCCTATGTGCTGGTGTTGTATTACAGCCGCAACGGCTCGGTGAGCGAGATGGCCCGGCAGATTGCCCGCGGTATCGAGCAAGGCGGCATGGAAGCGCGGTTGCGCACCGTGCCGGCGATTTCCACCGAGTGCGAAGCGGTGGCGCCGAGCATTCCCGACGAAGGCGCGCTGTATGCCAGCCTGGACGACCTGAAGCACTGCTCGGGCCTGGCCCTGGGCAGCCCGACCCGGTTCGGTAACATGGCCGCGCCGCTCAAGTACTTCCTCGATGGCACCAGCAACCTGTGGCTCACCGGCGCGTTGGTCGGCAAGCCAGCGGGCGTGTTCACCTCCACCGCCAGCCTGCATGGCGGCCAGGAAACCACGCTGATGTCGATGCTGTTGCCGCTGTTGCACCACGGCATGCTGATCACCGGCCTGCCCTACAGCGAACAGGCCCTGCTCGATACCCAGGGCGGCGGCACGCCGTATGGCGCCAGCCACCATTCCGGGCCAGACGGCAAGCGCATGCTCGACCAGCATGAAATCACCTTGTGCCGGGCCCTGGGCCTGCGCCTGGCCAAGACCGCCACGCTGCTGGAGAACGGCCGTGGCCAGGAAGCCTAAGGTCCTGCCGCCACGGGAGTGGCTGGAGCCGCGGGTCAAGGTGGCACGCGCGCTGAGCCTGCTGGCGTTTTTGGGCCTGGTGGGCTTGTTGTGCGCGTACTACCTGTTTGTCGCCGACCTGCATGGGGCACGCCCCTGGGTCATCCTGCTGATCGAGCTGGTGCCGCTGCTGATACTCGCGCCAGGCATGCTGATGGGCAGCGCACGCGGGCATTCGTGGATGTGCTTTGTGGTGAACCTGTATTTCATCAAGGGCGCGCTGGCCGCGTATGACCCGAACCGCCAGTGGTTTGGTGTGCTGGAAATGCTCGCGAGCCTGGCGGTGTTTTGCACGGCGTTGCTGTATGTGCGTTGGCGGCATCAGCTGAACCGGCGCCTGGCCAATTGACTGATCGTGACTGATCGTTCCCACGCTCCGCGTGGGAATGCATCCTGTGACGCTCCGCGTCACCCTTGCACGAGGCCTGGGACGCAGAGCGTCCTGGGCAGCATTCCCACGCGGAGCGTGGGAACGATCAGCGTCAATGGTTGACGGTATAGGCCAACATCATCGACAGCTGACACATCGGCCGCCCACTCTCGGCGTGCCACTGGTTGAAGGCACCCTGCACCGTCGCCAAATCGCGCAGGCTGGTCGGGGCCTTGTCGACGATCTTCTGCGCATTCAGCGCCGCCACCACGTCATCGCTCGGCACAAAGGTGTCCTTGCCGACCATGCGCAGAAAGCGCGGCGCCGACAGCCCACCCAGCTGGTGGCCGTGCTTGCTGAGGTATTTCCAGAGCCCGACGATATCGGTCACCGGCCAATCGGCGATAAACGCGCCGAAGCTGCCTTTTTCCTGCTCGATATCCAGGATCATCTGCGCATTACGCGGCACGCTCTTGAGCTTGCCCAAATGGCGGATGATGCGCGTGTCCTGCATCAGCCGTTCCAGGTGCTCGGCGCCCATCAGCACGACTTTTTCCGGGTCAAAGCCAAAGAACACCTGCTCGAACGCCGGCCATTTGGCATCCACCACGCTGTGCTTCAAACCGGCGCGGAACACCCGCAGCGCCAAGGTCGACAGGTAACGGTCATCGGTGATCTTGCGCAATTGCGCCGGGGTCTTGGGCACCGGCAGATGGGCTTCCAGCTTGGCCGCCGAACCGAAGCGGTTCAGACAATATTCGTGCAGCCACTTGTAATCACGCATGCCCTCTCCTGTCAGTCGAATTGAAAACGGCGCCCGCAAGCGCCGTGTACTAGAGCCTTGGGAAGACTCAGAGGTTCACTACATTGACGAAACGCGATGCGGCGGTCTCGTCGATTTTCAGGCTAGTGAAGTCGAACAGGTTGCGGTCGGCCAATTGCGACGGGATCACGTTTTGCAGGCTGCGGAAGATACTTTCGGTACGCCCTGGGGTCTTGCGCTCCCAGTCCACCAGCATCTCCTTGACCACCTGGCGCTGCAGGTTTTCCTGGGAGCCGCACAGGTTGCACGGGATGATCGGGAATTGCTTGAAGTCGGAGTAAGCCTGGATGTCCTTCTCGTTGCAATACGCCAGCGGGCGGATCACCACGTTGCGCCCATCATCGGCACGCAGCTTGGGCGGCATGGCCTTGAGCGAGCCGTTGAAGAACATGTTGAGGAAGAAGGTTTCGACGATGTCATCGCGGTGATGACCCAGGGCCATCTTGGTCGCGCCGATCTCATCGGCAAAGGTGTAGAGCGTGCCACGGCGCAGGCGCGAGCACAGTGAGCAGGTGGTCTTGCCTTCCGGGATCAGTTCCTTGACCACCGAGTAGGTGTCTTTCTCGACGATGTGGTACTCCACGCCCAGTTCTTTCAGGTAGGCCGGCAGCACATGCTCGGGGAAACCGGGTTGCTTCTGATCCATGTTGACCGCCACGATCTCGAACTTGATCGGCGCGACCTTTTGCAGGTGCAGCAACACGTCGAGCATGGTGTAGCTGTCTTTGCCGCCGGAGAGGCAGACCATGACCTTGTCGCCGTCCTCGATCATGTTGAAATCGGCGACTGCTTCACCGGCCAGGCGACGCAGGCGTTTTTGCAGTTTGTTCTGGTTGACTGTGAGAGTGCCCATGGCGCTTGGATCCGCAAAGGTGTGTGACGAAAAGCGCAGCATTTTACCGGCAAGACTGGCCCAGTTCCAATGTGGGAGCTGGATGCCATGAATCCTTACAGACCGCACCGCGATTAGCGCCTGCGTTTACAGCGCAATTTGCTCTAAAGGCCCTACGGTTATTCCGGTCATCCCTTCCTATACTGCGACTTGAGGTCGCACATCTATCCAGACCTTTCAGGCCATTTGGGCCGTGGGCGCTCCGATGGGGGGCGATGGTAATAACGACAGGAGTGACTGGCATGATCCATCACGTCGTGGGGCTATTTACCCATCCCGACCAGGAATGGCGGGAAATTCGTGGCGATAAAGAAGAAAGCATCGGCCACATGTACCTCACTCATACCCTGATTCTCGCGGCGATTCCCGCCATTTCCGCCTTTATTGGCACCACTCAGGTCGGCTGGGTTATCGGCAACCGCGCTCCGGTGATGCTGACCCAGGAAAGCGCGCTGTGGATGACCCTCATGTCTTACGCGGCCATGCTGTGCGGCGTGGCGGTGATGGGCGCGTTCATTCACTGGATGGCTCGCACCTACGACGCCAGCCCAAGCATGGCCCGCTGCGTGGCGTTTGCCACCTACACCGCCACGCCCTTGTTTATCGGCGGGCTGGCGGCGCTCTACCCGCATATGTGGCTGGGCATGGTGGTGGGCACGGCGGCGATCTGCTACACGGTGTACCTGCTGTATGTGGGGCTGCCGACCTTCATGAGTATCGACCCGGATGAAGGCTTCCTGTTTTCCAGTTCGGTATTGGCCGTGGGCCTGGTGGTGCTGGTGGCGATCATGGCCTTTACCGTGATCGTCTGGGGCCTGGGCGTCGGGCCGATCTACACCAGTTGACCGAAGAAAACCGCAGGCAAGGCCACCGCAAGGTGGCTTTGTGCGTTATGCATGACCATTCGGCGCCTGACAGATTCGGAAACCCCCAGCTTTGCGGCATACTGGGCGTCTCTGGAGATATGTACAGCATGCCCGAGCAACTCAATACCCGCGTCGAAGATTGTTTCCTGCAAGCCGAATCCTTTTTCAAACGAAGCTTCAAACGCCCCCAGGTCAGCCTCAAGCTGCGGGGCCAGAAGGCCGGTGTCGCGCATTTGCACGAGAACCTGCTGCGTTTCAACCCTCAGTTGTACCGTGAGAACAGCCAACACTTTCTCAAGCAGACCGTGGCCCACGAAGTGGCGCACCTGATTGCCCACCAGTTGTTTGGCGAGCGCATCCAGCCCCATGGCGAAGAATGGCAGTTGATCATGCGCGGGGTTTACGAACTGCCGCCCGACCGTTGCCACACCTACGAGGTCAAGCGCCGGCAGGTGACTCGCTATATTTACCGCTGCCCGTGCGCGGACAGTGATTTTCCGTTTTCACCGCAGCGCCATGGGCTGGTGAACCAGGGGCGGCGGTATTTGTGTCGGCGGTGTCGGCAGACTCTGGTGTTCACTGGGGAAACTCGGGTGGAATGAAGGCCTCATCGCAGGCAAGCCAGCTCCCACATTTGGATCTGTGAACGCAATCAAAATGTGAGAGCTGGCTTGCCTGCGATAGCGCCCTTTCAGTCAACCCACCACCTTGGCCTGGCGCAATTGCTCTATCCGCTGAGCACTGACCCCCAACTCCACCAACACCTCATCACTGTGCGCCCCCACCGCCACCCCAATATGCCTGGGCGCCGGCAACCCCTCGGAGAACTTCAGCGGGCAGGCCAATTGCGCTTGTGTCGAACCATCACCCCGGGGCACCTGGCTGACCAGCTCCCGCGCCTTCACCTGTGGATGCTCCACCGCCTCACTCAAACTCAACACCGGCTCCACACACGCATCCACCCCGGCAAACAACTCACACAACTGGTCAAAACTGCGCTTCTCGAACTCCACCTGCAACGCCTGTTTGAGCACGGCCTGGCGTTCGGGCGCCACGCTGTGTGCCGCCAGTTCCGGCCGCCCCAAGGCCGCGCACAGCTGCTGCATAAACCCCGGTTCCAGACTGCCCACCGACATCCAGCGACCATCGCGCGTACGGTAATAGTCATAGAAACTCCCGCCATTGAGCACATGGTTTTCCCACCCAGGCTCGACCCCGCAAGCCAGGTAACCCGCCCCAGCCATGGCATTCAGGCTGAACGAGCAATCGGTCATGCTCACATCCAGGTATTGCCCCACCCCGCTCTGCTGCCGGGCAATCACCGCCGCCAGCAACCCCACCACGGCGTGCAGCGAACCGCCCGCCACATCCGCCAGTTGTACGCCCAGGGGCAATGGGCCGGTGTCCTGGCGCCCGGTATGGCTGGCCACGCCGGCCAACGCCAGGTAGTTGATATCGTGCCCGGCACGGTCCTTATAGGGGCCGGTCTGGCCGTAGCCGGTGATCGACACATAGATCAGCCGCGGGTTGATCGCCTTCAGCGCCTCATAGCCCAGGCCCAGTCGCTCCATGACACCGGGGCGGAACTGCTCGAGCAGGATGTCATAGCCCTTGACCAACTCACGCACGATCTCCAGCGCCTCGGCCTGCTTGAGGTCCAGGGCCAGGCTGCGCTTGTTGCGGTTGAGGTAGGCGTGGCTGGCCGATGTACCCCGATCATGGGGCGGCAATACCCGCAACAGGTCCATCCGCGTGGGCGATTCGATACGCAGCACCTCGGCGCCCATGTCCGCCAGCATCAAGGAGGCAAACGGGCCGGGCAACAAGGTGGAAAAATCCAACACTTTAAGGGACGCCAAGGGACCTGACATAGGGACTCCAGTTGGGTTGCGAATCCCCACAGACTAGGCAGCCGGGCGCCTGCCGGCAATCGTCAGAACAATCAACCGCAGTGACCGTTTTGATCACGGCGGGCTTTTTCGCGGCGGCGGCTTTATCATTGGCCGACGTTTGTTGGCAGAGTCTTCCATGAAGTTCGCGATTGCACTGTATAGCGCCGCCCACGCGCCCTCCTCGCGCCGCGCCCTGTTGTTCGCCCAGGCAGCGCTGGCCGGCGGGCATGAGATTGTGCGGCTGTTTTTTTATCAGGATGGCGTGTACAGCGCGTCCAACAACATTGTCGCGCCCCAGGATGAGCAAGACATTGCGCGCCAATGGCGCGAGTTTGTCAGCCAGCACCAACTGGACGGCGTGGTGTGCATCGCCGCCGCCCTGCGCCGGGGTGTGCTGAATGCCGAGGAAGCTGCGCGCTATCAACGCAGCGCGGTCAACCTGGAAGCCCCCTGGGCGTTGTCGGGCCTGGGCCAATTGCATGACGCGATCCAGGACGCCGACCGCCTGATCTGTTTTGGAGGGCCGTGACATGTCCAAATCCTTGTTGGTGATCAGCCGTCAGGCGCCGTGGTCCGGGCCGAGTGCGCGGGAAGCGCTGGATATCGTGCTGGCCGGTGGCGCGTTCGATCTGCCCATTGGCCTGCTGTTTCTGGATGACGGTGTGTTCCAACTGGCGCCGAACCAAGCCGCCAAAGCCGTGCAACAGAAAGACCTGAGTGCCAACCTGCAGGCCCTGGGCCTGTTCGGCATTGACGACGTGTTCGCCTGCGACCACAGCCTGTCCGCTCGCGGGCTGCCGCCACCCGCCAACGCGCAGGCGCTCGACAGCCAAGCCATTTCCCAGTTGATTGACCGTTACGACCAGGTGATTACCCTCTGATGTCGACTCTACATGTGGTGTCTCATTCCCCGTTTACCGACAGCCGCCTGGACAGCTGCCTGCGCCTCTGTGGCGCCGGGGACGCAATCCTGCTGTGTGGTGACGGCGCCTATGGCCTGCACACGCCCGTGCTTCAAACCAAAGGCGTGAAGGTGTTTGTACTGGCCGAAGACATGCAAGCGCGCAACCTGCCGCTGCCCGACTGGGCTGACAGCGTGGACTACCCGGGCTTCGTGCAACTGTCCATCGACTACGACAAGGTCAACACCTGGCTATGAACACCCTGACCGTAGGGGCACGCGCCCTGGAACTGGACAAGGACGGCTACCTCGTCGACCTGAATGAGTGGTCCACTGAGGTGGCCGAAGCCCTGGCCGCCGCTGAAACGCTGGAACTAACCCCGGATCACTGGGAGATCCTCGCCCTGCTGCGCCAGTTCTACGCTGAATTCCAGCTGTCCCCCGCCACGCGCCCGCTGATCAAGTACACCGCCTTGAAACTGGGCTCGGAGAAGGGCAACAGCCTGCACCTCAACAAACTGTTCAACGGCACTCCCGCCAAACTCGCCGCCAAGCTGGCGGGCCTGCCCAGGCCGACGAATTGCTTATGACCGACTTTGCCCCCCTGACTCTCGTAACGCCCCAAGAGCATCCCTTTGCGCAGTTCGTGCGCATCCTCGGCAAAGGCAAGCGCGGCGCGCGCAACCTCACCCGTGAGGAAGCGCGGGAGGCCATGGGCATGCTGCTCGATGAAAAGGTCGAGGACACCCAGCTCGGCGCCTTCCTGATGCTGCTGCGTCACAAGGAAGAAAGCCCGGAAGAGCTCGCCGGCTTCACCGAAGCGGTCCGTGAGCGCCTGCACGCACCAGCGTTGAACGTGGATATCGACTGGCCGACCTACGCCGGTAAAAAGCGCCACCTGCCGTGGTTCCTGCTGGCAGCCAAATGCCTGGCACAGAACGGCGTGCGTATCCTGATGCACGGCGGCGGCGCCCACACTGCGGGGCGGTTGTACACCGAGCAATTGCTGGACAGCTTGCAGATCCCGCTGTGCCGCGATTGGCAACAGGTCGAAAGCGCCTTTGCCCACGGCAACCTGGCGTTTATCCCGCTGGGTGATTGGGCGCCACAGCTGCAACGCATGATCGACCTGCGCAACACCCTGGGCCTGCGCTCGCCTATCCACTCCCTGGCGCGCCTGCTCAACCCGCTGAATGCGCGCTGTGGCCTGCAAAGCATTTTCCACCCCGGTTACCAGGGCGTGCATCGTGATGCCAGCGGCCTGCTGGGTGACAACGTGATTGTGGTCAAGGGCGACGGCGGTGAGATCGAGATCAACCCCGACACCCTGAGCCACTTGTACGGCACCACTGGCGGCCAGAGCTGGGACGAAGAGTGGCCCGCCCTCTCCGACCAGCGCCACGTCAAGCCGGCAACGCTTGAGCCCGAGCACCTCAAAGCGCTGTGGCGCGGCGACGTTGAAGACAGCTACCCGCAACTGGCGTTGATCGCCACCATGGCGTTGGCCCTGCGCGGCCTTGGCCACCCACGGCAACAGGCGTTCGAATTGGCCCAGCAGTACTGGGACGCACGGGATAAATCGATTTAATCGATCATTCACGCCGGTTCTTTGCGCTTTTAGTTCGAACTCATCCCTTTAGACTGAGCTCCAACGCTTATCAGCCAAGGAGCCAGTCATGGGTTTATTGATCGAAGGACAGTGGAAAGACCAGTGGTACGAAAGTAGCGCCGATGGCGCTTTCCAACGGGAACAGGCACAACGCCGCAACTGGGTAACCGCCGATGGCGCGCCAGGCCCGAGCGGCGAAGGCGGCTTCAAGGCCGAGGCCGGTCGCTATCACCTCTATGTGTCCCTCGCCTGCCCGTGGGCGCACCGCACCTTGATCCTGCGCAAGCTCAAAGGCCTGGAAAGCCTGATCGACGTCTCGGTGGTCAGTTGGCTGATGCTGGAAAACGGCTGGACCTTCGACAAGGCCCACGGCTCCAGCGGCGATAGCCTCGACGGTTTCAACTTCATGCACCAGCGCTACACCGCCGATACCGCCGACTACACCGGGCGCGTCACCGTGCCGGTGCTGTGGGACAAAAAGCTCAAGCGCATCGTCAGCAATGAATCGGCGGAGATCATCCGCATGTTCAACAGCGCGTTCAATGAACTGACCGGCAATACCCTGGATTTCTACCCCCAGGCCCTACGCCCGACCATCGACGCCCTCAACGAACGCATCTACCCCGCCGTGAACAACGGCGTGTACCGCGCAGGCTTCGCCACCTCACAACAGGCGTATGAAAGCGCGTTTGATGATGTGTTTGCCGAGCTGGATCATCTGGAACAGCACCTGGGCAGCCATCGTTATCTGGCCGGTGAGTACCTGACCGAAGCCGATGTGCGGCTGTTCACCACGCTGATTCGTTTTGATGCGGTGTATTACAGCCACTTCAAATGCAACCTGCGGCGGATTGCCGACTATGCAAACTTGTCGAACTGGCTAAGGGAGATGTATCAGTGGCCAGGCGTGGCCGAGACGGTGGATTTCGAGCATATCAAGGGGCATTACTATGCCAGCCATCGCACGATCAACCCGACGGGGATCGTGCCGAAGGGGCCGTTGCAGGGGTTTGATACCGAGCATGATCGCCATGCATTGCCCGGCAAAGGTGTCTGCAACTGACGTAAACCGCCTGTAGGAGCGAGCTTGCTCGCGAAGAACGCCAACGATAACGCAGCGCTATCAGGTAGCCCTCGACGTCCTTGAGTTTTTCGCGAGCAAGCTCGCTCCTACAGTGGGTCAGTCGTTCAGACTTGGGACTGGGCGCCCTCGAACCACTTGAGCTTTTCACGCAGTACCACCACCTCACCCACAATCACCAATGTCGGCGCATGCACTTCATGCTCCGCCACCATGCGCGGCAGGTCGGCCAGGGTGCCGGTGAACACGCGCTGGTTGGACGTGGTGCCCTGCTGGATCAGCGCCGCTGGAGTATCTGCGGCACGCCCATGCTTGATCAACTGCTCGCAAATGATCGGCAGGCCAATCAAGCCCATGTAGAACACCAGGGTCTGCGACGGCCCGACCAGGTCCTGCCAGGGCAGATCCGAGGTATTGTTCTTCAAGTGGCCGGTGATGAAGCGTACCGACTGGGCATAGTCGCGATGCGTCAGCGGAATCCCGGCATAAGCCGCGCAACCACTGGCTGCGGTGATCCCCGGCACCACCTGGAACGGGATGCCGTGGGCCGCCAGTTCCTCGATCTCTTCGCCACCACGGCCAAAGATGAACGGGTCGCCACCTTTAAGGCGCAGCACGCGCTTGCCTTGCTTGGCCAGGTCGACCAGTTGCTGGTTGATCTGGTCCTGGGGCACGGCGTGATCGGCACGACGCTTGCCGACGTACACGCGCTCGGCATCCCGACGGCACAGTTCCAGGATCGCCGGCGCCACCAAACGGTCGTACAACACTACGTCGGCTTGCTGCATCAGGCGCAATGCACGGAAGGTCAGCAAATCCGGATCACCTGGGCCCGCGCCCACCAAGTACACCTCGCCGGGCGCATAAGGCGGCGCGCCATTGACCTTTTCGATCAACAGGCGCTCAGCCTCATCGCCCTGCCCGGCCAATTGGCGGTCGGCAATCGGGCCCTGGAACACTTCTTCCCAGAACGCCCGGCGTTGCTGCACATCCGGGTACAAACCTTTGACCTGAGCACGAAAGCGCGCGGCCAGCCCAGCCAATTGACCGTAGGTCGAGGGAATCCAGGTTTCCAGCTTGGCGCGGATCAGCCGTGCCAGTACCGGCGCGTCACCGCCGCTGGAGACCGCAATCACCAAGGGCGAACGGTCGACAATCGCCGGGAAGATCACGCTGCACAACGCTGGCGCGTCCACCACATTGACCGGCACGCAGCGACGCTTGGCATCACTGGACACTTGCGCATTCAGTGGCTCATCGTCGGTGGCCGCGATAATCAGGGTGCAACCGTCCAGATCGGCCTCCTGATAACCGCGCAACATCAGTTCCCCGCCACTGCCCTGCACCAGCTCACGCAGCTGGTTTTCGATCTGGGGAGCAACCACCCGCAACACCGCGCCGGCGTCGGCCAGCAGTCGGGATTTGCGCAAGGCAATCTCCCCACCACCGACGACCAACACACGACTGCCGCGCAGGTTATGAAACAGCGGCAGAAATTCCATTTAGCGGATGACCTCAACGCCCGCCATGTACGGCTTGAGCACCTCAGGCACACGGATCGAACCGTCGGCCTGCTGGTAGTTTTCGAGCACGGCCACCAGGGTACGGCCTACGGCCAGGCCCGAACCGTTGAGGGTGTGCACCAGCTCCGGCTTGCCGGTTTCCGGGTTGCGGAAACGCGCCTGCATGCGACGGGCCTGGAAGTCACCGCAGTTGGAGCACGACGAAATCTCGCGGTATTTGTCCTGGCTCGGCACCCACACTTCCAGGTCGTAGGTCTTCACGGCGCTAAAGCCCATGTCGCCTGTGCACAGGGCCAGTACGCGGTAAGGCAGCTCCAGCAGCTGCAACACGCGCTCGGCGTTGGCCGTCAGGCCTTCCAGGGCGTCCATGGAGGTCGACGGCTCGACCACCTGCACCATCTCAACCTTGTCAAACTGATGCTGGCGGATCATGCCACGGGTATCGCGACCCGACGCGCCGGCTTCGCTGCGAAAGCACGGGCTGTGGGCGACCAGCTTCAACGGCAGTTGCTTGGCGTCGAGGATTTCGCCGGCGACGATATTGGTCAGCGACACTTCGGCCGTCGGGATCAGGTACAGGTCGGCTTCGCCGTCGCGGCTGATCTTGAACAGGTCTTCTTCGAATTTCGGCAGTTGGCTGGTGCCCATCAACGCCGGCGCCTGAACCAGGTACGGGGTGTAGGCTTCTTCGTAACCGTGTTCGCCGGTGTGCAGGTTGATCATGAACTGCGCCAGGGCACGGTGCATGCGCGCAATCGGGCCACGCAGTAACGCAAAGCGTGCGCCGGACATTTTTGCTGCGGTTTCAAAGTCCAGGCCACCGGTCAATTCGCCCAGGGCGACGTGGTCCTTGATCTCGAAATCGAAGGTTTTCGGCGTGCCCCAGCGGCGCACTTCGACGTTGCCGTCTTCGTCTTCGCCGACCGGCACGGATTCGTGGGGCAGGTTCGGAATGCCCAGCAGGATCGAGTCCAATTGGGTCTGAATGCCTTCCAGCTCGACTTTGCCGTCGGACAGCTCAGTGCCCATGCGCTCGACATCCGCCATCAACGGCGCGATGTCTTCGCCGCGCTGCTTGGCCTGGCCGATGGACTTGGAGCGCGCATTACGTTCAGCCTGCAGTGCTTCGGTGCGGGTCTGGACGGTCTTGCGCTGTTCTTCCAGCGCTTCGATGCGCGCAACATCCAAGGCAAAGCCACGGGATGCCAGGCGGTCCGCTACGTCCTGAAGGTTGCTACGTAACAGTTTGGAATCGAGCATGTCGGTCTCTCGTTATCAAAGTTTGGTCAAGGACAGGCCAGCCCAGGTGGCGAGCAGCCCGCCGAATACGCTGATGGCCGCATAGCCAATCGCCAGCGGCACTTGCCCGCTTTCCAGCAGGCGCACGGTATCCAGTGAAAAGGATGAAAAAGTCGTCAGGCCGCCAAGAAAGCCAACCATCAGGCCGGCACGTACCTCGACAGGCACTTCCGGGCGTAACAAAAACAGGCCGTATAACACGCCGATCAACAGGCAGCCCACGATATTAACGGCGAGCGTCGCCGTATAGAAGTGTTTCGGCCAATTGGCGTTGATCCAATTGCCGGTAGCAAAGCGCAGCAGTGTACCGGCGATACCTCCCGCCGAAACCGCGACCACCAAAGGAATCATGATTTTCTCCGCTGCCGGGGGCTCAGACGGTCGAGGGTGGCCAGGTGATTGAGCTTTTCACCGATCTTCAGCTCCAGGCCACGGGGCACTGGCTGGTAGAACGGCTGCGGCGCCAGCTCATCGGGGAAGTAGTCTTCACCGGCCGCATAGGCATCCGGCTCATCGTGGGCATAACGGTATTCGTCACCATACCCCAGCTGTTTCATCAGCTTGGTCGGCGCGTTGCGCAGGTGCAGCGGCACTTCGAGGGAGCCATGCTCGGCGGCCGCACGCAGGGCCGACTTGAAGCCCATGTACACCGCGTTGCTTTTTGGCGCGCAGGCCAGGTAAGTGATGGCCTGGGCCACCGCCAACTCGCCTTCCGGGCTGCCGAGGCGCTCCTGCACTTCCCAGGCGGCCAGGCACAGGCTCAAGGCGCGCGGGTCGGCATTGCCGATGTCTTCGCTGGCCATGCGCACCACACGGCGCGCCAGGTACAGCGGGTCGCAACCGCCGTCGATCATGCGCGCAAACCAATACAGCGCGCCATCAGGGTTGGAGCCGCGTACAGATTTGTGCAGCGCCGAAATCTGGTCGTAGAAGGCTTCGCCGCCCTTGTCGAAACGCCGGCGCGTGTCACCGAGCAGGCTTTGCAACAGGTCGACACCAATCTCGCCGCCGTCTTCGGCCAGGTCGGACGCGTTCTCCAGCAAGTTGAGAAAGCGCCGCCCGTCGCCGTCGGCGGCGGTCAGTAAAATCTTGAAGCCCTCATCGCTGAGGCTCAGCTGGCGCTTGCCCAGGCCCTTGTCTTCGCTCAAGGCACGGTGCAGCAGCTTACGCATCGCCGCTTCATCCAGGCTCTTGAGCACATAGACCCGCGCCCGTGAAAGCAACGCGTTGTTCAATTCAAAGGACGGGTTTTCGGTGGTGGCGCCGATAAAGATCAGCGTACCGTCCTCGACATAAGGCAGGAACGCATCCTGCTGCGACTTGTTGAAGCGATGCACTTCATCGACGAACAGGATAGTGCGCTTGCCGTATTGCCCGGCCTGCTGCTTGGCGACTTCCACCGCCTGGCGGATCTCCTTGACCCCGGCGAGCACCGCCGAGACCGTTTCAAAGTGCGCGTCCGAGACTTTCGCCAGCAACCGCGCCAGGGTGGTCTTGCCCACGCCCGGCGGGCCCCAGAAAATCATCGAATGCAGCGCACCCTGCTCCAGGGCTTCGCGCAAGGGCTTGCCGCGAGCGAGCAGGTGTTCCTGACCGACGTACTCATCCAGGTTGGTCGAACGCAAGCGCGCGGCCAACGGCTGGGCAATCGGGTCACTTCGAAACAGATCCATGGGCAGCGTTTGAAACCTCTGGGCAGTTTATTCCTGGATCACGTCGGCACCCTTGGGGATGTCGAACTTGAACTTGGACGCGGGCACCGGCTGGTTGGCCTTGACCCCGGAGAACAGGATATCGGTGCGCTGGCCGACGCTGTCGACCAGGCGCATGTTGTTGATCACGCCGTTGCCGAACGACAGGGACAGCGTGTCAAACAGCGTGTCCTTGGATTTTGGCTTGAGGGTGAACTCGATGACGTTGCTGGTCTGCTTGGAGGTGATGTCGAAGCTGTCGTTGATTTTCGACACATCACCCGACAGCAGCAGTGCCGGGGTCTGGTTCAGGCGCGGATCGAGCTTCTTGATGGTGGCCTGTTCCAGGTCCGGGTCCCACAGCGTGACTTTCTGGCCGTCGGAAACGATGGTCTGCTCCGCCTTGCCTTCGGTATGCCAGTAGAACAGCCCAGGACGCTGCACGGCCATTTCACCGGCGGTTTCCTGCAACTGGGTGCCGCCGGCATCCAGGGTCAGCTGGGAGAAACGCGCGGTGAGGGTCTGGGATTTGTCCAACAGGTTCTTCAGGCTGGCGACGGAAGCCGGGTCGGCGTGAGCCGAAACAGCGGTCAGGGCCAGGGCCGGCAACAACAGCATGCGGATAAAGCGCATGGGAGTCCTCATTGAGTAGTCAGGGCGCGCCGCGTGTTGCCACGCGGCGCGGGATCAGTCGCGCATCTGCCCGGGGGCGATGACTTCACGCGAGCCATTGGTGTTCATTGCGGTCACGACGCCGGCCATTTCCATGGCTTCGATCATGCGGGCGGCGCGGTTGTAGCCGATTTTCAGCTTGCGCTGCACCGCCGAAATCGAGGCGCGGCGGCTTTCCAGTACGAAGGCCACGGCTTCGTCGTAGAGCGCGTCGGTTTCAGCATCATCGTCGCCACCGCTGCTGCCACCGTCGAAGCCACTGCCGGCCTCTTCCACGCCAGCGAGAATGTCGTCGTTATATTCCGGAGCGCCGCGCAGTTTCCAGGCTTCGACCACGCGATGCACTTCGTCATCGGAAACAAAGGCGCCGTGAACGCGGATCGGCAGGCTGGTGCCCGGCGGCATGTACAGCATGTCACCGTGGCCCAGCAGTTGCTCGGCGCCACCCTGGTCAATGATGGTGCGCGAGTCGATCTTGCTGGAGACCTGGAACGCCATGCGCGTCGGGATGTTGGCCTTGATCAGACCGGTGATCACGTCCACCGACGGCCGCTGGGTCGCGAGGATCAAGTGGATACCCGCTGCCCGTGCCTTCTGGGCGATACGGGCGATCAGTTCCTCAACCTTCTTGCCGACGATCATCATCATGTCGGCAAACTCATCGACCACCACCACGATGGTCGGCAGCTTGGTCAGCAGCGGTGCTTCATCGTGAATGCTTTCGCGCTTGTACAGCGGGTCGGTCAGCGGTGTGCCGGCGTCCTGGGCTTCCTTGACCTTGGCATTGAAGCCCGACAGGTTACGCACGCCCATCTTCGCCATCAGCTTGTAGCGGCGCTCCATCTCGGCAACGCTCCAGCGCAGGGCATTGGCGGCGTCCTTCATGTCGGTGACCACCGGGCACAGCAGGTGCGGGATGCCTTCGTAGATCGACAGTTCCAACATCTTCGGGTCGATCATGATCAGCTTGGCGTCATCCGGCCCGGACTTGAACAGGATCGACAGGATCATGGCGTTCACACCCACCGACTTACCGGAACCGGTGGTACCGGCCACGAGCAAGTGAGGCATTTTCGCCAGGTCGGTAATCACCGGCTTGCCGCCGATGTCATGACCGAGCGCCAGGGTGACCGGCGATTTGAAGTTGTCGTATTCCGGGGTCGACAGCACTTCGGAGAACCGTACGATCTGCCGGTCTTCGTTGGGAATCTCGATACCCACGGTGGTCTTGCCCGGGATCACTTCCACCACACGCACGCTGGTCACGGCCAGGGAACGCGCCAAGTCTTTGGCCAGGTTGGAAATGCGGCTGACTTTTACCCCGGCGGCCGGTTGGATTTCGTAACGGGTAATCACCGGGCCAGGATGGATCGAGTCCACCGACACTTCGACGCCGAATTCCTTGAGCTTGATTTCCAGCAGGTGGCCGACGGCCGCCAGGGATTCGGGGGAATAGTTGAGTTGTTTCTTTTCGGCCGGGTCCAGAATCGAGATAGGCGGCAAGGTGCCTTCGACGGCGCTGTCGATAAACAGCGGCGCCTGTTTCTCTTTTTGCACGCGATGGCTGGGCTCCGGCGCCTTGGGCGGTGCCGGGGCGATCACCGGCGGCACCTGCTTTTCACGGTCCGACATGTGCTTGCTCAGGGCCTGCTCGCGCTCGATCAAGCGCTCCTTGACCTTGGCTTGCTCGCGTCGATCCGGCGTGCTTGGGGCCACCACCTCGTTGACGCGGGTGTCCACTTCACGCAGCTGCGCCACCATTTGCTTGCGCTCGACACGGGCGGCCCACCAGCGGTTGGCGGCGCCCTGGAACAATTCGAACAGGTCGAGGGTGATCTTGCCGGTCACGTCCATCACCTTGAACCATGACAGGTCGGTGAATACTGTGAGGCCGAACAGGAACAGCGCGATGAACATCAGGGTGCTGCCCTGGATATTCAGGGTTCTGCGCGCCAGGTCACCAAGGCTTTCGCCCAGGGCCCCGCCCGCGCCCGCCGGCAGGCCAGTCGGTGCATGGAAGTGGATATGCGCCAGCGCAGCGCCCGACAGCACCAGGAACACCAGGCCGATCAGGCGCCAGGAAAACAGCCAGCCGCTCCACTGCCACGGCTCGTGACGCTGGCGGAAGATCTGCCAGGTCTTGATCGCCAGCAACAGCGGGAAAATGTAGGCGAAGTAACCCAGGATCATGAAGAGGATATCGGCGCTGTAGGAACCTACCGGGCCGCCGAAATTCTGCACATCATCGATCTTGCTGTTATGGCTCCAGCCCGGATCGTCCTTGCCATAGGTGAGCAAGGCCATCATCAGGAACAGGCACAGCGCACCGATGGCAATCAGTGCGCCTTCCTTGAGTCGGTAATGCAGGTGCTGGCGCCAGGCCGGTACGACTGCTGCTTTAGGTGCTGCGGCGGATTTCTTCAAAACGGGTCTATTCCTGCGCCTTTAGCGCGTCCATCTGTTGAATGACTACACACGACTGCTCTATCCGGAGCAGCTGAAAAATGAACGAATGTTGCTGAATCTACTTTTAACACCCGGTGACGGATAGGTGAAATGGCGATAACGCCACAATGGCCGCATTGTACGGGTTTGCGTGCGCGATGCCACACACTTGCCGCTCACCTGACTGCACGCACAATTTGAGCATGCATTGCCTTTGCTGACAAAGGCTTATGAGCTGTATTTAGCAATCCAGGCAAGCTTGGCAAAGGGCCTGTATGCGCCAGACCCGATTACGACCACACCCGGTGTGCAGAGTTGCAGAAACACCCGCTCATGCTAATCCACGTCAATAGGCTATTCGGGCTGGCCCCGTGGCGCCGGGTCGTCAATAATCAACGCTTGCGGCGCAGGTGAATGACCTGCCACTCCCCTCCCCTTCCGTAAGCCTGGATGCCATGCTGACCTGGTTACAACGCGACACCCTGACGTTCCCTCCCCTGGCCAAGGCCATGCGCGAACCCAACGGCCTGCTCGCCGCCGGTGGCGACCTGTCGGCCGAACGACTGATCCAGGCCTACCGCCATGGCTGCTTTCCCTGGTTCTCCGAAGGCCAGCCTATCCTCTGGTGGTCACCCGACCCGCGCACAGTGATATTCCCCGACGAGCTGCATGTTTCCCGCAGCCTGGGCAAATTACTGCGCCAGCAGCGCTATACCGTGACCTTCGACCAGGACTTCGCCGCCGTCATCCAAGCC
This sequence comes from Pseudomonas sp. AK181, assembly GCF_051122975.1. Taxonomy (NCBI): domain Bacteria; kingdom Pseudomonadati; phylum Pseudomonadota; class Gammaproteobacteria; order Pseudomonadales; family Pseudomonadaceae; genus Pseudomonas; species Pseudomonas sp. AK181. Next base: position 3,681,480 of record NZ_CP146348.1, read on the forward strand.
TGCGCCGCGCCCCGCGCCTACGCCGATGGCACCTGGATCACCGAAGGCATCCAGCAGGCCTATCTGGAGCTGCACCAGCGCGGCTACGCGCATTCGGTCGAGGTCTGGGACCAGGGCGAACTGGTGGGCGGGCTGTATGGCCTGGCGATGGGCCAATTGTTTTTTGGCGAATCCATGTTCAGCCGCGCCGACAACGCCTCCAAATTCGGTTTCGCCACGTTGACCCGGCAACTGCAAGCCTGGGGGTTTGTGCTGATCGACTGCCAGATGCCCAACGATCACCTGCACAGCCTGGGTGCCCGCGGCATACCGCGCAGCGTCTTCGCCGACTTCCTGCACAAACATCTGGACCAACCCAACGCTGGGCCGTGGGTTTCCTAGGCGACTTTCGCGCACGTGGCTTACACTTATTTCAAAGCTTATCCCGAGGGTTGATCATGACCGAGCTGGCGCGCTTGAAGTTCTATGCCACTCAAGCCCACTCATGCAGCTATCTGCCCGACGAGCAGGCCACCACGCTGTTCCTCGATCCCAGCCAGCCCATGGACGTGCATGTGTATGCCGACCTGTCCGAGATGGGCTTTCGGCGCAGCGGCGATCATCTGTACCGCCCCCATTGCCAGAACTGTAATGCGTGTGTGCCTGCGCGCATCCCGGTGGCGCAATTTTCGCCCGACCGTAACCAGAAACGCATTCTCAAGCGCAACGCCGACTTGACCGTACATGCCACTAACCCCCAATACAGCGAAGAGTATTTCGATCTCTACCAACGCTATATCGAGCAGCGACACGCGGACGGCGATATGTATCCGCCCAGCCGCGACCAATTTTCTACGTTCCTGGTGCGTGACCTGCCCTTTTCGCGCTTCTACGAGTTCCGCCTCGACGGCCGCCTGCTGGCCGTGGCGGTGACCGACCTGCTGCCCAACGGCCTCTCGGCGGTGTACACCTTCTATGAACCAACCGAAGAACGCCGCAGCCTCGGGCGCTTCGCCATCCTCTGGCAAATAGGCGAAGCGCTGCGCCTGGAACTGGAAGCGGTGTACCTCGGATACTGGATCAAAAACTGCAAAAAGATGAACTACAAGACCCAATATCGGCCCATTGAGCTGCTGATTAATCAAAGATGGGTCACGCTTAACTAGAACCCCTTGGCTTGAACACCCTTTTTCGGGCACAATGCACGCCGCTTTTGCCTGGCGCAGTTGCACCGGGCCATTCACTGGATACCGAGGGCTTTACTGCATGTCGAAAGAAGACAGCTTCGAAATGGAAGGCACTGTCGTCGACACCCTGCCCAACACCATGTTTCGTGTGGAGTTGGAAAATGGGCACGTCGTAACCGCGCATATCTCCGGCAAGATGCGCAAGAACTACATTCGTATTCTTACCGGTGACAAAGTGCGCGTCGAGCTGACGCCCTATGACTTGAGCAAAGGGCGCATCACTTACCGCGCTCGCTAAGCAAGTCAATACAAAACGCCCGGTTATGCCGGGCGTTTTTGTGTGCGCAGGATTTATAGGGACTGCAAAAACAACTGTAGGAGCGAGCTTGCTCGCGAAGAACCCAAGGACAACGCGGCGAATCAGACAGCATGCGTTATCGTTGACGATCTTCGCGAGCAAGCTCGCTCCTACAGGTTTACCCGTCCTGCAGGTCGATGTGCACCACGCCGCCATGCTCGGAGAATACAAAACGCCCGGTTATGCCGGGCGTTTTTGTGTGTGCAGGATTTATAGGGACTGCAAAAACAACTGTAGGAGCGAGCTTGCTCGCGAAGAACCCAAGGACAACGCGGCGAATCAGACAGCATGCGTTATCGTTGACGATCTTCGCGAGCAAGCTCGCTCCTACAGGTTTACCGCTATCAGGCCATTTCCGCCGTGGTCTCGAACTCGAAGGTCAGCTCGCCGTCCTTCAGGTCTATGTGCACCACGCCGCCATGGTCGGAGAGTTCGCCGAACAGGATCTCTTCGGCCAATGGCCGTTTGATCTTGTCCTGGATCAGACGCGCCATTGGGCGTGCGCCCATTGCCGCATCGTAGCCGCCCTCTGCGATCCAACTGCGGGCCGCTTCCGTCACATCCAGCTGCACGCGCTTGTCTTCCAACTGCGCTTGAAGCTCGGTGAGGAACTTGTCCACCACGCTTTTGATGACCTCATGGCTGAGGCGACCAAACTGGATAATGGTGTCCAGGCGGTTGCGGAACTCCGGCGTGAAGCTCTTCTTGATCACTTCCATGGCATCAGACGAGTGATCCTGATGCGTAAAGCCGATCGAAGCCCGCGCCGCGGTTTCAGCACCGGCGTTGGTGGTCATGATCACGATGACGTTGCGGAAGTCCGCCTTGCGCCCGTTGTTGTCGGTCAGGGTGCCGTGGTCCATGACCTGCAACAGCAGGTTGAAGACTTCCGGGTGAGCCTTTTCGATTTCATCGAGCAACAATACGCAATGTGGCTGCTTGGTGATCGCCTCGGTCAACAGGCCGCCCTGGTCGAAGCCGACATAGCCCGGAGGCGCACCGATCAAGCGCGACACCGTGTGGCGCTCCATGTACTCGGACATGTCAAACCGCACCAGTTCGATACCCATGGCCTTGGCCAACTGCCGAGCCGCCTCGGTCTTGCCGACGCCGGTCGGGCCTGCGAACAGGAACGAACCGACTGGCTTGTCCGGCGACTTGAGGCCCGCACGGGACAACTTGATCGCGGTGGACAGCGAGTCGATGGCCGCATCCTGACCAAACACGGTGAGCTTGAGGTCGCGCTCCAGGTTACGCAGCAGCTCTTTGTCGGAACTGGTGACGTGTTTTGGCGGAATCCGCGCGATCTTGGCCACGATGTCCTCGACCTGAGGCACGTCGATGCGCTTCACACGCTTCTCGACCGGCTGCAGGCGCTGATAGGCACCCGCCTCGTCGATCACATCGATGGCTTTGTCTGGCATGTGCCGGTCGTTGATGTAGCGCGACGCCAACTCAGCCGCCGCACGCAAGGCCTCATCGGTGTACTCGATGCCATGGTGCGCTTCAAAACGCCCCTTGAGCCCGCGCAGGATGCCGATAGTGTCTTCAACCGACGGCTCGGACACGTCGACTTTCTGGAAGCGACGCGCCAGGGCACGGTCTTTTTCGAAGATGCCGCGAAATTCCTGGAACGTGGTCGAACCAATGCAGCGGATATCACCGGAGGACAGCAGCGGCTTGAGCAGGTTGGAAGCGTCCATCACCCCACCGGAAGCCGCACCGGCGCCAATGATGGTATGGATCTCGTCGATGAACAGGATGGCCTGCGGGCGTTTTTTCAGCTCGCCGAGCAACGCCTTGAAGCGCTTCTCGAAATCGCCACGGTACTTGGTCCCGGCGAGCAACGCGCCCAGGTCAAGGGAGTAGACGACACTGCTGGCCAGCAGGTCTGGCACCTGGTTGTCGACAATACGCTTGGCCAGGCCTTCGGCAATCGCGGTTTTACCCACGCCCGCCTCGCCCACCAGCAATGGGTTGTTCTTGCGACGACGCGCCAGGATCTGCGCTACACGCTCAACCTCATGCTCGCGCCCCACCAGCGGATCGATCCGCCCCTGGCGCGCCATTTCATTGAGGTTGCTGGCATAAGCATCCAGCGGGTTGCTGGAAGAAGAAGACTCACCGCCCTCCTCGTCCTGCATGTCCTGCTCACCCTCGGAATGATCGCCATGCCCAGGCACTTTGGAGATACCGTGGGCGATGTAATTGACCACATCAATACGGGCAACGCTCTGCTGCTTGAGCAGGAACACGGCCTGGCTTTCCTGTTCGCTGAAAATCGCCACCAGCACGTTCGCGCCTGTGACCTCACGCTTACCGGAGCTCTGTACGTGGAACACAGCACGTTGCAATACCCGCTGAAAGCCCAGGGTTGGCTGGGTTTCGCGATCCTCGTCATGCACGGGGATCAGTGGCGTGGTGGAGTCGATAAACTCCTGCAGGTCATGCTTGAGCTTGTCAAGGTTGGCGCCGCACGCACGCAGGACCGTGGCGGCAGCTTCGTTATCCAAAAGTGCCAGCAAAAGGTGTTCGACCGTCATGAATTCATGACGCTTCGAACGAGCCTCCTTGAAGGCAAGATTGAGGGTGACTTCGAGCTCGCGGTTTAACATAGCTTCACCTCATACCCAAGTGGTCGGCGTTAACCGTCCTTCTCGATTTCACAGAGTAGCGGATGCTGGCTTTCCCTGGCGTACTGGTTGACCTGCATGGCCTTTGTCTCGGCGATGTCGCGGGTAAACACTCCACATACTGCCCGTCCTTCTGTGTGAACGGCCAGCATTACCTTGGTCGCCAACTCGCGGTTCAGGTTAAAAAACACCTCGAGCACTTCGACGACGAAATCCATCGGTGTGTAGTCATCATTAAACAAAACCACCTTGTACATCGGCGGCGCCTGTAAAGCAGGCTTCGCCTCCTGAACAGCAATGCCTGCAGAACCGTCGTCGTCGTGTTCCTGATCCGGGCGATCCTGATTGAATGTTAGTCGAATCTGGCTGTTTGCATGCATGGGAAAGAAAGGTTCGTCAGTGGTTCAATTACAGTGGTGGGGGCGACCTGTCAGATTTTCAACTCCGACCCTTTGGTCACCTTGACTATCGGCGAAACGGTGTTACAACGAATAGAGCCCACAGTGGGTAAAAAAGGTCCGCGCAGTCAACCTTATTTATTCGGGTTAGGACGGATAGACAGGATGATACTCCAGTGATGGAGTCTGGTGCAGAGGGATATGGGAATGGCTAGTGGTAAGGTCAAATGGTTCAATAATGCCAAGGGTTTCGGCTTCGTCATTGAAGACGGCAAGACTGAGGACCTTTTTGCGCATTTCTCAGTGATCAAGATGGAAGGCTACAAAACGCTGAAAGCGGGTCAGCGTGTCAACTTTGAAATCATTCAAGGGCCAAAAGGCATGCATGCCGTAAATATTGTTGATGCGCCTGCCACTGCGGAGGGTGCGAAAGAGACAAAGGTTGAAAAATCAGAAAAGCTACGGGTCTGACCAGCAATAAAGCATTGAAAGCAAACCGGCCGCCCCGAATCATCAGGGCAGCCGGTCTTTTCTGCCTGTTTACATATGTTTGATCAACGCATCACCAAAGCCCGACGACGACACCAGCGTAGCGCCATCCATCAGACGCTCGAAATCATAGGTCACGGTCTTGGCCGAAATTGCGCCGTTGGTGCCCTTGATGATCAGATCCGCCGCCTCGACCCAGCCCATATGCCGCAGCATCATTTCCGCCGACAGGATCAATGACCCAGGGTTGACCTGATCCTTGCCCGCATATTTAGGCGCAGTACCGTGGGTGGCTTCAAACATTGCCACGGTGTCCGACAGGTTGGCCCCCGGCGCAATACCAATACCGCCCACTTCCGCCGCTAGGGCGTCGGACAGGTAATCACCATTGAGGTTGAGGGTCGCGATCACGTCATATTCAGCCGGACGCAGCAGGATCTGCTGGAGCATGGCGTCGGCAATGGCATCCTTGACCACCACATTCTTGCCGGTCTTGGGGTTCTTGAACTGCATCCACGGCCCGCCGTCGAGCAGGGTCGCGCCAAATTCTTCAGCCGCCACCTCGTAGGCCCACTCCTTGAAGGCCCCTTCGGTGAACTTCATGATGTTGCCTTTGTGCACGATGGTCAGCGAATCGCGGTCGTTATCCACCACATACTGCAAGGCCTTGCGCGCCAGGCGCTTGGTGCCCTCTTTGGAGACCGGCTTGACGCCAATCCCGCAATCCTGGTCGAAACGGATCTTGGTAACGCCCATTTCTTCCTTGAGGAACTTGATCACCTTGATCGCTTCCGGCGAACCGGCCTTCCATTCGATGCCCGCGTAAATATCCTCGGAGTTCTCACGGAAGATGGTCATGTCCACATCGCCGGGCTTTTTCACCGGGCTGGGCACGCCTTCGAACCAGCGCACCGGGCGAAGACACACATACAGGTCGAGTTGCTGACGCAGGGCTACGTTCAGCGAGCGGATGCCGCCACCGACCGGCGTGGTCAGGGGGCCCTTGATGGACACCACGTAATCCTTGACCGCATCCAGGGTTTCCTGGGGCAGCCAGGTATCCTGGTCGTAAACTTGCGTGGCCTTTTCGCCAGCGTACACCTCCATCCAGGAGATTTTGCGCTTGCCGCCGTAAGCCTTTTCAACAGCAGCGTCGACCACCTTGATCATCACCGGGCTGATGTCGACGCCAATACCGTCACCTTCGATATAGGGGATGATCGGTTGGTCAGGAACATTGAGAGAATGGTCTGCATTGACGGTGATTTTGTCGCCGACTGCCGGAACCTGAATCTTCTTGTATCCCATGCTGAACTCCATCTATGGATTGAACATCTGGCTGCGTTCGAGCCTACTCCAGATAAATGGCGACTGAAACCTCACGCCATGCTCATTTGCATCGAAAACAGCATATTTGGTGGCCTACAAGCCTGAAAGCAAAGGGAAAAGCGCCAATCTTGAGCACATCCCACCATCCCGTGCGCCTGCGACCTTTAGACCAATGGACGAGCCTCCTTTTTCATGAAGGCTCAGCGTAAGCATAGCGACCTATGTATAATGCCGCCGCTGACCAAAGAGTCACGATGGCGGACCGCTCTAGCACGTAGCCTTTCGCCAGAAAGCCGGACTATTACCATAGCCCACCCGCTTGACGCTCGACTGATGCAAACCAACATCACCGCGAAGAAACCTCGACATTTCGCTCATGGATGACTTTGAACGAACGCGCTCTACCCGGCGCATCTCGAGTTTCTGCGCACGCTTTCAGCAAAGAAGAGAGTTAATCCGAATATGCCCACCCGCTCGAAGATCATCTACACCTTCACCGACGAAGCCCCAGCCCTCGCCACCTATTCACTGCTGCCTATCGTAGAGGCCTTCACCGCTTCCGCTGATATTGCCGTGGAAACCCGCGACATTTCCCTCGCCGGGCGCATCCTCGCAAGCTTCCCCGAGCAACTGGGCACCAAGGCCATCCCGGACCACCTCGCCGAACTGGGCGACCTGGCCGTCACGCCTGAAGCCAACATCATCAAGCTTCCCAACATCAGCGCCTCGACCCCGCAGCTGCAAGCCGCGATCAAGGAACTGCAGGCCCAGGGCTACGCCCTGCCGGACTACCCTGAAACCGTAACCACCGACGCGGAAAAAGAAACCCGTGCACGTTACGACAAGGTCAAGGGCAGCGCCGTGAACCCGGTCCTGCGCGAAGGCAACTCCGACCGTCGCGCGCCGCTGTCGGTCAAGAACTACGCACGCAAGCACCCGCACAAGATGGGCGCCTGGGCCGCCGACTCCAAGTCGCACATTGCCCACATGAACAATGGCGACTTCTACGGCAGCGAAAAAGCCGTGCAGATCGAAGCCGCTGACGCTGTCAAAATCGCGCTGGTTGCAAAGGACGGCACCACCACCGTCCTGAAGGAAAAGACCAACGTTCAAGCCGGCGAAATCATCGACACCGCCGTGCTGAGCAAAAAAGCCCTGCGCAGCTTCATCGCCGCTGAAATCGAAGACGCCAAGAAGCAAGGCGTGCTGCTGTCGGTTCACTTGAAAGCCACCATGATGAAGGTCTCCGACCCGATCATGTTCGGCCAGATCGTTGCCGAGTTCTATAAAGACGCCCTGGCCAAGCACGCCACCGTGCTGGAACAGATCGGCTTCAACCTGAACAACGGCATCGGCGACCTGTACGCCCGCATCAAGGCCCTGCCGGCCGACCAGCAAGCGCAGATCGAAGCCGACATTCAGGCGGTCTACGCCGCGCGCCCTGCGCTGGCGATGGTCAACTCCGACAAAGGCATCACCAACCTGCACGTACCGAGCGACGTGATCGTCGATGCCTCGATGCCAGCGATGATCCGTGACTCCGGCAAGATGTGGGGCACCGACGGCCAGCTGCACGACACCAAGGCCGTGATCCCGGATCGCTGCTACGCCACCATCTACCAGGCGGTCATCGAAGACTGCAAGGCCAATGGCGCCTTCGACCCAACCACCATGGGCAGCGTGCCAAACGTTGGCCTGATGGCCAAGAAAGCCGAAGAGTACGGTTCCCACGACAAGACCTTCCAGATCAAGGCTGACGGCGTTGTCCGCGTCACCGACAGCCAGGGCAACCTGCTGATGGAACAGAACGTCGAAGCTGGCGACATCTTCCGCATGTGCCAGACCAAAGACGCGCCGATCCAGGACTGGGTCAAGCTCGCCGTCAACCGTGCTCGCGCCAGCAACACCCCGGCCATCTTCTGGCTGGACCCCAAGCGTGCCCACGATGGTGTAGTCGTCGAGAAAGTTCAGGCTTACCTCAAAGACCACAACACCGAAGGCCTGGACATCCGCATCATGGCCCCGGTCGATGCGATGAAGTTCACCCTGGAGCGCACCCGCAAGGGCCTGGACACCATCTCGGTGACCGGCAACGTGCTGCGCGACTACCTGACCGACCTGTTCCCGATCATGGAACTGGGCACCAGCGCCAAGATGCTGTCGATCGTGCCGCTGATGAACGGTGGCGGCCTGTTCGAAACCGGCGCTGGCGGCTCGGCGCCAAAGCACGTGCAGCAACTGCTGGAAGAAAACTTCCTGCGCTGGGATTCTTTGGGCGAGTTCCTGGCCCTGGCGGCGTCCCTTGAGCATTTGGGTGTGACGTACAACAACCCCAAAGCCCTGGTGCTGTCCAAGACCCTGGACCAGGCCACTGGCCAGTTCCTGGACAACAACAAGTCGCCATCGCGCAAAGTCGGCAACATCGACAACCGCGGCAGCCACTTCTACCTGGCGCTGTACTGGGCACAAGCCCTGGCCGCCCAGGCCGAAGACACTGCACTGCAAGCGCAGTTTGGCGAATTGGCCAAAACCCTGGCCGAGAACGAAGCAACCATCGTTGCCGAACTCAACGCCGTACAGGGCAAGCCAGTGGACATCGGCGGCTACTACGCGCCGAACCCGGAGCTGACCAGCAAGGCCATGCGCCCAAGCAACACCCTCAATGCGGCAATTGCCAAGTTGAAGTAAGGTTGTAAGGATGCAAAGAAGCCCCGGCCAAGTGCCGGGGTTTCTGTTTGTAGGGACTTCATTGAAGAAACCCAATCCAATGTGGGAGCTGGCTTGCCTGCGATTGCAGTCTGTAGGAGCGAGCTTGCTCGCGAAAAACGTCAACGATAACGCGTGCTTGCTGAATGAACGCGGCGCCTTTGAGTTTTTCGCGAGCAAGCTCGCTCCTACAAAAAGCCTTAACTGACTGGCATTAAGGCAGCCAGCTCCCACATTGAGCATGCCACCTTCCAGATACCGAGGTTTGCAATGACCTGGCTCCCCCACATCACCGTCGCCACCATCGTCGAAGACAGCGGCAAGTTCCTGATGGTCGAAGAACTCAAGGGCGGCCGCGCCGTGCTCAACCAGCCCGCGGGCCATCTGGACCCGAACGAAACCCTGACCGAAGCCGCCGTGCGCGAAACGCTGGAAGAAACCGGCTGGGACGTGGAAGCTACCGGCATCGTCGGCATCTACCTGTACACCGCACCGAGCAATGGCGTGACCTATCAACGGGTCTGTTTTATCGCCAAGGCCCTGAAACACCACCCAGACTATCAACTCGACGAAGGCATCCTGCGCGCCCGCTGGCTGACCCGCGACGAGCTGATGGCGGTGCGCGACGACTGGCGCAGCGAGCTGATTATCCGCTGCATCGATGATTATCTGGCCGGCCAGCGCCACAGTCTCGAATTGATCCGCCCTTCTCTTTAGCCTTGCGGGCCCAGGCCTGCTAGAATCGCGTCCTTTTTCAAGACACCCGTTGAAACCCTATGCGTGATCCAGCCCCTTCTGACACACAAAAGAAGCGCGTCATCGTCGGCATGTCCGGCGGCGTGGATTCTTCCGTTTCCGCCGTTCTGCTCATGGAGCAGGGTTATGAGGTGGAAGGCCTGTTCATGAAGAACTGGGAAGAAGACGATGGAACGGAATACTGCACCGCCATGGACGACCTGGCGGACGCCCAGGCCGTGTGCGACAAGATCGGCATCAAGCTGCACACCGCCAACTTCGCCGCCGAGTACTGGGACAACGTGTTCGAGCACTTCCTGGCCGAATACAAGGCCGGCCGCACGCCGAACCCGGACATCCTGTGTAACCGCGAAATCAAGTTCAAGGCCTTCCTCGACTACGCCATGATGCTCGGCGCCGACCTGATAGCTACCGGCCACTACGTGCGCCGTCGCGATATCGATGGCCGCACCGAATTGCTCAAGGGCCTGGACCCGAACAAAGACCAGAGCTACTTCCTGCACGCCGTGGGCGGCGAACAGATCGCCAAGACTCTGTTTCCGGTCGGCGAACTGGAAAAGCCCGAAGTGCGCAAGATCGCCGAGAAACACGGCCTGGCTACCGCCAAGAAGAAAGACTCCACCGGCATCTGCTTTATCGGCGAGCGTCGCTTCAGCGACTTCCTCAAGCAGTACCTGCCCGCGCAACCGGGCGAGATCAAGACCACCGACGGTGAAGTCATCGGCCGTCACCACGGCCTGATGTACCACACCATCGGCCAACGCCAGGGCCTGGGCATTGGCGGCCTGAAGGACGCAGGTGAAGAGCCGTGGTACGTGCTGGTCAAAGACCTGGAAAACAACGTGCTGGTGGTCGGCCAAGGCAATGAGCACCCGCTGCTGTTCTCCGGCGCCCTGCTCGCTTCCGAGATCTACTGGGTCAACCCGATCGACCTGAGCACCCCGCGCCGCCTGACCGCCAAAGTGCGTTATCGCCAGAGCGACCAGCCCTGCACCCTGGAAAAGACCGCCACCGGTTACCGCGCCACCTTCGATGACCCGCAACGCGCGGTCACCCCTGGCCAGTCCGTGGTGTTCTATGACGGTGAAATCTGCCTGGGCGGCGGCGTGATTGAAGTCGCGCAAGCCTGGAGCAACCCGGCATGAGCCCGACCCAGGAGCAATTGACGGCCCTTGGCGGTGTGTTTCTCGCTGCGGTACTGGTGGACAAGATCGCCAAGACCGGCCAGGTCACCGAAGCCGGCCTGACCTGCATGCTCGGCAGCCTGCTGATCCGCGACCCCAAGGACACCCTTGAGGTTTACGGCGGCGACGACCTGGCCCTGCGTGAAGGCTATCGCGCCCTGATCGGCGCCTTGGAGCGCGACCCCAGCACCTTGCAGCGCGAACCGTTGCGCTACGCCCTGTCGATGCTTGGCCTTGAGCGCCAGTTGGCCAAGCGCGACGACCTGCTGGACACCATCGGCAAGCGCCTGCCGCAGATCCAGTCCCAGGTAGAACACTTCGGCCCGGCCCACGAAAACGTGATCGCAGCCTGTGGTGCGCTGTACCAGGACACCTTGAGCACCCTGCGCCAGCGCATCCAGGTGCACGGCGACATGCGCAACCTGCAGCAACCCAACAATGCATCGAAAATCCGCGCCTTGCTCCTGGCCGGTATTCGTTCGGCACGTTTGTGGCGTCAGCTGGGCGGTCATCGCTGGCAGTTGGTGATCAGCCGGCGCAAATTGCTCAAAGAGCTTTACCCGTTGATGCGCAACGAATAAGTCGCACCAGCAGGCTGTTTTCAAGCCATTACGCGTAATACGCCGGTCAGTTGGCGACGGACCGGCGGATTTTTTCATGTATGATACGCGCCCCATTTCGTTGCCCGACTGTCCGAGAACACCCCATGCAGCTCTCTTCGCTCACTGCGGTTTCCCCTGTTGACGGCCGCTACGCCGGCAAAACCCAGGCCCTGCGCCCTATTTTCAGCGAGTACGGCCTGATCCGTGCCCGCGTCCTGGTTGAAGTGCGCTGGCTCCAGCGCCTGGCCGCTCATCCCGCCATCAGCGAAGTGCCGGCGTTTTCCGCCGAGGCCAACGCTGTATTGAACACCCTGGCGGAAAACTTCTCCCTGGAGCACGCCGAGCGTGTGAAAGAGATCGAGCGCACCACCAACCACGATGTAAAAGCCATCGAGTACCTGCTCAAAGAGCAAGCGGCCCAACTGCCGGAACTGGCCCAGGTCAGCGAGTTCATCCACTTTGCCTGCACCAGCGAGGACATCAACAACCTGTCCCACGCCCTGATGCTGCGCGAAGGCCGTGATGACGTGATGCTGCCGCTGATGCGCCAGACCGCCGAAGCCATCCGCGAGCTGGCGATCCGTTTCGCTGCCGTGCCGATGCTGTCGCGCACCCACGGCCAGCCGGCCTCGCCAACCACCCTGGGCAAAGAACTGGCCAACGTGGTGTACCGCCTGGAGCGCCAGATCGCCCAAGTCGCCGCCGTGCCATTGCTGGGCAAGATCAACGGCGCCGTAGGCAACTACAACGCCCACCTGTCGGCCTACCCTGAGATCGACTGGGAAGCCAACGCCCGCGCCTTCATCGAAGACGAGCTGGGCCTGGGCTTCAACCCCTACACTACGCAGATCGAACCGCACGACTACATCGCCGAACTGTTCGACGCGATTGCACGCTTCAACACCATCCTGATCGATTTCGATCGCGATATCTGGGGCTACATCTCCCTGGGCTACTTCAAGCAGCGCACCATTGCCGGCGAAATCGGTTCTTCGACCATGCCGCACAAGGTCAACCCGATCGACTTCGAAAACTCCGAAGGCAACCTGGGTATCGCCAACGCCCTGTTCCAGCACCTGGCCAGCAAGTTGCCGATCTCCCGCTGGCAGCGCGACCTGACCGACTCCACCGTACTGCGCAACCTCGGCGTGGGCTTTGCCCACAGCGTGATCGCGTACGAAGCCAGCCTCAAAGGCATCAGCAAGCTGGAGCTCAACGAGCAGAAGATTGCCGCTGACCTGGACGCGTGCTGGGAAGTACTGGCCGAGCCGATCCAGACTGTGATGCGCCGCTACAACATCGAAAACCCCTACGAGAAGCTGAAAGAATTGACGCGCGGCAAGGGCATCAGCCCCGAAGCACTGCAAACTTTCATCGACGGCCTGGACATGCCAGCCGCGGCCAAGGCCGAGTTGAAGCTGCTCACCCCGGCCAACTACATCGGCAACGCTGTAGCGCAAGCCAAGCGCATCTGATCCAAGCAAGCTCCTTTGAGACGCCCGGCCGCGCCGGGCGTTTTTATTCCTGTCTTAAAAGTGCTTTTTTTCAATAGGTTACACATGAATCCTGATATTCCTCTTCAACTTCTGGGCGGCATCACGGCACGGGAATTCCTGCGCGACTACTGGCAGAAAAAACCGCTGCTGATCCGCCAGGCCATCCCTGACTTCGAAAGCCCGATCGACGCCGACGAACTGGCAGGCCTGGCTCTGGAAGAAGAAGTCGAGTCGCGCCTGGTGATCGAACACGGCGAGCGCCCGTGGGAACTGCGCCGCGGCCCGTTCGCCGAAGACGCTTTCAGCACCCTGCCCGAGCGTGAGTGGACCCTGCTGGTGCAGGCGGTCGACCAGTTCGTGCCGGAAGTGGCCGAGCTGCTGGAGCACTTCCGCTTCCTGCCGAGCTGGCGTATCGATGATGTGATGATCAGCTTCGCCGCGCCGGGTGGCAGCGTCGGTCCGCATTTCGATAACTACGATGTGTTCCTGCTGCAAGCCCAGGGCAAGCGCAACTGGAAGATCGGCCAGATGTGCAACTCCGAAAGCCCGTTGCTGCAACACGCAGACCTGCGCATCCTCGCCGAATTCGAAGAAAGCGCCGAATGGGTGCTGGAACCGGGCGACATGCTCTACCTGCCGCCGCGCCTGGCGCATTTCGGTATTGCTGAAGACGACTGCATGACCTATTCCGTGGGCTTCCGTGCACCGAGCGCCGCTGAAGTGCTGACCCACTTCACCGACTTCCTCAGCCAGTACCTGACCGACGAAGAGCGCTACACCGACGCAGACGCCCAGCCGGTCAGCGACCCGCACCAGATTCAGGGCGACGCACTGGACCGCCTCAAGGGCCTGCTCGCCGAGCACATGAGCGATGAGCGCATGCTGCTGACCTGGTTCGGCCAGTTCATGACCGAACCACGCTACCCGGAACTGGTAGCCGGCGAAGAGTTGGGCGAAGAAGACTTCATCAACAGCCTGCAAGACGGCGCGATCCTGGTGCGCAACCCGAGCGCGCGCTTGGCCTGGTCCGAAGTGGACGACGACGTGCTGCTGTTCGCCAGCGGCCAGAGCCGTTACCTTCCGGGCAAACTGCGTGAACTGTTGAAGCTGGTGTGCTCGGCCGATGCACTGCACAGCGAAAACCTGGGCGAGTGGCTGGCCGACGAAGACGGTCGCGACCTGCTGTGCGAACTGGTCAAGCAAGGCAGCCTGGGGTTCGCGGATGAATAAAATTCACGTAAGTGTCGCGGACTGGCGAAAGGATATCGACGAGATTCGGCGCATTCGTGAAGCGGTATTTATCGCCGAACAATCGGTCCCGCCTGAACTGGAGTGGGACGCCGACGATGCCGATGCGGTGCATTTTCTGGCATTCGAAGGCGATTTCCCGATTGGCACCGCTCGACTGCTGCCCAGCGGCGAGATTGGTCGTGTATCGGTGCTCAAGGACTGGCGCGGGCTGAAAGTCGGCGACAAGCTGATGGAAACGGTGATTGGCGTGGCCGAGCAACGTGGCCAGACCCGGCAGTTCCTGAGTGCACAGGTGTATGCGGCGCCGTTCTATGAGCGACTGGGCTTCAAGATCGTCAGCGATGAGTTTCTTGAAGTCGGGATTCCGCATGTGGATATGGTGCGCGATAGCTGATTTGAGACCGCGTCGCCTTTATCGCAGGCAAGCCAGCTCCCACATGTGAATGCATTCCAAGTGTGGGAGCTGGCTTGCCTGCGATAGCTATTTCAGCAACACCCTCAATGCCCTGCCTGCCAGGGCATTTTGCCGTCTACGATTCAACTTGCGACCCACCAGGCCGACAAACTGGCACTATCAAGCAAATGACTCGCAGAGATAACGTACATGTCCCTACGCACCCTGCTCACCGCCCTCCTGATGACCGTCAGCGCTTGCGCCATGGCCGCCACTGAAGTCGTCAACCTGAACAACCGCACCAGCGCCGACCTGTTACCGGTCGCGCAAAACTTCATCGGCAAGGACGGCACCGTCAGCGCCTACGGCAACCAACTCATCGTTAACGCCGAGCCCACCAAGATCGAGGGCTTGCGCGCCCTGCTCGGCCAATTGGACACCCCGGCCAAACGCTTGCTGATCACCGTCGACACCAACGAGAACAACCAGCAGAACAGCGGTGACAGCCAGACCCGCATCATCAGCTACGGCACTGCCAGCCGCGACGGTGGCGTGCAGCAGATCCAGGCCAGTGAAGGCGTGCCCGCGCTGATCCAGGTTGGCCAGAGCGTGCCGCTGACCACCACGCAGCAGGACAGCTATGGCCGCCTGCAAAACCAGACCCAGTATCGCAACGTCACCCAGGGCTTTTACGTGACCGCCACCGTCACTGGCGAAACCGTACACCTGGCCATCAGTACCAACCGTGACCGCATGAGCCAGGAACGTCCCGATGTAGTGAACGTGCAAAGCACCGACACAACTGTCAGCGGCCGCTTGGGCGAGTGGATTCCCTTGGCCGGCATCAATCGTGAAACCCAGGCGGACAAATCCTCTACAACCCGCAGCTACTCTACTCAGGGACGCGATGACCTGACTTTACGGGTCAAGGTCGACACCCTGAACTGAAGCACCGAAAACTGACTGACAAGTCGCATTAGACTAAAGATGTAGTGCTTGAAAAAAAGCACTACAAAACATTTGACGAGCCAAAAAAGCATGGGCATGATGGCCTCGCTCCCGCTAATCAGGGGCCCTGGCAAGGGCCTTCGGATCGCTGCTCTAAGCTACCCACCTGAGCCGATTCGTGTCTGTACCGCCCACAAGGTGTGTTTGACGTTGGTTGCGACTGGAACGAAGTTGTCCCGAGGGACGGAAGCTAACCAGGTAACCCGGCTACACACTGATGGATCGTACAAAGGCCCACGACGCCCGAAGACCGTTCGCAGTTTGCCCTTACCTGCTCAACTCCCCCTTTGAGCCCCATCGTTCATCCCGTCGCCTACCTCCGTCAGATTTGACTTGAACACCAAAGCTTCTGGTCAGCGAGCAACCCTACCCAGGCAACGAATGCCGGGCTGGCAAACGGATACTTCAAACAAGACGCGACGAGGTTTTTCCCCATGGCACTGACACGCGAACAGCAAATTGCAGCCCTTGAAAAAGACTGGGCTGAAAACCCACGCTGGAAAGGCGTAACCCGCGCTTATTCCGCTGCTGACGTCGTCCGCCTGCGTGGCTCGGTTCAACCTGAGCACACCTTTGCAAAACTCGGCGCCGAGAAGCTGTGGAACCTGGTCACCCAAGGTGCCAAGCCTTCTTTCCGTCCCGACAAAGATTTCGTCAACTGCATGGGCGCCCTCACTGGCGGCCAGGCAGTCCAGCAGGTAAAAGCCGGTATCCAGGCGATCTACCTGTCCGGCTGGCAAGTGGCAGCGGACAACAACTCCGCTGAATCCATGTACCCCGACCAATCGCTGTACCCGGTGGACTCGGTACCAACCGTGGTCAAGCGCATCAACAACTCGTTCCGTCGTGCCGACCAGATCCAGTGGAAAGCCGGCAAGAACCCGGGCGATGAAGGCTACATCGACTACTTCGCGCCAATCGTGGCCGACGCCGAAGCCGGTTTCGGCGGCGTACTCAACGCCTACGAACTGATGAAGAGCATGATCGAGGCAGGCGCTGCCGGCGTGCACTTCGAAGACCAACTGGCTTCGGTGAAAAAATGCGGCCACATGGGCGGCAAGGTACTGGTACCGACCCAGGAAGCCGTACAGAAGCTGACCGCTGCTCGCCTGGCTGCTGACGTTGCCGGTACGCCGACCATCATCCTGGCCCGTACCGACGCCAACGCAGCAGACCTGCTGACCTCGGACTGCGACCCGTACGACCAGCCGTTCGTCACCGGCGAACGTACCCAGGAAGGCTTCTATAAAGTGCGTGCCGGTCTCGACCAGGCCATCGCCCGTGGCCTGGCCTACGCCCCGTACGCCGACCTGATCTGGTGCGAAACCGCCAAGCCAGACCTGGACGAAGCACGCCGCTTTGCCGAAGCGATCAAGAAGGAATACCCAGACCAACTGCTGTCCTACAACTGCTCGCCTTCCTTCAACTGGAAGAAGAACCTGGATGACGCGACCATCGCCAAGTTCCAGCGCGAACTGTCGGCCATGGGCTACAAGCACCAGTTCATCACCCTGGCGGGTATCCACAACATGTGGCACAGCATGTTCAACCTGGCGCACGACTACGCCCGCAACGACATGACTGCCTACGTGAAGCTGCAGGAGCAGGAATTCGCTGACGCCGCCAAAGGCTACACCTTTGTGGCGCACCAGCAGGAAGTGGGCACCGGCTACTTCGACGACATGACCACCGTGATCCAGGGCGGCACCTCGTCCGTGACCGCGCTGACCGGTTCGACCGAAGAAGAACAGTTCCACTAAGTACCGCGTACACGGCCACTGCGGCCCCACGGAAGACCTAACCGCAGTGCCGCGCAACAATCACGCCCCGACTGGTTCGGGGCGTTTTTTTGCCTGAAGCAAAGGCCCATAGCCACCTGTAGGAGCGAGCTTGCTCGCGAAAAACCTGAGAGCACCGCTGGCTGGCTGGTTACCCGCGTTATCGTTGACGATTTTCGCGAGCAAGCTCGCTCCTACAGAGAGCGTGCCTATAGGCTGGATTTTGCGCAAAACATTGACCCAGAGCGGTATCCGCGCACATCCGATCGGTTAAAAGAACCGTTGCGACAACTAAGCGACACTCAAGCAAGTAACGCTAACTTCCCGCGCCACATGAGAAACACTCGCTTAAATCCCGCGCAAACAATATTCATTATCATTTGGCGCTTGAAAACTTCGTTACAGCTTAAACAAAACATATTTGATGAAAAGCCCGCTAATGCCCACGCCACAAGGGCTACAGCCCCAAGAAGGTGCACTATGTGCTTATTCCACCGAATAATTTCGCCCTGGGAATTTTACTTGCCCGGTGTTTAGCCATAAAATCACCGCGATTGATTGCAGTGCGACATATCGTCACTGCATCGTTACTTTTTCGAGCTCAGAGACCTTTGCTCTCTGTTAAGGATTTCCAGCATGACCGACGCGACAGGACTCATGGCCCACAACTGGGGCTTTGCCATTTTCCTTCTCGGTGTTGTAGGCCTTTGCGCCTTCATGCTCGGCGTGTCCAGCCTCCTCGGGTCAAAAGCCTGGGGCCGCAGCAAAAACGAACCGTTCGAATCCGGCATGCTGCCTACAGGTGGCGCCCGCTTGCGGCTCTCAGCCAAATTCTATCTGGTCGCGATGTTGTTCGTGATCTTCGATATCGAAGCCCTCTTTCTCTTTGCATGGTCTGTGTCCGTCCGCGAAAGCGGCTGGACCGGATTCGTCGAAGCTCTCGTTTTCATAGCAATTCTGTTGGCAGGTCTTGTCTACCTGTTCCGAGTGGGCGCCCTTGACTGGGCTCCGGAAGCTCGTCGCAAGCGGCAGGCGAAGCTGAAACAATGAGGCTTTGGCAATGCAATACAATCTCACCAGGATCGACCCGGATGCTCCTAACGAGCAATACCCCATCGGCGAACGGGAAACCGTTTCCGACCCGTTAGAAGACCAAGTCCACAAAAACATCTACATGGGCAAGCTGGAAGACGTGCTGAGTGGCGCGGTCAACTGGGGGCGTAAAAACTCCCTGTGGCCGTACAACTTCGGCCTTTCGTGCTGCTACGTGGAAATGACCACCGCCTTCACGGCGCCCCACGACATCGCGCGCTTTGGCGCCGAAGTGATCCGGGCCTCGCCGCGCCAGGCGGATTTCATGGTTATCGCCGGTACCTGCTTCATCAAGATGGCGCCGATCATCCAGCGTCTCTATGAGCAAATGCTCGAACCAAAATGGGTTATCTCCATGGGTTCGTGCGCCAACTCCGGTGGCATGTACGACATCTACTCGGTCGTTCAAGGGGTGGACAAGTTCCTGCCCGTGGACGTCTACGTGCCTGGCTGCCCGCCCCGTCCCGAAGCGTTCCTGCAAGGCTTGATGCTGTTGCAGGAATCGATTGGCAAGGAGCGTCGCCCACTGTCCTGGGTGGTCGGTGATCAAGGCGTTTATCGCGCCGAGATGCCGTCTCAAAAGGAACAGCGCCGCGAACAGCGAATCGCAGTCACCAACCTGCGCAGCCCCGACGAAGTCTGATCCAGCCCGCTTCTTTTATAGAACGAAAACCTGGCTTCATTCTTTACGTTGACCGAAAGCGATAAAAAACCATGACTACAGGCAGTGCTCTGTACATCCCGCCTTATAAGGCAGACGACCAGGATGTGGTTGTCGAACTCAATAACCGTTTTGGCCCTGACGCCTTCACCGCCCAGGCCACACGCACCGGTATGCCGGTGCTGTGGGTGGCGCGTGCCAGGCTCGTCGAAGTCCTGACCTTCCTGCGCAACCTGCCCAAGCCGTACGTCATGCTCTATGACCTGCATGGCGTGGACGAGCGTCTGCGCACCAAGCGCCAGGGGCTGCCGAGCGGCGCCGATTTCACCGTGTTCTACCACCTGATGTCGCTGGAACGTAACAGCGACGTGATGATCAAGGTTGCGCTGAGCGAGAGCGACCTGAGCATCCCGACCGTGACCGGTATCTGGCCGAACGCCAGCTGGTACGAGCGTGAAGTCTGGGACATGTTCGGTATCGACTTCCCGGGCCACCCGCACCTGACGCGCATCATGATGCCGCCGACCTGGGAAGGTCACCCGCTGCGCAAGGACTTCCCTGCCCGCGCCACCGAATTCGACCCGTTCAGCCTCAACCTGGCCAAGCAGCAACTGGAAGAAGAAGCCGCGCGCTTCCGCCCCGAAGACTGGGGCATGAAGCGTTCCGGCACCAACGAGGACTACATGTTCCTCAACCTGGGCCCGAACCACCCTTCGGCCCACGGTGCCTTCCGGATCATCCTGCAACTGGACGGCGAAGAAATCGTCGACTGCGTCCCGGACATCGGCTACCACCACCGTGGCGCCGAGAAGATGGCCGAGCGCCAGTCCTGGCACAGCTTCATCCCGTACACCGACCGTATCGACTACCTCGGCGGCGTGATGAACAACCTGCCGTACGTGCTCTCGGTCGAGAAGCTGGCCGGCATCAAGGTACCGGACCGCGTCGATACCATCCGCATCATGATGGCCGAGTTCTTCCGCATCACCAGCCACCTGCTGTTCCTGGGTACCTATATCCAGGACGTCGGCGCCATGACCCCGGTGTTCTTCACCTTCACCGACCGTCAGCGCGCCTACAAGGTCATCGAAGCCATTACCGGTTTCCGTCTGCACCCGGCCTGGTACCGCATCGGCGGTGTGGCCCATGACCTGCCGAACGGCTGGGAGCGCCTGGTCAAGGAATTCATCGACTGGATGCCCAAGCGTCTGGACGAATACCAGAAAGCCGCCCTGGACAACAGCATCCTCAAAGGCCGCACCATCGGCGTGGCGCAGTACAACACCAAAGAGGCCCTGGAATGGGGCGTCACCGGTGCCGGCCTGCGTTCCACCGGTTGCGACTTCGACCTGCGTAAAGCGCGCCCTTACTCCGGCTACGAGAACTTCGAGTTCGAAGTACCGCTGGCGGCCAATGGCGATGCCTACGACCGTTGCATCGTGCGCGTCGAAGAAATGCGCCAGAGCCTGAAGATCATCGAGCAGTGCATGCGCAACATGCCGGCCGGCCCGTACAAGGCGGATCACCCGCTGACCACGCCGCCGCCAAAAGAACGCACGCTGCAGCACATCGAAACCCTGATCACCCACTTCCTGCAGGTTTCGTGGGGCCCGGTCATGCCGGCCAACGAATCCTTCCAGATGATCGAAGCGACCAAGGGTATCAACAGTTATTACCTGACGAGCGATGGCGGCACCATGAGCTACCGCACCCGGATTCGTACCCCAAGCTTTGCCCACTTGCAGCAGATCCCTTCGGTGATCAAAGGCGAGATGGTCGCGGACTTGATTGCGTACCTGGGTAGTATCGATTTCGTTATGGCCGACGTGGACCGCTAAGCATGAACAGCACGCTTATCCAGACAGACCGTTTCACCTTGAGTGAAACCGAGCGCTCGGCCATCGAGCACGAGCTGCATCACTACGAAGACCCGCGCGCGGCGTCTATCGAAGCCTTGAAGATCGTCCAGAAGGAACGTGGCTGGGTGCCCGACGGCGCCCTCTACGCCATCGGCGAGATCCTCGGCATCCCCGCCAGCGACGTTGAAGGCGTGGCCACGTTCTACAGCCAGATCTTCCGCCAGCCGGTGGGCCGCCACATCATTCGCGTGTGCGACAGCATGGTCTGCTACATCGGCGGCCACGAATCGGTGGTCAGCGAGATCCAGAACAAGCTGGGCATCGGCCTCGGCCAGACCACCCCGGACGGCCGCTTCACGCTGCTGCCGGTGTGCTGCCTGGGCAACTGCGACAAGGCGCCGGCGTTGATGATCGACGACGACACATTCGGTGACGTACAGCCCGCTGGCGTCACCCAATTGCTCGAGGGCTACCCATGACCCTGACTTCCTTCGGCCCGGCCAACCTGATCAAGCGTTCGGCCGAGACTCACCCCCTCACCTGGCGCCTGCGTGACGACGGCGAGCCGGTATGGCTCGACGAGTACCAGGCCAAGAACGGTTACGCGGCGGCGCGCAAAGCCTTCGCCGACATGGCCCAGGACGATATCGTCCAGACCGTGAAGGACGCCGGCCTCAAGGGTCGCGGCGGTGCGGGCTTCCCCACCGGCGTGAAGTGGGGCCTGATGCCCAAAGACGAATCCATCAACATCCGCTACCTGCTGTGCAATGCGGATGAAATGGAGCCCAACACCTGGAAAGACCGCATGCTGATGGAGCAACTGCCCCATCTGCTGATCGAAGGCATGCTGATCAGTGCCCGTGCGCTGAAAACCTACCGCGGCTACATCTTCCTGCGTGGCGAGTACACCACTGCCGCCAAGCACCTGAACCGTGCCGTGGAAGAAGCCAAGGCCGCTGGCCTGCTGGGCAAGAACATCCTCGGTTCCGGTTTCGACTTCGAACTGTTCGTGCACACCGGCGCCGGGCGTTATATCTGCGGTGAAGAAACCGCACTGATCAACTCCCTCGAAGGCCGCCGCGCCAACCCGCGTTCCAAGCCGCCCTTCCCTGCCGCTGTAGGTGTGTGGGGCAAGCCGACTTGCGTGAACAACGTCGAGACCCTGTGCAACGTGCCGGCGATCATCGCCGACGGCGTGGACTGGTACAAATCCTTGGCCCGCGAAGGCAGCGAAGACATGGGCACCAAGCTCATGGGCTTCTCCGGCAAGGTCAAGAACCCTGGCCTGTGGGAGCTGCCGTTCGGCGTGACTGCACGCGAGCTGTTCGAGGACTACGCCGGCGGCATGCGCGACGGCTACACCTTGAAAGCCTGGCAGCCAGGCGGCGCTGGTACAGGTTTCCTGTTGCCCGAGCACCTGGACGCACAGATGTATGCCGGCGGCATTGGCAAGGTGGGTACCCGGATGGGTACTGGCCTGGCGATGGCGGTGGACAACACGGTGAACATGGTCTCGTTACTGCGCAACATGGAGCAGTTCTTTGCCCGCGAGTCTTGCGGCTTCTGCACCCCATGCCGTGACGGTTTGCCGTGGAGCGTCAAGCTGCTGATGGCCCTGGAAAATGGCGAAGGCCGCGAGGGTGATATCGAAACCCTGCTGGGCCTGGTCGGCTTCCTCGGCCCAGGCAAGACCTTCTGTGCTCACGCACCGGGCGCCGTGGAGCCATTGGGCAGCGCAATCAAATACTTCCGCTCGGAGTTCGAAGCCGGCATCGCGCCCACCAGCGCCGCCGTCCCGCCTCTGGCAAAGCCGATCGTAGTCGGCGCGTAACGCTTAAACAGGCGAAGGGTCCGTGCCCTTCGCCTGCTCATGTGCTGACGCCTTCAAGGCTGTGTAGATGCACATGAATAACAAGATTCCATTAGCCACGCCCGCTGACAACGGGCCAACGAAGAACTTTGAACCATGGCCACTATCCACGTAGACGGCAAAGCGCTCGAAGTCGATGGGGCAGACAACCTGTTACAGGCGTGTCTGTCACTCGGCCTCGACATCCCGTATTTCTGCTGGCACCCCGCACTTGGTAGCGTCGGTGCCTGTCGCCAGTGTGCGGTCAAGCAATACACCGACGAGAACGACACCCGTGGTCGTATCGTCATGTCCTGCATGACCCCAGCCACCGACAACACCTGGATCTCCATCGACGATGAAGAATCCAAGGCGTTCCGCGCCAGCGTTGTCGAATGGCTGATGACCAACCACCCCCACGACTGCCCGGTCTGTGAGGAAGGCGGTCACTGCCACCTGCAAGACATGACGGTGATGACTGGCCACAACGAGCGCCGTTATCGCTTCACCAAGCGTACCCACCAGAACCAGGACCTCGGCCCGTTCATTTCCCACGAAATGAACCGCTGCATCGCCTGCTACCGCTGCGTGCGCTTCTATAAAGACTACGCCGGCGGCACCGACCTGGGCGTGTTTGGCGCTCACGACAACGTGTACTTCGGTCGCGTTGAAGACGGCGTGCTGGAGAGCGAATTCTCCGGCAACCTCACCGAGGTCTGCCCCACCGGTGTGTTCACCGACAAGACCCACTCCGAGCGCTACAACCGTAAGTGGGACATGCAATTTGCGCCGAGCATCTGCCATGGCTGCTCCAGCGGTTGCAACATCTCCCCGGGCGAGCGCTACGGCGAACTGCGTCGTATCGAAAACCGCTTCAACGGTTCGGTCAACCAGTACTTCCTGTGCGACCGTGGCCGTTTCGGCTATGGCTACGTCAACCGCGAAGACCGCCCACGCCAGCCCCTGCTGGCCGATGGCGCCAAGCTGAGCCTGGACGCCGCGCTGGATAAAGCCGCCGACCTGCTGCGCGGGCGCAACATCGTCGGTATCGGTTCGCCGCGTGCCAGCCTCGAAAGCAACTTCGCGTTGCGCGAGTTGGTGGGTGCCGAGCACTTCTACTGCGGTATCGAAGCCGGCGAGTTGGAGCGCATCCGCCTGGTCCTGCAAGTGCTGAACGACAGCCCGCTGCCCGTGCCGAACATGCGCGACATCGAAGACCACGATGCGATCTTCGTGCTCGGTGAAGACCTGACCCAGACCGCCGCGCGTATCGCGCTGTCGCTGCGTCAATCGGTCAAAGGCAAGGCCGAAGAAATGGCCGACGCCATGCGCGTACAGCCGTGGCTCGACGCCGCGGTGAAAAACATCGGCCAGCACGCGCTGAACCCGCTGTTTATCGCAAGCCTGGCTGAAACCAAGCTCGACGACATCGCCGAAGAATGCGTGCACGCTGCGCCGGACGACCTGGCTCGCCTCGGTTTCGCCGTGGCCCACGCCCTCGACGCCAGCGCGCCTGCCGTTGAAGGCCTGGACGCTGAAGCCGTTGAACTGGCCCAGCGCATTGCCGACGCCTTGCTGGCGGCCAAGCGCCCATTGATCATCGCAGGCACCTCGTTGGGTTCCAAGGCGCTGATCGAAGCCGCCGCCAACATCGCCAAGGCCCTGAAGCTGCGCGACAAAAACGGCTCCATCAGCCTGGTAGTGCCGGAAGCCAACAGCCTGGGCCTGGCCATGCTCGGTGGCGAGTCCGTGGACGCTGCGCTGCAAGCCGTGATCGACGGCAACGCCGATGCCATCGTGGTACTGGAAAACGACCTGTACACCCGCACCGCTGCGGCCAAGGTTGACGCTGCGCTCAACGCCGCCAAGGTGCTGATCGTCGCCGACCACCAGAAGACCGCCACCAGCGAGCGCGCCGACCTGGTGCTGCCAGCCGCCACCTTCGCCGAAGGCGACGGTACCCTGGTCAGCCAGGAAGGCCGCGCCCAGCGCTTCTTCCAGGTGTTCGATCCGAAGTACATGGACGCCAGCATCCTGGTGCACGAAGGCTGGCGCTGGCTGCATGCCCTGCGCGCCACCCTGCTGAACCAGCCGATCGACTGGACCCAGCTCGACCACGTCACCGCTGCCACCGCTGCCAGCGCGCCGCAACTGGCTCGTATCGTCGATGCCGCGCCGTCTGCCGCGTTCCGTATCAAGGGCATGAAGCTGGCGCGTGAGCCGCTGCGTTACTCCGGCCGTACCGCCATGCGTGCTGACATCAGCGTGCACGAGCCGCGTACTCCGCAAGATAACGACACCGCGTTTGCCTTCTCCATGGAAGGTTACTCGGGTTCGGCCGAACCGCGTCAGCAGGTGCCATTTGCCTGGTCGCCGGGCTGGAACTCACCACAGGCCTGGAACAAGTTCCAGGACGAAGTCGGTGGTCACATCCGCGCTGGCGACCCGGGCACCCGCCTGATCGAAACCCGCGGTGACTCGCTGAACTGGTTCGCTGCGGTACCGCGTCCGTTCAACCCGGCACCGGGCACCTGGCAGGTCGTGCCGTTCTTCCACCTGTTCGGCAGCGAAGAAACTTCTTCCAAGGCCGCGCCGGTTCAAGAGCGCATTCCTACCGCTTACGTGTCCGTGGCCAAGTCCGAAGCCGACCGCCTGGGCGTCAACGACGGTGCCCTGCTCAGCCTCAACGTGGCCGGCCAGACCCTGCGTCTGCCGCTGCGTATCAATGACGAGCTGGGTGCCGGCCTGGTTGCACTGCCTAAAGGCATCGCCGGTATTCCGCCTGCCATTTTCGGCACAACCGTTGACGGTCTGCAGGAGGCAGCGCAATGACTTGGTTCACGCCGGAAGTAATTGACGTGATCATCTCGGTGGTCAAGGCCATCGTGATCCTGTTGGCCGTGGTCGTCGCGGGCGCCCTGCTCAGCTTCGTCGAACGTCGCCTGCTGGGCTGGTGGCAAGACCGTTACGGTCCGAACCGCGTTGGCCCGTTCGGCATGTTCCAGATCGCTGCCGACATGCTGAAAATGTTCTTCAAGGAAGACTGGACCCCGCCGTTTGCCGACAAGGTGATCTTCACCCTGGCACCGGTGGTGGCCATGAGCGCCTTGCTGATTGCCTTTGCGATCATCCCGATCACCCCGACCTGGGGCGTGGCGGACCTGAACATCGGCTTGCTGTTCTTCTTCGCCATGGCCGGTTTGTCGGTATACGCGGTGCTGTTCGCCGGTTGGTCGAGCAACAACAAGTTCGCCCTGCTGGGCAGCTTGCGTGCCTCGGCGCAAACCGTATCCTATGAAGTGTTCATGGGGTTGGCACTGATGGGCATCGTGGTGCAGGTTGGCTCGTTCAACATGCGCGACATCGTCGAGTACCAGGCACAGAACCTGTGGTTCATCATTCCGCAGTTCTTCGGCTTCTGCACCTTCTTCATCGCTGGCGTGGCCGTGACTCACCGTCACCCCTTCGACCAGCCGGAAGCGGAACAGGAACTGGCCGACGGTTACCACATTGAATATGCCGGCATGAAGTGGGGCATGTTCTTCGTCGGTGAGTACATCGGCATCATCTTGATCTCGGCCCTGCTGGTCACGCTGTTCTTCGGCGGCTGGCACGGTCCGTTTGGCATCCTGCCGCAGTTGGCCTTCTTCTGGTTCTTCCTGAAGACCGCGTTCTTCATCATGCTGTTCATCCTGCTGCGCGCCTCGATTCCGCGCCCGCGTTATGACCAGGTGATGGATTTCAGCTGGAGATTCTGCCTGCCGCTGACCCTGATCAATTTGCTGGTGACGGCTGCCGTCGTGTTGTTGAACACGCCGGCTGCCGCGGTTCAGTGAGGATTTGACCCATGTTCAAATATATTGGCGACATCGTTAAGGGTACCGGTACCCAGTTGCGAAGCCTGGTGATGGTGTTCGGTCACGGCTTTCGCAAACGCGACACCCTGCAATACCCCGAAGAAGCGGTGTACCTGCCGCCGCGCTATCGCGGCCGCATCGTACTGACCCGCGACCCCGACGGCGAAGAGCGTTGCGTAGCCTGCAACCTGTGCGCCGTGGCGTGCCCGGTGGGTTGCATTTCCCTGCAGAAAGCTGAAACCGAAGACGGTCGCTGGTACCCGGACTTCTTCCGCATCAACTTCTCGCGCTGCATTTTCTGCGGCCTCTGCGAGGAAGCTTGCCCGACCACCGCGATCCAGCTCACACCGGATTTCGAGATGGCCGAGTTCAAACGTCAGGACCTGGTGTACGAGAAAGAAGATCTTTTGATCTCTGGTCCCGGTAAAAACCCTGATTACAACTTCTATCGTGTTGCAGGTATGGCCGTTGCCGGTAAGCCAAAAGGCGCCGCACAAAACGAAGCTGAGCCGATCAACGTGAAGAGCTTGCTGCCTTAAGGAAGAAAGATGGAATTCGCTTTCTATTTCGCATCGGGTATTGCAGTGGTGTCCACGCTTCGCGTGATCACCAACACTAACCCCGTGCACGCCCTGCTCTACCTGATCATTTCGCTGATCGCCGTGGCCATGACGTTTTTCAGCCTCGGCGCACCGTTCGCCGGTGTGCTGGAAGTGATCGCCTACGCCGGCGCCATCATGGTGCTGTTCGTGTTTGTGGTGATGATGCTCAACCTGGGGCCGGCTTCGGTCGCCCAGGAGCGTGTCTGGCTCAAGCCCGGCATCTGGCTCGGCCCGGTTGTCCTCGCAGCCCTGCTGCTGGGTGAACTGCTGTATGTGCTGTTCGCTCACCAGAGCGGCCAGGCCATCGGCCACACCACCGTAGACGCGAAAGCCGTGGGCATCAGCCTGTTCGGCCCGTACCTGCTGGTGGTCGAACTGGCTTCGATGCTGCTGCTTGCCGCAGCCATCACTGCCTTCCACTTGGGCCGCAACGAAGCCAAGGAGCAATGACGATGCCTGCTATCCCTTTGGAGCATGGTCTGGCGGTCGCCGGCATCCTGTTCTGCCTTGGCCTGGTCGGCCTGATGGTTCGCCGTAACATTCTGTTCGTGTTGATGAGCCTGGAAATCATGATGAACGCGGCAGCACTGGCGTTCATCGTGGCAGGCGCACGTTGGGGCCAGCCGGATGGGCAAGTGATGTTCATCCTGGTGATCAGCCTGGCAGCCGCCGAAGCCAGTATTGGCCTGGCGATCCTGCTGCAGCTGTATCGTCGCTTCCACACGCTTGATATCGACGCTGCCAGTGAGATGCGCGGATGAACATGATCTTTCTGACTTTCGTATTCCCCCTGATCGGTTTCCTGCTGCTGTCGTTCTCTCGCGGGCGCTGGTCGGAAAACCTCTCGGCCCTGATCGGCGTGGGCTCCATCGGCCTGTCGGCCGTCGTGGCCGCCTACGTCATCTGGCAATTCAACGTGGCCCCGCCTGAAGGCGGCCACTACACCCTGGTGCTGTGGCAGTGGATGGCGGTTGAGGGCTTCAAGCCCAACTTCGCCCTCTACATCGACGGTCTGTCGATCACCATGCTCGGCGTGGTGGTAGGTGTGGGCTTCCTGATCCACCTGTTCGCGTCCTGGTACATGCGCGGTGAAGCGGGCTACTCGCGCTTCTTCTCGTACACCAACCTGTTTATCGCCAGCATGCTGTTCCTGGTGCTGGGCGATAACCTGTTGTTCCTGTACTTCGGCTGGGAAGGCGTGGGCCTGTGCTCGTACCTGTTGATCGGTTTCTACTACAGCAACCGCAACAACGGTAACGCGGCACTCAAGGCATTTATCGTCACCCGCATCGGCGACGTGTTCATGGCCATCGGTCTGTTCATCCTGTTCCAACAGGTGGGCACGCTGAACATCCAGGAACTGCTGGTGCTGGCTCCGCAGAAATTCCAGGTCGGTGACTTCTGGATCACCCTGGCGACCCTGATGCTGCTGGGCGGCGCCGTGGGTAAATCCGCGCAACTGCCGCTGCAAACCTGGCTGGCGGATGCGATGGCCGGCCCTACCCCGGTATCGGCATTGATCCACGCCGCCACCATGGTGACCGCTGGCGTCTACCTGATCGCCCGTACCCACGGCCTGTTCACCCTGGCGCCGGACATCCTGCACCTGGTGGGCATCGTCGGTGGCGTGACCCTGGTACTGGCCGGCTTCGCCGCGCTGGTGCAGACCGACATCAAGCGTATCCTCGCCTACTCGACCATGAGCCAGATCGGCTACATGTTCCTGGCCCTGGGCGTCGGCGCCTGGGACGCGGCGATTTTCCACCTGATGACCCACGCGTTCTTCAAGGCCCTGCTGTTCCTCGCCTCCGGTGCGGTGATCGTGGCCTGCCACCACGAGCAGAACATCTTCAAGATGGGCGGCCTGTGGAAGAAACTGCCACTGGCCTACGCCAGCTTCATCGTCGGTGGTGCCGCCCTGGCAGCCCTGCCGTTGGTGACCGCCGGTTTCTACTCCAAGGACGAGATCCTCTGGGAAGCTTTCGCCAGCGGTAACCAGAACCTGCTGTACGCAGGCCTGGTGGGTGCGTTCATGACCTCGCTGTACACCTTCCGCCTGATCTTCATCACCTTCCACGGTGAAGCCAAGACCGAAGCGCACGCAGGCCACGGCATCTCCCACTGGTTGCCACTGTCGGTGCTGATCATCCTGTCGACCTTCGTTGGCGCGATGATCACCCCGCCGCTGCACGGTGTGTTGCCACAAAGCGTCGGCCATGCCGGCGGCGAAGCCCAGCACAGCCTGGAAATCGCCTCGGGCGCCATAGCCATCGCCGGTATCCTGCTGGCGGCCCTGCTGTTCCTCGGCAAGCGTCGCTTCGTGACCGCCGTGGCCAACAGTGGCATTGGTCGCTTCCTGTCGGCCTGGTGGTTCGCTGCCTGGGGCTTCGATTGGATCTACGACAAACTGTTCGTCAAACCTTACCTTGCGATCAGCCACGTGCTGCGCAAAGACCCGCTCGACCAGACCATCGGTTTGATCCCGCGTGCCGCCAAGGCCGGTCACACCGCCCTGAGCCGCAGCGAGACCGGCCAATTGCGTTGGTATGCAGCGTCCATGGCGGCGGGTGCCGTTCTGGTGATCGGCGCCATCGTCGTGGTAGCGGTCTGACTATGTTTAAGTGCACTGCGTACTTTGCGAACTTGCGAAAGGAAACGAGCCCGTCATGATTCTGCCCTGGCTAATCCTGATCCCCTTTATCGGCGGCCTGCTCTGCTGGATGGGTGAACGCTTCGGCGCCACCCTCCCCCGCTGGATTGCGTTGCTAACCATGTCCTTGGAACTCGCGCTCGGCCTCTGGCTGTGGGCCCATGGTGACTATTCATTCGCTCCGGCACCGGGTGTCGACCCCACCTTCGCGCTTGAATTCAAGCACGTGTGGATCCAGCGCTTCGGCATCAACGTGCACCTGGCCCTCGACGGCCTGTCACTGTTGATGATCCTGCTGACCGGCCTGCTGGGTATCCTCTCGGTACTCTGCTCCTGGAAAGAGATCCAGCGTCACGTGGGCTTCTTCCACCTGAACCTGATGTGGATCCTGGGCGGTGTTGTCGGCGTGTTCCTCGCGCTGGACCTGTTCATGTTCTTCTTCTTCTGGGAAATGATGCTGGTGCCGATGTACTTCCTCATCGCGCTCTGGGGTCACAGTTCTTCGGACGGCAAGAAAACCCGGATCTACGCGGCGACCAAGTTCTTCATCTTCACCCAGGCTTCCGGCCTGATCATGTTGGTGGCGATCCTGGGCCTGGTACTGGTCAACTTCAACAACACCGGCGTGATTACCTTCAACTACGCCGACCTGTTGAAAACCAAGATGTCGCTGACCACCGAGTACGTGCTGATGCTGGGCTTCTTCATCGCCTTCGCGGTGAAGCTGCCGGTGGTGCCGTTCCACTCCTGGTTGCCTGACGCCCACGCCCAGGCGCCGACTGCCGGCTCCGTGGACCTGGCCGGTATCCTGTTGAAGACCGCTGCCTACGGCCTGCTGCGTTTCGCCCTGCCGCTGTTCCCGAATGCCTCGGCCGAGTTCGCGCCGATCGCCATGACCCTGGGTCTGATCGGGATCTTCTACGGCGCGTTCCTGGCCTTCGCGCAAACCGACATCAAGCGTCTGATTGCCTTCTCGTCCGTTTCCCACATGGGTTTCGTACTGATCGGCATCTACTCCGGCAGCCAACTGGCGCTGCAGGGCGCGGTGATCCAGATGTTGGCCCACGGTGTTTCGGCCGCTGCCCTCTTTATCCTGAGTGGCCAGTTGTACGAGCGCCTGCACACCCGTGACATGCGTGAAATGGGTGGCGTGTGGTCGCGCATCGCGTACCTGCCGGCCATCAGCCTGTTCTTTGCCGCCGCGTCGCTGGGCTTGCCGGGTACCGGTAACTTCATCGGCGAGTTCCTGATCCTGATGGGTGCCTTTGTGCAGACACCGTGGATCAGCGCCATCGCCACGTCCGGCCTGGTGTTCGGTTCGGTCTACTCGCTGATCATGATCCACCGCGCCTATTTCGGCCCGGCCAAGTCCGACACCGTCCTGCAAGGCATGGACGCGCGCGAACTGATCATGGTGCTCGGCCTTGCGGTGCTGCTGATTTTCATCGGCGTGTACCCGCAACCGTTCCTGGACACTTCTGCCGCAACGATGCATGGCGTGCAGCAGTGGTTCGGCACCGCCTTCTCCCAACTCGCTTCGGCCCGGTAAGAGCGCTATGGAATTCACGATCCAACACTTTATCGCGCTTGCGCCGCTGCTGATTACCAGCCTCACCATCGTGGTGGTGATGCTGGCAATCGCCTGGCGCCGCAATCACTCGCAAACGTTCCTGCTGTCCTGCGCCGGGTTGAACCTGGCCCTGCTGTCGATCATCCCGGCCCTCAAGGTCGCGCCACTGGCGGTCACGCCATTGATGATGGTCGATGACTTCGCGTTGCTGTACATCGCCCTGATTCTGGTGGCGACCCTGGCCTGCGTCACCCTCGCCCACGCCTACCTCGGCGAAGGCGGCACCGGCTACCCGGGCAACAAGGAAGAGCTGTACCTGCTGATCCTGCTGGCTGCGGCCGGCGGTATCGTGCTGGTCAGCGCGCAGCACCTGGCGGGCCTGTTCATCGGCCTGGAACTGCTGTCGATCCCGACCTACGGCCTGGTGGCCTACGCCTTCTTCAACAAGCGCTCCCTGGAAGCCGGCATCAAGTACATGGTGCTGTCGGCTGCCGGTTCCGCGTTCCTGTTGTTTGGTATGGCCCTGCTCTACGCCGAAGCCGGCAGCCTGAGCTTCACCGGTATCGGCCACGCCCTGGCCGCCACCAACAGCCCGGCGCCGATTGCCCAACTGGGACTGGCGATGATGCTGATCGGCCTGGCGTTCAAGCTGTCGCTGGTGCCGTTCCACCTGTGGACCCCAGACGTGTACGAAGGCGCCCCGGCGCCGGTGGCCGCGTTCCTGGCCACTGCATCGAAAGTGGCGGTGTTTGCGGTGATGGTGCGTCTGTTCCAGATCTCCCCCGCCGCCAACACCGGCGTGCTGAGCAACGTACTGACCGTGATCGCCATCGCGTCGATCCTGTTCGGTAACCTGCTGGCCCTGACCCAGAACAACCTCAAGCGTCTGCTGGGTTATTCGTCCATCGCCCACTTCGGCTACCTGCTGATCGCCCTGGTGGCGAGCAAAGGCCTGGCCGTGGAAGCCATCGGCGTGTACCTGGTCACCTACGTGATCACAAGCCTGGGTGCGTTCGGCGTCATCACCTTGATGTCGTCGCCGTACAAAGGCCGTGACGCCGACGCGCTGTACGAATACCGCGGCCTGTTCTGGCGTCGTCCGTACCTGACCGCCGTACTCACCGTGATGATGCTGTCCCTGGCCGGTATTCCGCTGACGGCGGGCTTTATCGGTAAGTTCTACATCGTCGCGACCGGTGTTGAGGCCCACGAATGGTGGCTGGTCGCCTCGTTGGTACTGGGCAGCGCCATCGGCGTGTTCTACTACCTGCGCGTGATGGTCACCCTGTACCTGATCGAGCCAAACCTGCGCCGTGTGGATGCCGAGCTGCACTGGGAACAGAAAGCCGGTGGCGTGATGCTGCTGGCTATCGCCCTGCTCGCATTTTTCCTGGGCGTGTACCCACAACCGTTGCTCACCTTGGTGCAGCACGCGGTGCTGGGCGTTTGATCGCTTAGGTTGATGCAGTAAACAGAACGGCGCCTTTGGGCGCCGTTTTGCGTTTCTGTAGCCTGGCTTTTCCCTTCCCTACTCGCTGAAATTTCCTCTTCAATCTGCCTCCTAATCTGGCATCTTCCCCGCTGGATGCGCCCTTAAGGTGTTTGCGTTTTAAGAAAGTTCCCACAGCTTGGGCGCTTGACCCATAGCGAGTGGGCCACCAAACTATACGCAGGCTACGTACAGAACATGGATGCTCTATTTATCGAACTGCCGGCATTCGAACGGCATCGCAGGGACTATCTGAGCGATGAGCTTTTTCACGGTTTTCAGCAGGAGTTGATGAAAAATCCAGAAGCGGGAGACGTGATCGAAGGAACGGGCGGGTTGAGAAAGGTTCGCTTCGTCGATGAGCGACGAAACAAAGGCAAGCGCGGGGGCCTGCGGGTCATTTACTACTGGTGGTCAGGCGGTACGCAATTCTGGTTATTCACTTTGTACGGCAAACACGAACAGAACGACCTGACACCCCAACACAAGAAAGCCCTTAAACACATGCTGGACAGGGAAATCAAAGCGAGAACACACCATGAAACGTGAAATCTTTTCCGAACTGGTCGAAGGCTTCGACGCCCTGGCTGATGAACGCCAGGGCAAAATCACCCTGCGCACCCACAAAGCGCACCTCAACAAGCTGGCGCCACTGCGCGCTGAGGAGGTAATCGCCGTACGCCAGCAACTCAACCTGTCCCGCTCGGTATTCGCCATGTACCTGCGCACCAACACCCGCACCTTGGAGAACTGGGAGCAAGGCCGGGCCAAGCCGAATGCGCAGGCTGTCACGTTGATACGACTGGTGGCGCGCTTTCCGGAAACCGTGGCGCAACTTGCCGCATTGGGCTGACCGGCAATAGCCGCAAAAAAACGCCCCGAGCATTCGGGGCGTTTTTACAGCGTAAACAGTGTTAGAACGTGATACCCACCTTGAAACCATACTCATCACGCTTGAGCTTGGTGTTGTCGGCCACATAGGAATCGTTATCGA
Organism: Pseudomonas sp. AK181; assembly: GCF_051122975.1. Classification (NCBI taxonomy): domain Bacteria; kingdom Pseudomonadati; phylum Pseudomonadota; class Gammaproteobacteria; order Pseudomonadales; family Pseudomonadaceae; genus Pseudomonas; species Pseudomonas sp. AK181. The sequence goes on from NZ_CP146348.1 coordinate 3,715,651, forward strand.
GCTTGTACTCGGTACGGGTGTAGTACAGGCCCGCCATCACTGGCAGGTCGCCCTTCTGGTTCATCAGCAGGCTGACTTCGGCGTAAGGGTTGGTGCGGTCCTTGAGGTCGACAGTGTCGCTGCCGACGCCGTCGACCTTGAGCTTGGCGCGGCCGTCGATGGTGTGGCGGGCGCCGGCTTCAACGCGCAGGGTCATGTCATCGAACTGGTGGTTGTAGCCCAAAGCGGCCTTGGCAAACGGCGACTTGTTGGTGAGCTTCATGTCGTAGCCATTGGTGTCCGGCTCGTAGCGGGTCCAGCTATAGCCACCACCCACGATCACGTCGACAAAATTGCGCGCATCCAGCGCGGCACGCCAGCCGAGGTCGAGGTCGGCCTGGCCTTCCTTGAGTTTGTTATCGCTTTTTTCGCCGTACTTGGCTTCGATACCGGCCTGGTAGATAAAGCCCGACTCGGCGGTGAGCTTATTGCCGAAGTTGTAGAACAGGCCGGCTTCGGGCATGTGGTCTTTGTCGCTTTCGCTACCGCCTTCAAGTTTGAAGTCGTTGTAGCTGCCCATGATCCCGAAGGTGGAAATCGGGTCAGTGGAAGGTGCTGCGAACACCACGCCAGGCGCAGCCACCAGGGCCAGCAACGAGGTGTTCTTGAGGAATTTTCCGAATAGTTTGGACATCGTTTTACATCTCCATTTTAAGGTGGGCAAAATATTCAGGAATCGGTTCGAACCTTGGCTTTTGCAAAAAGTTCGAACGGATTTGCACCAAAATGGAGGAAAAACGATTCAGCGAAGGCTCTATCTCAAGACTCTTCAGGATTCATGCGAATCAGGTGTTCAACGGCTTCGTGAAGTTGAGGCTGCTCCGGCAGCCGAATGCCGAAGGTGTCGCGCAACAGTTCCAGTAACTCATCGACACTCTCCAGCGTGCGCTTTTCGCTCGGTCGATCCAGATAATGAAGGGCATAGCGGGCGTTGGCCAAGGTATGACGTTTACCGGGCGCAAGCAGCGCGGCTTTCAACTGCCCTACGAACGGTGAGCCAGGGTGCGTGGAGACGTACCAGTTGCCGATTTCATAGTCGATGTCGGCCTGGGTTTGCAGGTCGAACACGTACAGGCCGCGCCACTCCTCGCCCACCTGGGCCCATAGTGTGTAGCTGCCTTGATTGAGCGTCAGTCGATAAGGCTCATGAGCGGTGACCTGGGGCGCGTCGGTATCCAGTTGCAACGGACTGCTGGGCACCATGCCGCCAAAACCGACATCGGTGATATAGCGCACGCCGTCGAGGGTCACCAGGCTCAAGCGATGGGTTCGCCCGGTGTGGGCGTCCGGTGGGCCGCCGATCACCACGCGCCCGGTGATGCCACGGGCCTCAAAGCCCAGTTCCAGCAACAGGGCCAAGAACAGCTGGTTCAACTCGTAGCAATAGCCGCCACGCCCCTCATGCAGCACCTTACGCTCGACGCTGGGCAGGTCGATCGGCACCGGTGCATGCATCAGGGTCGAGAGGCTTTCAAAGGCGAAGGTGCACACATGGCGCAGTTGCAGGTCCCGCAGGGTTTGCAGGGTGGGCGGCGGTGGCGAGGCATAGCCCAGGCGTTGCAGGTACAGGCGGCTATTGGCGAGTGTGTGCATGGCGCGATCCTTGGGCGCAGGGCGAGAGCGTCACTATGCCGCGCCTCTGTGTGCGTTGTCATTTTGAATGAACCTTTTGGAGCGCCGGCCTATCCATCTATAACAAGATTGGGAGGCAACATGAGTACCGCAAAAATCTACACCGTCCACTATCAGCTACACGGTAAACCCAAGTCTTTCGTGGTGCGCGCCGAGGTGATGAACAACGCCGAGGCCTGGCATTGGGCGGCCGTCGATGCCGACATTGCCCATGTCAGCCGCATCGGCCGCGTGGGTCACGAGCAGGTGAAAAAGACCACCCGGCCCTGGGCGGAAAAATACGGCATCAGCGACGTCAGCTGGTCCCCGCCCAGATAAACAAAGCCCCGCACATAGGCGGGGCTCGGTTCACTGCTTCAAGTCGCCCAACGGATCGTAGGGCGGCTTTTTTTTCGCTGTCTCCTCGTCCTTTTTGTCCAGCGGCGCAATAGCCGGGCCGATTGGATCGACCTGCGGGTCGGCCACGTCCGGCGAGTCCGGGTCGAAGCCCAGTTCATCCTTGCCACTGGCATGTTCGTTGGAATGGGGGCCATCGGTACGCTTGTTCATCAGGTTCTCCTGTTAAAGCGGGCGGGCTTTGTCGTGGAGGTTTTCCAGGTCTTCTTCGGCGCGCTGCACATCGTCGTCCGGGCCTCGTTCTTTCGGATCATTGGGGCGCAATGCATCATTGTCGCGCTCCTCTTCACCGGGGGTGCGGTGCGGGTCGGGTGTACCAGGCGGTGGCTGTTTATAGTCGGGCATGATGGCTGACCTCATGAAGGGTTCACCGTTTTAGAGAAATCGCCCGCAGCCATCGTTCAACTTCATTGCGCCAGGCATGAGAAGATGAGCGCCCTTTCTGGAGACCTGCCCCGGATGTTCGAGCTCAAACCCTGCGACCCCGCCACCTATCGCCAACAGACCCGCCGCAGCACGCTGATCGTCGCGGTGCTGTTCCTGGCCTTGGCCATGCTGCTGTCGAGCCTGGCGGTGATGCTGTTCGGTGAGCCTGGCGGTGATAATTTTCGCTTCAACGTCGGCGGCGTCTTTGCCGGCGTGTTGATCACCGTCGCGCTGGTACGTGGCCCGTTCTGGACCCAACCCTGGATGGCGTCGGCGGTGTATGGCTGGCAGCTCAAGCGCAGCCTGATGAGCGTGACCAATGTGATGCACAAGGTCAGCGAGCGGGTGCAGGCCAACGACCCGTCAGCCATCAAGCTGTTGCGCTTCTATCACCTGGGGCTGATTCAGATGCACGAACTGGACGCCAACTCCAGCGCCCAGGCGCAACTGGTGGGCGAGATCGAGGCCCACAAGGCAAAGATGCAGGCGCTGGGCATTGATATCGCACAAACCCGGCTGGACCCAGCCTGGCTGGACAGCCTGAAAAGCGCTTAACGCCCCAGGGACACGTCAGTGGGCAATCTGGCCCGCCAGCAAAACACTGCGCTCACGGCAATCGCCGCACCCGCCAGGCCAAACACCCAGGGCGCGGAGGCCACAGGCAGCAACAGGCCCGCCAGCAGCGGCCCGAGGCCGGCACCGATATCGCGCCATACGGCGTTGGACGCCAAGGCAGACACGCGCAGGGTGCCGGGGTTGCGCTCCGCCACCAGGGTGGTCACCAAGGGCAATTGCAGGGCACGCAGCACCAACACCGCTGCCGCGCCGACGATCACCCAATGGCTGCCGAACGCAGCCAGGGCCAGGGCGCTCAGGAACGAAAACCACAACAGCATCGACGTGGCGCCAAAACGCTGGGCCGCACGCCCGCCCAAGGGGCTCAGGAGCAATTCCGACAGGTAGCGCAGGCCCATCAAGCCCCCGGCGATCAGCACCGCATCCCCGCCCATGATTTTCTGCGCCTGGATCGACAGGCCAAAGATAAACAAGCCATCCAGGGCGACACCTTCGATAAACGACCACAGTGCCACTGTGTCCGGCCACTTGAAGCGACGCCCCGGGGTGCTGTGCAAGTCATGACCGGCGGTGGGTAAACCACGGGAGATCCATACCCCCACCAGGCAGCAGACGGCGAGAATCAGGAAGATCGGGCGCGGCCCGGCCCATAACGTCAGCAACCCGCCCAGAGGCAGGGCCAGCATCGGCCCAAAGGCGATCAATGCCCGTGAGCGCCCCGCCCTGCGCGCCGCCCCCTCAGGTTCAGAGGTCGCCAGTACCTGGGTCGACAGGTTCAACGCGGCAAAACACAGGCCCCACACCAGCCGCAAGCCCAGCAGCGCAGCGAAGCCCGACAGCACCGAGTTACCCAGTGCGCACAGCGCTGCCGCGCCGGCGGCGAGCGTGCAGGTCAGGCGGTCGCCGTTGCGTGCATAAAAATTCAGTACATGCCGGTAACCGAAGATGCGTACCAGACGGTTAGCCGCCAACAATACGCCGGCCTGGGCCAGCGTGATGCCGAACGCCTCGGACTCCATTGGCAGCAGCAGGTACAGCAACACATCACTGGGCAGGCAAAACCCGAGCGTCAGTGCCGCGCGGCGCGAGGTGGTATTGGCGGTGCGTTGGGCAAGGCTGGACATAAAACTGAAACATTCAGAAATATTCAGGCCGCCACACTAGCCTTCCCCAGGCCTGTTTTACAAGGGCTGAGTCTTATGTGGATCGGGCTCTGCGTCCACCGGGCAAGCCAAAAAAACGGATATTCCTTACATCTCTTTCGGTACGTCGTTCGCACCCTAGTGCTCTCAAACCCGCCTGAGAACCTTGCCCATGTGCGACCGCCCAGCTCACCTCAAAGACCGTCGAAACTTCCTGCGCCTGGCTGCCGTCAGTACAGGCGCAACGCTACTAGCCGGGGCGCTGCCCTCACTCGCGTACGCAACACCGGCGCCGGCAGAGCGCCCCAAGCCCGCCAACGACCTCAGCCCGCAGCTTGCCTTGCAGCGGTTGATGGAGGGCAACCAACGCTATACCAACGGTGTAACCAGCCGTCACAACTTCATGCACGAACGCGAATTGTTGGTGAACGGGCAAAATCCGTTCGTCGCGGTATTGAGCTGCGCCGATTCGCGGATCGCCCCTGAGTACACGTTCGACACTGCCCTTGGCGACCTCTTCGCGGTACGGGTCGCGGGCAATTTCGTCACCGATAACGGGCTCGCCAGCCTCGAATACGCGGTGGCGGTATTGGGCACGCCCCTGATCATGGTATTGGGGCACGACATGTGTGGCGCCGTCGCGGCGGGGGTCAAGGCCGTCAAGGATAACGCCCGCTTCCCGGGCAAGATCCAGGGCTTGGCCGATACTTTCAAACCCTCGGTGAACAAGGTATTGAAAGCGCCCGGCGACCTGCTGGAAAACGCCATTGCACAAAATGTCACCGACACCATGGCGCGGCTCATGGCTGAATCAAGCCTGCTGGCCGATGCGGTCGCGGCGGGAAAACTGCTGATAGTGGGCGGCGTGTACAAGCTGCACAGCGGCAAGGTGAAAATGCTCCGCTAGGCTTTCTGTAGGAGCGAGCTTGCTCGCGAAGAACGTCAACGATAACGCGGGCATTCTGGTTAACCGCGGTGTCATTGCGTTTTTCGCGAGCAAGCTCGCTCCTACAGGGGGCAATGATCGCTCAAGGCAAGCGGCGCGTCTCAAAAACCACGCCCAGGTCCAGGCGCCCGTCCTTCAGCGGCGGGCACCAGTAATAGCCCCCCGTCAACGGCTTGCTGATGCGATACAGGCCATCGACAATCCCATCTTCCAACCCACTCATGCGTCGCAGCTGCGCTTCGAATGCATCGAATGAATGACCAAACGCGAGGAACATCAACCCCGCCTGGCCATTTTCGGCCCAGGGCATGGAGCGGCGCACCACGAAGGCTTCCGGTGTGAAGCTTTCCTGGGCGGTACGCTTGGTATGGGCCGACTCGGGGGCATCGTCGAGCTCTTCGTTATCGCCATGGCGGCGGCCAATGATGTGGTCACGCTCCTGGGCAGGCAACGCGGCGAACCCGTCAAGGTCGTGCTGCCATTGCTGGATCGCCGCGAAGCTGGCGCCGCTGTCGGTCAGCGCGGCTTCCACAGCGGCATCGTCGTGAGGGTTTTCGGTGCCGTCTTCGTAGTCGGTCAGGTCAAAACCGGTCTTGTAGCGGAAGCCTTCAGTCGACTGCACCAGGCGAAACGCCGGGGCCAGGGCTTTTTCCACGGCCCGGCTGCGCAGCAGCAACTCACCGCGATCCACCCCATGCAGCCATACCCACAGCGCCTGTTGAGTCGACGGGTTTTGAGCGCCAGGGCCGCTGACGGCCGGGAATGAGCGCAGCCCTGGGATCTGGGCACCCAACGCCTTTACCAGCGGCTCACCGAAACCCACCACAGCCGCCGCATCCGTCAACTGCACCAGTGCGTCCAGCGCAGCGGGCACGGCTTGCAGCGAGTCGAGGGCAAAAAACAGATGGCGGGCCTGCAAAGGCACCGGTGCGGCAAGAATGCCCGGCTGGTACTGACTCATGTGAACTCCTTCTGAAAAGCCGCGCAGTTTACCCGGCGGACACCGCGCTGCGAACAAGAATGCGCGCAAGCCTTGCGTTAGAGCCGCTTGTTGGGTGACTCTCTAGTCATGTTTTGCAACTATTCCAGGGGTAGCGACATGACCACCAGCAACCTGCTCGCCCAGCTGTTTCCCACCTCCACCGCGCAGATTCCCGAGCAATTTCGCCTGGCGGCGCCCATTGAGCAACGTGAATACCTGGTCGATGGCCAGTTGCAGGTGTGGAACGGCCCGCTTGCCCGCGTGCAAAGCCCGGTGCAACTGGGTGACGAGCGCGTGCACATCGGCAGCACGCCGCTGCTGGATGCCGACACCGCCCTCACCGCCCTGGATGCTGCCGTGCGCGCCTACGACCGTGGCCAGGGTGCATGGCCGACGATGCGCGTGGTTGAGCGTATCCAGCACGTCGAGGCGTTCCTGCGGCGCATGCGCGAACAGCGCGATGCGGTGGTCAAGCTGCTGATGTGGGAGATCGGCAAAAACCTCAAAGACTCGCAGAAAGAATTCGACCGCACTTGCGACTACATCACCGACACCATCAATGCCCTCAAGGAACTCGACCGGCGCAGCAGCCGCTTTGAGCTGGAGCAGGACACCCTCGGCCAGATCCGCCGCGTGCCCCTGGGCGTGGCGTTGTGCATGGGGCCTTACAACTACCCTTTGAACGAGACCTTCACCACGCTGATCCCAGCGTTGATCATGGGCAATACCGTGGTGTTCAAGCCGGCCAAGCTGGGTGTGCTGTTGATCCGCCCCTTGCTGGAAGCCTTCCGCGACAGCTTCCCGGCCGGGGTGATCAACGTCATCTACGGCAGCGGTCGCGAGACCGTGAGCGCGTTGATGGCCAGCGGCAAGATCGATATCTTTGCGTTTATCGGCACCAACAAGGCCGCCAGTGATTTGAAAAAGCTGCACCCCAAGCCGCACCGTTTGCGCGCTGCACTGGGGCTGGATGCCAAAAACCCCGGCATCGTGCTGCCCGAAGTGGATCTGGACAATGCAGTGAACGAAGCCGTCACCGGCTCGCTGTCGTTCAACGGCCAGCGTTGCACCGCGTTGAAAATCCTGTTCGTGCATGAAGACGTGGTCGAGCGCTTTATCGAGAAATTCAACACCAAGCTGGCGACGCTCAAGCCCGGCATGCCCTGGGAAGACGGCGTAGCGCTGACGCCACTGCCGGAAGTGGGCAAGGTCGATTACCTCAATGAACTGGTGGCCGACGCGGCGCGCCATGGCGCCAAAGTGATGAACCCCGAGGGCGGCAGCAGCCGTGGTTCGTTCTTCTACCCGGCGGTGCTGTACCCGGTGAACCCACAGATGCGCGTCTACCACGAAGAGCAATTCGGCCCGGTGGTGCCGATCGTGCCCTACCGTGACCTGGACACCGTGATCGACTACGTACTGGACTCGGATTTCGGCCAGCAGTTGAGCCTCTTCGGCACCGACCCCGTGGAAGTCGGACGCCTGGTGGACACCTTCGCCAACCAGGTGGGCCGCATCAACATCAACGCCCAATGCCAGCGTGGCCCGGACACCTTCCCCTTCAATGGGCGCAAGAACTCGGCCGAGGGCACGCTGTCGGTACATGACGCCTTGCGCGTGTTCTCGATCCGCACCTTGGTGGCGACCAAGTTTCAGGAGAGTAACAAGGCGTTGGTCAGCGACATTTTGCGCAATCGCGATTCGAGTTTCCTGACCACCGATTACATCTTCTAAAATCACCCCCGTTCCAATGTGCAGACAGGTCAGTGTGGGAGATGGCTTGCCTGCGATGCCGGCACCTCGGTCTTTCAGTCAGGTCGCGGTGATGCTATCGCAGGCAAGCCAGCTCCCACATTTGATCGCGCGCACTCAGATAATCGAGGCCACTTTAATACTGATGAACCTGCCCTTCTTTGCCCGGCGCCTGCTGCGCCCTTTGCTCGACCCCTACCGCCGCTTTCGCCATGCCAAGCTGATCCACGCCGCGCGCGTATCAGTGGGTTTGCTGGCAACCATCCTGCTGACCACCGGCCTCAACCTGCCCCACGGTGAGTGGGCCTCGGTGACCATGCTGATCGTCATCGGCGGGCTGCAGCACCACGGCAATATCGGCAAGAAAGCCGTCGAGCGCGCCTACGGCACCTTGATCGGCGCCAGCGTCGGCTTGCTGCTGGTGGTGCAACAGGCTTACTTCGGCCTGCCGTTGCTCACCTACCTGTTGATGTCAGTGGTATGTGGGTTCTTTTCCTATCACGCCATCGGCAAGGGCGGTTACATCGCGCTGCTGTCGGCGATCACGGTATTTATCGTCGCCGGCCACGGCGACAACCCGATCTCCGATGGCCTGTGGCGCACCGTCGACATCCTGATCGGCATCGTGCTGGCCCTGGCGTTTTCCTTTGCCTTGCCGTTGTACGCCGTGTATTCGTGGCGCTACAACCTGGCCAGCGCTCTGCGTGACTGCGCGCAGATTTATAGCCGGATCATCAATGGCCAATCGGTAACCGACGACGAACACCTCAAGCTGCTCAACCGCTTGAACGGGGCCATGGTGCAGCTGCGTTCGTTGATGCCTTCGGTGTCCAAGGAAGTGCGGATTTCCATGACTGAACTGGATGCGATCCAGCGGCACCTGCGTATGTGCATCAGCACTTTGGAGATTCTGGGCAATACCCGACCGGACCCGCGCGATGAGCAAGCCACGGCAAGAATGCAGGTGATGTTGAAGGCCGAGCATCGGCAGATTCGGGTGCAACTGGTGGGGATGGCGCGGGCGTTGAAGTCGGGGGTGACGGAGCGGTTGGAGCGCACCGGTCATATGGATGGCAGTAAACCGATGCTGGATGCTCCAGTGTACAGTGCGCTAGATGGGTATCGGTTGTTGACAGTGCAATTGGCGGCGAATGTGGATGCGATGCGCGGACGGCTAGCCAAGCATTCATCGCACTGGAATATTTGAGGTTATAAGAATCGGGGGCGGATCCACCTGTGAAGTAGACCCGTCCACTTTTCATGAGTTTTAATTACACGAAATTAACGTTCTCTAATCCAGATATTATCGATATCAAAGTCGTTACCATCGCCACTACTTACATGATTATATAAACTAAGAACAACAACGCCACCAAACGAGCGGGAGTAGACCCCAGTGCCGTTTTTCCATGTCATCTGTCCCGCCGTATCGACACCGCCACCAATCGGCTGGCCATTTACACGCAAATCTATTATTGAACCGAAGGATCCACCCCCCCCTCTGGCACGAACAGAAAACCCTACATCGTACGTTTGACCACCTCGAATTGAAACAAGTTGGGTCATAATCGTATCGTTATAGTTTCTATTTTGATTAGTGAAACATTCGACCACACCATTTCTAACGCCATAATCCCCCACATAAGGCCCTTGAATCGTCCAGCCTTGAAGTGTGTTATCGTTAAAGTCCCAAGAAATATTGAGCTTACTGAGGCGTTCAATCGTTGTGGTGGCTGAAGACGGCTGAGTACCGTATAACCCCATAGCTCTATACCCATAGGTACGAACCTGGGTAAGACTGCGGGAATAGCTCCAATCACCATTTGAATTCACAGGACGGTCAATCAGAAAACTACCGTTCTCATAGATCCTTACTTGTTGATTGGCGGCGGCTTTGCCTAGTAGCCACACACTGCTATCGTACGTGGTGCCATTGTTGTAGAGTTGTCCTTTGGAATCATGAACCGTCAGCGTTACTGGAGTGGCAATTAAGCTTGTTATCGTGTAATTGGTTGTCGGAAACGCGACCGCATTATCCTTACTCTCGCTACCATTGAACTCCACCTCGGCGCTTACAATGATGTTCGCTTTATCCGCCAACCCGGTCAGCCAGCCACGTTGTACCGCTTTGTTCACAAGCCCATTGGCAGCCTCTGTTGATGTGATCAGTGCACCCTCCGCCGTGAGCACATGAAGGGGAGCAACTCCCGCACTGCTGCAGCTTATCCATATACGTTGATCCTTTGCGCTTAAGGCCCATTTAGTCAAAGAAGCCAACCCATTACCGGCAAAAGCGTTCAGGTCCAGCGTACCGCCAGGAACAACATCATTGATCCGTGGCTGCGGCAAACTGGCAGCAGGAATGGTAGTGACCCTCACCGTCTGCACCTGTGACGGAATCGGGTCCGCCACACCCGGCCGCACCACCGAATACTTCAAGCACACCGTACTGTTCACACTGCGATGCAAGACTTTACTCTCAGTCAGGTTGAATGCCACCGTGCCTCCATCCAATCCATTCTCGACCGCCGTATGGTGAGTTCCGTCGGCAAAAATCCATTCCAGCGTGATGCGGTCTTGACCACTCATACCGGTGTAGCGGACGGTCACCGTCGTATTGTGTTCAATCGGCAGCGGGTCCACCGTCACACTTGGCCCGGTATCGGTGGTGCCATTGATAAACGGATGGGGCAATATTCCCGGCAAGGCCTGAATGGTGTAATGGCGGACACCGAACAGCACGGCGGTGTTCTTGTCAGAGCGTTCCGCCAGGCTGACCCAGAACTTGATTGTCAAATCCGCACCGTCCTCCAGCAGCTTGATCTTATCCACGGGGGTGGGCGGGTTGATACCCTTCAACACGCCGTCGTTCGTGACCTCGTTGGCGGTATAGGTGTCTTCAAACACAACGCCTTTGCTTTCGTACGTCATCCACATCAATTGCTCGGCATGGATGAAGCTCCACACTGGGATGTAGGTCCGCGCGGTGGGGCTCAGTTGTGAAAAGTCCAGAATTGGCCCGCTGATACCTTCGATAGTCGGCGTCGGCAACCCTGTCAGCGGCAGCAGCCACAGGGGCACGATCACGGACTCGTACGGTAACGTGCCGCGATGGAAGTGATATTGCACATTGATGGTGTTGCCGCCCTCACGGATCCCGCGGGCGATGGTGCGAGCATCGATCCACACGCTGACTTCATGAGTACTTGGGTCGCCCGCGACATTATCTGCGAAGCTACCGTGATGATCGGCAGTGATCCAGTCCACGGTAATAAAGTCACTGGCCAACATCGGCCGGAATTTCACGATTACCCGTGTGCCGCTTATTGCCGCCAACGGGTTGAGTTCATCGGGAGAGGTGGAGGCGCCCTCGATGATCGGCCGGTCCAACTCCACACCTTTGCCCACGGTGAGCATCAGTACTTCTGAACGCAGCACGACTTTCGGCGGGCCAGTGCGCTCCAGACTGTAGGAAATGCGCAGGCTACCGTTAAGGTTTTTATCAAGAATGTCGCGGCTGACCGGATAGGGCAACTCTTTGCCGGCGGTTGCGTTATTGATCTCGATAGTGCCATCGGCCGAACCGTCAAGACTCGAGCCAATGCACGACCAGTGAAGCGTGTCGCCGTTTTGTGTTCCCAAGTAGGTAAAGGTCACCAGCACATCTTTGCCAGGCACGTCAGCCGGGTCCACGTTGTTACCCATAGCGCCTTGCAAGCGTGGCGCCGGCATGTCGGCGGTGCGCTCACCGACTTGCGCCCCGAGTATCGCCGATGAACGAACCGCCAACGCGCCGCCTCCCAGGATATGGGCGGCGCCGTCATTGGTGGTGTAATGAATCTGGATTGGACCCCGCCCGTTGAATTGCTCTAACTCAGCGGCCTTGACCGTGTAGGTGCCACCTTGCGAACCTGCAAATTGTTCTGTACGAAAGATAGTTGGGCTCCCCCCTCCCGGCGGTACATGGGTGATGTACAACGTTTCCAGCCAGCCGGGGTTATGCGGCTCGTAAGCCGGGATGGTGACCGTGATGTCCTCGCCTACGGGAATCAAACCCAACTCGATAGGGCTGACGCTGGGCACAGGCATTGAAACCTTGGTGCCAACCACGGTAATCGTGATGCTACCGGACTCGCGCGGTAGCGGCGCATCGGTTTCCCAGATAAATGATGCCCGAATTGAGCCCCCCACCAGCGGCTCAATGAGCTTGTTATCAATAGGAATATAGGTAAACCCTCGGTTCAAATCAGGCACAGGTCCCAACAGGATAGTCTCGCTGGTGCCGTCGTCTCGCGTGCAAAGCAAGGAAACGGTGATCTCATACTCGGGTTTAGGCGCTGGAAACTGCCGTTCTGTCAGAGCGATGAGTTCGAAGGTCGAGCCGCTCTGGGTGTCGAAGTCGATCTGTTGCGTGATGGGATCAAGCTCTTTGTCATCCACGAGAAAAATCGGCGCGTCCAACAGGTTGGGGTCTAGTTCGGCTTTGAGGAAATAGGGTTTGGAGTACTGATATTTTTCGCCGGAGAAATTCTCCACCACATCCCGCACACGAAAACGCAGGGTCAATATGCCCCGTTGCCCGCCCTGCGCGATGATCGATTTATCCACAAACACGCGGATCGGCCCCGCTCCGTCCGCTTCATCGGGAGTCACGGTATGCTCAACAAAAATGCCATCCCAGGACAATTCGATCACATCGTTCTTGCGGATGTGTTCGTACGGGTAAATCAGGCAATCGAGGCCTGGCCCGACATCTTTCCACTGCAGGGTAGCGCCTTCTGGTAACCCTTCGACTTCCATCTCCAGCCCGGTATGCCATGGGCTTCCCGGGTCGGTATCGGTGCCACCCGGCCGGGTGGTCTTGATCAGAATAATCTGCGGGGGGGATGTGCTTTCGTTGCCGCTGCCTGCCCGCCGTACTCGACCATAGGTCACCACCTCACCCTCGGGCATACGCTCCTCGGGAATGGCCAGGTTCTGGCGAACCAGGGTGGTATCCTCAACGACATCGTCAGCGGCCGCGTAAACCAAATCGTCAAAGTAGATGGCGAAGTAGTCATTGGAACTAAAAGTGGCCCACTTCTCAAAGGAATAGAGCGCGTAAGGGCGCACATGCCGGATGCCCAAGCCATAGACCGCAACCTCACCGGGCACATGCCGAAGAGGTATATGCGGATAGGCCGAGTAAGGATGGTCCAGGTCCTCCACGCGTTGTGGGCCGGCGGCAATGGATTCTCTCTGGCGAGGCAGGCAGGCGACCGGGGACGAAGCGTCGTCAGTGATAGACCGGTCGCTAGCACTGCCTGGATCAAGAGGGTAACCAGACATGAAGTGTTCTCCTGGCTGAAGGACACGCACAGGAAATTATGCGTGGGGGCCAGGAAGATCAAACAGCGGTGAGGGAAGCCGCGTCTAGCTGTGAGAATTGACAGTGGCGACAAATGGTATAGTGGGTCGAGTGAAAGCGCCGTTAATACAATGCCCGCACATTCACACCTTTTCTTACATATTTTTCACGTTTTATTCACAAGCCGAGACGTAGTGTGAAGCCTCATCCGTTACAAACGTTGCATATCAAGCCCGCCGCCCCAGCGGGCTTTTTTTTGCCTGCTTTTTGGTCAGGAAACGGCCTCATCCTGTAGGAGCGAGCTTGCTCGCGAAGAACGTCAACGATAACGCGGGCATTCTGGTTAACCGCGGTGTCATTACGTTATTCGCGAGCAAGCTCGCTCCTACAGGGGGTTGGGGATGGGTTTCAGCGTGTGGCTTGTTCGCGAATGGCGCGCTGGGTCTCCAGCACCTTGGCCAACGCCGTTTCAGCCTCGGCACTCTGCTGCGGCACCCGAATCGCTGCCGACACCAGCGTGATCAGCTTGGCCATCACCTCGGCATCCGTGGCCGGGCGGCCCAGGCTCATGGAGTTCATCAGCAGGCGCAGTTCGGTGCCGGCCATCACCCCGGAAATGGCCTTGAGGGCAAATTGCAGGCGCACCCCCAGTTCATTGCGCGGCAGATCCGGCAAGGCCAGGGCGAAGGCTTCGAAGAAACGCTGGAACACCGGTTGGTAATGCACCTTGAGGTATTCCTGGATGAACGGCGAAGTGTCGCTGTAGACCCGGCCCAGGAAGCGGATGAACGAGCGCCCTTCCCCGCTGGCCGGGTCGCTGCGCTCCAGGCCCATGGCCGGGGCAAACAGCACGCCCAGGAGCGTGTCGCAATCCAGTGGGCCGTCGGATTCAGCTTCACAGCGCGCCAGCAGTTCCAGGCGCTGCTCGTTGAGGGGCTCCAGGCGTTGCATCAGCAGGGTTTTCATCAGGGAGTCCTTGTCCCCGAAGTGGTAGTTCACCGCTGCCAGGTTGACCTGGGCGCGTTCGGTTATCTGCCGTAGCAACACGGCGTCATAGCCGTACTTGATGAAAAGAGCCTCTGTCGCATCCAGCAGTCGAGTCTTGGTAACGTTTGGAGCGCTGAGTTTCTTCGCGACCATATGGGTTCCACGGCGGAAATATTGTTTTAAAAAATAATTTGATTTTTTTATACCGGGGCGGCCCGTCGAAAGCAAGTAGTGACACTCCGCCATATCTTGCAAAGCCCGTATATTCGGGCTTTTGGGGCAAATCGAAGGTTTTTTAACTGCCTCTGACACCCAGCGAGAAAATCGTTTCAACCGGTAAAACCGCTCTACCTCCGCGGCTGGCGAAGCGTGAGGAAGGCAGTTACTATTCAAACAATATTTTAAAAACAAGAAATAAAACCAGTCCGTAACGCGTACAGGCAGCTTCCGAACTTGTTACAAAGGGTTTCCGGGAGCAAGACCGTACCGTCGAGACTGCAGGCGTAGTCATGATGACACAGACCCCCGCGCACCCAGGTTTGATTTCACTGCAAGGCATCGGCAAGCGCTATCAGCTCGCCGGGCAAGAGTTGAGCATTCTCAATGATGTGTGCCTGTCCATCGCCAGCGGGGACAGCTGCGGCATCCTCGGTGCCTCTGGTTCCGGCAAAAGCACCCTGCTTAATATCCTCGGCCTGCTGGACCTGCCCAACTGCGGCCAATACCACTTTGCCGGCCACGATATTTTCAACGCCACCCCCGATGAGCTGGCGGCGATCCGTAACCAGCAGATCGGTTTCGTGTTCCAGAGCTTCAACCTGCTGCCCCGCCTGAGTGCCCTGGACAACGTCGCGCTGCCCTTGAGTTATCGCGGCGTGTCGCGGCATGAATCGGTGGAACATGCCCAGCGCATGCTCGCACAGGTCGGCCTCGGCGAACGCGCCCATCACCGCCCTGCCGACCTCTCCGGCGGCCAGCGCCAGCGCGTGGCCATTGCCCGCGCCCTGGTTGGCAACCCCTCGGTGATTCTGGCCGACGAACCCACCGGCAACCTCGACAGCACCACCGCCCAAGAGATCATGGACCTGCTGTTGAACCTCAACCGTGAACAACAGGTGACGCTGATCATCGTCACCCACGACCCCCACATTGCCGAGCGCCTGGAGCGCAAGATCCTGGTGCGCAACGGCGTGGTGCATGAGGCCGAGCGCCCATGAGCCTGCGGGTCGAGCAGAGCCTCAGCCAGTTGCTGCACGAAGCTTTTATCAGCCTGCGTACCCTGGGCAAGCGTTCGATCCTGGCGCTCCTGGGGATCGTCATCGGCAGCTCCTCCGTGGTGGCGCTGATCAATATCGGCCACAACGCGGCGGTAGATGCGGCGATGATTTTCAAGGACATGGGCACCGACACCCTCATCGCCCAGTTCCCGCCCAAGGGCGCCAGCAACGTACCGATGCCCACCCAGCTGGACCTAGATGCGGTGCGCCAGGCAGTGCCAGGCATTGCCCATATTGGCGCGCTCAGCCTGTTCAGCGGGCCCATCGTGTTTCATGGGCGCACCACCAATGCCAGCTTTGTCGGCAGTACTGCGGGGATCCAAGACGCCATGCGCCTGGCGCTGCGTGAGGGGCGCTTCCTGTCACCCTTCGATGCCAACGAAACCTACGGGGTGATCGGCGACCAACTCGCCCAGGCCCTCGGCGCGCCGGGCGACCCGCTGCAACTGGGCGACCGTGTGCGTATCAACGACTACCTGTTTCTGGTGGTGGGCATTCTGCACAACCAACCCCGGGCCATGCTGATGCCGGTGCAAGCCAACGAATCGTTGTTTATCCCCGCCGAGGGCATGCGCCGCATCTACGCCACCCCGCAGATCAACAACCTGATCATTCGCGCAGCGCCAGGGCAAGACATGGAACGTATCGCCCGGGACACCGCCGCCGCGCTGCAGCCCCAACTCACCGACCATGACGTCGACATCACGGTGCCCCAGCAAATGATCGATGGCATGACCCGCCAAAGCCGCACCTTTGCCTATCTGCTGCTGGCCCTCGGCGCGATCTCCCTGGTGGGCGGCGGTGTCGGGGTGATGAACGTGATGCTGATGAACGTCTCGGAACGCCGTCGCGAGATTGGCATTCGCATGGCCCTGGGCGCGCGCCAGCGGGACATCCGCAACCTGTTTTTGCTCGAAGCGGTCACCCTCACCGCCGTAGGTGCACTGTGCGGCGCGGTGCTGGGCATGACCGCTGCCTGGCTGTATGCGTGGCTGTCGGGCTGGGCCTTTGCCCTGGCAGTAGCTGCCCTGCCCCTGGGCGTGGGCAGCACGTTGCTGGTGGGTTTGTTCTTTGGCATTTACCCGGCGGTGTCGGCCTCACGCTTGCAGCCGGTCGAGGCCCTGCGCGATGAATAAGTACCTGCTACTGCTGATGTTGATCAGCCTGCCGGGCATGGCCGCCGACGTGGTCATCAACCCCCAGGCACCGAGCACCACCCGCAGCGGCTACGAGCGCAGCGTCTCGCTCAATGCCCAGGCCACCACCATGACCCTGGGCGACGCGGTGTACCTGGGCCTGCGCAATAACCCGGCGATCCGCAGCGCCTACCTGCAACGGGTGGCGCAGAAGTTCGACCTGCGCGTGGCCGAAGACGTGTTCAACCCCAAGCTCACCCTCAACAGCTATTACCGCAGCACCCGCGGCTCCCAGGACAACGCGCGCAACGCCAACGTCGCGCCCACCAGCAGCCTGCTGGGTGAATACGGCACACGCTTGAGCATGGCCTGGACACAGCAGTTGAACAACGCCAACCGCGCCGGCCGCTACCGCAGCGACGGCCTGGACCTGGCGATCATCCAACCGCTGATGCGCGGCGCCGGCTGGGATGCCACCACCGCACCGCTGCGCCTGTCGCGCCTGGCCGAGCAGGCCAACCGCCTGAACCTCAAGGCCACCGTGGCGCAGACCATCAGCCAGATCATCGCCACCTACCGCGAATTGCTGCGCGCCCAGGAACAACTGGTGATCGTGCAGGAAGCCCTCAAGCGCTCCACGACCTTGCTGGAGGTGAACAAGGCGCTGATCAGCGCCGGGCGCATGGCCGAGTTCGAGATCGTGCAGACCGAGGCCGATATCGCCACCCAACAACTAGGCGTGGAAGAAGCCCGCAACCAACTCGACACCAGCCGCCTGGCCTTGCTGCGCCTGCTGGCCCTGGACCTGTCGACACCGGTGCGCGCCACCGAGGCCCTGGAAGCCAGCCCCATGGAGATCGACAAACGCCAGGCCTTCAACCTCGCGCAAAACCAGCAGCCGGAATACCTCGCCGCCCTGCTCGGCAGCCAGCAGGCCGACCTCAACCTGGTGATCGCCAAGGATTCCGGGCGCTGGCAGGTGGACCTGGTGGCCGGCGCCAACCAGATACGCGCCGCCACCAATAACGACGACGGCCATAACAATAACCGCACCTGGGACAGTTACGCCGGGGTGCAAGTGCAGATCCCCATCGGCGATATCAGCACACGCCAGGCCGAAGTACGTGCGCGGGTAAATGTGGAGGACCAGGAAATCCGCATTACCGACGCTCGCCAGGAACTGGAGCGCAACGTCAACAATGTGGTGCGTGACCTTGGCACCCGCTGGCGCCAATATGAAATATCCAAGCGCGCCGTGGAGTTGTCGCGGCGCAAGATCGAGATCGAGCGGGAAAAACTCAGCGCCGGGCGCTCCACCAACTTCCAGGTGCTGAGCTTCGAGACCGACCTGCGCAACGCCGAAAATGCCCAGCTCAATGCGCTGATCGCTTATTTGAACGCCCAGACCCAGCTCGATCTGACCCTGGGCATGACGCTGGAAAGTTGGGAAATCGCCCTCAATGACTACTAATAAAAAATCCCTGCTGGCCATTGCCTTGGCCCTGCTGTTGGCCGGGGCGGCAGTCAGCCTGCTCAGCCAACGCGGCGGCGCCGAGCCTGCGAGCACGGCCGAGCAGTGGCTGGCCGTGAAGCCCGACCCGCTGGTGCACCAGATCGGCCTGGTGGGCAAGATCGAGCCGCAGACCACCGTCACCCTGACGGCACCGTTCGACGGCAATGTGCTGGCCAACCTGGTCGAACAAGGCCAGCGCGTCGAGGCCGGCCAGGTCCTGTTGCGCATGGACCCGGCGACGCTGGAAGTGCAACTGCGCGACGCCCTCTCCGCGCAACTCAAAGCCCGGCGCACCGTGCAGGAAATGCAGGACTGGGGCAGCAGCCCCACCGTCAGCCGTGCCCGTCGCAGTTTACGCACCGCTGAAATGACCGCGGGCAACACCCAACGCAAACTCACCGAGAGCGAAAACCTGTTCAAGCGCGGCATCATCCCGCGCAACGAACTGGACGACCTCAAGCAACAGACTCAACAGCAGCAACTGGACCTGGCGGCGGCGCGCAGTGAGCTGCAACAAGCCCTGGACCAAGGCCAGGGCGAATACCGGCAGATCGCCGAAATGGAGCTGACCAATGCCACGGTGAAGTACGAAGCCCTGCAGAAACTGCTCGAAGGCAAGGAGGTCAAGGCGCCCTTCTCCGGCATCGTGGTACCGGCCCCCGGCAGCACCAACACGGCTCAAGCTGGCGGCAATAACAGCGCGCCGGTACAGGCCGGCAGCAAGGTCAGCCAGGGCCAGGTGCTGTTCGGCCTGGCCAATATCGAACAGTTGAAAATCGTCGCCAAGGTCTCAGAGCTGGATATCAACCAGTTACGTCAGGGCCAGGCCGTTGAAGTGATGGGCGATGGCTTTGACGGCGAGCGGCTGACGGGTTCGGTCAGCGTGGTCAGCGGCTTGGCCATCGCCAGCGACAGCCAGGGCAGCGCGCAGTTTCCGGTGACCTTGTCGATCCCAAAGCTGACACCGCAACAGTTGCAGCGGGTGCGCCTGGGCATGAGTGCTCGCTTGACTATCGTCACCTACAACAATGACCAAGCGATCGTGATTCCCAGCCAGGCGATCCAGGCGGACATGACGGTGGCGTATCGGGCGGCGATGGATCAGCCGGTGCAGCGGGTAAACGTGACCACGGGGCAATCGACGCCCCAGGGGGTTGAGGTGTTTGGGCTAGAGGCGGGGTTTGTGAGGGTCGGGGAAGTCAGTCACTGACACTCGATCCCGGGTGTGCCCTAACTGTAGGAGCGAGCTTGCTCGCGAAAAACGTCAACGATAACGCGTGTTTCCTGAACAAACGCGGTGCCCTCAGGCTCTTCGCAGGCAAGCCAGCTCCTACATCTGGCCCTGTGGCATCCGTTAGATAGTTGTAAGCCTGGCGGCCAGTGCCTTGGCCTGCAGCGCCACATCGGTCACCGCCGTACTTTCCCACCACATCCCCCGCAACGGCGGCCCCATGGCGAACAGTCGCTGGCTGACCTGGCCGCGAGCATCCAGCACCGCCCCTGTTGCATCCGCCGCAATCCCCAGCGCCAACGGCCCAGGCTGGACCAACCCGCGCTTGAGCAATTGCTGCGGCAAAGGCCGGGCCACCCGGCGCCAGTCGTATTCGATGCCGCTGGAATTGATCAGCGCAGCACCCCTAATCTCGGTGATCAGATCCTCGCCACGCAGGCGCACCGCAATGGCAACCCCCTCTTGCGACGGCATCAAGCCCATGAACGACGCCGCATGAATCCGCAGCCGCCCTTCCTCCTGCAAGCGCTCCACCAATTGCGCACTCATTGGCGGCGAACGGTGATGGTGGCTTTCCCACCAGGGGCGCACATGCCGCACAAACTGGCGTTTCTGAGCCTCAGTGGCCTGGCTCCACAGGCGTGCTATATGCACGCGCACCGTGTCCAGCGGTGCCTGCCAATCGATGCCTTGCCCCAACGCGAGCTGGCACTGGCGTCGCACCTCACGCAGCAATTGTCGGGGGCTGCTCAGGCGGTGGTCGGCGGCGAGGAAGTCGTCCCAACTCGGCGGTTGCCGGCGTACATGGGGCAACAAGCCATGGCGCGAAAAAACCTCGACAGGCCCACGATGCCCGGCCTGTTCCAGGGAGACCACGGCATCGACCATGGTCAGGCCCGAGCCGATGATCAGCACCGTCGATTGGGGGTCCAATTGGGTCATTGCGCGTACATCCCAAGGATCCAGCGCAGCGGCGTTTAAACCCGTGGATTCGGTTTGCGGGGTGCGTGCCGCGGGGAACATGCCGGTGGCCAATACCGCACAGGCGCCGCGCAGTTGCTCGCCAGTATCGAGAGTCAATAACGCTGAGGTTGCATCGACTTGAAGGTCCACGGCTTCGGCACGGATATGCTCGACGGTCGATGTGGACCGCGCCTTGGCTTGCGCCAAGCGCTGTTGGGCGTACAGGCCAAAAATCCCACGCGGCGGGAACAGCTCGCTGATGGGCACGTAGTGTTGATGCGACTCGGGCCATCCCCCGGCGCTGATGTAGTCGGTGAGCCACTGAGTGAGGTCGTCGGCATTGTCTGGGTCAACGCTCATGCGTGCGGCATTGCCGTTCAGCGTATGGCCCAATTCGACCGCGCTGTAGGCCTCGCCACGCCCCAGTTCAGCACGCGGTTCAATCACCAGGATGCGCCGCGTACCCCGCAGGCGCAGCAGTTGCACGGCCAGCATCGTACCGCTCAGGCCGCCGCCGATGATCAGTACATCAGCGTTCGGGGTGGATTCATTCATGCCTGCTCGCCCTTACTGCCTGCCCAGGTAAACGTCATGCACATCGCTGCGCGTCAACAACTGCGCAGCCCTGCCGCTCGGGACCGCCCGCCCAGTATCCAGCAAGTAACCCAGGGATGCATAGTTGAGTGCGACATTGATGTTCTGCTCGGTGATCAGGACGTTCACCTGCAAATCGCAGATTGGATCATAAAGGCAGGGTATTGAGGGTGAGCTACAACAGTGGCTTTTTCTATCTCACACCCCGTCAATACTCAAGGTGGCCACCCTGAGTATTGACGCTTAACCAATAAGAGATCGATAACTTACGGTCGATCCAGCACTGTATACTTACGACTTTCGGAAGAGCCAATTTCGTTCCCGTCAGCGTCCGTCACCCAATAACTGGCCACGACGAACTCTTCCTGGAATACCACATCAAACCTCAAAACAGCTTGGTATTCGGGCTCCAAGTGCTCAATCTCAATGACTGAGAACTCAGTTCCATTTCCCTCCACCTGCCAGTATAGCCTCTGCCCTAGAGCCAGCCCTGGATACCGTGCAATAACGATCCGACCTTGACGTCCGGTCACCTCGGGATATTTCACAGTTTCGCCGTGAGACGGTGTGATATTAGGAGCTGGAAACAGTTGATTCTTTGCTAGGTATTTTGATTCCATTAGCGTGCTCTCCATAACAAGATGAAAGCCACCCCATTGTTTATTCGGCATCAAGCAACTGAGCGGCAACACCGACTCTACCCCTCCCATTTAATGGGCATAAGCTGTCAAAGTTCACAGTTGACAAACATAGGTATCCCCTCGCTAAACCACCACATTTCTCACGAAACGTACCGCCGCATCCCCCTCGTTGCGATAAGCATGTGGCTGGTGACTAGGGAACATAAAGAACTCGCCAGCCCCGACAATGTATTCAGTGTCGCCTATGACCAGCGTCAGACTTCCCTCAAATACGAATAGCTGCTCGCTCCAGCCCTCAAGGTCAGGGTCCGGGCAATAGCGATCACCGGGCTCAAGCCGCCATTCCCATAGTTCGACCTCACGCCGTGCCGTGGCCTTGGCCAGCAACACAGCCTTACTACCGGCAATTTCGCCCGCCCAGGCCAGCTCATTGATACGGCTATGATCGCGCACATCCGGCGCCTGAATCAGGTCACTGAACGCCACATCCAACGCTTCGGCGACACGGTCCAGGGTCGACAGGCTGACATTCTTCTCCCCCGCTTCTATCGCCACCAGCATGCGCCGACTGACACCGGATTTTTCCGAGAGCGCGGTCTGGCTCAGGTCGGCGGCATGGCGCAGGCGACGAACGTTCTGGCTGACGTGCTGCAGGACCGAGGCCCGTTGCGGATTTTCTTTGTGCACTATATTGCTCAATAGGTAGGTGTGCGCAGTATACTGCCCAGCGTGCGGCGCATTGTGCGGTCCGTGCTTTCCCCTTGCAAGACCGAGCCGCCATGACTGCCCCGAACTCCCCGTCGCGTTTCAACCGTTTCAGTAAAGCCGAATGCATTCTGGTGGTGATCACCATGATCTGGGGCGGCACCTTTTTGCTGGTTCAGCACGCGATGGCCGTCAGCGGGCCAATGTTCTTTGTCGGCCTGCGCTTCGCGGCGGCGACGATTGTGGTGGGGCTCTTTTCCTTGCGCACCCTGCGCGACCTGACCCTGTTCGAATTGAAGGCCGGGGTGTTTATCGGGGTGGCGATCATGTTCGGCTATGGCTTGCAGACCATTGGCCTGCAAACCATCTTGAGCAGTCAGTCGGCGTTTATCACCGCCTTGTATGTACCCTTCGTGCCGCTGTTGCAGTGGCTGGTATTGGGCCGTCGCCCCGGGTTGATGCCCAGCATCGGCATCATGCTGGCGTTTGCCGGGTTGATGCTGTTGACCGGCCCGGCGGGGGCTTCGTTGAACTTCAGCCCAGGTGAAATCGCCACGCTGATCGGTGCAGTGGCAATAGCGGCCGAGATCATCTTGATCAGTGCATTTGCCGGCCAGGTGGATATTCGTCGGGTGACCGTGGTGCAACTGGCCACCGCTTCGGTGCTGTCGTTCATGATGGTGGTGCCCATGGGCGAGGCGTTGCCGGGCTTTTCCTGGCTGCTGCTGTTCAGTGCAGTGGGCCTGGGCTTGACCAGTGCGGTGATCCAGGTGGCGATGAACTGGGCCCAGCAAAGTGTGTCGCCAACCCGGGCGACGTTGATTTATGCCGGTGAGCCGGTGTGGGCAGGCGTTGTGGGGCGAATCGCCGGGGAGCGGTTCCCACCGATTGCGATGTTGGGGGCGGTGCTGATTGTGGTGGCGGTGATTGTGAGTGAATTGAAGACGAAGGGGCAGAAGGCCGTTGAGTTGGCAGAGGCGTTGGAGGAGGAGCAGCAGGGGTAGCTTGCGATCAACGGTAACCACGATGCGAAGCGAGCCGCTCTTGATCTTGCTCTTGCCCTTGATCTGCTTTTGATCTTAAGCGCCCCGTCAAACCACGCTGGCCGGAATTCGACAGGGATTTGGGGGGTAAACCGGCAGGGATGCCGGTTTAGCCGCCCCGCGCCATGGATGGCGCGTGGCGGCGGCCCCCCAAATCACTGGCGGATTACGGGCACACCGAGCCTAAGCGAGGTGCCGAGTGGTGGGGCAAGAGCCCTTTGGTTACTTTGGGGCTCTTTTCCAAAGTGACCCGCCGTCAGGCGGAACCCTAAGTGGCCGTTACCGCAGCAATGGATATGTACACAATCCAACTGTGTTGACTGCAAGGCCGCTTTCGCGAGCAAGCCCGCTCCCACAGTTGGATCGAGGGGTGTCAGGTAGATAGGCGTAGGCTGGGAGGCCGCCATCGCAGGCAAGCCAACTCCCCCAATTGGATCGTGGGGTGTCAGGGAGATAAGCATCGACTGTCAGGCCGTCACGGGAGCAAGCTCCCTCGCCACAGGTACGGCGTCGCTGCAAATAACTTTGGGCAACACCGGCTCCCACAGAGGTCTGCATTTCAATTCAAGGGCAGGTCCAAACAGTGCCAAATGGGAAGTTTCAGCCTACCTTGTAGGATCCTGCCACATCTTGGCGTTTGGTGATCGTGAAAGCGGCACGTATGATGCATCCCAAACTCCCGCAGATTAGAAGCCTATGTCCCTGATAGTTCTACTGCTTCTGCCTTTTATCGGCAGCTGTCTGGCGGCCTTGCTGCCGCATAACGCACGTAACACCGAATCCCTGTTGGCCGGCCTTGTGGCACTGGTCGGTACTATTCAAGTCGCCCTGCTCTACCCCCAGATCGCCCACGGTGGCGTGATCCGCGAAGAATTCATGTGGTTGCCCAGCCTGGGGCTGAACTTCGTGTTGCGCATGGATGGGTTTGCCTGGCTGTTCTCGATGCTGGTGCTGGGCATCGGCACGCTGGTGTCGCTGTATGCGCGTTATTACATGTCACCGGACGACCCGGTGCCGCGTTTCTTTGCGTTTTTCCTGGCGTTCATGGGCGCCATGCTGGGCCTGGTGATCTCCGGCAACCTGATCCAGATCGTGTTTTTCTGGGAACTGACCAGCCTGTTCTCGTTCCTGCTGATCGGTTATTGGCACCACCGTGCCGATGCGCGCCGTGGTGCGTACATGGCGCTGATGGTCACCGGCGCAGGTGGCTTGTGCCTGTTGGCGGGTGTAATGCTGCTGGGGCATATCGTCGGCAGCTATGACCTGGACCAGGTGCTGGCGGCGGGCGATCAGATTCGCGCGCATTCGCTATACCCGATCATGCTCGCCCTGGTGCTGATCGGCGCCTTGAGCAAAAGCGCGCAATTCCCCTTTCATTTCTGGCTGCCCCACGCCATGGCGGCACCGACGCCGGTTTCGGCTTATCTGCATTCGGCGACGATGGTGAAGGCCGGCGTGTTCCTGCTGGCCCGCCTGTGGCCATCGCTGTCCGGCAGCGAAGAATGGTTCTGGATCGTCGGCGGTGCCGGCGCCCTCACGCTCCTCCTCGGCGCTTACTGCGCTATGTTTCAAAACGATCTCAAAGGCCTGCTGGCCTATTCCACCATCAGCCACCTCGGGCTGATCACCTTGCTGCTGGGCCTTAACAGCCCACTGGCCGCTGTTGCCGCCGTCTTCCACATTCTCAACCACGCCACCTTCAAGGCTTCGCTGTTCATGGCCGCGGGCATCATCGACCACGAAAGCGGCACGCGGGATATCCGCAAGCTCAGTGGGCTGGTGCGCCTGATCCCGTTTACCGCGACTCTGGCGATGGTCGCCAGTGCGTCCATGGCCGGGGTGCCGTTGCTCAATGGTTTCCTGTCCAAAGAGATGTTCTTTGCCGAAACCGTGTTTATCTCGTCGACCCAATGGGTGGAAATCGCCCTGCCGCTGATCGCGACCATCGCCGGTACGTTCAGCGTGGCCTATGCCTTGCGCTTTACCGTGGATGTGTTCTTCGGCCCGCCCGCCACCGATTTGCCGCACACGCCCCACGAGCCGCCGCGCTGGATGCGCGCACCGGTCGAGCTGCTGGTGTTCACCTGCTTGCTGGTGGGGATTTTCCCGGCCCAGGTGGTCGGCTCGATCCTCGCCGCTGCCGCCCTGCCGGTGGTGGGTGGTACGTTGCCGGAATATAGCCTGGCGATCTGGCACGGCTGGAACGCGCCGATGATCATGAGTCTGGTGGCGATGACCGGCGGCGTAGTGCTGTACCTGCTGCTGCGCAAGCAACTCAAGCGTGGCCGCTTCGAATACCCACCGCTGATCGGCTACTTCAACGGCAAGCGCGGTTTCGAGCGCTGCCTGGTGGTGATGATGCGCGGCGTGCGCCGGATCGAGAAACGCATCAGCACCAAGCGCCTGCAAACCCAGTTGTTCCTGTTGGTGCTGCTGGCGGTGATCGGCGCGATGATCCCGATGCTCAACAGTGGCCTCAGTTGGGGCGACCGCCCGAAAATCCCGGGCTCCATCGTCTTCGTCACCCTATGGTTGCTGGCGATTGCCTGCGCACTGGGTGCCGCCTGGCAAGCCAAGTACCACCGGCTGGCGGCCCTGACCATGGTCAGCGTGTGCGGCCTGATGACCTGCGTCACCTTCGTATGGTTCTCGGCACCGGACCTGGCCCTCACCCAACTGGTGGTGGAAGTGGTCACCACCGTGCTGATCCTGCTGGGCCTGCGCTGGCTGCCACGGCGGATCGAAGAAGTCTCGCCACTGCCCAGTTCGCTGCGCAAGGCGCGCATCCGCCGCCTGCGTGACTTGCTGCTGTCCACCGCAGTCGGCGGCGGCATGGCGCTGTTGTCCTACGCGATGCTGACCCGCCAGACGCCCAACGATATCTCCTCGTTCTACTTAAGCCGTGCCCTGCCCGAAGGCGGCGGCAGCAATGTGGTGAATGTGATGCTGGTGGACTTCCGGGGCTTCGACACCCTGGGCGAAATCACCGTACTCGGCGCCGTGGCGTTGACTGTTTACGCCCTGCTGCGCCGCTTCCGTCCGTCCAAGGAAAGCATGGAGTTGCCGCCCCAACAACGCCAACTGGCGCCGGACGTGGCGACCGACCTGGTCAACCCACGCCAGGCCAGCGACACCGCCCTGGGCTTCATGATGGTGCCGGCGGTGCTGGTGCGCCTGCTGCTGCCGATTGCGCTGGTGGTGTCGTTCTACCTGTTCATGCGTGGCCACAATCAACCGGGTGGTGGCTTCGTCGCCGGGCTGGTGATGTCGGTGGCGTTTATCCTGCAATACATGGTCGCCGGTACGCAGTGGGTCGAGGCGCAGATGAGCCTGCGGCCGATGCGCTGGATGGGCTTCGGCCTGCTGTCGGCCACCTTGACCGGGCTGGGTGCGCTGTTGGCCGGGTACCCGTTCCTCACCACACATACCTGGCATTTGGGCCTGCCGCTACTGGGCGACATCCATATCGCCAGTGCGCTGTTCTTTGACGTCGGCGTGTACGCCATGGTCGTGGGCTCGACCCTGTTGATGCTTACCGCCCTCGGCCACCAGTCGGTGCGCGCGCATAAACCGAGCAACCAGCCCAAAGTGGTTGCTGCAACCGAAGGAGCCGCCTGATGGAAGAAGTCATCGCAATAGCCATTGGGGTCCTGGCGGCCTCCGGCGTCTGGTTGATCCTGCGGCCTCGGACATTCCAGGTGGTCATGGGTTTGTGCCTGCTGTCCTACGGCGTCAACCTGTTCATCTTCAGCATGGGCAGCCTGTTTATCGGCAAGGAGCCGATCATCAAGGACGGCGTGCCCCAAGACCTGCTCAACTACACCGACCCACTGCCTCAGGCCCTGGTGCTCACGGCCATCGTCATCAGCTTCGCCATGACCGCATTGTTCCTGGTGGTGCTGCTGGCATCCCGAGGCCTGACCGGCACTGACCATGTGGACGGCCGGGAGCCCAAGGAATGACGTGGATGAATCAACTGATCGTCGCGCCGATCCTGCTGCCGCTGCTCACCGCCGGGCTGATGCTGATGCTGGGCGAGAAACGCCGCCCGCTCAAAGCCCAGATCAATCTGTGCTCCAGCCTCGTCGGCCTGGGCGTTGCCGTGCTGCTGTTGTACTGGACGCAACAAGGCGGCCCCGGCTCCATTGGCGTGTACCTGCCGGGCAACTGGCAGGTGCCGTTCGGCATCGTGCTGGTGGTGGATCAACTGTCGGCGATGATGCTAGTGCTTACCGGGGTGATCGGCGTCAGTGCGCTGCTGTTCGCCATGGCGCGCTGGGACCGTGCGGGCACCAGCTTCCATGCCCTGTTCCAGATCCAGCTGATGGGGCTGTATGGCGCCTTCCTCACCGCCGACCTGTTCAACCTGTTCGTGTTCTTCGAGGTGCTGCTGGCCGCCTCCTACGGCCTGATGCTGCACGGTTCCGGCCGCGCGCGGGTGTCGTCGGGGCTGCATTACATTGCGATCAACCTGCTGGCGTCGTCGCTGTTCCTGATTGGCGCGGCGATGATCTACGGCGTCACCGGTACGCTGAATTTCGCCGACCTGGCGCTGAAGATCCCGCTGGTGCCGGAGGCCGATCGCGGCCTGTTGCATGCCGGTGCGGCGATCCTGGCGACGGCGTTCCTGGCCAAGGCCGGCATGTGGCCGCTGAACTTCTGGCTGGCGCCCGCCTACTCCTCGGCCAGCGCACCGGTGGCGGCGATGTTCGCGATCATGACCAAGGTCGGCGTGTACACCGTGCTGCGCCTGTGGACCCTGCTGTTCTCCGGCCAGGCCGGCGCCTCGGCGCTGTTTGGCGGCGACTGGCTGGTGTACGGCGGCATGGCGACCATCATTTGCGCGGCACTGGCGATGGTGGCGGCGCAGCGCCTGGAGCGCATGGCCAGCCTGAGCATCCTGGTGTCGGCGGGGATCCTGCTGTCAGCGGTCGGGTTCGCCCAGCCGAGCCTGACCGCTGGGGCGTTGTTCTATCTGGTCAGCTCCACCCTGGCACTGAGTGCGCTGTTTTTGCTGGCGGAATTGATCGAGCGTTCGCGCTCGGCCAACGATCTGCCGCTGGATGAAGAGATCGATGCGCTGCCCAAGGCCATGGAATCGCTGCATCCGCGTCCCGGCGTGAACCTGGACGATGAGCAAAAAGCGGTGATCGGCCAGGTCATCCCCTGGACCATGGCCTTTCTCGGCTTGAGCTTTATCGCCTGTGCGCTGCTGATTATCGGCATGCCACCGCTGTCCGGGTTTATCGGCAAGCTCAGCCTGTTGAGCGCGCTGATCAACCCACTGGGCTTGGGCAACGCCGTGGATGAGTCAATCCGCCCAGCGGCCTGGGGCCTGGTGGCGCTGCTGATTCTCTCTGGCCTGGCCTCGCTCATTGCGTTCGCCCGCCTCGGCATCCAGCGCTTCTGGACCCCGGAAGAACGCCCATCACCGCTGCTGCGCCGCTACGAGTGTGTGCCGATCTTTCTGCTGCTGGGGTTGAGCATCGCGCTGACCTTCAAGGCCGAGGCGCTGATGCGCTACACCCAAGCCACCGCCGACAGCCTGAACAACCCGGAACACTACGTGATGGCAGTGCTCGCGACCCGGCCAGTGCCCAGCCCTGAAGCCAAGGCCGCCGCCCTGGAGGTGCAACCATGAAGCGTCTGTTCCCGGCCCCCTGGCTGTCGTTGGCGTTGTGGGTATTGTGGCTGGTGCTGAACCTGTCGATCAGCCCCGGCAACCTGCTGCTGGGCGCACTGCTGGGCTTTCTTGCGCCGCTGATGATGGCGCCGCTGCGCCCGCTGCCGATCCGCATCCGCCGCCCTGGGGTGATCATCCGCCTGTTCTTCCGGGTTGGCCTCGACGTGATCATCTCCAACCTGCACGTGGCCTGGGGCGTACTCAACTGCGGCTCACGCCCACCGCGCTCGCGCTTTATCAAGATCCCCCTGGACCTGCGCGACGCCAACGGCCTGGCCGTGCTGGCGATGATCACCAGCGTGACCCCCGGCACCGTGTGGTCGGAACTGGCCCTGGACCGTAGCATCCTGCTGCTGCACGTCTTCGACCTGGATGACGAGGCCTCGTTTATCCAGCAATTCAAGCACGCCTACGAACGGCCCCTGATGGAGATCTTCGAATGAGCGCCCTGCTCGCCAATGCGATCCTGTTCAGCCTGTTCCTGTTCTCCCTGGCCATGGTGCTGACCCTGGTGCGCCTGTTCAAGGGCCCCTCGGCCCAGGACCGGGTACTGGCGCTGGACTACCTGTACATCCTGGCGATGCTGATGATGCTCACCTTGGGTATCCGCTATGCCAGTGACACTTACTTTGAAGCGGCGCTATTGATCGCGCTGTTCGGCTTCGTCGGTTCGTTCGCCCTGGCCAAATTCCTGCTGCGTGGCGAGGTGATTGAATGATGCCGTTATGGGTTGAGATTATCGTGGCGGCGTTGCTGTTGCTCAGCAGCCTGTTTGCCTTGATCGGCGCGATTGGCTTGCTGCGGATGAAGGCGTTTTTCCAACGCATGCACCCGCCGGCACTGGCCTCGACGTTGGGGGCCTGGAGCGTGGCGCTGGCGTCGATCATCTACTTTTCAACGCTCAAATCCGGGCCGGTGTTGCACGGCTGGTTGATTCCGATTTTGCTCGCGATCACCGTGCCGGTCACCACACTGCTGTTGGCGCGAACGGCCCTGTTCCGCAAACGCATGGCCGGCGATGACGTCCCCGCCGAAGTCAGCAGCCGCCGCTGATTCTTCAGGCGAATGCAGTAAAAATGTGGGAGCTGGCTTGCCTGCGATAGCGGTTTATCAGTCACAGCATCATTGACTGAAATTCCGCTATCGCAGGCAAGCCAGCTCCCACATTTGGTTTGGCGCCAGGCAATCGAGCGGATACGCGCCGCCCATTGCGCCAGCTCAGCATCATCTCGGTACGCGCCACACAGGGAAGCGACCGGTCGATCAGCAAAGCGGTTCTTGGTGGGTAACCATTACCGCAGCTGGCACCTGATCCATCTAGGCATTGACGCCCAGCCAGAAATTTCCGACAGCGTTTTAGGGTTGCCCCTCGGAAGATGCCTGCCTAATCTTCGGCGGTCGCTGCACATTCAGCGACCGGGTTTCGCAGCCTGATTAAACTCTAGGTGACTCCAATATTCTGGGAGCTTCGCCATGATTAAAGACAGTTCGAATCCGCCGTTGGATTCACCCTCGCTTCACGCTTGTGCTCATCGAGCGATTAATCATCATTTGAATCCGTCTTCAACACCTAGGTCAGCTGATGACGGGCAAGGTCTTTTTGCTGTACGTGAAGGATTGGATGCCGAGACATTACTG
Organism: Pseudomonas sp. AK181; assembly: GCF_051122975.1. Lineage (NCBI taxonomy): Bacteria > Pseudomonadati > Pseudomonadota > Gammaproteobacteria > Pseudomonadales > Pseudomonadaceae > Pseudomonas > Pseudomonas sp. AK181. The sequence continues at coordinate 3,746,300 of NZ_CP146348.1, forward strand.
GTCAATGCTTCGGAGGACCTCGCATCAGTTCATGCACTGGCAAGCCACTTGGCTTTTGAGATCGACGGCAATCCTCGCAGCGTCGCCCTGGGGATTTGTCGGATGCTGGAGGGGATCCAGTTAATGGTGGATAAAACACTAAGCCTCAAAGACCATCCATCTCACATATAAATCTGAAACCGAAGAGCTCGCAAAGTGGGCACGGTAAAAAATGTGGGAGCTGGCTTGCCTGCGATTGCGGCGGGTCAGCCAACATTTTCGGTAACTGACACTCCGCCATCGCAGGCAAGCCAGCTCCCACAGTGGATCGAGTGAAACGTTAAACAGTGTGCAAAAAAACGCCCCGAACCAGTCGGGGCGTTTTTCATTCAGCGTGCAGCTATCAACGGTCAGTCAGCCAACCGCCACGTCGTCCCACCCTTGCCGTCTTCCAACACCACACCCATCGCGGTCAGTTGGTCGCGGATACGGTCGGATTCCGCCCAGTCTTTATTGCTGCGAGCCGCCAGACGCGCCTGGATCAGTGCATCTACCTCAGCGGCATCCACACGTCCTTCAGCGCCCGCTTGCAGGAAGTCATCGGCTTGCATCTGCAACACGCCCAGCACGCTGGCCAGTTCTTTCAGGCGTGCCGCCAGGCCCGCCGCTGCGTCGATATCGGTCTCGCGCAAGCGGTTGATCTCGCGCACCATTTCAAACAGTACGGCGCAGGCTTCCGGGGTGCCGAAGTCGTCGTTCATCACTTCGGTGAAGCGTGCCACGAAGGCTTCGCCGCCAGCAGGCGCCACCGCGGGCAGGCCTTTCAACGCGTGGTAGAAACGCTCCAGGGCACCCTTGGCGTCCTTGAGGTTGTCTTCGGAGTAGTTGATGGCGCTGCGGTAGTGGCTGGACACCAGCAGGTAGCGCACCACTTCCGGGTGGTACTTTTCCAGCACGTCGCGGATGGTGAAGAAGTTGTTCAAGGACTTGGACATCTTCTCGCCATTGATGCGGATCATGCCGCAGTGCATCCAGGCATTGGCGTAAGTCTTGCCAGTGGCAGCTTCGCTCTGGGCGATTTCGTTTTCGTGGTGCGGGAACTCCAGGTCGCTGCCGCCGCCATGAATGTCGAAGGTCTCGCCCAGGCAGCAGGTGGACATTACCGAGCACTCGATGTGCCAACCCGGACGCCCGGCGCCCCAAGGCGACTCCCAGCTCGGCTCGCCCGGCTTGGTGGCTTTCCACAGCACGAAGTCGAGCGGGTCCTGCTTGGCTTCGTCGACTTCGATACGCGCGCCGATGCGCAGGTCTTCGATCTTTTTACGCGACAGCTTGCCGTAGCCCATGAACTTGGCGACGCGGTAGTACACGTCGCCGTTGCCTGGGGCGTAGGCGTAGCCCTTGTCGATCAAGGTCTGGATCATCGCGTGCATGCCCGGGATGTGGTCCGTGGCACGCGGTTCCATGTCCGGCTTGAGGATGTTGAGGCGCGCCTCGTCCTCGTGCATGGCGGCGATCATGCGCTCGGTCAGCGCGTCGAACGACTCGCCGTTCTCGTTGGCACGGTTGATGATCTTGTCGTCGATGTCGGTGATGTTGCGCACGTACGTCAAGTCATAGCCGCTGAAACGCAACCAGCGGGTCACCAGGTCGAAGGCAACCATGCTGCGGCCGTGGCCGATGTGGCAGTAGTCGTACACGGTCATGCCGCACACGTACATGCGCACCTTGTTGCCGTCCAGCGGCTTGAAGACTTCTTTGGTCTTGCTGAGCGTGTTGTAGATCGTTAGCACGATGTTTCCCTTAAATCACTGGCCCCACGAATCTCGCAAGGTCACGGTACGGTTGAATACCGGAGCACCAGGTTTCGAGTCCTTGATATCTGCGCAGAAGTAGCCTTCGCGCTCGAACTGGAAACGGTCTTCCGGCTGTGCGTCGCCAAGCGATGGCTCGGCACGACAACCAGTGAGTACTTGCAGGGAGTCAGGGTTGATGTTGTCGAGGAAACTCGCGCTGTCTTCAGCTTTTTCAGGGTTTGGCGAGCGGAACAGGCGATCGTACAGGCGCACTTCGCACTCGATGCTGGCAGCGGCCGGCACCCAGTGGACCACGCCCTTGACCTTGCGGCCTTCAGGGTTCTTGCCCAGGGTATCCGGGTCGTACGAGCAACGTAGCTCGACGATGTTGCCATCGGCGTCCTTGATCGCTTCGTCAGCACGGATCACGTAGCTGCCGCGCAGGCGCACTTCGCCGTTCGGCTCCAGGCGCTTGTAGCCTTTTGGCGGCTCTTCCATGAAGTCGTCACCGTCGATGTAGATTTCGCGGGCGAACGGCAATTTGCGCACGCCCAGCTCTTCTTTCTGCGGGTGACGCGGCAGTTCGAGGTTCTCGACCTGGCCTTCCGGGTAGTTGGTGATCACGACTTTCAATGGACGCAGCACGCACATGGCGCGCGGGGCGTTGGCATCCAGGTCCTGGCGGATGCTGAATTCCAGCATGCCGAAATCGACCACACCGTCGGAACGGTTGGTGCCGACCATGTCGCAGAAGTTGCGGATCGACGCCGGGGTGTAGCCACGGCGGCGGAAGCCCGACAGCGTGGACATGCGCGGGTCGTCCCAGCCATGCACGTGTTTTTCATCCACCAGTTGCTTGAGCTTGCGCTTGCTGGTGATGGTGTAGTTCAGGTTCAGGCGGCTGAACTCGTACTGACGCGGGTGCGCGGGTACCGGCAGGCTGTCCAGGAACCACTCGTACAGCGGGCGATGGCTCTCGAACTCCAGGGTGCAGATGGAGTGGGTGATGCCTTCAATGGCGTCCGACTGACCGTGGGTGAAGTCGTAGTTGGGGTAGATGCACCACTTGTCACCGGTCTGGTGGTGATGGGCATGGCGGATGCGGTACATGATCGGGTCGCGCAGGTTCATGTTCGGCGAGGCCATGTCGATCTTGGCGCGCAGCACGCGGGCGCCGTCCGGGAATTCGCCGGCGCGCATACGGTTGAACCAGTCCAGGTTCTCTTCCACCGAACGGTCGCGGAACGGGCTGTTCTTGCCTGGCTCGGTCAGCGTGCCACGGTATTCCTTGGCCTGTTCCGGGGTCAGGTCGTCCACGTAGGCCTTGCCGGCCTTGATCAGCTCGACGGCCCAGTCGAACAACTGGTCGAAATACTTGGAGGCATAGCGCACTTCACCGGACCATTCGAAGCCCAGCCACTTGATGTCGCTTTCGATGGCGTCGATGTATTCCTGGTCTTCCTTGGCCGGGTTGGTGTCGTCGAAACGCAGGTGCGTGACGCCACCGAACTCCTGGGCCAGGCCGAAGTTCACACAGATCGACTTGGCGTGGCCGATGTGCAGGTAGCCGTTGGGCTCAGGCGGGAAACGGGTGACGATCTGCGTGTGCTTGCCCGAATCCAGGTCCGCCTGGATGATCGGGCGCAGGAAATTGACCGGGACGGCAGGTCCGGCCTTGGTATTCGAGGTAGGGTCGACAGTGGGCTTGCTCATAGGATCCTTGAACAGACAGGTGCGTGGCCAGGTGGGGCCAGATAAAACAAAGGGCTCATAATAGCCGAAGCAGTCAAGACACATACAGAGCGCGGCCAATTAATTGCCCGGGCGGTAAAAAACCACCTCGAAATTCCCGCAGGGCAGGCTAAACTGCGCGCCTTGGCCGTCGTTTAGCCAGACAGGTAAGGTGCCCAGGCGCCCACACCCACGAATTCCCTGAAAAGAGTAGTGAACATGACTCAAGTCAAACTGACCACCAACCACGGTGACATCGTCATCGAGCTGAACGCCGATAAAGCGCCGATCACCGTCGCCAACTTCATCGAATACGTCAAAGCCGGCCACTACGAAAACACCGTTTTCCACCGTGTCATCGGCAACTTCATGATCCAGGGCGGCGGTTTCGAGCCAGGCATGAAAGAAAAGAAAGACAAGCGTCCAAGCATCCAGAACGAAGCGGACAACGGCCTTTCCAACGACAAGTACACCGTCGCCATGGCCCGTACCATGGAGCCGCATTCGGCCTCCGCGCAGTTCTTCATCAACGTCGCCGACAACGCTTTCCTGAACCACAGCGGCAAGAACGTGCAGGGCTGGGGCTACGCAGTGTTCGGTAAAGTCACCGCAGGCACCGACGTTGTCGACAAGATCAAAGGCGTGTCGACCACCTCCAAGGCCGGTCACCAGGACGTTCCAGCCGAAGACGTGATCGTCGAGAAAGCCGAGATCATCGAAGCGTGATATTGCTGATTTCAGACTTGCATCTGGAAGAGGAACGCCCGGACATCACCCGGGCGTTTCTGGATCTGCTCCACGGCCGCGCCCGTGGCGCCCAGGCGTTGTACATTCTGGGGGACTTCTTCGAAGCCTGGATTGGCGACGATGGCATGACCCCCTTCCAGCGCTCCATCTGCGAGGCTCTGCGCGAGCTGAGCGACAGCGGCACCCCGATTTTCATCATGCACGGCAACCGCGATTTCCTGATCGGCAAGGCATTCTGCAAAGCGGCAGGCGCCACCTTGCTCAAGGACCCGACGGTCGTGCAACTGTATGGCGAACCCGTGCTGTTGATGCACGGCGACAGCCTCTGTACCCGCGACCTCGGCTATATGAAGCTGCGGCGCATTCTGCGTAACCCGGTTGTGCTGTTTATCCTGCGCCACCTGCCCTTGGGCACACGCCACAAACTGGCGCGCAAGCTGCGCAGCGAGAGCAGCGCCCAGGTGCGCATGAAGGCCAATGACATTGTCGATGTCACGCCTGAAGAAGTGCCACGGGTGATGCAGCAGTTTGGCGTGCGCACCCTGGTCCACGGCCATACCCACCGCCCCGCCATCCATAAGTTGCATATCGGCGACCAGGCGGCCAAGCGCATTGTGCTGGGGGACTGGGACAAGCAAGGCTGGGCGTTGCAGGTGGATGAGCAAGGGTTTCAGCTGGCGGCGTTTGACTTCGTCAACCCGCAGTTGGCGCTGCCTGGCGCATAACCTGCGACACAACACCGATCAACCTGTGGGAGCTGGCTTGCCTGCGATGCAGACACCTCGGTGTATCAGATGCACCGAGGTGATGCTATCGCAGGCAAGCCAGCTCCCACACAAGCCAGCTCCCACAGGGACCGCGCTGACCTTATGATCAGTGCCCCGACGCCGCAGGCCCGGCCTTTGCCGTGAACGGCGGCTTGGCCAGCCACACCAGCAACATCAAGCCCATGAACATCCACCCCAGCAACGTGAAGTAATCCACGGTGGACATCATGTACGCCTGGCTGGTGAGAATCTGGTCCAGTTGGGTATAGGCCTTCTGCCCTGCCCCACCCAGCGCCTGCAACGCATCGCGGGTGGTCGAGTCGTAGACGGTCATGTTCTCGCTCATGTAGGCATGGTGCTGGTCGGCCCGGCGGATCCAGATCCAGGTGGTCAGCGAAGCCGCAAAGCTGCCGCCCAAGGTACGCAGGAAGGTCGCCAGCCCAGCGCCGTCAGCAATCTGGTGCGGCGGCAGGTCGGACATCAGGATGCTCAAGGTCGGCATGAAGAACAGCGCCACGCCGATGCCCATGAACAGTTGCACCATGGCGATGTGGGTGAAGTCCACTTCGTTGGTGAAACCGGCGCGCATGAAGCAGCTCAAGCCAATCGCCAGGAACGCCAGGCCCGCCAGCAGGCGCAGGTCGAACTTGTGCGCGTACTTGCCCACGAACGGCGACATCAACACCGGCAAAATCCCGATGGGCGCCACCGCCAGCCCGGCCCAGGTGGCGGTGTAGCCCATCTGGGTTTGCAGCCATTGCGGCAGGATCAGGTTGATGCCGAAAAAGCCCGCATAACCGAGGATCAACACAATGGTGCCGATCCGGAAGTTACGGTGCGCGAACAACCGCAGGTTGACCACCGGGTGCTTGTCGGTCATCTCCCAGATCACGAACACCGCCAGGGCAATCACCGAAATGGCCGCACCAATGATGATGAAGTTGGACTCGAACCAGTCCAGGTCATTGCCCTTGTCGAGGATGATCTGCAAGGCCCCCACACCGACGATCAGGCTCAGCAGCCCAACATAGTCCATCGGCTGATAGCTGGTGACCACCGGGCGTTTCTTCAGCTGCGCACGCACCACCATCACCGCAAAAATCCCGATGGGCACGTTGATGAAAAAGATCCACGGCCAGCTGTAACTGTCGGTGATCCAGCCACCAAGGATGGGACCTGCAATCGGCGCTACCACCGTGACCATCGCCAATAACGCCAAGGCCATGCCGCGCTTGGCGGGTGGATAGACCGCAATCAACAGCGTCTGCGTCATCGGGTACAACGGCCCGGCGACCAAGCCTTGCAGCACGCGAAAGCCGATCAACTCAGGCATCGAGGTGGAGATACCGCACAGGAACGACGCCAGCACAAACAGCAGGGTCGCCCACAAAAACAGCTTCACCTCGCCAAAGCGCCGGCTCAACCAACCGGTGAGCGGCAAGGCGATGGCGTTGCTCACCGCAAACGAAGTGATCACCCAGGTGCCCTGCTCCGAACTCACCCCCAGGTTGCCAGAGATAGTCGGCAACGCCACGTTGGCGATGGTGGTGTCGAGCACCTGCATAAAGGTCGCCAGCGACAGGCCAATAGTGGCCATCAACAGGCTGGGTGGCGTGAACGAGGCGTTATTGCTCATCAGCGTTGCGCAGCCTTGGGAGCGGCGACGCTGTTGTCATGAATCAACTGGTTGATCATGGCATCGGCTTCGGCCAATTGGCGGTCATACACGTTGGTGGTGAACGAGGCTTTTTGCGGCGCCTGTTGCGCCAGCACCGGGCCGCTCTGGTCGTGCAGGTCGACGTTGACCACGGTGCTCAAGCCCACGCGCAGCGGGTGCTTGGCCAGCTCTTCGGCGTTGATGTGGATACGCACCGGTACACGCTGCACGATCTTGATCCAGTTGCCGGTGGCGTTCTGTGCAGGCAGCAAGGCGAACGCGCTGCCGGTGCCGGCGCCGAGGCTGTCGACGGTGCCGCTGTACTTCACGTCGCTGCCGTAGATGTCCGACTCGATATCCACCGGCTGGCCGATGCGCATATCGCGAAGTTGGGTTTCCTTGAAGTTGGCGTCGATCCACAGCTGGTCCAGCGGGATCACCGCCATCAACGCAGTACCCGGCTGCACGCGCTGGCCCAGTTGCACGGTGCGCTTGGCTACATAGCCGGTGACCGGTGCGATCAAGGTGCTGCGCGCATTGGTCAGATAGGCCTGGCGCAGTTGCGCGGCGGCCGCTTGCACATCGGGATGGGACGAAATCACCGTGTCATCCACCAGGGCATTGGTGGTTTTGAGTTGTTGCTCAAGGTTGGTCAAGGCGTTCTTGGCAGCGGTCAGGCTGTCGCGGGCGTGAGACAGTTCTTCCTGGGAAATCGCGCCACCCTGGGCCAAGGTCTTACGGCGGTTGTAGTTGTCCTGGGCGGTTTGCACATCGGCTTTCTGCGCATTGACCTGGGCTTTCATACCATCGACGTTGCTGTACAGGCCGCGTACCTGGCGCACGGTGCGGGCCAGGTTGGCCTGGGCACTTTGCAGGCCGACGGCGGCGTCGTTGGGGTCGAAGTTGATCAGCACCTGGCCTTCGTGCACCAGGTCGCCATCGTCGGCGCCAATGCTGACCACGGTGCCGGTGACCAGCGGGGTGATTTCCACCACGTTGCCGTTCACATAGGCGTCATCGGTGCTTTCATTGAAGCGCCCGTAGAACTCATACCAGGCCCACACGCCCACCACACTCAGGATGACGATCAGCGCCAGGCCGATCAGCATCACTTTGCGTTTGCGCGGGTTGGTGTCTTTGGGTTGTTCGGTTGCGTTGTTGCTGTCGGCAGTGGCCATGACAAATACCTCAAATTATTCCGTGCGTGTAGCTGGGGTGGTCGCGGTCACGCTGTTGGCGTGGTACCCGCCACCCAGGGCCTGCATCAATTGAATCGACAGGTCGATCTGCGCCGCATTCAGGGTGGCCAGCTGACGTTGGGCCTGCAGCAACTGCTGCTCGATGCTGAGCACATCCAGGTAGTTACCGATGCCTGAGCTGTAGCGTTGCACCCCGGTGTCGTAGGACTGCTGAGCGATGTCGGCGGCGTGTTGCTGGGCCTGGATCTGCCGCCCGGTGTCGCGCAGTTGGGACAGGCTGTTGCCGATATCACCCAAGGCTTGCACCAGGGTTTTGTTGTACTGGGCCACGGCCAGGTCGTAGTCGGCGTCGCGGGCATCGAGATCAGCACGCAGACGGCCGCCGTCAAAGATCGGCAGCGAAATCGTCGGCGCAATGTTGAAGAAGCGGCTGGCCGAACCGAACATCGCATCGCCCAGCAACGACTCGGCACCGGCACTCGCGCTCAGGTTGAGGTTGGGGTAGAAGCGGGTCTTGCTGGCATCGATGTTCTTGCTCGCGGCCTCTACGCGCCAGCGTGCGGCAACCAGGTCCGGGCGACGGCCGAGCAGCTCGGCAGGCAACACCGCCGGCACGGCCACGGCGCTGGGCTTGAGCACCGCTGGGCGAGCCAACTCGTCACCACGGTCCGGGCCTTTACCCAGCAACACAGCCAACGCGATCTTGGCGCTTTGCAGCTGTTTTTCCGCGTCAATCAGTTGCGACTGGGAGCTGGCTTCCAGGCTCTCGGTCTGCTGGTACTGGTATTCGCTGTCGATACCGGAACTCAGGCGGCGCTTGCTCAGGTCGAGCATCTGGCGGGTACGCTTGAGGTCATCGACGGCCAGGTCACGCACGATATGGGCCTGGCCCAGGTCGCTGTAGGCCTTGGCCACGTTGGCCGCCAGGGTCAGGCGTGCGGCCTGCTGGTCGACTTCGGCAGCACGGGCCTCGCCCAACGCGGCTTCCCACGCGGCGCGCTGGCCGCCCCAGAGATCGAAGTTGTAGTTGAAGCTGGCGCCGATGTTACGCACCGTCGAATAGGCATCGCCCTGCCCGCGAGGGTCCTGATCCTTGGCCAAGCGCGAACGGCTCACGCCGGCGCTGGCATCCAGGGTCGGCATGCGCGCCGCGTTGGCGGCATAGGCCGCCGCTTCGGCCTGGTGGGCGCGGGCGTCGGCCACTTGCATGTCGGGGCTGTTTTGCAGGGCTTCCTGGATCAGGCCGTCAAGCTGAGGGTCGCCCAGGCTTTTCCACCAGTCAGCGGCCGGCCAGGCGGCGCTCGACAGCGTCACGCCGCTCAGGGATTTGCCGGTGTGCAGGGTATTGGCGTCGAGGCGCTGGCCCTGGGTGCCCAGGCCGCTGTAATTGGCGCAACCGGCCAACGTCATCGCCGCCAGCACCAGGCTGAATGCGCGTGTGTTCATGATCTACCTACCCGCTGGATCGTGATGGGATCACCCGCAGCGATCAGCATTTTCTTCAGGATCCGCTCCAGGGTTTCCAGCTCGCCCGGCTCAAGCACACCGGCCAACTGGTTGAGCGCCTTGGCGCCAATGTTCGGCAGCATGTCTGCCAGGCGTTGGCCCTCAGTGGTCAGCACCAACTGCACCTGGCGCCGATCCAGCTCGGAGCGCTTGCGGCTGAGCAGGTCTTTTTGCTCCAGCCGGTCGAGCATGCGCGTCATCGAGCCGCTGTCCAGGGACAGGTTGCGGCACAGCTCCGCCGGAGTATCGACGCCGAACTGGGCCATTATGATCAACACCTTGAACTGCGCGGCGGTGATGCCGTGGGGCTCCATATGGGTGTCGATGATGCGGTCCTTGAGGATCGCAGCGCGGCCCAGCAACAGGCCGAGGTGGCAGTTGTGGAAGTTGTCAGGGGTGAAGTGAGGCATCGAAAGTCACCTTATTACTGCCTAGGCAGTGAATGTGTGACGAGATGTTACTGCTTAGGCAGCGAATGTCAAATTGAATAATTAGGTTGCTTGGTAGTTGAGGGATGAGCGGTGGGTTCTAAGGATTGCCTGATGGGCAACCGCGCCAGTGCTGCTTAACGTAAGTCGCTTCTTGACTTACTCGTATAGCCACGCTCATGAAGTGTTTAAAATCGCGTTTTGCCGTGCTTTGCTTTATCACCACGTTGACGCTGGGGTACTCGACGCTAGCTCTTGCGGGGAGTTGCGCTGCCATAACCACCGAGATCGATAACCTCAACTTCGGCGCTAGTTTGACAAACGACGCTCTGAACATTCCCGCCGACACGCCTGACGGCACGGTGGTCTATCAAGAAACTGCGCAAGGGATCCATCACACCTGGAAGTGCACAATGGCGTCAATGTATGGCATTCTGCTTAATCCCGCGCTGGGCGCCGTAACCGGCAATGCATCGCTCTTTCCCCTTGGCAAATCAGGACTCTCCTTCCGCATCTGGATGAATGCCATTGGCGGTTATCAATGGAATTTACACCCTATCGCAGCGAACAGCCCGAACTCCAACTACGTATTGAGCGCGGGGGAGATAAGGCTGGAAATCGTCAAGACCGGCCCATTAGCGGAAAACACCAAGATTGCTGCAGGCCACCTGGCCAACTTCCAAGACGACGACCTGATCCTGAAAACCTTCAACCTGACTAACCCAATCGTACTGAACACCGCCTCCTGCCAGACACCCTCCGTCCCCGTCGCCATGGGCGACGATTATCAGCTCCAGGACTTTGACAACGTTGGCGCCACACCCCGTAAGGTGCGCTTCAACATCGGCCTGAACCAGTGCCAGGCCGGCATCAAAAAGGTCACCTATTCGCTCAAGGCCACCACGTCCGTCATCGATGCGGCCAAAGGAATCGTCGCACTCAACAGCAGCTCCACCGCCGCCGGCATCGGCCTGCAATTGCTCAATGACACCGGGCAACCCATCGCACTGGATACCACCTACCCGTTTGACGCCTTCACCACCACCGGCACCAAATTCCAGATTCCCTTGTCGGCGGCTTATTACCGCTTGCCCACCGGCAACCTGAAGGCAGGCAGCGCCAACACCGACGTCACCTTCATTGTGAACTACCTGTAGCAAACTCAGGATCGTCTGATTTCCCCCACACCCGGCCAGCCCTAGAGTGCCGGGATGAGATTAAAGAACTACCTCCACCAGATCAGCCCAGTCCTGTCCAACCCCAACGCCGCACGCCGGCTGTTGCGCGTTTTTGCGCTGGTGCTGCTGGTGGGGATTCTCGGTGGCGTGTACAGCTTCCTGCTGTTTACCTTCAACAATGAAATCTCCCAGCGGCGCAGCTACATGAGCAGCGCCATAGCCGAGGCGCATACCTTTTTCACTACCCGTGAAGCGCTGCTGGAAAGCTTGAGCCTGTCGGCCACGCGCAAGACCGAAATGAACGCGCCGGTATCCGATGAAGAAATCCGCCTGCTGCTGGGGCAAACACCGGGCCAGCAATGGAGCATCTGGCTGACCCAGCGCATGCGTGACTATCTGAAGGCCAAGCAACTCAACCTGCTGTATGTCGGCACCGAGGGCTGTGTACTGCGGTTGTATAGTGCCGCACCGGTCACCACCGTGTTTTCCAAGGCCATGCTCAATCAACTGGCCGCCCTCCAGACGTCAAAAACCCTTCAAGAGTTATGGCTTACCCATGCGTCCAATGGGCATTCGCGGCTGTACATCTTCATTCGCCTGGACGAGCGCGATGTGCACTCCGGCTGGCTCGGCCTGGAAATGGACGACCGCGAAGTCTCCAGCGCCTTGAACGACCACAGTGCCGGCGAGTTCACCATGTTCAACGCCCAGGGCATGGCGCTGTTCAGCAATAGCCACAGCCCCCCGCCCGGACAGAACCTGCGACTGCTGCGGCAACAGGACTTCTTCGGGTTTGTCGGCACCGGCTGGTTGCCCGAACAGTTGGTGTTGCGCAAGCAGTTGAAGTCCTCGGATTGGCAACTCACCTACTCCATTGACTTGATCGCCGTGGTGCGAGCGCTATGGCCGCAACTATTCGGTGCGCTGGCGTTCTGCCTGCTGAGTATCAGCCTGGTGTGCCTGCTGATCCGCCGCCTGGAACACCGCTTCATTACTCCGGCGCTGCATCGTATCCAGGCGCTGGTGGAAAGCGAGCTGTTCAGCCGCGACGTGATCCAGACTGCGCCCGTGGCGCTGTGCGTATTGCGCCGCACCGATGGCCAGGTGGTGCTGGATAACACCCTCGCCCGACAATGGCTGGGCGAGTGCGGCGAGCAATTGGGCCCGGGCTGGATACGCAATGCCTTCGACCCCACGTCGCCCTGCCTCACGGATTACTTCGAGACCGCCGATGGCCGTCACCTGTACTTGAGCTGTGCCCCGACCCGTTACAAAGGTGAGGACGTGTTGTTGTGTGCGTTCAGCGACATCAGTGCGCGCACTCAGATCGAAGCGGCGCTGCAACAGGCGCGCCAATCGGCAGACGCCGCCAACGAAGCCAAGACCCTGTTCCTGGCCACCATGAGCCACGAAATCCGCACGCCGCTCTATGGCGTGCTCGGCACCCTGGAGCTGCTCGGCCGCACGCATCTGGATACCCAGCAGAAAAGCTACTTGCGCGCCATCGAAGGCTCGTCCGCGACCTTGCTGCAGTTGATCTGCGATGTGCTGGACGTGTCGAAGATCGAGGCCGGGCAACTGGCGCTGGAGCTGAGCGAATTCTCTGTGCAGGCCCTGGTGCAGGAGGTGGTGCAGGGCTATGCCGCCGCCGCGCAGAGCAAAGGCTTGCAACTGTACGCCTGCCTCGACCCACAACTGCCGGAGCCGTTGCTGGGGGATGTCAGCCGACTGCGGCAGATCCTCAACAACCTGCTAAGCAATGCCGTCAAGTTCACCGACGCCGGGCGCGTGGTGTTGCGAGTCCAGGTGCTCAGCCGCGAAGGCGAGCGGGTGTGCCTGCAATGGCAGGTCTCGGACACCGGCAAGGGGATTGCCCATCAAGATCAGGCGTTTATTTTCGACCCCTTCTACCAGACCGAGGGCAACAACAACGTGGTCGCCGGTACCGGCCTGGGCCTACCCATTTGCCTGCGCCTGACCCACTTGATGAATGGCACTTTGCGCATGGTCAGCGAGCCGGGCCTGGGCAGTAGTTTTTCCCTGACGGTGCCGCTGGAGCAGCCCTCATCCAGCTTGCCGCCAGCCCTGCCGCAGGCATTGGCGGCGGACGTTGTGTATGTGGTCTCGCCCGTGCTTGAACTGGCGCAAAACCTCAGCGGCTGGCTGCGCCGCTGGGGCGCCCGGCCGCACATCGGCCTGCCGACGAGCCTGGCATTGGAGGCCGATGGCGTATTGCTTGAGCTGTACCCGGATGCGCCGGATTCGCGCCCGCGCCTGGCTTGGCATGGGCCGCGAGTGACCGCGCGCGGGGACGGCGCGCACGAGCCGCAGTTCAGCGGCGACGGCTGGCATGTCAACCTCAACGACCTGAAGGCGATCCAGCAAGCGCTGCGCCATGCCCAAGGTGGCCGGCCCGCCCTGCCCCAACCGGCCTGCGAACCGCACGAGCTGCGCCCGCTGGGGCTGCATATCCTGGTAGCCGAAGACAACGTCATCAACCAACTGATCCTGCGCGACCAGCTCGAAGAGCTGGGGTGCAGCGTGACCCTGACCCGCGACGGTGAGGAAGCCTTGTTACGCTGGCAGGACGGCGGCTTCGACATCGTGCTCACCGACGTCAACATGCCCAGGCTCAACGGCTACGACCTGGCCAAAGCCCTGCGCGAGCTGGGTTGTACAACGCCCATCATCGGCGCCACCGCCAACGCCCTGCGCGGTGAAGAGGCCCTGTGCCTGGCTGCTGGCATGAACCATTGCCTGATCAAACCTTTTACGCTGCGAGCCTTGTTCACCGCCCTGGCTCCCTACGAACGAGCCTCCTATGAAGCCCTGTAGCATTCTGATTGTCGAAGATCACCCCTTCCAGCACCTGTATTTGCAGAACCTGTTCAACACCTTGGGCGAGTTTGACCTGGCGTTTGCCAGAGACGGTGAAGCCGCCCTGGCCTGCCTGAAAAGCCGCGACTTCGACCTGGTGCTGACGGACCTGCTGATGCCCGGCATGGACGGTGTGCAATTTATCCAGAGCCTGGCCGAGCAAACCTCGCGACCAGCACTGGCGATCATGAGTGCGGCGTCGCGCCGTATGCTGATGGGCGCCAGCCTGGTGGCGAGCAACCTGCAAGTGAAGGTCATCGGGCTGATTTCCAAGCCGGTCAATGCCGCCGCCCTGCGCTGCCTGATTGATCAACTGCAGGGGCTGCGCCAGACCCCACTCGCTGAAATCCACCCCGGCATCGACCGCCAGAGCCTGCTCGATGCCTTGGATAACGACGAACTGCAAGCCTGGTTCCAACCCAAGAAGGCCCTGGACAACGGCCGCATCGTCGCCGCCGAAGCCCTGGTGCGCTGGATTCACCCCGACCACGGCACCTTGCTGCCCGGCGCGTTCCTGCCGGCGTTGATTGCCTTCGGCCTCGAAGAACGCCTGTTGTGGCGGGTGCTGGAACAGGCGATGGTGGCTCAGGCCCAGTGGCGCCAACACGGCTATGACATTCCCGTGTCGATCAACCTGCCCACTCACCTGCTCAACAGCCACGACCTGCCCGATCGCATTCTCGCTTTCGTACTGGAACACCAAGGTTTGCCCGCGCGCATCTGCTTTGAGTTGATGGAATGCTCGGTCCCGGATGACATCAGCAATTTCTACGCCGGCGCATGCCGCTTGCGGATCAAGGGCTTCGGCCTGTCTCAGGATGATTTTGGCAAGGGTTACAGCTCGTACATGAACCTGGTGTCGGCGCCCTTCACCGAGTTGAAAATCGACCGGGCGCTGGTGCAGGGCTGCAACGCCAACGAAGAACTGGCCCAGGCGCTGACCAGCATTGTCAGCCTTGGCCGCCAATTGGGGCTGACGGTGGTGGCCGAAGGCGTGGAAACCGCGCAAGAACTTGCACTGTTGCGTAAGATCGACTGCACTCAGGTACAAGGTTTCCTGATTTCCCACGCCGTGTCTTCGGATCAGTTCCAGCAATTGCTGACCCATGACGGGCCGGCGAACGTGTATTGATCCGCGCAAGCGTGTGGCCGAACGTCGCTTGCTATAGAGGTCATCGTGTTCACAAGCAGCCCCCTCACCTTCGCCCAGGCGCAGTAATGCACCCGCCCAACGCTTTCCTGGAAAAACTCGCCAGCAGTTCCTCGCGTCTGAATAAAGGCCTGCTGGTGCTCGGCGCCCTGGTGCCGCTGTTACTGGGTATCAGCTACCTGGGCGTGCTGCGCATGCTCGAGGAGCAGCGCGACACCCTGGATTTTCACTTCGCCCGCTTGATGGAAAACATCCGAGAACAGGAAGTGTTCCTGCGCGATGCCGCACAGGAAAGCGCCAAGGGTGAAATCAAACTCTCGACGTTCCTGACGCCCCCTATGCAAAGACCGCTGCCCGAAGAGGGGCCGAACGTCTATGAAGGCCGCGCCTTGCCATTCTCCTTGCCTTACAGCTTGAAGATCAATCCGGACAAGATCGCCATCGACCAATACCCCAAGGTCTTCGCGCTGGGTAACTACCTGGCCGCCTACTACAGTGCGTTCTGGGCGACCGCGCACTATCAGTCGCCCCAGGTGATACTGCTCAATGGCCCGCACAACTTTGATGTGATAGTACCTTCTACGGGCCGATTGCGCGGGGCAGGGCCGACACCGGTGGACACGTTGGTCGAAGTGATGACCCAACTGAACCAGCGTCTGGAAACACACAACACCGTGCCGACAGACCATCAGGTGCACTGGGCGCCCTACCCCATGGCCCCGGATGACGCGGCACCGACACTGCTGGCTTACGTCGAAATCAACCTGCCTGGGGAGTCCTCCAGTATCGAGGGCGCCAGTCCTCAGGTGGTCCTGGGCTCACTGCTGAACCTTTGGCAAATCAATAACATCGAGCGGTTGATGCAGTGGCGGATCTACGACGACTTCACCTTGGTCACTCCTGCGGGCCAAGTGTTGACCGGCGCTCTGAAAGACCGGCAAGTGCTGGGCAAGGGCTTGAATCTCAACCGTGACGGGCTGGTGTTCAAGCTCACCAGCCCTGGCGAACAACACTGGACCGCGATCTACGTCATCAGCCTGCGCAGCTTCCTCAACTACGCGCTATGGCCGTTGCTGGGCCTGGTGGCGGTGGTCGTGACAGTGCTCGGCTGCGGTCGGGCGGTCAACCGTTGGTACACCGCCCGGGTGATCCTGCCGGCACAAAGCGCCCACGCCAGCATTGCCGAAAGCGAGGCATTCAGCCGTGCGGTGATCGACACTGCACCGACGGGCCTGTGTGTAATCCGCCGCAGTGATCACCAGGTACTTCTGCAAAACCAGCGGGCTCAAACCTGGCATGACAGCCACCGATTGATCAGCCTGCTCAAGTCGCACACCGCGGCCGGCCAGGCCGACCTCGAGATTAACGGGCGCCACCTGCACGTCGACTTCGTGCCCACGCGCTACCAGGGCCAGGATGCCTGGCTGTGTGCATTGCATGATGTGACCCGGCATATCGAAGATGCCGCCGCCCTGGAGGAAGCGCGCCAAACCGCCGACTCCGCCAACCAGGCCAAGAGTCGCTTCCTCGCCACCATGAGCCATGAGATCCGCACGCCGCTGTATGGCGTGCTCGGCACCCTGGAACTGCTCGGCCTGACCGCCCTCGACCCACGCCAGCAGGATTACCTGCACACCATCCAGCGCTCGTCCGCCACTTTGTTTCAACTGATCAGCGATGTGCTGGACGTGTCGAAGATCGAAGCCGGTCAAATGACCCTGGAACTTCAGAACCTCTGCCCGTTGGAGTTGACCGAAGACAGCGTGCGCACCTACAGCGCCTTTGCCCAGGCCAAGGGCTTGCAACTGTACGCCTGCATCGACGCAACCTTGCCGGACAGGCTACGCGGCGACCCGCTGCGCATTCGCCAGATCCTCAATAACCTGTTGAGCAATGCGATCAAGTTCACCGATAACGGACGCGTTGTGCTGCGGGTGCAGGTGTTGGAAAACGCGCAGGTGCAGTGGCAAGTCAGCGACACCGGCGTGGGCATTTCCCAGGCCCAGCAACAGCGCTTGTTCGACCCTTTCTACCAGGTCAACGATGCCACCAGCCAAGCCGGCGCGGGATTGGGCCTGGCCATCTGCAAGTGGCTGTGTGAGTTGATGCAGGGCAAGTTGAGGGTGGTCAGCGAGCCCGGATTGGGCAGCAGCTTTACCCTGCAACTGGCCCTGGAAACTGTGCCCGGCAGCCTGGCCGATTGCCCCACCTTCGCACCCGGCATCCCGGCGGTGTATGTACGTGCGCCGGTAGCTGAACTGGCGCAACACCTGATCGACTGGCTGGCGCGGTTTGGCCTGGACAGCCGCGCAGTCACCGCTGACGCGCCGCCGCCCTCGGCGCTACTGGTTGACCTTGCGCCACTCGCCAATCCCCCCGCCTGGCTCGGCCCTCACGTCATCGCGACACCGGGCGGGCCCAACCCGCCGCAATTGTCAGGTTCGGCCTGGGCCGTCGATGCCCACGATGTGCGCGCGATTGCCAACGCGATTGTCCTGGCACACCACAATGCCGACGCGCACAGCCCACCCGCGTACCGCGCAAAACCCCGACACCTGAACCTGCGGGTGCTGGTGGCCGAAGACAATGTGATCAACTCGGCGGTGATCAAGGAACAACTCGAAGCGCTGGGTTGTTCGGTGGTGGTGGCGGCAAATGGCGAACAAGCCCTGGCGCAGTGGCTGCCCGGGCGTTACGACCTGGTGTTGACCGATGTGAATATGCCAGTCATGAACGGCTACCAGTTGGCCGAGGCGCTGCGCCAGCAGGATAAAACCCTGCCGATCATCGGCATCACCGCCAACGCCCTGCGCGAGGAAGGCGAACGCTGCGCCGCTGCCGGTATGCAAGCGTGGTTGGTCAAGCCGCTGAACCTGGCAACCTTGCGCGCCGAACTGGAAAAACATTGCCAGATCGTCCTGCCGCCAGTGGTCGAACAACCCACACTGTCACCAAAAATGCGTGCGCTGTTTGTCACCACCCTGCGCCATGATGTGCAGGCCACCTTGGCCGCCCTGGGACGCGGTGATGCCAATGCCGTCGCGCAGCAACTGCACAGCATGGCCGGGGCCGTGGGCTCGGTGCAGCTTCAGGCAATGGCGACCGCGTTTATCGAATTGGAATGCCGCCTGACCGGCATGGCCGTCACCCCCGCCCTCGCCCTGGAAGTGCGGCAGAACCTGGCGCGATTGAACGCTTTGCTCGATACCCTTGAATAATTTCACTCTGGAATATCAACCCATGGATACCCTCAACGTTGTCATCGCCGATGATCACCCCATCGTACTGGTCGGGGTGCGTGAACTGATCGAGCGTGACCCGCGCTTTCGCGTGGTGGGCGAGGCCGTGTGTTCCAATGAACTGGTCAACTTGCTGGCGTCCGGGCCGGTGGACCTGGTGGTCACCGACTTCAACATGCCCGGCGATTCGCCCTATGGTGATGGCCTCAAGTTGGTGGAGTACCTGACTCGGCACTTTCCCAGCATACGGGTGGTGGTGCTGACGATGATTTCCAACCCATTGATCCTGACGCGCCTGCAAGAGCTCGGTGTCTTGGCCGTTATTCAAAAAAACCAGTTGCACGACGAAATCCAGGCCGCGCTCCAAGCTATTGCCCGTGGTAACCCTATTCGCCAACACCGGCCACAACCGATCTCCGTCGTGGATGACGGGGCGGATCTGGATGAACGCTTCACGCGGTTGTCTCCCAAGGAACATGAAATTTTGCGGTTGTTTGTCTCGGGACAGAGTGTCAACGAGATTGCGCGTGGGCTGAACAGAAGTGCCAAGACCATCAGCACCCAAAAAGTATCGGCGATGCGAAAGCTTGAAGTAAGCAGTGATCAGGACTTATTGACCTATTGCATAGAGCGCAACTTATTCAACTAAAAAAAGCCTCGTACATCATTGAACTTTCTGGTTTCTAAGGATCGTCTGATTTTCCACTAAGCGCTGGCGCCTTATCGTGTGTGCTTCACCACCAACAATGGAATAGCACCATGAAAACGTTCACTCGAGCACTGCTGGCCCTTTCGATTTTCGCTGCCGCGGGCAATGCGCTGGCCGAAGGCGAAACAACTACCCCGGTTAAAGCGGGCAGCGGCACCATCAACTTCACTGGCACCATCAACAACGATGCCTGCTCCGTTGAAGGCGCCGGCGCCAACAAGACCATTTCGGTGAACATGGGTGAAGTGTCGATCAAGGACATGGGCACCTCCACCGCGCCAAAAGGCAGCGGCACCCTGAGCGCCGAGAACTTCGAGATGAAGATCAACTGCAACGCCGGTACCAAGGTGGCCATGCTCTTTGAACCGACCTCTGGCAAAGGCAGCGGCCTGGTGACTGGCACTGGCGTGCTGAAAGTCATCGACGGCCTGGGCGCCGCCAAGAATATCGGTATTGCCTTGCTGGACAGCAATGGCGCGCTGATCGACCTGAAATCGCCAACCACCGCGAAGATTGAAAGCAACCTGCAGGACAGCAACGCCTCGCTGAAATTCTCGGCTGCCTATGTCACCACCGCCGATCCGAAACTGGCCGTGGCCGGTCGTGGCGACGCCACCCTGCCGTTCACCCTGCAATACGAATAACCCGCACGAGCATTACGGGTCCGTGCAGGGCCTGACCGGCCCTGCACCTTCATTCATTTTGCGCGGTAGTCATCATGTTTTATCGTCAATCATTGTCCTTCTGCGCAGGCCTGTTGGGCCTGCTGGTGGCCAGCCAGGCCATGGCCGGTATCTCCTTGAGCAGCACGCGCCTGGTGTTCGACGGCAAGCACAAGGAAGCCGGCATCACTGTACGTAACAGCGGTGAAGACGTGCTGATCCAGTCCTGGATCGACGCCGACAGCAGCGAGGCCACCTCGGTACCCTTTGCCGTCACCCCGCCCTTGGTGCGGGTGAGCAACGACGAACAGCAACTGTTGCGGGTGATCTATGAGGGCACGGGCATGCCCACCGACCGCGAGTCGGTGATGTGGCTCAACGTGCAGGAGATTCCCAAGGCGTCGAAGACCCAGAACACCTTGCAGCTCGCCGTGCGCCAGCGCATCAAAGTGTTCTTCCGCCCTGCCGGGCTCAAGGCCGAGGCCTACCTGGCACCCGCCACATTGAAATGGCGCCTGATTGAGCGTGGCGGCAAAAGCCTGCTGGTGGCGAACAATCCTGGTTTGTATCACGTGTCCATTGCCGAAATCACCCTGACCTCGGGAGCACTGCGCGAGCAACCATTTGATTCATTGATGATTGCGCCCGGCGAGCAAAAAGAGTTCGCCCTGAAACACTTCACGCCGGGGCAGACACCCAACTTGTTATTTCGCAGCATTAACGATTACGGCGCGCAAGATCGCTATAGCGCGCAACTTTCCAACTCGGCCGATGTGCAGGCCAGTGCAATTAAAGACACCCCTTAATACGCCCGTTTATTCAACGGTCGCACTTTCACTGTATTTATCTTCGCTCCGTTAGTTCGTATCGGAGGTGATATAGGGTTCCTGCATGTTTGTATTCAAGTACCAAGGATTGGCACCGCTGTCGGTTGCCCTGGTCTTCAGCAACGCCTGCCTGGCCGACGGCGAAGAACAATTCAATACCTCGTTCCTGCAGGGCGCAGCCTCCGCCGTAGACGTACAAGCGCTGCTCGCCAGCAGCACTGTGCTGCCCGGCAACTACCGGGTCGACCTGTACGGCAACGACACCCTGGTGGGCCGGCGCGATATCGACTTTCGCCACAACCCCGCCACGGGCAAAACCGAGGCCTGCCTGACCCTTGAGATGGTGCAGCAATTGGGAGTCGACATCGCCAGACTGCAAGCGGCCGGCAAACTGGCCGCCGATGACCCCAGCGCCTGCATCAACTTACCCGCCTTGATCAACCAGGCCAGCGTGCGCTACGACGTGCCGCGCCTGCGCTTATTGGTCAGCGTGCCACAGAGCGCCATGGAGCGCGGCCGCCGTGGGTATGTAGACCCGGCCTTGTGGGACGACGGTGTGCCCGCAGCGTTCATCAACTACCAGTTGAGCAGCAGCCGCAACAGCAACCAGGGTGAAACTACGCTCTCCAACAACATCGGCCTGCGCAACGGTATCAACCTGGGCGGCTGGCGGCTGCGTAACGAATCGAACTTCAACAGCAGCACCGGTCGCCCCAGTACGTTCAAAAGCAACCGCAGCTACCTGCAGCATGACGTCACTGTGTTGAAGGGCCAGTTCAGCGCCGGGGACATTTTCTCCGACGCCGACCTGTTCGACAGCGTGCGTTATCGCGGCTTGAAACTGGCCTCCGACGACGGCATGCGCGCCGACAGCGAGCGCGGCTATGCGCCGATCATTCGCGGGGTTGCCCAGTCCAGCGCGACCGTAGAAATACGCCAGAACAACTACATGCTCTATACAACGAACGTACCGCCGGGCCCGTTCGAAATCAGCGACATTTACCCCAGCGGCTCCAACGGCGACCTGGAAGTGACGATCATCGAAGCCGATGGCCGACGCCGGGTCACGGTGCAGGCGTTTTCCAGCTTGCCGATCATGGTGCGCCAGGGCCAACTCAAATACAGCGTGTCGGCCGGGCAGTACAACAGCAACAATGCTGACCAGAAGTCGCCGCAGTTTGTCAGCAGCACCCTGGCCTACGGCATCAGCAGCAACCTGTCCGGGATCGTCGGCGCCCAGGCCACAGAGAACTTCCAAGCCATGTCCATCGGCGCCGGGCGCAACACCGCCATCGGCGCGGTTTCCCTGGACGTGACCCATTCGGTCAGCCGTACCTTTGGCCAGGCGGTCACGGGCAACAGCGTGCGGGCCTTGTATGCCAAGACGTTTACCGGCACCGACACCAGCTTCACCCTCGCCGCTTATCGCTATTCCACCGAGGGTTACCGCACCCTCAGCGATCACGTCGAGGAACTGAGCCATGAAGGCGAGAAGCGCACCGGCAACTCGAAAACCCGTACCGATCTCACCATCAACCAGAGCCTTGGCCGCAACCAGCAATATGGCACCCTTTATGTGAACGCCAGTGACCAGCGTTATTGGGGCCGCGGGGGTTCGCAAAGCTTGTCGGCGGGCTACAGCAATTATTGGGGTGAAGTGAATTACAACCTTGGCGCAACCTACACCAAGGATGTCGGCAACTACGGGCCGGCGAACAACGACACCCTGGTCAACCTGTCGCTGTCCTTCCCCCTGGGCTCAAAACCCCGTGCGCCGCGGGCGTTTGTCTCCGCCAGCACGCAGAAGGCCAGCGACACCACGCAAGTGGGCATCAACGGCTACCTGTCCGAAGACAGCGACACCTATTACTCGGTGCAAGGCGGTAACAGCAGCACCGGCGGCAGTACCGGCTCGGCCAACCTCAGCACCCGCACCTCGGTGATGGATATCAGCGCCGGCTACAGCCAGGGGCGCGGCTATAACTCGCAGAACCTTAACCTGGCCGGTTCCGTGGTGGGCCACGCGGGCGGGATCAACCTGGGGCAAACGGTGGGTGAGACCTTTGCGCTGGCGCAGGTGGAAGGTGTGGAAGGGGCGAAAATCGGTAGCTTTTCCGGCGCCAAGACCGGCAGCAATGGCTTTGCAGTGGTGCCTAACGCACAGCCTTATCGCGTCAACTGGATCAGCCTGGACACCCGTGACCTGGGCACCGATATCGAGATCGATAACGCCACTCAGCAAGTCGTGCCGCGACGCGGTGCGGTGGTACTGGCGCGCTATGCCAGCAAGACCGGGCGCCGCGTGCAGTTTGCCTTGTTCGATGCCCAGCACCAGCCGATTCCGTTTGGCGCGGCGCTGGAGGACAGCACGGGCAAGCAGATCGCAATTGCCGACCCTGGTGGCAAGGCCCTGGCGTTGGTTGAGGCCGACACGGGCACCCTGATGATCAGTTGGCAGGGGCAACGGTGCGAGGCGCCTTATGCGTTACCACAACGTGATAAGGCGCTGAATTATGAGCGGATTGAGCTGACTTGCCGTCCTTAGTTCGCCGGCCTTGTAGGAGCGAGCTTGCTCGCGAAAAACTCACGGGCGCCGCGTGCATTCAGGATGCACGCGTTATCGTTGACGTTCTTCGCGAGCAAGCTCGCTCCTACATTTTTTGACCGGGCAAGGCTTAGAAGTCGCGTTTGTAGAAGATATCCAATGAACTGGCCACACCCGTCGCCACTTCCAAGTACACCTTCTTGCTCAGCAAATAACGCAACGCAATGGTGTTAGCCGGCTCGAACACCCCTACCCCATAACGCAAACTGAGCTTCTCGTTGATCTTGCCGCTGGCCACCACCGCCGTACTGTTGCCAGTGCCTTGGGTGTCCAGATCAAAATCCTGAATCCCCAGCTTATTGGCGATATCCGTGGTCACCCCGGCGCTGCCCATCAAGCCCAGGCCCAGGGCGGCTTCGGCGAGCATGTTGTTGTCTTCGCCGGTGTTGGTGCGCGAACGGCCCAGCACCAGGTACGACAGCGCATCTTCCTGGGCCATGGCCGGCTCGGAGAAGATCTGCGTGGTGGGCTGTTCGGCGCTGCCGCTCAGGCGTATACCGGCGGTCACGGTGCGGGACGATTCGACCACCACGCGCACGGCTTCGATGTCCAGGAACGGCTGGTCCAGCGGCCCGGCGAACAGCAGCCGTGCGCGACGCACGTTGAGGCGCTGGCCGTAAGCGCGGTAGCGGCCGTCGTTGAGCCACAGCTCGCCGCGGGTGTCCATGTTGTCGCCGATGTGCACATGGCCCTGGACCTTGGCGGTGAGGCCGAAGCCGGCGAAGTTGAGCTGGTCTTCGCCTACCTCCACGTCGATATCCATGGCCATGGCTATCGGCGCTTTGCCCTCTTCGGTCTGGCTGCCGATGATCACGGTGTCGTCGGAGACCTTGACGGTCGAAGGCGGTAGCTCACGCACGGTGATATCGCCACGGGGGATATGGACTTTGCCGGCAATCGCCAGTTTGTCGTCCTTGAGGCTGATTTTCAGGTCGGGCGCCACTTCCAGCTTGGCGTAGGGCTCCACGGTGACCGGCAGTTGCGAGCCTTTGAGGCTGAGGTCGACCACCAGGGCGCGGCCCCAGTCGATCTGGCCCGTAAGGCTGCCCTGCCCGGCCTTGCCGCTGTGCCAGCCGCCGTTGAGCTGTACGCTTTCGCCGGCGATCTGCGCCTGCAGGTTGAGGCCCTCGAGGCTGATGGGCAGTTCCGGCCCGGAGACTTCGCCGCCCACCAGGTTCAGGTTGCCGTTGACCAAAGGCGCGAGCAAGCCGCCGGAGATGCGGCCGTTGCCGTTGAGCTTGCCGGTGAGTTTTTCCACCATCGGCACAAAGGGCCGCGCGACGGAAAGGTCCAGGCCGGCGAGGCTGAAGGTGCCCGTGATCGGTTTGTTGTTCGGCAGCGGGTTGATCTGCGCCTGCAACAACAACTCGCCGAGCTTGCCGCCACGGAAATTCAGCTGGGTGTCGATGCGCTTGGGGTTGAGGGTGGTTTCCAGTTTCAGGGTGTCGTAGGGGAAATCCAGCCACTGGCCTTTGTCGCGCACGCGCAGGGTGCCGCCACTGGCGTCCACCGCGACTACGCCTTTGGGGCCGCTTTGCGGCAGGTCGAGTTGCACATCGGCGTTGAGCCTGCCCTGCCAGGCGAAGTCTTTGGGCAAGAAGGCCGCGAGGCTGTCGAGGGGGAATTGTTTGAGGTGGTAGCGCAGCTTCGGCTCGGGCATCAGGCGCTGGTCCTCGCCACACAGGCTGGCGCCGCCGGAGACCCAGCAGTGCGCGCCGAAGGTCAGCTTGCCATCGGCCAGGCGTTCGATCTTCGCCGGGGCTTGCAGCCGCCAGTCCTGGCCACCGGCTTGCACGTCGCCACTGGCCAGGCGCCCGCGCCAGTTGTCTTTGTCGAGGTTGCCGTCCAGGGCCAGGGCCAGTTTGACCAGCGGGCCGGCTAGGTCCAGCTGGACTTTCTGGCTTTTGATATCGCCCTGGGCGCTGGCGGTAAGGTTGCCGACTTGCGTCTCGCCGCTTTGAATGCCGCTGGCCTTGAGGTCGAGCTTGGCGCGTTGGGCGCTATCGAGGTTGGCGTCCAGGTTGAGGCTTTGCAGGCGGTTGTCGGCAAAGGCCAGTTGCTGGCCCTTGAGGTCGAGCTTGCCTTGAGGGGCTTTCAAGGTGCCGGCCACCTCGACACGCCCGTTGACTTGCCCACGCAGTTGCGGCCAGAGCTGGGCCAGGCGCGTCAGCTTGATGTCGATCTGCCCGGCCAGGCGCTGTTGCAGGCTGCCGCTGCCGTTGATGCGGTTATCGCCCAGGCGGATGTCCAGGTTGGCGAGGGTCCATTGTTCGTCGGCGCCTTCGGCCTTGGCCGCGAGCACGGCGGTTTGGCCACGCAGGCGCCCCTTGAGGTCGAGGTCGGCGTTGAGCTTGAGCTGTTCGTTCTTGAACTCGCCTTTGCTGCGCAGCGGCCCGGCCAGGGTGCCGGGCAGCTCGGCGACCCAGTAGGCCGGGTTCAGCGCCGACAGATCCAGCGCGGTGTCCCAGGCAATGCCGTCGGCAAATTGCAGGTTCAGGTGGCCTTCGGCCTTGCCTTGGCCGGCACTCAGCTTCAGCTCGGGCAGGAAGACTTGCTTGAGGTCGCCACTGAACGGCGTGACCACATTGAACTTGCCCGCAGGGCCGTCGAGGTCGGCCTTGAGATTCCCCAGGTAGTTGCCGTCCTTATAGGAGACTTCGCCGTTGAAAGTGCGCAAGGCCACTTGAGGTTCGTCGATGACCGGATAGAGGCGATGCCAGGGGAAGTCCAACCAGTCGATCTTGGCGTCCGCACTGAAGCCTTGTTGCCAGTCCAGGTTGGCACTGAGCTTGAGGCTTTGCTTGTCGCCAGCCGTCAGGTCCAGGCCGGCAATCTGCGCGCCCTTGGCGTCAACCTTGCCCTTGAGCAGTAAATCCACCGGGCCTTTTTCGGCCGGGAGCACAGCCTTGCCCAGCAACTGGTAGCCATTGCTCAGGTCGCCTTTGGCGCTCAGGTCCAGTTGGTTGAGTTGCAGGGTATCGGGCAGGTCGGCGCTGGGCTTGAACGACTCGGAGGTGATGTGCAACTGCGCCGGCAGGTGTTCCACCAGGGGTTGCAGCTCGCCAGTGAGCTTGGCTGGCAGGTAGCCGCTGCTGTCGGCGTCGAGCTTGAGGGTTTTGAGCAGGTCGCCGTCGATCTTGAGCGCGACCGTCCAGGGGGCCCCGCCTGGCGCATAGGGCAAGCTCAGGTTACCGCTGGCGGTCAGCGGCCAGTCGCCGGTGGGTTGCAGCAGGCCGGCGAGGTCCAGTACCAGATCGTCGCGCTGCAGATGCACCGAGTCGATCTGCAAGCCGGCGGCGGTCCAATGCGCGGCCAATTGCAGGCCCTTGAGTTCTTCGCTGCCGTTGAACAGCAGGCTGCCGATGCGCACATCGCCCAACTGGAGAGAAACCGGCAGCTTCAGGTCCGGCAGTTGAATCGGCCCGCTGTCGCTCTCTTCGGCACTGGGGGCGAATGCCAGGCTGACCTGTTCCACATCCAGTCGGTTGATGCAAAGAGTCATGCGAAGCAGGCAGCCGGGCGACCAGTCAAATATCGGCGCATTCAGCTCGACGCGGCTGCCGTCCTGTTGCCACAGCAGATGGTCGGCACTCCACTGCCCGCCCAGACGCCCCTGAAAATTTTCCACGCTCAAACCTGGCACCTGGCCCAGGGCCCAGCGACTGCCCGCCTGGGTGCCGAGCACCGACCACAGCGCCACTAACAACAAGGCGAGGATGGCGACTAGCGCCAGCCCCGCTATTTTCAAACCACGCATCACAGCTCAGGCCCCATGGAAAAGTGCAAGCGAACGCCGCCCGGTTCTTCGAGGGCATGGGCCAGGTCGAGGCGAATCGGCCCCACCGGCGACACCCAGCGCACGCCGACGCCCACACCGGTTTTCAGGCTGGGCAAGTCGAGGTTGTTGAAGGAGTTGCCCTGGTCGACAAAGGTCGCGATACGCCATTTATCGGTGATGGAATATTGATACTCGGCGCTCAACGCCACCATGTAGCGGCCACCGATGCGGTCGCCACGATCGTTCTCGGGCGACAGCGTCTGGTACTCGTAGCCGCGCACGCTCTGGTCGCCACCGGCAAAGAAGCGCAAGGAAGGCGGCACGGATTTGTAGCCATTGGTGGCACTGCCGCCAAATTGCGCACGGCCCAGGAAGCGGTGGTTGTCCCACACGGTGGTCAGGCCCTTGATGGTCGCCGTGCCGTAAAGCAGGTTGGTGTCGGACCCCAGGCCCTCTTTGGCGACCTTGGTGTCGAACATCAGGCGGTAACCATGGTGCGGGTCGATGCGGTTGTCACTGCGCAGGTAGGAATAACTCACGCCTGGCATCAGCAGGTTACTCAGGCCCGAGTCATTGCCCAGGCGATATTCTTCGCGCTGGTACTTAAGAGAGATCACCCGCGTCCAGCCACTGGGCAACTTGCTGTGCCATTCGGGGCCGATGGTGAGCAGCTTGCTCAGGGTATCGGTGTTGGCGATCTCTTCATTCTGGTAGCCGCCGGCAAAGCGCAGTTTGTCGGTGAGCGGCGGGTCGAGCGGGATGTCGTACCACAACCCGACGTTCTGCCGCGGCGCCGACAGTTCGGCTTCCCAGCCATAACTGTGGCCCTGGGGGTTGACCCAATGGCGCGTCCAGTTGGCTTTGCCCCGTGGGCCAACGTCGGTGGAATAACCCAGGCCCAGGCCCATGGTGCGCGGCTTGCGGGTGTCCAGTTGCACCGCCACCGGGATCACGTCATCGGTGGCGGCGGTGGGGCTGGCATCCACGCGCACGCCTTCAAAGAAGCCGCTGGCTTGCAGGTTCTGGTTGAGTTCGGCGACCAGTTCGGAGTCATAGGGTGTGCCGGGCTTGAACGGCACCATGCGCTGCAACAGCTCTTCATCAAAGGGCGTGTCGCCGGTAAAGCTGACCTTGCCCATGCTGTAGCGCGGGCCGCTGTCGTAAATGAGCTCGATGTCGGCCACGCCCGCTTGAGGGTCTACGGCAAGTTTCTGGCTGGTGAAGCGCCCGCTAAAAAACCCGTAGCGCGAGGCCTGGTTCTGGATCAAGCGCTTGGCGTCTTCGTAATGGCCGTGGTTGAGCACGGCGCCGGACTTGAGGTCGTCGCTGGCGGGCACGCGAAACGCCTTGAGGCTCGCAGCCGGGCCATCGACCCGCAGGGTCACGTTGCGCAAATGCACCGGTTCGCCGGGGTCGATGGTGAGGGTCAGGCGCGGGTTCTTGCCGCCTTTCACATCGCTGGCGATCTGTGGCTGATAGTAGCCCAGGGCCTGCGCGGCTTTACGCGCCTGCTCCTCGGCGCCACGGCTGAACCGCAGCAAGGCTTCTTCATCACGATCGCCCACCCCGCCGATATAGCCTTCGATGTTGGCTTTCAGCGCGTCGTTTGAGGGTTTGATCCGCACGTCCAGTTCGCTTTGCGCCAAGGCGCCGCAGCTTGTGAACAGCAGAATCAAGCCGCTGGTAAATCTTCCTGGAAACTTCATAGGCGCGGATGCTACACGAGCGAGGGAGGAACTTTGAACCAGGATTAGTCTGAATAATTCTGTTCTAAGCCGTTGCAGGATGTAACGCCTGGGGATTGGGATGGAAAAACACATGCTCGCGCACCGGCCCTACGGCGACTTCGCCGATTTCCTCATAGCCCTGGCGCTTGTAGAAATCCAGGTAACGGGAGTTGCCGGTGTCGAGCACCACGCCGGATGAATGCGGGTCGTCGGCACACCAATTGTGTACCGCTTCCAGCAACTGCTCGCCATGGTGCTTGCCCTGGAACTGCGGGTGAATGCCCAGCAGCGGCAGCACATGCACAGACTCGGTGGGCAGGCACGCCATGACGGCATGATGGTATTCCAGGTAACGCCGCGTACCCCGCACGCCGGTACTCAGCCACATGCGGATTTGCCAGGCCCAGCTTTCGGTGATGCCCAGGCGCCGCTGGGGCGGTGCAATCAAGGCGATACCGATCAGCCGGTCGTTGACGAACAGGCCGATGGCCGGGAGTTTCTGAAAGAAGTGCTGCTTGACCAGTTCGCGCACGGTGGCACGTACCCGCTGCTCATAGCCCGACCGCTCGGCTTCGAAAATGTAGGCGAAGGTCGGCTCATGGCGATACGCCTGGTACAGCAGGGATCGCGCTTCGCGGGAGTAGCCGCTATTGAGCAGGCGGATTTCGGCAGTGGCCGTCGAAGTGTCTGGCATAACAATCAATCTCCCTGGGCGCCACTCAAACATGGCGTTCTTATGGGTACGAACCTGCACAGCTCCAGTCGTTCCCACATTAGCAGCGCATTCACCCTACCGCCACGCTGGCCCCCGTCCGACTTGTCGGCTAGCATCGCCCTTTTGCCAGACTGGACTGCCGACCATGAAAATCGTCTCCTTCAATATCAACGGGCTGCGTGCTCGCCCTCATCAGTTGGCGGCGCTGATTGAAAAGCACCAACCGGACGTGATCGGCCTGCAGGAAACCAAGGTCCACGATGACCAGTTCCCCTTGGCCGAAGTGCAGGCCCTGGGTTATCACGTGTATTACCACGGGCAGAAAGGCCACTACGGCGTGGCCCTGCTCTCGCGCAAAGAAGCGTTGAGCGTGCACAAAGGCTTTGCCAGCGATGAAGAAGACGCCCAGCGCCGGTTTATCTGGGGCACCTTCGCCGACGAAAACGGCCAGCCGGTGACCATCATGAACGGCTACTTCCCCCAGGGCGAAAGCCGCGACCACCCAACCAAGTTCCCGGCCAAGCAACGCTTCTACGCAGACTTGCAGCACCTGCTGGAAACCCAGTTCAGCAACGACCAGGCGCTGGTGGTGATGGGCGACGTGAACATCTCGCCGCAAGACTGCGACATCGGCATCGGCGCCGACAACGCCAAGCGCTGGCTGAAAACCGGCAAGTGCAGCTTCCTGCCGGAAGAACGCGAATGGATGGAGCGCCTGAAGAACTGGGGCCTGGTGGACAGCTTCCGCCACCTCAACCCGGACGTGACCGACCGCTTCAGCTGGTTCGATTACCGCAGCCGAGGGTTTGAGGACGAGCCCAAGCGTGGGCTGCGCATTGACGTGATCATGGCCTCCACTGGTTTGGTGCCACGGGTCAAGGATGCCGGGGTGGATTACGATTTGCGCGGGTTGGAGAAACCGTCGGACCATGCGCCGATCTGGCTGGAACTGAGCTGACACTACGGCCCAATGTGGGAGCTGGCTTGCCTGCGATTGCCATAGGTATCTACACAGCTCTGTAGCGCTCAACGGTAACCACGATGCGAAGCGAGTCGCTCTTGATCTGCTTTTGATCTTAGGCGCCCCGTCAAACCACGCTGGCCGGAATTCGACAGGGATTTGGGGGGTAAACCGGCAGGGATGCCGGTTTAGCCGCCCCGCGCCATGGATGGCGCGTGGCGGCGGCCCCCCAAATCACTGGCGGATTACGGGCACACCGAGCCTAAGCGAGGTGCCGAGTGGTGGGGCAAGAGCCTTTTGCTTACTTTTGGGCTCTTTTCAAAAGTGAGCCGCTGTCAGAGCGGAACCCTAAGCGGCCGTTACCGCAGCAATGGATATGTACCCAATCCAACTGTGTTGACTGCCAGTCCGCCTTCGCGAGCAAGCCAGCTCCCACAGTTGGATTGCGGGGTATCAGGTAGAGAAGCGTAGGCTGACAGGCCGCCATCGCAGGCAAGCCAGCTCCCACATTTGAATCGCGCTGCGCCAGGTGGATAGGTGTCGGCTGTCAGGCCGTCACGGGAGCAAGCTCCCTCGCCACAGGTCCAGCGTCTCGCCAACGTTGTGTAGATACCTATGCTGCGATAGCGGTAGGCCAATCTCAGGCAAGCCAGCTCCCACAGCTTGAATCGTGTTATGCCGGTCATATGGCTGCAATCCAACTGACTTAATCTTGCGGCACTCCCTTTGGCTTGAGAAGGTGCCGGCATGATGCTGCGCGTTCTGTTCCTGTGTTTTGCAATCGCCCTCCCCGCCGTGGCGGCCCCTCTGCCCATTCCCGACCAAGGCCCGGCCCTGCGCATCCAGGGCTCCAACACCATCGGCGCGGCACTCGGCCCGGCGCTGGTCAAGGGTTTGATGGAACATCAGGGCTTACAGGATGTGCATGCTGAACCGGGTGCCGGGGCCAATGAACAGCGCGTGGTCGGCAAGACACGCCAAGGCCAGACAGTCACCATCGAGGTGGCGGCCCACGGCTCCAGCACCGGCTTTACGGCGCTGAAAAACAACCGCGCCGACCTCGCCGCAGCGTCCCGCCCGATCAAAGACAACGAGCTGGTAGACCTCGACCCCTTAGGTGACTTGAAAAGCCCAGGCGCCGAGCATGTGATCGCCATCGATGGCCTGGCAATCATCGTCAACCCGCGTAACCCACTCAGTACCCTGAACACCGAACAATTGGCGCAGATCTTCAACGGCGAGGTCAGCACCTGGGAGGCACTGGGCGGTACAGGCGGGGCCATTCATTTATATGCCCGGGATGATCAATCCGGCACCTTCGACACCTTCCGGGAACTGGTGCTGAGCCGCCGCGGCCAACCGCTCGCGCCGTCGGCCAAGCGCTTTGAATCCAGCGAACAGCTGTCCGATGCGGTGAGCCAGGACCCGCAAGGCATCGGCTTTATCGGCCTGCCCTCTGTGCGCCAGGCCAAGGCGGTGGCGATTGCCGATGGCGACTCGCAGCCCATGTTGCCGCTGACCAGCCTGATAGCCACCGAAGATTACCCACTGTCACGTCGGCTGTTCTTCTACTTGCCACCCTCCTCCCCCAACCCGTGGGCCAAGGCGTTGGTGGACTTTACCCAAGGCAGCCAGGGCCAGGCGATTGTGGCCGCCAATGGCTTTATCGCCCAGCAGGTGCAAGCGATTGGCGTGGCGCCGCGCCCGTCGATGCCCGACGACTACCAGGCCATCGCCCGCGACGCTCAGCGCCTGACGGTGAATTTTCGCTTCGACGAGGGCAGCGCCAGCCTCGACAACAAGGCGCGCCAGGATGTGCAGCGGGTGGTCGCCTATATCAGAAGCCACGGCAAGCTGGATAAACAGGTGACGCTGGTGGGGTTTGGCGACACCAAGAATGACCCACAACGTGCAGCCTTGTTGTCGAAATTGCGGGCGATGGCAGTGCGCCGGGAGCTGGTCAAGAGCGGTGTGGTGCTCAAGGATATTCGCGGGTTTGGCGCGCAGATGCCGGTGGCGGCCAATACGGCGGATGAGGGGCGGATCAAGAATCGGCGGGTGGAGGTTTGGGTGTACTGAAGATCGTTCCCACGCTCCGCGTGGGAATGCCGCTCTGGACGCTCCGCGTCCGCTCTTGAAAGGGTGACGCAGAGCGTCACGGGAGGCGTTCCCACGCAGAGCGTGGGAACGATCGCAGAGCGTGGGAACGATCATCAGTGTTACTGCCCGCCGCGCATCAATTCCCGCGGCACATATTTGCCAATCTCAAACTTGCCAATCGCCGCGCGGTGTACTTCGTCCGGGCCGTCGGCCAGGCGCAGGGTGCGTTGCATGGCGTACATATAGGCCAGCGGGAAGTCGTTGGAGACCCCGGCGCCGCCGTGCATCTGGATCGCGCGGTCGATGACCTTCAAGGCTACATTCGGCGCCACCACCTTGATCTGGGCGATTTCGCTTTTCGCCACTTTGTTGCCCACGGTGTCCATCATGTACGCCGCCTTCAAGGTCAGCAGGCGGGCCATGTCAATTTCCATGCGTGAGTCGGCGATCTTGTCGATATTGCCCCCCAACCGTGCCAAGGGCTTGCCGAACGCGGTACGGCTGACCGAGCGTTTGCACATCAATTCCAATGCACGCTCGGCCATGCCGATCGAACGCATGCAGTGGTGGATACGGCCAGGGCCAAGGCGGCCCTGGGCGATCTCGAAACCACGGCCTTCGCCCAGCAACACGTTTTCATACGGCACGCGCACATTGTCGAACAGCACTTCGGCATGGCCGTGGGGCGCATCGTCGTAGCCGAATACCGGCAGCGGCCGCAGAATTTTCACGCCTGGGGTATCGACCGGCACCAGGATCATTGAGTGCTGCTGATGGCGCGGAGCATCGGGGTTGCTCAGGCCCATGAAGATCAGGATCTTGCAGCGCGGGTCGCAAGCACCGGACGTCCACCATTTCTTGCCGTTGATCACCCACTCGTCGCCCTGGCGTTCGGCGCGGGCGGCCATGTTGGTGGCGTCCGAGGACGCCACATCCGGTTCGGTCATGGCAAAAGCCGAGCGAATCTCGCCGCGCAGCAGGGGTTCGAGCCAGCGCTGCTTCTGCTCTTCGTTGGCGTAGCGCACCAGCACTTCCATATTGCCGGTGTCGGGGGCGGAGCAGTTGAACGGCTCCGGGCCCAGCAACGAGCGGCCCATGATTTCCGCCAAGGGTGCGTATTCAAGGTTGCTCAGGCCGGCGCCCAACTCGGATTCCGGCAGGAACAGGTTCCACAAACCCTCGGCCTTCGCCTTGGCCTTGAGTTCTTCCATGATCGCCGTGGGCTGCCAGCGATCACCTTCGCTGACCTGGCGTTCGAACACCGGTTCGGCCGGATAGACATAAGCGTCCATGAACGCAGTGACGCGTTCACGCAGTTCCTGAACCTTGGGCGAATAGGCGAAATCCATGAGCAGCTCCCTTCTCTGAGAGGTTGTTTAGGTCATGCATTCGATGCTAGAACAGCGCTGATAATTTACCTAGCCTATTCTCGGCGTGTATTAACATTCATCACCGATATATGATCGGCGCATGGGCACCTCACAATAAGAGCGCAACGAAATGAATCTGAGCAAGGTCGATCTCAACCTCTTCATCGTCTTTGATGCGATCTACACCGAAGCCAACCTGACCCGCGCCGGGCAGATCGTCGGTATCACCCAGCCGGCGGTGTCCAACGCCCTGGCACGGTTGCGCGAGACCTTCAACGACCCGCTGTTCGTGCGCACCGCCCAAGGCATGGTGCCCACGCCCATGGCACAGAACATCATCGGTCCGGTACGCAATGCGTTGTCGTTGCTACGCGTGTCGGTGCAGGAAAGCCGCATCTTCAACCCGCAGCAGGCGGCCAAGACCTACCGCATCAGCATGACCGACCTGACCGAGGCGGTGATCCTGCCGCTGCTGTTCCAGCGCCTGCGTCGCCTGGCGCCGACCGTGGTAATCGAGAGTTTCCTGTCCAAACGCCGCGAAACCACCAAGGAACTCGCGGCTGGGCGTCTGGATTTTGCCGTGGATGCGCCGCTCAACACTGACCCGCAGGTGCGCCACGTCAAGCTGATGGAAGACCGCTACGTGTGTGCCATGCGCAAGGGCCACCCGATGGCGGGCAAGGACAAATTCACGCTGGATGATTACCTGTCACTGACCCACATTCATATCTCCAGCCGCCGCAACGGTTTGGGTTACGTGGACCTGGCCCTGGGCAAGATGGGCATCCAGCGCAAGATCGCCCTGCGTTCCCAGCATTACCTGATGGCCTCCCAGGTGCTGCAACAGACCGACATGGTGATGACCGTGCCCGAGCGTTTCGCCCGCCGCCATGAACTGCACTGGTTCCATCTGCCGGTCAACAACGTGCCGCCGGTGGAAACCCATTTGTACTGGCACGAGAGCACCGACCAGGACCCGGCGAACCGCTGGATGCGTGAACAGATGATCGAGTTGTGCCAGCAGGTGACGGCCCAGGAAAAGAAGTTGGATAAACAACAGGCTTGAAGTTGAAGGGCTACCTCTGTGAGCGCATAGGTATCTACACAACTTCGGTATGACGCCGCACCTGTGGCGAGGGAGCTTGCTCCCGTGACGGCCTGACAGCCGACGCTGATCTAACTGACGCACCGTGATCCAAATGTGGGAGCTGGCTTGCCTGCGAAGGCGGCTTGGCAGTCAACACAGTTGGATGGTGTACATATCCATTGCTGCGGTAACGGCTACTTAGGGTTCCGCCCTGACGGCGGCTCACTTTTGAAAAGAGCCCAAAAGTAAGCAAAAGGCTCTTGCCCCACCACTCGGCACCTCGCTTAGGCTCGGTGTGCCCGTAATTCGTCAGTGATTTGGGGGGCCGCCGCCACGCGCCATCCATGGCGCGGGGCGGCTAAACCGGCATCCCTGCCGGTTTACCCCCCAAATCACTGTCGAATTACGGCCAGCGTGGTTTGACGGGGCGCTTGAGATCAAAAGCAGATCAAGATCAAGAGCGGCTCGCTTCGCATCGTGGTTACCGTGTGCTGCTACAGCCCAAAAGTTGTGTAGATACCTATGTCTGTGGGAGAAGGCTCGCTCCCGATGGCTGCGCAGCGGCCCTTGACGTTTACGTCAACCTGCAATTAGCTTAGCGCCAAGACTTTCTTGAGCATTGCCATGAGCACCACTTACAGCATCTCAGACCTCGCCCGCGAGCTAGACATCACTACCCGCGCCATTCGGTTCTATGAAGAACAAGGCCTGTTGGCCCCGGAGCGTCGGGGCCAGGAGCGCATTTACTCGGCGCGCGACAAGGTCAGCCTCAAGTTGATCCTGCGTGGCAAGCGCATCGGCTTCTCCCTGGCCGAATGCCGCGAACTGATCGAACTCTACGACCCCACCGGCGGCAACCAGATCCAACTCAACAGCATGCTGGCCAAGATCGCCGAACGCCGTGAGCAGTTGGAGCAGCAACTGCTGGATATCGAACAGATGAAGCTGGAACTGGACACCGCTGAAGAGCGTTGCACCCAGGCACTGGCGCAAACCATCAGCCAAGCCGGCCATTGACCAGAAGGTAACTGCCATGTCTCTCCCCTCCCACGTACGCCTGGTTGAAGTCGGCCCGCGCGACGGTTTGCAGAACGAAGCCCAGCCCATCAGCGTGGCGGATAAGGTCCAACTGGTAGACGCCCTGAGCGCCGCAGGTTTGAGCTACATCGAAGTCGGCAGTTTTGTCTCGCCCAAATGGGTGCCGCAAATGGCCGGCTCCGCCGAGGTCTTTGCACAGATCCAGCGCAAGCCCGGTGTGACCTATGGCGCCCTGGCACCGAACCTGCGCGGGTTCGAGGATGCGCTGGCGGCCGGGGTCAAGGAAGTCGCGGTGTTTGCGGCCGCCTCCGAGGCGTTTTCCCAGCGCAATATCAATTGCTCCATCAGCGAAAGCCTGGAGCGCTTCGCGCCGATCATGGCCTCGGCCAAGCAGCACGGCGTGAGCGTACGCGGTTACGTGTCCTGTGTGCTGGGTTGCCCCTATGAAGGCGCGATCGCCCCGGAGCAAGTGGCGGCCGTCGCCCGCGAGCTGTATGCCATGGGCTGCTATGAAGTGTCCTTGGGCGACACCATCGGTACCGGCACGGCGGGCGCTACCCGGCGCCTGTTCGAAGTGGTCGGTGCGCAGGTGCCACGGGACAAGCTGGCCGGGCATTTCCACGACACCTACGGGCAGGCCATCGCCAATATCTATGCCAGCCTGCTGGAGGGCATCACGGTGTTCGACAGCTCTATCGCCGGCCTGGGCGGCTGCCCTTACGCCAAAGGCGCCAGCGGTAACGTCGCCACCGAGGACGTGCTGTACCTGCTCAACGGCCTGGGTATCGACACGGGCATCGACCTGGAACGCTTGATTGGCGCCGGCCAACAGATCAGCCAGGTGCTGGGACGGCCAAGCGGGTCCCGTGTAGCGAAGGTGCGTAACGCCGGGTGAGTAGCACAGCTGTGACAATGTGTTACCGCACCCCGGCATAACGGGTAACGCGGGAACAAAATCGTCCGCACCGACTGAACGAAAATGCCGACCAAAAAACCAAACCATTGATTTAAAAGGCTTTTAAAAAGTTGGCACGCCTTCTGCTATCTCTATGGCATAACAAGAATAAAAAGCGCCAAACCTAATAAAAATAAGACGAAACGACTCTGACATAACAAAAACAACACGGCAGAGACGCAGCTAACAGATTTTTTTGGAGAAGATGTGCTTCCCAGGGTACGGCATGCCGCAACCCGCAACCGGATAGAGAAAAATAAAACTACCTCAGGTAGCTACCCACTGGTTGGATCGTTTACGAAGAAGCAGGTCAGCGTTCAAAAAAATACGTTTGCTCTTGACCCCGGATGGGGGTCGCCAAAAAAAGCGGTACGGGCCACGGCTACCAAAAACAACAACAGGCCGCCCCTCAATAATAAGAAAAGAGCACGCAACGACAAATTAAAGGGGACCTTCGGGTCCCCTTTGTGCTGTCCGCACTTTTTTTCTTACGCGGATGCCACCTTCTTCGCTGAGAAATTGTTAAGCACTGTGACCGTCAGGGTCAGCATCGCCGCTGTCTCCTTGGCTTGCCGCTGCGCCCCCAGTTGTCTCATTTGCTGATTATAAAAAGCATCGGTCATGGAACCGTCGATCAGAATCTCATCCCGGTTCTTACCCAGCAGCTTAGCAACGCTGTCAATCGCTTCGTCGTAGTCCTGCTGCCACACCCGCTTTGCATCTTGATCTACAGAGAGACCTTGGTTTTTTTGCAGTTCAGTCACCGTTTCCAACGCCTCTCGCTTTTCAGTTATCAACTCAAAATCGGTGGCCGTCAGGGCGTTGAGTTCCTGTGTGTATTGGGTACGAAGCTGCCTCCTCCAAAACGCCATGTCTACAAAAAAAAGACTCTTTTCGCTCATGTTTTTTTCGTCCTCGAGCACTTTCAGATAAGCAGCATCAAGCGTCTCTGGGCTCACACCCGCGGTTTGGCGATAGAGCATTTCGAAGGTTTTGATCGGCAAATTCAGCCGCTGTGCCAAGCCGGTGCGATACGCAAGAACAACTTCGGTCTCCTCCGCAAAGTCAGGCCCTCGCGCCTCGACATCACGCTGAGCGATGATATCCACCAACCTCAGGCGAAAAAGCCGCTCGCCCGTGCTGATAAAGGTCGCTTCTACCTCATGCTCCCCAACCCGCTCACTCGATTGTTCCACTAACAGATCAGTTTCCAACTTCATGAACTCAAGTACGCTTCCGTCACCACAGGTAGCGCGACCATCGGCTGACTTAAACAATACGTCACGCGTCTTTTGATTCTCATGGACCGCTTTAATCATGTCCCAGACGCGATCGGCCAACTGCGGTCGAGTAGCCCCGGATGCGTACTCTGCGCAACGTGTCGTGTCCGCCACCACGGCGAAAAACGCCGCTGCCTGAGGACTGGAGCTGAGCTGGTCCCACATTTCGCCACGACTGGTTTGCATGTCTGCGGGAGAATCGTGCAGCCATAACCTGCGCCCCTCCGCGAGGGTGACGTGGTCATCGGTCAAGCGTTCTTCCGATACAGGATTCTCATGCACATTGATTCGATCTGGATGATCGAGGGCGTACTGAGGCAATTGCGTCATCGCGTTTGTATGCAGATCGATCAAGGCCAGGTTATTCAGATGTTCGGCGCCTCTGGGGAACGTTGTCGTTCCGGTATTCGCCAGATTGAGCCGGTTCAAATCATGCATGTTGCTCAGGTCGGCGGCCCATCCCAAATGCCGGTTGTGGGAGAGATTCAGTGTGGTCAAACTCTGCATGCCTTCGAGGCGTGCCTGGCTTTGCTCCGTCAGCCGTATGTCGTTGCCGCTCAAATTGAGCGTGGTCAGCCCCGCGCCACCCTTGGCGAACTCCGGCAAACGCGTGAAGTGGCTGTGGCTGATATCCAACCAGCGCAAACCGCCAAACCCATTCAAAAAGGGCAAGGATGCATCCGAAAGATACATTCTCGATAAATCAAGAAAGTCCACATGATCCATGTTCGCCGTAATCGGGGGTAACTCACCGACTTGCTCATCGGCCAAGCACAAGATGTATTTCATTCCCTCCTGCTCGGGAGTCTGGGCTTGTTGCGATGACCTGCGTTGCCATACGTCTTTGAGGGTATTGGCGACCCGGCGTCGGGCCCTGCGTTGTTGCCACTCTCCTGCGTCGCGCCAAGCGTCCAGGTCGGTCTTGAGTTGCGTAAACTCGCGATTGAGTGCTTCCATTTTTGCCAGGAACTCAATATCGCCGACGCCTTGCAACCCCAACATTTGCTCCACCTGCTCAATGGACTGTGACGGATAAAGATCTATCGCTGCCCTTTCACACGCATAAGGCCGACGCCCCGCGCCAACTACCGGACTCAACGGGTAACCCATGCGCCCATCGGCAAGACGCATTGGCGGTTTGTAGCGTGGTTTGACAGGCTGCATCCCTAACAGCCGGCGCAGTTCATCGCGCGGCATCAGCGACATGTGCTCCAGCGCCTGTTTCAGGCTCGCGCCACGATCATGAGGGGTCAATTTCATCGCCCTCCAATCTTCGGGCGAAACCGCTGACTGGACAGCCCCATAGATATCCGCCTGCGAATTCAATATCGCAAACTTATCGTCTTGGACTTCATAAAGATTCTGGGAGCCAAACTTGATAAAGCGACGCTTGACGGTCGCATGCGCAGGTCCCAATGAATCCAGCAGACGCTCCCCTACGGGCAGCCGCTCGACGATATCGATGCGCAGGTCGCTGGGCCAACCAGGCAGCTTGTTCAGGCTGTGCAGCACCATGCGTTGTGTATCGTCATTACCCAGGGTTTTGCGGTACAACCCTTCATAAGCTCGTGCCAAACGCACTTGCTGTTGATAATGGCGAGCCTCTTCCGCCAGGCGCAACGGCACGCGATTGTGTTCGGTGAGACTCTTCATTTCTGCGGAGTTGGCAGCGTTCAACAGTTCTTCAATAACGGATTGGGGAAGCGAGGGAAACACACGCTTGATCAACCTTGCGGCCTCGCTGCCTGCGCTCTGGGCAGCGGCATAGCGTTGAGCGAAAAGCTCAGACAGGTGCGCCGCCCTCTGTGAGGCGCTGACCGTGTTGGGTTCCTGCGCCACTGCACTGTCCATCTCCAATCGCTTCAAAGTATCAGCCAGGAGGGCAGGCAGTGGTGACTGATCTGCATGCATTTTGCGCAGAGTGTCCATATGGGTTTCAGACATTTGCACAATGCGTTCAAGCTTGAGTGGTTCATTTGCAAAACGCTCTGCTGTCGGGCCAAGCCGCTGCATCAATTGCGAATCGGTCAATGTCAGCGGGTTTTCATGCTCATGGGCCCAAGCCCCAGCGCGCGTACGGCTTACCCTGGGGGTGTAAGCTGCCGTGTTGTCCGGGTGCAGGATTTTATAGTCATTGCTAGTCCCCACCCGCTCCACCCGGTAATACGTATGGCTTTCCCGCAGGTATAAGCCGTCTTCATGTTCATATAAGCCATGCTCATTGGCCGAGAGCCCATCGGGCAGTGTGACCTGTCGCTGGTAGGGTGTCAGGTCAGGAGAATACAGACGGATATTGCCGTCAGGGCAACGCACATGGGCCAGGCTCTCGACAAATGCTGTCTTGGCAAGCGGTAACAACTTGGCGCCCACAAACGTTGTTGCCGCATTGAAGACGATGGCCGAAACATGGGCCCATGCGGCTTTTTTATCCCCCTCTTCCCACGCCTCTATACCTGAGCCGACCTCATGCAGCATTTGCACCGCGCCAACCAGCAACATGACGGGCGCCAGTTCTGGAAAGACAAGGACTGCCACGTTCAAAACATTCAGAGCCGTGCTGCCTAACTTAAGCAGCCACGCGTTACGCGCACGTACCTCTGCCGCATCGGTGGAAACGGCGATCGCCTGGGCGTTATCGAGCATGAGATCGACGTTTTGCCGAGCATAGTCTTGCCACAACAACGAAAGACGCAACCCGTAGCCAGTGGTGAATGTTTTTATGTCTTTTTTGTCGGCATCAAAATTTTTAAGTTCAGTAAATTGTTCAGTAGGGTCAAGGTGCCGCTTGAGTTTAGTAAAAAATTGCGACTGGCTCCCGTGGGGAACGAACTGACTGAAAAAGAGCCGGTAATCCGCTTGGCATAATCGCTCCACCAAATCGGTTTTGAAGTCATTTAAGCCTTCGTACTCCTTTAGCATGCAAACAGGATCTCCCGGAATGAATACTAAACAGGGCTCGCGCTTGTACACCAATACACCGCGCACGGGGTAAATATTCAAATGACCGATAACAATAATTTTCGCCAACGGCTGCCCCAGCACGTTCAAGCATGAACAACTGACTGTTTTTCCCTGCCACATCAGTTCCTTCTGATGCCACACCAACTGTTGGATCAGTTGGTAGGCCTCTTTCTTGATGTCCCCGCGCTCAACCGCCACTTCGGCGGCGAACGCCAACTGCTGGATGGTCGCGCCAATCATCAGGTGTCGAAGGGCTCTTGCCGAGGTGCCCATCGCTAAGTTGGGTGTATCGGCGGGGCTGACAAACGATTCAACATGCCTCAAGTATTGCGCGCCTAAATCCAACGTTCTGCACAGACGTGCGAACAAGGAGGGTTTTATCGACGTTTTACGAGCAAGGACCTCGGCCTCATTATATGTAAGAGACCGCTCGTGAAAATCATACCGTGTGATAACACTGGCATCCTTGTCAGCCACTTCAAGCGTCTCTTCGGTCGCGAAGTTATTTAACGCGGCCTCAATTAAACTGACGCCTTCATAGCGGCAATATCCAGTGGCCTCCAGACCAAAGACTTTTGAGCGATCGGCAGGCACAAATACCTTACGCGCAAAAAACAGCCGCCTGACATCGTAATCCTCACCAAACTCCTTTTTCATTGCCGCCACGAGAAGAGGCTCGCAGAACGCCACAGCACCTTGCATTTTACTGAACTTCGCGTCCAGCTTATTCAGTGCTCTAAAACTACGCGTATAGGCCGTCGACACGACCAACTTTCTCTGCGGCGATAAATTTGTATACCACTGCGGCACGACTAACTGTGTTTCAGCGAAGGCTTTTTTGTGCTTGACAGTAGCGCCGTCATACCAAGATGGCACCCGATCCAGTACGACATTCGCGTGCACACTCTGCGCCGCCCCCGATTGACTGCTATCGCGTTGATCAAGATCGCTCATTTACCGAATTCCATTTGACAGACCAAACAATCAATATCCGATCATTGCTCCATCAAACAGGGGTATCCACATACCCCACACCGCGATGACCCCCTCCCTCAGCCGCGAGTAGACGCCAACTCCTCTATGCTGATCTCCCGCATGCGAAATTTCTGAATCTTCCCCGTTACCGTCATCGGAAACTCATCCACGAACTTGAAATACCTGGGGGTCTTGAAATGGGCGATACGGTCCTTGCACCAGCTCAATAGCTCCAGCTCGTTGGCCACCTGCCCGGGATGGAACTTGATCCAGGCAACAATCTCTTCGCCGTAACGCTCATCCGGAACACCAATGATCTGCACGTCCGCTACGGCCGGATGGGTAAAGAAAAACTCCTCCAGCTCACGGGGGTACACGTTCTCGCCCCCGCGAATGATCATGTCCTTGTTACGCCCGGCAATGCACACGTAACCCTGATCATCCATGGTCGCCAGATCGCCAGTGTGCATCCAGCCGGCGTCGTCGATGGCTTCACGGGTGCCTTCAGGGTTGTTCCAGTAACCGAGCATCACACTGTAACCCCGGGTGCACAGCTCACCGATCACGCCGCGCGCCACGGTGTTACCAGCCTCGTCGACAATCTTGGTTTCCAGTTGCGGTTGGGTGCGGCCCACGGTGGTGACACGCCGTTCTATATCGTCATCCGCGCCGGTCTGCAGCGACACCGGGCTGGTTTCGGTCATGCCGTAGGCGATCTGCACTTCACCCATGTGCAGCTCATGGATGACCCGACGCATCACCTCGATCGGGCACGTCGCCCCGGCCATGATCCCGGTGCGCAGGCTGGACAGGTCGAACTCGGCCCGGCGTGGGTGATCGAGCAGCGCGATGAACATGGTCGGCACGCCATATAAGCCGGTGGCTTTTTCTTCGGCGACGGCGCTCAGCGTCAACAGCGGATCGAAACCGTCATTGGGGTAGATCATGGTAGTGCCATGAGTGATGCAACCGAGGTTGCCCATGACCATGCCGAAGCAGTGATACAGCGGCACCGGGATCACCAGGCGATCTCCTGCCGTCAGGCCCAGGCTTTCACCGACCATGTAACCGTTGTTGAGGATGTTGTGGTGACTGAGGGTGGCGCCCTTGGGAAAGCCGGTGGTGCCGGAGGTGTACTGGATATTCACAGGTTGATCGAAATGCAGGCTGGCCTGGCGGCTGTGCAGTTGCTCGGGCGACACGCCTGCGCCAAGGGCCGCCAACTGCGACCAGGGCAGGAATTCCGGCGGCGGGCTGGGATCGAGGCTGATGAGGCCGCGCAGGCCAGGCTTCAGCGCCTGGAGCATGGCGTGGTAATCCGAGCTCTTGAACGAACCGGCGCATACCAGCCATTGGCAGCCGGACTGCTTGAGCACGTAATCCAACTCGCTGCTGCGATAGGCCGGGTTGATATTGACCAGGATCACCCCGAGCTTGGCGCTCGCCACCTGGCAAATCAGCCACTCGGCACAGTTAGGCGCCCAGATACCCAGGCGGTCGCCGGTTTGCATACCCAGAGCGAGGAATGCGCGGGCGTGCAGCTCAACCGTCTCGGCCAGTTGCCGCCAGGTGTAGCGCCGCTGCTGGTGGCGCACCACCAAAGCTTCGCCATCGGGGTATTGCGCGACAGTGTGATCGAATGCCTGGCCAATGGTCATGGCCAGCAAAGTCTTGTCCTGGGAGCCACGGCTGTAGCTCGGGTGCGGTTGATCCATAACGACCCCTGTTATCTTTTTTGTAGGTTGACGTATACGTAAACTACGATTGACAGCGTCGTAACGCAAGCTTACGTTAACGTAAAGGTGAGCGCCCTCCTCCCGCGCCCCGCCCACACAACAACAAAGCTCACATTAAGGTGCCTGTCCATGAGTTACCCGTCCCTGAACTTCGCCCTCGGCGAGACCATCGACATGCTGCGCGACCAGGTGCAGTCCTTCGTGGCCAAGGAGATCGCACCGCGCGCGGCCCAGATCGACATCGACAACCTGTTCCCCGCTGACCTGTGGCGCAAGTTCGGCGACATGGGCCTGCTGGGCATCACCGTGCCCGAGGAATACGGCGGTGCCG
This sequence comes from Pseudomonas sp. AK181, assembly GCF_051122975.1. Classification (NCBI taxonomy): domain Bacteria; kingdom Pseudomonadati; phylum Pseudomonadota; class Gammaproteobacteria; order Pseudomonadales; family Pseudomonadaceae; genus Pseudomonas; species Pseudomonas sp. AK181. The sequence goes on from NZ_CP146348.1 coordinate 3,790,371, forward strand.
GCCTGGGTTACCTGGCCCATGTGGTGAGCATGGAAGAAATCAGCCGTGGCTCGGCTTCGGTGGCGTTGTCCTACGGCGCGCACTCCAACCTGTGCGTCAACCAGATCAACCGCAACGGCAATCACGCACAAAAACTCAAGTACCTGCCCAAGCTGATCAGCGGCGAGCACATCGGCGCCCTGGCCATGAGCGAGCCGAATGCCGGTTCTGACGTGGTGTCGATGAAACTGCGCGCCGACAAGCGCGGCGACTATTACGTACTCAATGGCAGCAAGACCTGGATCACCAACGGCCCGGACGCCAATACTTATGTGATCTACGCCAAGACTGACCTGGAAAAAGGCCCCCACGGCATCACCGCCTTCATCGTCGAGCGCGACTGGAAAGGCTTCAGCCGCAGCAACAAATTCGACAAGCTGGGCATGCGCGGTTCCAACACCTGCGAGCTGTTTTTTGACGATGTCCAGGTACCCGAAGAAAACATCCTCGGCGTGCTCAATGGCGGCGTGAAAGTGTTGATGAGCGGCCTGGACTACGAACGCGTGGTGCTCTCCGGTGGCCCTACCGGGATCATGCAGGCATGCATGGACCTGATCGTGCCCTACATCCACGACCGCAAGCAGTTCGGCCAGAGCATCGGCGAGTTCCAGCTGATCCAGGGCAAGGTCGCCGATATGTACACCCAACTCAACGCCAGCCGTGCCTACCTCTACGCGGTGGCCCAGGCATGCGAGCGCGGCGAGACCACGCGCAAGGACGCTGCGGGCGTGATTCTTTACAGCGCCGAGCGCGCCACGCAAATGGCCTTGGATGCGATCCAGATTCTGGGCGGCAATGGCTATATCAATGAGTTCCCCGCCGGGCGCCTGCTGCGTGACGCCAAGCTCTACGAAATTGGTGCGGGCACCAGTGAGATTCGGCGGATGTTGATCGGTCGCGAACTGTTCAACGAAACCCGCTGAAGGAGCGCCCCATGGCCACCCTGCATACCCAGCTCAACCCGCGCTCGGCGGAATTCGCCACAAACCGCGCGGCGATGCTTGAACAGGTCGACGCCCTGCACAGCCTGCTCGCCCACGTCCACCAAGGTGGCGGCGCCAAGGCCCAGGAGCGCCACACCTCACGCGGCAAGCTGTTGCCTCGCGAGCGCATCAACCGTCTGCTCGACCCGGGCTCGCCGTTTCTGGAGCTGAGCCAACTGGCCGCCCACCAAGTATATGGCGAAGACGTCCCGGCGGCCGGAGTGATTGCCGGCATTGGCCGGGTGGAAGGCGTCGAATGCATGATCGTGGCCAACGATGCCACCGTCAAAGGCGGCTCCTATTACCCACTGACCGTTAAAAAACACCTGCGCGCCCAGACCATCGCCGAGCAGAACCGCCTGCCATGTATCTACCTGGTGGACTCCGGCGGCGCCAACCTGCCGCGCCAGGACGAGGTGTTCCCTGACCGCGAGCACTTCGGGCGGATCTTCTTCAACCAGGCCAACATGAGCGCCCAGGGCATTCCCCAGATTGCCGTGGTGATGGGCTCGTGCACCGCCGGCGGCGCCTACGTGCCGGCCATGGCCGACGAAGCGATCATGGTGCGTCAGCAAGCCACCATCTTCCTCGCCGGCCCGCCCTTGGTGAAGGCCGCCACCGGTGAAGTGGTGAGCGCCGAAGACCTGGGCGGTGCCGATGTGCATTGCAAGGTCTCCGGCGTGGCCGACCACTATGCCAACAGCGATGAACACGCCCTGGCCCTGGCGCGGCGCAGCGTGGCCAACCTCAATTGGCGCAAGCAAGGTGAGCTGCTGCAACGCCCAGCGGTGGCGCCGTTGTACAGCAGCGATGAGCTGTACGGCGTGATCCCGGCGGATGCCAAACAACCCTTTGATGTGCGCGAAGTCATCGCACGGCTGGTGGACGGCTCGGTGTTCGATGAGTTCAAGGCCTTGTTCGGCACAACCCTGGTATGCGGCTTTGCACATTTGCATGGCTACCCGATTGCGATCCTGGCCAACAACGGCATCCTGTTCGCCGAAGCCGCGCAAAAAGGCGCGCACTTTATCGAACTGGCCTGCCAGCGCGGGATTCCGCTGCTGTTCCTGCAAAATATCACTGGCTTTATGGTCGGCCAGAAGTACGAAGCCGGCGGCATTGCCAAGCATGGCGCCAAGCTGGTCACCGCTGTGGCGTGCGCCAAGGTGCCGAAATTCACCGTGATCATCGGTGGCAGCTTCGGTGCGGGTAACTATGGGATGTGTGGCCGCGCCTACGACCCGCGCTTTTTGTGGATGTGGCCCAACGCACGCATTGGCGTGATGGGGGCCGAACAGGCCGCCGGGGTGCTGGTGCAGGTCAAGCGCGAACAGGCTGAGCGCGCCGGCAACGGTTTCAGTGCCGAGGAGGAAGCCGCGATCAAGCAGCCGATCCTCGACCAGTATGAAACCCAGGGCCACCCGTACTACTCCAGCGCGCGCTTGTGGGATGACGGCGTGATCGACCCGCTGCAGACCCGTGATGTGCTGGCCCTGGCCTTGTCTGCCGCACTGAACGCCCCCATCGAGCCGAGCCGCTTCGGCGTGTTCCGCATGTAACCTGTAGGAGCGAGCTTGCTCGCGAAGAACCTCAAGGCAACGCGGTCATTCTGAAGCCCCGCGTTATCGTTGACGACCTTCGCGAGCAAGCTCGCTCCTACAGGAGGCCTCTCATCATCATGGAGCTCCTTGCATGAGCGACTTCAACACCCTCGAACTGATCACCGACCGCCGTGGCTTTGCCACGCTGTGGCTCAGCCGTGAAGCCAAGAACAACGCCTTCAACGCCCAGATGATCCGCGAACTGATCCTGGCCCTTGACCGCGTACAAGGCGACCCGTCCCTGCGTTTCCTGGTACTGCGCGGGCGTGGCAAGCACTTCAGCGCCGGTGCCGACCTGGCCTGGATGCAGCAATCGGCCGAGCTGGACTACCACACCAACCTGGACGACGCCCGCGAACTGGCGGAGTTGATGTACAACCTGTCCAAGCTGAAAATCCCCACGCTGGCGGTGGTGCAAGGCGCAGCCTACGGTGGCGCGCTGGGCCTGATCAGTTGCTGCGACATGGCCATCGGCGCCGATGATGCGCAGTTCTGCCTGTCGGAAGTGCGTATCGGCCTGGCACCGGCGGTGATCAGCCCGTTCGTGGTGCAGGCCATCGGCGAACGCGCTGCCCGTCGCTATGCACTCACGGCCGAGCGGTTCGGCGGCCAGCGCGCACGGGAGATCGGCTTGCTGGCGGAAAGTTATCCGGCCGAGAGCCTGGATGAACAGGTGGATCAGTGGGTCGCCAACCTGCTGCAAAACAGCCCGGCGGCCATGCGTGCCAGCAAGGATTTGCTGCGCGAAGTGGGCAACGGTGCCCTCACCCCCGCGCTGCGCCGCTATTGCGAAAACGCCATTGCGCGCATTCGGGTGAGCGCCGAGGGCCAGGAAGGTTTGCGCGCGTTTCTGCAAAAGCGTGCGCCAAGTTGGCAAGACCAGGAGCCGCGTTCATGAGCACACTCACCACCGTTCTGGTGGCCAACCGTGGCGAGATCGCCTGCCGGGTCATGCGCACCGCCAAGGCCATGGGGTTGACCACCGTGGCTGTGCACAGCGCCATCGACCGCGATGCCCGCCATAGCCGTGAAGCCGATATCCGCGTCGACCTGGGCGGCAGCAAAGCCACCGACAGTTACCTGCAAATCGACAAACTGATTGCCGCCGCCCACGCCAGCGGCGCCCAGGCGATTCACCCCGGCTACGGCTTCCTTTCAGAAAACGCCGGCTTCGCCCGTGCCATCGAGGCGGCAGGCCTGATCTTCCTCGGCCCGCCCGCCTCGGCCATCGACGCCATGGGCAGCAAATCCGCGGCCAAGGCGCTGATGGAAACGGCTGGCGTACCGCTGGTGCCGGGTTATCACGGCGAGGCCCAGGACCTGGAGACCTTCCGCGCCGCCTGTGAACGTATCGGCTACCCGGTGCTGCTCAAGGCCACGGCGGGCGGCGGTGGCAAGGGCATGAAGGTGGTCGAGGACGTCAGCCAGCTGGCTGAAGCCCTCGCCTCCGCCCAGCGTGAGGCGTTGTCGTCCTTCGGCAACGGGCAGATGCTGGTGGAGAAGTACCTGCTCAAGCCGCGGCATGTGGAGATCCAGGTGTTTGCCGACCAGCAGGGTCATTGCCTGTACCTTAATGAACGCGACTGCTCGATCCAGCGGCGCCATCAAAAGGTCGTGGAAGAAGCCCCGGCGCCCGGCTTGAGCGTGGAGCAGCGCAAGGCCATGGGCGAAGCAGCCGTGCGCGCTGCCCAGGCCATCGGTTATGTCGGCGCAGGTACGGTGGAGTTTTTGCTGGATGCCCGTGGCGAGTTTTTCTTTATGGAGATGAACACGCGGCTGCAAGTGGAGCATCCGGTGACCGAAGCGATTACCGGCCTCGACCTGGTGGCCTGGCAGATCCGGGTTGCCCAGGGCGAGGCGCTGCCGATCACGCAAGAGCAGGTCGCGTTGAACGGTCATGCGATTGAAGTGCGGCTGTATGCCGAAGACCCGGCCAATGACTTTCTGCCGGCCACCGGGCACCTGGCGCTGTACCGCGAGTGCCGCCCTGGCTCTGGGCGCCGCGTGGACAGCGGCGTCGAGCAAGGCGACAGCGTGTCACCCTTCTACGACCCGATGCTCGGCAAGTTGATTGCCTGGGGTGAAGACCGCGAACAGGCGCGCCTGCGCTTATTGAGCATGCTCGATGAGTTTGCGGTCGGCGGGCTCAGGACCAACCTGGGCTTTTTGCGGCGCATCATCGGGCTCCCTGGGTTTGCCGCGGCCGAGTTGGACACCGGGTTTATCCCGCGCTATCAGGATGAGCTGTTGCCGACGCAAGGGGCCTTGAGCGATGAGTTCTGGCAGGCGGCGGGCGCGGCGTTTATGCAGAGCTTGCCGGTGGGCGACGGGCCTTGGGCAAATAATCAGGGCTTTCGTGCGGGTTTGCCTGCCGAGGTGTCGCTGCACCTGAGTTGCAATGGGCAGGATCGGCTGGTGACGCTGGCGGGGCACACCGCACAGTTATGCGGCGAACAGTTGCTGACTGAACATCAGGGCGTGCGCCGTGCTCATCTGGCGGTGCGCAGTGAAGGCAGCCTGTACCTGCGTTGGGACGGCGAGATGCATGCCGTCAGCCTGTTCGATCCGATTGCAGCGGTCGAGGCCAATCAGTCCCATCAGGGCGGCCTCACCGCGCCCATGAACGGCAGCATCGTGCGGGTGCTCGTGGAGGTGGGCCAAACTGTTGAAGCCGGTGCTCAACTGGTGGTGCTCGAAGCCATGAAGATGGAGCACAGCATCCGTGCGCCCCACGCCGGGGTGGTCAAGTCGCTGTTCTGCCAGGAAGGTGAAATGGTGGCCGAAGGCAGCGCGCTGGTGGAGCTTGAAACGGCCGGCTAGAACTTCGCCGTGGCCTGCACCACCACACCCAGGAGGCGACAGCCCTCGGTAAGCAACACCTTGGGGTAAGTGGGATTGAGCGGCACCAGGTAGTGCTGGCCGCTCTCTTCCTGCAATTGGCGAAAGGTGGCCTGGGGGTTGCCAGCCCATTGGGCCACCACCAGTTTGCCGGGCTCGGGTGGTATGGCCGGGTCAACCAGGATCATCATGCCAGCCGCAATGCTCATGCCCGTGGGCGCAGTCATGGCGTCTCCCGTCACCGGCAACCAGAATGCCTCGCCTTGAGCGTGGTAATCGGTCAATTCGTAGCGCTCGGTTCTATAAGGCGCCCGCTCTTCACGCAGCTCGCAGGCCTGCTTCCAGTCGCTGACCGGGTAGCGGAAATACGGGTTGTAGTGCGGTTCCAGTTCAGGCACTTGCGCGGCCCGTTCACGAATCTCCAGCGCCACCTCCAAATACCCCAACCCCAGTTCGGCCAGCACGCGGTTCATGTCCGCCAGGCTCGGCACACGGCGTTTATTGAGCCAATGGCCGATGCCGCCCTGGGACATGCCCAGGCGCTGCGCCAGTTCATCCTGTGTGACCTTGCGGTCTTTCATGTTGGCTTTGACCAACGCTATCCAGTTATCCATAGCGCATCACAATACGGTGCCCATTTTTTCGGGCAATAAACAGTTTGTAGTAATCCATAAAACGACAGGAATACGATACGTACTATCATCAAGCCCAAGGATTTCGACACCCACCGGAGTACTGCCGCTTATGACGACCCGCACTCACTTAACGCCCCAAACACCCGAACTGACTGAAGTAAACGACATGTGCAACAGTGGCGCGGCCCAGCGCGCACTGGACTACTACTTGAAAGAAAATCGGTCGACGCCGGATTCGGACGGGGCCCTGTTCGCGATAAAACCGCAAATCAGCCAGGAGGAAGCCCTGGTACACGCCTCGGACCTGTTGCGCAGTGCAGCGGCCACCGCCTACGAATCGGCGTGCAGCCATCAAGGCAACCAGCGTGACCTGGCGTTTTCGGTGGTGTATTTGATCGATATGGCGAAGGCGATGGTGGAGCGGTCGTTGCAAGCGCCAGGAGCGGCGGCAAACGCTTAGCAGGTATGAAAGAAAAATATTTCTATCCCACGGATAAAAACATTTGACTTGCAAATGATAATGATTATTATTGGGCTCAGCTGATCGCGAGATCAGTCGATAGACCAAGAGACCTTAGGTCGGACTCTTGGAATATCTCCTCATCAGGCTAATCACGGTTTTTGACCCGGCTCTTTGGCCGGGTCTTTTTTTTGCCAGTTTTCCTGGCATGGCTTCAGGCTAATGAAGACTGTGTGTTGCTTGATGGCGCGCATGGTAGCAAAAGACTATCGCCCAAAGAAAGTCGTCCGAGTGCTCTAGCGCGTATCTCTGCGAATTAGCGCTTGAGAATCAATCTCATAGACTCTAAGCTGCGGCGGCGTCACGGATGACGCCCCCTCCCCCTGCAACAATTTTTGCATCCAGGTTTTACCGAACCCCTGTGTAAGATAGCCGCCACATCACTCATATTCAGGCAACCAGACTATGACCGTGGCCTTGACCTCCATCAAGATCAGCACCGACTTCGACAGCGGCAACATCCAGGTCCTGGATGCCAGCGACGCTTATCAGTTGTTGCTGGCAATCAAACCCGACACCCGCAGCGATCACTACCAATGGTTCCACTTCAAGGCCGAAGGCATGCACGTGGGGCACACCCATACCTTTCGCTTGAGCAACGCGGGGCGCTCGTCTTACAAAAATGCCTGGAGCGGTTACAACGCCGTGGCGTCCTACGACCATATCAACTGGTTCCGGGTACCGACGCGCTTTGATGGCGAGATCCTGCACATCACTCTCCAGACCCGGCAAAAGCACGTCTGGTTTGCCTACTTCGAACCCTACAGCCGTGAACGTCATGACTGGCTGATCGAGCAAGCCCTGAAGTACGCCGGGGTCAAGCTGTTGGCCACCGGCAAGAGCGCTGAAGGCCGCGATATCCAACTGCTGCGCCGTGGCAAAGGGATCGAAGGCCGGCGCAAGGTGTGGATCATCGCCCAGCAGCACCCCGGCGAACACATGGCCGAATGGTTTATGGAGGGCGTGATTGAGCGCCTGCAAAAGGACGGCGACGACGAACTGAAAAAACTGCTGTCGGTCGCCGACTTGTACCTGGTTCCGAACATGAACCCGGACGGCGCCTTCCATGGCCACCTGCGCACCAACGCCATGGGCCAGGACCTCAACCGCGCCTGGCAAAGCGCCAGCCAGGAACTCAGCCCCGAAGTTTTGTTCGTCCAGCAACAGATGGAAAAATACGGCGTGGATATGTTCCTCGACATCCATGGCGATGAAGAAATCCCCTACGTGTTCACCGCCGGCTGCGAAGGCAACCCCGGCTACACCCCGCGCATCGAAGCCCTGGAAAAACACTTCCGCAGCCATTTGAGCCACCTGACACGAGACTTCCAGACCACCCACGGCTACACCCGCGATCTGCCTGGCCAAGCCAACATGACCCTGGCCTGCAACGCGGTGGGGGAAAAGTACGACTGCCTGTCCCTGACCCTGGAAATGCCCTTCAAGGACAACGACGACGCGCCTAACCTGCGTACCGGCTGGTCAGGCGATCGTTCGAAACAGCTGGGTAAGGACGTGTTGAGCAGCGTCGCTGATATCGTCGGGCGTTTGCGCTAGCGCCTGAGGCGAGCTTGTGTGGCGAGCGAGCTTGCTCGCTCGCCACAAGAAGCGGTCAATCTTTACTGCCGGTCATGCTTTGCAAGACACCGTCGCGGCGGATCAGACCGTGGAACAACGCGGCCGCCAGATGCACCAGCACGGTGAGAAAGAGCAGATAGGCCAGGTAGCCGTGAGCCTTGCGCAACAACGCAAACAACGGCGCATTCGCCCCCAGCAGCGCGGGCAGTTGCAGGTTACTGCTGAGCATCACCGGGTCACCGGCCGCTGAAATCATCGCCCACCCCAGCAACGGCAACACCAGCATCAAGGCGTACAACAGCACATGGGAAGCCTTGGCTGCCAGCCTTTGCCACACCGGCAAATCCGCCGGCAACGGCGGCTGGCGCGTCGAGAAACGCACCACCAGGCGCACGATCACCAATGCCAGAATCGCAATGCCCAGCGGCTTGTGCAGGTGGATCAGCCACTCATGACGCTCCGACACCGACGCCGCCAAACCCGCGCCGATAAACAGCATGGCGATGATCATCAACGCCATCAGCCAGTGCAGCACGCGCGCCAGGGGCGCAAAAAACCGCGGTTGAGCATTCATGGCTTCGACTCCTGAGGGGCGCTGTGCAACGGGCTGACTTCACCGGCCCGGCGCAGGTACGAACTGGCATAGGCGGCCGAACGGGCGGCCAGCAAGGGGTCGTTGGAGGCTTGGATACCACTGGGCAGAATCAGCGGGTCAAAGTTGATATCGCGGCAATCGCCGTCTGCCTGGGGCTGGCTGCTTTGCAGCACCAGGGTGCCAGCGTTGAGCACCTTGTGTGTGCCGCTCCAGGTTTTGCTCGCGTCATCCAATGGGTCACCTGGGTTGGCCAGGGTCATGTTCAACTGCCAACGCAACGGCCCGGCAGCCAGGCGTCGTACCAAATCCTGCTCCAGGAAGTCACTGCCCGCAGGTGCGGTATCCCCCGCCGCGTCCTGGCTCTGGGGCACCACCTCCCAACGCACGGCCTGGCGCGTGCCATCGGCAGCCACCAGGTAAAACGCGTTGATGCCGTTATAGGTTTCAGTCGCGTAACTGGCCGATGGCTTGGCGGTCTTGACCCAGGCCAGGAACGGCGCGGTCTCGGGGTGTGCGGCAAAAAACGCCGGCATGCTCGAGGGGTTCGGCTTGCCGGTGGCCGGGTCTGGCGCGCCGGCCTTGAGCAATTGGTAGAACGCCTCGGGCGTGCCCACCGGGAACACCGGCATACTGTTCATCCCTGTACGCCATTGCTGGCCGTTGGCCTGGCTGAATTGCACGGCAAAGCTGCGAATCGGCACACTGCTGTCCGGCGCGTAGGGGTTGCCGCTGGGCAAGGCAAAGCGGCCAATGATCGGGGTCTTGGCCTCGCTGAACACCTGGGCACTGGAATACGCACGGGCCTCGGTACTGCTCTGGAAATACCCCGCCACGCACACGCCCTTGGCATGGTTACGGCGAAAGCCCGGATGCACGCCGTTATTGGTTTCCAGGGCATTGACCAAGGTTTTTGGCCGCAGACGTTGGGGGTCGAGCGTGCCATTGACGTAGGCAAATGCGCCGGCAACAACCGCAACCACGGCACCGATGCCAGCAAGTCGTGCGATCAGGCTCGCAGTGCTCAAAGGAGGACGAGGGGGTGATGAGTGATCTACCATGCAGGAACTCCAGGGCCAGAGGCCTCAGGCTGAAACATAAGGTCGGAGCATTAAGACGAACGCCGATGGGCTCTATTCCCAGGCCCTGGATTTATTTTGCGGGACGGGGAATAACCTTCAACGCCGGACGTCTCTCTAGTCCCAGCGTAGCGATCAGCCAGACACCCATGCATGAACTCGACGAACAGTTACGTGAACTCATCCCCAGGTTGCGGCGTTTTGCCGTGTCCCTGACGCGCAACAGCAGCAGCGCCGATGACCTGGTGCAATCGGCCCTGGAGCGCGCGATCGTCGCCTGGGCCGATAAACGTATCGAGGGCGACCTGCGCGCCTGGCTGTTCTCGATCCTCTACCGGCAATTCCTTGACGCCCACCGCCGCAACCGCCGCTATGCGCGCATGCTCGAATTCTTCACCGGTCGCGATGATGTGCAACCTTCTGTGGAGCGCACGGTGCTGGCCCAATCCACCCTGCAAGCCTTCGACCAACTGAACACCGAACAGCGCGCCCTGTTGCTGTGGGTGTCCGTCGAGGGCTTGAGCTACAAGGAAGTGGCCGAGATCCTGGCGGTGCCTATCGGCACCGTTATGTCACGCCTGTCCCGCGCACGCCAAGCGTTGCGTCAACTCAGCGATGGCGAAATGACCGGCCCTTCCCTGCGGAGACTCAAATGATCAGCCTGCCCCCCAGCGAACGCGATTTACATGCTTACGTCGATCACCAATTGCTCGACAGTGATCGCCGTGTGCTTGAAACCTGGCTGGCCAGCCACCCCGAAGTGGCCGCTCAGGTACAGGCCTGGCAACAGGATGCGCAGTTGCTGCGTGCGTCGTTGAGCGGCGCCCTGCAACAGCCGCCCAACCCGGCATTGGACCCGGCGCTGATTCGCCAGCGCATCAAGAAACAATCCCGTCGGCACTTGGCCACGGCGGCGTTGTTGCTGATCGCCGTGAGCCTCGGCGGGTTTGGCGGTTGGCACGCCCGCGAAGCCACCCAGCCGCCGCTGCTGCCGATGACCGACGCCATGCAGGCCTACCGCCTGTTTGCCCAGGACGGCATCATGCCCGCCGACTACAACGCCGAGGACCGCAGCACCATGCAGGCCTGGCTCGACCGTTATTTCAACCAGGCCCATCGCCTGCCCGACCTCAGCCAAGCCGGTTTCAAGCCGGTCAGCGGGCGCCTGCTCACCACCGACCAAGGCGCGGCGGCCATGGTGCTGTACCAGGACGCCCAAGGCCGGCGCATCAGCTTCTACATCCGCCCGCCGGGCCCGAACAACGGTTTCCTGCCTCGCGGCAGCCGCAGTGCCGATGGCTTGCAGGCCGACTACTGGTCGGGCGGGGGCTACAACTATGCGATGGTGAGCCCGGTGGATCAGGCCGCCGCGCTGCAGACGCCATTCTAGAAACCGACGTCCAGCACCACATTGTCCAGATAGGTGCCAGCCGGTGGCGTGGGCTGGTCGGTGTAAACCTTGGCGTTGTAGTTGTACACCTGGCTGCCGACGCCCAAGCCGTTGCCAGGGTTGACCTCGGCCGTGGAACTGGCCCGCCGCGCCGCGCCGACACTGCCCCAACGCGTGGTGCCGGCGCTTTGGAAAATGTCATAGGCCAGGTAGTTGCTGCCGGAAATCATGCGCCGCCGGCCGCCGACACTCACCGGGTTCTGCCCATCGCTCAAGCCCACGGTATAGGCGCTGCCCTTGGTGCAGGCAATATTGATGGTCTGCCCGGTCACCGCAGTAAACCCACTGACCACCGGCGCGCTGCCAAAGCTGATATTCGGGGCGGTGATCTGGCAGTCGTTGGTCACGGTCATGCTGACGGTCAGGGACGCCGTGCCACTGCCGATGTCACGCCCCAGGCAAATGCCGCCAAGGCCGATCCCCGAGCAATAATTCCACTGCCAGGCGATGCTCAATGTCTCGGTGTACACCCCGGCGGCGACGTTGCTGCCAGTGATGCTGCTCAGGTACAACGGCACGGTTTTCGCGCCGGGCCCGGCAATCAGGCCAATGCTCTGGGCGATGCCGCCAGCGCCGCCGAAATCGAATTGGCTGCCACGGGCGATGGGATAGCTGGTGCTGTTATTGCCATAAATCGTGTAGCTGATCACATCACCGGTCGGCCCGACCAAACCGGTCTGGGGCGAGGTGATCGTGGCGTAAAAGTGGTCGGTGGACACCAGCAGCGATATCAGCGCCGAGGTGCAACTCAACCCCGAATTAGTCGTAGAGCTGGTTTGCGCGGCAGTGCGCACCGTCATCGAGCTGATCGAGCCGAAACTGGCCGGCACGGTGGACACCACCGAGCACGCCGCCATGGCCTGCCCGCAAAACAACAAACCTACGCCATACAACCCTACGCTGCCCCTCACCTGAACACTCCCTGTTCAATCCTTCATTGGCACACTAATGGCCCGATCAAGGGCACGTCCTGTTGCTGCTCATCAATATCGAAGGTTGCCTGGCAGAGGCGGCCCTCACCGAGCGTGACCTGCAAGGTGTTATGGGCGCTGAGGTTTTCCAGGTACACCAGGCCATCCCAGCCGACTACCGCTTGAGTGTTGCTTTGCTCGTGCACTACCAGGCTGCCCAGCGCCAATTCCTGGTGCTGGCGGTCCACCAGGGTGATGCTTGCGGCGAGCACCCGGCGCAGGGGGAATTCCAGCAAGTAACCACTGCCCCGGCGCACCGACACGCGCTGTTCCACATTGGGGCTCTGCACATTTGCCGGCAGGTTCAACGGGTCGATCTCATATTTACCGCGGTAGTAGGCACTGCTCCACGGCACCAGCAAATGGCCGTTGCGGTCGGTCTGGCCCACCAGTTGGTTTTCGTAACGCACCGGAATGCCGGCGAAACCCTGGGTGCTCACCACCACAAACGCGTCATTGATACGGTTGGCGGCAAAGGTTTCGCCGCCCATCCATACCAGCGAGCCGCTGGCATCGGCCCAGCGCGTCATGGCCTCGCTGCTGCCGTACACGCCGGCCTGCAACTGCACCGACTGCAAGCGCCAGGTCAGGTCGGCTTGCCGATAGCTGGGGGCATCGCCCTGGGCATAGCCGAGGTTGTAGCCCACCCCGCCTTCGCTGGGCACCGCTCGGCTGTAGTTGATGCGCTGGCGACTGGCGCCGTCCTTGCTGCGCTCGGTGCTCAAGGCCAGGCTGCCGTTGAGGTCGAACGGGATGACCAGTTGCGCCTGCATGGCCCAGTTGCTGTCGCCGATTTCGCGGTTGGCCGACAGATAAAAGCTGGTGTTGCGCCACAGCGGTTTGCTCCAACTCAGGTTGAGCAGGCGTGTGCGCGAGTCGTCCGCGGCCTGCACGTCGAAATAGCCCAGGCCCAGGCTGCCGAAACGTTGGAGATTGAGGCTCAGGGTCACCTGCTCGCTGCGCTTGCTGAGGCTGGCGTATGGAGTATCGACCAGGGTCAGGTCGGCGTAGTCGTCGCGGCGCTCCACCCGTTGATACATGAAGCTGTAGCGCGTGCTGTTGTACTGGTAACCGAGGCTCAGTTGCTGGCCCGTGCGGCTGTCGAACTGGCTCTGGCTGAGGGCGGTATTGAGTACGCCGAAGTTGCCCAGGCGCAGGTTGCCGCCGAGCCCGCCGAGGGTCAGGTCGCTGGAGGCTTCGGCGTGGCTTTCCAGGGTGAGGTTATCGGAATAGCCATAACGGAACGTGCCACTGGCCACGCCTGGGCCGTAGCCGAAATCCCGCAGGGTGTAGTCACGGCGCAAGGTACCGGCGGCCAGCGAAAAATCCGTCAAGCCTTGTTGCAGCAAGGTGCTGGTGACGTAGAACGGTACCGTGGTCGACACCTGGCGGCCCAGGGCATCGGTGGTGACCACCACGGCCTCGCCGGCACCGTTGATGAACGGGATGTTGGTCAAGGTGTAGGGGCCGGGTTGCAGTTGCGCGGTGTCGGACTTGTAGCCGTTGATAAACAGGTCTACCGACGACGGCACCGCCGCCTCACCGGCAAACTGCGGCAAAGGGTATGTAACCAGGTCGGGGCGCACGGCAAAATCCCGCGACAGTTGCACCCCGCCCAGGCGCACCGAGCTACTCCAGGGCAGCGCGCCGCTGATCACGTCGCCAGCCTCGTAGGTCAGCAGGCGTTCATCATCGGAAAAACGCCAGGTGGTGTCGTAACGCCGATAACCATTGTTGAGGGTGCCGCCGCTGACTCCATCGGAGAGGGTCTGGCGCAGTTGCCCGGTGGTGGACAAGGTGCCCCAGGTGTCGAACAGCCGCACTTCGTTCCAGGCCGCGAGGTAACTGCCGCCGTCGTCGGTGTCATTGAAATACACGTCATAGTTGAGCAAGGCGCCAAAGCTGCTCATGGCCTGGGTGCGCGGATAGGTATTGCGGTTGCCGATGAATTGTTCCTGCAACCACGAGGGCGGCACATCCAGCAGCAGGCGCTGGCCGTTGCTGTCGTAGTCGCTGTGCAGGCCCGGCACGTGGTCCAGGGCCACGCTGCCGACCGGCTCACCGGGCAGTTTCATGCCCACGTCCTGCAACGCACTGGCCGGCACAAACAGCTGGCCGGCGCGTTGCTCCACCGCGATGACGCGGCCGGTGTCCATCTGGTTGACCACCAGTTCCAGAAACAGCTGTGCATCGGCAACGGCCTCCATGCTGCCGGGCGGCGGCGGCAAGTCGCCCGCCATCGCTGCGCCCCACAGCCCGCTTGCCACTGCCACCGACGGCCATAAAACCCGAGCCCAACCACGACTCACCATGGCGTTGTGTCCTTCAATGGACATCTCCATCCTGTTAAAACCCGGGCGCGTGCCCGTCCAGCTGCTTAACGATTAGCGCTTGGGCGCCAGGCTCTCCAGTTGCGGCGCACCGTTGACGCGCACCTGCAACGGCTGGTCGGCCGATACGGCGTCCGGCACCGGCCAACGCATGCTCGCGCCCGGCAGCACATAGCCGAGCAAACCGTCCACCAACGGCCGCGTCTGCCCGCCCTGTTTGAATGACGCATCGGTGAGCCGCGCATGCACGGCGCCCTGGTTGCGCACCTCGATGTAGTTGCGCCCTGCCACGTTTACCTTCTGCCAGCTCAACTGCGGCTTGCCCGCGCCCTTGGGGTCGCGCTGGCGGGTAGCGTCGTCCTTGCTCCACAAGCCGGCGCCATAGGCAAAAAGCGGCACCGAATAGCGCATCTGGAAGCGAATCGCCGCCGCCGTGTTCTTGCCCTCCGGTGGCGTGGGCACCTGCAGCGCCGAGGGGATTTCATCAATGATGATGCGATAGGCCAACTCCTGCCCCGGCGGCACTTCCCGGGTGCGGGTCAGGCGCACCAGTTGCTTCTGGCCCGGCTCGATCTTGGCCACCGGCGGGCTGCCGATCACATCGCGCTGGTTCTGGTACTGCTCGTCAAAGCCATTCTGGCTCCAGGCAAACACGCGAATCTGCAGGTTGGCGGTCTCGGTGCCACGGTTCTCCAGCCACAGCGCGCTGGCCTGTTGGTCGGCCTCCAGCACTGGGTCGATGGGCCAGATCAGCACCGAACTGGCCGCCTGTACAAAACCGGCGGAGCACAACGCCCCCAAGGCGAAACCCGCAGTCCATAACCGTCGCAAAGCACACCCCATAACACCCCTCCTTAAAACCGTTAGCCCTACCACGTCAGCTGCACCTGCAGCGTGTCGCTGTACGTCCCCCCAGGCTGATTGCCCGGTAAAACCACCCGCCCGTAAATGGGTAGGCTGATGTTGCTCGCATCGCTGTAGGTCACGCTGACGCTCTGGCTGATGCCCAGGCTCTGGCTGAACGCCGCATCGCGAAACAATTGGTAAGCCACTCGCGCGCTGCCACTGTTGAGCTGCAAGTTGCGCCCGGTGCTGCTGTGCAGGCCGCCATCCACGCTCATGCTCAGGGCCACGCCCGGCGTGCATTGCAGGGTTACGCCACCCGTGAGGGCCGCCGTCACCGTGCTGGTGGCCAGGGCCGAATAGCTGCCGTAGGCCAAGGTGCCGTAGTTGGCGCCGCCGCCCACGATCAGGCAGCCTGGCGTGATGGTCGCGCTCACCTGGAAGCTCTGGTTGACCACCGCCGACAGCGGCAACGGCATCACCAGGCCGATGGCGAGCAACACTCTGGGCCACATCGTTAGAACGTCAGTTCCACGGCCACCGTGTCGGTGTAGGTGCCCGCTGGCAGCCCCGCCTTGCCCACCGCCCGGCCGTAAAGGTTGACGGTCTGCGCCACGCCGGTACTGGTGGCAAGTGTCACCACGCCGTCAATCGCCAACAGCGCGGAACGCCCACTGTCGGTGTAAAAATCGTAGGGCACGAAGTTACCCACGCCATCGGCCAACGCTCGGGTGCCACCGGGGGAAGCGCCATCGTGGGCGCCGGCACGCACCTTGATCGTTGGTGCGGTGCCAGCCGAACACAGGATCGACAACGCCCCGCCGGTACCGGTGCCGCCGAGCAACTGGGCGTCGGCATTGGCAAACAGGCTGTTGGTGGTACCGAAGTTCAAGCTACCGAAATTCAGCCCGGTGGCCGCGCCGGAGCCGTTGACCTGACAACTGGCGATCAAGGTCAGGCTGGAGCTGATCTGCCCGGTCACCGTGGTCGCCGCGTTCAGGCTGGACGCCAGCCCCAAGCCGAGGGCGCAGAGGCCGATTCGCGATACAAGTACATGCATGATATCCATCCTCATGGTTTACCAATCCAGAGTCACCGTCAGGGTGTCTGTGTAGATGCCGGCCGGTAGGGCCCTGGTATTCGCCACCACGGAGCCGAATACCGGGATTGGTACCTGGGTGCCCTGGGTCACGACGAAATTGCGTTGCTGGCCGATGCTGTAGGCACTGCGCCCCTGGGGGTCGGCCGAGAGTCGATAGGGAATGGTCTGGCGGCCATTGCTCAGGCGTCGCGTGGTGCCGTCGCCGTTGGCGCCGCCGTCGATGGTCACCGTGAAACTGCTGACCACCGAGGGGTTGCAGGACACCGACAGCGGCGCCTTGTCCCCATCGGAAATCGCCGCGTCCAAGGTCTCGTTCCAGGTCGGGCCCTGGCTGCCAAAGTCCAACAACGCGGTGCCGCCTTCGGGCGTGACCGGCGCGGTTTCCACGCCCTTGCTCACTTCGCAACTGGCGGTGATCACCAACCGCGCGTGGACCTGGCCGTTGACCACCGCCGCCTGCGCGTCATCTGCCAGCAACAGCAGGCCGCCCAGGGCCGTTACGGCCAGGTAGCGGCTTACCATGTGACCGTGACCTTGAGCAGGTCGGAATAACGGCCGACGGCGGGAATGCTTTTGAGTGGTTCGATGCGCCCATACAGCGGCAGCTCCACAGAGCCGGTGTCCGGTACGCGGCCGCTGATCGGCACGTCCACCGGCAAGGGGATCAGCCGCGCGGCGTCGGCATAGATTCGATAGGGGATGGGCCGGCTGGAGGGCGCCGCAGTGGCGAGATAACGCACTTCGCCGACGCCGCCATGCAGGCCGCCGTCAACGCGCACCTGGTAAGGCGTGTCGGGGTTACATTCCAGGCGCGGCTGGCGTTGGCTGATCAGGGCCGCACTCAGGGGGCCGGCCGGGTCATCCAGACGCGGGCCGCTGCCGAAATCCAATACGCCAAGTTGCTCGATGCCCGCACTGCGGGTGGTGCCCACCAACTGGCAACCCCGCTGCACGTCGATGCGCACCTCTACTTGGAGTTGCGCAGCAAAAGCCGTGTTGCAGAGCATCGTGCCCATGACTGCCAATACCGCCGGTCCCTTCACAGCCCCAATTCCTTATACAGGGGTGACAACTGTGTATGAGGTTAGCCAGTTAACCCGAAAGTGCCAGTTTGCAAGGCTTGGGGCCTTTCGCTATTGGTCAAATGGTATCGAGCGTCTTACAGTGAGCGACCACCGTAATACAGAGTGTTTATTCTTGGCCGTGCTTGCCCTGCTCCAGCGCCTGCTGGGTAAAAAAACCGACGCCTCGGACGCCTCGCCTATCGCCGCGTATTTTCAACAAAAGGCCGAACAACAGGGCTATACCCTCAGTGATGGGCAAATCCGGGCGATTACCGCCCTGAATCGCGAGGCCCAGCACCTGCTCAACGGCCAGGCCACGCGCAGCCTGTACCTGCATGGCCCGGTGGGGCGTGGCAAAAGCTGGCTGCTGGACGGATTTTTCCAGGCACTGCCCATCGCCCAGAAGCAGCGCGTGCATTTCCACACCTTCTTCGCCCGGCTGCACCAGGGCATGTTCCTGCACCGCGGGCATGACGATGCCCTGGGCGTCACGCTGGACGAGCTGCTGGCCGGCTGCCGCGTGCTGTGTTTCGATGAATTCCATGTGCACGATATCGGCGATGCGATGCTCATCAGCCGCTTGTTCAAAGCCCTGTTCCAGCGCGGCGTGCTGGTACTGGTGACTTCCAACTACCCGCCCGAAGGCTTGCTGCCCAACCCGCTGTACCACGAACGCTTCAAACCGGTGATCGAGCTGATCGCCGCGCGCATGGAGGTGCTGGAAGTCAGTGCGCCCCAGGACTTTCGCAGCCTGCCCCAGGCCCACGCGCAACAGCGCTTCACGGGCGGCCAGTACGTCTGGCCAGGTACGGCTGGCCAGCGTGAAAGCCTGGGCCTGCCTGCCACAGATTGCCCGGCGCAAACCCTGAAGGTCGGCACTCGGCAATTAAAGTGCCGAGGCTATCAGGCACGGACCATCGCGTTCACCTTCAACGACCTGTGCGAACAACTCACGGCGGTCATGGACTACCTGTTGTTGTGCCAGGACTTCGACCACTGGATCATCGACGGCCTGCTGCCGCTGGCCGAATGCCCCATCGCCGTGCAGCAGCGCTTTATCAACCTGGTAGACGTGCTCTACGACCAGGACAAGCAACTGACACTGATCGGCCACCAGCCCCTGGATAAATGCCTGGAAGGCCAGGCCATCGACCTCGCCCGCACCGCCAGTCGCCTGCGCCAATTGCATACGCTGTGCCCGCAAACCGCGCCCGAGCCGCTATCATGAGCGCCTTTTACGCCCTCTTCCGAGCACCGCGCCCTGCATGAATACCCTCGCCCAACTCAAGGCTGGCCAATTGGCCGGCGCGACGCGCCTGGACCTGGCCTGCGGGCTGACCGAGTTCCCCCGGGAAATTTTCGATCTGGCCGACTCGCTGGAAATCCTCAACCTCACCGGCAACGCCCTGAGCAGCCTGCCCGACGACCTGCACCGCCTGACGCACCTGCGCGTGCTGTTCTGTTCGGACAACGCCTTTACCGAACTGCCGCAATGCCTGGGCCAGTGCGCCCAACTGAGCATGATCGGCTTCAAGGCCAACCAGATCCGCCAGGTGCCCGCCGCCGCCCTACCCCCTCAGTTGCGCTGGCTGATCCTCACCGATAACTGCATCAGCCAGTTGCCCGATGAACTGGGCGAACGCCCGTTGCTGCAAAAGTTGATGCTGGCCGGTAACCAGTTGACCGACCTGCCGCCAAGCCTGGCCCAGTGCCAAAACCTGGAGTTGATCCGCATCGCCTCCAACCGCCTCACCCAGCTGCCGCAATGGCTGCTGACCCTGCCGAGCCTGACCTGGCTGGCCTACGCCGGCAACCCGGTGGAAATGGCCGTGCAGGTAAGCAGTGATGAGACGACGCCAAACATCGCCTGGCAGGAACTGGAAATGGGCGAAGTGCTGGGCGAAGGCGCCTCGGGGGTTATTCGAAAAGCGCTGTGGAAACCCCGGGCGTTGCCGGTTGCGGTCAAGCTGTACAAGGGCACCATCACCAGCGACGGCTCACCGCTGCATGAAATGCAAGCCTGCATCGCCGCCGGGCTGCACCCCAACCTGATCAAGGTTGAAGGACGCGTCATCGGCCACCCCGACAACCAGGCCGCCCTGGTGATGGACCTGATCGACCCGAGTTACCGCAACCTCGCAGCCCTGCCGAGCCTGGCGTCGTGCACGCGCGACATCTACGCCCCCACCACCCGTTTCAGCCTGGACGTGGCACTGCGCATGGCACGGGGCATCGCTTCGGTGGCGGCGCACCTGCATCGCCAAGGCATTACCCATGGCGACCTGTATGGCCACAATATTTTGTTGAACGCAGCGGGTGATTGCTTGCTGGGAGACTTTGGCGCGGCGTCCTTCCATGCCACGGCGGACACGCTGGAAACCCGTGCGCTGCAGCGTATTGAAGTGCGCGCGTTCGGGGTGTTGCTGGGGGAGTTGTTGGAGCGGGTTGAAGCCAGTGACGAACGCTTGCAGGCACTGCAACAACGCTGCTGCCAGCCGGATGTGTTGGCGCGGCCGGGCTTCGAAGAGATCGAAGCCTTGCTGCACGCTATCTAACTGTAGGAGCGAGCTTGCTCGCGAAAAACGTCAACGATAACGCGTGCGTCCTGAATAAACGCAGCGCCGGTGAGTTTTTCGCGAGCAAGCTCGCTCCTACAAGGCAATTTGACAGCATGTACTTAGATAAACATCAGCCCGCCAGGCCGACAAACATATCCTGCACATCATCATGGTTGTCCAGGCCTTCCAGGAACGCCTCGACTTCTGCCATCTGCTCATCGGTCAAACCACTGACCGGGTTCTTGGAGATATAACCCAGCTTGGCCGACAACACGGTAAAACCCTGCTCCGGCAAGGCCTTCTGCACGGCATCCAGGTCGGTGGTTTCGGTGATGAACAAGGTGGCGCCTTCTTCACCCTCTTCAAAGTCCTGGGCGCCTGCTTCGATGGCGGCCATTTCCGGATCGGCGTCCGGGGTGTCCGGCGATGCTTCGATCAGGCCGACATGGTTGAAATCCCACGCCACTGAACCGGACGCGCCCAGCTGGCCCTTGCGGAAGGCCACGCGGATTTCCGCCACGGTGCGGTTGATGTTGTCGGTCACGCACTCGACGATCAGAGGCACCTGGTGCGGCGCGAAACCTTCGTAGGTCACGCGGTGGTATTGCACGGTTTCACCAAGCAGACCGGCGCCCTTCTTGATCGCGCGGTCCAGAGTTTCCTTGGGCATCGAGGCCTTTTTGGCCTGTTCCACCACCAGGCGCAGGTGCGCGTTGGTGGAGGTATCGGCGCCGTTGCGGGCGGCGATGGTGATTTCTTTCACCAGCTTGCCGAAAATCTTACCCTTGGCATTGGCTGCCGCTTCTTTATGTTTGACTTTCCACTGTGCGCCCATGACTCACTCTCTTATTTCCATCGCGCCCAAACGTCTACTGGCCGGCGCTTTGGGGGCAGAGTTTATAGCGCGAGAACGCTTCGTTCCACCAAAAAACCGGCCAGGGTACTCAGGTGCGCAAGGGTTTGATCACCGCATTGCGGTCCGGCACAAAATCCCCGGCCTGGGCCAGTACGGCGGGCCTGGCATTCCAGTAGGGCATCAGCACCAGCGAAGAAAACAGCGCCGCGCCGGCAAATACGATAAATACCGTAACGGTATCGAAATAGCCTGGCAGCAAACCGCCCAGGATCGCCCCCACCGAACCGCAGCCGTTGACAAAGCCCGCTGCGGTAGCGCCAGCCTTGGCGGTGCCGAAGTCGATGGCCGCGGTGCTGCTGATCATCGAGTCGGGCCCATACAGCGTCAGGCCCATCACAAACAGCAGGGCCATCACCAGCACCACACTGCCGGTATGCAGCGCGCCCATGAACAACGCCAGGGCAACCGTCAGCGCCAGCAAGCTCAGCACACAGGCAGGCATGCGCCGGGCGCCGAACAGCTTGTCGGAGGCCAGGCCAATCAACACCGGCCCCAGTAACCCGGCCAACTCAAACGCGGTGGGCACGATGGCAGCGCCGACCTTGCCCACCGATGGCATCTGCTCGTAGACGATTACCGGCCCCCACAACAGAATCGCATAGCGCGCCGGCTTGAGCAGGAAGTACGCCAGCCCCAGGGTCAACACCGTACGGTTGCGCAGGATCGCGCGCAGGGGTTCGAGTACGCTGATGCGCTGCTCGGCGGCCAGTTGCTCGGCGCTCAACACCGGCTCGGGCTCCACTGCCGGCAAGCCCACATCCTGTGGGGTATTGCGCTGAAACATAAAGAACAGCACGGCCACCACCGCGACCACCGCGGCACTGGAAATAAACGCCGCATGCCAACTGCCGATCAGCGTGTAAGCCCACCAACCGGCAAACGGTGATGCGACCAACCCGCCAAACGCATAACACGAACTCCACAACCCCAGCACTCGTCCCCGCTGCTGGGCCGGGAAGAAACTGCCGAGGTTCTTGCACAACCCCGACCAGCCGGTGGACTGCGCCAAGCCCTGTACCAACATGCAGGTGACAAAGATCGGCAAGGTGGCAAAGGTGCCCATCACCAGCGCCGCAGCCGCAGAAATCAGCAAGCCACCGAGCACCACCACCCGTGGCCCGAAGCGGTCGGCGAGCATGCCCCAGGTGAACTGGCCCACGGCATACGCGGCGAGGTAGAGGCCATCCAGGTTGGCCATCGTCATTTTGTCGAGGGGGAAACTCGGGTCGTCGCCAATCCCCAGCTTTGCCACCGAAAAGGCTTTGCGGGTGAAATAGAAAGCGGCGTACGCCAGCCAGGTGATGGCAAAAATCTGCACGCGCCAACGCTTGATGCTACCCATAGGGATATTCATGGTGGTTCTGACCTCAGGTGTGAGTGTGCCGGCAGAATCGAAAGAAAACGCCTGTTGTTCTTATGGTTGAGCACTGCAATGCCGGGCCTTGGAGAGCGCGGTATTGGTCAGATGGGTGCGGTGTGCCTGCGCCCATGGCCGCCGGGGTTGTAGGACTCAACCTACGGCGACTGAAGTGCATCAAAGCAATGGCTGACTCATAGGTAAAATCGATTTATCGTATTTCAAATATAAGCCCAGCTTTTAAGAGGATGTGCCATGTCGGTTTCCCATGCCCAACTCAAAGCCTTCCATGCGGTGGCCATTCACGGCAGTTTTACCGGGGCCGCCGAACGCCTGTTTCTGACCCAACCGGCGATTTCCGACCAGGTGCGCAAACTTGAAGAGCGCTTCGGCGTATTGCTGTTTCACCGCAACAAGCGCTCGGTGCGCCTGACCGATCTGGGTGAACGCCTGCTGGCCATTACCCAGCGCCTGTTTGTGATCGAAGCCGAAGCGGAAGAATTGCTGCAGGATTCGCGCGCCCTACTCACCGGCACCCTCACCCTGGCAGTGGATGCGCCCGTGCACGTACTGCCGCAGATCGCGCGCTTCTGCCAGCGCTACCCTGGGATCAGCGTGAAGATCGAAACGGGCAATACTGATGAGTCGCTGTCGCGCCTCTACAACTACCAGGCCGACCTGGCGCTGCTGGGGCGCGATGTCGATGATGTGCGCCTGTTGTCAGTGCCGCTGCCCGACGACCAACTGCTGGCTTTCGTCGCACGGGACCATGCCTGGGCCGGGCGCGAGTCGATCTGCCTCGCTGACCTGGATGACACCCCGCTGGTACTGCGGGAAACCGGCTCGGTCACCCGCCAGACCCTGGAGCAGGAAATGCGCCAGGCCGGCCTGCGCATTCGCCCGGCCATCCAGGTGGAAGGCCGCGAAGCCGCCCGCGAAGCCGTGGTCGTGGGGATTGGCGTAGGCGTGGTGTCGGCGGCAGAGTTCGGTGCCGACGCACGGGTGTACGCCATGCCGATCCGTGATTGCACCCAACGCATGAAAGAAACCCTGGTGTGCCTGAAAGAGCAGAGTTCACGCCGGGTGGTCGCGACCTTTCTGGAGATCGTGCGTGAGAGCCTTCACGCCAACTCGAAAAACGCCTGAATCAAGCGCAACGAGCGGCGGCGCTCCATGCAGCCGAGCATGTGCCGGTTCAGCAGGCCATCGCCGAGGATCGGCACCGCCTGTACACGCGGGTCCGGGCTGACCTCCATCGACGACACCACGCCCACGCCCAACTCTGCCGCCACCGCTTCGGTCACGGCTTCACGGCTGTCCAGTTCCAGCAGCACTTTGGGTTGCACATTCGCCGCCAGGCACGCGTCATCAAAGGTTCGGCGGGTGGTGGAACTGGGCTCGCGCAGCACCATGATCACCTCATTCAACTGCGCCAGTTCAATACCCTCACGCTGCTTGGCCCACGGGTGCGCGGCCGGTACCAAGGCGCAAATCCGCGACTGGTCCAAGGGTTGCAAGTGCAGGCCATTGCGCGGCTCCACCTCGGTGAGCACCGCCACATCCGCATGTTCGGACAGCAGCGCCGCCAGGGTTTCCTGGGCATTGCCCAAACGCAGGTTCACGGTAATGCCGGGGTAGCGCGCGCGCAGGCTGGCGATCATCGGCATCACCAAGTGAGGGCCATCCGCCGCCACTTCCAAGCGCCCGGTGAGCAACTGGCGGTTGGCCTCCAGCATGGTTTGCGCTTCGTCGACCAAGCCGAAGATAGCGCGGGTGATGGCCGCCAGGCGCGCGCCCTCCTCGGTCAACTCCACCCGGCGTGCGGTGCGGCGCAGCAGCGGAATCTGGTAGTGCTCCTCAAGCGCCTTGATATGCCCGGTCACCGCCGGCTGGCTGATAAACAGCCGAGCCGCCGCACGGGTAAAACTGCCCTCACGGGCCACGGCATCGAATGCACGCAGTTGAAACAGGTTCATAGCTATCGGCCTCACTGATAGCTCGCATAACAACAAACAATTTGATTGATGACAAGCCAAACTGCAATTTAGGCGCCGTAGATTCACCCCGAAACCTTGCGAGGATTTGACATGCCCCCTGCCGCGCCGATCCTGTTGACCCCCGGCCCCCTGACCACTTCGAACCGCACCCGTCAGGCGATGATGGTGGACTGGGGCTCATGGGACGACCGCTTCAACCAGCTCACCGCCAGCGTGTGCACGCAGTTGCTGGCGATCCTCAACGGCGCCGACAGCCACCATTGCGTGCCGCTGCAAGGCAGCGGCACCTTCGCCGTCGAAGCGGCGATCGGCACCTTGGTCCCCCGCAATGGCAAAGTGCTGGTGCTGATCAACGGCGCCTACGGCAAACGCCTGGCGAAAATCTGCGAGGTGCTTGGCCGCGAATTCAGCACCTTTGAAACCGCCGAAGACCAGCCCACCACTGCCGCCGATGTGGATCGCCTGTTGCACGCCGATGCCGCCATCACCCACGTCGCGCTGATCCACTGCGAAACCAGCACCGGCATTCTCAACCCGTTGCCGCAGATCGCCGAGGTGGTCAAACGTCACGGCAAGCGCCTGATCGTCGACGCGATGAGTTCCTTCGGTGCACTGCCGATTGATGCTCGCGAAGTCCCCTTCGACGCGCTGATCGCCGCCTCGGGCAAATGCCTGGAAGGCGTACCAGGCATGGGCTTTGTCTTTGCCGAAAAAGCCGCGCTGGCCGCGTCCCAGGGCAACTATCATTCCCTGGCGATGGACCTGTTCGACCAGCACAGCTATATGGCCAAGACCGGACAATGGCGCTTCACCCCGCCCACCCACGTGGTCGCCGCCCTGCATGAAGCGCTGTTGCAATACGCCGAGGAAGGCGGCCTGCCTGCCCGTCACCAGCGCTATGCGAATAACTGCCAGGCATTGCTGGACGGCATGGCCGAACTGGGCCTGCGCAGCTTTCTACCGGCGGCGATCCAGGCGCCGATCATCGCCACCTTCCACGCCCCAAGCGACCCGCGCTACCAGTTCAAAGCGTTTTACGAACGGGTCAAGGCCAAGGGGTTCATCCTGTACCCCGGTAAATTGACCCAGGTGGAAACCTTTCGCGTGGGCTGCATCGGCCATGTCGACGCGGATGGCATGCGCGCAGCGGTCAAGGCCATCGCCGAGGTGCTGCACGAAATGTGTAGGAGCGAGCTTGCTCGCGAAGTGCGTTAACGATGACGTGGGCATCCTGATTAAACGCGGTGCCTGGATGTTTTTCGCGAGCAAGCTCGCTCCTACAGATATGAATGTTTTTACCCACAGGATTTGAACCATGAACTATCAAAACCCCAATACGCTCCAGGCCGTTATCCTCGACTGGGCTGGCACCGTGGTCGATTTCGGCTCCTTCGCCCCTACGCAGATTTTTGTCGAGGCCTTCGCCGAGTTCG
Organism: Pseudomonas sp. AK181; assembly: GCF_051122975.1. Lineage (NCBI taxonomy): Bacteria > Pseudomonadati > Pseudomonadota > Gammaproteobacteria > Pseudomonadales > Pseudomonadaceae > Pseudomonas > Pseudomonas sp. AK181. Next base: position 3,816,257 of record NZ_CP146348.1, read on the forward strand.
ACGTGCAGGTGTCTATCGAGGAGGCCCGTGGCCCGATGGGCATGGGCAAGTGGGACCATATCCGCACCCTCTGCGACCAGCCACAGGTTGCCGAACGCTACCGCCAGGCGTTCGGCCGCACGCCCACCGACGACGACGTGACCGCCATCTACCAGCGCTTCATGCCGCTGCAGATCGAGAAAATCGCCGAACACTCGGCGCTGATCCCCGGCGCCCTCGACACCCTCACCGCCCTGCGCGGCCAAGGCATCAAGATCGGCTCCTGCTCCGGCTACCCCAAGCAGGTAATGGACAAGGTCGTGGCCCTGGCCGCCACCAATGGCTACGTCGCCGACCATGTCGTGGCCACTGACGAAGTACCCAACGGCCGACCATGGCCGGCCCAGGCCCTGGCCAACGTGATCGCCCTGGGCATCGATGATGTGGCCGCCTGCGTGAAGGTCGACGACACCGTGCCAGGCATTCTCGAAGGTCGCCGTGCCGGGATGTGGACCGTGGCCCTGACCTGCTCGGGCAACGCTCTGGGCCTGACCTACGAACAGTTCCGCGCCCTGGACAGCGCCACCCTGGCCAGCGAGCGTCAGCGCATCGAAGCGATGTTCGAAGGCTCGCGTCCGCATTATCTGATCGACACCATCACCGACCTGCCACGGGTCATCAACGACATCAACCAGCGCCTGGCCCGCGGGGAAATGCCGCAGGCCTACTGACCGAGGTCAAGACAACGGCATTGGCAACAAGCGCAGCGCTCAAAACAGGCATAGAGTTAATGCACTCCATCGCTAAAGAATGGAGGTATGCCCTGATGAGTGAGGAACACAGTGATGCCGTGGAAAAATTCCGATACGCGCTACAGCACCATGTCGATTGCGTTGCACTGGTTGATGGTGGTGCTGCTGGCGGTGGTCTACGCCTGCATTGAACTGCGCGGCCAATTCCCCAAAGGCAGCGGTGCGCGCACCTTGATTGTTGAAATGCACTTCATGCTCGGCCTGACCGTGTTTGTACTGGTATGGCTGCGCCTGTTTGCCCGCAGCCTGGGAGTGGCGCCGAAGATCCTGCCGGCACCGCCGCAATGGCAGAGCCTGCTGGCGACGCTGATGCACTGGGCGCTGTATGCGTTGATGATCGGCTTGCCGATTGCCGGTTGGTTGATCGTCAGTGCCAAAGGGCATTCGGTGATGTTTTATGGGATGGAATTGCCGCCACTGATCGCGGAAAACAAGGCGCTGGCCGAGGAGATTGAAGGCTGGCATGTGCTGTTCGCCCAGGTCGGTTACTGGCTGATCGGGCTGCACGCGTTGGCGGGAATCTTTCATCATTACGTGATGCGCGATAACACGGCGCTGCGCATGATGCCGGCTGGAAGGAGGCTTTAACCCATTCATGGACTGAACTTAGGCCATCAGTTAAGCGCAACTCCCCTGTGGGAGCGGGCTTGCCCGCGAAGGCGGTGTGTCAGTCACAGTATCTCTTACTGCACTCCCGCTTTCGCAGCATAGGTATCTATACAACTTTGTAGGCTGTAGCAGCAGACGCTAACCACGATGCGAAGCGAGCCGCTCTTGATCTTGATCTGCTTTTGATCTCAGGCGCCCCGTTAAACCACGCTGGCCGGAATTCGACAGTGATTTGGGGGGTAAACCGGCAGGGATGCCGGTTTAGCCGCCCCGCGCCATGGATGGCGCGTGGCGGCGGCCCCCCAAATCACTGGCGGATTACGGGCACACCGAGCCTAAGCGAAGTGCCGAGTGGTGGGGCGAGGACCTTTTGGTTACTTTTGGCTGGGCCGGCATTCCGGTCCTTCCAAAAGTGACCCGCTGTCAGAGCGGAACCCTAAGTGGCCGTTACCGCAGCAATGGATATGTACACGGTCCAACTGCGTTGACTGTCAGGCCGCCTTCGCAGGCAAGCCAGCTCCCACATTTGGATCGCCGTGCCTCAGCCAGATCAGCGTCGGCTGTCAGGCCGTCACGGGAGCAAGCTCCCTCGCCACAGGTTCAGCGTCGTACCGAGGTTGTGTAGATACCTATGGCTTTCACAGGCAAGCCAGCTCCCACAAGGGGTTTGCGCCCGTCGCTGAAGCCTCGGCGGCCTTGCAGGCCGCCGGTGTGGATGAAGATCAGGCGCGTGCCAGGGATGAAGCGTCCGGCCTCGATCTGCTGTTTCAACGCCAACAGCGCCTTGCCGGTGTAGAGCGGTTCCAGCGGTAGGCCGCACGCTTGTTCGGTGCGCTCAATGAAATCCAGCAACAGCGGATCGACCTTGGCAAAGCCACCGCGACTGGCGTCCAGCACTGTATAACCGTCCTGCACGATGGCACTCACGTTCTGCGCCACACCGTGGTCATCCGGCACCGCCATAGCGCCATACACCCAATGCGCACCCGCCTCCGCCAGCGCCAGCCCCGCCACCGTCGTGCCGGTACCCGCCGCCAGCCACCAGGCGTCATAATCGCTCCAACCGAGGTTACCCAACTGCGCCCGCGCCTGCTCGACCAACACCCCACAACCCTGCGCACCGGCCAGCCCACCGCCGCCTTCGGGTATCGGATGAAAGTCGGGATACTGCTCACGCCAAGGCAGCCAGAAACCCGCTTCATGCCGCGCCCGATAACCGCCATAACCGAGCCAATGCAGCTGCATGCCGAAGGCTTTAAGGTCGAGAACCGTGGGGGTGTCTTGAGGATGGCCGCGCAACAGGCCGACCGTGGGAAAACCAAAGCGCTTGCCCGCCGCCGCCAGTGCATGCAGATGGTTGGAGTAGGCACCGCCGAGGCTGATCACACCGGTGGCCCCAACGCGTCGGGCCTGGGCCAGGTGCTCGGTGAGTTTGAACCACTTGTTGCCGCTGATCAGCGGGTCGATAAGGTCCAGGCGCAGCACGGCCAACTCGACCCCGTTCAGCCAGTCCAGCTGCAAGGGTTCAAGGGGCGCGTGAGGAAGCCAGTCGAAAGGGCCCATCGGCAGGTATCTGAATGAAAAAGGGGCGGTAGTCTAACACCGCCCCGCTTGTCGCCTTACAGCTCGGCCGCCAGGCGCGAGCCCTGGTTGATGGCGCGCTTGGCGTCCAGTTCGGCCGCCACATCGGCACCACCGATCAGGTGCACATTCTGGCCCGCAGCCACCAGGCCGTCGTGCAATTCGCGCAGCGGGTCCTGGCCGGCGCAGATAACGATGTTGTCCACGGCCAGTACCTGCGGCTCGCCCTCAGCGCCGATGCGGATATGCAAGCCTTCATCGTCGATCTTCAGGTACTCGACACTGTTGAGCATCTGCACCTGCTTGTTCTTCAAGCCGGTGCGGTGGATCCAGCCCGTGGTCTTGCCCAGGCCATCGCCCACCTTGGAAGCCTTGCGTTGCAGCAGGAACACTTCACGGGCCGGCGCATGACGCTCGGGCTTGATCCCGGCCACGCCGCCACGGGCTTGCAGCTGGGTGTCGATGCCCCACTCTTTCCAGAACGCCTCGCGATCCAGGCTGGTGGAGACGCCTTGGTGCACGAGGAATTCAGACACGTCAAAGCCGATGCCTCCGGCGCCGATCACCGCCACGCGCTTGCCCACCGGCTTGCGCTCAAGGATCACGTCCAGGTAACTCAGGACCTTGGCGTTGTCGACACCCGGAATCGCCGGGGTACGCGGTGCGATGCCGGTGGCCAGGATCACCTCGTCATAACCGCCCGCTACCAGTTGCGCAACGTCCACACGGGTGTTGAGGCACAGCTCGACGTGGGTGGTCTGCAATTTGCGCTTGAAATAACGCAGGGTCTCGAAGAACTCTTCCTTGCCCGGCACGCGCTTGGCGATATTGAACTGGCCGCCGATCTCGCTGGCGGAGTCGAACAAAGTCACCTGATGCCCGCGCTCGGCGGCCACGGTAGCAGCGGCCAGACCCGCAGGGCCGGCGCCGACCACCGCAACTTTTTTGATCTGCTTGACCGGCAGGTAATTGAGCTCGGTTTCGTAGCACGCCCGCGGGTTGACCAGGCAGGTGGTGAGCTTGCCGCCAAAGGTGTGGTCCAGGCAGGCCTGGTTGCAGCCGATGCAGGTATTGATCTCATCGGCGCGCCCGGCGGCGGCCTTGTTGACGAACTCGGGGTCGGCGAGAAACGGCCGCGCCATCGAGACCATATCGGCGTCACCTTCGGCCAGGATCTGCTCAGCAATTTCCGGAGTGTTGATGCGGTTGGTGGTGATCAGCGGAATCTGTACCGAACCGCGCAATTTGGCCGTGACCTTACTGAACGCACCACGGGGCACTTTGGTGGCGATGGTCGGGATACGGGCCTCGTGCCAGCCGATACCGGTGTTGATGATCGTCGCGCCGGCCTGTTCGATGGCCTTGGCCAACTGCACGATTTCTTCCCAGACGCTGCCGCCTTCCACCAGGTCGAGCATCGACAGGCGGAAGATGATAATGAAGTTCGGGCCTACGGCCTCGCGTACACGGCGCACGATTTCCACCGCCAGGCGCATGCGATTTTCAAAGCTGCCACCCCAACGGTCGGTGCGATGGTTGGTGTGGGCGGCGAGGAACTGGTTGATGAAGTAGCCTTCGGAACCCATGATTTCGACGCCGTCATACTCGGCGACCTGGGCCAGCAGCGAGCAGGTGACAAAGTCCTGGATCTGCTTTTCGATGCCCTCTTCATCCAATTCCTTGGGCTTGAACGGGTTGATCGGTGCCTGGATAGCGCTCGGCGCCACCTGCTTGGGGCTGTAGGCGTAACGCCCGGCGTGGAGGATCTGCATGCAGATCTTGCCACCCGCGTCGTGCACGGCCTGGGTGACGATCTTGTGCTTGCGCGCTTCTTCCTCGGTGGTCAGCTTGGCCGCACCGGCATACACGCCGCCTTCATCATTGGGGCCTATGCCGCCGGTGACCATCAGGCCCACGCCGCCACGGGCACGCTCAGCAAAGTAAGCGGCCATACGCTCGAAACCGCCGGGCTTTTCTTCCAGGCCTGTGTGCATCGAGCCCATCAGGGTACGGTTGCGCAAGGTGGTGAAACCCAGGTCCAACGGGGCCAGCAGGTGCGGGTAGGCAGCAGCGGTCATGGTACAGCTCCACAACGGATCATCACGGGACGTGGCGCACTCGAACGGCGTGCCATCGGTTTATGTCCCACAGACTAAGAGGCGGTGGACCACGGCTCAATGACTGAAACTGACAAGTTATTGATCCAAATGCACAGCGCCCCTTGGCAAGCCACGCCATGGGCCCTACCCTAGTCGCGAACCCTGCACCTGGTCTGTTGTCTGTTGCCCCATGCGTAAACTTCTAGCGTTCACCGTCATCATGGCCCTGGTTGCCTCCCTCGCCGCGTATCTGGTCTGGACCCAGGAGCGCCCCGTGGCGCATTACCTGTCCGACCTGCGCATCACCCTCGCCGTCAATGAGGGCGAACCGGCCGATCGGGGCAACCTGCTGGGCATCCAGCCGGAGCTGTTCCCTGCCGATTACCAGAGCCTGGAACGCCTGTACCTGAAGCTGTCGGCCTACCTGCAAAACGCTCGGGACCTGGGGCTGATCAATGCCAAGACCGTGGTGGTGCTGCCGGAGCATATCGGCACCTGGCTGATGCTCGGCGGCGAAAAGAATGAGCTGTACCAGGCCGCTCACCTCAAGGACGCCATGAACTGGCTGTCGATCAGCAACCCGCTGCAATTTGCCAAAGCCTGGATCAGCGCCACCGGCGACAACCGCATGGATGACGCGTACCTGCGTATGAAAGCCCCGGCCATGGCCCGCGACTATCAAGTGTTGTTTGGCGGCCTCGCAAAAGAATTTGGCGTGACGCTGGTGGCCGGTTCCATCGCCCTGCCCAACCCAAGCGTGATCCAGGGGCAACTGGAGATCGGCCACGGCGCGCTGTACAACGCCAGCGTGGTGTTTGCCGCCGACGGCCTGCCACTGGGCCAGCCGCAGCGCCAGCTTTACCCGATCTACGATGAGCGTGGCTTTATCGAGCCTGGCGATGAGCATGTCGTCAACGTTGTCGACACCCCCGCCGGGCGCCTGGGTATCCTCGTCGGTAGCGACAGCTGGTACCCGGACAACTACCGCAAGCTCAACGAGCAAGGCGCGCAATTGATCGCGGTGCCGGCCTTTGTCACCGGCCGCGACACCTGGGAGCGTCCGTGGCGTGGCTTCAAGAGCGTATCCACGCCCTCTGAAGTGAGCCTCAAGCCTGAAGAAACCAGCGAGGGCGCAGCCTGGCGTCGCCTCACCCTGATCAGCCAGCCACCCGTCAGCCAAGCCACCGCAGGCATGAGCGTCTTTCTGCGCGGGCAGTTCTGGGACCTGGGCAGCGCTGGCCAGAGTTTTCTCAGCCGCAATGGGCAAGTCTTCGCCGATGGCGACGCCCGTGGTGCGCGCCTGCTGAATATCTGGCTGTAGCGCCTTGAAGCCGGTGCGCCTGGGGGACCTGTCGGTGGGCTTCGTGCACACCCTGGCCGACGCCATCCACAGCCACGGCCTGGACCCACAGCCCCTGTTGCTGCAATACGGCCTCGACCCGGCGCGCCTGGCTGAAGCCGGCGCACGCTTGTCGATCCCGCGCTACATGCGCCTGGGCCACGCGGCCATTCAGCTGACCGGCAACCCCGGCCTGGGCTTGCGCATGGGCCAGCTCAGCCGCTTGAGCCAGGCCGGCCTTGCAGGCGTCACCGCCGCCCAAGCGCCCACGGTGCGCGAAGCCGCACGGACGCTCACACGCTTTGAAGCGCTGTACGGTTCCAACTATCGCGGGCAATCAAGCTTTCATGAAGACGCCGAAGGCGCGTGGCTGCGGTTTTATTCCATCAGCCCTTATAACGCCTATAACCGCTTTGTAGTGGACTCGATCATCGCCGGCTGGCTGCAACAACTGTCCGGCCTGGCGCAACAGCCGGTACAGGCACAACGGATTGAAATCGAGTTCGACGCGCCGGACTACCACGACCACTACAGGGTGCTGGGAGAGGGTGTGGTGCACTTCGGCGCCGAGGTCAATCAACTGCGCCTCAGCCAACCCACCCTGGCACTGCGCAACCCACAGCATTGCCCAAGCACCTGGCACCTGTTGCTACAGCTGTGTGAAAGGGAGTTAGAGCAACTGACTCGCACCCGCAGCCTGCGCGAGCGCATTACCCGCTTGCTCGGGCCGATGCTCAATGGCGGCCGGGAACCCGACCTGGAAGAAGTGGCGGCACGCTTGAAGCTGCCAACCTGGACATTGCGGCGCAAACTGGCCGAGGAAGGCACGCAGTTTCGCGCGATTCTCAATGACACCCGTCGCGACCTGGCCATGACCTACATTCGCGATACGGAACTGGCGTTCGGCGAGATCGCCTACTTGCTCGGTTTTGCTTCAGCCCAAGCCTTCCAAAGGGCCTTCAGGCGCTGGAACAACCAGACCCCAGGGGAATTTCGCCGCAGTCAGCGCCACTCCGCCTGAAGTCGGTGTTACAGCTCGGTGGCATCGTCCGCTGGGTCCAGTGGGTCTAGCTCGAATGCCTGGTACTCCAGCAGTTCTTCCTGGTAATCGTCCATGGTGGACTCCTTCTTCATGTTGAAAGCGGTTGCAGATTAATGACCTGCAAACCCAGCCTAAAGTGCCGTCATGACGAAAAAATGTCGACGTCGTGACATTCCTGCTCTTCAGGATTAAACGTAGCGACGATCACTGGATTTAACTTAACCGCAACCTCGGTCAACAGGTGGGAGCTGGCTTGCCTGCGATGGCCATAGGTATCTACACAACTTTTGGGCTGTAGCAGCAGACGGTAACCACGATGCGAAGCGAGCCGCTCTTGATCTGCTTTTGATCTTAGGCGCCCCGTTAAACCACGCTGGCCGGAATTCGACAGTGATTTGGGGGGTAAACCGGCAGGGATGCCGGTTTAGCCGCCCCGCGCCATGGATGGCGCGTGGCGGCGGCCCCCCAAATCACTGGCGAATTACGGGCACACCGAGCCTAAGCGAGGTGCCGAGTGGTGGGGCAAGAGCGTTTTGCTTACTTTTGTCTGGGCCGGCATTCCGGCTTTTCAAAAGTGAGCCGCCGTCAGGGCGGAACCCTAAGTGGCCGTTACCTAAATAACGGATATGTACCCGGTCCAACTGTGTTGACTGTTAGGCCGTCTTCGCAGGCAAGCCAGCTCCCACATTTGGACTGCGGCGCGTCAGGTAGAGAGGCGCCGGCTGTCAGGCCGTCACGGGAGCAAGCTCCCTCGCCACAGGGTCAGCGTCGTACTGAAGTTGTGTAGATCCTATGCTGCGATGGCGGCCTGTCAGCCGACGCTTCTCTACCTGCCCCCCCTCCCACATTCGAGCATTGCGTTATTGCGCAGGCATCGGCAGCGGTGGAATCGCTTCTGTCGGCGCAGGCAAGGCCGGATCAGTCGGCGCCGGCGCCACCGGAGCAGGCTCTGTCACCGGTGCAATCGGTGCAGCCTCAGGTGGCGGCGCGAGCGGCTCTGCAGCGGCGGGCGCTACAGGCACCTCCTTGGGTGCTTCGACCTTCTCGGCTGCCGGAGCGGCCTTGGGCTCGGGCACGCCCAGGTCGGCCTTGGGCTGCTCGGGGATATGCTCGGCCTGCTTCACTTCCTGCGGCAAGAACACGTCCACCAACGCGAAGTAACGCTCGTAGAACTTGGGTGCCGAGACGGTCTCGCTGGCTACTTTCACCATCGAATCATCGGTGGAGCCAATCGGCATCGACACCGAGCCCAGCACGCCCACGCCGAGGCTCGCGGAGTTGTTGACCTTCTTCAGCGCATAGCGGTCCTGCAAGGCGTTGGCAAACATCGTCGAGTGATTGCTGCCCTTGCCGTCAGCGGCGCACACCACATTGAAACTGATCTGCAGGTGGGTCTCGCCGGTCTGCTGGAAGCTCTTGTTGCCGGCCACCAACTTCGGATCGCTACTGGTAATGATGTAGCCCTGACTCAGCAGCGCACGGCGCGCCGCTTCACAGGCCGCCACATCGCTGACCGGGTAATCGCGGGAAAACGTACCGGAGTCGTCGAAATTCTCATGTTCATAGATAGCGGTCTTGGGTGACGAGCAGCCCGCAGCGCCCGCCAGCACCAGCGCCAACCCGAGAGTGCGCAAGTGAAATGATGTCGACATTGAAAATCCTGAAGAAAACGGTCCGGACGGTATTGTGCAACAGAACACGACATTGAAGCGCGATTCCTGTCGGTAAAACATCTCAGGCTTAGACAGCAGCGTCAGTAGGAAAAAGCCTGGGGCACATAGGATCGATAAAGATCCGTAATGTGCGCGGTTCTATGACAAGTTTGTTTACAACTTATTCCTCACCTTTCTATCATCGTCCCTGGGTGCGTTGCTGCATAAAGTACGGCGCAGGTTAAAAGCCAAGCATTGGTCGGGCCGCCAATGGAGATTTGTCGTGCCTGATAAACACCCCGCCATCCCTCGCCCCCAGCGTTTGACTGAGGGCGCGCTGTCCGCCCTTGAGCGCTTTTCACATATCGAAGCCGTCAGCGGTATCGTGCTGCTGCTGGCCGCCATCGTTGCGCTGGTGTGGGCCAACAGCCCCGCCGCCGCGACCTACGAGCATTTCTGGAACACGCCCATCACCCTCGGGCTGGGCGACTACAGCGTGTCGCGCTCCCTGCATTTTCTGGTCAATGACGGGCTGATGACCATCTTCTTCCTGGTGGTCGGTGCCGAGATCCGCCAGGAAATCAAAGACGGCGCCCTCGCCAACCTGAAGCTGGCCACGCTGCCGTTAGGCGCGGCGTTGGGCGGCGTGCTGATGCCGGCACTCATCTACACCCTGCTCAACCACGGCACCGCCGCCGCGAGTGGCTGGGCGGTGCCCACCGCGACCGACATCGCCTTTGCCGTGGGCGTGCTCGCGCTGCTGGGCAAGTCGATCCCCAGTGGCGTGCGTATCCTGCTGCTGGCACTGGCGATCATCGATGACATCGTGGCGATCCTGATCATCGCAATCTTCTTCACCGCCAGCCTCGATTACATGGGCTTGGTGATTGCCGCAGGCGGGCTGGCCCTGGTGCTGGTGTTCCAACGCATGGGTATCAGCAAGGCGGCGATCTACCTGCTGCCGGGCGCTATCGTGTGGTTTGGCCTGCTCAAGACCGGCGTGCACCCAACGCTGGCCGGGGTAATCCTTGGCTTGATGACCCCGGTCAATTCCAAGCCCACCCGGGAACGCCCACTGGAAACCATCGAACGCACCTTCAACGAGCTGATGGACCGGTTCTCGCAGCCAGCCGAGGGGGCCCAGCAAGTCGCCACGCCCCTCAAGCAATTGCGCGAAGCCCAGCGGGAAATACTGCCGCCGGTGCAGCGGGTCCAATCAGCGCTGCACCCGTGGGTAGCCTTCGGCGTGATGCCACTGTTTGCCTTGGCCAACGCCGGTGTGAGCCTGGACGGTTTCAATCTGGATGACCCGCTGGCCCACGGTGTGCTCATGGGCGTCATCTTCGCCCTGGTGCTCGGCAAGCCTCTGGGCGTGATGCTGGCGAGCCTGGCGCTGGTCAAGCTGAACATCTGCAAGCTGCCGGACGGTGTGACCTGGACGGGCGTTGGCCTGGTCGGCCTGTTGGCGGGGATCGGGTTCACCATGTCGATCTTTATCTCGTCCCTGGCATTTTCCGACCCGGCCCTGTTGTCAGCTGCCAAGCTGAGCGTGTTGGCGGCTTCAACCCTGGCGGCGGTGGTCGGGTTGACGTGGGGCAAGCTCAAGTTTGCTGCCAAGAACGCCTAAAGCGCATTCAGCACTCACTTTATCAAAGGCAAAAAAAGACCCCGGCCTTTTCAGGTCGGGGTCTTTTTATTCAGGCCGGCATCAGTACTTCTTGATGTCTGCCTGGGTTTCCAACTGCTTGCGGTAGGCCGCGAAGTCCTGCTGGCCAATACGGGAAGCGAGGAAGCGGCGGTATTGCGCCTTTTCTTCGTCCGTAGGGGCCGCCGCTTCGTTCACGCCGTTCAAGCGCACGATCATCAGGCTGCCATCGCGCAGGGTCACGGTGGTGAAGGTCGGCTTGTCCTTGGCCGCAGGCTTGGGCATGCGGAACAAGGCTTGCAGCACGGCCGGGTCGATAGATTCCTGGCCACGGGTAGCCGCCTCAGTCACCTTCCAGGCCTGGCCGTCAACCGGCTGGTCCAGCGCGGTCTTGCCATCACGCAGGCTGGCGATCAACTCGTCGGCACGGGCTTTGGCAGCAGCGCTTGCGCGCTCCTTGGTCATCTGGGTGCGAATGGCCGCAGCAACGTTCTCCAGCGGCAACTGGGCCGGCTTGAGATGCTCTTTGGCACGCAGCACGATGATGGTTTCCGGGTCCAGCTCGATGGCGCTGCTGTTGGCACCTTCATCCAGCACTTCCGGGCTGAAGGCTGCAGTGACCACGGCACGGTTGGCCGCAACACCTTCGCCACCTTCACGGCCAAACGGCGCGGAGGTGTGGACGGTCAGCTTCAAGTCGGACGCTGGCTGGGCCAGGTCAGAGGCTTCGAATGCCGCATCTTCCAATTGCTTGGTCGCTTCGACAAAACGCTGTTCAACCTGCTGGGCCTTGAGCTCGCGGGTCAGCTTGTCTTTCAGGCTGGCGAACGATGGCACCTCAGGCGCTTCCACGCCCAGCAACTTGATCAGGTGCCAACCGAAGGTAGTACGCACCGGCGTCGACACCTGGTCTTGCTTCAAGCCGTACAGCGCGGTTTCGAAGTCCGGGTCGTAAACACCAGGGCCGGCAAAACCGAGGTCGCCGCCATTGTTGGCCGAACCTGGATCCTGGGAGAACTCCTTGGCCAGGGCTTCGAACTTCTCACCCTTGGCCAGGCGCGCCTGGATGTCTTCGATCTTGGCCTTGGCTTGCGCCTCGGTGACCTTGTCGTTGACTTCAATCAGGATGTGCGCGGCACGACGCTGTTCAGCGAGGTTGGCGGTTTCCTTCTCGTAGGCAGCCTGCAGCTCATCGTCCTTGACAGTAACCTGGTCGAAGAAGGACGACTTCTTCAGTTCCAGATAGTCGATGACCACCTGGTCCGGGGTCATGAACTCTTTGGCGTGCTGGTCGTAGTAGGCCTTGACCTCGTCGTCGGTGAGTTTCACCGCCGCAGGGTCAGCCTTGATGTTGACGGTGGCAAAATCACGGGTCTGTTTTTCCAGGCGGGCGAATGCCAGCACCTCGGCGTCGGTCACGAAACCACTGCCGGCGATGCCTGCGCGAACCTGGCCGATCAGCATTTCCTGGGTCAGCATCTGACGGAATTGCATGCGGCTATAGCCCAGCTGACGAACCACCTGGTCAAAGCGTTCGGCGTTGAACTTGCCGTCTACCTGGAATTCCGGCGTCTGCAGGATCACCTGGTCCAGCGCAGCTTCGGAGAAGCCGAACTTCGAATCAGCAGCGCCTTGCAGCAGCAGCTTACGGTCGATCAGGCCCTTGAGGGCAGCATCGCGCAGCAGCTTTTCGTCCAGCAGGGAAGCATCGAAATCCTTGCCCAGCTGTTGCATCAGTTGGCGGCGTTGCATGTCGACAGCCTGGCTCAGCTCGGTCTGGGTGATTTCTTCACCGTTGACCTTGGCCACGTCCTGCTTGTTATTACCCGAAGCCTGGAAAATGGCTTCGATACCGGTGAACGCCATCAATGCGACGATGATCCCGATGATGGTCTTGGCAATCCAGCCTTGTGAATTGTCCCTGATATTTTGCAGCATGCGTCCCCCAGAAACGGTTGAACTTCAAAGATTAGGCAACCGTGGAGCGTGGGTAGAGTCCGGATAGAAGAAAGGCGCATCCGAGGATGCGCCTTCTCGTAACTGGCGGAGCGGACGGGGGTTCGAATCTGCACCCCCGGCGTGGCGACCCGATACGTGGGTCAGCTACCGCTCCGCTGCCAGGCCAGACCTGCGTCCGACCCGGGTAAGCAAAGGCTTGAACGAAGCTTAGTTAACGGCTTCTTTCAGGGCTTTACCGGCTTTGAAACCTGGTTTCTTGGCAGCAGCGATTTGCAGTGCTTTGCCGGTCTGTGGGTTACGGCCAGTGCGAGCTGGGCGGTCAGTCACAGAGAAAGTACCGAAGCCTACCAGTACCACGGAGTCGCCGGCCTTCAGAGCGCCAGTGACGGATTCGATTACTGCGTCCAGCGCACGGCCAGCAGCAGCTTTCGGGATATCAGCGGATGCAGCGATAGCATCAATCAGTTCCGACTTGTTCACTCTAAGTCCCCTTATATATCTATTGAGTATGATTCTAAGTTTTTTGGTAAAAAGCAAAACCAGTGCTGAATGGCCTACAGACACTTAAGAGCCGCTTTATAACAAGGGCTCTAAAAAGCTGTCAAGGAAGCCCCCAGGCTCCAACACATTAATGCGTGCTAATTCTTTCCTTGGAATCGGACTCGCGTTTTTCGTCCTTCGCGACAATCTCCGGGGCCACATCCGGCAAGGGCTCCGGCGCGTATTGCAGCGCAATTTGCAGGACCTCGTCAATCCATTTAACCGGTTTAATCTGAAGATCCTGCTTGATGTTGTCAGGAATTTCCTTCAAGTCGCGAACATTCTCTTCAGGAATGATCACGGTCTTGATTCCACCCCGGTGAGCGGCGAGCAATTTCTCTTTCAGACCACCGATCGCCAATACCTGGCCACGCAGGGTGATTTCCCCGGTCATCGCCACATCGGCGCGCACAGGAATGCCGGTCAAGGCCGATACCAGGGCCGTGCACATGCCTACGCCAGCGCTAGGGCCGTCTTTGGGGGTCGCCCCTTCCGGCATGTGGATATGGGTGTCGTGCTTCTCGTGGAAGTCCAGCGGGATGCCCAGGCTGCGGGCGCGGCTGCGTACCACGGTCTGCGCGGCGGTAATGGATTCGACCATCACGTCACCCAGGGAGCCGGTCTTGATCAACTGGCCTTTGCCCGGAATCACCGCAGCTTCGATGGTGAGCAATTCGCCCCCCACCTGGGTCCACGCCAGGCCAGTCACTTGGCCGACCTGGTCCTGTTGCTCGGCCAGGCCGTAGCGGAATTTCTTCACGCCCAGGAAGTGCTCCAGGGAGTCGGCAACCACTTTCACCGAGAAGCGTTTTTCCAACGCGTGTTCCTTCACCGCTTTGCGGCAGATCTTCGCGATCTGGCGCTCAAGGCCCCGTACACCGGCCTCGCGGGTGTAGTAACGCACGATGTCGCGGATCGCCTCGACCTCGAATTCGATCTCGCCCTTCTTCAGGCCGTTGGCCGAAATCTGCTTGGGCGCCAGGTACTTGACCGCGATGTTGATCTTCTCGTCTTCGGTGTAGCCCGGCAGACGAATCACCTCCATCCGGTCCAGCAAGGCTGGCGGAATGTTCATGGAGTTGGAGGTGCACAGGAACATTACGTCAGACAAGTCGTAGTCGACTTCCAGGTAATGGTCGTTGAAATTATGGTTCTGCTCAGGGTCCAGCACTTCGAGCAAGGCCGACGCCGGGTCGCCACGCATGTCGCTGCCCATTTTGTCGATTTCATCGAGCAGGAACAGCGGGTTGCGCACACCCACTTTTGTCATCTTTTGAATCAATCTTCCCGGCATCGAACCGATGTAGGTACGGCGATGACCGCGAATTTCCGCTTCGTCACGCACGCCACCCAAGGCCATGCGCACGAATTTGCGGTTGGTCGCGCTGGCAATCGATTCCGCCAGGGAGGTTTTACCCACACCCGGAGGCCCGACCAGGCACAACACCGGACCGCGGATTTTCTTCACGCGCTTTTGCACGGCGAGGTACTCAAGGATGCGCTCCTTGACCTCTTCCAGGCCGTAATGGTCAGCGTCGAGGATCTCTTCAGCACGGGCCAGGTCCAGGCGCACCTTGGTCTGGGCCTTCCACGGCACTTGCACCAACCAGTCGATATACGAGCGCACCACGGTGGCTTCAGCCGACATCGGCGACATCTGCTTGAGCTTGTTCAGCTCGGCGGTGGCCTTGGTCAGGGCATCTTTGGGCAGTCCAGCGGCATCGATACGCTTTTTCAGCTCTTCGATTTCGTTGTGGCCTTCCTCGCCGTCGCCGAGTTCCTTCTGAATGGCCTTCATCTGCTCATTCAGGTAGTACTCGCGCTGGCTACGCTCCATCTGCTTTTTCACGCGGCCACGGATGCGTTTTTCAACCTGCAACAGGTCGATTTCGCCATCCAGCAACGCCAGTACGTGTTCGACACGGGCCGACAGGTCGATGATTTCGAGGATGTCTTGCTTCTGCTCGATCTTCAGCGCCATGTGCGCGGCCATGGTGTCGACCAGGCGGCTTGGCTCATCAATGCTGTTGAGCGAAGACAGGACTTCAGCCGGGACTTTCTTGCCCAACTGCACATACTGCTCGAACTGCGACAGCAGGCTGCGCACGAACACCTCGGATTCACGCTCCGGGGCTTCGACTTCTTCGATCAGCGCCACTTCCGCGCGCAGGTGGCCGTCCACCTCCATGAAGCGCTCTACGGCGCCGCGTTGCTCGCCTTCGACCAACACCTTGACGGTGCCATCGGGCAGCTTGAGCAATTGCAGGACAGTGGCAATGGTGCCGACGCGATACAGGGCCTCTTCGCCCGGATCATCATCAGCAGGATTCTTCTGGGCCAACAGCAGGATTTGCTTGTCGCCCGTCATCGCGGCCTCGAGGGCTTCGATAGACTTCTCGCGCCCCACGAACAGCGGGATAACCATGTGCGGATAGACGACGACATCACGCAACGGCAGGAGAGGCAATTCGATGGTTGTCTTCATGATTTCGCCTCTATGACAGTTCAAAAATAAGCTTGAAACCAAGATGGGGGTTGCATGCAAAAAAAACAAGCTCAATGCCAGCAGTTAAACGCATGAATACACGCGAATTTAACCATCGTCTCGAAAAAACGCCCCAAAAAACAAGGGGCCCCTAAAGGCCCCTTGCTTGTACCGCAACTGCTGAACGCTTACGCGTCGGGTGCAGCCTTGGCAGCCGGCTCACTGTTTTCATAGATATACAGTGGCTTGGACTTGCCTTCGATAACGCTTTCGTCGATCACCACTTTACTCACCTCGGACTGCGAGGGGATTTCGTACATGGTGTCGAGCAACACGCCTTCGAGGATAGAACGCAGGCCACGTGCACCGGTCTTGCGCTCCAGTGCCCGCTTGGCCACAGATTTCAGCGCGTCGGTACGGAACTCCAGGTCTACACCTTCCATCTCGAACAATTTGCCGTATTGCTTGGTCAGTGCGTTTTTCGGCTCGGTGAGGATCTGGATCAAAGCCGCCTCATCCAACTCGTCCAACGTGGCCAGGACCGGCAAACGGCCAACGAATTCCGGGATCAGACCGAACTTGACCAAATCGTCAGGCTCGACTTCACGCAGGGACTCGCCCACCTTCTTGCCTTCTTCTTTGCTACGCACTTCCGCACTGAAACCAATGCCGCCACGGGTGGAACGCTGCTGAATCACCTTCTCGAGACCCGAGAACGCACCGCCACAAATGAACAGGATGTTGCGCGTATCAACCTGAAGGAATTCCTGCTGCGGGTGCTTGCGACCACCTTGCGGCGGTACGGACGCAACCGTGCCTTCGATCAGTTTCAACAGGGCCTGCTGCACGCCTTCACCGGAAACGTCCCGAGTGATCGACGGGTTGTCCGACTTGCGCGAGATCTTGTCGATCTCGTCGATGTAGACAATACCCATCTGGGCTTTCTCTACGTCGTAGTCGCACTTCTGCAGCAGTTTCTGAATGATGTTCTCGACATCTTCACCCACGTAGCCAGCCTCGGTGAGGGTGGTGGCGTCGGCGATGGTGAACGGAACGTTCAGCAGGCGAGCGAGGGTTTCTGCAAGCAGGGTTTTACCCGAGCCTGTAGGGCCGATCAGCAAGATGTTGCTCTTGCCCAGTTCAACCTCGTCACCTTTCTTGTCACGCTGGTTCAAGCGCTTGTAGTGGTTGTACACCGCTACGGCCAGAACCTTTTTTGCACGCTCTTGACCAATGACGTATTGGTCAAGGATGCCGCTGATTTCTTTAGGCGAAGGTAATTTATGCGCACTGCTCTCGGCCTGGGCTTCCTGCACCTCCTCACGGATGATGTCATTGCACAGGTCGACGCATTCGTCGCAGATAAACACCGAGGGGCCGGCAATCAATTTGCGTACTTCATGCTGGCTTTTGCCACAGAAGGAGCAATAGAGCAGCTTGCCGTTGTCCTCGCCGTTGCGGGTGTCAGTCATTCGTTCGATCCAAATCCGATAGGCTTGCAACACAAGATGAAGGCTTATGCGGGCTTTTTCAAGCCCGCCAGTGGTCGGACATGCCGACCAGCCCTATTTTGAGCGGCTTATATTATGCGGGGCGCTTGTCGATCACGGCGTCGATCAACCCGTATTCCTTGGCGGCTTCAGCGCTCATGAAATTGTCACGGTTGGTATCGCGCTCGATTTCTTCCAGGGTGCGCCCGCTGTGCTTGGCCATCAGCGTGTTGAGACGCTCACGAATGAAGAGGATTTCCTTGGCGTGGATTTCGATGTCCGACGCCTGGCCCTGGAAACCGCCCAGTGGCTGGTGAATCATCACGCGCGAGTTCGGCAGGCAGAAACGCTTGCCTTCGGCACCTGCGGTCAGCAGGAAGGCGCCCATGCTGCACGCCTGGCCAATACAGGTGGTCGACACGTTTGGCTTGATGAACTGCATGGTGTCGTAGATCGACATGCCCGCAGTCACCGAACCACCCGGCGAGTTGATGTAGAGATGGATGTCCTTGTCCGGGTTTTCCGCTTCAAGGAACAGCAGCTGCGCACAGATCAGGTTGGCCATGTAGTCCTCTACCGGGCCAACCAGAAAGATCACTCGCTCCTTGAGCAGGCGCGAGTAGATGTCGTAGGCGCGTTCGCCACGAGCGGACTGCTCGACAACCATCGGGACCAGGCCGCCTGCGGCCTGGATATCAGAGTTCTGCTGAATATAGGAATTACGGAACATGCTCTGCAGTTACTCCCAAATAGTCATGTCTTGAAAACGCATAAGCCAGCGCGAGGCTGGCTTATGGTTGAATTTCCAACGAGTTGGACAATCAGTCGGCTTGTGCTGCTTCCGCCGGTTTGACTGCTTCTTCGTAAGAGACCGCTTTATCGGTCACCTTAGCCTTCTGCAGAACAGTATCCACAACTTGTTCTTCCAGCACAACCGAACGTACTTCGTTCATCTGCTGCTCATTCTTGTAGTACCAAGCCACGACCTGCTCAGGCTCCTGGTAGGCCGAAGCCATTTCCTGGATCATTTCGCGAACGCGGTCTTCGTCTGGCTTGAGGTCGAACTGCTTGACCACTTCAGCCACGATCAGGCCCAGCACAACGCGGCGCTTGGCTTGCTCTTCGAACAGCTCGGCCGGCAGCTGGTCAGGCTTGATGTTGCCACCAAACTGCTGAACCGCTTGAACGCGCAGGCGATCCACTTCGTTGGACAGCAGGGCCTTAGGCACTTCGATCGGGTTGGCGGCCAGCAGACCGTCCATGACCTGGTTCTTGACCTTGGACTTGATGGCCTGGCGCAGCTCACGCTCCATGTTCTTGCGAACTTCGGTGCGGAAGCCTTCGATGCCGGTTTCCTTGATACCGAACTGAGCGAAGAACTCTTCGTTCAGCTCTGGCAGCTTAGGCTCGGAAACGCTGTTGACGGTCACGGTGAACTCGGCGGCTTTGCCAGCCAGGTCCAGGTTCTGGTAGTCAGCAGGGAACGTCAGGTTCAGAACGCGCTCTTCGCCGGCTTTGGCGCCAACCAGGCCGTCTTCGAAACCAGGGATCATGCGGTTGGAACCCAGCACCAGCTGAGTGCCCTTGGCGGAGCCGCCAGCGAAGACTTCGCCGTCAACCTTGCCAACGAAATCGATGTTCAGTTGGTCTTCGTTCTGGGCGGCACGGTCGGCCACTTCGAAACGGGTGTTCTGCTTGCGCAGGATTTCCAGCATGTTGTCCAGGTCCGAATCAGCCACTTCGGCGCTCAGACGCTCGATTTCGATACCGTCGAAACCGGCCACTTCAAATTCCGGGAACACTTCGAATACGGCAACGTATTCCAGGTCCTTGCCCGCTTCCAGGGACTTGGGCTCGATCGAAGGCGAGCCAGCCGGGTTCAGCTTTTGCTCGACAACGGCTTCGTAGAAAGAAGCCTGGATCACGTCACCTACAGCTTCCTGGCGCGCATCGGCACCAAAACGACGCTTGATTTCGCTCATCGGCACTTTGCCTGGACGGAAACCAGCGATCTTGGCCTTTTGGGCAGTCTGCTGCAGACGCTTGTTGACCGCAGTCTCGATACGCTCTGCCGGCACGGTGATGCTCAGGCGGCGCTCGAGAGCAGTAGTATTTTCAACAGAAACTTGCATGGATATTCCTCGTTGCACAGACATTAGCCGGCCATTTCCGACCCCAATCAAGGGCATGCATTCTAGTGGGTCAAACTCAAGAAGTCACCCTACTGAAAACACAGCGGAAAACAGCCGGCAATTTATCGGTACGAAAGCACTGAAGTACCTCGCCCCGGTGACAAATACAGCCAAATTGCGCCAGGGCTCTGCGCCGCCCCTCTCTATATATAGAAGGAACAACTATTCATCTCCCTGACGGCCCGCCCTGCGAACAGAACAGGCAAGCAACGCAGCATCATCGAGATACACAAATACGACGACACGCCCTGCCGGGGCAGCCCAGCACCTGCGACCACCCAATCTCAAACCGCCAAAACCAAAAAAGGCGCCAGACTGTTAAATCTGGCGCCTTTCGAATATGGGGTGGACGAAGGGGATCGAACCCTCGACAACGGGAGTCACAATCCCGTGCTCTACCAACTGAGCTACGCCCACCATATTGCGTTAACAAAGAAACCAAACCACTTCTTTGTTGAGCCCTGCCCCGCCTGACGACCGGGAAAAGCTTTAATTGGTGCGGATGAAGAGACTCGAACTCTTACGCCTCGCGGCGCTGGAACCTAAATCCAGTGTGTCTACCAATTCCACCACATCCGCGCTTGAAGCTCTTAAAGCAAAGGCGCCAGACTGTTAAATCTGGCGCCTTTCAGAATATGGGGTGGACGAAGGGGATCGAACCCTCGACAACGGGAGTCACAATCCCGTGCTCTACCAACTGAGCTACGCCCACCATATAGCGCTACTTGTGCCAAAGCTGCCTAATGGCGCACCCGGCAGGACTCGAACCTGCGACCATCCGCTTAGAAGGCGGATGCTCTATCCAGCTGAGCTACGGGCGCCTTATTAATCTGTACTCTTTAACGATTACAAACTAAGTGCTTCCAGCCTTGCAGTACAACTATTCTGCTCGACCTTCTTAACCAGTGCTAGGCTGTGCCCGACAAGTGCGACGAATAGTATAGATGCCCCGGAAACCCGTCAAATCTTTTTTGAAAAAAACTGATTTTATTTAAGGGGTTAGGGCAATTTGCAGACCAAGCGCCTTTGCCCTCGCGCCTTGGCATGCGAGAATGCGCGCACTTTTCTTCCCCCTCTCGATGGTTAATCACGCGTAATGACTGCACAACTTATCGACGGCAAATCAATCGCCGCCAGCCTGCGCCAGCAGATCGCCAAACGAGTCACCGAGCGCAGCCAGCAGGGCCTGCGCACGCCTGGCCTCGCGGTGATCCTGGTCGGCAGCGATCCTGCCTCTCAGGTTTATGTCTCGCACAAGCGTAAAGACTGTGAAGAGGTCGGCTTTATTTCCAAGGCCTACGACTTGCCTTCGGACACCACTCAACAGGCCCTGACCGACCTGATTGACAGCCTCAACGATGACCCGGCCATGGACGGCATCCTCCTGCAACTGCCGCTGCCAGAGCATTTGGACGCCTCCAAACTGCTGGAACGCATCCGCCCGGACAAAGACGTCGACGGTTTCCACCCTTATAACGTCGGCCGCCTGGCCCAACGCATTCCCCTGCTGCGCCCATGCACCCCTAAAGGCATCATGACGCTGCTGGAAAGCACAGGTGTCGACCTGTACGGCCTCGACGCCGTCGTGGTGGGCGCATCGAACATCGTCGGTCGCCCGATGGCCATGGAACTGCTGCTGGCCGGCTGCACCGTGACCGTCACCCACCGCTTCACCAAGGACCTGGCCGGCCATGTCGGCCGTGCCGACCTGGTGGTAGTCGCCGCCGGCAAGCCGGGCCTGGTCAAGGGTGAGTGGATCAAGGAAGGTGCCATCGTCATCGACGTGGGCATCAACCGCCAGGAAGACGGCAAGTTGGTGGGTGACGTGGTGTATGAAACCGCCCTGCCCCGCGCTGGCTGGATCACGCCGGTTCCAGGCGGTGTCGGGCCGATGACCCGGGCCTGCCTGTTGGAAAATACGCTGTATGCCGCAGAAACCCTGCACGGTTAATAACCAGGCATGATGAAAAAGCCCTGCCTTATCGCAGGGCTTTTTATTGCCCGTGAAAAACCCTTGTTGCAGGCTGTTATTGCGTTAAACAAACTAGCCAAAAGCCGCCACTCTTCCGGAATCAGAAATGCCTGGCATCTTCCCAAAGCCAGCCTTGCCTGGCATCGCGCTCAGGCGGTGGCGCTTGTTGCATCGAGTCAAACAAGCCCACGCTGCGCAGTTGTTCAACGTCACCCAATCCACTATTTCGCGCTGGGAAAGCGGCGTACAGGCAATCGACCCCTGCGCGCACCAACAGCTTGAGCAATTGCTCGCTGCCCGCCTTGATGCGGCCGCCGATCAAGCCTTGGCTCGCCTGGTCAGAGAAAGCTCACGACCCGTTCATCTCATGTGCAACCTGACCCACCGTCTGCTGGCTTGCTCGCCTGCCCGCGCAGCCCAATTCGCAAGCCCCGTCAGCGAATTGCTGGGGCGTTCGCTATGGCGCTTTGCGACACCGCAGATCATCAGCAAGGAACTCTCCCTGGATGAAACCGGGTGGAGGGAAGTCAGTGCGCCACCGGCGATCGAATTCGTCACCGGCCACAATGACTCACTGGTTGTGCCTATCAGCCAGAGCGGCTGTCGGTGGACGCGCATCCCTCTTTCAGACGGTACATCAGCGCGTTTGGTGGAGACGCTTTGACTGCCCTGCGCTATGCATATTGTATGCGTGGACGTTCAGCCTACCCGGGCTTAATCTGACTCCCTTCGCCACTGGAGACAGAAAACTTCATGAACATCGACAAAATCAAAGGGCGCCTCGAATTCCTGCGGGAAACGGAAAAACTCAAGGATGTACTCAGAAGTGCACACACCTCTTCCGGGCGCACCGAAAGCACGGCGGAACACAGTTGGCGTCTTTGCCTGATGGCCATTGTTTTCGAAGATCAACTGGCCGAGCTCGACATGCTGAAGATCCTCAAGATGTGTGTCATTCACGATCTGGGTGAGGCCATCAATGGAGACATCCCGGCCGTCAGCCAGGCCGCGTTTCCCAACAAGGGCGAGCAAGAGAGAGACGATCTTGTGCTTCTGACCTCGGCGCTGGATGAGCCGCTGAAAGCTGAGATATTGGCGCTCTGGGATGACTATGAACACGCACAGTCTGCGGAGGCAAAAGCCGTCAAGGCGCTGGACAAGCTGGAAACGCTGCTCCAGCACAATCAGGGCAAGAACCCACCGGACTTCAATTACGAGTTCAATCTGGCTTACGGCAAGAAGTACACAGATGCCGACCCTCTGTTTGAGCAACTTCGACAGCTTATCGATGAGGACACTCGGGAAAAAATATCAAAGCAGTAGGTTAAAAATCGCTACAAGCCCGACCAATCATCGGCTTACAGCCTTTATTTAAAGGCTCTCTATCGCTTTCTGATCCATACTCCTAAAATGTAACGTCATTTGTCACAAGATCCGTTCTACAACGGCATTTCCTTACTTTTTAGCGAGTTCATCCGCGTGAAAATTCGTCTTTCTATTATCAGCCTGTTTTTTGCTTTGACAGGCACCTTCGCCCACGCCGCCGAAACCACCCTGGCCCCGCGTGACGCCTCCAAGCTGCAGATCGCCTCCGGCAGCGCCATGCTGGTCGATTTGCAGACCAATAAAGTCATTTATTCCAGCAACCCCGACGTGGTGGTACCCATCGCCTCGGTGAGCAAGCTGATGACCGGCCTGATCGTCCTCGAAGCCAAGCAGAATATGGACGAGTACATCGACATCAACATCACCGACACGCCCGAGATGAAAGGCGTGTTCTCCCGGGTGAAGATCGGCAGCCAGATGCCGCGCAAGGAAATGCTGCTGATCGCGCTGATGTCCTCGGAAAACCGCGCCGCTGCGAGCCTGGCCCACCATTATCCTGGCGGTTACGCGGCCTTTATTGCGGCGATGAACGCCAAGGCCAAATCCCTGGGCATGACCAGCACACACTATGTGGAGCCCACCGGCCTGTCGATCCATAACGTGTCGACCGCCCGCGACCTGAGCAAGCTGTTGGCCTATGCGCGTAAATTCCCGATGCTGAGCCAGTTGAGCACCACCAAGGAAAAGACTGTGTCGTTCCGCAAGCCCAACTACACCTTGGGCTTCTCCAACACCGACCACCTGATCAACCGCGCCAACTGGGATATCAAGCTGACCAAGACCGGCTTCACCAACCAGGCCGGCCATTGCCTGGTGCTGGTGACGAGTATGGGCAACCGCCCGGTGTCGCTGGTGATCCTGGATGCCTTTGGCAAGTTCACCCATTTTGCCGATGCCAGCCGTATTCGTAGCTGGGTCGAGACCGGCAAAGGCGGCGCAGTGCCGGATGTGGCGCTGCGTTACAAGGCTGATAAAAACCTCAAGAATCGAGCGACCGCTACGGAAGTACGTCGATAAGCAACGATTTTACTGTGGGAGCGGGCTTGCTCGCGAATGCGGTGGGTCAGCCTAAGCATTCAGCGACTGACACGGCGCCTTCGCGAGCAAGCCCGCTCCCACAGCCCGCTCCCACATTATTTGAGTTTCACTTCTTCTCTGCCAAAACCTTGAGCGCTTGGGCAGCCGCTTGCTCCTGCCCCGCCTGCGCCGTGGCATTGGCCGCATCGCGCCAGCGTTGCCCGTCCACGTTGGCCGGCAACTGGCTCGGGCGCTGGGTCAGGATGGCCCAATGGCCCGCGCCCTTCCACGCCGACTCAAAGTCGCTGAAGCTCATGCTCAAGCGGCGCTCATTGCCTGAGCGCAACAGCACCGTACTCTTCTGCTGGTTGAACCCCACCACCACGACATAACGCGCCCCGGACCAATAGCTGGCGTTGATCCGCGCCATCACCGGGTAACCCGCCGCCACCTGCGCCAGCACGGCGGTCAGCTTGGCGTCCAATGGGTACACCATCAGCCCGTACTCACGCGCCAGCACCTGCATGTTGCGCTCAAGGTCCGCCTCGGCGCCGGGCAGGCGCAGCGGCTTATCAAGCAAACCCGGTGTCATGACAATGCCTTGTTGCGACAGCATGCTGGCAAGTGCCGTAGGACCGCTCTGATAAGCCTCACTGCGAAAGGTCGGCACGCCATTGAGTTCGACGCGCTCGGGCAAGCCAGGCAGTTTCGATGGAGTGTTGCTGGAACAGGCCGCCAACCCGAGGGCAACGGCCAGTAGCAAGGAAGTTTTAAGTTTCGACCGTAAGCGCAATTTTTTACTCTCTTGATCAACTGCCGGTAAAGGCCCCGATCATAGCCCAATCGCGCTTTCTCTATCCCGTAGGAGCGAGCTTGCTCGCGAAAAAATTGAGGGCGCCGCGTTTATTCAGGAAGCCCGCGTCATCGTTGACGTTTTTCGCGAGCAAGCTCGCTCCTACAGGAAGCCGCGCAAGATATCTATAGCCGACCCGTGCAATAAAGCGGTGACGATAGAGCAAACAAGTTGGACGGACTCGACCATTGGTCAATAGCAGGCAACCGCCAGCTGACTAGACTGTCCACTGAGAAGACTGTGTGTGCCCCAAGTGGGCGAAAGGAGGCCCGAATGAGCCTTGCGACAACGATTTTCCTGTTGATCTGTGGTTGGCTGGCCGTCGCCGCCGCCATGCTGTGGGGGGTCATGCGCGTGACGCGCCGGCATCATCACCCCCACGTCAAACCTGCTGAACCCGCCGAGCCGCGCAAGGCGACGGTGCATCACGCTTAGCCAGGCATGCAATTGAAGTCCTGGGTTGCGGCAATTTCCTTGCCGTGGCCGTCCTCAAGGGACGCGCGCACCGTGGTGCCCAGGCTCGACTCCACCAGGGTGTAGTGCTCACCCGCCTTGAAATGCTTGTACTCGATGCGGCCCTGGCAGTCCTGCTGGTTGTCGTCACCCGGCTCGTCTTCAAATAAGGTCACGTCCAGGCGATGGTCCCCCGGGGTCACTTCGAAATAGCGCCCATCGTCCACGCGCTTGCCATCGACACGCTCGGCCATCAGGTCATTCGGCGCTTCTTCCTGCAAGCCGATCCAGGCTTGGCTGGGGTCCGCCTTGGGGATCGGGCCGGCGCACGCCGACAACAAACAGACAAAGCCAAGGACGGGAACTAACAACAGTGGTTTAAGTGACATGACAGGGCTCCAAAGGGCATGAATGAAAAGGTCGTATCCGATGGCTGACAAGCTTGATGAGCTGCCCTACCGAGAACAAATGAATCCCTATGAAAGGATCTTCAGCCGTTAACTAAAACTTCCTTCACCTGGCTGAAAGGTGCGTGTTAGGTGGGTCGGGCAAGACTGCCGGGGTTTGCAAACCTGCTCTTCTCGGAGACTCACGCATGCTCGGGCTGGTAAAGACCGCACTGCACAAGCCGTACACCTTCATCGTGCTGGCTATATTCATCTGCATCATCGGGCCGATGGCGGCCCTGCGCACGCCCACGGATGTTTTTCCCGATATCGGCATTCCCGTGGTCGCCGTGGTCTGGCAGTACAACGGCCTGTCCCCGGACGCCATGGCCGGTCGGGTGATCTACACCTACGAACGCTCCCTGAGCACCACCGTCAACGACATCGAACATATCGAGTCGCAATCGTTGCCCGGCATGGGCATCGTCAAGATCTTCTTCCAACCTGGCGTGGATATCCGTACCGCCAATGCCCAGGTCACGGCGGTGTCACAAACCGTGCTCAAGCAAATGCCACCGGGCATCACTCCGCCGCTGATCCTCAACTACAGCGCCTCCACGGTGCCGATCCTGCAAATGGCGTTCTCCAGCCCTAGCCTTTCGGAAGCCAGAATTCGTGACCTGGTGCAGAACAATATCCGCCTGCCCTTGAGCGCCCTGCCCGGCCTGGCCATGCCCACGCCGATGGGCGGCAAGCAACGGCAGATCACCCTCGACCTCGACCCCCAAGCCCTCGCCGCCAAAGGCTTGTCGGCTCAGGATGTGGGCAATGCCCTGGCGCTGCAGAACCAGATCATTCCGGTGGGCACTGCCAAGCTGGGCCCCAACGAATACACGATCCTGCTCAACAACAGCCCCAAGGCCATCAATGAGCTCAACGACTTGCCGATCAAGACCGTCGACGGTGCGCTGATCACCATCGGCCAAGTGGCCCATGTGCGCGACGGCTCACCGCCGCAAACCAACATCGTGCGGGTCGACGGCCATCGCGCCGTGCTGATGCCGGCGCTGAAAAACGGCAGCATTTCCACGCTGTCGATCATCGACGGTATCCGCCAGATGCTGCCGCGCATCAACGAAACCCTGCCGCCGTCATTGAAAACCTCGCTGCTGGGCGATGCGTCGGTGTTCGTCAAACAGTCGGTGGGCAGCGTGGCCCAGGAAGGCATCATTGCCGCATTGCTCACCAGTGCGATGATCCTGCTGTTTCTCGGCAGTTGGCGCTCGACCTTGATCATCGCCGCGTCGATTCCCCTGGCGGTGCTTTCGGCCATCGCGCTATTGGCTGTCAGTGGGCAAACCCTCAACGTCATGACGCTGGGCGGACTGGCGTTGGCCGTGGGCATCCTTGTGGATGACGCCACGGTGACCATCGAAAACATCAACTGGCACCTGGAGCAAGGCAAGGCGGTGAAGACCGCGATTCTCGACGGCGCCGCGCAAATCGTCGGCCCGGCGTTCGTCTCACTGCTGTGCATTTGCATCGTGTTCGTGCCGATGTTTTTGCTGCAAGGCATCGCCGGTTACCTGTTCCGGCCGATGGCATTGGCGGTGATCTTCGCCATGGCCAGTTCGTTCATCCTCTCACGCACCCTGGTGCCGACGCTGGCGATGTTTTTGCTCAAACCGCATAGGCCCGAGCCTGGCGCGGGGCATCATCCGGAAGATGCATTCATCAATCACCATGAAGGTGAACAGCACCTGAAACCGCGCAATGCGTTGCTGCAATCGGTGCTGAATTTTCAACAGGGATTCGAGCGGCACTTTTCCAATATCCGTGACACCTACCATGGCCTGCTGACGCTGGCACTGGGCGCACGCAAGCGCTTCATTGTCGGGTTCCTGGCGTGTGTATTGGCGTCGTTCCTGCTGTTGCCGAGCCTGGGCCAGGACTTTTTCCCGGCCACCGATGCGGGTGCCTTGGCCCTGCATGTGCGCTTGCCCCTGGGCACGCGCATCGAGGAAAGCGCCGCGGCGTTCGACCGCATCGAAGCGCGGATCCGCGAGGTCATCCCCGCCGAAGAACTGGACACCATCGTCGACAATATCGGCATTCCGCTCAGCGGCATCGACATGGCCTACAGCAGCAGCGGCACCATCGGCCCGCAGGACGGTGACATCCAGGTCAGCTTGAAAACGCACCACGCGCCCACCGCCGACTATGTGAAAAAACTGCGTGAAGCCCTGCCGCAAAGTTTCCCCGGCAGCCACTTTGCGTTCCTGCCCGCCGACATCAGCAGCCAGATCCTCAACTTCGGTGCTCCCGCCCCGCTGGACGTCAAAATCTCCGGGCGCAATGACGCAGAAAACCGCGCCTATGCCGTCGAGCTTGAACGGCGCTTGCAGCATGTACCGGGGATTGCCGACCTGCGTATCCAGCAGTCCACCGGCTACCCCTCGCTGCAAGTGAATGTAGACCGCATGCGCGCCAATGGCCTGGGTATCACCGAGCGTGACGTCACCAACAGCATGGTCGCCTCCCTCGCCGGCAGCTCGCAAACCGCGCCGACCTTCTGGCTCAACCCGGCCAACGGCGTGTCTTACTCCATCGTCGCCGCCACCCCGCAATACCGTCTCGACAGCCTGCCGTCCCTGGAAGCGCTGCCGGTGACCGGTGCCAATGGCCAGGCGCAAATCCTCGGCGGCGTGGCAACTATCTCCCGGGTACAAAGCCCGGCCGTGGTGACCCACTACAACATCGAACCGACTCTGGACCTGTACGCCAACGTGCAAGGCCGCGACCTCGGCGGTGTGGCCCGCGATGTGCAAAAGGTGCTGGATGACACGGCGTCCATGCGCCCCAAAGGCGCGACCATCAGCCTGCACGGACAGATCGACGCGCTGCATGAGGCGTTCAGTGGTTTGAGCTTCGGGTTGCTCGGCGCGGTGGTGCTGATCTATCTGCTGATCGTGGTCAACTTCCAGTCGTGGGCTGACCCCTTTGTGATCATCACGGCGTTACCGGCAGCATTGGCGGGCATCGTGTGGATGCTGTTTCTCAGCGGCACCTCGCTGTCGGTACCGGCACTCACCGGCGCCATCTTGTGCATGGGCGTGGCGACCGCCAACTCGATCCTGGTGGTGAGCTTCTGCCGTGAGCGCCTGGCCGAACATGGCGATGCGTTGAAAGCCGCGCTGGAAGCGGGCTACACACGCTTTCGCCCGGTGTGCATGACCGCCCTGGCGATGATCATCGGCATGCTGCCCCTGGCGATTTCCGAGGAGCAGAACGCCCCGCTCGGCCGGGCAGTCATCGGCGGTTTGATCTTCGCCACCATCGCCACTTTGTTGTTTGTTCCCGTGGTCTTCAGCCTGGTCCACGGCCGTCATCCTACTCGCGCAACTGCTGGAGAAACGCCCCATGTCGCCTGATCAAAAACCCTCGCGCAAGCGCCTGATGCTCCTGGGTGTCGGTGGCCTGACGTTGGCTGCCCTGCTGGTCGCCAGCGGCCTGCATGCGCGCACGCTGCACGAGCAATCGGTCACCGCCTGGACCGAAGCCGCCGCTGTCCCCCAGGTGATGGTGTTCCAACCCAAGCCAAACGCCGGCGGTGACACCCTGCGCCTGCCCGCCCATCTGGAGGCGTGGAGCCAGGCGGCGATCCATGCACGGGTCAGCGGCTACTTGAAGGACTGGAAAGTCGATATCGGTGCCCAGGTCAAGGCCGGGCAAATCCTCGCCGAAATCGACAGCCCGGACCTCGACCAACAACTGGCCCAGGCCCATGCGCGTCTGATCCAGCAACAAGCCAACGCACGCCTGGCAGCCACCACGGCGACCCGCTGGCAAAACCTGCTGGCCAGCCATTCGGTATCGCGCCAGGATGCCGATGAAAAAACCTCCAACGCCGCAGCCGCCAAGGCCAACACCGAAGCCGCCGCAGCAGACTATGCGCGACTGTGCGCCCTGGAAAGCTACAAGACCCTTCGCGCGCCGTTCGCCGGCACCATCACCGCCCGCAACACCGACATTGGCCAGTTGATCAAGGCCGATAACGCCAGCGATCCGGAACTGTTCAACATTGCCGACACCCACCAACTGCGTTTGTATGTGCCGGTGCCGCAGAACTATGCAGCGGTCATCCATACAGGCCTTGAGGCCGAACTGACCGTCCCCGAGCACCCTGGCGAGCACTTCAAGGCGCGCCTGATTGGTGACTCCACCGCCATCGACCGCCGCTCCGGCACCCTGCTCGCCCAGTTCGTCGCCGAAAACCCCAACGGCGAACTGCTGCCGGGCGATTACGCCGAAGTCACCCTGCCGATTCCGGCCGACACCCATGGCGTGAGCATCCCGGCCAGCGCCTTGATCTTCCGCGCCCAGGGCACCCAGGTTGCGGTACTGGACGGGCGCAACCATGTGCACCTGCAAGACATTCATATCGGCCTGGACCTCGGCGAGCGCCTGGTGATCGACCAGGGCCTGAAGCCTGCTGACCGCATCATCGACAACCCGCCCGACGCCCTGCGCGAAGGCGACCCGGTGCAACTGGCCGACGCCTCGGGAGGTGCCCATGCGCCCAAGGCTTAAGCCGCTGGCGGCGTTGATGCTGCTGGCGTTGCAGGGTTGCTCGATGGCACCCATCTATACAGTGCCGTCGGTTGAGCTGCCCGCGAACTACCGTGAACAAACCAGCGATGGCCCCTGGCACAGCGCGCAACCGTCGGACCAATTGGCGCCCCAGTGGTGGCAGCTTTACAACGATTCGCGCCTGAACGCGCTGCAACAGCAACTGCTCAAGGCCAACCCGGACCTGGCCGCGGCGCTGGCGCACTTCGATGCGTCCCAGGCCTATGCCAGTCAACTGCACGCGGGCCTTTTCCCGCAAATCACCGCCAGCGCGCAACCGCAGCGACAGCGTCAATCGGATTCACGACCGTTGCGCGGCACTACACAGCCGTCGGTGTACAACAGCAATACCGCTGGGTTCTCCCTGGGTTACGACCTCGACCTGTGGGGCAGAATCCGCAACCAGGTCGCTGCAGGCGATGCCCAGGCGCAAGCGTCCTTTGATGATCTGGCGGTGGTGCGCTTGAGCCTGCAACAGCAGTTGGCGAGCCTGTATGTGCAGCTCAATGGTCTGGATGCACAGCGCCGAATCCTCAACACGTCGTTGCAGGACTTCAGCAAAGCGCTGCAACTGACCCGCAGCCGTTATGAAGGCCAGATTGCGTCGGAACTGGACCTGACCCGTGCACAAAACCAACTGGCCGAAGCCCAGGCACAGCTGGATGAAGTGCGTGGTCAACGCAACCTCGCCGAGCATGCCATCGGCGAATTGGTGGGCGTGACGGCCAGTGATTTTTCATTACCGCCCAGCTCACAGTTAATGGCGTTGCCTGGCATTCCTGCGCAGTTGCCCAGCCACCTGCTGCAGCGTCGCCCGGACATTGCCGCCGCTGAACGCCGCGTGTTTGCAGCCAACGCGACGATCGGCGTGGCCAAGGCGGCGTGGTTTCCGGATTTTAGTTTGACCGGTGTGCTGGGCGGGCAGACCCAAGGCGTCGGTAACCTGCTGTCCGCCGGCAACCGGTACTGGGCGCTGGGGCCGCTGATGAACCTGCCGATCTTCGATGGCGGGCGCTTGAGCGCCAATGAGCGCCAGGCCAAGGCCGAGTTCGAGGAGGCCTCGGCACAGTACCGCAGCCACGTACTGAAAGCCGTGCGTGAGGTGGAAGATAACCTCGCACAACTGCGGGATTTGCAGCAGCAAGCCGAGGACGAGCAAGCGGCGGCAGAGGCGGCGCAACATACCCAGGCCTTGGCGATGAACAGCTATCAGGCCGGGGCGGTGAGTTACCTGGACGTGGTCACCGCCCAAACCGCTGCGTTGCAGGCGCAGAGAACGTTGCAGGCGGTGCAGACCCGGCAGTTGCAGGCGAGCGTGGGACTTTTGACCGCACTCGGCGGCGGCTGGCAGCCGGGTTAATGATCGTTCCCACGCTCTGCGTAGGAATGCACCCTGTGACGCTCCGCGTCACGATTTTAAGAGCGGACGCAGAGCGTCCTGAGCGGCATTCCCACGCGGAGCGTGGGAACGATCAGGCTGCGAGTTTGCCGCTGGCGATGGCCGCTGAAGCAGCTAGCATGGCGCGCAACAACACCGCACACCCTGCCGCCAGGTCATCCGGCGCGGCATTTTCGATTTCGTTGTGGCTGATGCCGCCTTCACACGGCACAAAGATCATCCCCGCCGGGCCCAGCTCAGCCACGAAGATCGCGTCGTGCCCTGCCCCGCTGACGATGTCCAGGTTCGACAAGCCCAAGCCATTCGCCGCATCGCGCACCGCCTCCACGCAGCCTTTGTCAAAGTACAGCGGCGGGAAGTCCGCCGTGGGCTGCAGGTCGAAACTCAAGCCATGTTTGGCGCAGGTGTCCTCGATCACCTGGCGCACCTGGGCAATCATCGAATCCAGCCGTGCCGGTTCCAGGTGACGAAAATCCAGGGTCATGCGCACTTCACCGGGAATCACGTTGCGCGATCCCGGATACGCTTGCAGGCAACCCACCGTGCCGCATGCGTGGGGCTGGTGCGCCAACGCCGCCGCGTTCACGGCGGCCACCACCGCGGCCGCGCCTACCAGGGCGTCCTTGCGCAAGTGCATGGGTGTAGGGCCGGCATGGGCCTCAACACCGCGCAGCTTCAGGTCAAACCACTTTTGCCCGAGGGCGCCGAGCACCACGCCGATGGTTTTGTGTTCATCCTCCAGAATCGGCCCTTGTTCGATATGGGCCTCGAAATACGCGCCGACCTTATGCCCGCTGACCGGCCGCGTTCCCGCATAACCAATCGCGTTCAACGCCTCCCCCACGCTGACCCCATCGGCATCCACTTTGGCCAGGGTATCGGCCAGGGTGAACTTCTCGGCAAACACCCCTGAGCCCATCATGCACGGCGGGAAGCGCGAGCCTTCTTCGTTGGTCCATACCACCACTTCCAGCGGCGCTTCGGTTTCCACCTTGAGGTCGTTAAGGGTGCGCAGCACTTCCACACCGGCCAGCACGCCGAAGCAACCGTCGAACTTGCCGCCGGTGGGCTGGGTGTCGATATGGCTGCCGGTCATCACCGGTGGCAGGTCGGGATTGCGGCCGGGGCGGCGCGCGAAGATATTGCCGATGCCGTCGACGGTCACCGTGCAACCCGCCGCTTCACACCACTGCACGAAGAGGTCGCGAGCCTTGCGGTCGAGGTCGGTGAGGGCCAGGCGACACACACCGCCCTTGGGGGTGGCGCCGAGTTTGGCCAGGTCCATCAGCGACTGCCACAGACGGTCGCGGTTGATGTGCTGATGGGTCGATTGCAGAACGTCGAGGGCAGCGTTCATGGGGGTCTCCTCAGGCTACAGGTTCTTATGAATTAACGCGGTCAACTGTGGGAGCTGGCTTGCCTGCGATAGCGGTGTGTCAGTCGACACGGCTTTAACTGATAATCCGCTATCGCAGGCAAGCCAGCTCCCACCTGGACCGTGTTTACAACGGGGATTTGGCGGTGAGTGGACTGCTAGCACGCTTGGCATTGAGCCCGTAATACAACACCCCGCCCAACGCCGAGCCGGTGAACCAGCCGTAGCTGTAGAACCAGCTGAACGCGTCGCTGCCCAGCGACAGCAGCGTCAGCACCACCGGTACGCCAAAGGCGACAAAGCCGCTCCAGTTCCAGGCCGGGTACACGTCATCGCGGTACAGGCCGGCCAGGTCCAACTGTTGTCTGCGGGTTATGAAATAGTCCACCACCATGATCCCGGCAATCGGCCCCAGCAGGCTCGAATAACCCAGCAGCCAATTGGAATACACGGTTTCAAGACTCACGTCCGAGACGATCAGCCCGAGTTTTTTCAGCAGTTCATGGGCCATCAGCGCCAGCCCTACCAGGCCGGTAAGGATCACGGCTGTGGTGCGGTTGATCAGCTTGGGCGCGATGTTCTGGAAGTCGTTGGTGGGCGAGACGATGTTCGCCGCGGTGTTGGTGGACAAGGTCGCGACGATGATCAGCGCCATGGCGATGGCCACCCACACCGGGCTCTGGATATGACCGATCAGGCTCACCGGGTCGGAGACGCTGACCCCCACCAGTTTCACCGAGGCGGCAGTCATGACCACGCCAAGGGCAGCGAACAGGAACATGGTCAGCGGCAAGCCAAAGATCTGCCCCAGAATCTGGTCTTTCTGGCTGTTGGCGTAGCGGCTGAAATCGGGAATGTTCAGCGACAACGTGGCCCAGAAACCCACCATCGCCGTAAGCCCCGCCATGAAGTAACCGGTGAGGCTCGCGCCTTCGGGGCGCTTGGGCGGGATCGCCATCAACTCGCTGAGGGACACGTTCGGCATCGCCCATACCAGCAGGCCAACTCCCACGGCGACCAACAGCGGCGCCGACAAGGTTTCCAGGCGCTTGATCGACTCGGCGCCGCGCAGCACCACCCATAGGTTCAAGCACCAGAACAGCATGAAACCGATCACCTCACCGGTACCGCCGAGGGCTTTCCAGCCATCGAAAATCGAGCCCAGAAACAGGTGGATCGCCAGCCCGCCGAACATGGTCTGGATACCAAACCAGCCGCAGGCCACCAGCGCGCGGATCAGGCAAGGCACGTTGGAACCAAGGATTCCAAAGGACGAGCGCAGCAGCACCGGAAACGGAATGCCGTACTTGGTGCCGGGAAACGCGTTGAGGGTCAGCGGGATCAACACCACGATATTGGCCAGCAGGATCGCTACCAGCGCCTCCCCCACCGACAGCCCGAAATACGCCGTGAGCACCCCGCCCAGGGTGTAGGTGGGCACGCAGATCGACATACCGACCCATAGCGCCGTGATGTGCCATTTGTTCCAGGTGCGCTCGTGCACTTTGGTAGGTGCCATGTCGTGGTTGTAGCGAGGGCTGTCGAGGACGTCGGGGCCGGCGTCGAGTTCGTACAGGCCGTTGCGCTCGATAACTTGCGATCTGTTCTGTTGCATGGCCGCTCCACGGTTTTTTTAAAATTATTGTTGCTCACCTGCACGCTAGGTTCAGGTGGCCGGAGTACCGCATCGACAACATGACATCCAGGGTTCCGGCCAACTGCCCGTGCACTCAATAACCGTGCCGACAACCGCCTCTGAACCCGCACCGCTTATATAACGTACTGATGTTTATCAGCTTTCCAATTGAGCCTGCGGTACTTGCCGTATGCGTCAGGCTAAACAATACGCAAGTTGCTCGAACTTCAGGTCTCAATCTGGTGCATCACAATTATTTTTATTTCTCGACGCCGTCAAGCGGCATATCTCAAGCGCCTGATTTGCAATAAGAAATATTGATCAGATCAAGAACCTGTCAAGTGCGTCAAAACAGGGTGGGCGTGCTTCATTTTGGTGAAAACAGGATTTTTCTTATATAAATCAATAAGATAAAACCTATAAATGTTTGCGAAAAATCTTCTTGCTCATTCGAAAAACTCGGGCTAGTTTCTATTCCTGTCACCGATGACAGGAATTAACCAGCCCTCGGTATGCGGTATTACAACACTTAGAACTGGCACAAGCCGGTCAAGCCTGTGAGGAACTCGACATGTCGCTGTTGATCCGTGGCGCCACCGTTATTACCCATGATGAAAGTTACCGCGCCGACGTGTTATGCGCAGAGGGTCTAATTCGCGCCATTGGCACGAATCTGGATATTCCCGCAGGCTGCGAAATACTCGATGGCAGCGGCCAATACTTGATGCCGGGCGGCATCGACCCCCATACCCATATGCAACTGCCCTTCATGGGCACCGTGGCCAGTGAAGACTTTTTCAGTGGTACGGCGGCAGGCTTGGCCGGTGGTACCACGTCGATCATCGACTTCGTGATTCCCAACCCGCAGCAATCGCTGATGGAAGCTTTCCACCAGTGGCGCGGCTGGGCCGAAAAGTCTGCCGCCGACTACGGGTTTCATGTAGCAATCACCTGGTGGAGCGAGCAGGTACGCGAAGAAATGGCCGAGTTGGTCAGCCACCACGGCATCAACAGCTTCAAGCATTTCATGGCCTACAAGAACGCGATCATGGCCGCCGACGACACCTTGGTGGCCAGTTTCGAACGCTGCCTGGAACTCGGCGCCGTGCCCACCGTGCATGCCGAAAATGGCGAGCTGGTGTATCACCTGCAACGCAAACTGATGGCCCAGGGCATCACCGGGCCGGAAGCCCATCCGCTGTCGCGCCCCTCCCAGGTGGAAGGCGAAGCGGCCAGCCGTGCCATCCGGATTGCCGAAACCATCGGCACGCCGCTGTACCTGGTGCATGTGTCGACGAAGGAAGCCCTGGATGAAATCACCTATGCCCGAGGCAAGGGCCAGGCGGTGTACGGTGAAGTGCTCGCCGGCCACCTGTTGCTCGATGACAGTGTGTATCAACACCCCGACTGGCAGACCGCCGCCGGCTATGTGATGAGCCCGCCGTTCCGCCCGCGCGGGCACCAAGAGGCACTGTGGCATGGCCTGCAAGCGGGCAACCTGCACACCACCGCCACCGACCACTGCTGCTTCTGCGCCGAGCAAAAAGCCGCCGGACGTGATGACTTCAGCAAGATCCCCAACGGCACCGCCGGCATTGAAGACCGCATGGCGCTGCTGTGGCACGAAGGCGTCAATACCGGGCGTTTGTTGATGCAGGAATTTGTCGCGCTGACCTCCACCAACACCGCGAAGATCTTCAACCTCTACCCTCGCAAAGGCGCGATACGTGTGGGCGCCGATGCCGACCTGGTGCTATGGGACCCCGAGGGCACGCGGACCATTTCCGCCAAGACCCACCATCAGCAGGTGGACTTCAACATCTTCGAAGGCAAGACCGTGCGCGGGGTGCCTAGCCATACCATCAGCCAGGGCAAGCTGGTGTGGGCCGATGGGGACCTGCGCGCCGAGCGAGGGGCCGGACGGTACGTGGAGCGGCCGGCGTATCCGTCGGTGTTCGAGCAGTTGAGCAAACGGGCAGCGCTTTCCAAGCCGGTGGCTGTGAACCGCTGAATCCAAAAAAAGCGGACGCGGAGCGTCCAGTGAGGCATTCCCACGCAGAGCGTGGGAACGATCGCCCATCAGAGGCAGCACCTCAATAACCGTGAGGCCAACACCGTGATCCAGACCCTGACCCACCTCCCCCACCCCCGCGAAGACGGGGCCACCCTCGCCAGCCAGTTCACCGACCTGGCACCGCCGCTCAACACCCGACAGGCCCAGCTGGAAGCCTCGCGCTGCTTGTACTGCTACGACGCACCCTGTGTGAATGCGTGCCCCAGCGAAATCGACATCCCGTCATTCATCCGCAATATCCACACCGACAACGTGCAAGGCGCCGCGCAGAAAATTCTCTCGGCCAACATCCTGGGTGGCAGCTGTGCACGGGTATGCCCGACGGAAATCCTTTGCCAGCAAGCCTGCGTACGTAATAACGCCGAAGAATGCGCCCCCGTGTTGATCGGCCTGTTGCAACGCTACGCCATCGACAACGCGCACTTCAGCGAACACCCGTTCCAACGCGCCGCGCCCACCGGCAAGCGCATCGCCGTGGTCGGCGCCGGGCCTGCCGGTTTGGCCTGCGCCCACCGCGCCGCCTTGCACGGCCATGACGTGGTGATATTCGAAGCGCGGGAAAAAGCCGGCGGCCTGAACGAATACGGAATCGCCAAATACAAACTGGTGGACGACTTTGCCCAGAAGGAGCTGGATTTTCTCCTGCAGATTGGCGGCATCGAGGTTCGCCACGGCCAGCGCCTGGGCGACAACCTGACCTTGAGCGAACTGCACCAGCAGTTCGATTCGGTGTTCCTCGGCCTGGGTCTCGCGGCCAGCAAACAGCTGGGCCTGCCCTTTGAGGACGCCCCGGGCCTGCTTGCCGCCACCGACTATATCCGCGAACTGCGCCAGGCCGACGACCTCACCCAACTGCCCCTGGCCGACCGCTGCATCGTGCTCGGCGCCGGCAACACTGCCATCGACATGGCCGTGCAAATGGCCCGCCTCGGTGCCCGCGATGTCAACCTGGTGTACCGCCGTGGCCTGGCCGACATGGGCGCGACCCACCACGAACAGGACATCGCCAAAGCCAATCAAGTCCGGCTGTTGACCTGGGCCCAACCCGACGAGGTGCTACTCGACGACCAAGGCCGCGTGCGCGGCATGCGCTTTGCGCGCACCCGCCTGGAAAACGGTCGCCTGCTGCCGACCGGGGAAACCTTCGAACTGGCCGCCGATGCGATCTTCAAGGCAATCGGGCAAGGCTTTGACAACGACGCCCTGCACGATCCGCTGGCCCAACAACTGCACCGCGTCGGCGAGCGCATCTTCGTCGATGAGCAACTGCGCACCAGCATCCCTGGGGTGTATGCCGGCGGCGACTGCGTCAGCCTCGGCCAGGACCTCACCGTGCAGGCGGTACAACATGGCAAGCGGGCCGCCGAAGCCATGCACGCCCAACTCATGCTGACCGTGGAGGCTGCGTAATGGCCGATCTCTCGATTGTATTCGCCGGTATCAAAGCGCCCAATCCGTTCTGGCTGGCCTCCGCGCCGCCCACCGACAAAGCCTACAACGTGGTGCGCGCCTTCGAGGCCGGCTGGGGTGGCGTCGTGTGGAAAACCCTGGGGGAAGATCCAGCGGCGGTGAACGTGTCGTCGCGTTACTCCGCGCACTATGGCGCCAACCGCGAAGTGCTGGGCATCAACAATATCGAACTGATCACCGACCGTTCCCTGGAGATCAACCTGCGGGAAATCACCCAGGTGAAAAAAGACTGGCCGGACCGCGCGCTGATCGTCTCGCTGATGGTGCCCTGTGTCGAAGAATCCTGGAAAAACATCCTGCCCTTGGTGGAGGCGACCGGCTGCGACGGCATCGAGCTGAACTTCGGCTGCCCCCACGGCATGCCCGAACGGGGCATGGGCGCCGCCGTCGGTCAGGTACCGGAGTACGTGGAGCAAGTGACGCGCTGGTGCAAGACGTATTGCTCACTGCCGGTGATCGTCAAGCTCACGCCGAATATCACCGATATCCGCGTAGCGGCACGGGCGGCCTATCGCGGTGGCGCGGATGCGGTGTCGCTGATCAACACCATCAACTCCATCACCAGCGTGGACCTGGAACGCATGGTCGCCCTGCCGGTAGTCGGCACCCAAAGCACCCATGGCGGTTACTGCGGCTCGGCGGTCAAGCCGATTGCGTTGAACATGGTTGCCGAAATCGCCCGTGACCCACAGACCCATGGCCTGCCGATCTGTGGCATCGGCGGTATCGGCACCTGGCGGGATGCCGCGGAGTTTGTTGCCCTGGGTTGCGGCGCGGTGCAGGTGTGCACGGCGGCGATGCTGCATGGGTTTCGCATCGTTGAAGAAATGAAGGACGGCTTGTCGCGCTGGATGGACAGCCAGGGCCACGCCAACCTGCAAGCGTTTTCGGGGCGGGCGGTGGGCAATACCACGGACTGGAAGTACCTGGACATCAACTACCAGGTTATCGCCAAGATAGACCAAGAGGCGTGCATTGGCTGTGGGCGTTGCCATATTGCCTGCGAGGACACCTCGCACCAGGCCATTGCCAGCTTGAAGCAGGCTGATGGCACGCATCTGTATGAGGTGATCGACGATGAGTGCGTAGGCTGCAACCTGTGCCAGATCACCTGCCCGGTGGCCGACTGCATCGAGATGGTGCCGATCGATACCGGCAAGCCGTTTTTGAACTGGACTCAGGACCCGCGCAATCCTTACCGGGAGGCGGTGTAACCCTAGCCCCTCGTTCCCACGCTCCGCGTGGGAACGCATCCTGTGAAGCTCGGCGTCACGCTGGCAAGAGCGGACGCGGAGCGTCCAGGGCGGCATTCCCACGCAGAGCGTGGGAACGATCAGCTCAAGGCTCCAACCCAATCCCGCGCAAAATCACACCGGTCACGGTCTGAATGGCTTTCTCGAACTGCCTGTCCGACAACGGCTGGTGATCATTCAAGATCTTCACCTGGTGGTCGAAGTCGGCATAGTGCTGGGTCGAGGCCCAGATCATGTACAGCAGGCTCGACGGTTCCACCGGCAGGATGCGTTTGTCTTGCACCCATTGGCGAATCTTCGCTTCCTTCATCTTGGCCCAGTCGTACAGGCTTTCATCCAGGGCCTCGCCGAGTGTGGGCGCGCCGTGAATGATTTCATTGGCCCAGACCTTGGAGCCATACGGCCGGGTGCGCGAGCGCTGCATCTTGGCGCGGATGTAGCTGCTGAGCACTACACGGGGGTCGTCGAAGGTTTCAAAGCTCAGGGCGTCCTGCTTCCACAACTCCAGCAGGTCGAACAGCACCGCGCTGTACAGCTCGCTCTTGGTGGTGAAGTAGTAATGCAGGTTGGAGCGCGGCAGTTGCGCTTCTTCGGCGATGTCGGCCATGGCGGTGCTGCCATACCCCTTGTTGGCGAAGACCTTCTCCGCCGCCAGCAGGATTTTCTCGACGTTGACCCGACGAATTCCGATCTTGTGATTGCCCATAAGGGCTCCCTGACAACAACACGACCTAAAGACTACCACCGGCTCTAGATCGGGGCGACAGGCCAAGCCGAAACTTCGTACACTGCCGGCTCCTATCCTCTGATCGGTATTGAACAATGTTGCTCAAGAAGTCCCTGACCGCTGCTGTCCTGTTCACTGCCCTGCTGGGCGCCTCGGCGGCGTTTGCCCACGCCCACCTCAAGAGCGCGCAACCTGCGGCTGACAGCAATGTCGCCGCCCCGAAAGACCTGCGCCTGACCTTCAGCGAAGGCGTCGAAGCCACCTTCACCAAGGTATCCCTGAGCAAGGACGGCACCGAAATTGCCATCAAGGGCCTGGAAACACCGGACGCCAACAAGAAAACCCTGGTGGTCACGCCTGCCGCTCCGCTGGCAAGCGGCACCTATAAAGTCCAATGGCATGCAGTGTCCGTCGACACTCACAAAAGCGAAGGCACTTACAGCTTCAAGGTCGGCCAATAACCCATGGCAACCCTGCTGGTGCTGTGCCGCTTCCTGCATTTCATCGTCGTGCTGTTGATGTTCGGGGCCTGGGTGTTCAGGCCCTGGCTGCTCGGCGCGCACGTGCAGCCGACACTGGACCGGCAACTGCTGCGCATCACCCGTGGCCTGGCCGGGTTGGGGCTCGTCACCGGTGTTGTGTGGTTGCTGTTGATCACCGCCAGCATGGCCGGCAGTTGGGACGCGGCGCTGCAACCGGCCACCCTCCAGTTAGTACTGGGCAAGACCTTTTTTGGCCAGGTATGGGCCTGGCATCTGCTGCTGAACCTGCTGCTGGTGATCGTGCTGATCAAGCCCTGGCCGGCCTTACGCTTGCCGCTGCTCGCCCTGCTGCTGGCAACCCTGGCACCCGTAGGCCACGGCGCCATGCTCGACGGGCTGAGTGGGCAGTTGCTGATCCTCAACCAAGTGGTGCACCTGCTGTGCGTTGGGGCCTGGCTCGGTGGGTTGCTGGTGTTGGTGCTGATCCTCAGGCATGCGCAAGACCATCGCTTGGAGCCGATTTTGCGCCGCTTCAGTGGCGTGGGATATGGCCTGGTCGGCGGCCTGCTGGTAACCGGTTTGATCAACGTGCGCGTGCTCACTGGGCAACTGTGGCCCACGCCGCTGTTCCAAGGGTTTGCCTTGATCCTGCTGATCAAGGTGGGACTGGTGCTGGGCATGCTCGGGTTGGCGTTGTTGAACCGGTTGCGTATCAAGCGCTGCGAGCAACGCCTGGGCAGTTTGAGAGCCAGTGTGATGATGGAGTGGCTGTTGGGCATTGCAGCGGTGGCTGCGGTTTCCCTACTTGGCACCCTGCCGCCGATGGTCATCGCTGGCTGAAAAGTCTTGTGCAGTGCAATCAATGTGGGAGCTGGCTTGCCTGCGATGACGGTGGATCAGTGACTGCATACTGTCTGACTCGCCGCCATCGCAGGCAAGCCAGCTCCCACACTGACCGAGCCCCCATCAGTTGAATCGTTTCACCCAAGTCATCGTATAACTTCTGCTTGACACGCCCCGAAAACCTCGCAAATATCGCGCTCAATGTTGTACGACGACGTATAACAAATAATAAAAACAACAAAACAAAGGGAGCCTCACTGTGAGTCAATCCGCCCGTCATTCCTGCACGCGCCTGGGCCTTCTCGGCCTCGGCAGCCTGGCCGTCACCCTGCCGCTGGGTGCCCATGCCGAAGGCTTTATCGACGACGCCAAGGCCACGCTCAATCTGCGTAATGCCTACTTCAACCGCAACTTCACCAACCCCACCAACCCCCAGGGCAAGGCCGAAGAGTGGACGCAGAATTTTATCCTCGATGCCAAGTCCGGCTTTACCCAGGGCACGGTCGGCTTCGGGATTGACGTGTTGGGCCTGTATTCGCAAAAGCTCGATGGCGGCAAAGGCACCGCCGGCACGCAACTGCTACCGGTACATGACGATGGCCGCCCCGCCGACAATTTCGGGCGCCTGGGTGTCGCGCTGAAAACCAAACTGTCGAAGACCGAATTGAAGGTTGGCGAATGGATGCCGGTGCTGCCGATCCTGCGTTCCGATGATGGCCGTTCCCTGCCCCAGACCTTTCGTGGCGGACAAATCACCTCCAATGAGATTGCCGGGCTAACCCTCTATGGCGGTCAGTTTCGCGGCAACAGCCCACGCAACGACGCGAGCATGGAAGACATGTTTATGAACGGCAAAGCTGCGTTCACCTCAGACCGCTTCAACTTCGGCGGCGGCGAATACACCTTCAATGACAAACGTACCCAGGTCGGCCTGTGGTACGCCGAACTGACTGATATCTACCAACAGCAGTACCTCAACCTCACCCACAGCCAGCCAGTGGGCGACTGGACTCTGGGCGCCAACCTCGGCTTCTTCAACGGCAAGGAAGACGGCAGCGCCCTGGCCGGCGACCTCGATAACAAAACCCTGTTCGCCCTGCTCTCGGCCAAATACAACGGCCACACCTTCTACGTGGGTCTGCAAAAACTCAGCGGCGACAGCGCCTGGATGCGCATCAACGGCACCAGCGGCGGCACCCTGGCCAACGACAGCTACAACGCCAGCTACGACAACGCCAAGGAAAAGTCCTGGCAGGTGCGCCACGACTTCAACTTTGTGGTACTCGGGGTTCCGGGGCTGACCCTGATGAACCGCTATATCAGCGGCAGCAACGTACACACGGGCGCGATCACCGACGGCAAAGAGTGGGGGCGTGAGTCGGAACTGGCCTACACCGTGCAGAGCGGTGCACTGAAGAACCTCAATGTGAAGTGGCGCAACTCGACCATGCGCCGGGACTTCAGCAATAACGAGTTCGATGAGAACCGGATTTTTATCAGCTATCCGATTTCGTTGTTGTAGGTTCCGGGGTCGAACTCGACCTCAAAGGTGCCGCACATCCATGTGGGAGCTGGCTTGCCTGCGATAGCGGTGGGTCAGTTACCACCCCCTTTTCTGACTCACCGCTATCGCAGGCAAGCCAGCTCCCACATTTGATCTCATGGGCCTGGAAGGAAGTTGACAACACCCGGAATCCCTAACACTATTTCCGCATAGTCATACGACAACCTACAACAAAAATCTGGAAGGCCCATGACCACCACCACCCTCACTCCCTTCAACCGCCTGCTACTCACCGGTGCCGCCGGCGGCCTGGGCAAAGTCCTGCGTGAACGCATGCGTCCTTATGCCAACGTGCTGCGCCTTTCGGATATCGCTGAAATGGCCCCCGCCACCGATGCTCGCGAAGAGGTACAGACCTGCGACCTGGCCGACAAACACGCCGTGCATCAGTTGGTAGAAGGCGTCGACGCCATCCTACACTTTGGCGGCGTGTCAGTGGAACGCTCGTTCGAAGAGGTGCTGGGCGCGAACATCAGTGGCATTTTCCATATCTACGAAGCCGCCCGCCGCCACGGGGTCAAGCGGGTGATCTTCGCCAGTTCCAACCATGTGATCGGTTTCTACAAGCAGGGCGAGCAACTCGACGCCCACTCCCCGCGCCGCCCGGACAGTTACTACGGCCTGTCCAAGTCCTACGGCGAAGACATGGCCAGCTTCTACTTCGACCGCTACGGCATCGAGACCGTGAGCATTCGTATCGGCTCCTCGTTCCCGCAACCGCAGAACCGCCGGATGATGCACACCTGGCTGAGTTTCGACGACTTGACCCAACTGCTCGAACGCGCGCTCTACACCCCCAACGTCGGCCACACCGTGGTGTACGGCATGTCGGCCAACCTTGATACCTGGTGGGACAACCGCTACGCCGCACACCTGGGCTTTGCGCCCAAGGACAGCTCCGAAGTGTTCCGCGCCGAGGTCGAAGCCCAACCGCCCGTGGCCGCCGATGACCCGGC
Source organism: Pseudomonas sp. AK181 (assembly GCF_051122975.1). Classification (NCBI taxonomy): domain Bacteria; kingdom Pseudomonadati; phylum Pseudomonadota; class Gammaproteobacteria; order Pseudomonadales; family Pseudomonadaceae; genus Pseudomonas; species Pseudomonas sp. AK181. Next base: position 3,860,156 of record NZ_CP146348.1, read on the forward strand.
CAAGGTCTACCAGGGCGGTGCGTTCTGCGCGGCGGGGCCGTTCGGTGACTGAGTGCCCAGCAACCCAAGGGAATGACCATGTGCGCTGAATTGATTGTCGACGCCCGTAACGCCGTGGGCGAATGCCCGGTGTGGGTGCCTGAAGAAAACGCGCTGTATTGGGTGGATATCCCCAACGGCGGCCTGCAACGCTGGAGCGCCGCCACCGGCCATCTGGCGGCGTGGAAAGCCCCGCAAATGCTCGCCTGTATTGCCCGCACCAACACGGGTAACTGGGTGGCTGGCATGCAAACCGGCTTCTTCCAGCTCACGCCGCACAACGACGGCAGCCTCGACACCACGCCGCTGGCCAGCATCGAGCATTCACGCAAGGACATGCGTTTGAACGATGGCCGCTGCGATCGCCAGGGCCGTTTCTGGGCCGGCAGCATGGTGCTGGACATGGGCCTGAACGCCGCCGAGGGCGTCCTTTATCGCTATGCGTCCGGGGCTACGCCCCACATGCAACTGGACGGGTTCATCACCCTCAACGGCCTGGCCTTCAGCCCCGACGGTCGCACGATGTACGCCTCCGATTCGCACCCGAAGGTGCAACAGGTCTGGGCGTTCGACTACGACATCGAGACCGGCACGCCGTCCAATCGCCGCGTATTCATTGATATGAACAACTTCCCCGGGCGTCCCGACGGTGCGGCCGTGGACGCCGAGGGCGGCTATTGGATCTGCGCCAACGACGCCGGGCTGATTCACCGTTTCACCCCCGACGGTCGCCTGGACCGCTCCCTGAGCGTGCCGGTGAAAAAACCCACCATGTGCGCCTTTGGTGGCAGCCGCCTGGACACTTTGTACGTCACGTCTATCCGTGACGATCCGAGTGAACAGTCGCTGTCCGGTGGCGTGTTCGCCCTCAACCCCGGCGTCCAAGGGCTGCCCGAACCCCGCTTCATCGTTTAATCGCTGTGCCTTGAATACAACAATAACAAGACAGGAGTGACTTTCATGGACTTCAAACGCACCTTGCTCGCCGCTGCAATCTTCACCCTCAGCAGCGCCGCCCACGCGCTGGAAATCAAGTTCGCCGACATCCACCCCGCCGGCTACCCCACCGTGGTCGCCGAAGAGAACATGGGCAAGGCCCTGACCAAGGCGAGCAACGGCGAGCTGACCTTCAAGTACTTCCCCGGCGGTGTGCTGGGCTCCGAGAAGGAAGTGGTCGAACAGGCCCAGGTCGGCGCCGTGCAGATGACCCGCGTCAGCCTCGGTATCGTCGGCCCGGTGGTGCCGGACGTGAACGTGTTCAACCTGCCGTTCGTGTTCCGTGACCAGGCGCATATGCGCAAGGTCATCGATGGCGAGATCGGCGACGAGATCCTCGCCAAGATCACCAACTCCGAGTTCGGCCTGGTGGCCCTGGCCTGGATGGATGGCGGCACGCGCAACCTCTACACCAAGAAACCGGTGCGCAAGATCGAAGACCTCAAGGGCATGAAGATCCGCGTGCAAGGCAACCCGATTTTCATCGAGGCCTTCAACGCCATGGGCGCCAACGGCATTGCCATGGACACCGGCGAGATCTTCAGCGCCCTGCAGACCGGGGTCATCGACGGCGCGGAAAACAACCCGCCAACCTTGCTGGAACACAACCATTTCCAGAACGCCAAGTACTACACCCTCACCGAACACCTGATCCTGCCTGAACCCATCGTGATGTCGAAAATCACCTGGAACAAGCTCGACCCCGCCCAGCAGGACATGGTCAAGGCCGCTGCCAAGGCCGCCCAGGCCGATGAGCGCGTGCTCTGGGACGCTAAGTCCGCCAGCAGCGAAGAGAAACTCAAGAAGGCCGGCGTGGAGTTCATCACGGTCGATAAAAAGCCCTTCTATGAGGCCACCGCCGCGGTGCGTGCCAAGTACGGTGCGCCGTATGCAGACATGATCAAGCGCATCGACGCGGTTCAATAACCTCCCCTGCCCTGCATAAGGCCCGGCGCGGTCGGTATCGACGCGCCCGGTCACGGTGAACGCCATGAAGACTTTACTGCTGCGCTTCAATGACCGCCTCTACATGACCTGCATCTGGGTCGCCGGCCTTTCGGTGCTGGGGGTCGCCTTGATCATCCCCTGGGGTATCTTCACCCGCTACGCCCTCGGCACCGGTTCCAGCTGGCCGGAGCCCACCGCTATCCTGCTGATGCTGGTGTTCACCTTTATCGGGGCCGCCGCCAGTTACCGTGCCGGTGCGCACATGTCGGTGGCGATGATCACTGACCGCTTACCGCCCGCCCAACGCCGCCTCGTCGGCATCCTCTCGCAACTGCTGATGGGCACCATCTGCGTATTCATGACGATTTGGGGCGCCAAGCTGTGCCTGTCCACCTGGAACCAGTTCATGAGCGCCATCCCTACCCTGCGCGTGGGCATCACCTATATGCCCATCCCGATTGGCGGCGTGCTGACCCTGGTGTTCGTGGTCGAAAAGCTGCTGTTCGGTGACCAGAGCAACCGCAAGGTGGTGCGTTTCGACCTGGTTGAAGAAAACGAAGGGGCTGCCTGATATGGACGCATTGATTCTGTTGGGCAGCTTTGTTGTATTGATCCTGATTGGCATGCCCGTGGCCTATGCGTTAGGGCTGTCGGCGTTGATTGGCGCGTGGTGGATCGACATTCCGTTCCAGGCCCTGATGATTCAGATTGCAGGTGGGGTGAACAAGTTTTCGCTGATGGCGATTCCGTTCTTCGTGCTGGCCGGGGCGATCATGGCCGAGGGCGGCATGTCACGGCGCCTGGTGGCCTTTGCCGGGGTGCTGGTGGGTTTTGTGCGCGGTGGCTTGTCCCTGGTCAATATCATGGCTTCGACGTTTTTTGGCGCGATTTCCGGTTCGTCCGTGGCCGATACCGCCTCGGTCGGCTCGGTGCTGATCCCGGAGATGGAACGGCGTGGTTATCCACGCGAATTCGCCACCGCAGTGACCGTCAGCGGTTCGGTGCAGGCGCTGCTGACGCCGCCCAGCCATAACTCGGTGCTGTACTCCCTGGCGGCGGGCGGCACGGTTTCCATCGCCTCACTGTTTATGGCCGGCGTGGTGCCGGGCCTGATGATGAGCGCGTGCCTGATGGTGCTGTGCCTGATCTTCGCGAAAAAGCGCAACTACCCCAAAGGCGAAGTCATCCCCTTGAAGCAGGCGCTGAAGATCGCCGCCGATGCGCTCTGGGGCCTGATGGCCATGGTGATCATCCTCGGCGGCATCCTCTCGGGCATCTTCACCGCTACCGAGTCGGCGGCGATTGCGGTGTTGTGGGCATTCTTCGTGACCATGTTCATCTACCGCGACTACAAATGGCGCGAACTGCCCAAGCTGATGCATCGCACGGTGCGCACCATTTCCATCGTGATGATCCTGATCGCCTTCGCCGCCAGCTTCGGCTACATCATGACCCTGATGCAGATCCCGGCGAAGATCACCACGCTGTTCCTGACCCTGTCGGACAACCGCTACGTGATCCTGATGTGCATCAACGTCATGCTGTTGTTGCTCGGCACGGTGATGGACATGGCGCCGCTGATTCTGATCCTCACGCCGATCCTGATGCCGGTGATCCTGGGCATCGGCGTCGACCCGGTGCACTTCGGCATGATCATGCTGGTGAACCTGGGTATCGGCCTGATCACCCCGCCAGTGGGGGCGGTGCTGTTCGTCGGTGCGGCGGTGGGCAAGACCAGTATCGAGAAAACCGTGAAGGCATTGCTGCCGTTTTATGCGGTGTTGTTTTTGGTGCTGATTGCAGTGACCTACATCCCGGCGTTGTCGCTGTGGTTGCCCCATTTGGTGCTGTAAACCTTCTTTCAGAAACAAAGGTGAGCAACTGTGGGAGCTGGCTTGCCTGCGATAGCGGTGTATCAGTCATGGATGCATTGACTGACAGATCGCTATCGCAGGCAAGCCAGCTCCCACATTTGAATCCTCGGTGTTTGTTTTGACTTCATGAGGCAGGTCAATCGTGATTGAGCTTTCGGATCAATTCACCCATTTGGTACTCGCCCCCGCTATCGGCGGCAGCCTCGTCAACTGGACGGTACGCGCCACCGGGCAACCGCTGTTACGGCACAGCGATGCACAGGCGATCAATACGGGGCTGCCGGGCAAGCTGGGTTGCTATCCCTTGGCACCCTGGTCCAACCGAATCGCTCAAGGTGGGTTCGACAACCCCGATGGCTGGCTGGCACTGGCAGCCAATAGCCTCACTGATCCTTTTCCGATTCACGGTTCGGCCTGGCAGCAGGCATGGCAGGTGACAAGCCAGTCAGAACATGAAGTGGTGTTGGAGCTGCGCTGCGAAACGCCCTTCGCCTATCACGCCCGCCAGCGGGTGCGCTTGAACAACGGTGAGTTGAATATCGACTTGTGCGTGACTCACCTGGCCGAGCAACCAGCGTGGCATGGGTTGGGTTTGCATCCGTACTTGCCGCGCCGGCCGGGTACGCGGCTGCAGGCCAGGGCTGGGCAGGTGTGGATGAGTGATGCAGCCAAGCTGCCCACAGGGTTGGCACCGGTGCCCGAAAATTGGGATTTGCGGCAACTCAAAGGATTGCCAGAGGGGTTGGTGGATAACGGCTTTTGCGGCTGGGATGGGCACTGCCTGATCGAACAACCGGAGCTTGGCTACCGCCTCGAATGCCAGGCCAGCGGCACCGATTACTTCCTGCTGTACTGCCCGCCGGGGTTGGATTTTTTTTGCATCGAGCCGGTGAGTCATCCAGTGAATGCCCATCACCTGCCAGGCAGGCCTGGCCTGAAACTGCTGGAGCAAGGCCAGTCAACCCACCTGGCATTCAACCTGAAATACACTCCAAATGCCTGAACTGTAGGAGCGAGCTTGCTCGCGAAGAACTCACACGCGCCGCGTTCATTCAGAAAACACGCGTTATCGTTGACGTTTTTCGCGAGCAAGCTCGCTCCTACAGTTGGAACATGCGTCAGTGTCAGGGTGGGCTGTTTTTCAGGCGCCCGGCCGTATCGATACTCACCACCACCGACAACCCCGGCCGCAAGCGCTCGCTCTCAGCCTGGTCCGGGTCTACGGTGATGCGCACGGGCACCCGCTGGGCGATCTTGACGAAGTTGCCGGTGGCGTTGTCCGCCTGCAACAGGCTGAACTCGGAACCGGTGGCCGGGGAAATATGCTGCACCGTGCCATGGAATTTGCGGTGGTTCAGCGCATCCACGGTGAACGTCACCGGCTGGCCGACCTGCACATTGTCCATCTGGGTTTCTTTCATGTTGGCAATCACCCACAACTGCTTGGGCACCAGCGCCATCAGTTGCGCGCCGGAATTGACGTAAGCGCCCAGGCGCACGCCGATCTGCCCGAGCTGGCCATCCCGTGGCGCCGTGATGCGGGTATTGGACAGGTCGATGCGCGCCAGTTCCACCGCCGCCTCGGCGCTCGCGACGGCGGCCTCCAGGGAGCCGCGGTTGACGATCACCGTCTGCAAATCCTGGCGGGCAATTTCCAGGCTGGCCTGGGCCTGGGCCACGGCTGCGATGGTCTGCGCGTTGGCGGCACGGGTCACGTCCAGTTCGCGTTTGGAGACCGAACCGTCACTGATCAACTCTTCATTGCGGCGCAAATCCGCAGTGCTCTTGCGTGCCTGGGCCTGGCTGTCGACCAGCGCGGCCTGACGCAGCTTGATGGTCGCTTCGGCGCTGTTGCGTTGCTGTACCACATTGGCCAACGAGGCCTTTTGCACCGCCAGTTGCGCCAGGGCCTGGTCGAGGCGCTGCTTGTAGATACGGTCGTCCAGGCGCACCAGCAGGTCGCCGGTCTTGACGTACTGGAAGTCCTGCACCGGCACTTCGAACACATAGCCGCTGAGCTGCGGGCCGATAATCGTCACCTGCCCACGCACCAGGGCGTTCTCGGTGGTTTCCACCGCACTGCTGAACGGCGGCAGTTGCCAGGCATACAGCACGATCAGCACACCAATGATGGCGATGGCGGCAAAGCCCAGGGACGAGATGATACGCACGCGCAAAGGCCGCAATTGGGTCGGCACCGCGCCCGGCGGCGTGCTGCCTTCCGGCGTGGCGGCGATGGCGGTCGTGGTGGTGGTTGAAGGTTCGGTCATGAAGTCGCGCCGCTGGGTTGAACAGGAGGAGTTGCCTTGGTGGTGCTCATCAGCCACAGGCTGCGGGTGAAGATCCACAGCATGGTCAGGATCGCGATAATCGCGATCAGCATGAAGACATCGTTGTAAGCCATTACGTTCGCCTCACGGGTGGCCGCCGTGGCCAGGCTGCGGATGCCCATGAGGTTGCGCAGTTCCGGGTCGGCGACGACCTTGCCATAGGCCGCCCCACCACTCTGCACCCGCGCCGCCACAAGCGGGTCGATCAGGGTCAGGTGCTCGACGATCATGCTCGAATGATACTTCTCGCGCACGATCTGGAAGGTGCCCAGCAACGCCGCGCCGATCAGGCCGCCAAGGTTCTGGCAGATCCCGAACATCACCGAGAAGCTCACCAGGTTGCGCGGGTTGGTCAGCACATTCTTGGTGCCCAGCACCATGGTCGGCCCCAGGAAGAACGTACCGCCGAAGCCTAGCAGGAACTGGCTGATATAGAGGTTCTGCGGACGGGTCAGGTTGCTGGAAAAACTGTCCATCACGGAACCGGTCGCCATCAGCGCCAGGGAGATGATCAGCGGCATCAACAAGTGCGCCGGGTTGATCGTCAACGCGCTGACCACCAGCCCGGCAATCGCCCCGGCCAGCATCACCACGTACAGGGTATGCATCTGCTGGTAACTCATGTTCAGCATCTGCATGAACCCCACCGCACCGGTGGACTGCTCGGACAGCACCATGCGAATCAGCACCACCGCCAACGCCAGGCGGATCATCACACCGCTGCCCAGCCAGCGCGTCATCAGCATCGGGTTGCTGCGGTTATGCTCGATGGCCAGCCCGGCCATGATCAGCACCAGGGAACAGGCCGAGGCCACGCCGATCCACGGCGCTTCCAGCCACCAGTCAATACGCCCCAGGGACAGCACCGCGCAGAGCAAGGCCACACCGCTGGCGAGAATGGCAAAGGTGAGAAAATCGAGTTTTTCAAAGGTCTTGAAGCGATCGCCCGGCGGCAACTTGAGCAGGAACACGCAGCCCAGGCAGATCAGCGCCAGGCCCAGTTCGAACAAATACAGCCCGCGCCATTCAGCGATTTGCAGCAAGTCTTCGGAGAACAGCCGCGCCAGGGGCAGCGCCAATTGCGCGGTACCCAGCCCCAACACCAAAGCTTTCAACCGCCACTTGGCCGGGAATGCCTGGATCATGTAGTACAAGCCCAACGAACTCAGCGCCGCACCCACCATGCCATGAGCGGCCCGTACCGCAATCGCCGAACTGAGGTCATTGACGAACAAATGCCCGAAGGTCACCAGCGCGTAGAGCACCAGGAACACCTCGGTAAACGCGCGCAGGCCGAACTGCTGGCGAAACTTCACCAGCAGCAGGTTCATGCACACGTTGGTCATCACATAGGCGGCGGGCAGCCAGGCCATTTCCGCGGTGGTCGCGCCCAGGGCGCCTTGCAGGTATTGCAGGTTGGCGATAACCAGGGCGTTGCCCAGGCCACCGGTGATTGCCACCAGCACGCCGACCATCGCGAAGAGCCAGCGCTTATGTGTAGGGTGCAGCGGCGTCGACGGCGAGCCAGGCAGGCTCGGCCGCTCGTGGGGCTGCCAGGTGTGGGGGGTGTATTTATCCATTCGGTGACCTTGGTAAGCCGGGGTGCAAGGCCGGTGAATCCGTTACACAGAGGAACAGTAACCTGAGAGGCGTTCATCTTGCCATCTCGTGGACGCATTTGATCCTCAGGCAGACACAGCTAAATGTGGGAGATTCTATGGTTGAGGGGCAACCCTCAACCATAGAATCTCCCACACTGCAATCCATGCCGTTCTTAGAGAGAGGCTTTAAGCAACATACCGATTGCCACCATCACACACAGGCTAGCAAACCCCACTTGCAACGCACGCGCAGGAATCACCGAACACAACCGCCGCCCCGCCAACATGCCGACGACACTCGCGCCGATAAACGCCCAGCCCACCGGCTCGATGCTCACCCCCGCATGAAAGGCACCGGCCACGCCGATCAGCGACAGCAGGCTGACCACCATCAAGGAAGTGGCGACAATCCCGCGCATCTGCACGTCGGTCAGTTGCTTGAACGCCGGTACAATCAGGAAGCCGCCACCCACGCCCAGCAAACCCGACACGGCGCCGGTCACCGCGCCCAACGCTGCGAGGGTGGCGCTGCATTTGGCGGTCCAGGCCAGGCGCCCGGTCTGCTGGTTGAGCATGCAATTCTTCTGGCCCCACGACGCCGCGCCATGGTCACTCGGCCCAGCTTCGCGCTTTTCCCGTTGCAGCATGCGCCAGGCCACCAGCACCATCAGCGCACTGAACAGGCCCATCAGCACCGGCTCCGACAGTTGATGGGCGACGAACACACCCAACGGCGAAAACAGCGCGCCGAGCAACGCGATCAGTAGCGCCGCGCGGTAACGCACCAGGCCATGGCGTAAACCATCGATGGCCCCCACCGCTGCCGCTGCGCCCACCGCCAGCAATGACACCGGCGCGGCCTGGGTCATGGTCAAGCCCAGCCCCAGCACTAGCGCCGGCACCCCGAGGATGCCGCCGCCCGCGCCGGTCAGGCCCATGACCAGGCCCATCAATACCCCTAACAGACTGGCGAGCAGCATTCAGTCCACCTTGCTCAGGCGGGTCAGCCACTCGCGGCCCTTGAGCATGCCGTTCCAGTAGAACCACGGCAGCAGCGTGGCCTTGAGGAACCACATCGAACGGCGTGCCCGAGTAGGATCAAGGGGAAAGGTCGGCAGCAACTTGCCGCCGTAGCCGAACTCGGCCAGCACTACCTTGCCCTTCTCCACCGTCAGTGGGCAGGAACCGTAGCCGTCGTACTTGAGCAGCAATGGCGCCTGCTTGCGCAGGGCCAGCAGGTTTTCGGCCACCACCACGATTTGCTTGCGCACCGCTGCGGCCGTCTTAGCATTGGTGGTGCCGCACACATCGCCCAAGCCAAAGACGTGCGGGTAGCGCAGGTGCTGCAGGCTGTGGGGGTTCACTTCGCACCAGCCGGCGGCGTCGGCGAGCAGGCTTTCGCGGATAAAATCCGGGGCGACCTGCGGTGGTACGACGTGGAGCATGTCGAAAGTTTTCTCTTCGACCGTCGCGTTGCCTTGGGCGTCTTTGACTTCAAACCAGGCTTTGCGTGCCGGGCCGTCGACTTTCACCAGGGTGGAATTGAACGCCAGGCGCGCGTTGTATTTTTCCACGTACTTCATCAATGGCGGCACAAAGGTTGGCACACCAAACAACGCGGCGCCGGCCAGGTTGAATTCGACGTCGATGTGTTTGAGGTCGCCGTGCTTGAGCCAGTGGTCGCAGGACAGGTACATGGCTTTTTGCGGCGCGCCGGCGCATTTGATTGGCATGGCCGGCTGGGTGAACAACGCCTTGCCACCCTTGAGCTGCTGCACCAACTGCCAGGTGTAGGCGGCGTGCTCATAGCTGTAGTTGGAGGTGACGCCATGTTGGCCCAGGGTGTCTTGCAGGCCTTCGATTTTTTCCCAGGCCAGGCGCAGGCCGGGGCAGACGATGAGGTTCTTCCAGGTGACGCGCTGGCCGCTGTCGAGCACCAGGGTGTTTTCATCGGGCAGCAGTTCGCTGACGGCGGCCTGCACCCAGCTCACGCCATTGGGCAATACATCGGCCAGGGGCCGGCGGGTCTTTCGCAGGTCGTAGGCGCCGCCGCCGACGAGGGTCCAGGCCGGCTGGTAGCAGTGGTAGTCGTTAGGTTCGATGAGGGTGATGTTCAGGTGCGGGTCGCGCTTGAGCAGGCTGGCCAGCAGGCCGATGCCTGCCGAGCCGCCGCCGATGACTACGATATCGCCACTGATGGTGGGTCCCCAGTGTTGTTCGGTCATTGTCTACTGCCTTTTTGAGTCAATGCACACAAGGGTCGCTGCCGGATGGCGTCACGCCCAGCTTTTTATAACCGCGCCGCAATACAGGCCGGACAGGGTCTTCATCACTTGAATCACTTCGTGGCTGGCCAGCCCGTAGAAAATGTATTTGCCTTCCCGACGGGTGGCGACCAGCCCTTCATCGCGCAAGATGCCCAACTGTTGTGACAGGGTGGGCTGGCGTACGCCGGTCAAGGCTTCCAGCTCGCCGACGTTGCGCTCGCCCTGGGTCAACTGGCACAGGATCAACAAGCGGTCTTCATTGGCCAGGGCCTTGAGCAAGGCGCAGGCCTTGGACGCCGACGCACGCAACTGGGCGACCTCGCCCTCACTCAACGTAGATTCCATTTGCCTCGGGTCCTTTAAGTCACTTAAGCTCAAAACATTATGTGTAAACATAAACTGATTGTAACCACTTTTTTCCCAAACAGAGACAGCCGCCATGCCAGCGTTGATTCAAGCCTTTCTGGATGACGCATCGTCGACCTACACCTATATCGTCTATGAAGCCGATGGCGGCCCCTGCGCCATTGTCGACTCGGTGCTCAATTACGACCCGGCGTCCGGCCGCACCGACACCGCCCAGGCCGACAAGGTGATTGCCTTTGTGCGAGAGCATGGCCTGCACGTGCAGTGGCTGCTGGAAACCCACGCCCATGCCGACCACCTGTCCGCCGCGCCCTACCTGCGCCGCACCCTGGGCGGCAAGATCGCTATCGGCGAATCCATCAGCAAGGTGCAGGGAGTGTTCAAGAACCTGTTCAACCTGGAGCCGGAATTTCGCGTGGACGGCTCGCAGTTCGATCACCTGTTTGCGCCGGATGAAATCTTTCACATCGGCAACTTGAAGGCCCAGGCATTGCACGTGCCCGGACACACCCCCGCCGACATGGCCTATTTGATCGACGGCCGCTTGATCCTGGTGGGCGATACCCTGTTCATGCCCGACGTCGGCACCGCCCGTTGCGATTTCCCTGGTGGTGACGCACGGCAGTTGTACGCGTCGATGTGCAAGCTGCTGGCGTTCCCTTCAGACACCAAGCTGTACGTATGTCATGACTACCCACCCGAGGGTCGAGAAGCCAAATACCAGACCACCGTGGCGGAACAGCGGGCGGGCAATATCCATGTGCATGACGGCGTGGATGAAGCGGCGTTTGTAGAGATGCGCACCCAGCGCGATGCTGGATTGGGCATGCCAACGTTGTTGCTGCCGGCGATCCAGGTAAACGTGCGAGCGGGAAATATGCCGCCGGCAGAAGAGAACGGCGTGACCTACCTGAAAATCCCCCTCAACCAGCTCTAGAAGCACCGATCCCCCTGTGAGAGCTGGCTTGCTTGCGATAGCGGTGGGTCAGTTGGCCCAGTTGCTCCAGATACAACGCTGTAGCGCCCGACGGTAACTACGATGCGAAGCGAGTCGCTCGTGATCTTGCTCTTGATCTGCTTTTGATCTTAAGCGCCCCGTTAAACCACGCTGGCCGGAATTCGACAGGGATTTGGGGGGTAAACCGGCAGGGATGCCGGTTTAGCCGCCCCGCGCCATGGATGGCGCGTGGCGGCGGCCCCCCAAATCACTGGCGGATTACGGGCACACCGAGCCTAAGCGAGGTGCCGAGTGGTGGGGCAAGAGCCCTTTGGTTACTTTGGGGCTCTTTTCCAAAGTGACCCGCCGTCAGGCGGAACCCTAAGTGGCCGTTACCGCAGGAATGGATATGTACTCGGTATAACTGTGTTGACTGTCAGACCGCCTTCGCGAGCAAGCCCGCTCCCACAGTTGGACCGTGGGGCGTCAGGTAGATAGGTGTCGGCTGGCAGGCCGTCATCGCAGGCAAGCCAGCTCCCACAGTTGGATCGCCGGGTGTCAGGTAGATTGGTGTCGGCTGGCAGGCCGCCTTCGCGAGCAAGCCCGCTCCCACAGTTGGATTGCGGGGTGTCAGGTAGATTGACGTCGGCTGGCAGGCAAGCCCCACATTTTGCCCCGTATTGAATCAGGAACCCAGACTGATGCCGTTGGCTGGCAACGGCAACGCCGTTTTGTAGCGCACCTGCTTCAAGGCAAAGCTGGAGCGAATGTTCGCCACCCCCGGTACCTTGGTCAAAAAATCCATCATGAAACGCTCCAGCGACTGAATCGTGGGCACCAACACGCGAATCAAATAGTCTGGATCTCCAGCCATCAGGTAACACTCCATCACCTCCGGCCGGTCCGAAATCGCCCCTTCAAATTGCTGCAGCGCCAGCTCGTTCTGTTTCTCCAGGCTCACATGGATGAACACATTCACGTGCAGCCCCAGCAAATCAGCATCCAGCAGCGTGACCTGCTCACGAATCAACCCCAGTTCTTCCATCGCCTTGACCCGGTTGAAACACGGCGTGGGCGACAGGTTGACCGAGCGGGCCAGGTCGGCATTGGTGATCCGCGCATTCTCCTGCAGGGCGTTGAGAATGCCGATATCGGTACGGTCCAGTTTGCGCATGAGACAAAATCACCTGTTTATTATGTTTATGCAGTTTTTTTATCCGCAAATGGCCGGCGACGCAATGAAACACAGATAAATATTCTTCTACGCCACGCCTATGATTGTTGTAGGACAAGATTTCTTCTACCCGAAGACTGACTGTCAGCTAGCGCGCCCACTACAAGAAATTCACAAGATAGAGCGTAGAAAGCCATGACCCAGCCGTATGCACCGCTGCGCCTGCACGTTCCCGAACCCTCGGGCCGCCCAGGCTGCAAGACCGACTTCACCTACCTGCGTCTGACCGACGCCGGCCTGGTACGCAAACCCGCCATCGACGTAGAACCGGCCGACACCGCCGACCTGGCCAAGGGCCTGATCCGCGTGCTCGACGACCAGGGCCAGGCGCTCGGGCCGTGGGCCGAGGGTGTCTCCACCGAGATCATGCGCCGCGGCATGCGCGCCATGCTCAAGACGCGCATCTTCGACAACCGCATGGTGGTCGCCCAGCGTCAGAAAAAAATGTCGTTCTACATGCAAAGCCTTGGCGAAGAAGCCATCGGCAGCGCCCAGGCCCTGGCCTTGAACATCGACGACATGTGCTTTCCCACCTACCGCCAGCAAAGCATCCTGATGGCCCGCGACGTGCCGCTGGTAGACCTGATCTGCCAACTGCTGTCCAACGAGCGCGACCCGCTCAAGGGCCGCCAGTTGCCGATCATGTATTCGGTCAAGGAAGCGGGCTTCTTCACCATTTCCGGCAACCTCGCCACCCAATTCGTCCAGGGCGTGGGCTGGGGCATGGCCTCGGCGATCAAGGGCGATACCAAGATCGCCTCGGCCTGGATCGGCGACGGCGCCACCGCTGAATCGGACTTCCACACCGCCCTCACCTTCGCCCACGTGTACCGCGCGCCGGTGATCCTCAACGTGGTCAACAACCAGTGGGCCATCTCCACCTTCCAGGCCATCGCTGGCGGTGAAGCCACCACTTTCGCCGGACGCGGCGTCGGTTGCGGTATCGCCTCCCTGCGCGTGGACGGCAACGACTTTATCGCCGTGTACGCCGCCTCGGCCTGGGCCGCCGAGCGTGCGCGCCGCAACCTGGGGCCTACCCTGATCGAGTGGGTCACCTACCGCGCCGGCCCGCACTCCACCTCCGATGACCCATCCAAGTACCGTCCCGCCGACGACTGGAGCCACTTCCCCCTGGGCGACCCGATTGCCCGCCTCAAGCAGCACCTGATCAAGATTGGCCAGTGGTCCGAAGAGGAACACGCGGCGGTCAGTGCCGAACTTGAAGCCGAAGTGGTCAAGGCGCAGAAGGAAGCCGAACAGTACGGCACCCTGGCCGGTGGCCAGATTCCAAGCGCCGCGACCATGTTCGAGGATGTCTATAAAGAGATGCCGGAGCACTTGAAGCGCCAGCGTCAAGAGCTGGGGGTGTGACATGAACGACCACAACAACAGTATCGAACTGGAAACCGCCATGACCACCACCACCATGACCATGATCCAGGCCCTGCGCTCGGCCATGGATGTGATGCTTGAACGTGACGACAACGTGGTGGTGTTCGGCCAGGACGTCGGCTACTTCGGTGGCGTGTTCCGTTGCACCGAAGGCTTGCAGACCAAGTACGGCAGCTCGCGGGTGTTTGACGCGCCCATCTCGGAAAGCGGCATCGTCGGCGTGGCCGTGGGCATGGGCGCCTATGGCTTGCGCCCAGTGGCCGAAATCCAGTTCGCCGACTACGTCTACCCCGCCACTGACCAGATCATTTCCGAGGCGGCACGCCTGCGTTATCGCTCGGCCGGTCAATTCACCGCGCCACTGACCATGCGCATGCCCTGCGGCGGCGGCATCTATGGCGGCCAGACACACAGCCAGAGTATCGAAGCGGTGTTCACCCAAGTGTGCGGCCTGCGCACGGTGATGCCGTCCAACCCTTATGACGCCAAGGGCCTGCTGATCGCTTCCATCGAGAACGATGACCCGGTGATCTTCCTCGAACCCAAGCGCCTGTATAACGGCCCGTTCGACGGCCACCACGACCGCCCGGTAACGCCGTGGTCCAAACACCCCCAAGCCCAGGTGCCGGACGGCTACTACACCGTGCCCCTGGACGTGGCCGCCATCGTACGCCCAGGCTCGGCTGTAACCGTGCTGACCTACGGCACCACCGTGTATGTGTCGCAAGTCGCCGCTGAAGAAAGCGGCATCGACGCCGAAGTTATCGACCTGCGCAGCCTGTGGCCGCTGGACCTGGAGACCATCGTCAAATCGGTGAAAAAGACCGGCCGTTGCGTGGTGGTGCATGAGGCCACGCGCACCTGCGGCTTTGGTGCCGAGTTGGTCTCGCTGGTGCAAGAGCATTGCTTCCACCACTTGGAAGCGCCGATCGAACGCGTCACCGGTTGGGACACCCCCTACCCGCACGCGCAGGAGTGGGCGTATTTCCCAGGGCCGTCCCGAGTGGGCGCGGCGTTGAAACGGGTCATGGAGGTCTGAATGGGCACGCACGTTATCAAGATGCCGGACATTGGCGAAGGCATCGCGGAAGTTGAATTATCGGTATGGCATGTAAAGGTCGGCGACCTGGTGGTTGAAGACCAGGTGCTGGCGGATGTGATGACCGACAAGGCGATGGTGGATATTCCCTCGCCGGTCCACGGCAAGGTGATTTCTCTGGGCGGCGAGCCGGGTGAGGTCATGGCAGTGGGCAGTATTTTGATCAGCATTGAAGTGGAAGGCGCAGGCAATACCAAGGATGTGCCGGTGGTTGCCGAACCTGCGAAGGCCGCGCCTCCCGTGGCCGAAGCCAAACCGGTAACGGCGCCGGTAGCAAGCAAACCCGCTGCAGTAGTGAAAGCGCCGCAAGCGCCCGTGGCCCGTGAGGCCAGCGAACGTCCGTTGGCCTCGCCTGCCGTGCGCAAACACGCGCTGGATGCCGGGATTCAACTGCGCCTGGTGCAGGGCACCGGGCCTGCGGGCCGGATTCTGCATGAAGACCTGGAGGCTTACTTGCGCCAGGGCCCGGCAACGGGCGCCAGCGCCGCCAACCCGTATGCCGAGCGTACTGACGAACACCAGATCCCGGTGATCGGCATGCGCCGCAAGATCGCCCAGCGCATGCAGGACGCCACGCGCCGCGCCGCGCATTTCAGCTACGTGGAAGAAATCGACGTCACCGCCCTCGACGAGTTGCGCGTGCACCTTAACGAGAAGCACGGTGCGACACGCGGCAAGCTGACCCTGCTGCCGTTTATCGTGCGGGCCATGGTTGTCGCCTTGCGCGACTTCCCGCAGATCAATGCGCGTTACGACGACGAAGCCCAGGTCATCACGCGCCTTGGCGCCGTGCACGTGGGCGTCGCCACCCAGAGCGACGTGGGCCTGATGGTGCCGGTGGTACGCCACGCCGAAGCCCGCAGCCTGTGGGGCACTGCGGAAGAAATCGCGCGTTTGGCCAACGCCGCACGTACAGGCAAGGCCAGCCGTGAAGAGCTGTCCGGCTCTACCATTACCCTGACCAGCCTCGGCGCCCTGGGCGGCATTGTCAGCACACCGGTGCTGAACCTGCCGGAGGTGGCCATCGTCGGCGTCAACCGCATTGTTGAGCGGCCGATGGTGATCAAGGGCCAGATCGTGGTGCGCAAGATGATGAACCTCTCCAGCTCCTTCGATCACCGCGTGGTCGATGGCATGGACGCGGCGCAATTCATCCAGGCCATTCGCGGCCTGCTCGAACAACCCGCCAGCCTGTTCCTGGAGTAAGGGCATGACTCAGACATTGCATACCACGCTGCTGATTATCGGCGGCGGCCCTGGCGGTTATGTGGCGGCGATTCGCGCAGGCCAACTGGGCATCCCGACCCTCCTGGTGGAAGGCCAGGCATTGGGCGGCACCTGCCTGAACATCGGCTGCATTCCCTCCAAGGCGCTGATTCATGTGGCCGAACAGTTCCAGCAAACCGTGCACCATAGCCAGGGCTCGCAACTGGGCATCGAAGTGGATGTGCCCACCCTGGACATCCGCAAGAGCGTGGAATGGAAGGACGGCATCGTCGACCGCCTGACCACCGGCGTCGCCGCACTGCTGAAAAAACACAAGGTGCAGGTGATCCATGGCTGGGCCAAGGTCATCGACGGCAAGACGGTTGAGGTGGGCGACCAGCGCATCCAGTGCGAGCACCTGCTGCTGGCCACCGGTTCGAAAAGCGTCAACCTGCCGATGCTGCCGATTGGCGGGCCGATCATTTCCTCCACCGAAGCCCTAGCACCGACACACGTGCCCAAGCGCCTGATCGTGGTGGGCGGTGGTTATATCGGCCTGGAACTGGGAATTGCCTACCGCAAGCTGGGTGCCGACGTCAGTGTGGTCGAGGCTCAGGCCCACATTCTGCCGGCCTACGACGCCGAACTGACCCTGCCGGTGGCTGAATCCCTGAAGAAACTCGGCGTGAAGCTGTACCTGGAACACAGCGTCACCGGTTTTACCGACGGCAAACTGCAAGTACGTGCGCCCAACGGCGACACCCTGGCGCTGGACACCGACCAGGTGCTGGTAGCCGTGGGGCGCAAACCCAACACCCAAGGCTGGAACCTCGAAGCGCTGAACCTGGACATGAACGGCGCGGCGATCAAGATCGACAGCCGCTGCCAGACCAGCATGCGCAACGTGTACGCCATCGGAGACCTGAGTGGCGAGCCGATGCTGGCGCACCGGGCCATGGCCCAGGGCGAAATGGTTGCCGAGCTGATCAGCGGCAAAGCCCGCGAATTCAACCCGGCGGCGATACCCGCGGTGTGCTTTACCGACCCGGAACTGGTGGTGGTCGGCCAGACCCCGGACGAGGCCAAGGCGGCGGGCCTGGACTGCATCGTGTCGAGCTTCCCGTTCGCCGCCAATGGCCGGGCGATGACGCTGGAGTCCAAAGCCGGCTTCGTGCGGGTGGTGGCGCGGCGTGACAATCACCTGATTGTGGGCTGGCAAGCCGTGGGGGCTGGGGTATCCGAGCTGTCGACCGCGTTCGGCCTGAGCCTGGAAATGGGCGCGCGCCTGGAAGACGTGGCCGGCACCATCCACGCCCACCCGACCCTGGGTGAAGCGGTGCAGGAAGCCGCGCTGCGGGCATTGGGGCACGCGTTGCACCTGTAAAGCCGTGGCGAGGCCATCGCGGGCAAGCCCGGCTCCCACATTGGAATACGTTCCAAGTGTGGGAGCTGGCTTGCCTGCGATAGCGGTGGATCAGCCAATGCAGATGTTGAATGGTCCGCCGCCCTGCTCCCACACCGGCCAAGAATGCAGTATTGTTGCGCCATCCAGAAAAAAAACCGACTTGACCAGAGATAGAGGGTGTCATGGGTAACGAGAGCATCAATTGGGACAAGCTGGGTTTTGACTACATCAAGACCGACAAGCGGTTTCTCCAGGTCTGGAAAAACGGCGAATGGCAAGCTGGCACCCTGACCGACGACAATGTGCTGCACATCAGCGAGGGCTCCACTGCCCTGCATTATGGCCAGCAATGCTTCGAGGGCCTGAAGGCCTACCGTTGCAAGGACGGTTCGATCAACCTGTTCCGCCCGGACCAGAACGCCGCCCGCATGCAGCGCAGCTGTGGCCGCCTGCTGATGCCGCAAGTGCCGACCGACGCGTTCATCGACGCCTGCAAACAAGTGGTCAAGGCCAACGAGCGCTTCATCCCGCCGTACGGCAGTGGCGGCGCGCTGTACCTGCGCCCGTTCGTGATCGGCACCGGTGACAACATCGGCGTGCGTACCGCGCCGGAATTCATCTTCTCGGTGTTCTGCATCCCGGTCGGTGCCTACTTCAAGGGCGGCCTGGTGCCGCACAACTTCCAGATCTCCGGCTACGACCGCGCCGCGCCGCAAGGCACCGGTGCCGCCAAGGTCGGTGGCAACTACGCCGCCAGCCTGATGCCGGGTTCGGAAGCGAAGAAATCCGGCTTCGCCGACGCGATCTACCTGGACCCGATGACCCACTCGAAAATCGAAGAAGTCGGCTCGGCCAACTTCTTCGGGATCACCCACGACAACCAGTTCATCACACCGAAGTCGCCTTCGGTATTGCCAGGCATCACCCGCCTGTCGCTGATCGAACTGGCCCAGACCCGCCTGGGCCTGGAAGTGGTCGAGGGCGAAGTGTTCATCGACAAGCTGGACCAATTCAAGGAAGCCGGCGCCTGCGGTACCGCTGCGGTGATCTCGCCTATCGGCGGCATCCAGTACAACGGCAAGCTGCACGTGTTCCACAGCGAAACCGAAGTGGGCCCGATCACCCAGAAGCTCTACAAAGAGCTGACCGGTGTGCAGACCGGTGACGTGGAAGCGCCAGCGGGTTGGATCGTCAAGGTCTGATAGCCACAAACGCCAGCGACACCACAAAAACCTGTGGGAGCTGGCTTGCCTGCGATAGCAATCTGTCAGCCAGCATATTGGCTACAGACCCACCGCTATCGCAGGCAAGCCAGCTCCCACACTGTTTTCTGCGCCTTCAAGAGCGTGGCGCAATATTCTCGGCAATCTTCTTGCCCATACTGATCTTCGGCCCCACCCCATACCCCAGCGCCTCATAAAGCCCTAAGTTGTCCGGCGGGACGCGGAGCGTCCCAGGCGGCATTCCCACGCAGAGCGCGGGAACGATCAACTGTAAATGCATCCACCCTGTCAAGTTTGACAGTAGAGCTGCGCAGTGATCGAGATTATAAATGCAGAGGCTGGATTCTCACCAAACCTCAAGGAGATACCTCATGGGCAGCTTTATCATTCACCTCACGACAGATGACTTCGAAGGTGACGCAAGCAAAGAAATATTGATGGAAGTATTGAATGGCCCCGACGATCCCGACCCTCTTCTGGTGTATGCCAGTTCCAGCCAAAAAAATGGTTTTTATGACCGTTCTTCAAGCCCGGGGGATGCCGACGGTGACGGCGATGTCGAAGGGGATATTGATGACAAGATCCTGTTTCTGAACTTGGCGAATGCGTTTGCGGCAATGAAAGGCTATACCGCGAAGCGGAAAAAAAAATAAGCGTAAGCCTTAACGGTTAGACGGGTGATCAGATTGCTGTCGGTCATCTACTTTGTCCTGGAATACACTCAACGATCCTCTTACCCATACTGATCCTCGGCTCCACCCCATACCCCAGCGCCTCATAAAACCCCACCACCGCGTCATTGCCGCCGGTGATCTGCAGGTTGATCTTCATGCAACCCAGCGCCGTCAACGCCTGTTCGGCATAGCGCACCAGCGACGATCCCAGGCCATGGCGCCGATAGTCGGTATGCACCGCCACCGAATACAACCAGCCACGATGCCCGTCATAGCCGGCGAGAATGGTACCGATCACAGCTTTGTTGTCGGTGGCAACGAAGAACAACCCGTCATTGACCGCCAGTTTCTTATCAATCGCCAGGCTCGGCAGGTTATGGGCCGTGTCATAGCCAAACGCCTGCTGCCATAACTCAATCACCTGGGCGCGGTGCTGACGGTCGCGATACGGCCCGATGGGGTGGCGGGACAACAGCGCCTTTTCCATCACCAACGTGCGCTCATTGCCGTGGTACACGTCACGCACGTTGTGAAAGCCCAGCTTGGCGTAGAAGGCTTGCGCCGTCAGCGAGGACGGCACGCTCAACACCGTCACGCCGGCTTCACGGGCGCGCAGTTCGATCTCGATCATCAATAGCCGGCCGATGCCTTGCCCTTGCAGTGCCGGGTTGACGAACACCGAGCGCACCACATTGCCATCCAGTGCCGCCGTAGCGACGATCAGTTGAGCCTGAGTTGCCACTAGCACCACCCGCCGCTGGAGCAACGCCAGCACCGCATCGGGGGTGAAGTTTCTGGCAACCCGCGCAATCACATCCGCGGGGTAATCACGCGCGTTGCTGCTGTGCAGCGCAGCCAGGATGACTTGGCTGATGCCGTCGGCATCTGAAGGTTGGGCAAGGCGAACAGCGGTAGACATGGTTCCTCCTGGCTGACACAGCGATAACAAACACCACAATACCAATGTGGGAGCTGGCTTGCCTGCTCCCACAGTTTGATTGCATTTCAACTTGGCAGCCGATTCGGCTGCGCCACTCCCGTTTTCAGCTTTCTTGGCTGAGCCACCGCGCTGTTTCAGCCGGGATCCATTCCCCACAACGCACAAAATAGCGGCACAAGATCCCCAACGGACCCGTGCCCCCATGCAAACCACCAACACCGTCCTGATGATCCGCCCGGCGCGCTTTGCCTTCAACCCGGATACCGCGGTCAACAACCGTTTCCAACGCCCGCCGCTGGACCCGCTCAGTGCACAGCACAAAGCGCTGAAGGAGTTCGACGGTTATGTCGACACCCTGCGCCAGCACGGCGTGGAGGTGCTGGTGGTGCAGGACACGCCGGCGCCCCACACCCCCGACTCGATCTTCCCCAACAACTGGTGGAGCAGCCATGCCGACGGCAGCCTGGTGCTCTACCCCATGGAAGGCCAGAACCGCCGACTGGAGCGCAACAAAGGCGTGCTGCAAGTCTTGGAGCAACGCTTTGCGATCAACACCACCATCGACCTCAGCCATTTGGAGCAACAGAACATCTTCCTGGAAGGCACCGGCAGCATGGTGCTCGACCGCAAGCACCGCATCAGCTACGCCTGCCATTCTGGGCGCACCCACCACGCGGCGCTGCGCCAGTTTGCCGAACGCCTCGACTACCAGCTCTGCGTGTTCCACGCCCTGGACCGCCACCAGGCACCGATTTACCACAGCAACGTGATGATGAGCGTTGGCCGCGACCTCGCGGTGGTGTGCCTGCAAGCCCTGCCCGACGACAGCGAGCGCCTGGCCCTGGAACGCTCCCTGCGAGACACCGGCAAGGACATCCTCAGCCTGGACTTTGACCAGTTGGAAGCCTTCGCCGGCAACATGCTGGAGGTCCACGACCGTGACGGCCAGCCGTTGCTGGTGATGTCCGCCAGCGCCTGGGGCGCCCTGCAACCGGCGCAGCGTCAGCACGTGGAGCGCCATACGCGGCCGGTGGTGGTGAATATCGACAACATCGAACGCATCGGCGGCGGCAGTGCCCGCTGCATGCTGGCCGAAGTGCATCTGCCGGCCCGTCCCTCATTTCAATAAGGAGTCTTGCCATGACCCGTTATATCGACGTCAACGACCTCAGCTACCTGGTTTCGCAAAAAGGCCTGCAAACCTGCATCACCGAGATGGCCGACTACATTCGCGCCGACTACCTGCGCTGGCAGGACTTCGAGAAATGCGCGCGCCTGGCCAACCATTCACCGGATGGCGTGATCGAGTTGATGCCGGTGTCCGACGCTTCGCTGTACGCCTTCAAGTACGTCAACGGCCACCCGAAAAACACCCTGGCCGGCATGCTCACCGTGATGGCGTTCGGTGCCTTGGGCGACGTCGACACCGGCAAACCGGTGCTGCTGGCAGAAATGACCCTCACCACTGCGATCCGCACCGCTGCCACCTCGGCCCTGGTCGCCCGCTACCTGGCCCGCGCCAACAGCCGCAGCATGGCGCTGATCGGCAACGGCTGCCAAAGCGAATTCCAGGCACTGGCCTTCCACGCCATGCTTGGCATTACTGAAATCCGCCTGTTCGACATCGACCCCCAGGCCACCGCCAAGCTCGCCGCCAACCTCAAGGCGTTCCCGGCGATCAAGGTGATTTTGGCCGCCAGCGTCGCCGAGGCGGTCAAAGGCGCGGACATTGTCACCACCGTCACCGCCGACAAAGCCTACGCCACCATCCTGACGGACGAGATGATCGAGCCGGGCATGCACCTCAATGCCGTGGGCGGTGACTGCCCGGGCAAGACCGAGCTGGATCGACGCATCGTCGAGCGCGCCCGGGTGATCGTCGAGTACGAACCGCAAAGCCGCATCGAAGGCGAAATCCAGCACATGCCGGAAGATTCGCCGGTCACCGAGCTGTGGCAAGTGATCAACGGCCAACAGCCCGGCCGCGAGAATGAGCGCCAAATCACCCTGTTCGACTCGGTGGGTTTCGCCATCGAAGACTACTCGGCCCTGCGCTATGTACTGGACGTGGCCAAAGCCCTGGATGTGGGCAGCGAGCTGGAGCTGGTGCCAGAGCTGGCCGACCCGAAAGACCTGTTTGCACGCCTGGCCCAGCAACCTGTGGTACAGCATAAAAAGCGCGCCTGAAACCGCTCTGGCCTGCCGCTTTGCGCCCAGGGCAGGCCAGATTCTGGTGGGTTAAAAGCCGATTTTGCCGGTGCCGCAGCCGATTCCGCTGCATTGCTTGTTTTAACAGCGCAATTTGCGCTTTGCGCAGGGGGTAAACGACACAAAAAACGCACCATCATGAAGCATTCTCTGCTCCCAGTTATTCACTGCCCCTGACATCAATTACAAAATATAGGGACCGACACATGACTCCTCTGCGATCACTCTTCGCTGCGTTGCTGTTGCCACTGTGCGCCACTGCTGCCCACGCCCAGGACTGGAAAGAAATCCGGTTTGGCGTGTTCCCCGAATACCCGCCCTTCGAATCCGTCGCCGCCGACGGCAGCCTGCAAGGCTTCGATATCGAATTGGGCAACGCCATCTGCGCCAAGCTCGAAGTGAAATGCACCTGGGTGCACAACGAATTCGACGGCATGATCCCGGCCCTGCGTGCGCGCAAGTTCGACGCGATCATGTCTTCCATGGCCGTGACCCCGGCCCGCGAGAAAGTCATCGACTTCACCGACCGCCTGTTCCTCAGCCCCACCTCGGTGATCACCCGCAAAAACGCCACCTTTGGTGATACCCCCGAGTCGCTGAACGGCAAGCAAGTTGGCGTGCTGCAAGGCTCGTTGCAGGAAGCCTATGCCCGCGCGCACCTGGCCAAGCTCGGTGCACAGATCAAGGCGTACCAGTCCCAGGAACAGAACTACGCCGACCTGCAAAATGGCCGCCTCGACGCCACCCTCACGGACAAGCTCGAAGCCCAGCTCAACTTCCTGTCCAAGCCCGAAGGCGCCGACTTCAAGACCGGCCCGGCCTTCAAGGACCCGACCCTGCCCCTGGACATCGCCATGGGCCTGCGCAAGAACGACCAGGCATTGCGTGAGCTGATCAACAAGGGTATCGCCGCCGTCCAGGCCGATGGCACCTACGCCCAGATCCAGAAGAAATACTTTGGCGATCAGGACATCTACAACGAGTAACCGGCAACCCGTGCCCATGTGGGAGCGGGCTTGCCCGCGATAGCGGTGGTTCAGGCACCCACGCCGTGACCGCACCACCGCTATCGCAGGCAAGCCAGCTCCCACAATAAATACGTGCGCTCCTTCGAGATTTCCCCATGAACGACCTCCTCAACCTGCAAGGCTACGGCCCCATGCTGGCCCAGGGTGCCTGGATGACGCTCAAGCTGGCGTTCCTCGCCCTGGCCCTGAGCCTTACCCTGGGCCTGGTCGCCGCTGGCGCCAAGCTCTCCAGCGCCAAATGGCTGCGCGTGCCGGCCACGCTCTACACCACGTTGATCCGCAGCGTGCCGGACCTGGTGCTGATCCTGCTGATTTTTTACAGCCTGCAACTGTGGCTCAATGACCTGACCGAAGCGTTCGGCTGGGACTACGTTGAAATCGACCCGTTTACCGCCGGGGTGATCACCCTGGGCTTTATCTACGGGGCGTATTTCACCGAGAACTTCCGGGGCGCGATCCTCAGTGTGCCGGCGGGCCAACTGGAAGCCGCCACCGCCTACGGCCTGAGCCGCTGGCAGCGTTTTCACCTGGTGCTGTTTCCGCAACTGATGCGCTTTGCCCTGCCGGGCCTGGGCAATAACTGGCTGGTGCTGCTCAAGTCCACGGCGCTGGTGTCGATCATCGGCCTGTCAGACCTGGTCAAGGCCGCGCAGAACGCCGGCAAGTCCACCAGCGAGCCGCTGTACTTCCTGATCCTCGCCGGCCTGGTGTACCTGGTGATTACCACCCTCTCCAACCGCATCTTCAAGCGCCTGGAACGGCGCTATAACCTGGGCATCAAGGGGATGGCGCGATGATCGAACTGTTCCAGCAATACGGCCTTGCCTATCTGTTCAGCGATGGCAGCGGCCTGTCCGGTGTCGCCATGACCCTGTGGCTGTTCATTATCTCGGTGGTGCTCGGCTTTGGCCTGTCGATCCCCCTGGCGCTGGCACGCGTGTCAGAGCATTTCTGGCTGCGCTGGCCGGTTGAGGTCTACACCTACCTGTTCCGCGGCACGCCGCTGTATATCCAACTGCTGATTTGCTACACCGGGCTGTACAGCCTGGAGGTGGTGCAGGACAACGCCCTGCTCAACCAGTTTTTCCGCAATGCACTGAACTGCACGCTGTTGGCGTTTGTGCTCAACACCTGCGCCTACACCGTGGAAATCTTCGCCGGGGCGATCCGCAACATCCCCCATGGCGAGATCGAAGCCGCACGCGCCTATGGCCTGCACGGCTGGCGGCTGAACCTGTTTGTGATCGTGCCCGCCGCCTTGCGTCGCGCCCTGCCGGCCTACAGCAATGAAATGATCCTGATGCTGCACGCCACGTCGCTGGCGTTCACCGCCACCGTCGCCGACATCCTCAAGGTCGCCCGCGATGCGAATGCCGAGACGTTCCTGACCTTCCAGGCGTTCGGCATCGCTGCCCTGCTCTACATGCTGCTGTCCTTTGCACTGGTGGGCCTGTTCAGGCTGGCCGAACGTCGCTGGATGCGCTTTCTTGTTCCTACCCGAGGCTAACCCATGAACCAGTCCGCGCAGGCCCTGGCCGCTTATCCACTGGATGTACCCGTCGGCAAAACCGCCACGGCGGCCATCAAGCTGCAAGTCGAAGGTATCCATAAACGCTACGGCGAACACGAAGTGCTCAAGGGCGTGTCCCTCAATGCCCGACAGGGCGATGTGATCAGCCTGATCGGCGCCAGCGGCTCGGGCAAAAGCACGATGCTGCGGTGCATCAACTTTCTGGAACAGCCAGACGCCGGGGTGATTACCCTTGACGGCATCAGCATCGAAATGCAACCAGGCCGCGCCGGCACCCGCGCGCCGCACCAGGCGCAACTGCAAAACCTGCGCACGCGCCTGGCCATGGTGTTCCAGCACTTCAACCTGTGGAGCCACATGACCGTGCTGGAAAACATCACCATGGCCCCGCGCCGGGTGCTGAACGTGAGCGCCGCCGAAGCCGAGAAACGTGCGCGGCTGTACCTGGACAAGGTCGGCCTGCCCAGCCGCGTGGCGGACCAATACCCGGCGTTCCTGTCCGGTGGCCAGCAGCAGCGGGTGGCGATTGCGCGAGCGCTGGCGATGGAGCCGGAGATCATCCTGTTTGATGAACCCACCTCGGCCCTGGACCCGGAGCTTGTAGGAGAAGTGCTCAAAGTCATACAGACGTTGGCCGAGGAAGGTCGTACCATGCTGATGGTCACCCACGAAATGGGCTTTGCCCGCCAGGTGTCCAGCCAAGTGCTGTTCCTGCACCAGGGCCGAGTCGAGGAACACGGCGGCGCCGAGATCCTCGACCATCCCACCAGCGAACGCTTGCAGCAATTTCTTTCCAACCGTTTGAAGTGAACTCATGGATACCAAGGCCAACGGACCCCATTCTTCCCCTACGCTGGATCGCATCGACGAAGCGATCATCGACGTACTCAGGCATCAGGGGCGTATCACCTACGAAAAGCTCTCGTCACTGGTGCACCTCACCCCCAGGCCCTGTCTGGAGCGGGTGCGCAAACTGGAGCGACGCGGGGTGATCCGTGGGTATGGGGCGATCATCGATGTGCAGATGGTCTCACCGGGGCTGTCGCTGCTGGTGCTGGTGGCCTTGTCCAACCAAAGCGGGCGCTCGGCGCAAAAAGCCTTCGAAGCCTGCGTCAAAGCCTGCCCGCAGGTATTCGAATGCCAGTTGATCAGCGGGCCGTTCGACTACAGCCTGCGCATGCGTTGCCGGGATATGGAACATTACCGGGTGCTGACCGAGACCTGGTTGAACAATGATGAGTTGCACATTGATAAGTTGGTGGCGCATCCGGAGTTGGCGGTGGTCAAGAACACCGCGACCGAACTGGCTTGATCCAGCTGGTTTGTGTGGGAGCTGGCTTGTGTGGGAGCTGGCTTGCCTGCGATGGCGGCCTGACAGCCGACACCTATCTACCTGACACCTTGCGATCAAACTGTGGGAGCGGGCTTGCTCGCGAAGGCGGCCTGACAGTCAACACAGTTGGACCGGGTACATATCCGTTATTTAGGTAACGGCCACCTAGGGTTCCGCCCTGACGTGAACTGCCCCCCGAAAGTTGGACAGGGGACGCTATTGATTTAATGCCTGAGTCCGAAATTGTACCGGGCTCAAGCCATTTAGTCTGAGGCTTATGCGGTCTTGGTTGTAGTAGGCGATGTAATCCTCTATGCCTGATGCCAACTGCTCCACACTCTCAAATGACTCCAAATAGAAAAACTCGCTCTTGAGCGTGCCGAAAAAACTCTCCATGGCGGCATTGTCCAAGCAATTACCCTTGCGCGACATGCTCTGCTCGATGCTCTTTTCGGCCAGCATGTGTCGGTAGATAGGCTGCCTGTACTGCCAACCCTGGTCGGAGTGCAGTATCGGTTTGTCACCTTGATTCAGTCGCCCGAAGGCTTTTTCCAGCATCGTCGAAACCATCCTGAATTCGGGACGTCGGTTGATCTGGTAAGCCAGGATCTCGCCGTTGTACAAATCCATGAGAGGCGAGAGAAACAGCTTTTGCCCCTTCACCTTGAACTCCGTCACGTCGGTTGCCCATTTCTCGTTAGGGGCTTCTGCCTTGAATTCGCGCTTTAGTAGATCAGGCGCAACAAGCCCTTCAGCACCTCGGTAAGAGCGATATTTCTTCACTTTGACCAGCGACTTGAGGCCTATCACCTGCATCAGTCGATACACCTTTTTGTGATTGATCAACTCACCACTGTTTCCAAGGGTCGCGGCGATGCGGCGGTAGCCGTAACGCCCCTTATGCCCGTGATAGACGCTGCGGATGCGATCTTTAAGGCCGGCATGCTTGTCGGTTAGCAGTGTTTTGCTTTGGTAATAGAAGGTGCTGCGTGCCAGTGCCGCAGCACGTAGCAACAGAGCAAGTGGATGCTCATGCCTCAATCCTTGGACGGCCTGCGTTTTTTTGGCTGCGCAGTACGGGGATCCGCTTGGATTAAGGCATCGAGCTTTTTTAGATAGGCATTCTCCGCGCGCAGATAAGCCAGTTCTGCGAGCATTTGTGCAGGGGTCAGTTCTGCGTCCGCAGGAAGAGCAGGACTTGCTTTGGGTTGCCTGGAAGGTTTGCGGGGCATACTGGACTCTTTAAGACGCTGCGGTTGTAGTGCTTCTACACCGCCTTCATCGTACAGCTTTCGCCACTGCCTGATACTACTTGGACCACGGATATCAAACCGTATACAGGCCTGTTGGTCCGACAGTCCATCTTGTTTGATGCACTGCAAAACCTTTAATTTAAACTCGGCATCGTAATGGCTGTACTTGGCGATCAAGCCAGAGGCGCCGTGCTTTTCAAAACCCTTGACCCAGCGTCGCAGGAGCGATGGACTCAAGTCATGCTTAAGGGCCACCTCATGGATGCTACTGGCAGACAGGCACTCTTCAATCAATGATTGCTTGAGCGCTAGGTTGTATTTCGTCATGGAACACTCTCCCGAGGGGGCAGGTGTCCAACATTCGGGGGTCAGTTCAACGGCGGCTCACTTTTGAAAAGCGCAAAAGTAAGCAAAACGCTCATGCCCCACCACTCGGCACCTCGCTTGGGCTCGGTGTGCCCGCAATCCGCCAGTGATTTGGGGGGCCGCCGCCACGCGCCATCCATGGCGCGGGGCGGCTAAACCGGCATCCCTGCCGGTTTACCCCCCAAATCCCTGTCGAATTCCGGCCAGCGTGGTTTAACGGGGCGCCTAAGATCAAGATCAAAAGCAGATCAAAAGCAGATCAAGAGCGGCTCGCTTCGCATCGTGGTTAGCGTTGAGCGCTACAGAGTTATGTAGATACCTATGTGCGATAGCGGTGCATCAGTCACCCCACGTCTGACTGGTCGACCGCCATCACAGGCAAGCCAGCTCCCACATTGACCGGGTTTGCAATTCTTTTGCCTGGCTTGGCCCCTACCAGCTTCGCCTGCCCGTCCTTCTGCTTGCCCGTACGCGCTTCACTGATCAGCCCCGGGATCAACTTGCCCTCCGGTAAATTCTTCCAGAAGCGGCTGGGCAAATGCCCTTCCATCACTTTGGGATTCAACCGCGCCGGGTTGAAGATGTGGCTGTAGTAGGTCAGCCACATGGCGCTGTGGGGGTCTTCGACATTCTGTGCCAATTGCTGCCAGGCCTCGGGGCACTGGCGCTGATGAATCAGTTGCTCGCCGTCGTAATACACCCCGTCGATGGGCGTGGCGATCATCCAGCGATGGCGGCCCATGCGCCCGATAAAATGCTCGCTGGCGCTCTTGAGAATGTCATGGGCCGGCTCATGCCAGGCCACGTACTCCGGCAGTTCCGGCCCCGCCCCGGCCGGCAGCGCGATGAAGCGCACAAACGCGTGCAAGTGGTGAGCCTCCCGGCTGACTTGCTTGATGCGCCGCTGCAATTCGCTGCCAAGCTTGTCCCCCGCGAGCATGGCCGTGCGATCACCATGGCTGACCCGCCACAGCACTTCATACAACAGGCTCCAGCGTTGATCACCGTGATAACAGGCGGCGGACTCCAGTAATTGCAACAGCGCCTTGGGTATGCGCGCCTGAAACGGCCCCAACTCCGGCGGGATCGGTTCATCGGTGGCGAACAGGTCCGCCGCCTGCACCTCGCCCCAGCTCACCTGGCTGGGGTCGACCTGATGGCTGAGCAACCAGCGCGCCTGTTCGCGCCAGGTGCTGAACAGGTTGTCGCATTCCAGGCTGATCATCCCCACAGCCCCATCTGTTGCGGCTGCGGGCGATCACGCAGTTGTTCACGCAGCAACACACTGGTGCTGTCGGCCTGTTGCGGGTGGTAGTCGCTGGTGATGAAAAACGGCTTGGCCTTGGCCAGCACGCAGCGCATGCGCGCCAGGTCTTCGAAGCGGATCTTGCGTTCACGGCGCAGGTCGAGCAGGCGCTGGGTGGTGCGCAGGCCGATGCCGGGGATACGTGCGATCAGGGTAGGCTCGGCGCGGTTCAGGTCCAGGGGGAACACCTCGCGGTGCTCCAGAGCCCAGGCCAGCTTGGGGTCGATATCCAGCGCCAGGTCGCCGGGGCCGGCGAACAGCTCATTGGCGCGGAAACCGTAACTGCGCAGCAGGAAGTCGGCCTGGTACAAGCGGTGCTCGCGCATCAGTGGCGGCGCGGCTAAAGGCACGCTTTTCGGACTGTTGGGGATGGGGCTGAACGCCGAGTAATACACGCGGCGCAACTTGAAATTACCGTACAACGCCTCGGCACCGTGCAAGATGGTGCTGTCGTCGGTGTCGTCGGCGCCGACAATCATCTGCGTGCTTTGCCCGGCCGGAGCGAAACGTGGCGCGCGGGGTTCGTTGAGCACCGTCTGCTCGCCAGTGTAGATGGTCTGCATGGCCTGCTTGATCGAGCCGATCTGCTTCTCGGGCGCCAGGGTTTGCAGGCTGGCGTCGGTGGGCAGTTCGATATTCACGCTGAGGCGATCGGCATAACGGCCAGCCTCGGCGATCAGGGCCGGGTCGGCATCGGGGATGGTCTTGAGGTGGATATAACCGCGAAAGTCATGCTCTTCGCGCAGCAGTTTGGCGACCCGCACCAGTTGCTCCATGGTGTAGTCCGACGAACGGATGATGCCGGAACTGAGGAACAGCCCACTGACGCAATTGCGCTTGTAGAAATCCAGGGTCAGGGTGACCACCTCCTCCGGGCTGAAGCGCGCACGGGGCACGTCGCTGGAGCGGCGGTTGACGCAGTATTGGCAGTCGTAGAGGCAGAAGTTGGTGAGCAACACCTTGAGCAACGACACGCAACGGCCATCGGGCGTGTAGCTGTGGCAGATGCCCATGCCATTGGTGGAACCCAGCCCCGCCTTGCCCTCGGAACTGCGCTTGGGCGCGCCACTGCTGGCGCAGGACGCGTCGTACTTGGCGGCGTCGGCGAGGATGCTGAGTTTTTCAATTAACTGCATGGAAGGCTACCGATACTGGTTTTTTGTACAGTACCAATAGCCACACCTTGTCACAAGTGCCGTCTGTAGGAGCGAGCTTGTGTGGCGAGGGAGCTTGCTCCCGCTGGGGTGCGAAGCGCCCCCAAAAAGCCGGCTCCAGCTGCGCTGTCGAACGGGAGCAAGCTCCCTCGCCACAATAAGGGGATCGGTCAGCTGGCGGTGGCCAGGAGCAAGTCCTGCACCGAACGTCCCTTGTCGCGGTTTCGATCGTTCTCATACAACGACGCCGCAATCTCATCCGCGCGAATCGGCAGCACCGACAGCAAGGTATCGCTCAAGCCATGACTGGCCTGGCTGAAGCCCTGGATGTAGATGCCGGCCTTGCAGCGCTCGTCGGTGACGATGCGGTAGTCGCGGGCCACTTCGAAGTCGCCCATGTAGGCCTCCAGGGGCGCCAGCAGTTCACGGTGCATCTGGCGCTCGTAGCCGGTGGCCAGGATCACCGCGTCGTAATGGTTGAGGCTGGTTTCGCCGGTGGCGGTATTGCGCAGGGCCAGTTCGATGCCCAGCGGGCCCGGGGTGGCTTTCTCCACTACGGTCAGGGTTCGGAACGCCTGGCGGGCGATGCCGGAGACTTTCTGGCGGTAGAAAATCCCGTAGATGCGCTCGATCAGGTCCAGGTCCACCACCGAGTAGTTGGTGTTCTGGTACTCGGCGACCAAACGCTCACGCTCGGCACCGACTTGCTGGAACACCAGGTCAGTGAAAGCCGGTGAGAACACTTCGTTGACGAACGGGCTGTCGTCGGCCGGCTTGAGCGCCGAGCCGCGCAGGATCATGTCGACCTGCACCGACGGGAAGCTGTCATTGAGGTCGATAAAGGCTTCGGCCGCGCTCTGGCCACCGCCAATCACGGCGATTCGCATCGGCTTGCCGTCTACGCACGGCTGGTTGGCCATGCGCTCCAGGTACTGGGAATGGTGGAACACCCGGCTGTCGCCCTTGAGCGCCTTGAAGGCGTCGGGGACACGCGGCGTGCCACCGGCGCTGACCACCACCGAACGAGTGGTGCGCACATGCTGCTCGCCGTGGGCATCGCGGGAGATCACGCGCAACGCCTCGACCTGCTGCTGATGCAGGATCGGCTCGATGGCCAGCACTTCTTCACCGTAGTTGGCCTGGGCCTGGAACTGCCCCGCCACCCAGCGCAGGTAGTCGTTGTACTCCATGCGACAGGGGTAGAAAGTGCCCAGGTTGATGAAGTCCACGAGGCGGTCGTGGGCCTTGAGGTAGTTGACGAAAGAGTACGGGCTGGTGGGATTGCGCAGGGTCACCAGGTCCTTGAGGAAGGAAATCTGCAGTTCGCTCTGGGTGACCAGGGTATTGCCGTGCCAGCGGTAGTCGGCTTGTTTGTCGAGAAACAGCACGTCCAGCTTGCCCTGGGCCTTTTCACGCTCCTGCAGGGCGATGGCCAGCGCCAGGTTCGAAGGGCCGAAACCGATCCCGATCAGGTCATGAACCGCGGGCGAAGCAATTGCCTGTGTCATTCCAGTGTCCTCTGGATAAGCCCCTTGGCGATGGGGCGGGAATACCTTCATGGCCTGAACAACAGGCCGTGTGTTGATAGGAAACGAGGACAGTGAAATAAAATTTAACTAACTGGCGATCAGTGCGCTTCCCACTCGCGCATGCGCACCCGGCAGTGCTTCATCGCGTTGACGATGTGTTTTTCCACCAGGCTGCGGGAAATGCTCAGGCGTTCGGCGATTTGCAGGTGGGACAGGCCTTCGAGTTTGCGCAACAGGAAACTGTCGCGACAGGCCGCCGGCAACTCGGCCAGGGCGCGTTCGAGCATCTCCAGGCGCTGGCCCTGGTCGTGGCTGGCCTGGGGTGAACAGGCGGCGAAGCGCTCTTCGCTGTCCAGCACCTCCAGGGGTTCGGCCTGGCGCAAGGCGTTGCGCCGATGGCCGTCGATCACCAGGTTCAAGGCGGTGCGGTACAGGAAGGCGCGGGGTTGTTCGATCGGGGTGTCGCTTACGCGCTCCAGCACCCGCACATAAGCGTCATGCACCACATCTTCGGCCACCTGACGGTTGCCCAGCTTGGCGTTGAGGAAACACACCAGCTCGCGATAGTAGTTTTCCAACATGACTCCTGACCCCACGGCCTTATTACCAACGACACCCACCCCCTGTAGGAGCGAGCTTGCTCGCGAAAAACCCAAGAGCACATCCCCTTACCTGAATGCACCCGCAACCATTGGCGGTGTTGCCATCACCGATGATGGCAGTTTGAGCATGTGCAATTTATAGTAATTCTCATCTACTTTTAAAGAACTCTCTCGTCAGCGGTCGAATTTTTTCTCCCACTGAGCTGTAACTACTTATGTAACAGCCTAAATTCCCGGGCATTTTCCTCGTTTACCTGTCAGCTCTGCGCGACTGCGCCCCGAACTTTCCTGGCTGGAAGCTACCGATGAAACGCCCTCGACCTGCCCGACGCGCCCTGCTTGTGGTGGCGTGCCTGATTCCCATCGTTGCGTTTGCCACCTGGCAGGGCCTGACGCCGGGCCGCGACGCCCTGGCCACCGTCACCGTGACCCGCGCCGACATCGAAAACAGCGTCACCGCCCTGGGCACCCTGCAACCGCGCCGCTATGTGGACGTCGGCGCCCAGGCCTCCGGGCAGATCCGCAAGATCCACGTCGAGGCCGGCGACCAGGTCCAGGAAGGCCAATTGCTGGTGGAGATCGACCCCGCCACGCAAAAAGCCAAGCTCGACGCCAGCCGCTATGCCATCGAAAACCTGCAGGCCCAGTTGCAGGAGCAGAAAGCCCAGCACCAACTGGCCCGCCAGAAGTACCAGCGCCAGCAGCGCCTGAGTGCCGGCAACGCCACCCGCGAAGAAGACGTGCAGACCGCCAAGGCTGAACTCAACGCGACCCAGGCGCGGGTCGAGATGTTCCAGGCACAGATCCGCCAGGCCCAGGCCAGCCTGCGCAGCGACGAGGCCGAGTTGGGCTACACGCGCATCTACGCGCCAATGACCGGCACCGTGGTGGCCGTGGACGCGCGCGTCGGCCAGACCCTCAACGCGCAACAGCAAACCCCGCTGATCCTGCGCATCGCCAAGCTGTCGCCCATGACGGTGTGGGCGGAAGTCTCCGAAGCCGACATCGGCCATGTCAAACCCGGCATGAGCGCGTACTTCACCACCCTGAGCGGTGGCAGCCGGCGCTGGACCAGCACCGTTCGCCAGATCCTGCCGATCCCGCCCAAGCCCTTGAACGAAACCCAGAGCAACGGCAGCCCGAGCAGCACCAGCAAGAGCGGCACTGGCCGAGTGGTGCTGTACACGGTGCTGCTCGACGTAGACAACGCCGACAACGCGCTGATGGCCGAGATGACCACCCAGGTCTTTTTCGTCGCAAGCCAGGTTAAAGATGCCCTCACCGTACCGGTCGCAGCCTTGCAAGGCGTGCCTGGCTCCACAGCGCAAATCGCCCGGGTGGTGGCCAAAAACGGTGCCATTGAAGACCGCGAAGTACGCCTGGGCATCAGCGATCGCCTGCGCGTCGAAGTGCTCGGCGGGCTGAACGAGGGCGACCACCTGTTGATTGGCCCGGCTGACAGCCATGGGGGCTGAATTGACCACGCCGCTGATTGAACTCAAAGGCATCCGCAAATCCTACGGCGGCGGCGACAGCCCGCAGGTCGATGTGTTGCGCGGCATTGACCTGTCGATCCATGCCGGCGAGTTCGTCGCCATTGTCGGCGCGTCGGGTTCGGGCAAATCGACACTGATGAACATCCTCGGCTGCCTCGACCGCCCCACCGAGGGCGACTACCTGTTCGCCGGGGAAAACGTCGCCCACCTGGGCAGCGACGAACTGGCCTGGCTGCGCCGCGAAGCCTTCGGTTTTGTGTTCCAGGGCTACCATTTGATTCCCTCAGGCTCGGCCCAGGAAAACGTCGAGATGCCGGCGATCTATGCCGGTATCAGCGCCGCCGAACGCCATGCTCGCGCCAACGCCCTGCTCACCCGCCTGGGCCTGGCCGAACGCACCGGCAATCGGCCGCACCAGTTGTCCGGTGGGCAGCAGCAACGGGTGTCCATCGCCCGCGCACTGATGAACGGCGGCCATATCATCCTCGCCGACGAACCCACCGGTGCCCTCGACAGCCACAGCGGCGCCGAGGTCATGGCCTTGCTCGACGAACTGGCGAGCCAGGGCCATGTGGTCATCCTGATTACCCACGACCGTGAAGTGGCAGCGCGGGCCAACCGCATCATCGAGATTCGCGACGGCCAGATCATCAGCGATTCAGCTGACACCCGCGCGGCCACACCCAGCGTGGCGGCCGGCGCCTTGCACGCCGTAGACCTGCGCCAACGCCTGGCCGACGGCGCCGAGCACAACGGTGCCTGGAAAGCCGAATTGCTGGACGCGGTGCAAGCCGCCTGGCGGGTGATGTGGATCAACCGTTTTCGCACGGCGCTGACGCTGCTGGGCATTATCATCGGCGTCGCGTCGGTGGTGGTGATGCTGGCGGTGGGCGAAGGCAGCAAACGCCAGGTCATGGCGCAGATGGGCGCGTTCGGCTCCAATATCATCTACCTCAGCGGTTCTTCGCCCAACCCGCGTACGCCGCTGGGGATTGTGTCCCTCAACGACGTCGCGGCCCTGGCGACGCTGCCTCAGGTCAAGCGCATCATGCCGGTCAACGGCACCGACGCGGGTGTGCGCTTCGGCAACGTCGACTACATGGCCTACGTGGGGGGCAACGACACCAACTTCCCGGAGATTTTCAACTGGCCGGTGGTCGAGGGCAGCTATTTCACCGAGGCCGACGAATGCGCCGCCGCCACAGTCGCCGTGATTGGCGCGCGCATCCGGCAAAAGTTGTTCAAGGACGTGGCCAACCCCATCGGCCAGTACATCCTGATCGAGAACGTGCCCTTCCAGGTGGTCGGCGTACTGGCGGAAAAAGGTTCCAGCTCCGGCAACAAGGACAGTGACGACCGTGTCGCCATTCCCTACAGCGCCGCCAGCGTCCGCCTGTTCGGCAGCTACAACCCCGAATACGTGGCGATTGCCACCACCGATGCGCGCAAGGTGCATGAAGCCGAACGCGCCATCGACCAGTTGATGTTGAAGTTGCACAACGGCAAGCGCGACTACGAGCTGACCAACAATGCCGCGATGATCCAGGCCGAAGCGCGCACCCAGAACACCCTGTCGCTGATGCTCGGCTCGATTGCGGCGATTTCGCTGTTGGTGGGCGGCATCGGCGTGATGAATATCATGTTGATGACCGTGCGCGAACGCACCCGTGAAATCGGCATCCGCATGGCCACCGGAGCACGCCAGCGCGACATCCTGCGCCAGTTCCTCACCGAAGCGGTGATGCTTTCGGTGGTCGGTGGCCTGTTCGGT
Source organism: Pseudomonas sp. AK181 (assembly GCF_051122975.1). NCBI lineage: Bacteria > Pseudomonadati > Pseudomonadota > Gammaproteobacteria > Pseudomonadales > Pseudomonadaceae > Pseudomonas > Pseudomonas sp. AK181. The sequence continues at coordinate 3,896,264 of NZ_CP146348.1, forward strand.
ATTGCCCTGGCCTTGCTGGTGGGCGGCGTGCTGGTACTGGCTGACGTGGCGGTGCAGTTTTCCCTGGTGGCGGTGCTCGGTGCGTTTGGCTGTGCGCTGGTCACCGGTGTCGTATTCGGCTTTATGCCGGCCCGTAAAGCTGCCCGGCTCGATCCGGTTAAGGCGTTGACCAGTGAATAAACGATCCATCACCCCGCCATTGTCAGCGCTCAGCTTGTGCCTGTTGCTCACGGCTTGTGGCGCTAACCCGCCCGCCATCGACAGCGGCATCGCTGCGCCCGCCGCCTGGCACTATGCCGAGCGCGAGGCAAACCAAGCCACCAACCAACGCTGGTGGACGCAGTTTGGCAGCCCGGCGCTGAACCGCCTGATCGACCAGGCCCGCCGTGACAGCTTCGACGTGGCGGCGGCCATGGCGCGTGTCCGCCAGGCCCAGGCCACGGCGGTGATTGCCGGCGCACCGTTGTTGCCGGAGCTGAAGTTCAACCTCGGCGCCAGCCGTCAACGGCTGTTGCGCGGCAGCGGCAACTCGGAGCTGGACGCCACCGAGAGCAACAGGACCGTCACCAACTATGACGCCAACCTCACAGCCAGCTACGAAATCGACTTCTGGGGTGGCCGCGCCGCTGCCCGCGACAGCGCCGTGCACAGCCTGCAGGCCAGTGAGTTCGATCAGGCCAACGTGGAGCTGACCCTGCTCAGCAACGTCGCCGACCGCTACGCGCAAACCCTGGCCGCACGCCAGCGCTTGCAGATTGCCGAGCTCAACCTGGCGAATGCACGCAATGTACTGAACCTGGTGCAGACCCGCTTTGATGCCGGTTCCGCCACGGCCCTGGAACTGGCGCAACAGAAAAGCCTGGTGGCCGGTCAGCAACGGCAACTGCCACTGATCCAGCAATCGGCGGAAGAATCGCAAATCACCCTCGCCGCCTTGCTCGGCCAGCCCGTGCAGGCCCTGGAGCTGGGCACAGAACCCTTCCAGACACTGAGCTGGCCAAGTATCGGGCCCGGCGTGCCCAGCCAGTTATTGAGCCGGCGCCCCGACCTCGCCCAGGCCGAGGCCCAGTTGGCGGCGGCCAGTGCCGACGTCACGGTAGCCCGTGCAGCCATGCTGCCGACGGTGACGTTGGGCGCAACGCTCGGCTCGGGCGCGTCCAAGGCCGAAGAGATTCTGCGCAGCCCCTTCTACACCCTGACGTCGGGCCTGATGGCGCCGATCTTCAACAATGGCCGGCTGAGCGCCGAACGCGACAAGGCTCGGGCGCGCCAGGATGAACTGCTGCAAACCTACCGTGGGGCGATCATCAACGGCTTTGCCGATGTAGAAAAAGCCCTCAGCAGCATCACCCGCCTGGACCAGCAACGCCACTGGCAAACCGAGGAACTGCAACAGGCGCAGAGCGCCTTCCAGATTGCCCAAAGCCGCTATGAAGCCGGCGCCGAAGACCTGCTCACGGTACTGGAAACCCAACGCACCCTCTACGACGCCCAAGACCAGAACGTGCTGCTGCGCCTGTCGCGTCTGCAAGCCAGCATCGCCCTGTACAAGGCATTAGGCGGTGGCTGGAACACCGATATCTGATAAACGAAACTCATATTTCATACACGAGCTGTTTCTTCACCTTACATTTTCCACCCCAAGGTCCTTGGTAAAAAAGCCGTTATCACACGGATGCCCGGGACCTCATGATGAAACCCAGCGTTGTTGTAAAAAGCCTGGCCTGCGTTGGCGGCTGGCTGATCACACACCTGGCGCTGGCCGAGCCCTTGATCGCGCCCACCGCGATCGACTGGCTGCTGGACTGCCCCCTCACTGCAACAGCGCGCCTGGACCCGGAAGTGGTTGGCCGCACCCAATGCGGCCTGGTCAGCGTGCCCCGCGACCATGCCGCCCCCCAGCGCGGCCGCATTCGCCTGAGCGTGACACGGGTAGGCGCACGGCAGCCGCTCAACCGCGAAGGTGTGGTGTTCATCCAGGCAGGCGACCCTCAACAGGCCAAAGACGCACCGTTCGTCCTTCACCTGGCCAGTCGCTGGGAGTCGCTTGCCACCCAGGCCTATCGCACCCTGGTCGACCGTTATGACGTGATCGAGCTGAGCACCCGCGACCTGCGCCAAGGCAACGGCGTGGAACAGGCCGCGCAGGACATGGAGTTCGTGCGCGGGCAACTGGGCGAGGCACGCCTCAACTACCTGGGCAACGCCGCGGCCACCCGCCTGGGCAGCCGCTATGGCACGCTGTTTCCCGAGCGCGTCGGGCGCATGGTGCTGATCAATACCGAACCTGGCGAACCACTCGCCACCGGTGTCGAGCAACTCTTGCTCAAGGAGTCGGCACACGCAGGCGCCGACGGCTGTGTGAGCCGTTGGTTGGGGGATTTCCTCGCTTACGGTAAACAGCCGCCTTCGTCCGCACGCTGCCTGGACTTGGGCGCCTGGGAATAACCTGCGCATTTACGACCCCTATTCACCGAAAACGACCCCTTGCGTTGACGCCCCTGCCCAATCGTTATTAAGTGCTATTTATCCGCATTAATACGATAAATCACCACCATGCTGAGTCGACCGCTACGCCGCAAACGCCAGAAGCTGTCCGATGTGATTGTCGAGTCGGTCAAGCGCTCGATCGTCACCGACGCCTTGAAGCCCGGCGACCGCCTGCCCACTGAACGCGAGCTGATGGAAAGCTTCCAGTGCTCCAAGGGCTCGGCGCGCGAAGCGCTCAAGGCGCTGGAGGTCGAAGGCCTGGTGAGCACACGCACCGGCCCCAGCGGCGGGGCGTACTTGAACCAGGCCGGCACTGAACCGGCCAGCCGCGCCTTGCGCAATTACCTGCACTTCCAGCACCTGGACGGCGAGCAGGTCTACCAACTGCGCAAGGTCATCGAAGTGGAACTGGCAGTGTCGGTGCTCGGGCGTTTGAGCGAAGACGATTACATCGCCCTGCAAGCCAACGTGGATTTTTGCAGCGCCCCCGAAGACAGCGAAGCCGGCCAGCGCGAACAGCGCCTGGCGGAACTGGAGTTTCACAACCTGTTGGCCCAGGCGTGCCCCAACCCGCTGCTGAGTTTCATGGCGCAGTTTCTCAACGACCTGCTGCGCGACCTGGTGGTGCTGAAAAAAGCCTACAAGCCCAAGCGCAAGCAATTCGACGCGGCCAACCTGGACTATCACAAGCAACTGCTGATCGCCTTTCGCGCCGGGGATGAAAGCGCGGTGCGCAGCTTGATGCATGAACACATGTGCGATGCCGAACACCATATGACCGCGCTGGAAGGCCAGGTGAGCCCGCACTTCCTACTGGAGTTCGACCACTCATAAGCACACCAAAAATCCAATCTGGGAACCCGATCAATGTGGGAGCTGGCTTGCCTGCGATGGCATCGCCTCGGTCCCCCCTGTAACACCGAGGCGCCTGCATCGCAGGCAAGCCAGCTCCCACATCCAATAACAAGCCTGCCCACAGGCCCTTGCTCCACCGTATCGCCCTTGCCGCTCCTGCCAATAACTAAACCAGGGAGTCACCCCATGCAGCGTCGTACGTTATTGAAAGCCAGCCTCACCGCAGCCGCCGCCCTCAGCCTTCCGCTGAGCGTGCGTTCGGCATTCGCCGCCGAGCCCTTTACCTTTTACGGCCTCAAGTCCATGTCTGGCGCCTTTGCCAGCTATGGCAAATTTGCCGACATGGGTTCGCGCCTGGCGGTGCAACAACACGCCCAGTTGCTCGGCCGCCCGCTGAACTACAAAGTCATCGACACCGAAGGCAACGCCGGCAAGGCGGTGCGCAAGGTGCAGGAGGCCATCGCGCAGGACGGCGCACGGTTCTTCCAGGGCTGCACGCTGTCGTCTTCCGCCCTGGCAGTGGCCAAGGAGGTGGACAAGGCCAGCGGTGTGTTCATGACCCCGGTGGGCGCCGATGAAGTTACCGGCAAGGACTGCAACAAGGCGACCTTCCGCTGGTCGGTGCCCACCTACGGCGCGATCCGCGAGACCATGGTACCGCTGATCAAGTTGCTGCCGGACGCCAAGCGCTGGTACACCATCACCCCGCAATACGTGTTCGGCGAAGCCTTGCTTGAAGGCGCCAAAAACGTGCTCAAGGAACATGGCCTGGAACACGTGGGCAACAGCTACCACTCGCTGCAGGAACAGGAATTCTCCGGCTATCTGACCAACGCCATTTCTACCAAACCCGATGTGCTGGTGCTGCTCAACTTTGGCAGCCAATCGTCCAACACCCTGCGCCAGGCCGTGAACTTTGGCATCAAGGAGCGCATGAAGGTCTTGCTGGTGTGGTCTGCCGGCCTGGATCAGTTCCAGGAACTGGGCAGCGATGTGCTCGAAGGCGTGTACCTCGGCGCGCAGTACTGGCACCAGGTCGACACCCCGCTCAACCGCGAACTGGTCAAACTCACCCAGGCCACCTACGGCATCAACCCCACCTACCCGCTGGCCGCCGATTACATCAGCACCAAAGTCATGCTCGACACCATCATCGCCACCGGCAGCTTCGACGGCCCGACCGTGGCCAAGGCCATGCAGGGCTTGAGCTACGAAGGCCCCACCGGCAAGGAGTCGATCCGCGCCGGCGACCACCAGGTGATCAAGGATTACTACCTGCTGATCGGCAAGGCCAGCGGCGACATGGCCGACAAGGACGACCTGGCCAAAGTGCTCAGCGCTGGCCAGTCGTTCCCTGCGGTCGAGGCGACGGGCTGCACGCTCGGCTGACCGTTTAATTTTGTCGCGCAGGGCCGTGCAAGCGGCCGTCTGCGGAGGGTGCCTGCATGCTTAATCTGTACCTGTTCCAGATTCTCAACGGCCTCGGGTTGGGGATGATCTACTTCCTGATCGCGGTGGGGCTGACGATCATTTTCGGCCTGCTCAACTTCGTCAACTTCGCCCACGGCGCGTTCTTCCTGCTCGGCGCCTACATCTGCTACACCGCCGTGAGCCTCACCGGCAGCTTCTGGCTGGCGCTGCTGATCGCGCCGCTGGTGGTGGCCGCGCTGGCCTGGGTGATCGAGCGCTTGCTGATCCAGCGCATCTACCACTTGCCACACATGTTCCAGATTCTGGTGACCTTGGGCATCGCCCTGATCATCCAGGAAGCCAGCGTGATGATCTGGGGGCCGGTGGGCAAAAGCGTCGCCGTGCCGGAACTGTTGCGCGGCGTGCTGGTGGTGGGGGATTTCGTCTACCCCTACTACCGCCTGTTCCTCATCGTGTTTTCCGGGCTGGTGGGCCTGGGCCTGTGGCTGCTGCTGGAACGCACGCGCTTCGGTGCCTTGGTGCGCGCCGGCAGTGAAAGCACCGAAACCGTGTCGCTGCTGGGCACCAATATTTTCCGTTTGTTTTCCATGACCTTCGCCCTTGGCGTGGCCCTGGCCGGTGTCGCCGGGGTGCTGTTCGCGCCCTTGCGCGGCGCCCAGCCCTTCGTCGGCCCGGAGATTCTGGGCATCGCCTTCGTGGTGGTGGTGATCGGCGGCATGGGCTCGTTCAGCGGTGCGCTGGTCGGCGGTTTGCTGGTGGGCGTGGTGCAAAGCCTGATGACCACACTCTGGCCCCAGGGTGCGAGCCTGATGATCTACGGCGCCATGGCCGTGGTGATTCTGGTGCGCCCTTACGGCCTGTTCGGGAGAGCCTGACATGAGCGAGAAAAACCCCCTGCCGTTCGCCAAGACCCAATCCAGAGCCATGTTGCTGTGGGTGCTGGCCGTGCTGATCGGCCTGCCGTTGGTGCTGCCCTCGGCGACCCTGGCCACCGAGATCCTGATCTTCGCCATGGCCGCCCTGGCCTGCAACCTGCTGCTGGGCTACACCGGGCTGCTGTCCTTCGGCCAAGGCATCTTCTTTGGTGCCGGCGCTTATTGCGCAGCGCTGCTGATGATCCACCTGCAACTGGGCCTGTTCACCGCATTGCTGGGCGCAGCGTTGGCCGGCGGCGTGCTGGCCTTGCTGGTGGGCGCCCTGGCGATTCGACGCACCGGCATTTACTTCGTGATGCTCACGTTGGCGTTCAGCCAGATGGCTTACTTTGTTGCCTACACCCTGAGCGACTGGACCGGTGGCGACAACGGCCTGCTCAGCGTGCCGCGCCCGGAAATCCGGGTGGGTGACACCGTGCTGCTGTCTCTGGCCGATGCCCGCGCGTTCTACGGTTTCGTCGCGGTGCTGTTCCTGCTGATCTTCATCGGCGCACGCCGGGTGATCGCCTCACCGTTTGGCAGCACGCTGATGGCGATCCGCGAAAATGAAACCCGCGCCTCGGCCATCGGCTACGACACGCGGCACTTCAAGATCCTGGTGTTCGTGCTGTCCGGCGCGGTCACCGGGATTGCCGGGGCGCTGTACGCCATGCTGCTGCACTTTGTGCCGCTGTCGAATATCGACCTGGCGATGTCCGAGAACATCCTGATCATGACCATCGTCGGCGGCACCGGCTCGCTGTTCGGCTCACTGCTGGGCGCCGGCTCCATCGTGCTGTTGGGGGATTTTCTCTCCGACCTGTGGCCGCGCTGGCTGATGCTGCTGGGGGTGATCCTGATCCTGGTGGTGATCTTCATGCGCGGAGGGTTGTGGGGCGGCTTGGCGTCGCTGTTCGAGAAGCTGCGCGGCACGCGCAAACCCGCAGTCGTCGCCAAGGAGGACGGGCTATGAGTATCCTGCTGGAAACCACAAATCTGGAGCTGGCCTACGGCGCGTTCCATGCGGTCAATGGCGTCAACCTCAAGGTCGAAGCCGGCACCATCCACACCATCATCGGCCCCAACGGCGCTGGCAAGACCAGCCTGTTCCACTGCCTCACGGGTGAGCGCCAGGCCACCGCCGGGGCGATCCATTTCGACGGCAAGAACCTGATGCGCAAGCCCGCCCACGGCCGCGTCGGCCTGGGCATGGCGCGTTCGTTCCAGCTCACCAGCCTGTTCCAGAACCTCAGCGTGCGCGAGAACCTGCGCCTGGCCGCCCAAGGCCGCGACGGCGTGCGCGCCTTGAATTTCTGGCGTCGGGTAGACAGCAAGCGCGAGCACCTGGAGATGGCCGACAAGGTGCTGGAACGCCTGCAACTCACGGCCCGCGCCGACACCCTGGCCGGTGAGTTGTCCCATGGCCAGCAACGGGTGCTGGAGGTGGGCATGTCGATCTGCTCCAAACCCAAACTGTTGATGCTCGACGAGCCCACCTCGGGCATGGGCATCGACGACATCCCGATCATGACCCAACTGATCAGCGACCTTGGCCGCGACCATACGGTGCTGTTGATCGAACACAACATGAGCATTGTCATGTCCATCAGCCAACGCATCACGGTGATGAGCCACGGGCAGATCCTGGTGGAAGGCACGCCGGAATTCGTGCGCGCCGATGAACGTGTGCGCACTGCCTATCTTGGGGAGGCTGCCTGATGCTGATCGTCGAGAATATCCATTCCTACTACGACAAGAGCCATGTACTGGAGGGTGTGTCGCTGCGCGTCAACCCCGGCGAACTGGTGACTCTGCTGGGCCGTAACGGCGCCGGCAAGACCACCACCCTGCGCAGCATCCTCGGCATCATCTGCCCGCGCCAGGGCCAGATCCACTTCAACGGCCAGGCGCTGGTGGGACAAAAGATCTTTGAAATTGCGCGCCAGGGCTTGGCGCTGGTGCCGGAAAACCGCGGGATTTTCCGCCTGCTTACGGTGGAGGAAAACCTGCGCATCGCCGCCCGCAAGCACAGCCGCTGGCAACTGGAAGACGTGTACGCCATGTTCCCGCGCCTCAAGGAGCGGCGCAAAAACGCCGGCCACGCGTTGTCCGGCGGCGAACAGCAGATGCTCGCCATCGCCCGCGCCCTGCTTAACGACCCCAAGCTGCTGATCCTCGACGAACCCACTGAAGGCCTGGCCCCGGTGATCGTCGACGAACTGGTGAAGATCCTGCGCAAGGTCAAGGACGAGGGCCTGCCGGTGTTGCTGGTGGAACAGAACCTGATGGTCTGCGACAAGCTCGCCGACCGCCATTACGTGCTCGAACAGGGCCGCGTGGTGTACGAAGGCAGCGCCGCTGACTTCCGCGCCGACCCGAGCATCAAAAACCGTTACCTGGCCTTGAGTGCCTGAGTGGAGATTCCTGATGAACAGTCTTGCGCAACCGCTCCAGAGCAATGCCCCGCTGATCAACCGCGACCGCTTGTGGCGGTCACTGATGGACCTGGCCCAACTCGGCGCCACGGCCAAGGGCGGCGTGTGTCGCCTGGCCCTCACCGACCTCGACCGCCAGGCCCGCGACCTGTTCGTGCAGTGGTGCGAAGCCGCCGGGTGCAGCGTCAGTGTGGATGCCATCGGCAATATTTTCGCGCGGCGCCCTGGACGCGACCCCGCCCTGCCGCCGGTAATGACTGGCAGCCATATCGACACCCAGCCCACCGGTGGCAAGTTCGACGGTTGCTACGGGGTGATGGCCGGGCTGGAAGTGATCCGCACACTCAATGACTTGCAGATCGAAACCCAGGCGCCCATCGAAGTGGTGGTATGGACCAACGAAGAAGGTTCACGCTTCCCGCCGTGCATGATGGGCTCCGGGGTATTTGCCGGGAAGTTCGACTTGCAGGACACCCTCGACAAGCTCGACGACCAGGGCCTGTCGGTGGGTGCCGAATTGCAGCGCATCGGCTATGCCGGTTCGCGTGCGGTGCTGGGCCATCCGGTGGGGGCGTATTTCGAGGCGCATATCGAGCAAGGCCCGGTGCTGGAAGACCAGGCCATTACCCTGGGCGTGGTGATGGGCTGTTTGGGCCAGAAGTGGTTCGACCTGACCCTCACCGGCGTGGAGGCGCATGCGGGCCCTACGCCCATGCACCTGCGCAAGGACGCCCTGGTGGGCGCTGCCGAGGTGGTCAGTGCGGTCAACCGAATCGCCCATCAACACCAGCCTCACGCCTGCGGCACCGTCGGCTGCCTGAACCTGCACCCTGGCTCGCGTAACGTGATCCCCGGCCAAGTAAACATGACCATCGACCTGCGTCACCTGCACGCCGACAAGCTGCAAGCCATGGTCGATGAAGTGCGCGCAGTGATCGAAGACTCGGCCGCCCGCCACGGCTTGACGTTTGAACTGACGCCCACCGCCGACTTCCCGCCGCTGGACTTTCACCCGACCTGCGTCAATGCCGTGCGCGAGGCTGCCCAGGCATTGGGCTTGAGCCATATGGACATTGTCAGCGGCGCCGGGCATGACGCGATCTTCGTCGCAGAATTGGGCCCGGCAGGGATGATCTTCGTGCCGTGCGAAGGCGGCATCAGCCATAACGAAATCGAAAACGCCGCACCGGATGACCTGGCAGCGGGTTGCGCAGTATTGCTACGCGCCATGGTCAATGCGGCCCAGGGGGATCTGGCATGAGTGAGATTGGCCAACTGACAGCGGTGCAGCTGTTGCAGCATTTTCGCGACAAAAGCTTATCCCCCGTGGAGGTCACTGAAGATGCGCTGCTGCGCATCGAGCGCTATAACCCGGTGGTGAATGCCTACTGCCATGTCGACCCGCAAGGCGCACTGGACGCTGCGCGAGCGTCGGAACAACGCTGGTTGAAAGGTGAACCCTGCGGCGCGCTGGATGGCGTGCCGGCGTCGATCAAAGACCTGACGCTGACGGTCGGCATGCCCACGCGCAAAGGCTCACGCACCTCATCCGCCGACGGCCCATGGGACTTGGACGCGCCCTTCGCGGCCTTCATGCGCAAGGCCGGCGCAGTGCTGCTGGGCAAAACCACCACCCCGGAATTCGGCTGGAAAGGCGTGACCGACAACCCGCTGTACGGCATCACCCGCAACCCCTGGGACACACGCACCACCGCCGGCGGTTCCTCCGGAGGCGCCGCGGCGGCAGCGGCGTTGAACCTCGGCGTACTGCACCAGGGCAGCGACGCCGGCGGCTCGATCCGTATTCCCTGTGCGTTTACCGGCACCTTCGGGATCAAGCCGACCTTCGGCTATGTGCCGCAATGGCCAGCCAGCTCCATGACCATCCTGTCGCACCTGGGCCCGATGACGCGCACCGTGGAAGACAGCGTGCTGATGCTGCAAACCGTGGCGCAGCCAGATGCACGGGACGGCCTGATCGGCGCGCCGCGAACCACGCCCTGGCTCGTTCCAGGAACGGACTTGAAGGGATTGCGCGTCGCCTACAGCCCCACGTTCGGCTATGCGAAGGTCGACCCGCAGGTCGCCCAGGTGGTGGATCAAGCCGTGCAGGGCCTGGTGCAACTGGGCGCCCATGTCGAACAAATCGACCCTGGCTTCAGCGACCCCCTGGAGGTGTTCAGCACCCTATGGGCTGCCGGCGCAGCACGCCTGACCGGCACAATGAGCGAGGCGCAAAAGCAACAGCTCGACCCCGGTTTGCTGCGCATTGCACAGCGGGGCGAACGCTTGAGCCTGAATGATTTCAACACGGCCCTGGAAGCCCGAGCGGCGCTGGTGGCACGGATGGCCGCGTTCCATGAGCATTACGATGTGCTGGTGTCGCCGATGATGCCAATCACCGCGTTCGAAGCCGGACACAACGTGCCGCCGGGGTCGGGGATGACAGAGTGGATGCAATGGACGCCGTTCACCTACCCCTTCAACCTCACCCAACAACCGGCGGCGTCAGTGCCCTGTGGGTTGGCAGCAAATGGCTTGCCGGTGGGCTTGCATGTGGTGGGCGCGCGGTTTGCCGATGAGCAGGTGTTGAGGGTGTGTCACGCGTATGCCAAAGCATTCCCCACAGAACACTTGCACACACCGAGAAGCCCGACCTGAAATACCCACAACTGTGGGAGCTGGCTTGCCTGCGATAGCCATAAGTATCTACACAACTTAGTGGACTGTAGCAGCCCACGGTAACCACGATGCGAAGCGAGCCGCTCTTGATCTGCTCTTGATCTGCTTTTGATTTTGATCTTAGGCGCCCCGTTAAACCACGCTGGCCGGAATTCGACAGGGATTTGGGGGGTAAACCGGCAGGGATGCCGGTTTAGCCGCCCCGCGCCATGGATGGCGCGTGGCGGCGGCCCCCCAAATCACTGGCGGATTACGGGCACACCGAGCCTAAGCGAGGTGCCGAGTGGTGGGGCAAGAGCCCTTTTGGTTACTTTTGGGGCTCTTTTCCAAAAGTGACCCGCTGTCAGAGCGGAACCCTAAGTGGCCGTTACCGCAGGAATGGATATGTACACAGTCCAACTGTGTTGACTGTTAGGCCGTCTTCGCGAGCAAGCCCCACAGTTTGACCGCGGGATGTCAGGTAGATAAGCGTCGGCTGAAAGGCCGCCATCGCAGGCAAGCCAGCTCCCACAGGTTTGACCGCATTCCTTTACACTGCCCCCCATTCATCACCCGGGGGACTTCATGGACATCGAACTGGCACGCACCTTCCTCGAAATCACCCGCTGCGGCAGCCTGGCCGCAGCGGCCGAGAAACTGCACGTCACCCAGACCGCCATCACCGCCCGTGTGAAGAACCTGGAAAGCCAGTTGGGCAGCACACTGTTCGTGCGCAACCGTGCCGGTGCGCGGCTGACCGCCGACGGCGAGGCCTTCGTGGTGTACGCCAACCAGTTGCTGCAAACCTGGGAAGCGGCGCGCCGTGACCTGCCGTTGCCCGACGGCTATCGCAACGTGCTGCATATCGGCGGTGAAGTCAGCCTGTGCAACCCGTTGATGCTCGGCTGGGCCAAGGCGCTGCGCGAGCACATACCAGGCCACGCGCTGCGCACCGAAGTGCGTGAAGGCGAGTACCTGCTACGCCAACTGGAGCTGGGTGTGCTCGACGCCGCCTTGGTGTTCCAGCCGCAATACTGGCCGGGCTTGCAGGTGGAGCAGGTGCTGGAAGAAAAACTGATTCTGGTGCAACTGGCGAGCAAACCCGAGCCTTACGTGTATATCGACTGGGGCCAGGGTTTTCGCCAGCAGCACGACGCCGCCCTGCCCGACCGCGCGCGTGCTGCGGTGAGTTTCAACCTGGGGCCGCTGGCGTTGCAGTACATTCTGGAAAACGGCGGTGCGGGCTACTTCCGCACACGGGTGGTGCAGAGCTACCTAGACAGCGGCGTGATGCAGCGCGTGCCCAAGGCGCCGGAATTCAGCTTTCCGACCTACCTGGTGTATTCGCGGGCGCGGGATTCGGCGGTATTGCAACAGGCTTTGGAGCTGCTACGCGCAGTGGTGAAAGCCGAAGGCGACTGGTCGCAACGCTGGGACCCGCTGATTTGAATCACTCTACGCCTGCGCACATGCTAGCCTGCTGGTGTTTCCCCTCGCAGCCTTACCGATGAACAAGAAAAAGTCCGTCACCATCAGCGACATTGCCAAACGGGTCGGCATGACCACCATTACGGTGTCCCGGGCCTTGAGCAAACCCGACCTGGTCAAACCCGCCACCCTGGCGCGCATTCTGGAAGTGGCCCGCGAGCTGGACTACGTGCCCAACGCCTTCGCCCGTGGGCTCAAGCGCAGTGAAAGCCTGATCATCGGGGTCATCACCGCTTCGGTGGACAACCCGTTCTACAGCGAGATGATCAAGGCGATTTCCCGCGAGGCCAAACAGCACGGCTACACCATCATGCTGGTGGACACCGATGAGCTGGAGGAACTCGAAAGCAAGGCGGTGGATACCCTGCTGGGCTACCGCGTGGCCGGTATCATCCTGTCGCCGGTCTCCGACGAGCCCAGCTACCAGCCCGATTATCTGGAACGCCTGAGCAACGGCAAAACCCCGGTGGTGCTGCTCGATCGCACGATCCACGACAGCCCGTTCAGCCGCGTGGTGCTCGACAATTACCACAGCGGCCTGCAAGCCGCGCACTACCTGTTACGCCAGACGCCGAACCTCAAGCGCCTGCTGGTGCTGACCGGCCCCGAGCATTCGCGCATCAGCGTGGAGCGCCTCAAGGGCCTGCGGGAAGTGCTGGCCGCGCACCCCGACATTCAGGTCGAGGTGCAGGCGGGCGACTACACGCTGATGCCGGCGTACCTGCATACCCTCGATTACCTGGCCGCACACTCGGCGCCGGATGCGATCATGGGCTTCAACCAGTTGATCACCCTCGGCGCCCTGCGCGCCTTGCGCATGCACAACATCGCCCATGACAGCCTGACCATCTGCGGCATCGACCGCCTGCCCTTCGCCGATATCTTTGGCGTGCCCATCGCCTGCGTGGCCCATGACGCATCCCTGGCCGGCAGCAGTGCCGTGCGCTTGCTGCTCGACCGCCTGCAAGACCCGCACAAGCCACGGGACAAAGTGGTGATCGCCGGGCAGTTGGAAAACGGCTAGCGGCTGGTGTAGCCGCCGTCCACCGGCAGGCTGACGCCACTGATCATGCTCGCCGCGTCACTGAGCAGGAACAGCACCGGCAGCGCCACTTCCGCCGGTTGCGCAAAACGCCCCAACGGAATCGCAGCCAGTGCTGGGTCGCGCTTGGCCGGGTCGGACCAGGCCATGGCTGCCATCGGGGTCAAGGTCACGGTGGGGTTGACGCTGTTGACGCGTATGCCAAAACGGCCCCACTCGGCGCATTGCACACGGGTGATTGCATCCAGCGCGGCCTTGGAGGCGCAGTAGCTCAGGTGATCGTCCAGCGCCACCAACGATGCCTGGCTGGAGACGTTGACGATGCTGCCGGCAATGTCCGCCTCGATCATCTTCGCCGCGACCCGGCTGGCCACTTGCGCAGCGGGGCGGGCGTTGACGCTCATCACCTGATCGAAGGCGTCGGCGCTGATGGCAGCGGCGGGTTCCAGGCGTGAAATCCCGGCGCAATTGACCAAGCCGTGCAGGGGCGGCAAATCTTGCAGGGTTTTGTCGAGGGTGATGCTGTCAGCGATGTCCACGCACAGGGTGTGGCACCCCAATGTCGCCAACGCCTGGGCGTCGCGACCAAGGGCGAAGACTTCGGCGCCGCTGGCGATCAGTTGCTGGGCGATTTCGCGACCGATGCCGCTGCTGGCACCGGTGACGAGGATGCGCTGGTGCGAGAAGTCGAAGGTAGTGGTCATAAATAAAGATCTCAAAACCAATGAAGATCCACTGTGGGAGCTGGCTTGCCTGCGATAGCGGAGTGTCAGTCTCCTTATCAGGTGCTGATACACCGCTATCGCAGGCAAGCCAGCTCCCTCATTTTTGGACCGTGTTGAATCAGGTGGCTTGCAAGTTATGCATGACCGGTTTCAGGGCCGGATACAGCTTCAGGTACTCGGCAAACGCCCGGTCATAAGTCATGACATTCTCCCGCTTGGGCTGCGCTCGCAATTGCAACTGCACCCAGCCGGTGTCCATCTGCCCATCACTCACCAGCCCCACCGTATGCGCCGCCAACAACGCCGCGCCCAGGGCCGCTTCTACCTCCTGCACGATGGTGTACACCGGGTAGCGTGTGACATCGGCGATGATCTGCATCCACAGGTCCGAATGGCTCGCCCCGCCCACCACAATCAGGCGTGGGTCCAGGGAATGCGCGCCCTGGGTGCCCGCCTCGATATTGTGACGCAGGGCAAAACTCACGCCCTCCAGCACCGCGCGGTACAGGTGCACGCGGCTGTGGTAGAGGTTGAGCCCGACAAAACTGCCGCTGGCGCGGTCATCCCACACCGGGCTGCGTTCGCCCATCAGGTAAGGCAAAAACACCACGCCTTCGCTGCCGGCCGGAATCTTCATCGCGCTCTGCTCCAGCAGCGCCAGGCTGTCTTGGCCCGTGGCCTGGGCCTGCAGTTCTTCGGCCTGGCAGAACTGCTCGCGAAACCAACTGACCGAGGCCCCGGCGGTGATCGCACCGCCGAAGATGTACAGGTCGCGGTGGCCGTTGTAGACATGGGGCATGCTCACCAAACCATGGCGCGCATCCACCTGCTGGTTCAGGTAGCCCCAGCACATGCTGGTGCCGATCATCGCCACATGATTGCCTGGCTGAGTGACACCCGCCGCCAGGGTCGCCATGGCCGCGTCCACGCCCCCAGCAAGGATCGGCGTGCCCGCCTGCAAGCCCAGGCGTGCGGCCCAGTCTGCGCGCAAACCACCCACCACCTCGCCGGAATACAGCAACCGCTCGGGCATCATCGACTGCTCGATACCCAGCGCATCCAGCATCTCGCCTGACCAGTTGCGCGCCGCCACGTCGTAGACGCCGCCGATATTCCCGGCGCTGCTGTGGTCCACCGCCAACTCGCCGGTCAGGCACCAATTGATGTAGCTGTTGGGCGGCAACAGGTAGCGGGTATTCGCCCACACCTGCGGTTGGTGCTGCTTGAGCCAGAGCATTTTGGTGAAGCCGTAGTAGCTGTCCACCGAGTTGCCGGTGATGGCGAACAAGCGCTCCAGGTCCACGTGCTCGCGCACCCAGGCCACCTGCTCGCCGGCGCGGCGGTCCATCCAGATCAGGCACGGGTGCAGCGGCGTCATCTGCGCATCCACGGCAATGCCCGAACCGCCGTACAAACTGCTGATGCACAGCGCCTTGACCTGCGGCGCCGGCACCTCGGCCTTGGCCATGCACTGGGCCACGCAGGTTTGGACGGCATCCAGCCACACCTGCGGCCACTGCTCGGCCCAGCGCACTTTCGGGGTGTCCACCCGGTAGCCGTGGCTGTGCTGGGCGATGATTGTGCCCTGGGCATCCACCAGCAGCGCCTTGGTGCTTTGGGTGCCAATGTCTACACCGATGACGTAGTCCATCTCAGAGCACCGGCTTCAACAGCACCTTGATCGACTTGGTCGAATTGGCCAGTTCAAACGCCTCGGCCCAGTCGTCCAGCGGGAAATCATGGGTGACGATGCCTTGGGAGGTGACCAGGCCGCGCTCGAACAGGTCGATGGCGATCGGGTAGCAATACGGGCCGAGGTGCGCGCCGCGTACGTCAAGTTCCTTGCGGTCGCCGATGATCGACCAGTCCACGCTGGTCTCGGCGCCAAACACGCTGAACTCGACAAAGCGCCCGAGCTTGCGGATCAGGTCCAGGCCCTGGGTGACGCCGGCCGGTACGCCGGTGGTTTCGATATAGACGTCGCAGCCGTAGTTGTCCGTGAGGCCGTTGATGATCTCGCGGGCGTTGTCACGGGCCGGGTTGATTACCACATCGGCGCCGAATTTTTTCGCCAGTTCCAGGCGCTCGTCGACCATGTCGATCACCACCAGTTTTTTCGGGGTCTTCAGCGCAGCGACCTGGACCATGCACAGGCCCAGGGTGCCCGCGCCGGCAATCACCACCACGTCGTCGAGCTGGATATCGCCACGGTTGACGGTGTGGATCGAACAGGCCATTGGCTCCACCAGCGCCGAGTCTTCCAGGGACACCGACTCGGGAATCTTGTGCACGATGGCAGTCTTGGGAATGCGCATGTATTGGGCCATGCCGCCTTCGGCCACTTCGCGCTGGAAGCCGAAGATGTTGTGCACTTCGCACATCCAGTACTTGCCCGATTTGCAGAAGCGGCACTTGCCACACGGCACGATCTGTTCGGCGATGACCTTGTCACCCACCTTGACCTCAAAGTGCTCCTCGGCGCCCTCGCCGGCTTCGACCACGTAGCCGAAAAATTCGTGGCCCGGTACCACCGGCGCCTTGACCCAGGGGTTGTCGCCGCCCCAGAACATCGCCGCGCCCGAGTGGCACTTGCAGTCACTGGCGCAGATGCCGCAGGCGGCGATACGGATCACCAGCTCATTGGCGCGGGCCTGGGGTTTGCCGATGCGCTCCAGGCGGTAGTCTTTCGGGCCGTGGCAGACGACGGCTTGCATGTGAGTGTGCTTGTCCATGTGTTCGGTCCTGTGTAGTGAGGTATTAACGATGGCGCTGACGGCTGATAAAAATCGCCAGCAAAATGATCCCGCCCTTGATCACGCTCTGCACGTAAGGCGACACGCCAAGCATGTTCAAACCGTTGTTCAAGACGCCCAGCAGCATGGCGCCGAGCAAGGTGCCGACGATCACCCCGCGCCCGCCGGCAATCGACGCGCCACCCAGTACCACGGCGGCAATCGCATCCAGCTCGAACGACACGCCGGCATTCGGCTGGCCGCTCATCAGGCGCGAGGTAAGCACCAGCCCGGCAATCGCGGCGGTGAAGCCGCTGATGCCATACACCAGCAGCTTGAAGCGCGCCGCACGCACCCCGGACAAGCGCACCGCTTCTTCATTGCCGCCGATGGCATAGATGTAGCGGCCGATCCGGGTGTGCTGCAGCAGCACATAGGCCGCCAGGTAAGTGATCAGCATGATCAGGATCGGCACCTGCAGGCCAAACACACTGGCGCGACCGAAGAACGCGAACCACTCTGGCAAGCCGGAAATCGGGTAGCCGTCGGTGTACATCAGCCCGAACCCACGGGCGATGCCCATGGTCGCCAGGGTGACGATGATCGGCGGCATGTGCAGGTACGCCACGAACAGCCCGTTGCCGATGCCGAAGGCCACGCCCACCAGCAGCCCGACGCCAATCGCCAAGCCCGGCGGCAACCCGGCGACCATCAGCCCGGCGGTCAAGGTGCCGGACAACGCCATCACCGGCCCCACCGACAAGTCGATGCCGCCGGTAAGAATCACGCAGGTCATGCCCACCGCGATGATTGCGTTGATCGACACCTGGCGAGCGATGTTGGAGAGGTTGCTGGCGGTGAGGAAGGTGTCGCTGGCGAGGATCATCACCAGGGTCACCACCACCAGCCCGACAAAGGGATAAAACGCGGGCGAGCGCAGCAGCCGCGCCAGGTTCAGGCGCAACCGGCCGGTGCCGGCGGTGTTAATGGACGTATTCACTTGAGCCCCCTGTTGCATGGCGCATGACCTCTTGAGGATTGACGGCGGACGCTTCCAGTACCTTGACGATCGCGCCCTTGTGGAACACGGCGACGCGGTCGCACATGCCGATGACTTCGGGCAGCTCGGAGGAAATCATGATGATCGCGTAGCCCTGTTCGGTAAGGCTGCGCATCAACGCGTAGATCTGCGCCTTGGCACCCACGTCGATGCCGCGGGTGGGTTCGTCGAACACCAGCACGTCGCAGTGATGGTTGATCCAGCGGGCGATCACGACTTTTTGCTGGTTGCCGCCGCTGAGGTTCACCACAAGGCTTTCGCCACTGGGCGCCTTGATCGACAGCTGGCGCATCAGCGCGTCGACACTGGCGCATTCCTTGGCCTTGTCGATCAGGCCGGAGGCGTGCTGATATTTGGGCAAATTGTTCAGGGAGATATTTTCGCGAATGCTGAAGGCGGTGATCAGCCCTTCGCTCTTGCGGCTCTCCGGCAGCAGGCCGATGCCGTGGGCCAGGGCTTGGGCCGGGTCGTCGAGGCTGACTTTTTCCCCGCGCAGCCACACGTCTTTGCTCACCGTGGGCAGCGCGCCCATCATGCCCAGGGCCAGCTCGGTGCGGCCCGAACCCACCAGGCCGGCAAAGCCCAGGATCTCGCCCTTGTGCAAGTCGAACCGGTTGTGAGGGCCGTTGCGCACCAATTGGATGTCCTTGACCTCCAGCAGCAACGGGCCGCGTTCGCTGCTGGGCTTGGGTGGAAAACTGCACTCCAGGCGGCGGCCGACCATCATCTCGACCAGGTGATCGATATCGCTGTCGGCCACTTCGGTAACGCCTGCATTGCTGCCGTCGCGCAGCACGCTGATGCGGTCGCAGACCTGGAAAATCTCTTCCAGATGGTGGGAGATAAAAATCACCGCCACGCCCTGGCGCTTGAGTTCGCGCATGATCTCGAACAGCAACTCGGCCTCACTGGGCGTCAGCGTCGCGGTCGGCTCATCGAGCACCAGCAGGCGTGCATCCAGGGCCAGGGCCTTGGCGATTTCGACAAACTGCTGCTCGGCCACACTCAGGTGCTTGACCGCGCAGTGCAGGTCAATGCTCACCCCGAGGCGCTCGAACAACGCCTGCGCGGCCTCGGCCATTTCGCGCTTGCGCAACAGGCCGAAGCGGTTGCTCAGCTCATGGCCGAGGAAGATATTTTCTACCGCCGTGAGGTAGGGAATCAGGCTGAATTCCTGGAACACAATGCCAATGCCGGCGGCAATCGCATCCCGATAGGTCGCAAACTTTCGAGCCTGCCCGTCGATAAGAATCTGCCCTTCGTCCTGATGCTCGACACCGCCCAGAATCTTCATCAGGGTGGATTTGCCCGCGCCATTTTCCCCGAGCAACGCATGGATTTCGCCGCGCTCCACATGCAGGTTGATGGCCTTGAGGGCCTGTACCCCCGGGTAACGCTTACAGATATTTTCCAGCTTCAGAAGACTGCTCATACCGCCGACCTCGCACTCAGAAGGAAGACCTGGGCCCCACGCATTGCGTGAGGCCTGGGGGATTTACCAGCTGAAGTCCTTGGCCTTGGCCTGATCGATCAAGGTGATGTCCACCGGCACGCTGGCCGGTACCTGGGCGCCCCACTTCTTGGCCAGGGCAATGCCCAAGGCAAGGCGGATCTGGTCGCGGGGATATTGGGCCGAGGTGGCGATGAAATGGCTGCCGGGTTTCTGGATCGCCTTGATCGCTTCCGGCGCCCCGTCGACGCTGACCAGCTTCACGTCCATGCCGCTGGCTTCGATGGCCGAGAGTGCGCCGAGGGAGCCATTGTCATTCACGCTGAAGATGCCCTTGAGGGTGGGCTGGGCCTGCAACATGTTTTCGGTGACGGTCAGGGCCTGGTCACGCTCCTGCTTGCCGTTCTGGATGCTGACAATCTTGATGTCCGGGTGCTTGGCCACCGCCTCTTTGCAGCCGCGCACACGTTCGAGGATCGGCACCACAGCGATGCCGTCGAGAATGGCGATATTGCCTTTGTCACCGATGGTTTTAGCCAGGTACTCACAGGCCTGGAAACCGGCGTCGAAGTTCTTCGAGCCCACGAACGAATCCAACGGGCCATCTGCCTGGGCATCCACCGCCACCACTACGACGCCGGCAGCATGGGCCGACTTGACGGCCGATTGCACGCCGACCGAATCAGTAGGGTTGATCAGCAGGATGTCGATGCCCTTTTGCAGCATGTCTTCGACATCACTGACCTGCTTGGACACGTCGTGGCGGGCGTCGGTGATGATCAGCTTGGCACCGATGGTCGCGCCGGCTTCTTCCAGGGCGTTTTTCATGGTGACGAAATAGGGGTTGTTGATTTCCTGGAACGAGGCGCCGATGCGGATGGGCTTGGCAGCGTCGGCAAACGCGGGGCTCGCGCTGCCCAGGGTGATGCTGGCAGCCAGTAAACACAGGGTTTTTGGGAGCATTTTCATGGCGTGGGTCTCTGTTTTGTTTTTATTTTTAGAGCAAATGTTATCGTTAACATTTTGTCAGAAACTAACAAGTAAATCGGACCTGTGCAAGCCTCCACTGGTCGGTCGTGGTCAAAATGTGGGAGCTGGCTTGCCTGCGATGGCGCAGTGTCAGTCTCCATATCTGGCACTGATACACCGCTATCGCAGGCAAGCCAGCTCCCACAGGGGTATAGGTTGCCGGTCAAAACTCGCACACCTCCGTTACGCCAACTAAGCTCAGCCTCAAATAAAAACACAGCGAGCAGCCGGCCATGCCCCACCCCACCGAGACTTTCCGCGCCCGTTATCGCGCAAGCGTCAACCCGCATTACAACCCCTGGCTGCACGCCGCATTCGTGCTTGGCTACGGCATCGCCTGCATCACGCTGGCCTGGTCGTCCACCGCCGATATCACCGCCCTGCAGTGGCTGACCGTGCCCTTGACCCTGCTGTTCTTCAACTTGTGCATCTACCTTGTGCACCGCCACCTTGGCCATCACAAACATGCGTTCTCCAGGCTGTTCTACGCACGCCACACTGGCGATCACCATAGTTTCTTCACCCCCGATCACATGACCTACGACAGCCCCCGGGACTGGCGCGTCATCCTGTTTCCAGCCTGGCTGATCGTGCTGCACAGCCTGGCCATCACCCTCCCCGCCTGGTGGCTGCTCAGCCAACTGAGCGCCAACGTTGCCGGGTTGTTTGCAGGCTGCATGATCCTCGGTTACCTGCTCTACGAAGTGTTCCATGCCTGCGAACACCTGCCTGCAGAACACCCCGTGGCACGCCTGCCGTGGATTCGCCAGATGCATCGCCTGCACGCCTTGCACCACCGTCGTGAGCTGATGCAGGGGCGTAATTTCAATATTGTGCTGCCGTTGATGGACTATCTGTTTGGCACTTTGCATTGGGAACCCACGGAAAAAAAAAGGGGCAGTCCAACTGGACTGCCCCCCGCTTCACACACATAGATCAATCAGCGCACGATGGTCTGGCTGCAGATGTGGCCGAGGCTGACGTATTGGACGTTATTGCCACCCACGCCCACACCTGGGAACTCCCTGAGCTCGATGCGCCAGCCGCCCTCGTTGAACCAGGTTTCCCAGTTGTAGGTCTGGCCCGAGGCGCTGTCCGGGTAGCGCACTTTGTAGTCGCCAGAGCAGGTGCCCAGCGCGACATTCCCCGAGGCTGCACCGGTGATGCCGGTCTTGGCCTCATAGTCGACCCAGTTGTAAGTGCCGCCAAAATGCTTGTCGACCCGCAGCACAGGGGTGACGCCGCGCAGGGGTTCGCCGGTGCTGTCTGACCACTGGGTGCTCCAGCTCAGATTGCGGGCCGCCTGGGTGGCCAGTTGGAAGATCGAGCTGGGAATCCGCACCACGTTATCGCCGTTCACATTGTGCTGGTTCAGGCGTGGCGCCGAGCCGAGGGTCAGCTTGTATTGAGCCTGAGGGTTCAATGCCACCGCCGGGTTGGCCCGCACGCGCACCTTGACCGTGTAGCCCGGCGTCAGGTTGGGATAGGTAGAGGTGGAGCCCTGCGGGACTTCCACCCACTGGGTGCCATCGAACCGCTCGAAGATCCACTGGTTACGCGTGCCCGCACCGTCATCGCCCAGGAACATGCCCACACCTTGGCCACGCAACGAGACGAAGGAGAAGTAATCCACGTCATTGACGCTGTCGAGGTTACCGGTCACCTGGTTCAAGGCATCCGGCAGCGCGAACGCGGTTTGCTCGGTGTCGTTAGGCTCGTAGGCATCCACATTGCTGTCCACCGCCACACCAAAACTGAACTGCGAGTTGCTCGCGGCATTGGCCACCATGAACCAGTAGTAGTCACCGGCCGGCAACACGCCGTTGAGGTATTCATCGGCACTGCCGGGGTTATCCGAGGTGCCCAGCGGCGTCAGGTTGCCTTGGCCGTCGTCATGGAACAGCGTCAACGACATATCCGTGCCGGCACTCTGGTTCAGCAGCTGTACCTGGATTCGCGCGTTTTTCGGCAGGTTGAAGTGGTAAGCGATTTGCGCGCCGGTCTCCACACCGGTGAGGGTGTAAAGAGTGTTGATATCCAGGGTAGGAAACAACGGCGTGAAGGCTGCAACCGCGGCCTGTTTCATGTGCGCCGAGTCAGGTTTTTCCAGCTGGCCAACCGGGGAGTCAATCGCCACATTAGCGGCGGCCGCCTTGCTTTTTTTGACGACGTTGGACTGCCCGGCCTTGGCAGCATTGAGCTTTTGCTTGAGCTCGCCCGAGACGCTGGCCTTTTCCAGCGTGCCGCCAGGTTTCAATGCTTTGTCCACGGCCTGCTTGACCGCCTGCGCGCTGAGTTTTGCCGGGGCTTGCTCGGCCAGGGCAAAGGCCGAAACGAAGCAAGAGGCCGCCATGGCCGCGCCCAGAATGAAGGCTTTTTTCGATTTCATTTTTTATCCATCCATAGTTAAAAAATTGAAGCTCAGGTAACCGGTGACATCCGGTCACCTGGGATGGGCTGTAGGATAATACTGTATTCATGTACAGTATTTTTTAAAAAATGTGAGCCTCGGAATTCAGGCTCAAGAAGCGAGAGCATCTCTAAAGCCAGGTACACCAATAGCCCCAACTGATCGCCCAAATCATCGCGAGCCGATAGGGCCATACAGCCCAACGCTTGAGCGCTGGCGGAATGACGGCTAACTCTGCCTCGGTCATGTAACCGTCTTTGACGGAGCGTTCTGGCGCGCGGAGGATATCAATCACGAGACACATGCGATGAAACCTGGCAAACCGCTGGTGTCGTCCCCAGCGTTGCTGATATTTACGCACCTGCACGTTTTCAATGAAGTAACTTTCCAACTCCTCGAGTTTTGTTCGTTCGACAAAAAGTATCAGTCCTAAAACCACAAACGTCCCGATGATCATCACAGCGGTATAGGCGACAAAAAAATCCACGCTTAAGCCCCCTCTGGCTGGAATATCAAATCACCGTTGTGCTCTACAATTTTTCCGCCGAGGAACGCCCCGCCATCCCCGCCCTTCTTACCGCCTATATACCCTGCCGTCGCCCCTCCAATTATTCCGCAGGTCAGAGCACCGGATCCTCTCGTGGCGACACCTAGAAAAATGTGGCAGGCCCGGCGTGTTAATTCAGCCCCTATTACCCCTGCGCCAGCCGCCCCTGCCACACCCCCCACCAACCTCCCAGTCTCCACATACTTCGCTCTGTTGCATTGCGCCTCCCTTCCCACCACACACGCCTCCTTCATTTCCAAACCCGCCACGCCCACATCCAACGCCAACCCCAGATATGTTCCTTGCTTTAACCATTTCGACATCTGCGTAATCGTTTGAACCCGCCGCACATACCCCACAATTTCGCCTTGATGCAGATAGCTGTTGGTCGAGATCCCAAGCGCTCCCTTCAGCGGTTGATTGCCACGCAACCCCGAGCCAAATCGTGCAGCCCCTTGCAGTTGCATATCCAAAACGCCAAACATTCTTTGACGCTGTCGTATGAACGACTCTCTGTCCAAACCACCGTCCTTCAATTGGCGATGCAGTTGCTCGATTTCCTTCAAAGTCTGTGCAACCGCCTGCAGGTGCCGGCTCCAAGCCGACGTCGCACTGCCGATGCCTATCGAGCCATACCCCAGAATGCTCTGCGCCAAATCGTAATTTGTGTTTCCTGCTCTATCGAGCGGCACGTTCTGGTCCAGTTGGCGACTAATCGCTTCAGCGTGGCGCATCAACCAGGCTTCTTCGATTGAGCAATAGGCACTGGACATTTCTGGAACGATCACCAACTCACCCGGCCTCACCATTCCTTGGCGCAGGTGTTTATTCAGCACATCAAAATGATCTGCGCCCTGCAACAAGCCTGCGTGCCATAGCTGTGATTTCAAAAATGAGTAGGGTGTAGCCTGTTGATTGATGTAGCCGTACGCCATGTCCTGGATTCCGATACCGAGAGAGATGGCATCGAAATATAAGCAAGCGCCTACAGCCCGGACACAAGCAGGCGGGGGTCAAAAAGTACGTTTGGGAAGTTGCCTACACAGCAAAAGATGAACGCCTACAGAAGCGCCCCTAATACCCCGTCATCTCCAAATACCCCACCCCACCCTCAAACCGCACCGGCCCTTCCCAGTACGGAATACCCAGGTCCATCCACGCCTTCGGGTTGACGGCCTCGGTGGTGATATCCAGCTGTTTGCCGGGAATTTTCAGCGACCAGCGTGTGGGAATGTTGCGCCCGTCGATGGCCGTGGTGGTCAGCGGTGTGAGTTGGATATCGCTGTTGTGCAAGGTCTCGGTGTGGCCCTGGGCGTCGATCCAGGTGCCGGTGAGGTAACCGTCGCTGTCTTTCTCCCGCACGCGAAACAGCATCAATTGCTCGCCGCAGTCCAGGTGCAGGGAGAACCAGTCCCAGCCGGTCTGGCTGGCGGCCAGGGGCTGGCTGCTCCATTCGCGGTCGAGCCAGGCTGGGCCGCTGACCTGGTAGGTGTGGCCGTCGAGGCTGACGCTGCCGCTGGCGGTGAAAAACGGTTGGCTGTAGTAGTACGACGCCTGGCCCTGGTCGGATTTGCGGCTGTAGCCGCCATCGCCTTGCAGTACCAATGGACGGCTGGAGGTGAGGCGCAGGTCGTAGGCAAATTGCGCGCCGCTGGCCTTGAGTTGCATGTCGGCCAGGGGGCTGGCGGTGCCGGGGCGGCTGGCGAAGTTCCAGTCGTCGATCCAGGCGTTGAACGGCTCTGCCTGAGCCCCAGCCTGGCCGACGCCACCCCGAGCCAGGCGTTCGGCGGCGTAGTGGTGGGTGGCCGAGGTGACGGCGGCGTGGCCGAGCCACACGGTTGAGTCGCGCCAGCCAGGTTCAACAGGGCCGGCCTTCAACGCGTTACGAAACAGCGTCCATTGCACGCCGAAGACATTGCCCTGGGCGTCCTTGAGGTTGGCGGTGACGTACCACCATTCGATACGAAAGCCGTCATGGGGCCCGTGGTCCTCGGGGAAGCTGAAGACTTTGCCGGGCACCACCTGGGCAAAGTCCGCCGCATCGCTGCCCAGCCCGGCGAAACTATCCTCGGGTGCGGGCGCCTGGTCGCACCCGCTCAACAGTAACCAGGCGATGCACGCCAGTGCCTTAATCTTCATGGGCGAACGTCCTCAACAAATCCGCCGGGCGGCTGCGGTACAGCTGCCATAACGGCCAGGCCGACGCGAGCAAGGTGGCGAGCATCGCCAGCCCCAGCAATTGCGCAAGCTGGCCGGGGAATACCTGCAGCGGCAGGCGCCAGCCGAAAGCCTGCACGTTGATCACCGCATCCAGGCACCACGCCAGCAACAGCCCCAGCGGCAACGCCAGGATCAACGTGAGTACCGCCAGCAGCCAGGTCTGGCCGAGGTTGAGCAGCATCAATTGTCGGCGCGTCACGCCCAGCGCCCACAACGGCGCGAGCTGGCCCAGGCGGCTTTGGCTCTGGGTCAGCAGGCTGATGAACAACGCCACGCCGGCGACGCCAAGGGTCAGGCTGTTCAACGCCGCGGTGGCGGCGAAGGTGCGTTCGAAGACCTGGCTGGACCAGCCCTTGAGTTGCTGTTGATCGACGATGCGGCTGTCTTCTAGGGCGAACTCACGCTGTACTTCACGGATCAGCGGCGGCACGTCGGCGGGGGCCACCCGCAGGTTGAAGCGTGCCGGTGAGAGCGTCGGCCAATGCGCCAGCAAGTGCTGGGCATTGACCAGCAGATGGCCCTTGGGGTTGCCGTAGTCGGCGTAGATGCCGACGATCTTCGGCGCCCAGGTGCCCTGCGGGGTGGGGATGGAAACCGTATCGCCCAGTTGCACCTTCAGGCGTCGCGCCAGTTGTTCGCTGAGCATGAGGCTGTCGTCTTGCAGCAAGCGATCCCAAGGCGCGTCCGCCGCCTCCAGCAGCGGCCAGTGTTGACGATAAGTGGGGTTGTCGACCACGCCGAACACCTCCGCGGGCCAGCCTTGCAGTTGCACCGATACTTGCCAGGCGGGCAATACGGCCTGCACCAAGGGCTGGCGGGTCAGCCATGCTTTGAGTTGTTCGGCCTGCTGCGGATTTTGCGGGTTGAGGTACAGCTCGGCGGTGAGGCGCTGCTCCAGCCAATGGGTGAAGGTCTGGCGAAAGCCCGAGGTCATGGAGCCGGCGCCGATATTCGCCGCCAGGGCCAACAGCAACGCCATCAGCGCCAGGCTCAAGGCCGGCAGTTGCTGGCGGCAATCGGCCAGGAACCACTGGCCCAGCACCGAGCGACTGCGCCCCAGCACCGCTTTCAAAAAACCGTTGAGCAGCACCGGTAACGCCAACGCCGCGCCCAACAATAAGGCCGCCATCAGCACAAACCCGGCGGCCAGGCTATCGCCCAGCCACAGTGCCAGCACCGCGATCACCAGGGCCGCGGACGCCACCCACCCTTGGCGCCGCAACCAGCGCCCATGGGCTTGATGCCAGGCCTGGGCGTTGGCCAGCGCCAGTAACGGCAAACGCGCCGCGCGCCACAGGCTGCTGGCCCCGGCGAGCAGTGCGCCCAGCAGGCTCACGCCCAAACCAGCCAGCCACCACCAGGGGCTCAAGTTCAATTGGCCGGCGACTTCGGCGCCGTACAGGCCGCGCAAACTGGCGGCGACATCCGGCAGTAACAGACTGGCCAGCAAGTAACCGCTGGCGATACCGAGCACACCGCTCAACAGCGCCAAACACCCCAGTTCAATGCCCAGGCTCAGGATCAGCATGCGTGCGCTGACCCCACAGGCACGCAAGGTTCGCAGCAGGCCACGGCGCTGCTCCAGGGCCAGACCGATGGCCGCATGCACGATAAACAGCCCCACCACAAAGGATAAAAACCCCACCGCATCCAGGTTCAGGTGAAAGCTTTCGGTGAGGCGTGACAGGTTGTTGTCCTCGCCCTGCTTCAGTTGCAACGCGGCGGGTGGCGTGGGGTGGCGCGCGGCGAAGGTGTTGTCCACCAGTAAGCGCGACAGGCGCCCAGGCATATTGAGCAGGGGTTGGGCAAAACTGATATCGGTCAGCAGCAGGCCAGGCGCCATATCGGCCTCTACCTGCAACGGTGGCAGGCGTTGCCCGGTGGACGTCAGCGGCTGCTCGCCCGCCTGCAACCCCAGCGCCTCTAACGTTTGCGCAGCGACCCAGGTACGCCCTGGCGGCTCGAAAAACGCCAGCATCTGCGCCTGGCTCAAGCGTTGCCCCGCCACGCTGCCGCTGCCGGGCAACGACACCGGCTCGATACCCATCAGTTGCAGGCGCTGTTGATCATGCCCCTGGAGCACCACCCGGCCCTGCACCACCGGGGAGACCGGCCACCCGGCGCGGCGCAGCTCGGCAAACAGTGCTTGGGGGAAACTGGCGGCGTCCGGCGCAACCAGGCTGGCTTGGGGTTCGCCACCGATCAATTGGCTGGCGCGTGCGTAGCTGTCCCGCGCCTGGCTGTTGAGGGCCTGCACGCCGGTGAGGAGCGCGGTGGCCAGCCACAGGCCGGTGAGCACGCTGAAAAACTGCACCGGATGGCGCCGCCAGTGGCTCAGCAATGCGCGCAGCGTCCAGTAAAACAGCGCCATCTCAGCGAGCGTCCATCGGCACGACACGGCCACGGTGCAGCATCACTTGCCGGTCAAGCCGTGCGGCCAGGCGCGGGCTGTGGGTGACCATCAGCAGGCTGGTGGGGCTGTCACGCAACAGGTCCAACAGCAGTTGCAGCACTTCATCGCTGGTGGCTTCGTCGAGGTTGCCGGTGGGCTCGTCGGCCAACAACAAACCCGGCCGCGAGGCCAGCGCCCGCCCGACGGCAACCCGTTGCTGCTGGCCACCGGAGAGTTGTTCGGGGTAACGCCGCAGCAAGTCACCCAGCCCCAGGCGCTCCACCA
The DNA here is from genome assembly GCF_051122975.1 of Pseudomonas sp. AK181. NCBI lineage: Bacteria > Pseudomonadati > Pseudomonadota > Gammaproteobacteria > Pseudomonadales > Pseudomonadaceae > Pseudomonas > Pseudomonas sp. AK181. Next base: position 3,924,430 of record NZ_CP146348.1, read on the forward strand.
ATTGCGCTTGCCAGTGCGGATCAAAACGCCCCGCCAGCCGCGCCTGGAACGCCAGGTTGTCTTCCACGCGCAAGCTGCCGATCAGGTTGAACTGTTGGAAAACCAAGCCGATTTGCGTACGGCGCCAATGGGCCAGTTGCCCCTCGTTGAGCTGGTCAAGGCGCTGCTCGCCGATGCGGATGCTGCCGCCGTCCACTCGATCCAGCCCGGCCACCAGGTGCAGCAAGGTGCTTTTGCCGCTGCCCGATTCACCCATCAGCGCCAGGCTGCTGCGCTCGCCCAGGTGCAGGTCGACGCCGGCCAGGACGGCCAGCGGGCCTTGCGGGGTCGCGTAGTTTTTAACAACACCTTGCACCTGCAACATAAGAACGCTCATCTGAAGGACCCGCAATGAGAATAACGGCTGATGCTCCTGCCCACGCAAATTTTTCACACGGATTTCACCGCCTGCCCATCCAGCGCACTTTAAAGTGCCCGCCAACTCGTGGTAACCCACAACTTTCTTAGTTAACCCAAGTGACACTCTTAACATGCACGTGTTCAGCAAAAAGACAGCAGCGCTGTGACAGTCTCCTGCCTCACTAAGGGCAACTGCCCCGTCATGCAGCCGTTTTATAAACACAATAAACAGTGCCGAGGGTGAACCGCGTGGCAGACATGATCCTGGCCAACCGCCAACCTAAAAGGTCTAGGTTAAAACGCCTGAGAAAATACCGCCTGCACCTGCTTGGCCTCAGCGTCACCGCCTTGTTGTTGGCGGGCTTTTTAATGTGGCCCAGCTCACCCCTTGACCTGGGCGTGGGCAATCGCCTGCTGACCTCCGGGGTGCTCGCCAGCTGGCGCGAGGGTGAACTGGTGGTGTTGGTGCGCCATGAAGAGCGCTGCGACCGCTCGGCCAACCCCTGCTTCGGCCCCGCCGATGGTCTGACCATCAACGGCACTCAACGCGCCGTCGAACTGGGCAAAGCCTTTGATTCATTGGGCATGGCGGTGACCGACGTGCTCAGCAGCCCCACCACGCGAACCGCCCAGACGTCACTGTTCATGTTCGGCAAGACCGAGCTGTCCCCCGGCCCGCTGGCCATCTGCGGCGACGCCATGGGCGATGAAATCCTCGGCCACAAACAGCCGGGACGCAACCTGATGCTGATCACCCACAGCGCCTGCATGAGCGACTTCCAGACCAGCCTCGGCTTCCCCCACGCAGCCGCCGCCGAGTACGGCAGCGCACTGTTCGTCAAGGTGCTGCCCAACGGCACCTTCAAGGCCATGGGCACAATGAATATCGAAGAGTGGACCGCCGCACTTAAACAACTTTAATTACACTTGTTTACATATTAAGCCACAACGTGTTCAGCAAAACGACAGCCCCGTTATGGCATGTTTAGTCGCGCCTGTAAGTTATGTTTTCCTACAACTATTTAGTGACCCTTTACGATGCTTCACCCTATTAAGTTAATACCGCCACTGCCCGTATTTGAACGTTATGGAGCGATGTGCGCATGCCCCGCATAAACCCTCTGGCCTGGCTATTGCTGGGCGTTGCTGTGTTCATCTTGTTGCCCCTGGGTTTTCACGGTTTATGGGCGCCAGACGAAACCCGCTACGCCCAGGTCAGCCAGGAAATGCTGATGAGCGGCAACTGGGTGGCGCCGCACTTCATGGGCGTGCGTTATTTCGAGAAGCCCGCAGCCGGCTATTGGTTCATCGCCCTCGGCCAGGCAGTGTTCGGTGAAAACCTCTTCGGCGTGCGCATCGCTTCAGTGCTGAGCACCAGCCTGAGCGTGGTGCTGGCCTACCTGCTCGCCCGTCGTTTGTGGAACGACCCACGCAAGAGCTTTGCCTGTGCCCTGCTCTACATGAGCTTCGGCCTGGTGGCCGGGCAAGCCGGGTATGCCAACCTCGACCCGCAATTCACCCTGTGGGTGAACCTGAGCCTCGTGGCGTTGTGGTTTGCCCTGGACTGCCGCACCTCACGCGAACGCCTAGGTGCCTGGGCAGTGTTGGGCGTGGCCTGCGCCATGGGGTTCATGACCAAGGGCTTCCTGGCCTGGCTGCTGCCGGTCTTGATCGCCGTGCCCTACCTCGTCTGGCAGCGGCGCGTCGGTGAGTTGATGCGCTACGGGCCGTTGGCGGTACTGGTTGCCGTGCTGGTATGCCTGCCCTGGGCCCTGGCGATCCACCTGCGCGAACCGGATTACTGGCATTTCTTTTTCTGGCATGAGCACATCCGCCGCTTTGCCGCCGACAACGCACAGCATGCGCGGCCGGTGTGGTTCTTCCTGCCGATCATGGTGGTGGCGTGCCTGCCGTGGGCTGCCTTGTTACCTGGCACCCTGCTCAAGACCTGGCAGGAAAGGCGCCAGCCGGCGATTGCCTTTCTCGCCCTGTGGCTGCTGCTGCCCCTGGGCTTTTTCAGCCTGAGCAAAGGCAAGTTGCCGACTTACATCATGCCGTGCCTGTTGCCCCTGGCGTTGTTGATGGGCCACGGTTTGATCGACCTGATCAAGCAAGGCAAGCCGCGTACGCTGGTCATCAACGGCGCGCTCAATTTCGTGCTTGGCATGACGGCCATGGTGGCGCTGATTTACCTGCAAATCACCCGCCCGCTGTACGCCAATAGCCACGCAGAGATGTTCAACCTGTCGCTGACGTTTATCGTGCTGCTGGGCTGGATCCTCGCCAACCTGCTGCAAGCGGTGCGCCCGTTGACGTTGTGGGCAATGCCCGCCCTCGGCATTGGCTTGCTGGTGGCACTGCTGCCGGCGGGCATGCCGGCCCTGATCGAAGATAACGAAATGCCCGACCAATTCGTGCTGGAACATCTGGCCGAACTGCAACCTACCCGTGCTTTGCTGAGCAATGACCTGGGCCTGGCATCGGCCTTGACCTGGCGCCTGCGCAGGCCCGACGTGGCGTTTTATAACACCCAGGGCGAGCTGCGTTACGGCTTGAACTACCAAGACGCGGCACAGCGCAAGGTCACACCGGACAGCGTCCAGGCCTGGTTGGCCGAGGCACGCCAGCAGGGTTCGGTCGGCGTGCTGATGCAGGTCAAGAGCACCAGCGAACACCGCGAAGAAGGGCAATTGCCTCCCGGTGGAAAACGTTATCGCAAGGGCGACCTGGTGCTGACGATTTACCCCCAACACCCTTGAATGCAGCGCCTGCCACAGGGAACATCCCATGAGTTTCTGGAAAACCGAACGCGGCGCCCTGGTGTTACTGCTGGGCGTCTCGGCCTTGCTGCTCTTGCTGGGCCTGGGCAGCCGCGACCTGTGGGGGCCGGAAACGCGCTGGGCAAATATCGCCTTGCAGATGCTGCAAAGCGGTGACTATTTCGACCCGTACCTCAAAGGCACGCCGTATTACGACAAACCCCTGCCCTCCTACTGGCTGATCACCGGGTTTGCCCACCTACTGGGCGGCCTCGGCCCGTGGTCGCTGCGCCTGTCATCGGTGATTGCCGCGTGGTTGAGCATCTGGCTGGTGTACCTGATCGGTGAACGCTTGTTTCGCAAAGGCACCGGGCTGATCGCCGGGTGGATGCTCGCCACCACCTTCTACTTCCTGTTCTGGGCCCGCGTGGCCACCGCCGATGTACTCACCGTGTGCGGCGTGCTGGCCGCGGTGTGGTGGTATTGGCGCGGGCCGGATGACACACGGCTGGGGCGCTACACCGTATTTTTCCTGTTGCTGGCCGCCACCTCACTGTTCAAGGGTTTGATCGGTGTGGTGCTGCCGGGGCTGGTGCTGTTGCCACACCTGCTCAGCGAACACCGCTACAAACGCCACCTCAACCTGCGCCTGGTGCTGGCCCTGCTCATCGCAGGCATCGTGTACGCGATACCCTTTGTGCTGTCCCACCGCTACGGCGCCCCCACTTACGGCGAGAGCGGCCTGGAGCTGGTGTTCCGCGAAAACGTGGTGCGCTTCTTCGACCCCTTCGACCATATGGGGCCGATCTACACCTACCTGATCTACCTGCCGGCCTACACCCTGCCCTGGGCACCCTGCTGGTTACTCGGCCTGTGGCTGGCCGTGCGCAACTGGCGCAAGGCGCCGCCCAACGTACGCTGGCTGGTGTGGGGCCTGGGCCTGTTGTTTATATTCTTCACCGCCAGCGGCAGCCGCCGCAGCTACTACGTGTTGCCGCTGGTGCCCTTTGCCCAACTGCTCGGCGCCTGGTGGCTAAGTGAACGCCTGCACAAAAAACCTTCGAGCTGGCCGCGCTGGCAAACAGGCTTTGGCCTTAGCGCAGGCCTGCTCTTGCTGGTGCTGGGCGTGATCTACCCCTGGACCAACGGCAACGGCGGCGTCACCCGCTTCGCCACCGACCTGCAAGCCCAGGCAGAAAAAAGCGCGCCCTGGAACCAATGGCAGCTGGTGCTGGTAGAGGTCGACAACAAACTGCCCATGTACCTGCAAAACCACGGCAAGCCCTTCTACTACGTGAGCGAAACCCAGGACTTCCCGCGCCAGGGCAACAGCGCCGCGTTCATGGCCTGGCTGGAAAAAACCAGCGGCCAGGGCTTTGATCCGCAACGCACGATAATCGTCGCGCAGTATTCCAAGGACGAGCCGGCGCCGTTGGCGTTTCTGGGGGTGGATCATCAAGTGGTGACGACGCAGCCGGATAATGGGGAGCGGTTGTTCAAGGCGCGTGAGGGTGGGAGTGTGGCGTTTGTTCCGGGGATGCGCTGAGGCACTGTGCTTGCTGGCCTTTTGTCATGGTTTGTAAAGGGCCAGCAAGCCGTGTCCCTTTAAATTGCAGGACGTTTCCGAGACAATCCCCGCCGCCTTGTGCCGGTTGGAATCGGTGGCTAGTCTGCGGTCTGTCACTGCTCATCAGTGATCGGGTTTAGTCGCTCGTATCTTCCAACACGGCATGGTCTCCATGAGTTTTATGGTGGCTGTGCGTAGGGCACCTTCGGGTGCGCCGGATGTTTCGTGTTGGGCCGGTCGACTAACCTGCGTACAGCCGCCACCCTCGTTTAGTCGCGACGGGTGTCGTCTCCTAATCCAACGCGGAGCTACACCATGAATAAAGTCCTACCCGATCCACCCCTCGACCCTGCAAAAGACCGTGCCGCGTTCAACCGCGCCATCGACCACTACCTGCCCAGCCAGGGTTTCCACAACGTCAACGACGATCTTAGTTTTGAAGATGCCTTGCTCTACACCGCCAGCTTGCTCGACAGCGCTTCGGCAACGGCGCTCGACTGTGGCGAGCTGCTGGATAGCCCGGGGCGGGCGAAGATTCTGGCGGTGTGGCATTTGTTGGAGATTGCCAAGACCACGGTAGATCGCTCTATTGAGTGCGTGAAGCCTTTGAAGCCAACAACTTAAAATGTAAAAGCGGGCCTAGCCCCATTTTGTAGGAGCGAGCTTGCTCGCGAAAAACCTCAACGATAACGCGCGCCTCCTGAATAAACGCCGCGCCTGTGAGTTTTTCGCGAGCAAGCTCGCTCCTACAGTGGTATTGATGCAAATACCTTGGTAGTTCAGGCGAACCGAGTCGATGCCATCGCGCGCTAGCCAGTTCCCACATGGGTTCGCAGGGCATCAATCGAATCAATATCGCGGAGAAACCCGTTCCCATTTCGCAAGCGTTCAGACACAGCTACCAGCCTCTCAAGTTCTGGGCAGACTCGCCGCGTGAATAAATGCCTCATCCAAAGTACTGCCGCCGTACCTGCTCAAAAATCCCTCGGCATTGGAAAACCGATTAAAGCGTTGTTGGCTTAGCATGTAAAAGTCATCGCAGTGAGTGGCGATCTCGTCAATGTTATGCGACGACACAAGTATCGCCACACCTTCCGCCGCCGCGCCCTCCAGACACCGCCAAATGTGATACCGGAATTCCGGGTCAACCCCTGCAGTGGGCTCATCCAAAATCACAAGGTCTGCGTTAACGGACAATAACGACAAGGTGAAAAACCAACGCTTTTCGCCATAGCTGCAAAGGGATGATTTCTTCTTCCAGATTTCGCAATAGCGTTCAGCGATACCAGGGCTCCACTTTTCAATTTTTTCCAAGGCGTGCCGCTGGGTAACGCGCGTATCGGAGCAAAAAAGCATCATCATGTTAAAAACATCGAACATTCGAAATACGGGAGGCGTTGCGATGATCTGTGACAGGTAAAGTAGCTTGGAAAATGAATGTTGCACTTCACCGCCATTCAATTTCTTCAGGCCACAGATTACGTCAAAAAACGTAGTTTTTCCGGAACCATTAGGCCCCAACAAACCTGTCATTGTGCCGGCGTCGACTTCCAATGAGGCACTCTTGAATAAAATATGCTGACCATACCTAACGTCCAGTGCATCCACGATTAGCCGTTTCATCAGTACCGACTCCAAACGGGGTTGATGAGTAAAAACCGGAACACAAACCACCCTGTGACAATGATCATTCCTAAAATCGACGCGACCAACATAGCGGACCCGGTCACCCCCACCAACATCAGGCGATTGGCCCACACCATCGGATTAAAAAGGCCGATTACGTTAAATAGTGAATACGAGGTGCTAAGGCTACCGATACCCAGCGCCAACATAGAGACTGATAATATGGAGAAAAGAGTATTAGTATTTTGAAAGCCTATGGGCACCAGCGTCAACAATAAGGATGGCGTAGAAAAAAGCAAAAAACACATATAGAAACGACCAACAATAACCAACCACTCTTCTAGGACCATCAAACCAAAATAGCCCCGCGTCAGCACATAAAACACTGAGCAATAAATCACCGACATAAATGAGTACGCTAAAAACTGCCCAGTGAGAAAGGTGATCTTGGTACGCTTTGTATACACAAAGGAACGCAAAAAACCACTCTCTCTTCGCCCCACTATATAAAACGCCAAACCAAAAAGTGCCACGCTTGAAGAGATGAAAGCGTAAAACCATGAAGTGGCAGATGCGTAGTCGCGAACCTGCTCTTCGCCAGAGTACTTGGCATACGTTATCAAGTAGAACGTTACTACTGGGGATATCACGACCCACAGAAGCGCAACCGGCTCCTTTAACTGTTCTTTGATAAAAAGTTTAGCCAGCAAGAAAGGCAGAGATAATAGATAGATACGCATAGCTCACCTCATGAAAACGGTACCATTTCATCCAAGCGAAACGAAAACAAAGAAATGCAGACTGAAGTAACATCCATAATTTAGTAGACAAAGAGAAAGATGCAACGAAAATAATTTTCTACTGTAGGAATCAAGACACATCCGATTAGGAAATTTCACTCATTAAAATCAGAAAACCAAAAATTTCCAAAAAGAAAAGTGAATAAATCAACTTTCACAGACCCAATTATCCTTTCACAAAATAACAACTTAGAAATCTTCAACCTCTAGACTCAACAAACATTCTGGTGAGTTCTGCGTAGGAAACCGCGCAAAGCCCCAATAACAAGGATTGATAAATCCGACAAATGGTCCGCACCTAACCATGTCGAGTTACACAATGAATAAAGTCCTACCCGGTCCACCCCTCGATCCTGCAAAAGACCGTGCCGCGTTCAACCGCGCCATCGACCATTACCTGCCCACCCAGGGTTTCCACAACGTCAACGACGACCTGAGTTTTGAAGATGCCTTGCTCGACAGCGCTTCGGCAACGGCGCTCGATTGCGACGAGCTGCTGGATAACCCAGGGCGGGCGAAGATTCTGGCGGTGTGGCATTTGTTGGAGATTGCCAAGACGACGGTAGATCGCTCTCTGTAGGAGCGAGCTTGCTCGCGAAAGACTCACAGGCGCGGCGTTTATTCAGGAGGCGCGCGTTATCGTTGAGGTTTTTCGCGAGCAAGCTCGGTCCTACAGTGGTATTGATGCAAATACCTCGGTAGTTCAGGCGAACCGAGTCGATGCCATCGCAGCATAGGTATCTACACAACTTTGTAGGTTGTAGCAGCCAACGGTAACCACGATGCGAAGCGAGCCGCTCTTGATCTGCTTTTGATCTTAGGCGCCCCGTTAAACCACGCTGGCCGGAATTCGACAGTGATTTGGGGGGTAAACCGGCAGGGATGCCGGTTTAGCCGCCCCGCGCCATGGATGGCGCGTGGCGGCGGCCCCCCAAATCACTGGCGGATTACGGGCACACCGAGCCTAGGCGAGGTGCCGAGTGGTGGGGCAAGAGCGTTTTGCTTACTTTTGCGCTTTTCAAAAGTGAGCCGCTGTCAGAGCGGAACCCTAAGTGGCCGTTACCGCAGGAATGGATATGTACACGGTCCAACTGTGTTGACTGTCAGGCCGTCTTCGCAGGCAAGCCAGCTCCCACATTTGGATCGCAGTGCGTCAGTTAGAACAGCGTCGACTATCCGGCCGTCACGGGAGCAAGCTCCCTCGCCACAGGTCCCGCGTTGGCTCTAAATTGTGTAGATGCCTATGGCAATCGCAGGCAAGCCAGCTCCCACATTGGATCGCAGTGCCTGAGTTAAATCCGTCGACGGCGGTTGAGTTGGGGGATGGCGGTTTGGGGTGCTTCTACACGCGGGGCCTGCGCCGCTGTTTTTGCGGCCAGTTGCGCCAGCGTGGGCTGGCTGAACAGGGTGCGCGCATCCACGTCCAGCCCGGCCTTGCGCAGGCGGGCGACGAGGTTCACGGCCAGTAGGGAGTGCCCGCCCAGTTCAAAGAAGTGGTCATGACGCCCTACCCGTTCGAGTTTCAACACCTCGGCCCAGATCCCGGCCATCAGGCTTTCCACCTCGCCCACTGGCGCTTCGTAGGCTCGGCTGAGCACGGCTTCCAGCCCCGGTGCCGGCAGGGCGTTACGGTCGAGTTTGCCGGCGGGGTTGAGGGGCAGTGCCTCGAGTTGCACGAAGGCGGCCGGCACCATGTATTCCGGCAGTTGCTCCAGCACATGCTCACGCAAGGCTTGCAGGCTCGGCGCCTGGCTACGCAGGGTGAAGTAGGCCACCAGGCGCTCATCGCAAATCAATACGGCCACCTCATGCAACGCAGGGTGGGCGGCCAGGCATGCTTCGATCTCGCCCAGTTCCAGGCGCACGCCGCGCAGTTTGACTTGGAAGTCGTTGCGCCCGAGGAACTCAAGATTGCCATCGGGCAGGTAACGCACCAGGTCGCCGGTGCGATACAGGCGGTCGCCGGGCACGAAGGGGCTGTCGATAAAACGTTCGGCAGTCAGCTGTTCCAAGCCCAGGTAGCCACGGGCAACGCCGACGCCGCCGATGTGCAACTGGCCGCTGATGCCCATGGGCACCGGTGCATCATGGGCGTCCAACACGTACAGGCGGGTGTTGTTGATGGGGCGGCCAATCGGCAGTTGCAGGGCAGGCACCGGCGCGCCAGGTTCGAGGGTCCAGGCGCTGCTGTCCACCGTGGCTTCGGTGGGGCCGTACACGTTGTGCAAACGCACCCTCGGCAAGCGCGCCTGTACGCCCCGGGCCAGGGCGGCGGTGAGTTCACCGCCGCCGCACAGCACATCGGTGAGGCTGGTGCACAGGGCCGATTCGTCCAGGTCGAGAAACTGCTGCAACATGGCGGGCACGAACTTGATCACGCTGATCTGCTGCGTGCGAATCACCTGCGCCAGGTACGCCGGTTCACGGTGCCCATCGGGCCGCGCCAACACCAGGCGCATGCCGTTGCTCAACGGCCAGAACAGCTCCCACACAGAACCGTCGAAGCTGAATGGCGCGCGCTGCAACAAGGCGCCGCCTTCGGCGTTCGGGCACAGCTGCGAGCCCCACTGCAGCAGGTTGCCCAGGCCGCGATGCTCGATCATCACGCCCTTGGGTGTGCCGGTGGAACCCGAGGTGTACATCACGTAGGCGAGGTTGGCGACGCTCAAGCCTGGCACTTGTGGGTTGTCGATCGGTGCATGGTTCCAGGCGCAGTGGTCGAAGTCGATCAGCGGGATCGAGACATCGGCCACCACTTTGCGGGTGGCGGCCTGTATCAGCAACGCCACCGGCTGGCTGTCGGCGAGGATGTAGGCCAGGCGCTCGCGCGGGTAACCGGGGTCGAGGGGCACATAGGCACCGCCCGCCTTGAGAATGCCCAGCAAGCCCACCACCAGATCCAACCCTCGCTCTACGCACAATGCCACTCGCGCGTCAGGCTGTACCCCGTGCTCGCGCAAGTGGAAGGCCAGTTGGTTGGCGCGTTCGTTGAGCTCACGGTAGGTCAATGCCTGCTCATCCGTCTGCACCGCGATGGCATCGGGGATTCGCCGCGCATGGGCTTCAAACAGCGCTTGCACGGTCAACGTGTGCGGGTAGTCGGTGGCGGTCGCGTTGAAGTCCACCAGCAACCTGTGCAGTTCGCTGGCGGGCAACACTGGCGCCTCGCGCAAAGGCATTTTCGGCGTGTTTTCCAGTGCGTCCACCAGGCCGTTCAGCGTGGTGTCCAAGTAGTCCAAGACCCGTTCAGCGCCGACTGCGCGCGGCGTCTTGGCCTTGAGCCGCAAGCCGCTGCCCAGGTCATCCACCGTGAGCATCAACGGGTAACTGAGGATGTCTTCACTGCTGAGCAAGGCAATGCCCGGCACCAGGTTCAGTTCGGGGTCAGCCGAGGTGTGACGGTAGTTGAGCAGGCTGTTGAACAGCCCGGTCACCCCACTGCAGCGCTGGGCCAATGCCAGCGATGCCTGTTCATGGGCGAGCAAGGCGCTCAGTTGTGCGTGGGTGTCGTGCAGCGCCTGCGCCACGTTTTGCCCGGCCAGGCGCAGGCGCAGCGGCAAGGTGTTGATGAACATGCCCAAGGCCCGCTCGGCGCCCTCGCCGGCTTGCAAACGGCCAAGCAGCACGGTGCCGAACACCACGTCTTCGCGGCCCGCGACACGGCTGAGTACCTGCGCCCAGACCAGGTGGAACAGGCTCGCAGCACTCACCCCCAGGGCTCGGGCCTGGCTGCGCAGGCGCAGATTGAGCGTGTCGCTGAGCGCACGCTGCGCCTCTTCGGTTTCGTCGCGATTGGCCTGGCGCTCCTGCAGGCCGAACGCCAAGGTCGGCTCATCCACATCCGCCAGACGCGCTCGAAAGAACGCCTCGTGCGCTGCCTGGCGAGCCGTTGAACGGCTCTGCGCCACCATGTTGCGATAAGGCACGGGCGCGGGCAGTTGCGCCTGTTGGCCCAGCAAATGGGCGCGAATCTCGTCCACCAGCAGCGTGGTCGACGTGGCATCGTTGACCAGATGATGAAAGCGCAGCCTGGCGACCCAGCGCTGGTGCTGGGGCTCCTCGGCGTAATCCAGGGCCATCAGCGGCGCCTGGCGCAAGTCCAGCGGTTGCGCCGGTTCGCGCAGCGCTTCGACCCGCAGCTGCGCCTGGCGCCACACCACCTGCATCGGTTGCTCAAGGGCATCCCACGCCAGGCTGGTGCGCAAAATATCGTGGCGATTGATCACCTGTTGCAGGGCACTGGCGAAGGCCTCCAGTTGCTCGCGGCGCGCAAAGCTGAACAGCGCCTGTTGCTGGTACGGGTCGTGCGCGTCGGTGAGGTGGTGGTAGAGCAACCCTTCCTGCAACGGCGCCAGCGGGTAGATGTCCTGCACGTTGGCGGCGCCACCGGGGATGCCGGCGACGATGCGGTCGAGGCTGGGCTGATCGAGTTCGGCCAGAGCGAGCAAATCCTGGGTGATATGGGTGCAACCGGCCGGGATTCGATTGGCCGGCACCGCCTGTTCGTGACCACCACACGCCGCCGCCAGCGCCGCCACGGTAGGCTGGCCGAACAGCACCTGCACATCGGCGCGCAGGCCGGCCTCGCGCATGCGCTGCACCAGCTGCACCGCTAACAGTGAATGCCCGCCCAGCTCGAAGAAATGGTCATGGCGGCCCACTGGCTGCACATTCAGCAACTCGGCCCAGATCTGCGCCAGTGTGGTTTCCACGCCCTCCCGTGGCGCTTCGAAGCGGCGGGTAATAAAGGCGTCCTGGGTCGGCGACGGCAAGGCTCGGCGGTCGAGCTTGCCGTTGGCGGTGAGGGGCAACGCGTCGAGGCGCACATAAGCCGCGGGCAGCATGTAGTCCGGCAACGAAGCTTGCAGGTGAGTGCGCAGTGCTTCGATTTCCACAGGCTGACGTGGCACACACCACGCCCATAATTGCCCGTCGCGAAACTGCACCACTGCATCCTGAAGCGCCGGATGGCTGGCCAGGGCCGACTCGATTTCACCCAGTTCGATGCGCACGCCACGGATTTTTACCTGGTCGTCGTTGCGCCCCAGGTAGTCGAGATTGCCGTCTGGCAGCCAGCGCGCCAGGTCGCCGGTGCGGTACAGGCGAGCGCCGCTGAATGGGTCGTCGAGAAAACGTTCGGCGCTGAGTTCCGGACGGTTCAGGTACCCCCGCGCCACGCCCTTGCCGCCAATGTACAACTCCCCCGCTACGCCAACCGGCACCGGGCGTTGTTGCGCGTCCAGCAGGTAGACCTGGGCATTGGCGACCGGCGCGCCGATATGCAACGGCTGGCCCACCTCGACACGTCCCGAGGTCGCCACCACCGTGGCTTCCGTGGGGCCATAGTTGTTCACCACTGCGAACGTCTGCGCCTGGGTGAAGGTGCGCAGGCGGTCGCCGCCGATCAGCAAGGTGCGCAAGGTGGGATGCCCCTGCCCCTGGCTGAACGCGTATTCGGCCACCGGCGTGGGCAGGAAACACACCTCCAACGGTTGCGAGCGCCACCAGTGAAGCAACGCGTCGATATCTTCTGCGCCTTCATGGGCTGGTGGCAGGTGCAAGGTCGCACCCACGCACAACGCCGGCCAGACCTCCCAGGCCATGGCATCAAAACCAAAGCCTGCGACGCTGGCGGTGTGGCTGCCCGCGTGCAGGTCGAATGCCTGGCAATGCCAGTCCACCAGGTTCGACACGCTGTGATGTTCAACCATCACGCCCTTGGGCAAGCCGGTGGAACCCGAGGTGTAAATCACATAGGCCAGGTTCGACGGCGTGACCGCAACCTGAGGGTTGCTGTCGATGGACGCATTGCCAGGCTCCAGCGCGATCACCGGTACCGTCGAGACGGGCAGACGCTGGCGTAAATCGCGCTGGGTCAGGATGGCCACGGGCGCGCTGTCGTGCAGCAGGTACTCCAGGCGTTCGGCGGGATGGGCCGGGTCCAGCGGCACGTAGCAGGCGCCGGATTTGAGGATCGCCAACAGCCCCGCCAGGGTGTCGAGGCCACGCCGAGCCAGGATCGCAACACGGTCATCGGGCAGTACACCGAGCGCCACTAATTGGTGGGCCAGCGTATTGGCCTGGCGGTTGAGTTGGGTGTAGCTCAGTGCGCGGTCCTGATACACCGCCGCAATAGCGTGGGGCGTACGTACGGCCTGGGCTTCAATGCGTTGATGCAGGGTTTGCGGCATGGCGTTGGGCTGCGCAGTGGCGTTCCAGTGCTGCAATCGGGCCTGCTCCTCGGGCAGCAGCATACAAAACTCACCGATGGGCAGCGCAGTGTTCTCCAACCCCTGCTCCAGCAGCCCGATGAAGCGCTGGGCCAACGCCTGCACGTCGCCCGCCTGGAAATACGCTTCGTTGTAGACGCAATGCAGCCACGCATTGTCCTGGTAACGATGGCTGCGCAGGTGGATGGCGAGCGGTAGCGCTTCATGCTGATTGGAGACCTTGATCGCGCGGGCCTGGACTTGGCCAAAGCGCAGGTCGTGGTCGTCCTGCTCGAACGATACCGACACGTCAAAGAGTTGCCCGCGATCCGTTCGGCGCAGGCCCAGCTCACGGTTCATCTCACTCAACGGGAAGCGCTGATGACGAAAGTCCTGCTTGAGCTGATCACGGATGCCCCGCACCAGGGCGCCGAAAGACGCGCCCTCGCTGAACGCAAAACGTACCGCGCTGACCTGGGTGAACAGGCCCACAGTGGCGCGAAAACGCGCGTTGGAGCGGTTGAGAATCGGTAGCCCCACCGCCCATTCCTGCCGTTGGCTGGTGCGGGTGAAATACACATACATCGCCGCCAGCAACACATGAAAGGCCGACGCCTGGTAGTGGTGGGCGACCTGCTCCATGCGGCTCTGCAACTGCACCGGGAAGCCTTGCACCCAGGTGTTGCTCGACGTCTTGGCGTTGTGCCTGGGGGTGAGCAGTGGTTCGGGCAGCACTTGGTATTTGCCCAGCCAATAGTCGCGGTCGCGGGCGTAGCGAGCCGATTGCAGGTAGCGCTGGTCGGTGTCGATAAAGTCGATGTAGGACGGCGCCAGCAGCTCGGTGTCGCGTCCCTGTTCCAGGGCGCTATAGAGCTGCGCGAGGGATTGCAGCATCTGGCCGAAGCCCCAGCCGTCGAGGATCAGGTGATGGGCCTGGGTGCCAAGGCGGTAGTGATCATCGTCAAGTTTGACCAGGAAAAACCGGCACAGTGGTTCGCCGCTCAGGGCGTAGGGCCGGGCCATTTGCGCCTGCATCAAGGCTTGGGTTGCCGCCGATGGGTCGGGCAGCGCGGAGAAATCATGCAGCGCCATTTCCACCCTCAGCTCAGGGGCGAATGTTTGCCCAGGCAGGCCATTGGCGTCGGTGTGCAGTTGAGTGCGTAGTGCATCGTGACGGGCCACCAGCAGTGCGACGGCACGCTCCATGCGCTCGGGCTCGACGGTGCCGGCAAAATCCAGGTAGCCGCCAATGTTGTACAGCGGCGAATCGCCCACGCGCAGTTGGTCGAGCCAAATGTCTTGTTGGGGGCCAGTGAGGGGGAAGCGGGCCGGCAGGCTGGAGGAATGCTGCATAAGATCCTTCTCATGGGGGGCAGGCACTGGCCGCGCAGAGGTGGCCCATTACACCGAAGTGGCCGGATTTGAGCATGGGCGCCGGGGGGTGTCTGACACCCGAAACCCGGACATTCAAATGGATGGATAGGCCTTGGCCGAACGTTCATGACTGGAACGATTAAAGCGCTGTAGGAGATTGGCTATAGCTGATCCTTACAGCGCCTTTGGATAACCCCTTTAATTTATAAATTCTTCATTTCAATCAACATGTTAAACAACACTAAAAATAACTTACGCCTGTACGTAGCCGGCTTTAATCATGAGAAACGTCGGTTTAATGGCGCAGTTTTTATGGCAGCTTGTGTCCCTCGTTTCCGCTACATACGTAGGACAAATCCCTATGGCTAAATAACATCTCGAACGCCGAGTTACGTTCAAGCAGTACGGAGCGCCCTGTGCAGGCCCTGGGCAACCGTTGACGGTTTTCGACATCAAGGATGAGATGGCTATGAGTCTGAGCTCAAGTATTGGCGACACATGCGGCCCGCATTTTTATGCCGAAATGGGCGAGTTGATTTCAAACAGCGGCGACGAACATTTCGCCGCCACCATGCTGCAGCTGGTGGGCAAGTGGGTACCGGTTCATCTGGTGGACCTCAGCGAATGGACCCTGGATGAACTGCGCGACCGCGTGATGGACATCAAGTTACTGGGCAGCGCCGGGGTGAAAAAGGATTTATCTGTGCCCCAGACCCTGCATGCGCTGAATGACCACCCGTTGCTGCAGCAGATGCTGCACATGCAAGACCCGCTGCTGATCCAGATGAACGCCAAGGCCAACAGCACGCACCCACGCGGCACCTCGCACCAGTGCAACCTGGTATCGCGCCAGGGCAATCGACGCTGTGTGATTTCGTTCTACCGCCCGCCAACCCTGCAAGGGTTTTCCCTGGCTGAGTTGTCGTTTCTCAAGTGCCTGTCGGACACCCTGTTGCCGCTGATGGAGCGACACGCCCAATGCCTGCGCCAGGCGCCACACGCCGAGACAGAGCCGGCCCATACCCTGCTGGAACAATCGCAGTTGCAGCGCGAGTTCTACAAGCGCTTGTCTTTAAGCGACATCACCCTTTCGGCGCGGGAACAGGAGGTGTGCCTGGGCCTGCTGACCGGCGGCACCGTGCCGCAAATCGCACAGAAACTCAGCGTCAAAAACAGCTCGATCGAGACCTACCTCAAGCGCGCCGCCGCCAAGCTGGGCGTGAGTGGCCGGCATGGCCTGGCCAAATGGATGGTGGGCGCCTGATGAACAAACAGACGCTGTGCACCCTCGGCATGGCCTGGATGCTCGGCGGTTGCTCGCTGATCCCCGAGTATCAGCGGCCAGCGCCGCCGACGCCGGCGCAGTACCCTCAAGGCGGTGTTTACCGACTGGCGCAGGCTGGCAGCTTGGCGCAGAACCCGGACTGGCAGCAGCTGTTCCACGACCCGGCGCTGCAACAGCTGATTAATGATGCGCTGGTCAACAACCGCGACCTGCGGGTGGCAGCCCTGAATGTGCAGGCGTTCCAGGCGCAGTACCGTATCCAGCGCGCGGATTTGTTCCCGGCGATCTCCGCCACCGGCGCCGGCAAGCGCCAGAAGTTGCCAGGAAGCGTGACCGGCACCGGCAAATCGGCGATTACCTCTAACTACTCCGCCACCTTGGGCCTGAGTGCCTATGAACTGGATTTGTTCGGCCGCGTGCGCAGCCTCAGCGAACAGGCGCTGCTCACTTACCTGGGCAGCGAACAAGCGCGGCGCAGCGCGCAATTGAGCCTGGTGGCCAACGTCGCCAATGCCTACCTCACCTGGCGGGCCGATCAGGAACTGCTGGCGCTGGCCGAGCAAACCTTGATGGCCAACGACCACAGCTGGCAATTGACCCGCCGCAGTAAAAGCGCAGGCAAAGCCTCGGCGCTGGACGTGGTACAGGCGCGCACAGCAGTAGAAAGTACTCGCGCCAGCGTGGCCCGCTATGAGCGCCAGGTGGCCCAGGACCTGAACAACCTCACCCTGCTGGTGGGTGGCCCAGTGGATGAACACTTGCCCGCGCGCCCGCTGGCCGATGACCTGGTCGCCCGCGTCCCCGCCGGTTTGCCCTCCGACCTGCTGCAACGCCGCCCGGATATCCTCCAGGCCGAATACCAGCTGCAGGCGGCCAACGCCAATATCGGTGCGGCCCGTGCTGCGTTCTTTCCTTCCGTGACCCTCACGGCAAACGCGGGCAGCACCAGCACGGAGCTGTCGGGGCTGTTCAAGGGCGGCTCGGGCAGTTGGACGTTCCAGCCGCAGATCAACCTGCCGATCTTTAACGCCGGCAGCCTGCGCGCCAGCCTGGATTACGCCAAGCTGCAAAAAGACATCACCGTGGCCCAGTACGAAAAATCCATCCAGGCTGCCTTCCAGGAAGTGGCCGACGGCCTCGCCGCACGCCAGACCTTCAACGACCAACTGGCGGCGCAACGGGATTTCGTCGAGGCCAACCAGACCTATTACAACCTGGCCCAGCACCGCTACCGCAGCGGCGTGGACAGCAACCTGACGTTCCTCGATGCGCAGCGTTCGCTGTTCAGCGCGCAACAGGCGCTGATTGTGGACCGACTGGCGCAGTTGGTCGCCGAGGTGAATCTGTATACGGCGCTGGGTGGCGCGTGGACGCAATGGCCAAACCTGGCGGCTGCGCGTTAGAGCAACTTGAGTCCAAACTCGGCATGACGATTTGGGTCGCGCTTATCCAGTGGCTGTTTGTGCCCATAACTGTCCAGGAAGCCGCCCACAGCGGCCATCGAGTGAAACCCGCTGTTGACCGTGCCGATGGCGCCGTTGAGGAAGTCCTGGAGGGTTGCGGGCGCCACGAAGTCTTTCAAGCCCAGGCGACGCAACGCCTGCCCCGGATACTCGCCATCATTGAGGCTACGTATGGCGGCGGCAAAACTCTTGTTGGCCTCCCCGTCATTATTTTCGAGGTAGGCGCGCTTGGCACTGACAGCGTATAAAAACTGCGCATTGACCAGAACATCGTTGGGCCGGTCGGTGCCGAAGTTGGCGCCGGCCTTGGCCTGCTTCAGTTCGTCATGGGTGATATGCAGTTTGAACCCATCGCGCATGACAATGCGATAGCCGCTATCGGTGGCCTCAATGGTTTTGTAAATACCGTAAGGGTTATGGCCGAACCTCATCATCGCGGCCTTAATCGCGGATATCGTCACGCAATTACCTTCGGCTAGTTGGTAAAAGTCTTTGAAAATATCAGTGGGCTTGATGCCGGTATTCGCAGGCGTACCTTTCAAGAATTCGTCACGTCTGACGGTGCGCTTATCGGGGACCTGCACAGGCAAAGGGGGTGGATCGACTTCAGGTTTTAACCGTGCGGATAACAGCGCCAACAAGCGCTCCAATTCGCCGACCAGGCGACTGAGTTGTTCAGAAGCTCCAGTTGGGGCAGATGCGTTGGCGGAGGGCAAAACACGTGCAGAAGTGACGGCGTCGCTTGCCCTGGCATGACCAAAAGCAGCAGTGTTAACAGAAGACACTAACATGTTGAATAACCCCTATTATTCACTAAACACTTTAAATCACCCGCGAAGCGTGACCACCTTCAATGACGGTGAAACCGGCGTGTTATATAACTGCCCCTCCATCACGCCTTCAATAATCACGCCGTTCTTGTTTCTTGCGCCCTTGTCCAACGGGACTCCGACCTGCGTGCCCAATGCACTGGCATCGATGACCTGCAGATGTTCTTTAAGCCCCAGATAGGACAGCGCCGTATCACCGTCGATGCCGCCTCCGGCCCCCGACAGCACACCGGGATAAGTGCGATGGGCGTGGTACGCACTGTCTTTGCCGTACAGGCTCATGAAGGGGTCCGTTGCGCTGTCGCGCTCAAGCTCCAGGTATTGACGCTTGCTCATCACAGCAAACAGAAATTGCGCATCCTTGACCATGCCTTCATCGCCGCCACTGAACTTTGCCGCCTTGGCCGCCAGTTCAAGTTCTTCAACGGTGATTGACAGTTTGAAGCCGTCGCGCATCGTCACGTCATAGTGGTCACCCTGTTTGACGACGTGCTTGAAAATCCCGGCTGGGCTTTGCCCGAACGTGGCCATGGCAACCTTGATCGCGGCCACGTGCTCCTCTCGGCCCAAGGCGCCCAGATAAGGAAAGTTCTCATACGTGGCACGCAACCCATTGCGCAGATCGTCAGGCTTTTGACCTTTGGGTTTTTCAGACATAAACGCAGTGATTGGCTCATAGTTTTTATCTGAGAACATCTCAATAAGTTCGGTATCAAACGCGTTACGGGTACTGGCCAGGTTCAACCGATTCATGAACGGGGCCAATTGTTCTTTCCACTCACGCCTGATGGTTGGCACGGTCTGCGGTACAGGCACGGTATTAACCAGTGGCCTATGGGGCGAACTCACAACAGGGGTTGGGTGAGCCGCAACGGGTGGCTGGGGTTTCGGTACTTCATTCTCCCTGCTCATCCAGGTTTTAAGTGCCACGACTAATGTGCCCAGCAACTTCAACAGCTCTCCCAGTTCTGCATCACGGTTTGAGTTAACGCTCGGGGCAATCGGATAATGTGCCGGTAATTTGCCAAAGTGATTGGGTCGATCTGTAACTGCCTGATCAAGGCTTTTATCAGGCGCTGTGAACGTTGAGTGTGCAGGCGAATAAGCAAGCTGAGTGTGCGTGAGCATGGTAGGAAGTCTCATTTGACCGAAGGAGGAGAATCGAAAACCATCGAGCGTTACTTGCCCACCGCCGCTGCGGAAAGCCTGCACTGAACAAGTACTCATGCGTGGCCAGGCGGTCGGAAAAGTTCCTGCCAGACAGGTAACAACATCCTTCTCGTTCAAAGGACCACTATCAGAAAATTCCGCAGCGTTGCGCTTTTTTTCCGAACAGTCCTCAGCGCATCGCCGACTGACGCAACCGATATTCCCCCGGCGTCATCTGCGCGTGCCGCAAGAAAAACCGGCTGAAATACGCCGGGTCCTTGAACCCCAGTTGGTAGCAGATTTCATTTGCCGAACTGCCGGTAAACAACAGCAGGCGCTTGGCTTCCTGCATCAGCCGCTCAAGGATCAGGCGCTTGGAGGGCAGGTCGGCGATGCGCCGGCACACTTCATTGAGCCGCGCCTGGGTCACGCCAATACCCTCGGCATAACGCGCCAACGGCCAATGTTCCAGGTAGTGGGCTTCGATCAGCTCGTTGAAGCGATGGAAGATGCGCAGGTCTTCATGGGCTGTCGGGCGTGCCGGCTGGGCGTGGGCGCACAGGCGCAGCAGGCGGATCATGATCAGCCTTGTGAGGCTGTCGAGGGCGGCGGCGCGCCCTGCCCGATCAGCGTTGATCTCACTGCACAGCGCCTCGAAGAGTTGCTCCAGCCCCTCGGCGTCGCCAGTCAAGGCGACACAGGCCGCACCGGAGGCAAGGCTGGGGTCGGCGTCGATCAAACTCCATACCAGCTGCTGGCGCACCGTCAACACATGCCCATCGGCATCGGCTTCGGTGACAAAAGCGTGAGCCACCGTGGGCGGCGTGAGGAAAAACATCGGCCCCGATTCAACGTACTGACGGTCATCCAGATACACCCGCACCGCGCCACTCTTGACGTAATGCACCTGGAAAAACCGGTCATGGCGATGCACGGCCATATTGCGCCCGAAAAAACCCGCCAGGTTGCCGAGCTTGTCGTAATGCACCTCGGCGTCGCTGTAGCGCTGGTCGTAGACCTGCCCGATGTTGATGTTGGGGATCGGCTTCACGGGGTTCACTTCTTGTTGTTTTGAGGCCAGCGCAGTGTGCCACGCTTGACGGTAGTTAACATATTAATTATAACGTTAACAACTTAACGAACTGCCTATGCAGCCGTCGTCACCGCCAGGAGAAACGCATGAGCCGTACCCTGCATGATGTTGCCAGCGGCACCCTGTTCGGCGTTGCGCTGAACTACCAGGGCCTGCTGGACCAGCATCTCGCCGCCTTCCAACAGGCGCCCTACCAGAAGCCGCCGACCAAGCCGGTGTTGTTTATCAAGACGCCCAACACCCGCAACGCCCATGGCGGCATCGTGCTGCAGCCTGCGGGCGAGCGCCTGCAACCGGGCCCGGCGCTGGGCGTGGTGATCGGCCAGCGCGCCAGCCGTGTCAGCCTGGAGAACGCCATGGCCCATGTGGCCGGGTATGTGGTGGTGAATGAATTCAGCCTGCCGGAAGACAGCTACTACCGCCCCGCCGTCAAAGCCAAATGCCGCGATGGGTTTTGCGCCCTGGGCCCGCAGCTGGTTGCGCGGGATCAAGTCGCCAACCCCAATCAACTGAGCCTCAAGCTGTTCGTCAATGGCGAGCTGCGCCAGGAAAGCTCCACCGCTGACTGGGTACGGGACATCCCGCAATTGATCGCCGAGATCAGCGAGTTCATGACCCTGTACCCCGGCGATGTGCTGATCACCGGCACCCCGGAAGGCCGCGTGGATGTACAGCCAGGCGATCAGGTCGAAGTCGACATCACCGGCATTGGCCGCCTGAGCAACACCATTGCAGCGGAGGCATCGGCATGAAACGCGCACGTATCCGCTTTGAAGGTGCAACCCACAACGTGCTGGTGCAAGCCGACTGCAGCGTACGCCTGGAGGATGGGCGGTTGCTGGCCGAAGACCAGGTGCAATGGCTGCCACCCGCCACCGGCAACATGTTCGCCCTGGGTTTGAACTACGCCGACCACGCCGCCGAACTGGCCTTTACGCCACCGACCGAGCCGCTGGCCTTTATCAAATCGGTGGGCACCTACACCGGCCACCGCCAAGTTACCTGGCGCCCGGACAACGTCGCCTACATGCACTACGAGTGCGAGCTGGTGGCGGTGATCGGCAAGACCGCGCGCAACGTCAAACGCGCCGACGCCCTGGACTACCTGGCCGGTTACACGGTGTGCAACGACTATGCGATCCGCGACTACCTCGAGAATTACTACCGCCCCAACCTGCGCGTGAAAAACCGCGACGCCACCACCCCGGTCGGCCCGTGGATCGTCGACGTGGCCGATGTGCCCGACCCAGGCAACCTGAAGCTGCGCACCTGGATCAACGGCGAACTGCGCCAGGAAGGCAGCACGAAAGACATGATTTTCGATATTCCCTACCTCATCGAATACCTGTCCAGCTTCATGACCCTGCAACCGGGCGACATGATCGCCACCGGCACGCCCGAGGGCCTGGCCGATGTGGTGCCGGGCGATGAAGTGGTGGTGGAAGTCGAAGGTGTGGGCCGCCTGGTCAACCGTATTGTCAGTGAAACGGAGTTTTTCTCCGCGCGCAAAGAGGCTTGAGCACCATGATCAAACACTGGATCAACGGCCGTGAGGTCGAAAGCAAAGACACCTTTATCAACTACAACCCGGCCACCGGCGAGGCCATCGGCGAAGTGGCCAGCGGCGGCGCCGAAGAAGTTGCGCAAGCGGTAGCGGCGGCCAAGGCGGCGTTTCCCAAGTGGGCCAATACGCCAGCCAAAGAGCGCGCACGCTTGATGCGCAAACTGGGTGAGCTGATCGAACAGAACGTGCCCCACCTGGCCGAGCTGGAAACCCTGGACACCGGCCTGCCGATCCATCAGACCAAGAACGTGTTGATCCCGCGTGCCTCGCACAACTTCGATTTCTTCGCTGAAGTCTGCACCCGCATGGACGGCCACACCTACCCGGTGGACGACCAGATGCTCAACTACACCCTGTACCAGCCGGTAGGCGTGTGCGGGCTGGTGTCGCCGTGGAACGTGCCGTTCATGACCGCCACCTGGAAGACCGCGCCGTGCCTGGCGCTGGGCAATACGGCGGTGTTGAAGATGTCGGAGCTGTCGCCGCTGACCGCCAATGAACTGGGGCGTCTGGCGGTGGAAGCCGGGATCCCCAACGGCGTGCTCAATGTGATCCAGGGCTACGGCGCCACCGCCGGCGATGCCCTGGTGCGCCACCCGGACGTGCGGGCGATTTCCTTTACCGGCGGCACCGCCACCGGCAAGAAAATCATGCAGACCGCCGGCCTGAAAAAGTACTCCATGGAACTGGGCGGCAAGTCGCCGGTGCTGATTTTTGAAGACGCCGACCTGGAACGCGCCCTCGACGCCGCACTGTTCACGATCTTCTCCCTCAACGGCGAGCGTTGCACCGCTGGCAGCCGGATCTTTATTCAGGAAAGCGTCTACCCGCAATTTGTCGCCGAGTTCGCGGCGCGGGCCAAGCGCCTGATCGTCGGCGACCCCCAGGACCCGAACACCCAGGTCGGCTCGATGATCACCCAGGCCCATTACGACAAGGTCACCGGCTATATCAAGATCGGCCTGGAAGAAGGCGCCACGCTGCTGGCCGGCGGCCTGGAGCGCCCGGCCAACTTGCCTGCGCACTTGAGCCGCGGCCAGTTTATCCAGCCCACGGTGTTTGCCGACGTGAATAACCGGATGCGCATCGCCCAGGAGGAAATCTTCGGGCCGGTGGTGTGCCTGATCCCGTTCAAGGATGAAGCCGAGGCCCTGCAACTGGCCAACGACACCGAATACGGGCTGGCCTCCTACATCTGGACCCAGGACATCGGCAAGGCCCACCGCCTGGCGCGCGGTATCGAAGCGGGCATGGTATTTATCAACAGCCAGAACGTGCGGGATTTGCGCCAGCCGTTCGGGGGGGTCAAAGGCTCGGGCACCGGCCGTGAAGGCGGCCAGTACAGCTTCGAAGTGTTTGCCGAGATCAAGAACGTGTGTATTTCCATGGGCAGTCATCACATTCCGCGCTGGGGCGTCTGAAGCCCGCATTGCCTGTAGGAGCGAGCTTGCTCGCGAAGCACCCACAGGCACCGCTGGCTAACTGAAGCGCTGCGTTATCGTTGACGTTTTTCGCGAGCAAGCTCGCTCCTACAAAAAAACAATTATTCAGGAGAGTCATCATGGGCGAAGTGGTTCTGGCAGCGAAGATCTGCCACGTACCGTCGATGTACCTGTCGGAACTGCCCGGCAAGCATCACGGCTGTCGCGAAGCGGCGATTGCCGGGCACAAGGAAATCGGCCGGCGTGCCCGCGAACTGGGGGCCGACACGGCGGTGGTGTTCGACGTGCACTGGCTGGTCAACAGCGGTTATCACGTCAATTGCGGTGAACAGTTCCAGGGCACCTACACCAGCAACGAGCTGCCGCACTTCATCAAGAACATGGACTACGCCTACCCCGGCTGCCCCGAACTGGGGGAGCTGATCGCCGCCGAAGCCAACCTGGCCGGCGTGCGCAGCATGGCCCATAACATCCCGAGCCTGGAGCTGGAATACGGCACCCTGGTGCCCATGCGCTACATGCACATGGGCGTACCCGACGCAGAGAAATTCAAGGTGATTTCCATCGCCGCCTGGTGCGCCTGGCATCGCCTGGAAGACAGCTTCGCCTTCGGCGCCGCCGTGCGCCGGGCGATTGAAAAGAGCGACCGCAAGGTGCTGGTGCTCGCTTCCGGCTCGCTGTCCCATCGGTTCTCGGACGACCGCGAGGCTGAGGCGAATATCCACAACTGGACCCGCGAATTCGACAAGCAGGTGGACCTGCATGTCGTGGAAATGTGGAAGCAAGGCCGCTTCAAGGAGTTCTGCGCCATGTTGCCCGACTACGCCGAACACTGTTTTGGCGAAGGCAAGATGCACGACACCGCCATGCTCCTGGGCCTGCTGGGTGGGCCGGATTATGCCAAGCCGGCCGAGATCATCACGCCGCCGTTCGGCAGTTCGGGCACCGGCCAGATCAACGCGATTTTCCCGCTTTAACCCTGGGAGAGCCCCATGCCGCACTTTATCGCTGAGTACACCGACAACCTCGAACCGCAGGCCGATTTGCCCGGCCTGTTTGAAAAAGTCCACCGCGTGCTGGGCGACAGCGGCGTGTTTCCGTTGGGCGGCATTCGCAGTCGCGGCGTGCGCCTGGACACCTGGCGCATGGCCGACGGCAAGCACGACTATGCCTTTGTGCACATGACCCTCAAGGTTGGCCATGGGCGCGACCTGGCAACCCGCGAGGCCGTCGCCCAAGCAGTGTTCGCGGTGATTACCGAGCACTTCGCCCAGCTGCAGGCGCAGCGCTTGTTGGCGCTGTCGTTCGAGATGATAGAGCTGCACCCGCAGCTCAACTTCAAGCAGAACAATGTGCACGCGTTTTTGAACAACCCGGCGAACTGAAACGGCCCCGCGGATCCAAGCGCGCTGCGTTTTCGTTGACGTTTTTCGCGAGCAAGCTCGCTCCTACAACAACAAAAAGAACACCACCATGAGCACAGCCCATTCCACTGCAAGCCTGCAGCTTGCCGAGCACGACCGCACCCATCGTTTGGTGACTTGGCGCCTGATGCCCTTGTTGCTGGTGTGTTACCTGTTTGCCCATCTGGACCGCATCAACATCGGCTTTGCCAAGATGCAGATGAGCAGCGACCTGCACTTCAGCGACACCGTGTACGGCTTCGGCGCCGGCCTGTTCTTCATCGCCTACGCGCTGTTCGGCGTGCCCAGCAACATCGCCCTGGACCGCGTCGGGCCACGGCGCTGGATCGCTTGCCTGATGGTGGTGTGGGGCCTGCTCTCCACCGGCATGCTGTGGGTGGAGAGCGCGCGCGGGTTCTACGTGCTGCGCTTTTTGCTGGGGGTGGCCGAGGCCGGGTTTTTCCCCGGGATCCTGGTATTTCTCAACCGTTGGTACCCGGCACGCCGTCGCGCCCAGGTCACTGCCTTGTTTGCCATTGCGGTGCCCATGGCCGGGGTGTTGGGCGGGCCGATTTCCGGGGCGATCCTGGAGAACTTCCACGACGTCGGCAGCCTGCGCGGCTGGCAGTGGATGTTCCTGATCGAAGGCGCGCCCGTGGTGCTGCTGGGGCTGGTGGTGCTCAAGTGGTTGCCGGACAGTTTCGAGTCGGTGCACTGGCTGAGCGCCGAGCAAAAACAGCAACTGCGCACCCAATTGAGCAACGAGGAACAGCGCAAGACCATCACCTCATTCGGCGGCATCCTGCGTGACCCGCAGGTGTGGCTGCTGGTGGCGGTGTACTTTGCGGTGATGCTGGCGGTCAACACCCTGGCGTTCTGGATGCCCACCCTGATCCATGGCGCTGGCATCGGCCGTGACAGCCAGGTCGGCTTGCTCAGCGCCGTGCCGTACCTGGCCGGCTGCTTCTTCATGCTCGGCTGCGGGCGCTCGTCCGACCGCCACCGCGAGCGCCGCTGGCACCTGTGCGTGCCATTGCTGATGGCGGCGTTCGGTATCGCCGTAGCGGGCCTGGCGCCCGGCAATGCGCTGCTGGTGATGAGCGGGCTGGTGGTCGCCGGCATGGGCGCCAGTGCCGCGCTGCCGATGTTCTGGCAACTGCCGCCGGCGTTTCTCTCCCACACCACCCAGGCGGCGGGCATCGCCATGATCAGCTCGTTCGGCAGCATCGCGGCGTTCCTCGCGCCCTACCTGATCGGCTGGATGCGCGACGCCACCCAGAGCGCCAGCCTGGCCCTGTACGTACTCGCCCTGTTTATCGCCCTCGGTGGCTTGCTGGTGCTGCGCACCCAGGCCGCCATCGTCAACCCACACTAGAGACCGTTGCCATGCTCGACTCCCAGCAAATCCTCGCGGCTGCCGCAAACCTGGACCGCGCCGAACGCAGCCGCGAACAGGTGCGCCAGTTTTCCCTCGACTACCCCGGCATGACGATCGAAGACGCCTACGCCATCCAGCGTGAATGGGTCGCGCAAAAGATCAAGGCCGGGCGCACGCTCAAGGGCCACAAGATCGGCCTGACCTCTCGGGCCATGCAGGTGTCGTCGAATATCACCGAACCCGATTACGGCGCCCTGCTCGACGACATGTTTTTCGACGAAGGCAGCGACATCCCCTTCGAGCGCTTCATCGTGCCACGGGTTGAAGTGGAACTGGCCTTCATCCTCGGCAAGCCGCTCAAGGGCCCCAACTGCACGGTGTTCGATGTACTCGACGCCACCGAATGGGTGATCCCGGCGCTGGAAATCATCGACGCCCGCATCCAGCAGGTCGACCCGCAGACAAACGCCACCCGCAAGGTGTTCGACACCATCTCCGACAACGCCGCCAATGCCGGTGTGGTGCTCGGTGGCCGCGCCGTGCGCCCCACCGAGATCGACCTGCGCAAGGTGCCGGCGGTGCTGTATCGCAATGGCGTGATCGAGGAGTCCGGGGTGTCGGCGGCGGTGCTCAACCACCCGGCCAAAGGCGTGGCGTGGCTGGCCAACAAGCTGGCGCCCTATGACGTCACTCTGCTGCCCGGCCAGGTGATTCTCGGCGGCTCGTTTACCCGCCCGGTCGCGGCCCGCCCTGGCGATACCTTCCACGTCGACTACGACCTGCTCGGCTCGATTGCCTGCCGCTTCGTCTGAACCCAGGAGTGCTGTCATGGACATGCCTGTCAACCACTTCAAGCAACGCCTGCACAACGGCGACGTACAGATCGGCCTGTGGCTGGGCCTTGCCAACGCCTACTGCGCGGAACTGGCCGCCAACGCCGGTTTCGACTGGCTGCTGATCGACGGCGAACATGCGCCCAACCAGTTGGGAGACATGCTCGCGCAATTACAGGCCATCGCGCCCTACCCCAGCCAGGCGTTGATTCGCCCGGTGATCGGCGAGACGGCGCTGATCAAGCAACTGCTGGATATCGGCGCGCAGACGCTGTTGGTGCCGATGGTGGAAAGCGCCGCCCAGGCTCGGGAACTGGTGCGCGCCCTGCGCTACCCGCCCCAGGGTATTCGCGGGGTCGGCAGCGCCCTGGCCCGCGCTTCGCGCTGGAACAGCATCGCTGATTACCTCGACCGGGCCGATGCGCAGATGTGCCTGCTGGTGCAGATTGAGAACGCCGAGGGCCTGGCCAACCTGGACGACATCGCCGCCGTCGACGGCGTGGATGGAGTGTTTATCGGCCCGGCAGATCTGAGCGCGTCGATGGGCCATCGCGGTAACCCTGGGCATCCTGAAGTGCAGGCGGCGATTGAGGATGCCATCGTGCGTATCGTCAAGGCGGGTAAGGCGGCAGGGATTCTCAGTGCGGATGAAAATCTCGCACGACGCTATATCGCGTTGGGGGCGACGTTCGTGGCGGTGGGGGTCGATACCACGGTGTTGATGCGGGGGCTGCAGAGCCTGGCCGGGAAGTTCAAAGACGTGCCTGAGGCTACCCATACCGGTGGCGTCTACTGAGATTCAATGTGGGAGCTGGCTTGCCTGCGATTGCCATAGGTATCTACACAACTGTGCAGTTCCCCGCAGCCACCGGTAACCACGATGCGAAGCGAGCCGCTCTTGATCTTGATCTGCTTTTGATCTTAGGCGCCCCGTTAAACCACGCTGGCCGAACGCAGGCTTGAATTCGTGGGTAACCCGGCAGGACGCCGGGTTAGCCGCCCCGCGCCATGGATGGCGCGTGGCGGCGGCCCACGGATTCAAGCCTGTGTTCGGGCACACCGAGCCTAAGCGAGGTGCCGAGTGGTGGGGCAAGAGCGTTTTGCTTACTTTTGCGCTTTTCAAAAGTGAGCCGCCGTCAGGGCGGAACCCTAAGTGGCCGTTACCTAAATAACGGATATGTACGCGGTCAAATCCAACATCCAGGTCAGCTGTCAGGCCGTCTTCGCAGGCAAGCCAGCTCCCACAGTTTGAGCGCGGGGCGTCAGGTAGATAGGCGTCGGCTGTCAGGTCGTCACGGGAGCAAGCTGCCTCGCCACAGGTTCGGCGTCGCGCCGAAGTTGTGTAGATACCTATGCTGCGATAGCGGTGCATCAGCGACAAATAAGCCAGCTGACCCGGCGCTATCGCAGGCAAGCCAGCTCCCACAGTTGATCGGTGGTGGTTCAGCAATCGAGTCAGCGCTTGATGTTCTTCAAGTCATCCAGCAACCCCAACAGCATCTGGAATTTCTCTGCGCCCAACTGATCCTGCAAACGCTGGTAGTTGGCCTCCATGCACTGGCTCATGGACTCGAAACTCGCCTTGCCCTTGTCCGCCAGGGTAATCAGCACCCGGCGCTGGTCCTGTTCGGCCTTGCGCCGGTGCACCATGCCGGCCGCTTCCATGCGCACCAGCACGCCGGTCATGCTCGGCTTGAGAATGCAGGCCAGTTCCGCCAGTTGATAGATCTCCAACTCACCGTGCTGTTCAAGGATGCGGATGATGCGCCATTGCTGTTCGGTCAGGCCGTGTTCATTCAGGGAAGGACGGAAAAAACTCATCGCGGCCTCGCGCGCTTGCAGCAAGGCCAGGGTCAGGGATTGTCGAGGTGTGGACATAGGGCTCAGGGTCACGAAGTATTTAGTTAATAGTTTAACGAAACTCTAACATTCCCGGCCGGCGAGCGCGCTATAACTTGTATGTGCCCTCGCCCATGGCGCGCTGAATCAAAAACCCGGGCACGCAGGATCAAGACTTCCAGCCCGCCAAGGGCCCTAATGGAGGCATCCGCTTTAGCGCCTTCCTTCACTTTTTCAGGCTGCGCCATGATCAACATCGAAACCCCCACGTACTACACCGCCACCAAGAAATACAACCTCAGCTTCCCCACCCTGGAACAGGATATCGACGCAGACGTCGTGGTCATCGGCGGCGGCTTTTCCGGGATCAACACGGCCCTTGAGCTGGCGGAAAAAGGCATCACCAACGTCGTCGTGCTCGAAGCGCGCTACCTGGGCTTTGGCGGCACGGGCCGCAACGGTGGGCAGATCATGGCGGGCATCGGCCATGACCTGGAGAAGATCAAGAAGGACGTGGGCGAAGACGGCCTGCGCCAAGTGTTCGAGATCAGCGACCTGGGCGCCGACATCATCAAGAACCGCATCGCCAAGTACAACATCGACGCGGACTTTTGCCACGGCTACGGCTACATGGGCTTCAACGCCCGCCAGGAAAAAACCCTGCGTGCCTGGGAGAAGGACTTCAAGTCGATCAACAGCCAGCACGAAATCCGCTTTCTCGGCGGCTCCGACGTGCAGCAGATCATCGGCTCCACCGCCTACACCAGCGCCCTGCTGCACATGGGCGGCGGGCATGTGCATTCACTGAACCTGCTGCTGGGCGAAGCCACCGCGCTGGTCAGCCATGGTGTGAAGATCTTCGAAAACAGCCCGGCCCTGGAAGTCAGCTATGGCGAGCGCATCACCGTGCGCACCGGTCGCGGTTCGGTACGCGCCAGCAAGTTGCTGTGGGCCTGTGACAGCTTCCTCAACAAGCTGGAGCCGGAACTGCACCGTTCGACCATCAACACCTACGCGTTCCAGATGATGACCGAGCCGTTGTCCGAGGAGTTGATCCAGCGCATCAGCCCGATCCGTGGGGCCTACAGCGATATCCGCCCGGTGATCGACTACTACCGCGTGACCAACGAAAACCGCCTGCTCTTCGGCGCCGCCACGCCGTTGGTGGAGCACATTCCAGGCGATCTGAAAGCCTGGAACCGCCAGCTGATGCTGAAGATTTTCCCCTACCTCAAGGACGTGAAAATCGACCTGGCCTGGGGCGGCCCAATGGCGTGCAGCCCGAACCTGTTCCCGCAGGTGGGCACCTTGCCGGGGCGCAGCAATGCGTTTTTCGTGCAGGGCTATTCCGGCTTTGGCGTCACCCCCAGCCACATCATCTGCAAGGTACTGGCCGAAGGCATGAGCGAAGGCTCGGCGCGTTATGACCTGGTCAGCTCGATCCCCCGCCCCACCATCATCGGCAAGGACGCGATTCGCCCCCTGCTGCTGACGGCGGGCAAATCCTGGCACCAACTTTCCGGCTACTGGAACGGTCGCCGCTAACCCCTGTAGGAGCGGGCTTGCCCGCGAAAAACGTCAACGATAACGCGGGCCTTCAGGTAAATCGCGCTGTCATGACGTTCTTCGCGAGCAAGCTCGCTCCTACAAAAATCTCGTATTTATCAGGAGCATCTGCCATGACCCTTACCGCTATCAAACACAACGTCCAGCTGTCGGAACTCGACGCCTGGGGCACCGTGGCCGACCTCGGCTCGCAAATCCTCGAAGGCGAAGTACGCGCCTTCGGCAAGATGACCTTCGGCGCGCCCACCGATGCGGTCAGCAGTGCGTACTTCGGCACCACCCAGGGCAAGTTCCGGATGGTTTACCCGTTCGCCGAACAGGCCACGATAGTCACCGGCGAAGTGGTACTCACCGATGAATCCACCGGCCAGTCCACCCGCTACAAGGCCGGGGACAGCTGGTTCGTAACCAAGGGCACGCCCGTGCTGTGGGAAGTGGTCAGCGAGAGTTTCGTCAAACACTACTTCGCCGTCGTGTAAGGGAGGTGTTGCCATGTCGAATTCATCTGACTGGATCACCGTAGGCGCCCTGGCTGAGGGGTTTGCGCCTGAGGCGTTCATTCTGCCGAACCTGGCCGACCTGGCCGGCCAGACCTTCACCCTGCATTTTGCCAATGGCTGGCAGATCGAACACCGCTTCGAACAGGAGCGCCTGGCCTGGCACGCCGCCGATGGCCACTCCAGCGGCAGCGCCGCCTACCGCGCCAGCTCGATTCGCCCGGGCCTGTACCTGGTGGACTTTATCAAGCACGAGGCTGGGCAAAGCTGGTCGATCAGCCTGGTGCTGGACACGCCAAATGCCTCCTTTACCGCCGTGATTGGCCGTATGCCAGAACCGGCAGAGACCCACGAAGGCCTGTACCACCGTGCCCTGGCCGGCAAGCCGCTGACCTCGGTACAGGTCGACTTCCTCCACGGCAGCCTCGACCGGCCGTGGCAGGACGGCCACTGCCTGCACGCCCCCACCGAAGAGTTGGTCGGCCTGCGCAACCACTATCGCTACAGCCCCAGCGAGGTCTACGAGCACATCTACCTCAACCCGCGGTTCTACGCCTGGCAATGCCTTGAGGGCGTGGAGAAAGGCCTGTGCGACACCGACCGCTGCCATTACTACAAGATCGCCGAACAGCTGTACCTGTTCGTCTGGCAGGAGAAGATCGTGCCGACCCTCGGCCTGGTGCTGATCGACCTGCAACAGCACCGCAGCGACGGCAAGATCTTCGGCTATGCCGGGGCGTCCTTCGACGCGCTGTCGAACTTCCCGATCAGTTCCTATTGCCAGGTGCTCAACCACACGGAGTACCCCCGTGACTGAGCCGCGCACGGTGGTGATCACCGGGGCCGGCACCGGCATCGGCGCCGCCTGCGCACGCTTGTACGCACAGGAAGGCGCGCATCTGGTGCTGATCGGTCGGCGTCGTGTGCCACTGGAACAGGTGGCGCAGGACACCGGCGGGCTGATCCTGGTGGGCGATGCCGCCTGCCCGGACACCTGGGACGGTTTCATCCAGCAAATCCGCACCCACTTCGGGCGCCTCGATGTGCTGCTGGCCTGTGCCGGTGGCCACGGGCTGGGCAGCGCGACCCAGACCAGCCTCGCTACTTGGGAAGGCGCGCTGCGCAGCAACCTCGACAGTGCGTTCTACAGCGCTCGCGCCTGCCTGCCGCTGTTGCAGGAAAGCGCCGGGAACATGGTGCTGATTGGCTCCATCGCCTCATTGGCAGCAGGCCCCGAGGTGTGTGGCTACACCACTGCCAAGCATGCGCTGCTCGGGCTCAACCGCTCGCTGGCCCGTGACTATGGGCCCCATGGCGTGCGGGTGAACGCGGTGTGCCCAGGCTGGGTGCACACGCCGATGGCCGACGCCGAGATGCAGCCGTTGATGGAGGCGTACGGCGAGACCTTGCAGCAGGCCTATGCGCGTGTGTGTGCCGATGTACCGCTGCGGCGCGCCGCCCATGCCGACGAGATCGCCAAGGTGTGCCGCTTCCTGGCCAGCGACGACGCCTCGATCATCACCGGCGCCACCTTGGTGGCGGACGGTGGCTCCAGCATCGTCGACGTGCCGACGCTGGCGTTTACGCGTTTGGAGCCTGCCCATGACGAATGACCTGGATTTCAGCGGCCAGCTCGTGCTGGTCACAGGCGGCGCCCAGGGCATTGGCCTGGGCATCGTCCAGGCCTTTGCCGAACGCGGCGCGCGGGTGGTGATTGCCGACCGCCTGCTTGAACAGGCTGAAGCCGTGGCTGCCGGGTTGTGCGCGCAGGGGCATCACGTTGAAGCCGTTGGCGTTGACCTGGCGGATGCCGAAGCAGTGTTCGCTTGCGTCCAAGGCTTGGCGCAACTGGATGTGCTGGTGCACAACGCCGGGTACTTTCCGCTGACCGCCTTTGCCGACATCACCCCAGCGATTCTGGAGCGCACCCTGGCGGTGAACCTGTCGGCGCTGTTCTGGCTGACCCAGGCAGCGCTGCCGAGGTTTCGTGCGCAAGGCCGGGGCTGCGTGCTGGTGACGTCTTCGGTCACCGGCAACCGGGTGGGTTATCCGGGGCTGAGCCACTATGCGGCGTCCAAGGCCGGGGTGAATGGGTTTATCCGCAACGCAGCGCTGGAGCTGGCGCCGTTGAATGTGCGGGTCAACGGCGTGGAGCCCGGCATGATCGCCACCCCGGCGATGGATAACCTGGGCGATGCGGCCGTGAATGACAGCATCGCCCGCCGTGTGCCGCTGGGACGCCTGGGCGCAGCGGCGGATATTGCCGGGGCCATGGTGTTTCTGGCTTCCGACCTGGCGGGCTATATCACCGGGCAGACGCTGGTGGTGGACGGCGGCGCTACCCTTCCCGAAACCTGACACCCGATCGTTCCCACGCTCTGCGTGGGAATGCATCCTGTGACGCTCCGCGTCACGACTTCTGGGGCGGGACGCCGAGCGTCCTGGGCGGCGTTCCCACGCGGAGCGTGGGAACGATCACGCTTGCACCGCCTGCAACCGGCTCGAACGAAAATCCTTGGGCGACACCTCGAACTGCTTCTTGAACGAGCGGCTGAAATGCGCCGAGTCGGTAAAGCCCCATTTGTAGGCAATCGAGGTAATCGACTCACTGCGCAGAAACGGGTTGGTCAAGTCATCCGCACTGCGCTTGAGCCGTGCACGCTGGATGTAGCGGCAGACGCTGTCGTCCTGTTCTTCGAACAAACGGTACAGGTGCCGCACCGAGATATTCAGGCGGTTGGCCAGGCCGATCGGGCTCAAGCCTGGCTGGCTCAGCGACTCGTCGATGACCTTCTGCACATAACTGCGCAGGTTATTGCCCTGCAACGCGGCCACGCCTTCGCGGCACTCATCGCCCTGCTCCAACGCCGAACCCAACAGCGAGACGAACGCCGCTTGCAGCGCTTCCACTTGCGTGGCGTCTTCGTCGGTATCGTCCTTGCACAATTGGTCCATCAGCACATGCAGCATGCGCCCACAGGCTTTGGTCGAGGAGATCTTGCCGAAGGCCCGCGCCTGGCCACCCAGGTGCTTGCACACCGCAGTGCGCGGCAAGGACAGCGAGGCGTGTTCGATCAGGCCGAAGGGGGTAATTTCGATGGCGCCCACCGAGTCCATCAACAGCATTTCGCCGGGGGCCAGTTGCACCGTCTGGTCGTTCTGGGTGATTTGCGAATAGCCGCTGCGCTGGCTGACCAGGAAACATTCCTGGTCGTTGTCATGGTCGGCGTGGTGCGTCGGGCGCCTGATCAGCCCGGCATTGGTGCGCAGGATGGCCAGGCCACGCGACAGGTTGTGGATCTCGCCGATAAACAGCGAACGGTTGAAAGCCAGTTCGGTATCGAAGTGGCCGCACGCGGCGCGCAGTTCGCGGTTCCAGCTGTCGAGCCCGTCGGGTGCATGCTGTGGGATGCTCATGGGTGTCTCCGCAGTGGCGTTATTCTTGTTGTTCTGGTGTAATAGTTAACATGTTATCTATATGCACGCAACAACAAACCTGTTTGCCCTTTGCAGAAGCACTAATGATGCCAATCAGAGACCCGACAGTACCCGCCTCAACCCGGCCAGGGTTGCCAAGAGATACCCGCGTTGCTCGGCGCTCAACGCAATGTAGCGCCGGAACGCCGGCATACGGTTGACCACCTCGCTGCCACCCATATGCTCCAGGCGCACGCACCATTGCTGGTCGTGCAGCTCGATGCGCAGGCGCTTGAAATCCAGCGGCATCAACGCCTGGAACAACGCACTGTCCGCCTGTAAACGCGCCTGTAATTCACGGCCCAGTGCCTGGTTGCCCGCGCGGCGCCGCACATGAATACCGCTGCGCCGGATCGCGCCACCATGGTGCACCTCAAAGCGGGCGGTGCCACCCGCTGCAGCAGGAACGCGCAGGACACATTCGGTCAGCACCAGATGCATCAACAGCTGCGACTCGGTGCGCTCGACAATCTCGAAGGCCACACCGTCCACTTCAAGGGTGGCCAGGCCCAGATCACGCCGCAGGTGAGCCAGGGTCACCCCCGGCTGGTACCCGCTGGGTGCGCGGTCGGCACGAAACAGCTCAAACAGTTTTTGCCGCAAAGTCGTTATAACCGTCATGGGCAACCCCCGGTTCATGGCTGAATTCCTTGGCCAACACCTCTTCCACGCAGGCGGGCTTGAAGGGGTTGACCTTCTGCACCACCAGGGTCCAGAACAGCGCATAGGTGGCCGTCACCCCGAGCATCACACCAAACGGCACGTAGATGTCCGCCGGGTTCATGCCGGGCGGAGTGATAAACCACATGCCCAGCAGGATGCCGATGCTGGAGACGATCTGCGGCAGCGGGAACCACGGCGAGCGATAGGCCCGAGGCAAGTCCGGACGCCGAATGCGCAAGATCACCACCGACAGCGTCACCAACAGGTAGGCGAAACTCCACGCGCACACCGCTGCCAGCACCAGGTGCATGATGTTGTCAGTGTTGCCGCCCAGGTACAGCGCGTGCAGACACGGGATCAACATCGCCACCAGGATGCACAACAGCGGCGTCTTGAAACGCGGGTGCAGGTAGGTGAACACCTTGGGCAAGGCGCCATCCACCGCCATGCCGTAGAGAATGCGCGGCACGCCGGCCATCAGGGTATTGATGGTCGCAGCGCCAGCGAACAGAAAACCGATGCCCAGCCACAACGGGCCGATCTGCCCCATCACCTGTTCGGCAAACCGGGGGATGGCCATGGGCGTGTCCAGCAGGTGCACACCGGAAGCCGCATCGAGCACCACGTTTTCCACCTGGCGCTTCATCGCCGCGCCATAGATGAACATGCAGGTGGCCACGCCCATCAGCCCGAGCATCATCGCCCGTGGCATCACCTTGGCCGATTGGCGCAGGTCCGGCGCCAGCGGCGTGACGAACTCGCAGCCCACGAACATGAACATCGCCATGCCCACCAGCGACAGCACGGTGACCAGGTCGGTGCCCACCAGCGACTCACCGAACCAGCCATCCAACTGCACCGCCGGCGCGGCGATCAGGCCCAGTACGCCGAACACCATCAGGGTGGTCCACATGCCGAAGGTCAGGATGATCTCCGCGCGGCCAAATGCGCTGACGCCAAAGGCATTCAGCACACCGAACACCAGCACGAAACCGACGCCAAGCAACCACGAGCCGCCGGCCGACTCAGCCAAGGTATTGAGGTGTTCGAAGTTCACCAGGGCCATGACCCCGGCGAGGATAGTTTCGGCGGTGCCGGCGAACACATGCACGATCAGGTAGGCCGACAAGGTCCCGGTGATCGCAAAGAACCGGCCCATGCCGCAGTTGATGTAGTCGTACACCGAACCGGTGGTGGGCAGTATCGAGGCAGCCTCGGCGAAGGTGGTGGCCTGGGCCAGCATCATCACCACGGCGATCAGCATCGCCAGGGCAAACGCACTGCCACCGATGCCAAAGCCCATGGTGGCGGTGAGGATCACCGGGCTGGCCATGATCAGGCCGATGGTGCTGGCCAACGCAGTGGGAAAACCTACCGTGCCCCGGTTGAGGTGTGCGGTGAGTCGGTCGTTGATCGACATGGAGGGGTCCTCGAAGCGGTTTTTTTAATGTGTCGGCACTCTGCGCCCCACTCCCGTTGATCGTCTTGCCCCTGTCTGCCGCCGGTTTTGTTGCTGCCTGCCAGGGCGTGTGGCCTGGCGGCCAGAGTCAATTGCCTGGCACGCAGGGAAAAGACTTGGCCTCATACCGCTCGCCCTAATGCGCCCTCACTCTTAACCAAGATGGGGGCAATAACAATGGAGCACACACTGAAAAACCGCCGCCTGCGCCAGGCGGTCGGCCTGGGCGTGGCACTGCTGGTGGGCCAGGCGCAGGCCATCGAGTTGTATGCCGACGCCGACACCCAGGTCACCGGCAACTTCCTCGCCGTGTACGGTATGTTCAACAGCCCGAAGAACTACGATGGGCGCAGCGGCGGCTCCACCTGGCGCGAAGCCTTCATCAAGTACGGTTTGAGCGTCGAACAAAGCCTGGGCCACCTGGGCGGCGTGTATGGCACGGCCAACCTGGTGAGTTCCGGTACCTGGGGCGATGGCGATGCGGCAGGGCTCACCAACGGCACCGAGCGCACCACCAAGTTTGACGAGGCCTTTGCCGGCTGGCGCTCTGGCGAGTTGTTACCGGCGCTGGGCAAGGACGGCCTGGACCTGTCGTTCGGTCGCCAGATCATCATGCTCGGCGACGGTTTTATCCTTAACGACGACGGCCCCAACCTGGGCAATGGTGTGGGCGATGGCGAGTTCAATCGCGGCGGCGCCTACTACATCGCCGCGCGCCATGCCTTCGATAAGACGGCGGTGATTCGCCTGGGCGGCAAGGACGGCGTGCATGGCAGCCTGATGTGGATCAAGTCCGACAACCGCGCCCAGGCCCTCACCGAAATGGCCGCCGGCACCCTGGAATACACTGCCGCGCCGGGCACCCTGGGGCTGACCTACATTCACGGGATCGATGTGGATGAGCGCTTCGCCACCGACCTGCAGCGCCAGCGCAAAGGCATGAACCTCTACAGCCTGCGCGGCGCCGGGAGTGCCGGTATCGACAACGCGCACTTCGCCTTCGAACTGGCGCGCCAAAGCCGTCGCGACGGCCAGGAAAATGCCGGCTACGCCGAAGCCGGCTACACCTTCGCCAACCTGCCGTGGTCACCGGACCTGACCTACCGCTACGCCCGTTATTCGAAGAACTGGGACGGCATGTTCTCAGGTTTCAACCGTGGCTACGGCACCTGGGTGCAAGGCGAAGTGGCGGGCAACTATTCCGGCCCCTTCAACAGCAACACCGCCGTGCAGCACGTGGCGCTCAAGGTCAAGCCACTGGAGAACGTCACCCTTGGGGCGCTGTTCTTCGACTACAACACCGTCAGTACCCGTGACCAACCCAATCTGGATGGCCGCGAACTAGACCTGTATGCCGAATGGGCCGTCAACGAGCACCTGATCATCACGCCGCTGCTCGGCCTGTACAAACCGAATAAATCAGCCGAAAACGGCGGCAATCAGGTCGGTGGCAACGGCACCAATGTCTACAGCCAACTGGTGGTCGCCGTGCCGTTCTAAACCGCCTCGGGCGCGCACGGAGGCAGCGCCCGGACCTCGGCATAGGCGCCCTGATGATAGAGCAGCGGCGCACGGCCAAAGTCATCAAAGGCCACCACCTTGCCGATCATGATCCAATGGTCACCGCCGTCCACCTGCTGGTATTTCTCACAGTGAAAACGCGCCGAGCAATCGGCGAACACCGGCGAGCCACCCTCCCCCGGCTCGTATTCGATCAGGGCGAAGCGGTCTTCACGGGGGCGCGCGAAATTGTTGGATAGATGCACCTGGTCCGCCGCCAACACATTCACCGCAAAGTGACTGGCCTCCTCGAACACCGCATGGCTGTTGGAGCGTTTGTCGATGCTCCACAGCACCAGCGGCGGGTCAAGGGACACCGAGTTGAAACTGTTGGCGGTCACGCCCACCTTGCGCCCGGAGGCGGTGGCGGCGGTAACCACGGTCACGCCAGTGGCGAAGTTGCCCAAGGCGCGACGAAAGGCTCGTGGGTCGAATACGTCAGACATGCAAGACTCCCGGGTGGCCTCTATGGGCCGCCCTGATTGTTGTAGGGAAAACGCGGCTACACCATGCTCGGGTCGGGTTCCAGGCCCATCAGCTCACGGCCGAGGATCTGCGCGCACACGTCATAGTCGGTGTACGCATGGGCGCCGGTCATATGGGAATCGCGGAACAGGCGCTGCATTTCGTTGTGTTCGAACCAGGCATTGCCACCGGCGGCGGCGAACAGGCGGTCTACCGCTTCGATGCACATCTTGGTGGCGTAGGCCTGGTTGGTGCGCCAGAACGCCAGGGTTTCTCGCGTTGGGTAGCGTTGGGCGGCGCTGTGTTCGGCGTGGTCTTGCCAGGTCTTTTCCAGAAACGCCCGGGCGGCGGCCACTTGGTGGGTGGACTCGGCCAGGCGCATCAGCGCCGGGGTCGCGGCGCCGACGGCAGCCCCGGTGTAGGCACGTACGCGGTTTTTGGTTTTTTCGCGGAACACCTCCAGCATGCGCTCGGCCACGCCGAGGCTGACGGTGGAAAAACCACTGGCGAAATACGGCCGGTACGGCGCGTAGAAAATCTGACTGTCTGGGTACAAGCCAAAGCCTGCGGACTTGCCTTCCATCATGTCCTTGGCCTTCTGGATCCGGTGCTCCGGCACCCAGGCGTTGTCGATGATCAGGGTCTTGGTGCCGCTGCCTTTCATGCCGGCCGCAAACCAGTCATCGCGGATCTGATAGTCACTGCGCGGCAGCACGGCAAAGCAGTAGTCCTGGGTGCCTTCGGCATTCTGGCGACGGCAGCCGACAATCGCCCATTCGCCATGGTCACAGCCGCTGCTCCAGCCCATCTCGCCGCTGAAGTACACGCCGCCCTCGCCCTCGGTCACCCGGCCGAACGGCGCGATACTGCTGCTGGCCGTGGCATCCGGGTTGGCGCCCCAGATTTCCTCCTGCAACTGCGCCGAGAACAGCGCCAGTTGATGGCTGTGGGTGCACAACAAACTCATGGCCCAGGCGGTGCTGGCGCAACTGCCGGCGAGTAAGGCGATGCAGTCGGCGAATTCGGGCAGCGACAGTTCCAGGCCGCCGAATGCCTTGGGCTGGAAGGCGCGGTGCAGGCCGATGCTTTTGAGCAGCGCGATATTCTCATCCGGCACTTGGCGCAACTGTTCGGCACGGCTGGCGTTGGCGGCAATGGCAGGCAGAAGAGGCTTGAGGTCTTCGAGGAGCGGGTTTGGCTTTTTCATGGACGGCCCTGCTTATTATTGGAAGTCCGGCAGGCGCTCCAAATCGTGGAACGGCGCGGGATGCAGGGCCAGTATCGACCGGCTTGCGCCAGCACAACATGCACGTTCGGCAGGCAAGGTTGTACTTTTCACAGGCACGGCAGGCACAGGCATAAAACCTGGCAGGCACAGTCAAGCCGCGTACCTGCGCGTTGGTTAACCTCGAGTTTTCTTTTGTGAACTGCCAGGAACCTGCCATGAGCGATATCCCGCTGCTGCCTCACGTCGAAGCCTTTTTGCGCCGCCGTCATGGGCTATTCATCGACGGCGCCAGTGTGCGCAGCCACGCCGATGCACGCCTGAGCGTGACCAACCCCGCCACCGGCCAGGTGATCGCCGATGTGGCCGACGCAGACCTGGCGGATATCGACGCTGCGGTCGCTTGCGCCAACCGGGGTTTCCAGTTGTGGTCACAGACCGCACCGGCCATTCGTGGCAACGTGCTGCTGAAACTGGCCGACCTGCTGGAGCACCACCGCGAAGAACTGGCGCAGATCGAAACCTGCCAGTCGGGCAAGATCATCCAGATTTCCCGCGCCTTTGAGGTCGACCAGGCCGCGCACTTCCTGCGTTACTACGCAGGTTGGGCCACCAA
The DNA here is from genome assembly GCF_051122975.1 of Pseudomonas sp. AK181. NCBI lineage: Bacteria > Pseudomonadati > Pseudomonadota > Gammaproteobacteria > Pseudomonadales > Pseudomonadaceae > Pseudomonas > Pseudomonas sp. AK181. Next base: position 3,964,971 of record NZ_CP146348.1, read on the forward strand.
GCTCAGTGGCCAGACCCTCACGCCGTCGCTGCCTTCGTTCAATGGCGAACGCTACACCGCCTTCACCTTGCGCGAACCGGTGGGCGTGGTGGTAGGCATTGTGCCGTGGAATTTCTCGACCATGATCGCCATCTGGAAGCTCGCCTCGGCGCTGGTAACCGGCTGCAGCATCATCATCAAGCCCAGCGAATTCACGCCGCTGACCCTGCTGCGCATCGCCGAACTGGCCATCGACGCCGGGTTGCCGGCGGGCGTGCTCAACGTGCTGACCGGTGGCGGCCATGTCGGCAAGGGGCTGGTGGAACACCCCGGCACCCACAAGGTGTCGTTCACCGGCTCAGTGCCCACCGGTATTGCGGTGGGCCGCAGTGCCATGGGCGCAGGCCTCACCCGCGCGACCCTGGAACTGGGCGGCAAGAACGCCGCCGGCTTCCTGCGCGACATGGATGTAGACAAAGCGGTGGATGGCATCATCGAAGCGGGCTTCTTGCATTCTGGGCAAATCTGCGCGGCGGCTGAACGCTTCTTCGTGCACCGCTCGCAGATCGACGCCGTGCTGGAAAAGCTCAAGGCACGCCTCAGCCGCCTGACCATCGGCTCGCCCCTGGACGAACACACCGAATTCGGCCCCGTGACCCACCAGCAACACCAACACAAACTGCTCGGCTACTTCAACCAGGCCCGCGCCGAAAACAACACGATCATCCACGGCGGCCACCTCATCGACCGCCCTGGCTGCTACATCGAACCCACCGTGATCCTGGCCAATCACCTGCACGACACTTTGCTCAACGAAGAAACCTTCGGCCCCATCGCCACCTTCCTGCCCTACGACGATGAAGACGAATTGCTGGCCATGATGAACCACGGGCCCTACGGCTTGAGCGCCAGCCTGTGGACCAATGACCTGGGCAAGGCCCTGCGCATGATCCCGGCCGTCAAGGCTGGCACCGTGTGGGTGAACATGCACACCTTGCTCGACCCGGCAGTGCCGTTTGGTGGCAGCCGGTCTTCGGGGCTTGGGCGGGAGTTTGGCAGTGCGTTTATTGAGGATTACACCGAGCTTAAATCGGTGATGATTCGGTATTGAATGGCTGTAGGAGCGAGCTTGCTCGCGAAAAACGTCAACGATAACGCGTGCATCCTGAATAAAGGCGGCGGCGATGGTTTTTTCGCGAGCAAGCTCGCTCCTACAAAAAACCTAGCTGAACGGAACCACCGCCTCCGCCTCAATCTCGATCAACCACTCAGGCAACGACAACCCACTGACGATAATCCACGAAGACGGCGGCGGGTTGTGCGCGAAGCGCTGGCGCAGAGCCTCGGCAATCGGCTCCTGCTGCTCTCGGGCAGATTCGACAATATACAAGCGCAGCATGATTACATGAGACAGATCACCGCCCACCGCGGCCAGCACCTTTTCGACATTGTCCAACGCCGTGGCCGTTTGTTCGGCAACCCCTGGGCCCACCGTACGCTCTTGAGCATCCACGCCCACCTGCCCCGACAGCATGATTCGCCGGCCCTCTGGCACTTCCATGGCCTGGCTGAAACCGTATTGCAGGGAGTTGAATACCGTCGTGGGATTAATGACCTTTCGTTGCATGACCAATCCTTGTTGTCAGTAGGAAAACAAGGCTAACCCAAAGAAACCGCTCAGGATGATGGTTCAACATCCAGCAACATGTTCGTGGGTCAAGCGCTGAACCTTGAGTGCCCGCTGGCCTGATGAAAACGCGCAAACCCAACAGGCAATCACAACCCCCTGTAGGAGCGAGCTTGCTCGCGAAAACCCCACAGGCGCCGCGCTTACTCAGGAAGCCCGCGTTATCGTTGACGTTTTTCGCGAGCAAGCTCGCTCCTACATGGGGTATTCGGCGTACCCGCAACGGTGCGGTTGTCGGACCGCTCTTACACAACTTTCGGGTTGCGTCCGATGAACCTCGCCGCTAACCTTCGCGGGTCGCTGCAAAATCAGCGAATGGGTGTGGTAGCCCAGTTCTTTCATAGACCCCAAAAACGCTCAAGGGCGTTTTTTTATGCGGGCTGCTTTGTGGCGGCTGTGCATGGGAGGCTTCGGCCTGCCGGGTTTCTATGACCGGTCTACCACCCCGTGTACAGTCGCCTCCTTACTTCGTGTGGTAGCGAAATGGAGGTGCTCATTCATAGGAGCTTCGCCATGAAAAAAGTCACACCCAATCCCCCACCATCCCCCTCGGATGACAACCCGCAACTACCCCCCGATGTCATCTTCACCGTCCGCCCCGGACTCAGCACCGAAGCCGCCTTGAGCAATGCCAGCGAAATGCTGGAGTCCGCGACTGTCTGCGCCTACGACTGTGCCGAACAGCTTGACGGTCACCCCCGCAAGCAGGTGCTGGCGGTGGTGCAGATGATCGAGATTGCGCAGTTGCTGGTAAATGAAGCGCTGAACCGTGAGTGCCCGGCGGCCTGATGAAAACGCGCAAACCCAACAGGCAATGACGTCCCCTGTAGGAGCGAGCTTGCTCGCGAAAAACCCACAGACGCCGCGCTTACTCAGGAAGCCCGCGTTATCGTTAACGTTTTTCGCGAGCAAGCTCGCTCCTACAGGGCATTATCGTGCCAGGCTACCAGGTGCCCATCGCCAGGCTGTGCGGTGAAAACTCCGCGAATTTCCAGCGCAAGGCCAGCGCTGCCGGGCGGCGAACCACATGTTCCACCGTCACCGTCCACAAGCGCTGCGCGCCATCGAACTCAGCCACTTGCGGCCCACCCAGGATCAACGAAGTACGCCCGGCCACTTGCAGCACGTCGCCGGTCTCAAAATCCACAAACAACAACCCCGCCACCGGGTTGGCGTGCAGGTTGCCGAGGGTGTTGAAGAACAGGTTGCCGGCAAAATCCGGGATGGTCAGTACGTTGCCTTCCACGCGCACAAATCCCGTATTGCCACCTCGATGGGAGACGTCCACCGAGCGTTCGCCGTGCAGGTCGACGTAGCTGGCAACGAAGAAGGTGTCGGCGTGGCGGATCAGTGCTTGAGCCGCATCGTCAAGGCGGTTGCTACGCTCGGCCAGGTTGCCGGGTTTGCGCGCAATGCCGGCGACGGGGCGCAGTTGGATGTACTTGGGGCAGTTGCCGAAGGTGTGCACCACGTCGACCGTGAAGCCCTCGTGCTCAAGCGTTCCAATCCGGCCATTCATGCGGTTGCGGCGGCGGGTGTTGAGGTCGATGCCCAGCAGGCCAATGGCCGAGCCATCCGTTATTCCAGCCCAGGCGGGATCAGTTTTGGAAGGCAGGCTGTCGATCTGCAGCGTGTGCGGATCCGGTGAGTGCGCGAACCCTGGTGCACCCTCCAGCATCGTCGCCCAGGGGATGCCCTGTTCGTCCACCACACCCGCGATCAAGTACGGCAGCAGCGGATAGAAATCGCGGTGCTGCTCAGGCAAATGATCACGAATGACCTTGGGCCCGATCATGGCCATGCGTTCAAAAACGCCGGCACTTTCCTGCATGTGTCGTTCGCCGACATGCCAAGGGGTTGGTTCAATCGAGTGCATGGCGCTCACCGCCGGTTAGATACTGAAGATGCTGCGCCCACGTCGCGATGGAGAGAATGCCCACCCTGGGCAATCCACCATTACGCCAACTGAAACGCCGGATGCTCGCGCAACGCCGTGACGCAGTAGTCGACAAAGCTGCGCACACGCATCGACGCATGGCGGCCTTCGCGGTAGACCACATGCACCGGCTGCGGCGGCAACTCGAAGGTAGGCAACAGGCGCTGCAACTGGCCGCTCGCCAGGTGTTCGTGCAGCGGGTAACTCAAGGCTCGCATCACGCCCGCCCCCTGCACCGCCGCATTGATCGCCCCTTGGACGGTGGCGCAACTCAGCCGGGCGCGAGCCTTGAGGGTGTAATGCAGGAAATCCCAGTGCACCGGGTCGGCGCTGGCAATCAGATGATGCTGTTTGAGTTCAGCCGGATGCCGGGGCTCGCCCCGGGTCGCCAGGTAAGCGGGGCTGGCGCAAAGGACAGTGCCCACCTGCCCGACCTGCCGCGCAATCAGCGACGAGCTGGGCAATTCGCCGACCAGCACCGCCACGTCCAGCCCCTCTACGTGCAGGTTCGGGTAATAGTCGTGGTAATGCGCGTTAACGCGCACCGCCGGGTAGCGATCCGCATAGCCGGCCAACAGCGGCGCCATGACATAGCGGCTGAACAGCAGTGGCAGGAATATCCGCAGGTCGCCCTGGGCCTGCACATGCAAACCGTTGGCCGAAGCCTCGGCCGCGTCCACCGCTGCGAGCAGGCGCACGCAGTCGGCAAGGTAAGCCTGGCCTGCGTCGCTCAAGCTGACGCCGCGGGTGCTGCGTTGCAGCAACACCACGCGCAGGCGTGCCTCCAGGCGCGCAACAGCACGTACCAGCGTCGGCCCGGAAACCTGCGCATAACGTGCCGCCGACGCCAGGCTGGGTTGCCCGGCCAGCGCTGTAAACAGCTGCATATCGCGAAAACGCTCCATCAGGCGCGCTGCTTGGTCGCCGCGTTCAGGGCCGGGTCCTGCCCGAGGCGCTGGCTGAGGAAATCCACAAAAGTATTGACCTTGGCCGGTACGCGGCCGTTTTGCTGGAACACCACGTGGATCGGCAGCGGCTCCGGTTCGAAATCCTCCAGCACCAGCTCCAGCTCACCCGCCGCCACCGCTGCGGCGACTTGATAAGACAGCACCCGCGTCATACCCCAGCCCAGGCGGGCCAGGTTGATCGCGGCATTGTTGGCGGTGACCACCAGGCGTGGCTCGATCGGTACCTTCAGCGGCTGGCCGGCGTCAACGAATGTCCACTCACTGACCCGTTGGCTGGACGATGAGGTGACAAGCTTGGCCTCACGCAACTGCTCGGGGCACTGGGGCCGCCCGTGTTGGTCAAGATAAGCCGGCGATGCGCACACCACCCGGCGTACTTCGCCGACCTTGATCGCTTGCTGTCCGGATTGGTGCAGGTGGCCGATACGCACCGCTACATCCACACCTTCGTCGGTCATATTGACCACCCTGTCGACCAGCAAGGCGTTGATACTCACGAACGGAAAACGGTCCAGATAATCCCCCAGTACCGGCGCCACATACAGCTCGCCAAACAGAACCGGTGCGGTCACCGTCAACTGACCGCCCGGGATGGAATAACTACCCGCCGCCGCTTCCTCGGCCTCATCCAGTTCGGCAAGGATGCGTCGGCAATCTTCCAGGTAACGCTGGCCGGCTTCGGTCAAGTGCAGGCTGCGGGTGGTGCGCGCCAGCAACTGGGTGCCGATGCGTTGTTCCATGGCGGCAATGGCCCGAGTCACGCTGGGCGGCGAGGTGTTCAGGCGGCGCGCGGCAGCCGCGAAGCCCTCCTCCTCGGCCACTGCCAGGAACACCTGCATTTCATGAAATCGGTCCATTGGCGCCCCTCGGTTGTTATTGCGATTGCAGCCCCACCGCCGTACGCGGCATGCCAACGAAACCCGGCAGTGCTTCGATGCTGGTCAGCCAGGCGCGTACCTTAGGGTAGTCGGCCAGGGACACATTGCCTTCCGGCGCATGGGCCACGTAGGTGTAGAAGGCGATATCGGCAATGCTGGGCTGCTCACTGGCGAGGAAACGGCTCTGGCTCAATTGCTGCTCCATCACGCTCAGCAAGGCATGGGCACGGTTGATTGCGCTGACCGTATCCACCTCGGCGCCAAACACCGTGGCCAAGCGCGCCGTGGCAGGCCCGGCATGGAGTGGGCCGGCGGCGGCCGAGAGCCAACGTTGTACCCGCGCTTGGCCGACAAGGTCACTCGGCAGCCATTGGCCGTTGCCGTAGGTGCTGGCCAGGTAGAGCAGGATGGCGTTGGAGTCGGCCAGTACCGTGCCGCCGTCATCAATCACCGGCACCTGGCCGAAGCTGTTCAGAGTGGTGAGAAACTCAGGCGTTTTATGCGCCCCTTGCTTGAGGTCCACCAGCACAAATTCACTCGCCAGCCCCAGCAGGGACAACATCAGCTCGACCCGGTGGGAGTGGCCGGATAGGGGAAAACCATAGAGTTTGATCGCAGGCTGGGTCATGACAGGCTCCAAATGAGTGGGTATCGACGCCAGGGATGTTCTACCGCTGCCCTGTCTGGCGGAATGACCAGGATTCACAATCCAGCATTTCATCCAGCGAAACAATCCCGCGTGCATACCTCAGCCAGGCTTGGTGCGAGCATTTCATAAAAAAATTCAAACTATCGCCCTGCCCATCGTTCACACGTTCACGTGCAACGTTAAGTAGGAGGCAATATGCAGTACCGACAACTGGGTCATTCCGGCCTGCTGGTATCGGAAATCATCCTGGGCACCGTGCCCTTTGGCGGTCGCGCAGAATTTGAAAAATGCGGTGCGGTGGACGTGCCCCTGGCCAAGCGCATGTTCGATATGGCGTTCGACGCCGGGGTGAACATGGTCGACACCGCCGACCTCTATTCCCACGGCCTGGCCGAAGAAGTGGTGGGCAAGGCGCTGGGCGACAAGCGCAACGAGATTCTGCTGGCCACCAAGGGCCGCAGCCCGGTGGACGACAACCCCAACAACTCCGGCTCATCGCGCTACCACTTGATCCGCGCGTGCGAAGCCAGCCTCAAGCGCCTGGGCACCGACCACATCGACTTGTACCAACTGCACAATTGGGACGGCATGACGCCAATCGAAGAGACCCTGGAAGCCCTGCGCCTGTTGGTGGGTTCGGGCAAGATCCGCTACTTCGGCACCAGCAATTTCACCGCCTGGCAGATGATGAAAACCCTGGGCAAGGCCGAACTGCACGGGATGCTCAAGCCGATTACCCAACAGATCTACTACACCCCGGAATCCCGCGAGGCCGAGTACGAGTTGCTGCCCCTGGCACTGGATCAGCAAATCGGCACGCTGGTATGGGGGCCGATGGGCGAAGGCCTGCTGACCGGCACCACCCGACGCGGGCACAAGCCGCCGGCCAATACCCGCCAGGGCAGCGGCTGGCCGGAACCCTATGTCCACGACCAGGAACGTGCGCTGGACATTATCGAAACCCTCGCCGCCGTCGGCGATGAACACAGCGTCTCGGTCGCCCGCACCTGCCTGGCCTGGCTCAAGGATCGCCCGGGGATCACCTCGCTGATTGTCGGCGCCCGTACCGAAGCACACCTGCGCGACAACCTGGCGGCCACCGAACTGAAACTCACCGAAGCGCAGTCGGCGCGCATCGAGGCTGTCACGCGTCGTCAGCCGTTGTACCCCTATTGGCACCGCTTTACCGCCGGGATTGATCGTTTTGATCCAGCGGAGCAACCGTTCCTGGCCGAGCATCAAAAGACCCTGGATGCTCGATGAATTAAGCGAACGCAATGCTCAAGGCAACGAAGATCCAATGTGGGAGCTGGCTTGCCTGCGAAAGCGGTGGTGCAGTGATAGATGCAGCGACTGACCCACCGCTTTCGCGAGCAAGCCCGCTCCCACAGTTGGAACGCGGGGCGTCAGGTAGATATGCGCAGGCTGTCAAGACGTCACGGGAGCAAGCTCCCTCGCCACAGGTTCGGCATCGCCATCTACACAACTTTTTTGGGCTGTAGCAGCAGACGGTAACCACGATGCGAAGCGAGCCGCTCTTGATCTTGATCTGCTTTTGATCTTAAGCGCCCCGTTAAACCACGCTGGCCGGAATTCGACAGGGATTTGGGGGGTAAACCGGCAGGGATGCCGGTTTAGCCGCCCCGCGCCATGGATGGCGCGTGGCGGCGGCCCCCCAAATCACTGACGGATTACGGGCACACCGAGCCTAAGCGAGGTGCCGAGTGGTGGGGCAAGAGCGTTTTGCTTACTTTTGCGCTTTTCAAAAGTGAGCCGCCGTCAGGGCGGAACCCTAGGTGGCCGTTACCGCAGCAATGGATATGTACACAATCCAGCTGTGTTGACTGTCAGGCCGTCTTCGCAGGCAAGCCAGCTCCCACATCCTGTGGGCGAGCTTGCCCTCATGCCGATGAGTTAGGCGAATACAATGCTCAAAGCAATAAAGCTCAACGCTTGGGTGACACCCCAGCGACGCGCGCCATCGCCGCCGGGTCGAGCATTTCCAGACACCGGCACAGGGAATTGAAATCCGGCGATTGCGACAACGACAGATGCAACGTCTGGCTGGCCGACACCGGCACTACCGACCGCTGCGCGCACTGCCCGTCGTAGATCAGCGCATGCAGGATCATCGGGTTTTCCCGGCAGAACTTCAGCAGGTCGACCTGGCGCGAACGCACCAGCGCGGTGTTGATAATCAACAGGTCGAACATCACACCGTTCGAACGCGTCAACGCCTGCACCTCGTCGAACGAGCTCAAGGGGGCGATGCGGTAGTAGCCCAACTGGTTGAGCATCTTCTCGATCTTGACCCGCTGCAGATGCTCTCCATCGGCGATCAGAAAACGTAACGCTTTATTGGGCATAGGCAAACCTGGCAGATGGGCAGCGACGACGATCCTTCAACGCTCGCTACGTTACCCGCCAAGGGTGAAGCCTGGCTTTAAGACGATTCCGAAACGGCAACGAGCCGCGAGCCTCGCAAGTGATTAGACTGGCGTGCAGACCACGCCACCCCGTTCTTCGAGACCCAGCCCATGCGCAACCTGTTCCTCGCCAGCCTCTGCTTGCTCACCACCGCCCTCGCAGGCTGCCAGCAACGCCCGCCGGCCAATGACCAACTCGACGCCGTGCTCTGGACCCAGACCTCCATCGAGCACGAGTTGATCTACCGCCAGCTCTTCGCCAATGCCACCCGCCAACTGGATGTCGCCCTGGCCGACCCGAGCTGGGACGCCCTACCCTTTGCCCCACGCAACCTGGCCGGCCTGCCCCCGGCGGTAGTGGTGGACATCGACGAAACCCTGCTGGACAACGTGCCCCTCAACGCCCGCGACATCATCAATAATCAGGTCTATTCCTATGACCGCTGGAACACCTGGGTCGAGCAAGCCAAAGCCCAGGCATTGCCAGGCTCGGTGGCGTTCCTGCAGGCAGCCAGACAAAAAGGCATCCAGGTTTACTACCTCACCAACCGAGAACACAGCCAAGTCGCGGCCACCGCAAAAAACCTGCGTTTGCGCGGCTTTCCGATTAAGAGCGACGCACAGATCCTGGCGGCCAGCACCCCCACCGGCCACTGCGAAAGCGCAGGCTACGGCAAGAACTGCCGCCGCCAGTGGGTCGCCAACCATGCCCGCGTGCTGTTGATGGCCGGAGACTCGCTGGGCGATTTCGTGCAAGCCGAACACAACACCCTGGATGCACAGCGCAAGGCCGTCGAACCCTATGTGAACTGGCTAGGCCAGCGCTGGTTCCTGTTGCCCAACCCGAGCTACGGCAACTGGTACAGCGCGCCGTATGGGGACGATGAGAGCTTGCCGTTTGCGCAGAAACGCAGGCTCAAGCAGCGGGCGTTGCTGTTGCAGAAATAGGGTGTGTGTGGCTTCCACGGGAGCCATTCAAGCTCGAAAAGTGATGACTCAGACTTTAACGTTCTGCCGAATATTCCAGCCAAACTTCACCGGCCCTCCCTCCTTGGCGCCATCGGCCTTCTGCGGCTGGTAGCTGAACTCGACAGTAGCGAAGTTCAAGGCGATACGGTCGTACAGCACATCGCCGGCCTTTTCTGCGCTGGTGCTGTAGGACACCACCATAACCTCCTTGAGCGTCATCACCAGATACGCCACCGGGCTGGCCCCTCCCGCCTTGCGAACCACCAGCCTGGCTTCGGGATAATGCTTACCGCTTGCACAGGCCATCATCAGGTTGGGGCTGGATTTGTCCAACGGTTTAACCAGGTTCAGGTTGGCAAAATCCGCCTTGCCGGCACCACCGCCGGTACCGGCGTGCATCGACCCGGTCTGCGACACGCCCCATGCCCATTCGGTAATATCAATTTCGTCGCGATGGGCCTGGTCCCGTGACTCACCCTTGATGTCGCCCAATTTCAAAAACATATCAACGGCCATGTTGGCTCCTTGTCCTAGCGTACGTCGGTAATGACTTGGGTCGCACTGTTGATCAGGCGGAGCGAGCGTACAAGACGGGGAAATGGGATTGGGAAGTGCCTGTCTTCAGAAGGCGAAACATCCGACATTAATTTGCATCATCACCTCTTTACCCTCTCGACTCCCACACCATCAGGAGTTAAGGAATGACGGCCAGCCTGTTCAGGGATGGATTCCCCTCGGCCCATCGCACTACACGCCAACGTCTTGAAAGCAGCCTCGACCTGCACCGGTTGTTCTTCGCTATTGACAGCGACCCTGCACTAATCGGCGCGGGAGTGGTGTATATCGACCAGGCATTCAACGTGGTGACGTTGCGCGAATTTAAAGCGGTGTGTCGTGTACATCCGATCAAGGTGGTATTGCGTGAGGCGCCCCGGTATGTGGGCCCGGTGGAGTTCAAGCGGATGCTGGAGCATGAGCCGCGAGAGTCGAAGTTAGTCTCGGAGGCGATGAATACGGCGCTAACGTGTGCCGGAGCGCTGCTAAGCTGGGTAGCCATTACTAGTGGCGTTGCACTAATACCTTTCACTGCGGGGGTCAGCGTAGTGATCTCGTTTATTGGGAAGGCAGCCCTAGTTGCAAGCGGCGCTCAATGTTTCATCGGGTTAGGGCGTGCGGGCGCTGAGGTGCTAGTTCCACGGGACCTTGATAAGTTGAATAACGAAGCCTGGTTTCAGGCCGTAGCCGCGCTGTTGGATGCTATTGCATTGCTTGGCGTTGCCACCTCAGCCTTAACCGTAACCAAAACAGTCAACACCACGCGAAAAGTCACCGGAAAATCCTTCACCCAGGTGCTCAGAGGTCTGAATCGACAAGAAAGGGTAAAGCTCAATAATGAGTTGCTCAGACTCCAAGATCCCCGGTTAATACCAAAAATGCTCAAGATTAAACAAGCCAACAAGGTGCTCCCCAAGCGAATCAGCGCCACGAAAATGCGACAGGCTACCGCCAACCACATACAAGAGACGTTAGCCGCAGCGCTCGGCCTCACCGGTAGTGCAATATCCGGTAACGTCAAAACATTGGCCATTGGTATCTACGAAGAAGTCCCCCAATAAACAATTTAAGGCAAACCTCGTAGAGCGACTTTTATGATAGTGATCAAGGTTCTCAAGGCCCTCGCAAGCACTAGCGATCAAACCTTTCTGGATCCTTCATTTTTTGCTATTTCGTTGGAAATCCAAGCAACACCAAGCGTCATAGCGATAAGAAAAATTTCAACAATAGCGAGCCAAATCAGGGTCATCCAATACTGCTTTGGTTGCTCCAGAAGCGTGTAAGTGGCGCAAGGCCCTACACGGCTGAAAGCCACAATCACGCCGCGAATTAACCCATCAACTATCTGGTAGCCTAAAAGCCCCGTACAAACGGCGAGAGCCGCTGTGACGCACCAGAACGACCGACTGTAAGAACGTTTCATGGAGCTTCTCCTGAGCCCAAAATCCAGGCGGCATTCTGCCTGGAATGGGTAAAGAATCAGCAAAAGGAAACCATTTAACTATTTAGACTACAACCTTAAAAGAAATGACCTACACGTCTGAGCGCGGAACTCACACCGCCCTGGCCGCAATCGCCTCCACCTCCACCAACGCCCCCGGCAACGGCAGCGCCACTACTTGCAACGCGGTGCGCGCCGGTTTGTTCGGTTGCTCGGGCGTGCCAAAGAACTGGGTATAACCGCGCTGCAACCCGGCAAAATCCAGCTTGCCATCAGTCTCTTCGGCGCCGACCAGAAACACCCGTAACTGTACGATGTCGCCCAGGTCCAGGTCGTGTTGGCGCAGGATCTGACGCAGTTTGTTGAACACTGAAACGCTCTGCACTTCAGTGTCGCCATACACCCCAGGTACCTTCGGGTCGGCGGGGTCCGGTAGCGTGCCGCTGACAAACACCAGGCTGGCCGAGGCCGGCACGGTGACGGTTTGCGAGATGGGGAATTCGCCGACGCTGGTGCGTTGGATGCTGTCGCTCATGGTGAGGCTCCTCAGGATGCGGCCAACGCCGCGAGTTGGTGTTGTTGGGTGATGCGCTCGGCCAGTTGCGCGACCACATGGCGCGCCGAGTTGGCTGCCGATTCCTGCCAGATCCCCACGCCGCTCTGCACCAGGCCGTCGCCGGCGAAGTACACCCGGCCATGGGGCTGTTCAAGCAGGGCGTGGGCCTCGGCGGGGAAGTGTTCGCGTTGCAACCACGGGCCTTCGCTGTAGGGGATCTGCTCCCAGGACACCGCCAGAGGACTGCGCAAGTGCCTGGAGTAACCTGGATGCAACAGCTCCACGGCTTGCCGGGAAGCGGCGTACTGCTGATTGAGGGGCTGGCCGCCAAACACGTCGGCGCCCTCGCCGGTCACGTAACCGGCCACCAGCACGCCTTCGCGGGTGTTGAGGTCGTTGCTGGGGTACCACAGCAGGCGCGCCGGGTGCTCGATCCACGACAAGCCGCCGTAGGTACGGTAGTCGGTCTCCCAAAAGCGCGGGGATTGCCAGGCCACCTTGGTCGCCTGGTCGTTGCGGGTGCTGAGCAAGGCCGCCTTGACCGGCGCGCTGAAGTCGGTATCGAGCCTGGCCAGCAGGGGCAGCGGCACGGTGGAGACCAAAAAGTCGCCACGCACCACCTGTTCACGGCCACTGCGCTGGTCGTGGTAGGTCACCGCCACGCCGTCCTCCAACTGCCGGATCTGCCGCACCTGCGCGCCCAGTTGCACCTGCTCCTGCACGCGTCGGTAGAACGCGTCGGTGATGCGGTCCATACCGCCCACCGGCTGGAACATGGTGGCCGAAAATTCCGGGAACTCGGTGTGCAGTAAAGCCCCCCACAGTTCCGGGTGCAGCAACCGCTCCAACGTTAACGGGCTGCGGCGGGCGGGCAAGGCGCCAGGGTGAGCGACGGATTCAAGGTGCCCCGAACGCAGGGTGCCCTCAAACGCCAACGCCTGGGACAGATCGCCATAGACCTGCAAAAAAGCCAGCAGGCGCGTGCGCTCTTCGCCACTCAGTACATCGTCAAGGGCATCGCGTTGCACCGCCTTGGCCAACAAGCCGGATAAATGCCCACGCGTATCGTTGAGCGCCTGGCCGACACTGAACGCGGCCTGGCTGAGGTCTGGCCGCACCTGGGCACCATGACTGCTGTTGACCAGCACTTCCAGGGGCACGCCCAGCTCACTGCAATAGTCGAGGATCGTGCGGTGCTGGCTGGGAATGCGTGCCGGCCCGGCGTTGAAATACTGGCCTGGGTCAAACCCCACCGTCTGCGAGCGACCGTCCTTATAGTCCACGCGGTCGCCGTTACGCAGGGTCCAGGTGCGGCCACCCACGCGCTCGCGGGCCTCCAGCACCTGTACGCTGAAACCGGCGCGCGTCAACTCCAGCGCAGTGACCAACCCGGCAATCCCGGCGCCCAGCACCAGTACACGGGTGCCCTGCCCCAGGCCGTCCTTGAGTTTCAGTGGTTGCGGTCGACGGTGTGACGATGGGCCCAGACCCAACACTGCCAGTGCATCCTTGACCGCTTTCTCACCGCCCACCGCTGCGATACTCGACAGCGCTTCACGTCGTGTCAGTCCCATGTCTGTGCCTCCTTAATCCGGCAGCCCAGGCGGGTTGATCAGCGACTGGTCGACCCGTTCCACATCCAGGCCCCAACGTTGCAGCACCTGCGCATATTGCCCCCCGGCAATCGCACCTTGCAGGGCGGTGTGAATCGGTTTGACTAGGCCGTTGTCCTTGCGCGTGGTCACCGCGATATCCGCCTGCAACGGCCAACCACCGTTGACGGTGCCGACGCGCTTGATGCCGCCGGTGATCGCCGCCGAATAGGCGTACACCGAGTTCGGCCCGAACAGCGCGTCGCTGCGCCCCGACTGCACCGCCAGTTGTGCGGCGGCCTGGTCGTCGAAGTACTGCAACAGCGCAGGTTTTAGGCCGGCTTTCTCATTGGCCTCGTTCCAGGCCAGCAGGACCTTTTCCTGGTTGGTGCCAGAGCCGACGATGATCTTCAGCCCGGCAATGTCCGCCGCCTGCTTGATCTCACTGATCTTGCTGGTGCTCTTGACGTAAAAGCCGAGCACATCCTGGCGGTAGGTGGCGAAGTCAAAACGCTTTTTGCGCGCCTCGGTCACGGTGACGTTGCTGATCACCGCGTCGTATTTGCCCGAGCTGACGCCCAGGGGCCAGTCTTCCCAACTGGTTTGCACCACGTTGAGTTGCAGGCCAAGGCTGTCGGCCACCAGCTGGGCGGTGTCAGCCTCGCTGCCGATGGTGGTCTTGTCGTCACTGGCCAGCAGCGCCAGCGGTGGCCCGGCTACGCCTGACACGGCCACGGTGAACTTGCCCGGCTGGGCGAACTTGAAGCCCGGCGGGATCTGCGCGATGGCCGCTTCATTGCGCGGCGCATGGATGCGCGGTCGGTCGGGGCTGAGGTCCACCTGTTGCACGGCAAATGCGTTGTGGGCAGCGGCCCCGGCAATTGCCAACAGGACGACACGGGCAGTGGTGATAAACATGGGCAGTCACTCCTTGAACTAAAGCACTTTGCCGAGAAAGGCCTGGGTGCGGGGATGTCGGGGTTGGCGCAGGATCTGTTCGGGCGGGCCTTCTTCGATCAGTTGGCCGTCGCAGAGGAACACCACGTGGTCGGCCACTTCGCGGGCAAAGCCGATCTCATGGGTGACGATCACCAGGGTCACGCCCAGTTGGGTCAGGCCCTTGATCACGTCCAGCACTTCACCCACCAGTTCCGGGTCGAGGGCCGAGGTGGGCTCGTCGAACAGCAGCACTTTGGGGTCGAGCGCCAAGGCCCGGGCGATGGCGACACGTTGCTGTTGGCCGCCGGAGAGCTGGCGCGGGTAGGCGTCGGCCTTGTCCGCCAGGCCGACCTTGGCGAGTAATTCATCGGCCTTGTCACGGGCCTGCAGCCGGCTCCAGCGCTTGTGCGCCAGGGGCGCTTCGGCGATGTTTTCCCAGGCGGTGAGGTGGGGAAACAGGTTGAAGTTCTGGAACACGAAGCCCACGTCGATACGGCGCTTGAGAATCTCGCGTTCGGTGAGTTCAAAAAGCAGCTCGCCTTTGCGCCGATATCCGACGTACTCACCGTCGATGGTGATATGCCCGCTGTCGATCTTCTCCAAATGGTTGATGGTGCGCAGCAAGGTGGACTTGCCCGAGCCGGACGGCCCGAGGATCACCGTGACCTTGCCAGGGTCAATGCTCAGGTCGATATGATCGAGTACCTGCTGGTTGCCAAAGCGCTTGCCCACGCCCTGGATCTGAATGCGCCCGGCGCGTGCTTCAGGCATGGGCCTTCTCCTTGAACCAGCGGCGCACGCGCTGCAACGGCGTGGGTGGCAGCACCCGCGCGGTGCCCCGGGCGAAGTGGCGCTCGACGTAGTACTGGGCGCTGGTGAGCACGGTGGTGATGATCAGGTACCAGACCGTGGCGACGATCAGCAACGGGATCACCGCCTGGGTGCGGTTGTAGATGACCTGCACGGTGTAGAACAGCTCGGGCAAGGCCAGCACGTAGACAATCGAGGTGCCCTTGACCAGGCCGATGATTTCGTTGAACCCCGACGGCAAGATCGAGCGCAGCGCCTGGGGCAGGATGATCCGGAAGATGCGTCGAGAGGCCGGCAACCCCAAGGCCGCCGCGGCTTCATGCTGGCCGGCATCCACGCCGATCAGCCCACCGCGAATGATCTCCGCCGCGTAGGCCGCCTGCATCAGGCTCAAGCCCATGACGGCCACGGTAAATTGGCTGAGCACATCCACCGTCGACCACTCGGCGAACACCAGGTCGGTGAACGGCACGCCAAGCACGATATGGTCGTACAGGTAGGCAAAGTTGTAGAGGATGATCAGCACCAGCAGCGCCGGCATCGACCGGAAGAACCAGATATAGCCCCAGGCCAACGCCGCCAGCAACGGCGAACCCGACAACCGCGCCAGGGCCAGCGCGGTACCCAGCAAGATGCTGAACACTGTGCTCAGCAGCGTCAGCAGCAACGTCTGGCCCAACCCGCGCAGCACCGAGGGCGAAAAGAACCACTGGCCGAACACCCCCCATTCCCAGCGCGGGTTGGTGGCCAGGGAGTGCACAATGCCGAGTAATACCAGCGCGGCGAAAATCGACCCGGCCCAGCGCCAGGGGTGCCGGGCCGGCACCACGCGCAGCGCCTTGATCGGCGTGGCAGCACGGCGCTTGCGCAGCGGTTGGGCGCTGACTTCATCAAGCAGGTCATAGGGTTTGGCGACAATGGGCATGTTCTTTTCCTCGCAGGCCTCAGAAGGCGTAAGTCAGCCGGGTGTAGTAATACCCGCCGGTAAAACCGTAGGGCGAATAGGTGCCGTAGCTGGCAACCATGGTGCTGCTCGGCACCCCTTGTTTCTTGGGATAGAGGTCGAACAGGTTCTTGGCGCCGATGGCGATGTTCAGGTCTTTGGTGAGGCTGTAGCCAAGGTCGAGGTCGGTGATCCAGCGGGCGTTGTAGACCCGGTCCAGGTCACGATTGGCCGATGAGTTCACTTCCTTGTACGAGCCGTAGCGGGTCAGGGCCAGGTTGAGGTTGAAGCGCTCGATGCGCCAGTCACCGCCCAGGATCAGCTTGGTGTTGGGTTGCACGCCGGTGATCAGGTTGCGCGCCTGGCGGTCCATCAGGTCGTAGGAGGTGCCGAGGATGTCAGTGGATGCCTTGTAGTTGAGGATTTTGGTCTGGTTCCAGTTGAACGCAGCGGTCCACTTCAGCGCGCCGAACGCGCCCAGGTCCTGGTTGTAGCTGCTGACCAGGTCCAGGCCTTTGGTGCGAGTGTCGGCGCCGTTGATAAAGTACTGGCCGCCAGAGGTGGAGTTGATGCCGTTGTTCTGCAATACCTGGGTGACTTCCGGGCCCAGCAAGGTGCCGGTAAGGGTGATGCGGTCACGCAGGTTGATCACGTAGGCATCGGCGGTGAAGCTCAGGCGGTCGGTGGGTGTGAGCGTGAAACCGAGGCTGAAGTTGGTAGAGCGCTCGGGCTTGAGCTCCTGCGCGCCTAGTGCCTGGGCCGCCGCCGAACCCACCGGCAGCACGCCATAGTTGATCGACTGATACACCCCATCGACGACGCCATAGGTGGTGGAGCGCGCACTGAACAGACTGTTGGCCAGGGACGGCGCACGAAAGCCATTGCTCACCGTGGCGCGCACCGCGAACTGCGGGGTGAAGTCGTAGCGGGTGGTCAGCTTACCGCTGCGGGTGGCGCCCACGCCCTCGTTGTAATGTTCATAACGCACCGCTGTGCCGACGTACCAGTTAGGCAAGGGGTTGAAACCCACGTCCACATAACCGGCCAGGCTGTTGCGCGAGGCGCTGCTTTCTTCGTCGGGTGAAATACCATTGGTGACCTGCGCCCCGGACGACGCGCAGTTACCTGGCGCCACGCAGTAACCGCCATTGGCATAGGACGCGTAATCGCCGGCTTGCACCTCGTAGGTGTCGCGCCGATGCTCGAAGCCGTAGGACAGGTCCAAGGGCTTTTGCAGTCCGATGTCGAAGCCACGCTTGAAGTCCAGGTTGGTGGTCAGCTCGGTGGAAATCCAGGTGCCGGAGGTGAAGCTGTTCGGCGTCGCTTGGCCCAGGGAAGGGTTCTGGTTGTGGGTGGTGCCCTGCTCCGCTTCGTTGCGCCCGTAGGTGGTAGACAAGTCCCAGTCCCACTCGCCCACAGTGCCCTTGCCACCGAACGCCGCCTGGAAGTCGTCCTCGTCGATGTACCAGGTGGGCGTATACCCGGCCGGGTAACCGTTGGGCCCGATAGTGATGGTGTTGGTGATGGTCGGCAGGCGGAAGTTCTGCCCCTGCTCAGCCTTGCGTCGCGAGTAGGTGGTAAAGGAGTAGAGGCTGAAGCTGTCGTCGATTGGCAACTCGGCGTTGTAGCCCAGGGTCAGCAAGTTGGTCTTGGGCGTACCGTAGCCGCCATAGGTGGACTTGCCCGCCAGGCCATAGGCTTGCTCATAGGTGTAGCCGTTGGCGCTGGCCTTGTTGTCATCATTCTGGCTGCGCGCATCCAGGGCCAGTTGTACGATGCCGCCGTTGCCGATTTCGAAGCCCTTGTTGAGGCTTTGCTGCACGGTCTGTTTCTTGCCGTCGTAGCCAAGGCCGGCGTTGGTCACCGAGGTACCGCGGGTGTCGGCCTTGAGGATCACGTTGATCACCCCGGCGATGGCGTCGGACCCATACTGGGCAGCCGCCCCATCGCGCAGCACTTCGACATGGTCGATGGCGCTGATGGGGATCAGGTCCAGGTCAGCCGGCGCCGCGCCGGTGTTGATGCCGTTGATATTCAAGGTGGCACTGGTGTGGCGGCGCTTGCCGTTGACCAGCACCAACACTTCGGCAGCGCTCAAGCCCCGCAGGTTCGGTGCCCGGGCAATGCCGCTGGCGTCCCAACCGGTTTTTTCCGGCAGGGTCAGCGACGGGATCACCGCGCTCAACGCCTCCATCAACCCGGGCTTGCCGGTGTTTTGCAATTGCTGGGCGCTGACCACGTCAATCGGCACCGGGCTGCTAGTGACCGTGCGCTGCTCGGCGCCACGGTTGCCGGTCACAACGACCGTAGACAAAGTGCTGTCATCCTGGGCCTGTGCCGCCGCGGCGAACAGCGACAGGGTCAGGGCAGCAGTAGGTTGCAGAATGTGCTTCATATCCATTCCCAGCTTTTTCCAAATCGCAAAGTCGAGCAGGCACGCGCCGGGCGCGGCGGAGCCAATGTTCAAAGGGGCGATACGGCGTGGGCTAGGTGTGGGGCAAGCGAGGGGTTTGAAGTGGCAACATACGTTGAGCTCCCGTCCAACGACTCTGCGGCGGCGGGAGGATTACCCGGTCAGGCGCGCAGAATCTGAATCACGCTGGGTACCATCCGAGGTCAGGGGTAGGCTGTTGGGATCAAACATAACGGAATGGATTTTAAAAATATAATGCTATTTGGGCATAAGCTAATATTCTCTACTTTCATTATTTTTAAAAATAATTATTCATAAAAGTGATTTTTCATCTAAGCGCGCAGAACGCTCAAAATGTGAGAGGGGGCGTGCTCCCGATGACAGTGGGCCAGCCAAAATGCATTTACTGACACGCCCCCACCGCAACGGTAACTACCGACGGTAACCACGATGCGAAGCGAGCCGCTCTTGATCTGCTTGTGATCTTGATCTCAGGCGCCCCGTTAAACCACGCTGGCCGAACACAGGCTTGAATTCGTGGGTAACCCGGCAGGACGCCGGGTTAGCCGACCCGCGCCATGGATGGCGCGTGGCGGCGGCCCACGGATTCAAGCCTGTGTTCGGGCACACCGAGCCCAAGCGAGGTGCCGAGTGGTGGGGCAAGAGCGTTTTGCTTACTTTTGCGCTTTTCAAAAGTGAGCCGCCGTCAGGGCGGAACCCTAAGTGGCCGTTACCGCAGCAATGGATATGTACACAATCCAACTGTGTTGCCTGTCAGGCCGCCTTCGCGAGCAAGCCCGCTCCCACAGTTGGATCGTGGGGTGTCAGGTAGATAGGTGTCGGCTGTCAGGCCGTCATCGCAGGCAAGCCAGCTCCCACATTTTTGATCGCGGGGTGTCAGGTAGATAGGTGTCGGCTGGTAGGCCGCCATCGCAGGCAAGCCAGCTCCCACAGTTAAATTATGGGGTGTCAGGTAGAGAAGTGCCGGCTGGCAGGCCGTCATCGCAGGCAAGCCAGCTCCCACATTGGTACTCGGTACAGCCAGGATCATTGAGCCGGTCGCAACAGCTGCATCTGCTGGCGATAATCATCCGTCACCTGCCGCGCCTGGCTGCTGCTGGTAATCACCCTCGGCGTAATCAGCACAATCAGCTCCGTGCGGTCCTTGGACTTGCCGGTATTGCCAAACAACCAGCGCAACCCCGGAATCTTCCCCAGGTAAGGCACGGCGCTGACACTCTCAGCGTTGTCCTGCTTGATCAACCCACCGAGCAACACCGTCTGGCCACTCTGAACCGCCACCTGGGTCGATACCGAGCGCGTGGAGATACGCGGGTTCACCGGCGCCTCACTGCTCCCCGTCGGGTTCTGGGCATCACTGACCTGTTGCTGAATATCCATGTACACCAGCCCGCCCGGATTGATGCGCGGCACCACATCCAGAATAACCCCCGTCTGCACATATTCGACACTGCTCAAGGTGGTGTCGGCGTCGCCGGTATTGACGGTGGTCTGGCTGATGGGAATGTTGTCCCCCACCTGGATCTGCGCCGGCTGGTTGTTCATCACCACCAGCGATGGCGCCGACAGCACCTGGGTGCGGCCGTTGGTTTCCAGGGCGTGCAGGGCCACTTGCAGGTTGGAGCTGACGAAGGAATAGAACAACGAGTCCGCCGCCCCAAGCCCTGCCCCGCCACCGCCCAGGGCGCCTTGGCTGCCGGAGGCGTTGGCCACCGTGGTGCTGGTGGAATTACCGGCCAGGCGGCCCAGGTACCACTGCACGCCCAGGTCCAGTTCGCCGGTGAGCTTGACCTCCAGGATGCGTGTCTCGATCTGCACTTGCAGCGGTGGGTTGTCGAGGCGTTTGATCGCCGCTTCGATCTCTTTCCATTGCGCCGGGCGGGTGCGCACCAGCAGTTGGTTGCTGCTCTTTTGCGCGGTGATGCGCGTGCCCGCTTCGAGGTCGCTGGTGGGCGATGCCGGGGTGTTTTCGGCAGGCTCGGCTTCAGGTTCTGAAGCTGCGGGCACGGGCGCGTTGGCCTGCAAACCGGCACTGGTGGACGAGGACAAGGTGGTAGTACGCAACCCCGGCGCTACCTTCGCCGGGGCGTCATCCTTGATCGCGCCATTGCCGTAGATCTGCCGCAGGTACTTGGCCAGATCAGCGGCCTTCATATTGCGCACGTCGTACACATACATCTGCGGCTCGTTGCCGCCGCCCTCGTCGATGGTGCGGATCCAGTCGCCCACTTCGCTGAGGTACTGGGGCTGGGAAGAAATCGCCACCACCGAGTTGGTGCGCTCCACCGGCAAGAACCGCAGCATGCCGGCCAGGGGCGTACCGCTGTCCGCGCCGAACATGGCTTGCAGCTCGGGCATCAACTCGGCCACCGAGGCGCGTTGCAGGCCGAACACCGCCACCGACATGCCCTTGAGCCAGTCCACATCGAAGGTGTCGATGGTGTCCTGGTAGTTGGCCAGTTCTTCAGGCGTGCCGGCCAGGCTCAGGACATTGCGCGCCGGGTCCACCAACAAAAAAGCGTTTTCACGGGCGAAGGGCTTGAGCAGTTTCTGCATCTCGGTGGCCGAGATATAGCGCAGTGAAAACAGGCGTGCCGAGAGGCCGCTGGCCGGTTGCGCCACGCGCATCTGCGGCACCAGCTTACCCGCCACTGCCTGGTTGGCCGGCAGGATCACATAGCGGTTGCCCTGTTTGATCATGGCGTTGTCGGTCCATGACAGCAGGGTTTCGAGAATCGACAGCGCCTGCTGTTTGTCCACGGGTTTGGAAGTGGAGAAGCTGACAGTACCTTTCACGCCCTCGGCGATGCTGTAGTTCTCGTGCAGGAGGTCGCCCATCACGCTGTTGATCACGGCCTCGATGGGCTGGCCGGCGAAGTTGAACACGATGTCGCCGCCCTGCTCCGGCACGTTTACAGGCGCCTTGGGCTGGCGCACAAACGCTTGATTGCCACGAATCAACTGGCGCTGTGGCGGGGCCTGGGTGGCAGATGGAGGGCTTTGGGCCACTGGCGTCTGAAGCGGCGGGCGTTGTGCGCCGGTGCCCTGCAGGGCCTCGCGCAGCAGCTCGTCGTCCGGGTCGAGGGTGTCGGGCAAAGAGCCACAGCCGCCCAGGGAGACGGCGGTAGCCAGGCAAAACAGCGAAGTGCGCATATCGATCAAGGGAGAGACTCGCGGGGATGTGAGATCAGGGGTAACCGCTTACCGTAGAGGCTCAGGGTTTGGGTGCGCCCGTCCAGGGCAAAACGGGCGTATTGCGGGGTCAGGTGTTCCAGGCGCCAGCCGTTGGGCAACGTCTGGCCCAAGCGCACCGTGAGCGTCGGGCCACCGGCTTGCTTGAGCATGGCCATTTGCAGGTTGCCGGTGATCATGATGCCGCTGAGGGTCAGATTGGCCAGGCTCGCCACCTGGGTTTTACCCACCTCCCGGTCCGGCCGGCGATCCGGGCTGAACAGTGGCGCTTGCCAGGTGCCGGCAAGGTCTTGCAACGCCGGCGTGGGAGCGGCCTGCAACTGGAACGAGGGCGGCGCGTGCACCGGCGCCTCGGGCAACCACCGCGGGGCATCGCCGATGCTGCTGAGGATCATCGCCATCAACAGCCCCAAAAGCGCGGCCACGCCGAGCCAGCCCCATTCCAGAGGGCGCAAGGGGCCGATCATGGTGCCACCCGCGCCGGTTGCAGGTAGCCGCGCACCAGCAATTGCACCGCCAGCTTGCCTGCCCCGCCATTGGCCGGCGCCTGTTTGTCACGACGAATATGCAGCTCATCAACGAACAGAAAAGGCGGCTGATATTCCAGCCCATGCAGGATTGCGGTCAGCGGTTCGATGGCGCAATTGAGCGTGAGGCTGACCTTGACCTGACGATAGGGCTCGCTGTCGTCCTGTTCAGGCGTGATCGGCTTGCGCTGGGTGAGGTTGCAGCCGCCGCCGAGGTTGGCGTGGCTGTTGATCAGGTCGGCAAGACGCTGCATCAAATCGGCGGCGACCACGTCAGGGTCGTCCCCCGGCAACAGGCTGGCGCTGCTGGCCGGGTCTTGCTGTGCTTGCGAAAGCTGTTCGCGCAAGGCATCGCCCTGGCGTATGACGCTGGCATAGCGCTGCTGCTGTTCACGCAACTGTTCGGCCTGTTCGCCCATGGCCCGCAGTGGCCCGGCGAACCAGCTGTCGATCAACAGCCAATAGGCCGCGCCGAGCACCAAAGCCAGGGTCAACAAGGCGGCGCCGCGGCGTTCACGGGGTGTGAGGGGTCGGCGCATCGGCGGCCTCCTGGCGTAAGTGGGCACGCAAGGCAAACTGGTCCTTGCCGGTGCGTGCGTCGGGTTGGATCACCCCTTCGAACTGCGCGTTGTCCAAGCGCTGGCAGCCTTTGATGCGGCTGATCAGGCCACTGGCCTTGGCGCTCTGGCCGGAGAAACTCACTTCGCCGTCCTTGACGTCCAATTGGTCGAGCCAGGTGTCGGCGGGCAGGCAACTGGTCAAGTCATTCAGCAGCGCGGCCAGGGGCGGTTGCGCCCGTTTACGCTGGGACAGGTACTGCGCCGCACCACGGGTATTGAGCAGTTGCTGGCGCAGGGCGTGCACCTGGGCGACCTCGGCTTTTTGCTGTTGGACAGTGGCGCGCATGCTGTCGAGTACCCGCTGGCGGTCGTTGAGCCACAGCAGCATCGCCGCGATCAGCAACGCGCCACACAACCACGGCAGGCTGCGCTGCAATTGCTTGCCGGCGGGACGCGAGCGCGGGCGTAACGGCGCAGGCAGCAGATCAATGCCCAAGCCCGCCACATCCACGCGGTGTGGGTAGAGGCCGAGGGCAGCGCAATCGGTGAGAATCTGGTCAAGGCGCTCGCGCAGAATCGCCACCACCCTCACCTCTAGATGGCTGGGTGTGCGCCGCTCCTGACGGGCGACGAAGTAGAGCTGCTCGGCGTCAAACGGGGTGTAACGGTCCAGTTCATAGCCAACCACTTCCATGAGGTTACGTGCAGCGGCCAGAGGCAGTTGCACGCTTTGCTGTAACACCGCGTCGGGGGCAAGTATCAGCACCTGACGCGCATTGCCTGGCACCACCGGCGCCGTCAGCGGCCAGTGATGAACCTGCTCGGGCGGTTCCTGGAACACCAGCCACTTCGGCACACAACCGCGCAGCTCCGTGAGCCACAGGCGCCAGCCTTGTTGCAGCAGGCTGCCGCGCCAATAGCGGGCAATCGGTTCGCGTTGAATCATTCTTGCCACCGCACTACCCGGTAGGGCTGTGCGCTGTCCTCCGCAGGGCTCAATAAAAGGGTGAGTCGCAGGCGTGCCTGATAGCCGCCGGGGCGTTCGGCGCGGCTGTCGATTTCCACGACCTGGCCGGGGTCGACGCCCTCGGTGTCCTGGCGTGGCAGGTTCAACGCCTTGCGCATCAAAGGGCTGGCGAATGCCGGAGCGGGCCGGTCGAGGTCGCTCCACAAAGTGATTTCTGGCAACAATTGGCTGTAGAGCGCCTGGGTCATGCCGGGGAGTTGACGCACTTCCTCCAGCACCCGAAACGGCGCCAGGCCCTGTTGGCGGCGCGTCTCAAGGGCCTTGGTCAACTGCTGAGCCTGGGCCGGTGTAGCACCGCAGGCCAGGGCCAGGCGCGTGACGTCTTGGAGAGCGGCGTTGACCAGGTACAGCTTGCCGCGCTCACTGCGCACACTGACCTGTAAGCGCCCATCGTCGAAGGCCAGCGCAATAGAACGCCCGTCCGCCACCCACTGCCCTTGCGCCATGACCTGAGCGATACCGGCCTGGGCGGCCAACACTGTCTGGGTGTGCTGGCGCAGCCACAGCGCCTGGCGACTTTGCAGTTGCACCCACCCGGCCAGGCCACCCAGCAATACGCTGAGCAAGGCCAGCACCCACAGCACCAGCAACAGGGCCGCGCCGCGTTGGCGCTTCATTCTTCGCTGCTCGCGCTGGACAGGTTCAGGCGCAGCGCAATCACCTGAGTAACCCACGGCACCGGCCCGTCGACGGTGGCGTCGATGCGCACCGCTGTGGGCAAGCGCCGGGGCCAGGGCCACGGGCTCAACCAGTCGGTGGGTTGGCCCAGTGGCGATATACCGCGATAGCTGAACTGCAGCGCCTCGACGTTATGCAAAAGCACCTGCGGCTCATCGCGCTGCGCGTTGGCCTGCGACGCCCTCTGCGAAAAAGCCACCTGCAGATCCTGCCCGACACGTTGCAGGGTAAAACCTTGGATACCGCCACCCAGTACACCGGGCAAAGTCGCCACAAACTGCAGCCGTTCCGGCATGCCGATCAAGAAACCCTCGGCCTGGCTGTCGTCGTCAGTGAGTTTCAACGGCAGCGCCTCGCTGATCGAGGTGCGCAAAAACTGTTGGGCGGCGCGCATTTCATCCAGGCTGGCGGTGTAGGCCTGGGCCTTGGCCACCGCCCGATTGGCTCCCAGCAACGCTGCGCTCACCAGCAGCAACAACACCGACAGCAAGCTGAGCACCACGAGCACTTCCAGCAACGTGAAGCCCTGCTCACGGCGCTTCACAGGCGTGCCTTCAAGGTGCTGAAGTGCGCCTGATGCACGCCTTCACGTACGCTCAGGTCCACACGAAACAGGTGCGACTGTTGGCGGGTGCTGGTCAGTTGCCACTGGATGCCATCGAGTTCGCCTTGGCGGGTTCCCTCCGTCAGCGGGCCGGCGGTTTCCTGGTCCAGCAGCGTGAGCGCGGCATGGGTGAGGCGGTCGCTGTGGGCCACCTGGGACAACGAACGCGCGCTCTGGCCGAAGGCAACCAGCAATACGCTGCTGCACACCGCCATCAACGTCAGGGCGGCGAGCATTTCCAGCAAGGTGAAACCGGCCTGGTGCTTCATGGCAGCGCCTTGGACTGCACACTGCCGGTGAGCCAGCCGATGTCGATGCGCCAACGCCGGCTACCGTTGGCCAGCAGCAGGTTACCGCCGGTGGAACTGCCGTCGGGATAGAACACTACGGCGGCCCCGGCCTGCTCGGCACTGTGCAAGGTCACCTGCACCTGCGCCGGCCACTGCTGTGACGCACGCCCTGGGGCCTGGAACGTGCGGCCCTGGAGGTCGAATTGAGTGTGCGCCGCCTGGCCGCTGACGATCGCGCTCGCCCGCGTGGCGCGCAGCGCCTCGACCATCTGCGCGACCACCCGCCGCTCCTTGGCCACCTGCAACCCTTGTCGTACACCCAGCCCCAACAACCCGGCAGCGATGCCGATCAATACAATGACCACCAGCATCTCCAGCAGGGTAAAGCCTCGCTGGGCCACGGGCGGGTTACTCCCAGTTGCCCAGGTCGGCACTGTAGCCTTCACCGCCGGGTTGGCCGTCCTGGCCGTAGAAGATCAGGTCGAAGGCGCCGTGCTCACCGGGGAAGCGATAGCCGAACCCATGGCCGAACGGGTCTTTCAACTCCGAAGGCTTGGCGTAGGGGCCGGCCCAGTTGGACGCACTGGCGGGCTTGTCGAGCAGCTGTTGCAGGTTGTTGGGCGGTGCGCCCACGTCCAGGGCGTAGCTGTCGATCTTCATGCTCAAACTGGCCAGTTGCGCCTTGCCCGCGCCGTACTTGCCCTTGTCTACATTGCCACCGACCTGGCGCACCACAATGGTCGCGACAATGCCCAGCAGCACGATCACCGCCAGCATTTCCAAAAGGGTGAAGCCGCCTTGGCGGTGTCGGGTTTTCATCGGTTCTGCTCCTTGAAAGTTCATATATGGCTGGTGAGGCTCATCAGCGGCAGCATGATCGCGAGCATGATCACTGCCACCAGTACCGCCATGACCACGGTGAGGGTCGGCACCATTGCCGCGAGCAAGCGTTCGATGGCGCGCTTGGCCTCGACGTCGAAGATGTCGGCGATCTTGAGCAGCATGCTGTCCAGTTCACCGGCCTGTTCACCGACTTCGATCATGTGCAGTGCCAACTCAGGTAGCAGCGGCTGGCGACCGAACGCATCGGCCAGGGTGCCGCCGCCCTTGACCCGTTGCGCTGCCAGCGCCACTTGCGCCTGGAGCGCACGGTTGCTGCAAACCTGCCGGGCGATCACCAGCGCAGGCAGCAGCGCCACGCCATTGCTGAGCAACGTGCCGAGGATGCGGGCCAGGCGGGCGGCTTGCACCCGTTGCAACAGCGGGCCGATCACGCGGATGCCCAGCAGGTGGCGGTCATAACGCTCACGGCGGAGGGGATCGCGCAGGCGCGCTGCCAGGATCCAGCCACAGATCGACAACCCGGCCAGCACCACCAGGCCATAGGCGCCGAGGAACTCGCCAAGCCCCAGGATCACCTGGGTGATCAGCGGAATCGGTACGCCGAGGTCTTGGAAGATCGGCACGAATTGCGGCACCACATAAGCCAGTAACAACGCCAGGGAACCCAGTACGCCCACCACCAGGAATGCCGGGTAGATCAGCGCATTGATCACCTCGCCGCGCAGTAACTGGCTGCGCTCCAGGTAGTCGCTGAGCTGGCGCAGGGTGCCCTCCAACACCCCGCCGGCCTCACCGGCGCGCACCATGCTCAGGTACAGCGGGGAAAACGTACCGCCCTCCTCCTCCAGCGCCGCCGACAGCGGTTTGCCGGCCTTGACCTGGTCGCGGATGCGCTCGATCAAGGCCCGCACCTGAGGATGGCGCGCTTGCTTGAGCAACAGGTTTAAAGCGCGTTCGAGGGGCTGGCCGGCGCCCAGTAGCGTGGCCAGTTGTTGGGTGAAACTCACCAGCGCTGCGCCCTTCAACTGCCCGCGTGCCTGGCGCAACAAGGGGCCGCTGGCCGTTTCGATGTGCAGCAGCAACCACCCGCGCTGATGCAAGACGGCGACAGCGGCCGCCTGGTCAATGGCTTGCAGCGTGCCGCTCTGGGCCACGCCCTGGCTGTCCAACGCGCGGAACTTGAACAGGCTCACGCGTCGTCACCACGGGTGACGCGCAGCACTTCTTCCAGGGACGTGACACCGGCCAGGGCCTGGCGCAAACCGTCTTCATACAAGGTGCGCAAACCGGCGCGGCGGGCGGCGTGTTCGAGGCTGGCAGCGTCGGCATGGCCCATCAGCAGGCCACGCAACTCATCGTTCATTACCAACAATTCAGTGAGGGCGCTGCGACCGTGATAATCGCCGCGGTAAAGCAGGATCGGGCGCTGCTCGGTCAGGCGATCCAGGCCGTGCTCCTGGATCAATTCCGGCGGGGCCTGGAAAGCTACCCGCGTGGCAGGGTCCAGGCGGCGCACCAGGCGCTGAGCGAGGATACCGCTGACCGTGGAGGCAATCAGGTAGCTTTCCACGCCCATGTCCAGCAAGCGCGTGATGCTCGCTGCGGCGCTGTTGGTGTGAAGGGTCGAGAGCACCAAGTGACCCGTGAGGGAGGACTGCACAGCGATACGGCAGGTTTCCAGGTCGCGGATTTCGCCGATCATGATCACGTCCGGGTCCTGGCGCACGATGGCGCGCAGCGCTCCGGCAAAGTCCAGGCCGATGGCCGGCTTGACCTGGATCTGGTTGATGCCTTCAAGCTGGTATTCCACCGGGTCTTCCACGGTGATGATCTTGCGTTCGGCGGTATTGAGTTGCGACAACGCGGTGTAGAGCGTGGTGGTTTTGCCCGAGCCCGTAGGCCCGGTGACCAACAGGATGCCGTGGGGCCGCGCCAACAGGTCCAGAAAGGCCGCCAGGCGCGGGCCATCAAAGCCCAGGCTGGGGAAGTCGAACTGCACGGTTTGCCGGTCCAACAGGCGCATCACCACCGACTCGCCAAAGCTGGTGGGCACCGTGGACACCCGCAAATCCAGCGCCTTGCCCTGAATGCGTAGCATGATGCGCCCGTCCTGGGGCAAGCGCCGTTCGGCAATGTCCAGGCGCGCCATGATCTTCACCCGCGAGATCACCGCCGCCGACGAACTGGCCGGCGGCGCTTCGGCGTCGTGCAGCACGCCGTCGATGCGGTAGCGCACCTTGAGTTGGTTTTCGAAGGGTTCGATATGGATATCCGAGGCACGCTGTTCCACCGCGCGCTGCAGGATCAGGTTGACCAGGCGAATCACTGGCGCTTCGGAAGCCATGTCCTTGAGGTGTTCGATATCTTCCAGGGCGCCCCCCTGCTCATCGAGGTTTTCGATCAGGCTGCCCATGGCGGAACGGCCCTGGCCGTAATAGCGCTCGATGAGTGTGTCGACTTCAGTCCGCGAACCGATGGCCAGCCACACCGGCACCTCACAGGCATACGCCAGGGCCTGGAACGGATATAACTGCGCGGGGTTGGCGGCTAGCACACGTAACCCACCCTGCTGCCAAACCATGGGCACTACCTGGTAGTGACGCATGAAGCGCTCGGTGAGCACGGGAAGCGGGTCGAGCAACGGCGGCGCGACGTCGGCCAACAGCAGTGGCGCACCCAACAAATCAGCCCAGGCGCGAGCCAGTTCGACTTCGGACACCAAGCCCAGGCGCGTGAGTAAACCGAGCAGGTCGCCAGGCTCAGTGGATAAACGCTGGGCGCGTTCCAGATCAGCGGTTTTGAGCCCGGCGTGCTGCATCAGCCACGCGCACACTTGGTCGGTGTGCGGGATCTGCATCTTGCAAGCATCGATGGGCGCTGACGACATCATTGAGGAATATCTAACGTTGCGAAAAGTATGGCTATTTAGAACTACCGAACAATGCCATTAGTTCGCCATAGCCCAGGCAGGCGTTAGCCGGGTGTATCGACTGGAAGTTATAGCCCTAGTTCCGGATGAGGGGGTAATTAAATACAAAACATTGCCAAATGCACTGATTTAGAGCGTTAGCAGCCAATAGCCACTAGTTGCACTTAGCCATAATTGCGGGTCGTTCAGGTGCTCTCTCTTTCAATTAACTGACAGTGCAAAAGATTCAAGCGCTCAACTTCCTCATTGGTGGCTAATACACCCAGACTTTGCAGAACGCGTGTGGCAGCGAGTACACCAATCTCCAACGCGGGTGGCTGGAGGGTGCTGAGGCTGGGCAGCAACATGGGGGCAAACGGGTAGTCGCCAAATCCCAATACGGCGCAGTCCTGGGGAATGCTCAGCCCGGCGCGTTGACCGGCCAGCAAACCACCGGCGGCGAGGTTATCGTTGGCGAAGAAAATCGCGTCGGGCGTGATCGTCTGCCCCATCAGCGCGTCCATGGCCTGCTTGCCAGCTTCGAAGGGCGCACGGTCGGCGTCCGGCACAAAGACCCACGGCTGCACACCCAACTCGGAGAGGGTCGCGGTAAACCCATCGCGCCGCTCCAATGCGCTGAAGTCGCCCACGGCACTGTTTTGTACGAAGGCGATGCGCCGATAGC
Organism: Pseudomonas sp. AK181; assembly: GCF_051122975.1. NCBI lineage: Bacteria > Pseudomonadati > Pseudomonadota > Gammaproteobacteria > Pseudomonadales > Pseudomonadaceae > Pseudomonas > Pseudomonas sp. AK181. Next base: position 3,995,047 of record NZ_CP146348.1, read on the forward strand.
CCTTGCCGTGCAAGTAGCGCGCGGCGGTGACGCCCACTTCATAATGGGAAAAACCCACTTGCAACGGCGCGCGTTCTGGCACGTAGTCCCAGGTTTCGACGATCGGTATATCTGCCTCGGCGATCATCTTCTCGGTGCCAGGGCTGTGAAAGCGGCTGGTCAGCACCAGCGCTGCCGGCGACCAGCCGAGAAAGGCACGCACCGCGCTTTCTTCCTGTTCGATGCTGAAATAGCTGGAGGCCAACAACAGCTGGTAACCGTGACGACTGAGGGTGTCGCTGAAGCCCTGCAGCGTATTGGCAAAAATCGGCCCCGAGATATTCGGAATCACCATCGCGACGATTTTGCCTCGCGCAGAGGCCAAGCCACCGGCCACCAGATTGGGCACATACCCCAATTGCGCCACCACCTCGGCGATACGCTCGCGGCGCTCGGGCGAGACCTGTTCAGGTTGGTTGAAGTAACGCGACACGGTAATGGCCGACACCCCGGCCTGGCGTGCCACGGTGTTCAGGGTGACGCGTCCGGCGCCCCGGCGTTTGCGCGGTTTGTGTTCATCCACGGCACAATCCTCAAAAAGGAATATAAAACTAATTTTTTAGTATTTGACGCTCTAAACAGTCGTCTTCAATAATCCAGATGTTAGCGCTAACAAAGCGCACTGTCTGCTACTCGCTCGAGCGAATGCCCAAGACATTTTCACAGGCGCTGACGGTCGCAGAACCGCAGCGGACCAGGGTATTTTTTCGAGCGGGCACAGCATGCATAACTTTCCACGGCACACCCAATTGTTGCTTCTGGCAGGCCTCTGCGCCCTGCCCGTCTGCGGCGCTGTTGCGGCTGACGCGCAGGAACCCACGCTTCAATCCGTGACAGTCACCGCCACCCGCCGCGAAGAATCGCTGCAAAAAGTCCCGGTGGCCGTCTCGGTGCTCGAGGGCGAGCAACTGGAGCGTGACAATCGCAACGGGGTGGCGAGCATCGCGCAGCAAGTACCGTCGCTGAACTTTCGCACCGGCGCGTCGAACAAGGACACCTCATTGTTCGTGCGCGGCGTGGGCACCATTTCTACCTCGCCGGGCGTTGAGCCAACGGTGGCCACGGTGATTGACGGCGTGGTCTATGCACGCCCCGGCCAGGCCACGCTCGACCTGTTGGACTTGGAGCGCATCGAGGTGCTGCGTGGCCCGCAAGGCACGCTGTTTGGCAAGAACGCGTCGGCCGGTGTGCTGAATATCACCAGTAAGGCGCCGACGGCCCAGACCCACGGCTTTATCGACCAGTCGTTCTACAGCGGCAATGAAAGCCGCACGCGCTTTGGCATCGGCGGCAGCCTGGTGCCGGAGGTGCTCAAGGGCTCGATCAGCACCTTGTTCGGCAGCTACGACGGTAACGTCGATAACCGCCACAACGGTCAGGAGGTTAACGGTTATAACCACAAGGGCATTCGCGGCAAGCTGGAATTCACCCCCAACGATGACGTGACACTGACCCTGATCGCCGACTACATGCAATCCCACGATGACGCGCCCAATGGCGTGGTCAGCAAGTCCCTGAGCCCGGCGTTCAGCAATGCCTTGAGGCCGGTGCGCGCCTCAAGTGACAACCGCGATATCAACACCGATACCCGCAGCCATGTGGAGGACATCAACAAGGGCTTGTCGGCGCAGCTGGACTGGAACCTGGGCGACTACACCCTCACCTCGATCACCGCCTGGCGCGGCTGGGACAACACGCAATATCAGGATGGCGACCGTCTGGGCACGGTCACCGCCGCGTTCCCCGGCACCGCCGACAAAGGCGACCTGGCATTCGACCAGTACTCCCAGGAGCTGCGCCTGGCGTCGCCAAAAGGTGAGTTCCTGGAGTACGTCGGCGGCCTGTTCTACATGCATGGCAAGGATGAAGAGACCTATCAGCGCACCCTCACGACAACTGCGCGTGTCGACCGTGGCATTGCCGACTACAGCACCACCAGCGACAGCTACGCGGCGTTCGGCGAGACCACGCTCAACTTCACCTCGCGTTTTCGTGGCATCGCCGGGTTGCGTTACACCCATGACGACTTGAAGTACGACCATCGCCGCGTGTCCACCTCCCCCACCACCGTCAGCGGCATTCAACCGGCGACGTCGAGTTCAGGTTCGGTAGACGAGGATGGTTGGTCCGGTCGCCTAGGTGTGCAGTACGACCTCAGCGACAACATCACCAGCTACCTCACCTACTCGCGTGGCTACAAAGGCCCGGCCTATAACGTGTTCTTCAACATGCAGCCGCGCGACACCGACGCGCTTAAGCCGGAGACCTCCAACACCTGGGAAGCCGGGATCAAGGCCACTGCCTGGAACAACCGCCTGACCACCAACCTGGCGGTGTTCCACAGTGACTACGACAACTACCAGGCCAACTTTTTCGACACCGTCGCCGGCCAAGTCGTAACGCGCTTGATCAACGCCGGCAGCGTAAGCACCGAAGGCGTCGAGCTCGATTACGCGCTGCAAGCCACCCAGCAACTCAAGCTCTCCGGTGCCCTGGCCTACACCCGGGCGCGCATCGATCAGTTCGCGTGCCCGCCAGGCGCAGCGGCGACCTGCAACGTCAATGGCAAGCCACTACCGTTCAGCCCAGACTGGAAAAGCTACGTGCGCGCCGACTACAGCATCCCCTTGGATAACGGCCTGGATATCGAACTGGGCACCGACTACAGCTGGCAGAGCGAAGTGCAGTACGACATCAGCCAGAACCTGGACACCAAACAAGGCGCCTACGGTATCTGGAACGCCAGCGTGGCCCTGGCCGACTACACCAACGGCTGGCGCGTGGCGCTGTTGGCGAAGAACCTCGCCGACAAATCCTACTCACCGCTGCTGGCCAGCGGCGGCAACTACATCTACCGCGCCGTACCCCGTGACGATGAGCGTTACTTCGGCGTGCAATTGCGCAAGGATTTCTAGCATGGGCCGTCAACTCAAACTCGGCGCCTTCCTGATGGCTACCGGGCACCACGTGGCCGCCTGGCGCCACCCCGACGTACCGGCGAACGCTGGCCTGGACTTCGCCCACTACAAGCATTTGGCACGGGTGGCGGAAGCGGCGAAGTTCGACGCCCTGTTCGTGGCCGACAGCATTGCCGCCGCCACCGGCGAGGTCGCCAGCCAGATGGCGCGCTCGGATCATTTCGAGCCGCTCACCCTGCTCTCGGCCCTCAGTGCCGTGACCGAACATATCGGCCTGATCGCCACCGCCACCACCAGCTACAACGAGCCGTACCACGTGGCGCGCAAATTCGCCTCCCTGGATCACCTCTCCGGCGGCCGCGCAGGCTGGAACCTGGTGACCTCGGACAACGCCGCCGAGGCGCTGAATTTTGGTCGCGACGAGCACCTGGGGCATGCCGAACGCTACAGCCGCGCACGGGAATTTCATCAGGTAGTGACGGGGCTGTGGGACAGCTGGGACGACGACGCCTTCGTGCGCGACAAGGCCAGCGGGCGCTATTACGAGCCAAGTAAACGCCATGTGCTGGACCATGTGGGCGAACACTTCCAGGTCAAAGGCCCCCTGAACGTGGCGCGCTCGCCCCAGGGCCAACCGGTGATCGTGCAGGCCGGCTCCTCGGAAACCGGCCGTGAACTGGCCGCGCAGACCGCCGAAGTGGTGTTTACCGCGCAGACCTCATTGGCCGACGCGCAGGCCTTCTACAGCGACCTCAAAGCTCGCCTGGGCCAATACGGGCGCGAGGCCGATTCGCTGAAAATCATGCCGGGCGTGTTTGTGGTGGTGGGCCAAACCGAAGCCTTGGCCCAGGCCAAATTCGAAGCGTTCCAGGCGCTGGTCGAACCCGAGGTGGGAGTGGCGCTGCTGGGGCGCATGCTGGGTAATTTCGACCTATCCGGTTACCCGCTGGACGAGCCGATGCCCGAGCTACCCTTGACCGACAGCGGACAGCGCAGCCGCCAGCAACTGCTGAGTGAACTGGCCCAACGCGAACAACTGACGCTGGCGCAACTGGGCCGACGCATTGCCGGTGGACGCGGTCATTACAGCGTGATCGGCACGCCGGTGCAGATCGCGGATGAGCTGCAGCGCTGGTTTGAAGAAGGTGCGGCGGATGGGTTCAATATATTGGTACCGCACCTGCCGGGTGGGCTGGAGGATTTTGCCCGCTGGGTGATTCCCGAACTGCAGCGGCGCGGCCTGTTTCGCAACGAATACACCGGCACTACACTGCGTGAAAACCTCGGGTTGGCGCGCCCGGTCAGCCGTTACAAGACGGCTCTATCATGAAGCCCCAGGTAAGGCGGCAGCCAGAACGGCACTGCCGCAAACACCCCGTACAAGCCAGAATGTGCCGAACTTACAAATCTCCACGATGAACGACATGTACCTTATTGCCATCTGGATCACGCAAGTATGCGCCGTAGTAACCTTCACCATACTGCCGACGTAAGCCGGGCGCTCCCTCATCCGATCCGCCCGCATGAAGCCCGGCGGTATAGGCAACGTCTACCGCATCTGGAGAGGGAGCTGAGAAAGCGACCATGCTGCCATTCCCTGCCCTGGCTCCGTTGCGATCATAAGGGCTATACACATAAAAGCGAGGAAGAGCGCTATCTGGCTTGACCCAGCATGCCGACGTCGGTCCACCATCAGGAGTTACGGTGCGGCGACACAGCCCCAAGGGGATCAGTACGGCGTCGTAAAAAGCGGCAGCCTGATCAAGATCATTTGTTCCAACAGTGATGTGACTGAACATCCGCGACCCTCCTTTGTTTTTGATGCGGAGGATTCTATCGTGCCTTTCCAAGTGGGCACCGCTCATTGGGTGAGAAGGCGGCGCTCAACCTTAAGAAGAAAATAGGGCTCACGCTTGGCGTACTGGTCAACCCGTATGGGCACGGGCCGGCGAGAGTGAGTACACCCGTCAGGAAGACTTAGGGAGTCAGACTTGGTGCTTCTTGAGGGCATAGCTACCCAGCTTGAAAAGGCCAACGCTGAAAAGCCTTGAGCCAGATGCAGAAAGCCCGGCGCATGGCCGGGCTCAAGGTTTTCAGGGACCTGCTGACCACTTAATCAGCAGCGCAGCCTGGGAATTTGGGTTGGACTTCGACTACTACAAGCTCTTCAGCGTACCCGGCGTCATCCTGACCCGCCTGACAAGCACTTTTGCTCATTTCGTACTGACGAAGAGTAATGTTTCCCTTGCGGTGCTCGCTCATATCCTCCACACCTTGCACCAGCTCGGCAAACAGGCTGCGTTTCAATTCCCACCTCATTTTTCAACTTTGCGCCAACGGATGCGCAAAACGAAAAAGCTCAGCAGACAAGCCGGGCTTTTACTGGTTACTCAAAACTAGGCGTCAGACGTTTTATTTCTGACAGAGTCACCAGCGGAGAGTGAGCCTTTGATTTTTGCCGCGCGTGCAACCACCTCACGCTGGGAAGCGCTTGCCTTGTGAAGTACCTCCCGGAAAACCTCACGCTTGGTTTCATAGGAGGCTTTATTGAAGAAATCCGCCAGTAGGCTGGAGTCCTCGATATTGGTTTTACGCATGACGATCTGCCTCAGCCAGTAGCTCATTGAGCTGCTGGCAATCATATGCCAGTTTGCACCGGCCTCGATAGTTCAGCGATCAAGCTCTGCAAATGCGAGCATGCTCTGAACTTAGGGGAACACTTGCCACCCCATAACAAAAAGACCAGAATTAAGACCTATATAGGAGTCTTATCTATGCAAAATATCCTGGCTGACGTGGCGGTGAGCGTTTCCGAATTCAAGAAAAACCCATCATCCGTCTTGAGCGGCGCCAATGGCCTGCCCGTGGCGGTACTGAACCACAACCGCGTTATGGGCTACATGGTTCCGGCAAATGTCTACGAAGCTATGGTAGAGCGCTTGGACGAGCTGGAACTGATTCACTTGGTCAAGGCTCGGCTCGACGCCAACGAAATACCCGTTCGAGTATCTCTCGACGATCTGATTGGCGAGGCGGAGGCAGATATAGCCAATGGGCGCTGATTACGAGGTTGAATGGGATCCAAAGGCGCTCAAAGAACTGCGAAAACTCGACGGCACGCTACGTCTCCAGTTTCTGAAAAAGCTTCAGGAGCGACAGGCCGGACCGCGAGTGCCAAGTGATGCGCTTCAAAGTATGAAGGATTGTTACAAGATCAAATTACGCGGCGCCGGCTACCGGCTGGTATATCGCGTTGAGGATGAGCGGATTGTCATCTTGGTTCTGGCCGTCGGAAAACGCGAACGCAGCTCCGTGTACGAGCAGGCAGCGAAACGATAGATAACTGCGAGGAGGCTGGCGCGATGTCAGGCTTTGTCTTCAGGCTAGATTGCGCTGGAAACTCATTGGTAACCGAGCTATCACCTTTCGGTGCTCAAGGACCTTCATGACGGCATACTTGGCCTTGACTGCTCATCAGTCAGGGAATGAACCCTGCGCAGCCTCACCTTCAAAATTTTGCCTTTTTTGAGCTAGGGGAGAAGGTGCGGATGCAGTGGCGGTCGTAATCGAGGAAGACCGCAAGGCTTTTGGGGTGACAAGAATGGCAGCATCAGCAACCCATTGTCACGGGATCCTAACAACTATGAAAAGGATACAGGGGTAAAAACAAAATTCACGCAAATCTCACGCACATGAAAAAGGCCAATGCTGTGAACATTGGCCTAAGTCATTGAATAATATGGTCGGGACGGAGTGATTCGAACACTCGACCCCTAGCACCCCATGCTAGTGCGCTACCGGACTGCGCTACGCCCCGACTAGGCGTGTTACTGGGTTCGCTTCTTAACGAAGCGAACCGGAATATACCGCAAGCTTTTGAAATGTGGAAGTATTTTTAAAGCTTGAATCATTTTTTCAGCACCACCAGTACATCTTCCAATTCGGAGATCATCTGGCGGATCAGTTGCTTGTATTGGGTGGTGTCGTCTTTGGCTTCATCACCGGACATACGCTGGCGTGCGCCGCTGATGGTGAACCCCTGGTCGTACAGCAACGCACGGATCTGTCGGATCATCAGCACGTCCTGGCGCTGATAATACCGACGGTTCCCGGTGCGTTTGACGGGGTTGAGTTGAGGAAACTCCTGCTCCCAATAGCGCAGCACGTGCGGTTTTACCGCACACAGCTCGCTGACTTCACCAATGGTGAAGTAGCGTTTGCCTGGGATGACGGGTAGCTCGTCGTTATGACTTGGTTCCAGCATAAGCCTCAACTCGGGCCTTCAACTTCTGCCCTGGACGAAAGGTGACCACACGGCGAGCCGTGATCGGGATTTCTTCTCCCGTTTTTGGATTGCGGCCAGGCCGCTGGCGTTTGTCTCGCAGGTCAAAATTGCCGAAACCGGACAATTTGACCTGTTCGTTGTCTTCCAGAGCGTGTCTGATCTCTTCAAAAAACAGCTCGACCAATTCCTTGGCCTCGCGCTTGTTCAGACCCAACTCTTCGTACAGACGTTCCGCCATCTCAGCTTTCGTCAAAGCCCCCATACGTCACTTCCTTAACGTGGCGTTCAACCTTTGTTCGAGCGAGGTGAGGATATTTTGCGTCGTGGTATTCACCTCATCGTCATTAAGAGTGCGCGATGGATGCTGCCAGGTCAAGCCAACTGCGAGGCTTTTTCTATGCGGATCAATGCCTTTACCCTGATAGACGTCAAATAGCCTGAGGTCTGTCAGCCATTCCCCTGCATTTTCACGGATTACATCCAGAACCGCAGTGGCGGCGACTTCGCGGTCGGCGATCAGGGCCAGGTCGCGACGCACTTCAGGGAAGCGCGACAACTCGCTGAATTTAGGCATCTTGCCCGACGCAACTTCAGCCAAGACTAGCTCAAACACGAAGACTGGACGGTCCAGACCCAAGGTTTTCGACAGTTCCGGGTGAATGGCGCCGACGAAGCCCACCAGGCGGCCTTCACGCTCGATACGTGCAGTCTGGCCTGGATGCAAGGCTGGGTGGCTGCCCGGTACAAATGTAAAGGCGTCCAGCGCACCGGCAAAGCCGAGCACCGCTTCCACGTCAGCCTTGACGTCGAAGAAGTCCACGACCTCACGGCCTTGCGCCCAGCCTTCCGGCAGACGGCTGCCGCAGACAACACCCGCCAGCATTGGCTCTTGCTTCAAGCCATCGAGCTGGCCGACGAAACGCAAGCCGCTTTCGAACAGGCGCACGCGGTCTTGCTGGCGGTTCAGGTTGTGGGAAAGTGCCTTCACCAGGCCCGGCCACAGCGACGAACGCATGGCGGCCATATCGTTGGAGATCGGGTTGGCCAGCAGCAACGGCTCAACGCCAGGGTTGAACAGTTCGAACTGTTTTGGATCGATGAAGCTATACGTCACGGCTTCCTGGTAACCACGGGCAACCAGCAAGCGACGCAGTTCAGGCAAGTGCGCACGCGCTTCGGCCTTGGGTTGCGGTGCCAGGCGTGCTTGCGGATAGCGAACCGGCAGGCGGTTGTAGCCGTACAGGCGCGCCAGCTCTTCGATCAGGTCGACTTCCAGGCTGATGTCGAAGCGATGGCTAGGTACTGCAACCTGCCACTGCCCTTCCCCGCCCGCAGAAATACCCAGGCCGAGCGCAGACAGCAGTTGCTCGATTTCAGCCGGTTCGATGACCAGGCCGAGCATCTGCTCAACGCTTTTGGCACGCAAGGTGATCGGCGCAATCGACGGCAGGTACTGTTCGCTGACGGTCTCGGTGATCGGGCCGGCTTCGCCACCGGTGATTTCCAGCAGCAGGCCGGTGGCGCGCTCCATGGCTTCACGGGCGAGTTTCCAGTCCACGCCACGCTCATAGCGGTGTGACGCATCGGTGTGCAGGCCGTAAGAACGGGCCTTGCCAGCGATCGCGATCTGGTCGAAGAACGCGCTTTCAAGGAACACGTCACGAGTGGTCGCGGATACACCGCTGTGCTCGCCACCCATCACGCCGGCAATTGCCAGGGCACGAGAGTGGTCGGCGATCACCAAGGTGTCGGCACGCAGGCTGACTTCCTGACCATCGAGCAGCACCAGCTTCTCACCCTCTTCGGCCATACGCACGCGGATGCCGCCGTTGATTTCGGCGAGATCGAACGCGTGCAACGGCTGGCCCAGTTCGAGCATCACGTAGTTGGTGATGTCGACCGCAGCGTCAATACTGCGAACGTCGGCACGACGCAGGCGCTCGACCATCCACAGCGGAGTTGGCTTGGACAGGTCGACGTTACGGACCACACGCCCCAGGTAACGCGGGCAAGCGTTGGGCGCCAATACTTCAATCAAGCGAACTTCGTCGTGTACCACCGGCACGGCAGCAACCACTGGACGAGTGACAGGCGCGTTGTACAGCGCACCCACTTCACGGGCCAGGCCAGCCAGGGACAGGCAGTCGCCGCGGTTGGGGGTCAGGTCGACCTCGATGCTGGCGTCTTCCAGCTCCAGGTAAACACGGATGTCCTGACCCACTGGTGCGTCGGCCGGCAGTTCCATCAAGCCGTCATTGCCCTCACCTACTTGCAGCTCGGCCTGGGAGCACAGCATGCCGTTGGATTCAACGCCACGCAGCTTGGCCTTCTTGATCTTGAAGTCGCCCGGCAACTGGGCGCCGATCATGGCGAACGGGATTTTCAGGCCCGGGCGCACGTTAGGCGCTCCGCACACGACCTGAAAGGTTTCCGAGCCGTTGCTGACCTGGCACACACGCAATTTGTCGGCATCCGGGTGCTGCTCGGTGCTTAACACCTCGCCCACCACCACGCCACTGAAAACACCGGCGGCCGGCGTAACGCTATCGACCTCAAGACCGGCCATCGACAGACGAGCAACCAGCTCGTCGCGATCTACCTGCGGGCTTACCCAGCCACGCAGCCATTGTTCACTGAATTTCATCCTGCTCTCCTAAAGATTCGTTACGACTAGCGAAATTGCGCGAGGAACCGCAAGTCGTTGTCGAAGAACAGACGCAAGTCGTTCACGCCGTAACGCAGCATGGCCAGACGCTCAACGCCCATGCCGAAGGCAAAGCCCGAGAACTCTTCCGGGTCGATCCCGGACATGCGCAGCACGTTGGGGTGAACCATGCCGCAGCCCATCACTTCCAGCCAGCCAGTCTGCTTGCACACGCGGCAGCCTTTACCGCTGCACATCACGCATTCCATGTCGACTTCAGCCGATGGCTCGGTGAACGGGAAGAACGAAGGACGGAAACGTACCGCCAACTCTTTTTCGAAGAACACCCGCAGGAACTCTTCGATGGTGCCTTTGAGGTCGGCGAAATTGATATCGCGATCAACCAGCAGGCCTTCGACCTGGTGGAACATCGGCGAATGGGTGATATCCGAGTCGCTACGGTACACACGGCCTGGGCAGACAATGCGGATCGGCGGCTTGTTCGCTTCCATGGTGCGGACCTGTACCGGCGAGGTATGGGTGCGCAGCAGCATGTTGGCGTTGAAATAGAAGGTGTCGTGCATCGACCGGGCCGGGTGATGGCCTGGGATGTTGAGCGCCTCGAAGTTGTGGTAGTCGTCTTCGACCTCAGGGCCTTCGGCAATGCCGTAGCCGATGTGGGTGAAGAACTGTTCGATACGTTCCAGAGTCCGGGTGATCGGATGCAGACCGCCCGAGGCCTGGCCACGACCAGGCAAGGTCACGTCAATGGACTCGGCGGCGAGCTTGGCCGCAAGATCGGCCTCCTCGAGCGACGCCTTGCGCGCATTGAGAACCTCTGTGACACGCTCCTTGGCGACGTTGATCAGCGCACCGACTTGCGGACGCTCTTCAGCAGGCAGATTTCCCAGGGTCTTCATCACCTGAGTCAATTCACCTTTCTTGCCAAGGTAGTGAACCCGGATTTGCTCCAGGGCATTTACATCTTCAGCGCTTTGCACAGCCTCAAGGGCTTGGGCGACGAGCGCGTCCAGGTTTTCCATGTACAGACTCCAGATACAAAATAGGGGAAGAGCTTGAAGGCTCTTCCCCTATTTATGACGTTTACCACCTTGGGCCACAGGAGTAGCCCAGGGTGACTGTCGGGGGTACTTAAGCCAAGGAGGCTTTAGCTTTCTCGACAATCGCAGCAAACACCGCTTTTTCGTTCACGGCCAGTTCAGCCAGAACCTTACGGTCGATTTCGATGGACGCTTTTTTCAGGCCAGCGATGAAACGGCTGTAGGACAGACCGTTAACACGTGCACCAGCATTGATACGAGCGATCCACAGAGCGCGGAACTGACGTTTTTTCTGACGACGGTCGCGGTAGGCGTATTGGCCTGCCTTGATTACCGCTTGCTTGGCAACACGGAATACGCGTGAACGCGCGCCGTAGTAGCCTTTAGCAAGTTTCAGAATTTTTTTGTGACGCTTACGGGCCATGACGCCACGCTTTACACGAGCCATGAGTTACTTCCTCTATTCTTGAACCAAAATTAACGAAGGCGCAGCATGCGCTCGACTTTTGCCACGTCAGACGGATGCAGCAAGCTGCTACCGCGCAGTTGACGCTTACGCTTGGTCGACATTTTGGTCAGGATGTGGCTCTTGAAAGCGTGCTTGTGCTTGATGCCGTTAGCAGTTTTCAGAAACCGCTTAGCAGCACCACTTTTAGTTTTCATCTTTGGCATGTTCGGTACTCCGCATTCAGTTGATAAACATAATCAGAAGGCCTGCCGTGCCCTGTTGATTACTTCTTCTTTTTCGGGGCGATGACCATAATAAGCTGGCGTCCTTCCATCTTAGGATGCTGTTCGACCGAACCGTACTCGAGCAGGTCAGCTTCAACCCGCTTGAGGAGTTCCATCCCCAGCTCCTGGTGGGCCATCTCACGGCCGCGGAATCGCAAGGATACCTTGGCCCTGTCCCCATCACTCAGGAAACGTACCAGGTTGCGCAGTTTTACCTGGTAATCCCCTTCCTCCGTCCCTGGACGAAACTTGATTTCTTTTACTTGAATCTGCTTCTGGTTCTTCTTCGCTGCGGCAACCTGCTTCTTCTTTTCGAAGATCGATTTGCCGTAGTCCATCACCCGACAAACAGGTGGGATTGCATCGGCGGAGATTTCCACCAGGTCCAGCTTGGACTCTTCTGCAATACGAAGCGCTTCATCAATCGAGACGATGCCAATCTGCTCGCCATCAGCGCCAATTAACCGAACCTCGCGTGCCGAGATATTCTCGTTGATCGGGGCTTTCGGTGCAGCTCGTTTATCTTGTCTCATTTCACGCTTAATAATAATTACTCCGAATCTGGGCGACCACGCCGGGAAACCGCTTGCGCGAGGAACTCAGCGAACTGGGCGACGGGCATCGAGCCCAGGTCAGCACCTTCACGAGTACGCACAGCGACAGTCTGCATCTCGACTTCCCGATCTCCGATAACCAAGAGATAGGGAACCTTGAGCAAGGTATGCTCGCGGATTTTAAAGCCGATCTTTTCATTTCTCAAGTCGGACTTGGCACGAAACCCGCTTTCGTTGAGAGTTTTTTCAACTTCAGCGGCAAAATCTGCCTGTTTATCAGTGATATTCATGATCACTGCCTGGGTCGGAGCCAGCCACGCAGGGAACGCACCCTCGTAGTGCTCGATCAGGATACCGACGAACCGTTCGAACGAGCCGAGGATCGCCCGGTGCAGCATAACCGGGTGTTTACGGCTGTTGTCTTCGGAGACGTATTCGGCTCCCAGACGGATCGGCAGGTTAAAATCGAGCTGCAGGGTACCACACTGCCAGACACGGCCAAGGCAATCTTTGAGCGAGAACTCGATCTTAGGACCATAGAAGGCGCCCTCACCCGGCTGCAGATCGTATGCAAGGCCCGCACTGTCGAGCGCTGCGGCCAGTGCCGCTTCGGCGCGATCCCACAGCTCGTCGGAACCGACGCGTTTTTCCGGACGAGTGGACAGCTTCATCTCGACTTCGGTAAAGCCGAAATCGCGATAAACGTCCATGGTCAGTTTGATAAACGCTGCGGACTCGGCCTGCATCTGCTCTTCGGTGCAGAAGATGTGGGCGTCGTCCTGGGTGAAGCCACGCACGCGCATGATGCCGTGCAGCGCACCCGATGGCTCGTTACGGTGGCAGGCACCGAACTCGGCCAGGCGCATCGGCAACTCGCGGTAGCTCTTCAGGCCCTGGTTGAAGACCTGCACGTGGCACGGGCAGTTCATCGGCTTGATGGCGTAGTCGCGGTTTTCCGACTGGGTGGTGAACATGTTGTCGGCATAGTTGGCCCAGTGCCCGGATTTCTCCCACAGGCTGCGATCAACCACTTGCGGGGTCTTGATCTCCAGGTAGCCGTTTTCGCGCTGCACCTTGCGCATGTACTGCTCAAGCACTTGGTACAGGGTCCAGCCATTCGGGTGCCAGAACACCATGCCCGGCGCTTCTTCCTGAAGGTGGAACAGGTTCAGGCGCTTGCCGATCTTGCGATGGTCGCGTTTTTCGGCTTCTTCGATGCGCTGGATATAGGCGGCCAGCTGCTTCTTGTCAGCCCAGGCCGTGCCGTAGATCCGTTGCAGTTGCTCGTTCTTTGCATCGCCGCGCCAGTAGGCACCGGACAGCTTGGTCAGCTTGAACGACTTGAGAAAGCGCGTGTTCGGCACGTGCGGGCCACGGCACATGTCGACGTATTCTTCGTGGTAATACAGGCCCATGGCCTGCTCATCCGGCATGTCTTCCACCAGGCGCAGCTTGTAGTCTTCGCCACGCGCGGTAAACACGTCGATCACTTCGGCACGCGGGGTGACTTTCTTGATGACGTCGTAATCTTTTTCGATCAGCGCGTGCATGCGCTGTTCGATGGCCGCCAGGTCGTCCGGAGTAAAAGGACGCTCATAGGCGATGTCGTAATAGAAGCCTTCTTCTATGACCGGGCCGATCACCATCTTGGCGGTTGGGTACAGTTGCTTGACCGCATGGCCAATCAAATGCGCGCAAGAGTGGCGAATGATCTCCAGCCCCTCTTGATCCTTGGGCGTGATGATTTGCAGGCTGGCGTCACTGGTGATCAGGTCGCTGGCGTCAACCAGCTTGCCGTCGACCTTGCCGGCCACGGTGGCCTTGGCCAGGCCTGCACCAATGGATGCGGCGACCTCGGCTACGGAAACCGGATGATCGAATGAACGTTGACTGCCGTCGGGAAGAGTAATAGTTGGCATGGCGCCTCCTCTCCTAGTGGTGACCCCTACCAAAGGTCACGTGGGTTGGGATGAGCCAGTACAAGATCCAACACCAGGCCGTTCATTGCTGAACGCCTGCCTTACAGCGGCAGGAGCCTTTCGGCCAACCGATAATCGAACCAGAGTGACTGGAGTGAACAAAAAGAACCTGGCAAGGCGGCAAATGGCGCGCCTGGAAATAGCCAGGCAAGGATGCTAGCACAGATGAACGGTCATCGCGTCGGCCAAGCGTTGGGTAAAGAGCAATTCATGGCTTTATAGCTGTGAAAGTGAACTTGAGCTGTACGTAGGGCCTCAAAGCCACTGAGAATCGCCGTTCGTCCTCGACCCAAAGGAGCATCCCCATGATGCGTTTTACCTCTACCCTCGCTGTCGCCGCTACCCTGAGCCTCCTTTCCCTCGGCGCGCAGGCAGCAGCCCCTTCCAACTGGCCAGCCGGCGCCCGTGACGCCTTCGTCAACGACTGCAGTGCCGCCGCCAGCCAGAACGTGGACGTCAAAACTGCCAAAGCCCACTGTGAATGTGGCGCCGACAAGATCAATGCCGAATTGAGCACTGCCGAGATCAAGGAATTGATGACCAACCAGAACGCCAGCCCGGAGCTTAAAAACAAAGCGGTCGCGGCTATTTCGTCCTGCAAAGTGGTGAAGAAAAAGTAAGATTGGCTGACGATTCGACGGCCATTTCGCTGGAAAAACAGCCTGAAAACTGCCATTTCGCACAAATTATGCAGGTTTTACGGCTTTTTTTAATAGCTGATATGTCGTCGCAAAGCCCCGTAAATCGGGGCTTTCAGCCCAATGATGAATCAAACGCAAAGCGATTGATTAGCAAACAGTGCCTTGGGGGGGCTCCCAAGCCGAACATTTCGACTATGATAGCCCGGTGTGCCCAGTTGGCCTGAGCAGCACAGCACTACTGAAAATATATGTTTCTTGGAGATACACCATGTCTAATCGCCAAACCGGCACCGTTAAATGGTTCAACGATGAAAAAGGCTTCGGCTTCATCACTCCTACAGGTGGCGGTGACGACTTGTTCGTACACTTCAAAGCTATCGAAAGCGACGGTTTCAAAAGCCTGAAAGAAGGCCAAACCGTTTCCTTCGTGGCTGAGAAAGGCCAAAAGGGTATGCAAGCTGCACAGGTTCGCGGCGAGTAATTCTCCGCTGAGCTAAAAAAAACCCCGTCCATGTGACGGGGTTTTTTATGGGTGATGCAAAAGCCGCATCAGCCGCAGTTAACCCGGTTGATCACCAGATTGTTGTCGGTGTTCAGGTTCAAGCGGTCGGAGCGATACTCCAGCGTGATCATGTCATTGGGCTTGAGAATGCGTGCATTCTGCGCGCCGGCACGCGTGCGGGCCTGCTCCAGCAACTGAGGCGAGGCTTTCTGGCCGATGGCGAACTCTGCAGCCTTCGACTCACAGCGGCTATGACCAGCATCGGTCGCAGTGGCAGCTTTGCCTGGCTCAGAGGCACCCGGGGTGCTGCAACCCGCCAACGCGAGCGCAGCCAACAAAGTACCGAATGATGCGAGCTTCCAAGGCATGAAGCCTCCTATGATAAAAAGTGGACAGAGATCGTGCGACAGCAGTCAAAGCGATTGGTTTCAAGACGTTAACCGCCTGTAGGCAAGTCTGCCTGAGTCCCGGCCTGCAATCGCTCGGTGAATCGTGACTAGATATGAACGTATTCAGTAGATGTCGATGTAGTCCGACGAAGGCGTAGGCCAATTCTGCTTCAGCGCGTTGAAAATCTGCATAACCCAGACTTCATCGCTGGCTGCCACCTTGCCGACATAGCCGGAACCCTTGGCCCAGGTCTCCAGGCGAAACAACAGGCCATCGATATCAGCCCCCCCGACTACGCCGGAAGAAATGTAGGCCACGCCTTTTTTGGTCACCCGCAGCTGGGTATGTTCGTCGTCACTGGCGCTGCCAAGCAGTTGGCGCACGGCGTCCAGCGTCAGGTTGTCGGGCTTGCTCAAATCGATTTGCACGCGGTGTTTCCCGGCCATTTAACAGGCCGACAGTGTCGCACAGCCTCTGCGTCATGCCTAAGTAGCAGTGCCAAATGCCGTACAAAATGCTTAACTGCGCCCCTCTGGAACGGCGTTCCAGTGCATTGACCCGCATTTTCAGCCCGTGAGATTTCCATGACCACCGTAACGCTTCAAGCCGACATCAAAGCCAAGTGGCCCCAAGGGCAAAGTTCCTACAGCCCCGGAAGCCCGGAAGAACTGGCGATCATTGGTATCGACCTGTTGGTCAAGGAACTGGGCACCCAGGCGGCGCAAGCGTTCATCGGCCAGATATTCGAGAAATACCCGGCCGATTACGGGGGCGCCCAAGAGCGCGAATAGAACCGGGCGACGAGCGCCGCCCGGTAAAACACCTTACTTCAGACGTGCCAGGCGCTCGGTCAGCAGATCGAAGAAGCCCTGGGCGTCGCCATTCTCAACCCAGAACACATTCTTGGGCTGCTTGAGGCCGTCGTACCAATCGACGATGGTCTGGCCGAAGGTCGGGCCTTCGCGGCTGTCGACCACCACATTGGCCTCACGACCGCTGAACAGCGAAGGTTTGAGCAGGTACGCCACCACGGTAGCGTCGTGGACCGGGCCACCGGGAATGCCGTAGTGCTCCATATCGCCTTTGACGTACTCATTCAGAATACTGCTGACCACCTTGCTCGCGTTGTTGTTCAGGTCCGCAATCTTCTTCAGGCGGGCGTCGCTGGTGAGGACTTTATGGGTCACGTCCAACGGCAGGTAAGTCAATTTCACACCGCTTTTGAGCACGATCTCCGCCGCCACCGGATCGGCGAACAGGTTGAACTCAGCCACTGGGGTGATATTGCCGCCGTTGAAGTGCGCGCCGCCCATCACCACCACTTCCTTGATGCCCTGGGTGATTTCGGGCGCCTGGGTCAGTGCCAGTGCCAGGTTGGTCTGCGGGCCGAGCATGGCGATGGTGATGCTGTGCGGCTTGGCGCTGCTCAGGGTTTTGATCAGGTAGTCGACCGCATTGCCTTCGGCCAGGCCTTTTTTCGGTTCATGCACTGTGACGCCGGAGATACCCTCCTTGCCATGGATATTCTCGGCGTAGATCGGTTTGCGCAGCAGCGGCGCTGGCGCACCGGCGTACACCGGGATGTCCTCGCGCCCTGCCCACTCACGCGCCAGGCGCGCGTTGCGCGAGGTTTTGTCCAGGCGCACATTACCGGCCACGGTGGTCAGCGCACGAATGCTCAGTTCCTCCGGCGAAGCCATGGCGAACAGCAAGGCCACCACATCGTCGGCACCCGGGTCGGTGTCGATGATCAGGTCGATTTTTTCCGCCGCTTGGGCGCTTGCAGCAGTGAGCGCGGACAAAAGCAGAACACTCCGGAACAGGTTTTTCAGGGTAGGTAGACCACGTTGCATAAAGCACTCCTTGTCATAGGGGGGGACGCTAGAACGTTACGCCGGACACCAGCGCGATATTGCAGTACGGCTGGCACTCGCCAGTGCGCACCACGGCGCGGGCATTGCGGCTCAATTGCTTGAATTGGTCATGGCTGAGCAGGCGGCGCTCACCCAGTGAAGCCTGCTCTGTAAGCGCATTTAGCGCGGTCAGCGCGGGCGGTTGCTTCAGCAGGATCTCTTCTGCCAGAACATGGCTTTCCACCTGCATTTCGCTCAGCACGATGCGCAAGGTGCTGATGAAGTCCGGGATGCCCTGGGTCAGTGCCAGGTCGATCAATTCGACGCCGGGAGGTACCGGCAGGCCGGCATCGCCGATGACCAGGATGTCACCGTGGCCCAGGGACGCGATCACACGCGACAGGGCGATATTCAGCAAAGGTGTCTTTTTCATGCGGGCACAAAACCTTGTACGTCGTGCAGCGTAGGAATGGAAGGCTGAGCGCCAGCACGGGTCACCGACAACGCCGCCGCCACCTGGCCAAAACGGATCGCTTCGGCTTCACTCTGGCCCGCGGCCAGCGCGGCGGCAAAGCCACCAACAAAGGTATCGCCAGCAGCGGTGGTATCCACCGCCTTGACCTTCGGGGCCACCAGGTGCTCAAAGCTCTTGCCGTCGGCAAACAGCGCACCCTGAGCGCCCAGGGTGATGATGACCTTACCGGCACCCGCCTTGATCAGCGCGGTCGCGGCGACCTTGGCGCTGTCCAGTGAGTCGACTGTCACGCCGCTCAGAGCGCTGGCCTCGCTTTCATTGGGGATCAGATAATCGATCGAGGCATACCAATCTGCGGGCAACGGTCCGCTTGCCGGGGCCGGGTTGAGGATGACCGTCTTACCCAGCTCGCGACCCCGCTTGAGCGCATGACCGACGGTGTCCATCGGCACCTCAAGCTGACAGATGATCACGTCTGCCGCCTGCAGCACAGCGTCACACGTTCGCAGCGACGCGGGCGTCAGCTCACCGTTGCTGCCGGCCACAATGACAATGGCGTTCTGGCTGCTGTCATCGACCACGATCAGCGCCACACCGCTGGAGCCCTCCACCGTGCTGACTGCCTGGCAATCGATGCCTTCGACCAGCAGCGCATCGCGCAATTGGCTGCCGTAGGCGTCGGTACCGATGCACCCCACCATTGCGACACTCGCCCCCAGGCGCGCCGAGGCGACGGCCTGGTTGGCGCCCTTGCCACCGGGTACAGTGGAGAACGTCTGGCCGATCAGGGTTTCACCGGCACGCGGCAAGCGGCTGGCGCGGGTGACCAGGTCCATGTTCAAGCTGCCTATTACCACTACTTTTGCTGGCATACATCAGTACTCATCAATTCGGTTCAGCGGTATTGGGCGAACACATCAGCCAATGGCGCGGTCGACTCACGCAAAACAATACTGGGCGTCACGATACGTTGATCGATCGGCAGTTGGGGTGTTGCTATTCGTTGCAGTAATAATTCGGCTGCCGTCTCACCCAATTGCAGGATCGACTGGCCGACCGTTGTCAGCGCCGGGTAGACGTAGCGCCCCATCTGAATGTCATCGAAACCGATGACCGACAGCTCGCCCGGCACCCGCACATTGCGCTCGGCGGCGGCGCGCAGCACGCCAAACCCAATCATATCGTTGCTGGCGAAAATCGCGCTGGGCGGGTGTTGCGATAATAACTGTACGGCTGCGGCATACCCGCCCGTGCTGGTGAAATCGCTTTCCAGGGTACGACTGGCCAACACCTCGATACCCGCCTCGCGCAATGCACGCTGGTAACCCGCCAGGCGCATCTGCGCCACGCGGGTATGCCCCGGGCCACCGATACAGGCGATGTCCCGGTGCCCCAATTCCAACAAGTGCCGGGTCGCCAGGTAAGCGCCCTCCTCGTGATCGATGCGCACCAGGTCCACATCAATCCCATCCAGCGCCCGGTCGACAATCACCATGGGCGTGCGCACTGCACTCAAGCCCGCGGCAAGGCCACTGTCATCGCCGCCCACGGAGGTCACGATCAAGCCGTCGACGCGTTTTTCCAGCAACACGCGTAAGTAACTGCGCTGTTTCTCTGCGTCGTCATCCGAGTTGCAAAGGATCACGCAATAGCCATTACGCTCGCAGTAATCTTCGATACCCCGGGCCAGTTCGGCAAAATACGGGTTGAGGCTGTTGGGCACCAGCAGGCCGATGGTCGCCGTGGTCTTGGCTTTGAGCGAGCGTGCGACGGCACTGGGCACGTAGTCCAACTGCTTGATCGCCGCCTCGACCTTGATGCGTACCGGCTCGCTGACCGGGCGCGTCTTGTTCACCACGTGGGACACGGTGGTGTAGGAAATACCTGCAAGCGCTGCCACATCCTTGATCGTTGCCATGGTTCAGCCCCGCCGACTGGCGCGCTGGCTGCGGTAAGTGTCGAGGACCACGGCGATCACGATCACAGCACCGGTAATGATGCGTTTAGTCGGCTCCGTCGCGCCGATCTGCGCCAGCCCGGCCGCCAAGACCGAAATGATCAACACGCCGAAGAACGTGCTGATGACCGAACCACGCCCGCCCATCAGGCTGGTGCCGCCGATCACCACGGCGGCGATCACTTGCAGCTCCAGGCCCGAACCGGCATTCGGGTCCGCCGCTTCCAGACGCGAAATCTGAAACAACGCCGCCACACCGGCCAACAGCCCCATCAGGCTGAACACCAGGATCTTGTAAGGCTTGGGATTGATGCCCGCCAGGCGCACCGCTTCTTCGTTGGTGCCGATGCCGATCAGGTAACGACCGAAGACCGTACGGGTCAGTACCAACTGGGCCGCGATGATCACCAACAGCGCGATGATAAACGACGGGGAAATACCGAAGGCAATCGGGTTGGACAGCCAGGCAAACGAGTCACCGATATAAGCGGTGCGCGAGCCCGTCATCTGGTAGGCCACGCCGCGAGCCATCTCCAGCACGCCAAGGGACACGATAAATGACGGAATGCGCCAGGCCACCGTGATGGAACCGGTGATAGTACCGGCCAACGCCGCGCAGCCCATGCCCAACAGAGCGGCGGGCAACACGCTCCAGCCCCAACCCAGGATCGCCACGCTGACCGCCGAGGCCGCCAATGCCAGTACCGAGCCCACGGACAGGTCGATGCCGCCAATGATCAGGATGAAGGTCATGCCCACCGCCAGCACCATCAGGTCTGGAATCTGGTTGGCCAGGGTGCTGAAGGTGTCATAGGAAAGGAAGTGATCGCTGAGCACCGAGAACAGCGCAATCATCGCCAGCAACGCACCCGCCAGCCCCAGGTAGGTACCCAGGCCATAGAAGTTGCCGCCAGTTTTACCGGGGGAAATGCTTGTTTTCATGGGGTATTCCTAGGCGCTGCTTCGTTGAGCAGCGCATCACGTTTCTGATAGCCGGCAAAGGCGGCGGCGAGCAATTCGTCCTGGGTCCAGCTGTCACGCTCGAAGGTCTCGATCAGGCGCCCGGCAGACAAGACGCCGATGCGGTCACAGATCAGCATCAGCTCACGCAGGTCACTGGACACCACCACCAGCGCTTTGCCCTGGCGGGTCAGTTCACCGAGCAAGGCATAGATGTCGAACTTGGCACCGACGTCGATGCCGCGGGTGGGCTCATCGAACAACATCACCGCGCAATCACGCTCCAGCCAGCGGCCGATCACCACCTTTTGCTGGTTACCACCCGACAGCTCGGACACCAGTTGCGTGGGGCTGGAACTGCGGATACGCATCGCATCGATCTGGCGCTTGGCCAGAGCCGTTTCGTTGCGGCTGTTGACGACGCCACCGCCGGAAATTTCCGGCATGTTGCCCAAGGCGATGTTGGCGCTGATGGACTGAGTCAGCAGCAGGCCCTCGCCCTTGCGGTCTTCGGTGATCAGGGCAATACCATGACCGACTGCGTCCACCGGCGAGCGAATGCTCACCACCTTGGCCGGCGAACCCAAGGCCACGGTACCGCTGTCGGCCGGGTCGGCGCCGAAGATCAGGCGCAGCAATTCGGTGCGGCCGGCGCCAATCAGGCCGGAAATGCCATAGATCTCACCGGCGCGCACTTCAAAGGACACATCGCGAACCTTGTCCGAACGGGTCAGGCCCGTCACCGTCAAGGCCGGGCCACCGATGGTGCGCGGGCCCAAGTCAATGTGTTCGCCCAGTTCGCGACCGACCATCAAGGTCACCAACTGCTCACTGTTGTAATTGGCCATCGGCTCGACGCAAACCAGCTTGCCGTCGCGCAATACCGCAATGCGCTGGGCGACACGGGCCAACTCTTCGAGCCGGTGCGAAATATAAATGATCGCCACGCCTCGGGCCTGCAGGCGGGTGATTTGTTCGAACAGCATCTCGACTTCACGAGCAGTGAGCATCGCCGTGGGCTCGTCGAGGATCAGCACATGGCAGTCGCCGATCAGGTTACGGGCGATCTCGACCATCTGTTGGTGACCAATGCCCAGGCTGCCCACCAGCGTGTCCGGGTCGATCGCGTCCAGGCCGACTTGGGCCATGGCTTCGATCGCGGCCTTGCGCAGTTGTTTGCGGCTGATCCAGCCACAGCGGCTTGGCAGGTTATCCAGGAACAGGTTTTCAGCCACGGTCAGCGTCGGCAGCAGGTTGAGCTCCTGCATGACCATGCGCACGCCCAAGGCTTCGGCCTGGGTGCGGCTGGCGGGGGCGTAATCCTGACCATTGAATTGCATGTGCCCGGTGGTGGGCGTGACCAGGCCGCCGATGATCTTCGACAAGGTACTTTTGCCTGCGCCGTTTTCACCGGTCAGCGCCAGCACTTCCCCGCGATTAAGCGTCAGGGTGATGTCGGACAGAACCGGTTGGGCATAGGTCTTACCGATACCGCTGACCGAGAGGACAGCGTTCGGGGCGGAAGATGACATAGGAAAATCTCCAGGCGCCCGCCCAGGACGAGCGGGCGCTGTTGGGTACTGCCAGGATTACTGCTTGATGACGAGTTCGACCGGGGTTTCGATCACGCCATCTTTGGCATCGACCTTCTCGCCCTTGACCAGCTTCAGCGCGTTCTGGATACCGAATACGGCTTGCTGAGCGGCCGCCTGGTCAGCGGTGGCCAACACGCGGCCGTCCTTAAGCATTGGCTTGATCGCATCAATGTTGTCGTAGCCTACGACTAACACCTTACCGGCCTTGCCTGCCGCACGCACGGCGGAGACAGCGCCCAGGGCCATGTTGTCGTTACCGGCCAGCAGCGCCTTGATATCTGGCGTTTCGCTCAGCATCGCTGCGGCGATCTTGTTGCCTTGGTCGATTTCCCAGTTACCGGATTGGGTGGAAACAATCTTCATGCCTGCCGCGTCCATCGCATCCTTGAAGCCTGCGGTGCGCTGCTGGGCATTGGTGGTCGTGGGTACGCCCTCGATGATGCCGACCTTGTCACCGGCGGCCAGTTGCTTGGCCAGGTAGTCGCCCACCAGCTTGGAGCCTTTGCGGTTATCCGGGCCTACGAACGGGATATCGAGTTTTTTGCTTTTGAGTACTCCCGGGTCCAGGCGGTTGTCGATGTTGACGACTTTGATACCGGCATCGGAAGCTTTCTTCAGCACACTGGCGAGTGCCTTGGAGTCGGCGGGAGCGATGACAAGCGCATCGACCTTGGCGTTGATCATTTCGTTGACGATGGCGATCTGAGCGCTAGTATCGGTTTCGTTCTTGATGCCGTTGGAGATCAACTTGAATTCTGTTGGGTGCGCTTTCTGGTAGTCCTTCGCACCGTCGGTCATGGTGACAAAAAACTCATTGGCAAGGGACTTCATCACCAAACCCACGGTAGGCGTTTTGGCAGCGTCATCGGCAAATGCAGAAGAGAGAGGCAAAGCGGCGGATGCGGCAGCAAGCACAGCAACAGCAAGAAGACGTCCAGCAAATGGCAGCTTCATGGGTTCACTCCGATCTTATGATTATTGTAAGCAACGCTTGCACCGAAGAGCCCTTCGGCAGCCCTCCCACCTGGGCGGCTGATACGAGCTGTCACGATGTGCCAAGGGCGCAGTGAAACATCTCGCAAACGTTTGCGTTGAGCAAACTATGAGAACCTTGTCGAGATTTGTCAACGGTAGCAGCAAGCCTTTCATGGGCGCCCTCCAAGCTTATTCTTCAGTTACTGACCGCTGATACGTTTAAGCAAACTCGCCCTCTCTCACCGTTCTCTGAAACGACAGGCTGTGTGGCGAATGATCCCACAGGGTGCCCGGACAAATCGTGAACGCTTTCGGACAACCGAACATCACAGCCCTTCTCGTTCGGAAAGCCGGACAGCGCCCCGCCCCATCAAACCGAAACCTCACTTTAAGTTGTTTTAAATCAATAAGTTAATTTAAAAATACCAACATGCTCAGCCTGGTACAAATCCTGCTCTTTCTCAGCACCTCGCGGCGTTCAGAACCGCCCGGGTGTTCTAGATGAACCTGCTACAGCACTCATCAAAAACCAGAGAGAAAAATAATGAAATCTGCATTGAAGAACGTTATTCCGGGCGCCCTGGCCCTTCTGCTGCTATTCCCCGTTGCCGCCCAGGCAAAGGAAGTTGAAAGCAAGACCAAACTGTCCAACGTAGTCATCCTCGCCACCGGCGGTACCATCGCTGGCGCCGGCGCCAGTGCGGCCAACAGTGCCACCTACCAGGCGGCCAAAGTCGGCATCGAACAACTGATCGCCGGCGTTCCTGAGCTTAGCCAGATCGCCAATGTTCGCGGCGAACAAGTGATGCAAATTGCGTCGGAAAGCATCAACAACGAGAACCTGCTGCAACTGGGTCGCCGCGTTGCCGAACTGGCTGACAACAAGGACGTGGATGGCATCGTGATCACCCACGGCACCGACACCCTTGAAGAAACCGCCTACTTCCTGAACCTGGTAGAAAAAACCGACAAGCCTATCGTGGTGGTCGGCTCCATGCGCCCAGGCACCGCGATGTCGGCAGACGGCATGCTCAACCTGTACAACGCGGTTGCAGTCGCAGGTAGCAAGGAAGCCCGCGGCAAAGGCGTGCTGGTGACCATGAACGACGAGATTCAATCGGGTCGCGACGTCAGCAAGATGATCAATATCAAAACCGAAGCCTTCAAGAGCCCATGGGGCCCAATGGGCATGGTCGTTGAAGGCAAATCCTACTGGTTCCGCCTGCCGGCCAAGCGTCACACCATGGATTCTGAGTTCGACATCAAGACCATCAAAAGCCTGCCTGACGTTGAAATTGCCTACGGCTACGGCAACGTGAGCGACACCGCCTACAAAGCACTGGCCCAAGCGGGTGCCAAAGCGATCATTCACGCCGGTACCGGCAATGGCTCGGTATCGTCCAAGGTCGTTCCAGCGCTGGTGGAACTGCGTAAACAAGGCGTACAGATCATTCGCTCCTCCCACGTCAACGCCGGTGGCATGGTTCTGCGTAACGCCGAACAGCCAGACGACAAATACGACTGGGTCGCCGCCCTTGACCTGAACCCGCAGAAAGCCCGCATCCTGGCGATGGTCGCCCTGACCAAGACCCAGGACAGCAAGGAACTGCAACGGATCTTCTGGGAGTATTGATCCCTGCTGATTCACCCGTAGGAGCGAGCTTGCTCGCGAAGAACGCTAACGATAACGCGCAAAGCCTGAGTCACTGCGGCGCTATCACGTTTTTCGCGAGCAAGCTCGCTCCTACAGTTCCTTTGCCCCCATCAACAAACTTCCTGATTCGCTGTCAGACGAACTTCTTGAAATTTAAGCAGTTGCGAAATTGCCTACAGTTAAATACTGTATGTGCGTACAGCTAATTAAGGAACACCCTGTGGCAAAGCCCTCTTCCGCAGCACCTACCTCGCCTGACGCCTACCAGCGCCTGGCTATCCGCGTGCAAAAAATCATCAACTCGACCAACGCGCAGAAAGCCAAGGCCGCGTTGATCTTCCGTTTACCCGATGAGCCGGAGAACGATTGGCAACGTTTACTGGAAGAGATTGCGGAAAACGACAACGTCACCCTCGCCTATCGAGATGACGGTGGCGTGCAGATTTTCTGGGTTGTGCCGAAGGAAGATTGATTCAATGAGTGCCCGTTTTATTGCTGTGTGCTGTCTGTTTTTTACCGTCACCGCCAACGCCCAGGCCCCTCGAACCTTCAGCGAAGCCAAGAAAATCGCCTGGAAGCTCTACGCGCCGCAATCCACTGAATTCTATTGCGGCTGCAAATACACCGGTAACCGGGTGAACCTGAAAGCCTGCGGTTACATACCGCGTAAAAACGCCAACCGCGCCGCGCGCATTGAGTGGGAACACATCGTGCCGGCCTGGCAAATCGGGCATCTGCGCCAATGCTGGCAAAACGGAGGGCGAAAAAACTGCACGCGCCATGATGAGGTGTTCAAGCGCGCCGAGGCAGACCTGCATAACCTGGTGCCGAGCATCGGCGAAGTTTATCCGAGAGAGAACCGTTTTTAAGGAAACGTTGACACGCTCTTTTAGGCACGTTGACAGCACCATAACCTGCTGATTAGCTTAGCTTTATGAAGCAACTCATGCTTCGGTGCTAGGGGTGCGATGCGATGAAGATAAAATTTGTGAAAGACATCGCTTGGTCAGGCGGCCCCCTCAATACCTATGCCGTTCTCGAGGATGGGCCGATCACAGAAGAGAGCATCGTCCCAGCCCCAAGTCTTTACCTAATACACCTAGCCCAAGATGGGCAGCTACCCAACTCCATCCGCTCCTGTGCATATGACCTTCGAAGCTTCTTCGAAGCCCTGCGCGCTCATGAGCAAGATTGGAGACGCCTCACAGATCTCGACATGTCAGGCTATCTGTACAGCCACTTGAAAACGACCAAATCGTGCACTGACAAGACAATCGAGCGCCACATTTCCACCATCAAAGCATTCTATGCATACGCCTGGCAGATTGGGATGCTCGATGCTCCGGCATCCTTCACCTACCTGTACCTTTCGACGGAGCAGAAGGTTCAAGGGGACGGCAAGAAAAAAGTCAACTTTGACCTCTTCAGTAAGTACATCCAGAAAGACATCCTCAGCAGTCTGCTGGGCAACATCAAAGCCAAATCCCCTTTCGAAAAGGAGCGGGACGAGCTGGTTCTTCACCTCGGATACTATTGTGGACTTCGCTGTGCAGAAGTCACCGATCCTCGAAATCTGCACACGGCTGATTTGAGGAGACGCATTGCTCTGGCTGAGCAGAGCGGTGATAAGACCATAACACTGCCTATCATCGGGAAGGGAGATAAGCTCCGGCAGGTTGACTGCCCTCCTAAAGCTCTCAAAAAGATCAAGGCCTTCATGGAGGGCCGACGCAGGACGGATAATATTGCGAATGGATCGTTGATTTGCAGGAGGAATGGCGCTTCATTATTCGAAGGACACGCCTCTAATACTTTCAAGTCAGCAAGAATCTTAGCTAGCACAAAAATCGAGAGCGTGATATCCGAACTTCACGCCAAAGACCCGCACCTACACTTTGTGACCAAACCCAACTTTCTCAAGTTGACCTTCCATGCGCTGAGACACACATTCGCGACCAATCTCGTTGACTTCTGCTACAAACACGGGTACGACCCTTGGCAGTATGTTCCAGAACAAATGGGACACGAAGATGAGGCAACTACTAAAGACTATGTGGTTTTCGATGGTAAACTTCACCGTCGTGAAAAAATAAGGCAAGCGCTAAACGATGACCTCGCTGACTGATACTTCTGAAGCCGCAACCGAAACTCCTGCGACTTTGTCTTCGCTAGCCCCTAACCCAATTTTCAACTTCAGTCCATCGGACACTTTTGCCATCGTTGCAATGCAAGTGGCAAAGGGCAAAAAAGTTGAGCACCGTCGCATCGAAATACCAGAGCAGTTCCATGCCTGTCCTATTTTTCGTGCTCAACTTCATTATTTCAACAGCGGCGAATGTAAAAGTAACTCGCTCACAGACGCATACCATAGGATTTTGAGATTTAATATCCTTGCGGAATGGGCAGTAACCGAGTATCCACATGCTAAAGTATTACCTGCGGCAGTCATGCAGGATCTGGGACACCATTTGCGTACGGTGAAAAAATCTCAGTTGAATACCATCTGCGTATACATGTCAATTTATCGCACAGCCTTCGATAATTTCCTAGACCATGCATATGGCAATCCAGCCTTAGCCGACGCGGCTGCAGCTGTGCGTGAAGCTATTGTTTATATACCATCTGTTTCAAACCGCGCCGGTCAAGCAACTCCAAGCTTAGGTCAGATTACTAATCAGCCTGAAAAAGATGAATTGAAGATTGTGAGATCGACGATTCATTTTTGCTGCCGTTTTCTCCACGAGATGAATGAGCAGCGTCTGGAGTTGCTCGGCGATGAAAATGTCATGCGCCAACTTGCCATTATGCTTAATGAATGTGATGGCGATTACGAAAAACTTAGATACAGCACCACCAAGACAACCCGCAGCACTGTCTATAAAGCTATTGCTGGTGCAATTTTGGAAAGCGGCAACCTCCGCCTGAAGGAGCGACTTCTCCATAATCGTACAGAATTCAGCTACGATCAAATCGAAAACAACTCGGCTCTGACAATTGAGGAGGCGAATCGTCTGATCAAATCGGGCCTTCGTGTAACCGGGTCGTTGGACATATACCCCGAGAATAACGCTCACAAGTTGCATTTCAATAACATCGACTATCTGTATCTTATAAAGCATACGCCCTGCGAAGAGGTTGCATTTGCATGGCTGCTAGCCACGGATAGAGTACAACTATCTGGCGTCACGGATATGCGACAAGGGGATTTGAGAATTACCCCAAGTGTCGCCTCGCCTATTTACACCAAGAATCGGAGCGAACAGTCAATTCGCGACGTACCGATGCATTACTCAAAGTCTATGCAATATCATGCTTATGCTGTATTTGACGAATTGAAGACCAGCTTCTATAGGCGCTTCCCCGAAACTGGCGATTTTATGTTCGATCTGCCAGTGACAGGCAACCTTCAGGGCGTCGACAGCGTGCTGTATAGACCCTTAGTAATGGCCGCTTTCCCACAAACGCTACAATATCAGTGCTTATACAAAGAAGATTCTGAGATAGAGACTTTCGCGGATATCGTACGCCGTGTTGCCATGAACAACCGCCCTATCTGGGACAATAAAAAGCGGCGACATGAAAATGCTGCGCTGGGTATCACCGGTGAGAATCCTACCCCTGCTAAGCGGCAGACAATCAGTATCACTGCAATCGCTCAATCGCGTGCAATCCTTGACACTGATGGTGGCAATCCGGAAAACGAGGCGTTTGAAAAATATTCCCAAGAAGTTGTCGGCGCCGATGCGACCGCCCACTCCCCTGGAGTAAAACAGGTTGTATATTTGAATTCCAGCGAGACTAAATATCGCCTGAATAAAAGAGCATTGTTCGCAACGAACGTCGGACACCTTATGGTAGAAGATGCGCGCAAGGTACAAGCAGCTATTCGCGACGAAGCCCTGATTAGCGTCACAGATCTAAAAGTAATGCTTGGTTGGGCGCTAGAAAAAGACGACACCAGCGAAATGGAAGAGTTTGACGCACTGTTGCTTTCTGCTCAACGTGCCGGCTATACGATTTCGCCTTTTGGACAGCTTGAAAAAGATAGCAAGACATTCATCATTACGAATGCCATTACTGCCGCATTGCTTATGGGTTACCGAGATGAATGCATTACCCAGATGAAGAATCTCTCCGTTGAGGATGAGTTAAAAGCTTTTTCAATCGCGATGCAGGCTGCATACACGGAAGAAGCTCTTGAAAAATTTGACATCAAAACCATCTCGGAGGGAACGGAGATGCTGAAGAAGTACACCTTCCCTACTCCGGTCATCAGGTAAATCAGCGATGCATAATACTGAGGGTAAAACCCTGACTTCTCCGCTAATCACCATGGCGACAGAAGATCCTGAAAAACAGAATAAATTTGGAGATAAATTATTTCAAATCCAAGATCCACAGACTGGCCTATTTTATACCGTCAGCTTCGTGTGGAAATGCTCCATGCAGAAAAGGCTATATGCGCAAATGTACTTCATGGCGGGCGATATTTCCCGAGGTTATGCAGACGATAAAGGCCGCATTGTTGTAAGCAGTCTTTCAAGCGCCCGACAAGAAATTGCGTACCTACGCGAGATTTGTGAGTATTGGGAAGTAAATTTCCCAAATCGGCCTCTCCAGTCCCTTTCAAGACTCGAGATACAAATGATGCTTCGTACCCTCATGGTTAAGAAGGAGAACAATGGGGTCGGAGGCATGATTCTTGGTGTCTCTACAATGACTATGGTTTGCAAAATCATTGATCGCACGAACAATTTGCTTCATTCCGGAAAGCTGGTGGACGGCGTCACTCATCGAATGACCGGCCCGTTCAAGAAAAGCACAATGGAGCCTTTGCTCAATGAGCTTGAAGTCGATTACGCGACCTGGAGTAAGGGAGGGAGTTACGGCTCTATTCCCATGACTTGCGCCTCGTTGATGCTTGCGGAAGCTATTACCCAAATAGAATCAGATGAGGCGAAAATCGCGTCCATTTTTTTCACGCAATGGCGAGATGAAAAAACCAAAATTTCCAGTTGGTTTGGTGAGAAAGACCGACTCGCGCTGTATCGACGAATGCAGTCTCCAGATTATGTATTGTCCAGATTTGAAAGGGGCTGGGCAGCGTCTGCCGCGAAACTTGGAGCAGCCATTGATATAGCGACCAAAGCGCATCACGCGGCCTTACCTTGGAAAACGCAGGGAGAGCTCAGCGACTTTTGCGCCGAGCTTACAAAGGCCGCGCTGGTTGTTATCACGCTACTGAGTGGGTTTCGGATCGTTGAAATCAACGGAATGCGGCTTAAAGATTACCAACAAGAACCAGATGGATCTTGGTGGTTCACATCTGAGAATCCTAAAACAGAATCAGGATTTGCTCACCCCAGGTCTCTGCACGGGCTTGCCGCAGAAGCAGCAACGCTTATGAAGAACTTATCGGCAGTTGATACCGACAAATTTGACCTGCCTTTACTGCACCGCGCATATAGGTCGGAGGGCTTCTTCGTAGCGCGCGGTATTGGCAAATTCAGCGATGAACACTGGCTCGCTGATGCAGGTTTTACAACCAACGGCTTGAGGAAGTGGTTTAAGGCGTTCTACCAGATCTATGTGGTAGAGAAATATCCTGAAGCCGGCGCAATTCATAGTGAAGTATCGCCCCACCAAGCGCGTCATACCTTCGCTGAATTTGCCCTGCGCAGATTTGATGGCAATGTCATGGAAAAGATTCGTGAGCATTTTCGCCATTCTTACGGCTCATTTCATACCCGACGCTATACCCGAGAAAAGCTCAGTGAATCCGTTCGAATCAGTATGGAACGCGATTATGCCAAAGAGATAATGGGGCGGATTGCTAATGGCAAGCTGGACGACCGCTTCTATGGGCCGGCAGCAAAACGCATTGATAAGGAAATGGCGGAGATTTCGGTACTCACGGGTGCCGAATTCGATAATCGCTTGAATGAATTGGCGAATGACTTTGTTCGGTTTACCGCGTTTGAATGGGGCTACTGCGCTTTACGTGGTAATGAACAACATATCGCCAAATGCCACGACCCAAAAACCGGCATCCCTAACGTCGACCAGCGCAGCGCGCCAGAAGTCTGTGCGGGCTGCCCACATAGCATGAACAATAATCTGCAGAAGCAGGAGCTTGAGCGCACGGCAATCTCGCATCAATTCATTGCAGAAAATCACCCCCTCAAGGCAATCGGGAATATGAGCGGTGAAGTCGTTCGTAAAATTGAGCGCCGGCTGGAAGAAAAGGTACTGGCATGAAATTCAGTCTTAGCCAGTATTCCAACGTTGCAGCAGCACCCGAAGTACCTGAATGGGTTAACTCGACAACGAAGCGAAACCTTTTTCACCAGGTGTGCAAGGCATTTGAACATATCAAGACATTGATGGAGGCCGGCGACAATCTCGGCATCAAAGACCGAAGGATTGTGGCTCGTAACATCGCCAAGGACAGCGGCGTTCACGACAGCTTGCTGAACAAACGCCGGCAGCCTGAAATCCACGACCTGATAGTACAAAAGAATGCGGAGCTCGAAGAACTGTGGAGCAGTCTCTCAGCGGCCAGATACACCTCAGGAAGAAAGCGCACAAAGAAGGTAATACAGAGTGAGCTTCGCTCTCAAACAGCCGAGATTGAGCGCCTTACCAACCTTCGGCTTTCTGAGGCCCTCATGGAGGCCATATCCAACCAGATGGTTGATAGCCACCGAAGCCTCATAACCACCATCGAATATCTGAAAGCTGAGAATGCCGAGCTTCAGATCCGCAATGGCGAATTGAGCAAGCAGCTTCGTCAGATGATGAAGGCACTCAACAATATCAAAAGCCAATAGTCATAATTCCGCAGCACCAAGATACCCGAAATAGCTCTATAGTTGTTTACAAGCCTATAGAGCATATAAACATATCAATACAGCTGGAGGGTCTGCATAGCAGCGTCTTGCTCAAAGCGGCCTCCATCGCATCGGAATAACTTCAGGGATGAATGGCGTTTAGGTAATAACGTATAAGCACAACCACGCCCATCAGCCGCAATTGATCGATTTCTGCTCGATAATATGAATGGCGTGACCACATGAAACGCCGACGATCTTGAGCAAGAACGCGCCCCAAACGTTTTTTCGTCATATCAATATAAATCAATCGGCCAGTCTGGATCAAACATACGACTCGTATAGGTAAGCCCTAGGCGCGTTATCCCAACCTTCAATACAGCTGATAATTCAATGTGGATAATCGACTCCGCATAGACGACAGGAGAATAGACATGCGCGTTCCTATCTATCCCGTAGATCTTAATCCCGGCAGCGGGTTTACTAGGATTGCAGAATCGTTAAAGCGCGATTGGCCAGGTGAAAAGGCTATCGAGATCTCCGAGGCGCAGAATCTGCTTGCCAAGTGCTTAGGGTATTCTGATTACCGTCAGGTCAGATCAACAACGCCAGCTGAAGGCGCGGCCTATCCGTCCCTAGCAACCGTGGTAGCCCACTGCATGAAGACTCTTTCTTCTGAACTGGTTGGTGGTGGTCGGACTCAATTTTTCGATCTCGGTCGACTTCAGGCGCAGGTTACCGATTGGCCATTCTTGCAATTAAGCGTCTACCGTGAGCATTACGGCCACTCTGATAATCGTATTGTTAGCCAGGCAGTAAATGCCGAACTAATTGAGGCATTCTTGCCCGCTCAGAAGGCTAGGCCTACCCAAGGCACCAGCGAATTTTCCATTGAGAAACTTCAGTCAATGACTGGGCATAAGCCGGCGAACTCTACGTTGATGTACGCGAAAACTTCGATGGGCGCATGTCTCAATGAATCGTTTGATAGTGACATTCATAGTTCAGCTTACCCTGCTGGAGAATCCGTTGAGTGCGGGACATCAACTCATCGGACGCTCCACTGAGCATTTGAAAATCTTTGACTGAGTGCAAAATCGCCCGTTCGCATCTCTGCCCGGGCGACGTCGCATGATGCGCGCAGGGCAGACGCAGCCGTTGCTTACTGATTTGAGCATCGCTCCGTACCACGATAGGTACGCAAACAGGTTCAAGACAATTATTCAAAGCTACGGTGGGAATGCCTGGAGTTGTATGAGTGTCGACTTCAAACCCGCCTCGACTCGCCCCGGAATATAAAATTGACCACTTCAAACCCCTTGTGTGGACTTGCACGGACGACAGGCAGTGTAATTTGAAAGCTTGGGTATACAATGTTCGGCCCTGATTTGTAGTTCGATCAATAATGAAAAAGCTGCTTTACGTATTAGCCCTGTCCTTCTCCACCATCAATCCTGCCCTTTCAAATCCCCCCGCTACATTTTCCGAAGCCAAAGTCATAGCAAAGCAGAAGATCTATCTAGATCAGGCTAATAGCACCCACGGCGACCTGTATTGCGGCTGCCAATGGACTTGGGTTGGGAAGTCTGGTGGTCGTATCGACGCTGCCTCCTGTGGGCTTCAAGCCCGCAAGCAAGAAACCCGAGCGGAGCGTACTGAGTGGGAACACATTGTTCCAGCATGGACTTTCGGTCATCAGCGACAATGCTGGCAGAGCGGTGGTCGCGAACACTGCGTCAGTGACGACCCTGTTTTTAAGGCAATGGAAGCCGATCTGTTCAACCTCTACCCTGCGGTTGGAGAGGTCAATGGCGACCGCAGCAATTTCAATTATGGAATGGCTACCCAGGTCGCACCACAGTATGGACAGTGTAAAACCAAAGTCGATTTCGAACAGCGTGCAGCTGAACCACGAGACGAAGTGAAGGGTCTGGTAGCAAGGACGACGTTCTACATGTTCGACCGGTACAACCTTAATATGTCTCGCCAGCAGCAACAGCTATTGATGGCATGGGACAAGCAATTCCCAGTTACCTCCTGGGAACAGGAGCGAAATAAACGTATCACCGCGATCATGGGGCATGCCAACCCTTTCGTAACTCAAGAACGCCGTTGGACTCAGGGCTATAAGACGGTGGGCGACGGAGTAGCCATCGGCCTTACGGCAAAGTCGGTGCAATCACAAAAACCGACATCGGTATCCCGCTCCACATCAGTTGGTAGCATCATCGGCAATAGTAAAAGCCATGTTTACCATCTACCTGAAGGTTGCCCAAGCTACGACAAGGTGTCCTCGAAGAACCAGGTAACCTTCGAATCAGAATACGCCGCTAAATCTGCAGGTTACCGAAAGGCAGGGAACTGTAAATGAAACAGCAGACTGAATGACCACGGAAGCCGAATCCCCTGCCCCGTTCCTACAATCGGGCGACACGGCAGTTCTCTTCGACGGTACATGCAAGCTCTGCAACGGGTGGGCTAGGTTCATCATTCACGATGACAAGGCTCACCGAATTCAGCTCGCTGCGGTTCAGTCGCCTGAGGGCCAAGAGCTTTTGAGGTGGGCCGGACTGCCGCAGGACAAATTCAACACCATTGTTCTCATCTCAAACAACAAGGTATCCCTACGTTCTGAGGCGATGTTCGAGATTTTAGGTCGCCTAAATGCCCCGTGGCGCTGGCTCACGGCTGCACGTGTTGTACCAGCAGCAATGCGAGATTGGATTTACGACAAAATCGCGGTAAATCGCTATCGGTTATTTGGTCAGTACGACTCCACCCACCTTCCAGCGGCAGATCACGATAAGCGCTTTTTGAAAGCAAACGTCGCATTGGTTCACTAGACTTCAGATTCAGGCGTCAGGGTCGGTGATATATGATCGAACGCATGATCTTTTCGTTTTCCGCTTTACACATATCGCGAATGCCTTCTATTGCTGAAGGGGGCATTCGCGTCTCTGCAGCATCTGCACAAAAATCCTCTATCCAGCTCAAGTTTCGCCAGAACACACCGTTTTCAATTGTATGTACACGGTGAGAAACCAGCCTTGACGAAATCAATGTCTTCATCCATTCAGATTCTGCGGGGAGCGATATCGTTTCCCCAGACGATCCTGGGCAACCGTCAGCGGAGAACCTGGGAACGACTGATTAGTTACATTGAGTCATCCGACTCACCTTCCGCATTCGATAAGGCAGCATCCTACGTCGAAGGCTATGTGCACGCGCTTGTCGATAGTGACCAGATCCACGTTTCTATCGAACGGGATCTATTGATCATCGAGACGGTCGACGCTTGGCGATGCACCCGTACTGAATCGAACACTTCGCCTTATCTGAACGCCCCAGGAAAACCATGACTTCCTTTTTTAAACGCTACGCCGACGGCGGAACATCAGACCTACACATCCATATGCCGCAGCGTCTTCTGCCCACGACCGTCAGTCATTGTCCCATCGAGGTCTTAGTGGGCCACTGGGAAAAGTATCTCGTAGATCCCTCCTCCGCTCATGAGCATTGTCCATGGGCAGCGCGATTCGTTATGGGCATGCCCGTGCCAACCTGGTCGCGCGGGCTGGAATGGAACATCGGACAGAAGTCTCGCTTCATCTCAGCAGTATGGTCAGGTGGGGATCTGGGGAGCTACCTCACGAATGACTGGTACGAGCCAGAGATCGCTGGCAGGGCATTGGCCGAAAACAGCGAGATTCTGGTTGATGGTCAGCAACGGCTTCACAGCCTTGAAGAGTATTTCTTCGACCGGCTTGCAGTCCCAGACGCGCAAGGACAGCCGAGGATTTGGTCTGAGCTCGGCAACGGCGAAAGGAGACGCTTTCTGTCGACGATCTTTACCCATGTCCGGGTGTCGTCTGGTGACGAGGTGGCATTGCGCAGAACATACGATCTTTGCGCGCAGGGAGTAGTGCCTCGGTCATTTGATCAACGAGCTATTCGGTAACCTTTTAATCAAGGCGGTCGGGCGTATCCCTTCGGGAGCGGCTGTCGTAAACCGAGCCCCGCTACGCTGGGTCTCGGCCCTTCGGGCTTCCATCCTTACGCTCTTCGACCATCCTGGCCAGCGCGCTCCGCTTGCATACTAGCCGAGGTCACTTCCTTGCTTGGACATTGCCTCCAGCTCCCACATACTGCTGGCATCCGATCAAAGACGAGGCCGGGCAAATGGGTTGGCTATTTTGGAAAGACAAGCGCCCAGAGTGGGTTCAGGCAGAGGAACGGGAATTCATCAAGGCTGCGAACCGCTTAAAGACGCTTCAGGTCACGCCTCGCGGTGGCATGCGCATTGACCCCGAAGAGCTCAGAGATCAGATCCTTGATGCCCGAGAGCGGTATAGAGACCTGGTTAAGAGGTAGCATCAAGATCATACGCTAGGTGCTGCAGAGTCATGAAGCCGGCCTAGGGGTTAGCTGGCGATCACTCACTCAGGTACAAATTTTGCGCTGGCGTTGAAATGCGCCACCTGCACCACTTCCCACTGGTCAAAGAAAACTTGTTTGGTGCAATCCACTCCTTCTCCACCAACGCTGGCGTGTCTCTTCCCGGACTTCTTGAGATGGTAAGCGCAGCCGACAATCTCAATGTAGGCATTTTGCGGATTTGGCCTGAAGTCACCAGCGACCCGTAGCGTCTGCTCAGGCTTGGATTTGGGGAGGACAAACACGACCCGGAAAGTCGAACCATCCTTGTAGCCCTCAACACTACCGGCACTCCATTTGTACCCTGGCAAACGGAACGTTCCGGATATCTTGCTGTTGGTTGCCTGTCGGATATTCATCGTTCCTGATTGGCCGCCAAAGTCGATGTTCCACTCACCGGACAAATCCACGCGGTTCGTGTCGCTTTTATTGAAGTGAGGATAATTCATCACCAGCGCTGGGATGATCATGATCTTCCGAATCGCCGAAGTCGCCTCGACATCTCCAGACCTATAGTAAGCAACGAGGCTCACCGGCTCATCCGACACCTTGAGAGCCTTCACCTTGGTGGTCAGAGGTACCAGGGTCGAGCCGTCAATCGCGGGAACACCCAACGTCGGTGATGGGGTGAATTTGATGTACTTCTGATCGGTACGAATTTCTACAGTGCCAGCAGGTATAGATTTTGCCGAACCTACAGAATCTACACGCACGTCGACGGGGAATTCGTCCCCGACATGTACGGACTCTGGGGCGATGATCTCTACTCGGGCCTCAGCCCTCTTCCATAGGCTCGACGTTTGTTCGATTACGGGTACAGCCGCCGTTATAGCTGCCGTAGCGGTTGGCACGCCCAACACAAGCCACTTCGCAGTCTTCGATAGGCCTGCCCAAGCCTTTTTTATCCACTGCATGCTAGTTGATCCCACCCAGCTTCGAGTCAATCCTCATCGCGTTGGGGAAATATGAGCGTCCGGTATCGCCGAATCTGCGCTTGAGCGTTGGAAGAGTGATTTGAGCACCCGCCCCTCCATCCATAGCCAACGCTCGGTGAATCTGCAGGCCACGATCTTCAGCGATCCTTTTGTAGACCTCTGCAAAATCGACCAACGTGGCAGCTTGCCCGAAAGTTTGAAATGTCCCCACGAGAAGGATATCTCCCTCGCGGGTGAAGCCAATCGCCACTCGATTGAACTCTGCGTCGCGCAGATTTTTGGCGACGTCAACTTTGCCGCTGTTGATGATGATGGGTTTGGACTGAAGGGCGTCTGACCAGGCACCAGCTTGGTTTCTGTTTGACGCTGGTATGACTTTCGCGTGTCCGTTCTGGTCAGACACCAGCACACCGCCGTGATCCCACGGAATCAGGTTAACCAAGCGCTTACCATTGGAGCGAACCAGGCCCAGTGGCTGCTCTTTCCCGTTTAACTTGAAACCAAAGAAACCGCCACTCGCGATCACCAAGGTGTTCTTCTTCACCAACGGGGCGTAAAGGGATTCTGCGGTTCCCTTTTTCTCGATTTTATGAACGGAGAGAGTGGAGGTATCGTTTGGGATGTACACCGCCACAATCTGGAATTCACCTGATTGATGAAGGGTGACATCACCCTCGTGAGGAAGTGGCCAGTGGAAAACTTCATGCTCTTGGTCGAAAACTGAGACGAGATTAGCGCCGTATACAGAGGACAAACAAAAGGCCGACATGAAGCAAAGCAGTAACGCTGACATCCATTTCATTTACCAAATACACCCGTTCATTCGCACAAATCGTCGACAGAGGAACCGCAGACGTGAGCATCACCGCGCAAGCCATTCCACGTACGCCAGGCGTGCTCATTTCGCACAGCCCACAGCCGGAAAAGCTATGTGCTATGCGAGCGTGGCTAATTAGTGGCCATTTTGCGTCATCTCAATCTGCAAAGCCAGCAGCGCGGCCAGGACGTCCCGCTTGAGAATGTTCAGCTCGCATTGATCAGTGCTGAGATGACCCGTCTGGAGGCGCTCTTCAGCGCCGACAAGCTGATCCGCGACCAGTACGCTGCCCTGACAAAGCGCATCGGCATCGAAAACGCATCCTTGGCTGCCCACGCAGTTCCTGTACCTCCCATTACCCTGGCGACATGGATGCCAGGTCGTTTGGGAAACTGGTGACCCGTGATGTCGGCGATCAGTCCATCAACCTCAAGCCCATCGAAGGTGCCCCAGATGTTTATGGCTTATGCGCTCGGCTAGCAGACATGTGAGCATCCAAGTGCAGCATTTCAGACTGCCATTGAGTCAGAAATTTTTCCCAATCATGGGCGTATGGGCCATCGATCAGGCGCGTCGAGCCGATGCTCGCTTGTAGAAAACGCTCACGCCACGGCTGTGGAATACTGGCCTCGTCCACAATGTTGATACTGGAACGGTGGCGCTCAATCTGGACTGCTTTGCGGACGGCATCGGTATCGAGGCTTGGATGACTCAGCTTTAAGTCGACCCGTTCCTGGTCGTCAATTTCGTCTAGAACATCCAGAATCGCGGCAGCCTTCGGATCGCCTGGCATCAGGTGCGACAGTGTCCAGAGTGCTTTGCGCCTGACAGCCTCACGCGTACGAAGATCATCATCAGCCATGTTCAGTGCCTCGATTTAAACCGGCAGTTAGTCGACGATAAAGGTCGGCTAAGAGGCGAGCATCCAGCAGCGCGTGATGGGGAAGTTCCGGGAGCGTCACGTTGCCGATATCATCCGCTTCGAGATGTCTGAATAGCAGGATCAGGTTGATCGCGCGATTGGCAACGTTAGCTGGCCAACGATGATTTACGTAGGCCAATTGGCAGAAGAGATCCCAGTCCCAGTCCGGAGCGTCCGAGCAAATCTCAAGCGGGCCTTCAAGGTTGCTCAGGAAAGCGAGCAGTGAGGTTTGAGCTTCGACCAGGGGTTGCCCATGGTCAGGGAGGTTGAGCTGAGACAGGACGTTCTGGATCACGAAGTCG
The DNA here is from genome assembly GCF_051122975.1 of Pseudomonas sp. AK181. Classification (NCBI taxonomy): domain Bacteria; kingdom Pseudomonadati; phylum Pseudomonadota; class Gammaproteobacteria; order Pseudomonadales; family Pseudomonadaceae; genus Pseudomonas; species Pseudomonas sp. AK181. The sequence continues at coordinate 4,034,501 of NZ_CP146348.1, forward strand.
CTGCAGTCTGCCACTTGGTAGGTATCTGTGAGCTCGACGTAGAATTCGTGGCCGGCCTCGGACACGAGTGCCAGCGAAATCAACTTCGTGTCGCGGTTAAGCTGAGTGAATTCGCAGTCCAAAAATACCTTCATCCCCTCCTCCCCTGTAAGTACCTGGTTCATGCGTGCCAGTGTACCTTTGGTAGAACGATCAAAGCCGGCTGGTTACTTTTATGACTTTAACCGATTGCGTTGACGAGTCTATGCCTGCACTCACAGCAAGGGACGGGCTCAAAGCGTCATTTCGAGGGGGTGCCCCCGGAAGATGATTGAGCGCTGTCTGTCACATCAGCGCTTCTCCTCACGACCATAAAATTTTATGGCTTCTCGACACATGAGTAGCGGAGACTAGGGAAAAGTAGCTTCGATCTGCCGTCAGCAGGTAAGCATTAACTGGGAGAAAAGGATGTCAATGCAGGATAACGCGGTCGCTTCGATCCGACTCGGGGTAGAAGACTTCAAGGCGGCGGAGCACGATGAAGCCCGAGCCCTTTCATCCATTCGAAATTTGACGTCGGGTCTCCTGTTGCTCTTCAAGGTCAAGTTGCAGGCCATGAGCTCGCCCGGTTCAGGTGAGGCACTCCTTAAAGAGAAAGTGACACCTACCTTGGGCACTGCAGGCCAAGTCGTTTGGGTTGGCAGCGGTAAAAAGACCGTCGATGTTCACACGATAATTACGCGACTCAAGAGCCTGGGGATTGATGGAGTAGAGTGGAACCTGCTGGAAGCACTCACCACCATCAGGAATGATATAGAGCACTATTTCAGCAGCCGTCCGACGTCGGTATTGCTAGAAACCGTTGCCAACTGCTTTCACCTGATACAGCAATTCGTCCCCACTCATTTAGGCATCAGCCCGGGGACTCTGCTTGGCACAGACACCTGGACATTTCTGACCGAGCAGGAAGCTTTCTACGAGCGGGAGCGAAAGGCATGCCTGGAGTCTCTCAGCCAGATCACTTGGCCATCTGACATTCTTGCAAGCGCAATAGAGCATTTGAGCTGCCCTGAGTGCAGAGCAAAGCTCATGAAAGCTTCAGGCAACGTCGAAACACTCTCGCTAACATCCTTTCACTGCACCAGGTGCGAAGCCACCTCTGAGTTTGGTGACGTGGTTGACTCCATGCTCACTGGAAAATATTTCGCAGACCTATACATTGCCGCCACCCAGGGCGGTGAAGGCCCTTTGGATCTCTGTGATCGTTGTGAACGTGATTCATACGTTGTAGAGGAACAATGTTGCGCTATCTGTGGGGACGGCCCGAAAGCTCCAGAGTGCCTGCAATGCGGTACCCAGCTTTATGACGATACTGATGAAATGCAATCGCAAAGGCTGTGTGCCCATTGTCAGTACGTGCTTGAAATGGATTAGGGAGCCTTAACTGTTCTAGTCAGCAGAGCAGTCTGAAAAGGAATCTATTCGCCCCCTATTGCACAACTTGACATCTAGGGAGCGCAGAACAAAGGATCCTCTGCCAAAGCGGAATACATTACCTTCCGCCAGTGATTAGGGAACACACTCGAGCTTTCAGCCGCCGAACGTAGATATTGCGAGAACTCCTCAGCCGGTCTGTTGCGGAAATAGCTCCTGTGCATATCCAGCAAAAAAATAAGCTCGCTACTCGCGGCGATGCTGTAGCGCTTCGCGATCCCGAAAAACTCAAAATGATTTATGGCACGTTCACGATCCACTTCAGACCACGTGTCTGGAGGAGTTGCTGCATAGCTGATTACATTGGGCTGGCTATGCGTGACTGATGCGCTAATCCACGTTTGATCAAAGAAGCAAGGCTGATCAAAATACGGGTGGATTAGCTGTTTGTGAGCGTGGTCGATCAGCGGATTGCCCTTGTCGGTGTTGCAATCCCGGCATGCGGGAATGAGATTTTGAGGAAGCACCGCCAATTTTGGGTAGTTAGCTTTCGGGAGGTAGTGATCTAGTGTACGTGGATGACCTATGCCCCCACAGGTTGGGCATTCATCCCCCGCTCCAACTAAGATCGAATCGTAAATGACGCGACCTAGGGGGCGTCTCACCATGTAATACTCATATAGTGCGACCAGTTCGCTCTTGCGAATATCGCCGACCACAATCGGATCTTCACCTTTCGCAACAACGAGAGGAGGCAGTTCCCAGGTTGCCCCAGCGGCGGCCCGCTCGACGAAGTCGATGGCCGTTTCTCGTATATCGTTCACCCCCGCCATCATCCGGGTTCGTTCCGGCTCGTCGAGGATCGCCGATACACAGGTGGCATAAGAGTATTCTGGAGCGTAGTCCGGGCAAGGTAGCCGCTTCATGACTTGACCCCATTGTCTCGATCGGCAAGAAGCGCTCGGAGTATCGCCTGAGCCTCAAAACCTAACTGCCGGTTGAACTCTAGAAAGATTTGGTCAAAATCCTTACCTTGGTCTACCGCAGAAGCTAACAAGGTGTGAAAGCCAGACGCTGTAACTTCCAGTCCGAAGACCTCTCGGGTCAATATCCCTACATTTTCACCAAAGGTTTCGATGGATGGGCGATGGGCTGCAGCGACGAGATGTGAGCGGTTAATCTTCCACACGCACGAGGAGGGAATTTCTTGGAGAACAACAGGTGAATGAGTTGCGATGATCGCGACCCCGTTCCGCTCCAATAGCAACTCGCTCAAAGCTCTAATGAAAGCGGACAAAAGTGGCGGATGAAGATGACTTTCCGGCTCGTCCAGAAGCACAAGCGTCTTCTCCTCAACCCGCTCAACCAGTTTTGTGATTGTCAGCAAAACGATAGAGTGCCCAGAGCTCAAATTTGAAAAAAGATACTCTGAAGTAGCAATAAACTCCTCGCCGCTTAACGATAGAAGCCCCAGAAACCCCATACCTGCAAAGTTTTCATCAGACTGTAAAGTTTCAATAGCTCGTTTCCAGCGATTTCGCTTGTAGGCATCTTTGAGGCAAGCCTTTAATCCGGCGAGAAACTCAGCTTTCAGTGCCTCACGTCGCTTCAGGTCATGCCCGTCCGTGGCTTTCGCTTTTAGCCCAATGTAGTAGAAGCAGGTGCCAAGTGCCGGATCAGGCTGTTCAGGCGGAGGGTCGAATGGATCAAATGCGCTGAAAGAAACAAGCACAACGCTACTGAAAAAATCCTGACCAATTGGCGCTTTTGCTCCGCCCCAAGGGTTCACCCGGAAAATAGCATCCAGTCCAGAGTGACCATTACTAATAGCGTTTATCATGCCATTCAAAATGGTAGTTTTGCCGATACCATTGCGTCCAATCAAGGCATGTACGTTGGTAAGTGGCGTAGAGCCCGCTATAACCTGAAAATCGAGTTCTATGCCCGCAGTAGCACTATCACTCTGTTTAACAAACGTGAAGGAGTAGTTCGTACGAACAGCCCCTCCCTGCAGTACACGGGCAAACTGCTCTTTAACGCTGCTAAGACTTACATCCCGCAGTAAAGACGTCGAAAAAACAGGCTCACCTGTGATTTGCTCAACAAGCTCAGGGTTGGCAACGATATCTCTCAAACCTGTCAAATAAGCATATTTGAAAGACGGTGACTGAATATGGGCGATTTTGGTGTAATACTCGACATTGTTACCTAGAGAGAAAAAATCATCTGGCAACTCTGTGAAGTGCGTGGGAAGCTTTGAGTACGTGGAAGTAGATGTATCCTGCCCCTTGAATCCGATTTTTAGATTTTCAAGCTCATAGCGTACGCCTTCCTCGTCGAAGGCCACAGCGTAAAACATGGTGACGAAGTGGAAGTCGTTCCATCGATCCATTTTCAGGTAAGTTGCATTCATAGCCCGATCAGGGAATTTCGTATCCCTACCAATCACATAAAAATCCATTTTGCTTGCTCTCCTTTAGGCTATGTACCCAGCGCCGTCTGAAATGGTGGGTTCACATAATGTTTGTGAACAGAGCGATCCGTCACTTAGGAAAAACACATGATCAATGAGGATGACGGGGTCGGGCTCATCAGTTTCTGTATCTCGTCAGAAATCCATACCCCTACCGGCCACATCACTTGTAACACCAATAGGATGGTGAAACTCAAGAATGCCCGAAGAAGGTATTCATGAGTCATTTTGATACCGGTCACCTTCCTGTTCACCAGAGGATAGTTGTAGAGCACAGCGCTTGATAGCTGCTTCGCGAGGGCAGCCTTCGGTGACTTTTTGTTCCAGCTCCTTACCAAATCCCCAGGGCTCAGCTGAGCAAATCCCGCGACCTGTAACGTCCGGAAAGCCCACGCTCCAGCCCTTAACAAATAGGCTATAGCCCAGGCGAAAATGAGTAACCCAAGACATCCCAACCATTTGCTGGATTTGTCACTCCACAGCGTAGGCAGTAGAGAGACCAAAACAGGAATCAGCGCAGTGATCGCAGCCAGGTAGATACCCGCCTTAGCATCAGCTCCTTTACGACGGTCAACCTCTGCGTCGAACAGACGACGCGATTCTTCCAGCACTACCTCGCAGTCCTTAGACCAATTGCTCGCCTGGACAGATGAAGCTAGCCGACGCGCCCACTCATCATCCTCGACCTGCTCTTCTGATGTCAGAGGGGTGAGGCTCGGCCACAACCATTGGAGGCGCTCCTTAAATTTCGGCAATCGCATTCACCATCAACTCATCCACGATTGCCGAGGCGATTGGATACCCGGTCAGGTTTTCTATCCAAGCCCACTGACCATTAGGATTAATCTCCAAAAACCACAGTTTTCCTTTCCGATCACTTATCAAATCAATAGCCCCATAACGCAAGCCAAGACGACGTACCAGTTCTACGCACTGTTTCCGTACCAATTCCGGAAGACTGATTTTCTCATGACGAAGGTCAGGACGACTTCCCTGCCGCCAATCGATCTCGGTTTCAGGATTCTCTTGAGACCAGATTGCGGTAGCAAAGACACGCTCACCGACTACCGTGACCCGCACATCGTATTGCTTGAGCACCTCAGACTGGACTATGAAGGGAGTCATTGCGATAGCTTCGGCTTGATCATCCTCAAACGTACCCAGTCGAGAAGTGAAGATAACCCGCTCTGTCTCACCCGTTAGTACAGCCTGGCGAAGCGGCTTACCAATGGCCTGACTGATTGCCGCAATGGCTCGTGCCGAGGAGATGTCGTTCGTTATAGATGCCTGAGGGACATCGAAGCCAATTTCTTGAGCCAGGAGAAGTTGCATTGGCTTGTCTTCAGCCATGAAGATCTTGGTAGGTGAGTTAAGCCAGCGCCCCTCCAAACGTGAATACAAGCTTTTTAGAAAGCTACTCCACTCCGCCTCGATATAGGCCCGCTCTCCTGCATCAATTATTTGGTCAGATACAGTCGGCGCTCCCGGCCTGCGAAAATAGGCTCCTGATATCTGCGCGCCGTGGGCAGTTTCACCGTCCAGTGATATAGACCATGCATCGCGCGGATATCCTGCCATCGAGCATAATGCCTGCGGGAGCATCTCTGTATTCAAGCGCATGAAAGGCTGGCCACGTCGACGGAGCTCTGACACAACATAATCCATCGTGATGTCACGACGGTTGGTAACCAGCAGCAACATGAGACTCTTCCAGGTCAGTCGGTGTAGTAACGAGTATCAAGCCCGAAGGTAGGATCGCCGTTGTCGTCACGCTCCAACTCGACATTCGTCTTGGTGATCAACTCGAGAATTTGATTGGCCTCACACCGGTCGTCGCGTTCTGTATTCGCATCGGTCTTGGTCACAAGCTGCAGCAGGTTGTTGCTGGAGTCCAAACTAAGTGGCTGGCTAAAGCTATCAGCGGAAGATTGCCCTCGAAAGCGAATGTGGTCATCATCATCGCTCTCAACCTTTTGATAGGTTTTGGTCAACAACTCGACCTGCCAAGGGGCTTCATCATCTTGCTCGGCATTTACTTTGGTCTTGGTCATGAGCTCATTCAGAGCTCCATCAGCGATGATGGGGATTGCCCCAGCTGGCGAGTCAATCGCCCACATATTGAGCTCTGAAGAGTAATAACCAGGGATTTTGTCTTCCCCAGTCCTTGGAGTGGCGAATCTCGAGAGATACGGCGAGGTTCCAGAGAAATTTTCTAAAGCTCCCAAGCTGGCTTCTCCTCGTGCCGGCAAGTCGCGGAGGGCGACAACCGTCTGACAATACCATCTGGCCAGCACAGAGGTAAACGTGACCTTATATGATACGTATCACTAGCCTAGGCTACCGAGGAAGCAGCGCCTCAAGACGGTCAGGGAAGAGGTCTACGCAGGGATGTTCGTGGTCGACATTGAGGGGTGGAGTATTACAATCTTCAACGACTGTGATGCTGCGAAGGGTGCGTGAGCCCGGATGGACTGCGTTGGTCGTTCGACTCGGGAGATCGATACGGTACTGACCCTGTAGCTCTGCTTAGCATGTGGGAGCATCACACTATGGAGCGGATGCTAAAATACCTTTGAATAGTTATGGAAAGTGAGTGCGCGTGCTACCGGGGCCGGCTGTCGTGAATTAAGACGCTGAGATTCGGCGTCTTAGCCCTCCGGGCTTCCATCCGCGCGCCTGCGCGCTTCGCTTGAACCTGAAGGCTTCAAGCCTCACGGACATTTGACTACAAGCCGACGGCACTCCCCAAAAGATACTCGCCCTGAAAAATGTTCAAGCACGGAAAATGAGAGACGGCCTCAGAGCAATTGATTTCAACTGGTAAATAAGACGACATTTGAGCACATCTCGCGACCACAAATTTGGAAAAGGATTTTTGATGCGCTCGCCCAGTAATAACTACGTTCCCATCGAGCGAACGTTTGTTGAATTGAAAGGAACCTCAGCACATGAGGCCGACTCAGAGCTCCTCCACCTCGATGCAAGGAAGAAGCCCCTTCACTGGCCTGAGGTTCTAGACGAGCACAGAGTGATCCTGCTATCGGAAGCTGGATCAGGTAAAACGACAGAAATCCTACAAAAAGCCCGACAAATGAGGGCTGCAGGCAAGTGCGCGTTTTTTGTAAGGATCGAATACATATCGGACGATATGGACATTGCGTTCGAGGTGGGAACTCATGGGGAATTTCTTGCTTGGGTAGGTAGCGGTCAAGAAGGCTGGCTGTTCCTTGATTCGATTGATGAAGCGCGCTTGCGACATCCGAAGGATTTCGAGCGCGCCATCAAGAAGATGAGCCTGAAGCTGAAACCTGCTTTACAACTGGTGCATATCACGCTCACAGCCAGAACAAGCGCGTGGAAAGTGAAAACTGACCTGCAGCTATGTCAGGAAGCGTTTCCTTATAGCCCCCCAACAAATCAAGCTGGGGAGTCCCAGGGGGAAACTCCAGCCCAAGCACTCACCACGTCCAAGCCAGCGGATCAAGAACTGCTGGCGTTTCGATTCGTGGCGATTGAAGATCTCAGCGAACAGCAAGTTGCCGAATTCGTCCGCATAAGAGGCGTCGCTGACCATCAGAGATTCCTCGATCAGGTCGATCAAATGGACGCTTGGTTTCTAACGGTGCGCCCACTCGATCTTGAAGAGCTGATCGACTACTGGGAAGCCAATCACAGAATCGGTACGCGCTACGAGCTGATGGTCAATAGCGTCGAGCGGCGCTTAGTGGAACACCATCAAGATCGACTGGCCGGGAATACTGTCTCCCCAGCAATGCTATTTAACGGCGCAAAGCTAGTCGCAGCCGCAGCAACGCTGTGTCACGAGCCGAAAATCCAGACCCCGGACGGGGCGTACAATCCTCAAGGGATTCCATTGGAACAGGTGCTTCCGGAATGGAGCACCTCTGAACGCCAGACACTTTTGGAGCGACCGCTTTTTGATGAGGCTCACTACGGGACAGTCCGGTTTCATCATCGCTCCGTAAGGGAATATCTAACTGCGAGATGGCTGCACGACCTGTTGACGCACGACGGATCACGTCGCCAAATTGAGGAGCTGTTCTTCCGAAACCAATACGGGATGGAAGTAATTGTTCCGCTCATGCGCCCTGTGCTCGCATGGCTGGCGATTCTTGATGCCCCTATACTCGAACGTGTTTGCCGAATAGCGCCCGAGGTAATCTTCGAAGGGGGTGATCCAAGCCGTTTGCCGGTAGATGCCCGTAGCAAAATTCTACGTCAAGCCTGTGAGCAGTTAGAAGAGCCGGGCCAAGGCCGATCACTTATCAGCTTTGATTCGGCTAAGCGGTTTGCCTCGCCTGAGCTGGCAGCTGAAATCAATAGTTTGCTTGTCGAGTACAGCGATAACGAAGATGTCACTTGGCTTCTGCTCATCATGGTGTGGCATGGCCAGGTAGTCGGAGCGCTTGAGCAGACCAAGAGATTTGCTCTGACTTCCAGGTCGAAATACTCACGAATGGCCGCTTTCAGGGCACTGAAAGCTATAGGATCTGCACGGGATCGACTGGAGATTCGTTCTGCAATCCTTCAGGAGGATGAAGAGCCAGATCGAAACTGGATTGCAGCACTCATCGAATGGCTGGAGCCAACTGATGAGTCCTTCACTTGGCTGATCGGGGCGATCAAGCGCGTTGCCCCAGCACAAAAGTACAACGTGGACTCGCTGACACAGGCGTTAAGTGGCCTCGTCGCCCAATGGCCGGTAAACCTGCTCACTCGCTTGCTCACAGAGTTCAGCGTGCTGATGGATACTCCGCCTATCAAAGAGGTATATCCAAGCACATTATCAAAGCGTTTCGGTTGGCTTACGACTCCAGCTTCGGCTCTATTGCTCGCATTAATCAGATGTCGAGACTTGTCCGCCATTGATTGCGTGGCACTTTCACTGCTACGAAAACTACCAATTTTGCGGGACGCCGGTGAGCTGGACGCAAAAGACCTCACCGCTGACTTGCGCAGCGAGATCAGCAAATGGGGGGAACTGAATCAAAAGCTATTCTGGTACGGTGTTGAGCGTAGTCGCGATTACATGTGCTCCAAGGGATACTTGAAACACGGGCTGACGCTGCACCACCAAGTCGACGTTTCCGGTCACCTTTGGTCTTTCTCTGAAGCCGATTTTGGAGTGGCCTGTGAATGGGTCTTCTCCAAAGAGTCGCTCGACAACAGGAAGGTCGCTCTCAGTCTTGCCTTCAACCTGTATCGGGGTAGCGAATCCCCCGCCTATATGTTGGAGCAGATGACCAAGGCCTGCTCAGAGCAAGCAGAGTTGGCAATCATGTTAGGTTTTTTACTCAACCCTCCTCCAGACGATCCCGAGTGGAAAGCCCAGCAGGCGAAGTGGGCGCTCAAGTCTGCTCGCCATAAAATGGTTCGCGAGGGTCGCAAGCGACAATGGTCAGCAGGCCTGCAGAAAGACGTTGACTTGCTGCGGTCACCGCCCGAACCGGGGCAGCTCACCAACCAGCAGCTCTACCTGCTCCAGAGGCTTCAGGACGTGTCTAATCACTCTGGCAACTGGAATGAGCGGAACTGGGAAGACCTCGTCCCTGAGTTTGGTGAGTCGGTCGCATCAGCATTTCGAGATGGCGCCGTAAAGCATTGGAGGCAGTACACACCCCAGCTACGCTCGGAAGGTGCTGCGACCAATTCAACACTGTACGCAGTGATTCTCGGCTTGGTAGGCCTATCATTTGAAGCCAGATCGAATCCTGATTGGCTAAACGATTTATCCCCTACGAGTGCTGCGCTTGCGACCCGATATGCGTTGCATGAACTCAATGGATTTCCGGGCTGGCTGCCGGGCATTTACAGCGCGCACCCAGACCCGGTAATCGGTATCTTATTGGGAGAAATAGATTTCGAGCTGGCCAGAATGCCCCTTGCAGAAAATAGTCATTACGTTCTGTACGACATCAGCTGGAGCGGGCAGTGGATCTGGGACGGGATCTCACCTCACCTGATTAAGCGGTTAAAATCTCCATCCAAGAACGTCGCCCGACTTCGCCAAGTCGCCACCATTCTGCAAGGATCAGCGCTCGATGACTCCACTCTGGCAGCACTCGGGTCGAGAAAAGCCCCCTCGGCCAAGAATCCCGAAGTCGCGTCGGTGTGGTTTGCTATGTGGGCAGGTGTAGCCCCTCAGAAAGCTATTCCTGCCCTATCCAAGAAATTAAGTTCCACAAATGAGGGGGACAGTTCTCGCTTCGCAATGCTGTTCATCACGGCACTGATGGGAAGCCGCCGACAACGCCGTTCAGGACGCGGTGCATTCCGGACAGTAGAACACCTGAAGGCCTTGTACTTACTTATGAACACCTACATTCATGAGCGAGACGACATTGACCGGGCAAATACCGGAGTGTACTCACCGGAGCTTAGAGACGATGCCCAAGACGCCCGCAACTCTCTTCTCGCATTGATTCGGGAGACTCCTGGAAAAGAGGCATTTCTGGCCCTCATGGAAATATCTGTTTCCCATCCCAACTCAAAGTCTCGCCCATGGCTGGCCTCACATGCGAAAGAGAAAGCCACCCTTGATGCAGATATGCCTCCGTGGTCGCCGCAGGATGTAAGAGACTTCAATGATCGTCAGGAACGCACGCCCAGAACTCATCGAGATCTCTGGGAGCTTGCGGTCTCGCAATTGAAGGATTTGAAACATGACCTGGAAGACGGAGATTCGAGTATTTCTTCTATCTTGAAGCCGAGGAGCCAAGAAACCGAGATCCGCAAGTTCATAGGTGGATGGTGTAGAGATCGAGCGAAAAGCCGGTACTCGATTCCTCAGGAAGAAGAGTTCGCAGATGCCAAGCGTGCAGACTTGCGCTTCCACGGAGCAGCTTTTGACGGGCAAGTACCTACTGAGTTAAAGCTGGCAGATAAATGGACAGGCCCCAATCTAGAGGAGCGCCTGGAAAATCAGCTTTGCGGTGATTACATGCGCGACACGAGATCTCACTACGGTATTTTTCTGCTGGTCTTCCATGGCATCAAACCTAGAAAAAGCTGGCGGATGAGCGACGGCACTCTGGCTCGGAGCTTCAACGAACTCATCGCGAAGCTCCAACAACGCTGGGAACACTTGGCGGCGTCGTACCCGAGCATAGAAGATGTCCAGGTGATCGGGATAGACCTTACCAAACGCACCGAAGGCTGATGGCAATAGTAAAGAAGAGGCAGTCAACCGCTTGATGGATCCTCAAAGGTGGAGACTAGATAGTGTCATCACCGTCAATCACCTACCTTCGGAGCCGACAGCGGCCAAGCCTGCTCCATGCTACGTCCCCAATGTAGGGATTCTGATCTGCTAGCACCCAAGGTAAGCCCGCTATGGAAAGCCCTGAAAACGCGGTAACTGTCGAAACCCTATGCGACTACATCGAAGCGCTGGATGGCGATCAGAGGGTATTCAGGAAGGTGAACAACAATGCGCTGTTGGTTCCCGTCGAAGCACCACCTTTACCGAACAACACCTGAATGAGGCCTAGGCAAAAAACTCCGCAGCAACGAAATCGGATGCTGTGCTCTCCGGAAGCACCAAGATTAGCTTGGTATCTGCGCTCCCGAAGCAATGCCGATAGTACACGCCGACGTGCCCGTCGGATTGGCCTGGAATGATTTCACCAAAAGTCCCGAAAACCCACAGACTCAGGATGTCGCATTGTGGGGTCGCGAGCGGATCAAAAATCATCATCGCGGTGGTATATCGGGCCCATGGCGTGCCTGTATCGAGCACAGATGGATTCCGCATACCCTGCGTCTGCCGATCTGCTCCTGACCGCTTACTCAAAACCTGAGCTCACACTTCCGTTTGCCTCCGCAGCCAAGATCCTCGTACACCTCATACTCCTCCCAACTTCCAGGTAAAGTCACTTCAGTTTCCACGGCTTTTCGCAGCTCTGCCATGCTCATCTTCCCTGGACACCGATAGACTATCGAGGGCACCAAGTGCCCACCAAAGCGTGCTATGAAGTAACCCCACGACATTGATCGCGAGAAGAAGCTGGCTGAGTTTTCGGAATCGGAGTCAATCCGAGCAACAAAGTCACGAATGGCCTCCACAACCTCCACCAGGCTTTCAAAATTTGACTGACCATGGTTACGGCGGGTGATCGAGTTAACCTTCTGGAAGAAGTCCACATCCACGGTGGGAGTGACAGGATACCTCGCCTCATCCACAACGCTTTTTTCCAGCTCGCTCAACTGGTCGAATTGATTTTCAGTGATCGGGATCTGAAGTCGCTTAGCAAGGCGTTGATAGTGATGGCTATACATTCTCAACTCCCGCCCAACTAGCTGCTCTGGACAGTACCTGTACAGCTTCACCAAGCCACCTTTCAGGTACATTTCGGCGGCATACCCCAAGAGCAGCATTGACGACCTAGCGAGCGCGAGGTCTTTTGTGAATACCTCTGGAGAGCGTGGCGCCTGATCAGTGATGATCCGTTTTACCTCCTCCTTGTTAAGTAGCCACTGCTGCCTCAAGGCTTGAGCCGCTATCAACAGCCCATCCCCTTCCTTCTTCCAATTCGAAAAGCGGTAGATTCCTTGGCTGTGGTGGTTCAAAACTGGCGAATTTTCAGCTTCCATTGATCACCTAAATATTGAGACCCCTTCTAAACGGAATAAGCTAGTCAGGGACGACCTACACACTAAAAACACCTCTAGGCCTCGTCCCGCTTACTTAACAGAACAAACCCAAGGGCACCTTAGAATAGTCAATCAGCCTATTAATAAAAAGCCAAATGACAGAACCCCAAAGACTCACTCCATCAAAAAATCTTCTTGCTCCACCGGAGCAACAACAAAAAATTCTTTTGGAATGTATATTCTAAGCAAAAAATTTCTTACCGAAGAAACTGCGCGAACCCTCATCCCGGAAGACCTTAACAAATTATAAATCTTCAACAACCCAGTAGCGCCCTCATGAATTGTATGCCCCATCACATCAAAGTGTCGCTCAGGATCTGAAGACACATTAGCTTTATTTTGCTTATTCCTAAAGGTTAGTATCACACTACTCCTAGCTATTTTTGAGATCACTGAAAGACCACTACCATCTCCGTGTCGATTTGCATTTTCGACAATTAGTTCGATAGCAGAAACCAAAGCATGAGCATCTATTTTCAGCGCAGGGAGATCGGCTACTGAAGAATGTATACGAAGCCGACCTAACAGGCCAGTTTCGCCGCACATTTGAATAATAGGCTTAAGCTGAAAGTATCCATACTCTCCTGGCATAATACTCTGCACCGACGCACGCTCCAAGCGACTTAGATACCTAGCTTCATTAATTGTAGATTCCTTGACATTAATTTTCAGAACCTCACCCGCACGAACCAGAAAATTGGAAGTCTCATACAAATAAAATGTTTTCAGCGCTGGAGCATTGAAATATATTTCATTCAATAACTCCTTCCTGGGCCCCAAAACCTTTCCACTCTTCTTAAACCACCAATCCTCTTTTAGATCACCAGTTACCAGCACGACGTGTTTTAAATTTTCGCTTTTGGCCTTTTCAATAATTTCTTTCCACAAAAGAAGATCACCGTACTTCCTAATGTACTCTCTATCCCCAACCACATAAGCACCATCCTTCCCATTATCTTTAAACCCTGGAGGTATCGAATTCTTATACCTCTTCTCGCCTTCCTTATAAATTTCTACGAGAGTCTCTTCATCGAATCCAGTCCCTACCTTACCTTTAAATAGGTCAAGTATTATTGGTTTTATTTTATCATCGGTATGCACATCAGACTGCTTTACCTCAAGTTCATTAAGCTTATCAACAAAACGATCTATGAAACCTATACCACCAGAAATATTTTCCTCAGTAATGAATTCATCAGGATCAATTGACGAATGCCTTCTTTTGACTTTGAGTTTCGAAAGTTCACCCTGAAGCTTATTAAACACTTCGAAGTAATCATCCCTGCACACATCAAGCAACTTTCTTACAGCGCTATATTTAACTTTCTGATCGCTAATAACCTCCAACCTATTGTACAAAAACTCAATCAAAACCTGTTGAGCTATCCAAATTCTCCCCTTAAAGCTCTTATGAGACAAAACCTTAATCATGTCATTTCGAGCTGATTCAGGAAGCCTATAGATATCCAGCAAAACATTAGCGTCAAATACGAACAACCCCTCGGCCCATACCTCATCAAAATTTATAGACTCATTTTCACCGTGAGTCCTCAACAGCAAGTCCATGAAAATATTTTCCTTCACCAGCGACCATCCCTTTGCGTAAATTTAATGAGACCCAAGAGCTTCCACCCTCGAAAACCCAACAACTTAAAATTCTTGATTACGCATAATTAGAGCTCCTACCACAACCACAACTCCAACAACGCCCCAAAAGCCAATTTCTAAAACTAAGAACCTAACTGCATCGTCGCCTCTACCCCAAGCAACACCACCAACCTATCAAGCCATTAAGATATTTAGCTTACCTGAATCACATCTGCCGCATAACAACTAAGCCTTTAGGCTAGCGCTGCATCGAATAGATTTCTAACCCAATCTAGCACTACTCTGCAAAAAAATTCGAGATCCTAGCTTCGGCGTCTATTACTACCGCCTGTAATCAATAAAGAACGCTTGGTCTTTGTCGATTTTCGCGGAAGCTCTGGGGAAACCTTTGCTAGCTGGCTTCGGCGGATCAAGGAACCAGTAGCAGTTAACCTTGGCACGGGTAATGGCCACATATGCTAGCCGCATCACCTCTTCGCCTTGGGCAACATCATAGGCCCTGGCCTCGCCGTTCATGACCAAACCTGCCAAAGCGTAAGCCTGGTTTCGCCAGTTCGATGACGATAGCTGCTCGCAGTCACCTACAAGGAACACAGCATCTGCTTCAAGACCCTTCGAACCGTGATACGTCATCAATCGGATGTGGTCGGCATTCTTCTCCCTCTTCGCCCGCTGCAGCGTGCGGCTTAGCTTCTTCGATACTTCATCCAGGGTGCTCCTAGATCGCGACAACACCATGACCTCTTCCCCGGCCTCATAGTGTTCGTTGACAAGATCCAACAGACGCTGATCATCTCGCCGCCACAGCTGCACAGGGATATTCAAGCCGATCATGTCTGGGTGCCCAGCCAGGCCGTGTTTGTCACCTATGGAGCGCGTGTGTTTCACAATGCTTTCGGCTGCATCGATCACCATTTGCTGTGACCTGAAGTTTTGCTGCATCAGGATTCGCAGAGACGAGGGTGATGGGAAATAGCTCTCGAACTGCTGGAAGAAATTAGGTGAGCTACCTCGCCATCCGTAGATGCTCTGCCAGTCATCCCCCACCGCCATGAGCGATGGGTAAATCGGGCCTTGCGACGACCGATACTCCACTCGACGCAATCGTAGCTCTGTCAGCACGCCCCGTAGCCAGCTAATTGTGTTAGCCCCGCAATCCTGGAACTCGTCAACAAGCGTGACCATCTGGGATTTCAAAACGCTTTCGGGTAGCTTGCTGAGGTTTTCTTCAGCGTGTTCGCTGTACATGGCGAACATCTTGTTGAAGGTGAAAATTCTTGGGCTTTGATCGGCCAGGAAGTCCTCGAACGCTGGCCAGAACAGCCCCAGAGCCTCGAAGAATTTCCCGTCCATGTCCCTCTTCGTAAAGCTCATTCCTTTGATGGCTTCAGCTACATCCAGCCCCAAGTTCTCAAGGAACGATGCGGCGCTGTGAAAAGCCGGCATGATGGGGGCAGGTCTGATATCTCCATCAACCTGGTAGCCAAATTTGGGAACCTCAGAGACCTGTCCCCTGAGGGTTTCCAACGAGCACATGGCCTCCTCGTAATTTGTGAAGTACAAGACCCGCTGCGAGTAGAACAGCCTAAAGAACAGCCGCCTCATGTTCATGGCCAGTGATAGCTTGGTTTTACCGTTCTCCACCGTCACAGTGTCCGGCTCACTTCGGTCGACACCCAACACCACTAAAGCCTGTAAGTCTTCTGCGTAACCATTCGCGTAGAAGGTTTCACCCTTCAACTTGATCGGCACGAGATCAGTCGTCACGCCAGGCATTGGCCAGTGACCAGCCTTGTGCCAAAGTGCCTCAACGGCTTCGCAGGTTTCACGATCACGTCGAGAGCATTTTTTTATCACTGCTATACGTTTGGCGTGCTCAGGATCCTCAGGATTGAGGGGCTCCCCGATGTAGGTGGAATATTTCACCAACTCAATGATCAGGTTGCGGAATTTCTCGTTGCTCTCGAACAGATTCTGGTAGCAGCGATTCATCAGATCTAGCTGCCTGACGTTCAGCCGAACATCCAGTACGTTCTCAGGCTCTTCGTCCTCGGCGGTAGCGTCTTTGCTGAGGAACTCAAAGGCCTTGGAGCCTTGGAGACTCGGCGACCAAGCGAAGAAATCTAGAATACGAGAGTGGAAGGTTCGGACAAACGTCTTGCCTCTTTTCTCGTCCATGGGGATTTCCCACAGTTTGAAAACCTTGATGACCTTGGAGATGAAATCAAAGCGAGAGTCACGGGTGAAGGTCACGACTGTGATCAAATCCTCAGGCACATTCAGGTAGTGCCGGAGAACAAGCAACCTGAGCACCATTGTGGTGGACTTGCCACTGCCGGCGCCGGCCACGATGTAGGTCGATGGATGCCGAGACAGGATCATTTGCCACTGGGGCTCTGTTGGCTGTTGGTAGTCCGGCAGCTTTGCACGGATGTCGTCACGTATCCGTTGCTCGAGCTCTGGAGAAATAGGGAAATCGAAATTCTCAAAGAGATTGATGTCCACGCCAGGTGCGACATCGGTAGAGCGCGCACCGGGGTTCAGATCCAGTACGAGCTTCCCCTCTTCAAAGCCTACTTCGTGGCCGCTGTCGAACCCCTCTCGCAGACCCACTTCGCGGCCTTCATCGTGCCCCTGCTGGCGACCTTCATCATGGCCTTGTTTGCGGCCTTCCAGGTGACCAAGCTGCTTCCCCGCTTCGTGGCCGGTTTTGTATCCAGATGCGTTGCCGGCAGTCCATGAGGTGGCATCATGGGCGTTGATCCATTTCAGCAACCATTGCGCAAAAACGTGAACCTTTTTTTGCCATGATCCATCGTCGGGTGCCAATTGCTCATGCGATTGGTCGTGTTTCGCCCCGTCCTGAAGGGATGCTTTGTTACCTGACTCGTGTAGAGAACTCACTTAATTCCTGCCTTTCTACGATTTCCTATCACCCAGGCGAGTCATCGCCTGCCGCTCTGAATTCATACGCCAGCGGTAATCAACGACGACCTTTAGGCTTGTCACTGCTCAACCGTGAGACCGCTGGAGATAAAGCACAATGGGAAGGAAGGTAGCACGGTGCCATACGCTTCTGGCAGGAAAAAGGCTCTAGCTAGCCTGTGGAGGCACGGTTCACGCTAACGCTGGCATGGCGGCAACCAATATCTTTGTCCCCCCGTCTGACGGCTAGGACTGCAACTGGATCGATCTGAAGTCAGTTGTTGAAGGGCAATGCCCTACAACCCGACCTCGCTCTCCAAGCGAGCTATACGCGTGGGCCGCGTTAGCTGGTCGGCGGGGATTCTCTCAAGCAATCCAGCCACGAGGTGTTGAGCGTGCCGGCTGTACGGAGTCATACGCTTCGGAAAGTCCTCCCGAAACGGTACTACTGCGGCTACTTCGACCTTGGCAATTTTCAATAAATTATCAGGGAAGGGCCTGCCTCGTCTTCGTCGATGTATTCGACTGTTGGCCTGGCAGGAGGCCCTGCTTTTTGCCAAAGTTCGACGACGACCTGGTACAGCTCATCTTGCCCAAAATGAACCAGGGCAGCCTTCCAGTGCATGGCTTCCTCGGAAACATCGATACAGTTAGCCACGCATCTGATGACGGCCTATGGCATCGCTCTTCAATGTCGGCTGAATATCCAGGCGCCGAATAAGACCGCTGACTTCGATGCTGGGCTTTGAAAAAACGTTTCCGACCCGGCGCATTATCAATGCCGACCGGACGGATCGATAGGGCTTGCCTAACTCCCTTTGAAGAGATTCTATGACCAAACAGCTGTTCGACTTTGACCTCAAACGCGTCTCGCACCAGCACTACATAACAGGGAAAGCTGCCATCAATTTTCCGCATCCAGGAAGCACCACGGGTGGATGGCACTTCCTTTCTTATTTTGATCGGGAATCCGGCGTGGCTAAAGTGTCATTGGCAGGGATCCATTATCCTGACACCACCGTCTACTTTGGTGACCTTGGCATTATTGACGTGACCGATGAGCTAGCGGAGCGCGGCTGGTCTGTGGATGGCTATCGTCTGTTCATGGCAGATCACCATAGAGCCGCTGCGGATATGGTCGTGAGATGGGCACTGAGCGAGTCCATCCACTGCAGCGTCGAGATTGATGATTGGTTTCCCTCTCGTGCCGAGAGACAGCGACTGCTAGAGATTCTAGATACAGGAAGGTCGAAGCTTTTCGAGGTTGGCCGATGGCAAAAAGTGGAAGCGTGGCTGCGTACGCAAACCTTGAGCTAGGGTAGTCGCGAGTTTGGATCGCAACAGAACAAGCACCGAAATGGGTTCTAGGCTGGAGTATCCAGTGCACGAGCACCGAGAACCCACTCATGTCTTTAGCCCGACATCACCCTAGTATTACAGGTCGTTGACAACACTACATATGGTGATTAGGATGCAAAAATAGCACATCATATGGTGTACAAAGCTATGAATCGTGAAAGCATCCAGCAAGCAGCCCATCGTCTTCATAAAGAAATTTGGGACAACCAAGAACGCTTATGGCCAAACCGACACCTGACGCCATTTCAGATGCTGGCACCTGAGGTCGCGGCCCATATCCTAGGACTTGATTACCAGCTCCTTCCTAATCTGGGCTCCCCACTCTTCGGGCGAGAGGGAGAGCGCTTCAAGGCCGCTGGTTTAATGAATCGCTCGATTCGACGCATAGCTGTTTCCACCGAATTCCCAATGAATGTAATCCGGTTCACTGGCGCTCATGAGGTCGGTCACTTTGTGCTTCACGAAGATGAGGTGATGCATCGTGATAAGCCTTTGGACGGATCGGCACGAGGACAAAGTCGTCCTCCCAAGGAAAGGGAGGCTGATTACTTTGCGGCGTGTTTTTTGATACCAGCCCGACTTCTACTAGATGCTTTTGCTGCTCAATTTCAAATGAAGGGCCCCTTCCCCTTCACCGATACCACCTGTTACCACCTCAACCCTTCAGATCCATGGTCGCTTCTGAACGCAGAAAGGGATTCGCTTGATCGAGAGATTTCGCTGGCAAGGTGTGCCCGGTTCAATAACCGTAATTTGATTCCACTTTCGGTTCAATTTGGGGTTTCGGATATTGCGATGGCGATTCGAATCAAGGAGCTTCAGCTAGTACGCTGGCCTTAGCATCTATCCCCCTTGATGCTCTAGTGCCGATGTTCAGTGGTGCGTCGGCCAAAACAAGTCCCTGGTTGGTGGGGTTTCAACGAAATCGATGGATGTACTGAGTTCGTCTTGCATGTGCTCGAAGACTTTGTCGAGACGCGGATGAGCTTTCGATTCTCGCAGTGCATTCACTAACTCCAGAAGCTCTCGCCCTTGGGCTAGCGGCATCTGGATATCGCAGTACACCGTGTCATCGTCTTGTCCCATGCCCTCACCCGCTCAGTCTTTTTTAGATTTATTTCTTGCGGCCCGATGCTGCTCCAGGTGTCGCATCTCTGCTTCCCAACTCGCCAGGAATTTATCCCAGCCTGAGGCGTATGGCCCATCGACCAACCTGGTCGACCCGATGCTTGCCTGATAGAACCGCTCCCTCCAGGGCTGCGGAATAGTCCGCTTCAAAATGATGTCGATTCCGGAGCTGTGGCGCATCACCGAGACAGAGTTACGAACCTCAGTGAGCTCCAGTAGCCTATCGTTACAGGGGGTGTCGTTTGGCTCTTGGTCGTCGAGATCATCAAGGATGGCAAGAAGATGGGATGCGTTGGGATCACCAGGACGGAGGCTGGCAAGTGCCCACAGAGTCCTTCGCCTAGCGCCCTCAAGCTGACGGAGTTCATCGTGGGTCATTTCAGCCGCATCCTTGTTGATTTGATATCGGACAGTAGCTATGGCGTGCCGCCTGCGGCGGGTGGCTGGCGTGAACCGAGCCGTGGCAAGCCACGTCTCGACCCTCCGGGCTTTCATCCAGCACGCCTGCGCGCTCCGCTTGCCTGCTGAACTGCACGGTAAGAATAGTCCTGCGCAGCAAGACATGATTCTGACTGCGCTCTCTAGCGAGGGGGCAAGCGTGGCGCATACCCCACCCACTGCCATCCTTTTTTATTTATAAAACTTACTGAAGCGGCTCGAAAGAGTTGCTGGCTCAATGGTTTCCCAGCTTTCTGGATCCGTCGTAACGCTGAACATTAGCCAAGCCCGCCACAGAAAAAAAGCAGCGACCATAGTCGCTTCAATTGTCGCAAATACAGTGGTGTTGTACATGTAATTCGGGTCATCTTTGCCAAAGAGCATCAGCACTGGAAATATCGATGCAAACCAGCCTGCAACGAATGTCAGACAAAAAGCTATAGCAGCCGTAAATGCCATAAAAATAGGAACTTGATATCTATAGTGAGTCGCGAACATTTTTTCGCCGCTCTCTTTCTGAAGTCCATATATAAAGCCGTCGTTTTCTTCTTTTTTTCTTTTATTTTTAAAAACGCCGTACAACGTCACATTTTCGCCAGCCTCAAGTTCGTCATAAAGCTTATTCGTCAGCTGTAGTTTTGGTATCACGGCCCCATTAATACTGACATTAGCCTTATAACCGCCACTTATACGATCCGTATGCCGAACGTAATCGACTTTCCCAGAAAACTTCACGCAATCAAATTTCATTACTACCTATCCCTGCCTTCGGTCAAAAAATCGCATTCGGTTCATGCCAGGAAGCCTTCGATCATGGTTGCAGGTAGGCATGCGGAGGCTATCCAATGCACGCTCTATGGAGCGGCTCGCATCAAGGCCACCGAGCCATGTCCCACCACCCGCTCTCCTGATCAAACCATCGCTCCTGACACCGTGACGCCTTGATCGACGACCGCCTGACAAACCTAATGCCACGATAATATCACTATGGTCTGTTTATCGAAACACGCTTGCCGTGGCTCTATCCTCAGTTTTGAGGATCCGACTCATGCATCTGAAAGAAGCGCTGGCAGGAGCATTGCGTGGAGCTCGTGCTCATCAGGGTTTAAATTACGAAGAGTTGGCGGGAGCAACGCACAGAACGTACGTTGGGAAGCTTGAGCAGGCCCGAGCGAATGCGACGCTGGAGAAACTGGATGAGATCTCTGACTACCTAGGCCTCGACCTTTTGACTATGGTCACTCTCGTCGTTGCTGCGCAGGGTGAAGAACTCCCGTCAGAGGCTTTACAGCGTACTGCCTTGCGTGTCAGGGAATTCGAGATGTCTGGAGGGTGGCAGTTGGTGGAGGAGCAATTTAGTGACGGAAAGCTCATCAAGCGCTCCCAAGGCAAGCCAAAGCGGCCCGTTAATGCGAATTACATTCGAGCCCTGAAAGCGCAAGGTTTCGACAGAAAAACAATCGCTGAAAAGCTCGGCATTGCCAGAAGCACAGTCCAAAAATATTGGAATACATAAGTCTGCAGAACATCAGCAATCCTTCAATCTGAGCAAATCGCGATTTATGGCGCGCCCTATCGGGTCGGCTGTCGTAAACCATGCCATGGCTGACGCCAAGTCATGGCCCTCTGGGCTTCCATCCTCGCGTCTCCGGCCTTACTGGCCTGCGCGCTCCGCTTGTTCTAGTTATTTTCATCGACGGAAGAAATTCGGCATACCTAAGCCCTGCGAAAGAGTGTAGTCATCCTGTCCGTCCATATTTCTGTTGGAAGGTGAAGTCGCGGGGTGGACAATACGGGTTTGGTCACTTGGTAGGTGGCCATTGAGGAAGGAAACCCGCGCATGAGTCAGAAAGTCCTGAGGCTTCCCCGGAACGAGGCCGGTCGCGACTTCGTCGTCGGTGACATCCACTTCAAGACGATTGATCTTCATAAAGGATTGTTGAAGCTAGGTTTCGACAAAACTATCGACCGAGTCATCGGAGTGGGTGACCTCATAGATCGCGGGCCGGGAGTCCTCGACGGTCTGAAGCTTCTTGGTGAGACGTGGTTCTTCGCTGTTCAAGGTAACCATGAGCAGATGCTTATCAACGCTTACAGGGAAAACCCCAGCGCTCGTTATGTAGCTCATGGTGCAGGCTGGTGGTCGACCATCGCTGACGAATCAAAAGAGATGGTCATTGGGAAGCTCGAGAGCCTTCCCACAGTCATAGAAATCGAGTCCCCTCGCGGTTTGGTTGGCGTTGTTCATGCTGATGTCCCTGCCGGGATGTCATGGGTCGAGTTTACTCGAGACATATCAATCCCTGCTGTAGAAGAGATCGCGCTATGGGGGCGCGAGCGGATCAAAAAGCACCATCGAGAAGGTGTCAAAGGGGTCTGGCGTGTGTGCACGGGGCACACCTGGATTCCAGAGCCTGTTCGGCTAGGGAACGTTCTTGCACTTGATTGCACCGGAGGGGGTGAAGGGCCACTAGCTGTCTATTGCGTTCAGGCGGACACGATTTATGTGGAGGGGCGCCCCGTGTCACTTGACCAGTCGGAGGCTGTTACCGAGCTACTGGACGAACTTGAGCAGGCTTTAGGTCATCTTAAGGCCACCACCAACGCTAACAAGCTAATTGAGTCACAACGCTTGAGCCATGAGGCCGACGAGTTAGCTCGTCGAGTGAACACTACCTGGCAGACTTTGCGTTCGGAAATTGGTGAGTCTCAGAAGTTGCTGAATGCGCTTCACGGACTCAGCTTGCTCACCGGCGAACGAAGGGAAGCTAAACTCGAAGAACTGAAATTCAAGCATGCAGGCACCCAGATTGAGGGATTGCTGTCGAGGCTTCTTGATTGAAGGTTGAGTACCAGTAACCTTTGGGATCTAAGAGAAATGATGGCCGAATCTGTGCGAGTAGTTCGTAAATGAAGCATGTGAGACTAATACGACATGGAGAAAGCGCTGCGAACGCGGGCGAAGCCACTTTAGATCACGCGACTATTACTCTCACCCCGAAAGGAGTTGAGCAAGCGCAGCTGGTGGCATTGTCGTTCAACCATGCTCCGGCTTTGATCGTTGCCTCGCCTTTCACCCGAGCGCACTCAACCGCTATGGCGACCGCAGCGGTGTTTCCTCATATCCCTTTTGAAACTTGGCCCATCCAAGAATTCACTTACCTTGAACCCGCACGGTGCACTGGCACAACCGTCGCTGATCGGCGCGAATGGGTGGAGGCGTATTGGGCCAAAGCAGATCCTCGTTTCAGGGATGGTGAAGGCGCTGAGTCATTTCTAGATTTCATAGCTAGAGCTCAATCGTTCCTGGAACGTCTTGCTGAACATGCCGCCCAAGACATCGTAGCTTTTTCGCATGGTCAGGTTATCAACGCTGTAGCCTGGCTGATTGAGCGCAAGCCGCTCGGCATTGATGGCGCAGCTATGTTGGACTGGCGTGACTATGAGATCGATAACCACGTGCCCAATTGTGGTGGGTGCCTGCTTTCGATAGATCCGGAGGAATCCGGCTGGAGAGTAAGCCGGTCAGCCACTGAGAAGCCACGAATGGATGCCGCTTGGCGCGTGCCGGGCAGAGCCTATCAAGTCGCTCGTGATCCTGAGCGCCTGCTCATTGAAGAGCGTGCCGAAGCTCTCTCAGTCGCAGGCTATCCGCTGCCAGGTGATGATCCGGCTATGTACGCTGAGCAAAGGCTGAAAGCTGCCAGAGCGGCAGCTAGTTCATCCCAGGTAGGTAGCGTTAGTGAAAACACTGCGGCGGAGCTCTCAGCGAGAGAGGTATGCCAGGTATTGCGAGAGGTCACCTTCGAGCGACGGACGATGACCAAGGTGAGCCAGGCGTCTTGGGATGAGATTTATGCGGGCCATTTCGTGGTGAGCGTCGAGGGTTGGCGGATATCGATCTACAACGACTGTGACACGCTCGACTACTGCGAAGAGTGCATCAGCTCTGATGGGCGACGCTGGTCGTTTGGCTCAGGGGATCGGTTTGGAACTGATCCCATTGCGTGGCTCAGCACTTGGGAACATCAGACGCTTGAGCGCCTCCTGAAAGCGCTCTAGGGAGCCAAGTTCGAGCGGGCCTCTACGAGGACGGCTGTCGTAAACCAAGCCTCGCCGTTGTCGAGTCTTGGCCCTGCGGGCTTTCATCCTCCCGCCTGCGCGCTCCGCTTGCTACTGCTCGCACTTCAACCTGCTAGGAGCATTGTGGGCCCGCCGGCCTACCGGGATTGAGACGCCCGGCGATAAAGGGAATAAGTAGCTGATCGCTTCAATTGGTGGCACGCAGCGTCCCCAAAAAAGGCGGCGAATCAGAGAAGATATCTGCCCTCGGCCCCGAAGCTCCTGATGGGCAATCTTGGGGGTGCGACTGGAGATAAATTGAAAAGGAACGCCCCTGACGGAACGTTCTTTCTTCATGACTCAGCGGCGAAAGAGACGGTCTAGAATTAGCAGCGCCACGGCACCAATCGCGATTGCAGCAACTGGTTTTTCTTTTACGAACGTAGATACGCCCTCCAGTGCGTCGCCATAGGCTTGGGTCAGCTGACCAGCAGCTTGGCGACCAGCGCCTTCCGCTTCCAGCGTCGAATCACCAAACAGCTTCCCGACGACGCTCTGTGCCTTTCCAGCAACCTTTTCTGCGACACCTTCGACTTGTTCATTCTTCATAAATCACCAAACCTTTGCGTGTGATTAGTAAGCTCAGGTTCAACCTGAGCTAGGCGCTAGCTGCACAGCATTAGGGGGATCGGCGTTATGATAAGTTCAAAGTTCTTAGGCCCCTGAGGTGACCTCTAGACTACTTACAGTCCTGCTCGAACTCCTCGAGCATGTCCGCACGGATCAGCGCTTCGGGATCTTCTGCGTGAACAGCATCAACCCTCTGCTGAACGCAGCTGTCGGAATCTCCACCGATACCTGGTATTGCAACAGTAGGCTCTGAGGAAGCAAGTGTCGCCCCGGCGGCTGATGTCTGACTAGGAGTAGGGATGTCAACCAATTGCAGGTTTTCTCCTCGCAATCCTTCTCCTGAAAAGCGACTAGCTTCTTCAAAGTCAGGGATGCTGGTTACGCCGCTTCCGTAGCGGTCATAATCAACAAGAGCCATTTTCCCCGGGTACTGAGCGATTAAGCTAGGAGCCAAGGCGGCGAGGATTTGAGTAGGTTTCCCGTTGTTCCAGAAAATAACGGCCTGCAGCTCACCTTTATCGCCGATCACCCTCTCCTGCCCATGCTTGACTACGCTCTGGGTTGGTAGCGTTGTGCGAACGCCTACACCTTGAAACTGGCTGTCCTGCTTGTTGCCGGCCCATACCGTCGCCACCGCGCTCTGTAGGATACCCTTGCTCCATTGCAGCTCACGGATCAGATGACCTTGATCGTCCCAATACTGCTCAACGCCATCTTTGCTGAGGTCGCTTGCCATGTAGCGATTTGCATCTGGAATGACCGCGAGACCGGTGTAGTGATGTACGTGCGCTCCGGTGTAGCTGTACTTATCCACGGTGCGAGAACGAATCTTGTCGTGGTCGAAGACACTAAGCTCTGTGACGTTGCCCCGTGCGTCCATTTGTTTCTGGACGCCATCCATTAAATCGTTGTCGTAGTTGTTCTCGCTGGCCAGGTACCACCGGTTGCTTTCAATACTGTAATCCTGCTGCAGGCCTTGCTTCTTACCATTAACGTAATTGCGATGCTGGGATCCTCGGTTGTCGAACCCGCTTTGCAAACCGTTCTTCCACTCGAGGTCTGCAATTTTTTCCTTACCTGCACTATCCCAAGCACGCTCACGACCATCCTTGCGGCCTTCGGTGTAGCTTACTTCTAAAACTTTCTCGCCGGTTTGGGCGTCGTACTGTTCCTGTACGCCATCTTGCCGACCGGTTTTCCAGTGCTCAACGACCACCTTTTTACTGGTCTTGGGATCGAAGCGCTCGGCCTTCCCGTCCTTCTTACCTGCTTTGAATTCACCGGTACCGACTACGGTTCCTGCGTTGTCGGCACACTTCATGTCCCCATCGGGAAGCCCTTTTTTGAAGTCAACAATGCACGTGCCGACATTGAAGAGCCCTAGAACCGAAATGGGGTAATTCGTGACACGACCAGTGAACGGATCTTCGGCGTGGATCTTATACAGGAGGCCTTGTATTTCTTTAGTTTGACGGGCGTCAATTTCTTCGTTGCAACCAGTGAGACTGAGGGTAGCCAATCCAATGGCACCAATCGCGAAAGCTCGACCTGCAATAAATCTCACCTGAAACTCCTGTTTGGTATGGGACGGCCCTCTGGCCGTGATGGGGCTCTTAAGTCCCGAGGTTGCGCTGCTCGGCGTCCTTGGAACGCTATGCGTACCGTTCCTTAACGTCAGCGGGAGCGAAACCTTGAGGAATAATGAGCATGAACAAGTGTGTCGTTAAAATCGGCACAATGAAGAACGACCACTGGCCCAGACTACAACGTGCCCGATGCTATTTTTTTCAAACCTAAGCTCTTAGTCTTATCTGCTGTATGTCGTCCTCCCCTAGATCGAACCACTCTCCATTGATGCGTTTCTCTGCGAACATTTTATGGTATCGCCGTTCTGCTGCGTGGCAATCTGAAAACCACGAACATAGCGGGATAGTGTAAATAAACGGGAGATGCACACCAAACGCCCGCATGCGTGCCGGCACATTGCGGGTTCTGCCAACCTTGTACCCATAGGCTGACTTCAGCAGGTACACAACGCCTGCTTTTTCTCCATTTGTGGGTTCACCAATTACTTCAATCGGGTTCAAACGCTCGGGAGAGACTCTCCTTGAAGGACGCTGCTTGGGATGCTTAGGTAGATTTTCAACTGCGCCTGTCTCACGAAGTATGAGCCCATCAAAATGCTCCCCCCACAGATGATGAAGACCATAGTCGGCGTTCTTTTTTTGTGCGAATCCAAATGCTCCGCCCTCCCAATAACTGCGGCCTTTGGAAGTATCGACCCATATTTGCGCCGATGTTGGTCTCCAATCCACATCTCTCATCACTCCAGCACGCCCCGTGATGATGCCCACCCATTTGAGGATCCCAGTATTTTCTGGCCGGTCGTATGCCGCAATTGCCAAGCCATGCCCAATCGCAGGAGGAGATGATTGATTGGCGAGGGAATCAGGTAGCAAAAATGTTGGGGGCGGCTCTGCTGACACGACGTCAAGATCGCAAGCAATGCGCCAATATTTCGGAGGAGTAAACATTCCTTGCTCTCCACTTTCTCATTCTCAAATCTTAGTCGTACATCAGGGAAGATGCTCATGCTATCTGCGTCTCACCGTAGTTTGCGCCCACTGCTATGCTGAGCCTTCCTATCACGGGGTCAAATAAGATGTCGGACGAGTATTCGCTATCAGATGTGCTGGATAGGATGTACCAGAACCAGCTCGCCCTAGAGGCAGCCCTGATGGAATTGACGCTCCACGTAGAAGCGCACGGACATGTGGATGTAGGAAATAACGTTCGTGGTGCTCTGGATACAATCGGCGAGAACGCAGGACACATCAAGCAAGGCCTAGCCCGACTCAAAAAGCTTCCATGATCCAGCCGCTATTTGACTTTGATCTCAAACGGGTCTCACGCGAGCACTACGTCACAGGGAAAGCAGCCATCAACTTTCCGTATTCAGGAGGCACAACGGGTGGTTGGTATTTCCTGTCTTACTTCGACCGAGAATCCGGCGTGACCAAGGTGTCTCTTGCTGGTATTCACTATCCTGACACCACCGCCTTCTTTAGCGACCTGGCATCATCGATGTCACTGAACAAATGGCGAAGCCTGGCTGGTCTGTAGAAGGTCGACAGTTACACATGGCGGATCACTATCGAGCCGCCGCCGACATGATCGTGCGGTGGGCATTGAGTGAGTCTGCTCACTGCAATCTCGAGGTTGATGAGTGGTTTCCATCCCCATCAGAGAAACAACAACTCCTTAAGGTACTCGACGTGGCAAAGCCGGAGCTCTTCTAGGTTGGCAGGCTGCAGAAAGTGGAGGCTTGGCTAAGCTTGCAGTGAATACCGGCACGCAACCAGCAGCTTGGTGCGAACTGTACGAGGGCAATGGATATGCGTAAAAAATCCCAGTCGTGGTTAGTCCCGCTTGTAATTCTCTTCGTGGTCTTTTGGGCAATAAGCAAGAAAGACACGCCTCCCGCTAAGGTTCCGCCCAACAAGCAGCCCACGCCGAACGGCTTAATTTCTGCTCCGCTATCAGCGACCCAGCCAGTACAGAGCGTACCAGTCGATCAGTTTGTAAATGCGGATAGGTTGAACCTGCGGAACCAGCCTGGAGGAAAGGTTATCTCGACCTTGAAACGTGGCGACAGGATTCAAGTCTTCGAAAAGAAAAATGATTGGGTTCGCATCAGCGTGGATGGTCAGCCAGCAAAATGGCTATCATCTAAAAGCCTCTGTGACGGGGCGAATTGCTACGCAGTCTCCAAGCAGGAACCAGTGCGTCAGACGAGACCTGCTCCTCAGCCTATTCCTCGGCAAACGCCGAGCTATGGATCCTCTTGCCCTTGTTCATCCGGAAACGTCTGTATCGGGCCTAGAGGCGGTCGGTACTGCATCACTTCTGGGGGGAACAAACGTTACGGTGTTTGATTACATCTCCATCACAGCACACCAGTCCTAATGGGCTGCGGCGACTCGCAGGGAGCTAATGGGCAAAGCTACTTCGATGGTGTAGTCCATAGCCACCATCCTATAATCCGTGACTGCAATCTCCCCAGGAGCTCATCACTATGGAAGCGAATATGCCTCAGCCTTGGTACAACACTCGTCCAGCCCCCGTCTTCATGACCGTCTTCTACTGTTTCATCGTCCTGCTTCAAGCTGGCGTCTGGGTGGTGGAGGAAGGTTTCGAGCAAACTCGCTTTGGTGACATTTCTATCTCGGTGTTTCTCAATATCTGCGTGGTAGCGCTGCTGATGTTCGTTGGCGGCTTGATGCTATTAGCCAGGAAAAAGAGTAGCTCGCTTTGCTTCATTCTTGCCTTGGCGTTAGGTGTAACATTTTCCCTTAGCCGAATGGGTAGCGGTTCTATAGTCCACCTGCTCACGCTGCCGATGTTCAAGGAGTACGCTTTGGTTTTTGGGATCTGGGTTTACAGCCTTCAACTGCGCACCACCGGATACTTCCTATCGAAGTAACCTTCTGACCATCATCAACATGGGTGCGGGTGTGAAAAAGAGCGAGCTTCCGGTAAAAACATGCCTTACGTGCGGCCTTCCTTTCACTTGGAGGAAGAAATGGACGCGATGCTGGGAGGAGGTTCGTTACTGTTCGGAGCGCTGCCGGCGCACAAAAGGTTGAGCCAAAAAAGGGCCATTAGGGGCCCTTTTCTATCAATAGAGATTACTTCGCGAGCCAAGACTCTACAGTCGCTGCGCCGTGCTCAATTTTCCACTCTTTCAAACCTTTGTGATTGCCGCCCTTCGTTTCGATGACCTCGCCGGTGTGCGGGTTCTTATAGACTTTCACCTGGCGGGCCTTGCGCGTGCCCGCTTTCGGCGTGGCGACAGGAACGCGTCGACCGGCTTGCGGATCAAGCAGGTTGATCACGTCCTTCAGGCTGTAGCCGTATTTTGCGAGCAAATCGCGCAGCTTCGTTTCGAATTCGATTTCTTTTTTGAGGCCAGCATCGCCCTTGAGGGCTTCAAGTGCTTGGAGTTGTTCGGCGAGGTGTTTTTCAAGTTGGCGGAATTCGGCAAGTTTGGACATGGGAGGTTCCTAAGCAATTGGTACTGTCAAGTCACAATAGAATAGACACTTGAATGAAGCAGAAGTATCAATGTTTAGATTCTATAAGCTGCTCGGGTACAGTACGTCAGAAAGCGCTGAGCAAACGACGCAAGTGGAGCGCGCGGGCTGGCACAGCCGAAGGCGTGAAGGATGGTTGCCCGTAGGGCCGAGATACTGCGGGACGCAGGAGCTCGGTTCACGACAGCCTGCCCGCGCACAGCGGCTCGCCAACTGAAGTAAGTCAGATCTTGCGGCCCGACTCAGTAGCGCCACCGTCGTGCGGAGAACACAACGTGCAAAGCAACTGCTCTCCTACAAGGCCGCCGAAAGCCCCAGACTTCTCACAAGATCTGGTCTCTATTCAGTCGGGCTTTTGCTGCGCACGGAGCTCATTCCACGTAACGGAGCCACAAATGCGTCTGACCGGAAATCGCCTGTGCGACTGCAGAAATGCGTGTCTGTAGGTCTTCATCGCTCGTGTTGTATAGCGCACAGAAGTCTTTGGCTACGACGTTAGCATGGGATATATCAGGCGGTTCAGCACGAACGAAGCCGATGTAAGAAGCACCTACGCCCATCAACTCATAGCCATGTACTTCTGAAAAGTGACGCGCAACCGCAAAATTTTTCGCAGGATCCAGGTCGGAAGTGAAATAGCCATTCGGAAAAGCCGCGAGTGCCTGGCAAGATTGCTGAACGGGCACCAGGAGAGCTGAAAGGGGCTGCTCTAGAAGAGAGATAGGGTTGTTCTGATAACCGATCCACTCCTGCAGGGCCTGCTCATCCAGCGTCAAACCATGAGCGCAAGCATCTTCAAAAGACGTGCCTGCAACCATCCGTGTGAAATTGCGAACGCAGATCGCGAACTCCGCTTTCGTCGTCGGATAGCCTATGTATTCACCATTCTCAAAGCACTCCGGAGGTAAGCCCGCTATGTCCTCCTCCGATGCATCGTCCATCCCTAGATTGTAGCGCACATGCCCAGATGTGTAGCGGGCTTGGTGCAGGTCATCGAGGGAGAAAAGAGATTTAAAGCCTGGGTGCGACTCAGCGATCTTGCGACGGGCTTCGGTCAGATCGTCAAAGCTGGTAATCCCGCTCACTCCGTACTCATCGCATGTACCTACAGACGGATTATCACGCATGCCATTACCGCGAAATACGATATCCATAAACCGGGGCCTGCTCCAGGTTGCTACTGAATTGAGTGAGTAATCCTAAGCGTTCCAGGATCATCATTGAAGGTCTGCCGCCAAGCGACAATAAGTCTTCCTGCCATCACATAGCGGCGCGCTACGCTAACTTTGACGTTCGCACTTCGAGGTAATGTTGATGTCCGAAACTGGCCTACCATGCAATTTCTAATCGCCTCAGGGAAGAAACTGATGACTACAGATCCGTTATGTCTAGTCTTTGTGCCGGCTCTGGCGGCAGTGCTGCAAGCCGCCGAGGATAAAAAGGGCCAGCCGCTTACCGAGATTGAGGTGTGTGAAATCCGAGACAGATCCACCTGCATCGCTTTGCCTTTCAGCGCAGCGTTGGCAATGGAAGAAGATCGTGGTTATCCAGACCTCATCGCTGAGGACTGCTGGAATGAATGGCAACGTCTACGCTCCCAGTGATTTGCGCCTGTACCAAAACAGTGCAGCCCTTCTGTGATCAGACAATCATCCGACTGTAAGCAACCGTTGCTCTCTGTCGGCCACGAGACGCTGGTAGCACACCGAGTACCTCCCTATCTGCCAAAAGTGAGTCATCCCCTTATGAACGAAGGTTGGCAAAACGACGACTATTTCATCGTCTTCACGGAGGATGAGAGCTTAGCTGCCATGAAGGCCTACAGATTTGATCATCATCTGCCGGGGTACACGCTATTAGGTCTAAGAGGATGGGATGACTTTATCGTCATCAACTCTTCCGGAGTAATATTTACCATTCCGACGCTGCCACTCGATGCGTCCTATGCCGCGCCGTTTGCCTTTCCCCATCAGATTTCCCTTGAACCGGACGAGCGTTTCGCTGGCAAGATCAAGTGGTATACGAAGCCCTTAGTCTTTGGGGGCGATCCGGCGGACAAAACAAATTTCGCTTGGATCACTCACGAGCGACATGCTGAGCTTGTCACCTGGTGGAACGAACAATACAGGAGCGCCAAAGCATAGAATTAGTGCAATTGCCCATAAAGCCGAAATCGCAACACATCCTCACGTTGCGTACTGAGGCACTCACGACTAGCCGAGACCCTATTTTTTTACCAGAGCTGCTGGGTGCTATCGATGAGTGTCCGTCTCCTCAGCCGGATAAAACTCGCCTTCCTTCCCCATCTTTTCCAGCCGTTCGCGCACCATCAACTCAACGTTGGCCACAGCAGCGTGATCGCCAGGGTTGACCACCTTCACGCAAAGACGTCTGACATTCTGATCGTGGGTGCCCTCGCTCATCATCTCGTGGGTGAAGACCTGTTCGCCACGCCATAGGCATAGCTGGGTATGAGTCCCGCCGAGCCATATCTCGTTGATTGATCTCAGGTCAGTGGTCGCCAGTTGATCGACGGTGATTGTCTTATCCATTGCACTGTACCTTACCCGTGAGTAGACACAGGTAGACTTACAGGCATAGCGGGTCGTTCCAAGCGTCTGCAGCTCAACCGCGCCAATGGTGGAAAGCAAGCCCCGGATCAAGCTCGGAAAATCGAAGGAGGACAGTACGAACAGATCGGGGGAATCCCATTACTAAAGCGCCTGGGCCTAAATGCGGATGGCAGCGCCTGGATAACTTTAATCACCTCTCACCAGGCCAATACCGCCGGCTCAATAATTAGCAGAAAACGGAAGAAAGCACTGACCTCAGACGCGTTCCTGCAACGCTCGCGATGGCGTGACGCCTGTGGTGCGATAGGAGCTATCGGTCATCAGCCTCCTCTCGCTTCTGGGGAACGGCATGAAAACTCAACTTTTAGAAGCAACACCTATCCGTCAAACCTTGCATCTACCAGTAGCATCCGCGTAAGCCCTATGGGCTGAATTAATTGTAGACACAGCCAAAGCCTAACAAATGTTAGGTATGTTCTTGACTCAGGTGGGTTTGACTCGCATGGTCTATCTACCTAACAACAGTTAGGTTTGAATTCACCTATTCAGGACTGGGCCATGACTACCAAATTGCAGCTATTCACTTCCCCTTCGGCTTTCCCCAATCCGCAGCGACTTCGGTTATTCATGCATGAAAAAGGCATTGCCGATCAGTTCGATGAAACCATCTATGACATGGCGCCTGGTGGCGAGCAGCGCGGATGGCGTCACCTAAATATGAATCCATGGGGTGAAACACCCACGCTCCAACTGGCAGATGGCAGCTTCATCTCTGAAACGCCTGCTATCGTTCGTTTTCTCGACCAGTCTTATCCGGGCCGCAAAATCATGGGTGAGACTGCGTTAGAGCAAGGCCTGGACAACATGTGGGATAACAGGATCTGGGTGCATATCCTCTATCGGATCGTCACGGCTTTTCATGTGTTGCACACAGGGCTCGGCTTCAAACTTGAACTGACGAAGAACGAGGCATGGGGCGAGCACTGCCGTAAGGAGGCACTGACACACGCGGCCTTGGTGAATCGTCATTTGGCTGACGGTCGAGAATGGTTGCTGGGCGGTACCGATCCCACGTTTGCGGATATCACGCTGGCAACCGCCATTGCGTTTTCCAA
This sequence comes from Pseudomonas sp. AK181, assembly GCF_051122975.1. Classification (NCBI taxonomy): domain Bacteria; kingdom Pseudomonadati; phylum Pseudomonadota; class Gammaproteobacteria; order Pseudomonadales; family Pseudomonadaceae; genus Pseudomonas; species Pseudomonas sp. AK181. Next base: position 4,067,991 of record NZ_CP146348.1, read on the forward strand.
GTTCCCGGTAAACGCCACCCCGCTAGACGAACGCTTTGAGCATCTGGATGCGTACTGGCAGCGCTGGCAGAAACGCCCAAGCTTCCAGACTGCATACGCTGATCGCAACAGTGGTATACCAGAACTGGATCTGCCCTCAGACTAATCTGTCTTAATGGGCAGTATGAGCGGTCGGGATCGCCATCACATGGCGGTCTCGGTGCGAGTGATTCAGATGGTTGAAAATGAGCGAAGCATGACTCGTTCGATTTATGCCAGCAATGTGGACACTGAACAGCTTAAATACTCTGTTCTTTACTGACTTAACGAATGTTAGAACTTTTTGCTTTAACATAGCCCGCCTCCCCAGAACTCGTCCGACGTACGAAAGGCACGACTATGAGCAACAACGCCCGCGAGGCCATACTCCTGGCTGCCCGAAACATCGCCCAGTCACAGGGGTACAACGGCCTGAATTTCCGCGATTTGGCGCATGAGGTTGGAATCAAGCCAGCCAGCATCTATTACCATTTTCCCAGCAAGGCGGATCTGGGAATTGCTGTTGCCAAGAGGTATTGGCAAGACGGTGCGGCTGCGCTTCAGGCTATATCTGAGCAAACCCCGAACCCCGCCGAAGCTCTGCGCCGATTTCCTGAGATCTTTCGTCGCTCACTTGAGGCTGAAAACCGGCTTTGTCTTGGCAGCTTTGTGGGGGCGGAAATCGATAATCTCCCCCCTGCAATGGCCGAGGAGATTCAGGCTTTTGCACAGGTAAATATTGCCTGGTTGAGCCAGATGCTTGTCGCTGCGAAATTCTGCGAGGCAGCCGATAGCGAAGTGCGCGCGCGCGCTATTTTTTCGGCTGTGGCGGGTGCTCAACTTATCGCAAGAAGCAGGTCAGACATCTCACTGTTCGATACTCTGATTGAGGCCTATCGTGCCTATGGGCCGCTGCCGGCGTAGTGGCAGCTTTTAGCCGACTGCGGCTCATTGTGAACGGGCTTCGGGCTGAACACGCCAGTCGTATAACGTAGTTACTAGCCGAACACAGACGCCCTTTCGAGCAGTCAAATTGAGTTGAATAGACCGAGATATGAAATGGTTGCGGTGCTCTCCGGTAAGCGCACCAGCGGCTCTACATCGGTAGTGGTCGAACGTCGGTCGCCCCAGATGGCATTCGAACCCAGCCTCTTCAAGGGCGGCTTTCGCGAGCCGAGCCGCCGGGGCGTCTCGGCCCTTCGGGCATTCATCCTTCACACCAACGGGCTTCGGCATGCGCGCACCGCTTGCGAGGGAACGCGCCACTCCTCGTTAATCTGTAACCTGCGGGCAAGGGTTAAAAACCTCGGTTACGTCGAGTGTTGTATGCCACGGGATGGCAGTGCCTGACACCATTCCGCCTACGGTTTGCTTTCGACCCGACTTGCGCACATATCCGCCATCCGTCCCAGTGAAGACGTGCTGCCCTGGCTTCGTCAGATAATCAAAGAAACTGACTTTCACAGGCACATTCATTTGCCCACCCGGCGTAATGACGGCGAGCATGATCGCTCGGTCTTTGGTGAATACAACGAACGGTTCGACTCCAGTGCGACCACCAACTGTCTTCACGCACTGCACTTGTTCTGGGAGGATGCGTGCGGTTTCAGTGTAGGTGTGGTTGTTGTAGAGGCTGAGGATCAGGCCTTTGCTGGTCAACACTCCCAGGCCTTGAGTGGCCCTGCAGCTGCCTTCGCTTCCATATGGGAACAAGCACCAGTTAGTTTCCGATACGGCTTGAATATCCGATGGTGCAATTTTCAGATCGCGCTGGATTTGGGCTTTTGATTCCGGCGTGTCGTAAGGGATCATGACGCATCCGCCGACTGTCACTGCTGCGATGAGGCCTATGGCCGCAGCTACGTTTTGAACTGATGATTTGAAGGTGTTCATTGTTCGCTCTCCTTGCTGTATTACCACCACTGGAAGGCTGTGGCGATTTTGGTAGCGAACCTTACGGCATGGGCGAAAAGCAGTCATCCTCGTGCTGATAACTGGATCGGTAGATGACTTGATTGGACGCTTACCTATTTCTGACCGATTGCTGCACCCTGGCAAAATCGTACGCAATACCTTGCTTAAAGAGCAAGCAACTCAACGCTCGAGCCTGTCGTCACTCTCCTCCGACATTTTGGTACTCGCTTTCATCGCAGATAGCGTCGGCTTGGCAGCAGCGATGACAAGGCGCCATTGAGGGAGCGCAATTGCCGCAGCGTCGTTCTCTATGAGTTCAGGTGTTGCTTCGCAAAAATCCTCGATGGCTGCGCTTACATTTACCAAAAAAACGCTCTGCATTGGAGTGAACCCCTGATCGACGAAGTATCCTTTTGGCGACGGAGTTGGCACCCAATCTTCCCATGAATTGATTAACTCATTCATACCACACCGAGGTGGCTCATTCTCGCACTCAATCAGCCACTCAAGTAGCTCGACAATTCGATTTCGTATTCGTTGGTAGACAAGCTGTCTGGTCATAATTTCACGTCTGGTTGAATCGTCATCCTGCCCCTAATGAGGACAATTTTAGCCTTAATACAGTGCCCGCCCCTGGACAAAAACGGGCCTAACCTATGAGGCCGTCAGCTCAGTTGAACAGGCCGAGATATGTGATGGTTGCAGTGCTCTCCGGCAAGCGCACCAGCGTCTCTACATGGGTAGAAGTCGAACGACGGTCACCCCAGATGGCATTCGACCCCACCAGAATAAAATGGGTAAATTCTGTTGCCTTGGAGCTGAAAAGCACTCTCTCAGAGGGGCTGCGGATTTGCGCTATGACGTCTTCTGGGGTGCCGATAAGCTCAACGAAGTCTGAATCCATATAGAACCCAAGTTCTTCCGCTAGTCGCCAGATTGGATTGCGTTCTTCCCACGAAATGTACTCGGCTTCGCTTGTGCTTTCAGGGGGCTCTGGCTCCCACTGCTCAAACACAAATTTCCGCGCATCGGATTCAGTGACGAAGTTGGCACCGAAGAGATGGAAGGGCCAGCAGCCATCTTGCATGACACGATCTCGATTGTTGAAGAGTCGTCAGAATCGTACCTGATTAAAATCGGAGGAGCAGCTTGTCAGGGAAGCCCGACGGGGAAAGATGCCCACAATCCCTCGTCCTCATCGTTGTGCCAAGGTTGAAAGCTGCCGGTTCGTCCAAGTCTAATATAGGCTGCCCTTAAAGCGTCCGAGAGTAGTGATCTGACGCGTAGGGTGATATCACTGGAGTATCATCATTCTATGTGACACAGCCGCACTGCTTTAAAGGACTTCGCCATGCACCAAGCTATCAGCGCCGCCTACCACCGACCTGGATTCGCCAGGAGCGCTTGCGCATGGTTAATGATTGACGGCATTGGCATTGAGCAATGGCTGTCCACTCATCTCGAATGGTCAGACGTCGCAAGGCTTGGTCTTTCTCTGATCTGGCTTATCGACGAAGACGAAGACGCTCTTGCGAACCGTCGCATCATCCCGGCGGAGGATGGGAGCTCCACAATCGTGCCGTTGCTGGTCTGTAGCGATGACATGAATTTCGACTGTATCGTCGTGGTCGTTGAGCAGGTAATCGATGCTGACACCGTACACTGGCGGCGCTTCGGTCGAAGTATTTCGGACAACCTGGAAGTTGGAATTTCGACAAAATGGATCGCCGAGAGCAAGCCGGTAAGCTTTGCATTGGAGGATTTCCAAAACGCATTGGAGCAGTTCACTCAGTTGTCGAAGACGAAGCCAGACAACCATTGCGATTGATCCCTTAAGCCCTCAATAGCCTAGCTTACGTTGCATTATTTTTATCTCTATCAGGCCCACTACCACGTTGAAATGTTGCGAGCACGTAGCCCGAATTCACAGTGGGCATACATGCTTCCAGAGGCCACGCTGGAGCAGCAATCCTAGTAGAATTCGTCGAGCTGATTACCACCCACTTTGAGATGTTCTATGAGCTCTGAATTAACTGAAGAAGAAATGCGTCGTGCCCTATTCGGTACGCCTCAGCCCGAAGAGCAGATATCTGCTCCTCTAGTAAATGAGCCTGTGGAAGAAGTTGTGCTCGCGAAACCCGTTGTCGCTCCAGCAGCCAAGAAGAAGGTGGCGAAAGCATTTACGCCCAGGCTGCGGGTCACGCTACGGGTTGGAAACGAGTTCGAGGGAAAAATGACCGAGTTGATTCACGAGGCTGATACGTTGAGCTCGTTGCTCGCCGAACAAGATGCGGTGAAGGCTGCCAAGAAAAAATACAAATACGTGGAAGTGCTATCCGTTAAATCGATGTAGGAAATCCAATTGTGCCCATGAGTTGAAAGGTCGCGCGCCTAGGACGTTCTCTTATTTTGAATGAGCAAGCCCCTCTCGGCCCTGCTCTCTGCCTGCATCAACTCGGTGGAGTTGTCGACGAACAGCCCGTCACTTGTGGGTAAGTCTGGCAAACCAGCATAGTTTTATTTTTGGGCTCAAAGCCGTGATCAATCATGCAACGCTGCACTTCTGCAGTGCGTCCTGTGCTAGCGACGTCCAGATTCGACCCAAGTGGATTCGCATAGCCGCACGCATACATGACCGGCAGGGCTTCACTATCATTGGCTACCTTGAATTCGAAATGGCGTGATGCTCCCGCTTTACGCCATGAGACCTGCATACGTTCATCCCGACCAGAATTAGGCTTGATTGGGTGAAATGCTTCATCTTCTACAAACGGCAACGCTTCGAGCTGCGACAAACTGAGAGGACGCCCCTGCCTTTCTTCGACGCAGGCTGGCATATTCTCCATTATTTCACAGTATTCAAAGCCGTCTTTACGTGTAAAACCGAGGCGCTGCATACATTGAAAGTGAATTATCTCTTCGTTTATTGGAAAGCGGTTTAGTGGCCCTGCCACAGGGTCACCACATTCTGCCATTGCGGCTTTAACGCCCTCTACGGAGGTAGAAGCGCGTTTCCATTGGGTGAAAGACGCCGGTGGCGGGCACCCGGTGAGTAAAAGTACCGATGAGATCAGGACTGGGATGGTAATGATCTGAGATTTTCTGAACATATTTTGTCCTTAATTTATGTCAGGCTACCCGAATGGTGTCCAACTCCTCGGGGCGAATAATTCCACCATATGACTCCCACGGTACCAGTCGCTACCTGGGCGGTCTCAGGTATGCCGGGTGTAACCGTCCGGCCAAGTCACCTACCGAACTCCAGCATTAAGGGCGATGGTGTCCGCGTATTTTTAAGCGGACGCGATCGCCCTTATCGCAAGGATTTCCATGCGCCAACGAAGCTCTTACCCGAAACCATTCAAAGCCCAGGTCGTCCAGGAATGCCTGCAACCCGGAGCGACAATTTCCAGCGTAGCCATCCATCACGGCATCAACGCCAACGTGATCCGCAAGTGGCTACCGACTTACCGGGATCAATCGCCTGCAACCTTGCCGGCTTTCGTTCCGGTAAAAACGGGACCAAGGCGAGCATCAGAAGAGATGGTGATCATCTCGCTGCCTCTGGGTGATAAATCCATCACCGTAAAATGGCCAGCCTCGGATCCGGACGGCTGCGCCTGTTTCATTCGTAGCCTGGCCCAATGATTCGCGTCGATGCAATCTGGCTCGCCACCGAGCCTATGGACATGCGCGCCGGCACTGAGACTGCGTTGGCCCGAGTGGTCGCGGTGTTCGGTGCGGCGAAGCCGCACTGCGCTTACCTCTTTGCCAACCGTCGGGCCAATCGGATGAAAGTCCTGGTGCACGACGGCGTCGGTATCTGGCTAGCGGCACGGCGCTTGAACCAAGGTAAGTTTCATTGGCCAGGCCTCCATCGTGGAACGGAGGTCGAACTCGACCCCGAACAACTCCAGGCGCTGGTACTTGGATTACCCTGGCAACGAGTCGGTGCGGGCGGTGCAATTACATTGCTTTAAATGCTGCCTTTTAGCTGAAGCAGTCGGGCTGCTTTGGTAAAATCCACCCCATGACTTCCTTGCCCGATCTCGACCAAATGACCCCCGAACAACTGCGCACACTAGCTGCGCAGTTGATGTCCAAGGTCGACACCCAGAGCCGAAAGATCCATCGTGATGAAACGATTATCGAGCAGCTCACTCACGAGATCGCCATCCTTAAACGGCACAAGTTCGCCAAGCGCAGCGAGCAGATCAGCCCGGCGCAGGGCAGCCTGCTCGATGACCTACTCAATACCGACCTCGAAGCCATCGAGGCGGAGTTAAAAGCCCTTCATCCCGCTCCCGCACAGGCAGAACCACGCCAGCAACCCAAGCGTGTGCCGTTGCCACCGCAGTTCCCACGTACTGTGATCCATCACGAGCCGGACAACACCCAGTGCGCGTGCGGCTGCCAGCTTCAGCGCATCGGTGAAGATGTCAGCGAAAAGCTGGACTACACGCCGGGCGTGTTCACCGTCGAACAGCATGTGCGTGGGAAATGGGCATGTCGGCAGTGCGAAACACTGATCCAGGCCCCGGTGCCGGCGCAGGTAATCGACAAGGGTATCCCCACTGCCGGCCTGCTGGCCCACGTGATGGTGGCCAAGTTCGCCGACCACCTGCCGCTGTACCGGCAAGAAAAGATCTTCGGCCGTGCCGGCCTGGCCATCCCGCGCTCGACACTGGCGCAGTGGGTGGGTCAAACCGGCGTGCAGCTTCAGCCCCTGGTCGATGCGTTGCGCGAAGTGGTGCTGGCCCAGCGCGTGGTTCACGCCGATGAAACGCCGGTACAAATGCTGGCTCCGGGAGAGAAGAAAACCCATCGTGCTTACGTCTGGGCCTACAGCAGCACGCCTTTTTCGGCACTCAAGGCTGTTGTCTACGACTTCAGCCCCAGCCGTGCCGGCGAACATGCGCGCAACTTCCTGGGCACCTGGAACGGGAAGCTGGTCTGTGATGACTTTGCCGGCTACAAGGCCAGCTTTGAGCTGGGCATCACCGAGATCGGCTGCATGGCCCATGCACGCCGTAAGTTCTTTGACTTGCATGTAGCCAATAAAAGCCAATTGGCGGAGCAGGCGCTTCACTCGATTGGCGGGCTTTACGAAGTCGAGCGACACGCCAAGGAAATGAGCGACGAAGACCGTTGGCGATTACGCCAGGAAACAGCAGTGCCCATCGCTGAAAAGCTGCATGAGTGGATGCTGGCCCAGCGTGAAATTGTGCCCGAGGGTTCGGCCACAGCGAAGGCTCTGGATTACAGCCTCAAACGCTGGGTAGCGCTGACGCGCTACCTGGCAGATGGTGCTGTGCCCATCGACAACAACCAGATCGAGAACTTGATCCGGCCGTGGGCGCTTGGGCGGTCTAACTGGTTGTTTGCGGGATCGCTGCGCAGCGGCAAGCGGGCGGCCGCGATCATGAGCCTGATCCAGTCAGCGCGCATCAACGGGCATGATCCGTATGCTTATCTCAAGGATGTACTGACGCGGCTGCCGACGCAGCGGGCCAGCGAGATGGAGCGACTGCTGCCGCATCAGTGGACGCCTGCCTAATCTGCGCAAGGTGTGTTCGCTGGCCGCTTACTGCCGGGTGTCAAAACTGCCGGTTGATTTAAGCGATGTCCGTTCTTAATGAAATCTGATAAGCGCTACTCATGGAAAGGCTTAGCAACGCTGCAGTTGCCATCCATCAACATCGATAACTGAATCTACATAAGCCGGGCATTCGGGAGAGTTCTCGTGCCGCTCCTGTGACCTAGACCATGTAACGCGCACTCTAAAGGCGCTTGTGTCCTCTGGTGCCGCTGTAGCACCTGCCATTGTTATGTGGCGCAGAGCCCTGTGTTCATTCAAGATCGAAAATCACTCTGTCAGGCACATGCAGCTTTCCAAGCTTACACAGCTTGTAAAACCTCCGCCCACCGTGAGCGGGCTTCTTTTATTCCGGTTCCTGCTTGCCCTTCAAAATGGACTCCGTCTGCTTAAGTACAAACGCAGAGCAAGCCCCTGAGAGGTGATTGATAAGCTGTGCAACATCAGAGCCTGGCGGCGTGTAACCATCGTTTTTGCCATGGGCGGTGCTGCTGGAGTTTCTGAGAGTCCCGACCCCGTGGAAAATAGTTCCGATCCCTATAAGTGATTGCTTAGCTCCTTCATTCAGCGTGCCGGCTTCATGCAGTTTTTTTGCGGTACGAGAAATGAGACTTTGCATGGTCAGTGCTTCATATCCAGTATCCCTAAGCTGCTTGAGGCACGCTTTCAGGACTGTTTCTCCGTGAGAGCTGCTGCGAGCGATGGAGTCTTCTGGATCGACCTCTACAGCCTTCTGAGCCTTCTGCCATGACTCAAGCAAAGTGGGATGGTGCTCGAGCTGTTTTTCAATGTCTGAGTCAATGGCCGCTTTTTCTGCTGAGACAAACTCGGTTAACCATGCATTGGTGGTGCTGATAGTGATGTGCTCTTCTTCCAAACTCCTTGTGATATCTGCTACTAGCGATTCTAAGATTTCCGGTGTACTCAGCAAGAGCAGCCATTCAGGCTTGATTTCTGCTAGCTCGCATTCATTCCATTCAGGTTCGGGCCAGCCGTCTGCAAACCGCTCGACTCTTACAATCAGTCTCTCGCCATTGAAGAACAACCAGCCGGTGGTACCACCGCTTACGGCAATATCTTCTATCTCCCAATGATCAAGCGTTAATGACTTGCTAGAGCCGCAGCAGCCAAGGCCACCCGAAGAATCTAATAGCTTTTTATCGAACGTTTTCAGACGATCTATTAATCGTTGCCGTTCGCCCTTCACTTTTGTGGACAATGCCGCCAATCCGGTTAACACATCGTTCTTCGCCATGATTTTCTATCCCCTCAATCAGAACTGATCTTTTACAGGAGCCCGCCGAAAATCTCGACTGGGTACTCGACCCAGAACGGCAAACTAGAGTCTGCGGTCTGCCTCTAGGTGTAGTTACTACACGCAAACCGCAGTATCAACTCGCCTACAAGCCAAGAAATACAGGGCTCACAACGTTTCATCCTATGGCAGCTAATGGCGGTAAACAGGCGTTGCAGGATTCCCCAAGAACGACGATCAGTCGGCTGCTGACCGAGAACATCGCCCTACGCGAAAATACATCCCTCCCGCGATTCGAGCTCCAAACCTCGGGATCGTCCTCTGTTCACCTTGGGCATGAGCACAGTTTCTATGTGTGTAGCGCGCCCTATCAGCGAGAGCAAGCACAGGGATCAAGCTTGCAATGGCTTTTAGCCTCGATGCCAGCTAGATTTGGAGCTTTCTACGATCAAGGAAGAATATGAAAAAGCTCATCGCAGTAATGGGGATCTGTGTCGTACTTGGCGGTTGCGCTACGTCCCACTACACCGCAGGCCGAGACTTTCCGTCAGCTAGTGTAGCGAGCATCACCAAAGGCAAAACCACGACTGCTGAGTTGAAGTCGCTGTTTGGTGAGCCCTACGCCAAGAGCGCAGTCAGCGAGACTGACGAGAAGTGGATCTACACCTACACCAATGGCTCAGCCCATGCCCAAAGCTACGTGGTCACCATGAAGGTGACAACTACGGGCACTCAGAAAACGCTCGACGTCTTGATCCGAAATGACGTGGTCATCAACTACACGTTCAGCGAAGGCCCCGCTCCAGGCACTACCACTGCGACGAACTGAGTTCGCCACCTTGCCATTGGGCGACCCACCGCGCTCAGTACGTTGTTGATGGAGCAAGCTCATGGACAGAACATATGCCTTCGTGGATGAGTCCGGGAATTCCGACCTTGATACGTCAAAGGGAGGAAGCTCGGGCTTCTTCATCGTGTGCTCCATTCTGGTGGCAGAGAAAGACCTGGAAGCTGCTTATGCCCAAGCTGAAGCACTCCGCAAGCGTCATTTTCAAACTGGCGAGATCAAATCCAGCAATCTGAAGCCCAAGGATTCAGATCGCCGTGGCCGGATCCTCAACGAGCTAGCCGAGCTGCCATTCAAGCTCTATTTCACCGTCGTTGATAAGTCCCGAATTCACAAAGATGGCGGCCTCCGTATCAAGACCTCGTTCATAAAATATGTGAACGGGTTGCTCTATGAACGCTTGTTCCGCGCATACCCTGACCTCCAGATGATCATAGACGAGCATGGTGGTCAGGAATTTCAGGAAAGCCTCAAAAGCTACGTTGCAGCGCGGTTTGTCGACGACCTGTTTGGCGATAAGGATGCCTTCCAGACGATGGCCAGCAAGGACAACGTTTTGGTTCAGGTTGCAGATTTTTTTGCTGGCTCAGTGGCTCAGATTTATGAGGAGAAAGCTTCGGAAGAAGCAGTTCTTGCCTACAAACAGATCCTACGGAACCTGACTCTTGGCATGCTAGAGTGGCCATCCAAGTACCAGCCTCTGCTGCCGCCGCCGGCGGATGAATCTGGTTACGCAGACTACCAGGTACACCAAGAAGCCCTCCGCCAAGCAGACCTTTTTAGCGAACGGGTTGGTGAGCACCCTGATGAGGATGAGCGCCTACAGCTAAGCATCTTGCGGTTCTTGAGATTCCAGAGCGAATTTGTCACCAAAGACTACGTGCCAACTGCAGAAATAGCCGCCCACCTAAAAGATAGCGGCTTCGGAGATATCAACGACCAGAGGATCCGCTCCAGCGGCATCGCCAAACTTCGCGATTCGGACGTGATCATCACTAGCGCGGCCAAAGGCTACAAAATTCCTCAGACACGGGCTGACATCAACGAGTTTCTGGAAAGGGCGTCAGGCATAGTCGTCCCTCTGCTGGAGCGAGTTAAAAAGGCTCGCGAGGTTTATCGGCTGAGCAGTCGGGGGGAATACGACATCGTCACGGCAGGCAACCTGACTGAGCTAGCTAAGCTGCTCGGTGCGCTCGAGGCGTTTGCCGACAAGTGAGAAATGCCGCCATTGCTGATTTGTCCATTATCACAGGAGGCACCGCATGTTGAGCGACTTCTTGAAGCTGTCATCCAGCCTCTGCTCCCTGGTGGATGTAGATCCTGCACTTGCAGTGCAACAAGCACGTGAAATCAATCTAGATAGGCTTGATCGCGTTAATTGGATGTCCTTGCGCGCGGCCACACTGGTTAACGCTGGCGCCTCGCTGAAGCGCCAGGATGCAATAGATGAGGGGGTGGAGCTCTACCGCGAACTTCACGACCTGTATCCAACAGCGGATGTCACTTACAACCTGGCAAATGGGCTCGTCGAGGCAGCAAATTGCGGCAGCGCTGATTCGGAGTGGGTAGATCATCAGGAGCACACCCGAGCACACAGAGCCGAAGCTCGAAGGCACTACTGGAGGGTGGTACAGGATGTAGATGCTGATTTGGAGCTACGCACCCAAGCATGGACTAACATCGCAAATCTGTTCGCAAAAACCTACCGGCTTTCTGAGGCTCATGACGCACGCCTTTCCGCATTGAGCGTTGATCCTACGAACGGCGTAGCTGCGTTCTGCGCGGCTTTGGATTTGATGTGGCTTTTCAAACGGGGAGGCTGCTCTGAGTTGACTCACATGGAAGCCGTGACGCTAGCCAGGCTAGCACTTCGAAACAAGGAACGAATTGTCCAATACGCCGGCTCACGCGTAGCAGCCAAGATTGAAGCGCTAGCAGGTGAGTTAAGTGACCCGCCATCGCGGCCTGAGCACATCGACCCATTCATCAAATGGGTAGAGAGGGAGCGCCTTACGCTAGCCCCAACTGTCGAACTCGTTGATCCATTCCTGGGTAAGCTAGATTGGCTTACCCTTCCAGGGATTCTCGAACGTGACCCAGAAATGGGTTGCAGCCCCCCGCCATTGTTTGCCATGTTCAATATGCTGAAGAGTGATTTTCTCCTGGCGCGAGATTTAGCGTGGCGTGCAAGGGCTGGAAGTGCCTGGGCGAAGACGGGGCAGTTTGCAGATACTCTCGACTACGCAATGTACGGCCCTGATACCTCGGCACTCATATTGGCGCATCGAACCGCCCTTGATTTGCTTGATAAGGTAGCCGTAACGGCGAACCATTATTTTGAGCTGGGATTAGCTCCCAATAGAGTTAGTTTCGGGAGGCTATGGAGAGATTCCGCAGACAAAAAAACAGGTAATCCACTCACAAAAAAAGTAGAGGAACTGATTCGTGCGGGCGTATACGCGATGTATGGCTTGGCCGAGCTGGCAGAAGACTATGATGGCAGCGACGGAATTCTCCGTTCGCAGAAGGATCTACGAAACGCGGGTACGCACCGATTCGTAGTCCTTCATGACTTTGGAGACCCCTCACGAGCGAGACAGGCTCCTGAAGTCGAGCACCTCAAACACGCAGACTTTGTCGATGAGGCCCTGAGTGCTCTTCGGGTCGCAAGGTCTGCAATCCAGATGCTCACACTCGCGATTTCCCAGCACGAGGAAATCTTGCAGGCGCAAATGGATGGTCTAATCGGCACCCTCAACGTTCCTGATCACCACTGGGTTCGCGGGGACGATGAAGAGTGAATTCTATTACCAAAAAAACGTCGTCATTCTGTCTCCAACGCTTATCTAATTCCCTTAACAGTAGACGCTAGCTTACAGACGACACAGGAAGGAGCACCCGACATTTGATAATTCCTACCGAGCGAACGCAGCGAGAGATGCATTCATCTGAAGGAGGAATCTGGTTTATACCTACTACAGATGGTGCATCAGTGTTGATCAAAGCACCCATCAGCACCATCAAAGCTATGTCAGTGAGCTGCTCGTTTGAAATCGGGATAGGTGTTGTTGAAAATAAGGTCTGCGTTGCTGGGATTGTTTATGACGCGCCGGACAAGCCACTCATAATTTCTCGCCCTCAGGCGCACGACGAAGAACACAAAGCACTGATGAGGGTTTTGAGCCTTGGTGAGGTGTATTTTTTCGTTTTCAATGAGATGGATCACTGCGTGGGCTGGTCTCCAGGATCTCTTTCTCCGGATGACTCGAACCAAGCTTCAGAGCATCTGCAACCGATCAGTAAACTCTATACTGGCAGCGTCCCAGCGTCCGACGAAAGTCTTCTCGACGTGTTCAACGCATCATTGTCCGTGAACAGGATGCCGACGGAGAGCCCCCAGCCAGCATCGGTGATAATCAACGTCAAGCTTGGTGACTGGCATTCCAATTCCTTGTCGTACTTCGATATTAGTACCTACCAAATTATCCAGATTGATCATCCGGATGAGGGAGGAATGCTCGAGAATTCCGTATGGGCGGCACTTTCATCGACTTACCCTAGGCATCTACATAAAAGTCCTGTTGTAGAAATCGGTGTAAAAGCGCGAGAGCTGACGGATGTTCTGGCTCTTTCCAGTCATGGAAATATTCTGATTGAAACTAAAGACTTAGGGATGCTTGCCTCTAAAGCTTCCAGGAGGCATGCACGAAGGTTGTCTGGAGTAAAAAAGCAGGCTCTCAACTCTCAAAGGGCTGGCGCAACTCGTAGGCGCAGCCAAGGCGCTACGACGAAACTGCATAGTTAGCTCAAACGATGGCACAGTCATAAGTATGGATTTGTCCAAGGAGTTGCACTGCGTTGTGATCGTCTCAGAACTATTTGCAGAAGATTGGGATGAGGTACTTTATGCTGCTGCCTCAGCAATGCGCGAGACCGGGGATCTTTTTCACGTAATCGATTTTCGTGAGCTAGTGGCTGTTCTGAAAATTTCAAGGGGCCGTGACCGGGAGCTTCAGGCAGTTCTGCTCCGGCGCTTAGAGCAGGTGCTACGTCATGGAACGTTGAACGTGCGATGTAGGGAGGCGCCTTACCCTCCTGCAGAAACGAACTTCTGATCAGCCAAACGCCATCCTCAGCAAGCTCTGCGTCATGTCCGAGGCAGGGCCTTGGGTAGCTACTGGGGTCGAGTCCTGGGACGGGCGTAGTCACACATAGTAACCTGGAATGAAGGCCAAGTCTCAGCAGCCCATTTTCAGCCGCGTGACGATGCCTCTGAAACGAGAGCTCAAAGAAAGCGGCTAAATGCAGCAGACAACTTCCAATCGGTTATAATCGCTTGCTTTTTCACTGGGCATGGAAAAAGCCAGTACCTTAATTAAACGTTTGGCACGTGAAGCAGGGAAGTAAAGATGAAAGGTCTTAGGTGGAATACTGGTCAATCGATAAAGTCAGCTAGCGGTGATTATTACAAAATCATACAATTGCTTGGCGAAGGAAAAAGTGCTACTGCATACCTTGCACTTAGAACCGGAATTGAAGATAAGGGCACTTTCCATGTTGTTAAGCTTATGCAGCACCCAGATAGCTCGGCAAAACTAGAGAACTTTAACCAAGAAAAAGAATTAATAAGAAAATTTGATCATGCATCGGTAATTTCCATAAGCGATAGCGGTGAATATGAAAGCGCCGGTATAAAATTTCCATTTTACATTAGCGATTTTTACTCAAGCACCCTTGCGTCAGTCATCAAACAATCGTCATTGAAACTTACAAGAAAAATTAGTTACGCCATACAGTTATGTTCAGCGCTTTCGCATTTGGCCTCTCGATCAATTATTCATTGTGATGTCAAGCCAGATAACATTTATGTGGATGGATTGAATTGCGTCCTTGCTGATTTTGGGCTAGCTGTAAACGTCAATGGCGATGCAGGAGTATTAGAACTTCCGTCCCTCCATCGCTATAGAACCCCTGATATTGTCGAGGCTAAAAAAAATCAAACCCTGCCAACATCAAAATCAGATGTATTTCAGTTGGGCTTGGTACTCGCGGAGCTATTCACAGGGAGAAATCCATGCGTCGTATCAGACTCTGGGTCAGATGAGGTACACATCGACACCCTTCCGAAGGTACACGGTAGATTTGGGAAGAACATTGACGCAATTATTGATTCCATGCTGCAAATTGATCCCCAAAAACGCCCTTCATCAGATAAGTTGATTGAGAAATGGGAAAAAGTTCTTTTCAAGGCGTACGAATATATGCTTAAAGTTGACAAGGATGTTTACTGAAATTACCGAGAAAGTTTCTCGCGCGCATCCAATTGCCGGGTGCCGAGATCCTCGGCATACCGCCTATCAAGGTTTTGCATTCATCAGATGGATGGGTGGGGCGTCTCACACTGGCTCCGGCTGTCGAATTCGTCGACCGATCTTTAGGCAAGCTCGATTGGCTCACGCTCCCAGGTATTCTGCAGCGTGAGCCAGAAAAGAGGGGTTAGCCCACAGCCACTATTGGCCATGTTCAATTTGCTAAGAGCTACTTTTTGCTGGCCCGAGAATTAGCATGGCGTGCAAGAGACGAAAGCGCTTTGCCGAAGACAGGTCAGTTTGCGGATGCTCTTGACTATGCTCTATATGGCCCTGATACCTCGGCACTTGTACTGGCGCACCGGACAGCACTTGACCTGCTCGACAAAGTAGCCGTAACGGCGAACTCATATTTCGAGCTTGGGTTAGCTCCAAAAAAAGTGAGCTTCGGGAGGCTGTGGAGGAATTCCGAAGACAAGAAAACAGGTACTCGGCTTGTAGTGAGAGTTGAGGGGTTGATTCGGGCGGGCGTGCATGCGATGTACGGTTTAGCTGAGCTGGCAGAAGACTATGATGGCGTAGATGGAATTCTCCGCTCACAGAAAAACCTGCGAAATTCGGGTACACACCGATTCCTGGTGCTGCATGATCTTGGTGATCCCGAGTTAGCGAGGCAGGCTCCAGAAATTGAGCATCTCAACCACACTGATTTTGTCGACGAGGCTCTGAGTGCTCTGCGAGTCGCGAGATCTGCAATCCAGATGCTCGCACTGGCCATTTCTCAGCATGAGGAAATCCTGAGAAAGCAGGCTGATGGCGTTATCGGCACACTGATCGTTCCTGATCACCATTGGATTCGTGGTGAAGATGAGGAGCTCTGCCCCCTTGCTGTGGAGCATGCAGTGAGCGTCGTATTATTTCTCAATATCTAGGTGGGCAGTGAACTCAACTCAGCAAAAAAAACGCCATCACTTTGTCCCCAAAGCGTATCTTAAAGCGTTCGCGAATCAGGGCGGCCAAGTTCTCGTTTACCGTAAAGACAACCCTGGACGAGCGCTTCCTGCCAGGCCAGATACAACACAGTTTGAGCGCTATTACTATTCGCAACCGCTGCCCGAAGGGGGGCAGGACAATAACACCCTCGAGGACATCTTCTGTGAAGTAGAGTCCGCATGGCCGTCCCTCGTTGAAAAGCTGGCTCGGAAAGAGTCCATAAACGATGACATTGAGTCCTTCATCCAGTTTGTTGCGCTACAGCGGGCTCGAGTACCTGCGGCGCGAGATGCTTTTGAGGCGGGGCTGGCGGCAACCGTTAAGGACACACTGAAAGCGCTGGTGAGGAACGGAAAGCTCTCACCACCACCCCGAGGTTTCGAAGACATCCTCGACAAGATCGAGGTGTCCATCGACCCTCATCAAAGCATTCATGCGATGCCCGGCCTTATAAAAAAAATAGGGGAGCTTTTTGACACGGTTGGCCTTGCCATTATCCATAACACGTCAGACGTACCGTTTCTCACAAGCGACAATCCAGTCGTTTGGTATGACCCATCAATCCCAATCGAAAGCCAGAATCCGTATGCCATTTCCCCTGATGGGCCGATAGCGATCCAATTTCCCGTCAGTCCCAACATGATGTTGCTTGGAACTAAATACTACCGAGAGCGCTACTGCACGGAGGGGCTCATGCATGGTGAGATACCAGACGTTGAATGGGTACATTATGTAAACACCCAAACCTGTCGCTACGGCTATGGAGCTGTCATTGCCCAAAGCCCAGGACAGGAGGAAATGATTCAGGCGCATAGTGCGCTGTCGCCAGTGTTCGACCGCTCCTTGCTGGAACTTGGCGCCCAGACAGTATCAATAGGTAGGTTCGTTTTCGGATCACGAGTAGCCAAGCCGAAGTGGATACCTCACAAAGATGAATCAACCTGAACTCGTTCGGCACTCTCAGTTTTTTACACTTCCTGAATCACTGCGTTATGAGTTATGAACAGACTCTGGGTGTCAGGATTATCTATTTGTGGCCTTCCCTACATTGCAAGCGGAGCGCGCCGGCCCGCGACGGGCCAGAGGCTTGAGGATGAAAGCCCGTAGGGCCAAAACCTGGCGCAGCCAGGTTCTGGTTCACGCCAGCCGTGCCCCGAAGGGGTCAAGCCAAAACGGATCAACTAGAAATGGCCATCCCACTACGAGACAGGATGGTCTCCGAAGGCCTCGCGAAGCAGGTTCTGCATCATCATTGAAGCTGGGCCTTGGAGGAAGTGCTCCTGACTGCTGATATCGAACCGCATAGGATTGATGTGAATCACAGTCGCCCCTTGGCCCAAAGCACTTAGCGGTAGCTCAGCAGCCGGGTAAACGACCCCAGACGTCCCTATCGACAGGAAGACATCGCAGTCACCCGCAACTGCGAGACCTGTACTCCATGCGTCCTCAGGCAGCATCTCCCCGAACCACACAACACCAGGTCGAACATACCCACTACACGCACTGCATCGCGGCGGCTCAATCCGACTCCCATCCTCAGGCAGGGCGTCAGACGTGAGAGGCAAGGTATACGGCTGCCCACAATCGATGCAGCGGGGTGAATGCAGGCTGCCATGTAGATGAATCACATCTTGGCTGCCGGCGCGCTCATGAAGGCCATCAACATTTTGAGTCACCACTGTCAGCTTAGGCACATGGCTGGCAAGTGCAGCGATAGCTCGATGCGCCCCATTTGGCTGCGCCTAGATAACTTTCTGCCTACGCCACTCGTACCATCCCCAACAGAGCGCTGGGTCGGCTTTCTTCCGTCAGTTCAACGTCCCCCAAAGACCCCAAGTGAATTCGTCGACAAGGTAGCTCGACAAGGAGACCTTGCTCAACAAGCAACCGAGGAAGCTCCCAAAGCAATTCGGTGATTTCCCAAGTTTCCGTAACAGCAGATACGGTCTCGGCAACGAATGCGCCAAGGTCGAAATCTTGGGTCGCTACAAACGGCCCTTCCCGGCTGTAGGCGTCAAAGATACCGGAAGCAATGGAGACGACCTCGCCTTTCCTCAGGAGCATGAAGCCACCTTGATCCCAAACTCACAACAGTAGGCCGAGACATTCCCTCCCGATGAAATATCACTGCAAGATCCGAGGGGTCGGATGGTACTGCCCATTAGTGGTACGCAAAAAATCACGCAAGCTGGCGCGGCCATTTTGGCGCTGAAAAGTTGCTAATACATAACGGCTATTCTCCGTCGTCATAACCCAGAATCTGCCTTCGCGCTCAACTTTCAATACGTCAGAAGTGCGGATCAGATGACCGTCGCCAAACCGCCCATACTGGTCTTTCCGCTTGTGGCCAAACACTACACCGATACCTGCGCGCGACCTGATGGAAACGCCACAAAGGTAAGCGGTAACCGGCACATCAAAGCCTTGCTCTTGGGCTTTAATGATTCGTTTGAGGTCGAAATCTGTGTGGCGTTTTCCGTGGAAATTTACATCAATGGTGTCGAGCATCTTTGCGCTCCGCTAGCGGTCTGTATGGAGTTATCAAGAATTGCACACGCAACCAGGCGCGCTTGTACCGTGGGGATTACTGGTAAATTTCAGGCTGATCGAATCATGCTTGAGAGAAAGACGGGCCTCAGGTTGGCCAGCGCTTCAATCTTGAAGTCTCGCTGGTGTGAGGTGTGATACACCGCCCCCTTAGCCACTTCCAGCAAGCAAACCTCAGAACCAGACCTGTCCTCACCTACGGTTACTCTGGTTAACCGCTCCATCTGCCAGCCTCCGGACTTATTCATCCAAGATGGCGTCACAGCCATAATCTCGGTGATAGCTAAATCCGCACCTTGGCTTACCAACATTTTCTGAAGCTGGTGGGTGTCGTCAATCATCACCGCGCACTCGCTGGGCCGACCCTCGTTTTCGACGCTAAGGGTTAAGTGATACCAAGGCGTTCGGAGCAGCCTTGAGACTCCGCGCCAATGGGACACGCCCTCCCCGAACATTCCTGGGACGCCTATCAGGTCGCTGTCTAAGGTTCTGAACATGTGTCGCCTCAAACTGCTGGAGCACGTCAGTTGCCCAGCAGAACCGTGGGAAATCAGAAAAGGGAAAATATCGCTTCGATGGAGGAAGACTTGCGATGGCCTGGCCCGAGCAACACGTAGACCGTGTTGCGTGTTTCGAATAGGTAGCCTTCTTTGAAAGCGGTGCCCATGCTTGAGCGCACCCAATGGCCTGGTTCGAAACGCCGCTGCTCGTCGTGCACAACTTTGTGGGCAAAAAGAAAGATTGGCTGGCAGCCTGCGGCGGTAACTTTCGCTCGCTCTTCGTCGGTGACGATGGCGTCTAAGATGATCCATTCCTCGACGGCGCAGAGGGGCATCCATTTGTAGCGCTTTCTGGCCAACGCGACGGCTTCGTCGAGGGTAAGTTCGGAACCTTGCAGCTCAATGCCCTCCTCCCCCAGCAAACCATGCTCCTTGGGACTAACCACCCATCACCGCCTATCTCGACAATATTCGTAAATTAAAGCGCCTTCAGGAGCAAAGCACCACCCATACAAATATATATGTTTGTGTGGCGGCAGGCAAACACGGCATACCGTCTGCTTTTATGGGGATCATTGGATGTCTCTGCGCCACTCCTACGCGGCAGTGCTTCGACTGCTACGCACTCAGAAAGGGCTGCTCCAGGCAAACCTCGCTGGCTCACTGACGCAAGCAAACATAAGTAGCCTCGAACTCGCCAAGAATTCAGCCACAGTCGATATGAGCGTTCAGATCGCTGCTGCCCTCAAAGTAGAGCCCATCACTCTTCTCGCACTTGCTGTCGCATCTCACGAAAAACGCACAGTGCGTGAGGTTCTCCTGGCTTCTCTGGCCGAAGTCGAAACCCTGAGTCTCGCAGACGTTCAACTGCCCACCGAACCTCAGCCTCTGACGACAGCGGTGGTGAAAGAGGCTCGCAAAAAATGGGTGGCGGTTCAGGATCTGAAAGCGCGAGGATTTAGTCAGTCGCAGGCAGCGAAGGAGCTCGGAATTCCGGGATCCACACTACGCCGGCTTTGGAATCGAAAATCTGACGGCTGAGTTTCTGTTTGTTAGATGATGGTGGTGGTGGAATCAGTAGCCGCTTCACCATCATTTCCTCAGGAACGAATAGGGGCATAGTCAGGATGCGTCGACCGAAACTCGCATTCTCATCAGGTGTAATTGGGGACATTTTCAGGCGACGTAGGCAGGGTTCACCTAGATAAATCTGTGCGGACGGAGTGGACAGCGCTGGCAGAGATATGAACAGATGCGGGAGTCGGATGGGCTCATTTTTGAACGGACGTACATCCGGATCCGAATACAGCCCTACCGTTCGTCGGATATAAATTCGGCTGCGCTGAAGGGTCAAAATGTCAACGTTGACAAGATTTTGGTGATTTAAATGACACGTTAAATCCGACTAAAACCATTGATTTTCCTAGGTTTTATGTATTATCAGTAAAGATGTCAATGCGGTGTCTTATCGGATAAGCAAGTGAATGGCGACCGTAACAACTTCAGCTTTGGCTGGCTGCCGGTGCAAAGCGGGCAGTACGGCTCATGCCTGACCCAGGTGGACTTCAAGGCGAAGAAGGTCATGCCGCGCCCGTCCATTCGCGGAATGATCGCGCGCACGTATTTTTATATGAGCAAGCAATACGGCCTGCGCCTGTCGAAGCAGGACCGGCAATTGTATGAAGCCTGGAACAAGACCTACCCGGTGCAAATCTGGGAACGCCAGCGCAACCAGACCGTGGCTTGCGTGATGGGGCGTGGTAATGAGTTCGTCGGCCCGGTCAACCTCAAGGCCTGCGGCTGAACGTGGGCGGGGGGTGCCCGCCCACCTGGCCTGCTACTGCGCAGCCTTGTGTTCGATAATCTCCGACACCGTGTCGTTTTTCTTGGCCCGCGCCATTTTTTCGTTTAGCAGCGCCTGCTTGGCCTCGGCCTCGGCTTTGGTTGCGAACGGCCCCAACAGCACCTCATCCTTGCCGTCGACTTTCACGATATAGAAATTGAAGCCATGCTCCAGCAACCAGGCGGTCAAGTCGGTGATCGCCTGCAGCTTGTGGTCCGGCGGGCCGACCCGTATATCCCATTCCTGAGCGGCAATCGCACCGGTTTGCGGCAGGCTTTCGGTCACGGCAGGCTTGGCCTTGGGGGCATCGACCGATTTACCTTCACCGCATCCGGCCAACGCCAACACCACAATTGCCATCGCTACTTTACGCACTGCCCTGCTCCTTTGAGGATCAAAGAGGCAACTTTACCATTCACTGTCTATTCTGGCCGTCATAAACGTTGGCTTAAACAATGCGAATCATGTATCGCGACCTGTATGATACCGCCATGGGAATTAATGTCGCCTCTACGCGTCCTAAAAGAGGCAGTCACAGGGAAGCGCTTCGCAGTAAGCTACACACATCCGACACCTGCCCTGTCTGAAACATGTGTCCTTAAAAGTAATTCAAGGAGAAGTCCATGCTTATACTCACCCGCAAAGTCGGTGAAAGCATAAACATCGGTGATGACATTACGATCACCATCCTGGGCGTTAGCGGCCAGCAAGTACGAATCGGCATCAATGCCCCTAAGGATGTTGCCGTGCATCGCGAAGAGATTTACCAACGTATCCAGGCCGGCCTGACTGCACCCGACAAAAACCAGACGCCTTGAAAAGCCTCCAGTAGCCAGCCTTTTCGTTCACTGTAACGGCTGGCGAAAACCCAATTGGCCTGTTCGCGTATCCCCGCGTAACCAGCGCGCCTTCAGCCTTCCCTTCGCTGCAAGATGAAACTGTCAGGGCATCCGGAACTTGTCGCGCTATTGGCAGCCCAATTTCTGACACTTTATCCTGCCATCCGAGTGCATTTCAGGAACACGTCGATGAGGCCAGCCGCGTCGCAACCCCTTGTTTCAAGATCCTGGATGCTTGCCCTGCTGATAGGGCTGGTCTTCGTGGCACTCGGGTGTGGGTTGAGAATGGAAGTTGAAGGAGCCGATCCCGACACTCATTCCTGGGTGGATCTGGCGCTGCTGCTCTGCGGCTACCTGCTTGTGTTCTGCCTCAAGCCGATCCAGAAGGTGATCTTGCGCAAGTTGCGCCAGCGCGCCGCCCATCGCACCCACGAGAAAGCCGCACGCTGAGCGCTGCTGCCTGCTATCGGATCGCCGGTATTTACAGCGCCGCCGCACCACCTATCATTGGGCTTGCGCTGCGTAGCCAATCAAAGGTGCAAATGCGGATGGACACCCTCAACAAATCCCAAATCGAAAAAGCCTTGGCTGACCGCCTGCCCAGCTACAGGGTCGAGTGCACGCTGCATGCCGACGGCACCCTGTCCGCCGTGCTGACTGGCCCAGAGACCGATCACTTCGCGATTACCGGCATCGTGCGTGCGCACTATCACGGTACAGAAGCCATCAACCGGCTCGCCACCGAGATCCTCAGGGAAATGGTGTTGTCGCGTCAGGGTATGAAAAACAGCCGGCTGCAGGCATTGTCCGATCCCATCGACTGCCTGGAAGGCCGAGACCGGTAACAGGCTCGGCCTTCTGCGTATCACGGCGCCATCTGACTCAGGGACAGCAAGCCATCAGCCCCACGCCGGGCTTTCAACGCACCGTATTCCTCGATGCAAGCATGGGCCGTCGCCATCGGCGCCAAGTGTGTCGAGGTCACCACCATGATATCCGCTCCCGCCGCTTCCCCTGCCTGAATACCCACTGTGGCGTCCTCGAACACCAGGCAGTCTTGCACCGGCACACCCAGGCGCTGGGCTCCCAGCACATAACAGGCCGGATCAGGCTTACCCGTCTTCACATCTTCGGCTGTCACCAGTACCGCCGGCACCGGGATGCCCGCCGCTTGCAGCCGGCGCACAGCCAACGCTTTTGGCGCAGAGGTGACCAACGCCCATTGATCGACGGGCAGACTTGCCAAAAACGCCACCGCACCGGGAATCGCCACGATGCCTTCGACATCGTGCAGCTCAGCCTCGGTGATCCATTGGGCTTCTTCCTGGGGATCGACACCCGGCAACGCCTGGCGGGTGATCGTATCGATCGCGCGGGCACCATGGATGGTGTGCAGAAACGCTTCCACATCCAAGCCATGCCGTGCAGCCCAGATGCCCCAGACGCGCTCCGCAGCGGCAATGGAGTTGAGCAGGGTCCCGTCCATATCGAACAGAAAGGCGCGGTAACGCCGTGTAAATACGTTTGGAGTTGGGCTGGACACGGCACGGCTTCCTCATGGGCTGGGCCCCTGCAATCTACGGATCACCTCGACGCTTGTAAACGCCGAGTCCCGGCCCGTCAGCCCCAAGGCAAAAATGACGAACTTGTCATGCTCCTGTTGGTTGGCTGTTGGGGTCGCCTGGTTACCGTGAGCTCACTGCCAACCCGGTAGCCAACCCGAAACGTGAGACACCACCATGAAACTGATTGCCCTGGGCTTCACCGCTTTGCTCGTCACTGGCTCGGTATTCGCTGCCGACGCCGCCCCTGCCGCCAACGTGATCCACGACAAAACCGGCTTCTTCGTCCACCTGGATGTCGCCAAGGTGCTGTCGAGCACCGACACCCACGGCCAATGCGGGGTTGTACCGGCGCAACTGCGCTACCTGGACCACCAAGACCGCGTACACGTGCTGGATTATCAAGTCCAGGACACCGGTTGCACCAATGACAATTGATCGGGCTACACTGGCGCAACTTATTGAAGCAGAGCACTTCCCATGAACATCCTTGTAGTCGAAGACGAACCCAAGGCCGGCAATTATCTGCTCAATGGCCTGCAGGAGCTTGGGCATTGCGTGAGCCTGGCCCGCGATGGCGTGGATGGTTTGCACCAGGCCCTGGAGACGCCGTTCGACGTGATCGTACTCGACGTGATGATGCCGAAAATGGATGGCTGGGAAGTACTGCGTCGCCTGCGCAAAGAAGCCGATACCCCGGTGTTGTTCCTCACCGCCCGCGATGACATCGCCGACCGCATCAAAGGCCTGGAGCTGGGTGCCGACGACTACCTGATCAAGCCCTTTTCGTTCGCCGAACTGGTGGCGCGCCTGCGCACCCTCAACCGTCGCGGCCCGAGCCGGGATGAAGAACAACTACAAATCGCCGACCTGCAGATTGACGTACTCAAACGCCGAGTGACCCGCGCCGGCACGCGCATTACCCTGACCAACAAAGAATTCGCCCTGCTGCATCTGTTCGCCACGCACCAGGACCAGGTGCTGTCCCGCTCGCTGATTGCTTCGCGGGTGTGGGACATGAATTTCGACAGCGACACCAACGTGGTGGACGTCGCCGTGCGCCGCCTGCGCCTGAAAATCGACGACCCTTTCCAGCTCAAGCTGATCCACAGCGTGCGGGGCATTGGCTACCGCTTCGATACCCAGCCATGAACCGCCAACACCCTTACTCCCTGACCCTGCGCCTGGCGCTGATCTTCGCCCTGCTCGCCTTCGCC
The DNA here is from genome assembly GCF_051122975.1 of Pseudomonas sp. AK181. Classification (NCBI taxonomy): domain Bacteria; kingdom Pseudomonadati; phylum Pseudomonadota; class Gammaproteobacteria; order Pseudomonadales; family Pseudomonadaceae; genus Pseudomonas; species Pseudomonas sp. AK181. The sequence continues at coordinate 4,092,431 of NZ_CP146348.1, forward strand.
CTGTTGGCAACCCTGGGCGTGGCGCTGTACCGGGAACTGGAGCGCGAACTGATCCGCCGCGATGACGCCGCGCTGATATCCCGAGTGGATCAGCTACGCAACTTGCTCAACGACAGCAATACCCTGGACCTGATCAAGACCAAGCCAGAGCTGTTCCAGAACATGTTGGGCAACCGCGAATCGGTGCTGAGCATCGCAGCACCCGGCCAGCAGCCGCTGCTGCTGGTGAACCCGGGGAACATTGCGCTGCCGTCGATCCAGCCGCTGCCCAAGGATCACAGGCTCATGTTGAACGACGTACAACATTTGCCCGGCCTGAACGGCATTCCTTTCTCGATGGTGGCCGTAGCCATCGACTCCGGCGACCTGGGCAGCCTGCAAATCACCAGCGGCCGCCTGATGACCGAGCGCACCGCGGTGCTCGCCAGTTATCGTCTTAGCGTATACATCCTGGCGAGCATCGCCGCGATCATCCTGGCGCTGGTCGGTTACCTACTGGTCCATCGCGGCTTGCTGCCCTTGCGCCGTCTGGCGCGGCATGCCCAAGGGATCGGCGTCAGCAACCTGGCCGAACGCCTCGACAGCCACGGCGCACCGAAAGAACTGCTGCCCATGATCGACTCGTTCAACACCATGCTTGAACGCCTGGCCAAAGGCTTTGTACAACTGGGCCAAGTGTCTACCGACATGGCCCATGAACTGCGCACCCCGATCAACAACCTGCTCGGCGAAACCCAGGTGGCCCTGCAACAGCACCGCAGCATCGAAAGCTACCAGCAACTGCTGGCCTCCAATGTCGAAGAGCTGGAGCGCCTGGCGCGGATGCTCGACAACATGCTGTTCCTGGCCCGCACCGACCCCGCCAGCGCACTGCGCCAACGCCAGGCGCTGGACGCGGCGGATGAAGTGGAACGTATCGCGGATTACTTCGAAGGGCTGGCCGGTGATGTGGACATGCACATCACCGCCCTGGGTGAAGGAGTGATCTGGGCTGAACCGATGCTGCTGCGCCGCGCCTTGGCCAACCTGTGTGCCAACGCGATCAAGTATGGCGCGCCGGGCTCGGAACTGAGTATCCAGGCAGTGCCGGATGGCGCGGGTATCAACCTGAGGGTCAGTAACCACGGCCAGACGATCCCGGCCGAGCACCTGCCACGGCTATTCGAACGGTTTTACCGGGTGGATGAATCCCGCGAGCGGTCATCCCAGTCCAACGGCCTGGGACTCTCGATCGTGGCGACCATCATGCAGCTGCATAACGGGCGGTACCGCGTGAGCAGCGAAGATGGCGTGACCTGTTTTGAGTTGTTTTTCCCTGGGCGTGAAGCCTGAGGATGCTGCAACTCAATCAAACGCGCCGTTAAGGACTTCGTAGATGATGCCGGTCGCAATGGTCACCAATATCAAATCGGTTCCCGCTTGCTGCCACTCGTAACCGTCGTAGCGAGGTAACTGCCCCAGCAAGCGGCCGTCGAGTTTCTTGGCGATACCTGGAGGCAGGGGCTTGCCGCGTGCCAGGTTTTTCTGAATGCCAGGCGGCAAGGCAGGGCCAGGGCGCCAATAATCGCGGTGACCGCCCAACACATTCAGCACACGACCTCGATCAACGCTGAAGTCATTGCTGGAGGGGCCGCCCTTGTCTTTGCCCTTACCTTGCCCACCCTGGGCATTACCTTTGTTATTACCGTGACCTTTGCCGGTGTCCTGCCCACCATAGGCATCACCTTTGTTGTTGCCTTGGCCTTGGCCTTGGCCTTGGCCTTTGCCATTACCTGGATCTGCAAAGGCAAGGCCACTGGTGACAGACAGTGCAAGCGACAACGCAACAGACACGAATTTCGTACGCTTTAGCATGGCGACTTTCCAAGGCGAAGGTGTGCTGGAACTGTAGTTGAAATCGCAACACAGCGTACAGCTGTCAGCTGATCTGGCCACCGGCAAGCACGATATCCGCCTGGGTTTGCCAGGCGGCCAACGCCGCCACACGCAACCCTCCCACGGTCGTCGATAACGCCATTGACGGCTCGCCCGATCCAGGCAAACCGGGAACGTGAATAAACCCACTGCGCACCCCAGTCCCCGCCAACGCATGCTGCAAGCGGTAAAACACCTGGTTGCACACAAACGTCCCCGCCGTCTGCGACACCGAGGCCGCAATACCGGCCTCACACACCGCCTTGACCATGCCCTTGATCGGCAACGTCGAGAAGTACGCCGCCGGGCCGCCCTCCACTACCGCGATATCAATCGGCTGCGCGCCCAGATTGTCGGGAATACGCGCATCGTTAACGTTGATCGCAACGCGCTCGATGGAAATATCACTGCGCCCAGGCCCCAAGCCCGTGGCGATGACCATTGCCGGCTGCAGTTCGTTGATCAACTGCAGCAAGGTCTCGGCAGCGGTGGCAAATGCGCAGGGCAAGCAACGCGCAACTATCTGCACACCTTCGCTCAACTGCACACCATCCAACCGACGCACAGCCTCCCACGAGGGGTTAATCGGGGCGCTATCAAAGGGCTCGAAGCCCGTCAGCAATACGTTTTGCACAATGACCTCACATCAACAGGTAAAGCAGCACGATATTGACCACCAGCATCATCAACGCCGTGGGTATCTGGGCCTTGATCACCGCATTTTTGTCCGGCAGTTCCAGCAGCGCCGCCGGTACGATATTGAAGTTGGCCGCCATCGGTGTCATCAACGTACCGCAATAACCCGAGAACATACCAATGGCCGCCATCACCGCAGGGTTGCCACCGTAAATCCCCACCAGCACCGGCACGCCGACGCCACCGGTCATCACTGGAAAGGCCGCGAAACCATTGCCCATGATCACGGTAAACAAGGCCATGCCCAGCACATAGACCATCACCGCCACCAACTTGTAGTCCAGGTTGATGTAAGTGGTCGTGACATGGGCGACCGCCGTACCCACCCCGGCCTCATTGAACAACAGCCCGAGCATCGCCAGCATTTGCGGGAGCACCATGGCCCAGCCGAGGGCTTCGGTCAGGCGACGAGACTCGCGTAGCGCTTGTACCGGTGTATCACGGGTCAGCCAGCAGGCCAGGCCAAGGGCGATCAGGCAACCGATTCCAAGGGAGACAAAGGTGGTGTTCTTCGGATCCAGCAGCGGTACGCCGCCGATTTCGGTGTGTTTGAGCAACACCGAACCAATCACCGTGGTCAGCGGAATCGCCAACGCCGGGATGAATAATTTGTGGCCCAGACGCCCGGCACTGGCGCGGGACGCCTTGTCGTGCAGTTCGGCGTGCTGGCCACGACCAACCCCGCCCAAGCCCGCAATCAATGCCATCACCACCACACCCACTCCGATGACCACCGAAGGCAGGCGCTCACCTATAAGGAACGGCACCGCAAACAACAACCAGAACAGCGCACTGGACCAACGCTTGGGGTGTGAGCGGTCGAGCAGGATCATGCCGGCGGTGATCAGCAACAGCACGCCCGCCAGCCAGTACAGGTATTGAATGGAAATAATCATCGAGCAGCCTCCACCGGGGTCGTGGCCGAGCTCATTTCGCGGGTCAGGCGCCGGTCGAAACGATGCAACCGGATAGCGTGAATGATGAAGGCACAGATCGCCGTCGGGATGCCCCACACCGCAATGTGCAGCGGCTCCACATCAATCCCCGAGCCGAGCAGAAAGGTGTGCATCAACGCAATCGCACCAAAGGCCACGAAGATGTCCTCACCAAAAAACAACCCGACGTTGTCGGTGGCAGCGCACATGGCCAGTACCTTGTGGCGCAGCTTGTCTGGCAGCTTGCCATAGCGTTTCTCCGCCGCGCCCTCGGCCATCGGCGCCAGCAGCGGCCGCACCATCTGCGGATGCCCACCCAGGCTGGTCAACCCCATGGCCGCCGTGGACTCACGCACAAACAAATAAATGATCAACAAGCGCCCGACCGTGGCGCGTTCGAAGCGGGCGATCCAGTTCTGCGCATGCAGGCGCAGGCCATGGCGTTCCAGCAGGCCAATCACCGCCAGCGGCAATAACAGAATCAGTTGCAGGGCACGGGTCTGAAGGAAGCCATCGCCCATGGTGGCGAGAATTTTTTCCAGCGGGAACTGGGCGGCAAGCCCGGTGGCGATGGCGGCCGCGGTGACCACCAGCAGCGGATTGAAGCGCAATACAAAGCCGACCACGATGACAAGTACGCCGATCAACGGCCATAAGTTCACAACAGTTTGCATGGCGGGAAGGTCCTTTAGTGCGCGCTGCGGCGCCATTACAGCAGGATGTGGGCAAAGGGCTCACAGCTTGAACGTGGCGTGCAGTCGGCTCGGTTTTTTTATTGTTGACCTGGAAGGTCGAGCGTCAGTGGCGGCAACTTTGCTGCCTGGGGCCGGGGGGTGTCCAACAAGAAAAATTGTTGCTGCAAACCAATAATTTTTGTGGGGGGATGACACTGTGCGGTACGGTGCCTGGAAGGAATTGAGCCCAGTTTTTTTGCACAAATCGTGTGGGTGAGCTCGCTATGGCGTCGGACGTGAAAATTCCTGATCAGCACCTATACTCCACGATGCAGCTGTGTGTACTTGCAGTTCATTCACGGCGTCATGCCGACAATGAGGGGTTCCCGCTATGTATGCCGGACAAATGAGCAATATGGCGACCACGCTTGGCGAGATACGCTGCCAACTGTTCGCCCAGGTAATTTGCCTGCTGGCGGTGGCGACGCTGTTCGCCTGATTGGACTTTCAAGCCCTGAAAGGACGCCGCCAGGCGTCTTGGCTTTGCTGCACCCAAATTTCAGGCAACAAAAAAGGGCCCACCTTTCGGTGAGCCCTTCTAGACCGCCCAGCAGAGCGGATTTTGTTTGGTAGGCGCGATTGGACTCGAACCAACGACCCCCACCATGTCAAGGTGGTGCTCTAACCAACTGAGCTACGTGCCTGCTGTGAGGCGGCATTCTACGGAATTCCGAAGGGGTGTCAACATCTTTTTTGCAGCTAACCCTATGAATATGCGAATTTTTTATTTGCGACGGGTACACCTGTGATTTCCGGGTGGCTGGCAGGCAATTTTCAACTCAGGTAGGATCGGCGCACTCGTAAAAAATATAAAACAGAGGTTCCAGGATGGCGAACACCCCCTACCCCCAGTCGTATTACGCCGCTTCTGCGAATGCAGTTGCGCCCCGTCCTGTGTTGCAAGGTGAAGTCGAGACCGATGTGTGTGTGATCGGGGCTGGCTATACCGGGCTTTCCAGTGCGCTGTTTTTGCTGGAGAACGGCTTTCGCGTCACGGTGCTGGAAGCCGCCAAGGTGGGTTTTGGTGCTTCGGGCCGCAACGGTGGGCAGATCGTCAACAGTTACAGCCGCGATATCGATGTGATTGAGCGCAGTGTCGGGCCTCAGCAGGCGCAGTTGTTGGGGCAGATGGCGTTTGAAGGCGGCAGGATCATCCGTGAGCGCGTGGCCAAGTATCAGATCCAGTGCGACTTGAAGGACGGCGGCGTGTTCGCTGCCCTTAACAGCAAGCACATGGGCCACTTGGAGTCGCAGAAGCGCCTGTGGGAGCGCTACGGCCATACGCAACTGGAGTTGCTGGACGAGCGCCGCATCCGCGAAGTGGTGGCCTGTGACAACTATGTGGGCGGCCTGCTGGACATGAGCGGCGGCCATATCCACCCGCTCAACCTGGCGCTCGGTGAAGCCGCGGCGGTGGAATCCCTGGGCGGCACGATCTATGAGCAATCGGCAGCGGTGCGCATTGAGCGCGGTGCCAATCCGGTGGTGCACACCGCCGAAGGCAGGGTCAGGGCCAAGTTCATTATCGTCGCGGGCAACGCTTACTTGGGTAACCTGGTGCCGGAGCTGGCGGCCAAGTCGATGCCGTGTGGCACCCAAGTGATCACCACAGCGCCACTGGGCGATGAAGTGGCCAAGACGCTGTTGCCTCAGGATTACTGTGTCGAGGACTGCAACTACCTGCTCGACTACTACCGCCTCACCAGCGACAAGCGCCTGATCTTCGGCGGCGGCGTGGTGTATGGCGCGCGGGACCCGGCGAATATCGAAGCGATCATCCGGCCGAAAATGCTCAAGGCATTTCCGCAACTCAAGGACGTGAAGATCGACTACGCCTGGACCGGCAACTTCCTACTGACCCTGTCGCGCTTGCCGCAGGTTGGCCGCCTGGGTGACAACATCTATTACTCCCAGGGCTGTAGCGGCCATGGCGTGACGTACACGCACCTGGCGGGCAAAGTGCTGGCGGAGGCCTTGCGGGGTCAGGCTGAGCGTTTTGATGCGTTTGCGGGCTTGCCGCATTACCCGTTCCCGGGCGGGCAAATGTTGCGCACGCCGTTTGCGGCGTTGGGGGCTTGGTACTACGGGTTGCGAGATAAATTCGGGATGTAACCGTTGTAGGAACGAGCTTGCTCGCGAAAAACTCACAGCCGCCGCATTCATTCAGAATAAACGCGTTATCGTTGAAGTTTTTCGCGAGCAAGCTCGCTCCTACAGGGCTGTGCTTCAGAGCTGGTCGCGAGCAATCCCGCTACGAATCCGTACGATATCGGCCAATACTGCCAGCGCGATTTCCGATGGCGTCCTGCTGCCCAGGTTAAGCCCGATGGGCGCGTGTATCCGCGCCAGTTCAGCCTCCCCTAACCCGCCAATGCGGCGCAGTCGCTCAAAGCGCTTCTGCGAGGTCTGCAACGATCCCATCACGCCAATGTAGAACGCGTCGGTACGCACCGCTTCCATCATCGCCAGATCGTCGATACGCGGGTCATGGGTCAGCGCCACCACCGCCGTATCACGGTGACAGCCACCGTCGGCAATAAACACCGACGGCAACTGGCGACGAATCTCCACGCCATTGAGCACCACGCCTTCCAGCACTTCATCGCGGGGGTCGCAGAGAATCACTTCGAACCCTAGGCCCACCGCAAACTCGGCACACGCCTGCGCCACGCTGGAGTACCCGGCCAGCAACAAACGCTGAGCCGCACCAACGCGGATGCGCACCCGGTCACTGTCACGCTCGATGCGCGCGCCCTGCTCGCGATCAACGAGCAAGCTGCGCGCCCCGCTGCCCAGGTCGACCTCGCGAATCAAGCGGCGCTGCCCGAGCAGCGCCGACTCCACTCCACGCAGGTGCGCCTGCACCTCGCAGCCTGGCTCGAACCTCTCAACCAAGACATCGAGAATGCCGCCACAGGGCAGGCTGACCCGCGAGCGCGGATCGTCCCCTGCGCCGTAGCGCACCACGTTGACCGCATCGAGAAACGCACCGTCGGCGACACGCTCGAGAAAGTCTTCCTCGACGCAACCACCCGACAACGACCCGATCCACTGCCCTGAGGCGTTCACCGCCAGCAGCGAACCCGGCGCACGCGGCGCCGAGCCGTAGGTGGCCAGCACCGTACAGAGCCAGATGCGCTGCCCAGCCAGCGACCACTCCAGCGCCCGTCGCACCACTTGCAGATCCAGATGCTGCATGTCAGTGCGCCTTGTGCTCGATGGACGGCGCCTCAGCCTGCAGCTTCTGCACGTCGCTCACCGCCAGCTCCGCCGATTGCCCGCCCCAGCCTTGACGCAGGTAATTGATCAGATCGGTGAGTTGCTCCGAGCTGAGTTTTCCAGCGAAGCCCGGCATCGGTTGCATGTGTTCGAACCCGGAGAACTTCTGCTCGCCGATCCCGTCCTCGATCACCCGCACCAGGTTGCGCGGGTCTTCCAGCCGCAGCGTGGTGTTGCCGCGCATCGCCACCGCGATGTGCGGCTTGCCTTCACCACCCGCGGCGTGGCAACCGGCACAAACATTCAGGTACTCCTGGCGGCCGCGCTGAGCGCTCGGGCCGAGCTTGTCCACCGGCACTTCGATCAGCGCCTTGGCTGCCGGCGGTTTATCGCCGAGCAGGAAGGTCGCCATCGCAGCCAGGTCCGTATCGCTCAGGCCCTGGGTGCTGTTATGGAACACCGGGAACATCTCGTTGAACATCGTGCCTTGGGCGCTCATGCCGTGCTTGAGGAACGTAGCCAGGTCCTGCTCGTTCCAGCCGCGTGCGGCCAGGTCCGTGGCGAGCAGGCTAGGCGCCAGATAGCCATTGAGGATGCCGCCAGTCAGGCGCTTGTCCAGCTCCATCGCGCCGGGCAGGCCGCGTGGCGTGTGGCATTCGCCGCAGTGGCCGAGTACTTCGACCATGTACTGGCCGCGCTTCCAGGCTTCGCTCTTGCCTTGGGCCGGTTCCAGTTTCAGCGCTTTGCCGTACAGCACGTTCCAGCCCATCAGGCCCAGGCGCACGTTGAACGGAAAGCTCAGGCTCGTCACCGGCGCTGCGCGCTCGATCGGCTCGATGGTTTTGAGGTACGCATGAATCGCGTCCGAGTCTTCACGTGGCATCAGGTGGTACGAGGTGTAAGGCATCGCCGGATACAAGTACGCGCCATCGCGACGCTTGCCTTCAGTCAAGGCGGCGAAAAACTCGTCATCGTTGTACAAGCCGATGCCGTGTTCTTTGCTTGGCGTGATGTTGGTGCCATAGATGGTGCCGAACGGCGAGACAATCGGCAGGCCGCCCGCAAACGGCGCGCCGCCCGGTGCCGTGTGGCACGCCATGCAGTCGGCGGCGCGGGCGAGGTATTCGCCGCGCTTGGCTTGATCATCAGCATGGGCAAACAATACCGGCGCAGCCAGGCCAACCGCCAAGGCCAGGCGGGTCAGAAAAAGCTTCATGCTTAACCCTCCTTGACCAGGCCGAGATCGGTCAGCACGTTGCGGGTGGCGTTGTAATAACGCACGTACCCGGTACAACGGCAGACATGATGACCGAGGCTGTCCTCGATGACTTGTTCCAGCTTGCTGTGCACGGTCGGCTGGCGTTGCAGTTTCTCCACCAACACGGTGGCCGCATTGACGAAGCCCGGCGCGCAATAGCTGCACTGAAAGGCGAACTCATCCACGAAGCGCTGCTGGATCGGGTTCAGCTCAGTGACCTGGCCCGACTCATCGCGCTTGGCGTGGCCTTCGATGGTGCGCACTTTTTTGCCTTCAAAGTAGTGCGCGCCGGTGATGCAGGTGCGCACTTCTTCGCTGGTGCCATCCGGGTTGTCGACGATCACCACGCAGGCGTGGCAAATGCCCTGGCCGCAGCCCAGCCGCGAGCCAGTGAGGTTCTTGTACTCGTGCAGGTAGTCGATCATCGGCAGGTCATCAGGGATGTCCACCGGGCCGACGGATTGACCATTGAGGGTCAGTTGAAGCGGACGGTTAGCCATTGAGGGCCTCCTTGATGCGGGCAGCCGTGATTGGCAGGTCGCGAACACGTTTACCGATGGCGTGCGCCACCGCATTACCAATGGCCCCGACAATCGGGATCATCACCACTTCAGCGATACCTTTGGACGGGTCGCTTGGCGACAGCGCCGGCAGAATCTCCGAGGTCTGTTTCCACACGGCAACGTGACGCGCCATTGGCAGGCGGTAGCGGTTGAAGTTCCAGTCACCCTCCCCCGGCCCGCCTTCGTACAGCGGCATTTCTTCCATCAAGGCGTGACCGATGCCCATGGCCACACCGCCTTCGAGCTGGCCCTTGACCAACTCTTCAACCAGCACCCGCCCGCACTCGATCCACGAATGGTGATTGAGCACTTCGACCTGTGCCGACCCCTTGTTGACCTTCAACTCCACCAACGTGGCGACGGGGCTGTAGTACGTCACCGCAGCGTTGTTCAACTGAGTGGCGGGATAGCTGACGTTCTGTCGATCGAGCAGGTGGAAACCGGCAGTGCTCATCAGCGCTTGCTTGGCTTTCGGTGCGCCGTCGCCGTATTTCACCGCCAGACCATCGAGCGGCAGGCGCTCGCGCACGCCGTCGATGCTGTATTCGGCTTCGGCCCAGCTCCAGCGGTTGAACCCGTGGACCGTGGCAGCGGTGACCAGGCCGCGCTCGTGAGCACGCTTGGCCAACTCTTCAAAGCTCAACGGCTGCATGCCGTTGGCGGTGAGCTTGCCGTCCACCCAATGTGCGTCTTCGCGTCGCACCACATAGGGGTTGGCCTGGCCGCCGAACGGGCCCTGGCGCCAGATCTCCAGCGCCGCTGGCCACAGGCCGTGGTTGAACAGCACACGCGCCGCTTCACGGGTGGCGTGGCTGAAGTAGTACGCCGAGTTGGTCGCCGAAGACGCCGACGCGAGCTTGCCCACCCAACGCGGGTTGCGCAGCAGGTTGTCCTGCTCGGCCTGGCTCATGGTGTAAGGGTTGCCGCCGGTGACCAGCTGCATTTCCTGCCACTCTGTTTCGCCAGTCTTCACTTCGTGGGCCGGGCTGCCGAGGAAATCGGCGACCACCAGCGATTGCGAAGTGGACATGCCGGTGCCGATTTCGATGCCGATGTGGCGCAGGCTGATACGACCGTCAGCGCTGAATTCGACACTGGCCATCGGCGCTTCGGAACCGGTGCCGAAGTCTTTCTGGCAGATGGCGAAACCCACGCCATACCAGTTATCCGGGTCAGCGGCTTCGCGTTGTTGCTTGATCGCGTCGCGGTTTTTCCACACGTCGTGCACAGCGGCCTTGTCGAGAATCTCGTGCAGGCGCAACGCACCGGCAGGGATCGCGCCCTGGGTGTTTTTCATGCCCGAGCGCAGTGCGTTCTTGCGCCGCAGCTCAATAGCATCCACACCGAGGCGACCGGCGATTTCGTCGACCATCATTTCGGTCGCCGCCATGCTTTGCAGGGTGCCGTAGCCACGCATCGAACCGGCTTCAACGCCACGGGAATGGTACGCGGTGACTTGCAGGTCGTTCTGCGGCATGTAGTAGATCGATTGCGCCGCCGTGGCGCCGACCGCAGCCACCGATGGGCTGTAGTTGATCCGGCCACCGCCGTCGACGCTCATGTCGGCGAGGAAGATTTTGAAGCTGTGGTCGTTTTTGTCGACCGCCAACTGATAGCGAATATCGAACGGGTGACGCTTGATGCCGCTCTGGAATTGCTCGTAACGGTCATTGGCCAGACGCACCGGCACACCAGCGCCATACAACGCAGCGAGGGCAGCGTAGTAGACGAAAATGTTGTGGTCTTTGGAACCGTAACCCACGGTGTAACCCGGGTGCATGTTCAGGTGGGCCAGGCCGAAGCGCGACGGCGAGATCATCTTGGCGGTCTCGGTCGCGACTTCCAATGGGCACTGGGTGGCCACCACAAAGTGCAGGGTCTTGGTCGCCGGGTCGTACCAACCGTTGCCGTTGTCCGGCTCCATGGCGGCCGGTTCGATCGATGGGGTTTTGTAGCGCTCGTCAAACACCAGCCAGTTGTCCGGCGGCGTGTTGATCTGGCTCTTCATGCGATCAGCGTAGAACAGCCCGCGCTCGGTCAGGTTGCCGTGCAGGTTCGGCTGGGAATTCCACACCGGGCGACGGTTTTTCAGCATCGGGAACAGGATCGAATCCTTGAGGCTGGCGAATTCGTCTTCATCGGCCGAGGTCGCGCCACCCACGCGCACATAGCGGAAGCTGCCGTAGGGGTCGCCTTCGTAATACGGCACTTTGGCGCCGTAACGAATCGCCTTGTCATTGAACTTGAGCTTGTTCTTGGCCTGGCGGAAACGCTCGAAGTCGTTCCAGATCAGGATCGCCACCGGGTGGCCGATAAACATCGGCACTTTGCCCTCGGGCAGCAAAGGGTCCGGCGCATGTTCTTCCGGGAAGACGATACCGTCCTTGTCCAGGTCGGCAGCGGTGACGATACGGTCCGGCTGCAGCTCGGCGCCAAGCCACGACAGGTCGTAGCCTGCGTAGATGTGGTCGGCCTTGATGGTTTTAAGCAACATGGCGTGGCCTTGCTGCTGGGGCCAGCCCGGCATGTCCTTGGAACGGATGTCGCGGGCGAACACCTTGCTGCCGCAGACTTTCGACAAGGCATCGTTACGCTGGCGCGCCTTGCCGTTATGGCCGAGCCACTTTTCAGACGGCACGGTCACGCTGTTTTCCATCAAGGCAGCCAGCGCCTGGGTGCTGAGCGGCGTGAGCGTGACACTCACACCCGCCACCAGCCCGCCCTGGAGGAACGAGCGCCGGGTTATTTCACGGTTGGACATGGATCATCCTCTGAGCGGTTATAAATCCGCCCTTATGGTTAAGTACACCGAATCTGGAGACTTGCAGAAGCCTTTCTCGACGAATCAAAAGGCCATGATGACAGTGCAAAGTTGACCGAAGGGTTAACTTTAAAGGTTTCTACGCCTGCGGCAAATAACCACACTGAAATTTTTTGACACAAGAACGCAAAACGGCCGACAGAATCGAAATGATCTGTCGGCCGTTTGCCGATAATGAGCGCGGGTGGTAGCGAAGAAGATAAGGTTTTTTCAAACCCCAGACACAAAAAACCCCGGTCTTTCGACCAGGGTCTTTGCTATCGGATCAAGGCGAGCCAGTGGCTTTCCTTGTGCTTCAAGGCGTTCAGTGGGCCTTGAGGCAGATATGGCGCAGCGGACGGGACTCGAACCCGCGACCCCCGGCGTGACAGGCCGGTATTCTAACCGACTGAACTACCGCTGCGTATCGCTTGGCTGGCTGAGCATGAACCCTCAACCACCTTTAAACATCTGACCGATCAGCCTTGGCTGTTCAATCTCAAGCCCGACTTATCGAACCTGGAAAATATGGCGCAGCGGACGGGACTCGAACCCGCGACCCCCGGCGTGACAGGCCGGTATTCTAACCGACTGAACTACCGCTGCGCGTCGGTGCAACCTTTAACGTTGCGTCTTGCCCTAAGGCAAAACTCTCAAGAAGTGGTGGGTGATGACGGGATCGAACCGCCGACCCTCTGCTTGTAAGGCAGATGCTCTCCCAGCTGAGCTAATCACCCTTTGCTTCGTTGAGGCCGCGAAATTTACGCAGGTAGCGGACCTAAGTCAATAGCCTGCTTGAAGTTTTTCTGAAAAAGACAAAAATGACTTCAAGACGGCTACCGGCCCTACTCGCTGTAAATCATCTTCTTGCTCATGCCGCCGTCCACCACGAACTCTTGCCCGGTGACGAACCCGGCCTGGCGTGACAGCAACCAGGCCACCATCGCGGCCACGTCCTCCACCGTCCCCACCCTGCCCGCCGGATGCTGGGCATGATCGGCGTCGGTGAGCGGCTCTGCACGCCGCGCAGCCGGGTCACGTGCGTCGATCCAGCCAGGGCTGACTGCATTGACCCGCACTTCGGGCCCCAGGCTCATGGCCAGGGCGTGGGTCAGGGCCAACAACCCACCTTTGCTGGCCGCATAGGCTTCGGTGTCGGGCTCCGATTGTCGCGCCCGGGTCGAGGCCAGGTTGACGATGGCACCGCCATGGGCACGCAGGTAAGGCGCGCAGTGCTTGGCCAACAGCATCGGCCCACTGAGGTTGACCGCCAGCACCCGATTCCAGTACGCCAGGTCGAGGCTTTCCAGGGTGATATTGCGCGGGTCGGCCACCGCCGCGTTGCACACCAACGCATCCAGGCGCCCGAACTGCCCCAGCACCTCGGCGACACCCTGGGCCACTTGTTTCTCGTCGGCCACGTCCATGGTGATAAACCAGGCATTGTCGCCCAGCACCTTGGACACCTTGGCACCGCGCTCGCGGTCCAGGTCGGTCAACACCACCTGCCAGCCTTCACTGATCAGCCACGCGGCAATCCCGAGGCCAATGCCCCGCGCCGCGCCCGTCACCAACGCCACACGCCCGTTACTGGCCGCTGCGGCCTCCATGGACCACTCGATCACAAGGCCGCCAGCCCGCGGGCCAGGTCTGCCTGCAAGTCAGCAACGTCTTCCAGGCCCACCGCAATGCGGATCAGGCTGTCGCGGATGCCGGCCGCTTCCCGCTCCTGCGGCGCCAGGCGCCCGTGGGAGGTGGTGCTCGGGTGGGTGATGGTGGTTTTGCTGTCACCCAGGTTGGCGGTGATGGAGATCAAGCGCGTCGCGTCGATAAAGCGCCAGGCGCCGTCTTTGCCGCCCTTCACTTCAAAACTCACCACCGCCCCGAAACCACGCTGCTGGCGCTGAGCCAATGCGTGTTGCGGATGGCTCTTGAGGCCGGCGTAATGCACCTTCTCGATACCGTCCTGCTGCTCCAGCCACTCGGCCAGGGCCTGGGCATTGGCGCAATGGGCTTTCATGCGCAGGCTGAGGGTTTCCAGGCCTTTGAGGAAGATCCAGGCGTTGAACGGGCTGAGGGTCGGGCCGGCGGTGCGCAGGAAGCCCACTACTTCCTTCATCTGCTCGCTGCGGCCGGCCACCACGCCGCCCATGCAACGGCCCTGGCCGTCGATAAACTTGGTTGCCGAGTGCACCACGATGTCCGCACCCAGCTTCAGCGGTTGCTGCAAGGCCGGGGTGCAGAAGCAGTTGTCCACCACCAGCATCGCGCCCTTGGCATGCGCCACTTCGGACAGCGCGGCGATGTCCACCAGCTCAGCGAGCGGGTTGGACGGCGATTCGACGAACAACAGCTTGGTATTGGCCTTGATGGCCGCTTCCCAGCCGGACAGGTCCGCCAGGGGCACGTAGTCCACTTCAATACCGAAACGCTTGAAGTACTTCTCGAACAGGCTGATGGTCGAGCCGAACACGCTACGCGACACCAGCACATGGTCGCCAGCGCTGCACAGGCTCATCACCACGGCCAGGATGGCCGCCATGCCGGTGGCAGTCGCCACGGCCTGCTCGGCACCTTCCAGGGCCGCAATGCGCTCTTCAAACGCACGCACGGTCGGGTTGGTATAGCGCGAATACACGTTGCCTGGCACTTCGCCGGCAAAGCGCGCAGCGGCGTCGGCGGCAGTACGGAACACGTAGCTGGAGGTGAAGAACATCGGGTCACCGTGCTCACCTTCCGGGGTACGGTGCTGGCCGGCGCGCACAGCCAGGGTATCGAAAGCTACGCCATCGAGGTCGCTGTCCAACCGACCGGCATCCCATTCCTGACTCATGCTGCGACTCCTTATTCAATTCTTTATTTAAGATACAAAACCGGCCCCTCAGGGCCGGTGTTTACTCAGTTGTTATACAGATCGATGATCGCGCTGACCGCCTGGGTCTTGATCTTCGACGAGTCGTTGCGCGCCTGCTCGATCTTGTTCAGGTAGGCTTCATCGACATCGCCGGTCACGTACTTGCCGTCAAACACGGCGCAGTCGAACTGCTCGATCTTGATCTTGCCACCGCCAACCGCTTCGATCAGGTCTGGCAGGTCCTGGTAGATCAGCCAGTCGGCGCCGATCAGGTCGGCCACGTCCTGGGTCGAACGGTTATGCGCGATCAGCTCATGGGCGCTCGGCATGTCGATACCGTACACGTTCGGGTAACGCACCGCAGGCGCGGCGGAACAGAAGTACACGTTCTTCGCCCCGGCTTCGCGGGCCATCTGGATGATCTGTTTGCAGGTGGTGCCGCGCACGATGGAGTCATCCACCAGCATCACGTTCTTGCCGCGGAACTCAAGCTCGATGGCGTTGAGCTTCTGGCGTACCGACTTCTTGCGCGCCGCCTGGCCGGGCATGATGAAGGTACGGCCGATGTAACGGTTCTTCACGAAGCCTTCGCGGAACTTGACGCCCAGATGGTTGGCCAGCTCCAGCGCGGCGGTACGGCTGGTGTCCGGGATCGGGATGACCACGTCGATATCGTGCTCGGGACGCTCGCGCAGGATCTTCTCGGCCAGCTTCTCGCCCATGCGCAGGCGCGCCTTGTAGACCGAGACGCCGTCGATGATCGAATCCGGACGCGCCAGGTAGACGTGTTCGAAGATGCACGGGGTAAGTTTCGGGGCTACGGCGCACTGACGGGTGTGCAGCTTGCCGTCTTCAGTGATGTAGACAGCCTCGCCCGGCGCCAGGTCGCGGATCAGGGTGAAGCCCAGCACGTCCAGAGACACGCTTTCGGAAGCGATCATGTACTCGACGCCTTCGTCGGTGTGACGCTGGCCGAACACGATCGGGCGAATGCCATGGGGGTCGCGGAAACCAACGATGCCATAACCGGTGATCATCGCCACCACCGCATAACCACCGACGCAACGGTTGTGCACGTCGATCACGGCAGCGAACACGTCTTCTTCGGTCGGCTGCAGCTTGCCGCGCTGGGCCAGCTCGTGAGCGAACACGTTGAGCAGCACTTCCGAATCGGAGCTGGTGTTGACGTGGCGCAGGTCAGATTCGTAGATCTCCTTGGCCAGTTGTTCAACGTTGGTCAGGTTACCGTTGTGCGCCAAGGTAATGCCGTAAGGCGAGTTGACGTAGAACGGTTGAGCTTCTGCCGAGGTGGAGCTACCGGCAGTCGGGTAACGCACATGGCCAATGCCCATGTGCCCGACGAGGCGCTGCATGTGACGCTGATGGAACACGTCACGCACCAGGCCATTGTCCTTGCGCAGGAATAACCGGCCGTCGTGGCTGGTCACAATACCGGCAGCGTCCTGGCCGCGGTGCTGGAGGACGGTTAGCGCGTCATACAGCGCCTGATTGACGTTCGACTTACCGACGATACCGACGATGCCACACATGCGACGCAACCCCTACTTAATGAATCTTGACTGAACACAGCTTACTGAGGCGTTTTGGCCGGTAAGAGGTGTTCCTTGAACGGAAGATCAGCGGGTACGCTGATTCCGCTGGCCAGCCACTGACTGCTCCACCCCAATATGAGGTTCTTGGACCAGTCTGCAACCAATAGAAATTTTGGCACGAGTACCGACTCCTGCCACCACGAATCCTGCTGTACCGGCCCCAGGCTCAACAGCCCGACCGCCACGACCACCAGCAGCGCGCCACGCGCAGCCCCGAAGGCCATGCCGAGAAATCGATCGGTCCCGGAGAGGCCGGTGACACGTATCAACTCGCCAATAAGATAATTGACCATTGCCCCCACCAACAGCGTGGCGATGAACATGATGGCGCAGCCCGCGATGACGCGAGCCGAAGGTGTCTCTATGTACCCGGCCAGGTAGACCGACAGTGAACCACCGAACATCCAGGCTACGACTCCTGCGATGATCCAGGTCAGCAACGACAGTGCTTCTTTTACGAAGCCGCGGCTCAGACTGATCAAAGCGGAGATGGCGACGATTGCAACGATCGCCCAATCAACCCAGGTAAATGGCACAGTGCAGCCTACGTACGGATAAGGCGGCGCATTTTAGCAGAGCGCCGGGCTATCGGTAAGCGGTGATTGCGGGTGCTTTGCAAATCAATAGATTGTGACGGGGCGATCGTATTTCAACCCCGGCACAAACCAATGAGGGAGCGGTATCTACACAGTTTAGGCCCGAGGCTAAACCTGTGGCGAGGGAGCTTGCTCCCGTGACGAACTGACAGCTGACGCTGATCTAGCTGACGCACCCCGATCAAAATGTGGGAGCTGGCTTGCCTGCGATGGCGGCCTGAGAGCCAACGCCTATCTACCAGACACCCCACGATCCAACTGTGGGAGCGGGCTTGCTCGCGAATGCGACCTGACAGCCGACGCTGTTATAGCGAGTACATATCCATTCCTGCGGCAACGGCCACCTAGGGTTCCGCTCTGACAGCGGCTCACTTTTGAAAAGCGCAAAAGTAAGCAAAACGCTTCTTGCCCCACCACTCGGCACCTCGCCTAGGCTCGGTGTGCCCGTAATCCGCCAGTGATTTGGGGGGCCGCCGCCACGCGCCATCCATGGCGCGGGGCGGCTAAACCGGCATCCCTGCCGGTTTACCTCCCAAATCCCTGTCGAATTCCGGCCAGCGTGGTTTAACGGGGCGCCTAAGATCAAAAGCAGATCAAGAGCGGCTCGCTTCGCATCGTGGAGTGTGTGGCCGGGCGCGGTCGACTGTGGGAGCTGGCTTGCCTGCGAAGGTATCGACTCGGTGTACCTGAATCACCGAGTTGACTGGATCGCAGGCAAGCCAGCTCCCACATTCAGACCTTATTGCCAGCCAAAGCCGGCGGTTGTTCAGCCGCGCTCGGGCTGGAAACGTACCACGAACCCGTTGAGGTTCTGCTGGCGACCCAACAAGTCGCGCAGGCGATCTGCCTCGGCACGCTCGATCAGCGGCCCGACAAACACACGGTTCTTGCCGTCGGCGCTGCGGATATAAGCGTTATAGCCTTGGGCACGCAGCTTTTTCTGCAGGGCGTCGGCACTTTCGCGATTGGCCAGGCTGGCCAGTTGGATCGACCAACTGATCGGCAGGCCATTAGGGTCGATGCGGCTCTGGCCCACATCCGGCTTGCCCGGTGCCGCAGGCTGCGGCGCTACCGGTTTGGGCGCTGGTGCCGGTGCGGCCGGCTTGGCAGCAACGGCCGGTGCCGGGGTCGGCTTGACCACCGGGACACTTGGCTGCACCGGCATCGAAGGCGCCTCTTGCGCGGCAACCTCCTCATCGGTGGGCACAGGCTCTTGCGGCAACGCCTGGGGCTCAGGCACCACCACCGGCTCGACCTGAACCTGCGGCACCACAGGTGCCTGGGGCGCGGCGGGGGCTTCAACCACCACCTGGCGCTGTTCGTCCTGACGGGAAAACAACATCGGCAGAAAGATTACCGCCAACGCCACCAGCACCAGGGCCCCGACCATTCGCTGCTTGTATGCGCTATCCAGTAATGCCATGTGCAGCTTCCTCCGTGGAGCGCCGGGCCAGCCATTCAAGCGCCTCGGCAACACAATAAAATGATCCGAACAACAGGATTTCGTCCTCGGCCGTCGCTACCGCACACTGCGCCTCCAGGGCTGCAGTGACGCTTGCATACGACGTCACCGGCGCGTCAAGGTTCTGCAAGGCAGTTTCCAACTCAACCGCAGGACGGCTGCGTGGCGTATCCAGCGGCGCAACGGCCCAAGACTGGACACTGCCCAGCAGCGGCGCAACCACGCCGTCCAGGTCCTTGTCGACCAACAACCCGAACACCGCCAGGCGACGCCCCACCGGCGGCGTACGCGCCAGACGCTGAGCCAGGTACTGCGCAGCATGGGGGTTGTGGCCTACATCCAACATCAGGCTCAGGCGCTTGCCTTGCCAGTCGAAGGTTCGGCGATCCAGGCGCCCCACCACTTTGGTTGCCAGCAGGGTCGCGGCGATCTGCGCGGCATCCCACGGCAGGTCCAGCAGCAAATAGGCTTGCAGCGTGAGCGCGGCATTTTCCATCGGCAGGTTCAGCAACGGCAAATCAAGCAGCTCTACCCGTTGGCCACGTGCATCCTGCCCACGCCATTGCCAATGGGTGTCGCCGATGTCCAAAGTGAATTCGCGACCGCGCAGGTAGAACGGGCAATTGAGCTCACGCGCCTTGTCGAGCAAGGGTTGCGGCGGGCCCAGGTCACCGCACAGCGCCGGACGGCCCTGGCGGAAGATCCCGGCCTTTTCAAAAGACACCGATTCACGGGTATTGCCCAGGTAGTCAGCATGATCGACACCAATGCTGGTCACCAGGGCCAGGTCGGCATCCACCACGTTGACCGTATCCAGGCGCCCGCCGAGACCGACTTCCAGCACGACCACATCCAGTTGCGCACGCTCGAACAGCCAGAACGCCGCCAAGGTGCCCATCTCGAAATAGGTCAGGGAAATGTCGCCACGCCCGGCCTCCAGGGCCGCGAAGGCTTCGCACAGCTGGGCATCAGTGGCTTCTACGCCATTGAGTTGCACCCGCTCGTTGTAGCGCAACAGGTGCGGCGAGCTGTACACGCCGACTTTGAGGCCCTGGGCCTGCAACAGCGCGGCGACAAAAGCACAGGTGGAGCCTTTGCCGTTGGTGCCGGTCACCGTGATCACACGCGGTGCCGGCCTGCCCAACCCGAGGCGGGCCGCTACCTGTTGCGAGCGCTCCAGGCCCATGTCGATGGCGGACGGATGCAACTGCTCAAGGTAGGCGAGCCATTCGCCCAGGGTTCGTTGGGTCATAGGTTTGCAGGCACCGGCGGCACGACGATCGGCTCGACCTTAGGCGCGATGTACACAGGCGTCGGCAGGCCCATCATTTGCGCGAGCAGGCTGCCCAGGCGCGGGCGCAGCTCGCCACGCGGGATGATCAGGTCGATTGCACCGTGTTCCAGCAGGAACTCGCTGCGCTGGAAGCCTTCCGGCAGTTTTTCCCGCACGGTCTGCTCGATCACGCGTGGGCCGGCAAAGCCGATCAGCGCTTTAGGCTCGCCAACGATCACATCGCCCAACATTGCCAGGCTGGCGGATACGCCGCCGTAGACCGGGTCGGTCAGCACGGAGATGAACGGGATGCCTTCTTCACGCAGACGCGCCAGTACCGCCGAGGTCTTGGCCATTTGCATCAGGGAAATCAGGGCTTCCTGCATACGCGCACCACCGGAGGCGGCGAAGCAGATCATCGGGCAACGGTTTTCCAGGGCATAGTTGGCAGCGCGAACAAAGCGCTCACCGACGATGGCGCCCATGGAGCCGCCCATGAAGGAGAATTCGAAGGCCGAGACCACCACTGGCATGCCCAGCAGCTTGCCGCTGACCGAAATCAGCGCGTCTTTCTCGCCGGTCTGCTTCTGCGCGCCAACCAGACGGTCCTTGTACTTCTTGCTGTCGCGGAACTTGAGACGGTCAACCGGCTCCAGGTCGGCGCCCAGTTCATTACGGCCGTCGGCATCCAGGAAGATGTCGATACGGGCGCGTGCGCCAATACGCATGTGGTGGTTGCACTTGGGGCAAACGTCCAGGGTCTTTTCCAGCTCCGGGCGATACAGCACCGCGTCGCAGGATGGGCATTTGTGCCACAGACCTTCAGGAACCGAGCTTTTCTTCACCTCGGAACGCATGATCGAAGGGATCAGTTTGTCTACTAACCAGTTGCTCATGCTTTCTTTTCTCCAGTACCGGTGGCTTGAACACAGCCCCGCGTATGCCCTTGAGCTAAATTCATATGTGGCGATGACACAGGCGGGACGGGGTCAGACGTTGGACCTGCCATTTCCCGCCCGTATCCTCAGCCTTCCAGACAACCTGCCAGCGCAGGGTTGCCACTTCGTTTCCGGGCCACCCACAGGCGGCGCCGGGCTGTTTTACACAGTGGTAGTTATGGACGGCGGCAGACTGCCAGCCGTCACATCCCACCCCTGCTGTTGCGCACGGCCTGCATGAACGCGCGAATCTTGCTCGGGTCCTTGATCCCCTTGCCCTGCTCCACCCCGCCGCTGACGTCCACGGCATACGGCCGGACCTGCTCGATGGCCGCCTGGACATTCCCAGGGGTGAGCCCACCCGCGAGAATAACTGGCTTGCTCAACCCCTCCGGAATCAGCGACCAGTCGAACGCCTCGCCGGTACCACCGGGTACGCCTTCGACGTAGGTGTCCAGCAGAACCCCGCGAGCGCCGGTATAGGCGGCGCAGGCTGCGGCGATATCGTCCCCAGCCTTGACCCGCAACGCCTTAATGTACGGGCGCTGATAGCTTTCGCATTCCTCGGGCGACTCGTCGCCGTGAAACTGCAGCATATCCAGCGGCACCGCATCCAGGGTTTCGTTGAGCTCACAGCGGCTGGCGTTGACGAACAACCCTACGGTGGTCACGAAGGGCGGCAACGCAGCGATAATCGCCCGCGCCTGCAGCACATTCACCGCCCGTGGGCTCTTGGCATAAAACACCAGGCCGATGGCATCCGCCCCCGCTTCGACTGCCGCCAGCGCGTCTTCTATGCGGGTAATCCCGCAAATCTTGCTGCGAACGGCTGACATGTCGTAGGAACCTCAGGGTTGGACCGAGAAAGTCCCGGATGGTAACAAAAGCTTTTCCGGGCGTCAGCCGCCAAGTTCGCTGAAACCAGTGAGGAAGTGCGGCCCGATAAAGCGTTCCGGCAGTTCGAACTCGTCGCGGTACTCCACATCCACCAGATACAGGCCGAACGGATGTGCCGTAACCCCGCCAGTGCGGCGGATGCGGCTTTCCAGCACTTCCTTGGCCCACTCCACCGGGCGCTCACCGGTGCCGATGGTCATCAGCACCCCAGCGATGTTGCGCACCATGTGATGCAGGAAGGCCCCGGCGCGGATATCCAGCACAATCATCTTGCCGTGGCGCGTCACCCGCAGGTGGTGGACTTCCTTGATCGGCGACTTGGCCTGGCACTGCCCGGCACGGAAGGCGCTGAAGTCATGCACCCCCACCAGATGCTGCGCGGCTTCGGCCATGCGTTCGGCATCCAGCGGGCGGTGGTTCCAGGTGATCTCTTCATTGAGGTGCGCCGGGCGGATCTGATCGTTATAGATCACGTAGCGGTAACGCCGGGCGATAGCCTTGAAACGCGCGTGAAAATGCGCCGGCATGACCTTGGCCCAGCTGACGCTGACGTCATGGGGCAAATTGATATTAGCCCCCATCACCCACGCCTTCATTGAACGCTCGGCCTGGGTGTCGAAGTGCACCACTTGGCCACATGCGTGTACGCCAGCGTCGGTACGCCCGGCACACATCAGCGACACCGGCGAGTTGGCGACTTTGGACAGGGCATTTTCCAGGGTTTCCTGCACCGTCAGCACCCCGGAGGCCTGACGCTGCCAGCCGCGATAGCGCGAGCCTTTGTATTCCACGCCCAGGGCGATGCGGTAAAAGCCTGCGGCCGCCATTTCGGCAGCCGCGTTATCTATATTTGCCAAGAACTGTGAGCCTGATGAGTTGCGCAAAGGCGGGCATTATAGGGCGTCAGGGTGCATGAGTGGACTTTAAATGTGGGAGCGGGCTTGCTCGCGAATGCGCCGTATCATCCAGCACATCAGCAACTGAACCAGCGCATTCGCGAGCAAGCCCGCTCCCACATTTTCTGCGTCGGCCGTTAGATTCGGCCGAGCATTTCCTTGGCTTCGCCACGCTGACCTTCGTCGCCTTCGGTCAGCACTTCGGACAGGATGTCTTTCGCGCCATCGGTATCACCCATGTCGATGTAGGCCTGGGCCAGGTCGAGCTTGGTGGCCACTTCATCGGTGCCGGAGAGGAAGTCGAACTCCGGCTCATCCTCAGCACCCAGCGCGGCATCTTCAGCCGTGAAGGAAGGCTCGATCGGCGGATGTTCCAGGCTCTGAGACAAACGATCCAGTTCAGCATTGACGTCGTCCAGCTCCGAAGCGAAGGCATCGGGCTTGGCCGCAGGCGCGCTCGGCTCATCCGCCAGCGACAGGTCAAAATCTTCCGGCAGGTCGAATTCGTCCAGCGCAGCCGGCGTCAGGGTCGGCGGCTCTACCGGCGGGACATCCTTGATCTGCCCTTCCAGGCCCGACAGGAAGTCGTCATCGGATTGCGACGCGGGCGGGTCCAACTGCAGGTCCAGGTCAAAGTCCGACAGGTCTGGCGCATCGGCCTTGGACTCGGTCTGTTGTTTGAGCAGCGACTCAAAGGTTTGCTGGTCTTGCGCGATTTCGGCCGGTGAGGCGGCTTCCAGGTCATCCAGGCTCAGGTCGAAATCGGTGTCAAAGGTATCTGCCTGCGGGGCGGGGGCCGGCTTGTCGTCGAGCAGGTCCTTGACGTATTGCGCATCCAGGGCCGCAGCAGCCACTGCAGCACTGACACCCGCCGCCAACACGGCCATGGCCGGGAAGCGCGCCTTGAGCTGCTCGACCTGGGCATGGTTCTCACCGTTGGCCACCAACTGGCGCTCCTGAGTGACGAACCCGTCCTTGTTGTTCTGCAGGCCATAGACTTCCATCAGCTTCAAACGCAGGTCACTGCGCTTGGGCTCGCGCTTGATGGCTTGTTCAAGCACATCCGCCGCCTGGTTCAGGTGGCCACGGTCGATATGGGACTGGGCCTGGGCCAGGGCGTCGCTGGAGTTTTCCTGAGCCACGGCAACCGCCAACGGCGCCAGCACGGAGGCGACCGTCGGTGCCACAACCGTCTCAACCACCGGTGCAGGCGCGGGAGCTGGCGGCGTTGCGGTGTCGAGCTTGACGCTCGGCGGCGGTACTTCAAGGCCCTCGAAGCTATCAGGCGGCAGGTCTTGATCGATATTGGAAACGAACTCAGGCTCTTCGGCCAACGCCCGCGCCATGCGCAGATGTTTCTCTTCTTCACGGCGAGCATTGCGATGGCGAGCCCACAGCAGCAGAAGCAGCAACACCACCAACAGGGCCGCACCGCCAAGGATGCCGAGCACAATCGGATTGGTCAGCAGGTCGTTGAACTTGCCTTCAGTGCTGGCCGGCGCGGCAGCTGGCTTAACCGGTTCAGGCGCTGGCGCGGGTGTTGCAGCGGGAGCCGCCGGCTCGGCTGCAGGTTCACCCGGCAACTGCGCGGGCATCGCGGCGGTCTGTGGTTCACCCGTTTGCGCCTGCAAACGAGCCAACTGGTCATT
The DNA here is from genome assembly GCF_051122975.1 of Pseudomonas sp. AK181. Classification (NCBI taxonomy): domain Bacteria; kingdom Pseudomonadati; phylum Pseudomonadota; class Gammaproteobacteria; order Pseudomonadales; family Pseudomonadaceae; genus Pseudomonas; species Pseudomonas sp. AK181. Next base: position 4,116,728 of record NZ_CP146348.1, read on the forward strand.
CTTCAGTTGGATCAGCTTTTGCAGCTTGTCCAACTGGCTTTGCAAGTCGGCGGCACGGCTTTTCAGTTCTTCGTTGTCGCGCCGCGTGGTGTCGAGCTCTTCCTGGGTCATCGCCAGCTTGTCGCTCAGGGCGCGGCTGTCACCGACGGTACCCTTAGCGCCTTTTTTGGCGGCCTCTGCCGACACCAGGCTCAAGTTGTCCTTGGCCTGGGTGCTCGACGGCGCATTGCCGGTCTGGGTGCGCTTGGTCGCGTCCAACTGTGGCTTGCCGGCCACTTGGCTCTGAGGGCCACGGCGGCCCTGGCGCCAGGCGGCGTTCTGCGCGCTCACTTCGGCAATCGCTTGCGGCTGCGCCAGGGCGGTACTTTGCGTAGCGTCCGGCAGGCGCAGGACCTGGCCGGTTTTCAGGCGGTTGATATTGCCGTCAAGAAAGGCATCCGGGTTAAGCGCCTGGATGGCCAGCATCGTTTGCTGGACCGAGGCGCCATTGCGGTTCTTTGCGGCAATTTCCCACAAGGTGTCGCGGGACGTGGTGGTGTGCTGGGCAGGCGTGCTGGCGGCAGGTGCGGTACTGGCTGGCGCGGTACTGGCCGGCGCGCTCGCCGTCGGGGCCGGCTGGTCGAACTTGGCCGGATCGAGCAGCACGCTGTAGTCACGCATCAAACGGCCATTGGGCCATTGCACCTGCATGAGGAAGCGCACGTAGGAATCGGGCAGCGGCTTGCTGGAGGTCACGCGCACCACGCTGCGACCTTCGGGGTTGATCACCGGGGTGAACGTCAGGTCATCGAGGAACGCCTGGCGGTCGACACCCGCATCCACAAAGGCCTGGGCAGACGCCAGGCTTGGGGTGATCTCGGACGCCGTGAGGCCGCCCACATCGCGCAACTCGATTTCCACCGACAGCGGCTGGTTCAACTTCGACTTGAGGGTCATCTCCCCAAGTTGCAGCGCCTGCGCCATACCGGAGGACAGCGCCGAGGCGGCCGCTATTGCTAACACCAGTTTGCGAACTTGAACCATAGCCTCATCCTTTGTTTGAACACTTCCCGCTCTGCGAGAAGGTTGGTAACCGCTGCCATTAGGCATGGCGAGCCGATAGGTCACCGACGCGCTTGTGTTTCACTTGGGACCAAGCATAGCGCCTGGCTAGAATCAATCTACAAATTGCCGCCAAGTATCTTTTACACAAGGCCTTTTATCAACAACTGCGCCAGCTCCACGGCGTTCAGGGCCGAGCCTTTGCGTACGTTATCTGACGTCAGCCAAAGATTTAGTTCCGCCGGGTCGTCGATACCGGCGCGAACTCGCCCTACGTACACCACGTCCTGGCCAACGGCATCGCCTACGGCCGTGGGGTAATCACCCTCCTCCACCAGCTCGATACCCGGCGCAGCGTCGAGGGCGCGGTTCACCGCGGCCAAGTCGACCGGCGCGGCCAGTTGCAGCGACACAGTCAGGCTATCGCCGAAAAACACCGGGGCTTGAACGCAGGTGGCGGAAATCTTTAGTAAAGGTGTTTCCAGCACAGCACGCAGTTCGTGTACGAGACGTTTCTCCAGGGCGGTATGACCTTGGGCGTCCGGCGTGCCGACTTGCGCCAGCAGGTTGAACGCCACTTGCCGATCGAAGAACGCGGGCTCCAACGGGCGCACGTTCAACAGTTCGGCGGTCTGGCGCGCCAACTCGCTGACGGCCTCGCGGCCCTGGGCAGAGATTGCCAGGTTGGCGGTGACGCTCACGCGCTGGATGTCCACCACACCGCGCAACGGCGCCAGCACCACCGCAAGGTAGGTGGCACAGGGGCTCGGGCTGCCGAGCTGGAAAGGCTTTTTCAACCCGTCCAGCACATGGGCGTTGGCCTGGGGTACCACTTGGGGGGCCTGCTCGGCGGGCAATGCGCCAGACAAGTCGATCACAGCGCAGCCAGCGGCGGTGGCACGCGGGGCGAAACTCAGGGTCACCGCTGGGCCTGCGGCGAAGAACGCCAACTGCACCTTGCTGAAGTCAAACGTGTCGACTTCTTTGACCCGCACATTCTTGCCCCGAAACGGCACCGAAGCCCCCGCCGAGTTGCTGCCCGCCAGCAGGTACAAGGTGCCCACCGGGAACTCCAGCTCTTCGAGAATCTGCACCAGGGTTTCGCCAACGGTACCGGTGGCGCCGATCACGGCGATTTCAAAGGTCTGGGTCATGGGATTGCCTCGGGCATTACGGGGGAGCGGCACTTTACCGGGTGGTAGAGGGTGAGGCAATTACAGCCCCCCTGATCGTTCCCACGCTCTGCGTGGGAACGCCTCCTGTGACGCTCCGCGTCACGCCTCTAAAGCAGACGCAGAGCGTCCAGAGCTGCATTCCCACGCAGAGCGTGGGAATGATCACAAAGGCAACAAAAAACCCGCGCCTGTCACCAGAACGCGGGTTTCTGTTATTGCCTCAAGCGATCAACGCTCCAGCAAAATCCGCAACATGCGACGCAACGGCTCAGCCGCGCCCCACAGCAGTTGGTCGCCGACGGTGAACGCGCCGAGGAACTGACTGCCCATGTTCAGCTTGCGCAGACGGCCCACCGGTACATTCAGGGTGCCGGTGACCTTGGTCGGGCTCAGCTCCTGCATGCTGATATCGCGGTTGTTCGGCACCAGCTTGACCCAAGGGTTGTGCTGGCTGATCAGCCCTTCGATATCGGCGATCGGCACGTCTTTGTTCAGCTTGATGGTCAGCGCCTGGCTGTGGCAACGCATGGCGCCAATGCGCACGCAGATACCATCCACCGGGATTGGGTTCTTGAAGCGACCCAGGATCTTGTTGGTTTCGGCCTGGGCCTTCCACTCTTCACGGCTCTGGCCGTTAGGCAGTTCCTTGTCGATCCAGGGGATCAAGCTACCGGCCAATGGAACGCCAAAGTTCTCGGTCGGGTAAGCGTCGCTGCGCATGGCCTCGGCCACACGGCGGTCGATGTCGAGGATCGCGCTGGCCGGGTCAGCCAGTTGATCGGCGACAGCGGCGTGGGTCGCGCCCATCTGCTTGATCAGTTCACGCATGTTCTGCGCGCCGGCGCCGGAGGCCGCCTGATAGGTCATGGCGCTCATCCACTCCACCAGGCCGGCTTCGAACAGACCGCCCAGGCCCATCAGCATCAGGCTGACGGTGCAGTTGCCGCCTACGTAGTTCTTGGTGCCAGCGTCCAGTTGCTGGTCGATGACCTTGCGGTTGACCGGGTCGAGGATGATCACTGCGTCGTCCTGCATGCGCAGGCTCGAGGCGGCGTCGATCCAGTAACCCTGCCAGCCGGCTTCGCGCAGCTTGGGGAAGACTTCGCTGGTGTAGTCGCCACCCTGGCAGGTCAGGATCACGTCGAGGCTCTTCAACTCTTCAATGCTGTAGGCATCCTTGAGCGGGGCAATATCCTTGCCCACGGACGGCCCTTGGCCACCTACGTTCGAAGTGGTGAAAAACACCGGCTCAATAAGATCGAAATCCTGCTCTTCCAGCATCCGCTGCATGAGCACGGAACCGACCATACCGCGCCAACCGATCAGACCTACACGTTTCATCGCAACTACACCTTGTTAAAAAGTGGGCCGCCTTGCAGCAACAACTGCAAGCGGGCCCGAGAGATTACAGATTCCGCAGCGCGGCGACTACTGCGTCGCCCATTTCTTGCGTCCCGACCTTGGTGCAACCCTGGGACCAGATATCGCCAGTACGCAGGCCCTGATCCAGCACCAGGCTGACGGCCTTCTCGATGGCGTCCGCCGCGTCGCCCAGATTGAAGCTGTAACGCAGCATCATCGACACCGACAAAATGGTCGCCAACGGGTTGGCAATGCCCTGCCCCGCGATGTCTGGCGCCGAACCATGGCACGGCTCGTACATGCCTTTGTTGTTGGTATCCAGGGACGCCGACGGCAGCATGCCGATGGAACCGGTGAGCATCGACGCTTGGTCGGACAGGATGTCGCCGAACAGGTTGTCGGTGACGATCACGTCGAACTGCTTGGGCGCGCGCACCAGTTGCATGGCGGCATTGTCGACGTACATGTGGCTCAGTTCGACGTCCGGGTAATCCTTGGCGACTTCTTCGACGATTTCACGCCACAGTTGGCTTGAAGCCAGCACGTTGGCTTTATCCACCGAGCAGACTTTTTTACCGCGCACGCGCGCCATGTCGAAACCGACACGGGCGATACGGCGGATTTCGCTCTCACTGTACGGCAGCGTGTCGTAGGCCTGGCGTTCGCCATTTTCCAACTCGCGCACGCCCCGTGGCGAGCCGAAGTAGATACCGCCGGTCAGCTCGCGCACGATGAGGATATCCAGGCCCGCTACCACTTCCGGCTTGAGGCTCGACGCGTCGGCCAGTTGCGGGTAGAGAATGGCCGGGCGCAGGTTGCCGAACAGGCCCAGTTGCGCACGAATTTTCAGCAGGCCGCGCTCAGGGCGGATGTCACGCTCGATCTTGTCCCATTTCGGCCCACCCACGGCGCCGAGCAGTACCGCATCGGCAGCCCGGGCGCGGTCGAGGGTCTCGTCAGCCAGCGGCACGCCGTGCTTGTCGATGGCAGCGCCGCCGATCACGTCGTGGCTCAGCTCGAAGCCCAGGCTGTACTTGCTGTTGGCAAGCTCAAGGACCTTGACCGCTTCGGCCATGATTTCCGGACCAATACCGTCGCCAGGGAGAATCAGAATCTGCTTGCTCATGCGTTCCTCATTTCATCAAGCGACCCGCCCGTGGGCAGGTCGGGAAAAATCAATCAGCGTTCGGCGAAGACCACCAGCACATCGGTGCTGAAGGTGCCGTCGGCTTGAACTTCGTAATAATCGCGTACTTCCTGGCCCATCGCCTTTTGCAGCTCAAGGATTGCTGCCCGCAGTACCTCTGGCGTGCGCATGCGCTCAACCCACGAGGTGTACTCCAGGCGCAAGCGCTGGCGGCTGCTGTTGCGTACGTGCAGGCCGGCCTCACTCAACTGGCGCATCCACTCGGCGCCGGAATAGTCACGTACATGGCTGGTGTCGCGCAGCACTTCGACGGTTTGCAGGTAAGTGTCCAACAGCGGGCTGCCCGGTGACAAGACATCCACAAATGCCGCCACGCCACCCGGCTTGAGCACACGGCGCACTTCACGCAGGGCCAGGCCGAGGTCGCTCCAGTGATGGGCCGAATAACGGCTGAACACGAAGTCGAATTCGCCATCGGCGAACGGCAGGCGCTCGGCGGCGCCGTGCACGGTGCGGATGTTGTCCAGGTTGCGGTCTTTGGCGGCGGCAGCCACCACGTCGAGCATAGGCTGGGACAGGTCGTAGGCCACCACCTCTTTGACCAGAGGCGCCACGTGGAAGCTGACATGACCGGCACCGCAGCCTAAGTCCAGCAGTCGCGCAGCGCCCTGCCCGGCCAGCTCGGCCTGCAGCACAGCGAATTCGGTGCCTTGGGCGTGTACGGCGCTGCTCAGGTAGGCCGAGGCTTGCTCGCCGAATTGTTTTTGCACGACTTGGGTGTGGGCGGGGGTGGTCATGGTGGCTTTCCTTGGGTTTGTGGTGGTTGCACTGGCGCTATCGCAGGCAAGCCAGCTCCCACAGTTGGAATGCACTCCAATGTGGGAGTCGGGCTTGCCCGCGATGGGGCCCGCACGGTTTACCGCAAATCAGGCATCGCGAAACAACCAGGGCTGGCTCGCCCGGTGCTTGGCTTCAAACGCAGCAATCGCATCACCGTCCTGCAACGTCAGGCCGATGTCGTCCAGGCCATTGATCAGGCAGTGCTTACGGAAGGCATCCACCTCAAAGTGGTACACCTTGCCATCCGGGCGGGTCACGGTTTGTGCGGCCAGGTCGACGGTCAACTGGTAGCCGACATTGGCTTCCACTTGCTGGAACAACTCGTCCACTTCTGCGTCGCTCAAGATGATCGGCAACAGGCCGTTCTTGAAGCTGTTGTTGAAGAAGATATCGGCGTAGCTCGGCGCGATGATGCTGCGAAAGCCGTACTCTTCCAGGGCCCACGGCGCGTGCTCGCGGCTGGAGCCGCAGCCGAAGTTTTCCCGGGCCAGCAACACGCTGGCGCCTTGGTAACGCTCGGCGTTGAGCACAAAGTCCTTGTTCAGAGGGCGCTTGGAGTTGTCCTGGTAGGCGTAGCCCACGTCCAGATAGCGCCACTCATCGAACAGGTTGGGGCCGAAACCGGTGCGCTTGATCGACTTCAAGAATTGCTTTGGGATGATCTGGTCGGTGTCTACGTTGGCACGGTCCAACGGCGCTACAAGGCCTGTGTGTTGGGTAAAAGCTCTCATCGGGTTTTCCTCAGATCAATTCGCGAACGTCGATGAAACGACCGTTGACGGCAGCAGCGGCGGCCATGGCCGGGCTCACCAGGTGAGTACGCCCACCCGCGCCTTGGCGCCCTTCGAAGTTACGGTTGGAGGTCGACGCGCAATGCTCGCCTGACTCCAGGCGGTCCGGGTTCATCGCCAGGCACATCGAGCAGCCCGGCTCACGCCATTCAAAACCGGCTTCGAGGAAGATCTTGTCCAGGCCTTCGGCTTCCGCCTGGGCTTTAACCAGGCCGGAACCTGGCACCACAATGGCTTGTTTGATGGTCGAGGCCACCTTGCGGCCCTTGGCGATCACTGCCGCGGCGCGCAGGTCTTCGATCCGCGAGTTGGTGCAGGAGCCGATAAACACCCGGTCCAACTGGATATCGGTGATCGCCTGATTAGCGGTCAACCCCATGTATTTCAAGGCGCGCTCGATGGAGCCGCGCTTGACCAGGTCGGCCTCTTTGGCCGGGTCCGGCACGTTCTGGTCAACGGCCAAGACCATTTCCGGCGAAGTGCCCCAGCTGACTTGTGGCTTGATCTGCGCAGCGTCGAGTTCGACCACGGTGTCGAACACCGCGTCGGCGTCGGAGACCAGATCTTTCCAGGCTTCGACCGCGGCATCCCAATCGGCGCCTTGCGGCGCGAACGGGCGACCCTTGACGTATTCGACGGTCTTTTCGTCCGCCGCCACCATGCCCACGCGGGCACCGGCTTCGATGGACATGTTGCAGATGGTCATGCGGCCTTCAATGGACAGGTCGCGGATTGCACTGCCGGCGAACTCGATGGCATGGCCGTTACCACCGGCAGTGCCGATCTTGCCGATTACGGCGAGCACGATGTCCTTGGCGGTCACGCCAAACGGCAATTGGCCTTCGACGCGTACCAGCATGTTCTTCATTTTCTTGGCCACCAGGCACTGGGTGGCAAACACGTGCTCCACCTCGGAAGTACCGATGCCGTGGGCCAAAGCCCCGAACGCACCATGGGTGGAGGTATGGGAGTCACCGCAGACCACGGTCATGCCCGGCAAGGTGGCGCCCTGCTCCGGGCCGATGACGTGGACGATGCCTTGGCGCACGTCGTTCATCTTGAATTCGGTGATGCCGTACTCGTCGCAATAGTCGTCAAGGGTCTGCACCTGCAACCGCGAGACCTGGTCAGCAATGGCTTCGATGCCGCCCTTGCGCTCAGGGGTGGTCGGCACGTTGTGGTCCGGCGTGGCGATGATGGAGTCGACGCGCCAAGGCTTGCGCCCGGCCAGTCGCAGGCCTTCGAACGCTTGGGGCGAGGTCACTTCATGGATGATGTGACGGTCGATATAGATCAGCGACGATCCATCATCGCGACGTTTCACTTCATGGGAATCCCAAAGCTTGTCGTAAAGCGTTTTGCCGGCCATCAGTCGGTCCTCATCAGCGGTGCTTCTATACGCCGGGCTTTTCAATAACCCTTTGGCTTGTGAGGCTGATGGTATGGCGCTACATTAAATAACTCAAATTCATATTTTTTATGCTTTGGATTACCAACTGGAATAGCACCATGGACCTGGCCAACCTCAACGCCTTTATCGCCATCGCCGAGACCGGCAGCTTCTCCGGCGCCGGCGAACGCCTGCACCTCACCCAGCCAGCCATCAGCAAACGCATCGCCGGCCTGGAGCAACAACTGAAGGTACGGCTGTTCGACCGCCTGGGCCGTGAAGTCGGCTTGACCGAGGCTGGGCGGGCCTTGCTGCCACGCGCTTATCAAATCCTCAACGTGCTGGACGACACCCGCCGCGCCCTCACCAACCTCACCGGCGAGGTCAGCGGGCGCCTCACCCTGGCCACCAGCCACCACATAGGCCTGCACCGCCTGCCGCCGATCCTGCGCACTTTCACGCGGCAATATCCGAATGTGGCGCTGGATATTCAGTTTCTGGATTCAGAAGTGGCCTACGAAGAAATCCTCCACGGCCGTGCGGAAGTCGCGGTGATCACCCTGGCGCCAGAGCCCCACAACCTGGTGCAAGCTACCCGTGTGTGGGACGACCCGCTGGATTTTGTGGTGGCGCCCGAACACAGCCTGATCAGCAACGGCTCCGTCAGCCTGGCCGATATCGCCGGGCATCCGGCGGTATTTCCCGGCGGCAACACCTTTACCCACCATATTGTCAGCCGCCTGTTCGAGGCCCAGGGCCTCGCGCCCAATATCGCGATGAGCACTAACTACCTGGAAACCATCAAGATGATGGTCTCCATCGGCCTGGCCTGGAGCGTGTTACCGCGCACCATGCTCGATGATCAGGTGGCAAGTATCGCTTTGCCGGGCATACAGCTCAGTCGCCAGCTAGGCTATATCGTGCACACCGAAAGGACGCTGTCGAACGCTGCGCGGGCTTTCATGAGCCTGTTGGATGCACAGGTCGATCTGCCAGGGTTACCGGCATGACACTGTGTGGGCCAGGGGTTTAGGTCAAACCGCGCGGTTTTCTCAATGAGCCAAGGCCCTTTGATAATGCGCAACCCCGTTGACCCGGTTCCACCCCTGCCCCGCATCTACGCCCTGGACCCTCAAGCGGCGGAACAAAGCTGGGACAGCGCCCCGCAACTGCTGACGGCCCTCAATGCCGCGCGGCTGGGTGCCTGGTCCTGGGAAATCGACACGGGAAGAATCAGCTGGTCGCGGGGTACCCAGGCGTTATTCGGCTTTGACCCGCGCCAGCCTCTGCCCAAGGACCTCGACTACCTCGACCTGCTGGCCCCGCAAGACAGTGCGCGGGTGGTGCGCGGCTTTCATGCGGTGCTCGCCGGAGAGCCGCTCGACCGCGCCATGCACCACCGCATCCAATGGCCCGATGGCAGCCAGCACTGGCTGGAAATCAGCGGCAGCCTGGTTCCCGACAAAGCCGGACGGCGGCGCATGATCGGGGTGATCCGCGAGATCACCCACCAACGCGACCGTGAACACGCCCTCAGCCATTCGGAAAAGCGCTTTGCCACCCTGTTCCACCTGTGCCCGAACATGGTACTGCTGACGCGCCAGGCTGACGGTTTGATCAGCGAAGCCAACCAGTATTTCGAGATGCTGTTCGGTTGGCCGGTGGCCGATGCCATCGGCCGCACCACCCTGGAACTGGGCTTGTGGTGCCACCCGGAACAGCGTGCGCTGCTGGTCAAGGCCACGCAGCGCAAGGGTGAACCCATCACCATGGAAGTGCAGTTCTGCGCCAGCAACGGCCAGATCCATGACGGCACCCTCAGCGCGCAAAAGGTCGAACTGGACGGCGAGGCGTACCTGATCAGCACGTTCCTGGACACCACCGAACGTAAAAACGCCGAGCAAGCACTCAAGGACAGCCAGGAGCGCCTGGACCTGGCTCTGGATTCCGCGCAACTGGGCACCTGGGATTGGCACATCCCCAGCGGCATGCTTTACGGCTCAGCGCGTGCCGCCCAGCTGCATGGGCTGGAGCCCGCGCCGTTCCATGAGTCTTTCGAGGCATTTTTTGAAGGCATGTCCGATGAGGACCGCGAGGGCATGCGCCATGCGTACCGCAGTTTGCGCGAAGGCCCGGGCGGCAACTATCAGCTGACCTATCGCGTGCAAATGGAAGACGGCAGCCCGCGCTACCTGGAGAGCCGCGCACGCCTGTATCGCGATGAGTCAGGCAAGCCCCTGCGCATGGCCGGCACCTTGCTGGACATCACCGACCAGGTCGAGCGCGAGCAGCGGCTGACCGCCTCGGAAGAGAAGTTCGCCAGCCTGTTCCAGGCCAGCCCCGACCCGATCTGCGTCACCTGTTTGGAGAGCGGCGCCTTTATCGAGATCAACCCGGCGTTTACCCAGACGTTTGGCTTTACCGCCGCCGAAGTGCTCGACAAAAGCGCCGAACAAATCGGCCTGTGGGACGACTCCAGCAAGCGCCTGCAGCGCATCGAGCAGGTGATACGCGAACAGGCCCTGAGCAATGTGGCGATCGTGGTGCATCACAAGGACGGCCAAAGCCTGACCTGCATGATTTCCAGCCGCTTGATCAAGGTCAGCGACCAGCCATGCATCGTCACTACGCTGCGCGATATCACCCAACAGCAACGCTCGGAAGCCGCACTCAAGGCCAGTGAAGAGAAGTTCGCCAAAGCGTTCCACTCCAGCCCCGATGCGATATCCATCACCGAACGCGACACCGGCCGTTATGTAGAGGTCAACGACGGCTTTTGCCGCCTGACCGGTTACCGCACCGAAGAGGCCATCGGCCTGACCCTGTACCAGATCGGCATCTGGGCCGATGAAAACCAACGCGCCGCACTGTTGGCCGAGTTACAGATCAAGGGGCGCATTCACCACCTGGAAATGCTCTGGCGCAACAAGCGTGGCGAGGTGCTGGCGGTGGAGGTCTCGGTAGAGCCGATCACCCTGAATGAAACCCCCTGCCTGCTGCTGACCGCGCGGGATGTAAGCCTATTGAAGAACGCCCAGGCGCAGATCCGTCACCTGGCCTATCACGACCCGCTGACCAACCTGCCGAACCGCGCACTGCTGATGGACCGCCTGAGCCAGCAGATCGCCCTGCTCAAGCGCCACAACCTGCGCGGCGCCCTGCTGTTTCTGGACCTGGACCACTTCAAGCACATCAACGACTCCCTCGGCCACCCCGTTGGCGACACCGTGCTGAAAATCGTCACCGCCCGCCTGGAAGCCAGCGTGCGCATGGAGGACACCGTGGCGCGCCTGGGCGGCGACGAGTTTGTGGTATTGCTCAGCGGCCTGGAGGGCACCCGCCAGACGGTCAGCAGCCAGGTGCAAGCGCTGGCCGATACCCTGCGCGAATTGCTTTCGGAACCGATGTTTCTCGACGGCCATCGGCTGCAGGTCACGCCCAGCATCGGCGTGGCGCTGATCCCCGACCATGGCACCACACCCGCCGATCTGCTCAAGCGCGCCGACATCGCCCTGTACCGCGCCAAGGACTCCGGGCGCAACACCACGCAGATGTTTCACAACAGCATGCAAAAAACCGCCAGCGAACGCCTGCGCATGGAGACCGACTTGCGCCTGGCCTTGTCACGCGGCGAATTCAGCGTGCACTACCAGCCCCAGGTGGATGCGCGCGGCAACAGGATAATCGGCGCCGAGGCCCTGGTGCGCTGGCAGCATCCACAATTGGGCGCGCAGTCGCCGACGGAATTTATCAAGGTATTGGAAGACAGCGGCCTGATCCTGGAGGTGGGTACCTGGATTCTCGATGAAGCCTGCGGCGCCTTTGCCCAGTTGATTGCCGACGGCTTGGTGGACCCGCTCAACTTCAGCCTGTGCGTGAACATCAGCCCCCGGCAGTTTCGCCAGAACGACTTTGTAGAGCGAGTGGAGCACAGCCTCAAGCAACACGGCTTGCCGTTCAGCCTGCTGAAACTGGAAATTACCGAAGGCATCGTGATCCAGAACCTGGACGATACCGTGGTGAAGATGCGTCGCCTGAAAAAACTCGGCGTGAGCTTTGCGATGGATGATTTCGGCACCGGCTACTCATCCCTGACTTACCTCAAGCGCCTGCCGGTGGATGCGTTGAAAATCGATCAGTCGTTCGTGCGCGATGCGACCCACGATCCCAATGATGCGGAAATCATCCGCGCCATTGTGGCCATGGCCCGCAGCCTGAACCTGGAAGTCATTGCCGAGGGCGTGGAAACCCTGGAGCAGTTGGCGTTCCTGCAAAAGCTGGGCTGCCATTTATTCCAGGGGTATTTGCACAGCCGACCGTTGCCAATCGAGGGGTTCAGGCGGCTGCTGGATGAGGCATACCCAGCAGGCGACTGACTTGGTTCAAGTCCGTCTCGCGGCGCAAGGCGGTGAACAACTCCACGGCCTCCGGGTAGTTACGCGTGAGCATCGCCAGCCACTGCTTCAAGCGGCCGGGCGCCTGCTTTTCCGTGAGTTGCGCCACCGACTGGCGCCAGAACTCCTGAAGCATGGGCTGCATCTGCGCCCAAGTCATCTCGACCACCTCTTCGCCGGCCTTGGCCGCCACAATCTGCCGTGCCAGATCGGGCCGCGCTACCAGGCCACGGCCTAGCATGATGTCTTCGGCGCCGCTGATTTCGCGGCAGCGCTTCCAGTCTTCGACGCTCCAGATATCGCCATTGGCAAACACCGGCACCTTGACCACGTCCTGCACCCGCGGGATCCATTCCCAATGGGCCGGCGGCTTATAGCCATCGGCCTTGGTGCGTGCATGCACCACGATATGCGCCGCGCCGCCCTCGGCCAGGGCCGTGGCGCACACCAATGCGCCATCCGGGCTGTCGAAGCCCAGGCGCATCTTGGCGGTCACGGGAATATGCGCAGGTACGGCGCGGCGCACATGCTCGACGATCTGGTTGAGCAGCTCAGGCTCCTTGAGCAGCACCGCGCCACCTCGGGACTTATTCACGGTCTTGGCCGGGCACCCGAAGTTCAGATCGATCACCTCTGAGCCCAATTCACAGGCCAGGGCGGCATTTTCCGCCAGGCACACTGGATCGGAACCGAGCAACTGCACCCGCAGCGGTACACCCGCCGCCGTGTGGGCACCGTGCAGCAGTTCAGGCGCGAGCTTGTGGAAATAGGCAGGCGTGAGCAGGCGGTCGTTGACACGGATAAATTCGGTCACGCACCAGTCGATACCGCCCACGTGGGTCAACACGTCCCGCAGGATGTTGTCGACCAACCCCTCCATGGGCGCCAAAGCAATTTGCATGGAAAACACTCAACAAAAATCGTGGCGCAGTTTACTGGGTTTCCAGCGACAACCGTTAACCCCCTGTCAGGGCGGGGCCGTAACCGTCGATAAACTCGGCGGGCATGCGCTTGGGCTTGCCGCTGGACAACTCAATGCATACGAAGGTTGTTTGCGCACGCAGCAGGGTCGCGCCGTCGCGGGGGCGTACCAGCTGGAAACGACGGGTCATTTTCAGGCGTTGGTCCCAATCGACGATCCAGGTGGCCAGTTGTAATTCGTCGCCCTCATAGCCTGCCGCCAGGTAGTCGATTTCATGGCGCACCACGGCCATGGCGCGGTCCAGGCGGCGGTATTCGGTGAGGTCCAGCCCCAGGCGCTGGGAATGGCGCCAGGCGCAACGCTCCAGCCACGAGACATACACCGCATTATTGGCGTGCCCCAGGCCGTCGATGTCCTCAGCCGCAACCTGCAGATCGATGATGAACGGCGTTGCCAAATCCCAGCCCATGCCTTGCTCCAGTCGATTGATGTCGGCGGGGCAGTGTATCAGGCGCTCTGGCGCTCCTGTAGACGGCAGCCGGCCAATAGCGCGAGTACAGCGTCGATCACCTGCGGGTCGGCGAGCACTTTCTGATGGCCGCCCTGCTCCAGGCGCAGCAGGCGGCTGTCGAACCAGGCTTGGTGAATGGCTTGAGCCGCCCTGACCGGAACGAAGGTGTCGTCCTCGGCGTGCACGATCAGACCGGGAATGTTCAATTGGTAGTGGGCCACGTCCAAATGCTTGAGCGGCATGCCCATGCTCAACTCTACCTCCTGGATAAAGGCTGAGCGCGCCCGTGGCGGCAAGCCGACCATGCGGGTGAACCCACGCAACACATCCAGAAAGCGCGACGGTGCGGCAATACTCACCAGTGCCTGCGTACGCAACCCCAACTGCACCGCCAGCATCGCACTGGCGCCGCCCATGGAATGGCCGACCACCGCGTACAGCGGCGGCAACTCGGCCGCCGCCTCAAGCATGGCGCGGGCAAACAGCAGCACATGGGCTTCACGCCCTGGCGACCGGCCGTGGGCGGGACCGTCCAGGGCAATCACCGAATAGCCGTTGTCGACCAACGCTGTGATCAAACTGGCGAACTGAGTGGGCCGGCCTTCCCAGCCATGCATCAGCAGCACCGCCGGGCCATGCCCCCATCTCAACGCCGACAGGCCGAAACGCAGGGTGATGCGCTCCGACTGGGCCAACAGCGGCAACTCCCAGTCACGCGGCGGCAGATCGCGCGGGGTCATGAAGGTGCGACGCATCTTGCTGGCGACCGCATGCGGCGCAAGGCGCCCCACCGTGCCATTGAAACCACGAACCCAGGTCAATGCGCCCATCGTGCTTACCCTCTTTCAGCGTACCGCCGACTTGGCCGCACGTATCACCCGATCTGATAACTCGCCCGGCCCCAGCGCCCGCGCCAGGGTCAGCCCGCCCACCATCAAGGCCATGTCGGCCAGGGCCTTGTCGATCTCTTCAGGGCTGCCGGCCAGTTGCGCGGCCATCAACTCGACGTGCTCGTTCAAGACCTCGCGAAATGCGTCCGGCAAGCGCCCCATCTCCCCCACTGTCGCGGGCAACGGGCAGGCCTGGGTCGTGGAGTCGCGGTGCTTGCGTGACAGATAAAACGCGGCGACCAGCGTGCGGCGCTCTTCGCCGGTCAGCTGTTCGTCCAAGTCATCGATGGACGCGCGGCGCTGCGCCAGTAACTGGTTGAACGCTTCCAGCATCAGCGCGTCCTTGCTTTCAAAATGCGCGTAGAAGCCTCCGACCGTCAGCCCCGCCGCCCCCATCACTTCGCCCACACTGGGCTCAGCCGGGCCACGCTGGATCAATGCCGCGCTGGCAGCCTGCAAAATACGTTCGCGGGTTTGCGCTTTTTTATCGCTCATCGAAGCCTCCGTCTTTCATGGGTTGAATATTATTACCATAATAATATTTGGCAAGCGACAAGCACGACCGCCGGTCAGAACAGAAAAATGGGTAATAAAGGAGGGAATTGGCCAAACGCCAGACAAACAAAAGGGCCATTCAATAATTGAATGACCCTTAAAAATCCCGCAGAGCGGGTAATCGTGGCGTCCCCTAGGGGACTCGAACCCCTGTTACCGCCGTGAAAGGGCGGTGTCCTAGGCCACTAGACGAAGGGGACACAAACCTTCTATACAACTGATCAGCGCTGAGAACTGATCGATTCAAGGACGGTGTGGCCGGAACCTTGAACCTGTAAAATTGGTGGAGCTAAACGGGATCGAACCGTTGACCTCTTGCATGCCATGCAAGCGCTCTCCCAGCTGAGCTATAGCCCCGGATTTTTCGTCTCACGACGCAGCAGACCTTTCGAGCTGCTTGTTGAAACTGGCGTCCCCTAGGGGACTCGAACCCCTGTTACCGCCGTGAAAGGGCGGTGTCCTAGGCCACTAGACGAAGGGGACAAAACCTTCTGTACATCTGATCAGAGCTGAGACCTGATCAATTCAAGGACGGTGTGGCCGGAACCTTGAACCTGTAAATTGGTGGAGCTAAACGGGATCGAACCGTTGACCTCTTGCATGCCATGCAAGCGCTCTCCCAGCTGAGCTATAGCCCCTCATCGGTGAGGACGGGGCGAATCTTAATGGCGGTTTGGAAACGTGTCAAATTTATTTTCAACAATTTCCAAAATTTTTTGCCGGGATAACAATCACTTACCGACGAAACCCCGGAAAACCGGGGTTTCGTGCCGCAAGCGGCCTGCTTAAGCGATAGCGCCCAGCAGCTTTTCCCATTCCTTGTTTTCTTTCTTCGACACACCACCAAGCAAATCAAGGGCTTGGCGCAGGCGGAAACGGGTCAGGTCCGGGCCGAGAATTTCCATCGCATCGAGCACCGACACCGAACTGGCCTGCCCGGTGATTGCGGCAAACATCAGCGGCATGGCGTCACGCAGCTTGAGCTCCAGGGATTCGACCACCGCCTGGATGGTCGCGGTGATTGCATCCTTCTCCCACTGACGCAGGCTTTCAAGCTTCCACAGGATCAACTGCATCAGTTGGCGAACCTGGTCACCGGAGAGCTTTTTGGACTCGAACAGCTTGGGATCGGGATTCACGCCACCAGCAAAGAAGAAACTGGCCAGGGGTGCGACCTGGCTGAAAGTCTCTACCCTGCCCTGCACCAGCGGCGCGATCTTCATCATGTACTCGGGGTTCAACGCCCACTGCTGCACACGGCTGGCGAACTCTTGCACCGGCAGGTCACGCAGCCACTGGCCGTTGAGCCACGACAGTTTCTCGATATCGAAGATCGGTCCGCCGAGGGAGACGCGGGACAGGTCGAAGTTGTCGACCATTTCCTGCAGCGAGAACTTCTCGCGCTCGTCCGGCATCGACCAGCCCATGCGGCCCAGGTAGTTGAGCATCGCCTCGGGCATGAAGCCCATGCGCTCGTAGAACGTCACCGACGTGGGGTTCTTGCGCTTGGACAGCTTGCTCTTGTCCGGGTTACGCAGCAGCGGCATATAGCACAGCTGCGGTTGCTCCCAGCCGAAGTATTCGTAGAGCAGGATCAGCTTGGGCGCCGATGGCAGCCACTCTTCGCCGCGCAGCACATGGGTGATGCCCATCAGGTGGTCATCGACCACGTTGGCCAGGAAGTACGTCGGCAAGCCGTCGGTCTTCATCAGCACCTGCATGTCCATGCGGTCCCACGGGATCTCGACGTCACCGCGCAGCATGTCCGGCACCACGCACACGCCTTCGCTTGGCACCTTCATACGGATGACGTGAGGCTCACCGGCGGCCAGGCGCGCAGCCACTTCTTCCTTGGACAACAGCAGAGCACGGCCATCGTAGCGCGGGGTCTCGCCACGGGCCTGTTGCTCGGCGCGCATCTGGTCCAGCTCTTCGGCGGTGCAGAAGCACGGGAAGGCATGGCCCATATCGACCAGTTGCTGGGTGTACTGCTTGTAGATGTCGCTGCGCTCGCTCTGGCGATACGGGCCGTGAGGGCCGCCCACGTCCGGGCCTTCAGCCCAGGTGATGCCCAACCAGAGCAGGGCATCGAAAATCTGCTGTTCGGACTCACGGGTGGAGCGCAGTTGATCGGTGTCTTCGATCCGCAGGATGAACTCACCGCCATGCTGCTTGGCAAAGCAGTAGTTGAACAGGGCGATGTAAGCAGTACCGACGTGGGGATCCCCAGTAGGCGATGGCGCAATGCGCGTGCGGACGGTGGTCATGGCAGGTCTCGAATGGGCGATATAACTGAAAATTGAAACAAGGGGCGAATGGTAACAGCCTGGGTGATTTCTGGAAAACCGAGGCGCGGCCATCGCAGGCAAGCCAGCTCCCACATTTTGACCGTGTTCACAGATCCATGTGGGAGCCGGGCTTGCCCGCGATGAGGCCAGCCCAATCAACACAAATCAAACAGCCAACAGGCGCTCACGCAACTTGCCAATCTCATCCCGCGTCTGCGCCGCCGCCTCAAACTCCAGATCCCGCGCCAACTGGTACATCTTCTCTTCCAGCTGTCGAATCCGCTTGGTGATCTCACTCGGTGAGCGCAGTTCGTTCTCGTACTTGGCGCTCTCCTCGGCGGCCTTGGCCATGCCCTTGCGCTTCTTGCTGCGCGAGCCGGGCACGGTGGCGCCTTCCATGATGTCGGCAACGTCCTTGAACACACCTTTGGGGGTAATGCCGTGTTCCAGGTTGAACGCGATCTGCTTGTCGCGACGGCGCTGGGTCTCGCCAATCGCCCGCTCCATGGAGCCGGTGATACGGTCGGCATAGAGAATTGCACGGCCATTGAGGTTACGCGCCGCTCGGCCGATAGTCTGGATCAATGACCGCTCGGAGCGCAGGAAGCCCTCCTTGTCTGCATCCAGGATCGCCACCAGTGACACTTCTGGCATATCCAACCCTTCGCGCAGCAGGTTGATCCCCACCAGCACATCGAAGGTGCCCAGGCGCAGGTCGCGGATGATCTCCACGCGCTCCACGGTGTCGATGTCCGAGTGCAGGTAACGCACGCGCACGCCGTGGTCGGCCAGGTAGTCGGTCAAGTCTTCGGACATGCGCTTGGTCAGGGTGGTAACCAGCACCCGCTCTTCCAGAGCCACGCGTTTGTTGATCTCCGAGAGCAAGTCATCGACCTGGGTCAGCGCCGGGCGGATTTCGATTTCCGGGTCCACCAGGCCTGTGGGTCGCACCAGTTGCTCGATAACGCGGCCCGCATGCTCGGCTTCATAGTTGCCGGGCGTAGCAGAGACGAAGATGGTCTGCGGGCTGATGGCTTCCCATTCGTCAAAGCGCATCGGCCGGTTGTCCAGCGCCGACGGCAGGCGGAAACCGTATTCCACCAGGGTTTCTTTACGTGAACGGTCGCCCTTATACATGGCGCCCACCTGCGGCACGCTGACGTGGGACTCGTCGATCACCAGCAAGGCGTCCGGCGGCAGGTAGTCATAGAGCGTCGGCGGCGGCGCCCCGGAGTCACGGCCCGAGAGGTAACGCGAGTAGTTTTCGATGCCGTTGCAGTAGCCCAGCTCCAGGATCATCTCCAGGTCGAAGCGGGTGCGCTGCTCCAGACGCTGGGCTTCCACCAGCTTATTGTTGGAGCGCAGGTATTCCAGGCGCTCGGCCAGCTCGACCTTGATGCCCTCGATGGCGCCCATCAGGGTTTCGCGCGGGGTTACGTAGTGGCTTTTGGGGTAGAAGGTGAAGCGTGGCAGCTTGCGGATCACTTCACCGGTCAACGGGTCGAAGGCTGACAGGCTTTCGACTTCATCATCGAACAGTTCGATGCGGATGGCTTCCAGGTCGGATTCGGCCGGGTAGATGTCGATCACATCGCCGCGCACCCGGAAGGTGGCGCGGGCAAAGTCCATGTCGTTACGGGTGTACTGCAGGCTCGCCAGGCGGCGCAACAGTTCGCGCTGGTCGAGTTTGTCGCCCCGGTCGACGTGCAGCACCATCTTCAAATAGGTTTCCGGGCTGCCCAAGCCGTAGATGCACGACACCGTGGTAACGATGATCGCGTCCTTGCGCTCAAGCAACGCCTTGGTGGCCGACAGCCGCATCTGCTCGATGTGGTCGTTGATCGACGCATCCTTCTCGATAAAGGTATCGGAGGACGGCACATAGGCTTCGGGCTGGTAGTAGTCGTAGTAGGAAACGAAGTACTCCACCGCGTTGTTCGGGAAGAACGCCTTGAACTCGCCATAGAGCTGCGCCGCCAGGGTCTTGTTCGGCGCCAGCACCAGGGTCGGGCGGTTGGTCTGGGCGATCACGTTGGCGATGCTGAAGGTCTTGCCGGAACCGGTCACCCCAAGCAGCGTCTGGTGCGCGAGGCCGGCTTCGATGCCTTCGACCATCTGACGAATGGCTTCCGGTTGGTCGCCGGCGGGTTCAAAACGGGTAACGAGCTGGAAATCCGACATAACGTACCTCGTGAAGTCACCCCAGACTCGACACCGCCAGGGACGAAATAGCTCAGCAACCCGCGAATAATCATCGCAGGTTGCAGGAAAAAACCATGATAGCTGTAGAAGTGGTGTCGAATGTGACGGGTTTCAAGGCCGTCGTCCTACACGACCTTTCTCGCCAATGTTGCAATAAGACTAACGGTCAGCAAATAAACCGAAAAACATGGCCGAAAAGCCGTTTCCGTTGTCGCTCTCAGCCGTGATGGCCTCTATACTAGCTCCCCGTTTGTGCACCGCTCTAGTGCATTCGGCTGGAGCGCGACACGTCCCTCCTACCCCCCATAGAGCTGCCGCAAAAATGAGCCTGTTCTCCGCTGTCGAAATGGCACCACGCGATCCAATCCTGGGCCTCAACGAAGCATTCAACGCCGATACACGAACCACCAAGGTGAACCTTGGCGTGGGCGTTTACTGCAACGAGGAGGGGAAGATTCCACTCTTGCGTGCCGTTGCCGAAGCGGAAGCCATTCGTGTGGCGCAACACGCCGCCCGTGGCTACTTGCCGATCGACGGCATCGTGGCGTACGACCAGGCCGTGCAAAAGCTGCTGTTTGGCGCTGAGTCGCCGCTGTTGAGCGAAGGCCGTGTGATTACTGCCCAGGCCGTGGGCGGCACGGGCGCGCTGAAAATCGGCGCCGACTTCCTCAAGCAACTGCTGCCCAACGCCGTCGTCGCCATCAGCGACCCGAGCTGGGAAAACCACCAGGCGCTGTTTGAAAAAGCCGGTTTCCCGGTGCAGACCTACCGCTACTACGACGCCGCCACCCACGACGTGAACCGTGCCGGCCTGCTCGAAGACCTCAACGCCCTGCCGCCCCAGTCCATCGTGGTGCTGCACGCTTGCTGCCATAACCCGACTGGCGTCGACCTCAGCCCGGCCGACTGGCAAAACGTGCTGGACGTGGTCAAGGCCAAGAACCTGGTGCCGTTCCTCGACATGGCCTACCAGGGCTTCGGCGATGGCATCCACGAAGACGCCGCCGCAGTGCGCCTGTTCGCGGAATCGGGCCTGACCTTCTTCGTGTCCAGCTCGTTCTCCAAGTCGTTCTCGCTGTACGGCGAACGCGTGGGCGCGCTGTCGATCGTCAGCGAGTCCAAGGAAGAAAGCGCACGCATCCTGTCCCAGGTCAAGCGTGTGATCCGCACCAACTACTCCAACCCGCCCACCCACGGCGCAGCCATCGTTGCCGCCGTGTTGAACAGCCCTGAACTGCGCGCCCAGTGGGAAGCCGAACTGGCCGAAATGCGCCTGCGCATCCGCGGCATGCGCGAGCAGATGGTGGCCGAACTGGCCAAGGCTGCGCCAGGCCATGACTTCAGTTTCGTCGGTCGTCAGCGCGGGATGTTCTCCTACTCCGGTTTGAGCGTTGAGCAAGTCACCCGCCTGCGTACCGAGTTCGGGATCTATGCGCTGGATACCGGTCGCATCTGCGTAGCGGCGCTGAACCAGTCGAACATTGGTGCGGTGACCAAGGCGATTGTCCAGGTGCTGTAAGCCGGCAAGCGTTATACGAAGGGGGAAGCCAATGGCTTCCCCCTTTTTATTGGCGAACACACTAGACTGAACACCGACTGCCCCTTGCTGTGAGAGCTTTATGAGAAACGACGACCTGGACCTGCGCGCCGACCGCGACGAACTGCATGACTACGCCCCACGCGCACCGCAATCCAAGCGACAGAAGAGCCTTGTGCTGCAGGTAGCACTGGGAGTATTCCTCGGTGGGTTGGCGTTATGGCTGGTACAACTGGGTGCGACGGCAATCATGGCCAAACTAGCCATGGGCACCCTGCAATTTGGCGGCTGATGCAAGATACCTGTGGGAGCTAGGGTGCTGGCAGAGTGCGTTCTTCCAGTAGTTTTACGAAGCTGTTTAAACTCTGTGACACCGTGCCCCGGCGCCAGATCAGCCAGGTATTCAAGATACGGAACGTGTCGGACAGCGGCCACACACTCACCGCCGCACACCCGGGCATGCTTTCCAGCATGCTGCGTGGCATCAGCGCCAGCCCGGCCCCGGCGCTGACACAGGCCAACATGCCGTGGTACGACTCGATCTCGAAGATCCTGCCCGGCACCGCGCCATCCTGTGAGAACCAGCGTTCGAAGTGATGCCGGTACGAACAGTTGGAGCGGAACGTATAGATGTTCTCGCCATTCACATCCTGGCCACGGGTGATCGGCGCGTGATGCAGTGGCGCAATCACCACCATCTCCTCCTCGAACACTGCCACACCCTCTAGCGTGGAATGCAGCACTGGCCCATCGACAAAGGCCGCTGTCAGCCGGCCCGACAGTACCCCTTCGATCATGGTGCCCGAGGGGCCGGTGCTCAGGTCCAGCTCGACCTTGGTGTATTGCTGGTTATACGCCGCCAGTAACGCAGGGATACGTACGGCCGCCGTGCTCTCCAGCGAGCCCAGGGCAAAGGCGCCCTGGGGCTCCTCCCCCGCCACCGTCGCACGGGCTTCTTGCACCAGATCAAGAATGCGCCGTGTATAGCCGAGGAAATTCCACCCGGCCGGCGACAGGCGCAGGCGGCTTTTCTCGCGGATAAACAGCTCCACGCCCAGGTCCTGCTCCAGTTGCTTGATGCGCGTGGTGAGGTTCGATGGCACGCGATGAATCAACTGCGCGGCGGCGCTGATGCTGCCTTGCTCGGCAACGGCCTTGAAGATTTCCAGCTGCACCAGATCCAAATCATTCTCCAATCATCAACGTGGCTCACAGCTCTCTGACGCGGAGCGTCAGGGGATGCATCCCCACGCAGAGCGTGGGGACGAGCTTAGGCCAAACATTCTCGTAATGAGAATATATCGCTTAATATTATTCAGTTTCCAGAAAACATACAGCCCCGTACGCTGGCCCCATTCCACTCATTCAGCCGGACGGTGCCATGAACAACGCTATCTCCCAGCAGACCCACGCCCTGTCGATCAACCCTGCCAACGGTGAAACAGTCGGTAGCTACCCCTATGAAAGCGCAGAACAACTGGATGCCGCCCTCACCCGCGCGACCGATGCCTTCCACTCCTGGCGCCGCACGCCGGTAAGCCAGCGCGCCGAATACCTGCTGGCCCTGGCTGCCGCCCTGCGTGAGCAAGCTGAAGACATGGCGCAAATGATCACCCTGGAAATGGGCAAACCCATCGCCCAGGCCCGCGCCGAAATCGAAAAGTGCGCCCAACTGAGCGAGTGGTACGCCGCCCACGGCCCGGCCATGCTCGCCCCGGAACCCACCCTGGTGGACAACGGCAGCGCCCGGATCGAATACCGCCCGCTGGGCCCTATCCTCGCGGTGATGCCGTGGAACTTCCCAGTGTGGCAAGTGCTGCGTGGCGCCGTGCCGACCCTGCTTGCCGGCAACACCTACGTGCTCAAACACGCGCCAAACGTAATGGGCAGCGCCTACCTGATCCAGCAAGCGCTGCGTAAAGCCGGTTTCGCTGAAGGCGTGTTCGAAGTGATCAACGTGACCCAGGAGGGCGTGTCCACCGCCATCGCCGACCCGCGCATCGCCGCCGTAACGCTCACCGGCAGCGTGCGCGCCGGTATCGCCATCGGCTCCCAGGCCGGGGCCGCGTTGAAGAAATGCGTGCTGGAGCTCGGCGGCTCCGACCCCTTTATCGTGCTCAACGACGCCGACCTCGACGCCGCCGTACAAGCCGCCGTCATCGGCCGCTTCCAGAACAGCGGCCAAGTCTGCGCCGCCGCCAAGCGCCTGATCATCGAGGCCGGCGTGGTGGACGCCTTCACCGCCAAATTCGTTGAAGCCACCCGCGCCCTGGTGATGGGCGACCCAGCGTCAGCCAACACCTATGTGGGCCCGATGGCCCGCTTCGACCTGCGCGACGAGCTGCATGGCCAGGTGCAGGCCACGCTGGAAGAAGGCGCTACCCTGTTGCTGGGCGGCAACAAAGTCGCTGGCGCCGGCAATTACTACGAGCCGACGGTGTTAGCGAACGTCACCGACCAGATGACCTCGTTCAAACAGGAACTGTTCGGCCCCGTGGCCTCGATCATCACCGCCCGCGATGCCGAGCACGCCGTGGCCTTGGCCAATGACAGCGAGTTTGGCCTGACTGCGAGCATCTTCACCAGCGACGCGGCAAAGGCGCGGGCTATCGCCGATCAGTTGGAGACCGGTGGGGTCTTCGTCAATTCGTTCAGCGTCTCAGACCCGCGGGTGGCGTTTGGCGGCGTGAAGAAGAGCGGGTTCGGTCGCGAGCTGTCGCACTTCGGCGTACGCGAATTTTGCAATGCGCAGACGGTATGGCTGGATCGTAAGTAGCTTGCCAAGAGCCACAACAAGCTCCCTGGGCAAAAAATCAGCCTTGGCGCTTCAACAATTAATATGTCGCCGTACGCACTGCACCAACCCCTCCAGTGCCGGAGAATTCACCGGCGCGAGCACACAGACCGTGTGCTCGCGCTTGCCCTCCGCCACTGTCAGGGTGTAATGCACCCGGCCTGGGTTACCAGGCTCGGGATCGGTACTTTGTGGCAACTTGAAAAAATCGGCAGCTTTGATCAGTTGCCGCAACTCCTGCTGGTCGGGTTCGGGCAGCGAGTCCAGTTCCACCGTACGCGGCTTGGCCAGCCCCGGAAAATACGCCGCCCCGCCGCTTTCCTTAATTGAAATTCGCATGGCTGTTCCTCGCCGCACAGGCGGCTTCGTCAAACGTTTATGCCCACCGCTTTCCAGCCTGCCTTGACCGCCTTCTGCTCATCCTTGTTCACGCCATAAAGCTGGCCGGCAATGTCGTGGGTGATGCGCGCAAAACGCAAAAACCCGGAATTGGGCCGCAACCGCGAATCACGCAGTGCGTCGTACCATATACGCCCGGCACGCTCCCAGGCGAACCCGCCTATATTGATCGCCACCTGATAGAACGCATGGTTGGGAATGCCGGAATTGATATGCACCCCACCATTGTCCTCGTAAGTCTGTACAAAATCATCCATGTGCCCCGGCTGCGGGTCTTTGCCCAGCAGCTTGTCATCAAAGGCGGTGCCAGGCGCTTTCATCGAACGCAGGGCAGTGCCTTTGATCTTTTTGGTAAACAGCCCCTTGCCGATCAACCAGTCGGCGTCTTCGGCCTTTTGCTTTAACGCGTACTGCTTGATCAACGAGCCGAACACGTCCGACAACGACTCGTTCAGCGCGCCGGACTGGTTGAAGTACATGAGTTTGGCCTCATCCTCGGTGACGCCATGCGCCAACTCGTGGCCGATGACATCGAGCGCCACCGTGAAGCGGTTGAATAACTGCTGGTCGCCGTCGCCGAACACCATCTGGGTCGAATTCCAGAACGCATTGTTGTAGTCCTGGCCAAAATGCACGGTGGCATCCAGGGCCATGCCCGCTTCGTCGATGGAATTGCGGTCGAACACTTGGTCGAAAAAGTCGAAGGTTGCGCCCAGGCCGTCATAGGCTTCATCCACCGCCGCATCGCCACTGGCGGGCTGCCCTTCGCCACGGATCAGTTTTCCGGGCAGGCTGTCGGTGTTGTTGGCGCTGTAGATCGAGCGCTGTTTTTCGCTGCCCGCCGCCAAAGCCATCCGCGCGGGGCTTTTGGCGGGTTCGGCGACCATGCGCAACGAGCGGAACGTGCTGTCCTTGGCACGCGTGCGTAACGCGACCTCCCGCTGGGCTTTGTCGCCGTGGCGTGCGATCTGGTCGAGCATGTACGGCGGGATGAGGCAGAAAATCGGATTGCGCGGTTGGCGAACACACATGAGCTGGCTCCTTTTTGGCGTGTGATGAACGTCCGGGTAACGCTTTTCAGGATAGCCCTGGGATCGCCACCCGGGCCAAATTGTCATGAGTTTGTGTTTCAGTGGTGTTTATCCGAGGCCCATAAGGAACATGCCCATGCCCGCCCGCACAGTCAAAATCGATCTGTCGCACCGCCCCAGGCTTGCCGACCTGCGACCGTTGATCGCGCCCAGCCCCACCCTGCTGGAAGCCAGAGCCACGACGCCGCGTGTCACAGCGGCCAAGGACCTCAAAAACCGCGTTGGCTACGCCGACGATTTCCTCAGCGACTTCGTGGTGCCATGGCCCACGGTTGGCGAGCCACTGGCGGGCGACGTGCAACCCAAGCGTCTGGACTACACGCATTTCTCCATCACCATGTCGCGCTCTCGACGACTGGCGCTGTACGTGGGGGTAAATATCGACGGCGCCAAGCATGTGGACATCGTGCGCAGCAACGACACCTGGGCCTACGATGGCCGCCTGCCCACCGACGCCCAGGTCGGTGAAGACCTGTACGCCGGCAACGGCCTGGACCGCGGCCACCTGGTGCGCCGCCAGGACCCCAACTGGGGCGACGACGCGAACACGGCCAACCTCGACACCTTCCACTTCACCAACTGCTCGCCGCAGATGAGCGGCTTCAACCAGAAGACCTGGCTGGAACTCGAGGACTATATCCTCGACAACACCCAGCGCTGGAAAGCCCGGGCCACGGTGTTCAGCGGCCCGGTGTTCAGCGACAACGACCGCGTGTATCGCGGGGTAAAAATCCCCCAGGCATTCTGGAAAGTGGTGGCCTACCTCAGCGATGACGGCAAACCGTCTGCCAGCGCCTACATGATTGACCAGCGCCGCGAGCTGGACCAATTGGACCTGGTGTTCGGCCAGCTCAGAACCTACCAGCGCAGTGTGATCGCGATCGAGCAATTGACCGGCATTCGCTTCGGCCAACTGGCTGACTACGACGGCTTCAGCAACGAAGAGCGCGCCACCGGCACGCGCATCGAGGCCCTGATCCGCGGCCCCCAAGACATTCGACTCTAACCAGTGCCCCCTGTAGGAGCGAGCTTGCTCGCGAAGACCGTCAACGATAACGCAGGGGCGCCTGATGCCCCGCGGTGTTCTCAAGTTCTTCGCGAGCAAGCTCGCTCCTACAGGGCTTGATCGCTTACCATACCGGCGCCGGTTCCCACGTGGGACTAATAGGGAATTCGAAACGCCGCCCAGGCGCCAATCGAAACTGCCCCCGCAACTGTAGGTGCTGAGCCTGCCCCTGAATGCCACTGGACCTCGTCCGGGAAGGCTGGGGCTTGGCGATGACGCATCAGTCAGGAGACCTGCCGGCCCAGCAACATCACTAACCGGCGGGGTGTCCGGGAAGGACATCCTGGCCCTGCGCACCTGTAGCGCCCCAGGGCGTATTTCCGAGCCGTAACTCCCCAGCTGCACCCATGGCTCACTCGGAGATCGCCCCATGCTGCCACGTGTTACCGCCCTGCTCGCAGGCCTGAGTGCCTGCGCCCTGGCACACGCCGCGCCAAGCCACTACCCACTGACCGTGGAAAACTGCGGTAGCAGCCTGACCTTCCAACAAGCGCCCGCTCGCAGCGTGAGCATCGGCCAGGCCGCCACCGAGATGCTTTATGCCTTGGGCGTGGGCGATAAAGTGGTAGGCACGTCGCTGTGGTTCAACAACGTGTTGCCACAGTACAAAGCACAGAACGACCGCATCGAGCGGCTGGCCAACAACGAGCCGAGCTTTGAAGCAGTGATCGCCAAGCGCCCGCAACTGGTGGCCGCCGAACTGGAATGGGTGGTGGGCCCGCAAGGCGTGGTCGGCACCCGTGAGCAATTCCATGAGTTGAAGATCCCCACCTACGTGCTGCCGTCCGATTGCGAGGCCAAGGACAACCTGGTCGGCGCCGACGGCACGCGGTTGCAGCCGTTTCGCATCGAGACGATTTACCAGAGCATCCACCAACTGGCGCAGATTTTTGACGTGCAGGCGCGCGGCCAACAATTGAACGATCAGCTCAAGGCGCGCCTGGCCGCATCCATCGCCACCGCCCAGGGCAAAGGCTTGAAGCAGGCCAGCGCACTGGTGTGGTTCTCCAGTGCCGAGATGGCCAGCGACCCTTATGTGGCCGGCCATAAAGGCGTGCCGCAATTCATGCTGCACACCCTGGGCCTGCACAACGTGGTGCAGTCCGATGAAGAATGGCCCGCCGTTGGCTGGGAAACCATCGCCAAGGCCAACCCCACCTTCCTGGTGATTGCACGCATGGACCGTCGCCGCTACCCCGCCGACGACCACGAGAAGAAACTCGCCTTCCTGCGCAGCGACCCCGTCACCCGCAACATGGACGCGGTGAAACACAACCGCATCATCATCCTCGACGCCCTGGCACTGCAGGCCAGCCTGCGCACGTTCGACGGCCTGGAACAACTCGCTACGGCCATCGACGGCTACGACCTGGGCCAATGATGCGCACCCTCCTTGCCCTCGCCCTGCTGTTGCTCGCCCTGCTCGCTGGCGTGGCCATCGGCGAAACCGCCATCGAACCGCAGGTGGTGTTGCAGGTGCTGGCCAATAAACTCTGGGCCGCCGGCTATGCGCTGGACCCGATCGATGAAGGCGTGGTGTGGAACTACCGCCTGACCCGCACCCTGGTGGCAGCAGCCTGCGGTGCCGGGCTGGCGACCTGCGGGGTGATCCTGCAATCGTTGCTGCGCAACCCGCTGGCAGACCCGTACCTGTTGGGTATCAGCGCCGGCGCCTCCACCGGGGCCGTGCTCGTCGTGCTGATCGGTGTGGGCGGCGGGCTGGTGTCGTTGTCGGCAGGGGCGTTTGTCGGCGCCATGGCCGCGTTTGCGCTGGTGATTCTGCTCGCCCGCGCCAGCGGATCGTCCAGCGGCACCGGGCAGATCATCCTCGCGGGCATCGCCGGCTCGCAATTGTTCAATGCCCTGACTGCGTTCCTCATCACCAAGTCGGCCAGCTCCGAGCAAGCCCGCGGCATTATGTTCTGGCTGCTGGGCAACCTCAGCGGCGTGCGCTGGCCGTCGGTGTGGTTGGCGGTGCCGGTGGCGGCGCTAGGGCTGGCGGTGTGCCTGTGGCATCGTCGCGCACTGGATGCGTTCACCTTTGGCAGCGACTCGGCGGCCTCCCTGGGCATCCCGGTGCGCCGCGTGCAATTTGTGCTGATGGCCTGTGCGGCGTTGGTCACGGCGGTGATGGTGTCCATCGTCGGCTCCATTGGTTTTGTCGGGCTGGTGATTCCCCACGCTGCGCGCCTGTTGCTCGGCACTGGGCACTCGCGCCTGCTGCCCGCCAGTGCCTTGGGCGGCGCGCTGTTTCTGATCGCTGCGGACGTGCTGTCACGCACCCTGATCAAGGGCCAAGTGATTCCCGTTGGGGTGGTCACGGCGCTGGTAGGCGCGCCGGTATTTGCGTTGATTTTGATTGGCCGGAGGAACGCCCGATGAGCGTGCTCAGTTGCAGCGGCCTGGGTTTCAAGGTGCGTGAGGCCCAGTTGCTGCACGGTATCGACCTGGACGTGCAGGCGGGCGAAACCTTGGGCATCGTAGGGCCGAACGGTTCGGGCAAGTCCACCCTGCTCAAACTGCTCGCCGGCTTGCGCCCGCCGGCCAGCGGCGAAGTTCGCCTGGGTGGCAAGCGGCTCGGTGAGTTGTCGCGCCGCACCATCGCGCAACAGCTGGCGGTGGTGGAACAACAGGCCGATACCGATGACGCCATCCGCGTGTTCGACGCCGTGGCGCTGGGCCGCACGCCGTGGCTGTCGGCGCTGAGCCCGTGGTCGCGTGAAGACGACGCCATCGTGCACCAGGCGCTGCACGACGTAGACGCCACCCACCTGAGCCAACGCGCCTGGCGCAGCCTCTCCGGCGGCGAACGCCAACGCGTACACATCGCTCGCGCCCTGGCGCAACGGCCCCAGATTCTATTGCTGGACGAGCCGACCAATCACCTGGATATCCAGCATCAACTGGCGATTTTAAAAGGCGTGCAAGGCTTGCCGGTGACCACTTTGATTGCGCTGCACGACCTGAACCAGGCACTCACCTGTGACCGCCTGGCCGTGCTGGATCGCGGGCGGCTGGTGGCGCTGGGTACGCCACTGGAGGTGCTGACGCCACAGCGTTTACAGGAGACATTCGGGGTGCAGGGGCATTACCTGACGGACCCGTTCGACGGCGCACACATCCTGCGCCTGCGCTCCAACTGAACCCCCGAAATCAACCACCTACCCTGGCTCTTTTGTAGGAGCGAGCTTGCTCGCGAAAAACCCACAGGCGCCGCGTTCATCCAGGAAATACGCGTTATCGTTGACGTTTTTCGCGAGCGAGCTCGCTCCTACAGAAGTCGGTGCATATGGGTTGTGTGCCAGACAGGGTCTGCCTCGACATCTACCACCTCGAAGCCCTGCCGCCGCCAGAAATCAATCGCACCCGGCAGAAACGGATGGGTGTGCAGGTAAACCACTGCCACACCCGCCTCCCGCGCCAGCGCCTCCAATGAGCGGTATAACCGGCCCGCCAGGCCCAAGCGACGGAACGCCGGGCGCACATACAGGCGCACCACTTCCACTGTCTTGCTACCCTGATAGTCCAACTGGGGAAAGCGACCGTCATAAGGCCGATACCCCACCGCGGCTACGATTTGGCCGTCGGCGCGGGCAATCAAAAACTGCCCGCCACCCTGAAGGTAAACGGCTTCGAACTGCGCCAGATCATGGGGGGTTCCGGTTGTGCTGAGCGTTGGAAACAGCTCATCGCGAGCCTGCAAAGCGAAGCTCAGCACCTCGGGAATATCAGCGGCTTTTACCGCCCGAATGCTAACGCCCATTGCCAAGGATTCGACCTGTTATCCACTGGCGGCTGTACACCAACACCCTGTCGGCCATCGCCACCGGAAAATGAATAAAGCCATGGGCCGCCTCCGGCAGCAGATGCGCCTCAACGCCCGCCCATCGCTCGGCGATCAGCAGGGTGTCATCCTTGAGCGGGTCCAACTCGCCCACAAACATCAGCGCAGGTGGCAACCCTTCAAAGTCCCCATACAAGGGCGACAACAGCGGCTGCTGGCGCGCTTCGTCGCTGAGCCCCGGCGTCAGCAGGCGCAGCGCGTCGACCATGCCTGGCCCGTCCAGCAGCAAGGTGTCCGGCCCAGCCGTGCGCACGCTCGGTGTGCCGGTCAAGTCGTAGACGCCGTAATACAGCACCGCCCCGCTCACCCGTTGCAGCAACTCGGGCCATTGCTTGAGCGCCAACAAAGTGGCCGCCGCCAAATGCCCGCCGGCCGACTCACCGACAAAAATCACCGGCAAGCCGGCAAACTCCGGGCAGTCGGCCAACAGCCAACGCGCCGCCACCAGGCAATCATCCAGCAGCCCCTCAATCGGTGTATCGACCGCCAGCCGGTAATCCACCGACACCACCGCGACGTCACAGGCGTTGACCATGCCGAGGTTCAGGTCGTCATCCATTTGCGCATTGCCGATCACCCAGCCACCGCCGTGGATATCCAACACCACGCCTTTGGGCTTGCCGCTGGGGCGCAGGATGCGCACGGGCACCGTGCCTACCTTTTTCAGCTCCACCACAGGCGCCTTTTTGAACGTCTGGCTGGCGCGCAGCAGTGCCTGGATCAGGCGCGGCGTGACGCGGTTGCGGATCTTGAACCGCGGCGTCCACGCCAGTTTCTGATTGAAGCGGCGCATCTGTGCCAGTTCGGGCTCGCTGGCGGGCCAATGCTGGTAGGCCATCAGCGGTTATTACGCAGGATCGAGAAGTTCAACGCCGCGGCCACGCACAGCCACACCAGGTACGGGAACAGGATCAGGCCGGTAATCAGGTCCAGGCGCACGGCCAGCAGCACCATCGCTGCTACGGTCAGCCACAGCAGCACGATAATCACCATCCCTGCGAGCAACCGATGGGCACCGAAAAATACCGGCGTCCACAGCGTGTTCAACGCAATCTGCGCTGCCCACAGGGCCAACACCATTTCGCTGCCAGGGATCAGGGTCAAGCGGTAACCGGCCCAGGCCAGCAGCAGGTAGATGATCGTCCAGGCCACTGGGAACAGCCAATTGGGTGGCGTGAAACTGGGCTTGACCAGGGATTCGTACCAGGCGCCCGGTTTGAAGATCACCCCGGTACTGGCGGCAGCGGCGCAGGCGAGCAGGAAGATGAAGAAAGTCATGGTCGGTCCTTGAGGTCGAGTGGGTGGAAAACAACGCTCTGCTTTCAGTGACTCAAACTACCGCCCATAAATTCAATGTGGGGCGCAAAAATGACATGCGGGCAGCCTCTTCTACGCGTCATAAAAAATGGTTAAGGTTCTGAAAACCTATCGATCTGCGCTGGATTGAACAGCTCGCCCCGAGGCATCCCTTGCCCCCTATCGCCGATCACCGTAGCAGCCCCTGGTCAGTATTTCTGATCTTCCTGCGCCTGGGCCTCACCTCCTTTGGCGGCCCGATCGCGCACCTGGGTTATTTTCGCGAAGCGTTCGTCATTCGGCGCCAGTGGCTGAGCGAGCGCAGCTACGCCGAACTGGTTGCCCTGTGCCAATTCCTGCCCGGCCCGGCCAGCAGCCAGGTCGGCATCGCGCTGGGCCTTTCACGGGCGGGTTATGGCGGCGCCGTGGCGGCCTGGGCCGGGTTCACCTTGCCGTCGGCCATCGCCCTGATCCTGTTTGCCCTGGGGCTGGCCCACTACGGCAGCGCCCTGCCCAACGGCGCGCTGCATGGCCTCAAAGTTGTCGCCGTGGCCGTGGTGGCCCAAGCCGTGTGGGGCATGGCGCGCAACCTGTGCCGAGGCGCCTTGCGGGTGGCGTTGATGTTGATTGCCGCAGGCGTGGTGCTGCTGGCCCCCTCCGCCTGGGCTCAAGTCGGGGTCATGATCGCCGCAGGCGTGGCCGGCCTGCTGTTGTTCAAGCCCGAGACCCGTGCCGAACCCGACGCCCTGCCCATCGCCATCAGCCGCCGTGCTGGCGCCTTGTGGTTGATGCTGTTTGTGCTGTTGCTGATGGGCTTGCCGATCCTCGCCGGCTGGGTGTCCAACCCCACGTTGGCACTGGTAGACGCCTTCTACCGCACCGGCTCACTGGTATTCGGCGGCGGCCACGTGGTGTTGCCATTGCTGCAAGCCGAAGTAGTGCCCAGCCAATGGGTGAGCAACGACGTGTTCCTGGCCGGCTACGGCGCCACCCAAGCCGTGCCCGGCCCGCTGTTCACCTTCGCCGCGTTCCTTGGCGCCTCCATGAGCCACGCCCCGAGCGGTTGGCTTGGCGGCGTGATCGCCCTGCTGGCGATCTTCGCACCGTCGTTTCTGCTGATCTTTGGCGCGCTGCCCTTCTGGGCCAGCCTGCGCAAAAGCCCACGCACCCAGGCGGCGCTGGCCGGCGTCAATGCGGCGGTGGTCGGCCTGCTGTTGGCAGCGCTGTATCGGCCGGTCTGGACCAGCGCGATCTTCAACGGCTACGACCTCGCACTGGCGTTGCTGGCACTGGTGGCGTTGATGGTGTGGAAACTGCCGCCATGGCTGGTAGTAATAAGTTGCGGCCTACTCGGCACGGCACTTCTGTAGGAGCGAGCTTGCTCGCGAAAAACTTACAGGCGCCGCGTTTAATCTGAAGGCACGCGTTATCGTTGACGTTTTTCGCGAGCAAGCTCGCTCCTACAGTATTGGGGCTACAATCTTGAGCCACGGCCAGCGCGCCTGATAACTCCTGGCCTTGTGCAAAAACAGCTCCGGCTCCGGATGCAAAGGGTTGATCCGCAACACCCCCTGCTCCACATCCTCCAAGCCATAAGGCGCATACACCTCGCCCGAGGCAATCTCCAGCGCAATGCACGTGCCCGCCACCAGGTACCGATCAACGCCCTGCCTGGCCGTATGCAACTGCGGATAGGGCCGGCCAAACCGCTGCCCATACCAAAGGTGTACCCGCGCCTGATTCCTGACCTCCACGTTCACGCCCAGGTCCTGGAATAACGCCTGCGCCCGACGAATCACCGCATCCTCCGCCTCGTAGGACACATCTTCATTAAAGTAGAAAACGTCGTAGTCCTTCACGCCCTGAGCCGCCGGCAGATTCGCCTGATGATTCCACACCGCCTGGAACAGGCAGCCCGCCGTGAGCATGCACTGCTGCACGCCAAGCTCCGGCAGGCGCGCGGTGATTTGCGCATTGATAGGGTTGTCCATGGCCAATTCAAGCAAGGTGTCGACCGTCAATGTCATGTTCAATCCTCCATCGTCAGCGCCAACCATAACACCGGAATATGGCACTTCTGTAGGAGCGAGCTTGCTCGCGAAAACCCCAAACGATCACGCAGCGCCTGAAGGCAAAATCCGATTCCCCCGCCGCACCTTGCTCCATTGCCTACGCCTGCGTCAGAATCCGCCGGCTTGTGCGCTGGGGTGGCCGTCTCTAAGGTGGCTCGGTCGCTGAATTGTTCAGTGATTCGGGTTTAGTAGCCTGAATTTGGGTATCTATAAGTGCATG
This sequence comes from Pseudomonas sp. AK181, assembly GCF_051122975.1. Lineage (NCBI taxonomy): Bacteria > Pseudomonadati > Pseudomonadota > Gammaproteobacteria > Pseudomonadales > Pseudomonadaceae > Pseudomonas > Pseudomonas sp. AK181. The sequence goes on from NZ_CP146348.1 coordinate 4,150,555, forward strand.
AGCGTCACCAATCAGACAGTGCGTCTGTGCTTGATGGTGGCTGTGCGTAGGGCGTCTTCGGGCGCGCCGGCTTTAGATATCCACCGGTCTACTAACCTGCGTACAGCTGCCACCCACTGTTTAGTAGCGGAAAGGTGGTGGCATCACTCAGGATGTCTACTCATGTCGAAAGCAGATTCAAGTGCCCTCTTCAACGTTACCCCCAACGCCAGCAACGAAAGCCTCATCACCAACAGCTACGAAACCTTCACCAGCGTCAGCACCCTCCTGCTCGACCTGTCCGAAGACCTCAACGGCAAACACCGCGACATCGCCCTCGCCATCCACCAACTGAGCGAACTGGGCGTACTCCTCACCGCCAGACTCCTGGACCGCGAAGCGCCCTGCCCTGGCTAATGATTAGCCCTTCAACTTGCTACCCCGATAAACCGCCGCGTCGTCGTGACCCACCTACAGCGACTCGGCGGTTGGGTTTGATGGGTAGGTCGACTGACTAGAGCGGGACGGTTACGCTGACGTTTTTCGCATGACGGGAAAAGCGAATGACAACGGTGTATCAGGGAAGCTGCTTATGCGCAGCCGTCACTTACGAGCTATCCGCCACGCCCAAGTCGGTGAGCCACTGCCATTGCCGCCAGTGCCGCAAAAGTCACGGGGCAGCATTCGCTTCTTACGGCAGTGTTCCCCGCAACGCACTACGCCTACTTTCCGGCGCCAACAGCATCAAAACCTATGCATCCTCAGAGGCGGTGTTGCGCGAATTTTGCACACACTGTGGCTCGACATTGTTCTGGTCACGGTCTCAATGGGAATTCGCCGACTGGGTGTCGATAGCGCTGGGCACGCTCGATACGCCCTTCATAGCTGCAAAGCAAAAACACGTTCATCTCGACTCCGCAGTCCACTGGTGCAGCTACCCGCCTCAGAAACCGCCAAGCTGCATAATATGAGTCGCCTGAGCCTCATCTGTTCGCGTGAAGCCACAGCGCTCATAAAAGGCGCTTCCTTCAGCCGTATCCGTAAAAAGACGCACGACCTGAAACCTGAGAGCGGCACGTTCAACAAGCGCCTTTACCAGCGCCTGCCCGACGTGTTGCCCCCTTGCCGAAGCTGCGACGTACACCCGTCGCAGTCTGGCCACATTATTGTCAGCATAGGGATCAACTGAAAGACCGCCGATGCCTATCAGTTGCTGATTCAAATAGGCCGCCATCAGACACTCGCCGGGTGCATCAAAGCGGTTTGCTCCAGATTGCCATTCGTTAATCAGACGCGTGAGGAACCTGAAACCCTCCCCAACGGCTTCCTTTTCCAGCGCCTGTATCTGGCGCGGAAGGTGTGTGATCCGTTGAACCTCATATCGTGTCATCCATCCCAGCCCCCAATATGAAACGCGTTCAATGCTAACAATTTCGTTTGAGGTGATGAACACTCCTGTAGGAGCGAGCTTGCTCGCGAAAACCCCAAACGATCACGCAGCGCCTGAAGGCAAAATCCGATTCCCCTGCCACACCTTGCTCCATTGCCTACGCCTGCGTCAGAATCCGCCGGCTTGTGCGCTGGAGTGGCCGTCTCTAAGGTGGCTTGGTCGCTGAATTGTTCAGTGATCGGGTTTAGTAGCCCACCTTAGACCTAACAAGTGCACACGCTTCATCCATCAGACGCTCCCGTCTGTGCTTGATGGTGGCTGTGCGTAGGGCGTCCTCGGACGCGCCGGTTTTGTTAGGTTCCACCGGTCTACTAACCTGCGTACAGCTACCGCCCTTATTGTTTAGTAGCGATGGGGAAGTGGCCCAAGCAAGGAACTTAACCATGGTTAACGATTCAACCACCCTCTTCACCGTCGCACCCAACACCAGCAACGAAACCCTCATCACCAACAGCTACGAAACCTTCACCAGCGTCAGCACCCTACTGCTCGACCTGTCTGAAGACCTCAACGGCAAACACCGCGACATCGCCCTCGCCATCCACCAACTGAGCGAACTGGGTGTACTCCTCACCGCCAGACTGCTGGACCGCGAAGCGCCCTGCCCTGGCTGATGATTAGCTCTTCAGCTCGTTAGGTCGATAACCCGTCGCGTCGTTGTAAGCCACATACAACGACTCGGCGATTTGGCTTGATGGGCGTGTGATGGGTGGGTTGGATGACGACAGCAACGTCTGCTCTCGATCAGAAGCGGCCCTTAAAAAGGGCCGAAATAGGCTAGGTGTGGGCGTTGGAAAATTCGAGAAAACCGAAACCGTCCCCTAATACGTTCACCCTCAAATGCTGGCCCGGTTAACTACACCTACATCAACCTGGCGCACGCTGACCTCTACCTATTCAGCAGGTCTTGAACGCCCGACCTAGCAAGGGCAGCACGCTCGGCGAAGGTACTTGGCATTTCCACCGAGTTGCGGGTTCTCCAGATGTATAGAAGGAAAACTACCGCCGACGATCTGCTACCTAATAACGCAAGCATGTAGTCCACGCGCGGCATTTCCAGTAGTCAGATGCCCAGATTCGAGTAGTGAGCACTGCGTGCAGCCGTTAGCTCCACACGCTAGGTAGCGAGAGAGGCTCTTTGTGTGGCGCGCTATACCTAGGGTCAAACACACATACTTGGTCACCGCTAAAATCAGGGTAAGCAATCGTGATGAGGTCAGCGACATTAACCGCTTCAGAGAGGGACTCTGCTAGATCAGATAGGTATACAGTACGTCTCTCCCGAACTTCATGCCAATGGGTCATACCGCCGCCAATATAAAGGTAGACCCCAGCTTCAGCTGCAATGTTTCTGAGGTCTCGCAGAGCTTCAGCATGATTTCGTGTGTCAGTGATCAGGTGATAGTTCTCAACCACCACACTAGTGCCGGCGACCTGTGTGTTGATCAGCTTCAGCAGTTCTCCAAGACCGATAGGTCCGTTCCGCCATTTCAGCCTGGCTTCAGAATCAGGAAAAAACGGTGGCTCGCCATCGATGACCTCATCTGCGATTCCTTCGTGACCTTCCAGGAGATTCACGGCACTCGTCAATCTTGGCCAATCATCGTCCTCAAAAGCTACTTGATCGACAGTGCTGAACTCTATTTTCCCAACCAACGCTAGCAGTTGCCTCAGTAGTACAGCTGGATTGTGGTTGGCCACAACAAGGACCGACATTCTTTCTTGAGACTGACTGAGGGAACTATTGCTCATGACCGTCCGAGCAATCAGCCAAGCAAGGATTTCGCGCCTTAAAGCGACGGCGCGAGATGCCACAATTGCAAGCCCAGGAAATTCGATTTCCGGATATTCAACTCTGCATCTTTTATTAGTAGAGGGATCATTGAAAAGTGCATCAACCCTTTCAATCTCTAATACCATTAAACATTCAAACTGCTTGCTTGGCATAAACAACCTTATATACATAAATTCATAATATTGCATAGCCAGACGATTGAGACTTACCCAAATCGCGCCAACCAAGTATCTACTCCGATAGCGATAACCGCTTTTGGTCAGAAGCGATGACTCATAAATATTTGCTCACACACCTATGATTTCGCTTAACCATACAGCAAGACCTATATACTTCTTAAATTAAAGGAAAAGGGGACAGTTTTATTTTCCTAGAAATAAATCCGTCCCCTTTTCCCGAGTACCCGCGACTACAGAGAGAGTTCGGCATCGCTAACTTCAGCACATACTTAGCGCACGATAGTCGCGAGTCTTCCATAGTAATAAGATACCGCCGGATCACGCTCGGGAATAGTATCGGGCATATTAAGATCTTTAAATTTATTCATCGCTTCAAGCTCTGGTTTTTGCTCGTCACGCAAACGCCAGTAGAGTGAGCTGTATTTGAAAAGCTGAAGCAGATTGACGTAGTCATTGTTTACTTCAAAGGCTGCCCAAAGGATCCGATGGCATTTTGAATGAAGGTAAGGCGAATTGTCATGATGTAGATGGTGGTAAATGCTGATGAGCGCAGAAACGTCCTTAGCATGGAGCGAACCATGAACAGTCAGATGCGAATCGGCGTACCTAAGAGTCGCACGGATTTGGTTGTACAGGTCTTTGTTCTGGTGACAGTATTCAACAAGCTCTTTGAGCATGTCGACTTTTGAGGGAGTTTCATCTAACTTATCAGCGCGATCTATCTCGATGTTGGAGTACAGCGTGTGAGCTTTAGTCTTCGCCTTCACCTGGATCTTCGAAATATCAGATTCCTTGGTGGCGAGTTTACTGTGTTTGAGCGCGAGGTGGGCCGCATGCATCGCGTGACTGCCCTTGGTTAGCTTTTGTGCCTGAGTGGCATACTCAAGCGCTTTGGCATGATCCTTCCTCGCTGAATAAATCATCGCGATCTCCAGCTTAATCGAGCCTACCTGCTTGGGTTGATCAATATGATCCAGGCAGTCCAGCAGCATCTGCAGGGCTTCGTCCTTAGTAGTCTTATCCCCGACCATCCGGATCGACTGCGCGCATAGGTAAATGAAGAACCAATACTGCTGATCCTTATCACGGCTATCCAACATCGACCTCAGTGCACTATATATGTCATGTACAACTTTGTGATACGATTTTTTGCTCACGGTTGCGCAGAATTGCGACGCCAGTTCCATACCAACAGTGCGCCACCTTTCAATCGTTTTGCCTTCAGCGAAGATTTCAACGATAAAATATTTAGCATTGTTGATCTCAGACGACTTTTCTGTGATGTCATTTGCCTTGAAGATGAGATGCAGTTTGGGATCCTGAGTCTCCCAGTTGTCACCAAAATAGAGCTTGTAGGCTTGATTTTTTATTTTCGATATTTCTTGGACTTTTGTCTCTTGGGCGAGCCATTGCCTCACGGGGCGCGTGACGATGAGTCGTTTTTTTGATCCCCGAGTGCCCGTATGGCCGAAGCTGTCTTGATCCTCAACATAAATGAAGCCTTCACGTTGCAGGATGACCACATGATCAATCGAATACTTCTTCGATTTATCGACCCGCTTGATATTATCTAAGTATTCGCCGTAGGGAAATGCGGACAAGTTTTTGAGAAGTGAGAACGCATAGCGTTTTTCGATTTCTTGCGCAGTTGACAGTGCCTTGATGGAGTCACCTAATCGTCCCGTCAGATTTATGCGCGAACTGCCTCGCTCATTAATAATCTCTTCCAAAGAAGCAACGACAAGTTTTTCCAAGGTTTCCTGAATAATTCGCGGAACGCCGTTGGTATGTTCGTAAAGTTGCGTAAAGTCGTCGTGGCCTAAGCCGCCTTGGTACATAGGGTGTGATTCGATGTATGCCCTAGTATCTGCACCATCTAAAGCGGTCAGTTCTACCGCCTCATTCCTCCACGTAGGCAGATTTCTACTTGTCAAAATAACCCGGAGACTCGGGCAAAAGGAAGTTAAAATATCCGTTAGACTTAACAGATCAGCTTGGAGTTTTTCCTTATCGTCGCAGGTATCGAGCGGAACGTCTCTTAACAACAAGTACGCCTCGTCTACCAGCGATAAAGTGCTACAAAATGCCTCGAACGAAGCACCTAAAAGCTCTCCAATTTGACTGTAGAAAGATGCTTTGTCGGAATAGTTACAGATGTTTACCGAATAGACTTTATTAGTCTTCGTTGATAGCCGCTTGATCAGTGCGGAAATAAATTCATCTTCTCCCATTCCCCAATCAGCTGCCAACCACAAACGCTTGTGAGTAGTCAGGATTTGCTCTGCCTGAAACGACTGGGCGTGCCTGACACTACGAGCCTGTGGGGCAGGAGGTAGCGGGCTGTGAATTCCATCTAGAGCGGTAGTCTTTTGCCCTTGCTCCACGCTTTGGATGGCGGTATTGCCTCGGAGGTCAGGGTACGCTTCCGAGGTCTGACTAGTTACCTGGTGGAACAGTCCATCAAGAAATGGGCCGAGAAGCGAATGATCTTTACCGAAACTAATTGGTTCTACGATATTCTTCCACGCCACGTCAGCTTTACGTGCGCCGATTTCGCAGTCCCTGACAAGTGCGTAAGTTGAATGCTTAGTCGTTTTTAGCTCTTCTCTAAGCCAAGTCAGTGTTTTGTCGAAGTTGGGGTCTTCAAACGTACCGCCACAACCTACGAATACTAGATTTTCAAATACTGTCAGGTGCTGCTGGAAGAAATTTCGCGTACTGCTTTGTATCGTGGTTTGATAGTCCTGGCTGCTCAGAATGCATGTATCGGGCTTCTTCCAGTGGCCATGCAGATGAAGTATGCCTCTACGCTCGCCTTTGAACCACTCGATGACCTCGTCTGGATCAGTCATATAGACGGGAGATAGATTAGTGGCGCTCTCTAGCAGTGAGTCATAGTTGAGGGTGCAAATTTTTACGCCGGCCTCCGACAAAGACTTGACAGTGTTAGCGAGCGCTTGGTTATGAATGTTAACTTCACTAAATTCTTTTTTCAGCCAAGTTGTGTAATCGAAACCATCATCGTCACTCAGGCGACTTGATAAGAAGCCCGCCACATGCAGGATTTCGCTGGTAGTCGGCGAACCGTCCAAATGAGCGAGCCAGGTTGTGACCTTATCCTCTGAGATTTTTCCGATCTCGATAGCGTAGCGGAACCCGGCACGAATCAGACCAATCCAGGCTAACTGAGGGTATCTACCTTCGGTCAACCCAAGGCTCATCCCTGTTCCTACGACCAAAATAGTGTCTTTGCTAGGTTTGATACGTTTTGTTGCGTATTCCAGAACTGTAGCCGCGTCGTTCAGGTCCATTGTATTAAGCTTCCAATCGAAGATGCTGAGGTGTTTGCCAATATCACAAAAAATGGCTCGTTTGAAGTCCTGGTAGCGGACAGTAATTAGCCAAAAGCGATCGTTCTACTCAAAAAAATCGGCGAAGGGTTTTATCTAACTAGATCGTGCGCTTTTTGCGTTGTATTCGCAGTTGTATACGAAAAAAGGAAAAAAGGAAAAAAGGGGACAGATTTATTTTCCCTAGATGAAATCCGTCCCCTTTCCCGCTCTAGGTGGAGGCCTCTCACAGCGCCTAGCAGCGGACTTTCTACGAGTCCCGATGGCGGCCTCTCAACGGGCGCTGGCAATAACTGGCGCCCTGTGTCCACGGACTCTGATGACTAAGCAGTCCGTAATCGTTTTACGATGACGGCTTCTGGCCGTTTTCTGTCCGTCGCCACCGGCAGCTTCTGGCTGATCTGTGCCGTTGGCGATCGTTGGCTTTCGGCCAAAAGCTCTCAATCAAAAATATCAAAAAATCCAGTGGAAACTCAGTGTTTAATTAGATGGGGCACTGATTGAGCGACAACAAGTTATTATTCCACTGCCTATCTGCATAAGTACGTAAATAGGGAGCACGACCAGATTCGCGTACGACACCAATATCTGCACGGGCACCACTCACCGGATCTATCACATAGAAGGTATTTGTACCAGCATCAATACTGGCAATTACTTGCTCCCGAGTCCAGCGCCATTGATTTGCAGGATTGCCTAAATGAGTGATGTGTTCATGGGAACTATTTACATTAGGTTTGTTAATGCACGTTACTTGAGCGTCGGCCATTTTGATTTCCTTTTCACGGTTGAATTTATAAAAAGAGCTGACTGCCACGCCTTTGTACTGGCTCAATGACATCCTAGTCAATACTCCTTTTGATCGCCGCTCGTTTCACAGACAAACGGAGTGTCAGCTTTTAGCCGATTCTGTTGAAAAAGTCGGTTCTCCCGGATTGCCCGGAATCTGATCGTTGTAGGAGCCTGTTTTTCGCGCGGCTGGGTGAAATCTCTGTCCAGAATACCTGTGCGACCATTTAAGATTTCAATCTCACGCGCTTACTTTTCTGCCCTGAGAACCGCGTCCGACTTTTTCAACAGAATCAGCCGAAAGCAGGCCTCCGACCAACCTGATCCCCAGAGTTAAACTCCTGGTATCTGATATACAACCGACTCATATTTCTCCGCCATCCGCCTCTCAATGACAACTCCCCCCAAAGCTTCCGCAATACGCCGACTCGCACGATTCTGCGCCGCAACAGGGTAGATAAAGTGCTTTGCCACCACCCACTGGCTAGCCCACTGAACAACCGCCAGCAACGCTTCACCACCAAACCCCAGCCCGTGTTTATCTTCACGGATCCAGATCCCCAGCTCCGGCGATTCACTGCCGGTATGGTGCAGCCCGACCAAGCCGATAAAACGAGCACCTACCCGCTCCCTGACCGTAAACACAATGTCGCTGCCATCCGCTATCGCAGGCAGCCACCGCCCCCAGACTTGCGCGTACTCTTCCAGCGAGGCAGGCGGTTCCCAGGACATGTAGCGAGTCAAAGACGGTGTGATACAAGCGAAAGACTCAACAGCGTCTTGCTCGCAGAAGGGCTCGATGCTCAGGCGTTGCGAGAGAATGCGGATTGGGTGGGTGTCCACTGGCATGGCAATTTCCTTCCTGGGTCCGTTACTCCATGTATGCCGTGAACATACCATGCGGGTCGCTTCATCAGTATCAGGCTCTCTATACTGAGCTCCCAGGATGGTAGCTAGAGCACCCAATATGCCCGTCACCCCCAATCAAAATTCCCCCTTCATTTTGGTCCCAGTTCAACAAAGCGATTTGGATAATCTTGTAGCCATTCGAATTGAGGCCATGCGCGAAAGTCTGGAGCGTGTCGGGCGATTTGATCCGGTCCGTGCGCGCGAGCGGTTTCTTAGCGGCTTTGAAGCTGGCAGCACACGCTACATCGAGGCAGCTGGAGAGAGGGTGGGTTTCGTCGTGGTCAAACATCACCACAATGAACTCGCGCTCGATCACTTGTATGTAAGGCCGAGCGCGCAAGGGTCAGGGGTTGGGTCTGCTGTTCTTACCCAGATTTTCAAAGAGGCGGATGCGGCTACGCTTCCCATTAGAGTGGGGGCTCTCAAAGAAAGCGCTTCGAATCGCTTTTATACCCGCCACGGCTTTCAGTTCATCGAAAGCAGTGAATTCGACAATTATTATGTTCGTCAGCCTATTCCAGCGATTGGCGCTCATTCCGGAACCATGGGCTGACTGGCACTAGCCCTTCAGTTCACCAGCTCGATTGCTCGCCGCGTCGTCATACGCCACATACAGCGACTCTGCAATTTGGCTCTTGATCGCCTTGGTGGCCTCCAGCCCCAACACAAAACCCTCGGCTTTACCGCCAGCACGGTTGAGTTCTTCATGGGTGGAGGCGCCAGTAATGGCGTCAAGCAGCTTGGCGGCGTGAGGGCCGACGCCTTTGGGGAGGGAGATCTGGTCGATGGACATTATCGCTACCTTGAAAAATGGAGTTCGGGAGCGCGTGGAACCACTGCCGGGGCTGGCATGGTAGACCTGTTTGCCTTGAAAGGGGTCGCTTTACGCGCAGCGGCGCTATTCTTTGCGGCTACGCAGTCAGATGGGGCCATTGGTAAATCTGGAGGGGTTTATGGAGTATTGCGTTGAGGGTTATTGCCTTCGGCCATTGTGGGGCGACGATTTCGAGAGGGTCAGCCGTTACGAACGGGTCAATCGCAGGCATCTGCAACCTTGCGAGCCGCTCAGGGATGAGGAATATTTCACCACTGGCAACGCCAAGGCCAGGGTGGAGCAGCAGGTCAACAATATGCAAGCTGGCAACGCTCTGTGTTTCCTCTTGCTTGAACCTGAGAGCGGAGAGGTTCTAGCGCGGTGTAACTACACGAACATTGTGAGGGGCGTTTTTCAGGCCTGTCATCTCGGCTTCTCGCTGGCGGAATCTGCCCAAGGCCGTGGCCTGATGAAAAGAACACTTCAGGTCACTAACCGTCACTGCTTTGAGCAGTTGGGTCTTCATCGGATCATGGCCAATCATTTACCCCGCAACGTGCGAAGTGAACGCCTTCTGGAGTCGCTGGGGTTTGAGAAGGAAGGATATGCGCGAGCCTATCTGAAGATTGCTGGCGTGTGGGAGGACCATACGTTGAGATCATTGATCAACCCTGGAGAATAAGCGCGCCATCCACTCCACTGAGGAAAAAAGCTGATGCCCACCGAGCCCCTCTGCCTGGTTTTCGTACCCTCCTTGGCAGCCTTGCTGACAGCCGCCGAATCGAAAAAAGGCGCCCCTCTCAGCGAAGTCGAAGTGTGCGATATCCGTAACCAGGCTACTTGCATTGCGGTAACCTTCTCCACCGCGCTGGCAATGGAACAAGAGCGGGGTTACCCGGATATCGTTGCCGAGGATTGCTGGAATGAGTGGCAACGGTTGCGTCCCTCGCTTCAATAGCGCCCGCTCTGATCAGCATAGGTATCTACACAACTCTGTAGCGCTCAACGGTAACCACGATGCGAAGCGAGCCGCTGTTGATCTTGATCTGCTTTTGATCTTAGGCGCCCCGTTAAACCACGCTGGCCGAACGCAGGCTTGAATTCGTGGGTAACCCGGCAGGACGCCGGGTTAGCCGCCCCGCGCCATGGATGGCGCGTGGCGGCGGCCCACGGATTCAAGCCTGTGTTCGGGCACACCGAGCCTAGGCGAGGTGCCGAGTGGTGGGGCAAGAGCGCTTTGCTTACTTTCGCGCTTTTCGAAAGTGAGCCGCCGTCAGGGCGGAACCCTAGGTGGCCGTTACCGCAGGAATGGATATGTACGCAACCCAACTGTGTCGACTGTCAGGCCGCCTTCGCGAGCAAGCCCGCTCCCACAGTTTGATTGCGGGGTGTCAGGTAGATTGGCGTCGGCTGGCAGGCCGTCATCGCAGGCAAGCCAGCTCCCACAGCTGGATCGTGGGGTGTCAGGTAGATTGGCGTCGGCTGGCAGGCCGTCATCGCAGGCAAGCCAGCTCCCACAGTTGGATCGTGGGGTGTCAGGTAGATTGGTGTCGGCTGGCAGGCCGCCATCGCAGGCAAGCTCCCACATTTGGATTTCGAGCGTCAGATGGATATGCATCGGCTGTCAGGCCGTCACGGGAGCAAGCGCCCTCGCCACAGATTTAGCGTGGTGCCGAAGTTGTGTAGATAGCTATGCTCTGATCAGCGCCCCAACCCACTCCCAGGATTCACGGACTTCCTTTATGCCCCCGGCCTCACGCGACCACGCCCGTATCGAACGCCGTCTCATCGCAGCCCTGACCGACGCCTGCGAGATCGCAAAAGCTGAAATCGCGGGCTTCGAATGGCTGACCCACACCGTCGACTACCGCGCCTTCCCCCAAAGCCTGCGGGTGATCTGGGTGTTCGACAACGTCGCGAGCAAGGCTCACGCCCTCGCGAGCGGCGCGGACGCCCGTATGCGCGAGCTGACTACTGCCGCGCTGGATGACGCTGACGTGCACGTCCCGAACATCGCCCGCTGCGTCAGTTTCGACTCCGAAGAGGAATGCCACCTTCGGCATGGGGGCGATTGGCGTCGGCGGCTGGCTACTCTCTCGGCTCACTGAGCAAGGCGAGACCTTGCTACCCCACCTTGCACGTCAACCAAGCCCCCCAGAACAGGCTGCTGAAAAAACGGGTCGCATCGCCAAACCCTGCGTCGTGCAGCAGTTTCTGAACCGCCGCCTCGGAATGTGGCGGGTCAGCGCCTTGAAGGATTTTCCCAAGCTTGGCCTTTACTTCGTCCGAGCTGGCGCCATGCTGACGCCACCGTTGCCCCCAGGCCGCCAGCAGTAACGGCTGGCTGGCATAAGCGTATTGATTGCCCGCGACAATCAGCGGCGCGCCCGGTTTAAGGCGCGCCCGAATCGAACGCACTATCTCGCCCTTGGCTTCATCACCTTCCAGGTGATGGATCACGCCGATCAAGGTGGCGGCGTCGTATGACGCGTCTGCTGGCAGGTCTTCGAGCTGCCCGAGATGCAGGGTCGTTCTGTCCAGCAAGTGGTTGGCTTTCAGCTGTGTATTCCCATGGGGAATGCGGGGGCCCACGAGTGGAGGGGTTGCAGGATCGTACAAGCCTCTGACCTGTCGGCCCGGATAGTCTGGCCTTCTCACCGACAGGAAGGCTCAGCATGACTCACCTACAGCACCCCGCCCAACCGATAAACCTCGCGCAAAAAGCCTCGCTCATCGACCAGCAATGGAGCCCGAGGGTGGTTGCCGAAATGAACGACTACCAATTCAAGGTGGTGCGCATTGAGGGCGAATTCATCTGGCATTCGCATCCGGAAACCGATGAGGCTTTTTTGGTGCTTGAGGGCACGTTGCGTATCGACCTGCCGGGCGGCCCGGTGTATGTGAAGCCGGGTGAGTTGTATGTGGTACCGCGTGGCATTGAGCACAGGACGGCGGCCGAGGGCGAAGCCAGGCTGATGATGATCGAGCCGCAAGGCATCCTCAATACTGGGCATGAAGGCGGTGAGCGTACCGCGTTGAATGACCAGTGGATTTGAGTAGGCCGCTGAACCCTGTAGGAGCGAGCTTGCTCGCGAAAAACGTCAACGAAAACGCGTGCTTCCTGAATGAACGCGGCGCCTGTAAATTTTTCGCGAGCAAGCTCGCTCCTACAGGGGGCAAGCGGGCAAGGGGGCAAGCGGGCAAGCCCTATCGCCTTTGAATCTGCACCGTGGCAAACGTCGGCTCGTCACGCGCCTGCTCCAGTGCATTCCTGGGCTGTTGCGGGGCCCGGGATTGCCCCTCTGGCCGTAACGCAGGCGGCGGATGCAGGCGCATGTCCGAGCGCTCATCGCTGGGCGCCACGCCGAAGAAATCCCGATAGCACTTGGAAAAATGCGGCGTGGACACAAAGCCGCAAATCACCGCCAGCTCGACAATCGAAATGGGCGTCTGCATCAGCAACTGGCGAGCACGGGTCAGGCGCAGTTTGAGGTAATAGCGCGATGGCGTGCAGTACAGGTGCTTCTGGAACATGCGCTCCAACTGGCGGCGGGACACGTGCACATAGGCGGCCAGTTCGTCGAGGTCGATGGGTTCTTCCAGGTTGGACTCCATCAGGGCCACCACTTCTTGCAGCTTGGGCTGTTGCGTGCCGAGCAGGTGCTTGAGCGGCACGCGTTGGTGGTCGCGCTCGTTGCGAATGCGCTCGTACACGAACATCTGGGAAATAGCCGCCGACAGCGTATGCCCGTGATCGCGGCCGATCAGGTGCAGCATCATGTCCAGCGGCGCAGTGCCGCCGGAGCTGGTGAAGCGGTTGCCATCGAGCGTGAACACGCTGGAGCTGACTTTGACGCGGGTAAACGCTTCCTGCATCGACGCCATCAGCTCCCAATGCACGCTGCACTGGAAGCCATCAAGCAACCCCGCCTGAGCCAGTGCCCAACTGCCGGTGCACACCGCGCCGAGCCGTTTGCAGTACAAGCGCGCCTGGCTGCGTAACCAGGCGATGAGCGCAGGGTTGATAGCCTGTTGAATGCCCACGCCGCCGCACACGATCACCGCATCGAAGCCGCGCTGGTCCTGCGCGCACGCATCCGGGGTCACCGACACGCCATCGCTGGCCCACACCGGCTGGCCGTCCAGGCTCAGGGTTTGCCAACGGTAGAGTTCTTCGCCCGCTAATTGGTTGGCCATGCGCAGCGGCTCGACCGCACACGACAGCGATATCAGGGTGAACTGGTCCAGCAGCAAAAAGCCGATGGTCTGGCAAACAGGTGCCTCGGTTTCCATCACCGCTACCCCACAGGCGTGATCAGGACTGTTCCAGCGCCACCGGCTTGGGTGCCCGGTTGTGCTGACGCGCCGTGACCAGGCCGATAAAGGAAATCACCAACGCCAGGCCAATGGTCGAGGACACTTCGGTGCGATGTTCCGGCGTCACCATCATCACCCCAAGCGCCAGGCAGATGAACACGATCACCAGGTAAGTCAGCCAGGGAAACAGCCACATGCGAAAGGTCAGCTCAACCTTTTGCCGCACCAGCAACCGACGCATGCGCAGTTGCGAGATAGCGATCACCAGGTACACCAACAACGCGATGGCGCCGGAGCTGGCGAGCAGGAACTGGAACAACCCGGCAGGCATGAAGTAGCTCAGCAGCGTGACGCCCGCGCCGATGACGGTGCTGGCGATCACCGCCGCCCGTGGCACGCCCGCCTTCGAGGTGATTTTAAGCGCCGCTGGCGCATCGCCGCGTTTGCCCAGGGAAAACAACATGCGCGAAGAAATGTAGATCGAGGAGTTCATGCAACTGGCTACCGCGATCAACACCACCACATCGACCATGAATTTGGCGTTGGGGATGTTCATAATTTCCAGTGCGCGCTGATAGGAGCCCACGGACGCCAGCAGCGGGTCGTTCCAGGGCACCACGGAAATCACGACGGAGATCGACAGCAGGTAGAACACGCCAATGCGCCAGATCACCGAGCGGGTGGCCTTGGCGATGTTCTGCGCCGGGTTGCTTGATTCCGCTGCGGCGATGGTCACCGCTTCGGTGCCGATGAAACTGAACATGATGGTGATAAACGCCCCCACCACCGCCGACAATCCGTTGGGGGCAAAGCCGCCGTGTTCCTCCATCAAGCGGCTCAAGCCGCTGGCTTCGCGATCCGGGATCCAGCCCATGAGTACGCTGAAACCCAGGCCGATAAAACCGACGATGGCAATCACCTTGGCCATGGCAAACCAGAATTCGAATTCGCCGTACTTGGCCACGCTGAACAGATTGGTGATCACCAGCAAAACGATTGAGATCAACGCAAACAGCCACGCATCCACATGAGGGAACCACTGGTTGAGCACATGCCCGGCAGCCAATGCCTCGATGGGAATAACCAGCACCCAAAACCACCAGTACAACCAGCCGATGGTAAAACCCGCCCAAGGGCCGATGGCCTGGTCGGCGTAGGTGGAGAACGAACCGGTGTCCGGGCGCGCCACCGCCATTTCCCCCAGCATGCGCATGACCAGCACCACCAGCAGGCCGGAGAACAGATAGGCCAATAAAACCGCCGGTCCCGCTGCGGCGATGGCGTGTCCGGAGCCGACAAACAGTCCCGCGCCGATAATGCCGGCGATGGACAACATGGTCACGTGGCGGGGCTTGAAGCCCTGCGCCAGCTGACCGTTGGAATCGTTGGGAGTCAGGCTAATCATTGTTTTTGTTGTGCTCAGGCGGCCAATAACCCTCACCTTAAGTGCCCGAGGCCAGGCACAAGTAGCCTGGTTACGCCACCATCGAGTCTGATATCGACATGGGGATGGTGGCACTCTGAGGTAACGCGCGGCGCGCCCTACTCTTGCGCGCTGCGTATCAACGACCCGAACAGCTCGCCACGCGGCATCTTGCTCAGCTCGATATCGGCATTTTCAAACCACTCCCGCCCAGCTTCCGGGTGCGGCCCGCTCAGCACCACCACGCCACGTTCGTAGGTGTACCGCGCCGCCGCCACATCGCCATTGTGGTAGGTAGCGATGACCTTGTAGGGCGCCGCAGCGTTGGCTTTGGGGAAGTACGGGCCGTCCTGATAGAACACAGAGTCAGGCTGCCCGTCCCACGTTACCCGCACGGCGGCGTCGTCAATGCCGGCCACTTCAAAACCGGGCCGGCCGGCTTCGGTGTCCAGCGCCTGGGGGATCAGGCCGAGGTTGTTGTCGTCGGCCAGGTAGGCGCCCATGCACAGGCCTAGGTAGCGGCCGCCCTTGGCGACATAGCCGCGAATTGCCTCGGCACGCGCATCGCCCAGGCTGTCGAGCGCGGCTGGGATGTCCTGGCCACCACCGGGCTGTACGTAGAGGTCGTAGCGCGCCAAGGTGTGAGGGGTGATGTCGATGGGTTCGTCGGCGCCGACGAAGTCGATCTGGTAATTGGGGTTGAGACGCTGCAAGGCGGTTTTCACGTTTTCCGCGCAGTCTGGGCAACCTGCCGGGCCTCGGTAGATGGCCACCTGGGTGATCGCCGTGGCGGCATGTGCCTGAAAGACGAAGAACGCCAACAATGTGCCGGCGATACGGTATAGGTTCATGCACATACGCTCTTGCAACCCGAGGTTCGACGCTGCAGCCTAAATCCAAAGAGTGGTTGAAGTCGTTAATAGTTGTAAACAACGCACTGCCCTTCTGCCAGCCCGTATGCAAAGGGCTAGGTAGATTGATTGCCATTAATAGGCTGTTCAATGGCACTCTGCAGGCACCCCATAGTCTGTTGCTGTACCCCTTTGCTCAGCGGAGCCGCCCATGATCATCGTCCATCACCTCAATAACTCACGCTCGCAGCGCATTCTCTGGCTGCTCGAAGAACTCGGTCTGCCTTACGAAATCAAGCGTTACCAACGCGACCCGAAAACCAACCTCGCGCCGCCTGAGCTCAAGGCGATCAATGCGTTGGGCAAGTCGCCGGTGATTGAAGACGGTGCCAATGTGGTGATCGAGTCCGGCGCCATCGTCGATTATCTGATTCGCCGTCACGGCGCAGGCCGCCTGCAGCCAGACCCGTCAACAGCCACCTACGACCAGTACGTGCAATGGCTGCATTTCGCCGAAGGCTCGGCCATGTTGCCCCTGATGCTCAACCTCTATGTAGGGCGGCTGGGTGAAGCCGGTGCGCCCTTGCATCCACGTATCGACTCCGAAGTTGCCAATTATCTGGGTTACCTGAACAACGCGCTGGGGCAAACCCCGTATCTGTTGGGTGACGAACTCAGTGGTGCGGATATCCAGATGAGTTTTATCGGCGAAATTGCCAAGGCCCAGGGCAAGTTGCCGGCTTACCCTAATCTGGCCGCGTGGGTGCAGCGGTTCCAGGCCAGGCCCGCGTATCGCAAGGCGGTGGAGCAAGGCGGCGAGTATGCGTTTGCCAAGTAAATAGGCCGCTGACACAGCGGCGCTGCCAGGCTTTTCGGCCTGCCTAACTGATCATCTGCCACAACGAAGCGCCAACGCCGGTGATGCTCTCACCGGCAATCAAACCGGCCGCCGCGGTAATCGCGAAGCGCTCCGTCACGCTTGGCCAGCGGCAGCTCACGCACCAGGTGAGCACCGCGCCCAGCGCCATCATCATCGAAACCGAAGCGGGCAATACAAACGCCAACCCCAAGGCTGCCGCACTTGGCAGGTAGCGACTGCGGCGCGCAGGCAGTGTGCTGTCGAGCACGCCCAAGACCACGCCGATCAAGCCTGCGATGCCGATGGCCCAACGAATACTCGGCGACAGTGAGTGCAGGCCATGGGTCAGGGTTTGCGCCACGGCTTTCCAGGTGGCAACGGCCGGGGCCGGCCACTCTTCGGTAAGCAGCATGGTCTGTGGGTCAGGAATCAGCGCCAGGTAGGCGAATACGCCGACAATGCTGCCGACCAAAATCCCCAGGACCTGGGCTATAACCTGCTTGTGCGGCGTGGCGCCAATCGCCTTGCCCACCTTGAAGTCGTTCATCAGGTCTGTACATTGCCCGGCCGACCCGCCGGCAGTGTTGGCGCTCATCAGGTTGATCGGCACCTGCCCCGGCGCGACGACGCCAAAGCTCAGTTGAGACAATTGCCCGATGGCCCCAATCGGCGGAATGCCAGTGGCGCCGACCACGCGTGCGGCCACGGCGGCCAGGCAGATTGCCAGTGGGATGGTAAGAAACGCCATCCACAGGTTGATCCCGAATAGCATCGCCTGAAGGCTCACCACCAGCACCACCGCCAAGGCAAAACCGGCGGCGGGCACAGGCTTTGGCCTGGTCCAGGGTGTGCCGCCGTCGGCCTGGATAGAGCGGTGCAATGCCCATAAACGAATCGCCAGGGATGCCAAGGTGGAACACACCATCAAGCTCACCCCGGGCCAGAGCAGCCACGCCACCAGTACCGCAAACTGCGGGCCACTGCTGTCAGCCGCCAGGTTGACCAGCCCCTGCGCCAATAACCAAGGCCCTAACCCGCCCCATGCCAACAGGGCGCCGAGCAAGAGGGTCAGGCCCACGCGAATACCGATAATGCCACCAAACCCCAGCAACAACAGCGAAGGGTCGGCAGTAAACGTCAGACGCTCCAAATGAGCGGTCGGCGACCAGCGCGGCAAGGCCCACGCAAAGGTATCCACCCACTTCATCAGCCCCGACAGCAACGCGGCGCTGAGCAGCACTTTCAGGCGGGTCGCAGCCTCGCGACCATGGTTGTAGATATGCAGCAACGTTTCCAGGGTGGCCATGCCTTCGGGAAACGTCAGCGCCTTGTCATTGAGCAATGAGGGGCGCAAATACCAGGCTATCCAGATGCCCAGAAAACTCACGGAAAACACCCAGGCGATCATCGGGATCGCCTCCAACTGGTTGCCGGTGAGCAGGGTGTAAGCCGGGATGGGTGCCACCAGCCCGCCGGAAATGATCGAAGCGGCGGCCGAGGCGACAGTCTGGTTGATATTGCTTTCGTGCAGCGTCCACGGTAACTGCGTGGCAGAGCGTTTAGCCACACCCTGCCAGATCGCATAGCCGATCAGCAGGGCAATGATCGACATATTGAACGACCAGCCGATCTTCAAGCCTGCGTACACATTGGACGGTGTCAGCAGGATACCGAGCAGGATCCCAGTGATGACAGCGCGCAGGCTGAGTTCGCGCTCTATAGGGCTACCAGGCGCGATCATAAGCGAGGTGGCGGGCATACGAGTTCCTTTCGACAAAGCGACAGTGCGACCTGATAAGTGAGCGCTGTAGTTGCCGAAGGTTCAGCTCAGGGTGCGAAGCTCTGTGTCAAAGCCGGCACCTTTTCACCGATAAGTCACGGAAAAACTCGCATACCCGTTCGCCGACCCCGGCTGTGGCGTCGGCCCCTCACCGGTCTGGATGTAACGCGCCTGCAACGGCACAGTGGTTGTTCCATTCACCACCCGGGTCAGGCGTAGCGATTGGCCCAAGTTCATCGGGGTGCCGTTCTCACGCAATATCTGGATGGCCAAGCCCTGGGCTGTGGAATCACTCGACAGACTGAGGATGCCGTTAGCCGCATCGATGACCGTCGAGCTTTTGTTGGCGTCGATCTGAATAGCGGCATAGTTGTTGAAAAAATAGCCGTTTGTGTTTACTGGATAGTTATTACCGGCGATGCAGGCGTTGAGGGTGATGGCGAATGATTGCGCGGGGCTAGTGGAGCCCTTGCCATTGAACACGCGTTTTTCCCAGGTCCCCATGGGAACGTTGATCTGATTGCCGGGAGCGGCCGGCATGGAGCAGCCTGCCACCGTGACCGTGGCGGTGAAGTTCAGGTCGAAAATCGCGCCGCGGTCGGTCGATGCCCTGGCGACCAACTGGTTGATACTGTGGGTACCGGCCGGAATATCACCGGTTTTCACCAACAAATAACGCATCATGGCCGAAGGCATGCCCACCGCAAACGAACCGTTGTAGTTCATGCTGAAGGGAATAAAGCGCTCCGGGTTGCCCACAGGGCTCTCCCAGCCTGCCGCGAAACCCGTCATGTAAATGGCCAGGCCGATGCCCGGGACGTTGGTTTGCAACAACGCGTTGGCAGGTACCCGCATGGTGTCCACGGGTATGTTCGTTGCCAATGGCCCCATCAGAGTGGTGCTGTAGGACGCCGGTGCACCACAGGCCAGCGCGTCCCCAAAGCTCAGCTCGCGCAGCGTGAGCGCGGTATTGAGCGTACTGCCGACAGGTATGTCCCGGGGCGCGTAGACCACACCACCGGTCAGCGTCAGTTGTTTGGGAGTCCAGTCACTGCCCGCCCATGTACAGGCGGCCATGACGGGTGCCGAAAGCGACGCCAGCCCCAGTACGCCAAGGCATCCCAATAATCGTGAAATGAAATTCATGAACGAAGTCCCGCGAATGGATGGAGGCCCGTTGCAGGGGCCGGTTGCGTGGGAATTATCCGAACCTTCCACCGTTCGACCTGTAGCTTCCGTCCCGCGAACTTGTAGGAAATTTCCTAGTACTTTTTGCACAGGCCGTGTTCCGTCTTGCCCGGCCGAGGTCGACGGGCTACGGCCGGATGCCGGGACTAACGCAATCCCTGCGGATGTTTAAGCCAACGCAACAGATCCATCCCGCTCATCGGCCGGGCGTACCAGTAGCCTTGGCCCAGGGTGCAGCCCAGTTCGAGCAGTTTGCGGTGCTGCGCGGTGGTCTCGATCCCCTCGATCACCACCGACATGCCCAGGGTGTGTCCAAGCGCCAAGGTGCTGGCAATCACCGCCAGGCACCGCGGTTCTTCTTCAAGGGTGCGGACAAACTCTGCATCCAGCTTTATTTCGTTGAACGGCAATTGACACAACCGCTGCATCGAAGAAAACCCCGCGCCAAAGTCGTCGATAGACAAACGGCAGCCCATCATGCGCAGGTGCACCAGGCTGTCCAGGCTGACAGTGGAGGTTTCAAGCAGGCCACTCTCGGTGATTTCGAAGGTCACGCCGCAGCCCGCGGCGCTGTGGCGGGCCAATAGTTGCTTGACGTTGGCAACCAGCGTCAGGCTGCTCAATTGCCCGGCATGAAGATTGAACGCCATGTTGACTGAGACGCCCTGGCCCCGTGCCTGCGCTTGCACAGCCAGGGCCTGGGCCATTTTCGTATACAGCCATTCGTCCAGCAGGCCGCAACGCTCCAGCGTCGGCATGAATACCGAGGGCGACAGCGTGAGTCCAGACGGATGCTGCCAGCGAGCGAGCACCTCGACGCCCTCCACGTCCCCCGTCACCAAGTTGAACTTAGGCTGGTAAAACGGCTGTAGCTGCCCCTCGGCAAGCGCACGCCGAACCTGCGCCTCGCTGGCAACTTCATGCTCTGTGTATGCCAGCGGGCGTGTCTGAGGCCGTGGCTGAAGGCGCTTTTCAAGCAATTTGCGCAACGTGGGTGCTTGCAGCGGTTTTTCCATGTCCCCCAGAAACTCCAGGCCTAGTAACGACACCATCTGGCGCACGGCCCGCCGGAGATCCGCAGGCAGGGCGCTGCTGATAATGACCGCCCCGACTTGACCGCCCGCGCCCACACGCTGGATGAACTCCACCCCGTCCATACCCTCCATCTGCAAATCACACAGGGCCACATCGACCGGGCCGACCGCCTCCAGCAATGCCAACGCCTGGGCGCCGTCAGCGGCTTCAAAAACAGCGGAGCACCCCAACTGCTCCAGCAGCTTGACCGCATAGGAGCGCTGAAACGCGTGGTCTTCAAGTACCAGGATACGAAGCGGAAGGCTGGGCATGGCGGTCAACTCGGCGGAAGGAGTCCAGCCATTGTTCCGCGCCTGTAGGAACCGCTAATTAGGAAACGTCTCTGCGCACGTAGGAAATTTCCCAAGGCCCTAAGCCACGTACACGTCCAACTGAGCAGCCAGTTGTTCCATCGACTGCTGCAAGGTGTCGACTGCCGCGATCAGAACGGTTGAATCCAACCCCTCGGTCGCAATTTCCAGGGCCTCACAGGCGTCGATCAGCGCCGTGCAATTGATGATGCGAGCACCACCTTTGACCCGATGCGCCAGGTCAGCCAACCCTTGCATGTCATGCTGGGTAAACAACTGCAGTAGCCGCGCCATGTCGCTGGCGTTGCTGGCGGCCAGGTCGCCCAGCAGGCGCCTGGTTGATGCCGGGTCGCCACCTGCCAACTGCTCCAGAGCGCTGAGGTCGATCAACATCGCAAGGGGTGGGAGCGACATCACCTCAGTAACGGGTGAGGACGTGTGTGCGGCGGCCACGGCTAACCGTGCGCTCAGGTCCTTGAGGCTGATGGGTTTGAATACACAATCGTCCATGCCGGCATCGGCGCAGCGCAGCTTTTCTTCCGCCAGCGCATTGGCTGTGAAGCCCAGCACAAAGCAACGCGGTAGCCCGCGGGCGTCCTCTTCGTTGCGGATTGCGCGTGCCAGCTCGTAGCCGTTCATGATGGGCATATTGCAGTCGGTGATGACCACGTCGAACGTCTCGTTGCGCCAGGCCCGCAGGCCGTGGGCACCGTCCTCGGCATCGGTGACGTGGTGCCCCAGGTAGCTCAATTGCTGGGTCAGCAGCATGCGGTTAGCCGGGTAATCATCGACCACCAGGATATTCAAGGTTTCACCCGTCGCCTCCAGCTCGCCCTGCCCTTGCGGGTCGAAGGCCTGCGGCTCCAGGACAGGCAGGTCCAGTTGCACCGCCACCTGAGTACCCTGCCCCAGTGCGCTGTGCAAGGTCAGCGTTCCGTCCATCATTTCGCACAAGGTACGGCTGATCACCAACCCCAGCCCGGAACCGCCACGCGGCGATTGGCCGTGGTTTTCAGCCTGTGTGAAGGGGCTGAACAAGCGGTGCTGGTCGTGGGGCGAAATGCCCCGCCCGCTGTCTTCGACACGCACGCATAATTGCAGCCGCTGTTGCTCTGGCGAGTAGTCGGCCTGCGCGCTGAGGCGAACCTGGCCGGCATCGGTAAACTTGATTGCATTGCTTAATAGATTGGACAGCACCTGCTTGAAACGCAGAGGGTCAATCAGCACGTCGACGTTGTTCAGCGCCTGCATATCCAGAATCAAGGCCAGGTTTTTCTGTCGAGCCAGCCCGTCGAAGATCCGAGCGACGGACTCAATCAGTTCACGCACATTCGCACGCTCTGGCGCCAGCGACAAACGGCCCGACTCGATGCGGGCGATATCGAGGATGTCGCCGATCAGATCGAGCAAACCACGCGCAGCGCCCGACGCGACTTCAATAGACGGACGGTCCAGCACACCTTTGTCAGCCTTTTTCATGACCAGCTCGAGCATGCCGATGACCGCGTTCATCGGGGTGCGGATTTCATGGCTCATGGTCGCCAGGAATGTTGACTTTGCGCGGTTGGCATCGTCAGCGTCATCCTTGGCCAGTTGCAGCGCCTGGACCAGTTGCTGGCGTTCGCTGATGTCGATCCAGCCGGCGATCATACCGTTGACCCGTCCATCGTTGCCCCGATACGGCAGCATCCAGTGATAAATCGTCAGCGTCTGCCCGGAGGCCATGGTGAGCTTACGGTCCTGAATACTCGGCTCACCGCTGTCCATCACTTGCAGGTAGGCCTCGTGGTAGGCACGCGCCTGCACCACATCGCTTAGCACGCCCTCGGTGGCCAGCTTGCCGAGTACGGTTTGCATCTGCACGCCGAACGCCTGCAGGTAACCTGCGTTGCACGTCACCAACTTGCCTTCACGGTCACGCACATAGATCGGGTGCGGGGTACCGTTGATCAGCACCCGCATAAATTCCAGTTGGTCGCTGAGCGCCAGTTCAGCCTGGCGGCGCTTGCCAATGAGCCTGCGCAGATAGCCAATCCATCCGAGCGCCAGCAGCAGCAGGACGCCAGCAATGCCAAAGCCCTGGAGGATCGCGCTGCGATTGCGCAACCAATAGCTGTCGTCGATTACCACCTCGTTGCGCCAACGATTGGTCAACTCGTCCATTTCTTCCGGGGGAATACTCAGCAGCGCCTTGTCGAGGATCGAATACAGCTCCAGCGAGCCACGACTGGTGGCCAGGGCGATACGGGCCGGAACGGTGCCGACCGTACTGGTGACTTGCAGTCGATTACGGTACTGGCGCGAGATCATGTAGCGCGCGCTGATCAAGGAGTTCACAGCACCGTCAACCTCGCCGCGAGCCAGCATGGCCATGGCGTCCACCGCATTGCGGGCCGGGACCATCTGGACCTGGGGAAATTGCTCGGCCAGATACTCCTGCAGCACATTGCCGCGCACCAGGGCCAGACGCTTTCCCGCCATTTGGTCGAGGGTCTGGTAATCGGCCCCTGAGGCCGTTATCAAGACAAAGGGGTTGGTGAGGTACGGCCGCGTGAAGCGCAAGGTGTTTTCGCGCTCGATACTGGGGGTAAACGCCGCCAGCATATCGGCCTTGCCGCTGGTAACCAGGCCAATCAGGTCATGCACCGAATCAGCCCGTTGAAAATCGAATTTCAGGCCCGTGCGCTGGCTGATCTTGGTCAGCACATCCGCGCTGACGCCGCGGACCTTACCGTCGCTGTCGATAAACGTCAGCGGCAGGTAATTCTCGTTGATGGCGACGCTTACCCGCGGATGCTCATTCATCCAGCGCTGCTCGCGGATACTGAAATGCAGGGTCGGCCGGCCCGGCATGCTGGCGCCACCGACGCCCCAGCGGCGCAGGATCGTCATGCGTTCTGAGGTGGGAATCGCCTCGAGCGCGCTATTGAGCACGCGCAACAACTGCGTATTGTCACGGTTGACGGCGAACGCGAACGCCTGCACTTCCATGCGTGAAAAATCGCTGAGCTGGACGTTGTTGAGGTAGTTTTTCTTGATCAGGTAGTTGGAGCTGATCGAGTCGCCCAGGTAGACATCGGCCTGCCCGAACGCGACGGCACCGAGGGCGCTCAAGGTCGAGGGGTAAAGCTGCACGGACGCCTTTGGATAAAATTGCTCAACGACCGTTTGCGGCAAATAGTGATACAGCATTGCCACACGCTTGCCCGCCAGGTCGATGGGCAATGACTGGCCTTCACCGATGCGCGTGACCAACACCGGCTGATCATCGGCATAGCTCGAGGTCAGGGCCAGTTGCGGATCGTTGGCCTCATAGCCATTGGCAGTGCCCAACAGATCGACCTCACCGCTTTTGAGTGCCGTGATCAGTTGGGCGCGCGAATCATAACGGCGCACCTGCACATCAACGTGTAACAGTTGCGCGATCAGTTGTGCATAGTCGGCGGTGAGGCCTTCGTAGTCGCCGCTGTTGCCGGTGATAGCAAAAGGCGAATAGTCAGGTGCCGAGGTACCCAGCACGACACTGCGCTTTTGCCGCAACCAATGCCAATCAGGTTCGTCGAGGGCTACCGAATAGTCGTTCGCCGCCGAACGCCCGACGAGCCTGAACGCTTCAGCTTCGGCATGGGCGAGTGGCACAGTGCCCAACGCCACCGTCAGCATCAGGGCTACAAGGCCGTATCTAAGGAACAGGATCATCTAGATCAGGTTGTTGCGCTTGGCGAAATCGGCGAGGTAAACCACCGATTTGACGTTGAGTTTCTCGATCAGGCGCGTTTTGTAGGTACTGATGGTTTTGTTGCTCAGCAACATCGAATCGCCAATTTCCTTATTGCTCAAGCCCATGGCTAACTGTTGCAGGATCGTCAGCTCGCGATCGGACAGCGTTTGAATAAGCTCCAGGTCGGTGGTCTCGACATCGCTACGGCGCACCGAGCTGGTCGCCAGGTTGGGGAAGAACGTATAGCCATCCATGATGGCCTTGATCGCCTTAACCAGCTCCTCAAGCCCATTGGTCTTGGAGATGAATCCGGCGGCCCCGGCCTTCATGCAGCGCATCGAATAAAACTGCGCCGACTGCGAGGTCAGCACCAGCACCTTGCACGGCACACCCAGGTTGACGATCCGCGAGATGACTTCCAGGCCGTCCAGTTTTGGCATCGTGATATCCAGCACGACCAGGGCCGGGGTATGTTCGCGTACCAGTTGCAACGCATCGGCGCCGTTGTCGGCTTCGCCTACCACGTCAAAACCTTCCTGTTGTAACAGCACCTTGACTGAAGAGCGAATGAACGGATGATCGTCCACAACTATCGCTTTAAACATACAGACCTCTGTAGGAACATCGGCATACGAACGCCAAACTCACGCCGAAAATACACGAGCGTGAGCCAAGTGTAGGAAATTTCGCAATAATTGCTCCGCCCACGAGCGAGCTTCATTTTGCAGGCTGGGCTGTACCCAACCATTGCAGCAGGTCCCGCCCGTTCATTGGCCGAGCCAGGAAAAAACCCTGGCCGGTCACGCAGCCCAGTTGCAGCACACTGTTACGCACGCGTAGGCTGCTGATGCCTTCGATCACCAGGCTCATGCTTAATGACTGAACCAGCGCCTGGGTGGCCGCAACCATCGCACGGTGATTAGGCCGAGCGAGGCGGCGCACAAACCGGCCATCCAGTTTGACCTGAGTGAATGGCATCTCGCACAGCGACTTGAGGGAGGTAAACCCCACACCAAAGTCGTCGATTGCCAGGCCACAACCCAGCAGCCGCAGGCGCAACAGGCTATGACGCAGGCTGGGTGCACAGAGCAGCAGGCCGTTTTCCGCCAGCTCGAAAGTCAGCGTCGATCCCTTGAAACCATGGCCATCCAGGGCGTACCGGATGTGGTCGACCAACCGCCCATCCACCAGCTGCGACGCATGCAGGTTGAACGCCAATGTCAGGTTCACGCCCTGCTGACGCAGCACGCCCAGCAGGCTCAAGCCCTGCTCGAGTAATTGCTTGAACATTTGATCGATCAAGTCATACGCCAGCACTGCGCCTAGAAAATCTACCGGCAACAGCACGCCCCGCGCCGGATGTTCCCAACGCACCAACGCTTCTACAGCCACCACCGCGCCGCTGCGCAGGTGCAACTGCGGCTGATACCAGGCGCGGAACTCCCCCAGGGCCAGGCCATGACGGACTTCGTTTTCACTCGGCAATGGGCGTATCACCTGGCTAAGTGCTGGGTCGTGATTCTCCGGTCCGCGGCTTTTCATGGCGCGCTACACGTCGTGCTCATTACCCGATAGCCGTCAACCACCGGGGCCTTGCTGATATCCAACACTATCGAGCAGCGTTGCGACGCCTTTTCGCCCCACTTCATGCTGTAAACCTTGCCATCATTGACCGACAACAAAACCTGGCCGGCCTGCCCCACCACCCCGGCGCCAATGCCTTTTTCATCCACCACCGTGGTACCAAATGGCAATAGCGAACCGTCCGTGAGGCGCACATTGAGCAATACCTTCTCCGAGCGACTGGCAGCGAAGCTTGCTTTGACTACGGCACCTCGGCGCGGCACTACATTCGTCACGCCTTCGTCAATATCCACGCGGGTATCCAGTTCGCTGGTGTCGAGTGCCACACGGTTTTTGCGATAAGGCGTCACATAGGGCACCAGTGCGTAGCCCTTGCTGTTAGTAAGGGTGCCAGGCGCATTGAGTACGCCAACGTCCGGCGTGTCCTTGACCTCCACCAGCGCCACTGTTTCACCGAGGATTTGACCGAATTCCACGCCGTCGGCATGCGCCAACACCGAGCCTGCTGCACTCACCGACGTCTGGCGGTAGTTACTGCCGACACTGACACCGGCACCCAGTTGTGCAAACGGCGCGCGGTAGCCTAGCAAGGCCGACCCATTATTGCCGGCGCTCTCTGCGCGGTTGGCGTTGACGTTGTAGGTGACTGCGCCATTGCTGCCGCTCACACCGGCGCGCTGGTCCAGGCTACCGTCGTTGTTTCGGGTGACCGAATAGGTGCCGGTGCTGCGCGTCTGGCCCAGGGGCATCGACACCGTGAACACCAACTGGTTGTTTTGCCCATAGTTGTCGGTCAGCGTCTTGCTGGCGTACACCCCATAAGACACGCTTTTGTACTGGGTGTTGAAACCCACTTGCAGCTGTTTGTCCTGGCGTGAAGAGCCCCAATAATTTTGCTGGCTCATGTTGAGGTAGAACGAGCCGTAGCGGTCCAGTGCCTGGTTGACACTGGCTTCAAGTTTGCTGCGCTTGGAAAAGCGGTTGTAGTCGTTATTCGGCTCCTGCAGGCGCACGGCCTCGTCGAAATCACGATAGCCTTCGGTCGAATAACGATACCCGGCGAAACGCACCGATGTGCCGGTCTCGAACGCCTTGCCGTAACGCACGCCAACGCTCTGGCCATTTTGCTGGGAACGCTGAGCGCCGGCCGCCTTCGGCACTTCAGTGCTGGCTTGGGTCACATCGATGGACACCGCACCCAGGCTACCCAGGCTCTTGCCGACGCCAGCCACGCCGGCGCGGTAGAAATCGGCACCCAACACGCCGCCATACACCGTCAAGTCAAATGGCAACCCATAAGCCAACGAAGCTTGCGCAAAGGCGGGCCGCTGGCCGCCATCAACGGCGTTGTATTGCCCGGCGGTCAGGCTGTAGCGCCAGGTATTTTCCCGCAGCATGTTGCCCAGCGTCGCGTAGGGCTGGGTGAAACGCCGTTCGCGGCCGTCGGCCTCGGTGATGATGATCTCCAGATCGCCACTGCCCGAGGCGGCGTTGAGGTCGTCAATCTCGAAGGCGCCTGGGGCGACATAGGTGGTATAGAGCGAATAACCGTTCTGCCGCACCTCCACCTTGGCCTGGGTTTCGGCAATACCGCGGATCACAGGTGCATACCCCTGCATCGAATCCGGCAACATGCCCATGTCGGACGCCACCTGCACGCCGCGAAAAGGAATACTGTCGAAGACATCGCCCGGCGTAAAACTTTCACCCGCCGTCAGGGTACCCTTGATCGCGGTGAGATCACGTTGTGCGTAGGTGTTACTGCGCTGCCATTCACGCTTGCCTTCCTCGTCCTGGCGAAACGATGAGCTGCTGCGAAAGCGCCAGTCCCCCAGGTTGAAGCCACCACTGGTGTACAGGCTGTATTGGGTGCCATTGCCCCTAGCATCGGACTGGGTCTGCGCCGCCGAAAACTGGTAGTTGAGCATCGCGGCGTTGATCCCTCGATCCCAATCCTGCGGGGCGACATAACCGGCCGCATCACGGCGCAACGCGATCTGCGGCACGCTGATGTCCAGAGCCAATCGGTTGGCGTCGAAGCTGACCGAAGCGCCCTCTACCATGCCCGCCAGGTCAATGCATGGCGGCAGTGCTTCACCAGGCACCTGGAACGCATCCAGTTTGACCCCAAGCTCCTTGAGAAACGCTGCCGACAAACAGGCGCGTACTTCGCCGCTTTTTGCATCCGGCGCGAAGGTCATATCGCGTCGGTCGAAAAAACTCTGGTTCAGGCGAACCACGACCGGGTAAGTACCAGGGCCGATACTGGCGCTGTTGGCAACCGCATCGAGGTCCAGGTTCGGCCCGGCACTGGCGCCGCCGAATGACTGCATGAAACTGGCATCAAACTTCGGCGTTTCATCGGCGTGAGCAATGCTGCCCATCAACGCGGCCAAAATCGCAGCGGACAGGCGCAACGGCGTAAACGGCACGGACGGGCAGTCCAGGGTCGAGGCATCGATTCGCATGACAATACTCAATACGCTGGCGTCACGTTGCATCGGCAACGTTAGGGCGTGTTCGCAAGGGAAAGGGTTGAAAGCGCTTAAGGAGCGCTGTTCAGGGGCACGGTCGAGGGTGCGCTGTAACCGCCGAAATCGTTGATGGCAGAGAACGTCACTTGACCGCTGCGGCTGTTGAAACCTGGCAACGGGTATTGCTGGCTGCTCATCGGGGCGACCATCTTCGGCTCGCTGACTTCCAGCGATTGCGCGCCGGCAGCGACTTTCACGCCGATGAACGAAACGTGAAACGACGAAGGGTTGTTCACCACCAGCATCGTCTTGCCCTGTTGCTGCACGAGGCTCCAGCGCAACTGCTCAAGCGCGTCCAGAGCACTGCCCTTGAGGCCGGCAGGGCGATAGAACAACTTGATGCGCGTACGCATGGCGATCTTCAGGGTGTTCTCGTCCGCCTTGCCCGCCACCGGGATTTCCTGGGCGTTGAAATAGAACACCGACTCACGATCCTTGGGCAATTGGCCCGGTACTTTCTGGATACGCACCATTTGCTCTTTGTGCGGGTCCAGGCGAAACAGCGGTGGCGTCGCCACGAAGGGGGTCGCAGTGGTGTTGTCGTCAGCCTCGGTATTGATCCAGGTCTGCACCGCGTAAGGTTGCGCAGTGGTGTTGCCAACGGTGATGGACGCGTCACGCTTGCTGCCATCGAACACAATTCGTGTGCCACCGAGCATTACGCCGGCCTGGCTGACGCTGCCCAGCAGCGCGCTGCTCAACAACACTGCCAGCATCGCTGCGGTTTTCAATGAAGTTTTGGTACGTTGCATTTCGATCATCCTCTTGGCGCGACGGTCACAAGACCGCCGAGCGGGGAAGCACAGCCGGGAATGATCCCCCGGCTGCCCATCGACAGGCGTTACTGGTAGTCGACAGTGAACGCCGCTTTCGCGTTGGCAGGGCCAGCGGTCGCCGTACCGGTCGCGATGTAGTTGGCGGTGAAGCGCAGCGGTTGGGTCAGATCCAGGTAAGGCGAGGACTCCAGGCCGACTTGCACGTCTTTGCCAGTTGCGTCCTTGATTTGCACAGCAACGTTATTGGCCACGCCCGCTTCGGGCGTGAGACCGATCCACTGTCCGCTGGCACCGGCATTTCCGCTCAGCGACAGGAACTTGACCACGGCTTTCTTACCAGTGACGCTGCAACCTGGAGCAGTGGTATCGATAGTCAGCGTGAACGCACCGCCGCCAGCTATCTGCCCAGCCGAAGCCAGGGACGTCACAGGAACGCTGCCCAGGCCCACATCACCGGCGCCTGCCGAACCGTTCAAGTCATCGACCACAACCGGGCAGGTGTTATCGGTCACGCTGCCGATGAAGTTGATTTCACCGTCCGCAGCCATTGCAGCTTGCGAAGCGCCCGCCAGAACCAGAGCCAGGGTCAAACCTTTGAGAGCAAACTTTTTCATGATCACATCCACAATAATGAAGAGGTGTCTGCAAGCCTTTCTGCAGGCCTTCAGACGGATCGACGTGGCAACCCGACTGCGGGATAGCGCGTTTCGTCTGGGTCCATTATCGGAATGCGGGGGGTACGTCTATGTAGGAAGCGTCGCTATGCTTGTAGGAAATTTCCTAGCACTTTCAACAGTGCTCAGCCGAGCATTTGAGTGATCCATCCAATCTGCCGGGCAATCTCCTGGCGTTTATCTTCGGGCACCTTGTGCCGAGCTTGTTGGAAGCTGGTCAGCGTTTTCTGCTTCTTGCCTAACAGGCGTTGCCACTTCGCCAAAAATACCGGGCTACGCGCTTGCAGATGTCGCGGCCCGAAATACAGTTGCTCTTGGGTGTAGATCACCGGCCCGGCACATTCGGCAACGATGATTTCGTAGTAAAAACGGTTCTCCCGCAACACCTCTTCGTGCAGGATCTGGTAGCCGTTGTCCATCAACCATTGGCGCAGCGGCTGCTCGCCGCCGTTGGGTTGCAGGACCAGGCGCTCGCGGCCATTGAGGTGTGCCTTGCCGCTGTCGAGGATGTCGCGGATGGTCTCGCCGCCCATGCCGCACAGGCTGATGGCGGTAATGTCATCGCCCGCTTCAATCGCCGCCAAGCCATCGGCTAGGCGCACGCTGATGCACTGTTCCAGGCCGTTATCGCCCACGGTACGGTTGGCCCCGTGAAACGGCGTGGCGGCCACCTCTCCCGCCACCGCTGCTGTGATAACGCCACGGCGCATCAACGCCACCGGCAGGTAGGCGTGGTCCGAGCCGATATCGGCCAGGCGGGCACCGGCCGGCACATGTGCGGCCACGCGCTCCAGGCGCTGGGACAAAGTGTGTTCGTTCAACGGTGGTTCCTTAGGATTGCCCGGAAAATCGATCCCGGCTGTTGGTCAAGTGCAGCACCATGGCCGCCCGTGCGGCGTCCGGGTCCTGGCGCTTGATAGCGTTGTAGATGGCCTCGTGTTCCAGGTTCGCCAACTGCCCCAATTGAGCAAAGTCCGCGCCGCCGCGCTCGACGGCATTCACCTGGGTACGCGGAATCATCGCCGTGCCCAGGTGCTGCATGATGTCGGTGAAAAACGTATTGCCGGTGGCCTCGGCGATCAGTTGGTGAAAGCGCTTGTCCTCCTCCACGCAGCTGTCGTTGTTGGCCAGGGAGGCTTGGTAGTCGTCCAGCGCCTGGCGCATGTGGGCCAGTTGCACTTCGCTCCTGCGTAGCGCGGCCAAGGCCACCGCTTGCACTTCCAGGCCCAGGCGCAGTTCGAGCATGTTGCGCACGCTGGCGACTGTGTCCACGTGCAAGCGCAAGCCTGGCTGGGTGTGCTGCGCCAGCACAAAGGTGCCGATGCCGTGACGCGTCTCCACCAGCCCCGACGCCTGCAGCTTGGACAAGGCTTCACGCACCACGGTACGGCTCACCCCATGCTCAAGCACGATGGTGGATTCGGACGGCAGTTTTTCACCCGGCTTGAGTTGCCCCAGCTGGATGCGCTGGGTCAGCGCCTCGACCACACCCTGGGCCAGGTTGGCGGAACGTTTACGCACAGGCGGTGTGCTTTTAATCGGCATCGAGACGGGTCCACGGGGTTGGGCTGGGGGGAGCTTATCACTCTGAGCGCACGGGGCGTCGGGTGGCGGCGAAAAACACTTAGCTTGTATGACAACATACTCATCTCACCTCGCCCGACCATGTCTTCGCTTTGAGAGAAGCGTACATGCCGAGCCGCCTCAAGCGGGTCAAAACCCAATAAAATCTGGCAAATAACCAAAATAGCCAATCTCAATACCGGCTTATAAGAACAAAATCACCCCTCACAGGATTGCGGCTTTCAAAAAACAACTTGTATGATGTCTGTCAACAAAACACCAAACCCGCATAAAAATAATCAGGGGGAGTTTTCATTCGTGAAGCATTCAAGCCCAGCCTCAGCCGCACCCGAAAGTGATTCAGCACTCAGCCGCGCCGTGAGCAAAGTGAAGGGCCATGTGCTCCCACTGTTCGTGGTCATGTTCATCCTCAACTACATCGACCGGGTCAATATCGGCTTCGTGCGCACGCACATGGAGCATGATCTGGGCATCGGCGCAGCCGCCTACGGCTTCGGCGCCGGGCTGTTCTTCATTGGCTATGCGTTGTTCGAAGTGCCGTCCAACATGCTGCTGCAAAAGGTCGGTGCGCGTATCTGGCTGACCCGCATCATGTTCACCTGGGGCATCGTTGCCACGCTGATGGCGTTTATCCAAAACGAAACCCACTTCTACATCCTGCGTTTCCTGCTGGGTGTGGCAGAGGCCGGTTTCTTCCCCGGCGTGATCTATTACTTCACCCGCTGGTTGCCCGGCGTGGAGCGCGGCAAGGCCATCGCGATCTTCCTCAGTGGCTCGGCGGTCGCGTCATTGATCTCCGGGCCGTTGTCGGGCGCGTTGTTGCAGATCGAAGGCTTTGGTCTGCATGGCTGGCAATGGATGTTCGGCATCGAGGGCCTGGCCTCGGTGGCGCTGGGCTTCTTCGTGTGGTTCTGGCTCGACTCCAAACCCCATGACGCCAAATGGTTGAGCCGCGAAGAACAGGATGCGCTGGTAGGCGCCATCGATCAGGAACAGCGTGATCGCGAAGCCCTGACCACGGTCAAACCCACCCTCGGCAAGCTGCTCAAGGACCGCCAGATCCTGCTGTTTTGCGCCCTGTATTTTTGCATCCAATTGACGATCTATGCCGCCACCTTCTGGCTGCCGAGCATCATCAAAAAGATGGGGGACCTGAG
Organism: Pseudomonas sp. AK181; assembly: GCF_051122975.1. NCBI lineage: Bacteria > Pseudomonadati > Pseudomonadota > Gammaproteobacteria > Pseudomonadales > Pseudomonadaceae > Pseudomonas > Pseudomonas sp. AK181. The sequence goes on from NZ_CP146348.1 coordinate 4,183,653, forward strand.
CGACGTGCAAGTGGGCTTCTTCAACTCGATCCCTTGGCTGATCTCGATCATTGCCATGTACGCCTTCGCGTCGCTGTCGGGCAAGTTCAAGTTCCAGCAGGCCTGGGTCGCTGCGGCGCTGTTGATCGCCGCGGTGGGGATGTTCATGTCCACCACGGGCGGGCCGATCTTCGCCTTCGTTGCGATTTGCTTTGCGGCCATCGGTTTCAAATCCGCGTCTTCGCTGTTCTGGCCGATCCCCCAGGGCTACCTGGATGTACGGATCGCCGCCGCCGTGATCGCGCTGATCAACTCCATCGGCAACCTGGGCGGCTTTGTCGCGCCGACCACCTTTGGCTTTCTGGAGCAGACCACCGGCTCGATCCAGGGCGGGCTGTATGGCCTGGCCTGCACCTCGGTGCTCGCGGCCATCCTGGTGTTCTTTGCCAAGACTTCACCCTCTGCCGTAACGGGCGTGCCCAGCAGCGCCGCCATCAGCAAACCTCTTTGAACTCAGCCAGGAACGCGCCATGAATACCCCTGTAGTCACCCACTTCCAAGTCGTCCCCGTCGCCGGCCACGACAGCATGTTGCTCAACCTCAGCGGCGCCCACGGCCCTTTCTTCACGCGCAATATCGTTATCCTCAAGGACAGCAGCGGCAACACCGGCGTGGGCGAAGTGCCCGGCGGCGAGCGCATTCGCCAAACCCTGGAAGATGCTCGCAGCCTGGTGATTGGCCAGCCGATTGGCCAATACCAGCGCGTGCTCAACCAGATGCGCAGCACCTTTGCCTCGCGGGACGCCGGCGGTCGCGGCCTGCAAACCTTCGACCTGCGCATCACCATTCACGCCGTCACCGCCATGGAGGCCGCACTGCTCGATTTGCTGGGCCAGTTCCTCGAAGTGCCGGTGGCCGCCTTGCTGGGCGAAGGCCAGCAACGCGACGCAGTGAAGATGCTCGGCTACCTCTTCTATGTGGGTGATCGCAACGCGACCGACCTGGCCTACCGCAACGAGGCCGACGCCGATGATGACTGGTTCCGCCTGCGCCATGAAACAGCCCTGACCAGCGATGCCGTGGTGCGCCTGGCCGAAGCGGCCCAGGCCAAATACGGCTTTAACGACTTCAAGCTCAAGGGCGGCGTTTTGAGTGGCGACGCAGAAATCGAAGCCGTCACTGCGCTGGCCGAACGCTTTCCCGATGCGCGCATCACCCTTGACCCCAACGGCGCCTGGTCGCTCAAGGAAGCCATCCGCCTGTGCCGCGACCAGCATCAGGTACTCGCCTATGCCGAAGACCCCTGCGGCGCAGAAAACGGTTATTCAGGCCGCGAAGTCATGGCCGAATTCCGCCGCGCCACGGGCCTTAAAACCGCCACCAACATGATCGCCACCGACTGGCGGGAAATGGGCCACGCCATCCAGCTGCAATCGGTGGACATTCCCCTCGCCGACCCGCACTTCTGGACCATGCAAGGCTCGGTGCGCGTCGCGCAAATGTGCAACGACTGGGGCCTGACCTGGGGCTCGCATTCCAACAACCACTTCGATATTTCCTTGGCGATGTTTACCCAAGTGGCGGCGGCCGCCCCCGGCGAGATCACCGCCATCGATACCCACTGGATCTGGCAGGACGGCCAACGCCTGACGCGCGAACCGTTGAAGATTGAAGGGGGTTACGTAAAGGTGCCTGCCAAGCCGGGCCTGGGTGTGGATATCGATATGGACGCGGTAGCCAAGGCTCATGAACTGTACAAAGGCATGGGCCTTGGGGCGCGGGATGACAGTGTGGCGATGCAGTTCCTGATTCCGGGTTGGGGCTTTGATAACAAGCGGCCTTGCTTGGTGCGGTAAATCGGCTTTACGAACGCTCAGCGCAATTTGAGCGTGACGCAAAAAATCCGATGCCCAAACAGGCATCGGATTTTAGTCAGATCAGAAGCTTAGCGGTTTGACCTCTGGCACGTCTGCCAGAGACCTCTTTGCGCTACTGCTGATTGGCGGCCTCGAGCTCCGCCGCCTCATGCTCCAGGCCAGAGAGAGCAGTGCCATTGATCATCGGGCCATAACGGCGGCTGAATTCCCAGTTGTAGGGCACGTGGTCTTTGCTGATGCCGTTGTCCCAATTCACCGACCAGGTCATCAGGCCCTTGATCGACAATCCTTTGTCGTGCAAACGCTTGAAGGTATTGGTCACGGCTGTTGGGTCGATCACGTAACCGGTGGCAGCTGCGTCGACGTTCGCAGGCAGGCCAATCACCAACTTGTCTGCCGGGATTCTGGTAAACCCGCGCGTTCCGCTCACCAGACTTTCGGTGAGGTAAAACAGGAAGTCCTCTTTCATCGCATCGTTGTTCTGAGCAATCCAGGCGCCGTTGCCCTGGTTGACCTCCTGCACCCAGATGCCGTCGCCCCCCTGGTTGTAATACTGCGGGGCAATGAAGTCGTAATAGCCTTCCAGCGCCTGGATGTAACCGACGTATTTGCCGGCAGTGGTGAGGTACGGAAACTCCGGCGCCATGCTGATGATGAAGTGTTTGCCTTGACCTGCGTAGTGGTCCTTGACCAGTTTCAACGCGGCGGGCAGGACAGTCTTGTTGTCGGCGAAATCAATCGCGCTCTGTTCAAGATCGATATCCAGGCCGTCAAAGCCATAGGTTTCCACCAGGCGGATAATCTCATTGGCCAGTGGCTGTTCGTTGCCTTTATGCAGTTCGATATGTGCATCGGCGCCGCCAAGGGAAATCAGCACCGCCCTGCCCTGGCTGTTCAGCACGCCCACCTGACGACGAAACTCGGCGTCCGACAGGTTGTACGGCTTGAAGGTTGGGATACCGTTGCCCTTCATGAAGGCCACGGCCACCACGTTGTAATCCTTGGGTACATCCGCCAGGCTGATAGTGGCGAACTGGCCACGTTGGTAGCCATCGCTCGGGCCGGCAGGCCAGTTGTGCCAGAAGCCCATGAGGATCTTTTTGCCGGCAATGCTCGGCATCAGCGAAGCGGCATCGTTAAGCGGCGATTGCAGTGAGGTAAAGTCAATCTTTGACATGTTCTAATCCTTCAGAACGTGTGGGTTTAACGGTGCGGGCTTATTTGAAGTCCACATCGAAGGCTTGATAGAAGGCGTTGCCGGTGTTGGCGACGATCCACATCAACACAATCACATGCTGGCCCTTTTTATTGGCCGGCAGTTTCACTTCATGATTGACCTTGGCCTTCAGTTCGCCTGCATGGCTGTAGTAAGGCACCTGGGCATAGAAGTCTTCAGCGAACGGCTGGGTTTCCAGTTGTGCGCGGGTGATGCGCTGTTTCGGGTCCCAACCATCCTTGGTGATCAGCCAGCGATAGCCACGGGTGGTGTGCGGCGCGGTGTATGCCCAGGTGACCTTGAAGGTCTGGCCCGGCTCGACATTGAGCAACGGCCAGGTGAAGGCGCGGCCAAGTTTCTTGGCCATTTCCTCGTGGGTGAAGTTGACGCAGTCACGGGCATCCGTCTTGCCACCGCTGAGGATAAAGCCGTCGGCGGGAGGGGTGACGCTGTCACTGTCGGTTTGATAAGGCGCCGGGAACGGACCGGCCGTCAGTGCCGGGAAGTTCTTGCCGCCTTCCATTTCATTGACCTGCCAGGTCTCCAGCAGGCCGAGATCCACGGCGACTGCGCCACGGCTGGAAGGGGATGTGACACGACCATGGCGAAGAGGTGTCTGGGTTTGTGGTTTGTTCATTTTGTAACTCCATTGGTTTGATTAAGAACTCTCCTTTCTTGAAGGAGAGGACCTCAACCTAACGGAGTGGCTTTTTTTTGCCACAGGCCCTTTTTTCACTCATTTTCGGTTCATGAGCGCGCAGACCTGCAAACACTGGATATATAAACAGTACTATAGGAAAACCCTTACGCTTCCAGAGGTCGATTTCCTACAAGACCATGCGCATTTCAATACAGCTTCTCTGTACCGATGGCAGCCGTTTTTTTAGGGGGGGTCGCAGTAATCGGTCGCACCGTCAGTTCCACCCCCAATGCCAACATCAGCTTCTGGACCGTCTCATAACGTGTCTTTGAGCCGCCTTTCAGGGTTTTATACAGGCTCTCCCGATTCACCCCCGCCGCTTCGGCAACCTTGTTCACACCCTGGGCCTTGGCAACCTCGGCCAGCGCCTTCATAAGGACTTGCGGGTCATGGCACGCCATGCTTTGCGCAAGATAAGCACTGATGGTTTGCGGGCTATCAAGGAAGCGCGAAGCCTCATAGGCGCTTGTGCCGGATGTATCCAGCTCGAGGATCGGCATGTCCTCTGGTTTGAATGTTGACTGACTCATGTCATTGACCTCTCAGGGCATCAAGAATCTCTTTTGCCCGCTTGATTCCTCGTTTCTGGTCGGTTTTATCGCTTCCCCACAGCATCAGGTAAGCGGTGATGCCCGTGCGCACAAAGTAAATCCTGTAGCCGGGCCCGACAAACACACGCATTTCACTCATGCCATCGCCTACAGGCTGGCAATCGCCAAAATTGTTTTCTTCGGCTCGATCCAGGCGGATCAGTACAGCCGTCTTACCCCACACACCCTTCATACCGTCGAGCCATGTATCGAACTCGGGCGTCCTGCCGATCGTATTGGTCACAGATTCAAATGTAGCCTACTGGCTACTCCTTGTAGATGCCAGTGAATTTTTAATGTCGGTGTGCACCGCCAGAAAAAATCCTAGTCCAGCCGCCGCGCAGGCAGCCGAGCAATACTATTAGCGCTTGTGTCCTCAAGACCGAAACGTTGCGTCGCGACTGAGGCATCCTCTCTGTAGGAGCGAGCTTGCTCGCGAAGAACGTAAAGATAATGTGTTCATCCAGAATGAACGCGGCGCCTATGGTTTTTCGCGAGCAAGCTCGCTCCTACAGGGAGGGAGTGAGTGGGCCGGCGTTGATGTAGACCCGTCCTACAGCAAGCTGCACCACCTTGCTCCATTGCCTACAGTTGCGTCAGAATCCGCCGGCTTGTGCGCTTGGATGGGCGCCTCTAAGGTGGCCCGGTCGCTGACAACTCAGTGATCGGGTTTAGTAGCCCGAGGGTCAATTACACTTAGTGCATGAGCTTCATCTATCAGACGTTCCTGTCTGTGCCTGATGGTGGCTGTGCGTAGGGCGCCTTCGGGCGCGCCGGCTTTGTGTAATTCCCCGGTCTACTAACCTGCGTACAGCTGCCACCCTTTCGTTTAGTAGCGAAACGGTGTCGGCCCCATTCAGGAATTACGCATATGTACAAAGTCACCCCAAACCCTCCAAACGATCCAAACCTGAAGCTTGATCAGGCAGTCCGTCGTGCGATCGATCACGCCCTCAACCCCAACGCCGAACCCTCTCCTCCACCCTCGACACCGCTATTCAGCGTTGCCGACGATGCCAGCAATGAAATGCTCGTCGCCAATAGCTATGAAACCTTTTCCTCAGTAACCGCCCTGCTGCTCGACCTGTCGGATGAACTGACCGGTAAACAGCGCGACGTCGCGTTGGCGATTCATCAGTTAAGTGAGCTGGGAATGTTGTTGGTCGATAAGTTGATGGAGCGCGAGGCGGCTGTAGCAGCTGGCTAAACGTTCAACACGCCCAAAAAAAGCCGAGCCGTCGCGCCCCAAGACGACTCGGTTTTTTTTGCCAAAGCAGGGGTTGACCTTAAAGCGAGGTTTAAGGTGAGCATGCACCAACCGACAGGATTACTGGACCCTGGATCATGCTCAAAACCCTTATTTCTTTTGCGTTGGTAGCGATAGGTGGCGCGCTTATGACATTTGCACAGGCTGAACCCGGCCCTTCCACGGCCGCTGCAAACAATCGCCAGATATTGGTGATCATGACCAACCACGCCAGCTACCCCTCAAGGCCCGATACCACGGGCCTGTGGCTGACAGAGCTGACGCATTTCACCGAGGTCGTGGAAGCGGCTGGCTACACGACGGTATTTGCCAGCCCCAAAGGAGGTGTTGCGCCCCTGGACGAGCGCAGCCTCGGTTGGCTGTACATGGATAAGGCGGCGCGTGAACAGTTGCAGTCCCCGGCCTTTCGCGCCCGGCTGCAAAACACGCTGCCCATCGCCAATGTCGATCCGTCGCAATTTCGCGCGATCTACTTCACCGGCGGCCACGGTGTCATGTGGGACTTCCCAGGTAACCTCGACCTGCAACGTGTCGCCCAAACCATTTACAACCAGGGCGGCATCGTCTCGGCCGTGTGCCACGGTGTGGCGGGCCTGCTGGATCTGAAGGATGAACAGGGCAACGCGATCATCAAGGGCAAAAACATCACCGGCTTCTCCAATCGCGAAGAACTGCTATCGGGCATGAAGCGTGAGGTGCCGTTCTTGCTTGAAGACCGGCTGCTGAGCCAAGGGGCGCGTTACCGCAAGGGCTGGGTGCCGTTCACCTCATTTGTCATCACCGATGGCCGCCTGATCACGGGCCAGAACCCGCAATCGCCCAAGGCCGTCGCACTCGCCGTAATAACCGAGCTGTCCCACGAACGATAGCGCCTAGCCCTCTCTGGAGAAAACCGATTGAACATTCCAAGCGCCATTTTAACCGGATTGCTGCTCACCCCTTTTGCCAACCTTGCGTTGGCCGGAACGCCCGAGATGCCCAGCCCCAACGACACAACCCACATCGATATCGCCGGCCAGCAGGTGCCCGTCGTCAAGGGTGGCATGTACGACCGCTTTCGCTCCAACCCGCCGTTGTCGGTGGTTGCAGCAGAATTACCCGGGGTTGATTTAAGCTGGTTCAAAGGGTTGCAAAAGCACAAGGTCGACATCGGTTTTGAATCCTACTCGCCCAATTTTTACTACCAGAACAGTCGGGTAACAGCAGTCTATACAGCCGACATCGATAAGCTTCGGGCGTTGATGCCACCGCAGGTACTGGCCGCCGTGCAGCCCTTGCAAGTCTGGCCGGGTCGCGGGCTGATCGCGTTTACTGCGTACACCTATGAGCATTGCGATAACGACGCCTATAACGAAGTCGCCGTGTCGATCATCACGAACAAACCTGGCAAAGCCAACCTGGGCCCCTTTACGCTGGTGGGCCAGTCGATGTCGCAGGACTTTTGGGGCTATGTGCTCAAGCTGCCGGTGAATACCGAGCTGGCGCGGGTGCGCGGGGTGGTCGGTTACAACCTGCCGAAATGGCTGACCGGCATTGATCGCAAAGAGGATGGGCACTCGGTGGTGTATGACATTACCGATAGCAAGACCGGCAAACTGGACGTGTCGTTCAAGGCTAAAAAGCTTGAGAAGCTGTCCCGTGATATGGACCTGGTCACCAGCAGTTTCACCAATCTCGATCACCACGGCCAACTGGCCTATGGGTATGCGGTTTCCCGCCAGCTCAGCCATGGCTCCAGCCGTGACGCAGACTCAGCCACCCTCACGCTAGGCGATGGCAGCCTGTCCGATTACCTGCGCGACCTCAAGCTGGGGAAAATGGTGAAGTACGAATACGTACCCGAGTTCCAGAGCGCACTCTATGCGCCAGAGCCGCTCGTCAACCTGATTGGCGGACGCTGAACCTCGTGCGCCGGTCAGGCCCTCGGGGCCCGGCGGGCGCTTTTTTTTGTGGATGAGGCTGGAGCGCCCCCTTCCTCGCGCAGACGGTTAATCAGCATCTGCGCATTCTCGGCACAGGCCATGCCCTCGGGCTTGCCTTCGATGCCCTTGATGACGTTCAGCAACTGCGCCTTGTTCTGGGCCAGCCGTTGTTGCAGCACCTCGATTTCCTCGACCTTGTGCTTGAGCCCGCTGAGCAGCTCGTCATGCTGCCAACCACCGGCACTGCGGGGCATTAACTGCCGGATTTCTTCCAGAGAGAAACCGGCTGCCTGGGCACCCTTGATGATCTCCAACACCGCCTCGGTGCCGGGCGTATAGTCCCGATAGCCGTTGGATTTACGCTCAACCGATTGGATCAGACCGCTCGCCTCGTAGAAGCGGATGCGTGAGGCCGCCAACCCGCTGATTTTTGCCAACTCGCCTATTCTCATGTACCACCCACAAAAAACCATTGACCTTAAAGTTGACTTTAAACCTAAAGTCATTGGGCGGCCAAGGCGGCAATTGTGGACGGCACACTTGCCAGACACGCATAGGCTGCAGTGGGTCAATCCAGCGCCATGATCGCGATTCGATCAGGCCATCATTTCATTTGGGAGAGGCGAACATGGGCTACGTCACCACGCGAGACGGTGTTGAAATTTTCTACAAGGACTGGGGCCCACGCGATGCCCAGGTCATTTTCTTCCATCATGGCTGGCCACTGAGCGCAGATGATTGGGACGCGCAGATGCTGTTTTTCCTGGGCGAAGGTTACCGGGTCGTTGCCCACGACCGGCGTGGCCATGGGCGTTCCAGCCAGGTCTGGGATGGGCACGATATGGATCATTATGCCGACGACGTCGCGGCCGTGGTCGAGCACCTGGGCGTACAAACTGCGGTGCATGTCGGTCACTCCACCGGCGGCGGTGAAGTGGTTCATTACATCGCCCGCCACGGCGAAGACCGCGTCTCGAAGGCCGCCATCATCAGCGCCGTGCCACCGCTGATGGTCCAGACCCCGAACAACCCCGGCGGCCTGCCCAAGTCAGTGTTCGACGACTTGCAGGCGCAACTGAAAGCCAACCGCGCGCAGTTCTATCATGACGTTCCGGCGGGCCCTTTCTACGGCTATAACCGCCCAGGCGCCAAGCCGTCCGAGGGCATCATCCTGAACTGGTGGCGGCAAGGCATGATGGGCTGTGCAAAGGCGCACTATGACGGGATTGTGGCGTTTTCCCAGACCGATTTCACCGAAGACCTGAAGAGCATCCAGATTCCCGTATTGGTCATGCATGGCGACGATGATCAGATCGTCCCTCATGAGAATGCCGGGGTGCTATCCGCCAAACTGCTGAAAAACAGCACGCTGAAAATCTACCCAGGCTTCCCGCACGGCATGCCTACCACCCATGCCGATACGATTAATGCGGATTTGCTGGCGTTTATAAGGAGCTGATTGATTGGGGGCGGGTAACCGCCCCTTCTTCAGGTTTTTAGATTCTTCATCCATTTGAGTAAATGCCCAGGCCAGACCCATTGCGCACTGGACTGGTCTTGGCTAACTGCAAGGGTGTCTATAAGAGAGCGCGTCGTCAGGGCGTCTGCTACAGGACCCGCAACGCCACTGTGCGGCTGTCGTTCGTCGACCGTCGGCGCAACGGCCCGACGCGGCTTGCCGGTCGCCGAGTCCATCGTGTAGCCAGCAGCCTTGCCTTTTTCGGTAATCGTCCATAGGCCATCCGTGTTGATAAGCACGGGGTCATCGAATGTGAGCGTCACCTCTTCGGCCACTGTGACTACCATGTTGTCCTTGATACTTGTCGGCACGTAAGTGGTGAACTCGCGGCCCAACGAAGCTTGCGCGGCGCCCTCGCTGGAGTATCTCAGCACCATCTGTTCAAGGAAGGCAATGCTCCCCATGTTGCTCAATGCGCCGAAGTCCGGGTTCAGAACATGCCGCAAAAAACCCTGATCGAGCCGGGTTGAGCTAATCGCCGAACCGCTCAGAATGCGTGAGGCTGTCGCTACATCGTGCGCCTTGAAATTGAATGTCACCCGGCGCCCCTCTTGGTCGTAGCCTTCATTGCCACTCAACAGTTGGCGACCGTTATCATGATGACGATAGTTGCCGAGGTCGTAAGCCAACATATCGACATACGCCAAGTCAGCACCTTGTTCCTGCGCGTAAGCGTACATATCAGACAGCAGGGTACGATCATCGCGAGTGAGAAAGTCGTAATTGCTTTGGGCCATATTGCTGCGGTTCAGGGTGCCTTCGGCCACCGCAGGTTCATGCCCCAGAAAGAGGCGAGAAATCATCAGTTCACGACCTATGGTAGAACCTGAAGAAGCGCTGGCCCTCTGCTCATTCAAGCGAGCCTCTTGCCAGGCAGCCCGCCGTTCGTTGACGGTGAACGCACCGCTGTCGTCGCGGGCAATCAGAGTCAATTGATCGACCGTAAGGCCTGTGAATGGGTTACTGGCAGAACCGTTGGCGAAGGCAGTGGCTTGCTTGGCGCGCTCATGCAATTCCAAGAACGGCGTATCGGGGACTTCGGCATCATGCTGAGCCTTGTTGGCGAAATATCGCTCGTCACTTATCCCATCGAGCGGATTGAGGGCGTTGTGCCTTGGGTCCAGTTGGCGAAGGCGGACGTCACGGCTAGCAGCATCACTTAATTGCCCCGCCAGGATCGAAACGGTACTGACGGTACTGGCTTGAACGTTATCGCTGGAGGAGCCGGTCTTGTCTTGAATAGACGACACAGAAACCGGGCTAGGGCGGGTGGGAACAGCACTGCCCAAGTGGTTATTAGTTAACGATGTATAAACACTGACGTTCATCATGATTACACCCTCCATCGACTAAGAATGTTTCCTGATCGACAAGTAAGCCCCGCAGGCGGACCTTACGTGAGCCTCGCAACTCAAGTTAAAAAGCATAAAACTCAGATCATCATCGATACGGCAGTAGGACTCACGCTCCGACAGTGCACGATTCATAGCGTCAAGTAAGCCGGCCACTTCCTAAAAACATGAAGTCCCCATCTGTAATACCCGAAAGTAGGAATTCGTAGGCCACTTCCTAGTCCCGCCTGCCCTCTACCTAAACCGCCCATTTCAGTTCATGCTGCGCACCTCATTTCAAGGACGATAAAAACAATGAAAGCCCCCTTTGCCGCCCTGCTCCTGATAAGCCTCACCGCGCCTGCACTCGCCAACGACAACCCCATCGGTTTCCAAACCACCACCCTGCCCGACACTCACAACATTCGCCCGTTGGAAATGGCCGTGTGGTACCCCGCCACCAGCACCGCCCAACCCAAGCTGATCGCCGACAACCTGGTGTTCATCGGTGTGCTTGCGGTGCCTGATGCCGCACCGACACCCGGCAAACATCCGGTGGTGGTGCTCTCCCACGGCTATGGTGGCAACTGGGGCAAGCAGGCGTGGCTGGCCAGTGCGCTGGCCCGGCAGGGGTATATCGTGGCGGCAGTGAATCACCCTGGCACCACCAGCCAGGATCGCAGCGCGCAAGCCGCCGCGCAGTTGTGGCAACGGCCCAAGGATTTGAGCCGGGCCATTGATGCGCTGCTGGCGCAGGCCACGCCATTTGGCGCGGCGGATAGTGGCCGGATCGCGGTGATCGGCCATTCCCTGGGGGGCTGGACGGTCATGGAGAGCGCGGGGGCGCGTTTCGACCCGGAGTTGTTTGCCCGGGACTGCAACGCCCATCCGACGTTGGTGGCGTGCACGGCCTATCGCGAGATGAACTCTGAAGGTACGCCGAACGGGAAGGCTCAACTGGCTGCGGACTTGAGCGATAAACGCGTGACCGCTGTGGTGTCTCTGGACTTGGGCCTGTCACGCGGTTTTACCGATGCGAGCCTCGCGGCGCTGCCAGTGCCGGCCCTGGTGATCGCCGCCGGTGTGCCATCAGCGGATTTGCCCGCGCAGATGGAATCGGCTGACATGGCCAAGCGGCTGCCAAAAACGTCGACTCAGTACGTGGAGATCCAGGACGCCAACCACTTCAGCTTTATGTCCCAGTGCAAACCGGGCGCGGCAGCGGTGCTTGACGCTGATGTGCCCGGCGATAGCATCATTTGCCAGGACGGCGAAGGCGCGCGGCCACGGCCCGTGATCCAGCAGCAGGTGATCACACTGATCAGTGAGTTCCTGGCGCGCTGAACCGGTAGTATCATCCGCGCCTTTCCCCTTCAGGCAACGAAACATGAACCGCCAGAAAAAACTTCAGCAGCTCTTCAAAGCCAAAGCGAAAAAGGCCAGCGCCAAGCTGGCACCTAAAAGCAAAGACAAATACATCAGCAAGGCGGACCGTTTGAAGCTGGCGACCGAGGCCGGCCAAGAGCCGGTTACGGCTGGCGAGACGCCTGCTGAGTAAGGCGCATGGCTGAAGGGGTTGCCGCTTCGTATTTGCCCCAGATACGCCGCAGATGCCGCGCCGAGCCAAAGCCTGCGCGCTCGGCGATGGCTTCAATGTCCAGGGCCGACTCGGCCAGCAGTTCCCGCGCCACCGCCAGGCGCAGGCGATGCAGGTAATCCAGTGGGCTGATCTGCACATGTTCCTGGAACAGGCGCGCCAGGTGCCGACTGCTGGTGCACGCCAGGCTTGCCATTCGGGTAAGTGTCCAGGCTTCGCAGGGGGCGGCGGCGATGGCGTCCTGCACACGATGGAGCGCTGGGTGCAGGTGATTGCGCCCGGTCACCCAAGGCGATAGCTGCGGGTCGCTACCGCTGCGGCGCAGGTACACCACCATGTCTCGCGCCACCGCGCACGCCAAGCGTGGCCCGGCCAGTTCGGCGACCAGGTGCAGCATCAGGTCGATACCCGCCGTGATACCGGCGCTGCAACTGACCGGGCCATCGGTGACGTACAGGCGGTTTTCCAAAACCCGGGCCTTGGGGGCGATGGCCTGCAAGGTGGCGCACAGCGAATGGTGCGTGGTGCATTGGCGCCCATCGAGCAGCCCGGCCCTGGCGGCGCTCAACGCGCCGGCACACACGCACACCAGGCGTTCGGCCGAGGGCGCGAACACGTTTTGCAACCACTGGGTGAGCTGATGGCTGGCCGATTCGAAAGCCTTTTGGTGGGCCTTTGATACGTTCATCGTGGAGCCCACCAATACCACCAGCGTGCCGGGCGCCAAGGTCGATGGCAGTGGCGCCAGCCCGGTCAGTGGCAAGCCGATGGAACTGTGCAGCGACTCCACCGGGCTGACGTACTGCAGATCGAAATCCACCGCCGCCGGGTCCTCGGCTTGCGCGGCCAGGCGCAACACTTCAGCAGGCCCCGCCAGGTCGAGCATCAGCACATTGGGCAACAGCACGAACAGCACCGGTACGCTCACCGCTTCACTCCGCCAGTGCCTGGGCGACCGTCACGATGCGGGCGAAGCGGTCATCGAGGACCAACTCCGTGCGTTCGCGAATCTCAGCCGGCGTATAGACCCGGCCGCTACGCGCGTGGGTCATCGGGAAGGTCAGGGTCGCCTCGCTGACAAAATCCACCTTGAAGCCGCTGTCCGCAGCCTGCCGCGTGGTGGTCTCGCAGCATTGCTCAGTGCGGATGCCGCTGATGATCAGCGTGGTGACGCCCATTTCCACCAACCGAGCGGCCAGTGGCGTACCGGCCAAAGCACTGTGGTAGCGCTTATGGATCACCAGTTGCGGATTAATCGACAGCTCGCTCAAGGCCCTGACGTTGCCCGATTGCATGGAGAAATGCCCTTGGTCTTCAACATGGAAGACTTGTACCACCGGGATGCCTTGCTGAACACAGCCATCAATGAGGGCCTGCTGTTTTTCCAGGTACTCGGGCAGGTCATTTTCGGACCAGTAGGTTGAATGACGGAAGGAATGTTGGGCGTCGATCACGATCAGGGCTTTTTGGCTCACGGGTTGGCCTTTTGGCTTGTGTCTATGGGGAGACGGTAGAGCCATGGTAAGGACAACGCTCGGAGGACGACAGGCAAGAGGCGGACCACTTCAGGACGGATTCGGACATACCACTTGGTACGCCATGGCACAGCGGCTGCCCGGGGCGAAACCTTGGGCGTATTCATCCGCCAGGGTATTTTCCAGGCGCTGATCGGTATGGGGCTCAAAGCCCAGGCGCCGATAGAACGGCGCATTCCAGGGCACATGTTTGAAGGTGGTCAAGGTCACCGCACGCAGTTGCTGGGTGCGTGCGTGGTGGATCGCCGTTTCCACCAGCCTGCGTCCCCAGCCCTGGCCCTGCAGCGGTTGGGCAACCGAGACTTCATGGATATGCAGGTCGTCGCCAAAACGTTCCGCGCTGAGGAAGCCTTGGAGCTGGCCGTGGGTGTCGACCACCACCCAGCAGCTCGATAGCGCGATCCACTGGCGATGGCACTCGACACTGATCGACGCAGCCTCCGCCAGCCAACCCAGGTCCTCAATGCTCCGGAATGCCTGGGCAGCGCAATGCTCGATGGCGGGTAATAAGCCGGCATCCTGCGCTCGCGCCAGGCGAATGTGAGCGCACGGCTCAGCAGCCACTCAAGGCCACCTTGGGCCGCTCACCCGCGAAGAAAAAGGGCCGCAAGCGCACGCCCACGCCGTTACCGATAAAGGCCGCCACCAGCCATACCCAGCCATGCAGGCTGCCCGAGGCGATGCCGCTGAAGTAGGCGCCGATATTGCAGCCATAGGCCAGGCGCGAACCGTAGCCGAGCATCAGGCCGCCGATCACAGCCGCGATCAACGAGCGCAGCGGGATGTTCAGGCTGGGAGCAAAACGCCCAGCCAGGCCTGCGGCCAACAACGCACCAAGAACAATGCCGATGTCCATGACGCTGGTGATGTCTTCCCACACCGGTGCAGCCAGCGCCTTGGCATTGCCCGGCATTTGCCAGAATGCCCAACTGGCGACGTCCACACCCAGCCCGCTCGCCACCTTGGCGCCCCACAGCGCGAACGCCGAGGTAATGCCCCACGGACGCCCGGCCAGGGCCAATGTGGCGTAGTTGAGCAGCGCCAGGCCAATCGCGCCCCACACCAGCGGCCATGGCCCGCGCAGGAAGCGGCGCAGCCCTGGGTGCTCGCTTTGTACGCCTTGTTCAAGTTGGCCGTGACGGCGTTTTTCCAGGCGCACGGTGACCATTGCAATTAGCGCGAACACCGCCAGGCTCAGGACCAAGGCCGGCAGCACACCGAAGGTTTTGACGATGGAAACCGCCGGGAACGATGGCAGTGCAAACCACCAGTCGACGTGGTGGGTGGCGATCAACGAGCCACAGATAAAGAACAGCAGTGTCACCAACATCCGCGCATTACCGCCACCGACGGTGAACAAGGTGCCCGACGCACACCCGCCGCCCAACTGCATGCCGATCCCGAAAATAAACGCCCCGAACACCACCGACACACCGGCCGGCGCCACCAGCCCGGCCACCGGCTGGCCAAACAAGGTGCCCGCGCCCAGCGCCGGGAAAAACAGCACCACCGCCACCGCCAGCATCACCATCTGCGCGCGCAAGCCGGCGCCACGCCGATCATTGATAAACACGCGCCAGGCTGAAGTAAAACCGAAGGCGGCGTGGTACAGGGTCAGCCCGAGCGCGGCGCCGACCACCAGCAACAACACCTGGCGCGCGCCCACAGTGTTTTGCAGGAACAGAGCGCCGGCCACCAGGATGACAAAAGCGATCAGTGGCGCGACGGGCTTGCGCACTGGCGACAGGGAAAGAGAGGTGCTCATGGGGATCTCGATTGGTTGGAAGGAGGCAAGTATAGCCTCAGAGGGAATTTGATCAGGTGTGGGCATTGCCCAAAGGCTCATTGTTTGACCCACCGCTTTCGCAGCCTCGCTGAAGCTCGACAGCTCCCACAGGGGATCGGCGGTGCATGTGGAATATCGCTTTGCAGGACCATCGCGCCAAGCACAATGCTCAACAACAACACCGCCCAAATGTGGGAGCTGTCGAGCCCCAGCGAGGCTGCGATGGCGGCGGCACAGGCAACCTCTTCATCGCCTGGATCACTGCTTTCGCAGCCTCGCTAAAGCTCGACAGCTCCCCCAGGAGATGAGCAGGCCTGACTAACTCAGGCTGATCGACTTCCACGCCGCTTCAGCCAGCAGTTCGCGGTATTCAAATGGACTCTTTTTGACCTTGGCCGACAACCACGCACGCGAGTAACTTTCCGCCGCGCCGATAATCAACGAGGGAATCAGTTCTGGCGGCAAGTGACTGAAATGCTCCTTGCGCCCTTCCCCGCTCATCCATTCCTTCAACTGCTGGTTGCGCTGTTTGTTGCGTGCAAGCAACTCTTCCTTGAACGGGCCGCTGGACACGGCAAAGCGGCTTTGGAACACAAACCGCGCCCAATCCGGCTGTTCAGTCACCCATTCAACATAGCTGTACACCAGCCCGACGACGCCCGCATGGGCGGTATCCGCCGTTTGCAGATAGTGGTCACGCAGGCTGGCCTGGTCCTCCAGCGCCGCAAAGAACAGCGCAGCGACCAGGCCCTCTTTATTGCCGAAGTGGTGATAGATAGCGCCCACGCTGGTGTCGCAGCGCGCGCGAATGGTTTCGATAGAGGTCGCCTCGATGCCCACCTCGTTAAAACACGCCAGTGCTTCGCGCAGGATGATGCGCTTGAGGTCGCTGCGCCTGCCGGGGAAGGTGCGCTCGATAAGATCGGTGGAGTGCATGGAAGAGGGCCAAATCAAAACAGTTTATAGGCTGAGCGCCCGGCAGAGAAAGCTCAGGTTGACAGGTATCGAATTTACAGAATATTGTTCCGTTACAGAATATTATTCTGCAACTGACCCTTGAGGATATTCCGATGAGCCAAGCCCTGAGCATGTTCAATAGCGTAGGCCCCGCCGCATTCAGCAACCTGGCCTGCCAGATGGCCCCCTACTTCAGCACCATCACGCCCGAGATCGCGGAACTGAAGCCCAACCATGCGGTGGTCACTGTGCCGTTTCGCAAGGAAATCACCAATCACCTGGCCTCCGTGCACGCCATCGCGCTGTGCAACGCTGCCGAACTCGCAGGCGGTATGATGACCGACGCCTCCATTCCCGCAGGTGCGCGCTGGATTCCCAAGGGCATGACCGTGGAATACCTGGCCAAGGCGAAAACCGATATCCGCGCCGTGGCCGATGGCAGCGCGATCGACTGGCAAACCGCCGGCGACAAGATCGTCCCGGTAGAGGTGTTCGATGCGAGCGGCATCAAGGTATTCACTGCCCACATCACCATGAATGTGAAACTCGCTTAGGCACTCAGTCGTTCAGTACCCCGCCACCGCGCAGGCAGGCCAGCTCACTCACCCGGTGAAATGCACAGCCTGCCTTTACCCTACCGACTCCACAGCCCGCAACTTCACCACATCAAGCATGACCGTAAACCGCTGCTGCTCACGAATCACCTCAATCTGCCAGCCCAGCTTTGCGCATAACTCGCGCATCAACTGCAACCCCAGCCCATAGCCAAAATCATCGGACTCCTGCTGTGGCCCCGTCTCCCTGATGTGATTGGCGATCATCAGCCGCGGGTATTTGAAGCGGATTTCCACGGTGCCTTCTTCGGCGTATTGCAGCGCATTGCGCAGGAAATTGCCGATCACGATGCGGCAGGCGGTAGGAGGCAATCGGCAAGGGCCGTCGTGGATGTCGATGCTCAGCTCAATATCCCGGTTACCGATCAGGTAGCGGTGTTTTTCAATCAGCTCGCCCACCAGTTCGCTCAGGTCAACGTCTTCTTCCGGCAGGGGCTCGGGACGTTCGCGGCTCATCCACAGCAATGTCTCGGCGATCAGTTGCATGTTCATCACCGAGCGTTCTATGCGCTGCAATGAGGCCGGCAGGGCTCCGCCCGATTGCAGGGCCAACAATTCGATTGTGGCCTTGAGCACCGCCAGGGGCGTTCGCAGTTCATGGCTGGTGTAGCGCAACAAGCGGCCTTCTCGCTCGCTGGCGGCCTGAACCTGCTCAACACTTTTGGCCAGGGCATCGGCCAGCATATTGAACTCCTTAAAGCTGAAACCCGGCCGTGTGCCGGCCAGTGCCTCAGGATCTTTGAGTGTGCCGGACCATTGCACCAGGCGCCCCAGCGGCCGAACCAGCCACCAGACCAGCAAGGCGATGATGATCAGCGCCGGCACGAATACCGCCAGGCTGATGAACTTGACACTCTCTATGACCTGATCGAAATAGGCGTCAGACAACGGCGTCTCCACCTCCCCGCCTGCTTCCTTATCGTGGTCGATGTCGTACATGTAGAGGGTTTTGCCGTCACCCAGGGGCTGTTCGAGGATGATCTGGAACGGCTCATCGTCGTCATCGGAATAGAGATCGCCGAAGATATTCACCGCGCCGAAGGACAGGCTCGGCGATGTCGTGAGCAACTCGCGCACGTCCTGCGGCAACGCCTCCTTGCCGATGACGCTGGTATAGAAGTAATTGTGCGGCGTCGGCGTGGTCGGGTCCTGTTTGTAGTGCCGGAGAAAATACTGGGCTTCCTCCTCCATCATCGCGCTGGCGGTGTAGAACAGGCCGCGTACAGTGAATTCAGGCAGCAGCTTGCTGTAGATCACCAACACCACCGCAATCAAACACAGGAAACTGCCACTGATCACCCACTTCAAGCTCAGGCCGTTACGCATGGGGTTTTACCTGAATGCCGACACCCGCCAGGGTATGGATCAATGGCCGGCCAAACGGTTTGTCTACCGCCTTGCGCAGCCGGTGCATATGCACTTTGAGGGTATTGCTGTCGGGCGGCTCATCGCCCCAGATTTTGCTTTCCAACCGCTCCCTGGGAACAGGCTCGGGGCTGGCGCGCATCAAGTGCTCCAGCAAGGCCCAGCAGATAGGTGACAGGTGCAGCTCCTGCCCTGCCCGGCTGACTTTGCGGGTGGTCAGCTCCATGACCAGGTCGTCCACTTGCAGGCGGCTGGTCTGGCCGCTGCGCCGCAGGCTCAAGGCGCGAATCCGCGCCACCAGCTCGGCGAGTTCGAACGGCTTGACCAGATAGTCGTCGGCGCCGGCGGCAAAACTGGCGAGCTTGTCCGGCAACGCATCCAGCGAGGTCAGCATCAGGATGGGGGTCTGGATGCCTTGCTGGCGCAACCCTGTGCACACCTGCTGGCCGTCCAGGCGCGGCAGCATGATGTCCAGCAAAATGACGTCGTAATGCTGGTTGAGCGCCAGGTTGAGCCCGGCCTGGCCATTACTGGCGTGATCGCAGACGATGCCGCTGATCTCCAGGTACTCGATGACGGTGGTGGCCAGGTCCAGGTTGTCCTCGACCAGCAGCAGATGAATATGCACGGAAAAAACCCCTCGGGCAGGCAGTGCGCAGCGGTGTGAAGGATAGCGGAAGTCGGGCGCTTTCCCGTGATGTTTACCTGACGTTAACCCCGTGCTGCTTAGGCTAAGGCTCTTCTTATCCAGAGCTCGTCACCGTCATGAACCTGTATTCGATGATCAAAGGGGTGCTGTTAGCCGTGATTTTCCTCGCGCTGATGGTGGGCATCCTTCCACAGCAAACGCAGTTGGTACGCATGGGAGGCAATGGCTGGTTTCTAGTGGGCCAGAACGTTGAGCAGACAGGGTCGTGTGATGTCGCCCGTGCGTCGTGATGAGGTTGCCGCCAGCTATACCGGCCAGTTGGTCGCCTGCGTGGTGCTGATTATTGGCGTGGCGGTTTCGATGGGTATCTATATCGCGCGCTTGAATGCGCATGTGGATGAGCAACGCGACCTGTCCTCGGTATACCTGCCCGACTGCCCTGACGGCCGCGGTGGTTTTATGGTGTATCCCGATGAAAGGCGAAGCGGTGACCAATGCTATACCGCCGGTGAGGATGAATCGATGGATGTCGATGAGGCGCAGCGGCTATCCGGCTCGAACCTGGCGCAAGGGTTCGACTACCTCCTGCCTGCGACCTCTGTAGGAGCGAGCTTGCTCGCGAAAAACGTCAACGATAACGCGTGCTTCCTGAATGAACGCGGCGCCTGTGAGTTTTTCGCGAGCAAGCTCGCTCCTACGAGCCTATTGCTCTGGCCAGCCGCCGCATGGCTGTTTCGATTTCATGGGCGGTCAAGGATGAATACCCCAACAGCCAACCTTGTCTCTCCTCCTCGCCTGCGTACAACCGACTGAGGCCGGGTAACTGCACGCCTGCGCTGGCAGCTTGGCGGATGGTGTTTGCCTCCGACCAGCCATCGGCCAACAGGCAGGGCATCTGCAGCCCGCCATGGATTGGGTTGGTGGCGTACGTCGCGCTTAACGGGCGGTTGCCGCGTCGGGTGCTTGCTGCTCGTGAAAACGCTGCAAACTGAGGCTCCACGACCTGGGCTCAAACCCAGCCCGCCTACCACTCAAACGCTTCGATATGACATTCGGTCATGTCTATACACGCCTTCCGACAAAGAAAACAGAACCTGGCTACGTAAACAGACGCCCGTTGCGCACGGAAATCCCCAGGCAATCTCTGCAAGATTAAGCTCCAACTGATCGGAGGGGATCACGGGCACTGACGCATACGGACGCGTGCTGGTAATGGCCTACACCTACGGCGATCCCAATTTCGTGCGCATCATCAGCGCCCGGCTTGCATCCAAAAATGAACGGCGCCAGTACCTGGAGGTTTGCGCCATGAAAGACGAATACGACTTCAGTAACGCCAAGCGCGGCGCCATCGCCAGCAACAAAGGCAAAACCTGTATCACGATCATGCTGGACGATGCTGTGATCGAAGCCGCCCGTGAACGTGCCCAGAGTGCAGGCACCGGCTATCAGACCGTGATCAACAATCTACTGCGACAGGCATTGGTTTCACAGGACACCTATAACCTAGCGCCAGCCTCGAAGAAACAAGCCAAAACCTTGCAAGTCCTCAACAATGGCATCAGCGTCTCAGAGGTCGAAGCGTTGGAACAGCAGTTGATAGCGCTCGCTGGAGAATTGAACCGAATGCTTGTTAATCCACTGCCTGCCAAATCAAAAAGCAAACCTGTCTGAATCGAAGGGCTAGAGTTGGCTTCTTGCGAATCGCGCCATGCAGGCCAAATCCTAGGCAAAAAAAGCCTGCACCTCTGCAGCGCGCCTTCCGAGCAAGAGTCTCTCCCCGGTATCCTAGCTGAGCCAGACGCTACCAAGGCGGCCAGGAAAAAATTCGGTTTTGTGGAAGTTGTTTCTATCAGGTCGATGTAATTCATAGGAAATGAAAGCCATGTACTTCAAGTTCATCACTCTGCTCGCACTCGCATTGCTCACTGGCTGCACGACAATCCCCTACGAAAAACCGCAAGACCGGTTGAACATCCAGAAAGATCTGTCTTTAAAACCTGAGGAAATCGTCACAATGACCCAGGTAAATTGGTGCGCCTACGCCTATGGAGAAGTGACGCCTTGCCACCCTCAGGAAGCGCTGGGGGTTCAGACTCGCACGAAATTGATATTGGCCAGTTACGACAAGCCCCACTACAAAACAATGGTTGAAGTACAAGCCAGCGACGTCGTGTGCGCGCACTTACAAACGCCGGTAGATACCGCTCCAAATCTGTTTTTGTTCGCCCAAAACTATGCCGTACAGATTTGGCCAGTAGAGCCGAATTTTAAGCCGGATATCGCGAAGAAAAAACTCATCGTCGATACCATGCTCCAATCAGGAAAGCGAACTTTGGTGGGCACTGAAAAGGATTATGTGAGCGACACGGGGCGAGGGAGAGCGGGGATGACGATGACCTCTATCGTAAACCTGGTTAATCCTTGTTCGCTTTGAAACTGTAAGGTGACCGTCCGGCCCACTCACCGTAAGCGTCTGCCGAACACATCTTGCACTCGCCCGTCTTGGTGCGGAGGCAAACCGTCTTGGTTCAGGGATCTGGAGGTGTTTCTGTTTTTGCAGCACAAATTGCTACAGCTTTGGGAGCCAAGGTTATCGTTACCTCCAGCCGTGATGAAAATCTGGAGGCTGTAAAAAAACTGGGCGCTGTTGCGGGTATAAATTATCACACTACCCCTGAGTGGGCAGAGGACGTTCTGAAGCTCACTGACGGCAAGGGAGTGGATCTCCTGCTGGACGTGGCATGCGGTGACGGCATCAATCAATCGATTGCTGCAACAAAGGCAGGTGGACGTATCGCACAGATCGGCTTTCTGACAGGCCAAACCTCTACCTTGAACCTGATGCCTATGATTTTCCGGCAAACAACGATTCGCGGCATAGCCGTTGCTCCACGCTCGGCATTTGACCGAATGAACGAGCACAAGATTCGCCCGGTAATCGACCACGTGTATCCATTTGATCAAGCACGCGAAGCGTACGAACATTTGGCCAGAGGCGCCTTTGGTAAGGTAGTAATCAAAATTGCGTAGGACCCAGCCGCTTCAATCCCACTCGCCCGCTGCGACGGCAGGCGCGTGAGCACGTCCTTCAAATAAGCATGCGGATCATGCCCGTTGATGGCGTCATGCTAAGCGTCTGAATTGCTGGGTCAAATCCCAAGCAAAAAAAGCCTGTATCTCTACAGGCTTTTTTCTATCTGGCTCCACGACCTGGACTCGAACCAGAGACCCAATGATTAACAGTCATTTGCTACCTGTTAGTCACACCGGTGCCACGAAAAACGTGGTGGAGACATAGAAACGCTGTGTAGCGCGAGCGCATGAACGCATCACGCCATGAAAGTTAGTCTCCTTCCAAAACAGCGTAAAGCCGCCTATTAAATTACATTGATATTAAAAATCGACATGGACTCGTTGAAACCCTACCAACTGGATGGTAGCTTTGTTTCAGATTTTAAACCCCTGCAACCCACGACATCCCTGTGAGAATCCCATGCAAGACTGGAAGCAAACCCGAAAAGACATCAACACTCGTTTGGTAGAGCTGAACGGCTTGTCACCTGAAACCATGAAGGGTATGGCCGCCCTCGGTGCCGCCGCAAGCAAAACCAATCATCTGGACGCCAAGACTCGCGAACTCATCTCCCTCGCAGTGGCCGTGACGACTCGCTGCGATGGCTGCATTGCATTTCACGCCGCTGAAGCAAAGAAGCTCGGTGTAACCAGTGAAGAGGTCGCCGAAGCACTGGGTGTAGCTATCAACATGAATGCCGGTGCCGCGCTGGTCTACAGCACCCACGTACTCGACGCGTTCGATAAGTCTTAATTCAAACGCCGATTTTCTTTCCCTTCAACGACGTCGAGATTAATCATGAATAAGCTGTTCACCCCTTACGATCTGGCCGGTACTCCGCTGAAAAACCGTGTTGTCATGCCCCCCATGACTCGCACCCGAACCTTGAACAACATAACGAATAAATCCAACGCGCTTTACTACGCGCAACGAGCCTCTGCGGGCTTGCTGATCACCGAAGGCCTGCCTATTTCCGATGAGGCTCGCGGCTATCTGTACACCCCTGGCATTTACGAAGATGTGCACTTACCAGGCTGGCGCAAAGTGACTGACGCGGTGCACGCCAAAGGCGGGAAGATTTTCGCGCAGCTCTGGCACGTAGGCCGTATGTCCCACACCTCGGTACACGGCATGGCGCCAGTCTCATCGGGCACGGTGCCTGCGGTAGATACCACGGTGTATGCCTGGATTGAGCCTGGCAAATCCGGCCCGGTACAGCCCAGCATTCCACGTGCGTTGGAAACTGAAGAAGTGAAACGCGTCATCGCGGACTTCGTGAAGTCCGCACGGATGGCCATGGACGCCGGCTTTGACGGTATCGAAATCATGGCAGCCAACGGCTTCCTGTTCGACCAATTCCTGAGCAGCGCCCTGAACACTCGTACTGATCAGTACGGTGGCTCTATTACGAACCGTCAACGCTTCCTGCTGGAAACGATTGATGCGATTGCTGCTGAAATCGGCGGATCGAAGATTGGTGTGCGCTTCTCTCCGTTTGGTCGATTGTATGACTTCGGTGTGTACGAAGGCGAAGAAGAAACCTGGATGAGCATGGCGGCCGCCCTCAACGAAAGAGAGCTGGCATTTGTGCACCTGAACTACCAACCGACCATCCTCGCCGCGCAAACGCCACCAGGTTTCGGCGCTGCATTCCGTGAAGCGTACAAGGGCACCTTGATGGCTGCGGGCGGCTTCACCAAAGAGATTGCAGAGTCTGAGTTGGCCAAAGGCGAGCTAGATCTGATTGCCTTTGGCACCGCCTACATTGCCAACCCTGATCTGGTAGAGCGTATG
Organism: Pseudomonas sp. AK181; assembly: GCF_051122975.1. Lineage (NCBI taxonomy): Bacteria > Pseudomonadati > Pseudomonadota > Gammaproteobacteria > Pseudomonadales > Pseudomonadaceae > Pseudomonas > Pseudomonas sp. AK181. The sequence goes on from NZ_CP146348.1 coordinate 4,207,427, forward strand.
CAGAACGATTGGCCATTGGCCGAGGGTGATCGCGCGACCTACTACGGTGTAAGCGGTTCGATTGATAAGGGCTACACCGACTATCCGGAATACGAAGCGGCCAAAGCCTGAGATTCCTTCACAAACATTTAGGAGAACACCATGCCAATCGTAACTATCAAAGGGATTGAAGGCGTTTTTTCCGATGAGCAAAAAGCTGAAGTGATTCGCAAAGTAACTGACGCTATGGTGTCGGTTGAAGGCAAAACATGCGCGCCCTTACGTGGGTCATCTTCGAAGAGGTAAAAAGTGGAGACTGGGGTATTGGTGGCAAACCTGTGACCGCCCAGGAAGTATTGAAGCTGCAAGCCGGCGAGTAAGGCTTCACCTTCAGGTCATTAGCTCCCTGTTCTTTGAGTCCGGCCATGCTCGACGAACAGGGAGCTTTTCCGTTCTTAAAGAACGCCAGGTTTGTGGGGACTACTCCGTGATTCTGATCATTTACGCCCATCCTTACCCTGATAAATCCAATGTCAACATGTTGATGCTCAAGCTGGCAGCCAATAATCCCGATGTCGCAATCCGTTCGCTGTACGACCTCTACCCCGATTTCAATATCGACGTTGAAGCTGAGCAGAGGGCGGTGGAACAGGCAGACCTTCTGGTTCTGCAACATCCTATGTATTGGTACAGCTATCCGCCCCTTTTAAAGCTGTGGATCGATAAGGTCTTCACTCAGGGCTGGGCCTATGGCGCCGACGCTGGTGCTTTAAAAAACAAAAAACTGCTGTGGGCCGTAACCACTGGCGGAGAGCATGATCATTTTGAAGGCGGCGACCACCCAGGTTTTGCGGTGCTGTCCCAGCCCATTCAGGCGACGGCGAATTACTGCGGGATGCATTGGTTGAGTCCAGTCGCAGTCCATGGTGCTTACAGAGCAGATCAAAGCGCATTGCTTAAACAGATCCGCAATTATGGCGAGCGCCTGACGTCATGGAGGGAAGATTGAATGGACACTCACAGCCTGATTGAAATGCTCATCTACCTGGGCTCCGCAGCCTTGATAGTCCCAATTGCCGTTCGCTTAGGGCTGGGCCCGGTTCTAGGCTACCTGATAGCTGGCTGCCTGATCGGCCCCTGGGGTTTAAAGCTTGTGACCGATGTCGAATCCATCCTGCACTTTGCTGAGATTGGCGTGGTGTTGATGCTGTTCATCATTGGTCTCGAACTCGACCCCAAGCGTCTTTGGGCTATGCGCCGCATGGTCTTCGGCGGCGGCGCGTTGCAGATGCTGGCATGCGGTGCGGCCATCGCAGTTTTCTGCGCTGCACTTGGCTTGAATTGGACGGCTGCGTTGTTGGTAGGGCTGACGTTGAGCCTGTCGTCGACTGCCATCGCCATGCAGGCCATGAGCGAGAGAAACATGAACGCCACCGCAGTGGGTCGCAGCAGCTTCGCCGTGTTGCTTTTCCAGGACATCGCGGCGATTCCTCTAGTGGCCATGATCCCACTGCTGGCCGCAAACGGTGGTACGCCCTCAAATGCAGAGCTGGCCCTGTCCTCTGCCAAAATCGTGGGTGCAATTGTCGCAGTGGTTCTCTTGGGTCAGTACGTCTCTCGGCCCGTCCTTCGCTTTGTAGCGCGCTCAGGCCTGAGAGAAATCTTTAGCGCCGTCGCACTGTTCCTGGTATTCGGTTTCGGCCTCTTATTGGAAGAGGCCGGTTTATCCATGGCCATGGGCGCTTTCTTAGCCGGCGTTCTCTTGGCCAGCTCGGAGTATCGCCATGCTCTGGAAAGCGATATCGAACCCTTCAAAGGACTGTTGCTAGGTCTGTTTTTTATCGGTGTAGGGATGTCGATTGACTTCGGCACGCTGATCGATTCGCCACTGAAAGTCATCACTCTGACCTTGGGCTTCATCCTGATCAAACTGCTCGTGATTAAGCTCCTGGGTCGCTTTCTGAATGTCCCTAGTGACCAGCGTTCATGGCAGGCGGTGTTCCTTGGCCAAGGCAGTGAGTTTGCCTTTGTAGTCTTTGGCGCAGCGACCGTCGCCGGCATCCTGGTCGACCCTTGGGGTAAGAGCCTGACGCTAGCGGTAGCGTTGTCGATGTGCGTGACGCCTTTGTTGATCCTTTTGCTCAATCACCTGGAGTCGTCGAGCAAACAGGGCAGTAATGAAGCTGACACCATTGATCAGAGCAATCCTCGGGTCATCATTGCTGGTTTCGGTCGATTCGGTCAGATCGCTGGGCGTCTGTTGATGTCCTGTGGTTTTGAGGTAGTGGTCTTGGATCATGATCCAGACCACATCGAGACGCTGCGTAAGTTCGGGGTCAAGGTGTTCTACGGGGATGCCACCCGCCTCGATTTACTGCACGCTGCGGGTGCTGCCCAAGCGGTGGTGCTGATCAACGCCATCGACAATCAAGACGATAACCTTGCACTGACCAAGTTGGCCCAGGAGCATTTTCCATCCCTAAAACTGGTGGTGCGCGCTCGAGATATGGGGCACATCATTACCCTACGCCAGATGGGTGTGGAAGAAGTCGAGCGTGAAACCTTTGAAAGCGCGTTGTCCCTCGGGCGCAGGGCTTTGGAGCAACTTGGGATAGGACGCTACGAGGCTCGTGAGCGTGCAGATCGATTCCGCCGCCTGAATATGGATATGCTGGAGGAGATGGCCGCTCAGCCCGAGGATGATTCCGAATTCAAGTACGACGCTTACAAACGAGCCAACGCTTTACTAACGGAAATATTCAATGAAGACCGCGCTCATCCAATTGATGCCGGCCCAGGAAAAGTGAGCCTTGCGCATAGGGAGACAGGTAGCTGATTTGACTTATAGGTCGCGCAGGATGCTTGGTTAGCTAGCATCTTCCAGCTCAGTGATGATTGCTTTTTTCAAGGCCGAAACCGATTTAGACCCAGCGAAGACTTTCAGCAGTCGGCCTTCGTGGAACACTGCCAAGGACGGCACAGATCGAATGCCATACATCTGCGCAATCGTCGGCGATACCGCAATATCAATCTTTCCAAAGACTGCGAGAGCATGGAGCTTTTCCTCCAAGTCGATGAAGACTGGCTTCATCTCTTTACAAGGTTTGCACCAGGATGCTGAGAACAGTACGACACTGCTGCCTTTGGCAACAAAACGGGAAAATTGGGGAGCGCTCAATTCAACGATACGGCTCATTTGGATCTCACATGTTGTGTTAAGGAAAAGGGGGGCACGTTCTGAGGCCCCCCGTTCCGTTGTCCATCAAATTTCGCAGCCATCGATGCCGCAGACTTGGCCCATCAATGAGCTATCCTCGGTTCTCTCTTTAGCAACCATTTGATTCAGCGCTTCAAGAAAGGCCGCTTCTGGCTGAGCGCCTGACACAGAGAACGTGTTGTTGAAGACAAAAAGTGGCACGCCGGAACCCAGTTGGGCTGCGAAATGCTCGTCCTCCTCCATCTCCACGCGCAGCTCCACGGATGACCACGCCAACTGAATTGATTCATCGGGCACACCTGTCTCCTTCGCGATCGACTCCAAATTGGCGCGATCAAAAAGCGACTTGCCGTGACTGGTACTTTGCTCGTACAACGCCTCAACAAGGCGCTTCTTCACTGTCGTGTCTTCAACTGCTTTCACCAGGACATGAGCATCCGCTGTGTCACCAAACATCATGGTGTCGAAACGGTAATCCAGCCCATCAGCCTGGCCATATTTACTGACCGTACTCATCATCGCTTCTGCGGAGCCTGGGTTGCCGAGCTTACGTTTCAGTGCCGCTATCATCGGTTCAGGGGTGTGATTTGCAGTCAGTCGATAGGCCCGAATGTTGACCTGTACATCGTCCTTCTGCGGGAAGTTTTCGAGCGCTTTTTCAAAACGACGCTTGGCAATCCAGCACCAGGGACACACGTAATCAGACCAGATATCGACTACATATTTTTTCGAAGGGATTTGCATATTTTATCCTGCACGGAGAAGTGAAGATTGCATTGCGGCCATTTCAAGCAAATGGTTAAAGCCAGCCAACGGGTCGGCTGAGCAACCCAGTGTCCAATCAATGAGGCTTGCTCCCTCCAACATGCTCAGCAGCATGAAGGCGAAGCTCTCAGCAGTGGTTCCAAGTAACCAGTTGTGCTGCCGGACTGCGTCATTTAGGGTGCTTTGGAGCCAGGCGAGCTGGGAATTAAAGAAGTCCCTGGTAAGTCCTTGTAGCGACAAAGGCAACGCAGCCATTTCCGCCGCCAAGGCACCGCATAACGGCAGCAGCCCCTCATTCGCGCTGATCACGAAAAGTCGGGAAAAAGCCTGCAAGCGCTGCAGTGGCTCGGGATGCATGATCTCGATTGACAGCAATGTCTCGTTGAAGCGAGCGATGTAGTCGTTGATCAGCTCCGCGCCCAAGCACTCCTTAGTAGGAAAGTGATGGTGAATGCTGGCTTTTCTAATGCCGACTTTCGCTGCGAGATCCGCGTAACTGAACGCTGAGTAACCCTTTGAGCGCATCTGGGTTTCCGCGTAGCTAAGCAGCGCGGCTTTTGTCGTGATAGACATTTGAAACTCCTACAGCCAGCACCCTTGTCACCGAAGCAGCCTGCTGGAAAGCGCCACGTTGAGAGGCGCTACACAGGGCGCTTGCCTCGGTGTTTAGGCACGCACCGCCATCACCCCTGCATCAACGTCCCAGACAGCACCAGTCACCCAGGAGGTTTTATCGGAGAGTAAGAAGAGGATGGTGTTGGCAACGTCTTCAGGAACACCGACTCGCCCCAGTGGGTGGAAGTCGTTCAGCGACTTCATCGCATCCGGGATCGCGTCCTTATCCATGAAACCTTCATAAATCGAGGTGTGAACGATACCCGGCGAAACGGCATTGACTCGGATACCTGAGTGAGCCAATTCAATTGCCAGATTTCGAGTGACTGCGTGCAGGCCCGCCTTAGCCATCGAATAAGCGGTTGCTGGAGAGCCGGCCAGCGCAGCTTGCGCGCCAATCGAACCAACGTTGACAATGGAGCCTTCGCGCTTGGCAGCAAGCATATTTTTGACCACTGCCTGCGTGATAAAGAATGTGGCGCGGTTCAGATCCAGATACATGTCGTAGTCAGCCTCATCGTGCTCGATGAAAGGCTTCGGAATGAATATGCCTGCAGAGTTCACCATGAAGCCGATGTCACTGTGGTTGGCATTGATTTCGCTGCGTACATGATTCATCCCTTCCTCGGTCATGAGGTTGGCAACGATCACTGATACGCTCCCCAGCGGACTCAGCTCGGCGCGCACAGCATCGGCTTTATCCTGTTTACTGCCGGTGAGAACCACGCTGCCACCCGCCTTTAAAAACTGGCGCGCTGTTTCCAGCCCCATGCCGCTCGTGCCGCCGACGACCAACAGCTTTTTGCCTTTAAAAAAATCGTTCATTACAGACTCCGGTATCAGATAAGTGAGAGGTGGTCAGCGGCCAGGTGCCGTGCTGACCTGTGACCAGGACAGTTAGCCTTCAATGACTTCGAGCTTAGGGAGCATGCGGATGGCTTTAGAGAAGTTGGCGTAGTTGACCGAAGTCTTGAGCACCACGTTGTGCAGCTCCTCAACACGCTCACGCGAAGCATCTGTGTGCAGGCGAATCACGACACTCACCTCGTCGTAGCCTGGGTTAACGCTTTCGTCGATCCCCAGGAAGCCACGCAGGTCGAGAGTGCCGTCGGTCTCAATTTCCAAGCTGTGAATCTTGATGCCCATCATTGCGGCATTGGCGGCATAGCCGACAGACATACAGGCGTTTAGAGCAGCCATCAGCAGCTCCTGAGGATTGGGCGCGGTGTTCTCGCCCAGCAATTCATTCGGCTCATCGGCTGCAATTTCAAAATCGCGGGAATAGGTCTCACCGGCCAAGCTGTAACGGCTGACTTTGGCTACAGAACGGGTCTGACCCTTCCAAGCGGTTTTAACGTTGAAGCTTGCGTGGCGCTTGGTCGCATCACCAGCAACGCCTTCGGCGAAATTCTGCAGTGCGGCGACATCGATACCATTCAGGTTGCTGCTCATGTGGACGTTCCTCTTCAGATAAGCCGGACGATTAGACCGGAAGAGAAACAAGCCTACCAAGTAGTAGGTTGGCTTACAAGAGAGATGACGATACCAATAGCTTTGTAAATTTAGGCTTCATAGAGGAATTGGGAATATTGATGGCAAAGCAATGGGTGGTGTGATCAGTAGAATCACCGAGAGCGGCGCCATGGCAAGACATCGCACGGCTCTATGCATCGGGGTAGGTTTTATGCAATCGTGCAGGAGTGACGGCATGGTGCCATCATCACATGGATAGAAATCAGGGAGGCTTTATGACTGTTTATGTAACCCCAGGCAACGTGCTGGGACGAGACGGGGGGTCGTTTCAAGAGGTCACTTTAAACGCAGCTAAGAGCGCGGTTGACGCTCGTCATGGGCGGTATTGTACGATCCGCGACCACGAAAAGGCGCCTCCTACAAGCAAGCCTTCACGTCATTGGTTGCAAATCTATCGCACACCAGATAATACCGAGTGATCTATCCGGTGGGTTTCAGTCCGCGCTAATTGAAACAATCGTAGATCGGCTCGCGACCTTGAAACAAATGATTCAAGGTCGCTTGCTCTTGGCAGGCGGCCAAATCGAGAAGCTACTGGAAGATGTACCAAAAATACATCGATGAAAGATGCCACCTAGAAAGGGAGTGAGAGGTAGAGTCGATAAACTCGCTTGCTAGAGCGTTCAGCGACGAAGGGTAGATAAAATCAAATCAAACCCCGACGAGTTCTCGTAATCATCGCTCATCGCCCAAGAAACAAAGCTCGCACCCTCCAGAGTATTCAGTATGAATCTTGAAACCCTGGATACATCCAGGTCGGCTTTAAGCTCTCCTCGATCTTGACCCTGCTTAATATTTGCTTGAAGCCAACTGAGATGGATCTCAAAGAAATCCTTTGTCATTTCTTTGAGGCTTTCAGGCAGGGCCAGAAGCTCTGCGGCCAGGGCTCCACAGAGTGGAAGCATCCCGTTCAGGCTGCTGTGAGCGAACATCAAGGCGAAGGCATTCAGCCGGTCGACAACACTGACGTGTTCATCATTGATAGCGTCCAGCTGCTTTTGAAACCGGAACAGGTAGCTCTCGACGATGGCAATTGCCAAGCCTTCCTTGGTGGGGAAGTGATGGTGAATACTCGCCTTTTTAATGCCGATGTCGTCCGCAAGGTCGGCATAGCTGAAGGCCGCGTAGCCCTTCGTGCGCAGCAGAACCTCGGCGCTGGTCAAAAGGTCTGAACGTGTACTCATGATTCTGAATCCAAATTTATCATCTGGGCATCATAAATTAGTCACACATCATAAGACAGCGTCCGAACTCTGAACTGAGCTAGCTATGCGATTTGCCGATTTCGAACACAATGGAGCGTGCGCCCTGGGTGTCGACAGGATCAGATCGAAATCCTGAGCGAACGTCGTTATCAAATTCTTGAGGCGAAAGCGTCCATCAGCAGCATGAAACAACAAACTTCCAAGCTGATTTAACGGATCATTCTGATGGATCACTGAGAGATTAGGGATGCAGGTCTTGGAAATGACCTGATTGGCACGCGTCTCGTCATTGGCGATCAGTTGGTAGTTCCCGCGCCGCGTCTCATACGTTAGCGTATAGAACGAGGACATTGACGGCTGGGTATCGAGGTCGATGAGTAAGGTCCGAAGACCCGCGTCGGCACAGAACACGCCTAGATTGGCGCCAGCCGCGGTTTTCCCCGGCCCGCCTTTGGTTGAAACGACTGCTGCGACTTTCATTGGCCTTACCTCTAAATCGAAGGATTAGAGATGGCGTCATGCTAAGCGCGCTAAGCGTCTGAATTGCTGGGTCAAATCCCAAGCAAAAAAACCTGCATTTCTGCAGGCTTTTCTCTATCTGGCACGACCCGGACTCGAATAGAAAACAAGTAAAAGTTTTACAAAGACATTGTACAAAATATATAAAATTATATCCCTGAGGTTATCCTAATTAATCCGATACTTTATGGAAACTCCTGGATCACCATGAACACCGCAGTTGCGTGCATTCCGCTTACCGATTGGGGGCACGCAACCAGGTTCACAGATGCCGTGCCCCCCTCATCCGTCAGATAGCCTCGGGTAAGTTCTGAGCCTTTTCTGGCGGTTTGATTGAGCCGATGTACACCGCGAAGATAGTCAGTAGCGCGCCGGCGATCTGTAGCGAGGAGCTTGCCTTGCCGAGAAAAGCGACGTCGATGAAGTAAGTGATCACCGGTTCGAGCAGCAGGATCAGTCCGGCCAGCCCCAGGCTGAGGGCGCCGATCGAACGATTGACCAGCAGCCAACCGACGAATTGCACCAGTACCCCGTAAATCACCAGCATCACCAAGGTTTGCCCGTCCACGATGGCCAGGCTTTCCCCCGTCGCCAGCGCGTATACCAGCAATACCAGGGCTGCCCACAGACTCAAGTTGAGCATCTGCGCAATCTTGTCACCGCCACCATCAGGCAGCTGAGTATTGAGCTTCAGGAAGTACACGCAAATGGCATACGCCAGCCCCGACAGCACCCCATACACCACGCCTTTGATCCCGACTCCGCTGGTCATTTCTGGCAACAGCAACAGGTACAGCCCAACGAAGGCCAGCGAGATGGAAATCAGGAAGTAGATAGAGGGCTTTTCCTTCAACAGGTACAGCCCCAGCAAGGTCATGAAGAACACCTGGCAGTTGGTCAGGATCGATCCGATGCCCGGGCCAACGATGTAGATGCTCTGATGCCACAGCACCAGGTCGATCGCCAGAAATACTCCGGCCAATGCGGTATAGAGCTGGGCCTTGGCGCTTTTGAGTCGCACCGGCGTCTTGCGCACCTTGAGGAGCAGGAAGAACAGGATCGAGGCGATCAGCATCCGATAGAATCCGGCACCACCGGCGCCGATATGGGCGAAAGCTACCGCCAGTGCTGACAGGCTGAGCATCAGCCCGCCGATGGTCAGCTCGATGATTGCCCGGTTGTTATTAGTCGACATGGGAGACCTCATTGGTAAAGCGCAACGTATCTGTATCCGTGTCCGATTCGCTGGACGAGGGGTATTCCAGCACCTGCTGCATGGCCTCGAAAATGCTCGCCAGTCCGCTCTGCAGGGTTTCTGCGTCGATGGTCAGGGCCGGCATCAACTTGAGCACCTGATCTTGCGGGCCGCAGCGCTCGATGATCAATCGGCGCGTAAAGCACGCGCGCGTGACCGCGGCGGTCAAGGACGCATCGTGGAACTCGATGCCATAAAACAGCCCGCGCCCACGCACCTGCTTGATATGCACAGCGAAGCGCTCGGTGACCTTGGCGAACCAGGACTTCAGGAGCGTTTCATTGGCCTGGATGTGCTTGACCAGACGGTCGTCGCTCCAGAATTCCTGCAAGGTTTTGGTCGCTGCGACGAAGGCCAGGGTGTTGCCACGGAAGGTGCCGTTGTCTTCGCCGGGCGACCATTGATCCAGCTCTGGACGATGCAGCAGCAGGGCGAACGGCAGTCCGTAACCACTGAGGGATTTCGACAGGCAGACCATGTCTGGGGTGATACCGGACGGCTCGAAACTGAAGAAGGTCCCGGTGCGGCCGCAACCGGCCTGGATATCATCGATGATCAGCAGGATGTCGTGCTCAGCCGTCAGTTTGCGCAAGCGCACCAGCCAGTCGGAAGACGCTACGTTGATCCCGCCTTCGCCCTGAATGGTTTCCAGAATCACCGCCGCCGGAAGATCCATGCCGGAGCTATTGTCGTTCAGCAAACGTTCGAAATACTCGACGGAATCCAGACCTTTTAGGTAACCGTCGTAGGGCATGCGGAACACATAGGGATCGACGCCAGGTTGGCGATTATCGCGGTTGCCGGTCAGCCCCAGCGAGGTGTTCGACATCCCGTGAAAGCCATTGGTGAACGCGACGATGTGCTGCCGCCCAGTGACCTTGCGCGCCAGTTTGATGGCCGACTCCACCACGCTGGTGCCCGTGGGCGAGGTGAACTGCATTTTGTAAGACAGCGCCCGCGGCTCAAGAATGATCTTGCGCAAGTTGAAGAGAAACTCCTGCTTGGCCCGGCTGTGCATGTCCAGCGCCGCCTGGATCCCGTCACGCTGCAAGTAATCGATTACCGCTGCCTTGACCGGTTTAGGGTTGTGACCGTAGTTGACCGAGCCGGCGCAACTTAGAAAGTCGATGTAGGCCTGCCCTTTGAGGTCGTACAGATAGCTGCCCTGAGCCTGGTCGAAGACCACCGGGAAACTGCGGCAATAACTTCGCGCCTGGGACTCGACCTCGGCAAATATACCCAACTCATCCATTCCTGAAATTTCCATTTACGGCCTACTCATATAAGGGGTCGAGGTGCATGCGATCAAAGGCGACTCAGGCGATTTTTTCTGCGGCGTCTTCCAGCCCCAGTTGTTCGCTCAACGACGTGAAAATTTCCCGGGCCCGCAGCGACAACAGGCTGAAGGAGCCTGCATCGCCGTAGCCGTGGGACGACTCGCACAAACCGTTGAGGTAAAGCGCCGGTAAGTTGCAGCCTGCGCGCGCGGACAGGCGATAATCACGTCCGATGCGAATCACGCCCTGGGCATCACAGTCCAGGCTTTCGGCCAGGTCGCGCAGAATGGCGGGGAAACGTTCGTCTTGGGCGCCGGTGCCCAGGTTGCGGAATCCGGTAGCCAGCACGACAGCGTCCAACTCAGGCAGTTGTTCGGTGGTCCCGGCCTGGGTGTCCAGTAGCATCAGCGAGTAGCTGTGGCCGGTGGCTGTGCAAGCCTGGATGTCACTGAAACTCTTGATGGTGGTTCTGTTTTTACCCTGCAACTTGTCCTCATACATGCCTACATACAACTCCGAGATCACGTCGGCGTCGGCGGCGGAGTAGTTGGTGTAATGCAAGTGGCGGTTGATGTTCTTCTTCGCTTCGGCGGAACTGTTGTAGTACTGGTCAACAAAGGACGGGAAGTACACATGCTCGCTGAACTGGCTGGTGTCCTTGAGGCGGAAACCGTAGCCGCGCTGGATGTTGATGATCTCGAGGTGCGGGTAGCTATGGCGCAGGTGCAGCATGATCTCGATCGCACTCTGGCTGCCGCCCACTACCGCGACCCGCTTCAACTCGCGCTGTTGCGCTAGTTGCGCCAACCGCCCGAGGTACTGGGTCAAATGGAAAACCTGGTCGGCGGCGCAGTCGGTGAATGCCTGCGGGATCACGGGTGTCCGCCCGGGTGCGACGACCAGCGAGCGGGCAAAAAACTTGCTCCCGGTTTGCGTAGTCACGCAATACAGGTTGCTGACAGGGTCTGCCTGAATCGATGTCACGGCCTGGTTGTAAACCACGTCTTTGGCAAAGAAACCCGCGACCCAGCGCACGTACTCGGCGAATTCGCTGCGCAGCGGAAACTCCAAACCAAGATTGAGGTGCTCGAAAAGCCGATCATTTTCGAACAGGAAGTTGGTGAAGGTGTAGCGGCTGCGCGGGTTGCGTGGCGTCACCAGATCGCGGCTCGGATGATTCTGGATATCGCTGCCCGACAGCATCATCTGCGGTTGCCATTTGGTACTGCCCTGGCGCTCCAGGAACAGGCGTGTTCCGGCAAAGCCTAATTCTTCCAAGGCAATGGCCAAGGCGATGTTCGCGGGCCCAAAACCTATACCGATGACATCGTAGACTTGCCCGTCACGCCCTGAATCACTGGTATTAACGTTATGAACGCTCACGGCTTTATCCCCATTTATTACAAAAGTCAGACTCGGCAAAGCAGAAAAGCCCCTGAGGTCTTTCCTGCATGCGGTCAACAAAAGTTGTTTATCGTTATCTTTAATCGATATCGGTAGTGCTGTTCTTTAAACTTCTTGTGCCGCCAGCTTCAACCATTGTTGTACCGGTGCATACGCCAGGATGTTGTCGACATATCCCTGCAGTTGTGCCGGTATGGCAATGCCATAACGACGGAAACGAAATACCACCGGAACAAACATGGCATCGACAATGCCGAAGTCGCCGCAGAGGAACTGCTTCGAACCGCTCAGCGCGCGCAGGTTGTTCCAGATATCGAACACGCGCATGACTTCTTCACGCGTCTGGGCGGTAAGCGTTTCAGGGGTATCACCGGTGCTCAGGCCGAACGACATCTGTGTGCGCAGGTGCGTGAAGCCGGAGTGCATCTCCGCCGCTGCGGCGCGCGCGAGTGCTTTGACCTGCGGGTCCTGGGGCCAGAGGTTGGCGCCAGGATAGGCGTCGGCAACGTATTCGCTGATGGCCAGGCTGTCGTTGATCACTATGCCATTGAGTAACAGTGCCGGGACTCGGCCAGAAGGCGAGTGTTCGAGGATTTGCTGGCGGGTGTCGCTCTGTTCCAGTTTCAGCTGAAGGGTTTCAAACGAAACGTCGGCTGTCACAAGAACCAGCCACGCACGAAATGACCATGACGACTTATTAAAATCCCCAATTACCAGTTTTGTAGACATCGCATCCCCTAGCTTGTTTTATGAAATAGGTGCTAAATTTAGCGACCTTTTTTTCATACGTATTGCACAAAACTGGACAATGGATGGACGGGATTCGCAGTGAAAAAGCCCCTCAAAAAGATAAGGATTTTGTTCAATTCTGGCGTATACCCGAAGGCGACTGCGAGTTGCTATCTGCGCGTTATAGCACCCAATCTTTCGGCCGACATTCACATGACAGATACGCTATCGGCGTTATAAGTAGCGGTGTTGAAAAGCTATTTTATCGCGGCAGTTACTACATGGGTATCGCTGGCAGTGTGGTCACCATTACCCCAGGGGAGATCCACGACGGCTTGCCAGGCCACGATGAGGGCTGGATGTATCGAATGCTCTATATCGACCCCGAATGGGTCAATCGCGTGGTGTTTCAAGGGCGCTTTTCAGAGGATCATATTCATCTTTTTCAAACAGCTCTGAGCCAGGCCCCCGACTTCGCCCGGATCTTTTTGCATCAACATCAACTCATTGAAAAATCCCCACCTAGCCTTGAGCGGGAAACTATCCTTCTGGATCTGGTGACAGCGCTTTTCGAGCGCAGCGGAGCGCCCATCGAACCCGTCAGTGCGGCTGAGCAGCACGCAGTGCAAAAGATCAAGAAGAAGCTCGAAGACGAGTTCGACAAACACCTGTCGCTGGAAGAACTGGCGCAACTGGTGAACCTCGACCCTCTTTACCTGATCCGGGTGTTCAAAAAAAGCGTTGGCATCTCCCCCCACAGCTATCAAATCCAGAAAAGAATCGCCCAGGTCCAAAAACTGCTGCGCACCGGGTCCAGTCTCGCAGAAGCGTCATTCACTTGCGGCTTCTTCGATCAAAGCCACATGACCCGGGCCTTTAAAAAAGTAGTCGGCATTACGCCGGGCAGTTTCCGTAACAGCAGTGCCTGAGCCTGTAAGTGCCATCTTGGATGTTGACCTTGCCGTAGTGCTCGGTCTCACGTTTTAAGCGCGTTAAGCCGGCCAAAAAATGGCCTCGCGCACCAGTCATAAATCTAAGGCGTAGCCACAGGCAAATCGGATCAATTTGGCTGTCATTAGCTCCCTCAAACGTGTCCAGAACGCGCAGTTCACTAGATGCCGCACGTTTCCTGCAAGATTCCAAGAAACGTCTGACTGGATCGCCATAACGTTTAAGTCGATTATCTGGACTGGTTCGCTGTCGTAGACAGCACTTGCCGAGGTGACATGGATCTTGAAGGTCACCACGCTATCCGTGTTGATCAGCTGCAGTTCGCAAAGCATTCGGTAGCGCGGATAGTCGTCGACATTCTCGCCGACCGAATGCACCAACCCTCACTGTGACGGGAACCTGCCGTCAGGTGGGGTCTTTACGTCACTTGCCAATCGCAGGAGACATGATGAAAATATCGCTTAATCTATACGACGCTCTGACATCCATCAGCGTGCCAAATGATAAAGCTAAAGCTGTGGTAGATGCTTGGGAGGCCGATGTGCAACAACTAGCATCCAAATCTGACCTAAAACGAACCGAGTCCCGTCTCGAGGGTTCGATTTCTGAGCTACGTACGGATCTCACTGCCTTGATTAAAGAACAAGGTGCTGCCATCAAAACTCAAGGAATCGAGCTACGTGCTTTGATTGAACGTCAAAGCAGCCAATTCGAAGGGGCTGTCACTAAGCTGGAGTCAAGCATGACGCTTCTGCGTTGGCAGTTTTGGCTCCTGGTTCTCTGTTTTGGCTTCCCCATTTTGAAGAGCCTTTACGAGGTTTACGGGAAAGTCGTCACTTCTTGATCCATCGCGACACCCTCAGACATCAGTAACCAACCGATGGCCTATTAGCTTTAAGACGCCGGCCTTGTCCGTGTCCTGATTCATACCTATTCAGCCCATGCGGGGAATACTCCCCGTACGGGCGACATGTCTCTCCGTTTTGGGCTTTTTTCGCAGAGACACATGAAAACTCGAAAACCTCACCTCGCTGCAAACTCAACTGTTCAAACTGCCAGTCGTCTTCACAGAGTGCTCTTGGCATGAAGCCGCCTACCTAGAGCAACCTGCGAGCTTCGGAGACTTGGGCAGCCGCTTAGGCGACACCCTCGAGGCTGCCTATACACGCGTCTTCCCCCCGGTGTCGACAAGGATAAAATCGAAATCTTGAGCGAACGCCGGTATCAAATTCTTGAGGCGGAAGGATGCAGGTCTTGAAAATAACCTGATCGGCACGCGTCTCGTTATTGGCGATCAGTTGGTAGGTCCCGCCCGGCGCCTCATGCGTTAGCGTATAGAACGAGGACAGTGACGGCTGGGTATCGAGATCGATGAGTAAGGTCCGAAGACCCGCGTCGGCGCAGAACGCGCCTAGATTGGCGCCAACCGTGGTTTTCCCCGGCCCGCCTTTGGTTGAAACGACTGCAGCGACTTTCATTGGCCTTACCTCTGAATCGAAGGATTAGAGATGGCGTCATGGGAAGCGCGCTAAGCGTTTGGATTGCAGGGTCAAATCCCAAGAAAAAAAAGCCTGTATCTCTACAGGCTTTTCTCTATCTGGCTCCACGACCTGGACTCGAACCAGGGACCCAATGATTAACAGTCATTTGCTCTACCAACTGAGCTATCGCGGAATGCGCCGTATGTTACTGATTAAAAAGAAGAAGTCAAGCATCCTCTGACGCTTTCCGTAAATCGCGCCCCTGCTCGCTTGAATACGACGGTTCCCTGGCCAGCTCCAACCAGGCCCGTGCCGCCGGTGGCAGGTGGGCGCTGGCGCGCCAGGCCAGGGCGATGTGCCAATCGGTGTGGGGTTCGTCCAGGGGGATCAAGGCGATGCCGGGGTGTTGGTGTTTGTGCGCCAGCATCCGGGGCAGGAAGGCGACGCCCAGCCCAGCGGCGACCAGGTCGACGATAAAGTCTATTTGCCCACTGCGAGCGGTGACTTTGGGGGTCACGCCTTTGCGTTCGCAGGCGCTGAGGATCTTGGCATTGAGGGCAAAGCCGGCTTCGAACAGAATGAACGGCGAGTCGGCCAGGTCAGTGAAGTCGATGCGCTCGCGCTGACCCAGTGGGTGGCCCATGGGCAACACGGCGATCAATGGCTCGTTGCGCACCGGTTGGTAGTCGAAGCCTTCATCAACCGGCAGCAGCAAGGCGGCGAGGTCAACCTCCCCCGCTTCCAGGCATTCGCGCAGTCTTTTACTGCCGTACTCGGTCAGTTCGATGTCGATGCCCGGGTAGCGGCTGCGGTAGGTGGCAAACATGGCCGCGAACAGCACGCCGCACCCTACCGGCGGCAGGCCGATGCGCAGCACGCCGCGCTTGAGGCCGCGCAGGTCGTTGATTTCAGCCATCAGGTCGGCGCGTTCGGCGAGCATTACCAAGGCGCGGCGGTAGGCAATTTCGCCGGCGGCGGTGAGTTCGTTCTTGTGGCCCAGACGATTGAGCAGTGGCATGCCCAATTCGTCCTCCAGGGTCTTGACCGCTTTGCTGACGGTGGACTGGGTGAGGGCAACCACTTCGGCCGCCTGGGAGAACCCGCCCTGGCGCACCACTTCGACAAACGCACGCAAGGTTCGCAGGTTCATCAGTATTCCTTTGGCGACTGGATGGCAGTGATAAAAGTTGTTTTCATCATGGCATAACTTTGCTTAGGGTGTAGCACTTTGCCCTGTGGAGACACCGTCGATGATCATCTCGTCCGCTTCCGACTACCGCGCTGCGGCCAAGCGCAAGTTGCCGCGCTTTCTGTTCGATTACATCGACGGCGGCGCCTACGCCGAGCACACGCTGCGCGCTAACAGTTCGGACCTGGCCGAGATCAGCCTGCGCCAGCGCATCCTGCGCAATGTCGACGACTTGAGCCTTACCACCCAACTGTTCGGCACCGAACTGGCGATGCCGGTGATCCTCAGCCCGGTCGGCCTGACCGGCATGTACGCACGCCGCGGTGAAGTGCAAGCAGCCAAGGCAGCGGCCAACAAACACATCCCCTTTTGCCTGTCGACGGTGTCGGTATGTTCGATTGAGGAAGTGGCTTCGCAGAGCCCGCAGTCGATCTGGTTCCAGCTGTATGTGCTCAAGGATCGCGGCTTCATGCGCAACGCCCTGGAGCGGGCGCAGGCCGCCGGGGTGACCACGCTGGTGTTCACCGTTGACATGCCGACACCCGGCGCACGCTACCGCGACGCCCACTCAGGCATGTCCGGCCCCTACGCGGCGCAGCGGCGCATGTTACAGGCGGTGACCAAGCCGCAATGGGCCTTCGATGTGGGCTTGATGGGCCGCCCTCACGACCTGGGCAATATCTCCAAATACCTGGGCAAACCCACCCACCTGGAAGACTACATTGGTTGGCTGGCCAACAACTTCGACCCGTCCATCAGCTGGAAAGACCTGGAGTGGATCCGCGAGTTCTGGAAAGGCCCAATGATCATCAAGGGCATCCTCGACCCGCAGGATGCCAAGGACGCGGTGAGTTTCGGTGCCGACGGCATCGTGGTCTCCAACCATGGCGGCCGCCAGCTCGACGGGGTGCTCTCCACGGCCAAGGCGTTGCCGCCGATTGCCGAAGCGGTGGGCGATGACCTGACCGTGCTGGTGGATTCGGGCATTCGCTCCGGGCTCGACGTGGTGCGCATGCTCGCCCTGGGTGCCAAGGCGTGCCTGCTGGGGCGTGCCACCGCCTATGCGCTGGCCGCCGAGGGCCAGCATGGGGTGGAGAACCTGCTGGACATCTTTGCCAAGGAAATGCGCGTGGCCATGACCCTGACCGGGGTCACCTCCATCGCGCAAATCGACCGTACCACCCTGGTCTAGTGGTGATGGGTGCGGTGTACTTTGTTCACGAATAACCGAAGCGTTGTTTATTTGCGACAAGCAACTCGCCCCACCCAAACAGTTACGTCAACCGGGCCGGCGGCAACGCTGGCCCAAATCAGCCAAATAACTGGCGCCATGCTTTAACGGACTTTTCTTACTTAAAAATTAGTTAATTGATTTATAAGGATTTTTGCCAAGTAAATACACTTGGCATGAATCTCGCTCTAGTACTGTTCAAGCAGGTTCGGCGATGACAAGACGTGCGGCAGTGCCCCGGGGTTATAACCCAAGGAAAAGCGGTTTAAACTGTTTCCAATGTTTTACGGAACTGACGGATCAGTAAGACGCTTGGCACTCGCCACTCTCATCCCGCCTGTAAGACAGCCCAGTGCTTAGAGGCCACGCGCTTATGAAAACCCCCACCCAGACCAACGCAATTGACTTTGACAGTGCCAAATTGCAACGCCTGGGATTTGGCCAGCCATCCTTACGCCCACGCCGCCCCGCCACCCTCGCCGAACTTCGCCAGCAACTGAACCAGCAGTTGCAGACCAGCCTGGAGCCGGAGCGCATTCTGGGCCTGTTCTTTCGCGAGGTACAGCGCCTGGTGCCGCTGGACGCGCTGCAATACCGTCACGCCGCCAGCGACCTGCGCCTGGAGTTTGGCCACCGGGGTCATCACTCCGTCAGCTACACCCTGAGCCATGAAGGCGAGCACCTGGGGGAACTGGTCTTTCGTCGCAACCAGCGGTTGCTTGAAGAGGAACTGAGCCAGCTTGAACTGCTGCTGGTGACCTTGCTTTATCCGATGCGCAACGCCCTGCTCTACCGCGCCGCCACCCGCAGCGCCCTGCGCGACCCGTTGACCGAAACCGGCAACCGTGTGGCCATGGACCAGACCCTTCAGCGAGAAATCGACATGGCACGCCGGCACTTGCACCCGCTGTCGTTGTTGATGCTGGACATCGACCACTTCAAGAAAATCAACGACACCCATGGGCATGCCGCGGGCGATAGCGTGCTGCGCGCCGTAGCCGGGGCGATCAAACGCCAGCTGCGCAACGTGGACATGGTGTTCCGGTTTGGCGGGGAAGAGTTTTTGATCCTGCTGTCCAACACCGGTCGCGATGCTGCGGGGATGGTGGGAGAGCGCCTGCGCCAGGCGGCACAAGCCCAGGACTACTGGGTGGAGGGCACGCGAATAGAACTGACCGTGAGCCTCGGTTGCTCGACGTTGCTGGCGGCCGAGTCGGCTGACAGCCTGCTGCGTCGGGCCGACAATGCGTTGTATGTGGCCAAGCGCGAAGGTCGTAACCGCCTGGCGATGGCGGGGTAGAGTCAGTTGTGGCGAGGGAGCTTGGTCCCTCGCCACAGTTACCGCTACGCCTCGCTGGCGATGCGCACAGGGCGCTCGCGCACGGCTGGCGCCTTGTCTTTCTCCGCATTCTCTAGACGCATGCAGCTTTCCAGGAACAAGTGCATGTAGTCGTAGCTCTTGCACACCGCCTGGCGCAACTCTTCCTGCAGGGCCTTGCTTGGGTTGGTCCCGGCCAGCGTGCAGATGATTTCCAGGGCTTCCCAAGGGTGGGCATCGTCGTACTGGGCATGCATCTTCAGCCACTTCATCGCCCGCTTGCGATCTTCCTCCGGGAATGCCGCAGCATACACACCGGTAGAGCAGACCACGGCGGACCACTCCCCCGTCGCCCCTTCGATGGCGTAGTTGGTGGCGGCAATCGCGACGATCAACGCATCCGCTGAGCTGGTGTGCCAACACCAATGGCTCAGGGCGTGCAACTCGGGCGGCACCTCCTGCGCTTGCAGTTCTTCAAGGCTGACGCCGTGAGCCCGTGCCCAATTGACCCAGTAGTCGGCGTGGTTGAGCTCCACACGAATGTTGCGCATCAGCCAACGGCGCGCCATGTCCTCCCCAGGATGACGGGCAAACTTGGTCTTGGTCAGGTTCTGCGCCATGTACAAGGCAAACTGTTCCACCACCGGCCAACCACCAATGAGGTAGTGGCGCATGGTCTTGGCGCTGAGGGCGTTGTCACGCATGCGCTGATACAGTTCGTGCTCGACAACCCGACGCTTGCTCTCGCTACAGTCCTGGATCAGCTGTTGCGCCCAGGCAGGGTAACTCGAGGCTTCCATAAGCGGGCCGGTTCTGTTGAAGGTGTCGATCACTGTGGGGCTCCTTTTCAAGTGTGATTGTACAGACCAGCAAATGTTTCAGCGGAAAGTGCCGGGCGCCTTGAATAACAGTGGCTGCGGCCGCTCAGGGCGGCACTGCAGGCTATCAAAGGTAAACAATTGCGGGCGTTCAATCAGGTAGCCCTGAGCGTAATCCACACCTATCTCAAGTAAAGCCTGTTCGATCTGCGGTGTTTCAACAAACTCGGCAATTGTGCGCTTACCCATGACGTGGCCGATGTGGTTGATCACTTCGACCATGGCGCGGTTAATCGGGTCGTCCAGCATATCCTTTACGAAACTTCCATCGATCTTCAGGAAGTCTACAGGTAAATGTTTCAAATATGCGAATGAGGACATTCCGGCGCAAAAGTCATCGAGGGAAAAATGGCAGCCTAACGCTTTGAGTTCATTAATAAATCGAATCGCGCTGCCCAAATTGGCTATAGCGCTGGTTTCAGTTATTTCAAAACAAATCATTTCCGGTGGAATGTTGTAAGTATCGAATTTCTGACGTAAAAATCCTAAAAAGTCATCGTCGCCAATGGTTATTCCTGACAGATTAATCGCACACATGGCCATGGGACGGCCCGGACGCTCATGCATGCAACGGGCGATAATCTTGAATACGTTTTCCACTACCCAACGGTCCAGGGACGTCATCAAACCGTAACGTTCGGCGGCCGGAATAAAACTGTTGGGCAAAATGATCCGCCCCGCTTCGTCATGCAGGCGCAAGAGAATTTCAATGTGCCCATTGCCGGCGTCGGTAGTGCCCAACGGCGCAATTTCCTGGGCATAGAGGCAAAAGCGGTCTTCCTCAAGGGCAATATGCAGCCGCTGTACCCAGGCCATCTCGCCAAACCGCAGAGACAATTCCGAGTCATCGACGTGGTAGACCTGCACGCGGTTGCGCCCTTTTTCCTTGGCCATGTAGCACGCCATGTCGGCGGCGCGCAGGGAGGTTTCCAGGGTGGTCGGGGTTTGCGAGATATGCACCAGGCCGATGCTGACGGTGGTCATGAAGGGCCGCCCCTTCCACACGAAGTGCAAGCTCTGCACGGTATGGCGCAGGCTCTCGGCGATTTTTTCCGCCACCGACGCCGGGCAGTTTTCCAGCAGGATGCCAAACTCGTCGCCGCCCAACCGAGCCAGGGTATCGCCCTCGCGCAGGTCCGACTGCAGCAGCGCGCAGATGTGGCGCAGCAATTCATCGCCCGCCGCGTGGCCACAGGTGTCATTGACCAGCTTGAATTGGTCGAGATCAAGGAACATCAAGGCATGTCGCCCATTTTGCTGGCGCGCGACCTGCTGCAGCACCTGTTCAAGGCGGAACTCGAACTCGCGACGGTTGGCCAGGCCGGTCAAGGCGTCGTGGGTGGCCTGCCAGGAAAGGTTGGCGATGTACTGGCGTTCCTGGGTCATGTCGTGCAACACCAGCACCGCACCGCTGATCTTGCCGGCGCTGCGGATCGGCGCGCCCACCAGGGTCACCGAGACGGTGCTGCCGTCCAGGCGCTGGATCAACTTGGAATGCTCGCTGCCGCCGCTGAACTGGCCCTTGACGATGTGTTCAATCAGGGTGAAGCCATCGGGCTCGGCGTTTTCATCCAACAGCTTGAACAGCGCCGCCAGCGGCAGGCCCTGGGCCTGCTCCGAGCGCCAGTGGGTCAAAGCTTCGGCTGCAGGGTTCATGTAAGCAATGGCCCCGTCGACATCGGTGGTAATCACCCCGTCGCCAATCGACTCCAACGTGATCTGCGCCCGCTCCTTCTCCGCTTGCAGTGCATCGGCAAAGGCATGACGCTGGGCCAGCAGCTTGTGGGTGCGCAGCAACGCCAACACGATCAGGCCCAGGGCGGTCGCCAGGTTGGTGATCAACAACAGCCGCAGGATCATCCGCGAACCTTCGCCCAGGGCATCGCTGACCGCCTTGGCGGCGGGCGTCACCCCTTCATTGATGGCCGTGATGCGCGCCTTCCAACTATGGACATCGTCATCGCTGACGTAGCCGGAAGTAATGGCGCCGTGCATCTCCTGGGCCAGCTCATCCAACTGCACCAGGTAGCCGTCGCCCACCGTCCACAGTTCAATGGCTTTTTCCAGGTAGCTGAAATGACGAAAGTTGAGGTACAGCCAGATCAGGCTGGAAACGTCGTCCGGATGGTTGCCGCCCTTGAGAATCCCCAGGCGCGCGGCCTCCATGTCGGGGTTGGGACGGTCCAGGGCAATGCGCAATTCATGCCCGCCCTGGGGCACGGCAATGGCCTGTTGGTATTTGAGGTAGGTGGCGTCGTTGCGGTTATCGGCGTAGAGGGTCAGGTAGTAAATGGCATCTTTCTGGCCCTTGGACCATAGGCTTTCGCCCGCCACATAGCCCCGCACTGCCGAAAGCACGTAGAGACTGACGCAGCCTAACAATGCCTGGAACAACACGACGGCGATAAAGGGCCAGACAATACCCAACAGGCGTGGCGTTCCGAGAGTCCGCTTTTGCTTCATGAAGTCCCTTGCACATGCACAGCTTGATACGCACGCGAAAATCCGCTCCCGATAGCACAGCCTAAGCTAAATCAACGTACTTGTTGCAAGTGTCCATACAGTTTGGCGTACAACCCGCCATCGGCAATCAACTGCTGATGGTCGCCGTCCTCGGCAATGTGCCCGCCATCGAACACCAGCACTCGGTCAGCCTGCTTCACCGCAGACAGCCGGTGAGCGATGATCAGTGTAGTACGCCCACTGAGAAACCGCGCCAGTGCCTGGTGCAGGTTGTACTCGGTGGCCGCATCCAATGCAGACGTGGCCTCGTCCAGAATCACCACTTTAGGCTCGGCAAGCACCATGCGGGCAATGGCCAGGCGTTGGCGCTGGCCCCCGGAAAACCGCACGCCCGAACGCCCGACCACGCTGTCCAGGCCCAAGGGCAGTGCCTTGACAGTAGCATCCAGTTGGGCGATTTCCAGCGCCTGCCAGCAGGCTTGATCGGTGCGGGTACGGCCCATGGTCAGGTTGGCGCGCACGGTGTCGTTGAACAGCGCCGGGTGTTGCAGCACCACCGCGACGTTCTCGCGGATGGTTTCCAGGCCGATCTCCTGCTGGGTGGCAGCACCAAAACGAATACTGCCGGCCTGGGGCGTATAGAGCCCCAGCAACAGTTGCACCAGGGTGCTTTTACCGCCGCCGCTGGCGCCGACAATTGCCACCTTTTCACCCGGTGCGATGGCGAGGTTCAACTGGTTGAGCACCAGGTCTTCGCCGTAGCCAAAGTCGAGGCCACGCACTTCGATGCCGACCGTCTCGCGCCCGCTGAACGGGTCTGCGCCGCCTGGGTATTGCGGTTCATCGGCACGCGCCAGCAGCTCGTTGATCCGCGACAACGCGCCCCCCGCCGCGTAATAGGCGTATTGCAGGTTCAGCAGTTGCTCCACCGGACCGATCATGAACCACAGGTAACTGAATACCGCGAGCATCTGGCCGATGGACAGGTCGGAAAACAGCACGGTGAGCATGGCCGCGGCGCGGAAGATGTCGATACCGAACTGGAACAGCAAGCCACTGGCGCGGCTCGACGCATCGGTTTTCCACTGGGAATGAATGGCGTAGTCACGCACTTCCTGGGCACGCTGGCCCAGGCGCCCGAGGAAAAAGCCTTGGCGGTTGCCGGCGCGTACTTCCTGGATGGCATCCAGGGTTTCGGTCAGCGCCTGGGTAAAGCGTGAAGTACTGTCGTTTTCCAGCTTCTTGAGGTGCTTGACGCGCTTGCCCAACTGCACCGTGGCGTAGATCACCAACGGGTTGAACAACAGGATCAGCAACGCCAGTTGCCAATGCATCCACACCAGGATCGCCGAGGTGCCGACCAGGGTCAGCATCGCCACCAGGAAACGGCTGAGGGTTTCGCCGACGAATTTGTCTAGGGTGTCCAGGTCGGTCACCAGGTGGGTGGTGACCGTACCGCTGCCCAGGCTTTCGTACTCACCCAGTGAGATACGCTTGAGACGCTCGATCAGGCGCACGCGGATGCGGTACACGATGTCCTTGGCCAAGCGCGCAAACAGCCGCGCCTGCACCACGTTGAACACCAGCGCGCCGCAGCGCAGGGCCAGGGTGACCAAGAGCATCAGGCCGATATAGCCAGCGGCTTTTTGCCAACCCAGGGGCAGCGCGTGGTTCATCACCTTGAGAGCCGCATCGCCATGGCCCAGCAGCACTTCGTCCACCAGCAACGGCAACAGCAGCGGGATAGGCACGCTGCACAGGGTGGCGAGCACGGCAACGCCGTTGGCGACCCACAGGGATTTCTTGTGACGCAGGGCCAGGCGGCGAATTTCCGCCCAGGTCAGCCGGTCGGTGCGTGGAGGCTGTTCATACACAGGCAGCCCGCTCCAGCCATCGACCCAGTAACGGCGACAGCTCGGACAGCGGCTGGTAACCATTGGTCAGCAAGGCCAACTGGCCGTTGCGCTCGGCCAGCAGGGTCGGGAACCCGGCAATGCCCAGGTCCTGCACCCAGGTAAAATCGGCCGCCGTGGCCGCGTGCTGATCGGCACGGTCGAACTCGCCGGCAAACTCGATGCGTGGAATACCGGCCTGCTCGGCCAGTTCCACCAGCACCGGGGCCAGGGTCACGTCCCGGCCTTCGACATAGAACGCGCGCTGGATCAGCCCCAGCAGCGTCCAGGCGCAATCCGGCGCCAGGCTGCGTGCGGTAACGATAGCGCGGCACGCCGGCTCCGTGTCGTACACGAACCCGTCGGGCAACGCGCCCTCACGCTTGAACGGCTGGCCGGTGGCGTCGGTGACGGCCTGCCAGTGTTCAAGGATATATCGCCGGGTAGTCGGCTCCAGCGCCGCGCCGCTGCCAGTGCGCAAGCCGCCCACCACCAGGTGCACGTCCACGCCGGCCGCCTGGGCCTGCTCTACCAGCGCTTGTGCCACCGGGGCAAAGCCCCAGCACCAGGAACACATCGGGTCCATTACATAGAGCAGGCGCGCAGACATGGCTCAGGCCTCGGAAGGGGTTTGCTTGTAGTTGTAACCAATCGGGTGCGGCATGTTGCGGGCCTTGGCCAGTTCGATCTGCTTCTGGCGGTCGATCGCGCTGCGACGGGTCTTCTCCGGCAGCTTATCCCAGCAATGGGGGCAACTGATGCCAGCCACATAATGCTCGGAGGCGCGGTCTTCTACGCTCACGGGTGTGCGGCAGGCATGACATTGATCGTAGTCGCCTTCGCTCAAGTCGTGGCGCACGGTCACGCGATTATCGAACACAAAGCAGTCGCCCTGCCATTTGGTTTCTTCCTGGGGCACCTCTTCGAGGTACTTCAGGATACCGCCCTTGAGGTGGTAGACCTCATCGAAGCCTTCGCTGAGCATGTAGCTCGACGCCTTTTCACAGCGAATGCCGCCGGTGCAGAACATGGCGACCTTCTTGTGCTTGGCCGGGTCGAAGTTGGCTTTGATATAGTCGGGAAATTCGCGAAAACTGGTGGTTTTCGGGTCGATTGCGCCTTCAAAGGTGCCAATGGACACTTCGTAATCGTTACGAGTGTCGATCAACAGCACTTCCGGGTCGCTGATCAGCGCGTTCCAATCCTGCGGGTCGACGTAGGTACCGACCTTTTTGTTCGGGTCGACGCCTTCGACGCCCAGGGTCACGATCTCTTTCTTGAGCTTGACCTTGGTGCGATAGAACGGCTGGTCGTCGCAGTAGGATTCCTTGTGGTCGATGTCGACCATGCGCGGGTCTTTTTTCAGCCAAGCCATCAGGCCGTCAATGCCTTCGCGGCTGCCGGAAACGGTGCCGTTGATGCCTTCTTCGGCGATCAGCAAGGTGCCTTTGATGCCGTTATCGACCATCGCCTGCAGCAGGGGCTCGCGCAGGGCGACGTAATCTTCGAGGGTGACGAACTTATACAGTGCCGCCACGACAATCGGTTGAGTCATGGGTGTTCTCTCCAGGTGGCTACCCTCGTAAGGGGTGAACCGGATGCAAAAAAAACGCGCCGGCTAAGCGGCGCGTTGCGGATTCTATCAGGGTTACCCCGTCAATGTCCGCCGGCGCAGGTCGGCGAGGCCGGGGCTGCGTCGATTGTCGCCCATTCTTCGGGCGTATAGGTATGCAGCGCCAGCGCATGAAATTCGCTCATCAGGCTACCCAGGGTGGCGTAGACCTTCTGGTGGCGCTTGACGCGGTTGAGCCCCTCGAACTGCTGGCTGACCAGCACGGCCTTGAAGTGGGTCTGCAACCCACGGCTGTGCATGTGGCTTTCATCCAGCACGCTCAAATGTTCCGGCTCCAGGGCGGCAAGGGCCGTTTCGATACGCTGTTGCATGGTCATTCCTGCTTACTTCTTCTTGGCCGGTGCGGCGGCTTTGGGCGCCAGCTCGTTGGTCATGTCTTCCAACAGCTTGTTCACCACCGGTACGGCGCTTTCCAGTTTGGCCTGGGTCATCTGGGCCGATTGCTGGGTCAGCTGGGGCATTTTTTCCAGGACTTTCTTACCCAGTGGCGACTGGTAGAACGCTACCAGGTCCTTGAGTTCGGATTCGCTGAAGTTGGTGGTGTAGAGCTTGACCATGTCTGGCTTGAGCTTCGGCCAGCCGATGGCCTGGTCCAGAGCGGCATTGGCCTTGGCCTGGTAGCTGTCCAGTACGGACTGCTTGGCGGCAGGCGCCTTGGTCTGTTCGAAACGCTGGGCGAACATTTGCTGCACTTGCATGTACACCGGGGTCCCCAGCTTGTCAGCATGGGCCAGGGTAAGGAAGGCTTCGGCACTGGCGTTGTGGCTGGCGGTATCGGCAAGAACCTGGCCGCTGGCGCAAACCAGAGCAACCGCGGTACAGATGGCACGAAGACGAGTCATCGAGTTTCCTTTTCTAGCAGGCGAGGTAAGACCCCAAGGGCGACCATTCTGCGCCTAAAAAACCTCGCGGCTCAACCCCACCCCATGGCAAGCCCTGGTTTCACGGGGCGCGGTGACACAAAAGCGCTTTTAGGGAACCCACGCTGGCAGCCAGGGCCTAAACTGACCAATCACGACTGGATAAGGAGGGTGACCGATGAGCCGTATCGAAACCGACAGCCTGGGGGAAGTACAGGTCCCTGATGACGCCTATTGGGGCGCGCAAACCCAACGTTCGCTGGTCAATTTCGCGATTGGCGAGCAGCGCATGCCGCTGGCGGTATTGCATGCCCTGGCCTTGATCAAAAAGGCTGCGGCACGGGTCAACGACCGCAACGGCGACCTGCCCGCCGACATCGCTCGCCTGATCGAACAGGCTGCCGACGAGGTCCTGGACGGCCAGCATGACGACCAGTTCCCGCTGGTGGTCTGGCAGACCGGCAGTGGCACCCAAAGCAACATGAACGCCAACGAAGTGATCGCCGGCCGCGCCAACGAGTTGGCCGGCAACAACCGAGGCGGCAAGAGCCCGGTGCACCCTAACGATCACGTCAACCGTTCCCAGAGCTCCAACGACTGCTTCCCCACCGCCATGAGCATTGCCGCGGTGCAAGCGGTGAACAAGCAACTGCTGCCGGCGATCGCCACCTTGTCCGGCGGCCTGGCGGAATTGGCCGCGCGGCATATGAAGCTGGTCAAGACCGGCCGTACCCACATGATGGACGCTACGCCGATCACCTTCGGCCAGGAGCTGTCGGCGTTTATCGCCCAGCTCGATTACGCCGAGCGGGCGATCCGCAGCGCCCTGCCCGCGGTGTGCGAGCTGGCCCAGGGTGGCACCGCCGTCGGCACCGGCCTCAATGCACCCCATGGCTTTGGTGAGGCGATTGCCTCCGAACTGGCCGCGTTGTCGGGCTTGCCTTTTGTGACCGCGCCGAACAAATTCGCCGCCCTCTCCGGCCATGAGCCGCTGGTGACCCTGCACGGCGCGCTGAAAACTCTGGCCGTGGCGCTGATGAAAATCGCCAACGACCTGCGCCTGCTGGGTTCCGGCCCTCGCGCCGGGCTGGCCGAAGTCAAGTTGCCGGCCAACGAACCGGGCAGTTCGATCATGCCGGGCAAGGTCAACCCCACCCAATGCGAAGCGCTGTCGATGCTGGCCTGCCAGGTGCTGGGCAACGACGTGACCATCGGCATGGCCGCCAGCCAAGGGCACTTGCAGTTGAACGTGTACAAACCGGTGATCATCCACAACCTGCTGGAGTCGATCCGCCTGCTGGCTGATGGCTGCAACAACTTCCAGGAGCATTGCATTGCCGGCCTCGAACCCGACGCCGAGCAAATGGCCCAACATCTGGAACGCGGGCTGATGCTGGTCACCGCGCTGAACCCGCATATCGGCTACGACAAGTCGGCCGAGATCGCCAAGAAGGCCTACGCCGAGGGCCTGACACTGCGCGAGGCCGCGCTGGAGCTGGGCTACCTCACGGATGCCGAGTTTGACCAGTGGGTGCGCCCGGAAAACATGCTGGGTAGCTGACTACACCGCCGTACGCAGCCGCCGGGCCTTGAGCCCGGCGAGCAGCGAAGGCGCCAGCGCCACGGTCGCCGAACCCAGCACCACCACAAAGGCGCCGAAATACCCCAGGGCATTGATCTGCTCAGCCTGCACATAGTCCGGCCACAACCACGCCGCCACGGCCACCGCCACAAAAGTCACCAAGGGCGTCAACGCCAGGGTCGCACTGACCCGCGAGGCCTCCCAATGCGCCAAGGCTTCGGCAAATGCGCCGTAGGCCACCAGGGTATTCATGCAGCACGCCAATAACAGCCAACCTTGCAGCGGGCTCAACTGCAACGCTTCCAGCGGGTGCGCCCAAGGCGTGAGCAACAGCGCACACGACAGGTAAATCACCATCATCACCTGCAATGAATTCCACACCGTCAGCAACTGCTTCTGCCCCAGTGCATAAAAAACCCAAATGGTAGTGGCGAGCAGGATCGTCAGCACACCGGCGGTGTAGGTACCCATGGAGGTCAACAACTCCACCAGGCGTTGGTTGAAGAACAAGCCAAAGCCTGCGATCAACACCACCAGCCCGATCACTTGCCCCAGGCTGAAGCGCTCCTTGAACACAAACACACTGGCAACCATCAAAAAGATCGGCCCCATCTGCACCACCAACTGCGCCGTGCCTGGGCTGAGCATCTTCAGGCCCACCAGGTACAGCACATAGTTGCCCACCAGGCCACACACCGCCATGCCCACCAGCCACCCACCCTTGGGGCCAAGCACTTTGCGGCTGGGCAGGCGTTTGGTAGCGGCCAGGTAAACGAACAGGCAAGTGCCCGCTACCATGAGGCGAAACCAAGTCACGGTGATCGGGTCCATCACCTGCAATACTTGCTTGAGCTTGATCGGAAGAATGCCCCACAGAAACGCGGTCAGCAGGGTCAGGAAAAAACCGTAGACCCAGCGGCCGGAAGAGATGTGCATGAGAGCCCCAGATGCCAGAGGAAGTGGAGCGGGCATTCTAGGGGCAAGTCACTGAATTGGGATACGTCACAGTTTTGAATGTGGGAGCTGGCTTGCCTGCGATGGCCATAAGTCTCTACACAACACTACAGGCTGTAGCAGCCAACGCTAACCACGATGCGAAGCGAGCCGCTCTTGATCTTGCTCTTGATCTGCTTGTGATCTTGATCTCAGGCGCCCCGTTAAACCACGCTGGCCGAACGCAGGCTTGAATTCGTGGGTAACCCGGCAGGACGCCGGGTTAGCCGCCCCGCGCCATGGATGGCGCGTGGCGGCGGCCCACGGATTCAAGCCTGTGTTCGGGCACACCGAGCCCAAGCGAGGTGCCGAGTGGTGGGGCAAGAGCCCTTTGGTTACTTTGGGGCTCTTTTCCAAAGTGACCCGCCGTCAGGCGGAACCCCAAGTAGCCGTTACCGCAGCAATGGATATGTACACAATCCAGCGGTGTCGCCTGTCAGGCCGCCTTCGCGAGCAAGCCCGCTCCCACAATTGGATTGTGGGGTGTCAGGTAGAGAAGTGTCGGCTGGTAGGCCGTCATCGCAGGCAAGCCAGCTCCCACAGTTGGATCGTGGGGTGTCAGGTAGAGAAGTATCGGTTGGCAGGCCGTCATCGCAGGCAAGCCAGCTCCCACAGTTGGATCGTGTGGTGTCAGGTAGAGAAGTATCGGTTGGCAGGCCGTCATCGCAGGCAAGCCAGCTCCCACAATTGGATCGTGGGGTGTCAGGTAGAGAAGTGGCGGCTGGCAGGCCGTTATCGCAGGCAAGCCAGCTCCCACATTAGCCCTCCCACACTGGCGCTGTTCCAACCGCAGTCAGCGCACGGCTTCGAAGAGCCCGGTGGCACCCATCCCGCCCCCCACGCACATGGTGACTATCCCATAACGCAGATTGCGCCGTTGCAACTCCCGCACCAAATGCCCAACCTGCCGCGAACCGGTCATGCCAAACGGATGCCCGATGGAAATGGAGCCACCGTTAACGTTGTACTTGGCGTTATCAATCTCCAGACGATTACGCGCGTAGAGGCACTGAGAAGCAAAGGCCTCATTGAGCTCCCACAGGTCGATATCCGCCACCTGCAAGCCCTTGGCCTTGAGCAACTTGGGCACCGAGAACACCGGGCCAATGCCCATTTCATCCGGCTCGCAACCAGCCACGGTAAAACCACGGAAGAACGCCTTAGGCTTGAGCCCCAGTTCCAAGGCTTTCTCCAGGCTCATCACCAGGCTCATCGACGCACCGTCGGAAAGCTGCGAGGAGTTACCTGCCGTCACCGAGCCATCCTCGGCAAATACCGGCTTCAAGCCGCTGAGGCTGGCCAGGGTAGTGTCCGGGCGGTTGCAGTCATCCCGGTCGACCACGCCATCCAGGATCTGCACCGCGCCAGTGTTCTTGTCCTCGACCTTGTACTTGACCGCCATCGGCACGATTTCATCGTTGAACAAGCCATCCGCCTGGGCCTGGGCGGTGCGTTGCTGGCTTTGCAGCGCATAAAGGTCCTGGTCTTCGCGGCTGACGTGATAGCGCCGCGCAACGATTTCGGCGGTCTGCCCCATGGGGAAGTAAATGCCCGGCACCTGTTCTTTAAGCAGCGGGTTGATCAGGTTATCGGTGTTGACGCTCTTCATGGTCAGGCTGATGGACTCCACGCCACCGGCAACAATGATGTCGCTGCAACCCGAAGCGATCTGGTTGGCGGCAATGGCAATCGCCTGCAAGCCCGAGGAACAGAAACGATTGAGGGTCATGCCCGCCGTACCGGTACCCAGTTGCGAAAGCACCGCCACGTTACGCCCGATGTTATAGCCCTGGGCGCCTTCGTTGGAGCCGGCACCGACAATGCAATCTTCCACCGTCGCCGGGTCGATACCATTGCGGGCCAGCAGCGCATTGACACAATGGGCCGCCATGTCATCGGGACGGGTCTGGTTGAACTTGCCGCGAAAGGATTTGGCCAGGCCGGTTCGCACGCTGTCGACGATCACTACTTCACGCATGGGCTACCTCGATCTTGTGGTTGTGGATCGAGGATAGAGCCGGGCCGGGCGGACCGCGATGATCATTCACTGCGTGGATGCAAAAGCATGGGCCCTCTATGGGCCTCTGTAGGAGCGAGCTTGCTCGCGAAAAACTAATAGGCGCCGCGTTCACTCAGGAAGCACGCGTTATCGTTGACGTTTTTCGCGAGCAAGCTCGCTCCTACAGGCTATTTCTTTTTCTTCTTGTCGTGCTTGTCGGTTTTATCAAACGCCTCTTCCAGCGCACGGTTGATGGTGCGCAGCACCTTGACCCGCGCCCAGCGCTTGTCATTGGCTTCTACCAGGGTCCAGGGCGCCACCTCGGTGCTGGTGCGGTCAACCATGTCGCCCACCGCCGCACGGTAGTCGTCCCACTTGTCGCGGTTGCGCCAGTCGTCTTCGGTGATCTTGAAGCGTTTGAAGGGGATCTCCTCTCGGGCCTGGAAGCGCTCCAGCTGCGTCTCCTTGTCGATGGCCAGCCAGAACTTGACCACAATCACCCCCGCATCGCGCAGTTGCTCTTCAAAGTCATTGATCTCGCCATAGGCACGCATCCAGTCCGCCGGGGTGCAAAAGCCTTCGATGCGCTCCACCAGCACGCGGCCGTACCAGGAGCGATCAAACACGGTGAACATGCCGCGCGCCGGGATTTTCTGCCAGAACCGCCAGAGATACGGCTGGGCACGTTCGTCTTCGCTGGGCGCGGCAATCGGCACGATGTGGTACTGGCGCGGATCCAGCGCGGCTGCCACACGACGGATCGCCCCGCCCTTGCCCGCCGCGTCGTTGCCCTCAAACACGCTTACCAGCGCGTGCTTGCGCATGCGTTTGTCGCGCATCAGCCCAGAGAAGCGCGCCTGCTCGGTAATCAGTTGTTCTTCGTAATCGTCCTTGTCCAGACGCAGGGTCATGTCGAGGCTGTCGAGCAGGCTCTTTTGGTCCACCGAAGCTAGCAACGGCGCCGGGTTCATGCCGCTGGCCTTGACCTTGGCCTGCTTCAAGGCACTTTGCAGCCCATCCAGCAGGATCTTGCCCACCGTCAGCCCACGGTAATGCGGGTCGACGCCTTCGATCACATGCCACGGCGCGTAATCGCGGCTGGTGCGGCGCAGCACGCGCTCACCGAAATGCACGAACTTGTCGTAGGTCTTGGACTGCTGCCAGTCCAGGGGGCTGATACGCCAGCTGTGCAGCGGGTCGTCGGCCAGGGCCTTGAGGCGCGCCTTCATCTGTTTTTTGGACAGGTGGAACCAGAACTTGAAAATCAGCGCACCTTCATCGCAGAGCATCTTTTCCAAGCGTTCGGCACCGGCAATGGCCTGATCCAACCGCGCATCCTTGATCTGCCCATGCACCCGACCTTGCAGCATCTGGCTGTACCAGTTGCCGAAGAAAATGCCCATGCGGCCCTTGGCCGGCAGTTGCCGCCAGTAGCGCCAGGCCGGCGGGCGCGCCAGTTCTTCGTCGGTCTGCTGGTCGAAGGTGCGCACTTCGATCAGGCGCGGGTCCATCCATTCATTGAGCAGCTTGACGGTTTCGCCCTTGCCCGCGCCCTCGATGCCGTTGATCAGGATGATCACCGGGAAGCGCTTCTGCTGTTGCAACTCATACTGAACCTCCAGCAAGGCTTCCCGCAGGGCCGGCACTTCGGCGTCGTAGGTGTCTTTGTCGATGGCGTGACCGATTTCGGCGGATTCGAACATGGGCAGCTCCGTTTCAAGATGGCTCAAGACTAGCGGATTGGGCCCCGACACGCGCAAGGAAATACACGCCACTCTTGCCATGGGTCAATTCAACGCCCGTTGATCGGCTAGAATGGCCGCCTTGTCTTTGCCCGCTTTCATTTTATGAGCCGCCATGAACCCCATCACCCACGCCCAGCTCGACTGGGATGACCAAGGCCGCCCGCATTCGCGGGTGTTCGACGATGTGTATTTCTCCGACCAGTCGGGCCTGGAAGAAACCCGCTACGTGTTCCTGGAGCAGAACCGCTTGCAGGACCGCTTCGCCGCCTTGCCGGCGGGTGGGCGCCTGGTGATTGGTGAGACCGGCTTCGGCACCGGCTTGAATTTCCTCTGCGCCTGGCAGTTGTTCGAGCAGCACGCGGTGGCCAGTGCGCGGCTGCATTTTGTCAGCGTGGAAAAATACCCGCTCAGCCATGCCGACCTGCAACGCGCCCTCGCCCTCTGGCCCGAGCTGCAACCCTTGGCCGAGCAACTGCTGGGGCAATACATTGCCATCCACCAGGGCTTCCAGCGCCTGGTACTGGACAACGGCCGAGTGACCCTGACCCTGTTGATCGGCGACGCGCTGGAACAGTTGCCGCAACTGGACGCCCAAATCGACGCGTGGTTTCTCGACGGGTTCGCCCCGGCGAAAAACCCCGACATGTGGACCGCCGAGCTGTTCGCCGAACTGGCACGCCTGGCGGCTCCAGGCTCGACCATCAGCACCTTCACCAGCACCGGCTGGGTAAGGCGGTTGATCAATGCCGCCGGGTTCAAGATGAAACGCACGCCGGGCATCGGGCATAAGTGGGAGATCCTGCGTGGGGAGTTTGTCGGTTGGCCCGAGGACACGCCCAGGCCCGCCGCCACCGCGCCTTGGTTCGCACGCCCGGCACCGCACGCTGGCGAACGCCGCGCCCTGGTGATCGGCGGTGGGCTGGCCGGGTGTGGTACGGCGGCCAGCCTGGCGGAGCGGGGCTGGCAGGTGTGTTTACTGGAACGTCACACCGCCCTGGCGCAGGAAGCGTCAGGCAACCCCCAAGGCGTGCTGTACCTGAAGCTGTCAGCCCACGGCACGACGCTGTCGCAGTTGATCGTCAGCGGCTTCGGCTACACCCGTCGGCTGCTGGAACATTTGCAACGCGGCGTCGATTGGGATGCCTGCGGCGTGCTGCAACTGGCCTTCAATGCCAAGGAAGCCGAACGCCAGGCGCAACTGGCCAACGCTTTTGCGCCCGATTTGTTGCACAGCGTGGACGCGGCCCAGGCCCAGGTACACGCCGGCATCCCGCTGGAGCTGGGCGGGCTGTTTTTCCCCGAGGGCGGCTGGGTGCATCCGCCGGCCTTGTGCGAGTGGCAAGCTCGACATCCGAATATCGAGGTGCGTTTGCATCAAGAGGCACTGACGTTGCAACGCATCGATGGGCAATGGCAAGCCTGGGACGGTGACACCCAGGTGGCGGCTGCGCCCGTGGTGATACTGGCCGGCGCCGCCGAGATCAAGCGCTTTCCCTTCAGCGCCGCGCTGCCGCTCAAGCGCATTCGTGGGCAAATCACGCGCTTGGCGCAAACCGCCCAAAGCCAGCCGCTGAGCACCGTGGTGTGCGCCCAAGGCTACGTCGCGCCAGCACGGTTGGGCGAACATACCCTGGGCGCCAGCTTTGACTTCAACAGCGACGACCTTACGCCCACCCTCGCCGAACACGCCGACAACCTGGAGATGCTGCGGGAAATCTCCCCGACGCTGCTGCACGCTCTGCACCCCGACACTGCGGCGCTGCACGCTTTGGAAGGCCGCGCCGCCTTCCGCTGCACCAGCCCCGACTACCTGCCGATTGTCGGCCCGCTGGCCGATGCCGAAGCGTTCGCCCAGGCCT
This sequence comes from Pseudomonas sp. AK181, assembly GCF_051122975.1. Taxonomy (NCBI): domain Bacteria; kingdom Pseudomonadati; phylum Pseudomonadota; class Gammaproteobacteria; order Pseudomonadales; family Pseudomonadaceae; genus Pseudomonas; species Pseudomonas sp. AK181. The sequence goes on from NZ_CP146348.1 coordinate 4,241,999, forward strand.
ACGCGATACTGGCACGGGATGCCCGACAAGTCCCCCAAACGCCCTGCCCCTGGCTGGACGGCGTGTACATCAACAGCGGCCACGGCTCGCGCGGCCTGATCACCGCGCCGTTGTCAGCACAACTGCTGGCGGCATGGCTGGACAACGAACCGTTGCCCTTGCCCGTCAGCGTGGCCCAGGCCTGCCACCCAAACCGATTTGCCTTGCGCGAGTTGATTCGGCGTAAGACGTGATGCCCGCCAATTAAGAAGGTGCATTTCAATCCAGTGTGGGTGCTAGCGGATCTCACACACCCCCAGCTCGTCTGCGCGCATGGCAGCCAGAGTCAGGCACTGTAACTCGGCGTCTTCGGCCACTGTCTGTTCAGTCAGGATGCTGTCCATGCGCGAACGGTAGAGCGCATCACTGAGCGTTTCACGCTGGTCGAACACCGCCTGTATGCGTGTTTCGAATGGCGCATAAAGCTGCGAAAAACGCGTGGCGTAGGCGCGCTTGAGGTAGTCCGTCCAGAACGGCAACTCATTCAGAAACCGCAAGAGCGCCGGCGACACCTCGGCTGCCTTGACCTGAAGTTCGGCCTCGCTCAAGGCCGCCGGCGTTACGCCGCTCAACCGGGCATAGCGCATATGCCGCGGTTGCCCCGGCAGGTAGAACCGGCTGGCCAAGCCGGTACGCAAGGCCAGGCTGACCTCCAGTGGATCGGTGCCGGGATGGTTGAGGCTGTGATTGAGAGCAATGCGCTCCAGGCGATCGAGCCGAAACAAGCCCCGCCCCAGTGCCAACAAGGGCCGTGCGGAGAGCTGCCCACCCTCGATCTGTTTTCGCGCATCACTGATTTCCACCAATATTTCCAAGGCACTGAAACTTACCGCCGCGCCATCATCACAGTTGAATGGCGTAGCGGCGCGCTCAAACACTTCCTCGGCCAGGTCAGCACGCTGGCTGCTCGCCTCCAGCACACGCCATACCCGCTGCGCCATATCTTCACGTACGTGCTCGCTGTCTGCCGTGCCTCGCAGTTCGGCCAACAGTTTGAACAGCCCGTCACTGCGCGGCTCGTCCTTGAGCATTTGCCAGATCGTCTCCTTGCGCGGGGAGTCCGCCAAGCGTGAGTCGGGCATCCACAGCGCGCGCGCGGCTTGCTCGTTCAGACGCGCGATATCGTCCTCATAGACCCCCATGCCCACACCGCGCTGGCGCCGGTAGTCGAGGACTTTGCGGCGGGTTGCCGCCGACAGCGGGTTTTGGCGCAAATTGATGACCTGGGTTCTTTCCCGGCTGGCGTCGAACAGCCAGGCCGGCAGTTCGGTTATATCGTTCTGGCGCAGGTCGACATTTTCCAGGTAAGGCAAGCGCCAGAGGTTTTCGGGAAAGGTCTTGAGCTTGCACTCGCGCAACACCAATTGGCGCAAATCGAGCATCCGCTCAACCAGCGGCGGATCGATCAATGGGTTGCCCGCCAAGTTGAGTAACTTGAGCTGTCGCAAATCCGCCAGCTTGGTGCGCGTATAGGCCGTCAGCACCAGTTTATTGCCATCCAGGTACAAGGATTCGAGTTGCGGCATGTGCGAGAGGATTTCCGGCAGGCGCGTCAAACGGTTGCCCGACAGGTCCAGGGATTTGAGCCCGGTGAAATGCTTGAGGAAGTAAGCGACCCCGTCACCGGCGCCCATGTTTTTCAGGCCCAGGTGGCGCACATGTTCGAAGTTGATCTGGGCCGGCAAGGTTGGCAGCGGCCCGCCGAGCATGTCGTCGAGTGTCAAGCGCGACGCTTCACCCACACCACTCATGCGTCGCCAACATTCCTCGATCCGTTGCGCGATGATCTTGCGGCTCAGGCGTGCATCCGCCAATGGGCCGGTGACCTTGGCCAGCGCCGCCTCATCGCTGCGCCAGGCAGCGAGCACAGAGCGCAAGGTTTCATAGCTCTGCTGCAACGCCTTGAGCGCTTGCGCGCGGGCCAGATGATCCGCCCCCAGCGCCTCGATAAAGGTCGACGCCTGGGCGTTATCAAACAAGGGAAAGAGTTTTTTCGCCTTGCGCAGCAAGGCCGGTGGCTGGGGCGCAACCTCGGGCGCGGCGGCTTGTACGCATCCTTCGCGCCACGCCGGCAAGGGTTCAGAGGACGGCTGGCGCAGGTAGCGGGCGATCCCTGTGCGCTCATCGGTGACCCGCCAACGCAACTTCAATTGCAGCTTCATGGCGCCCCGCTCGCCCGTGTCATAGATGCCCAAGCCGGTGCGTTGTGCAGGCGACAACGTACTGAGCAGTGCCTGGTAAAAGCCGGACGGGCCAGGTACCGGATCGTGCAAGGCAACACCCTGCTCATCAAAGGCCTGATAGCCTTGCGCAGACTTGACCACTTTGCGTAAAACGCTTGCCGACGCACTTTCCTGCTTGCCCAGCAAGGCGCCGTCCAGGGCCTGCGCGTGCAGCTGCACACGCAAGGCTGCCGGCCACCCCGGCAACTTGCCAAGCAAGGCAATCGCCAGGCGCTCGGTCGGTGCGGTGGCCAGTTGCGGTAAATAAAACCCCGCCACCGCACGGTCCTCTTGCAGCGTTTCCAGCGCCTGCTGCGCACGGTGTGCCAGGCCCAGGGGCACTCGGCGGGCGTTGTGCAGGTATAGACGTTCCAGTGAGGAGGACTGGGCCACCAAGTGCTCTGCCATTGGAGTCGGCAGTTGCGGGAAGTGACTCTTGAGCAGCGCCGCGCTGCCCCGAGGGAGTGGGTCTGCGGCGGTGCAAAGCTGCTCGAACAACGCCCCGTAGTGCGCTTTGACCACGTTCAACAGGCGGGCCGACAAAACCTTTTGTGCTTCATCCGGCTTGAGGTTAGCCCCGAGCAACGCCTCGCGCTCTTCATGACTCAGGGCGTCGAGCAAGGTAGGCATCAACTGCCCGTTGTGAATTTGCTGTTCACTGACGTGAATGCTCAAGTCTTCATAATCAAACGGCGCCGTGTCCGGGAACCGGCGAAGCAAGTTGCCGTGCTCATCCAGCAGCTCAAAGAATCGCCCCTGGGGCCAGCCCTTTAACAGGGGCAAGGCCAGCATTTGCAGGGGGGCGGTGGCTGGATCGGTGTGGCTCTGAAACTGTAACTGCCAGATCAGGTCGCGAATCAGTTGTTCCTGACGCCAGCGCACCACACTGTCATGCAGACGTTGCGGCAAGGCCTGGTTGTACTCCACCAATTGCCGCAACCAGGGCAGTTGGCTGTCGGTGGTGCTGATGATTTCATCCAGCCGCCCCTCCGGCAGTGATTTGAGGCCAGGCGCCAGGCGCTCCAGTACATAGGCCGGACTGTGCCATTGATCGACCTGCTCGGACTGATGGCGCCACCCGCCGAAACCGTTGTATTCGAGCAGCGGGCTGTAAGCGGTTTCACGTAGCGGGTGAGCCACACGCCAGCGACCGAGCGCGGCATCAAAAAAAATGCGGTATAGCGCGCCGTCAATCTGAGCATAAGAGCGGCCCTTGTGTTGATAGATGCCTCGGTAACTGGGGGTGGCAAGCACTTCATCATCGATGGTTTGTTGATAGGGGCGCAGGTCACGCCTCCAAAGCCTGGGCTTACCGCCCGGCATTCGCACCGCGTCAAACTGCTCGAAGAAGGCCGCGGAAGACGCCGGCGTGTGCCTGAACAACGAGCCGACGACCTTGCTTCCCGCCGCCAACAGCACCATTGAGCCCACGCCTTCGGCTACGTTGAACACGTGCTCCAACGCCTCGGTCTTGCGTTGATGTCGCCAGTCTTCAACGCCTTCATATACCTCCCCCAGCAACTGCCCGACCCCCACGCCGAGCATCATCTGGCCCAGGATGGGAATGAACAAACCGGCGACATTGGCCAAGGTCAAACCCAGCTCCACATAACGCTGCAGCAACGCCGTGCGCGCCTCTTCGTCCACATCCGCCACCGGCACCGCCAGTACCCTGGCGTCCAGTTGCGCCTTGCCCACATACACGTCGAAGAAAAACCGCGACAGGCTGACGGCAACCGACACCGGCTCCAGGCTCTCCACGGCATTACGCGTATCGAACCGCAGGAAGAAATCCAAGCGTTCGGACTCATCCAGATAGCCCTTGAAAAACTCACGATACGCAGGCACCTGCAACTTGGAGGACAGGTAACCCTTGAAATCCTCCAGCGCGTCGTATTCGAACCACGGTCGTTCCGGCTCGCTGGGCATGTACACCACGCAATGCCCAGTAGGCAGGCTGCTTGTGGCCCCGCCGGAGAACACCAGCACGCTCCAGATGCAGGCCTCATCCACATTCAGCCCCTGCCAGGTCAACGCCTGCCCATCCATCAGCACATGCTTGATCGGCGGAGTATCGCCATTGCTTCTGAGTACCTTGGTCAACAGCTCACCTGTGTCTTTGCTCACATGCCCTTTGCCCAAGGCCATGTGCAGATCCAGGCGCATGTCACACAGCTTGAGTTCACCAACGTCCCGCGCCACCGGGTTGTACAGGTCGGCACTCGATACCTCGGTGGGTGCCGGCAAATCAAACACCTCACGCAGATGGCGTTGGTAGGTGCTGCCCACATCCAACTCACGGCAGTAGCGCACAAATTCAAGGGCGCTGAGGGAGTCGACCTCCAGGCCGGTGGCTGCACTGCGAATCAATGCACCCACCGCCAGGCCATTGGCCTGCGCACGTGCGGCGCTGAAGTTCTGCATGGCGGCCTGCAGCAGGGTGTGCTTGACCACAGTAACGGTCACCACCATTGGCCCGATCAGGTCGGGGTTGAGGTTCGTCATTTCGCGGTGTGGCAGTTCCAGCACATCGTGCTGCACATCCAGCGCGTGCCCCTTGGACAGCAGAAAGGCTTCGAGACGCTCCATGCAAAACTGATCGAGAGGTTCCAGGGCCGCCAGCCGCGCACTGACGCTGTCCTGCAACGGCCCTCTGAGTACATGGCCGCGCCAAATGTGCACGAGTGTTTCGGGTTCGGCCTTTACCACCCAGCCGGGCAGGGTTTCGAGGAGCGCTTGGGCAATATCCAGGTCCTGGGTCATTTGAAGTAACTTGCCCGGCAATTGGGCCTTCACTTGCGGGCTGACTGATTCGCTTATCTGCGGCATGCGCGCTCCCTGGGCTGGAGCCCGCCGCACCGGCCTTGTCCTTGATTTAAATGCATCGATGACCTTCCTTGATTGCACTGACTGAGAGCGTTCCACCATAAGCCCGGCGCGAAGGTCGAAGGGTTTGAATAGTCGTTGGGTTCGCGCGGTTAACGACCCGTAATTTGCATCGAATTCGCATGTATGTACCGCGCGTTGCGCGCAAGCCGCGCCGGTTGGCAAATTGGAGACAGGCCATTAGCCACATACGCCTTATAACTTATCGTTCTAAAACTCCCTGGTTTTGCCTGGGTCAGTTTCTGGGTACGCGCCTTCTTGGCGTATTGAGTGTTGCCCCTCCCCAACGGAAAAACCGGTAAGGAATTTATGTGTGGATTAGCTGGCGAGTTACGCTTTGATCATCAACCTGCCGACCTGGCAGCCGTAGAACGCATCACCCATCACCTCGCCCCCCGAGGCCCCGACGCCTGGGGTTTTCATGCCCAAGGGCCGATTGCCCTGGGCCACCGCCGCCTGAAAATCATGGACCTGTCGGACGGCTCCGCCCAGCCGATGGTCGACGCCCACCTGGGGCTGTCCCTGGCCTTCAATGGCGCCATCTATAATTTCCCGGAGCTGCGCCAAGAGCTGGAAGCCTTGGGTTACGCCTTCTATTCCGGTGGCGACACCGAAGTGTTGCTCAAGGGTTATCACGCCTGGGGCGAAGCGTTGCTGCCCAAGCTCAACGGCATGTTCGCTTTCGCCATCTGGGAGCGTGATGCCCAGCGTCTGTTCATCGCTCGTGACCGTCTGGGGGTCAAACCTCTGTACCTGTCGCGCACCGGCCAGCGCCTGCGCTTTGCCTCAGCGCTGCCCGCGTTGCTCAAGGGCGGTGACATCAACCCGATCCTCGATCCGGTCGCCCTCAACCACTACCTGAATTTCCACGCCGTGGTGCCCGCACCGCGCACGCTGTTGGCCGGCATCGAAAAGCTGCCGCCTGCCAGTTGGATGCGCATCGACGCCAGCGGCAAGACTGAACAGAAAACCTGGTGGACTCTGCCCTACGGCCCCCATGAGGACGAAAAACACCTGACCCTGGAAGACTGGACCGATCGCTTGCTCGACAGCACCCGCGAAGCCGTGGCCATTCGCCAACGTGCGGCGGTGGATGTGGGTGTGTTGCTGTCCGGCGGCGTCGACTCGAGCCTGCTCGTCGGCCTGCTGCGCGAAGTGGGCGTGGAGGATTTGTCGACCTTCTCCATCGGCTTTGAAGACGCCGGCGGCGAACGTGGCGATGAGTTCCAGTACTCAGACCTGATCGCCAAACACTACGGCACCCAGCACCACCAACTGCGCATCGCCGAAAGCGAGATCATCGAGCAACTGCCGGCAGCCTTCCGCGCCATGAGCGAGCCCATGGTCAGCCATGACTGCATCGCCTTCTACCCGCTGTCGCGGGAAGTGGCCAAGCATTGCAAAGTGGTGCAGAGCGGCCAGGGCGCCGATGAACTGTTCGCCGGTTACCACTGGTACCCGCAAGTGGACGGCGCCAGCGACCCGTATGCGGCCTATCGTGAGGCGTTTTTCGACCGCAGCTACGACGACTACGCGGCCACCGTCGCGCCCAAATGGCTGACCGCCAACGACGCTGCCGGCGACTTCGTGCGCGAGCATTTCGCGATGCCCGGCGCCGACGCGGCCGTGGACAAGGCCCTGCGCCTGGACAGCACGGTGATGCTGGTAGATGACCCGGTCAAACGCGTGGACAACATGACCATGGCCTGGGGCCTGGAGGCGCGCACACCGTTCCTCGACTACCGCCTGGTAGAACTGTCAGCACGGGTGCCGGCCAAATTCAAGCTGCCCGACGGTGGCAAACAGGTGCTCAAGGAAGCGGCGCGCCGAGTCATCCCCAGCGAAGTCATCGACCGCAAGAAAGGCTACTTCCCCGTGCCCGGCCTCAAGCATCTGCAGGGCGATACCTTGAACTGGGTGCGCGAGTTGCTGCTGGACCCGAGCCAGGACCGTGGGTTGTTCAACCCGGCCATGCTCGACCGCTTGCTCACCGACCCGCAAGGCCAACTGACCCCGCTGCGCGGCTCCAAGCTGTGGCAGCTGGCGGCGCTGAACCTGTGGCTGAGCGAACAAGGAATCTGATCCATGAAACCGAATGCCGCGGCTTACAGCCAACGCTTACTCAAAGGCCAGGCGCCGACCTACGAGCGCCTGCAAGCGCGCCTGGCCGAAGATGGCAGCGCGCTGGCCGCCGACCCGATTGCCGTGCATTGCGGCTGGGGCCGGTTGTTGATCGGCCACACCTTTCCCGACCCGGCAAGCCTGGCCCAGGAACTGCTCAACGAGCAGCCCGGCGAGCGCGATATCGCGCTGTACGTGGCCGCGCCCCAGCAGATCCTGGGCATTGACCCGCAGCAACTGTTCCTCGACCCGTCCGACACCCTGCGCCTGTGGTTCACCGACTACCGCCCGGCCACCCGCGTGTTTCGCGGTTTTCGCATTCGCCGGGTGCAGAGCGAGGCCGACTGGCAAGCGGTCAACCACCTGTACCAGGGGCGCGGAATGCTGCCGGTTGACCCGGAACGCCTCACCCCACGTCATCAAGGCGGCCCGGTGTATTGGCTGGCCGAAGATGAAGACAGCGGCGCGGTGATTGGCAGTGTGATGGGCCTCAACCATCACAAGGCCTTCCACGACCCGGAGAACGGTTGCAGCCTCTGGTGCCTGGCCGTCGACCCGCAATGCACACGCCCTGGCGTCGGTGAAGTGTTGGTGCGCCACTTGGTGGAGCACTTCATGAGCCGAGGCTTGAGCTACCTGGACTTGTCGGTGCTGCACGACAACCGCCAGGCCAAGAGCCTTTACGCCAAGCTCGGCTTTCGGGCGTTGACCACCTTTGCGATCAAGCGCAAGAACGGTATCAATCAACCGCTGTTCCTGGGCCCAGGGCCCCAGGCGGAGTTCAACCCTTACGCGCGCATCATCGTCGAAGAAGCCCATCGGCGCGGCATTGATGTGCAGGTCGACGATGCCGATGCGGGCCTGTTCACCCTCAGCCACGGCGGGCGTCGCGTGCGTTGCCGTGAGTCCCTGAGCGACCTGACCAGCGCCATCAGCATGACCCTGTGCCAGGACAAGAGCCTGACCCACAAGGTACTCAAGGCGGCGGGCCTGCATGTGCCGGTGCAACAGTTGGCGGGCAGTGCCGACGACAACCTGGAGTTTCTCGACGAACACCAGCGCATCGTGGTCAAGCCGCTGGATGGCGAGCAAGGCCATGGCGTCGCCGTGGATTTGCAGAGCATCGAGGAGGTGCAGCAGGCGATCGAAGCCGCGCGCCAGTTCGACAGCCGCGTGTTGCTGGAAAGCTTCCACGAAGGCTTGGACCTGCGCATCCTGGTGATCGGTTTTGAAGTGGTCGCGGCTGCGATTCGTCGCCCTGCCGAAGTGATCGGCGACGGTCAACATTCGATTCGCGCGTTGATCCAGGCGCAAAGCCGTCGTCGCCAGGCAGCCACCGACGGCGAGAGCAAAATCCCGCTGGATGCAGAAACCGAGCGCACCCTCAAAGCCGCAGGTTACGACTACAACAGCATCCTGCCCCGTGGCGTGCAACTGGCCGTGCGACGCACCGCCAACCTGCACACCGGGGGTTGCCTGGAAGATGTCACGGCGATCCTGCACCCCACGCTGGTGGACGCGGCCGTGCGTGCGGCCCGTGCCCTGGATATTCCCATGGTCGGCCTGGACCTGATGGTGCCTGCGGCCGACCAGCCGGAGTATGTGTTTATCGAAGCCAACGAACGGGCCGGCTTGGCCAACCATGAACCGCAACCCACGGCAGAGAAGTTTGTGGATTTGTTGTTTCCACACAGTCAGCCGGCTACCTGACTACCGATCATTCCCACGCTCCGCGTGGGAATGCAGCCTGTGACGCTCTGCGTCACCACAGCGGACGCAGAGCGTCCCTGAGGCGTTCCCACGCAGAGCGTGGGAACGATCACAGAGCGTGGGAACGATCGCCCTCAACTCATCAGGAGTTTCCATGACCCGAACCATTCCCGAACCCGATCTGGCGTACCTGCAAAAAGTGCTGCTGGAAATGCTCGCCATTCCCAGCCCCACCGGCTTTACCGACACCATCGTGCGCTACGTCGCCGAACGCCTGGAAGAACTCGGCATCCCGTTTGAAATGACCCGGCGCGGCACCATTCGCGCCACCCTCAAGGGCCAGAAAAACAGCCCTGACCGCGCCGTCTCCGCGCACCTGGACACCATCGGTGCCGCCGTGCGTGCGATCAAGGACAACGGGCGCCTGACCCTGGCGCCGGTGGGCTGCTGGTCGAGCCGCTTTGCCGAAGGCAGCCGTGTCAGCCTGTTCACCGACAACGGCGTGATTCGCGGCAGCGTGTTGCCGCTGATGGCTTCCGGTCACGCGTTCAACACCGCCGTGGATGAAATGCCGGTGAGCTGGGACCATGTGGAACTGCGCCTGGACGCCTACTGCGCCACGCGTGCTGACTGCGACTCCCTGGGAATCAGCGTCGGCGACTATGTGGCCTTCGACCCGCTGCCCGAGTTCACCGAAAGCGGGCATATCAGCGCCCGCCACCTGGACGACAAGGCCGGCGTCGCCGCCCTGCTCGCCGCGCTCAAGGCCATCGTCGACAGTGGCCAGCCCCTGCTGATCGACTGCCACCCGCTGTTCACCATCACCGAAGAAACCGGCAGTGGCGCAGCGGCCGCCCTGCCCTGGGATGTGAGTGAGTTTGTCGGCATCGATATCGCCCCGGTTGCCCCCGGCCAGCAGTCCAGCGAACATGCGGTGAGCGTGGCCATGCAGGACTCCGGCGGCCCCTATGACTATCACCTGTCCCGCCACTTGCTGCGCCTGGCGTCGGACAACGACCTGCCGGTGCGCCGCGATCTGTTCCGCTATTACTTCAGCGATGCGCACTCGGCGGTCACTGCCGGCCATGATATTCGCACCGCGCTGCTGGCCTTCGGTTGTGACGCCACCCATGGCTACGAGCGTACCCATATCGACAGCCTGGCCGCCCTGAGCCGCTTGCTGGGCGCCTACATCCTCAGCCCGCCGGTGTTTGCCAGCGATGCGCAACCGGCCCAGGGTTCACTGGACCGGTTCAGTCATCAGATCGAGCATGAAACGCAAATGGAGAGCGACACCCGCGTGCCGTCGGTGGACAGCCTGGTCGGCCAGAAGTCCTGACGCGGTGAGTTGATACTGGCAACAAAGGTCCCGGCACAGTAGCATCGCCGGGACCTGACACCTGAGGCTTGTATGCTGATTCCCTACGACGCACTTGAAGTCGACACCCTCACCCGCCTCATCGAAGACTTCGTCACCCGCGACGGCACCGACAATGGCGACGACACGCCACTGGAAACCCGCGTGCTGCGCGTGCGCCAGGCGCTGACAAAAGGCCAGGCGCTGATCGTCTTCGACCCCGAGAGCGAGCAATGCCAGTTGATGCTCAAGCACGATGTGCCCAAGCACCTGTTCGACTGAACAGCGGCGCCTAAGGGTTGGGCGCCGGCACGGGAGTCGAGCCCTGGCGTTTGAGAATTTTGCGGTATACCTCGGCGCGGTGCACGTTGACGCCCACCGGCGCCTCGATGCCAAATTTCACATGAGTACCGTTCACTTCGAGGATATGCACGGTGATGTCATCGCCAATGGCGATGGCTTCGCCTGTGGCACGGCTTAAGACCAGCATGGCGGTTGTCCTTTTCCAGTAGCAGGACCTCGACCATGCCCCCTTGGCGCTGGGCCGACAATGGCTTGCGGGAAAATCAGGCACTGCCTACGCAGGTAGGTAATTTGTCTGACAGACCCCAGCCGAATCAGCCCTTCACGGCCTGCGCCTTAGCGCGCATCTTGTCGGCCATCAGTGTCATTTCGTCATACAGCAGTTGCGGATTTTTCTGTTTCAACGCCCAAGCCATGCGGCCTTGCTCGTGGGGCAGGATCATGAACTCGCCTGCGGCCACGCGCTGGTAAATGTAGTCGGCGATATCCGCCGCCGAGATGGGCGAACTCTCCAGCAGCTTGCCCACCTGGGCCTTCATGGCTGGGGTTGGCCCACGGAAGGAGTCGAGCAGGTTGGTCTGGAAAAACGACGGGCACACCACATGCACGCCCACTTCCTGTTGCTTGAGCTCCACCAGCAGGCTCTCCGACAACGCCACCACGCCTGCCTTGGCCACGTTGTAGTTGCTCATGGCCGGGCCCTGCATCAGCGCGGCCATTGAGGCGATGTTGATGATGCGCCCCTTACTCTTTTCCAGCAGCGGCAGGAACGCCTTGCAGCCTTTGACGACGCCCATCAGGTTGATTGCGATCTGCCAGTCCCAATCCTCCAGGGACAATTCAGCGAAGAACCCGCCCGAGGCCACACCGGCGTTGTTGACGATCACATCGATGCCGCCGAGCTTCACTTCACAGGCCTGGGCAAAGGCCGTGAGCTGGCTGTAGTCACGCACGTCACACCGCTGGGTAAAACCATCACCGCCCGCCTCGCGAACCTGCTTGAGGGTTTCCTGCAAACCGGGCTCGCTGACATCGGACAACGCCAACTGCCAGCCTTCACGGGCCCAGCGCAGAGCGATTTCGCGACCCAGGCCAGACCCGGCGCCAGTGATCATCATGCGGTTTTGCATAGGAGGTAGCCTTGTGGTTCACGAAGAAGTGACCGGCAGTGTAGCGAAGGTTTTTGCTCCACCCACGCACCATCAGGGTGATGAATGCCCCAGGCAAACCGCGGGCTCGGTCACAGCTGCGCGCATAGACTAAGTTCAATTTTTTTCAACTAATTAGTTCAAGTTGCGTACGCGTTAAAAGAAATAAGCAACCCATCAAAATGTTTTATAAAAACAATGAATTTTCTACGAAGCGGCAGAGTCGGAATGGGTAAGGCGTCCCACTGTACATGGACGAACCAACGGTTAAACAGCCGGTTTTTGCAAAGAACCTATAAGGAATAAAACCATGAGCCTCATTCTGATTATTATCCTGATCCTCCTGCTGGTCGGTGGCCTACCGGTGTTCCCGCACTCGCGTAACTGGGGTTATGGACCGTCGGGTATCCTGGGTGTGGTACTGGTTGTTCTGCTGGTGTTGTTGTTGCTCGGCAAGATATAACGCCGCGGTTTTGTAGGAGCGAGCTTGCTCGCGAAACACTGACAGGCGCCGCGTTTATTCAGGACGCGCGCGTTATCGTTGAGGTTCTTCGCGAGCAAGCTCGCTCCTACAATTGGGAAGCAAAAAAAAGAGGCCTTCTAGAAGGCCTCTTTTTTATTGCCGGTCAGTTAGTCCGGCTTACCGTCCACCACACCTGCGGTGTTATCCAGCAGGCTCTTGGTTGCGGTTTGCAGGAACGACTCGAGTTTCTGCTTGAGTGCGGCTTCGTCCGGCGACTCAGGAATCACCTTGCCAGTCGGCTCGGCGCCCAGTGTGTATTCCCACAACTTGGGTGGCATTTCCTTGGGCAATACCAGTACGCGGTCGCCGGTGAGCAAGGCCACGGTCTGGTCGCTGCCCGATGGCTTGATCACGCCGAAACCTTTATCACCTTCCGGCAGGTTCAGCAGGTCACGGCCCCAGCACTGGTGCAAGGTGTCGCCGCCCAGGCGGCCCATGATGGTAGGCACGATGTCGATCTGGGTGCCCACGGTGTGGTCACGCTCACCGAACTTCTCGCGCATGCCCGGCGCGATCATCAGCATCGGCACGTTGAAGCGGCCCAGGTCCATCTCGGTGATCTGCTGCTCGTTGCCGAAACCGTGGTCACCGACGATCACGAACAGGGTTTCCTTGAAGTACGGCTCCTTGCGGGCCTTTTCAAAGAACTGGCCCAAGGCCCAGTCGGAGTAGCGCATGGCCGTCAAATGCTCGTTGAGGCTGCCACGGTCGGTGACTTTCTCGACCGGCAATGGGGTCGGCAACGCGTACGGCGTGTGGTTGGACAGGGTTTGCAGCAGTGCGTAGAACGGCTTGCCACCTTCGCGTGCTTTCAGCTCTTCCAGGCCACGGTTGAACATGTCCTGGTCGGACACGCCCCACGTCGGGTCGGAGAACACCGGGTTGACGAAGTCATTGCGGCCGATGAAGTTGGTCATGCCCTGGTTGCTGAAAAAGCCCGACTGGTTGTCCCAGGCGAAATCGCCGTTGTAGACATACACGTCGTCGAAATCACGCGCGCTGAGCAACTGCGGCAGGCCCGACAGCTTGTGGCTGCCTTCCGGGGTCTGCATCAGGTATTCGAAACCCGGCAGGTTCGGGAAGCAGGCCATGGTGGCGAACATACCCTGGTGGGTGTGGGTGCCGTTGGAGAAGAAGCGGTCGAACAGCAGGCCCTCTTGGGTCAGCTTGTCGAAGTACGGGGTGATATTGCCCGGACGTCCCAATGCGCCCACCGAGTGACCGGCGAAGCTTTCCATCAGGATGACCACGACGTTCTTGATCGGCAGGGTTTTCTCGGCCGGTGGCGTGAAGTCACGGCGTACAGCGGCGGTGTCGGTGTCTACCAGCTTCTCTTGCGGCAGCACCAGCATGTCGCGCACGGTCTGGGTGGCCAGCGGCTGTTCCAGAGTCGCCTTCCAGATGTTGGCGCGGTCTTCACCGAAGCGCGCCTTGGCCGCCGCGATCAGCGACAAGGTGCCATTGAGGCCCAACTGGTTGGCGAAGTTCGAATCGGTGGTGTAGACGTCACCCCAACGCAGCGGTGGCCCCTGGCGCAGGGTGCCACGGATGGCGACCACGGCAACCAGCAGGCAGACCATGAATACTGCGATGCGGCTGTACCACGGCGCCACCTGGCGGGTGCTGATCGTGCCGCCGCTGAAGGGGCCGCGTGGGCGCGTTGCGCGGTCAGCGCCCTTGAAGGCCATGCTCAGGATCAGCGTGCCCACGGCCCAGGCCAGCAGGTAGCGCACCACCGGGAAACCGTACCAGAGCATGCTCATCACGGTTTTCGGGTCTTCCTTCACATACTGGAAGACCAGGCCGTTGAGGCGCTGGTGGAACTCGCGATAGAAGTCCATCTCCATCAGGCCCAGGAACAAGGCGATGCTGGACGCGACGGTCAGCCACAAACGGAAGAACCCGCGCGCCGCCATGGCGCGCACGCTGAACAGCGCCAGCAGCAGCGGAATCAGCAGGTACGTCACCAGGCGAATGTCCAGGCGCAGGCCGTTGGCGAACGCTTCGAGGAACGTCGAGGCCGGCGTGTCCAGGATCATCTCGCGGTTGTAGACCAGCAACGCCAGGCGCAGCAGGGAAAACATCACCATCATGACCAGTGCGCAGAGCAGCGTGTACGCCAGATGGGATTTGACGGTCGGTTGCAGCAGACGATTTGAAGCTCGCTGCTGATTCAGGGCGTCCGGGTTTGCCATGTCGTTTTAGGACCCATTGGAAGTTTAAGTTGCGAAATAATGCAGTGGCGTCCGTCCCTCGCCCAGGCTGGCTGGGGTAGGCGGTTAACGCGGTGGCACAAATGGTGCCCGATCAAGGCCGGCAAGGCTATTAATTACTGAACGTAAGGCACGGCCCTGCCTTTAAGGGCACTGGAGATAGAGCCCTGGCAGCCGGTTAAAGCCGGCGAATTGTCTTGGATGGGATGTGAAAATTTCGTGCGGCGAATAGTTTCGACACACAAAGTTGCTTAATACCGTGAGCCCCCCTGTGGGAGCTGGCTTGCCTGCGATAGCGGTGGGTCAGCTTGCATTGTCTTGGTTGACACACCGCAATCGCAGGCAGGCCAGCTCCCACATTGACGGTGCCCACCGCAAATCGAGCAGGTCGTCAGATCCGCACGTTACCGCGCGGCCCGGCGATAGCCCAGATGATCAGGCCCAGCACGGGCAACAGCAGGATCAACAGGATCCACAGCACTTTGGCGCCGGTGCTGGCGCCGCTTTTGAACACGTTGATGATCGCCCAGATGTCCAGCGCGAGGATGATCAGGCCAATGAGGCTATTAAACGTGGAACCCATGGTGTCGCTCCTAAGTGAGGGCATGCCCTTGTAGGATAGTCAGCCTTGGCGCGGGTTCCGTTTTATTTCAGACGTGTACGGCAATCTTCAAGGCTTCAAGCGAGGGCTCGGCCTTGATGCCGACTTCGGCACACAGTTCCAGCACTCGTGGCAGGTCGTTGCCGAACACCAGCACCGCCTGGATCTCGTCGTCCAGCAACTGGCTGAAATTCACCAGCACATAACCGCCGTCTTCCGGGCTCAGAGCGCTCATCTGGATCTGGATGCGGTTGAGCGCGGTCAAGTCTTCGGTCTTGGCCAGTTGCTTGGGCTTGAGGTTGAACGCCACACCCGGACCGAACGACGCGACGATCTGGGCAAACAGGTCGCCGTAGGTATCGGCCTGGAACAACACCGTGTCCGGCAAGCTACCCACCACCACCCACTCCCCCAGCGGGATCGGGAAACTGTCGTCGTAGTTGATATCCGGGTTGGCCGCCAGGAACGCCGCCGGGTCCGCATAGGCCTGGGCCGCTTCGTCGGCGATACGCGCTACTTCGTCCTCCCCCATGACGCCGGCGCTGATTTTGCTGATGAGTTCGACGAGGGCGGTTTTCATGGGGCGATCCTGTAGCGGGCAAGTTTTGAAGGGCGCGTAGCCTACACCAGTTTCTGCAACTTCGCCGCCGTATCCACCGCACCCATGGTCTGGGCCGCAGCCAGCGCCGTCGCGCCTTGTGCATCAGTGGCCTTGGGGTTTGCGCCTTTACCGAGCAGGTAATCAACCATCTCAACGCGGTTGAACATCGCCGCCATCATCAACGCCGTACGCCCGTCCGAGGAGGCCGCCTCAACCGGCGTGCCGCCTTCGATCAACGCCTGGACCACCGGCAGGTTGCCTTTGAACGCCGCGCCGGCAATCGGCAATTGGTTCTTGTCGTTGGCGATCAGGGGATCGGCCTTGAACTCCAGCAGCACTTTGACCGCCTCGGCATGGCCGTGATACGCCGCAAGCATCAACAGGGTGTCGCCATTGTGATTACGAAAATTGGCCGGCAGGCCTTTGGCCAACAGGGCGGCAAGCATGGCGGCGTCGCCGCGACGGGCGACGTCAAAGACTTGCTCGGCAAACTCGGCGGCTTCGTCTTCGGTCATTTGTTTAGGCTGATCTGACATGGGGGCTCCTTGCTGAGGCGACTGATATAACTGTTTAAGGCGCCCAGTGTCGCGAGGGAGTTCCCCCATGTCATGGCTTTTTTGTCAAAAGCCACCATAGCCAGAATCAATAACGGAAGTGGCCGCCCTGGATCTGCGCCAGCAATTGCCCGGTCACCGGCACATAGCTGTCCGAACCCGGCAACCAGGCGTAGACCGGATCATTGCCGGCCTTGTCCGGGTCGAACCCTTGCTCCTTGAGCGTCACTTTCTGGTACTTGAAGGTGCCGGTGGTTTCCATCTTCACCTTGATCCGCAAAAACAACGGCACCGCATAAGGGGGCAACTGGCCGTGGGCGAATTGCAGCAGTTCGCGCATGTCCAGGCTGGCCAGGGATTCGCTGGGGGTGATGGCGACCATGCCGGCGCGGCCGTTGGTGTTGTCGATCTCGACGCCATAGGCCACCACTTCAGCGATCTGCGGGTGTTGCAGCAGGACATTTTCCACTTCGGTGGTCGAGACGTTTTCGCCCTTCCAGCGATAGGTATCGCCCAGGCGATCGACAAATTGCGCATGGCCGAAACCGATACTGCGCACCAGGTCGCCGGTGTTGAAATAGCGATCGCCTTTTTCGAACACGTCGGTCAGCACCACCTTGCGGTTCTTTTCCGCGTCGGTGTAACCGTCGAAGGGCGACTTTTCATCAATGCGCGCCAATAACAGGCCCTGCCCGCCGGTGGGCACCTTGACTATGAACCCATTGCTGCCGCGCAGTGGCTCACCGACGTCATGGGCGTAGTCCACCAGCGCCCAATGCTGCAGGCAAAAGCCGATGGTGTTGTCAAAATTCAGTATGTTGGTAAAACCGATATTACCGTCGCTGGCGGCATACAGCTCGCAGATATGCTCCACGCCATAACGCTGCTTGAACTGCGCCCACACACCGGGGCGTAAGCCGTTGCCGACCATCTTGGTCACGTGGTTATCGCGGTCCTGCGCACTGGCGGGCTGGTCGAGCAGATAGCGGCACAGCTCACCGACATAGCCCAGGGTGGTCGCCTTGAACTTGCGCGCGTCATCCCAGAACTGGCTGGCGCTGAATTTGCGCCGGATGGCAAAGCCCGATGCGCCGACAATCGCCGCCCCCCAGCACACGCACAGACCGGTGGCGTGGTACAGCGGCAAGGTGCAATAAAGAACGTCCTGCGGGCCCATGTCCAGGGCGATACTGCCGAAGCTCACGGCGGTTTTGGTCCAGCGCCCGTGTTTCATGATGCCGGCCTTGGGCAAGCCGGTGGTGCCGGAGGTGTAGATATAGAAGCAGGGGTCATTGAAGAACACCTGCGCGGAACTCACCGGGTTGTCCCCCGGGCTTTCGGCGCTGGCGGCCATCAGGTCGATATAGCCATCGGGCACCGCACTGCCGGGCTGATCGGCCACGAACCAGGTGCGCTCGGCCGGAATCTGGATTTGATCGCGCACTGCTGCGTAAGGGCTCAGCAATTCGGCACCGACCACGATGGCAACCGGGTTGACCAGGTTCAGGCTGTGTACCAGTGCCCCTTGAGTTTGCGCCGTGTTGAGCATGGCGCAGATGCCGCCCAGCTTGGCCACGGCCAGTACGTTGAGCAGCAACTCGGGGCGATTTTCGATGAACAGTGCCACCACGTCACCCTTGCCGATGCCTTGGGCTTGCAGGTGGTGGGCAAGACGGTTGGCGCGCTGATTGGCGTCGCGGTAGCTGATCACGTTGTCCCCATAAAGCAGGGCAGCACCCTCAGGGTTGCGTAAAGCGGCTTGTTCGAAATGCCAGCCCAGGCCACAGGGTTGCCTGGGGTCGGTGACGTTGGCCGCGCGCATGCCGCGCACCACGCGTGGGAGGGCCCGAACGATGGCAGGCACCTTTCGCAGCATCATGCGCCAGGTGATCATGTCGTTTTGCTGGTGAGTCATGGCGGGACGTCCTTTTTCTTATTCTTTGTCGGATCCAGGTACATCGGCTGGTGTAGCGGAAAGTACGTCAGCGGTTCTTTGGCTGTACATGCGGGATTTGAAAAGTTTTGTATCCCGTGGCGGCCGAACAGCTGATGCTTATCTCTCTGCCGTCCCGCGCTCCACTTGTGGGATCTGGCTTGCCTGCGATGACGGCCCGCCAGCCGCCCCATATCTACCTGACATCCCACGATCCAATTGTGCGGGCTTGCTCGCGAAGGCGGCCTGACAGGCGACACAGTTGGATTGTGTACATATCCATTGCTGCGGTAACGGCCACCTAGGGTTCCGCTCTGACAGCGGCTCACTTTTGAAAAGCGCAAAAGTAAGCAAAACGCTCTTGCCCCACCACTCGGCACCTCGCTCAGGCTCGGTGTGCCCGTAATCCGCCAGTGATTTGGGGGGCCGCCGCCACGCGCCATCCATGGCGCGGGGCGGCTAAACCGGCATCCCTGCCGGTTTACCCCCCAAATCACTGTCGAATTCCGGCCAGCGTGGTTTAACGGGGCGCCTGAGATCAAAAGCAGATCAAGAGCAAGATCAAGAGCGGCTCGCTTCGCATCGTGGTTAGCGGGGGCGGATACCAGCAATAACGTGTAGATGGATTTTTCCGAGCAAAAGGCGGTCAGTATCATTACAGCCCTCCCCCTCCTCCCGGAAAAATCGCCGCGCAGATAGCGCAAAATGCAGGATGCACGATGGCCCTTCATGCAAATTGCACGAAAATGAAAATCTTATAAATTTGTAAGATACTGATTTATAACGATTTTTTAGAATACCCAATACTGGCACAATCACTGCACCTATCACTCCATGCTTGCCAACTTGAGCCAATGGAGCTGATAGACATGAGCCTGATCCAAGATAAATTCGCTTCGGTATTCTCCAACTACGACGTCACCACCCAGCCACGTCCGGACGGCGGCATCCTGTTGACCCTGCGCAACAGCGAAGGTAAGCAGGTCAAGCGCTCGATCTCTTATCAGCAGCTGCACACTGCCGACCAACTGACTTGGGTGATCAGCGCCATTCGTCGTGACTTGGCCGAACAAGCCAGCGAATTGCCGCAGATTTCGATGTTGCAAAGCCAGAACCGCTTTGCGCTGCCAACTTATCATTCGGCCTAAGCTACACATCTGAAAAAGGGCCGCGACGCACCTCAGCGTCGCGGCCCTTTTTTATGTCGTTAACATAAGCCCTGGCGGGCGGCCTCATTCTTTGCCTGTACACGGTTGGTGACATCCAACTTGCCGTAGATGTTGCGCAGATGAAATTTCACCGTAGCTTCAGAGGTGGCGCGAATCTGGCTGATTTCCCAGACCGTCTTGCCCTCGGAGGCCCATCGCAGGATTTCCAGCTCTGTGGCAGTCAGGGGCTTGCCGCACAAGCTCAGGCGTTTTCTGATAGCCGTCGGTACAATAACCAACGGGCGATACGTCTCCTCGGGGCCACTCATTGTTCTCTCCTTTATGTCTGCTGATGCGCTGCCACCTTTCGGATTCCTCCTATTGACAGATGGCATAAACATTGGCGCTGAACAGAGAGTTACATAACGAGTGGATTCAAAGCGCACAGCACAGAACAAACAGCTTTGCCCTACAAATAATTAAGTTTCTTCCCACAGCAACTTCCAACTTGCCTGGGTTGAACATTCAACTATCTGTGCTTAGTCATCCAGCCCTGGAAAGCGTGTGGCAATCTCATTGCCCGTAAATGAGGGCACACTGCCTTGGGCTGTGTTGAACAAGCGCAGTGTCACACAGTGTGGGTTTTCGCCCATGTCGAACCAGTGCGGTACACCGGCCGGGATGATCAGCAAGTCATTCTTCTCACAGCGCAAGCTGTACACATAGTCGCCTATGTGCAGCGTAAACAGCGCCTGGCCTGCGATGAAGAAACGCACCTCGTCTTCACTGTAGGTACGTTCGGCCAGGAACTGTGCGCGTAACTCGTCCTTCTGTGGATGGTCTTGGGTCACGCGCACCACTTCCACAGCGGCGTAGCCAAGGGCTTTGATCTGAGCCTGGCAGGCGGCAATCATTTGAGTATCCGTGGCGCCCTTTTCTAGTGGGCTGGGCTGCCAGCGTTCGAACCGCACACCGTGTTCGGCCAGGGTCGACTGGATGTCGTCGGCATGGGTCAACACTTTGTTTGGGGTGTCCGGGGTGGCGATGGAGTAGACGGCTACATAGCTCATTGCACGGTTCCTTGGTTCGGCTCTTGCAATCGAAGGCCAATGATAATGGCGGCGGCCAGGGCCGCGAGGCTGGCGATACTGAACGTGAAGGTTGGCCCCAGCAGGTTCCAGCTGTATCCGGAATACAGGGCGCCAAGCGCGCCGCCGGTGCCGGCCAGCGCGGCATAAAGGGCCTGGCCCTGGCCTTGCTGGCGGTCGCCGAAGCTGCGTTGCACAAAGGCAATCGCCGCCGCATGGAAGCTGCCAAACGTGGCGGCGTGCATCAGTTGCGCCACCAGCAGCAGCCAGAAAACCTCGGCAAATGAACCCAGCAGCCACCAGCGCAGCGCGGCCAGCAGGAAACTGGCGAGCAGCACCCGGCGCACCGAAAAGCGCGTAAGAATACGGCTCATGGCCAGGAACATCAGCACTTCCGCCACCACCCCCAGCGCCCACAGCAGGCCGATCACACCACGGCTGTAGCCCAAGTGCTCCAGGTGCAGGGTGAGGAAGGTGTAATACGGGCCATGGCTCATTTGCATCAGCGCCACGCAGGCATAAAACGCCAGCACGCCGGGGCTGCGCAATTGCTTGAGAAAGCCATCGCCGGCCAGGCGGTTGCCGTGGCTGGCGGGCTGCGCATTCGGTACCCAGAGGCTGGCGCCGATGATGCCAGCCATGATCACCACGACCACCACCGGGTAAATATCCAGGCTCAGCCAATCGAACAGGCGCCCCATGACCACCACGGTGAGGATGAAACCGATGGAGCCCCACAGACGGATCTGGCTGTAGCGCGAGGTTTGCTTGTGCAGGTGGGCCAGGGTGATGACTTCAAACTGCGGCAGCACCGCGTGCCAGAAGAACGCATGCAGGGCCATGACCAGCGCCAGCCAGGCGTAGGTCTTACTGACAAAAATCAGGCAGAAGCTAGCCAGGGTGCACACCGCGCCGAACCGAACGATGGCCAGGCGCCGACCGGTGTAGTCGCCGATCCAGCCCCACAGGTTGGGGGCCACGCAGCGCATCAACATGGGGATGGCCACCAGCTCGCCGATGCGTGCGCTGGAAAAGCCCAGGTGATCGAAGTACAGCGCCAGGAAGGGCGCGGTCGCCCCCAGCAGGGCGAAGTAGAAGAGGTAGAAGCTGGAGAGGCGCCAGTATGGCAGTGGTTGGGGCATGCTATTGGGGCTGCTTCGCAGCCCAGCGCGAGCAAGCTCGCTCGCCACAGCAAGCGCGCTCATTGTCGCAGGTGATCACAGCTGGCCCAGTATCGGGGTACTCACGCGCACATCGGCATTTTGCCCACGGTTACGCAACAGGTGATCCATCAGCACGATGGCCATCATGGCTTCGGCAATCGGTGTGGCGCGGATGCCGACGCAGGGGTCGTGGCGGCCCTTGGTGATCACGTCTACCGGGTTGCCGTGCACATCGATCGAGCGGCCGGGTGTGGTGATGCTCGACGTGGCCTTGAGCGCCAGGTGCGCCACGATCGGCTGGCCAGAAGAAATGCCGCCGAGGATGCCGCCCGCGTTGTTGCTGAGGAAACCTTCAGGGGTCATCTCATCGCGATGCTCGGTACCGCGCTGGGAGACGCAGGCGAAACCAGCGCCGATTTCCACGCCTTTCACCGCGTTGATGCTCATCAGCGCATGGGCCAGTTCGGCGTCGAGGCGGTCGAAGATCGGCTCGCCCAGGCCCGGCTTTACGCCCTCGGCCACTACGGTGATCTTCGCGCCGACCGAGTCCTGGTCGCGGCGCAACTGGTCCATGTAGGCTTCCAGTTCCGGCACCTTGTCCGGGTCGGGGCAGAAGAAGGCGTTGTCTTCGACGCTGTCCCAGGTCTTGAACGGGATTTCAATCGGGCCCAACTGGCTCATGTAGCCACGGATGATGATGCCCTGGGTGGCCAGGTATTTCTTGGCGATGGCACCGGCCGCCACGCGCATGGCGGTTTCACGCGCCGAGCTGCGGCCACCGCCACGGTAGTCGCGTTCGCCGTATTTGTGGTGGTAGGTGTAGTCGGCATGGGCCGGGCGGAACAGGTCCTTGATCGCCGAGTAGTCCTTGGATTTCTGGTCGGTGTTGCGAATCAGCAGGCCAATGGCGCAGCCCGTGGTGCGGCCTTCGAACACGCCGGAGAGGATTTCGACTTCGTCCGGTTCCTGGCGCTGGGTGGTGTGGCGGCTGGTGCCGGGCTTGCGGCGGTCGAGGTCGCGCTGCAGGTCGTCCAGGCTCAGCTCCAGGCCTGGCGGGCAGCCGTCGACAATGGCGACCAACGCCGGGCCATGGCTTTCGCCCGCGGTGGTGACAGTGAACAGCTTGCCGAAGGTATTGCCGGACATGCAGGGCGCTCCGTGAAATCAGTTGAATCAAGTCAACCGTAATAACTTAAGGCGGCCAGTATACGCAGGCTAACCGACTAGTTCATCCTCGAAACCTTACCGGTAGACGTTGGTCCAACCGGCACCTCTCCAATGATGGCGCTATGATGCTGCGAGTTCTGCTGTTCACCCTCACCCTATTCACCGCCGTGGCCCAGGCCGCCTCCCCTGTGGTGCTGCAACGCCCGATCAGCCTGGACACCGGCAGCGGCCAACTCTTTGGCTCGTTGCTGTTGCCGCAATCGGATAAACCGGTGCCGGTGGTGCTGATCATCGCCGGCTCCGGCCCCACCGACCGCAACGGCAACAGCGCCGACGGCGCGCGCAATGACAGCCTCAAGCGCCTGGCCTGGGTACTGGCCCGGCATAACATCGCCAGCGTGCGCTACGACAAGCGCGGCGTGGCCGCGAGCCTGGCGGCCACGCCGGACGAGCGCAACCTGACCCTGGAGGCCTATGTGGCCGATGCCGTGGCCTGGGGCAAGTTGCTCAAGGCCGACAAGCGCATGGGCCCGCTGATTGTGCTGGGCCACAGTGAGGGCGCGCTGGTCGCCGCCCTCGCCGCGCCGCAACTTGAACCGGCCGGAGTCATTTCCTTGTCTGGCAGCGCCCGCCCGGTGGACCAGGTGATCCGTCAGCAACTGGCCGATCACTTGCCCCCTGCCCTGTTGCTGCGCAGTAATGAAATCCTCGATCACCTCAAGGCCGGCCAGGTGGACGCCGATGTGCCGCGCCCGCTGGAGGGCATTTTCCGACCCAGCGTGCAGCCGTATCTGATCAGCCTGTTCCGCGCCGATCCGTCGGCCGCTTTTGCCCGCCTGGATATGCCGGCGCTGATTATCCAGGGCACCAACGATATCCAGGTTGGCGTAGGCGATGCCCAACAACTGAAGAAGGCCAAGCCCGACGCGCAGTTGACGGTAATCGAAGGTATGAACCACGTGATGCGCATCGTGCCCAATAACGTGAAGCAGCAACTGGCCTCCTACAACGACCCGAAACTACCGCTGGCGGCGGAGCTGGGCCAACGTATCGTCAGCTTTATCGAAGGACTTCAACCCCGTTAAGCGGCAATTGGCCTCCAGTCCTGGAAAAAACGGCCGATAAGTCCAGAGTCGACAGTAAAAAGACTGTCGGCTCGCAGGGCTTGGACAGGATCGCGCCGCATGACAACCACCGAAACAACACCCGAATCTACCGCCGAGACCCCGGCCGCAACCGAGGCTAGCGCAGCAGCGGCACTGCCGTGGGCCGACGTTCACGCCGAACATTTCAAGATGCTGCGCCTGGCCCCACTGGCCACCGACCGCGCCACCGGCGCACGGCCATTGCGCTTTGTGCAGTTCGGTTATGCCGAGCGTCATGACAAACACCACAGCCTGTTGCGCATGGTCATCCAGTTACCGGGCCAGCGGGTACGGCGCGAGCAGAACCACCTGGATATCTGGGTCGATCACGATAAACACCGCGTGCACTTCGGCCCCGGCAACAGCCTGGAAATCGAGCCGGCCAACCGCGGTATCGGGCGCTTCCTGGTGGCCCAAGGCGCTGCCTGGGCGAAGAAGAAGTGGTCACACTACCGCGTCGACGGCGTGGACCTGGCCAACAAAGACGCCCTCAACGAAGCCACCCGCCTGCGCCGCGATCACTTCCTGCGTATCCAGGGTTTCGATGTGGCCTACGCCGATGTGCAGCACCTCAAAGGCAATGTGCAACCGGGCAAGGTCAGCGACGTGCTGGACAG
This sequence comes from Pseudomonas sp. AK181, assembly GCF_051122975.1. Taxonomy (NCBI): domain Bacteria; kingdom Pseudomonadati; phylum Pseudomonadota; class Gammaproteobacteria; order Pseudomonadales; family Pseudomonadaceae; genus Pseudomonas; species Pseudomonas sp. AK181. The sequence goes on from NZ_CP146348.1 coordinate 4,266,538, forward strand.
TTGGAACACCGAGAAAGTGCAGTTCGTGGAGATCCTGGAAGCTGCGCAGATGCTGCAACAGGCCGAGCAGAACCTGGCGGAGCAGGAAGTGAAGCTGCGCAAGGAAGAGGAGAAAGTCACCAAGTTCAAGCGTGAGGACAGCGGGCTGCGCTTTACCATCACCTGCCTGGTGGCGTTTACGGTGTTCCAGGCGGGGTTGTTGATCTGGATTGCCACGCACCGTTAACAGGCTGAAATACGATCCAATGTGGGAGCTGGCTTGCCTGCGATAGCGGCCGGTCAGCTTGCACCTCTACTACTGACCCACCGCTATCGCAGGCAAGCCAGCTCCCACAGTTAACCGCGCACCGCCACACACTCCACGATGCGAAGCGAGTCGCTCTTGATCTTGCTTTTGATCTTAGGCGCCCCGTTAAACCACGCTGGCCGGAATTCGACAGGGATTTGGGGGGTAAACCGGCAGGGATGCCGGTTTAGCCGCCCCGCGCCATGGATGGCGCGTGGCGGCGGCCCCCCAAATCACTGGCGGATTACGGGCACACCGAGCCTAGGCGAGGTGCCGAGTGGTGGGGCAAGAGCGTTTTGCTTACTTTGCCGCTTTTGCAAAGTGAGCCGCCGTCAGGGCGGAACCCTAAGTGGCCGTTACCTAAATAACGGATATGTACCCGGTCCAACTGTGTTGACTGTTAGGCCGCCTTCGCGAGCAAGCCCGCTCCCACATTGACCACGTTTGTGCAGTTAGACCCGCGCGGCAAATACTGCCTGATGCGCACGGCACTGTTCAGCCGTGAGCATAAACACCCCATGCCCACCGCGCTTGAAGTCCAGCCAGGCAAAGTCCACTTCCGGGTACAGCGCCTCGACATGCACCTGGCTGTTGCCCACTTCGACAATCAGCAAGCCCTTCTCGGTCAGATGGTCCGCCGCTTCAGCCAGCATCCGGCGTACCAGGTTCAGGCCGTCGTCACCGCAGGCCAGGCCCAGTTCCGGTTCGTGCTGGTATTCGTCGGGCATGTCGGCGAAATCTTCGGCATCCACGTAGGGCGGGTTAGACACAATGAGGTCGAAACGCTGGCCGGGTAACCCGTCAAAACCATCGCCCTGCACGGTGTAGACCCGCTCGTCGACGCCATGACGCTCGATGTTCTGGTTCGCCACTTCCAGGGCTTCGAAGGACAGGTCTCCCAGCACCACTTCAGCCTCCGGGAACTCGTAGGCACAGGCGATGCCGATGCAGCCGGAGCCGGTGCACAGGTCGAGGATGCGTGCCGGCGGCTGGGCCAGCCAGGGTTCAAAGCGGTCTTCAATCAGCTCGCCTATCGGTGAACGCGGGATCAACACGCGCTCATCGACGATAAACGACATGCCGCAAAACCAGGCTTCGTTCAACAGGTAAGCCGTTGGCACTCGCTCATGGATACGGCGATGCAGCAAACGCTGCACGTGGGAGATTTCCTCTTCTTCCAGGTTGCAATCCAAATAGCTGTCGGCGATTTCCCACGGCAGGTGCAAGGCGCCCAGCACCAATTGCCGGGCTTCGTCCCAGGCATTGTCGGTGCCATGGCCAAAAAACAGGTCTTCCCCATGGAAACGGCTGACAGCCCAACGGATATGGTCGCGCAAGGTGCGCAGGCGGGAAGTGATCACGGGGCAAGCTCCTGGAAAAAACGACTGGCGATTCTAACAGCCTTCACCTGTACCGACGATGTACGAAACACCTGGCACCGTACGTCGGATTTCATCCAATTTGCCCGCATTGTGTTAAACAGACCTGCCTCTTGACATGGCTGCACGCCAGCAACGGCGTACCTTACGATAGTAGCGATTCACAGAAGCGCTCAGCCAGTGGACAATGTCGCAAAAGCCCCACTCACAGGAGCCCCAGAATGTCCGTTCCAAAGACGATGTTTCAACTCAGCGGTCGCGGTTACGCAGCAGCCAACCTCAATCATGCGACCCTGGTGATCATCGACGCCCAGAAAGAATACCTCAGCGGCCCGCTCGCCCTCTCGGGCATGGACGCGGCGGTGCAGAACATCAAGCAACTGGTGACCGCAGCGCGCAATGCCGGGCGCCCGATTGTGCATGTGCGCCACCTGGGCACCGTGGGCGGCCTGTTTGACCCCCAGGGCGAGCGCGGCGAATTCATTCCGGGCCTTGAGCCTGAAGGTGACGAAACCATCATCGGCAAACTGCTGCCCAGCGCCTTCCATGGCACCGGCCTGGAGAAACACCTGCAGGACCTGGGCTCCCTGGACCTGATCGTCTGCGGTTTCATGAGCCACTCCAGCGTCAGCACCACCGTGCGCGCGGCCAAGAACCTGGGCTTTCGCTGCACCCTGGTGGAAGACGCCTGCGCTACCCGCGACCTGCCGTACAAAGGCGGCATCCTGAGCGCCGAGCACGTGCAGCAAACCGAAATGGCCATCATGGCCGACAACTTCGCCACCCTGGCGCTGGCCAAAGATCTGATCTGATCCTACTGGCGGTGAGCGGGGTGTTTATTGCTCCGCTCATCCGCAAAGCCCTTTCATTTGGCGCATTTACCTCTCCCCCCGGAACAACCTGTGTATCTTCCGGTCGAAGGGCCGATACCCTGGAGGAAAGGTCGGAATGAAGATATCCGATGGTTTTGATGCTCGTCGCTTGCGCCCCAAGGGCCCGAGCAATTGGCGTCTGCGCCTGGTAGCGTGCATTGCCGCGTTGCTGGCGATAGTAGGCTTGTTGTTGGCGGGCGCTGGTGGCGCCGGCCTGTTTGGGCATTCGCCGGCACTCGGCGAACTGAATGCCAGCCCGGGCGGCTCGGCACTCCTGCTGGGCGTCGGCTTGCTGGTGCTGTGGTTGGGTGTGTGGCTGTGGCGTCGCAGCCGTCGGAAAATGCGCCAACCGTTGTCGTTGAATATCGCCTCTCACCTGATGAAAAAGCACGACTGATGGCGCTTGGATAGCGTTTCCTGCGCCCTGGCCGCCGCGATTTAGGTAAACTGCCCGCCCTTCGCGGAGGCTGACATGCAAGACGACGATTTTTCCCTGTTCAAAAACGAGCTGCGCGGCGTCAAGCCGATCAAGCACGACCGCGCCGACACCGGCAAACCCAAGACTGACCGGGCGCAGATCGCCAAGCTGCGCCAGGCTGCGACCGTGCGCACCGATGCCACCACCGTGGATGGCCTGTCGGACCAGTTCGTGATCGACGTCGGCCCCGAAGATGAGCTGATGTGGGCCCGCGACGGCGTGCAGGAAAGCCAGATGCGCAAGCTCAAGGCCGGCCAGATCCCATTCGAAGGCAGCCTCGACCTGCACGGCATGACCGTGAAAAAGCCCGGAAAACTCTCTGGGCCTTCCTGGCCGAAGCGACCAAATTCGAAATTCGCTGCGTGCGCGTTACCCATGGCAAGGCTGTGCGGCTGGACGGCAAGCGGCCAATGATCAAGAGTCACGTCAATACCTGGCTGCGCCAGCATGCGCAAGTGCTCGGCTTTACCTCCTGCCAGGCCCGCCACGGCGGTGCCGGCGCGGTGTATGTGATGCTCAAGCGCACCATGATGGAAGGGCGCGACGAGTAACAAGTGCCATCGTCAGGCTTGCAGCGATGTGTCCGCCACCGTAACCTTGCGCTTTGCGAAAATCCCACAGGTAGTTTCATGTCCCTGGAACAGAATTACACAGAGATTCTCGGCCAACTCGGCGAGGACGTGTCCCGCGAGGGCCTGCTCGACACGCCAAAGCGTGCCGCCAAGGCAATGCAGTACCTCTGCCGCGGCTATGAACAGACACTCGAAGAAGTCACCAACGGTGCCTTGTTCAGCTCTGACAACAGCGAAATGGTGCTGGTCAAGGACATCGAGTTGTATTCGTTGTGCGAGCACCACCTGTTGCCGTTTATCGGCAAGGCCCATGTAGCGTATATCCCGAGCGGCAAAGTGCTGGGCCTGTCGAAGGTCGCACGCATTGTCGACATGTATGCGCGCCGCCTGCAGATCCAGGAAAACCTCAGCCGCCAGATCGCCGACGCCGTGTTGGAAGTGACAGGCGCCCTGGGCGTGGCCGTGGTGATCGAGGCCAAGCACATGTGCATGATGATGCGCGGTGTCGAGAAACAGAATTCGTCGATGATCACCTCGGTGATGCTGGGCGAGTTCCGCGAAAACGCGGCTACCCGCAGCGAATTTCTCAGCCTGATCAAGTAACCGGCCAGGCAGGAAAAAACCGGCGTTCATCGCCGGTTTTTTTTCGCCTGTAGAAATCAGGTAAGCTGCGCCCCCTCAGTCATGGGCAAGAGGTTTCAGCCATGTTCGTCAAAGCACTTCGAGTGGGCCTCGGCCACGTCATCATCGCGGGCGACTTTCTTACCCGCCCACGCAAAAAACAACGCCCTGCCGAGCAACAGGCCAAGGTCAATGCTGCCGCCCAGGACCTGACCCTGTATCAGTTCCACGCCTGCCCGTTCTGCGTGAAGACCCGCCGCACCCTGCACCGCCTGAATGTGCCGGTGGCCTTGAAGGACGCGAAGAACAACGAACAGGACCGCCAGACCCTGCTGGAGCAAGGCGGCAAGATCAAAGTGCCGTGCCTGCGCATCGAAGAGGACGGCCAGACCACCTGGATGTATGACTCCAAGGTGATCATCGAGTACCTGGACAAGCGCTTCGCTGCGATCTGAAGCACACGCCGATCAATGTGGGAACTGGCTTGCCTGCGATTGCATCACCTCGGTACATCTGCTGCACCGCGGTGCCCGCATCGCAGTATCGGTATCTACACATTTTCGGCAAGACGCTGGACCTGTGGCGAGGGAGCTTGCTCCCGTGACGACCGGATAGCCGACGCTGTTCTAACTGACGCGCCGCGATCCAAATGTGGGAGCTGGCTTGCCTGCGATGGCGGCCTGGCAGTCAACACAGTTGGATGGTGTATATATCCATTGCTGCGGTAACGGCCACTTAGGGTTCCGCTCTGACAGCGGCTCACTTTTGAAAAGCGCAAAAGTAAGCAAAACGCTCTTGCCCCACCACTCGGCACCTCGCTTAGGCTCGGTGTGCCCGTAATCCGCCAGTGATTTGGGGGGCCGCCGCCACGCGCCATCCATGGCGCGGGGCGGCTAAACCGGCATCCCTGCCGGTTTACCCCCCAAATCCCTGTCGAATTCCGGCCAGCGTGGTTTAACGGGGCGCCTAAGATCAAGATCAAAAGCAGATCAAGAGCGGCTCGCTTCGCATCGTGGTTACCATCGCAGGCAAGCCCACACATTTGCGGCGCGGTGTTCTTAAGTCGGTATTGCCAGGTCGAGATCCAGCAGTGCCGAGCCCAGGCACTTGCCGTGGGCATCCAGTGCCAGCGAGCGGGTCACGCCGCCACGCAGGATGCCCGGCAGCACGAAGTTCAGCGCCTGCACGTTCGGCAATTCATAACGCCGAACCGGCTCAGCACCGGGTTCCAGTAAATCCGCGAAGAACGCTGCCACGCGCTCCGCCGTCAGCTGTTCGCACAGCAACGGGTAGTCCTGCGCACGATAGGCAATGATCGAGATGTTCGACGTGTCGCCTTTATCCCCGGTGCGGGAATGGGCCAGCGTATGCAGTTTCATTCTTCAATCCTCGGCTTGACCGCTTCACGGGGCAACAGCAACGACGCCACAGCCACCACCTGGCGTACGCTCTTGCTCGCCCCACCGCCGCCGGCCGGGCCGTTGGTGTAGAGGGTCTCCACTTCATTGCCGACCCGTACGGCGTCGCTGCGCTCGTCACACCGGGCGGCGACCCGCAGGCGCACCTCCCAAGGCTCGACACTGCTGCGAGGGCCGTGCAGTGAGTCCATGCCGATCAACTCGGCGCGCAGGTCCTGCGTCTTTACACCGATCAACGCAAGGCGCTTGAGCACCACTTCCCGCGCCAACTCGGCCCGTGCGACAGCACCGGGACCGCCGTAGGACATCTGCCCCTCACCGATCCAACCGTCCAGATAACCGACGCTGACCTTCAGTTGATCAGGCCGGGCACGCCCACTGGCTCCCTGGGCACGCACCCGGTCCACGCCCTCCTCGACAAACCCCACCTGGGAAAAGTCGGCCGTCACATCCGGGGTCAAGTAGGCTGCCGGGTCGTGAACTTCGTAAATCAGTTGTTCGGCGCAGGTCGCGCGGCTGACCCGCCCACCGGAACCTGCCACCTTGGTGATCACTGCATTGCCCTCGGCGTCGACCTCGGCCAGGGGAAAACCCAGGCGTGCCAGATCCTCCACATCCTTGAAGCCGGGATCGGCGAAGTAACCCCCACTGACCTGCCCCGCGCACTCCAGCAAATGCCCGACCAACGTGCCCCGGCCCAACCGCTGCCAATCATCGAAGGCCCAGCCGAACTCAAACATCTGCGGCGCCAGGAACAGCGAAGGGTCGGCCACACGCCCGGTGATCACCACATCGGCGTCGGCGCGCAGCGCCTCAACAATGCCCTCCACGCCCAGGTAGGCATTCGCGGAAATCAGCCGCTCGTCCAGCGCCCCCACGGTCTGGCCGTTATCCAGCAACTGCTCGGCAGGCAAGGCGTGCAGCACGTCGTCGCCGACCACGGCCACAACCTTGAGGCCCAGGCCCAGCTCACCCGCAATACGCCGTACTTCAGTGGCCGCCGCCAACGGGTTGGCCGCGCCCATATTGGTGATCACCCGTAGGCGTCGACGCCCCGCCCGCTGCCCCACACAGGGCAAGACACGGCGCATGCGCTCAGCGAGCAGCGGGTCATAACCGCCCTGGGGGTCGCTGATGCGCGCCTGTTGCGCCAGGGCGATGGTGCGTTCGGCCAGGCATTCGAAGACCAGGTAATCCAGGTCGCCGTGTTCGGCCAGTTCTACGGCAGGTTCTATACGGTCGCCGGAGTAGCCGGCGCCGGAGCCGATGCGCAAGGTGTTCATCTCAAATCACTCCCAGGAGCAACGCCGTCAGGGTCATCAACACCGAAGCGGCAAACAGGAAAGGAATGGTGAAGCGCTGATGATCGGCCAGTTCGATCTTGCACAGGCCCACCAGCAGGAAGGTCGCAGGCGTCAGCGGGCTGACCGGGAAACCGGTGGTGTGCACGCCCAGCAGCGAAGCCTGAGCCACTTGCAGCGGGTCGACGCCCAGGGCCTTGCCGACTTCGGCGATCACCGGCATCACACCGAAATAGTAGGAATCGGGGTCAAACAACATGCTCAGGGGCATGGACAAAAAACCCACGACGGCCGGGATCAACTTGCCGTGGCCCGCCGGAATCTGCGCCACCGCCACTTCGGCGATGGCCTTGAGCATGCCGGTGCCTTGCATGATGCCGGTAAATACCCCGGCGGCGAGCAGGATACTGGCCATGGTCAGCGCGGTTTTCGCATGGGCGTCGATGCGTGCACGCTGGGCGTCCACGTTGGGGTAGTTGATGCACAGCGCCACCACGGTGCCGAGCATGAACATCACCACCGGATCGACCCAGCCGGCGATCATCACCACCATCACCAGCACGGTCAGTATCAGGTTGACCCAGAACAACCGCGGGCGACGCAGCTTGATGTCGGCATCGCTGAGCACTCGTTGCGGCACCGCCTCCACGCTGGAACCCGCGCCCAGGCCCAGGCGCTTTTCTTCGCGATGGCCCAGCCACCAGGCGCAGGCGAAGACAAAGACCAGCCCGACGATCTGCACCGGAATCAGTGGCTGGAACAGGTCGGCCACCGGCACATGCAGCGCCGCCGACGAACGCAGCACCGGGCCAGTCCAGGGCAGGAAGTTGACCCCGGCGGCCATCGCACACACGCAGGCGAGGATGCGTTTATCAATGCCGAGGCGCGTATACAGCGGCAGCATCGCAGGCACAGTCACCAGAAAGGTCACCGCGCCAGAGCCGTCCAGGTGTACCAGCAACGCCAAGGTCGCAGTACCGACGACAATCCGTGTAGGACGCGTCCCAACCGTGCGCAGGATGCGATCAATAATGGGATCGAGCATGCCCGCATCGGTCATGATCCCGAAAAACAGGATCGCGAACACAAACATGCCCACCACGGGGGCGACGTTCTTGATACCGGTAATGATGAACGCGCTGGTCTGCAGGCCGAAGCCACCGAGTAGCGCAGCGATGATCGGCAAGGCGATCAGGGCCACCAGTGGCGAGAGGCGTTTGCTCATGACGGCAGCGAGCAGGCACAGGATGGTGATGACACCCAGGGTTGCGAGCATGGGTTACTCCAGGGCGGCCTGGTTGGCCGGTTATTGTTTTCCCTGGAGTATTGGAATCGCGCTAGGCTTTGTAAATTGCAATATTCAGCCACCAGCGTTCGGAAAAACAAAATGAAGCGACGCTTATGAAAAACAGCATCCAGCACATTCAAGCCTTCCTCGCTGTCGCCCGTACGGGCAGTTTCACCAAGGCGGCCAACGAGTTGCATCTGTCGCCGTCGGCCCTCACCGTGCAGGTGCAGCAACTGGAAGACTGGCTCGGCGTCGCCCTGCTCGACCGCAGCCCGCGCCACGTGAGCATTACCGCCGCAGGCCAGGACGCGCGCGGGCCCATGGAAAAACTGCTGTTGGATCTGGACAACATCGTCACCGGCTCCCGCGACCTCGCCGCCTTGCGCCGTGGCGTGGTAACTATCGCCGCGCTGCCCTCAGTCTGCGCTGGCGCCCTGCCCCCGGCCTTGCGCCTGTTTCGCGAACGCTTCGCCGGTATCGAAGTGCGCCTGCATGACCTGGTGGCCCAGCGCATTCACGCAAAGGTTCGCAACGGCGATGTGGATTTCGGCATCGGCGTGCGTGCGCGCCTGAGCCACGGCCTGGACTTCGTGCCGGTGCTCAATGATCGGCTGTGCGCGTTTGTGCCGTCGGGTCATGCGCTCGCCCACCATCGCCAACTGACCCTGGAGCAGCTGGCGGACCAACCGATCATCCTGACCGGGCGCGACAGCAGTGTGCGCGAGCAAGTGGATACGCTGTTCGATGAGACACGGCTGACGTTGAACGCCGGCATGGAGGCCAACTACATGTCGACCGTATTGGCCCTGGTGCGCCAGGGGTTGGGCATCAGTGTGCTGCCGGAGTCGGCGGCGGACAGCCTGGAGGGTTTGCAACGGATCAGCATCGATCATCCTGGGGTGAATCGGGAGATCGGCTTGATCAGCCGCAGCGGCATGGGCTTGAGCCCGGCGGCGCAGCGCTGCTTTGAACTGCTCAACAACGCATTACCTGACACGCCGTCGCGCTGAATGTGGGAGCTGGCTTGCCTGCGATAGCATCACCCCGGTGCCACGGATAAACCGAGGCGCCTGCATCGCAGGCAAGCCAGCTCCCACATTGGACCGAGTAAGTCAGTCGAGCATCGGCACATACCGAGGATGGCTGGCCACGCGCTGCAACCATGCCTGCACACCCGGATAAGCATCCAGATCAAAGCCGCCCTCTTGGGCCACATGGGTATAGGCATATAACGCCACATCGGCGATGGAGAATTGGTCGCCTACCAGATACGGGGTCAACTGCAGTTGGCGCTCCATGACCTTAAGGGCCTTGTAGCCGCCTTTGTGCAGTTTCTTGTATTCCTCCAGGCGATCTTCCGGCAGCCCCAGGTAGAACTGAATAAACCGCGCCACCGCAATGTAAGGCTCATGGCTGTACTGCTCGAAAAACTGCCACTGCAATACCTGGGTGCGCAGGCGCGGTTCGGTGGGCAAGAATTCGCTGCCATCGGCGAGGAAGTTGAGGATCGCGTTGGATTCCCACAGGCAGGTGCCGTCTTCAAGCTCCAATACCGGGACCTTGCCATTGGGGTTCTTGGCCAGGAACTCAGGGGTCTGGGTATCGCCCTTGAGGATATCGATATCGATCCATTCATACGGGATGCCCAACAGAGTGAGCATCAATTTGACCTTGTAGCAATTGCCCGACTTGTAATCGCCATAAACCTTGTACATGGGGCTCCCCTTTTCGCCGCGCTGACCGAATGCTTGCGCCCACAAGGTGCGGGTATCGAGAGCTTGTTTCAAGGCGTCGCGCAGAATAAATCCCCTGGCGTGGGCCTTTCATCCCTTTTCGCCCAGATAATCGAAAACATTATTTGCTTTATTTGTATACAAAAGCATAATTCGCTTCGTGCGAGTTCCTGACCTTTTGGTCAACAAACCCGCCAGTACCTCAAAGCGCCGTTGCCCACTCATGTAACCGGCGCTGGAAATAACAATAAAACGATTGAGGAGTACTCGCTGTGGATAGCCGCAAAACCGAAGCCCCTACGTTGGACCTGGCCGCGCCCCGAGGCGGTTGGCTGGAACGCCTGTTCAAACTGCGCTTGCATGGCACCACAGTGAAGACCGAGCTGATCGCCGGCCTCACCACCTTTATCACCATGGCCTACATCATCTTCGTCAACCCCAATATCATGGCCGATGCCGGTATCGATCACGGCGCGGCCTTCGTCGCCACCTGCATCGCAGCGGCGCTGGGTTGCCTGCTGATGGGCCTGTACGCCAACTGGCCCGTGGGCCTGGCGCCGGGCATGGGCTTGAACGCATTCTTCACCTACACCGTGGTCGGCACCATGGGCTACACCTGGGAGACCGCCCTCGGCGCGGTGTTTATTTCCGGCGTGCTGTTCATGATCCTGACGTTGTCGCGCATCCGCGAGTGGCTGCTCAACAGCATTCCGGTCAGCCTGCGCCATGCCATGGGCGCAGGCGTGGGCTTGTTCCTGGGGGTGATCGGCCTGAAAACCGCCGGCATCATCGTCGACAGCCCCGCCACACTGATCAAGCTCGGTTCCCTGCACGAGCCGGCACCGCTGCTGGCGGCCGTGTGTTTCCTGCTGATTGCCATCCTCAGCTATCACCGCGTCTTCGGCGCCATCCTGATCAGCATCATCGCCGTAACCCTGGCCGGCTGGGGCCTGGGCCTGGTGCACTACAACGGCATTCTCGCCACCCCACCGAGCCTGGCACCGACCTGGATGGCAATGGACGTGATGGGTGTGTTCAATGTGAGCATGATCAGCGTGGTATTTGCCTTTCTTTTTGTACACATGTTCGACACTGCCGGTACACTGATGGGCGTTGCGCAACGCGCAGGCCTGGTGAATGCCGATGGCAAGATCGACAACCTGTCGCGCGCATTGAAGGCTGACAGTGCGTCCAGCGTGTTCGGCGCCATGGTTGGTGTGCCGCCGGTGACCAGTTATGTAGAAAGTGCCGCGGGTGTGGCTGCCGGTGGCCGTACGGGTTTGACCGCGGTGACCGTGGGCGTATTGTTCGTGGCGGCGATGTTTTTTGCGCCGCTGGCCGGCATGATCCCTGCCTACGCAACGGCCGGCGCGCTGATTTATGTTGCGATGCTGATGATGGCGAGCATGGCCCATATCAATTGGGATGAGGCCACCGACAGCATTCCGGCGATCGTCACCGCGATCATGATGCCACTGACGTTTTCGGTCGCCGACGGCATCGCCCTGGGCTTTATCACGTATGTGGCGTTGAAGGCCGGCACCGGCAAGTACCGCGAGATTTCCATCAGCCTGTGGGTGCTGTGCGCGATCTTTATCGCCAAGTTCATCTTCCTGTAGTTCGGGAACGGCTGAAAAACCGCCTCACCTTCGGGTGGGGCTTTTGCATGAAGGGAGGACTGTAAATGACCTTGGAAACCTGGCTACTGTTCAGTGGCGCTGCGCTGGTGGTGATCCTGATACCTGGCCCGCTGTCGCTGTTGATGATCAGCAACAGCCTCAACTACGGCCTGCGCCGCTCGTACCCGGCGTTTCTCGGCGGCGTGTTCGCCTCGATCTGCCTGTTGAGCGCCTCGGCCCTGGGCCTGGGCGCGCTGTTGCTGGCCTCCGAGCAGTTGTTCAGCGCATTGAAGATCGTCGGCGCGCTGTACCTGTTCTACCTCGCCTGGCAGAGCTGGCAACAGTCGCGCCAGCCCAGCCAAGGGGCGCAAGTACCGCAGACGCCAGCCGTGCCGCGCTTTCGCGCCTTGTTTGGCCGTGCCTTTGTCCTGGGCGCCAGCAACCCCAAAGACATTCTGTTTTTCGCCGCCTTCCTGCCGCAATTTCTCAGTGCCCAGCAGGCCTTTTTACCGCAACTGCTGATCATGATCGCCACCTGGACGGTACTCGACCTGCTGTGCAAGCTGGCTTATGGCCTCGGCGCCCATGGTGCAGCGCGTTATTTGCGCAGCGGCGCCGGCCAGAGCTGGTTCAACCGCGTCAGTGCGGCCCTGTTCGGCTGCGCCGGCCTGGCCTCGCTGATGAAGGTCAGGGGTTCAGTTTGATGAAGTACACCGTGGGCGAGACATCGCTCCCGGTCGGCCACTGAATACCCGCCAGGATCCGTACCAGGCGCTGCTCACGCATGGCATTCCTGACTTCGTCAGCCAAGGCCACGTTGGTATAGTTCCTGAGCCCGTTCATAAGCCAGGTGTCGCTCAACGTCGAGAAAAGCCGCAAAGACGGCTTTTCCGACCACAGGTATGACACGAAATACAGCCGGGATGGGGAGTTGGGGTGGGTGGCCAGCGTCTCACGCCGGAGGGTCCCGTGACGTCGCACATGGACATGCCTGAGGGTGAAGCCCTGCTCCTCAAGCAACGTACTGACCGCCTCATATTGCACGATGTTTCTTTCGCTCGCGACAGCCTTGCCACCGCGACGCAGCCGGCGTGGCGGCCTGACAGGCGGCAGGAAGTCAATGCGTGTCATGCCCGGCGCAGCCCCCTGGAAGCTGATGAAGGTGGTACTGAGCGCCCTGTCGGTGGGTCGCAACAGCCGCAATAAATCATCGGTCCGGCCAGGCCGTGCAGGGGCCGGTGGTAACCACTCGTCCAGCGTTGCACGCAATCTGAGCAGATGCGTGGCGCTTGCCGGACGCGCCGAACCCGACACTTCGATCAAGCGGTTGACCACGTGATCTCGGGTCTTATTGGTGAGGCCGGGAAAGGCGATGGCCACGGACTGCTCCAACGGCCTGTCGAAAATCGGCGCATGCAAATGCCAGGCGCCCGTTGCCGTGCGGGATGCAGGTAACGGCTGTTCGTGAAGGTCGGTGCTTGTCCAACGCAGGATGTCAACGCTGGCCAATGACACCAGCGGTTCATTCTGGGTGATGAACACGATGCCATGGAGCCCGGCATCCTCACCTGGGGGCAGCAACCGGTAAAAACGGCTGTTGGGATCAGTCAGGCTGGAGCGTTCAGGCGCAACACGCAGCACATGGTGGGGATAGCCTTGAGGGTCCGCGACGTGAAATATCCCTGGCGCGGGCGAGCTCGATAGCTGGCTTGGATGAACCGGTGCATGCCAATCCAACCAGTGCGTGGTTGTGATGGAGGATTGGCGGATCCTGTCTTCGCTCACCACACGCACCGGCGGTTGCCAGTCCGACACGTCAGGCCTGGGTGGTTGCCAAGGCTGATGGATTCCAGAACTCGGCCCCGGTGCGGGTGCGTCCGCGCCCAACAACCATTCCTGGGGCTGATGGATGAGCACAATCAGCTCATCCTCCTCCGGGACCTGTTTGTTTTTCAGGCGCAGCGATTGCTCGCTCTGGCGCCGGTACACCGGATAACGGTGCGTGGCATCGGCCACGAATGCCTCGCCATTCTTGACGTACACCCCCTCCTCACCCACGCCTTTAAGCGCAACGGCATCTTGAGGCACACCCTTGAGCCGAAAAGGCTCCAAGGCTTTGAGCTGGGTGGTGGGCCGTGACAGGCCAACCACCGGTGTTCTGGGTGCACTCATGCGCAGATGCCGGATCCGACCCAAACCGCTTGCCAGCGAGCGCCGCGTGACTGCCCCCACCGCGCCCGCTCGCGGCTTGGTGCCGGGGACCGCACTCAACAACAGCTCAACCATCAAAAAGGCGCTCATGAACCCCACGTCCACCGCGTCCGAAGCCTGGCCAAAACGGTGGTAGCGCCGCGCCGCCAGCAATAACTCGTAAGCCTCATTGAGCATGCCGTACGGCGGCACGAAAAACCCCACCAGCGCGCGCAGGCGCGTCTCACTCTGCTCCTTGAGGCGCTGGGTTCGATAGTGGTCCAGCGCCTTGGCGGAATGACTGGCCGCTTGGGTCTTGCGATGCAAATCGAGCACCCTGGCCTGGTACAGCAAGGCGCTGGCATCGCTGTGGGTGGTGGGCACGATCGCCAGCGCGTTCAGCGGGTCAGTGGCGACCTGTTCCTGGAACTGCTTTTCGATGTCTTCCAGCACCGGCGTCGGCTCCAAGTGCGTGACCGCAAAGGAGCGAATAAACTCCACGCCCCGCCACACGCCGGAGAAGTAGGTCACCTGCAGCAGATCATCCAGCACGGTATCGTCAGCCCTGCGCTCGACGGCATGGCTGATGGCCTCGAATGCCCAGCCGGGTGCAACTTGCCGCGACAGCTGCTTGGCAGGCTCGGCCTGGGCCGCGATGCGATTGAGCGCCACATGCGCCTCTTGCACGTTGGCGTACTCGGTGACGGCCAATGCATGATCGGCGTTCGGCCAGTACACCACGCAGCGCCCACTGGCCTGATCCTGCATGACCACAATGCCAGCGATGTAACGATCATGCTGCAGCGTGTGCCCCACCAGATGCACCACCGACAGGCTCAGTCGATGGCCGTTTTTCAGCAAGTCCTGAGGCGTTCGTGCAGCCATCGCCGTGTTGAACAGACTTTTTGCCGGCGCACTCAACCCCTGGCGGGTGGCCGAGTACAGCCGCACCTTGGCGCAGTCGCGCAGCAGGCGCTGCATCAGTTCGGGAATACGGCCTTCGCTCACCCCTTGGGCCGCCGGCTTAAAGGTGCGCTCGATCTTCGCTGCGTATTGGCCACCGATATCCAGCGCGGAGATTGTCTTGATCAGGTAGTCCGCATCCAGCCGTTTGCGCCAGTCCGGCTGCAGGTAGGTGGCGTGGTTCAAGCGCTTGCGCGTCCAGGGCGCTTGCGGGTCGAGGTTATGCAACGCCAACTGCAGCAGGCTGAAGGTGGTGCGCTCAAGGCTGGGGGTCTGGATTTCCTTGCGATCGCCCGGTGCGCAGCGGCTTTCATACCCGCAGAAAGTGCTGACGACATCGTCCGGCATGTTCAGTAAGGGTTGGTCGATATCCAGCCCCGGATAGAAACCGTCCTTGGTTAAACGGGCGATCAGGGTCGTGCGGGCGAAGGTCTCCAGGTCTTCCAGGCGCTGCTCAAGCCGGTTTTCAGCGGCTAGAGCGCTGGCCAAGTATCGGCCCTGTCGTTTCTTGAAGGCCTTGCGCTGGGCGATCGAAGCGCCCGCCAGCCATGCCGGCAGCTTTTTCGCGTCGGCGGTGGCTTTGCGCAGTACATCAAGATGGGCCTGGCTCTGGTCAAGAAGATCATTGGCCGGCACTTTCAGATGCTCGCTCAGTTCTATCAGCAGCAGATCGCGGCTGAACGCAGGGCTCTTGACCTCACCGAAAAGCTGCGTCGCGTGCGCCGAGCTTTTGTACAAAGTCCCATAGTGCTTCATCAGCTTTCTGAACAAAGACTCCAGAGGGCCTTTTTCGATCAGCTCGTAGCGCACTGCCAGGGTGCCACGTGCGGCATGCCTGCGTAGATCCTCGCGCACCTTTCGCTCGATGCATTGCCAGAGCGCTGACTCATCGCTGCTCTCGAAACTGGCTTGCAGGCTTTGCGTCAGGGCTTGCAGGCTGGAAAAAGACAACACCCCGCCCGTTTGCCCGAACCCGCACAACACGACCGGAACCGAGCGGCCGGGCTTCTCAACGGCCTTCGCCTTGGTCACCACCAGCAGGTTATGCACGTGGTAGAACGCATCCGGCGCGCTGCCCACCGAAACCGACAAGACGCGCGCTTCACCGTACTCACGCTTGGTGGCCTGGTGCTGGTCCACCACGTTGATCACCAGGTCTCGATGTGCCGTGGGTATCAGCTTGAGCCGATGTTGCAATTGGACTTCGCAGCGCAAGGCCTCACCTTGAGCGTGCAAAAACAGGGTTCCGCGCTTTTCGGTCTGGGTAGGGCGTTCGATCCAGAACTCATACTCATACAACCGTTGCTGCGCGCCGCGACTCAGTGAGTCCATGGTTTGCGCATGCGCCTGGAGCTCGCGTGCAAGGGTCAGAACCTCCTTGAATTTAGCGGTATCGACGTTGGGGTCAGCCACATCGAGTAGCGCGAGCAAGCCCTTTTCGTAGCGTTTGAGCCGACCATAGGTCGCCAGCATGGGCTGGCCGGACAGCTGCGTGGCAAAGCAGATTTCGCGTCGCCGACGCCGCGCATCCCATTCAAGCAACGACTTGCCTGATACGCCAAGCCGCGCCTCACCGACCAATTGCTTTCTGGCACGTTCGATGAACGTCAGAAAAGGCGCAGCCGTCAACGGCTGAGGCGGCGGCCAACGTTTGGAATACACGTGGCTCTGATTGATCGCCAAGGCACAGGCCAATTCATTTTCCCACTGCCCGTCCAACAGCGCCTGTGCGCTCAGCGCCAACGCATCCCCGTCCAGCACTGAACCACGGGCGACACTGCTCGCCGGGGTGTAGTGCGTGGGCCGGCAGAGTTCATGGCGGCGCTTGAGCGGCAGGCACTGCCACAGCTCGTCGAACAACGCCTGGCTGGTCAGCTTCAGCAGGCCACACTGCAGGAAGAAGAAGCTCGGATACTCATAAAAATTGCGCGCTACACCCGGCAGGTAGATCACATGCGGCACACTACCTGGGTCATCCACACGATAAATATGCAAGGCGCCGGAGATCGCTACCGCGGGTGAGCCGGGCCACATCAATTGGCTGGCGCGCACGCTGGCCCAGTCACCCCCGGCCCGCTGGCGCGCTTCGGGGCTCGGCGCATCGATCAGTGCCTGGACCAGGCTTGACGCGCCACTCGACAACTCGCCCAACTGCCCCGCAATAAACGCCCGATCAGCGAACAACTCGGCCTGCAATTGGCACCAGTGTTCCTGACGCGTCTGCCAGGAGCCGGCCGCCAGTGTTTCCCAGTAGCGACTGAACGCGGCGCCCAGACGTTCGAACAGCTTCATCGCGATCACTTGCTGCAACACCTGTAAGGGCGTCAACGGCCAGACACGGGCCGGTTCATCCTTGACGCTCAGCGTGGTGAACTGGTTGAGGTTGATCGGCACGGCAGGCTGCGCCAGCAAGAGCAGCGCCCGTTCTGTCAGGGTGTCGACCCTGTGCGGTGCTGGCGGCGGCATGGCTTGGGTGAACAGTAGTTTGTCCGGGTCGATGTCGAACGCTTTGCGCAGTGCTGCGCGAATCACTTTCAAGACCTTGGGCGCACGCACCGCAAGGTACACCAGGGCTTTGGTTGCGTTGGCGCATCGTTGATCGGCAAGGCCGAGCTGGTTGATCAGGCGGCTGGGCTGCGGATGGCTGTTGATCCGTCGTGACAGTTGGCTGCGCATTTGCTGCAAGGACGCTTGCGCAGCGGGGTCGGTCGTGTCGATGGGTGGGGCCATGATGTTTTCTTAACCTGAGGAAAACACCCAGCCTAGGCACGGCAATGGCGCAACAGGCGTTAGATAGTTGAACAAACGCCAGGCAAAAAAAAGCCCGCAGTGTGCGCGGGCGAAACCAACGAAGAGCATTTGGGGGTGTGAAGCGAGGTGACGACTCAGCTACCGCGATAAGTGGAGTAGCTGTAAGGCGAAATCAGCAAAGGCACATGGTAATGGTCCTGTTCGGCACTGATGCCAAAGCGCAGTACCACCACGTCCAGAAAAGCCGGCTCGGGCAATTGCACGCCACGGGCACGGTAGTAATCACCGGCGCTGAACTGCAGTTGGTACACGCCGCTGCGGTAGTCGTCGCCTTGCAGCAGCGGCGCGTCGCAACGGCCATCGCTGTTGGTGGTGGCGGTGGCAACCAGTTCCAGCTGCGCGCCTTCGACGCGGTACAGCTCAACCTTGATGGCGCTGCCGGGGCAGCCGTGCGCGGCGTCCAAAACGTGTGTGGTCAAACGTCCCATGGCTTGTATGCGCCTCCCGAAGTCAGTAATAGGAAAACCCGCACTCTTTCAGGGCAGTGAAAAAGCCGGCGATGGCTGATTAAGACACTTTCAAAGAAAATTGTACACAATAAATTTCACAGCGCTTCAACCCCCTGTAGGAGCGAGCTTGCTCGCGAAAAACGCCAACGATAACGCGGACTCTCAGGATGAAAAGTGGCGCCCTCAGGTTATTCGCGAGCAAGCTCGCTCCTACAGTGGGCTTTTTGATCTTAACCTGACCACTTAGGCAAGTTTCTTGCAGAGACCCGTAGAGAGCCCGTTCAGAAAAAATGCAGAAATGCAGGCTTACAAAGTTCGCGATAAGTTGTATACAATCACTCATCGCTGTGACGCCACTCAGTCATTCCACTGCCCGGCCGCCACACATTTGCTACCACGAACAAGAAGGAAGACTGCAGTGAGCGCTGACTACCCACGCGACCTGATCGGTTACGGCAGTAACCCTCCTCACCCCCACTGGCCGGGCAAGGCACGCATTGCGCTGTCGTTCGTACTCAACTACGAAGAAGGCGGCGAGCGCAACATTCTGCACGGTGACAAAGAGTCAGAAGCCTTCCTCTCGGAAATGGTCTCGGCCCAGCCGCTGCAAGGCGAGCGCAACATGAGCATGGAGTCGCTGTACGAGTACGGCAGCCGTGCCGGCGTGTGGCGCATCCTCAAGCTGTTCAAAGAATTCGATATCCCGCTGACCATCTTCGCCGTGGCCATGGCCGCCCAGCGTCATCCGGATGTGATCCGCGCCATGGTCGCCGCCGGCCATGAGATCTGCAGCCACGGCTACCGCTGGATCGACTACCAGTACATGGACGAGGCCCAGGAGCGCGAGCACATGCTCGAAGCCATCCGCATCCTCACCGAACTCACCGGCGAACGCCCGCTGGGCTGGTACACCGGGCGCACCGGCCCCAACACCCGCCGTTTGGTGATGGAGGAAGGTGGCTTCCTGTACGACTGCGACACCTACGACGACGACCTGCCCTACTGGGAACCCAACACCCCTAACGGCAAGCCGCATTTGGTGATCCCCTACACCCTGGACACCAACGACATGCGCTTCACCCAGGTGCAGGGTTTCAACAAGGGCGACGATTTTTTCGAATACCTCAAGGACGCCTTCGACGTGCTGTATGCCGAAGGTGCCGAGGCGCCGAAGATGCTGTCCATCGGCTTGCATTGCCGCCTGATCGGCCGCCCGGCACGCCTGGCCTCGCTCAAGCGCTTCATTGAATACGTCAAAGGCCATGACCAGGTGTGGTTCACCCGCCGCGTGGACATCGCCCGTCACTGGCACCAAACCCACCCTTTCCCGGGAGCGGCGAAATGACTGCGTTCCAAACCCTGAAACCTTCGACCTTGAGCCGCGACGCCTTCGTCCAGGCCTTCGCCGATATCTACGAACACTCGCCATGGGTGGCCGAAAAGGCCTTCGACCTGGGCCAGGACGCGTCGATCGACCAGATCGAAACCCTGCACCAGCGCATGAGCGATATCCTGTTGAGCGCTGATCACGCCTCGCAACTGGCGCTGATCAATGCTCACCCGGACCTGGCCGGCAAAGCTGCCGTCCAGGGCCAACTGACCCAAGCCAGCACCGATGAACAAGCGGGCGCGGGTATTCACCAATGCACGGCCGAAGAGTTTTCTCGCTTCACCGAGCTGAATGAGGCCTACAAAGCCAAGTTCAAGTTTCCCTTCATCATGGCGGTAAAAGGCAGCAACCGGCACCAGATCCTCGCCGCGTTCGAAACGCGCATCCACAACTCGGCAGACGCTGAGTTCAAGTGCGCGCTGGACGAGATCAACAAGATCGCGTTGTTCCGTTTACTGACCCTCTAGCAGTCCATCCCCAGCCACTCTATCTAAGGCAGACAAGAAGAATGAAAGCTTACGCCGTACCTTTCGAAAAGTTCGTCAACCTGGCCGACGCCCGCCTGGGCACCAAGATCATCTCGGTGACCGATGACTGGTTCGCTGACGCCAACCGCCTGTTCCAGCCGACCCCGGCCGTGTGGAAGGAGGGCGTTTTCGATGACAACGGCAAGTGGATGGACGGCTGGGAATCACGCCGCAAGCGCTTCGAAGGCTACGACAGCGCGGTGATCCGCCTGGGCGTGCCGGGTTCGATCAAAGGCGTGGACATCGACACTTCATTCTTCACCGGCAACTTCCCGCCGTCGGCCTCCCTGGAAGCCTGCTTCCTGGCCTCGGGCGAGCCGGATGCCAACACCCAGTGGGTGGAAGTGCTGTCGGCCGTCGAGCTGCAAGGCAACAGCCACCACTACCACGAGATCAACAACGACCAGGCGTTCAGCCACCTGCGCTTCAACATCTACCCGGATGGCGGCGTGGCCCGTCTGCGTGTGTACGGCGTGCCGTTCCGCGACTGGTCTTCGGTAGGCGACAACGAACAGGTCGACCTGGCTGCCGCGCTCAATGGCGGCCGTGCCCTGGCCTGTTCCGACGAACACTTCGGCCGCATGAGCAACATCCTCAACCCGGGCCGCGGCATCAACATGGGCGACGGCTGGGAAACCGCGCGTCGTCGCACGCCAGGCAATGACTGGGTGATCGTCGCCCTGGGCCACCCGGGCGAGATCGAGAAAATCATCGTTGACACCCTGCACTTCAAGGGCAACTACCCGGACACCTGCTCGATCCAGGGCGCCTTTGTGAAAGGCGGCACCGACAGCCAGATCGAAACCCAATCGCTGTTCTGGCGCGAACTGCTGCCGGCACAGAAGCTGGAAATGCACGCCGAACACACCTTCGCCGAGCAGATCAAGGCGCTGGGGCCGATTACCCACATCCGCTTGAATGTGTTCCCGGATGGTGGTGTGAGTCGCCTGCGTGTCCTGGGCAAGGTCGCCAAGTAACACCCGATCGTCCCCACGCTCTGCGTGGGGATGCATCCCGTGACGCTCCGCGTCACACAGCGGACGCAGAGCGTCCAGGGCAGCGTTCCCACGCAGAGCGTGGGAACGATCTATAGACAAGACAAGAAGACAGCCATGCGCACACTGATGATCGAACCTTTGACCAAAGAAGCCTTCGCCCCCTTCGGAGACGTTATCGAAACCGACGGCAGCGACCACTTCATGATCAACAACGGGTCGACCATGCGCTTTCACAAACTGGCCACGGTCGAAACCGCGAAGCCGGAAGACCACGCCATCATCAGCATCTTCCGCGCCGACGCGCAGGACATGCCGCTGACTGTGTGCATGCTGGAGAGACACCCGCTGGGCAGCCAGGCTTTCATCCCGCTGCTCGGCAACCCCTTTCTGATCGTGGTCGCGCCACTTGGCGATGAACCTGTATCAGGCTTGGTCCGCGCCTTCGTCACCAACGGCAGGCAGGGCATTAATTACCATCGCGGCGTCTGGCACCATCCGGTGCTGACGATCGAAAAGCGGGATGACTTCCTGGTGGTTGATCGCAGTGGCACAGGCAATAACTGCGATGAGCATTTTTTCAAAGAGGATGAGCGGTTGATCCTCGCCCCCCACCAATAAGAGAAGGTCTGATCACCCGACAACAAGGGTGACAGGCGAGAGGTAAAGACTGTGGAAGCACATCTGTTGGAATGGCTGAACCTGAGCGTGCGCTGGGTTCACATGATCACTGGCGTCGCCTGGATCGGCGCTTCTTTCTACTTCGTCTGGCTGGAAAACAACCTTAATCGCGTCAACCCCAAGAACGGCCTGGCCGGTGACTTGTGGGCGATCCACGGTGGCGGTATCTACCACCTGGAAAAATACAAACTGGCCCCGCCGACCATGCCGGACAACCTGCACTGGTTCAAATGGGAAGCCTATTTCACCTGGATGTCGGGCGTCGCGCTGCTGTGCGTGGTGTTCTACCTCAACCCGACGCTGTACCTGCTCGCCCCCGGCAGCAGCCTCAGCGGCACCGAAGGCGTGTTGCTGGGTATCGGCTCACTGTTCGCCGGCTGGTTCATCTACTCCTTCCTGTGCGACTCGGCCCTGGGCAAACGCCCTGCCCTGCTCGGCTTGATCCTGTTCGTGCTGTTGATTGCGGCGGCCTACGGCTTCAGCAAGGTGTTCAGCGGCCGCGGTGCGTACCTGCACGTGGGTGCGGTGATCGGCACGATCATGGTGGGTAACGTGTTCCGCATCATCATGCCGGCCCAGCGCGCGCTGGTGGCGGCCATCGCCGAAAACCGCACACCCGACCCGGCGCTGCCGGCCAAAGGTCTGCTGCGTTCACGCCACAACAACTACTTCACCTTGCCGGTGCTGTTCATCATGATCAGCAACCACTTCCCGAGCACCTATGGCAGCCAATACAACTGGCTGATCCTGGCCGGGATCGCGGTGGCGGCGGTGTTGGTGCGCCATTACTTCAACACCCGGCATGACAGCCAGAAGTACGCGTGGACCTTGCCCGTAGGCGCCTTGGCGATGATCAGCCTGGCCTACGTGACCGGGCCAAAACCGGCTGAACCGATTGCCAAGGCACCGGCTGCCATCGAGTACCAACCCCTGCCGGAAACCGCCTTGGGCGGTGGCTTGAAACCGGCCGCGCCTGCCGCACCCGCCGCTGAACCGGCACCGGCCCAGGCCACCACGGACTTCGGCCAGGTGCACCACGTGATCGAGCAACGCTGCACCGTGTGCCACTCGGCCAAGCCCACCAGCCCGCTGTTCAGCACCGCTCCGGCTGGGGTGATGTTCGACACACCGGCGCAGATCCAGCAGCAGGCGGCGCGCATTCAAGCGCAGGCCGTGGCCAGCCAGATCATGCCACTGGGCAACATTACCCAGATGACCCAGCAGGAGCGGGATTTGATTGGCACCTGGATCAACCAGGGGGCGCGCACCAACTGACTGTTTCACACCGTTCCCATGTGGGAGCTGGCTTGCCTGCGATAGCGGCAGATCACCAACGCTTTCGGTGACTGACACACCGCCATCGCAGGCAAGCCAGCTCCCACAAGGGAGATCAGTGATGGCTTGAAGATTAAGTTTCATCCGGCAATTGAATGCCAAACAACACAAAAATAAAAAGATTCGAGGTGTTGCATGTCCCAGTTAGAAACGCAGACTCCTGCCGCGCCCGCCATGGTGCGGCTGCCCCTCTTGCAATTGATTCTGGTAGGCCTGCAACACGTCTTGCTGATGTACGGCGGTGCCGTCGCCGTGCCCCTGATCATCGGCCAGGCCGCCGGCTTGAGCCGTGAAGAAATCGCCTTTCTGATCAACGCCGACCTCCTCGTAGCCGGTATTGCCACCATGGTGCAGTCGTTCGGCATCGGCCCGATGGGGATCCGCATGCCGGTGATGATGGGCGCCAGTTTCGCCGCCGTGGGCAGCATGGTCGCCATGGCTGGCATGCCCGGTATCGGTTTGCAGGGCATCTTCGGCGCGACCATCGCCGCCGGGTTCTTCGGCATGCTGATCGCGCCGTTCATGTCCAAGGTGGTGCGCTTTTTCCCACCGCTGGTGACCGGTACGGTGATCACCGCCATTGGCCTTTCGCTGTTTCCCGTCGCGGTGAACTGGGCCGGCGGCGGCAGCGCCGCCGCTACGTTTGGCTCACCGGTCTACCTGGCGATTGCCGCCCTGGTACTGGCCACGATTTTGCTGATCAACCGCTTCATGCGCGGCTTCTGGGTGAACATCTCGGTGCTGATCGGCATGGGCCTGGGTTACGCGCTATGTGGCGTGATCGGCATGGTCGACCTCAGCGGCCTGGCCCAGGCGCCCTGGGTGCAGGTGGTGACGCCATTGCACTTTGGCATGCCCAAGTTCGAGTTGGCACCGATCCTGTCGATGTGCCTGGTGGTGGTGATCATTTTTGTCGAGTCCACCGGCATGTTCCTGGCCCTGGGCAAGATCACCGGCCAGGAGGTCACACCGAAGATGCTGCGGCGCGGCCTGCTGTGCGATGCCGGCGCGTCGTTCTTTGCCGGCTTCTTCAATACCTTTACCCACTCCTCCTTCGCCCAGAATATCGGCCTGGTGCAGATGACCGGCGTGCGCTGCCGCTCGGTCACGCTCATGGCCGGGGCGTTCTTGATCGTGCTCAGCCTGCTGCCCAAGGCGGCTTATCTGGTGGCGTCGATTCCACCTGCGGTACTCGGCGGCGCGGCGATTGCGATGTTCGGCATGGTGGCGGCGACCGGGATCAAGATCCTGCAGGAAGCCGACATCGCCGACCGCCGTAACCAGTTGCTGGTGGCAGTGAGTATCGGCATGGGCCTGATCCCCGTGGTGCGCCCGGAGTTCTTCGCACAGCTGCCGTTGTGGATGAGCCCGATTACCCATAGCGGCATCGCCATGGCGACCCTCAGCGCGCTGTCGCTGAACATTCTGTTCAACATCCTCGGCGGCGCTGAGCGCCCCGAAGTCGCCCATACGCATTGATTCCTTTGTTAGTACAAAAATAACAACAAACAGGGAACACCCACATGCACAGCCTTGACGTGGGGCCGGCCACACGCCGCGCCCCATTCTTGCCCCTCGCGCTCTGTTACAGCGCACTTGAGCCCAGGCCTGGGAGCCAGTATTCTCCGCGCCCGCTCGAATCGACTCAAAAAAAAACAGCGAATGTAAAAGCTGACCTCAAGGCCAACTTATCCCGGCCTGATGTTTGCTGCCAAAGTGCGCAAAAATCCCCTTTATTCGACTGCATCCGCTGCAGCCGACGGGGATTTTTTGGCTTTTTGAACACCTTGGCGCAGCTCTTGCTAAAAGCATCAAAGCTGACCGAACAGACGATTTTTGCAGCGAACCAAAAGGCGCCACACCAGAGCGCCTGTGTAGAAGAAAAACCATAAAACTTTAACTCGGGAGCAACCGAATGAAACCTATGTTCAAAGGCCTGATGCTGGCAGGGTCGCTGTTGGCCGGTGGCCAAGCCGTGGCCGGTGACTTGTTGCAGTGGCAAAACAACAGCCTGACTTATCTGTGGGGCAAGAGCTTTACCGTCAACCCGCAGATCCAGCAAACCGTCACCTTCGAACATGCCGACGCGTGGAAGTATGGCGACAACTTCTTCTTCCTCGACCGCATCTTTTACAACGGCAAGGAAGACGGCAACGTCGGGCCCAACACTTACTACGGCGAGTTCAGCCCGCGCTTGTCATTCGGCAAGATTTTCAACCAGGACCTGTCATTCGGCCCGATCAAGGATGTGTTGCTGGCCTTCACCTATGAGTTCAGCGAAGGCGATAACGAGTCCTACTTGCTGGGCCCGGCATTCGATTTGAACATTCCCGGTTTCGACTACTTCCAGTTGAACTTCTACCAGCGCCAGACCGAAGGCAATCGCCCGGGTGACGGGGTATGGCAGATCACCCCGGTATGGTCGTACACGATTCCGGTGGGCAACTCCGACGTGCTGATCGACGGTTTTATGGACTGGGTAGTGGACAACGACAAAAACGCCCGTGGCACTTACCACGCCAACCTGCACTTCAACCCACAGGTCAAATACGACCTGGGCAAGGCGCTGCATTGGGGCGACAAGCAGTTGTATGTGGGTTTTGAGTACGACTACTGGAAGAACAAATACGGCATTGAAGACAGCGGCGCCTTCAAGACGACTCAGGACACGGCAAGCTTCCTGGTCAAGTACCACTTCTGACGGCCCTGTGTAGGAGCGAGCTTGCTCGCGAAAAACTCAAGTTCACCGCGCCCATGCTGAATAAACGCGGTGATCTCAGGTTCTTCGCGAGCAAGCTCGCTCCTACAGAGGTTCACGTCAGGCCAAGGAACCGGGTGATTTCTTCGCGCTTGGCCAGCGCATCCTTGCGCCCCAGTTCGATCAATTCACTGCAATACCCCGCCTCGAACAACAGATAACTCAACACCCCCGCCCCGCTGGTCTTGGTCGCCCCAGGCCCGCGCAAAAACACACGCAGTGCCGCCGGCAATTCCTGGCGATGTCGCGCGGCGATTTCATCGATGGGCTGGCTGGGGGCAATCACCAGCACCTCTACTGGCGCCAGGCCCTGCACCGCCGCATCCACAGGCACGACGCGGCTGAACTGGTTCAAGCGCTCCAGCAGCTCGATATCGCTTTCCAGGCTGTCAATGAACGTGCTGTTGAGCATGTGCCCGCCGATTTGCGCCAGGGTCGGTTGCTGGCCGGTGTAAGTGCGTTGCACCGACGGTTCATTGCCCCGTGGATTGCCACTCACCCCCACCACCAACACGCGACTGGCGCCCAAGTGCAAGGCCGGGCTGATGGGCGCGGACTGGCGCACCGCGCCATCGCCGAAGTACTCCTGGCCGAGCTTGACCGGGGCAAACAGCAGCGGAATCGCCGAACTGGCCAGCAGGTGTTCCACGGTCAATTGGGTGGGCACGCCGATACGCCGATGGCGCAGCCAGGCATCGATGGTGCCGCCGCCCTGATAGAAGGTCACCGCTTGCCCGGACTCATAGCCAAACGCGGTCACCGCCACCGCCTGCAAATGCTGGCGACGGATCGCCTCGTCGATGCCGTCCAGGTTCAAGCGCTCCTGCAACAGCTCGCGCAGCGGTGAGCTGTTGAGCAACGCCACCGGCACCTGGGCGCCCAGGCCCAGCAGGCTGTGGATCAGGAAACGACTGGCCTGGCGCATTACCCCCGGCCAATCGCTGCGCAGCACCTGATGGCTACGAAAGCCCTGCCAGAAGGCCGTCAGCCGTTGGATGGCCGCGGAAAAATCGCTGGCGCCACTGGCCAGGCTCACCGCATTGATCGCGCCGGCCGAGGTGCCGACGATCACCGGAAAAGGATTGGCTGCCCCCGCAGGCAGCAACTCGGCAATCGCCGCCAACACCCCCACCTGATACGCCGCCCGCGCCCCGCCGCCGGAAAGAATCAAGCCTGTGACCGGTTCCGCTGGGCGCATTGCGTCATTCCATATGGCAAAAGGGTTGGGGTTATCGACGGCGCTTTTCGTACAACTTGGGCTCACCCGGTGGCCGGCTCTTGAAGCGGCGGTGCGTCCACAGGTATTGCTCGGGGCATTCGCGCACCGAGGCTTCGACCCACTGGTTGATGCGCAGGCAGTCGATCTCGTCGGTTTCACCCGGAAAGTCGGTCAGCGGCGCATGGATCACCAGGCGGTACCCGCTGCCGTCAGCCAGACGCTCCTGGGTGAACGGCACCACCAGCGCCTTGCCCAGGCGAGCAAACTTGCTGGTAGCCGTAACGGTCGCGGCCTGGATGCCGAACAGCGGCACGAAGATACTTTGCTTGGCGCCATAGTCCTGGTCTGGCGCGTACCAGATGGCGCGGCCGGCGCGCAGCAGCTTGAGCATGCCGCGCACGTCGTCACGCTCCACGGCCAGGGAATCGAGGTTGTGGCGTTCGCGGCCACGGCGCTGGATAAAGTCGAACAACGGATTGCCGTGTTCGCGGTACATGCCGTCAATGGTGTGCTTTTGCCCCAGCAGCGCCGCGCCGATTTCCAGGGTGGTGAAGTGCAGCGCCATGAGGATCACGCCCTTGCCGTCCAACTGCGCCTGCGTGAGGTGCTCCAGCCCTTCGACATGGGCCAGGCGCGCCAGGCGCGGCTTGGGCCACCACCAGCTCATGGCCATTTCAAAGAAGGCGATGCCGGTGGAAGCGAAGTTTTCCTTGAGCAGGCGTTTGCGTTCTTTGGCGGATTTTTCCGGGAAGCACAGCTCAAGGTTGCGTGCCGCGATACGGCGACGATCGCCCGCCACGCGGTACATGCCCGCGCCGAGCAGGCGACCAATGGTCAACAGCGCCCGATACGGCAATTGAGTGACCAGCCACAGCAGGCCGAGCCCCAGCCATAGCAGCCAAAAACGCGGGTGAAGAAATACAGCTCGAAAACGCGGGCGATCCATTACAGATTCCGGTAAAGACAAGGGCCGCGCATTCTACAACGGTTCGACTCGGCTTGCGGCGGGTGAGTGTTCTCGTTATAAGTCTCGACACTTTTCGTGACAAGCCGCTTTCGCCGACCATGAGCCAAACCGAACCGCTAGACCAAGATCCCGTGTTCCAGCTAAAAGGCAGCATGCTCGCCATTACCGTGCTGGAACTGGCCCGCAATGACCTCGATGCCCTGGACCGCCAACTGGCCGCCAAGGTCGCCCTGGCGCCGAATTTCTTCAACAACGCCCCGCTGGTGCTGGCGCTGGACAAGCTGCCAGCCGGCCAGGGCGTGATTGATTTGCCCAGCCTGATGCGCGTATGCCGCTCCCATGGCCTGCGCACACTGGCCATCCGCGCCAGCCGCATCGAAGACATTGCCGCCGCCATCGCCATTGAACTGCCAGTACTGCCACCGTCCGGCGCCCGCGAGCGTGCGCTGGAACCATCGGTCGGCGAAGAAAAGAAAAAACCGGAAAAACCGCCCGAGCCTACGATCAGGCCCACCAAGATCATCACCTCGCCGGTGCGCGGCGGGCAGCAGATTTACGCCCAGGGCGGCGACCTTGTGGTGGTCTCCTCGGTCAGCCCGGGGGCGGAACTTCTTGCCGATGGCAACATCCATGTATACGGCCCGATGCGCGGACGCGCCCTGGCCGGCATCAAGGGTGATACCAAAGCGCGTATTTTTTGCCAGCAGTTGACCGCTGAGCTGGTTTCCATCGCGGGTCAGTACAAGGTTTCCGAAGATTTGCGTCGCGATCCACTGTGGGGCGCTTCGGTACAGGTCAACCTGTCGGGCGATGTGTTGAACATCATCCGTCTTTAACGGATACTGCCGCATTTTCCAAGCATCTCTAGACTCTGATAGCAAAGCGAAACCGGCAAGACTTGTGTAGGACTTTTTGGAAGTTGGTGTTTCCCCATGGAAACCCCGGCTTTTTCCTGCAAAGGCTGTCCGCCTGCGGCGAGATTCAAGAGATGTTTTTCAGGGACCGAAAGTCCTTTTTCCTTAGGGGTGAAACACCTTGGCCAAGATTCTCGTGGTTACATCCGGCAAGGGTGGTGTGGGTAAGACCACCACCAGCGCCGCTATCGGTACCGGCCTCGCTCTGCGCGGCCACAAGACAGTCATCGTCGACTTCGACGTCGGCCTGCGTAACCTTGACCTGATCATGGGCTGCGAGCGCCGCGTGGTGTACGACTTCGTCAACGTGGTGAACGGCGAAGCCAACCTGCAACAGGCCCTGATCAAGGACAAGCGCCTTGAGAAC
The DNA here is from genome assembly GCF_051122975.1 of Pseudomonas sp. AK181. Taxonomy (NCBI): domain Bacteria; kingdom Pseudomonadati; phylum Pseudomonadota; class Gammaproteobacteria; order Pseudomonadales; family Pseudomonadaceae; genus Pseudomonas; species Pseudomonas sp. AK181. Next base: position 4,295,671 of record NZ_CP146348.1, read on the forward strand.
CTGTACGTGCTGGCCGCCAGCCAGACCCGTGACAAAGACGCGCTGACCAAAGAAGGCGTGGGCAAAGTCCTGGCCGAGCTCAAGGAAACCTTCGAATACGTGGTATGCGATTCGCCGGCCGGTATCGAAACCGGTGCTCACCTGGCGATGTACTTCGCCGACGAAGCCATCGTGGTGACCAACCCGGAAGTCTCCTCGGTACGTGACTCGGACCGCATGCTCGGCCTGTTGGCCAGCAAGTCCCAGCGCGCCGAGAAAAATGAAGACCCGATCAAGGAGCACCTGCTGCTCACCCGCTACAACCCGGAGCGCGTCAACAACGGCGAAATGCTCGGTGTTGAAGACGTGAAGGAAATCCTCGCCGTGACCCTACTGGGCGTGATTCCAGAATCCCAGGCCGTGCTCAAGGCATCCAACCAGGGCGTACCGGTGATTCTCGACGACCAGAGCGACGCCGGCCAGGCGTACAGCGATGCCGTGGATCGCTTGCTGGGCAAGACCGTGGAACACCGCTTCCTCGATGTCAAGAAGAAGGGATTCTTCGAGCGTATCTTTGGAGGCAACTAAACAATGAAATTTCTCGACTTCTTTCGCGCCAACAAAAAACCCAGTACCGCATCGGTCGCGAAAGAGCGTCTACAGATCATCGTGGCGCACGAACGCGGCCAACGCAGCACCCCGGACTACCTGCCAGCCTTGCAGAAGGAACTGGTCGAGGTGATCCGCAAGTACGTCAATATCGGTAACGATGACGTGCACGTCGCCCTGGAAAATGACGGCAGCTGCTCGATTCTGGAACTCAATATCACCCTGCCCGATCGTTGATCGAACGGGCGGTCGCCACGGCGGCTCTGCTACCTGGCCCCTGTACTGCTGTTGTAGGAGCGAGCTTGCTCGCGAAGAACTCAACGGCACCGCGTTCATTCAGGTGAAACGCGGTGCTCTCAGGTTCTTCGCGAGCAAGCTCGCTCCTACAGGGTGAGGGGGCAGTGAGTGGAGCCGCCGTTGGCGTTTGTTACGAGGCTGTTTAATGCCGCTGTCCAATATCCACATCCTGCATCAGGACGACGCTGTCCTGGTGGTGAACAAGCCAACCCTGCTGCTCTCGGTGCCTGGCCGCGCCGACGACAACAAGGACTGCCTGATCACCCGTCTGCAGGAAAACGGCTACCCCGAAGCCCGTATCGTCCATCGCCTGGACTGGGAAACCTCAGGGATCATCCTGTTGGCCCGGGACGCTGATACCCACCGCGAACTGTCCCGCCAGTTTCACGACCGCGAAACAGAAAAGGCCTACACCGCCCTGGCCTGGGGCCAACCGGCACTGGACAGCGGCAGCATCGACCTGCCCCTGCGCTACGACCCACCGACCAAGCCTCGCCATGTGGTCGACCATGAGTTCGGCAAACATGCGCTGACCTTCTGGAAAGTGCTGGAGCGTTGCGGCGACTGGTGCCGCGTGGAGCTGACACCGATCACCGGGCGTTCGCACCAGTTGCGCGTGCATATGTTGTCCATCGGGCATCCGCTGCTGGGTGATGGCCTCTATGCCCATGAGCAAGCCCTGGCGGCCTGGCCACGCCTGTGCCTGCATGCAAGCATGCTCAGCTTCACCCATCCGCAAAGCGGCGAGCGTCTGCGCTTCGAGTGCCCTGCGCCTTTTTGAAGGGCTAATGCGGTCAAATGTGGGAGCTGGCTTGCCTGCGATAACGGTGTGCCAGCCAATACATCTGGCACAGAAAGACCGCTATCGCAGGCAAGCCAGCTCCCACAGGGTTTTGTGTAACTCCCGGCCATGCAGGCTCACTCCAAATATCTGGCCAATACGGTAAACTCTCGCCACTGCTGTCTGGAGCTATTTATGCGCGAAGCGTTGAATCAAGGCCTGATCGACTTCCTCAAGGCCTCCCCTACTCCTTTTCATGCCACTGCCGCCCTGGCCCAACGCCTGGAAGCGGCCGGTTACCAGCGTCTCGACGAGCGCGACACCTGGGCCACCGAGGCCAATGGGCGCTACTACGTGACCCGCAACGATTCCTCGATCATCGCCTTCAAGCTCGGCCGCCAATCGCCGCTGCAAGACGGTATCCGCATGGTCGGCGCCCACACCGACAGCCCCTGCCTGCGGGTCAAGCCCCAGCCGGAGCTGCAACGCCAGGGCTTCTGGCAACTGGGCGTGGAAGTCTACGGCGGCGCGCTGCTGGCGCCCTGGTTCGACCGCGACCTGTCCCTGGCCGGGCGTGTCACCTTCCGCCGCGATGGCAAGGTCGAGAGCCAACTGATCGACTTCAAGCTGCCGATCGCCATCATTCCCAACCTGGCTATTCACCTCAACCGTGAAGCCAACCAGGGCTGGGCGATCAATGCCCAGACCGAGCTGCCGCCGATCCTTGCGCAGTTTGCCGGTGACGAGCGCGTGGACTTTCGCGCCGTGCTCACCGAACAGTTGGCCCGCGAGCACGGGTTGAATGCCGATGTGGTGCTCGACTACGAGCTGAGTTTCTACGACACCCAGAGTGCCGCCGTGATCGGCCTCAATGGCGACTTCATCGCCGGCGCGCGCCTGGACAACCTGCTGTCGTGCTACGCCGGTTTGCAAGCCTTGCTCACCAGCGACACCGATGAAACCTGCGTGCTCGTGTGCAACGACCACGAAGAAGTCGGCTCCTGCTCGGCCTGCGGCGCCGATGGCCCGATGCTGGAACAGACCCTGCGTCGCCTGTTGCCCGAAGGTGAAGAGTTCGTACGCACCATCCAGAAATCCCTGCTGGTGTCGGCAGACAACGCTCACGGCGTGCATCCCAACTACGCCGAGAAACACGACGCCAACCACGGCCCGAAACTCAACGCCGGCCCGGTGATCAAGGTCAACAGCAACCAGCGCTACGCCACCAACAGCGAAACCGCCGGGTTCTTCCGCCACCTGTGCATGGCCCAGGAAGTGCCAGTGCAAAGCTTCGTGGTGCGCAGCGACATGGGCTGCGGCTCGACCATCGGCCCCATCACTGCCAGCCACCTGGGCGTGCGCACGGTGGACATCGGTTTGCCGACCTTTGCCATGCACTCCATCCGCGAGCTGTGCGGCAGCCATGACCTGGCGCATCTGGTCAAGGTGCTGGGGGCGTTCTACGCCAGTCGCGATTTGCCCTGAGACCGAGGCGCGCCCATCGCGGGCAAGCCCGCTCCCACACTTGAATGCATTCACAGATCAAATGTGGGAGCGGGCTTGCCCGCGATGGGCTTCCAAACAGACATAAATCTATCTGACTCACATCAACTGCACTTCTGCCAATCCGGCCTAGACTTGTCAGAACTTCCAGTCCGACAAGGCCACCCCCGCCATGATCTCCATGTCCTCATTCCACGCCATGCTGGTCCCCATACTGATCGGCATGATCATGCTCGCGGTCGGCTTCAACTTTCGCGACAAGCCTCTGGGCGTGTTTGGCATGTGGATCGGCATGCTATTGATCCTCGGCACCGTGCTCTACAAGATCCTCGCCAAACTGGCGCAGTGACAAATGCGCTCGCATTGGGCATAGCGGCCTCGTACACTCGGTCAATTCGTCGTTTTCAAGGTTGACCGCCTCGTGTTCTCCCGTCTGTTTGCCCTGCCCTGCTACCTGCTGATCGCCCTGCTCACGCTGCTGCCGCTAACGTCCGCCCAAGCCGTAGGCTTGCCGGGGATGCTGGGCGGTTCCAGCAAGACCCAACCCCAGGCCGAAGTGCCCCTGGGGCAGTCGCTGGACGAAGTGATCAAGACCCTCGAAAACGACCAGCAACGCACCCAGTTGCTCAGCGACCTGAAGAAGCTGCGCGCCGCCACGCAAAAGGCCCAGCCCGCCGCCGAACTCGGGGTACTCGGGTTGATCGGCAGTACGCTGTCGGGCTTTGAACAGCAGTTTTCCGGCGCCGACAGCCCGCTGGGGCGCTGGTCCAATGAAGTCGACCTGGCCAAGGATGAACTGGCCGCGCTGATGTTGCCGGCCAGCGAATGGCTGCCGATCATCTTCGGCTTTGCTGTGATCCTGGCCGTTTGGAGCCTGCTGGCCGCTGCGCTGATCTGGCTCAGCCACCGGGTGCGCGAGCGCTTCGGCCTGCCCGAAGAGCTGCCGCAGCACCCACGCACCTGGGACATGCTGCGCTTCGCCTTGCGCAAGCTGGGCCCCTGGCTGATCGCCCTGGTGATCACGGTGTACCTGAGCTACGCCCTGCCTTCATCCCTGGGTAAATCGTTGGCCATGGTGCTGGCCTATGCCTTGGTGGTCGGCACCTGCTTCTCGGCCATCTGTGTGATTGCCTTCTCGCTGCTCGACGGCCCGCACCGCCACCGCGCCCTGTATATCCTGCGTCACCAGGCGTTTCGCCCGTTGTGGTGGATCGGCAGTTTTGCCGCCTTCGGTGAAGCCCTGAGCGATCCGCGCCTGGTTGCAGCCCTAGGCCAGCACTTGGCCCACACTGCCGCGACCGTGGCCAATGTAATGGCGGCGTTGTCCACCGGGGTGTTTATCCTGCGGTTCCGCCGCCCGATTGCGCACCTGATCCGCAACCAGCCGCTGTCGCGCCGCCTCAACCGTCGTGCGCTCACCGATACCCTGTCGATCATCGGCACCTTCTGGTATCTGCCGGCGCTGTTGCTGGTGGGCATTTCGCTGTTCGCCACCTTCCTCTCCGCCGGCGACACCAGCACCGCCCTGCGCCAGTCGCTGCTGTGCACGGTGTTGCTGGTGCTGTGCATGGTGATCAATGGCCTGGTGCGCCGCCACGCCCTCAAGCCGCAACGCGGGCACAAGCGCCATGCGCTGTATTCCGAGCGCCTCAAAGGCTTCGTCTACACCCTGGTGCACCTGGCGGTGTGGCTTGTATTCATTGAGCTGGGGTTGCGCGTGTGGGGCCTGTCGATGATTCGCTTTGCCGAAGGCGACGGCCATGAAATCGCCGTCAAGCTGATCGGCCTTGGCGGGACCTTGCTGTTTGCCTGGCTGATCTGGATCCTCAGCGACACGGCGATTCACCACGCCCTGACACGTTCGCGCAAAGGCTTGGCCAACGCCCGTGCGCAGACCATGATGCCGTTGATCCGCAACGTGCTGTTCGTGACCATTTTCATCATCGCCGCCATCGTCGCCCTGGCCAACATGGGCATGAACGTCACGCCGCTGCTGGCCGGTGCGGGTGTGATCGGTATCGCCATCGGTTTTGGTGCGCAGTCGCTGGTGGCGGATTTGATCACCGGCCTGTTCATCATCATCGAAGACTCCCTGGCCATCGACGACTACGTGGATGTGGGCGGCCACCTCGGCACGGTGGAAGGCCTGACCATCCGTACCGTGCGCCTGCGCGATATCGACGGCATCGTGCACACCATCCCGTTCAGCGAAATCAAGAGCATCAAGAACTACTCCCGCGAGTTCGGCTACGCGATCTTTCGCGTGGCGATCCCCTACAACATGGAAATCGACGACGCGATCAAGCTGATGCGCGACGTCGGCCATGCCATGCGCAACGACCCACTGCAACGCCGCAATATCTGGTCGCCGCTGGAGATTCAGGGCGTGGAAAGTTTCGAGTCCGGCAGCGCGATCCTGCGCGCACGCTTCAAGACTGCGCCTATCAAGCAGTGGGAAGTGTCGCGGGCATTCAACCTGTCGCTCAAGCGGCATCTGGATGAAGCCGGGCTTGACCTGGCAACGCCGCGCTTGAGCGTGCAAGTGCTGACCGCCGGCAGCGTGCAGGAGAAAGATCCACAACAATAAGCAAGGAGAGGTTGGTATGCGTAATAACGGTCTGACACACCAATGGGTTTTGGGGTTGCTCGGCGCGGTTGCGAGCAGTGCCGTGATTGCCGCCAGCAGCGGCCAGGATAGTGCCCGGGAGGAAATTGCCGCCCAGGCAAAAATTCTCGAACCCAGCCTGTTGGAAACCCGCCGCGATATCCACGCCCACCCCGAATTGGGCAATACCGAAACCCGCACCGCCGAGTTGGTCGCCAAACAGTTGCGCGAACTCGGCCTTGAGGTGAAGACCGGGGTGGCCCGCACCGGCGTCGTCGCCATCTTGAAAGGCGCGTTGCCCGGCCCGACTGTGGCCCTGCGCGCCGACATGGATGCGCTGCCGGTCAAGGAAGTCGCCGACCTGCCCTTCGCCTCCAAAGCCAAGGGCACCTACCTGGGCAAGGAAGTCGACGTGATGCACGCCTGCGGCCACGACGCCCATACCGCTATCCTGCTGAGCACTGCGAAGATTCTTACCGGGATGCGCGAACGCCTGCCCGGTACCGTGGTGTTTTATTTCCAACCGGCCGAAGAAGGCCCCAGCGATTTTATCCCCGACGGCAAGAACACCTGGGGCGCGAAGATGATGGTGCAGGAAGGCGTGATGAAAGCGCCCAAGCCTGATGCGGTGTTCGGCCTGCATGTGTGGGCCGGTGTGCCTGCCGGGCAAATCGCTTACCGCCCGGGCCCGACCCTGGCCAGTTCCGATGACCTGCGCATCAGAATCCTCGGCAAACAGACCCACGCCGGCCGCCCTTGGGACGGTATCGACCCGATCACCGTCGGCGCGCAAACCATTGTCGGCTTGCAAACCGTGGTCAGCCGCCGTACCGATATTTCGTCATTCCCCTCTGTGGTGAGCATCGGCACCATCAACGGCGGCACCCGCTACAACATCATCCCCGAGTCGGTGGACATGAGCGGCACGATTCGCTCCTACGACTACGGCATTCGCCAGAAGCTGCATGCAGACGTGCGCCAGACCGTAGAGAAAATCGCCGAAAGCGGTGGCGCCAAGGCCGAAGTGACGATCATCGAGAAGTACGACCCCACCATCAACAACCCGGCGCTGACCGAGAAAATGCTGCCCAGCCTGCGTTGGGCGGCTCAGGATGATGTGGTGCAAGGCCCATTGGTAGGTGGCGCCGAAGACTTCTCGTTCTATGCCAAGGAGGCGCCGGGGCTGTTTGTGTTCCTGGGGGTGACCCCAAGGGATCAGGACATGAGCAAGGCGGCACCGAATCACAACCCAGGGTTCTTTGTGGATGAGTCGGCGTTGGTGGTGGGCGTGAGGACGCTGGCGTCGTTGGCGACGGATTACCTCTACACCCACACCTCCTTGTAGGAGCGAGCTTGCTCGCGAAAAACTTCAGAACGCCGCGTTTATTCAGGGTAAACGCGGCGTTCTTGCGTTCTTCGCGAGCAAGCTCGCTCCTACAGGGTATTGGGGTGAATCAGTTGGCGAGGGCCGCGCCATCCATTTTCTGGCGCAGGCTCAGCGGGCGCATGTCGGTCCACACTTCCTCGATGTAGGCCAGGCATTCTTTCTTCATGCCGCTCTTGCCCACGGTGCGCCAGCCTTCCGGCACGGCCTTGTAGTCGGGCCAGATCGAATACTGTTCTTCATGGTTGACCACTACCTGAAAGAGGATGTCGTCGCGGTCAAATACTGAGGTCATTGCTGTTCTCCGTCGCTCAAAGGCTGGCTGCGCACCACGCGCAGCACTGATATCTGTAGAAACGTACCAAGGGCCTGGAAAATTAGACGCTGGCCACGGCCGCCGCCAAGGCGCGCCCGAAAATCTCGGCCACTTGGTCGACTTCGCCGGCGGTGATCACCAGCGGTGGCAAAAAGCGCACCACACTGCCATGGCGCCCGCCCAGTTCCAGGATCAGCCCGCGCTTGAGGCATTCGCGCTGCACCAGCGGTGCCAACTGGCGATGCACCGGTGGGTGGCCCTGACTGTCAGGCGCGCCAGCTGGGTCGACCAGCTCCACGCCCAGCATCAGCCCACGCCCGCGGATATCCCCCAGGTGCGGGAAGTCGCGCTGCAGGATGCGCAGGTGTTCACCGAGGCGCTCGCCCATGGCCGCCGCATGGCCTGCCAGGTCGTGATCCTTGAGGTAGCGCATCACCGCCGAGCCCGCCGCCATCGCCATCTGGTTGCCACGGAAGGTCCCGGCATGGGCGCCCGGCAGCCAGGTGTCGAGCCAGTCGCGATACACCACCACCGCCAGCGGCAGGCTGCCGCCAATGGCTTTGGACATCACCACCACATCCGGAATGATGCCGGCATGTTCGAAGGCAAACATTTTGCCGGTCCGCCCAAAACCACTCTGGATTTCGTCGACGATCAACGCCACCCCCGCTTGCGCGGTGATACGGCGCAGGCCACGCAGCCAGTCGAGGTCCGCCGGGATCACACCGCCCTCACCCTGGACCACCTCGACAATCACCGCCGCTGGCAGCAACACGCCGGCCTCCGGATCGTTGAGCAGGTTTTCCAGGTAATGCAGGTTGACCCGCACACCTTCGGCGCCCCCCAGCCCAAACGGGCAACGGTAGTCATACGGGAAGGGCAGAAACTGCACGCCATTGCCGAGCAAGGCGCCCAAGGGTTTCTTCGGCCCCAGGCTGCCCATCAAACTCAGCGCGCCCTGGCTCATGCCGTGATAACCGCCCTGGAACGACAGAACGGTGCTGCGCCCGGTGGCGGTGCGCACCAGCTTCAACGCAGCTTCCACCGCATCGGTGCCGGTGGGGCCGCAGAACTGGATTTTCGCTTCCCCCGCCAGCTCCGAAGGCAGCAAACCGAACAGATCCTGCACGAATTGATCCTTGACCGGCGTAGTCAGGTCCAGGGTGTGCAGGGGCAGTTCGTCGCTCAACACTTGCTGGATGGCCTGGATCACCACCGGGTGGTTATGCCCCAGCGCCAGGGTGCCGGCACCGGCCAGGCAGTCGATGAACTGCCGCCCCTCCACGTCCTCCACATAAATGCCCTTGGCGCGCTTGAGCGCCAAGGGAATGCGCCGTGGGTAACTGCGGGCGTTGGATTCCTGCTGGCGCTGACGGGCCAGCAGCGGGCTTTCGTCAAACTGATAGAGCGTTTCCGCGGCCTGCACCGGGGCGTCTTCGATACGGCTGGTAGCGACTGACATCTCTGGATCCCTCAATACGCTGATGATGGTGACCAAACTGCCGATCCGTTGGCGTCTGGCCCAAGGGCATGCGCACGGATTTCCTGTTGTGGAGACGCTTCAGATGCATGGGGATTTAGGAGGTTGGTCGGATATTTACCGACTGTGCAGTTCGCCCCAGCCACCGGTAACCACGATGCGAAGCGAGTCGCTGTTGACCTTGATCTGCTTTTGATCTTGATCTTAGGCGCCCCGTTAAACCACGCTGGCCGAACGCAGGCTTGAATTCGTGGGTAACCCGGCAGGACGCCGGGTTAGCCGCCCCGCGCCATGGATGGCGCGTGGCGGCGGCCCACGGATTCAAGACTGTGTTCGGGCACACCGAGCCTAGGCGAGGTGCCGAGTGGTGGGGCAAGAGCCTTTTGCTTACTTTTGGGCTCTTTTCAAAAGTGAGCCGCCGTCAGGGCGGAACCCTAAGTGGCCGTTACCGCAGGAATGGATATGTACACAATTCAACTGTGTTGACTGTCAGGCCGTCTTCGCGAGCAAGCCCGCTCCCACAGTTTGATTGCGGGGTGTCAGAGAGATAGGCGTCGGCTGGCAGACCGTCATCGCAGGCAAGCCAGCTCCCACAGTTGGGTTGCGGGGTGTCAGAGAGATAGGCGTCGGCTCGCAGGCAAGCCCTCTCCCACGTGGGGCCCCACATTTGAACAGTGCGCGGCATCAAATCCCGCGGTACTTTTCGTTCAGCGCATACAAGATCGCGCAAGTCTCTGCATCCAGAAACCCACAATAATCCCGAGGCCGAAAGTGCATCTGGAACGCTCGGGTACGCTGCTCAAAGGCCCGGCGATTCTGCGCGGGCTTGTAGCCATACCGCTGAAACGCCCGCTCCACTTCCACCTCCGGCGGCAAGCCAACACAAAAGCGGCGCTGGTACATCGCCCGGGTCGACTCATCAAACCAGGCCCCGATGCCGGCTTCATGCAGCACCCGCCACGGCAGCCGAGGCCCTGGGTCGCTCTTGCGCCAGTAGGCCACATCCGAATGCCCGAGCCAGTCAGTAGGGCCGACCTGCGGATACCGTTCCAGCAGGTCGCGAAGCAATTCAATCAATACATCAACCTGCACCGGTGCATATTCAGGAAAGGTAAAGATGCCCGCGTCATCCCGCGCCAGGTTGACGATCTCAATGCCCATCGAGCGGCTGTTGAGATCGGCCTTCCCCGCCCAATAACTCACGCCTGCATGCCAGGCGCGCTGGCCCTCGTCCACCAGGCGAAACACGCGCAGCTCTTCATAACCGGCAGCGCGGTAGCTGGATTCATCGGGGTCGGGCAGCAGATAGTGGGCGCTGACGCCATCTTGGGTGAGGGTGCGTAGCGATGAAGCAAAGGGCAAAGCGGTGTAGTGCAAAACCACCTGTTGCACGGTTTCGCCGCGGCGGTCGTTGAAATCCCTGGCAGGAAAACTGGTATCGATCACCAACATAAGAACGGTCCTTTTCAATTCAGGCCGAGTCATTCGGCCCGTTCAAGCGCAAAAAAATTACCGCCATCCTGAAGCGTTGAAACTCAGGCGGGCGGTAATTATTTGCCACGTGAAAAGGTCAGTTCAGCGCCGCAACGGCATGCCCAGGTCGACCCGCATACCGTCGGGCTGGCTGTCAAAATGCAACGAGCAGGAGCAACGTTGCACAATCGCCTGGACAATCGCCAGGCCCAGGCCACAGCCTTCGCTGCTGCCATTGCGCCAGAAACGTTGGGTGAGGTATTGCAGGTCTTCGCTGGAGATCTGCTGGCCATGGTCACGTACGCGGAACACCACGTTATCCGGGGTGGAAAACACCTGCAGTTCCACGCGGGTATCGGCCGGGGTATGGCGCAAGGCGTTGTCCAGCAGGTTACGCAAGGCCGCGACGGCCAAGCCCACGGGCATTGCCACTGGAACAGGGGAAAGATCCGGCGCCAGGATCAGATCGATGCGTGAATTGTCACCGGCGTTGGCATCCTGGATCGCCAACCTGGCGACTTCCTCGGCACTCGATTGCAGGCCATCATCAAACGACAGGCTACCCTCCACCCGCGCCAGCAACAGCAGTTGCTCCAGGGTGCGATGCAAGCGGTCGGCGCCCTCCTCGGCGTGCGCCAGGGACTGGTCGCGGGCCGCCCCCTCGGTCATGCGTGCGACTTGCAGGTGGGTCTTGATCGCGGTCAACGGGCTGCGCAGTTCATGGGCGGCATCACCGGTCAGGCGACGTTCGCGCTCGATGGTCTTGGCGATGCGCTGCAGCAGTTGGTTCTGGGTGTCGAGCAACGGCTTGAGTTCGCTGGGCAACGGGTGAATCTGCAAGGGTTCGAGGGAATCGGCACTGCGCCGCATCAGCGCGTCACGCATCCGGTTGAGCGGCACCAGGCTCTGGCCGATGCCCAGCCACAGCAGGCACAGGCAGCCCAGCAACGCCACGCCGACCGGCACCGATGCCGCCAGCAGGATCGACAGGTTGAGGGCTTCACGCTCCACCTGGCGGTCGGCGGTGGTGATCAGCAAGTCGCCACGGGACAGGGTAAAACTGCGCCAGCCCACGCCGTCGATGATCTGGTCGCGAAAGCCGCTGCGGCGCGACTCCAGCCCTTCCTCCGGCGTGGTATGGCTGCGCGCCAGGATCTCGCCGCGCAAGGAACTGACCTGGCAGGCCATGCCGCCCGGCACATTCAGTTGTTCGGTGCGCAAATGCGCGCCACCGCTGACGCTGGCCAGGCCCGGCATCTGCTCGGTGAGCCCGGCCACCATGCGCGCCGAAGCCACCAGGCGCTGGTCGAGGGAAAACATCATCTGGTTGCGCAAATCGTTGAGCATCCAGGCGGCCGCCAGCACCCAGATCAGCACAAAAGCGGCGCCCAGCTTGAACGTCAGGCGCAGACGCAAGCTCATCACGGGGTGTTTTCTCCCCCATCAGCCGTGCCCAGGCGATAGCCCAGCCCTCTGACGGTTTCGACGATGCCGTTACCCAACTTGCGGCGCAGGTGGTGGATATGCACGTTGAGGGCGTTGCTTTCCAGTTCGTCGCTGAAGCCATAGACGCTGTCTTTGAGCTGTTCGCTGGACAGTACGCGGCCCTTGTTGTGCAACAGCGCCTGCAACAACGCCTGTTCACGCCGGGACAGGTCCACCGGCTGGCCGCCGAGGAAGGTCTCGCGGCTGCTGGGGTCGTAGGCCAGGCGGCCATGTTCGATCAGGTTGACGCTGCGCCCCGCCACCCGGCGCAGCAGGGTTTGCAGGCGCGCGGCGAGTTCACGCAGGTCGAAGGGCTTGAGCAGGTAGTCGTCGGCGCCGGCTTGCAGGCCGTCGACGCGGTTGGTCACCGAGTCCCGGGCGGTGAGGATCAGCACCGGAATCTCCAACCCCTGGCTGCGCTGTTGTTGCAGCAGCTTGAGGCCGTCCTCGTCGGGCAAGCCAAGGTCGAGCACCATGATGTCGAAGGCGGCGGCCTTGAGCATCGCCCGCGCAGCCGAGGCCGTGGCCACGCGTTCCACGGTAAAGCCCTGGGCGGTCAGGCCGGCCACGATGCCACTGGCGATCAGTTCGTCGTCTTCACAGACCAGTACGTGCATGGTTAACCCTTCATGAGTGATGGCGCGATTAGAAAAGCCACGGATTAAGCGCGCATTATGCCGCTAAAGTTCGCAACACCGGATAATCCCTACACTCTAGAATAGCGGCGGTTAATCATCGGTTAATCAACGCCACACATTGTGTGCCTCACTTGCATCGAACTAAGGCTTGACCATGCGGCATCTGTTTACCTTTCTGCTGGTGTTGTTCGCGGGATTCGCCCAGGCAGCGCCGGGCAGCCCCTTCGAAACCAAACCCGACTTCCTTCCGGTGGGCAAAGCCTTCGCCTTTACCTCCGAACGTCTTGAAAGCGGCGAAACCCAGCTGTTCTGGCAAATTGCCGACGGTTACTACCTGTACCAGCAGCGCATGAAGTTCGACGGCCTGGCCGAAAAACCCGTGCTGCCTGAGGGTGAAGCCCATAGCGACGAGTTCTTTGGCGAGCAGCAAGTGTATCGCCAGGGCCTGGAAGTGAAGATCCCCGCCGGCACCACCGGCCAGGTCAAGCTCGGCTGGCAGGGCTGCGCCGATGCGGGCCTGTGCTATCCGCCGCAGTCGATCACCGTGGACCTGGGCGGCAACCCGGCCGTCGCCGCCACCGCGCAAGCCCAGGATCAAAGCCTGGCCAGCGGCCTGCAGCAACGCAGCCTGGGGTGGAGCCTGCTGGTGTTCTTCGGCCTGGGCCTGCTGTTGGCGTTTGCGCCCTGCTCGTTGCCGATGCTGCCGATCCTCGCCGGCCTGGTGGTGGGCAGTGGCGCCAGCCCGCGCCGTGGCTTTGCCCTGGCCGGCAGCTACGTGGTGTGTATGGCGCTGGTGTATGCCGCCCTGGGGGTGATGGCCGCGTTGCTCGGCGCCAACCTCGCCGCGCTTTTGCAAACACCGTGGATCCTCGGCAGCTTTGCGGCGTTGTTCGTGCTGCTCGCCCTGCCGATGTTCGGCTTCTTTGAACTGCAACTGCCCGCCTTCCTGCGCGACCGCCTCGATAACGTCAGCCGCCAGCAAAGCGGTGGCAGCCTGGTGGGTGCCGGTGTGCTCGGCGCGTTGTCCGGCCTGCTGGTGGGCCCGTGCATGACCGCGCCCCTGGCTGGCGCCCTGCTGTATATCGCCCAGAGCGGCAATGCGCTGCACGGTGGGCTGATCCTGTTCGCCATGGGCATCGGTATCGGCATTCCGCTGTTGCTGCTAGTCACCGTGGGCAATCGCTTCCTGCCCAAGCCGGGCACCTGGATGAACGTGCTCAAGGGCATCTTCGGCTTCCTGTTCCTGGGCACCGCGGTGCTGATGATTCGCCCGGTGGTCGGCGACAGCCTGTGGATCGGCCTGTGGGGCGCCTTGGCGCTGGTGATGGCGTACTGTGGCTGGGCGCTGGCCCGTGAGTCCGGCCTGGCGGCCAATGTATTTGGCGCCGGTTCCCTGGTGCTGGGCCTGTGGGGCGCGGTGCTGGTGGTGGGTGCGGCCGGTGGCAGCGATGAGCTGTGGCAACCGTTGAAGGTCTACAGCGGCTCGCGGCTCGCCGCTGCACCGAGCGCTCACGATGCGTTCACCACCGTAAGCGACCCGGCTGTATTACAAAGCCAACTCGACAGCGCCAAGGCCCAGGGCCAATGGGTGCTGTTGGACTACTACGCCGACTGGTGCGTGTCGTGCAAGATCATGGAAAAACAGGTGTTCGGCAAACCCGAGGTGATGGACGCGCTTAAAGACGTGCGCCTGTTACGCCTGGACGTCACCGCTGACAACGCCGCCAGCCGCGAGCTGCTGGGCCGCTACAAAGTGCCAGGGCCACCGAGCTTCGTGTGGATCGGCCCGGACGGTGAAGAACGCCGCGCCCAACGCATCACCGGTGAAGTAGATGCCGCCGCGTTCCTGCAACGCTGGACCCAGACGCGGGACGCTCTCTGATGCTGACCCTCACCATCGGCACCTTCGCCATAGCCCTGAATCACCTGCTGCTGATCAGCGCGCTGATTCTCGCCACCCTGGTGGGCTGGCGCGTGGCCAAGCGCGGCGGCGAGAACCCGGAGTCGGTGCTGTTCAGCCTGTTCCTGCTGGGCCTGCTCGCCGCCCGGGTCAGTTTTGTGCTGATGTACTGGAGTTACTACAGCAACGACTGGGTGGAGATGGTCGACCTGCGTGACGGCGGCTTTCTCGCCTGGCCCGGGATCAACGCGCTGATCCTTGGCGCGCTGGCGTACGGCTGGCGTCGCCCGGCCCTGCGCAAGCCCCTCAGCGCCGGGGTGATCACCGGCCTGTTGTTCTGGGGCATGACCAGCCTGTCCCTGAGCCTGTATGAAAAAGGCACGCGCCTGCCGGACATCACCCTGCGCAATGCCAATGGCGAGGTGGTGCAACTGGCGGATTATCAGGGCGGCCCGCTGGTGATCAATCTGTGGGCCACCTGGTGCCCGCCGTGCCGACGCGAAATGCCGGTGCTGGAAAACGCCCAGCGCATGCGCCCCGACGTGACCTTCCTGTTCGTCAACCAGGCCGAAAGCATGCAAAGCGTCAGCACCTACCTGGCCACCCAGGGCCTGAACCTGGACAACGTGCTGTTCGACGCCAGCGGCCGCCTCGGCCAGGCCGTGGGTTCCATGGCGCTGCCGACTACGCTGTTCTACCAAGCCGATGGGCGCCTGATCAACAGCCACCTGGGCGAACTCTCCGAAGCCAGCCTGGCCCGCGCCATGGAACCCTTCGACAACGCCACGATAAGGAAACCGACATGCCTCGCCTCCGCCACCTGCTGACCCTGCTGCCTTTGACGCTAGCCGCTGCGCTGGCCCAGGCCGAAGACCTGCCGGCCCCGATCAAACAGATCGAAGCCAAGGGCGCCAAGATCATCGGCAAATTCGATGCGCCCAGCGGCCTCACCGGCTACGCCGCCCAGTACCAGAACCGCGGCATGGCCCTGTACCTGACCGCCGACGGCAAGCACGTGATCGCCGGCAACCTGTACGACGCCCAAGGCAATGACCTGAGCACCGCGCCCCTGGAAAAACTGGTGTACGCGCCGATGGCCAAGGAAGTCTGGGCCAAGATGGAAAACAGCAGTTGGATCCAGGACGGCGATAAAAACGCCCCGCGCACCGTCTACCTGTTCAGCGACCCCAACTGCCCCTACTGCAACATGTTCTGGGAACAGGCCCGCCCGTGGGTGAAGGCCGGCAAGGTGCAGTTGCGCCACATCATGGTCGGCATCATCCGCGAAGACAGCCCAGGCAAATCCGCCGCCCTGCTCGCCGCCAAAGACCCGCAAAAAGCCCTGCAAGAACACGAAGCCGCCGGCAAAGGCAGCAAACTCAAGGCGCTGGAAAAGATCCCGGCCGAGGTCGAGGCCAAGCTTGATGCCAATATGAAGCTGATGGATGAACTGGAGCTGTCGGCGACGCCGGCGATTTTCTATCTGGATGACAAGGGCGGGTTGCAGCAGCAGCAAGGGGCGCCGTCGCCGGATAAGTTGGTGAAGATTCTCGGGCCAAAATAAGCAGCGCCCTCGCGGGCGCCATCGCAGGCAAGCCAGCTCCCACATTTGAATGCATTCGCAACTCAAAATGTGGGAGCTGGCTTGCCTGCGATGAGCATAGGTATCTACACAACTTCGGGATGACGGCGAACCCGTGGCGAGGGAGCTTGCTCCCGTGACGGCCTGGCAGCCGACACAGATATAACTGATGCCCCGCGATCCAAGGTGGGAGCTGGCTTGCCTGCGAAGACGGCCTGACAGTCAACACAGTTGGACCGTGTACATATCCATTCCTGCGGTAACGGCCACTTAGGGTTCCGCTCTGACAGCGGCTCACTTTTGAAAAGCGCAAAAGTAAGCAAAACGCTCTTGCCCCACCACTCGGCACCTCGCTTAGGCTCGGTGTGCCCGTAATCCGCCAGTGATTTGGGGGGCCGCCGCCACGCGCCATCCATGGCGCGGGGCGGCTAAACCGGCATCCCTGCCGGTTTACCCCCCAAATCCCTGTCGAATTCCGGCCAGCGTGGTTTAACGGGGCGCCTAAGATCAAAAGCAGATCAAGATCAAGAGCGGCTCGCTTCGCATCGTGGTTACCGTTGAGCTTACAGAGTTATGTAAATACCTATGCTGCAATGAGGCCCTGACAGACAACGAAGATCAAAGCCCTTCCAACTCCGCCATCAAATCACTCAACCGATCCACCTTCTCGGCACTGATCTCATTGCCCGCCAACCCCTCGATATACCCGGCCAACTCCGCCACCGTGCTGCACTCGAACATCGCCCGCAGCGGCACGTCGCGCTGTAGCGTCTTCTGCACCCGCGAAGCGATCTGCGTAGCCAGCAGCGAGTGCCCGCCCAGTTCGAAGAAGTTGTCCTGCACCCCGACCCGCTCCACCTTCAACACCTCGGCCCAGATAGCCGCCAACGTGGTTTCCAGTTCAGTGCGCGGCGCCACATAGTCCTGATTGTGCAACTGGCCAATCTCCAGGGCCGGCAGGGCCTTGCGGTCGAGTTTGCCGTTGGCATTCAGGGGCAGGCGGTCAAGCCATAGCCAATGCAGCGGCACCATGTACTCGGGCAGCTCGGCACGCAGGCGTTGCTTGATGCGCTCCAAGTGTTCGCTCGGTTCCAGCGTGGCATCGGCGGCCACCAGGTAGCCGACCAGGTGCTTGCCGTTGGCCCCCTCTTGCACACCCACCGCCGCGTCACGCACGTGCGGTTGTTCGTGCAGGCGCGCTTCGATTTCACCCAGTTCGATGCGGTAGCCGCGAATCTTCACCTGGTGGTCGATACGCCCGACATACTCCAGCACCCCATCGCTGCGACGCCGTGCCAGGTCGCCAGTACGGTAGAGCCGCTCGCCAGGCGCGCCAAAGGGGTTGGGTACAAACACCGGGGCAGTGCGCAGCGGATCGCTGACGTAGCCGCGACCAACACCGGTGCCGGCGACGCACAACTCGCCCACCGCCCCTTGGGGCACCAACTCCAAGGCGCCATCGAGCAGGTACAAGCGGTTGTTGTCGGTCGGCGTGCCAATTGGCAGGTAAGTGCCACGGGTGGAGGCCAGATCGACGCGAAAGAACGCCACATCATCGGAGCATTCCGCCGGGCCGTAGGCATTCACCAAGCCGATCTGCGGGTAACGCAGCAGCCACTGATGGGCCAACTCCGGCGGCATGGCCTCCCCGGTCGGCAACATCCAGCGCAGGCCGTCGAGGCTGATGCGCTCCTGGGCCAGCAAGCCCTGAATCAGCGATGGCACACTCTCCAGCACGGTGATGCCCTGTGTTTGAACGTGGGCCAAAAGCCCTTGCGGATCATGGGCAATGGCAGGCGGCACGATGTCCACCCGCGCACCAAACAGCGGCGCGGCGAGGAACTGCCAGACGGAAATATCAAAGCTTTGCGACGCGGTCTGGGCGATCACATCGGCATCGCTCAAGCTCAGGTACGGCACCTTGCTCAGCTGGTTATTGAGCATGCCACGCTGTTCGACCATCACGCCCTTGGGCAAGCCGGTAGAACCCGAGGTGTAGATCACGTAGGCAAGGTTGTCCGGGCCGCTGTAGACACCGGGGTTTTCGCCACGGGCGGGGATTTCCTCCCACACCAGCAACTGGCAGTCGAAGCCTTCAAGCAGTTCGATGGCCTGTTCCCGGCATGCTTCGGTGCACACCAGCAACGGCGTGCGGCTCATGCCGATGATACGGCTCAGGCGCGGCCCAGGCAGCCCTGGGTCCAGCGGCAGGTAACCGGCACCGGCCTTGAAGCTGCCGATGATCATGCCGAGCAAGTCCAACCCACGTTCAGCCAGCAACGCCACCGGTTGGTCCAGGCCCACACCGGCCGCAATCAAGGCGTGGCCGAGGCCGTTACTACGACGGTTCAGTTCGTCGTAGCTCCATTGCTGGTCCAGGCAACTGGCGGCGATACGCTGCGGATGCTGCGCGACCTGCTCCTCGAACAACTCGATGTAGCTGCGTTCCAGCGGGTAGGCATGTGCGCTCTGGTTGCAGCCTTCCACAAGGAATTCACGTTCCTGCTCGCCGATCAGCGCCAGCTCGGCCATGTCGCCATGGAAGCCCTGCACCAGCGCCAGCAACAGGCGTTTGAACTCAGCGAGCATGCCTTGCACGGTGCTTTCGTCGAAATAACGCTGGTCGTAGGACAGGTGCAAACCGAGGTCATCGCCCGGATAACACACCGCCGTCAGCGGGAAGTTGGTGTGGGTGCGGCCAGAATCCGAGGTAGCGTTGAGGCTTTGCGCTCGGTCCAGCACAGAGACTTCCACTGGCGCGTTCTCGAACACGAACAGGCTGTCGAACAGCGGCTGGCCCTTGGGCAATTCGCTGTGTTCCTGGATCGTCACCAAGGGCAGGTATTCGTACTCGCGCAGTTGCATATTGCTGTCGAGCAAGGCGCTCAACCACTCGCGCACGCTGCACGTCTGGCCGTCCTCGGGCAGTTTTACCCGCAACGCGATGCTGTTGATAAACAGGCCGACGGTGCGTTGCATCTCGGGCATGTCCACCGGGCGCCCGGCCACGGTGACGCCGAACAGCACGTCGCGATCGCCACTCAAACGCCGCAGCACCAGGGTCCACGCCGCTTGGGCGAAGGTGTTGACGGTAAGCTGATGCGCCTGGGCCAGTTCGCGCAGTTGCGCACCGTCGCGGGCATCCAGGCGGGTGTAGCAGTCGCCCACCACCATGCCGCCGCTGCCACCGGCGTGTTCGCGCAGGAACGGGCGGTCGCTCGGGATCGGCGTGGCGCGCTCGAAGCCTTGCAAGTTTTGCTGCCACCACTGGCGCGCTTCGTTGAGGTCCTGGCGTTGCAGCCACGCGATGTAGTCGCGGTAGCGCGACGGCGTCGCCAATTGCGCATCGCGGCCTTCGCCCAGGGCTGTATAGATATCGAAGAAATCATTCATCAGCAGCGAACGGCACCAGGCATCGATCAGGATGTGGTGGTTGCTCATCATGAACCAGTAGCGCGCCTCGCCCACGCGGATCAGGCGCAAGTGGAAAGGCGCCTGGTTGAGCAAGTCAAAACCGGCTTCGCGCTCGGCCTTGAGCAAGGCTTGCAGACGCGGCTCCTGCTCGTCCTGCGGGTCGGCGCTCCAGTCCAGGTACTCAATCGGCGTGCTGCCGGGCTTGTGGATCACTTGCAGCATGTTTTCGCCGACGTTCCAGCAGAACGAGGCGCGCAAGGCTTCGTGGCGGGCGATCACCGCTTGCCAGGCCTGGGCAAAACGCTCCGGGTCCAGGGCGCTGTTGATGCGGTAGCGGTCCTGCATGTAATACAGGCCGGTGCCGGGCTCCAGCAGGGTATGCAGCAGCAGGCCCTCCTGCATCGGGGTCAGCGGGTAGACGTCTTCGATGGCGCTGGCCGGAACCGGCAAGGCGTCCAGTTGCACCTGGGTCAGGTGCGCCAGGGGGAAGTCGGACGGCGTGAGGCCGCCGGCATCGTCCTGCAGGCAATGGGCGATCAGGCTGTGCAATTCGGCCAGGTAAGCCTCGGCCAGATCGCGAATCACTTGTTGATCATGACGCTCACGACTGAAGGTCCAGCGCAGCACCAGCTCGCCGCCGTAGACCTGGCTGTCGATGCTCAGTTCATTGGGCAACGGCGCATCCGGGTCATGGGCCAGGCCGGCGGATTCCTCCAGTGGATGGAACAGCGCCTCAGTGCCAAAGCTCTGATCGAACTGGCCCAGGTAGTTGAAGGTGATCTGCGCGCTCGGCAACGCGGCCATGCTCTGCTTGCACAGGTCATCGGCCAGGTAACGCAGCACGCCATAGCCCAAGCCTTTATGGGGCACACCACGCAGTTGTTCCTTGATCGCCTTGATTGAGTCGCCCTGCTCGGCCTGGGGCGTCAGGCGCAGCGGATAGGCACTGGTGAACCAGCCTACGCTGCGGGTCAGGTCGATGTCATCGAACAAGGTTTCGCGGCCATGGCCTTCCAGTTGAATCAGCGCCGAGGCGTGCCCGCTCCAGCGGCACAGCACGCGGGCCAGGGCGGTCAGCAGCAGGTCGTTGACCTGGGTGCGATAGGCACTCGGCGCCTGTTGCAGCAACTGCCGGGTGCGCTCGGTATCCAGGCGCACGCTGACCGTCTCGGCATCACCGTTTCGCAATGTTCCTTGTGGGCGCTGAACCGGCAAGGCCAGGGCCGGGCCAGCCAATTGCGCTTGCCACAGGCTCAGCTCTTCGCGCAGGGATTCACTGTGGGCATAGGCTTGCAAGCGCGCGGCCCAATCGCGCAGCGCGCTGGTTTTGGCCGGTAGGCTGACGGACTGGCCTTCACTCAGTTGGCGATAAACGTTTTGCAGGTCTTCCAGCAACACGCGCCACGACACGCCGTCCACCACCAGGTGATGGATGGCGATCAGCAAGCGTTGCTGGCCTTGCGGCCCATCCACCAGCAAGGCGCGCAACAGCGGCCCCTGTGCCAGGTCGAGGCTGCGCTGGGTGTCGGTGAACAACGCCGTGCATGCCTGCATGTCGCGCACCTGCGCCTGCAGCAGCACGCCGCCTTCCGGTACGCCCAGGTGTTCGGCATGCCATTGCGCGTCGCGCGGGGTGAAGCTCAAGCGCAGCGCGTCGTGGTGTTCCAGCACGGCCAGCAGCGCTTGCTCCAGGCGGTGGGCATCGAGCAGTTGCAGCGGCTTGAGCACCAATGCCTGGTTCCAGTGCTGACGCGCCGGGATATCGGTGTCGAAGAACCAGTGCTGAATCGGCGTGAGGCCAGAGGGGCCGGTCAGCAGCCCCTGCTCGGCGATGACTCGCTCCGAGCGGGTCGCCACGGCAGCCAGGCTCTGTACCGTCTGGTGCTGGAACAGGTCACGGGGGCTGAAATGAATCCCGGCCTGGCGCGCACGGCTGACCACCTGGATCGACAGGATCGAGTCGCCGCCCAGTTCAAAGAAGTTATCGTCGAGGCCGACTTGCTCCACGTTCAGCACCGCGCACCAGATGGCAGCCAGGCTGTGTTCCAGCTCACTGCGGGGCGCCACGTAGGCTTGGCGATTGGCCTCTGGGTCCGGCTCCGGCAAGGCGCGGCGGTCGAGCTTGCCGTTGGCGGTGAGTGGCATGCTCTGCAGCACGATCAAATGCGCGGGCACCATGTAGTCCGGCAGTTGGGCCTTGAGGTGCGCCTTCAACGCATCGCGCAAGGCGGCGGGCTCGGCATCGCTGACCAGATACGCCACCAGCTGTTTGCCGCTCGGCGCATCCAGGGCCAGTACCACCGCTTCGCGCACAGCTTCATGTTCGAGCAAGCGCGTTTCGATTTCGCCCAGTTCGATGCGGAAACCACGGATCTTCACCTGATGGTCGATGCGCCCCAGGTACTCCACCAGGCCATCGGCACGTTGGCGCACCAGGTCGCCGGTGCGGTACAGGCGCCCGCCCTTGGCGGCAAAGGGATCTGCGACAAAACGCTCGGCGGTCATTCCCGGCCGCTGGTGATAACCCTGGGCCAGGCCGGCGCCACCGATGTGCAGCTCACCGCTGGCGCCCTGGGGCACCAGCGCCAGGTCGGCGTCGAGAATGTAGGCCACGCGCTCGCCGACGATGCTGCCGATCGGCACGCTGCCGGCGCCCTCCTCCAACTGCTCGGGAGCCAGGCTGGCCAAGGGCATCACCACGGTTTCGGTGGGGCCGTAGGCGTTGAAGAACAGCTGGGGCGTAAACGCCGCACGGATGCGTTGCAGGTGTTCGCCGGTCAAGGCTTCGCCACCGGTGATGCACATACGCACCGGCAGCGTCTGTTGTTGGGTCGCCAGCCACTGCGCCAGCTGGCTGCCGTAGCTGGGGGTAAAACCGAGCACATTGATGCGATGGGTACGGATCAGCGCGCAGATTTCTTCGGCATCCCACTGGCCCTGGGCGCGCAATACCACCCGCGCCCCGCACAGCAGCGGCACCAGCAAACGCTCAGTGGCGGCGTCGAAGTTGATCGAATAAAAGTGCAGCTCGCAGTCATCCGGGCGCATGTCAAAGCGCTCGATCACCGCTTGGCAATGCATGGCGATCTCACCGTGGGACACCAGCACGCCTTTGGGCTTGCCCGTGGAGCCCGAGGTGTAAATGAGGTACGCCTGGTGTTGCGCCAGACTCACGAACGGCAGCGCCTCGGCGGGGTAGTTGGCCAGCACCGGCGAGTCATCCTCCAGGCACCAGCACGCCACCGTCGCCGGCAACTCACCCAGGGCTTCGAACAGGGCCGCATCACTGAGCAGCAGGCCGATGCCACTGTCTTCGATCATGTAATGCAAGCGGTCCAGCGGGTATTCCGGGTCCAGCGGCACGTAGGCGCCGCCGGCCTTGAGGATCGCCAGCAAACCGATGACCATTTCCAGCGAACGCGGCAGTGCCAGGCCCACGCGCACGTGCGGGCCCACGCCACGCTCGCGCAGCATCCAGGCCAGGCGGTTGGCCCGCTCATCCAGTTGCGCATACGAGAGGGTCACACCGGCAAAGGTCAGCGCCGGGGCATCCGGCCGCAGGCTCGCCTGCTGGCTGAACAGCTGATGGATGCACTGGTCGAGGCGATGCTCGCCCTTCTCCACGCCCAGGCTGCCTTGCAAGGCGCGTTGCTCATCGGCGCTCAGCAACGGCAATTCGCTGAGGCGCTGGCCGGGATCGGCGATCAGCGCTTCGAGCAGGTTGCACCAATGCGCGGCCATGCGAGCAATGCGCGGCTCGTCGAACAGGTCGGTGCTGTAGGTCAGACAGCAACCCAGGCGATGGTCGAGGTCGGTGACTTCCAGGTTGAGGTCGAACTTGGTCGCCCGCGCATCGTTGGCCAGGTACTCCACGGTCATGCCAGCCAGTTGGCGGCTTTGCTGAAATTCCCAGCGCTGCACGTTGCACATCACCTGGAACAACGGGTTGTACGCCGCGCTGCGCGGTGGTTGCAGAGCTTCCACCAGGTGGTCGAACGGCAGGTCCTGATGGGACTGGCCCTCGATCACGGTGTGACGCACCTGCTCGAACAACTCGCTGACCTGCATCTGCCCAGTGAGCTGGCAACGCAGCACCTGGGTATTGAGGAACGCGCCAATCAAGCCTTCGCTCTCCGGGCGGATACGGTTGGCCACTGGCGCGCCGATGCGCAGGTCGGTCTGGCCGCTGTAGCGGTAGAGCAACACCGCCAGGGTCGCGGTCATGGTCATGAACAGCGTGAGGCCGTGTTGCGCGTTGAAGGCACGCACGCGAGCGGCCAGCTCATCACTCAAGTCAAAGCGGTACAGCTCGCCCCGGTGGCTTTGCACCGGTGGCCGTGGACGGTCGCCGGGCAGTTCCAGCAACGGGTGTTCGTTGCCCAGTTGCGCGGTCCAGTAGTCCAGCTGGCGCTGGCGCTCACCGGCTTCCATCCACTGGCGTTGCCACACGCTGTAGTCCAGGTACTGCACCGGCAACGCTGGCAGCGGTGAATCGCGCTCGTCGATAAAGGCTTCATACAGGGCGCTGAGTTCACGGGCAAAGATGTCCATGGCCCAGCCTTCCGTAACGATATGGTGCAGGGTCAGCACCAGGTAATGTTCCTGCTCGCCGGCCTTGACCAAACAGGCGCGCAACAGCGGCCCGGCTTCCAGGTTGAACGGCGTGTGCGCCTCGACATCGGCCAGTTGCTGCAAACGCTGCTGGCGCTGCGGCTCATCCAGCGCGGAGAAATCCTGCCAGTCCATGCGCACGCCGGTTTGCGCCGAGACCTTCTGGCAGGCCACGCCGTCAACGCTTGGGAAAGTGGTGCGCAGGGTTTCATGACGCATGATCAACGCCTGCAAGGCCGCCTCGAAACGCCCCACATCCAGCACCCCGCGCAGGCGCGCCATGCCGCCGACGTTGTAGGCCGGGCTGTCCGGCTCCATCTGCCAGAGGAACCACATGCGCTGCTGGGAATAGGACAAGGGGACCGGCAGGCTGCGGTCGACTTTGGCGATGGCAGTCTGTTGGTTGCGCTGGCCCGCCGCCTGGATCAGCCCGACCTGCTCGGCAAAATCGCCCAGCTCGCTGGCTTCGAACAGGGTACGCAGCGGCAGCTCGACGTCACAGGCCTGGCGGGTGCGGGAGATGATTTGCGTGGCCAGCAACGAGTGCCCGCCCAGTGCGAAAAAGTCATCGCGCAGGCCGATGCGTGGCAGGCCCAGCACCTCACGCCAGATCGCGGCGATTTGCAGCTGCAAGGCTGTGTGCGGTTCGACGTGTTCGCGGGTTTGCCATACCGGCTCCGGCAAGGCGCGCCGGTCGAGCTTGCCGCTGGGGCTCAGGGGCATGGCGTCCAGGCGCATGAGCAGCGCAGGCACCATGTACTCCGGCAACTCGGCGGCCAAGGCGATTTTGACCGTTTGCTCATCCAGTTCGGTGTCGGCGGTGTAGTAGCCGATCAACTGGGCATCACGCACCAGCACCACGGCCTGGGCGATGCCTGCGAGGGCCAGCAGGCGCGCTTCGATTTCTTCCGGTTCCACACGGAAACCGCGCAGTTTGACCTGCTGATCAAGGCGCCCGAGGTATTCGAGGACGCCATCGGCGTTCCAGCGCGCACGGTCACCGGTGCGATACAACCGAGTGCCCGCCGCGCCCAACGGGTCGGCGACAAAACGTTCGGCCGTCAGCCCGGCACGGCCCAGGTAACCCCGCGCCAGGCCGATGCCGCCGATGCACAATTCGCCCGGCACACCGGCCGGTAGCGGGTTGAGCTGCTCGTCCAGCACGCGGCAGATGACATTGCCCAGTGGCCGGCCAATCGGCGAGCGCTCGCCATCGGAGGCTGCGCATTGCCAATGGGTGACGTTGATCGCGGTCTCGGTCGGGCCATAGCGGTTATGCAATTGCACCGCTGGCAAGCGCGCCAATACGCGGTTACGCAACTCGGCGGGCAAGGCTTCGCCACCGGAGAACAGGCGACGCAGACTGGTGCATTCGGCCACCAGCGGCTCGTCGATAAACAGCTGCAACAGCGGCGGTACGAAGTGCAGCGTGGTCACCCCATGTTCCTGCACAAGCTGCGCGATACGGTGCGGGTCGCGATGTTCGCCCGGCCCGGCCAGTACCAGGCGGCAGCCGGTAATCAATGGCCAGAAGCACTCCCACACCGACACGTCGAAACTGATCGGCGCCTTTTGCATCAGCACATCGGTGTCGTTCAGTTGATAGGTGGCCTGCATCCACTGCAACCGCTCGGCCAGGGCGCCGTGGGTGTTGCCCACGCCTTTGGGTTGGCCGGTGGAACCGGAGGTGTAGATCACGTAGGCGAGGTTATCGCCATGCAGGTGCAAGCCGGGCGCCTGGGTCGGCCAGCTGTCGAGGTGCAGGCTGTCCATGGCGATCACGCACACGCCTTCGGCACTGGGCAGTTGGGGGAGCAAGGCGGTCTGGGTGAGCAGCAGTTGCACGCCGCTGTCCTTGAGCATGTAGGCCAGACGCTCGGCCGGGTAATCCGGGTCCAGCGGCACGTAGGCGCCACCGGCCTTGATGATGGCGAGCAGGCCGATCAGCAGTTGCGGCGAACGCTCGGCGGCGATGGCCACGCACACGTCCGGGCCAACGCCCTTGTCGCGCAGGTAATGGGCCAGGCGGTTGGCCTGGGTGTGCAGTTGGGCGAAGGTCAGGCTGCCGTCCTGCCAGACCAGCGCGGTGGCGTCGGACGTTTGTTGGCTGAGCAGCTCGGGCAGCCAGTGCCGGGCCGGCTCGCAGGGGGCTTCGCTCCAGGATTGCTGTTCGTCGGCCTGCATCAATGGCAGATCGCCGATGGCGTGTTGCGGTTGCGAACACACAGCTTGAAGAAGATGAATGAACTGCTCGGTCAGACGCTGGATGGTCGCGCAATCGAACAACTCGTCGGCGTAGTCGAACGACAGGCTCAAGCGCCCATTACGGTCTTCTTCGCTGTGCAGTTGCAGGTCAAACTTGGCTTCGCGGCTGTGCCAGGGCAACTCATCGGCCAGCAAGCCCGGCAGGCGGCGCAAGGCACTGAGGTCACGTTGCTGGTGGTTGAACATGACCTGGAACAGGCCCTGTTCGCGGGCCTGGGGGAAGGCTTCCAGCAGTTGTTCAAAGGGCAGGTCCTGATGGGCCTGAGCGGCCAATGTGGTCTCGCGAGTGGCGGCCAGCAACTGGTTGAACGGCAGGCGCCCGTCCAGCTCGGCGCGCAGCACCAGGGTGTTGATAAAGAAGCCGATCAGGCCCTGGGTTTCCTGGCGTGGGCGGTTGGCATTGGGCACGCCGATACGGATATCGCGCTGGCCACTGTAGCGATAGAGCAAGGTCTGGAACGTCGCCAGCAGCAGCATGAACGGCGTCGAGTCATGGGCCTGGGCGGTCTGGCGGATCGCCGCACTGAGGCGTGCATCCAGGCGCTGGCGATGACGCGCGGCGCTGTGCCGATGCTGGGCGGCACGCGGGTGATCGGTGGCCAGGTTCAGGGCCGGATGCTCGTCACCCAACTGCGCTTTCCAGTACGCAAGCTGTCGCTGGCCCTCGCCTTCGGCCAGCCATTGGCGCTGCCAGCTGCCATAGTCGGCGTATTGCAAGGCCAACGGCGGCAGCTCCAGGGGTTGGCCTTGGGCGGCAGCGGCGTACAGGCGCGAGAACTCGTCGATCAGGATATTCAGCGACCAACCGTCGGCAATGATGTGGTGCAAGGTCACCAGCAATTGGTGCTCTTCATCGTCCAGGCGCACCAGGGTCACCCGCAGCAATGGGCCTTTTTCCAGGTCGAACGGGCTGCGCGCCTGCTCTTCGCCAATCTGTTGCGCACGGGCTTCGCGCTCGGCGTCGGACAGGTCGCTGAGGTCGATGACCGGCAGTTCGAAATCCGCCGAAGCCTCGACACGCTGGAACGCCTGGCCGTCGCGTTCGTAGAAGCGCGTGCGCAGGGCTTCGTGGCGCTGGATCAGTTGCTGAAAGCTGTGGCGCAGTGCGTTTTCATCCAGCTCGCCGCGCAGGTGCAAGGCGCCGGGAATGGTGTAGGCGCTGCTGTGAGGGTCCAATTGCCAGGTAATCCACAGGCGGTTCTGTGCCAGGGATTGGGGCAGGTCTTCTTGGCGCGACAGGGCATGGATCGCGCCTTGGGCCACGCCGCCGTCCTGTTGCAGTTGCGCCACGGCCGTGGCGAAGGCCGCGAGGGTCGGCGCTTCGAACAGCAGGCGCAGGTTCAACTCCAGCCCGAGGGTTTCGCGCAGGCGGGCGACCACTTGGGTCGCGGTGATGGAGTTGCCGCCCAGCAGGAAAAAGTGATCGTCGCCCGCCACCTGGGCCAGTTGCAGTTGTTCGCACCAGATCGCCGCGATCTGCTGTTGCATGTCCGATTCCAGCGCCACTTCGCTCGCCGGCCCTTGCTGCCCGGGGAACTGCGCGTAGCTGTCGAGGCTGCCATCGGCCTGCCGAAGCGCACAGGCCGCACGCTGCACTTTGCCGCTGGAGGTCTTCGGCAAGGCGCCGGGGTTGAGCAGCACCACCACGCTCGGGGCTTGCTGGCAGGCCTCGGCCACGGCTTGGCGGATCGCCTTGATCAGCGCTTCGGGCGGCAGGATTTTCTGCACGCTGCGGCTGATTTCCGCGGCAATGCCGATGCCCTCCAGGCCCTGGTCATCGACCGCAAATGCGGCGACCCGGCCCTTGCGCACCGCTTCCACTTCGCGCTCGATGGTCTGTTCGATGTCTTGGGGGTAGAGGTTATGACCGCGCACGATCAGCAGGTCTTTCAGGCGCCCGGTGATATACACCTCGCCGTCGCGGATGAAGCCCAGGTCACCAGTGCGCAACCAGGTGCGGCCGGCGTGCTGGACGAAGGTCTTGGCGCTGGCTTCAGGGTTGCGCCAGTAGCCGTGGGCGATGCTCGGGCCGGCGGCCCAGAGTTCGCCGACGCACTGGTCGGGCAGCTCGGTGAGGGTGTGCGGGTCGGCGATCAACACGGCGTGGTCCGGCTGGCCGGTGCCGCAACTCATGATCGCAGGGCCCTGCCCCGGTTCGGCACGGTTGGCGGCCAGCGCCTGCTCGTCCACGCGCAGGGCGGGAATGCCACGGCCACGGGTGCCGCCGGCGACAAACAGGGTGGCTTCGGCGAGGCCGTAGGACGCGAAGAAATTATTCGGGGTGAAGCCACAGGCGGCGAATTTTTCCGCGAAGCGTTCCAGGGTGTCGAGACGGATCGGTTCGGAACCCGAATAAGCCACGCGCCAGCGGCTCAAGTCGAGGCGCTCCAGGGCCGACTCACTGACCCGTTCGCTGCACAGACGGTAGGCGAAATCCGGGCCACCGCTGATAGTGCCGCCGTATTCGCTGATCGCCTCCAGCCAGCGCAAGGGCCGGCCGAGGAAGTAGGCCGGCGACATCAACACGCAGGGCACGCCGCTGAAAATCGGTTGCAGCAGGCCGCCGATCAGGCCCATGTCGTGGTACAGCGGCAACCAGCTGACGATCACGTCGTCAGGGTTGAGGTCGATCCCGAAGCCGCGACGAATCAGCAGTTCGTTGGCGACCAGGTTGCCGTGGCTGACTTGCACGCCCTTGGGCAACGCGGTGGAGCCGGAGGTGTATTGCAGGAAGGCGATGTCGTCGGCCTTGAGGTCGGGCGCGACCCACTGGTTGGCCTGCTGCGCCTCCAGGGTGTCGACGCTCAACACCGTGGGCGCATTTTCAATCTGCGCCAGGCCTTCGCTGAGGCTGGCAATGGTCAACAGCAGCCGCGGCTCGGCATCGCTGATGATCGACAGCAGACGCTCCTGGTGATGACGGCGCGTGGACTCCGGCGGATACGCCGGCACCGCGATCACCCCGGCGTACAGGCAACCAAAGAACGCCGCCACATAGTCCGGGCCACTGGGGAACAGCAACACTGCGCGCTCGCCCAAGCCAGCATTGGCTTGCAAGGCAGCGGCGATGGTGCGGGCGCGTTGGTCGAGGTCGCGATAACTGAGCACCACACTGTGCTCGGCGCTCTCGGCGAGGAAGCGCAACGCCACCTGGTCCGGCGTCTGTGCAGCACGCTGCTGAAGGGACTGGACCAGGGTGCGGGGGAGTTCGAAGGCGTCCATCATGGGGTTCCTGCCTGAAATCGGCTTACGGGAAATTCGGGAAGTCGGTGGGGTTCAGCCGGCGGCGAGCTGCCGCGCCGCGCCAATGCGCCAGCGCGTCAGGTGCTCGTCGGCATAGCGACGCACACAGCGCAGCACGGCGCTTTCGTGCTGCACGAGGAAGAAGTGGTGGCCGTCAAACATGTCCAGGGAAAACCCACTGGCGGCATCGAGTTGCCAGTCGAGCAACTGGTCGGCACGTACGCTGTCCTGCTTGCCACCGAACACGTGGATCGGCAGCGCCAGGGGCTGGCGCTCGCCATAGGTGAAACTGCCGCACAGCAGAAAATCGGCGCGCAGGATCGGCAACATCAGTTGCATCAACTCAGGGTTGGCCAGGGCTTCTTCGGCGGTGCCCTGCAATTCGCGCAGGCGGGCAACAAGTTGGGCATCGGTCTTTTCGACGGCGTACTCGCTCACATCACGACGCGCCGGGCCCGCCGTGCCAGACGCGAACAACGCCAGCGGCGCAGGCAGATTGCGTGCGTTTAAAGCGTGGGCCAATTCAAACGCCAACAGCCCGCCAAGGCTGTGGCCGAACAAGGCATAAGGGCCATCGAGATCACGGCTGATCTCGTCGGCAAGCTGCGCGGCCAAGGCCTTGATATCGCGCTGCAACGGCTCGTCCATGCGCATGCCGCGCCCCGGCAATTCCAGCGGGCACACCTGCAGCCAGTCCGGCAGCACCCGGCGCCAGCGCGCATAGACCGAGGCGCTGGCGCCTGAATGGGGCAGGCAAAACAGGCGCAGCCGCAGGGGCGTACTCATCCGGCGAGGACTCCAAACTGAAACACGCTGAATGCACGATAAAAACCCATCTGGTCCTCCTGCGGGTGCTGATCCTTGGCCGTTGTACTAACGAACCTGTCACCCATGAGAACGGACAAAGGCGGCAAATAATTAGTCGCCGGGGGCGAGCGAGACGTGGTTCACACCTTCGCGCAAGGCATAAGATTAGTTCGCCTTCTCATTTGACAATCATTATCATTCAGCATAATTTGTTGCCCGATGTGTAGGAGGCCTCAGCAGGGAAGCCCTCCCCTAACCTATTAGCAACAAGGTGATTTCCATGACGGAACAAGTATCCACAGGCAGGTGCGATTCACCCCTTCTCCAGGCGTTCGTCGACAATCGGCTGATTCTGGTGAAGATCGCGGCCCGCATCACCGGGTGCCGCTCCCGCGCCGAAGACGTGGTGCAAGACGCCTATTTTCGGTTGCAGTCGGCGCCGACCATCACCTCATCGTTCAAGGCTCAACTAAGTTATCTGTTCCAGATCGTGCGCAACCTGGCGATCGATCACTACCGCAAGCAGGCCCTGGAGCTCAAATACTCCGGGACTGAAGAGGAAGGCTTGAATGTGGTTATTCACGGCGCTTCACCGGAAACCTCGCACATCAATTTCAACACCCTGGAAAACATCGCCGACGCCCTGACGGAGTTGCCACAGCGCACCCGCTACGCGTTCGAGATGTATCGCCTGCATGGCGTGCCGCAGAAGGACATCGCCAAGGAACTCGGGGTGTCGCCGACGCTGGTGAACTTCATGATTCGTGACGCGCTGGTGCATTGCCGCAAGGTGTCGGGTAGCCATAGCGATACGTTTGCGCGGCGGGTTTGAATCACGCCGCCGCACTTCCGGACAAGCGAACGATTCCTTGACGTGCTTTCAATAGGAACAGGCAGCACTGCACATACATGGCAGGCTGCCTGTTTTTTACCGACCGCGATATATCAAACCGACATCACCTCTATGTTCCGGAGGTTGAAATCATTTCCCCGTCCCGTCGCTACATGACTATGAATCTTAAGTGTCATGTCCCGCGACGAAGCCGTGAACGGAAACTTGAAATCTACTTGCGTTCTGTCAGGAAACGCTGTGACCGCAGACGTGAACTCGCCAGCACTCAGGGACAACTCTGGAACCGCATAAGAGCTATTGGCTCGCTGAACGGACACTTTGAATTCATACCGCTGCCCCACCACCAGTCGCGAAAAAGCTTTCTCAAGCAATACACCATCTGAGTTGTTGGTATAAGTGTAAAAGTGAGCATACCAATCATCGCCATGACGCTGGATGATCAAGTCTTCGGGCACTTTAATGGCCGAACCTTTTTTCCAACCATTCAAATTTTCAAATGCAAAATCAGTTCCATCAAAGAAAGCACAACACGTCGACTGCCTGATACCTTTCGTGACTACCCGCAACTCTTGAACCGGCTCAACGTTGAGCGAGGGGAACTTATCGTATTTAACCAGAACATGCATATCAAGGGATGACCAGTTGGCCAATTGATTTAAAAAATAACGTGAGATCTGGAATTGGAAGCCATTCGTGACTTCGTACGGTTTCACCTCATAAAGGTTCATCACCTCAAGTGAAACAGATTCTCTATTTTCGTCCGTACCCTCTGCCCGACAGGACACGCGCTGACCGGCTGCAATAAAGGGGTAAGGATCCAGCGTCGCATTTGCATTTCGCGAGAATGTCGCCAAATCCAGATTCTCTCCCATTCCTGCTTCAATCAGATAGACGCCCGGCACATCCACATCACTGGGGGACAACGGCATGATGGTCAAGTCAAGCTCCCTCGATTGACCTAAAAACACCCCACCCCGCTGTACGGTATAAAAAATGTGCACCGTATAACCAATACATAGGCCGATAACTTCCGGGGGAATGAAGAACTCCAAACGCCCCGAATGATTACCCTGTTGAGGAGCAATCACCGGATTGGCCTCCGCCAGGGGCCCCTTGAAATAAACCGTATACGTCTCACTCGGGAACATATCGTCCAATTCAATGACAGCTTTTGCTCCACCTCTTACCAGCAACGGATTCAAGGTCGGTCCTTGAGCATGCTCAACGGAGGGCACTGGATATTCGATTTGCGCGTTAGATGTATTGGCCATGGTAAAAATTCCTATATTGAAACTCGCGAGGTACGAACTTCAAGTCAAAGAGTGGACAACACATACAACCAGACGACCACTGTCAGAACTGACAGTTTTATTGATTAGTCGACAAATGGTATTCAAGCTAAAAACCGACTTTATTGTCCGGGCACCGCCGTCACATCAATTCGATACGGCTCGAAAATCTTCAACATCTGGCCATTATCACGCAGCCCCTTGAGCAACCCGGCAAACGCCGGCCCGGTGATCGGGGCCTTGGGCCGTAGAAGCGCGTAATGGTGATACACCTGGTCAATACGCTCCGACACCAAAAACTGCCCCGCCATGTCCGCGTTGCGCACCATGAAATCACTCAGGTACGAACGGGTAACCAATGCAATATCCGCACGCCCACGAGCAACCATCAGCAGATTACTGTCATGGGAATACGTCAACGTCGCATTGAAACGCTCGGCCATGTTCTTGGGATCAGGATTGAAGTCAGCAAAGGCATAGTGATACCCACTGAACACCGCCAGACGTTTACCGGTAAGGTCGGAAAAATAACTCTGGTCGCGCCCGGGCTGACGCTGAGCAACAAAAATCTCCGCATCTTCCAGCCCCATATCAACGCTGGTATGCGCAATATTCTGCCAACCCCAGGACGGGTTTTCGAAGATCGCCATGTCAACCCGGCCTTGCTCGAAGTCCCGAAAACGCCGGGGGATCGAGGTAGGCACCACCACAAACTGGTAGTCGGTTTGCGCAGCGTTCAACGCCTCGACCAACTGCGGCAGCAACCCGGTGTCGGCCCCTTGTTCGGGGCGTACGGTGTAGGGCGGAAAATGCGCCGCGCCGATTCTCACCAACTGCGCGGCACCGGCCTGCGTCCACGCGGCGGTGCCCAGTGCCCATAAAGTAAGTCCTGCAGCCAGCCGCCATGGCGAAAACATCGAGGCACACACCGTTGAAGAGTTCAATGCCGATAAGCTAGGCGTTTTTACCAGGGGAGACAACTTTCGCCAGAAAATTAATGGCTTGCGCCTCAGTCCGCCTTCAGCACCATCAACAGGGCCTCTTCGGCCAACTCCTCAAGGGTCATGCTGCCTTGGGCGCGAAACCAGGTGGTGGTCCAGGACAAGGCGCCGGTGAGGAAGCGCCGAGTGATAAACACATCGCCCCGGATGTAGCCAGCGGCCTTGGCCTCGCCCAGCACCTGCAACCAGATCTGCTCATACACGTCACGCAGGGCCAGCACATGCGCCTGGCCTTCGGCCGACAGCGAGCGCCATTCGTAGACCAGCACCGCCATGGCCTCGCCACTGCCGCCCATGATCGACTGCAACTCGCAGCGGATCAGCGCCAGCACGCGTTCGCGCACCGTGTTCGCCTCCTCCAGTGAAGCGCGCATCATCGCGGTGTTGTAGAGGATGGTTTCCTCCATCACAGCGCGCAAGATCTCATCCTTGCTCTTGAAGTGATGGAAGATGCTGCCGGACTGAATGCCCACGGCGCTGGCCAGATCTCGCACGGTGGTGCGCTCGAAACCCTTGTTACGAAAAAGATGAGCCGCGGTTTGCAGCAATTTGCCGCGGGCGCTCTCGGGGTCGGTCAATTGGCCACCATCGACCATGGTGCGCATCACCCCCAGGGCTTTGTGCTCATCCATGTTGCTCTCCTTCAGGTCTACTGTGGTCTTGGCCGGCAATTTAGGCCGTGACTGCCACCCAAGCAAGCGCTTGGGTAAAACTTGTGACTAGAGTTTACAAACCAAGCGCTTGCTTGGTAGTCTCGACGCCAGCCCTTGGAGGAAGGATTTCTCATGAGCAAGACGGTACGTATCGGCTGCGCCAGCGCCTTCTGGGGCGACACCTGCACCGCCGCCGCCCAATTGGTGCAGGGCGGCGCCTTGGATTATCTGGTGTTCGATTACCTGGCGGAGGTCACCATGTCGATCCTCGCCGGTGCCCGCCTGAAAGACCCCAAGGCCGGTTACGCCACGGATTTTGTCGAGGTGCTGACCCCCCTGCTGGCGGATATCCAGCGCCAAGGCATCCGGGTGATCAGCAATGCCGGCGGTATCAACCCCCAGGCCTGCGCCGCCGCCCTGCAAGCGGCCTGCGATAACGCGCACATCCCGCTGAAAATCGCCGTGTTGCTCGGCGACGACCTGCACCCTCAACTCAAACACCTGCCGCCTGTCACCGACATGTTCAACGGCGCCCCTCTGCCGCCGCTGTGCGTGTCCGCCAATGCCTACCTCGGCGCACCGGGCATTGCCCAGGCGTTGGAGCTCGGCGCCGACATTGTCATCACCGGCCGGGTGGTCGACAGCGCAGTGGTCAGCGCGGCACTGGTGCATGAGTTCAACTGGTCGTGGCAGGACTACGATCACCTCGCCCAAGCCGCCCTGGCCGGGCATATCATCGAGTGCGGCGCCCAGTGCACCGGCGGTAACTTCACCGACTGGCGTGACGTGCCCGACTACGAACACATCGGTTTCCCTATCGTCGAAGTCAGCGCCGACGGCCAGTTCACCGTCAACAAGGTCGAAGGCAGCGGCGGCCTGATCAGCGAACTCAGCGTGGCCGAACAACTGCTATATGAAATCGGTGACCCGCGCGCCTATGTGCTGCCGGACGTGATCTGCGATTTCAGCCAGGTCAAACTGCAGCAACAAGGCAAACATGCGGTGCGCCTGCACGGCGCCAAGGGCCTGCCACCCACCGATCAGTACAAGGTCAGCGCCACCTACCCCGATGGTTTTCGCTGCACTGCCAGCTGCCTGATCGCCGGCATCGACGCGGTGGCCAAGGCCGAGCGGGTCAGCCAGGCGCTTATCAACAAAACCTCGGAGCTGTTCAGCCAGCGCGGCTGGGCGCCCTACACCGACGTCAACATCGAACTGCTCGGCAGCGAAGCCACCTACGGCGCCCATGCCCGGCGTGCGGATTGCCGTGAAGTGGTGGTGAAGCTGGCGGTGCGGCACCCGAGCAAGCAGGCGCTGGTGCTGTTCGCCCGCGAGATCGCCCAGGCGGCCACCGGCATGGCCCCGGGGTTGACCGGCATTGTTGGCGGACGGCCGACGGTGTATCCGCTGATCCGGCTGTTTTCGTTCCTGGTCGACAAATCATTGTGTAGCGTCGCCATCGAGTACCAAGGCCAACGCCATGCCGTTGAGCTGCCCGCCTGCGCGCCCCTGCTCACGCCCGCTGCGCCCATCGAGCCGACCAAGCCTCAGGGCCGTGCCGACGCCAGCGTGCCGCTGGTCAAACTCGCCGTGGCGCGCTCCGGTGACAAGGGCAACCACAGCAATATCGGCGTGATCGCCCGCCACCCGGACTACCTGCCGTGGATCGCCGAAGCCCTGACGCCGGAGGTGATCGTCGACTGGATGGACCACGTGCTCGACCCGATCCATGGCCGCGTCGAACGCTGGTACTTGCCCGGCAGCCACAGCCTCAACTTCCTGCTGGAGAACGCCCTGGGCGGTGGCGGCATCGCCAGTCTGCGCATCGACCCTCAAGGCAAGGCCTTCGCCCAGCAACTGCTGGAAATCCCCATCGCCGTACCGCAGCACATTGCCGATCAACTCAGCTAAAGGACCGTCGCCGTGGCCTTCGATTCGATCTTCAAAGCCGACCTGTTCCAGGGGCACACCCTGATTGTCACCGGTGGCGGCAGTGGCATTGGCCGCTGCACCGCCCATGAACTGGCGGCCCTTGGCGCCCGCGTGATCCTGGTGGGGCGCAAGCCGGACAAGTTGCAGCAGGTAGCCCAGGAAATTACCGAAGACGGCGGCGTCGCCCATTGGCAGGCCTGTGATATCCGCGATGAAGAGGCGGTGAAGGCACTGGTCACGCACGTTCTGCACGACCACGGCCCCATCCATGGCCTGGTGAATAACGCCGGTGGCCAATACCCGTCGCCACTGGCCGCGATCAACCAGAAGGGCTTTGAAACCGTGCTGCGCACCAACCTGGTGGGCGGTTTCCTGATGGCGCGGGAAGTGTTCAACCAGTCGATGAGCAAGCACGGCGGCGCAATCGTCAACATGCTCGCCGACATGTGGGGCGGCATGCCCGGCATGGGCCACTCCGGCGCGGCGCGCTCCGGCATGGACAACTTCACCAAGACCGCCGCGTTTGAGTGGGGCTATGCCGGGGTGCGCGTCAACGCCGTGGCGCCTGGCTGGATCGCCTCCAGCGGCATGGACACCTACGAAGGCGCGTTCAAGGCGGTGATTCCCACCCTGCGTGAGCATGTACCGCTCAAGCGCATCGGCACCGAGTCGGAAGTCAGCGCGGCCATCGTCTTCCTGCTCAGCCCGGCTGCGGCCTTTATCAGCGGCAGCACCCTGCGCATCGACGGCGCCGCGAGCCTGGGCAGCCGCGCATGGCCGCTGCACAAGGCGCAGGCGCCGAGCGAGCCGTTCAATGGGTTCCACCGCGCCTACCTGCCTGATGTGCTCAAGGCGGAGCAATAACGCCATGCCAGTCATTGAAACCCTGATCGACCCCAACAGCCCAGCGTTCGCGCAAAACCGCGAAGCCATGCTGGCGTCCATCGCCCAGTTGCGCCAGCTGGAACACACCCTGCTGGCCAAAGCCCAGGAAGCCAAGCCCAAGTTCGACAAGCGCGGGCAATTGCTGCCCCGTGAGCGCCTCAACCTGCTGCTGGACCCCGGCGCGCCGTTCCTGGAGCTGGCCAGCCTGGCTGGCTACAAACTCCACGACGACAAAGACGGCAGCGCCGCCGGTGGCGGGCTGATCGCCGGCATCGGCTATGTCAGCGGCGTGCGCATGCTGGTGGTGGCCAATAACAGCGCGATCAAAGGCGGCACCATTTCCCCCTCCGGGCTGAAGAAATCCCTGCGCCTGCAACAGATCGCCATGGAGAACAAACTGCCGGTGGTGACCCTCGCCGAAAGCGGCGGCGCCAACCTCAACTACGCCGCCGAAATTTTCGTCGAAGGCGCGCGCAGCTTTGCCAACCAGGCGCGCATGTCGGCCATGGGCTTGCCGCAGATCACCGTGGTACACGGCTCGGCCACAGCCGGCGGTGCGTATCAGCCGGGCTTGTCGGATTACGTGGTGGTGGTGCGCGGCAAGGCCAAGCTGTTTCTCGCCGGACCACCGTTGCTCAAGGCCGCCACCGGCGAAATCGCCACCGATGAAGAACTGGGTGGCGCGCAGATGCACGCGCAAACCGCCGGCACCGCTGAGTACCTGGCACAAGACGATGCCGATGGCGTGCGCATTGTGCGTGAAATTGTAGGCCTGCTGCCCTGGAATGACCGCTTGCCGCACGCGCCACAACGCGCCTATCGCGAACCGCTGTACCCGATTGAAGAGCTGTTGGGGCTGATCCCCGAAGACCCGAAAAAACCCTACGACGTGCGCGAGATCCTGGCGCGCCTGGCCGACGGTTCCAACCTGCTGGAATTCAAGGGCGAGTTCGACCCCCACACCGTCTGCGCCCATCTGCATATCCAGGGGCGCGCCGTGGGAGTGATCGGCAATAACGGCCCCATCACCCCAAAGGGCGCGAGCAAGGCCGCGCAGTTTATCCAGCTGTGCGACCAAAGCCGCACGCCGCTGCTGTTTTTGCACAACACCACCGGTTTCATGGTGGGCACCGAGTCGGAACAGCAAGGGGTGATCAAGCACGGCGCGAAGATGATCCAGGCGGTGGCCAATGCCCGCGTGCCTAAACTCACCATCGTGGTCGGGGGTTCCTACGGTGCCGGCAACTACGCGATGTGCGGCCGCGGCCTGGACCCGCGCTTTATCTTCGCCTGGCCCAACAGCCGTACTGCGGTGATGGGCGGCGCACAGGCCGGCAAAGTGCTGCGGATTGTCACCGAGGCCAAGCAACTCAAGGACGGCCTGGTGCCCGACCCCAAGGTGCTCGACATGCTTGAACAGGTCACCGCGCAGAAACTCGACAGCCAGTCCACCGCCCTCTACGGCAGCGCCAACCTGTGGGACGACGGGCTGATTGATCCACGGGACACCCGCACCTTGCTCGGGTTTTTGCTGGATATCTGTCACGAAGCCGAACTGCGGCAACTGCAACCGAACACCTTCGGCGTAGCGCGCTGATCGTTCCCACGCTCCGCGTGGTAACGCCAACCAGGACGCTCCGCGTCCCAACCGGGAGAACAACAAAAATGATCTTCACCCAGGAACACCAGGAACTGCGCCGCACCGTGCGCGCCTTCGTCGACCGCGAGATCAACCCGCACGTGGATGAATGGGAAAAAGCCGGGCGCTTTCCCATTCACGAGATCTTCCGCAAGGCCGGCGACCTCGGCCTGCTGGGTATTTCCAAACCAGAAAAATTCGGCGGCATGGGCCTGGACTACAGCTATTCCATCGTCGCCGCCGAAGAGTTCGGCACCATCCGCTGCGGCGGCATCCCCATGTCCATCGGCGTACAGACCGACATGTGCACCCCGGCCCTGGCGCGCTTCGGCTCCGATGAGCTGCGCGAGGAGTTCCTGCGCCCAGCCATCAGCGGCGAACAGGTCGGCTGCATCGGCGTCTCGGAAACCGGTGCCGGCTCCGACGTGGCCGGGCTCAAGACACATGCGCGCAAGGATGGCGACGACTATGTGATCAACGGCAGCAAGATGTGGATCACCAATTCGCCCAGCGCCGACTTCATCTGCCTGCTGGCCAACACCTCGGACGACAAGCCGCATATCAACAAGTCGCTGATCATGGTGCCGATGAACAGCCCCGGCATCAGCATCAGCCCGCCCCTGGAAAAACTCGGCATGCACAGCTCCGAGACCGCCCAGGTGTTTTTCGACGGCGTGCGCGTGCCGCAACGCAACCGCATCGGCCACGAAGGCGCTGGCTTCATGATGCAGATGTTGCAGTTCCAGGAAGAACGCCTGTTCGGCGCGGCGAATATGATCAAGGGCCTGGAGTACTGCATCGACAGCACCATCGAGTACTGCAAGGAGCGCCAGACCTTCGGCAAGGCGCTGATCGACAACCAAGTGATCCACTTTCGCCTGGCGGAACTGGCCACCGAAATCGAATGCCTGCGCGCCTTGGTCTACCAGGCCACCGAGCAGTACATCAAGGGCCAGGACGTCACGCGGCTGGCCTCCATGGCCAAGCTCAAGGCCGGGCGGCTGGGCCGTGAGGTCAGCGACAGTTGCCTGCAATATTGGGGCGGCATGGGTTTCATGTGGGACAACCCAGTGGCCCGCGCCTATCGCGACGTGCGCCTGGTGTCGATTGGCGGCGGTGCCGACGAAATCATGCTGGGCATCATCTGCAAACTGATGGGCACCCTGCCCGGTAAAAAGCCATGAATACCTTGCTACTCGAAGCCCATAACGGCGTGCTGCACATCACCCTCAACCGCCCCGAATGCCGCAATGCGATGAGCCTTGAAATGGTCAATGAACTGCGTGCGGTACTGGCGCAGTTGGACAGCCAAGTGCGTGCCGTGGTGATCAGCGGCGCGGGCGGGCATTTTTGCGCGGGGGCCGATGTGAAGGATCTGGTTGGCGCCGGGGGTCAGTTGCAAGCATTGAACCGTGCGTTTGGCACCTTGTTACAAGAGGTGGAGGGGCTGGCGCAGGTGGTGATCGTGGTGCTGCAAGGCGCAGTGCTGGGCGGTGGGTTCGGGCTGGCGTGCGTGAGTGATATTGCGATTGCAGCGGGCCAGGCGCAGTTCGGCTTGCCCGAGACCCGCCTGGGGTTGCTGCCGGCGCAGATTGCGCCGTTTGTGGTCAAGCGTATTGGCCTTACCCACACGCGGCGCTTGGCGCTGACGGCGGCGCGGTTTGATGGGGTGGAGGCTGGGCGGCTGGGCGTGGTGCATTTTGTCGAGCACGACTCGCAGGCATTGGCGCAGCGGGTGGATGAGGTGTTGGGACAGGTGTTGCAGTGTGCGCCGGGGGCGAATGCGCGGACCAAGGCCTTGTTGTTGGCCAGTGTGGATGAGCCGCTTGAGACCGTGCTGGATCGCGGGGCGCAGTGGTTTGCCGAGGCGGTGAGAAGTGAGGAAGGGGTTGAGGGGACGCAGGCGTTTGTGCAGAAGCGAAAGCCGAGTTGGTCTGGATGACGCCATCGCAGGCAAGCCAGCTCCCACAGGGGAACACATTTCAAATGTGGGAGCTGGCTTGCCTGCGAAGAGGCCCCAACACACGCCACATTCATCAAGGGATAACCCAATGCCCGCATTCACCAAGATCCTGATCGCCAACCGCGGCGAAATCGCCTGCCGCATCCAGCGCACCGCCCAGGCCCTGGGCTACCGCACCGTGGCCGTCTACAGCGACGCGGATAGCGATGCCCTGCACGTGCAGATGGCCGACGAAGCCGTACATATCGGCCCGGCGCCCGTCCACCAGTCCTACCTGAACACACAGGCCATCCTCGCCGCCGCCCAACTGACCGGCGCCGACGCCATTCACCCCGGCTACGGCTTCCTCTCGGAAAACCCTGACTTCGCCCGCGCCTGCCAACAGGCCACTCTCACCTTCATCGGCCCCAGCGTCGAGGCGATCGAACTGATGGGCAGCAAACGCCTGTCCAAACTCGCCATGCTCGACGCCGGCGTACCTTGCATCGCCGGCTACCAAGGCAGTGCCCAGGACGATGCCACCCTGCAACAGGAAGCCGAACGCATCGGCTTCCCCCTGATGATCAAGGCCAGCGCCGGTGGCGGCGGGCGTGGCATGCGCCTGGTGCACCAGCGCGAACAGTTGCTGGAGCAATTGCGCACCGCACGCTCGGAAGCCATGAATGCGTTCGGCAGCGACGAACTGATCCTCGAACAGGCGCTGATCGACCCGCGCCACGTGGAAGTGCAACTGTTCGGCGACCGCCATGGCAACCTCATCTACCTCGGCGAGCGCGACTGTTCTATCCAGCGCCGTCATCAGAAAGTCATCGAAGAAGCGCCCTGCCCCGTGATGACGCCCGAACTGCGCCAGGCCATGGGCGAGGCCGCGCTCAAGGCCGGGCGGGCAGTGAATTATGTGGGCGCCGGCACCGTGGAGTTTCTGCTCGACCGCAACGGCCAGTTCTATTTCCTGGAAATGAACACGCGCCTGCAAGTGGAGCACCCCGTCACCGAGATGATCACCGGCCTCGACCTGGTGGACTGGCAGTTGCAGATCGCCGCCGGGCAAGCGCTGCCACTCACCCAATCACAGGTGACCCTGACCGGCCACGCCATGGAAGTGCGCCTGTACGCCGAAGACCCGGCCCAGGGCTTCCTGCCGCAAACCGGTGACGTGTTGCGCTGGGAACCCGCCCCCGGCGTGCGCATCGACCATGGCTTGCGTGAAGGCCAAACCATCAGCCCGTTCTACGATCCGATGCTGGGCAAGATCATCGCCCACGGCACCAGCCGCGAAGAAGCCCGGCGGAAATTGCTGCGAGCCGTAGAAGACACAGTGTTACTCGGCGTAGCGACCAACCAGCGCTTGCTCGTCGACCTGCTCAAGCACCCAGACTTTATCGCCGGCGACTTCAGCACGGGCTTGATCGCCGAACACTTCAGCGTCATCCCACAGCACACGGCGAGCGCTGAACAACTCTCGCTGGCCGCCGCGCTGTTTTATCAACACAGCGCCAACCAGCACTCACACGTCCTCGCGCGCTGGCGCAACACGGCGAGTGCCCCGGTGACGTACCGCCTGGAGATCAACGGCCAACTCCATAGCGTGACCATTGACGACCTTCCACTCACCACCGACGGTCGCCACGCCACCTTTGTCATCAAGGGGGTTCGCCGCCGCATCGCCTATCACCTGGACGGCAACCGGCTATGGCTACCAGGGCTGACCGTCACCGACCGCACCCAGCAAGTCGCCAGCCGCCCGGCCGACGCCAGCAGTGGCACGGTCCAGGCGCCCATGGACGGCGCCATCGTGGATTTACGGGTGTGCGTCGGTGAGAGCGTCAGCAAAGGCCAGCTTTTGCTGGTGCTCGAAGCGATGAAAATGGAGCACCCGTTGAAGGCCGGTATCGATGGCACGGTCAAGGAACTGCGCGTCGTGACGGGCGATCAGGTGCGCAACCGCCAGGTTTTGCTGGAGATCGAATAACGCCCCTAGGCGGAACTACAGGGCCGGGCTACGCTCTATCCCCATCAGGAAGGGACGAGTACGGGAACCTGCACCATGCCTCATTGGCTGATTATTGACCTTGAAGCCACAACGGATGACGGCGGCTGGCCCGTGACGGAGATGGAAGTCATCGAGATCGGCGCGAGCCTGGTCAACCGCCAGGGCCGTGAACTGGACCACTTCCAGCGCTTTGTGCGGCCACTGCGGCGGCCCTTGCTGACGCCCTTTTGCCGCAAACTCACCCATATCACCCAGGCCAATATCGACATGGCCGCGCCGATCACCGAGGTGTGGCCGCTGTTCGAGCGCTGGCTGGGCCAACATCAGCCACGCCTGGAAGGCTGGGCCAGCTGGGGGGATTATGACCGCGTGCAGCTTGAGCTGGAGTGGCAGCGCCACGGCCTCGCCAGCGCCCTGGGCGACACCCCGCATGTGAACCTCAAGCAACGCTTTGCCAAGGCCCGGCGCCTGGACAAACCGCTGGGGCTCAATGGGGCGCTGCAACTGGCCGGGATGCAGTTCAATGGCCAGCAGCATCGCGCCCTGGAGGATGCACGCAATACTGCGCGCCTGCTGCCCTTGATTTTGCCGGTCTAGGCAGCGCTTGCAGCCTTGGGCATACTGGCCAACCATTTTCCTGCTGCCCTGCAGGAGCGAGCTTGCTCGCGAAGATCGCCAACGATAACGCAGCGCTTCTGGTTAAACGCGGTGTTCTCAGGTTTTTCGCGAGCAAGCTCGCTCCTACAGTGGTTGGCGTAAGCCTTGATCTTTTTCCGAGGATTCACCCATGTTCAAAGTCAACGAGTACTTCGACGGCACCGTCAAGTCGATCGCTTTCGGCACCGCAGAAGGGCCGGCGACCATCGGCGTGATGGCTCCGGGTGAATACGAATTCGGCACCGCCCAACGCGAAATCATGCACGTGGTCTCCGGCGCCCTGACCGTGAAGCTGCCTGAGAGCAGCGACTGGGAAACCTTCGCCGCCGGCAGCCAGTTCCACGTCCCGGCCAACAGCAAGTTCCAGTTGAAGGTCGCGGTGGACACCGCTTACCTGTGCGAATACCGCGGCTAAGCGGTACCCGCCCCACAAAAAAGCCCGTCTCCCACGAGACGGGCTTTTTTTATTCCAGCACCGTTACCGGCATGCCGACTTCCAGGCGCCCAATGCCATCGTTGACCAGGTTCTGGCCGAACATCGCGCCCTTTTCGGTCTTGCGGTAAGTTTCCAGCGTGGCGAAGGGCTCGCGGTCGGGGCTGCGTTCGCCGGTCTGGGGGTCGATGGTGGTGAGGATGCACCGCGAGCACGGCTTGACCACCCGAAATTCCACGTCGCCGATGCGCACGCGCTTCCAGCCATCTTCGGCGAAGGCCTCGGCGCCTTCGATGACGAGGTTGGGACGAAAACGCAGCATCTCCATCGGGCGGCCGATCTTCGTACACAGGTCGTCGAGGGAGCCCTGGCCGATCAACAGCAAGGGGTAGCCGTCAGCGAAGCCGACCTTGTCGTCATCCTTGCCATACCCGGCTTCGGTGGTGCGCGCTCGTTCCAGGGGCAGTTGCACCAGGCGCGTCGGCTTGCCGATGAACTCGCTGACCCAGGCCGCAGCCTCATCGCCAGCATCCGGCACGCGCAGGGTGTCACGCCAGATGGTCACACCGCGCAGTTCGCTGGCGCTGCCCGGCAATGCCACGTCTAACGGCGCGTAGCCCGGCG
This sequence comes from Pseudomonas sp. AK181, assembly GCF_051122975.1. Taxonomy (NCBI): domain Bacteria; kingdom Pseudomonadati; phylum Pseudomonadota; class Gammaproteobacteria; order Pseudomonadales; family Pseudomonadaceae; genus Pseudomonas; species Pseudomonas sp. AK181. The sequence continues at coordinate 4,339,965 of NZ_CP146348.1, forward strand.
AACTCAGGGTCAAGCCCCCGCTGCTGTTCCACAACGCGATGAGCTGGCTCATCTTCGCCACCGCCCGTTGCGTCAGAAACCGCCCGCTGGCTTCATCCACCAGCATCCAGCGTCGATCCCCGTTCAACCCGAGTTTATCCAGGCCAATCTGCTGCAAGGCTTCGGCCTTGCCGGACTTCAAGGGGTAACGGTACAACGCGCTGAGACGCAGCATGGGCCTGCCTTCCTAGGAAACAAAGTGTCATCCTAAAGTCAGGCGGGCATTTCGTCCAACATCAGACGCTGACGCACCACGTCCACCAGCTTGTCCGGCTGGAATTTGGAGAGGAAATTGTCGCAGCCGACCTTCTTGACCATCGAGTCGTTGAAGCTGCCCGACAACGAGGTGTGCATCACCACATAGAGGCCACGCAGGCGCGGGTCGTTGCGGATCTCGGTGGTGAGACGGTAGCCATCCATTTCGGGCATTTCGGCGTCGGTGAAGATCATCAATAGTTTGTCGGTCATCACCTGGCCGCTGTCGGCCCAGGCCTTGAGCATGTTCAGCGCCTTAAGGCCGTCGCTGGCAATGTGCATCTTCACGCCCAACTGGCCCAGGGTGTCACGCAACTGCGACAAGGCCACGTTGGAATCATCCACCAGCAGCACTTCGCGGCCACGGGCACGCTCCAGCACCGGGTCTTCAAGTTTGTCCCGGGAGACCTTGGCGTTGTAGGGCACGATCTCGGCGAGGACTTTTTCCACGTCGATGATTTCCACCAGTTGCTCATCGACCTTGCTGATGGCCGTGAGGTAGTGCTGGCGACCGGCGCTGGTCGGCGGCGGCAGGATGGCTTCCCAGTTCATGTTGACGATGCGGTCCACGCCACCCACCAGGAACGCCTGCACCGAGCGGTTGTACTCGGTGACGATAATGGTGCTGTTAGGGCCCGGCACCAAAGGCCGCATGCCGATGGCCTGGGACAGGTCGATCACCGGCAGGGTCTGGCCACGCAGGTTGACCACGCCGCACACAAAGGGATGGCGCTGGGGCATCAGGGTCAGCTTGGGCAGTTGCAGCACTTCCTGCACCTTGAACACGTTAATCGCGAACAACTGCCGCCCGAAGAGGCGGAACATGAGAATTTCCAGGCGATTCTCACCCACCAATTGCGTGCGTTGATCTACCGTGTCGAGAATGCCGGCCATTGAAAGCTCCTGGTGTACACGCAGGTGTGCGCTGAGGGGTGTGCGGTTCGTATAGGCGGTTATCGGCGGCAAGCGCCAAACCTTGACCCTGTTAAAATGCCACGCAAACACATTGATGTCACACTGACATCATGCTTTACTGCATTCACCCTTCAGAACGCTTACAACGACCCCGCACGACACTCGAATCGGCGCGCGGTTCCCCCTTGTAAGGGATTCCCCTATGCGCAATCGGGTCCAACCTGATATTCGCGATATCTAATAGCCATTAATGTGACGCCATTCTCATTGCATGAATGGAGTCAGGCTTTTGTTTGCCAACCCAAGCCCTTGGTCTACGGGCCTTTCAGGCACTCACGTATCGGCAACTGAAGTTGCGTCATCTCGCATAACAGCGGCTAAAGGCGGCATTCGTGAGCTTTTCAATAAACGTCCTACTGGATTATCGGAAGCAGCCTACACGCCCCAGTCGTATTTCAGCGCTAGTTTTAAGCCATTCACCCGGTGCGACATCTCATCACCCGACCTTAAGTTGTGGAGACTTGCATGATGAATAGCGCGAACGAATGGCAAACCGCACTTCCCGAGTTTTTGCTGGAAGCCGAAATGCTGCTGGCCAAGTCCGAGGAATGCCTGAACCACCTGCATTTGATCCGCAATGACAGCGACGCCATCGACTGCATGAAAACCAGCCTGGCCAAACTGGCTGAAAAGGCCGACGGCCTGGCCCTGCAGGCGATCAGCGAATTCTCCCGGCATATTCAATACCTGATCGCCAATGCCGTGAGCCCGGTGCAACTGCATGACCAAGCCCTGGATGCGTTGCACGACTGCCTGACATTGCTGGCCTGGCAACTGGAGCTGATTGATATCCGTACTGGGGAACTGGGCCTGGATGACAGCGAGCAAACTTCGCTGATTGCCACGGTGACCTCGCAGATTCCGCAGAAAGACTACGGCCACCAGCCGCGTTTACAGCAGAGGTCTTAAAGCAAAAAAGGTCGTATTTAATATCAGGGTTATCTAAAAACGACCGTTGACGTCAACTATGAAAGCTCTTTCAGAGCCTGAAGAATATCAATTAGCCAGCACCTTAAAAGTTGTACAAATCAGGCTAACTAATACAACTCAATAGCGCTGGCCGGGCTGCCAGGGCATTTACGTGGTTAATATATCGACCGAGGAATATGCCAGGCGACCAACGGTAACAGGGGTGGTACCATGCCCCGCTCGAAATGAAGCAACTTCATTATGGATAACCACGATCCGGCACCGCACGCTCGACAGAGCCCAGTCAACCGCCGTGACCGGTCTTCGCGCAGTGAACCCTCATTGGCTCCATCCGCTATGTACGTCAGCCTCAAGTCACTCATCGCAAGGTTCGTGTCCCGCCACCCTGCGCGCAGCCTCATCCTTGCCCTGTGCCTGTGCTCACTGCTGGTCAGCCTATGGGTTTACCTGCAAGGCGCGCCGTTGCCGTTAGTGATTGTGTTGCTCAACCTGGCCACGTTGGCGGTGGTAGCCCGGCACCAGTGGCGCTCGCGCAACGCCATCAAGTTTCAGCCCCAGGAACTGGCCGACCGCTTGCTGCAAGTCCAGGAAAACGAACGCCACCGCCTCAGCCGCGAACTGCACGATGACATCGGCCAACTGCTGACCGCCGCCAAGCTGCAAAGCGAATGGCTGCAGCGTCGCCTGCCCCAAGACCTGCAAAGCCATTGCTCGGTGCTGTGCAACACCCTCAATGAAACCCTGGCCAAGGTGCGCGACGTGTCCGCCATCCTCAACCCTCGCCAATTGGCAAGCCTGGGGCTGGAAGCGAGCCTGCGCGCGCACCTGCTCAAGACCCTGGAAAATACCCAGGTGTGCTGGAGCCTGGAGTGCCAGCAACGGCTCACCGGCATTCCCGAAGAAATGGCCGTGGCGGCCTTTCGCATCACCCAGGAAGCGGTCACCAACATGCTGCGCCATGCCAACGCGCACAACCTGCTGGTGCGCCTGCAACGCTTGCCTGAAGGGCTGTCGCTGATGATCTGCGATGACGGCCAAGGCTTCGAACCTGCCGCCGACCCCGCCAAGGTAGGCCAACGGGGCATGGCCGGCATGTGCGAACGGGCCCTTCAGTTGGGTGGCACCTTGTCCGTCAGCAGCCAGCCGGGCAAGGGCGCACGCATCCACGCACTTTTCCCCTGGGCACCCCGCGCCCTCGAACGGGCCAGTGCCCATAAGGTTCTGCAGTGATCTGCAATTTGCTTCTGGTCGATGACCATGCCTTGATTCGCGCCGGCGTGCGCGCACTGATCCTGGATATCCCCGGCTACGCCGTGGTGGGCGAGGCCAGCGATGGCGCGCAACTGCTTGAGGCATTCAGCGCCCTGCAGCCCGACATTGTGCTGCTGGACCTGTCGATGAAACACACCGGCGGCCTGGATGCCTTGCAGCAACTCAAGCGCGCCTACCCCAAGTGCAAGGTGCTGATCCTGTCGATGCACACCGACCCCGAGATGATCATGCGCGCCCTGGAGTCTGGCGCCCACGGCTACCTGCTCAAGGACACCACCGCCAACGAACTGGAACACGCCCTGCAAGCGCTGCGTAACAACGAACGCTACCTGAGCCCCGCCATTGCCCACACGGTGATCAATCAGGCGCTGGTCCGCAGCCAGGGCCCGAGCACGCCAGTCGCCCACAGCCACAACCTGACGGCGCGGCAACTGGAGATCCTGCGCTTGATCGTGCGCGGCAAATCCACCCGGGAAATTGCCCACGGCCTGGGCCTGAGCATCAAGACCGTCGAAGCCCACCGCTCGCAGATCATGAAGCGCTTGCAGATTTTTGACGTGGCGGGCCTGGTGTTATTTGCCGTGCGTGAGCAGATCATCAGCCTGGACGACTAACGGCGAACCCAGCGGCAAGTGCACGCGCAGGGCCTTGGGCAGCACCTCGAAATGCAAGTCGTCGCCCTCCAGCGGCTCACCGTCGAGGTTGATGTACAAGCCTTGCGCCACCTTGATCTTCACCCACGGCAGGCGTGCGCGCACAAACATGGTGTCCAGGCCCCAGCCGTTGTTCATCAACTCACGCAACGTGCCAACCACTTCCTGCGGCGCCGGCAGAATGCTGACATCCAGCAGCCCGTCATCAGCCAATGCACCAGGGCACAACACATGCCCACCACCGGCCTGGCGACCGTTGCCGATGCCCAGCGCGAGCAACTCGCCTTTCCAGTGGAAATCCGGACCTTCCAACTCACCGTAAGCGGCTTTCAATTCACTGAAGCGGGTTAAACCAGTAAACAGATAGGCGGCGCCGCCCAGGACCTTCTTCAGGTCTTCGGAGGTGTTGGCCGTGACCTGGCTGCCAAAACCACCGGTGGCCATGTTCAGAAAGATTTGCCCACCCACCTGGCCAAGGTCGATGGCCCTGGGCGGTACGTCCAGCAAGGCCAAGGCACCAGCCGGTTCCAACGGCACGCCGGCCGCCTTGGCGAAATCATTGGCGGTGCCCAAGGGCATCAGCACCAGGCTGGCATCAGTGTTGGCATGGGCCATGGCTTCAGCCACATCGCGCAGGGTGCCGTCGCCACCGCCGGCAATGATATGGGTGTAGCCCGCGGCCAAGGCTTCATTGACCAGGCGCTGAGCATCGCCGCCCTCCCACGTCACCCGCACGGCCAACTCCCCACCCTGCTCCCGCCGCGCCAGCACGGCAGCGCGCACATCCTCGTTGAGGGCTTGTTTGCCGTGGAGGATCAACAGGGCTTTGGGGGCGGTCATTTGAGGGAATCTCCTGGGTCAAGGTGCATGAAGGATGTTGACCCTTGGGGAACAGGAAAAGTCTGTGGGCTGAAGAAAATTGATTGAAGCACACAGATCAAACTGTGGGAGCTGGCTTGCCTGCGATGGCGGCGGCTCAATCGACAAACATCTCAAACCTGCCACCCAAAGGTAACCACGATGCGAAGCGAGCCGCTCTTGATCTGCTTTTGATCTTGATCTTAAGCGCCCCGTCAAACCACGCTGGCCGGAATTCGACAGGGATTTGGGGGGTAAACCGGCAGGGATGCCGGTTTAGCCGCCCCGCGCCATGGATGGCGCGTGGCGGCGCCCCCCCAAATCACTGGCGGATTACGGGCACACCGAGCCTGGGCGAGGTGCCGAGTGGTGGGGCAAGAGCCCTTTTGGTTACTTTTGGGGCTCTTTTCCAAAAGTGACCCGCTGTCAGAGCGGAACCCTAAGTGGCCGTTACCGCAGCAATGGATATGTACACAATCCAACTGTGTTGACTGTCAGGCCGCCTTCGCGAGCAAGCCCGCACAGTTGGATCGTGGGGTGTCAGGTAGAGAAGTGTCGGCTGGTAGGTCGTCATCGCAGGCAAGCCAGCTCCCACAGTTGGATTGTGGGGTGTCAGGTAGATATGGGGCGGCTGGCGGGCCGTCATCGCAGGCAAGCCAGCTCCCACATGAACCAAGCAAGCCCAGCCCCAATCAGCTCTTGTGCAACTTGCTCATCAACTGCGCCTCAGCCTGAGTCAACCCACACGACTGGGTCAACTCATCCACCGTCGCCCCCATGCCAACCAGCTTGGCCGCCTGGGCAAACGACAGGTTCGACGGATCACGCTGCTCCAACTGCACCAACCTGTCCGGCAACGGCGCAAGAATCGCACGCAGTTCATGCACCTCATCCCCCACCCGCACCGCACTTTGCTGGAAATGATCAACGCGCTTGACCAGTTCCAGAATGCGCCGGTCACGCACCGCATCGCGCTCGGCCTGTTGCAAGGCCAACTCCCGCTGCTGGCGCACATAGCGCAGCACAAACGCCAAGGTCCCGGCCCACAACAGGGCCAGGACAATCACCGCTGCCTCAAGGAACAATCAGATGCTCTCCAGTTCCGACCACTCTTCTTCGCTCATCATCTTGTCCAGCTCAACCAGAATCAGCAGTTCGCCGTTCTTGTTGCACACGCCCTGGATGAACTTGGCCGACTCTTCGTTACCGACGTTCGGTGCGGTTTCCACTTCCGATTGGCGCAGGTAAACCACCTCGGCCACGCTGTCGACCAGGATGCCGACCACTTGCTTGTCGGCCTCGATGATCACGATACGGGTGTTGTCGCTGACTTCAACCGTGTCCAGGCCGAACCGCTGACGGGTGTCGATCACCGTCACCACGTTGCCGCGCAGGTTGATGATGCCCAGCACATAGCTTGGCGCACCTGGAACCGGCGCGATCTCGGTGTAGCGCAGCACTTCCTGCACGCGCATCACGTTAATGCCGTAGGTTTCGTTGTCCAGCTTGAAGGTCACCCATTGCAGGATCGGATCATCCAAACCTTGTGCGGACGCTGACTTGTTCATTCATCTGACCCCTTCAAATGCCGCTATCGACGGCGTGTGTGCAAGTGGGCCGCGCAACCGCACGGCCCTTATTGTTCAATCAACTGCGTTTGTTCTGCGGCATTGCCTTCACCGCACCGCTGGCGATCAACTCGGCCAGCTCGGCGACATCCAGCAACGCGCACATGTGTTCGATCACAGTGCCCGCCAACCACGGCCGCTGGCCACGGTGGCTGCGCCATTTGATTTCATTGGGGTCCAGGCGCAACGAGCGGCTGACTTGATGCACTGCCAGCCCCCACTCGTAGCCCTGCACCGAGATCACGTATTGCAGGCCCTGGCGAAAATCATCGCGGTAGCGGTCGGGCATCACCCAGCGCGCCGTGTCCAGCACCTTGAGGTTGCCGGCCTGGCTGGGAAGGATGCCGAGGAACCACTCTGGCTGCCCGAACAACGGCGTCAGCTCCTGGCCTTCCAGGGAATAGATCGAGCCCAGGCACACCAGCGGCACCGCCAGGGTCAACCCGGCTACGTCGAACAGCAGGCACTCGAACGGCTCGGCAGCCCACGAAGGGCGACCGTCGCCCGTCACCGGCGGCGGCGTGATGCTGGGCGGCAGGTGCACATCCACCAGCGGTTCGACCACCGGCGGCGCCACCACGGCCGGGGCGCTCGGCACTACGACGGGCGCCTCCACCACCTGCGCGTCACGCGCCTGCTCTTCCATCACCGCCTGCTGGAATTCATCCAGCGGGCTGTCGGGCTCGACAGCAGGCTCAAGTACCAGAATCGGTTCTGGCATCTCTTCGGCCGTCGCATCCTGCAGCAAGGCATCCAGGTAGGATTCCAGTGCCAGTTGCGGCCGGGTCTTGAATTGGACAGGACGGTTCATCACGCCACCTGCGCCACAAGCTGTTGCGACAGCAGGTGCTTGAGCAACGCACGGTAGGCCAGCACGCCACGGCTCTTGCCGTCGAACTGCGACGGTGTGAGCCCGGCACGGCTGGCGTCACGCAGGCGCGTGTCCACCGGGATGTAGCCATTCCAGATGGTGTCCGGGTAGGCATCGCGCAACACGCGCAAGGTACCGAGGGACGCCTGGGTGCGACGGTCGAACAAGGTGGGCACGATGCTGAACGGCAGCGCTTGCTTGCGCGAGCGGTTGATCATCGCCAGGGTGCTGACCATGCGCTCAAGGCCCTTGACCGCCAGGTGCTCGGTCTGCACCGGGATCACCAATTGCTGGCTGGCCGCCAACGCGTTGACCATCAGCACGCCGAGCAACGGCGGGCTGTCGATGATCGCGTAGTCGAAGTCCTGCCACAGTTGCGCCAGGGTCTTGGCGATCACCAGGCCCAGGCCGCTCTGGCCCGGCGACTGGCGCTCCAGGGTGGCCAGGGCGGTGCTCGACGGCAGCAGGGAAATACTCTCGTTGCTGGTGGGCAACAGCAGTTGCCCAGGCAGATCCGCCGGCACACTGCCCTTGTGCAAAAACAAGTCATAGCAGCTGTGTTCCAGCGCATCCGGGTCGTAGCCGAAATAGCTGGTCATGGAACCGTGGGGGTCCAGGTCCACCACGACCACACGCTTGCCCGCTTCGGCCAGCAAGCCGGCCAAGGCGATGGAAGTGGTGGTCTTGCCGACTCCACCCTTTTGATTGGCAACTGCCCAGACTCTCATTCGGTTGGTTCCTCCCGGCGGGCACAGGCGCGACCGAGACATTGCATACGGTTATTGAGCCGGCGACGGAGAATTGACGTTACTCGGTCGGACCGGCGGCTTGACAACGGGCGGTGCAGTTTGTGTGCCAGCACGCTTCAACGCCGCATCCGGGGTGGCATTGGCGGTGCCGGTTCCGGTCAGGCTGCGACGCACATCCAGGTTGCGCGAGACCACCAGCACCACCCGGCGGTTACGGGCGCGGCCTTCCACCGTGGCGTTATTGGCCACCGGCTGGAATTCACCATAGCCCACCGATGCCAGGCGCTGGGGGTTCACACCCTGCATGGCCAACATGCGCACGATGCTCGACGCGCGGGCCGAGGACAGTTCCCAGTTGGTCGGGTACTGCGCAGTGCTGATGGGGAAATTGTCGGTGAAGCCTTCCACGTGGATCGGGTTTTCAAACGGCTTGAGGATCGCCGCCACCTTGTCGATGATCGTGAACGCCTGGTCACTGGGCAACGCATCGGCACTGGCGAACAACAGACTGGAGTTCAGCTCAATCTCCACCCACAACTCATTGCCGCGCACGGTCATCTGGTTGGAGCTGATCAGGTCGCCAAAGGCGGCACTGATATCGTCGGCGATGCTTTTGAGCGGGTCGCTGGTGCCGCCGATACCGGCGGCGGTTTCATCACTGTCGTTGACCAGGGGCTTGGCCGGGGTCACGGTCTTGGGCCGCTCTTCGCCGATGGGGATCGGCTTGAGCGCCCGCTCGGAATCGTTGAATACACCCACCAGCGCCTGGGAAATGATCTTGTACTTGCCTTCGTTGATCGACGAGATCGAGTACATCACCACGAAAAACGCGAACAGCAAGGTGATGAAGTCCGCGTAGGACACCAGCCAGCGCTCATGATTGACGTGTTCTTCAGGCTCGCGACGGCGACGGCTCACAGGCACTCCCCTCCACACACCCACCCCACTGTAGGAGCGAGCTTGCTCGCGAAAAACGTCAATACAGACGCGGGCATTCTGGATGCACGCGGCGCTCTCAGGTTCTTCGCGAGCAAGCTCGCTCCTACGGGGGGGCGGGTGCTCATGTGCATCAATCCATGAAGCCCTGAAGCTTCAATTCGATGGAGCGCGGGTTTTCGCCTTCGGCAATCGACAGAATGCCTTCAAGCAGCATTTCGCGATAACGCGACTGACGCATGGCAATCGACTTGAGCTTGCTGGCCACCGGCAGCAACACCAGGTTGGCACTGGCCACGCCGTAGATGGTGGCGACAAACGCCACGGCAATGCCGCTGCCCAGTTGCGAAGGGTCGGCCAGGTTGCCCATCACATGGATCAGGCCCATCACCGCACCGATAATGCCGATGGTCGGCGCGTAGCCGCCCATGCTTTCAAAGACTTTGGCCGCATTGATGTCACGGCTTTCCTGGGTGTAGAAATCCACTTCGAGGATGCTGCGGATCGCTTCCGGCTCGGCGCCATCGACCAACAGTTGCAGGCCCTTGCGCGCGTAGCTGTCAGGCTCGGCATCGGCCACGCCTTCCAGGCCCAGCAGGCCTTCCTTGCGGGCGGTGAGGCTCCAATTGACCACGCGGTCGATGCCGCCGGCCAGGTCGACCCGTGGCGGAAAAATGATCCACACCAGAATCTGCATGGCACGCTTGAACGAGCTCAGGGGCGACTGCAACAACGCCGCGCCCACGGTGCCGCCGATCACGATCAGCGCTGCCGGGCCGTTGGCCAAGGCGCCGAGGTGGCCGCCTTCCAGGTAGTTGCCACCAATGATGGCGACAAACGCCATGGTGATGCCGATCAGGCTCAACACATCCATCAGAGGCAGGCCTCCACCAAGTGCTTGCCGATGTCGTCCAGGCTGTAGACCGCATCGGCCAGGTCAGCCTTGACGATCGCCATGGGCATGCCATAGATCACGCAACTGGCTTCATCCTGGGCCCAGATGGCGCTGCCGCCCTGCTTGAGCAGGCGCGCACCTTCACGGCCATCGGCGCCCATGCCGGTGAGCACCACCGCCAGAACTTTGTCGCCGTAGGACTTGGCTGCAGAACCGAAGGTGATGTCCACGCACGGCTTGTAGTTCAGGCGCTCATCGCCCGGCAGGATTTTGATCGCGCCACGCCCATCCACCATCATCTGCTTGCCACCCGGCGCCAGCAGTGCCAGGCCAGGGCGCAGGATGTCGCCATCCTCGGCTTCCTTGACGGTGATGCGGCACAGCTTGTCCAGGCGCTCGGCGAACGCCTTGGTGAACGCAGCCGGCATGTGTTGCACCAGCACAATCGGCGCCGGGAAGTTGGCCGGCAGTTGGGTCAACACCCGCTGCAAGGCCACCGGGCCGCCAGTGGAGGTGCCGATGGCGACCAGCTTGTAAGCCTTGCGCTTGGGCGCCGGCGAATGGGCACTCGGCGTTGCGGCGGCACGTACCGGCGCTGCCGCAGGCCGGGCCACGGGCGCAGGCGCCGGGCGCGCAAACGAGGAGGTCGGCGCCGCTGCTACGGGCGCAGGCGTGGGGGCTGGCGCGGGTGTGCTGAACAGGCTGCGACGGTTACTGCGGGAAATGCTGTGCACCTTCTCGCACAGCATCTGCTTGACCTTGTCGGGGTTGCGCGAGATGTCTTCGAAATTCTTCGGCAAAAAATCCACCGCGCCGGCATCCAAGGCGTCGAGGGTCACCCGCGCGCCTTCGTGAGTCAGCGAGGAAAACATCAATACCGGTGTGGGGCAGCGTTGCATGATGTGGCGCACGGCCGTGATGCCATCCATCATCGGCATCTCGTAGTCCATGGTGATCACGTCTGGCTTCAAGGCAATGGCTTGATCGATCGCCTCTTTGCCGTTAGTGGCCGTACCGACCACCTGGATCGTTGGATCAGCGGAAAGAATTTCCGAGACGCGGCGGCGGAAGAAACCCGAATCGTCCACCACCAGGACCTTGACTGCCATAAACACTCCGTTAGGCGGGGCGGGCATGACCGCCCTGCCCCACCAGAATCAAATACGCCGTGCGGCGTAACGCTTGAGCATGCTCGGAACATCGAGAATCAGTGCGATGCGACCGTCACCGGTAATGGTTGCGCCCGACATGCCTGGGGTGCCCTGCAGCATCTTGCCCAAAGGCTTGATCACCACTTCTTCCTGGCCCACCAGTTGGTCAACCACAAAGCCGATGCGCTGGGTGCCCACGGACAGAATCACCACATGGCCTTCGCGCTGTTCTTCATGGGCAGCCGAGGCCACCAGCCAACGCTTGAGGTAGAACAGCGGCAACGCCTTGTCGCGCACGATCACCACTTCCTGGCCGTCCACCACGTTGGTGCGCGACAGGTCGAGGTGGAAGATCTCGTTGACGTTGACCAGCGGGAAGGCGAACGCCTGGTTGCCCAGCATCACCATCAGGGTCGGCATGATCGCCAGGGTCAACGGCACCTTGATGACGATCTTGGAGCCCTGGCCCTTGGTCGAGTAGATATTGATCGAGCCGTTGAGCTGGCTGATCTTGGTCTTCACCACGTCCATGCCCACGCCACGCCCGGACACGTCGGATATCTCGGTCTTGGTCGAAAAGCCCGGGGCGAAGATCAGGTTGTAGCACTCGGTGTCGGTCAGGCGGTCGGCGGCGTCCTTGTCCATCACGCCGCGCTTGACCGCGATATTGCGCAAGATGGTCGGGTCCATGCCTTTGCCGTCATCGGTGATCGACAGCAGGATGTGGTCGCCCTCTTGCTCCGCCGCCAAAATCACTTTGCCGTTGCGGGACTTACCGGCGGCTTCGCGTTCTTCCGGGGTTTCTACGCCGTGGTCGACCGCGTTGCGCACCAAGTGGACCAGCGGGTCGGCCAGGGCCTCGACAAGGTTTTTGTCGAGGTCGGTTTCTTCGCCCACCAGTTCCAGGTTGATTTCTTTCTTGAGCTGGCGTGCCAGGTCGCGAACCAGACGCGGGAAACGACCGAAGACTTTCTTGATCGGCTGCATCCGCGTTTTCATCACCGCGGTTTGCAGGTCGGCGGTGACCACGTCGAGGTTCGACACGGCCTTCTGCATGGCTTCGTCGCCGCTGTTCAGGCCCAGGCGCACCAGGCGGTTACGCACCAGCACCAGTTCGCCCACCATGTTCATGATGTCGTCCAGGCGCGCGGTATCTACGCGCACGGTGGTTTCGGCTTCGCTGGCGGGCTTTTCCGCTGCTGCCGGCGCCGCTGCACGCGCAGGGGCCGGGGCGGCGGCAGGTGCAGGCTTGGCAGCCGGCGCAGGTTTGGCAGCAACCGGTGCCGCAGTGGCAGCGGCTGGCGCTGCAACCGGGGCGGCAGCGGCCGGGGCCACTTCGCTGAACTTGCCTTTGCCGTGCAACTCGTCGAGCAGGGCTTCGAATTCGTGATCAGAGATCAGCCCGTCGCCGGCCGGTGCGGCACTGGCCGCTGGCGCAGCGGCGGCCGTGGCAGCAACCTCGGGCAGGGCTTCGGCCACAAAGGTGCCTTTGCCATGCAATTGGTCGAGCAGTGCCTCGAATTCGTCGTCGGTAATGTCGGTGCTGGCGTTGGCAGCGGGCGCTTCTGGCGCTGCGGCAGGCGGTGCCACGGCATCTGCTGCGAACTGGCCTTTGCCGTGCAACTGGTCGAGCAACGACTCGAACTCGGCGTCGGTAATGTCTTCACTGCTCGGCGTCGCGACAGGCTGCACCGGCGATTCCGCTTGGGCCTTGACCGCGCTGAGGGAGTTGAGCAGTTGTTCGAACTCGCTGTCGGTCACGTCCGGCTCGGCTTGCGCCACCGGCTCCGGCGCGGCCTCGACCACCGGCGCAGCCGCGGTGTCGGCAGGTTCGGCCAGGCGCGCCAGGGCGGCCAGCAGTTCCGGCGTGGCGGCAGTGATCGGTGCACGTTCACGCACCTGGCTGAACATGCCGTTGACCGCATCCAGTGCTTCGAGAATTACGTCCATCAGTTCCGAGTCGACGTGACGCTCACCCTTGCGCAGGATGTCGAAAACGTTCTCGGCGATGTGACAGCACTCCACCAGCTCATGGAGCTGGAGGAAGCCGGCGCCCCCTTTTACAGTGTGAAAACCGCGAAAAATTGCATTGAGCAGGTTCGCATCATCCGGTCGGCTTTCCAGCTCGACCAGTTGTTCGGACAGTTGCTCTAGAATTTCGCCGGCCTCTACAAGGAAATCCTGAAGGATTTCTTCATCGGCGCCGAAGCTCATGTGGGTGCTCCTTAGAAGCCTAAACTGGATAACAGGTCATCTACGTCATCCTGACCTGACACAACGTCTTCACGTTTATCGGCATGAATCTGCGGACCTTCACCCTTGGCGAGATGTTTTTGTGGATCTTTTTCCGAGAGGATCGCTTCGCGGTCATGTTCGATGCCGGCAAAACGATCGACCTGGCCGGCCATCAGCACCAATTTGAGCAAGTTGCTTTCCACTTCGGTGACCAACTGGGTCACGCGCTTGATCACCTGACCGGTAAGGTCCTGGTAATCCTGGGCCAGCAGAATGTCGTTGAGGTTGCTGGCCACCGTGCGGTTTTCCTGTTCGCTGCGCGACAGGAACCCGTCGACGCGACGCGCCAATTCACGAAACTCTTCAGCACCGACTTCGCGGCGCATGAAGCGGCCCCAGTCCTGGCTCAAGGCCTGGGCTTCGGTGGCCATGCCATTAACCAGAGGCGTGGCGTTTTCCACCAGGTCCATGGTGCGGTTGGCCGCCGCCTCGGTCAGCCTGACCACATAGGACAAGCGCTCGGTGGCATCGGTGATCTGGGAAATTTCTTCGGCCTGGGGCATGCGCGGGTCAATCTGGAAATTGACGATTGCGCTGTGCAGTTCGCGTGTGAGCTTGCCCACTTCCTGGTACAGGCCGCGGTCACGGGTCTGGTTAAGCTCATGGATCAACTGCACCGCATCGGCGAACTGGCCTTTTTCCAGGCTGTCGACCAACTGGTGAGCATGTTTTTTCAGGGTCGACTCAAAGTCGCCCTGTGACGTTTCGTTATGCTCCATAGCTCCCCCGCGATGGCATTAGCCGTGGATGCGTTCGAAGATTTTCTCGATCTTCTCTTTCAAGGCCAGTGCCGTGAATGGCTTGACCACGTAACCGTTGACCCCGGCTTGGGCGGCTTCGATGATCTGTTCACGCTTGGCTTCGGCGGTCACCATCAGCACAGGCAGGCTGCGCAGTTTTTCATCGGCGCGCACGTGGCGCAGCAGGTCGATACCAGTCATGCCCGGCATGTTCCAGTCGGTCACCAGAAAGTCGATGCTCCCGCTGTTGAGAATCGGAATGGCCGTCAGGCCGTCATCCGCCTCGACCGTGTTGGTGAACCCAAGGTCACGCAACAGGTTTTTAATGATCCGCCGCATCGTTGAGAAGTCATCAACGATGAGGATTTTCATGTTCTTGTCCAATTCGACCTCCAAGCAGTCTTAAACGCGCCCAGCACCTGGACGCGCCATTTCAATCAACAGGCGTTACACAAAAAGGACTGCCCAGGGCACCACGGTACTCACCCGCAAAACCCTGCGGTTTCACGGTAGCGTCTGCAGTGTCCCCACACTGCCTGTCAGCGCGCGCGCCACTCGGCCAATCGCCCCCGCAAGCGGGCTGCGCACTGGCTATGCAACTGGCTGACACGCGATTCGCTGACCCCCAGGACCTCACCGATTTCCTTGAGGTTCAGCTCTTCGTCGTAGTACAGCGCCAGCACCAGCCGCTCACGCTCCGGCAAGTTGGCGATTGCATCGGCCAACGCGCCCTGGAAACGTTCGTCTTCCAGGTCGCGTGACGGCTCCGTATGCGCGCTCGCGCCGTCCTCGTGCAGCCCTTCGTGTTCGCCGTCCTGTAAAAGGTCGTCGAAACTGAACAGGCGGCTGCCCAAGGTATCGTTCAAAATCCCGTAGTAATCGTCGAGACTCAATTGGAGTTCGGCCGCAACTTCATGATCTTTAGCGTCACGACCGGTTTTTGCTTCAATTGCACGAATTGCATCACTGACCATGCGCGTATTGCGGTGTACCGAACGCGGCGCCCAATCGCCTTTACGCACTTCATCGAGCATCGCGCCACGGATACGGATACCCGCATACGTTTCGAAACTGGCACCCTTGCTGGCGTCGTATTTGGTCGAGACTTCGAGCAGGCCGATCATGCCGGCCTGGATCAAGTCTTCAACCTGCACACTCGCGGGCAGGCGCGCCAACAGGTGATAGGCAATGCGTTTGACCAGCGGCGCGTAGCGCTCGATCAATTCGCCCTGGCTGTCACGTGCCGACTTTTTGTAAAGGTTGTAGCCGCTGGATGTCATAGCACCGGTCCTGCGCTCGTCTGATGCACCAAACGCTCGACGAAAAACTCCAGATGCCCCCGCGGGTTGGCGGGCAACGGCCAGGTATCGACCTTCTGGGCAATGGCCTTGAACGCCAGTGCGCATTTCGAACGAGGGAACGCTTCATAGACCGCACGCTGCTTTTGCACGGCCTTGCGCACACACTCGTCATAGGGAACTGCGCCGACGTATTGTAAAGCCACATCGAGGAAGCGATCCGTGACCTTGGTCAACTTGGCGAACAGGTTGCGCCCTTCCTGCGGGCTCTGGGCCATGTTGGCCAGCACGCGAAAGCGGTTCATGCCGTAGTCACGGTTAAGCAGTTTGATCAGTGCGTAGGCATCGGTGATCGAGGTGGGCTCGTCGCACACCACCAGCAGCACTTCTTGCGCGGCGCGCACAAAGCTGACCACGGATTCGCCGATGCCGGCGGCGGTGTCGATCACCAGCACGTCGAGGTTGTCGCCGATGTCGCTGAACGCCTGGATCAACCCGGCATGCTGCGCGGGGCTCAGGTGCACCATGCTCTGGGTGCCCGAGGCCGCCGGCACGATGCGAATGCCTCCGGGGCCCTGGAGCAGCACATCGCGCAGCTCACAGCGGCCCTCGATCACATCGGCCAGGGTATGTTTGGGTGTCAGCCCCAGCAGAACGTCCACGTTCGCCAAGCCCAGGTCAGCATCCAGCAGCATGACGCGACGGCCAAGCTCTGCCAGGGCCAGGGACAAATTCACTGACACGTTAGTTTTCCCGACGCCACCTTTGCCGCCGGTCACCGCGATCACCTGTACGGGATGCATGCTGCCCATTTTATTTCTTTACCTTGTCTTGCTTAGACGCAGGCTACATGGCTTGGCCGCGTGAATCGCTTGCAGACCATCGATGTAGGTACATTTCACGGTGTTCATCCTGCCTCAACCCACCCGTTTAGCCGGGTGGTGGTAAAGGTCGGCGAACATATCGGCCATCGCTTCCTCGCTAGGCTCGTCTTGCATTTGCACACTCACGGCACGGCTGACCAACTGATGACGGCGCGGCAGATGCAGATCATCCGGGATCCGCGGCCCGTCGGTGAGGTAGGCAACCGGTAATTCATGGCTGATGGCCAGGCTCAATACCTCGCCCAGGCTCGCGGTTTCGTCGAGCTTGGTGAGGATGCAGCCGGCCAGGCCGCAACGCTTGTAGCTGTGATAGGCAGCGGTAAGAACCTGTTTCTGGCTGGTGGTTGCAAGCACCAGGTAATTTTTCGACTTGATGCCACGCCCGGCCAGGCTTTCGAGCTGCATGCGCAGCGCCGGGTCGCTGGCTTGCAGGCCGGCGGTGTCGATCAGCACCACGCGCTTGCGCAGCAACGGCTCGAGGGCATTGGCCAGGGACTGGCCCGGGTCGACATGGGTCACCGGCACGTTGAGGATGCGGCCCAGGGTCTTGAGCTGCTCCTGGGCGCCGATGCGGTAGCTGTCCATGCTCACCAGCGCGATATTCTGCGCGCCATACTTCAGCACATAACGGGCGGCCAGCTTGGCCAGGGTGGTGGTCTTGCCCATGCCGGCGGGGCCGACCATGGCGATCACACCGCCCTCTTCCAGAGGTTCGATTTCCGGCGTGGCGATCATGCGCGCCAGATGCGCCAGCAACATGCGCCAGGCCTGGCGGGGCTCTTCGACTTCAGCGGTCAAGGCCAGCAGGTCGCGGGACAACGGGCCGGACAGGCCGATGCGTTGCAGGCGACGCCACAGGTTGGCTTGCTGCGGCTTGCTGCCTTGCAGTTGGGTCCAGGCCAGCGAGCCGAGCTGCACTTCGAGCAATTCACGCAGGCCGTTGAGTTCAAAACGCATCGAGTCGATCACGCGCTGGTCAACTGCGGCCGCCGGGGCAGGCGCTGCAGGACGCGGCGGTTCGACGAACGTGGGCTCAACCAGCGGCTCGGCGGCGGTCAGCGGCAGGCCGGCAAACAACTGGCGATTGGTGCTGGCATCGCTGTCGCCACGCATGCTCAGTTCAGCCTGGGCCGACACAATGCGCGAGGCGGTCTTGCGCAGCTCGTCTTCGAGTTCCATGTTCGGCACGCGCGGGGCCAGCGCCTGAGGCGTGTAATCCAGGGCAGCCGTCAGCTCAACACCGCCGGCAATCCGACGGTTACCGATAATCGCGGCATCGGCGCCCAGCTCATCGCGGACCAATTTCATGGCCTGACGCATATCGGCGGCGAAAAAACGCTTAACTTGCATAACCCACTACCTCAGCCATTGGGCCCAACTGTCGCGACGATAGTCACTTGCTTATTGTCAGGAATTTCCTGGTAAGCCAACACGTGCAAATTCGGTACAGCCAGGCGTCCAAACCGCGACAACATCGCGCGAACCGGGCCGGCCACCAGCAGGATCACCGGGTTGCCTTGCATTTCCTGGCGCTGTGCGGCGTCGATCAACGAACGCTGCAGCTTTTCAGCCATGCTTGGCTCCAGTAAAACGCCCTCTTCCTGGCCTTGCCCTGCCTTCTGAATACTATTGAGCAATATTTGTTCCAACCTGGGTTCCAGGGTGATCACAGGCAGCTCGGACTCAGTGCCTACAATGCTTTGCACGATTGCACGGGACACGCCGACACGCACCGCCGCCACCAGAGCGGCAGTATCTTGACTCTTGGCGGCATTGTTGGCGATGGCCTCGGCAATGCTGCGAATGTCGCGCACAGGCACCTGTTCGGCCAACAGCGCTTGCAACACCTTGAGCAACTGCGACAACGACAGCACACCCGGCACCAGTTCTTCGGCCAGCTTTGGCGACGATTTGGCCAGCAAGCCCATCAATTGCTGGACTTCCTCATGGCCGATCAGCTCGTGGGAGTGCTTGTAGAGAATCTGGTTGAGGTGCGTGGCGACCACGGTGCTGGCATCCACCACGGTGTAACCCAGGGACTGCGCCTGGCTGCGCTGGCTCACTTCGATCCACACCGCTTCCAGGCCGAAAGCCGGATCTTTGGCGGTAATGCCGTTGAGCGTACCGAACACTTGGCCCGGGTTGATCGCCAGTTCGCGATCCGGGTAGATCTCGGCTTCGGCCAGGATCACCCCCATCAGCGTCAGGCGATAGGCGCTGGGGGCCAGGTCGAGGTTGTCGCGAATATGCACGGTGGGCATCAGGAAGCCCAAGTCCTGGGACAGCTTCTTGCGCACGCCCTTGATCCGCGCCAGCAGTTGCCCACCCTGGTTGCGGTCGACCAGTGGGATCAGGCGGTAGCCGACTTCCAGGCCGATCATGTCGATGGGCGTGACGTCGTCCCAGCCCAGCTCCTTGGTTTCCTGGGCGCGGGCCGGGGATGGCAGCAGATCCTGCTGACGGGCAATCTCCTGCTCGGCCTGGACCTTGACCTGGTTCTGTTTTTTCCAGAACAGGTAGGCCGCGCCACCCGCCAGGGCCGCCATGCTCAAGAACGAGAAGTGCGGCATGCCCGGCACGATGCCCATGATCGCCATGATGCCCGCCGCCACGGCCAGTGCCTTGGGCGAAGCGAACATCTGCCGGCTGATCTGCTTGCCCATGTCTTCGGAGCCCGAAGCACGGGTGACCATGATGGCCGCCGCTGTAGATAACAACAGTGATGGCAATTGCGCCACTAAACCGTCACCGATGGTCAGCAAGGCGTACACCTTGCCGGCGTCGCCGAACGTCATGCCGTGCTGGAACATACCGACGGCCACGCCGCCGATCAGGTTGATGAACAGGATCAACAGGCCGGCGATGGCGTCGCCGCGCACAAACTTACTGGCACCGTCCATGGAACCGTAGAACTCGGCTTCCTGGGCGACTTCGGCCCGGCGGGCCTTGGCCTGGCCCTGGTCGATCAGGCCGGCGTTGAGGTCGGCGTCGATGGCCATCTGCTTGCCGGGCATGGCGTCGAGGGTAAACCGCGCGCTCACCTCGGAAATCCGCCCGGCGCCCTTGGTCACCACCACGAAGTTGATGATCATCAAGATCGCGAACACCACGATACCGACCACGTAGTTACCGCCGATCACCACCTCACCGAACGCCTGGATCACCTTACCGGCGGCGGCGTGGCCATCCTGGCCGTGGAGCATCACCACCCGCGTGGAGGCCACGTTAAGCGCCAGGCGCAATAGGGTTGCCACCAGCAGAATCGTCGGGAATACCGCAAAATCCAGCGGCCGCAGGGCGTACACGCACACCAGCAGCACGACGACGGACAGGGCAATGTTGAAGGTAAAGAACACGTCGAGCAGGAACGGCGGCATCGGCAACATCATCATTGCCAGCATCACTAGCAACAACAACGGCACACCCAGATTGCCCCGCGACAAGTCAGTCAGGGTGCCACGGGCCGTGTTGAGCATTTGAGAGCGATCTACCACCGGTATTCCTCGGGTCCTTGAAGCAAAGTTTTGACGCTGGAGGGCGACTTGGAGGCGGGGTTGCAAGAAGCCTTCCAACTTTGGTTTTGGGGTGATCGTCGGGTGGTAACCGATTCGAGTGTGGGAGCTGGCTTGCCTGCGATAGCTGACTCACAGCCAATATCCCGGTGACTGACACACCGCAATCGCAGGCAAGCCAGCTCCCACAGTTGGATTTGTGTGCAACCGGTATTACTGAGGAAATTTCTGACAAGGATTTGGGGTTGCCCCTAGGAAATCTGATCTCTAGTCTCCGTACACCGCTGCAAATGCAGCGGTCGGGCGTCGCGGCCCGGATTACCTAGGAGCAAAAGCACCCTCTCCCTTTCAGTAAAAGGAGCTTCACAGTGATCAAACTCGCCCCAAATGCCCCCATCCGGCTGTTTACCGTAGCCGACGGCATCAGCAGCGAAGACCTGCTGATCAACCTCAGTGAAACACTTGCTTCGGCCAACGCGCTGAGCTGCGACATGGCCTTTGACCTGGAAGGTTCCAAACGAGAGGAATTGCTCGGCGTTGCACAGTTGATCGAACTGGCGCAGTTACTGGCTGATCGCTTGCACGGCGGCGGAATGACGGACACCGCAAGCAGCGAATAACGCGGCCCAACTGCATCGATCATCCCCGCGCGCGAGCGTGGGAACGATCTGAATACCGATTGATTTTTTATTGGCAGATAATATTTACGTCAAGCTTTGAAGATTTTCCGCAGTGACCTTTCCATCCCTCCCAACTACGAGGTCGTATTGCACCTTTTGCCCTTCTGAAAGCTCTCGCAAACCCGAACGTTCAACTACTAAAACATGAACAAAAACGTCATTTCCACCGTCGTCCGGAGTAATAAATCCAAACCCTTTGGGTTTGTTGTAGAACTTGACCGTACCCGTTGCCATTGCCGCTCTCCTTACCCTCACTCAGAACCCAACCCACCTCGATGATGCCCTCTGACGGGCAACACATAGATGCCCTTGGGCCGATGGACCATCGATCGTTCCCACGCTCCGCGTGGGAATGCCGCCTGGGACGCTCCGCGTCCCGAGCCAGGCGCACGACTTAAGCACTGCGCCAGGGTGATGCAGAGCGTCACGCAATGCATTCCCACGCGGGAGCGTGGGAACGATCAAGCGGTTATTCCGTTTCTAAATTGGCCGTATATTCTCAGCCTGTGGGCCTTTTGGACCTTGTGTAAGGTCATACTCTACTTTTTGGTTTTCTTCCAAAGATCGAAACCCACTCGACGCAATTGCCGAGTGATGGGCGAACACGTCCGCCCCTCCACCCTCCGGGGTAATAAAACCAAACCCCTTCTCCGCGTTAAACCACTTCACAGTACCCGTTGGCATTGCCGCTCTCCTTACCCTTATTCAGAACCCAACCCACCTCGATGATGCACCCTGACGGGCAACGCATAGACGCCCTTGGGCCGACCATCGATCGTTCCCACGCTCCGCGTGGGAATGCCGCCTGGGACGCTCCGCGTCCCGAGCCAGGCGCACGACTTAAGCACTGCGCCAGGGTGATGCAGAGCGTCACGCAATGCATTCCCACGCGGGAGCGTGGGAACGATCAAGCGGTTATTCCGTTTCTAAATTGGCCGTATATTCTCAGCCTGTGGGCCTTTTGGACCTTGTGTAAGGTCATACTCTACTTTTTGGTTTTCTTCCAAAGATCGAAACCCACTCGACGCAATTGCCGAGTGATGGGCGAACACGTCCGCCCCTCCACCCTCCGGGGTAATAAAACCAAACCCCTTCTCCGCGTTAAACCACTTCACAGTACCCGTTGGCATTTCCGCTCTCCTTACCCTTATTCAGAACCCAACCCACCTCGATGATGCACCCTGACGGGCAACGCATAGACGCCCTTGGGCCGATGGACCATTTGAAACGTCATGCGCCTGCCCCGCCAAAGCGCCGTCCAACGCCAATCCTTGCGATTGATGAATACCTCTTCCGTCCCCTCATCCAATTCGACCAGCCAATCGTCCCTGATCCAGTCATAGGATTTGACAGTTCCTGTAGCCACCTTCAATCCCGCTCTCCCTGCCTCTCGTTGACTACATGCGTGCAGTGTTTGGTTCAGTCATAGAACAACGGGAAAGATCCTTTGGCTACTGTCAGAGTTGACAGGTAGACGCGAGCTGTCGATGGGTGCTAGCGATGGCGCAGCAGGCCAGTCATGCAGCGGGTGGCTTTTTGCGCTTGCGGGGTTTTCGCGGCTTGGGAGGGTCGGGTGGGGCTTCACTGCATTGAGTGCCCTGCGACTGAACGGCAACCGGGTTGCCATCGCGATCCCGGGCAATAAAGCCGATGCCTTTGACCGCATCAAACCACTTGACCGTACCCCTATCCATCACCGCCTCCCGAGCCGCGCACGGTTGCGCGCCTCATCGCTGTATCAAACAGTGAAGGCGGCGTAATGGCTACTGTCAAAGTTGACAGGTTGTAGGAGCGAGCTTGCTCGCGAAGGTGGTAAAGATAACGCGGGGAGTCAGGATGAACGCGGCGACGGTGAGTTTTTCGCGAGCAAGCTCGCTCCTACTAGGAATCGCGGCGCAGGTCTGGCGGGATCGGCAGGTCTTTGAGCGGATCAGGCCGCTTGCCCTTGCCGGCGCGGTATTGGCGGATCTGGTAAACGTAGGCCAACACCTGCGCAACGGCCAGGTACAAGCCGGCCGGGATTTCCTGGTCCAGGTCGGTGGAGTAGAAAATCGAACGCGCCAGCGCCGGCGACTCCAGCAGCAGGATGTCATTGGCCACCGCGATTTCGCG
The DNA here is from genome assembly GCF_051122975.1 of Pseudomonas sp. AK181. Classification (NCBI taxonomy): domain Bacteria; kingdom Pseudomonadati; phylum Pseudomonadota; class Gammaproteobacteria; order Pseudomonadales; family Pseudomonadaceae; genus Pseudomonas; species Pseudomonas sp. AK181. The sequence continues at coordinate 4,362,698 of NZ_CP146348.1, forward strand.
GATTTTCAACGCGGTAAAGTCGCTGCCCTTGGCCAGCAGCATCGGCGCGCCGCCCTTTTCGGGGTCGTACTTGAGGGCCACGGCGTAGTGGGTCGGGTTGGTGATGATCACGTCGGCGTCGGGCACCGAGGCCATCATCTTGCGCTGGGACATTTCCCGCTGCAGTTGGCGGATGCGTTGCTTGACCTCGGGGCGGCCTTCCTGGTCCTTGTGCTCGTCGCGCACTTCCTGCTTGGTCATCAGCAGTTTCTTGTGGCTTTCCCACAGTTGAATCGGCGCATCCACGGCGGCGATGAGGATCAGCCCGGCCGCCATCCACAACGCACTCCAGCCCACCACCTGCACGCTGTGGATAATCGCCGACTCCAGCGGCTCATGGGCGATGCGCAGCAAATCGTCGATGTCGGACGACAACACCGCCAAGGCCACGAACAGAATCAGGAAAAACTTGGCCAGGGCCTTGAGCAATTCCACCAGGGCCTTGACCGAAAACATGCGCTTGAGCCCTGCCCCGGGGTTCATGCGGCTGAACTTGGGCGCCATGCTGCCCGCAGCAAACAGCCAGCCGCCCAGGGCCACCGGGCCGATCAGCGCGGCGAGCAACAAGGTGATCAGGATCGGCTGCACCGCCAGCAGCGCGATTTTGCCCGAGTGCAGCAGGTACTGGGCCATGGCATCGGGGTTGAGCAACACTTCGCGCGGCAGGCTGAAGTTGTGTTTCATCATCTCCAGCAGGTCCAGCGCCAGGCCACCGCCGTAGATCAGCAAAGCGCCTGCGCCGGCGATCATGGTGGCGAAGGTGTTGAGCTCTTTGGAGCGCGCGATCTCGCCCTTTTCCCTGGAGTCCTTTTTACGTTTCTCCGTGGGGTCTTCTGTTTTGTCCTGACCACTCTCGCTCTCGGCCATGGCTCAGCGCGCCCGTGCCAGATCACGTAAGAACTGCAAGGCTTCGCTCGCCAGCGGTTGATACTGATTGAGAATGTCAGCCAGGCCGACCCAGAAAATCCCCATGCCCAGCACCAGGGTCAAGGGGAAACCAATCGAGAAGATGTTCAGTTGCGGCGCCGCACGGGTCATCACGCCAAACGCGATATTGACCACCAGCAGCGCCGTGATCGCCGGCAGCACCAGCAACAGCGCTGCGCCCAACACCCAACCGAGGCGCCCCACCAGTTCCCAGAAATGGTTGACCACCAACCCCGAGCCCACCGGCAAGGTGGTGAAGCTTTCGGTCAACACTTCAAACGCCACCAAGTGACCGTTCATGGCCAGAAACAGCAAGGTCACCAGCATGGTCAGAAACTGCCCGATCACCGCCGCCGACACCCCGTTGGTAGGGTCGACCATGGACGCAAAGCCCATGCCCATCTGGATCGAGATGATTTGCCCGGCGATCACAAACGCCTGGAAGAACAACGTGAGGGAAAACCCCAGCATGGCGCCGATCAGGATCTGCTCGGCGATCAGCAGCAACGCGCTCAGGTCGAGAGCATTCACCGGCGGCATCGGCGGTAGGCCCGGCACGATCACCACGGTGATCGCCACCGCAAAGTACAGGCGCACACGACGCGGTACCAGGGTGGTGCCGAACACCGGCATGGCCATCAGCATGGCCGTGACGCGAAACAGCGGCAGGATGAACGAGGCCACCCAGGTACTGATCTGGGTGTCGGTCAAGGCCAGCAAGGATTGCATCGGCTCAGCCGATCAACTGCGGAATACTGCCGTACAACTGCAGGATGTATTCCATGAAGGTTTGCACCAGCCACGGGCCGGCGACAATCAGGGTCACCAGCATTACCAGCAGGCGCGGCAGGAAGCTCAAGGTCTGTTCGTTGATCTGGGTGGCGGCCTGGAACATCGCCACCAGCAGGCCGACCAACAGGCTCGGCACCACCAGCACGGCGACCATCAGGGTGGTCAGCCACAGCGCTTCACGGAACAGGTCGACGGCGACTTCTGGGGTCATGGCGCTATACCCCTCCGAAACTGCCGGCCAGGGTGCCGATAATCAGCGCCCAGCCGTCCACCAGCACAAACAGCATGATCTTGAACGGCAACGAGATGATCAAAGGCGACAGCATCATCATACCCATGGCCATCAGCACGCTCGCCACCACCAGGTCGATGATCAGGAACGGGATGAAGATCATGAAGCCGATCTGGAACGCGGTCTTCAATTCAGAAGTGACGAACGCCGGCACCAGGATGGTCAGCGGTGCCTGGTCTGGGGTGGCGATGTCGGTGCGTTTGGACAGGCGCATGAACAGTTCAAGATCGCTGGAGCGGGTTTGCGACAGCATGAAGTCCTTGATCGGGCCCTGGGCCTTGTCGATCGCATCCTGGGCCGTGAGCTTTTCCGCCAGGTAAGGTTGCAGGGCTTGCTGGTTCACCTTGTCGAACACCGGCGCCATGATGAACAGCGTCAAAAACAACGCCATGCCGGTGAGGATCTGGTTCGACGGCGTCTGCTGCAGGCCCAGGGCCTGGCGCAGGATCGAGAAGACGATGATGATCCGCGTAAAGCTGGTCATCAGCATGACGAACGCCGGGATAAAACTCAGCGCCGTCATGATCAGCAGGATCTGCAGGCTGACCGAATATTCCTGCGCGCCGGCCGCGTTGGTGCCCAGGGTAATCGCCGGGATCGACAACGGGTCGGCGCCCAGGGCCATCGGCGCGGCCAACAACAGCATGAGCGTCAACAAAACGCGCATTACTTCTTATCCTTCTGATCCTTGCCCAGCAATTCCATCAGGCGCTGGGCGAATTCTGGCGTGGCGGCTTCGGTCTTGACCGCATCCACCGGGGTCTTGAGTACATGCAGCGGGGTGATGCGGCCAGGGGTAATGCCGAGCAGGATCTGTTCCTCGCCCACCTGCACCAACACCAGCCGATCACGCGGGCCGAGGGCGCGCGAGCCCACCAGTTCGATCACCTGGCCGTTGCCCGGGCCGATGCGCTGCACGCGGCGCATCAGCCAGGCCAGCACAAAGATCAGGCCGATCACCAGCAACAGGCCCAGCACCAGTTGCGTCAACTGCCCGCCGACGCTGCCGACCGCTGGCGCCGCAGCCACCTGCGCCACCGGCTCCGCCGCCAGGGCGCTCAATGGCAGCGCCAGCAGCAGTCCCGCCATCGCGTACTTCATCTCAGCGCAACTTCTTGATGCGTTCGCTCGGGCTGATCACGTCGGTCAGGCGGATGCCGAACTTCTCGTTGACCACCACCACCTCGCCATGGGCAATCAGGGTGCCGTTGACCAGCACGTCCAACGGCTCGCCGGCCAGGCGGTCCAGTTCGATCACCGAACCCTGGTTAAGCTGCAACAGGTTGCGGATGTTGATTTCGGTGCTGCCCACTTCCATGGAAATCGACACCGGGATGTCGAGGATCACATCCAGGTTCGGGCCGTCGAGGCTCACCGGGTCGTTGTTCTTCGGCACGCTGCCGAACTCTTCCATGGCCAGGCGGTTGCCGGCCGGCGCGGTGGCGGCGTCGGCGGCCAGCAGCGCGTCGATGTCGTCCTGGCCAACATCGCCGGTTTCTTCCAGGGCCGCAGCCCATTCGTCAGCCAGGGCCTGGTCTTCGGCGGAAGTGTTTTCGTGTTCGGTAGCCATTACATGTCCTCGGCGCAGCAAACAATCATGAATTAGGGTTGAATCAGCGGCGGTTGATCGGCTCAACCACTTGCAGCGCCAGGTTGCCCTTGTGGGAACCGAGCTTGACCTTGAATGACGGCACGCCGTTGGCGCGCATGATCAACTCTTCCGGCAAGTCGACGGGGATGATGTCCCCAGGCGCCATGTGCAAAATGTCCCGCAGGCGCAACTGGCGACGGGCCACGGTGGCGCTCAGCGGCACGTCGACGTCCAGCAGGTCTTCGCGCAGGGCCTTGACCCAGCGTTCGTCCTGGTCGTCGAGGTCGGACTGGAAACCGGCATCGAGCATCTCGCGCACCGGCTCGATCATCGAATACGGCATGGTCACGTGCAGGTCGCCGCCACCGCCATCGAGTTCGATGTGGAAGGTCGACACCACAATGGCTTCGCTGGGGCCGACGATGTTGGCCATGGCCGGGTTCACTTCCGAGTTGATGTACTCGAAATTGACTTCCATGATCGCCTGCCAGGCTTCCTTCAAGTCGATGAAGGCCTGCTCCAGCACCATGCGCACCACGCGCAGTTCGGTGGGGGTGAATTCACGCCCTTCGATCTTGGCGTGACGGCCGTCGCCACCGAAGAAATTGTCCACCAGCTTGAACACCAGTTTGGCGTCGAGGATGAACAGCGCAGTGCCGCGCAACGGCTTGATCTTGACCAGGTTGAGGCTGGTGGGCACGTACAGCGAGTGTACGTATTCACCGAACTTCATCACCTGCACACCGCCCACGGCCACGTCCGCCGAGCGGCGCAGCATGTTGAACATGCTGATGCGGGTGTAGCGGGCAAAACGTTCGTTGATCATCTCCAGGGTCGGCATGCGTCCCCGCACGATGCGATCCTGGCTGGTCAGGTCATAACTTTTGACGCTGCCGGGTTCGGCAGCCATTTCGGTCTGTACCAGACCATCGTCCACGCCATGCAACAGCGCGTCGATTTCATCCTGGGACAGCAGGTCTTGCACGGCCATGTCGTGATCCTACTGCAATACGAAGTTAGTGAAGAGCGCCTGCTCGACCACGACTTTGCCGAGTTCTTTCTGGGCCACCTCCTGCACGCTGGCAGTGACCTTCTGGCGCAGCATTTCCTGGCCGACCGGGGTGGCCAGGCTGTCGAAGCTCTGCCCGGAGAACAGCATCACCAGGTTGTTACGGATCACCGGCATATGCACCTTGAGGGCATCGAGGTCCGCCTGGTTGCGCGCCAGCAAGGTGATGCTCACCTGCAGGTAGCGTTGACGACCATTCTGGTTGTAGTTGGCGACAAAGGCCGGAAGCATCTGCTCGAAGATTGCCGGTTGCTTGACGTTAGTGGCGGTTTCGGCAACGGGCGCCGGTTTGCTCGCACTGCTGTGCATGATGTACCAGGTGCCGCCCACCGAGGCGCCGATGGCCAGGAGCAGGCCCAGCACAATCAACAGGATCAGCTTGAGCTTGCCTTTGCCTGCGGGGGGAGTTGCTGCGTCGTCGCTCTTCGCCATGCCAATAATCCGTCACTATTCGGGGATTCGTAGATCTATGGCAAGGCAAGAGCAAGTGTTATGCCAGAGTTGGCTGAGGCGAAGACAACCTAAATCAAATGTGGGAGCTGGCTTGCCTGCGATGACGGTGGGTCAGTGCACATCTGTGTCACTGATACACCGTCATCGCAGGCAAGCCAGCTCCCACACTGACCGGGTTTGGACAGGAGGTCAGGCGTAGTAGTCGACCGCGCTGGAGCCGATCACGCTCTGACTCACGGGCGTCGCTACTTCGGCCACATCCACAGGGCCACCGGCGTCGCCGCTGTCAGCACGCCTGCCGCTGCTACCGACGCCCCGCGCCTGGCCCTGCTGTTGCTGCTGGTCCTGCCCCCGTGATTGGTCGGAGACATTCACATCCACCTGCCCCATGCCCTGCTGGGCAAACATCTCTCGCAAACGGCCAGACTGGCTCTCCAGCGCTTCACGCACCACCGCATGGCCGCTCATGAAGTTGACCTGGGCTTGCTGGTCCGCCGTCATGTTGACCTTGATATCCAAACGCCCCAGCTCAGCGGGCTGCAACTGGATCTCGGCCGACTTGAGGTTGGCGCTGGACAGGTACATCACGCGGTTGACCACTTCTTCGGTCCAGCCGCTCTGGTGCATGGCCAGGGGCGCATTGGTGACGGGCGGCAAGGCATTCGCGGTTTTCGGCGTGGCCGCCTGGGTCAGCGCGGCCAGGCGGTTGGCGAAGTCATCCACACGGGTGTCGCTGCTGGCGCTCTTGAGGTCCTTGAGGCCGTCATCGATCAGCGCGCCGAAGGCCTTGTCGCCGCCTTCGTCGGTGCTGTCCTTGGTCGCTTGCTGGTCAACCATATTGGCCAGGCCAGCGGCAAAGTTCTGCGCGGCGGTCGGTTGGTCCTGGGTGGTGGGCGCGGCTTTCTGCGGCGCCTGGCTGCTGGCCGAGACGTGACCGCCCTGCTCCATCGCCAGGCGCACGGCCGGCATCGAATCCAGCGGGTCGGCTTCGGGATCGAAGGCCGGCTGCTTGGGCTCCTCGGTCACCGCGATGAGGGGCAGGGCCTGGTCATCTTCGGCAACGACGGCAGGCGCTTGTGCGGGCACAGGGACCGCCACCGGCGTCACGGCTGCGACCAGCGCCGGGTCGGCCACTGGTTGCTGCGCCAGGGACGGGTCGGCCGGTGGCTCGCCTTCACTGTCTGCGCTGTCGTCGCTCTTGGCCGGCTTGGCAGGCAAGGGATTGCCGCTATCGGCAACCGCTGGCGCGCTGGCGGCAGGTTTATCGCTGGCGTCAGCCGCTTTGTCGCGCACGGGTTTGGCTGGCGCGTCGTCGCTCTTGGCCTGCGGCTTGGCAGCTTGCTTGGCAAACACTTGAGCGAAGCCAGGGCCCTTTTCCCGCGGGGCCGCAGGCGCTACCGCAGGCGTGGCGGCCGGCGCTTGAGGCTTGGCCGCGGTGGCAGCCTGAAGGAGCGAATTGGGGGCGACTGGCATAAGTAAAGGTCTCCACTGCATGGGGTCGGGGATGCAGTCTGTGGAGGTAGAGCAAGAGTCGGGCCAGGTTTACAAAATGCCTGGACATATCCGATTCAATGTAGGAGCGAGCCTGCTCGCGAAAAACTCACAGGCGCCGCATTCATCCAGGAAGCACGCGTTATCGTTGACGTTTTTCGCGAGCAAGCTCGCTCCTACATTTATACAGTGGCTTGACCAGCGCGAACTCATGATCAATCTGATCAACCAGCGCGCCTAGATCCGAGGCCGCCTCGACGGCCTCGGCCTCCAGCAGCTCACACAATTGGGCCAAACGCACCGCCCCTAGATTGCCGCTGCTGCCTTTGAAACTGTGGGCAATCCGTCCCAACGTTTTGGCGTCGCCCCCAGCCTTGCGCAGTGCTGCGACGCGCTCTTGCGAGTCCTCGATAAAGGTGTCGAGCAACGTCGGGTACTCGCTCTCCATCACTTCCTGCAAGTCCGACAACACCTCGGGGTCCAAATGAATCTCAGCCACTTGCTCGCTCCTTGATCAAGAATCGGCGGATTATGCCAGAGCCTCCCAACAAAACTCCACGCAGACGCAGCGCCCGCCATCGGACCAGCCTACAGCGCTGCTCAGTTGACGCACCAGGCTAAGACCCCGACCAGACAGACGGTCGATGTCCACGGGGCGTGCCAGCTCCTGCTCTACATCAAAACCCTGCCCGCTGTCTTCGAGGCGCAAGGTCAGTTTGCCGCCCTTGTCGGTGGGTACCACCTGCACATGCACGCGCACGTAACCGCTGTCCAACTGTGCCAGCCGCTCATGGCGCTGGTGATAATACTGCGCAAACCCCTGGGCATCGCGCTTGAGCCGTGAGTCCAGGCCCAGCACGCCATGTTCCAGCGCGTTCGAATACAACTCGGCCATCACGCTGTAAAGCGCCCCGCTCTGCTCACGCAGGCCGTGGATCTCCAACAGCAGTTGCAGCAGGTACGGCAGCGGGTTGTAGGTTCTAAGGGTCTGGGCGCGAAATTCGAAACTCACCGACCAATCCAGTGGGCACGACTGGCCGCTGTCGGCATACATCGGTTCGGCCGCCCGCAAGGGCTGGCCCGCCTGCAAAGTGATCTCGACCATGCTAACGTCATCGCGCGCCTGGCCGCGAAAGGCCGCCAGGGCCTGCTCGATGTCCTCGAACAGGCGGTCGGGCTCGCGGTTGGCGGCGAACACCTGCTGCAAGCGCTCGGCGCCGAACAGTTGATCATTGGCGTCAGCAGTGTCCAGCACGCCGTCGGAGAGCAAAAATACCCGGTCGCCCAACGCCATGGGCCAGACCTCGGTGCTGTCATCGAACGCCTCTGCCGACAACACCCCCAGGGGCAGGTGCCGCGACATCAACGGCGTGCGCCTGCCGGTGGCGACTTCATGCACATAGCCTTCGGGCATGCCGCCGTTCCACACCTCCACCGCCCGCCGCTGGGCGCTCAGGCACAGCAAGGTGGCGCAGCAGAACATGTCCACCGGCAGGATGCGCTTGAGCTTGGCGTTCATCTCCCGCAGGGTCTGCGTGAGGCCGTAGCCCTTGGCGGTCATGCCGTAGAACACTTCGGCCAGGGGCATGGCACCGATGGCGGCCGGCAGGCCATGGCCAGTGAAATCCCCGAGCAGCACGTGCATATCGCCGGATGGCGTGTAGGCCGCCAGCAACAAGTCGCCGTTGAACAGCGCATAAGGCGATTGCAGGTAGCGAATATTTGGCGCGGCGTTGATACAACCGGAATGGGCGACCTTATCGAACACCGCCTTGGCCGCCCGCTGTTCATGCATCAGGTGTTCGTGGTGTTTGGCGATCAGGTCACGCTGTTGCAAAACCGTGGCCTGCAGGCGGCGCAGGCGGTCCATGGCGTTGATCTTCGCCGCCAGGATCAGGGGGTTATAGGGCTTGGGCAAAAAGTCATCGCCGCCGGCGTCCAGGCACTGGGCCAGGGCTTCGCTTTCGCGCAGCGAGGTGAGGAAGATGATCGGCACCAGCGCCTCGCCCGCCAGTTGCTTGATCTGCCGCGCGGCTTCAAAGCCATCCATCACCGGCATCAGCGCGTCCATCAACACCAGTTGCGGGCGCTCGCGGGCAAACACCTCAATCGCTTCGGCGCCATTGCTCACCGTCAGCACCTGATGGCCTTGGCGACGGATGATGCTCGCCAGCAACAGGCGGTCGGCGGCGCTGTCTTCGGCGATCAGGATGGTCAGCGCCTCCAGGACCGGGGCCAGGGCGCTCAACTGATGTCGAACAGCTTGTCGAAGTTGGAGATGGCGAGGATCTTGCGCACGTCGGTGCTGCTGTTGATCACACTGACTTCGGCACCATCACCGCCAGCATGATCACGTAGCAACAGCAGCATGCCGAGGGCTGAACTGTCCATGTAGGTGGCCTCCTTGAGATCGACGATATAGATCTCGGGGACCTTGTAGAAACGCTCGTACGCATCCCGAAACGCCTGGTGGCTGCCGAAATCGAACCGGCCCCTGATTGCGATCGTCAACTTCTTCCCATCCAGGGATACTTCTGACTCGACTGACATGTGACTGCTTCCTTGTCATTGCACTAGACACAAGGTGTAGCAGCTGAACAGCATCTGAGCAACACGGTGGATCAACTGTGGGAGCTGGCTTGCCTGCGATAGCGGTGGGTCTGCCGGCCTATAAGTGACTGATGCACCGCAATCAACTTCGGTACGACGCTGATCCTGTGGCGAGGGAGCTTGCTCCCGTGACGACCGGATAGCCGACGCCTATCTACCTGACACCCCCACGATCCAATTGTGGGAGCTGGCTTGCCTGCGAAGACGGCCTAACAGTCAACACAGTTGGACCGGGTACATATCCGTTATTTAGGTAACGGCCACTTAGGGTTCCGCCCTGACGGCGGCTCACTTTCGAAAAGCGCGAAAGTAAGCAAAGCGCTCTTGCCCCACCACTCGGCACCTCGCCTAGGCTCGGTGTGCCCGAACACAGGCTTGAATCCGTGGGCCGCCGCCACGCGCCATCCATGGCGCGGGGCGGCTAACCCGGCGTCCTGCCGGGTTACCCACGAATTCAAGCCTGCGTTCGGCCAGCGTGGTTTAACGGGGCGCCTGAGATCAAGATCAAAAGCAGATCAAGATCAAGAGCGGCTCGCTTCGCATCGTGGTTACCGTTGAGCGCTACAGAGTCGTGTAGATACCTATGCCCATCGCAGGCAAGCCAGCTCCCACACTTAGAACTGTTCTGGGCGGGGAAGGCGCTGGGAGAGTTCATCGAGCAGTTTTTGCTCGCGCTTGTCTTCGATGGCTCGCGCTTCGTCGATGTAGCGCTGCACCAGTTTGCGCAACCCCTCGACACGGGCAAACGCCGCCTGCCAGGCTTCGCGGGCTTTGTCGAGGTTGGCCTCGTGCCAGGCCAGGCTCTGGCGTTGTTGGCCGACGGCGGTTTCAAGCTGGTTGAGAAAGCCCTGGTACCCCATCAGCCACTGGCCGGACACACCCTGGCTGCCGCGCTCGATCCACTGTTGCTGATACTCACCACGAAAACGCTCCAGGTCGCCCAGCTTGCTTTGGGCCAAGCGCACCTGGCCCTGGAAGTAACCCAGGCGCTGCACGGCGGCTTTCTCGGCCTTTTCGGCCATGTCCACCACTGGGGCCAGGCGTGCGGCGCGACTGTTGGCCATGGCTTAGCCGCCCGGCGCCGGGGCGAAGATGGACTGCAAGTGCGACTGGCTTTCGCCCATGGTGATCTTGTCGTTGAGGCCCTGGCGCAGGTAGGTCACCAGTTGCGGCTGCAAGGCGATGGCCAGGTCGGTGTCGCGGTCGCCACCGGCCACATAGGCGCCGACGCTGATCAGGTCACGGCTTTGCTGGTAGCGCGACCACAGCTGCTTGAACTGCTGCGCACGGGCCATATGCTCCGGCGTGACCACCGCCGGCATCACCCGGCTGATGGACGCTTCGATATCGATGGCCGGGTAATGCCCCTCTTCGGCCAAACGCCGCGACAGCACGATGTGGCCGTCGAGCACGCCCCGCGCCGAGTCGGCAATCGGGTCCTGTTGGTCGTCGCCTTCGGACAACACGGTGTAGAACGCGGTGATCGAGCCACCGCCGGCTTCGGCATTACCGGCACGTTCCACCAGCTTGGGCAACTTGGCGAACACCGATGGCGGGTAACCCTTGGTCGCGGGCGGTTCACCGATGGCCAGGGCGATCTCGCGCTGGGCCTGGGCGAAACGCGTGAGCGAGTCCATCAGCAACAGGACGTTCTTGCCCTTGTCGCGAAAATATTCGGCGATGCGCGTGCAGTACATCGCCGCACGCAAGCGCATCAGCGGTGCATCGTCTGCCGGAGAAGCGACGACAACGGAACGCTTGAGCCCTTCCTCACCGAGGCTGTGCTCGATGAACTCCTTCACTTCGCGGCCCCGCTCGCCGATCAGCCCCACCACGATGATGTCGGCCTCGGTAAAGCGCGTCATCATGCCCAGCAACACCGACTTACCCACGCCGGTACCGGCGAACAGGCCCAGGCGCTGGCCGCGACCGACCGTCAATAAACCGTTGATGCTGCGAATGCCCACGTCCAGCGGCACGCTGATCGGGTTGCGCTTGAGTGGGTTGATGGTGGGGCCGTCCATCGGCACCCAGTCTTCGGCTTTCATGCCGCCCTTGCCGTCCAGCGCACGGCCGGCACCGTCGAGTACGCGGCCCAGCATGCTCATGCCCATAGGCAGGCGGCCAGTGTCGGCCAATGGCACCACGCGGGCGCCGGGGGCAATGCCGGCGAGGCTGCCCACCGGCATCAGGAAGATTTTGCTGCCCGAAAAGCCCATCACCTCAGCTTCGACCTGCACCGGGTGGTAGCTGTCATCGTTGATCACCAGGCAGCGGCTGCCCATGGCGGCGCGCAGGCCCTCGGCTTCGAGGGTCAGGCCGACCATGCGCAACAGGCGCCCTTCGAGGATCGGCTGGCCGGGCAACTCGGTGGCCTCGGCGTAGCTGCCCAGGCGCTTGGCGAAGCTGGTGCGATCAAGGCGCATCGGTGGCGTCCAGGTCAACGCTCAGGTCCGGCTCGGCGGGGTGCAGGGCTTGTTCATGCAGTTGATCGAACAACTTGGCCATGATCTGGCTGATGCGGGTTTCCACCGTTGCATCGATGCGGCTGTGCTCGGTTTCGACACGGCAACCACCGGGCTGCAACGAAGCGTCTTCGACGATGCGCCAGGTTTCTTCATGGCGCTCGCGCAGGGCTTTGACCTGTTCGAAATCCTGGGGGTTGATGTACAGCCGCACATTGCCGACGCCCAGGGGCAGCAGCTTGAGGGCTTCGCGCATCACCGCTTCGATCTGGCTGGAGTCGAGCACCAGTTCGCGCTGGATCACCTGGCGCGCAATGTGCTGCACCAGGCCGACCATGGATTTTTCCAGCTGCGAGTCCTGTTCGGCGATAGGGTCGAACAGGTTACCCATCAGGCGCTCCAGGCTACCCAGCTTGGTGGCCAGCGCCGCTTCGGCCTCCTGGCGAACCTTGAGGGTGGTGCTGCGAAAACCGTCTTTTTCCCCCGCCGCAAAGCCTTCGTTGTAGGCCTCCTGGCGGATGGTTTCCAACTCTTCGAGGGTCAGTGGCTGGACTTCATCCAGCGGCACTTCTTCCATTTCCGCCGGCGGCTCCTCCACCGGTTCAGGCTCGGGTTCCGGCACATGGGGGTCGAAGCTGGGCAGCGACCAGATGTCGAAGCCGCCGACATCCCGCGCGCGAATCAGATCGCTGGGCGCCTCATCTTTATTCGACATGCAAGGCGCCTTAGATCATTTCTTCGCCGCCCTTCCCGCCGAGAACGATTTCTCCGGCTTCGGCCATACGGCGGGCAATGGTGAGGATTTCCTTCTGGGCGGTTTCCACGTCGCTGACGCGCACCGGGCCCTTGGCTTCCAGGTCGTCGCGCAACAGTTCCGAGGCGCGCTTGGACATGTTCTTGAAGATCTTTTCTTTGACGTTTTCGTCCGAGCCCTTGAGCGCCAGCACCAGCACGTCCGAGGACACTTCGCGCAGCAACGCCTGGATGCCACGGTCGTCGACATCGGCCAGGTTGTTGAACACGAACATCAGGTCTTCGATCTGGCCGGACAGCGTGTCGTCGATCTCGCGGATCGAGTCCATCAACTGGCCTTCGACCGAGCTGTCGAGGAAGTTCATGATGTCGGCCGCGCGCTTGATGCCACCCAGGGTGGTGCGCGAAGCATTGGAATTGCCGGAGAACTGCTTCTCCAGAATGGTGTTGAGTTCTTTGAGCGCCGCCGGTTGCACAGTGTTGAGCGACGACACGCGCAGGATGATGTCCAGGCGCACTTTATGGTCAAAGTGGCCAAGCACTTCGCCGGCCTGGTCCGGGTCGAGGTAGGCCACCACGATCGCCTGGATCTGTGGGTGCTCGTAGCGGATCACGTCGGCCACCGCGCGCGGCTCCATCCACTTGAGGCTGTCCAGGCCGCTGGTGTTGCCACCCAGCAGGATGCGGTCGATCAGGCCGTTGGCCTTGTCTTCGCCCAGGGCCGAGGTGAGCATCTTGCGAATGTAGCTGTCGGAACCGACGCCCAGGCTGGTCTGGTCGCCGACGATCTCGACGAACTCGCTCATCACCTGCTCGACTTGCTCGCGGTGCACATTGCGCATCTGCGCCATGGCCACGCCCACTCGCTGGACCTCTTTAGGGCCCATGTGGCGCAGCACTTGGGCAGCGTCGGTTTCACCCAGGGACAGCAGCAGCACGGCGGCTTTGTCGACCCGGGACAGCTTGGCCACAGCGGCTCGATCATTCATCTGCGTTAATCCACTCTTTCACGACCTGGGCCACACGGCCCGGGTCTTCTGCCACCAGACTCTTGATTGCGTTCAACTGAGCGTCATAGCCTTCGCTCGGGCTTGGCAACAGAATACTTTGCGGGCCGCCGAGGCTGACGCGGTCGTTGGCCAGTTCGCCGTCCAGGCCGCCCATGCCACCCAACTCGACGTCGCCACCGGCCAGCGCCAGTTGCTTCTTGCTGCCACCGGTGATGTTGTTGAGCACCGGGCGCAATACACCAAACACCAGCACCAGGATGAACAACACCCCCAGCACTTGCTTGACGATGTCCCAGAACCACGGCTGGGTGTAGAACGCAGGGTCGCTGATCACTTCACCGCGCTCGGCGGAGAACGGCATGTTGATCACGCTGACACTGTCGCCACGGCTGGCGTCGAAGCCAACGGCGTCCTGTACCAGGCGGGTGAAACGGGCCAGTTCGTCAGCCGTCCACGGCGCACGGGTCACAGCGCCGTCCGCAGGGTTGACCTTGACTTGGTCATCGACCACCACCGACACCGACAGGCGATTGATCTTGCCCTGTTGCTGCTTGGTGTGGCTGATGGAACGGTCGAGCTCGAAGTTCTTGGTGGACTGGTTACGCTTGTCCGCAGGGTACGGCGCAAGCATCGGCTGGCCGGTGGCCGGGTCCATGATCTGTTGGCCGTTGGCGTCCAACAGCGGCTGGCCAGGCTGGATCGCCCCAGCGGTAGCGGCGGCGCCCCCGGTGGTTTGCGGTGCCGAGGCCGGCGCGGGTGGCTGGTTGCTCAGGGCGCCCGGCACACCTTGGGGGCCATTGCTGGCGGTGCGTTGTTCACTGGTGGACTGCTCGCTGCGCAAGGCCGGCTGGTCGGGGTTGAACTGCTCGGAGGTGGATTCGACGGCGCTGAAATCCACATCGGCGGAGACTTCAGCCTTGTAGCGGTCGTTGCCCAGTACCGGTTGCAGGATGTTATGCACGCGCTGGGTGAGCATGCTCTCCATGCGGCGGCTGTAGTCGAACTGCTTGCCGGCCTGGGTCAGCGCGGAGTTTTCGGCCATGTCGGACAGCAGGTTGCCCTTCTGGTCCACCACGGTGATTTGCGACTTGCTCAACTCGGGAACACTGGTGGCCACCAGGTTGACGATCGCCAGTACCTGGCCAGGCTCCAGGGAGCGACCAGCAAACAGCTCGACCAACACCGAGGCGCTAGGCTTGCGTTCGTCACGCACGAACACCGAGCTTTTCGGAATCGCCAGGTGCACACGGGCGGCCTTGACGTTATTCAGGCTGGAGATGGTGCGCGCCAGTTCGCCTTCCAGGCCACGACGGTAGCGGGTGGCTTCCATGAACTGGCTGGTGCCCAGGCCCTGGTCTTTGTCGAGGATTTCAAAACCGATATTGCTGTCGGACGGCGCCACGCCAGCGGCGGCCAGTTTCATCCGTGCGCGGGCCACGTCATCGGCCTTGACCAGCAAGGCGCCGGAGTTGGGCTCCACGGTATAGGCGATGTCGGCGGCGGCGAGGGTTTCCATGATCTGCTTGGAATCCATGCCCGACAGGCTGCCGTACAGGGGGCGGTAATCGGGTTGCTGCGACCACAGCACCACGGCAAAACCAATCGCCACGCTGGCTGCCAGGCCCACCATCAGGCCCACCTGACGCAGCATGGTCATTTCCGAGAGGTTTTCCAGGAACGACAGGCCAAACAACGGCGGTTTGCCGTCGGCCTTGGCGGGGAGATTGTCGGAGAGTGCTTCAGCCATGACTTAAATCTCGTCCTTAAACCGGCATCTGCATGATGTCTTGATACGCCTGAACCAGCTTGTTACGCACTTGGGTCAAGGCTTGGAAGGACACGCTGGCCTTTTGCGAGGCGACCATCACATCGGTGAGGTCCACGCCGCTTTTACCGATCTCGAAAGCCGTCGCCAACTGGCTGGACGCCTGCTGGGTATCGCTGACTTTATTGATTGCCTGACCGAGCATGTCGGCAAAATTGCTTTGGCCCAATTCCGGCGCTGGCGCGACGGATTTCGGTTGAGCCATGGCATCCATTTGCATGGCGCGCATATCCAACATCAACCGATTGAACTCAATACCCTGGCTCATGACCTTCTCTCTCCGACGACCCGCAATTTTTTGACACTACGCAGCGGTTACCAGGGGTGGTAGCAACAAGGGTGCCATCTCTGGAGCAACTCGTAAGAAAAGGCGACAAAGCTTGTCGAACTTGTTACCGCAGATTTTTTGGCCCTTCTTACCGCGCGTTTTTGTGTAGGAGCGAGCTTGCTCGCGAAAAACGTCAACGATAACGCGTGCTTCCAGGATGCCCGCGGCGCCTATGGGTTCTTCGCGAGCAAGCTCGCTCCTACACACCGGATTGGCGCGAGGTCAGGTGGCGAAAAGATAGGCTTCCACGTCCATCCCGGCGTCGCGCATCTGCGCCAGCTTGTAGCGCAAGGTGCGCGGGCTGATGCCCAGGCGCTCGGCCGCTTCTTTGCGGCGGCCGCGTTCGGCGCGCAGGGTGTCGATGATCATCTGGAATTCGCGGCGGCGCAGGTCATCGCCCAGGGCGCCGGCCGATTCCGCCTCGGCGACCACGGGAGCCGGGGCCAGGCTCGGCAGCGGCGCAGCGCCATTGCCCATGGCCAGGCAAAAGTCTTGCGGCTGGATCAAACCGCCCTGCTGCAAAATCAACGCACGCTGGATCGCGTTGTCCAGCTCGCGCACGTTGCCCGGCCATGGGTAACTGACCAGGCACGCTTGAGCCTCGGGCGATAAACGCGCCTGGGCATGCTTCATTTTTTTGACGTGGTTGTTCAGCAGGCGCTCGGCCAACGGAATGATGTCCGCCGGGCGCTCACGCAATGGGCGCCAGGCCAGGGGGAACACCGACAGCCGGTAGAACAGGTCTTCACGGAAGCGCCCCGCTGCCACTTCGCCCGCCAGGTCGCGGTTGGTGGTGGCGACCACGCGGATATCCAACTGGATCGGCTTGCGTGCGCCCACGCGCTCCACTTCCCGCTCCTGCAAAACGCGCAGCAACTTGGCTTGCAGGCCCAGGGGCATTTCCGAAATTTCGTCGAGCAGGATGGTGCCGCCGTCGGCCTGTTCGAACTTGCCGGCCTGGGCCGCGATGGCGCCGGTGAACGAGCCCTTTTCATGGCCGAACAAGGTGGCTTCAAGCATGTTGTCAGGGATCGCCGCGCAGTTGATCGCAATGAACGGCTGCTTGGCACGGCCCGATTGCTGGTGGATATACCGCGCCAACACTTCTTTACCGGTGCCGGACTCGCCGGAAATCAGCACGGTGGAATCACTGCGCGCTACCCGCGCCGCCAGCTCCAACAATTGCGCGCTGGCCGGCTCAAAGGCAATCGGGCCATCGCCGTCGGCTGCGGGCATCACGCCGAGGGCATGCCGGGCCACCAGCTCGATCAACGCCTTGGGTTCGAACGGCTTGACCAGGTAATCCGCCGCGCCTTGACGCATGGCATCCACCGCCCGCTCCACCGCGCCATGGGCGGTCATCAGCAGCACCGGCAGTTGCGGCTGGCGTACGCGCAGCAGTCCGAGCAACTGGTGGCCGTCCATGCCGGGCATGTTGACGTCGCTGACCACCAAGCTGAAGGTTTCCTGTTCGACCGCCTCCAAGGCTTCCTCGGCAGAGCCGACCGCACGGTAGTCATGGCCCGCCAACAACAGCGTGTCTGCCAATGCTTCACGCAGGGCGCGATCGTCTTCCACCAATAAAACCTTGATAGCCATCATCCTCTTACTCCGCGCTTGCCGCGCTGGAAAACAGCGGCAAGGTCATCAATGCACAGGTGCCACGCCCCACGCGGGAACGCAGCTGCAATTGTCCCTGATGGGCACGGGCCACTGCCTTGACCACGGTCAGGCCCAGGCCAGTGCCGTTGGTCTTGGTGGTAAAAAACGGTTCACCCAGGCGTTGCAGCACTTGCGGAGCGATACCGCTGCCGCTATCGCTGACACACAAGCGCAGGGTTTGCTCGCGGGTGTACAAGTGCACCTTCAATCGCGCACCTGGGCCACTGGCCTGGGTGGCGTTTTCGATCAGGTTGAGCAGCGCGCCCACCAGGGTGTCGCGGTTGCACAGCAATTCGCCCTGATGACTGTCGCACTGCCAGCGCAGGTTGGCCTCCTGCACATGGGTTGCCGCTGCCGCTTGCAGAGACTGCATCAAGCCGGCAGGGGTAACGCGATCGGTCAGCGGCAGTTCGCCGCGGGCAAACACCAGCATGTCGCGCACCTGGTGTTCCAACTCATGCAAGCGCTCCTTGAGGCGCCCGGCAAAGCGTTGGTGGGTGGCCGCCGGTAATTGCTCGTCAGTCAAATGGCTGGCGTAGATCAATGCCGCCGACAACGGCGTACGAATCTGATGCGCCAAGGAAGCGACCATCCGCCCCAACGACGACAGCCGCTCATGGCGAGCCAGTTGATCTTGCAGGTGCCGGGTTTCTGTCAGGTCATTGAGCAGCACAAGCTGGCCAGGCTCGGCGTCCAGGGAACGGGTGGCGATGGACAGCCGGCGCCCGTCCTTGAGGGAGACTTCGTGGCCGTCGTCTTCACGGGGGGCAAAACAGCGGGTGATGACTTCACGCCACAGCTCGCCTTCCAGCGGCAGGCCGAGCAGGTCGCAGGCTGCCGGGTTGGCTTCGCGCACGCGGCCCTGGTCGTCGATGACGATTACGCCACCGGGCAACAGGTCCAGCAGGTTTTGCAGGCGGTTGGCCAGGCGCTCTTTCTCGGCCAGCTCTTGCATTCGCTGGGCGCTGACCACCGCCAGCTCGCCTTTAAGCTCGGAAACCCGGGCCTCAAGCAGACTGTAGGAGTCGGTCAGCTGGCTCGACATCTGGTTGAACTGCGAGAACGCGTGCTCCAGGCCCTGGCGGGTCGGCGGTTCTACAGGCGAAACCAGCCCCTGGATGGCAGGGGCCGAAGATAGTTGGGCGGCGTGGGGCATCATGCTCTCTCGCTTGGCTGACCGTCAGTTAAACGGAACGTTGCGAGGGTTGTAGCAATACCCGTGCCGAAAAAAATCTACCTATAAATCAGGTAGTTGAAAAACAGGCGTCAATCATCCGCCTGTTCATCACCTTCTTTTCGGCTCATACCGTACTTGCGCATCTTCTCCACCAGGGTGGTGCGACGGATACGCAGGCGCTCGGCGGCGCGGGCCACGATGCCATGGGCATCGTCCAGGGCCTGCTGGATCAACCCTTGTTCCAGGTTGCCGAGGTAGTCCTTCAGATCCAGGCCTTCGGGCGGCAACATCGCAGTGGCACCGAAGTCCGGGGTATGACCGTTGATCGCTACGCGCTCTTCCATGTCGCTGCGCAGGCTGTCCATCTGCTCGTCTTCGTCGTCGACGTAGCGGAATTTCTTCGGCAACTCGACCACGCCGATCACCCCGTACGGATGCATGATCGCCATGCGCTCCACCAGGTTGGCCAGCTCGCGAACATTACCCGGCCAGCCGTGGCGGCACAGGGACATGATCGCCGCGGAGTTGAAGCGAATGGAGCCACGCTTTTCGTGCTCCATGCGCGAGATCAGTTCGTTCATCAGCAACGGGATGTCTTCGACGCGCTCGCGCAGCGGGGCCATCTCGATAGGGAATACGTTGAGGCGGTAGTACAGGTCTTCGCGGAAGCTGCCGACCTCGATCATGCTTTCGAGGTTCTTGTGGGTGGCGGCAATGATGCGCACGTCCACGCTCTGGGTCTTGTTGCTGCCCACGCGCTCGAAGGTGCGCTCCTGCAACACGCGCAGCAATTTGACCTGCATCGGTAGCGGCATGTCGCCGATTTCGTCGAGGAACAGGGTGCCGCCATTGGCCAGTTCAAAGCGCCCGGCACGGCTGGTGATCGCCCCGGTAAAGGCGCCCTTCTCGTGGCCGAACAATTCGCTTTCCAGCAGCTCTGCCGGGATCGCCCCGCAGTTGACCGGCACAAAGGGCCCGTCGCGGCGCTTGGAGTGATAGTGCAGGTTGCGCGCGACCACTTCCTTGCCGGTGCCCGACTCGCCGAGGATCAGCACGCTGGCGTCGGTGTCGGCCACTTGCTGCATCATCTGGCGCACGTGCTGGATGGCACGGCTGGTGCCGACGAGGCTGCGAAACAGGTTGGGTTCACGGTGACGGCCGCGCTCGCGGGCCTGGTCGTACATCTCGCGATAGACCTGGGCACGGTGCAGGGAATCGAGCAATTTGCTGTAGCTGGGCGGCATTTCCAGGTTGGACAGCACGCGGCGGCGCTGGTCTTCCGGCAGGTCCACGGAAGAAATATCGCCCATCAGCAACACCGGAAGGAACTCATCCCAGGTAGACAGTGTCTTTAACAAGCCCAGAACTGCGCCAGGAGCGTTTACCGTCCCGATCAATACGCAAATGACTTCACGGCTCGACGACAACGAGCTGACCGCCTGCTGCCAATCGTGGCTGCCGCAGGGTAAATTTTCTTCACCGAGAAAATTTAAAATCACCGCTAAATCGCGGCGGCGGACGCTATCGTCATCGATCAGCAGAATTTTGGTTTCACGCCACATGCAATAGCAACTTCCCTAGTAAAACTTCCTGCCCCGGAATGAGGGCAATCTAGACGTCTGTAAGATTTCTTACCTTCTAGACGTCTGAAATCTGAAAACAGCACTAGTTAAGTCAAAAATGCTGGCACAGTCAAATATATGACGCGCCGTTCGGATTAACTGCGCCCGTTCAACCGAACAGATGGTAAACCTTTGACGCATTTTTCGCTTGGTTGATCTGCGACATCTCTTCGAAAATCGCCTGGCGCTCGCCGGTCGTCACCTCAAGCAGTTGCCGATACACCACCAGCAGGCTTTCCAGCTTTTCGCGCAATGCATCCTCATCTACCGGCGCCTCGCTGAGCACCTCATCAATCACCGCCCGGCACCCCAGGTCCAACTCGCCGACAGCTTCCCAGTTGCGCTCGGCCAGCGCGCCGATCAGGGCTTCGCGGGTTTCGTCGATGCGTTGCAGTGCATGGCTCATGATGTGTACCTCAAGGCAATCGGCCTTATTGTGGAGCGATGGCATCCCAGCCGGTCTTGACGGTGATCAGCAGACGGGCGACTTCGTCGATAGCGTCTGCGTCATTTCTCGCATTGGCTTGCACCAGGCGCGTATTCATATATTCGTAAAGGCTGTCCAATTGCTGGATAGCCGCTGGATCTTCCGCCTTCTCTTCGTCCAGGCCTTGGCGCAACCCAGTGATGATGTCGATTGCCTTGGTA
Organism: Pseudomonas sp. AK181; assembly: GCF_051122975.1. Classification (NCBI taxonomy): domain Bacteria; kingdom Pseudomonadati; phylum Pseudomonadota; class Gammaproteobacteria; order Pseudomonadales; family Pseudomonadaceae; genus Pseudomonas; species Pseudomonas sp. AK181. The sequence continues at coordinate 4,383,452 of NZ_CP146348.1, forward strand.
ATCAGCACACACTTTTGCGCGGTGTCACCACGAGACATGGCACCCTTAGCCTGCGCCAAGCGATCAAGGCCACCCTCAAGCAGCATCTGGATCAGGCGATGAGGGCTGGCCTCAGATATCTGAGCATGGGAATTGACCTTCTGGTACTGACGAAGGGCTTTCATCGGATTCATGTTGCTACCTCGTTAAACGCCAGGAGCGAATAGGCTTTCTCTAACCAGCTTTTCGACCATGACGCCAAAAACTTTAATGACACGCCGACTATCGCAGATCGTTGTAGGGCGCGCGCGCCCCTCACGATCAGTTCGACTTCGGGTTGTTCAGCGAATTAAGGGTTGTCATGATGCTGGAGCTGCTGGCGTTGATCTTGGCGATCAGAGTGTCCATGGCCGTGTACTTGGCGCTAAGAGACAACTGCAGAGCTTCCATGCGCCGATCCAGGTCAGCTTGTTGGGTAGTTAGATCGGTGAACTTGGTATTGAGATCCTTGACCCGCGAGGCGAGCGTACCCGTCGTACCTACATAGCTGTCGGTAGCCTTGTTCATGCGCGCAATCAAGCCATCGGAACTGGTAAAAAGCTTGGCAATATCGGTCGGGTTCTTCGCCACCGCCGCGTCCCACTGCTTGTCATCCAGCGAAAGCAAGCCGGTTTTTTGGTCGGTGGTGATCCCCATTTGCGAGAGGCTGCTGATCGAGCCATTGCCCGAGCCATTGACCAACTCTCCGCGCAGACTGGAAACAAGGTCACGCATCGATGCGTCACCGGTCAGCGCACCGGCAGTGGTCGTCGCTTGGTCCCCTGTGGCCGTGACCTTGGTCTGAGCATTGATGGCAGTCATCAAGGCGTTATAGGAGGTGACGAACGACTGCACGGAGGTTTTCAAGGTGGCAGTATTGCTAGCCACGTTGATGGTAGTCGTCTTGTCTTTGTCGGTCGGCGCAACAAGCTCCAGGGTCACACCGCTGATCGCAGACTTCACCGTATTACTGGTGGACTCCATGGCAATGCCGTCAATGGAGTATTTGGCGTTTACTGCGGCCGGGCCTTTGTCGTAACCGACCGCCAGATCTGAGTCGCCGCTTAGAGTAATATCCGTGCCCACACCACTGTTGGTGGAACCGATGACTAGCCGTGCGCCGTTGGCGTCGCTCAGCACGTTGGCGCTTATGCCTTGGGCAGAAAGCTGGGTATTGATGGACTCACGCACTTGTTGCAGCGTCGAACCGCCAGTAATGACGACGTTGTAGCTCTTGCCTGACTGATTAATGGTCAGGGTCTGGTTTTCTTCACCTGGGTTAGCCACCGCAGCCGCGCCAGTGAACGCTTTACTGGTCACTTTTGAAGAGGTCGCCAAGTTGTCCACTTTCAAGACGTACTTACCACTCGAGGCGCCATCACCGAGGGTGGCCTTGACGGTCTTGTCATCGGAGGTGGTTGCAGCCAGACCGTTAAACGAAGCGGCGCTATTCAACTTGGTGATTGCCGCCCGGTAAGCTTCCAGAGCACTTTTAACCGAGCCCACAGCCGACAACTGAGTCGTCGTGACCGTTTGTTGCTTGGTGATCTGGGACTGCTTGGGTGCCTTTTCAGCGCCGACCAGTGCTTTCACGATACCTTGAGTATCGTAGCCCGAGCCCGGCCCGGTAATCGTTGAACTTGCCATGTCTGCTTCTCCTGTCCTGTGGCTGCCGCTTTCTTGGCGCACTATGGCCTAAGCAGCAATCAGAAACATGTTTCGTGCCAACTCAAGCCTTGCTATCGAACAACAGGCTGCTGGCATCGCTCAGATTCTGCGCCAGCTTCAACGCAGTCTCGGATGGAATTTGTCGGATCACTTCACCGCTGTCAGTGGCAATCACTTTGACAACTAGGCGACCGGTAGTGTCGTCGATGGAAAAGTCCAGATTTCGCTGGGAAGCCTGCACAAATTCACGAATATCAGTTACCGCTTTTTCCAGCGCTACGCGCTGCGGCTCAACGCCGGATGCCGAATCAGTCTCGGTTACAGGACGAGGCTGGGCCGCAATGGCGGCATTGGCCTGGGTCGTGCCAGCAGGGTAAGACGCGCTCAGCTTAATGCTCATGTCCATGTCATCACCTCAAAACTGAAAAAACGGAAGGGCACGTTAGACGCACCCTTCCGTTATCTAACCGCTAACCGATGTTACTGAAGCAGCTTCAGTACAGCGGAGCCCAGCTGGTTAGCCTGGGACAGGATCGCGGTGGATGCTTGTTGCAGAGTTTGCTGCTTGGTCAGTTCAGCGGCTTCGGAAGCGAAGTCGGCGTCCTGTACGCGGCTACGAGCTGCGGTGGAGTTTTCCGAGATGCTTTGCAGGTTGGCCACGGTGCTGTCGAAACGGTTCTGAACCGCACCGAGCTGGGAACGCTGGCTGTCTACCTGTTGGATCGCACCTTCCAGAGCCTGGATGGTTTGCTGAGCGCTGGCGGCATTCAGGATGCTCAGGTCAGCAACGGTGGTGTCCATTTTGACTGCAGCAGTAGGCGCTGCGGCGGCAGCAGTCAGACCCAGGGTCGACAGGCCAGTACCTGCGCTGCCGTCGGCAACGGTGATGTCTTTGGTGGAGAACAGGCTCAGGGTATTGTCAGCGTTTTTGCTGGCAGTCACACCGGTGCTGGCGCTGTTGATGGACGATACGATGTCGGCCATGGTCGAACCAGCAGTGAACTTCACTTCGGTACCGTTCAGGCTAACGGAGGTTGCAGCACCCAGCTTGGCTTCGGTAGTACCAGCAGACAGACCCAGCTTGGCCAGCGCGCCCGCACCGCCGTTGGCAGCGGCACCAGTGCCGTTACCCAGCTTGATGGCTTTGCCGTCAGCCGAAGTCAGCTCCAGGCGGCCCTCAGCCGATACAGCAGCCTTGACGCCAGTACCTGGAACAACAGGTGGACCTGCTACGTCTGCGGTTGCAGCGTTGATCTTAGTAGCAATCGCAGCCAGATCATCGCCAACAGCCAGAGCAATGTTCTTGCCGTTTACGTTGATTTCCGCTGCAGCGTCAAGCTTACCGCCTACAGCAGGAGTGATAGAGGTAACGCCACCAGAAGCGGTAGCCGTGTCCAAACCACCGACTGCGCCTGCACCAATGGTAATTGCAGAGCTGGATGTCAATACCAGCGCACCACCGGTAACGGTCGCCGAAACACCGGAAACAGCACTCAACTTAGTGGCGGCGGTAGCAGCTGTATCAGCAGTGGTAAATGTTACGTCTTGACCATTAACCTTGAAGGTAGTGTCGGCAGCGGGAGCTGCGAAAGCAGCACCTGTCTGCACGAATGGAGAAGTAGTGCTTTTCGCTGGAGTACCGCCAGGCAGATCAACAGCATTGGCAGTTACAGAAGCCGACAAAGTAGTAGTCAGGCCATCAACCTTGGCTTCGCTGAAAGTACCTTTCAGGCCGGCGGCGCTCAGGTCGCTCATACCAAACGAAATAGTCTGGTTGGCGTCAGAACCGATCTGGAAAGCAACGTTCTGGAACGAACCGTCCAGCAGGTTGCGACCACCGAAAGTGGTGGTTTGGGCGATACGGGTCAGTTCACCGGATTTGGCGGTGAATTCTTGCTGCAGGGAAGCACGGTCAGCGTCGCTTTTATCACCGTTCGCGGACTGCAGGGCCAGTTCACGCAGTCGTTGTAGAATGTTTGTCGATTCTTGCATCGCGCCTTCAGCAGTCTGGGCGATGGAAGTGCCGTTGTTGGCGTTGGCGATTGCGACGGTCATACCCTTGACCTGAGAGGTCAGACGGTTGGCGATCTGCATGCCGGCGGCGTCGTCTTTAGCGCTGTTGATTTTCAGGCCGGAAGACAGGCGGGTCATCGAGGTGCTCAGAGCATCACCGGCTTTGTTCAGGTTTTTCTGAACGGACAGGGAAGTGATGTTGGTGTTTACTGTTAAAGCCATGACGAAATCCTCGTGGGGTTGTTTACTGCGGCTTCCGGCCCTGGCAACCGCCGGGTTTGGCCTAGAGAACCTTCGTAATAGTTATCGTCGTGTGAGCCGGTTGCTTGAGGATTTTTTTGAGTTTTTTTAGTAGCCCTATGCCAGCCCTTTCATTTCAAGGACTTACACAAGTGAAAAATCCCGGTTTCATTGGCTTTTCTGGCGCCAATAAAAAACGCCGATGATCATTCGATCATCGGCGTTTTTTGTGCAGCCGCTAAAGCATCACGGGCGATAAAGAATCGCCGAGCCCCACGACAGGCCCACGCCAAAGCCGCTGATGGCCACGCGCTTCCAGGTCGCGTCCATCACGTGCTTCTCCAGCAGCAGCGGGATGCTCGACGACACGGTGTTACCGGTCTCGACCATGTCCTTGATGAACTTGTCCACCGGCGCTTCTTCAAAGCGGCGCGCCACGGCGTCGACGATGGCGGCGCTGCCCTGGTGAATGCAGAACGCGTCGATATCATCAGCCTTGAGGTCCGACTCATTGAGCAGCTCGTGCAAGTGCGCCGGCACCTTGAGCAAGGCAAAGTTGAACACTTGGCGGCCGTTCATGAAGAACACGCCGTCGCTGACCTTCAAGTGCGGCGCGCCGGAGCCGTCGGTGCCGAACTTGGATTTGCCCAGCAGCCACGGTGCGTCTTCGCCCATCCAGGTGGCGGTGGCGGCATCACCGAACAGCATGGTGGTGTTGCGGTCTTCCGGGTCGACGATCTTGGAATACGGGTCGGCGGTGATCAGCAGGCCGTTTTTCAGACCGGCGGCTTCCATGAAGCCTTTCATGGCGTAGATGCCGTAGACGTAGCCGGAGCAGCCCAGGGAAATATCGAAGGCGGCCACGTAAGTCGGCAGGCCCAGTTTGTCCTGCACGATGGCGGCGGTGTGGGGCAAGCCCTCTTCATCGCCATTCTGGGTGACGACGATCAGCGCGTCGATGGACTCGCGCTTCAAATCCGGGTTGTTGGCGAACAATGCGTTGACGGCTTCGACGCACAGGTCGGACGTCTCCTGTGCAGCTTCCTTGCGCGGCAGAAACGCCGAACCGATCTTGCCGATGATGAACTCTTCATCCTTGGCGAATTTGGCACCCTGGGCGTAGTTATCGATCCCGTCTGCCGGCACGTAACTGGCGATGCTTTTTATGCCAATCATTGTGGCTTCCCAATACTAAATAGCTGGAGAACACCCCTCGGGCTACGCCGGGAGTGCTGACAATAAAGGGGATAACCCCATGAAAAACTCGCTGAAAGCCGCCCGATGAAGGCCCTGTGACGACTTATCCTTTTCACACGATACAGTGAAGATGCGCTTTATGACTCACAGGTCACTCAATTTTGCGTGGTTTATGCAAAACGTTTCAACAATTACGCCCCAGAAACGACAACGGCCCGCCCTGTTTCCAGAGTGGGCCGCTTGACGAAACGCCGCTTACATCTTGTTGAACAGGCTCAACTGCGAGATTTTCACAAAAGCCAGTTGTGAAGCCTGCAACATGGTTTGCTGCAACGTCAGATTGATCGCTGCTTCCGCCATATCAACGTTGCCAAGGGAGCTCATGGTCGACGTGTTAGCGATGCCCAGGCTGGTGTTCTCCTGCGTCTGGATTTCCAGCGCATTTAAACGGGCAGCTCCAGCACCACGCACCTGCGCAATCTGACCTTTGGCGTTAGTCAAGTTACCGATGGACCTGGCCACAACATCCTTGAGTTCTTTTTGTGCTATCAGATTACCATCAGAAGGCGTTTCAAGCACTTTGCGCAGATGACTGAGGGTATCGAGGACGTTTTCGTTCTTGTTGCTGGTAGATCCAATCGAAAACTGATCGCCGCTTGCCGGTGCAGGCGCAGCAGTGACGTCGAACGTCACACCTGCGGCAGTGATCGAAGTTGCACCGGGAGCCAGCGTACCGTTGGCAATGGACTTACTCTCTGCCGTGTAAGGCTGCGCATAAACATCATAAGCACCGGCTACACCAAATTTAACGATAACGCCCGAGTTAGGAAACGTGCTGGCGTAAGCCGCCGAGTCACTTACTGTGCCGCCGCTCAGTTGCGCCGTGGTCGGGTTGCTCGGGGTACGCGAAACACTGAAAGTGTCCGGTTTGACCGATAGGCTGAACTCGCGGTCTTTGACGATAGCGTCCGACGGCGCGCCGGGCAGCACATCTTGGCCCAGCGTGTCTTTGCCCAGATTCAAGCTGATGTCGAACTTGACCCCGCGCAGGCTAATGCTTGAAGCGCCCTCTTTGGACGCGTCAAATACGCCGTTGCCTGGAATCTCCGAGGTGATGTCCTTGCCGGTGTTGTCGCTCACACTGTACTGGGTACTGCTGATAAACGTCAGCTTGTAAGGCTGTCCGTCTGAGAAACTACTGCTATAACTGGCTCCAGAAGCGATCAAGCCCGCTGAGACAGCGACTTTGCCATCATCCACCTCAGGCGGTACGAGGACACGTGTTGTCTGGGTACGCCCGGTGTTCGCCGACCCTTCAAGCATGGTCTTCGCAGTATCCCCCATCGATATCGACAGGTCCTGCGCCACTTTAAGGCTCAATGGCGTGTCATCACCCTGGTAGCTATAGGTCCCATCGTTGTTACGCGAGTAAGGCGCAGTATCGGCCTTGCTTCCCGAAAACAAATAGTTGCCACTAGCGTCTTTCGAGTTGAGCAGGCCCAGCACCTGATCTTGAATCGAACCGATGGAATCAGCAATCGCCTTGCGGTCAGCATCACTGATACCGACGTTGCCTGCTTTCAGCGCCAACTCACTGGCCGTCTGCAGAGCGACACCAATATTCTCCAACACGCTTTCCTGATTGTTCAGCGAGCTTTTCAACGTATCGATGTTGCCATTGAACTGCGCCAGCATGTCTTTCTGCTGCTGCAGCATCAACAACCGCGCCGCCGCCACCGGATCATCCGCTGCGGTTTGCACGCGCACGCCGGAGCTGGCCTGGTCCTGGGCCTTGACCACGCTGGAATAGTTGCTCTGGTACTTGGCAGAGCTGGTCTCAAAATACTGCTGTGTAGAAATACGCATCGTCCCAGCCTCCCTTAAAGAGCATTCATCAGTGTGGTGAAGGTTTCCTGCGCAGCCTTGATGATCTGCGACGACGCGGTGTAGTACTGCTGGAACTTGATCATGTCGCCCGCTTCATCATCCAGGTTGACCCCGGATACCGAGTTGCGTGCTTCCTTGTTGGCGCTGAGCAACGCGCCGGTGGCAGCGGTGTCGACCCCGGCCTGGCTGGCCTTGGCACCCACGGTCGAGACCAGCTTGCTGTTGGCACCCACCAGGCTGGTGCCCGCGTTGCCATCGCCCATGCCGACGGTGGCCTTGGTTTGCAGGTTCAGCAGTTCCTGGGCATTGCGGCCGTCGGACTTGCCGCCACTGTTGAAGGCAAAGGTGGTGCTGTCGCCGTCTGCCGGCGAGCCGTTGACGGTGGTGTCGAACTTGAAGCTCTTGCCAGGGATGGCGGCACCGCTGGCGTCGCGCATCGGTACGTCCACGGTGATCTTGTTGCCCTGCCCCGGAATGATCGAGCCAGTGCCAATCGGGTTGCCCTTGGAATCGTTGATGGTATAGGACTGCGTGCCGTCGGCGGCAGGCTTGCCGAACACCATCTTCACCGGCATCGAGTTTTCAATACCGGCGCGCAGCTGCGCGGTGTCGGTGCCGCCATGGATATCCAGAGGCACCGTCAAGGCCGGCTGGGTGAAGGTGCCCGTGCCGCTGTTGGTCGTGCTGCTGGTACCTGCCAACGGGCCGGCGAACGCCAGTTTGTTCGCATCGGTGAGCGCCACGCCAATACCGCTGGCGCCCGTGGCGGTGGGGCTGACTTTGAAGCTGTCGCCAAACGCCATGGAGCCCTTGCCGTCCAGCGCCAGGGTGAAGCCATCCAGGGTCGGCGGCGGTGTAGCGCTCATGTCGAAGGTGCCCATGGCCTTGCCATCCGAACGTAGCACCGTGATCTTGTTAGGATCGGTCTTGTCGCTGAAGGTCACGGTGTAGTCAAACGTGGACAACTGACTGCTGTCCTTGATCGTCACGTTCAGGTTGCCCGCGCCGGCGCTGTTGCCCGAGGCACCCTGGCTGCGCGAGGCAATGGCGGCGGCGCTGTTGATGTCTTTGAACAGCGAAACACCAAAGTCACCGTTGAGGTCCAGACCCTGGCCCAGTTGGTTGTTGAGCGTGTCTGCCGTGGCGATGGCGATACGGCCCAGCTCATTGATGGCCGGCATCAAGGCATCGCTGCGATAGCGCAACAGGCCGCCGATGCTGCCGCCGCTGATCACCGAGCCCAGGTCCAGGGTGGTGCCGTTCATGTCCAGCTGGATGGTGTATTGGCTGTTATCGGTTTTGCTTGGCGCGGCGGAAATCTTATTGGAGATCCCGCCCTCCACCAGGGACTGGCCGCTGCCGGTGGTCACGCTGAACTGGCCGTTTTTCTCGGTGGCCGTCACGCCAATCAACTCATTGAGCGAGCGTACTGCCTCGTTACGCGAGTCCAGCAGGTTGGCCGGGGCGCTGTTGGAGCTGCCCTGAGCCTGGGAGATCTGCTGGTTAAGCGAGGCAATCGAGGCGGTCAATTGATTGACCTGATCACTCATGCTGCTCAGTTGGTTGTTGATCGTCTCTTTCTGCTGGGTCAACTGCGTGGAGATCGCGTTGAAACGGCTGCTCAGGGTCTGGGCGTTGGTCACCAGCAGTTGGCGGGCCGACAGGTCGCTGGGGTTGGACGCGGCGGTTTGCAGGGTGGCAAAGAACGAACTGAGCACCGAGGACAGACCGGTGGTTTTGTCCGACAGCACTTTGTCGACGGCACCGACCTGATCCAGGTATGCCTTGGCATCGTTATTGAGCGCCGTGCTGTTCTGGTAAGCGGTGTCCAGGTACTCGTTGTACACCCGGCGCACATCGGCCAGGGTGGTGCCGCTGCCGATGTATACGCCGCCGAACGGGTTCGACGCGTTGGTATTTTGCGTGGTCTGCTGACGCGAGTACCCCGGGGTATTCACGTTGGCGATGTTATTACTCAAGACCGACAACGATCCTTGAGCGGCATTGAGCCCTGACATCCCGATACTGAGCAAACTCATGGTTCAGACCTTATAAATGTGTGGTTGCGCCAGCGGCAGCGTAGCTCTGGTAACTGTTCATGTTTTTTGCGATCTGCGAAATCTTGCTGGCGTAATCCGGGTCGGTTGCATAACCGGCTTTTTGCAACTCGCGTACAAACTGTTCCGGGTTGTCGGCTGATTTCACAACTTCTTTATAGCGATCATGGCTTTGCAGCAGGGTCACGAGGTCGTGGAAGCTGTCCTGGTAGGAGCTGTAGGAACGGAACTGCGCCGTTTCCTTGACCATCGCACCATCGCGAAACTCGCTGGTGATCGCCCGGGCCTGACCGCCCTGCCAGCTCTGGCCAGCCTTGATGCCGAACAGGTTGTGGCTGCTGCTGCCGTCCTCGGCGCGCATCACCGATTTGCCCCAGCCGGTTTCCAGTGCCGCCTGGGCCACCAGGTACTTGGGGTCGATACCAATACGCGCGGCGGCGGCCTTGGCCATCGGCAGCATGGTGGCGACAAATTCATCCTGGGAGCTGAAGGCTTTCTTGGCCGGCGCCAGCGGTGGCTGGGCAATGGCACGGCCATACACCTGCATGCGCCCGCTCGGCACGGCAAAGCTCCGCGCGCTGCTGTTGATGACCGTGTCGTCGGCAGCGCTGTTACGCAGGGGCGCGGCTTTGGCTTCGACCGGAGCGTTCGGCACGATGCCCGCCAGCAGGCGGTCGGCCAACTTGCTGGGCAAGGCGATACGGCGCTGGTTCATCAGCTCCATGTCGTTGGCATGGGTACTGGCCCCCTCAGGCACCGCCACGCGATATGCCCACAAAGGCCGCTGGCCATTGGAGCGGCCCAACGGGCCTTCAGCCTGGGTACCGGCGGCAATCTCGGTCGGCACATCGACTTTCTTCACCGGCCCATCCGCCGCCGGGCCTTGCAAGGTGGCGGCCTGGGCCTCCACCGGTTTGTTCTTCTGCATCTGGCGCATCAACACATCGGCCAGGCCGATACCGCCGCCTTCGCGGGACATCGATACCGCCAGTTGCTGGTCATACATTTCCTGGTACTGCTTGGCGGCCGGGGTGTTCAGCGGGTTGTCCTTGCCCAGGGCCTCGGTGGCCGAACGCATGGATTTGAGCATCTCGTTCAAAAACAGCGACTCGAATTCCTGCGCCACTTTGCGCAGGTTGCCTTCGCTGTTTTTATCGTCGCCCACCTTGAGCTGGTTAAGCCGGTTCAGGTCGGAGTAAGACCCCGAGTCCGCCGTGCTGCTGATGCCGCTCTTGCGCATATCCATGGCCATGGCCTCAGATCACGATCAGGTCGGCTTGCAACGCGCCGGCCTGCTTCAAAGCTTCGAGGATCGCCATCAAGTCGCCGGGCGCGGCGCCCACCTGGTTCACCGCACGGACAATCTCGTCCAGGGTGGTACCGGGGCCGAACTTGAACATCGGCTTGGCTTCTTGCTGGGCATTGACGCGCGAACGCGGGACCACGGCAGTCTGGCCACCGGACAACGGCCCAGGCTGGCTGACGATCGGGTCTTCGGTGATGGTCACCGTCAGGCTGCCGTGGGTCACCGCCGCCGGCGAGACCTTGACGTTCTGGCCGATTACGATGGTGCCGGTGCGCGAGTTGATGATGACTTTGGCCACGGCCTGGCCGGGGTCGACCTCAAGGTTTTCCAGGATCGACAGGTAGTCCACACGCTGGCTTGGGTCCAGCGGCGCAGTGACACGAATCGAGCCGCCATCGATGGCCTGGGCCACGCCAGGGCCGAGCATGTCGTTGATCTTGTCGACCACGCGCTTGGCGGTGGTGAAGTCGGAGCGGTTGAGGTTCAGCGTCAGGCTGTTGCCCTGGTTGAAGCCACTCGGTACGGTGCGCTCAACCGTGGCGCCACCAGGGATACGCCCGGCCGACGGTACATTGACAGTGATCTTCGAACCGTCGCGGCCTTCGGCATCAAAACCGCCGACCACCAAGTTGCCCTGGGCGATGGCGTAGACGTTGCCGTCGATACCTTTGAGCGGCGTCATCAGCAAGGTGCCGCCGCGCAGGCTCTTGGAGTTACCCATGGACGAAACAGTGATGTCCACCACCTGCCCCGGCTTGGCGAACGCAGGCAGATCGGCGCTGATCGACACTGCCGCGACGTTCTTCAACTGCACGTTGCCCGAGCCAGGCGGTACCTTGATGCCGAACTGCGAGAGCATGTTGTTGAAGGTTTGCAGGGTAAACGGCGTCTGGGTGGTCTGGTCACCCGTGCCGTTGAGCCCCACCACCAGGCCATAGCCGATCAACTGGTTGGAGCGCACGCCGGAAATACTGGCGATGTCCTTCAGGCGCTCGGCCTGGGCCACAGCGCTCAAGGCTAACAAGAGCGCCATCGCCATCAGCTGTTTGAACTTCAAAATGGCCACCTAGAAAGGGAACAGCGGGCTGAGGAAGAAGCGGTCGAACCAGCCGGGCTGGCTCGCATCGGCGAACGAACCGGTGCCCGAGTAGGTAATGCGGGCATCGGCAATGCGCGTCGACGGCACGGTGTTGTCGGTGGAGATGTCATCGGCGCGGACCATGCCGGCGATACGCACCAGCTCGTCGCCGGTGTTGAGGGTCATCCACTTTTCACCGCGCACGGCAATGATGCCGTTGGGTAATACATCGGCGACGGTCACGGTGATCGAACCGGTCAGGCTGTTGCCCTGCCCTGCCGCGCTTTTGCCGTTGGTGGCACGGTCGCCGCTGTAGCCGGCGTCCAGGCTCAGGTCACCACTGCCCAGCGGGTTATTGGTGTTCAGGCCGCCGCCGAACAGCGAGGTCAGGCCGATGCTGGTCTTGCTGTTTTTGCCGATCTGCGAGTTGGCGTTCTTGCTGGCCTGGGTCTTCTCGTTCAGGGTGATGGTGATGATGTCACCGACCCGGAACGCCTTGCGGTCGCTGTACAGGTTCTGCTCGAACCCGGCCTGGTAGATCGAGCCATTGTTGGCCGCCGCCGGCAGCGGCGTGCGTGGCAACACCGGCGCGTAGTACGGGTCATTAGGCTTTGGCGAGGGGGCGACACAGCCCGCAAGCACGGCGATCCCACTCAATGCCAACACACAAACATAGCGATTCATGACCCTAACCTCACGGTGTTGCAGGCACCCTCAAGGGCGCCCCATAGACTGATTACAGATTCTGCGTAACGAACGAAAGCATCTGGTCGGCGGTGGAAATCACCTTGGAGTTCATCTCGTAGGCGCGCTGGGTGGTGATCATGTTGACCATCTCCTCAACGGTGCTGACGTTGGAGGTTTCCAGGGTGCTTTGCAGCGTGGTGCCGAAACCGTTCAAGCCAGGGGTGCCGATTTGCGGCGCGCCACTGGAGGCGGTTTCCAGGAACAGGTTGTTGCCCATCGCCTGCAGGCCGGCCGGGTTGATGAAGTCGGCGGTTTGCAGGTTGCCGATCACTTGGGAGGCCGGGTTGCCAGCGACGGTGATGGACACGGTGCCGTCGTTGCCGACGGTGAAGGTCTTGGCGTCGGGCGGCACCACGACGGCAGGCTCCAGGGCGAAACCGTTGGCGGTCACGATCTGGCCGTTGGAATCCAGGTGGAAGGTGCCGTCACGGGTGTAAGAGGTGGTGCCATCTGGCTGCAGCACCTGGAAAAAGCCGCGGCCATTGATTGCCATGTCCAGGGGCTGGCCGGTTTGCTGCAGGTTACCGGCGCTGAAGTTTTTCTGGGTGCCGACGATCTGCACACCGGTACCCAGTTGCAGGCCCGACGGCAGTTCGCTGTCCTGGGTCGATTGGGCGCCCGGTTGCTTCTTGATCTGATAGAGCAAGTCCTGGAACTCCGCGCGGTCACGTTTGAAACCCGTGGTCGACACGTTTGCCAGGTTGTTGGAAATGGTCGTCAGGTTGGTGTCCTGGGCGGACAGGCCTGTCTTGGCAACCCATAGAGCCGGAAGCATGCTGTTCTCCTTCGTGCGCCGGATGGTTGGCGCTGCGTTGCAAATTAATTAGTGGGCTTGAATCAGCTCATCTGCATGACGCGCGTCATGGCCTGGTCGTCTTCTTTAGCGCTGTTCATCATCTTGATGTGCAGCTCGAACTGCTTGGCCAGCGCCAGCACCGCGGTCATTTCTTCCACGGCATTGACGTTGCTTGCCTGCAGGAAACCCGAGGTCAGCCGCACGTTCGCGTCGGCCTGGGCCGGCTGGCCATCCTTGGTGTGGATGGTGCCGTCCAGGCCTTTGGTCATGTTCTTGAGGTCAGGCTGGACCATTTTGATACGGTCCACTTCCGCCATCACCCGCGGGCCTTCGCCCATGGCACGGATGCTGATGGTGCCGTCCGAACCCACTTCGATTTTCTGCTGGGGCGGCACGGCAATCGGGCCACCGTTGCCCATGATCGGCATACCGTTGCCGGCACGCAGCACGCCCAGGGCATCCACGTTCATGCTGGCGCTGCGCACGTAGGCTTCGCCGCCATCGGGGGTTTGCACGGCCATCCAGCCGTCGCCGCTGACGGCTACGTCGAGGTCGCGACCGGTTTCGATCATCGCGCCCGGAGAAAAGTCAGTGGCCGGCCGCTCGGTCATGGCAAACGCCCGCGCCGGAAAGCTGTCACCGAACACCGGCATCGAACGCGCCTGCTCCAGGTCGCGCTGGAAACCGTTGGTGGAAATGTTCGCCAGATTGTTGGCATGGGCCTTCTGCGCCAGTGCATTCTGGCTGGCGCCGGTCATTGCCACATAAAGGTACTTGTCCACGCTCTATCCTCTTTCTGACGGACGCTTGCCGCCCACCGCTGTACTGAGGAGGCTTAAGCAATTTGCGAACCAACTTTTTAAAAGAGGCGCAAGTCCAGGCGGGGCGGGGGTTTGGTGGAGGTAGGTGAAAGCGGCGATGGGAGAAACAGTCGAAAAAACGGCGGACTACTGCCGCCTGCGGCAAACACCGGCCTTCAAACCTGTAGAGATCAAAGGTGGAGCTTGCCTGCGATAGCGGTGGTTCAGTTGCAGATTAATTGACTGACCCTCCGCCATCGCGGGCAAGCCCGCTCCCACAGGGGATTGATGCCGGGCGCTGATTCCGTGGGCAATACCAACCAATGTGGGAGCTGGCTTGCCTGCGATAGCGGTGGAACAGGCACCGATATGCCAGCTGACAGTCCGCTATCGCAGCATAGGTATCTACACAACTTTGTGGGCTGTAGCAGAAGACGGTACCCACGATGCGAAGCGAGCCGCTCTTGATCTGCTTTTGATCTTAGGCGCCCCGTTAAACCACGCTGGCCGGAATGACTGTCAGACCGCCATCGCAGGCAAGCCAGCTCCCACAGTTGGATCGCGGAGTTTCAGGTAAACATGTGTCGGCTGGCAGTCCGTCATTGCAGGCAGCCAGCCCCCACATTTGGATCGCGGTGCGTCAGGGAGATCAGCGCCAGCTGTCAGTCCGTCACGGGAGCAAGCTCCCACCGTTTTAACTGCGATCAGCCTTGAGCACTTCGTAATCACGCAGTTTGTTGGCAATGGTGGTGTGCGACACCCCCAGGCGCTTGCCCAACTGGCGACTGCTCGGGTGTTCGGCATACAGGCTTTCCAACACCGCCTTCTCAAAGCGCCCGACGATATCCTCCAGGCTGCCCTCCAGGGAAAAATCACCCAGCGGCTGACGCACGCCATAATCCGGCAAGCGAATATGCTCAACCTTGACCGTACCGCCCTCACACAACGACACCGCCTGGAACAGGACGTTTTCCAGCTGCCGCACATTGCCCGGCCAGTGGTAGTGGTTGAGCTTGTCCATGGCGGCGGGTGCCAACTTGGGCAGTGGGCAACCGATCTGCCGGCTGGCCTGGTCGAGAAAGTGCTCGACCAACGGCGCAAGGCCATCCAGGCATTCGCGCAACGGCGGGATATGCAGCGACAGCACATTCAGCCGGTGATAAAGGTCCTGGCGAAACTCACCCCGGGCGCAGAGTTCCGACAAATCCACCTGGGTCGCGCAGATCACCCGCACATCCAGGTACACCTCTTCATCACTGCCTACCCGGCGAAAACACCCGTCCTGCAGAAAGCGCAGCAGCTTGACCTGCAAGCGCGCGCTCATTTCTCCCACGCCATCCAGAAACAAGGTACCGCCCGCCGTCAGCTCAAGCAGGCCCAATTTACCTTCGGCCCGCGCCCCTTCAAATGCGCCGGGGCCGTAGCCAAACAGTTCGGTCTCGGCCATCGACTCGGGCAACCCCGCGCAGTTGAGCGCCATCAACGGCGACTGCCCGCGCGGGCTGGCCAAGTGGCAGGCCCGGGCCAACAGCTCCTTGCCGGTGCCGGTTTCGCCTTCTATTAATAGCGGCGCATCCAGCGGTGCCATGCGCCGCGCTTCGCGCACCACTGCGGCCATGACCTTGGAGCTTTGGAAGATGCTGTCGAAACCGCGCAGCTCTTGCTTGCGCACGTTATAGATACGCTCACCAACACGGTCGGCGCGGTGCAGGGTGAGCACGGCGCCGGCCATGGCTTCGCTGTCATCGTGCTCGGAGGATTGCAAGGGCGCGATGTCCGCCAGAAATACGTCGCCCTTGACCTTAACCCGCAGGCCATTGATTCGCGATTTGCTGGCGCGCACCAGTTCCGGCAGGTCGAAGTCCTCGGCGTAACGCGACAAGGGAATCCCCGGCACTTCATCCACCCGTACGCCCAGCAACTGCGCCGCCGCACGGTTGGCGGCCACGATGGAGCCGCCCATATCAATGGACAGCACCGGAAATTCCAGGGCGCCGAGCAATGCATTGAGTTCCATATGCCGACGCTCACTGGGCATCAGCCCTACCCGCTTGACGCCAAACACCCCGGCAATCGCCTCGAACTGCGGGCGCAACGCCTGGAATTGCATGTTCACCAGGTTAGGACAGAACAGGTAGATGGCGTTGCCATGCTCACCGCCGACTTCGCCCTTGGCGACGTTGACCCCGTACTCCACCAGCAGGTTGAGGATGTCCCGCAGGATGCCGATGCGGTTCTGGCAGTGCACTTTGATACGCATGGAAAAACTCGAAAAGGGAGTAGGCGCCGCGTCTTTTTGCCGCTGGGCGCAGATAGTCGTCAAGATTATGTGACAGTACGGCCGCTATTCCCAGCCCATAGCTGCGACAGGCGGGCCTATCGTAACGAATACTTTACGATTATCGGTAATTTTTCCTACACGCATCCTCTAATGGCTGATGGAATCCTGCGCCTATCCGGTTATCAATAGAGGCATCCCAGGACATAACAAGAACGAATGCCTAGCAGGAGAGCCGTATGAAGCAGACGCACTACGTGGCCCGCGAGCCCGATGCGCAAGGTTTTATCCACTACCCGCCCGAAGAACACGCGGTGTGGAATACCCTGATCACTCGCCAGTTGAAAGTGATCGAGGGCCGCGCCTGCCAGGAATACCTGGACGGTATCGACAAGCTCGGCCTGCCCCTGGACCGCATTCCCCAGTTGGGCGAAATCAACAAGGTGCTGGCCGACACCACCGGCTGGCAAGTCGCCCGCGTGCCGGCGCTGATTCCCTTCCAAACCTTTTTTGAATTGCTGGCCAGCAAGCAGTTTCCGGTGGCGACCTTTATTCGTACCCGTGAAGAACTGGACTACCTGCAAGAGCCAGATATTTTCCACGAGATCTTTGGCCACTGCCCGCTGCTGACCAACCCCTGGTTCGCTGAATTTACCCACACCTATGGCAAGCTCGGCCTGGCGGCCACCAAGGAGCAACGGGTGTACCTGGCGCGCCTGTACTGGATGACCATCGAGTTCGGCCTGGTGGACACGCCACAAGGGCGGCGCATCTACGGTGGCGGCATTCTGTCGTCGCCTAAAGAAAGTGTGTATTGCCTGTCGGACGAGCCCGAGCACCAGGCCTTCGACCCGCTGGAAGCGATGCGCACCCCCTATCGCATCGACATCCTGCAACCGTTGTACTTCGTCTTGCCCGAGCTCAAGCGCCTGTTCGACGTGGCGCAGGAAGACATCATGGGCATGGTCGAGCGCGGTATGGAGCTGGGTCTGCACGCGCCGAAATTTCCACCCAAGCCCAAAGCCGCGTGAACCTCACGTTTTAAGGCCAGGTGAGTCTGTTCCCTGGCCCCGCGTTGCTTTAGGGTAACGCCACTGACCTTCAATCATTCGAATTCAGGACACCTTCCATGACCACCTTGAACCAAGCCCACTGCGAAGCCTGCCGCGCCGATGCCCCGCAAGTCAGCGATGAAGAACTGCCGGTGCTGATCAAGCAGATCCCTGACTGGAACATCGAAGTGCGCGACGGCGTGATGCAGCTGGAAAAGGTTTTCCTGTTCAAGAACTTCAAATTCGCCCTGGCCTTCACCAACGCGATGGGTGAAATTTCCGAGGCCGAAGGCCACCACCCAGGCCTGCTCACCGAGTGGGGCAAAGTCACCGTGACCTGGTGGAGCCACTCCATCAAGGGCCTGCACCGCAACGACTTCATCATGGCCGCGCGCACCGACGAAGTGGCCAAGACTGCCGAGGGCCGCAAGTAATGCATTTCGATGCCATCGACCGCGTGCCCGGCGACCCGATCCTCGGGCTGATGGACCTGTATGCCCAGGACGCCAACCCGAACAAGTTTGACCTGGGCGTAGGTGTCTATAAGGACGACCAGGGCCGGACGCCAATTCCCCACTCGGTGAAGCTGGCGGAACAGCGCCTGGTCGAGACCCAAGTGACCAAGACCTATATCGGTGGCCACGGCGATGCAGCCTTCGGCAGCCTGATCAGCGAACTGGTACTCGGCGCCGACTCGGCCTTGCTGCGTGACCGCCGCGCTGGCGCCACGCAAACCCCCGGCGGCACCGGCGCCCTGCGCCTGAGTGCCGACTTTATCGCCCACAGCCTGCCGGGCCGTGGCGTGTGGCTGAGCAACCCGACCTGGCCGATCCACGAAACCATTTTTGCCAAGGCCGGGCTCAAGGTCAGTCATTACCCTTATGTGGGCAGCGACAACCGCCTGGATGTGGCGGCGATGCTGGCAACCCTGTCCAGCGTGCCCAAGGGCGACGTGGTGCTGCTGCACGCGTGCTGCCATAACCCGACCGGCTTTGACCTGTCCCAGGATGACTGGCGCCAGGTGTTGCAGATCGTGCGGGAACGCCAGTTGCTGCCGCTGATCGACTTTGCCTACCAGGGCTTTGGCGATGGCCTGGAGCAGGACGCCTGGGCGGTGCGCCTGTTTGCCGCCGAGCTGCCGGAAGTGTTGATTACCAGTTCCTGCTCGAAGAACTTCGGCCTGTACCGCGACCGCGTGGGTGCATTGATTGTATGTGCGGCGGATGCTGAAAAGCTCACCGATGTACGTAGCCAACTGGCGAATATCGCGCGCAACCTGTGGTCGACGCCGCCGGATCATGGCGCCGCCGTGGTGGCGACCATCCTCGGTGATGCACAGCTGAAAAAGCAGTGGAGCGAGGAAGTCGAGGCCATGCGTTCGCGGATCGCCCAGTTGCGTTCCGGGTTGGTGGAAGCGCTTGCGCCCCACGGCCTGGCCGAGCGCTTTGCGCATATCGGCGTGCAGCGGGGGATGTTTTCCTATACTGGCTTGAGTGCCGAGCAGGTCAAGCAACTGCGCGAGAAGCACAGTGTGTATATGGTCAGTTCGGGGCGGGCTAACGTGGCTGGGGTTGATGCGACGCGCTTGACGTTGCTGGCTCAAGCCATTGCTGACGTCTCCAACTGAAGAAACGCGGTGAAGTGTGGGAGCGGGCTTGCTCGCGAAGACGGCCTAACAGTCAACACAGTTGGACCGGGTACATATCCGTTATTTAGGTAACGGCCACCTAGGGTTCCGCCCTGACGGCGGCTCACTTTTGAAAAGCGCAAAAGTAAGCAAAACGCTCTTGCCCCACCACTCGGCACCTCGCCTAGGCTCGGTGTGCCCGTAATTCGCCAGTGATTTGGGGGGCCGCCGCCACGCGCCATCCATGGCGCGGGGCGGCTAAACCGGCATCCCTGCCGGTTTACCCCCCAAATCACTGGCGAATTCCGGCCAGCGTGGTTTAACGGGGCGCCTGAGATCAAAAGCAGATCAAGATCAAGAGCGGCTCGCTTCGCATCGTGGTTACCGTTGGCTGCTACGACCTACAAAGTTGTGTAGACCTATAGCCATCGCAGGCAAGCCAGCTCCCACCTTTAGCCAGCAACCATTTCAGCCTTGAGCAGTGCCTCTTTAGCCTGCGCATCCGCCAACCGATACAGCTCGATATGCCCATCCCAGTGCTCGATCAAGGCCGTGCACGACTCCACCCAATCCCCGCAGTTGAGGTAATCCACCTCGCCCACCTTGCGAATCTCGGCATGGTGAATATGCCCGCACACCACCCCGTGCAATTCGCGCTTGGTCACTTCGTGGGCAATCGCCTCTTCGAAATCACTGATAAAACTCACCGCTGTCTTGACCTTGTGCTTCAGGTACGCCGACAGCGACCAGTAACCGTAGCCGTACCGCGCGCGCCAGTGGTTCAGCCAGCGGTTCAGCGTCAGGGTGAATTCGTAGGCCGAATCGCCGAGGAAGGCGAGCCAGCGGTGATAGCGCGTGATCACATCAAACTGGTCGCCATGAATCACCAACAAGTGGCGGCCATCGGCGGTGACGTGCACAGCCTCATCCACCAACTGGATATTGCCCAGGATCAGCTTGGAATAGCGGCGCAGGAACTCGTCATGGTTTCCGGTGACGTAGATGACCTCGGTGCCACGCTTGGCCATGGTCAGCAGGCGGCGGATCACGTTGGTATGGGCTTGAGGCCAATACATGCCGCCGCGCATTTTCCAACCGTCGATGATGTCACCTACCAGGTAGACCTTGTCGGCGTGGTAGCCCTTGAGAAAGTGCGACAGGTGTTCGGCCTGGCAATCCCGGGTGCCCAGGTGCACGTCGGAAATCCACAGGGTTCGCACCCGTTGCTTGCGGCTGGGCTTGGTGAACTCGGCACGGGTCATGGGCATCCCTCGACGCTGTTTTGGCGAGCTTGCGCCTTGGCGATTAATAGCCCATGACAAGCGTGCGTCAGTCTGATGACAGCGCCCGTTGCCCGCCAAGCGTTGTAGACTGACGGCTTGCCGCCCTGGAGACCGCGATGAGCCCGACCCTCACGCTACGCCACTACCTCGAAGCGCCCATTGCCCACAGCCATGACCATGCGCAGTTGGTGTTCGGCCTGTCCGGGCACCTGGACCTGGAAGTCGATGGCCGTGGCAGCCAGGTGCGCGAAAGCAGCGTGATGGTGCTGCCCTTCTCCACCCACCACGCCTGCATCAGCCGCGACGGCAGCCGCTGCCTGGTGCTGGATGTGCCGACTGAGCACTGGATGGTGCAATCCTTGGGCGAACATGCCGACGCCAGCCGCCGCTTGCTCGACCAACCCGCGCGCCTGGCGCTGGATGCCCGGCAACACCAGTTGGTGCAGTGGCTGGCACAGAGCCCGGTGCAAGACCCACTGATCGTCCAGCAAGGCGCCGTGTTGTTATTGGCCAGCCTCAACCATCCCCTGGCCCAACCGCTGCCGGGCCGGCGCCTGCCTTACGCGGCGTTCAATGCCCATATCGAGCGCCATGCGGCGCGCCCGCTGCAGGTGGCCGATTTGGCGCGGATTGCCGATTTGTCCGTGCCGCGCCTGCATGCGCGGTTTATGGCTGAATGCGGGCAGACGCCGATGGACTATCTACGCAGTCGTCGCCTGCACATGGCCCTCACGCTTTTACGCGAAACATCCCTGCCCATCGGCGAGATTGCCGAGCGCGTCGGCTACGCTTCGCAAAGTGCATTTTGCGCGGCCATGCTACGGGCGTTTGGCGCCTCGCCCGGGGCGTTGCGTCGGGCGGGCTAGCAAGAGTCTTGCGCTAAAAATCACCCGGCCCGCGACAGACGCCCACCCGTCAACCCTCTAGACTGCGAGGCTGTCACCCCCTGTTGGATCAAGGATCGCAATGACTCCCCGCTCAGCCCTTGGCGCCCTGCATATCGGCGCATTGATGTTTGGCCTCACCGGTGTATTCGGCAAGCTGGCGGCGGCCTCCCCCGCCATCATCGTATTTGGCCGGGCGGCGTTTGCCGTGCTGGCGCTGGCGGTGTTTGCGCGCTTTGCCAGCAATGCTCCGTGGAAGCGGCTGGAGATGCGTGACTGGCGCCGGTTGCTGGTCAGCGGTGTGTTGTTGGCCGCCCATTGGGTGACGTTCTTTATTGCCGTCAAGGTCGCGGGCGTGGCTGTGGCGACCTTGGGGTTCACGGCCTTTCCGGCTTTTACCGTGATCCTTGAAGGATTGATCTTCCGCGAGCGTATTCGGGCCAACGAAGTGCTGCTGGTGGTGCTGGTCACCGTTGGCCTGGTGCTTGTGACCCCGGACTTCAATCTCGCCAGCGAGGCTACGGGCGGGCTGCTGTGGGGTATCGCCTCGGGCTTGTTGTTCTCGTTGTTGTCGCTGAACAATCGCGCGAGTTCCGGGCGCATTCCTGCGGTACAGGCCGCGCTGTGCCAGAACGTCGTGGTCGCCGCGCTCCTGCTGCCCGTGGCCGCGCCGGGGCTGGCGCAGGTGCGTGGGATAGATTGGCTGTGGATCGGGCTGCTGGGGGTGTTCTGTACCGGCCTGGCCCATAGCCTGTTTGTCGCCAGCCTCGCGGTGATCAAGGCGCGCACCGCGTCGGTGGTGTTTGCCATGGAGCCGGTCTACGGCATCACCGTGGCCTGGCTGCTGTTTGCCGAAACCCCGACCCTGCGCATGCTGCTGGGCGGCGCGTTGATCATCGTCGCCATCGTGCTTTCGGGCCTGATGGGCAGCGCTAGCCAGGCCAAGCAACCGGCGCCGGCCTGACTTCAGACGGTACGGTCGTTATGCCCGAGGTCGCGCTGCGGGTCGATCTGGTCGCGCACTCGCTGCTTGAGCACCTTGGCCTCGGGAAAACCGCCATCGGCCTTGCGCTCCCAAATCTGCACGTCATCACAGGTGATGCGAAACGCGCCGCCAGTGGCCGGTTCCAGCGCCACGCGCCCCAGGTCATCGGCAAAGGTGCTGAGTAGCTCCTGGGCCAGCCACGCGGCGCGCAGCAACCACTGGCACTGGGTGCAATAGGTGATAACGATCTCGGGTTTGCATGCAGACATCATTAAGCGGCTCCTGGCGTAACAGGCTCAGCGAATCGGGTGGCTATAATAGCGGCCTTTGTCGCCCAGCCACGAGATTGATGATGCGCCGCCTGCTGTCTTGCCTGTTCCTGTGCCTTGTCCCCCTACTTCCCGACTCTGTAGAAGCCCCCCGCCCAAAAATCGGCCTGGTGCTGTCTGGCGGTGCCGCCCGTGGCCTGGCGCATATCGGCGTGCTCAAAGCGCTTGAGGAGCAAGGTATTCATATCGACGCGATTGCCGGCACCAGCATGGGCGCGGTGATTGGCGGGTTGTACGCATCGGGCTACAAGATCGACGAACTGGAGAAGTTGGCGCTGGGGATCGACTGGCAGCAGGCCCTCTCCGACGCGCCCCCGCGTGAAGACGTACCGTTTCGGCGCAAGCAGGATGACCGGGATTTCCTGGTCAAACAAAAACTCAGTTTCCGCGACGATGGCAGCCTCGGCCTGCCGCTGGGTGTGATCCAGGGCCAGAACCTGGCGTTGCTGCTGGAAAGCATGTTCGCCCACAGCAGCAACACGCGTAACTTCGACAAGCTGCCGATCCCCTTCCGCGCCGTGGCCACCGACATCACCACCGGCGAAAAAGTGGTGTTCAGCAAAGGCCACCTGCCCCAGGTGATCCGCGCCAGCATGTCGATCCCCGCGGTGTTCGCCCCGGTAGAGCTGGATGGCCGCCTGCTGGTGGACGGAGGCATGACCGACAATATCCCGCTGGACGTGGCGCGGGAGATGGGCGTCGATATCGCTATCGTGGTCGACATCGGCACCCCGCTGCGCTCACGCAAACAACTGGCCACCGTGGTGGACGTGCTCAACCAGTCCATCACCCTGATGACTCGGCGCAACTCCGAGGAACAACTCAAGGCCCTGGCCCCCAAGGACGTGTTGATCCAACCGCCGCTGGCCGCTTATGGCGTCACCGATTTCGGCCGCGCCAAGGACATGATCGATGCCGGTTACCGCGCCACCCGCGCCCTCGACGTACGCCTGGCACACCTGCGCCCTGCCGAACCCATCGACGCCGACCTGATAGCCGCGCGCACGCCGGGGGAGCGCACCCCGGTGATCACCGCGATCCAGGTGGAGAACGACTCCAAGGTCAGCGACGACGTTATCCGCTACTACATCCGCCAGGGGCTGGGAGAACCGCTGAACCTGGGCCGGCTGCAATCGGACATGGGCACCCTGTACGGCTTGGATTACTTCGAGCAGGTGCAATACCGCGTGGTAAAAAAAGGCCAGGACAACACCCTGGTGATCAGTGCACGCGGCAAGCGCAGCGGCACCGACTACCTGCGCCTGGGCTTGAACCTCTCGGACGACATGCGCGGCGACAGCGCCTTCAACCTCGGCGCCAGTTACCGCGTGAACGGCATCAACCGCCTCGGCGCCGAATGGCTCACACGGGTGCAGATTGGCGATCGGCAGGAACTCTACAGCGAGTTCTACCAACCCATGGACACCGGCTCACGCTACTTTGTGGCCCCCTACATCAGGGCCGAGGCGCAGAACGTCGAGCTGATCCTGGACAACGACCCCATCTCCGAATACCGCCTGGAACGCTACGGCTTTGGTTTGAACGTGGGCCGGCAGATCGGCAACAGCGGCGAGATCCGCTTTGGCGTGGGCGAAGCCTGGGGCAAGGCGGACGTGCGCATTGGCGACCGCGACCTGCCGAGCGTGAGCTTCAGCGAAGGCTTCTATGAACTCAAATACTCCTTCGATTCCCTGGACAACGTGTACTTCCCCCACAGCGGCGAAGACATCGGCCTGGCCTTTCGCGAGTTCGAACCCGGCCTGGGCTCGGACCAGCGCTACCGCCAATGGGAGTTCAAACTGGACAAGGCCATGAGCCACGGCCCGGACACCCTGATACTGGGCGGCCGCTATGGGCGCACCCTGGATGATTCGGATGTGGTGATTTCCAGCTTCCTGCTGGGGGGCGCACGGCAATTATCGGGCTTTCGCCAGGATGCGATTTCGGGCCAGAACATCAGCCTGATGCGCGCGGTGTATTTCCGCAGGCTCACCCCGCGCTCTTACCTGCCACTGGACTTCCCGTTGTACCTGGGTGCATCCCTGGAACGAGGCCGGGCGTGGAACAACGATAACGAGTTCGACAGCGGTTATATCAACGCCGCGAGTATTTTCCTGGGGTTTGATACGCCCTTGGGGCCGCTGAATTTCAGCTATGGGTTCAATGATGATAATCAGAAGGCGGTGTACTTGAACCTGGGCCAGACGTTCTAGGAAAGGATTGCCAAGGACTTTTGTAGGAGCGAGCTTGCTCGCGAAAAATCCACAGACGCCGCGTTTATTCAGGAAGTCCGCGTTATCGTTGACGTTTTTCGCGAGCAAGCTCGCTCCTACATGCTGCAGATCAGGACTTTTCCAGGTTCGCCAGGATGTGTTCATGCACCCGCATGCACACCCGCAGGTCTTCCTCATTCACCCCCACGAACAACTCATGGCGCAACGCCGTGGCGATGGTTTCGATCTGGTCGATCAGCGGTTGGGCGGTGTCGCACAGCAGGATGCGTTTGGCACGACGGTCTTCCACCACGGCTTGGCGTTGCACCAGGCCCTGGCCTTCCAGGCTGTCGAGCAGGCGCGCCAGGGTGGGCCCTTCTACGCCGACACTTTGGGCCAATTCACGCTGGGTGGGCGCTTCGACAAAACGGGCCAGGTGCAGCAGCACCAACCAGCGCGCCTGGGACAAGCCCAGCCCCGCCAGGCGGCGGTCCAGTTCGGCGCGCCAACCTCGCGACATTTGCGCCAACTGCATGCCAAAACGGTGTTGATCGGTTAACGGCATAAAAAACTCGTGTTTAAGACTGAAAATAAAGTATGGCTAATTATTAGTCAGCTAAGCATGAGCCCTGCCCGTAGGCAAGGCCCGCTATGTACTGATTCGTTACATTGTCGTAATTGGCACACTAAATTTCGAATTCAGACTGCAAAGCGGCACGCACGCAGTACAAAACGCCTTCCGGAACACGCCCGGTAAACAACGACGCAATCTCCGTGACAGCTGGCAATTCGCCTTCTCCATCGAGAAAGGCGTCCTGGATTTCAC
This sequence comes from Pseudomonas sp. AK181, assembly GCF_051122975.1. Classification (NCBI taxonomy): domain Bacteria; kingdom Pseudomonadati; phylum Pseudomonadota; class Gammaproteobacteria; order Pseudomonadales; family Pseudomonadaceae; genus Pseudomonas; species Pseudomonas sp. AK181. Next base: position 4,408,736 of record NZ_CP146348.1, read on the forward strand.
CGAGCAAATCCTCAGGCAAATCAAGGGCCTGCTCCAGGGACAATTGCTGCTTGCCGATGGCTTCGGCGAGCAAGGTGTACACGTTTTTTTCCGAGCATTGCAGCTGGCCGGCGATCTGGATCGGGGTCATGCCGGCACGGGCCAGGCTGATCAGTTCGTGGCGAATATCGGCGATTTCCTTCGGCGCTTCGGCATGGCCGCCGAGCACTTCCAGGAAGGCCTGGCCGTAGCGCTCCAGTTTGCGCGCGCCCACACCGCTGACCCGGGCCATCTCGGCCATGGTGGTGGGCTGCTCGCGCAGCATCTCCAGCAAGGTGGAGTCGGGGAAGATGACGTAGGGTGGCACGCTGTGCTCCTGCGCCAGTTTGCGCCGCAGGGTGCGCAAGGCTTCCCATTGCTCGCGCTCCTCGCCCCGCACCAGTTGGCTGGCCTGGCTGGTGCTGCTGCTTTTGGCAGTGGTCTGCGGCTTGAGGTCACGGCGCAGTTCCAGGCTCACTTCGCCCTTGAGCAACGGCCGGCAACTGTCATTCAGGCGCAGCCCGCCGTAGCCTTCGATATCGATGTCGACCAGACCACGGGCAACCATCTGGCGAAACAGCGAACGCCACTCACCTTCGGCGCGGGCTTTGCCGACACCGTAGACCGAGAGTTTTTCATGGCCAAAGCTGCGGATTTTTTCGTTGTCCTTGCCCAGCAGAACATCCACCAGATGGCCCACGCCATAGCGCTGGCCGGTGCGATAGATCGTCGACAACGCCTGGCGCGCCGGTTCGGTGGCGTCCCAGGTTTGCACGCCATCGATGCAGTTATCGCAGTGGCCGCAGGGTTCAGGCATGTCTTCGTCGAAATACGCCAGCAGGGTCTGGCGGCGGCAGCGCGTCTCTTCGCACAACGAGAGCATGGCGTCGAGCTTGTGCTGTTCCAGGCGCTTGTGGCGCTCGTCGCCCTCGGAGTTCTGCAGCATCTGCTTGAGCATCACCACGTCTTGCAGGCCGTAGACCATCCAGGCATCCGCCGGCAGGCCATCGCGGCCGGCACGCCCGGTTTCCTGGTAATAAGCCTCAAGGGACTTGGGCAGGTCCATGTGCGCCACGAAACGCACGTTGGATTTGTCGATGCCCATGCCAAAGGCAATGGTCGCCACCATGATCAAGCCTTCCTCGTTGAGGAAGCGTTTTTGGTGCGCTGATCGCGTTTCATTGGGCAGGCCGGCGTGGTAAGGCAGCGCCGGGTAGCCTTGCTCACAGAGGAACGCGGCGACTTCGTCGACTTTCTTGCGCGACAGGCAGTACACGATGCCCGCATCACTGCGCCGCTCGGACAGGAACGCCAGCAACTGCTTGCGCGGCTGCTCCTTGGGCACAATGCGGTAGAAAATATTGGGCCGGTCAAAACTCGACAGGAAGCGCTCGGCGTTCTGCAAATGCAGGCGCTCGACGATCTCTTCGCGGGTCCGCTTGTCGGCGGTGGCGGTCAGGGCAATGCGCGGCACATCGGGAAACAGTTCGGCCAATTGGCCAAGCTGCAGGTATTCGCGACGGAAATCGTGACCCCATTGCGACACACAGTGGGCTTCATCGATAGCGAACAGGGCGATCTCAAGGCTCTGCAAAAAGGCCAGCATGCGTGGCTGCACCAGGCGCTCCGGCGCCAAGTAAAGCATTTTCACCTCGCCACGCTTGATACGGGCGGCCAGGTCGCGCTGCTGCTCGGCGCTGAGGGTGGAGTTCAACGACGCGGCGGCGACCCCGAGTTCTTCAAGGGTGGCGACCTGATCGTCCATCAGTGCAATCAGCGGCGACACCACCACGGCCAGGCCATTGCGCAACAGCGCCGGCACCTGGAAGCACAGCGACTTGCCACCACCGGTAGGCATCAGTACCAGGGCATCGCCGCCACTGGCCACGCGCTCAATGATCGCACCCTGGCGGCCACGAAAACTGTCGTAGCCGAAGATGTCCTTGAGGACGCGTTGAGCCTGCTCGAGCATGTAAAACTCCAAAATGGTGCCGAAATCCCTCTATACAGGCTGGCCGAAAAAATCCGCGTTCACGAAAAATAATCCGTAAGCGAAGTTTTCCCGGATTGGCGCTGGGCCTGCAGGGGCATCACAAAACGCGGCAGTATACCCGAGCGTTATCCACCAAAGGGCGCGACTGACGAATAGACGCACCAGGCTAAAACCGGGCAAATATGCCGTGCGGCTGGCCTGGGCGCTCAAGAAAGCCTAGAATTCAGCATCGTTTATTCCCAAGGTAGCCCTTCAATGTCCTTCGCTGAGCAACTAACCCGCCTGCAAGCCTTCCTCGACGCCGATGAGCTGCATGACGAGGCGCTGGACTACGTGGCCGCCCACGGCTACCTGACCGCCCTGTCGATCTGCTCCGACCCCGTCCCGGACCGTGAATGGATCGACGCGCTGTTCGCTGAAGAGCCTCACTACAGCGACGACGCCCAGCGCGAAGAAATCGAATCCACCCTGCTCGCCCTCAAAGCGCACATCGCCCGCCAACTGGCCTCCGACGAAGAGTTCGAGCTGCCGTGCGAGCTGGACCTGGGCGACGATCCGGATGACTCCGACCTGCGCGGCTGGTGCATCGGTTTCATGGAAGGCGTGTTCCTACGCGAAGCCGCCTGGTTCGAAACCGCCGAAGAAGAAGTCAGCGAAATGCTGCTGCCGATCATGGTCGGTTCGGGCCTGTTCGAAGAGGAAGCAGAATTCTCCGACATCGCCGCCGACGCCAACCTGATGGACGACATGATCGTGCAGATCCCGGAAGCCCTCACCGCGCTGTACCTGCTGTGCAACGCGCCTGACGAAAAACCGGCGATCCTCAAGCCACGTCACCACTGAGTCGCTTGCCCGTGGCACCCATGGGCAACCGTCCACTGCTCCTGCGCTACGCGCTGCTGGCCATCGGCTGGCTAAGCGTAGCGCTGGGCGTCATCGGCATTTTCCTACCTGTGCTGCCGACCACGCCCTTCCTGCTACTCGCCGCCGCCTGCTTCGCTCGCAGCTCCCCGCGCTTCTACCACTGGCTGGTGGAACACCCGCGCCTGGGGCCGTGGGTGCGCGACTACCTGGACGGCAATGGCATCCCGCTCAAAGGCAAGGTCTACGCCATTGGCTTGATGTGGTTAAGCATCTCGATCTCCTGCTACCTGGTGCCACTGCCGTGGGCACGGGGCTTTATGCTGACCAGTGCGGTGCTGGTGACGATCTACATCCTGCGCCAGAAAACCCTGCCGCCACGCTGAGCACCGCCTGCGACATTCGATCCCACACGACCTTGGTCGACACTGACTAACACCAGGCATCATGCGAGACTGTCCAACCGGGCCTGGAATGCCCGGGTGTTCTTATGCTCGGAGTTACCATGACGCTGTCCAGCGGGCTGATCGCCGCCGTTGCCCTGGCCTATATGGCCACTATGTTTGCCATCGCCTTTTACGGTGACCGCCGCCATGCGCCGCTGCCACCGCGCGTGCGTGCGTGGGTGTATAGCCTGTCGCTGGCGGTGTACTGCACCAGCTGGACCTTCTTCGGCGCCGTAGGCCAAGCGGCCGAACAACTCTGGGCATTCTTGCCGATCTACCTGGGCCCCGTGCTGTTGCTGGTGCTGGCACCCTGGGTGCTGCAGAAGATGATCCTGATCAGCAAACAGGAAAACATCACCTCCATCGCCGACTTTATCGCCGCCCGCTACGGCAAGTCCCAGTCCCTGGCGGTGGTGGTGGCGCTGATTTGCCTGGTCGGCGTGCTGCCCTATATCGCGCTGCAGCTCAAAGGCATTGTGCTGGGCGTGAACCTGCTGATCGGCGCCGGCCCCGACACCACCGGCACCCGCGCCCAGGACACGGCCTTGATCGTGTCGCTGGTGCTGGCGCTGTTTACCATCGTGTTCGGCACACGCAACCTCGACGCCACTGAACACCACCGCGGCATGGTGCTGGCGATTGCCTTTGAGTCGCTGGTCAAGCTGTTCGCTTTTCTCGCCGTCGGTGCGTTTGTCACCTACGGCTTGTACGACGGTTTCGGCGACCTGTTCAGCCAGGCCATGCTCGCCCCGCGCCTGGAGGAATACTGGAAAGAGACCATCAACTGGCCATCGATGGTGGTACAGACCGGCGTCGCCATGATGGCAATCATCTGCCTGCCACGACAATTTCATGTGACGGTGGTGGAGAACATCGACCCCCAGGATTTGCGCCTGGCCAAGTGGGTATTCCCGGCCTATTTGATCCTCGCGGCACTGTTCGTAGTGCCCATCGCCCTGGGCGGCAAGATGCTGTTGCCCAGCTCAGTGCTGCCGGACTCCTATGTGATCAGCCTGCCGATGGCCGAGGCCCACCCGGCCCTCGCGGTGCTGGCGTTTATTGGCGGTGCGTCGGCGGCCACTGGCATGGTGATCGTGGCGAGCATCGCCTTGTCGACCATGGTCTCCAACGACATGCTGCTGCCGTGGCTGTTGCGGCGTTCCAGCGCCGAGCGGCCATTCGAAGTCTTCCGCCACTGGATGCTGTCGGTACGCCGGGTGAGCATTGTGATCATCCTGCTGCTGGCGTACGTGAGCTACCGCCTGCTGGGTTCTACCGCCAGTCTGGCGACCATCGGCCAGATCGCCTTTGCCGCCGTGACTCAACTGGCCCCGGCGATGCTCGGCGCACTCTATTGGAAGCAGGCCAACCGGCGTGGTGTGTTTGCCGGTTTGGCCGCCGGTACCTTCCTGTGGTTCTACACCTTGGTGCTGCCGGTGACGGCGAAAAGTCTGGGCTGGTCGCTCAACCTTTTCCCCGGCCTGACCTGGATGCATTCCCACCCGTTCGGGCTGTCGGTGACGTCGCTGACCCTGGGCACCGTGTTCTCCCTGGCAGGTAACTTCACCCTCTTCGTGTGGGTGTCGATGCTGTCGCGCACACGGGTTTCCGAGCACTGGCAGGCAGGCCGTTTTATCGGCCAGGAAATCAGCCAGCGTGCGAGTGCGCGCTCCATGCTGTCGGTACAGATCAGCGACCTGCTCAGCCTGGCGGCACGCTTCGTCGGGGAAGAACGGGCCCAGCAGAGTTTTATTCGTTTCGCCTATCGCCAGGGCAAAGGCTTCAACCCCAACCAAAATGCCGATAACGATTGGATCGCCCACACCGAGCGCTTGTTGGCCGGCGTACTCGGCGCCTCCTCGACGCGGGCGGTGGTGAAAGCGGCGATTGAAGGGCGGGAAATGCAACTGGAGGACGTGGTCCGTATCGCCGACGAAGCCTCGGAAGTGCTGCAGTTCAACCGCGCTCTGTTGCAAGGTGCCATTGAGAACATCACCCAGGGCATCAGCGTGGTGGACCAGTCGCTCAAGCTGGTGGCCTGGAACCGGCGTTACTTGGAACTGTTCAACTACCCGGACGGCTTGATCAGCGTTGGCCGACCCATTGCAGACATCATTCGCTACAACGCCGAGCGCGGCCTGTGTGGCCCCGGTGAAGCGCAAGTGCACGTGGCGCGTCGCCTGCACTGGATGCGCCAGGGACGTGCGCACACCTCCGAGCGCCTGTTCCCCAATGGCCGGGTGATCGAGTTGATCGGCAACCCGATGCCCGGCGGCGGGTTTGTCATGAGCTTCACCGACATCACCGCGTTCCGCGAAGCCGAACAAGCGTTGACCGAGGCCAACGAGGGCCTGGAGCAGCGGGTGACCGAGCGCACCCATGAACTGTCACAACTGAACGTGGCCCTCACCGACGCCAAAGGCGTGGCCGAATCCGCCAGCCAGTCGAAGACGCGGTTCCTGGCGGCCGTGAGCCATGACCTGATGCAACCGCTGAACGCTGCGCGACTGTTTTCTGCCGCCCTCTCCCACCAGACCGATGGCCTGTCCGGCGAAGCACGGCAGCTGGTGCAACACCTGGACAGCTCGCTGCGCTCGGCTGAAGACTTGATCAGTGATTTGCTGGATATTTCGCGCCTGGAAAACGGCAAGATCAATCCACAACGCCAGCCCTTTGTCCTCAACGAGCTGTTCGACACCCTGGGCGCAGAATTCAAGGCGCTGGCCCAGGAGCAACACTTGCGCTTCCGCTGGCGCGGCAGCCGTTTGCGGGTGGACAGCGACATCAAGCTGTTGCGGCGGATTTTGCAGAACTTTCTGACCAATGCCTTCCGTTATGCCGACGGCCCGGTGCTGCTGGGCGTACGTCGTCGCAAGGGCGAACTCTGCCTGGAAGTCTGGGATCGCGGCCCTGGCATTGCGCCGGATAAACAAAAGGTGATCTTCGAAGAGTTCAAGCGCCTGGACAGCCACCAGACCCGTGCCGAAAAGGGCCTGGGCCTGGGCCTGGCGATCGCCGACGGCCTGTGCCGCGTACTGGGTCATCGCCTGAGCGTGCGCTCCTGGCCGGGCAAAGGCAGCGTCTTCAGCGTGTGCGTGCCGCTGGCCCGCAACCAGGCCAGCGTGCAACCCAAGCCGCCGGCAGAAACCGGCCTGCCCTTGAGTGGCGCACGGGTGCTGTGCGTGGATAACGAAGACAGCATCCTGATCGGCATGCGCAGCCTGCTCACGCGTTGGGGCTGTGAAGTCTGGACGGCCGCCAACCAGGCCGAATGCGCGGCGTTGCTGGCCGAGGGTATCCGCCCGCAACTGGCGTTGGTGGATTACCACCTGGACCACGGCGAAACCGGTACCGAGTTGATGGGCTGGCTGCGTGCGCAACTGGCCGAGCCGATTCCCGGTGTGGTGATCAGTGCCGATGGGCGACCGGAGATGGTGGCCGAGGTGCATGGGGCGGGGTTGGATTACTTGGCCAAACCGGTGAAGCCGGCGGCGTTGCGGGCGCTGTTGAGCAGGCATTTGCCCCTGTAACGGCATAAGCATCCGCACAACTTCGGTATGACGCCGAAACCGTGGCGAGGGAGCTTGCTCCCGCGACGACCTGTCAGCCGGTGCCTATCTCCCTGAGGCACTGCGATCCAAATGTGGGAGCTGGCTTGCCTGCGATGGCGGCCTAACAGTCAACACAGTTGGACCGGGTACATATCCGTTATTTAGGTAATGGCCACTTAGGGTTCCGCCCTGACGGCGGCTCACTTTGCAAGAGCGGCAAAGTAAGCAAAGCGCTCTTGCCCCACCACTCGGCACCTCGCTTAGGCTCGGTGTGCCCGTAATCCGCCAGTGATTTGGGGGGCCGCCGCCACGCGCCATCCATGGCGCGGGGCGGCTAAACCGGCATCCCTGCCGGTTTACCCCCCAAATCCCTGTCGAATTCCGGCCAGCGTGGTTTGACGGGGCGCCTAAGATCAAAAGCAGATCAAGAGCGGCTCGCTTCGCATCGTGGTTACCTTTGAGCGCTACAGAGTTGTGTAGATAGCTATGCTTATGACGGGGCTGAACTCGATCTATGCGTGGGAGCGGGCTTGCTCGCGAAAGCGTGATGTCAGTCAGCACATCTAATACTGAAACACCGCTTTCGCGAGCAAGCCCGCTCCCACAATTTCGACCCGTGTTTATTCTGGGAGATGCGCCACGCCATCCGAATCGGTCATTGCCCGCTCCAGCAGATCCGCCGGCAAGCTCTTACTTGCACGGGCGCCGAGCAACCTTAATTGCTCGGTACGGCTGACCAGGTTCCCACGCCCATCCGTCAGCTTGTTGCGCGCCGCGCTGTAGGCCTTGTCCAACTGTTGCAGTCGGTTGCCCACTTCGTCCAGGTCCTGGATAAACAGCACGAACTTGTCATACAGCCAACCGGCACGCTCGGCAATTTCCCGGGCGTTCTGGCTCTGGCGTTCCTGCTTCCAGAGGCTGTCGATCACGCGCAGGGTGGCGAGCAAGGTGGTGGGGCTGACAATCACGATATGGCGGTCGAAGGCTTCCTGGAACAGGTTGGGCTCGGCCTGCAATGCGGCAGAAAAGGCAGCCTCGATCGGTACGAACAGCAGCACGAAATCCAGGCTGTGCAAACCTTCAAGGCGCTTGTAATCCTTGCCGGCCAAGCCTTTGACATGATTGCGCAGGGACAGCACATGCTGCTTCAAGGCGGCCTGGCCAATCACCTCGTCATCCGCCGCGACGTACTGTTGATAGGCGGTCAAGCTGACTTTGGAGTCGACCACCACCTGCTTGTCGCCCGGCAACATGATCAGCACGTCAGGCTGGAAACGCTCGCCATCCGGGCCTTTGAGGCTGACCTGGGTCTGGTACTCACGGCCCTTCTCCAGGCCCGCGTGCTCCAGCACCCGCTCAAGAATCAGCTCACCCCAGTTGCCCTGGGTTTTCTGGCCCTTGAGGGCGCGAGTCAGGTTGGTGGCTTCGTCCGACAAACGCAGGTTCAATTGCTGCAGGCGCTCAAGCTCTTTGGCCAGGGAAAAGCGCTCACGGGCTTCGTTCTGATAGCTTTCTTCGACGCGCTTCTCGAAGGACTGGATACGTTCCTTGAGCGGGTCGAGCAGTTGACCGAGGCGTTCCTGGCTGGTCTCGGCAAAGCGTTGCTCACGTTCGTCGAAGATCTTGCCGGCCAGTTCGGCAAATTGCGCACGCAGCTCGTCTCGTGAGCCTTGCAGGTCTGTGAGGCGCTGCTGATGACTCTCTTGCTGCTCGCGCAATTCGGCGCTCAGGGCTGCGGCCAAGGCGTCGAGGCGCCGCAGTTCGGTCTCCTTGGCGCTGCGGTCGAGGTTCCAGGCGTGCGCGGCGTCGCGGGCGTTATCGCGGTCGATCTGCAACAGCTCGACTTCACGGCGCAGCGCCGCCAGGTCGGCTTGCTTGGCGGCATTGGCCTGGCTCAGGTCACTGATCTCATCGCGGCTGGCGTCCAGTTGGGCGGCGAGCCCTTCCTGGGCCAGTTGTGCGGTCGCCAGGCGTTCCTCCAGCAGCTCCCAGCCGGTGGTGCGTGCGGTCAGGCGCCGCTGGAGTTGCCAGCACAGCGCCAGTAGCGGCACGGCTGCGCCCACAAGACCCAAGGCGATACTGGTCCAGTCAAACACCATAGCCATTTCTGCCATCACCGAAAAAGATCAAGGGTAACCAAGCCTAAGGCCGGAGGACAGCTCAGTCTTCGACCTGGCCCAGTTCGCGCTGGGCGCGACGGTCGCCGGCGCGAGCAGCCGAACGCAACAAATCGTGGCCGATGCGCCGGTCACGGGCGTTTCCGCACTCGCGGCACATCAGTTGGCCGAGACGGCTCTGGGCAGCCACCACGCCTTCGCGGGCAGGCTGCTTGAGCAAGCGGCCGGCGAGATGCTTGATATTGGTACTCTGCCCCAGGCGCGGGCTGTCGAGCAGCCACAAAGCAACCTTCAAGGAAAAACGCTTGGGCGCGGTAACAGTTTGGGGCGTGTCGGTAACAGAAGGTGATACTGAGCGAAACTTCATAAAGCACTGTGGGGCAGAACGGAAGGCGCGCCACTCTACTCTTTTTTTCGTACAGGTAAAGCTGAAAAAACCGTGCACGCCCGTCCTAGAGCAAGCGCTCGGGACAATCCACAGAAGCTGTGGATAACTCAGTGGACAACCCCCCGTGAACAGGCGCAAAGCCCCATGGAACGGGGGCCGCGGTCAAACTGACGATTTTTTCACCAATAAAAAAAAGCGAGATTTTTCATTGACTTAAATTTTGATTACAGGCAAATGGGCGCACTTGCACACCAGTGACAGCTGGGTTACACCCTTGGCCACGAATGTGCACAAGTCCCGATCTGCTGGTTATATCGTCGGCGTTTTTTGATTCAACACCGGTTAAACATGTTACTGAGCGGGCAAACCCTAGGCCTTTTCAAATCTGCCTCGGCTCGCCACACTGCGCCACCGACAATACAAACCAGTAGGGCCGATGAAAGGAATTCTGTTATTCGCCGGGCTGCTGCTGGCCATCTGCGCGACCTCGCTTGGGATCAATGCCGCGCTCCCCTCGCCGGACGGCGCACTGTTTGCTATTGCTATCCTGCTATCGGCCGCCTTTACCGCCGTGATCCTGTGCATCGAACTCAGTGATGGCAGAATCAACGACATGGGCGATGTGATCCGCATGATCGAGACCGGTCAGTCCTTGCGACTGACACTCGCCGCCTACGGGCTGGGATGCGCCCTGGCTGCGGCCATCACCGTGCTGGTGTATCGCGAGTTGCTCGGCGGCTGAACAATTTTTTTGCAGTCGGCCTTCCCTTCCCCGTTTCAATCCGTTACTATCCGCGGCGTTAGTACCAAGCTGAAAGTCAATTCTGGTCGAACACGTCCCCTGAACCACATGGGATCGACCACCTCGATGGTTTCCAGGTATTCCTTGCGACGACACTGCCTTTGAACAAGCAAAGGGTGGCGCGAAGTTCCAATACTCTGACCGAACCAACCTGCAAATTGATCAGGATCTTCACCCCGGGCCCAGAACCTTTGCCCCTGTTGTGTTGCCTGCCCTCCTAAGTACCTACCTGCCAGCCCAAGCGCGCCTAATTTAATAGCGCTTCAAACTGGCTGCTTTGTTCCAGTCGGGTTCTTCGTTTGATCAATGGTGATCAGCGTTACTGGAACGTTTTAACGTTGCACGGTTCTTATCCGTGTCATTTGTAGGAACACCAATAATATGAACGCTCAAATCCACACTCAGGATGCCATTCGCACCCTCACCAACGCTTTTGCCCCAATGAACTGCCTGATCATGGCCGCTCGCAAAGGCTGCTTCAGCTTCACCCTGGTCAACGAACACGGCATCGCTCGTCACAGCGAACGCCTGTATCCCGATCAATACTCCAGCGCAGAACCGCTGCAGGCCGTGATCGATCGTACCCGTCAGGCACTGACTGCCTGATCGACCCGCGTCGCTGAAACTCAAAAAACCCTGTTTGAATAACAGGGTTTTTTATTGCCTGGAATTTGGCCTTGAGCCCGTGGCGCTAAGTACAGAACGATATAAACCTTATAACCGATTGCAGAAGATGTTTTAAAAACAGTCCTTTACATCGTGAATATGACACTACACTTCAACTCAAGCGGCATGATCCGCTTACGACGGGCCTGAGATCCGATTCACCGCTGCCAAGCTCCCCTTCTCAGGCTCGTCCACTCTTTGCAAGGACTGAGGCTCGTATGGGTATTGCCGCCAGTGAATTGTGTCGTTATGTGATCAGGCCGACGCTAATGTACCTCGGCCGTCACAGCCCAACAGCCGAATCCTTGCTGCTGGGCATTGCCGCCAGCCAGTCCGAACTGGGCTCGGCACTGCATGACCGGCGCGGCCATGGCCTCTACAGCATCACCGAACCACGCCACCGCGCCCTCTGGGATGGCTACCTGGCGCTGGACCCGGAACGCGCCAGCCTGGTGCGCGGGCTGGCCAGCCAACATGCGTTCCTCAGCGCGCCCCAGTTGGAGTTGACGGTAAACCTGCGCTACGCCACGGCGATCGCCTGGCTGCTGGTGGAACAACATCGTCCTGCCCTGCCCGCGCCCGGCGATGTATTGGCCATGGCGCGTATCTGGAAAGAAATATTCCACCCCCAGGGCCGCCTGCGAGATTTCACCCAAGCCTGGCAAACCTGTGTAAGCCCAATGAAACAGGCAACTTGTTGACCGGGCAAATTGCAAGATTCGCCAAAAAACAGCAATTTTGGTCGGATTGTCCTACAAAACCGCTCTATCTCCAGCATTACAGCCTATGGCGCGATCTGAAATTTATTGATACTTTCCGCAGCGGTGATCACACGGAGTTCTAATAATGAAAAAAGTAATGCTCAAGACCACACTTAGCCTCGCCGTTGCCATGGCATCCTCCCAACTGTTCGCTAGCGGCTTTGCCCTCAACGAACAGAGCGTGAGCGGGATGGGTACCGGTTTCGCAGGTCGCTCTTCTTCTGCCGATGATGCGAGCACTGTGTTCGGTAACCCTGCCGGTATGGCACGCCTGGAAGGTCAGCAGGTCACCGGCGGCGTTGCAGCCATTGATGCCTCCACCGATATCAGCAATGTCAGCGGCCGCTCCGCTGGCAGCAACAAAGGCGATATGGTGCCTTTTACTGCCGTGCCTTTCGGTTTCTACACCAATAAACTCAACGACCAGTGGGCTGTCGGCTTCGGCGTCTATGCGCCGTTCGGCCTGGTGACCGACTACGAAAGCGGCTTCCAGGGCCGTGGTTTTGGCAGCAAGAGCGAAGTGAAAGTCATCACTTTGCAACCGACCGTCAGCTACGCCTTCAACGATCGCGTTTCCGTGGGTTTTGGCCCGACGATCAACCGCATCGCCGGCACCCTGGAATCGGACCTGACGCTGAACCCTCGCGCGCCAGACACCAATATCAAGATCAAGGGTGACGACACCGCACTGGGCTTCAACATCGGCGTGCTGGTTCAAGCCACCGATACCACCCGTGTCGGCCTGACCTACCACTCCAAGGTGAGCTATAAGCTGGACGGCCACACCGAAGTCACCGCACCGACCGCGACCTCGCCGTTCCTGCGCAGCAACCGCTACGACGCCTCGCTGAAAATCGACACGCCTGAGTCCTACGACCTGTCCGTCACTCAAGACCTGACCGACGCGTGGAAACTCTACGCCGGTGCAACCTGGACGCGCTGGAGCCGCCTGAAAGACATCACCGTCAAGAACGAAGGCGTCAGCGGCGCTACTGGCGGCGCGCTTGCCCCAGGCCTGGTCAGCACGATCAAGGAAGACCAGAACTGGCACGACACCTGGGCTTACGCCGTGGGTACCTCGTACCAGCTCACCAAGCAGGTGGTGCTGCGTACCGGCCTGACGTTCGACCAGTCGCCTACCAACAACACGGATCGCTCGCCGCGCATCCCGACCGGCGACCGCACTATCTTCAGCCTGGGCCTGGGCTACCAGGTCATGGATAACATGACCATCGACCTGGCCTATTCCTACCTGAAGGAAGAGGACGTCAAGATTTCGCGCTCCAACCAATTGGCCAGCTACAACGCCAAGTATGAAAACAGCGCCAACGGTTTCGGCTTGGGCATGACCTACAAGTTCTAACCTGCAGCCGTATAAAAAAGCCCCGCTCTCCTGTGAAGGAGGCGGGGCTTTTCAGTGCTCGCCCATCAGGGTTTGGACGCTATCGCCTGCTCCACCGCCTTGATCAGCTCCGGACTGTCCGGCTTGGTCAGGCTGGAAAAACTGGCAACCACATTGCCTTGGCGATCCACCACATACTTGTAAAAGTTCCACTTGGGCGCCGCGTCGGCCTGCTGTGCAAGCACCTTGAACAGGTGCACTGCATCCGGCCCCTTGACCTTCTGCGGCTCGGTCATGGTGAAGGTCACGCCATAATTCACGTAGCAGACTTTGGCGGTTTCCTCACCGGTCTTGGCTTCCTGCTTGAAGTCATCGGACGGCACGCCAATCACTTCCAGGCCTTCGCCCTTGTAGCGCTGATACAACGCTTCCAGGCCTTTGAACTGCGGGGCAAAGCCGCAGAAGCTCGCCGTGTTGACGATCACCAAGGGCTTGCCAGCGAATTGCTGGCACAGGTCGATGGATTCCTTGGCCCGCAGCTTGGGCAATTGGCCCTCCAGCAACGGTGGGCAACTGGCGGCCATCGCCACGCTGCCAATAGCCATCAGGACGGGTACAGCGAGCCAGCGCATCTGCATGTCAAAAGTCCTTGAGTCGGTTCAGACCCACAACTTAACAGATCGCCATGCCCAGTTGCATCAACGCCAGGCCGCCCCGCTGCCAGCCCCACCAGGCCAGCAGCAACAACACCATCCCCACCGCCAACAGCATAAGACGCGCTGTCATGCTCATGCCGCCTCCATCTGCGCCTGTATACGAGCCACCGGCCGCTCCCGCACCGGCCAATTCAGCGCGGCGGCGAGCAGGCTGAGCAAAATTGCCACCTGCCAGATCAAATCGTAGCTGCCGGTTCGATCATAGACCACCCCGCCCAACCACCCGCCGAGGAACGAGCCAAGCTGGTGGAACAGAAACACAATCCCGCCGAGCATCGAGAGGTTGCGCACACCAAACAGGGTCGCGACGGTGCCGTTGGTCAGCGGCACCGTGGACAGCCACAAAAAGCCCATCGCCATGCCGAACAGATACGCTGTGACTTCAGTGACCGGTACCCAAAGGAACAACACAATCACCACCGCCCTTAACAGGTACAAGCCGGTGAGCAGGCGCGGCTTGGACATGCGCCCACCAAGCCAACCTGCCGTATAGGTGCCGAACACATTAAACAGGCCAATCAACGCCAGCACGGTGGTGCCCACCGTGGCCGGCAGGTGCTGGTCGACCAAGTACGCCGGCAAGTGCACACCGATGAACACCACTTGGAAACCGCAGACAAAAAAGCCGAAGGACAGCAGCCAGAAGCCGGAGTGAGAACAGGCTTCTTTGAGCGCCTCACCCAGGGTTTGCTGGGCCACTGTGACCGCCAGCGGCCGGTCCTTGAGCATGGCGACCAGCGGCAGGATCAGCGCCACCATCAAGCCCAGCGCGAGCAGCGCTGCCGACCAGCCGAGCCAGCCAATCAAACCGAGGGTGCCGGGCACCATGGCGAACTGGCCGAACGACCCTGCGGCACTGGCAATGCCCATGGCCATGCTGCGTTTTTCGGGCGCTACGGCGCGGCCGACCACGCCGAGAATCACCGAAAACGAGGTGCCGGACAGGCCAATGCCAATCAGCAAGCCTGCGCTCAACGACAATGACCAGGCAGAGTCGGACATGCCCATCAGCACCAGGCCGACGGCGTACAACACCCCGCCGACAAACACCGCCTTGGTCGCGCCGAAACGGTCGGCCAAGGCCCCGGTAAATGGCTGCGCCAAGCCCCAGATCAGGTTCTGCAAGGCGATGGCAAAGGCAAAGGTTTCACGCCCCCAACCGAATTCGCTGCTCATCGGCGCCAGAAACAGGCCAAAGCCATGCCGTACGCCCAAGGACAACGCCAGGATCAGCGCACTCCCTAAAAGGACCCAACCACTGGTGCGCCACATCGAGGTCATTTCTTATTCTCCGCTCGCGGGTATATACCCGCTTGTAGTCGAACAAACCGCCGTTCAGGCGAGTTCATCCAACAAGGCCAACAACATTTCGCGCTTTTCGGCGCCAAGCTTATCAATCAGTTTCTGTTGCGCTGCTTCCCACGCCGGCAATGCAGCGGCCAGCCGTTCATGGCCGGCGTCAGTCAACACCACCAGGCGGTTGCGCAAATCGTCGCCCTCCACCAACTGCACCAGCCCCTCGCCTTCCAGGACCCGCAGATTGCGCCCCAGGGTGCTGCGATCCAGGCCCATGGCGTCCGCCAGGCTGGAAATGCTCGGCTGGTCGAGACGCTGCAGGTTACACAGCAGAGAATACTGGGCAACATTGATCCCGAAGCCGTCGAGAGCGCCGTCGTAGTGCCTGCTGACGCCACGGGCGGCGCGTCGCAGGTTGGTGCATAAACATTGGGAGGCAAGCATAGAGCGTGTATATACCCGGAGTTAACCAATTGCAAGAAAGCGTTACAACGCCAGCCCGACCAACACCGCGACTTCAAGCAGCTCCAGCAGTGCACCAGCGGTGTCGCCCGTGGTACCGCCCAGACGCTTGACCATCAACTGGCGCAACCACACGAAACACAATGCCGCCAGCAACACCGCGATGCCGCCGCTGAAACCGCCGATCAGAATGCACGCCAACCCGCTGAGGATCAGCACCTGTTGGCCGACAATTCGCGGCAGATGGTCTGACAGTGCCTGGCCCAATCCGCCCGCACGCACGTAGCGCGTGGTGAGAAACAGCGCCAGCATTGAGGCGCGTCCGATCAGGGGCGCCAGGATCAACGCGGCGCCATTGTGTTGTTCGATCAACGCCACCAAGGCGCTGAACTTGAGCAGCAGCACCAGACCCAGGGTGACCACCGCAATCGGGCCGCTGCGCGGATCTTTCATGATGCTGAGGGTGCGCTCGCGGTCGCCAAAGCCACCCAGCCAGGCATCGGCGCTGTCGGCCAGGCCGTCCAGGTGCAAGCCACCGCTGAGCAACACCCAAGCCGTGAGAAGCAACGCGGCGTGCAACAGCAACGGCGCGCCCTGCAACATCTGGTTGAGGCCCCATAACAGCACGCCGAACAGCAACCCTACCAACGGATAAAATAGTAACGAACGGCCCAGCTCTTGAGGCTGCGGCATACCCGGCAAGCGAATGGGCAGGCTGCTGAGAAATTGCAGGGCGATCCAGAACGGCAGCATCATCAGCGCCCTTCCTTCAACACGCCATCGGCCTCAACCTGCAGGCCGAACAGGGCACCGTGACCCACTTCGACATTCAGCAGTTGCTCACGGGGCAACCCTCGCGCCTGGGCCAGCAGCAGGCGCATTACACCGCCATGGCTGATCAACAGCACGCGCTGGCCAGCATAGGCCTGATGCAGCCGCGTGACAGCGCCAAGCACGCGCGCGGAAAACTGGATGACCGGCTCGCCTTGCGGCGGCGTGAAGGCATAGGGGTTGGCCCAGAACAAGCCCAGCCCTTGGGCATCGGTGTCCATCAACGCGGCCGAACTCTGCCCTTCCCAGGCGCCGAAGTGCAGCTCCTGCAAGTCAGGCTCCAGACTCACCGGCACATCGAGCTGTGCGCCCAACTCCTGGGCGAACAGAGCGCAGCGTTGCAGCGGTGAGCTGATCAGCCGATCCCATGGCCCCTGCCCCACTACTGCGTCGCGCATCTGCTGCCAGCCGTTGGCGGTCAGCGCATCGTCCAGGCTGCCACGCAGGCCGCCG
This sequence comes from Pseudomonas sp. AK181, assembly GCF_051122975.1. NCBI lineage: Bacteria > Pseudomonadati > Pseudomonadota > Gammaproteobacteria > Pseudomonadales > Pseudomonadaceae > Pseudomonas > Pseudomonas sp. AK181. The sequence goes on from NZ_CP146348.1 coordinate 4,425,439, forward strand.
CCCAGTTCGGTTTCGCCGTGGCGCAGCAGGTCCAGGCGCAAGGTCATGCGGGGCGGTCCGCCACGGCGGCTTCGGCGAAGGTCGCCATCTGCCCGTGCAGCGCACACGCCAGGCGCAACAAGGGCACCGCCAACGCGGCGCCGCTGCCTTCGCCCAGGCGCAGGCCCAGTTCCAGCAACGGCTGCGCCTCGAGGCTGTGCAGCACATGGCGATGGCCCGGCTCGGCGCCGCGATGGCCGAACACCAGCCATTCGCGGCACGCCGGGTTCAAGCGCACCGCTACCAGCGCGGCCACGCTGCAGATGAACCCATCCACCAGCACCACGATGCCTTCCTGGGCGCAGGCCAGGTAGGCGCCGACCAGCGCGGCTATTTCAAAACCGCCGAGATTGAACAGGGTTTGCAGCGCATCACTGCGCTGGCCCGCGTGCAACGCCAAGGCCCGCTCGATGACCGCGACCTTATGGCTGACCCCTGCGGCGTTCAAACCGGTGCCAGGGCCTGTAAGGTCAGTGACCTGGCAATCCAGCAATGCGCAGGCCAATGCACTGGCCGCGGTGGTGTTGCCGATGCCCATCTCACCGCCGATAAACAGTTGCGCGCCGCTTTCCAGGGCGCGGCGTGCACTGTCTCGCCCGGCGTTCAGGGCCAGTTGCCCCTGGGCCTGGGTCATCGCCGGGCCATGGACGAAATTGGCCGTGCCGGCGCCGATATTCAGGTGACGAACGCCAGGCAAGTCCAGGGACGGCGTGACGGTGCCGAGGTCGACCACTTCCAATTGCGCTTGCAGTTGCCGCGCCAGCACGCTGATTGCCGCACCACCGCTGACGAAGTTTTGCAGCATCTGGCCAGTGACCGCCTGGGGAAACGCCGATACACCTTCAGCGACCACGCCGTGATCGCCGGCAAAAATCGCGATCCACAGGTGATCTACCGAGGGTTTGACCTGGCCCTGCAAACCTGCCAACTGTACCGCCAGCGCTTCCAACTGGCCGAGGGAGCCGGCGGGCTTGGTCAACTGCTGCTGGCGTGCCAGCGCCTGTTCGTGGGCCGTGGCATCAATGGTCTTGCAGGGGTTGAGCCACCAGGAATCGGTCATAACGCAGTACCTTTCAAAGTCAGGGGCAGGCCGGCAACCGTCAGCACAACGCGCTGACAGTGCTCGGCCAGGGCTTGATGCAGCCAACCGGCTTCATCCACATAACGGCGAGTCAATTCGCCCAGCGGCACGACACCCAGACCGGTTTCGTTGCTGACAAAAATGATTTCCCCCGGCAGCGCGGCCAGGGTTTGCAACAGTTGATCGCGCTCGAAGGCAAGACGCGCCGGGTCTTCGAGCATTAGAAGGTTGGTGAGCCATAAGGTCAGGCAATCCACCAGCAGGCAACGATCAGTGGCGGCGTTTTCGCGCAGCACGCGCGCGAGGTCGATGGGTTCTTCAATCAGGCCCCAATGGTCGGGGCGGCGCTGGCGGTGCAGCGCGACGCGCTCGTTCATCTCACCGTCGAGGGGTTGGCTGGTGGCGATATAAATGACGGCAAGCCCGCTCTGTGCGGCAAGCTTTTCGGCCAGGCGGCTCTTGCCCGAACGGGCGCCGCCGAGGATCAATTGATACATGCAAAGGCCTCTGGCGAACAATGTGGGAGTGGGTTTGCTCGCGAATAGGGTGTGTCAGTGAATGCACCTTTGGCTGGCCCACCGCGTTCGCGAGCAAGCCCGCTCCCACAGTTAGATTGTGGTGCGTCAGGTGGACATGAGGCGGCCGCCAGGACGCTATCGCAGGCAAGCCAGCTCCCACAGGGAACCTGATCGGCTTTGGCGCAGGCTTTTGATTTTGATCTCAGGCGCCCCGTTAAACCACGCTGGCCGAACGCAGGCTTGAATCCGTGGGTAACCCGGCAGGACGCCGGGTTAGCCGCACTGGGCCAGGGATGGCCCATTGCGGCGGCCCACGGATTCAAGCCGGAGAGAGGGCACACCGAGCCTAGGCGAGGTGCCGAGTGGTGGGGCGAGGGCCTTTTGGTTACTTTTGGGTCCTTCCAAAAGTGACCCGCTGTAAGAGCGGAACCATAAGTGGTCGTTGCCGCAGCAATGGATATGTACACCGCTCCACCGCTATCGCAGGCAAGCCAGCTCCCGCGATCGGGTCGTGTGATCACCGTCAGATCCCACATAGCTTGCGCAATAAATCGGTATCCAGGTGATGCTCCACCAAGTCCGCCAAGCGCTCGATATCGCGCTCGCGCAGGCCGTGATAATCCACCTCTTGCACATCCTGCAACCCGGCCCAACGCAGCAACGCACTGCACGCCGCCGGGGTCTCGAACACGCCGTGCAGGTAGGTGCCGAGAACCTGCCCATCGGCGCTCTGCGCGCCATCGCTGCGGCCATCGTCCAGCAGCACCGCAGCGCTTGCCAAGGCAGCGCCGCAGGTTACCCCCGCATGGATTTCATAACCGCTGACTTCGGCATCTTCCAATACCAGGCGTCCACGCACGTTGCGCAACTGCTTCTCTTGTTCCAGGGTGGTGCTGAACGCCAGTAACCCGAGGCCGTCGCTGGAGCCCGCAAGCCCTTCCAGGCCCAACGGGTCATGGACTTGCTCGCCGAGCATCTGCAAGCCGCCGCAGATCCCCAGCACCTTGCCGCCATAACGCAGGTGTCGCGCCACGGCGGTGTCCCAGCCATTGGCACGCAGGTAGGCCAGGTCACTGCGCACACTTTTCGAGCCCGGCAGGATGATCAGGTCAGCAGCCGGTATCGACTGGCCCGGCCCGACGAACTGCAAGTCCACCTGGGGATGCAAGCGCAGCGGGTCGAAGTCGGTATGGTTGCTGATGCGCGGCAGCACCGGCACCACCACCTTGAGCACTTGGGCGGCCTTGTCGATCTGGCGTTGGTCGATGCCGTCTTCTGCCTCCAGGTGCAGGTCCATCACGTAGGGCAGCACGCCGACCACCGGCTTGCCGGTGCGCGCTTCGAGCCAATCCAGCCCGGGTTGCAGCAACGCGATATCACCGCGAAAACGGTTGATGATGAAGCCCTTGACCCGCGCCTGCTCACTGGGTGACAGCAGTTCCAGGGTGCCGACCAGATGGGCGAACACGCCGCCACGATTGATGTCTGCGATCAACAGCACCGGGCAGTCCACCGCCTCGGCGAAGCCCATGTTGGCGATGTCATTGGCGCGCAGGTTGATCTCGGCCGGGGAGCCCGCGCCTTCGACCATTACCACCGGGTAGGCCTCACTCAAGCGCGTGTGGGAGGCCAGCACAGCTTGCATCGCAATGGCTTTGTAGTCGTGGTACGCCACGGCATTCATGCTGGTAACGGCACGGCCATGGATGATCACCTGGGAACCGGTGTCGCTGTTGGGTTTGAGCAACACCGGGTTCATGTCGGTGTGGGGCGCCAGGTTGGCAGCCTGGGCCTGCACCGCCTGGGCGCGGCCGATCTCGCCGCCTTCGGCGGTCACTGCGCTGTTGAGCGCCATGTTCTGCGGTTTGAACGGTGCCACTGCGATGCCCTGGCGTACCAGCCAGCGACACAGCGCGGTCACCAGGGTGCTTTTGCCGGCGTCAGAGGTGGTGCCCTGCACCATCAACGTGCTCATGTGGCGTCCTTGTAGGCGGCCAGGGCTTCGTCAAGGCGCAGCCAGTCGGCGTCGGTGTCGGGCAGGCCCAACCGCACGCTGCTGTTGTGCACAAACAGGCGCAGCAGGATGCCGCGCTGGGCCATGAATTCGTACAGCCGTTCAGCGTGGGGGGTAATCAACCACTGGAACAAGGCGCAGCCGCCGTGAGGTTGAAGGCCGCGGCGCTCAAGCAACTCGAACAGACGCTGACCGGCTGCGATGCAGCGACTGCGCTGGCGCGCATGCCCGTCGGTGTCGCGCAGGCACACTTGGCCCAGCACCCGCGTCGGCCCGCTGACGGCCCAGGGCCCGACCTGTTCGGCCAACAGCTTGAGCAACTTGCGCTCGGCCAACACGAAGCCCAAGCGTACGCCGGCCAGGCCGAAGAACTTGCCGAATGAGCGCAGCACGATCAAGCCGACCTGATCGGCATGGCTGGCCAGGCTCAAGTCCGGGGTTACGTCAATGAACGCCTCGTCCACCACCAGCCAGCCACCACGTTGGGCCAACCGCGCATGCCAATCCAGCAGGCGCTGCGGGCTCAGGCTCAAGCCCGTGGGGTTGTTGGGGTTGACCACGACTAGCACGTCGAGGCTGTCGAGAAAGAAGTCGACTTCCTGCTCCTGCACTTCGCGCACCACATAACCGGCGCGGCGCCAGGCTTCGGCGTGCTCGGCGTAACAGGGCGAAAGCACGCCGACCTTGCCAGAACGACGCAGGCGCGGCAGCAGTTGGATCGCCGCCTGGGAGCCCGGCACCGGCAGCAACGGGCCGGCGCCGTAATACTCGCTGGCGGCCTTCTCCAAGCCGTCATCGGTTTCCGGCAAACGCGCCCAGGCGCGCAAGGGAATCTCGGGAATCGGCCACGGCCAGGGCGCCAGGCCGCTGGACAGGTCAAGCCAATCCGCTTCGGCAATGCCGTACTCAATCGCGGCCTTACGCAGCCGACCACCATGTTCAAGCATAAATTTGCGCCCCCACGCACAGGACCAGCAGCCACAACCATACGCCGCGCTGCACCAGTTGCCAGCCGCGATCAATGGAATTGGCGTCGGCCGGCGGGCCTTCGCCCAATGGCGGGCGCTGATGCACCTCGCCGTGATAAATCGCCGCGCCGCCGAGCTCGACACCCAAGGCACCGGCCCCCGCCGCCATCACCGGGCCGGCGTTGGGGCTGTCCCAGGTCGGGCCCTGGGTGCGCCAGCATTTGAGCGCCAGGCGGGTTTTACCCAATAGCGCGTAGGTTAAGGCCACCAAACGCGCAGGAATATAGTTGAGCACATCATCGATCCTGGCGGCTGCCCAGCCGAAACGCTCAAAGCGCTCATTGCGATAGCCCCACATGGCGTCCAGGGTGTTGCTGAGGCGATAGAGCACCACGCCTGGCACACCGGCCACCACGAACCAGAACAACGCAGCGAAGATCGCATCGCTGCCGTTCTCCAGCACCGATTCGGTGGCAGCACGGGCGACTTCAGTGCGGTCCAGTTCGCTGGTCTGGCGGCTGACCAGGTAACTCACACGCGTGCGCGCTTCATCCAGGTCATCGCGGCGCAGGGCCTGGGCCACTGGGGTTACGTGCTCACCCAGGCTGCGCATGCCCAGGGCGCAGTACAACGCCATAATCTCCAGCAGCCAGCCGATATAGGGCGCCCACGACAACGCGGTGGCCAGTAGGGTCAGCGGCACCACTGCGATAAACCACGCGGTCACGCCATGGCTGCGCCAGCCACGCCCACCGCTATTGAAACGTTGCTCGATGCGCCCGGCGAAATTGCCGAACGCCACCAGCGGATGCCAGCGCCTGGGCTCACCCAGCAGCGCATCCAGCGCCACCGCAGCCACACACAGCAAGGCCACACTCATTGACTCACTCCCCACGTGTTTTCATACAGCATGTCACTTAGCGGTCGCGGCTCGGCCCAGCCTTCTAGCTGCAACATCGGTGCCGGGTAAAACTCGGCCACCGGCCCCAGGCACAACACGGCCAGGGGTTTTGCGCCGGGTGGCAAGCCCAGCAGCTCGGCCAGGGCTTGGGGGTCGAACAGCGAAACCCAGCCCATGCCCAACCCTTCCACGCGCGCCGCCAGCCACAAGTTCTGGATCGCGCAGGAGAGCGAGGCCATGTCCATTTCCGGCAAGGTGCGGCGCCCGAAAATGTGGCGCTCGCGATCGTCCATCAAGGCGGCGACCAATACCTCGGCGCAGTCGTTGATACCTTCGACCTTGAGCTTCATGAACGCATCGGAGCGTTCACCCAATGCTTCGGCGGTGCGCACGCGCTCTTCTTCCACCAACTGTTGAATCTGGCTGCGCAACGGGCGGTCGCTGATGCGGATAAAACGCCACGGCTGCATCAGGCCGACGCTGGGCGCCTGGTGCGCGGCGTGGAGCAGGCGTTGCAGCAGTTCAGGCGCGATGTTGCCGCCGCTGAAGTGGCGCATGTCGCGGCGTTCGGCGATGGCGCGGTAGACGGCTTCGCGGTCGGCTTGGGGGAATGCGTTGTCAGTCATGGCCTCTTCGCGAGCAAGCCCGCTCCCACATTTGAAATGCATTCCCCTGTGGGAGCTGGCTTGCCTGCGATAACGGTCTCAAGGTCTGGCGCAAACAACGCGGCCACCGCGCCAGGATTCGACGGAAAATAAAAGTGTACGTAGGAGGCGGTCAATCGACCTTGGCGATAGACCGCTTCAGCCCCGCGCCCACCGTTAGGGCTCAGGCCACGGGCAATCGGCGCCCATTCGGTACTGGTCAGGGAATGGTGATAGGTATGCCCACGCAACGTGCCCTCCGGCAGCTCAACGCTTTGCAACGCCAGGGCCGCGAGTTTCTTCTGCATCACCGCATCGCCTTGTAACAAGCCAACCAGTTCGGCGCGTGTACCCTCCACATCGGTCAACGAGTCGAGCAGATAGAGCATGCCACCACATTCGGCGAGCAGCGGCTTGCCAGCGGCGTGATGAGCACGAATAGCGTCCAGCATCGCGGTATTGGCCGACAATGCCTGGTGGTGCAGTTCTGGATACCCGCCGGGCAGATAGAGGCTGTCAGCTTCGGGCAGTTGGCGATCATGGATCGGTGAGAAGAACTTCAGCTCGGCGCCCATCGCCCGCAGCAAATCCAAACTGGCGCCGTAAGTAAAAGCGAAGGCTTCGTCACGGGCCACGGCAATACGCACACCGGCCAGCAAGGGTTCAGCTTCGATCACCTCGGGCGCGGCAAAGGTCACCGGCGGCGGCAAGGCCACTTCGCAACTGCTGCCCAACGCCTGGGCCGCGGCATCCAGGCGCACGTCAAGGTCATTCAGTTCGCTGGCTTGCACCAGGCCCAGATGGCGGCTAGGCAGTTCGATGCCGGTCTCGCGGGACAATGCACCGTACCAACGCACGCCCTCGGTGAGGCTGCCTTCGAGCAATTGCGCATGACGCAACGTGCCGACGCGGTTGGCCAGCACGCCGGCGAACGGCAGGTCGGGTTGATAGCGCGCCAACCCCAAAGCCAGGGCGCCGAATGTCTGGGCCATGGCGGTGCCATCGATCACACCCAGCACAGGTACACCGAAGTGCCGCGCCAGGTCAGCGCTGGAAGGCGTGCCGTCGAACAGGCCCATCACGCCTTCGATGAGAATCAGGTCAGCCTCCCCCGCTGCTTCCCAGAGCAGACGACGGCTTTCCTGCTCGCCCACCATCCACATGTCCAACTGGTAAACCGGCGCGCCACTGGCACGTTCGTGGATCATCGGGTCGAGAAAGTCCGGCCCGCATTTGAACACGCGCACCTTGCGTCCCAGGTTGCGGTGCAAACGCGCCAGCGCGGCGGTGACCGTGGTTTTGCCCTGGCCGGACGCCGGAGCGGCGATCAATACGGCCGGGCAATGACGGGGCTGATTCAAAGTTCGACGCCTTTTTGTGCCTTGATACCGGCCTGGAACGCGTGCTTGAGCATGCCCATTTCGGTGACGGTGTCGCCCATTTCGATCAGTTCAGGCTTGGCGCCACGGCCGGTGACTACCACATGCTGCATGGGCGGGCGCGCTTGCAGGTCGCTGAGTACCTGGTCCAAATCAAGATACCCGTGCTTGAGGGCGATGTTCAGTTCGTCCAGCACCACCAAGCCGATGGAGGGGTCATTCAACATGGCCCGAGATACCGCCCAAGCCGCTTCGGCGGCGGCGATATCGCGCTGGCGGTCCTGGGTTTCCCAGGTGAAGCCTTCGCCCATCACGTGAAAGCGCACCTGCTCGGGGAAGCGGCGGAAGAACGATTCTTCGCCGGTGCTGTTACGCCCCTTGATGAACTGCACCACACCGCATTGCATGCCATGGCCCATGGCGCGGGCCAACATGCCGAACGCCGAACTGCTCTTGCCTTTGCCGTTGCCGGTCAGCACCAGCAGCAGGCCGCACTCGTTGGGGGAATTGGCGATGCGCTCGTCAATCACGGCTTTTTTGCGCAGCATGCGCGCCAGGTGGCGTTCGTCGCGGTCGGGGGAATCAGTCATGGCAGCTCTCCGTTGGGGCTGGACAAAAACGGCGGGCAGGAAAAAGAAAAAATCAGACAGCCAAGCATCGCCCACCGTGATGCTGTTGGATGATCCAGGCCGGTCTCCGGGCTCATGAGTGGCGCTTTTTATAGAAAGCAGCCGAGGGTGCGCCTTCCCATATCGCACGCGATACAGTGGCAAACAGCACCGTCTTGACTCATTTACCGTTGCGGGGGCAGCGCCGGAATCGCGGCAGCACTGTGTACAAGTGCGCTCACTCACCGGCTTCCCTGTTTCACTCCGTCGACGCGTACGCCACAGAGCACCTGGAACAAGCCGCGAAGGTTAGTGGGTTGGGGGTGGAGCGTCAATTAAAGCTGGCCTTGTACTTGAACCATCCGCCGTTCGTGCTTCTCTACCCCTACAGGTATCAAGGAGAAAACCATGCCTAAAACCCGACTCGCCCTACTGATCATGTGCGCCGGCAGCCTCGCTGCGTGCGGCGAAAGCTCGACCCTGCAGGTCGCCGATGGCACCGGGCCCTCGCCCCGGCTGCCGGAGCCGAACAAGACGCTGATCCCCACCGTCAATATCGCCCCGGCCATCGGCTGGCCCGAAGGCGCCAAGCCCGTCGCCGCCGCCGGCACCCAAGTGGCCGCATTCGCCGAAGGGCTGGATCACCCGCGCTGGCTCTATGTGCTACCCAACGGCGACGTGCTGGTGGCCGAGACCAATGCACCGCCCAAGCCGGACGACGCCAAAGGCGTACGTGGCTGGGTGATGGAAAAAGTCATGGACCGCGCTGGCGCCGGCGTACCGAGCCCGAACCGCATTACCTTGCTGCGCGATGCCGACCATGACGGTGTGGCAGAAACACGCACGGTGTTCCTGGAGAATCTCAATTCCCCGTTTGGCATGGCCCTGGTGGGCAACGACCTCTATGTGGCCGATTCGGATAAATTGCTGCGCTTCCCCTATCAGCCGGGTGAAACCGCGATCACCTCCCCAGGCACCAAGGTGGTGGATTTACCCGGTGGCCCCTTGAACCACCACTGGACCAAAAACGTCGTGGCCAGCCAGGACGGCAGCAAGCTGTACGTAAGCGTCGGCTCCAACAGCAACGTCGGCGAAAACGGCCTGGAAGCCGAACAGGGCCGCGCCGCCATTTGGGAAGTCGACCGCGCCAGCGGCCAGCACCGCATTTTTGCTTCTGGCCTGCGCAACCCCAACGGCATGGCGTGGGAGCCACAGAGCGGCAAGTTGTGGGCGGCGGTCAACGAGCGCGATGAGATTGGCAGTGACCTGGTGCCCGACTACATCACCTCGGTCAAGGATGGCGGGTTCTACGGCTGGCCGTTCAGCTATTACGGCCAGCATGTGGATGTGCGTGTGACCCCGCAGAACCTGGACATGGTCGCCAAGGCCATCGCTCCCGACTATGCGGTAGGCCCTCACACTGCGTCGCTGGGGCTGACCTTCGCCGAAGGCAGCAAACTCCCCGCCCCCTTCGTAAACGGCGCATTTATCGGCCAGCATGGCTCCTGGAACCGCAAGCCGCACAGTGGCTACAAGGTGATTTTCGTGCCGTTCGAAGGGGGCCAGCCGAAAGGGCAACCGGTGGATGTGCTGACGGGGTTTCTTGATAGCGATGAGAAAGCCATGGGCCGGCCGGTTGGCGTGGTGATTGATCAGCAGGGGGATTTGCTGGTGGCCGATGATGTGGGCAATAAGGTTTGGCGGGTGTCGGCTGTTAAGTAAATCGCCACACACCAATGTGGGAGCGGGCTTGCCCGCGATTACGGTGGCCCAGCCAACTAATCCGTTGACTGACACACTGCATTCGCGGGCAAGCCCGCTCCCACATTTTGGAGTTTTATTGATTCAGGGATTACGCGCCAGATTCCCCGGCAACACGCGTTTGGCACTCAGGTAGGCATTCTGCCAATACGCTTTGGATAGCGTATCCAGCTTCACCGTACCGCCGGTTTGCGGCGCGTGTACGAAGCGACCCTCCCCCACATAAATGCCCGCATGACTGACCCGCGAACCACCACCGGTGGCGAAGAACAGCAGGTCGCCAGTTTGCAGGTTTTGTTCGCTGACGTCCTGGGCACGCATCACGATCAATTCACGGGTGGTGCGCGGCAATGAGATGCCGGCGGCATCGCGGAATACAAAGCCGATCAGGCCGCTGCAATCAAACCCCGAGTCCGGCGTGTTGCCACCCCAGCGATAAGGCGTGCCGACCAGGCCCAGCGCACGAAAGAGCACGTCTTCGGCAGCCGGCGAGAAATTCTGGGTGGCATAGTTGAACACCGGCTTAGGCTTGACCGCGACGGGCGCGGGCGGCGGTGTACGACTGGCGCAGGCGCTGAGCAGCGCGGCGCAAACAATAAGCATCAGGCGGGCCGAGGTCGACATGTGCAGAACAATCCTGGTCTGGATGCGGCTTTCGCTGCCGAACGTTGAAAACCAGAACGCGCAAGCAAAGCTCGCGCGAACGGATGACAACAATGTCCAGGGATTCTAGCGCTTACACGTCAAACTTCAAGTATCACTTTAACTTTACTTACTAGCGGTAACCGTCGTCGGGGCCATGGCGAGTGCGCGCTTGGCTTCGATGAAGGTTTTGCTCCAGTAGCTGTCACCCAGGTTATCGACCCGAACACCACCACTGCGGCGGCTGCTGGAGTGAATAAACTGGTTATCGCCCAGGTAGATACCGGCGTGGCTGACACGACCGCGGCCACTGGTACTAAAGAAAAGCAGATCACCGGGCTTGAGGTTGTTTCGTGCGACCAACGGTGCATTCACGTTGATCATTTCGCGCGTGGAGCGCGGCAGGTTCATACCGGCCTCTTCACGAAACAGGTAGCCAATGAAACCGCTGCAATCAAAACCGGCTTCCGAGGTGCCGCCGAAACGGTAACGGGTACCGATCAAGGACATGCCGCGCTCAAGGATGCTGTCGGCCAGAAGTGGCAGTTGGTAAGGCTTGCTGTCGGAGAACTCGGCGAGTTCTTTTTCGGTTGCCACCTCTTCTTCATAAACAGAAGCAGACTGTGCAGCAACGAACTTTGCCTGATTTTGAACCTGTGGTTTTTGCTGTTCTGCCACCTGCTGAGGGTGGGAGGCGCAACCAAACAACAGGGTAACGAGTGCGAGAGGCACGAGGGGTGCGAAGCGATTTAGCATGGGCACGACCGTGGCTGATGTGTAAAGAAGCCGAGACTATGCCCTCTATCACATCGATTTGCAAATTCAATCGTGATCTATGTGACTTCCCGTTTCGACCATGACATCTAAGCCGTGATTCCATTTTTTGCTTCAGTTGCGTAGCCCTTAAGGCTCAAACGCAGGTTTTCTGACGCCTTGAAAATGCCGACATATGGAAAATCAAGGCCTTACCAACCCAAGGTCTCTTTCAGAAAAGGGATCGTCAATTTTCTTTGCGCCTGCAAAGAAGCCTGGTCGAGCTGTTCAAGCAAATCGAACAGCGCACTCATGCTGCGGGTACCACGGGTGAGAATAAAGTGCCCGACTTCGTCGGTCAGGTGCAGGCCACGGCGGGAAGCACGCAGTTGCAGCGCACGCAGCTTGTCCTCGTCGGACAACGGGCGCATCTGGAAGATCAGCGCCAGGGTCAGGCGCGACTTGAGGTCGGCCAGCTTCACCGGCAGCTCGCGGGGCGAGGTAGAAGCTGCAATCAGCAGGCGTCGGCCGCTGTCGCGCAGGCGGTTGAACAAATGAAACAGCGCCTCTTCCCACTCCGCCTTGCCGGCCACTGCCTGCAAGTCGTCGAGACATACCAGCTCGTACTGCTCAAGGTTATCGAAGATGCCGATGCCGCGGTCCATCAACTCAGCCAGGGGCAGGTACACCGCCGGCTCGCCCATCTGCTCGAAACGCAGGCACGCGGCCTGCAGCAGGTGGGTGCGCCCCACACCATGCTTGCCCCACAGATAGATCAGGCTTTCCGTCCACCCGGCGTCGGCTTCGCAGAGCCGCTCGACATAGCCGAGTGCAGCGGCATTGGCGCCTGGGTAGTAGTTGATAAAGGTAGCGTCATCACGCAGACGCACACCTAGGGGCAGCTGAATCGGTTTCATGCTGACTGAACGGCTCCCATCGAACCGTTAGTGGCCTCTGTGTAAAGTTTGCAAAGTTTATACCCGTGACGCCGGGCGCACAATGCAGCAGACCACAAGCAAAATCAAAGGTTTGCGTTAACTCGCAGGTTTACGCGAATTGTTTGACGCACCCGGCGCCAATAACAACAAACCCGGCCAGGGCCGGGTTTGTGACATTGCGATTACAACTCGGGCTCATCCACCCCTGTGTACACGTCCGAATCCTTGTACAGGTCGTGCACATGGCGCACCAGCACCATGATCACCGCCGCCACTGGCAGCGCCAACAGGATGCCGGTAAAGCCGAACAGCTCACCACCCGCAAGGATCGCAAAGATCACCGCCACCGGGTGCAGCCCAATTCGATCGCCCACCAGCAGCGGCGTCAGCACCATACCTTCCAACGCCTGGCCTACCATGAATACCGCGACAATCCCGAGCATCGGGTACAGGTCGCCGCCAAACTGGAACAGCCCGGCCACCAGCGCCGCGCCGATGCCGATCACAAAGCCCATATACGGCACGATGGCCGCCAGGCCCGCGATCAAACCGATCAACAGCCCCAGCTCCAGGCCGATCGCCATCAGGCCGGCAGCGTAAATCACGCCCAGGGCCAGCATCACCAGCAACTGCCCGCGCACGAACGCGCCCAGCACCTCATGACACTCCGCCGCCAGGGAAACCACGCGCTCTTCGCGGTCACGGGGCAGCAGGCTGCGGATCTTGGCCATCATGATGTCCCAGTCCCGCAGCAGGTAGAACGCCACCACCGGGATCAGCACCAGGTTGGTCAACCAGCCGATCAGCGCCAGGCTCGACGCGGTTGCCTGGCTGAGCACCACCGTGACGATATCGGTGGTCTTGTCCATATGCTCGCTGATGGCCGCCTTGACCTTGTCGAACTTCCAGAAGCCATCCGCCAGCCCGAACTTGGACTGGGCCCACGGCATTGCCGTGTGCTGCAACCAGTCGAGCATCTGCGGCGCCAGTTCATAGAGGCGAAACAGCTGCTTGGCCAACATCGGCACCAATATCAACACCAGCGCCGTGATGATCAACGTGAACAGCGCAAACACCGTGATCACGCCGCAGGTGCGCGACATGCCGACTTTTTCCAGGCGATCCACCACCGGATCGAACAGATAGGCGAGCAGCAGCGCCACCAGGAACGGCGTCAGGATCGAATGCAGCAAGAACACAAAAACGCACAGCAGGACAATCCCGCCAAGCCACACCCAACGACGCGTATCCGCCATAAACCACTCCATCTGTTATCTACGCCCTTCTTCTATATAGAAGGAGGAACACCGTTTACCAACGAAAACGCAGTTGCGCCTGAGGCTCAGGTGCAGCAGCCGGTTGCATGCCTTCGACCACGGCAGGCTGTACCGGGGCTTCGCCAGCAGGAATTTCCTGCAGCTTGGCCAGGCTCAATTGGGTGCGCAGTTGTTCGGCGCTGCCATTGACGCGATACACGATCCGGTTGCCATCCACTAACTGCGGCTGGCCGCCAAAAGGCTCGAGCAAGCGACCCAGGGCGGCGTAGCGCTCCAGGTTCATGCCTTGCACTTCAAGCAGTTGCTCACTGCTCACCCCAGGTTTGACCGCAAAACGTGGCGCCAGCTTTTGGCTGACCGCCAGCAAGACAGCGTCGGCGAGCGCGGCAGTGTCAGCACCTTGGGCGGTGCCCTCCTCAGCCTTGTCGCCCAGCCACAGGCGCCACTTGGCCTGCCATTGACTGCCTTCCTGGCGCGCATGCACCGCGAGCAACGCATCGGCACCGTAGCGCTCGGACGCTGCTCGCAAAGGCGTGGCGTCCGGGCTTTCAAGATTCGGCGCGGTGGCGACTACCTGTTCGTCCAAATCACCCAGCGGCAAGCGCAGCGGCAGCCCCCGGTGTTGCGCGGCCCGGCGCAGGGCCTGGGCAACGGCCTGGCCATCGCCGACCAGGCTGCTGCCTTCGGTTGAATCGTTGAGCCACCAACCCAGGATCGACGGCCGGTTGCTGCCCCAGATCGACAGCCCCGCATCACGCAAGGCGCGGTCGGTGCTGACCGGGTCGAAGTCCACTTGCAGGCTTTCCGGCGGGCCGGCGTCGTAGCCGTACTGGCTGATGATTTGTTGCGGGTCTTTGCGGATCGCCGCCAGGCCCGGGCCATCGGCGGCCTTGGCGTCGCCGGTCAGGCGGATCACCAGGGTCTGCACAGCACGATGGGTGGCTTGGTCGCGCTCTTGGGGCGACTGGCTGCTGACCGGTTCGAGCACTTGATAGAGGCCATTGAGGGTTTCGGCATGACTCGCCAGGCTGACCAACGACAAGCAGCCTACAAAGAAGAATTTACACAGACGCATGGAAGATTCCCGAACGACAAATTTAGCGGTTGGAACAGACCGCGTGAGGCTGTGACACAGCGACCGGTAAAACATTCACAGGGTCCCGGTAAGTTTTCATACTGTCATAACGCTAGCGAGCTCAAGGCTATACCTTAATACGCACGATTACCGGCCCGATTTGCATTTTTTTGAGCTCATATGCCCTGCCCGTCGGCCCGAGGATGGCCGCTGCCCCTCAAGCCTGATAAAATCGCGCGCCTTCGCAGACCGTCAACGGCAGGGCCCTTTCCAAAAGCCCCCGCCCGCCCGGTCGTTACCCAGAAATCCCCCCTAAAGGCCTGGATCATGAGCAAGCAACCCTCCCTGAGCTACAAGGACGCCGGTGTAGACATCGACGCCGGTGAAGCATTGGTCGAACGCATCAAGAGCGTCGCCAAGCGCACTGCGCGCCCTGAAGTCATGGGTGGCCTGGGCGGTTTTGGCGCCCTCTGCGAAATCCCGGCCGGCTACAAGCAGCCTGTACTGGTGTCCGGCACCGACGGCGTGGGCACCAAGCTGCGCCTGGCGCTGAACCTGAACAAGCACGACAGCATCGGCATCGACCTGGTCGCCATGTGCGTCAACGACCTGGTGGTGTGCGGCGCCGAGCCGCTGTTCTTCCTCGACTACTACGCCACCGGCAAGCTCAATGTCGAGACCGCCACCCAGGTCGTGACCGGCATCGGCGCTGGCTGCGAACTGTCGGGTTGCTCCCTGGTAGGCGGTGAAACCGCTGAAATGCCAGGCATGTACGAAGGCGAAGACTACGACCTGGCTGGCTTCTGTGTTGGCGTGGTGGAAAAAGCCGAAATCATCGACGGCTCCAAAGTCACTGCTGGTGACGCCCTGCTCGCCTTGCCATCGTCCGGCCCGCACTCCAACGGTTACTCGCTGATCCGCAAGATCATCGAAGTGTCCGGCGCCGACATCAAGAACATCCAGCTCGACGGCAAGCCACTGACCGACCTGCTGATGGCGCCGACCCGCATCTACGTCAAGCCACTGCTCAAGCTGATCAAGGACACCGGTGCCGTCAAGGCCATGGCCCACATCACCGGTGGCGGCCTGCTGGACAACATCCCGCGCGTCCTGCCAAAAGGCGCCCAGGCGATTGTCGACGTGGCCAGCTGGCAGCGCCCGGCAGTCTTCGATTGGCTGCAAGAGAAAGGCAACGTCAACGAAACCGAAATGCACCGCGTGCTCAACTGCGGCGTGGGCATGGTGATCTGCGTTGCGCAGGAACACGTTGAAACCGCGCTGAACGTGCTGCGTGAAGCCGGCGAGCAGCCTTGGGTCATTGGCCAGATCGCCACTGCCGCCGAAGGCGCAGCCCAGGTTGAACTGAAGAACCTCAAGGCTCACTGATGCCCCAGACCTGTGATGTCGTGGTGCTGCTTTCCGGCACCGGCAGTAACTTGCAGGCCCTGATCGACAGCACGCGCACCGGCGACAGCCCGGTGCGCATCGCTGCGGTGATTTCCAACCGCAGCGACGCCTACGGTCTGCAACGCGCCCGTGACGCGGGTATCGATACTCGCTCTCTGGATCACAAGGCGTTCGACGGTCGCGAGGCCTTCGACAGCGCCTTGATCGAACTGATCGACGCCTTCAACCCCAAACTCGTGGTCCTTGCCGGTTTCATGCGCATCCTCAGCGCAGATTTCGTCCGGCACTACGAAGGGCGCCTGCTCAATATTCACCCTTCCCTGCTGCCCAAGTACAAAGGCATGCACACCCATCAGCGCGCCCTCGACGCCGACGACAGTGAGCATGGCTGCAGCGTGCACTTTGTGACCGAGGAACTCGATGGCGGGCCTCTGGTCGTACAGGCAGTGGTTCCGGTAGAGTCAGGCGACTCGGCGCAGACGCTTGCGCAACGGGTTCATACCCAGGAACACAGGATTTACCCGCTGGCTGTTCGCTGGTTTGCCGAAGGACGGTTGATTCTTGGCGATCAGGGTGCATTATTGGACGGCCAGTTACTCGCGGCCAGCGGCCACTTGATTCGAACCTAGGAGATTTTATGCGTCGCGCCCTGCTTTTCGCTTTTGCGCTGTTCGCTTTGCCTGCCGTACAAGCGGCAGACCTTCACCCCTTCTCCGTCAGCTACACCGCCGACTGGAAACAACTGCCCATGAGCGGTTCGGCTGAACGCAGCCTGGCCAAGAATGGCGACGGTACCTGGACCTTGAATTTCAAGGCCTCGATGATGATTGCCAGCCTGACCGAAACCAGTGTGATCCTGTTCGACAAGGACACCCTGCAACCCAAGAGCTACAGCTTCGAACGCGGCGGCCTGGGCAAGGCGAAGAAGATCAACCTGGACTTCGACCAGAGCGCCAAGAAAGTCACCGGCTTTGAAAACAAAGACCCGGTCAATGTCACTCTCGAAAGCGGCATGCTCGACAAGTCCACCTATCAGCTCGCCTTGCAACGCGATGTGGCTGCGGGCAAAAAGAGCATGAGCTACCGCGTGGTTGAGGGTACCGATACCGATACCTACGACTTCCGCGTGATCGGCTCGGAAAAGGTCCAGACCAAGGTCGGTTCGATCGACGCGATCAAGGTCGAGCGCGTGCGTGATCCGTCGCAGAGCAAGCGCATCACCCAGATGTGGTTTGCCAAGGACCAGGGCGGCATCCTGGTTGCCCTGCGTCAGGTTGAGACCGATGGCAAGGAATACAACATCATGCTGCAGGATGGCACCGTTGACGGTAAGGCCGTCAAAGGCAGCTGATTGCTGATGCACCGGAAAGGAGCCTCGCTGAATGCGGGGCTTTTTTTCGCCTGGCATTTTTAGGGGGAGCCACTACCGCTATCGCAGCATAGGTATCTACACAACTTCGGTACGACGCTAAACCTGTGGCGAGGGAGCTTGCTTCCGTGACGACCGGACACCCGACGCCCATCCACCTGGCACCCCGCGATCTAATTGTGGGAGCTGGCTTGCCTGCGATGGCGGTGCCGAGGTCAATCTGGCCTCCCTGAACATGAAACTTTTGTCATAAAGCCTCTGCCATGGCGACGCAATGCCCGGTTTACGCGGCCTCCAGCATTGTTGCGCTTCCTGCAACGAATTATTGCGCGCAAAATCAGTTTACTTAGCAAGCTAACAAATCATATAACAGAGGCCTGCGACGACTTGCCGCAGATCAACCAGAGATTGGAGCAAGCAGATGACTGTAAAAGTAACTGAACGCGACGATGAACATATGTCCCATGAAGCAGTAGGCCACGGGATTCACATCTGGGATGTCCATCAGCAAGACGTATTGGTCGGCATGTTTCACAACGAGAGCGACGCCCACAATTATAAAAACGAGCTCGAAACTCTCGAACTGCAACGCCAGGCAAAAAGCTCCTGAAGCTCTGAAATCATGTGGACGCCCGGCCCACGCAGCCGGGCCGTTTACGAGAAACCGCGCCTTTTGAGCGCGGTTTTTTTGTCAATAATCGCCATAAATTAATGTAACAAAAACACACACAAATAATGATTCTCGATATCATTCGTTCGCTTTTCATTCAGGCTCACGAATCAGGGAATCAATTAGATGCATGGAAATAGCAGCAAGCCAGAAAACGCGTTACTGGAACGCTGGAGCGAAGCACTTGCCACTGCGCAATTTCAGGCCAGCCACATCAGCCTCCAAACCCTGATCAATACGCTGGCACCCGCCGCCGAACGTAGCTTCCAACGCCTGATCCAAGCTTTGTTTCGTGAAAGCCTGCTGGACCCCAGCACCCTCATTTATGACGAACATGGGCATTGCTCACTGACACTGCCTTGCCAGGCCCGACTGCGTTTCGAACATTTGCGTCCTGGCCGCATGGCAAGCTGGGACCTGCGCGGCGAAGTCATCCTATTGCGTGAAGGCCAGCCCGAACAGAAAATCCAGTTCCCCTCACAGTTATTGACGTTGCTTAACGCCAGCCTTGAGTCGCCTGCCGACCAGGAAGTGCTCAACCGCCTCAACGTCGAGATCGACGACAGCTTCATCAACGACACCTTGTGCCTGGCCTTCCATGAGCAATGGACGCTCAAGCTGCATGCGTCCATGGGCCCGGAGCACCAAGACAATCTGCTGAATCATCTCAAAAACAGCCAGAGCGTTATCAACCCAACCTCCGTGCTTGAACAATGGGGAACACTGGGTCACCCATGGCACCCCAACTACAAGACCAAGCTGGGCCTGAATACCGAGCAAGTCATCGACTATTCGCCAGAGTTCGAAGCACGCTTCCCGGTGCTGCTGTGCGCGCTACATCGCCAATTTGCCCATGTCGAAAAGTTGGCCGGTACCGCCGATTACTGGCAGTGGTGGAGCGAGCACTTCCCGCGAGCGGCACAGCAATTGACCGAAGTCCTGCAAGCACAGGGCCTTCAGGCAGGCGATTATCTGCCATTGCCCGCCCACCCTTGGCAGGCACGCCAGGAACTGCCCCAACTGTTCGCCAACGAAATCGGCGACAAGCTGCTGGTGCTGACCGATATCGTCGCGTTCACCGCCCACCCCACCATGTCGTTCCGGACCGTCTTGCCTGAAGGCCGTTGCGATGCGCCCATGGTCAAACTCCCAGTGTCACTGCGACTGACCAGCGTACAGCGCACCGTATCGCCGCGCTCAGCGCGCATGGGCCCACGGATCAGCCATTTGCTACTGAGCATCCTGGAACGTGAGCCTGCGATCCAGAACATCCTCAGCATCATTCCCGAGCGGATCGGTGTGCATTTCCAGCCACAACCGACCAATGACGAGCACTCCCGCCACTTGGCAGTGCTCTATCGCGACAATCCCCATAGCCAGCTCCAGCCAGGGGAAATGGCCGTGCCAGTGGGCAGCCTGTTTGCCATTGATCAACACGGCCAGCCGCTGCTGAGGCAATGGGTGCGCCTGAGCCAAGGCAAGGATAACGCGGCGGCCATGCTCGCGTTCTTCCATGACTACGCAGCGATCACCGTGCCAGCACTGCTGGGCATGTACTTGCGTTATGGCATCGCTTTTGAGGCCCATCAGCAAAACTCCTTCATGGTGATGGCCGCAGACGGACAATTGAGCCGCCTGCTGTTGCGCGACTTCGGCGATATCCGAATCGACCGCAAGACCTTGCACGCCCACGGCCTGGACATTGAACTGCACGACCCGAAGATGACGCTGTACGACGACGCCGGTTTCGTACGGGACAAACTCCTGCACACCGTATTCATGTGCCATTTGGGCGAGCTCATCCTGCTTGCCGCGCGCCACTTCGACGTCCCCCAGGCGCTGCTCTGGAATGAACTGTCGGCTCAGGTCAGCCAGGGTTTTGACGACCTGCGCGCGCAGGTTGACCCGCAGCGCTGGGCCACCGAGCGTGAAGCACTGCTGGAGCACGCGTGGCCGGCCAAGTCGTTCATGCGCATGCGCCTGCTGGAGAGTCATGCCGATATCGTCGGGCGATTGCCTAACCCGTTGAGCGCGGCCGCCAATGCCGACTAACAACACAGCGCTGCGGCTGCTGGTGGTGATTCAGTTGGTGTCCATGGGGGCGATGGAAATGAGCGGCCCGTTCTGGCCGCTGCAAATCCAGAAGCTGCTGGGCGTTGCCAATGCCCAGTACACCGGTCTGCTGTCTTCGCTGGTGTATGCAGGGCCGATGATGGCGGCGATGATCCTCACGCCTATGTGGGGAAGACTGGGCGACCGCACCGGTCATAAGCTCATGATTATCCGCGCGCTGCTGGCGTTAGCGGTGTGCCAGGCCCTGGCTGCAATTACACCTGATCCATGGTGGCTGGTGGCTATCCGTGTAGTACAAGGCGCATTGGCTGGTTTCATCGCCGCTGCCCAAGCTTACGCGCTGGCCAGCTGCGGCGACGGCGGACGGGGGCACATTCTTGCCCGACTGCAATCAGCCACCGCCGTAGGCTCCCTGGCCGGGCCAGTGCTGGGCGGCTGGCTGATGGACATATCCGGTTTCGCATTGCTGTGCTACAGCGCCACCGCCGTCTGCCTGTTGTGCGCGATAATCAGCGCGTTTTTACCCAGCGACTCACCACGATCGAGACCTGCCCGTACACCCAAGCCTGCCGCACTCCCCAAAGGCTGGATTGGCGCGATGCTGGGGATCATCGTATTGATCCAGGCAGCCAGGATGATGCCGCAACCGTTTTACGCCCTGTACGTCGCCCAGGTTTTGCACGCACCCGCGTGGCTGATCGGCGCCAGCTATGGCGCCAGCGCCTTGACCCTGGCACTGTCCGCGCCGTTGTGGGGCCGCCTGTTCGATCGGCATCAGCCAGCCCATACGCTGCGCATCATCGAGTGGGTCACGTGGGCCTGCGCCTTCACGCTGGCCTGCACGGCACTGGCCAGTGAATGGTCGGGTTTTATCGCCAGCCGGCTGCTGTGGGGCGTGTGGCAGGGTGCTTTGTTGCCCGTGGCCTACACACTGATCGCCACTACCGTAGCGCACAACCAGCAGGGTTTTGCCCTGGGCATGGGCAATAGCGCCGCCAAAGCCGGTGCGCTGTGCGGCGCCTTGTTGGGCGGTATCGGCATGGGGTGGGTGGGCCTGGCGCACAGCTTCTGGCTGGTCGCACTCACCTATGCCCTGGCCGCCGTAAGTATCCGCGCCATCCGTGCATTCGCGCGAGCGCCTGAGACATCCGATTTTTCTGTCAATACTTCTAATAACTCTGAGACATGATCATGAACACATCGCAATGGGCAGTACTGCTGCCACTTCTTGGGTCGATAAGCGCCCCTGCATGGGCCGATCAGACCGAGCAGACACCGGCAACGCCGACCAGCTTGCAACTGCAGGCGACCGTGGTATCGGCCACGCGCAGCGAAACCAGCATTGCGCAGATTCCAGGCTCGGTGCAGGTGATCAATGAAGCGCAAATCCGCCAACAGACGGGTGCAGGACGTCGGGTCGCCGATATCCTCGGCCAACTGGTGCCTGGCATTGCGCCTTCCAGCGGCGGCATGAGCAACTTCGGCCAGACGCTTCGCGGGCGTAATACCCTGATCCTGATCGACGGGGTTTCGCAAAACGCCACGCGCGATAACTTCCGCCAGCTCAACAGCGTGGCACCAGAAAGCATCGAGCGTATCGAAGTGATCTCCGGCGCCAGCAGTGTCTACGGCGCAGGCGCATCGGGCGGCATCATCAACATCATCACCAAACGCAACCAAGGTGAAGACCTGGCGTTCAGCAGCAAGATCGGCATGACCGCCGGCAACAACTTCAGCCACAAGGGGTTCGCTTATCAGGCGTTCCAAAGCGCCACGGGCCGCAAGGGCCCGGTGGACTGGTATCTCTCAGGCAATACCGTACAGCGCAACGATCAGTTCGACGGTAATGGCAAGCGCATTCCCCAGGACACGTCCCAGGGCAGCAACATGGACACCGATACCTACGACCTGCAAGGTCGCTTCGGCTATGAGCTTGATGATGACAAGAAGATCAGCCTGTCGCTGCAAGACTATAAAGACGAACAAGACACTCGCTACACCAAGAACCCCCGCATCACCAGCGACGCAGTCGCGGTAAAAGGCCTGGACCTGGGCGACCAACCCTACACCCATAACCAGGCGGTCAACCTCAACTACGCCGACAAGGATTTTTACGGCCAGGGCTTGCAGGTGGAAAGTTACTGGCGGCGGGCGGATGCACTGTTCTTTCCAGACCTGTCCCGGGGCCGGGCAGGCGTGTCAGACAACAACAGCGTGCAGGACGTCTACGGTCTGCGGGCGGCAATCGACACACAAATGCCGGACATCGGCCCGGCAACGGGCAATCTGGTATGGGGCGCGGACTACGACCATGAAACCTCACGCCAGCGTGGCGACCAGTACCGGGTCAATGGCCTGACCTACACCAAAACCGGTACCACGTTCGAACTGGGCCCAGATATCGAGACCACCACCAAAGCCATCTTTGGCCAACTGTCCTACGACATCGACAACTGGACCTTGCGCGGTGGCGTACGTCGCGAGTGGATTGAGAGCAAGGTCTCCGACAGCATCGCATACGGCGAAATCGTCCAGACCGGCAACCGCGCGACACTGCCCGGTGGCACGCTCAAATATGATGACACGCTGTATAACCTCGGGGCGGTGTACCACCTGACCGACAACCAGGATGTGTTCGTCAACTTCAGCCAGGGCTTTTCCCTGCCGGATATCCAGCGCTTCCTGCGTGATGTGAACAGCAAATACGATATCCAGGACCTCAATGCCCAGGCCCTTAAAGTCGACAGCTACGAGCTGGGCTGGCGTGGCGATTGGGACAAGTGGCAGGCCAGTGTCACCGCGTATGAAAACACCTCGGATGTCACGCAGTTCTATGATGCCAATGATCGTGTGCTGCGCCTGATCAATCAGAAAGAGCGCGTACGTGGCGTCGAAACCGGCCTGACCTATAACATCACCGACCAATGGTCCGTCGGCGGTACTTACGCGTACGCCAAAGGCGAGACCCAGCAGAACGGCAAGTGGATCGACTTGCCTGCCACCCGTATCTCTCCCGCCAAGACCACAGCCTTTGTCGGCTATGAGCGTGACGACTACAGCCTGCGCTTGCAGGGTATGCGCCTGGCCAATTACGACGCGGCGGCCAAGGACAACAACGGTCGCGATATCCAGGGCTACACCCTGGTCGACCTGCTCGGCTCGGTAAGGTTGCCGGTAGGTCGCCTCGAAGGTGCGGTGTACAACCTCACCAATCGCAACTACCAGAACATGTTCGCCCAGGCCAACGCCCGCGCACCGTACCCGAATGCCGAGGGTCGTACCTTCAGCCTGAGTTACGCCGTGGATTGGTAACAGGCTGGTGCTGCACGTTTAAATACAAACCCCGCCTTTTGACGGGGTTTGTCATTTCTAGATGCTTACCACATCAGATCATCAGGGATCTGGTAAGCGGCGTACGGATCATCCTCATCCGGCACCTGGCTTTCGGTGAGGATGTTGAGCTGCACGATACGCTCCGGAGCACGCTCCTGGATCTTCAGCGCTGCCTCGCGCGGGATCACCTCGTAGCCGCCACCGTGGTGCACGATTGCCAGGGAGCCGTTGCTCAGCTTGTTGCGCATCAGCGTGTTGACCGACAGGCGCTTGACCTTCTTGTCATCCACGAAGTTGTAGTAGTCCTCGGTGGTCAGCTTGGGCAGGCGCGAGGTCTCGATCAGTTGCTTGACCTGGGCGGTACGCGCCTTGGCCTCGGCTTTTTCCTGCTGCTGACGGTTCAGCTCCTGGTCACGCTTGACCTTCTCGGCCTGGGCCTCGGCGGCCAGGCGGGCCTGGGTATCATCGACTTCGGCCTGGCCTTTGTGGACCAGGCGCTGCTGTTTCTGTTTCTCTTTGCCGACCTGCTTGGCCTGCTTTTGGTTGACCAGACCTGCTTTGAGCAACTGGTCGCGAAGGGAAAGGCTCATGGTGCTTACTCACTTAGGCAACTGCTCAACCGCAGCTGGACACATTCTTTTCCTGACGTTTGGCTTCACCCCAGAGGGCGTCCAACACTTCGAGGGTGCAATCTTCTATGGGTTGGTGTGTATCGCGCAATGCCTGTTCGATAAATCGGAAACGTCGTTCGAACTTGGCATTGGCGCCGCGCAAGGCGGTTTCCGGGTCGACCTTGAGGTGACGCGCCAGGTTGACCGCGGCAAACAGCAGGTCGCCGACTTCATCGGCGATGGCTGCCGAGTCGTTATCGGCCATGGCTTCGAGCACTTCGTCCAACTCTTCGCGCACGTTGTCCACCACCGGCAACGCGGACGGCCAGTCGAAACCGACCTGGCTGGCGCGCTTTTGCAATTTGGCCGCACGGGACAACGACGGTAAGGCGGTGGGCACATCGTCGAGCAGGGAGAGTTGCTCGGGAGCGTCGGACTTTTCTGCGCGCTCCTCAGCCTTGATCTGCTCCCAGCGCTGCTTGACCTGCTCTTCGCTCAACTGCGGGATATCCAGCGGCGCGTACAGGTCGCCGGTTGGGAACACGTGAGGATGCCGGCGAATCAACTTACGGGTAATGCTGTCGATCACGCCGGCAAATTCGAAGCGCCCTTCTTCCCGTGCCAGTTGGCTGTAATACACCACCTGAAACAGCAGGTCGCCCAACTCGCCTTGCAGGTGATCGAAATCGCCGCGCTCGATGGCGTCGGCCACTTCATAGGCTTCTTCCAGCGTGTGCGGGACGATGGTGGCGTAGGTTTGCTTGATGTCCCACGGGCAGCCGTATTGCGGGTCGCGCAGGCGGTTCATCAGGTGCAGCAGGTCTTCGAGTGAATACATCGTATCTCTTTCCGCTGAATATCTAATGTGGGAGCTGGCTTGCCTGCGATGCCGGCGACTCGGTGCTTCAATTGAACCGAGGTGATGCTATCGCAGGCAAGCCAGCTCCCACAGAAAACAGCTCCACATGTCAGTCAGCAATCATCCAGCTATTCATGGAGTGCGGTTGCGCCGGGTTTCGATGATGTTCGGCAACTGGGAAATCCGCCCCAGCAGCCGCCCGAGTGCGTCCAACCCCGGAATCTCGATGGTCAGCGACATCAACGCAGTGTTGTCTTCCTTGTTCGAGCGGGTGTTGACCGCCAGCACGTTGATCCGCTCGTTGAGCAGCACTTGCGAGACGTCACGCAGCAAGCCGGAACGGTCGTAGGCACGGATGATGATGTCCACCGGATACGTGAGCACCGGCACCGGACCCCAGCTGACCTGGATGATTCGCTCGGGTTCGCGCCCGCCCAGTTGCAGCACCGAGGCGCAGTCCTGGCGGTGAATGCTCACGCCACGGCCCTGGGTGATATAGCCGACAATCGCGTCGCCCGGCAGTGGCTGGCAGCAGCCGGCCATTTGCGTCATCAGGTTGCCCACGCCCTGGATCTGGATATCGCCACGCTTGCCCGGCTTGTAGCCAGTGGCTTTGCGCGGGATCAGCTCCAGCTGTTCGTTGCCGCGCTCCGGCTCGACCAGTTGCTGGGCCAGGTTGACCAGTTGCGCCAGGCGCAGGTCGCCCGCGCCGAGGGCGGCGAACATGTCTTCGGCGATCTTCATGTTGGCCTTTTCGGCCA
The DNA here is from genome assembly GCF_051122975.1 of Pseudomonas sp. AK181. Classification (NCBI taxonomy): domain Bacteria; kingdom Pseudomonadati; phylum Pseudomonadota; class Gammaproteobacteria; order Pseudomonadales; family Pseudomonadaceae; genus Pseudomonas; species Pseudomonas sp. AK181. The sequence goes on from NZ_CP146348.1 coordinate 4,451,120, forward strand.
GCTTGTCGAAGTCCACCTGAGGCAGGCCAAGGCGCGCCAGTTCGCGTTCAAGCAAGGTCTTGCCGGCGGCGACGTTCTGGTCACGCGCCTGCAGTTTGAACCAGTGGACGATCTTCGCCCGCGCCCGCGAGGTGGTGATGTAGCCCAGGTTCGGGTTCAGCCAGTCGCGGCTCGGCGTGCCGTGCTTGCTGGTGATGATCTCGACCTGTTCACCGGTTTGCAGGCTGTAGTTGAGCGGCACGATGCGCCCGTTGATCTTGGCGCCGCGGCAGTTATGGCCGATTTCGGTGTGCACGCGGTAGGCGAAGTCCAGCGGTGTGGCGCCCTTGGGCAAGTCGATGGCGTGGCCGTCAGGCGTGAAGATATAGACCCGGTCCGGCTCGATATCCACCCGCAGCTGTTCGGCCAGGCCGCCGATGTCGCCGAGTTCTTCGTGCCATTCCAGCACTTGACGCAGCCAGGAAATCTTCTCTTCGTACTGGTTGGACCCGGCCTTGACATCGGTGCCCTTGTAGCGCCAGTGCGCGCACACCCCCAGCTCGGCCTCTTCGTGCATGGCGTGGGTGCGGATCTGCACTTCCAGCACCTTGCCTTCAGGGCCGATTACCGCCGTGTGCAGCGAGCGGTAGCCGTTTTCCTTGGGGTTGGCGATATAGTCGTCGAATTCCTTGGGGATGTGCCGCCACAGCGTGTGGACGATACCCAGCGCGGTGTAGCAGTCGCGCATTTCCGGCACCAGCACGCGCACCGCACGCACGTCGTAGATCTGGCTGAAGGCCAGGCCCTTGCGCTGCATTTTGCGCCAGATGGAATAGATGTGCTTGGCGCGGCCGCTGATGTCGGCGTCCACGCCGGTAGCTTGCAACTCCGAACGCAACTGGCCCATCACGTCGCTGATAAAGCGCTCGCGGTCCAGGCGCCGCTCATGCAGCAGCGTGGCGATCTGTTTGTATTGGTCGGGTTCCAGGTAGCGGAAGGACAAATCCTCCAGCTCCCACTTGATATGGCCGATGCCCAGGCGATGAGCCAGCGGCGCGTAGATGTCGAAGACTTCGCGGGCCACGCGGTTGCGCTTTTCGTCATCGGCGGTCTTCACCGCCCGGATCGCGCAGGTGCGTTCGGCCAGCTTGATCAGGGCGACGCGTACGTCGTCGACCATCGCCACCAGCATTTTGCGCAGGTTCTCTACCTGGCCCTGGGTGCCCAGCACCATCGACTGGCGCGGGCTGAGGCTGGCGCTGATGGCCGCCATGCGCAGCACGCCGTCGATCAGCTTGGCCACCACCGCGCCGAAACGCTGGCTGACCAGCGGCAACGCAATATGCCCTTCGCGCACGCCGCGATAGAGCACGGCGGCGATCAGCGAATCCTGGTCCAGCTTGAGATCGGCGAGGATCTCGGCGATTTCCAGGCCGGTGCGAAAACTTGAAGTGCCTTCGGCCCACAGGTTCTTGGCCGCATTGTCTTGCTGTTCAGACTCACGAGCGAACTCGCAGGCTGCTTTCAAGGCTTCACGGTCCAGTGCCGGGTCGACACTGACGGCATGATCCAGCCATGCCTCGAGATTGATACTGCCGTCGGTGTTGATCGGCTGGTGTGCTCTCACCTGTACCATCTTGCTTACCTTCCCTACGACGCACCTTCGATGCGCCAAAATCATCGCCGACTTTTACTGCGAGCTCCGTGGCAGTGTTCAGGCCCTGGAGAACGCAGGCCAGTCGGATTAAACGGGCATCCTAGCCCGCTTCAAATAACGCCATGGCCTCGACATGCGCGGTCTGCGGAAACATGTCGAGGATCCCGGCACGCTTTAGCCGGTAGCCTTGCTTGACCAACTCAACCGTGTCCCGCGCCAGCGTGGCTGGGTTGCAGGACACATACACCAGGCGCTTGGCCCCCAAGGCTGCAAGTTTGCGCACAACCTCCAGGGCACCATCGCGGGGTGGGTCCAAGAGTACCGCAGAAAAGCCCTGTTTGGCCCATTCTGCGTCGGTCAAAGGCTGAGACAAATCGGCCTGAAAAAACTGTGCGTTATGCAAATGGTTGCTGACGGCATTGAGCGACGCACGCTCCACCATTGCCTGTACGCCCTCCACCGCCACCACTTCGCGCACATTGCGAGCCAGTGGCAGGGCAAAGTTGCCCAGGCCGCAAAACAGGTCCAGTACCCGTTCGTCGGCTTGTGGCGCCAGCCATTGCAGCGCTTGGGCGACCATCGCCTGGTTGACCCCGGCGTTGACCTGCACAAAGTCGCCCGGCCGGTACGCCAGCTCCAAGTCCCAGGCATCCAAACGAAAGCCCAGGGCCTGACCCGGCTCAACGGGCTCCGGCTGCCCTTCCCCGTGCAGCCACAATTGGGCGTCATGGAAGGCGCAGAATTCCTTGAGGATCTGCAGGTCAGTCTCGGACAACGGCGCCATATGCCGCAGCAACACGGCGATGGACGAACCGCTGAACAACTCCACATGCCCCAACGCCTGCGGTTTGCTCAGGCGACGCAGCATCGTTGGCAAACGCTGCATGATCGGTTGCAAGGCCTGTACCAGTACCGGGCAATCATTGATAGCAACGATGTCCTGGCTGGCCACGGCGCGAAAACCCACTTCAAGCTGTTTGGCCTTTGCATCCCAACGTACGGCCACGCGGGCGCGGCGCCGATAACCGAACTCCGGCCCGCTCAACGGCGCTGCCCACTCCTGCGGCTCGACGCCGGCCACCCGAGACAATTGCTCGGCGAGCATGCGCTGTTTCAGGGCAAGTTGTTCTTCATGGGGCAGGTGCTGCACGCTGCAACCGCCGCAGCGGCCAACATGGGCGCAGGGTGCCGGGCGACGCAACTCACTGGCCTGAAATACCCGCTCGGTGCGCGCCTCGACCACTTTGCCATGGGCGCCCAACACCCGTGCTTCCACCTCTTCACCGGCCAACGCACCATTCACAAACCAGGTGCGGCCTTCAAAGAACACGATGCCCCGGCCGTCATTGGCCAGGCGCTCGATGGTCAGGCGCTGTTTCTTGCCCACGGGTATCTGTGGGGCCCGGCTGCCGCCCGTCGGTTGGAAGCGCAGGCCTCTCTCGTGCTTGGCCATCAGTTGGGTTCGTCGAAAATGCCGGTCGACAGGTAACGGTCGCCTCGGTCACAGATGATCGCGACGATCACCGCGTTTTCCACTTCTTTGGACAAGCGCAACATACCGGCCACGGCGCCACCGGAGGACACGCCGCAGAAGATGCCTTCTTCACGGGCCAGGCGGCGCGTGGTGTCTTCGGCTTCGCGCTGGGCCATGTCGATGATGCGGTCTACTCGCGTGGCGTTGTAGATCTTCGGCAAATACTCTTCGGGCCAACGGCGAATACCGGGGATGGCCGCGCCTTCCATCGGTTGCAGGCCGACGATCTGGATCGCCGGGTTCTGCTCCTTGAGGTAGCGCGAGTTGCCCATGATGGTACCGGTGGTGCCCATGGAGCTGACGAAATGGGTGATGGTGCCCTGGGTCTGGCGCCAGATCTCCGGGCCGGTGCTGGTGTAGTGCGCCTCGGGGTTGTCGCCGTTGGCGAACTGATCGAGCACCACGCCACGGCCTTCGGCGGCCATGCGCTCGGCAAGATCGCGAGCGCCTTCCATGCCTTCTTCCTGGGTCACCAGGATGAGCTGGGCGCCATAGGCGGTCATCGCCGCCTTGCGCTCGGCGCTGCCGTTGTCGGGCATGATCAGCACCATCTTGTAGCCTTTGATCGCTGCGGCCATGGCCAGGGCGATCCCGGTGTTACCGGAGGTGGCTTCGATCAGGGTGTCGCCGGGCTTGATCTGCCCACGCAACTCGGCGCGGGCGATCATCGACAGCGCAGGGCGATCTTTGACCGAGCCGGCCGGGTTGTTGCCCTCGAGTTTGAGCAACAGGGTATTGCTGGTTTCACCCGCCATGCGTTGCAAGCGGACCAGGGGCGTGTTGCCGACGCAATCGGCGATTGTTGGGTACTGCAAGGTCATGGCGTATTCGCAATCCAGACTGCGGGGCGCACATCATACCGGGAAAGGCCGGCGGGCCATATCACGCAAAGTGTGGTGCTTATGGCTTAAAGGCATAAGCAGGGTTTATGTCGGGTCGCCATGGTTACGCTGGAAAACTTCCTCGCCCATCGCAGCAATCTGCCCTTCGATCAGCGCTTCAAAAGGTTTGAGCAATGGCTCGAACGACGTCGGCGCTTCCAGCACCTGCAAGGCTTGCGTGATCGCTTCGACCGTCGACAAGGCGCCAGGCCCCGGCGCCTTGCGCAAGCGATAGCGGGAAACGCCGCCGTCGGCCAATGTCACCCGGGGCAGCGCCGCCAGCAAAGGGTTGAGGTGCAACAGCTTGCGTGCCTTGCGCCAGGTGCCATCGGGAACCACCAACAGCAGTGGCTGATCGTCAGGGGCATAGGCGTGCAGCGGCTCGGCGTCATCCGCCGGGAACAACAGCCGTGCCCGATAGCCAGGCGGGTTCAATAGCGTCGCCAAGTCATCAAACACCTCCCCCACCACCAACTGCGCATTGTTCAGGCCCAACGCCGCCAACCGCGCCGTATTGAGCGCATGGCCGACCTCGCTCGGGTGCTGCAACAGCAACACGCGGGTGCGGCTGTCGAGGTGGGGGATCAGCGCACAGAGGCAGTGCGTGGTCGGGCGCAGGCAGCGCGGGCAGTGGGGTCGGGACATGGTGTTTTCAGGCCTGGTTGAGCTGGGTCTTGAGCAAATCGCGGAAGGTCTGGATCAGTGGCTCGCGGCTGCGGCCACGGCGCATGATCATCGAAAACGGCGCCTGGTAACCGAAGGTGGCCGGCAGCAATACGCGCAGGTCGCCCTTGTCTGCCCAGGCCTGGGCGTAATGCTCCGGCAGGTAGCCAATGTAAGCGCCCGACAGCACCAGAATCAGCTGCGCTTCCATACTTTCCACCGTCGCAGCGCTGTGCTTGAAGCCGTGGCGCGCCAGCTCGGCCTGGCTCCAGTAACCTCTCCCGACCATACGTTGCTGGGTGATCACTTGTTCCGGGATGCGCCGCTCGTTGAACAATGGGTGCCGGGTGCTGCAATACAACCAGTGCTGTTCGCGGTACAGCGGCATGTAGATCAGCCCGCTCATGCGGTTGGAAAACGCGCCGATGGCCAAGTCCAGGCGGTTGTCCTGCACCCCCAGTTGCAATTCGTAGGGGCTCAGCACCGACAGGTGCAAATGCACTGCCGGGTGCTCCAGGCTGTAGGCGCCAATCACTTCAGCGAACGGCAAGGCCTTGTCGCTGACGGTGGAGTCGAGCACCCCGAGTTTGAGGGTGCCGCGCAATTCGCCTTTCAACGCAGCGGCGTATTGCTCGAACCCTTCAAGTTCGCCCAACAGGCGCAGGGTTTCCTGATGAAACAGCTCGCCCTTGCTGGTCAGGCTGAAGCCGCCACGGCCACGATGGCACAGCACCAGGCCCAAGGCAGATTCGAGTTGGCTCATGTAGGTGCTGATGGCCGACGTCGACAGGTTGAGTTCGTGCTGGGCATTGGCGAACCCTTGATGGCGCACAACGCTGACGAAGATGCGCAGGAGTTTCAGGTCGGGCAAGGCGTTGGCCATGGGGGCTCCAGTGAAGCGTGACGCAGAGCATCACAGGATGCATCCCCACGCAGAGCGTGGGAATGATCAACTGTGGAGCGAGCTTGCTCGCGAAAAACCTGAGGCCGCCGCGTACATTCTGGACGTGCGCATCATCGTTGACGTTTTTCGCGAGCAAGCTCGCTCCTACAGGGATCAGGGAGTTTAACCCAGGCTTTAGTTTAGAAAAATCTGAACTAAGTATTTGCCTCTGCCGATTCTTCCCGCGCCAGGCTTTTCGCAGAATCGGCCCCTGACAACCAAAACAACGATGAGGCAATCCCGTGGACAAGATTCTCCACCAACCACTGGGCGGCAACGAAATGCCGCGCTTCGCCGGCATCGCCACCATGATGCGTCTTCCCCACCTGCAAACGGCCAAGGGCCTGGATGCTGCCTTTATCGGCGTACCCCTGGATATCGGCACCTCGCTGCGCGCCGGTACGCGCTTCGGCCCTCGGGAAATCCGCGCCGAGTCGGTGATGATCCGGCCCTATAACATGGCCACCGGCGCCGCCCCTTTCGACTCACTGTCGGTGGCCGATATCGGCGACGTGGCGATCAATACCTTCAACCTGCTCGACGCGGTGCGCATCATCGAAGAGGCCTACGATGAGATCCTCGAACACGACGTCATCCCCCTGACCCTGGGTGGCGACCACACCATCACCCTGCCGATCCTGCGGGCGATCCACAAGAAACATGGCAAGGTCGGGCTGGTGCACATCGATGCCCACGCCGACGTCAACGACCATATGTTCGGCGAGAAAATTGCCCACGGCACCACCTTCCGCCGCGCCGTGGAAGAAGGCTTGCTCGATTGCGACCGCGTGGTGCAGATCGGCTTGCGTGCCCAGGGGTATACCGCCGAAGACTTCAACTGGAGCCGCAAGCAAGGCTTTCGCGTGGTCCAGGCTGAAGAATGCTGGCATCACTCCCTGGCGCCGCTGATGGCCGAAGTGCGAGAAAAAGTCGGCGGCGGCCCGGTGTACCTGAGCTTCGACATCGACGGCATCGACCCCGCCTGGGCACCCGGCACCGGCACCCCGGAAATCGGCGGGCTGACCACCATCCAGGCCATCGAAATCATCCGTGGCTGCCAGGGCCTCGATCTGATTGGTTGCGACCTGGTAGAAGTGTCGCCGCCCTACGACACCACCGGCAACACCTCGCTGCTGGGCGCCAACTTGCTGTACGAGATGCTCTGCGTATTGCCTGGCGTCGCGCATCGCTGATAAGGCGAACGCGCTGAGAACAATAAAAACCGCGTCTTCACACTCACAACCAAGGGGGTCGCACAGATCCCCGACAACGATGTACCTGACTTTCGCTCGCGTGTTTACCGAGCCAGCTGCCGCCTGATCGCCCATAAAAAATATAATCGGAGAACCGCCGTCATGGCTTTGGATTTATTCGTCGTACTCATCTACGCCGCCGGCATGCTGGTGCTCGGCTACTACGGCATGCGTCGCGCCAAGACCCACGAAGACTACCTGGTCGCCGGCCGCAACCTCGGCCCATCGCTGTATATGGGCACCATGGCCGCCACGGTGCTGGGCGGTGCCTCCACCGTCGGCACCGTGCGCCTGGGGTATGTGCATGGCATTTCTGGTTTCTGGCTGTGCGCCGCGCTCGGCGCAGGCATCATTGCCCTGAACCTGTTCCTGGCCAAGCCTTTGTTGAAGCTGAAAATCTTCACCGTCACCCAGGTCCTGGAAAAACGCTACAACCCCATGGCCCGCCAGGCCAGCGCGGTGATCATGCTGGCCTACGCGCTGATGATCGGCGTGACCTCGATCCTGGCCATCGGCACGGTGCTGCAAGTACTGTTCGACCTGCCGTTCTGGATGTCAGTACTGGTGGGCGGCGGCGTGGTGGTGGTGTATTCGACCATCGGTGGCATGTGGTCGCTGACCCTCACCGACATCGTGCAATTCGTGATCAAGACCGTCGGCCTGATGTTCATCCTGCTGCCGATCTGCCTCTACCGCGTCGGAGGCTGGGATGAACTGGTGGCCAAGCTGCCAGCGTCGAACTTCAGCTTCACCACAATCGGCTGGGACACGATCATCACCTACTTCATGATCTACTTTTTCGGCATCCTGATCGGCCAGGATATCTGGCAACGGGTGTTCACTGCCCGTGACGAAAAGGTCGCCCAGTACGCAGGTACTTTCGCCGGCTTCTATTGCATCCTGTACGGCCTGGCCTGTGCGCTGATTGGCATGGCCGCCCATGTGCTGATCCCGGACCTGGACAACGTCAACAATGCCTTCGCCGCGATCGTCAAAGCTTCGCTGCCGGACGGCATTCGCGGCCTGGTCATCGCCGCCGCGCTGGCCGCCATGATGTCCACCGCCAGCGCCGGCCTGCTCGCCGCCTCCACCGTGTTGACCGAAGACCTGCTGCCCCGCCTGCGCGGGGGCAAGGCGTCGAGCCTGCGTATCAACCGCCTGTTCACCCTGTTGACTGGCATTGCCGTGCTGGGTATCGCCTTGGTGGTGAACGATGTGATCAGCGCCCTGACCCTGGCCTATAACCTGTTGGTGGGCGGTATGTTGGTGCCCTTGATCGGCGCGATCTTCTGGAAGCGCGCGACAACCTCGGGCGCAATCACGTCCATGAGCCTGGGCTTTGTGACCGCGCTGGTATTCATGTTCAAGGATGGGTTGGATGCAAACACGCCGATCTACTACAGCCTGGCGGTGGCGCTGGTGAGCTTTGTGCTGGTGAGCTTGCTGTCGCGTCGACCCGAGAAAGTGGCGGCTGCGGTGGTTTGAGCTATAACAAGGACGGGAATATTTTCTTCAGCGGGCGCGACGTCGGAGGTCGCGCCCGTTTTTTTCGCCTGGTGAAAGACAACTGTGGGAGCGGGCTTGCTCGCGAAAGTGGTGTGTCATTCAACCTTATTTTGGCTGATACACCCTATTCGCGAGCAAGACCGCTCCCACATTTTTTTAGACTGCGTAATTAGCGGCGACGTGGCCGACGCTGCTCGTCATCCGTGCGGATCGGCACCGGTTGCAGCGGAGGCTCGATCAAGCCCAATGCAACGCCAAGATCGTGGAGCCAGTTTTGGATTTTCTCTTTCATGATTGCCCCCTTTGAGGGTAGTGCTGGCCGGCGTGAGTTCTGTCGCCGTTTCCTACAGTGATAGTAGCCCTAAGTCCTAGGTAATGCTTGAAGGAAACCACAACGAACTATTACTGAATTGATCCGAATCCTGACGGTTCGTTCAAGCAATGGCACGTGTGTCCTGCACGCATCGCGGGTTGCCATCGTGCTGCAGGTCGATCCATGCATTGAGGTTAGCGCCGAGCATACCCTTTCGCCACATCAGCCAGGTGGTCGCAGTGGCAAAAGGCCCAGTCAGCGGATGAACGGACACGCTGTCTTTGCCGGGCAGGCTGTCGAGCATGGACTCAGACATCAACGCCACGCCGGAACCTGCGATCACGCAGGCGAGCATGCCTTGGTAGGACTCGATCTCGATCGCTCGCCCCATCGCCACACGCTCGTGGGAAAACCAGGTTTCCAGGCGCGTGCGGTAGGCGCAACTGCGCCGGAACGTGAACACCGCACGGCCCGCCACATCCTGGGGGCCGCGTACCGGCGGGTGATCGGCCTCGCAAATCAGCACCAGGCGCTCTTCGCACAGCGGTACACCATCCAGGGTGGCGATGGTCAGCGGGCCGTCGACAAAGGCTGCGTCCAGGCGCCCGGTAATCAGCCCTTCCAGCAACTCCCCACTGGGCGCGGACTGCACCTGCAGGTTCACCATGGGGTAAGTCTTGTGATAGCGCGCCAGCAGCTTGGGCAAATGCACCGCGGCGGTGCTGTACATGCTGCCCAAGACGAAATCCCCGGCCGGTTGCCCGCCTTGTACAGCGCCGTGGGCCTCGTCGTGCAACGCCAGCAGGCGGGTGCTGTAGTCCAGCAGTACCTTGCCCGCCGGAGAAAGCTGTAAACGCTGGCGCTCGCGCACGAACAGATCGACGCCCAGTTGCTCTTCCATTTGTTTAAGCCGGGTCGACAGATTTGAGGGCACGCGGTGCAGGCGCTCGGCGGCGCGGGTGATGGAGCCCTCTTCCGCCACGGCCTGGAAAATGCGTAATTGACTGAACTCCATTACTTTCTCCAAAACTGAACAAGTTACTCACTATTATTCAATTTTACAGAAAGTCAATCCGTCTTAGCCTGCAAGGCATTCGCTTCTTTGCAGGAAACCTGAATATGTCCCCGCTGATTCGTTTACTCGCCAGCTTCGTCGCCCTGATGATGGCTATGGGCATTGGCCGCTTCGCCCTGACCCCGCAAATGCCGCATTTGCTCAGTGAAGGCCAGATCGACCTGACCGGCGCCGGCCTGCTCGCTGCCGCCAATTACCTGGGTTATTTCGTCGGAGCGGTGGACTCGATCTTTGCCCGTAGCCATCAGCATGTGCGCGGGCGCCTCTACGGCGGGTTGTGGCTGTGCGTATTGCTGACCCTGGCGTCTTACTGGGCCCACGGCTTCTGGCCGCATTTTTTGCTGCGCTTCGGCACCGGGGTCGCCAGTGCCTGGGCCCTGGTGATGATTACCAGCCTGAGCCAGCCACTGGCGATTGCCGCCGGGCGCCCGCGCCTGGGTGCGTTGGTATTTGCAGGGCCGGGGTTGGGGATTGTGCTGACGGGGCTGCTGGCGCTGGCGTCGAACCTGTTGGGGCAAAGTTCTGCCACGCTGTGGTTGCTCTACGGGACGGTAGCGCTGGTGATGCTGCTGGCTATCCTGCCGTTTTTACCCAAGCCGGCCGTCACGGTTACGCAGGTCGCCAGCGCGGGGAGCAACGGCAGCATCGCGCACCTGTGCTGGATTTATTTCCTGTACGGCCTGGGCTACATCATCCCGGCGACCTTTCTGTCGCAGATGGCCAGCGCACAATTCCACGGGGCCTGGCAGGCCGATCTGTTCTGGCCCTGCTTTGGCCTGGCGGCCGCACTGGGAGTGGGGGTGGCAAGCCTGCGCCGCAAGCATCCGAACACTACTCGTCGCTGGTTGATGGCGACTTTATGGCTGCAAGCGGCCGGGGTGTTCGCCTGCCTGCTTGGCAATGGCTGGGGCTTGGCGTTGGGCGTGTTGCTGTGCGGTGCGCCATTTCTGGCGTGCATGCAACTGGTGATGGCGCGGCTCAGAGAAGTCGCGCCCCACGGCTACCAACGCAGCACGGGGTTGCTGACCGCCAGCTTCGCCATGGGCCAATTGAGCGGGCCCCTGTTGGCGTCGGTCAGCAGCCACCTCAGTGGCGGCCTGCAACCGGCGCTGGTCGTCGCCGCTACCGGCTTGCTATTAGCCGGTTCAGTGCTGATCAACCGTCCGCTACCGGCGCAGCCGGTTTGCACACAAGTGGCCAACGGTGCAGCAAATGGCGGTTAGGCACGTGCCCCACGCCATGTCCATCAGCGCCAACCCGGCAGACCAGCCTTGAAGCGTGGCCCAGTTGCTCAGGTCATAGGTGCCATAGGCCACCAGGCCAAGCAAGGCACCCAAACGCGCAGCGCGCTGCCAACTGGCGCTGGGCAAGACCACCAACACTACACAGCCGAGGACATACAGGAGATAGAACAATACCGCAGGCAACAGGCGTGGCTGATCAAGCATCAGCGCGCCGAGCAGGGATTTGTAGGTGGAACCCATGAGCACGCCGAGCCAGAGGCCGTCGAGGACCAGGAAGGCGAGCAAGGTGCCGAGGTAGGCAAAAACCGTTCTTTTCGACATGACACAACCCTGTAGGAGCGAGCATGCTCGCGAAAAACGTACATCCGACGCTACGCTGCGCCTGGAATATTTTCGCGAGCAAGCTCGCTCCTACAGGAGAGCGAAGCGTACTCAGCTTAGTTCAATGCGATCGGCGTGAATCACGATCTGGCCCTGCTTGTAGAGCGCGCCAATGGCCTTCTTGAAGTTGCCCTTGCTCACGCCGAACAAGTTGCTGATCACCGCCGGGTCGCTTTTGTCGCTGACCGGCAGGGTGCCGTTGTTGTCGCGCAACTTGGCGAGGATCTTCGAGTTCAGGCTGGAGGCCGCTTCCTGGCCCACCGGTTGCAGGCTCAGGCTGATGTTGCCATCGGCGCGGATCTCTTTGATGAAACCCTTCTCTTCCTTGCCCGGGCGCAGGAACTTGAACACTTCGTTCTTGTGGATCAGGCCCCAGTGCTTGTTGTTGATGATCGCCTTGAAGCCCATGTCGGTGGCTTCGGCCACCAGCAAGTCGACTTCCTGGCCCACCTGGTAGTTGGCCGGCGTCTTGTCCAGGTAACGGTCAAGGCGAGCGGTGGCGGTGATGCGCTTGGTGTGCTTGTCGAGGTAGACGTGCACCACGCAATATTCGCCTGCGGTCATCTGGCGTTTTTCTTCCGAGTACGGCAGCAGCAGGTCCTTGGGCAAACCCCAATCAAGGAACACGCCAATGCTGTTGACTTCCACAACTTTCAAACTGGCGAATTCACCGACTTGAACTTTGGGTTTTTCGGTGGTGGCGATAAGTTTGTCATCGCTGTCCAGATAAATGAAAACGTTGAGCCAGTCTTCATCTTCACTGGGAATATCTTTAGGGATATACCGATTAGGCAAGAGGATTTCCCCATCTTGCGCACCATCGAGGTACAAACCAAAGTTAGTGTGCTTGACCACTTGCAAGCTGTTGTAGCGCCCGACTAAAGCCATTTCCAATACCCTCATTGCGTGGGCGGCATTCTACCCGAGTTGGGCCCTGCACGCGCGCGCGCCTGAAAAATCGCGGGCTGGCATAGCGTTCCAATGGCAGCGTCCCACTCGTCTGATCGTTCGGTTCACTTTGAGCAGGCCACCAGCGGTCCACCCCGCCTGTGGTTTCCAGCTAAAACAGTAAGTTAGCGCGTTATTTCGGCGCTGAACTTCGGCTATTTCCAGCGCTGCGTATTAATTCTGAGGGATATTTGCCAAGCAATTGTCAAGTATTTCCTGTACGATGCCTGGCCAAGTTAATTTTCTACAGGTTAGTGGCCGCCATGCGTGTAAAAGCATCCAACAGCAAAGCAAAGCCAGCTCCCGCCGTTGAAACCAGCGAATCGATCAACAGCCAGATCGCTGCGTTCCTCAAGTCCGGCGGCGAAATCCAGCAAATTGCCAAGGGCGTGAGCGGCCAGACTTTCGGCCCGTCCAAGCAGATCAGCCTGGGCAAGAAGTAATAGTCTTACCCGCGCACTGCATCTGGTCCCTAAGCGTCTTGCCTTCAAGGCGCTAGGACTAGAGTTTCACCCCCCTCCCAACACCTTCAATACGCAGCTAATCGACGAACGGGCCTCAACGTCTGGCATTCGCCGGTATCCTTGCACACGTCTAGCACGGGCATCCGCCTGAACCTTTCCGTTACTGCTCCTCGCTTTTCATGGAGTGAAGCATGCTTAAACGCTGTATTTTCGTGGTCAGCATTCTGGTCGCCAGCCCTTTGACCCAAGCGCATATCTTCCAGCGCGAATTGGGTGACTTCGACCTGAAGTTAGGTACAACCCCCAGCCGTACCATGGCCCAGGGCCTGGTCAAGCCGACCACCCCTGGCAGCGACTCGTTCCACGGTGGCCTGGACCTTACCCACGATAGCGGCCTGTATTTCGGCCAGTTTTCCCCAAACATGGGCCTGTCGTCGGCCAATAACCTTGAAGTCGACTCCTACATGGGCTTCAAGCGTCCGTTCGACCAGACCCTGGGCTACGAAGTCGGCTTGATCCACTACAGCTACCCCAAGGTCAGCCCCCTCGACAGCCAGGAGTTCTACGGTGGGCTGAACCTGCTGGGCAACCGCTTTGGCGTGTCTTTCAGCAATGACCCCGACCGCCAGGACAGCACCCTGTTCGCCGACCTGGGCGGTACCCAGCCTTTTGGCATCGGCGTCAGCATGAAGTACACCACCCATCAACTGGGCACGCCGGTCTCGGTAGAGAACGGCGCCATCAGCAGTTTCAGCGATTGGTCGGTGCAATTTTCCCGGGCCTGGAAAGGCATTGACCTGGACCTGATCTACAGCGGCTCCAGCCTCAGCGGCAGTGACTGCTCGGCCTACTCCGGACACAATTCGCAATGTGATGGGCTGTTGACCTTGAAGGCTGCACGGTCGTTTTATTGATGGGCTGAACTGTCGCACCCCGCGCAGGTTCACATGCATTAACGCCCTCCATGCAAGGACCTGCCCATGTTGCGCCGGCTCAAACTCCTGATGGTACTGCTGACCCTGAGCCTGGTGCTTGCCGGCTGTAATCGCGTGGGCCTGGCCTACCGAAACCTCGACGTGATCATCCCCTGGACCCTCAACGACTACCTGGACATGAATGCCGGGCAAAAGAGCTGGTTCAACGACACCCTCAAGGACCACCTGGCCTGGCACTGCACCACGCAATTGCCTGGCTACCTGGACTGGCTCGACCGCCTGCAGCAGATGGTCGACAGCAACCAGGTCACCGACGCCGCATTGCAAACCCGTACTGTCGAAGCCAAACAGGCAATTGCCGAGATTGCGCGGGAAATCACGCCCTCAGCTGTGCAATTGCTGCAAGGCCTGGATGATCAGCAGGTCAAGGACATGAGCGACGCCCTGGCCAAGGACCTGCGCAAACGCCAGGACGAATACCTCAAGCCACCACTGGCTCAACAAATCAAGGAACGCGCCGAACGCATGAGCAAGCGCCTGGACGCCTGGATTGGCCCGTTGAACCCAGGCCAGCAAAACCGCGTGACGGCCTGGTCTGCCGAGTTGGGCGCACAAAACCAGGCATGGATCGGTAACCGCGCCCATTGGCAGGCGCAATTCATCGACGCACTGCAACAACGTCACAGTGCCGATTTCCCGCAGAAAATCCAGCAATTGCTGGTGGACCGCGAAAGCCTGTGGACCCCGCAATACCGCGCCGCCTATGCCCAGACCGAAGCCGCCGCGCGCAGCTTGCTCGTCGACGTGATGGCCCAAAGCTCTCCAGCGCAGCGCCTGAAACTCACCCAGAAAATCGATAAGGTCCGCAGCGACTTCCAGGCACTCAAATGCCTGAAAAGCGCACAGTCTTAGCCAGGCGCCAAGGTGCCCAGCCAGGCCACCAGGCCAAGGATGAGCACCACAGCGCCAAACTCCAGGGCTATGCTGCGCCGTAACGCACGGATCGCCACGTTATAGTCGCCCGCCGCGATGGATCGTTGCAGAAGCGGCGTCAGGTGAAAGCGATTGAGCGCCGCCAACGCCAGCATCAGGCCAAACAACCCCAGCTTCAGGCACAACAGCACCGCGTAGTCTCCACCGGTGATGCCCCCCAGATTCGGCCCGACAACAAACAGATAATTGGCAACGCCAGTGCCGATCAGCACCAGGACAAATCCCGCGCCAATGCGCTCAAAGCCTGCCAATGCTCTGGCCAGAACCTGGACCCGATCACCCTGTGGCAACGGCGCAGCCATCAACAACAAACCGAATGCCGCCAACGCCCCTACCCAACCCGCCGCCGCCAACAGGTGTGCACTGTCGCTGACGATATGCCACACACCTTGCGCACCTTCGTGCATCACGCCGTGCCCTGTCCACACCAGGGTGACCAACGCCACGCCAGCCGACAGCGTGGCCAGCGCCAGGTGCGGACTCAGTGCCGCAACGATCAACGCCGCGATACGCACCCACCACGTCAACCCCAGGTCGGTCTGCCACAGCATCATTTGCAGGTGCGGCCACAGCGCCTGCCAATCCGTGGCGCCGCTCATGGTCTGGGTCATGACCAGCAGCGACGCTACCGAAAACACCAGCCCCAAGCCGCCCGTCAATCTCATCAACGCCTTTAGATTGAGCAACCTGCGTTGCTCAGCGTAGAGGCCGTAAAGGCCAAACAGCCCCAGTCCAAATAGCACCATAAGGTCGAGATAGAGCGCGAAGCGCAATGCGATGGGGATCAGCTCACTCATGGCTGCACGCGGAACACCACATTACCCGTGATCGGATGCGTATCGGACGACACCGCACGCCAATCCACCCGATAGCTGCCGGCGGTGAGTGCGGAGGCCGGCTTGATCAACATCACCTTGGGGTCGCTGCTCGCCGACACGCTGGCTTTCACCGGCATCGGCGAATTGGGCATGCCCGGCATGTCGGTCATGATCAGCTTGGCCCCGGAAAACTGGGTCAGCAGGTTTTCTGAGAAATGCAATTCAATCACTGCGGGAGCGACGCCCTGTGCGCCTGCCGCCGGGATGGATGACAGCAGCTTGGGGTGCGCCGAAGCGGGCAAACCAAGAGTTAAACCTACCCACAACGCAGCACCCAGCAGCGTGGTTTTCAACATAGACATGCAAGACTCCAGGCCGCGCCAGGCGGCGAATAATAAAAAGGGAAACCCGTCAGAACCACAGGCGCACGCCGACGACCCAGCGCAGTTGATTGATGTCTTCGTCTTCGTCCCGTGCGTATTGCGCGGTCTGGCCATAAGCCCGGTTCCAGCTGACCCCAACGTAGGGCGCAAACTCCCGGCGAATTTCGTAGCGCAAGCGCAGGCCCAGTTCACTTTCTGACAAGCCCGAACCCATACCGCGTTGCGGATCGTTCTGCGCATAGAAATTGAGTTCTGCGGTGGGCTGCAGGATCAGACGGTTGGTGAGCAGAATGTCGTAGTCGCCTTCCAGGCGTGCGGCGGTATTCCCCGATTCGCCGACAAACAACGTGGCTTCGGCCTCGAAGTTGTAGAGCGCCATGCCTTGTACGCCAAGGGCCGCCCAGGTCTGGCTGTCACCGGGTTTGAAGTCCTGGCGCACGCCGCCGACCACGTCCCACCACGGACTGATGGCATGCCCCCACAAGGCTTGGGCTTCTGCGCTTTCAGTGCGGCCGGCGCTGCGTTCGCCTTCACTACGCAGCCAAAGGCGGTCGATGTCACCGCCGACCCAACCCTTGATGTCCCAACTCTGCGCGTTACCGTCGCCGCCCTGCCATTCCAACTGGTTGATCAGCAGCATCGAGTTGACGCCGCTGTCGTGCACTTGATGCCCTCCCGGCGCGTTGTAGACCGCCGCGCGGTCTGCGTCGGTCAGCGCCGGAATCGGCGTACGGCTTTCGGTCAGTGCTGGCGTTGCCGGGCTCATGCCCTGAAATTCATCCTCGGCCGCCAACGCCCATGGGGCGAAACCCAGCGTCGCGAAGGCGATGCACAGGGACGAGACGCAACGGTTCATGCTCGCTTCCTTATTCATGCACGCGCACCTCACGGAACATGCCCATTTCCATGTGGTACAGCAGGTGGCAGTGATAGGCCCAGCGCCCCAGGGCATCGGCGGTGACGCGGTAACTGCGACGGGAGCCCGGTGGCATGTCGATGGTGTGTTTGCGCACCTGGAACTGGCCGTTTTCGTCCTCCAGGTCGCTCCATAAACCATGCAGGTGAATCGGGTGGGCCATCATGGTGTCGTTGACCAACACCACCCGCACGCGCTCGCCGTAGGTCAGTTGCAGGGGTTCGGCATCGGAAAACTTCACGCCATTGAACGACCAGGCGAACTTCTCCATATGCCCGGTGAGGTGCAATTCGACGGTGCGCGAGGGGTCGCGGCCATCGGGGTCCGCGAAGGTACTGCGCAGGTCGGCATAGGTGAGCACACGACGGCCGTTGTTGCGCAGGCCAATCCCCGGGTCGTCCAGCTTGGGCACCGGGTTCATCGCCTGCATGTCCACTAGCGGGTTGTTCTGCTCGCTGGCGGGGTGCTTCTGCATCGCCATCGCGCCCATGGCGCTGTGATCCATCCCTTCCATGCCCGGCATATCGGCCATGGCACCGTGGTCCATGCCGCCCATGCCCATATCATCCATGGTCAGCCACGGGCGCGGATCAAGCGACGGTACCGGCGCAGTCGCGCCTGGCTGTCGGGCGAGGGTGCCACGGGCATAGCCGGTGCGGTCCATGGACTGGGCAAACAGCGTGTAGGCGTCTGCCAAGGGTTCGACCAGCACATCGTAGGTTTCAGCCACGGCAATACGGAACTCATCGACGCTCACCGGCTTCACCGGCTGCCCATCCGCGGCGATCACGGTCATCTTCAACCCGGGAATACGCACATCGAAATAGGTCATCGCCGAGCCATTGATAAAGCGCAGGCGAATCTTTTCTCCCGGTTTGAACACCCCGGTCCAGTTCTGCCCAGGCGACTGGCCGTTGAGCAAGTAGGTGTAGGTCTCGCCGCTGACGTCCGCAAGGTCGGTGGGGTTCATCTTCATTTGCGCCCACATCAGCCGGTCGGCAGCCGTGGCCGACCAGCCCTGCTCGCCCACATCCCGGATGAAATCGCCCAGGGTGGGTTTGTGCAGGTTGTAGTAATCGGACTGCTTTTTGAGGGTCTTCATCAGGGCGACGGGGTCTTCGTCGGTCCAGTCCGACAGCATCACCACGTAGTCGCGCTGGTAGGTATACGGCTCGGGCTCCTTGGGGTCGATGACCAGCGGGCCGTACACGCCCTGCTGTTCCTGAAGCCCGGAATGGCTGTGATACCAGTAAGTGCCGTGCTGTTTGACCTTGAACTGGTAGACGTAAAGGCCGCCCGGTTCGATGCCCTTGAAGCTCAGGCCGGGCACGCCGTCCATGGTCGATGGCAGCAGGATGCCGTGCCAGTGGATCGAGGTGGGCTCCCCGAGGCGGTTTTTCACGCGCAGGGTCACGGTGTCGCCCTCCCGCCAGCGTAACAGCGGGCCGGGCAGGCTACCGTTGACGGTCAACGCGGTGCGCGGTTGGCCTGTCAGGTTGACGGGGGTCTGGTCAATAAACAGGTCAAATTCGCTGCCGGCGGGTACCGTGGGCTGGCCGGGGCTGGTCAGCGCCCACACCGGCGGGCGCCAAAGCCCGAGCCCGCCGAGCAGGCCGCCTGCGGCCAGGCCTTTGACGAATGTGCGTCTGGAGGTTGTGGAGTGCATGCCGATTCAAGTCCGTGAGTTGAATGGCAGCAGATTAAGATTCGCCGGCTGTCAGCAACCTTAGCGGCAGATTACCGATTCGACAGGTTCACCCGGCACCCTCGGGGGCACCGGGGTATAAGAGGATCAGGCGATCTGGGCTTTGGAGGCCACCTCCGCGAACGTAGCCGGATCGAGCGCATCTGCCTGCTCATCCAACACTTGCCGCGGATGATCATTGCCCGGAATCGAGCTGTCGATCAGTGCCAGCAATTGCGCACCCAGGCCCGTGAGGATGAAGTTCTCGCCATTGCCGCCCTCTTCCTCCGGCCGCGACTCGATAAAGCCACGCTTGAACAGCAGCGCCTCGTAATCGGCAGCGGTCTTCTTCAGTGCGTCCAGGTTGCCAGTGTCCTCACCGGCCGTCGCCTTTTCGGCGGCTTCCTGTTCGGCGTATTTGCGCGGGGCAAAGCTGCCCTCGCCGTTCTGCACCTCATGCAGCAGACGTTCGATCAGATCCCAATTGTAAGTCGTCATCCTGATTCCTCCTGCAGGCCGATGGAGTTAGCCCGTCTAAGGGAGTGACACGTCCTGGCACTGGCCGTTCAACCGAACGGACGGGCGTCATTTCTCTGAACTTTCCAGAGGTTCGCCGCCTCAACTGCACATCACTGCCAAGGAAGTCCGACCATGAAAACCTTGCTGAAGCTGACCCTCGCCGCCACGCTGTTGAGCGCCCTGCCCGCCTGGGCCTGCACGCCCGAGGAGGCCACCGCCAAGCGCGAAGAACTCGCCCAGGAAGTGAGCAAACTCACAGAGCAGAACCCGAACAAGGCCAAGGAGATGAATGACGAGTTGCAGAAGATGGACCTGGATACCGAAAGCGCCGAGTTTCCCGACAAGTGCCAGTTGATCGATGCGCGGCTCAAGGAACTCAGAGAAGCTGCGGGGAAGCGTTGAGCACAGCGGGACGCTGATGGCGAAAAAAAACCGGACATCGTCCGGTTTTTTTAGGCCCGCCTGCTTATTCGGCAGCCGGAGCTTCTGGCTTGCGGCGCTTGAGCGGGGCCATGCCATCCTTGCTGACGAGCGACAGGTTGTCGGTCTTCGGCCGGTTGGCGATCTTGCGCTTGGTCGGCGACTTGGCGCCGGTTTTCTTCTTGTCGCCCTTGGCGTCGGTCTTTTTCTTCTTCACGCCAACAGCCTTGCCCGACGCCTTGACCTTCTTCGGCCCGGTGTACGTGCCTTTGACTTCCTTGATGGTGCGGCGCTCGAACGACTGCTTCAGGTAGCGTTCGATGCTCGACATCAGGTTCCAGTCGCCGTGGCAGATCAGCGAGATGGCCAGGCCATCGTTGCCGGCCCGCCCGGTACGGCCGATGCGGTGCACATATTCGTCGCCGCTGCGGGGCATGTCGAAGTTGATCACCAGGTCCAGGCCGTCCACGTCGAGGCCGCGTGCGGCAACGTCGGTGGCCACCAGGATCTTCACGCCGCCCGCCTTGAGACGGTCGATGGCCAGCTTGCGGTCCTTCTGGTCTTTCTCGCCGTGTAGCACGAACGCCTTGTATTCCTGCGCAACCAGGCGCCCGTAGATACGGTCGGCGGCGGCACGGGTGTTGGTGAACACGATGGCCTTCTGGTAGGTCTCGTTGGCCAGCAACCAGTTCAGGATCTGTTCTTTGTGCACGTTATGGTCAGCGGTAACGATCTGCTGGCGCGTGGTGGCGTTCAGGTCGCTGACGTTGTTGACCTGCAAGTGCTCAGGGTTGTTCAGCACCTTGGCGACCATGTCACGCAGGGTCGAACCACCGGTGGTGGCGGAGAACAACATGGTCTGCTGGCGGTTGACGCACTCGCCGACCAGACGCTGCACATCATCGGCAAAGCCCATGTCGAGCATGCGGTCGGCTTCGTCGAGCACCAGCACTTCGACTTCCTTGAGGTCAAGGTTGCCAGCGTTGAGCTGCTCGATCATGCGCCCTGGGGTGCCGATCAGAATATCCGGCACCTTGCGCAGCATCGCGGCCTGGACCTTGAAGTCTTCGCCACCGGTAATGATGCCGGACTTGATGAAGGTGAACTGCGAGAAACGCTCGACTTCCTTCAGGGTTTGCTGGGCCAGCTCGCGGGTCGGCAGCAGGATCAGGGTCTTGATGCTGACGCGCACCTTGGCCGGGCCGATCAGGCGGTTAAGCACCGGCAGGACAAAAGCGGCGGTCTTGCCGCTGCCGGTTTGCGCCGTCACCCGCAGGTCACGCCCTTGCAGCGCGAGCGGGATGGCCGCTGCTTGCACAGGCGTAGGCTCGACAAATTTAAGCTCGGCCACGGCTTTGAGCAGGCGTTCGTGCAGGGCGAATTGGGAAAACACGGGTGCTACCTCGAAGAAATACAAAATATCAGCTGCATAGGTTACCGGTTTCGCGCGCCCAAACCGAGTTTCTTTACGCGAACGGGGCTAATCAGCTGCTTTTTTGTCAGCGATTTTGTCCAGAGCGTCAACTTTGTTGCACTTAAATGCTCTAATCGCCCCGTGTTGTCTTACAGAAGAATCGGTTCACTCATGGATATCAAACAGCTCTGGCTCAACGTCCAAGACCTCTGGGGCGCCCTCGATGAACACCCGGTCCTGCATTCCAGCCTCGGCTTGCTGGTGTTGCTGGTGGTGGCATTGGTGGTGGGACGAGTCGCCCGTTACCTCATCCTGCACGCGGTCAAATTGCTCGGCCGGCAACCGGCGCTGCACTGGCTGAACGACCTGCGGCATAACAAAGTCTTCCATCGCCTGGCGCAAATGACGCCGTCGCTGGTGGTCCAGTTCGGCCTGTACCTGGTGCCAGACCTGAGCAAGACCGCCATCCTGTTCATCGGCAACGTGGCCCTGGCGATCAGCATTCTGTTCATGGTGCTGGCGATTAGCGCCCTGCTCAACGCGCTGCTGGATATCTACGCACGCACCGAACACGCACGCACCCGCTCGATCAAGGGCTATGTGCAACTGGCGAAAATGGTGCTGTTCGTGTTTGGCGCGATCATCATCGTCGCCACCCTGATCGACCGCTCGCCGCTGTTGCTGCTGTCAGGCCTGGGTGCGATGTCGGCGGTGATTCTGTTGGTGTACAAGGACACGTTGCTGTCGTTCGTCGCCAGTGTGCAATTGACCAGCAACGACATGCTGCGCGTGGGTGACTGGATCGAAATGCCCCAGGTCGGCGCCGATGGTGACGTGGTGGATATCACCCTGCACACGGTGAAGGTGCAGAACTTCGACAAGACCATCGTTTCCATCCCCACCTGGCGCTTGATGTCCGAGTCGTTCAAGAACTGGCGTGGCATGCAGGCCTCCGGTGGGCGTCGCATCAAGCGCAGCCTGTACATCGACGCCAGCGGCGTGCGTTTCCTGAACGATGAGGAGGAAGTGCGCATGACCCAGGTGCACTTGCTCAGCGGCTATATCAGCCGCAAGCAGGCCGAACTCAAGGCCTGGAACGAGGCCCAGGGCCACAGCGCGCAACTGTCGGCCAACCGTCGGCGCATGACCAACCTCGGCACCTTCCGCGCCTATGCCCTGGCGTACCTGCAAAGCCACCCGGACATCCAGCCGAACATGACCTGCATGGTGCGCCAGATGCAAACCACCGCCCAGGGCGTGCCGCTGGAGATCTACTGCTTTACCCGCACCACGGCATGGGGCGATTACGAGCGGATCCAGGGCGATATCTTCGATTACCTATTGGCCGTGTTGCCGGAGTTCGGGCTGAGTCTGTATCAGCAACCGAGCGGCAACGACCTGCGCGCCGGCGTGCTGCCGGCATTGGCAGGGGCCATGCCGGTGCCCGTCGCCGAAACGGCATGAGGTGATGCGAACGGGATTACGGCAGTGATGCCGTAATCTCCTTGCGGCACACCTCAAGCACTTCATCGGCCAGGGCGGAATCATCCGGGCACGCCCGCGACAGCATGATTGCGCCGATGGCATGGGCCATGCTGTCGAGCATTTTCGCGCGCACGCCTTCTTGTGGCGTCTCATGAGCCGCGTTGTATTTTGCTTCCAGGGCCTGCAGGGTGTTTTCCAAGCCGTTGGCAAAGGTCGCCTTCAGCGTGTCCGATTGACGGGCAGCATCGGCGCACAACGCCGCCAAGGTGCATCCGCCGCCGCGATGGTCGCGGTGCTGTCTGGACAGGTAAACCTCAAAAAACTGCTCCACCTCCATCTCTGCGCTGTCGGCCAATGACTGCGCCAGGCTGTTGGCGGCGGCTTCCGCCATCAGGTCCGCCTTGGAACCGAAGTGCTTGTAGAAGCCGCCCTGGGTAAACCCGGCCGCGGCCATCAGCTCGGCCACGCCTACGCCATCGAAACCCCGCTCGCGGAACAGCTCGGAAGCTGTCGCGACGATATGGGCCCGATTGTTCTGTGACTGCGCCTTGGTGATCTTCATGTGTGTGGTCCTGCCCGCTTGCGAGATAGGCATATTACTATGATGTCGATCATAATCAAAACCGTTGACAGCTTTGATTATGATCGACATCATAAAACCTCCTCGCACTCACAGAGCATCACACCATGAGCACTTCCAACACCGTTCTGATCACTGGCGCTTCGACCGGCATTGGCGCCGCCTACGCCGAACGCTTTGCCGCACGCGGCCACGACCTCGTACTGGTCGCCCGTGACGTCACGCGCCTGGAAGCGCTCGCCGCCCGACTGCGTGAACAGCATGCCGTCAGCATTGATATCCTCCCGGCCGACCTGACCCAGAGCGCGGACTTGGCAGTGGTTGAAGCGCGCCTGCGTGATGACGCCAGCATCGGCACCCTGGTCAACAATGCCGGCGCCGCGCAGTCCGGCGGTTTTATCGAACAGTCCACCGACAGCGTCGCGCAGTTGGTCGCCCTCAACACCACCGCGCTGGTACGCCTGGCCAGTGCCATCACCCCGCGCCTGGCGGCAGCGGGCAACGGCGCTATCATCAACATTGGCTCGGTAGTGGGCCTGGCCCCGGAATTCGGCATGACGGTCTACGGCGCGACCAAGGCGTTCGTGCTGTTCCTGTCCCAGGGCATGAGCCTGGAGCTGGCGCCCAAAGGCGTGTACGTGCAAGCCGTGCTGCCAGCCGCCACGCGTACCGAGATCTGGGAGCGTGCGGGCATTGACATCAACACCCTCACGGACGTGATGGAAGTGGGCGATTTGGTGGATGCGGCGCTGGTAGGTTTCGATCGTCGCGAGCCGGTGACCATTCCGCCGTTGCAGGACGGTGCACGTTGGGACGCGTTGCAGGCTGCGCGGCAGGGCTTGCTGGCGCAGATCAAGCAGTCCCAGGTTGCCGAGCGTTATCTGGTCAACGCCTGATCACCGGTAGCAGGCGTGCTTTGCGCCTGCCCTTCTCAGCCAAGTAACGAGCGTTGAACCATGAAGGCATTTTCCATCGAACGGTACGGCAAACAGCCCGGCCGCCTCATCGAGGCCCCCGCGCCTGTCGTAGGTGAGCACGACGTGCTGGTTCAGGTGCGGGCCAGCAGCGTCAATGTGCTGGATGCAAAGATCGCCAAGGGCGAATTCAAACTGATCCTGCCGTATGCGTTGCCGTTGACACTGGGCAACGACCTGGCCGGCGTGGTGCTCAGCGTCGGCGCTGCGGTGCGACGCTTCAAGCCGGGGGACGAAGTCTACGCTCGCCCGCCCCAGCAGCGTATCGGCACCTTCGCCGAGTTAATTGCCGTGCACGAAGACGCACTGGCGCGCAAACCCGCGAATATCAGCATGGAGCAAGCTGCCTCCCTGCCCCTGGTCGCGCTGACGGCGTGGCAGGTGCTGGTGGAAACCGCGAAGCTGAAGAAAGGCCAGAAGGTGTTCATTCATGCGGGCTCAGGGGGGGTGGGCAGTATCGCCATCCAGCTGGCCAAGCATTTGGGCGCCTTCGTTGCGACCACCACCAGCACCGCCAATGTGGAGTGGGTCAAGGCGTTGGGGGCGGATGTGGTGATCGACTATAAACAGCAAGCCTTCGAGGCCGTGCTGCGGGATTACGATGTGGTGCTGAACAGCCTGGGCGCGGATGCGCTGGCCAAGTCACTGAAGATTCTCAAGCCCGGCGGTCAGCTCATCTCCATCTCCGGGCCGCCGACGCCCGCCTTCGCTCGCGCACAGAAGCTGCCGTGGGTATTAGGCCTGGTCATGGGCCTGTTGAGCAGCGGTATCCGCAGGAAAGCGCGCAAGCAAGGCGTGAGCTATGACTTTGTGTTCATGCGTGCCAGTGGCGCACAACTGGATGAAATCACCGCGCTGGTCGAGTCCGGGATTATCCGGCCGGTCATCGACCGTACCTTTCCTTTCGAATCCACAGCTGCGGCCCTGAACTATGTCGAACAAGGCCGCGCCAAAGGCAAGGTGGTGATCACGATGGCGACGGCACCGCCCGACGCACACCCAGCCGGCTGATCCACACCGCCCCCAGAATCACCAGACCGCCCAGGGCCAAGCGGCCCAGCGGTTCGTGCTGGTTCCAGATCAGCAGGTTCAGCAGCAACCCGACCGGCACATGCAGGTTGTTCATCACCGCCAGGGTGCCGCCATTGACCAGGCAGGCGCCCTTGTTCCACCAGTACATGCCCAGCGCGGTGCTGACCAACCCGAGGAACACCAGCACACCCCATTGCAGCGGCGCTTGCGGCAGGAAGTCAGCTTTGCCGAACAGCAGGAACGCCGGCAACACCACCAACAAGGCGCCCAGGTAGAAATAACCGAAACGCCGAAAGTGCGGCTGGTCACTGGGATAACGCGCCACCAGGTGCTTGTACATGACTTGCCCGGCGGCGTAGGTGAAGTTGGCCAATTGCAGGAGCAAGAACCCCATCAAAAAGTGCGGGGTGATCTGATCGAAACGAATCACCGCCGCACCACCCACCGCCACCAGGGCCGCCACCAGTGCCCAGGGATTGAAGCGGCGATTAAGCGCGTCCTCGATCAGCGTCACATGCAGCGGTGTGAGGATGGTGAACAGCAGCACTTCCGGCACCGTGAGCACGCGAAAGCTCAGGTACAGGCAGACGTAGGTCACGCCAAACTGCAATGCGCCGATCACCAACATGCCGCGCATGAACGCGGGCTCCACCGAGCGCCAGCGCGTCAGCGGAATAAAGATCAGCCCGGCCAGCACCACCCGCACCAGCACGGCAAAGTAGCTGTCGACGTGACCGGCGAGGTATTCGCCGATCAAGCTGAAGGAAAATGCCTGAATCAGGGTGACAACCAGTAGATAGCCCATGCGCGCCTCGTTTCGAATGGGCGCGACATTAAAGCTTTTTGGGGTTTGAAGAAACTCGGCGCAAAAAAAACCCGACCTCGCTAAAGCGGCAGTCGGGCAGGAGCACTCAGGAGCAAAAAGTGCAAAGGGAGGTTCGATACGCGTACTTGAAGGGTTTGCGTGGGGCTATATAAGCAGCACGGGATTATCTGACGATTAACGCTTAGGCCACCTGGGCCAGCAGTGCCTTGGCGTGATTGACGCCCTTCTCCTGGAAGTCGCCGCCCAGGTTGACGCCTTCGGCGTGAATGAAGGTGACGTCATGAATGCCGATAAATGCCATGACCTGGCGCAGGTACGGTTCCTGATGATCCGAGGTAGCACCGGTGTGAATACCACCGCGTGCGGTGAGCACGATAGCGCGCTTGCCGGTCAACAAGCCCTGGGGCCCAGTGGCGGTGTACTTGAAGGTCACACCGGCCCGCAACACGTGATCCAGCCAGGCTTTGAGGGTGCTGGGAACGGCGAAGTTGTACATCGGCGCGGCCATCACCAACACGTCGGCGGCCAGCAGTTCGTCAGTCAACTCGTTGGAGCGGTCCAGGGACACCTGTTCGTCGTCGTTGCGCTGCTCCGCCGGCTTCATCCAGCCGCCCAGCAGGTTGGCATCCAGGTGGGGGACCGGATTGAGCGCAACGTCGCGCACGGTGATGGTGTCTGCCGGATGGGCGACTTGCCATTGGCTGATGAACTGTTGGGTGAGCTGGCGGGAAATCGAATCCTGCTGGCGCGCACTGCTTTCGATGATCAGAACATTGGACATGGCTTCGTAGGCTCCATCGGTAATTGCTGTAAGTCGATGGAGAGAAGGTTAACCAGGGCCCATTCGATAAAAAAGCGCAAAAAACTGCTACAACCCATCTAGAAATTTGTTTATATGCGGAGTATTCCTGTGGGCATGCTCCGCTGCTGCTTTATTTTGGCGCGCAGTCCAGGGTAATACGCATCTTGATGATGGCGCGGTTGAACTTGACCGTGGTGTTGGTGCTTTTGCCGGCTGGCACGGTCACGGTGCGGCGGCGTGGCGATTCCGGGCCGTTGGTGAAGATTACCGAACACACAGCATCCTGGGTGCCGTAGTTGCTTAGCTGGATGGAACTGATGTCTGCGTCCACGTCGGACGCGGTGTAATCAATGCTGACGCCATCGATCTTTTTCGTCACGTCGATAGGATAGGCAAACGCGCTCATCGGCAGCAGCGCCAGCAACACACAACACAATTTTCTCATTCGGCAGTCTCCAATAAGGACCGCCAGCTTAGGACAAGAGGAGCTCATCTTGAAAGCGCCCCGCGTTACCCTCGATCAATGGCGCACCTTGCAAGCCGTGGTCGACCATGGTGGCTTCGCCCAGGCCGCCGAAGCGCTGCACCGTTCGCAATCTTCGGTGAGCTACACCGTGGCGCGCATGCAGGACCAACTCGGTGTCCCCTTGCTGCGCATTGATGGACGCAAGGCGGTGCTGACCGAGGCCGGTGAGGTGCTGCTGCGCCGATCTCGCCAGTTGGTGAAAAACGCCAGCCAGTTGGAAGACCTCGCCCACCATATGGAACAGGGCTGGGAAGCCGAAGTGCGCCTGGTGGTGGATGCCGCTTACCCCAGCGCACGTCTGGTTCGCGCGTTAACTGCCTTTATGCCGCAAAGCCGTGGCTGCCGGGTGCGCCTGCGCGAGGAAGTGCTGTCCGGCGTCGAAGAGTTGCTGCTCGACGGCATGGCGGACCTGGCCATTTGCGGGTTTATTATCCCGGGCTACCTGGGCACGGAAATGAGCGATGTGGAGTTTGTCGCCGTGGCCCACCCCGATCACTCGCTGCATCGCCTCAACCGTGAGCTGAGTTTCCACGACCTGGAGAGCCAGATGCAGGTGGTGATCCGTGACTCAGGCCGCCAGCAACCGCGCGACGTCGGCTGGCTCGGCGCCGAACAGCGCTGGACCGTTGGCAGCCTGGCTACTGCGGCCACCTTCGTCGGCAGCGGCCTGGGCTTTGCCTGGCTGCCCCGGCACATGATCGAGCGCGAACTCAAGGAAGGCGTGCTCAAGCAGTTGCCCCTGGAAAAAGGCGGCAGTCGCAACCCGACGTTTTACCTGTACTCCAACAAAGACAAACCCCTGGGGCCCGCCACGCAGATCCTCGTGGAATTGCTGCGCACCTTTGACACCGCTCCCCTGGACGCGCCCTTTGCCGCCCCCCAACAAGCCTGAAACGGAGTTCATCCATGGCCTGGTTCGACCATGAAGGCTGCAGCCTGCATTACGAAGAGTATGGCCATGGCAACCCGCTGATCCTGATCCACGGCCTGGGCTCCAGCAGCCAGGATTGGGAACTGCAAGTGCCGGTACTCGCCCGGCACTACCGCCTGATCGTGGTTGACGTGCGCGGCCATGGTCGCTCGGACAAACCCCGTGAGCGCTACAGCATCAAGGGGTTTACCTTCGACCTGGTCGCGCTGATCGAGCACCTCAACCTGCCTGCGGCCCACGTGGTGGGTTTATCCATGGGCGGCATGATCGCCTTCCAACTGGCGGTGGATGAACCCCTACGGGTCAAGAGCCTGTGCATCGTCAACAGCGCGCCTGAGGTCAAGGTGCGCAGCGCCGATGACTATTGGCAGTGGGCCAAACGCTGGACCCTGGCCCGCGTGCTCAGCCTGGGCACCATCGGCAAGGCCTTGGGCGATCGGCTGTTCCCCAAACCTGAGCAGGCCGACCTGCGCCGCAAGATGGCCGAGCGCTGGGCAAGAAACGACAAACGTGCGTATCTCGCCAGCTTCGACGCCATTGTGGGCTGGGGCGTGCAGGAACAACTGTCGAGAATTGCCTGTCCAACCCTGGTCATCAGCGCCGACCATGACTACACCCCCGTGGCGCAGAAAGAAATCTATGTAAAACTGCTGCCCGATGCGCGACTGGTGGTCATCGAAGATTCCCGCCATGCCACGCCCTTGGACCAACCCGAGGTCTTTAACGCGACCTTGCTCGATTTTCTAAAGACCGTCGAAACCACTACCCAGGATCACTGACCCATGCTGAAAAAAATCGCCTTCTTTGCCGGTTCCGCCTTGTTCGCTGCCAACCTGATGGCGGCTGAGCCGGCCAAGGCGCCACACGTGTTGCTCGACACCACCAACGGCCAGATTGAAATCGAACTGGACCCGGTCAAGGCGCCGATCAGCACCAAGAACTTCCTGGCCTATGTCGACAAAGGCTTTTACACCAACACGATCTTTCACCGCGTGATCCCGGGCTTCATGGTCCAGGGCGGCGGGTTCACCCAGCAGATGTCGCAAAAGCCGACTGAAGCCCCGATCAAGAACGAAGCCAGCAATGGCCTGCATAACGTGCGTGGCACGCTGTCGATGGCTCGCACTTCGAACCCGGATTCGGCCACCAGCCAATTCTTCATCAACGTGGCTGACAATGCCTTCCTCGACCCGGGCCGCGATGCCGGTTATGCCGTGTTCGCCAAAGTGGTCAAGGGCATGGACGTGGTCGACATCATCGTCAACTCCCAGACCACCACCAAGCAAGGCATGCAGAACGTGCCTATCGATCCTGTGATCATCAAGTCGGCCAAGCGCATCGACTGAGGTCTGCAGGCAGCTTTGCGCGGTGCCCACACGGCACCGCGCACCTTTGAAAGGAGAGCCCGCCCGGCGGGCGTCAAACCTAATGCTCTATCGTCGTTTTGAACAGCTGATCGATATTTTCCGCGACGCCCCCAGCGCGGCACCTCCCGAAAAAGTCCTGCCCTTCTATCTCTATTACCTGCGCCAGGTGTGGCCGTGCTTCGCCGCGCTCTTGGTAGTGGGACTGGTCGGCGCCCTGATCGAAGTGGCGTTGTTCAGCTACTTGAGCCGCATCATCGACCTGGCCCAGGGCACGCCACCGGCGAACTTCTTCCAGATCCACAGCGCCGAGCTGATCTGGATGGCCGTGGTCGCCCTGTTGTTGCGCCCGCTCTTCAACGGCCTGCATGACTTGCTGGTGCACCAGACCATCAACCCTGGGATGACCAGCCTGATCCGCTGGCAGAACCACAGCTACGTGCTCAAGCAGAGCCTGAATTTCTTCCAGAACGATTTCGCCGGGCGCATCGCCCAGCGGATCATGCAAACCGGCAACTCTTTGCGTGACTCGGCGGTGGCGACCGCGGAGGCTATCTGGCACGTGTCGATCTACGCCATCAGTGCCCTGGTGTTGTTTGCCGAGGCCGACTGGCGGCTGATGATTCCGCTGATCACCTGGATCGTTTGCTACAGCCTGGCCCTGCGTTACTTCGTACCTCGTGTGAAAGAACGCTCGGTGGTCTCCTCGGAGGCGCGCTCCAAGTTGATGGGCCGAATTGTCGACGGCTATACCAACATCACCACCTTGAAGCTGTTCGCCCATACCCAAAATGAACAGGAATACGCCAAGCAAGCGATCATCGAGCAGACCGAAAAAACCCAACTGGCCGCCCGCGTGCTCACCAGCATGGACACCGTGATCTGTATTTTGAACGGCCTGCTGATCGTCACCACCACTGGCCTGGCCCTGTGGCTGTGGACACAATCGCTGATTTCCGTGGGCGCGATTGCCCTCGCCACCGGCCTGGTGATCCGCATCGTCAACATGTCCGGCTGGATCATGTGGGTGGTCAACGGCATCTTCGAAAACATCGGCATCGTGCAGGACGGCCTGAAGACCATCGCCCAGCCACTGGCCGTGGTCGACCGTGAAAACGCCCCGCGCCTGACGGTGCCCCACGGCCAGGTGCGCTTTGAGCAGGTGGACTTCCACTACGGCAAGACGAGCGGAATCATTGGCGGCCTCAACCTTGAGATCAAGGCCGGGGAAAAGATCGGTTTGATCGGCCCATCCGGCGCGGGCAAATCGACGCTGGTCAACCTGCTGCTGCGCCTTTACGACCTGCAGGGCGGGCGCATCCTCATCGACGGCCAGGACATCGCCGAGGTCGCCCAGGAAAGCCTGCGCGCACAGATCGGCATGATCACCCAAGACACCTCGTTGCTGCACCGCTCGATCCGCGACAACCTGTTGTATGGCAAGCCCGACGCGACTGACGAAGAACTCTGGGCGGCGGTGCACAAGGCCCGCGCCGATGAGTTCATCCCGCTGCTGTCGGACTCCGAGGGCCGCACCGGGCTGGATGCCCACGTGGGTGAACGCGGGGTGAAACTCTCCGGCGGGCAACGTCAGCGTATCGCTATCGCTCGCGTGCTGCTCAAGGACGCGCCGATCCTGATCATGGACGAAGCCACCTCTGCGCTGGACTCGGAAGTGGAAGCGGCGATCCAGGAGAGCCTGGAAACCTTAATGCAGGGCAAGACGGTGATTGCGATTGCACACCGCTTGTCGACCATCGCACGCATGGACCGCCTGGTGGTGCTGGAAAAAGGCCAGATCGCCGAAAGCGGCAGCCATTCCGAGTTGCTGGCATACGGCGGGCTTTATTCGCGGTTATGGCAGCATCAAACCGGAGGGTTTGTCGGTATAGACTGATTTTGTTGGGTAAAGCCCCGCTCAATTCCGAACAATTCTGACAGCTTTCTCTATCTGGCTGGTCTTGCGGCACAATCCTGCTGTACTGCAATCAGGCCCCAGGAGGGCCCTGATTTAAGGCGGCAGGGAAGCCACACAGACCGTTAATCAGATAGAGCAATCTAAGGAAGTGTTCATGTCACTGTTCAAACGTTCCGTAACGGAAGGACTGGGTACGTTTTGGCTGGTGTTGGGCGGCTGCGGGAGTGCAGTGTTGGCCGCAGCGTTCCCCAACGTGGGCATCGGCCTGCTCGGTGTGTCACTGGCTTTCGGGCTCACGGTACTGACCATGGCGTTTGCCATCGGGCATATCAGCGGCTGCCACCTAAACCCGGCCGTCTCGGTGGGGCTGGTGGTCGGGGGCAGATTCCCGGCCAGGGAGTTGCCGGCCTACGTCGTGTCGCAAGTGATCGGAGGCGCCATCGCCGCCGCACTGCTGTACTTCATCGCCAGCGGCAAGCCTGGGTTCGAACTGGCCTCCGGGCTGGCAAGCAATGGCTATGGCGAGCATTCACCCGGTGGTTATTCCATGGCGGCAGGCTTTGTCTGTGAGCTGGTGATGACAGCGATGTTCGTGCTGATCATCCTTGGCGCCACCGACCGTCGAGCCCCGGCAGGCTTCGCGCCCATCGCCATTGGCCTGGGATTGACGCTGATCCACCTGATCTCCATCCCGGTGACCAACACCTCAGTCAACCCGGCCCGCAGCACAGGGCCTGCGTTGATTGTCGGCGGCTGGGCGCTGCAGCAGTTGTGGCTGTTCTGGCTCGCGCCGATCCTCGGCGCGGTGATCGGCGGCATCACCTACCGATGGTTAGGTGCAGAGAAAACAGCTTGACCCAATCCCTGTAGGAGCGAGCTTGCTCGCGAAAAACGCCAACGATGACGCAGTGCTTACAGCTGTAAACCCGCGTCGTCTGTACGTTCTTCGCGAGCAAGCTCGCTCCTACAAGGTGTTTTACGGCTTGACCTCTATTGAATGCGCTTCAACCCTGGTGGGCTTGCATGTACTGACGCAACAATTGATTAATACGTGTCTGATATCCGGTGCCTTGACCTTTGAACCACTCCAGAACATCGGCATCCAGTCGAATGGTCACCGCCTGCTTCACAGGAACACGTAACTCGGCGCGTCGGAAAAATTCGGCGTCCAGCTCAGGAATATCGCTGGTGTCGATTTCTTTATCATTCATGTTGGCCAGGCGCTCCCAATCAGTTTTCGATGTTTGCGTCATAGTATTTGGCCTCCTTCTTGGTTGCTTTTCGCGCAGAGATGATACGGATCACATCACCACACCGCTCGGTATATACGACCACACCCATTAACAATTTGATCCAGCCAATACTGATCCAACGCTCTTCGCCATAATCTGCCCGATCATCGCGTAAGGCCAGCATTGGATGCCGAAAAATATCTGGGACGTCGTTAAAGTCGATGCCGTGCTTAGAAATATTGGCTTTGTTCTTAGATTCATCCCACTCAAAATGCATGGCACATCCTGTGTGTACGTTTGTACATACAGATTAGCGATTTTATTGTTAGTCAGCACGGTTGCCAGACCGATGGTTCAGACCTGCCGATAAGGTAGGGCCGCCCTCGCCTCTTCGGCATACGCCAGAACCCCAACGCGTTCTCGCTCAAGAAAATCCTCCACAGCGTTCTTCAACCCCGGGTGGCGCAAATAGTGCCATGAGCGCGTAATCACCGGTTCAAATCCGCGAATCAATTTGTGCTCCCCCTGGGCACCGGCATCGAAGCGTTGCAGGCCGTGGGCGATGGCGTAGTCCATGCCTTGGTAGAAGCAGGTTTCGAAATGCAGGCGGTCGAATTCCGCCAGGCAGCCCCAGTAGCGGCCATAGAAGCTGTCGCCACCGAGCAGGCTGAAGGCCATGGCCACCGGGCGCGTGCCTTGTTTGGCCAAGACTACGCGGATGGCTGCGGGCATGCGCTCAGCCAGCAGGCTGAAAAACGCACGGGTCAGGTAGGGCGATTGCCGGCGCACCGCGTAGGTGTTGGCGTAACAGGCGTAGACAAAATCCCATTGGGCTTCGCTTAGTTCGTGGCCTTGCAACCACTCGAACTCGATACCCTGCCCCGCCACTTGTTCGCGCTCTTTGCGCATCTGTTTGCGCTTGCGTGAACTCAGGGCGTCGAGGAAATCCTGGAAGTCGCGGTAGCCTCGGTTCTGCCAATGAAACTGACAACCCAGGCGTTGCAACCAGCCGGGGTGTTGGGCCATGGCTTCATCGGCGAGGGCATCGGTAAAGTTGATATGGGCGCTCGACAGGCCTTCGATCTCCAGATACCCCGGCAGGCTATTGAGCAACTCAAAAGCGTCTGCGGCACTGGCAGCCAACACGCGCGGCCCACCGACCGGGCTGAACGGCACGGCTGTCAGCAACTTAGGGTAATAGTCGATGCCGGCGCGCTCGCAGGCGTCGGCCCAGCCGTGATCGAACACGTACTCGCCATACGAATGCCATTTGCGATAACCCGGCAATGCCGCCATCAGCCGGTCGCCTTCCCAGTGCAGCAAGTGCTCCGTCTGCCAGCCCGAATGCGGGCCGACGCTGGCGCTGTCTTCCAGCGCACTCAGAAACCCATGCTGCATGAACGGCTGGGCCTGTGGCATCAGGGCATCCCACGTGTGCGCAGCGATATCGGACAGGCTGTCCAGGCGTTGCAGCGGCATCGGCATCCTCATTGTTTCTTGGCATGAAAACCTGGCGAGTATCGCTGATCACAGCCGCGCACACACCCAGAAAACACGCGGACAGACGTCAAAACCCTTAGTTCCGTCGCGTAACGATTTGTCATCTAGATGAAATCACTTAGCCACTACTCCGTCATAAACGGTCGCGATACTGACGCCAGTTTTTAGAGCGCCCGGGTCTACCGGGCGACATTTTTCCGTCCGTCATGGGTCGGTTGTGTCCTGGAGGGTGTTGCCCTCCCTCCTCACTTTCGGAGATTGATATGCGTCTTGCTTCCACTAAAACTGCGGCGGTCCTGTGTGGCGGCCTGTTGCTGGCACTGAGCGTTCCGGCCAGCGCTGCAGTCGACGCTAAATTGCTCGACATGCTCAAGGCCAACGGCCAGATCACCGCAGCGCAGTACACCGAACTGCAAATGGAACTGGCCAGGGATCAGAAAGAACAACAGATCGCCCGCCAGGCTCAACAAGAGACCAACGAGCAGATCGCGGCCACTGCGAAAAAAACCAACGAGCTGAGCAGCTTCGACCAGAAATTGGCTTGGGCAGCCAAGACCCAGTTCAAGGGTGATGTGCGCTTCCGTCAGGAAACCATCAAGATCGACGGCGAGCCCAACAACGGTGGGCGTGACAAGGACCGTCAACGTATCCGTGCACGCCTGGGTGCCTACACCGAAATCAACCCGCAAGTGGACACCGGTATCCGTATCGCCACCGGCGGCGGCGACGATGCGCGTTCCACCAACCAGGACCAGGATGGCTACTTCGATAAGAAGTCGATCTGGCTGGACCTCGGCTACATCGACTACCACCCGGACCAGATCAAGAACCTGCACGTGATCGGCGGCAAGATGCTGCAACCGTGGGTGAACATGGGCGACGTGATCTGGGATAGCGACATCAACCCCGAAGGCCTGGCCGTCACCTACAAATACCCACTGGGTAGCAGCGCTGAGCTGTTCGGTAGCCTCGGCAACTACAACCTCAAGGACAACGTAGACGGTGACGGCGTGCAATTTCGCCATGACCTGCGCCTGACGTCCGGCCAGTTGGGTACGCGTTTCTCGGTCACCGACAACCTGAAAATGACCTTGGGCGGCAGCATCTACGCCTACAAGAATGACGAAGACAGCCGCTGCACAACCACCACCACACCTTGCGCATTGGCGGTCAACGGCAACTCGGCCAACAACGAATTCCGCTTGTACGAAGGCTTTGCACAAGCAGACATCGGCGGCCTGGCTGTGCCGCTGTCGTTCTACGGCCAGTACGTGAAAAACAACGATGCGGTGACCGACCAGGACACCGCCTGGTTGCTGGGTGCCAAGTCCAAGGTGTTCGGTTTGAACCTGGACTACAACTACCGCGACGTTCAACGTAATGCCGTCGTAGGCGCCTTCACCGATTCGGACTTCGCCAACGGCACCACCGGCTCGCGCGGTCACAAGATGAAAGTCAGCTACGACATCGACAAGAACTTCGCCATCGGCGCCACCTACTTCCTGACCAAGGCTGACTTTGCCAGCCGGACCCAGCGGGATGCCGACACCAACACCTTGCAGCTGGATGCTGAAGCCAAGTTCTAACGTTTAACATGTAGGAGCGAGCTTGCTCGCGAAGAACGTCAACGATAACGCGGGTATCCTGGATAATCGCGTTGCCTGTGGGCTCTTCGCGAGCAAGCTCGCTCCTACATGTCTTTATGCCGTTCGGCGGCCAGTTGTTCGGCCAGCGCATCCACACCCTCCACCGGCTCCTGCGGCATACGCTTGAGCGTCGCCTGCATCAGGCGCATCTGACGGATAAAGCGCCGGCAGTTCGGGCAAAACATCAAGTGATGACGCACCATCAGACGCTCCCGAAAGGTCAATTGCCCATCGAGATAGTCACTGGAACGCGCTACTTGCTCTTTACAGGTCAACATTCGCCCGTTTCCTCAAAATGCTCCACCGTGGCGAAGACTTTAAGCCGTGCTCGATGCAACAGCACACGGACGTTGGAGAGTGAAAGGGTGAGAAGATTACAGATCTCTTCCAGCTCCAGGCCTTGGCGTTCACGCAACACCAGCACGCTGCTTTGTAATTCGGACAAACTCAGAATCGTATGCTCCAGGCATTGGCGCAATTCATCTTCGGTCAGCAGCGCTTCCGGGGTGTCCTGGTGCCAGGCATACGGGGCGACAGCCCAATGACCATCATCCGGGCTGAAGCGGTCATCACCGATAGTGCCGTGGGGTGAGGGCAAATCGTCGAGCAGCACTTCCCGACGATTTTGTTTGTAACGACTCTTTGCGGAGTTGGCAGTAATGGTCAATAACCACGTCTTGAGGCTGGATCGCCCTTCGAACTTGGCCAGGTTGCGCACCACGGAAAGCCAGGCGTCTTGCACGACTTCGTCGGCGTGGCGCTGGCCGACGATGGCATAGGCCACTGCCCGCATTGCACTCTGGTAGGTGTTGACCAAATCCTTATAAGCCCGCTGCTCACCCTTGAGCAGGCGTTGAAGCAGGTGCGTGTCGTCCGCTGCTGCCATCGTTTACCTCAATCTTGCCGTGGAAATACGGTCAATGTGGGAGCTGGCTTGCCTGCGATCCAGACAACTCGGTGAATCAGGCACACCGAGCCGATGCTTTCGCAGGCAAGCCAGCTCCCACAGTTGACCGTGTCCGGCCACACACTCAGCGTTTGCGCAGGATCACACTGCCAATCGAATACCCGGCGCCAAAGGAGCTGAGCACCGCAACCGCGCCCTTGGGCAGGTCATCTTGATAAGTGTGGAACGCAATCACCGAGCCGGCCGAGCTGGTATTGGCGTAAGTATCGAGGATCACCGGCGCTTCTTCCACCGACGCGTCGCGCCCCAGCAGCTTCTTCACGATCAGGTGGTTCATGCTCAGGTTGGCCTGGTGCAGCCAAAAACGCTTCACATCGGTGACACTCAACTGGTTTTCTGCCAAGTGCTCGCCGATCAATTCGGCCACCATCGGGCAGACATCACGGAATACCTTGCGGCCTTCCTGCACGAATAGCTTGTCGGGGGCGCCGATGCCCTCTTCCGCCGTGCGGTTGAGGAAGCCGAAGTTGTTACGGATGTTGTTGGAGAACTTGGTCAGCAGCTTGGTGCTCACCACGTCGAACTGATGCTCGGATGTCGCCAGGTCAGCACGCTCCAGGATCACCGCCGTGGCGGCATCGCCGAAGATGAAGTGGCTGTCACGGTCACGGAAGTTCAGGTGGCCGGTGCAGACTTCCGGGTTGACCATCAGGATCGCCCGGGCCTGGCCCAACTGGATGCTGTTGGCCGCGTTCTGAATGCCGAAGGTGGCCGAGGAACACGCCACGTTCATGTCGAAACCGAAACCCTGGATACCCAAGGCTTCCTGGACTTCGATGGCGATCGCCGGGTAGGCGCGTTGCAGGTTGGAGCAGGCGACGATCACGCCGTCGATGTCGGCGGCGGTCTTGCCGGCGCGCTGCAAGGCTTGTTCGGCGGCACCGATGGCCATCTGGCAAAGCACCGACCATTCGTCGTTGCTGCGCTCGGGCAGGCGCGGAGCCATGCGCTGCGGATCGAGGATGCCGTCCTTGTCCATCACAAAACGGCTCTTGATGCCGGATGCTTTTTCGATGAATGCCGCGCTCGACTCAGTCAGCGCCTGCACATCGCCACGTTCGATAGCAGCGGCGTTGTCGGCATTGAACTGTTGTACGTAGGCATTGAAAGACTGCACCAGCTCTTCGTTGGAAATGCTGTTGGCCGGGGTGTACAGGCCAGTGCCGCTGATGACGACGTTATGCACGGTCGTTCCTCTAAATCTGTCAGGCAGAAGATATTGGTACCGTCGTACCAAACTTAAAGTGGTTTGATGTCATCCAGCGGGCATCAAACTGGCAATGCTTTTATTCACTCTTGTAACCGCGAAGTTTGCCACAACCCTGGGGATTTGGCGCTATAGGCCAAACAAACATCCCATTGTGGGATGGGGCTTGCCCTGATGCCTGTAGGAGCGAGCTTGCTCGCGAAGAACCCACAGGCAACGCGTTTATCCAGGATACCCGCGTTATCGTTGAGGTTTTTCGCGAGCAAGCTCGCTCCTACTGGGGTTCAGGGCTCCACCTGGCTCCATTGCTTGCTCAAACGCTTGTCGGAAATCGGTACCTTGGTGCCCAACTGCTGGGCAAACAGCGACACCCGGTATTCCTCCAGCCACCAGCGGTACAGCTCCAACTGCGGGTCGCGCTTGCCTTCCTGGGTGTGTTTGTTCAGGCGGTTCTGGTACTGCGCCCACAAACCGCCCAGTTCGCTGCTCCACACCCGGTCCTTTTGCACCTGGCTCGGCAGTTTTTCCAGGCGCAGTTCGATGGCCTTGAGAAAACGCGGCAGCTCCTTGAACCACTGGGCCGGGGTTTCCCGCACAAAGCCTGGGTACACCAGGTTACTCAGTTGCTGCTTGATATCGTTCAAGGCCACGGCCTGGGCCAGGTCGATCTTGCCCTTGAAGCGTTTTTGCAGGCCGTGCCAGAGCTTCAGCACTTCCAGGGTCAGGCGCGCCAAGCGTTCGGCGTGCTCAGTCCAACTGCCGCGCTTGCGTTCAGCCAAGGCTGCCAGGCCAGCGCCGTCGCGTGGCAGGCTATCTTCGCCTTCAAGTACACAGGTATCGAGGCTGGCCAACAGGATGTCTTCCACCAGCGCGTCGATACGCCCCAGTTCACGGTACATCAGGCCCAGCTCGGTCAAGCCCGGCAATTTGCCACGCAGGAATTTCGCCGGTTCCGCCAATTGCTGCATCAGCAGGCGCTGCAAGGCGCGACGGTGTTGAAACTCGGCTTCGGCAGCGGTAGAGAAACGCCCCTCCTTGACCGTGCCGTTCTCTTCCACCAGGGCCGGGTACACCGTCATCGACAAGCCAGCGATGTTCTGCTGGGTTTTTTCCGCCACCGCCGCAAACACCTTGGCCTCCACCGGCTGCTGGCTTTTCGCGGTTTGCGGTACGGCCAAGGCAGCCTGGCTGGCTTGCGCGAACCGTGCGGTGAGCTCGGCCAGGTCGCGGCCTTCGCCAAGGAACTTGCCCTGGCCGTCGACCACTTCCAGGTTCATCTTCAGGTGGTTTTCCACCTGTTGCGCCGCCTCGGCCCACGCCTCATCGCTGACCCGCGCACCGGTCATGCGCAGTAATTCGCGCCCCAGCGCCTGGGGCAGCGAGCCCTGGCCGAATTCGATGCGTTGCAGCGCGGCCTTGACGAAGTCCGGCACCGGCACAAAGTTTTTGCGCAGCGCCTTGGGCAAGTTGCGCACCAGGGCGATGCACTTGGCCTCGATCAAGCCCGGCACCAGCCACTCCAGGCGCTCGGCTGGCAACGCTGGCAACAACGGCGCCGGTACCCGCAGGGTCACGCCATCGCGAGGGTGGTTGGGTTCGAAGTGGTAACTCAGGGCCAGGGCGAGGTCGCCCAGGTGCAAGGTGTCCGGGTAATGCGCGGCGGTGACTTCACTGGCCTCGCGGGCCAGTACGTCTTCTTCGCGCATGATCAGCAGTTGCGGGTCTTTCTGGCTGTTGACCTTGTACCAACTGTCAAAGGTGGCGGTCTGGTGAATCTCTGCGGGCAGGCGTGCATCATAGAAGGCGTAGAGGGTTTCTTCGTCGGCCAGGATGTCGCGACGGCGAGCCTTGGCTTCCAGCTCGTCGAGTTGCTCCAGCAGTTTCTGGTTGGCCGTCAGGCATTTGGCCCGGGACTGAATCTCGCCGCGCACCAGGCCTTCACGAATAAACAACTCACGGGACACCACCGGGTCAATCGGCCCGTAATGCACCGGCCGGCGCCCGACCACGATCAGCCCGAACAGAGTGATCTGCTCAAACGCCACCACCTGGCCGCGCTTCTTCTCCCAATGGGGTTCGAAGTGGTTTTTCTTGATCAAGTGCCCGGCCAGCGGTTCGATCCAATCCGCGTCGATTTTCGCCACCATGCGTGCATAGAGCTTGGTGGTTTCCACCAGCTCGGCGGTCATCAGCCATTGCGGGCGCTTCTTGCCGATGCCCGAAGACGGGTGAATCCAGAAGCGTCGCTGCCGCGCCCCGAGGTAGTCGCCGTCTTCGGTCTTCTGGCCGATCTGGCTAAGCAGGCCGGACAACACGGCTTTATGCAGCTTCGGATAATCGGCGGGCTCTTTGTTGAGGCTCAGCTGCATGTCGCGGCAGATCAGGCTCAATTGGCGATGGGAGTCGCGCCACTCGCGCAGGCGCAAGTAGTTGAGGAAGTTTTTGCGGCACCAGTTGCGCAACGGGCTGGCGGTCAGTTCCTGGCGCTGCTCCTCGAAACCGCGCCACAGGTTGACCAACCCGGCGAAGTCCGAATCCGGGTCTTTCCACTGTGCGTGGGCCTGGTCGGCCGCTTGTTGACGCTCTGGCGGCCGCTCGCGCGGGTCCTGGATCGACATGGCGCTGGCGACGATCAACACTTCCTGCAAACTGCCCAGCTTGGCCGCTTCCAGCAACATGCGGCCCATGCGCGGGTCCACCGGCAAGCGGGCAAGCTGGCGGCCCAACGGCGTGAGCTGGCTGTTGCGGTCTACCGCCGAGAGTTCTTGCAGCAGGTTGAAACCGTCGCTGATGGCCTTGCCATCCGGCGGTTCGATAAACGGGAAATCGGTGATCTCGCCCAGGCGCAGGTGCAGCATCTGCAGGATCACGGCAGCGAGGTTGGTGCGCAGGATCTCCGGGTCGGTAAATTCCGGGCGCCCGATAAAATCTTCTTCGCTGTACAAGCGCACGCAAATGCCCGGCTCAACCCGGCCGCAACGGCCTTTACGCTGGTTGGCGCTGGCCTGGGAAATCGCCTCGATGGGCAAACGCTGCACCTTGGCGCGGTAGCTGTAGCGGCTGATGCGCGCCGTGCCGCTGTCGATCACGTAACGAATGCCCGGCACGGTCAGCGAGGTTTCCGCGACGTTGGTCGCCAGTACCACGCGCCGGCCCGGATGGGACTGGAAAATGCGCTGCTGCTCGGCCGGCGACAACCGTGCGTACAACGGCAAAATCTCGGTGTGCTTGAGCTGGGCCTTGCGCAGCATGTCGGCCGCGTCACGAATCTCGCGCTCGCCGGGTAAAAACACCAACACGTCGCCAGGGCTGCGCCGCTCGCTGCGTTCATAAGCGGCGATTTCATCGAGGGTAGCGAGGATCGCCTGGTCAACGGTCAGGTCGTCCTCGACGCGGTTGCCCTCCTCGTCCTGTTCCAGGGTGAGTGGGCGGTACCAGGTATCCACCGGGAAGGTGCGGCCCGACACCTCGACAATCGGCGCATCGTCAAAATGCTTGGAAAAGCGCTCCAGGTCGATGGTGGCCGAGGTGATGATGACCTTCAGGTCGGGACGACGCGGCAACAGGGTCTTGAGGTAGCCGAGCAGGAAGTCGATGTTCAGACTGCGTTCGTGGGCTTCGTCGACGATGATCGTGTCGTAGCGTTCCAGGTAACGGTCGTTCTGGGTTTCGGCCAGCAGGATGCCGTCGGTCATCAGTTTGATCAGGGTGTTGGCATTGCTCTGGTCTTCAAAGCGCACTTGATAACCGACCAGAGCGCCCAGTGGCGTGGCCAGTTCTTCAGCGACGCGGCTGGCGACACTGCGCGCTGCGATTCGACGCGGCTGGGTATGGCCGATCAGGCCGAACTGGCCGCGGCCGATTTCCAGGCAGATTTTCGGCAACTGCGTGGTTTTACCCGAGCCGGTCTCACCGGCGATGATCAGCACCTGGTGCTTGTTCAGCGCGTCTTTGATCTCATCGCGCTTGGCGGCAATCGGCAGGCTGTCGTCGTAGCGAATCACCGGCAAGCTGGCGCGCCGCGCCGTAACCTGCGCGCAGGATGCCTGCATGCGCGCCACCCACTGCGCCATTTTGTCCTCGTCGGGCTTCTTGCGCAGCTCAAGCAACTGGCGCCGCAAGCGGTGGCGGTCGGCGAGCATGGCGTGATCGAGGGTTTTGAGCAGTTGGTCGAGGGTGGGTGCTTGGTCTGTCATCAGCTATTTCGACGGTCATCTATTTATGCACGGCCGGCAAGTGTGGCAGAAAAGCAGCCGAGCTGGCAGACGGTTGAGCTTCAACGGGAGTAAACCGAACCAGAATGTGGGAGCGGGCTTGCTCGCGAATGCGGTGTGTCAGTCACAGATGGATCAACTGAACCACCGCATTCGCGAGCAAGCCCGCTCCCACAAGGGGGGGAATGCGTTACAGGGGGTCTTTTCGGCGGTAGGGGAATACGTCGATCACCTTGCCGGCCCGAATCGCGTCCTGCAGGCCCTTCCAGTAGTCAGCGTTGTACAACTCGCCATGCAGTTCATCGAACAACCGGCGTTGCCCGGCGTCGGCAAACAGGAACGGCGGGAACTCTTCGGGGAACACGTCCAGCGGGCCGATGGAGTACCAAGGCTCGGAGGCCATTTCATCCTCGGGGGTGCGCGGCGCGGGGATATGGCGGAAGCTGGCCTCGGTGAGAAAGCAGATTTCGTCGTAGTCGTAGAACACCACGCGGCCGTGGCGGGTGACGCCAAAGTTTTTCAGCAGCATGTCGCCGGGGAAGATATTCGCCGCCGCCAGTTGCTTGATCGCCAGGCCGTAATCCTCCAGGGCTTCGCGCACCTGGGCGGGGTTGGCGTTGTCGAGGTAGAGGTTGAGCGGGGTCATGCGTCGCTCGGTCCAGCAGTGGCGGATAAGCACGGTATCGCCCTCCACTTCGACAGTACCGGCGGCGACTTCCAGCAGCTCGGCCAGGCACTCGGGCTCGAACTTGCTCAAGGGGAAGCGGAAGTCGGCGAACTCCTGGGTATCGGCCATGCGCCCTACCCGGTCGACGCTTTTCACCAGGCGGTACTTTTCAATCACCGTGGCGCGGTTGACGTTTTTCGACGGCGAGAAGCGGTCCTTGATGATCTTGAACACCGTATTGAAACCCGGCAGCGTGAACACGCTCATGACCATGCCGCGCACACCGGGGGCCATGATGAACTGGTCATCGGTGGTGGCCAGGTGGTTGATCAGCGCGCGGTAGAACTCG
Organism: Pseudomonas sp. AK181; assembly: GCF_051122975.1. Taxonomy (NCBI): domain Bacteria; kingdom Pseudomonadati; phylum Pseudomonadota; class Gammaproteobacteria; order Pseudomonadales; family Pseudomonadaceae; genus Pseudomonas; species Pseudomonas sp. AK181. The sequence continues at coordinate 4,494,263 of NZ_CP146348.1, forward strand.
GATTTGCCGTGCTTGTAGAAACCGATGGAGGTGTACAGCTCGGCAATGTGCTTGCCCGGCAGGATGCGCTTGAGAAAGCCGATGAACTCGGCGGGCACCGGTACATCGACCATGAAGTAGGAGCGGGTGAACGAGAAGATGATCGACACGTCGGCTTCGTCGGTGATCAACGCGTCGATCTGGATGCCACGCCCTTCGCGGTGCAGCAGCGGGATCACCAGCGGCCATTGTTCGTCGCGGGTGTAAATGCGCCCCACGAGGTAGGCGCCTTTGTTGCGGTAGAGCACCGAGGAAAACAACTCGACCTTGAGGTCTGGGTCCTTGCACACCCAATCCGGCAGGTTTTCCCGCAACTGGGCTTCGAGGCGGCGCAGGTCGGCGGGCAGGTCGGCGTAGGGCTCACTGAAGCTGTAGTCAGAGAACACCTGCGCGAGCATGTCCGAAATTTTACCGGCCGGCGTATAGATGCGGGTTTGCGCCGCCCGAGCCCGGCGCAGGCTAGGCCGAGTGGTGTGGATGAACATGCAGCCGTCGCTGATCAGGTCATGGCTGAACAGGCCGCAGAAGATCGAGTTGTACCAGGTCTCGGACAACTCATCGTCAAAGCGCAGGTCGATCAAGCCGATATAGGCGCTTTTTACCAAGGGCCACTGGCCGATGTCCTGCAACGCCGCAGGGTCAAAACTGGCGCGCAGGCGGGTCGTCACCTCAGCGACTTTCTCCTCATAGAGGTTGATGCGCGCCGCCGACGCGGCCTGCCCCTGCTGCCACTGGGCCTTCTCGAAACGCTCACGGGCACCGTCGGTGATCTGGCGGAAGTGCTCACGGTAATCGTCGAAACCGTCGAGGATCATCCGGGCGATAGCGAGGGCGGACTGCGACATGCGGGAAACCTCGAACGGGTATCTGGAAGCCCAGAGCTTAGCCAGTGAACCAGTGCAGGAGAAGAATGATTTTGCACGGCGGTGAACGGACTGCAATTAGCCATTGTGCCGACCTGCCCGCTGGGCAACACTTCTGCGCCCGATTGGCGTAGGAGTTTTCCGTGAGACCTGTTGACACCCTGTATCTGCTGGGGCTGGCTGCCATTTGGGGCGCGAGTTTCCTGTTCATGCGCATGATCGCGCCGGAAATCGGCACGGTGCCCACCGCGTTCTTCCGCGTGTCGATTGCCGCCGCGGGTTTATTGGTGATCCTGGCGATGCTGCGCGTGAGCTGGGATTTCCAGGGCAAGTTCAAGACGGTCCTGCTGCTGGGGGTGATCAACTCGGGGATTCCCGCGACTATGTACTCGGTGGCGGCGCAGGTACTGCCGGCGGGTTATTCGGCGATTTTCAACGCCACCACACCACTGATGGGCGTGCTGATTGGCGGATTGTTTTTCAGCGAACGCCTGACGCCGTCGAAAATCGCGGGTGTCGCCTTGGGGCTGTTTGGCGTTGCCGTGCTCACACGTGCGGGGCCGGTGGCCTTTGATCTGGAATTATTGATGGGCGCCCTGGCGTGCCTGCTGGCAACCACCTGCTATGGCTTTGCTGGTTTCCTGGCGCGGCGTTGGCTGGACCAGCGCGGCGGGTTGGACAGCCGTCTCTCGGCCTTGGGCAGCATGTTGGGGGCGACGTTGTTTCTGTTGCCGTTCTTTGCCTACAGCGCCATCAGCCATCCACCGGCGAGCTGGGGCGGCTGGCAGGTGTGGTCGTCGCTGCTGGGATTGGGGCTGGTGTGTACGGCGTTTGCCTACATCCTGTATTTCCGCCTGTTGTCATCCATTGGCCCGGTCAAATCGATGACCGTGACCTTTATGATTCCGCCGTTCGGCGTGTTGTGGGGGGCGTTGCTGTTGGATGAGCCATTGTCCATGGCTCATCTGTATGGCGGGGTGTTGATCGCCGGGGCGTTGTGGTTGGTGCTGCGCCGGTCCAAGTAACTGTAGGAGCGAGCTTGCTCGCGAAAAACCCGAGAGCACCCTGTTCATTCAGGATGCCCTCGTTATCGTTGACGTTCTTCGCGAGCAAGCTCGCTCCTACAGGGGTGGGTTTCAATGCTTACGGAATACAAACACCAAGCCGACGATGATCAACGTCATCCCCAGCACGCTCAGCAGGGCCAGGCGATTGCCGAAGATCAGGTAGTCCATCACCGCCGTCACCGCTGGCACCAGATAAAACAAGCTGGTGACATTCACCAGGTTGCCCCGGGCGATCAGGCGGTACAGCAACAGCGTCGCCAGCACGGACACCACCAGCCCCATCCACAGCACCGGCAGGTAAAAGCGCGCACTGTGTTCAAAATGGAACGGCTGGAACGGCACGAACACCGCGCACAGCAGCAACCCGGCCAGGTATTGCAGTGGCAGCGTGCCCAAGGGGTTGTCAGTGATGCGCTTTTGCATGATCGAGCCAAACGTCATGCTCGCCAGCGCCAGCAGCCCGAACAGCATCCCCGCCAGGGACATGCCCGCCAGCCCGATGCCCTGGTACACCACCATGATCAGGCCCGCCAACCCCAACCCCAGGCCGAACAGCCGGCGCCAGGAGCGTTGACGCTCCATCAGCACCACAGTGAGGATCGGCTGCACGCCCATGATGGTCGCCATCACCCCGGGGGTGACGTTGAGGTCCAAGGCCAGCAGATAGAAAATCTGATAGGCCCCCAGCAATACCAGGCCGGTCGCCGCCGCATACAGCAGGGGCTTGCCGGGACGTGGCAGCTTCAACTTGAGGATCGGTACCAGCACTACCAACCCCATCAGGGCGATGGCAAACCGGATCAACAGAAAGGCAAAGGGTGAAGCATGGGCCAGGCCCAACTTGGAGAAGATTGCCCCGCTGCTCCACAGCAGGACAAACACGCTCGTCGAGGCCGCCGCGGCCACGGATTGTTTCGAAAGCACAGACATGGTTACCACCTGTTATCAGGCCAAAAAGCCGACTCAGTAGAAACTGAATTTCAGTAGTTTTTTTCAGGCAGGCACGGGGCAACAGCGGATTGCTGATCAGCCCGAAATGCCAACACCCGGCGGTGATACGACTGCGTACACCGGCGTGCTACTGACAGGTGGGGGGTAGTGACTGATCTGCGCAGGCTGCTTGCCACGGCACGGCACGACCACAGCGTTGACCGCTGAATCGACTACCGCTATGCACTGGGAAGCTGGCATGTGCTGATCTTTTTGAAGGGATAAAGACGCGACGACTATAACCAGCCGCAAACATACTTTGCAATCCTTTCCCCCTTGCCTTGTACGTGGAGGCGTTTTCATGCCCTAGAACCTGGCCACTCGCTATAATGCCGCCCGGATTTTTCGAAGGATTTCACATGATTGCTTTGCCCTGGCTGTACCTCACCCTACTTTCCATTGGCTATGTCGTGGCCTTGATCTACGGCCAACTGGGCGTACTGGCGGCGGTCTCCATCGCACTGCTGCTGGTGGCCGGGTATGCCGTACGCCAACAACGCAACCCTTGGGCACGCTACCTGGGCCACGGTTTGTTTATCGTCCTGGCCCTGGGCCTGGCGATGCACTGGCTGCCGGGGTTCTATAACGGTCGCGGTATTGCGCCCCAGCGTTTTACTCCGGACTCAGTGCCCTTCTCGATGTACCTGAACCAGGACAAACCGCTGATCGGCTTCTGGCTGTTACTGGCCTGCCCGTGGATTGTGGCGCGACGCTCATTGCGCCTGTCGATCTGCGTCACGGCCGTGGCCCTGACCCTGGCCGCCATCGCCGCCCTGGGTGGCGCAGCGCTGCTAGGGATGATCAGTTGGGCGCCCAAGTGGCCGGACGAAGCGTGGCTGTGGGTATTGAATAACCTGCTGCTGGTGACACTGGTCGAAGAAGCGCTGTTTCGCGGGTATATCCAGGGCGGCCTGAGCCGACGCTTCAAACACCTGCCCTATGGTGAGAACCTCGCGCTGCTGCTGGCCTCACTGTTATTCGGCCTGGTGCATTTTGCTGCGGGTTGGCAGTGGATGCTGCTGGCGGGTATTGCCGGCGTGGGTTACGGCCTGGCCTATCGCTTTGGTGGTTTGGGCGCGGCGATTGCCACGCATTTTGGCTTGAATCTGCTGCACTTCGGCCTTTTCACCTACCCGATGCTCGCCGGCTAAGCCTTCCTCACTGTAGGAGCGAGCTTGCTCGCGAAGGACTTCAACGCTAACGCGGGCATCCTGAATGAACGCGTTGCCCTTGAGTGCTTCGCGAGCAAGCTCGCTCCTACAGGGGGCAACGCCGTTCCCAGGATTGTTGCAAAAATAAGTTAAATAAATGCCCCGCATGGCCGATACCCCCTGAAAGCCTTGCGGATTGAACAATCATGCGTAATAACCAACCCGTTACCCAGCGCGAACGTACCTTCCCCGCTCAGCAACGGTTGATCTCCACCACAGATGCCAAGGGTGTGATTACCTACTGCAACGACGCCTTTGTCGAAATCAGTGGGTTCACCCGTGAAGAACTGATCCGCGCCCCACACAACCTGGTGCGTCACCCGGATGTGCCGCCGGCCGTGTTCGCGCATATGTGGTCCACGCTCAAACAAGGCTTGCCATGGATGGGCATTGTCAAGAATCGCTGCAAGACTGGTGACCACTATTGGGTGAACGCCTATGTGACGCCGGTCTTCGATGGCAACCAGGTGATCGGCTACGAATCGGTGCGTATCAAGCCCACCGCCGAGCAGATCCGCCGGGCCGAAGCGCTCTATCAACGCATCAACCAGGGCAAGTCGGCCGTTCCCCAGCGGGACAAGTGGCTGCCGGTGCTGCAGGACTGGCTGCCGTTTATCCTGGTCAGCCAGCTGAGCTTCATGATCGGCGCCACCCTCACCTCCCAATGGGGTTTTGCCCTGGCAGCGGCGCTGTCGGTGCCGCTGGGCCTGCTGGGCCTGAGCTGGCAGCAGCGCGGCCTCAAGCGTTTGCTGCGCCTGGCCGAACAGACCACGTCCGACCCGTTGATCGCGCAGATGTACACCGACAGCCGTGGCGCACAAGCGCGCCTGGAAATGTCGATCCTCAGCCAGGAAGCGCGTCTGAAGACCTGTCTTACCCGCCTGCAAGACACCGCCGAGCACCTCAACGACCAGGCCGCGCAGTCCAACACCCTGGCGCACAACAGCTCCAGCGGCCTGGAACGCCAGCGCGTGGAAACCGAACAGGTGGCCACTGCGGTGAACCAGATGGCGGCGACCACCCAGGAAGTGGCCAGCCACGTGCAACGCACCGCCGATGCCACCCAGGAAGCCAACCGCCTGACCGGGCGCGGCCGCGATATCGCCGGGGAAACCCGCGAGGCGATTCAGCGTCTTTCGGCAGCCGTTGGGGAGACTGGCGTGACCGTCACGCAACTGGCCAAGGACAGCGACGAAATCGGCGGCGTGGTTGATGTGATCAAAGGCATCGCTGACCAGACCAACCTGCTGGCACTCAACGCCGCCATCGAAGCCGCGCGGGCCGGTGAAATGGGCCGTGGTTTTGCGGTGGTCGCCGATGAAGTGCGCCAACTGGCACAGCGTACGGCCGAATCCACCGGGCAGATCCATACCCTGATCGCCAAGCTGCAACACACCGCGGCTGCGGCCGTGCAAACCATGGACGCCGGGCACCGCCAGGCTGAAGAAGGTGTCGCGCGGGTGATGGAAGCGGACCAGGCCTTGGTGGGCATCAGTGAGGCGGTGGCCAATATCACCGACATGACCACCCAGATTGCTGCTGCTACCGAAGAGCAAAGCGCGGTGGCCGAGGAGATCAGCCGCAACATCAGCACCATTGCGCTGTTGGCGGACCAGACCTCGGAGCAGGCGATGAACTCGGCGCAGTTGAGTGAAGAGCTGACGCATACCGCCAATACCCAGTATTCGCTGGTAGAGCGCTTCAACCGCTGAACGGGCTCGTTCCCACGCTCTGCGTGGGAATGCCTCCTGTGACGCTCTGCGTCACAACTTTAGAGGGGGACGCAGAGCGTCCTGGGCTGCATTCCCACGCGGAGCGCGGGAACGATCAACAGGTCCTGAGAAACTCAGCCACCTGCACCGCCGCCGCCTCCAAGTGCTGCTCATGACTGAACCCCGAAGCCTTCAACGGCTTCAGGTCATGATCCCCCGCCACGAGCCACATCACCTCGATACTCTCTGACAAGTCATAACCTTCTACCGCCGCCCGATTGCCCAAGGCATCGCGCTCGCCCTGCACTATCAACGTCGGCGTCTTCAGCGCAGCCAAATGCTCCACCCGGGGTTTCTCTGGCTTGCCCACCGCATAAAACGGATAGCCCAGGCACACCAACCCATCGGCGCCCAATTCATCGGCCAACAAACTGGCCATGCGCCCGCCCATGGACTTGCCGCTAATCGCCAGTTTCCCAGCGACATGACGTCGCACCTGGGCATACACCTCACGCCACGCCTCGAGCAGTTTCGGCGCCGGATTCGGTGGGCGCTTACCGCCGTCCACACGGCGCTGGGCCATGTACGGGAACTCGAAGCGCAACACGTTCACGCCATGCGCGGCAAGGCGTGCAGCCATGTCGTTCATGAACGCCGAGTCCATCGGAGCGCCAGCGCCGTGGGCCAGGATCAGCGTGACCGGCTCACCCGACGTCGTGCCCGTGGCGACATCCCACAACCAGCCATGTTCCCGTACACACTGCGCCCATTGATCCCCGTCAATACTGGCCTTGTGCTCTTTGCCCATGCTTGCCTCGCTTTTTAGTCTGCCTATAACTCCAGCCCAAGTGCCGCACTTGCTTGGGTTGAACCGTGGATGGGGAACCATGAACACTACTTTAAGTACCGCCTATAACTACAAGGTGGTCCGCCAATTCGCCATTATGACGGTGGTGTGGGGCATCGTCGGCATGGGGCTCGGGGTTTTTCTCGCCGCCCAATTGGTTTGGCCTGCGCTCAACTTCGATTTGCCTTGGACCAGCTTCGGCCGCCTGCGCCCTTTGCACACCAACGCGGTGATCTTCGCGTTCGGTGGCTGTGCGCTGTTCGCCAGCTCCTTTTACTCGGTGCAACGCACCTGCCAGACGCAGCTGTTCGCGCCGAAAGTCGCCGCGTTCTGCTTCTGGGGCTGGCAGCTTGTGATCCTGCTGGCCGCGATCAGCCTGCCACTGGGCTACACCAGCTCCAAGGAATACGCCGAACTGGAATGGCCGATCGACATCCTGATCACCATCGTCTGGGTCGCCTACGCCATTGTGTTCTTCGGCACGATCATGAAACGCAAGACCAAGCACATCTATGTGGGCAACTGGTTCTTCGGTGCGTTCATCATCACCGTGGCCATTTTGCATATCGTCAATAACCTGGAAATCCCGGTCAGCCTGACCAAGTCCTACTCGCTGTACGGCGGTGCGACGGATGCCATGGTGCAGTGGTGGTATGGGCATAACGCAGTAGGCTTTTTCCTCACTGCAGGCTTCCTCGGCATGATGTACTACTTCGTGCCCAAGCAGGCCGAACGCCCGGTGTATTCGTATCGCTTGTCGATCGTGCACTTCTGGGCGCTGATCACCCTGTACATCTGGGCCGGCCCGCACCACTTGCACTACACCGCCCTGCCGGACTGGGCACAGTCCCTGGGCATGGTGATGTCGCTGGTGCTGCTGGCACCGAGTTGGGGCGGCATGATCAACGGCATGATGACCCTCTCGGGCGCCTGGCATAAGCTGCGCAGCGACCCGATCCTGCGCTTTTTGGTGGTCTCCCTGGCGTTCTACGGCATGTCGACCTTCGAAGGCCCGATGATGGCGATCAAGACCGTCAACGCCCTCTCCCACTACACCGACTGGACCATCGGCCACGTACACGCCGGCGCGTTGGGCTGGGTGGCGATGATCTCCATCGGCGCGCTGTACCACATGATCCCGAAAATCTTCGGTCGCGAGCAGATGTACAGCCTCGGCCTGATCAATGCGCACTTCTGGCTGGCTACCATCGGCACCGTGCTCTACATCGCCTCGATGTGGGTCAACGGCATCGCCCAGGGCCTGATGTGGCGTGCGGTCAACGAAGACGGCACCCTCACCTACTCCTTCGTCGAAACCCTGGTGGCCAGCCACCCAGGCTTCATCGTGCGTCTGGTGGGCGGTGCGATCTTCCTCAGCGGCATGTTCCTGATGGCTTACAACACATGGCGCACCGTGCGTTCGGCGCAACCTGCCGACGTCACCGCTGCCGCGCAGATGGCCTGAGGAGTCGATGATGAAACACGAAACGATTGAAAAGAACGTCGGCCTGTTGATGCTGCTGATGGTGCTCGCCGTGAGCATCGGTGGCCTGACCCAGATCGTCCCGCTGTTCTTCCAGGACGTGACCAACAAGCCGGTCGAAGGCATGAAGCCCTACACCGCGCTGCAACTGGAAGGCCGCGACATCTACATCCGCGAAGGCTGCGTACAGTGCCACTCGCAGATGATCCGCCCGTTCCGCGCCGAGACCGAGCGCTACGGCCACTATTCGGTGGCTGGCGAAAGCGTGTGGGACCACCCGTTCCTGTGGGGCTCCAAACGTACCGGCCCGGACCTGGCCCGCGTCGGCGCACGCTACTCGGACGACTGGCACCGCGCGCACTTGTACAACCCGCGCAACGTGGTGCCGGAGTCGAAAATGCCAGCCTACCCCTGGCTGGTCACCGCCGCCGTCGACAGCAGCCACACCGAGACCAAGCTGAAGGTGATGCGCACCCTCGGCGTGCCATACACCGACGACGACATCAATGGCGCGGTCGCCAGCCTCAAGGGCAAGACCGAGATGGACGCGCTGGTTTCCTACCTGCAAGTGCTCGGCACTGCCATCAAGAGCAAGAGGTGAGCCATGGGATTTGAATTCGATGCGGGCACCATCCGCGGCCTGGGCACGCTGGTGGTCGCCATCGCCTTTATCGGCCTGTCGCTGTGGGTATTCAACAACCGCCGCAACGCGGAATTCGAGCAGGCGCGCCTGCTGCCGTTTGCCGATGAACCTTCCCCACCCGACGCTCAAGCAGAGCCAGCCACAAGGAGCACTCGGCCATGACTACGTTCTGGAGTACATGGATCTGCGTATTGACCCTGGGCAGCCTCATCGGCCTGACCTGGCTGTTGGTCGGCACCCGCAAGGGCGAGACCAAGGGCAGCGTCGACCAGACCATGGGCCACGCCTTCGACGGTATCGAGGAATACGACAACCCGCTGCCCCAGTGGTGGTTCATGCTGTTCGCCGGCACCCTGGTGTTTGCCGTCGGCTATCTGATCCTCTACCCGGGCCTGGGCAACTGGAAAGGCGTATTGCCGGGCTATGAAGACGGCTGGACCCAGACCAAGGAATGGGACAAGGAAATGGCCAAGGCCGACGCCAGGTTCGGGCCGATCTTCGCCAAGTTCGCGGCCATGCCGGTGGAAGAAGTCGCCAAGGACCCGCAAGCACTGAAGATGGGCGGTCGCCTGTTCGCCTCCAACTGTGCGGTGTGCCACGGCTCGGACGCCAAGGGCGCCTATGGTTTCCCCAACCTGGCGGACAACAACTGGCGCTGGGGCGGTTCGGCTGAGGCCATCAAAGCCACCATCCTGAACGGTCGCCACGCGGCGATGCCGGCCTGGGGTGAAGTGCTGGGAGAAGACGGGGTGAAAAACGTCGCCGCTTACGTGCGCCACGACCTGGCCAAGCTGCCATTGCCTGCTGACAACAGCGCAGACCTGGCAGCCGGGCAAGCCGCGTTCAACACCACCTGCGTGGCCTGCCACGGCCCGCAAGGCCACGGTGTGGAAGCCATGGGCGCGCCCAACCTGACCGAGCCAGCAGGCTTTATCTACGGCACCAGCCTGGCGCAGTTGCAGCAGACCATCCGCCATGGCCGCCAGGGCCAGATGCCGGCCCAGGACGTGCTGCAAGGCAATGACAAGGTGCACCTGCTGGCGGCTTACGTGTACAGCTTGTCCCATAACGCTGAAGGTGCAACGCCAGACAGCGCGACCGAGTAACCGCTGCCCCGGCCCGGGGCGGCAACCCGTCTCACTGTAGGAGCGAGCTTGCTCGCGAAGAACTTCAGAGCGCCGCGTTTATGCTGGATAAGCGTGGTGCCCTCAGGTTCTTCGCGAGCAAGCTCGCTCCTACAGGGATCGGGTGTTGTTTTCATTTGCGCGACCAAGTGTCGCACCTCTTCCAAGCCTACCTTTCCCCTCCTCCTATTCGGGTCTACGCTTGTTCCCACAGTGGACCATTTCTGGCCTACGCGACGGTAGCCGTTGCGCCCCTGAAATTTCCTGTCCACTCGATCAGCTTTCTATTTTTGATTTTGTCCCTACGCCAAACATGGAAAGGGCGCAGAATCTGGCGTGGAACGCATTGATCCAGGTCAGCCATTGCGTTGCAATGGCCCCTCGCTTTCTACATACTTGCGGCCGATTTTACCTATAAAAAAACCTAAACCGTGGAACCTTAGAATGAGCACAGCAATCAGTCCGACTGCTTATAACTATAAGGTAGTCCGCCAGTTCGCCATCATGACGGTGGTCTGGGGGATCCTTGGCATGGGGCTCGGGGTGTTCATCGCCTCGCAACTGGTTTGGCCGCAATTGAATTTCGACCTACCCTGGACGACTTTCGGCCGCCTGCGCCCGCTGCACACCAACCTGGTGATCTTCGCCTTCGGCGGATGTGCACTGTTTGCCACCTCCTACTATGTCGTGCAGCGCACCTGCCAGACGCGACTGATCTCCGATGGCCTTGCCGCCTTCACCTTCTGGGGCTGGCAGGCGGTCATCGTCGGCGCCATCATCAGCCTGCCCCTGGGCTACACCACCACCAAGGAATACGCCGAGCTGGAATGGCCGATCGCCATTTTGCTTGCCATCGTGTGGGTGACCTACGGCCTGGTGTTCTTCGGCACCATCGTCAAGCGCAAGACCAAGCACATCTACGTGGGCAACTGGTTCTACGGCGCCTTTATCGTGGTCACGGCGATGCTGCACATCGTCAACCACGCCTCCCTGCCGGTGAACCTGTTCAAGTCCTATTCGGCCTATTCCGGCGCAACGGACGCGATGATCCAGTGGTGGTACGGCCACAACGCCGTAGGCTTCTTCCTCACCACCGGTTTCCTGGGGATGATGTACTACTTCGTGCCCAAGCAGGCCGAGCGTCCGATCTACTCGTATCGCCTGTCCATCGTGCACTTCTGGGCGCTGATCACCTTGTACATCTGGGCCGGCCCTCACCACTTGCACTACACCGCCCTGCCGGATTGGGCACAGTCCCTGGGCATGGCGATGTCGATCATCCTGCTGGCGCCAAGCTGGGGCGGCATGATCAACGGCATGATGACCCTCTCGGGCGCCTGGCATAAGCTGCGCACCGATCCGATCCTGCGGTTTTTGGTGGTCTCCCTGGCGTTCTACGGCATGTCGACCTTCGAAGGGCCGATGATGGCGATCAAGACCGTCAACTCGCTGTCCCACTACACCGACTGGACCATCGGCCACGTACACGCCGGGGCGCTGGGCTGGGTAGCGATGATCTCCATTGGCGCGCTGTACCACATGATCCCCAAACTGTTCGGCCGCGCGCAGATGCACAGCGTCGGGCTGATCAACGCGCACTTCTGGCTGGCCACTATCGGCACCGTGCTCTACATCGCCTCGATGTGGGTCAACGGCATCACCCAGGGCCTGATGTGGCGTGCGATCAACGATGACGGCACCCTTACCTACTCCTTCGTCGAAGCGCTGCAAGCCAGCCACCCGGGCTTTATCGTACGTGCCCTGGGCGGTGCGTTCTTTGCCAGCGGCATGCTGTTGATGGCCTACAACGTCTGGCGCACCGTGCGTGCCAGTGACCCTGTTGAAGCCGAAGCCGCCACCAAGATCGCCGTTGTGGGAGCTCACTGATGAAGCATGAAGTAGTCGAGAAGAACATCGGCCTGCTGGCCTTCTTCATGGTCATCGCCGTGAGCATCGGCGGCCTGACCCAAATCGTCCCGCTGTTTTTCCAGGACGTGACCAACAAGCCGGTCGAAGGCATGAAGCCACGCACCGCCCTTGAACTGGAGGGCCGCGACGTCTACATCGCCAACGGTTGCGTGGGCTGCCACTCGCAGATGATCCGCCCCTTCCGCGCCGAAACCGAACGCTACGGCCACTACTCGGTTGCCGGTGAAAGCGTGTGGGACCACCCGTTCCTGTGGGGTTCCAAGCGTACCGGCCCGGACCTGGCCCGTGTGGGTGGGCGTTACTCCGATGACTGGCAGCGTGCGCACCTGTACAACCCGCGCAACGTGGTGCCGGAGTCGAAAATGCCGGCGTACCCGTTCCTCGTGGAAAACAAGCTCGACGGCAAGGACACCGCCAAGAAGATGGAAGTCTTGCGCACCCTGGGCGTGCCCTACACCGACGAAGACATCGCCGGTGCGGCCGCCGCCGTGAAGGGCAAGACCGAAATGGACGCATTGGTGGCCTACCTGCAAGGCCTTGGCACCATCATCAAAAGCAAACGGTGACCTTCATGGATATCGGGATGATTCGTGGCCTGGGCACCGTTGTGGTGATGGTGGCCTTTATCGGCCTGGCGTTGTGGGTGTTCAGCCCACGGCGCAAGTCGGAGTTTGACGACGCGACCATGCTGCCCTTCGCAGATGACCCCGAAGCCATCAAGCACGTCGAGCAAGCTTCTAGGAGTAACAAAGAATGACTACGTTCTGGAGTCTGTACGTCACAGTCCTCAGTCTGGGTACCATCTTCGCCCTGACCTGGCTGCTGCTGTCGACCCGCAAGGGCCAGCGCACCGAGCAGACGGACGAGACCGTCGGCCACTCGTTCGACGGCATTGAGGAGTACGACAACCCGCTGCCCAAGTGGTGGTTCATGCTGTTTGTCGGCACCATCGTCTTCGCCCTTGGCTACCTGGTGCTCTACCCTGGCCTGGGCAACTGGAAGGGCCTGCTGCCGGGCTACAACTACCTCGACAACGACAAGCAAACCCCTTTCGCCAACGGCCAGACCGGCTGGACCGGCGTGCACGAATGGGAAAAGGAAATGGCCAGGTCGGAGGCCAAGTTCGGGCCGATCTTCGCCAAGTTCGCGTCGATGCCGATTGAAGAAGTCGCCAAGGACCCGCAAGCCTTGAAGATGGGCGGCCGCTTGTTTGCCTCCAACTGCTCGGTGTGCCACGGCTCCGACGCCAAGGGCGCCTACGGCTTCCCCAACCTGACCGACGCCGACTGGCGCTGGGGTGGCGAACCCAACACCATCAAGGAAACCATCATGAAGGGCCGCCACGCGGTGATGCCAGGCTGGGCCGAAGTCATCGGCGAGCAGGGCGTGGCCGACGTAGCAGCCTTTGTGGTGACCAACCTCGACGGCCGCAAACTGCCGGAAGGCGCCAAGGCCGATGTGGCCAACGGTGAGAAACTCTTCGCCGCCAACTGCGTGGCCTGCCACGGCCCGGCCGGTAAAGGCACCCCAGCCATGGGCGCGCCCGACCTGACGCATCCGGGTGCGTTCATCTACGGTTCAAGCTTCGCGCAACTGCAGCAGACCATCCGCTATGGCCGCCAGGGCCAGATGCCGGCGCAAGAGCAGTTGCAAGGGAATGACAAGGTGCACCTGCTTGCGGCGTATGTGTATAGCTTGTCTCATGGGGATAAGAAGGCTGAGGAGCAGTAAGACCTCTGAAACAATGGAGCCCCGCGCAGCGAATGCTGGCGGGGCTTTTTTGTTCTGGCGCCGAACCTTTCAAAGCCAACTCTACCGTTCGTAACCTCAACCTTGCCGCGCGCACTCGTCAAGTAGTAACGTAACTACATTCAATCCAGCGAAGGGGGACCTACCCCATGACCATCACTACCATTTCCAGCCGCGAATTCAATCAAGACACAAGTGGTGCCAAAAAAGCCGCCCGCAAAGGGCCGGTTTTTATCACTGATCGCGGCAAGCCTGCCCATGTACTGCTAAGCATTGAGGAGTACCAGAAGCTGACAGGTCTGAACGCCGACATTGTCGACCTGTTGGTGATGCCGGAAGCGGCCGATATCGACTTCGAAACCGAACGTGCCGTGATCATTCATCGACCCGTGGACTTTTCTTGATGTATCTACTCGACACAAATGTGATCTCTGAACTGCGTAAACCTCAGGCTGATGCAAATGTCGTGGCTTGGGCAAAAAGCGTAGTAGCGCCGCGCATGTTTATTTCGGCGATCACGCTGAAGGAACTGGAAACCGGAGTCCTGCGAATTGAACGGCGAGACCCGGTTCAGGGGAAGGTGTTGAGAACCTGGCTCAAGCGTCATGTAATGCCCGCCTTCGATGCCAGAATCCTGCCCGTCGATGCAGCAGTCGCGTTGCGTTGCGCGCACTTGCATGTACCCGACCGGGCCAACGAAAGCGATGCATTGATTGCCGCAACCGCGCTGGTTCACGGACTCACCGTAGTCACGCGCAACGTCAGCGACTTCAAATCGAGTGGCGTGCCACTGCTCAATCCATGGGACGAATGACCGGCTTACCGGCAAAAACCGTCCATACTTGCCAAGTCAATTGATCCAGATCATGTACACCATCAATTGACTTCCCCCAACGCGACCAAAGGTCGCACCCTTTGCACACCATCGGGGGCGTATCATTAGGCCACTGCAACACCCTTAATTTGACCCCGGCTGGCACGTACTGGCCGAGGCAAATCTCCACCGCCGTGGGATGCAATGATGAGCGACCAGATACCGGTACATAACGTTACCCCGCCTGCCAAAACCGTCGACCTCTACGCTTCGAGAGAGAAGATCTACACCCGCGCCTTCACTGGCTTGTTCCGCAATTTGCGCATGGTCGGCGGTGCCGCTCTGTTCCTGTTGTACTTCGGCACCGTGTGGCTGAACTGGGGCGGTCACCAGGCGGTATGGTGGAATCTGCCGGAGCGTAAATTCTTTATTTTTGGTGCAACGTTCTGGCCCCAGGATTTCATCCTGCTGTCGGGCATTCTCATTGTGGCGGCATTTGGCCTGTTCTTTATCACCGTGTACGCCGGGCGCGTGTGGTGCGGCTATACCTGCCCGCAAAGCGTGTGGACGTGGATCTTTATGTGGTGTGAAAAGGTCACCGAAGGCGACCGCAACCAGCGCATCAAGCTCGACAAGGCGCCGATGAGCGCCAACAAGTTCCTGCGCAAGTTCAGCAAGCACAGCCTGTGGCTGCTGATTGGCTTTGCCACCGGCATTACCTTTGTCGGCTACTTCTCGCCGATCCGCGAACTGGTATTCGATTTCTTCACTGGCCAGGCCGATGGCTGGTCGTATTTCTGGGTGGGTTTCTTCACCCTCGCCACCTATGGGAACGCCGGCTGGCTGCGCGAACAGGTGTGCATCTACATGTGCCCCTACGCGCGCTTCCAGAGCGTGATGTTCGACAAGGACACCTTGATCGTGTCCTACGACCCGCGCCGTGGCGAAGTGCGTGGGCCGCGTAAAAAGGGTACCGACTACAAGGCCCAGGGCCTGGGCGACTGCATCGATTGCACGATGTGTGTGCAGGTGTGCCCTACCGGTATCGACATCCGCGACGGGCTGCAAATCGAATGCATCGGTTGCGCCGCCTGTATCGATGCCTGCGACAACATCATGGACAAGATGGAGTACCCACGCGGACTGATCAGCTACACCACCGAACACAACCTGTCGGGGCAGAAAACCCATAAGCTGCGCCCGCGCCTGATCGGTTACGCCCTAGTGTTGCTGGCGATGATCAGCCTGTTGGTGGCCGCCTTCTTCATGCGCTCGCTGGTGGGTTTCGACGTCAGCAAGGACCGCGTGCTGTACCGTGAAAACGCCGAAGGACGCATCGAAAACGTCTACAGCCTGAAGATCATGAACAAAGACCAGCGCGACCACACCTACGTGCTCGACGCCGCTGGCCTGCCAGACCTCAAGCTGCAAGGCCGTCGCGAAATCAAAGTGGCCGCGGGCGATATCGTCAGCATGCCAGTGGAGTTGTCGAGTGCGCCGGAGCAGTTGCCGTCGAGCACCAACGAGGTGACCTTCATCCTCGAAGACGCCGATGACACCAGCGTCCATATTGAAGCCAAGAGCCGATTCATCGGCCCACAAGTCCGTTAACAGGGAACACACGCATGCCTGCAACTACTGCCGCCAGCCCTTGGTACAAGCACCTCTGGCCCTGGATCATCATCGCGATTCTGGCCTGCTCGGTGACCCTGACCTTGTCCATGGTGACCATCGCGGTGAATAACCCGGACAACCTGGTCAACGACAACTACTACGAGGCCGGCAAAGGCATCAACCGGTCCCTGGACCGCGAACGCTTGGCCCAGACCCTGCAACTGCGCGGCAAGCTGCACCTGGACGAACTGACCGGCGAGGTCGAGCTGCAACTGACTGGCTACAGCAATCCAAACACCCTGGAGCTGAACCTGATCTCCCCGACCCAGCCAGAGAAGGATCGCAAGATCAACCTCACCCGCAGCGACAGCGAGCCCGGCCGCTATATCGGGCAGGTCACCGACAAGGTCGAAGGTCGCCGCTTCGTGGAATTGCTCGGGGTGGAAGGCGGCAACACCTGGCGCCTGTTCGAAGAAGAAGAGGTCAGCCACGACAAGGACCTGCTGCTGGGTGACGAACCGTTGCAGGGCGCCGAGGACCTGAAGAAGTAGACGATGATCGTTCCCACGCTCTGCGTGGTAACGCCTTGCTGGACGCTCTGCGTCTGCTTTGTGACGCAGAGCGTCACGGGCAACATTCCCACGCAAAGCGTGGGAACGATCTACGGAACTGAGCAATGACCCAACCCACCCCCTGCTACCACTGCGCCCTACCCGTCCCCTCCGGCAGCCGGTTCACCGCCCAGATCCTCGGCGAACGCCGCGAACTCTGCTGCCCGGGCTGCCAGGCCGTGGCCGAGGCGATAGTGGCCGGCGGGCTGGAAAGCTATTACCAACACCGCAGCGAAGCCTCGGCCAACCCCGAGGCGCTGCCCGTGCAGTTGGTGGACGAACTGGCGCTGTACGACCGCGCCGATGTGCAAAAACCCTTTGTGCGCCATCAAGGCGACCTGGCCGAAACCACCCTGCTGATGGAAGGCATCAGTTGCGCCGCCTGCGGCTGGTTGATCGAGAAACACCTGCGCAGCCTGCCCGCCGTGGCCGAAGCGCGACTGAACCTCTCCAACCACCGCCTGCACGTGCGCTGGGCCGATGGGCAATTGCCGTTGAGCCAACTGCTCAGCGAGCTGCGCCATATCGGTTACGCCGCCCACCCTTACCAGGCCGACCGCGCTGCCGAACAATTGGCCAGCGAGAATCGCCTGGCCCTGCGACAGCTGGGGGTCGCCGGCTTGCTGTGGTTCCAGGCCATGATGGCAACCATGGCCACCTGGCCGGAATTCAATATCGACCTGAGCCCGGAGCTGCACATCATCCTGCGCTGGGTGGCGATGTTTCTGACCACGCCCATCGTGTTCTACAGCTGCGCACCCTTCTTCAAAGGCGCCCTGCGTGACTTGCGCACGCGCCACTTGACCATGGACGTCTCGGTGTCCCTGGCGATTGGCGGCGCGTACCTGGCCGGCATCTGGACCGCGATCACGGGTGTAGGCGAGTTGTATTTCGATGCCGTGGGCATGTTTGCCCTGTTCCTGCTGGCCGGGCGCTACCTTGAGCGCCGCGCCCGGGAACGCACCGCCGCAGCCACCGCCCAACTGGTCAACCTGTTGCCTGCCTCCTGCCTGCGCCTCAAGGACGATGGCCAGAGCGAGCGCATCCTGCTTAGCGAATTGGCGCTGGGTGATCGGGTGCTGGTGCATCCCGGTGCGGTGCTGCCGGCGGATGGGGTGATTCTCGACGGCCAATCCAGCATTGATGAATCCCTGCTGACCGGCGAGTACCTGCCGCAACCTCGGCGCACGGGTGACAGCGTCACGGCCGGCACGCTGAATGTCGAGGGCGCGCTGACCGTCGAAGTGCGCGCATTGGGCCATGACACCCGCTTGTCCGCCATCGTACGCCTGCTGGAGCGCGCCCAGGCCGAGAAGCCGCGCCTGGCGCAAATCGCCGACCGCGCTGCGCAGTGGTTCTTGTTGTGCTCGCTGATCGCCGCCGCGCTGATCGGCCTGCTGTGGTGGGAGTTGGACCCATCCCGAGCGTTCTGGATTGTACTGGCGATGCTGGTGGCGACCTGCCCGTGCGCGCTGTCTCTGGCCACGCCCACCGCGCTCACCGCCGCCACCGGCACCTTGCACAGTCTTGGATTGCTGCTGACCCGCGGCCATGTGCTCGAGGGCTTGAACCAGATTGATACAGTGATTTTCGACAAGACCGGCACCCTCACCGAAGGGCGCCTGGCGTTGCGCGCCATCCGGCCCCTGGGCGCACTGGACAGCGACCAATGCCTGGGCCTGGCCGCCGCCCTGGAGAATCGCTCCGAACACCCGATTGCCCGTGCCTTCGGCCGTGCGCCGCTGGCCGCCGATGAGGTGCTGAGCACTCCAGGCCTGGGCCTGGAAGGTCGTGTGGGCGAACGTCTGCTGCGCATCGGCCAGCCGGGTTTTGTCTGTGAACTCAGTGGCAGCGCGATTCCCGCCTCACCGGACGAAGCCGGGCAATGGCTGCTGCTGGGCGACCGCAGCGGGGCGCTGGCCTGGTTTGTACTGGATGACCGCCTGCGCAGCGACGCACCCGCCTTGCTCGCCGCCTGCAAGGCGCGGGGCTGGCGCACGCTGCTGCTCTCCGGCGACAGTTCGCCGATGGTGGCCAGTGTCGCCTCTGAGCTGGGTATCGACGAAGCCCACGGCAGCCTGCGCCCTGACGACAAGCTGCAGGTGCTGCAAACCCTGCACAAGGAAGGTCGCAAAGTGCTGATGCTGGGCGATGGGGTCAATGATGTGCCGGTGCTGGCCGCCGCTGATATCAGCGTGGCGATGGGCTCGGCCACGGACCTGGCGAAAACCAGCGCCGATGCGGTGCTGTTGTCCAACCGCCTGGATGCGCTGGTGCAGGCCTTCAGCCTGGCGCGGCGTACTCGCCGAGTGATCATCGAGAACCTGTTGTGGGCCGGGTTGTACAATGGGCTTATGCTGCCGTTTGCCGCCCTGGGTTGGATCACTCCGATCTGGGCGGCGATCGGCATGTCCCTCAGTTCGTTGACCGTGGTGCTCAACGCGTTGCGCCTCACTCGCCTGCCGAGCGCGCAAGCCCCGGGCACCGCCCCAGTAACCCGCCCGCTGCCGGCCTGAGCCGCGCGGGCATGGAGTACAGATGCCAGCTCTCTATGTGATGATTCCGGCGGCACTGCTGTTAGTGGGCGTGGCCATCTACATCTTCTTCTGGGCCGTGGACAGCGGCCAATACGAAGACCTCGATGGCCCGGCCCACAGCGTGCTGTTCGACGACCAGGACCCGAACCACCTGGCCGCCATTGACGAAGCCAACAGCCCCGAGCAACCGCCCAAAGAGCCCCCCCATGCTTGAGCTGGCGCCTTTGCTGGTCTCGGCGCTGATCCTCGGCCTGCTCGGCGGCGGCCATTGCCTGGGCATGTGCGGCGGACTGATGGGCGCGCTGACCCTGGCGATCCCCAAGGAACAACGCAGCCGCCGCTTTCGCCTACTGCTGGCGTACAACCTGGGGCGCATCCTCAGCTATGCCACCGCCGGTTTGTTGATCGGCCTGGCCGGCTGGGCGGTGGCCAACAGCCCGGCGGCGATGTTCATGCGTGTGCTCGCCGGCTTGCTGCTGATCTGCATGGGCCTGTACCTGGCCGGCTGGTGGAGCGGCCTCACCCGTATCGAGAGCCTGGGGCGTGGCCTGTGGCGGCATCTGCAGCCGGTGGCCAACCGTTTGCTGCCGGTGTCCAGCCTGCCGCGAGCCTTGCTGCTGGGCGCGCTGTGGGGCTGGTTGCCGTGCGGGCTCGTCTACAGCACCCTGCTATGGGCCGCGAGCCAGGGCAATGCGCTGGACAGTGCCTTGCTGATGCTGGCGTTCGGGCTGGGCACCTGGCCGGTGCTGCTGGCCACCGGGCTGGCCGCCGAACGCGTGACCGCGTTGTTGCGCAAGCGCAGCGTGCGGGTGGCCGGCGGCGTGCTGGTGATGATCTTCGGTCTCTGGACCTTGCCCGGCCCCCATCAGCACTGGCTAATGGGGCATTAACAGGCCCTGTGGCATAGCGCCGCTCCCCGTTGATGCAAATCAAGATGCCCGCACCACCCTGCCCCTAGACTCGGCCCACTAGCCAATCCGGGGGACCGCCCGCATGCTCGACGCCATTCGTTGGGACACAGATCTGATTCACCGCTACGACTTGGCGGGGCCGCGCTACACGTCCTACCCCACCGCCGTACAATTTGACAGCCAGGTCGGCACCTTCGACCTGCTCCACGCCCTGCGTGACAGCCGCAAGGCCGTAAGGCCACTGTCGCTGTATGTGCATGTGCCGTTCTGCGCCAACATTTGTTACTACTGCGCCTGCAACAAGGTGATCACCAAGGATCGTGGCCGCGCCCAGGCCTACCTGCAGCGCCTGGAGCAGGAAATCCAATTGGTGGCCTGCCACCTCGACCCGCAGCAGCCCGTGGAGCAACTGCATTTCGGCGGCGGTACGCCAACCTTTCTCAGCCACGATGAACTGCGCCAGGTGATGAAATGCCTGCGCCAGCATTTCAATTTGCTGGAGGACGATTCGGGCGACTACGGCATCGAAATCGACCCGCGTGAAGCCGACTGGGCCACCATGGGCCTGCTGCGCGAACTGGGCTTCAACCGCGTGAGCATCGGCCTGCAAGACCTCGACCCCGAGGTGCAACGGGCGGTCAATCGCCTGCAAAGCCTGGAAGAAACCCGCGCCGTGATCGATGCAGCGCGCACCTTGCAATTTCGCTCGATCAATATCGACCTGATCTACGGCCTGCCCAAGCAGTCGCCGTTGAACTTTGCGCGCACCGTGGAAGAAGTCATCCGCTTGCAGCCTGACCGCCTGTCGGTGTTCAACTACGCGCACCTGCCGGAACGCTTCATGCCCCAACGGCGGATCAACACTGACGAGCTGCCCTCGCCGGCAGAAAAACTGCTGATGCTGCAAACCACCATCGAACAACTGACCCAGGCCGGTTACCGCTACATCGGCATGGACCACTTTGCCCTGCCGGACGACGAACTGGCGGTGGCCCAGGAAGAAGGCAAGCTGCAGCGCAATTTCCAGGGCTACACCACCCACGGGCACTGCGACCTGATTGGGCTGGGGGTGTCGGCGATCAGCCAGATCGGCGACCTGTATTGCCAGAACAGCAGTGACCTGAACCAGTATCAGAATGCCTTGGCGGGCGCGCAATTGGCGACCAGCCGCGGCCTGGTCTGCACCACGGATGATCGGTTGCGCCGGGACGTGATCCAGCAATTGATCTGCAATTTCAGCCTGGCATTCGAGGGGATCGAACAGACGTACAACATCGATTTTCGCGGCTACTTTGCCGAGTTATGGCCGCAGTTGCAGACCATGGCGGACGATGGCTTGATCGAACTGAACGCCCAAGGCATTCGCGTACTGCCAGCAGGGCGCTTGCTGGTGCGCTCGGTGTGCATGGTGTTCGATGTCTACCTGGAGCACCAGAACAGGCAGCGGTTTTCGCGGGTTATCTAAAAGCGTTTACTTCATGGCCAGGCTGGCGGCCTTGACTGCATCACCCGCACTCATGTCTTTCATCGCCTTGGTCAGGGACGCCTGGGCGCTGGTCAAGCTGGCTTGCAGTGCGCTCAACGCTGACTGCAGCCCGGAGAGTCGAGCACGGGCTTGTTCAGGGCTGAGATTTCTGTCGGCCATTACCGCAGCCATCTCGGCCTGTTTCTCGGCGATCTGTTTTTTGATCTCACGGATCATCTTCAGCAGGTTCTTGACGTTGTCCGCCAAGCCACTGTCGTCGATATCACTGTTTGAGGTTTTCTCAGCCGCCGCCGCTTTCATCGCAGCGCCGGAAATGGTCACTGACACCGCAGGCTTGGCTTCATCCGTCGGCGCAACCGCAGCAGCATCGGTCGCGGCAGCCTTCTTGGTTTCGGGCAGTGCCTGGATCTGGGTGCGTGAAGCCAGTTGTGTACTGAGGGATAACATGGTCTGAGCCACCGTGTTGGTATTCGATGGCAGTGCTATCGGCCGTTTCGGGCAAATCTTTACTTCGCGACAGGTTTTTGTACAGGCTGGCCTCCGTGCCCCCCAGTGCGTTACCCTTACGTCTTATGTGTGTTTTCCCACAAGGATTTAAGAAATGTCCGAGCCAGTCAAACTGCGCGCTCACAGCCAGGCCCATTGCAAGGATTGCAGCCTGGCCCCCCTCTGCCTGCCACTTTCATTGAATCTGGAAGACATGGATGCGCTGGACGACATCGTCAAACGCGGCCGCCCACTGAAAAAAGGCGAGTTTCTGTTTCGCCAGGGCGACAAGTTTGATTCCGTCTATGCAGTACGCTCGGGCGCATTGAAGACCTTCAGCCTCAGCGATGGCGGCGAAGAACAAATCACCGGTTTCCACCTGCCCAGCGAGTTGGTCGGGCTGTCGGGGATGGACACCGAGATTCACCCGGTGTCGGCCCAGGCCCTGGAGACGACGTCGGTGTGCGAAATTCCATTCGAGCGTCTGGATGAGTTGGCCCTGCAACTACCGCAATTGCGCCGCCAGTTGATGCGCGTGATGAGTCGCGAGATTCGTGACGACCAGCAAATGATGCTGCTGCTGTCGAAGAAAACCGCCGACGAGCGCATCGCCACGTTCCTGGTCAACCTGTCGGCGCGCTTCCGTGCCCGTGGGTTCTCGGCCAACCAGTTCCGCCTGAGCATGTCGCGCAATGAGATCGGTAATTACCTGGGCCTGGCAGTGGAGACCGTGTCCCGCGTGTTTACCCGTTTCCAGCAGAACCAGTTGATTGCCGCAGAAGGTAAAGAGGTGCATATCCTCGACCCGATCCAGCTGTGTGCATTGGCTGGCGGTTCCCTGGAGGTCTGATCCAGACTGCGGCCGCGCCAATCGGCGAGGCCGCAGGTATACTTCGAGTCCGTTTTCCGCTCTGGACTCCTCGACGATGACCTTTGATTCGTTCGACATCAAATCCCTGATTCGCCCCGTCATCGACTTCCCCAAGCCTGGGGTGATCTTCCGTGACATCACGCCGCTGTTCCAATCGCCCCGCGCCTTGCGCCTGGTAGCCGACAGCTTTGCCCAACGCTATGTCGAAGCCGACTTCACCCATATTGGTGCGATGGATGCCCGTGGCTTCCTGATCGGCTCGATCATCGCTTACCAGCTCAACAAGCCGCTGATCCTGTTTCGCAAGCAAGGCAAGCTGCCGGCGGACGTGCTGGCCGAGGGTTACCAGACCGAGTACGGTGAAGCCTTCCTGGAAGTGCACGCCGACAGCCTGTGCGAAGGCGATTCTGTGTTGATGTTCGATGACCTGATCGCCACCGGCGGCACCCTGATTGCGGCGGCGAACCTGGTGCGGCGCATGGGGGCAAAGATCTTTGAAGCGGCGGCGATTATCGATTTGCCGGAGCTGGGTGGCTCGCAGCGGTTGGCAGACATGGGGATTCCGACGTTTTGCCTGACGCAGTTTGGGCTGACCGAAAGGTAAGGGTCGTCAATACTGCCGCCATCGCGGGCAAGCCCGGCTCCCACCTAGGACTGCATTCCCCTGTGGGAGCCGGGCTTGCCCGCGATGAGGCCCGAAAGAACGCCCTGAACGTCAAAGCCCCATCTGCTTACTGATGATTTCATTCATCACTTCACGCGTCCCGCCACCAATCGACAGAATCCGGTTATCGCGATACAGCCGCTCCACCAGGCTGCCACGCATATACCCCTGCCCACCCAGGATCTGCACCGCGTCATACGTCACCCGATCAGCGGTATCGGTAGCCAGGTTCTTGGCCATGGAAATCTCTTTGATCACGCTCTTGCCGGCGGCCATCTTCGCGGCCTGGCGATAGGTGAACTCGCGGGAAACTTCCACGGCGGTAGCCATTTCCGCCAGGCGATGCTTGAGCACCTGGAATTTGCCGATGGGTTTGCCGAATGCTTCACGCTGGGCGGCCCACTGGAGGCTTTCTTCCAGGGCCAGTTGCGCGGTCATGTTGGCCATCAAGGCCAAGGCTAGACGCTCGCTCTGGAAGTTGCCCATGATGCAGGCAAAGCCCATGTTCTCGACGCCGATAAGGTTGCCCACCGGCACGCGGCAATCGTCGAAGAACAACTCGGCGGTGTCCGACGCCCACCAGCCCATCTTCTTCAGCGGCTGGCCGACGGTGAAACCCGGGGTGTCTTTTTCGATCAGCAGTAAGCTGATGCCGCTAAATCCTGGCCCGCCCGTGCGCACGGCCACGGTGTAGAAGTCCGCGCGAATGCCGCTGGTGATAAAGGTCTTGGCGCCGCTCACGCGGTAATGCTCGCCCTCACGTACGGCACGGGTTTGCAAGTTGGCCACATCAGAGCCGCCGCTGGGTTCGGTGACCGCCAGGGCGATGATCTTTTCGCCAGCCAGCACCAGAGGCGCTATGCGCTCACGCACGTCGGGCCGGGCCCATTTGACGATGGGCGGCAGGCCGATATCCAGCGAGCCGAGCCCTGCCACTACGCCACCAGAGCCGCAGCGCATCAGTTCTTCGCTGGCGGCGACCTTGGCGAACAGATCGCCTTCGTGGCTGCCACCCAGGGTTTCGGGGTAGCCAATGCCCAGAATGCCCGCCGCACCGGCCTTGAGATAGAGCTCGCGAGGAAAGCTCTCCGCTTCCTCCCACTGCTCGATGCCGGGCAACATCTCGCGCTCGACGAAGCGGCGCACGCTGTCGCGGACCAATTGGTGGCTGGGATCGAAGTATTCCTGATAGGCAGACATCGGCAAGCTCCATGGCGGGATGGAGAGAACTTACCAAGCGCTTGCTTGGTTATCAAGCCATGCGTCTGCGCTAACCCTGTAGGAGCGAGCTTGCTCGCGAAAAACGTCAACGATAACGCGTGCTTCCTGAGTGAACGCGGCGCCTATTGGTTTTTCGCGAGCAAGCTCGCTCCTACAGGGTTAGGAAGTCCCAGATTGCAGTGGGTTTTAGAGGGCGATGGGTTTGCGGCCTGCGAACGAGTGCGCCAAGGTACCGCCATCCACCAACTCCAACTCCCCTCCCAACGGCACGCCATGGGCGATCCGCGAAGTGATCAAGCCTTTGTTGGTCAGCAGTTGGGCGATGTAGTGCGCCGTGGCTTCACCTTCCACCGTCGGGTTGGTCGCCAGGATCACTTCAGTGAAGGTGCCCTGCTCTTGGATCCGCGCCACCAATTGTGGAATACCGATGGCTTCCGGCCCCAGGCCATCGAGCGGCGACAGGTGGCCCTTGAGCACAAAGTAACGCCCGCGATAACCGGTCTGCTCAACGGCGTATACATCCATCGGCCCTTCCACCACGCACAGCAACGTGTCGTCGCGACGCGGGTCGGCGCATTGTGGGCAGAGTTCTTCTTCGGTAAGGGTGCGGCACTGGCGGCAGTGGCCCACGCCTTCCATGGCCTGGCTCAGAGCCTGGGCAAGGCGAGTGCCGCCGCTGCGATCACGCTCCAGCAGTTGCAGCGCCATGCGCTGGGCAGTTTTCTGGCCGACACCGGGCAAAGTGCGCAAGGCGTCGATCAGTTGGCGAATCAGGGGGCTGAAGCTCATGGGCGAAGGGTCCGACAAAACAACGAGACGCGGTTTATACCCGCGCCCCGGATTAGCGTCAAATACTCAATCCTGCGCGACGCGCACCACCAACTTGCCGAAGTTGCGCCCTTCGAGCAGGCCGATAAAGGCTTCGGGCGCCTGCTCCAGGCCATCGACCACGTCCTCGCGGAACTTGATCTTGCCCTCGCGCACCCAAGGCGCCATGGCGCTGAGGAACTCCGGCTGGCGGTCGCCATAGTCGTCGAACACGATAAAGCCCTGGATGCGCACCCGCTTGGTCAGCAAGGTGCGTTGCAGCGCCGGCAAACGGTCAGGGCCGCTGGGCGCTTCATGGGCGTTATAGCCGGCGATCAACCCGCACAGCGGCACGCGCGCCTTGGGGTTGAGCAAAGGCAGCACGGCATCGAAGACTTTACCGCCGACGTTTTCGAAGTAGATGTCCACACCTTTGAAGCAGGCCAGGGCCAGCTCATGGGCGAAATCTTCGCGCTTGTGGTCGATACAGGCGTCAAAGCCCAACTCATCCACCACATAGCGGCACTTGTCTGCGCCACCGGCAATGCCCACCACGCGCAAGCCCTTGAGCTTGGCCACCTGGCCCACCACCGACCCCACCGCGCCAGACGCCGCTGCCACCACCAGGGTTTCCCCGGCCTTGGGCTGGCCGATATCCATCAAGCCCATATAGGCCGTCATGCCCGGCATACCCAGTACGCCCAAGGCCATCGACGGGCTCGGCAGGCCCTTGGGCAGCGGGATCAGGTTATGGCCTTCGCAAATGCAGTGGCTTTGCCAGCCAGTGGCGCCGACCACCAGGTCGCCCACTTCGAATTTCGGGTTACGCGATTGCTCGACACGGCTGACAGCGCCACCGGTCATCACCTCGCCGATTTCCACGGGTGCTGCGTAGGACGGCGCGTCACTCATGCGTCCACGCATGTAGGGGTCCAAAGACAGGTACAGGGTCTTGAGCAGCACCTGGCCGTCTGCCAGGTCCGGCAGGCTTACACGTTCCAGGCGAAAGTTTTCCGGCGTGGGGGCGCCTTGAGGCCGTGAGACCAGAACGATGCGTTGGTTGAGCGTCATTTCTTGAGGCATCAGCGGGGCTCCTTTATCGGTGAGGGGTTTCAACGGTATAGGGTGCAGACCATCGATGAAGGCTTGGGGTTCGATGTTTCGGCCGCGCAAAAAAATGCCAGGCGCGATGCCTGGCATTTGAGTCTAGCTAAAAGCGTGTGTCAGAACGGCAGTTTCATGCCCGGTGGCAGTTGCATGCCAGCGGTCACGCCGGACATTTTGTCCTGGCTGTTGGCTTCGATCTTGCGCACAGCGTCATTGACGGCTGCGGCGAACAGCGCTTCGAGCATTTCCAGGTCATCTTCACCCACGCCCGGCAATACGCTTGGGTCGATGCTGACACGCTTGATGTCGTGACGACCGGTCATCACCACGCTGACCATATCGCCACCGGCTTTACCGGTGACTTCGGCGTTGGCCAGTTCTTCCTGCATCTTGGCCATTTTTTCCTGCATCTGCTGCGCCTGCTTCATCAGGCCGGCCATGCCACCTTTCATCATGGGAATCACCTCAAAAGTACGTGGATCAATGAGTAGCCCGGTGTCATGACGCTTGGGACACCGGGGCTTCGACAGGTTCAATAGTATCGTGGCGGACGACCGCACCGAACTGTTGCATCATTTGTTGGATAAGCGGATCTGCGTGGATCGAATCCTCGGCCTCGCGCTGGCGGTTAAGGCGCCGACGGGTCGCTGCCTGGGCCGGTGTTTCCTGCTCGGGCTTGATCAGTTCGATGGCGATGGTCAGTGTGCGCCCATGGTACTGGTTGAGCGCATCGTTGAGCCGGCGCTGCTGGGTGGCGTTGAACAAGGCGCTATGGGCCGGGTCCAGGTGCAGCAGCCAGTGGTCGCCTTCGATGGAAATCAAGGTGCAGTTGGCGGCGATACTGCCGGTCATGCCGGAGATCGGCAATTTCGGAAACAATTCCAGCCATTGCAGGGCCAGGCCGGTAGCCGGGGCCGCGGCAGGTTCTGCCTCGGGCTCGGGCGCAGGTTCGGCGGTGTGCTCGCTGGCCAAGTCGTCCAGGTAGCTGTAGGCCGAATCCATATCCGGCTCGATGTAGTCTTCGTCCAGCGGCGGTTCGTCGTCCAAGTCAATGCCTGGGGTGGCCGCATCAACCTGGGCGACCGTCGGCTCAGGAACCGGGGCCGACACCCACTCAGGGGCATCCGGCACCACGCTGTCCGGAGTCGGCGCAGGCATCGGCGTCAGCTCGGGTTGCTCGCTGGTGGTTTCCAGCACGGGCTCCACTGCGGGCTGTTGCTCGGGCTCTACTTGCGCTTCGACCGGGTCATTCCAGGGCAGGTCGACCACGGGCGCGGGCTCGATGACCGGCTCGGGCTCGACCACCGGTGCGACGGCAACCGGCGCAGGTTCGGGCTCAGGTGCCGGCGCAA
The DNA here is from genome assembly GCF_051122975.1 of Pseudomonas sp. AK181. Lineage (NCBI taxonomy): Bacteria > Pseudomonadati > Pseudomonadota > Gammaproteobacteria > Pseudomonadales > Pseudomonadaceae > Pseudomonas > Pseudomonas sp. AK181. Next base: position 4,522,401 of record NZ_CP146348.1, read on the forward strand.
CCGGCTCAGGCACAGCAACTACTGGCGCAACAACGGCCGCGCCAGCCACGGGTTTGGCGGAATCAACTGTGGCCTGGCTGATCCCCACTGGCTTTAGCGGCTGTCTCGGCGCGTCTGCCGAATCTGCTGGCCGGAACGCCAGCATGCGCAGCAGCACCATTTCAAAGCCACCCCGCGGGTCGGGTGCCAGGGGCAGGTCGCGGCGGCCGATCAGGCCCATCTGGTAGTAGAACTGCACGTCTTCGGCCGGCAAAGCCTGGGCCAGGGCCAATACGCGATCACGGTCGCCATGGCCGTTGTCCACGCCTTCCGGCAGGGCCTGGGCGATGGCAACGCGGTGCAATACGTTGAGGATTTCGGAGAGCACACCGTTCCAGTCCGGGCCTTGCTCCGACAGGTGGCGCACCGCTTCGAGCAACGCTTTGGCGTCACCCTCGATCAGCGCGTGCAGCACGTCGAACACCTGGCCGTGGTCCAGGGTACCGAGCATGGCGCGCACGTCGGCGGCCATGACCTTGCCTTCACCGAAGGCGATGGCCTGGTCGGTGAGGCTCATGGCATCGCGCATCGAACCATCGGCGGCGCGGCCCAGCAACCACAGTGCGTCGTCTTCGAACGGTACGTTCTCGACGCCCAGCACATGGGTCAAATGCTCGACCACACGCTCGGGGGTCATGTTTTTCAGGGAGAACTGCAGGCACCGCGACAAAATCGTTGCCGGAAGTTTCTGCGGGTCGGTGGTGGCCAGGATGAACTTGACGTAGGGCGGCGGCTCTTCCAGGGTTTTCAACAAGGCGTTGAAGGAGTGGCTGGACAGCATGTGCACTTCGTCGATCAGGTAGACCTTGAAGCGGCCACGGCTCGGCGCGTACTGCACGTTGTCCAGCAGCTCGCGGGTGTCTTCGACCTTGGTGCGGCTCGCGGCGTCGATCTCGATCAGGTCGACGAAACGCCCCTCGTCGATCTCACGGCACACCGAACAGGTGCCACAAGGCGTCGAGGTGATACCGGTTTCACAATTCAGGCACTTGGCGATGATGCGCGCAATCGTGGTCTTGCCCACCCCGCGTGTACCGGTGAACAGGTAGGCGTGGTGCAGCCGTTGGCTGTCCAAGGCATTGATCAGAGCCTTGAGCACATGGGTCTGGCCGACCATTTCGCGGAACGAGCGCGGGCGCCATTTACGTGCAAGAACCTGATAACTCATCGAAAACCGTCGCAACTGGGAAGCGGAAGCCGGTAATGCTAGCGGAGCAAGGGGGAAATTGCATCCGGCACGCTCGTCTAATCTGACGAAGCCTGTTCAATAGGCCTCCTAGAGGGCGTCTGCGGGCGCTCTGTGGGCACGCTTGAACACCAGCGCCTTTCCAGGCTGATAGCGGCGACGCTGGCCAGCATGATCACCGCGCCCAGCATCACCTGCAGGGTGACGTGTTCGCCAAGCAGCGTGGCGGCCATCAGCATGGCAACCGGGGGAATCAGGTACATCGCCACCGACGCGCGACTGACCTCGACGTGCTTCAACACGTAACCCCAGGCCAGATAGGCCAAGGCGCTGGGGAAAATGCCCAGCACCAGCACGGCAAGATTTTCCGCCATCGGCGCCTGCACGATGGCGGCGGGCAGGCCCGGCAGGTGCACGCACAGCATCAGGGTGCCGGACCACACCATGTAGCACGCCATGGTCAACGGGCTGTAGCGCTGGGCATGATGCCGCTGGATGGCGAAGTACACACTCCATGAGCAGGCCGCCAGCAAGATCAGCAAACCTCGCGGGTTGAGATCGCCCATGCCCTGGTCGCCCCAGATCACCACCAGTACGCCAGCCAACCCCAACAGCACGCAGCCCCAACGCCAGGCGCTGACCCGCTCCTTCAAGCAGAAAAACGCGATCAACACACTGAACAGCGGCGCCGACTGCGCCAACACACTCGACGCTGCCGCCGTCACCCATTGCTGACCATAATTGAGACTGGTGTGGTGCAGGAACACCCCGAAAAAGCCCAGCACCAGCAGCCACGGCACGTCGCGCAACGGTGGCCGTCTAATGCCCACCACCCAGGCCACGCCGCCCATGAACACCGAGGCGATCAAAAACCGCAGCAATGCCAATTGGCCGGGGCTGTAACTGTGCAGCCCCATGTGCACGCCGATGGGTGAATACGCCCAACAGAGGATGACGCTGGCAATGACTAGCGTAAGCTTTAGAGGTGACGGAGTATTCATCGACAGCATCCACGCAAAAGGAATGCTGCCAGTCTTGGCCCAGGCCAGGCATAGGACAATTAAGCGTTTCTGACTTCTGAAATCATTGGAACTGAGCAATGGAACTGGCCCAACTGAAAATGGTGCGAGCCGTGGCGCAAACCGGCAGCGTGTCCCAGGCTGCGCTGCAATTGCACTGCGTGCCGTCCAACATCACCACGCGCATCAAGCAGCTGGAAAGCGAGTTGGGCACGCCGTTGTTTATCCGTGCTGGCCGAGGGCTGGCGATCAGCGCTGCGGGAGAGATCTTCCTGGATTACTGCGAACGTATCCTGGCCTTGGTGGAAGAATCCAAACGCGCCGTGGATGCCAACGCCATTCCCCGTGGCACCTTGCGCATCGGCGCGGTGGAATCCAGTGCCAGCGGGCGCCTGCCGCCATTACTGGCGGAATACCACCGGCGTTATCCCGATGTCAGCCTGGAACTGGTCACCGGTGCCTGGGCGCAACTGCTGGACGACTTGCAGCACCACCGCCTGGATGTGGCGCTGGTGGCTGCCGGCGGCAAACGCACGAAGCTGGAACAGAGCGTGGTCTACAGCGAACGCCTGGTGCTGATCGCCAGCGCGTGCAGCGCACCTATCAACAGCGCCGAGGACTTGGCCGGCCGTACATTGCTGGTATGGCCGCCGGGCTGCCCTTATCGCGCCGCCCTGGAAAACTGGCTCAAGCCCCATGACGTCAAGCCAGCGATTGCCAGCTATGCCAGTTGGGGCACGATCATCGGATGCGTCAGCGCGGGGATAGGCGTGGCGTTGGCACCCGAGGGGATCCTGGCGCGCTATGAGCAGGCCAATCAGTTGGCGTCGTATCGCTTTGAAGCGCTGGCTCCGGTGGATAACCTGCTGTTCTGGCACACGGACACCCAGCGGCACCTGGCGCGAGATGCGTTTGCCGGGCTACTGCGCGAGACCTTCGGCTGACTCGCCCTAATAACCCTGATGTAGGAGCGAGCTTGCTCGCGAAAAACTCACAGGCGCCGCGTCTATTCAGAAAGCACGCGTTATCGTTGACGTTTTTCGCGAGCAAGCTCGCTCCTACAATTCAGGGCTTCGGGGCAGCCAACCGTGCGTACTGGGCCTGGCTGATCCAGCCTGTGAACGAACGGTCATCAGCGTTGATGAATTCCACCTGCGCCCAGCCGTCCTTGAACGCCAGTACGCCCACCACGTCATGCTTGACGATGTAGGGCCGCTTTGCCGCTTTGGCGCCCGGCGTTTTCAGCAGGTAAGCCTTGTCGGCAGACACCGTCACCAAACCGATCCATTGTTTGCTGGCGGTCTGGCTCAGCTCCAGGCCGGTGGCGATCTCCGGCATCAGCACATTGATGCAGCCAGGGTGTTGGCGGCCCTGCTCCACCGTCAGGGTCACCCCGTCGGGTGCCGCGGCCACACTGCCTGGGTAGGCAGCGTCCCGCCAGGTGGTGAGCGCCTCTGGCTTGCCTTGGAGGTAGAACGTGCAGCCACGGGCCACACCCTCGCCCATCGATTCCTGATAGAACCCCTCGACCTGATGCCCAGGCGTCACCGCCAGCATCAGCCCTTCATATTGACCTGAATGCAACGCCGCCGAGCCGGCCAACGCGGGCGCCACGGCGCACCACGACAACACTCCCATCGCCAGATAACGAATCATCTTATTTCTTCCCTTCAAAGGCTTCGTAGGCTTGTTTCATCAGGACGTCATAGTTGCCGTAATCATCGCCGTTATAGTTACGCGCCATGGCGGTAAAGTCCTTGTTTTTCATCGCGCTCAACAATGCCGAGTTGTGGCTGCAGAGGCTGAGATAGGCCTTGAGTTGGTTACCGGCATTGATCTTCAATGACGCCACGAACTCAAACACCGTCTTGAACCCGCACGCCGCAAAATTGAACCCCATGATCTGAAACATGCCCCAGGAGGCTGACATCAAGGCCGCTTCCTGGTCCAGCGCAAAGGCCGTGGCCATGGTCTCCCAGGCCTTGACCTGATCCTTGTTGTTCGTCTGCCATTGCGGGCCGGCTTTTTTCTTGTAGACATACGACAGCAGCGGCTGCGACTGGTCGTAGATGTGCTTGGTGTACTTGCGAAAGTGGTGCCCTTCAAAGGCGATGATCGGCAGCTTGGCCGGCCCAAACCCCACCTTCCCGCCCGACTCCACCGTGGCGAACGCCTTGACCACATTCACCGAAATACCGTTGCCCAATAGCTTGGCGGCATTCTGGAAATCCGTATCGCTCAAGGTTGTCCCGCCGTCGCAGGTGGACTGCATCATCAACTGCCGGTTACGCCGCTCAGCCTCGATCACCGCACGCACACGGTCCAGGTACACATTGACCGTGGCCTGCACCGCATCGACGTTGTTATTGCCGAAGATGTTGAGAAACGTCGGAATGCGCGTAGTGGGAAAAGCCCGCACCGGCACCTTCAGCGCCTCTTCGATCAGACTGTTGAACGTGCGCCCGGTGGGGTCGATCACGCCATCGGGATGGGCGTACTTGAGATGGCGAAACTGGTACTGGCTGATGCACTGCACCAACTGGCCGTCGCACTTGCCGTTTTCGAGCAAGGCAAAGCCCATCTTGGGAATGATCAAATTGAATAAATACTGGATGCACTGAACATCGGCGGGCAAGTTGCGGGCTTTGCCGGGCGTCCCTACCGGAGCACTGATAAGACGAGGCAACCCTTGCAGGCTTTTCATGACAGACATCCTTGTGAGTGAAAGAAGCGATAGCACTTCAATATCAAATCCATGCCCTTGTCATACTCTGAAACAAGTGGCCGGCGCAAGCTAACAAGGCGGTCTGCGGGTTGTCCAGAGGGCTTTATAAAAGTTGTGAAACAGCCGGATTAAATCCATCAGTAACCGTGGGATTCACGGGTCTTTTGATACTTGTGGTAGTCGAGCCACTCGACCACATCGTAGGGCAGATACAACTGCACCCTGGCCCGTGAAATCGCGATATACACCGCGCAGAGTCGTTGATCGAAGGCGTAGGCGTCCTGGAACTTCACATTGGTCAACAGTTCCGGGGTGAGCAGTACTCGGTCGAACTCCATGCCGCCCGCGTCCTGCGCCAGCATCAGCAGGACGCGCTCGTCCGGATGGCCGCTCAGCCGGTTCAACCGCGTGACATCCGCCACGTTGAAGCCTTTCTCCAGCTCGGCCTCGACCCACACAAACGCCTCATCGAACTGGCAGGCTTCGCGCACCTGCTGCCAATCGGCCATGTCGCTGAAAAACGGATGGGGGCCGAGGTCATTGAACTCATTGCTATAGAAATCGGGTTTGAACAACGCGATGACCGTGTCCATGAAGTGCTTGAGCGACTGCTGGGCCTCTTTGCTCGCCAGGCCGAACGCACAACGGGCGTGGCTCAGTTGGATCGCCCACTGCATGGTGTCCCAAGGGGATGCGGTCAACACCACGCAACCTTGCGGGGGCACAAAACCCTGGGGGTAAAACTCAATACCCACGTCGGCATCGCGGGCGCCTTCGAAAAGCGATTTGGTTTTTTCCGAGTGCAAGCTGATCAATGGGTTGACCAGGCGCTCGACATTGCGCCCGGAACGCACGGAGTAGCACACGTCGGTATGGCGAACCTCACGGGCGCGCTTGACCACGCCGCCGCTGGCCTGCTGATATTCATCCCCCAAGGTGATCAGCACCTGGCGGCCGCGCTCGATGATCTGCAGCAGCGGCGCCGGGATGTCCTGGCTCTCATCGATGAGCACGTGGGTATAGCGCTCGGGCACCACGCAGCCTGCCAGGCTGGCGCGCTTGATCATCAACAAGGCTTCAAACCCGGTATGGCGGCCCCAGGCCGGGTTCGCCTCAAGGTAGCCCCACAACCGGCTGGCATATTCGAGCAGCACCCTGGCATCGACGCCGGCGAGCGGTTGCTTGAAATGCGGCAAATGCTGGGCCGACAGGCTGTACTCCCAGGAGCGGCAGTAAGCCTCAAGCACCTTGAGGCACACCTCCACCACCGCTTGCCCTTCCAGGCGGCGGAAACCAAAGATATTCAGTTCTTGAGCGAGCGCCTGCTTGGTCGGCACCCTCACCGGCGTATTCAGCGGCTTTGGCCTCGGGCCATGCAATAGAGCATGGGCGAAGTCTTGGAAGGTATGCCCGGCCTTACGCTCCCGCGCTCCCACCATGCGGGCACGCAGGGTTTCGAGTTTTGCCGGGGTACGCGCCAGCAACAAGGTCTTTTCCGGGCGCAGGTGCTCCAGCAAGGCCACCAGCAGGTGGCTCTTGCCAATGCCGGCGTAACCTTGCACATGCAGGTCTTCGTTCAGGTTGGCGCGGAAGGTCCTGAGCAGCTTGTCCTGCTCGGCGCTCAACCAGCGCTCGCGGTGCCTGGGCGTGATCACCTGCTGGCTGAACGGGTCATTGGCCTTGAGGTGGCGGACTTTATACTCGACGTCCCATTTGCCACTGGGCAACAGATAGTCCCGCGCCTGTACTTCCTCCTCCAGCAGAAAGCGCAGTTTCAGGCTTTTGACCACATTGAGGCCGAAGTACAGCTTCCTCTGATCGAACAGCCGCTGCGCTTCAGAGAGCAGGGACACACTGGCCGAATGGCTGGCATCGACTGCCCAGTCAATCAGCTTGGCCAACACTTTTTCCGCACCGCTGGCGCTCAGGTCGCTTTCCGGCACCTGCGCCAGGTTCTGGATCACCAGCACCGCCGCCAACTCCGGCTCACTCAAGGCTACAAGCGCATCGCAACCCTTGCTGCCCAACAAACCCGCACAGGTGTGCTCCGTGATCGGCAAGAAAACAGGGCTGGATAAGTCGAAATGTTCCGAGTGCATAGAGCCTCGTAGCCAGGGGGAAGAGACGCTTGGGAGTATGCCACTAGATGCGAAATGACCGTCATGCACTGTGCAATAAGCATCACAGATGACTGGCTGAAAATAATGTGGGTTTTAGGAGGGACTGCAGAAGGGAGCGTTATGGAGGCAACCCCACCAGCCACACCCCGGCACACAATGTTCCCGCTGTGGCTGCTGCCTTCCGGCTCTGACCAGGTTCACGGGTAATCGTTGCGGGGGGACCGATGGGGTCACCATAACGACGCTGCCTCTCGGCAAGCCGCGCCATTGTACCCATCTCATCGGAAGTTACAACCGTTGGTTCCGGATTAAAAAATGAGAAGGCTCAAGCACTTGCCATAACCCCATCGGCCCTGCCGCCTTCTTCCTGGATGACCAGGTGAATAAAGTGCAGCTTGGCAATCACCGCGGGCGGCAGCACGAAGGGGTAGAAATCCGGCTGGCCCATGGCGCGGGACAGTTCGTTGAGCATGCCGGCCAGTTCGATCCAGGCATTGACGAAGGACAGGAATGCCGGGCCGCCAGGGTGTTGGGGGTCGTAGAGCGTGGTCAGGGGGAATGGCTGGTAATCCAGGTCCATCTCGCGGGCGCTCATGCCAAAGCCCAGGGCTGTGTCCACGGCGTCCATCATGTGCAGGTAGTGGGCCCAGGTTTCGGCCCAGTCTTCCCAGGGGTGCATGGTGGCGTAGGCGCTCACGCAGGTGAGTTGCCAGTCCGAGCGCGGGCCGTTCTGGTAGTGCTGGTCGAGTGCCTCGGCATAACTGGCGCGTTCGTCGCCGAACAGGTTGCGAAAAGGTGTGAGCCAGTGGCTGTTGGCGATCAGGCGGTCCCAGTAGTAATGACCGACTTCATGGCGGAAATGGCCGAGCAAGGTGCGGTAGGGCTCGCGCATCTGTACGCGGACTTTTTCGCGGTGGGCGTCGTCGGCTTCCTTGATGTCCAGGGTGATCAGCCCATTGGCGTGGCCGGTGGTGGGCGCGTTGCCTTCCAAGTCGATTCCGATGAAGTCGAAGGCCAGGCCAGTCTCTTCGTCAACGCTCTTGGGCACCACTTGCAGGCCCAGGCTGATCAGTTGCGCCACCAAGCGGCGCTTGGCGGTTTCGACTTTGCGCCAGCGTTCGGGGTTTTCCGCAATCGATAAATCAGGGATGGTGCGGTTCAGGCTACAGGCCACGCACAACGGCGCGGTGCTGTGGGCAGGTATCAGCCAGTTGCACGCGGCCGGTGAGTCGAGGTTGGCGCAGCGCCGGAAAGCGCCGGCATCGAGATTGTCGTCGGCCAGCCACGTACCGACCACCGGCCCAGGTTGGAGGGACGACAGGCGGCTTTGCTGCGGCTGGTAACCCAACGCCGCCTGGCAGGCTAGGCATTGGCTGTTGCGAAAGAACAGCGACTGGCCACACCGGCATTGCCACACCTTGCTGTTGCGCGAGGTTTCGGCCATGAACGGAGCGGCGATGCGCGTGCTGAGTTGCTCGAAGTAGCGGAACATGGCGATCTCTCCCTGGGGTGACAGAGACTAGATCATTTCTGGTGAGAGATCGTTCAACTGCTCCCTGTAGGAGCGAGCTTGCTCGCGAAGATCGTCAACGATAACGCGGGCTGCCTGGTTCACAGCGGCGCCCTCCGGATCTTTGCGAGCAAGCTCGCTCCTACAGTGTTGAGAGAAGGCCGTGACGCGGAGCGTCACAGGATGCGTTCCCACGCGGAGCGTGGGGACGATCAATCAGACGGTGATGTTGTGCTTGGCCAGGAAGGCGACGAAGGCCTCCTCGTCCAGTACTTTCAGGCCCAGCTCATTGGCCTTGGCCAATTTCGAACCGGCGCCCGGCCCGGCCACCACGCAGTGGGTTTTCGCCGAAACAGAACCGGCCACCTTGGCCCCCAGGCTTTCGAGCTTGTCCTTGGCCACATCGCGGCTCATCAGCTCCAGGGAGCCGGTGAGTACCCAGGTGCGCCCGGCTTCAGGCAAACCTTCGACGAGCTTTTTCTCGCTCTGCCAATGCATACCGAAGTCCTTGAGCTGTTGCTCGATAGCCAGGGCATGGTTGGCGTTGTCGGCATTGTCGAAAAACTCCCGTACAGCCTTGGCTTGCTTCTCGGGCAGCGCCTGGCGCATATCGAGCCAGTCAGCCTTGATGACGCCTTCCAGCGAGCCGAACTTGTCCGCGAGCTTCTGCGCCGCGCCTGGCCCCACCGAGGGTACGTGCAGCTTGTCGAGCAAACCGCCCAAGGTGGTGCTGGCGGCGAATTCCGCGCTGAGCTCGCCCTGCTCCTGCAATTGCAGGCCGCATTCGTCCGGCGACAACAGCGCGCCAATCACCTGCTGGTTGTGGCCGTCTTCAAAGAAGCTATGGATCTCATGGGCCACTTCCAGCCCGACATCCGGCAAGTACGTCAGCACCTCTGGCAATGCCTTTTGAACACGCTCCAGGGACGCCAGCGAGCGCGCCAGGACCTTGGCCGTCTCCTCGCCCACATCGGGAATGCCCAAGGCGTAGATGAAGCGTGCCAGGGTTGGGGTCTTGCTGTTTTCGATGGCGCTGATCAGCTTCTTGCTGGAGATATCGGCAAAGCCTTCCAGGTCGATGATCTGTTCGTACTTGAGCTTGTAGAGATCAGCCGGCGAGCCGATGAGTTTTTCATCCACCAGTTGCTCGATGGTCTTGTCGCCCAGGCCATCGATGTCCATGGCCCGGCGCGAGACAAAATGAATGATCGCCTGCTTGAGCTGCGCACCGCAGGCCAGGCGCCCGACGCAACGATACACCGCGCCTTCGCTGACGGTTTCCTTGCCCTTGCTGCGCTTGACCAGTTGCGTGCGCTCCACATGAGAACCGCACACCGGGCAATTTTGCGGGATCTGCACGGCGCGGGCGTTTTCCGGGCGGCGTTCGGTGACCACCGAGACCACCTGCGGAATCACATCACCGGCGCGGCGGATGATCACGGTGTCGCCGATCATCAGCCCCAGGCGTGCCACTTCGTCCATGTTGTGCAGGGTGGCATTGGACACGGTCACGCCGGCCACCTTGACCGGTTTGAGGCGCGCCACCGGCGTCACCGCACCGGTACGGCCGACCTGGAATTCCACGTCGAGCAGTTCGGTGAGTTCTTCCATGGCCGGGAATTTGTGCGCAATCGCCCAGCGCGGCTCGCGGGCACGGAAGCCCAGTTCACGCTGGTAGGCAATGCTGTTGACCTTGAACACCACGCCGTCGATTTCATAGCCCAGCGCATTGCGGCGCTCACCGATGTCGCGGTAGTAGTCCAGGCATTCCTGGATACCCTTGGCCAGCTTCAGTTCGTGGCTGATCGGCATGCCCCACTTCTGCAACTGCTTGAGGTTGCCGATATGGGTGTCGCTGATATCCGCAGTCACTTGGCCGATGCCATAGCAGCAGAATTCCAGCGGGCGACTGGCGGTGATCTTCGAATCCAGTTGGCGCAGGCTGCCCGCCGCGGCGTTACGCGGGTTGGCGAAGGTCTTGCCGCCCACTTCCAGTTGCGAGGCGTTCAATCGCTCGAAACCGGCCTTGGACATGAACACTTCACCGCGTACTTCCAGAGTGGCCGGCCAGCCCGTGCCGTGCAGTTTCAGAGGGATATTGCGCACGGTGCGCACATTGACGCTGATGTCCTCGCCGGTGGTGCCATCACCCCGGGTAGCACCGCGCACCAACTCGCCATCTTGGTACAGCAGGCTGACCGCCAGGCCGTCCAGCTTCGGCTCGCAGCTGTATTCCACCGCCGCGCCAGCGCCAAACAGATCGCCCACCGGCAGGTCAAGGCCCTCGGTGACCCGGCGATCAAACTCCAGCATGGTGGTTTCATCAAAGGCGTTGCCCAGGCTGAGCATCGGGATCTCGTGCTTGACCTGGGTGAACGCCGACAACGCCGCACTGCCGACCCGCTGCGTCGGCGAATCACGCGTCACCAGTTCCGGGTGCTCGGCCTCCAGGGCCTTGAGCTCGTGGAACAGGCGGTCGTACTCGGCGTCCGGAATGCTCGGCTCGTCGAGGACGTGGTAGCGGTAGTTGTGCTGATCCAGTTCAGCGCGCAGTTCGAGGATGCGGGTATGGGCGGCGGTCATGGGTGTTCTCTCATAAAGCAAAAGAGCAGCCGAAGCTGCTCAATATGTTAGTGCACGGATTCTACAGACAACGCTTAAGATCGATCCTCAGCGTTTCTGTGTCAGGGCGCGACGCTCGAACTCGACGATGCGCTGACGGTAGTGTTCGATGGTCTGGGCGGTAAGCACGCTGCGTTGGTCGTCCTTGAGCTCGCCGTTGAGTTCCTGGGACAGCTTGCGGGCGGCGGCCACCATCACGTCGAACGCTTGTTTGGGGTGACGCGGGCCTGGCAGGCCAAGGAAGAAACTCACTGCCGGGGTGCTGAACAGGTCGATATCGTCCAGATCGAAGGTGCCCGGCTTGACCGCGTTGGCCATGGAGAACAGCACTTCGCCGTTACCAGCCATGCTTTCGTGACGATGGAAGATATCCATCTCGCCGAAACGCAGGCCGCTTTCGAGGATGTTCTGCAAGAGTGCCGGGCCCTTGAAACCGCCGGCGTCGCGGCAGATCACGCTGATGACCAGGACTTCTTCGGCCGCCGGCTGATCGTTCACCGATTGGCGTGCCGCGCTCTTGCTGGACGTCTCGTCCGGGAAATCGTCATCGCGGCTGCTGAAGCTCGGGCCATCATCGACGTCGAGGTTCAAGTCGCCCTGATGCGGCTCGGCAACCGCCGCGCTACCGCGTTTGCCGCGCTTGGACGACGGCTCACGGGCTTCACGCAGCGGCGCGCTCATCGACGGCAGGTCGTGCTCGTCCAGTTGCGGCTCTTTATGGGTATCCAGCACACGGGGTGGCCCCAGCAGCTCGGCGGCGCCGTCGTCGTCAGGCAAGTTGGACAGGTTTCGGTCCAGACGGAACTTGAGCTTGCCCTTGCCACCGCGCATGCGGCGCCAGCCATCAAAAAGAATACCGGCAATGACAATAATGCCGATGACGATCAGCCACTCGCGCAGACCGATTTCCATGTAATCCCGTGCCTCTAATAAAAAATGCTGAAAAATAAGGGGTTTAGCACCGTGCAAACCGCTTTAAAACGTGGCGCCAACTCTATGTTCTGACTGACGTTTTGCCCACGCACACGAAAAATTGACATTAAACTAGCACGACCAAAGCTAACTTTACACCGTCTGTCAAAATGCCTTGAACAAATATGTCCATTTGCCACCTTCTCCAGACCGGTAAATCGCCCTACATCGTGCTGTAAATTCTCTCTCCGACGTGGCTCAGGATTCCACCATCGCCATCGCCTCTTCCACATCCACTGCTACCAATCGCGAACAGCCCGGCTCATGCATCGTCACGCCCATCAACTGGTCGGCCATTTCCATGGCGATCTTGTTGTGGGTGATATAGATGAACTGCACGGTCTGGGACATCTCTTTAACCAACCGAGCGTAGCGTCCAACGTTAGCGTCATCCAGCGGTGCGTCAACTTCGTCGAGCATGCAGAACGGCGCCGGGTTCAACTTGAAGATGGCAAATACCAGGGCCAGTGCGGTCAGGGCTTTTTCGCCGCCGGACAACAAATGGATGGTGCTGTTCTTCTTGCCCGGAGGCCGCGCCATGATCGTTACCCCTGTATCGAGTAGATCTTCGCCCGTCAGTTCCAAGTAGGCGCTGCCACCACCGAAAACTTTTGGGAATAACGCCTGTAAACCGCCATTAATCTGATCAAAGGTATCTTTGAAGCGGTTACGGGTTTCCTTGTCGATCTTGCGGATCACGTTTTCCAACGTGTCCAGGGCTTCAACCAGATCGGCGTCCTGGGCATCCAGATAACGTTTACGCTCGGACTGCTGCTGATACTCATCGATAGCGGCGAGGTTGATCGCGCCCAGGCGCTGAATACGCGCGGCAATCCGTTCAAGTTCTTCTTCGGCGTCTTTCTCGTTGGCCTGTGCGGTCAGGGTGTTGAGCACGCCGTGCAGGTCATAGCCGTCTTCCAGCAATTGGTCTTGCAAGGTCTTGCGGCGCACGCTGAGGGCTTGCCATTCCATGCGCTGCTGTTCGAGCTGGCCGCGGATCAACTGCGATTGCTGCTCGGCCATGGTGCGGCGCTTTTCGGCGTCGCGCAGCTCGCGGTCGGCGTCTTCCAGGGCGATCTGTGCGGTCTTGAGTTCGACGTCGACGGTCATGCGCTTGTCGAGCAATTCCTCAAGCTTGAGGCGCAGCTCTTCCAGTGGCGCCTCGCCCTCCTCCAGGTTGAGGCTCAGTTGCTCGCGCTTTTCGGTCAGGCGTTCGGACTGCATCTCCAGGCGCTCAAGGGCCTGGCGCGTGGAATCATGCTGGGCGCGTAACGAGCCCAGGCGTACGGCCAACTGGTGGGCGTGATCCTTGTGCTGCCGGGCTTCCTGACGCACGCGGTCAAGGCGCTCGCGCAGGCTGTCGCGCTGGGCCAACAGCAATTCGCGCTGTTCGGTGTCCAGGGCCATGCTGTCGAGGGCTTCCTGCAAGTGCAGGCGCGCTTCACCGATCTGTTCGTGTTCCAGGGCGCGCTGTTCGCCCATCTCGGCCACTTCTTCGTCAAGACGGGTGCGGCGCAGGGTCAGTTGTTCGACCTTGGCCCTGCTCGCAGACAGTTGGGCTTTCAACTCGCCTTGCTGGCGCGCTTCGTCCTGCAACAGCCGGCGCAGGTGTTCGCGGCCGGTTTCCTGCTGACGCTGGGTGGCGCGCAGGGTTTGCAGTTCGGTTTCCAGGCTTTCCAGGGTGGCTTCGCGTTCTTCACGCTCGGCGCTCAGGTTGACGATTTCCTGGCCGCGGGCCAATACGCCACTTTCCGCTTCACTGGCGCGGCGCACCCGCAGGAAGTGGCGGCCGACCCAATAGCCATCGCGGCTGATCAGGCTTTCACCGGCCGCCAACTGCCCGCGCTGGGCCAGGGCTTGCTCAAGGGACTCCACCGGCCTGACCTGGCCCAGCCAGGGCGACAGATCTATCGCCGCCTCGACCTTGTCCAGCAAGCTGCCCGGCACCCGCGTGCCGTCGGCCGCAGGGCTGAGCAGGCGCAAATCACCCTGGGCAAAACCGGCCAGGTCGAAACCGCCGAAATCATCCACCAGCACCGCTTGCAGATCGGCGCCCAGCACGGTTTCCACCGCCAGTTCCCAGCCGGCTTCGACTTTCAAGCCTTCGGCCAGGCGCGGGCGCTCGGCCAAATGCTGGTCGCGCAGCCATTCAGCGGTGCCGGTACCGGGGTCGAGCGCGGCTTGCTGCAAGGCCTCCAGCGAAGCCAACCGACCATTGAGGCGCTGCAAATCGCCTTGGGCCTGCTGCTGCGCCTGGGTCGCGGTGTGCAATTGCTGGCGCAGTTGCTCCAGGCGCTCCACTTGCTGTTCTTCGCTGGCCTCCAGCTCTTCCAGGGTCATTTCGCTTTCGGCCAGTTGCTCGCTCAACTGCATGATTGCCGCGTCTTCCGGGTCGGCGGCGAGCAGTACGCGCTCTTCCTGCAGCCGGCGCTGGCGTTCGGCCAGGCGTTCCATGCTGGTTTCCAACTGCTGGATGCGCGACTGCTGCACCTCGGCCTGGCGGCGTGGCTCGGCGGATCGCAGGTTGAAGGCGTCCCACTGTTCCTGCCAACCGTGCATGGTGGTTTCGGATTCTTCCAGGGCCGCGGCGGCTTCTTCGGCGGCGGCGCTGGTAATTTCCTGCTCGGGGGTGAGCATGTCCAGCTCTTCGCCCAGAGTCAGCAGCAAGGTGCGGTCATGACCCAGGTGCGATTCGGTTTCCAGGCGTGCGCGCTCGGCTTCCTTCAAGTCGTCCTGCAACTGGCGCAAACGCTGCTGGCCGTGCTGGATGCTCTGCTCGACCCGGGCAATATCACCGCCCACCGAATAGAAGCGGCCTTGCACCAGATTGAAGCGCTCGGACAACTCATGGTGGCCGTCACGCAGGCGTTCAATGCTGGCGTCGGCGTTACGCTGCTCGGCCACCAACGCTTCAAAGCTGACTTCCTGGGTGCCAATAATCGCTTCGCGCTGGCCCACCTGATCATTCAATGCCTGCCAGCGCAAAGCCGACAGTTGCGCCTTGAGCTGGCGCTCCTCGCCCTTGTATTCCTGATACTTCTCGGCGGCCTGGGCCTGGCGGTGCAGGCGTTCGAGCTGGCGCTCAAGCTCTTCGCGCAGGTCGGTGAGGCGGGCGAGGTTTTCATGGGTACGGCGGATACGGTTTTCGGTCTCGCGGCGGCGCTCTTTGTACTTGGAGATACCGGCCGCTTCTTCGATAAAGTTACGCAGGTCTTCGGGCTTGGCTTCGATCAGCTTGGAGATCATGCCCTGCTCGATGATCGAGTAGCTGCGCGGGCCCAGGCCAGTGCCAAGGAAGATATCGGTGATATCGCGACGGCGACACTTGGTGCCGTTGAGGAAGTAACTGTTCTGGCTGTCGCGGGTGACTTTACGACGGATGGAAATTTCCGCGTAGGCTGCGTATTCGCCAATCAGGGTGCCATCGGAATTATCGAATACCAGCTCGATACTGGCCTGGCTCACCGGCTTGCGGCTGGTGGAGCCATTGAAGATGACGTCGGTCATCGACTCGCCGCGCAGGTTTTTCGCCGAGCTCTCGCCCATCACCCAACGCACGGCGTCGATGATGTTCGACTTGCCGCAGCCATTGGGCCCCACCACCGCCGCCATGTTGCTGGGGAAGTTCACAGTGGTGGGGTCGACGAAGGATTTGAACCCCGCCAACTTGATGCACTTGAGCCGCACGCTTAGGCATCCGCCAAGGCTGCGATGACCAGCGAACTGCTGCGCTGGCAATAGGCTGTGAGCACCAGGCGAATCTGCACCAGGTCACGGGCCAGTACCGCGGCGAGCAATTGCGCGAACAGCGCCTGGAACTCGCTCATGGACGCCTTGCGCTGATCCAGGGCCAGATAATAAGCGCGGTTCATCGCCGGTTGCAGGTTTTCCACAGTTTCCTGCAAATACGGGTTGTTGGCGAAGGGGTACGCGGCGCGCATCACATTAAAGCTTTCTTCGACGAACGCGCGGATGTCCTCGCGCTCCAGGCTCAATTGAAGGCGTTGCTGGATCTGCAGAAACGGCGCCATGTCGGCCTGGGTCTGCCAGCCTTCGGCAACCGCATTGCCAAGCAGGATGTACATCTCGCCCATCAACGTACACAGGCTCTGCACCTTGTGCGCGGTGAGTTCGGTGACGTGGGCGCCACGGCGCGGCAGGATCGCGATCAGATGGCGGCGCTCAAGGATCAGCAAAGCTTCGCGCACGGAACCACGGCTGACGTTGAGCGCCAGCGTGACCTTCTGTTCCTGGATCCGCTCCCCAGGCTTGAGATCGCCGCGAATGATACGTTCGGCGAGGTGGTGAGCAATTTGCTCGGCGAGACTGTCCGGCGCCTTGAACGTCATGTTTTCCCTTCAAAATCTGCTATCGGTACAAGCGCGGCAGTGTAGCGCATTGGCCCGCTGATGGCGCTACGCCCACCGTGGCGAATTTGGCATGAAATAAGCAGCGTTGAAAGCCTGTACGCCGCCAAAAACGCCGGTTCCAGAAGACTGAACCATAATTGAACGTGTTGCGACCGCATTTTCTTGACCCTTAAGTCAGAAAACCATTGACCGAAAAGTCAGACATGACTAGATTCGGCGCAAAGCGGTTAACAACAATAATGAGTCTGCGAGGCCTTCCGTGATCCAGTTTTTACTTAACCAGGAACTCCGTAGCGAGCACGCCCTGGACCCCAACCTGACCGTGCTCAACTATCTGCGCGAGCATGTGGGCAAACCCGGTACCAAGGAAGGCTGCGCCAGCGGCGACTGTGGCGCGTGCACCGTGGTGGTCGGCGAGTTGCACACCGACGAGCAAGGCGCCGAGCAGATTCGTTATCGCAGCCTCAATTCCTGCCTGACGTTCGTGTCGTCGCTGCACGGCAAACAACTGATCAGCGTTGAAGACCTCAAGCACCAGGGCCAACTGCACAGCGTGCAACAGGCCATGGTCGAGTGCCACGGTTCGCAGTGCGGCTTTTGCACCCCAGGTTTTGTGATGTCGTTGTTTGCCCTGCAAAAAAACAGCGACGCCCCCGACAGCCAGAAAGCCCATGAAGCCCTGGCCGGCAACCTGTGTCGCTGCACCGGTTATCGCCCGATCCTCGCGGCTGCCGAACAGGCCTGCTGCAACAAACCCCAGGATCAATTCGACAGCCGCCAGGCTGAAACCATCGCACGCCTTAAAGCCATCGCGCCAACCCAGACCGGTGAACTCAACAGCGGTGACAAGCGCTGCCTGGTGCCGCTGACCGTCGCCGACCTGGCCGACCTCTACGACGCCTACCCGCAAGCCCGCCTGCTGGCCGGTGGCACTGACCTGGCGCTGGAAGTCACCCAGTTCCACCGCACCTTGCCGGTGATGATCTACGTGGGCAACATTGAAGCCATGAAGCGCATCGAGCAGTTCGACGACCGCCTGGAAATCGGCGCGGCCACCGCCCTCTCCGACTGCTACGCCGCGCTGCACCACGAATACCCGGACTTCGGCGAACTGCTGCACCGCTTCGCCTCCCTGCAAATTCGCAACCAGGGCACCCTGGGCGGCAATATCGGCAACGCTTCGCCCATTGGGGATTCGCCGCCGTTGCTGATAGCCCTGGGCGCGCAGATCGTCCTGTGCAAGGGCAACACCCGCCGTACCCTGGCATTGGAAGACTACTTCATCGATTACCGCGTCACCGCGCGCCAGGACAGCGAGTTCATCGAGACCATCATCGTGCCCAAGGGCCACACGCTGTTTCGGGCCTACAAGGTGTCCAAGCGTCTGGACGACGATATTTCCGCCGTGTGCGCGGCGTTCAACCTGAAGATCGACAACGGCGTGGTCAGCGAAGCGCGCATTGCATTCGGCGGCATGGCCGCTACGCCAAAACGCGCGTCACGCTGCGAGGCTGCATTGGTAGGTGCCACGTGGAATGCGGCCACGGTGGAAAAAGCCTGTACCGCCCTGGCCGGTGACTTCACCCCACTGTCGGACTTTCGCGCCAGCAAGGAATACCGCCTGCTCAGTGCGCAAAACCTGCTGCGCAAATACTTCATCGAACTGCAAACGCCGCACATCGAGACTCGGGTGACCGCTTATGTCTAACCATCACGCCGTGGTAAAAACCCAGGCCGAACTTGCCGCACTGTTTGCCCAGGACCTCACCACTGGGGTGGGTCGCAGCGTCAAGCACGACAGCGCCGCCAAGCACGTCAGCGGTGAAGCGCAGTACATCGATGACCGCCTGGAATTTCCCAACCAGTTGCACCTGTATGCGCGCATGTCCGACCGCGCCCACGCCCGCATCATCAGCATCGACACCGCGCCCTGCTATGCCTTCGACGGCGTACGCATCGTCATCACCCATGAAGACGTACCGGGCCTGAAAGACATCGGCCCGCTGATGCCCGGCGACCCGCTGCTGGCCATCGACACCGTGCAGTTCGTCGGCCAGGGGGTGCTGGCCGTGGCCGCCCGCGACCTGGAAACCGCACGCAAAGCGGCGATGGCAGCGGTGATTGAATATGAAGACCTGGAGCCGGTGCTGGACGTAGTCGAGGCGTTTCGCAACAAGCACTTCGTGCTCGACAGCCACACTCACCAGCGCGGCGATTCGGCCGCTGCGCTGGCAAGTGCCAAGCACCGCATCCAGGGCACATTGCATATCGGCGGCCAGGAACACTTTTACCTGGAAACCCAGATCTCTTCGGTGATGCCCACCGAAGACGGCGGCATGATCGTCTACTGCTCTACGCAAAACCCCACCGAAGTGCAGAAGCTGGTGGCCGAAGTGCTGGATGTGTCGATGAACAAGATTGTGGTGGACATGCGCCGCATGGGCGGTGGCTTTGGCGGCAAGGAAACCCAGGCCGCCAGCCCGGCGTGCCTGTGCGCCGTGGTGGCGCGCCTCACCGGCCAGCCGACCAAGATGCGCCTGCCACGGGTCGAAGACATGCTGATGACCGGCAAGCGCCACCCCTTCTATATCGAATACGACGTGGGGTTTGACGACAACGGCCGACTGCATGGCATCAACCTGGAACTGGCGGGTAACTGCGGTTGTTCGCCGGACCTGTCCAACTCGATTGTCGACCGCGCCATGTTCCACGCCGACAACTCGTATTACCTGGGCGACGCCACGGTCAACGGCCATCGCTGCAAGACCAATACCGCCTCCAACACCGCCTATCGCGGCTTTGGCGGCCCCCAGGGCATGGTTGCCATCGAAGAGGTGATGGACGCCATCGCACGCCATCTGGGCCAAGACCCGCTGGCCGTGCGCAAGGCAAACTACTACGGCAAGACCGAGCGCAACGTTACCCACTACTACCAGACCGTCGAGCACAACATGCTCGAAGAAATGACCGCCGAGCTGGAAGCCAGCAGCCAATATGCCGAGCGCCGCGAAGCAATCCGGCTGTACAACGCCCACAGCCCGATCCTGAAAAAGGGCTTGGCGCTGACCCCGGTGAAATTCGGTATTTCATTCACCGCCAGCTTCCTCAACCAAGCTGGCGCACTGATCCATATCTACACCGACGGCAGCATCCACCTGAACCACGGTGGCACCGAGATGGGCCAGGGCTTGAATACCAAGGTGGCGCAAGTCGTGGCCGAAGTGTTCCAGGTCGAGATCGACCGCGTACAGATCACCGCCACCAACACCGACAAGGTGCCCAACACCTCGCCCACGGCCGCCTCCAGCGGCGCCGACCTGAACGGCAAGGCCGCCCAGAATGCGGCCGAAACCATCAAGCAGCGCCTGGTGGAATTTGCAGCGCGCAAGTACGACGTGAGCGAGGCGGACGTGGAATTTCGCAACGGCCATGTGCGCGTGCGCGAGCAAATCCTCAGCTTCGAAGCGTTGATCCAGCAGGCGTATTTCGCCCAGGTGTCGCTCTCCAGCACGGGCTTCTACAAGACCCCGAAAATTTTCTACGACCGCAGCCAGTCACGCGGGCGGCCGTTCTACTACTACGCGTTCGGCGCGGCCTGCTGCGAAGTGATCGTCGACACCCTGACCGGCGAATACAAAATGCTGCGCACCGACATCCTGCATGACGTCGGCGCCTCGCTGAACCCAGCCATCGACATCGGCCAGGTGGAAGGCGGCTTCATCCAGGGCATGGGCTGGTTGACCATGGAAGAGCTGGTGTGGAACAACAAGGGCAAGCTGATGACCAACGGCCCGGCCAGCTACAAGATCCCGGCGGTGGCCGACATGCCGCTGGACCTGCGGGTGAAGCTGGTAGAGAACCGCAAGAACCCGGAAGACACGGTGTTCCATTCCAAGGCCGTGGGCGAGCCGCCGTTCATGCTGGGGATTGCGTCGTGGTGTGCGATCAAGGATGCGGTGGCGAGTTTGGCTGACTATCGCCAGCAGCCCAGGATCGATGCGCCGGCCACGCCCGAGCGGGTGTTGTGGGGGTGTGAACAGATGCGGCAGTTGCGGGAGCTAAAGGCTGTTGATCGTTCCCACGCTCCGCGTGGGAATGCCGCCCTGGACGCTGTGCGTCCGCTCTAGTGACGCTGAGCGTCACGGTATGCATTCCCACGCGGAGCGTGGGAACGATCTGACTGGAGGTAGACATGGACAACTGGATCAGCGCCCTCGCCACCCTGCAAAACCAGGGCGAACCTTGCGTGCTCGTCACCATCATCGAAGAACTCGGCTCCACCCCGCGCAACGCCGGTTCCAAAATGGTCATCAGCGCCGCGCACACCTTCGACACCATCGGCGGCGGGCACCTGGAATACAAGGCGATGCAGATCGCCCGGGACATGCTGGTGCGCGGCCAGCAGAACACCCACCTGGAGCGCTTCAGCCTCGGCGCCAGCCTGGGCCAGTGCTGCGGCGGCGTCACCGTGCTGCTGTTTGAGCCCATGGGCCAGGCGCAAGCGCACATCGCCGTATTTGGCGCCGGCCATGTCGGCCGTGCGTTGGTGCCATTGCTGGCAAGCCTGCCCTGCCGGGTGCGCTGGATCGATTCCCGCGAGCAGGAATTCCCGCAGCACATTCCCCAAGGCGTGCGTAAAATCGTCAGCGAAGAGCCGGTCGACGAAATTGCCGACTTGCCGGCAGGCAGTTACTGCATCGTCATGACCCACAACCACGCGCTGGACCTGGAACTGACCGCCGCCCTGCTCAAGCGTAACGACTTCGCCTACTTCGGCCTGATCGGCTCGAAAACCAAGCGAGTCAAATTTGAACACCGCCTGCGTGACCGTGGCTTTGATGCCACGCAGTTACAGCGCATGCGCTGCCCCATGGGCCTCCCCGAGGTCAAGGGCAAGCTACCGGTGGAGATCGCCATCTCCATAGCCGGCGAAATCATCGCCACCTATAACGCCAATTTCGGCCAGCAGCTTGCCGGCGCCGAACCTATTGCCAAACTGCTGCCGGCTTCGCGCCGCAGCCACGCTATCTAAATCGAGACGATCATGCCTTTGACTCGCAAAGCCTACCGTGCCGCCATCCTGCACAGCATTGCCGACCCTGCCATCGTGGGGATCGAAGCCTCCTACGAATATTTCGAGGACGGCCTGCTGGTGATCGACAACGGCCAGATCAGCGCCCTTGGTCACGCCAGCGACCTGCTGCCGAGCCTGCCCGCCGATATCGACATCACCCATTACCAGGACGCGCTGATCACCCCCGGCTTGATCGACACCCATATCCACCTGCCGCAAACCGGCATGGTCGGCGCCTATGGCGAACAGTTGCTGGACTGGCTCAACACCTACACCTTCCCCTGTGAAAGCCAGTTTGCCGACAAGGCTCACGCCGAAGAAGTCGCCGATATCTTCATCAAGGAACTGCTGCGCAACGGCACCACCACCGCGCTGGTATTCGGCAGCGTGCACCCACAATCGGTGAATGCATTCTTTGAAACGGCCGAGAAACTCGACCTGCGCATGATCGCCGGCAAGGTGATGATGGACCGCAACGCACCGGACTACCTGACCGACACCGCCGAATCCGGCTACCAGGAAAGCAAGGCGCTGATCGAGCGCTGGCACGGTAAGGGCCGCCTGCATTACGCGGTGACGCCACGCTTCGCCCCTACCAGCACGCCGGAGCAACTGACGCTGGCCGGGCAGTTGCTGGGCGAATACCCGGATTTGTACATGCAGACTCACATCAGCGAGAACAAGCAGGAAATCGAGTGGGTCAATGAGCTGTTCCCGGAGCGCAACGGCTACCTGGATGTCTACGACCACTATAAGTTGCTCGGCGAGCGCTCGGTGTTTGCCCACGGCGTACACCTGTGTGACGACGAATGTGCACGGCTGGCAGAGACCGGCTCGGCGGTCGCGTTCTGCCCGACGTCGAACCTCTTCCTCGGCAGTGGCCTGTTCAACCTGCCGATGGCCGAAAAACACCACCTAAACGTGGGCCTGGGCACCGACGTGGGCGGCGGCACCAGTTTCTCGCTGCTGCAAACCCTGAACGAAGCCTACAAGGTCATGCAACTGCAAGGTGCGCGGTTGAGCCCGTTCAAGTCGCTGTACCTGGCGACCCTGGGCGGCGCGCGGGCGTTGCGCCTGGAAGACAAGATCGGCACCTTGCAGCCGGGCACCGATGCAGACTTTCTGGTATTGGATTACAACGCCACGCCGCTGCTGAGCTATCGCCTGAAACAGGCCAATAACATTGCCGAGACGTTGTTTGTACTGATGACGCTGGGGGATGATCGGACGGTGTTGCAGACCTATGCAGCCGGGCAGCTCGTGCACCAGCGCTGATTTCGGGATACACCATCGAAACAAATGTGGGAGCGGGCTTGTGTGGGAGCTGGCTTGCCTGCGATAGCATCACCGCGGTGTAACTGATACACCGCGGCGCCTGCATCGCGGGCAAGCCCGGCTCCCACACAAACCAGCTCCCACATTTGATTAGGTTTACAACTTTACAGACGAGCGCCCAGGTTTTTTAGTCTGTAAAAGATGCGAAAACACCGCATGCAAATCATCCGACGCGCTCTCTTCATCGAGGTTGAGCTTGCTGTCGATGTGATCCATGTGATGCATCATCAAGTTCACCGCCAACGTCGCATCCCGTGCTTCGATCGCGTCGATCAACTGGGTGTGTTCATCGTAGGAGCAGTGCGAGCGGTTGCCGCTTTCGTACTGGGCGATGATCAATGACGTCTGGGACACCAGGCTGCGCTGGAAGCTGATCAGCGGCGCGTTCTTCGCAGCTTCCGCCAGCTTCAAGTGGAATTCGCCGGAGAGGCGGATACCGGCGCCACGGTCACCACGGGAGAAGCTGTCGCGCTCGTCGTTGACCATCTGGCGCAACTCGGCCAACTGCTCGGCCGTGGCGTGCTGCACCGCCAACTCCGTAATCGCCCGCTCCACCAGGCGCCGGGCCATGAACACCTGGCGCGCTTCCTCTACGCTTGGGCTGGCAACCACCGCACCGCGATTGGGCCGCAGCAGTACCACGCTTTCATGGGCCAGGCGCGACAGCGCGCGGCGAATGATGGTGCGGCTCACGCCGAAGATCTCGCCCAGTGCCTCTTCACTCAATTTGGTTCCGGGCGCCAGGCGTTGTTCAAGGATCGCCTCGAAGATATGCGCATAGACGATATCGTCCTGGGTTCCGCTGCGACCGGCCTTGCCGGCTCGCGGTTGTTTCTTGAGAGGTTGCAACTGTTCGTTCATGGGCACTCGGGTTTGAGAACGGCGAATTAACGGTAATACGGCAACAGCGTGTCGCTGGCAAGTATCACCTAAAAACAGCGCACATTGTACACAACCCATTGCGCCAACACACTGTACGGCTGTTTGCGGGCTCGGCTGTATTGCAATGACTAGTTACGTTTGAGTTTAGGCTTGATTCCACGATTTCCCACGCCCTCTTTGTAGGAGCGAGCTTGCTCGCGAAAAACTCACAGGCGCCGCGTTTATTCAGGAAGCACGCGTTATCGTTGACGTTTTTCGCGAGCAAGCTCGCTCCTACAAGAAAGCCTGACACAAGGATCATCGCTCCATGACCGACGCCACCCAAGCGCCCTTGCGCCCACTGGCCGACACTTCTGCGTCGGCCGTCGTCGCCGGCTTTATCGCCATGATGACCGGCTATACCAGCTCCCTGGTGCTGATGTTCCAGGCCGGCCAGGCCGCCGGCTTGACCACCGCGCAGATTTCTTCGTGGATCTGGGCGATTTCCATCGGCATGGCGGTGTGCAGCATCGGCCTGTCCCTGCGCTATCGCACCCCCATCACCATCGCCTGGTCCACCCCTGGCGCGGCGCTGTTGATCACAAGCCTGGGCGGCGTGAGTTATGGCGAGGCCATCGGTGCCTACATCACCTGCGCGGTACTGGTGACGCTCTGCGGGTTGACCGGCAGCTTTGAGAAACTGGTCAAGCGGATTCCGGCCTCACTGGCGGCGGCGCTGCTGGCGGGGATTCTGTTCAAGATCGGCAGCGAAATTTTCGTCGCCGCCCAGCACCGTACCGGGCTGGTGCTGGGGATGTTCTTCACCTACCTGATCATCAAGCGTCTGTCGCCGCGCTATGCCGTGCTGGCGGCCCTGCTCATCGGCACCGCCTTGTCAGGGCTGATGGGGCTGCTGGACTTCAGCGGCTTTCATCTGGAGGTAGCGACGCCCGTGTGGACCACGCCGCACTTCTCGCTGGCGGCGACCATCAGCATCGGCATCCCGCTGTTCGTGGTGGCCATGACCTCGCAGAACATGCCCGGCGTTGCGGTGCTGCGGGCCGACGGCTATACGGTACCGGCGTCACCATTGATCACCACCACCGGCCTGGCGTCGTTGGTGCTGGCACCGTTCGGCTCCCACGGCATCAACCTGGCGGCGATCAGCGCGGCGATCTGCACCGGCCCCCACGCCCACGAGGACCGCAACAAACGCTACACCGCGGCGGTGTGGTGCGGGGTGTTCTACGGCATTGCCGGGGTGTTCGGCGCCACGCTGGCGGCACTCTTTGCGGCGTTGCCCAAGGAGTTGGTGCTGTCGATTGCGGCGTTGGCGTTGTTTGGCTCGATCATCAATGGCTTGAGCATCGCCATGAATGAGCCGAAGGAACGGGAGGCGGCGCTGATCACCTTTATGGTCACCGCGTCAGGCTTGACGTTGTTTTCCATCGGGTCGGCGTTCTGGGGGATTGTGGCGGGGGTGTTGACGCTGCTGATTCTGAATTGGCGCAAGGCATAAAAAAACGGCGACCCTCAGGTCGCCGTTTTTTTCAGTATCACTTAGCCGCGTTGATCGGCTTTTCCGGATACCACACGTCCAGCAACGGGCTGACTTCAGCCTTGGTCAGCTCGGAACGGGTTTTCAGCCAGGCTTCGACCGCAGCACGCTGCTCTTCGGAGACCGAGCCACGCTTCTGCAGGCAAACCAGACCGAAGTCATCGCCGCCAACATAGCCCAGGCCGTTGGCTTCCATGGCTTCTTTGATGAATGCTTCGAGGAAAGCGTCGATAGCTTCTTCACTCAGGCCTTCGTTGAAGTCCAGGTTCAGTTCGAAACCCAGCTCCTTCATTTGACTACTTAGCCAGACATGTCATTATTGTCTTAACCGCTCTGCCATGGGCATTGAAAGCAGCTTTAGACTAATAATGCAAAATGACAATTATCAAAAATATCCTCGCCATCCGCCATCACCCTTTCAACGCCATCGATGCTGCCGTAGTCGAGGTAATCCTCGAAGGCCAAGAAATGGTACGCAGCACGGTGAAGAACCCTAAGAAGAGCTACACGATCTCCCTCGATCTGACCTTGCTGGAAGGCTACTGCGACCTGACTGACCAGCGGATTACGATGGAGACACTACGAAGCCCAGCGATCGAGACAATCATGCAGGGCTTCGCGAAAGCTGTTGCGGGGAAGGAGCTGATCGACCTGTCAATAAAAGCTGGGCGCAAGCCCTGCCGGAAAATCTACTACGCACTGAATGCTGCGAGAAAGAAGTACCCCGACTTTTATCCTGTCGAATGGGACTTCACTCAATACCATCCAGATCCTGCAATCTGTCATGCGATTGCAACAGCCAGTGATGATAAACGTTGGTACTGGGAGGGCTGGTACCTCAAAGGTAAACTAGACGGTAGGGACAACGTATACCCGCGCCTGGCTCCGCTAGTGATTCCATACGGCCACGAATTTATTAGATCGGTTGATGCCGAACTCCAGAATCACTATCTCGATCGCGCCAACTCATTCAGCGTCGAATGGAATCATATGTTTGACTATTTGAGCAAACATCATTCCAGCTGGCCGCTACATAAATTCCAGAATGAATCAGGCGTAAGAAGCTTTATGGCTGTGTTCACTCACGCTTATTTTACCGCTGCAAAAAAGGCAGCTAAAGACGGCAAGGCTCAAATTAAAAATTGGGGGAAATTCCTAAATTCGGTCGAAGAATGTCTCTGCAAGACTAATATTTGGAGCACTTTGACAGCACCAATCAAACGTCCGCCGCCGCTAAAAAAACATCCGTCAGAGACTAAAACCAAGCAACATGACAATGGAATGATCGTACAAGAAAAACTTCTTACAGACATCCCGCTACATGTTACTGATGCGGAAGCTGTAGAGATTTTGTTTTTCCACATCAAACGAGACGTAGCCACAGTCCGTGGGTGGGCAACTGCACAATATGAAGATTTGAAAGCCCGGTACACACGTCGAATCTCGCTTGCTCAGGAAGGCCAGCCTATTTTGCAGCCACACGCTAATTACGCCTATAAAAATTATAGCCTAGCCGATATTTGCACCACGCTGGAAGATACTGCCTCCACGGTACGTCAAGAATACCTTTGCAAAATTTACAACTACCAAACCGGCGAAAACTTCGGCGCTATTGAACTTGCCCATACTTTCGGTTTTCCCACCGCTCACAGCCTCCTTCCGCTACAGTGCTTACTTGTGCTTGAGCACCCGGAAATCACAACCGAGTTCCTGAAGAGCTTTGAGCTTTACAACGCTCACGGCCAGCTAACTGGTTTCGATAAGGAAAATCGCTTACTGATTGGCTATAAAGATCGAAAACAACCTGAAGTTCGAGAGCAAATCATTGAGCTCAGTGATTACACGTATACCATCGTGATGGATATCATTGACTTCACCGCCCTGCCTCGTCGCGGCCTCCGCGCAGATAACGACGACGCTTGGAGGTACCTGTTCCTCACAACCGGGAGAGCCTTCAAACCCTATAAGATTGCGGGCATTCCGGGCTGGAATGAGAGCGAGTTCGAGGGTGTTAGCGGGCTCCGAGAACGGTTGATCAAGGACTTTAGTCCTCACAGCGACCTACCAGAGGGGGAGTTGGTCGAATTCATCAAGAGGATTCGCCTCAAAAGTATCAGGGCGTCGCGAGCTGTGGAGGTGTTCCTTCAGACAAAGAGCACCGATAAAATGTCCAAAGCTCTGGGGCATGAGCGCTACTATCCAGACTTGCTGAGCCACTATCTTCCTGATGCCCTGCTCGCGTTTATCAAGGCGCGCTGGATCAGGGTCTTCCAGAAAGCGCTCGTATGCGAGGCGATGAAGGATAGCCCTTACTTATTCCGTGTTACTCAATTCGCGACGATGGACGAGCTCGACACCTTCCTGGAAAACCACCGAATCAAAGAAATCCCCTCCCAGGCCGCAGATCCGGAGCGCAAAGCACAGGTTGAACAGGTAGAGAAGAGCGAGGCCATACTCTCGATTGGGGTTCCGTTTCTCGCATCGCTGCTATCCCTGGAGGCCGCCGTCTCGGCGTCCCTTGATCGCGCCCGCGTGTGTGGTAAGGCCGAGTACTGGGCGTCCCTGGCAGACAAGATCAAAACTGAAATTCTCGGTGGCCGGAGAGCAGAACTCAAGAAATACCTGGAAGCAGCAATGAAGCTCGTTGACCCAAGAAAGATGGAGGCTTTGATCTATGTCCCTGCGCACTGGTCGTAAGACCTCCAACCAAGCTCAAATCTCTAAAGACCTGCAAATCTCCAAAGACCATCAACCGCCCAACCAGCATGCCAGTGCAGCAATCATGCTGCAAAGGACGGGATACGAATTTCTGGACGATTTGGATCATGAACACGATCCGGAAGGGACTGTCGCTCCTCATACCACCGCGCCCTGGCTGCACAGCGATTTCGATGAGCCTGTATGGAAGATTCAGGCCGCTTCTGAAAAGGCGATGGAGCTCGATTGGTCAGTCGTGCTGTGGAACGACAGTGTACTGACCGATCCTGAGAATGACGTGCTGCTACGGTCACTCAAGCATCTGTTGATTATCGGTGCCAATGGTGTCAACCAGGAGTTCTCCTCGTTGGCCCCGCAGAGTATGGCGGTGAAGATCTCGTACACCCTGAAGCTGATCGACTACCTGTTGATCAACGCGAAGGGTCTAGGTTTAGTGGATTTCGGCTTGGGCGACCTTGATCGCGATAGCCTCAAGGGCATCCTGAACAACCTATCCAAGTCTCCGT
Source organism: Pseudomonas sp. AK181 (assembly GCF_051122975.1). NCBI lineage: Bacteria > Pseudomonadati > Pseudomonadota > Gammaproteobacteria > Pseudomonadales > Pseudomonadaceae > Pseudomonas > Pseudomonas sp. AK181. The sequence goes on from NZ_CP146348.1 coordinate 4,551,016, forward strand.
GGTCTGAGGAGTCCATCTACGCATGGCGCGAGCGCGCATCGGCGTATTGCGTGGCTGAGCTCAGCAAGCTCACCAAGTCGGTGGAGCATGCGCTGTATGCGAAGTATCCGAGCATGCTGGTGGCGAGCGACGACAGCTTGGAAGACATGCGAATCGGTGTTGCTGCGTCTGACATCCCACGCCTGCGTGCGGCGCTCATGCACCAGGGAATGTATTACGGCAACTCGAATCAAGGGTACAGGGTAAGTTCCAAAGCGATTTCGGGTCGTATCTATACGGATACGCTTCGAGGCCGCCAGACCCCGAAATCTGCGCTGGAGGTATTGGCCTTCTATCCCCACGAACAAGCGTATAAGCGTGAATTTCCGGGCGTTCGGGTGACGACCGGGGAGGCTGTATCGCTTAGCACCACCACTTACAACAACTACCGCTACACCTTGGTTGGCAGTGCCGTCCTCAGCACGTTGGGCCTGCCCTCCCCGACCGATATCGATCAAATCGCCGATTACGTGCCACAGCTGAGTACCCCCGCACGCTTCAGAAGTGTTCCCTCAGCAAACCTGCTGAAGCTTTTCCGCAAGAGCATGGAATTTCACGTGGAGCACGGCGGGAAGATCCTGAACGGCTTCATTCGCGTGGCGGCTCACTGCCAGCGAGAGAACAAGCCCATGTCGCATCTAACTGATGCGGAGCTACAGCAGATCGTCGGCCCGGAGCTCGTTGACCTAGGCGTGAGACGACTGGGCCTTTCGAGCAATCGTCTTTCCAAGTCAAGCCTGATACGCAAATCCAGCCGAGAGAAGTACTTCCAGAGCTTGCGGGCGAATCGAGGATTGCTTGAGCTGGTATACGTATACCTAGGCAGTATTCAGCTGACTGTAGGGACAATCATGGCTCGGCGTGTCGACGAACTGCTGACACTGGATGCCTCGAAATGCCTCGACGCGAGCAAATCCTGGCTCATGTTCAACCTTGCTAAATCGTCACGTCGTGCCCTGGGCATCCGGCAACGGGAGTCACGGCCCATCGATGCCATTGCGGTGGAGATGATCGAAGAGCTGCGTCGCTTCCAAAGACTCCTCAAGCGCTTTGGCGTTATCGATGACATGACTGATCTGTTCGCTACCCCTTCCTCGATGGGATTCTCGGGTCTGCAGGACTGCACGATTCACCTTTACAACCGCCATCTTGATTTTGCTTGCGATTACTTCGAAAGCGACCTCAACGCAGAGGGGCAACGCTACTACGTGCGCCAGCATCAACTGCGACGCTTTTTCGCGATCATGTTTTTCTACACGAACAGCTTCGGCGAGCTGGATACGCTGCGTTGGATGCTAGGCCATCGAGACATCGAGCATGTCTGGCACTATTTGACCGAATGCTTGGAGCCAGGCGACATACGGGCAGCGGGCGCACGTTATTTCACGGATTTGGCGAAAAACGACCGCCTGGAGAACTACCAAACGCTGCAGGAACTGCTGGCTGCCGAGTTTGGCACAACGTCGTTTAAGCTCGTGGATGAAAAGAGGATTGAGGACTATCTGCAGGCCATGCTCGAAGAGGGAAAAGCCCGAATCGAGCCTCACTTCTTCAACGACGAGAGCGGCCAGGCCATGAAGGTTCTTTTCATTGTCAGCTAAGTGGAGGGTCAGGAGTTGGGCGGATCACTTATTGAGACAATCAGTTATCCGCCCCACTGTTGACATAAACCAGCTAGCCAGCCAGCCAGCCAGAGACAAGACTGGCAGATAAGCAGATAACGGCACCGCTGTACCTAGTAGATGTGTCGGAGAGAAAGAAATGACCACATTGAGCAAACGCGAGCTGATCGACCGATCCATCGAAGGTATTTTTGCCCTTCTTTACGAAATAGCCCGCACGCCCGCCAGCTACGTTGGCAACGAGCAGATTATTGAAGCGCTCAAAAGCCAGGGCAACCTGTGCACCCTGAACATGGAGTCGGAGATTCAGGGTAAGCCGTTGCGTATCCAGCCTATCAGTTTGAATACCCTCAAAAAGAGGCTTTCCGACAATGGGCCTGATCGGGATTTTGCACTTTTGGACAAGCTGAGGGTGCATGCTCAACAGGCTATCCTCGGGATCAATGATAAACAGGCAGAACCAAAGAAGCGATCACTCAACGGCTTGGAGGATCAGATTGCTGATCTCGAAGCGTCTGTCGCTTCTCTTCACGCTGTCAATATGGTGTTGGTACAGGCGTTGGAGGTTAATCGCAGAGACCTGATTAGCCTCTTAAGTATGACCAACGCGGGCTTGCGCCAGTCTAAAACTCAGAAAGCCATCGATCGAATAATAAAGATTTTGAGCATTAATCCTGCCCCATTCGACGATGTGACAATTCTATCCATGCAGAAGCATTTGCAGGTGGTGCCTAATGGCAAACCGAATCGTTAACTATCCGGAATCGTCTCAGCTGTTCACGCCCATCCCTAAGCTGAGGCTTTATGACTATATGTCGAAGGACACGCTACAGACCGTGAACGGCAACATGATTCCGTTCATGTCCTGGCCCGACGGTTCGCCTTGCCTACAAGCCAATGCCTATATGATCCAGTTACGCATGCAGTCTGGCCGTGGGGGGCATGGCCCGTCGAGGTCAGGTACCAAAGGAGGCACGTTTGGACAGTACGCTGGCCAGCTGAGTCATTTAATCCGATTCTGCTACTACAATCGCTTGAATTTCATCGCGCTATCTGACGACGATTTTTGCCATTTCATATACGGCCTTCGCAAGGAAACTTGGAAAAACAATCCCGCCAAGCGCAAGCGGAATGAGCGAACTATCACAGATATCGGACGTAGGTGTTTGAGCTTCCTGGCCCATGCAGGAGAAATGCACGGCATTCACAATTTTGTGGGCATCGGAGGAACCATTGCGGTTGAAATGGTGGACTCGACAAGTTATCGAAATGGAAAAAGTTATAAACACTCAAGCGTTCACCATAGGTCATTCAGGACGCCGGGTGCGAGAAAGAGTCGTAGCCCCATCGGTGAAGCCACGGTCGAAAAGCTCAGAAACGCTATTGACGACATGTCCACATCAGAATTTCTCTGCCGCCGCCGACATCTGATGATCTCATTGTTTGAAGAGATGGGCGCCCGTCGGGCCGAAGTCCAGCCGATTACAGTGTCTCAGGTGATTGCAGCCAGCAAGACCAAGATGCCGACGGTTCATGTCCAGACCCTGAAGAAGGGAGGAACAGGTGTCACGCGGGAGCTTGAGCTCAGCCCGCTATTGATCGACGAGCTGATGGATTACATTCGTATCGATCGGCGCTCGATCATGAAACGCTTCAAAGGAATCCCGGATCACGACTTCCTGTTTGTCACTGAGCGAGGTGGTCGGCCTCTTGGGATCGACACCATCACGACGGAGTTCTCGAATATTCGCCGTGCAGCGGGTATTGAGGAGCAGGCATGCGCGCACCTCTTCAGACACGCCTATTGTACGCACATCGTCGCCCAGCTAATTGCCGAGACCGAGGCACTCAGCCCCAATTCGTTTAGGCAAACGCTGATGACCAACAAGATGTTGGCAGAACGTGCCATGGCCAAAACCGGACACGCGACATTGGAAAGCTTGCTGGATTACGTTGACGCAGCCTTCAGAAAGAAATCCAAATACGAGCAGATCATTCGAAATGTCGATATGGCAAGGGCATACGAGAGCTTCGAAAAGCGTAGGAAACGGCTTTTGGAGGACTTCAAGAAAGGGAAGCTCACCAAAGAGGACTACATTGAGCGTGAGGAGGCTTTGTCGAGCGCTATGGATCGCGCATTGGAGGCTGCATGACCGACCGCTAACCTGGGGCACAATGCTGTGGCCAATCCCGACTGGCTTTCAGGTGGACTTTTCATCTGTTGCAATCGCGGATCCACCTGCGTGTGAGCGCATGTGCCTCCTAAGCGAATGCTCAACACACCTTATGAAATCCATTGTTAAGGGCAATAGTGTCCGCCCATTTTTAGCGGACGCGATCACACTTACCTCAAGTTGATCACAACGGCGGTTCGTAATTTGGATCGAGCAGATACGGGATCTCTGGAAGGTGCGGCAAGAGAGTTTCGATCAAGCTAGCCCGCAGTCGGCCATCAATGTCTTTGTGCAGACGGATCTTTCCTATCGCCAACGCGATCACGAACTCCAATGCGGCTTCACCTCGCTCATGGCCATACCCTGCAGCGACACGCTTGATGATATCCCCCATCGACAAGCTGTGAGTTTCCTGAGCTCGGTAATCGAGCTCGGCAGGTAGCGCTGCGCGCAAGAACGCTGCCTGGATGACGCCATCATCAAACCGCGAGAACACATCTGGCGAGAGGAGCACTTGCTGAAGCTCGCCGGACTCCAGTCGCTTGGCGTTCTGCACCTTATCGCTATGCCGGGCATTCTGCAGAATCCAGAGGATAGTAAGGTAGATGTCAGTCGACGTCGCGATCCTCACATCTTCCGTACCGTCGACAAATGCAAAACCTCGGCTCAGAGTCATCGGTTCACTGGTGTGACTACTGGGCCAGAAAGGGTGCTGGCCAAGCCCACCTGTGCCTGCGTTATCAAACACCTCCATGCGCTGCGTTATTGGTGCTGAGAACGTGTCGACGACTGAGTGCAAAGAGTCGAGCAGACGCTGCTCTTCGGCCCAGTGATTCGTGCAGGCCAGCTCCGCCGCAGGGATTTCCATGAAGGTCTTGAAAACGTACCTGCTGTGATCCTTGGCGGGCTGGGTCAGGTTGCTCTGCAGATCCTTCATCAGCGCATAGCTGCGCCCGAAAAGTGCTCCAGTGATGTACAGCCGGGTGCCGGACTGCTGCGCGGTGCGCAGGCGACGGCTTACGCTCTGTAGGCGCGACCCACGCTCAGCAGCAGCTGCAATGACAATGACAGACCCGTCAAAATCCACACTGGCATCAAAGTTATCGAAGGACACCTTGCTCTCGACCGTCACACCACAGGACGCAAGGTACGCGATTGCCCGGTTGGCCAGAGCCTCGCTGGCCCTGTCGTCATCGTGAATGATCCAGCGGGTTGATGCGACCGCTTCCTCCAACAAGACGCGCTCAAACCACTCTACGAAGTCGTCGGCAGCTGCCAGATTGTCTTTATCGACGCACACCGTCCGAGGCCTCAGCCCTGGCCGATCATGGGCGTAGCAACTGAAAAGGTTCGCCCCCATGAAGGAGTGAAATAGTTTTTGCAGCAAAGCCGGTGCATGATCGGTTCCGATGTTCAGCGCCTTGGTTTCGCTGTGCTCTGCAACGAATCGCTCACCATGAATCCGAATCAGACGGGTACCGCCCGCTTCGCCCTCCCCCAGGATTTCGAAGTCGTCTGGCTGCTTGAGCGTGTACAGGACAGAACAGGAATCCGATGACCGCTCAAAGGAAAGGATGGTCGCTACACGCTCTGGAGGAGCGCTGTTCACTTTTACCCACTGTTGCGCGAGGCCGCACTGGGTCGAGGCAGAGATGAGGCACAAGGCGGATACCGCTTTGGGCAAAGGCCCGTCTTTGATCAGTCCCTCGTGCGAGTGGAAAGAACGAATGTTGGCGAAGCCTGGGAGCCCGAATTTCATGAGGTACATCTGCATGCACATCGCCAGGGGCAGCAAGGCAATCGTGTCCAGGTAGAGGGTATCAGGGCGAGCCGCGCCCTCGTCCGTGGCCTTCTCGATCAAGGGCAGGCATGCGAATGCCAGGTAATAAGCGTGCAACGTCTCGGACAGGAGGTCTTCAGCGCGGATGAAATAATTCGAGGCCCGAGAGGAAGGCTTTGAATAGAAGAAGCCCGCAGGCGCCTTCTTTAGGACGCTGGAGCGCTCGACGAGGTTCGTCAGACCGGCTTTGACGATGGCCCTGGACTTGTCCTTGATGAGCGTTGCCAAGCCCTCCTCGGGCCCTGAGATGTGGACATACTCAGTTATGGCGCCCTTTACGTCGTAGAACGCACACGCATAGGTGCGAGGCGACCCCGGGCCTTTGCGGCTTAGCTCCGCCATGAGCGGGGATGTTGTGTCTGCTTGCTGAGCGCGAAATTCCGCCAAGATGTAGCCTGGCATGAGAAACACCAGGAGATCGGGCATGACATAGCCGGCGAGCTGGTGCTGGAGGGCGTGCGCTGCTTGCGTCTCGGTCAGGAGATCTGGGCCGGTGAAAAACACCACCGCATGAACCGGCTTCCCGGCGTGACTTAGCTCGACTTCAAAATCCACGAGATCGAACATGTCAATTCACCGGAATGCAGATCGTGAAGACAGTGCCTTCGACAGCAGCCAGTACTCGGCCACCGAATCGAGTCGACGGTTCGAATTCCATAACCTCATCTCTTCCATGAAAGGCCTGGTGCAATGAAAGCCGCCCCGTCCGGACACGTACAAAGGCTTTCAGTTTGTTGAGTGCCTGAACAGCGTTGTGCAGGCCCATTCCCGAATTCGGAGACTGCGTCTTGGAAGTGACGTGCTTCTTGAAGCAGTCAAGCGTGGCCTCAAGTTCAGCCTCTAAGCTCAGTCCATCCAGCGATTCGACTGGTCGTTCCTCCTTGACCGTTAGCCATCGCCGGGCCAGGCCAGGCCCGCTGTCGATGACCGAGATCTCCAGGAATTCCAGTACTTCAGCTTTGACAAAACGCTTCAGAATGAATCGAGCAAGTTCTGGCTCAACGTCGGAGTACTCCAGCGCATCCTGACGACTCATCCTGTTGAGTTTGATCGAGGTGCCGCGCAACGCCTTCTTGTACTTGTTCCCATCAACGTCTGTGACCGCATGCTGGTCAGCGTTCGAGATGAGCTCCCAGAGTACGCTGCCCAGTGCAGGGAGGCCTGATCTGAGCAATGCACCTTGGTCACTGCGAGTAGTCATCAGCTTCGACGACGTCTCTACGAGCGTTGAGAACCACGTCCTGGGCTGGACTTTTGGGACGGAGTGATCGAAGTAGAACGGCTTGATGAATTCACGCTTTGCGTTGTTCACGCAGAAAAGGTTGATGGCAGTTGGTCGCGCGCCTCTCAGGTTCGAGGTGTTGCGCAGATCACCTGCAAACATTGCATCGACCAGGGGCCTGATCGCCATGAGGGCTTCTCGCCGATCAATCAGTTGATGATCCCGAGCGTGCACTTCACTGCACATGATCAAGGCAAAAAATCCAGCGGCGCTGTGAGCCAACTGCGTGATTTGGGCGATCGCTTCATCAGCAGGCGAGTACAGGTGAAGGACGGTCTTTTCGTAGGCACGGGCCCAAGTCACGATGAACTGAGCCAATGCTGCATCAACACCCAGCCCACCGCCGTGGCTCATGCTGCGGGGAAGCCTGAGGTTGGGATCAGTGCCTAGCGACTGATAAAGATCTTCAATCTCGTAAAGGTTGAGCTTTCGGCTGATTTGCATTCACGCCCTCACATTCCATCGATGACTTGGCTGCCTGGCATTTCCAGCTGCCAGCGTCGTGACCTGCCTTAGCCGCCTCAGGCCTCGCATCGGAAAGGGCGCAGGCGGAACATGCGCCGAACTCTACGCGAAGCAGCACATTTAGGCGATGATCTCAATAGCTTGCGCGCAAGGCAGCTTGTCCAGCCTGGCAAGCGTGCAACCTTACCAACGACTCAGCAAGGAGATGACAGATGACCAGTATCGAGAAAGATTTTGCAGATATCAGGCGGTTGACACCAATCGCGCTACCCGAGAGTGACCGCTATGTGTTTCGCCTGGGGGCAGCCGTCTATGGGTTCGCTTCGGTCAGCAGTTTTATGGCAGAGGTGATCTGCTATATGGATCCAGAGGCATCCCGCACCGAGCTTGAAGCCAAAATGGGCGGTCGCCTTGCAGACGCGTTTAACCAAGCGGTGACAAAGATCGAACAGTCAGCACCGGAGGCCTTCGCCGCCGGACAAGAGGCCTATGAGCTGTTCAGGACGCTCAACGATGAAAGATCGGACATCATCCATTCCTACCCGATCACCAGCTCGACCGGTAACCAAATTCTGCACCGACGCCAGAACGCTACTACACCCAAGGGGCAGGGTGAAACGCTAACACAGGCCAAACCAGCGAAGTACTTCGAGGTCACCGATGAGTTCATGGACACCTTCCTGGCTCGGCTGCACCAAGTGGACAACCACTTGTATCGCATACGCGACATCTTGTGCCCCACCGTTGAAGCCAATGCCTCGGTACCTGAGGAAAATCCAGTCTTCTGACCGGTCTGAGTCGCCTCTACGGTGACAGCGCCGATACGCATGAGCTTGGTGTTGGCTGCCAAAAGGCATGGCTTTTGTTTGGTTGATTCTTGAGCCTGATCCATCGCGACCCACACTTAATATCTGGGTGCTAGCGGCCTGAGATCGGCGCCGTTCTGCGGCAGCAAGTTCGGAGCTGACCTCGGGGTTGAGCCTGTTACCCCTAATGCAAGCGGGCTGGGCTGGGCTGCTGAAACTGCTGCGCACTGGACTGGATTGGTGCCGATGGGTATGACTAATGAGCTCAACCAGATGACCTTTGAAAGGCTTCGAAAAGGGTTCACTAGAGTGTTATGAATACCCTCCCTGCCAGTGGGGTTCACACTAGTTTGGCAATTGTTATCTGAACTCGATATCGTTGGGGCATCATAGTTGCTCTTCCCCTTTTGAGTCATTCAAGGCCCTAGGCCGCGCATGCCCCAGGGGCGCCAGCTCGGAGGATTACTGGCAGGACTCTTCCTGTCGCCCCAGGACGTACCGTTTTTAGCTCTCTCCTTGCATGAGTTTTTGAATGACCTCCTCCATGATGCCATCCACCTCGGCTTCAGAGACCCATTGAGAGTTCGAACCAATTTGATGTGTCAATTCGGTGAAGAGCGGCTTGTTTTCACTAGCGATGAAATAGTCCATGCAGCACCGAGCAATCTCTCTTGGCATGTCATAGGTGGGGGGGCCACGATAAACGCCAGTGGTACCCATGAGGAACAAGCTGGATGTCAGAGGAAGAACGACGTGTATCAAATCATCCTCCTTGTCGAGAAACGGACTGAATGCCCTCTCCCCCTTCACATGGAAGAGCACGATGGAATCACCCAGAGTTAGATCACCTGGGGCATAGCTCTCCAAGCTGTAGCTCAATGACCTGAAGCGATCAGCTCGCTTTTCGGGTGAAATTGATTCAGACATGACTCGAATATGGCTGTGTTTCACCGCGCGGGCGATCATTTGTTTATTGCTTGGCCCCAGTGCGGCAATCTGTGCTGCAGCCATTTGGATAAGCGGTTCGAAGAACTCACCCGTCAGTAGATCTGGCCGTTGTGCCAGTAGTTGCTTGAGCTGATCAGCATTTGCCACCTCTCCGATGGCTTGAGCGAAAGCTGGGGACTCCAAGTTAAGGTGGGGCCTGAGCAATTGAGAAAGAGCTTTCGGGTCAGCCATGCGCTGGAGGATGTAGCTGATGCACGCATCACCAGTAGACTCCATATTCTGTCGTACATGGCGGCTTCGAATTTCGAAGTGGGCTAGCAGATCTGCTATCTCGCTAACACCCTGCCCGTCCAACTCCCCTCGTCGAAGCCCGTCGATCAACGGGGTGAAAACCTTCTCTTCGGCCATCGTGATTTTGTCATCAAGGTCTGGCTCGGCCCCTACTGCATAGAAATGCCCTTCCATCCCGATCGCCTTGAGATTCGTTTTCCTAACCTCCCGGCGCCGGTCATACAACCAGCTGCGCACCTCACTACCGTTGCCTGGAATTCGAAATCCCTTTTGCAAAAAACGCGGTATGAAATGCTGGTAGACACCTGCCATGACCACTCCTTCGATCAATTTCGCGAAGCTACATAGGGGACAGCGTTGAAATCATGTGGCCCGTGCGGCTCATCTCGGGCGCTGAGAACAGTCTGCCAATATTACTCTTGCGGTCATCTCAATGGGGCTAAAGGGTGCTTGGCGCCAAGGAGTACAAATGTTCTCCTCCCAGCCATGGCAGGATATACTGGATGTATCGCCAGTAAATCAGCATGTCGCAAGGTACCGGAAGGCTGAAGCCACAGACGAGATTCAGCGAGAAAATGCAGTAGTAGAGCCTTTGGCCAACAAAGATCGCGCTCCTAAGCAGGAGGTTCAAGGCGCTGGTCACTGGCGGCAGGCAAAAACAAAGGAAGCTGCTCATGACACTGAAGACGTCGTTCGCCCAAGTGCTCAGGTCAATCAGGGCCGAGCGGAACATTTCGCAGCGAGATTTTATTGATACCAGTCGCACCTTTTTGTCGAAACTCGAAAGCGCGAAATCAAGCCCCACATTGGACAAACTTGAACGGATTAGCCAACGCCTGGAATTGAGCCCACTCACCTTGCTGACGCTCGCACTGAGCCTTGAACGCGGCCAGTCGGCAGCTGAGCTCATCGACCACCTTCGTGGCGAGATAGAAACGTTGGCTCGTGATGGCGTTGTACCGGGACTGAAATCCACGACCTGTGGGCATCCGACCCCATCTCAGAATTGCCAGGCTGCGCTGAGTGCGCCCGACCGAGAAGCCTTTTAGACGCTCAGGGAAGCGCTCCATGTGGCTAGAAACGCCTTGCAACAATAAGTCATTAGCCCATTTCGCATTGGATCCCATTATGCTGGGCGCTTAATTTCGCATCCGTGGAGACGCCCATGTCGCAAGGTGTGTTTGAGGTTCACTTCCGCTCCAACATCCAGGACTTCGGATCTGGTCTCGTGTTCATCAAAGATGGCAGCGTGAATGGCAGCGATGCCAATTTCCTGTATCAGGGAAAAATTCCCGCTGAATCAGGCGATTTCGAAACCCAGATTAACGTGCAGCAATGGCAAGCCGGCAACACCCATGTTTTCGGTGGTACTGGCGGATTCGTACTCGAAGCCAAGGGCACCGTCGATTACGAGAAAGGTGTCTTCTCCCTGCAGGGCTCCCCACAGGGCAATGGGCAGCTGACACTTCAGGCAAATGGTAAGCGCATCGGTGACGTAGCTTAAAGGGCATGGCGCAGCTGGTATCACGCCGGCTGCGCATGCTTCACGGTCTAAACGCTGCCCCCTCAGACCTCTTCTAGCAACCAGTGCGTCGAATCCACCTCACCAGCCATAAGGGTGCCCGTTACCTTTTGCATGCAGCTTTCGTAAAGGTTGGCATTGCGCAAATCTGTGCCTTCCAAATTCGCACCGCTGAAATCGGCCCCACGAAGGTAGGCCCACCTCAAGTCAGCGCCGGAAAGATTGGCCGCCATGAACTTGCCTTCATGCATCATCATGCCCGCCCTGCAATGACTCTCGTCGAAATAGCGAACGAATTTCGCATTGCTTAGATCAGCACCGGCGAACGACGTGCTGATCGATACCCAGGAGTCTGCGAGGACACTGCCGGCGGCAGAAACCCCCTCGAAACTCAAGAGCGAGACGCCTTTACGCTGAACCAGAAAATCGAGCAGCGGAGGGCTGAAGTCGAAATGCTCGAAAGAGACACGGTGCTTTTTGGCTGCCTCTGCCAGACCGAGATTCCCTTCCGCAGCTTCCAGCAGCGCCTGCAACTGCCGCTCGAAAACATCTGGCTTGTTGGCGCTGATTGAAAACTGACCCACCCTGCCGATTGAAAATTGACCCAGGACGGATTGCTGATTTCTGTCCCAGCAATTGTGGATAAGCTTAGCAGCAGTGGGCCGATTCAAGACGCATCAACCCCCACCGCATGTAGGCATGCAGCAGGGTATTTATGGTGCGGATCAAAATGGCTCATCGTCCTCGACATCATCTCCGTCCTTGCGCTTTCGTTCCCGTGACTTGATCTTTGTCTGGGCGGCCAAGGTGCTGTGTTGTAGGCGGTAGGACTCGTTGCCCGTTTCGACGATGTGGCAGTGATGTGTCAGCCGATCCAACAACGCGGTGGTCATCTTGGCGTCGCCAAACACACTCGACCATTCCGAGAAGCTGAGGTTGGTGGTGATGACCACGCTGGTGTGTTCGTACAGTTTGGACAGCAGGTGAAATAACAGGGCACCGCCGCTTTGGCTAAAGGGCAAATATCCCAGCTCATCCAGTATCACCAGGTCTGTGCGAAGCAGTCCCTGGGCGATTCGCCCTGCCTTGCCATCGTACTTCTCACGCTCCAGCAGATTCACCAGATCCACCGTGGAAAAGAAGCGCACGCGTTTGTTGTGGGCCGTGATTCCGGATACAGCCAAGGCACTGGCCAGGTGTGTTTTCCCGGTTCCAGGGCCGCCGATGAACACGACATTCTGCGCCGTTTCAGTGAACGCTAAGCTGGATAGATCGCTGACCAGCCGGGCATCAGCGCTGGAAGCGCTGAAGTCAAAGCCAGCTAAGTCACGGTGCATGGGGAGTTTTGCCATGTTCATCTGATGATTCACCGAGCGCACCGCGCGATCCGCATGTTCCTGCTGAAGCAGATGTTCCAGCAGCCATTTCGATGAAGCCGTCGACGCTGTTCCTTGAGAGACCAGTTCTTCCCAAGCACTGGCCATGCCGTGCAGGCGAAGTTCTTTGAGTTCAGTCATTAGGTCACGCATTGCGATTCTCCTCATCGGTCGCACGGAGCCGGTCGTAGCGTGCTGTATTGGCAACAGGCGCGACCTTGAGTTGCAGGCTGGTTTCTACACTGGGAGGTAGTGCGGTGGAGGTCAGGCGGGCAAGGACATTGAGGATGTGATCGGCGCTCAGACTTCCCGATTCAAGTACCAGCTCCACCGCCACCAGCACAGGTTCGAGCCCCGCAATTGGCACAGCAGCCAGTACCTGCATCATGATTCGATCACCGTTGGTGTGACGCCTCAGTCCTCGTTTGAGAAGCCGTAACGGTTTTGGCAGATCAGCAAATGGCGCACCGTTGCGCAATGCACCAGGCTTGCGTTCGATGAGTGGGATGTAGTGCTGCCAGTCAAAACTGACCTGATCTCGATCAAAGAGGCGCTCGTGACTGGCGATCACCGTTTCGTCGGCAATGACCACGATCCGCGAAGGGTACAAACGGCTACTGACCCACTGGCCGACGCGCTCACATGGCACTGAATAGCGATTTCGCGCCACGCTGATCAGGCAGGTGCTGGAGACCCGCACGGTACGCTCGACGTAGCCATCAAATGCCGTCGGCATTGGCATCATTTCGACCTGCTCCAGCTCTAAGACCTCGGCCACCGTCAGCCCGTTGTACTGCGGATGCACCAGTTCGCTCCAGAGCGACCGGCAACGTTGGCCGAGCCAGACATTCAGTTCCTCGAAGGTGTGAAACATGCAGTTTTGAGCATCGAGCCAGATTCGCCTCCGGCTGTCCTGAACGTTCTTTTCGACGATGCCTTTTTCCCAGCCAGAGGCCACGTTGCAGAAGTCCGGATCGAACAGATAGTGCGCGCACATCACGGAAAACCGGGCGTTGACCGTGCGCCCTTTGCCTTTGTTGACCTTGTCGACAGCCGTTTTCATGTTGTCGTAGATGCCGCGACGCGGCACACCACCCAACGCTCCAAACGAACGGGTGTGGGCATCAAACAGCATCTCGTGGCCTTGGCTGGGGTACGCAACCAACCAGAATGCGCGGCTGGCACACAGCTTCATGTGGGAGACCTGGATACGTCGAAAAAGACCACCGATCAGCAGGCCTTCTTCGCTCCAGTCAAATTGAAAGGCCTCACCGAGCGCAAACGTCAGCGGTACAAAAGCGCGTAAAGACTTGCCTTGCTCGCCTCGCCAAGAGCGCACAAACGCCGTGAGCTGGCTGTAACCGCCGTCATAACCCTCGGCTTTGATCTGCTCAAAAAGTGCTTTGGCGCTCCTGCGGTTGTGTTTTGGCCGGAACGAATCGGCCTTGAGCGCCTGCTCCAGGGTCTCGTGAAAAGGGCTGAGCTTATTGAAGGTTGCGCACCGTTGGTACGCTGGCTGAATGGCTTCGGGCGCTCTGACCCATTTTCGGATGGTGTTTCTCGACAGCCCGGTACGCTTGGCTATCTGATGCAGCGAGAGCTTGTCGCGGAAGTACATCCGCCGGATTTTCCCCAACATTTCCATGCTGATCACCCTGTGTTCTCCTGCTCGAAAAGTGAGCAGAAGCAGTTGAACACCTGGGTCAGTTTTCAGTCGGCAGAAGAGCCTCTACTGGGTCAGTTTTCGGTCAGCGGCAACAGTATTGGGGGCACATCACTCCTAAAGCACCTGGCTACTTTCGACACTTCAAATCTCCAAAATCTTGCATGAGTCAAAGCCGGTCTTTTCAGACGGGTATCCACGCGGGTTTGAGATTAGCCGGCATCGCCCGAAAGACCGATCAATCGTATGGTGGGTATGCCCGAAAATCCAGAAATCCGCCTGGTCAACCAATTGATGCCAACGATTGAAATAGGCAGCACTCAAATGCCCAGAATGCTCTGACCCAGATGCTTCAGGGATCGGGCAGTGATGGGTTACGACGACAGTCTGGCCGGCGAAGGGAATGGCGAGGTGGTCGCGGAGAAACTCGTACGACGCACGATTCAGCTCGATGAGATCTGCAGGCCGGATACGTCGGTACTCACTGCCTGTACGGATCATTCGAAAATCATTCATTTCCCGCACACACGCACTGGAGGCTGCCACCACATCCCCTGTGCCACTGAAATCTGTCCAACTCGTCGCGACAAGAAATCTGACGTTGTTCGACATCCAGACTTGGTTATCCAGGACGTGGACATGCGAGGCCGCTGCCGCCTCCATTTTCTCGCGAGTACGGATGAGATGGCCCCGGTAAAATTCGTGATTGCCACTGCAATAAATCACATCACTGCTGAACGTCTCATTTGACCACTTCACCCCTCGGTTCAGGAGGTCAATATCCCCTGCCAAAATCACGAGGTCGGTGTCGATGGCCGGAGGGATGAAGCGATCGAATTCATTATGCAAATCCGAATAAATCAGGATCTTCATTGGGAAACTCTTGCCTCCTAAGGAACGGGCCGGGGGGCATGCCTGGCACACCAAAGCACTTGCAGCGCGGCAACTATGCATGGCCTTCCTATTGACGGTTTATCGCTATATTGAATTCAGTGAAAGACCGACAGTCAGCGTTTAGCATCGGTGGCAATGGCCGCCCTGCATGGAGCAATTCCCCTGAGCGATGCTCGCTTCAGGGGTCTGTCGGCAGAAAAACCACACCAAACGTCTAGCGCGACCACCCCTCACTCACACTAATTCCTAACTGGGAAAAGTCCTCCAGCAGCCGCTTTCGACTCAAAATGGCCGGAATTTTGAAAACTTGTTTGTAAGCCTGATACAGACCAAATGGGATTAATAAAAGCCCCGCACCGAAAGTGGCAAACGAAATGACAATGCCAGCTGGGATCGAAGCGACACCGATCAAGACGCCGGCCCATAAACCGGAACGTGACAGCTCACGAACTTCATCAAGATCATATTCTACCGTGCCATTTTTGCTTTCAAACGCGACCAGCACTACGGCAGATTTATGAATGTTTTTAACAAACCATGTTCTCGGGGCATCCTGAACAAACGCACCTTTGCGCTCAAGGTATTTTGGAACGATCAGGTTTTTATAATAAAAAATCTTGCCCGACTCATCCAATAAGCGAATTTTTTTATAAAGTCGCGCGCAGTCTTGAGAAGAGTGAAAGTCATAATTTTTTACAGTAACGGTTACTTTCCTCAGCTCTGACATCCTAGCTTTCCTTAGTGCCTATCCTGTAGAGAAATAATGTACTCAGCCATAGCGCTCGCAGCACGATGGATGGAAGCACTGCCGGCACCAGGCTCCGTTGACCATTGACCCCAGACTGACAAGCTGGGAACGGAGCACTCGCAATAGCGGCGAAAACCCATACGACTCAATATATAGATTTGTCTGGTATCAGGCAAACGCGGCATACCGTCAGCTTTTGGGATGCCGCAATGTCGATCCAGGAAGGCTTCGCCGCAGCGCTGCGACTGATTCGAATGACCAAAGGGTTAAACCAGAAGGACTTAAGCGGCGCAGTCGCTGGATCGCATGTCAGTCAGCTAGAAAGCGGCAAGACATCTCCGACCGTCAAAGCAGCGGGCGACCTGGCCCTAGCCCTTGGCCTATCACCCTCAGCATTACTCGCCGTTGCTATGGCTGCTGATTCGCGAGCTACGCCAAGGGATGTGCTGCTCCAGGCCATCAGCGAACTGGAAACGCTCGGATTGGTTGATGAAATTCCCCCGGAGTCAGCGGATGCCATGGACAGCACCCACCCGACCAGCGTCCGTGCAGCAGCTATTCGCGCGCAAGTCCAAGAGCTGAAAAGCCAAGGGCTTAAGCAGATCGAGGTGGCCAAGCAGCTGGGGCTGCCTAGGACGACTGTTCAGCGGCACTGGCACTGAGCTCCGAATGGCTGATCATCTGCTTTAAGCTTGAGATGACCCACTGGTTACCTTGAGTTAGCTGCTTTGCGCTTAATCCCCTCCGAACGTGTTGCCGTTCGATGGCCTACGCCCCTCCGAACGGTCATCCGCGACGATATGACGCCTCGCTTTCTCAATCGTCGGTACTTCCTCATCCCTTGTGATGTTCCACTGGCAATATGTTGCTTTCCCGGGTGATCGCTCCAGACACCATGCGCAGTGCCTCGTGCTGCCAGCCTCCTTTCTGTGGCTCGCTTGCGGAAAAGCGCAAGGACGGAACGGCTCACATCGGAGTGCGGCTCAACAATCTCACAAGGTGCCCCCTTCAGAGCGCTCCTGATCTCCATCCAGAGCCGAGCTGGTCGTGCCTAAGTCTGTAAAAAACCTCGTTGATGCGTCCTCGATTTGCCTCGCTGGCCTAACCGACTCACCCAGGCGTCCGAAATCCGGAGAACGCCGAAAACCACTACCAACACGAAATTTTTTAGCGGTATAATCTCGCCAACCGAAACTTGAGCAACCTCATATGATCAAACCCCGCCAGTCCGCCATTCCCGAGTTGTTGATCCAGAATGTCCCTCGAAACGTCGTCATGGGTGTCGAGGATGCCTTTGAAGCGGGCGCGCTCCGCGCCTATTTGGCTACAAAAGACATGGATAAAAGTCATCGGAAGAATGCGCTCGGACAGATGCGGGCATTCCATATGAACGAGGCATTCGAGGAGACGCTGCGGGCCGCAGACGCTGTCCATACACCCCTTAAGGGAAATGGAGTCGTGCTGGGCCACGCAGGCATCTTCAAGTTCGGTCGAGTGAATATGTCTTCCACGCTCTGGAATAACATCCGGCGAGGTGCCATCCGCCGTCAGCTTGCAGAAGCGAACCTGGCCATGACTCAGCTGGTTCAACCATCGCTTTTTGCTCCGGAAGCTATCACCTCCGGTACGTTCTTTTTCGTTGCATGCTTCACCGGATCGCTCACCAATCAGCCGGAGCGCCCTGTGGAAATTCACATCGCGGTGCCGGACGCGGAAATGAAGGGTTGGCTTTTCCGCGAACCGTTGAGTAAGTTCCTGGCTCGCTACGACGAAGCGCCTAAGCAAGTCGACAAGGCGAAGCCGAAGCTCAAAACAGGTGTGCTCGAAACGGGCCTACTCGAAACAGGACAAGATACAAAATCATGAGTCGTGGAATTACAGGGTTTGAGTCGGGGCGTCTTGTACAGGCGCTTGCAGCTCGCGGCCTTTCTCAAGTCGCACTGGCAAGCATGGTAGGGGTGTCCCCCGCTACGATCAGCAAGTGGAAGAGCGGCCAGCAGTCGCCTGAGGCCGAAGCATTGGGTAAGCTCTCTCAAGTCATCAATGTGGCTCCAGAGTGGTTTACCCGCGCCATACCCGAGAAGTGCTCTCTTCCCTTGTTCCGAAGCAATGCTTCGGCGCATGCCAGCGCCCGTACGATGCTCGAAGCACGTCTCGAATGGGCTCAAGACATCGCGTTAGCCCTGGGTGAGTTCGTGGACTTCCCCGACGTAAACCTACCCACGCGCGCGTTCACGGATCCGGAGCAAATCACCAGTTCCGATATCGAGGACGCTGCGGATGAATGCCGCGAACTTTGGGGACTCGGTCGACGCGCGATACCTGATCTGGCCATGGCGGTTGAAGGCGCTGGCGTGATTTTGGTACGCGAAGAAACAGGCGTGGCGACCATTGAGGGACTATCTGCCTGGAGTCAGGTTTTGAATCGTCCGCTCGTGCTGCTTTCCGCTGATAAGCAAAACGGCTTTCGCAGCCGCTTCGACTTGGCTCACGAGCTTGGCCATTTGATCCTTCACAAGGGCATCGAGCGGTCGACTGACCCCGTTCGCCACAAAATGATGGAAGACCAAGCCCACCGTTTCGCAGGGGCCTTCTTGCTCCCAGCAGAAACGTTTGCCGCCGAAGTCAGGAGCCCAGTCACCCTGGATAGTCTCTTGCTGCTCAAGCAGCGCTGGGGCGTTTCTGTGGCTGCAATGGTCATGCGCCTTTGGGCTTTGAAGGTGATCGATGATGATGCAAAGGGCCTGCTGTTTAAACGTCGCTCAGCTCGCTGGGGAGTAAAAGCAGAGCCGGGCGATGAAGGGCGCACTCCTGAGCAACCTCGTCTTCTAAAGCGCACTATCGAGCTGCTAGCCTCTTCGGGCGTTTTGCCTGTGGACGGTGTCGCTGCCTACATCGGCCTTGCCGCAACGGATATCGAGATGCTGACGGGTTTGCCCAATGGATACCTAAGTGGCAATGCTGAAGTTGTGCATCTGGCCAAGCTTAAGGGTAACAGTGGCCCCGTCACTATTGAGCATAAGGCCCCAGAGTCAGGAGTGGTGCTCGCGTTCACTCGTCGCAGATGACTTGTCGGGAGGCCGCATGGTTTGGCCTCCACCGACAACTATATCCTCAGGGGCTGATCGAGAGGCAAGACTGTCGCCCTTCCGCTCCGGCAACTCCAATCCGAGCTTATACCTGCAGAGCCAGTGCTCTTCCGCTTCGTTTGAATCTTCAGAATAGGTTCGGATCGATCGAATTGAAGAAGGCTCAAGACCACCCCTTTCCCAAGGATGAATGCATGTCCACCGTACAGCGAATACTCCTACCCGACACCAGCCTCACTCATAGTCACATTCTGAACGCAGTAGGCGTTGCAGATCGTCTGTGTGAGGCGTCAGGAACGCGAGACGTCATTTTCCTTGTACCAGCCAAACCATCACTAACTTCTGGCTCTCTTCATCAAGCTCTAGGCGCGACCATCCACAATGCATTGGTCAAAGACAAGCCCGTGACGCTGCCCAGCGGCGCTCAGATGCGTTGCGAAACCATCAAGACGTTGCAATGGGTAACCAAGCCATCCGTGCTCATTGCCGTATTTGCCAACCAGGCCATGATGGATAAAGTCGATTCGCTGCAGGGACTGCTGGCCGTTTTGGCTGTTCCTTGGACACCGGATGCGATCGAAAACTGGGTAAAGACTTGGTCACCCAAAATGCTAGGAAAGGGTGCCAAGTCCGCCAAGCCAGTCGCAACGCTCATTGCTGACCCTATTGTTGAGCAAGCAATGAAGTCCCTGACCTCTGTGATCAATCGGGGCACCGCCGTCCTAAACGGCTCCGATGAAGATCATGCCAAACGCATCCTCAGAATTTTGCGTGCGCATGGCCATCAAGAGCCTGCAGAGAACATCAAGCTTTGGGCGATCAAGAATGGCTGGCTGCCCAAGGCAGCTGAGAGACTAGAGGTATTGGCTGAGAAGGCGTTCGCACTGCGATCGAAGCCGAAAATCGATAACCCAGATCATGCAGGGCAGAGCTATAAGCGTTGGGCTGAGGCCGCCAGATCATAACCACGAGAGATACTGATATGTGGCCTGGCTCAGCCACTCCGCCACAGAGCTTACGAGTGCCTTTACCACATCCCCGCTGGCCCGAATCTCAACGTGTTTATGAGGAAAGCTTGGCAAATTATTGTTCTATATGAAAAGGAATGAAAGTCCATAAGCTGCTGATAGTTTTCAATATTTGCTTAATCCTCAATCTGTGCTTGGCTTAAAAACGCAACATGTCCTAACCCGATTCGAGGTGCTACATCTGATGAAAAAACCACCACTGCGTCAAGGTATGGTTAACGGGCTGGTGCACGAGGTGGTTCAAACCCTTGTGGCAGTACAGACACATGCCGAAATCATCGCTGAGGTTACGCAGAGCGATCCCGCAAAGGCGTACGAAGCAGCCTTCAAAATTGCTATTGAAGGTGGCGGAGCGGAAGACCACATCCGCAGCCGGTACGAGGGCTTGAACTGCGCGGAGATTGCGGAAACGCTGGCCAGTCAGCCTTCTCGTCCAGAAACTCCAGCACCGGCATCACAGCCTAGTGCGCCGAAGCCGACTGAGTCTGTAGAAAAGGCTTAGAGATCGATTAAACACAGTAATGAGTTGCCCTCCTCCCGTCACGCCAGCCAGACTGCCAATGGGCAGTCTGGCTTCTCCATTGCATGGGTTGAGGTAAGCCTATGGAGCTCTGTACGCTTAGTGCTTACAGCCATTGGAACATAGCTGTGATCGATGCACAGGCACAAAGCTCACAGACAGGGCAGGAGCGCTGCCTCGTGTTTTTGACATGCGGGCAGATCTCCAGGTTTAGCGAGGGGATACAATTCAGCAGATAGCGCCTCCGGCGCTAGACTTCATGCCGACTTGTACCTCGGAAGGTCATTCCTTGAAGGTCATTCCTTAAAGACGGCCATCCAACTGCATCTGCCAATATTCGATGTTCCGCACCGAAAGGGTAATCTGGTGCTCTTGCTCGAAATCATGAATGAGCTCGCTGGAAGCAGACTCGATGAGTCCTCTTAATTCATGGAACGCCTGTACTACCGGTCTAATCTTCGGATGCCGCTCGTTTAGTGAGTAAACGCCAAAATCATCGCTTGTGATGAGTTCTTTGCCAGCAGCTGCAAGCAATTCTTCAGCCAAATCCCGATCATTAAAAAAATCCGCTTTAACGGGTTGTTCCAGACCTAGCTCTTTGCACACCACAAGCGAGACGCACTTAGGCAGTTTTTTGAGTAACGAGCCAACTGCCAACTCGAACTCTTCGAGCTGCTCTAACTCGCCCATTCGAGCATGCTTGATGGCAGCGACATCGCTTTTATCTTTAGCTTTTTCAAGTTGTTTAACCAACTCTTTCAGATGAGTCAGTTCACCTTCTTGATCCCGTATATAGGTTTTTGCATCAGCCAGCTCTTCCACTACCTTGGCATGAGTTGCTGGCAAAACCTGACCGGGTGCAGGCAGCTGTTCAAGGATCTGGGGCAAATTGTCCAGGAACACATCGCGCTTTACCTCCCAACGGGCAGTTCTGCCTGCTTGGAGCGTAAGCCTTGAGATAAGCTGATCTCTGAGCTCGCTTAGGCGCCCAGCATCGTCAATTGCTGTTAGCTGCGTCCCCACAAGCACACCTTTGACGTCTTCATACGTCAGTGGCTTTACCAGCAAGGGAAACAATTTGTGCGACATCGCCCAGGTGGCACCCAGCTCACAAAGACAAAACTGTGAGGCCAAGTAATTCGGAGTAATGAGCGCGATCACTGCCTGAGGGGACTGGATCTCCTGCTTGATATGATCGACAAAGTCGACACCGCTGGGAATGCCCATGCTCTCCAATGATGAGCAAAAGATAGTACTTGCGGACACGTCCAAACCTAATTGCAGCAGATCCACCACAGCATCTGCGAGCGCCTTGTCCTTGACGGCATGGCTAATGAAGATTTCGTGCGACAAAACGCTTCTCCCTAAGCTTGATGATGTAGCTATTCGGCCTGATGCTGAAGCCTCAGTCGCAAATCTATCAGAGTCGCTGCGGCGGATGAAACCAAAACAATGCCTGGCGTGAGCATCCCTGCAATGTGGTACACATACGGATCAATCCGCCACCTCACGCCGCATCCTGCGTGGTGATTCGGCAGACTAGCAACAACCCCAGTGCACTTGTTTCGCGCCACAATTTGACACCTACGGCCATGCAATCCTTTCTTAAAAACCGAAGGTTTCACATGGTCACATGGGAAACAGGTCTATGGCCGAGATGGTGGTCATAGCACGATGTGGGTGGTATCCGGCTCGTGGCACGATCGTCCCCGCACTGTGCGCTTTGAGATGTGCCTCTACGACTTCATTGACTGAGAGGAAAAATAACTCCAGGGCGCTGATCGCACTCCCCTCCTGATCCTTGAAAAAATATGACAGGTACCCCACGCCGTCCCGATCATGGACAACATAGTCTTTACGTAGCTGATAGGAGGAATCGAGGCCAATTATTTCATCTGGTAACCGTTGGTACGTGTCATGGTCAAACTCCTTGTGTCGGCCAGGATGCGGGTAACTATGGAACCAGGCATTTACTGCCTCCAACTTTGGCGCGTTAAACATGAAGAGATATGTGCGAAACTTCCAGCTGACACTTTTGAAAGATTCAAAATACTTTATCACATCATTAAACCTAGTCTTATTGATTGAGGTTTTTACTTCAATCACTGCAAGTATGGCGTCAGCAGGAACGACCACCATTCTTCCAGCTCGATAAAGGGGCGCATACCGGTGTGAATCATAAATAATTATGTCGCACTGCTTGGATAGCCAACCATCGGCGCTGATAACGAAGCCTTCCTCTACACTCACCCCACGAGGCAGGTGCTCCTGAAGGAACTCGCGCAACACAGCTTCAGCCAGCGCGCCTGTCGTGGGGTTGTGCCTAGTGATGAAAACCTTTGCCTGCTGGATCTTACTGTGCAGTTGCTGAGTTACATGATCGAAGTATTTGCTCAAGCCCCTACCCTCCTGTGCCCGCAAATCTCGCCTGGAGGATCATCCTTGGATGCTGACAACCTAGCAAGACCATCCGAAGCACGTGGCCGCGATGTTTTTCAATCCAGCCAACCATCGTATTAAGCGCAGTAGCGCGTGATCGGAGTGCAAACCTTTTTTCTTTGAAAGGTGCGTGGTTCACGAGTCAAGAGGTTGATTCACGGGCTTCCTTAGGTCACATCTTCGCTGGCCCAATCGCGGTTAGGCTCGCTTGGTCTGGCGCTCTCTCTGCCTGAAGCGCTTGATGAAGTCAGCGTCCACCAGCTCTTCAAACGCGAGATCCAGCCCGCAATTCACAAGCGAGGCCATGGCGCTGTCAGAGAGCACAAAGCCATTCGGAACAAAGCCACCCTCTCTCACACGACTGGCATCAAGCCGGGCCAGGAAAGCTCTTACGAAGTCCGAAAGCCCGGACTTCCTACTGTCGGTGGCAGCTGCAGTAGCTAGGTCGCTGGCTATAATCTCAGCACTCTGCGCATCGTCACCGATCGCCTGTATCACCTCGCTCAATGCTGGCCAATATTTCAGGTCGTACTGGTACTGAAGACGCTCCAAATCAACCTTCACATAGCTCTCGTATTGGTAATTGTGCTCCGACGCTTCGTGCACGATATCTAGGATGTGATAGTGCGTGTTCGAGCGAAAGCCTGTGGAGTTGTGAATGGTGTCGCGTCGATCAAGCAATGCCGCCAACTGATCAGCGATCTCACTGATTCGACGGTTGACCCCTACCAGCTCCTCGCGGGCCTGTCGCGCCGCGCGATTCTTCTGGGGGTTCCAACCATCAGCCGCATGGAGAAAAACGTCCCAGAACACGTATAGGGCCCTGGGAGTCTGAGCCAATGCTGCGTGAACCTCTTTGTGTACTTCTGCCAACTCGATGCGTCGGTTGAGCAGACCGTCGATGATGCTGCATAGGTTCGGCCATATGCGCCTCGCGCGCAGATCCTCCACCATTTTGCGGAGTAGGGTTTCGCATTCTTGTACCGCTTCGGTAGGTGCGTGGGACACTCAGTAATTCCTGTCTGATGGATGTGTGCCTAGGCTAGCTTTCGGGGCCTGCAGAGTCGGTACCTATTCAAAATTTTTCCAGCATGCGATAGGTACGCGCGCGTCACCCAGTGCAACGCTCAGTGCGAAGGGACAGAGCCACCTTCCTGATCAACCTGGAAATGCCCTCCTTTGCTATCTCCCCGACGCCCAAAAACCCTTCTTTTGCAACAGCGCCTCGGGCAAGTAGACTGCTTGCCTCAATTGTCGGCGACCTGAGCATCGACTCACGCTGCAGCTATCTGTCTGTGCTGCTTCAGCCAGACCATGAGCAACGCATAAGGATTTGTATGGCCGGTATCCAGATGACTCACGCCTTCGACCGGAATGGCACCAGATGGGCGGCTGTCGACTACGTTAAGGGCACGGGCGCTGAGCCCCTGAACTGTGAGCGCTGCGACGCCCCTGTCAGCCATGTCGGCTCTTTCATGCGAGACTGCTACGACCAGGCATCACGTGTCAGTGCTTACTTTCGTTTATACGCGAATGGAGAGCATGGCCCCAACTGCCGCTTCGGCGTCCACAAGCAAATCGTTGAGCTTGCTAGCACCTCCAACGGCTTGATCGAAAGCGTTAAGAAAAATCTGTTCCGAATGCGTTTGGTCGCTGTAACGGAGGAGCTCAAAGCGAGCGCAAAGCGGCCCAAGAATGACGATGACGACGAGAAAACCGCTACTGCCTCCAAGCGCTACGCTGCAAGCTCTAACCGGCTATCCGCCTACATCAACACTGCACAGCGAGTCCTGAAGCTACGTGCTCTGTGTGATGAAGACGATGAAATCGAGCAACACCTTGAACTGGTGTTCGCCGGAAACACGTCTGTGTCATGGAATCAGTTCTACTTCGAGCACGCTCGTCAAATGGCAGCACACTACACCGTCTCTCAAAACACGGCCCAATACCCCATAGCCATACAGGGCCGGGTAGGCAGAATCACGCCGAACATTAAAGGCGACCCCACACGCAACGTCCTCAACCTTCAAAAGCTAAAGGTCACCCAGGATCCCAACGAACCTAGCAACGGCATCAGCCTGGAGGTCAGCGTTTGGGCTGCTAAAGCTAGCTGGTTCAATGGTTTGAGCGAAGGTGACGAAGTGATCGTCTTTGGCTTATGGAAAGCTCCTGCAACGGTCGAAAGCAAGGCCACAAAGGAAGGCTTCTTCAAAACGTACACCAATCGGCGGTTGACCCTGACGCTGGCCGTGAAATCTCAGATCGCCAAGGTCTGAGTCGATCGCCTCGTGTTCTCCTCGTTTTATTCACCACTTGACCCGAAGGCCAGGCTCCCCATTACCGTCAGTGAGATGGTTTTCCGGCCTCGCGAGGCAATATTCGAAACCGTGCCGCCCAAGAATCAACGCAGTCTTTTAAGGAATTACCATGAGTGAAAGAGAATTCATTTATCGACATGAGACCGCCGCCCCTTGGAACAAAATCGATGGCGCATCTCTACGCTTACCCGTGACAGATGACGCGGACGCGTTGGCAGTATCGTTCGTATACTGGCCTAAGGGCCGATCTGATGGCTCTGCACATGATTCAGGTGGATTGATTTTCGAAATCTGTGAGTGGTGCAAGGTCTTGTCCCCTGACGGCGAAAAGCAGTGGGATGTGAAATTTAGAAAAGCGATCGAGGCCCCTGGAACCGTCAGTGGCTTATTTGAAAACAAAGGGAACTTAGTTTTAGCCGCTGGAGTGAGAGAGCGGTTCCGCAAGAATAACGTGATTGAGGTCGAAGGTTTTGTCGCAGAGACAAAGGGCGAGCCCTACCTAGCGATCAAGGGAGCCAAAGACGCCATGGCCCGGTTCTACGGCATAGATTCCACTGCCATCACAGTCACCCTCCAGGAATAGCCATTACTTGGCCTACGGGATCCCGCGTGGGCCATAGGAAACGTCACGGTAGAGGCGTATTCGCTTCCACAATCGCGGCAAGTAATCAACACAGAGGCAGTGAAGCGTTATGGCACGCAGGTGGTTGAAGCAGGAACGACGTACGAAAGAAGAGCTCTTCGATGCCTTGGTGCGAAATGCCCTAGGCTTCGTTAACACCTCTATTGATCATCTCCAACACAAACCTAAGAATGCCATCGTCGACCTCTATACGGCGGTCGAGCTGTTCCTGAAAGCCAGACTGATGAAAGAGCATTGGACACTCATGCTTTCAAAGCCCGAGACCGGCGATCTTCAAAACCTCGCTGTAGGTGATTTTCTCTCCGTCTATCTCGATGACGCACTGAACCGAATCCCATCCATTCTTGGCGAGAGAATCGACAAGACCGCCTCGGACAATTTCAAGGCCCTAGGCGAGCACCGTAATCAGATCGTCCATTTCGCTCATTCAGGCATGGATAACCCGAGCAAGACACAAGCCGGCGTAATTGCCGAGGCATGGGCATCGTGGCATTACCTACATGCGCTTCTGACTGGGTTATGGAGTGACGTGTTTCAGCCATACGCCGCAGAGCTAGAGGTGCTCAACCGACGCATGATGCGCCAGGGCGACTTCATCAAAACCCGATTCGAGATTCTGAAGCCTCAAATCGAGATCCAAGAGAAGAAAGGCAAAAAAATCGTTCCCTGCGGTCATTGCCATATGCCCGCCGCGATTGTTGGCGAGACACATACATGGGGGGCCGACTATACGTGTATGGTTTGCGGCGTGGATGACACTGCTGTGGAAGAGTGCCATGCAGAACTGCCCTGCCCGAGCTGCAACGCGCCATTCGAATTCTTCCAAAAGGATCTGCATGCTTGCCCGCACTGCGGCCATGTAGCTGATACCGACATCCTGATCGACCTCTGCTCTAAACACTTTGCCGAGGGAGACGACTGGTGCGAAGAAGGTCAGCTACACATCGCATCCTGCCACAAGTGTGAACACCCTGAACCATCGGTATTTTTCATCGAAGGAATGTGGAGCTGCGTATCGTGCTTTGACCGGGGCTGGAAGGCGATCATGTGCGAACGATGCGATGAATTCGTCACAGGCGACGTGGAAAGAATCCAATACTTCGCCTGCCACAAATGTGAGCACCAGGTAAGGGAGCAGATGCTGCGTACAGCAGAACCTACCGAGCAACACGAATAAAGGAGGTGGGGAAGCTGCGCTTTGAGTCGCAATCGACAACAGGTTTTAAGTGGGCATTACCACCTTACCGTCTACATCGATGCTGACAAAGGCCGTTGCTGAGCTGGCTGGCCGGCTGAGCTAAGCAAGCGGAGCGCAAGCCGTGCGTGATTGGAACCCCACAGGGGCAAAGGCAAAGTCGGGCACCGCCTGCCTTGGCTAACGACGGCCTGCTCGGAAAACCCTCACTCATTTCAAAGCCGTCGCCTGACGTTGGGTGATCCAGAGCCTTGGTGCGGGTCGCCCCTCATCCTAGGCTCGCATACAAGGAGCCCAAAGCTCCCTTACCCCCCGAGATTCAGATCGTGGTTAGAGCCCCGGAAATAACCACGACCCTTCTTGAGCACCCGCTGCGCGTCAGGAATGTTCAGTTGAATAACGGGTGGAGCTACCCCCTTCGTAACCTTCAGCCCAGGCCCATGAGTAGCCTTCAGGTCGATCATGACCTCCAGCACGCGTTCAGTATCAGGCGCGTCGGGGTGAGCGGCGAGTCCACGCGCAAACTCACGAAGCTGCTCCAACCCCTCGCTACTGCCAATATCAAAATCCAGCTCCAATGCCAGCTTCGCAGCATGGGCAAGAAGAGTCATGTTGTCGTCAGCGCTGTTCATCAATTCTTCTCCGGTGTAGCTTTCAGCCTAGCACGCGCGATCCATCCGGCGTAAAGAGGTAGGCGGCAATGCCCTGCCAGCGTCTCAGCTGGCAGGTTCTATTCCGCTGATGCGTTAGTCAGCCAGGTAGCCTTCGCGACGATAGGGATCGTTATCCTTGATAATCTTCCCCGCCCCCTCAGCCCGAAGCAGCATGTATTCCTTCCTATGCCGCCAACGATAAAGAGTGATTGGCGAAAACTTGAATTTGAGCGGCTTGAAGCCGAGCTGCACATAAAAGCGTATGAGGCCTTTACCTCCCTCTGGATCAGCGTGCAGCAGCAACGAACCATCCAGACCGGCTCGATACGAGGCGATAATGGCGGCGTCGAAGAGGGCCTTACCTACACCATCAAGCTTCAGTTCCTTGAAGTAATCTTCGTAGAAGCATTGAGGTGCCGAGGAAACGAACCAGGTATAAGTCTTAGAACCAAGCCGGTCTGAATTGCAATAGTAACTGGGCACTAAGGTCATCATGCCGATGGGCACAGTTTCCCCGAGCTTGTTGCGAGCGACCATCGCAAGGCCAAACGCCGGTTGCGCATAGCGGGTACTGAAGTGCCCTTGGTTGTGAACATTGAGCAACCAGAAAACCTTGTTCCAATTCCATCCCAAATCAGCACGGATTTTCTTGCCCGCGTTCGCGGCGGTTGCATCCGAGGCAGTCCGGAAATGAGCTTTAACCCTAGGTTGGATCGTGCTGTGCCACCAGGCAGCATGCTCGGCAGTCATCGGAATGATCTCTACCTGGACTTGGCCCAGCGACTCGTTCTTGAACGAGGAGGCTTCAACCGCAGTGATGTATGGCGGCACCCGCGCAGGGTCAGGGTAGAGAGCTTGAGAATCCGAATGCGATTGTGTTGAGCGGGTGTCGTGGACTGAGTCGAGCTCAGACATAGGCGGTGTAATGATCGACGATGACAAACGACACGTTCCTGTTCAAGAGCCCTGCGGCAGTCGGCCATTCTGTTGACATACCAGAGGATGCGTCAAGGCACGAACGCTCTAGGACGGCATTTCCAGGCGCCCTAACCGCTTGTCAGTCAGTCCTACAAACGCACCATGAGAGGAAAAGGAAATTTAGGATGAGCTAGGTCAACCAGCTCCCTGAACAGCGTGAGCATGTTCGCCAAACCAACCACGGATGGCTTATGCGGCCTCAAATCTCAAAGCATGGCGGCTGGTTCTTCGCTTGATCCGCTT
Source organism: Pseudomonas sp. AK181 (assembly GCF_051122975.1). Classification (NCBI taxonomy): domain Bacteria; kingdom Pseudomonadati; phylum Pseudomonadota; class Gammaproteobacteria; order Pseudomonadales; family Pseudomonadaceae; genus Pseudomonas; species Pseudomonas sp. AK181. Next base: position 4,579,792 of record NZ_CP146348.1, read on the forward strand.
TAAACCTCCTACACATCTGCTTATTAGCCGTGCGGTCAGTGCTCTGATCATGGTGGTACAATGCCACCCTCTGCGGCCTGGGATGGCTCAGCGTCCTCAGTTCTCGTCGCACCCCCACTATCGCTCAGGTTTGAAGGGAAGTGTCTAGCAGTGAGACAGTTAGAGATTGAGAATGAGTTAAGAGATGTCGTAAGCAGAATCATCAGCCAAGTTGACCTCTCGACCAAGCAAGGCCGCCTCGACATTAACTTGTCCTTGGAAGATGCGCTGATTCCTATCCTGAAGGCAGCCTTCAACCTCCCCAACCTGATCAACCTCAACCGAAGGCAGAAAAACTTTCCGGGAATCGACCTCGGAGACGATCATGACCGGGTTGCTTTCCAAGTAACGGCAACTACGTCATTGGAAAAGGTTAAGAAAACCCTAACCCACTTCGTCAGCAAACAGTTCTACAACACCTTCGATGAACTGTATATTTTGATGCTGACCAACAAGCAGGCCTCCTACAGCCAAGCCGCGATCGATCAGATCACTAACGGCGCCTTTCAGTTTTCTACAAAAGCTCACATTATTGATCTTGGCGACATTCTTTCCAAGGTGACGGGACTGCGGTTACCCGCTCAAGAACGGGTATTGACGGACTTCAAGCTCATCCTAGGTGACATCAATGCCTACCTGGACTTCAACGCCAATGATGGCCACCAGTCTCACACCCTGACTTCAAACTTAATCTCTGTCACTCCGCCTGAAACTGTATACGTTGCTGAGTTACTGATAAACGAAGCATCCGTTCTGGCACAAGCCCGCGACCATCTGAATTTCAAAAGAAACAGCTGCTCCAAGCAAAGCCTTGTGAAAATGGCCCTATTACTGAATGGCGTGGTTACCGATAGCTGGGTACGTTTTGAAAATCGCATCTTTGCCTTCGAAGACATCTCCAACTCAGGCATACAGCACGTAGTCGACATTGGCACCATCGAAGCACTTGAGACCGTCGAACTTTCAGATTCAGACATCGATGACAATATCAACATATTCAAATCGCTTTTAAATGGCTATGTTCGAGAAATTCTAAAGCCTCACAACGTCGTGTACGACCGTCGGGATAAGTGTTATTTCTTCAAGCCACATAACCCCGACGACGAAGGTCGCAAAGAAGAATGGATAGGTAAGAAGAAGTCAACTCGTCGGGTTTACGAAAAAATAATGTCCAAGAAAGAGCCTACACGCGTTGCTCACCACGTTCATTTATCTTTCGAATTGACCTTTACCCAGATTGCAGAGCAATGGTATGCACTGGTAGTGCCCAGTTGGCTTTATACCTACGACGGGAGCCGAAAGTCTTGGTACCATGAAGACCTGTTGTCAAAGCAAAAAAGACTTGAGTTCAACCAGAGCGTACGGAATATAGTTCGATTCGTAGCGTATTACTTACGCTCCACTAATGTTTCTCTTGGCGGAGTTCAAGACTATTCCTTCGACGGTGAAAACAGGCCTGGCGAGGTGGAAAAATTGCCAGGAGAAGGTACTTCAACCTATGGTTTTTTTGGCGAACTACTAGAACTTACATGTGAAGAAAAGCTGGTTAACGGTGAACATGTGGGTGCCGATTATGAAGAGGAGCTAGCCAATGAAGATTAAGATCCTCAAAGAACCAATGCTGGAGTTTGGGAGCGGCGCCCACATATGCCCCAGAACAGGGATCGAAACGTTGGGTGTTTATGACAAGCGTGATGAGCTCCGGCGCAGCGAATTACGTGTCGGCATTGTCGGTCGAGGTGAAGGCGTCGACTTACTGGATGAATGGCTGGACAAGTGCAAGCGTGGCATCGTTGGCAAAGATGAAACTAAGTTCCCTAACCTCTTCAGGGGATTTGGCGGAGTAGACGAATACCATGGTTTTTATACGAAAATCCTGTCCTCTCCTCAGTACACCCGTACGCTTCAGAAATCGGAAATAAACAATATATCGAAGATCACTGCACGTGAAGATCGAGTTGTGAAATGCGTCGACCTTTATTACGAGCAGATCAGATTTCTCTCTGAGAACCGCTCAATTGACGTGATCGTCTGCGTGGTGCCCAATGACATTTTCGACTGTCTTACCAAGGCGGCTGGCGACAAAGACAACGAGTCACTAGAGGCCTACTTGGAACACAACTTCCGCCGGCTTCTCAAAGCGCGATGCATGCATCTAGGCATCCCTCTTCAGCTCGTTCGAGAAAAGACCATTCTGTCCGTTAAACCCTCGATTGATCAGCAAGACCTCGCCACCAAAGCGTGGAATTTCTGCACCGCGCTGTATTACAAAGGCAACCGGACTGTGCCTTGGCGTTTAGTGGAGGACAAATTCAAGCCCAAGACCTGCTACATCGGGATTGGATTCTACAAGAGCCGTGACGGTGAAACTGTATCCACAAGCCTCGCTCAGGTGTTCGATGAGTTCGGCCATGGGGTCATCCTGCGAGGCGCACCAGTTTCGCTGGATAAGCGGGACAGACGTCCTTACATGGATGAATCGCAGGCATATGAGCTTCTAGACAGCGCACTGGCGGAATATGAAAAAGCGCTGATGCAAAAACCCGCTCGCGTTGTGATCCACAAGTCCAGCCGTTTCCGGCCAACCGAAGTAGCTGGATTTTCCAAGGTACTGGAGGCCAAGGGCATCAGGACAAAAGACCTGGTCTCGATCACATCAACCGATATCCGGCTTTTCAGCGACAAAAATTATCCGCCTTCCAGAGGGACGCTGCTGAGCCTCTCGGAAACTCAAGGTGTGCTCTACACAAAAGGGATCGTGGATTTCTACAAAACCTACCCGGGGATGTACATCCCAAGCCCCCTGCGCATTGAGGCGTTCGACAGCGATTCATCACTGGAAGACCTGTGCAAGGAAATCCTCGGCCTGACCAAGATGAACTGGAATAACACCCAGCTCGATGGACGCCTACCCATCACCCTGGAGTGCGCCAACAAGGTCGGTGACATCATGAAATACATCGACAGCTCTGAGAAGCCACAGGTCAGCTACAGCTTCTACATGTAGACGTTGCCTCCGGCGTGCCGTGGACTTCGGAGAGGTCTGCGGGGGGGGTTCCTTGGGAGGGGTTGATCATCGTGGCAATAAGGTGACAAAAACTGACCGGCTATGGAGGTAATCGCCCTTCGAGCCAGGAGTTCTCTAGGCCTGAGTGCCTGGACGCAGCCTTGACACCTCGGCTGATCGGACAAACAGGCATTTGAACGGGTTAGCTGATAGACTGCGCGCCGTTATTACTTAGAGGATTTTTTGATGGCCACTAACCGCTCCCGTCGTCTTCGCAAAAAGCTTTGTGTGGACGAGTTTCAGGAATTGGGCTTTGAGCTGAACCTGGAATTTAAGGAAGACCTGGATGATGAGGCAGTCGATGCATTCCTAGATGACTTCCTGACCGAAGCCATGGACGCCAATGGACTGGACTATGTCGGCGGCGATGATTTCGGCCTGGTTTGCAAGGCAGAGCGCGGCTCGGTTACCGAAGAACAACGCGCAGCTGTCGAAGCCTGGCTCAAAGCTCGTAGCGAAGTGACCAAGGTTGAAGTCAGCCCTCTGCTGGACGCTTGGTACCCAGAGAAGCCGGTCAACGCTGCAAAGTGATCGCGCTGAGCCACAGTGAATAACTGCAGGCTTGTGAAAAGACCACCCTATCGGGGTGGTTTTTTTTGGGCTACTGCGCGGCGCGATAAAGCAAGCATCAGGCCTGATTACAGCTGGTTTGAAGCTACTGACTGCGCTACCTGGCAGCTTCGGCGATTCGCCTCGCGTCCCAGAAAAGTGGCTTCCAGTCCACTGTAGTACCGTCAATGGTCACTTCGCCTTTCAACCACATCAGCGGTATCACTGGCTTCGGAATACTTGACGCGAAAACGATGGTCGAGCCGAATTTCATGGCACCTAGCTTCCACCGGTCAACATCCTCTTGTGATATTGATGCCAAGTCGATTGCTGGGAAGTCCGCACCGCTTCCTTCCTGCATCGCTTGAGCCTGGAGCTTTTCTCGCGCCTTCCGAGCCAGATATGGCCTCACGAGCTGTTCCCCGATGTCAGAGCACACCTTCCTAGCATCGTCGCACTCCTCCCCCCATACCCCAGCTACACCAAATACATATGGCTCAATATTGGCGTCGATGGCGGCGCGGACGGCTGCGTCACTTTTGTCCACCAGGTCAGGAAACTGAAGATCGATTTCCGCCGGCACAAATGAAAAATGATAGCCAGGTGCGGCAGGCTGAATGTCGAACAAGCGATGATCAAGTTTGCTGCTGGCATGCCGTGCTGCAGCGAGGCCTGCATCACAGGTTACGCAGTACCTGAATACAATTTTTGTTTTTGACTGGGCTAGAGCCTCAATTTCAGACAGCGCCTTCAAACGCTTTACGATCTCTACTCCGCTCCACAAACCATCCTCATACACGTAGAGAACATCCGCGCTCAGATCCTGGAAGTAGGCTGAATCAGCAACATCCAGAGCCGTAACAGCCCCTTCGGGCAGCATGTGCTCAAGAATGTTTTTTACCGTAATACAGCTTGAGCCCGGTTCATTGTCATGAAAATAGGCGTGAGCGATTGTGTACCCGATACCTTCAGCATCAGAAAGCTTGAAGGCTGTACGAACCTCAGCGTCCGTTATCACGCGCAGGGCCTTTAGCAGGCTACGGGCCGTACCGGGATGACCGAGCTTTCCAAACTGAGTGACCCACTCCTTGGGCGTAAGGTGACCCAGGGAGCTTTTGGCCCACTCCTCTTCGGCACGTCTTTCCCAGTGGATACCGAAGTCCATCAGCGATTTCTTGATCTCCCGGCTCAGCGCCTCGGCGGACGGGCGTACGGTGAAATCAATACCCTCCTCCTGGAGAACATCCTGATCCAACAATCCCTTCTGAAAGTAAACCTTCCGGAAATCGGATTCAGAGTAATCATCAATCACATACTCCGTGAGGTGATCCAAGGAAAATTGCTTAGCTACAACCTTAAACCTGACCTGTTCTTCCCAGCCAAGCCCACACATAAGCGCTATCTTCCGCTTCAAGCTGGCAGCATCTGCTTCACGCACCACGACGAGGATGCACGGGCGCTGGTAGGCCCTCAGTTGTCCTTGCACGATTTCTCCATGATATCAGTTCAGAATCCGCCCAGAGCTGAGCCCGCAATCACTTCTTACCGAGAATCCCTAGGGCATCAGCTACTGCGCCTACCGGCAACCTCAATTCACGCAGCTCAGCGATTGAAAGGTTCATCACCGCCCTTACCACCAAGTCACGAAGGTCAGCGTCTTTATTGGCAGCATATGACGCTGAGACCAGTATCTCCGGGCATCCGATGGCATTTCTGCTTTCGAGTGTATTACCAGTCGCTTTGTGTGGCGACTTGGGTGGCGTCTTGGGCAGACGGGCACCGCGCGAGCGGCTCATGAAATCCGCGAGACTCCTGCGGTCATGCTCATTAACATCAGCAGCTTCTAACCTTTGTTTGAACAACTGCAGGAGACGGTCAATACGGAACTCTATCCATCTCCGGTAGGCGGGCCTGTCGCGCTCACGAAGGCTGGCAGTCCAGCTTGCATAAGGCAGTTGGATGTCAGGGAGAGCACTACCCACGGCAGCTTGCTCGGCCTGCATAAATGCTTTCATGATCGCGCTCAGTTCATCTTGAGTGACGCTGGGAATAACGGTAACTTCCGCCCCACCCGCATCAGAGTTGCTGTCAGCTCCAAGCAGCATCAAGGTCTTGCTGGCTGTAATTAGCCCGACTTGGTATTTCGATTGAGGCCGGACAAAAGCCTTCCAAAGGGCATAGTCAGGCTCATCATCGGTATCGGTAGCCGACGCACCAATTTTGTAGACCGAATCTTTGCCCTGAGCATGCGAACGGAAAAGAACCCCTTCGAAGTACTTTTCGATAAATCGTGAAAATGTGGCTTTAGTCGGAAGCCCCAAAGCTTTGATGTCTAATTCAGGAGTGGCTTTGCGAACCATTTCACCGAAGACTGCTCCAGTGATCTGTTTATCACTACGACTTTCGAGCGAGGCCTTGAGCAGGTTGACTGCAGCGTCAATTTCTTCTGATGACTGCATTTTTCGTCCTTGTAAAATTAGAAAGGCCCGCCAATGGGCGAGCCTTATTTTCCCTACCATCTTTAGCCTTAGCCAAATTAGTAAGTTGAATCCGTAATAGACAATAGACCAGTAATAGGAGTCAATCCCTATACCGCGTTACCATGTCAGCAGAAGGCCCGAATGGTCATCCGGTGCTATGTTCCCTCTGAAGCTTCGGCCTGAAATATGATTCATGCTTCGACCCGAAGCCGCACCGCCACCTTCACTATACCTCATCGACTCTCTACCGAACAATCCCCTGCGCATTGCGACCCGAGCTTTAGCTAACCCGATCTCTGGCAGGGTTGGCTTGTGAGTTTGGGCCGCTCTTCGACAGGCGTGGTGAAGGTCAACGCCAGTATTCGCTTACCACGCAGACCTAACTGCCTGATGGACAGGGACGTCAATAGCCGCGCTTTCCTCCGCACGGCCACCCGAGGTCATTTTGGGTTCACAGGCGTATTAACTGCTGAGCCTACGGGGCTGGAGGGCGTATCGGGTGAATAGGAACGGAACGGGAACGGGGATTTTTTGACAACCAACCAATTATTTTTTGCTAATTAGCAAAACTTGAAATTCATCAACGCACAGTTTTTTGCGCAGACGCTGGGAACGGTTAGTCGCCATTGGAACAATCCTCATAAGTATTAACGGGCGGCACTTTAGCAGTTTAAGGCGGCAATTGCCCGACTCTCTGGGACCGACGGGCAAATGCGCGCAAAAAAACCACGATTAGCAGCTATCGTTCAGCTACACGTGGCGCCAGCTTGGGGCATAATGCCGACACTTTCGTGACCACTGAGGGATTTTCTTCCATACCCCTCGCCTTTTTCACCCTCCTCAGCAGTAGGGTTTTATTTCTTATGATCAAATCTTTGCGTTCCGTGTTACTTGCCAGTGTTGTCTTGCCCCTGGCCTTTTCCGTTTGCGCCGCTCCCGTCAATAACACCCTGCCACCCAGCGTTGCCCAGGCCTTGCAGAAGGCCAAGCTGCAAAATACCGCGCTGTCCCTGGTGATGCTGCCCCTGAACGGCCCTGGTACCCCTACGGTTTTCAACGCCGATGTCTCGGTGAACCCGGCCTCCACCATGAAGCTGGTCACCACTTACGCGGCCCTGGAAATGCTCGGCCCCAACCATCAGTGGAAGACCGAGTTCTACACCGATGGCACCCTCAGCGGCGGCGTGTTGCGCGGCAACCTGTACCTCAAGGGCGGCGGTGACCCCAAGCTGAACATGGAAAAACTCTGGCTGCTGATGCGCGACCTGCGGGCCAATGGTGTGCAGCAAGTCACCGGCGACCTGGTGCTGGACCGTAACTTCTTCAACCAGCCGCAATTGCCCGAGTTCAACGACGACGGCAACGATGAGAACAAGCCGTTCCTGGTCAAGCCCGACGCCTTGCTGGTCAACCTCAAGGCCCTGCGCTTTGTGACCCGCAATGATTCAGGGCGGGTGATCGTGTCGGTCGAGCCGCCGATTGCCAGCATTCGCATCGACAACCAGGTGAAAGTCACCAACGCCAAACAGTGCACCGGCGACGTGCGCTACAGCCCGGTGACCGCCGCCGACGGCAGCGTGACCGTGACCGTCAGCGGCCAACTGGGTGATGGCTGCAGCTCGCAGACCTACCTGTCGCTGCTCGACCACGCCACCTACACCGCAGGCGCCGTGCGGGCGATCTGGAAGGAATTGGGCGGCACCATCCAGGGCCGTGATATCCAGGCACCGGTGCCCAAGGATGCCAAAGTCCTGGCTCGTGCTTTCTCGCCGGACCTGGCGGAGATCATCCGCGACATCAATAAATACAGTAACAACACCATGGCCCAGCAGTTGTTCCTGAGCCTGGGGGCACAGTTTCGCAACGATGCCGATGGCGACGATGCCAAGGCTGCGCAACGTGTCGTGCGCCAGTGGCTGGCCAAGAAAGGCATCACCGCGCCGCACCTGGTGATGGAAAACGGCTCCGGCCTGTCCCGCGCCGAACGGGTCAGCGCCCGCGAGATGGCGGCCATGCTGCAAGCCGCGTGGAAAAGCCCTTATGCGGCGGAGTACATCAGCTCGATGCCGATCGCCGGCACCGACGGCACCATGCGTAAACGCCTGAAAACCACCGCCCTGCGCGGCGAAGCCCATGTGAAGACCGGCACCTTGAACACCGTACGCGCGATCGCCGGCTACAGCCGCGACAACAATGGCAATACCTGGGCGGTAGTGGCGATTCTCAACGACTCCAAGCCGTGGGGAGCCTCGTCGGTGTTGGATCAGGTGCTGCTGGACCTGTATCGCCAGCCGAAGGCCGTTGCCGCCGCGCCGGTTCTGTAAGCCCCCCCTCTGATCGTTCCCACGCTCTGCGTGGGAATGCTGTTTTGGACGCTCTGCGTCCGCGCTCAAGGCTTGACGCGGAGCGTCTCAGGATGCATTCCCACGCAGAGCGTGGGAACGATCAGCGCGTCTCAGCAACCACACACCTGCACCCGATCCCTGCCCGCCTGCTTGGCCACGTACACCGCCGAATCCGCGCGCAGCAGCAACCCATCGATACCTTCATCGACCCGCCAACTGGCCACGCCAAAACTGGCGGTAACCACCCCCACCGGTTCCATCGCCGCATCACGCAGCGACTGCCACAATTGCATCGCCAGGCTGTAGGCCTGGGCGCCATCGGTGTTGGGGCACAGCACCACAAACTCTTCCCCGCCGATCCGGCAAAATATATCGGTGCGGCGCAAGCGCTGGCCGATACGCTTGCACAACTCCTGCAGCACGACGTCGCCCACGGCATGGCCGTGCTGATCGTTGATGCGCTTGAAGTGGTCAATATCGAGCATGATCAACGACAGCGCGCCAGACATACGGTTGAGCCGGAGCATTTCGCCCTTGAGGCGATCCTGGAAATAGCGACGGTTATAGATCCCTGTCAGAGAGTCGGTGATGGACAGCGCACGCAGTTCTTCCTCGACCCGTTTGAGATCAGAAATATCCGACACATAACCGTGCCAAAGCGTACCGCCGCCCGGTAACTCTTCCGGCGTCGCTTCGCCGCGAATCCAGCGCAAGCCTCGTTGGGGTAATTGCACGCGGTACTCTTCGCGCCAATGGCTCAGTTGCAACGCAGAAAGGCGTATCGACGCACGCACGCGTTCCAGGTCCAAAGGGTGAATGCGTTCCAGCACTTTGCCCGCATCCTGCTGCAACACGCCCAGCTCGATTTCATAGATATCGCGCATGCCTTCGCTGGCATAGATGAAACGCCAGGTGTCCTGGGGTTCCAGGGTGAACTGGAAGATCCCACCCGGCACATGGGCGCTGAGTTTTTTCAGCAGGCGGTCGCGTACGGCAAGGGCCTCATAGGCGCGTTTTTGCTCGGTGACATCCAGATAAATCGCCAGGTGCCCGACCCACAGGCCATGGTCATCCAAGAGCACGGTCGGCAACATGTTGACCGTCAGCTGGCTGCCATCCTTGCGCACCAGCGTCCACTCACGGCCTTCATGTTGACTGTCCGGGCTCTCCACCAGCATCGCCTGGCTCGCTGGGATGCGCTTGCCCAGCGCCCTGCTCAACGGCTCAGCGCGGGCGTCGAGTTCCATGGCTACGTGCAGACGGTCCAAGGTCATATGCCCCAGCACCTCCTCGGCCGTAAAGCCCAGCATCTGCTCGGCACCGGCATTGAAGGTGTTGATCACGCCGCGCAGGTCCGTGGCAATGATCGCCACTTGAGTCGCCGCATTCAGCACGCTGCGCAATTGCCCATGGGCGCCACGCAACTCCTGCTCACGGGCGCGCAATTGCACGGTGCGTTGCTCCACCAGTTTCAGTGCGCGTTGGCGCTGGCTCACCAGCATGTAAAGCAGCGCACTGAGCAAGGCGCTGAGCAGCACGCCCATCGCCAGAATGGTGTGCATCGAAGAATGGTTGGCCCTGTCGAACACTTCGCTGGCGCTCAGGCTCAGGGCATAGACATGGTCACCCAGGGTAAGGCGGCGCGCAGCCGTCAAGCCGCTGCTGCCCAAGGCGTTGCTGGAGGCATACAACACCCGTTGCTGGGTGTCGGAGGTATCTACGATCTGCATCACCAGGTTGTCCCGGTTGGGCCTGGGCAACCCCTCGGCTACCAGCTGACGCATGCTGATCACCGCCATCACATAACCGTAGGGCTCGGCACCTGCGAGCTTGCTAACGGGCGCCACCAATAAGACGCCTGCCGCATAAGCGGGTTCCACACCCACCAACTGCATGGGTTGCGATACCGCCAACTGGCCGCTTTGTTGCGCACGCTCCAGGGCTGAGCGACGCAGGGGCTGGGCCAGCAGATCAAAACCCAGCGGCGAGCCCAGCAAACTTTGCGTCTGGCTGTACAGCACCGGTACGTATTCATCGCGTTCGGCCGCTGGTGCCAACTCACCTGCAGTATTCAGTTCGCGGATACTGAAGGGAATGCCGCGCTGGCGAGAAATGTCCTGCTCAAAAAGGCTGCGCTGCGTGCGAAATATCCGTGGAGCCCAGGCATAAGCGCGGGCATGCAACAACAGCGGTTTGGCGAAACCGTCGAACTCGGCGCGAGACACCTCGCCGGAATTGACGAAAAAGCGCTGCAAGCTGCCCAGGCGCTGCTCCTGGTCTTCGAAACGTTCCTGGATGCGGGTGTAGCGCTCGTTGACCAGCAACTGGAACCGCTGGCGCACCTGTTGCTGATATAAGTCGGATGCCGCCCACGCGACGACCACCGTCAGCGCGCTACCGATCAACAACACCATCAATGCCACCAGCCAAGCCGATGCCTGCTCACTGATAAAACCAAGGATTTTCGGGCGAACGACTTGCATCGGCATAGGCAACACTCACAGCGCCAGTGTGCGGGGGTGTCACTTTGGCTAGGGCTTAAGTTATAGCCATCGGTCAGGGGTTTGACCAGTGCAAAACCGTCAACAGACTTATTGTGGCGAGGGAGCAAGCTCTCTCACCACAGAAGCTTACTGTAGGAGCGAGCTTGCTCGCGAAACACTCACAGGCACCGCGTTCATCCAGGATATCCGCGTTATCGTTGACGTTTTTCGCGAGCAAGCTCGCTCCTACAGGGGAAAATCAGCGTGCGGTGATTTTCCAGGCGCGGTGGATCTTGGCATTGCGCGCAAAATCCGGGTCGATAGTCTTGTCGCTGATTTCCTCGACCGCATAGCGTTCGCTGAGGTTGTCTTCCAGCTGGAACTTGCGGAAGTTGTTGGAGAAGTACAACACGCCACCCGGCGCCAGGCGCGCCATGGCCAGGTCGAGCAACTGCACATGGTCACGCTGCACGTCGAAGATGCCTTCCATGCGCTTGGAGTTGGAGAAGGTCGGCGGGTCGATGAAGATCATGTCGAATTCATCGCGGCTCGCTTCCAGCCACGCCATCACGTCACCCTGTTCCAGGCGGTTCTTGTCGGAGAAGCCGTTGAGGGAGAAGTTGCGACGCGCCCAGTCCAGGTAGGTCTTGGACAGGTCGACGCTGGTGGTGCTGCGCGCGCCGCCCTTGGCAGCATGCACACTGGCGGTGGCGGTGTAGCAATACAAATTGAGGAAACGCTTGCCCGCCGCTTCCTTCTGAATGCGCATGCGCATCGGGCGATGGTCGAGGAACAGGCCGGTGTCCAGGTAATCGGTGAGGTTGACCAGCAACTTCACGCCGCCTTCGCTGACCTCGGTGAATTTACCTTGGGCACTCTGACGCTCGTATTGCTTGGTGCCGCTCTGACGCTCACGACGCTTGACCACCACACGGCTCTTGTCGACGTTCAGTGCCTGGGGAATGGCCGCCAGGGCATCGAACATGCGGGCCGAGGCTTTTTCCGGGTCGATGGATTTTGGCGCGGCGTATTCCTGCACGTGCACCCAATCGTGGTACAGGTCGATCGCCATGGAGTACTCAGGCATGTCGGCGTCATACACACGGTAGCAATCCACACCTTCGCGCTTGGCCCATTTGCCCAACAGCTTGAGGTTCTTCTGCAGGCGGTTGGCAAACATCTGCCCGCCTTCGCTCAAGCGCGCTTGCTCCACCACAGGGGCCGGGGCGGGTTTGATCGGGTTGCCGTTCTTGTTGTACTGACGCTCTGCCGGCTCGCTCGGGGCTTGGTCGTAAGCCGCTTGCTCACGTTCGGCCTGGCGCTGCTCCGGGGTACGGCGCTCGCCAGTGACGAACTGATCCGGGTTGACCTTGATCAGCAGCAACTTGCACGGCAATGCGCCGTTCCAGAACGAATACTGTTTGTGGCTACGGATACCCATGCGCTTGCCCAGGTCTGGCGCGCCGGTGAACACCGCCGCTTCCCAGCCCATGCAGGCCTGGCGCAGACGCTCGCCGAGGTTCTGGTAGAGGTACAACAGGCTGGCTTCATCCCCCAGGCGCTCGCCGTAAGGTGGGTTGCAGATGACCAGGCCTTTCTGGTTCTGGTCCGGGCGCGGCTCGAACGTGCCGACTTCGCCCTGGTACACCTTGATCCAATGGCTCAGCCCCGCGCGCTCAATGTTATTGCGCGCAGGCTGGATCAAGCGTGGGTCGGCTTCGTAGCCACGTACCCACAACGGCGGCTTGTTCATGCCGATGGCGGCACGCTCAGAGGCTTCTGCGTGCAGTTTTTTCCACAGCGCCGGGACGTGGCCCAGCCAGGTGGTGAAACCCCAGAGTTCACGGTTGAGGTTGGGGGCCATGTCGGCGGCGATCATCGCGCCCTCGACCAGGAAGGTACCCACACCGCACATGGGGTCTGTGAGGGCGCCGCCTTCGGCTGCAATACGCGGCCAGCCGGCGCGGATCAGGATCGCCGCCGCCAGGTTTTCCTTCAGCGGTGCCGCACCCTGCTGCAGGCGGTAGCCGCGCTGGTGCAGGCTGTGACCGGAGAGGTCCAGGGACAGGATGGCTTCGCCACGGTCCAGGCGCAGGTGAATGCGCAGGTCAGGGTTGATCTTGTCGATGGACGGACGTTCGCCGGTCGGGGTGCGCAGTTTGTCGACAATCGCATCCTTGACCTTCAGCGCGCCGAAGTGAGTGTTGTCGATGCCCGAACCGTGGCCGCTGAACTCCACCGCGAGGGTACCGTCGGGGACCATGTGGTCAGCCCATTCGATGTCCAACACGCCGTGGTAAAGATCCTCGGCGTCTTTCATCGGGAAGCGCTTGAGCACCAGCAACACGCGGTTGGCCAGGCGCGACCAGAGGCACAAGCGGTAGGCGGTTTCCATGTCGGCCATGCCGCGCACGGCCGAGGTGTGCTCGCGGGCTTCCTCAAGGCCAAGCCCGACGGCTTCCTCGATCAGCAGGCCTTCGAGGCCCTTGGGGCAGGTGAGGAAGAGTTCAAAACGGTCCGACATGGGGCATTCCAGGCTTTTCAGCAATAAGTGAACAGGCGACGCATCGCCGGTTCGGTTTTCAATCAAGCACTTTTCTCGAAGAGTGCTCGCGTGGCACGAATGTGCCGTTCCACCCCGTCTGGCGGGCTCTTGAGCCTTTATGGGCGAGGCAGAAGAAGAATGTTGCGCAACAAAAAGAAATATTCCGACCCTTCGTCGAATAATAACCGACTGCATCAGGCGGGCATTCTCACTAAGGAATTAAACCTTTCCTCTTTGCAGGGCACATCATAGCTGGCTTTGCCCTATAAAAGGGGCGAATAACCAGCCCAGCTTATGGCTATAGCATCGTTATCGTTACGTGCTTATGACAAAACGATCATTGAATACATGTGACCTATTGGTTAGAACTCAACACAGGTTGGCGCCGTAACGGTGCCAACACTTGGCTCGCCACGCCGGCAGCGAGCCCACCAACGGCAGAAAAACTCTGCCCGGCCTTGGACAAGGCCGAAGGATATCTAGACAGTCAACAAGTGAGGGAAACACCCTATGAGAAGACTTAAGCGTGATCCGTTGGAAAGAGCATTTTTACGCGGATATCAATATGGCGTTCATGGAAAATCCCGTGAGCTTTGCCCATTTACTCTACCGTCGGTACGCCAAGCCTGGATCAACGGCTGGCGAGAAGGACGCGGCGACAACTGGGACGGTATGACTGGCACTGCGGGCATCCACAGACTCAACGAACTTCACGCCGTCGGCTAATCAGGGGATTTAATTGCGACACACACATCTTTGAATCTGTAACGACTTAACCACGCGCGCCCCATCCGGGCGGCGGGCTTCGGCCCAGGGGCTCCTTCATGGAGCCCTTTTTATTGCCTGCTCAGCGCAAGGCAGCGATGGCATCCACCGACTGGCGAATCAGCGCCGGGCCTTTGTAGATAAAACCGGAGTACAACTGCACCAGGCTGGCGCCAGCTGCGATCTTCTCAGCCGCGTGCTTGCCTTCGGTGATACCGCCCACCGCGATGATCGGCAAACGCCCGGCCAACTCGGCTGCCAGCACCTTGACGATATGCGTGCTCTTGTCACGCACCGGCGCGCCCGACAGGCCGCCCGCCTCGTCACCATGAGCCAGGCCTTCGACGCCCACGCGGCTGAGGGTGGTGTTGGTCGCAATCACCGCATCCATCCCTGAATCCACCAGGGCCTGGGCCACCAGTACGGTTTCTTCATCGCTCATGTCCGGCGCGATCTTGATAGCCAGCGGCACACGCTTGCCATGACGCACGGCCAAGTCTTCCTGGCGCTGGCGCAAGGCTTCGAGCAGCTGCTTGAGGGAATCACCAAATTGCAGGCTGCGCAGGCCCGGGGTGTTGGGCGAGCTGACGTTGACGGTGACATAGCTGGCGTGGGCGTAGACCTTGTCCAGGCAAATCAGGTAGTCATCCACCGCACGCTCCACCGGCGTGTCAAAGTTCTTGCCGATGTTGATACCCAGGATGCCGGTGTACTTCGCCGCCTGAACCCGCGACAGCAGATGGTCGACCCCGAGGTTGTTGAAGCCCATGCGATTGATGATCGCCTCCGCTTCCGGCAGGCGGAAAATACGCGGCTTGGGGTTGCCCGGTTGCGGCCGCGGCGTCACGGTACCGATTTCGACAAAGCCGAAACCCAACTGCGCAAACCCGTCGATGGCCGCGCCGTTCTTGTCCAGGCCGGCTGCCAGCCCGACCGGGTTGGGGAAGTTCAGCCCCATCACGGACACCGGTACTTTCGCCGGTGCCTTGCATACCAGGCCATTGAGCCCCAGGCGGCCACCAGCACCGATCAGGTCCAGGGACAGATCGTGGGAGGTTTCCGGAGAGAGTTTGAACAACAGCTGGCGGGCCAGGGTATACATGGGCGGGCTAGACTCGGATGGCGACAAAAGGTGGCGGTGATTATAGCCAGGGTGGCGGCCTGCATGCGAGGCGTGCCACCTGATCTCATTGACGTTGCGCCGTCAACGCCTCATAACGCACCCAGATCCTTTCGGCGTAGCGCAGACGCAATGCCTCACGCTGTAGCCCGGGCCCCGGCCCCACGTTGTAAGCCCCCACTGCCGTCCAGTTGTAGCCAAAACGCTGGATGAATTCGGCAAGAATCGAGGCGCCTACCTCCACCGACAGGCAAGGCTCGCTCAAAAGCCGTTCTTCGGTAATGCCCTGCTTGAGCAAGCGCGGCAAGTGGATGCTGTTGATTTGCATCAAGCCGATATCCCGCGTGCCATTGCGGTTGGTGTAGTTCATCGCTTGCGCCCGGTAACCCGATTCGACCGAGGCGATAGCTTGCAGCAACTCCGGCTCAAGGTCGTAGCGGCTGGCCGCCTCTTCCCAGCAAAAGGCCCAGGCCTGGCTGCTGCCCATCAATACCCCGAGCACCAGGCCTTTGCCCCATGCCTTAACCCTGGACATTGCTGGCCTGACCACAGATGGCGCACACGTGTGCCACTGCCCTGGGTTGATCACCTGTGCGCACCGGGCAGGTAAAGCGATAGCCCTTGCCATAAATCGTCTTGATAAAGCCTTTGTCGGCTCTCAAGTGCTTGCGCAGGGAATAAATACACCGCGTGAGTGACTCTTCGGCCACTTCGCCCCGAGGCCAGGCCAGTTCCAGCAAACGGTCCTTGGTCATCAGCGCACCACCGGAGGCCAGCAGCAACCGCAGCACGTGCCCCTCCTTGGGAGGCAACTGAATATCCGCCTCCACGCCCGTCAACCGGCCGTCGCCATGCAAGGTCCAACGCGCGAAAACCAGGGACGTCGTCGTTTCATCCGTCACGACGGCCATACGCACCTCTGTAGTCGACTACTGACATTCAAATCCTTATTGTGTGACCAGCTCATCTGCCATGGGCACGACTATAAAAAACCGTCTCGAAGACCCGCGTTAGGAAAAAACCCATTCATTCGCCTTTTTTTGGCCACTGCCGGTCAGACAATTCGCTAACGCCCCCTTATCGCGGCAACCACTCCTGAAACGTCTCCTGCAATTCAACCCCTAGCCGATCCTCCAACTGCACCAACTCTCCCACTGCCATCAGTTGTCCATTGACCCGCACCTCCACACAGCGAGTGACGCCTGGGTCCAAGGGCAGCACCTTCCCCGGTGCGAATGCGGCCAAACGCTTGCGGCTGATCAGTTGCTCCTGCAGCAATATTTCCAGGTGCATGGACAAACGCCTTATTCAGGGGGAAAACTCAGGGTCCGCTCCCAGGAACGCACGTCGCACACGCTCGTGTTGCGCGGCGCTCAACTGAGGTGGGCCAATCCAGGGCAGTCCGTCGCCATCTACGCCAGCCTGCCCTGGCGAGGCGTCATCCAGCGCCTGGGCGACATCCAGCTCGGCCACCAGTTTTTCGATAACCTTCACTTGGGCGGGTGGGCCCTTGATCAACAGACTGTTGGTATCCGGATAAGCCATCAACACAAGACGGCCGTCGGCCCGTTGGTCCTTCTGCGCCTGGGATAGCCGAGCTTCGAGCATGGAGGCCATGCCCGGTACCTGGACCTTGTTGGCTCCCGCGCCCTGCAGGTGATCGTCCACGAGGACATTGATCACTTTCACCACGCCGAATACCGGGGCGCGCTCTGGCACCTTGCGAGGGGGGCGGTCCATCCGTTGGGCGAGACGCAACACCTGGTCGACATAGCTGGAAGGGCCGGTTACATAGAACGTACGCCCGCCGTGTTCACGCAGTGGGTAGCGCGGCTCATCCAGCCCCGCACCGCGCATGATGCCGCGCAGCCTACTGACGGAAATATGCCGCAGCACCACCGCCGAGCTTCTCGTGTCGTCGGCAGCGTAGAGCTGCAACACCTCGCCACACGCCGTACGACTGCCCAGCAACAGCGCGGCGCACAGCAGCGCGCTGAACAGCCAGCGACAATTGAGGGTTGCGAGGTAATCAGCGTGCACCGTGGGTATGCCTGGCGGTCTGGCCTGAAGAAGCGGCCATACTGCGAGGCGCACGAGGATCAATCATGATGGAAAGTTGACGGCCAACTGCGACCTCCTGCCCATGGCATGTGCCTTGCTTTGCACTCTGGATCAGGCTCGCACCAACGGCGGCACGGGCCTACGGACAAAGGCGTCGTTCCCCTGCAATGGCCTATACGCCAACCTGGGAAACGGCGCTTTTTTTTCAGAAAAAGGCAGGTATTGATGAACGATCCGCTGGCTTGGGTAAACGGCAGCGATGCCCCGGAAAAGAGCAGCCTGGACCTTGGGTTCATGGCCCTGACCGATTGCGCCTCGCTGGTGGTCGCCGCCACCCAGGGCTTCGCCCAACCCTTTGGCCTCACACTCAACCTCAAGCGCCAAGCGTCCTGGGCCAACCTGCGCGACAAGCTGGTCAGCGGTGAACTGGACGCTGCCCACAGTCTCTACGGGCTGATCTATGCCGTGCACCTGGGCATCGGCGGCGTCGCCCCCAGCCCCATGGCGGTGCTGATGGGGCTGAACCAGAATGGCCAGGGCATCAACCTGTCCCATGGCCTGCAACAGCAAGGGGTGATCACTCCTGAAGCATTGAAACGCCACGTGCACCAAAGCCGGACAAAACTGACCTTCGCCCAGACGTTTCCCACCGGCACCCACGCCATGTGGTTGTATTACTGGCTGGCGAGCCAAGGCATTCATCCCTTGCAGGATGTGAACAGCGTAGTAGTGCCGCCGCCACAAATGGTCGCGCACCTGCAAGCCGGACGTATCGACGGCCTTTGCGTGGGCGAACCCTGGTGCGCCAGCGCAGTGCAACAGAACCAGGGCTTCACCCTGGCGACCAGCCAGGCGATCTGGCCGGACCACCCGGAAAAAGTCCTGGGCTGCACCCAAGCCTTCGTTGACGCGTACCCCAATACCGCACGCGTGCTGGTCATGGCGATCCTGGAGGCCAGCCGGTTTATCGAGCAGAGCCGTGAAAACCGCCGCTCTACCGCCCAGTTGCTCAGTGCCCCTGAATACCTCGATGCGCCTGTGGCCTGCATCGAACCGCGCTTGCTGGGGCACTATGAGGATGGCCTGGGCAACCAGTGGCAGGATTCCCATGCGCTGCGCTTTTTCGCCGACGGCGAGGTGAACCTGCCTTACCTCAGCGACGGCATGTGGTTTATGACCCAGTTCCGGCGCTGGGGCTTGCTGCGTGAAGACCCGGACTACCTGGGCATCGCCCGGCAGGTGCAGCAACTGGCGCTGTACCGCCAGGCGGCCGAGACGCTGGGCATTACCCCAGGCGACTCGGACATGCGCCGCAGCCAGTTGCTCGACGGCAAGACCTGGGACGGCAGCGACCCCGCTGGCTACGCCCGCAGCTTCCACCTGCATGCCCTGGCCGATGACGCCAACCGCCAAGCGCTGCGCTGACAGGAGCCTGACGATGCTGCGAATCCTGTTGATCAACGACACCCCGCGCAAGGTCGGGCGCCTCAAAGCCGCATTGATCGAGGCCGGCTTTGAGGTGATCGATGAGTCCGGCTTGACCATCGACCTGCCCGCACGCGTCGAAACAGTGCGCCCGGATGTGATCCTGATCGATACCGAGTCACCCGGGCGCGATGTGATGGAGCAAGTGGTGCTGGTCAGCCGCGATCAGCCCCGGCCCATCGTGATGTTTACCGACGAGCACGACCCGAATGTGATGCGCCAGGCCATCAAGTCCGGCGTCAGTGCCTATATCGTCGAAGGCATCCAGGCCCAGCGCCTGCAACCGATCCTCGATGTGGCCATGGCGCGCTTCGAGAGTGACCAGGCCCTGCGCGCCCAGCTGCATGCCCGCGACCAGCAACTGGCCGAACGCAAGCGCATCGAATTGGCCAAGGGCCTGTTGATGAAGATGAAGAGCTGTAACGAAGAAGAGGCCTACACCCTGATGCGCCGCCAGGCCATGAGCCGTCAACAGAAACTGATCCAGGTGGCAGAGCAGATTATTGCCATGAGCGAGTTGCTCGGCTGATGTGGCTCAGCTTGATGGTTCCCACGCTCCTGCGTGGGAACGCCGCCAGGGACGCTCCGCGTCCCGCCATGCGCCGCTGATGGCGCAAGCGAGAGGTGTGAATAATTCGGGTTGGCGCAGGACTTGCTAAGCATTCACCACAGGTAGCCAACGGCGGTTGCCCCCTCCACGACAAAGACGTCGCCCACCCGGTTTGCCCTCGCGAACCCGGTGGCGGCGTTTTTTCGTTTCTAGACCCCAACCGTTGAGGTGCGTGATGAAATCAAGCTTCTGGAAATCCGGGCACACCCCGACCCTGTTTGCCGCGTTCCTGTATTTCGACCTGAGCTTCATGGTCTGGTACCTGTTGGGCCCCCTGGCGGTGCAGATTGCCGCTGACTTGCACCTGACCACCCAACAGCGCGGCCTGGTGGTGGCCACGCCGATCCTGGCGGGCGCGGTACTGCGCTTCTTGATGGGGATGCTGGCCGACAAGCTGTCGCCCAAGACCGCCGGGCTGATTGGCCAGGTGATTGTGATCGTGGCGCTGTTCTGCGCCTGGAAACTGGGGATCCACAGCTACGAACAAGCGTTGCTGCTGGGCATGTTTCTGGGCATGGCCGGTGCGTCCTTCGCGGTCGCCCTGCCTTTGGCGTCCCAGTGGTACCCGGCGGAGCATCAGGGCAAGGCCATGGGCATCGCCGGCGCCGGTAACTCCGGCACCGTGTTTGCCGCGCTGTTGGCGCCCGTGCTGGCGGCCGCGTTTGGTTGGAGTAACGTGTTCGGCTTTGCGCTGATCCCACTGGTGCTGACCCTGATCGTGTTCGCCTGGCTGGCGCGCAATGCGCCTGAACGGCCGAAAGCCAAATCCATGGCCGACTACTTCAAGGCCCTGGGCGACCGCGACAGCTGGTGGTTCATGTTCTTCTACAGCGTGACCTTCGGCGGGTTTATCGGCCTGGCCAGCGCCCTGCCCGGCTACTTCAACGACCAGTACGGCCTGAGCCCGGTGACCGCCGGCTACTACACCGCCGCCTGTGTGTTCGGCGGCAGCCTGATGCGCCCATTGGGCGGCGCCCTGGCAGACCGGTTCGGCGGGATCAAAACCTTGCTCGGCATGTACAGCGTGGCGGTGATCTGCATTGCGGCAGTGGGGTTCAACCTGCCCAGTTCCTACGCGGCGCTGGCGCTTTTCGTCTGCACCATGCTCGGCCTGGGCGCCGGCAATGGCGCGGTATTCCAACTGGTGCCGCAGCGTTTTCGCAGTGAGATCGGCGTCATGACCGGCCTGATCGGCATGGCCGGTGGCATCGGCGGCTTCGCCCTCGCGGCGGGCATGGGCGCCATCAAGCAGAGCACCGGCAGCTATCAACTGGCCCTGTGGTTGTTCGCCAGCCTCGGTGTGCTGGCCTGGTTCGGCCTGCATGGGGTGAAACGGCGCTGGAGAACCACCTGGGGTTCGGCCGCCGTGACCGCCGCCCGCGTCTGATGAGCTTACAACTGAGCGTCGCCCAGGCCAGCGCCATCGGCCCACGCAGCGAAAACCAGGATGCGCTGCGGGTGGTCACGCCCATGGCGGAACTGGCCGCGAGCAAAGGCTACCTGTGCGCACTGGCCGATGGTGTGAGCCAATGCGCCGACGGTGGCCTGGCCGCACGCTCGACCTTGCAGGCCCTGGCCCTGGACTACTACGCCACGCCACAAACCTGGAGCGTGGCCCAGGCGCTGGAACGTCTGTTACTGGCGCAGAATCGCTGGTTGCAAGCCAACGGCGGTGGGCAACCGTTGCTCACCACCCTCAGCGCCCTGGTGTTTCGCGGCCAACGTTTTACCCTGGCCCATGTCGGTGATTGCCGGGCGTACCGATGGCTTGACGGCGAGTTGCAGCGCATCAGCGAAGACCATGTGTGGGAACAGCCGGGCATGCAACATGTGCTCAAGCGCGCCCTCGGCCTGGATCAGCACCTGGTGCTGGACTTCCTCGATGGTCCATTGCGCGAGGGCGAGTGTTTCCTGCTGCTCAGCGACGGGGTATGGGCCACGCTGGGCGATCACAACATCGGCGCGATCCTGCGCGAGCAAAACGACCTCGACCTGGCCGTCAACACCCTGGTCAACGCGGCCCACCTGGTGGGTAGCCAAGACAACGCCAGCGCCTTGCTGGTGCGCATCGATCAACTCGGCGCCGCCACCCTCGGCGACGCCCTGGTGCAGTTGCAACAATGGCCACTGCCGCCACCGCTGAAAGTCGGGCAAACCTTTGAAGGCTGGCAGGTGCAAAGCGTGCTGGCGCAGAGTCGCCAGTCGTTGCTCTACCGCGTGCACGACGCCCAGGGGCAACCCTGGCTGCTCAAGACCTTGCCGTTGCGTTGCGAGGATGCCGATGCGGCCCAGGCCTTGTTATCGGAGGAATGGTTTCTGCGCCGGGTGGCCGGCCGCGCCTTTCCCGAGGTGCATGCCGCCAGCGGTCGTCAACATTTGTACTACGTGATGCGCGAATACGCCGGGCAAACCCTGGCCCAACTGTTCCAACAACAGGGCCCGCTGCCGTTGGCGCAATGGCAGTCGATTGCCGAACGCTTGCTGCGCGCCGTGGGCCTGTTGCATCGCCGGCAGATCCTGCACCGCGACATCAAGCCGGAAAACCTGCTGCTGGGAGAAGATGGCGAACTGCGGGTGCTGGACTTTGGCCTGGCCTATTGCCCCGGGCTCTCAGAGGACCGTGCCCACCTGCTGCCCGGCACCCCAAGCTTCATCGCGCCCGAGGCGTTCGCTGGCGAGCAGCCTACGGCGCAACAGGATTTGTATAGCGTCGGCGTGACCTTGTATTACCTGCTGACCGGGCATTACCCCTACGGTGAAATCGAGGCCTTCCAACGGCCCAGGTTTAACCAGCCCGTCAGCGCCAGCCGTTATCGCCCCGACTTGCCAGAGTGGTTACCACACAGCCTGGAACGAGCGGTGACCGCTGCCCCGGCCCAACGTTATGAAACCGCCGAAGAATGGCTGTTGGTGCTGGAGCAGGCCGACCGCCGCGAATTGAGCCTACGCCCACGGCCTTTGCTCGAACGCGAACCCTTGAAGGTCTGGCAAACCCTGGCGGTGGCTTCGCTGCTGCTCAATCTGGTGCTGCTGTACTGGCTGCTGCACCACTAACGGGCAGAATCCGCCGGTTCTTCCTATAAACGCCCAGTAAAACTGAGGCTATAGTGACTTGGCACAGCTGCTGCATTAGCTTTCCAACACCCCACATATAGCCGCTCCTTCAACGACGAAGGGCCGAGCTTCCCGAGAGAACGGGACCAGGACAAAGGCGTCCTCGCTAGCTGACTAGCGGGGACGCCTTTTTTGTTTGCGCACGATTTGTCGAGCCATTGCGGAGAACGACATGAAAAAACTCAAACTGGTGATGATCGGCAACGGCATGGCCGGGGTTCGCACCCTGGAAGAACTGCTCAAGCTGAGCAACGAGCTGTACGACATCACCGTGTTCGGCGCCGAGCCTCACACCAACTACAACCGCATCCTGCTGTCGCCGGTACTGGCCGGTGAGCAAACCTTCGAAGAGATCGTGCTCAACGACCTGGATTGGTACCTGGACAACAACGTCAAGCTGCTGCTCAACCGCAAGGTGGTGCAGATCGACCGGGTCAAGCGCAAAGTCATCGCCGAAGACGGCACCGAGGCCGAGTATGACCGCCTGCTAATCGCCACCGGTTCCACACCGTTTATCCTGCCGATTCCCGGCAATACCCTGCAGGGCGTGATTGGCTACCGCGACATCGCCGACACCCAGGCGATGATCGACACCGCCAAGACTCACAAGCATGCAGTGGTGATCGGCGGCGGCCTGCTCGGCCTGGAAGCGGCCAACGGCCTGATGCTGCGCGGCATGCACGTGACGGTGGTGCACATCGGTGAATGGCTGCTGGAGCGGCAACTGGACAAGACCAGCGGCCAGCTACTGCAAACCGAACTGGAAAGCCGCGGCCTGGTGTTTCGCCTGTGCGAGCAAACCCAGGCCCTGCACGATACCGGCAATGGCCGCGTCGGCTCGGTGCAGTTCAAAAATGGCGACATCATCCCCGCCGACCTGGTGGTGATGGCTGCCGGCATCCGCCCCAACACCGAACTCGCGGAAAAGTCGGGCATCCCCTGCAACCGTGGGATCCTGGTCAACGACACGATGCAAACCTACGACCCGCGCATCTATGCCATCGGTGAATGCGCCAGCCATCGCGGCATCGCCTATGGCCTTGTGGCGCCCTTGTTCGAACAGGCCAAGGTCTGCGCCAACCACCTGGCCCAATTGGGTTTTGCCACGTACAAAGGCTCGGTGACCTCGACCAAACTGAAAGTCACCGGCATCGACCTGTTCTCCGCCGGCGACTTCATGGGCGGCGAAGGCACCGAGACCATCACCCTCTCCGACCCGATTGGCGGCGTGTACAAAAAGCTGGTGATCAAGGACGACATCCTGGTCGGCGCCTGCCTGTACGGCGATACCGCCGATGGCGGCTGGTATTTCCGCCAGATCCGTGAGAACCACGCCATCGGTGAAATCCGCGATCACCTGATGTTCGGTGAAAATGCACTCGGCGATGTCGGCCACCAAGGCCAGGACAAAGCCATGAGCATGGCCGACAGCGCCGAAGTCTGCGGCTGCAATGGCGTGTGCAAGGGCACCATCGTCAAGGCGATCCAGGAACAAGGGTTGTTCAGTGTCGATGAGGTGAAAAAACACACCAAGGCCGCCAGTTCCTGCGGTTCCTGTGCCGGGTTGGTCGAACAGATCCTGATCAACACCGTGGGCGGCGCCGCCGACGTCAAACCCAAAAGTGAAAAAGCCATCTGCGGCTGCAGCGACCTCAACCACGGGCAGATCCGCCAGGCCATTCGCGAGCAGCACCTGCTGACCATCGACAGCACTATGCGTTACCTGAACTGGCGTACCCCCAATGGCTGCGCTACCTGCCGCCCGGCGCTCAACTATTACCTGATCTCCACCTGGCCCGGCGAAGCCAAGGACGACCCGCAATCGCGGCTGATCAACGAACGGGCCCACGCCAATATTCAAAAGGACGGCACCTACTCCGTGGTACCACGGATGTGGGGCGGCATTACCAACCCTTCGGAGCTGCGCCGCATCGCCGACGTGGCCGACAAGTACAACGTGCCGATGGTCAAGGTCACCGGCGGCCAGCGCATCGACTTGCTCGGTATCAAGAAGCAGGACTTGCCAGGGGTGTGGAAGGACCTGGATATGCCGTCCGGGCATGCCTACGGCAAGTCCATCCGCACCGTCAAAACCTGTGTGGGCAGCGAGTTCTGCCGGTTTGGTACGCAAAACTCGACGCAACTGGGCATCGAGTTGGAGCATGACCTGTTCAATATGTGGTCGCCCCACAAGGTCAAGTTGGCGGTGTCCGGTTGCCCACGCAACTGCTCGGAAGCGGGCATCAAGGACGTAGGCATTATCGGCGTCGACTCGGGCTGGGAGATGTACATCGGCGGCAACGGCGGGATCAAGACGGAAGTGGCGGAGTTCTTCGTCAAGTTAAAAACCGCCGAGGAAGTGCGCGAATACAACGGCGCGTTCCTGCAGTTGTACCGCGAAGAAGCCTTCTACCTGGAGCGCACCGTGCACTACCTGCAGCGAGTGGGCATGGAACATATCAAGAAGGCCGTGCTGGAAGACCCGGAGCGCCGCCAGGCCCTCAATGAGCGTTTGCAGTTCTCGTTGTCATTCGAGCAGGACCCGTGGAAGGAACGCCTGGAACAGCCGCTGCTGAAAAAGGAATTCGACGTGATCCCTGTCAAACACCTGGAGGTCTCGCTATGAACTGGCTGGATATCTGCGCCCTCGATGAAATCAATGCCTTGGGCTCGCGCATAATCAGCGGGCCGAAAGGTGACATCGCGATTTTTCGCACCAGTGACGACGAAGTCTTTGCCCTCGACGACCGCTGCCCGCACAAGGGCGGGCCGCTGTCCCAAGGCTTGATCTATGGCAAGCGGGTGGCCTGCCCCTTGCACAATTGGCAGATCGACCTTGAGTCCGGCCAAGCCCAGGCCCCGGATATCGGCTGTGCCCACCATCATCAGGCCCGGGTCGAAAACGGCCGGGTGATGCTGGCCCTGCGGGACGCGGGTTGATGAACCGCCAGATCACCGCGTCCACCTGTTGTTATTGCGGGGTGGGCTGCGGCGTGCTGATCGAGCATGACGGCGAACAGATCCTGGGGGTGCAAGGCGACCCCAGCCATCCGGCCAACTTCGGCAAGTTGTGCAGCAAAGGTGCCAGCCTGCACTTGACCGGCGACTTGAGCGCCCGTGCGCTTTACCCGCAATTGCGCTTGGGCAAAGCACTGGCACGCACCCGCACCGACTGGGACACCGCCCTGGAGCATGCGGCCAACGTGTTCGCCGATACCATTGCCGAACACGGGCCCGACAGTGTGGCGTTCTATATCTCCGGGCAACTGCTGACCGAGGACTACTACAGCTTCAACAAGTTGGCGCGGGCGTTAGTGGGCACCAACAATATCGACAGCAACTCTAGGCTATGCATGTCTTCGGCGGTGGTCGGCTACAAGCGCAGCCTGGGCGCCGATGCACCGCCGTGCAGTTATGAAGACCTGGAAAACAGCGACTGCGTGATGATCGTCGGCAGCAATATGGCCTACGCCCACCCGGTATTGTTCCGACGCCTGGAGCAAGCCAAGGCGCAGCGCCCGCAGATGAAAGTGCTGGTGATTGACCCTCGGCGTACCGACACCTGCGACTTGGCCGACCTGCATCTGGCGATCTTGCCGGGCACGGATGTGGCATTGTTCCACGGGATTTTGCATCTGTTGCTGTGGGAAGACTGGGTCGACCGCGCGTTTATCCAGGCCCACACCGACGGCTTGGCCGAACTCAAGCGCCTGGTGCATGACTACACGCCGCAGATGGTCACGCAGCTGTGCGGCATCAGCGTCGAACAGTTGCGCCTGTGTGCGCAATGGGTCGGCACCTCCAGCAGCTTTTTGTCGCTGTGGTGCATGGGGCTTAACCAATCCACCGCCGGCAGCGCCAAAAACAGTGCGTTGATCAACCTGCATTTAGCCACGGGGACCATTGGTCGCCCGGGCTGCGGGCCGTTTTCCCTGACCGGCCAACCGAACGCCATGGGCGGGCGCGAAACCGGCAGCCTGTCCAATTTGCTGCCAGGCCACCGCGACGCGGCCAACCCTGAACACCGCGCTGAAGTGGCGGCCTATTGGGGCGTGGAGCAACTGCCAGCGACCACCGGCCTTACCGCCATCGAACTGTTTGAACAGGTGCAGGCTGGCAAGATCAAGGCGCTGTGGATCGCCTGTACCAACCCAGCCCAATCCCTGCCCGACCAGAACGCGGTGCGCGCCGCCTTGGCCGCGTGCCCGTTCGTGGTGTTGCAGGAAGCGTTTCGCACCACCGAAACCGCCGCCTATGCCGACCTGCTACTGCCCGCCGCCAGTTGGGGTGAAAAA
This sequence comes from Pseudomonas sp. AK181, assembly GCF_051122975.1. NCBI lineage: Bacteria > Pseudomonadati > Pseudomonadota > Gammaproteobacteria > Pseudomonadales > Pseudomonadaceae > Pseudomonas > Pseudomonas sp. AK181. Next base: position 4,606,750 of record NZ_CP146348.1, read on the forward strand.
GACGGCACGGTGACCAACTCCGAGCGGCGTATTTCCCACGTGCGCCGCGCCATCAACCCACCGGGTGAAGCACGCGCGGACTGGGCGATCACGGTGGATTTCGCCCAGCGCCTGGAGCGTCGTCTGCGCCCAGGGTTGCCGAGCCTGTTCGCCTTTGAACAAGCGGCGCAGCTGTTTGATGAATTCAAGCCACTGACTCAAGGCCGTGACCTGGATATGTCCGGCATCAGCCATGCCCTGCTCGACCGGCTCGGCCCGCAGCAGTGGCCGTTTCCCGAGGGTGCGCAGGCGGGTACGTCGCGCTTGTACACCGACGGTATTTTCCCCACTGACACTGGCCGGGCGCGGTTTGTCGCCGAGCCTTATCGCGCCGCCAAAGAACAACGCGATGCGCGATTCCCGTTGACCCTGATCACCGGCCGCTTGCGTGACCAATGGCACGGCATGAGCCGCACCGGCACGGCAGCGCAGTTGTTCGGGCACGTCAGTGAGGCGCTGTTGAGCCTGCACCCGGACGAGCTGCGCCGTCACCGCTTCAAAGAGGGTGACCTGGTCAGCCTGAAAAGCCGTCGCGGCAGCGTGATCGTCGCCGTCGGCAGCGATAACAATGTGCGCCCCGGCCAAGCGTTCCTGCCCATGCACTGGGGCGACCGTTTTCTCAAGGGCGGCGTCAATACCCTCACGCAACCGGCGTTCGACCCGTTGTCCAAGCAGCCGGAGCTCAAGCACAGCGGCGTGCGCCTGGAAGCGGTGCAACTGCCATGGCAGCTGTTTGCGCTGATCGAAGGCGATGTGCAGCAGCACTTCGAAGCCTTGCGCCCACTGTGTGAAACCTTTGCCTACGTCAGCCTGAGCCTGGCCGGCCGTGAACGCCCCGCGCTGCTGGTGCGCGCCGCGCATACCGAGGCGCCCAACCTGCAACTCTTGACCCGCATCGACCACCTGCTGGGCCTCAACGACGGCCCGGTAATGGCCTATGACGACCCGCGCCGCTCAATTGGCAAGCGCGTGAAAATCGAGAAAGGCCGCATTACCGCCCTGCGCCTGGCCGGCGAAACCCTGGCCCGTCACTGGCTGCAAAGCCTGTGGCTGGAAGGCCGCGCCGACGAGCAACTGCGGCGCTGGTTACTGGCGCCCTTGAGCGCGCCACCGGGCGGTACCACGGCCAGCAATAAGATTGTGTGCAACTGCAAGAACGTCAGCGAAAGCGCCGTGTGTGCCGGTATCGGCAGCGGTCTGGACCTGGATGGCCTCAAACAGGCCCTGGGCTGCGGCACCCAATGCGGCTCCTGCGTGCCGGAAATCAAACGTCTTTTGGCCAGCAATCCGCAGCCAATCGCCATCAGTGTGTAAGGGGAACAACATGAGCGCAAAAGTATGGCTGGTAGGCGCAGGGCCTGGTGACCCGGAGTTGCTGACGCTCAAGGCGGTCCGGGCTCTGCTGGCAGCGGACGTCGTGTTGATTGATGATCTGGTCAACCCGGCAGTACTGGAACATTGCGCCAGCGCCCGGGTGATTACCGTCGGCAAGCGCGGCGGCTGCCGCTCTACCCCGCAGGATTTTATTCACCGCCTGATGTTGCGTTATGCACGCCAGGGCAAGTGCGTGGTACGCCTTAAAGGCGGTGACCCGTGTATTTTTGGCCGCGGTGGCGAAGAGGCAACCTGGCTGCGCGAGCGTGGAGTCGAGGTGGAATTGGTCAATGGCATCACCTCAGGGCTGGCCGGGGCGACCCAGTGTGACATCCCTTTGACCTTGCGCGGAGTGAGCCGTGGAGTGACCTTGGTCACGGCGCATACCCAGGATGACAGTAGCTTGAACTGGCGTGCGCTGGCGGAGGGTGGCACCACGCTGGTGGTGTATATGGGCGTGGCCAAGCTTGAAGAAATCCGCGAGGAGTTACTCAACGGCGGCATGGCTGCGGATATGCCGGTGGCAATGATCGAAAACGCTTCGTTGCCCCAACAACGGGAATGTCGCAGCTCGCTTGCGGCCATGCATGAAGCTGCAAAAGACTTTGCACTGAAGAGCCCGGCCATCCTGGTGATTGGCCAGGTTGCCGGCGCCGCACAGATGGCTGGCATCGCCGCTGCGGCAAGCGCCTGAGTCAAATCGCAGACGAAAAAAAGCCCGGCCTGAGCCGGGCTTTTCTTTACTACTCAGTAATTACTGAGCGGTAGCTTCAACCGACGCTTCTACGCGACGGTTAACAGCGCGACCAGCTTCAGTTGCGTTGTCAGCAACTGGGCGGGATTCGCCGTAACCAACAGCAGTTACACGGCTAGGAGCAACGCCGTCTTTAACCAGGACTTGCTTAACAGCGTCAGCACGACGCTGGGACAGCTTCTGGTTGTAAGCGTCTGGACCTACGGAGTCAGTGTGACCAGCAACTTCTACGTTGGTAGCTGGGTACTGAGCCATGAAGTCGGCCAGGTTTTTAACGTCGCCGTAGCTGTTAGGCTTAACAACGGCCTTGTCGAAGTCGAACTTAACGTCCAGCTCAACACGAACAACCTGAGCAACCGGAGCTTCTGGCTCTGGAACTGGCTCTGGAGCTGGTGCTGGGGTAGGAGCTGGAGCAGCTGCGCCAGCGTTACCGCCGAAGTTCACGCCCAGGCCAACCAGTGCGGAGTAGTCCCACTTGCCGTTGTCCAGACCGTAGTCAGCTTCAACACCAGCACGAGCGTACAGGTTGTTGGTGAAGTAGTACTTCACGCCGGTACCGATGGTAGCGAAAGTGGTCTGATCGCGACCGGTGTGGCCGTCAGCGCGCACGTTGCCACGGCTCTGGTGGCCGAAACCGCCTTCAACGTATGGACGCAGGCTATCAACGCCAGCCTGACCGAAGTGGTACTGAGCAACGAGGCTGCCAGTGTCACCCTTGATCTTCTGGCTGCCAGTGCCGTCGTTCGAACGGGTGTGGTTGGTCTTGTCGTACGACAGATTCAACGACAGATCGTCGGTCAGGAAGTAACCAATGCGAGCGCCTGGGTTGAAGCCGTCTTCGATGTGCTTAACGCTATCGTTGTACTGCTTCTTGTAGAACAGCTCGCCTTCAACTGCGCCTTGGCCTTGTGCCAGAACGCCGAAAGAAGTAGCGGCAATAAGAGAACCAATGGCCAAGCCCAAGGTGTTTTTCAGTTTCATCCGTTAAATCCCCATCTGGTGATTGTAAAGCAGTCCCACAAACCGGGGGACAACTCGGCGACAAGTCTAACAGAACTTGCCTACACGTAAGAGATATTTGCTACGCACTAAGTTTCAGTCTCGCCCGCAAATTTCTCACGTAATTTATCAAGAGCACGTTTGTACCGCATTTTTGTAGCACTCAAACCCATATGCATAATGTCAGCGATTTCCTGAAATTCCAGCTCTGCGACGAATCGAAGCACCAGAATTTCGCGGTCAATCGGGTTCACATGCACCAACCAGCGATCAAGTCCGCCCTTCTCCTCGGGTGCCGGCGCCTTCTCTTCAGACGCCTCCTCAAGGGGGTCCAGACTCAAAGCGTCCATCAAACGACGCTTTCGCCGTTCCTTGCGATACTGCGTGATGCACTCGTTATACGTGATGCTGTACAGCCAGGTCTTGAACTTCGATTTGCCCTCGAAATTCTTCAGGCCGTATAGCACCTTGAGCATCACTTCCTGACAGACATCATCCGCGTCTCTATCGTTCCCCAAATACCTTGAACAAACGTTGAACAGAGTGCGTTGATACCTGCGCATCAATTCTTCGTACGCGCGTGTTACGTGAAACAGCTCCGTGTGCGAGCGCGCGACCAACTCCTCATCAGAGAGCTCACGGGGGTCATAGCGCGTGGACAGCGTTTGGGCTTTATTCAAAACAAGTCGTGCCGACAGTCAGGTCAATGTCCGCTGCAACCCGGTGACCCGGGTTTGCGGCGGCGTACATTAGCAGGATTTGCCGGATTAGCGGCTACTGACCTGCTGCTCCAGGAGAATCCGGTTAGACAGCGACACCAGTTCGCCGTCATCGGTCAGCACGGTTGTCTTGACTGTGCCGATCTCCTCGATTTGCCCTTCGACCTCGCCCACACGCACCTGTTGCCCAACTTGATACAGCTCACGCACATAGATTCCCGCAAGAATCTGACCGGCAATTTCCCGGCTTCCCAACCCCATGGCCAGCGCAACTGCCAGACCAACGGTAATCAAAACAATCACAATCACGTGGTTGAGCAGGTCAGTTTTGACCTCCAACTGGCTGATCGCGACAGAAATACTGATGATGATCACCAGCCCCTGGGCGATTCGCCCCAGGCCCGCCGCGTAGTCCAAGCCCACGCCTTCGGCGGCCCCGCGCACCAGCCCGTTGGCCAGTTGCGCGAGCAAAACCCCCACCAGCAGCACCAGCGCGCCGCCGAACACTTTCGGCAAATACAGTGCCAGCATGTCGAGCGTAGCTGAAACTCGCTCAAGTCCAAGGGACTGCGCCGCAGAAACCAGAAAAATAAGTAGAACGAACCAATAGACGATCTTGCCGATCAGGGTCGAAATCGGTACTTGCAACCCCGCGCGGCCGAGCAATTTGGTCAGGCCAGTGCCGGCCATCAGGCGATCGAGGCCCAGTTTGGCGAGCAATTTGGACAGCAGGGTATCGAGCAGCTTGGCGACGACAAAACCCAGCAATACCAGGACCAGGGCACCAAACAGGTTGGGAATGAAATTCGCCACCTTGGTCCACAATGCGGTCATCGCGGTGACCAGGCTCTGGGTCCAGAGATCAAGTTCCATATTCAATCAGCCTTATCAGCAGTGCTAGCAAGAGGTTTACGACGGGAAACCGGTGACACATGGGCCGAACCGTTGTTCAGGGCCATCATCAACGCCGGCAACCAACGCCCGAGCAGACCGAACAGGTCACCCGCCCCTACCTGACGGTTGGCGGTTTTCAGTACGCGGCCCAGGCAAGCATCGTCATCACGGTTGGATGGCGAAGCATTGAGCATGTCACGCAAAGACTGTTCGAACGGATCGTGCATAGAGACCTCTCGCAAGTGATTTAAAAGACGAGGGTAAAATTCATCGGGTCACATCGGCCCTTTCTTACGTTCAGGTCATATTCAGGTCAAACCCAGCGCAATCGTCGAAATAACCACCATTGCCCCAGTGCCACAGACACCATCAACAGGCACGCGATCAGGAATCCATAAGGGCTGGTAGAGAACGGAATGCCCCCCACATTTATACCGAGCAGGCCGGTGAGAAAACTCATCGGCAAGAAGATCCCGGTGATGATCCCAAAGCGGTACATGGTGCGGTTCATGCGCAGGCTCAAGCGCCGGTCTTCGGCCTCAAGCACAAGCCCCACGCGCTCTCTGGCCAATTCCAGCTCTTCCAGGTAACGGGTCAGGCTGTTGTGCAATTCATTCCAATAGTCAGCATCGTCGTCGCAGAACCATGCCAATTTTATTCGCGTCAGTTGGGCAAAAATATCCCGCTGGGGGGCCAGGAAACGCTTGAGCCCTGCAGCCCTTCGACGGATCTGCAGAACGCTGCCGTGCTCCGGAGTATACCGTTCGTCGGCATCGAGGTTTTCTTCCTCGGAATCGACGATTTCAGACAAGCCAGTAACCAGATCCTGCACTTTATTGGTCAGATATTGAGCCATATAAAGGATGAGTTCAGACGCCGTCTTGGGGCCTTTGCCATCTGCCAACTGCACCAGCAACTCATCGGTGGCGCGCAAGGGGCGCAAACGCAGGGAGATCACTCGGTTGGCGGCGGCGAAGATGCGCACCGACACCATGTCTTCGGGCTCGGCGCCTGGGTTGAGATTGATCCCGCGCAGAAACAACAGCAATTCGGCGTCCGGCAGCGGCAACAGGCGTGGGCGAGTGTTCTCCTCCAGCAGCAGGTCACAGGCAAACTCGCTCAGGCCGCTGGATTTACGCAGCCAGGTCTGGGTTTGAGGATGGCTGCGATCCCAGTGCAGCCACAGGCTTTCCTGGGGCTGCAACTGCAAATCGTCGAGGTCAGTCCGGGCAATCGAACGCGCGCCGCCTTTACCGTCCAGCACCAGGGCATGCACCAGCCCCCATTGCGCGTTTTCTTCTTCGAACATCCTCACCCCGATCAGTTACGGCAGTTTATTCAGGCATTTTCAGTGGGGTGGGCGACACGATCACCCCATTGTTGTCGGCATAAATGTACTCACCGGGGCGGAACGTCACGCCCCCGAATGTCACCGCCACGTTCAGGTCGCCAAGGCCGCGCTTGTCGGTTTTTTTCGGGTGCGAGGCCAGGGCCTGCACGCCCAGGTCGGTCTGGGCGATGACGTCGACATCACGGATGCACCCGTAGATCACCAGCCCTTCCCAACCATTTTTCGCGGCTTTCTCGGCAATCATGTCGCCGAGCAACGCGCAGCGCAGGGAACCACCACCGTCGACCACCAGCACTTTGCCAGCGCCGGGCAGGTCTGCCTGCGCCTTGACCAGGGAGTTATCCTCGAAGCATTTGAGGGTGACAATTTCGCCGCCAAAGGAGTCTCGGCCACCGAAGTTGCTGAACATCGGCTCCACTACCTGCACCAGCTCCGGGTAGGCGTCACACAGGTCGGGGGTCACGTAATGGTTCATCGAGAAACTCCTGTCATCAAAGAAGAGGTCGAACATCCACGGTGTACATCAAGAAAACGCCCCGCGACAGGCATTCTTTAAGTGCCCGCGCCTTGGCGGCGGCCATGATCAAACCCTGATCAGCGCAACGCAATACACGTTGCGCGACTGAATATGACCAGAAGCGCCTGGCGCGTCATATCTTAGCCGCAACCATTCAAGAGTGAAACGCCCCTGGCAGAGCGTTTCGTCAAACCGTTGCGGCCACCTCGGGCTGCGTGCCGAATACGGGTGTCAGCGGGTCGTTCAACCAACGCTCGACCAAAGGCCACACTTGGGCCTGGGCGGCTTTGCTGACCAGCATCTGCACATGGCCGAAATCCTCGCTGAAACCTTGTTGGCGCCCCAGGCACAGGTACTGGCGATGCTCGCTGCCCACTTGCTCGAAGAGCTTGCGGCAGGCCCAGTCCGGGTCTTGCCGGTCGCCCGCGGCGCTCACCGCCAACAGCGGCACATCGACCTGGGCCAAGCCTTTCCACCAGTCATGCTCGGCATCGCCAAACCGGCCGAACAGGCCGTTCCAACGCATCGCCTCGATCATCACGCCAGCCGGTTCGTCCTCGGGCCCACGCTTGAAGCGCGGGCCCGACAGATGGGCAAGGCGCTTGAGGATAAAGCGACCGCCCCACTCCACCGGTGGAATTTTCAACGGCCAGTGTGTGCGACTGACCTGGCAGCCGAACAACGCCACCGATGCCACCGCAGATGCATCCAAGTGCTGCCCTCCCAAGGCCGCAGCCAATGTGGTAGCGCCGAGGGAATGCCCGATCCAGTGCGGAACCTGCCCGCTTTGCTCAGACACAAACGCCCCCACGGCCGGCAAATCGTATCGCGCGTAATCGGCGACACGGTTTCTGGCGTAGTCGTGATTGCGCTTGGACAAACCATGGCCGCGCATTTCCGGGATCCACACATCAAATCCGCGACGCGCCAGGTAAGCCCCCAGGCCGATGCCCTTGGGCGAATACCAGAAGCGCCGGTTGGAAAAACTGCCATGCAACAAAATAATCGGCGTGCCCCGGTTTTCCGGGACATCGGCCAGGCCCAAACGGGTAACCGCCAGCTCGACGGTGCCGTCCGGGCTGTTACCGGGTTTGAGCCGATAGACGTCTTCACTCAGGTCGCCGCGACGTTCAGCGCTGATCAGGGCGACAGGAAACAGATTGCTGCTGCTTTGCATAATGCTCTTGCACAAAAAAGGGCGGCGTCCGCAAGGATTCCCGCCCTGTACAGATAAGAATGCCGGTCACCCGCAACGAGTGACCGGCACTTTTGACCACGCGATCTTAGGCGGACGCTTGGCCTTCAGCCAGGAAGAACCAGGTTTCCAGCACGGAATCGGGGTTCAACGAAACGCTCTCGATCCCCTGCTCCATCAGCCATTTGGCCAGGTCAGGGTGGTCCGAAGGGCCTTGGCCGCAGATACCGATGTACTTGCCAGCCTTGTTACAGGCCTGGATGGCGTTGGCCAACAGCTTCTTGACCGCCGGGTTACGCTCGTCGAACAGGTGGGCGATGATGCCCGAGTCGCGGTCCAGGCCCAGGGTCAACTGGGTCAGGTCGTTGGAGCCGATGGAGAAACCGTCGAAGAACTCCAGGAACTCTTCAGCCAGGATGGCGTTGGACGGCAATTCGCACATCATGATCACGCGCAGGCCGTTCTCGCCACGGGTCAGGCCGTTTTCGGCCAGCAGGTCCACCACTTGGCTCGCTTCGCCCAGGGTGCGCACGAACGGCACCATGATCTCGACGTTGGTCAGGCCCATCTCGTTGCGCACGCGCTTGAGCGCACGGCATTCGAGCTCGAAGCAGTCACGGAAGGCTTCGCTGATGTAACGCGAGGCGCCGCGGAAACCCAGCATCGGGTTTTCTTCTTCCGGCTCGTAGAGCTTGCCGCCGATCAGATTCGCGTATTCATTGGACTTGAAGTCCGACAGACGCACGATGACCTTTTTCGGGTAGAACGCCGCCGCCAGGGTGCTGATGCCTTCGACCAGTTTCTCGACGTAGAACCCTACCGGGTCGTTGTAGCCGGCGATGCGCTTGTCGACGCTTTCCTTGATGTCCAGTGGCAGGCCGTCATAGTTCAGCAGTGCCTTGGGGTGCACACCGATCATGCGGTTGATGATGAACTCCAGGCGGGCCAGGCCCACACCGGCATTCGGCAACTGCGCGAAATCGAAGGCGCGGTCCGGGTTGCCGACGTTCATCATGATCTTGAACGGCAGGTCGGGCATGGCGTCGATGGAGTTTTGCTTGATATCGAAGCCCAGCTCACCTTCGAAGATAAAGCCGGTATCGCCTTCGGCGCAGGACACGGTCACGCCCTGGCCATCCTTGAGCAGTTGGGTGGCGTTGCCGCAACCCACGACTGCCGGAATCCCCAGTTCACGAGCGATGATCGCCGCGTGGCAGGTACGCCCGCCACGGTTGGTGACAATGGCACTGGCGCGTTTCATCACCGGTTCCCAATCCGGGTCGGTCATGTCGGAAACCAGTACGTCACCCGGCTGGACCTTGTCCATCTCGGACACGTCCTTGATGATCCGCACCTTGCCTGCGCCGATGCGCTGGCCAATGGCACGGCCTTCCACCAGCACGGTGCCGGTTTCCTTGAGCAGGTAGCGCTCCATGACGTTGGCCGAAGTGCGGCTCTTCACGGTTTCGGGGCGCGCCTGCACGATGTAGAGCTTGCCGTCGTCACCGTCCTTGGCCCACTCGATGTCCATCGGGCACTTGTAGTGCTTTTCGATGATCATCGCTTGTTTGGCCAACTCGCTGACTTCAGCGTCGGTGAGGCAGAAACGCGCGCGCTCGGCCTTGTCGACGTCAACGGTTTTGACCGAACGACCGGCCTTGGCCTCGTCGCCGTAGATCATCTTGATGGCCTTGCTGCCCAGGTTACGGCGCAGGATGGCCGGGCGACCCGCTTCGAGGGTGCCCTTGTGTACGTAGAATTCGTCTGGGTTGACCGCGCCTTGTACGACGGTTTCGCCCAGGCCGTAGGCGCCGGTGATAAACACCACGTCACGGAAACCGGATTCGGTATCCAGGGTGAACATCACCCCGGCCGTGCCGGTTTCCGAACGCACCATGCGCTGCACGCCGGCAGACAGGGCCACCAGCTTGTGGTCGAAACCCTGGTGTACGCGGTAGGAAATCGCACGGTCGTTAAAGAGGGAGGCAAACACTTCCTTGGCGGCGCGGATCACGTTTTCGACGCCGCGAATGTTGAGGAAGGTTTCCTGCTGGCCGGCAAAGGAGGCGTCCGGCAAGTCTTCGGCGGTGGCCGAGGAGCGCACGGCAACGGCCATGTCCGGGTTGCCGGCCGACAGGGTGGCGAAGGCGGTGCGAATTTCTTCGTTGAGCTTCTCGGGGAACTCGGCTTCCATGATCCACTGGCGGATCTGGGCGCCGGTCTTGGCCAGGGCGTTGACGTCATCGACGTCCAGAGCGTCCAGCGCGGCGTGGATCTGGGCATTGAGGCCGCTCAGCTCGAGGAAGTCGCGGTAAGCCTGGGCCGTGGTGGCAAAACCACCGGGCACCGAGACACCAGCGCCTGCAAGATTACTGATCATCTCGCCGAGGGATGCGTTCTTGCCCCCCACATGCTCTACATCATGGACGCCGAGCTTATCGAGGGAAACTACGTACTCTACCAAGGTGATCTCTCCACTTTCTGTGTTGGAAAAGCTCAGGACGCGGGTTGCTCAGTAGGAGCTAACGCCAGCGCTTGTGGCCTGGACCTGGAAAATAAGTGAGAATGCGGCCCACTGCGGGACGGCAAAATCGCGCCTATCATATCCAAGATTCGCCATCAGCTTAAGGCCCAGGGCTCAAATGAAACGATCTGCTTTCTTTATTTCCGACGGCACCGGCATCACAGCCGAAACATTGGGTCAGAGCCTGCTCGCGCAGTTCGAAAACATTACCTTCGCCAAATTCACCCGGCCTTATATAGACAGCGTGGATAAAGCGCGGGCCATGGTACAACAAATCAATCTGGCGGCTGAAAAAGACGGTTTTCGCCCGATCATTTTCGACACCATCGTCAATCAAGACATTCGTGAGATTCTCGCAACGTCGAATGGTTTCATGATCGACATTTTCTCTACCTTCCTGGCGCCGCTGGAACAGGAGTTGAGTGAACACTCGTCCTATTCCGTCGGAAAGTCTCACTCCATCGGGCATAACTCCAACTATATGGAGCGTATCGAGGCGGTGAACTTCGCCCTCGACAACGACGACGGCGCCCGCACCCACTACTACGACAAGGCCGACCTGATCTTGGTGGGCGTGTCGCGTTGCGGCAAGACCCCGACCTGCCTGTACATGGCCATGCAGTTCGGTATCCGTGCGGCCAACTATCCGCTGACCGAAGACGACATGGAGCACCTGACCCTGCCCGCCGCCTTGCGCGCGCATTCACACAAGCTGTTCGGCCTGACCATCGACCCGGACCGGCTGACCGCCATCCGCAACGAACGCAAGCCCAACAGCCGCTATTCCAGCTATGCCCAGTGTGAATTTGAAGTGCGTGAAGTAGAAAATCTGTTCCGCCGCGAGAATATTGCGCACATCAATTCCACGCATTTTTCGGTGGAAGAGATTTCGGCGAAGATTTTGGTGGAGAAAGGGGTTGAGCGGCGCTTCAAGTGATCTCTGGCGCCTGATCGTTCCCACGCTCTGCGTGGGAACGCCGCATGGGACGCTCCGCGTCCCGCAATAGCGACGCGGAGCGCCGCAAGATGCATTCCCACGCAGAGCGTGGGAACGAGCGCGGTCTCACAGATGAAACCGCCCGCCCCCCTGCCCCAACGCCGTCGCCAGCGCATCAAACCCCTCGCGCAATAACTGATCATCGCCCGACGTATTACAGATACTCGCCCGAATAAACTGCGGCACCGCCGTCTGCCCCACGGCAAACGCCTCGGCGGTGGCGATCAGGTAATTGTTCTGCTTGAGCTCCGCCTCGATTTCCGAGGCCCGCCAGGGCTCGGGCACTTCGATCCAGAAATGCGGGCTGTTGAGGTGGGTGCGATAGGCCAGGCCGGTCAATAAATCTTCGACCAGCGTCTTGCGCCGACTAATTTCATTGATCTGCTGACGCAACAAATATTCTGCCGTGCCGTTTTCGATCCACTGGGTCGCCAGTTCCAGGGTCACAGGTGTGGCCATCCAGCAGGTCGAACGTATCGCCGCCGAGATGCGGCTGACCAGCGCCGGCGGCGCATGCACGTAGCCCACCCGCAAACCGGCTGACACCGCCTTGCTCAGGCTGCTGATCAAAATCGTACGTTCAGGCGCGAAATAGCTGAGGGGCGGCGGACGGTCCTCCACCAGCACACCGTGGGCTTCGTCTTCAAGAATCAGCAGGTTATGTTCACGACACACCCTGGCCAAGGCTTCGCGGCGCGCAACCGACAACACGGCGGTCGTCGGATTCTGGATAGTCGGCGTGCAATACAGTGCCGAAATCCGGTGATTACGACAGACCTCATCCAGGGCCGTGGGCAGCACACCCTCCTCATCCATCTCCAGGCCGATCAACCGCACCCCCAGCATACGCGCAGCGGTAATCAGCCCGGGGTAAGTCAACTGCTCGGTGACCACCGTATCGCCAGCGCGCAGCAGGGCCATCATGGCGCACAGCAAGCCGTGCTGGCCGCCGTTGACGCAGATGACCTGCTCGGGAATCGGATGAAACTCGCGCTGCACCAGCCATTGCGCGCCCGCTTCACGGTAACGCGGCAGGCCGGCGTCGGGGGTGTAGGCGCTGATGTCCTGGAGGAACTTGGCGTTGGTCGACAGGGTTTGGAAGCTCTGGGCGAGAAACACCGTCTCTTGCCCGGGAATGTGCATGTTGCGGCTCATGTCGAAGTACTGGCGCGGCTCCTCGCTGAAATTGCGAAAGCCCTCATCACGCTGGCGTTCCATCCCACGCTTGCGCACGAAGGTGCCGTCACCTACCCGTGCAACCACCAGGCCCAGGCGTTCCAGCTCACCGTAGGCCCGGCTGATGGTGCCGATGGTCACGCCTAAATTGTCGGAAAGCACCCGATGGGGCGGCAGTTTTCGTCCCGGTTCAATCAAGCCCTCAAGGATGCCCCGTTCCATCACATCGGACAGGCGCTTGTACTTCACGCCCTGCCCGTTGGACAAGCCCTCACGCATAATTGACACCATGTCAATATTTGTTTTGACAGCCATCTTTCGCCCTAATAGTGTGCTTTTACGGGTTCAATCGCCGATAAACATAACTCATTACAAGTTCAATATAGAGTTCAATTCCGGCTCAGGGAAGCAATAAACGATGCCAATGTCCGCCGTTCTCGAAAACACTGCAAAAACAAAAACGCAAAAACAGTGGCTCGCCGGGCTGGTGACCAGCGTGATGTTCCTGATCGTGTGCCTGAGCTGGGGCACTACCTGGCTGGGCATCAAGATCGCCGTCGAGAGCGTGCCGCCGCTGACATCCGCCGGCCTGCGCTTTCTCATCGCGTTTCCGCTGTTCCTGTGTTTTGCCATGGTGCGCCGCGAGCCGATCCTGTTTCCCCGGGAAAGTCGCTGGTTCTTCGTATTCGTGACCCTGTCCTACTTCAGCGTTCCCTACTATTTGCTCAACTACGGCGAAATGCATGTGTCGTCGGGCCTCACCGCCCTGCTGTTCAGCTGCATGCCGGTGTTCATTCTGATCTTCTCCGCACTGTTCCTGCGCGAGCGCATCTATTTTTCCCAGGTGGTCGGCATCGGCATCGGTTTCGGCAGCCTCTACATGATCATCAAGAGCCAGGGCCTGCACCTGGACCACGCCGAGTTCCTCGGGGTGCTGGCCATTCTGAGCGCCGCGATCATGCACGCCTTGTGCTATGTCATTACCAAGCAAAAAGGCAGCGCCATCAGCGTCATCACCTACAACACCCTGCCCATCGGCATTGCCGGGCTGATGCTGTTCCTGGCCGGCCTGTGGTTTGAAACGCCAACGTTCGACGCCATCACCCTGCGTTCCTGGAGCGCACTGTTCTACCTGGGCCTGGTGGCCTCGGTGGGCGGGTTCATTGTGTATTTCATGCTGCTCAAGCGCCTGAGCCCGATCATCCTGTCGTTCGTCTTCATCATCTTCCCGGTGTTCGCGGTCATCATCGGTGCCTGGTACGAAGGCGTGGAAATCTCCCGCGACCTGATGCTGTACTCGGCAATCCTGCTGGCCGGCTTTGCGATCACCAAATTGCCGATTGAAAAACTCATGGCCAAGAAAAAGTGACCCTCAACCAACGCGAGAGAAACATGGACGTCCTCCGCCCCACCGCCCTGGAACAGATCTACGCCCACGCCAGCCGCAGCTACCCCGAGGAGTGCTGTGGTTTTGTCTTCGCCGACGGTAGCGTGTACCTGGGCAGCAATATCCAGAATGAGCTGCACCGCAAGAACCCCCAGATGTACCCACGCAGCGCGGCCAACGGCTACACCTTTTCGGTGGCCGACACCCTGCTGATGAACAAGGCGTTTCGCAGCGACAACCCGGTGGTGGTGATCTACCACTCACACCCGGATGTGGGCGCCTATTTCAGTGACGAAGACCAGGACAAGGCGCTGTTCCTGGGCGAGCCGATCTTCCCCGTCAGTTACCTGGTGGTGGATGTTCGTCAGGGCCAGGCCCTGGGCTCCAAGCTGTTTGCCTGGGATGGCAAGCATTTCTCCCTTCAACCTTTCAACGACCTGCACACGGAGTTGTCCATGAACGCTGTCTCTTTCCCCGACATTCTGGTTCGCGTGGCCAAGCTGCCGGAATCGACCCTTGAGGGCGCCGGATCGACATTGCGCGAAGTCATTGAAAACCTCTGCACCCATCACCCCCAATTGCGTCAGCACCTGTTCCATGAAAAGAACAACCAGCTCAAGGAACACTTCCTGTTTACCGCCGAGGAGGCGCTGATCGAAGCCGATGAAGCCCTGCCTCCAAAAGCCCGGATCGAAGTGTTGCTCGCCACCTCAGGCGGCATGGACATCGACACCCTGAGCAACGAAGAAGTGCAGCGCTACGTGCGCCACATCACCCTGCCGGGCGTCGGCCGCGAAGGCCAATTGAACCTGAAGAAAGCCAAGGTGCTGGTCATCGGTACCGGCGGCCTGGGCTCGCCCATCAGCCTGTACCTGGCGGCGGCCGGCATCGGCACCCTGGGCCTGGTGGATTTTGACGTGGTGGAAAGCAGCAACCTGCAACGCCAGATTGTGCATGGCAACAGCACCCTGGGCATGCCCAAGGTCGAGTCCGCCAAGCAGCGCCTGCTGGACCTCAACCCCTATATCCAGATCAATGCGCACAACACCGCGCTCGACACTGACAACGCCCTGGAACTGGTGGGCGCCTATGACCTGGTGATCGACGGCACCGACAATTTCGACACCCGCTACCTGGTCAACGACGCCTGCGTGCAGCTGGGCAAACCCCTGGTGTACGGCGCCATCTACCGTTTCGACGGGCAAATCAGCGTGCTCAACTATAAAGGTGGGCCGTGCTATCGCTGCCTGTTCCCCAAGGCCCCGCCCGCTGAGCTGGCGCCCAATTGCAGCGCGGGCGGTGTGATCGGCGTGCTACCGGGCGTGGTCGGCATGATCCAGGCTACCGAGGCGATCAAATTGCTGATCGGCATCGGCGAACCCTTGTCCGGCCGCTTGATGCGCTTCGACGCGCTGGCGATGAAGTTCAGCGAGATCCGCTTCAAGCGCCGCGCCGACTGCCCCTGCTGCTCGGACCTGCGCCACAGCGAAACCGTCGCGCCAGCCACCTGCGCCGATGCCGTACCGAGCCAGCCTTCCCTGGCCGCGGAGCGCTACATCAAGCCCCAGGTGCTCAAGCAAGTGCTCGAACACCCCAGCAGCGCCGATGTATTGCTGGACGTACGTGACGCCAGCGAACTGGAAGTGTGCAAATTACCGGGCGTGGTGCATATCCCGCTGGCCGAACTGGATGGGCAGCTCGCCAGCCTGAGCCGCGACAACACCCACTACCTGATCTGCTACGCAGGCACCCGCGCCGAGCAAGCCGCCAGCACCCTGTTGGCCGCCGGCTTTGCCAACACCAAAGTCCTGCAGGGTGGCATGAAACATTGGGTTCGCGACGTCGAACCTGACATGCCGTTGTACTAAGGGCGGAGGCGTACTGATGCTGCATAACTCCATCCTCGACGTCATCGGCCAAACGCCGATCGTGCGTCTGGCCCAGTTTTCCGAAGACCTCGGCATCGAGGTCTACGCCAAGCTGGAGTCCCTCAACCCCGGCGGCAGCCACAAGGCGCGCATCGCCCTGGGCATGATCCTGGATGCCGAGCGCCGCGGTGTGCTGATCCGTGATTCCGGGCAGACCATCATCGAACCCAGTGGCGGCAACACCGGCATTGGCCTGGTGATGGCCGGCAATGTGCTGGGCTACAAAGTGGTGCTGGTGATCCCCGACAACTACAGCCCGGAAAAACAGAAACTGCTGCGCCTGTATGGCGCCAGGGTCGTGCTGTCCGACAGTCGGCTGGGTAACAACTCCCACGGTGAAAAGTGCATGGAGCTGCAGTTGGAGAACCCCAACTACGTGATGCTCAACCAGCAACGCAACGGCGCCAACCCCCAAACCCACCGGGACACCACCGCCCCGGAAATCCTGCGCGCCTTCGGTGAACAGCGTGTGGACTACTTCGTCAGCGGCATAGGCACCGGGGGGCATATCACCGGTATCGGCGAAACCCTCAAGGCAGCCTGGCCGGCACTGCGTGTGATGGGTGTGGAACCGGAGGAATGCGACTTGCTGAAAGACCAGCACGCCGCGCACGCGATCCAGGGCCTGTCGATTGGCCTGATCCCCAGCATCCTCAACCTGGACGTGATCGACGGCATGCTCAAGGTGTCGCACGCCGATTGCCTGGACATGATCAAACGCATCATGCGCACCGATGCCATCAGCCTGGGGCTGTCTTCGGCCGCCAACATGGTTGCCATCGCCCAGCTTGCCCCCGAACTGCCGCCTGAAACGAGGGTGTTGACCATGGTCTACGACAATGCCGACAGCTACCTGCCCAGTTTCGAGTAACCGGGCTTTTAACCATTCAACATACGGGGGTGTCTCCATGGGGGGCTTTATCGACATGCAACAGCTGCACGATGAGTTGCTGACCCACCTCATCACCACCCTGACGCCCGGGCAGATGAAGCAGCTGGAACCGCACCTGGCGCCGTTGATCCAGAACGCCGCCCAGGCAGTGGCCGAAGACCTGATCGCCTATGCCTATCGCGACCCGGCGTCCCGTGGGCGCGGTGAGTTGATCCTGGAGTCCTACGCCTCGTTCAAGGCCGTGCTGTTCTACCGCCTTGCGCACCTGGTGTGGCATTTCCAGGCCGCTGACAATGGCGAGTTTTCGCGCATGGCCCTCAAGCTGAGCAACCAGGGCAAGATCCTCTCCGGCGCCGAGATTCACCCGGCAGCCCGTATTGGCCGGCGCTTTGTGCTGGACCATGGCTACGGCACCGTCATCGGCGAAACCTGCGTGATCGGCAACGACTGCTACATCCTCTGCGGCGTGACCCTCGGCGCGCGCGGTATCGCCAACAACCCGGACGGCAAGCGCCACCCGCGCCTGGGCAATAACGTCGAAGTCGGCGCCGGCGCCCGGGTGCTGGGCTATGTTTCGATCGGCGACAACGTGTTTATCAGCCCCTCCTGCGTGATTACCCAGGACGTGCCAGCAGGCACCAAGGTCAAGGTGGTCAACCAGATCCAACTGCAAAAAAACGATGAATCGGACCACAGCAACTACCTCGGCGCCTTTGCCCTGGATGAGCGCTTGCACGTGGTGGGCGAAGTGAGTGTCGGCCACAAGGTCACCGTGCTGGACGCCGACTTTCATCCCCTGCAAGGGCTGATGCTCGAACCTACGGTGAAAGAGCGGCACCACCTGCAGTTTCGCCTGCGTCGCCTCGACAACGATGAACAACTGCCTCGCCTGCCGCTGAACCTGAAGGTATGCGGGCCGGAATTTGAAATCACCCTGCTCTCTCCCCCTGGCTTGAGCGCACTGGTGCGCCACCTCTTGCAAGCCACCCCATTGATCGTCGGAGGTTGAACATGTCCGTGCATACCATGGAAACCCTGGCGCTGTTCGACAGCGCGCCCTACCAGAACGCATTCAGCGCCCGGGTGATTGCCGTCAGCGAACAGGGTATCGCCCTGGAGCACACCCTGTTCTACCCCACCGGCGGCGGGCAACCGGGCGATACCGGCCACCTCACCCTGGCCGATGGCACACGGGTGCAAGTGACCGGCACCGTACGCGACCCGGCGTTGCGCTCGATCATCTGGCACCAGGTGGACCACTGCCCCGAACAGTTGGCCGCTGGCGTCCAGGTCGACGCCGGGCTGGATTGGGAACGGCGCTACCAGCACATGAAGATGCACACCTGCCTGCACTTGCTGTGCTCCCTTATCGATGCGCCCGTGACCGGTTGCAGCATCAGCGCGGATAAAGGCCGCCTGGATTTCGACCTGCCGGAAATGACCCTGGACAAAGACCGCCTCACCCAAGACCTCAATGCCCTGATCGAGCAGGCCCACGCAGTCAAAACCCTGTCGATGCCCGCCACCGAGTACGCAACCCTGCTGCAGATCACCCGCACCCAGGCGGTTGCGCCGCCGGTGGTCTCGGGTTCGGTACGAGTGATTGAAATCCCCGGCATCGATATCCAGCCCTGCGGCGGCACCCACGTGCTCAATACCGAGGAAATCGGCCGGGTGTTCTGCGAGAAGATCGAGAAGAAGAGCAAGCACAACCGCCGGGTGATACTGCGGTTTGAATAGATTCTGAAGCTGGGCTCGGTCAACTGTGGGAGCTGGCTTGCCTGCGATAGCTGACATCCAGTTAATTCATGTGGGGCTGGCACACCGCTATCGCAGGCAAGCCAGCTCCCACATTGACCGTGTTGTTTTTCAGATCACTAACAGGTCCATGAAACGGTTCACAGGCGTCGCCTCAAGCCGTGCCTGATCCTTGCACAACGCAAAAATCTCAGCGCTGCGTTGCGCGGTAAAGCGCGTGGCCAGGTTGGCCTTGAACTTGTCTTCCAGCAGTGGAATGCCGTCCACCCGACGGCGGCGATGGCCAATCGGGTACTCCACCGCGACCTGCTCGGTGCAGGTGCCGTCCGTGAAAAACACCTGCACCGCGTTGGCAATCGAGCGTTTGTCAGCCTCCAGGTACTCGCGGCTGTAGCGCGGGTCTTCGACGATGACCATCTTGTCGCGCAGCTCATCGATGATCGGGTGGGCCGCGTGGAAATCATCTTCATACTGCTCGGCCACCAGGTGGCCGAACGCCAAGGGCACGGCGGTCATGTATTGCAGGCAGTGGTCACGGTCGGCGGCGTTGGCCAATGGGCCGACCTTGGAAATAATGCGAATCGCCGACTCGTGGGTGGTGATCACGATGCGCTCGATTTCATGCAGGCGATGCTTGACCTGCGGGTGCAGGGCGACTGCCGCTTCACAGGCGGTTTGCGCGTGGAACTCGGCCGGGAAGCTGATCTTGAACAGCACGTTTTCCATCACGTAGGTGCCGTAGGGTTGGGGCAGGCTGAAGGCGCGCTTGTCCTCGGGCTTGAGCGCCAGGTCCTTGTTGGTGTGGCTGAACAGCACGTCGTAGAAGCCCCATTGCGGCGCACTCAGCACGCCGGGGATGCCCATTTCGCCACGCAAGGCGATGTCTGCCAGGCGTACGCCGCGGCTCGATGCATCGCCTGCCGCCCAGGATTTGCGCGAGCCGGCATTTGGCGCATGGCGATAGGTGCGCAGCGCCTGGCCATCGACAAACGCGTGGGACAACGCCGATAACAGTTGCTCACGATTGGCGCCCATCAGCTTGGCAGTGACCGCCGTAGAGGCAACTTTCACCAGCAACACATGGTCGAGGCCTACCCGGTTGAAGGAGTTTTCCAGGGCAATCACCCCTTGGATTTCGTGGGCCATGATCATCGCTTCCAACACTGCACGCACGGTCAGCGGCGCGTCGCCATTGGCCAGGCGCTTTTGTGACAGGTGATCGGCCACGGCGAGGATGCCGCCAAGGTTGTCCGAAGGGTGGCCCCATTCAGCGGCGAGCCAGGTGTCGTTGTAGTCGAGCCAGCGCACGATGCAACCAATGTCCCAGGCGGCCTTGACCGGGTCCAGGCGAAACGAAGTGCCCGGCACCCGTGCGCCGAATGGCACCACGGTGCCCTCCACCATCGGCCCCAGGTGCTTGGTGCACTCGGGGAAGCGCAGGGCCAGCAGGCCGCAGCCGAGGGTGTCCATCAGGCAGTTACGGGCGGTATCCAGGGCGTCCTGGGAGTCGATGCGGTAGTTGAGGACGTAGTCGGCGATGTCCTGCAACACCGGGTCGTAGTCGGGGCGGTTGTTCTGCTCGACGTTGGCGCTCATGGCAGTTCTCCTAAAAGGTGGGGTTGTTCCTCAAGTCAAGATTGATGTTGATCGTTCCCACGCTCCGCGTGGGAATGCATCCCGTGACGCTCTGCGTCACAGCAGGACGCAGAGCGTCCCAGGCGGCGTTCCCACGCGGAGCGTGGGAACGATCAAGCTAAAAGGCGTCGCCAGGGATGCGCACGTAGCCTTCCATCAACACCCGCGCACTGCGGCTCATGATGGCTTTCTTCACCACCCATTCACCGTCAACCTGGCTGGCCTCGGCGCCTACGCGCAAGGTGCCGGACGGGTGCCCGAAGCGCACGGCATTGCGTTCCACGCCGCCCGCCGCCAGGTTGACCAAGGTGCCGGAAATCGCCGCCGCGGTGCCAATCGCCACCGCCGCGGTGCCCATCATCGCGTGGTGCAGTTTGCCCATGGACAAGGCGCGCACCAGCAGATCCACATCGCCGGCCTTGATCGCCTTGCCACTGGAAGCCACGTAATCGGCAGGCTTGGCCACGAACGCCACCTTGGGCGTGTGCTGGCGCTGAGCGGCCTCGTCCAGGTGTTTGATCAGGCCCATGCGCAACGCGCCATACGCCCGCACGGTCTCGAACATCGCCAGGGCCTTGGGGTCGCTGTTGATCGCGCCTTGCAGTTCGGTACCGGTGTAGCCCAGGTCTTGGGCATTGATGAAAATCGTCGGGATACCGGCATTGATCAACGTGGCCTTGAAGGTACCGACACCGGGTACCTCCAAGTCGTCGACGAGGTTGCCGGTGGGGAACATCGAGCCACCACCGCCCTCTTCTTCCGCCGCTGGGTCCATGAACTCCAGCTGCACTTCGGCGGCCGGAAAGGTCACGCCGTCCAGTTCAAAGTCGCCGGTTTCCTGCACCGCGCCGTCAGTGATCGGCACGCGGGCAATGATGGTCTTGCCGATGTTGGCCTGCCACACCCGCACCACGGCCACGCCGTTGTGGGGCATGCGGGCCGCATCGACCAGGCCGGCGCTGATGGCGAACGAGCCTACCGCCGCCGACAGGTTGCCGCAGTTGCCGCTCCAATCGACAAATGGCTTGTCGATGGAGACCTGGCCGAACAGGTAGTCCACGTCGTGATCGGCGCGGCTGCTTTTGGCCAGGATCACGGTCTTGCTGGTGCTCGAGGTGGCCCCACCCATGCCGTCGATCTGCTTGTCGTACGGGTCGGGGCTGCCAATCACCCGCAGCAACAAGGCGTCGCGTGCAGGGCCCGGCACATGGGCCGCTGCGGGCAGATCCTTGAGACTGAAGAACACGCCCTTGCTGGTGCCGCCACGCATGTAAGTGGCGGGGATTCTGATTTGCGCTACGTGTGCCATGGTTATCCTCTTCAGGCGGTCGCCTTTGATTCCAGGAAGTCCTGGGCGAAACGCTGCAACACGCCACCCGCCTCGTAGATCGACACTTCTTCGGCGGTGTCCAGGCGGCAGGTCACTGGCACCTCGACACGTTCGCCATTCTTGCGGTTGATCACCAGGGTCAATTGCGCACGCGGGGTGCGCTCGCCGTCCACATCATAGGTTTCACTGCCGTCGATCTTGAGAGTGTGGCGGTCGGTGCCTGGCAGAAACTCCAGGGGCAACACGCCCATGCCCACCAGGTTGGTGCGGTGGATGCGCTCGAAGCCTTCGGCGGCAATCGCTTCCACACCGGCCAGGCGTACGCCCTTGGCCGCCCAGTCGCGGGACGAACCTTGGCCATAGTCGGCACCGGCGATGATGATCAGCGGCTGCTTGCGTTCCATGTAGGTTTCAATCGCTTCCCACATCCGCGTGACTTTGCCTTCCGGCTCGATACGCGCAAGAGAGCCCTGCTTGACCTTGCCGTTTTCCTGCACCATTTCGTTGAACAGTTTCGGGTTGGCGAAGGTGGCGCGCTGCGCCGTCAAATGGTCGCCCCTGTGGGTGGCGTAGGAGTTGAAGTCGACTTCCGGCAAGCCCATTTTCGCCAGGTATTCGCCGGCGGCGCTGTCCAGCATGATCGCGTTGGACGGCGACAAGTGGTCGGTGGTGATGTTGTCCGGCAGCACCGCCAGCGGGCGCATGCCCTTGAGCGGTCGTGCACCGGCCAGCGCGCCTTCCCAGTACGGCGGGCGGCGGATATAGGTGCTTTGTGGGCGCCAGTCGTACAGCGGCGTGACCTTGGGGCCGGTGTCTTCGTGGATGGCGAACATCGGGATATACACCGCACGGAATTGCTCGGGTTTTACCGAAGCCTTGACCACCGCGTCGATCTCTTCATCGCTCGGCCAGATGTCTTGCAGGCGGATTTCCTTGCCCTCGGCGTCCAGGCCGAGCACGTCCTTTTCGATGTCGAAACGGATGGTACCGGCAATCGCATAGGCCACCACCAGCGGCGGCGACGCCAGGAAGGCTTGCTTGGCGTAGGGGTGAATGCGCCCGTCAAAGTTGCGGTTACCCGACAACACTGCGGTGGCGTACAGGTCGCGGTCGATGATCTCTTGCTGGATCACCGGGTCGAGCGCGCCGGACATGCCGTTGCAGGTGGTGCAGGCAAACGCCACCACGCCAAAACCGAGTTTTTCCAGCTCATGGCCAAGTCCCGCTTCTTCCAGGTACATGGCCACGGTTTTCGAGCCCGGCGCCAAAGACGACTTGACCCACGGCTTGCGGGTCAGCCCCAGCTTGTTGGCGTTGCGTGCCAGCAGGCCGGCAGCGATCACGTTGCGCGGGTTGCTGGTGTTGGTGCAGCTGGTGATGGCGGCGATGATCACTGCGCCGTCGGGCATTTGCCCCGGCACGTCATCCCATTGGCCAGCGATGCCTTTTGACGCCAGGTCGCGGGTGGCCAGACGCGCATGGGGGTTGCTCGGGCCGGCCATATTGCGCACGACGCTGGAGAGGTCGAAGCTCAGGCTGCGCTCGTACTGCGCGCCTTTCAGGTCGTCGGCCCACAGGCCGGTGTGACGGGCGTATTGCTCGACCAGCGCGACCTGTTCGTCTTCACGGCCGGTGAGTTTGAGGTAGGCAATGGTTTGCGCGTCGATGTAGAACATCGCGGCGGTGGCGCCGTACTCCGGGGCCATGTTGGAAATGGTCGCACGGTCACCCAAGGTGAGTGCCGCAGCCCCTTCGCCGAAGAACTCCAGCCAGGCGCCGACCACCTTCTGCTGGCGCAGGAATTCGGTGAGCGCCAGCACCATATCGGTGGCGGTGATGCCCGGTTGCAGCTTGCCGGTCAATTCCACGCCCACGCTTTCCGGCAAGCGCATCCACGACGCGCGGCCGAGCATCACGCTCTCGGCTTCCAGGCCACCGACGCCGATGGCGATCACGCCCAGGGCATCTACGTGAGGCGTGTGGCTGTCGGTGCCGACACAGGTATCCGGGAAGGCCACGCCGTCACGCACTTGAATCACCGGGGACATTTTCTCCAGGTTGATCTGGTGCATGATGCCGTTGCCTGGCGGGATCACGTCGACGTTCTTGAAGGCCTTTTTGGTCCACTCGATAAAGTGGAAACGGTCTTCGTTGCGACGGTCTTCAATGGCACGGTTTTTTTCGAAGGCTTGCGGGTCAAAGCCACCGGCCTCGACGGCCAGGGAGTGGTCGACGATCAGCTGGGTGGGCACCACCGGGTTGACCTGCGCCGGGTCGCCGCCTTGCTGGGCGATGGCATCACGCAAGCCGGCGAGGTCGACCAGGGCGGTCTGGCCGAGGATGTCATGGCACACCACGCGGGCCGGGAACCACGGGAAGTCGAGGTCGCGCTTGCGCTCGATCAGTTGGCTCAGCGAGGCATTGAGGGTCGCCGGGTCGCAACGGCGCACCAGGTTCTCGGCGAGCACGCGCGAGGTGTAGGGCAAGGTGGCGTAGGCGCCGGGGGTGATTGCCTCGACAGCCGCACGGGCGTCGAAAAAATCCAGGCGGCTGCCGGGGAGCGGTTTGCGAAATTCAGTGTTCATCGTCAGGACTCGGTCACGGTAAGTGCAAAAGGTGAACTGTCGACACTGGCTTTGTTTCCTGTGGGAGCTGGCTTGCCAGCTCCCACAAAAAAGCACATTAGCCAGCGGACACAGCCCATCCCATTCAGCGACGTTCGATTGGCACGAACTTGCGCTGCTCAACGCCGGTGTACTCGGCGCTTGGACGGATGATGCGGTTGTTGGCGCGCTGCTCGAACACGTGCGCGGCCCAGCCGGTCAGGCGCGAGCACACGAAGATCGGCGTGAACAGCTTGGTCGGGATGCCCATGAAGTGGTACGCCGAGGCATGGTAGAAATCGGCGTTGGGAAACAGCTTCTTCTGTTCCCACATGGTCTTGTCGATGGCTTCGGAGACCGGGAACAACACGGTGTCGCCTACTTCGTCAGCGAGTTTTTTCGACCAGCCTTTGATCACCTCGTTGCGCGGGTCGCTGTCTTTATAGATCGCGTGGCCAAAGCCCATGATCTTGTCTTTGCGCGCCAACATGCCAAGGGTGCCTTCAACCGCTTCCTGGGCCGAGGAGAAACGCTCGATCATTTCCATCGCTGCTTCGTTGGCACCGCCGTGCAGCGGGCCGCGCAGGGAGCCGATGGCGGCGGTGACGCAGGAATACAGGTCGGACAGGGTCGATGCACACACCCGTGCGGTGAAGGTCGAGGCATTGAATTCGTGTTCGGCGTAGAGGATCAGCGACACGTTCATGACCTTGACGTGCAGCTCGCTCGGCTTCTTGCCATGCAGCAGGTGCAGGAAGTGGCCACCGATGCTCGGCTCGTCGGTCACGCAGTCGATGCGCTGGCCGTCGTGGCTGAAGCGGTACCAGTAGCACATGATCGCCGGGAACGCGGCGAGCAGGCGGTCGGTGACATCGCGCTGCACGCTGAAATCTTTCTCCGGCTCGATATTGCCCAGGAACGAGCAACCGGTGCGCATCACGTCCATCGGGTGGGCGTCGGCGGGGATGCGTTCGAGCACCTCTTTCAGGGCTTGGGGCAGGTCACGCAGTTTGCTCAGCTTGTTGCTGTAGGCGTCCAGTTCTGCCTGGGTTGGCAATTCGCCGTACAGCAGCAGGTAGGCGACTTCTTCAAACTGGGCGTCAGCGGCCAGTTCGCGTACGTCGTAGCCACGGTAGGTCAGGCCGGCGCCGGCCTGGCCCACGGTGGACAGTGCAGTCTGCCCGGCGACCTGGCCACGCAGGCCAGCACCACTCAATACTTTAGCTTCAGCCATGTTCGTTCTCCAATTTTGTAGTTGTTCAGGGAACCACAGGGTTTATTTTTTCGCGGCGAACAGCGCGTCGAGCTTCTGCTCGAAGGTGTGGTAGTCGATGCGATCGTAAAGCTCCATGCGCGTTTGCATGGTGTCGATCACGTTCTGCTGGGTACCGTCGCGACGAATCGCGGTATAGACATTCTCGGCGGCCTTGTTCATGGCACGGAAGGCCGAGAGCGGGTACAGCACAATGGAAACATCCGCAGATTTCAACTGTTCGGTGGTGTACAGCGGTGTCGCGCCGAACTCGGTGATGTTCGCCAGGATCGGCGCCTTCACGCGGGAGGCGAACAGCTTGTACATCTCCAGTTCAGTGATGGCTTCCGGGAACACCATGTCGGCACCGGCCTCGATGCACGCAGCGGCACGTTCCAGCGCAGACTCCAGGCCCTCGACCGCCAGGGCGTCGGTGCGCGCCATGATCACGAAACTGTCATCGGTGCGCGCATCCACGGCGGCCTTGATGCGGTCGACCATCTCCTGCTGGGACACGATTTCTTTGTTGGGGCGATGACCGCAGCGCTTGGCGCCAACCTGATCTTCGATATGGATGGCGGCGGCACCGAACTTGATCATCGACTTGACGGTACGCGCCACGTTGAACGCCGAGGAGCCGAAACCGGTGTCCACGTCCACCAGCAGCGGCAGGTCGCACACATCGGTAATGCGGCGCACGTCGGTGAGCACGTCATCCAGGCCGGTGATGCCCAGGTCTGGCACGCCGAGGGAGCCGGCGGCGACACCGCCACCTGAAAGATAAATCGCCTTGAAGCCGGCGCGCTTGGCCAAGAGCGCATGGTTGGCGTTGATGGCGCCCACCACTTGCAAAGGCTGTTCGCTGGCGACGGCGTCACGGAAACGCTGGCCGGGAGTGCTGTTGTTGTTGGAACTCATGACTCACCTCGTGATGAAGGCGCACCGTCCGGGAAGTGACGGGCAATGTTGCGTTTGGAGGCGCCGATATGCCGGCGCATCAACAGTTCGGCCAGTTCACCGTCGCGATCGGCAATCGCGTCCAGAATGCGGTGATGCTCGGCAAAGGCCTGGCGTGGACGATTGGGGGTGGCGGAGAACTGGATGCGGTACATGCGCACCAGTTGATACAGCTCGCCGCAGAGCATTTGGGTGAGGGTGCGGTTACCGGCACCTTGAATGATGCGGTAATGAAAATCGAAGTCGCCCTCCTGCTGGTAATAGCCGACACCCGCCTGGAACGCCGCGTCCCGTTCGTGGGTATGCAACACCTGGCGCAGCTCTTCGATCTCCGCGTCGGTCATGCGCTCGGCGGCCAGGCGGCAGGCCATGCCTTCCAGCGACTCGCGAATTTCATACAGCTCGACCAACTCGGCGTGGCTCAAAGACACCACGCGCGCGCCGACGTGAGGCACCCGCACCAGCAGGCGCTGGCCTTCCAGGCGATGGATCGCTTCGCGCAGTGGGCCACGGCTGATGCCGTAGGTGCGCGCCAGCTCCGGCTCGGAAATCTTGCTGCCGGGGGCGATTTCGCCTTTGACGATGGCGGCCTGGATACGCCGGAAGACGTTCTCCGACATGGTCTGGGAATCGTCTGGTGCCACGGCTGGTTTTTCCAGTTGCTCCAACATATTGTCGACACCTTTAAAAGCAATGCCGCAAAAACTAGCCAATTAGCCCCGCATAGTCAAAGAATAAATACACATTGTCGACAATCGTCTAATAACCCTCGCATCGACCTGCCAAGGCATGGCCGCCTGCCAGCGCTGGCGCCAAAAAAGCATCATGTTAGAATGCCCGCCGCTTTTGCCTGACATCACATGATGAAAGGGCGCACCCGAGATTGCGCAGCAATGCCAGTCGCCATGAAATAAACAGTGCACTGCCCTGCCTCAGGATTTATGAGACTCAAGCCTTACCTACTAGTGATGTGCCTGCTGTGCATACCGAGCCTTGGCGCTGGCGCCGAGAAGACCGTGTACGGCCTGAATGAATACGCCAAGCTTGCAGGTATCGACCTGGAAGTGGCGGCCAAACTCGACACCGGCGCCAAGACCGCCTCGTTGAGTGCCCGCGATATCAAGCGCTTCAAGCGCAATGGCGAATCCTGGGTCCGCTTCTACCTGGCCATCGACACCGCCCATTCCCACCCCATCGAACTGCCCCTGGCGCGTGTCAGCAAGATCAAGCGCCGCGCCGGCGACTACGACCCCGATGAGGACAAGAACTACACTGCCCGCCCAGTGATTGCGCTGGATATCTGCATGGGCAGTGCTTTACGCAGCATCGAAGTGAACTTGACTGACCGCAGCGCATTCCAATACCCGCTGCTGATTGGCTCCGAAGCCTTGAAACGCTTTGATGCGCTGGTCGACCCCAGTCTTAAATATGCAGCAGGCAAACCCGCCTGCGCCGCCGACGCTTAATACCGCCGAGTAAACCGAATGCGCTCTCTGACCCTGCACCTGAAAATCCTGATCACCTTGCTGGTGGTGCTGGGCATTTCGGTCACCGCCTATCAGATCTTCGTGCTGGGGATTCCCGTCACCGAAGATGCCACCGACGACTTGTGGAACATCGACGCCAAGGTCGAGTTCGTCGCCAACCCGAAAGACCCGGTCAAGATCCAGATGTTCGTGCCGCCCCTGAGCCGCGACTTCGTCAGCCTCAATGAGAGCTTTATCTCGAACAACTACGGGGTGAGCGTCAATCGCATCGACGGCAACCGCAAGGTCACCTGGTCGGCGCGCCGGGCCAAGGGCAACCAGACCCTCTATTACCGCCTGGTGCTGACCAAGCGCTACAGCGGCGAGAAGGTCAAGATCAAAGGCCCGACCTTCCGCGACAGCATCGCCGTGGAAGGCCCCGAGAAGATCGCCGCCGAAGCCCTGCTAGCGCCGATCCGCCAGCACTCGGCCGACGTCGAGACCTTTATCAGCGAAGCCATCAAACGCACCAACAACCTCAACGACGACAATGTGAAGTTGCTGCTGGCCGGCGACCCCTCGACGCCGCACAAGGCCAAGATCGTCGAGCTGCTGCTGTCCATCGCCCACGTGCCGGTAGAGAAGGTCCACACCATCCGTCTGGTGGCCGACCAGCCGCAAACCCCGGAACTGTGGCTGCGCAGCTTCAACGGCAACGACTGGCTGTACTTCAACCCGGAGACCGGTGAACAAGGCCTGCCCGCCGACCGCCTGCTGTGGTGGACCGGCGATGAAAACCTGATCACCGTCGATGGCGGCAAGAAAGCCATGGTGACCTTCAGCCTGAACAACAGCGAGATGAACGCCATCCGCCTGGCCAAGCTGACGGACGAAAACACCGACGCCAACTTCCTCGAATACTCGCTGTACGGCCTGCCGCTGCAAACCCAGCAGACCTTCATGATCATGGTGATGATCCCGATTGGCGTGCTGGTGATCTTGATCCTGCGCAACCTGATCGGCCTGCAGACCCTGGGCACCTTCACCCCGGTACTGATCGCCCTGGCGTTCCGCGAGACCCAGTTAGGCTTCGGGATTGTGCTGTTCACGATTATCACGGCGCTGGGCCTGTCGCTCAGGTCGTACCTGGAACACTTGAAACTGCAAATGCTGCCGAGGCTGTCGGTGGTGCTGACCTTCGTGGTGGTGCTGATTGCCGCCATCAGCCTGTTCAGCCACAAACTGGGGCTGGAGCGCGGCTTGTCGGTGGCGCTGTTCCCGATGGTGATCCTGACCATGACCATCGAACGCCTGTCGATCACCTGGGAGGAACGTGGTGCCAATCATGCGCTGAAGGTGGCGATTGGCACGCTGTTCGCCGCGTCCCTGGCGCACCTGATCATGAGCGTGCCGGAGCTGGTGTACTTCGTGTTCACCTTCCCGGCGATCCTGTTGATTCTGGTGGGCTTCATGCTGGCCATGGGTCGCTATCGCGGCTACCGCCTCACCGAGCTGGTGCGCTTCAAGGCGTTCCTGAAGGCTGACTCTTGATGTTCGGCTTCTGGAAGACCTGGAAGGCCCTGGAAGCGCGGGGGATCATGGGCATCAACCGGCGTAATGCCGACTACGTGCTCAAGTACAACAAGCGCAGCCTGTACCCTATCGTGGATGACAAGATCATCACCAAGGAACGGGCGCTGGCGGCCGGCATCCACGTGCCGGAAATGTACGGGGTGATCTCCACCGAAAAGGAAATCGACAAGCTCGACGAGATTATCGGTGGGCGCAGCGACTTCGTGATCAAGCCCGCCCAGGGCGCCGGCGGTGACGGCATCCTGGTAGTGGCCGACCGGTTCGAGGGGCGCTATCGCACGGTGTCCGGCAAAATCATCAGCCATGAGGAGATCGAGCACCAGATCTCCAGCATCCTCACCGGCCTGTATTCCCTCGGCGGCCACCGCGACCGCGCATTGATCGAGTACCGCGTGGTGCCCGACCAGATCTTCAAAAGCATCAGCTATGAAGGCGTGCCAGACATCCGCATCATCGTGCTGATGGGCTACCCGGTGATGGCGATGCTGCGCTTGCCCACCCGCCAGTCCGGCGGCAAGGCCAACCTGCACCAGGGTGCGATTGGGGTGGGCGTAGACCTGGCCACCGGCCTGACCCTGCGCGGCACCTGGTTGAACAACATCATCACCAAGCACCCCGACACCACCAACGCCGTGGATGGCGTGCAACTGCCCAACTGGGACGGCTTCATGAAGCTCGCCGCCGGCTGCTACGAGCTGTGCGGGCTGGGCTATATCGGCGTGGACATGGTGCTGGACCAGGAAAAAGGCCCGTTGATCCTTGAGCTGAACGCACGGCCTGGGCTGAACATCCAGATTGCCAACGACTGCGGCCTGACGTTGCGCACCCATGCAGTAGAGGCGCGGCTGGAAGAACTCAAGGCGGCCGGGGTGACAGAAACCCCAGAGGAACGGGTGAAGTTCGTGCAGGAGATGTTCGGGCATATTCCGCCAGTTGAAGGCTAAGCAGCGCATCGCAGCAAGCCCGGGATCTCTAGGTGGGAGCTGGCTTGCCTGCGATAGCTTTCTGACAAGCCCTTCATCCTCCAGGCTATGCCCTCTATCGAGCTATCACCGACATCCCCCCTAGGAGCAAGTCCTACAGAGGACTACAATCCCCTCCCCCACGCCACTGGCTGATTCACCCTCGCATGTCGACCTGTTCCGTTTACCCCTTACCCTACCGGGCCAACCCCGCCGAGTACTTTGCGGCTATTCGCCATGCGCCTGGCGCGGTGCTGCTCGACAGCGGCCGCCCGGCTGCCGAACGGGGGCGTTATGACCTGCTCAGCGCCTGGCCCGAAGCGACCTTGACGGTTGGGCCGGATGAAAGCGGCAGCGATTTCCTGCAACGCTTGCGCGAGAACCTGGCGCAGCTGGGCGAGGCGGCCCTGCCTGCTGACGTTGAATTGCCCTTTGCCGGCGGTTTGATCGGTTACTTGAGCTATGACTTCGGCCGGCACCTGGAACGGGTTGCACGCCTGGCCGTGGACGACCTGCACCTGCCGGATGCGCGCCTGGGGCTGTATGCCTGGGCGCTGGTCAGTGATCACCAGGCACGCACCAGCCAGCTGGTGTTTCACCCGGTGCTGGCCGATAGCGAGCGGCAACGTCTGATCGCCCTGTTCAGTCATGCAACGGGCGACGCCCCTACTCCTTTCAAGCTCCAGGGCCCCATGGCGCCGGACCTCAGCCTGGAGGCGTACCAACAGGCCATCCTGCGTATTCAGGACTACATCCAGGCCGGCGACTGCTACCAGGTCAACTTTACCCAACGCTTTCGCGCGCCCTGTAGCGGCGACTCGTGGGCGGCCTACTGCGCCTTGCGCGAGGCCTGCCCGACACCGTTTTCCGGGTTCCAGAGCCTGCCGGATGACGGCGCCGTGCTGAGCCTGTCGCCGGAACGCTTTGTGCGCATCAGCGAAGGCCAGGTCGAAACCCGCCCCATCAAGGGCACCCGCCCTCGCGGCCTGACGCCAGAAGAGGATGCCGCCAACGCCGCCGAACTGCTGGCCAGCCCCAAGGACCGCGCCGAAAACCTGATGATCGTCGACCTACTGCGCAACGATCTGGGCCGCAGTTGCCGCATCGGCTCGGTGAGCGTGCCAGAACTGTTCAGCCTCGAAAGCTACCCCAACGTGCACCACCTGGTGAGCAGCGTCACTGGCGTGTTGGCCGACGACAAAGACGCCCTCGACCTGATCGCCGGCAGCTTCCCTGGCGGCTCCATCACCGGCGCACCGAAGATTCGCGCCATGCAGATCATCGACGAGCTTGAACCCACCCGTCGCGGGCTCTATTGCGGCTCGCTGATGTACCTGGACGTGCGCGGCGAGATGGACAGCTCCATCGCGATTCGCAGCTTGCTGGTCAAGGACGGGCAGGTGTGTTGCTGGGGTGGCGGTGGGATTGTGGCGGATTCAGAGTGGCAGGCGGAGCATCAAGAGTCGCTGACGAAGGTGCGGGTATTGTTGCAGACGTTGGAAGGTTTGTAGGGCCTGCACCGGCCCTATCGGGGGCAAGCCCCCTCCCACCTTCGACCGCGCCGCGATCAAAGGTGGGAGCTGGCTTGCCTGCGATGGGGCAATCAGCCGCGCTGCATAACTTACAG
Organism: Pseudomonas sp. AK181; assembly: GCF_051122975.1. Lineage (NCBI taxonomy): Bacteria > Pseudomonadati > Pseudomonadota > Gammaproteobacteria > Pseudomonadales > Pseudomonadaceae > Pseudomonas > Pseudomonas sp. AK181. The sequence continues at coordinate 4,638,679 of NZ_CP146348.1, forward strand.
GCTCAACTGCCGATTCGACGCCTTGATAAACTCTTTCTTCAAGTCTTCAAACGTATGCACCGCCGGGAACTGCGGGAATTCGCGAATCACATTGTCCGGCGCATGGAACAGAATCCCACGGTCAGCTTCACCCAGCATACTGGTGTCGTTGTAGGAATCACCGGCAGCGATCACGCGGTAGTAGAGGGTTTTGAATGCCAGCACCGATTGGCGCTTGGGGTCTTTCTGGCGCAGCTGGTAGCTCACCACCCGGTCGTTCTCATCGGTGATCAAGCGGTGGCAAAGCAAGGTCGGGAAACCCAGCTGACGCATCAGCGGTTGGGAGAATTCGTAGAAGGTGTCGGACAGGATCACCACCTGGAAACGCTCGCGCAGCCAGTTGACGAACTCGATGGCGCCGTCCAGCGGCTTGAGCGTGGCGATCACGGCCTGGATATCGGCCAGCTTGAGCCCATGCTCGTCGAGGATGCGCAGGCGCTGTTGCATCAGCACGTCGTAGTCGGGAATGTCACGGGTGGTGGCCCGCAGAGACTCAATGCCGGTTTTCTCGGCAAAGGCGATCCAGATTTCCGGAACCAGCACCCCTTCCAGGTCAAGGCAGGCAATTTCCACACGACACTCCTATTAGATGTTGTTAGTTGAGCGAGCAAAAGGACTGCCGAACTCTAGCGACTCAAGCCCGCCGCCGCAACGCGGGACAGATTTTGATACCATCGCCCTCCTAGAGAGCGCTCAGCGCCACTGACCTGTAGGAACCGTCCTGATGAACCAAGCCTTCGACGTCGTTGAACTCGCCACGACTTATGCCAACAAGTCTGCCCAGGACATACTCAAGCTGGCGTTCAGCCAGTTCGGCGATGACCTGTGGATTTCCTTCAGCGGTGCCGAGGATGTGGTGCTGGTGGACATGGCCTGGAAGCTGAACAAGAACGTCAAGGTGTTCAGCCTCGACACTGGCCGCCTGCACCCGGAGACCTACCGGTTTATCGAGCAGGTGCGTGAGTTCTACAAGATCGACATAGAACTGATCTCGCCGGACCCGAGCAAGCTGGAGCCCTTCGTCAAAGAGAAAGGCCTGTTCAGCTTCTATAAGGACGGCCATGGCGAATGCTGCGGCATCCGCAAGATCGAACCGCTGCGCCGCAAACTTGCAGGTGTACGCGCCTGGGCCACCGGCCAGCGCCGCGACCAGAGCCCCGGCACTCGCAGCCAGGTGGCGGCGCTGGAAATCGACACGGCGTTCTCCACGCCGGAACGCACCCTGTACAAGTTCAACCCGCTGGCGCAGATGACCAGCGAAGAAGTCTGGGGTTATATCCGCATGCTGGAACTGCCGTACAACAGCCTGCATGAGCGCGGGTTTATCAGCATCGGCTGCGAGCCGTGCACCCGGCCGGTATTGCCACGCCAGCATGAACGTGAAGGCCGCTGGTGGTGGGAAGAAGCCACGCAGAAGGAATGCGGGCTGCATGCGGGGAATATCATCAGCAAGGCTTGAGCCTCTGACGCGGTCAAAAAACCTGTAGGAGCGAGCTTGCTCGCGAAAAACGACAACGATAACGCGGGCTTCCTGAATAAACGCGGGGCCGTTAAGTTTTTCGCGAGCAAGCTCGCTCCTACAGAAAGCAAGACTTCCTTTTTGGTCGGGCAAATCTTGTACACAACCTTGTAACCATAGGTGCCATTTTTGTGTGCAACTTAATGTACAACGCACCAAAACGTAACATCTCTCTGCGCCGATGGCGCTGCCTATAAATAGCTCTGTAATTAACGAAAAAATAAATACCTGTTCAAACGGTCAATTTATAACGTTTGTAATTCAGTAAGTTATTCTCAAAATATATAAAAACGAAATTAGCCAAGATTTTCATATATCGAAAATTGGCACGCATATGGCTTAGGCATAAGTACGCTTTGTATACAATCAATACAAAACCTACATACACTTTGCCATCCGCCGCTTTGCTGCAGATGCGCTGGAGCCTGCCGGAATGCGTACAAGCCTCTCGAACACCCTCGCACTGGATTTGCCCTCCTCCCCATTAAACCCTGCAGCTGCCGGCCCCGGCCCGCTGGTACTCAGCCCGCGCCTGCACAACAAGGACCTGGCGCCCACCAAGGTCGAAGGCCGACGTTGGGGGCGCTATAGCATCTTTGCGTTGTGGACCAATGACGTGCACAACATCGCCAACTATTCATTCGCCATCGGCCTCTATGCATTGGGCCTGGGCGGCTGGCAAATATTGCTGTCCCTGGGGATCGGCGCGGCGCTGGTGTACTTCTTCATGAACTTGTCGGGCTACATGGGGCAGAAGACCGGTGTGCCGTTTCCGGTTATCAGCCGCATCAGTTTCGGTATTCACGGGGCGCAAATTCCGGCGTTGATTCGGGCGGTGATTGCGATTGCCTGGTTTGGTATCCAGACCTACCTGGCCTCGGTAGTTTTCCGTGTGCTGCTGACGGCCATTCATCCAGGGTTTGCCGATTATGACCACGACTCGATTCTCGGTCTGTCGACCCTGGGTTGGGCGTGTTTTGTGGCGATCTGGCTGGTGCAGTTGGTGATCCTCGCCTACGGCATGGAAATGGTACGTCGCTATGAAGGCTTCGCCGGGCCGGTGATTCTGCTGACCGTGGCCGCACTGGCCGGCTGGATGTACTTCCAGGCGAACGGGCAGATTGCCTGGTCGATCCGCGAGCCCCTGAGTGGCGGTGAGATGTGGCGCAATATCTTTGCCGGCGGCGCGCTGTGGCTGGCCATCTACGGCACGCTGATCCTCAACTTTTGCGACTTCGCCCGCTCTTCGCCGTGCCGCAAGACCATCCAGGTCGGCAACTTCTGGGGCCTGCCGGTGAATATCCTGGTGTTCGCCGCAATTACCGTGCTGCTGTGCGGCGGGCAGTTCCAGCTCAATGGCCGGGTGATCGAAAGCCCCACCGAAATCATCGCGGCGATCCCCAACACCTTCTTTCTGGTGCTCGGCTGCCTGGCTTTCCTGATTGTCACCGTGGCGGTGAACATCATGGCCAACTTCGTCGCCCCGGCCTTTGTGCTGAGCAACCTGGCGCCCAAGTACCTGAACTTCCGGCGCGCCGGGCTGATCAGCGCCTTCGTTGCCGTGCTGATCCTGCCGTGGAACCTCTATAACAGCCCGTTGGTGATTGTGTATTTCCTTTCTGGCCTGGGCGCGCTGCTGGGGCCTCTGTACGGGGTGATCATGGTCGATTACTGGCTGATCCGTAAAAGCCAGGTGGATGTGCCGCAGCTATACAGCGAAGACCCCCAAGGCATTTATTACTACAGCCGTGGGGTGAATATGCGTGCGGTGGCGGCGTTCATTCCGGCGGCGGTGATCGCCATCCTGCTAGCGCTGTTGCCGGGGTTTGCCAGCGTCTCGCCGTTCTCCTGGTTGTTTGGCGCAGGCATTGCCGGGTTGCTGTACCTGCTGATTGCCAAGCGTCAACCGCACTACGCCGATGTCAGCGGCGAAAGCATTGCCGTCGATAACGTCAGTCACTAAACAAGGACTTTCCATGCGTATCCTCGTGGTCAACGTCAACACCACCGAATCCATCACCGAGACCATCGCCCAGCAAGCACGGGCGGTGGCTGCACCGGGCACTGAGATTGTCGGGCTCACCCCGTACTTCGGCGCCGAATCGGTGGAAGGCAATTTTGAAAGCTACCTGGCGGCCATCGCCGTGATGGACCGGGTGATGGCCTACGACCAGCCCTTTGATGCGGTGATCCAGGCCGGCTATGGCGAGCATGGCCGTGAAGGCCTGCAGGAACTGCTCAATGTGCCGGTGGTGGATATCACCGAAGCGGCGGCCAGTACCGCAATGTTCCTGGGGCACGCCTACTCGGTGGTGACCACCCTGGACCGCACTGTGCCGCTGATTGAAGACCGGCTGAAACTCGCCGGCCTCTACCAGCGCTGCGCTTCGGTGCGCGCCAGCGGCATGGCGGTGCTGGAGCTGGAAGAAGACCCGCTAGGCGCCATGGAAGCCATCGTGCGCCAGGCGGAACTGGCCATCCGCGATGACAAGGCCGAGGTGATCTGCCTGGGCTGCGGCGGCATGGCTGGGCTGGATGAGCAGATCCGCCAGCGCACCGGGGTGCCGGTGGTGGACGGGGTGACGGCGGCGGTGATGGTGGCCGAGTCGTTGGTGCGGTTGGGGTTGTCGACGTCGAAGGTCAGGACATATGCCACGCCGCGGCCGAAGAAGGTCATCGGTTGGCCGGGCAAGTTCGGGCGGTAGACCGATGCGCCTGCATCGCGGGCAAGCCCGGCCACAGTGACCGCGACCCAATGTGGGAGCCGGGCTTGCCCGCGATGGCCACGACTCGATGTAAAGCCGTGCTCAGATAGCACTGAACCGTTGAGCCAGTTTCTGCTCGGCAAACTGCTCAATAACGAAATCCACAAACGCCCGCGTCTTGCCCGGCAGCAATTTATGCTCGGCGTAGTAGATGGAAATATTGCCGTCGTCCACATACCAATCGGGTAACACTCGCACCAACGCTCCGCTGTCCAAAAACGGCACGGCCATTGGCATGCTCACCAGCGCGATACCAAGGCCCTGGGCACTAGCGCAGCACGCGGCTTCGGAGTCGCTCATGGTCATCGCCGGTTTCAGTACTAAAGGGCTGTGCTCACGCTCACGATTGGTCAGTTGCCACGAACGCACCCGGCCAGTCTGCGGCGAGCGGATCAAGATGCCGAGGCAGTGCGACAGGTCCTCGGGCACCAGTACCGGAAGGCGTCGCGCCAGGTAATCCGGCGACGCCACCAGCACCCGGTGCGCCGGCGTCAACTTGCGCGCCACCACACCTTGGGGCAACTCGAACCCGCCGCCGATGGCCGCGTCGAAGCCTTGGCCGATCAGGTCGACCTGGCGGTTATCGAAGTGCCAGTCCGGGCTGATATCCGGAAAGCGCCGCATAAATTCCCCCAGCAACGGCACCACGTAGCGGTTGCCGAACACCGGCCCCATGCTGACCTTGAGCGTACCCACCGGCCGCCCTTCGGCACTGGCCAGGTTGGCAACTGCATTCTGGATGGTGGTGAGGCTGCCACTGACTTCCTCCAGGAACACCTTGCCGGCTTCGGTCAGCGCCAAGCGCCGGGTGCTGCGCTGAAACAGCCGCACACCGAGGCGCGCCTCCAACTTGGCGACACTTTTACCCACTGCAGCAGGCGTGAGGCTCAGGTGGCGTGCAGCCTCGGCAAAGCTGCCACCTTCGGCGCTGCGCACAAAGCATTCGATACTGCCAAAGCTTTCCATATCGCCCCACTCTAAACTTTTGGTTTACACAGACTATAGCAACCACGGGCTACCGAGCTGCGCGGGTGAGGTCGATACTCGCTCCATCAACTACCTCGGAGATCGACATGACCACACACAACCTCACCGGCAAAGTCGCCTTGATTCAAGGCGGTTCCCGCGGCATCGGCGCCGCCATCGTCAAGCGCCTCGCCGCCCAGGGCGCAGCGGTTGCCTTTACCTACGTCAGTTCGGCCGCCAAGGCCCAAGCGTTGCAGAACGAGGTGATCAGCGAAGGCGGCAAAGCCCTGGCGATACAGGCCGACAGCGCCGATGCCACTGCGATTCGCGCGGCGGTCAACGCTACAGTCGAGGCGTTTGGACGCCTGGATATCCTGGTGAATAACGCTGGCGTGCTGGCCATCGCGCCGCTGGACGAATTCAAGCTGGAAGACTTTGACCAGACCTTGGCGATCAACGTACGCAGCGTATTTATCGCCACCCAGGAAGCCGCCAAGCATATGGGCGAAGGTGGCCGGGTGATCAATATCGGCAGCACCAACGCCGAACGCATGCCCTTCGGCGGTGGCGGGCCCTACGCCATGAGCAAAGCGGCGCTGGTGGGGTTGACCAAGGGGTTGGCACGGGACCTGGGGCCACGGGGCATCACCATCAACAACGTGCAGCCTGGCCCGGTAGACACCGACATGAACCCGGCGAACAGCGATTTTGCCGAAAGCCTGATCGGGTTGATGGCGGTAGGTCGCTATGGGCATGTGGAGGAGATAGCCAGTTTTGTGGCGTATCTGGCTGGGCCGGAAGCGGGCTATATCACGGGCGCCAGCCTAACCATCGATGGTGGGTTCAGCGCCTGATTCTTTGCAGAACCGCAACCCAAATGTGGGAGCGGGCTTGCTCGCGAAGGCGGTGGGTCAGTTGATAAATCGACTGACTGACACCCTGCATTCGCGAGCAAGCCCGCTCCCACATTTTTGACTGCGCGAGTTCAGGCCATGGGAGGCAAGCCGTAGGCGGCCAGGTCAAAGTCGGCGAGCTTGCGAATAATCAGGTCAGCATGCTGGTACTTGCTGTCAGCCATCGCCTCATCGGGCACCGCAATAGCGGTCATGTTGGCAGCCTTCGCCGCCGTCACACCGAACGGCGAATCTTCGAACACCAGGCAATCCTCAGGTGCTACGCCCAACCGGCGCGCGGCGGTGAGGAAGATATCCGGCGCGGGCTTGGCAGCGCCTACTTCCGGGTCGTCAGCGGTGACGATGGTGTCGAACAGGCCAAACCATTCACGGTGCAGGGTGGTCTTGTGGCCAAACGAGTTACGCGATGAACTGGTGCCCACGGCAATTGGAATATTGTGCGCCTTCAAGTGCCGCACCAACGCCTCGGCGCCGGGCATGCCCAGGGCCTTGGGAAAGCGCTCGCTCATCAGCGGTTCGCGAATTTCCAGAAACTCGGCGGGCGTGATCGGCAGGTCCAACGCCTTGACCACATAATCGGCCAAATCCTGGGCACCCCGCCCGATGATGTGCTGCTTGATGCTCCAGTCGTAGGTACGGCCATAGCGTTCGGCAATGATCTGCGTGACTTCGGTGTAGATGCCTTCGGTATCCAGCAACAACCCGTCCATATCGAAAATCACGGCCTTGATCGGGACAGCGGTACGCGGTGCATTCATCACAACACAACCTTGGGGCGAGGACTAAAAGGATTCAGCACAATAACGGCCCTCGTTGCCTGCAAGCAACCTTCGTGACCCGCGACCGTCGAGTCACACCACGCAACAGTTTTACGCATCGGCGCTGACTGCGGCCGTCTAGGGTTTGAGAGGACAACGTCATGACCCGTCGACACGGATCTGAAAATACCGATTGCAAACCTTATAAAAGACTTATTAACCTCCATGAACTCAATCCACTGGACGCGAAAAGCCGTCAAACAATTGCTTCGGTTGCATTCGTATCATCAGCAACAGGTACGCGATGCCGTGTCCGCTCTTGAACACATGCCCGATGCAATCAACGTCAAGGTGCTGGTTAACCATCCTCACAGCTATCGCTTGCGGGTAGGTCATTACCGGGTCCTTTTCGACTGGGACGGCAGCATCCAGGTCGTCAGCATCCAAGAGGTTAAAAAACGTGACGAGCGAACCTACTGCCGTACAGATCATCCACACTACGGAGGGCAAGCCAGCCTATGTAGTGATTCCCTATGAACATTATGTGGCGCAGCAAAACGATCCAAACCTGATCCCCCATGCGGTAGTCAGCCGCCTGGTGGATGGCGCGACACCTATCCGCGCGTGGCGCGAGCACCTGAGCTTGACCCAGGAAGAAGTCGCCCAACGCCTGGGTATTTCACAATCGGCATTTGCCCAGCAGGAAGCGGTCAGCAAACCCCGCCGCACCACGCGGGAAAAGATAGCCAAGGCGTTCGGTATCAATGCCAGTCAGCTGGAGCTATAACGTCATCCTGCAAAAATTCACGTATTCCTTTACTCACATCGAGCTCAAACATGCTCTACCGCCTAGCCGCCGACGGCCTCGTGCTGTTCCACCTGGCCTTTATCCTGTTCGTGCTGTTCGGTGGCCTGCTCACCCTGAAGTGGCCGCGAGTGATGTGGCTGCACTTACCCGCGGTCGCCTGGGGCATCGCGGTGGAGGTGCTGCACCTGCCCTGCCCGCTCACCCGTTGGGAAAACCTGTTTCGCCACCTGGCCGGGCAGGACGGTTATGGCGGTGGGTTTATCGAGCACTACATCCTCACGCTGATCTACCCCGCCGGGCTGACTGCCAATATCCAACTGCTGCTGGGAGCCGTGGTAGTGGTGATCAACCTCGCGGTGTATGGGCGGGTTATCCGGCGTTACGTACAGGCTTGAGACAGCTGCGCTGGTGAAGAATCAGCGCACCTCAATCCGTTCGCGGTCGCCCCATGTCCGAAGCCTTCGAAGTCCCCAGCCCCCACGAAAAACACCTTGAACACACCACCGAGCATGCTCACGGCCGCGGCGACAGCTTTGCCAGCCGCATCGCCGTGATGACCGCCATCATGGCGACCGTCGGCGCCATGCTCAGCTATCAGGCCGGCTCCAGCGAAAGTGAAGCTGCAATGGACAAGAACAACGCCGCCATCATCAAGACCGAAGCCGCCAACCAGTGGAATTACTACCAGGCCAAATCCAGCCGCCAGAACCTGGCGGAACTGGCCACCCACATTCCCGGCGTGGATGCGGCGCATTACCAGGATGAGATCGAGCGCTACAAGCACCAAAAGGAAGAGGTGCGTAAACAGGCCGAAACGCTCGAGGCCACTTCACGGGACTGGGATCACAAATCCGAAGCAGCGCTGCACCAGCACCATCGCTGGGCCCAGGCGATGACGGCGATTCAGATCGCGATTTCACTGGCGGCGATTACCCTGCTCACACGTAAGGAATGGCTCAAACGGATGTCGTACACCGCTGGCGGCGTGGCCGTGATATTGGGTGGCTTGGCGTGGCTGCATCTCTGACACGCCCAAGATTAAATGTGGGAGCTGTCGAGCCCCAGCCAGGCTGCGATGGGATCACCGCGCAGTACCCGCCAGACTGAGCCATCTGCATCCCAGCCTCGCTGATCGATTTCAATCTGCCAGCTGAGCGCTTAAAGTGTCGCCCCCGAGAATTGAATCTCGAGCTTGAATCTATGGAGTTATAAGTGAAATACCTCAGTAAAGTCGTAGCAGCAGCCGTACTTGGTTTCACCCTGGCAGGTTGCACCGGCACCGCCATGAAAACCCAGCAATACGACGCCAGCCAATACACCGTGCTGGGCCACAGCGAAGCCAGCGCCACCGGCATCATGCTGCTGGGCGTCATCCCCATCGGCCAGAACAACCGCTTTGTACGCGCCCAGGATGCAGCCATCAAGGCCAAGGGCGGCGACGCGCTGATCAACACCCAAGTGCAGGAAAAGTGGTTCTGGGCTTGGGTATTGAACGGCTACACCACCAAGATCTCCGGTGATGTGATCAAGCTGAAAACCGCGCAGTAAGTATGAAAAAGCCGCTTAATCTCAGTACGAGACAGCGGCTTTTTTAACGACAGTTTTAGGCTGGCGTACCACTTCGAGAGCAGACGATCACAGGATGCAGTCATGCGAATTCTGTTTGTACCACTCTTTTGTTTTTTTATAACTGCGTGCTCAAGCAATCCAGCAACGCTGTTTGTAGACCAAGTCAAAAACAGCCAGACGCCTTTGGCTCTTACACCGGTGGAAGCCCTGCATATTTCGCAGGCAGTACCCATGCCTGTCGACCCCGGTTGGCGACCACCTCAATGGAAAATTACCGCCGCAGAACCTCGTATCCTGATCAATGGAACGCCCTCTAATTATCGAGTGTTCAGCACTACCCTGGTTAAAGACAAAGTCTTCCATATCAACGTTAACTCTTGGTGCGTCAACGCCTGTTTAGGATTCAGCAAATACGCTTTGAACCCGTATTTAATCCTCATGGATGCCCAGGGTAATGTGCAAGGCGAAGGCTTTGGCAAGGCGACCGGCATAGTCGGAGTCATCAACCAAGCCTTGACCGGTACAGTGAAAAACAGCGGTACTTATTACCTCATCGTCGCCGCAGATAATCGGGCACCGGGAGAGACCATTGTTATCGACAACGTCCTGCTGATCGGCGCTGCAGCTAGCCCGATAGCGCCTTTGCGTATTGGCATGAACAGTTACCCATTTGGCTCAGTCGGACCGTTTCTGAATACCGAAGAATCGCCTTGAAGCGGTGACAGATCTGCCTTCGAATCATCGGCGCGCCCCTTGAAGCTCATTGGGGTAGCTAACCCCAAACACTACAGTGCAGACGAAGGCAGGTATGATCCAGGCTAACCCGGCCAGACTGGACCTACACACATGCCTGCCTCCGACACCCGCCCTACCCCCGCGCCATTCCTCAAGCCTGGTGAAACCGTGGTGTTGTTCGACGGGGTGTGCAAGCTGTGTAACGGTTGGGCAAGGTTTCTGATCCGCCACGACCACCAACGACGCTTGCGATTAGCCGCCGTGCAGTCACCCGAGGGCCAGGCGCTGCTGGCGTGGGCGGGGTTGCCGCTGGAGCAGTTCGACACCCTCGCAGTGATCCGCGATCGGCACTGTTGGGAGCGTTCGGAGGCGGTGTTGCAAATCATTGTGCAACTGCCTGCCCGCTGGCACCCAATGCTGCTCCTGCGCGGCATCCCGCGCTTTCTTCGGGATTGGGCTTACGACCGCATCGCGCGCAATCGCTATCGGCTGTTCGGGAAATACGATACCTGTCTGTTGCCGAACGCGGATCATGAACAGCGCTTTTTAAAGGATCAGCCATGAATCCCCTGTTACGCATCAACTGGATCGCCCGGGGCGGCCTGGCTTTCATGTTTGCCTACCATGGGCTGGTGCCGAAGCTGCTGTGGCTAAGCCAGGGTGAGCGGGCAATGATCCAGGCGCACGGGATCGAGCAGGTGCAGTTGTTCGCCACGCTGGCGGGGGTTGGGGAAATTGCCCTGGCGATATGGATACTGCTTTCGCCACGCAGTGTCTGGCCGCTTGTAGTGGCTGCGACTGCGCTGGCGGGGCTGCTGGTGGATGTGGCGGTGTTCAGTCCGTCGATACTCAGGGAAGCGTTTAATCCTGTGTCGCTGAATGTGGCGGGGTTGGCGTTGTGTGCGGTGGCTTTGAATACCAAGCCCTGAACGGCATTTATTTCAGCCCGAGTGCCTCAAGTGCAACGGCCAGCGCTGATGTCAGCCATACAGCAACAGCCCAATCAACTGCCATGGCGTCATCTTCGTCACCATGATCAGCACGATCACAAACATCCCAGAGAAACCCAAAACACCCATCCAGAACCATTGCCTATAGACGCCGTGGTATCCATCACCAAGCGCCCTGCCCGTCTCAGCCGCACTGAGCGCCATCTGCTGCAAACGCTTCTGCAGCACCAGCACCGGGAGCCAAAGAGCCCCCACACACAGGAAGATGATCAGCGAAGTCAGCACCCATTCGGTGGTCAACCCAAGTCCGGCAAGCTTGATCAACACAAAGCCGGTAATGATCTGAACGACGCCCGCCGGCGTAGTGATCCAGGTATCGAACTGCACCACCATCCGCGCCACATGGGCAATCACTTGCGGGTTGGCCGTACGGCTCGCGGCGATCAGATACAGATACGAGCCCATGCCGAAGCCAAACAGGAAAATCGCCGCGATGATGTGGATGTATTTCAGGCTCAGATAGAGCATGGTCAGCCCTGCCCGTCAGAGAAATGCACGGCCAGGCTAAGGTTCGCCGGGTCGTTGATGGCGGCCATGTATTCGTCGACGGTGATTTCGCCAACGCACGGCCGCGCACCGGGTTCAGGCACATAGCCTTGGGCGACTTTGAGGGCCAGAGCAACGGCGGCACAGCTGGGGATTTGCGGGCCTTTGTCATTCAGCGCCGTCAGTTGCACCGCCAGGGACAGCGGTTGCCCTTCTGCACCGAGGCCGTTCACGTCGATGTACATCGCGCTTTTGCCATCGCCAAAGCGCTCGAACCAAGTACCCAGCCGATGCAGCCGCGCAGCCCAGGCAAGATGGTCACGCACGACGCCCCACCGCAGCGCCTGGGCCAGCAGATAGTTGGCGACACCGCCAAGCTTGAGCCCCGCACCAGCCTTGAAGCTCAGGGTGTGGGCACCATAGCGGCCAGCAAATATGTCCATGTCGGGCACATCCACATTCGCCAACACCCGCGTGCCAAGCCCAGGCATTTTGCGCAGCGTCAGGTCCTGCCAGCCCAGCACTTCATGCACCTGGCCATGCCTGAGCTGCCTGATTGGTTTGCCCGCGTAAGCCAGCACACCTTCTACGGTGGACAGGCCCGGCATCTTGGCCGAGGAGGAAATACCGTGCTCGATCGAGTCGATACGGGTGAAGCGATAGCGATACTGATCGATGATGGCGCACGACAGCGTCGGCACGGAGCTGCACCCGCTAAGGATCGCCACGCCTGCCTGCCGTGCTTGTGCATCCAGCACGCTCACGCCGTTGACGAAGGTGCGGCAGTCGGACAAGTCGCAGTAGTTCACGCCAGCGTCGATGCAACTCTGGGCGACAGCATAGGACTGCCCCTGGAACGGGCCGCCGGTGTGGATCACCCACTTGATGTTCATCGAACGCAAAACGGAGGCGAACCCGGCGCCCATGGCATCGCCGCACCAACCCTCGCAAGCGGTGTTCGACTGGCTTTTCAGCTCATCCACCTTGCGCTGCAGCTTATGTGGATCGCGACCCGAGATCACCAGTTCAATGCCCGGCGCCACCACCAGATGCCGGCAAACGATGCTGCCGAAATTGCCGTAGCCACCGACTACCAACACCCTGAGTGTCATTCCATTCTTCCCTAAACAAACGATCATGCGCTGCGGCTGAGGCGGCTAAAGATACCCGATTTGTTTAACAGCTTGGGCCAGATCAAAAGAGAGAGTCAGAAGAAGGACTACGGTTTTACAGGCCCTGCCCTGGCTGATCACCAGCCCGCCCCACAAGCCGTCTCAGACCACCTGCAACGGTTTAGCACGATCAATTGACTCCAGGCCAGCTCTCTACATATTCAATAGTGAAGTCCGGATAGGAATCGACAATCTGGATCTTGTAATCAGGATAGCTATCGACGGTTTGCCATTTCCCGACAGAATCCGGCCAGGAATCCACCTTCTTTACCTTGAGGTCGGGGAATTGATTCACCACCTTCACCTTGTAGTCGGGATAGCTGTCCACGAACTGGATTTTGCCGTAAATCTTCGACACATCGACCGTCGTACCGGCGTGAGCGCAAAAGGTGCAGGTCAACAGCAAGGAAGCGAGGGCAACTTTGAACATGAGTATTGCATCCTGAAAAATTGAGGCGTCCAGTCTATCGGTAGCCGCGCGGGCCGTGCCGAAAAACGCCTATCCTTTAAACTCACCCGCCCCGTTGCCGACGGCGTCAACATACGCCACACACAACGACTCGGCGATCTGGCTTTTGACTGCTTTGGTCGATTCTGGGCGCGGGTTTCACCTTCGTTGTTTCCGGACTTTGGATAGCAACCCTGAGCCGGAAATAACATGAGGGTTCCCGTCGGCGAAGTTAGCGATAAAACACAACGCTGTGCGGGCCATAAAGTAAATAAAATCCGTCGCCTTTTTCCAAAAATTACGAAACCCCAGGTTTCTTTCGAAATCTGGGGTTTTGTTTGCTGTGACCGTGGTGAAACGAAAATCAAATAAACCTGTGCCTTTGCCAACTTCTTTTACGAGCGCACTATCGGGCTCAGTTGACGATTCATCGCAACGATATCCGCGTGACTAGGGTTGGGTCCCAGCTTCGCGAAATGCTCTATCATGCGATCCCGAATTTTTGGCGCCTCACCTTTAACTGCCGCATCAAGGGCCCGGCGCATATCAACGGCGGTGTAGTCGCAGCAGTACGCAGGGGTTGCAGGTTGTTGCCGCCACGACTGCTCAAGAGAACCGGCATTGACTGGATCAAAACCTGATTCGCTCACCAGCTCCATGACTGTCTGCACACCGACCTGATCGTCTCCAGCGACCGCAGCCGCCAATCGTGCGGGCGTGCCCTCGGGCTGGCCGAGTTCAGCGAGCGAATAGGCTAACAAATTGTTGAACGCCTTAATCACCGGCCTTCCAATCTGTTTCGAAACCCAAACGCTTTCGGCCATGCCTTCATCTATTTCCGGAATTTTTTGATCCCTCAAGCCTGGGTAGTAATTGCCGGTATCCACGACAGGGACGTCCAATGGAACAGATGCGAACAGGTCAGCAGGCAGATCAGCCACTGCCGGGAAAGGGATAGATAAAAATATCACTTCGGCATTTCGAACAACGCCCGAAATATCTGCAGGCACCGCCCCTATCTCGTTGGCGAAAGCACGAACCCCCTCAATGCCTTTGGAGTTAGCCACCTGCACTTCATGGCCTGCGGCAATCATCTTCCGGGCAAGGGTTGCGCCAATGTTTCCTGTCCCAATCACGCCAATTTTCATGAGTTCTCGCTCGTATAGGTTTCGGGTAGGCGCCTACCTTAGGAGAATAGTGAGATAATGGTAAGTACACACCAAAAGGTAAGTAACGAACCAAACTATGAACAGTGAACGAGAATGGGACTGTGCCGACCCAAAAAATCGAGTGAAATGGGCTGAAGCAACCCTGGAGACCCTCCGTGTACTGGAGGGAAAATGGAAGATCATCATCCTTTGCCAGCTGTTCGCAGCCAAAGGCCCTCTGCGCTTTTCTGATCTTGAAAAGCTCATAGAGGGTATCAACCAGAAAATGCTTATCCAGCAACTTAAGCAGCTCGAAAAAGACGCAATTGTTCGCCGCACGGTTTACCCGCAGGTTCCACCGAAAGTTGAGTATGAGTTGACCGAGGATGGATACGCGTTGGGACCGTCGATGCAGGCTTTGATTGAATGGGCCGAACAGAGGCGCAGCAATTTTGACCAGGCCTGAAACCACAAACCCCCGGCTTTCTCTATGAAAACCAGGGGTTTGTGTTTACTTAATGTGGCGGTGAAGGAGAGATTCGAACTCTCGATACAATTTCTTGTATACACACTTTCCAGGCGTGCTCCTTAAGCCACTCGGACACTTCACCGTATCTCGTCAAACCAGTTCAGTCTGTCGAGGCGCGCTAATGTAGTCGAAAGCCTTTCTGATGGCAAAGGTTTTTTTCAGAATTTTCATGCGGTTAGACCGTTATGCTATTCACCGCCCGGCAAGGGGTGGTGATTGTGCCATTCTCAGGCAGCGGCGGCACGTGTCTGGAATGCTTGCTGCGCCCTGCTGCGGGGTGTCTACCCTTGGGGATGAGGCAAAAGCCTGACTGGGTAGTCAGTCACGGCGCTTTACCCGCGCGGGCGTGGTGAGTAACGTCTGCGCATCTATCTCTATAACAAGCCCTACAAGGAACCGCGTCATGAGTGAGTTGATTGCCTACCACTTCGAAGACGGTATCGCGACCCTGACCCTGAGCAACGGCAAGGTGAATGCCATTTCTCCGGCGGTGGTCAGTGAGTTTAATGCGGCGCTGGATCAGGCCGAGAAGGATCGGGCGGTGGTGATCATCACGGGCACGCCGGGGATTTTGTCGGGTGGTTATGATTTGAAGGTGATGACCGCCGGCCCTAAAGAGGCAATCAGCCTGGTGACTTCAGGCTCGACCCTGGCGCGGCGGATGTTGGCGCACCCATTCCCGGTGATCGTGGCCTGCCCTGGGCATGCGGTGGCCAAGGGCGCGTTCCTGTTGTTGTCGGCCGATTATCGGATTGGCGTCGAAGGCCCGTTCAGCATTGGGCTGAATGAAGTGGCGATTGGCATGACCATGCACCACGCCGGTATCGAGTTGGCGCGCGATCGCCTGCGTAAGTCGGCGTTTCAGCGTTCGGTGATCAATGCCGAGATGTTTGATCCGCAAGGCGCCCTGCACGCAGGTTTCCTCGACAAGGTGGTGGCACCGGAAGAACTGCAAGCGGCTGCACTGGAAGCGGCACGGCAGTTGAAGAAGATCAATATGAACGCGCACAAGCACACCAAGTTGAAAGTGCGCCGCGCCCTGCTCGAAGCCCTGGACGATGCAATCATCCAGGATCAGGGCCATAGCCTGAGCTAAGTCCTACACCTTTCGTGCCTGAGCCCGACCTTGAGTCGGGCTTTTTCTTACCTATAGATATGAAACGTCCGTAGCCGCTCTAGTTAGCCGTTATCGGACCATGTGGAAACATGCGCTTAAACATCGGCTATCTCCTACGTCTGTAGGGGCAATTGCCGAATACAGTGCACATCCGTACACTGCGCCACCTTTTGTCCCGATGGGCCGTGTCGATGCTTTTTCTGTTGCGTATGTTGTTGATGGGCCTGCATTTTATGATCGCCGGCGTGCTGGGTGTGCTGGTCGGTGTGTGCCGGCCGTTCAATCCGGACAACAGCCGTCTCTGCGCTCGCCTCTATGCGTTGCCAGCCATGCGGATCTTGGGCTTGAACGTGAAGACCGACGTCGACTCGCTGCGCAACAAGCCCGGTACCTGCGTGGTGATTGCCAACCATCAGTCCAACTACGATCTGTTTGTGCTCGGCAATGTAGTGCCGCACCGCACGGTCTGCATCGCCAAGAAAAGCCTGAAATGGGTACCACTGTTCGGCCAGTTGTTCTGGCTGGCGGGCAATGTGCTGATCGACCGTGGCAATGCTCACAAGGCGCGGCGTGCGATGCTGACCACCACGCACACCTTGCAGCATGAGGACACGTCGATCTGGGTGTTCCCGGAGGGCACGCGCAACCTGGGCAAAGGGTTGTTGCCGTTCAAGAAAGGCGCGTTTCATATGGCGATTGCGGCCGGTGTGCCTATCGTGCAGGTGTGTGTCAGTAACTATGTGACGCAGATGAAGCTCAATCGTTGGGACAGTGGCAGTGTGCTGATACGCTCGTTGCCGCCGATTCCTACCTGTGGGTTGACGGTGGATGACATCCCTCAGTTGCTGCTGACGTGTCAGACGCAGATGGAGGAGTGCATTGCACAGATGGACCGCGAACTGCAACGCCCGTAGGTGCCCGCTTGGGGTGACGCGGAGCGTCACGGGCGGCATTCCCACGCAGAGCGTGGGAACGATCAAGTGACGGGAACGGGTGTGTCGGTGAGCAACAACGGAACGCCATTCAGGCTAAGCTGCCCAACATCTGTCCTCTTGATAAGAAGTGATCAGCACCATGGGTAGAGTTGTTGCGGCTGCCGTCTACAGCGCCGGTAAGAAAGTCTCGGATATCACCCTCGATGAAGGCGCGGCCTGGGCCGCCAAACCTGGGCACTTTGTGTGGATCGGCCTGGAAGAACCCAGCGCTCAGGAACTGAACAACCTGCAACGCCAGTTCAACCTGCACGAACTGGCGATCGAAGACGCCATGGAAAAACACAGCCGCCCGAAGCTGGAAACCTTCGGCGACGCGCTGTTTATCGTCACCTACTCACCGGTACGCGAGAACGGCAAGCTGGAGTTTATCGAGACCCATATTTTTGCCGGCAACGGCTACATCATCACCGCACGCAACGGCCACTCGGCGTCCTACGGTTTTGTGCGCCAGCGTTGTGAGGCGCGCCCGTTGTTGCTGGAGCATGGGGAAGATTTCGTACTCTATGCGCTGCTGGATTTTGTCACCGAAAACTATCAGCCGGTGAGCGAGGCGATCCACGCCGAGATTGATGAGCTGGAACGTAACGTGCTGTGCAGTTCACTCAACGAGCGTGATATCCAGCACCTCCACGGCCTGCGCCGCGATGTATTACGGCTCAAGCGACATGTGGCGCCGATGGTGGAGATCAGCCAGGAGTTGCAGAAGCTCAGCTTCCCGTTTATCGACAAGAACATGCGCCCGTATTTTCGTGACGTGCAAATCCACGTTACGCGGCAGATGGAAGACCTCACCACCTTACGCGACATCGCCAGCCAGACCATTGAGATTGGTGTGCTGCTGGAGGCCTCGCGCCAGAGCGTGGTGCAGCGCAAGTTCGCCGCGTGGGCGGCGATCCTGGCGTTCCCCACGGCGGTGGCGGGGATTTATGGGATGAACTTCCAGAACATGCCCGAGCTGCAATGGCACTACGGCTATTTTGCGGTGCTCGGGTTTATTACCTTGGGCTGTACCGGGTTATGGGCCAGCTTCAAGCGTTCGGGCTGGCTTTAAGCCTTGGCTTCAGGCTGATGGGCAACGAAGCGCATCATCCATTCCGCCACGGTTACGCCGTGGTGGTCGCGTTCCAGGCTGGCCACGCCGTTGCTGTAGACCTTTTCACCCAGGGTTGTCTGAAGGATTTCCAGCAACTCGCGGGAATAGTCGTGAACAAACTCCGGATGGCCCTGGAAGCACAGCACCTGGTCGCCGATGTGGTACGCGGCAAACGGGCAGAATTCGCTGGAGGCGATGACCGTGGCATTGTCCGGCAATGTGGTGACTTGGTCCTGGTGGCTGATCAACATCCTCAGTTCAGGCACCTCGGGGCTCATCCACGGGGCCTTGGCGTCCAGCTTGTAGTCGTGGGTGCCCATGCCCCAACCCTGGCTGGCCCGCTCGGCCTTGCCGCCCAGCAGCAGCGCGAGCAACTGGTGGCCGAAGCACACACCCAGCAGCTTGTCGCCACGCTCATAGCGCGTGAGCAGGTAGGTCTTGAGGGTCTGGATCCAAGGGTCGGTACCGAACGAATCGGCCTTGCTGCCGGTGATCAGGTACGCGTCAAACACTTCGTCATCCGGCGGGTACTCGCCCTGCACCACGTTGTAGACGACAAACTCGGCGGCAATCGGTTGCTTGGCGAACAGGCGCTTGAACATTTGCCCATAGCCTTGGTACTCATCGATCAAAGCGGGACGCAGAATATCGGTTTCCAGGATGCAGACGCGTAGCGACATAAAAAATACCTGACACGGCGATGGGAATATTGCACACCCCAGAGCCTGCCCTGAAATACCCCCCCAAAGCAAGCCCTCAATGGGCGCCCACACACACTGTAGGAGCGAGCTTGCTCGCGAAAAACGTCAACGATAACGCAGGTATCCTGGATAAAAGCGTTGCCTGTGCGTTCTTCGCGAGCAAGCTCGCTCCTACAGTGAAGCGTTAAAACAGTGCGCCTTTTGCGGCTTTTTCCAGTAATAACGCCGGCGGCGAGAAGCGCTCCCCGTACTCCTCGGCCAGGTAGCGGGCACGGGCGATGAAGTCGTTCAGCCCGTACTGGTTGATAAACTGCAACGCGCCGCCACTCCATGCGGCAAAGCCGATGCCGAAGATGGATCCGACGTTGGCGTCCGCCGTGGACATCAACACGCCCTCCTCCACGCAGCGTACGGTTTCGATGGCTTGGATAAACAGCAAGCGGTCACGCACGTCCTGGGGTGAGATTTGCTTGCCGGGCTGTTCGAACCGGGTTTTCAGCTCAGGCCACAGGTGCTTCTGGCCGCCAGCGGGATAGTCGTAAAAACCAGCGCCTGCCCCCTTGCCCGTGCGCTTGTACTCGTTCGCCAACAGATCGATCACCGCCGTCGCTGGATGGTTCGGCATCGCCTTGCCTTCGGCCTGCAGGTCCTTGGTCGTTTGCTGTCGGATATGGCTCATCAGGCTGAGGGACACTTCATCGGACACCGCCAACGGCCCCACTGGCATGCCGGCCTTGCGCGCTTCGGTCTCGATCATCGGCGCAGCCACGCCTTCGCCGAGCATGGCAATGCCTTCGTTGGTAAAGGTGCCGAATACCCGCGAGGTGAAAAAGCCGCGACTGTCGTTGACCACAATCGGGGTTTTCTTGATTTGCAGTACGAAGTCAAACCCTCGGGCCAGGGTTTCGTCGCTGGTGCGCGCGCCCTTGATGATTTCCACCAGGGGCATCTTGTCCACGGGGCTGAAGAAGTGCAGGCCGATGAACCTGGCTTGATCGGGCACCGCCGTGGCCAGGCCGCTGATGGGCAAGGTGGAGGTGTTGGAGGCGATCACAGCATTGGCCCCCACCACGCTTTGCGCCGCGGCCGAGACCTTGGCCTTGAGTGCGCGGTCTTCGAATACGGCCTCGATGATCAGGTCGCAGCCGGCCAGGTCGGCGTCATCCTGGGTAGGACGAATGCGCACCAGGGTGGTTTCGCGCTGTTCGGCGGTCAGTTGCCCACGGCTGACTTTCTTGTCCAGCAATGCGGCCGAATGGGCCTTGCCTTTTTCGGCAGCGGCCAGGGTGATGTCCTTGAGCACCACCTCGATACCCGCACAGGCACTGACATAGGCGATGCCCGCGCCCATCATCCCGGCGCCGAGCACACCGACCTTACGCGTGACGTAGGGCGCATAGCCCTGGGGGCGTGAGCTGCCGGCATTGATTTCGTTGAGCTGGAACCAGAAGGTGCCGATCATGTTTTTTGCCACTTGCCCGGTCACTAGCTCGGTGAAGTAGCGGGTTTCGATCAGGTGCGCGGTGTCGAAGTCCACTTGGGCGCCCTCGACGGCGGCACAGAGGATTTTCTCCGGCGCGGGGAAGCAGCCCTGGGTCTTGCTGCGCAAAATCGACGGCGCAATGGCGAGCATCTGCGCGACTTTAGGGTGGGACGGCGTGCCGCCGGGAATCGCGTAACCCTTGTTGTCCCAGGGTTGCCTAACGTCGGGATTAGCCAGAATCCAGGCACGGGCCTGTGCCAGCAATGCCTCGCGATCCGCCGCCAACTCGTCAATCAAGCCCGCTTGCAGGGCCTGGGCAGGCCGCACCTTTTTACCTTCGAGCAGATACGGCAAAGCTTTTTCCAGGCCGAGCATGCGCACCATACGCACCACGCCACCGCCCCCCGGCAACAGGCCAAGGGTCACTTCCGGCAAACCCAGTTGCACTGACTTGTCGTCTAGCGCAACCCGGTGGTGGCAGGCCAGGCAAATCTCCCACCCACCGCCCAGGGCCGCGCCATTGATCGCAGCCACCACCGGCTTGCCGAGGGTTTCCAGGCGGCGCAATTGCGCTTTCAACACCAACACACTGTCGTAGAAATCCTTGGCGTGGGCTCTATCGACCTTGATCAGCTCATTGAGGTCGCCCCCGGCAAAAAAGGTCTTCTTGGCCGAGGTGATCACCACCCCGGCGATCTCGTCCTTTTCCGCTTCCAGGCGCGTGAGGGTGGCCGCCATGGCTTCGCGGTAGGCGGCGTTCATGGTGTTGGCGCTCTGGCCGGGCATGTCGAGGGTCAGCACCACGATCTGGTCCTGGCCTTTTTCGTAACGAATGGCATCGGTCATGACAAATTCCTTAGGCTCAGAGGCGTTCGATAATGGTGGCGATACCCATGCCACCGCCGACACACAAGGTGGCCAGGCCGTAGCGTTGCTGGCGTACTTCCAGCTCGTCGAGCAAGGTGCCAAGGATCGCGCAGCCGGTGGCGCCCAAGGGGTGGCCCATGGCGATGGAGCCGCCGTTGACGTTGACCCGTGCGGCGTCGATGCCCATGTCCTTGATGAACTTGAGCACCACCGAAGCAAAGGCTTCGTTGACTTCAAACAGGTCGATGTCTTCAACCCGCAGGCCGGCCTTGGCCAGCGCCTTGCGAGTGGCCGGCGCGGGGCCGGTGAGCATGATGGTCGGGTCGGTGCTGGTCACCGCCGTGGCGACAATTCGCGCCCGCGGTTGCAGGCCCAGTTCACGGCCTTTGGCCTCGGAGCCGATCAGCATCAGCGCGGCGCCATCTACGATGCCGGAACTGTTGCCCGGCGTGTGCACATGGTGGATGCGCTCCACGTGGCTATAGACCCGCAACGCGGTGGCGTCGAAGCCCATCTGGCCCATCATTTCGAAGCTGGGCTTGAGCTTGCCCAAGCCCTCCAGGGTTGAGTCGCCGCGGATAAATTCGTCATGGTTCAGCAGCACGATGCCGTTCTGGTCGTGCACCGCGATCAGCGACTTGTTGAAGGAACCGTCTGCCCGCGCCCTGGCGGCTTTCTGCTGGGACTGTAGGGCAAAGGTGTCGACATCCTGGCGCGTGAAGCCTTCCAGGGTGGCGATCAGGTCGGCGCCAATGCCTTGGGGGGTGAAGTGGCTGTGCATATTGGTTTGCGGGTCGAGCACCCAGGCGCCGCCATCGCTGCCCATGGGCACGCGGGACATGGATTCGACGCCGCCAACCACCACCAGGTCTTCGAAGCCGGAACGCACCTTCATCGCCCCCAGGTTCACCGCTTCCAGGCCCGACGCGCAGAAGCGATTGACCTGCACACCGGCAACACTGACATCCCAGTCGGCCACCAGCGCGGCGGTCTTGGCGATATCGGCGCCCTGGTCGCCCACCGGTGTAACGCAGCCCAGGACGATGTCATCCACTTGGCGGGTGTCGAGGTCGCTGCGCTGCGCCAACGCCGTGAGCAAGCCAGCCACCAGGTTTACCGGCTTGACGCTGTGCAGGGCACCGTCGGCCTTGCCTTTACCCCGGGGCGTGCGTATCGCATCAAAGATCAAAGCTTGGGTCATGACATCCTCGAACCGCTGTGGGTGTGTGCCCCTACCTTAGGCCCGATTGACACGGTTTCAATGACGGATGCGCTCATTGCTTTTGACCCCCTCGCTCGGACGAACGGTAGGTGCCTATGGGAAAACCCTGATTAATCGTTTTAGCGGTCTAGCCCTAGGGTTGGCGCCAAGATGGCAATAAGCCTCATGCCGTTTTTAGCGCAAATACTTATTAGCTGATATGAAATGGGTCTAAGCCAGAAAGAACGGGCGCTCTAAGGTTGAACCTGTAAGACGCTGCTGCCGGGTTTTGCTGGAGCGGCTGTAAGAAAAGTGCAACGTCACCTCGCGATACTGAATACAACGGCACGCATTTGACGCTCAGGAATAACAACAATAGAAAAGGCAGTCAGCCATGTTCAAACAATCGAAAGTACGTCAGGCGGGACTTATTCTGTTCGCCACCACCCTGATTCTGATCTTGCCCAATTTACCCAAGGTTATTGGGTGACGATTGCGCTCCCACCTGCCGTGAACGCACCGCACCAGGCCAGCAGCTTTTGGCAGCACCTGCCAGGACATTGCGCTTAGCGCGCCTGTTGCAGGGGCTGTCTTTTTACCTGTCGTTTTCCGTTATCGTGTGCGCCCTTACTCTCTTGCAACGGGCCTGTGCCTTGAAACCGATCCTCGCCCTTTTTGCCCTGCTGTTGAGCCTGCCTGCGGCGGCGGCCCCCTTGACCATCGAGCTGGACCACAGCCAAAAGACCTGGCAGACCGCCGAGTTGCTCAAGCACCCCGACGCTCAGACGGTGCAGATCGTCGATGATGTGTCCTACAAGCGCACTATGACCTATCGCGCGGTGCCCCTCGCGGTGCTCTTACCGGGCCTTAAACCTGCGAACCACCTGCAAGCCGTTGCCCTTGATGGTTTTGCCGCCGAACTTGCCGCCGCGCCGTTGCTGGAAAAAAACGGCGCCCGCGCCTGGCTGGCCGTGGAAGACCCGGCCCATCCATGGCCACCGCTGGCACAGGGCAAGCCCAGCGCCGGGCCGTTCTATTTGGTCTGGACCCACCCTGAAGCCGGGCATATCAGCCCCGAACAGTGGCCGTTCCAGGTCTCCAGGTTCAAACAGTTGCAGACGGTTGGCGAGCGTTTCCCGGCATTATTGCCCGACCCGAAGCTGGCGGCGAACGACCCGATCAACCAGGGCTTTGCGTTGTTCCAGAAGAACTGCCTGGCGTGCCATCGCCTCAATGGCGGCGGTGATGCCCAGATGGGTCCGGACCTGAATGTGCCCTACAACCCCACCGAGTATTTCAGCGGCGATTTCCTCAAGCGTTACATCCGCGACCCGCAGAGCCTGAGGCATTGGCCACAGGCGAAGATGCCGGCGTTTACAGCCAGTGTATTGCCAGACAATGAGTTGGATTTGCTGGTGGGATATCTGCGGCACATGGCAGGCCGCAAGTTGTAGGAGCGAGCTTGCTCGCGAAAAACCTCAGAGCACCGTTGAGTATCAGGCTCCCCGCGTAATCGTTAACGTTTTTCGCGAGCAAGCTCGCTCCTACAGTTTGATCGTTCCCACGCTCTGCGTGGGAACGCCTCTTGTGATGCTCTGCGTCACGCTTTGGGACGCAGAGCGTCCTGGGCTGCATTCCCACGCAGAGCGTGGGAACGATCATTGCTGCGGCGCCACGAATACCTTGGCATGCATCTGCTCATGCCCACCGCCACGGCGCATGCCGCGTACCGGGCAGGCGTCGAGGTAGTCCAGGCCCACGGCCAGCTTCAAGTGCCGCTCCGGCCGCGCCAGTTGGTTGGTCACGTCAAAGCTGTACCAGGCGTCATCCAGCCAGGCTTCGGCCCAGGCATGGCTGGCCAGGTGCGTGCTGTCTTCGGTGTACAGATACCCCGACACATACCGCGCGGGGATCCCCAGGCTGCGTGCGCAGGCCAGGAACGCATGGGTGTGGTCCTGGCACACCCCAGCGGCACCTGCAAAGGCCTGGGCGGCGCAGGTATCGACGTCGGTCGCGCCAGGCGTGTAGACCATGGCGTGGTTAAGCGCCTGCATCAGGTCGATAAGCGCGGTGCGGTCGCGACGCTGATGGCAGTGTTGTTCGGCAAACCCGCGCAGGGCGTCGTCGGGCTCGGTGAGGCGCGTGGCGCGCAGGAACGGGAAGGCAGACTGGCTTTCGTGTTCGGCCTCGCGCAATTCATCGATCTCCACCACGCCCCGGGCGCCAATGATGATGGCGTCATGGGGCTCGTCCAGGGTGAGCACATGCAAGATATTACCGAAGGGGTCCACCTGGGCCCGCACCGGGCGTGGCAGGTCGAGTTGCCAGCTCAGCACGTGCTGGCGCTCGCTGTCATGGGGTGTCAGGCGCAGGTACTGGATGCTGGCGCGCACCTGGTCTTCGTAGTGGTAGGTGGTGTCGTGGCTGATGGAGAGTCTCATGCCGCCTCCAGGTAGGAACTGTAGATGGCGTCGCCCAACTGGCGGACCAAGGGGATAAAGTCGGTCAGCCAGGCATGCAGGCCTTCCTCGAGGATTTCGTCGATGGCGGTAAAGCGCAGGCGCGCATCCATCTCGGCGGCCAGGCGCTGGGCCGGGCGGCCGTTGATACCAGGCAGGCTGGCGAGGATCTGGTCGATCTCTTCGCTGCAAGCGCGCAGCGAACGCGGCACATCCGCGCGTAACAGCAGCAGCTCGGCCACTTGCCGAGCCCCCGGTGCATCGCGATAAATCTCGGTGTACGCCTCGAATGACGACAGGGCGCGCAGCAACGCACTCCATTGGTAATACGCGTGGGCCGTGCCATCGCTGACCGCCTCAGCCTGTTCGCCGGCCATTTCGTAGCGGGCATCGAGCAGGCGCAGGGTGTTATCGGCGCGCTCAATGAAGGTGCCAAGGCGAATAAAGCGGAAGGCATCGTTGCGCATGATGGTGCCGTAAGTGGCCCCACGGAACAGGTGGGAACGCTCCTTGACCCACTCACAAAACCGGCTCATGCCGTAGTGGCTCAGCCCCTGCTGGGCGATATCGCGAATGTCCAGCCAGGTGGCGTTGATGTTTTCCCACATGTCGGCGGTGATTCGCCCACGTACCGCATGGGCGCTGGCCCGCGCCGCGCCCAGGCAGCTGTAGATGCTCGCCGGGTTGGCCGCGTCCAGGGCAAAAAAGTGCAGCAAGCGTTCAGCGTGCAATGGGCCATGACGCGCGTGGTAATCCTCCAGGGTGCCGGTGATCAACAGCGGCATGGCCAATTCGTGCAGGCCATCGCCGCGCCCGTCCTGGGGCATCAGCGACAGCGAATAGCTGACATCGAGCATGCGCGCGAGGTTTTCGGCGCGTTCCAGGTAGCGCGACATCCAATACAAATCCGAGGCAGTTCTACTCAACATCGCATCAGTCCTCGACCACCCAGGTGTCTTTGGTTCCGCCGCCCTGGGACGAGTTGACCACCAGCGAGCCTTCGCGCAACGCCACGCGGGTCAGGCCACCCGGTACCACGCGGGTGTCCTTGCCGGACAACACGAAGGGGCGCAGGTCGATATGGCGCGGGGCGATGCCGTTTTCGACAAAGGTCGGGCACGTGGATAAACACAGGGTCGGCTGCGCGATATAGGCGTGTGGCTTGGCCTTGATACGCGCCCGGAACGCTTCGATTTCTGCGGTTGTAGACGCCGGCCCAACCAACATGCCGTAGCCACCGGAGCCTTGGGTTTCCTTGACCACCAAGTCGGGCAGGTTGGCCAGTACGTGGGACAACTCGTCAGGCTTACGGCATTGAAAAGTCGGAACGTTCTGCAGGATCGGCTCTTCGTCGAGGTAGAAGCGGATCATCTCGGTAACGAAAGGGTAAACCGATTTGTCGTCCGCAACCCCGGTTCCAATGGCGTTGGCCAGCACCACATTGCCGCAACGGTAAGCGGCAAGCAGGCCGGGTACACCGAGCATGGAGTCCGGGTTGAAAGCCAGCGGGTCAAGGAACGCATCATCGAGGCGACGGTAGATCACATCGACAGCCTTGGGCCCGTCGGTGGTGCGCATGAATACACGGTCATCGCGCACGAACAAATCTGCGCCTTCCACCAACTCCACGCCCATTTCCCGAGCCAGGAAGGCATGTTCGAAGAACGCGCTGTTGAAACGCCCGGGCGTCAGTACCACCACACTGGGGTTATCCAGAGGGCTGGCGCTTTTGAGGGTATCGAGCAGCAGGTTGGGGTAATGGTCGATGGGTGCGATGCGCTGGGCCGCGAACAGTTCGGGGAACAGCCGCATCATCATCTTGCGGTCTTCGAGCATGTAGCTGACACCGCTGGGCGTGCGCAGGTTGTCTTCGAGCACGTAGTACGTGCCGTCGCCATCGCGTACGAGGTCGACCCCGGAGATGTGCGAATAAATATCGCGGTGCAAATCCAGGCCCTGCATTGCCAATTGATATTGCTCGTTGGCCAGTACCTGTTCGGCAGGGATGATGCCGGCCTTGATGATGCGTTGGTCGTGGTACAGGTCGGCGAGGAACAGGTTCAGCGCCTTGACCCGCTGGATACAGCCGCGCTCGACAATCCGCCATTCACTCGCCGGAATGCTGCGGGGGATGGTGTCAAAGGGGATCAGGCGCTCGGTGCCTTGTTCGTCCCCGTAGAGGGTGAAGGTGATGCCGGCGCGGTGGAACAGCAAATCGGCTTCACGCCGGCGCTGGGCCAGCAGTTCGGCAGGGGTGTCGGCCAGCCAACGGGCGAACTCGCGGTAATGGGGGCGAACCTGCCCTGCCCCATCGTACATTTCATCGTAATAAGTGCGGATCATGCCGTACTCCTTGTCACCCGGACGCAAGAACCTTCGCAAGGCCCGTGCCAGCGGCATAAACACTTAATAATCAACCAGTTGAATAATCCCAGCGGAAGCACCGCACCGTCCTGGTGCGCGCAATTGCCTGGGTCAAGCCGTGCGCTTCATTGCAATGCGGTCTTTGGCTATCAACAGCATAGTCAGAGTTGATTTCACTGCGCGGCTGGCACTGCGGATAATCACCTCCATCGGCTGAACAGGAGATGTCCTACAGCTAAACCTTTTGTGCAAGCGATATGGTGTTACTTCGTGTACTGATCTACCTCCTCGAACTTCCCTTTCCGCCACCCTATTTGGGTGGCTTTTTTTTGCGCGTAAAACGGCGGTTCACGTTGCACCGGCGCCCCAAACAAAATCGGCCGACCCAAAGGTCAGCCGATACGCTGTGTTGCTCATAAATACCAACTACATGGGTAACCCACGCACCTCCTGCTTGACGCCCCATCCCTCGATAATGCCACCCAGGGGCTCGACCACTGCCTCAAAGTCTTGCTCGAAATCTCCTATGCCGTCGTAGGTTGCGAACATGATTTTGCTCAGTTCCAGGTACCAGGCGCCATCGTCGCGCGCGCTGACCTGGGCATTGAGGGACTCCCCACGAAATCGACCCGCAGCCCTGCGCGCCCGTTCCTCATCCGGGAAAATGGCGTAGAACTCGATGGGGTGAAAACGCGAGAAATCAAAGCCGCCTTCTTTCATGCGGCGCAGTACGTTGGTGCTGATGTCTTCTTGATAGGCTGTGCTCATGAAACGTCCTCCTCAAACCGATGGATAGACTTTCCGTGCTTCCTGAAGCCCCGCGCCCTGCTGGCGCGGGCACCACGGCATAACAACACCGCAGGAAAACAAGCATGTAGCTGACAAGACCAGACCTTAGCGATTCATTCGCTGATCTCGATTGCAGAGTAGCGCGAAGCTATCACCTCCACCAGAGGTGCTTGAAGGGTCTATAGAAAATGTTCAGGCCGCGGGTTCGACCTTGAGGTCCTTAATACCATTCTGATCATGCAGGCTCTTGACCGTGGGATCGGGGACACGGTCAGCAAGATCGTTAAGGTCCAGCTTTTCCAACACCGGCGACACACGCACGCGCACCATTTGTGCGGCTTCTTCCAGCGTCGGCTCATGCTCGCAGTCAAATTGCTCGACTTTCGGCTCGCCGCGGTCGTTGATGAAAGAAACATTCCACTTCGGCATCGGTGCCTCCTCGATAAAACCCATAGGTGGGCTTACTTGTATCTGGACCGTGAGGGCTCGCCAAACGTTCCGCTCAAGTCCGGAGGCACCGGATCAACTGCACTTATTTTTCAGCGTGTTCTTTCAAGGCTTTCAAGGTGTTGAACGGGGCGTCCACCACGAACTTGTTGGCCAACCACGAAGGTACACTGCCGCCTGGCTCGGTGTGTACCTGGTAGGTGACTTCGGTCTGGTTATCGCCCTTTGGCACCAGTTTCCAGAAACCCTCCACCTGGGCGACCCGCACGTAGCCTTTTTCTTCAGGCTTGTAGGTCGGCACACCTTCCAGTTTGCGCGTGACGGTACCGTCTGCGGCTTTGGTGGTGGTGACGTGGATGTACGAGTCGCGGTCCGTCACGGGGAACGGCGCCTTGAACTGGGTATAGGTCCAGGCCTCGTCGCCTTTCTTGTCGACGAGTTTCTGGGACTTGCACTCATGGATCCATGCGCAAGCACCGGCCACATCTTCCTGCAGCGCCTGGACCTTGGCCAAAGGCGCCTTGATCACCGTCACACCGCGATACGCCTTGTACTTGGAACCGGCAATCTCGCTCAGGGACACCTTGATACCGTCTTCGTCCTTGGCGACTTGCCAATCCTCAGCCTGGGCAGTGGCCGCAAACAACAGCGTAAAACCGCACAGCACAGCCACTCGTTTCAGCGAACCCATCGTTGTATTCCTTATTGTTGAAGTTCCGATAGTAAAGCCCATCAAGCCGCCGTCATCTGCTCCCACCAGCCGATCAGGCGGATGGCATCGGCCTGGTCGTTGCCACAGACGTCGATATCCGCCTTGAAATCACTGCACACGGCGGGCCGCTGCGGTTGACCAAACAACTGGCACAGTTGTTCCGCCGACAGGTGCACGCAGCGAACGCCTGCGGGTTTGCCCAGAGGCATTCCGGGTAGTGGTGAACTGATGGAGGGGGCAATGCAGCAGGCGCCACAGCCTTCACGGCATTTCATGACCAGCAGGTCCTCGACGACTCAATAGGGATGGCCGGGCTAGAGTACGCCCTTAAACAGCCGTTTTAAAATGGCCCAACAGAGGTTTTTCGCACAAAACAAAAGTGACCGACCAGTCTGCGACAGATGGTCAGCCGCCTGGGTCACCTGGGCTTAGAAAGTTTATTGCTTGAATTCGAAATCCAGCGCAGCACCTTCAACATCACGGCGTTCTTCGTTACGCAGTTGCAGCTTCATCTCATTGCTGAGCAAGCGACCGTTGATCTGGAACGCGCTGTTGTCGGTGGGCTTTTCCCCAAACATTGGCGGCAACAAAGGCACGCTCTTGGGCTTGGGCATGGTGCCGATGGGTTGCAAGTGCCTCACCATGTCCGAAGGCAGGGACAGGTCCAACTGTGCCGGTGGCAGTTTGGTCTGGGCGACTTCACGGGCCGACTTGGACTTGCTCGCCACGGGTGCACGCTTTTTGGTCGAGGCAGCTTTCTTTTGTGCGGCGGGGGCTTTTTTCGCAGGCGCAGGCTGCTTGGCTGAGGTCTTTTGCTCGGCACTGACGGCGGGCTTGCCATCAGCCACCGGCGCTGCAGCCAGCACGCTGCCGACGTTGCACAGGCTCAGCAGGCCAATCATCCATGTAACGCGAAAAATAGAAGTCATATCGCCAACAGCATTAACGGCAGAAGGCCATATGCTCGCTCGTTGTGCGCGGCATGACAAGGGCACAGATCAGTCTTGTCCCCTTTGATCACCTCAAAAGCCCGCTGCGGCCTCTTGGCATAGCTGTGTGGCAAGCATTCCCAGGGTCATCAACGCCCGCTCTGCCTCGCGATTCCACGGCGTGCCGCAGTTGAGGCGAATACAGTGGTTGAACTGTTCGGTATTACTGAAGATCAGCCCTGGCGCAATGCTGATGCCTTGTTGCAGGGCACGCACATGCAGCTCCTGGGTATTGACCCGCCCCGGCAAACTGACCCACAAGATAAAGCCGCCGGTCGGACGGGTCATCTGGGTGCCTTCGGGAAAATACTGCTGCACCGCCAATTGGAAGGCGCTGAGGTTCTTGCGGTATTCCTGGCGGATATAGCGCAGGTGACGGTCGTAGCCACCGTTTTCCAGATAGGCCGCGACGCCCATTTGCGTGACGCTGCAAGCAGAATGCGTGCTGAACATCTGCAGGCGCTGGATTTCCTGCTGGTATTTGCCGGCAATCATCCAGCCAATGCGTACGCCCGGCGACAAGGTCTTGGAAAAGCTTGAGCAATAGATCACCCGGTCGAGGCGGTCGTAGGCCTTGAGGGCTTTGGTGCGGCCGAGTTCGAACATCAACTCGCCGTAAATATCATCCTCGACGATCTGAATATCGAAGTCCGACGCCAGGCGCAGCAACTGTTTCTGCCGCTCCTCCGGCATGGTGCCGCCCAGCGGATTACTCAGGCGCGTGGTCAGCACCAGCGCCTTGATCGACCATTGGTTGGCGGCCAGTTGCAAGGCCTCAAGACTCATGCCCGTGGCGGGGTCGCTGGGGATCTCGATGACCTTGAGGCCCAGCAGATCCGCCAATTGCAGCAAGCCGTAATAGGTGGGTGATTCAGCCGCGATCAGGTCGCCAGGGCGCGTCAGCACGCGCAACGACATCTGCAATGCATCGACACAGCCGTGGGTGATCACCACTTCTGAAGGGTCCACGACCACCCCGGCATCGCGCATGCGGATCGCCACCTGGCGGCGCAGGGGTTCAAAGCCAGGGCTGAACATGTAGCTGAACGCCCGTGGGCTCTGAAAACGCGTGACCTTGGCCAACTGCTGATGCAATGCCCGCACTGGCAGGTAGTCGACACTCGGCACCGCTGCACCCAAGGGAAACACCCCTTCACGGCGCGACTCGACCAACACCTGCTGGATGATACTGCTACGGGTGACCAACCCTGGACGCTCGACCCGTGCGATATCGGGCGTAGGCGCCGTGAGGGCTGGCGTCTGGTGCACGTAGTAGCCCGACTGCGGCCGCGCCCGGATCAGCCCCTGGTCTTCCAGGTTGGCGTAGGCCTGCAGCACCGTGGCATGGCTCACATTGAGCTGGGAGCTCATTTTGCGCACCGACGGCACGCGCTCCCCCGGTTGGTAGACACCGCGCCGGATGTCCTCAGCCAGTTGCTGGGCAATACGTTGGTAAAGCAACAGATTGGTCATGACGCAGCACTCGATTTCACGGGTATTTTATTTTTGTGTGAAACATACCGGCACAGTTTAGAAGTGTACGGGGACAGTTGCCACAATAGTCGAGCGCGGGCGGGAGTGACAGTAAAAACTGTAAGGGTGTAGGTCTAATGAAATCTGGCAGGGGCCTGCCCCGGGTAGGAGCGAGCTTGCTCGCGAAAAACTCACGGGCGCCGCGTTCACTCAGAAAGCACGCGTTATCGTTGACGTTTTTCGCGAGCAAGCTCGCTCCTACAGAGGCGACGGCTGTCAGCGGGCGGCGCCCAATTCAGAGGCGATGGGTGTTAGCGGGCGGCGCCCAATTGGCCCTTCTCGTCAGAGAATACAATTTCCACGCGGCGGTTCTGTGCGCGGCCGCGCTCGGAGGCATTGGCTTCCACCGGGTATTGATCGCCATAACCTTCGACTTCGATGCGCTTGTCATCGATACCCAGGTCCATCAACAGGTCGGCCACCGATTGAGCGCGGTCGCGGGACAGTTTCAGGTTTTCCTGCTCGCCACCGGTGTTGTCGGTGTAGCCCTCGACGCGCACCCGACGCTTGGGGTTCAGTTGCAGGAATTGCACGATCTTGAGCACCGTGCGGTTGGCCGAGTTCTGCAGTTCAGCTTCGCCGGTGTCGAACAGTACGTCCCCCAGGGTCATCACCAGGCCACGGTCGGTCTGGGTGGTGAGGCTGGCGATCTGCGCTTCAACCCACTTGCCCTGCTGTTGCACGCTGGCCAGCTTGTTTTCGCGCAAGGCCAGTTGCAGGCGCTGACGTTCCAGCTCCAGTTGGGTACCGCGTTCGGCATTCAGGCCCTGCTGGGTGTGCTCTCGGGCGATGGCGCTGTAACGCTGGCTCAGGTAAGCGTAATGCACCACATCGGAGCCACTGCCCCAGTAGCTGGACAGGCGATCGGCGCGGGCCAGGGACTCGCCGGCGCGGATCACGTCTTTGGGCGCAAAGCGCAGCACGTTGGCGTCTTCCTTGACCTTTTGAAAGTCATCGCCGGCCTGCTGTAACGCCTGCTCGCTGGTGGGTTGGCTGGCACAGCCGCCTAACGCCGCGCTGCCCAACAGCAGTACACAGCTCAAACTACGGATCATCGGGCTCATTGTGCCTCTCCCAACTGCAGCTGCTTACGCAAGCGAGTGATACGGGTAGTGAGCACGTTCAATTGTTCCTGGCTCTTGCCGGTCAGCACTTTGGCTTCGGCCAGGCGCGCGTCCAGCTCCGCTTGCTCGGCGCGCATACGCGCACGCTTGTAGGATTGGTCGGCCATGTTGCCCTTGGCCCGGGCGAATTTTTCTTCGGCCAGCTTCAGTTCGGGGGATTCATCGGTGTTGGCCCCGACCGCGGTGGCTTGTTCCAAGGCTTGCTGGGTCAGGCGCATTTGTTCGATCGGCGCAGGATCGGTTGCACATCCCGGCAGCGCAACAACGGCAAGGGCCGCGAAAAGAGCTCGAAAAATCACTGTAAATCCCTACTTTGTTGGGGTGCCGACAGGTTGTTGCAGTTGCGCCTTCCAGCGCTCCAGATTGCGCTGCAGCGCGGCTTGCGCGACACCGGAGGCGGGCAATTCTGTCATCTTTTTCGTCAGCTGTCCGCGCAGCCACGGATCATTGCAGGCCGAGTTATGGGAAATCGCCAGGTACAGGCCGGGCTGATCGACAGGCACCTCATGAGCCACCAGGTCATTACTCATGCCCAGCGTCTGGGCCATGGCCATGCCGGAATAGCGCCCAGCCAGCACGTAGTCCACCTCACCCAACAGCAGTTTCTGAAAGGCCGGCGTCAAGTTGGGCAGACGTTGCAGGTTGAGCTGCTGGCCAGCGAAGGTCTCGAATTCGGCGCTCAAGCGCGCACGCTCCGATACCGCACCTTTGTGGCCGTGCAGATCGGCGGCGGTGGAATAGACCAGGGCGGAATCCTTGCGCGTCCACACCAGGTAGTCGGTCTGCATCAGCGCTGGATGGATGTAGTCGAAGTTATCCAGCTCGCCCAAGTTCAGCGGTGCGTCGGCAAGGATGTCCATGCGCCCGCTACGCGCTTCCTCCAGGGCCAGGGAGCGTTTGCCGCCGTAGAGCAGGTCGATTTTCAGCCCCAGGTCCTTGCCCACTTGTTGCAGCACATCAGCGGTGGCGCCGATCAGGTGCGTGGGGTCTTGGGGGTCGCGCCAGAGTAACGGCGGTGCGTCCGGGCTGCCGGTGATCACCAAGCGCTCGCACTTGCCGGCGGCGAGCGTCAGGCTCGGCAGCAGCGTAAGGCCCAGCAGTACAGTCCAGGGGCGCAGCGCCATGGCATGTTCCTTCCTAAAGTGCTCGCGAAAACGTCAACGATAACGCGTGCTTTCTGAATAAATGCGGCGCCTGTGGGTTTTTCGCGAGCAAGCTCGCTCCTACAGGGAATAAAAAAGCCCGGTCATAAGACCGGGCTCTTTATAAGTGAAGCGACTGGATTAGACCAGCTTCTCCAACTCGGGTACGGCTTCGAACAAGTCCGCTACCAGGCCATAATCGGCTACCTGGAAGATCGGCGCTTCTTCATCCTTGTTGATCGCAACGATCACTTTGGAGTCTTTCATACCGGCCAAGTGCTGGATCGCGCCGGAGATACCGACGGCGATGTACAGCTGTGGCGCAACAATCTTGCCGGTCTGGCCGACCTGCATGTCGTTGGGTACAAAACCTGCGTCAACGGCTGCGCGGGAAGCGCCGACCGCAGCGCCCAGCTTGTCGGCCAGGGCGTACAGGTGCTTGAAGTTGTCACCGTTTTGCATGCCACGCCCGCCGGAAACGACGATCTTGGCAGCGGTCAGTTCAGGACGGTCCGACTTGGCCAGCTCTTCGCCGACGAAGCTGGAAGTGCCAGCGTCGTGGGCAGCAGAGACGGCTTCAACGGCAGCCGAGCCACCTTCGGCGGCAACCGGGTCGAAACCGGTGGCGCGCACGGTGATCACCTTGACGGCAGCGTTGGACTGTACGGTAGCGATGGCGTTACCGGCGTAGATCGGGCGCTTGAAAGTGTCGGCGCTTTCTACCGAGATGATCTCGGAGATCTGGTCAACGTCCAGCTGCGCGGCAACGCGTGGCAGGATGTTTTTGCCGTTGGAGGTGGCGGCAGCCAGGATGTGGCTGTAACCCTTGCCCAGCTCAGCAACCAGAGGAGCAACGTTTTCCGGCAGCTGATGCGCGTAAGCGGCATTGTCAGCGTTCAGGACTTTGCTCACGCCCGCGATTTTCGCAGCGGCTTCAACCACGGCGCCAGCGCCCTGCCCTGCTACCAGGACGTGGATGTCGTCACCGATTTTAGCGGCAGCGGCCACGGTGTTCAGGGTGGCCGGGGCCAGCACCTTGTTATCGTGTTCGGCGATTACGAGGATAGTCATGATCAGATCACCTTCGCTTCGTTTTTCAGTTTCTCGACCAGTTCAGCCACCGACTTGACCTTGATGCCCGCGCTGCGTGCAGCCGGCGCTTCGACTTTGACGGTCTTGTTGGTAGAGGCGGTGGAAACGCCCAAAGCATCCGGAGTCAGCGTCTCCAGAGGCTTCTTCTTGGCTTTCATGATGTTTGGCAGGGACGCATAACGCGGCTCGTTCAAACGCAGGTCGGTGGTGACGATGGCTGGCAGTTTCAGGGAAACCGTCTGCGCGCCGCCGTCGATTTCACGGGTGACCGCAACGCTGTCGCCGCTTACTTCGACTTTCGAAGCGAAGGTGCCCTGGCCGTAACCGGTCAGTGCAGCCAGCATCTGGCCAGTCTGGTTGTTGTCGCTGTCGATGGCTTGTTTGCCAAGGATAACCAGTTGTGGCTGTTCCTTGTCGACAACGGCCTTGAGCAGCTTGGCCACGGCCAGGGAGGTCAGCTCTTCAGCGGACTCCACCAGAATGGCGCGGTCGGCGCCCAGGGCCAGAGCGGTACGCAACTGCTCTTGGGCAGTGGTCGGGCCGATGGACACCACGACGATCTCCGTCGCCACGCCTTTCTCTTTCAGGCGTACGGCTTCTTCCACAGCGATTTCGCAGAAAGGGTTCATCGACATCTTGACGTTAGCAAGGTCGACGCCGGAATTGTCCGCCTTGACGCGAACTTTCACGTTGTAATCGACAACGCGTTTGACAGCTACAAGAACCTTCATGGATTCCTCGTTACTCTCCGGTGAAAAGAAAGTCGCCTAGGCGAACCTGGCGGTTGATGCTCATCGGCACACAAGGGCACCTCCAAAGACCTCGGCAGTGGCCTTGCACACGGGAAATGACGACCGTTCGTCAGTGGTGACTGAGAGGTCATTCTTTATCGCGGCGTGTAAACTGCGCCCCAACGTTTGGGTGCGCATCACCTTTATTGCCTTCGGCCTGTCTTTGGACGTGCTCTTGAAACCTGCAGTCTGCCTACGGGAAGCGCAAAACCGACCGTATCTTGACCGGAACGCCTATTCTGGTCAATACGGCAAAATGGTCAGTCATAAGCCCCGTTGCTTTGATTTATCTAGGCTGCAGGCAATTCAAACAAACGTTTGTATTGGACGCTGTCAGTGGTCTATATATAATGCGCCACCTAGAGAGACAGGTGGGTGCTGCCTTCGCGCAGAACCACACCGAGCCTCCACCCATTAGAAAAAAAAGCCTGTTGAGCCTTGAGTAGGAGATAGCCTGTGGAACGCGAATACATGGAATTCGACGTGGTCATCGTCGGCGCTGGCCCGGCGGGCCTGTCTGCCGCCTGCCGACTGAAGCAGAAGGCCGCCGAAGCCGGTAAGGAAATCAGCGTCTGCGTGGTCGAGAAAGGTTCCGAAGTCGGCGCCCACATCCTCTCCGGTGCCGTGTTTGAACCACGTGCCCTGAATGAACTGTTCCCGGACTGGAAAGCACTCGGCGCCCCGCTCAACACGCCGGTGGTGCGCGACGACATCTATGTGCTGCGCAGCCCGGAAGCTTCCACCAAGGTGCCCGACTTCTTTGTGCCCAAGACCATGCACAACGAAGGCAACTACATCATTTCCCTGGGTAACCTGTGCCGCTGGCTGGCCCAGCAGGCCGAGAACCTGGGCGTGGAAATCTACCCAGGCTTTGCCGCCCAGGAAGCGCTGTTCGACGAGAACGGCGTGGTGCGCGGCATCATCACCGGCGACCTTGGCGTCGACCGTGAAGGCAAGCCAAAAGACGGCCTGTACACCCCGGGCATGGAGCTGCGTGGCAAGTACACGCTGTTCGCCGAAGGTTGCCGTGGCCACATCGGCAAGCAACTGATCCAGCGCTTCAACCTGGACAGCGACGCCGACGCCCAGCACTACGGCATTGGCCTGAAGGAAATCTGGGAAATCGACCCAGCCAAGCACCAACCGGGCCTGGTGGTGCACACCGCCGGTTGGCCGCTGGACATCATGGGTAACGAGAACACCGGTGGCTCGTTCCTCTATCACCTGGAAAACAACCAGGTGGTGGTCGGCCTGATCGTCGACCTGTCCTACAGCAACACCTTCCTGTCGCCGTTCGATGAATTCCAGCGCCTCAAGCATCACCCGGTGCTGGCCCAGTACCTGGAAGGCGGCAAGCGCATCAGCTACGGCGCCCGTGCGATCTGCAAAGGCGGCCTGAACTCGCTGCCGAAGATGGTCTTCAAGGGCGGCGCGCTGATCGGTTGCGATCTAGGCACCCTGAACTTCGCCAAGATCAAGGGCAGCCACACCGCGATGAAGTCCGGCATGCTCGCCGCCGACGCGGTGGCCGACCGCCTGTTTGCCGAATCTGAAGGCGGCGACGAACTGACCACCTATGTCGACAGCTTCAAAGCCAGCTGGCTGTACGAAGAACTGTTCGCCAGCCGTAATTTCGGCCCGGCCGTGCATAAGTTCGGCGCAATCATCGGCGGCGGCTTCAACTGGCTCGACCAGAACATTTTCGGCGGCAAGATCCCTTTCACCCTGCACGACACCAAGCCGGACTACGCCTGCCTGAAGCTGGCCAAAGACAGCCAGAAGATCGACTACCCCAAACCCGACGGCAAGTTGAGCTTCGACAAGCTGAGCTCGGTGTTCATCTCCGGTACCAACCACGAAGAAGAGCAGCCGTGCCACTTGAAGCTCAAGGACCCAAGCATCCCGATCGGCACCAACCTGCCGCTCTACGATGAACCGGCGCAGCGCTACTGCCCGGCTGGCGTGTACGAAGTGGTGACCAAGGAAGACGGCGAGAAGCGCTTCCAGATCAACGCCCAGAACTGCGTGCACTGCAAGACCTGTGACATCAAGGACCCTTCGCAGAACATCACCTGGGTAACGCCGGAAGGTGCGGGTGGGCCGACTTACCCGAATATGTAAGTCCGTTCGCTTTATTGATCGTTCCCATGCTCCGCGTGGGAATGCCGCCCTGGACGCTCCGCGTCCGCTCTTGCAAGCGTGACGCAGAGCGTCACAGGATGCGTTCCCACGCAAAGCGTGGGAACGATCATTGAATGACTATGCAGCCCGCTCTTCGCCTGGGTTGCGCAGGAAGTAGCGTTTGTACTCCCGACTGAACTGCGACGTACTCTGGTACCCCACCTTGTGCGCCGCCTGCGCCACACTCATGCCTTCCACCATCAGCAGTTGCTGGGCCTTCAATAACCGCAAGCGCTTGAGGTACTGCACCGGCGACAACAAGGTGCAGCGTTTGAAATGCTCATGAAAGGTCGAGGCACTCATGTGCGCAAATCCGGCCAACGTCTCGATATTCAGCGGCTCGGCGTAATGGGCATGCAGGTGATTCAATGAGGTGGCGATGCGCGAAAACTGCCCCTGTTGTTCCACCAGCGCACGCAACACATCCGCCTGGGGCCCACGCAAGGCGGTGAACAACAATTCGCGCACCCGCGCCGGGCCCATGATCCGGCTTTCCAGCGGATCGTGCAGGCACTGCAACAACCGCTCGACGCAGCCGCGCATCGCATCGTCCAGCACCACCGAACTCATCGACTCCAAGGTCTGCGCGGTCGGCGGGGGCCCGGCCTGCATGCCCATGGCAATCACCAACTCGCCCAACACCACGCGGTCGATGCCTACCGTGACGCCATACAGGGGCGCCTCGGGGGCCATGGCAAAGGTCTCGCATTCGAACGGCACCGGCATCGCCTGGATCAGGTAATGCCCGGCGCCATACTCCAGCGTGCGCGGGCCGAGGTAGGCGACCTTGCTGCCCTGGGCCACGAACATCAGGCTTGGCTCATAGATCTGCGGCCCACGCGCCACATCGCAACTGGCGCGCAGCACCTGCACTCCGGGCAGGTGAGTCGGGGAAAAACCATCGCGGGGCGTGAGCCCTTCGATCAAGGCAACCAGCGTGGCATTGGCGTCCAAATGGCGGGTCAACAGCATGGCAAAAAACTTCGCGAATGAGGGATGACAGCATCATCGCAGGTCTGGCGGCCAATATATCCAAACCTCAGGCACTGCCGGACGAATAGGCATGAGACTCGGAGCAATTGCCATGTTCGCACCAGGGGCCGGCGCGCAGAATTTGCCGCCTCTGCAGTCCAAGCTTTTGTGAGGTTTACTATGTACACCGCCATCGGTTACGCCGCCCAGTCGGCCACCACGCCCCTCGCCCCGATGTCATTTGAACGCCGCAGCCCGCGCGTCGATGACGTGGCCATCGAGATTCTCTACTGCGGCGTGTGCCACTCCGACATCCACCAGGCGCGCAACGAATGGGGCATTGCCGTATACCCGCTGATGCCGGGCCACGAGATTGTCGGCAAAGTCACCGCGGTCGGCGCCAATGTGACCGCCCATAAAGTCGGCGACCTGGTGGGCGTAGGCTGCATGGTGGACTCCTGCCGTCACTGCCAAGCCTGCCAATCAGACCTTGAGCAGTATTGCCTCGAAGGCCCGACCATGACGTACGCCACGCCGGACCGCGTGGATGGCAGCAACACCATGGGCGGCTACTCCGACAGCATCGTGGTCAGTGAGCACTTTGTGGTGAAGATCCCGGCCAAGCTCGACCTGGCCAGCGCTGCGCCGATCCTGTGCGCAGGCATCACCACCTACTCGCCCCTCAAGCACTACGGCGTAAAGGCCGGCGATAAAGTCGGGATCCTCGGCATGGGCGGCCTGGGCCACATGGGCATCAAGTTCGCCAAGGCCATGGGCGCCGAAGTCACGCTGTTCACCCGTTCAGCCAGCAAGGCCGAGGAAGGCCGTCGCCAGGGCGCCGACCATGTGATCGTGTCCACCGATGCCGAGCAGATGAAAGCGGCTGCCGGGCACTTCGACTTCCTGCTGGACACCATCCCGGTGCAGCACGACCTGAACCCCTACCTCGATGTGCTGCGCTTTGACGGCGTGCATATCCTGGTCGGCCTGATCGAGCCGGTGGACCCGCCCGTCAACGCCGCCAAGCTGGTGCTGGGCCGTAAAGTGTTGGCCGGTTCGCTGATCGGCGGCATTGCCGAAACCCAGGAAGTTCTGGATTTCTGTGCCGAGCATGGCATTACCTGCGACATCGAGATGCTCGACATCCGGCAGATCAACGAGGCTTATACGCGCATGATCGCCGGTGACGTGAAGTACCGCTTTGTCATCGATATGGCGAGCCTCAAA
This sequence comes from Pseudomonas sp. AK181, assembly GCF_051122975.1. Classification (NCBI taxonomy): domain Bacteria; kingdom Pseudomonadati; phylum Pseudomonadota; class Gammaproteobacteria; order Pseudomonadales; family Pseudomonadaceae; genus Pseudomonas; species Pseudomonas sp. AK181. The sequence goes on from NZ_CP146348.1 coordinate 4,678,824, forward strand.
GCCTGATCAGGCTTTGGCGCCCAACTCCGCTGACAGCCGGGCTGCGACCTGTTTGATCACAGGAATCAGCTCGGCCATTTTCTCCAGCGGCATGTAGGGCACGGTACTGGCGATGCTGATGCCGGCGACAATGCGCCCGCTGGCATCGCGCACCGGTGCGGCCACGCAGCGGATCGAAGGCTCGTTGTCTTCGAGGTCAAACGCGTAGCCACCCTCCACATACTCATGCATGCGCTGCTCGAACTGCGCCCAGGATTGCTCCGGGTGCTGCGGCCATTGCAGGCTCTTGCCCGCTGCCGGCAAGCTCGCCTCGTACAAGCGCTGCCACTCCTGCGGCGAGTCATCCAGCATCAACGCCTTGCCGATACCGGTGCGCGCCAGCGGCATACGATGGCCGACCCGCGAGCGCATTTCCGGGCCGTTGCGGCCGGGGTTCTTGTGCAGGTAGAGCACCTCGTCGTATTCACGAATCGCCAGGTGAATGGTGTCGCCGGTCAACGCCGACAACTCGTCCAGGTACGGCACTGCCAGGTTCACCAAGGGCAACTCTTCACGGGCCTGGAACCCCAACTCGATCAGCTTGGGGCCCAGCAGGTAACCGACCTGGGGCACCACGCGCAGGTAGCGCTCGTCCACCAGGCAACTGGCCAGGCGGTGCGTCGTGCTGCGCGTGGTGCCGATGCGCCGGGCGATCTCCTTGAGATCCCGCGCACCAGCCGCCACCGCCTGCACCACGCCCAGGCCGCGCAACAGGGTCTGGGTGCCGGTGGGGGCGGCGTCTTTGACGGGGGTGTGGGCGTTTTCCTGCATATCGGGCCTATAAGTATGAAAGCGGGGGCATTATGGCAAATACCGCCCTCCTGAACACAGGAGATCCAATGTGGGAGCTGGCTTGCCTGCGATGGCGGTGGGTCAGTTAAAGATAGGTTGGCTGACACACCGCTATCGCAGGCAAGCCAGCTCCCACAGTTTGATCTTCACAGGGCGAACATTAGCGTTGCTTCATGCGGTCGATTATCACCGCCAGCAACAGAATCGAGCCACGAATCACATATTGGTAAAAGGTATCGATGTTCTTCAGGTTCATCGCATTCTCGATGATCGCCAGAATCAACACCCCGGCAATCACATGGCGGATCATGCCGATACCGCCGCTCAACGACACCCCGCCCAGCACACACGCCGAGATCACTGTCAGTTCGAAGCCCTGGCCAATCATCGGCTGGCCCGAGGTCATGCGTGAGGCGAGGATCACCCCGGCCAATGCGCCGATCAAACCGTGCACGGCAAAGATGATGATCTTGGTGCGATCAACATTCACCCCGGCGAGCAACGCGGCTTCCTGGTTACCGCCAATGGCCATGGTGTTGCGCCCGTAGGTGGTGTAGTTGAGCAGCCAGCCAAAGAACACAAAGCACAGTACGGTGATGATGATCGGTACCGGCACCCCCAGCAGCTGGCCGTTGCCGAATACGAAGAACCCTTCATTCATCACCCCCACCGCCTTGCCGTTGGAGAAGATGTAGGCCAGGCCGCGCACGATCTGCATGGTCGCAAGAGTGGCAATCAACGCGTTGATGCGCAGCTTGGCAATCACGATGCCGTTGATCAGCCCGACCACCAGGCCCATGGCCAAGGCCGCCGACACGCCGAGTGCCACGCTATCGGTGTCACGCATCACGATGCCCGCCACCACTCCGGCGCAAGCGATCACCGAGCCCACCGACAAGTCGAAATGCCCTGAGGCCAGGCAGAACAGCATGGTGCACGCCGCAATACCGACGGTGGAAATCGCCAGGCCCAGACCGCGCATGTTCAGCGGCGACAGGAAGTTGTCGATGAATACCGCGCTGAGCACAAAGATGCCCAGCGCCGCCAACAGCATCACCCAGTCATCGAGAAATTTGCGCTGATTGAAACCCGGCCAGAAGCCCTTTGCAGTTTTTACCTCAGACATAGCCAAACCCTCTTGTTCTTGTTCAAGCCCGCGACTGTGGCAGCGCCCGTTGCAGCAGGCGCGCTTCATCCGCTTGGGCGCGGGGTAACTCACCGGTCAAGGCGCCTTCACTCATCACCAGGATGCGGTCAGAGATGCCCATCACTTCCATCAGGTCGCTGGACACCACGATTACTGCAATGCCACTGGCCGCCAGGTTATGGATGATCTGGTAGATCTCTGACTTGGCGCCGATGTCGATACCGCGAGTGGGTTCGTCGAGCAGCAGCACCTTCATGGGCATCGACAGCCAGCGGCCGAGAATGGCCTTCTGCTGATTGCCGCCCGACAGGTACAGGATTTTCTGCTCGGCATTCGGCGTCTTGACCTTCATGGCCTGGATCTGCCGCTCGGCGTTGCCCTTCTCCCAGCCATCGCGCAGCAGCCAGCCGAACGAGGCATGGGCACTGCGGGCGCTGATGTTGATGTTTTCCGCGACGCTGCCCAGCGGGATGATGCCCTCTTTCTTGCGGTCTTCCGGACACAGCAATACCCCGGCGGCGATGGCGTCGCGGGGTGAGCGCAACTGCAACGGCTCACCGCAGAGTGCCAGGCTGCCGGCGCTGGCGCGTTCCAGGCCGCTGAGCAGGCGCAAGAGCTCTGTGCGCCCCGCCCCCACCAGCCCGAACAGGCCGAGGATCTCACCTTTGCGTACCTCGAAGCTCACCGGTTCACGCAGGCCCGGGCCGAGCAAGCCGTCCACCTTGAGCGCCACTTCGCCCTGCTCACGCGCTCGGTAATCGTAGATATCCTGAATATCGCGACCGACCATGCAGGTCACCAACTGGTCGTGGGTCAGCGTGCTCATGTCCTCGAACGTGCGCACGTAGCGGCCGTCCTTGAACACCGTCACCGCATCGCAAATACGGAATACTTCTTCCATGCGATGGGACACATAGAGCACCACTTTGCCCTCGTCGCGCAGGCGCGCGATGATCGCCATCAAGCGGTCGATTTCCCGCGCCGATAAACTGCTGGTGGGCTCATCAAAGGCAATCACGTTGGCGCCGCGAGACAGCGCCTTGGCGATTTCCACCAGCTGGCGCTGGCCCAGGGACAGGCGCCCGAGCTTCTCGTCGGGGTCGATTTCATCGGCCAGCCCTTTAAGGCAGGCCAGGGCCTGCTTGCGCAGCAGGCCCCGGTTGACCACGCCAAAGCGCGTGGGCAAATGCCCGAGGAACAGGTTCTCGGCCACGCTCATTTCCGGCACCAGGTGCAGCTCCTGGTGAATCACCGCCACACCGCTGGCGATGCTGTCGGCAGCGCACTTGAAAGCCATGGTTTGCGCGCCGATTTGCACGGTGCCGCTGGACGGAATGTAGGCGCCGCCGAGGATTTTCAGCAGGGTCGATTTGCCGGCGCCGTTCTCGCCCATCAGCGCGTGCACCGAATGCGGCCGCGCTTCAAAGCTGATCTGCGCCAGGGCTTTCACACCGGGAAACTCCTTGCCGATGCCGTTGAAACGCAGGGCCGCGCCGCTCATTTCCACAGGCCGATCTTGGTCAGTTCTTCCTGGAAATTGGCGCGGGTGATCAAGGTCACTTCGTCCATGGCCGTGTATTTGGCCGGCTCCTTGCCGGTGGTGACCCACTCGTACATCGCCAGCGCGGTGTTATAGCCTTCGATATGCGGGCTGGGCAGCATGGAGCCGAAGAAGCCGCTGTCGGCTTTCTTCAATTCGCCGATGGCGTCGGTGCCATTGATGCCGATGCCGATCACGTTGGCGGCCTTGAAGCCGGCGCTTTCAGTGGCGCGCACGCCGCCGAGCACGGTGTTGTCGTTCATGCCGCCGATGATCAGGTTCTTCGCCCCGCTCGGCAGCTTGACCAGCGCCGAGTTGGTGGCGTCCATGCTGCCGGGGACGTCGAGGGTTTTCAGCGCAGCGGTGAGGATGTGGTCCTTGGGAATACCGGCCTCCTCCAATGACTTGATCGAGCCGTCAGTACGCTTCTTGCCGGTGTCGAGTTCGTTGAAGGTGTTGATCACCGCGTAGGTGTCCTTCCAGTCCCAACCGCGTTTTTTCGCTTCGGCGGCCATGGCGGCGCCCTGCTTCTGGCCGACTTCAAATGCGGCCATGCCCAGGTACGGCACGTCTTCCATAAAGTTGCCCTTGGCATCGACAAAGCGATCATCCACGGCCATCACTTTCAAATCATTGACCTTGGCCTTGGCAACGATGGCCGGGCCCAGGGACACGTCTGGCGGGCAGATAACAAAGCCTTTTGCGCCGTTGGCAGCCAGGCTGTCGATGGCCGACAAGGTCTTTTCGCCATCGGGCACGGCGATCTTGATCACGGTAAAACCATGCTCCTTGCCGGCTTTTTCCGCGAATGCCCACTCCGTTTGAAACCAGGGTTCCTCAGCCTGTTTGACCAAGAAACCGATCTTCACTTCTTCAGCCGATACCCAGCCGCTGAACGCCATCGCCAGTGCCACGGCACCGAGTGTTTGCTTGAACATGGACCACCTCCTTCTTGTTATTGAAAAACGCTTTAGTCGTGGTACATCACAGACCGCCCGCCATCGATCATCAGGCAAGTGGCATTGATAAAGGGCGCCTCGTCGGTCGCCAGGAACAGAGCCGTCATGGCCACTTCGATGGGCTGGCCAATGCGTTTGGGCGGGTGCAGGTCGAAAGCGCGCTGGCGTTCGGCGTGGGGGTCTGGGAAACCGTTCCAGTAATCGACGTTGAGCTGGGTTTCGATATAGCCGGGGGCGATGGCATTCACGCGGATGCCCTTGGGCGCGTACTCGATGCCCAAGGCACGGGTGAGGCCGAGCAGGCCGTGCTTGGCGACAGGGTAAGGAAAGCAACCGGGAATGATGTGGCTGGAATGGGTGGACGCGATATTGATGATGCTGCCGATGCCCTGCTCGATCATGTGCGGCAACACCGACCGGCAGCCGTACCAGGCGCCGTCGAGGTCGATGGCGAAACAGCGACGCCAGTCCTCGTCGCTCATTTCCAGCGGGTCACGGAACACATTGACCCCGGCGCAGTTGACCAGCACATCCACGCGGCCAAAGCGCTCGATGGCCAGGTTGACCAGTGCCTGCCATTGATCCTTGGAAGTGATATCAACCGGTTGGGCGTAAATCTGCGCGCCGCGTTCGCGCCAATGAGCGGCGACCTTCTCGACTTTGTCGCCCTGGATATCGGCAATGATCAACCGCGCCTGCTGAGCCTGGAAACAGGCAACGATGGCTTCGCCAATGCCTTGGGCGGCGCCGGTGATGATCACCACCTTGTTCTTCAGCCGCTCGCCGTAAGTGGGCTCGGGCACGGCGGGTAGGGACAACGGTTGTGCCTGCATCGCTTCACCTTTTTATTTTTTGTAGTGAGTGCTGATGCTGGCGACTATAAACCCATCGCCCGAAATATCTCAATATATAAATTATCATCCCATATAATGAACACCACACAAAAAAATGTGGGAGCGGGCTTGCTCGCGAAGGCGGTGTATCAGTCAGCACATGCTTTAACTGACACACCGCCTTCGCGAGCAAGCCCGCTCCCACATTCGATCTCTGGTGCCTATAGAAATGAGGCTTCAGCCCAAGGCGAAGTCGCGCAGGGCATCGCCTTCCATGCGATAGCGCACCCATTCTTCCTGCGGCTGGGCGCCGATGGATTTGTAGAAGGCAATCGCGGGCTCGTTCCAGTCCAGCACGCTCCATTCAAAGCGCCCGCAACCGTTGTCGCAGGCGATCTTGGCCAGGTGACGCAGCAACTTCTTGCCCGCCCCGCCGCCGCGTTGCTCCGGGTTGATGTACAGGTCTTCCAGGTACAGGCAGTTACTGCCCAGCCACGTGGAGTAGCTGAAAAAGAACACCGCAAAACCAATCGGCAAGCCGTCGCGCAAGCAGATCAGGCCATGGGCCGTGGCACCTTCGCTGAACAGGCTGCGTTCGATGTCCACCACGCTGGCGATCACTTCATGCCGGGCTTTCTCGTACTCGGCCAGTTCAGTGATAAAGGTCAGGATTTGCGCAGCATCGCTGGGCACGGCGGGGCGAATCTCGATGGTCATGGGCGAGCCTTGGGCAAATTCAAAGGCCACATACTAAGACGGTTTGATTGCCGTTTGCAGTGCAAATGATGCCAATCAGCGCGTTTCACTCCGGCGCGGGGTGATGCAAGCATCAGCAACCACAGAACTAAGCCTGCGCACGCCCATGGTAAACAATGAGCATAAATCCAACGATCTGAGACCTGCTCATGCACGCCACGCCACCCGTGGGCGCGAAGACATTCGCGCTGTTCTGCCTCGCCAGCTTCCTGTTGTCGCTGTCTTACGGCTCGACCTTTTTGTTGTCACTGCTGATCCATGCCCGCGGCGGTAATGAACACGACGCGGGCAGTGTCATTGCCACGGCAATGCTCAGCACCTTTGTAGCGGTGGTGTTTTCCGGACACATGGCTGATGCGCTGGGCGCAGCGCGAGCAATTGCGAGCACCGGCCTATTGTTGGTGGTCGCCTGCCTGGGGTTTGCCCTGACGCCGGGGTTTGGCCAAGGCTTGATGCTGTTTGGATTGTCCCTTGGCCTGGGCTGGGGCGTGTTCTATACCCTGGGCCCAATCATCGTGACGCTGCTGGTGGAGCCGCGCCAGCGGGCCAAATATTTCGCCTTGCTCTCGGGCAGTATGTTGAGCGGCATAGGTTCCGGCCCTTTGCTGGGACGCGCCGCCACTGCGCTGGACCTGCCCCTGACCACCGCGTTCTATATCGCCGGGCTCGCCAGCCTCGCCGGGGTAGTGATGTTCTGGCGCATGGGCTCCCGGTTGCGACAGCACGCGAATATGCCAACCGCCAGGATTTCCTGGCGCGCAAGCCGCCGCGTACTGTCTTCCAAGGCGGCGTTCGCCATCCTGATGGTCGGCCTGGGTGGCTGCGTATTCGGGGGGCTGTCTTCGTTCCAGACCAGCTATGCCGTGGCTCATAAGCTGGACTATTCACTGTTCTTCGCGGGCTTTCTGACAGCAGCAATCACCAGCCGCTTGCTGATCGCAGGCTTCGTGGTCAAGCGCGATGCGTACCAGGCTGCCTGTGTGTTATCGGGGGTGATGTTCGGCGCGATCGCGCTGTTCGCGTTTGGTGTGAGCGGTAACCTCAGTTATGTGCTCGCCGCCGCCACGCTAGGGATCGGGTATGGCCTGACGTATTCGGTGATCAACGGCCTGGTGGCCAACGAAGCGCCCAGCGGCACCACTTCCCAGGCGTTGTTGCTGTTCAGCCTGGCGTACTTTATCGGCGTCTTCGGGTTTCCCTGGCTCGCAGGCAAGATCATCGTCGACTTCGGCCTTGCCACAATGATGCTGAGCGTATTGGTGATCGCGGCACTCAACTGGGCGATCACGGTGGCGCGCTTGATAGCGCGCCGAGTATCGGCACACAAAGTGATACAGGTGAGCTGATACCGTTCGTCGCCCTCCCGGCACGATCAACAATCGCGGGCAGACCAATACAGGGTAAGGACATTAATCATATGGAGACACCCTGATGAAAAATTCCAAATTTGCTGCCCTCGCCCTCACCGGCCTGTTGTCTGCCGCGTCCTTGAGCGCCTTCGCGGCCAGCTCAACCACGGGCCCCACCGATCCAACGCCGGACGCCACCACCGAATCGCAAAAATCCATGGGCACCGGCATGGATACCAACGGTGGCGCGATCATCGACAACAGCGTCGACCCACGCACCAAAGGCAACGACACCCAGCGCCAGGCACCGGCGGCCGTGGGCAACGGCAAGATGGGCCCAGGCACGAGCAACAATGAGCCGAAGATCAACAAGGGCGACGACTCGAACATCCCGGGCGCGCAGAAACAACCAGCGCCTTGATGCACCCTTGCTACGACCTACACCCGACCATTTCCCCGTGAAGAGGTACGCATGAACGTCGATAGAAACCTTGAAAAAGAAGTCCTCACCCGCCTGTTGCACGCTCACCCGCAAGGCTTGGGCAAGGAGGTGCTGGACAATTACCGCGGTGAAAAAGAGGTCGCCAGTGTCTTGGCGTTCCTGCTGGACCGCGGGCTGATCAAGGATGGGCATGTGACCACCGACGACGCCGGCGAATACGCGTTGAACCTGCCGATCAAGCTCACCGCTTCTGGTGTGGATGAGGCGCGCAAGCTCGACGCTCAAAGCACTCAGTAATCCATTTCTGGCCTGGCCCCGCGACTGGGGCCAGAAGGAGTTTTAGCGATGCCTCGTGGAAGCAAAGCCAAATACACCGACGAACAGAAACGCAAGGCCGCTCATATCGAAGACAGTTATGAGCACAAGGGGTTACCCAAGGACGAAGCCGAAGCCCGTGCCTGGGCCACCGTGAACAAACAGTCTGGCGGCGGTGAGAAAACCGGCGGCTCAGGCAGGCGCAAAGCCCCGGCCAAGAAGGCCCAGGACCGGCAGGAATCGGCCAAGCGCGCCGCTGCCAGCCGTGAGGGGCACCCGCGCAGCAGTCGCGCTTCATTGGGTACGCAGACCAAGGAAAGCTTGATGAAAGAGGCGCGGGCCAAAGATATTCGTGGGCGATCAACCATGCGTAAAGACGAGTTGATCCAGGCCCTGAAAAAAGCAGGCTAAACGCAGAACCCCTTGTGGGAGCGGGCTTGCTCGCGAAGGCGGTGTATCAGTCAGCCCATGCTTTAACTGACACACCGCCTTCGCGAGCAAGCCCGCTCCCACATTTTTTGGGCCTCGTTTATTCAGTCACTAATGCATCGACCTCAGCAGTGCCAGGCGACGTCGCTGGCCCCCAGCGGGTTACCGCCAATGCAGCAGCTGCGTTCGCTCGACGCGCTGCCTCAGCCGGGTTCAAGCCCTTTGCCAACCCGGCAATAAACACTCCAGCATGTGCATCCCCCGCGCCATTGCTGTCCACGGCCTGAACCTTGAATCCAGGGACATGCTCGATCTGTGCCCCTCGCCCTACCCAGCAACCATTTGGCCCATCACGCACAACCAGCAGTGCCTGCAAGTGCTGATTGAGCATGGGCAGCGCCTGAGTCATATCCGCCGCTCCGGTAAACGCCAGGGCTTCAGGGCCATTGCTGGTCCAGATGTCGATACGCGGCAACAACGCGCGCATCAACGCCGAGTCCGGCGCCTTGACCAGCGGGCCTGGGTCGAACACCACCACGATCTCTCGCGGCAGCGCCAGCAGCCAGTCGAGCAACGGCTGCGCCTTGCCTTCAAGCAGCAAGCTGTAGCCACTGACGTATACGTAGTCATCGAAACGCGGGACGATCTGAGCCAAGTCGCCGGCGCTCAGCTCACCCTCGGCGCCGAGATGGGAGATGAAGGTGCGCTCGGTGCTCGCTTCAGTCAGCGACACGCACAACCCGGTGTCTTTGCCAGCGCTGGCCGCCAAGGCTATTTCAATACCCTCAGCCTGCATCGCGGCACGCGCCAGCTCGCCAAAGCGCCCCTCGCCATGGCGACCCAGGTAAACCACCGGCAACCCATTACGCCGCGCCGCAGCCATCACATTGAAACCGCCACCCACTTGAAAACTGGCGGAGTTGGCCAGCACGTCACCGCCGCTTGCCGGCAGGGTGTCGAGGCCCATGACCAGGTCGACAATGACCTGGCCGCTATGCAGCAATCTAGACATTGGCGCTCTCGACTAAAGCCGGACGACGGTCAGACGCCCCGCCCAGTACCGCATATAATCCGCCCGCCACCAGGAAGGTCACGATCCAGCCCAGGCCGTTATGGCCCAGCCAGGAATCGGACAACGGCCCGGCAAACCAGATGTTTTCGGCGGTGGTGCCGATGGTGGTGAAGCTGAACCCCAGCACGATGGCCACAGCCCAGGCGCCAAATGCACGCCACTCCACGCCGCCGCGATACCAGTAGGCACTGCTGGGGCTGACGTCCAGCAGGTCGGTGGGGCTGTAGTAATGCCGGTGAATCAAGTCGACCACGAAGATCCCGACCCACGCCGTGATCGGCACCGCCAGCAGCGAAATGAAGGTGATGAACGGGCCATAGAAGCTGTCGGCGATCAACATGAAGTAGATGGAGCCGGCAAAGATCGCGACGATATCGACAATCACCGCATGCACGCGCTTGACCTTCAAACCCAGGGTCAAGGTGGTGAGGCCGGCCGAATACACCGACAGGTTGTTCGACAGCAACAGCCCGCCGAACGCGGTGATCAGGTACGGCACGGCCATCCAGGTGGGCAGCATGTCGCGGATCGCGATGATGGGGTCGGTGGCCGACGCCAGGTCATTGTTGCCCACCGACAAGAGGCCGCCGAGGGTGATCAACAGCACCAGCGGGATGCCTGCGCCAAACGCAGCGGAGGCCACCAGGCGCACGGCCTTGACGCTGCGGTGCTGGTAACGCGACATGTCTGCACCGGCGTTGGCCCAACCGATACCAGTACCGGCAGCCATGGTGCCCACGCCAATGATCATCGCGCTCAACGGCGCCGGGGTGGCGTTGAACACCGCGCTCCAGTCGATGGTGGCGCACAGAAAGCCGCCCACCAGAATGTTCAAGCCGCCGAAGACGTAGGTCGCCCACTTCTGGATCACCAGCAACGTGGCGTGGCCCAGGCCCGATACGGCCAGGGTCAGCAGCACGAAGATGGCGATGAAGATCAGGGTGAGCACCGGCGCGCTTTTCGCCTCCACGGCCGAGCCGAACAGGATGGAGCTTAACGACAACAACACGAAGGCTGCGGTGGTGGTGTTGACGGTTTCCCAACCCAGGCGAGACATCAGCGACACCAAGGTCGGGCCGATATTGCCGCGCACACCGAAGATGGCGCGGGACAAGGTCAGGCTGGGCGCGCGACCACGGCGGCCAGCGATGGAAATGATGCCCACCACGGCAAAGGAGCCAGCGGCGCCGAGAATCGCGACGATGATCGCCTGCCAGATGGCCAGGCCACGAAACGCCACCAGCGTCGCGCCGAGGGGCAAACCGAGGATGCTGATATTGGCGGCAAACCATACCCAGAACAGTTGCAGCGGATGGCCGTTGCACTCGCCTTCCGGGACCGGCTCGATGCCGCGTGTTTCCAATTGCCCAGCGCTTTGGCCGGAAGAAGGGCTGCTCATGAAAGGGTGCTCCTGGTGCCTGTATTGTTGTGGTTGTGGCAGCGAGTCGAATCTTTATCCGGTCTTCCTGACCCAACGCTTTTTAATGTGGGAGCTGGCTTGCCTGCGATTGCGGTGGGGCAACCAGCTCATCAGCCACTGGAAAACCGCTATCGCAGGCAAGCCAGCTCCCACAATTAGTTCCGTGTTTATCGCAAGGCCAATAAGGCTTGGACCAGCGGCTGCAAGTCCAGGCCATTGACCCGCTTGACCTGTTCAACCAACGCCTCAGGCCAGCACTGCATGCCCAGGCACGCCCCCAGCATGGCGCCGAGGATCGCGGCAATCGTGTCGGTGTCGCCGCCCAGACTGGCTGCCAGGCACAGGGCTTCGAAGGCATTCATGTCGCCAGACGCCACTTGCTGCGCCAGGGCAAACGACACCACTACCGATTCTTGGGAAGCCACCGAAGTACCAATCAACTCGTAAAGCAGGTCGGCAAACAACGCTTTATCGCCGCTGCCGACGCTTAGAGTGCGAGCCCAACTAATGCGGGTAGAAATGCGTCCGCCCGCGATCCAGTGACCCTGGCTTTCGGCCTGTCGGGCAATCTGGGTCCCGATATTCAGGGCTTCCCCCAGGTCCACGCCATTGATGCCGGCCGAGACCACCGCCGCCACGGCCGCAGCGCTGGAAATGCCCAGGCTGGTGTTATGGGTGACCTGGCACGCCTGGATCACCGCCTGGATAAACCGCCCCGGGTCGCCGACATCGGCGGCGATGCCCACCGGGGTGATGCGCATGGCCGCGCCATTGGTGGTGCCGTAGCGCCCGGATTCTTCCGGGGTATGGCCGGCGAGGATCATGTCGATCGCGCGCTTGGTGGACGGCCCGAGCAAGTCCTGGGAGCCTTTGGCGCGCATGTCTGCTTCCCAATCGATCAAGCGTTGGGCAAGCACGGCGGGCTCGATCTGGCCCTGGCCTTGCACCAATAACTCGGCGACCAGAATGGCTTGCTCGGTGTCATCGGTGATGGAGCCGGCAGGCATGTTCGGTGCAATGGGCTGGTCGGCGTCGGCGTCTTCCAGAGCGGTGATGGCACCGAAGCGCTTTTGTACCTGCTCGCGGCTCAAGGATTGGGTGGGCATGCCCAAAGCATCGCCCAGGGCCAGGCCATAGAAGGCGCCAAGGGCGCGATTTTCGCGGGTCATTTCGGCGCTCCAAACTGCAGATGCAGGCGAAAGTGCAGCGGGTCGAGCAGGCTTTCAACATGCTCCATGAAACGCTCGCGACGATCATAGGTGGTGCGCGCAGCCTTGAGAAATACTGTGCCGCTGGGACGCCCGAGTAATTCGGCATCTTCATCAGTCAGCGGCTCGGCACCGATCCACTGATCGCCCTCGGCCCCGACGTAGCCGTAGGCGGCCAGGGTGATGGTCAAGGAGTTATCGATCAGGCCAATGCGCGGCAGGCTTTCCAGGTCGCCAACGGCCGGCATCAGCGAGCGTTCCAGGGACACCGCTGTGCCGTCTGCGGTGCGCCGAAGGCGGTCGAGGGTAATGAACTGGTCGGTGCCGAAACGGCTGAACAGATCCGGGCGCGTGACTGCCTCGAAACGCAGGATGTCGGTGCTTACCTGGGCGCCCGTATCGGCCAAGGCCTGGGCCCAACCGCTACGTTGGTCCAGCACCATGCCGTCAAAGGTGACGATCGAGCCGACCCCACTCTGGGTGGCGATGTAGTTGCGACGCTTGAGCTCGGCCAGCGCCTCACGCAGCGTGCCACGGCTGACCGCAAACTCCTCGGCCAGTTGATGCTCGCCCGGCAACAGGAAGCCGTCGGCCATGACTCCACCCTCGATACGGCGGATGAGTTCGTCGACGACGCGTTTTTTCTTATCAAATCGAACATGTCTAATCATGTACAAATTGATAACCGAAAGCGCGCGTTTACCGCAAGAGGATTATTTCAGGCTGAAGACAAAAACCGCCTCAGGGCTCCAGGCCGATGGGGAAAAACTCCCCGCTGCTCCATACGCCAAGCCAGTTCTGACCGTTGATCGGACGGCTCACGGCCAGCTCCACCAACTGGTAAAAAGCGTTGCGATGCACGAGGGCTTCAAGATTGGCGCGCACGCGCACGTAGGGTGCGGGTTCCTGGGTGACGGGGTCGATCACCACCCGCAGCGGGTGTTCGAGGCCTGCCTCGACCTGTTCATCGACGTTGGTGGTAAAGCGCAAAACCTGGCTTTCGCCCTGCCCTTGCACGTCCAGGGTCACGGCGACAAAGGGCGCATCATCGACCTGGATGCCGACCTTCTCCACGGGTGTCACCAGGAAATAATCATCGCCATCGCGGCGGATGATGTTGGAGAACAGCTTGACCATCGGCTTTCGCCCGATGGGCGTGCCCTGATAAAACCAGGTGCCATCGCGGGCGATGCGTATGTCGATATTGCCGCAGAAAGCCGGGTTCCACAGATGCACCGGTGCCGGCCCCTTGCCCTTGGGCAGTTGGGCCAATAAATCATTGGCCTTGGCGGAATCGGTCATGACGGGCTCCTCTGTTTACTGATTGCTCATACCCAGCAAACCGCGGGCATATTGCGCCAGGGGGCGGGCGATCAGATCTTGTGGCGATGTGTCGTGGAACGTCAGTAAACCGCCACGACTGCGAATACGTGCAGTATCAATCAAATACTGGGTGCTGGTCTCGATCAACATGACCTGGATTACGCCGCTGTCCAGGCCAAGGCGGTCCAGGGCTTGTTGGTCGGTCCACTCGTCGGCGTTGCCGATACGGTCATCGGCTGCCGCAAAGCGGCAATACAGCAGGTAGTGAGCACCGGCGTCGCGGGCTTCGGCCATGGCTTGTTCCAGCCCTTCCGGCTGGCGGGCGCGACGGACCATGGGGAAATATTCGACGAAGCCATTGAATGCTTCCTCGGCCACCACATTGGGCCGCGGGTAGGCGCTGCCTGGCGGCACGAAGGCGCCTTGGGCGATAAACACAAAGGAGTCCGGCTGTATGCGCACCGAGGCAGTACGCCGCGTATCGCTGTGGTCGAGCAGCCCGGCATCGCTCATCTGATAGCGGGTGCCTTCGGCCATATCGCTGACGGTCATGCAACCGCCCAGGGCCAATGACGCCAGCAGCAAAACCAGACTACGCATCCTAATCCTCCAGAAGCCGGTGACAGGAAACCGGCGAATGGGGCGTGGGATGCAGGTTCTACGCCAGTTCGAGCAGCGCATGGCAAATGTGGGGCTTGCCTGCGATGCGCATAGGTATCTACACAACGTCGCTACGACGCTGGACCTGTGGCGAGGGAGCTTTTCATCCATCAATTGACAGCCAAAAAAAAGGGCGACCGAAGTCGCCCAAAATGCCTTGCGTGCTCATGTAACCCGGAAAAACTTAAGGTTTTTTACGCTTGTTCGCGTCTTTCCAGATAAAAAATCCAAACCCTACAAAAAACAGCACCATGAGGCTAACAGTCAGCACTCCGGCAAAAACCACATTATCGAAAAACATGACCGGCCTCCTGCACTTGCCCTGTTGCGATAGGGCTAAGTTAATGGAGAAGGCGCAGTGGGAAATTGACCAGGATCAATGTCGCCCACAACGGGGCGTAAAGAAGGGGAATAACTGACCTGCATCAACGGATGCAGGGTGTTTCAACGCTTTTTCGGTTTGTTCTTGGGCTTTTTCTTGGGTTTGCCCAAGGGCATGGCTTGTTCAAAAGCTTGGCGCACTTCATTCAAGCGTTTGTCATTGAGGTCGTGCACGCGCTTGGCGCGTTCGGCGTTCAGGTCGATCAGCTTGTCGTCATCACTCATGGCTTGGCTTACGTCGTGGCGGGAATGCCTCAATAATGCGGCCTGCCCCGCCCGACGGCAATTAAGCGGGCGACAAAATGCAGGCCATCGACCAGAATCGGCACTTTCTACCCTGCCCAGGAGGCGCATCCAGGTGGCCTTGCACAACGACCTTCCGCCACTGCTGGCCCTGCGCGCCTTCGAAGCCGTGGCGCGGCATTTGAGTTTTATCAAGGCGGCCAACGAGTTGTCGGTGACCCAAAGTGCGCTGAGCCACCAGGTGCATAAGCTCGAACACCACTTGGGCAAGCCGCTGTTTATCCGGCGAACCCGTGCGATTGACCTGACGTTGGCCGGGCAAGCGTACTACGAGCAGATCCGCCCTGCCCTGGACGCCATCGCCGCTGCAACGCGCAACCAACGGGGTGCGCCCAGCGCCAATGTGTTGCGTATCGGCTTGCTGGCGTCCTTTGCCACGCTGTGGCTGGCGCCGCGCCTGGCCGAGTTTCTACAGCGCTACCCGCATATCCAGGTGGAGTTGCTGCCCGCGATTCAATTGGCCAATGTCGCCACAGCCGAGGTTGACCTGGCCATCCGCTACGGCAAGGGCGACTGGCCCGACGTGCACGCCACGCGCCTGATGGCCGAAACCCTGTCACCGGTATGCAGCCCTGCATTCAAAGCCCGGCAGGTCGCCAGTGGCGCGTTATTGATGGCGACCTCCCACCGTCCTTTCGAGTGGACCGACTGGTCCGCCCATTACCAGGTCAACCTCGATCACCACCCCCGCGTAATGCTGCATGACTACAACATCGTGGTCGAAGCGAGCGTGGCCGGCCAAGGGATCGCCATGGGCCGCCATCGCCTGATCGAACGCAGGCTCCAGGACGGCAGCCTGGTGGAGGCTTTTGACTGGCCGCCCTATCACAGCGACATCGGCTATTGGCTGATCGCCCCCCAGGGGCCGCTCAGTGAGGCGGCTGAATGCTTCAGCCAGTGGCTAAAACAAGCGTGCGCCGACGCGTGAGTTTTTTCGATACGTCGAGTGAGATCTATCCGTTTGTCCCCCCTCGCCACCGCCAACATGCTGGAACCTTCTGACACCAGAGGGTTTCACCATGACCGACTCCATCCGCCAGCGCGTACACGCCCTCGGCCTGACACTGCCCACGCCCAGCCAACCCGCGGCCAACTACATCAATCATGTGAGCAGCCAGCATCAACTGTTCATCTCCGGGCAAATTCCCCTGCTCGATGGCAAACCCGCCTACCTTGGCCGCCTGGGTGACTCCCTCAGCGACGAAGACGGCGCCCAAGCGGCAGAACTGGCGGCGCTGGGCCTGCTGGGGCAATTGAGCGATGCGCTGGGCGATGACCTGTCGCGGGTGGTGCGCATCCTGCGTCTGGGTGTGTTCATTGCCAGCAGCGCCGATTTCCAGCGCCAAAGCCTGGTCGCCAATGGCGCCTCGAACCTGCTGGTCAACGCCCTCGGCGACAAGGGCCGGCACGTGCGCACCGCGGTAGGGGTCTGCAGTTTGCCGGCTGGCGTCGCCGTGGAGGTGGATGCCATTTTCGAGCTGCAGCCATGAGCCCGCTGCAAGTGCAGCACTTGCGGGATGCCACGCCCGGTTGCCAGTCGGGCATCGTGCACTTCAACCACGCCGGGGCGTCCTTGCCCAGCCAGGCGACGCTCGACGCCATCATCGAACAGTTGCAACGCGAAGCACGCGACGGCCCGATGGAGGCCGGAGAACAAGGTGCCGTCTTAGTGGAAAAGGCCCGCCGCGCCGCCGGGCAACTGCTCAATGCGCCCGCCTCGTCGATTGCCTTCACCACCAGTGGCTCGACAGCCTGGAGCATGGCCTTCCAGGCGCTGGGGCCGTGGCAGCCGGGCGATCGAATTCTTGTGGGGCGCCACGAATGGGGCGGCAACCTGGCGAGCATGGAACTGGCCGTTCAAGCCGGGGCGCGGGTGGAGGTCATCCCGTGCGATGCCAGCGGCGCCGCCTGCCCGGTGGCGCTGGAGGCGATGCTCGATGCCAAGGTGAAGCTGATCGACCTCACCTGGCTGCCGGCCAACGGTGGATTGATCAACCCGGCCCAGGCCATCGGCGATGTGGCCAGGCGGCATGCCATTCCCTATTTCATCGACGCGGGCCAAGCCGTCGGCCAGCTGCCGGTGGATGTGCAAGCCTTGCAGTGCGATGTGCTCAAGTCCGCCGGCCGCAAACACCTGCGCGGGCCTCGCGGTACCGCACTGCTGTACATCCGGCCGGAGTTTCTCCAGCACCTGAACCCGGCCCAACGCGACGTGTTTTCAGCGCCCTGGACCACCGAAGGCTTCGACCTGCGCAACGACGCGCGACGCTTTGAAACCAGCGAAGTGTCCTTCGCCCTGCTGGCCGGCCTGGGCAACGCGTTGCACGAGATCAATCAACTGGGGGTTGAGCGGGTATGGCAAAGAGTCTCGCAGACCAGCGCGCGAGTCCGCGAAGCACTGCGTCAGATACCGGGGATCAGCTTGCACGACTTGGGCAACACACATTCAGGCTTGATCGCGTTCAACCTGGCCGGCTGGGATAGTTTTGAACTCAAACAATGCCTGGGGTTAAAGCGCATCAACATCGGCGCCAATGGCGTGGCCTACACCCCGCTGGACATGCAAGCCCGTGGGTTGAGCAGCGTCGCGCGCATCTCCGTCAGCCCGCTTAACACCGATGACGAGATTGAGTTGCTGGTGAAGGCCCTGCGCGAACTGAAGGGTTAAACCTCGATATCCACCCACAGGCCCTGGCGCGGCGCGTCTTCGATCAGCGGCGCCACGGGCACGGTGTTATCAGCGTTGAGCAAGTCGCCGGGAATCGGCAAATGCTGCTGCTCGTCGTCGTCAGCTTCGCGCCGACGCTTCTGTTGCTCCTGCTGGCGCCGCTGCTCTTCGCGCAACAGAAAGGTCGATTGCTCGGCATCGCCTTTTTTCAGGTCGATCGTGCTCTCGTTGGAGCCCGCTTGAACGGGCACCACCGGCGGAATATCCGGCTTCTGGCGTGCCGGGTCGAGTTGCGACGTGACCGGCACAACACTGACGGGCAGCATGGGTGGCAGCATGATAATTATTCTCCTGATCAACAGGCTGTCGGCGGGTGGCAGGGTGACTTGAGCACCCGCGTGCCAAGCTGTGACTCAGTCGACACTCTCAAGTGCCCGCCATCCGTCGATTCAATTTCCGCCGGCCCGTACAAACAGCGTAGTTTTTGTCAGAGTTCTTGGGCGCCGGGCCGTGTTCCGTTAACATAGTCGGCTTTTTCACGGCGGGAGTCAGGCAGCATGGCGCAGCAGTATCAACCGGGGCAACGCTGGATTAGTGACAGCGAAGCAGAGCTGGGGTTAGGCACCGTTCTGGCACAGGACGGCCGCTTGTTGACCGTGCTCTATCCGGCCACTGGCGACACGCGCCAGTATGCGCTACGGAATGCGCCCCTCACTCGCGTGAGGTTTTCGCCGGGTGACACCATCACCCATTTCGAAGGCTGGAAAATGACCGTACAGGAAGTCGACGACGTCGATGGCCTGCTGGTCTACCATGGCCTCAATGGGCAGAACGAGCAGGTCACCCTGCCGGAAACCCAACTGTCCAACTTCATCCAGTTCCGCCTGGCCAGTGACCGTCTGTTCGCCGGGCAGATTGACCCGCTGGCGTGGTTCTCGCTGCGCTACCACACCCTGGAACACACCAGCCGCCAGTTGCAGTCCTCGCTGTGGGGCCTGGGTGGCGTACGCGCCCAACCGATTGCCCACCAACTGCACATCGCCCGCGAAGTCGCTGACCGCATCGCGCCACGCGTATTGCTGGCGGACGAAGTGGGCTTGGGCAAGACCATCGAAGCAGGCCTGGTGATCCATCGCCAACTGCTCTCGGGCCGTGCCAGCCGCGTACTGATCCTGGTCCCGGAAAACCTGCAGCACCAATGGCTGGTGGAAATGCGCCGCCGCTTCAACCTGCAGGTTGCGCTGTTTGATGAAGAGCGCTTTATCGAAAGCGATGCCACCAACCCGTTCGAAGACACCCAGCTCGCACTCGTTGCCCTGGAATGGCTGGTGGACGACGAGAAGGCCCAGGACGCGCTGTTTGCTGCCGGTTGGGACTTGCTGGTGGTCGACGAAGCCCACCACCTGGTGTGGCACGAAGACAAGGCCAGCGCCGAATACTCGCTGGTCGAACAACTGGCCGAAGTGATTCCTGGCGTGCTGTTGCTGACCGCTACCCCGGAACAATTGGGCCAGGACAGCCACTTTGCGCGCCTGCGCCTGCTGGACCCGAACCGCTTCCACGACCTGCAAGCCTTCCGCGCCGAGAGCGAAAACTATCGCCCGGTGGCCGAAGCCGTGCAGGAGCTGCTGGACAAGGGCCGCCTGTCGCCGACCGCGCACAAGACCATTCAAGGCTTCCTCGGTGACGAAGGTGAAGCCCTGCTCACCGCCGTCAACGATGGTGACACCGAAGCCAGTGCCCGCCTGGTCCGTGAGCTGCTGGACCGCCACGGCACCGGCCGCGTGCTGTTTCGCAACACCCGTGCCGCGGTGCAAGGCTTCCCCGAGCGCAAGCTGCACGCCTACCCGCTGCCGAACCCGGACGAATACCTCGAACTGCCCCTGGGCGAACACGCCGAGCTGTACCCGGAAGTCAGCTTCCAGGCGCAACCGGACATCGAGGAAGAGAACCGCTGGTGGCGCTTCGACCCACGGGTCGAGTGGCTGATCGACCAGTTGAAAATGCTCAAGCGCACCAAGGTCTTGGTGATCTGCGCCCACGCCGAAACCGCCATGGACCTGGAAGACGCCCTGCGCGTGCGCTCCGGCATTCCGGCCACGGTGTTCCACGAAGGGATGAACATCCTGGAGCGTGACCGCGCGGCGGCTTATTTTGCCGATGAAGAGTTCGGTGCCCAGGTACTGATCTGCTCGGAAATCGGCAGTGAAGGCCGCAACTTCCAGTTTTCCCATCACCTGGTGCTGTTCGACCTGCCGTCCCACCCCGACCTGCTGGAACAGCGTATCGGGCGTCTGGACCGGATCGGCCAGAAACACGTGATCGAACTGCACGTGCCCTACCTGGAAACCAGCCCGCAAGAGCGCCTGTTCCAGTGGTACCACGAAGCGCTCAATGCCTTCCTCAACACCTGCCCGACCGGCAACGCCTTGCAGCATCAGTTCGGCCCACGCCTGCTGCCCTTGCTTGAAGCCGCCGACGATGGCGAGTGGCAAGCCCTGATCGACGAAGCCCGTGCCGAGCGCGAGCGCCTGGAGCAGGAGCTGCATACCGGTCGAGACCGCTTGCTGGAACTCAATTCCGGCGGCGCCGGCGAAGGCGACGCGCTGGTCGAGGACATCCTCGAACAAGACGACCAGTTCGCCCTGCCGATCTATATGGAAACCCTGTTCGACGCGTTCGGCATCGACAGCGAAGACCATTCGGAAAACGCGCTGATCCTCAAGCCCAGCGAAAAAATGCTCGACGCCAGCTTCCCCCTGGGCGACGACGAAGGTGTGACCATCACCTACGACCGTAACCAGGCGCTGTCGCGCGAAGACATGCAGTTCATCACCTGGGAGCACCCGATGGTGCAAGGCGGCATGGACCTGGTGCTGTCCGGCTCCATGGGCAACACCGCCGTGGCGCTGATCAAGAACAAGGCACTCAAGCCAGGCACCGTATTGCTTGAGCTGCTGTATGTCAGCGAAGTGGTCGCCCCGCGCTCCCTGCAACTGGGCCGCTACCTGCCACCGGCCGCCTTGCGCTGCCTGCTGGATGCCAACGGCAATGACCTGTCGGGCCGCGTGTCGTTCGTGACCTTGAATGACCAGTTGGAAAGCGTGCCACGGGCCAGTGCGAACAAATTCGTGCAGGCCCAGCGCGACCAACTCACACCGCGCATCAACGCCGGTGAAGAGAAGATCGCCCCACGTCACGCCGAACGCGTGGCCGAAGCCAAGCGTCGCCTGGCGGCAGACACCGACGAAGAGCTGGCGCGCCTGACCGCGTTGCAAGCGGTCAACCCGACCGTGCGCGACAGCGAGCTGGTTGCCCTGCGCAACCAACGCGAGCAAGGCCTGGCCATGCTCGATAAAGCCGCGTTGCGACTGGAAGCGATTCGAGTGTTGGTGGCGGGTTGATAATCCGCTGAACGTAAAAGGCCCGCGCAATGCGGGCCTTTTTATTGGCCTTGCGGGCCTCATCGCGGCATAGGTATCTGAGGCGATCTACAGTAACCACGATGCGAAGCGAGTCGCTCTTGATCTGCTTTTGATCTGCTTTTGATCTTAGGCGCCCCGTTAAACCACGCTGGCCGAACGCAGGCTTGAATTCGTGGGTAACCCGGCAGGACGCCGGGTTAGCCGCCCCGCGCCATGGATGGCGCGTGGCGGCGGCCCACGGATTCAAGCCTGCGTTCGGGCACACCGAGCCCAAGCGAGGTGCCGAGTGGTGGGGCAAGAGCCTTTTGCTTACTTTTGGGCTCTTTTCAAAAGTGAGCCGCCGTCAGGGCGGAACCCTAGGTGGCCGTTACCGCAGGAATGGATATGTACTCGCTATAACAGCGTCGGCTGTCAGGTCGCATTCGCGAGCAAGCCCGCTCCCACAGTTGGATCGTGGGGTGTCTGGTATATAGGCGTTGGCTTTCAGGGCGTCATCGCAGGCAAGCCAGCTCCCACAGTTGGATCGCGGGGCGTCAGGTAGATAGGCGTCGGCTATCCGGCCATCACGGGCAAGCCCGGCTCTCACAAATTGACCACACAAGGTTCAGTCAACTCGGTCAAAGGTGGGAGCTGGCTTGCCTGCGAAAGGGTCACCTCGATCTCAAGCTGTAGCCGCAGCCGCCGGCACCTCAACCGCACTCAACCCTTCCTTCATCCGCTTGGCATCGCGCACAAAACTGCGCGAGGCCTGGAACAGAAACAGCATGGTCAAGAACAGCGCCACCGGAATCAGGTACATGGCGTCATGCAAGCCCACGGCTTTATAAGCCTCGGTCATCTGCTGCGCCCCGTCCGCATACATCGCCGAATGAGCAAAGTGATCAGACAGCGCCCCGACCACCACCGGCCCCATGCCACCGCCGAGCAAATACAGCCCGGCAAAAAACAGCGCCATCGCCGTCGCGCGCAAACGCGGTTCGACCACGTCCTGGATCGCGGTATACACGCAGGTATAGAAGTTGTAGGCAAACAACCAACCCACACTGAACAGCGCGACAAACACCCCGATCTCGACACGCCCGGCATGCAATGCCCAGGCGGTAGTGACCGTGGAGATGATCAAGCTGAACGCAGCAAACAACAATCGACCATTGGCGACCCGTTGATGAATCTTGTCGGCAATCCAGCCGCCCAGCGTCAATCCCACCAGGCCGGTGAGGCCGACGATGACGCCGGTTGCAACGGCCGCGTCCTGCAACGGCATGAGGAAATAGCGTTGCAGCATCGGCACCAGGAATGAGTTGCACGCATAGGTAGCAAAGTTAAAGCACAACCCGGCCAGCACCAGCCACAGAAAGGTCGGCACGGCCAGCACGCGGCGGATCGGGCGGTCGACGCGCGCCTGGGAAACTTGCACGGTTTCCGCTGCCCCCCGCTTGGGTTCTTTTATATAGAACATAAACACTGCCAGGATCAGCCCCGGCACCGCCGCGATAAAGAAGGGCGCGCGCCAGCTGTCGAACGCCTTGACCATCGCACCGATGGTGAAGAACGCCAGCAACAGGCCCAACGGCAGGCCAAGCATGAAAATCCCCATGGCCCGGGCGCGGCGGTGGGCGGGAAACAGGTCGCCAATCAGCGAATTGGCCGCCGGTGCATAGCTGGCTTCGCCAATGCCAATGCCCATGCGCACCAGCAGGAAGGTCCAGAAACTGCCGACCATGCCATTGACCGCCGTCAGCCCGCTCCAGGCAAACAAGCCCCAGCCCATCAACTTGCTGCGTGAACCGGTATCGGCCAGGCGCCCGAGCGGTAGCCCTGCAATGGCGTAGACGATGGTAAAAGCGGTGCCGATGATACCGAGCTGAAAGTCGCTCAAGTGCCATTCCATGCGGATGGGCTCGATGATGATCGCGGGAATGGTACGGTCAAAGAAATTGAACAGGTTGGCGAGGAACAGCAGGAACAGAATGCGCCAGGCATTCGCCGCTTGGGTCGAGTTCTGCATGGGTCCGTCTCTTTTATTGTTATGAGAGCTGCGATGCCCGATGCATCCTGCTCAGGTCACTGCAACATAGTCAGGCTGGCGGTGATTGTCTGTAATGATTCGTAAAGCTGATAGGGCATGATTTCACCCAGGCAACCGGGGATTTTGCCCACGAAAATATAAGTGCGTGCCCCTCTTCCCAACGGCCATGGCACGGATAGAATGGCGAGCCTTTCGCAGCACCCTCCTCCTACTTTTCTTATTGATGACGCCCATGTCCGAAGCCAGTCCGTGTCTGAATTGCGGTGCCTGCTGTTCACACTTTCGCGTGTCTTTCTTTTGGGGTGAGTGCGCCTCGTCCGGGGGCACGGTGCCCGATGAGCGGGTGGTGCAGATCAACCCCAGCCGCGTGGCGATGATCGGTACCGACCGCAAGCCGGCACGGTGCTGCAGCCTTGAAGGTGAAGTCGGACAAGCCACCAGCTGCTCAATTTATGAGCAGCGCTCCAGCGTGTGTCGCGAGTTCGAGGCATCCTGGAGCCAGGGCGTGCAAAATGTCGATTGCGACGCCGCCCGTGCCGCATTTGGCCTGGCCCCGCTGGAGGCTCCACACTTGGAACTCGACCTGCCTATCAGCGCTTAGCACCAAACGCTATGGAAGGCATATCAAAATAATTTGAGATCAAAACGCCATTACTGATGGCAAAGCTCGAGAGACTCCTATACTCGACCTCATAGGTCATCGCCGCTGGCAGTGACGAGGCTCTGTGACGGGATAAGCTATGGAATGGCTGGGGCAGCATTTTTTTACCGACCTTCCAGACAGCGGGCATTTATTGCTCAACTGCACTCATAACCCGTTTCTGGTGCTGCTGGCGTATCTGGTCGCCTGCGCGGCGGGTTTCGGTACGCTGGACATGGCCGAACGTGTGGGCCATGTCGAAGACCCCACCGCCCGCCGCCATTGGCGTTGGCTGGGTGCGGGATGCCTGGCAGGTGGCATCTGGTCGACCCACTTCATCAGCATGTTGGCCTTCCAGGCCCCCATTGCCATTCACTACGAATTGATCTTGACCTTCGCCTCGCTGCTGATCGCCCTGATCGCTTCGTTGCTCGCCATGCAGACCCTCAGTCATACCCACCTGCGTTTTCATCAGTACCTGGTGGCTTCGGTGTGGATGGGACTGGGTATCGCGTTGATGCACTACGTGGGCATGTCGGCCATGCGTTCCCAGGCCCAGGTGTACTTCGAAACACGGCTGTTTTTGGCCTCGGTGGCGATTGCCATGGGCGCCAGCCTGGCGGCGTTGTTGCTGTCCAGTTACCTGCGCAATGGGGCCGGCGTGTTTCACCAACTGCTCAAATACGCCGCCAGCCTGGTGCTGGGTGCCGGGATCCTGAGCATGCACTTCACCGGCATGGCGGCCATGCAAATGCTGGTGCCCAGCGGCACGGACCTTTCGTTGCGGGCCGATGACAACCCGATTCAACTGGGCCTTTCAGTCGCGATGATCACCTTGCTGGTGATCGGCAGCAGCGTCAGCGCAGCCCTGGCCGACAAGAAGCTGCAACACAAGGAGCGCGACCTGCGCCGGGTCAACGCGCTGCTCAGCGAACTCGACCAGGCCCGCGCCTCGCTGCAACAAGTGGCCCACTTCGACGCGTTGACCAGCCTGCTCAACCGCCGTGGTTTCAATCAGATCTTCGCGGAGAAAGTCGCGGAAAAAACCCGCACTCAGGGCATGATGGCGGTGATCTTCCTCGATATCGATCACTTCAAACGTATCAATGACAGCCTGGGCCATGATGCGGGCGACCAACTGCTCACGGTGCTGGCCGGGCATATCAAGGGTTCGATACGCAGCCATGAAGATGTGGTGGCACGCTTTGGCGGCGATGAGTTCTGCATCCTGGTCAATATTCATCACCGCGACGAAGCCCGGAACATGGCCCAGCGCATCATGCAGAAGATGAAAGAACCCATCGAACTGGCCGGCCGGCGCATGGTGATGACCACCAGCATCGGCATCAGCCTGTTTCCCGAAGACGGCCACACCTGCGAAGAACTGCTTAAAACCGCCGACCTGGCGCTGTACCAATCCAAGGATGCCGGGCGCAATTGTCTGAACTTCTTCAGTTCCAACCTTAAAACCCGTGCCTTTCTTGAGCTGCAACTGGAAGAAGAGCTGCGTGCCGCCTTGCGTACGCGCAGCCAGTTGGTGCTGTTTTATCAACCGATATTCGACATGAAGCTGGGCAAGGTCACGCGTCTGGAAGCCCTGGTGCGCTGGCAACACCCCCAACACGGGCTGCTGGCCCCGGACCGCTTTATCGGCATTGCCGAGAACAACGGGCTGATCGCCGAGCTCGACCACTGGGTATTGCGCCAGGCCTGTCACGACCTGAGCCTGTTGTCTGACCGGGGCTACACCGAGCTGATCATGGCGGTGAACTGCTCGGCGTTGAACCTGGCGCGTGACGAACTGGCCGATGAAATCGAAGATGCCCTGCGCTTCGCCGGCATCGGCACCAATCGCCTGGAACTGGAAGTCACTGAAAACGCGTTGATGGGCAATATCAGCAGCACCCTGGCCCTGTTGCGGCAGATTCGCGCCCTGGGTGTTTCACTGGCCATCGATGACTTCGGCACCGGCTATTCGTCGCTGGCTTACCTCAAGCGCTTGCCGCTCAACACCTTGAAGATCGACCGCTCGTTTATCCAGGACATCCCCAAATCCACCGCAGACAGTGAAATTGTCCAGGCGATTATTGGCATGGCCCACACCCTGCACTTGCAGGTGGTCACCGAAGGCGTGGAAACCCAGGCACAGTTCGAGTTGCTGCTCAAGCATGGCTGTGACTACATCCAAGGCTACCTGCTCAGCCCGGCGGTGCCCTTCGACGACATCATCGGCGTGATGCAGGGGATTGCCATGCGCAATCCGCTGTACCCGCTCAGCGTGGAAACCAACAGCGAAACCCCTGCCCCCAAGGATCCCGCTACGGAACGAATGGGTTCGCAGTCTATCGTCAGGCCGATTCGCTGATACCGCCTCCAGCCCAAAACAAGCCGTGTGCAGGGGATACACGTAGAACCAAGCGCTAGGTATCCAACCTGATAATGAACAGCTGAGAGGGCTGGACGCTACGCCTGTTGTGTTGGAGCCCGCCAATCAGATTAATGACCTTTTGGTTATTCAGCGCCGTACCGAAGTCCGTATTTCTGAAACTGGTGTACTGCAGCTCAAATTGCCCCCTACTCACCTCCCGATAGTCCCGGGGTCGCTGTAAGGATCTTCGGAACCCCCGGTCAGCGATAAACGCCTCCGACGTATCGACCAGGTGCAAACAATACAACCTATCGTCCCCGGCTCGCCTGAACAGCAGTTTGGTGCCTGACACCTCCAGAAGCTCTCCATGGGCAACCTTGGCCATGACTTCGGTCATCAATGCCCGCAGCGTCACCGGCCCCGGACGCGTGACGGCGTGATTGAAGTGCGGTTCAAAGCGATCCGAAGCAAAATCCACACGCCGCCAGGCTGC
Organism: Pseudomonas sp. AK181; assembly: GCF_051122975.1. Lineage (NCBI taxonomy): Bacteria > Pseudomonadati > Pseudomonadota > Gammaproteobacteria > Pseudomonadales > Pseudomonadaceae > Pseudomonas > Pseudomonas sp. AK181. The sequence continues at coordinate 4,705,415 of NZ_CP146348.1, forward strand.
TGGCTGCGTACCTTCGTGCGCGCGCCCCAAAGGAACCCTCGGGTTCGATCCTATCGTGTGCCGCGTCAGTTCGAGCAGTGACAAAGGGGTATCCAAGGCTGTCTGCCCAGTGCGCCACACCCGCAGCATGTCCACATACTTGTAGTCCTGGCGATACTTATTGAATACAGCCCGAGCGATCTGCGTGTGGCTCACTGAAGTCAAGTCTGGAAACGCCTCTTGAACATAGGCCGTGATGGTTTTCTCAAACGGTCTTCTCTCCACTACCTGCCAGCTTTGTGTCGCCAGTTCTTTGGTGGCCCGATCACAGGTCGCGATCATCGGTTGTTCGGAGGGGTTGTTGCGCAGCATCAGCTCAAAGCTGTCAAAGTCATCATAGGTCGCACCCGGCTTGTAGATGCTTGCAGTACCTGTAAACCAGTCCGATTGGTCATGGGTGCGATAGTAAAGATCATCGACTTTAATAAAGATGCCCTCTTGCTGAGACCAACCCGTTTGCTGGCTGTAAACCGGTTTGTATTCCCAGGCCATGAACGCATCAGACTTACGCTGCAGCAAGGCAGGATCAATCTTCGTGCCCCAGGACTTCCATTGCTGAGTCACGATGACACTCGCGCGCGCCGCCGGCAGGGCAACAGGGGCGGTACGCCCTGGGTCTATACCCTGTAGCCGCAGCCTGGCCTGATCGAGCGTCGTGGTCGCATTGAGGTATTGACGAAATTCGACAGGAATATCGCGCAGCCCAATGGCTTGCAATTCCAGCGGGCCATCCCCCAGACGCCGCACCAGAGCAAGCTCCATGGCCCGTTCCCGCCCGGCAGGAAACTCGAACGAATCCAGGACCCGCGCCGCTTGCACATCACCAAGGTCTGGGTAGAGCCGCATCAGGTCATCACGTGCCATACGCGAGTGATAACCGCCCCTCAGGCCAATCTCGGGCGAGCGTATGATCCATTCGTTAGCCGTGTTGCGAGTAATAGGCGGCAGGTGATAGTGATGCCTACCGTCTCGACGAGGGTTCTGCAAACGCCAGGTTCCGACTGCCGTCGTCTCGTCATAGATGACCTTGAACCACTGGTCCTTTTCCTTGAGGAAATGCTGTCCGGGCGTCGAGCCTTTTCCCGCGCGGGTATAAAACCCTTGGCTTTCCCAGCCGGCCAATGGCGTGACGTCCTTGGGCGCCGTGTTTAGCGCCATCTGGTGCGGCAAGCCTGGCCGCGCAGAAGGAAGGCGCACAGGCGCGAACCCCACCGCACCGTCAATCAGCGCCCCCACCATATAGCCGAATGCCCTGACAAACTCATGAGTCGCCCCCACGCTGTCATCATTTTGCAAAGCATCCAGGGCGGCGCTCAACGCCATTGCGCTGCGCACCAAGCCAATGACAAACGTCACCTTGACCGGGAAAACCGCTAACGCCACTTCAACCAACCCTTCGACCACCGTCCAGGTGCTGCGCACATTTGACTCATGGGTACTGGTGGTCTTGCGGTCAGCCTGAGCGATGGCAGCGCGAGCCTCGAAATCGTAGGCACGCTCCAGAAAATTGCCCTTGATCCCCCACAGAGAGATCTCGCTTCGGAAAATCCCTCTTCTGAACGTGGTTCGCAGTCGTGGCAGCGCAGAACCATCCATGCGCTCAAATAAATAATCCTGCCACGCATTGTTATTGACGAACTGATCCAGCAGTTGCGTCATGCCGGTGTATTCGCGAAAGGCGCGCCCATCCGGGGACCGTGGGGTATACAAGGCGATCACATTGTTTTTTGGGTTGGCGCAGGTAACCGCCAGGACACCGCGCACATGAATATCACGTATATAAAGCGCCGAAACGCTGACTTCATAGCCCCCCGCCTTGGCCCGCTCCGCAGTCTGGGTGGGGTGGTCAAGCACGCTTTTGACCCGTGCATAACTGTCGCTCGTAAAGTCCTTGGCAATCTTGGCTTCAATCCCATCGACCCTGAGCTGCTTGCACATGACGTCGACGAAACTCTGCTTGAGCTGCCTGGCTTCGGCCGATGTCAGAAGACGTTTATTGAGAAACTCAATGTAGGAGCCGCCAATATCCACGTCACGTACCAGGTCCTTGACCTGTTGCGTGGTCAACGCCGTGTAGGGCTCCCCGTACAGGCTCAATTTGGACTTGGCCACAAACACCTCGTCCAGATAGTCGACATTTTCCAGGGCCAGCGCCGCCAGGCTTTTAGTGTCAGTGGAATAGTGCGGCTGGCCACTCTGCGGATTGGGCCTGGCGCCGGGAAAATAAAGACCCGGCGCGGGGTTGGGCCGACGAACAGTGACCTGAATATCGCACGGGTCCGTCTCGATGCCGTATTGGTTTTCCAGCGCCTGCGCCAGTTGCTCACTGCTGTAGGCCAATAGCGTCTGCTGGTCACCATACTGTAAAACCGAGGGCAGCCCCTCCCCGGTATAAGCACGTTCAAGTTCGCCCAGGTAGTCACGCGCGGCCGCTGCCCAGGCCTGTTTATCGGCCTCTGAGGCCGCGCTTAAAAACTGCTCGAGTTCGGCTTTGGAGCGTTTGGTTTCACGAGCGCGCAACACCTCACTGACGCCGAAGCACTTTTGCATGTCCATGGTTCGATCCAGGCTGACTGGCAGCTGGCTGAAGTCTTCATCGGTGCCCCGGCGCTGATACCGACTCACCATGAACGCAAAATCATCGACCAGCTTTTCATACTGCGCCGCCACGCTGGCGCTGAACACTGATTCAAGGATTTCTTTGTAGTCAAAGCAACCGGTGCTCTGTGCCTTGTCACGCAGGGCCGTCGCCGGCTCGTAGTGTTTGTCCGCAAGCAGGGAGAAGAGGCCATCGAACTCGTAGTCGGTGTTTAAGCGCCGATGCAGTTCCTGATCCAGAAGCGCCAAGGACTGGAACGCCTCCAGGCCGCGATTAGGTGTAAACAAAACGACGATACCCACATTGACGCTGGTTGTTACCGGGCGAGCCACGAGCGGTGCAAGCGGCTTACTCTTGTCGGAGGACGAATCGAAAGGATCCCTAGCGGTCAGCATCACCGCGCCATGCAAAGGCATATCAGCGCCAGCACCTGCGCCCTTCAACACCACGGCGTAGGCCGCTGGCCTGTTAGGCCTTGCTTGCCGCGCGACCGCATCGGGATATGCCACGAACGTCTCGACCAGGCGCAAGCCGTTGGTGTTCAGCGTCCCATCGGCCTTGAGCAACGAAGCCTCCACGCTTATCTGCTTGCTACGTGCCGAGATCACAGAATCCCGGGGCAAGCGCGGGTCGGTCGTACTGACTGCCTGTTTCCAGAAAGTATCCAGGCACGCCCGGTAGGCCGTCTGCAGCGAAGCCGACAGTTCATCGAGAAACGTGTCAAATGCGGCCGGTGTCAGCGATGAGGGCAACTGCTCGTCGGCTTCCTCGTCGCGGTCAAAGGTAAAAGTAGTGCTGCGGCTGGCAAAAGACGCGGGTTGCTGGTCAACGATTCGTCTGATGACAGCATCCATCACGCTAGGAAGCAGCCGAGTCGCCTGAACGGCGTCTTGCGCAACCACAACGCCGCTCGGATCGCTTTTGATAAATACCCGAGACGCGTCCAGGTTTGCGGTGGACGTGAATGTCGCATTTAACCGCTCGTTGATAAACGACGCGAAAGAGGGCCGAGTCCGCAGGAACTGCAGTGTGGTGTCGATGCCTTGGAGTTGATCGCGGTAATGGGTCTTGTATTCGTTGTCCTGCGTCGCCGCAAGGCTTGCGGCAGGCGTGGAGGACAATCGGTAAGTCGGTTGCATGGTCGAGCCCTGAGTCAATGATTTCAGGGCTGAGAATTACGGATGTATCGCTGGAAACAGCGTTACATACTTACCGGGACGATCCTGACATACGCTATAACAATTAAAACGACGTGGCAGAAGGCATACAACTGTGCCCGTGACGTTAACGTCACCCTTGCGTGTGACGTTTCTTCACGGCAAAGAGCCATCACGCTACTCGATTACACACTTTAACGCCTTGTCAGTTCGCGCCAAATAAGTGCAGCACCTCAGAGTCGTGCCCTTTCCTGGATCAGGATCCAGGGCGAGACCACCACCGCCCATAAACTCGGATCCCGTTCAACCAGGTCCAATGCCCGCGTCGCAGACACTTCGCCAAGGCTCCCGGCGGCTAGCCAGGCGGCGACTTTGTCCCGGTTGTCTTCGGCCATTCCCTCGGCTGCCTCGATCAAATCCAGGCTGGCATCGACCCACAATAGGGCACCCTTGGCAAAGAACGGCTCAAGCTCCTTCCAGGAAATTTCGGCGGTTTCACCGAGCAGCTTGGCATAGAGGGTGCTTGGTTCTTGCGTCATGGGAATTCACCTGAGTAAAAAATCGGCGCAATCATAGCCCCGTCGCTCAGGCAGAAAAACCCAGTAGCAAATGAAGTAACGATTGAAAGTGCCAGGAAAGCCAAGGAATGCCTTGAAAGCTGTTCGCAACCCGCCGCGATTCTGTCTTTTTCTTTCATTTAAGCGACATACCCAGGTTTTGCCCCCAGCTGCCAGCTTTTCAAGCGATCAGCCAGCGCTCTACACTGTACCGGTACAGTTGCCAGGGCAATGCCGGGGGGATATCCGCGATATCTGATCCGGTTCTGCAGCTCACAAGGCCGCTAGAACTATAAAAAATACAACAGTAAGAGTGGAGCACTATGAATAAGGCTACTAAGCAGATTTCCAAACTGTTTGCCGCTATGGTCCTGGCTGGGGTTGCCGGCCATTCGTTCGCAGCCGACACCATCAAGATCGGCATCGCCGGTCCCAAGACCGGTCCGGTAACGCAATACGGCGACATGCAATTCATGGGTGCCAAGCAAGCCATCAAAGACATCAACGCCAAGGGCGGCGTAGACGGCAAGATGCTTGAAGCCAAGGAATACGACGACGCTTGCGATCCAAAACAAGCCGTGGCCGTTGCCAACAAAGTGGTCAATGATGGCGTCAAGTTCGTCGTCGGCCACCTCTGCTCCAGCTCCACTCAGCCAGCGTCGGATATTTATGAAGACGAAGGCGTCATCATGATTACCCCGGCTGCCACCAGCCCTGAAATCACGTCCCGTGGCTACAAGCTGATCTTCCGCACCATCGGCCTGGACAGCGCGCAAGGCCCAGCGGCCGGCAACTACATCGCCGACCACGTGAAGCCGAAAATCGTCGCCGTACTGCACGACAAACAGCAATACGGTGAAGGCATCGCCACCGCCGTCAAGCAGACCCTCGAGAAGAAAGGCACCAAGGTTGCCGTCTTCGAAGGCCTGAACGCCGGTGACAAAGACTTCTCCTCGATCATCCAGAAACTCAAGCAAGCCAACGTCGACTTCGTCTACTACGGCGGCTACCACCCTGAGCTGGGCCTGATCCTGCGCCAAGCCAAGGAAAAAGGCCTGAACGCCAAGTTCATGGGCCCAGAAGGCGTGGGTAACGACTCCATCTCGCAAATCGCCCAGGGCGCTTCCGAAGGCCTGCTGGTGACCCTGCCGAAATCCTTCGACACCGACCCTGCCAACAAAGCCATTGTTGAAGAGTTCGCCAAGAACAAGCAGGACCCAACCGGTCCGTTCGTGTTCCCGGCCTACTCGGCAGTTGAAGTGATTGCCGGTGGTATTGCTGCGGCCAAAAGCGAAGACACCGCCAAAGTGGCCGAGGCCATCCACGCCGGTACCTTCAAGACCCCTACGGGCGACCTGAGCTTCGACGCCAAGGGCGACCTGAAGGACTTCAAGTTCGTGGTCTACGAATGGCACTTCGGTAAACCAAAAACCGAAGTTTCCCCTCAGTAAGCCAGGCGTTACTGGTCAACAAGCCCACTGTGCAAGCAGTGGGCTTTGTTTTACGAGGTTTATGGGCCATGTCACCCGCGATCCGGGCGCTGGCTCACCTGAAAATCTTAAAACCGTCACCAGCGGTTCGCTGGCAAACGCTTTGTGCAACCTGGTCACAGAACAGGGCACCGAGCCGGAAATGACTCCACCAGTGAAATGCGTATCGGGTTTTTAGGAGCGCTGTAATGCCTGAGATCTATCATTTTTTCCAACAGCTGGTTAATGGCCTGACCATTGGCAGCACCTATGCCTTGATAGCCATTGGCTACACAATGGTTTACGGCATCATTGGAATGATCAACTTCGCCCATGGCGAGGTGTACATGATTGGTTCCTACGTGGCCTTTATCGCCCTTGCCGGGTTGGCCATGATGGGGATCCACTCCCTGCCGCTATTGATGACCGCTGCGTTCCTGGCGTCGATCATCGTGACCAGTGCCTATGGCTACAGCATCGAGCGGGTCGCCTACCGCCCCCTGCGGGGCAGCAACCGTTTGATCCCGCTGATTTCCGCCATCGGCATGTCGATTTTCCTGCAGAACACCGTATTGCTGTCCCAGGACTCCAAGGACAAGTCCATTCCCAACCTGATTCCGGGGAGCATCTCCTTCGGCCCGGGTGGCGCACAAGAAGTGCTGATTTCGTACATGCAGATTCTGGTTTTCGTGGTCACCCTGGTGGCCATGCTGGGCCTGACGCTGTTCATCTCCCGCTCCCGTCTGGGGCGCGCCTGCCGGGCCTGCGCCGAAGACATCAAGATGGCCAACCTGCTGGGCATCAACACCAACAACATCATCGCCCTGACCTTCGTCATTGGTGCTGCGCTGGCAGCCGTGGCGGCCGTGTTGCTGAGCATGCAATACGGCGTGATCAACCCCAACGCCGGTTTCCTGGTGGGCCTCAAGGCCTTTACCGCGGCGGTATTGGGCGGCATCGGCAGCATTCCGGGCGCCATGCTCGGCGGGCTGGTGCTGGGTGTGGCCGAAGCCTTTGGCGCCGATATCTTCGGTGACCAGTACAAGGACGTCGTCGCGTTCGGCCTGTTGGTTCTGGTGCTGTTGTTCCGTCCGACCGGCATCCTGGGCCGTCCGGAGGTTGAGAAAGTATGAGCAGATATCTTAAATCGGCGTTTTTCAGCGCCTTGCTGGTCTGGGCCGTGGCCTTTCCGGTACTCGGTCTCAAGCTGAGCATTGTCGGCATCAACCTGGAAGTGCATGGCACCGGGCCCGTCACCCTGACCGTCATCGCGCTGTGTTCGGTGCTGATGTTCCTGCGTGTACTGTTCACCCAGCAGGTCGGAGCCTTGTTCAAGGGCAACCGTGGCCCGTTGGTGTCGCCCAAGGTCAGCCAATTTCTGACCCTGCCGCGCACCCAGCGCTACATCATCATCGGGCTGATCATCGCGGCGCTGATCTGGCCGTTCTTCGGCTCGCGCGGCGCGGTCGACATTGCCACGCTGATCCTGATCTACGTGTTGCTGGGCCTGGGCCTGAACATCGTGGTGGGCCTGGCCGGCCTGCTCGACCTGGGTTATGTGGGCTTCTACGCCGTGGGTGCCTACACCTACGCGCTGCTCTCGCATTACCTGGGCTGGAGCTTCTGGATCTGCCTGCCACTGGCCGGTATGGCAGCGGCCACGTTCGGCTTCCTGCTGGGCTTCCCGGTGCTGCGCCTGCGCGGTGACTACCTGGCCATCGTGACCCTGGGCTTCGGCGAAATCATTCGCCTGTTCCTGCGTAACCTTACCGACATCACCGGTGGCCCCAACGGCATCAGCAGCATCCCCAAGCCGACATTCTTCGGGCTGTCGTTCGACCGCAGCGCCGCCGAAGGCATGCAGACCTTCCACGAGTACTTCGGGATTGCCTACAACCCGGTGAGCAAAGTGGTGTTCCTGTACCTGGTCGCGCTGTTACTGGCATTGGCAGCCCTGTTCGTGATCAACCGCCTGCTGCGCATGCCCATCGGGCGCGCGTGGGAAGCGTTGCGCGAAGATGAAATCGCCTGCCGCGCCCTGGGCCTGAACCCGACCATCATCAAGCTTTCCGCATTCACCCTGGGCGCTGCGTTCGCAGGTTTTGCCGGCAGCTTCTTCGCCGCTCGCCAAGGCCTGGTGACGCCGGAATCGTTCACCTTTATCGAGTCGGCGATCATCCTCGCCATCGTGGTATTGGGGGGCATGGGCTCGCAACTGGGCGTGATCCTCGCGGCGATCGTGATGATCCTGCTGCCGGAAATGATGCGTGAGTTCAGCGAATACCGCATGTTGATGTTCGGCGCCATGATGGTGCTGATGATGATCTGGCGTCCTCAAGGCCTGCTGCCCATGCAACGTCCACACATGGAGCTGCGCAAATGAGCCGCGAGATCCTGAAAGTCGAAAACCTGAGCATGCGCTTCGGCGGTTTGCTGGCGGTCAATGGCGTGGCCCTGACCGTCAAAGAGAAACAAGTAGTAGCGCTGATCGGCCCCAACGGCGCCGGCAAGACCACGGTGTTCAACTGCCTCACCGGTTTCTACAAGCCGAGTGGTGGCAGCATCCTGCTGGACGGCCAGCCGATCCAGGGCCTGGCCGGCCACGAAATTGCGCGCAAAGGCGTGGTGCGGACCTTCCAGAACGTGCGGTTGTTCAAGGACATGACGGCGGTCGAGAACCTGTTGATCGCCCAGCACCGTCACTTGAACACCAACTTCTTCGCCGGCCTGTTCAAGACCCCGGCGTTCCGCAAGAGCGAGCGCGAGGCCATGGAATACGCGGCGTACTGGCTGGACAAGGTCAACCTGACCGAGTTTGCCAACCGCCCCGCCGGCACCCTCGCCTACGGCCAGCAACGTCGCCTGGAAATCGCCCGTTGCATGATGACCCGCCCGCGCATCCTGATGCTCGACGAACCCGCCGCCGGCCTGAACCCCAAGGAAACCGAAGACCTCAAGGCGCTGATCAGTGTGCTGCGTGAGGAAAACAACGCCACGGTGCTGTTGATCGAACACGACATGAAACTGGTCATGAGCATCTCCGACCATATCGTGGTGATCAACCAGGGCACGCCGCTGGCCAACGGGACGCCGGAGCAGATCCGCGACAATCCTGAAGTGATCAAAGCCTATTTGGGGGAAGCGTAAAATGCTGCAATTCGAAAACGTTTCCACTTTCTACGGCAAGATCCAGGCCCTGCACAGCGTCAATGTGGAAGTGCGCCAGGGTGAGATCGTCACCCTGATCGGCGCCAACGGTGCCGGCAAATCGACCTTGCTGATGACCTTGTGCGGTTCGCCGCAAGCCTACAGTGGCAGCATCCGCTATATGGGTGAAGAACTGGTGGGCAAGCACTCGGCCGAGATCATGCGCAAGAGCATTGCGGTGGTGCCCGAAGGCCGTCGGGTGTTTTCGCGCCTGACCGTGGAAGAAAACCTGGCCATGGGTGGGTTCTTTACCGACAAGGGCGATTACCAGGAGCAGATGGACAAGGTGCTGCACCTGTTCCCCCGCCTCAAGGAACGCTTCAGCCAGCGCGGCGGCACCATGTCCGGCGGCGAGCAGCAAATGCTCGCCATCGGCAGGGCGCTGATGAGCAAGCCCAAGCTGCTTCTGTTGGACGAGCCGTCCCTGGGACTGGCACCGATCATCATCCAGCAGATCTTCGACATCATCGAACAGCTGCGCAAGGACGGGGTGACGGTGTTTTTGGTAGAGCAAAACGCCAACCAGGCGCTGAAAATCGCTGACCGCGCCTATGTGCTGGAGAATGGCCGGGTGGTGATGCAGGGCACCGGCGAGCAACTGCTGACCGACCCGAAAGTGCGGGAGGCGTACCTCGGCGGCTAGAAAGAGTGAGTTCTAAAATGGGAGCTGGCTTGTGTGGGAGCTGGCTTGCCTGCGATAGCATCACCTCGGTGTATCTGAAGCACCGAGGTGCCTGCATCGCGGGCAAGCCCGACTCCCACACAAGCCAGTTCTCATTTTTTTGGTAAAAATAAATATGTGTTGTTTGCAGTTTTTTTCGATGGCCTTGTAACGAATTCCCTCCCCCTTTCTCTAGTGGTGCATGCAGGCAATCAAGCCTGCGCATTCAACCACTGCTGGAGACACATCATGACCACCAAACTGTCCGCTGCCACCCTCGTTCTGGCCCTCGGTTCTGCCCTGAGCCTCTCCGCCCTGACCACCACCGCCCACGCGGCCGACGACATGCAGAAGTGCTACGGCGTGGCTGAAGCCGGCAAGAATGATTGCGCCGCAGGCGCCGGCACTTCCTGCGCGGGCACCTCCAAAACCAAAGACCAGGCCAATGCCTGGAAGCTGGTCCCCGCCGGCACGTGCACCCAGACCCCAAGCACCACCTCACCGACCGGTTTTGGCCAGGAAGCGGCCTTCACCGCCAAATCCTGACCCCCGCGCAGCCTGAGTACTGATGATGACGCTTAAAGCCCAACACGCGGTCTCACCGGCTCAGGTGCCCGGCCTGCCCTCTCGGGCCGGGCTGGGGCTCAAGACCGAGCACTTCACCGAGGTGCTCGAGACCCGCCCCGACATCGGTTTTTTCGAAGTACACGCCGAAAACTACATGGTGGCCGGCGGCCCGTTTCATCACTACCTGGGGTTGATTCGTGCGCAGTACCCCCTGTCACTGCACGGCGTTGGCCTGTCCATCGGCGGCGAAGGCCCTCTGGACCGCGAGCACCTGGCACGCCTGGCCACGCTGATCGAACGCTATCAACCCCAGTCTTTTTCCGAACACCTGGCCTGGTCCAGCCACGGCCCGGTGTTTCTCAACGACTTGCTACCCCTGGCCTACGACGCCAGCACCCTGGACCGGGTGTGCGCACACGTCGACCAGGTACAAAGCACGCTCAAGCGCCCGATGCTGTTGGAAAACCCGTCCACCTATCTGCAGTTCCAGCGCTCTACCCTGGACGAAACCGACTTCATCAGCGAGATCGTCCGCCGTACCGGTTGCGGCCTGCTGCTCGACGTCAACAACGTCTACGTGTCCTGCATCAATCACCAGCGCGACCCGTTGGCCTACATCGATGCCCTGCCATTGCACACAGTGGGTGAGATTCATCTGGCCGGTTTTGCCGAAGACACCGACAGCCTGGGCGATCGCTTGCTGATCGATGACCACGGCGCGCCGATCGATAACGCCGTGTGGCAGTTGTACGCACAGGTATTGGCACGGACGGGAGCGGTGGCAACACTGATCGAGCGGGACAACCAGGTGCCCGCGTTCAGCGTGTTGCAAGCAGAGGCCAGACAGGCCGAAGGGTATTTGTCAGAGGTGGCCCGATGAGTATTCAGCAGGCATTTGCCCTGGCATTGCTGGCGCCGGACGCCAACTGCCCCGAGGGCGTGTTCAGCAGCAACGGTGCCGAGCCGGCGAGCCGCTTTGCGGTGTATCGAAACAATGTCCATAGCGCGTTGATCAATGCTTTGGCAGCCGCCTACCCGGTGGCACGGCAACTGGTCGGCGAGGAGTTTTTCCGCGCCATGGCCGGCCTGTATGTCCAGGCCCACCCGCCTATCAGCCCGTTGATCAGTGAGTACGGCAGCACGTTCGCAGACTTTATCCAGGCTTTCGAACCGGCCTCAAGCGTGCCCTACCTGGCCGATGTCGCCCGGCTGGAACGCTTACGGGTTCGCGCTTATCACGCGGCGGATTGCCAGGTCTTGGATCAGCACAGCGTACTTGAGCAACTTCAAGGTTGCGCGCAACTGGGGCAACTGCGTGTACGACTGCATCCGTCACTCGCCACGCTGGAATCTTCCTACGCGGTGGTATCGGTTTGGGCGGCGCACCAGACCGACGGGGCCGTCGCCAGCTTGAACCCCTGGTATGCCCAAAGCGCGCTGGTCTTGCGCCAAGGGTTGGCGGTCAAGGTATTCGCTGTCGACAGCGGATCAGTGACCTTTATCAACCGCCTCATCCAAGGCGCCGGGCTGGAAATGGCCATCGCTGATGCCCTGCAAGCCGCCACCGAATTCGATTTGCACCAATGTCTCACGCTGTTGATCAGCCACGACGCCATCACCCATTTGCACCTGCAACCCGAGGTATTGCCATGAACATTCCCGCTCCCTGCCTGGTAAAGCGAACCGTCGCACTGTTTGAAAAAATCCCCTACAGCCTGATCGCCTTTATCGCGCGCTTCTCCATTGCGGCGGTGTTCTGGAAGTCCGGGCAGACCAAGGTCGAAGGCTTTGCTATTGATCTGATCAGCGGCACCTTCCAATGGGGCGAGCCCAAACTTGCCGCCTCGACCCTGTTTTTGTTTCGCAGCGAATACCAACTGCCTCTGCTGTCGCCGCAGGTGGCCGCGCACCTGGCAACCTTTGCCGAGCACTTTTTTCCGGTATTGATCCTGCTGGGGTTCGCCACGCGCTTTTCGGCCCTGGCCTTGATCGGCATGACCCTGACCATCCAGCTGTTCGTCTACCCCGACGCCTATCCCACTCACGGCACCTGGCTTGCGCTGTTATTGCTGTTGCTTGCCAAAGGGCCGGGTTGGCTGTCCATCGACCACCTGATTGCCCGTCGCTATCGCTGAAGCCGATCCAGTGCCTCGCCGCTGCGCTTGAACCAGCCCACCAGGTAGTCGGCCAACACCTGGGTACGCCGTGGCAGGCCGCCCTGATAGGGATGCACCAGGTACATCGGCATGCTGCGTGTCTGATAGTCGCGCAGCAGCCAGCGCAATCGGCCGTCAGCCAGCTCCGCCGGTAGAACGTAGGACGGCAGGCGGGCAATACCGGCGCCGACCAACGCGGCTTTTTTCAGCAGGTTGTAGTGATTGGAGGCGAAGGTGCCGCTCACCTTTACCCGCAGCAGTTCGTGTTGCTGGTGGTACAACCATTCCTCGCGGCCGCTGTAATGGCTGTTGAGCAGACAGCTGTGCGCCGCCAGGTCCGCCGGGGTCTGTGGTTCGCCATGCTGTTCCAGATAAGCCGGGCTGGCGCAGGTCATTTCATGCCAGGCCAGCAAGGGTTTGGCCACCAGGCGTTCATGTTCGATGGCGCCGGAGCGTACGCCCAAGTCAAAGCCATCGCGTGCCAAGTCTCGGTAGCTGTTATTGAGCTCCAGCTCGATCTGCACCTGGGGATATTGCTTGGAGAATTCCAGCAACAAACCATCGAAGAAGGTTTCGCCCAACGACACCGGGACGGTCATACGCACAGGGCCGGCCAAATCATCTTTGAGTCGCGCCAATGCCTGGCGGGCGCGTTCCACCTGCACCACCAACGCTTGTGCCTGGGGCAGCAACGCCGCACCCGCAGCGGTGAGGCTCAGCTTGCGCGTGGTGCGATGCAGCAGGACCACGGCGAACTGCGCTTCCAACTGGCTGATGCGCTTGGACAACTGCCCTTTGCTGCAGCCCAATTGTGCGGCCGCCACGGTAAAACTGCCGGCCTCGATCAGCACGGCGAACGCCGCCAGGTCATCCATTTCGCTCATGGATTGTTTCCATTTGAAAACCAAAGGTTGCCTATTAGCGCGTTTATCCAGCTAAAAAGCCACACTAGACTGAGTGCGAACCCATACCCCTGTAGGAGCGAGCTTGCTCGCGAAAAACTCAAGATCGCCGCCGTGTAGTCAGTTTTACCGCGTGATCGTTGACGTTCTTCGCGAGCAAGCTCGCTCCTACAGGGCATCAGCCCAGAGGAACAGCACAATGAAAATCCTATTGATCGGTGCCAGCGGCACCATCGGTTCAGCGGTCAAGGCGGAACTGGCTCAGCGTCACGAAGTGATCAGCATCGGTCGCACCAGCGGCGACTTCCAGGTAGACATCAGCGATAGCGCCTCGATCCGCAGGCTGTTCGAGCAGACCGGCAAGTTCGACGCCCTGATCTGCGCGGCAGGCAGCGTCAACTTCGTGCCCCTGGCAGACATGCACGACAGCGATTTCGAACTGGGCCTGCGTGACAAGCTGATGGGCCAGGTCAACCTGCTGTTGATCGGCCGTGAATACGCCAACGATGGCGCTTCGTTCACGTTCACCAGCGGCATTCTGAACCGTGATCCGATCCGCACTGGCGCTAGCGCGGCATTGGTCAACGGTGCATTGGACGCCTTCGTCAAAGCGGCGGCCATTGAGTTGCCACGCGGCCTGCGCATCAACTCGGTCAGCCCGACGGTGTTGCTGGAAGCCATGGGCAGCTATGCCCCTTATTTCCGTGGCTACAAACCTGCCCCCGCCGCCGATGTGGCGCTGGCTTACGCAAAAAGCGTCGAGGGCCTGCAAACCGGTCAGACCTTTATCGTAGGTTGAAGGTGATATCCGTAAGAAACGCCTGAAGCTGGCAAGCGGGCTTGTGATGCACGGCCAGCCTGCGTAACGTGGCGGCACTTGCCTGGAGACCCGATAATGCGCGCCGCCCGTACCCTCGCCCTGTTTGCCTTGCTTCCTCTGTTCGCCGCTTGCCAAGTGTTTGAAAGCGAGCCGGCCAAGCCATCGACTGTCGGGCTGACCCGTATGCAGGGTGAGTTGACCGCGGTGGACGGCAAACTGCTGTTCCAGCCGTGTGGCGACCAGCGTAGCTACGTGGTCAACGACACCGGTGGCACCAGCGTCCTGCAGGAAGCGGCCTCGCTGGCCGGCCAGCAGGGCATGCTGTTTGCCGACCTGCGTGGCAAGTTTTCCGGGGTCGCCAGCGGCACCCAGGGTTCAGTGGACCTGCAACAGCTGTATCGCGTCGAACGCTCGACCTCAGCCTGCTCCGACCCGGACTTCAAGCGCATGATCCTGCGGGCCAACGGCCATAAACCCGCCTGGGCAATGAATGTCACGGCCAAGGGCATGGTGCTGGAACGCGAGGGCCAGCCACCTTTGGCAGTGCCGTACGTTGAGGAGCAACTGGGCGATGGCCGCTTCAACCTGATGACCGAAGCCAATAACCAGCACATCGAACTGTGGGTGGCGCCCCAGCGCTGCGTCGACAGTGTAAGCGGCAGCCTGCAACACATGAGCGCCGAGTTGCGCGTGAACGGCCAGGTGCAGCGTGGTTGCGCGGCGTTCGGCGGCTCGCGGGACGATTAACCTGACGGAAAGTTGCCATTGGGGCTTATAATCGCCGGTTTGCAAAACAGCCGGCCTCCTTGCCCGCCGCCTACCGGACCCTGTCATGTTACGAATCACCGAACTCAAGCTGCCCATCGACCATCCCGAAGAAGACCTGCGCACTGCCATCGTGCAGCGCCTGGGCATCGCCAGTGATGACCTGCTCGATTTCACCCTGTTCAAGCGCAGCTACGATGCGCGTAAAAAGACTTCTGAGCTGTGCTTCATCTACACCGTTGACCTGAACGTGAAGGGCGAAGCCGCCCTGCTGCTCAAGTTTGCCGACGACCGCAACGTCAACCCGGCACCGGACGTCAGCTACAAGGTGGTGGGCCAGGCGCCGGAAGGCCTGGTTGAGCGGCCAATCGTGGTGGGCTTTGGCCCCTGCGGGATTTTCGCCGGGCTGCTGCTGGCACAGATGGGCTTCAAGCCGATCATTCTCGAGCGCGGCAAGGAAGTGCGCCAACGCACCAAGGACACCTGGGGCCTGTGGCGCAAAAGCGTGCTCAACCCCGAGTCCAACGTGCAATTCGGTGAAGGCGGCGCAGGCACCTTCTCC
This sequence comes from Pseudomonas sp. AK181, assembly GCF_051122975.1. Taxonomy (NCBI): domain Bacteria; kingdom Pseudomonadati; phylum Pseudomonadota; class Gammaproteobacteria; order Pseudomonadales; family Pseudomonadaceae; genus Pseudomonas; species Pseudomonas sp. AK181. The sequence goes on from NZ_CP146348.1 coordinate 4,720,876, forward strand.
GACGGCAAGCTGTACAGCCAGATCAAGGACCCGAAATTCCACGGTCGCAAAGTGCTGCACGAGTTCGTCAAGGCCGGTGCGCCGGAAGAAATCCTCTACGTCAGCAAGCCGCACATCGGTACCTTCCGCCTGACCGGCGTGGTGGAAAACATGCGCGAGCAGATCATCGCCCTGGGCGGTGAAGTGCGCTTCGAACAGCGGGTCACCGACGTGCTGATCGAAGACGGCCAGTTGAACGGCGTGGTCATCGACGGCGGCGAGCAGATCCTCTCCAAACACGTGATTCTTGCCCTGGGCCACAGCGCCCGTGACACCTTCCGCATGTTCCACGACCGTGGCGTGTACATGGAAGCCAAGCCGTTCTCGGTGGGTTTCCGTATCGAGCACCCGCAGTCGCTGATCGACGCCGCGCGCCTGGGCAAATACGCTGGCCACCCGAAGCTGGGCGCAGCGGACTACAAGCTGGTGCACCACGCCAAGAATGGCCGTTCGGTCTACAGCTTCTGCATGTGCCCGGGCGGCACCGTCGTGGCTGCGACCTCGGAACCTCATCGCGTCGTGACCAACGGTATGAGCCAGTACTCGCGTAACGAGCGCAATGCCAACTCGGGCATCGTGGTAGGCATCACCCCCGAGGTGGATTACCCGGGCGGCCCGTTGGCCGGTATCGAGTTGCAGGAACGCCTGGAGTCCCACGCCTACATCCTCGGCGGCAGTAACTACGAGGCCCCCGCGCAACTGGTGGGCGACTTCATCGCCGGCAAGCCCTCCACCGCGCTAGGCAGTGTGGAGCCGTCCTACAAACCTGGCGTGTCGTTGGGTGATCTGGCACTTGCTTTGCCGGACTTCGCCATCGAAGCCATCCGCGAAGCCTTGCCGGCGTTCGAGAAGCAGATCAAAGGCTACTCGCTGCACGATGCGGTGCTGACCGGCATCGAGACCCGCACCTCGTCCCCGTTGCGCATTACCCGCAATGAGTCGATGCAGAGCCTGAACGTCAAAGGCTTGTTCCCGGCCGGTGAAGGCGCGGGGTATGCCGGTGGGATTCTATCGGCGGGTGTCGACGGGATCCGGATCGCCGAGGCGCTGGCGCGGGATATGCTCGGCATCGAGGCCTAAAGCACACTGGCGGCAAGCATACATCCAATGTGTGGCTTGCCTGCGATGAGCATAGGTATCTACACAACTCTGGTGCGACGCTGGACCTGTGGCGAGGGAGCTTGCTCCCGTGACGGCCCCGGCGGCCAGTGCATATCTACTTGACGCCCGGCGATCCAAATGTGGGAGCGGGCTTGCTCGCGAAGGCGGCCTGACAGCCGATCAAGATGTTGGGTCTGACCGCGTACATATCCATTATTTAGGTAACGGCCACCTAGGGTTCCGCTCTGACAGCGGCTCACTTTTGAAAAGCGCAAAAGTAAGCAAAACGCTCTTGCCCCACCACTCGGCACCTCGCTTAGGCTCGGTGTGCCCGTAATCCGCCAGTGATTTGGGGGGCCGCCGCCACGCGCCATCCATGGCGCGGGGCGGCTAAACCGGCATCCCTGCCGGTTTACCCCCCAAATCACTGTCGAATTACGGCCAGCGTGGTTTAACGGGGCGCTTAAGATCAAGATCACAAGCAGATCAAGATCAAGAGCGACTCGCTTCGCATCGTGGTTACCATTGAGCGCTACAGAGTTGTGTAGATACCATGCTGCGATGAGGCCAGTGCAGATCACAAGGCAGGAAAGTGAATCCTGAACGCCGCCCCACCCAACGCTGAATCCCCCAGCGTCAACCGCGCGTGATAGCTTTCGATGATGTCCTTGACCACCGCCAGCCCTATGCCCTGCCCCGGGTGCTGGCGGTCGAGCCGTTCGCCGCGCTGCAGGATCCGTGCACGCTGGTCCGGTGGCACGCCAGGGCCGTCGTCTTCGATACACAGCTCAATGCCATCCAGGTTTTCCACCAGGCTGATACGCACTTGCTTGAGGCACAGGCGGTAGGCGTTTTCCAGCAGGTTGCCGAGCATTTCAAGCAACGCGCCCTTTTCGATGGGCACCTCGCAGGCCTGCGGCAGATCAAACGTCACGGTGACCCGCTTGTCGCGATAAACCTTTTCCAATGTATCGCACAGGCTTTGCACCACCGGTTCCAGGCGTACCTGGTGACGCACCAGGCCACTTTTACGCAGGCTGGCACGCTGCAACTGGTAACCGATCTGCTGGCTCATGCGTTCGATCTGCGATTGCAGCACCCACGCCTGGCTACGTTCTTCGGGGCGCTGGGCCATGTCTTCGCTCACGCCCTGCAACACCGCCAGTGGCGTTTTCAGGCTGTGGGCCAAGTCATCGAGGGAGTCGCGGTAGCGCGCACGCTGTTCGCGCTCGCTGTGCAGCAAACGGTTGAGGGAGCCGGTCAGGCGCAGCAGTTCGCGGGGGTGTTCTTCGCTGAGGCTTTCGCGGGTGCCGCCTTCGATCTGGTCGAGTTCATGGCTCAGGCGCCGCAGGGCTTGCAGGCCCCAGGTCAGGCCCAGCCACAACAGCGTCAACAACACCAACAAAGCGGCGCCGAACCCGAGGTAGAGGTTCTCGCGCAGGCCTTCGAGGGTCAGTTGGTATTCGCGTACCGGCTGCAGGGCGACAATGCTGAACGCCGCGCTCTTGCCTCCCAGCAGCCGCACCTCGACGTCATACACAAAAAATTCCTGGCCATTGGCCTCGCGAATGCGCGCAAACTCGTTGCCGCGCCCGTCGTAGCGCGGTTTGTAGTTGATGTTTTCTTCCTGGGTCGCCCGCGAGCGCCATACCAGATGGCCTTCACGGTCGTAGATATAGCCCAACAGCCGACTGTCGGTGAGGTTGAAACGCTCATCGGGCAACTGCGCCGGCATCAGCAGGCGGTTATTGTCGACCCGCGCCGCGGAAATCAGCGTGGTCACGTCCGACGCCAGGCGCTGTTCGATGGAATCCTGCAGCGCCAGGCTGAATGCGCCTTGCATGGCCGGCAACAAGCCGAGCATAAACAGCACGGCCAGGGTGGCGGCCGCCAGCATCAGGCGCACACGTAGCGAACGAATCAACGGCAGCGCTCATTGAACAGGTAGCCCAGGCCACGCACGGTATCGATCGGTTTGAACCCGGCCGGGCCTTCCAGCTTGCGACGCAGGCGGCCGACCAGCACTTCGATCACGTTTGGATCGCGCTCGTCGTCATCCGGGTACAGTTGCTCCATCAAGCGGTCCTTGGCGACCACTTGCTGATGATGACGCATCAAGTATTCGAGGATCCGATACTCGTAGGCGGTCAGCGCCAGGGGTTGCTCGTCCAGGGAGGCTTGCTTGCGGTTGAGGTCCAGCAACAGCGGCCCGGCAACAATAGTCGATTGGGTAAAACCGCTGGAGCGGCGCAGCAAGGCGTTCATGCGCGCCTCCAGCTCTTCGAACTGGAACGGTTTGACCACGTAGTCGTCTGCCCCGGCCGCCAGGCCTTCCACCTTGTCCTGCCAGTTGCCGCGGGCGGTCAGGATCAGGATCGGGAAGGTCTTGGTCTGGGTGCGCAACTGGCGAATCAGGTCCAGGCCGCCCATACCGGGCAGGCCAAGGTCGATGATCGCCAAATCATGGTTGAACTGGCCGGTCTGGTACAGGGCTTCTTCGGCATTGGCCACGGCTTCGACCACATGCCCGCTGTCGGTCAGGCGGGTAAACAGGTGATGACGCAGCAGCGCCTCATCTTCCACCACCAGCAATTTCATAAGGTTCTCCACTGCAATTCAACTAGCCGACAGGGGGATATCATAGCGGCCCTGCAGCTCTTGGGGGCGCAGTTTTATGCCATTGTAGTGGCCGGTCAGGTGCGCGTAGCCGCTGCGATAGTCGGGTTGCGCAGGGGTAGCGCCCAGGGCCTGGCCCCACGGCGCGGCCTGGGTGCCGGCGTCTTCGAAGCTGACACGATGGATCAGGTTGCTGGATTTCTTGGTTTTCTCGCTGCCAAAGGCCGCAAAGGCGCCATCGGACGCCTGCACGCCGGCAGTGGCGCCAAGCATGGTCAAGGCCAACATCAGCTTTTTGATCGCAGTCATGGTGGTTACCTCATACGCGTTTGGGCTGTGGGGTCCAGACTACGCAGGCGCCCCTGAACTCCCCCTGAACAGGCTCTGAACCGCAGCTGAACCGCACCGGGCTATCCACTGGCGCGCCAACTCGGCAAAATACCGCGCATGACGCCCCTACCCGCTTGCTGCACCCCACTCGATGATCATTGGCCGTTGCCGGTTCCCTTGCCGGGCACGGTGTTTTTGAGCACGCGATTCGACCCGGCTTTATTGAGCCCAGGCGATTTCCAGCGCTGCGATGTGCCGCCGCCGGCGAGCATCCAACGCTCGGTCGCCAAGCGCCAGGCGGAATTTCTCGCCGGCCGCCTGTGCGCACGCGAAGCGCTGCAACGACTCGATCATCTGCACTGCATCCCGGCGATCGGCGAAGACCGCGCCCCGGTCTGGCCAGGGCATATCAGTGGTTCCATCACCCACAGCACCGGGCACGCTGCGGCGATTGTCGGGCACAAGGCTCAATGGCGCGGGCTGGGCATGGACCTGGAGCATTTGCTGTCACTGGAACGGGCCGAACGCCTGGCCGGGGAAATTTTGACGGCCGACGAGCTGCAGCGCATGGCCGCCCTGCCCCGTGCGCAACAGGCCTTGCTGGTGACGCTGACGTTTTCGGTGAAGGAAAGCCTGTTCAAGGCGCTCTATCCGATCGTGCACAAGCGCTTTTATTTCGAGCATGCCGAGGTGTTGGAGTGGTCAGCGGCTGGGAGGGTGCGGTTGCGGTTGCTGACCGATCTTTCGCAAGAATGGAAGCATGGCAGAGAGCTGGAAGGGCAGTTTGTGGTGCAAGGGAAGCAGTTGTTGAGCCTGGTGGCTATCGCCATGTAGGAGCGAGCTTGCTCGCGAAAAACTCTCAGGCGCCGCGTTTATTCAGGCAGCACGCGTTATCGTTGAGGTTTTTCGCGAGCAAGCTCGCTCCTACAGTTGGGTTTCAGGGTTTATCTTGATCTCTGGGCCAGCTCAGGCTGAAGCACGCCCCGCCCAGGTTGTTGCTCTTGCTGATCAACGCCCGCCCGCCGTGCCAATAGATAATCCGCCGCACGATCGACAAGCCCAGGCCATGCCCGCCCGAGGCGCGGGTACGGCTGTCGTCCAAGCGCAGGAACGGCGTGAAGATCCGCTCCCAGGCGCTTTCCGGCACGCCGGGGCCGTCGTCTTCCACATCGATGCGACAACGCACCTGCCCTACCTGATAACTGATCAGCACCTGGCCCTTGGCATGGCGCATGGCGTTACTCACCAGGTTTTGCAGGGCGCGGTGCAGGTAGCGCGGTTCGGCATCGACCCAGGCGTCATTCCAATGCGCCGAGGACAGGCAAATACCCCGGGTGACGGTGACCTGCGGGCGCAATGGCGACAATTCGCCAATCACCTGGTCGAGCAATGCATTAAGGTCCACGCGCTGGAAGCTCAGCTCCGGCGCACCCTGCTCCAAGCGGGCATAAGTGAGCATCTCGTCCACCAGGCCATCGAGGTCCTGAATATCGCCGTCCATGCCTTCCAGGTATTTGCGCCGGGCTTCGGGCGTGGCGGCGTCACCGATCATCTCCAGGCCAAAGCGCAGGCGCGCGACCGGTGTGCGCAGCTCGTGAGACACCGCCCGCACCAGCTCGCGCTGAATCGCCAGCAATTGCTGCAAGTGCTCGGCCATGCCATTGAAAGCTGCCGCCAGGCGTCCGACCGAGTCGGCACCGCGAGCGGGTACGCACACTTCCAGGTTGCCCTTGGCGATACGCGTGGCCGCCGCCTCCAGGCCTTTGAGCCGGCGCTCCAGCTGACGCACCAGCAGATAGACGATCAAGCCGATCAGGGTCAGGCCGATCAATGTGATCAGGATCAGCCATTGCGCCGGGTACGGGTTCATCTGGTACAGCGGGCCGATCTCCAGCACCCACGGGGTGCCGACCATGCCGGCAAACACGCGAATCGAATCGCCGCCCTTGCCCAGCGCCATCACCGTATCGCCCTCCGCCACGCGACGACGCTGGTCGTCGTCCATGTCGGCCTGGTCAAGGGCCGTCAGGTGCATTTCAAAACCAAAACCCTTGGCGTGTTTAATGTCGGCCAGGCGCTGGGGCTGTTCGGCCACCGGGAAACGCACCAGTTCGTCGGCCAGCAGGTAAATAGTCGCACGGGCCAATTGCTCGCTGATCTGCTGCACTTCGCCGGTGAGCACCAATTGCTCTTGCTCGCTGACCAACCGCAGCACCCGCGCGGCGTGGGGGCCGGTCTGTTCCACCAGGACCTGGCCGCGTTGCAGACGGTTGCGCTGGCCCAGGTCCAATTGGGCGTCGGTGAACGTGCGCAGCTCCAGCGGAATGCCCAGCAAACGCTCCCACACCGCCAAGGCGCGCTGGCGTTCAATGGCGCTCATGGGTTGCAGGTTATCGCCCATCAACGCAAAGGTGCCGTGGGCCAGGCGCTCACGGTACTGGCCGCTGCGCACGTCATTAAGCAGGTGCAGCGCCAGGGCGCCGAGCAACGCCACCAGGATCAGCGCCGCGCACATGCCGCCGTAGATGCGCAGGAAGATCGAGTTCACAGCGGCATATCGGCAGCGGCTTCGGGGACGAACAGGTAGCCTTTGCTGCGAATGGTCTTGATCAGGCGTGGATGGATCGGATCGTCGCCGATCTTTGGCCGAATGCGCGAGATACGCACGTCAATAGAGCGATCCTGGCCGTCATAACCGATGCCGCGCAGGGCGATGAAGATTTCTTCGCGGGACAGGATGCGCCCGGCGTTCGCAACCAGCAGCCACAAGAGGTCGAATTCCGCGCTGGTCAGTTCGATGCTGCCTTCCTGCAACCAGGCTTCGCGCAAGGCATTGTCCACCACCAGCGGGCCAAACTGCAGGCGGCGCTGGGTTTCCACTGCAACGGGCAACACCGGTTCGCTGCGGCGCAGCAGCGCCTGGATACGCGCCAGCAACAAACGCGGGCGCACGGGTTTGCACACATAGTCGTCGGCGCCCATGTCCAGGCCCAGCACCTGGTCCATGTCGTCGGTGCGCGCGGTGAGCATCAGGATCACGCCGTCATAACGCTCGCGCACCTTGCGGCAGATGCTCAGGCCGTCTTCGCCGGGCAGCATCAGGTCGAGGATCACAAGGTCCGGCTGCTCGGCGATGATGCGCGCCACGGCCTTGGCACCATCGCCTTCTACCGACACGCGCAGGCCGTTGCTTTCCAGGTACTCACGGGTCAACTCGGCGAGTCGCTCGTCGTCCTCGACGATCAGTATCTGCCAGGCTTCTTGCTCCATGCGCTACCTCGTTGTTATTAGAATTTCTTCTGACCGACACAATCGAATGTGAAATACGGTCGGTGTGGGAGCTGGCTTGCCTGCGATGGCGGTGGGTCAGCGAGCCTGTGGGTGGCTGATACACCGCCATCGCAGGCAAGCCAGCTCCCACATATTGATCTTCAGCAGGCATAGCCTGTTTGTCATGTTTTGAGGGCATAACAAAGGCCGATTGTAGCCATGCACCCGCCCTTGAACACAAGCCGGGAAATCCATTCGGTCATGGCGATTTTTTGTGGTAGGGTTCGCGCCCTCAAAATTCCCGCCGGCAGTTTCTACCCGGGAATATTCGGTGACAAACGGTGTAATCCAGTAGTAATGCGGCCTACACGGGTGTTCCATGATTCATACACATTTTACCCACAGCGTTATCCACAGGTAGTGCGTTGCTAAGCCCCCCAAAACGCATTATCTTGTACCTCGGCGCTAAAAAAACCCTACATGTAGGGTTTTCAGCGAAAAGACCAAACACATATCCGGCAAGAAACTCAAGCGCTTTCTTGCTCGCGTTTGGTTGAACCAAAGCATTTTTTGAAAGCCCAAACCGCGCACGCGGATGGCAACCGTTTTCCAGCCCGATTGGCAGAAAACGGTACGGGTGTTGCAGGGCTTGAATAGGGCCACTGTCACCCACCAGGAATACGGCGAAGGGCTCCCCGGCCCCGAACCAAAGACTTCGGCATGGAAGCGGCGCGATGAGCTCCCTTCCTCCTGTCCCGAAGTTGTTATGCCAGGCCCAGGCCTGCTGTAAGTGCTTCAGGACGGAACGGTGGGCACCGTGATGGTGCCCAAATAAATATAGAATGTGGAGACACCCCCTCATGCAAACCGACACAACTCGCGAGAACCCGCAAGGCTCCGTGCCGCAGGCCGCTGATTCGAACCTGGATCTGTCCGCCACTGCACCTGGCCAACTGCGCGTGATCAAGCGTAACGGCACTGTCGTTCCTTATACCGATGACAAAATCACCGTCGCCATCACCAAAGCGTTTCTTGCAGTTGAAGGCGGCACCGCTGCCGCTTCGTCGCGCATCCACGATACCGTTGCCCGCCTGACCGAACAGGTCACCGCGACCTTCAAGCGTCGCATGCCATCGGGCGGCACCATCCACATCGAAGAAATCCAGGACCAGGTCGAACTGGCCCTGATGCGTGCCGGCGAGCAGAAAGTGGCCCGCGACTACGTGATCTACCGTGATTCGCGCGCCAAGGAACGTGCCGTACGTTCCCCGGCCGAAGAAGCCGCCGTTCAAGCGCACCCATCGATCCGCATCACCCTGGCCGACGGCAGCTTCGCACCGCTGGACCTGGGACGCCTGAACACCATCATCACCGAGGCCTGCGAAGGCCTGGAAGAAGTCGACGGTGACCTGATCCAGCGCGAAACCCTGAAGAACCTGTACGACGGCGTGGCCCTGACCGACGTCAACACCGCCCTGGTGATGACCGCCCGTACCCTGGTCGAGCGTGAGCCGAACTACTCGTTCGTGACCGCCCGCCTGCTGATGGACACCCTGCGTGCCGAAGGCCTGGGCTTCCTGAAAGTCGCCGACAGCGCCACTCACCACGAGATGGCCGACCTGTACGCCAAGGCCCTGCCGGCCTACATCGCCAAAGGTATCGAATTCGAATTGCTGAACCCGATCCTGGCCACCTTCGACCTGGAAAAACTCGGCAAGGCCATCAACCACGAGCGTGACCAGCAGTTCACCTACCTGGGCCTGCAAACCCTGTACGACCGCTACTTCATCCACAAGGACGGTATCCGCTTCGAACTGCCGCAAGTGTTCTTCATGCGCGTGGCCATGGGTCTGGCGATCGAGGAGAAGAACAAAGAAGACCGCGCGATCGAGTTCTACAACCTGCTGTCGTCCTTCGACTACATGTCGTCGACCCCGACCCTGTTCAACGCCGGTACCTTGCGTCCACAGCTGTCGAGCTGCTACCTGACCACCGTGCCGGATGACCTGTCGGGCATCTACCACGCGATCCACGACAACGCCATGCTGTCCAAATTCGCCGGCGGCCTGGGTAACGACTGGACACCGGTGCGCGCACTGGGTTCGTACATCAAGGGCACCAACGGCAAGTCCCAGGGCGTCGTACCGTTCCTGAAAGTAGTGAACGACACCGCCGTTGCCGTGAACCAGGGTGGCAAGCGCAAAGGCGCTGTGTGTGCCTACCTGGAAACCTGGCACATGGACATTGAAGAGTTCATCGAGCTGCGCAAGAACACCGGTGATGACCGTCGTCGTACCCACGACATGAACACCGCCAACTGGATCCCGGACCTGTTCATGAAGCGCGTCTTCGATGACGGCAAGTGGACCCTGTTCTCGCCATCCGAAGTACCGGACCTGCACGACCTGACCGGCAAGGCCTTCGAAGAGCGCTACGAGTACTACGAAGCCCTCACCGAGTACCCAGGCAAGGTCAAGCTGTTCAAGACCATCCAGGCCAAAGACCTGTGGCGCAAAATGCTGTCCATGCTGTTCGAAACCGGCCACCCATGGTTGACCTTCAAGGACCCATGCAACCTGCGCAGCCCGCAGCAGCACGTGGGCGTGGTCCACAGCTCGAACCTGTGCACCGAGATCACCTTGAACACCAACAAGGACGAGATCGCCGTTTGCAACCTGGGCTCGATCAACCTGCCGAACCACATCGTCAACGGCAAGCTGGACACCGCCAAGCTGGAACGCACCGTCAACACCGCCGTTCGCATGCTCGATAACGTGATCGACATCAACTACTACTCGGTGCCACAGGCGCAGAACTCCAACTTCAAGCACCGTCCGGTTGGCCTGGGCATCATGGGCTTCCAGGACGCTTTGTACCTGCAGCACATTCCTTACGGCTCCGATGCAGCCGTCGAGTTCGCCGATAAGTCCATGGAAGCGGTCAGCTACTACGCGATCCAGGCTTCCTGCGACTTGGCCGACGAGCGTGGCGCCTACGAGACGTTCCAGGGTTCGCTGTGGTCCAAGGGCATCCTGCCGCTGGATTCGCAACAGATCCTGATCGAAGCCCGTGGCCAGAAGTACATCGACGTTGACCTGAACGAAACCCTGGACTGGGCGCCGGTACGTGCCCGTGTGCAGAAAGGTATTCGTAACTCCAACATCATGGCCATCGCACCGACCGCCACCATCGCCAACATCACTGGCGTGTCGCAGTCGATCGAACCGACCTACCAGAACCTGTATGTGAAATCGAACCTGTCGGGCGAATTCACCGTGATCAACCCGTACCTGGTTCGCGACCTCAAGGCCCGCGGCCTGTGGGACTCGGTCATGATCAACGACCTGAAGTACTACGACGGTTCCGTGCAGCAGATCGAGCGCATCCCGCAAGAACTCAAAGAGCTCTACGCGACCGCGTTCGAAGTGGACACCAAGTGGATCGTTGACGCCGCCAGCCGTCGTCAGAAGTGGATCGACCAGGCCCAGTCCCTGAACCTGTACATCGCCGGCGCTTCGGGCAAGAAGCTGGACGTGACCTACCGCATGGCGTGGTACCGTGGCCTGAAAACCACTTACTACCTCCGTGCCCTGGCCGCCACCAGCACCGAGAAGTCGACCATCAACACCGGCAAGCTGAACGCAGTGTCCAGCGGCAACCACGGTGATGACTCGGTACTCGCAGCACCAGCCGGCCCGGCACCTGTGCCAAAGGCCTGCGCGATTGACGAGCCCGATTGCGAAGCTTGCCAATAAGCTGAGCCAGTCCAGGGGTATTGACCCACCGGATTGAAAAAGCCCGATAGACCCCGACTGCATAGGGTTTATCGGGCTTTTTGCTGATCGCCTTAGAGAAACGCGTACGCAATACCCTGCTTTGGCGCGCCACCTCGGCGGCCCCACAACTCCACGCGCCCGTCGATGACCGCCATCGAATGGCGATCGTAGGCCACGACACCGAGCTTGCCGCTCGCCAGCTCACTGCTTGAAGACTGCCGGTAAAGACCTTTCAAACCCAGGCGATCCAATGCTTCGTGGGGCATTTCGCCGTTGTTCAAACTTTGCATCGCATGGGCGAAGCTTCTTTTTGACTGACTAGGGTCGTCGTCCAGGCCATTCCCTTCCATCTGCGCCCGCTTGGCGCTCGCTGCGAACATGAAGTTGGCATCGGTCAGCATGCCCGGATTGTCACCCTTGAACTGTGCATACCTGGCCGCTTGCTTTAATTCATCCTTGGAGAGATTAAGTTCGAAGCCGTCGCGCATCTTCACGTGATAACCGTCTGCCGTCTCTTTTACCTCCTTGAAAACGTCGGTGGGTTTCTGGCCAAACTTCATCATTGCGCCCTTTATCGCTGACACCGTGACGCAGTTGCCATCGGGCCCCTGGCTGAATCCGCTCCAGATGTTGTCCGGCTTTTTCCCTGGGTTACTTTGATCAGGCTTGTAGTTGAAGTGCTTGGAGCCTTCGGTAATCGGCAGATTACTCATGGGCTCACTGGGCCCGAAATTGCCGGGGCTTGGCCTGCCACCACCGCCTCCGCCACCTCCCCCTCCTGGCGACGGGCCAGGAGAAGGTGGCGAAGGTTTGGGTGATATATCGTCGGTTTCCGGAAACCATTCCTTCATCAGGCGCCGCAGCATCTCCAGCCACGAGACGTCCGCCTTCGCGATCAACTCCTGCATGATCTCTTTGAATTTTTCGTCACCTAGCTCTTGGCGCTTCTCGTTCAACTGGTCACGAAGGTATTGGACGGTCTGGCTCTTGGATGTTTTCTCGGCATCCCTCAGTTGATCGAGCAGTTGCCTGACCGACTCAGCATCAGAGGACTTGCCTCCCCCGGGTTCATCCGACTGACTTTTGCGTCCGTATACACCGGCACTGAAATCACTCGGGACAAACCGATGGCTGCCTGCTGGTACCCCTTCCCACTGCTTGTACATCGCCATGCCTCTCTCCCGCTGGTCGATGGGCGACAGGCGCCCGTGCCCCGTACGTGGCGCAATGGGCGCTGGGCGTTCCAGCAGCAAGGCGAGATGAAACAGGCGGTAAACTATTAACGCGCGCACACAAAAAAGGCCCCTCGATCGAGGGGCCTTTTTGTGTGCGGGTATTAGCGCGGTGGCATCAGGTCATCTGAATGATGGTCTGCATGATGGTGCTTTGAGTGGAGATGGTCTTGGCGTTCGCCTGGTAGTTGCTCTGGGCCTTGATCAGGTCAACCAGCTCGCTGGTCAGGTTGACGTTGGAGTTCTCCAGGGAGTTGGCCACGATCGAACCCAGGGTACCGGCTTGCGGGTTGTCATAACCCGGCTGGCCCGAGGCGAAGGTCTCTTTCCAGGTGGTCGCACCGGCTGGCTGCAGGCCCTGCTCGTTGTTGAAGCTGGCCAGGGAGATCTGGCCGATGGCCTTGCTCTGCTGGTTGCTGAAAGTGGCGAAGAGGACGCCGCTGCCGTCGATCTTCAGGCCGGTGATCTGGCCGGTGGCATAGCCATCGGTGACCGGAGGGTTACGGTAGGTGGCCGAGTTGTACTGGGTAATGTTGGCCATGTTGATGGCGATACCACCCGGGTTGGCATCCGCACCGTTAGCCTTCCATACGCCGTCAGTTACCTTGCCGGGAACCCAACCGGCAACGGTCAGGGTCTTGTCGGACACACCATTGGTGACGACGGTAGTCAGATTGCCAGCGCCGTCAAAGGTCAATGTCGACGGCACAGGTGGCGTCGAAGGGGTGCCGGTCGGGGCCGAACCATCGGGGTTGCGACCGTCAATCAGGGTATAGGCATTCCACTTGTTGCCGTCGGTTTTCACCAGGTACTGCACCATCGGGTGCGCGTTACCTTGGGAGTCGTACAAGGTGGTGCTGTACTGGGTAGTGAAGGTTTCTGTCTTGGTTGGATCAAACGGCTTGGCCGCCTGGTCGATCACCGGCTCCGAGGAGTTCAGGTTGCTGGTGGAGTCGACCTTGGTGGACGCTTTGGGTGGCAGGTTCGCCAGGTTCAGTTGCAGGTCGACCAAGCCACCCTTGCTGATCTTGCCATTATCGTCCGCGGCATACCCTTGCAAGCGGGAAGTGCCGGTGTTGTTGGTGATGTAGCCGTCCTTGTCCGCACGGAAAGCGCCGCTACGGGTGTACTCCAGCGAACCGTCGCTGCCCTTCTGTACGAAGAAGCCACCGCCCTGGATCGCCATGTCGAGGATGCCGCCGCTGCCGTTGACGTCGCCCTGGGTGAACTGCTGGGACACCGCCGCCAGGTTCACACCGTTGCCGATGCTGTTCTGGCCAGTGCCCAGCTTGGAAGCCGCGTAGATATCGGCGAATTCCGCACGGGATGACTTGAAGCCAGTGGTCGCGACGTTGGCGATGTTGTTGCCGGTCACGTCCAGTTGTTTGTTGGCCGCATAGAGGCCGCTAAGGCCGATATTAAAAGACATGTTTCTCTCCCTCTGCCGTATTTAGCCGGCTCTATGTACCGATAGTCTGAATTTGCGACAGCTTGACGCTGCCCATGCCGCCTGCAAGGTTGAGCAGCATTTCGCCGCCGGTCTTGCTCAGGGTCACGCTGGTGACCGTGGCGGGCAGCGAAGTGGTCAAGGCCACTGCGTCGCCTTTGTCGTTCTTGGTGGTGGCATTGAAGGTGTAGGTGCCAGCTGGGGCAACCTCGCCCTTGTCGTTCTTGCCATCCCAGATAAAGCTCTGGGCACCGGCACTCTGGGCACCCATGTCAACGGTGCGCACCACATTGCCGTCTTTGTCGGTGATCTTGACGGAGACATTGCCCACCGCCGCGGTCACATCCACCGAACCGGTCATGCTCTTGCTGGTATCCACCATGGCCTTGTCGGTCTGGATGATGATCGAGCGCCCCACCAGCGACGAAGCCTGCAGCGCCTGCGACGAGCTGAAGTTGCTGGAGATGTTGTTCACCGAGTCGTTCAGGGTGTTGATGCCTTCCAGGCTGCTGAACTGTGCAAGCTGCGCGACGAACGCGCCGTTGTCCTGGGGCGACAGCGGGTTCTGGTTTTTCAGCTGGGTGACGAGCAGTTGCAGGAACGCATCCTTGCCCAGCGACTGATTGCCCGTCGCCGTCTTGGAAGCGTCGCTGACGCTGCTGTTGTTCGTCGCGGTCTTGACCTTGGAATTGAAAAGGTCCTGAACCGCCGTGTTGTTTGACGTATCAACGATGGCCATTATTTGGCGCCCCTTATCACTGACCCAGGGTCAGAACCTTCTGCATCATGGTTTTGGCGGTGTTCATCATTTCCGCGTTGGTCTGGAACGAGCGACTGGCGGAGATCATGTCAGCCATTTCCTCGACCACGTTGACGTTGGGGTAGTAGACGTAGCCCTTTTCGTTCGCGGCCGGGTGGTTGGGCTCGTAACGGGCCTCCAGGTTGCTCTGGTCTTCGACCACGCCCAACACCTGCACACCGGAGCCGGCGGCGTCCTGGTTCTGGAACAACGAATCGCTGCCGCTTGCCTGCCCCCCCTGGAACATGGTGGCGAACACCGGGTGGCGGGCGCGATAAGTCTGGTCAATGCTCGAGGAGACGGTTTCGGCGTTGGCGATGTTACTGGCGACGGTGTTCAAACGCGTGGTCTGCGCGCTCATGCCACTGCCGGCAATATTGAAAACACTGGACAGGGACATGGCTTACTCTCCACGCAGGGCTGACATCAGCCCTTTGAATTTGCTGTTGAGCAGGGTGAAGCTGGCCTGGAAGTTCACCGAGTTTTCGGCGTAGTTCGATTGCTCCAGCTGGGCGTCGACGGTGTTCTGGTCGATCGACGGCTGCATCGGTGTGCGATACAGCAGCGACTCGTCACCCTTGCTCAGGCCTTGCGCTTCAATATGACGGCTGTTGGTCATATTCAAGGCGAAGGTGCCGTTCTTGGTCTTGTCCTGTTGTGCGGCGAGCACAGCGGAGAAGTCCAAGTCCCGAGCCTTGTAGTTCGGGGTGTCGGCGTTGGCAATGTTGTTAGCCAGGACTTCGGCACGCTGGGCGCGGAAGCCCAGGGCTTGTTCGTGGATACCGAGCGCTTTATCGAAGCTGATGCTCATGGCGGAAACCTTTAGGCTGACCTGCTGTTCGTTAGCAGGGTTATAGCAAGGTGCATGCCAATCTTGCGGGAGCCCGTATATCAAGGGTTTCGAGGGGAGTTGCCGGTGGCTCTGCCAGAAAAGCGGCAAGCGATTTCCGCGTAGTGCCAGTAAAGCGGCAATCGGCAGTTGCCGCTTTACGCCAGCTTGCCGAGAAAACAAATGTGGGAGCTGGCTTGCCTGCGATGGCGGAGTACCTGCCGACCTATTCATCGACTGACACACCGCCATCGCGGGCAAGCCCGGCTCCCACAGTTCTATTGCCTACACCAAGGCTTACTTGGCCTGGTAGATGATCCCCGGGCTGCATTGCACCATCTGGAAGTGATCCGGCAGCCCATTGAGCGCCTCGGAAGCACCGAGGAACAAATAACCTCTACGCTTGAGCGTGCCATGGATACGCAACAGGATGTCTTTCTTCACTTCAGCCGAGAAATAGATCAGCACGTTGCGGCAGAACACCATGTCGAACTTGCCCAGGCTGGCGTAGCTGTCGAGCAGGTTGAACGAGCGAAATTCGACGCGGTTCTTGATCGGCGCCTTGATCGCCCAACGCCCTGCCCCTTTGGGATCGAAGTAGCGTTGCAGGCGTTCCTGGGACAACCCTCGGCCCAGCGCCAGGCTGTCGTACTCACCGGTCTTGCAGTTGGTGAGCATGGTGCCGGACAAATCCGTGGCCACAATTTGCGCGCCGGCTTTCAACTGGCCCATGTTGGTCCGCTCGAACTCATCGATGGACATCGAGATCGAGTACGGCTCCTGCCCCGAAGAACAGGCCGCCGACCAGATACGCAGGCGCTGGCCCGGGCTGGCCTTGATGGCTTCGGGCAACACTTTGTTCTTGAGCACTTCAAAGGGATAGGTATCGCGAAACCATAAGGTTTCGTTGGTGGTCATGGCATCGACCACCATTTCCTTGAGCCCACTGCGCGGCTGACCCTGGATCCGCTGGACCAACTCACCCAGGGATTTGATGCCCTGCTGTTCCATCAGCTTGTTGAGGCGGCTGGATACCAGGTACTGCTTGTTTTCACCGAGCAATATGCCACAGGCTTTTTCCAGGAAGACCCGGAACTGTTCGAAATCCAAATTACCCGTAGACAATGATGCCGCCTCTTAAATCGTGTGACCGCCAGGGGACATCCCCTAGCCGTGATCTGCTGCCTTGATCCGGTCGACTACCCGGGATGCGAGGTCATCAGGACGGAATTTGGCCAGGAAGTCATCCGCACCGACCTTCTTGACCATTGCCTGATTGAATACCCCCGACAACGAAGTATGCAGGATGATATGCAATTTTTGCATGCGTGGATCGTTACGTATCTCGGCCGTGAGTGTGTAGCCGTCCATTTCCGGCATCTCGATGTCAGAGATCATCATCAAGAATTCTTCTTCGGGCTTCTTGCCTTCGTCCGCCAGCTTGCGCAGGTAATCCAGGGCTTGTCGGCCGTCATTGAGGGCTACCACCTCCACCCCGACGGTTTGCAGGCAACGTGTGACCTGCTTGCGCGCCACGGAAGAGTCGTCCACGGTCAACACGCGCAGCGAAACCGCCTTATGTGCCGTTTCGGCATCCACCACGCCAACGGAGATGGTTTCCGAGGTGGGAGCCACTTCGGCGAGGATCTTCTCCACGTCGATGATTTCCACCAACTGATTGTCAACCCGCGTCACCGCCGTCAGGTAGTGATCGCGTCCCGTGCCCTTGGGCGGCGGATGGATCTCTTCCCAGTTCATATTGACGATGCGCTCCACCGAGCGCACCAGGAAACCCTGGGTCTTGGTGTTGTATTCGGTGATGATCACGAAAGGGTTCTGGCGGTCTTGCAAACCCGCGGCCCCCGTGGCCATTGCCAGGTCAAGAATCGGAATGGTCGCGCCACGAATGTTGGCCACGCCACACACTACCGGACTGGACTTGGGCATGATCGTCAATTTGGGACATTGCAGCACTTCACGCACTTTAAACACGTTGATGCCATACAACTGATTGCCATCCAGGCGGAAAAGCAACAACTCCAGGCGATTCTGCCCTACCAGCTGTGTGCGCTGGTTTACTGAATCCATTACACCTGCCATGCCCAGACTCCTAAATCCTAGGGGTACGACGCGTACCCAACACTAAACGGCACGAGCTTTGCTATTTACTGAGTATGGATATTAAAACGACAGTTTCCCGACACCCTGGCCGCTCACGCTACCGCAGACTGCTCTGCGCCGCGATGGCGCTGCTTGTCTCGGGCCTGGGCGTCACGGCCCGCGCCGACAACGTTACCCTGCCTGATCTACTTATCGGCGTCACCCAAGGCTTTCTTGAGTTCACTGTAGAAGATTATCTGGCGACCACCCAGACGCCGGGGCGTTATGAAATTCAGGTCAACCAGTTAGACCCACGCTTGCGCATGCCACTGTGCGACAAGGAATTGACAGCCACCCTGGAAAGCCCCGCCCAGCCCATCGGCCGTGTGACCGTAAAGGTGCGCTGTGAGGGCGCCTCGCCCTGGACGGTTTTTGTACCGGCTCAGGTCAAGCTGTTTCGCGATGTGGTGGTCGTGGCGCGACCGTTGAAGCGCACTGGCATCATCGGCTACGACGATGTGGCGTTGCGCGAGCGGGACATCAGCCTGATCAACCAGGGCTACCTGACGTCGCTGGACCAGGCCGTCGGGCAGAAACTTACGCGCCCCGTAGTCACCGACCAAGTCCTCACGCTGGTTCATCTGGAACAGGCCGAGGTGATTCGCAAGGGTGACCAGGTGGTGATTTCCGCCAGCAGTGGCGGCCTGAATGTCAGAATGCCAGGCGAGGCGTTGTCCAACGGCGGCATGAGCGAACAGATCCGCGTCAAGAACCTCAACTCCAATCGCGTGATCAAAGCACGGGTCACGGCGCCAGGCCAGGTCGAGGTGGCGCTATAGATGACTGGAATCAAATGCCAGCTTTTCCTACACTGTGTGCTGGATATTGAGCCGAACAGGTTTATTGTCAATCGAGCCTAAAGTTTGCCCGGGTATGGCCGAAAACATGGCAAGCGTCCAAATACCCAGAGGTTTTTCAACATGGTCATTGATTTCAGTCGTTTGAATAACGCCCCGGCCTTGCCCGGCAGTACGCGCACCGGCGGTGCCAAGGACAGCGTAGAAGCCAAGCCGCAGCCCTTGCCTGCCAAAGCAGAACAGGCCGCCGCCAGCCAGAGTGGGGAATCGGTACACCTGAGCAATGAGGCTCAACAGTTGCAGAAGGTCACTGACTCGCTGCGCGATCAACCCGTCGTCAACAAAGCCCGCGTGGCCGAGTTGAAACAGGCGATCGCCGATGGCAGCTATAAAGTCGACAGCAACCGTGTAGCCAGCAAGCTGCTCAACTTCGAAGCCGAGCGCTAGGCAAAGGCCTGCGCAAGGCTTTTGGACGCTTAAAACCCAAGGCCAGCCATGCACCACGACGAATATTTGCTCCAACTGATCATTGATGATCTGGCACCGACGCAACAATTGCTCGAGTTGCTTAAGGAAGAATCCCTGGCCTTGTACGGCCGAGATATGCCCTTGCTGGAAGAAATCCTGGCGCGCAAACAATCGCTGATTGTATTGCTTGAACAGCATGGCAAGAAGCGCAGTGAGATTCTGATCAGCCTGGGCCTGCCTGCCGATCATGACGGCCTGGCGCAACTGGCCAGCCACTCTTCAGTGGGCGATCAACTGCTGGCACAAAGCAAAGAACTCAATCATTTGCTCGCCCAGTGCCAGGACGCCAACCTGCTCAACGGTCAGTCGATCCAGCTTCAGCAAGCCACGACCGCCAATCAGTTGCGCATACTGCACGGCGGAGAGCCTCCGGCGCTTTACAACGCCCAAGGCTCCACCTCACGCCTGGTCAAGCCAAGCACCCGCAGCCAAGCCTGACGCCGGTTTACAGCGCGACCTATCCAAGGCGCGCTACATACTGGCAAAATGCCGGTTCTTGCGTGTAGTCGTATTTTGCCTGGAGATGGAAGAACCGTGTTCAACGCCCTTAATGCGGAAGATGCACCGCAGCCACCCAAGGTACTCACCACGCCTCTGGAAATCGCCAGCACGTTGCGGATGCTGCAAGAAAGTCATGACCCGCTGATCATCACTTTCCACGAACGCAGCCAGCGCTTCCAGAGCTACCTGGTGGACATCGACCGGGACAGCAAGACGCTGGTACTGGACGAAATGATTCCCCGTGACGGTGAACGCTATCTTGAGAATGGCGAAGCTTTCCGTATCGAAGGTTTCCATGAGGGTGTGCGGGTTGCCTGGGAAAGCAATGGCACGTTGACCATCAGCGAAAAAGGCGGCCACCGTATCTACAGCGGCAGCCTGCCCGGCGAAGTGGTTTACCATCAACGACGCAATGCCTTCCGCGCTGCTCTCAAGCTCGCGCAATTGGTGGACATTCAGTTGGGTGGCGAGAAGCTCAAGGCACCTATCAGCGGTAAGCTGCTGGATATCTCGGCAACCGGCTGCAAATTGCGCTTTGAAGGCGATATCTCCGAGCGTCTGCAGCTGGGCCAGGTCTATGACCGCTTTATCGCTGCCCTGCCCTTCGGCAGCATGACCACCTCTGTGGAACTGCGCTACCTGCACTTCGAAGACAAGATCAACACCACCTTTGCCGGCGTGCGCTTTCACAACATGAGTGGTCTGGTGCAGCGGCAAGTGGAACGCTTTGTCTACCAATTACAGCGTGAAGCTCGGCGCTTCGATAAAGACGACGATCTTTAAGCGTTAGACGCAGAGATAAAAAAACGGGCAGATCCTGATGGGATCTGCCCGTTTTTTTGTTCAGGGGCGTGCCCTGCTTAAGTCATGGGGATGCTCGTCCGGGTCTGGTGGCTCGTGCGGCTCTTCGCTCGTCGGCTCCTCGGTTTCAGGGGCAGGCTCTGGATCAGGCACAGTCACTTGCATCTGGTCCTGTACCACCTGCTCATCCACCCGCGGGTCAAGGGCAGCCACCAAAGGTGAACTGGACATGCTGTCGGGCATTGCCACGTGATGCAGCGGTGCGTCGTCGACCTGATGCAGGTTGGTCACCGCCTTGGGTCGAATGCGCCACACCAGGATCAACGCACACAAGCTGAAAAACGCATAGAGCATCTGGCTGCCGAATAGCTTCATCACCACACCGGCCAACAGTGGCCCCACGCTGGCGCCGATCCCGTAGGTCACCAGCAGCATGGCCGTCAGTGATACCCGGCGATCGCCTTCCACATGGTCGTTGGAAAAGGCCACTGCCAAAGGGTAAAGACAGAACTGCACCAGCGAACAGAAGAAGCCTGCCACGAACAGTACTTCCAACGGTACCTGCGTCATGATTGCCAACGGCAAGGCCGTCACCGCCAGGCACAAGGCAAAGCAGCGAATCAGCAGCGCGCGATCATAGCGGTCCGACAACCAGCCCAGCGGCCACTGCACGACCAATCCAGCAAAAATGCAGCTACCCATGAACAGGCCGACTTGCTCAGTCGTCAGGCCCTGCTGAGAGGCGTAGAGCGGTGCCAAGCCGTAGAACGAACCGACGATCAACCCGGCGCCCAACACGGTGCTGAGCGACTGCGGCACGCGCTTGATAAAAAAGCGCGGCTCCATCGGGGCCGGGTGCAGTGGGGCCGGGTGAATGCGCCGGGTCATGGCCACCGGGACCAGACACAGCGCGAAGCACAGCGCCACGAGCATTAACAGCTCAAGCCCCAGATGGGGATGCATGACCAGGATCAACTGGCCCAGAACCAGCCCAAGGTAGGACGCAATCATGTAGCCGCTGAACACTACGCCACGCTGCTTGGCATCCGCCTGCTCATTGAGCCAACTCTCGATAACCATGTACTGGCACATCATCCCCAGGCCCACGATCATCCGCAGCACAATCCAGGCTGGCAGCCAATCAACCAAACCGTGACCCAGCACTGCTGCGCCGACGATCCCCGCGCAGGTGGCGTAGGCACGAATATGCCCGACCCGGGCAATCAGGCGGTGCCCGAGCTTGCCGCCCAGCACCAAGCCAAAATAGTTGGCAGCCATCAGCGCACCGACCCACAAGCTGTCGACATTGTCTGCTGCCAGACGCAAAGCCAGATAAGTACTAAGCAGGCCGGAGCCGATCAGCATCATCAAGGAGGCGAAATAAAGGGCTCGAAAAGATTTCCAGATCTGGCGCATCGGCGTTCCGAGCGGCTCCTTGCAGTGAGGGGTAGGGCTATCAGCATGATAGTCCGGGGCGGTTGAGTCCGGACAGGCGGCAGGGCCTGTTTCCGGGGATTATTTTGTTTCACAGCTCAGACGCTACGTGGATGTCAGTGAGGTACATAACCGTGGAGATAAATACACGGCGCACCACCTGTGAACCTTGATCACACGCAAGGTTCGACTCGTATTAGGGTATCTGCACAAAAGACTTCGATAGAACACTGTGCAAGCTTCGCAGGCGTCCGACTTTCAAGCGCCCAAAACAAAACCCCAACTGCTTTCGCAATTGGGGTTTCGGAATTTAATCTTGACGATGACCTACTCTCACATGGGGAAACCCCACACTACCATCGGCGATGCATCGTTTCACTGCTGAGTTCGGGATGGGATCAGGTGGTTCCAATGCTCTATGGTCGTCAAGAAATTCGGGTACTGAGTCGTGGCCAGTTGGCCTCGCTTCAGCAAATTGGGTATGTGATAGATCTCGGTGTTTTGTGAGCGTCGAACTTTCGGTTCATCTTCGTCTTCACACACCGCAATCTGATGCTCGTTAGAGTAGTCAAATTGCTTGGGTGTTATATGGTCAAGCCTCACGGGCAATTAGTATTGGTTAGCTCAACGCCTCACAGCGCTTACACACCCAACCTATCAACGTCGTAGTCTTCGACGGCCCTTCAGGGAACTCAAGGTTCCAGTGAGATCTCATCTTGAGGCTAGTTTCCCGCTTAGATGCTTTCAGCGGTTATCTATTCCGAACATAGCTACCCGGCAATGCCACTGGCGTGACAACCGGAACACCAGAGGTTCGTCCACTCCGGTCCTCTCGTACTAGGAGCAGCCCCTCTCAAATCTCAAACGTCCACGGCAGATAGGGACCGAACTGTCTCACGACGTTCTAAACCCAGCTCGCGTACCACTTTAAATGGCGAACAGCCATACCCTTGGGACCGGCTTCAGCCCCAGGATGTGATGAGCCGACATCGAGGTGCCAAACACCGCCGTCGATATGAACTCTTGGGCGGTATCAGCCTGTTATCCCCGGAGTACCTTTTATCCGTTGAGCGATGGCCCTTCCATACAGAACCACCGGATCACTAAGACCTACTTTCGTACCTGCTCGACGTGTCTGTCTCGCAGTCAAGCGCGCTTTTGCCTTTATACTCTACGACCGATTTCCGACCGGTCTGAGCGCACCTTCGTACTCCTCCGTTACTCTTTAGGAGGAGACCGCCCCAGTCAAACTACCCACCATACACTGTCCTCGATCCGGATAACGGACCTGAGTTAGAACCTCAAAGTTGCCAGGGTGGTATTTCAAGGATGGCTCCACGCAGACTGGCGTCCACGCTTCAAAGCCTCCCACCTATCCTACACAAGCAAATTCAAAGTCCAGTGCAAAGCTATAGTAAAGGTTCACGGGGTCTTTCCGTCTAGCCGCGGATACACTGCATCTTCACAGCGATTTCAATTTCACTGAGTCTCGGGTGGAGACAGCGCCGCCATCGTTACGCCATTCGTGCAGGTCGGAACTTACCCGACAAGGAATTTCGCTACCTTAGGACCGTTATAGTTACGGCCGCCGTTTACCGGGGCTTCGATCAAGAGCTTCGCGTTAGCTAACCCCATCAATTAACCTTCCGGCACCGGGCAGGCGTCACACCCTATACGTCCACTTTCGTGTTTGCAGAGTGCTGTGTTTTTAATAAACAGTCGCAGCGGCCTGGTATCTTCGACCGGCATGAGCTTACGGAGCAAGTCCTTCACCCTCACCGGCGCACCTTCTCCCGAAGTTACGGTGCCATTTTGCCTAGTTCCTTCACCCGAGTTCTCTCAAGCGCCTTGGTATTCTCTACCCAACCACCTGTGTCGGTTTGGGGTACGGTTCCTGGTTACCTGAAGCTTAGAAGCTTTTCTTGGAAGCATGGCATCAACCACTTCGTTACCTAAAAGGTAACTCGTCATCAGCTCTCGGCCTTAGAATCCCGGATTTACCTAAGATTCCAGCCTACCACCTTAAACTTGGACAACCAACGCCAAGCTGGCCTAGCCTTCTCCGTCCCTCCATCGCAATAACCAGAAGTACAGGAATATTAACCTGTTTTCCATCGACTACGCTTTTCAGCCTCGCCTTAGGGACCGACTAACCCTGCGTCGATTAACGTTGCGCAGGAAACCTTGGTCTTTCGGCGTGGGTGTTTTTCACACCCATTATCGTTACTCATGTCAGCATTCGCACTTCTGATACCTCCAGCAAGCTTCTCAACTCACCTTCACAGGCTTACAGAACGCTCCTCTACCGCATCACTTACGTGATACCCGTAGCTTCGGTGTATGGTTTGAGCCCCGTTACATCTTCCGCGCAGGCCGACTCGACTAGTGAGCTATTACGCTTTCTTTAAAGGGTGGCTGCTTCTAAGCCAACCTCCTAGCTGTCTAAGCCTTCCCACATCGTTTCCCACTTAACCATAACTTTGGGACCTTAGCTGACGGTCTGGGTTGTTTCCCTTTTCACGACGGACGTTAGCACCCGCCGTGTGTCTCCCATGCTCGGCACTTGTAGGTATTCGGAGTTTGCATCGGTTTGGTAAGTCGGGATGACCCCCTAGCCGAAACAGTGCTCTACCCCCTACAGTGATACATGAGGCGCTACCTAAATAGCTTTCGAGGAGAACCAGCTATCTCCGAGCTTGATTAGCCTTTCACTCCGATCCACAGGTCATCCGCTAACTTTTCAACGGTAGTCGGTTCGGTCCTCCAGTTAGTGTTACCCAACCTTCAACCTGCCCATGGATAGATCGCCCGGTTTCGGGTCTATTCCCAGCGACTAGACGCCCTATTAAGACTCGCTTTCGCTACGCCTCCCCTATTCGGTTAAGCTCGCCACTGAAAATAAGTCGCTGACCCATTATACAAAAGGTACGCAGTCACCCAACAAAGTGGGCTCCCACTGCTTGTACGCATACGGTTTCAGGATCTATTTCACTCCCCTCTCCGGGGTTCTTTTCGCCTTTCCCTCACGGTACTAGTTCACTATCGGTCAGTCAGTAGTATTTAGCCTTGGAGGATGGTCCCCCCATATTCAGACAAAGTTTCTCGTGCTCCGTCCTACTCGATTTCATGACTAAGAGATTTTCGCGTACAGGGCTATCACCCACTATGGCCGCACTTTCCAGAGCGTTCCGCTAATCTCAAAGCCACTTAAGGGCTAGTCCCCGTTCGCTCGCCACTACTAAGGGAATCTCGGTTGATTTCTTTTCCTCAGGGTACTTAGATGTTTCAGTTCCCCTGGTTCGCTTCTTGCACCTATGTATTCAGTACAAGATAACCATCTTATGATGGCTGGGTTCCCCCATTCAGACATCTCCGGATCAAAGTCTGTTTGCCGACTCCCCGAAGCTTTTCGCAGGCTACCACGTCTTTCATCGCCTCTGACTGCCAAGGCATCCACCGTATGCGCTTCTTCACTTGACCATATAACCCCAAGCAATCTGGTTATACTGTGAAGACGACATTCGCCGAAAATTCGAATTTCTCAGTTAAGAGAACTCACAAATTTTACCTTAGCCTGATCCGTTACCAGTGAAAGTAACGTTCAGTCTATCTTTCTATCACATACCCAAATTTTTAAAGAACGAACTAGTCAAAGACTAGAAATCAACATTCACCATCACAACGATGGAATGCTCATTTCTAAGCTTTATACAAACAGAAGCAGTAGTGGTGGAGCCAAACGGGATCGAACCGTTGACCTCCTGCGTGCAAGGCAGGCGCTCTCCCAGCTGAGCTATGGCCCCGTATTTCTACAGGCGTTTCCCACACAAAATTGGTGGGTCTGGGCAGATTCGAACTGCCGACCTCACCCTTATCAGGGGTGCGCTCTAACCAACTGAGCTACAGACCCAATTTCGGGCTGCTTCTTTTCGTCTTCTTCAATGAATCAAGCAATTCGTGTGGGAACTTATGGAGCAGCTGATGTCGTCGATTAAGGAGGTGATCCAGCCGCAGGTTCCCCTACGGCTACCTTGTTACGACTTCACCCCAGTCATGAATCACACCGTGGTAACCGTCCTCCCGAAGGTTAGACTAGCTACTTCTGGTGCAACCCACTCCCATGGTGTGACGGGCGGTGTGTACAAGGCCCGGGAACGTATTCACCGCGACATTCTGATTTGCGATTACTAGCGATTCCGACTTCACGCAGTCGAGTTGCAGACTGCGATCCGGACTACGATCGGTTTTATGGGATTAGCTCCACCTCGCGGCTTGGCAACCCTCTGTACCGACCATTGTAGCACGTGTGTAGCCCAGGCCGTAAGGGCCATGATGACTTGACGTCATCCCCACCTTCCTCCGGTTTGTCACCGGCAGTCTCCTTAGAGTGCCCACCATTACGTGCTGGTAACTAAGGACAAGGGTTGCGCTCGTTACGGGACTTAACCCAACATCTCACGACACGAGCTGACGACAGCCATGCAGCACCTGTCTCAATGTTCCCGAAGGCACCAATCTATCTCTAGAAAGTTCATTGGATGTCAAGGCCTGGTAAGGTTCTTCGCGTTGCTTCGAATTAAACCACATGCTCCACCGCTTGTGCGGGCCCCCGTCAATTCATTTGAGTTTTAACCTTGCGGCCGTACTCCCCAGGCGGTCAACTTAATGCGTTAGCTGCGCCACTAAAAGCTCAAGGCTTCCAACGGCTAGTTGACATCGTTTACGGCGTGGACTACCAGGGTATCTAATCCTGTTTGCTCCCCACGCTTTCGCACCTCAGTGTCAGTATTAGTCCAGGTGGTCGCCTTCGCCACTGGTGTTCCTTCCTATATCTACGCATTTCACCGCTACACAGGAAATTCCACCACCCTCTACCATACTCTAGTCAGTCAGTTTTGAATGCAGTTCCCAGGTTGAGCCCGGGGATTTCACATCCAACTTAACAAACCACCTACGCGCGCTTTACGCCCAGTAATTCCGATTAACGCTTGCACCCTCTGTATTACCGCGGCTGCTGGCACAGAGTTAGCCGGTGCTTATTCTGTCGGTAACGTCAAAATTGCAGAGTATTAATCTACAACCCTTCCTCCCAACTTAAAGTGCTTTACAATCCGAAGACCTTCTTCACACACGCGGCATGGCTGGATCAGGCTTTCGCCCATTGTCCAATATTCCCCACTGCTGCCTCCCGTAGGAGTCTGGACCGTGTCTCAGTTCCAGTGTGACTGATCATCCTCTCAGACCAGTTACGGATCGTCGCCTTGGTGAGCCATTACCTCACCAACTAGCTAATCCGACCTAGGCTCATCTGATAGCGCAAGGCCCGAAGGTCCCCTGCTTTCTCCCGTAGGACGTATGCGGTATTAGCGTCCGTTTCCGAACGTTATCCCCCACTACCAGGCAGATTCCTAGGCATTACTCACCCGTCCGCCGCTCTCAAGAGAAGCAAGCTTCTCTCTACCGCTCGACTTGCATGTGTTAGGCCTGCCGCCAGCGTTCAATCTGAGCCATGATCAAACTCTTCAGTTCAAACATCTTTGGGTTTTTAAGAAACCCTAAACTTGGCTCAGCAATCGTTGGTTACATCTTTGATTTCTCGCGGAGTAACTTGTGATGCTGATAATCTTGTTGACTATCAGTCTGACTCCACAAGCACCCACACGAATTGCTTGATTCAGTTGTTAAAGAGCGGTTGGTTAAGATCTTTCGTCTCAACCGAGGCGCGCATTCTACAGCAGCCTCATTTGCTGTCAAGTGGTTATTTTCAGAAGTTTTCGAAGAATTCTTCAACAACTTCAACCACTTGCGCTTGCGATCTCTCGTAAGCGGGAGGCGAATTCTACAGGGATCGCCATGGACGTCAACCCCTTATCTTAAAAAAAGCGAAACACTTACTCGCCTCTAAAAATCAGGGTGCCCCACCGCCTCTTCTATATAGAAGGAGCGCGCAACCTAGGGACGTGCATTATCCCCACCCACACAAATGCATCTGGATCTCAACCGAAAGAAGCGTGGCTGGATCCCGCACAAGCGAGGAACGAGGATGACTGTTGTTGAGACCGGCGAATACCAGGAGGGGAAAGCTTTACGGAGATGGTGTCCCAGGGCCGGTTCGAACGGCCAACCTTCCCCTTAGGAGGGTCAATTTCGACCCAACAGGCACAGCCACAAGGCCAGTATTACTGGGCCTTTTAGTCCCATTGAGTACGTGAACATCGAGCGGTATAGTGCGTTTTGCTGCCACCCTGCTGTCACGGACGAACCCTTGAAATCCAAAATCACTCAGAAGCTAATTGGCAGCCTAGCCGCCGAGGCGAAAGCATACCGTGTGCATGACACAGTGCAACCCGGCTTCTTCATTCGCGTGCTGCCCAGCGGTCACAAGTCCTACATGGTCACTTGGGGCCGAAACAAGAACGCCACCCTCGGGCGTGTCGGCGTGCTTACTCTTGACCAAGCCCGAACCGAGGCCGCCCAGTACTTAGCCGATGCGCACGCCCATGGCGAGCCCCTGGCCATCGCCCAGGGCCGCAAGGGGTCAGCCCTGCCCTCTCTGCGCGACTTCATCGACGACACCTATATGCCGTGGTTCAAGGCTCATCACAAAGGCCACGAGAAGACGCAGCACACCCTCAGTAATAACTTCGACCCAATCATGGCCCAGCGCCTGGACGCGATCACCGGACGAGACCTGGAGCAGATCCGCACAGGATGGATGCAGGCCGGCAACAAGCCCTCCACAGTCAACCGGAAAATGGGCTCTATCAGCGGAGTATTCAGCCGGGCGGTCGAGTGGGATTACATCGATGAGCACCCTATGGCCAAACTGAAACAGCTCAAAGTCGATTCAAAGGGGGTGATTCGCTACCTGGCTGCCGACGAGACCAAGCGTCTACGCGCTGCCCTGGACGCTCGACAGGATGAAATGAGGGCCGATCGCGAGAGTGCAAACGCCTGGCGGACGGATCGCCACAGAGAGCCGATGCCCAGCCTGCTGGAACTGGCCTTCACCGATCACCTGAAGCCAATGGTGTTGGTATCGTTGAATACAGGCATGAGACGCGGAGAGCTATTTGACTTGAAATGGTCAGCGGTGAGCTTCGACACCAAGACAATCACAGTCGCCGGGGCCACCACCAAGACAAGCGATACGCGCCACATCCCGATGAACAAGGAGACTATAGCTGTGCTGGAAGCCTGGAAGAAGCAGGCGAGCAAGTCGCCGTATGTCTTCCCAGGTCAGGGCGGCGGTCGCTTTGAGGACGTCAAAAGCGCCTGGCTCAAGTTGCTTGAGCGGGCACAAATCGACGGATTCCGCTGGCACGATATGCGGCACGACTTCGCGTCACGGCTGGTGATGGCTGGCGTGCCCCTGAACACGGTCAGGGACCTGCTGGGGCACGCCGATATCAAAATGACGCTTCGCTACGCGCATTTGGCACCGGGCACGAAGGCTGCAGCAGTCGAACTAATTTAGAATGGCGGCTCGAACGGAACGATAGTTCGACTATCCTTGTGCTCGTCTACGTGTTCGAGAAGATAAGTCCACCAAATACGCACGCTTGAGCGGTCAATGCGGCCAATCCCCTCTATTTCCCAAAAGGTTTCCATAACGGTTGCGTCTGTAGCCAAGAAAACTTTAGATGCCTTGATGGTTTCCCAGATTCGCTGCTCTTCGTAAGTGAGCAGCGTAGGCAGGTGATAGCACATATTGATAAATCGTTCGCTTTCATCGGTTGACCATACTTCCGTGATGGCACTGGAAAGCGACCAATTGTTTGTCTCATTTTTGTAGAAAAAAGGCGCATCCAAATCGAAGGCAATTTCCTCAATTGCCGCTTCAACAACTCCCGTAATGGACTGGCGACGAATACGCGAGATCATCTCGATCATCATCTTAACCTTCGGGTCAAGACGTAACGTCAAGGTCTCTGTCTTGCGTGCACCCTGGCTGGGCTTGTTCTTCGCCATCTCTTCCACACCTATCAATTTACGCTTAAATCGAATCCTACCTTTTGCGTCCAGCGAAGTCCATGCGTTCACAATGATCCAGTGATTGCAGTTGACGTACAGCAAATACAGCAATAGGATTTCATTGTCGCCCATCATTCTCGATGAGCGTTTGGAGATATCTATGGAACAAGCACAGCAACAAATGGCGCCACTGTCGCTGAGTGTCGAAGAATCTGCCCGAATTCTGGGCATCTCGCGGTCGGCCACCTACGAGCTAATTGCTCAAGGCGAAATTAAGACTTTCAAAATCGGCCGCCGGCGCCTGGCGCTCGCGTCCGAGCTGAAGGCTTTCATCGAACGCGCAGCGAAGGTCGGCGCACGGTGAAGTACGAAAAGAATGAGGAGTGGGGGTTGCGCAAGGTTGCGCGGGAGATTGCTAAGGCGGTGTTGGAGCACCGCCTTAGCGAAAACACACTGGGTAGCACCAACGTGAAGGGCAAACTATGACACGCCATTCTTCAACTGAGCAAGACCGCAAGATGATGGAGGCTCTGCGAAATGGGCCGGTATCGACCATCGAAGCCGCCAAGGACCTGGACATCGTCCAGCCGCCAAATACCATTCGCCGACTTAGGAAAAAGGGTCACGAAATCCGGACCTACTGGACGCACCAGTCCACTGAGCCTGGCCGCCCCCCTCACCGCGTCGCCAAGTACATCCTCATGCGCGAAGCGTCGTAATCCAGAGAAGCAGGGGTGTCCTCAGTTTTGAGGATACCTCCGCGCCTGCCTGTGAGCCGCTGAATGGCCAGAAAGACTAAATACAAGGTCGACTTCGGCGGTGGTCGAGTGCTTGCCTTGCCCTATCGACTGCTGATCAGTGACGCCTTCGACAATCTGTCGACAAAAGCCGTGACCGTGCTGATCAAGCTGGCCAGGAACTACAACGGCCGCAACAACGGCGATCTGTCGTGCACAGCCTCAATGATGGCCAAGGGGAAGCCTATGGACGCCAAGACGCTGGCGTCTGCTCTGGCCGAGCTCATGGACGCCGGTTTGATCATCCGCACCAGGGAAAACCGTAAGGGTGGCAGGGAACAGGGAATGGCCCGTTGCGCTCTGTACGCGATCACCTGGGCAGCGATAGACGACTGCCCTGGCAAGGATCTGGAAATAGGCCCAGGCCCGCCACGCTTCAAGTTCGTGTAATTCGAGTTTTTCGGTGGGAATTTTTCCGTCGAGTAGTGGGATTTTTTCCCAGTCATCGACCTGTAACTGTCCCGTTGCGTCCCGTTAGTTTTCTTGAGTGGTGGGGTACTGGGATTTTTTCCCACTACCTTTCAATAAAACCGGGGCCTCCAGCGGTGTAGCTGGAAGGAAAATATCCCACCCTTATTAAATTACCACCACCAGGGGTTAATAAGATGGGAGCACAGACGTACCAACAGGCCCGATGCACCCATGGGTATGCAGGGAAATGTAAGCGTATCGGAGGCTTTACTTTCCTTGTTATTGACTGGTTGCCTTGGACAAAGATCGGAATGTGCAGACCGTGTGCCGAGGAAGTGAGGAAGGACCTTATCTACCTCGCTGAGAAGGCGCCCACCGCCAACAAATGAAAAAGGGCACCACCCTGTGACGGGGTAGTGCCCTCGATACCGCGAAAGTTTCGTTGTTTCAGGCTTGGTCCAAAGGAATGGGCCTGTAGTGCTGATCGCCGCCCAGGTCGCCCGAGCCGAACAGGGCCTGATTGACGGCCTTCCGGCTCCCCAGCATCTGGTCGTGTTCATCATGCGTGCCGATGCCCGCCGCTACCCACTCCGGCAGCTCCTTGCGGCGTCGCATCTCGCTCAAGTGCGTCCACCACCGAGTAGCGTGTGTGCGCTCGACAGAAATCGCCCGGGCCGCCACTTCGTTCGCATCATCCATCTCGTTTTCCATGCACCCGCACCACTGATAAATTTTCGTGGACCAGTCATTCGACTCGAGGGTGCCGAGTTGCGCGAAAGCGTTGCCGGTACTGTCTTCGGGGAAGTGCTGGAGCATCAGCGTGAAGATCGCGTGCATGTTGTCGAGCGCTGCCTGCGCTTCGTACAGGTCACTAATGGCGGTCTCGGCGATTGCCTTGTAGGAGCGGCTCATTGATCACCCCCGGCGCCCAGTGCAGCACACCCGACCAGCGCGGCGGCGATTTGCTCGCGGTTGCAGTCGGCGGTATTGGCTCCGTCAGCGGCTAGGTTCCACGCAACGTCTACCAGGTTGCGGACGTGTTGACTGGTGCCCTTGTCTGCCAGAGCGGCATAGAGAACCGCCTCAACCTTGCGCAGGGCGATCTGGGCGCTTTCGAGATCCTCAAGCGCATCATGGGCGACTTCTTGGATGGTGCGGGCCTGGGCGCTCATACGATACCCCCTAAGCAGATCCCACGCGAAGGGGCGGCGCCTGGCAGAACCTTGAAGCTGATGTCGCCCAGGATCTTCAAAGGGGCCAGCTCGGTGAGCTTGATGTTGGCCGGCAGCGCCATGGTGGCGATGATCTGGCCGCGCGCATCCAGAATTTGGATGGTATTCTGTTTGAATTGCATGACGATTACCTTTGAAGTTGCGTCGTGTGATAGCCAGGCCGCTGTTGACGCAGCGGCTTGGCACCTCTTTAAGATGGCCCAAATCTGGACCATCGACCTGGTTGGCGGAATAAATCGCCGGTTATACCTCTATCCGTATAAACCTGCAGCCCAACTCTTTCTCAATCACGGCCTGCCTGATGGCGTCTTGCTCCGTTCTGTAACGATGATCGGGACCATCTATCTCGTAGGCCACCAGATTCGCCTCGTCATAACCATCGATGCGGTAGCGCCCGACACGGAACTGGCGGGTGATGGTCACTCCAAGTAGCTGCTCTATCGTGGTCAGCGCAACACTCTCTTGGAGAGTTAGGGGTATGCGAGCCAGTCCCCCATACCGGTCCATAAGAAGTTGCGCGGCCTGATCGTCTAGAAGCTTTTCAAACTGAGGCCTATTCCTCGCATCGACGTATGTCCGCGTCTCATGCTTGAAGTCGCGAACGGTTTTCTCAAGTTTGCGGATGTCGGCCAGTACGTTTTTGTGTGACTTGCCGAAGCTCTCAGCGATCTGGCGTGACGTAATCATCAATCTTTCCTTTTCTCCTTGACTTCAAGCCCGGCCAGTACAAGCGCCCGTAGTGCTGCAGTCCTGTTTACCTCAACTCCGGTCTCCATCTGGATGCGTGCCGCGTAGGCATCGACGCGGGCAAGTACATCCTCAGAAAGCCTAAGCGTGGTGATCGGTGTTTTTGCCATCGGTGCCTTCCCCTCTGTGTGTGATGCTAGTGTATGCTCACAGCATACACACAGCAAGAGGAGGGATGCAAAATAATTGCAGCCCCCAAATCTGGGGTGAGTGCACGGCCGAGATAACACGGGTTTGCGTGGCCTCTACTGAAATCCCGGTAGTTTTGCGAGGGCGTCGTAAAAGGGTTCCGTTCCCACAATCAACACCAGCTAGGAAATTCAGTGCTATTGCTAATACACAGGAAGGCAAGCGAGTATCGATGCAGAAAAATCGCCAAAACGGAAAGGGAATTGAACATGACGAGGCTTTTGGAAAAACGGTTCGGCGAACTTGAGGTGCAACTCGAAGCTATCGAGGCAACCAAGCGGATGGAGCAAGGCGCTCTGAGCGGATCCCCATACCCGCACATTAACGCCGACCTAATTCTCAACTGGACTGTCAAAGCGAAGTCGCTTTTATCAAATGCGTGTGGCGAAAAATCGTATCATTTGTCCGCTTTCGTCGAAGCAGAGAAGCCGCGCCCCTACTCAAACAATTTCGAAACGCTTCAGCGCGTTAAGGCCGTCTTTCTGGCAGCCAAAGAAGATTATGAAGGTGGCTACCTCAACAGCGTTCGTAACCTGGTGCAGGCAGAAGTGTTCACCAGCGAACTGGAGCAAGCCGAAGAGCTGCTCAAATCTGGGTATGCAACAGCTGCAGCGGTCATTGCAGGAGTTGTGCTTGAGACGACCCTGCGCGATCTGTGTTCAGCCCATGATCTAGAGCAGGCCAGCCTCAATAAAATGAACGATGACCTGGCTAAGGCCGGCGCATACAATGCCAGTCAGAAAAAGCGAATCACCGCATTGGCTGCCATCCGCAACAGTGCCGCCCATGGTAAGCCAGAGGAGTTCACGGCCGCGGATGTGAGGGGCATGATTGATGACGTGGAGCGCTTTCTCACTACAACGCTTCAGTGATCAATACTCCCCCAACACCTACTCCTGAAGGAACAGAGACTAAATGAAATTAATATTTCCAGAAAGCTTTGATGACCTTAAAGCCAAATTGACAAATGTGGGTGGTGAATGGGACGAAACACAACCAGGAAAAAAGGTGCTTCGTTTGGATGGCGGAGTGATGAACTGGTTTGAAAGCACTGGCACTGTTCAGTTCCAAGGAAAGCTAGACAAGAAGGAAATTCTAGAGCGCCTTGTTACTGGCGCGTTAGCTCCAGAAAAAGATCTTCCTCCAGCCATTGAATCTCCTCCAGCAGCCATCATTGAACCTAAACCTGACCCTTCGGATGACGTAGCATCTCAGCATCTAAAAGGAGTGTTCACGGAGTCCGAAATAATAATAGGTATTGTTAGTGCAGTGGGCACAGAATCAAGCCGTGTAATAAGCCCCCTAAAGGATAGAATTTCGCAATTTGGTTATCATGTTGAAGAGATAAAGATCTCATCTTTACTCACACCTCCCAGCACAAACACGTCAGGAACATCTGAATACTCCCGTATAAAAGGTTTAATGGGTGTTGGCGACAAGCTTAGGGAAACCACAAAAAACAATGCAATTCTGTCATACGGGGCAGCCAAGAGCATAAGAGAGAAACGAGACCCGCGAAACACCAAAAGAGCTTACATTATAAACTCCTTGAAACACCCAGAAGAAGTTGACTTACTACGAAAAGTCTACGGCCAAGGATTCTACCTATTCGGCATTCACTCTGACCCCAAAAGGCGGCTTCATTACCTCATCAACGACAAAGGCTTGACTCAATCAGAAGCGGTTGAACTCACAAAAATTGACGAAGATGAAAACATCACTCATGGGCAAAGAACAAGAGACACTTACCATCTAGCTGATTTTTTTATAAACCTAGGAAAAAATGATGACCAGGTTAAGAATACACTCCAACGCTTCCTAGAGTTGATACTTTCACACCCCTATAAAAATCCGACATTTGATGAGTTCGCTATGTTTATGGCGTTCTCTAGCTCGGTTCGTTCGGGCGATCTATCCCGACAGGTGGGAGCGGTCATAACCAAGGATCGCCAGATAATTGCAACAGGCGCCAATGACTCTCCTAAGTTTGGTGGAGGACTTTATTGGGCTGAGACCGATGAAAATAGCGGTACCGTATCCGATACACCTCAAGGCAAAGATTACACCCGAGGGGAAGATTCCAACAAATCGGAACAGACAGAAATAATAAATGAGATCCTGTCTGAAATAGGCCACCTTAAAAACGACCAAGAAGTATCAGATAACTCTTACAAAGAAATACAATTTATTCTTGAGAAGAGCCGAATCAGAGACCTTACCGAGTTCGGCAGGGTGGTTCACGCGGAAATGGAGGCACTTCTTTCTTGCAGTAGATCTGACATAAGCAGCGCCGCGTCCGATTTATATTGCACAACATTCCCTTGCCACAATTGCGCCAAGCACATTATCGCAGCTGGGGTAAAACGCGTCATATATGTAGAGCCATACCCGAAAAGCAAAGCACTCGAGTTTCATTCAGATTCAGTGGAATTGAATACAACACTTGAGGCATCTAAGACTTCACTCAATGTTATATTCGAGCCATTTACGGGCGTGGGCGCAAGAAGATTCCTTGATTTCTTCTCTATGAATCTTGGCTCTGGAAGCAAACTAAAAAGAAAAAACAAGGATGGAACAGTTATCGACTGGGACAAAAGCAAAGCAAAAACCCGAGTTCCATTACTCCCAATATCATATTTAGATGTCGAAGCCAAAGCTGCTGTTTTTTTTAAATCAGAGACAAGCTCTTAGAAATGCATCCACTCCGCTTTGGAGAGGCCTCTCTCCAAAGCGAAACCCTCTTGCAAATGACTTAAAACACCTAAAAATTTCGTCAACCAAAATCATCTCACCGTCCCATTTACTACGGAAAGATCCTCACCAGTCACAATGCAGGGAGCTCCGATAACTCAATCCGGATGACCAGACTAATTTGCAACTCTGCGGTGAAGGACTTTTACCTGAAGCTTCCAAACGGCTTCTGTCGAGACAAGGGCATCACCAACGATTCTGAAGGCCGTATTGTGATGTTCTTCGGGACAATCACCAGGAGCGGCATTGGCTTAGCAGCGACAAACCTTGCCTGGGGCGAAATTGCGTTGGTGCCCAAGAAGTACAACGAACTACTCATGCCTGAGTAAACCCCGTTAGCGCAGCCTGACAGCAGGCCGGAACAGGCACGCGACACGGTGATCCACCAATGGTGGAAGATGCGTCCAAAGCTGGACGCATCAAATCCGCGCCACGTTTTCACATCTCGCAAAACGTGGCGCGGAACCTGGCATACCAAAATGGGAGGCCAGGTTGTTGTCCGGAAATCGGACTTCAAAGCAGCCACTTCCCCGCTACTCACTCCCACCTTTTACGACCTCCTCGTAAAACCCACCCTCCTCCGACGCGCTCCAGTAATTACGCGATGCCAGGCTGAGGGTTATCAACTGAGCTGAAAACTCAGCCCTGTATCACTTAGCCTACCTCCGACTTACTGCAACGAAAATCCCCTTCTCGATTCGCTGCAAACCAACTATTTCAGTCCCATTTAATCCGGTTGCGTGTATCACCTAGAGTGCACCTAAAAAGCACTGGATAAATGATCAGATCATGCCTAATGTGAGTTTTTGAGCCACTCAAAACCCATTCGAGGCAGCACCTATGAACACAGCTAAGCCCGCCCGAGGACGCCAGCACAAACCTACTCGCTCCGAAGTTGCTGCCGCCTGGGGCCGCCTTCGCGAAGCCGCAGCAGACGGAAGCGTTCAAGCATCCGCCCTGCTGATAGCGCTCGCTGAAAACAAACCGGTCATCGCTATGGAATCGCCCACCGCATGACTGATCGCGATAAAGCCGGCAAATGGAAGCCGGGGCAGTCAGGTAATCCCGGTGGTCGCTCTGGCCAAACGCAGGAGCTGCGCGCCCGGCTCGCAGAAGGTGCGGACGCCGTGACAAAAAAGGTTCTGACAGCAGCCAAGAAGGGCGATATGCAGGCTTGCCGACTGATCCTTGAACGCCTGGTGCCGCCAATCAAGCCAACTGCCGAGACAGTGTGCTTCGAGCTCGACGATACCGACCTACCCAGCGCAGCCAAATCAATCCTCCGCGCAGTTGCCGCCGGCGAGCTACCGCCCGACCAGGGCAAAGCATTAATCGAAGGGCTGGGCGCTGTTGCCCGGGTTATCGAAGTTGCAGAGCTACAGAAGGCCGTCGAAGAACTCCGCGAACAGATGGAGGGAATGCGGCAATGAGCATTAAGTGGATGCGGGCCGAGCTCAAGCGAATTGCAGAGAAGATCGGCACCGAAGACGAAGAGACAGTGCTCGTTATGTTGACGGTGGTGGACTGCAGGGTTGACGCGGTTGAGGAGGAGATGGACTACCCCAAGACAGTGGGCCATTCGTTCAACTATCCCGTCTTGGGCGTACAGACGGTGATGCACTTCCCACTGTGCACCATTAACAGCAATGACGCGGCCAATCTGGCAGAGGCGTTCATTCTCCACGTCCGCGCAATTGAAAGCCTCCGCCGTCCCGCTCCGGTAGGTGTGATGGATATGCGGCCATTCCCAAGTCCTGGTGCCTGGATCTTCCCGCCACTGGCTGCTGGGCAAGACATCAAAGATCACGTCGCAAAACAGTATCAACTGATCATCGAGGCCCGCCATGAACATACGTAGCCAGGTGGCCAAGTTGCGCCAGCAATCCGGTCTCACCCAGTTCAATCGCGACGTGCGAGAGATCAGCGCCCTTATGGACGAGTTGCACGTCGCAGCAACCGGCGGCGGCCCCCAAGAGAGCGTGTCCCTATTCGAGATCCTGAGCGAAGCCTCAGACCAACAAACGGCCGAACCAAGGCCAGACAATCAAAAGGTAACCCAATGAAAATCGGCAAACGATCCGTCCTCAAAGTTGGCTTGGCCAACCTCCACTACTCCGAATACGAGCACTCCCAGGTAGAGGCAAGAACCTTCAATATTCAGCGCCCCGATGGCACCAAAGGAACCTGGCAGGCCGGTGGCTTGCTGAAGTCCGTTCGCCATTTGCAGGGATTGTCGCTGGAGGCGTTCAAGGACCTCGGAGAAGAAATTCTCTCGATTCGCGAGAACAAGGACCTCAACGCCGCTGCCATTGAGCGCAAGGGCAAAGAGCAGATTGATGGAATCATCCCCGCTCTGATGCCGGCGATGGAGAAGGCGGCAAAAGATATGCTCACGCTGGCCCAAACAGTGGCCAGCGGGTTTGCAGCGGTCACGCCTCGCGCTAGCTCGGACGTTGTTGGTTTCCTGGCTGATCAGGAGCTGCGAGCCATCGTGCGAGGCCTCAAACCGGAGGAGCGTCAGCGGCTAGTAGCTGAAGCGCGCGCTGGTAGTCACCCCGACGTTGTAGAGGCCGTGCTCAGGGCAAACCCAATGCTCTCCGGGCTATCGCCAGAGGCGGCTGACAGCCTTTCGCGCGCAGGCATTGCCGCGTCGCGCGCCGAAGACATTGAAGGGCTCAAGCAGATGCTAGCAATCTACGATGACGTGCTGGCCACGGCCTCCAATGCCGGTGTCGCACTGAGTGGCATGGTTGCCAATTCGAATGGGTACACCGGCCGGTTTGAGAAGTGGAGATCGGGCTGCGAAGGCTCCGAAGCGCTTCGCGAATGGCTGGCGAAAATGCCCACTCGCACCACCGCAAAAGCGTCTCCTGATCAATCCGAAGCGGCCTAACTGCCCCTCCGTGCGCTACGCAAGTATTGGTAGCGCCGATCAACGGCAGACTCTGTGAGTGTGAAGACATGACCTTTCAAGAGCGTTTTACCGAAGCGTGCAAAACGCAGAAATTCAAACCCTACGAACTGATCCAGGGGCCGGACGCCGGCTACACGGTGTGGGAGGTCCAGCACGTCAGTGGTGGCCAACAAGTGACAGTCGACGGCCCCTTCTTCACTGAGGAAGAGGCCAGGGTTTCCGCCGACCTGCTGAGGGGGACATTCCGAGGCGCCCGGGCCAGCGATGCGATCTACAACCGGGTGTGGAACTACGATCCGCGCCAGGAGCAATTGACCATCGATCAGGCGCATATGTCGCGCGCTGTGCTCGCCATTCGCCTTGGGCTTCCAGCCCCGTCCACCAAACCATAGGAGGCCCCATGGCCGCTACAGCAATTGAATACGCCCCACTCACCACCATCAAGCTGTGCGGGCAGCTACGGCAGTTCGGTAAGTCCTACCAGTTCTCCGTCCGCACGCCGGCCGAGGCCATCAAAGCACTGTCAGTGCAGATCCCAGGGTTTGAACGGTTTCTGTCTAACGCAAAGTCTCGCGGGCTTGTGTTCGCGGTCTTTCGAGGCAAGAAAAATATCGGTGAGGGTGAGCTTGGATTTCAAGGCAAAGGCGACATCATCATTGCCCCTGTGATCGTAGGCAGCAAACGCTCTGGAGTTCTGCAAACCGTCATCGGCGCAGTGCTGATCGCAGCCTCATTCTTCACGTTCTGGGCGCCTCCAGTATCAGCCGGTCTATTTGCGTCTGGCGTGGGTATGGTCGCCGGCGGCGTAATCCAAATGCTCAGTCCCCAGGCCGGCGGCCTCAAGACCAGCGCGGCACCTGAGAACACCCCGGGGTATGCCTTCGGCAGCGCCAAGAACACCACGGCTTCCGGCAACCCGGTGCCGCTCTGCTACGGCAAGCGGCGGGTAGGCGGGGCAATCATCAGCGCCGCGATTTATGCAGAAGACAAAACGTAAACTTGATATACCAACCCATAGCGACTGAGCGCTTACTTCTCACGTTTCCTTAAAGCGCGCAAGAAGTCGCTTAGAGTATTCTACATCTAAACCAGCGGTCTCAGCTTTTAGCTTCCTAACCAGTTCATTAACTTGATCTTCGTCACAAGCCTCCATATTTTTGTATAACTCAATTGTTCGGAGAACGGCATCCTCAGTTCTGCGCTCTTCCTCTTGACGAAACTCCTCAAGAATTAGAGCGCTTCGTTGATGGCCCGCTCTACGAGAAGCGGCCGAAATCTGTTTTGAGAGCAGTTCAACCTCCGTTCTTTCAATCCCTGCCACACAGTCAAAATATTCCGTAGCACCGAAATTAACAATCCTCACTTGAGGCGCAAGATGAAGTAAAAAAGACGGAATATCTCTTAGGCTAGGATTTACAATCTCTACAGACCGATCCGACGAAAACTCCAACCACTCCTTCAGCACCTCATTAACGTGATGATCGCCGAATCCGTATCCTATGCACACTAACTTACTAATAAAATTTATGTTTGCTTTGAAATGTTTGAGCATTGACTTAGGTAAAACTTGTGTAGCGTGCTCATGAAACTTACGAGCGCCGGAAAGTAAGCTTCGACGTAGGAACTGCATTTCCCCATCCGAATCAGCATAAGCGATTTCATTCAAAGCCTTTACTTTCCCACCAGGCATTCCGGGCGCCAGGTACACAAGCTCTTCATTCGCAGCCCTTAAAACTGACACTACGGCCTCCGGTGTTTCTCCATCAGGCAACAGCTTCATTAAATCATGGCCTTCATTAAACGTGAAGACGTCAAGAGCCCCATGAAGCTTCAGTAAATATATTCCTTTTTTTGCAGGGTTTGGAAAGTTCATCGCACCATGATCGAGTGTCTTTTGATCAATGGTTTCTACAGCTATATGACCAACAACATTCCCCGCCATATCTCTACGAGGCAGCTTAATATCGCTGGCAAAAAGACCAGAAAACAATGGAATGGAAAATTTTTGTGCGACCATTTCAATGATAGAATCGTGATTTAGAGAAAAAACCCACAGAGGTTCGTTTTCTTCATACAGGCGGACAATACCTTTGTACCACTCCAAGTGCCTTACAATAAATTCAGCACCATGTATGTGCCTAAAGTAAAGTTTGTAATAAATGATCTCGACAAGCCAAGTATATAGCCTGTGATACTCTGAAGCTTTAGATGACAGTCTTCTGGCTTGCACATCCAAATAACCTAGCACGCTTTCGTAGTGCAGATCTTCCCTTGCCAATACAGATAGAAAATCCTCTATGACCTCATCCGAGTGTCCCTCACCCTGCTGCCTCCAACCGACATTGAAAAGCTTCAACTTTTCAGCGGTTAACCAATTCTTTAGTTCAGATGTGAGCTCCCAAACGAGAGGCATACTGACGTCATAGGAAGCACCGGCCCCAAGAAACAATCCTGTTAAGCTGCGATCCATAACTCCTCCCTTGGTACCCCTGGTCATAGCCACCTCCCCCAGAGTAGGGATAGGGCATATGTAGTATCCCGAATTGTGGCCCAGGTGCCGAGCATCGTTTTTGCGTATGCCTATCCAGATACAGGCTTATTTTGCTTTTTCCGGGCATCCCGCTTGATAAGTAACACCCAAAGTGCAACAGTATTAGTAGAACGCCCTAACTGATACAGGCACCCTTAATGTTCATCCGCGCATACCTCCGAGCCTCCACTGAAGAACAAGACGCCGGCCGTGCCCGGGTTTCGCTCGAGCAGTTCGCCAGCGACCATAACAAGGTCATCGCCAGCGTCTACATGGAGAATGCCAGCGGCGCCACCGCCGACCGGCCAGAGTTGTTGCGCCTGCTGAAAGATGCGCGCAAGGGCGACGTCCTGCTGGTGGAATCGATAGACCGTCTCTCCCGCTTGCCGGTGGAGGACTGGCAAAAGCTCAAGGCTGCGATCGACTCCAAGGGGCTGCGCATCGTCGCGCTCGACCTTCCGACCAGCCACCAGGGAATGCAGGACACCAAGGGCGACGAGTTCACCGGCCGGATGCTCGGTGCAATCAACTCAATGCTCGTGGAAATGATGGCAGCTATCGCCCGCAAGGATTACGAGCAGCGCCGCGACCGGCAGGCCCAGGGCATCGAGAAGGCCAAGGCCGCCGGCAAGTATCAGGGGCGCCCGGTGGACGCCGATCTGCACAGGCGCGTGACCGAGCTGCTCGGTGCCGGCCTGGGCATTCGCGCGACCGCCAGGCACGCCAACTGCTCCACCACCACCGTGCTACGAATCAAAGATTTGGCGCGGCTTTAGATGCTGCAGTGAGCGCTGACTCGGCGTGTTTCAACGCTGCCTCACCAAACTCGCGTCCGCTTAGCAATTGATCAAGGGCCTTAAATAGTTCCCTATCAAACTGACCCCTTAGCCATTGAAGGCGTGAGTGTCTGAGCGCCCTAAACTCCTGCAATAAAGGGTCACCCAGCAGAGCGGCGACCATTCGCTGTATGTTTTCGTCCTCGTACCAAATGAGCTTTTCAGGATCATTTTTACCCTCTCTGAAGAGGTAAATTATGCGCGCCAGCATTCCGTGGAAGGTAGCGAATTGCGCCCATATGACCTCGCCCAAAAAAGGCCGATGATCCCGCACTTTAGCGAAGAATTTGGTGATGATTCCAAATTCAACCGCACGAAGCTCTGACCCTAGCGGGCCGCTGTAAGCTCCGAGTAGCTCAGATCTCGTTAGCACATCTGAAGTCACTATTGGCGCCGGCATCAGCGCCTGCCCCTCCAATACCGCAAGCCATAGAGCGTCCACCGCTTGTATTTTCCGACCAATCACTGCCTTTTGGACTTCGGAAAAGGAAGCTGAGGATATACGAAGCTTATCAGCTTGCCTGTCGACCTCAGACTTCAGCTCGGCAAGATTGGAATCACCTTCACGCTTCAATTCTGCCTTGAGAATCTCCAGCCGCTCGTCATATTCATGCTTGATGCTGGCTCTCAGCCGTTCTCCTATCCATGTCCGCAGCAGCCAACCAAGAACAGCAAGTAAAGCGGCGCTCACGCCCGCTGTGGCAAGGACGTTCAATGCGAAATTCGTCAGCGTATCCATACCTTTCCCTGATATCAGTTACAAAAAAACCCCATCAGGAAACCTGAACGGGGTTAATTATCCAAGGCCTTGCTGCCACCCTGCTGTCACGGGAGAATCAAGCATTCCTCAGAAAAGGCTGAAAGCCTTTAAATGTATGGTGTCCCAGGGCCGGTTCGAACGGCCAACCTTCCCCTTAGGAGGGGGATGCTCTATCCAATTGAGCTACTGGGACAAATGCCACGCTTACCCTGAAGGGCTAGCGACAGACGGCGTGCATCTTAACGGCCGAGGCTGGTTTTGTCATGTCGTCCGTTGGCATTTCGACTGTAGGCCAATCCTTGCGCGTACGCTCATAGCCTCATCCAGCATGCCAAGACTTTCACCGCCATCGTGCAAATTGCACTGCGCCAATATGCCATCATTGCAAACTGCAACCCAGCGCCCTAAAAAAACAAACTTAACTCGTTGTTTTTATTGGAATAATAGATTGGCACGACATCTGCAAAGTCATAAGCACAAAACCAATCGTTCCAGGCACCGTGGAGACTATGATGATGAACAGCGCCCTTCTACTAGCACTGAACGCTGTGGCACTGGCTACGGTGGTGACGTTTCATTTTCAGCCGACCAATACTGAAGACGGCGCGCAAATCAGCCAAGCCATTCCCCACCATCTGCAACAGCGCCCTCAGTTGGCACTGATGACTGCAAACCCCCAGTCTCCCATCCGCCTGACCCAAGATACACAATCAGCGCCAGCGGCTGAGCATTGGGTTTTCTGAGAACACTATTCATGTCGAAATCTGCTTGGTTGTTTCTGTGCCTGACGCTCCTATCTGTTGCGCTAGGCCTGGGAGCTACATCACAACAAACTCAAACCATAGCCTTCGTCGCCAGCGCCGTGCTGGGCAGCCTACTGGTACTGACGCTCATCAAGGGTCGCCGAATCAAATTCGATCCGCTCCTGCGCTAACCCCCCTTCCCCATCTCCCTCCCCTACCTTATGTCGCCTGACACTCGTAAATAGGCGAACAGCTACTAACCTTAAGCTTGAGGGCAAAAGGCCATATCGCTATAGAACGGGCGCCCCTCAACCCAGATGCCGTGCAGGCTTGGACGAAGATTGACGAGCTTCGCTGCAGTCTCAGGATTTTTTCTAACCAGTCCGCAAAAACGCAAATCAGTACTGGCATAAAGCCTGTAGGCGGTTCAATATTTGTCACAGAATTGACGCCAATGAAATGTCAAATCTGAGGCATGATGCGGCCTCTTTGCAA
Source organism: Pseudomonas sp. AK181 (assembly GCF_051122975.1). Classification (NCBI taxonomy): domain Bacteria; kingdom Pseudomonadati; phylum Pseudomonadota; class Gammaproteobacteria; order Pseudomonadales; family Pseudomonadaceae; genus Pseudomonas; species Pseudomonas sp. AK181. The sequence continues at coordinate 4,764,915 of NZ_CP146348.1, forward strand.
TTCGGGTTGAACTTTGGTCGTGAGCCTTGTCTTAACACTCATCTTGCGGCCAATTCCAGAAACCGCTCCCCTGAACTAACCGGTTAAATATATGCGCCCATTGAAACAGGCAATTTATTCCAGCCGTACGGCTGACAAATTCGTCGTACGTCTGCCAGACGGAATGCGGGAACGCATTGCCGAGGTGGCTCGCAATCATCACCGCAGCATGAACTCCGAAATCATCGCACGCCTGGAACAAAGCCTTATTCAGGAAGGTGCCTTGGGTGAAGAGTTGAGCATGCGCCTGGACAGCCCCGAGCTGTCACTGCACGAACGCGAACTGCTGCAGCGTTTTCGTCAGCTTTCCCACCGCCAGCAAAATGCTCTCGTCTCGCTTATCGCGCATGACGTGGAGGCGGCCGCAGAAGCCAATTGATTGACACCTGAAAGCCGAAGCCAGCCATGTGCTGGCTTTTTTTTGCCTGGAGTTTGGGAATAAGAAGCAAAGCGAGGGCAGGTTTGCCCCCGCTGGAAGGGTCAGAGCAGAAAGATCGTTGCCAGGCCCAGGAAGATGAAGAAACCACCACTGTCAGTCATGGCCGTGATCATCACACTGGCACCCATGGCGGGATCGCGACCTAGACGCGCCAAGGTCATCGGGATCAATACCCCCATCAAGGCCGCCAGCAACAGGTTAAGGGTCATGGCCGCAGTCATTACCACGCCCAGGGACCAACTGCCGTAGAGCAAGTAAGCCACCACGCCAATCACACCGCCCCACACCAATCCGTTTATGAGGCCTACCGCCAGCTCCTTGCGCAGCAACCGTGAGGAATTGGCGGTACTGACCTGGTCCAGCGCCATGGCGCGCACGATCATGGTGATGGTCTGGTTCCCGGAGTTACCGCCAATGCCCGCCACAATCGGCATCAACGCCGCCAAGGCCACCAGTTTCTCGATGGAGCCTTCAAACAACCCGATCACGCGAGATGCGATAAACGCGGTAATCAGATTGATAGCCAGCCAGGCCCAGCGGTTATGCAGTGAACGCCAGACCGACGCGAAAATATCTTCCTCTTCACGCAAACCTGCCATGTTGAGGACTTCGGTTTCACTTTCCTCACGAATCAAGTCGACAATTTCATCGATGGTCAGACGACCGATCAACTTGCCGTTCTTATCCACCACCGGAGCCGAGATCAAGTCGTAACGCTCGAATGCCTGGGCCGCGTCGTAGGCATCTTCGTCCGGATGGAAGCTCACGGTATCGCTGGCCATCAGGTCAGCAACTTTCTTCTCCGGATCATTGACCAGCAGGCGCTTGATCGGCAAAACGCCCTTGAGGATCCCCTCATAGTCGACCACAAACAGTTTGTCGGTGTGGCCGGGCAATTCTTTGAGACGGCGAAGGTAACGCAACACCACTTCCAAGCTGACGTCTTCGCGGATGGTGACCATCTCGAAGTCCATCAGTGCGCCGACCTGGTCCTCGTCGTACGACAGCGCGGAACGCACACGCTCACGCTGCTGCGTATCGAGCGCCTCCATCAGCTCATGGACAACATCACGGGGCAGCTCAGGGGCCAGGTCAGCCAGTTCGTCCGCGTCCATCTCCTTGGCGGCAGCCAGGAGCTCGTGGTCATCCATGTCGGCGATGAGCGTCTCACGCACCGAGTCCGACACTTCCAGCAGGATGTCACCGTCGCGATCAGCCTTGACTAACTGCCACAGGGTCAGTCGGTCATCCAGCGGCAAAGCTTCAAGAATATAGGCGACGTCGGCGGAGTGCAGGTCATCGAGCTTGCGTTGCAACTCGACGAGGTTTTGCCGGTGAACCAGGTTTTCGACGCGGTCGTGGTTCGGACCTTCCTGGCGGTGCGTGAGGTCTTCGACCACGCGCTGGCGCTGCAGCAGCTCGATAACTTGAGCCAGACGATCCTGCAGGCTTTCTTGTGTTTTCTTTACTTCTACTTCGGTCATAGGCGAACTCCACTCCCAGCAGCGGGGCACGCCGGAAGGATCAATCAGTCAATTCATGATTGGTAAAACGGGGTACTGAGTAACTACTGGGTAAGTCCATGGAGGTATTCCACAAGCCCCGGCGGGGCTGACGGGCGCATGATACACCGCCCGGACGTTTTAAACGTTAAAAAACTGGAAAGAACAAGCGCTTGCACGCCAAAGCTCAGTATTGGCTGCATCTATGAACTGCGACGACGCAGGCGCGGGGGAAAACACATGAGGAGGGGAGAAAAAGGAGAACGCCAGATAAAACCTACACAAACCCCAGACGGCAAAAAGCCCGCACTAGGCGGGCTTTTTGTTTGTATGGTGCACTCGACAGGATTCGAACCTGTGACCGCTCGGTTCGTAGCCGAGTACTCTATCCAGCTGAGCTACGAGTGCAGATTGTGTTTTTAGACCAGATCACAACTGGTTGAAGCCAAGCTACCTGCATCGCTGCAACTAACTCTTAAATGGTGCACTCGACAGGATTCGAACCTGTGACCGCTCGGTTCGTAGCCGAGTACTCTATCCAGCTGAGCTACGAGTGCATTTGTTGCCGCGCATTATAGGCCGTTCAATCTCTATGTAAAGCTATTTTTTCGAGTATTTTCAACAACTTACCGAAAAAACCAGATTGCAACGTACTAAGCAAATAATGGCGGAGAACGGGGGATTCGAACCCCCGACACCCTTTTGAGGTGTACTCCCTTAGCAGGGGAGCGCCTTCGGCCACTCGGCCAGCTCTCCGCAACACGGGGCGTATATTAACCACGTTCCTCCCCGTTTGCAAACATAAAAAACGATAAAAATTAAAGGCTTGGTTCTTCGTCCTTCTCTTTCTTGATCCGCAGGTAGATTTCCTCGCGGTGGACCGCCACCTCTTTCGGAGCATTAACCCCAATACGTACTTGATTGCCTTTGACGCCGAGCACGGTCACGGTGATTTCGCCATCACCGATAATCAGGCTTTCTGCGCAACGACGAGTCAGAATCAGCATACCTTTCACCTCACGCATTTCAGTTCAGGAACAACAGTCTGCAAAAAAAAAGCATTCAACCTACAACCAAAAGGTCGTAGCCCTACTCGCTAAGTATTGTCGAGCCCATGCAAAAGACCATGTACCCCACAAAAAAATGAAAGGCGCGGTAAACCGCGCCTTCCTGGCAACGCATCACTCGCCCTGTCGGGCCGGAGCATCCAGCTCAAAAGCGGTATGCAGCGCGCGTACAGCCAGTTCCAGGTACTTCTCTTCGAGCACTACCGAGACTTTGATTTCCGAGGTGGAAATCATCTGGATGTTGATACCTTCCTTGGCAAGGGCCCCAAACATACGGCTGGCAACGCCAGCATGGGAACGCATGCCCACCCCTACGATCGACACCTTGGCAATCTTGGTATCGCCGACCACTTCGCGGGCGCCAATCTCGCTCGCCGTGTTCTGCAGGATTTTCAATGCGGCATCGTATTCGTTGCGGTGCACAGTGAAGGTGAAATCGGTGGTGTTATCGTGCGAAACGTTCTGCACGATCATGTCGACTTCAACATTCGCATCGCTGACAGGGCCCAGAATCTTGAAAGCCACGCCCGGGGTGTCTGGCACGCCACGGATCGTCAGCTTGGCTTCATCGCGATTGAAAGCGATGCCGGAAATGATCGGCTGTTCCATGGATTCCTCTTCATCAATAGTAATGAGGGTGCCCGGACCCTCCTTGAAGCTGTGCAATACGCGCAGCGGAACGTTGTACTTGCCGGCGAACTCCACCGCGCGAATCTGCAACACCTTGGAACCAAGGCTGGCCATTTCCAGCATTTCTTCAAAGGTGATCTTGTCCAGGCGCTGGGCCACTGGCACCACGCGTGGGTCAGTGGTGTAGACGCCATCCACATCGGTATAGATCTGGCATTCGTCAGCCTTGAGCGCTGCTGCCAGGGCCACACCGGTGGTGTCCGAACCGCCACGACCGAGCGTGGTGATGTTGCCGTGTTCATCCACGCCCTGGAAACCCGCTACAACTACCACGCGCCCTGCTTTCAGATCAGTACGAATTTTCTGATCATCAATTTGCAGGATCCGCGCCTTGGTATGTGCGCTGTCTGTAAGAATGCGCACCTGGCTACCCGTGTAGGACACCGCTGGCACGCCACGCTTGTTCAGCGCCATGGCCAACAGCGCAATGGTCACCTGCTCGCCCGTGGAGACGATCACATCCAGCTCACGCGGCAGCGGCTGTTGATCACCACTGATGGCCTTGGCCAGATCGATCAGGCGATTGGTCTCGCCACTCATGGCCGACAGCACCACTACCAGGTCATCACCGGCATCGCGGAACTTCTTAACCTTGTCGGCGACCTGCTCGATTCTTTCGACAGAACCGACCGAGGTGCCTCCAAATTTCTGTACGATCAAAGCCATTTCCAAGCCGCCTCAGCCCGTAAAGGGGCGCCTAATATCAATCCACCTGCACTGAACAAGCCCGTGACTAGACCACGGGCCAATTAACAGTGCCTTAAATACCTGCCTCGACAAATGGCACGGTCAAGGCCAGCGCCGCGTCCAGGGCTGCGGCATCGACACCACCGCCTTGCGCCATGTCCGGACGACCACCGCCCTTGCCGCCCACTGTCGCAGCGGCCTGCTTCATCAAATCACCGGCTTTGAGTTGGCCAGTCAGGTCCTTGGTTACACCAGCAACCAGAACGACCTTATCCTCATGGACACTGCCGAGCAGGATCACTGCGCGGCCGAGCTTGTTCTTCAACTGATCGACCAAGGCCAACAGCGCCTTGCCATCCTGGCCGTCCAGGCGCGCCGCCAGGACTTTTACGTCCTTGACGTCAACCGCCGCTGCCGACAGGTCATCACCCGCAGCGCTGGCCGCCTTGGCCTGCAACTGCTCCAGCTGTTTCTCCAGCGCACGGTTGCGCTCCAGCACGGCGGACAACTTGTCGATCAGGTTGTCGCGGCTGCCCTTGACCAGGCCGGCCGCTTCCTTGAGTTGTTCTTCGGCTGCATTGAGGTAAGCCAGGGCCGCAGCACCGGTCACCGCTTCAATACGACGCACACCCGAGGCCACACCGCCTTCGCTGATGATCTTCAGCAGGCCGATATCGCCGGTGCGGTTGGCGTGGATGCCACCACACAGCTCTACCGAAAAGCTGCCGCCCATGCTCAGTACCCGCACTTCGTCGCCGTACTTCTCGCCAAACAGCGCCATGGCGCCTTTGTTCCTGGCGGTCTCGATATCGGTTTCTTCGGTTTCAACCGGGGTGTTCTTGCGAATCTCGGCGTTGACGATGTCTTCCAGGGCCTTGATCTGCTCAGGCTTGATCGCTTCAAAGTGGCTGAAGTCAAAACGCAGGCGCTGGCTGTCCACCAACGAACCTTTTTGCTGCACGTGCTCGCCCAGTACCTGGCGCAGCGCGGCATGCAGCAAGTGAGTGGCCGAGTGATTCAACGCAGTGGCATGCCGCACGTCGGCATCGACCTGGGTGTCTACCGGCGCGCCCACGGTCAAGTTGCCCAGCACCAGCACACCGTGATGCAGGAACGCGCCGCCGGTCTTGGTGGTGTCGCGCACGTCAAAACGACCGGATGTCGAGCTCAGGAAACCGCAATCGCCAATCTGGCCACCCGACTCGGCATAGAACGGCGTCTGGTCCAGCACCACAACCGCCTCTTCACCTTCGCTCAACACGTCGACCGACTTGCCTTCTTTATAGATAGCGACGATCTTGGCCGAGCCCGCAGTGGACTTGTAGCCGGTGAACTCGGTCGGTACGTCAACCTTGACCAGGGTGTTGTAGTCCAGGCCAAAGGAGCTGGCCGAACGTGCACGCACGCGCTGTGCTTCCATTTCACGCTCAAAACCTTCTTCGTCGACGGTCAGCTCGCGCTCGCGGGCGATGTCGGCAGTCAGGTCCATCGGGAAACCATAGGTGTCGTACAGCTTGAACACCACATCACCCGGCACCACGGAGCCTTTGAGCTCAGCCAGGTCCTGTTCGAGAATCTTCAGGCCGTGCTCCAGGGTCTTGGAGAACTGCTCTTCTTCAGCCTTGAGCACCCGCTCGATGTTGCTTTGCTGTTGCTTGAGTTCCGGGAAGGCATCGCCCATCTCGGCAACCAGTGCGGCCACGATCTTGTAGAAGAAGCTGCCGGTAGCGCCCAGCTTGTTACCGTGACGGCAGGCGCGACGGATGATGCGACGCAGCACATAGCCACGACCTTCGTTGGACGGCAGCACGCCATCGGCGATCAGGAAACCGCAGGAGCGGATGTGGTCCGACACCACCTTGAGCGAAGACTGGCCTTCATTGGCGCAACCAATGGCCGCCGCCGAAGCGCTCAGCAGATTGGTGAACAGGTCGATCTCGTAGTTGGAGTGAACGTGCTGCATCACCGCACTGATCCGCTCCAAGCCCATGCCGGTGTCCACCGACGGTGCCGGCAGCGGATGCAACACGCCGTCGGCGGTGCGGTTGAACTGCATGAACACGTTGTTCCAGATTTCGATGTAACGGTCGCCGTCTTCTTCTGGCGAGCCTGGCGGGCCACCCCAAATATCGTCGCCGTGATCGTAGAAAATCTCGGTGCACGGGCCGCACGGGCCGGTATCGCCCATGGTCCAGAAGTTATCGGACGCGTAAGGCGCACCTTTGTTGTCGCCGATACGGATCATGCGCTCGGCAGGCACACCGATTTGCTGGGTCCAGATGTCATACGCTTCGTCGTCCGTCGCGTACACGGTGACCCAGAGTTTTTCCTTGGGCAGCTTCAGCACGCCGGTGAGGAAGGTCCAGGCGAAGGTGATCGCGTCTTTCTTGAAATAGTCGCCGAAGCTGAAGTTACCCAGCATCTCGAAAAAGGTGTGGTGACGGGCGGTATAGCCGACGTTTTCCAGGTCGCTGTTCTTGCCGCCGGCGCGTACGCACTTCTGGCTGCTGGTGGCGCGGGTGTAGGCGCGCTTTTCCTGGCCCAGGAAGCAGTCCTTGAACTGGTTCATCCCCGCGTTAGTGAACAGCAGGGTTGGGTCATTGCCTGGGATCAAGGAGCTGGAGGCTACACGGGTGTGACCTTGCTCTTCGAAGAAGCGAAGGAAGGCTTCACGGATTTCTGCGCTTTTCATTAGGTTCTTCCACGGAGGCTGCGGCCAAAGGCCAGTGCGCAACATCATCAGACGGAGCGACGGCAAAGGGCCGCATTATATCGGCCCTTTGCCGGTGGTACAGCGTGTTTATGTGATAGAAACAGTCAATTAGACGGCCTGCACTGTCATTTCTGCGAAAACGCGACGAATGTCTGCACCACTTGCTCGATCTGCGCCCGGCTCACATCCAGATGGGTGACCATGCGCAGGCGCGGCGCGGCGCTCAACTTGACCCCACGCTCGGCAGCAAAAGCCTTCAGCGCCTGCGCCTGATCGCCTACCTGCACATACACCATATTGGTCTGCACCGGCTCGACGCTGTAGCCGGCCTTGCGTAACTCATCGCCCAGCCATTGGGCGTTGGCATGGTCGTCAGCCAGGCGCTGCACCTGATGATCCAGCGCATACAGCCCCGCTGCCGCCAGGGAGCCGGCCTGGCGCATGCCGCCGCCGACCATCTTGCGCAAGCGCCGAGCCTTGGCGATCAGCGCCGCCGAGCCACACAGCACCGAGCCGACCGGCGCGCCGAGGCCCTTGGACAGGCACACCGACACCGAATCGAAATGCTGGGCGATTTCTCGCGCATCCACGCCCAGCTTGACTGCCGCGTTGTAGAGGCGTGCGCCATCCAGGTGCAGGGCCAGGCCATGCTCGTGGGTAAATTCACGGGCCTTGGCCAGGTAATCCAGCGGCAGCACTTTGCCCTGCATGGTGTTTTCCAGCGCCAGCAGGCGTGTGCGGGCGAAGTGGAAGTCGTCGGGCTTGATGGCTTCAAGCACCTGGTTCAGATCAAGGGAGCCATCGGCTTGGACTTCCAAGGGCTGCGGCTGGATCGACCCCAGCACCGCCGCGCCGCCGCCTTCGTATTTGTAGGTGTGGGCCTGCTGGCCGACGATGTATTCCTCGCCGCGTTCACAGTGAGCCATCAACGCCAGCAGGTTGCTCATGGTGCCGGTGGGTACGAACAGCGCCGCGGCAAAGCCCAGGCGCTGGGCCAGTTCGGCCTCCAGGCGATTGACGCTGGGGTCTTCGCCGTAAACATCATCGCCACTGACGGCGCTGGCCATCGCGTCGAGCATGCCGGGGGTGGGTTGGGTCACGGTGTCGCTGCGCAGGTCGATCACGGTCATCAAGGGGGCCTCTAACGGAGTGGATAAGTCCTTTTGTGTGTGATTACTGCGGGCAACGCCGCGGAATATCAAGCCCCGATTGCATTCATTCGAATACCAACCAAACAAACCGATATAAGTTATCGAGACGGCAACCGTGCAGTTTTTGAAAAACCATGTTAAAAACTCTGCGCCGCCAGGGTTCTGGCGGCAACGTTCTCAGGGCGGGGTGCAATTCCCCACCGGCGGTAATTGCACGCAATGTGCATAGCCCGCGAGCGCTTGGCGCCTCGAACTGCTCAGGCAGGACGGCGACAAGGTCAGCAGACCCGGTGTGATCCCGGGGCCGACGGTCATAGTCCGGATGAAGAGAGAACGGGATTGGCACCTAAGGGCCGCGCGCCTGTTTGCGCATGCGTACCCTTAAATCCCATTCGATTCATAACGCCCTGTTTTTTTCTTAAACAGGAGTCAGAACATGCAACCCACCGCAATCGACAGCAAAAGCAAAAACCATCACGGCGAGCGCGTCGCGTTTATCCAGGCCTGCTGGCACAAGGATATTGTCGACCAATCGCGCAAAGGCTTCCTCGCCGAAATGATCGCCCAGGGTTATCAGGAATCGGACATCGACTTCTTCGAAGTCGGCGGCGCCTTTGAAATGCCCCTGCACGCCAAGCTGCTGGCCAAGACCGGCCGTTACGCCGGTATCGTCGCTGCCGCGCTGGTGGTGGACGGTGGCATCTACCGCCACGAATTCGTCGCGCAATCAGTGGTCAGCGGCCTGATGCAGGTGCAGCTGGAAACTGAAGTGCCGGTGTTCTCGGTGTCCCTGACGCCGCATCACTTCCATGCCGGCAGCGAGCACACCACGTTCTTCTACGAGCACTTCGTGCACAAGGGCCAGGAAGCGGCGCGCACCTGCGCCGATACGCTGCACAAGGTGCGCGCGATCCGTCGTAGCGAGCCGCGTGCGGTAGCGGTCTAAGCAAGACCTACTGATGGTTCCCACGCTCTGCGTGGGAAGCATCTTGTGACGCTCTGCGTCACGTTTGTGGACGCGTAGCGTCCAGGGCTGCATTCCCACGCAGAGCGTGGGAACGATCAACGATCAATCTGCCTCGGCTCTCAGGCCAGGCCGGCATCCGTGGTGGGCACGATCAATATCCCGGCGCGCAAGCCGTTCTTCACCTTAGGGTTGGGGAAGATGATGCGGGCGCCCTCCTCCTCGATCACCCAGCGGGTCTTGGCCACGTCTTCGGCCAGCAGGTAGCCCTTTTCCAATTCCGAAAAGTTTTCCACATCTGCGGGCAGGTGCATGAGGAAGGCGTCGCTGTGCTTGATCACTTCTCGCGCAACGGCGAAGAGTTGCAGGCCGTCGAGGCTATCGGTCTCAGGCTCGTTGCCCTCAATGATCTGCTTCAAGCGCGCTTCCAGGCGCGACACGTCCACACCGTCGTTCTGCCCGAACGGCCGCGCCTTGCCCAACTCCAGGGTGAACGCCTCGGCGCCGAGTTGCTCGTAGGTAAACGCGGTGAAGGTAATCGAGGTCTTGTTCTGCAACAGCACCGCCTGCATGCCAGCAGCGTTCAGGCGCTCCAGCTCACGGCGCGAGTGCTGTCGGTCTTCCTTCCACGGGTACAACGCGAACTGCTCGATTTTCGAACCACGAATCGCGGTATGCAGGTCGTAATGCAGGCGCGAGCGGCCAGGCTGGCTGAAAAAGCTGCGGGCCAATTGCTCAAGCTCGGCGGCGCGCATGGCTTCGGGGCCGATGTTTTGTTCATGACGGCCGTTGAACAGCCGGTTGACGTCCAGTTCGAGGTAACGCTCACCGCGGCGCATGGCCTCGGTATTCCCGAACAGGAACAGAATACGGGTGCGGGGTTTGATCTCCCCGCGGGCAATGCCATGCAACAGGCGGTCGAGCAGTTCGATCGGCGCGGTTTCGTTGCCATGGATGCCGGACGACAACAGCAGGTCGCTGCCGTTGTCCAAAGCTTCAGGAGGACGCACTTCAAGCGCGCCTTCGCTGAGCCAGCGCATCTGCACGCCGTCGACAGTCAGTTGAATTTTTTGCGCCGGTTCACGACCGGCGAGGGTCAGTTCAAGCAGTTTGCCGAGGGCGAGCATAAGCAGCTTCCTTAGTGGTTGCAGCCTGGGCCGTGGACGTGATCGTCGTCGTCACCTTCAACGTCGGCCGGTTCCATTTCCAGTTGCAGGCTCATCAGGTTGGTGGCCAATGGGCGCATCAACAGGTTGGCGTACTCGGCGTCGCCTTCTTCTACGTCCACGCCAATCAGCAGTTGGCCGCGGCCATCGTGCTGGATCCAGATCTCCTTGCCCTGCCAGACCACGGCGACGCGGGTGCAGGAGGTTTCCAGCTGGGTGCCGTCAGTGTCTTCAAGGATGAGTTTCAGGGTGTCGGTCATAAATAAAATATCTCAGCCGTGTGGCATTAATTGATCTGGAAAGGATAAACCGAGCCCAGTTTAAGGATTTGCGTCAGTTCATCCAGTGCCGTCCGGCACTCAAGCAGTAACTGCGGGTCAGCCAGGTCGGTTTCGCGCAGGCTGTCACGGTAGTGCTTGCCCACCCATTGGGTCAGGGTTTCGTACAACGGCGCGGTCATGATAACCCCTGGGTTCACGGCCGCCAGCTCGGTTTCGTTCAACGCCACACGCAGGCGCAGGCACGCCGGCCCACCGCCATTCTGCATGCTTTGCTTGAGGTCGAAGACCTTGACCTCGCGAATCAGCCCGCCGGAAGCGGTCAGGCCTTGCAGGTACTGCCACACGCGCTCATTGGCGCGGCACTCTTCCGGCACGATCAGCAGCATCGAGCCGTCAGGACGAGTCAGCAACTGGCTGTTGAACAGGTAGGAACGCACCGCGTCCTCGACACTGACCAACGCGCGAGGCACACACACCGACTGGAAGTTGCCGCCCAACTTGCCCAACTTGCCGTGCAGCTCGGCAAGCATCTGTTCGGTATTGAGGAACGCATCCTCGTGATAGAACAGCACTTCGCCGTTGCCCACTGCGATCACATCGTTGTGGAACACACCCGCGTCGATCACCGCCGGGTTCTGCTGGGCGTAGACGACACCGTGCTCCTTCAAGCCATGCAGGCGCGCAACGGCCTGGGAGGCTTCGAGGGTCTGGCGCGCCGGGTACTTCTGCGGGGCCGGGTAACGGGGGTCGAAAGCACTGCGGCCGAACACGAAAAACTCGACGCCCGCCTCACCGTATTCACGGCAGAAACGCGTGTGGTTGGCCGCGCCTTCATCGCCAAACTGTGCCACGGCCGGCAAGGCGGCGTGGTGAGCGAAGTGCTTGCCATCGGCGAACATCGCCCCCAGCACGCGGCTGGTGGTGGGGTGTTCGATGCTGCGGTGGTATTTGCAATTGAGGTTGGCGGCAGTGAAATGCACGCGGCCGTCTGCGGTGTCGGCGCTTGGGCTGACGGTGGCGGCGTTGGCTACCCACATGCTGGAAGCCGAGCAGCTCGCTACCAGCAACGGCATGGCCTGCCTGGCAGCCTGCTCAATCACCTGGGCGTCGGTGCCGCTGAAACCCAAGCTGCGCAAGGCGGTCACATCCGGGCGTTCCTGGGGCGCCAACACACCTTGCACAAAGCCCATGTCCATCAAGGCTTTCATTTTCTGCAGGCCCTGCAACGCCGCTTCCTTCGGGTTGGAAGACTGCTGGCTGTTGCTTTGGGACGCGACGTTGCCGAAGGACAAACCGCCGTAGTTATGGGTCGGCCCCACTAGACCGTCAAAATTGACTTCACAGGATTTCATCGGCGAGGCTCCACGAACATCTGTTTTTATAGGCATCAAATCACTTGAATACACCACAGATCCATTGTGGGAGCGGGCTTGCTCGCGAAAGCGGTGGTTCAGTCACTTCAAATGTTGAATGAAACACCGCATTCGCGAGCAAGCCCGCTCCCACATTTAGATCAGCGTTATACCTGGCGTGAGCGTTGCCGGGACTATCAGGCTTGGCGTTTCCAACGACGCCACCGGGTACGCGCAATAATCCGCCGCGTAATAGGCGCTGGCGCGATGATTGCCCGACGCCCCGACACCACCGAACGGCGCGGTACTGGCGGCGCCGGTCAACTGTTTGTTCCAGTTGACGATACCGGCGCGGCTTTCCAGCCAGAACTGCTGGTAACGCGCTTCGGAATCCGACAACAGGCCAGCGGCCAGACCGTATTGGGTGTTGTTGGCCTCAGCGATGGCACCGGCAAAATCCGCGTAGCGGATCACCTGCAGCAGCGGGCCAAACAGCTCTTCGTCTTCACGTTCCATCACAGCGGTCACGTCGATGATGCCAGGGGTCAGCAACGCGGCCTGAGCCTGAGGCTGGGTCATCTCCAGCAGCGCCACGGCGCCATTGGCCAACATCAGTTCCTGGGCTTGCATCAGCGCTTTGGCCGCAGCAAGGGAGATCACCGAGCCCATGAACGGCGCCGGTTGCTGGTCGAAAGCACCTACTTCAATGCTCGCACTCACCGCCACCAGGCGCGCCAGCAAGGCATCGCCCCAGGCACCTTCAGGCACCAGCAAGCGGCGAGCACAAGTGCAACGCTGGCCTGCCGAGATAAACGCTGACTGGATGATGGTGTACACCGCCGCATCCACGTCGGCGACTTCGTCCACGACCAGCGGGTTATTACCGCCCATTTCCAGGGCCAGGATCTTGTCCGGGCGCCCTGAAAATTGCTGGTGCAAGTGGTTGCCGGTGCGGCTGGAACCGGTGAAGAACAGGCCGTCGATGCCTGGGTTGGCCGCCAGGGCGATGCCGGTTTCCCGCGCGCCTTGCAGCAGGTTCAGCACGCCCGCCGGCAAACCGGCTTCGATCCAGCACTGTACGGTCAGCTCGGCGACCTTGGGGGTCAGCTCGCTCGGCTTGAACAGCACGGTATTACCCGCCAGCAACGCCGGAACGATGTGCCCATTGGGCAAGTGCCCAGGGAAATTGTAAGGGCCGAACACCGCCACCACACCGTGGGGTTTGTGGCGCAACACAGCGGTGGCGTCGCCCAGGGGGCCGCTCTTCTCGCCGGTACGTTCGCGGTAGCTTTGCACCGAGATCGCGATCTTATTGGCCATGCTGGTGACTTCAGTGGCCGACTCCCACAGGGGCTTGCCGGTTTCTTCGCCAATGCAGCGGGCGATTTCATCGGCACGGCTTTTAAGCGCGGCGGCGAAGGTTTCCAGCACGCTGATGCGTTCTTCTAGCGGGCGCTTGGCCCACGCCGGGAATGCCTGGCGCGCAGCCTGCACGGCGGATTCGACCTGTTCGGCGCTGGCGCCATTGCCGGCCCACAGCACTTGCTGGGTCACCGGGTTGCGCGATTCAAACAGTTCACCCTGGCCGGCCAGCCAGCTACCTGCGATATACAGCGAATTCATTATTTCGACTCCCGAGCAGCAGACAACGCAACAGCACGCACTTGATCACCCACCACCAATTGCAGGCGCTTGGCGGTCTGCGGATCGACCACCAGAGTGCCTGCCGCCAGTCGGGCCGGAGCGGCGGTGATACGGCACTCCTCGCGCTTGCGGTTATGAATCAGGAACGGCGTGGCGTCGTCCCCCGGTGTGCCGATGGCCAACACCAGTGACTGGCTGTCGCGCACCGCACGGATCTTGCTGGTTTCACATTCCACCGCAGGGCCTGCGTCGAAAATATCCACATAGCCCTGGTAGCTGAAGCCTTCACTCTTGAGCATGCTCAGGGCCGGCTCGGTGTCCGGGTGGACCTTGCCGATCACATTGCGTGCGTCTTCGGAGAGAAAGCAGCTATACAGCGGAAACTTGGGCATCAGCTCAGCGATAAACGCCTTGTTGCCCACGCCCGTGAGGTAGTCGGCCTGGCTGAACTCCATCTTGAAGAAGTGCCGGCCCAGGCTTTCCCAGAACGGCGAACGCCCGGCGTCGTTGGACACACCGCGCATCTCGGCAATGATCTTGTTGCCGAACAGTTGCGGGAACTCGGCGATAAACAACATGCGCGCCTTGGCCAACATGCGACCGTTAAGGCCGTTGCGGTAATCGGCGTGGAGGAACAACGAGCACAATTCGGAATTACCAGTGAGGTCGTTAGCCAGGAACAGCGTCGGAATCTCACGGTAGATATTCAGTTCCTGGGAAGCGCTGACGGTCAGCCCAACCCGGAAGTTGTACCACGGCTCGCGCAGGCCAACGGCGCCAGCGATGGCGGAGATTCCCACCACGCGGCCTTCGTCGTTTTCCAGCACGAACAGGTAGTCGGCATCGCCGCGCCCGGCTTCGCCGCGAAAGGTTTTTTCCGCCCAGCCAACCCGGTGGGTCAGGCGCTCTTCGTTGGCCGGCAAGGTGGTGAGGCCGGTGCCGGTGCTGCGCGCCAGATCAATCAAGGCCGGTAAATCGCTGCTGCGTACGGGACGAACGATCATGCTATCTCCTCGAACGGGCCGCTGTTGTCAGCCACCCGCGAAACTCTGTTTTTATACCGCAACCAAACGCACGCTCGCGCCTTCGCCAACGCCCAGGGCTTCGGCGGCCGCCAGGTCCAGGGTCACTGGCTTGCCGGGCGCGTAGTCCAGCTCCAGCATCACCGCACGGTAATCCTGCAACTGCGCGTTGCTCACCAGGTACTGACGACCGACGCCCTTGACCATCTCGCCGATCTTCACCGGCACCACGCGGCTCTGGGCAATCGAGCGAATGCCCGACACCCGTGCGTGCAGCGTCGGGCCACCGTCGAAGATGTCGATGTAATGGTCAGTCTCAAAGCCTTCACGCATCAGGATGTCGAAGGTGATTTGCGCACGCGGGTGCACCTGGCCCATGGCCTCTTGCGCTTCGTCCGGCAACAGCGGCACGTAGATCGGATAGTGCGGCATCAGCTCAGCGAGGAAGGTACGGCTTTTCAGCCCACACAGGCGCTCGGCAGCGGCGTAGTTGAGGTCGAAAAAGTTGCGACCGATGGCATCCCAGAACGGCGAGTCACCGTTCTCGTCGCTGTAGCCGACAATCTCGGTCACCACCGAGTCGGCAAAGCGCTCGGGATGGCTGGCAACAAACAGCAGGCGGCCACGGGAATTGAGTTCGGACCACGGCGAACCGACCAGCTCAGGCACCACATAGAAGCTGGTGAGCAGGCTGTTGCCGGTAAGGTCGTGGCACTGGGAAAGCACGTGGATCTTGTTGTGGATCTTCAGCTCGCGGGAGGCGTGCACGAAGGTTTCGTTACGAAAGCTATAGAACGGCTCGGAGTAACCGGCCGAGGCGACGATGGCCGAGCAGCCGGCGAGCTTGCCGGTCTCGGTGTCTTCCAGCACGAAGAAGTAGCTCTCTTCGCCGTTGAAACTCACCTCGGCGGCGAAGGACGCTTCACTGGCCGCGATCTTGTCGCTCAGGCGTTCCACATCATCCGGCAAGGAGGTGACACCAATCGGGCTGTCCGCAGCCAGACGCTGTACCTCGCCCAGATCAGCCATTTGCGCGGGGCGCATCACCAGCATGGTGTCACTCCTTAACTCGAAAACTCACAGAGGAAAAAATACCGGACACGGGCCCCGGATACACATCGGTCTCAATGTGTAAGCAGATCCATGTGGGAGCTGGCTTGCCTGCGATACAGACAACTCGGTCTATCAACGGCACCGAGGTGATGCTATCGCAGGCAAGCCAGCTCCCACATTTGTTCAGGTCCGGCCAATAAAATGTGTCGCTATCAGGCTTGCGTCAACGTCTTCACAGCACGCTCAAAACGATCCAGGCCTTCATTGATGTCCGCCTCTTCCACCACCAGGCTCGGCGCAAAACGCACCACGTCGGGGCCGGCTTGCAGGATCATCAAGTTCTCTTTTTCGGCCGCGTTGAACACGTCCTTGGCCTTGCCTTTGAAGGCATCACTGAGTACGCAACCGATCAACAAGCCCATGCCACGCACTTGGGTGAAGATGCCGTACTGCTTGCCGATCTGCTCCAGGCGCGCCTTGAACTGGTCGTGCTTGGCATTCACACCCGCCAACACTTCTGGGGTGTTGATCACGTCGATCACCGCTTCCGCTACCGCGCACGCCAGCGGGTTGCCGCCGTAGGTGGTGCCGTGGGTGCCGACCACCAAGTGCTTGGCCAGGTCTTCACGGGTGAGCATCGCCGCAATCGGGAAGCCGCCGCCCAGGCTCTTGGCGCTGGTGAGGATGTCGGGCGTCACGCCGTAATGCTGGTAGGCAAACAGGTGGCCGGTGCGGCCCATGCCGGTTTGCACTTCGTCAAATACCAGCAGTGCGTCGTGAGCGTCGCACAGCTCGCGAGCGCCTTGCAGGTAAGCCAGCTCGGCCGGCAGTACACCGCCTTCGCCCTGGATCGGTTCCAGCACCACGGCGCAGGTCTTATCGGTCACCGCCGCTTTCAGCGCAGCCAGGTCGTTATAAGGAACGTGGGTGATGCCGGTGATTTTAGGCCCGAAACCATCGGAGTACTTCGACTGGCCACCGACGTTGACGGTGAACAGGGTACGGCCGTGGAAGCTGTTCAGCGCGGCGATGATCTCGTACTTCTCGCTGCCAAAACGGTCGAACGCCACGCGACGGGCCAGCTTGAAGGCGGCCTCGTTGGCTTCGGCGCCGGAGTTGCAGAAGAACACGCGCTCGGCAAAGGTGGCATCGATCAGCTTGTGGGCCAGGCGCAAGGCCGGCTCGTTGGTGAACACGTTCGAGACATGCCACAGCGTGTTGGCCTGTTCGGTCAGTGCACCGACCAGCGCCGGGTGCGCATGGCCCAATACGTTGACCGCGATGCCGCCGGCAAAGTCGATCAGCTCGCGACCGGCCTGGTCCCAAACGCGCGAACCTGCGCCACGTACGGGGATAAAGGCAGCAGGTGCGTAGTTGGGCACCATCACTTGGTCGAAATCGGCACGTTGCACCGGGGCTTGCTCAACGGACATCGGAGTCTCCTGAAGAGGAACGCCTGCCTGGAACTGGCGGGCGATGCAGGGATTGTAAGGACAGTTTTCAGCGCCACCTTGTCGCCAAGCGACAACTTCTTATAGCGCCAACCCCGGTTTTACGCGGGTTTACGGCAATGCGACATATTGCGTCGCAATGGCGCAGTGTAAACGCTGCGTTCGGTGAGAGGCAGAGGCACGGCCCGCTGATTTTCGCCTGATGCCTTAACTATCTGCTGCCCGTGAACCCATCAAGCTTGCTGTGATGACAGTGACTCACCCCCACTGAAGGATCAGCCCCGTGCCCACGACAATCAGCCAACGCCTCGCAGTCGCCGCCACCCAAGTGCCTGCTGGGTTTCACACACGCCTGCCGGCCTGGCTGGCAAACGCCTCGGATGACAAGCGCCAAGCGTTGAAAACTGCGCCACTGGATGTCGCCGACTGGCAGGCCGACGCCAGCCGCCAGCAACACGCGCCTCTCAAGCAGGCGATGGAGCAGAGTTGGACCGCGCAAAGCAAAGTAGACGCGGCACTGGCCGACCTCAAGACACCCCAGGCCTTCGCCGCACCGCTTTTGCAACAGGCGCTCAAGACCCGCTGGGGCGTGGACATCGATGTCAGCACCACCCATCTGCGCCTGTATGCGCCCCTGACGATCCCACTGTTCCCCATAGAAACCGGCGGCGTCAAAGCCTGGACCGTGTCGCTGGTGGACGCCGCGCTGCACAACTTTGATGCAGCAGAAAGCAAGAAAGCTGCCTACACCGCAGACTCCAGCTTCATCACCCAACCCTCTGCCACCGGGCAATTCGACACCTTGCCCTCAGTAAATAGCAAAGTCCGCATCCAGGCCTTCATCCGGCTCTGCCGTGAACTGGACATCGGCACGCAATACCAGGCCTACCTCAAGACATTTTTCGGTTTCCAGGACGCCACCCGCAAGAGCGCGCTGCGCAGTACCGTCATCGACAGCCTGAAGGCTGAGGCACAAGCCGCCGTGCACCTGGCGCGCCTGAAAAAGGACGGCAGCGAAGCCGTACTGCGCACGCTCCAGGCCCAGCTCAAAGGCATCAGCGGCCTGACACTGGAAGGCAAGACCCTGCTCAGCCACGACCTGAGCCTGATGGACGCGCCGCTGGCCGGCATTGTGCTGTTCGCCGCCGACCTGGAACTGCATCACAGCGCAGTGCCCGTGGTGGCGTACATCCCCGGCGATCCGCAGGCACCGCTCAAGTATTACCGCGACGGCATCGCATTCATTCAAGACCTGACCCGCAAATTGCGCGACGCCGATTACCAGGCGTTCTTCAGCCGCTTTATCAGCCACGAACACCGCGCCTACTTCTTTGCCAACCTGAATAACCGCTTGTCCCAGATAACCTGGCACGCCCCCATCCCCGGCGACCCCAGGCCGACCTGGCGCGCTGAACCGGTGGCCAACCCCAAGCTGCAATTGCACGCGACCAAAATCACGGGCGATCTGTACGAGCACCTCTACGAAAGCAAACTCAACAGGCTGCTCAATGACGCGCGCAATATTGCCGTGTCCACCGCCGACGCCGACAGCAAGGCACGCTGGCAACGTTGGGACGTCGTGGCAAAAATCGGCAAAACCCTGCTCGAAATCGTCGCCTTTATCGCCACGCCGTTCATTCCCCCCCTGGGCTTGCTGATGCTTGGCTACACCGCCTATCAACTGCTCGACGACGTGTTCGAAGGCATCGTCGACTGGGCCGAAGGCCTCAAGCGCCAGGCGTTCGGGCACCTGATGTCGATCCTGGAGCAAATGGTGCAATTGGGTATGTTCGCGGTCGGCGCACCGATTGCCGAAGGGCTGCTACGCCAGGCACTGCCTCGGGAGGTCTGGGCGTTTTTCGAGCGCCTGCACCCGGTCACCTCGCACGACGGCAAAACGCGCCTGTGGAACCCGGACCTGAGCCCCTACGCCCACGACCTTCAGTTGCCCGCCGCTTCACGCCCCAAGGCCGATGGATTGCATGCCTACGGGGACAAACAGATCCTGCCCCTCGATGGGCAACACTTCGCCGTCAAGCAACAAGCGGACAACACCGTGCTGGTGCACCCAAGCCACATGCATGCCTACCAACCGCCCATTATCGGTAATGGCAAGGGTGCCTGGTTGACCCCACTGGATCGCCCGCTGACCTGGGACCGCAGCACCTTGCTGCGCCGCCTCGGCCCGCCCGCCGAGAGCCTCAGCGAAACCGGCCTGGAACAGGCACAGCGCATCAGCAGCACCGACGAGGGCGCCCTGCGCAAACTCTACATGGACCGCCAGCCGCCCCCGCCGTTACTGGCCGACAGCCTCAAGCGCATTCACATCGACCAGCAACTGCAAGACTTCATCGACCAGATGAACAGCGACGACCCGCAGGTTTATCAAAAAGCCGACACGCAGACCCAACTCTGGCTGCTCAGCCAGACCGGCCTGTGGCCCGAAACCAAGACCCTGCGCTTTCTAAACGCCAAAGGCGAAACGGTATGGGAACACCCAGGCCGGGAAAATGCGGCAGTGGCGCAAATCCATGAAGCGCAGATGAACAACGGCGACCTGCTCAAGACCCTGCTGGAAACCCTCGACGAGCCAGAACGCAAGACTTTGCTGGAAGAAGACTTCGGCACCCCCACCACTCAATTGCATGTGCGCGCCGCCAAGCTGCGCAAACAGCTGGCACGCAAAGCCGAGGATAAACGCGCTTCGATGTTCGACTCACGCTATCGAGGCCTGGAGCTGACCACCGATGCGCGTGTTCAGAAGGTCATCGACAGCACGCCCGGCCTGCCGGTCAGCGCGGCCGAAGAAGTGCTGCGCGGTGCCAGCGGCCAGGATCTGCTCGACATCGACCAGGGCACACTGCCTTCGCACCTGGTCGAACGTGCACGCTGGGCAGCCCATCAGGTCAGAATCAGCCGGGCGTATGAAGGCTTGTACATGAGCGCGCTGGAGAGCGGCGACACCCATCGACTCGCCCTGCACTCCCTGGAAAAACTGCCGGGCTGGTCGCCCCAGGTGCGCCTGGAAGTCCGCGATTTCAAGCGCACCGGCCAGCTACACGACGCCATCGGCCCTGCCCAGGCGCCCATCCGACGCCTGTTGGTGCGCACCATCGACGGCGGCTACATTCCCGAAGACAGCAAGGGCACCCTGCTTGGCGAAACCGACTTCTACACCGCCGTGCTCCAGGCGCTGCCCGATGCGCAGCGCGACGCGCTGAATATGCACATCGGCCAAGGCCCGCACCTGCGAGAAACCCTGCGCCAACATGCGCTGGCACGTGACGAGCTTGGCCCTCTGCTGGCCGAAGTACCGCTGCTCAAACCCTCCTACGACCCCACCCTGATGCGCCTGCCCGGCGGCATGGAAGGTTACGACGCCAGCCCATCCACTGCCGGTAGCAGCAACGACGCTGTCTCGCTCGAGGCGCGGCTGCACGAGTTGTACCCGCAACTGAGCCCAAACGAGCTGACCGCCGTACTCGCTGCCATGCACAACGACCCCGGTACGCCATTGGGTACCCTTCAATTTTTGAAGAACGAGTTCTCGCAGTTGGACGCCAGCCTCAGAGCCTGGCAGCAGAACGTGCCACAAACCCTTGTGGGCACTGACCTACCCCTGAGCCGCTGGCGAATTGCTTCTGAACAGCAGAATCGTCGGCTCTGGGCGCAACGGCTGATCAGCGCCTGGCGCCACGACACACCCCGGGACGCCGCGTTTGATAACGGGCATCTGTTGCAACTCAACCAGCCCATTTACGGCGAACTGCCGACACTGGAGGCCAGCTTCGGGCACATCACCAGCCTGGAGTTGCTGGGCTACCTGACCACCCGTGGCACGCCGGCCTTCCTGGGGCACTTTCCCGGGCTACGCCGGCTGGCTATCAGCGACATCGCCCTCAGAACACTGCCCGAGGAGGTCAGCGCATTAACTCGCCTCAATGCACTGGTATTGCGCAATTGCGAACTCAACCTCACCACCCCAAGCCGTACAGCCCTGGCCAACCTGGCCGAGCTGCACACCCTGGACCTGTCCAACAACCCGCTGGCGCTGGCGCCCAATCTGGAAAACATGGCCAACCTGCGTACGCTCAACCTTGCGCGCTGCGGGATTTCCGTCTTCCCCTCCGGCCTGCTCAATCGGCCTCGGCTGGTCAGCGCCAATCTCAGCAACAACCTCCTGCGCAGACTGCCCGACGCCCTGTTTTCCCTGCCCGCCGACGCCGCCAGGGCCTTCGACCTTTCCGGCAACCCACTCTCACGCACGACGCTTGAACGGATAAAAACCTACTGCCAGAACACCGGGCAACACTTTGGCGCCGACGCCAACCCAGCCGAGGTGCGCCTGGTCCAAGCGCTTTACCCGACCTACAGTACCTACGAGGCCAATCAATTTATCTTCAGGTTGCCAGGTGGGCTGGACGATTCAATGGCGATACTGGTGCGCCTAAAGGCCGACTACGAACGCCTGCAGGCCGACCTGCAAGAATGGGTGGCGGATGTGCCCGCGCGCTACCCGTTCACGGACCTGCCCATGGATGAACAGGTTCGCGCACAGCAGCAGCTCATGCGCGGGGAAATAAGAGGCCTGCTGGAGCAAGTCTGGCGACGTGAGACCGACCTGGACTTCAGTCATGACACGCTGGCCCAAACCCATCAAATGGTCCTGACGTTGCCACTGTTGGGCGACCTGCCGAAACTGAATGTGGATTTCAAGCACGTTTCCAAGCTGGAACTGAGAGCGCAAGAAACCACCTCGATACCCGAAGGCTTTCTGGAACGCTTCCCCAACCTGGAGAGCCTGCTGATTGACCGCTATGCCCTGAAAGACATTCCCGCTGCCGTGTTCAAGCTGCCCAAGCTCAATACACTCAGCCTGACGCAATGCCAACTGCGGCTGACCCCCGAAAGTGTCGCAGCGTTGAGCGACCTGCACGACCTGAACTACCTGGACCTGAGCGATAACCCACTGGGGCTGACCCCCGATGTCAGCAACATGTCCGGCCTGGCGACCTTGATGATGGAAAACGCCGGGCTTACTGAAGTGCCGCGCGGCGCGTTCAACCTGACATCGCTCACCCAACTGAACCTGAGCGATAACCGTATCACCGAGTTGCCCACCGACCTGATTGAAGTGGACCCGGACGCAGCGGCAGGTTTTGATCTGAGCGACAACCCCTTCTCACCCGAGGCGCTTGCCATCCTGCGTCGCTATTACAACCGCACGGCGGTGGATTTCGACGTGGCGCAAGCCAGGCAACCGGCGCCAGACGACTCTGGCTCAAGCTCCCCGACTTCATCCGAAACAGACAACGAACCCTGAGCGCCGCTCAACCGCGCTCGGAGGGTACCGACGACAACTCGAACGGGCTGCTGCTGCGGCGCTGGTTACGATCTTCGCGAGGGGTGGCGCCGAAGAAATTGCGGTAGGCGCTGGAGAAGTGCGGCCCCGAGGAGAAGCCGCACGACAGGCCGATCTGGATGATCGACTTGCTGGTTTGCATCAACATCTGGCGCGCCTTGTTCAGGCGCAATTCCAGGTAGTACTGGCTGGGGACGCGGTTGAGGTATTGCTTGAAGATCCGTTCAAGCTGTCGTCGTGACACGCACACGTGCTGGGCGATTTCGTCGGTGGTCAGCGGTTCTTCGATATTGGCCTCCATCAACAAAACCGCCTGGGTCAGCTTCGGATGGCTGGAACCCAGGCGATTTTGCAATGGAATACGCTGGCGCTCGCCGCCTTCGCGGATGCGCTCCACTACCAACTCTTCGGACACCGCACCGGCCAGTTCGGCACCGTGGTCACGGGCCAATACCGCCAGCAACAGGTCGAGTACCGACATGCCGCCGCAGGCGGTAAGGCGATCGCGGTCCCAGTCAAATAGATGGCTGGTGGCGATGACCTTGGGGAACCGCTCAGCGAAATCGTCCTGCCAGCGCCAGTGCACGGCGGCGCGGTAGCCATCGAGCAGACCCAGCTGGGCCAGTGGGTACACACCCGCCGACAAGCCGCCGATTACACACCCCGCCCGAACAAGCTGCTTGAGCGCCGAACTCAGTGGCGAAGCGATGACCGTCGGCGGTTCGTCAGCCAACAGGAACAGCTTCTGAAAGCCCTCCAGCTTACCGGCCCACGGCTCACCCGGCAGTTGCCAGGCACCTTCGACGGCGGGCTCGGCGAGCAAAAACGACAGCTCGTAGATCACATCCGGATGCACCCGCTGGGCAACGCGCAAGGCCTCCTCAGCCAGCGCAAGCGTAAGGGCTTTTGTGCTGGGCCAAATCAGGAAACCAATTTTGTGGGCGGTCATGGAGTGCTATCCAAAGCGAAAACAGTGAAAGAAGCTGTGGGCCAATGCTAGCCCGTAAACCAACACAAATCTCAAAAACAATGAAGACCTGCTTCCCTGTAGGAGCGAGCTTGCTCGCGAAAAACCTGAGAACGACACGGGGTATCAAGCTTGGCGCGTTATCGTTGACGACCTTCGCGAGCAAGCTCGCTCCTACAGGGGGTGGGTGGCAGTCTTGATTATTTCAAGCTGCCAGAGAGGAACTGCTGCAAACGCTCCGACTGCGGGTTCACCAGCACTTCCCGAGGGTTGCCACGCTCTTCAACCACGCCCTTGTGCAAAAACACCAACTGGTTCGAGACTTCACGGGCAAAGCCCATTTCGTGGGTCACCACCACCATGGTGCGGCCTTCCTGGGCCAGGTCCTGCATCACCTTGAGCACTTCGCCTACCAGCTCAGGGTCGAGTGCCGAGGTCGGTTCGTCGAACAGCATCACCTCTGGCTCCATCGCCAGGGCGCGGGCAATCGCCACGCGCTGCTGCTCACCGCCGGACATATGGCCGGGGAACGCATCCTTACGATGGCCCACGCCGACCTTGGCCAGATAGTGCTCGGCCTTTTCACGGGCTTCTTTCTTCGATACGCCCAGCACGTGCACCGGCGCTTCCATCACGTTTTCAAGCGCGGTCATGTGCGACCACAGGTTGAAATGCTGAAACACCATGGACAGGCGCGAACGCATGCGCTGCAACTGCTTGGGGTCGGCGGCCTTCATGGCGCCGTCTTTGTTGGCGACCAGTTTGAGCTCTTCGTTATTGAGCAGAATCTTGCCGGCGTGGGGTTGCTCGAGCAGGTTGATGCAGCGCAAAAAGGTACTTTTGCCCGAACCACTGGAGCCGATGATGCTGATCACATCACCGGCGGCGGCGGCCAGGGACACGCCTTTGAGCACTTCATGACTGCCATAGCGTTTATGCAGGTCTTGGACTTCAAGCTTGTACATGCGGTCGGTTCTCACAAAAACAGGTGGTCAGTCGTTGAGCAAGCGCCCGCAGCGCAGCGCTTCGCGCCCCGCCACCTTGGCCAGCCAGAAACCCGCTTGGGCATAACGTAGCCGTTCAACGGCAAACAACACCCCCGAGGTGCCCGCGCAAATGGTGCTTACACGGTCGGTGAGGGGGTCAATCACTTCAAAAATCTCGTCGCCGGTTTCTACCCAGTCGCCAGCTTTACGCAGGTAACTGATCACCCCGGCGTGGGGCGCGAACAACAACTCGGTGCCTTCGAATGGCACGCCTTCGCACGGCTCAAACTGCGGCGCCGGCCATTGGCCTTTGATCAGGCCCTGCTCGGCGAGAAAGGCCAGGATGCCTTCGGCGTGAAAGATCGCTTCATCACGGCCGGTATCAGCCTGGCCGCCCAGTTCCAAGGTCGTCGCCAGGCACGCCAGCGGAATCTGCGCATCCGGGAATGTGCGTGACAAACGCAGCCACGGCAGCGAACAGGCCTCATCAAACGAACTGCCACCGGAGTCTTCCGCCAGCAGGCCGACCTTCACATTCAAATGTGCCGACAACGAACGCCACTGAGGCCAATGCTGGGGCAGCGCGTACATATGCAGCGCGGCTTCAGCGTCGCAATGCAGGTCGAGCACCACATCGGCGGTGCAGGCGTGGCTCAGCAGGATGCGTTGCATACCTTGCAGCTGGCTGCTCGGTTCGGGCAAGGCATTGAGCGCATCGCTCATGGCCTGGCGGATCAGGCGCACATTGGCGTGCGGGTCGTCCCCCAGCTTGCCTTGCAGCAACTCGGCCACCGGCTCGCTCAGTTCGACAAAATCGCGGTTGAAATTCTTGCCGCTGCCGACTTCGAAACGCCCCTGGTGGCTGCCCTGCAACAACTGGCCGAGGCCCATCGGGTTGGCGACCGGCACCAACTCGATCACGCCATTGAGCGCGCCTTGCTGTTCCAGCGCCACAAGGCGTTTTTTCAGTTCCCAGGCGGCACGCATGCCAGGCAATTCATCGGCGTGCAGGCTGGCCTGGATGTAGGCCTTGCGCTCGCCACTGCCGAAGCGAAACACGCTCAGCTGGCGCTCGCAGCCCAGGTGCCCCCAGGGCAGCAGATGATCGATACGTTCCATATCAGTGCTTCCGTGGAGCCAGGTAGCTCAGCCAGCGGCGCTCGGCCAACTTGAACAGGCGCACCAGGATGAAGGTCAGGCACAGGTAGAACACGCCGGCGGTGATATAGGCTTCGAACGGCAGGTAGTACTGAGCGTTGACGGTACGCGCGGCACCGGTGATGTCGATCAGCGTGACGATGGAGGCCAGGCTGGTGGTCTGCAGCATCATGATCACTTCGTTGCTGTACTGCGGCAGCGCACGGCGCAGTGCCGACGGCAACAGGATGCGGCGGTACAGCTTGTAGCGCGACATGCCCATGGCCTTGGCCGCTTCGATCTCACCGTTAGGCGTGGCCTTGAGGCTGCCGGCGATGATTTCGGCGGTGTAGGCGCTGGTGTTGATGGCAAACGCCAGGCACGCACAGAACGTGGCACTGGACAGCAACGGCCACAGGAAGCTCTCGCGCACCACTTCGAACTGCGCCAGGCCGTAGTAGATCAAAAACAACTGCACCAGCATCGGCGTGCCGCGAATCACATAGGTATAGAGCCAGGCCACGCCGTTGACGACAGGCTGCTTGGACACCCGCATCAAGCCCAGGGGCAAGGCGGCGAGCAGGCCGAAGAACAGCGAGATGGCGAGCAGTTTCAGGGTGGTCAGCAAGCCGCCAAGGTACAGCGGCATGGCCTCCCAGATGACGTTGTAGTCGAAGATCATAGATCAGCCGCCCTTACGCCTACCGAGTAGCGCTTCTCAAGGTAACGCAAGGCCAGCAACGACACGCTGGTGATCACCAGGTACATCGCCGCCACTGCGAGGAAGAAGGTAAAAGGCTCGCGGGTGGCGTCTGCCGCCTGCTTGGCCTTGAACATCATGTCTTGCAGACCTACCACCGAAATCAGCGCGGTGGCCTTGGTCAATACCAGCCAGTTGTTGGTAAAACCAGGGATCGCCAGCCGAATCATCTGCGGCACCATCACCCGGAAAAACACCTGGAAACTGCTCATGCCATACGCCAGGCCGGCTTCGGCCTGGCCTTTGGGAATGGCCATGAAGGCGCCACGGAAGGTTTCCGAGAGGTAGGCGCCAAAGATGAAACCCAGGGTGCCGATACCGGCGGCCAAGGGGTTCAAGTCGATATAGTCGTCAAAGCCCAGCAAGGGCGCGACGCGGTTGAGCAGGTCCTGGCCGCCGTAGAAAATCAGCAGGATCAGCACCAGGTCGGGGATCCCGCGGATCACCGTGGAGTACAGGTCGCCCAGCCAAGCCAGCCAGCGTACCGGCGACAGGCGTAGCGCGACCCCGATCAGACCCAGAACGATGGCCAAGGCCATGGACGACAAGGCGAGCTGAAGCGTCAACCAAGCGCCATCGAGGATAACGGCCCCGTAGCCTTTCAACATGATTCAGGTCCTCGAAAAGGGGGATGAAAAAATGGCGCAAACTTCAGGATGACTGTTGCTTGCGCCATTTCGGACAGACAGCTGCGATGAATTACTTGGCGTCAGCGCCGTAAATATCGAAGTCGAAGTACTTGTCCTGGATTTTCTTGTATTCGCCGTTGGCACGGATGGCAGCGATGGCCGCGTTGATGCGCTCAAGGTTTTCCTTGTCGCCTTTGCGTACTGCGATGCCGATACCGTCGCCGAAGTATTTGGCTTCGGTGAACGATGGGCCTACAAACGCGTAGCCTTTGCCGGCGTCGGTTTTCAGGAAACCGTCTTGCAGCAGGGTGGCGTCAGCCACGGTACCGTCGAGACGACCGGCAGCCACGTCCAGGTAGATTTCGTTCTGGGTGCTGTAACCCTTGATATCCGCACCTTTTGGCGCCAGGACTTCACGGGCGAAACGATCGTGGATCGAACCGCGCTGCACACCGATCTTCTTGCCTTTGAGTTCATCCAGGCTGTCGCTGACGGTGGTGCCTTCCTTCATCACCAGGCGCGCTGGGGACAGGTAGTAGCGGGTGGTGAAGTCCACGGATTTCTTGCGGTCTTCCGTGATGGACATGGACGACAGGATCGCGTCGATCTTGCGCACTTTCAGCGCCGGGATCAGGCCATCGAATTCCTGCTCGACCCAGGTGCACTTGACGTCCATCTGCTTGCACAGGGCGTTGCCGATGTCGTAGTCAAAACCGACGATGCTGCCATCCGGCGCCTTCGAGGCAAACGGAGGGTAAGCCGCTTCGATACCAATTTTCAGCGGCTTGCCTTCGGCGAAAGCCTGCATGGACAGCACGGACAGCGCCAGGGCGCCCAACAGCACGAGTTTCTTCATCTTGGGACTCCATCGGTATAGGGCAAAAACAGCAGTATGAGCCATGGCCCACGATGCGGCGAAGGTGTAACCGAATAGCGGTGCTGCGTCCTGCGCGGGCGACACCTGCGACGACGAGCGAGTGATCGGCATTCTAACGACAGGCCGGAAGCCGATATTTCCTCAATGCGACAACAATTTACAGAAGCACTGAGAAAGCGGTTCCAGCTCATTGACAGCCTCTGAATTTTATGCAGAGACAAAAGATATTAAACCTGATGATGCTGCAAATTGCGGGCCTATTATTCGCAAACCCTTCTAGCACGGCAAGTCTGGCGTTTAATCTTATTTTTCAGGGTGTCTAGAACGCGGTTTTTCGGGGCGCAGGCGTGGTCCATTGCCCCAGGTTTGTGCGGGCGGTTACACATTTGAGCGGGCCGGTAACATTCAGAAACGTCCTACGATGAAAACCGATATTTATTGGTTTGGTGGATATGCAGGTGTGTCAGACCGCCATCCATACCCCCTTATGAAATGCGATCTGAACTGTGGGAGCTGGCTTGCCTGCGATAGCGGTGTGCCAGCCAGCCAACCTTTGCCTGACACGACCTCATCGCAGGCAAGCCAGCTCCCACACTGAACCTCGGTGTTTCATGAGTACCAAAAAAAGCCCCACCCAGCTTGCACCGAATGGGGCCCTTGTCCCACCTACCCCGCTTACGCGACGTTCATGGTCTTGTGCGTTTCAATCAAATGCGCCACCACGCTCGGATCTGCCAGGGTAGAGATATCCCCCAACCCATCGTATTCAGCCGTGGCGATCTTGCGCAAAATGCGCCGCATGATTTTCCCCGAGCGCGTTTTCGGCAACCCTGGCGCCCACTGGATGACATCCGGCGAAGCAATCGGCCCGATTTCCTTGCGCACCCAGTTCTTCAGCTCCAGGCGCAGCGCTTCATTGGGCTCCTCACCATTTTTCAGGGTGACGTACACAT
The DNA here is from genome assembly GCF_051122975.1 of Pseudomonas sp. AK181. NCBI lineage: Bacteria > Pseudomonadati > Pseudomonadota > Gammaproteobacteria > Pseudomonadales > Pseudomonadaceae > Pseudomonas > Pseudomonas sp. AK181. Next base: position 4,793,807 of record NZ_CP146348.1, read on the forward strand.
AAATGCCCTGCCCCTTGATGTCATGGGGCACGCCCACCACCGCTGCCTCGGCGACTTTAGGGTGAGCAACCATGGCGCTCTCGATCTCGGCGGTGCCCATGCGGTGGCCGGACACGTTCAGCACGTCATCCACACGGCCAGTGATCCACCAGTAACCGTCCTCATCGCGACGTGCGCCGTCACCGGTGAAGTACATGCCGCGGAAGGTCTTGAAGTAGGTGTCGACAAAACGGTCATGGTCGCCGTACAGGGTACGCGCCTGGCCTGGCCAGGAATCCAGAATCACCAGGTTGCCCTCGGCGGCGCCTTCGATGATGTTGCCCAGGTTGTCCACCAGCGCCGGCACCACACCGAAGAACGGCCGTGCCGCCGAACCCGGCTTCAGCGCATGGGCGCCTGGCAGCGGGCTCATCAGCGTGGCGCCGGTTTCGGTCTGCCACCAGGTGTCGACGATCGGGCAACGGGATTGGCCGACGTTCTTGTAGTACCAGTCCCAGGCTTCCGGGTTGATCGGCTCGCCCACCGAACCCAGCAGGCGCAGGCTGCTGCCGTCGGCGCCTTCGCAGGCCGCGGTACCGGAAGCCATCATGGCGCGGATCGCGGTCGGTGCGGTGTAGAGGATGTTGACCTTGTGCTTGTCGACGATCTTCGCCACGCGGGTGATGTCCGGGTAGTTCGGCACGCCTTCGAACAGCAGCGTGGTCGCGCCATTGGCCAGCGGGCCGTAGACGATGTAGGTGTGGCCGGTGACCCAGCCAACGTCGGCGGTGCACCAGTAGATTTCGCCCGGGCGATAGTCGAATACGCGCTCGTGGGTCAGGGCCGCATAGAGCAAGTAGCCACCGGTGGTGTGCTGCACGCCCTTAGGCTTGCCGGTGGAACCAGAGGTATAAAGGATGAACAGTGCTTCTTCGGCGCCCATCTCTTTTGGCGCGCAGACAGTGCCCGCCACTTTCATCAGGTCTTCGTACCAGATGTCGCGATGCTGGTTCCACTTGATCGCGCCATTGGTGCGCTTGCACACGATCACCTTCTGGATGCTGCTGGTTTCCGGGTTGGTCAGCGCGTCGTCGACGTTAGCTTTCAGCGGAATCTTCTTACCGGCACGGATGCCTTCGTCAGCGGTAATCACCACTTTCGACTTACAGTCGATGATGCGACCGGCCAGGGCTTCCGGGGAGAAACCGCCAAACACCACCGAATGGATCGCGCCAATGCGGGTACAGGCCAGCATGGCGACCACGGCTTCGGGGATCATCGGCATATAGATAGTCACCACGTCGCCGCGATGCACATCCTGGCCGCGCAGGGCGTTGGCGAACTTGCAGACTTCTTCATGCAACTCGCGGTAGGTGATGTTGCGGCTCTCGGCAGGGTCATCGCCCTCCCAGATGATTGCGATCTGGTCGCCGCGCTCGGCGAGGTGACGGTCCAGGCAATTGTAGGAAACGTTCAGGGTGCCATCGGCAAACCATTTGATGTCCACATGGTGGTCGTCGAAAGAGGTCTGCTTGACCGCGGTGAAAGGCTTGACCCAGTCAAGGCGCTTGGCTTGCTCACGCCAGAAGCCATCGGGGTTGACCACCGACTGCTGGTACATGGCCTTGTAGGTCGCCTCGTCGGTCAGCGTGTTGGCTGCTACTTCGGGGCGAACGGGGTACAGGGAAGCCGCACTCATCTTTCTTACCTCGGTGACATAGTTGTTGTTGTATGGCCCCTGTTGTAGCCGGGGTGGGCCTATAGAACCATTCGACGATGGTAGTAACAAGACCCTACAAATTGCCCTGCTATGCCGTTTCACCGCTCTGGCCCGCGTGCTGCGGCGCTTGGCAGGTTTCTGAAAAAATCTTGATCGAGGGATTGTTACAAAAACCGCCAAAAGTGTTTATCAAAACCACGGGTATATGAATATAACCGAGACGCCTAAAATCAACTCCGCCAACAAGGCACTCTGATTAACAACGCAACAGCCCCCACGAAGGCAACGTTAATCCGAACTTCCCAACTTTTAAGTGACACACGCGGCCTCACAAGGGCCCCGTGCCCCCTTTCGCCCTGAAGAAGGTAATGAAGCAATGAAAGCGTTATTAGTGATGGCCCTGAGCAGCCTGTGCGCCACTGCCGCCCTGGCTGACGAAGCCCCGACTGAACTGGCCGGCCAGAACGCCCCGATCGTTGAGGACTACACCTACAGCACACACTTGGATGTGGCCAAAGTCTTGTCCATGAGCAGCATTCCAGAAGTCTGCGAAGTTGTACCGGCGAAGATGGAATATGAAGATTCTCAAGGCCAGCGCCATATTCTTAACTATCAAGTGATGGGCAATGGTTGCTCTAACGGCTAACAACTTCTGAAGTTGGATTCTTAATTGCCGCAAGAAATCGTTCTTGCGGCCAAGAACCCGCCTCCTCGCTTGACTCGAATGATACGATCATCGCGCCCCCCCCGAATACGAACTGACCCTGACCCTCAACAGCCGCGGGCATCGCTATATCAGCAACGATGTGGCGCGCTATGACGATGGCGACCTGGTGCTGCTCGGCCCAAATGTGCCCCATAGCTGGTCTTCCGCCGAGCGCATCGACCCGGCCCAACCGCACGTCGCGTTGGTTGTCTGGTTCTCGCAAGCCTGGGCGGCCGAACCATTGCTCCTTTGCGCCTATACGTTTTCGCTTTTTAAAAAAAAATTGTAATTCCAATTCTATACTTAAAACCTGTCAATACTGACAGTTACCTCAGACTTGATTGAGTGCTTGAATGTGATTTCGAATTTGTCATACCTGAAGCGTCAAGAAGGTGTGGCAAGAGCAACCATTACACACAACGTTTGAGGAGCACCACCTATGAAATTTATAAACAAAGCCCCCCGCGATCTCGCTCAAGCGACAGGAACCGGGAGTGCGACAATCAACTTCCAACAAATCGGTGGAGAAGTTGACCAACTAGCCGCTTATTTGTCTTTTTTGCCCAAGGCGTCAAGCTACGACAGCTACATTCAAATTAACATCTCGCGCGACAAATTCAACCAAGGCCTCATCTCCTTACCCTCGTCCGATGTAGACACCTATATCAAGCTGGGCGCCTCTGGTTGGAGCGCCGATGCCGGTCATATTGAATGCCGATGGAACGAAGAGTTACGTCATATCACAGGCTCCTTTAACCTAATCAACTCGGACACCCAAGAAGAAATATCCGCAGGTGTTTTTGATGTGACCTTCCCGACTCAAAAGTGACTCGCTATCGCGGGGGCAGTAAAAGCGATAGGCCAACGCGCCTGCCCCCGCGCCTAATTAAGCCTGAACAACGTTAACGGGTATCACGAGCGTCGATAGATCGGGAAAGCCTCTGCACGTCAGCTAAAATTCCTCCAAGCGCCTCCACCCGTAAACCGGTGCTTTGGCTGGATAAACCTACATTTTGGCCCTCCCGTTCGGCCATCCCCCCCAACACAAACCCAATTTTTTCCCTATAATGCGCGGGTAAATCGGGCCTGCAATATCCCTTTACACAGGGATGAAGAGCCAGACCTTGAGCCTGCGCTGCAGCAAGCACGCATCGCTGCGCCCCTCAAGCCTCATGCAGCACCCGCAACCTGATTCCGTTTATTTGCCTGCGCGAGCTGTTGCAACAAACGATTCCTTAAGATCCACCGCGGCCCAAGGGCCGTGTGAACACCCAACCATCCGGTTTCACACGGGCACCTTTGAGCCCTCACGCAGGAGACGACACGTCATGCTGAGCTGGGACGAATTCGACAAAGAAGAAGAAGGCGAAGTAGCCACCAAAGGCGCCAACGCCGGCCACGCCGCCGAAGCCAACATGGACCGCCTCGACGGTGCCGGCGCTGCTGCCGCCGTGGAAGCCCGCGCCGTCACCGCCAACGACTCCGCCGCCATCGTCCGCGCCAAGGCCGCCCTGGACAAACTCGACGTCGCCGAAGGCCTCGCCGAGCTGGAAGGCGCCTCTGCCCGCGTCGCCGTTGACGAAAAGCGCATGATCAACTGCCGCGCCGACCTCAACCAGCTTGTGCCCTTCAAGTACGATTGGGCCTGGCAGAAGTACCTCGACGGCTGCGCCAACCACTGGATGCCGCAAGAGGTCAACATGACCGCCGACATCGCCCTGTGGAAAAACCCCGAAGGCCTGACCGACGACGAGCGCCGCATCGTCATGCGCAACCTGGGCTTCTTCTCCACAGCCGACTCCCTGGTGGCCAACAACCTGGTGCTGGCCGTATACCGCCTGATCACCAACCCAGAGTGCCGCCAGTACATCCTGCGCCAAGCCTTCGAAGAAGCGATCCACACCCACGCCTACCAGTACTGCATCGAATCGCTGGCCATGGATGAAGGCGAGATCTTCAACATGTACCACGAGATTCCATCGGTCGCTAAAAAAGCCGCCTGGGGCCTGAAATACACCCGCTCGATCTCCGATCCGAAGTTCGAAACCGGCACCGTCGACACCGACAAAGAACTGCTGCGCAACCTGGTCGCCTACTACTGCGTGCTGGAAGGCATCTTCTTCTACTGCGGCTTCACCCAGATCCTGTCCATGGGCCGCCGCAACAAAATGACCGGCGTGGCCGAGCAGTTCCAGTACATCCTGCGCGATGAGTCGATGCACCTGAACTTCGGTATCGACGTGATCAACCAGATCAAAATCGAAAACCCACACCTGTGGGATGCCGAGATGAAAGAAGAAGCGACCCAGATGATTCTGCAGGGTACGCAGCTGGAGATCGAATACGCTCGCGACACCATGCCTCGTGGGGTGTTGGGCATGAATGCGGCGATGATGGAAGACTATTTGAAATTCATCGCTAACCGTCGTTTGACGCAGATTGGCCTTAAAGAAGAATACCCTGGCACCACCAACCCGTTCCCGTGGATGAGTGAAATCATGGACTTGAAGAAAGAGAAGAATTTCTTTGAGACTCGGGTGATTGAGTACCAGACTGGCGGCGCGTTGAGCTGGGATTGATGATGACCTAATGCCATGATATAAGTGCTTACCTATAAAATTAGGGGCAACTAAAAACCCTGCTTGTCAGGGTTTTTTTTCGCCTAAGCACATTCAAATACAACTCAGACTGAGCTAACACTTTGAAAGGAAATTAAGGTGCTTTCATATAAGTTTAAACCAAGAGCTAGATTAATCAGAACTATTGGAGACAAGCTAGTAAGCGGTCCGGTAGCGGCGATAGTTGAATTAGTAAAGAACGCCCATGACGCAGACTCCGAAAATTCCGTAATACAATTGAAGTCTAGCGGGAGACTCCCTCTCGAAGTCATTGAAATTTCCGACCGAGGAGAGGGCATGATATTTGAAACAGTCATAAACTCTTGGATGGAGCCAGCGACCGAAAGCAAAGTCAACCGAACTTTTTCAAATAATGGTAGAAGACTTCTTGGATCGAAAGGCATAGGTCGTTTTGCTGCTTCACGACTGGGTGAGCTGATGACCCTATCCACATCAGCAATTAGCATAGATAAAAAACACGTAGAGATTACAACGCTTAGAATTGACTGGAAGAAATTTGATGGGGAGCGCTACCTTGATCAAGTCCCCATTCAGATCAAACGTAGCATTAGAGATCTCGACTATCCAACAGGCACTTGCATCAGGATAAGGGAGCTTCGCGACAAGTGGGTTTCCAATGAGATACTAGAGCTATATAGAGAGCTCCGAAGATTAATCTCACCTATTCAAAAAAACACAACCAATCCTGCCAATGAAAACGCTAACAACCTATTAAGCTTTGACATTTTTCTAGACTTATGCAGCCTCGATAAAAAACTACTTCCCACCTCAATTTTTAACGAATCGGAGAATGGACCTTTAAAAATCTTACCCGCCCCAATTCTTGACAGTGCAGATTATGAAGTTACGGGAAGATTTGATAAATTCGGAAAGTTCACCGGAGAAATGAAATTCAACGCTTTAGGGGAGCCATTCTCTGAACCTATTGAAGACTTTTTCTCTCTTGAGGATGAGGAAGGTTTAGCCGCATGTGGAGAATTAGAAATACGCTTACTCATTTTTGACAGAGAGGCAGCTTCTATAGACGCCCTTATCTCTCGAGCAGGTCTCGAAGGATATGGCAAAAGAGCAGCTCGTCAAATATTGGATGATATGGCGGGCGTTGGAATTTACCGTGACAACTTTAGAATTAGACCATATGGGGACAAAG